>NZ_CP055883.1:0-4797943 GCF_013615235.1 Enterobacter sp. RHBSTW-00975
GTGTCACTTTCGCTTTGGCAGCAGTGTCTTGCCCGATTGCAGGATGAGTTACCAGCCACAGAATTCAGTATGTGGATCCGCCCCTTGCAGGCGGAACTGAGCGATAACACGCTGGCTTTGTATGCGCCAAACCGTTTTGTGCTCGATTGGGTAAGGGATAAATACCTTAATAACATCAATGGACTGCTGAATGATTTCTGCGGATCCGATGCGCCACAGCTACGCTTTGAAGTGGGAACAAAACCGGTCACGCAGACCGTGCGTGAAACGGTAAATGTGGCAATACCTGCTCAGGCAGCCCCCGCTCCGGCACCTCGCGCCCTTCCGGCGACCCGTTCGGGCTGGGACAACGTGCCTGCTCCGGCAGAGCAAACCTACCGTTCTAACGTCAATGTTAAACACACGTTCGATAACTTCGTTGAAGGTAAATCGAACCAGCTGGCGCGCGCGGCGGCACGCCAGGTTGCAGATAACCCCGGTGGTGCCTACAACCCGCTGTTCCTTTATGGCGGCACGGGGTTGGGTAAAACGCACCTTCTGCATGCGGTAGGCAACGGCATTATGGCGCGTAAGCCAAATGCGAAAGTGGTGTATATGCACTCCGAGCGCTTCGTTCAGGACATGGTAAAAGCCCTGCAAAACAATGCGATCGAAGAGTTTAAACGCTACTACCGTTCTGTTGACGCACTGCTTATCGATGACATCCAGTTCTTTGCCAACAAAGAACGATCCCAGGAAGAGTTTTTCCACACCTTTAATGCGCTGCTGGAAGGTAATCAGCAGATCATTTTGACGTCGGATCGTTATCCAAAAGAGATCAACGGCGTTGAAGATCGTCTGAAATCCCGTTTTGGCTGGGGCCTGACCGTGGCGATCGAGCCACCGGAACTGGAAACCCGCGTCGCGATCCTGATGAAGAAAGCCGATGAAAACGACATTCGCCTGCCGGGTGAAGTGGCGTTCTTTATTGCCAAGCGTCTGCGCTCCAACGTCCGTGAACTTGAAGGGGCACTGAACCGCGTGATTGCCAATGCCAACTTCACCGGCCGTGCGATCACCATCGATTTTGTGCGTGAAGCGCTGCGCGATTTGCTGGCACTGCAGGAAAAATTGGTCACTATCGACAATATTCAAAAGACGGTGGCCGAGTACTACAAAATCAAAGTGGCAGATTTGCTGTCTAAACGTCGTTCCCGCTCGGTGGCGCGTCCGCGTCAGATGGCGATGGCGCTGGCAAAGGAGTTAACCAACCACAGTCTGCCGGAGATCGGCGATGCGTTTGGTGGCCGTGACCATACGACCGTGCTGCACGCTTGTCGTAAGATTGAGCAGTTACGCGAAGAAAGCCACGACATAAAAGAAGATTTTTCCAATTTAATCAGAACATTATCATCGTGACGCTATGAAATTTACCGTTGAACGTGAACATTTATTAAAACCGCTGCAACAGGTGAGTGGCCCATTAGGTGGCCGCCCAACGCTGCCAATTCTCGGAAACCTGCTGCTTCAGGTCGCGGACGGTACGCTGTCGCTGACCGGCACAGATCTGGAAATGGAAATGATCGCGCGCGTTACGCTGTCTCAGCCGCATGAAGCGGGCGCGACCACTGTTCCGGCACGTAAATTCTTTGATATCTGCCGCGGGCTGCCGGAAGGCGCTGAAATTGCCGTGCAGCTGGAAGGCGACCGTATGCTGGTGCGCTCTGGCCGCAGCCGTTTCTCGCTCTCCACGCTGCCTGCCGCGGACTTCCCGAACCTGGACGACTGGCAGAGTGAAGTTGAATTCACCCTGCCGCAGGCAACGATGAAGCGTCTGATTGAAGCCACGCAGTTCTCAATGGCGCATCAGGACGTTCGTTACTACTTAAACGGCATGCTGTTCGAAACCGAAGGTGAAGAGCTGCGTACCGTGGCTACCGACGGTCACCGACTGGCAGTCTGTTCCATGCCCATTGGCGACTCGCTGCCAAACCATTCGGTGATCGTACCGCGCAAAGGGGTGATTGAGCTGATGCGTATGCTCGACGGTGGTGATACGCCACTGCGCGTGCAGATCGGCAGCAATAACATCCGTGCTCACGTGGGTGATTTTGTCTTCACATCGAAGCTGGTTGACGGTCGTTTCCCGGATTATCGCCGCGTATTGCCGAAGAACCCGGACAAAACGCTGGAAGCCGGTTGCGACAGCCTCAAGCAGGCCTTTGCCCGCGCCGCGATTCTCTCTAACGAGAAATTCCGCGGGGTGCGTCTGTATGTGAGCGAAAATCAGATCAAAATCACCGCCAACAACCCGGAGCAGGAAGAGGCAGAAGAGATTCTGGACGTCACCTATGCCGGGACTGAGATGGAAATCGGCTTTAACGTCAGTTATGTGCTGGATGTACTGAACGCGCTTAAATGCGAGAACGTTCGCATTCTGCTGACCGACTCCGTTTCGAGTGTACAGATTGAAGATGCGGCCAGCCAAAGTGCGGCTTACGTTGTCATGCCGATGAGGCTGTAGTGAACGCTATCGGGCTATCTTACTTGCCTTTTTCAACCCGGGCTGTGCTCGCCCCTGTCTCGCACTTCGTGTACGCGCCAGGGTCTGCGTGCAGTCCGCGTTGAAACGGGCTGAGCCGATTACGCCCTGGCCCGAAGAAATCCAGATATGTCACTGACGCGCCTTTTAATTAAAGATTTCCGCAATATCGAAAACGCGGATCTCGCTTTATCCCCTGGCTTTAATTTCCTGGTTGGCGCGAACGGCAGCGGTAAAACCAGCGTGCTTGAGGCCATCTACACGCTCGGCCACGGACGGGCGTTTCGCAGTCTGCAAATTGGCCGCGTCATTCGCCACGAACAGGAAGCCTTTGTTCTGCACGGGCGTTTGCAGGGCGAGGAGCGTGAAACGGCCATCGGTCTGACCAAAGACAAGCAGGGCGACAGCAAGGTTCGTATCGACGGTACTGACGGCCACAAAGTGGCTGAGCTCGCGCTGCTGATGCCGATGCAGCTGATTACGCCGGAGGGGTTTACTTTACTCAATGGCGGCCCCAAATACAGAAGAGCCTTCCTTGACTGGGGATGCTTTCACAACGAAGCCGGTTTCTTTAATGCCTGGAGCAACCTGAAGCGCCTGATTAAGCAGCGTAACGCTGCACTGCGCCAGGTGACACGCTACGCCCAGCTGCGCCCGTGGGACAAGGAATTAATTCCCCTTGCGGAACAAATCAGCCGCTGGCGTGCCGAATACAGCGCGGGTATCGCCGACGATATGGCCGACACCTGCAAACAGTTTTTACCTGAATTCTCTCTCACCTTCTCCTTCCAGCGCGGCTGGGAGAAAGAGACAGATTATGCCGAAGTGTTAGAGAGAAATTTCGAGCGCGACCGCATGCTGACCTACACCGCACATGGCCCGCACAAGGCGGATTTCCGCATTCGTGCCGACGGTGCGCCGGTGGAAGACACGCTGTCGCGTGGGCAGCTCAAGCTTTTGATGTGTGCGCTGCGCCTGGCGCAGGGAGAGTTTTTGACCCGCGAGAGCGGGCGACGCTGCCTGTACCTGATAGATGATTTTGCCTCGGAACTTGACGACGCGCGGCGCGGGCTGCTTGCCAGCCGCTTAAAAGCCACGCAGTCACAGGTTTTCGTCAGTGCGATTAGCGCTGAACACGTTATAGACATGTCGGACGAAAATTCGAAGATGTTTACCGTGGAAAAGGGTAAAATAACGGATTAACCCAAGTTGAAATGAGCGAGAAACGTTGATGTCGAATTCTTATGACTCCTCCAGTATCAAAGTCCTGAAAGGGCTGGATGCGGTGCGTAAGCGCCCGGGTATGTATATCGGCGACACGGATGACGGCACCGGTCTGCACCACATGGTATTCGAGGTGGTAGATAACGCTATCGACGAAGCGCTCGCGGGTCACTGTAAAGACATCGTGGTCACGATCCATGCGGACAACTCCGTCTCCGTCACCGATGACGGTCGTGGCATCCCAACCGGTATTCACCCGGAAGAGGGCGTATCGGCTGCGGAAGTTATCATGACCGTTCTGCACGCAGGCGGTAAGTTCGATGATAACTCCTATAAAGTTTCCGGCGGTCTGCACGGTGTAGGTGTGTCCGTGGTTAACGCCCTGTCGCAGAAACTGGAGCTGGTTATCCAGCGCGAAGGTAAAATTCACCGTCAGCTGTATACGCACGGCGTGCCGCAGGCACCGCTGGCTGTTACGGGTGACACCGACAAAACCGGTACCATGGTGCGTTTCTGGCCGAGCCTTGAAACGTTCACCAACGTTACCGAGTTCGAATATGAGATTCTGGCGAAACGCCTGCGTGAACTGTCGTTCCTGAACTCCGGCGTCTCGATTCGTCTGCGTGACAAACGCGACAACAGAGAAGACCACTTCCACTACGAAGGCGGTATCCGGGCGTTCGTTGAGTATCTGAACAAGAACAAAACGCCCATTCACCCGAATATCTTCTACTTCTCTACCGAAAAAGACGGTATTGGCGTGGAAGTGGCGCTGCAGTGGAACGATGGTTTCCAGGAAAACATCTACTGCTTCACCAACAACATTCCACAGCGTGACGGCGGTACTCACCTTGCGGGCTTCCGTGCGGCGATGACCCGTACCCTGAATGCCTACATGGACAAAGAAGGCTACAGCAAAAAAGCGAAAGTCAGCGCCACCGGTGATGATGCCCGTGAAGGCCTGATTGCGGTTGTCTCCGTGAAGGTACCGGATCCGAAGTTCTCCTCTCAGACTAAAGACAAGCTGGTCTCTTCTGAGGTGAAATCGGCGGTTGAACAGCAGATGAACGAACTGCTGAGCGAATACCTGCTGGAAAACCCGTCAGACGCGAAAATCGTGGTTGGCAAAATTATCGATGCGGCACGTGCCCGTGAAGCGGCGCGTAAAGCCCGTGAAATGACCCGTCGTAAAGGCGCGCTGGATTTAGCTGGCCTGCCAGGCAAACTGGCTGACTGCCAGGAACGCGACCCGGCACTGTCCGAACTGTACCTTGTGGAAGGGGACTCCGCGGGCGGTTCTGCGAAGCAGGGCCGTAACCGTAAGAATCAGGCTATCCTGCCGCTGAAGGGTAAAATCCTCAACGTAGAGAAGGCCCGTTTCGACAAGATGCTCTCTTCTCAGGAAGTGGCAACGCTGATCACCGCGCTCGGTTGCGGCATCGGCCGTGACGAGTACAACCCGGACAAACTGCGCTACCACAGCATCATCATCATGACCGATGCGGACGTCGACGGCTCGCACATCCGTACGCTGCTGTTGACCTTCTTCTATCGTCAGATGCCAGAAATTGTTGAACGTGGCCACGTCTACATTGCACAGCCACCGCTGTACAAAGTGAAGAAAGGCAAACAGGAACAGTACATCAAAGACGACGAAGCGATGGATCAGTACCAAATCGCGATCGCGCTTGATGGTGCGACCCTGCATGCGAACTCTCACGCCCCTGCACTGGCCGGTGAGCCGCTGGAGCGTCTGGTGTCCGAGTTTAACGCGGCGCAGAAAATGATTGGTCGTATGGAGCGTCGTTATCCTAAATCGCTGCTGAAGGCGCTGATTTATCAGCCAACCCTGACGGAAGCCGATCTGAGCGATGAACAGGTTGTTACCCGCTGGGTGAACACCCTGGTAACCGAGCTGAACGAGAAAGAGCAGCACGGCAGCCAGTGGAAGTTCGATGTCCAGCAGAACGCTCAGCAGCAGTTCGAACCGATTGTGCGCGTGCGTACTCACGGCGTTGATACCGATTACCCCCTGGAGCACGAGTTTGTGACCGGTCCGGAATATCGCCGTATCTGTACGCTGGGTGAGAAGCTCCGTGGTCTTATCGAAGACGATGCGTTTATCGAACGTGGTGAACGTCGTCAGCCGGTAGCAAGCTTCGAGCAGGCGCTGGAATGGCTGGTGAAAGAGTCCCGTCGTGGTCTGTCTATTCAGCGTTATAAAGGTTTGGGTGAAATGAACCCGGATCAGCTGTGGGAAACCACCATGGATCCTGAAAGCCGTCGTATGCTGCGCGTGACCGTTAAAGATGCGATTGCAGCCGATCAGCTGTTCACAACCCTGATGGGCGATGCGGTTGAACCACGTCGTGCCTTTATCGAAGAGAACGCCCTGAAAGCGGCGAATATCGATATCTAAGGGTGGTTACACCGCAAGTCAGAGGCCGCGCGTTTAGCGCGGCTTTTTTGTGGGCGCAGAATTATCAGCATCCAGCTCCAGTGACAGGACTGACGGTAACCGGCTGACTAGCATGTCGACCGCAATCCTGACTCGCAGGGGCAGATGCGGCGTCTGCTGCCAGACCGCGTGAACGTCGAAACGCACATCCGGCGCCTGTTTTAAGAGTGGGATGAGCCTTCCATTCTGCAGCTCTTTGCGCACCATCCAGCAGGGTAACCATGCAATACCATGCCCGGCCAGCGCTGCGTCGCAGATAGCCTGCAGATCGTCCATATTGAGGGATGAGCGGGGAATTAGGGTGTGCTGCGTGCCTTCGTGGTCCGCCAGTTCCCACGGTAACACCCTGCCGGCACGCAGGTAGTTAATGGCCTTATGCTGGCGTAAATCGCCAACGGTTTCAGGCTGGCCGTTATTCCTGAGGTATTCCGGCGCGGCGCACAGCACCATTCGGTGTTCCCCCAGGCGTCTGGCGACCAGCATGGTGCTGTCCGGCAGTGCGCCGTTTCGCACCGCCATATCAAACCCTTCCTCGACGATATCCACTACGCGATCGCTGAATGACATTTCCAGCTCAAGGGCAGGATGCTCCTGCGTCAAGGCTATCAGCAGCGGGGCGATGCACTGGCGACCAAACAGCACCGGCATGGCAACACGCAGACGGCCACTCACCTGATGTTTCCCTGTTTCCAGCAGCGACTCCGCGCCACGGATTTCCTGGAGTGCTCGCAGGCAACGTTCATAAAAAAGGGCACCGTTATCGGTCAGGCTTTGGCTACGCGTTGTGCGCTGAAACAGGCGTACTCCCAGCCGCGCTTCAAGGCGAGCAATGCTTTTCCCTACCGCCGAGCGCGACAAATGCAAACGCACCGCGGCCTGAGCAAAACTGCCTGCCTCTACGGCGGCGACAAAAACGGGAATATCCTTCAGCGTATCGGTCATGGATTGTCGTTCTTCAGGAATCAATAGTGGGAAAGGTATCGCCACTGGCGACCGTGAGTCAACGTTAGACTGTCAGTACTGAAGTGCATTTGATAACAGGAGAAAAAGATGACAGAGATGATGCAACGCTGGTCAATGGACGCCCTTGGGCGTGGAAACCTCAGACTCACTCAGGCGCCTGTTCCCCAGCCGGGCCCGGGTGAAGTGCGCGTGCGGGTGAACGCTGTTGCGCTCAACTATCGCGATAAAATGGTCATCGAAGGCAACATGCCGATCGCGCTCACCTTCCCGTTTACTCCGGCATCTGACATGGCAGGCGTGGTGGACAGTACGGGTGAAGGCGTTACCCGCTTTAAACCCGGTGCTCGCGTCATCTCCACCTTCTCTCCGGAGTGGGTCGACGGTAAACCGAAAGGCGACGCCCGCAATTTGCCCTACCAGACGCTGGGCGGTTACTTCCAGGGGATGCTGTCTGAATACGTGATCATGCGTGAAAACTGGCTGGTGGCCGCCCCGGAAACGCTGGATGACGCAGAGGCCAGCACCTTACCCTGCGCGGGGCTTACCGCATGGTTTGCGCTGGTGGAGCGAGGACAGTTACGTGCCGGACAGTCGGTGCTGGTGCAAGGCACAGGCGGTGTCGCAATCTTCGCGTTGCAAATCGCCAAAGCACACGGTGCAGAAGTTTTTGTGACGTCGGGCAGTGATGAAAAACTGGCGCTGGCTAAAACGCTCGGTGCCGATCGGGGCATCAACCGGCTTAAAGGGAACTGGGCTGACGAGATTTACGTGCTGACGCAGGATCGCGGTATCGACCATATTATTGAAACCGTTGGCGGGGAGAACCTGAGACATTCCCTGCGGGCCGTTGCCGTTCATGGGCGCATATCCGTCATTGGCGTGTTGGCCGGGAGTGAAATCTCGCTGCCTGCCAGCGAACTCTTGCTGAAATCACCGGTGATTCAGGGGATTGGTGTCGGGCACCGCCGTGCGCTGGAAGATTTTGTCCGCGCAGTCTATGTCACGGGGCTGAAACCGGTGATTGAACACCGCTACCGTTTTAACCAGCTTGAAGAGGCGCTTGTACACCTCGACCGCGGTGCTTTTGGCAAAATAGTCCTCACCCGCGAGTAAGCCGTTATCCCCGGGACAGACGTAAAAGGGGGCTTTTGTTGCGCAATGTAGCTCTATTTTTGTGGGCTTAATCGCGTTAGCATGAGGCAGCACTCATTTATCCCGGGGACCCTATGGCTATCAAACTTATTGCTATCGACATGGACGGCACGCTGTTGCTGCCAGACCACACTATTTCTCCAGCCGTTAAAAACGCGATTGCCGCTGCGCGCGCAAAAGGCGTGAATGTGGTACTGACCACCGGTCGTCCGTATGCGGGCGTGCACAGCTACCTGAAAGAGCTGCACATGAATCAGCCGGGCGATTACTGCATTACCTATAACGGTGCGCTGGTACAGAAGGCGGCGGATGGCAGCACGGTAGCGCAAACCGCGCTGAACTATGACGATTACCTGTTCCTGGAAAAACTGTCCCGTGAGGTCGGTTCCCATTTCCACGCGCTCGATCGCAATACGCTCTATACCGCTAACCGTGATATCAGCTATTACACCGTACATGAATCCTATGTCGCGACGATCCCACTGGTGTTCTGCGAAGCTGAGAAAATGGATCCGGGCACCCAGTTCCTGAAAGTGATGATGATTGATGAGCCAGATATCCTGGATAAAGCGATTGCGCGCATTCCGGCTGAGGTAAAAGAGAAATACACCGTGCTGAAAAGTGCGCCGTACTTTCTCGAGATCCTGGATAAACGCGTCAATAAAGGCACCGGTGTGAAATCGCTGGCAGATACGCTGGGCATCAAACCGGACGAGATCATGGCGCTGGGCGATCAGGAAAACGACATTGCGATGATTGAATATGCGGGCATGGGTGTGGCAATGGACAATGCGATCCCGTCGGTGAAAGACGTGGCCAATTTCGTGACCAAATCTAACCTCGAAGACGGCGTTGCCTACGCGATCGAGAAATTTGTTCTGCAGTAACAGCGTTTCACGCTCATCAGCCTCGGTTATCAACCGGGGCTTTTTTTTGCGCTGAATTTATCGAATTGTTCTTTTTGTGATCTTGATTGTAGTACAACATTAATTGATTGTACTACATTACAGCCACGGTAATGACGAAAGGCGTCACGTTTGTACTGCAAAAGTGAGGCGAAATTCAGCGGTCGAGGTAAAGTAGTCCTGAACATACAGAGCATAAGGACTCTCCATGACTCTCAATAAAACCGATCGCATCGTCATCACGCTGGGCACCCAGATCGTGGGTGGAAAGTACGTTCCCGGTTCACCGCTGCCTGCTGAGGCAGAGCTGTGTGAGGAGTTTGAAACCTCGCGCAACATCATTCGGGAAGTGTTTCGCTCGCTCATGGCAAAGCGGCTGATTGAAATGAAGCGCTACCGCGGCGCCTTTGTCGCCCCGCGTAATCAGTGGAACTACCTCGACACCGATGTCCTGCAGTGGGTGCTGGAAAACGACTACGACCCAAGGTTGATTGGCGCGATGAGTGAGGTACGAAACCTGGTAGAGCCGGCCATCGCCCGTTGGGCTGCGGAACGTGCAACGTCAGGAGACCTGGCTCAGATTGAGTCCGCCCTGAACGACATGATTGCCAATAACCAGAACCGGGATGCGTTCAACGAAGCGGACATCCGCTATCACGAAGCGGTGCTGCAGTCGGTCCATAACCCGGTATTACAGCAGCTTAGCGTTGCCATCAGCTCGCTACAGCGCGCGGTATTTGAACGAACCTGGATGGGCGATGAGGCCAACATGCCAAAAACGCTCCAGGAACATAAAGCGCTGTTCGATGCTATCCGGCATCAGGACGGCGATGCGGCAGAGCAGGCGGCACTCACGATGATCGCCAGCTCGACACGAAGGTTGAAGGAAATCACATGACATCTCGCTACATCGCTATTGACTGGGGATCGACCAATCTGCGCGCCTGGCTGTATCAGGGCGAGCAGTGCCTGGAAAGCAGGCAATCAGAAGCAGGCGTGACGCGCCTGAACGGTAAATCCCCCGAGGCGGTGTTAGCAGAGGTGACACACAACTGGCGCGAGAGCACCACGCCGGTGGTCATGGCGGGCATGGTGGGCAGTAACGTGGGCTGGAAGGTCGCGCCTTATCTGCCCGTACCTGCCGCGTTCGCTGCCATTGGCGAGCAGTTAACGTCCGTTGGCGACAATATCTGGATTATTCCAGGATTGTGCGTTTCCCGGAACGATAACCACAATGTGATGCGCGGCGAAGAGACCCAGCTCCTTGGCGCGCGCATGCTCTCTCCTTCTTCTGTCTACGTCATGCCCGGCACGCACTGTAAATGGGTGCAGGCCGACGCTGAGCACATCCACGATTTTCGCACCGTGATGACCGGTGAGCTGCACCACTTGCTGCTGACGCACTCGCTGGTGGGCGCGGGGTTGCCGGAGCAGGACGCTTCGCCCGAGGCCTTTGCCGCCGGGCTGGAGCGGGGTATCGCCAGCCCTGCCGTTTTGCCGCAACTTTTTGAAGTTCGCGCTTCGCATGTACTGGGCACGCTTCCCCGTACGCAGGTCAGCGAATTTTTATCGGGCCTGTTGATTGGCGCGGAAGTCGCCAGCCTGAGCGAGCAGTTCGCCGGGCAACAGACCATCACCCTCGTCGCGGGTTCATCGCTGACCTCTCGCTACCGCCAGGCGTTCAATGCCATCGGGCGGGACGTGGCTGCGGTAGAAGGCGACACGGCATTTCAGGCAGGAATAAGGAGCATCGCTCATGCAGTGGCAAACTAATCTTCCCCTCATCGCTATCCTGCGCGGCGTCACGCCCGACGAGGTTTTAGCGCACGTAGGTGCGGCGATCGACGCCGGTTTTGACGCCGTGGAAATACCGCTTAATTCCCCACAGTGGGAAAAGAGCATCCCGGCGGTCGTGGACGCGTTTGGTGATAAGGCGCTGATTGGCGCTGGCACCGTTCTGCAACCGGAGCAGGTGGACCAGCTTGCGCAGATGGGCTGCAGGCTGATTGTGACGCCGAATATTCACCCTGAGGTGATCCGTCGCGCAGTGGGCTACGGCATGACCGTCTGCCCGGGATGCGCAACGGCAACAGAAGCGTTCGCGGCTCTCGATGCGGGCGCGCAGTCGCTCAAAATTTTCCCGTCATCGGCTTTTGGTCCGGCCTATATCAGCGCGCTGAAAGCGGTATTGCCCGCCAGCGTACCGGTCTTTGCCGTGGGGGGCGTGACGCCAGAAAACCTGGCGCAGTGGATCAACGCAGGTTGTGTCGGAGCGGGTCTGGGCAGCGATCTCTATCGCGCCGGGCAATCCGTCGAACGTACCGCACAGCAGGCGGCCGCATTTGTGAAAGCGTATCGAGAGGCAGTGAAATGAAAATAACCAAACTCACCACGTACCGTTTACCGCCGCGTTGGCTGTTCCTGAAAATCGAAACCGATGAAGGCGTGGTCGGCTGGGGCGAACCGGTCATTGAAGGGCGTGCGCGTACCGTGGAAGCGGCGGTGCATGAGCTGGGCGAGTACCTGACAGGACAAGATCCTGCCCGCATCAACGACCTGTGGCAGGTGATGTACCGCGCGGGTTTCTACCGGGGCGGACCGGTTCTGATGAGCGCCATCGCCGGTATCGACCAGGCGTTATGGGATATCAAAGGCAAAGTGCTGAATGCCCCGGTCTGGCAGCTGATGGGCGGCCTGGTGCGCGACAAAATCAAAGCCTACAGCTGGGTGGGTGGCGACCGTCCCGCGGAAGTGATCGACGGTATCAGGCAGTTGCGCAATATTGGTTTTGACACCTTTAAACTGAACGGCTGCGAAGAGATGGGCGTCATCGACAACGCACGGGCGGTAGACCGCGCGGTAAATACCGTGGCGCAGATTCGTGAAGCGTTCGGCAACGAGATTGAATTTGGCCTGGACTTCCACGGTCGCGTCAGCGCGCCGATGGCCAAAGTGCTGATTAAAGAGCTGGAGCCGTACCGTCCGCTGTTTATCGAAGAGCCGGTGTTGGCCGAGCAGGCGGAGTACTACCCGAAACTGGCCGCACAGACGCATATCCCGATTGCCGCCGGTGAGCGCATGTTCTCGCGCTTCGAGTTCAAACGCGTGCTGGAAGCTGGCGGCCTGGCGATATTGCAGCCGGATCTGTCGCATGCCGGCGGCATCACGGAATGCTACAAAATCGCCGGGATGGCGGAAGCCTACGACGTGGCGCTGGCACCGCATTGTCCGCTGGGGCCGATCGCACTGGCAGCCTGTCTGCACGTCGACTTTGTCTCGCGTAACGCGGTGTTCCAGGAACAGAGCATGGGCATTCACTATAACAAGGGCGCGGAACTGCTCGACTTTGTGAAAAACAAAGATGATTTCAGCATGGAAGGCGGTTTCTTTAAACCGTTAACGAAGCCGGGCCTTGGCGTGGATATCGACGAAGCCAAAGTCATTGAGCTGAGTAAAAACGCGCCTGACTGGCGCAACCCGTTATGGCGTCATGAAGATGGCTCTGTCGCTGAGTGGTAATTCAGCCAAAGCACATCGCCACTAAAAAGTAATTTCAACAATAACAAACACACCCTCTGTAAATTACAGGGCATGGTGAGCGGCTTCGCTATGCCCAAAATCTGGAGACAGATTGCGATGGATATTCCTGTTACTGCTGCAAAAACCGGGCGTCGGCGCTACCTGACGCTGGTCATGATCTTTATTACTGTGGTCATCTGTTACGTTGACCGCGCCAACCTTGCCGTGGCTTCAGCCCATATTCAGGAGGAGTTTGGGATCAGCAAAGCGGAAATGGGCTACGTCTTTTCGGCGTTTGCCTGGCTGTATACGCTGTGCCAGATCCCCGGCGGCTGGTTCCTTGACCGCGTCGGCTCGCGCCTGACCTATTTCATTGCCATCTTCGGCTGGTCGGTGGCGACCCTGTTCCAGGGCTTTGCCACCGGGCTGATGTCGCTGATTGGCCTGCGTGCGATCACCGGGATTTTCGAAGCCCCGGCGTTTCCGACCAATAACCGCATGGTGACCAGCTGGTTCCCGGAGCATGAACGCGCCTCGGCCGTTGGGTTCTACACCTCCGGGCAGTTTGTCGGCCTGGCGTTCCTGACGCCGCTGCTGATCTGGATCCAGGAACTGCTGAGCTGGCACTGGGTCTTTATTGTGACCGGAGGGATCGGCATTATCTGGTCGTTGATCTGGTTCAAGGTCTATCAACCGCCGCGTCTCACCAAAAGTATCAGCAAAGCTGAACTGGACTATATCCGCGACGGTGGCGGTCTGGTGGATGGCGATGCGCCGGTGAAAAAAGAGGCGCGTCAGCCGCTGACTAAAGCCGACTGGAAGCTGGTTTTCCATCGCAAGCTGGTGGGGGTTTATCTGGGGCAGTTCGCGGTGACCTCCACGCTGTGGTTCTTCCTGACCTGGTTCCCGAACTATCTGACCCAGGAAAAAGGCATCACCGCGCTGAAGGCGGGCTTTATGACCACCGTACCGTTCCTGGCGGCCTTCTTTGGTGTGCTGCTTTCCGGCTGGCTGGCGGACAGGCTGGTGAAAAAAGGGTTCTCGCTGGGTGTCGCGCGTAAAACGCCTATTATCTGCGGGCTGCTGATCTCCACCTGCATCATGGGTGCAAACTACACCAACGATCCGGTCTGGATTATGACGCTGATGGCGATTGCGTTCTTCGGTAACGGTTTTGCCTCCATAACCTGGTCGCTGGTCTCCTCGCTGGCCCCGATGCGCCTGATTGGTCTGACCGGGGGCGTGTTCAACTTTGTCGGTGGACTGGGGGGGATCACGGTTCCGCTGGTCATCGGTTATCTGGCTCAGGACTATGGCTTTGGCCCGGCACTGATCTATATCTCCGCAGTGGCCTTGCTCGGTGCGCTCTCCTACATCCTGCTGGTGGGTGACGTCAAACGTGTAGGCTAATTCCCCGCAATGTTTTACCCTGATGCGATAACTGCGCATCAGGGTAACGCCATGAAACAAATCACCTTCGCCTCCCATCATCACCAGCTTACCAATATCAATACCTGGACGCCGGACAGCCAGTGGCTGGCCTACGATGTGCGTCCGTCCGGCGCATCGTTTACCGGTGAAACTATTGAGCGGGTCAATGTTATTACGGGTGACGTCGAGGTGATCTATCGCACCAGTCACGGCGCGCATGTTGGCGTGGTGACCGTTCATCCGCAGCAGGACAAATATGTCTTTATCCACGGCCCGGAAAACCCGGATGCAGACTGGCACTACGATTTTCATCATCGTCAGGGCGTGGTTGTACACAACGGTCAGGTGAGTAACCTGGATGCCATGGATATCACGCCGCCTTATACCGCAGGCGCGCTGCGTGGCGGCAGCCACGTGCACGTTTTTAGCCCTGACGGACAGTTCGTGAGCTTTACCTACAACGACCATGTATTGCATGAGCGTGACCCGAAGCTCGATTTACGTAATGTCGGCGTCGCAGTACCTTTTGGCCCGGTGATGCCGCAGGGGACGCATCCACGTGAATATTCCGGCACCTTCTGGAGCGTGCTGGTGAGCCGCACGACGCCCGCGCCTCAGCCCGGCAGCGATGAGATCAACCGAGCCTATGAAGAGGGCTGGGTGGGCAATGACAGGCTGGCGTTTATCGGCGATACCGTGTCTGCGACAGGCGAGAAAGTGCCAGAACTGTTTATTGTGGATCTGCCCAACGACGAGCAGGGATGGAAACGCGCGGGCGATGCGCCGCTGCAGGGGGCTCCTGAGACGCTGCCTGCGCCCCCGGCGGGTGTCATGCAGCGCCGGCTGACCTTTACCCACCAGCGGGCATTCCCGGGGCTGGTAAACGTGCCGCGTCACTGGGTGCGCTGTAACCCGCAGGGGACGCAGATTGCGTTTCTGATGCGTGATGATAAGGGCATTGTGCAGCTGTGGCTTATCGCTCCAGAAGGCGGCGAACCACGCCAGTTGACGCATAACGAAAGTGACATTCAGTCGGCATTTACCTGGCACCCAGCCGGTCACTGTCTGGGATTTGTGCTGGAAGAGCGGATTGCCTGCTGTGATGCGCAAACCGGAGAGGTGACGTTTTTGACGTCCGATCACGGCAATCCACCGTCTGGTGATGCGGTCGTGTTTTCCCCGGACGGGCGTTTTATTGCATGGATGGAAGAGACAGAAGGTTTCCGTCAGCTTTGGCTAACGGAAACCGGGCAGCGTTAACGCGTTGGCGTTAAGCGGGTGGAATGACGGAATTGGTGGCCAGATTTTGCTGCTCGCTTTTCTCTACCCGCGAGCGCACGGAGCTGTCCTTACGGAACATATCCCACGGCAGCAAAAGCGTATCGGCCACAGCCGTAAACGGCATATCCAGGATGACCAGGGATTTTGTGCCCCAGTTGGTATCGTCATCGGAGATCATCTCAGCGCTGGCACGCGTCCCCGGATATGTTCCTTCTTTACCGCCGGTGTGAGACATCACGCTCGAACACCCGCAAAGTAAAACAACCCCGCTGAACGTCGTCAGCTTTATCAGAACATTTTTCATCATCACTCAGTCATCGTTAATGGCACTGCATAAACCTGCAACTCAGGGTTATAGCGAGCCTCGTTCAAAATGGATAGCCCGATAACCCCGCACTGTGGCAGCCATCGCAATTTAACCCTTTGTGCTGTTGTCCCAGTCTAAGCGAGATGCACGAAAGTGCAAAAAAAAGTGCGCCCGCTGCGCTTGAAAAGACCGGTTCCAGACCCATTTTAAGAATGTAACCCGATAACGAACACGCCTGCGGGGTGTTCAGGGGCACACTGGCCTGTCCATGGTGGAAGGCTACAATTTCTCGCTGATTTCAGGAGCTTTTATTTATGCGTAACTTCGATCTTTCCCCGCTATACCGTTCTGCAATTGGTTTTGACCGCCTGTTTAACCATTTAGAAAATAACCAAAGCCAGAGCAACGGCTACCCTCCATACAATGTTGAACTGGTTGATGAAAACCACTACCGCATCGCCATTGCCGTCGCCGGTTTTGCAGAGAACGAACTGGAGATCACCGCGCAGGACAACCTGCTGGTGGTGAAAGGTTCACATACGGCTGAGCAGAAAGAACGTACCTACCTTTATCAGGGTATCGCCGAGCGCAACTTTGAACGCAAGTTCCAGTTAGCCGAGAACATTCACGTGAAAGGCGCGAACCTGGTCAACGGCCTGCTGTTTATCGAACTGGAACGTGTGATTCCGGAAGAGAAAAAACCGCGCCGTATCGAGATCAACTGATTATGCGGGTCGCGCGAGCGGCCCACCCAGAATTGCTTGCCGTAATGGGAGCATATGTGAATCCATGAGGATTTGCAGGAACAACTGCGCACAAAAATAAACTGTGCCGAACTCGCTTCTCAGAAGGAGATTTAGTATGCGTAACTACGATTTATCCCCCCTGCTGCGTCAGTGGATTGGTTTTGACAAACTGGCTAATGCCCTGCAAAGCACCACCGAGCAACAGACGTTTCCGCCGTACAACATCGAAAAAAGCGATGACAACCACTATCGCATTACCCTTGCGCTGGCCGGGTTCCGCCAGGACGATCTGGATATTCAGCTTGAAGGCACGCGCCTGACCGTGAAAGGTACGCCGGAAAAACAAGAAACCGAGACCAAATGGCTGCACCAGGGCCTGGTTAATCAGCCGTTTAGCCTGAGCTTTACTCTGGCTGACCATATGGAAGTGTCCGGCGCGACATTTACCAACGGGCTGCTGCATATCGACCTGACCCGCAACGTGCCGGAAGCCATTGCACCGCAGCGTATCGCCATTAGCGAGCGTCCTGCGCTGAACAGTTAACCCTCTGCGGGTTGTTGCCTCTCCCACAGGGAGAGGATGAAAAGATAACGCCCTGCCCCGGCAGGGCTTTTTTGTGCGCCATCGCCCATACAACCGCGTGCGGCTCTGAGAGAATCCGTAGCATAACTAAGGTTATGCACAGGAAGTGGATCATGAGTGATATCGCGTTAACCGTTAGCGTGTTGGCCCTGGTCGCAGTGGTGGGTCTGTGGATTGGCAATGTTAAAATCCGCGGCGTCGGATTTGGGATAGGCGGGGTGCTGTTCGGCGGGATTTTTGTTGGCCATTTTGCCGACCAGCTTGGGCTGGTGCTCAGCGCCGAAATGCTCCATTTCATCCAGGAATTCGGTCTGATCCTCTTCGTCTACACCATCGGTATTCAGGTGGGGCCTGGCTTTTTCGCTTCCCTTCGGGTCTCCGGATTACGGCTGAACCTGTTTGCCTTCGGCATTGTAGTGATGGGAGGGCTGGTCACCGCCATTCTGCATAAGCTCTTCGATATTCCGCTGCCGGTGGTGCTGGGTATTTTCTCCGGGGCGGTCACCAATACGCCTGCACTGGGTGCAGGGCAGCAAATTTTGCGCGATCTTGGCATCTCTCCCGGTATTGTCGACCAGATGGGGATGAGCTACGCCATGGCCTATCCGTTTGGGATTTGCGGCATTCTTCTCTCCATGTGGCTGGTGCGGGTACTCTTTCGCATTAACGTCGAAAACGAGGCGAAAGACCACGAAACCACGCTCACCAACGGTCATATGCCGATCAAAACCATCAACATTCGCGTCGATAACCCCAACCTCAACAATATGGCGATTCAGGATGTGCCGATCCTGAACAGCGCCAATATTATCTGCTCACGCCTTAAACGTGACGATATGCTGATGGTACCTGCGCCCGGGACCATTATTCAGCAGGGTGACCTGCTGCACCTGGTCGGACAGCCCGGGGATTTAAACAACGCGCGGCTGGTGATTGGTCAGGAGGTGGAGACCTCACTTTCCACACGCGGCACCGATATGCGCGTAGAGCGCGTCGTGGTGACCAACGAGCACGTGCTTGGCAAGAAAATACGCGATTTGCAGGTTAAAGAGCGCTATGACGTCGTGATCTCCCGTCTTAACCGTGCTGGGGTGGAACTGGTCGCCAGCCCGGAAGCCAGCCTGCAGTTCGGCGATATCCTGAACCTGGTTGGGCGCCCGTCATCCATTGATGCGGTAGCGGACATGGTGGGTAACGCCCAGCAAAAACTGCAGCAGGTGCAGATGTTGCCGGTCTTTATCGGTATCGGGCTGGGAGTGCTGCTTGGCTCCATTCCGCTGTATGTCCCGGGTTTTCCGGTTGCGCTCAAGCTGGGCCTGGCGGGTGGACCGCTGATTATGGCACTGATCCTCGGGCGTATCGGCTGTATCGGTAAGCTCTACTGGTTTATGCCGCCGAGCGCCAACCTGGCGCTGCGCGAGCTGGGGATTGTGCTGTTTCTGGCGGTGGTCGGCCTGAAATCCGGGGGCGATTTTATCGATACCCTGGTGAAGGGCGAGGGGATGAGTTGGGTTGGCTACGGGATATTTATCACGGCGATCCCGCTCCTGACGATGGGGATCCTGGCGCGGATGTTCGCCAAAATGAACTATCTGACGCTCTGCGGCATGCTCGCCGGATCAATGACTGACCCACCCGCACTGGCCTTTGCCAACAACCTGCACGCCACCAGCGGCGCGGCGGCGCTGTCATACGCCACGGTCTACCCGCTGGTGATGTTCCTGCGCATTATTACCCCGCAGCTACTGGCGGTGCTGTTCTGGGGGATGAGTTAGCAGATCGTCCGGGTGGATGCGCCGCAGATGGTAGTCCACCTGGTAATCACGGGTATTACGGAACATCACGGAATAATTGAGAAATTCGCCGCTGTCGCTGTAGGAAAGAGACGTTATCCGCAGCAGCGGCGTCTGTTCCGGCAGGTTCAGGTAACCGGCGAGCTGTTTATCTGCCAGCACCGGCGTCAGGCTCTCGTAGTTGCCGCTGATGGTTATCCCGCACTCTTTCTCGATGTAATCAAACTTCGACCCCTCCAGATGTGCCAGTGAAAGCGTGCGGAACAGCTTCACGGGCATAAAGCTGTCCTCCAGCATCAGGGGCTTTCCGTCGACATAACGCACCCGGCGCGAGAAGTAGATTCGCTCATCCACCTGAATGCGGAGCTGGCTGGCGATAGCGGGCGGAGCGGGCATCACTTCGAACTGTAGCACCTTGCTCTGCACCTCTTTTCCCTGCTGGCGCAGCACCTCCACCAGCCCGGTCAGATTGGTGGTTTCGTGGTGGACATCTTTACGCGCCACGAATGTCCCGCTACCGTGTCGGCGTTCAACCAGCCCCCAGTTCACCAGTAGATCCAGCGCCTTTCGAATGGTCATCCGCGCCACGCCAAACTCCTGCGCCAGCGCTTTCTCACCCGGCAGCGGACTCCCGATATTGTAGTCCGACGAATTCAGCCGCAGCCGCAACCTGTCAGCGATAGATTTGTAGATCACCAGTAGACCTCTCTGCCCGTATTAACGCGTGGATTGCGTCCTGACATGTCCATATTAACAACGAAAAGTAGACCTGACTGGTCAAAATAAAACCATGAATGCGATCACGAATCGCAGCGGCACGTCATGTTCGCCCATGGGTAAATTCTTATGCTCACTTCAGGCCCAGCAAAAAATCATAAAGGCCTCTACCCCCTACAGGTTGTTACGTGAGGATTTAAAAATGCTCAGTCAAATACAACGTTTTGGCGGCGCCATGTTTACCCCGGTGTTGTTATTTCCCTTTGCCGGGATCGTGGTCGGGATCGCCATCATGCTTCGCAACCCGCTGTTTGTGGGCGAGGCCTTAACCGCCCCCGATAATCTGTTCGCGCAAATTGTTCACATCATTGAAGAGGGCGGCTGGGCGGTGTTTCGCAATATGCCGCTGATTTTTGCCGTGGGTTTACCGATTGGTCTGGCGAAGCAGGCGCAGGGCCGCGCCTGCCTGGCGGTGCTGATCAGTTTTCTGACCTGGAACTACTTTATCAATGCGATGGGGATGACATGGGGTCATTTCTTTGGCGTCGACTTCGCCGCTGAGCCCACTGCCGGCAGCGGACTGGCCATGATTGCCGGTATCAAAACGCTCGATACCAGCATCATTGGGGCGATTGTGATTTCGGGGATTGTCACCGCCATCCACAACCGCTATTTCGACAAGCAGTTGCCTGTTTTCCTGGGGATTTTTCAGGGCACCTCGTTTGTCGTTATCCTCGCGTTCTTTGTGATGATCCCCTGCGCCTGGCTGACGCTGCTGGGCTGGCCGAAAGTGCAGCTGGGCATTGAGTCCCTGCAGGCCTTTTTACGCTCTGCCGGTGCGCTGGGAGTGTGGGTTTATACCTTCCTGGAACGCATTCTGATCCCTACCGGATTACACCACTTTGTCTACGGTCCGTTTATCTTTGGCCCGGCAGCGGTCGAGGGCGGCATCCAGGTTTATTGGGCGCAGCATCTTCAGGAATTTAGCCAAAGCACGCTGCCGCTGAAAACCCTGTTCCCGGAAGGCGGTTTTGCGCTTCACGGCAACGCCAAAGTGTTTGGCTCTGTCGGGATTGCGCTGGCGCTCTGGTACACCGCATCACCGGAAAACCGCGTCAAAGTGGCAGGCCTGCTGATCCCGGCCACGCTGACCGCCGTGCTGGTGGGCATTACCGAGCCGCTGGAATTCACCTTCCTGTTCATTTCGCCGCTGCTGTTTGCCGTCCACGCCGTTCTGGCCGCCACGATGGCGACGGTGATGTACATCTTCGGCGTCGTGGGCAACATGGGCGGCGGACTGCTGGACCAGTTCCTGCCGCAAAACTGGATCCCCATGTTCCACAACCACGCCTCGACGGTATTCACCCAGATGGGTATCGGTCTTTGCTTCACCGGCCTCTATTTCGTGGTCTTCAAAACGCTGATTGAACGGTTGAACCTTAAAACCCCGGGCCGTGAAGAGAGCGAAGTCAAACTTTACAGCAAGGCGGATTATAAAGCGGCACGCGGGCAAACCACCGCACCGGCTGCCGCCAGCCAGCAGGTTGGGCAAGCCGCCGGATTCCTGCAGGCGCTGGGCGGCGCGGCCAATATCGAAAGCATTAATAACTGCGCCACCCGCTTACGTATCGCGCTGGTCGACATGGCGCAAACCCAAAGCGATGACGTCTTTAAGGCCCTGGGCGCACACGGTGTGGTGCGACGCGGCAACGGCATTCAGGTGATTGTTGGACTGCACGTTCCTCAGGTGCGAGACCAGCTTGAATCGCTGATGAAAACCCCTTCAACAAACGAACAAACTACCCTGACAGAGGCTATATCATGAAAAAATTCTCAGTTGTCATTGCAGGCGGCGGCAGTACCTTCACGCCGGGGATCGTCCTGATGCTGTTAGCCAACCGTGACCGTTTTCCGCTGCGCGCGCTGAAATTCTATGACAACGACGGCGCACGTCAGGAGACCATCGCCGAGGCGTGCAAGATCATCCTTAAAGAGCAGGCTCCGGAGATTGAGTTTAGCTATACCACCGATCCTGAAGCAGCCTTTACCGACGTCGATTTTGTGATGGCACATATCCGCGTGGGGAAATACCCGATGCGTGAAAAAGACGAGAAAATCCCCCTGCGTCACGATGTGCTGGGTCAGGAGACCTGCGGACCCGGCGGGATCGCCTACGGCATGCGCTCTATTGGCGGCGTGCTGGAGCTGGTCGATTATATGGAGCAATACTCCCCGAATGCGTGGATGCTGAACTACTCGAATCCGGCGGCCATCGTGGCTGAAGCGACCCGTCGCCTGCGACCCAACGCCAAAATCCTCAACATCTGCGATATGCCCATCGGCATTGAAGGGCGTATGGCGCAGATAGTCGGCCTTAAAGACCGTAAAGAGATGCGCGTGCGTTACTACGGGCTGAACCACTTCGGATGGTGGACATCCATTGAAGATGCAAACGGCAATGATTTAATGCCGAAACTGCGCGAATATGTCGCGAAAAATGGCTATGTGCCGCCCTCTGACAATGCCCATACCGAAGCCAGCTGGAACGACACGTTCGCGAAGGCAAAAGATGTGCAGGCGCTGGATCCTGACACCATGCCAAACACCTATTTGAAATATTACCTGTTCCCGGACTACGTGGTCGCGCACTCCAATCCGGAACGCACGCGCGCTAACGAGGTGATGGATCACCGTGAGAAGCATGTGTTCAGCGCCTGCCGGGCGATTATCGAAGCCGGTGTATCATCCGCCGGGGAGCTGGAAATCGACGAACATGCGTCGTACATCGTCGATCTGGCGACTGCGATTGCCTTCAACACTCAGGAGCGCATGCTGCTGATTGTGCCCAACAACGGTGCCATTCATAACTTTGATGCCGACGCGATGGTAGAAATTCCGTGCCTGGTCGGTCATAACGGGCCGGAGCCGTTAACGGTGGGCGACATTCCACACTTCCAGAAAGGGTTGATGAGCCAACAGGTAGCGGTGGAAAAACTGGTAGTGGATGCCTGGGAGCAGCGCTCGTACCAGAAATTGTGGCAGGCGATTACGCTGTCGAAAACGGTGCCGAGCGCCTCCGTTGCGAAAGCGATTCTGGATGATCTGATCGAGGCCAACAAAGCGTACTGGCCAGCGCTGCATTAATCGTCCTGACCGGCATCGCCCGATGCCGGTCTCCTTGTCCTTGTCGATTTACGCTATGCTGGAACCTGCCTGTAGCAGACAAGGAATCTTCATGAAAATTTCCCGCCTCGGTGAAGCCCCTGACTACCGCTTCTCGCTGGCTAATGAGCGTACGTTCCTCGCATGGATCCGCACCGCGTTGGGCTTTCTCGCCGCGGGTGTGGGGCTTGACCAGCTCGCGCCTGATTTTGCCACGCCGCTGATCCGCGAAGTGCTGGCGTTGCTGCTGTGCCTGTTTGCCGGTGTGCTGGCCATTTACGGCTACCTGCGCTGGCTGCGTAACGAAAAGGCGATGCGGCTCAAGCAGGATCTCCCGTATACGCGTGGGTTACTCATCATCAGCATGATTTTGCTGGCGGTAGCGGGTGTGGTGATGGTGCTGGTGTTGTATGGTGGATAACCGCAAAGCGCGACGCGAAGCCGACCCCGGCCTGCAGCCGGAGCGGACGTCGCTGGCCTGGCTGCGTACGTTACTGGGGTATGGCGCGCTGATTGCCCTCGCCATCAAGCACAACTGGCATCGCACAGGCGTGCCATTCTGGATCTCACTGGTCGTGCTGGCGCTTGTGGCGATCGTTTTGTGGCGCTATACCCGCAGTCGCAACGTAATGGATGTGACGCAGGACGATTTTGTACAGCCGAAGGCGGTGCGCGATAAGTTCCTGATCGCCCTCGCGGTGCTGTCGTTGTCACTGCTGTTTGCGGTCACCCATCTGCAGTTTATTTTTTCCCTTTAGCCAGGTACTTCGCCATCTCGTCTTCCGGCACCATTCCGCCGCCGGTTGCCCAGACCAGATGGGTCGCGTTCGCGGATGCGACAGGAACACGCAGCGGCCCGGCCATGCCCGCCAGCGCCGACGGCTCAAGGCGAATGCCTTCTTCCTGCGCCAGCCAGCCGAGCATGTCGTACATGCTTTGATCGGAAAGGGTATAGAACCCGTCAAGCAGCCGCTCCATCGCCCGGCCCACAAAGCCAGACGCGCGTCCAACCGCCAGCCCGTCGGCGGCCGTCACGTTGTCGATACCCAGATCCTGCACGGCGATGGCATCATGCAGCCCGGTGTAGACGCCCAGCAGCATGCACGGGGAGTGCGTCGGCTCGGCGAAGAAACAGTGTACGTTGTCGCCAAAGGCCAGCTTCAGGCCAAACGCCACGCCGCCAGGACCGCCACCGACGCCACAAGGCAAATAGACGTACAGCGGATGTTCCGCATCCACCACGCGGCCCTGCGCGGCAAACTGCGCTTTTAGCCGCTCGCCTGCCACCGCATAGCCGAGGAACAGCGTGCGGGAGTTCTCATCGTCGATAAAGAAACAGTTCGGATCGCTCTCCGCGGCCTTACGTCCTTGCTCCACCGCCACGCCGTAATCCTGCTCATATTCCACAACGATCACACCGTGGCTACGCAGTTTGGCTTTTTTCCACTCACGGGCATCGGCAGACATGTGCACCGTAACCTGAAAGCCGATGCGCGCGCTCATGATGCCAATGGACATCCCGAGGTTGCCGGTGGATCCCACCGCGATACTGTACTGGCTGAAGAACGCTTTAAAACGCGGTTCCAGCAGGATGCTGTAATCGTCTTCGACGCTCAGCAACCCTGCTTCCAGCGCCAGTTTTTCGGCGTGAGTCAGCACTTCATAGATGCCCCCGCGCGCTTTGATGGAGCCAGAGATAGGCAGATGACTGTCTTTTTTCAGCAGCAGCGTGCCGGGAATGGCCACCCCCGATTCGTTTTCCAGCCTTTTCTGCATCGCCGGGATAGCCACCAGCTCGGACTCGATAATCCCCTGCGTGGCCGCCGTTTCGGGGAACGCTTTTGCCAGATACGGCGCAAAGCGGTTAAGGCGTGCATGCGCATCGTCCACATCGGCTTTGCTCAGCCCGACATACGGCAACCCTTCAGCAAGCGAGGTGGTGCGCGGGTTTAGCCAGGTGGTCTCTTTCAGGGCAATCAGATCCTCAATCAGAGGGAACTGTGCGGTTAAGGTGCTGATAGTTGCGTTTTCCATAGTACGTCTCTTCGCGCTCAGATAATGAAAGAAAGCAGGAATGTGCTGCCAAGTGCAAGTACCGAGGCGATAAACGTCGCCGTCGTATAGTACTTCAGGGTCTCGTTCAGGCTGGCACCGCAGTACTGCTTCACCAGCCAGAAGAGGGAATCGGTCACGATCGTGCAGCCAATGGCACCGGAACCGATGGCAATGGTGATGATCTCCGGACTGACGTTAGGATAGAGCGGCAGCATGGGTGCGACGATGGCGGTTGCGCCCATCATCGCCACCGTGGCCGACCCCACCGCCGCGTGCAGAACCAGCGCCACCAGCCACGCGAGCAGGATCGGGTGCATATTCAGGTTCGACAGAATGTGCGCCAGGGTATCGGCCAGGCCGCTGGTTTTGAGGATGGCGTTAAACGCGCCGCCCGCGCCGATTATCAACAGAATGTTGGCGATGGCGCCAAAGCCATGCTCGGTATGGGTCAGCATCGTACCCATCCCCATATGCTGGCGCAGCCCCAGCAGGTAATAGGCGACGAACACGGCGATGAACATGGCGGTGATCGGGTTACCGATAAATTCCAGCAGCGTATACAGCGTGCCTTCTCTTGCCATATTCAGCTCGGCGAGGGTCTTCACCAGCATCAGGCCGATGGGCAGCAGCACGGTAAACAGCGTGGCTCCCAGCGAGGGCAGCGTATGTTCTTCACGAACATTGAGGTCAGAAAATTCAGCCGGGACGGCTTTGAAGGGCAGGCGATCGCCCAGCAATTTCAGGAACAGCGGGCCGCCAACCAGCGAGGCCAGCAGGCCAACCATCAGACCGTAGACGATAACCGTCCCCACGTCCGCCCCCAGCTTATTCGTGACAAACAGGGCTGCCGGGTGCGGCGGAACCACGCAGTGCACCGCCATCAGCGCGGTACAGAGGGGAATGGCCAGCTTCAGCAGCGAGGTATGGGTCTTTTTGGCGATGGAGAAGGCCAGCGGGATCAGCAGGACGACGCCGACTTCAACAAACAGCGTAATGCCGCAGATAAGCCCCACCAGTACCATGATGACATCGGCTGACAGCCAGCGGCAACGCTGAAGCGCTATCCCAATGCGTTCTGCCGCACCGGACACCTCCATCATCTTGCCGAGGATGGTGCCAAGCCCAATCACCGCCGCCAGGAAGCCGAGCGTGCCGCCAATACCGCTTTCAATGGCATTTACCATGTCCAGCGGGCGCATTCCCATCATGGCACCGACAAAAAAGCTCGCCAGCAGCAGCGCCAGGAACGGGTGAAACTTCAGTTTTACGATAGTTAATACGATTAACGCGATGCTGATGAGCAGCGTCGCCACAACCCAGACCTGAGCACCCATATCTCACCTCACCCTTATGTTATTTACGGGTATTGGACGAAAAATCAGCGGGTGCTGACAAACGATATAAATTGCCTTTCAGGTGAGCCAGATTGGATCAAGCGCGTGACTGGACTCAAAAAAGCGCACTTAATACGTGTTTGGTTCACATAAATTCAACTTTGAGCGGTATCCTGAGCAGCAAAAGTCCGTGTGAGAAGTGCGATGAATGACGCAAATGAAGGTCGAAACCGGCTGTTAAACGGCTGGCAGCTGTCAAAAATGTATACGTTTGAAGTGGCCGCCCGCCACGAGTCCTTCGCGCTGGCGGCGGAGGAGCTGTCGCTCAGCCCCAGTGCGGTGAGTCACCGTATCAACCTGCTGGAAGAGGAGTTAGGGATAGCGCTGTTTGTCCGCTCCCACCGTAAAGTGGAGCTGACGCAGGAGGGGAAACGCGTCTACTGGACGCTGAAATCGTCGCTGGATACGTTGAACCAGGAGATCCTGGATATCAAGAACCAGGCGCTGTCCGGCACGTTGACGGTTTACTCTCGCCCGTCGATTGCCCAGTGCTGGCTGGTGCCTATGCTCGGGGATTTCACCCGACGTTATCCCGCGATCTCGCTGACCATCCTGACCGGCAATGAAAACGTCAACATGCAGCGAACCGGTATCGATCTGGCGCTCTATTTCGACGATACGCCGCCAGCCAATTTGACGCATCATTTCCTGATGGACGAGGCGATTTTACCCGTCTGCTCGCCGGCGTATGCCCGGGAACATGACCTGCTGAAAAATCCCGGCCACCTCAGCCACTGTACGCTCCTGCACGATCGCCAGGCCTGGAGCAATGATTCCGGTACCGATGAATGGCTCAGCTGGGCGGCGCATTTTGCAGTGAACATGCCATCATCATCGGGCATTGGCTTCGATCGCTCTGATTTAGCGATTGTCGCGGCAATGAACCATGTCGGGGTCGCGATGGGGCGAAAACGGCTGGTACAAAAGCGGCTCGAACGCGGTGAGTTGATTGCACCGTTTGGGGAGAAAACGCTTAAATGCCATCAGCATTACTACATGTCGACCCTGCCAGGACGACAGTGGCCGAAAATTGATGCCTTTATTAGCTGGCTGAGAGAACTGGCTGGCTGAAGAATTATTACGCTTTGGCGCTACACCAAATGTGAAAAAGCGTGCTAAATACAGGTAATGCTTTTGATTTCTCGCAAGGTACACCGTGTTAAAGCCTTTGATTGCCACTGCGTTACTGTTCTCTTCCGGCTGGGGGATTGCCGCTGAGCCACCGCTGACGGCTGCGCTTTATGCGCAAAAGCTGGGCGTGGGGATGGACGTAGACTGGGCGCGCACCGAGCGCGGCATTCGGGAGTTCGATCCGCTGGTGGTTCGCGATTTTCGTGCGAAGGGTATCAGCCATGTGCGTATCCGCGTGGCCGATGAACCGACGGAAGCGCGGCTGATTCATCTGCGTAAGCTGGTGGAAGCCTGCGAGCAATACGGGGTGATCCCGATTATCGCTTATCAGGCCGATGAATATAAAAACGACCCGAAAGCCGAGACGGAAAAAGAGGTGATTAACTGGTGGATTGCCGTGGCGCACTACTTCGGCCAAAGCTATCCCCTGCTGGGTTTTGACCTGATTTATGAACCGGCGGACAAGCTCAACCATAACGCCGCGTCGCTTAACCGGGTTTACGAGAAAACCGTCAAAGACATTCATGCAATTGATGCTAATCGCATGATCTTCATCGCGCCACGTCTGCGGGCTGCGCCAGAAGACCTCTCCAGCCTGAAACTCCCGGCGCACAGCCAAAATTATCTGCTGGCGGAGTGGCACATTTTCCCGTGGGGTCCGCTAAAGAGTAACGGTAAATATCCGTGGACGTCCGGGACGGTGGCGGAGAAAGCGGCTATCCATAATCGTATTGCGACCGCGCTGCACTGGCAGCAAAAAACCGGTCACGTCAGCTGGGTGGGCGGCTGGGGCGTAGGTGAATCAAATCACTTCACCCCAACCGCATCGCAAATGGCGTTTGCCTCGTTTATGGCCTGCGAACTGCAAAAGGCCAACATTCCCTACGCTATCAACGCGGATATTCAGTTTTACGACGGGGAAGAGGGCGCCTGGCGTCCTGCACCAGAGCCGCTGCTGCAGGCCATGATCGCGCCTGTTTGTGAAAAGCCCGGCGAGAAGCCGGGCCATCATGCAGTTAAACCGGCTGCTCGTGATGGGGAACACGCGACGCCAGCGGCAGCCAGCACAGTAAAATCAGCAGCCCCATCAGCGTCATCAGCAACCCCAGACTAGCCTGGCCAGTTTGCGGCATCATCGCCGAGAGCCAGGCCAGCGCGCCGGAACCGATGTTCTGCAGTCCCCCCACCAGTGCGCCCGCCGTGCCTGCGAGGAACGGGAACGGCTCCATTGCGCCGCTGGTGGCGAGCGGGAACAGCATCCCCGCGCCGAAGAAGAACAGCGCCGCCGGGATCAGCAGCGTCCAGACGGTCATCACGCCAAACAGCCCCGGGATCCACATCATCAGACCTGCCAGCAGGCAGCTGATCACCGACTGCCACATCAGCGTTGAGAAACGCTTGTTCTGACGGCCGGCAAACCAGGCACCAAAGAACGCGGCCGGGATGGGCAGAATAAACAGGATACTGACCACCATGCTGCTCAGGCCAAGCCCGGCACCCAGCAGCACGCCGGAGCAGGCTTCAAACACGGCAATACCCGCCAGGCCACCAACCAGCATCAGCAGATAACAGGTAAACGCGCCGTTGCCGAACAGCGTTTTATAGCTGGTGATAAGGCGGGTGCGTGGCGCGTCCGTTGGCCGGGTTTCCGGCATCCACCGCGCCATGCTGAAGGTCACAATTACGCACAGCACCAGCAGGAAAGCGTAGCAGGCACGCCAGGACCACATCGTATCGAGCAGGCCACCAATCAGCGGCGCCAGCAGAGGGCTCACCAGAATCCCCATATTTAACAAACTGTTGGCATGGCGGAGCTGGGTGCCCTGATAGAGATCGCGTGGCAGGGTTCGCGCCATCACCCCTCCGACGCCGGTGCCGACACCCTGCAGGGCGCTGGCGGCAATCAATATGGTCAGGTTATGGGTGGTAATGGCAATCACCGTCGCCACCATGAAAATGGACATACCCACCAGAATCACCGGGCGACGCCCGACGCGGTCAGACAGCGGTCCATAGAACAGCTGCGAAACGCCATAGGTCAGCAGATAAGCTGCCATTACGCTCTGTACTGCGCCCTCGCGGACGTTAAGTTCCTTTGCCATATCGGCGATCGCCGGAATGTAGATGGTTTGCGCCATCTGACCGACGGCCACCAGTAACACCAGCATCAACAATAAGTTAACGTTCCTGTGTTTTTTCATGTCGCTGAATACTTTTGCCAAAAGAGAGAAATAAAGAATAAGTGACTACGCATTCCCATAAATGCGCGAGGAATCTACCACAGAGAGATGACAAATTAAGCATTCCTGTGATGAATGTCAGAAGGGGTAAAGGCAGGATTTGTAAACAAGATCGGCAACTAATGTTGCCAGTGATTTATGCCAGGCGCAGCAGGATCGCCCCGCCCGCAATTCCCACTGCGGCCGCGATACGCAGGCCCGCAACCTTCTCTTTTAACAGCACAAATGCGATCAGCGCCCCGAAGAGGATGGATGTTTCACGCAGGGCGGCGACCACGGCCAGCGGAGCCTGGGTCATCGCCCAGAGCGCCAGCCCGTAAGAGCCCATGGTGCCGATCCCCCCGAGCAGCCCTTTTTTCCAGTGCGTACGCAGGTATCTGGAGGCTTCCCGTCGGCGCGCTATCATCGCCCACAAGAGCAGGCAGAAGCCATTCATAAAGAAGGTCCACAGCGTATAGCCCAGCGCGGTGTCTGATAACCGCACGCCGGTGCCATCGACCAGCGTATACCCGGCGATAAAGCAGGCGTTGAGCAGTGCAAGCCAGACCCCCTTACGCGACGTCATGCGGCCGTTCATGGCCATAGCCAGAATCGACAGGCAGATCACGGCGATGCCGGACCACGCGAGCCATGACAGGCTATCTCCCAGCACCAGCACGCTTATCAATGCCACCAGCAGCGGTGCCGTACCGCGCATCAGCGGATAGGTCTGGCTCATATCGGAGACCTGGTAGGTCTTTGCAACCAGCACCGTGTACACCACCTGCAGCGCGCAGGAGACCCCTAAAAACGGCCAGCTGGCAGCAGACGGCTGTGGGGAGAAGGGCAATAATACCAGGGCGATAAACGCGGCGGAACCGCTAACGCTGATTGCTGAATAGAGCTTGTCTGTACCGGCTTTAACAATGGCGTTCCAGCTGGCATGCAGCAGCGCGGCGAACAGTAAAATGCAGAAGACGGTAATGGTCATGGCGTATCTGGCGGTGAATTGTCACTCAACTGTAACATTCACAACCTGATGCTGCCAGCCGGTCACACCGCGCAAAACAGACGGTGTGTGACCCGTGGTTCATCCGAGACCAGCGTAAAGCCCGCCTGATGATAAAACCCGTATGCAGCGTCCGGCGCGTGGGTATTGAGAAAATCAAACCAGATGCTGGCATCGGCCATTACCACAGTCAGAAGCTGCTTACCAATGCCCAGCCCGCGGCACTTCTCGCTGACGTAGAGATGACGAATGCGGCCGGCGCGCGGCTGCTGGCTAAAGGGATCGCGGTTAAGACCGCATACGCCCACCAGCTTGCCGTTCAAAAAGGCGCCCAGCAGCTTTTCGCCCGGTGCGTTAAAACGGTTTTCACCGCGCTGCCAGTTCTCTTCCAGCCGGCGCAGCATGTTGAAATTCGATGCGATACTTTCGGCCTTTAAGGCGATATAGCCAGGTTCTTCTGGCGTGACAGGCTCAATTAACAGACGCGACATAGCATTCCCTCGTTATTAAAGAGGGGCGGTTGCCCGCCCCTCTCAGGTGCGACTTGAACCTGAATCACCGAAGGTATTTCAGGACAGCATCAAGTAGTTGCAGTACAGCAACAATGAGTTTGAGGATAAGTATCACCATATCCACTACGCTCATACGCGTCTCCTTTTGGTTAAAAGGAGCACGATGCTGGCGTACCTTTCCGCCGCCTGTGACCAGCACCTGGATTGACGTAACACAGTGTGCTCACTTCAGGGGGTTAAGGCACTGACGGCACCACCCGTTTCAGCCAGGACTTCGTTGCGCCGGTAGAACTGCGGCCCCCTCGCTCACTGCGAACACCCTCAGTATAGATAAATACTGTATGCATGAACAGTATTTTTTGGACAAAATTCAGAAGGCGGTCCATACTCAAAAACGTCAAAATCCGTGCCCGAATTGCGCGTTCGTCTTCGATCGCGTATACTTTTTGCGTTGACGTAACACAGTGTGTTCTGCGGCGACCAACCGCAAAACCTCTGAAAAAAACCTCGCTCAGGCGAGGTTTTTTGTTTTCTGCACGCAACAAACGAAACGTGATCTTCGACGCATTTTTGCGCAGATGAAAATATTTCCATTGTCATGCCCGAAAAGCTGTGTTTGTATAAATTCTATCAATAGATTCCAAACACAGGTCCCCAATGACAGCATCCATGTTCACCTCGACCCTACTAGCAACTGCGCAACCAGCCGCAGTGGTCGTCGTGCGTGTGGTGGTGGTCGTCGGCAATGCGCCGTAGGGACTGGATCAACACACGAATCCAAAACCCCGCCGGCGCAAACCGGGCGGGGTTTTTCGTTTAAGGACCCTCCCCGGAAAGTCGGCTCAGAAGAAAAGGACTGGAGCATGGCAAGTTCGGGCACAACATCCACCAAAACGCGTTTCACGGGCGCGCAGTTAATCGTTCATTTGCTGGAACGACAGGGCATCACCACGGTTGCGGGGATTCCGGGCGGCACCGTGCTGCCGCTGTATGATGCGTTAAGCCAAAGCACGCAGATTCGTCACGTTCTGGCGCGTCACGAGCAGGGCGCGGGTTTCATCGCTCAGGGTATGGCGCGTACGCAGGGCAAACCCGCGGTCTGTATGGCCTGCAGTGGCCCGGGTGCGACTAACCTGGTCACCGCTATCGCCGACGCGCGCCTGGACTCAATTCCACTGATCTGCATCACCGGCCAGGTGCCGTCCTCCATGATCGGTACCGATGCGTTTCAGGAAGTGGATACCTACGGCATCTCTATCCCCATCACTAAACATAACTATTTAGTTCGCGATATCGCCGAGCTTCCTCAGGTTATCAGCGATGCGTTTCGTATTGCGCAATCCGGCCGTCCCGGCCCGGTGTGGATAGACATTCCTAAGGATGTTCAGACCGCAGAGATCGAGATTGACGTGCTGCCGGAGCCGGGTGAACGTGCGCCAGCGCCGCAGTTCCGCGCAGAGAGCGTGCAGGCTGCAGCGGCGATGATTAACGCCGCCAGACGCCCGGTGCTTTATCTGGGTGGCGGGGCGATTAATGCCTCCGACGCGGTACGCCAGCTCGCAGAGAAAGCCAGCCTGCCCACCACCATGACCCTGATGGCGCTGGGTATGTTGCCAAAAGCGCACCCGCTGTCGCTGGGTATGCTGGGGATGCACGGCGCGCGCAGCACGAACTACATTCTGCAAGAAGCGGATTTGCTGATTGTTCTGGGTGCACGTTTTGATGACCGGGCGATTGGCAAGACCGAGCAGTTCTGCCCGAACGCCAAAATCATTCATGTGGATATCGACCGTGCCGAGCTGGGTAAAATCAAGCAGCCGCACGTGGCGATTCAGGGTGATGTTGCCGAGGTGCTGGCGCAGTTGATTCCGCAAACGAACGCTTCCGATCGCGCCGACTGGCGTCAGCTGGTTGCCGATCTGCAAAAAGAGTTCCCGGGCGCTATCCCAACCGAGGGAGACCCGCTGAGCCATTACGGGCTGATTAACGCCGTGGCCGCCTGCGTTGATGACAGCGCGATTATCACCACCGACGTGGGCCAGCACCAGATGTGGACCGCCCAGGCCTACCCGCTGAACCGTCCGCGTCAGTGGCTGACCTCGGGTGGGCTGGGGACCATGGGCTTTGGCCTGCCGGCGGCAGTGGGCGCGGCGCTGGCCAATCCCGATCGCAAGGTGATCTGCTTCTCCGGTGACGGTAGCCTGATGATGAACATTCAGGAAATGGCGACGGCAGCCGAAAACCAGTTAGACGTGAAAATCATCCTGATGAACAACCAGGCGCTGGGGCTGGTGCACCAGCAGCAGAGTCTGTTCTATACGCAGGGCGTGTTTGCCGCGACCTATCCAGGAACGATTAACTTTATGCAGATTGCCGCCGGTTTTGGCCTGCATACCTGCGATTTGAACGCCGAAGCGGACCCTCATGCGGCGCTGCAGGCGGCGATTTCTCGTCCTGGCCCGGCGCTGATCCACGTGCGTATCGATCCTGAACAAAAAGTGTACCCGATGGTGCCGCCAGGTGCGGCAAATACTGAGATGGTGGGGGAATAAGCCATGCAGAAACAACATGATAACGTCATTCTGGAACTCACCGTCCGCAACCACCCAGGCGTGATGACGCACGTCTGTGGGCTCTTTGCCCGCCGCGCGTTTAACGTGGAAGGTATCCTCTGTCTGCCCATTCAGGGCAGCGAGCACAGCCGCATCTGGTTACTGGTGAATGACGATCAGCGTCTGGAGCAGATGATTGCGCAGATCGATAAGCTGGAAGATGTCGAGAAAGTGGTGCGCAACCAGTCCGATCCCACCATGTTTAACAAAATTGCGGTGTTCTTCGAGTAAATAGCGCAAAGCTTGAACCCCCACGCGCTTATCGTTAAGGTAAGCGCGTTTTTTAACCCGCCAGGAACGCGCCATGACCACCATCGCCCTTATTGACGACCACCTCATCGTCCGCTCCGGATTTGCCCAACTGCTGAACCTTGAGCCTGATTTTCAGGTGGTGGCGGAGTTCGGCTCCGGTCGCGAGGCGCTGGCAGGTTTGCCCGGGCGCGGTGTCCAGGTCTGTATCTGCGATATCTCGATGCCGGATCTCTCAGGACTCGAGCTGCTGAGCCAGTTGCCGAAAGGGATGGCGATCGTGATGCTCTCGGTCCATGACAGCCCGGCGCTGGTGGAGCAGGCACTGAACGCAGGCGCACGCGGTTTTCTTTCCAAGCGCTGCAGCCCGGACGAACTGATCGCTGCCGTACGCACGGTCTCCACCGGCGGGTGCTACCTGACGCCGGATATCGCCATCAAGCTGGCGGCAGGGCGACAGGACCCACTCACCCGACGCGAACGTCAGGTGGCAGAAAAACTGGCGCAGGGGATGTCGGTGAAAGAGATTGCCGTGGACCTGGGGCTGTCGCCAAAAACCGTTCACGTTCACCGCGCTAACCTGATGGAAAAACTCGGCGTCAGTAATGACGTTGAACTGGCGCGCCGCATGTTCGACAGCTGGCAATGAACCCGCTGTTTTCACGGCTGATCGCCGTTGCTGCCAGTTTTTCCATTTTCTCCGCCGCCTGGTTCTGCCTGTGGAGCATCAGCCTGCATCTGGTTGAACGCCCGGAGCTGGCGGTGCTGCTTTTCCCGTTTGGCCTGCGTCTGGGGCTGATGCTGCAATGCCCGCGCGGTTTCTGGCCGGTACTGCTGGGCGCCGAATGGCTGATGCTGGTCTGGCTGGCGCAGGAGGTGGCGCTGGCGCACTTGCCTTTACTGCTGACGGGCAGCGTACTCACACTGATCCCGGTGGCGCTGATCTCCCGTTATCGTCACCAGCGCGACTGGCGCACGCTGCTGCGTCAGGGGGCTGCGCTGATTGCCGCCGCGCTGTTGCAGTCCCTGCCCTGGACCGGCGAGGAGGAGATGCTTAACGCCCTTCTGCTGACGCTGACCGGCGGTCTGACGCTGGCTCCCACCTGTCTGGTTATCTGGCACTACCTCACCAGTACCGTCTGGCAGCCGCTCGGACCGGCGCTGGTCTCTCAGCCGGTAAACTGGCGCGCCCGGCATCTTATCTGGTATCTGCTGCTGTTTGCGATCAGCCTGTGGCTGCAGCTTGGCCTGCCCGATGAGCTGTCGCGCTTTACCCCGTTTTGCCTGGCGTTGCCGATTATCGCCCTCGCGTGGCACTACGGCTGGCAGGGCGCGCTGATTGCCACCCTGATGAACGCTATCGCGCTGATTGCCAGCCAGACCTGGCACGATCACCCCGTCGATTTACTGCTCTCCCTGCTGGCTCAGAGTCTGACCGGGCTGCTGCTGGGGGCCGGGATTCAGCGCCTGCGTGAACTTAACCACTCATTACAAACCGAGCTGGCGCGTAATCGCCGTCTGGCAGAACGCCTGCTGGAAACGGAAGAGAGCGTCCGGCAGGAGGTGGCCCGCGAGTTGCACGATGACATCGGCCAGACCATTACCGCCATTCGCACTCAGGCAGGCATCGTTCAGCGTCTGGCGGCCGAAAACGCCGGCGTAAAGCAGGGCGGGGCACATATCGAACAGCTCTCTCTTGGCGTGTATGACTCGGTGCGGCGACTGCTTGGCAGGCTGCGACCGCGCCAGCTGGACGATCTTACGCTTGAGCAGGCGGTACGGTCGCTGATGCGCGAGATGGAGATGGAAAGCCGCGGGATCGTCAGTCATCTTGACTGGCGCATCAATGAATCTTTGCTGAGCGAGGGCCAGCGCGTCACGCTGTTCCGCGTCTGTCAGGAAGGGCTGAATAATATTGTTAAGCACGCCAGCGCCAGCGCGGTAACGCTGCAGGGATGGCAACAGGATGAACGCCTGATGCTGGTGATTGAAGATGATGGCTGCGGTCTGCCGCCGGGCTCCGGCCAGCTGGGTTTTGGCCTGGCGGGCATGCGTGAGCGCGTCAAGGCGTTGGGTGGCACCCTGACCATCTCCTGCACCCACGGCACGCGCGTCAGCGTCAGTTTACCGCTGAGGAGTCAGCATGTTTAAAACCCCGGCGAATGCCGCCCCGCTAAACGATAAACGTGAAATTGACGCCCGCTATCGTTACTGGCGTCGCCATATCCTGATCACCATCTGGCTGGGGTATGCGCTTTTTTACTTTACCCGCAAAAGTTTCAATGCCGCCGCGCCGGAAATCCTCGCCAGCGGGGTGATGACACGCACCGATATTGGCCTGCTGGCGACGCTGTTTTACATCACCTACGGCCTGTCGAAGTTCTTCTCCGGTATCGTCAGCGACCGCTCGAATGCCCGTTATTTTATGGGCTCTGGACTCATTGCCACCGGGATGGTGAACATTCTGTTTGGCTTCTCCACCTCGCTATGGGCCTTTGCGCTGTTGTGGGCGTTGAACGCCTTTTTCCAGGGATGGGGCGCGCCGGTGTGTGCCCGTCTGCTTACCGCCTGGTACTCGCGCAACGAGCGTGGCGGCTGGTGGGCTATCTGGAACACGGCGCATAACGTCGGGGGGGCGCTTATTCCGATGGTGGTCGGGGCGGCGGCGCTGCACTACGGCTGGCGCACGGGAATGATGATTGCCGGCGGGCTGGCGATCGTTGCCGGGCTGTTTCTTTGCTGGCGACTGCGTGACAGGCCACAAACCGTGGGCTTGCCCGCGGTAGGCGACTGGCGGCACGATGAGATGGAAGTCGCTCAACAGCAGGAAGGTGCAGGGCTGACGCGTAAAGAGATCCTCACCAAATATGTGCTGTTAAATCCCTATATCTGGTTACTCTCCCTCTGCTACGTGCTGGTCTACGTGGTGCGTGCGGCGATCAACGACTGGGGCAATCTGTATATGTCCGAAACCCTGGGCGTCGATCTGGTGACCGCCAACTCGGCGGTGACGATGTTCGAGCTGGGCGGCTTTATCGGCGCGCTGGTGGCGGGCTGGGGCTCGGATAAGCTCTTCAACGGTAACCGCGGGCCGATGAACCTGATCTTCGCCGCCGGGATTTTGCTTTCCGTTGGTTCGCTATGGCTGATGCCGTTTGCCAGCTATGTGATGCAGGCGGCGTGTTTCTTCACCACCGGCTTTTTCGTCTTTGGCCCGCAGATGCTGATCGGCATGGCGGCGGCGGAGTGTTCACACAAAGACGCCGCGGGGGCCGCGACGGGCTTTGTCGGGCTGTTTGCTTACCTTGGCGCATCGCTCTCCGGCTGGCCGCTGGCGCGGGTGATCGACGTCTGGCACTGGAGCGGTTTCTTCGCCGTGATCGCCATCGCGGCAGGGATTTCGGCCCTGCTGCTGTTGCCGTTCCTGCATGCGCAGGCGCCGCGCGAGGCACACGAAGCGTGATGTGCTTCACCTTTTCATCCCGAATGGCGCAAAACTAAGAAATTTTCCTGGTTTCACCTGGACGCTGTCTCAGGCGTCGCTCCCGGCTGGTTTTTACAATGCTGCAAAAATCAGCTCAGGAGTAAACCAATCATGCTGGCCTTCTTAAATCAGGTGCGCAAGCCGACCCTGGATCTGCCGCTCGATGTGCGGCGTAAAATGTGGTTCAAACCGTTCATGCAGTCTTACCTGGTGGTCTTTATCGGCTACCTGACCATGTACCTGATCCGCAAAAACTTTAACATCGCGCAGAACGACATGATCTCAACCTACGGGCTGAGCATGACGCAGCTGGGGATGATTGGCCTGGGCTTCTCCATCACTTACGGCGTGGGTAAAACCGTCGTTTCCTACTACGCGGACGGCAAAAACACCAAGCAGTTCCTGCCGTTTATGCTGATCCTCTCCGCCATCTGTATGCTCGGCTTCAGCGCCAGCATGGGCGCGGGCTCCGTCAGCCTGTTCATGATGATCGCCTTCTACGCCCTGAGCGGTTTCTTCCAGAGTACCGGCGGGTCGTGCAGTTACTCCACCATCACCAAATGGACCCCTCGCCGCAAGCGTGGTTCGTACCTCGGCATGTGGAACATCTCCCACAACCTCGGCGGGGCGGGTGCGGCAGGCGTGGCGCTGTTCGGCGCAAACTACCTGTTCGACGGCCACGTGATCGGCATGTTTATCTTCCCGTCGATTATCGCCCTGATTGTCGGCTTTATCGGCCTGCGCTACGGCAGCGACTCCCCGGAATCGTACGGCCTCGGCAAAGCCGAAGAGCTGTTCGGCGAGGAGATCAGCGAAGAGGACAAAGAGACCGAAGAAAACGAGATGTCCAAATGGCAGATCTTTGTTGAGTACGTGCTGAAAAACAAAGTGATCTGGCTGCTCTGTTTCTCCAACATCTTCCTGTACGTGGTGCGTATCGGTATCGACCAGTGGTCCACCGTGTATGCCTTCCAGGAGCTGAAGCTCTCCAAAGAAGTCGCTATTCAGGGCTTCACCCTGTTCGAAGTGGGCGCGCTGGTCGGCACGCTGCTGTGGGGCTGGCTCTCGGACCTCGCCAATGGTCGCCGTGCGCTGGTAGCCTGCGTCGCGCTGGCGCTGATTATCGCCACGCTCGGCGTCTACCAGCACGCCAGCAACCAGTACGTTTACCTGGCGTCCCTGTTCGCGCTCGGCTTCCTGGTGTTTGGTCCACAGCTGCTGATCGGCGTGGCAGCAGTCGGCTTCGTACCGAAAAAAGCGATCGGCGCTGCCGATGGAATTAAAGGCACCTTCGCCTACCTGATCGGTGACAGCTTCGCCAAGCTGGGTCTGGGTATGATCGCCGACGGCACGCCGATTTTCGGCCTCACCGGCTGGGCCGGGACCTTTGCCGCGCTGGATGCCGCCGCCATCGGTTGTATCGTCCTGATGGCGATGGTCGCGGTGCTGGAAGAACGTAAGATCCGCCGTGAAAATCGGATGCAGAAATTAAAAGTAGCCTGAGTGTGCAGGTAACTTCTTTGCCCGGTTGACCGCCGGGCTTTTTTTTACATTCCACCTTTACCCCCCTTTACAGACCCGCTCCCTGCAATGCTCTACATTTTAATTTTGCTGCCGCACTCCGCGGCTTTTGTCCGTTTTGTTATGGAGAGCTTGCATGGTAAACCGACGACTATCCTGTCTTGCGCTATTGGTGGCGCTTGCCTCCCCCGCCCTGGCGGCGGATGCGCCGACGTACGGTGAGAAGCTGGAGGGGTTTGATTACGCCTGGCCGGTTAAGCATTTCACCTTTACCTCGCAACATCAGCCGCTTGATATGGCCTATCTGGACGTTAAGCCAGAAAAACCCAACGGCCGCACCGTGGTGCTGATGCACGGTAAAAACTTCTGCGCCGGAACGTGGGAGGGGACTATCCGCGCACTTTCCGCCAGCGGATACCGCGTGGTGGCACCAGACCAGATTGGTTTTTGTAAATCCACCAAACCCGAGCATTACCAGTACACCTTCCAGCAGCTGGCGGATAACACCCACGCGTTGCTTAAGCAGCTCGGCGTCGATCGCGTGACGGTTATTGGGCACTCGACCGGCGGCATGCTGGCGACCCGCTACGCGCTCATGTGGCCACAGGAAGTGGAACAGCTGGTGATGGTTAACCCGATTGGTTTAGAAGACTGGAAAGCCCGCGGCGTACCGCATATTACGGTCGATCAGTGGTATCAGCGTGAACTTAAAACCAGCGCCGATGGTATTCGTCAGTACGAGAAAAATACTTACTATGCCGGGGAGTGGAAGCCGGAGTATGAGCGTTGGGTGACGATGCTGGCCGGGCTGAACAATGGGCCGGGCAAAACGCGTGTCGCCTGGAACTCAGCCCTGCTCTACGACATGATTTATACCCAGCCGGTGATCTACGAATTTGGTGAACTGAAGATGCCGGTATTATTGATGATCGGCACCAAAGACAACACCGCCATCGGGAAAGACCTCGCCCCGCCGGCGATCCGCAAGACGCTGGGCAACTATGCAGTACTGGGTAAGGAGACGGAAAAACGCATTCCGCATGCGACGCTGGTTGAGTTTAACGACATGGGCCATGCGCCACAGATGCAGGACCCTCAGCGCTTCCATGACGCGCTGCTGAAAGGGCTGCAGGCACGCTGACCGGTCTAAAGCAACAGCCCCGCAGCCCGTCCTGCGCGGGCTGTCTTCGGCGCACTACACGCCAGCATGCCTGGCGCTGCCCTCATAACGATTTTCCACCTTTTTTCACTGTACTATTATGGCCTTGACCGCTGTCGACGCCGCGCGTTTCCCGCTATGATGAGCGGCTGACGTAGAGGAGAACGCATGGTCTGGATAATGCTGGCAACGCTTGCCGTGGTGTTTGTGGTGGGATTTCGGGTCCTGACCTCAGATTCACGTCGCGCAATTAAACGCCTGAGCGAGCGGCTGGGGATCACCCCGGTTCCTGTAGAATCGATGATCGATCAGTTCGGTAAAACGCCCGGCAATGAGTTTATCCGCTACCTTGAACGCCCGGACGAAGCGCATCTGCAAAACGCGGCCCAGGTGCTGCTGATCTGGCAGGTCTGCATTGTCGACGGCAGTGAAGAGAATTTGCTTGCCTGGCACCGTATGCTGCGTAAAGCCCGTCTGGCCGCGCCGATCACGGACGCGCAGGTCCGTCTGACGCTGGGTTTTATGCGTGAAATGGAGCCCGACCCGCAGGAGCTAAACGCCTTCCAGTTACGCTATAACCAGCTTTTCCTGCCGGAAGAGGGCGTGTTTTACCTGCATTAAGCCGTTTTCCCGCATAACACATTCTGTGCGTTAAGAATCTCCTCTCTATTTTCATTGAGGCGAGTGGCGGCATAGATATCTATGTTTAACCTTTTTGCCTCGGCGTCCGTGAGTTCACGGTAGCAAAGTCCTTCCTGATTAAAGGTGCATTTCGACTGAGGCAGTAGCGCAAATCCTTTCCCTCTTGCGATACGGCTTAGCATCACAAGGGTATCATCCGGCTCTTTTATCCGCTTCAGAGGCGTTTTCAGCGTATCAAAGTAGCTTTCGCATTTGTCGTAAAATGACGGGTTGGCACTTCTGGAAAACCAGAAAATGGGAAGATCGCTAATATCCTCCAGCGCGACTTTCTCTTTCAGGCTGGCAGGGTGTAAAGAGGGCATTGCGATGAGCAACGGTTCCTGGCAGACCCAGCGGTATTGAACAATGTCTTCGTGACCCGTTCCTTTTTCACCGGTCAGCACCAGATCCAGCATGTTTTTAGACAAGCTTTGCAGCAGTTGGGCTGACGTCAGGTCCGGCGTTTCGACATCATCTCCCGCGTTCATTTTTTGAAGCTGGGAATTCACGGGTTCAATATATTCAAAATTAAGGGTCCGCGTGAGTCCAATACGCAGGCTCGTTTCAGAAGAGAGAGGATCTACTTTTAGGTTACTGATGTCTTTGAGTATTTTTTCAGCCTGAACAACCAGCGCACGGCCTGCTTCTGTGAGGCTAACGTCATGCGTGTTGCGGCTGAACAACTGACGTTTCAGAACCGCTTCAAGGCATTTTATCTGACGCGTCAATGGCGGTTGAGTCATGCGTAGGCGTTCGGCAGCCTTACGGAAGTTCAGTTCATGTGCGACAGCGAGAAAGCATTGTAATTGTTTGATACTGGGCAGGTTATTGCTGATTAAATGTTCTGCTGTGGCCATACGTGGGTCCTGAATGCGAAAAGGTATTTCGTCTTTTTTCCATTTCGATATTACACGCTAAATGCGGGCAGTAAACCCATTTCAACAGTAATACCAAAAATATATTACAAATTTAACAATTCCAATTGTTTCCTATATTGATAAATTTCTACCAGAATCCTCACTCAATCAATATTCGGAGTAATTATGTCATCTAAATATGTACTGGTATCACGCTTCCCGTTAAAAAATACTTTTACAGAGAAAGATTTTATCTCCTTAAAAAGCAATGAAAACGTTCGCTAGTTTTCCTGTGAAGAAAACGGTGTTAATGAACTGCTGGAACTGCGCGCTGTCAATGACATTAAAGAAATTGCGTGTGCTGAGAGTGAAATGGAATCCATATTCCATCGTTTCTCTGTTGTTCTTTCTGCCGATATTCGTCGCGAACTGCTTAAGTTTGTTGAATCCCCAATCGATAATAAAAAGAGTTTACCCGAATCTAATTATATTCAGTTTCGTCACGTTGAGGTGCCCGCCCATAACTATCAGTAGTATCGTCAGTGGCGCGATGAAACCACGCCGCATTTTTTGACGTTGATGAGACGCTGATAAATATTAAAAGCATGTTTGATTTCGTTGACTTCTGGTGCAGGGAAAATAATCAAAACGATCGTCTTCAACGCTATATGTCTCGCTTTCGCGTCGACGTAAAAAACGGTGTGCCAGGGGAGACGCTCAACAGAGAGTATTATCGCCAGTTTAAAGGTGTGTCTTGTCGTTATCTGGAAAAAATGGGCGATGAATGGTTCAGGCGTAAGCCAGAAAACGAATTTTTTATTGAGAGTGCCGTTTCAGCACTTAAAAGCCATCAGAGACAGAACATGTACATCGTATTTATATCGGGCTCTATGCTTCCGATTCTGTCACCCATTGCGAAATATCTTGGGGTAACGGACATACTCTGTGCTCCGTTGATAATAAATGACGCAGGCGAGTTGACGGGGGAAATCGGCCTGCCCCAAACAATTGGAGCGGGTAAAAAAGACGCCCTGATGACGTTTTGCCGGGATAAGGAGATTAATCCAGCGGATTGTTATGCCTACGGTGACGATCTTTCGGATATTCCAATGCTCGAAGCCATTGGGCATCCCGTCTGTGTGGGAGAGCATTCCGCGCTTACCCGATATGCAGCAGAAAAAAATTGGCACATTATTTAAACCATTATTGAGGTAAGTAGTATGACTTCAGAACTCTCTCCGCAAAATATGACGTTAAGGTCATGGCTTGCGTTATTCATTCTGGCTATTTCAACGTTTACTATTGTCACTACCGAACTGGCGCCGGTCGGATTATTAACGCCAATCGCAGAGGGATTACGGTCTTCGGAATCCGCGGTGGGCATGACCGTGTCGCTTTATGCCTGGGTGGGGGCGTTGAGTGCGCTGTTTGCCTCCGTCTTTTTAGGCAATGTGGCTAAGAAGCGGCTTTTACTCGTGCTCACCGTGGTGCTTCTGATCTCTAACGTCATGGCCGCGACGGTAAACACCTACGGAATGCTGCTTAGTGCCCGCGTGCTGGGCGCGCTTGCTCACGGTGCATTCTGGGCGATGATCGGCGCAACGGCGGTTGCCATGGTTCCTGCCAGATATATTGGTGCGGCGACGTCAATCGTATTTGGTGGCGTTTCCGCAGCAAGCGTTTTTGGCGTACCGGTTTCCAACTACATTGGTATCCACTTCGGCTGGCGGCAGGCATTTTGGCTGATGGCCGCGCTGAGCGTAATTGCCTTTGTGGGTATTAGCGTGCTTGTTCCCCAGATCGCCAGCAAAAGCGCGCTTGGCCTGGATGCGCTTAAGGGCGTGCTGAAATCGTCTACCCTGTGGAAAATTTACTCAGCAACCCTACTGGCTGTTACGGCGCACTTTGCCGCCTTTACGTACATTGAACCCTGGCTTCACACGCAGAGTTTACTGTCCACCGCCTTTATTCCCGCCGTGCTTTTTGTTTACGGCATCGCGGGTCTGGCCGGTAATTTCCTGACCGGCGTGATGATTGATAAGTATCTCAAGCTGACGGTTTCGCTGTCTGTACTGCTGATCTGTGCAGTGCTGCTGTTCCTGGGCCTGTCAGGTTCCTCGCTCTCTGCTGCGCTGATATTCACCAGCATGATTATCTGGGGCGTTGCCGTGTCAGGAATATTTGTCGGCTTCCAGACGTGGGTTTTACGTATGGCTGAAGATAAAGCCTTCCCGGCCTCCGCAATCTACGTTTCGTTTTTCAATACCGCCATTGGTATCGGCGCGTCGGTCGGTGCCTGGATGGTTTCATCATTTTCAATGCCGCTCCTGTATATCGTCGCCGGCACGGCTATCGGCCTGTCCGTTCTGCTTGTCGCGGTTATTCCTGCAACCTTGACCGCAAAACAATCCCGTATGGAGAAATCTTATGAGTCAAATTAATGACCGCACGCGCTATGGCAGAGAGATCATGGACCGTCTTGAAGCAGGGCTCGCGGATAAAGTCACCCGCCGCCTGAGCGAACTGGACCCGGGCCTGCCCGCCCTGATAACCGACTATGCGTTCGGGGATGTGGTGGGACGTCCGGGACTGGAACTCAAAACGCGCGAAATGCTGACTGTCGCCTCGCTTGTGACGCTGGGTAATGCTATGCCGCAGCTGGAACTGCACATGAGAGGCGCGCTCAACACCGGCGTGACGCCGGAAGAGCTGCTTGAAATTGTGATACAGATGGCGGTGTATGCCGGCGTTCCCGCCTGTATGAACGGTCTTACCGCCTACCGCGCGGCAATCGCTGCGACGGGTCATACGTTGCCGGGACTGAAAGGGAGTGACGCATGAGCGAGGTTGTCATTATTGCTGCCCGCCGCACGGCGACGGGCGCATTTCTGGGCGCGCTTGCGGAGCATTCCGCCGCTGACCTGGGAAGCTGGGTCATTCAGGCGCTCCTGAAAGAATCTGGCGTAGAGGCCAGTAATATCTCTCAGGTCATTATGGGTCAGGTTCTTACGGCGGGGCAATCGCGCTTGGGCATGCGATAGGCGCATCCGGCTGCCGGATTTTGATGACGCTGGTTCATGCCCTGGTCCGTAATGACGGCAAGTGTGGCGTCGCCGCGCTGAGCGTTTATCGCTAACGGCACGGCGTATCCGATATAAAAAAACCGGGAAAACCCGGTTTTTTTATTTTCTTGATGAGGTATCAGGCGTTCACGCCCTTCATACCCTCGGCAGAATAGCGATCGCCTTTAATCGCTATCCGGCGATGCAGGTTGTTCAATGATTCAATATCGCTCTTCTCAAGCTCAATGTTGGCAGCGCGCGCGTTCTCGGCCAGATAGCCGGTGTGCTTAGTGCCCGGGATGGGAACCAGCCGATCGTATTGCGCTAACAGCCAGGCAAGGGCAATCTGACCCGCGGTACAGCCGTATTTCGCCGCCAGCGGGTGGATGACATCGAGCAGCTGGCGATTATGATCGAGGCTGGACTGCATAAAGCGCTCGTTATTTTTACGGAAATCACCCTCTGCAAATTCGCTATTGTTCAGGTATTTTCCCGTCAGGAAGCCTCTGCCAAGAGGCGAGTAGGGCACCAGACCAATGCCTAACGCTTTCACGACCGGCAGAATGCTTTCCTCGATATCGCGTGTCCACAGAGAATATTCCGTTTGCAGCGCGGTGACCGGATGTACCGCATGGGCCCGTTGCAGCGTTGACGCCGACACTTCGCAAAGGCCGATGTGGTTGATCTTGCCCTCTTTCACAAGGGTGCGCAGACAATCCATACTCTCTTCGACCGGGGTGGTGTTACTCAGTCTGTGTAGATAAAAGAGGTCGATTCGCTCCACGCCAAGCCGCTTGAGGGACTCATTACAGCAGCGGATGATATAGTCAGGCGTATTGTTGATGGTGCGGGCATAAGACTCGTCGGGAGAGCGATCGATGCCGCATTTCGTGGCTATTTTGAACTGCTCGCGAGTGCTTTTATCCAGCCCGGCAAGAAAATGACCGATTAGTCTTTCATTATGACCACGGCCATATAAATTTGCGGTATCAATAAACGTCACGTTCAGATCGATGAGGCTATGCAATACCCGCAGCGAGGCGTTGTCATCAGTCTGGCCATAAAATTCACTCAGACCCATGGCACCGTAGCCGACGGCACTGACGGTAAGATTTTGAGATAAATTACGTGTTTTCATAGTTTCTCCTTTTCAGACGCTATGATTGTTTCACCTCAAATGTGGATACTGAATTTTCATTTTCGTTATGCAGAAAAGGTATCAGTCGACGACGCGCTCTCTTCAGGCTCATTAAAAACGACAAAAGTTGTCAAATCGTTAAATCCGTCACACTTTTGATGATAAACTGCGCGACTTTTCCGCACGTTTTTATCTTCAGGTGACGCCATGACAGAACACATTCAGCCCACACCCAGACCGCAGACCCAGGAGGTCACTCGCCCCAACTGGTCGGCGGTTTTCTCCGTGGCATTTTGCGTTGCCTGCCTGATTACCGTTGAGTTTCTGCCGGTGAGCCTGCTGACGCCGATGGCGCAGGATCTGGGCATTTCCGAAGGCGTGGCGGGGCAGTCCGTCACCGTGACCGCCTTTGTGGCGATGTTCGCGAGCCTGTTTATTACCCAGGTGATCGGCACCATCGACCGCCGCAAAGTGGTCATTCTGTTCAGCGTGCTGCTGACGCTCTCCTGCCTGCTGGTCTCTTTTGCCAATAACTTCACCCTGCTGCTGCTGGGTCGCGCCTGCCTGGGGCTGGGATTAGGTGGTTTCTGGGCGATGTCGGCCTCGCTCACCATGCGTCTGGTTCCCGCGCGCACCGTGCCGAAAGCCCTCTCCGTGATCTTTGGTGCTGTTTCGATTGCGCTGGTCATTGCTGCGCCGTTGGGCAGTTTCCTTGGCGGGATCATCGGCTGGCGTAACGTCTTTAACGCTGCCGCGGTGATGGGGGTGCTATGCATTCTCTGGGTCTGGAAAGCGCTGCCGTCCTTACCGGGGGAAGCGGCACACCATAAACAGAATATGTTCAGCCTGCTGAAGCGCCCGGGCGTGCTGGCGGGGATGACCGCCATCTTTATGGCATTTGCCGGACAGTTTGCCTTCTTCACCTATATCCGCCCGGTATTCATGAACATGGCCGGGTTTGATGTGGATGGCCTGACGCTGGTGCTCCTGAGCTTCGGTATCGCCAGCTTTGTCGGCACCTCGCTGTCGTCCGCGTTCCTGAAGCGTTCCCTGAAAGTGGCGCTGGCGGGCGCGCCGCTGGTGCTGGCAATTAGCGCTGCGGTATTGGTGCTGTGGGGCAGCGATAAGTGGGTTGCGTCGGCGATTGCGATTATCTGGGGCTTTGCTTTTGCGCTGGTGCCGGTGGGCTGGTCGACGTGGATCACCCGCTCGCTCGCCGATCAGGCGGAAAAAGCCGGGTCGATTCAGGTCGCGGTGATCCAGCTGGCGAACACCTGCGGTGCGGCGATCGGCGGCGTTGCGCTGGACCATCTGGGGCTGACGTCACCGCTGGTGATTTCAGGAACCCTGATGTTGCTGACGGCGCTGCTGGTGGCGAGTAAGGTTAAAGCGAAATAAGTAAATCCCCCTCTTCCCACAGGGAAGAGGGGATATCAGGCTACGCCGATGTCTGAACCCGTCTTCTCGAATCCATCGAAATCAGCACCACCGACGACACAATCAGCAGCGTGCCCAGCCAGTCCGGCAGCGTAAACGCCACCCCAAGCAAAATCACCGACAGCAGGGCGCTGCTCAGCGGCTCGGCACAGCTCAGAATGCTCGCCTTCGGCCCGCCAATCATCTGCGCGCCTTTCAGATACAGGCTGAACGTCAGCGCTGTGCCAATCACCACCAGATAGAAAAACGCCAGCAGCAGGCTGCCATCAATCACAAATGTGGTCCCGCGTCCGGCGTAGAACGGCGTCAGCACGACCCCCGCGATTAACATACTCCAGCCAACAATCGGCAGCGTGCCGTAGCGGGCGATAAGCGTCGACGGGTAGGTTGTATAAAACGCGGCGGCAAAGGCCGAGGCGATACCGAAGAACAGGGCGGCAGGGGAGATGGAGAGCGAGGTCGGATCGCCGTGGGTGACCAGCAGGAAGGTGCCGACAAGTGACGTCAAAATGGCGGATAAAACAAACACGCCGGGACGTTTTTTCCTCGCCAGCGCGAACCAGGCGACGATGATCGTTGGCGAGAGAAACTGCAGCACGGTGGCCGTCGCCGCGTTGGATTTTTCAATCGTCAGCAGGAAGGTGAGCTGGACGGTGAGCGCACCAACCAGCGAGAAAAACAGCAGGCTGAGGGCGTCTTTACGATGTTTGATGACCGAGAAAATCTTGTCGCCATGCACGAAGGAGAGGGTCAGCAAGATGACGCCGGTAAACAGCAGGCGAATCATCGTCAGGTAAGGGGACGAGATCTGGCTTTTCTCCATGATGTACTGTGCGCAAACCCCTGAGCTGCCCCATAAAACGGCGGCGATCAGAACGTTGAGCATTCCTTTACGTGTGGAACCCATGTTCTCCCCTGTTATGTTGGTTTTTGTGTAGCATAACATGGGTCTTGCCGGGTGCGGTGTGGCCTGATGCCCTCACTCACGGGGAGAGGGGGCAAACACGAAAAACGGCAACGTGCGTTGCCGTTTTGCTTTTACCTTGCTTAGAACCACGCTTCCCACATCGCGCCGACGTTGAAATCATCCAGCGTCTCATCTTTTGTACCGTTCACACGGGCGGTGCGTTCGTTATCCACTTTGCCGCCGGTCACGTAGAAGCGCAGCATTGGGCGGAACTCTGGCCCCATGGCGATAGACATGTTCTGCGACAGGGTCAGCTTCCAGCCTTTGTTATCACCGCCATTGTCGTAATCCACGTGCTGCCAGCCCGCTTCCAGCCAGGTGGAGTGAACGTCGTTCCACCAGTGCATCGGACGCACGATGGCGTTGTAGTTCTTACGGTTGTCGGTTTTATCGCGGCTGTTGTCATAGTCGTGGAAGGCGAGGATGTACTCCACCTGCGTGGCCTGGGTGAATTTGTACAACCCTTCGAAGCTGGCGTAGACCGTGGTCAGATCCTCGGTTTTGTTGAATACGCTGTTGTCCGAGTTATCAGAATAACGGGCAATCACCTTATTCACGCCGCTGTCGTTGGTGTGGCTCAGCACCACGCCGCCCTGCCAGGCCTTCAGACGCTCTTCACTCTCAATGGCTTTGGAGTCAAAACCGTAGTTCGCGTACAGCTCCAGATCCAGCGGGCCGACTTTCATGCCGTGGATTTTTGAGGTCGCAGCGTAGTTACCTTTGTCGCCCGTGCCGGAACCGCCGGTACAGGTAATGCGCGACGGGTTCGCCTCATCTTCCATCACTTCCGGGCTACAGGATTCCACCGCGGCCACCGCGGCAACGTCAAACTGCACGCCGCCGATGTCGAAGTTCTTCACCCCGGCACCCTGGCCGTCGTGGTTCATCCAGAAGTAATCGTTGATACCCTGCTGTGGACGCTGGTGGAAGTCACGGCCGGCCCAGAAGTAGGCGTTCGGGTTGGAGGCCATAATGTTGGTCACACCGGCATAGGCTTTTTTCAGGTTAACCTCGTCGCCCCAGTGGTCGATCATCACGTTGATGTCCCAGATGGCACCGTTGTCCCCCTTGAAGGCTTTGGAGAGCTGGAATTCACCGCCGTTGCCTTCGTTACCCAGACGACCAATCGCGGATGCGCCGTTATAGGAACCGTCTACCGCCACGTATTTCTGATCGGCTGCCTGGAAGTGCGCGCCGTAGCGGGCATAGCCGGTAAATTTAACCCCAAACGGAATCGCGAGGTCCGGTGATTGCGCCGCGCTTTGCGGTTCGGTGACCACGTCCGCTTTTTTCGCGACGGCGGCGTCCATTTTGGCCTGCCGTTCGGCCAGCGCTTTGTCTACCGCTTTCGCCACGATGGCGTCGATTTGCTCTTGCGTAAATTCTTGTGCGAGTACAGAAATTGGGCAAAGCGCGGCGACAACCGCCATGGTTAATGGAAGTTTTTTAATATAATTCATGGTTATCTCAATATAGTTTAATTTTATTCAGACAATAACCATCCCGCTCCGATCTGACAGAGTTTGTCGCTATCATCAGAACAAGTGGATTTCTATTTTAGGTACAGAGTGATTACATTAACGTTTTTTCGCCATACATTATCTCTGATATAAATGGATTATTTCTTCGGATAATTCACGTGCCAGCAGGGAATTCATTAAATGATCCTGCGCGTGAACCATTATTAAGGTCATCGGCTGGCGGGCTTCGCCCGCATCCTGTTCGATCAGTTTGGTCTGCATTTTGTGCGCCTGGCGCGCGTAGCCATCGGCTTCACGCAGCAGGCTTTTGGCTTCGTCAAGGTTGCCCTGACGCGCCGCGTGCAGGGCTTCAAAGCACAGGCTACGCGACTGACCGGCGTTGACGATAATTTCCATTACGGCTTCTTCTAATGCGATCATTACACTGACTCTCTGTCAAAACTGTTATTTAATGCGGTGGCGGCAAACCACTCGCCGCTTTTCTTGATGGTGCGCTGCTGGGTAGTTAAATCGAGCTGGATAAATCCGTAGCGATTTTTATACGCATTACACCACGACCAGTTATCAATAAAGGTCCACATATGGTAGCCAAGACACTGGCACCCTTCGCTAATACCTTTATGCAGCCAGGCCAAATGTTCGGAAATAAAATCGATGCGGTATTGATCGTTTATCTGACCATTCTCAATAAAGCGCTGTTCATTTTCGACACCCATACCGTTCTCAGAAATAAAACAGCGTGGGTTACCGTAATTGTCGCGCAGGTTAATCAGAATATCGTAAATACCCGGCTCATAAATTTCCCAGCCACGGTATGGATTCATCTTGCGGCCAGGCATTTCGTAATTATCAAAGAACCACTCCGGCATAAACGGTGCCTGTGGGTTCACCGCACTGTCACGGCATTTCACGCGACGCGGCTGATAATAGTTAATGCCGAGCAGGTCGATTTTTCCTTCCGCAATCAGGAAACTGTCTTCCGGTTTGCAGGCGGGGAGCTGATCGTAAGATTTCAGCAACGCCACCAGGTCCGCCGGGTATTCGCCGCGCAGGACGGGGTCAAGGAAGCTGCGGTTAAACATCAGGTCCGCAATGTGTGCCGCTTTGACGTCAGCCGGGTTTTGCGAGCGCGGATAGGACGGCGTCAGGTTCAGTACGATACCGATCTCCCCGGCGTAGTGCCCGGCACGGTAAGCGCGTACCGCCTGCGCATGCGCCAGCACGGTGTGATACGCCACGGTGGCCGCACGACGAAAATCCACCACGTTGGGATAGTGGAAATCGTACAGATAGCCGCCTTCCACCGGCACAATCGGCTCGTTGAAGGTAAACCAGTGCAGCACGCGATCGCCAAACAGATCGAAGCAAATCTGCGCATAACGGGCGTAAGCGTCCACCACGTTGCGGTTTTCCCAGCCGCCAATCTCCTGCATCGCCATCGGCATGTCGAAGTGGAACAGGGTGATAAACGGGGTAATACCCTGTTCAATCAGCTCATCAATGACCTGATGATAAAAATCGACCGCTTCCGGGTTCACTTCACCGATACCGTCGGGGATCAGGCGCGCCCAGCTAATCGAGGTGCGAAAGCTGTTGTGGTTCAGCTGCTTTAACAGCTGAATGTCCGTTTTCCAGTGTTGATAAAACGTGGAGGTGTGCTGCGGTCCCACGCCATTATGAAAACGGTTTGGCTCGCGGGCAAACCAGTAATCCCAGGTGGTTTCACCCTCTCGTGTCCCTTCGGTCTGGAGGGCGGAGCTTGCGCTGCCCCACCAGAAATTATCGGGAAATGCGTATTTCATGACCTTTCCTCTTTGACTTAATGACTTGCTGTTTCAGCGGCACCGACGGTTGCCTGGGCTTTCTGCTCTTCGTTTTTCATCAACGTACGCTCGTAAGCACGCAGGAACGGCAGGTACATCAGCGCTGACATCACCATACACACCAGACACATCACCACCGGGCTCAACGCCCAGTTTGCCGCCCACGATGCGCCAATAGGGGCCGGGGTCGTCCACGGGGTTAACGACACCACCTGTGCCAGCCAGCCCATTTTGGTGGCGCCGTACGCCAGGCAGGCGTTCACCAGCGGAACAAACACGAACGGGATAAACAGCATCGGGTTCATGATGATTGGCGCGCCGAACAGAATCGGTTCGTTGATGTTAAAGAAGCTGGGCACAACGCCCATTTTGCCGATGGTGCGCAGGTGCGTGACGCGGCTGCGCAGCAGCAGGAAGGCCAGCGGAAGCGTGGAGCCGACGCCGCCAATCAGCAGGTAGTGGTCCCAGAAACCCTGCAGGTAAACGTGTGGCAGCGCTGCGCCAGCCGCCAGTGCCGCCTGGTTTGCGGACAGGTTGGCCATCCAGAACGGGTTCATGATGCCGGTGACAATCAGCGAGCCGTGGATACCGGCAAACCAGAAGATCTGGCACAGCAGCACGGAGAGCAGAATGGCAGGCAGGGAGTCAGACGCAGAGACCAGCGGTTCCAGCAGGTGCATAATCGCCTGCGGGATAATCATCCCGGTTTGTGCTTCGATAAACAGGTTCAGCGGGTGCAGGGTACCGATCACCACCATGACCGGGATCAGGATCTCAAACGAACGCGCCACACCGGTCGGCACTTCTTTCGGCAGACGGATGGTCACGTTGTTCTGCTTCAGCCACGCATACACGCGGGTAGAGTAGATGGCGGTGATCAGCGCGGTGAAAATCCCCTGGCCGGAGAGGTACTGGGTCGAGATCTTGCCGTCGGCATACGGAGCTGCCACCAGCAGGAAGGCCATAAAGGCCAGCAGACCGGACATCACCGGATCGAGGTTAAACTGACGCCCCAGGCTTGCACCAATCCCCACCGAAATGAAGAACGTCATCACGCCCATGCTGAGGTTGAACGGCAGCATCAGCTGTTCACGGTAAGTCTGGGAGAAATCCAGCCAGCCGCGGGCAAAGCTGTTCGTCGTATCCGCGGAGAAGGGCGGGAAGATGAACACCAGCATAAACGAGCCGATGATCATAAACGGCAGCGCGGCGGTAAAGCCGTCGCGGATGGCAATCACATACTTTTGCTGGCCGAGCTTCGCGGCCAGCGGGGTAATTGACTGCTCAATAACCGCGACCATTGATTGATATAACGAACTCATGTGAACACCTTTTAGTGTGCCGCTTCGATGAGCGACAGAGCATAGTCCAGTACTTTATCGCCACGTTGCATACCGTAATCCATCATGTCGATGGGTTGGACCGGGATGCCCTTTGTAGCCGCCTTGTCTGAGAGTGTCTGTAACATGTACTTCACCTGGGGTCCGAGAAGGACAACCTGGTACTGCGGAAACTGCGTATCAAATTCGGAAACGCCATACGCGTCTATTTTTACCGGCAACCCGCGCTCTTTCGCGACATCGACCATTTTGCTGACCAGCAGGCTGGTGGACATCCCGGCAGAGCAACACAGCATAATCTTGAACATCGACAACCATCCTCTAAATGTAAAAAGTTATTGCGAGGATGATTGGACATTATACGGAAACCGGTTTCCATTTATAAAAGACAGAAGTGTGTCAACCATCAAGATCCACTACTTATGACGCTAATTAACCAGATGCAAGTCACATAATTTGCGTGTTTTGACATCATTTTGAGTTGAAATGGAAAATCGGTTTCCATGAAAAACGGAAAAGGATATACTCCATTCTGGCTATAATATGAGCCGTAGCGGTGATGGAATTTGCAGGTGCGAAGTAAGCCTGCCAGGGGAAAGAGATGTCGACAATCAATGATGTATCACGTCTTGCCGGGGTGTCTAAAGCCACGGTATCGCGAGTGTTGAGTGGGTCGCGTGGCGTAAAGGAAGCCAGCCGCCAGGCCGTTTTAAAAGCGGTTGATGAACTGAACTACCGGCCCAATGTAATTGCGCAGTCGCTGCTGAGCCAGTCGACGGGGTGTATTGGGGTGATTTGCGCGCAGGAGAATATTAACCAGACCACCGGTTATCTTTACGCGCTGGAAAAGCACCTCAGCCAGCATCAAAAACATCTGCTGTTGCGCTTCGCGCATACCAAAGCGGAAGTGATGCACGCCCTGGAAGAACTTTCCTGTGGGTTATGTGATGACATCCTGGTGATTGGCGCGCGTTTCCCGCTGGACGTCGAGATGGACAATGTCATCCTCGTTGACTGCATGGAGTCCGATAATTCCAACAGCATCCAGTTCGATCACGCCTTTGCCGCCGAAACCGCCTGTAACTATCTGACCAGCCAGGGGCGACGCCAGATAGCCCTGATCCATCCGCAAGGCAGCGGTTTCGCCGACCAGGTGTTGCTGGGCTATAAACACGCGCTGGAGAAAAATTTCCTGCCCTTTAATCGCAACCTCGTCTTTATGGATGCCACCTCCTCATCCGTTGCGCTGCAGGAGTTGCTTAACAATGCGAGCACGCTGAATTTTAACGCGCTGCTGGTGGCGGACGAACAGGAAGCTCAGCGGGTGATCCCGCAGCTGCAGGCGTTTAATAAATCCGTGCCGGACGACATTATGGTCTTTAGCCTTGCCGGATCGCTGCATCTGCCGGGTATCCCGGTGATCCCGGCCATTGAATACTCGATGGATGCTATGGCGGCACGTATTGTGGGCTGGCTGACGGAGAAAACGCAGATGCTGGGGTCCTATGTTCTGCGCGGGGATTTGATTATTCCGGATGTACGAAAGCGCTAAAAAAAAGCGTGAAGCCCGGCTTCACGCTTAATAATCTTCCATACAATCTACCTGACTGACCGCGTCCCAGTAAGCATCCAGATTGTCGCGCTTCACGGCCGTGATGGCGTTTTTGATCAACAGTTGATTGGCCTCAGACGACAAAATCATCGCCTGCCAGGCTTTATCGCTCTGCTTTTTCTGGGGCGTGCAGGCCTTCTTCACATCTTTAAGGATCTGCTGCTTTATCTGGGCCTCTTTCACGGGATCGTCTTTTTCCTGGGCATGGACAAACGCGGCGAAGAGCAGACAAACGAGCAGGCAAACCAGGTGTGCAGCTTTCATCAAAATCCCCTTTAGACGTCACAGGCTTCCCATGAAATATATCGTTACATTCAGTGTAGCGACGCCAGCCGAAAGTATGAATTTTTGTCTTCCTGCGTATGAGAATCCTGCACCTGCACCTGCACCTGCACCTGCACCAGCACCTGCACCTGGACCGGCGGTTATTGAATCCCTCCCCCCAGCGACTGCCACAGCGTAATACGGTTTTCAAAGTCGGTCTGCTGCAGGGCAATCAATGATGCCCGTGCCGACCACAGGGCGCGCTGCGCGGTGAGAACGGTCAGGTAATCACCCGCCCCCACCTGATAGCTGCGCGTTGCCACATCCAGCGTTTTTTGCTCTGCCGCCACGTATTCACGTTGCGCATCAAGCTCTTCACTCAGTGTTTCGCGGCGCGCCAGCGCATCGGCTACATCTTTGAACGCGCTCTGGATGGTTTTCTCATAGGTGGCAATCAGCCCTTTTTTCTCCGCTTCGGCATAGCGCAGTTGCGCCATGTTATTGCCGCCGCTGAACAGCGGCAGGGAGATGGACGGCGCGAACGACCAGACCTTCATGCCGTGGCTGAACAATGACGAGAGCGAATCGCTGCCGACCCCGGCGCTGGCGGTAAGCGACATCGTCGGGAAGAAGTTGGCGCGCGCAGCACCGATGTTGGCATTGGCGCTCAACAGGTTATGTTCAGCCTCCTGAATATCCGGGCGACGCAGCAGCGTGGCGGAGCTAACGCCCGCCGGGATCAGGGTGATGGCGTTATCGCTCAGGCTCTCCAGCGTACCGGGTAGCAGGTTTTCCGGTACCGTCTCGCCCGCCAGCAAATTCAGGGCGTTTTTGTCCTGCATCACCAGCGTCTGATAGCTGGCGACGCTGGCGCGGGCCTGCTGATAAACCGCCATTGCTTCGCTGACATCCGTTGCGGCGGCGACCCCGACGTCCTGCTGACGCTGCACAATCTTGAGCGAGTTCGCTGCGCTCTCCTGAGTGGATTTAGCCAGCGCCAGATTGCTGTTATCTGCCGCCAGAGTAATCCAGGCGGTAGTCAGCTCGCTGACCATTGTCAGGCGCGTGTTCTGCGCCGTGAACTCGCTGGCAAGCCAGGTTTCACGCGCGGCGCGCGAGAGGCTCTGGTTACGACCAAACAGATCCAGCTCGAAGCTGGAGACGGTGCCGTTAGCCTCATCGCTGGTGCTCACGCCGCTGGCCAGCGTGCGGCTGCGGGTATGGCTCAGGCTGGCATCCACCGACGGGAACAGAGACGAGCGCGTCTCACCATACTGGGCGCGGGCGGCGTCGATATCAGCAATCGCTTTTTGCACATCGCGGTTGCCGGTGAGTGCCATTGTTACCACCCTGTTCAGGCGGTGATCGTTCATCACCTGCTGCCACTGGCTGACCACGGCGGTGGCTTCGCCGTGGGTGCCCGGCAACGTGGCCGGGACGGGCGCGTCAGGACGCTGGTAGGTAGGGTCTAACGAAACACAGCCTGCGCTCAGCAGCGCTAACACTAAAACAGATACACGAAACATTATGACCTCCGGTTTGCGTGCTTACCGGAGAAGAGACGTTTCACCAGTACGAAGAATAATGGAACAAAGAAGATGGCCAGCAGCGTTGCCGCGAGCGTCCCGCCGATGATGCCGGTCCCAATCGCCACGCGGCTGTTGGCGCCTGCACCGGTGGCGACGGCCAGCGGTGTTACCCCGGCGATAAACGCCAGCGACGTCATGATGATCGGACGCAGTCGCGTCTGAGCCGCACGCAGCGCGGCACGCGTCAGGGAGTAACCTTCCGCGACTTTCGCCTCCGCAAACTCAACGATCAAAATGGCGTTTTTCGACGACAGGCCGATGGTGGTCAGCAGCGCTACCTGGAAATAGACGTCGTTGCTCAGCCCACGCAGCGAGGCGGCCAGCGCCGCACCCAGCACCCCAAGCGGGATCACCAGAATGACTGAAATCGGCACCGACCAGCTCTCATACAGCGCGGCCAGGCACAGGAATACCACCAGGATGGAGAGGGCATACAAGCTCATCGCCTGACCACTCGCCAGTTTCTCCTGTAACGACAACCCGCTCCACGCCCAGGTTGTGCCGGCCGGCAGGTTGTTCGCCAGCTGTTCCATCCGGGTCATCGCCGTACCGGAGCTGGCACCACTGGCGTTCTCGCCCTGAATTTCATAGGCCGCCGAGCCGTTGTAGCGCACCAGACTCTCCGGGCCATATTCCCAGCGCGTGGTGGCGAAAGCGGAGAACGGTGTCATGGTGCTGTCGCTGCCGCGTACGTACCATTTGTTGAGATCGGAAGGCACGGCGCGGTAATCGCTGTCTCCCTGGATGTAGACCTTTTTCACGCGGCCCCGATCGATAAAGTCATTCACGTAGGTTCCGCCCCAGGCGCTGGAGAGGGTATCGGTGACGTCGCTCAGGGAAAGCCCCAGCGATACGGCTTTGTTGTTGTCGATATCCACCTGCAGCTGCGGCATCTGCGGCAAATCATTGGCGCGAACGGCATGCAGGGAGGTGTCCTGATTCGCCTGGCCGATCAGCTGATTACGCATCTTCAGCAACGTGTCGCGATCGGTGCTACCGCTGGCCATGAGCTCGAAGGTAAAACCGTTGCTCTGGCCGAGGCCGTCTACGGCCGGGGGCGTCATGGCAAAGACGGTGGCATCGCGAAGGGAGCCGAGTTCCTGAGTGGCGCGCAGGGCAATCGCCTGAGCGGTGTTCTCATCGCCTTTACGCTCGGACCAGTTTTTCAGGGAGACAAACGCCATCCCGGCATTCTGGCCGCTGCCGCTAAAGCTAAAGCCCTCGACCGTAAAAATCACATCGGTGTTGGCTTTTTCTTTAGTGAGGAACCACTCGCGAACCTGACGACTGATCTCCGCGGTACGTACTGCTGTCGCACCGGCGGGCAGGGTGTACTGCACCATGATTTCACCCTGGTCCTCCGTGGGCAGGAAGCTGCCGGGCAGCTTCAGCATTGCCACGGCCATCGCGCCACAGAGCAGGGCGTAGACCACCAGCATGCCCGCGGAGCGGCGCAGCGCGCGGAGGACTTTATTCTGGTAGCCATGCTCGGTCTTACTGTAGAAGCGGTTAAAGGCGCCGAAGAACCCTTTTTTGTGAGGAGGCGTATGGCGCAGTACCGAGCCGCAGAGCGCGGGTGTCAGGGTCAGCGCCACCACCACCGAGAGGATCATAGCTGAGATAATGGTGACCGAAAACTGGCGGTAGATGACGCCGGTTGAGCCGCCGAAGAAGGCCATCGGCAGAAACACGGCGGAAAGCACCAGCGCAATGGCGACCAGCGCACCGGAAATTTCGCCCATCGATTTTTCGGTGGCTTCGCGGGCGGGCAGACCTTCATCGCGCATAATGCGCTCGACGTTTTCCACTACCACGATGGCGTCATCGACCAGCAGACCTATCGCCAGCACCATCGCAAACAGCGTCAGGGTATTAATGGAATAACCGAACAGCGCCAGCACGCCAAAGGTGCCCAACAGAACTACCGGCACCGCCAGCGCGGGGATGAGCGTGGCGCGAATGTTCTGCAGAAACAGATACATCACCACCACCACGAGGATAATCGCCTCAAACAGCGTCTGAATCACATCTTCCACCGAGATCTTAATGAACTCGGTGCTGTCTTTCGGATAGGCCACGTCATAGCCTTCCGGCATAGCCCGTTTGAATTCGGCAATTTTATCTTTCACCGCGGTGGCGGTATTGAGCGCATTCGCGCCCGGCGAGAGCATTACCGCCATACCGGCTGCCGGGTGGCCATTCAGCCTGGCGGTAGCCGTGTAATCCTCGCTGCCCATCTCCACGCGCGCCACGTCGCCGATACGCACCACTGCGCCGCTGGACTGGCTCTTAACGATGATATTTTTAAACTGATCGACCGTCTGCAGGCGCGACTGGGCACGCACGGTGGCGGTCAACTGCTGGGTACCGGACGCGGGTAAAGCGCCGATTTTACCGGCGGAAACCTGCACGTTCTGCGCTTCAATGGCGCTCTGAACGTCGGATGGCATCAGCGAGTACGACGCCAGCTTTGCCGGGTCAAGCCAGATGCGCATGGCGTATTCCGCACCAAACACCTGCAGGCTGCCGACGCCCTCTACGCGTGCCAGCGGATCCTGCATATTACTCACCAGCCAGTCGGCGATATCCGAACTGCTGGCGTGGTCGGTTTTATCGTACACGCCCATGATCAGCAGGAAGTTACTCTGCGATTTTTGCACCGTAATGCCGGCCTGCTGTACCTCGGTCGGCAAGCGCGACTCGGCCTGCTGAACTTTGTTCTGCACCTGAACCTGCGCGGTATCCGGGTCGGTTCCCTGTTCGAATGTGACGGTGATGCTTACCGAGCCGTCCGAACTGCTGGTGGAGGTAAAATAGAGCAGGTTATCCAGCCCGGTCAGCTGTTGCTCAATGACCTGGGTGACGCTGTTTTCCAGAGTCTGTGCCGACGCGCCAGTGTAGGTGGCAGAGATTTTTATCGACGGCGGGGCGACGTCGGGATACTGCGCGACGGGCAGGGTACGGATTGCCAGTACCCCGGCGAGCATAATCAGAATGGCAATCACCCAGGCAAAAACCGGGCGACGCACGAAGAAGCGGGAAAACATCAGGCGTTTCCTCCCGCGGTTTTCATCTCTTCGGCGTTAACTTGCTGACCGGCGGTCACTTTATCGGTGCCTTCCACAATCAGCTTATCGCCAGCCTTCAGCCCACTCAGCACCAGCCATTTGTCGCCGTAGGTGTCACCCGTTTCCAGCTGACGTTGTTCCACCTTATTGCCGGCCCCCACCACCAGCGCGGTGGCGTTGCCTTTGGCATCTCGGGTAATTCCCTGCTGCGGGGCGAGGATGGCCTCGCTCATTACCCCTTCATCCACTCTGGCGCGAACAAACATCCCGGGCAGAAGCTGATGCTGCGGGTTGGGGAAGACGGCGCGCAATGTGACCGATCCGGTGGATTCGTCCACTGCCACTTCAGTCAGGGCCAGACGGCCTTTTTCCTGATAGGTGCTGCCATCTTCAAGGATCAACGACACGCTCAATGTCTCGCTGTTGCTGGCAAGCGTTTGTTTGCGTAATCGCAGAAGATCGGCGCTGGAGCGGGTTAAATCGACGTACATATTGTCCAGGCCGCGAATGGTGGCGAGTGCGGTCTCTTGCTGGGCAGTGACCAGTGCGCCGGGGGTGACCGAAGAGATGCCAATACGTCCGGCAATCGGGGCGGTCACCGTGGTCCAGTTGAGGTTAATGCGCGCGCTTTCCTGGGCTGCTTTTTTCGACTCCACGCTGGCCTTGTCCTGCGCGCAGGTGGACTTTGCATCTTCGGCATCCTGACGCGATACGCCGTCGTCTTTCACCAGTTGTGTATAGCGTTGAGCTTTTTGGCAATCGGCCTGCACCAGCGCCTGCGCCTGTTTCAGGGCTGCGGCGGCCTCATCGTAGGCGGCGCGGTAGCTGGAAGGGTCAATTTGATACAGCGCCTGTCCGGCTTGTACGGTATCGCCTTCGGTAAAGAGCCGTTTCTGAATAATGCCGCCCACCTGAGGACGCACTTCCGCGCTCATGGCGGCCGTGGTGCGTCCGGTCAGTTCACTGACCACGGAAACGGGTTGGCTCAGGAGCGTAACAATCCCCACTTGCGGGAGGGGATGTTGAGGAGCAGTTGTTTGTGCATTATCGCACCCCGTCAGGAGGAATAATGCTGCGATGGAGGTTGTTATGGTTTTCATAATTTTTTCCAGGGTGAACGATGCCTGCCCTGTTAATGGCTTAACAAGGAAGGGGGCTATTTAAAGGCACAGCGATACCGCATCTCCGGCAGAGCCGGAAATGTTAATAAGGGAATAACGTCTTCCCGCTAATTATTCACATGCGATTACTTCGCAGAGAAAAGCATATTTAAAATATTTTGATAAAGAGGCTCTAATTGTTCAGAGGGTACGTTTAAGGGGGTGAGTCGACGGTAAATAGACCCCTCAATCATTACCGCGGTAATCTCCACGCAGCAGCGAATATGATCATCACTCAGGTGGGGAAACTGTTTTTTCAGGTGTGCGCAGGCATTAGCAAACATCCGCTTTTCCGCTTCGACCAGCATGGCCGCCACCTGGGGATTGCGCGTGGCTTCAGCCGACATCTCAAGCATCAGCGCATCGTCATCTTCATTCAGGGTCTGTCGCCAGGCGAGCGCCTGAGGCATCCCCTCGACCAGCGTTTTACCCTGAATCTCTTCGATGCGTGAGTCGATGATACGGCGAATCATCTCTTCAATAATCGCATCTTTGTTACTGAAATAACGGTAGATTTGCCCGACGCTGAGCTTTGCCTCACTGGCGATCTGCGACATGCTGGCCGCATGAAAACCGCTGGCGCGAAAGCACTGACGCGCGGCAGCGATGATGTCGTCCTGACGCTGCTTTTGGCGTTCTTCCAGTTTTGTGCTCATCGTCGGTTACCCTATAAAAGTGAGAATGATCGTTCTCATTATACGTTTCAGGTGCGTATTGGAAAGACTTTTTTTAAGTACTTATTGAATGAATATTTCAATGTTTAAAGAATGGAGAAAAAAAGGAGTTTTGATGAAGGAAAGGCTGTGCAATATTAAGATTGCACAGAAAATAAGGAGAAAAATATGCATCTGAGCACGACGGATAACGTCACACACGATGAAAAAGAAGAATTATTAACAGGGCTTCGCGCCTACAACGGACAATTTTTAGATCTCTCAAACTTTAGCGGCGACATTGGCGTTTATGTGCGAGACGAAAAGGGCGCGATGCTGGGTGGGTTAATTGGCGTGCGCAAAGGCGACTGGCTAAACATCGATTTTCTGTGGGTCAGCGACACCGTGCGGGGATCGGGCGTCGGCAGCCAGCTTATCAAAACGGCAGAAGACGAAGCCCGACGCAAAGGCTGCACCCATGCGCTGGTGGATACGGTCAGCTTCCAGGCACGCCCATTCTATGAAAAGCAGGGCTATCAACTGCAGATGTCGTTGCCGGATTACCCGTACCCGGGTATGCAAAGGCATTATCTGACCAAATCCCTTTAACCGCCGATGCCGTTACCCATCACGGCCAGCGCGTGACGCACAATGATCTCTGGCGAGAGGGCGTGTAGCCTCTCGTCGTTGCGCATTCTTGAGAACGGCACCAGCACCAGGCTTAGCAGCGTGGTGAACAGCAGTTCTGGCGCGAGTGCCCGGTTCAGTTGTCCTTCCTGCTGCCAGCGTTTAAGGGTGGCGAGTGTTGCCTGGTATTTGTCGTCACCGAACCGCGCGTGCAGATGCGTGCGCAGTACAGGCATCTCCCCGATGACCTCCTGCATCCACAGCGGGGCAAACCAGCGGTGCTGCTCCGCCAGCTCGGCCAGTACCTTCACCATTTGCGTTAATGCGTTGACCGGCGAGTCGGGGTTTTCGGCGAAAATTGCGCCGATCCGGTTACGTAAGGGCAGGAAGCGCTCCTCAATCATCGCGTCGAGCAATTGTTCTCGTGAATTGAAGTAGTAATGCAGCATCGCTGGCGTTACGCCCGCTTCTTTGGCGATGGCGTTCAGCGAGGTTTGAGCGATCCCCTGGCGAGAAAAGAGGCTCAACGCAATATCCAGCAGCTGTTCGCGGCTGGCGGTTGCCCGCTTTCCGCCGCGTGGTCGACCGGGGCGGCGCGGTTCAGAATTGTCCCTATGTGCTGGCATAGTCGCAGGATCTCTTGATCTTATTCATCACTTACTTAAATATTAATTATCCAGTTAATTAATTTCAAGCGATCTCTTATGGAGTCCGACGTAATGACTCAACCTGCGCAAAACGTGCCGTCGATAAAGCTGTTGTTCAGCGCGTTGCTGCTGGTGATGCTGCTTTCGGCGCTGGACCAGACGATTGTTTCCACGGCGTTGCCCACCATCGTTGGGGAACTGGGTGGCCTGGATAAGCTCTCCTGGGTGGTGACGGCCTATATCCTCAGCTCGACCATTGTGGTGCCGCTGTACGGAAAATTCGGCGATCTGTTTGGGCGTAAAATCGTCCTTCAAATCGCTATTGTGCTGTTTCTGGCGGGGTCGGTGCTCTGCGGTCTGGCGCAAAACATGACCCAACTGGTGCTGATGCGCGGCCTGCAGGGGCTGGGCGGCGGCGGTCTGATGGTCATCAGTATGGCCGCCGTGGCGGACGTTATTCCGCCTGCGGAGCGTGGCCGCTATCAGGGGCTGTTTGGCGGCGTGTTTGGTCTGGCGACGGTGATCGGGCCGCTTATCGGCGGGTTTATCGTGCAGCATGCCTCCTGGCGCTGGATTTTTTATATCAATCTGCCGCTCGGTCTCTTTGCCCTGATGGTGATAGGCGCGGTGTTCCACGGCAGCGCACGGCGCAACAAGCACGAAATTGATTATCTGGGGGCGATTTACCTCAGTATGGCGCTGCTGTGTATCATCCTGTTTACCACTGAAGGCGGGACGATACGCCAGTGGAACGACCCGCAGCTGTGGTGCATTCTGGCCTTTGGCCTGACGGGTATCGCCGGGTTTATCTATGAGGAGCGTCTGGCCTGGGAGCCAATCATTCCGCTCTCGCTGTTCCGCGATCGCAGCTTTCTGCTCTGCAGCCTGATTGGTTTTATTATCGGGATGTCGCTCTTTGGCTCGGTCACCTTCCTGCCGCTCTATCTGCAGGTTGTGAAAGACGCCACGCCGACTCAGGCCGGTCTGCAGCTGATCCCGCTGATGGGCGGACTGCTGCTGACCTCGATCATCAGCGGGCGGATTATCAGCCGTACCGGAAAATACCGTCTGTTTCCGATCGCCGGTACGCTGCTTGGCGTGGTGGGCATGGTGCTGCTGACGCGTATCTCGATCCACTCGCCGACCTGGCAGCTGTACATTTTTACCGGCGTGCTGGGGATGGGTCTGGGGCTGGTCATGCAGGTACTGGTGCTGGCCGTGCAGAACAGCGTCTCTGCCGATCAATACGGGGTAGCGACTTCCGGGGTCACGCTGTTTCGTTCCATTGGCGGGGCCATCGGCGTCGCGCTGTTTGGCGCGGTCTTCACCCACGTTTTGCAATCGGGTCTGATGGACCGTTTACCGCAAGGGGCGGAGTTACCGCATGAGCTCAATCCAGCGGCCATTCACCGGCTGCCAGAGGCCCTGCGGCTCGATTACCTTGATGCGTTTGGCTCAGCCATTCACGCGGTGTTCCTGCTGGCGGCAAGCATTATGGTGCTGGCGTTTGTACTGTCGTGGTTTTTACGTGAAACGCCGTTACGCCGTGCGGGCATGCTCAGGTCGGATCAATAACGCCCCCGCACATATAACTTATCCGTCTTATTGATGCTTTTTCGTTTTTTAGCCAGCCGTACCGTTGTCGATATAGTCACTGAAACGTTTATCAAAAGGATATGTCTCGTGAAACTTCGATTGGGTGCTCTGGTTCTCGCGGGCCTGCTGCTGGCAGGTTGCGATCAAGGCGGCAGCGATGCCAAACACATCAAAGTCGGCGTGATTAACGGCGCTGAGCAGGACGTGGCGGAAGTCGCTAAAAAAGTGGCGAAAGAGAAATACGGTCTGGATGTGGAACTGGTGGGGTTCAGCGGCTCGCTGTTGCCCAATGATGCCACCAGTCAGGGCGATCTTGATGCCAATGTCTTCCAGCATCGCCCGTTCCTGGCAGAAGATAACAAGGCGCATCACTACAAGCTGGTTGCTGTAGCGAATACCTTTGTTTTCCCGATGGCCGGCTACTCCCGCAAGATAAAATCCGTGTCTGAGCTGAAGGACGGCGCGACCATCGCCATTCCAAACGATCCGACCAACCTTGGTCGCGCATTGCTGCTGTTGCAAAAAGAGAAGCTGATTACCCTGAAGCCGGACGTTGGCCTGCTGCCGACGGCGCTGGATATCACCGCCAATCCGAAGCATTTGAACATCATGGAGCTGGAAGGGGCGCAACTGCCGCGCGTGCTGGATGATCCGAAAGTGGATGTTGCCATTATCAGCACCACCTATCTCCAGCAAACCGGGCTGTCGCCGGTGCATGACAGCGTGTTTATTGAAGATAAAAACTCGCCGTATGTGAACATCGTGGTGACGCGGGAAGACAACAAAGACGCGGAAAACGTGAAGGAATTTATTCAGTCGTATCAGTCGCCGGAAGTGGCGAAGGCCGCAGAGACCCTCTTTAACGGTGGCGCGGTGCCGGGCTGGTAGTCAGGACAAAGGCGTATAACAGGGTGTTATACGCCTTACCGGGTTATTTCAGGTTGGCTTTAAAGAACGAGGCCAGTTTTGCAAACGGGATCAGATCCGTGCGGTCATACAGGTCAACGTGGCCTGCATTCGGCACGATATACAGCTCTTTCGGTTCACCGGCGCGTTTATAGGCGTCTTCGCTAAACTCTTTCGAATGCGCTTTATCACCCGTGATAAACAGCATCGGACGCGGTGAAATGGTTTCGATATCGTTGAACGGATAGAAGTTCATAAACTTACCGATGCTGCTCATCATCGGTTTCGTCGTCAGCGCCTCTTTCTCGCCCTGTGGCGTGTACCCGCCGCGTTCGGTGCGATAGAAATCGAAGAACTCACGCTGGATAGCCGGCGTAGAATCATCCAGCTTATTTACCGTCCCGGGAATGTAGGCTGTCTCTGCACCCTGATACTCTTTCAGACGCTGCTCAGCGGCAGAGGCAATCATCGCTTTACGCTGTTCAACCGTCACGGAATGGTTGAGACCGTTGCGGAAGGCGGAGCCCATGTCATACATGCTGACGGTGGCGATCGCTTTCATGCGCGGGTCAATTTTCGCCGCGCTAATAACGAAGCTGCCGCTGCCGCAAATGCCCAGCACCCCGATGCGCTGCGGATCGACAAAGGACTGAGTGCTCAGATAATCCACGGCCGCGCTGAAATCATCGGAATAGATTTCTGGTGAGATCAGATGCCCCGGTTTACCTTCGCTTTCCCCCCAGAATGAGAGATCAATCGCCAGGGTGACAAAGCCCTGTTCCGCGAGCTTTTGCGCATAGAGACTGGCGCTTTGCTCTTTCACCGCGCCCATCGGATGGCCGACCACGATCGCCGGCAGTCTGGCGTTTTTATCCGCCTCTTTTGGCCGATACAGATTGCCGACGACGTTCATCTGATACTGGTTTTTAAAGGTCACCTTCTGCTGCGTAACCTTATCGCTTTTGTAGAAATTATCTGCGCCCCGGGACATATCGGCAGCGCTGGCGGCGAAGGCGCTGACTAACAGCCCGAGCGCCATGGTGAATCTTCTCATGATTAACTCCTGTGAAGTGTGTCGTTGTGTGAGGTGTAAAACGTGAACATGGCAGCGGCGATAAGCAGTACACCGCTGAGTGCAAAGGTGCTTTGCCAGCCGCTGTGGTCAAAGGCCAGGCCACCGAGCGTGGAGCCGAGCGCAATGGAGAGCTGCACCATTGCCACCATCAGTCCGCCACCCGCTTCGGCATTTTCAGGAAGCGTTCTGGCAACCCAGGTCCACCAGCCGACGGGGGCGGCCGTCGCGACCAGTCCCCAGAGGCCGAGCAGGGCGGTGACGGCGGCAAGGTGATGGCCGAAGGCCATCAGTGCTGCGGCAATCAGCGCCATCACCACGGGAATGGCGACCAGCGTGGTGTAAAATCCGCGGCTCAGAAACGTGCCGATCAGCAGGGTGCCGATAAAACCCGCCACGCCAATCACCAGCAGGATTAACGATAACTGCGTCGCGCTGGCGAAAGTCACGGTTTCAAGGAACGGACGCACGTAGGTAAACAGCGCGAACTGCCCCATGAAAAAGACGCCGCACGCGACCATTCCTTTTGCCACCAGAGGGTTTTTCAGCAGGCCGAAGGCGCTGGTGGACGACGCGGTGCGCTTTTCCACGGACATGGAAGGCAGGCTGAACCACTGCCAGATAAACGCGAGCAGGCTCACGGGCACCAGGCAGTAAAAGGCACCGCGCCAGCCGATTGTCGCCCCCAGCCAGCTGCCGAGCGGAGCCGCAACGACGGTCGCCAGGGCGTTGCCACCGTTAAAAATGGCCAGCGCACGTTGAACCTGATGCGGTGGCACAAGGCGAATTGCGGTCGCCGCGGAGAGCGACCAGAAGCCGCCAATGGCCACGCCAAGCAGTGCGCGTCCCAGCATATAAAGGGGATAGCTCTCAGCCACGGCGATAATCAGACCGGAGACGGCCATCAATGCCGTCAGGCCCAGCAGCAGCGATTTGCGGTTAATGCCTCCCGCAAGAGAAGAGAGAAACAGGCTGGTCAATACGGCCAGCGCGCCGGATATCGCGATCCCGAGGCCCGCCAGGCCTTCACTGACGGCGAGATCCCGCGAAACGGGCGTCAGCAGACTTACAGGCATAAATTCTGAGGCGACCAGCGTAAAAGCGCAGAGGGTCATTGCCAGCACGCCGCTCCAGCAGGCACGGGACTGGCGCGCTGATGTTTCGTTCACCATAGCGGACATCGTGTTTACCTTGTTATTCGTTCGGCCAGATTCGGACAAGCCGGGGCCGGGCGCTATTCACGGGAATAACGCATGCAGATGAAAGGTTGGAATGTGGTTGACGTCAGGTCACAGTGAAAATTTTACACGGCGGGTGTATTCTGACTAGCTAATCAATGCTTAATGAGCTTATAAGTTTGGCTTATAAATGAGGGTGTGATGAAGCGTAACCTGAACGATCTTTTTGCTTTTGTCACCGTGGCGCGTGAGGGCAGTTTTACCCGTGCCGCGGCACAGTTGGGCGTGACCCAGCCCGCGTTAAGCCAGGCCATAACCGGGCTGGAGAACCGGATGCAGATCCGCCTGCTGACCCGCACCACCCGCAGCGTTTCTCCCACCGCAGCCGGCGAACGCTTGCTTAACGCCATTGGCAACCGTTTCGATGAAATCGAAGCGGAGCTGGACATGTTGACGGAGCTTCGCGACAAGCCCGCCGGCACGGTGAGGATCACCTGTGGACCCGATGTGTTATCGCGCACTCTGCTGCCTAAGTTGACGCCACTTTTGCGGCAATACCCCGACATTCACATCGAGTTCGACGCCAATCACGGTTTTCGCGATATCGTTGCCGACCGCTTCGATGCGGGCGTTCGTATGGGAGATACCATCGATAAAGACATGATCGCGTTGCCGATAGGCCCGCAGTTGCGTATGGCCGCGGTCGCCTCGCCGGACTACTTCGCCCGTCATCCTGTTCCGCAAACGCCGCATGAGCTGACGCAGCACCAGTGTATTAACCAGAGGATGATTAAATCCGGCGGGATTTACGTCTGGGATTTTGATCAGGACGGTGGAGATCTGAACGTGCGCGTGAATGGCCAACTGACCTTTAATACTTCCTGGCATATTGTCGAAGCTGCCCTGGCGGGATTCGGGATTGCTTTCCTACCCGAAGACGAGTTTGGCGATCATATTGCTGAAGGCCGGTTAATCCGCGTGCTGGAACCATGGTGTCTGCCCTTCCCGGGGTATTATCTCTACTACCCGAGCCGAAAGCAGCCGTCGCCGGCCTTTTCGCTGGTGGTGGATGCGCTGCGAATGCGATAACGTTGACCCGATTTCATCGATCATCGCCCTGTGGCCCACATCGTTACGCGCGACATCGGGCTATTCTCCTCTTCACACTATGAGGAGAATATCCATGAACATCACCCAGATTCGTAATGCCACTCAGCTGATTACCTACGCCGGGAAACGCTTTTTAATCGACCCAATGCTGGCCCCGAAGGGCGCTTATCCGGGCTTCCCCGGCACGGCGCATGCGGAGATCCGCAACCCGATGGTCGAGCTACCCGTTGACGTCAACACGTTGCTGGAGGCGGATGCGGTGATCGTCACCCATACCCATGACGATCACTGGGATCGCGCCGCTGTCGAACTGATCGGCAAAGATAAACCTGTCTTTGTGCAGAACGACAGCGACGCCGCGCTGCTGCGCAGCCAGGGATTTACCCACCTGACGGTGATGACCGAGGAGACGGCGTTTGGCGATATCCGGATCGCGAAAACCCGCGGCGGCCAGCACGGTACCGATCGTGCTTACGCCGTGCCGGAGCTGGCGGAACGGCTGGGTGAAGCCTGTGGCGTGGTTTTACGTCATCCTGATGAGAAGACGCTCTACATTGTCGGGGATACCATCTGGCGTGATGAAGTGGCAGCCGATCTGCAAAAACATCAGCCGGATGTGGTGGTGCTTAACGCGGGCTATGCTCACGTCATCGGATTTGGGCCGATTATCATGGGCCAGGAAGATGTGCTCAACGTCCACTTCCTGCTGCCGCAGGCGAAAATTGTGGCGACCCATATGGAGGCCATCAACCACTGTCTGTTGACCCGCCATGCGCTGCGTGAGTACGTTGACGCGAACCTGATTGGGGATGCGGTGAGCATTCCCGAGGATGGTGAAACCGTTATATTCTGAGCATCACCAGGGGAAAGGAGAGATACATGGCGCTAATCAACGTCGCGATTGTTGCGGTAGACGGGTTCAGCCCGTTCCACTACTCTGTTCCCTGCATTTTGTTTGGTGATACGGTATCCGGCGAAAAGCGCTTTAGTGTGTTGATCTGCGCCGAAAAACCGGGATTACTGACATCCACAGACGGGTTTGCGCTTAACGCGACTCACGATTTCTCCGCCATCGGCCAGGCAGATATCGTCGTGGTGCCTTACTGGCAGCATGTCCAGCAACGCCCGCCCCAGACGCTTCTCGACAGCCTGGTCCAGGCCAGAGACAACGGGGCGGAGATCGTCGGGCTTTGTCTGGGGTCGTTTGTGCTGGGTTATGCGGGCATTCTCGACGGTAAACGCGCGGCCACGCACTGGGAATTTGAACATCAGTTTCAGACGCTTTTCCCGGACGTAAAGCTGGATATCAATGCGCTCTACGTCGATGACGGCAATATCATCACCTCTGCGGGTACCGCTGCCGCGCTTGACTGCTGCCTGTACATCATCCGCCAGCGCTTTGGCAGCGTGGTCGCCAACCAGATTGCCCGCCGTATGATCGTACCGCCACACCGCGAGGGGGGGCAGGCACAGTTTATTGCCCAGCCGGTACCGAAAGATACCCGTGACGGACGAATCAATTATCTGATTGACTATCTCCAGCAGCACATTGCCGAACCGCATAATCTGGACTCGCTGGCAGAGGTGGTATCGATGAGCCGCCGCACGCTTACCCGCCATTTTGTAAAAGCCACCGGGATGAGCGTGGCCGACTGGCTGACCACCGAGCGCCTGCGGCGCAGCCAGATATTGTTAGAAGCCGGGAATATGCCCATTGAAAGCGTGGCAGAGCTGGTAGGGTTTAACTCTGCGGTGACCTGGCGCCAGCAATTTAAGACGCGTTTTGGCGTGAGTCCGGCAGAGTGGCGTAAGACTTTTCGGCTTCGTCATTAATTTATTACGGCTAACTCAAGAGTTAAGGGGCAAATAAAGGCCTTTAAATTTTATCTTAACGGAAGGTATCACGCAGGCGGTGGCAGCGCATGCTTTCGCACCGGGCTTACCCCAGCCTCTCCACCCTCGTCTCTCCCTCCGCCATCGACAGCTCATACAATGAAAACGACCGCTGCTTCTCAATCAACTTCGCCAGTTCCGGCGAGTGGCTGGTGAGCCAAATTTGTGAGTAGCGGCTGGCCTCGGCGATTAAGCTCGCCAGCGCGGGCAGCATCTGCGGGTGCAGGCTGTTTTCCGGTTCGTTCAACGCGATAAAGGCCGGTGGGCGTGGGCTTAACAGCGCTACCGCCAGGCACAGGAAGCGCAGCGTCCCGTCGGAAAACTCCGCCGGTTCCAGCGGCCTGCTCAGCCCCTCGCGCTGCATCATCATGCGAAAGCGGCCGCCGGTGTTGTCGCTGTAAAATTCGCAGCCGGGGAAGGCCTGATCAAGAATGCGCATCAGCAACATTTCATCGCCAATCTCGACAATGGTCTGAAATGCGGCCGCCAGGTTGGCGCCGTCGCTGGCCAGTACCGGGGAGCGGAAACCGACCTGCGGGGCACGCATCGCCGAGCCGGACGAGACGGAAAATTCATGATAAAAGCGCCAGTTACGCAGGGACTCGCGCATCTGCGACACTTCCGGGTAGAGATGCGGTTCACCGAGCTGCCCGAACACCGATTCGTTTTCATACAGCGTGCCGCTGTGAGTCACTTTTTCGTGGTGCACGTTGTTGAGAAATACCGCCTGATTCCTGCGCTTCATCAGCTGTGATGAAGGGCGACGGCGCTGACCGGTAAGCCAGATGGACTCTTCTTTAATGACCGGATCGAGCTGAAACTGGGAGGGATAGGGCAGTTGCTCGACAAAGCCCACCTGCAGCTCGTACTCGTAAGTGTCCGTTTCCACCGCGAGGCTCATCCGCCGGAGCTGGTCGCTACGGGTCTTACCTGCCCAGAACACCTTCAGAATACCGCCTTCATTTGCCAGCGCCTGGGAGAACTGCCCCTGCGCCGCGCTGTGCATCAGGTGTATCGCCTTGTAGATATTCGATTTCCCGGTACCGTTGGGGCCGAAGACGATATTGAGCGCTTCCAGCTCCAGCGACATGTCGCGAATCGAGCGGTAGTTTTGGATGTGCAGGCTTTTGATCACAGGCAGGCTCCTTTTTTGCACTGTAGGCCTGTATATAATTACAGTCTTTAAGGTTAAATGCAAAAAAAGAGACGACAGTGAGGGTGTCGTCTAAACGGGGTACTGCTTTGGGCCTCTGAGGGTCAATGGGGCCTTCGCATTTTTATGATCACTTGACTGCCAGACGCAGACCCAAATCATCAGGATAGGGATCAAAGTAGTTTTGCGTCATCAGATACCGGTCAGGGTATTCGGCCAGGTAGTGCTTCAGCAGCGTGATCGGCGCGAGGATGGGCAACTGCCCGTTACGGTAGTGCAGGATCACGTCGCGAAGTTCGCCGCGCTGGCGGCTGTTGAGCTGGTTACGGAAATACCCCTGAATATGCATAAGCACGTTGGTGTGATTTTTCCGCGAGGCAGGTTTCTTCAGGATGGTCATCAGCTTTTCGCGGTACGCCACAAAGAAGGCGTCCAGATCTTCCCACTCGTGCAGCGTGGCTACGAACGGGCCGATTTCACGATAACCCGCCTGATGGTGCGCCAGCAGCTGAAGTTTGTAGCGGCTGTGGAAGTCCAATAGCGCACGGCGCGTCAGACCCTGGGCGCGCAGTGTGTTCAGTTCATGAAGCGCGAAAACACGCTCAACAAAGTTTTCCCGCAACACCGGATCGTGCAGGCGACCATCTTCTTCCACGGGTAACCACGGCAGGGTTTCAAGGAGGGTGGCAGTGAACAGCCCGACACCCTCCTTGCGGCCCCGGTTGCCGTTTTCATCATACAGCCGCACGCGTTCCATGCCGCAGCTGGGGGATTTTGCACAGACGATAAATCCCGCCAGATCGCCGATTTTAGGCAGATAATCTGCCGTAAAGTCAGCCATCTTTTGCGTAACGTCTTCGTGCAGGGCGTGGCTAAAACGCATCTGGGTTTCACCGCTGTCCGTCACGATAAGACGCAGTGCAGGGCGTGGCGTCGGCAAGCCGATGGCCATCTCAGGGCAGACGGGCCTGAAATTCACCCACTGGGCCAGTTCGTCCATGACAAAGCCCATACGCTTATGTCCGCCGTCGAAGCGAACGGCGGAACCGGTCAAACATCCGCTAATACCGATTACAGGTTTCATTGTCATGGTGTGTGTCTCCAGTTCGTATATCTAAAACTTACACAACATGAGTAATTTGTCCAAGTATTGGCGGAGTTATTTTTTATTATCCTTTAAAATCAATGTTTCTTAACTGCCCTTGTAGGTCGAGTAGCCATACTGGCTCAGCAGAAGCGGGATGTGAAGTTTCTCGTTGGTTCGGGTCACGGTAAATAGCACTGGGATCTCCGGGAAGAAGGTGTCCAGCTTTTTGCCGTGGAAGTAATCAGCGGTTTTAAAGGTCACTTTATACACGCCTGGCTGCATGTCCTGATCCTGCGGATAGAGTGATTTGATACGTCCGTCGTGGTCGGTTTTGCCGCTGGCAATCTGGGTCCATGTGTTCTGCTGCTGCTTCTCCAGCGTGACGGTAACGTCAGATGGCGGCATCCCGGTTTGCTGGTCGAGAATATGTACGCTCAGGGTGCCGGCAGGGGCGCTAAACGCGGCAGGAGTAAAGGCCATGGCGGCCAGCATCAGCAGAGGGGTTGTTTTTTTCATTGTGTTTTCCTGTGGGGTTGTCAGTCACAGGAAAACGTTAGCATTTGCGGGACGGAAAAATATTCAACTTTTCGTGAAGTTTACCGCAGGAGAAAATAATCAGAGGATAATCACTTCAAGGGATACCTGCTGCTGCCACTGCGCCACCTGCTTTTTCCGTGCGGCGGTCAGTTTACCGCTGGTCACCAGAAGCCATTTGCGCTCGGGGAAAATCTCAGGCGCCAGTGACGTGGAGGGGGTAGGCAAAATATCGATACGGTGCCCTTGTCCGGTACGCGTCAGGGCCTCGAGCCAGATTTCACACGGGTCATTCAGGTACCAGCCACTAAGCAGGATGTTATCACCCGGCGCTTTTTTGTCGCCTTCAAGGCAGAACGAGGCATAGGCGATGATAATGCCGTCGAGGATCTCGCGCAGGGTCATGGCGGCAGGGATGTTGGCTGACATCTGGCTGCGCAAAGGACGCAGCACATTTGCAACCAGCTCTGGCCTGGGGTATTCGCGGCCGGCGTCGTAAATCATCTGGCGCAGGGACTCAATTTTCCCGTCCTGCAGGCGTTGCAGCATGGTCTCAAGCAACGTTTGCCAGTTGTTGGTCCGGCGCGGGACGGGGCGTTCCAGTAGCGGTTTGACCTGGCCGATAGGCACGCCTTTTTTCACCCAGTCGAGGATTTTCAGTGCCTGCTGGACGTCCTCATCACTGTACTGGCGATGGCCGCCCTCCGTGCGCTGTGGCTTGAGTAAACCATAGCGACGCTGCCATGCCCGCAGCGTCGTGGCGGTGATCCCGCTGAGTCTGGCGAATTCGCCGATGGAGTAAGCCATGTCCGTGTCCAGAGTGGAGGAATACTCTCAATATACTACGAATTTTCCCTCACGGGATGAAGCGCCGTAACGGTGCACTACACTTTACTTCCAACCGTGCAAATGAAAGGAATTCTCATGAAACTATGGCCTGTTGTGACGGGTGTCGCCATTGCCCTGACTCTGGTGGCCTGCAAATCCCCTACGCCACCGAAAGGCGTAAAGCCCATTTCAAATTTTGAAGCCAGCCGCTATCTCGGCAAGTGGTATGAAGTTGCCCGCCTGGAAAACCGCTTCGAACGCGGGCTGGAGCAGGTGACCGCCACCTACGGCGAGCGCAGCGACGGTGGCATCAGCGTGCTTAACCGGGGTTTCGACCCGGTTAAAAACAAGTGGAATGAGAGTGAAGGCAAAGCGTACTTTACCGGCGAACCGACGACGGCAGCGCTGAAGGTGTCGTTCTTCGGCCCCTTCTACGGCGGCTATAACGTGATCAAGCTGGACGATAAGTACCAGTATGCGCTGGTGAGCGGGCCGAACCGCGACTATCTGTGGATCCTGTCTCGTACGCCGACGATTCCGGATGCCGTGAAACAGGACTACCTGAATACCGCACGCAGTCTGGGCTTCAAGGTTGATCAACTGGTGTGGGTTAAGCAGTGAAGATCGTGCTTTCTTCGTAGGGTTTTACTGGCTCGCCTGGATAGACTTCCGTTAAAAGCTCAACGGGAGACGACGACATGAACTGGCAGCCTTTTCGCGGCGACGCACCGGAAAATATGACCATTTTCAGTGCGTCATTTCCGGATATTAGCGACCAGTGGCCGATGAAGGACGACACTGCCCGTGAGATCAATTCGATTAACCGGGCGCTGAAAGCCGATCCGGCGCTTCGTCCTCCGCTGATTGAATACGAAGAGGGGGGACAGGCCGTGCTTGTCCCACAGAACCGTTATTCCGGGCAAGCCTACCGCAATCGTCCGGCGCTCACCGCGTGGCGTACCCGGCTGGTTCCCTCTGCGCTGGCGCTTTTTGTGGTGCAAAACCCGCTGGAGGAGCGCCTGCCAGACGGAACCCGAATGGACAGCGACAGTCGCCAGTGGTTTATCCATGCGAACGATGCCATTGGTGTGCGCTCCCGTGCAAAAGTACTGGCTGCGATGGTGGATAAATACATCCGCAACGGGAACGATAACAATTGGGTGAGCCTGGCAAGCGGGGCTGCAATCCCCGTGCTGGAGGCGCTGCGCGAGGCGAAGCTCGACGGCCAGCAGGTGTATCTGACGCTGGTGGATAAAGACCCTGTGGCGCTCAGTTGGGCCGAAACCATGGCGGCGCAGGAAGGCATTATCGTGGGTGAACAGCTGACCCTGCTCAGGCGCAACTTGCTCCATACGCTGGTGCGTAACGAAGATTTACTGCATGAGCTGGGCGAGCATCAGGCCGAACTGGTGGATGCACTCGGGATTTTCGACTATTTCAACGATGCCGATGCGGTGATTTTTCTCCAGCGTGCGCTGCGGCTGATAAAGCCCGGCGGGGCGGTGATTGTCTCGAATATGCTGGCCAGCAGCCCACAAATCGATTTTATTTTGCGCTGTATCGGCTGGGAGGATATTTACCCGCGGACGCTCCGGCAGTTGCAGGATATTCATATCGCGGCAGGCGTGCCGGTGGAAAATGTCACCGTGGTGATCCCGAAAGACGGGGTGTATGCGGTGATGGAGATTAAGGTGGGGGATGACAAACCGCACGGTCAGTTCCCTCTCCCTGAGTGAGAGAGCTAGGGTGAGGGGGGACAGGGCGCTACAATATTTACCGTTCCTCAGTTGTTCAGTTTACCCGAACAACTACCATGAAGGGTTAGCTGGTTTCTTTATTCTCAATGTCTGTTGGGGATTCTTGCTTTTCATGCTCTATCTGCTGACCAGTCTCCTGAACCAACTTCCGGGCCATTTCCTTGATACGCTCTCGACTTTCACAGGTTCGAGAGTTTATTACTTCATTTAAGGTCTTCATTTTATTGCCTCTATGCTTCTGGATACTTGATTTAATCGCTGCGCTCTATAATGATCCCCCTCATGAAAATCGAAACCGCACACCCCTCACACTTCGAACGCCTGGTCGCGATCTGGGAGTCTTCCGTTCGTGCCACCCATCACTTTTTACAGGAAAGCGATATTGCGACCCTGCGCCCGTTATTGCTCAATGCCTATCTGCCCAATCTCAAGGTTATGATTGCCCGCGATGAAGCGGGTGTTATTTATGGATTTTTAGGCGTGGATGAAAACCGCATTGAAATGCTGTTTGTGGATGATGCGAGCCGGGGAAAAGGCGTAGGGAAATTGCTGCTGAACTATGCCATTGCGCATTTTGGTGCGAATGAAGTGGATGTAAACGAGCAAAACCCGCAGGGCGTTGCGTTTTATCAGCATATGGGGTTTGTGCAGGTGGGGCGCTCAGAACGGGACGGACAAGGGAATGCATTTCCGTTGTTGCATATGCGGTTGGGTGAGTGAATGCTAACTTAACGCAGATATCCTACTCATTAGATATGAAATGCGACCCAACTTACCCAAAATCCGGAAAAACTCCTACATTGCAGATCTGCATTAAAATAAAGTTAAAGGCGCAATTTGAAGCCGCAGCGAAAGATGAGAAGTTGAGTTTGGCATATTGGCTAAAAACTTAGCCAGGAAAGCATGTTGCCGTTCAGGAATTATACCTTACGATTAAAGTTTAGCTATTATGATATCCGTAATAGAATCGAACAGATAAATATCAACGTAATTAATTAGTTGAAACACATGGGTAAAGTTTAATGCCTGAATATTTGTGGGTGAAAAAACGAAAAAGGATGACTTAAAAATTACTGAAAAGCAGAAGAGTCACATGAAAAATTTTAGTGAATAGATTTAATTATTATTTGGGTTTAATGGTGGAACAAATATGAGAATAATCCATTCAAAAATTTTGGCGGAGATCACAGGAATCGCATTTGATAGATAATTATATTGAATTTATTGATTATTTTTCTATTCGATTTTCTGACATGCCCCCAATTATGCCCCCACATGTTTTTCCTTAATGATCAGCTGGCTGATTTATGAGCGTTTCAAGCCAAGGGTGAACTGTGCCCGATGAACATCCAAAGGTGTTAGCCAGGGTTCTTGATCCTGCCAGGAGAAACCCTTCTGGTCAATGCGCACAAGCTCGAATCGTTCTACAAGGAAATTAACAGCATCAGTAAGATTCACTCCCGCCTCTATATGTTCCAGAATCGCCGTATCGTTACTGAACGGTGTGTCGTTGATCGTGAGGCCGTAATGATGCTCTAAAAGATACGTTAATAGTTTTTGCCAAATCTGGACAGGAGATAGGCGTGACGAAACCGTCACCGTTGCCGGTACAGTTGGAATATGCATGAGTTGAGTCCCTGATAAAAGAAGAGGAAGGTATTACCTGGTTAGAGCTGACCAGGGATATATGGCGATGTAAACGTAGCCATGAGAGCCGAGAGTGTCAGCTTCACAAGTAAGTCCGTTGTGATGCCGTGTGACGCAGTGCTGGCTGCTGGGATCAAGCTCGCCAGTGGTCAGCATCTGCTCAAGCTGTTTCATCATCAGTGGAAATGCCTGGTCCAGACGCAAAGCTTCTTCGTCACTGAATGAGCCATTAAATCCTGCCCGGTCAGCCAGAAAGTATAAGCGGTTGCCTTCCTGTACCAGGCGAGCGCCGAAGCATGGCGTGATATTACGTTTTAATCCCCACTGAAAGCAGGATGCGTTCTCCGCCGATGTGCCGGATAAGGTGGTCGACTGCATTAATATATTCCTTAATGACTGAGTGGGTTGATTAGTTCACTGTCACGCTGCGAAGAATGGCGTACGGGCCTGCCCGGTCCTGACGACGTTCAATAAAAACAGCGAGTACGCCGCTGATATCCTGAACTTCACGTCCGTAGTAATGGCAGACACTGCCATGCCACTGGTAGTGACCTGTACAGAAGGCAGATAGCCTGGATTCGGGATGCTGACGATAAATATGCATCGCCTGACGCTTACTGATGATTTTCATTCTGCACCTCATAACAAGCCACATTCAGCAAAAGACACCACTTCGTTCCCGACCACAAGATGATCCAACACACGCACTTCCACCAGAGCCAAGGCTTTAGCAATTCGCAGAGTGACATGTTTATCCTGCTGGCTGATTTCTGTCGTGCCGGACGGGTGGTTATGCGCCAAAATGACCGCAGCGGCGTTATGTTTCAGGGCTGATTTAACCACTTCGCGGGGATGCACTTCGGTATGGCTGAGCGTGCCGGTAAACAGTGTTTCTCGCTCCAGCAGGCAATGTTGATTGTCGAGATACATTACGATGAAAACTTCCCGCTCCAGGTGAGCCATTTGCAGTTGCAGCCAGGTTTTTGTGAGGCTGGTTGAGGTAAATGACTCACTCGGTTGACGCTGGTATTTCTCCAGCAGACGTAATGCTCGCTGGATGACTCGCTGCTCGTTTGCAGGAAATATCGGGGACAAATTGATCGTAGGCATGACAACTCCTCAGAAGAAAAAGCCCTTCCGAATCTTCGGAAAGGCGTTAAGGGAAAATGGTGGAATGGTCATGAAGCAAGCTGCAGCATATTCTCAGCCATCACCCAGAGGGCACGGTTGAGCTTCACATCACCGTCAATACCTTTCACTGCTCGGGTATGGGCGCGCTTTCCTTTGGTTGTTCTCCCCGATAGCCCGCCTTTAATCAGATTTTCCTGAATGCGCTGATAAGTGGTCCACAGGTCGTTACTCTCATCCTGCCAGCGGCGTGGGGAAAGTATCTGCGACTCTGTCACCGGTTGGTGCTCCTCACCGAAGCGATATGTCAGCGCCGCTTTCGCCATCACCTGCTGAGCGGGCGGCGGTAACAAAAGCGACTGCATGGCATCGCGTTTCTCTTCTACGCGGTCAAATATTCCCAATACTTCGTAGGCCCCTTCGATGACTTTCTCTACTACATTGCCTTTATGCGGCACGCGCACTTCGCCAAAACTCTCACCGCAAATCAGCCCATTTTGGCAAACTGCTCTGAATAACCCCGGTAGCATCTGATATGAGCTGGAGCCGTCGTGGCTATTCAGTAGAATAATTTCGGGAACCTGTTTGCCAGTAATCTGGCCTTCACGACGCAGGCGCAGCATGTGCTTCGTATGCTCTCGTTTGCTCTGGTCGCGGACTCTGGTCTGGCAGGCGAAGAATGGCTGGAAGCCTTCGCGTTGCAAGTTATCGAGAAGGGTAATTGTCGGGATGTAGGTATAGCGATCACTCCGGGATTCATGCTTTTCTTCGCTGAAGACACTGGGCACATAATGGGCCAGTTCGTCGCGAGTTAACGGGCGGTCACGACGAACAAGGTTGGCTGCACCAAAGCGGCTGGCTAAACGGGTCATGGCTGGCTCCTTTAAAATGGGTATAAAAAAGGCCATCCCTGAGGATGGCCTGGATTGAAAGTGGGGATTATTTAAGGTGAAACCTGCGATGCAGCCTTTTCTGAATCTGACTGGGGCAACGCAGATAGTTCGGCAGGACTGAGCTTATCTGCACGGTAAAGTTGTAATTTCTTCAGAATTGGAGCTTTTTGTGACTGCAGGTAGCTCAAACACCATTCCCGCTTCAGTACAATCCTGACTGGGGCAGGCAAAAGCTCATATGCTTTGCTGAAAACAACTTCAACAAAAGCATCATCATTAAGCTTATCTTCAGCGATATTTAACAAACCATTAATTACAATATTCTCCAGTAATAGCCTGTATTTATCAGATCCATTTATCGAAGATTTGACCGTGTTTTCCGGTAGGAGCTCACTTAATGATGCATCCAGATTTTCTGCAGGTGTTTTCTCGCGTGAAAAACTCAGCCTTTCTTTAAGGCTACGGAGTTTCCCTGTTCCATTTTCGACCATAGTCTTTTTATCCTTTGAACTTCCGCCTCCTGCCATCAGGCAAGTGCAGCGAGTTTTTTTATTGCCTTTATCAGGCTAAAGGTGGTCAAACCTGCACCCAGAGCTTTTACCGTGATCGAATGGCTTCGCATCAACGTTATCCCTGTTACGCACAGGACAAGTTGCCACGTACAGTCGGGCCATGGGGATTCATGATCTGGCTGGTTTGTAATCAATTCGCTTTGGCTGTGCATGGAAAATACCTCTACTTATAGCCATTAGGGAGCCATTGGCCCTGTTTGCGGATATCAGTAATAATGCCCCCCTGCTTGACAGAAATGGTGCGCCAGCCCGGTTCTTTACTGGATGCATTCCCATAGGTGTACCCGATAGTCATTGTCATCTTTTCGCCTGAAGTAGTGATGAGATCAGCTTCATATGTGGCTTCGGTATTTTGTTTACGAATAAAACGTACGGCGTTAATTGCAGAACAACGAATACTGCTTTTTGCATATTCAAAGGAATTGTTAGCCATCTGACATCCGTCGTTTTTAATTTCATCCGTCAGGTTTGTTGAAGCATTGAAGTTCTTAGGCGCAGGTGTAAATTTAGCCATATCGTTCCGCATAGTCGGTGGGTCTGTCTGAAAGACGAGGTAAACTGGACAATCTGATTTACCTACTTCACACGCCTTTGCCACGTAATCACGTACCGGCCACCCGGCATTGCCAAAATATTCTGCACCACTTTCATCTTTGCATTGTGACCAAGTAGCTTTTTTACCCATCATAACGCCATCTACCAACACACAGGTGACGGCCTTTACAGGCTTACCATCCCAGCGGACTGCCTCAAAGGGCTGAATGCCCGTATGGTTCACATCAAGCGTGTAGGCCTGTGGATTCTTGGCTAGTCGCTCATTCGCCTGTTTTAATTGGTTGCTTCCTTCTTGGGTCAGGAAAAAGGTATAGCGTTCGGGATGTATATCTCCGTGAACTGTCAATGCAGAAGAGATAGATGGGATAAGCAGAACTGCTGAGCTGAACGATAAAGCTATTAATTTATGCATCATATTTCCTTTTTGATTATTAGTGATGAATACAGTCCTGCCAGGTAAAATCACCCAGCGCTTCATTCAGCCCTTTAGTACTGAATTTTTTAGAAATTGCTGTATTCGAAGAGGTGATTTTTATTACACCGTTATTTCCTGCAGATTTGAGTGCTGTAAAAGCCGTTTCATCTAGAGAATAGTTTGTACCGTTAATACTGATACCAGGCTCAGCAAGGCCTGTGAGGGAAGAAACGCGGTAGTCCTCTGCAGGTACGCTATAAGCTAGAGCTAACGTTCCGCCTGTACAGGTCAAAGTGAGCACTTCGCCTGCAGAATTCTGAGAGTTAATTTCAAACTCCATAACACTGATATTGCCAAACCAGTGGTGCCATTGCTGTTCCTGAATGACTGCATGTGCAGAGGTTGAGAACAATGCTGCACTGAAAAGCAAGGCTGAGGGAGACTTCAGCATAGTTGCTCCTTACTGTGTGTTTTATAAATGAAAAATGGCCTTTTGCTGTACAAAAGGCCATCTGATCGTATGCATTTGAGAGGGGATGTGATAATCGTTAATACAGATCGGTTTTAAGAAATTGATCGTTATTTTCTATGATTAAAACGATCGATATATGCTTATCAATAGTTTTAGCCTATCGTTAATTTTATATCGATCGGCACTACAGATCAGTGTGTTGAGTCACATCAGCATACTTAGCTGCTGTGCCTCATTAAGGTTATATAGGTTTGAAAAATAATAGAATGCTGACAAATAAAATATTCTTACTTGATGTTTTTCTTCTCTTTTATTTTACTCGCTGTTTTAGCAATTGCATCAAGTCCGTCACTCGCCATGCTTATAAGCTGGTACGGTAAAGTACTTTTCAGGGATGAGGATTGCAAATATTTAATTACTGTCCCAGGGGGATTTATACCTTTTTGGTTGCTTCCTGAATGAGTTGGCTTCATAACTTCAATATTCTCATCTTTATTATTTTGATATGCTTCTCTTGGTTCCAAAACGACCTCTGTATTATGCGCAATGTGCAGAGGCTGCGATAAACCAGTATTGAATTCACGAGTACTTCTCTCAGACGAGAAATCCTTATAACTTTCCGGCTTTGAGACCGTAGGCATAGGTGTTGCTACAACTTCTTTGTTGTCAGTTCCACAGCGTCTTGATGATTTATTCTTTTTAGAAGCAGCTGAAAGCCTATACTTATGCAGTTCCCATGCTTTTTTGAACCGCTGAATAAATAAATCATCTTTTACAAATTTAAAAATATATGAAAATTTTACAGCCATGTATTTCTCATAAGCACCTGAGGGTCTTAATGCAGAAAGTATGATACTGTCAGTTGCAGATGGAGCATTTAAGTAATCCGAATACGTGCCATCCGGATTTTTTCTTTTACCACGCATTTTGCTCCTGTCTTTTTGTATGTATTCCCAAGCCCACTCACATTTCTTCTTCTCTTTTGGAGAGAGTGGAAAATTAGCACTTAAATAATAAAGATCGTTCCATTGTTTTCGAATACGATGCATCAGGTTGAGTTTATGTCTCAGAGTTGTGGGGGCACGGTCAAAAAAATCCTCAATTGCAACTATTCTTTCTTTATTATCCACAGGATAGGGATTTATCAGTAACCTTTTATACAAAAAGTCATGCCCGACATAAATGTAATCGGCATTTCTTATCTTTCCTACAATCTCAGGAATAAGTTGTAACTCACCGTTTAAATCATGAACCATAGTTTTTATATACAGCCATGAGAAATAGCAGGCATCAGGAGATTTCTTTATCCACGAAAACTCAGAAGAGGGTAACTGAAGAGATTTAAAGAAGTTAAATGATGCGGAGTAAATCCCCTTAACAGCTTTGTCCTTTATCAGTAACAGGGCTTGATTAATAGCACCTGATGCGATTTCAACATTATTTCCAAATATATCATCTTCACTATAAGTACTCTTTACTGATGCCAGCGTGTTAATAAGAATTGCAATATCCCTAGCTGAGAGATACCAAAGAAAAAGCCTGAGATCTCTTTTGTTCTTTATATTGACATAGTGTAGTGAGTTTCCCACAAATACATTCCTGTAAAAATACTAAATTTTAGATTCCGGCTATTGTACGAGCAGTGTTGAATGTAGTCAAAAAAGTAGAAAAATAATAGATAAAAATGTAGTGTTGAAACAACGCAAAACCAGTGCTGCAGCTGGCGTTAACCAGGTATTTCACTGCTGAAAACCACCATCAAATCACACCAGTATGCACTATCAAAGTGGAACTCAATGGATAGTGTACAGAATGTTGGTTTGACTGCAGGTTATAGACCAGATGCATCAATTAAAAATATTGTCGTATATGCAGAGAAAAATACGGACAGGAAAATGTAAAACCATACATATGCGGACTATCACATGAAAGGATGCCGCCCGGTGTCCTCCTGTTACATCTCCGGAGACTTTCATGAGCATGATTGATATTCACAGCGATAAATTCGTAAATATGCGTTTTATTACGGAACTGACCGGTCAGTCTGACAAGTGGTTTTACAAAATGGCACAGGAGGGGAAGTTTCCGAAACCTGTTAAATTTGGCCGTAGTTCTCGCTGGATTGAACGTGAGGTTAAAGCATGGCTGGAAGAGCGAATTAAAGAATCCAGAGCGTAAAAATCGATGGTAGCCATTATAAAAAATGGTCACTAACTTTACACCATACTTTTATACGTTAATTACAGGCAGCTTAAGGCGTTAATGCTTATTTCATCGCCGCTTCTTATTTTATTGTATCTTGAACTTATTAATTTTATTTTATTGTTATTAAATTAATTATTCCCTAGCTAACACTCTAAAAGATACAAATGCAATTAATGGTCGATGATAAGAGACTAGCTGCAAACTGCCTTATACCCATACAAGCTGATATAACCGAGAATATACAAGCATGAACTTACCAGAAGAGTATTTATTATCGCATGTGGAATATCATGACGATGGTGTGCAATCGTATTCAATCATTTCTGATGACAATATGCTCAGAGATAAAGCAGAACAGTTAGATAAATATCTTAAAGTTTTGGGTAAAGGGAAGTCATTACCCTTTACTGTTTCGTATGACCGTAAAGGTTACAAACCTCATACAAGCGCTTCATTACTCCGCGATGCTATTTGCTGTCTGGAAAGGTTACAGAAAGACTATCTACGGACTAGGTTAGTCAATCCGCGTATAGCAGCTTTCCAGCGTTTATTAAATAATGCTGATTTGTGCGCACGGATACATGAAGGGAAAATAGTCGGAGTAGATCAAATAACGACTGCGGAAAGCCTGAATAAACTTATTCTGGATTATCGCACAGCTATCAGTCAGGCCGGATTTAAGAAGGAATATCTTAAATATAAACGGGCATCGATAAAAAACTTGAAAGGGGTGTTGAATTATCTTCGTCATATGCAGTCTCGTTATTCCCGGTTGTTAATATTGAGAGTAGATTTATCCTGGAATGATGAACATAAGTCTGACGTTACTGCGGACATAGCCCGCCAGTGCCGCCAGCATTTATTCCGCAATATGAAAAAGAACCCACTGTTCCGTAATGTACTAGGAACCGTTTGGAAACTAGAGTACGCACCTGCCCGTAAGTTTCATTACCACATGCTGTTTTTAGTTAATGGTCACAAGGCACGTCAGGATGTCAACCTAGCCCGGGCATTCGGTGAGTACTGGAAAAAACACATCACCGAAAGTAAAGGGCATTACTACAACTGCAACGCCCACAAAGACGATTATGAAGACTGTGGTTTAGGTAAGCTTGAACGAGGGAACTCATCAATGGAAAAAGGTCTGCTTAAAGCGGTGAGCTATATGACCAAGATTGATGCCTGTGCCCGTCTGGTCTTACCGGGCAATGCCCGAACATTTGGTCGAGGTGAAATCAAGGCACTGAAAACGAAAAATAAACGGCGTAGGTAGTAACGCCCATCTTTTCCTTACTTCTCTTCAACCCTATAAAGCCAGTATTTCACGCTGGCTTTTCTAATCTCAAGGAGCCCATTATGCACAACGTTATTTTTGTCCCTAATGCTGTCACAGGTCACGGTGAGTGGGTAACCCCGCTAACCATTGAACAGGCAGATTACGATTCGCTGTTCTGCCTTAGTTGTAAGTTAAAGCTAGGCGTTCATATTGACCCTTTGACCGGGGTTAGGAGTTTTATTCACTTGCCAGGCAGTATTCATAATGTGATGAAAATGAAAACCTGTGAGCACAGGAGTAAATCAGAAATTTAGAAAACATCGGAGCTCCATCTTGCTTCTCTCCTTAGCTTTATCATCCCTTTGTAGTACAAACTGGCGGTGTTCACTATTGGGGTGGCTCAAAAGAATGCCCTTATGCTCCGATGTCTCTTATTGCACCTCGCAGTTTTTTGCTAGGTGCCAGGATGGGCATTACAAAACTGGTAGTACTTTCAGTCCAGACCAAATCCGAAAGAAGCTATTGAAATCAGGCCCACAGTGCGGATACATTACGCACGTTGTTACTTTGTATCATCAGGATGCCGTTGACTGTGTTTATTCGCCGTGAAGTCATTTCCAGAATCGTGCTTATCATCATGGCTGTTGCCGTGCTGAGCAGTTCGTTTATGGCAAAACCACAGGCTGCATACAGCGTTCAGGAAACAACGTCCATCAGTGACCATCAACACGACAGCGATGAACCACTGAATGAGCACGATCCATTGTTGTTTCACTCCCACGGTAGCGTGCATCACCTCAATGCCGATCATTCCCACGATCTGAATAAACTCTTTACTCTGCCTACTCTGCACGCCTGGAATCCGGGCATGCGGGTGATATATGCGTTGAGTTCAGAACAAATACTGCAAATGCCGCAGTCCACCCCCGAACGCCCTCCGAGAATCCTGTCTGCGTAATAACTTCTGTTAATTCGTTATTATTCAACATGTAAGGATTTTTATGTATACCAGCCTTGATACACAGGGCCGGTTGAGCGCTCGCCTGCTTTCAGCTCAGGCGCGTTCGGCTTGTCTGTTTTTCCTGTTGTTACTGCTTTTCTACAGCCAGGGCGCATATGCCCACGGCGTGGCGGAAGGCGATAAAGGGTACATCCAGGAGATCACTGGGATTAACATCATCCCGTTTATCTACCTTGGCGCGAAGCACATGGTGACCGGTTACGATCACCTGCTGTTTCTGTTCGGGGTGATTTTCTTCCTCTACAAAATGCGCGATATCGGGCTGTACGTCAGCCTGTTCGCTATCGGGCACTCGACGACGCTGCTCATCGGCACCTTCTTTGATATCAGCGTCAGTGCTTACCTCATCGACGCCATTATCGGGCTGTCCGTGGTCTATAAGGCGCTTGATAACCTTGGGGCATTCCAGCGCTGGTTTGGCGTTCAGCCCAACACGAAGCTTGCGACGCTCATCTTTGGATTCTTCCACGGTTTTGGTCTGGCAACCAAAATCCAGGAATTCGAAATCTCTCCCGATGGCCTGTTCGTCAACCTGATTGCCTTCAACATTGGCGTTGAAATCGGCCAGTTGCTCGCGCTGAGCGCCATCCTGATCGTCATGAGTTACTGGCGGCAAACGGCGAGCTTTTTCCGACACGCTTATACCGCCAATGTGGTGATGATGAGCGCGGGATTTCTGTTAATGAGTTACCAGCTTTGTGGCTACATTTTAGCCTGAGGGAGACAAAACAATGTACAACACTGATTTACCAACACGCGCAGAATTACCTTCTGCCATCAAACTGATGCAGTCCACTATCCTCGCCGCCATCGTGGCGCTGACGCTGCTGATCACCGTCGTCATGCCTTCGGAATACGGCATTGATCCTACTGGCGTGGGTCGTTTACTGGGGCTTAAGCAGATGGGAGAAATCAAAACGCAGCTTGCCGAAGAGGCTGATGCCGATAATCAGGCCAGCGCTGTTCAGCAAGGACAGCTGGCTGCGCCGGTTAATGAGCGACCGATCCCGGATAATCCTCCGGCAATAACGCAGAACACCTACCCGGAGCTGAGCGTTCCGGCGACCACGCGCGCGCCGGAAGTACCAGCGGCTGGCTCGCAACGTCATCAGATGCTCATCACCCTGAAGCCCAACGAAGCTGCTGAAGTTAAACTGGAAATGCGTAAAGATGCCCGCGTGACCTATCAGTGGACCAGTTCCGGGCCGGTAAACGTGGATGCACACGGCGATCCGGTCAACGCCCCGAAAGGCTTCTACCATGGCTATGGTAAAGCCCGGCAGATCACATCCGGAGACGGCGTTTTACAGGCCGCGTTCGAGGGTAAACATGGCTGGTTCTGGCGAAATCGTGGGTCTGAGACCATCACGATACAGCTTGATACAACCGGCGACTACCTGAACATCAAACGGGTTATCTGATAAATCAGGGGCAGGTTATCCTGCCCCTTTTCACGCTGCCGTCAGCCCGGTCAGGCGGAGTATCAGCCCGGCAAGAGCCGCCAGGGCAATAACGTGCGTAACCTTCCATTTTAATCGGAAAAGCGCAAACGCAGCGGCGACGGCAATCAGGGCTGCAGGGATATCGATCCCTCCCTTTGCGCCTTCCGGCCATACGGTATGCCAGATAAAAAACAGCCCCAGATTAACAATGACGCCCACTACGGCCGCAGTGATGGCGGTTAACGGTGCCGTGAAACCGGCCTTGTTGTGGGTCGTTTCGATAAACGGCCCGCCTGCCAGCACGAAAATGAAGGACGGGAGAAAGGTAAACCACGTCACCATGCAGGCGGCAACGGCTCCGCCGACAAACAGCATATCCGCGCCAAAAACAGCATGGGTATACCCACCAACAAATCCGACAAAGGTCACCACCATAATCAGCGGGCCGGGCGTGGTTTCTCCCAGCGCCAGCCCGTCCATCATCTGCCCGGCAGTCAGCCAGCCAAAATTGGCGACAGCACCCTGATAAACGTATGGCAGGACGGCGTAGGCCCCACCGAAGGTAAGGAGCGCAGCCTTGGTAAAGAACCAGCTCATCTGCGTCACCGGATGCGCCCAGCCCAGCCCCAGCGTCAGCACCGTCATGGGAATAAGCCAGAGCAGTGCGCCCGCCGCCACAATCCTTAACAGTTTCGCCCAGCTGAACAGGGCATGCGCCGGTACGGGCGTATGATCGTCAATAACCGCAGCTCCACCAGCGGCTTTCTCCTGTTTGTTATGTCCGCTGCCGCTGTGAAATTTTTCCGGCGCGATGCGTCCGCCGATATAGCCAGTTATCGCTGCTGAAATAACGATGACAGGGAAAGGTACGTTCAGGGCGAAAACGGCCACAAATGCCGCAGCAGCTATAGCCCAGTGGGCACCGTGCTTCAGCGCACGGGACCCGATGCGATGCGCCGCCTGCAGCACGATTGCCGCCACGGCGGGTTTAATGCCGTAAAAGATACCGGCAATAATGGCAACGTCTCCCCAGGCGATATAGATCCACGACAACGCGATAAGAATAAAAAGCGAAGGAAGGATAAATAACAGCCCGGCGATCACGCCACCCCACGTTCTGTGCATCAGCCAGCCGATGTAGGTCGCAAGCTGCTGCGCTTCCGGACCGGGCAGCACCATACAGAAGTTGAGTGCGTGAAGGAAACGCGACTCGGATATCCAGCGCCGGTTCTCGACCAGCTCCTGGTGCATGATAGCTATCTGTCCGGCGGGCCCGCCAAAGCTGATAAACCCCAGCTTGAGCCAGAACCAGAACGCCTCCTTCAGGGGGATCGGCGAGGGCTTAACGTTTTCCTCTGCCAGCGTCAGCGACTCCGTTTTGTTCATCATGGCCGGACCTCATTTCAAACGTCGTTAACAGACCATCAAACAGCGAACAGGCCGCTGCGAGTAATGTGTCATCATCCGTAATGCTTTCACGCAATCCTGCCAGTACACTTTCAACGCCAGCCGCTTCGGGAGGCTGAACCCCGCCAACATCAAGGTAATGCACCAGCATTGCCAGACCATTCAGGGCATCCCCCGTCAGCCCGAAGCGGACCATCAGTACTTCAAAGGTCACCCGATTGTCGATGTGGCTGAAGGTCGCCCCATCAAAATCAAACCCCACCGCCGCTGTCGGGCAATCATTGCCATCCTCAAGCCAGAGAAACTGCGCATCAGGATCGATAAAACGCCGTATAAGCCAGGCGCTGGCAAGCCTGTCAATCCAGGGTCTGCGTCGGGTTGCCCAGATCCGGTTGTGGAAATCCTCAGGCATCAGTTGTGTCAGCTCGCCGCTGACGGCGTGGGGCTCGCCGGGAGAGATGAACCTGTTAATGCCTGCTTCCAGTTCCGTCAGGCTAAAGACGGCCTGCGCCTGCGCTTCACCAGGAAAGAAATCAATCGCCACAATCCGATCCAGCTCGCGCCGAAGTTTTCTCACCACCTTCAGCTGGCTGACGGCGGTTTCCTCATCCAGGTCGTTTTTACACACCTGTAGCCTTTCCAGCAGGGCCATGTACTGCTGAGAGCGATCAAATAACGGGCGGATTTCCTCTTCTTCGGGCGTTGTAGCGTTAAAAACAAAAGCCGCACCCCCCTCATCGCGGATTTCACGACTTATATCGTTAAAGATCTCTTGGCCCTGTTGCGCTTCAGGCAACAGATAAACGCCGTCGCGCAGCATGGCGGCACCGGTGTTTTTTAATGCCCGCCAGACACGCATACGCAACGTGGCCTGCTGAGTGGGCAGCGTCAGGATAAGAATATGTAGTTTCATGATGTAGAGATTAATACATCATGTAGAATTTGCTACGCATAATTTTTTATATGCATATAACAATGGGGGGCCATCCAAAAAGAGAGCCACTAAAATGTAATACCGCTTGCCAGGCACACCGCTATTCTCTACTCTTTCCACATCCCCCCGGGGGGGATATGGAAAGCCAGGAGAGTTTCTGATGCTAAGCATTCTTTCTGATCGTTCATACCGCCACCTGTTTATGGCGCAAATAATTGCCCTTATCGGTACCGGTCTGGCGACCGTTGCGCTGGGCCTTCTGGCCTACGATCTGGCGGGCGACAGGGCCGGGGCCGTTCTGGGAACGGCGCTGGCGATTAAAATGAGTGCTTATATTCTGGTCGCCCCGGTTGCCGCCGCCTTCGCTGATAAATTTCCCCGCCGCACGATGCTGGTTACGTTGGATCTGGTGCGGGCTATGGTGGCTTTTGCACTGCCTTTCGTGACCCAAATCTGGGAAATTTATATCCTTATTTTCATTCTGCAATCGGCGTCAGCCGCGTTTACGCCAACGTTCCAGGCCACGATTCCTGATATCCTCCCGGACGAGCGTGACTACACCCGGGCGCTCTCGCTCTCCCGGCTGGCCTACGATCTTGAAAGCGTCATCAGCCCCATGCTGGCAGCCGCACTGCTGACGGTGATGAGTTTCCACAATCTTTTTGCAGGCACCGCCGTCGGTTTTCTCGCTTCCGCCATTCTGGTTGTCTCAGTCACCTTGCCCAGAATGCAGGCGCTGACTGTTCATCGCACCATTTACGATAAAACCACGCGCGGGATGCGCATCTTCCTGAAAACGCCAAGGCTGCGGGGGTTGCTGGCGCTGAATATGGCCGTTGCAGCGGCCAGCGCGATGGTGATCGTCAACACCGTGGTTCTGGTGCAGGCCGACTTTGGTTTCTCACAGCGCTCCACCGCGATTGCGCTGGCGTTCTTTGGCGTGGGGTCGATGATATCGGCGCTGATACTTCCGCGTCTTCTCGACAAAATAAGTGACCGGATGCCAATGATGGTCGGAACCGGTTTACTGGTTGTTGGCCTTGGGCTGGGTATTTTCCTTAAGGATTATTTTACGCTGGTCGTGCTCTGGGCTTTGCTGGGCGTTGGCTACTCGCTTTCCCAGACGCCATCCGGGCGTTTATTACGCCGCTCATCAACACCGGAAGACCGGCCTGCACTGTTTGCCGCTCAGTTTGCCCTGTCACATTCCTGCTGGCTGCTTACCTATCCGCTGGCCGGATGGGTAGGGGCAACCTGGGGAACTCAGGCCTCTTTTATTGCGCTTACCATTGTGGCGGCGTTCTCTCTGTTAACCGCCGTGCTGATCTGGCGTCCGGAACACGAGGTTTATTCGCAGTTGCACAGCCATCAGGATGCTGACGCGAAAACGGAAATAACCCATGAGCATGATTTCGTTATTGATGACGAACATCCCTCATGGCCGAAGAGAAAAAAATAATTACCCAACGTTCGTACTATCAGGAGAGGATAAACCGATAAACAGTGTGACCCTTACGTTGATACACATTATCTTATCCCCTCCACCCGGAGAGGATAAAAATGACTGTTCACGCTTCACACCCCGACATTATAAAAAGACTTAAACGTGCCGCCGGGCACCTGAAAAGCACCATCCAGATGCTTGAAGATGAAAAAGCCTGTCTGGATATCGCCCAGCAACTTTATGCTGTGGAAAAGGCGATAACAAACGCCAAGCGTACGCTCATTCATGACCATCTCGATCACTGTCTGGAGGATGCCCTTCACGCCGATCATGCCGGGTCTGACACAACGCTTAACGAATTTAAAGAGATCACCAAATATCTTTAAGGCAAGAGAAACATGACTGATTTTTCCGCTCTGTTACAGCAAGGCGTGGCTAACGCCTGGCTGTTTATTCCCAGCGCTATTTTGCTGGGTGCGCTCCACGGGCTCGAACCGGGCCATTCCAAAACGATGATGGCCGCTTTTATCGTGGCTGTCCGGGGAACCGTTAAGCAGGCTGTTCTGCTGGGGCTCGCTGCCACCCTTTCCCACACTTCAGTTGTCTGGTTAATTGCTCTGGGTGGAATGTATATCAGCCGCAAGTTTACCGCTGAATCTGCAGAGCCCTGGTTCCAGTTGATTTCTGCGATCATTATTCTCGCTACTGCCGCATGGATGTTCTGGCGCACCTGGCGCGGCGAAAAGCTATGGAAGATGGAGCAGGAACAGGAGCATTCTCACGGCCACCATCACGATGAAACACGCGTCATCGACACCGGTCACGGCAGCGTTGAACTCTCTATCTTTGAGGAAGGCCAGCCGCCTCACTGGCGTTTACGCATGCTTAGCGGCAAAAAATGGGAAGCGCGGGATATTTCGCTGGTGACCAACCGTGGGCCGGATACTTTTTCACAGGTATTCGACTTCGTTGAAAAAGACGGTTTTATGGAATCCACCCAGCCGATCCCCGAACCGCACAGCTTCGATGTCCGCTTAACCCTGGGTCATCGCGGCCATGTGCATGACTACGACGTAGCGTTTCATGAGCACGACCACGATCACGAGCATGACCACTCGGCTCTGGAAGGTCTGGACGTGAATTCTCAGGAATATCAGGATGCGCACGAAAAGGCGCATGCGAACGATATCAAAAAGCGTTTTGCCAATCGTAAGGTCACAACCGGGCAGATAGTCCTGTTTGGCCTGACCGGCGGGTTAATCCCTTGCCCGGCAGCCATTACCGTTTTGCTGCTCTGCATTCAGGTGAAAGAGTTTACGCTTGGTGCTGCCCTGGTGCTGTGCTTCAGTATTGGCTTAGCCATTACGCTGGTTTCGGTAGGTGCGGCTGCGGCGTTTAGCGTTCGTCAGGCAACCAAACGCTGGAGCGGATTTGATACGCTGGCGCGTCGTGCTCCGTACTTCTCAAGCGTGCTGATAGCTCTTGTGGGGATATATATGGGCTATCACGGCATGACAGGCATTATGCAATAATTTTTTGAAGCGCCGATATTCACAATACGTTGTAATTCGACCTGAACATTGAGGTTCAGGTTGAGTCTTCTTAAGTATTCATGCCTTTACACTCATGCAAAGAGTCCATGTCAGCTTTAAGCTCATTACACGTTTTGGCTGTGTATTGCACTAGTACGCTGTCCTTTCCCTTAGCAGTAAAGCACTCTTCCGGAATATTGTCTGATAGTGATTAATCACAAACTATGATGCTTTTGCCACCATATGAAGCTCGCATACGCATCTCTGCTTGTACCTGTGGCAGCCCTGTTTAAAAAACCAGCAATAAAAATTTTCACATACTAGGTATTAATATAAATTTTATTAAATAACAATAACTTGTCGTTGTTTGGAATATAAGTTGGAATAATTTGTTGTAAAAAATGTGGTTGCGTTCTATCCTTCATGGTGACATTTCACAACAAATTTTTAGAGATCCTCTATGTCTTTAATCAATAAAGAAGAAGCCCATTTAGTATGCCGTCCTTACTACAACACCTTAACTTCTGTTTTCGATAATGCTTGGAAAAACTGGATTCAAAACGATATTGCCCGTCGCCTGGTCGACAAACGAGTGCGCTCGGCAGTGCTCCGAAACGATGCCTTATTTTTTTTGAAGGATCAGATTGAAGCTGCAGAAATTGAAGGTATTAAGTACGTAAAGATGCCTCATCAAGTGGGATTTTTGATTCAAGATCGCTATTTTGTGAGAATCAAAAAAGGGGACAAGAGCCTTCGCTCTTCTAACTATCCGACGCAAAGAGCATTGGATTTCCACAACCCTGAAGTTGACATGTTTGGTGGTCTGATTCGATTAGAGTTACTTTACATACTTAGTGACGACTGTGTAGGAATTGATAAAATCGTCCTTACTCAGCGCAACGGGAAATTTGTTGCATGGGCAATTGATATAACAGATGAAAATCTGTACGACTTGCCTGTACACGAGCTTGAAGTGAACATACCCCAACCTCAGCCTGTTACAAAAAGTGTTTCACCTGCGAAAAGTGTTGTGAAACCGAAACGGGTTAGAAAGACAGAACCGAAGGTAGAAAATGGTCGTGGAGATTAAGTCAGCAGCCACCGTACGCCCAGAGATGATTGAGTTGCGTCGGAAAATGTTGGGTATGAGCCAAAAGGATTTGGCTCATCGTGTAGCCCTGTCTCAAGGTACGTTGTCCAAAATTGAACAAGGGCTTAAATCTGCAACTGAAGACCAAATCCGCAGTATTGCGGAAGCGCTTAACTGTCCCGTCGAGTTTTTCATGATGTCAGAAAGGCTTTATGGTGGACCAATCAGTGCAAACCCGATGTACCGTAAAAAAGCATCTGTCAGCATGAAAGTGCTGGATAAACTTGTTGCTGAAGTGAATGTACGTATTGCTCATCTCAGAAAGCTGTTGCAGTTCGTTGAGTTCGAGCCCGAATATGAGCTCCCTTACTACGATCCTGAAGACTACGAAGAAAATATCGAACAAATTGCTCGTAATGTCCGTACTGCGTGGCATATCCCACGTGGGCCGATAAAAAACCTTGTTGAGGTACTGGAAAGAGCAGGCATCATTATCATTGATTGCGATATGGAAGATACTGGACTTTCAGGGCTAAGTTACAAAGTGGCGGGATTGCCACCATTAATCTTTATAAATAAAAATCAGCCAGTTGATAGGTACAGATTTACTCTAGCCCATGAGCTGGGTCATTTAGTGATGCATCGGGCTCCCACTCCAACGATGGAGGATGAAGCCAACGCTTTTGCTGCAGAATTGCTTATGCCCGCCTCTGATATTTATAACGATTTACGAAATATCAGTATCGAAAAAGCCGCTGCCCTTAAACCATTTTGGCGGACTTCAATGGCTGCGTTGTTCTATAGAGCAAAAACGCTAAAAGCGATTACGGCAGGTCAAAGCGATTGGATTTGGCGGCAAATGTCCATTAAACGTTACAAAATAGATGAGCCTGTCAAACTCGATGTAAACGGGGAAACACCAACATTACTGAACGCAATAATTGATCATACGAAAGACGAGCTAGGGTATGACCAAAGCGAACTTGCATCTATCTTCAATTTATTCCTTCCCGAGGTTATGCGTCTGTATGCTTTGGGAGCTCAAAACCAACATCTACGGTTGGTAAATTAATCATTTAGGGCTGAGCAATAACGCTCAGCCTTATGGTCTAACCCGCTGTTTTAATATGTAAAAATGAAACTTCTGCCAGAGAGCTAATGTTGTCGGCATACCACTGCATCATCTCCCTACGTCCCTCCAAATACTGAGCATGGTTGTAAGTCCCACGTATCGCATTCTTATCCACATGCGCAAGCTGCGTTTCAATCCACGCCGAGTTAAAACCTTCTTCATGCAGGATGGTACTCATGGTGTGGCGGAAACCGTGCCCCGTCAGCCTTCCTTTATATCCCAACAACTCAATCACTTGATTGACACTTTCCTTTGAGATGGGCTTCGTTCGATCATTCCGTCCGACGAATACTAGGGGGTATAGCCCGGTAATAGGCTTAAGTGACTCAAAGAGCTCGACAACCTGATCCGACATCGGAACAATGTGTGGTCGTTTCATCTTCATCACTTCAGCAGGGATCTCCCAGAGCCGCTTTTCAAAATTAATATCCTCCCAACGAGCAAAACGTAATTCCTGAGTTCGAACTCCTGTAAGCATGATGATTTGAGTTGCAGTCTTGGTAATAACACTCCCGGTATAGCCTGCAAGATCTCTAAGAAAGTGGGGGAGTTCTTCAGCAGTCAGGAAAGGAAAATGCGTTTTCTTTGGTGTAGCGAGGGCTGTAGCGAGATCGGGTGCAGGGTTGTATTCAGCGCGTCCGGTCACGATTGCATGACGGAATACTTCACCGCAGCGCTGTCTGACTTTGCGCATCTTTTCTAATGCACCACGCTTTTCCATACGACGAAGGGTTTCCAGCAATTCCATGGGCTTAATTTCAGCTATGGGACGCTTACCGATGTAGGGAAAAATATCCTTTTCAAAGGTATCAATAATTTCATCGCGATAACGTAATGACCAACGATCCGCTCTCAGCTGATGCCATTCACGGGCAATAGCTTCGAAGGTATTTTCATAGTTAAGCTTTTGGGCAATTTTCTCTGCTTTCTTTACTTCACCGGGATCGCTTCCAGCAGACAGCAGCTTTTTCGCAGCATCACGCTTTTCACGGGCTTGAGCGAGAGAAACCTCAGGATAAACGCCGAAAGCAAGGCGCTTTTCTTTACCCGCATAACGATACTTTAAACGCCAGTAGCGTGAGCCGTTGGTGGTTACTTCAAGGTAGAGGCCTCCACCATCAGATAGCTTGTACGGCTTCTCTTTGGGCTTGGCTGTGTCGATTTGTCTGACTGTTAGCTTCATTGGGGGCATCTCAAAATGGGGCTATAAATCATGCCCCCCATTATGCCCCCAGAACGCACTTGATTCCGGTAGAGACAGTTGACCTCGGGAGAACATAATCAGCAGTAATTGCGGGTATTATAGGGGATTTACTTGAGACAGTGGAGTTCAGTAGAGGCTAATTGGCGGAAGATCACAGGAGTCGAACCTGCCCGGGAACGCTGGCGTCCCCAACTGGATTTGAAGTCCAGCCACCTCACCGGAGATGACGATCTTCCGCGCCTGCATTGCTACATGGAGGCGGGGCGCATTATAGCTACTTTCAGGCATTTACCACATACCCCGGCACACTTTTTTCACCTCTCTTTTGACCTTAACACCCCTGTTTCAGTTAATTCCTAAGAAAATCCTCAGGTTAGCATTTCGTGCTCGCCAATATTTACCGCGATCACAAAAAACAAGAAACGTAACCAACTAACAAGAAAACGCAATACCCGCTCCTGAAACAATGGTTTAAAAATCTGTAACCGGTCTCAGCGCCCCCTACAGCGTGAAGGATAAAAAAATGAGCGACGTATTGTCAGTAAAAGAGAAGATTGGCTACGGCATGGGTGACGCCGCCAGCCACATCATTTTCGATAACGTTATGTTGTACATGATGTTTTTCTATACCGATATCTTCGGCATTCCTGCCGGGTTTGTCGGCACGATGTTCCTGCTGGCACGTGCGCTGGATGCGATTTCGGACCCGTGCATGGGCCTGATCGCTGACCGCACCCGCAGCCGCTGGGGTAAATTCCGGCCGTGGATACTGTTCGGTGCTATCCCGTTCGGCATTGTCTGCGTGCTGGCCTACACCACGCCGGACCTCAGCCTCAACGGCAAAATGATCTATGCCGCCATTACCTACACGCTGCTGACGCTGCTCTATACCGTGGTTAACATCCCTTATTGCGCGCTGGGCGGTGTGATCACCAACGATCCGACGCAGCGTATCTCCCTGCAGTCCTGGCGCTTTGTGCTGGCGACCGCGGGCGGCATGCTCTCGACGGTACTGATGATGCCGCTGGTTAACCTGATTGGTGGCGATGACAAAGCGTTCGGTTTCCAGGGCGGGATCGCCGTGCTGTCGGTGGTCGCGTTTCTGATGCTGGCGTTCTGCTTCTTCACCACCAAAGAGCGCATCCAGGTGCCGCCGAGCACCACCTCCATGCGCGAAGACCTGCGAGATATCTGGCACAACGACCAGTGGCGTATTGTTGGTGTACTGACCATTCTCAATATCCTCGCCGTCTGCGTGCGTGGCGGCGCGATGATGTACTACTGCACCTGGATCATGGGCTCGCCGGAAATCTTTGTCGCGTTCCTCACCACCTACTGTGTCGGCAACCTGATTGGCTCTGCGCTGGCGAAACCGCTCACCGACTGGAAATGCAAGGTCAGCATCTTCTGGTGGACCAACGCCGCCCTGGCGGTGGTCAGCGTGGCGATGTTCTTCGTTCCCATGCATGCCACGGTGGTGATGTTCACCTTCATCTTTGTGATTGGGGTGTTGCATCAGCTGGTGACGCCGATCCAGTGGGTCATGATGTCCGATACCGTCGACTACGGCGAATGGACCAACGGCAAGCGCCTTACCGGCATCAGCTTCGCGGGCACGCTGTTTGTGCTGAAACTCGGCCTGGCGCTGGGCGGGGCAATGATCGGCTGGATGCTGGCAGGGGGGGGTTATGACGCCGCAGCTAAAACCCAGAACAGCGCGACCATCAGTATCATTATCGGCCTGTTCACCCTGGCCCCGGCAGTCTGTTACGTGCTGAGCGCCATCATCGCCAAACGCTACTACACCCTGAAAACGCCCTTCCTGACCAAAATCATGAGCGAGCTGGCACACGGCGCGCGCCGCAATCAGCAGGAGTTTGACAACCTGCCGGTCAGTAAAGAATTACAGAACTAAGAGGACGAGAGTATGAAAATCAGTGATGGAAACTGGCTCATTCAACCGGGCCTGAACGTCACCTGCCCGGTTCAGGTGTTCGATGTAGAGCAGCAGGGCAATGACCTTGTGGTGTACGTGGCGCCGCGTGATGTACGAGAACGTACCTGGCAGCTTGATACCCTGATGTTCACCGTCCGTCTTTTCTCCCCGCAGGAAGGGATTGTCGGCGTGCGTATCGAGCACTTCCAGGGCGCGCTGAACAACGGTCCGCACTATCCTCTGAATGTCATCAAAGAGATGAACGTTGAGATTGAAAACAATGCCGAATTTGCTGAGCTGAAAAGCGGTCACCTCAGCGTGCGCGTCACCAAAGGCGAGTGCTGGGCGCTGGATTTTCTGCGCAACGGACAGCGTATTACCGGCAGTCAGCTGAAAAACAACGGTTACGTGCAGGATACCCGTACCGATCGTCATTATGTTTTTGAGCGTCTGGATCTGGGCGTAGGTGAAACGGTCTACGGCCTCGGCGAGCGCTTTACCGCGCTGGTGCGTAACGGCCAGACGGTCGAGACCTGGAACCGCGACGGCGGCACCAGTACCGAGCAGTCATACAAAAATATCCCGTTCTATCTGACCAACCGCGGCTACGGGGTGCTGGTGAACCACCCGGAAAACGTCTCGTTCGAAGTGGGTTCGGAGAAAGTCTCCAAAGTGCAGTTCAGCGTCGAAGGGGAGTATCTGGAGTACTTCGTGATCGACGGCCCGACGCCAAAAGAGGTGCTCAACCGTTATACGCGATTCACCGGACGCCCGGCGCTGCCGCCCGCGTGGTCATTCGGCCTGTGGCTGACCACGTCGTTCACCACCAACTACGATGAAGCCACGGTGAACAGCTTTATCGACGGCATGGCCGAGCGCGATCTGCCGCTGCATGTATTCCACTTCGACTGCTTCTGGATGAAGGCCTTCCAGTGGTGTGATTTTGAGTGGGACCCGGTGACCTTCCCGGATCCGGAAGGGATGATCCGCCGCCTGAAGGAGAAAGGGCTGAAGGTTTGCGTGTGGATTAACCCGTACATCGGCCAGAAGTCGCCGGTATTTCGCGAACTGAAAGAGAAGGGCTACCTGCTCAAGCGCCCGGACGGCTCCCTGTGGCAGTGGGACAAGTGGCAGCCGGGGCTGGCGATTTACGACTTCACTAACCCGGACGCGTGCCGGTGGTATGCCGACAAGCTGAAAGGCCTGGTGGATAGTGGCGTCGACTGCTTTAAAACCGACTTTGGCGAGCGCATCCCGACGGACGTCCAGTGGTTTGACGGTTCCGATCCGCAGAAGATGCACAACCACTACGCATACCTTTATAACGAACTGGTGTGGAACGTACTGAAAGAAACGGTGGGCGCGGATGAGGCGGTGCTGTTTGCCCGCTCGGCGTCGGTAGGTGCGCAACAGTTCCCGGTGCACTGGGGTGGCGACTGTTACGCCAACTACGAGTCGATGGCGGAAAGCCTGCGCGGCGGGCTGTCGATTGGTCTGTCCGGCTTTGGCTTCTGGAGCCATGACATCGGTGGATTTGAGAACACCGCGCCGGCACACGTCTACAAACGTTGGTGCGCGTTTGGGCTGTTATCCAGCCACAGCCGCCTGCATGGCAGCAAATCTTACCGCGTACCGTGGGCATACGATGATGAGTCCTGTGATGTGGTGCGTCACTTCACTCAGCTGAAATGTCAGATGATGCCGTATCTCTATCGCCAGGCTGCCCTGGCTCGCGAGTATGGCACACCGATGCTGCGGGCGATGATGCTGGAGTTCCCGGATGATCCGGCATGCGATTACCTCGACCGTCAGTACATGCTGGGGGAGTCGGTGATGGTAGCACCGGTGTTTTCTGAGGCCGGTGACGTGCAGTTTTACCTGCCGGAAGGGCGCTGGACCCATCTCTGGCATAACAATGAAATCGAGGGCAGCCGCTGGCATAAACAGCAGCATGATTTCCGCAGCCTGCCGGTCTATGTGCGCGATAACACCCTGCTGGCGTTGGGCAACAATCAACAGAAACCGGACTACGCCTGGAACGAGGGGACAGCTTTCCAGCTGTTTAACCTGGGCGATGGCGCGATGGCGGTGAGCGAAGTGCCCGCGGCGGACGGTTCTGTGGCATTTACGCTGAAAGCCACACGCAGCGGCGACACCGTGACCATTACCGGCACAGGTGACGCGCGAAACTGGTCGGTCTGCTTGCGCAACGTGCAGAAACTGAGTGGCGTAAAAGGCGGCTCAGAGGCCGGAAGCGAGTGGGGCGTGGTGGTGAAAGCGGAGGGTAATGAGGTGGTGGTACACCTTTAATTTTCCTCACCCTGACCCTCTCCCCAACGGGGGGAGGGAAGGGTTTGCTTCTTCAGGGAGAGGGCAGGGGCGAGGATAGTGTCGACACCTCTCCCCCCCTCATCGTCTGTTGCACCTGCTGTTTATCCATATTTACCGCGTTCAGTTTCCCGTTAACCGTCGGCTTCAGCGGTGCGTTGGCCTGCACGCTGCCGCTGGCGGTTAGCTGGATATTGCCATCACCGCCAATGGGCAGCGCCGGCCAGCCCCACGCCTGCAGCACGTTGAGCGGCACGCCGCGTCCGTTCAGGCTGATTGTGGTCTGCCGTGGCGGAAGCTGTGATACCGTCGCCGTGGCTTCCAGAATGCCTTTTTCGGTGAAAGCGCTCAGGTCGGTAATGTTTACCGTTGAGGCGTTAGCGTTCAGCGCCAGCGACGGACGACGCACGTCCACGCGGTTAAAGGTCGCCGCCGCGCCGTTCAGCGTTGCGCTGCCACCCCATACGCCCCACTGGCGATCTTTCGCCAGCTGCAGGTTCGCACCATAGCCATCAAGAGAGGTGATTTGCCACGGGAAGGCCGGGTCGATATCGATAACCAGGTTGCGGCTCAGGCCGAATTTTTTCAGCGTCAGGCTGTTCAGCCATTCCGGTAACGGCTCCATCCACAGCGTTTTCCAGTTCTGCGGCAGGGTGTATTCCAGCCCGGCGATGTCGACATCGTCCAGCACCAGCGCGTTACCTTCGCGCAGCCAGTTGCCGGAAGCGCGAACCATGCCGCCCTCCCAGCGGGAGGTAAACTGGCGCAGCGCCACGCCTTGCGGGGAGAACTCCGCATTCATGATCGGGTCGAACAGATGCAGAGAGCCATAAATAAACTCGCTGGCGTTCATGGACAAACGCCCCTCCTGACTTTGCCAGTCGCCTTTGCTGAGTGTCAGGTTGCGCAGGCTTAAATCGAGATCGGTCACCGCCCAGTCCGGCCCCTGCAGGCGTGCGTCAGTCACTTCCAGACGGCCAATCTGCAGCGAGGGAATGGTGGTCAGAGGCGCGAAGAAATCCACCAGCGACTTATCGCTTTGCAGGCGGATCTCATTCAGACGCATGGTGTCGATAATCCAGCTGCCGTCAGCGTTGCGCAGGGCGGACCCGGTGAGCGAACCGCGCGCCATATCGGCACCAATGGTGTTCAGCACCACCTCTTTGCCGTTGAGCTGCCCCTGGATCAGCACGTTGGTGGCCGGCACGCCGTTCAGGGTAAGCGAGCCTGCGCTCACCTGGATCTGTGCGTTTTTACCCAGCACATTGCCTGCTTCTGGCTGCCACGGGCTGACGCCGCCCGTTACTTTCTGTGCGCTGAGATCCCATTCCGTATTGGGGCTGTTAAAGGCCATGTTGTTCAACTGCAAACGGTCCGCCTGGAACGGGAGCGGTGCCGTCTGAGGAGAAAGATTAAGCGTGCCATCGAACAGGGTAATGGTGTCCATGTGCAGCGGATCGGTGACCTGTCGGCTACTCAGACCAATATCGACTTTCCTGGCCACCAGCGTGGCGGGTTTACCGTCGCGGCCAAACGTGACGTTTTCCAGAATGATGTGGGAAGGTGACGAAAAGCGGTGATCCATCAGGTCGAAATTGAGTTCGTAATCGGTATTCACCGTTATCCAGTTGCTGGCCTGAGATGCTCCCCAGCGGGTCTGGAGCAGAATATAGAGCGCCAGCACCACAATGAGCAGGGCTACCAGAAGATAGACGAGTACCTTTCCAATAAATTTCATGGTCTTCCATCCCGCGAAACGCACATAAGGGAGTTATGCACGATTTATGCGCAATGCTCAAGGCGGGAATGGTGTAAAGAGATGTCACGGCAGGCGTTGACAGCCTGCCGTGAGGGCGATCAATTTTTCTCAGGCGGGAAAACGAGGTTCAGAACAATCGCGGTGATACCGCCTGCCGCAATGCCGGAAGAGAGCAGGTTTTTCACCCAGTCCGGGGCAAACTGCAGGATCAGCGGTTGCTGTGAAACACCCAGACCCACGGCCAGCGACAGGGCAATGATCATGATGGCGCGGCGGTTCAGCGGTTCGCGGGAGACGATACGTACACCAGAAGCCGCGATGGTCCCGAACATCACCAGCGTTGCGCCGCCCAGTACCGGTTCAGGTATATGCTGCACAAAACCGCTTACCGCCGGGAACAGGCCGAGGACGATCAGCATCAGTGCCACCACAAAACCGACGTAGCGGCTGGCAACGCCAGTCAGCTGGATCACGCCGTTGTTCTGGCCGAAGCAGGAGTTCGGGAAGGTGTTGAAGACCGCAGAGACAAACGAGTTCAGGCCGTTCGCCAGCACGCCGCCTTTCAGGCGTTTCATATACAGCGGGCCGGAGACCGGCTGCTCGGAGACATCAGACGTGGCGGTGATATCGCCAATCGTCTCCAGCGAGGTGATCATAAAGACCAGCATCAGCGGCAGCAGCAGACCCCAGTCAATGCCCAGGCCGTAGTACAGCGGCGTTGGAATGGTGATCAGCGCACTGTTGGTCTGCGGGGTGTTCTCCGGCAGTATACCCAGCGCCCAGGCCAGCAGATAACCGGCCGCCATGGCGATCACCAGCGATGCCACACGCAGATACGGGTTACGCTGACGGTTTAGCAGAATAATGATTGCCAGCACCACGCCGGCCAGCAGCAGGTTTTTCGGTGCACCAAAAGTGTGGTCGCTCATTGCCGCATAACCGCCACCGATGGAGGTCAGGCCAACCTGAATCAGCGACAGGCCAATGATCATCACCACCACGCCGGATACCAGCGGCGTGATCACGCGACGCGCCAGGTGCAGTACCCGGGAGATCACCATCTCGGTGCAGCTGGCCAGCATCAGCGTGCCAAACAGCGCCGCCATCATGGTCGGAACATCCGCGCCGCCGGTTTTGAGGGCTGTACCGCCCATGATCAGCGGTGCGACGAAGTTAAAACTGGTGCCCTGGATCGACAACAATCCAGACCCCACCGGCCCCCACGCTTTAATTTGAATAATGGACGCCACGCCGGAGGCAAAGAGGGACATACTGATGATGTGCTGTGTATCCTGAGCCGGTAAACCAAGCGCCTGGCAGATCAGCAGCGCCGGGGTGATCACCGCAACGAACATAGCCAGCAGGTGTTGGCAGGCGGCAAAGAGCGTCTGAGGAAGAGGCGGACGGTCTTCAAGGCGGTAAATCAGTTCGCTATTTTGCTTCTGCGCAATCGGTTGCGCATCGGGAGACTCAAGGGTGTTAACGGACATCGGCGGCAATCCCACGGTGGAAAAGCGGGCATTTTATCTGACCACCTGGTAAAAGCAAACGATTGCCAACAAAAAAAGACAAGAAAATCTGCCGCTGTGAGCAGGTTTTCTACAACCCATGGGGAAAAAAAATTACACTTTTTGCGCCGGCGGCTCATGACGAGCGCAAGCCGGCCCAGGATAACGCCGCGTGTGTATGGAACACGCGCATAACAGGAGCCTTTTATGATTCATCTCGATACGTTGTCGACCCTTGTTGCCGCAACGCTGGTCTTACTGCTTGGCCGTAAGCTCGTACACAGCGTTTCCCTTCTGAAGAAATACACCATTCCTGAACCTGTTGCCGGCGGACTGCTGGTGGCGCTGGCCCTGCTGGTGCTGAAGAAAAGCATGGGCTGGGAAATTGATTTTGATATGTCCCTGAAAGATCCGCTGATGCTGGCCTTCTTTGCCACCATTGGCCTGAATGCCAACCTGGCGAGCCTGCGGACGGGTGGCAAAGTGCTTGGCGTATTTCTGATCGTGGTGGTAGGGCTGCTAGTGATGCAAAACGCCATTGGTATCGGGATGGCCACGCTGCTGGGGCTGGATCCGCTGATGGGGCTGCTGGCCGGATCAATCACCCTCTCTGGTGGCCACGGTACCGGGGCGGCGTGGAGCAAGCTGTTTACTGAGCGCTACGGCTTTGAAAATGCCACCGAAGTGGCGATGGCCTGCGCCACCTTCGGTCTGGTGCTGGGCGGCCTGATCGGCGGGCCGGTGGCGCGGTATCTGGTGAAGCACTCTGGTACGCCAGACGGAAGACCGGACGATGAGCTGGTGCCCACTGCCTTTGAAAAACCCGACGTCGGACGCACCATCACTTCGCTGGTGTTGATTGAAACTATCGCGATGATTGCCATCTGCCTGACGGTGGGCAAAGTGGTTGCGCAATGGCTGGCAGGTTCAGCGTTCGAGCTCCCGACGTTTGTGTGCGTGCTGTTTGTTGGGGTGCTGCTGAGTAACGGTCTGGCGCTGATGGGCTTCTACCGCGTATTTGAACGTGCCGTATCGGTGCTTGGCAACGTCTGCCTGTCGCTGTTCCTGGCGATGGCCCTGATGAGCCTCAAGCTCTGGGAGCTGGCCTCACTGGCGCTGCCGATGGTGGCTATTCTGGCCGTTCAGGCGCTGTTTATGGCGTTCTACGCCATGTTTGTGACCTGGCGCATGATGGGCAAAAACTACGATGCAGCAGTGCTGGCGGCCGGGCATTGTGGGTTTGGTCTGGGGGCAACGCCGACGGCTATCGCCAACATGCAGGCGATCACAGAACGTTTTGGGCCTTCGCATATGGCGTTTCTGGTGGTCCCGATGGTCGGGGCGTTCTTCATTGATATCGTCAACGCGCTGGTGATCAAGCTTTACCTGATGCTGCCGATGTTTGCCTGAGATCAGGCGTTGGAATAGCGTTCGGTTTCCGGCATCCAGCGCTCAATTAACGCTGCCGCCTGTTCGGGGTAGCGCTCATGAATATGGCGTGCGAGGCGCTGAACTTCGGGGATCATGGCCTGATCGCGCAGTAAATCCGCCACTTTGAATTCGGCGTTACCCGTCTGACGCGTGCCCAGCAGTTCGCCTGGGCCGCGGATCTCCAGGTCTTTTTGTGCAATCACAAAACCGTCGTTACTGTCGCGCAGCACCTGCAAACGCATCTGTGCGGTTTTCGAGAGCGGTGCTTTGTAGAGCAGCACGCAGTGAGAGGCGACAGCACCGCGGCCAACGCGGCCGCGCAACTGATGGAGTTGCGCAAGACCAAGACGTTCCGGGTTTTCGATGATCATCAGGCTGGAATTGGGGACATCTACGCCGACTTCAATCACCGTTGTGGCAACCAGCAAATGCAGTTCACCCTGTTTGAACGACTGCATCACCGCCTGTTTCTCAGTAGGCTTCATCCGCCCGTGAACCAGACCCACGTTCAGCTCGGGCAGCGCCAGCTTCAGCTCTTCCCACGTCGCTTCCGCAGCCTGCGCTTCAAGCAGTTCAGACTCTTCAATTAACGTGCAGACCCAGTAGGCCTGACGGCCTTCGTGAGTGCAGGCGTTGCGCACGCGGTCGATGATATCGCTGCGGCGTGTGTCCGGAATGGCGACCGTGGTGACCGGTGTACGGCCCGGCGGCAGTTCGTCGATGGTCGATGTATCGAGATCGGCGTAAGCGGTCATTGCCAGGGTGCGCGGGATAGGTGTGGCAGTCATGATCAGCTGATGCGGGTGGAAGCCCTGCTGCAGCCCTTTCTCCCACAGCGCCAGACGCTGGTGTACACCGAAGCGGTGTTGTTCGTCGATAATCACCAGCGCAAGACCATTAAACTGCACCTGCTCCTGGAAAATCGCGTGCGTGCCGACAATCATCTGTACCTGACCGCTGGCAATGGCGTCCTGTTGTGCCTGACGCGCTTTACCTTTTTGCTTCCCGGCAAGCCAGCCCACTTCAATCCCAAGCGGGGCAAACCACGCGCGGAAGTTATTAGCGTGCTGTTCAGCCAGCAGTTCGGTGGGGGCCATTAGCGCCACCTGCCTGCCATGGGCAATCGCGCGCAGGGCTGCCAGGGCTGCAACCAGCGTTTTACCGGAACCCACATCCCCCTGAACCAGGCGCATCATGGGCACATCAAGCGCCATATCGCGTTCAATCTCGGCCGTGACGCGTGCCTGTGCACCGGTGGGTTTAAACGGCAGGGAGGCCAGCAGCTTATCTTTGAGTTCATCTCGCGGGCTTAAGGGCTGGGCATGAAAACGCTGCGCGCCCGCCCGTACCGCCAGCATGCTCAGGTTATGAGCCAGTAATTCCTCAAGGATAAGACGCCGTTGAGCGGGGTGTTTGCCGCTTTCCAGGTCGCTAAGCTGCAGGGTTGGCGGCGGGCGGTGCAGGGTGCGCAGCGCCTCGGGCAGACTCATCATGCCCTGAGCCAGCTCAGGCGGCAGTAGCTCGGTAATGGCGCAGGTATCCAGCAGTTCCAGTGCCTGGTCGGTGAGTTTACGCAGCGTTGCCTGCTTGATGCCTTCGGTCGTCGGATAAACCGGGGTCAGGGTCTCCTGCAGCTCCGGCGTGCTCAGATCTCCCTGAACGCGATACTCCGGGTGGATCATCTCTGCGCCGTATTTCCCGCGTTTGGCTTCACCATAGGCCAGCACCCTGCGACCGGTCGCAAGGCTGTTTTTCATGGCCGCATTGAAGTTGAAAAAGCGCATGGTGAGAATGCCGGTGCCGTCGCTGATCTGACAGGTCATCATCCGGCGTCCGCCAAAGGTGATATTGCAGTTCAGTACTTCGCCTTCAACGGTGGCGTAAATGGCAGGCAGCAGATCGCCAATCTTATAGAGTTGGGTGCGGTCTTCATAACGCAGGGGGAGATGGAGCAGGAGATCCTGCACGGTGTGCAGGCCAATTTTGGCCAGTTTACTGCTTTGCGCCGCACCTACGCCCGTCAGGCTATTGAGCGGTATGGCATCCAGCAGACGGCCTTTCATCAGTTATCCTGCGTACTGCATGGTGGCCCACCACTGGGCATCGGCTTCAATTTCGCCCTGCGCGTTGACGTGGGGGTAAGGCAGTTTTTTCTGTTTCGCGACGCGAGCCAGCACCGGGTAACCACCTTCGAACAGCAGGCGCTGCTGCTCCTCTTCCGGCAGCATACTGTTGCTGCGCTTGTACATGCCCGCGTTCTGACGCTGGCGCTGCGCTTCATAGAGAATGAGCGCAGAGGCCACGGAGACATTGAGAGACTGCACCATGCCGATCATGGGGATGATGATATCCTGATCCGCCAGATCCAGCGCTTCCTGGGTGATCCCGGTTTTCTCCTGACCCATCAAAATACAGGTCGGACGGGTGTAGTCGATCTCACGAAAATCGACGGCTTTTGCGGACAGGTTAGTGGCCAGGACCTGCATACCGCGACCTTTCAGGTGCGATACGGCTTCGCCAATAGTCTGGTGGGTTTTGACGGACACCCAGCTGTTACTGCCTGCGGCAGTTGAAGCCATGGTTCGCATGCGAGCACCCGGCCAGACGGCGTGCACTTCATGCACGCCTACGGCGTCTGCGGTACGGACAATTGCAGAGACGTTATGAGGTTTGTGGACCTGCTCCATGCAGACCGTCAGGTCAGGCTGACGCCTGGCGAGCATTTCGCAGATACGCTCGTAACGTTTTGAATTCATAAGTCTAGTTTCGGTTACGGGTGACTTTAATCACGTCCGGCATCACGCGGATCTTGCGCATAATGTTCGCCAGATGCACGCGGTCACGGGCGGTCAGACGAATAAAGGCGCTGTAGACGCGGCCATCTTTCTCTTCCGTGTTCAGGCTCTGAATGTTGGAAGAGGCCGTATTGATTGCTGCCGTCAGGTTCGCCAGGGCACCCTGGTGGTTGAACATATCCACCTTAATTTCGGTGATAAATTCCTGTGCCGTCTCTTTATCCCACTCGACTGCCATGAACTTCTCCGCCTCTTTTTGATAGCCGCGGATGTTACGACAGGATTCGTGGTGGATAACCAGCCCTTTACCCGGACTGACGTGCGCAATAATCGGGTCACCCGGGATAGGACGGCAACATTTCGCGAAAGTGATTAGTACGCCGTCCGCGCCTTTGATCGGCAGATGACCGTGGCTTTGCGTCGTCGTCGGGATCGCCGTGGTATCACCCTGCTGCAGGTTCTTCGCCACGACCACGCTCATGGCGTTGCCGAGACCGATTTCTGCCAGCAGGTCATCAAGCGAGGCGAGCTTCATGCGCTCCAGCTCACGCTGAATGTTCTCTTTCGGGATCTCAGCCAGCTTACGGCTACCACCCAACGCATGGTTGAGCAGACGACGCCCCAGGCTGACAGAATCATCGCGCTTGAGGTTTTTCAGCAACTGGCGGATTTTGGCGCGTGCTTTGGAACTCACGACAAAGTTCAGCCAGGCCGCGTTCGGACGTGCGCCCGGTGCGGTAATAATTTCCACCGTCTGGCCGCTGGAAAGCGGCTGAGAGAGCGGATAAGGCTGCCTGTCGACACGCGCGCCCACGCAGGCGTGGCCGATATCGGTATGCACGGCGTAAGCAAAGTCGACCGGCGTAGCGCCTGCAGGCAGTTCGACAATGCGGCCTTCTGGGGTGAAAACGTAAATCTCATCCGGGAAGAGATCGGATTTAACGCTCTCGATAAATTCAAACGAGCTACCCGCACTCTGCTGCAGTTCCAGCAGGCTTTGCATCCAGCGCTGGGCGCGGATTTGTGCGGTCGTACTGCTTTCGCCACCGTGCTCTTTATAAGCCCAGTGTGCAGCCACACCCATCTCCGCCATCTGGTCCATGTCTTCGGTGCGGATCTGCACTTCAACAGGCACGCCGTGTGGACCGATCATCGAGGTGTGCAAAGATTGATAGCCGTTCGCTTTTGGAATGGCGATGTAATCTTTCATGCGCCCTGGACGCGGTTTGTACAGGCTGTGCATCTGGCCCAGCACGCGGTAGCAGGTATCAGAGTCGTGGACGATCACGCGGAACGCGTAGATATCCATGATCGAATGAAAACGCTGCTCTTTGAGCACCATTTTGCAGTAGATGGAGTACAGATGTTTTTCGCGACCGCTGACGCGGCACGGAATTCCCGCTTCCTGTAAACGTCCTTCAATTTCAGAGAGGATCTTTTGAATCATCTCTTTACGGTTGCCGCGTGCGGCTTTCACCACCTCTTTAATCACGCGATAGCGGTTCGGGTATAACGCTTCAAAACCCAGCTCTTCCAGCTCGGTTTTAATGTGGTGGATACCTAAACGGTGCGCCAGCGGACTGTAGATTTCGAGGGTTTCACGGGCAATGCGGCGACGTTTGTCCGGGCGAAGTGAGCCCAGCGTGCGCATATTGTGGGTACGGTCAGCAAGTTTGATAAGAATGACGCGGATATCCTGCACCATCGCCATAATCATCTTGCGAAAGTTTTCGGCTTGCGCCTCTTTCTTGTCGCGGAATTTCAGCTTATCAAGCTTAGAGACCCCTTCCACCAGCTCGGCAACGCTTTTGCCAAACAGCTGTTCCATATCCTGGTAGGTGGCAGGGGTATCTTCGATCACATCATGCAGCAGGGCGGCCATCAGCGTTTCGTAGTCGAGTTTCATCTCGGCCAGAATACAGGCCACCGCTACCGGGTGCGTGATATAGGGTTCACCGCTTGAACGTGCCTGGCCCTCGTGAGCGTCACGTGCAACGAGATACGCCTGCTGAAGACGCTTAATCTGGTCTTCAGGCAGGTAAGTTTGAATCAGTTGATTCAGGCTTTCAAACAGATACAAGGGCGACCCGCAGGTTTAATTAACGACGACCTTCAGCAATGGCGGTTACGGCCTGCAGTTCTGCGGCTTCCTGCTCTTGCTGCTCCTGGCGCTCACGTACGTCGAGGATCTGATTGTTGATCAGACCTTCTTCGATTTCGCGAAGTGCAATAACGGTAGTTTTATCGTTTTCTTCCGGTACCAGCGGATCTTTACCGCCTACCTGCATCTGACGAGCGCGACGCGCGGCGACCAGCACCAGGTCAAAACGGTTACCAATTTTCTCTACAGCGTCCTGAACAGTTACGCGTGCCATACTTAAAATGCTCCACAGGTGAAGAAATGACTGGGCATGATACTGAAAGTGGGTTCAGTCTGCCAACAGTTTGGTGATTAATGCGTCATGTCGCTGCTTCTGGCGGCTCATACGCAAGCGTTCTGCGCGAAGAATGGTTTTGAGATCGCTCAGCGCGGCATCAAAATCATCATTCACAATAAGGTAATCATATTCCGCGTAATGGCTCATTTCTGCAACTGCCTGCTCCATACGCCGGGCGATCACTTCCTCGCTGTCCTGACCGCGGCCACGCAGTCGGCGATCCAGCTCATCTTTCGATGGCGGTAAAATAAAGATACTGCGTGAATCAGGCATTTTCTTGCGAATCTGTTGTGCGCCCTGCCAGTCGATATCCAGGAACACATTTACGCCCGTGGCCAGAACCTGCTCAATGGTTTCACGCGAAGTGCCGTAGTAGTTACCGAAAACTTCTGCGTGTTCAAGAAACGCGTCTCTGCCAATCATCGCTCTGAATTCATCGTGATCAACAAAGAAATAGTGTTCACCGTGCACTTCACCCGGACGCGGTTTACGCGTGGTGTGAGAAACAGAAACCTGTGTGTCGTACAACGGTTGGGTTTTTAACAGTGCCTGAATAAGGCTGGATTTACCCGCGCCACTAGGGGCAGAAACAATATAAAGCGTGCCTTGAGCCATGAGAGTCTTTTGTATGTGTTAACGAAGAAGTCCTACATACGGGCTTATTATACACGTCGCCGCTGTGTGACGTAGCCTTTGTCACACTTTTTCCCCTGCATTATTGAATTTTGCGCGCCGTTTTCAGGTTTTACAGCGGTTTTGCAGCAATAAAAATAAACCTCTGACAACGCCTCGCAGAGTGAAAGATGGCCATTAGCACGGTTTTCCGCGTCGGGTTATACCTCCACCAACGCAAAGGAGGGGTGGCGATGTGGCGATGGATGAGCGGATTAATGCTGTTGTGGTGCGGCTACGGTGCAGCGGTGTGTCCCGTGTGGTCTCAGGCAAAAGCAGAGAAAGAGATTGCGACATTGAGTGCGCAAGTCAAACGCTGGGATGATGCCTACTGGAAGCAGGGCGTGAGCGAGGTGAATGACGACGTCTATGACCAGCTTAATGGCCGTTTAAAGCAGTGGCAGCGCTGCTTCGGCGATATACCTTCTGAGGAGGCCTTACCGGTTCTAACGGGGAGCGTAAGACATCCTGTTGCCCATACGGGAGTGCATAAAGCGGCCAGTTAAGAAGAGCTACGCCAGTGGATGCGTGGTCGTGACACTCTCTGGATGCAGCCAAAAGTCGACGGGGTAGCCGTGACGCTGGTGTATCGCGACGGAAAGTTAACCCAGGCTATCAGTCGTGGTGATGGGCTTAAAGGTGAAGACTGGACTGCACAAGTGTATTTAATTCCCGCAGTGCCCAAAAAAGTGACCGGAGCGCTGGCCAACAGCGTCTTACAGGGGGAGCTTTTTTGGTTACGCGACAACCATCTTCAGCGACAGATGGGGGGAATGAACGCACGGGCAAAAGTGGCGGGCGCGATGATGCGGCAAAAGGACAGTCCGCTTCTGAGCCAGACAGGGATATTTATCTGGGCCTGGCCGGATGGGCCGAAAGTGATGTCGAGTGCGCTGTCTGAGTTATCTCAAGCCGGCTTTTCCCTGACGGCCCGTTATACCCTGCCTGTACAGACTGTTGATGCAGTCGAGAAACAGCGCTCGACGTGGCACAACACGGCATTACCCTTTGCCACGGACGGCATTGTGGTGCGGTCCGCGGATGCTCCTCCCGGCGAAAACTGGTTGCCCGGAGAAGGCAGCTGGGTCGTCGCATGGAAATACCCCCCGGTCGCACAGATCGCCGAAGTAAGAGATATTCATTTTGCCGTGGGGCGCACGGGAAAAATCTCAGTCGTGGCGGCGCTGGTCCCTGTCCTGCTGGATGATAAGCAGGTACAACGGGTCAGTCTTGGGTCCGTTGAACGCTGGCAAAGGCTGGATATTGCGACGGGTGATCAGATACAGGTCAGTCTGGCCGGGCAGGGTATCCCGCGGTTCGATAAGGTGGTCTGGCGGAGGGAAGAGAGACAAAAGCCCACCCCCCCGGCCTCGCATTATCATGCGCAGAGCTGTTTTTACGCCTCGCCGGCGTGTATGGAGCAGTTCTTTGCCCGCCTGACGTGGCTTGGTTCAAAGCACGTGCTGAATATTGAAGGAGTCGGTGAGTCAGGCTGGCGGGCGCTGCATCAGGCGCATCATTTTGAACATATCTTCTCATGGCTGACATTAACGCAGGCGCAGCTGCAGTCTACCCCGGGGTTTTCCGCAGCACGCGGGCAGGCGCTCTGGCATCGCTTTAATCTGGTACGGGAGCGACCCTTTATTCGTTGGATCATGGCATTAGGTGTTCCGCTGACGCAGGCCTCGCTAAACGCTATGGGAGACCTGACGTGGCAGAAAATGCGTGAGCGTAACGCAGCAGACTGGCAGGCACTTCCCGGCACAGGAAAGGAGAAAGCCCGGCAGCTCGTTACGTTTATTCATGATCCTGGCATTGCCGGCCTGGTTGCCTGGCTCGGCAAGCAGGGAGTGCAAGGATTCTGACGTGAGCTTGCTGTCGCTTATCGCGGATAAACGCCGCTATCTTATTGGGGAGAATAGATAGCGGCCAGTCAGTGGGTGTCCTGAGTGTAATGAAACACGGGCAGTCCCAGTTTTAAGCGCAGCGCAAGCAAGCGAGCCGTGAAGCCAAATAACAAGGTGGCGATGACCACGACGTCATGGCTGGAAACATAATGCTGTAAAGCGATATACAGAACGGCTGATGCAAAGGATATCCCGGCGTAGAGCTCTTTTTGAAAGACCAGGGGTATGCGTTTGCAGAACATATCGCGCAGTACGCCGCCAAATACGCCCGTCACGACTGCGGCAATAGTGGCAATCACCGGGCTTTCGCCCATATCCAGCGCAATTTGTGCCCCGATGATGGAGAACACGACCAGGCCCAGAGCATCAAGCACTAAAAACAGACGTCGAAGATGGGGCATTACAGGAGCAAGGATAGTGGTCAGCACTGCGGCGACAGCCACAATGATGATGTACTCGGGGTGCTTAACCCAGCCGAGAGGGTAATGCCCCAGCAGGATATCGCGTACCGATCCGCCTCCCAGCGCGGTGGCGGTAGCAATAATGATGACCCCAAACGTATCCATACGACGGCGTCCGGCAGCGAGTGCACCGGTCATGGCTTCGGCAGTGATCCCGACGAGATAAAGGATATGTAGCAGCATGCGTTCCCCCGATATTGAGGGCAACAGGGTAGCGTTTTGTGCGGTCTGTCACGATTTAGTTTTTCTTGTGTGAGGACATTAGCCTTATTTTTGGTAATGACTGAACGTTGTTTGACTGGGTGTTATGGCGTTAAACATTAATTTTCACATTACAATTATTCATGTTATAGGCGTTTGCCGCCGATAGCCTGTTCCGATAAAAAAATGGCCCCTGAACGGGGCCATGATGAGAAAGCGGCTTGAATAAAGCGTTACTCGATATTCTGGATCTGCTCGCGCATCTGCTCAATCAGCACTTTCAGTTCAATGGCGGAGTTGGTCACTTCAGCATTGATCGACTTAGAGGCCAGGGTGTTCGACTCGCGGTTGAACTCCTGCATCATAAAGTCGAGACGACGCCCTACGGCTTCTTTCTTCTTCAGGATGTTGTAAGTCTCTTTAACGTGCGCTTCCAGACGATCCAGCTCTTCGGCAACGTCAATGCGCTGTGCCATCAGCACAAGCTCTTGTTCCAGTCGGGTATTTTCCAGCTGAACTTCCGCTTCTTCCAGTTTGGCCACCAGGCGCTCACGCTGCCATTGCAGGACCGCAGGCATATGGGTACGGACTTTAGCCACTTCGGTGGTCACACCTTCCAGACGCTGCTCAATCATCGCTTTGAGGGCCTGGCCTTCAGTTTCGCGGGCAATGATAAAGTCATCCAGCGTGCTGTCGAGGGCGCTGAGAATTTCAGCGGCAATCGTGTCCAGATCCTGCTCACCGGCGGCCATGACGCCAGGCCAGCGCAGAATATCGACCGGGTTGATTTCCCCTTCATCGCTTTGCATCTTGACCCAGTTCGCTGCAGTGACGAGCTGTTTCGCCAGTTTTTCGTTGAGGATCAGCTCACCCTGGGCGCTGGCATCAGGCTCAAAACGCAGGTTACATTCCACTTTACCGCGCGTCAGACGAGCACGGATACGCTCGCGCACAACAGGTTCAAGGCTGCGGAACTGCTCCGGCATACGGAAATACGTTTCCAGGTAGCGCTGGTTTACCGAGCGCATTTCCCATGTGGCGCTACCCCAGCTACCCTTGATTTCACGCCGGGCGTAGGCGGTCATACTGCGGATCATAGACATTCCCGTTTTTAAAGGAGAGATGGGGGGATTATAGCTTTCGGGGGCTTCTCAGGATAGGAATAAGCGTCCTTTATCCGTATAATGCGCAGCCACATTCGTTTCAAGCCGGAGATTTCATCATGCGTCCAGCAGGTCGTAGCGCCAATCAGGTGCGTCCCGTCACCCTGACCCGTAACTATACAAAACACGCAGAAGGCTCCGTACTGGTTGAGTTTGGTGACACCAAAGTGCTGTGCACCGCGTCCATCGAAGAGGGCGTTCCACGCTTCCTGAAAGGTCAGGGCCAGGGCTGGATCACTGCGGAATATGGCATGTTGCCGCGTGCAACCCATACCCGTAACGCCCGCGAAGCGGCAAAAGGCAAGCAGGGCGGCCGTACCATGGAAATCCAGCGTCTGATCGCACGTGCGCTGCGCGCCGCCGTTGATCTGAAAACACTGGGTGAATTTACCATTACTCTGGACTGCGACGTCATTCAGGCAGACGGTGGTACGCGTACGGCGTCGATTACCGGTGCATGTGTGGCGCTGGCTGATGCCCTGAATAAGCTGGTTGCAGCCGGTAAGCTGAAAACGAATCCGATGAAAGGGATGGTCGCGGCTGTTTCCGTGGGTATCGTTAACGGTGAAGCGCTTTGCGATCTGGAATACGTCGAAGATTCCGCTGCTGAGACTGACATGAACGTGGTGATGACTGAAGACGGTCGCATCATTGAGGTGCAGGGCACGGCAGAAGGTGAGCCGTTTACCCATGAAGAACTTCTTACCTTGCTGGCGTTGGCCCGAGGGGGAATTGAATCTATCGTAACGACGCAGAAGGCGGCGTTAGAAAATTGATTTTAAAGGCGACTGATGAGTCGCCTTTTTTTTGTTCGTACAAAAGCAAAAGTCGGAGGAGTAAGCCCATGAAATCCTGGCAGCGTGAGTTTATTGAGTTTGCGCTTAACAAGCAGGTCCTGAAATTTGGCGAGTTTACGCTGAAATCCGGGCGTAAGAGCCCCTATTTCTTCAACGCCGGACTGTTTAATACCGGGCGCGATCTGGCATTGTTAGGCCGTTTCTATGCCGAAGCGCTGGTGGACTCCGGCATTGATTTTGACCTGCTGTTTGGCCCGGCCTATAAAGGCATTCCGATTGCCACTACCACCGCGGTTGCGCTGGCGGAACACCACGACCGCGACGTACCGTACTGCTTTAACCGTAAAGAGGCTAAAACCCACGGTGAAGGCGGTAATCTGGTAGGCAGCGCGCTGCAGGGTCGCGTGATGCTGGTGGACGATGTGATCACCGCTGGTACCGCTATTCGCGAATCGATGGAGATTATTCAGGCCAACGGCGCTACGCTTGCTGGCGTGCTGATCTCTTTGGATCGTCAGGAACGCGGGCGTGGCGAAATCTCTGCTATTCAGGAAGTTGAGCGCGATTATGGCTGTAAAGTGACGTCGATCATCACCCTGAAAGACCTGATTGCGTATCTGGAAGAGAAGCCTGAGATGGCGGATCATCTGGCTGCGGTACGTGGGTATCGCGAAGCTTTCGGCGTGTAATATCAAGCCCGGTGGCGTTCTGCTTACCGGGCCTGAAGATTATTGCAGTTGTGCCGCCACTAACGGCCAACGGGCGTCAAAATCGTCCGTTGGACGGTATTTAAACTCGCTGCGAACAAAGCGGGAGAGCATGCCTTCGCAAAACGACAGGATTTGACTTGCCAGCAGCGTTTCATCGGTGCTGTAACCTTCACCCTCACGCATTTTTTTCTCGCGCAGTACCTGGCGCAGTTGTGCTTCAATACGCTCGAAGAGCTGGTTAATACGGCCCTGCAATCGGTCCTGCTCGAACATCAGCGCGTGGCCAGTCAGGATACGGGTTAAGCCCGGATTGCGTTCACCAAAGCCCAGAATGAGCTGCACAATCAGACGCAAACGCGCAGTCGTGTCTTTTTCGTCTTTCAGAATCAGGTTGATGCGAGTGATCAGACTGTCTTCGATAAATTCGATCAGACTGTCAAACATCCGGGTTTTGCTCGGAAAATGACGATACAACGCCGCTTCAGACACGCCCACGGAGGCGGCCAGTTTTGCGGTGGTGATGCGTTGACTACCATCGCTGGATTCAAGCATCAGCGCCAGAGATTGAAGTATTTCTTCGCGACGGTTCCTTTTCGCGGTTTGTTTTTCTGCCATGTTACAAAATACCCCTGAAAATAAGCACTTGCCAGGCTGGCATCCACACAGCGACCGCAAACTGACGTTTGCGGTTTGTTATTGCATTATGGCGCTGTGAGATACGTGTCGGTCGGGCGGTTATTTGCGCCCGGAATGGCCGAAGCCGCCTTCGCCACGGTCGGTGGCGTCAAAGTCTTCCACCAGGTTAAATTCTGCCTGAACCACCGGTACAAAGACCATCTGTGCGATACGCTCGCCCGGTTCAATGGTGAAGCTGTCCTGACCACGGTTCCAGACGGAAACCATCAGTTGACCCTGGTAGTCAGAGTCGATCAGGCCGACCAGGTTACCCAGTACCACTCCATGCTTATGACCCAGACCAGAACGCGGCAGGATCACCGCTGCCAGCGACGGGTCAGCAATGTGGATTGCCAGGCCGGTTGGGATCAGGGTGGTTGCACCCGGAGCCAGCTCTACGGCGTCATCGAGACAGGCGCGCAGGTCAAGACCGGCAGAGCCGGAGGTGGCATAGGTTGGCAGCGCAAATTGCTTACCAACACGCGGGTCCAGAATCTTAACGTCGATTTTTTTCATCATAACGGGTAACGATCTCGTCCAGTAATTGTTGGCCCAGGAGTTCCTTGCGCTCAAGCGGTAAGACTTTATCTCCATCCTGCCAGAAAAGGTGCAGTGCGTTGCTGTCGCTGTTAAATCCTTGCGTGGCCAGCGATACGTCGTTCGCGCAAATCAAATCGAGGTTTTTGCGGGTACGTTTTTGCCGGGCATATTCTTCCACATTATTTGTTTCTGCGGCAAACCCAACAACGTAAGGACGATGGTTTTTCAGGGCGGCGACACCCGCAACAATGTCCGGATTTTTCACCATTTTTAGTGTTAATTCATCGCCTTGCTTTTTAATTTTTGACCCGGAAATGGTTTCGGCACGGTAATCTGCAACAGCCGCACAGCCGATAAAAATCTGCTGGTTCTGCGCATGCGCCTGTACGGCAGCGTCCATCTCCAGGGCGGTGGTGACATCAATACGCTGCACAAATGGCGGTGTCGGTAACGAGACCGGGCCGCTCACCAGCGTGACCTTTGCACCGCGTTTTGCCGCCGCGGCAGCAATGGCAAAGCCCATTTTACCGGAGCTATGGTTGGTAATGTAACGCACCGGGTCCAGCGGCTCGCGCGTTGGACCCGCGGTAATCATGATGTTGAGATGTTGCAGATCGTTGACAGGCGAAAAATGGCCGGCGGCCAGCTCAACGATGGTCAGCGGGTCAAGCATACGACCAGGACCCACATCACCACACGCCTGGCTACCGCTGTCCGGCCCCCAGATGAGCAGGCCGCGTGAGGCCAGCGTCGTCAGATTATGCTGGGTGGCGGCGTTGCGGTACATCTGCTGGTTCATCGCGGGGACGACGGCAACAGGTGCGGGCGTGGCCAGGCAAATGGTCGAGACCAGATCGTTTGCCATGCCGGCTGCTACGCGGGCAATTAAATCTGCTGTGGCGGGGGCAAGGATAACCAGGTCTGCCCATTTTCCCAGCTCAATATGACCCATCGCGGCTTCGGCGGCCGGATCAAGGAGGCTGTCAGAGACGGGGTACCCTGAAACGGCCTGCAGGCTCAGAGGCGTGATAAAGGCTTTGCCGCCTTCCGTTATCGCGACCCGCACATCCGCCCCGCGCTCGCGCAAACGACGCACCAGTTCCGGCGCTTTATAGGCAGCGATACCGCCGCTCACGCCAAGAACGATTTTTTTACCGGCCAGGCTCATCATGATTCTTTCCTGTTGGGTTTCACCAGAGAGCGGGCATTTTATCACAATCCCAAAAAGGGGGTGATTTTGTCCTTCGGCCAGTTTGCGAGGCGTTACGCAGGAATGAAAAGTGGGCGTCGAGCGCCAGGGGTGGCTGTGGCAGCATGATGGCAAACCGAAGGAGACAGGCATGGAAGAGACTGAACTGCTGCTACCGCGTGAAAAAATGCTGCGCTATGGCGTCACGTTGTTAAAGGACGACGAGTTGCTGGCACTCTTTTTACGCACCGGAACGCCCGGCAAAACGGTATTTACGCTGGCAAAAGAGCTCATCGACCATTTTGGTTCGCTGTATGGCTTATTGACGGCGGATCTGACGGAATTTAGGCACGTCGAAGGGATTGGCGTAGCGAAGTTCGCCCAACTGAGGGGGATTGCTGAGCTGGCCCGCCGTTTTTACGACGTCCGTATGGAAGAGGAAGATCCCATACTCACCCCGGATATGACACGCGTATTTCTCCAGAGCCAGCTATCAGATTTGGAGCGCGAGATCTTTATGGTGATCTTTCTTGATAACAGGAACCGGGTACTAAAACATAGCCGTCTTTTTTCCGGAACACTGAGCCACGTTGAGGTTCATCCGCGAGAAATTGTGCGGGAAGCGATAAAAGTGAATGCAGCCGGCGTGATACTCGCGCATAATCACCCCTCTGGCTGTGCAGAACCAAGCAGAGCTGACAAAGAGATGACCGAACGCATTATCAAATGCTGTCAATTCATGGACATTCGTGTGCTCGACCATCTGATAATTGGTCGCGGCGAGTACATTTCTTTTGCAGAACATGGCTGGATTTAGGCTATTTCTCGCGATCCATCGGGATCTTTGTCTGTTCGGGACTTGAGCACACCGCCGAGTCAGCGTATACTACGCCACCTTTGAGAATCTCGGGTTTGGCATTTGGGCCTGGCAATCGAGAGTTCCATAGAACTATGCGATGACCGGGCTGTAAAGCCTGACGAGGCGCCGATACCCCATACGAAGCTCGAGCTAATTTGATTTTTGGAGAATAGACATGTCCCGAGTCTGCCAAGTTACTGGCAAGCGTCCGGTGACCGGTAACAACCGTTCCCACGCACTGAACGCGACTAAACGCCGTTTCCTGCCGAACCTGCACTCTCACCGTTTCTGGGTTGAGAGCGAGAAGCGTTTTGTCACCCTGCGCGTATCTGCTAAAGGTATGCGTGTAATCGATAAGAAAGGCATTGATACAGTTCTGTCCGAACTGCGTGCCCGTGGCGAAAAGTACTAAGTACTTAAAGAGGAAATAAATCATGGCTAAAGGTATTCGCGAGAAAATCAAGCTGGTTTCTTCTGCTGGTACAGGTCACTTCTACACCACCACGAAGAACAAACGTACTAAGCCGGAAAAACTGGAACTGAAAAAATTCGATCCAGTTGTACGCCAGCACGTACTGTACAAAGAAGCTAAAATCAAATAATTTTAGCCTCCTTGTATTGAAAAACCCCGCAACTGCGGGGTTTTTTGCATTCTGCATCTTACTCCGGAGGAACCATGCCTGAATTACCTGAGGTAGAGACCAGCCGCCGCGGTATTGAGCCGCATCTGGTCGGCGCGACTATTCTTCATGCTATCGTTCGCAACGGTCGCCTGCGTTGGCCGGTATCCGATGAAATCCATGCGTTAAGCGATAAACCGATTCTCAGCGTCCAGCGTCGCGCCAAATATCTGCTGCTGGAGCTGCCCGACGGCTGGATTATCATCCATCTCGGTATGTCTGGTAGTCTGCGCATCCTTACCGAAGAACTGCCCGCGGAAAAGCATGACCATGTCGATCTGGTGATGAGCAACGGTAAAGTGCTGCGTTACACCGACCCACGACGCTTTGGCGCATGGCTGTGGACCAAAGAGCTTGAAGGACACAGCGTTCTGGCGCATCTGGGGCCAGAGCCGCTCTCAGAGGCATTTAACGCGGAATACCTGAAAGCGAAGTGTGCAAAGAAGAAAACCCCGATCAAACCGTGGCTGATGGACAATAAGCTGGTGGTGGGAGTAGGGAATATTTATGCCAGCGAATCGCTGTTTGCCGCCGGGATCCATCCCGATCGGCTGGCCTCGTCGCTGTCATCCCAGGAGTGTGAACTGCTGGTCCGGGTGATTAAAGCGGTGCTGTTGCGTTCTATTGAGCAGGGGGGGACCACCCTGAAGGACTTCCTGCAGAGCGACGGTAAACCCGGCTATTTTGCTCAGGAGCTGCAGGTATATGGCCGTAAGGGTGAGCCGTGCAGGGTCTGTGGGACACCGATAATTGCAACGAAGCACGCCCAGCGCGCCACGTTCTATTGCCGTCAGTGCCAGAAATAGGGCTACTTTAATTTTTCCATCAACGCCTGATGGACGTTAGCCGGCAGGAAATGGGTCACGTCACCGTGATGACGCGCCACCTCTTTGACCAGCGAAGAAGAGATAAACGACCACTCTTTTGAGGGCATCAGGAACACGCTCTCCAGCTCTGGCATCAGGTGGCGGTTCATGTGCGCCAGCTGCATTTCGTATTCGAAGTCAGCCACCGCGCGTAACCCGCGGATCAAAATGTTAGCCTGCCGGGCACGGGCGAAGTTGGCCATCAGATCGCTGAATCCCACCACCTCGACGTTTGGCAGATGTGAGATAGCGTCAGTGGCAAGTGCAACGCGCTCATTGAGATCGAACATGGGTTTCTTACTGGGGCTGGCGGCGATCGCCAGAATCACCTTATCAAACATGCATGCCGCACGGGTGATGATGTCAAGATGACCGTTGGTGATGGGATCAAAGGTACCCGGATAAATCGCTTTTGTGCTCATGGCTCACGTTTTCTCTGAGTAGCCGCGGCAAAGCGCCCACAGCTCGGTGTATTTGTTGAAAGTATACTGGGCATTCACCACCGCCAGTAACCACCCCTGTTTACCGTCCAGCACGCCGCCTCGCAGCAGCAGTGTTTTCAGAAATGCCCCCAGCGTGTGGGTAAAAATTCCGGTCAGCGTGGCCTTCTTGCCGCGCAGGTGGCGCTCCTGTGCCCATGCGGTGGCATAGTTAAGCTGTTTGCGCTGGAAGCTGGCGAAATCCCGGCAGGTCAGATGCAGCAGATCGCCTGTCAGAGGAATGACGGGGGCACTGTCGCATGCCAGGGATTCATGGACCAGATTATCGTTGTACTGATATCGCTCACGCTCGTAGAGGCGCATTACGCGGTCTGGATACCAGCCGCTGTGGCGCATAAAACGGCCAAGGAAATAGTTGCGACGTGCAATGCTGTATACCGCGCCAGGCTGAGGTGCTGCCAGCACCGCCTGAATGGCCTGGCGGAGCTCTGGTGTGATGCGCTCGTCAGTGTCCAGCATCAGCACGTAATCGCCAGTAGCATAGCGCTGCGCGCGCTGGCGCTGGATGCCGTAGCCTTGCCAGTCGGTATCGATAAAGACCTTTGCACCCGCGGCACGGGCGTCATCCACCGTGTTGTCCTCGCTGCCGGAGTCGAGAAGGACAATTTCGTCAGCCCAGGCGACGGAGGCCAGGCAGTCCGGAAGCAGGTCGGCGGCGTTTTTGGCGATCATCACGACCGACAGACGCGTTGACATTAGTGGCTCCGCTGAGGCAGATAAGGTTGCAGAAGTTGCAGCAGACGAGTGAGTGCGCCCTGGTTCTGATGCAGCACTTCGACAGCATGGCGACCATACCAGAGGCGGTAATCTTCGTCGGTCAGAAGGGTTGAGACCTCTTTGACCACCGAGTCCGCGTCGGTCACGGTAATTAACCCGTCGGCTTGCTGCAATTTAGCGCAGATATCTTTGAAGTTAAACGTGTGTGGACCCATCAGCACCGGAATGGCGTGTGCGGCCGGCTCAAGCGGATTATGGCCGCCGCGCTCCACAAGGCTGCCGCCGACAAAAGCCAGATCGGCAATGCCGTAAAGCAGCATCAGCTCGCCCATTGTATCGCCAATCACCACCTGAGTGCTGCCGGAGGGGATCTCACCGCTGCTGCGCAGGGTAAAGCTGAAGCCGCCTTTCTGCACCATCTCACGCGCATCTTTAAAACGTTCGGGGTGACGGGGGACCAGAATCAGCAGCAAATCGGGGAATTTTTCCAGCAGCTTACGATGGGCCTGCAGGATAATGGCTTCTTCGCCGTCATGGGTGCTGGTTGCAATCCACACCTGCCGACGCGGTGCCCACTGGCGACGTAGCGTAATCGCACGGGCGGCGAGTTCAGGCGTGACGGAGATATCGAACTTCAGGCTACCCGTCACCGCAAGCTGGTTGCGCTTCAGACCCAGAGCGAGAAAGCGCGCCGCGTCTTCTTCATTCTGCGCGGCAATCAGCGTAATTCGGCTGAGCAGGCGGCGCATAAATTTACCTAATTTGCCGTAACCTTTCGCCGAGCGCTCTGAAAGGCGCGCGTTGGCAATCACCAGCGGAATTTTACGGGCATGCAGGGCGGAAATCATATTTGGCCACAGCTCGGTTTCCATGACGATCACCAGTTTCGGGCGAACGGTATTCAGGAAGCGGTTCATGGCGCAAGGCAGGTCGTAAGGCAAATAGACGTGTTGAACGTCTTTACCGAACGCCGATAATGCGCGTTCAGACCCCGTCGGCGTCATGGTCGTGACCGTGATCGGCAGTGACGGATAGCGGTGACGAAGGGCGCGAACCAGCGGGATCGCCGCCAGCGTTTCGCCCACAGAAACGGAATGCAGCAAAATACCGTCCGGCACGACTTTATTGCGGCAGTAACCATAGCGTTCAGCCCAGCGTTTACGATACGCAGGCGCTTTACGGCTACGAAGCAACAGTCGCAGCCACACCAGTGGCTGGATGATGTAGAGCAGGGCGGTATACAACAATTCCAAGCGATTATCCGTTTTTTAGTTTCGGCGGGGAAATTCTAAGCATTTAAGCCGGGTAAAGCTATCTCTTATGCCAGATACCGTTTTAAACGGAAGTAGCGTCGGCCCAGGCGCCAGCGCAAACGGGGGCTTTTGGCACTTTTCCAGATAAGCCTCCAGATACCCGTGTCGAAGAACTCTTTTATTATCATCGACTTCTTCTGCACATCCTTCATATTGTCGAAGGTATGAATGATCCCAAGCCCCTCTTTGGCGATTTGCCAGTGGCAGGCGGGGATATCTTTCACTTTTTCCGGGTAACGCTGGTTGATGGCATCCAGCATTTGCAGAATTTTCATGTAATGGCGCGCCGAGCGAATCAGCGTGTCATCATTGTCCGGCATATGGGAAACCGATGCGGAGTGAATGTAATAGTCGTAAAAACGTTCACTGGTGTACTGCACGCGGTCAGCTGCGAGCAAGACTTCGGTAGTCCACGGGATATCCTGATGGCGCAGGCCGGGCTCAAAACGAAAACCGTTCTGACGAATAAAGTCGTGGCGATAGATATTCAGCCAGGTCACATGCAGAAACTTGCGTGAGTCGAGCGCTTTTTTTAACCAGGCCGCACCGGTCATGACGCCTGTCGAGGCCAGCTTGTCTTCCGGGAAAATCGGCCGTGAAGGCTTCTTATTGTTTTCCCAGACGTAGTTTCCGTTGCAGGTGGCGACATCCAGATTCTGCGTGACGGCCATATCAAGCAAGCGCTGATACATGCCCGGCTTAAAGACATCATCAATATCCGGGAAAGAGAGATATTGGCCGGTAGCGACGGCCAGACCGGTATTGCGCGCAATGGATACACCCTGATTTTCCTGTTCGATAACCTGCATTTGCGGCAGTTTTTCACGCCAGGTTTCGACTATCTGCATCGAACTGTCCGTGGAGCCATCATTGACGATGATGACTTCCATACTGTCGATCTGTTGATTCGCAAGGCAGGTAAAGAACTGATCCAGGAAAGCTTCGCCGTTATAAACGGCAACCACCACGCTTAATAATGGCGCTGAATTTTGCATAAGAAACCTGATTATTATTGATTGTCTACCAACGCAACATATTGCTGGCAAATGGCATTTATCCCGAACGACGCGATCGTTGCGCTATCAACGACAGGCGGGGAGGTATAGAGATCGGCCAGTGTTTTCGCCAGTGATTCGTCATTCATCTCCGACAGCCCGCGCGCCAGCGTACCCGTGAGGATTTCAGCGGGCCCGCCAGGACAGTTCGTACTGACAGGCGGCGTCTGGCAGATGATGGATTCTACCAGTACGTTACCAAAACCTTCACAGTCAGAACTTAACACTAAAAGCCGTGCGCCTTTAATCCACGGATAAGGGTTGGACTCGAAGGGGCGGAAAATAACCTTGTCTTCGATCCCGAGTTCTTTCGCTAACTGTTTAAGCTGTTGAATTTTGGTGTCAGAACCGTTGCCCATCATCACCAGCGATGCGTCTATTTTGCTCTGCGCATAGGCACGCAGAAGGCGGTCGTGGCGTTTATGTTCATGAAAACGACCCACGTGAATAATGTAATCCTGCCCCTGCATCTCAAAAGGCGCATCCGCCAGACGCTGGATTTCAGGAATATCAAAGGGATTATGGATAACCGCTTTGCGACGAAGGTCGATGGACAGCGTCTCTGAGAGATCTTTCAGCACGGCGGCGGAGACGGCGACAACGTTTCGGTTTTCGTAGGTATGACGAATTTTGTAATGCTTAAACCAGCGTGAAAGGCCGTGGCGATGACGCAGGTAGGAGAATGAGAACATGCCATGCACGCAGAACCAGACCTTATCGCGATCCAGCGCACGACTGTGCGCCACAATACGATCGGTTTTATGCAGGTGCGAGAATATGACGTCGAACTTCCCGCTGCGCTCAGCCTGCTCAATGGCATTGTCCAGCAGTTGCGCCCGGCGCGGGATCTCGGTGAGCTTTCTCCAGGGCTTTTTACACGTATCCTGAATGACCTGATAATCAATGCCTGCCGGGATGGCGTAGTCGCACACCTTTCGCAGGGAGAAAAGGGAGACCTGATGCCCCATTTCTATCAATCCGCTGGAGAGGGTGAGAACCGTTTTTTCGGCTCCTCCACCGGGCAAACCATCAATAATCATTAGGATGCGCATTTTTAATCCAGTAATTTTTGATAAAGCGAAATAAGCTGACTTGATAATTTTTCTGGGGTCGCTTCTTTTACGCGCTCACGCGCTGTCCGCCCCATATCGTTATTCTTATCCAAAGATGGAAGGGTCATGACTGCCTCCTTCAATCTGCTGATATCAAGTGCATCACAGTAAAAGCCATTCTGACCTTGCTCAATAAACTCTGCACCACCGCAACTCACTGAAGTAATGACGGGCAAACCGCAGGCCATCGCTTCAAGAATGACGTTTGGAAAAGGATCATACAGCGTTGGCAGCAGTAATCCATCGGATACCTGGTAAAATGGTAGTGTCTCTTTTTGCATCCCCAGGAAGCGAATTTGCCCCTCACAGCCCAATGAACGGGCGAGGTCACGGTAACGACTTTCTGCTTTATCCTGTCCAACCACAATCAGCCACGCGGGTGTGCCCGCAATAGCGCGGATAGCGCTGGCCAGTCCCTTACGTTCAAAACCTGACCCGACGAAACACAACACCACGGCATCGACAGGCAATCCGAGCTGCTGACGCAGTGCAGCGCGCTGTCCTTCGGTTGCCGGAACGAAGCGGCTGGAATCAATTGAATTATAAATCACATGTATCTTTTTTGCGTCAATATCAAAGTCTTCGATGATTTCGCGTTTGATCATCTCCGCGTTGCAGATAACGGCTTTCAATTCAGGAGCCTGATACATTTCACGTTCGGCGTGCATGACGTAGCGATGGTAGCGATCGTGCATCAGAAGTTGTGCACGCCAGGCAGGCAGAATGCGCGCACGCTGCAGCAGCCAACGCCGGTGCACGCCATCCCCTGCGCGGTAAATATCGCAGCCAGGAATACGCTCGTGGCTCTGCACAATGTCAAACTGCTGCTGTTCCCACAGTGCACGCGCAGCATGTGCAAACCCACGTTCGCGACTGATTCGGCCCCATTTACGTGGGTCGCAAATATGGATATGCCAGTCGTCCTGCTTCTCCCCCTGCCACTCACGCGTGATGACGTTGAGCTCCAGGTTTTGGTTGCTCAGTGCGGTAAGTGCCCGGGAAACGAAGCGTTCCGCCCCGCCATCAGGACGATATTTTTGGCGAACAATCGCCAGACGATGGTGTTTCATTACAGGTATCTCCTGGCGGCGGAGACCACGACATCAACGGGAATGGCGTCGAGATAGCGTTCAGTTGTTTTGGTATCAATGGCGTCCGGGTCGGGAAGTGGGCCAAAATCGCCAGCCCAGATGACTTCACCGTTGACCTGCCATGGCGACCAGAACACCCGTTTTGACGGGCCGAAGAGAGCAATGCACGGCGTCTGAAGCGCGGCGGCCATGTGCATCGGAACGGAATCGACGCCAATAAAGAGGCGCGCATGATCGATAAGTGATGCCAGCTGGCGCAACGTGAGTTGACCGGCCAGTGAGACTACGCCGGTTTTTGGCGCCGCGGCGAGAATGCGGTCTATCATCGCCAGCTCTTTTTTATCCGGGCCTGAGGTGAGAACTACAGTGTGGCCATCCTGCTGGAGTGCCGTGATGGTTTGCGCCATCTTGCCTTCGTCCCAGCATTTAAAGAACCAGCGTGACGTTGGCTGGATCACCACGTAGTTATCAGCCACACCCTGTTGTGTCAGTAGCTGGCGCGCGCGATCCCAGTCCTCTGCGCGGTAGGCCATAGTGACGTCTGGCTGAGCCGGGACGGGCAACGGTGAAAGAATAGAAAGATTTTGCTCAACGGTATGGAGCGACGGGTGATTGGCGACGGAAACCAAATCGGTATGGCAAAAACGCCAGAACGCGTTTTTTCGCTTGTTAAACGCGAACCCGAGGCGTACTGGCGCGCCGGTGAAACGGGTGACAATGGCGCTGCGCCACTGATCGGCAAGGTTAATCACCAGATGATAACGTTGCGCTCTTAAGGCACAGAGTAACTGCCACTCTTTTTGCAGATGTTTCAGGGTGCCGAGCTGCTTCCATTTACGATCTATACCGTAGATGGTGCCGATCGCCGGGTGCGCGGCGAGCATATCGCGTGTCTCTTCATAAAGAAGAACATCGATTTGCGCCGTGGGCCATTTTTGACGTAACGAATGAATGACCGGAGTTGTGAGTAACATGTCGCCATGATGTCGAAGTTTGATAAGTAAAATACGTAAATCAGGCGTGTCGAGTAGGTTAATCATCATCATCTTATCAGCGGTATACTGTCAGCAATTCTAATAGACCTGATGGCGACTTGCACTCTTTCTCCATAATGTCAGGAATTTCCCTGGAAGGGTTTACTCCTGCTTCGCAGAGTGCGTAACATAACCCTCACTCTTACGTCTTACGGACTCATTATGAAAAAACCAGCGTTTATCATCACCATTGATACAGAAGGCGATAATCTCTGGCAAAACCACCGTGTTATCAAAACGGAAAACGCACGTTACCTGGCACGATTTCAGGCGCTATGCGAGCGTTTTGGTTTTAAGCCGGTCTGGCTGACCAACTATGAGATGGCGATCGAACCGGTTTTCATTGAGTTCGCAAAAGATGTGATTGCCCGCGGCCAGGGCGAGGTTGGCATGCATCTTCATGCGTGGAACAGCCCACCTGAACATGACCTCACCGGTGATGACTGGCGCTGGCAACCTTATCTGATTGAGTTTTCAGATGAAATTATGCGCGAGAAAGTGCTTTTTATGACGCACTTACTGGAAGAGACCTTCCAGACCAAAATGCTGAGCCACCGTGCCGGGCGTTGGGCGTTTGATCGTCGCTATGCAAACTTGCTGATAGAGCTGGGTTATCAGGTTGACTGTTCCGTCACCCCACGGGTGAACTGGCGAAATGCCAAAGGGGCGCCGCAGGGTCACGGAGGAACGAATTATCAGCATTTCCCTGACCATGCCTACTTTATCGATACAGAGGATATTTCCCGCCCGGGAAAGAGCCCTCTGCTCGAAGTGCCGATGAGTATTCAGTATAAACACCCGGCCTGGCTGAACACCGTTAAACAGGGCTACGATCGGCTGCGTGGGAAATATCGTTCCCCGTCAGTTAACTGGCTGCGTCCGTCCGGTGGAAATGCGTCTGAGATGATTAAGGTCGCACAACAGTGCTTGTCGCAGGGCAATGATTATGTGGAGTTTATGCTCCATTCTTCAGAATTTATGCCCGGCGGAAGTCCTACGTTCAAAGATGATGCGGCCATTGAAGGGTTGTACCAGGATTTGGAACAGTTGTTTACATGGCTGTCGGACAAGACGGTGGGGATGACGCTGGCGGAGTTTTATCAACACCAGAAATAATAATGCCCGCCAGGCGGGCATTATTTATCATCGTTGTTTTGTCTGAGAGAAAGGTGTACTCAGAGCAAACAGGATCATAAAGAATATCAATGCCTCTGAACTCAACAATATGACGTCTGTCAGGCCATAGAGCAATAATAGAAGCATGGCAGTCAATAGCAGACCATTTTTGTTTCTGATGGCGTAGCCCATCATCGACACGAAGAAAAAGAGCAGTATTGCCAGGCCAGGTATTCCTTGTAAGGAATATTTTTCAATGAATTCATTGTGTAGATGAATTCTAATATACCCTAGTGCTGCAGCAACATTTGGGTGGCCATCTTTAACATAGTTTCTTGACCAAGATTCTCTACTTTCGATCGACTGACCTAATGGATGCTCAAAGCCATTATGGATACCCACTTCCCACATAGAAAAACGAGCGCCCAGAGAAGTAGCATCTTGCCCTTCCTGATATTTTGCTATTTCTATCTCAGTCTGCTTAATTTTAGGTAAAATCAATGGCTTATAGCTAACAATGACTATGCCAGCAACAATGCATAAAAATATTAATAATGATTTGAGATGAATTTTTCTGAATTGATAAAGGGTGAGAAAAATAGCGAGGACGAGATAAAGCCCCATTGCAGCACGAGTAGCTGTTAAAAGAATGACAAAGAATGAAGTTAAAATGACAAAGCCAGCAAAAATATAAATTTTTGTATTATTAAGCAGATAAAGACTATATACAAAGGATAAGGACAATACTGAGTAGACATAGGCGGCTATAGTTGGGCGATTGATTGCCATCTCAACACGGTTTATTCCTTGCGAAGCTTGCACCAGACCGTAACCTGTGGCTAATAAAAACCCTAACCCTGACGCAATCAAAAAATATGTCTTAAACTTTTCATTAGCAATATAATATTTAAAACGGTCGAGATAAAAAACCAAAAAACTTGCCAAGATTAGTTTTTTACAAGAGCCAAGGTAATCACTGTATGCATTCAGCCCTACATTGTGGTACTCATAAACGAGATACCATATTAAATTTAATAAACCTATCAATAAGATAGGGAATGCAATGGTGAAAGGTCGCCATTTAATATTCTTATATTCCAGGGCTAAACCAAGAATACCAGTATATATAGCTATATAGAAAAACTCTCTTTGTTTACCAGAGCTAACCAGCACTAAAGCCAAAGAGATAAGACTTAATATGAGTGTTAGCTGATAAAGTCGTAATTTTATTTTTTCCATAATGCCTCAATAACCCTTTTCTTATAACTAAACCGAATATGAGTGTCCATAAAGAACGAAAGCGAATAAAGCTGGCTCACCCGATCTTTTACCAAACTTAAGTGTGGCGTCGAGAGATACTTTTTATGGTTACTGTATATATCAAACCAGTGACAATTGATGAGATGTTTAAAACTGCGCGGGAAGGTTTCTTCCATGCGAAGCGTGCAATCAACAAGTGAAGAGACTTTACTGGCGTCAAGTTCGCTGGATAAGCTTCCATGACGTTTGATGTAATAATAATGCCCCTGACGCTGATAAAATATTTTATGCGCTTGCATAATCATTCCGGGGAACACAGCGAAATCTTCGTAACAGACCATCGAAGGTATAGGGTTAGCTTTATACAGGTCTTTGTGAATAAATTGGCCGATCAGATGTGCCTGAAAGTCTTTATGTCGCAAAAAACGGGAGATCGCGTCTTGTTGTGAGATTGCCACAGGGTCGAAACCCTGCCAGGTTGAGGTGATCTTTTGAATATCACGAATTTCACGTAAGCGCGTCAGTAGCATATCTGGACGCTGTGCTTGCAGAAAATCCACGGCATCCTGAATGCTGCCCGGTTTTAGCCGGTCATCGCTGTCCAGCATCGTAATATAGTCCCCTGATGCCAGCGTAACAGCACTGTTTCGGACCCGACCCACGTTACGGTAATCCACACATCGCGTTGTTGCATGAGGTAATTTTGGTAACCACGCTTCAATAATATCCTGTGTGCCATCATCTGAGCTGTCATTAAAGATGATGATCTCAACAGCATCGCCTGCACTACCAATCGCATTCTGAAGGCTTTCTAAAGTGGCATGAAGGGTATCTTCGGCATTATGCGCGGCAATAATGATGCTTAGAAAAGCCATAAAAATTAGTTTCCCTGGGCATCAGTGAGAGATGTGATTGTGTTAGCTTTTGGTAATTCGCGAATAAAATCTTTAAGCTCACGTAGTGATTCGTCTGTCACAGCGAAAAGTTCTTCCCGATCTTGGGAGAAATAGTAGCGTGTTTCAAATACATACGAGCAAATATGCGCATCATTCCCAATCAGCAATACCTTACCAAGCGGACGTTGTTCATAATGGCAGCAAGGGCCAAACAGCAACACCACCGGGACGCCCACCGCATCGGCAATGTAGATATTCCCTGAATCTGACGCAATATAACAATCCATTTTGGATATCGCCCACGGCAGTTCTTCGAGCGATATTTTGCCAATGAGGTTGATAAGATTGGGAATTTCACCGTAAGCGCGGATGATGTCATCCATCCACGGCTGTTCGTTCGGTGCGCCAAAAACATAAAACTCGCAGGGCAGGTCGGCAAGGTGATCGACAATACGCTTCCAGATAACCGGGGGAACCGTCTTTGCTTTATTGCCTGCAGAAATGCTGATACCAATTCGGATAACCCCGGGTTTATCGAGAATTTGCGGGTAAACCGCAGGCTTGAACAGCGGCTTTGTGGCGTGCTTGGGTGAGTCCTGCCAGGTGAGCGCGCGATCGGCGAGCTTGAGATAGTTAGTGACGGACAGCGTCTTTTTGCCATGCTCAACGGTACCATCAGCCGTGGCATAAAAAATTCCGTGATACCACCTGCGCGTATAAGTGCTTAAAAATTGTTTGTTTTTTGCATTACAGGCTGAGGCGAAAAAGAGATTCACACTGTTGGGCTGCAGCAGATAGACATTGTCGTAGCGATTCATGATCCGGCAGGCGAAGCAGAGCTTACGCCACAGGTTGCGCTTTTGCTGCTCCACAAAAAAGATCTCTTCGATACTGTCGTCATGCTGAGCCAATGCGTTAACGCTGCGGCTGATCAGCACATCGCTTTTTTGCAGATACGCCAGTAGAGGCGTTGCATTGATAAAGTCACCGATTTTGGCTGTCTGAATGACAAGGTTTCTGCCCGTGTCTTTGCGAAACAGCTTCCGGATGAGTTTCACCGGAAAAAGTAAAATCAGCAGAAATACATAACTCATGGGTTAAATATCCCTGTTAGAAAGCCGATGGCTGCCCTGTAAAAACGAAAAAATCGCATCTGCGGTAATGTCTCTCATCTGCTGCGTCGGACTCACCATTTGATGCTGGTTTTTACCGTATCCACCAATCAGTCCCGGGTCGGTCGGACCGAAAAGGGTGATATTGGGGCGGTCCAGCGCTGCGGTTAAATGGCTTAATCCGGTATCCACGGATACGACGGCGCTGGCGCCTGCCAGTTGCGCGGCAACCTGAGCCAGCGTGAGTTTAGGTAACACTTCCACATTTGAAAAACCCGCGGCCAAACGCTCTGCGCGTTGCCTTTCGTGTTCTGCGCCCCACGGGAGTTTAATATGGATGCCGGTCGGTTGCATTAGCTCAATGAGTCTTCGCCAGTGTGATTCCGGCCAGTGCTTATCATCGCGCGTTGTGGCATGCAGAAAGACCAGATAGGGCGGCGTATGCGTCTTCGCATCGCGCAAAAAATGCTGCGCAATAGCGTAATCACCCTGCGTGTCCGGTTTTGCATAGCCGAGGCTTTTCGCAAACAGCTCGCGGGTGCGCTCCACGGCGTGCTGCTGTTTCGCGATATGGTGGCGGCGATTATAGAACAGGCTCGCCAGCGGCTCGCGGGCGGTTTGCCAGTCCATACCGTGCTTTACGCCGTGCGCCAGACGCGTGACCAGCGCGGCGCTTTTGACCAGACCCTGTGCGTCAATAATGGCATCGTAACGCTGCGCTTGCACCGCATCACGGAAGGCTTGACGTTCAGCCTTAATCGGTGCCGAGAACCACGCTTTACGCCAGCGGCGGATAGCAACCGGGATCACGCGGTCTACTGCTTCATGCCAGGTGGGGATCTGTGCGAAGCCCTCCTCCACCACCCAGTCAAAACGAATGCCGGGAATGGCCTGCATGGCGTCGGTGAGCGACGGCAGAGTATGCAGCACATCGCCCATGGAAGAGGTTTTAACGATCAATACCCGCATCCGTTATCCTTCTTCACTCAACAGCAGCTCGTTGAGCTCTTCAAGGACACGCTCGGGCGTGATGTCGATCAGGCTCTGGTGATAGCCTTCAGCCGCATCGCCTTTTCGCACCTTGTGATAACCGCTGATCAGACGTATGACGCGCGCTTTATGAGAAAGCGGTGGCGTAAAGTCAGGGCTGCTTGGGCCATACAGAGCAACCAGCGGCCGGTTGAGCGCAGCGGCGACGTGCATCAGGCCTGAGTCGTTGGTGACGACGGCTTTACAGGCGGCAAGTAAAACTACCGCCTGTTCCAGCTGGGTTTCCCCTGCCAGATTACGGCACCATGCCTGCTGTTCTGTATTCAGCGAAGCCAGAATTTCGTTACCCGCCTCGTGGTCTTTCGCCGAGCCAAACAACACGACCTGATTACCTTCATCGATCAACTGTTTTGCCAGCTCAGCGTAATGATAATGCGGCCAGCGTTTTGCCGGGCCGAACTCTGCTCCCGGGCAGAAACCGATCATGGGGCGTTCTGATGAAATTCCAAACGCGTTGCAGGTGTGGGATTTCTCACCGTCGTTGACCTGGAGCTGGGGCCAGAGCAGCGGTTGCGGCAGATCTTTTGCGCTGCGCATCACGCCTTTGTCATAGGCCAGCGCGACGTAGCGCTCGACCATAAGTGGCCAGGCGTCTTTATCGAGCACGCGCGCGTCGTTCAGCAGACCGTAGCGCATTTCTCCACGCCAGCCGGTGCGATGGGGGACGCCCGCAAAGAAGGGTACAAGGGCTGATTTAAAGGAGTTAGGCAGGACATAGGCGCGGTCATAGCGCTTTTCGCGCAGGCTATGGCCGAGCTTGCGACGTTCACCAATTTCCAGCGCGCCGTGGCCGAGCGGCATTGGGATCGCCTCGTTAACTTCCGGCATACGCGATAACAACGGACGGCACCAGGCAGGTGCCATCACATCAATTATCGCCTGGGGATAACGCGCCTTGAGCGTGCGATAGAGACTTTGCGACATCATCATGTCGCCCACCCATGACGGGCCGATCACCAGAATTTTCATACTTACGCGTCGCGGTTCAGCCAGGCCATATATTCCGTTACGCCTTCGGCAACGGTCTTGAACGGTTTGTCGTAACCCGCCGCACGCAGGTTGGTCAAATCCGCCTGCGTGAAGGCCTGGTAACGACCTTTCAGTTTGTCCGGGAACGGAATGTATTCAATGCTGCCTTTTTTGTGGTACGCCAGGGTGGCGTCTGCCACGGCCTGGAAGGATTCCGCACGGCCTGTCCCCAGGTTAAAGATACCGGAGACGCCGTTTTCCCAGAACCACAGGTTCACTGCCGCCACGTCGCCTACGTAGACGAAATCACGCTTGAAGCCGTCACTGCCTTCAAACAGTTTCGGGCTTTCGCCATTGTTCAGCTGCGTGTTCAGGTGGAACGCGACGCTCGCCATGCTCCCTTTGTGGCCTTCGCGCGGTCCGTACACGTTGAAGTAACGGAAACCCACAATCTGGGAATTGGCTTCAGGCAGAACCTGACGCACGTATTCATCGAACAGGAATTTGGAGTAGCCATAGACGTTCAGCGGCTGCTCATATTCGCGGGATTCGATGAAGTCTGACGTACGGCCACCGTAGGTTGCTGCAGAAGAGGCGTACAGGAACGGAATTTCACGCTCCAGGCAGTAATGCAGGATCTCTTTGGAGTACTGATAGTTATTGTCCATCATGTACTTGCCATCCCACTCGGTGGTGGAAGAGCATGCACCTTCGTGGAAGATGGCTTCGATCTCGCCGAACTCTTCACCTGCCATAATCTGGATAAGGAAGTCTTCTTTATCCATATAGTCAGCGATGTTCAGATCCACCAGGTTTACAAACTTGGTGCCGTCTTTCAGGTTGTCCACCACCAGAATGTCGGTGATGCCTTTGTCATTGAGGGCCTTAACAATGTTGCTGCCGATAAAGCCCGCGCCGCCGGTAACGATGATCATAACTGTAACCTTTGAAGTGTGGAGTCCGGGGACAATCCCGGACGCTAATGTTCTTATCATATCATTAGTATGGCTGCCCTTCAGCCATTCACCGACATAGCGCAAGGGTACACGTGATTTATGCTGCAAAAACGAGAAGAGATAATGTGTCATCTCGTCATGGCGGCCAGGGTTGGGTAATATGTGCCAAAATTTGCCGAGTCTGGAGAATTGCAATGCGTGGTGATTTTTACAAACAGTTAAACAGCGACCTCGACACCGCACGTGCGGAAGGGTTGTTCAAAGAAGAGCGTATTATCACGTCTGCTCAGCAGGCGGACATCACCGTTGCCGATGGCAGCCATGTGATCAACTTTTGTGCGAACAACTACTTAGGTCTTGCGAATCACCCTGAGCTGATTGCCGCGGCAAAACAAGGCATGGACACCCACGGTTTCGGTATGGCCTCCGTACGCTTTATCTGCGGTACGCAGGACAGCCATAAGCAGCTTGAGAAAAAGCTGGCGGACTTCCTGGGGATGGAAGATGCGATCCTGTACTCCTCGTGCTTCGACGCCAACGGTGGTCTGTTTGAGACGCTGCTCGGCGCAGAAGATGCGATTATCTCCGACGCCCTGAACCACGCTTCTATCATTGACGGTGTGCGCCTGTGTAAAGCGAAGCGCTTCCGCTACGCCAACAACGACATGGTTGAACTGGAAGCGCGCCTGAAAGAAGCGCGTGAAGCAGGTGCCCGCCATGTGCTGATCGCCACCGACGGCGTGTTCTCTATGGATGGCGTGATTGCCAACCTGAAGGGCGTGTGCGACCTGGCAGATAAATACGATGCGCTGGTGATGGTTGATGATTCACACGCCGTCGGTTTTGTTGGTGAGAACGGCTGTGGATCTCACGAATACTGTGACGTAATGGGTCGCGTGGACATTATCACCGGTACGCTGGGTAAAGCGCTCGGCGGTGCGTCAGGTGGTTATACTGCTGCGCGTAAAGAGGTGGTTGAGTGGCTGCGCCAGCGTTCCCGTCCGTACCTGTTCTCCAACTCGCTGGCGCCGGCGATCGTTGCCGCATCCATTAAAGTCCTGGAAATGGTGGAGTCTGGCGCTGAGCTGCGCGACCGTCTGTGGTCAAACGCCCGCCTGTTCCGTGAAAAAATGGGTGCCGCAGGGTTTACGCTCGCCGGTGCCGATCACGCCATTATCCCGGTGATGCTGGGCGATGCGGTTGTGGCGCAGAATTTTGCCCGCGAGCTGCAGAAAGAAGGAATTTACGTTACCGGGTTCTTCTTCCCGGTGGTACCAAAAGGCCAGGCGCGTATCCGCACCCAGATGTCTGCGGCGCATTCGCCTGAACAAATTGAACGTGCGGTGGAAGCCTTTACCCGCATCGGCAAACAGCTGGGCGTAATTGCCTGAGGACGTGTGATGAAAGCGTTATCCAAACTGAAAGCGGAAGAAGGGATTTGGATGACCGACGTGCCGGAGCCGGAAGTCGGTCATAACGATCTGCTGATCAAAATTCGTAAAACCGCCATTTGCGGCACTGACGTTCATATCTACAACTGGGACCAGTGGTCGCAGAAAACCATTCCGGTACCGATGGTCGTGGGCCACGAATATGTCGGCGAAGTGGTGGGCATGGGTCAGGAAGTAAAAGGCTTCAACATTGGCGACCGCGTCTCGGGTGAAGGTCATATTACCTGTGGTCACTGCCGTAACTGCCGCGGTGGACGCACGCACCTGTGCCGTAACACAATCGGCGTGGGCGTGAACCGTCCGGGCTGCTTCGCAGAATACCTGGTGATCCCGGCGTTTAACGCGTTCAAAATCCCGGACAACATTTCTGACGATCTGGCCTCTATCTTTGATCCCTTCGGCAACGCGGTACACACGGCGCTCTCTTTCGACCTGGTCGGCGAAGATGTGCTGGTTTCCGGCGCGGGTCCCATCGGGATTATGGCGGCCGCGGTGGCGAAGCACGTTGGTGCCCGCAATGTGGTGATTACCGATGTGAACGAGTATCGCCTGTCGCTGGCGCGCAAAATGGGTGTGACCCGCGCGGTGGATGTCTCTAAAGAGAGCCTGAGCGACGTGATGGAAGAGCTGGGCATGACCGAAGGTTTTGACGTGGGTCTTGAGATGTCCGGCGCACCACCGGCGTTTCGCACCATGCTGGACACCATGAACCACGGCGGACGTATTGCGATGCTGGGCATTCCACCGTCTGATATGTCTATCGACTGGAACAAGGTTATCTTCAAGGGGCTGTTCATCAAAGGTATCTACGGCCGCGAGATGTTCGAAACCTGGTACAAGATGGCGGCACTGATCCAGTCTGGTCTGGATCTGTCTCCGATTATCACCCATCGCTTCTCCATTGATGAGTTCCAGGAAGGCTTTGACGCGATGCGCTCTGGCCAGTCCGGGAAGGTTATCCTGAGCTGGGATTGAGAGTAAAAGTCGGCCGGATTTAAATCCGGCCGGCTTTCATCACAGGTATTTATCTTTTTCTTCTATAACGCATTTGCCATCTAAAATATTCTTGGCTTCAGTGGCAATTAAATTTATGTCGATTTTTCTATCGTATTTATTGAAAATAAGTTGTTTTGCATTTTCGCCTATCGGGCCGAATATTTTATTGCCTTCGTAATTCTTATTATGATCAAGAAGCATTGAGTAATATATAGCTACGAGCTTTTTATCTAAAGCGCAGGCAATATGGACAATAGCGGTATCCACTGAAATGACAAGGTCTGCCTGCTTGATTAGCGCAACGGTGTCCCATAATGACGGGAAAATAGATACGGAAACTGCAGGATCCTGAATGTTTAATTTTTCAATCTTTTTTCTTTCACCAACAATGAAAATATGATTATTTTTTGGTTCTGAAATTTTTGAAATCAGGCTTACTAATTGCTCGCGACTAAGACTTCGCTCATCTACACTGGCAAAGGGGTTGATTACGATCCACTTTTTTCCTTTAAAAGGAAGAAGATACTCATTAATAGTCTCTTCGTGGCTCGGTAAAGCTGGTAAAGAGTAAGATAAGTGTTTTGTGTGAATATTTAATGCAGTAAGCATCTTTTTCTGTGGATCAGTAATGTGAAAGTCTCCCTCCGCTGGCAGTTGTAAATTGTAGGGCTTATTAAGCCAGCCACCAAAACTCATCGCATATTTATATTGCGTTTTCTGCAGCAGTTGTACACTAAAGAGCTCTTTTCTTTTCATCCATGCATAAGGATTAATGATCAGGTCAGTCTCTATTTGTGAGATGGAGTTTAACTCATTGATATCAATGATAAAAATCTCATCAATATCAACGATTTTTTCAAATAAAGCCCTGTTTCTTTCTTCTGCCGCGATCTGGACAATATACCCAGCCTTTTTCAGTTCTCTCCACATTCCGGTATGACAAACGGCATCACCAATCCCTAAATCTAAAAAAGGAAAGAGGATCCGCTTTACTGAGGAACTATCGAAAGGTTTGCCTCTTTTATCGGGAATGTTTTTAGATAATTTATAGAGTTTAAGCCGACGTTTTAATTCATGAGTCTTATGATTTCGTTGACGATTAAGTGCTTTAAAATAAAGGATGATTTTTTTCATTTGTTTGACAAACCACATTTTAAACATTCTGCTAACAGTATAAGCATAATGATAAGTAATGTGAACATCTATTTTAATGAGGAATTAATTTTTTGTTTAATAATTTCAATGGGTTAGAATGCTTGGCGCGCTGTGCAGGTCACTCTCTACTGGTCAAACAGTACTTTTTAGTGCCTGGATAAAGGCAAAAGTATGTTTACAGGCCTACTTTAAGGAATGAAGAGTATGGAATGGATGTCACAAAAGACGATTTTATTTATTATTTGCTGATTGTTTCGATATTCACTTAAATACACTTTCCCTGCTACAATTGTGTAGGTCATTTTCGAAAAGAGTAAGGGAATGTTCAAGTTAACTGTTTGTTTACTCACCTGCAATTCAGCCAGGGTTCTTAACCATGTTCTGCCTCCTCTTCTTAAAATTGCAGATGAAATGATTGTTGTTGATTCCGGAAGTAAAGATAACACGCTATCCATTTGTGAAAGTTATAATTTAAGCCCTATCTATAGACAATATACGATGCATGGGGACCAAATGAACTATGCGGTGAGTCTTGCATCTCATGATTGGGTGTTATGCATGGATAGCGATGAAATCCTGGATGACCTGACTGTATCCTTTATTCTGAATCTGAAGAGTGGGGCTGAGCCTCCACCAGATCATGCCTGGCGTATTGCTCGACACTGGTACGTACTCGGAAAAGAAGTTCGTACTATCTATCCAGTATCGTCGCCAGATTTCCCTGTACGACTTTTTAATCGCACCTGTGCAAGATTTAATCTCCGACCAGTAGATGACAAGGTGGAAGGTGAACTTAATGCTTTCATCATGGCTGGGCAAGTACGCCATGATACCTTTTATGACCTGAATGAAGTGTTTAATAAGCTCAATAGCTATACAACAAGGTTGGTCAAATATCAGAAGATCCGCCCTTCAATTGGACGAGGCCTAATTAGTGCCATTGGGGCGTTTTTTAAATGGTATCTTTTCAGTGGTGCCTGGCGGCAGGGGAAAGTGGGCGTCGTGACGGGACTCTATGCAACGCTATACAGTTTTCTCAAATATTTCAAAGCCTGGTATCAGTTTGAGGATAAAAAATAGCCCGCATGCAGGAAGTATATGGGCACTCATCTCGTTGCCATGCTCTGCCCGCCTGCGTTGGCGGGCCAATTATGCTTTTTTACCCCAGCCTTGCCATTGATGCTGCATATATTTCACTAAGGAACTCTGGCTGATACTTTCCCCTATCACGGTAAAGAATCGAGTAGCATATACAGGCTCTGGTGACTGCTTAGGCTTGCAAATTTTTACACCCCTGAATGGATTGCGCGGCTGCGTTACCGGTGGCTGTGCATTGCCAGGACGCGACGTATCAACCTGTGGCTCATTCAGCAGATCGCCTGGACGAACCAGCGTAATATCAGAGGGCAATGTCGGCAGCATCTGCTGCAGAACGCGAACGGTAGACGGGTGCGGGTGGCCGATAGCAATAGCCGAGCCATTGCGTCGGGCTAGCTGTACGGCGCGATTGAACTGCCCGCGGATATCCGCGTCGTTCTGGGTGTCATCGAGGAACACCTTGCGCTTTATTACCTTCACGCCTGTACCCTGCGCGGCACGCATCGCCTGGCTGTTGCCGATGGTCATGCTGTCGAGGAAATAGAGGTTATAGCGCTCCAGCGACTGCATCACTTTGAGCATCCCGTACAGGCTGGAGGTCATCGCGCTGCCCATGTGGTTGTTCAGCCCGACGGCGTACGGCACTTTATTGTAAGCATCGCGAATGATGCGATCGATCTCATCGCTGCTCATATCAGGGCGCAAAGTATCTTTTTCCAGCGGCTGCTTGCTGAGCGGTGCCATCGGCAGATGGATGAGAACCTGATGGCCGCTGTTATGCGCTTTGATCGCCATTTCACGCGCGTGCGGCGCATTCGGGAGGACGGCGACAGAGATGGCGGCCGGCATAGCCAGCACCTGATTCTCGGTGTGCGGACGATAACCGAAGTCATCAATCACTATCGCGAGTTTGCCAGCGTAGACCGGTGCTGCCAGCGCCAGTGCACTGGCGAAGGAGAGAACAATTCGACGAAATTGAAGCAAAACTTATCTTCCCAACCACGGCTGTGGATTGACCGCCTGACCCTGGCGACGAATTTCGAAATAGAGTGACGGGCGGCCCTGACCGCCACTGCTGCCCACGAGGGCGATGGGTTGGCCGGCGCGCACCTGAGTACCAACGCTGACCAGTGCGCTCTGGTTGTAGCCGTAAAGGCTCATATCGCCTTTACCGTGTTCCACCACTACCACAAGCCCGTAACCCTGCAGCCAGTCGGCCAGAATCACACGGCCATCGGCGATGGCTTTTACTTCGCTACCTTCAGACGCACCGATAACTATCCCTTTCCAACGTAGTTCACCCTGCAGCTGTTCGCCATAGCGATGCAGAATTGTACCGCGCACGGGCCAGTAAGCCTGACCACGAGGGGAGCCTAAACCGCCGGTACGTGACATCAGGGAGCGTTCGCTTTCGCTTGGCTTGTAGGTCGTACCTTTGCGTGAGGCTTCCTGCTGCTTGTCGCGTACGGCCTGCGCTTCGCGGGCCTCTTTTTCGGCGCGCGCTTTCGCCGCCGCTTCCGCGCGGGCGATGCTGTTACGCAGTTTCGATTCGTTGGCGCGCATTTCGCTCAGCTGGCTTTGGCCTTGCTGAATAGAGGATTCGAGACCGGAAAGGGTTTTCTTGCGCTCGTTGCGGGCCTGCTCGAGCTTCGCTTGTTGCGCCTGCTGTTCGTAGAGCAGCGTCTGTTGCTGGCTCTGCTTCTCTTCGAGCTCGGCTTTTTGCGTGGTGACCTCTTCGCGCGTCTGTTTCAGCTGCGCGATAGTCTCCTGACGCGCCTGGTTCAGATAACCAAAGTAGGCCTGCAGACGCTGACCGCGCTGGCTCTCTTCACCGCTGAGGATCAACTGAAGGCCCGTGTGCTCACCCTGGCGGAAAGCAGCATCAAGCTGTGCGGCAAGGTTGCGTTCCTGGGCATCACGCTGGCGTTCCAGTTTGGCAATCGACGCGTTCATTTCGTCGATCTGTTTATTCAACTGGGCGAGGGTGTTTTGCGTTTCACGTAATTTACGTGCAGCAGCGGAGATGGCTTCTTCCTGCTGCTTAAGCTGAGCGAGCAGAGCAGAGCGTTGCTGCTGTTGCTGGCGTACCGCACGCTCTTTCGCGGCGATATCGGCCTGAATGGATTTCAGCTGGTCACGGTCATCCGCGTGGGCGGATGCGGCGCACAGCAATACGCCAGCGCTGAGTGCGCTGGCGCAAAGCAGAGGTCTGACTGATAACCTAAGCGGCTTCACGACCCATGTGATTGAAAAAATCGCCTTTCCCCTCATGGGGAGCGATTATTCCACGATGAACAGCGGCTTACCAGTCATCTCTTCAGGGATCTCCATGCCCATCAGCGACAACATGGTTGGCGCGATGTCGGAAAGCTTGCCGCCTTCCACAGCTTTCAGTGATTTATCACCCACATAAATCAGCGGAACAGGCAGGTTGGTGTGAGCGGTGTGCGCCTGGCCGGTTGCCGGGTCGCGCATCTGTTCTGCGTTACCGTGGTCAGCGGTGATCAGCAGCTGGCCGCCAACGGATTCAACCGCTTTCGCGACCTGCTCAACACAGTGATCCAGCGCTTCAACCGCTTTTACGGCGGCTTCCATCACGCCGGTATGACCCACCATGTCGCCGTTCGGGTAGTTACAGATGATGGTGTCGTATTTGCCGCTTTCGATTGCCGCAACCAGTTTTTCAGTCAGCTCGGCAGAGCTCATTTCTGGCTGCAGGTCGTAGGTAGCTACTTTGGGTGAGTTAATCAGAATGCGATCTTCGCCTTTGAACGGCTCTTCAACACCGCCGTTAAAGAAGAAGGTGACGTGGGCATATTTCTCGGTTTCGGAGATACGCAGCTGTGTCTTGTCGTTCTTCGCCATCCACTCGCCGAAGGTATTGGCCAGTGATGCGGGTGGATAAGCGCATGGCGCATTGATGTCAGCGGCGTATTCGGTCAGCTGAATAAAGTCGATCTTCACCACTTTCTTACGGGTGAAACCGTCGAAATCACTGTTCACGAACGCACGGGTGATTTCACGCGCGCGGTCAGCACGGAAGTTCATGAAGATCAGCGCATCGCTGTCTTCCATGGCGGCATCAGCCTGGCCTTCAGCACGAATGACGGTTGCTTTCACGAATTCATCGTTTTCATCACGCGCGTAAGCGGCTTCCAGACCTTCCACCGCGGTCGCGAACTGGAATTCACCTTTTGCCAGCGTCATCAGGTCATAGGCCTGTTCAACGCGATCCCAACGGTTGTCGCGGTCCATTGCGTAGTAGCGCCCGATGATAGAGGCCACACGTCCTTTGCCAAGCGCGGCGAATTTGTTTTCGAAGGAGGCCAGTGAACCTTTTGCGCTGCGTGGTGGCGTATCACGACCGTCCAGGAAAGCGTGCAGATAGATTTTTTCTGCGCCGCGCTCAGCCGCCAGTTCAACCATCGCCATGATGTGATCTTCGTGGCTGTGTACGCCACCGGCTGAGAGCAGACCCATGATATGAACTGCTTTACCGGCCGCCACGGCTCTGTCCACCGCGCCGCAAAGTACTGGGTTGTTGAAGAAGGTACGTTCTTTGATTTCAACGTCCAGACGCGTCAGGTCCTGATACACGATACGACCTGCACCCAGGTTTACGTGGCCCACTTCGGAGTTGCCCATCTGACGATCTGGCAGACCCACTTCCAGCCCGGACGCATCAATCAGGGTGTGGGGACGTTTTGCCCACAGCGCGTCCATCACCGGCGTTTTGGCGTTGAAAATGGCGTTATCCTGTTGATCTTCACGGTAGCCATAGCCATCCAGAATCACCAGTACCATAGGTTTTTTAGAAACCGACATTGCGACAACCTCATGCTCAAGAGTCAAAATTTGCGTAATTTTACTACAGCTGAATCGATCAAATAGCCGCAGAAGATCAAAGAAAGCGCAGGGGCAAGGTGCTTAGCGGACGCTTTTGAGGCAATTTTTTGGTGGCAGGCCTCAGAAAATGGATTAGGTTATGGTCGCTGGCTGTATTTGCCACAACGCACAGGTATACTCCTGTCCTGGTTTTTTTAATCACTAAGTCGGAGTAGTTACCCTCCATGCAAGAAATTATGCAATTCGTTAGCCGCCATCCGGTTCTGAGCATCGCGTGGATTGGCCTGCTGGCTGCTGTGCTGTTCACCACATTTAAAGGCCTGACGTCTAAGATTAAGGTTATCACCCGTGGTGAAGCGACGCGTCTGATTAACAAAGAAGATGCCGTCGTGGTCGATCTGCGTCAGCGTGACGATTTCCGTAAAGGTCACATTGCTGGTGCTATCAACCTGTTACCTGCTGAAATCAAAGCAAACAACGTTGGTGAGCTTGAGAAACATAAAGCCCAGCCGATTATCGTTGTTGACGCGACCGGTATGCAGGCGCAGGAATCTGCCAGCGCGCTGCATAAAGCAGGCTTCGAAAACGTAACGGTTCTGAAAGAAGGTATTTCCGGCTGGAGCGGGGAAAATCTTCCTTTGGTTCGCGGTAAATAAGGAGTTCAGTAATGGCCAATATCGAGATCTACACCAAAGCAACGTGCCCGTTCTGCCACCGTGCAAAAGCGCTTCTGAACAGCAAAGGCGTAGCGTTCAAAGAACTGCCGATTGACGGTGACGCGATTAAACGCGAAGAGATGATCCAACGTAGTGGTCGTACGACAGTTCCGCAGATTTTTATTGATGCGCAGCACATTGGCGGCTGTGATGACTTGTATGCGCTCGATGCCCGTGGTGGACTCGATCCGCTGCTGAGCTAAGAGACTTTAGGACAATTAAAAAGGGTTTTTCCATGTCAGAACAAAACAACACCGAAATGACTTTCCAGATCCAGCGTATCTACACCAAGGATGTCTCTTTCGAAGCGCCAAATGCGCCACACGTTTTCCAGAAAGATTGGCAGCCAGAGGTTAAACTTGATCTCGATACCGCATCTACCCAACTGGCGGATGACGTGTATGAAGTCGTACTGCGTGTGACTGTTACTGCCTCTCTGGGCGAAGAGACTGCATTCCTGTGTGAAGTTCAGCAGGGCGGCATCTTCTCCATCGGCGGCATCGAAGGCAACCAGATGGCGCACTGCCTGGGTGCATACTGCCCGAACATTCTGTTCCCGTATGCTCGCGAATGCATCACCAGCCTGGTTTCTCGCGGTACATTCCCGCAACTGAACCTTGCGCCAGTTAACTTTGATGCGCTGTTCATGAACTATCTGCAGCAGCAAGCTGGCGAAGGTACTGAACAACATCAGGATGCCTGATGAGCACTCTTAATGCGTCAATGACTGTGATCGGTGCCGGCTCATACGGCACCGCTCTTGCCATCACGCTGGCAAGAAATGGTCACGAAGTGGTTCTCTGGGGCCACGACCCAAAACATATCGCGACGCTGCAACGCGACCGTTGCAACGTGGCGTTCCTCCCGGACGTTCCGTTCCCAGACTCCCTGCACCTTGAAAGTGACCTTGCGACCGCGCTGGCGGCCAGCCGCAACATTCTGATTGTGGTGCCGAGCCATGTATTTGGCGAAGTGCTGCGTCAGATCAAGCCGCTGATGCGCCCTGATGCGCGCATTGTATGGGCCACCAAAGGGCTGGAAGCCGAAACCGGACGCCTGTTGCAGGATGTCGCCCGCGAAGCGCTGGGTGATGACATCCCGCTGGCGGTTATCTCGGGGCCGACGTTTGCTAAAGAGCTGGCCGCTGGCCTGCCGACGGCGATCTCGCTGGCATCAACCGATCAGGCCTTCTCCGACGATCTTCAGCATCTGCTGCACTGCGGTAAAAGCTTCCGCGTTTACAGCAACCCCGATTTTATCGGTGTACAGCTGGGCGGTGCGGTGAAGAACGTGATTGCGATCGGCGCCGGAATGTCCGACGGGATTGGTTTTGGTGCCAACGCACGTACCGCACTGATTACGCGCGGCTTAACCGAGATGTCCCGCCTTGGCGCAGCACTGGGTGCCGATCCGACCACCTTCATGGGCATGGCGGGCCTGGGCGATCTGGTGCTGACCTGTACCGACAACCAGTCCCGTAACCGCCGCTTTGGCATGATGCTCGGTGAGGGCATGGATGTGAAAGGCGCGCAGGAGAAGATTGGTCAGGTGGTTGAAGGCTATCGCAATACCAAAGAAGTTCGCGAATTGGCGCACCGTTTTGGTGTCGAAATGCCAATAACCGAGGAAATTTATCAGGTATTGTATTGCGGAAAAAATGCGCGCGAGGCAGCATTGACCTTATTAGGTCGTTCGCGCAAGGATGAGCGCAGCAGTAACTAGTCGCAGGGATTCTTGTTAGCACTATGACCCGGCCAGCACAGAACTGGCCGGTCATTAACATGTCGTCTGGAGTAAGCAATGCCGTGTGAAGAACTGGATATCGTCTGGAACAATATTAAAGCTGAAGCCCGGGCTTTGGCTGACTGCGAGCCAATGCTGGCCAGTTTCTATCATGCGACGCTACTCAAGCACGAAAACCTCGGCAGCGCCCTGAGCTATATGCTCGCCAATAAACTGGCTTCCTCGATTATGCCCGCTATCGCCATTCGTGAAGTGGTGGAAGAGGCCTATGCCGCTGACCCTGAAATGATCGCTTCTGCCGCCTGTGATATCCAGGCCGTGCGCACGCGTGACCCGGCGGTGGACAAATACTCTACGCCGTTGCTGTATCTGAAGGGCTTTCATGCCTTGCAGGCGTATCGCATCGGCCACTGGCTGTGGAATGAAGGCCGCCGCGCGCTGGCTATCTTCCTGCAAAACCAGGTTTCCGTGACCTTCCAGGTGGATATTCACCCGGCCGCGAAAATTGGCCGCGGGATCATGCTTGACCACGCCACCGGCATTGTCGTCGGTGAAACCGCGGTGATTGAAGATGACGTTTCGATTCTGCAGTCGGTCACGTTAGGCGGTACCGGTAAAACCAGCGGCGATCGCCATCCGAAAATCCGTGAAGGGGTGATGATTGGCGCGGGCGCCAAGATCCTCGGCAACATCGAAGTGGGTCGTGGTGCGAAGATTGGCGCCGGTTCGGTTGTTCTGCAGCCTGTTCCGCCGCACACGACCGCCGCTGGCGTACCGGCTCGTATTGTCGGTAAACCAGACAGCGACAAACCGTCGATGGATATGGATCAGCACTTCAACGGTATTCACCATACGTTTGAGTATGGTGACGGTATTTAACTCCTGAGAATGGCGCCCGGGTATCCCAGCTGGCGCCATGCTTCATACACCACCACCGACACCGCATTTGACAGGTTCATGCTGCGGCTGTCCGGCATCATCGGAATACGAATCTTCTGCTCAGCGGGCAGGGCATCAAGAATGGTGGCCGGCAGGCCGCGCGTTTCCGGGCCAAACATCAGATAATCACCGTCCTGATAGCGCACGGCGCTATGTGCCGGCGTGCCTTTGGTGGTCAGGGCGAACATGCGCTGTGGGTTTTCGCTTTCCAGAAACGCGGCGTAATCATGATGGCGAACCACGGCCGTAAATTCATGATAATCCAGCCCCGCGCGGCGCAGACGTTTGTCGTCCCACGTAAAACCCATCGGCTCGATGATATGCAGACGAAAACCGGTGTTGGCGCACAGGCGGATAATATTGCCGGTATTCGGCGGAATTTCTGGTTCGAATAAAACGATGTTAAGCATGCTGCCCCCTTAATTGCGGGGGCAGAATAGCAGAAACCGGGCCGCTTATGCGACGCCGAGATCCTGCGAGCGGCAACGGAGCATTTTGTAGAAGGTTGCCGCGGCCGCCAGCAGGGCGGGCAGGCTAAGGATCATCAAAATGCTGTCTGCCTGCCACTGCATGGAGAGAAGCTGCGCGCTGGTCATGGTGCCCGCCACGCCACCAAAGCGGCCAATGCCCTGCATCCAGGCAATGCCCGTTGCGCGACACTCGGTAGGATAAAAGGTGGCTGCCAGCGTCTGCATTCCCGATTGCGCGCCGTTCATCGCGATCCCCATCAGGAAAATCAGGCCGCCAAACAGGGCGATATGGTTATGTTCAATGCCGAGCGCCAGAATGAGCAGCATGGTCAGGACAAAGCCACCTGCGACCACTTTGTGTGCCTCCCAGCGATCCATCATCCAGCCCGCGAGAAGGATGCCTGCGGTACCGCCGAAGGTGAACAGCGAGGTGAGCCATGCGGATTCCGCGAGGGGATAGCCCATCCCCAGCATCAGCGTCGGCATCCAGCTAAGCAGGACGTAATAAATCACCAGCCCCATAAAATAGGTTACCCATAGCATCAGGGTGCCGGGCAGCCAGGGCTGTGAAAACAGCTGTGCTACGCTCCCTTTTTTGGCGGCGACCCGATCCTCTGCGAGGAAGAAACCGGTGACGCCATCGAGGGTCGTGCGGGCGAAACGGCTGGCGATACGGCGGATCTGCATCATGTCTTTCCCGCGCTGCACCAGGTATTTCACCGATTCCGGTAAAAACAGCATCAGCAGCAGCGTTAATATCAGCGGTGCTATCGCGCCGGTCAGCAGTACGCTTCGCCAGCCATGATGCGGGATAAGCCAGGACGATATCGCCCCACCGCCGGCCGCGCCCAGCGGGAAGCCGCAGTACATGGTATTAATCGCCATGGCGCGACAGCGCTGAGGGGCAAACTCTGAGATGAGGGTGATGGCGTTCGGCATGGCGGCACCCAGCCCCAGGCCCGTCAGAAACCGCCATAGCGTCAGGGTGTTAAGGCTTTGTGCCCAGGCCGTCCCCAGGCTTGAAAGGCCGAAGAACAGACAAGAAAAGACCAGTACGCGCTTGCGGCCTATCCGGTCCGATACCGGGCCTGCGACCAGCGCTCCCAGCGACAGCCCGAGCAGTGCTGCGCTCAGTACCGGTCCCAGATCCTGTTTGTGTATGCCCCATTCCGCCGACAGCGTGGGCGCAATGTAGCCCATTGCTGCGGTATCGAAACCATCGATCGCCAGCACCAGAAAGCCCAGCACGATGAGCACCCAGTGAAACCCGGAAAAGGGACTGTCGTCGATCACCTGCTGAATATCCACCTGACCTGAATATCTCATACGCTCCCCTCTGATGTGATGGTGTTTTTGTGTTCTTGTATTTGCTTGTCTATACAATTGCGTGCGGCACAGGTATGTCAAATTTTCTTATCCAATATGTTACCTGGATGTTATTTTTGAAAAAAAAAGCGCCCGAGGGGAGTTCGGACGCGAGGAGAGGGGGAAGGGGTATCAGACGGGCGTCAGGCTGCGTCACCCTGGGCAAGCGGTGCCAGTGCTGCGGGTAATTTACCCAACTCCTGCACCAGGGAGTCCTTGCTGATTTCGCGAATCGTTTTTGCGCCGGTCAACGTCATCGCCACTTTCATCTCTTTTTCGATCAGATTGAGCAGATTCGCCACCCCTGCCTGACCAGCCGTAGCCAGTGCATAAAGATATGCGCGTCCGAGCAATACGCTGTCTGCGCCAAGGGCAATCATACGCACCACGTCAAGCCCGTTGCGGATACCGCTGTCGGCGAGGATAGCGATATCACCTTTCACCGCATCGGCAATCGCCGGCAGTGCGCGTGCGGAAGAGAGTACCCCATCAAGCTGACGTCCGCCGTGGTTAGAGACCACAATACCGTCAGCGCCAAAGCGCACGGCATCGCGGGCATCTTCCGGGTCGAGGATCCCTTTGATCACCATCGGGCCGTCCCAGAATTCGCGGATCCACTCCAGGTCTTTCCACGAGATGGACGGATCGAAATTATTCGCCAGCCAGCCGATGTAATCTTCCAGCCCGGTGGGTTTACCGAGATAGGCCGAGATATTCCCCAGATCGTGCGGGCGACCATTCACACCGACATCCCAGGCCCATTGCGGGTGCGTTACCGCCTGCCAGTAGCGACGCAGGGCAGCATTTGGGCCGCTCATCCCGGAGTGGGCATCACGGTAACGGGCGCCAGGCGTCGGCATATCAACGGTAAAGACCAGCGTTGAACAGCCCGCGGCTTTGGCACGCTCCAGCGCATTGCGCATAAAGCCGCGATCGCGCAGGACGTACAGCTGGAACCACATCGGACGCTGGAGGGTCGGGGCCACTTCTTCAATCGGGCAGACGGAGACGGTGGAGAGGGTAAACGGAATACCTTTGGCATCCGCCGCCGCTGCCGCCTGGACTTCTCCCCGGCGGGCGTACATGCCGCACAAACCGACTGGCGCAAGGGCCACCGGCATGGAAAGCGTTTCGTTAAACAGCGTTGTCTCAAGGCTCAGCTCAGACATATCTTTCAGCACGCGCTGGCGCAGCGCTACTTCCGACAGATCTTCCACGTTGCGGCGCAGGGTGTATTCGGCATATGCCCCACCGTCGATATAGTGGAACAGGAACGGTGGCAAAATGCGCTGCGCCGCGGCGCGATAGTCACTGGCTGCTGAAATAATCATGCTTTGTTCTCCCTGGAAATATCACTGTCGCCAGGCAGACGGGTAATACGCGCCTGTCGGGCCTGATCTTCATCGAATCGTTTAATGGTGGTGTGCACGAACCCCAGATGCGCCATCATCGCTTTGCGCGCGGCCTCTGCATCCCCGGCCAGAATGGCGTTGAGTACCGCCTCGTGCTGTTCGGTCAGTTGGGCAAATACCGGCGGGACCAGATACATACGCTGGCGGCTCTGCTTCACGGAGGATTGCAGCAGGTCGAAGAAACCGCGCATGGTCTGGAGCAGAACGACGTTGTGCGATGCTTCGGCAATCGCCAGATGAAACCGCACGTCCGCCTGCGAGGCGATGTCCGGATCGCTGCTTTGGGTGGCGTCAAAGCAGGCTTTGAGCTTCTCTTTGTCGGCTTCAGTGGCCCGCATGGCCGCATGCCAGGCGGTACTGGTTTCGATGGCGTGCCGCGCTTCAATGATGTCGAAGCTGTAGTCCGGGTCGTTTTCCATCAGTGTTTTAAGCGGCTGCACGATGTTTTGTTCGGACCAGTCATCGTGCTGCCAGCGGACAAAGGTGCCGCCGCCCCGACGGCTTACCAGTACCCCTTCGCTGACCAGCGTCGCCAGCGCCTCACGCAGTGAGTTACGAGATACACCCAGTTGGGCGGCGAGCTGGCGCTCGGCGGGCAATTTCATGCCCGCTTCCAGCTGTTGTTCTTCAATCAGCGCCCGTACGCGAGAGGCAATCTCGTCGGACAGGCGTCTGGGCATGACTATCATGGGATCATCCAGGTTAAGACATAGGCCTGCAGGGTCGTGATCACCCCGACCATGCAGGTGAATATCAGGCTGTGTTTCACGGTAAAGCGGAACAGGTCCGACTCTTTACCGACCAGTCCCACCGCCGCACAGGCAATGGCGATGGATTGCGGTGAGATCATCTTGCCGGTCACGCCGCCGGTAGTATTGGCGGCCACCAGAAGGATGTCCGATACGCCAATCTGCTGGGCTGCCGTCGCCTGCAGGGCCGCAAACAGGGCGTTAGATGAGGTATCTGAACCGGTCAGGAACACCCCCAGCCAGCCGAGGAACGGCGAGAAGAACGTGAAGGCGTGGCCGGTATGCGCCAGCGCAAGCGCCAGTGTCGATGACAGGCCGGAATAGTTCGAGATAAACGCGAACGCCAGCACCATGCCGATGGAGTAGATCGGCAGCATCAGCTCCTTAATGGTAGCCGCAAAAGTCTGTACTGCAGCCGCTGGCTTCATGCGTAACCACACCACAGACAGGATAGCGGCAAACAGGATTGCGGTGCCGGTTGCTGAGAACCAGTCAAATTTATACACCGCGGCATACGGCGTGGCAGCGTGCACCACGGGCGGCATACGGGCGACCATCTTGTCGAGGAACGGCACGGAGATGTTAATGACCATCTCATACAGTGCGCCACCCGGTGCGAACAGGGCCTTAAACGGTGGAATACTCCAGAGCGTAACCGTGGCGGTCAGGAACAGGAACGGAGACCATGCGCGAATGATTTGTCCCGCGGTATAACCGGTACGTGCCAGGGTTTGATCGACGTGTGAAGCACCCATATCGGCGAAACGGAAGATGCGTACTGGCTGCCAGCGTTTCAGGAACAGCGTCAGGCAGACCAGCGACACCAGTGAAGAGATAATGTCCGGCAATTCGGGGCCGAGGAAATTCGAGCTGAGATACTGGGCAATGGCAAACGAGCCGCCAGCGACGACCACCGCAGGCCATGTCTCTTTCACGCCGCGCCAGCCATCCATAATCGCCATGATCCAGAACAGCACGATGATGGTCAGGAACGGCAGCTGACGGCCAACCATCTGGCCAATTTCAAAGCTGTCCAGACCGGTGACCTGCCCGGCGACCAGAATCGGGATCCCCATCGCACCAAACGCCACCGGCGCGGTGTTAACGATCAGACAAAGACCTGCGGCGTAAAGCGGGTTGAACCCCAGCCCGACTAACAGCGCCGCGGTGATGGCAACCGGTGCGCCAAACCCGGCCGCCCCTTCCAGAAAGGCCCCGAAGGAGAAACCGACAATCAGCATCTGCAGACGCTGGTCCGGGGTAATGGAAAGTATCGATGAGCGGATAATGTCGAACTGCCCGGTTTTCACCGAGATTTTGTAGACAAAGACCGCCGCGATGATGATCCACGCAATCGGCCACAGGCCGTAGAAGAAACCATAGACGACGGAGGCCAGCGCGCGATCGACCGGCATTTTATAGAAGAACAGTGCCACCATTAGCGCAATGGCAACGGTGTACGTCGCGGCCAGGTATCCCTTCAGCTTGAGCTTAATCAGCGCAAAGAAGAAGAACAGGATCGGAAGCGATGCGATCAGGCTCGACAGCCAGATATTGCCAGCCGGATCGTAGTTTTGTTGCCAGAGGCTCATGCAGGTCTCCTGAGGACCAGACAGTTTGCGCAGCGGGTGAGTCTCCGCTCATCTCTGCGTCACAAACTGTGTAAAAGTGGTCCTGCCAATATTGTGTTGTAGGGTGAATGACAATAAATGGTTAACCAGTTGTTATGAATCGGCAATGATTTTGTGAGGGGAATTAGTGGAATTGTGAACCAGGAAAGTGATTATCGGGAGATTGGTTGGGCCAATTTTAAGCGGTGAGGGGGGCGTCGCGGTGTGGTTTTCGCCCTCTCGCCTGGGAGAGAGGGCGGGGGACGATCAAAACGCGGTCTTACAAAAACCCGTCATCTCTTTCAGACCCATTTCGCGACCAAGCTCGGTCATGGGATGAACCACCACCAGGCCACGGACGCTTTTCTTCAGCTTGCCCATGTCGGCCTGCTCTTTTTTAGTGATGGCGCGACGGTGCGGCATGCTCAACAGCTTTTGGGCTTCGTTGCTCAGCTTCTGGCCTTTGACTTCGCGCAGACGCTCGATTTCCGCTTCAAGCTTCTCACTCTCTTTCTCCAGCTCGGCATACTTCTCGGCGGACTCAACCAGCGAGAGACCAGCCATCTGGTGGCGGATCAGATCCAGGCGGTCGCTCAGGCGTTTAATTTCGTTCTTTTCGACTTCTTTCATAACAAATAACTCTGAAAACGGGGAATTTACAGGGAAGGATACACCAATGTGAGCAGGCTTACTTCTGAAACGCTTTTTTTAAGCTGATTCGGGAAATCAGCTCAGTCAGGGAAAGGACCATTGTGGAACGGACAACCTGTTGATAACGCAGCTTTTGCATCGCGTACAGCTCAGGGTCACTGTTATCAAAATGGGGAGCAGGGGGAAGCGCGGTGACGCAGTGTAGTTCGCCGAAGGGGCCAAGGATCTCATCATCGGTAAAGGTGTACTCATTACCGTCATGATTTAACTCTTCGCGCAGCGCCATCAGCAGCTCGGCATCTTCATACTCTTGTCGGTTCAACACGCCAAGACCATAAATCAGCTTCAGACGTACCGATAAATCGCCCAGCGGTCCGTCTCCGTCCAGTAACGGTTCTACAGCATATTTTACCGCGTAGTCGTCTTTGCGAAACACCTGAAGTACCAGAATATTCACCGCCTCGGTTAGCAACTCGACGGCGGCAATCAGGAAACTTCGTACGGTTTTGCCAGCATTCAGACGCTCAAGCACACGATTTTCAAAGGCCTGGGTTTGTTCCATTATTGCCTGCATATCTGACAATCTGTTATTTGGGCGCAGGCTATCCTGCGCCGCACTCTGCATCATTTGATTGCGTTGTAAGCGTTCACCGCCTCCACAACCACGTCGCTGTTGGCATCCAGACCAGAGATCTGCGCCAGCGCACCCTGCGGGCCTTTATCGTTAATCAGCTGAGCCAGCTCCTGCGCCTGTGGATCCTGTTCGCTGCGGTAATGCATCGCGGCGGCAATCCCTTTCACCAGGTTGGCGTGCGCAAGACCATACTCCAGCGTGCCCAGCAGCGGTTTAATCAGGCGATCGCCCGCGCTCAGTTTACGCAGTGGCTGACGGCCTACGCGCTCAACGTCATCTTTCAGATACGGGTTTTCAAAACGACCGAGGATTTTCTGGATGTATGCTGCATGTTTCTCAGCATCAAAACCGTAGCGTTTGATCAGCACCGCGCCGCTCTCTTCCATTGCCCCTTTAACCACCGCACGGATGCTCTCATCGAGGATCGCGTCACGAATGGTCTGATGACCGGCCAATTTTCCGAGGTACGCGGTTATAGCATGCCCGGTGTTCAGCGTGAAGAGTTTACGTTCGACAAAGGCCATCAGGTTATCGGTTAATTCCATCCCCGGAATGGTTGGCAGCGCGCCTTTAAACTGGGTTTTATCGACGATCCACTCGCTGAAGGTTTCCACGGTCACTTCCAGCGGATCGTGGGTGGCGGATTCTGATGGCGGAACGATACGGTCAACGGCGGAATCCACAAAGCCGATGTGCGCTTCCACCCAGGCTTTATCTTCGTCCGCGACGGCGGCGAGCACATGGCCTTTCAGCTGCGTGGTGCCGCGCACCATGTTTTCACAGGCGATGATGTTCAGCGGTGTGTCGATGCCCTGCGCTTTACGTTTTGCCAGGCCTTTCGCCACCGCAGGGGCAATGCGCTCAAGCACCACCGGGCCAACGGCCGTGGTCACCAGATCGACACTGGCGATGAGGTCGATAACGTCTTCGCCAATGCTGCTTACCGCATTAACGCCAGACACCGTCTCAACCTGCTCGTTTTCGCCTACCACGTGTACCTGATAGCTATGACGGGCATTCAGGGCATCCAGGACTACCTGATTCACATCGGCGAATGTCAGCGTAATGCCTGCGTCTGCCAGCAGTTTACCGATAAAGCCACGACCGATATTACCTGCGCCAAAATGTAATGCTTTCATAGTATTAACCTTAATCAATGTTTTTACCCGAGAGGGCTGGGGTGAGGCTTTGCCCTCACCCTAACCCTCTCCCCACAGGGGGAGAGGGAAGAGGTTCCGTTACTTGTTCAACAGCGCCAGCACTTCTTCCACGCTGGTGGTGTTGGCCAGACGTTCAATGACAGAGTCGTCATCCAGCGCGTTGGTCAGGCTGGTAATCACCTGGATGTGCTCGTTGTTGCGAGCGGCGATACCAATCACCAGGCGGGCGATGTCGTCTTCTTCTTCACCGAAGCGTACACCATCCGGATACTGGCAGAACACCACGCCGGTTTTCAGTACGCGATCTTTCGCTTCAACCGTACCGTGTGGAACCGCAATGGATTCACCCAGATAGGTTGGGGTCAGCTTTTCACGCTCCAGCATCGCGTCAACGTATTCAGGCTGCACGTAGCCGCCTTTCACCAGCTGTTCACCGGCAAAGCGAATCGCCTCTTCCTTGTGGGACGCCGTGCGGCCCAGGAAGATGTTTTCTGCGCCCAGGCGGAACAGGTGGCTGTCGTTCGCGTCAAAGCTGTCTTTCAGGCTATCGCGGACTTTGACTTCGTTATCTTCATGACGCTGTGCCGCCACCAGACGTTCGGTCAGGTTGGTGTACAGGCCGCTGTCCAGGAAGTTGGTCAGCGAAATGTGCTGTGCCTGAGGAACCTGACGCATCGCACGTTCGGTCAGATCGCGGTGCGTAATCACCAGGTCAACATCGGCAGGCAGGCTGTTGATGGCGCTGTTGGTGACGGAGATGTTGGTCAGACCCGCATCCTGCACTTTCTTACGCAGCACGCCGGCACCCATGGCGCTGGAACCCATACCCGCGTCACAGGCCACGATGATTTTACGTACGTGGCTCAGGTCGTTAGAGACATCGCCCGCCGCCAGCGGCGTGGCGCCTTTTGATTCGGCTTTCATGTCATGCATACGACGGGTTGCCGCTTCGATATCGTCATCTTCTTTCACTTTGCTGGTTTTCAGCAGGATAGAAGAGACCACGAAGGAGACGGCCATTGCCGCACAGATGGCTGCGATGTTAGCGAAATAGGCACCTTTCGGGGTCATCGCCAGGACCGCCAGGATGGAGCCTGGAGAGGCCGGAGAAACCAGACCACCGCCCAGCACGCTCAGGGTGAACACGCCCGTCATACCGCCGAGGATAACGGCCAGAATCAGACGTGGGTTCATCAGCACGTAAGGGAAGTAAATTTCGTGGATACCGCCCAGGAAGTGGATGATAGCCGCGCCGCCCGCAGACTGTTTCGCACTGCCGCGACCAAAGAACATGTACGCCAGCAGAACACCCATGCCCGGGCCCGGGTTGGCTTCAATCAGGAAGAAGATGGACTTGCCGAGGTCATGAGACTGCTGAATACCCAGCGGTGAGAAGATACCGTGGTTAATGGCGTTGTTGAGGAACAGGATTTTCGCCGGTTCAACAAAGATAGACGCCAGCGGCAGCATGTCGTGCGCAACCATGAAGTTAACGCCTGCCGCCAGAACTTTGGACAGCACTTCAACCGCAGGGCCAATACCGAGGAACGCCAGAATCGCGAGGATCATACCGATGATGCCCGCAGAGAAGTTGTTCACCAGCATTTCGAAGCCGGATTTGATCTTGCCATCAACCCAGACGTCGAATTTCTTAATTGCCCAGCCGCCCAGAGGGCCCGCAATCATTGCACCGAGGAACATCGGCATATCCGCACCGACGATAACCCCCATCGTCGTGATGGCACCCACAACGCCACCACGGTCTCCACCCACCAGACGACCCCCGGTAAACCCGATAAGCAGCGGCAGCAGATAGGTAATCATTGGGCCAACAAGTTTCGCCAGCGTTTCGTTAGGCAACCACCCTGTCGGAATGAACAACGCAGTGATGATACCCCACGCGATAAACGCGCCGATATTTGGCATCACCATATTGCTGAGGAAACGACCAAAGCTTTGAACTTTGATCTTGAAATCGGATGACATAAAACACCCCTTCTTCTGTTTACGCTTAGGCTTGCGGCCCGAGGTTTATTGTTAATGAGGCGGCAGAGGTAGCCGGGCCCTGTTCTGATGCTGTGAAATCTGGCACTGAATCGTTCAACTGTCCAGACGACGGAAATTTGTGTGATATGAATCACGTAAATGTAGGGGGTGCAGACATTAATGAGGTGATCTTCGTCACAAAAATGGTGGATAAAAAAAATACGATGGCGATAAATAAAGCAAAAACCACCCACTTCTGTGATGTAAATCACATTTGGTTGTCGTGAGTTTGTTTCTGGATTGTGACTAATTTCACAAAAAATTTTTATGCAGAATTCTCCGGATGTGATCGGCGACAAATTCTGCCTGGCGATTCAACGCCAGGATGTCATGAAGTCACACATAAAGCTAAAAAATGACTTTTCATGTGTGGTATGGCGAAAAGCAATAAGGTACGTTACGCTCATATTGTAAGGTTAAGTCTATTATTATTCAGGATATATTTTGACACGCTTATAAACTTGCATGGAGATATTATAAAAAACGATACTCCCCGGCTCTGAAATATAAGTGCACCTCGTATTTATAAAAAATTAATTAGGTTGCGTACCGTTTTATTAATTTAATGAGTTGACGTTGTTTAAGTGAGGAGAATATGTTTCTCAACTATTTTGCGCTGGGCGTATTGATTTTTGTATTTCTGGTTCTTTTTTACGGAATCATCGCCATCCATGATATTCCTTATAATATGGCCAAAAAACGGAATCATCCCCATGCGGATGCCATTCATACGGCGGGATGGATTAGCCTGTTTACGCTCCATGCGATTTGGCCGTTCCTGTGGATTTGGGCCACGTTGTACCGCGAAGATCGCGGCTGGGGGATGCAGAACCACATCTCAAAACCTGATGAGGTCCCGGGTATGGATGCTCTGACTAAACGTGTGGCCGAATTAGAACAAAAACTGGCAGCGGTACCTCCCACGGCTGACAAGAATACGCTGGAGCACTAATCATGGATCTGCTGATTATTTTGACCTATGTAGCCTTTGCCTGGGCCATTTTTAAAATATTCCGTATTCCGGTAAACCAGTGGACCCTCGCGACCGCAACATTAGGTGGGGTGTTTATTGTCGCCGGGCTTATCCTGTTGATGAACTATAACCATCCCTATACCTTTACGGCGCAAAAAGCGGTTATTTCCATTCCGATTACGCCGCAGGTTACTGGGGTAGTGAGTGAAGTTACCGATAAAAATAACCAGCTAATTAAAAAAGGCGAAGTGTTATTTAAACTTGATCCGGGCCGCTATCAGGCGCGCGTCGACAGACTGCAGGCCGACCTGGTCACCGCCACGCACAACATCGACAATCTCAAAGCGCAGCTTGCGGAAGCGGTCGCCAATACCACGCGCGTGTCTGCTGAACGTGATCGCCTGTATAAAGATTACCAGCGCTACCTGAAAGGCAGCCGCGCAAAGGTTAACCCGTTCTCTGAAAGCGATATCGACAACGCACGGCAAAACTATCTGGCGCAGGATGCGCTGGTAAAAGGCTCGGTGGCTGAACAGACGCAAATACAAAGTCAGTTAGACAGTATGGTCAACGGTGAGCAATCCCAGGTTGCTTCCCTGCGTGCTCAGCTTGCTGAAGCGAAATACAACCTGGATCAGACCGTGGTGCGTGCGCCGAGCAATGGCTATATCACGCAGGTGCTGATTCGTCCGGGGACCTATGCTGCCGCGCTGCCGCTGCGCCCGGTCATGGTCTTTATTCCTGAACAGAAACGCCAGATTGTGGCCCAGTTCCGTCAGAACTCGCTGCTGCGTCTGAAGCCGGGCGACGAAGCGGAAGTGGTCTTCAACGCGCTGCCGGGCCAGGTCTTCTCCGGCAAGCTCACCAGTATTCTGCCGGTGGTGCCGGGGGGGTCATACCAGGCGCAGGGTGCGTTGCAGTCGCTGACCGTGATCCCTGGTACCGATGGCGTATTAGGCACTATCGAGCTGGAGCCGAATGCTGATGTCGATGCGCTGCCCGACGGCATTTATGCTCAGGTGGCGGTCTATTCGGATCACTTTGCTCACGTCTCGGTAATGCGTAAGGTGCTGCTGCGTATGACCAGCTGGATGCACTACCTCTATCTCGATCACTAACCCCTTCAGGGCAGGAATGCGACACGCATACCTGCCCTTTTTTCATCGCTTGATCCATACTGACTTTTTTCGGCATCAAGGATCAGGCAATGAAACTTATCGGCAGCTACACCAGTCCCTTCGTGCGAAAAATCTCGATTCTCCTGCTGGAGAAAGGGATTGAATTCGAGTTCGTCAATGAACAGCCTTATCACGCTGAAAACGGTGTGGCGCAGTACAACCCGCTGGGAAAAGTGCCGGCGCTGGTAACAGACGAAGGCCAGTACTGGTTTGATTCCCCCATTATTGCGGAGTACATCGAGCTGCTCGGCGTGGCCCCGGCGATGTTACCGGCCGATCCAAACGCGGCGCTGGCAATGAAGCAAATTGAAGCGCTGGCCGACGGTATTATGGATGCGGCGTTAACGTCCGTACGCGAGCAGGCAAGACCCGCCGCCCAGCAGTCTGAAACGGAACTGTTACGCCAGCGTGAAAAAATCAGCCGCAGCCTGGACTGGTGCGAACAGCTTATCCGGGAGGGAAAAATTCAACCCGATAGCCTGAACCTGGCAACGATAGCCATTGCCTGCGCCATCGGTTATCTCAATTTCCGGCACGTTTCCCCCGGCTGGTGCGTCGACCGTCCATTGCTGGTGAAGCTTGCAGAAACGCTCTTTCAGCGCGAGAGCTTTGCCCGTACCGAACCGCCAAAGGCTTGATGCGGGTTATAACACTTCGCAGCAGGAGGCGGTACAATCCCTTCTTATGTTGACTCCCTCTCCCGTCGGGAGGGGGGATGATATTTACTCGCCAGGCGCTTTCATGACAACTCATCACTCCCTGTACAGCCAGATCCCTGCAACCGACCGTATTCTTCGCGAGCCGCGCGTGCATGCTGCCGTTGCGCGGTTCGGCCATACTGCGACGGTTGAAATATTACGTCTGCTTCAGGACGAAGCCCGCAGCCATATTCAGACAGAAAATGCATTGCCGGACTGGTGTGCGGCGTGGGGGCTGGAAGTGGAACTGAGGCTCGAGGAGAAAGCACAAAGCGCGTTACGCCCGGTCATCAACCTGACGGGAACCGTGCTGCACACCAACCTTGGTCGCGCTCAACAGGCAGAAGAGGCCGTCGCTGCGGTCGTGCAGGCCATGCGTTCCCCCGTGACGCTTGAGTACGATCTGGACGGCGCAGGGCGCGGACATCGCGATCGGGCGCTGGCAGACCTGCTCTGCGAGCTGACCGGCGCGGAAGATGCCTGCATCGTGAATAACAACGCGGCGGCGGTACTGTTAATGCTGGCAGCGACCGCCAGCGGTAAAGAGGTGGTGGTTTCCCGTGGCGAGCTGGTCGAGATTGGCGGTGCGTTTCGCATTCCGGATGTTATGCGCCAGGCGGGCTGTACCCTGCATGAAGTGGGCACCACCAACCGCACGCATGCAAAAGATTATCGCGCGGCAGTGAATGAAAATACCGGGCTGCTGATGAAGGTTCACACCAGTAATTATCAGATAGCCGGATTCACCAAAACCGTTGAAGAGGCGGAGCTGGCGGAGCTGGGCCGTGAGCTGGGTGTGCCGGTGGTGGCCGACCTCGGTAGCGGTTCGCTGGTCGATCTGAGCCAGTACGGTCTGCCAAAAGAGCCCATGCCGCAGGAGATGATTGCGGCGGGCGTCAGTCTCGTGAGTTTCTCCGGCGACAAACTGCTTGGCGGACCGCAGGCGGGGATTATCGTGGGTAAACGTGCGCTTATTGCGAAGCTGCAGCAGCACCCGCTCAAGCGTGCACTGCGAGCCGATAAAATGACGCTTGCTGCGCTGGAAGCGACGCTGCGCCTTTATCTCCACCCGGAAAAACTGGCTGAACGTCTGCCCACGCTGCGCCTGCTGGCCCGTGATGCCGCCTCAATTCGCGCCCAGGGTGAACTGCTCTTGCCACACGTTGCGCCGCACTACCCCGATTTTGACGTGCGCCTTGAAGCTTGTCAGTCGCAGATCGGCAGCGGTTCACTGCCGGTGGACAGGCTGCCCAGCGCGGCGCTCACGTTTACACCCCGTGACGGGCGCGGCAGCCAGCTTGACGCTTTGTCGGCGCGCTGGCGTGCCTTGCCAGCACCGGTTATCGGGCGCATTTACGATGGCCGAATGTGGCTGGATCTACGCTGTCTTGAAGATGAAGCGCGATTTCTGGAGATGCTGTTGAAATGATTATTGCCACCGCCGGTCACGTCGACCACGGAAAAACCACCTTATTACAGGCCCTGACCGGGGTGAATGCCGATCGTCTGCCGGAAGAGAAAAAACGCGGCATGACCATCGATCTGGGCTATGCCTACTGGCCTCAGCCTGATGGCCGGGTGCTGGGTTTTATTGATGTACCGGGACACGAGAAGTTTCTTTCTAACATGCTGGCGGGCGTCGGTGGTATCGATCATGCCCTGCTGGTGGTGGCCTGTGATGACGGCGTGATGGCGCAAACGCGTGAACATCTGGCAATTTTACAGCTGACGGGCAACCCGCAGCTGACCGTTGCGCTGACCAAAGCTGACCGCGTCGATGAGGCGCGACTCAACGCGGTGCGCGAAACCGTGCAGGCGACCTTGCGGGAGTATGGATTTGCCGATGCGCCATTATTCGTCACCGTGGCGACAGAAGGTCGCGGTATTGACGAACTTCGCCACCATTTGCAGCAGCTTACTTCACGCGAGCATGCCAGCCATCATCGTTTCCGTCTGGCGATCGACCGGGCCTTTACCGTTAAAGGCGCGGGGCTGGTGGTCACCGGTACCGCGCTGAGCGGTGAAGTGAACGTGGGCGATACCTTATGGCTCACGGGTGCCAACGCCCCGATGCGTGTGCGCGGTTTGCATGCGCAGAACCAGCCCGTAGAGCATGCCCATGCCGGGCAGCGGATCGCGCTCAATATTGCGGGCGATGCGGAAAAAGAGAAGCTTAACCGTGGCGACTGGCTGCTGGCCGGTGTACCGCCAGAGCCTTCTGAGCGGGCGATCGTCGCCCTGCAGACGCATGTGCCGCTGACCCAATGGCAGCCGCTGCATATCCACCACGCGGCCAGCCATATCACCGGGCGCGTGTCACTGCTGGAAAATGACCTTGCCGAACTGGTTTTCGATTCGCCACTGTGGCTCGCGGATAATGACCGTCTGGTACTGCGTGACATTTCGGCCCGGGAGACGCTGGCCGGGGCGCGGGTGGTCACGCTCAACCCACCGCGTCGCGGCAAGCGCAAGCCGGAGTATCTGCAATGGCTGGGAGCGCTGGCGCAGGCCGCGGATGATAAAGCCGCGTTGCTTGTTCATCTTGAGCGCGGTGCCGTCAATCTGAACGATTTCGCATGGGCTCGTCAGCTCAGCGCGGAAGGATTACGCCTGCTGACCCAGGAGCCTGGTTTTATTCAGGCGGGTAACAATTTACTGAATGCCCCGGTTGCAGCATGCTGGCAGCGCAAGGTACTGACCACGCTCGCCACTTACCATGAACAACATCAGGATGAACCCGGCCCGGGACGTGAACGCCTGCGACGCATGGCGTTGCCGATGGAAAACGATGCGCTGGTGCTGCTGCTGATTGAAAACATGCGCGAAAGTGGGCTGATAAAAAGCCACCACGGCTGGCTGCATCTGCCGGATCACAAAGCCGGGTTCAACGCCGGGCAAGAGGCGATATGGCAGAAAGTGGCACCGCTGTTTGGCGACGAGCCGTGGTGGGTTCGTGATCTCGCACGTGAAACGAATACCGACGAACAGGTGATGCGCCAGGTGTTGCGCCATGCGGCGCAGCAGGGATTAATCGTCGCGATCGTAAAAGATCGTTATTACCGTAACGATCGTATTGTGGCGTTTGCAAACCTGATCCGCGAGCTGGATCAGGCGCGAGGCACGACCTGCGCAGCAGATTTCCGCGATCGGCTGAACGTCGGGCGCAAGCTGGCGATCCAGATCCTGGAATATTTCAACCGCATCGGCTTTACCCGTCGTCGTGGCAACGATCATTTATTGCGGGATTCGTTATTATTTCCTGAAACTCCGTGACCCCCGTCGTAAACACCGTTACCGGCTGGCGAGAAAATCGCCAGCCGGAACTACCCTTGTTGTACACCAACAGCAAGGAGACGGTCATGACAAACAATCCTCCCTCATCGCGTATCCAGCCTGGCGAGTATGGTTTTCCCCTCAAGCTGAAGCCCCGTTATGAAAACTTTATCGGCGGCGACTGGGTTGCACCCGTCGACGGCGAATACTATTCCAATCTGACGCCCGTTACCGGCCAGCCGCTGTGTGAGATAGCCAGCTCCGGCAAGGGGGATATCGACCTGGCGCTGGACGCCGCGCACAAAGCCAAAGACAAATGGGGGCATACCTCTGTTCAGGACAGAGCGGCGATATTGTTCAAAATCGCTGACCGGATGGAACAGAATCTGGAGCTACTGGCAACGGCGGAAACCTGGGATAACGGCAAGCCAATCCGTGAAACGATGGCGGCAGACGTGCCGCTGGCCATTGACCACTTCCGCTATTTTGCCTCCTGTATTCGCGCTCAGGAGGGCGGAATTAGCGAGGTAGACAGCGACACCGTGGCGTACCACTTCCACGAACCGCTGGGCGTGGTGGGGCAGATCATTCCGTGGAACTTCCCGTTGCTGATGGCGAGCTGGAAAATGGCGCCCGCGCTGGCGGCGGGTAACTGCATTGTGCTCAAACCGGCCCGCCTGACCCCGCTGTCAGTCCTGCTGCTGATGGAAGTCATTGGCGACCTTCTCCCGCCAGGCGTGATTAACGTGGTGAACGGGGCGGGGGGTGAGATAGGGGAATATCTGGCGACCTCAAAACGGATCGCCAAAGTCGCGTTTACCGGGTCGACGGAAGTGGGTCAGCAGATCATGCAGTACGCGACCCAGAACATCATTCCAGTGACCCTGGAGCTGGGCGGTAAATCGCCGAACATTTTCTTCGCCGACGTCATGGAGGAAGAGGATGCCTTCTTCGATAAAGCCCTGGAAGGCTTTGCGCTGTTTGCTTTTAACCAGGGTGAAGTCTGTACCTGCCCAAGCCGCGCGCTGGTGCAGGAGTCTATCTATGAGCGCTTTATGGAGCGAGCCATTCGCCGCGTCGAGTCTATCCGCAGCGGTAACCCGCTTGATAACGTGACTCAGATGGGCGCGCAGGTCTCGCACGGGCAGATGGACACTATCCTCAACTACATTGATATCGGCAAGAAAGAAGGGGCGGATGTCCTGACCGGCGGTCGGCGTAAAATGCTGGGCGGCGATCTGCAGGACGGGTATTACCTGGAGCCGACGATCCTGTTCGGCAAAAACAACATGCGCGTCTTCCAGGAGGAAATTTTCGGACCGGTGCTGGCCGTCACCACCTTCAAAACGATGGAAGAGGCGCTGGAGATTGCTAACGATACGCCGTATGGCCTCGGGGCTGGCGTCTGGAGCCGCAACGGTAATCTGGCTTATAAAATGGGGCGGGGCATTCAGGCCGGGCGCGTGTGGACCAACTGCTACCACGCTTACCCGGCGCACGCGGCTTTTGGGGGCTATAAGCAGTCGGGCATCGGGCGTGAAACCCACAAGATGATGCTGGAGCATTATCAGCAGACGAAATGCCTGCTGGTGAGTTATTCCGATAAACCACTGGGGCTGTTCTAACCCTCCAGCTCAGGTTGCCCCTGGGCAGCCTGAGCAATTTGCTGACGCAGGCAGTTCAGTACGCCGTCCAGAATGTACTGCACGCGCCAGGGCTGGTATTCACGTTTGCGGAATATCGCCGTCAGGTCGAGCCACCACTCTTCCTGATGCGGGAAGCAGGGAACCAGAGAACCACTCTTAAGCTCTTTTTTCAGGCTTTCTTTCGGCGCAAAAACAATACCGAGATTATTTCGTGCCAGTTCCAGCGCCGTCTGCGTATTGTCGCAAATATAATTTCCGGTCACTCTGTAATCATATACGGTCTCACTGCCGTGGACGCGAAAACGCCAGATGTTCGCCTCATCCACCAGCATCGAGTCTATTAAAATACAGGAGTGATTCATTAAATCTTCAGGTCCGGTTAAGGGGTGGTTTTTCAAATATTCTTCAGTGGCAAATGCCGTGACGGAATATTTCGTTAACACACTGGCGACCAGACTTTCATCTTTCGGCTGAGCATAGGTAATGAGAATATCGCAATCATCGGGGAACGAGACCCCTTCGGAATATTCATTACGATCCAGGTTGTACGTTTTTAACGAGATACGGATATCACCGATGTCCTCAATCTGATGGATCACGTGTCGCGCCAGATACATCACGATACCCGTTGGGGCGTAAATGGTCACTTTTCCGCGCTTCTCATGCTTATAATCAGCAATGAAATTAATGAGCTGGCTATTTTTATCCAGCGTGGCGTCAATGTAGGGGAGTAACGCTTCGCCAAACTGGGTTAGCGCCAGTTGACGGGTCGTGCGCTCAAATACCTTAAGACCGACACGCGTTTCAAAATCAGAAAGGTATTTACTGACGTTAGCCTGTGCCATGCCCAGCAGGGCCGCGGCATCGCCAATACTGTGGGTGGCTGCGATGACGGAAATAATTTTTAACTCGCGTGGTTTTAGCTGGAACTTATTCATCATGCGCACCCATCTATATGTTTTTATATATAATATTATATAAACTGCAGCGTTGCATTGGCAAATTTGTAACCATTATTATTCGCCTCGCTTGTTTGGCGTCTAAATGGATTACATGTAATGACTATTAAATACAATTTACTCATCGCAGCCACGTTATTTGCAACATCATCTGCAATGGCTGGTGACTTTTCACTTGGGGCGGGGGCTGTATTTAATGAGTCGCCTTATAAAGGATATAACGAAAATACCACGGCGGTACCGTTAATTAGCTATGAAGGCGACCGGTTTTATATTCGCCAGACCACTGGCGGATGGATCCTGTGGAAAGACGAAAAAAATGAATTCAGCATGACCGCATCGTGGATGCCACTGCGATTTGATCCTGAAGATAACGACGACGCTCAGATGAAACACCTCGATGAGCGTAAAGCATCAGCGTTTCTCGGCGGGGCGTACTACCGCCATGAACACTGGGGCTCGCTGAAAGTGGCGGTCTCGGGTGATGCGATGGATGAGAGCGGCGGCGTGATCGGTGAAATCTCATACTTCCGTCCGGTTCGGATGGAACGTCTGACGCTGACGCCATCGGTAGGTATTTTCTACAGCGACGAAAGCTATAACGATTACTACTACGGCGTATCCGGCAATGAGTCTCGCCGCTCAGGCCTCAATGAATACACCGCAGGTGATAGCTGGACGCCGTATGTGGGTCTCGCGGCTAAATATCAGTTAACCCAGAATCTGTTTATCAACGCCAGCGCGGTCTATACCGTGTTACCTGACGACGTGAAGAACAGTCCGATGATCGACCGCGAAGACAGTTTCGCGCTGATGACCGGCATGTCCTGGCGTTTCTGATCTAAAGCCGGGTGGCGCTTGCCTTACCCGGCCTCGGTTTTTATCTCCCGCGCCTGTGGGAGAGGGTTGGGGTGAGGCTGACAGGACAGATGCCTTCAGGCCTCATCCACCCAAATCCGCATTTCGCCTTCTCCCCGGTTTGCCCAGCTGAACCACGGAATAAAGGTCAACGTCCGGGGCTGGCGCTGCACCGGGGCGCGATCGTACTGCCACAGTGCCTGCGTGCCTTCCTCATCAGCGTGACGCGCGATACCCTCCGCCTGAATCAGTATCTTGTGCGCAAAGATCCCTTTTCCTTCAAAGACCCGAAATTCGCTCTGCTCAGGCAGGGAGAGGTTATGCAGGTTCGCGCCATTGTCGGCCTCTTCCAGGCAGTAGACCAGCGGGCCACGCTGCAGCGCGACTTTACCGGCCTGCTGGCGTACCAGCGGGTTACCGTACACGCGGCGGACCGGCATGGGTAAGGTCAGCGTAAGGGTATCTCCCTCCTGCCAGCGGCGGGTGAGGTACAGATACCCCCGGGAGACATCACCCGTGACACTTTCGCCGTTCAGTGACACAGCCGGGCTTGCGCACCAGTCCGGTAAACGTAGTGCCAGCGTGTGGGTCACCGGGGCAGGTGAGGTGACCTCGATGTTGACCTCTTCCTGCCACGGATAATTACCGCTAATCCGTAGCTGTAAGGTGCCCTCATCTACCGGTATGGCGACGTCGTTCCCCACATAGAGGTTGATAAAGAGCGCGTCCTGACGAACGGTATAGAGATAGTGGCCCAGCGAAGTGAGCACGCGGGCGATATTGGGCGGGCAACAGGCGCAGCCGAACCAGCGCTGGCGAACCGGCTTAACGTGGTCGTAAACATGATTAAATGCCAGCGTTTTAGGGTGTACCTCCAGCGGGTTCACATAGAAGAAATGTTTACCGTCCAGCGCCATGCCGCCCAGTACCGTGTTGTATAAGGCACGCTCCATCACGTCGGCGTACTGGCTGTCCGCTTCCATCTCCAGCATCCGGCGGGCAAACATCATCAGGCCAATGGAGGCGCAGCTTTCGGCATATACCGTATCGTTAGGCAAATCGTAATCGCTGCTGAAGGCTTCGCCACTGCTTTGCGAGCCGATCCCGCCGGTAATATAGAGCTGTCGCTGGGCCATGTTATTCCACAGCCGCAGGCAGTCCTGGCGTTTACCCTCGTCATGACTCAGGCGAGCAAGATGCGCCATACCCGCCATCAGATAGACAAATCGAACCGCGTGGCCGATGGCGGTGTGTTGTTCGGCAAGCGGTTGATGCGCCTGGCTATAGGCTTTGTCCTTGACCATCCACGCCGGGCCGTACGTGTTCCAGTACGATGTCCGGCCCCGTTTCTCATATTCGATATCGTAGAAATGAGGCTGCGTGCCGCGCGTGTCGATAAAATATTTCACAAGGGCCAGGTAACGCGGTTCCTGAGTGACGTCGTAAAGCCGCATAAGCGCCAGCTCAATTTCCGGATGGCCCGGATAACCGTGAAGCTGCTCCTCGCCGGGGCCAAAGACCCGGTCGATATGGTCCGCCAGTTTGCATACCACCTCCAGCAGACGGCGTTTTCCGGTCCCCTGAAAATAGGCCACGCCAGCTTCAATCATATGTCCGGCGCAGTACAATTCGTGGCATTCGGCGAGATTCGTCCAGCGCTCACCGGGTGCTTTCACCGTGAAGTAGGTGTTGAGATAGCCATCGTCACACTGCGCCGCCGCAATCAGCTCAATCACCTCATCGGCGGTTTTTTCATGTTCCGGGTCGGGCTTCTGGCACAACGACCACGCGACGGCTTCCAGCCATTTCGCCACGTCGCTGTCCTGAAACACCATCCCATAGAACTCCCCCTGTTCCAGCCCTGCCGCAATGCGGAAGTTGGTGATGGCGTGACTCGGTTCGGCTTCGGTAACGCGATCGTTTAGCGCATCCCACTGGTAGGGGATCACCACATCACGCACCAGCCGCTGATACTGACCGAGAAACGGGTCGTTGATGTTCAGTGTGTGCAGGTCGGCTTCCATTATGGACATGTCATTCTCCTCAGGACGATACGTGACGCTGGCGCAGATCGGTGGCAATGCGCGACATCATGGGATTGTTGAGTCTGCACCAGCGGATTGAGACCGCCAGCAGCAGGTGGAAAAGGGCGGGGAGCAGTGTCTCCATCGCAGTAATTCCCTGTAACGAGGCTGGCGTCTGGTTGCCCGCGCCCGGCTGGTAGGCGACGGCGATAAACACCAGGCTGATGATCCCGGCGCTGGACGCCCAGGCGAGCTTGATGAAAAACAGATTGAAAGCGAAGTTCATGCCAGATGAACGTACCCCGTTTTTCCACTCACCATAGTCATCTGCAAATGCCATCAGCGAGAAGTGCAGGGGCAGGGTAAAACCGAGAATGACGCCGTTACTCAGAATAACGATCAGCCAGAGCATCTGATGAGCCGGACCGCCTGGCAGAAACCACATTCCCGCCGCGAGCGCGGCCAGCACGAGGTTGGTGTAGTAATAGAGTTTGACGGTATCAATCCGGCGAGAAAGGGGATTCACGATCACCGCGCCGAGAATGGCGGCAAAGGTCACCATCGTGAAGAACAGCGAGGTATAAGCGGTACTGCCCTGGAGCACGTAGGTGATGAAGTACATGTAGCCGCCGCCACGGATGTTGAAGACGTTGATCAGCAGGAATGACATCACCAGCATCAGCAGGAGCTGATCGTTGTTGCGCAGGCCGGCCAGATGCTCGCGTAAGGTGAATTTGCCCATCAGCGCCAGCGGGACGCGCTCACGCACCCAGAAGAAGCAGCAGAGGAACATCACCACGGCGATGGCGCACAACACCCCAACGCCGAGCTGATAGCCTCGCGCGGCGTTGCCCTCGCCCAGCGCTGCGACCAGCCACGGCAGGCCAACAGAGACCAAAAAGCCCGCCACACCGCACAGCACAAAGCGCCATGACTGGCAGGAGATGACCTCGCTGTGGCGGGTGGTCATGGTGTTGATCAGCGCGCAGTAGGGCACGTTGATGGCGGTATAGCCCACTGACAACAGCAGATAGGTACCAAACGCCCAGGCGATTTTCACCCCCATGCTGGCGTCAGGCACGGTGAAGGTCAGTACACCGATAACCCCGACAGGAAGCGCCACCCACAGCTGCCACGGGCGAAAACGCCCCCAACGGCTTTGTGTTCGGTCGGCAATCACCCCCATCACCGGATCGGAAATGGCATCAAACACGCGCAGGGCAATAAACAGCGTGCCAACGAGCGCAGGCGTCAGACCAAAAACGTCGGTGTAGAAGAAGGTAAGAAAATTCATGATCAGGCAGGTAATGACCGTGCCACCCGCGTCACCCAGGCCGTAGCCAATTTTTTCGCGGACTGACAGGCGGTCATCCATTGCCCCTTGTACGACCTGTGATTCTGTAATCGGTGTGGAAGTCATGAGGTAACTCCTCGGTAATCGATTTTTATCGTATTTATGCAAGGTACCCCATTCATTCTGCACCGAACGCTCAGGCCAACAAGGGAAGGGAAAAGTATAAAAAGGTGACGATTCCGACCTGATGATAAATTTGTGATTTCGATCGGGAAGGCAGGAAGATATTCATTAATAATCAAAGCATAAGATGAATATTAATGGCAATCAGAGCGGAATGGTGAATATCCATGCTTGAATTATCCATAGCGCTTCCGATTAAAGTGCAAAATGGTGGGCTCTTTATTTCCCGGGGCGTGGGCCGGCATCCGGCGCGCAAATTAACCTCGTGGGAGATTATCTTCGTCGAAAAAGGGACATTAACGATCCAGGAAGAAAACACGCTCTTTGAGGTGAAAGCGGGAGAGAGCTTACTGCTCTGGCCGGCGCGTCGACACGTGGGGACAGAAGATTTCCCGGCGGACCTGCGGTTCTACTGGCTGCATTTTGAGGTCGAAGCGCAATCGTCGCCTTTGCCACATGCTTTTCCGGTGGCCATTGAACAACATTGCTGCGTGCGCGATGCTCAATATGTGATTGCGCTATTCCGGCAATTCCTGAGTGAGCAGGAAAAATTACAGCGAAGCGTGGCGCTGGAAATGATTTTGCTGCTGATTTTACAGCAAGTGTCGATCTCCTCAGGTTATGAAGACAGAGCCGATGAAGCCGGCGCGGCCATGGCATGGAAGGCAAAACAGCTTATTCGCACGCAGTTTCATCTGCCGCTTTCCACATCGCAACTGGCAAAAGCCTTGCACTGCAATGCCGATTATCTGGGACGCGTATTTCGCCGGACCTTTCACTTAACCCTGACGGAAGCGATCCATCGCCAGCGCGTCAGGGCGGCAGAAAAGCTGTTGCTGAACGACTCCGCGTCCCTGACCGAAGTGGCAACCCGCTGCGGTTTTAATGATGTCGGGTATTTCCGGCAGATATTTTCAAAGCATACCGGCTTAACGCCCGCCGTCTGGAAACGGCGGTACTGTAAGGAGCATATTAATTCCGGGTGATCACTGCCCGTAGTAGGCATTTGCTCCATGCTTGCGCAGGTAATGTTTATCGAGCAATTCCTGCTGCATCGTCGGTAGCTGTGGCGCAAGCTGGCGTGAAAACAGCCCCATAAAGGCGCACTCTTCCAGCACCACAGCGTTATGTACCGCATCGGCCGCATTTTTTCCCCAGGTGAACGGGCCGTGAGAATGGACCAGCACCGCCGGGATCTGCATCGGGTTTACGTCGCGCTCCTCAAAGGTTTTGATGATCACTTCACCGGTCTGGTATTCGTATTCACCCGCAATTTCAGCCGGGGTCATCAACCGCGTGCAGGGGATCGCACCATAAAAATAGTCAGCGTGCGTGGTACCCCATGCCGGTAAATCCTGCCCTGCCTGCGCCCAGACAGTGGCGTGGCGGGAATGGGTATGCACAATGCCGCCAATTTCAGGGTAACGGCGATACAGCGCCAGGTGGGTTGGCGTGTCGGAAGAGGGTTTTTTAACCCCCTCGACCACCTGGCCCGTGGCAATGTCCACCACCACCATATCCTCTGCGGACATCACGTCATACTCCACGCCGGAGGGTTTAATCACCATCAGGCCGCGTTCACGATCCACCGCACTGACGTTGCCCCAGGTGAAAGTCACCAGCTGGTGGGCGGGCAGCGCCAGGTTTGCCGCCAGGACCTCGGCTTTGAGTTGTTCTAACATGTCATCCCTCCTTCCTGCATCCGGGCTTCAATCCAGCGGCGTGCCTGAATGATTTCCAGTACCGGCTCTTTGGCTTTTTCAGTCCACATTTCAATCAGAAATACGCCGCGATAATTGAGCTGATTCAGCGTGTTAAATATGCCCACGAAATCGACGCACCCCTCACCGAACGGTACGTCACGAAACTGTCCGGGGCTTTGTTCAGTCACGGGCTGGGTATCTTTCAGGTGGATGGCGGCGATGCGATCGATGCCCAGCGTCAGCTCGGCGGCCACATCGTTACCCCACGCGCTCAGGTTGCCGACGTCCGGATAAACGCTGAACCATGGTGAAGCGAGCATTTCGTCCCACTTTTTCCATTTGCTGATGGAGTTCATAAACGCGGTATCCATGATCTCCACTGCCAGCATGACCTGCGCGGCGGCGGCCTGCTCCACGGCCCATGCCAGCCCTTCGGCAAAGCGTTGCCGGGTGCCTTCGTCATGTTCTTCGTAATAGACGTCATACCCGGCAAGCTGGATGGTGCGAATACCGAGATCGCGCGCCAGACGGATGGCTTTGGTCATGATGGCGCGTGCGCGCTCGCGGACGGTCTCGTCCCGGCTACCAAACGGGAAACGGCGGTGGGCAGACAGACACATCGACGGGATCGCGACCCCGGTTTCCAGCATCGCCTCAACCAGAGAGGCGCGCTGCGCGGTGTTCCACTCAAGGCGGGACAAACGCTCATCGGTTTCATCAATCGACATCTCGACAAAATCAAATCCGCAGCTTTTTGCCAGCACCAGGCGCTCTGGCCAGGTGAGCGCTTTCGGCAGCGCTTTTTCGTAGATACCTAACGGATGCTGACGCATGGTGACTCCCCCCAGATGTCACGGATGTGTGAATGGAATGCATGGGCCACCTGCGGTGGGTTAGCAGCGCCTGTCAGTGCCCGTCCGGCAATAAACGCTTTCACATTGATCTGCTTAAACAGCGGCAGGTCGGCGGGGGTAATGCCGCCGGTGATCGAGAGCTGCAGGCCGATATCCGAGAGGGCTTTCATGCTGGTGAGATCCGCCTCGCCCCACTGCTGGCCGCTGGCCTGTGCGTCGCGCCCACGGTGATAAATGGCCTGTGTGACCCCGATACGGTGCCATTCTCGCGCATCATCCAGCGTCCAGTGACCAAACAGCTCCATCTGAATTTCCCCGCCGCAGCGCAGAGCCACCTCGTGACCCTTCTCGACGGTTGCCAGCGGCGCGGCGCAGATGATGGTCATCCAGTTCGCGCCTGCGCCAAACGCCTGTTCAGCCAGCGTTTCTCCGGCATCGGCCACTTTCCAGTCAGCCACGATCGTTTTTTCCGGGCACTGCTGGCGCAGTGCGCGCACGGCATTAAGCCCTTCGGTGAGACACAAAATGGTGCCTGCTTCGATAATATCGACGTGATCCGCAAGCCGCTCGACGTCGCGCTGTGCGGCCTGAAGTGAGGTATGGTCGAGCGCCAGCTGCAGTAATGGTCGGCTCATAGGTCGTGCTCCTTAACATGGGCGTGATAGCCCTGTAGTGCTGAAATCAGTAGCTGGTAGCGCTGATACTTGCGCTGGTAGGCCGCATGGGCATGCTTGTCGGGTGTGATGACGCGAATGTGATGTCTGACAGCCTGCTGCGCGGTGCGGAAATCGGGATAAACGCCGGTACCCACCAGCGCGGCCAGCGCCGCGCCGGAACAGCCGGTCTCTTCGACCTGCGGCAGTTCTATTGCCAGACCGCTGACGTCCGCGAGCATTTGCATCCACACATCTGAATGGGCAGGGCCGCCGGTTACGCGCAATGCCTGCACGTGCGTAAAGCGCTGTAGCATGCGGTTAAGATGGGTCATGTGGCTGAAGACCACACCTTCATAGACCGCCTGCAACAGATGCGCGCGGGTGTGCAGGGCCTGCATGCCGTAAAACCCGCAGGTCATCTCCAGCCCGGCGTTGCTGCCATAGAGGAACGGCAGGAAGAGCAGATCGCTTCCGGCTTTCGGCAGGCTGGCCACGGCCTGGTTGATCGCATCGAATGACATGTCGCCCCACTGTGTGGTTAGCCCTTCGAGGTTACCGGACGAGGTGGGGCTGGCTTCGTGAACGATGTAGTGCTGCGGATGAACGTAGCGCCCATACACATAGGGATACGGCTCGTTATGGCCTATACCGTTGGCGATCCCGCTGGTGACAGCCCAGGTGCCCATCACGGCGTTGAGCGTGCTGTCGTCATGTAACCCGGCGCAGATCGCGGTGGAAACCACATCAAACAGCCCCCCCACAACGGGGGTGCCCGCTGCGAGACCGGTCAGGGCGGCGGCCTGAGCGGTGATTTCCCCGCACATTTCTGCTGAACCGACGATCGGCGGCAGTGCGCCGTCAATTTCATCGATGCCGAGCCAGCGTGTGAGCTGCGGGTCGTACTGCCCGGTGTTCATGTTGTAGAGATTGGATTCAGAGATGTTGCTCTCTTCACACCCTTTAACGCCGGTGAGGCACCAGCGCAGGTAGTCGTGCGCCATCATCACACAGCCAATCTGCTGATAACGGTGCGGTTCATTCTCTTTCACCCAGCGCAGGAGGGAGGCGGGATGCCCCGTCCATAGCGTCTGGCGCGTATGCGGATAAAGCTTTTCAGGAATACCGTCCTGCTGCCAGCGCTGTACAATCTCCAGCGCCCGGCGGTCAGAGGAGAGGATGGCGTTGCCGAGCGGCTGGTCATGCTTGTCCAGTAAAAACAGTCCTTTACCCTGTGCCGATATCCCGACGCCTTTGATTTGTGCGCCGCCAATGTCGGCATTTTTAAGCAGCAGGGCGACGGTGGTGTGGCACTGCTGCCAGAGTTGGTGCATATCCCGCTCAGCGTGGCCTGCGTGTGGGCTGAGTGTGGCAACCGAGCGGCGCTCAATACAGACTTCCTGGCCCTGGCTGGTGTACAGACCGGCTTTCAGATACGTTCCGCCACAATCGATACCCAGCCAGAAGGGCTCTTTTTCACTCATCGTTGACTCTCTTGTCTTACGCCCTCTCTTCAGGAGAGGGCGGGGGGATCAGGCTGCGTGCTTATGCGGGTTCACGCCGGGGTTGGGTTCCGCTCCGGCATCGCATTTCGCCGGTAGCATCAGGGCGAGCAGCGAGGCCAGCGCCAGCGAAACCGCGAGGCAGTACACCCCGGCATCTTTGCTGTAGAGGGTGATCAGCACGCCCACCGCGTAAGGGCCGCAGAACCCACCGAGGTTACCCAGGGCGTTAATCACGCCGCGAGCGCCACCGGCCATCTCTGCGCTGAACAGGCGCGCCGGAATCGTCCAGAACACACCCGCAGCGGACTGCAGGAAGAAGCCACAGCCCACCAGCGCGGCATAGGCCAGCCAGATGTTCTCTTTCAACGCCACGGAGAGGAACATGCAGAGCGCGAAGCCAATCAGCGGCAGGGAGACGAACAGCTTGCGCTTGCCGGTACGGTCAGACAGTGAGGAGAACAGGAACATGCCCGCAATGGCGCCGACATAAGGCAGGATGGCGAGCATTCCCACCTGGCCGATGCTGGTATGCGTCAGCTCTTTGAGAATGGTTGGCAGCCAGAGGGTGTAACCGTAAATCCCGGTCTGGTAGAAGAAGTTCAGGGCAATCAGCTGCCACATGGTTTTGTCGGACAGAACCGCCCTCAGCGAGGCATTTTTCACCGCTTTTCCGGCAATAGCCTGCTGTTCTGCGGCCAGCGTTTGTATCAGATAATTTTTCTCGGCCTCGGAGATCCAGCGAGCCTCCTGCGGGCGGTCGTAGACGGTGAACACCCAGAGCACCAGCACCACAATGGACATCAGCCCTTCAATGATGAACAGCCAGCGCCAGTCGAGTGCGGTGATAATCCAGCCCGACAGGGGTGCGGTGATGATCCCCGCAATGGGAACAAACATGATGACAATCGCATTGGCGCGGCCGCGTTCGGCGTCCGGGAACCAGTTACTGATCATCGTGAGCACCACAGGCAGCATCCCGCCTTCTGCCACACCGAGTAAGAAGCGCAGTGCCAGCAGTTGATACTGGTTGGTCACAACGCCGGTCAGGACCGAAATCACCGCCCAGGCAACCAGTGACCAGCCAATAAACTTCTTACCGCTGCCATGCACGGCAATCTTGCCGCCGGGCACCTGCAGGAACAGATAACCGATAAAGAAGATCCCACCCGCCAGGCCTGCCATGGTGGCAGAGATACCTAACTCTTCATCCATACCGCCTGGCATCGCAAATGCGATATTCACGCGGTCCATATATGAAATAATACAGGCGATAAGAATAGGCGGAATGATTCTTAACCAGCGCTGACGCGGAATATCCGCTTGTAGAGCATGAGTAGAAATATTCATATTTAATATCTCAGTGAATGTAACCGGAATAAGATTTTTATTGTTATTGCGTTGCTTTTTTCATTTCACTAATGCCGTCGCGCAAAATAGCGATACGATGGCTGACGTTAGCATTAGCATTTATTTCCAGTAATTTAATACCGGAGAATTTCAATGTTGCGGCGCTCGCCGCAGTAAAAAGTGCTTTTACCTGTTCGGTGGTCATTAAACTGTCGGCGCAGAACGGGGAAAATGGCGCGTGCAGATCCTGCCATTCGCCGTACGCTCCGCGAACGGAGGTCCCGGAGAACATCAGTGCGCCCAGCTTCCCGGCCTCCAGTGCGGCTTTAACATGTTCAGGCGGCAGCAAGGCACTGCGTCCTTCGATAGCCGACCGCGCCCAGTTGATGCATACGCTGATATCCGTTTCTTTCACCACCTCAAGCACCTGCGCTAAGGGCAAAAACCCCTTGCGTGGCGCGGGGCCGGTCATGGCATCGCAGTGTTCAAGCACCAGGTCGCATGACCAGTCCCATGAGGTGATTTCACGTATAGAACGGGAAAACGCAGCGGTAGCTTGTTCAACAGACGGGTTTCCCGCCTGCGGCGCGGCCTGCATCTCCAGAGCGATAATTTTGCCTGGAAAGCGAGTATTGATGGCATCAATCTTTCGCAGCAGATGGCGGTAATAGTCAACGCAGGCTTTGCGCTGTTCTTCATCGGCAGAGGCCAGGCCAAACGCGCCATTTGTGCCGCGGCGGCGCATGGTTTCCATCACCGCGGTAACCACCATTTGCCAGTCTCCCGGCGTATGGCGGAACAGCCATTCGTCACCCAACGGATGGAGATCCTCAAGATACGGTTGCTCCAGCCCGCGAATATCTGGCGTATCGGAAAGCGCTCGCCAGAAGTCCTGCTCTTCTTGTTCCCCTTGCTGGTGAAACGAGGGTGCGCAGGGGTACGCACCAATTATAAAACCGGTATTAGTCATTTCGCATTCCCAATAGAGTTCAGAAAATTAATCTATTTCGCTGATTGCTACTTTCACCACAATTTTACGAATTGCCGATACCTTATTTTTAATGCAGGCAGGACGGTGAACATCCTGCGGAAAAAATATGGCGTAACTGCCGGGCGTCATTTCTATAAATGATTCATTTTCGCTGCCGTGATAAAAAATAATATCCCGCTGTTCCAGCAGTGATTCGCTTATTTCGTTATTGCCGGTATCAATGGCGACACCGATTTTCTCTTCACCCCATGCCAGAAACTGAATGTCCAGATAGCGACGGTGCACTTCGGGACGGTTCTCATCCCACGTTTGAGTGGTGAGGTCGAGCACCTGAGCAAAGATGTTACGTCCGTCAATGTCCACCACGCCAGGTGCCAGCGCCGTGAAATCCGTGGTGCGCAGAAAATCGAGCGCTTTCTCTATCGCCCGCGGCAGGCGACACGGATTTGGCTGCGATATATGTCCTAAAATCATGGCCCACTCCTTACAGAGACTGGATTTTCGCCCACACGCTGTCGTCAATGGTGATGCCGTTGCGGCGGTTCTCTTCGAGCAGACGTGTGAATTCATGACCCGGCAGTCGAACCGCGACGTTGTCATCAGCCCGCTCGGCGTTGATGATAAAGTCCATGATGCGCTGCAGTTTGGCATCGCGGGTGGGTCCGTCGATCAAACGATCGACCTCGATGGCGATAAAGATTTGTGACACGCCATATTCGTCGCTGTTGTCCTGGGTCACTTCCGCAACGGAGGATCCGTTGGAGAGCAGGGTTGCGATCATGTCGAGGACGATGGATAAGCCCGAACCTTTCCAGTAGCCCATCGGCAGAATGCGGCGGTTTTTCTCGATCACACCAGGTTCTCTGGTGAGGTGCCCTTCATCGTCAAACCCCCCATCCACCGGCAACGTGCGTCCGGCCAGGCGATTCACTTCCAGCATGCCGTAGGAGAACATTGACATCGACATATCGACCATTGTGATCGGCGTAGACGGAATCGCCACGATCAGAGGGTTAGTGCCGATGCAGCACGCTTTTGAGCCCCAGGCTGGCATGACGGCAATGGAGTTAGTCCAGCAGATCCCGATGTACCCCTTCTCTGCGGCCTGCCAGCCGTAGCTGCCGCCGCGCATCCAGTGGTTGGCGTTTCGCAGTGCCACCAGGCCGATACCGTGGTCGGCGGCCAGTTCGGTGGCGCGATCCATCATCTTTTTCGCCGTCAGGTTGCCAATCGAACGTCGGGCATCCCACTGTTCGATGGCACCTAGCGAGGTCACCCGTGTTGGCTGGGCATCAGGAATGATGTCGCCGGCATCAAGCTGCTGAATGAAACGAGGGAAGCGGTTAACCCCGTGTGAATAGACGCCCGATTCCGTGGTGCGGGCAAACATCTCCGCGCAGGCGTCGGCGGTGTCCGCTTTTACGCCGCGATCGACCAGGACCCGCCTGAACGCCGCTTTTAACTCTTCAAAGGTCACTTTCATCCCTGTTCTCCTGTTTTTGTCGGGGCAAGTGCGAGTGCTTTTTTATCGCTAAATTTCACTATGCGAAATCTGATTTCAAATATAGCGATCAAATTTTGCCAGATCAACGACATTCATGATTTTCAAAATCGATTAAAATCAACTGGTTGTGTTTTTTCTGTTGAGATCGTGAACTGAACCACACTTTGCGCTACCATCAGGACGCGATAAAAAGGAGCCATTGGATGAGCACGAAAGAGAGCGAAATGACGCAAGAGAAAGAGAGGCCAGCAGGTAGCCAGAGCTTGTTTCGCGGCCTGATGCTGATTGAGATCCTCAGCAACTACCCGAACGGGTGTCCGTTGGCCCATTTATCGGAACTGGCAGGGCTGAATAAAAGCACCGTGCACCGCTTACTGCAGGGGTTACAGTCGTGCGGGTACGTTACCCCGGCGCCTGCGGCGGGCAGCTACCGCCTGACCACCAAATTTATCGCCGTCGGGCAAAAGGCGCTGTCGTCGCTGAATATCATTCACGTGGCGGCCCCGCACCTTGAGACGCTGAATATCGCCACCGGTGAGACGGTGAACTTCTCAAGCCGCGAGGACGATCACGCCATTCTGATTTATAAGCTGGAGCCCACAACCGGTATGCTGCGCACGCGCGCTTACATCGGTCAGCATATGCCGCTCTATTGTTCGGCGATGGGCAAAATCTACATGGCGTTTGGTCATCAGGACTATGTGGCGAGCTACTGGCAGAGCCATCAGGAGCAGATCCAGCCGCTCACCCGCAACACGATTACCGAGCTGAGCGCGATGTATGACGAGCTGGCGGAAATCCGCGAGCATAGCATGGCGATGGATAAAGAAGAGAACGAGCTGGGCGTCTCCTGTCTTGCCGTACCGGTGTTTGATATTCATGGCCGCGTGCCGTACGCGATCTCCATTTCGCTCTCGACGTCCCGCATGAAGCAAATTGGTGAAAAAAACCTGCTGAAACCGCTGCGGGAAACGGCAGAGGCTATCTCAAAAGAGCTGGGTTTTAACGTGCGCGGAGCGTGACAGATGAACCGATTTATCCTGGCTGATACGGAAAGATGCATTGGCTGCCGTACCTGCGAAGTGGCCTGCGTGGTGTCGCATCAGGGAATGCTTTCTGCAGGCGCGTTTACGCCCCGCATTCGGGTGGTCAAAGGCGGTGCATTCACTACGGCTGTGGGCTGTCATCAGTGTGAAGATGCCCCTTGTGCCGCTGTTTGTCCGACACAGGCGATTCGCCACACCGCGGGTGCCTGGCGGGTGGAGCCGGCGCGCTGTATTGGCTGTAAAAGTTGTGTGGTAGCGTGCCCGTTTGGGGCAATGCAGGTTCAGCGAGTGGGGAACCGCGTTCAGGCGGTGAAATGTGATTTGTGCGCAGATCGCGAGGCTGGACCTGCCTGTGTGGAGGCGTGCCCAACCCACGCGCTGCGCTGCGTTGACCCCGCCAGATTACGCACCGAACGGCTGCATAATCTGGCGTAACGCGTTACTGGCTATCTTCGCGCCAGGCGTACTCAATCTCTTCGGCGAGAATTTTCACGCCCGCTTCGATTTTTTCCGGATCGGGTACGTAGTTCATGCGCATGCACTGATGCGTATGCGGCCACGGCTTATCCAGACCCGGGAAGAAGTAATCACCCGGCACCATCAACACGCCGCGCTTTTTCAGGCGCTGGTAGAGAAGTTCGGTGGTGATCGGCAGATCCTTAAACCACAGCCACAGGAAAATTGCCCCTTCAGGTTTGTGGATCAGGCAGCGTTCTTCCGGTAAGTAGCGGCGAAGAATGGCGATCGTTTCCTGTACCCGCTGGAAATAGAACGGCTTGATAACCTCGTTCGACAGGCGCAGCAGGTCATTACGTTTGATCATTTCACACATCATCGCCGGGCCGATTCCCCCCGGGGAAAGGCTGATAATGCCGTTCATGTTGGTAATGGCGGTGATGATTTTTTCATTGGCGATGATGATCCCGCAACGGCTGCCCGGCAGACCCAGCTTGGAAAGGCTCATACACAGGACGATGTTCGGGTTCCACAGCGGACGTGCTTCGCTGAAGATGATCCCCGGGAACGGCACGCCATAAGCATTATCAATCACCAGCGGGATGTCGTGCTGATTCGCCAGCGCATCCAGCTTCATCAGTTCGTCGTCGGTGATGACGTTGCCCGTTGGGTTGGTTGGACGTGATACGCATATCATGCCCGTCTCTTCACCAATATGCAGATGTTCAAAGTCGACATGATATTTGAACTGGCCTTCTGGCAGCAGCTCAATGTTCGGGCGCGCCGAGACGAACAGATCCTCTTCGAGGCCGGAATCGGCATAGCCGATGTACTCTGGCGCCAGCGGGAACAGCACTTTTTTGGTGGTGCCGTCGGCGCGACGGCCTGCGAAAAGATTAAACAAGTAGAAAAATGCGCTCTGACTGCCGTTTGTTAGTGCAATATTCTGTGGTTCGATATCCCAACCCAGCTCTTTGCGCAGCATTTCAGCAAGCAGTGTCAGCAGTTCGGTTTTACCTTGTGGGCCGTCGTAGTTGCAAAGCGCATCGGTTGCTTTCCCGCTTTCCAGCATCTGAGCCAGCAGCGTCTGAAAATAGGTGTTCATCTCCGGGATTTGAGCCGGGTTTCCGCCGCCGAGCATGATGGCGCCTGGTGTGCGCAGCCCGTCGTTGAGGTCCTCCATCAGGCGAGTAATGCCTGAATGGCGGGTGAATTTGTCGCCGAAAAGTGAAAACGTCATAGCAGGTGATCTGTCGAGCTTATTTTGAAAGTGGGTAACCATAACGCTAGCACCGTGCTGGTGCAAATCGAGAGATGCGGTCGGGATTGTTGTTTTATGTGGTGGGAAGGTATTTAGGTAGTGGATTGTTCTGGTGAAATATCCCTCTCCCGGAGGGGGAGAGGGAACCGGTTTGCGTCGTTATTGATTACCCGCCCACACCACCATGACCTTATCGCCATTGTGCTCGCGAACGAAGCCGTAGCCTTCTTTCAGCGACAGCGTGGTTTGTTTGCCTTCACCTATTGCGGGATGCCGGGCGCGGAACTGGCCCAGAACCTGCCAGTGGGCGACGGTTAAGGCCTGCTTGCCCGTCACGTCCTGCCAGTTCATATCCGAGCGGGTGCCCTGTAATGGATCGGACCCTGTCGGTCCGAATGGCCGCTCGGATTCATCGCCGTAGTAAATTTGTACGCTGCCCGGTGCGAGCAGGAGCAGCTCTGCGGCACGCTGGCCGCCTTCACGGAAAAGGCGTGTGTCATGCGACGAGAGATAGCTCAGGACATTGAAGCTTTGCAGTTTTTCCGCCATCTGCTGCCAGGTCAGGTCGATGTCCGCCAGACAATCTACCGCTTTTGCTGCCTGCTCCTGATAATCAAAGTTGATCATCGCGTCAAACCCGTGGCGGTAATAATCGCTTTGCATCACGCCGTGGCCCCATGACTCGCCGGTCATCCAGAACGGGGTATTGTCGAGTTTTTTGTCGGGGTTCGCGCCTTTCCAGGCTGCCAGCGCCTGGCTTGCCTGATCTTTCAACTGCTGCCAGGCCTCGAGTTCCACGTGTTTTGCCGTATCCACACGGAAACCATCAATGCCATAGTCACGTACCCACTGGCTGAGCCAGTGGGTCAGGTAATCACGTGGGGTGTAGCCCGAAATGGCCTTCGCGTGGGTATCAGGTTTATGTTGGTAGAAGTTGGGTAAACCGGAAGGGGTCGTCGACTCCGTTTTCAGGTCCGGCAGGAACGCCAGCGACAGGGTTAAATCGTCGAAGCCGGGATTGTCATAATCACCAATGTCGGTGCGGATCCACTTTTTACCCCACCATTTTTCCCAGGCGGCTTTGTCGCTGAAGTTGATGTAATCGTTGAAGCTGTGCCAGCTTTGGCCTGCTCCCGGCTTCCAGTCCGTCCAGTGCTCGCCCAGCGTTTTTTTCAGTTCATCACCCTGCAGATAAAGGGCCCCAAACTGGAACGCCTGCATGTCTGCGAGCGTCGCGTAACCCGTGTGGTTCATGACGATATCAAACAGGATGCGGATACCGCGTTTATGCGCTTCATCGACAAGGTGGCGTAAATCATCTTCGGTGCCCATGTTGGCATCAAGCGTGGTCCAGTCCTGGGTGTAGTAGCCATGATAGGCGTAGTGGGGGAAGTCACCTTTGGTGCCACCGCCAACCCAGCCGTGGATCTGCTCCAGCGGGGAGCTTATCCAGAGCGCATTCACGCCCAGCTGCTGTAAATAATCGAGCCGGGTTGTAAGCCCCTTGAGATCGCCACCGTGGAAGGTGCCGATCTCCTGCATACCATCTTTGTGGCGTCCATAGCTGTTATCGTTAGAGGGATCTCCGTTGACAAAGCGGTCAGTTAGCACGAAATAGACGGTGGCGTTTTGCCAGCTAAACGGCGCGGGTTTGTCGGTCTCGGCGCGTTCAAGCAGCAGCAGGCCGTTGCTGTTGGCGGCGGGTTGCAGGGTGATTTTTCCATTCTGCACTGTTGCAGTCTGTTTGCTGTAGAAATCACGGACCACCGATCCTTCCGGGAAATCGTTGCCAACTTCAAGCGTCAGGGGTTTACCGTCCCACTTCGGACACTGGCGGGTAACGTTTGCAACCGACGGTTCCGCTGCGCTCTGAATAGTCAGCATCAGTGTGGGCGTACCGGAGCGGGTATCGACACGCATCTGATACTCGCCGTCGCGGAACAGTCGCCACTGCGGCGGCGTGCCGTCACATTTTTTAAGCGACAGCATCTCATTGAGTTTTATTGCATCCGTTGGCTGCCAGCACGTGTTGTCAAAACTCAGCGTAAGAGGGCGAGTACCCTTCGCAAGCTTTGCCTGGCTGGTGAATATCCCGGTGCCTTCGGCGCTAAAGGCGTTGAAACCCGGTGATGACCAGTCAGCATGAGCCAGTGCGGGTAACATCAGAAAAGCTAATGCGGTGCGTTTCATTCCATTTTCCTGTCGCGGCATTTTTGACCAGTGTGCCATCAGGTGTTGGGTAAAAACTCATCCCCCGGGGCTTTCTGCAAGGATGACGCGTGAGGATGAGTGATCCCGCGCAAAATTAGGAAGTTATCTGCGAGTTCGCGCACAATTTTTCAGAATTGATGCTTATGTGAGCAGGTTTCAGGTGACATAGTTTCGGAATTGGACTATTTCTATACGTGCTCTTGCAGTCTATTTTTGTTATGATTTGAGATTCCGCTCTCAAATTTGTGAAAAAAATAAGGTGTTGGAATGTTTATATCCGACCAGGAGACCTAATGATATCGACTCCCATTCGACGATATGGGGCCGCGATACTCATGTTACTCACCATGGCATTTTCGGGTGAGGTGCTTGCGAAGACGCACACGGATACAACGAGTAAGAAAGCCCACGTAATAAAGACGACAAGTAGTAAGGTTAGCAGTAAACAAGAGTATTCTCGCAATAGTGCAAAGAGTAGTTCACTTCCTGATTTGCGAAAATACCCTTCCGGAACACCAAGGAAAAAAGCGTTTCTCCGGACGGTAATGCCTTACATCACAAGTCAAAACGCCGCGATTACTGCGGATCGTAACTGGTTGATTGCCAAACAGTACGATAGCCGTTGGTCGCCATCAGAACGCGCGCGTCTGAAAGATATCACCAAACGCTACAAGGTGAGCTGGAACGGTAACACGCGCCGTGTGCCGTGGAACTCTCTCTTAGAGCGTGTCGACATTATCCCGGGGAGCATGGTTGCGACAATGGCTGCAGCCGAAAGTGGCTGGGGTACCTCGAAACTGGCGCGTAATAACAACAACCTGTTTGGTATGAAATGTATCAAGGGGCGTTGTAACAATGCACCAGGTAAGGTGAAAGGCTATTCTCAATTTGAATCGGTGAAAGATTCCGTGAATGCCTACGTGGTGAATCTGAACACGCATCCGGCCTACTCATCGTTCCGTAAATCGCGCGCTCAGCTGCGTAAAGCGGATCAGGAAGTGACGGCCAGCACGATGATCCACAAGCTGAAAGGTTATTCGACCAAGGGACAGAGCTATAACAACTATCTGTTCGCGATGTACCAGGATAACCAGCGCTTAATCGCCGCACATATGTAATTCAAAAAAACGCCTTCCATCGGAAGGCGTTTTCTTTTGTCTTTTTTCTACATCATCACTTCGCTGTGACGCTCCCGGTACTCTTTTGGCGTACTTTCATACTCCTTTCGGAACACCGAATAAAAATATTGCAGCGACGGGTAACCGCACATCTGTGAGATTTCGTTGATCGACAATGAGGTGGAGATCAGCAGGCTGCGTGCTTTCTCCAGTTTCTCGGCGTGGATGACCGCATGAATGGTTTCGCCCACTTCCTCTTTAAACCGCTTCTCCAGATTCGAACGGGAAATACCCACCGAGTCCAGCACCTGATCGACCTTAATCCCTTTGCAGGCGTTGTTGCGAATGTAGTGCATGGCCTGAATAACTGCCGGGTCGCTTAAGGAGCGGTAATCCGTTGAACGGCGTTCGACTACGCGAACTGGGGGAACCAGTAAGCGCTGAAGCGGCAACGCTTCTTTATCCAGCAGACGATGCAGTAACTTCGCCGCCTGATAGCCCATCTGCCGCGTACCCTGTGCCACGGACGAGAGCGCCACGCGAGAGAGGTAACGCGTCAGCTCCTCGTTATCGATGCCAATGACGCACAGTTTTTCCGGCACCGGAATGTGTAAATGTTCGCAGACCTGCAAGACGTGGCGGGCACGAGCATCCGTAACGGCAATGATGCCGGTTTGCGGCGGCAGGGTTTGCAGCCAGTCCGCCAGTCGGTTTTGCGCGTGCTGCCAGTTTTCCGGCGCGGTCTCCAGCCCCTGATAAACCACGCCGCGGTACTTCTCCTGCGCGACAAGCTGGCAGAAAGCATGTTCGCGCTCAACTGCCCAGCGCTTGCCGCTGGTTGACGGTAGACCATAAAACGCGAAGCGATGGACGCCTTTCTCTTTCAAATGCAGGAAGGCGGTCTCAACCAGCGCATGGTTATCGGTGGCGATATAGTGGACCGGCGGATAGTGCTCGGGCGCATGGTAAGAGCCGCCGACGCCGACAATCGGAACGTCGACGTCAGTCAGCAATTGCTCAATGACGGGGTCGTCGTAGTCAGCGATGACCCCATCGCCCAGCCACTCTTTGATGTTTTCGAGACGGGTTCGGAAATCTTCTTCGATAAAAATATCCCACTCGGATTGCGACGCCTGCAAATATTCACCAACGCCCTCCACCACCTGACGGTCGTAGGCTTTGTTGGCATTGAATAACAACGTGATGCGGTGACGCTTTTCAAACATGGCTAACTTCCCAAATAAGTCACAATATTGTTATCAGGCTAGTCGCTTGGTTGCAGAGTCCATCCAGACTGCCAGCAAAAGAATGGCCCCCTTGACGATATACTGCCAAAACGTCGGGACGTCCATCATACTCATCCCGTTATCCAACGAAGCCATAATAAATGCCCCCATCACCGCGCCTGCCACGCTGCCGACACCGCCTGCGAGGCTGGTGCCGCCAATGACACAGGCGGCGATAGCATCCAGCTCGGCGATGTTCCCGGCCGAGGGAGAACCCGCCCCCAGACGCGAGCTGAGGATCAACCCGGCGATAGCAACCATCAGGCCGTTAATGGCGAAGACGGCGAGTTTGGTGCGCTCGACGTTGATCCCTGAAAGGCGAGCAGCCTCAAGGTTGCCGCCGATGGCATAAATACGGCGACCAAACGCGGTACGCGTGGCCATAAACATCCCGGCCAGCAGCAACAGTGCCAGCAGCAATACCGGCGTCGGGACACCGCGATAGTCGTTCAGAAGCCAGATTGCGCCCAGTACAATGACCGCAGTGAGTGCCTGACGACCGACTGTGGACGTTGACGCTGGCGATGCCAGACCCAACGCCTGACGGCGCATTCGCCCACGCCACTGCCAGGCCACAAACGCCAGCAACCCAATCACACCGAACGTAAAGCCGATGCTATCGGCGAGGTAGCTCTGACCAATTTGTGACATGGCTGCGCTGGTAGGGGAGACGGTGGTGCCGTTGGTGATGCCAATTAGGATCCCGCGGAAGGCCAGCATCCCCGCCAGCGTGACAATGAACGACGGGACTTTACGGTAGGCAACCCACCAGCCGTTCCAGGCGCCCAGCAGCAGACCCAGCACCAGCGTAACCGCAATGGTCAGCGGCAGTGGCCAGCCAAGCCAGACGTCAAAAATGGCCGCCACGCCACCAAGCAGACCCATCATCGACCCCACCGACAGGTCGATTTCCGCCGAGATAATCACGAATACCATACCCACCGCGAGGATGCCGGTAATGGCAGTCTGACGCAGCAGGTTAGAGACGTTACGCGCGCTTAAGTACGAGCCATCGGTCATCCAGGTAAAGAACAACATGATGGCAATAATCGCCGCGATCATCACGAAAACCTGCAGGTTCAGCGCTTTTAGCCCGGCAAACGCGCCGGGCGTCGGAACAGCGACTTTAATATCAGACGGATTGCTTTTCGACATGACGTTCGCTCCTTAAAGCGGCTTCCATCACCTGCTCCTGCGTCAGGTTCTGGTTAATCAGATTGGCTTTCAGTTTTCCCTCGTGCATGACCAGCACGCGATCGCTCAGGCCGAGCACTTCGGGTAACTCAGACGAGATGACAATGACGGCAATCCCTTGCTGTACAAGCTGATTAATCAGTTTGTAGATTTCGTACTTGGCGCCGATATCGATCCCACGCGTCGGCTCGTCCAGGATCAATATGCGTGGGTTGAGGAGCAGGCAGCGCGCCAGGATTGCCTTCTGCTGGTTGCCCCCGCTCAGGCGTCCAATGGCCAGTTCCGGGGAGGATGTTTTGACCTTGAGTCTGGCGAGCGACTGGAGAATGCACTGCTGCTCAGCAGCATCATCGAGGCTGCTCAGCGCACCGGAGAACCTATCGAGCGCGGCAAGCGTGATGTTTTTACCCACCGCCATGACCGGGACGATGCCATCTTTCTTGCGATCTTCCGGCACCATGGCGATACCGTGGGCAATCGCCTGCTGGCAGTTCTCGATTTTTACCGGCTGTCCGTCGATAAAAATACGGCCTTCCCAGCGACCCGGCCATACGCCAAACAGGCACTGGACGGCTTCAGTGCGCCCGGCCCCGACTAACCCCGCGATACCGAGGATTTCGCCGCTGTGAAGGGAAAATGAGACGTTATTCACGCGCTTGATGTGGCGGTTAACGGGATGCCACGCGGTGAGGTTTTCCACGCGTAACACTTCGTCACCCGTGGTGTGCGGTTCGTTTGGATAGAGCGCCGTGAGCTCGCGCCCCACCATCATGGTGATAATGTCATCTTCACTCATGCCGGCAGCTTCACGTGTGCCGATGTGCTGACCGTCGCGGATCACACAGATGGTGTCCGAAATGGCTTTTACCTCATTGAGCTTGTGCGAAATGTAGATGCACGCAATGCCGTGGTTTTGCAGATCGCGAATGATATTGAGCAGGACGGCCGTTTCCTGCTCGGTGAGGGAGGCCGTTGGCTCATCGAGGATCAGCAGCCTTACCTGTTTGTTCAGCGCCTTGGCGATTTCAACCAGCTGTTGTTGCCCGAGGCCAAGATCACCGACGCGCGTATCCGGGGAGATCGCGAGACTTACCTGGGCCAGCAGTTTTTCACAGCGTAGCGTCATGGTGTCGTAATCCATTACGCCATGACGTGAAATTTCGGCCCCCAGAAAAATGTTCTCCAGCACGGTGAGGTGCTTCACCAGCGCCAGCTCCTGGTGAATGATAGCGATGCCTTTGCGTTCGGTATCGCGAATGTGTGTCGCCTGAATCACTTCACCGGCAAAGACAATTTCGCCTTCGTAACTGCCGTGCGGGTAGATCCCACACAACACTTTCATCAACGTCGATTTGCCCGATCCGTTTTCGCCACACAGCGAGACCACTTCGCCGGGATTGAGCCGCAGACTGACGTTGTCGACCGCTTTCACCGCGCCAAAGCGCTTGGTGATGCTTTTCATTTCAAGTAAATAAGGCATAACTGCTCCACATGACCCGAGGGAAGAACAGTACAACTCGATGCGCCCCCGCAGAGCAGGGGCACGCTGGATTACAGTTCACTCTTCTTGTGGAAACCGTCTTTAATGACGGTGGCGTCAATGTTCTCTTTATTGACTTCAATGGGGGTGAGCAGACGAGCCGGAACATCTTTAAGCCCGTTATTCAGCGTCGCGTCTGCCTTAGGTTGCTTACCATTTCCCAGCTCCACGGCAATTTCCGCCGCCGTATTCGCAAGCTGGGTAATCGGTTTGTAGACGGTCATGGTTTGTGTACCTGCCATGATGCGTTTGACGCCCGCGAGGTCGGCATCCTGACCCGAAATAGCCACTTTTCCTGCCAGCCCCTGGGCGCTGAGTGCCTGGATTGCGCCCCCTGCGGTGGCATCGTTGGATGCGACGACAGCATCGATTTTGTTGTTGTTGGCGGTTAAGGCGTTTTCCATGATTTTCAGCGCGTTTTCTGGCAGCCAGCCATCCGCCCACTGATCGCCGACCACTTTAATCTTACCGCTGTCGATATACGGCTTCAGGACTTTCATTTGCCCTTCGCGGAACAGCTTGGCGTTGTTATCAACCGGCGAGCCGCCCATCAGGAAATAATTGCCCTGAGGTACTTTGTCGATCAGGCTTTTAGCCTGTAATTCACCCACTTTTTCATTGTCGAACGAAATATAATAATCGATATCCGCATTATTAATCATGCGGTCATAGGCTAAGACTTTTATGCCTTCTTGTTTGGCTTCTTTAACGACGTTACTTAATACCTGGCCGTTATAAGGGATAATGACCAGCACATCGACGCCGCGGTTGATCATATTCTCAATTTGCGACATTTGCGTTTCTTCGTTGCCGTTCGCGGATTGCACAAACACATTCGCGCCAAGTGATTCCGCTTTTTTCACAAAAATATCGCGATCTTTCTGCCAGCGTTCAAGACGCAGATCGTCAATCGCCATGCCAATTTTGACTTCCTTGGCATGTCCGGCAAAGCTTGCAAGGAGGAGCGTAGTGCAGAGAGTAAGGGACAGGTTCTTTATCTTCATAATTATAGGGCCTTTTTGTAGGGGTATGTGTTGCTGAGATAAAAGAAACATTCACTGCTGGGACGCAGCAAATTTTTAACGGGGAAAGGCGGGCTGGCAATTACAGATTTTTATCTTCGCATTATGATATTTGGTTTATTTCTGAATTTATGACCGCGATCGAATTTTAAAATACGTAACGTCTTAATTACATTTGATTATGGAAGAGGGGCCGAAAAATAGTTTGCCTGCACATTATTTTGCGAGCCAGCGCACAGTTGTGCATTCTCTCAATAGCAGTGTGAAATAACGTAATTGAGCAAGCCAAAATGTCTATTCACTATTACTCCTGTATCAACGACTCGCCGCATACCCTGATTATGGAGCTCAATATGCAAGCTTATTTCGACCAACTCGATCGTGTTCGTTACGAAGGCCCGAAAACAACCAATCCTTTAGCATTTCGTCACTACAACCCGGATGAGCTGGTGCTGGGTAAGCGCATGGAAGATCATTTGCGCTTTGCCGCCTGTTACTGGCATACCTTCTGCTGGAACGGAGCCGATATGTTCGGCGTGGGTTCCTTTGACCGTCCATGGCAGCAGCCGGGTGAGGCCATCGAGCTGGCGAAGCGTAAAGCCGATGTCGCCTTTGAATTCTTCCACAAACTGAACGTGCCGTACTACTGCTTCCATGATGTGGATGTGTCGCCGGAAGGCGCCTCACTGAAAGAGTATCTGAACAATTTCGCGCAGATGGTGGATGTGCTGGCGGCTAAACAGCAGCAAAGCGGCGTGAAGCTGCTGTGGGGCACGGCCAACTGCTTTACCAACCCACGCTATGGCGCGGGTGCGGCAACCAATCCGGATCCGGAAGTGTTTAGCTGGGCGGCAACGCAGGTGGTTACCGCAATGAACGCCACGCATCAGCTGGGCGGCGAAAACTATGTGCTGTGGGGCGGTCGTGAAGGCTATGAAACCCTGCTCAACACCGATCTGCGTCAGGAGCGCGAGCAGATTGGCCGCTTTATGCAGATGGTGGTCGACCATAAACACAAAATCGGTTTCCGCGGTACGCTGCTGATCGAACCGAAGCCTCAGGAACCTACGAAGCACCAGTACGACTACGACGTTGCTACCGTGTACGGCTTCCTGAAACAGTTCGGCCTGGAAAAAGAGATCAAAGTTAACATTGAAGCCAACCATGCCACGCTGGCCGGCCACTCTTTCCATCACGAGATCGCGTCTGCTATCGCGCTGGGTATCTTCGGTTCTGTTGATGCTAACCGCGGCGATGCGCAACTGGGTTGGGATACCGACCAATTCCCGAACAGCGTGGAAGAGAATGCGCTGGTGATGTATGAAATTATCAAAGCGGGTGGTTTCACCACCGGCGGGCTGAACTTCGATGCCAAAGTGCGCCGTCAGAGCACCGACAAATACGACCTGTTCTATGGCCATATTGGCGCAATGGATACCATGGCGCTGGCGCTCAAAGTCGCCGCCCGTATGATTGAAGACGGTGAACTGGATAAACGTGTCGCGAAGCGTTATAGCGGCTGGAACAGTGAGCTGGGTCAGCAAATTTTGAAAGGCCAGTTATCGCTTGCGGACGTCGCGAAGTACGCTGAACAACATCAACTGGCACCGCAGCATCAGAGCGGGCATCAGGAGCTGCTGGAAAACCTGGTTAATCACTACCTGTTCGATAAATAACAGCGAGTAGATAATAACGTAAGCCCGGTAAGCGTCGCGCCACCGGGCATTTCTGTTAAAGGAGTCACCGAATGTATATCGGGATTGATCTTGGCACATCGGGTGTGAAAGCCATCCTGTTAAGCGAGCAGGGCGACGTGTTAGCAACGCAGACAGAAAAGCTGCAGGTCTCACGTCCGCATCCGCTATGGTCGGAGCAGGATCCGGAGCAGTGGTGGCTGGCAACGGATCGTGCAATCAAAGCGCTAGGTGAACAGCACAGTCTGCGTGACGTCAAAGCCCTCGGCATTGCCGGGCAAATGCACGGCGCGACGTTACTGGACAGTCAGCATCACGTCCTGCGACCGGCCATTCTCTGGAACGATGGTCGCTGTGCGGAAGAGTGCGCACTCCTTGAAGAGCGAGTACCCACCTCCCGCAGTATTACCGGCAACCTGATGATGCCCGGTTTTACCGCACCAAAGTTACTGTGGGTACACCGCCATGAGCCGGAAATTTTCCGTCAGGTGGCGAAAGTTTTACTGCCAAAAGATTATCTGCGTTTTCGCATGACGGGTGATTTCGCCAGCGACATGTCCGACGCTGCCGGCACGATGTGGCTCGACGTGGCCAAGCGTGACTGGAGTGAGGCCATGCTCGATGCCTGCCACCTGACTCGCGAACATATGCCAGCGCTCTATGAGGGCAGTGAGATAACGGGTACCTTACAGCCTGCCGTCGCAGAACGCTGGAATATGCCCGCTGTCCCGGTGGTGGCCGGTGGCGGTGACAATGCGGCGGGTGCCGTGGGGGTCGGGATGGTGGAAGCCGGACAGGCGATGCTTTCGCTGGGAACGTCTGGCGTCTATTTTGCGGTCAGCGAGGGTTATCGCAGTAATCCTGAAAGTGCCGTTCACAGTTTCTGCCATGCGCTGCCGGGAAAATGGCATCTGATGTCGGTTATGTTGAGCGCCGCCTCTTGCCTTGACTGGGCCGCGAAACTGACCGGGATGGCTGATGTTCCGGCACTGATTGCTGCTGCACAGCAGGCGGATGAAAATGCGGGTACCGTCTGGTTTTTACCCTATCTTTCCGGCGAGCGCACGCCGCATAACAACCCGGAAGCGAAAGGGGTATTCTTTGGGTTAACCCATCAGCATGGCCCGGCGGAACTGGCTCGTGCCGTTCTGGAAGGCGTGGGATATGCCCTGGCGGACGGAATGGACGTGGTACATGACTGCGGTGTGACGCCGGCGAGTATCACCCTGATTGGCGGCGGTGCGCGTAGCAGCTACTGGCGCCAGATGCTGTCTGATATCAGCGGACTGCAGCTCGATTTTCGTACCGGTGGTGATGTGGGGCCTGCGCTCGGTGCAGCGCGACTGGCACAGATTGCCATGAACCCGGAAACGCCGCTTTCTCAGCTGTTACCGCAGCTTCAACTGGAACAGGCGCATCTGCCTGATGCGGCACGTCATGCGCGTTATGCGCAAAGACGCGAGGTCTTTCGCAAAATCTACCAACAACTGCTGCCGCTAATGTCGTAAATACGGTTGTCTGTCAGAGGCACGAGGTTGTCCTTTTTTGGTCTGTGCGGGCCTTCATTTCCTTGCCAGTATAGTGTCATACCCACTGGCGAGGAGATTCAACATGTCACGTACTGCATTAATCAACATCGATACTCAGCAGTCTTTTCATCATCGTCATTACTGGCAGGAGGACGAGATTCCTGCCTTTCAGCAGGCGATGCTGGGGCTGATTGAGGGCTGTCAGGCGCGTGGCATTCCTGTCGTTGATATTTTCCATGTAGATGAAGACGGTCCGTTCACACTGCAAAGCGGCTATGTCAAACCGATGGCCTTTTTACGTCATCAGCCGGACGTGGTCTTCCAGAAACACGTCCATAATGCGTTCACGGATACCGGGCTTGACCGCTGGCTGCGTGAGCGAGACATTAATCAGCTCATCGTGTGCGGCATTCGCACGGAACAATGCTGTGAAACCACTGCGCGGGTGGCATCCGATCTGGGCTATGCTGTGACCTTTGTTAGCGAGGCAACGCTCACGTTTCCAATGACGCACAAGGGGATAACCCTGAGCGCAGAGGAACTGCGCCATCGTACCGAGACGGTTCTGGCCGGGCGGTTTGCCGACATTAAAACGGTTGCGGAGACGCTGGAGTCACTGTAATGAGCATCGACGTCTGGTTTGTGATGTTGCCTGGGGTGCTGTCATTAGACATGACGGGCCCGGCAGAGACCTTTGTGCTGGCAGGGGACGCGTTTCGCCTGCATTACATTGGTCCGCAGGCAGAGGTTCCGACGTCGATTGGTCTGATGATGGGCGGTATTCAGCCGCTGCCGGAAAGCTTGCCTGAGGGCAGTTTGCTGGTGCTGCCGGGGGTAAGCGACTCCCGCTTTCAGTTCTCAACGCCGCAGGCGCAGCTGATCCAGCACTGGTTAATGCGCCTGCAGCCGCACATTCATCGTCAGGATATCACCGTCATGTGTGTCTGTTCAGGGGCGTTGCTGGCGGCAAAATCGGGCTTGCTAAACCACCGGCAGTGCACAACGCATCATGACGTTATAAGCCGTTTGCGTACGGCGGCTCCGACGGCAATCATCAAAGAAAACCGGATCTTCGTGCAGGATGAGAATATCTGGACCAGCGCCGGCATCACCTCGGGCATCGACCTGGCGCTGCATATGATTAACCGTCTGTGTGGCGCAGAAAAAGCGCTGGCCGTGGCGCGCGAAATGGTGGTCTGGTTTCGTCGCTCCGGGGACGATCCCCAGCTGTCGCCATGGTTACGCTACCGCAATCATCTTCACCCGGCCATCCATCGTGCGCAGGATGCGCTTACCACCGAGCCGCACAAAGCCTGGGCTTTACCCGAGATTGCCGCTCTGGCGCATGTCAGCCCGCGCCATTTAACGCGGCTTTTTCAGACGCATTTAGGGATAAGCGTTCGCGACTATCTGGAGCAGTTGCGTCTGGCGGTGGCTGAACAGTGGCTGTTGCAAGGGCGTGGCGTGGAACAGGCCTCACTGGCCGCGGGGTTTTCCTCCCCGCGCCAGTATCATCGTGCCCGGCAGCGCAGCGTTAACTGACGAAGCGGCGGGTGTCGACCTTCTGCAGCAGCATTGACAGCAGCAGGCTCGCCATCAGCGTGACGGTGAAAATCCAGAGGATATCCAGCACCGGCCAGCTTTTGAACTCGACCCCTCTCGTTCTCAGGGCGTGGATCACCAGCGCGTGAAAACCGTATATTCCGAGCGAGTGCCGGGAGATAACGCTCAGCACCGGAAGGGGGCGTGCGTTCAGGGTGTTTTTGACGAGCGTAAGCAGGGATACGGCACAGATGAAGACCATCGGGCCGCAATACAGGTACCAGGTATCGGCAAAATTGCCGCGCCATTGCAGTTCATGCAGCGTTCCACGCGAAATCACGATCACGCCGATGATAAACAGCGCTGCACACAGCCCGTTCATGCCGCGTTTTTGGGTGTCCATTATCCCGATAGCTCGCCCCAGCATGCCGTAGAGTACGTAGTAAAAGGTATCGCCGTTGATATAGAGATTGACCGGTAACCATTCAAAACCATCAATTTTCTGCGACACCGTATTCGGGTTGGCTATGATGCCAATGACCACCATCAGCGCCAGCAGCATTTTCCCGCTCACGGTTTTCACCTGAATCAGTGGGGAAACCAGATAGATAACGATAATGGCGAAGAAAAACCACAGATGGTAGAAGACGGGTTTTTGCAGAAGGTATTTGAGAGATAGCCCGGCGTTAATCGAGGTGAACAGGGTGATATAGAGCAAGGCCACGGCGCTGTAGAAGCCCAGGCAGGCGGCGATGCGGATAAAATGCCGCGGTTGCGCGCTACGCTCGCCAAAAAAGAGAAAGCCGGAAATCATAAAGAACAACGGCACACTGACCCGCGACGCGGAGTTAAGAATATTGGCTATATCCCAGTTAACAGGGCTGATACTGTGCGCATTGGTGACATACCAGGTCGTCGTGTGGATCATGACCACCATCAGACACGCTATTCCTCGCAGATTATCAATCCAGCTAATTTTTGACGACATCAGTTCCTCATCATCCCTTGTAAATTCAGTGTGACTGCGATTGTATTGAAGCCTCTCTCTGGAAAATTCTGAGTTTTATTGAGCAGCCTTGTTTGAAAGCCGCGAGGTTCGCAGAATGCCAGGGCATAATCTATAAAAGCTTTGCTACTAAAAATAACAGCCACTGAACAGGGCGGTAATAAAAATGATGATGAAGCGTGCGGCGTCACTCTTTCTGCTGTTCATCCTGGCAGGATGCAGTACGCCACCCTCTGCACCCGTGCAAAAAGCACAGCAGGGAAAAATCAGCCCGGAACGCTCCCTGAATATGGAGCAGTTCTGTAAGGATCAGGCTGCGCGCCGCTATAACTCGGATGCGCAGAACATTGATGTCACCGGATTTGAGCGATTCCAGGGGAGTTATGAGCTGAAAGGCCATACGTCCCGTAAAGAGGGCTTTGTCTGTTCGTTTGACGCAGACGGTCAGTTTTTACATCTCTCCATGCGCTAAGCCGCTCGCATAATCAATAGCCAGACGCCGGCAGCTGCCTGGCGTGGTGGCTTATTTCCCCAATTTTCCCTAAACAAACCCGTTTCGTACTGTATATCTTGCAGGCAGCGGGTATACTGGTCCCTTCCATTTAAAACCACACGTATCCAGCACGACATACTATGCAAAAGTTTGATACCAAGACCTTCCAGGGCCTGATCCTGACCTTACAGGATTACTGGGCTCGTCAGGGCTGTACCATTGTTCAACCTTTGGACATGGAAGTAGGCGCAGGCACTTCACACCCAATGACCAGCTTACGCGCGTTGGGGCCGGAGCCAATGGCGACTGCTTATGTGCAACCTTCACGTCGTCCGACCGATGGCCGTTACGGCGAAAACCCGAACCGTCTGCAGCATTACTATCAGTTCCAGGTGGTGATTAAGCCATCGCCAGACAACATTCAGGAACTGTACCTCGGGTCACTGAAAGAGCTGGGTATGGATCCAACCATTCACGATATCCGTTTCGTGGAAGATAACTGGGAGAACCCAACGCTGGGTGCCTGGGGTCTGGGTTGGGAAGTGTGGCTGAACGGTATGGAAGTGACGCAGTTCACTTACTTCCAGCAGGTTGGCGGTCTGGAATGTAAACCGATTACCGGCGAAATCACCTACGGTCTGGAACGTCTGGCCATGTATATTCAGGGCGTAGACAGCGTTTACGACCTGGTCTGGAGCGACGGCCCGCTGGGTAAAACCACCTACGGCGACGTGTTCCATCAGAACGAAGTGGAGCAATCCACTTATAACTTCGAATACGCGGATGTGGACTTCCTGTTCACCTGCTTCGAGCAGTACGAGAAAGAAGCGCAGCAGTTGCTGGCGCTGGAGTCTCCGCTGCCGCTGCCTGCTTACGAGCGTATTCTGAAGGCCGCCCACAGCTTCAACCTGCTGGACGCCCGCAAAGCCATCTCCGTGACTGAACGTCAGCGCTACATTCTGCGTATTCGTACCCTGACCAAAGCCGTTGCAGAAGCGTACTATGCGTCCCGTGAAGCCCTTGGCTTCCCGATGTGCAACCGAAACAAATAAGAGGCGGCCATGTCTGAGAAAACTTTCCTGGTGGAAATTGGCACCGAAGAGCTGCCACCAAAAGCCCTGCGCAGCCTGGCTGAATCTTTTGCTGCGAACGTGACTGCTGAGCTGGATAACGCTGGCCTGGCACACGGTAAAATTGAATGGTTTGCTGCTCCGCGTCGTCTGGCGCTGAAAGTGGCGAACCTGGCGGCGTCTCAGCCGGATCGTGAAGTTGAAAAACGTGGCCCGGCGATTGCTCAGGCGTTTGATGCTGAAGGCAAGCCAAGCAAAGCGGCTGAAGGCTGGGCGCGTGGTTGTGGTATCACCGTCGATCAGGCTGAGCGTCTGACCACCGATAAAGGCGAGTGGCTGCTGTACCGTGCACATGTGAAAGGTGAAAGTGCGCAAGCGCTGCTGCCTGACATGATCGCCACGTCGCTGGCCAGGCTGCCGATTCCAAAACTGATGCGCTGGGGCGCAAGCGACGTGCACTTCGTGCGTCCTGTGCACACCGTGACGCTGCTGCTGGGCGATACCGTTATTCCGGCCACCATCCTGGGTGTGGCGTCCGATCGCGTGATCCGTGGGCACCGCTTCATGGGCGAGCCTGAGTTCACCATCGACAATGCTGACCAGTATCCGCAGATCCTGCTGGAGCGCGGTAAAGTTATTGCTGACTACGAACAGCGTAAAGCCAAAATCAAGGCGGATGCGGAAGACGCGGCGCGTAAGATTGGCGGTAAAGCGGATCTGAGCGACAGCCTGCTGGAAGAAGTGACCTCTCTGGTTGAATGGCCAGTGGTACTGACCGCGAAGTTTGAAGAGAAATTCCTGGCCGTGCCGGCTGAAGCGCTGGTGTACACCATGAAGGGTGACCAGAAGTACTTCCCGGTTTACGCCAACGACGGCAAGCTGCTGCCAAACTTCATCTTCGTGGCGAACATTGAATCAAAAGATCCGATCCAGATTATCTCCGGTAACGAGAAAGTGGTGCGTCCACGTCTGGCGGATGCCGAGTTCTTCTTCAACACCGACCGTAAAAAGCGTCTGGAAGATCACCTGCCACGTCTGCAGACCGTGCTGTTCCAGCAACAGCTGGGTACGCTGCGCGACAAGACTGACCGTATTGCGGAGCTGTCTGGCTGGATCGCACGTGAAATCGGTGCGGATGTGAACCACGCAACGCGTGCGGGTTTACTGTCCAAGTGTGACCTGATGACCAACATGGTGTTCGAATTTACTGACACCCAGGGTGTGATGGGGATGCACTACGCGCGTCACGACGGTGAAGCGGAAGATGTGGCCGTGGCCCTGAACGAGCAGTATCAGCCGCGTTTCGCGGGTGACGCGCTGCCGTCTAATCCGGTGGCTTGTGCGGTCGCGATTGCCGATAAGATGGACACCCTTGCAGGTATCTTTGGCATCGGCCAGCATCCAAAAGGCGACAAAGACCCGTTTGCGCTGCGTCGTGCTGCCCTGGGCGTGCTGCGTATCATCGTTGAAAAGAACCTGAACCTGGATCTGCAGACCCTGACTGAAGAAGCGGTACGTCTGTACGGTGATAAGCTGACCAACGCCAACGTGGTCGACGATGTGATCGACTTTATGCTTGGTCGCTTCCGTGCGTGGTATCAGGACGAAGGTTACACCGTCGATACCATTCAGGCGGTACTGGCTCGTCGTCCAACCCGTCCGGCAGATTTCGATGCGCGTATGAAGGCGGTTTCCCACTTCCGTACGCTGGAAGCGGCATCTGCACTGGCCGCGGCTAACAAGCGTGTCTCTAACATTCTGGCGAAATCCGACGAAACGCTGAACGAGCGTGTGAACGCTGCGACGCTGAAAGAGCCAGAAGAGATCGCCCTGGCGATGCAGGTTGTGGTACTGCGTGACAAGCTGGAGCCGTATTTCGCCGAAGGCCGCTACCAGGAAGCCCTGGTGGAGCTGGCGGAACTGCGTGATGTCATCGATGCCTTCTTCGAGAAAGTGATGGTGAACGTGGAAGATAAAGAGCTGCGTATCAACCGTCTCTCTATGCTCGAAAAACTGCGTGAGCTGTTCCTGCGCGTGGCGGATATTTCGCTGCTGCAGTAACGTGCATGTGCCCGGTGACGGGCCAGCAGATGAGAAAAAACCCGCTTCGGCGGGTTTTTTTATGTCTCGTTTTTTGTGAGCCAGGTAAGCGCAGTGCAATCGCCTAAAAATTCACCTTGAAATGGTCAGCAAATTACCGTTATCCTGTTTCTCGTTATATTTCTCCCTCAGGAGCGCATCCCGAAAATGAACAAACACGACTGATGAATTTCGATCCTTGCTAAACGCGACCGCGTCGGCAGGGGGATGTTTTGATTTCATTCAGGAGTGCTTATGGCTCATTTTGCGCAATCCCCTTCTTTTATTTTGCATCAGGTGACCTGTCAGTTTGCGACGGGCGATACCCTTTTTGGTCCGCTGAATCTTTCTCTGGCACCGTCACTGTGCGCGCTGGTTGGCCGCAACGGCAGCGGTAAAACACGTCTGCTACGTTTGCTGGCAGGGTGTGATGAACCTGCCAGCGGTCATATCGAACGTTTTGCAACGCACGCTTATGTGGCACAACAGCCCGATATCTCCCCGCGAACCACGCTTGCTGAGCTGCTGGGGTATGAGGCGATTTTTGCGGCGCGTAAGCGCATCGACAGCGGTGACTACCAGCCCGATGATTTGGCGCTACTCGACGGACACTGGGATGTAGCGGAACGTCTGAGCGAGGCGTTTTTCCACGCAAAACTTCCACCATTTGACCCGGATAAATCAGCCATGGAACTCAGTGGCGGCGAGCGCATTCGCGCGTTGCTCTGTGGCGCGTTTACGGCTGATGCGGATTATCTGCTGCTGGACGAACCCACCAACCATCTCGACCGGCAGGGACGTGAGTGGTTCTACGACCAGCTCGCCCGTTATCAGGGGGGCGTGCTGGTGGCCTCCCACGACCGTGAACTGCTGGCGAAGGTACCGCGTATTCTTGAACTGAGCGCCTCGGGTCTTCGCCACTACGGTGGCAGTTACGACGACTATACGCATCAGCGGGACGCCGAACAGCAGGCAGCCCGTGCGGCACTGGAACATGCGGCAACAGAACGCAAACGCACCCGCGCGCGGATGCAAAAAGAGCATGACGAAAGCCAGCGGCGTTCGGCGAAGACGTTACGTACGGTCGATAACCTTAATATCGCCTCGTTCGAGCGGGTCAAATACAAAATGGCCGCCAAAGAGCGCATTGGCACCTGGAAAAAACAGCATGGCGATCAACATGAAGCGCTGAATGCCGCGGTGAACAAGGCCCGGGAGCGAGTTGAAGAGGAGAATCCGGTGATGTTCACGTTGCCTGGAAGCCAGATTGCTGAGGGGAAACAGGTGCTGGTGATGGAGGGGCTGGTGCTGCCGTACGTCACTCTCCCGCCGACCAACTGGCGAATGGACGGACCGATGCGCGTGGCGCTAAAAGGACCAAACGGCTGCGGTAAATCGACGCTTTTAAAAGCCATTCTCGGCGAAGTGGCTCCGCTCTCAGGAACGTGTAAGGTATCGGTAAACTGCGCTTATCTCGATCAACATCTGTCGCAGCTCAATCTTTCGCAGTCGGTGATGGCGCATCTCAATCTGAGTCATACACCTCTGGAAAAGGGTGTGCTGCGAACCCGTTTAGCGCAGCTTCAGCTGGGCGCTGACAAAGTGGCGCTTCCGCTGGCTGAGCTGAGCGGCGGGGAACGTCTCAAGGCTGCTCTGGCCTGTGTCTTGTGGCGTGAAGACGCTACGCAGCTTTTACTGCTGGATGAACCGACCAACCATCTGGATCTGGCCTCGGTCGAGGCGATTGAAGCCGCACTGGCCGGTTTCCCCGGGGCATTGCTGGTGGTTTCTCACGATGAGGCTTTTTTGCGGGGGTTAGCATTGACGCATGAACTGGTCTGGGAAGAGGCGGGTTGGCGGTGTGCCCCCCTTTAAAACACAAGCCCCCGCAAAGGCGGGGGCGGTAACTCACTTTACTGCATCATGCTATATGCTTGCTGAGTGCAGGGTTGGCCTGAATCAGGCGCATCAGCTTTAGCTCGGTTGGGGTGGGTTTTTCGCGTTTTGACTCCCACTCCTGCACCATAGCCACGCTGACACCCATCGCTCTGGCGAATTCTTCAGTTTTTAATCCAGTCCCTTTGCGCAATTGCTCATATTCTTTAAAGGGATTGGATCTTTGTTGCAGGGTTAACGTCTGCGGTACATCTTTAAAAATAATCTGTTCCAGGCTGCTCAGCAGCTCAAGCTCAGGATCTTTATATTCCATTGAGGACTCCTCTTAAATCACATACCGGGATCAAGAACATCAGAGAGCCTGTTAAGAATAGTCCCTAATACAAACGACGGATCGTCACGGATGTGATTAATCGTGCGGTAACGATCGCTTTATGCGTTTCAGCCGTTGCCAGGGTGAGACTAATTACCTGATTACGCTTATGTCGGCTTCGCCAGGTATTTTTTTGTAAATAGTAAGAAATAAAACGGCAATAGCCGTTTTGCATGAAAAGAGTATCTTGCAGGGCTGACCTGGACTATCCTTGTCAGCGTCGGGCACGCATGTGCCGGTGTGCGCTTTTTTGGGTGAAAGGAGTAATGAAATGGCGACAGGAAAGTCCTGCTCTCGCTGGTTTGCGCCTATTGCGGCGTTGTTGATGGTTGTTAGCCTGAGTGGGTGTTTTGATAAAGAAGGCGATCAGCGCAAAGCGTTTATCGATTTTCTACAGAATACGGTGATGCGCAGCGGTGAACGGTTGCCGACGCTGACTGCGGATCAGAAAAAACAGTTTGGCCCCTTCGTGTCTGATTACGCCATTCTTTATGGTTATTCACAGCAGGTGAGCCAGGCGATGGATTCCGGTATCCGTCCGGTTGTGGATAGCGTGAACGCTATTCGCGTCCCGCAGGATTACATGACGCAACGTGAACCGCTGCGCCAGTCCAACGGTGCGCTCGGCGTGCTGAGCCAACAGCTGCAGAATGCGAAAATGCAGGCGGACGCGTCACGTTCCGCGCTGAAGCAGGGCGACGATCTCAAACCGGTCTTCGACAAAGTGTATGAGAAAGTGGTGTCGAAACCTTCTGAAGCGATGCAACCGCTGATCCCAGCCGCGCAAATTTTCACGCAGCAGCTGGTTCAGGTGGGGGACTTCATCTCCCAGCAGGGCACTCAGGTGAGCTTTGTGGCCAACGGTATTCAGTTCCCGACCTCGCAGCAGGCAAGCCAGTATAATGCGCTGATTGGGCCACTGGCCTCCCAGCACCAGGCCTTTAGTCAGGCGTGGAGTGCAGCGGTCGCTGCCACAGAATAAATCGGAAAACCCCGCCTCAGGCGGGGTTTTTTATTCCGGGCGAAAATAACGCTTGTTATTCTTCTACCACATCGGTATAACTATACAGGTCGGTTTGTTACACAGACCTAAAGCAGTTTAGTAAAGCAGTCCAGATTGTTATCCATAGATACCCTTCGTAGTGACCCTTCCTTCATCGCTTAAAAATCTGTAACACAATCCATCAAGCCGGAAGGCACAATATATTTGTTAATTAAGGTAATTCTATGTCTGCTAAAATGACTGGTCTGGTAAAATGGTTCAACGCTGATAAAGGTTTCGGCTTCATCACTCCTGACGATGGCTCTAAAGACGTGTTCGTACACTTCTCTGCTATCCAGAACGAAGGCTACAAATCTCTGGATGAAGGTCAGAAAGTTTCCTTCACCATCGAAAGCGGCGCTAAAGGCCCAGCAGCTGGTAACGTTGTAAGCCTGTAAGCTTCCAACCCAGTAGCACAAATTTTAAAAACCCGCCTTCTGGCGGGTTTTTTCATTTCTATCGCTGAACCTGCGGGTTAACGCAGTTGATTTCCACCTTTCCGCTAAGGGCAGCGATCAGGTTGTCTACCGCGGTCGCGGCCATGTTGTAGCGTGTTTCATGGGTTGCTGAGCCGATGTGGGGCAGGGCCACCACGTTGGGCAATGAAAGCAACGGGGAGTCCACCGGCAGCGGTTCCTGTTCAAACACGTCAAGACCGGCAGCGTGGATCTCACCCTGTTGCAGAGCCTCAATTAACGCCTTCTCATCCACCACCGGGCCACGACCCGCGTTGATGAAAATGGCCGTTTTCTTCATTTTTTCAAACGCCTCTTTACCGATAAGATGACGGGTTTCGTCCGTCAGCGGCAGGATCAGACAGACAAAATCGGCTTCCTGCAGCAGCGTATCCAGCTCGCAGTAGCGGGCGTTAAAACGTTCTTCGGCTTCACTGTGATGACGACGCGCGTTATACAGAATCGGCATGTTAAAACCAAAATGTGCGCGCTGTGCCAGGGCCAGGCCAATACGGCCCATGCCAACGATGCCCAGCGTTTTGCCATGAACATCCACCCCAAACCAGTCCGGACCAATGCTTTTTGTCCATTCGCCAGCTTTGACGCGATCGGCCACTTCGACCACACGACGCGCCGTGCTGAGGACCAGCGCCATCAGCGTGTCGGCCACGGTCTCCGTCAGCGCATGTGGCGTATGCATCAACAGGATCTTGCGGGCGTTAAGGGCATCCACGTCGAAGTTGTCATAGCCCACGGAAACGGTAGAGGTAGCACGAAGCTTCGGCATTTTCTCCAGCAGGGCGACATCCACTTTTTCGCTTGAACCCAGCAAACCTTCGGCGCTGGCGAACGCATCGGCGTGCTGTGCCACGGTTTCCGGGCTGAGGTTCTTCACCTGGGTAACGGTGAAGTGTTCCTCAAGGCGTTTCTGCAGATCTTCCGGCAGTGCTTTATACAAAATGACGGACGGCTTCATGCTAATCTCCGTTGATTTTTAAGGATTCAGGCGTGGCGTGCGCCGACAGGTAATTGTTGATTATTAGCAGGCTTAACAATCAGAGTAAGCCACACGGAGGCGAAAAGCGCTACCCCCATAAATATGTACGATGCGGACGGGCTGCCGGTTGCTCCGTTCAGGTAACCCACAAACCAGGAGCCGCAGAACGAGCCCAGCGCCCCCATACTGTTAATCAGTGCCATCGCGCCGCCTGCCACGTTACGCGGCAGCATCTCCGGGATGATCGCAAAGAACGGTCCATAAGGGGCGTACATTGCCGCACCCGCAATCACCAGCAGGGTGTAAGAGACCCAGAAATGGTTCGCGCCGACGGCCCAGGAACCAATGAAGGCAAAGGCAGCGATCAGCAGCAGCGGCCAGACAAACAGCTTACGGTTCTGCATTTTGTCCGATGCCCATGACGCAATGATCATGGCGATTGTTGCTGCGAGGTAAGGCACGGATGACAGCCAGCCCACTTCCACCATGCCAAGGTTTTCACCGGCATTGCGGAGAATCGATGGCAGCCACAGTACGAAACCGTACACGCCAATGCTCCAGGTGAAATACTGGGCGCAGAGCAGAATCACGTTACGCGAGCGGAATGCTTCACCGTAGTTACGCACCGCTTTCAGTCCTTGCTGTTCTTTATCCAGCTGCGCCTGCAGTGCGGCTTTTTCATCTTCGGAGAGCCATTTCGCCTGCGCAGGTTTATCTTTTACCAGCATCCACCAGCAGAATGCCCAGATAACCGCCGGCACCCCTTCGATAATGAACATTTCACGCCAGCCGAAGGACTGGATCAGGTAGCCAGAAACCACCGACATCCACAGCACGGTGACCGGGTTACCGAGGATCAGGAAAGTATTGGCTCGTGAGCGTTCGGATTTGGTAAACCAGTTGCTGATATAAATCAGCATCGCGGGCATTACCGCTGCCTCAACGACCCCAAGAATAAAGCGAATGGCTGCCAGAGCAGGAATATTATTCACCACGCCGGTCAGTGAGGCGCAGGCACCCCACAGGATCAGGCAAACGAAAATCAATTTGCGGACGCTGCGACGCTCCGCATAGATAGCGCCGGGGATCTGGAAGAAGAAGTAGCCCAGGAAGAAAAGGGCACCCAGCAACGAAGAGATACCTTTGGTGATCCCCAGGTCTTCGGTGATCCCTGCCGCGGACGCGAAACTGAAGTTGGCACGATCAAGGTACGCCAGGCTGTACGTGATAAACACGATTGGCATGATGTACCACCAGCGTTTTACTGCATTGGTCGAACTGTTCATAGGCTTGCCTCTGTTGTTGAGGTTTGTACCGCCGTTGTATGTAGGGTACACGGTGGTTTGTTTTGTTTCCCCCTGACCTACCTGAGGAGAGGGGGAGGGAAACGGAATTTATTTGTTCAGCTGCGCGCGGGTCGGTAATCCTTCACTGTCGCCCTGCACCTGGATTGCCAGCGAGCCAATTTTATTGCCCCGGGCGACGGCCTGCTGCAGCGGTTTGCCTTCCAGCAGGGCACTAATGACTCCCACGGCAAAACCATCGCCAGCGCCGACGGTATCAACCACGTTATCGACCTTCACGGCCGCGACTGCGCCTTGCTCGCCGTTAGCCGTTTTAAACCAGGCGCCATCGGCGCCGGTTTTCAGCACCACCGCTTTTACCCCTTTGTTGAGGTAAAAATCGGCAATCCCTTCAGGGGTGTTTTTACCGGTCAGGATCATGCCTTCTTTCACGCCCGGCAGAACCCAGTCAGCCTGAAACGCCAGACGATTCAGCTTCTCGACCATTTCCGCTTCGCTTTTCCACAGTACCGGGCGCAGGTTAGGATCGAATGAGATCGTTTTCCCCTGAGCCTTCATGGTGGTTGCGGCATGATCCAGTAATGCATACGAGCTGGCTGAAAGCGCAGCCGCCACGCCGCTCAGATGCAGATGGCGTGCGGAGGCGAAATAGTGGGTGTGGTAATCCTCGACTGAGAGGTGGCTCGCCGCAGACCCTTTACGGAAATACTCCACAATGGGATCGGTTCCATTTTCGACTTTCGATTTAAGCTGGAAACCGGTCGGGAAGCGTCCATCAAGGGTGACGCCGGAAGCATCAATGCCCTCTTTTTTCAGCGAATCGAGAACGAAATGGCCAAAGCTGTCATCACCCACGCGGCTGACCCAGCCGACATTCAGACCCAGGCGCGCCAGGCCGGTCGCGACGTTCAGCTCAGCCCCCGCCACGCGTTTGATAAAGTGCTCCACCGTACTCAGGTCACCCGTTTCGGTGGCGACAAACATCGCCATGGCTTCGCCGATAGTGATCACATCCAGCGTCTTGTGCATGGTTTACTCCTCACGCAGCAGGTTTACGTAATGACGGGTGACGGCGGTTAAATCCGCCCCTTCCAGCGGGAACTCGATACCACGCGGGGCATCGGCGGGCAGCTGACAAAGCAGATCCAGCCAGCGCGCATCGGCCCGATCCGGCGCCACGGCGCGGAAATTTTCTTTATGCGGCACGGCGGCTTTAACGTGGATATAGCTCACTGCGGAGGCCAGATGGCGCGCGGCTTCTTCCGGGGAGTCGCCCACCCACAGCCAGTTGCCCATGTCGAACGTCAGCGTGACGGGCAGCGCCATGTCCCGGCAGGCGGCTTTGAAGCGCTGCATCGGCGCAAGCTGGCCGCAGTCGGTCTGGTCGTTTTCCACCACCAGGGCCATACCGCTTTCATCGAGCAGGGCACGCAGGGCGTGAAGCGGCTGGGTGTCGCTGAAATGACCCAGTGAGACCTTGAGCCACAGCGCATTCAGGGTACTGGCTTCGCTGAGATAACGGGGCAGGTCAGGGTTGAGGGTGCCATCGGGCATAAACAGGGCCGCAGGGGCGGAGTAGCATGCCAGCAGGCCCAGCAGCTCAATGGATTCACCCAGCGCGGGCAGCGCCAGCAGCTCTTCGCTGTTGAACAGCTCGCGGCGGATCTCGACGCCGTCGGCACCCGCGCCCGCAATGACGGGCAGCATTGCCCGTTGACCACCTGCCTGTCGCACCTGTTCCGCGCCATACGCGGCGGTGACCACCATGATTTTTCTGCCCATCGTCGGACTCCATCGCAATACATCAATACTATTACGCTAGATGGAACCGGTTCCAAAGAAAAGGTCAGGATGTTGAATTTATGATCGGTATCACAAGGGAAAATTAACGGGCGGTGGAGCCGCGAACAATCAACTCGCCGGAAAATACCTGCTCGCGAACGGCATCGCTGGTGCCTTCAATACGACGAACCACTTGTTCAACAGCGGCATAGCCAATCTGCCAGGTGGGTTGTTTGAGGGTCGTGATCCCGACGCCAGCCAGTTCTGCCCACTCGAGCTCGTCGAACCCCAGCAGACCGATATCGCTTCCCCAGTGCAGGCCAATGCGCTTAAGCGAGCGGGCGACCTGCAGGGTCAGCGCCCCGTTGGCAGAGATAACGGCTTTACGCATTCCGCGATGGCGGGTGTGGAACTGCCGCAGGGTATTGTCGAGCTGATCGGCTTCGTGGAGGGGCGTTTCGGCATTCTCGGCAATCACGCCGGGGTAACGCTCCAGCGTGGCACGAAACGCGCTCAGTCGCTCACGACGGGTATTGACCATGCCCAGAGGTTCGCTCAGAAACAGGATGGCTTCAAAGCCCTGTTCAATCAGATGCTCAGTGGCGGTTGTCGCCGCCTGAGTGTTATCCAGCCCGACGACATCGCAGGCGAATTCCGGGATTTTGCGGTCGATAAGAACCATCGGCAGGGAGGATTGCTGCAGGCGGTTTAAGCCCTCTTCACGCATGCCCACGGCATTCACCACAATCCCTTCGACCTGATAGCTGCGCAGCAAATCCAGGTAATGCAGCTCCTGATCGACTTCGTTGTTGGTGTTACAGACCAGCGGCGTAAAGCCCTTTTCGCGACAGGCGGCTTCAATTCCGCTCAATACGTTGACGGAGTAGGGATTGGTGATATCGGCGATGATAAGCCCGATAAGACGGGTACGGCCCCGTTTGAGCCCGCGCGCCATAAGGCTCGGGCGGTAGTCGAGATCGGCAATAGCCTGTTCAATACGAGCGAGCAGCGCATCGGACAGCAGGTGTTTCTCGCCGTTGAGGTAGCGTGAAATGCTGGTTTTACCGGTTTTGGCGGCTTTCGCCACGTCGCTGATTGTGGCCCGTGTTGGTTTGCTCATCGCTGAATTCCCTGAAGTGAGTGAGAACACCTTAGCGGGAAAATTAGCGATGGCAAGCGGTTCATGCTGACGTGGCGGCATGATGCCCTTATCCCCCTCTCCCCCTGGAAGAGGGGGGCAGCCCTTACTGAATTGGGCTTAAGGTAATCTCAACGCGACGGTTCTGCGCTTTGCCTTCCGCCGTGCTGTTGCTGGCGATAGGGTTTGCAGGGCCCATGCCGCTGGTGCGGATGCGGTTTGCTGCAACGCCCTGCGTGATCAGCGAGCTGGCCACAGAATCGGCACGCTGCTGAGACAGACGCATATTCAGATCCTGGCTGCCGGTGCTGTCGGTATAACCGATCACATTCACCGCAGTCTTGTTGTACTCTTTCAGCACCATTGCCACGCCGGTCAGGGTGTTCGCCCCTGCTGGTTTCAGCGTTGCGCTGCTGCTGTCGAAGGTGACGTTGTTTGGCATATTCAGGATGATGTTATCGCCGCTGCGCGTCACGCTCACGCCGGTGCCTTTCATTTTGTCGCGCAGTTTTGCTTCCTGCACATCCATGTAATAACCCACGCCGCCGCCCAGGGCTGCACCTGCCGCTGCGCCAATTAACGCGCCTTTGCCGCGGTCTTTCTTGGAGGAGGAGAGTGCGCCCACACCAGCCCCTACCAGCGAGCCGAGACCCGCGCCGATACCGGATTTACCAGCTTCGCTTTCACCGGTGTAAGGGTTTGTTGTGCAGCCAGAAACAGCCAGTGCACCGCTCACCAGAGCGGCAATAACGAATACGCGTTTTTTCATCTTATTTCCTTAATCCTTTTTATTCTTTGCCACGACGCGCGTGGCAGTTGATTATGACGTCCAGATACGGAGAAAATTCCGGGTATAACTCTGAAATTTGTGACAAACCATAAACTGCCTCACTAAGAAGGCCGTAAAACCTGCACGCAACCAGGAGCGCACGCTTGAGCACCTCAACAAAAACGATTCTGACCGCCGCCCACTGGGGGCCGATGCTGGTCGAAACCGATGGCGAAAATGTTCTGTCGTCTCGCGGGGCATTGCCAACGCAACATCCCAACTCTTTACAGACCGTCGTTCGCGATCAGGTGCACAGCAAAACGCGCGTGCGCTGGCCGATGGTGCGTAAAGGATTTCTGGCGTCGCCAGACAAGCCGCAGGGTATTCGTGGTCAGGATGAGTTTGTCCGGGTGAGCTGGGATGACGCGCTGGCGCTGATCCATGCGCAGCACAAACGTATCCGCGACACGTATGGCCCGTCGTCCATTTTTGCCGGTTCTTACGGCTGGCGGTCAAACGGCGTGCTGCATAAGGCCTCGACGTTACTGCAGCGCTATATGAGTCTGGCCGGGGGGTATACCGGCCATCTTGGGGATTACTCCACCGGCGCAGCGCAGGCGATCATGCCCTACGTGGTGGGCGGTAACGAAGTGTATCAGCAGCAGACCAGCTGGCCGCTGGTGCTGGAGCACACCGATGTGGTGGTGCTGTGGAGCGCCAACCCGCTCAACACCCTGAAAATCGCGTGGAATGCCAGTGACGAGCAGGGGATCCCGTATTTTGATGCGCTGCGTAAAAGCGGCAAGCGCATCATCTGCATTGACCCGATGCGCTCGGAAACCATGGACTTCTTCGGCGACAGCGCCGAGTGGATTGCCCCGCATATGGGCACCGACGTGGCGATGATGCTGGGCATTGCCCATACGCTGGTGGAGAACGGCTGGCACGATACCGGGTTCCTCGCACGCTGTACCACCGGTTTTGACAACTTCGCCGACTATCTGACGGGCAATACAGACGGTATGGCCAAAACGGCAGAGTGGGCGGCAGAGATTTGTGGGGTTCCTGCGGCCAAACTGCGTGAACTGGCAGCGTTATTCCACCAAAACACCACGATGTTAATGTCCGGATGGGGGATGCAGCGCCAGCAGTTCGGTGAGCAGAAACACTGGATGCTCGTGACGCTGGCCGCCATGCTCGGGCAAATCGGTACGCCGGGCGGTGGGTTTGGTCTCTCTTATCACTTCGCCAATGGCGGCAACCCAACCCGCAAAGCGGCAGTGCTGGCTTCTCTGCAGGGCTCGGTTCAGGGCGGTGTGGATGCCGTGGATAAAATCCCGGTGGCGCGCATTGTTGAAGCCCTGGAAAACCCGGGCGGGTTTTATCAGCATAACGGTCTGGATCGCCACTTCCCGGATATCCGGTTTGTCTGGTGGGCCGGCGGCGCGAACTTTACTCATCACCAGGACACGAATCGCCTGATCCGCGCCTGGCAGAAGCCAGAACTGGTGGTTATCTCAGAATGCTTCTGGACCGCCTCAGCCAAACATGCCGATATTGTGCTGCCGGCGACCACCTCGTTTGAGCGTAACGACCTCACCATGACCGGTGACTACAGCAATCAGCATATGGTACCGATGAAGCGCGTCGTGGCGCCGCGTGATGAGGCGCGTGATGATTTTGAGGTGTTTGCTGAGCTGAGCGAGTTGTGGGAAACGGGGGGGCGCGAGCGTTTTACCGAGGGCAAAACGGATTTGCAGTGGCTGGAGACGTTCTACCAGATTGCCGGTCAGCGCGGGGCCCCGCAGGGCGTGACGCTGCCGCCATTTGCGCAGTTCTGGGAAGCGAACCAGATTATTGAGATGCCGGAGAGCGAACAGAATGCGCAGTTTGTTCGCTTCGCCGATTTCCGCCGCGACCCGGAGAACCATCCGCTGAAAACCGAGAGCGGGAAGATTGTGATCTACAGCGAGCGTATCGCCCAATTTAAGTATGCCGACTGTCCGGCGCATCCAACGTGGCTTGAGCCGGACGAGTGGCACGGTAATGCCCAGCCGGAACAGCTGCAGGTGTTATCGGCCCATCCAGCCCATCGCCTGCACAGCCAGCTTAACTATTCATCACTGCGCGAGCGGTATGCGGTTGCCGGGCGAGAGCCCGTCACCCTGAACAGCGCAGATGCGCGCGCGCGTGGGATCGTTGACGGTGACGTGGTTCGCGTCTGGAATCAGCGTGGCCAGGTGCTGGCAGGGGCGGTAGTGAGCGACGGGATTAAACCTGGCGTTATCTGCATTCACCAGGGGGCATGGCCAGACCTGGAGCCGAGCGAAGGCGGTATTTGTAAAAACGGTGCAGTAAACGTTCTGACCAAAGATCTCCCCAGCTCGAAGCTGGGGAATGGCTGCGCGGGGAACACGGCGCTGGCCTGGGTCGAGAAATATCAGGGACCCGAGCTTACGCTCACGGCGTTTGATCCGCCTGCCAGCTCATGATCCACGTTGGGTGCTGAGTGTCATCCTGCCAGGCGCTGTCTTCAATGCGAAAACCCTGTGCATGATAGAAATTCACCGCCCGGACATTTTTCTGGTAGACCTCCAGGCTTAAATACGGGAAGCGCTGTTGAACATGGTTCAGCAGCGCACGCCCAATCCCCCGACCAATAAAGTCAGTTGAAACAAACAGCGCGCCTACAAACTGGGACTGCATGACGCTGATAAAGCCGCGCAGCATTCCATCCTCTTCCCATACCCAGGTTTCGGCGGCGGGCAGGTAAACATCCCGCACCATACCTTCGTTCTCTTTCCAGTAGCTCGCGCTGATAAACGGGTGCGCCTCCGTGGTGCTTTCAAGCCACAGACTCAGGAGTGGCCCGGCATTATCACTTTCCCATTTGCGGATCATGGTGCCTCCCTGGATGACAGACGCAGCCGGTAACGTGGTCGTTGACCAGGCCACAGGCCTGCATAAAGGCGTAACAGATAGTGGAGCCGACAAATTTAAAGCCGCGTTTTTTCAGTGCTTTAGAGAGCGCATCCGACGCCGGGGTGGAGGCCGGGATCTCCGCGAGCGTGGCGGCCTGGGTAATTTGCGGCGTATTGTTCACAAACGTCCAGACAAATTCTGAGAACGGTTCTCCGTTTTGCTCCATCGCCAGATAAGCGCGCGCGTTACCAATGATGGCCTGGATCTTACCGCGATGGCGGATGATGCCTGCATCCTGGACCAGCCGTTCCACATCGTCCTCGGTCATGGCAGCGACGGCGACCGGATCGAACTGATGGAAGGCATTACGATAGTTTTCCCGTTTCTTAAGCACCGTAATCCATGACAAGCCCGCCTGTTGACCTTCCAGGCAGATCATTTCAAAAAGCTTTTTCCCTTCTGTCTCCGGTACGCCCCATTCCCGATCGTGATAGTCGATATAAAGCTGATCCTGGCTTACCCAACCGCAACGCTGCATCGGTTATCTCCCTTAATGAAACGGTTATCGCAAAATTTTCATTCTGTCAGGCTTGACGTGTCTACTATAAAGACAATAGTTAATACAGGGCCATATGCCCGCAAAACTCTTCCTAAACAATGACAAATATCGCCGAATTCGGCTCTCTCTGGAGTCGCTTTGATGATGATAAAAAAAATCAGTGGTCGCCATGCTGTTTCTGGCCTGGCGGGGATTTCAGCCTGTCTGTTTTTTTGTAATACAGCATTTGCCTGGCAACAGGAATATATCGTTTCAGACGCCCAAAGTAATACGGCGGAACGCTATACATGGGATGCGGATCACCAACCGCGTTATGAGGATATTCTCGCCGAGCGGATTCAGTCATCACAAAATGCCCCCGGGCTTGCCCTGAGTTTACCGTCGGGTTCCACGCCGGCAGGGGCCATGAGCGTGGGCTGGAACATTCCGGTGTCAGGGCGTATCACGACCGGTCCGGTGATGGCGTGGCGTTATGACGGCACGGCACCGATGATGATCAACGAATTTGGTGACAGCGCGACGACGCAGGGGCTTACCGACCTACTCTGGCATGCCAGCGTCAGCACGCTCGGCTGGCGCGTGGATACACAGTACGGCGAGCTTCGCCCGTGGGCGCAGATAAGCTATAACCAGCAGTTTGGCGAAAACCAGTGGAAATCCCAGTTTGGGATGCCACAGACGCCGGCACCAACACAAAGCGGCAACTGGATGGATGTAACCGTCGGAACGGATATTCCGTTTAACACGCATATGGCGGCCTATGCGTCGTTAGCACAAGGGGAATACACCACCACGGGTGAGGAGTTTATGTACACCCTGGGCGTGAGCGCTAATTTTTAAGGTTGTTACTTTTTTAAACGTGCCGATAACATCCTGAATACAATAGCCGTGGGGGTTGTAGCGATAGCAGTCACTAACACGCTGTCGCTTCATTCCCTGGCAAGGTCATTCATTCCCGATTTATGGCATTTCATTCCATTCCTCCTGCATTTCATGCCGTTTTACCCCAAGCATATTAAGGTTTTGTTTATCGTTGCCCTCAGCGAATTCCCTTACTTTCTCTTGCAGGACAACTGCCATGAACACATCAACTTACAACCGTACGCGCTGGCTAACGCTTTTTGGCACCATCGTGACCCAGTTTGCGCTGGGGTCGGTCTATACCTGGAGCCTGTTTAACAGTGCGCTTTCCGATAAGCTTGGTGCACCGGTCAGCCAGGTGGCGTTCTCCTTCGGCTTGCTGAGCCTCGGGCTGGCGCTTTCATCTTCCGTCGCGGGAAAATTGCAGGAGCGATTCGGCGTGAAGCGGGTGACGATGGCATCCGGTATCTTGTTGGGCGTGGGCTTTTTCCTGACGGCGCATTCCAGCAACCTGATGATGCTGTGGCTGAGCGCCGGGGTGCTGGTGGGACTTGCCGACGGTGCAGGTTATCTGCTGACCCTGTCAAACTGTGTGAAGTGGTTCCCGGAACGTAAAGGTTTAATCTCTGCATTTGCCATCGGGTCCTATGGCCTGGGGAGCCTCGGTTTTAAATTTATCGATTCCCACCTGCTTGCTTCCGTGGGGCTCGAAAAAACGTTCATGATCTGGGGCGCTATCGTTCTGGTCATGATCCTGTTCGGCGCCACGCTGATGAAAGATGCGCCGCAGCAGGAAGTGAAAACCGTTAACGGTGTGGTGGAGAATGATTTCACCCTTGCGCAGTCTATGCGTCAACCACAGTACTGGATGCTGGCGGTCATGTTCCTGACAGCCTGCATGAGCGGTCTGTATGTGATTGGGGTGGCGAAAGATATTGCTCAGGGAATGGTGAAACTGGATGCGGCAACAGCAGCGAATGCGGTCACCGTCATCTCCATTGCCAACCTCTCTGGCCGTCTGGTGCTCGGGATTCTGTCTGACAAAATTGCCCGTATCCGCGTGATTACCATCGGGCAGGTTGTCTCGCTGGTGGGGATGGCGGCGCTGCTGTTTGCCCCACTGAACGAAGCCACGTTCTTCGCCGCAATTGCCTGTGTGGCCTTTAATTTCGGCGGCACGATTACAGTCTTCCCGTCGCTGGTCAGTGAGTTCTTCGGCCTGAACAATCTGGCGAAAAACTACGGTGTTATCTATCTGGGCTTTGGCATCGGCAGTATCTGCGGCTCGTTAATCGCCTCGCTGTTCGGTGGGTTCTATGTGACCTTCTGCGTGATATTTGCTTTGCTGATAATCTCGCTGGCCTTGTCGACCACCATTCGCCAGCCGCAGCGTGAAGTCTTTAACGAAGCGCATGCCTGACAACAACAAAAAAAGGCCGGTTATCCGGCCTTTTTATTATCTTAAAAACTGAGACTTAGATGAAAACGTCGGTTTCAGGATTTGCTTTTTTGTAAATAACTGCACCGATCACATTCTCTGTTGCCACTTTTTCCCATCCCTGTGGTCTACTTACCACGCTTGTAGACGTTTCTGATTAACGATCCCCTGAGCGTATATCTAATCTGCCTACTTTTAATACCGAGTGGGCGGTGGTACCGTCCCTTTTTCCGGGTAGCTTGCATGAAATACATTAAATCGATGGCGCAACAAAAGCTCTGCTTTTTGCTGGCGTTGTACATCGGCCTGTTTATGAATGGCGCAGTTTTTTTCCGTCGGTTTGACGGATACGCGCACGATTTTACCGTCTGGAAAGGAGTTGCAGCGGTTGTCGAATTGGTCGCTGCTGTACTGGTCACCTTCTTTTTATTCCGGGTTCTCACCCTGTTTGGCCGCCGCGTATGGCGAGTACTGGCAACGTTTATTGTGCTGTGCTCCGCTGGTGCCAGTTATTACATGACTTTTATGAACGTTGTCATTGGCTACGGCATTATTGCTTCGGTGATGACGACGGATATAGATCTCTCTAAAGAGGTCGTTGGTCTGCACTTTATTCTCTGGCTGGTGGCAGTCAGTACCTTGCCTCTGCTGCTCATCTGGAGCAACCGCTGCCGGTACACGCTGGTACACCAGATTCGCACGCCGGGGAAACGTTTCAGAAGTGTCGCGATTGTGCTGCTCGCTGGGTTGATGGTCTGGGGGCCGATTCGCCTGCTGGAAGTGAAGCAGAAAAATTATGAGCGTACGTCTGGCGTGGACATGCCAAGCTACGGTGGTGTGGTTGCAAATTCTTATTTGCCGTCAAACTGGATTTCCGCTCTGGGGCTGTATGCCTGGGCACAGGTGGACGAATCCTCTGATAACAAATCGTTGTTGAACCCGGCAAAGAAATTTACCTATGACGCGCCAAAAGATATCGATGATACCTATGTCGTCTTTATCATTGGTGAAACGACACGCTGGGATCATATGGGCATTCTGGGTTATGACCGTGATACCACGCCTAAACTGGCTCAGGAGAAAAACCTGGTTGCCTATCGCGGTTACTCCTGTGATACCGCCACCAAGCTCTCCTTACGCTGCATGTTTGTGCGCGAGGGTGGAGCGAGCGATAACCCGCAGCGAACACTGAAAGAGCAAAATGTCTTCTCGGTGCTTCACCAACTCGGCTTTACTTCCGCCCTGTATGCAATGCAAAGCGAGATGTGGTTCTACAGTAACACCATGGCGCAGAACATTGCCTATCGTGAGCAAATCGGTGCGGAGCCACGTAACCGTGGCAAGTCTGTCGATGATATGTTGCTGATTGATGAGATGAAGCTCTCTCTTAATGGAAATCCTGATGGTAAGCATATGATTATTCTGCATACCAAAGGATCGCACTTTAATTACACCCAACGTTATCCGCGTAGCTTTGCCAGGTGGACGCCGGAATGTATTGGTGTGGATAAAGACTGTACCAAAGACCAGTTGATTAACTCTTTCGATAATTCAGTGTTGTATGTGGATCACTTTATCGATTCGGTGATTGACCATGTACGCGATAAGAAAGCGATTGTGTTCTATGCAGCGGATCACGGTGAGTCAATTAATGAATTTGAGCACCTGCATGGTACGCCACGTAATATGGCTCCTCCGGAACAGTTCCGCGTGCCCATGATGGTGTGGATGTCGGACAAGTACCTCGAAGACCCGGAGAAAGCGAAGATGTTTGCCCACCTGAAAAAAGAGGCAGACATGAAGGTGCCGCGTCGTCACGTTGAGCTGTACGACACCATTTTGGGTTGCCTGGGTTACACCTCTCCTGACGGCGGTATCAACGAAAATAACAACTGGTGCAAACTCCCTGATAGCAAGGCGAAAGCCGCGCAGTAACGCGTCTGGCGAGAATATCGCCAGTTGAAGGGCTTTTTTAATTTAAGGGATTGACGGGGGCGCACCTCAGCAGTAAGATGCGCTCCGCATTCGGCGAGTAGCGCAGCTTGGTAGCGCAACTGGTTTGGGACCAGTGGGTCGGAGGTTCGAATCCTCTCTCGCCGACCACATTTAAAGAAGGGCTAACCGCAAGGTTAGCCCTTTTTGCATTAGCAGCTTACTCATCCTGATTCACCAAAACGCCCCTTATCCCGCCTTCTTCCTGTCTGTTAACGATTTTGTGACATAATCCATTGTATTTTTTTATATATAGATTGATCTTTTTTCGCGTTGCTTATGGATAACCTCAGCATTTTTCGCTGTGCGTTTTAACGTTCGCGGTATTTAGTGCTCAGATAATCACCGTTCTGCAAGAAAATTTACCCGATCTGAATAAAAGTTAATCACTGATTGTTGCGAAATATGAAGATAATTGTGCTGCAACATAGCGAGTAGCATAAATTTCCCTGCTGAAAACTGGCATACATAGTTTTTTTAATCTTTGTTTGCGGTTTCTCACACTCAGCGTAAATCCCCGTCACCTGTATTGACGTTTTCACATTCTGTTGACAGATTGTAGGGCATGAGGGGCATTTCAGGGACGATCTGCGCTGCAACTCAAACGCTCTTCTGAAAGGATTCTCCATCCCTTAAACGCCTTCGGGCATCACCGACCGGACCGGGTAAAAAATAAATAAAGGTCTGGCGGCGTAACACAACAAAGCAAAACATCACATTGGAGCAGAATAATGAGTATTTCCTTGAAGAAGTCAGGGATGCTGAAGCTTGGTCTGAGCCTGGTGGCTATGACCGTGGCAGCAAGCGTACAGGCAAAAACCCTGGTTTACTGTTCTGAAGGCTCGCCGGAAGGCTTTAACCCACAGCTCTTTACCTCTGGTACGACTTACGACGCAAGCTCTGTGCCTATCTATAACCGTCTGGTTGAATTCAAAACCGGTACCACGGAAGTGATCCCAGGTCTGGCGGAGAAGTGGGACGTCAGCGAAGACGGTAAGACCTATACCTTCCACCTGCGCCAGGGCGTGAAGTGGCAGGACAATAAAGAATTCAAACCAACGCGCGATTTTAACGCCGATGACGTTGTGTTCTCCTTCGACCGTCAGAAAAACGCTCAGAACCCGTATCACAAAGTGTCTGGCGGCAGCTATGAATACTTCGAAGGGATGGGCCTGCAGGACCTGATCGCTGAAGTGAAAAAAGTGGACGATAAAACCGTTCAGTTCGTGCTGACGCGTCCGGAAGCACCATTCCTGGCTGACCTGGCTATGGACTTCGCCTCTATTCTGTCTAAAGAGTACGCGGACAACATGCTGAAAGCCGGCACCCCGGAGAAAGTGGACCTGAATCCAATCGGTACCGGTCCGTTCCAGCTTCTGCAGTACCAGAAAGATTCCCGTATTCTGTATAAAGCCTTCCCGGGCTTCTGGGGCACCAAGCCGCAGATCGACCGTCTGGTCTTCTCCATCACGCCTGATGCTTCTGTGCGTTACGCAAAACTGCAAAAAAATGAATGCCAGGTCATGCCATACCCGAACCCGGCTGACATCGCGCGCATGAAGCAGGATAAAAACATCAACCTGCTGGAGCAGGCTGGTCTGAACGTGGGTTACCTCTCCTTCAACACCGAGAAGAAACCGTTTGATGACGTGAAAGTCCGTCAGGCGCTGACCTATGCAGTGAATAAAGAAGCGATCATTAAAGCGGTCTATCAGGGCGCGGGTGTTGCCGCCAAGAACCTGATCCCACCAACCATGTGGGGCTATAACGACGACGTTAAAGACTACACCTACGATCCTGAGAAAGCGAAAGCGCTGCTGAAAGAAGCAGGCCAGGAGAAAGGCTTTACCGTTGAGCTGTGGGCGATGCCAGTACAGCGTCCGTATAACCCGAACGCACGCCGTATGGCTGAAATGGTTCAGGCTGACTGGGCTAAAGTGGGCGTTCAGGCCAAGATTGTGACCTACGAGTGGGGCGAGTATCTGAAGCGTGCCAAAGCGGGTGAGCATCAGGCGGTGATGATGGGCTGGACCGGTGACAATGGGGATCCGGACAACTTCTTCGCTACCCTGTTCAGCTGTGCAGCTGCGAAAGACGGTTCTAACTACTCTCGCTGGTGCTACAAGCCGTTTGAAGACCTGATCCAGCCGGCGCGTGCGACCGACGATCACAACAAACGTATCGAGCTGTACAAACAGGCTCAGGTTGTGATGCACGATCAGGCTCCGGCTCTGATTGTGGCTCACTCCACCGTGTACGAACCAGTGCGTAAAGAAGTGAAGGGCTACGTGGTTGATCCACTGGGCAAACACCACTTCGAAAACGTCTCTGTTGAATAATAAGTAGGGTGTTCTCCCTCTCCTTCACGGAGAGGGCAGGGGTGAGGGCGTGCATGCATTCCCTCACCCTAATCCTCTCCTGAAGAGAGAGGGAATTTACATTTGTGAGCAATACAGACGTCACGCCAACTGGTTGTACGTCATCAGAGAGAATCCGGGTTATGTTGCAGTTCATCCTCCGACGTCTGGGACTTGTTATCCCCACGTTTATCGGTATCACCCTTCTCACTTTTGCCTTCGTCCATATGATCCCCGGCGACCCGGTAATGATTATGGCGGGCGAGCGTGGTATTTCACCTGAACGCCATGCACAGCTGCTGGCTGAGCTTGGCCTGAACAAACCACTGTGGCAGCAATACCTCAACTATATCTGGGGCGTGTTGCACGGTGATTTAGGGATTTCGCTGAAAAGCCGTCTTCCGGTGTGGGACGAGTTCGTGCCGCGTTTTAAAGCGACACTGGAGCTTGGTGTCTGCGCCATGATTTTCGCCACTGCGGTGGGTATCCCTGTTGGGGTCCTGGCTGCCGTGAAACGTGGCTCTATTTTCGACCATACGGCTGTTGGCCTGGCGCTGACGGGTTACTCCATGCCTATCTTCTGGTGGGGCATGATGCTGATCATGCTGGTCTCGGTGCAGCTAAACCTGACGCCGGTCTCCGGACGCGTCAGCGATATGGTCTTCCTGGATGATACGAATCCTCTGACCGGTTTCATGCTGATCGATACGGCTATCTGGGGCGAAGAGGGTAACTTCATTGATGCGGTGGCACATATGATCCTGCCTGCGATGGTGCTCGGCACCATTCCTCTGGCGGTTATCGTGCGTATGACCCGTTCTTCAATGCTGGAAGTGTTGGGTGAGGATTACATTCGCACCGCACGCGCCAAAGGTCTGACGCGTATGCGCGTCATTATCGTTCACGCCCTGCGTAACGCCATGCTGCCGGTGGTGACTGTTATTGGTCTGCAGGTGGGGACGTTGCTGGCGGGGGCGATCCTGACCGAAACCATCTTCTCCTGGCCGGGCCTCGGACGCTGGCTGATTGACGCACTGCAACGCCGTGATTATCCGGTAGTGCAGGGCGGGGTATTGCTGGTCGCGACGATGATTATTCTCGTCAACCTGCTGGTCGATTTGCTCTACGGCGTGGTGAACCCGCGTATTCGTCATAAGAAGTAAGGGGCCATCATGTCACACATTTCTGAAAATAAAGTGGTTACTGCACCGGTTCCCATGACGCCGCTGCAGGAATTCTGGCACTACTTCAAGCGCAACAAAGGCGCGGTGGTGGGGCTGGTTTATGTCTCTGTCATGATCCTGATTGCGGTGTTTGCCAACGTGCTTGCACCGTATAACCCGGCGGATCAGTTCCGTGATGCGTTGCTGGCACCGCCAGCATGGCAGGACGGCGGTAGCCTGTCGCACCTGCTGGGTACCGATGACGTGGGCCGCGATGTGCTGTCGCGTCTGATGTACGGTGCGCGTCTGTCGCTGCTGGTCGGCTGCCTGGTGGTCGTGTTGTCGCTGGTTATGGGGATCGTACTCGGTCTGGTTGCTGGCTACTTCGGCGGCATTATCGATAACATCATCATGCGTATCGTCGATATCATGCTGGCGCTGCCCAGCTTGCTGTTGGCGCTGGTACTGGTGGCGATTTTTGGTCCGTCGATCAGTAACGCCGCGCTGGCATTAACCTTCGTGGCGCTTCCCCACTATGTGCGACTCACGCGTGCGGCGGTGCTGGTGGAAGTAAACCGCGACTACGTAACGGCCTCCCGCGTGGCGGGTGCTGGCGCGATGCGTCAAATGTTCGTCAACATCTTCCCGAACTGCCTGGCGCCGCTGATTGTTCAGGCGTCGCTCGGTTTCTCTAACGCCATTCTTGATATGGCCGCTCTTGGCTTCCTGGGCATGGGTGCGCAGCCGCCAACACCGGAGTGGGGCACCATGCTCTCCGATGTGTTGCAGTTCGCCCAAAGCGCCTGGTGGGTTGTGACCTTCCCGGGTCTGGCAATCCTGCTGACGGTGCTGGCATTTAACCTGATGGGTGATGGCCTGCGTGATGCACTTGATCCCAAACTGAAGCAGTAAGAGGCACGAGATGGCGTTATTAAATGTAGATAAATTATCGGTGCACTTCGGTGACGAAGGCACTCCGTTTCGCGCCGTGGACCGCATTAGCTACAGCGTAAATCAGGGCGAAGTGGTCGGCATTGTGGGTGAGTCGGGTTCCGGTAAGTCGGTCAGTTCACTGGCCATCATGGGGCTGATTGATTATCCCGGCCGTGTGATGGCCGAAAGTCTGGAGTTTAACGGTCAGGACCTGCAGCGTATCTCCGAAAAGCAGCGCCGCCAGCTGGTCGGTGCGGAAGTGGCGATGATCTTCCAGGACCCAATGACCAGCCTGAACCCTTGTTACACCGTGGGATTCCAGATTATGGAAGCCATCAAGGTGCACCAGGGCGGGAATAAGAAGACCCGGCGTCAGCGTGCGATCGATCTGCTAAATCAGGTCGGTATCCCTGACCCGGCATCGCGTCTGGACGTTTACCCGCACCAGCTCTCCGGTGGGATGAGCCAGCGTGTGATGATCGCCATGGCGATTGCCTGTCGGCCAAAACTGCTGATTGCGGATGAACCGACAACGGCGCTGGACGTGACTATCCAGGCGCAGATCATCGAGCTGCTGCTGGAACTGCAGCAGAAAGAGAACATGGCGCTGGTGCTGATTACGCATGACCTGGCGCTGGTGGCCGAAGCGGCGCACAAAATTATCGTGATGTATGCAGGTCAGGTGGTCGAGACTGGACATTCGCACGATATTTTCCGCGCGCCGCGTCACCCGTATACGCAGGCGCTTTTGCGTGCGCTGCCGGAGTTTGCCCAGGACAAAGCGCGCCTGGCATCACTTCCGGGCGTCGTACCGGGTAAATATGACCGACCGCAGGGCTGCCTGCTTAATCCGCGTTGTCCGTATGCCACAGACAAATGTCGTGCAGAAGAGCCAGAGCTCAACCTGCTTGCTGACGGTCGTCAGTCGAAATGCCACTACCCACTCGATGATGCCGGGAGGCCAACACTATGAGTACGCAACAGGCCACCACGCAACAACCGCTGTTGCAGGCTATCGACCTGAAAAAATACTATCCGGTGAAGAAGGGGCTGTTTGCGCCTGAACGCCTGGTGAAAGCGCTGGATGGCGTCTCCTTTACCCTTGAACGCGGCAAAACGCTGGCGGTGGTCGGTGAGTCAGGCTGTGGCAAATCGACGTTGGGTCGTTTGCTGACGATGATTGAAGTCCCCACTGGCGGTGAGCTCTATTATCAGGGACAGGACCTGCTCAAGCACGATCCGCAGGCGCAGAAACTGCGCCGTCAGAAAATCCAGATTGTGTTCCAGAACCCGTACGGATCGTTGAACCCGCGTAAAAAAGTGGGACAGATTCTGGAAGAGCCCCTGCTGATTAACAGCAATCTGAACAAAGAGCAGCGTCGTGAAAAAGCGCTGGCGATGATGGCGAAAGTGGGCCTGAAGACCGAGCATTACGATCGTTATCCGCATATGTTCTCTGGCGGCCAGCGCCAGCGTATCGCGATTGCGCGTGGTTTGATGCTCGACCCTGACGTGGTCATCGCCGATGAGCCGGTATCAGCCCTCGACGTTTCTGTGCGTGCGCAGGTGTTGAACCTGATGATGGATCTGCAGCAGGACATGGGGCTGTCGTACGTGTTTATTTCGCACGACCTGTCGGTTGTGGAGCACATTGCCGACGAAGTGATGGTGATGTATCTGGGGCGCTGCGTGGAGAAGGGGACAAAAGAGCAAATCTTTACTCATCCTCGTCACCCGTACACCCAGGCGCTGCTGTCTGCGACCCCGCGCCTGAACCCTGACGATCGTCGTGAGCGTATCAAGCTGACGGGTGAATTGCCCAGCCCGCTGAATCCGCCTCCGGGCTGTGCATTCAACGCCCGCTGCAGTCGCCGCTTTGGCCCGTGCACTCAGTTGCAGCCACAGCTCAAGGATTATGGCGGTCAGCTGGTTGCCTGCTTCGCGGTCGATCAGGATGAGAATGGCGAAAAGCCGATGGCGTAATCCATCAATAAAAAAACCGGCGCTAAGCCGGTTTTTTTATGTCTGCGTGATTACTTGCGCAGACGGATCTGGTCGACAGCGTGTTTCTCACTCTTGGTGAGGATCAGGCTGGCGCGCTCACGTGTGGGCAGGATGTTCTCTTTCAGGTTCACGTAGTTGATCTCATTCCACAGCCCTCTCGCCACATTAATGGCTTCTTCTTCAGAAAGCTGGGCATAGTGGTGGAAATAGGAGTCAGGGTCGGTGAACGCCCCTTCACGGAACTTCAGGAAGCGGTTGATATACCAGTTCTGCAGCAGGTCTTCCGGCGCATCGACATAAATAGAGAAATCGACGAAGTCAGAGACAAACACATGATGGGGATCGTGAGGATAATCCATCCCGCTTTGCAGGACGTTTAACCCTTCGAGGATCAGGATATCCGGCTGAACCACCGTTTTGTCTCCACCCGGGATGCGATCGTAGATCAGGTGCGAATAGACCGGAGCCGTCACGTTAGGCGCGCCCGATTTCAGGTCAGAGACAAATTTCACCAGACGGTGCATATCATAAGAGAGCGGGAAGCCCTTCTTCTTCATTAGCCCGCGTTCCTTTAACACCTCATTCGGGTGCAGGAAACCGTCAGTGGTGATGAGCTCCACGCTGCGGTGTTCTGGCCAGCGGCTCAGTAACGCCTGCAATACACGTGCGGTGGTGCTTTTACCGACGGCCACGCTGCCTGCAATGCTGATGATATAAGGAATGCGTTGGCCGTTCGTCCCGAGGAACTGCTCCAGCACCGCCTGACGGCGCAGGTTGGAGCTGATATAGAAGTTAAGCAAGCGCGAGAGTGGTAAATAGATTTCTGCCACTTCTTCCAGCGACAGATCTTCGTTTATCCCCTTTAACCGTGCGATTTCGCCTTCCGTCAGCGTCATCGGGACGGAGTCACGCAGTGCAGCCCACTGGCTACGGTTAAACTGAAGATAAGGTGTCATTAACGTTTGCTCTTTTTTGCTCATAAGCATGCTTCAGTGAGCCAGCACAACACAGCGCGTCCGGGCTCAACATAGTTAATTTTGGACAATGGGCAGGAGGTTAACACCAGATGACAGGAATAATAAGAAAAAATATGGGGAAGCGATGCTTTACGCGGGAGCCATCACGATACGGTATAAGTGGTGTAAATCGGGCGCCGATGTTGAATTTTTGACCTTGAGTGGATGAATTTACAGCGGTTAACCCTGGTTTCGAATAAAATGTGAGCGAAAGAACGTTTTATGCAATTTTTTAGTTGCATGACTGCGCATGTCTCCATAGAATGCGCGCTACTTGATGCCGACTTAGCTCAGTAGGTAGAGCAACTGACTTGTAATCAGTAGGTCACCAGTTCGATTCCGGTAGTCGGCACCATCAAGTCCGGTGGGGTTCCCGAGCGGCCAAAGGGAGCAGACTGTAAATCTGCCGTCACAGACTTCGAAGGTTCGAATCCTTCCCCCACCACCACTTTCTGGCAGCGTTAAGCCGCCGGAGCTGGTTTGAAAATTGAATCAGCTCGAACCTAAAAAGAGAGAAATCTCTTTTTTTGTTACAGAAAGAACTGGGTAGCCGAGTTTCAGGATGCGGGCATCGTATAATGGCTATTACCTCAGCCTTCCAAGCTGATGATGCGGGTTCGATTCCCGCTGCCCGCTCCAATACGTGCTGATATGGCTCAGTTGGTAGAGCGCACCCTTGGTAAGGGTGAGGTCCCCAGTTCGACTCTGGGTATCAGCACCACTTCACTTCTCCTTCCCGTTTCTCTCTGTTTCAATTTTACTGTATTCAACAATTCAGGCATTTCGCCTGGTTGATGTGGTGATATCACCGATTTATCCGTGTCTTAGAGGGACAATCGATGTCTAAAGAAAAGTTTGAACGTACAAAACCGCACGTTAACGTCGGTACTATCGGCCACGTTGACCATGGTAAAACAACGCTGACCGCTGCAATCACTACCGTTCTGGCTAAAACCTACGGTGGTTCTGCTCGTGCATTCGACCAGATCGATAACGCGCCAGAAGAAAAAGCTCGTGGTATCACCATCAACACCTCTCACGTTGAGTACGACACCCCGACTCGCCACTACGCACACGTAGACTGCCCAGGCCACGCCGACTATGTTAAAAACATGATCACCGGTGCTGCGCAGATGGACGGCGCGATCCTGGTTGTTGCTGCGACTGACGGCCCAATGCCTCAGACCCGTGAGCACATCCTGCTGGGTCGTCAGGTAGGCGTTCCTTACATCATCGTGTTCCTGAACAAATGTGACATGGTTGATGACGAAGAGCTGCTGGAACTGGTAGAGATGGAAGTTCGTGAACTGCTGTCTCAGTACGATTTCCCAGGCGACGACACTCCAATCGTTCGTGGTTCCGCGCTGAAAGCGCTGGAAGGCGACGCTGAGTGGGAAGCGAAAATCATCGAACTGGCTGGCTTCCTGGATTCTTACATCCCAGAACCAGAGCGTGCGATCGACAAGCCGTTCCTGCTGCCAATCGAAGACGTATTCTCCATCTCCGGTCGTGGTACCGTTGTTACCGGTCGTGTTGAGCGCGGTATCATCAAAGTTGGCGAAGAAGTTGAAATCGTTGGTATCAAAGAGACTGCTAAGTCTACCTGTACTGGCGTTGAAATGTTCCGCAAACTGCTGGACGAAGGCCGTGCTGGTGAGAACGTAGGTGTTCTGCTGCGTGGTATCAAACGTGAAGAAATCGAACGTGGTCAGGTACTGGCTAAGCCAGGCTCAATCAAGCCACACACCAAGTTCGAATCTGAAGTGTATATCCTGTCCAAAGACGAAGGCGGCCGTCATACTCCGTTCTTCAAAGGCTACCGTCCACAGTTCTACTTCCGTACAACTGACGTGACCGGTACCATCGAACTGCCAGAAGGCGTTGAGATGGTAATGCCAGGCGACAACATCAAGATGGTTGTGACGCTGATCCACCCAATCGCGATGGACGACGGTCTGCGTTTCGCAATCCGTGAAGGTGGCCGTACCGTTGGCGCGGGCGTGGTTGCTAAAGTTCTCGGCTAATTGCTGATAACATTTGACGCAATGCGCAATAAAAGGGCATCATTTGATGCCCTTTTTGCACGCTTTCAGATCAGAACCTGGCTCATCAGTGATTAAATTTGTCATAATCATTGCTGAGACAGGCTCTGCAGAGAGCGTATAATCCGAAAAGCGAATTAGCATTTCGATTTGGTTTGCCTCGCAATCGCGGGGTGAAAATGTTTGTAGAATACTTCTGACAGGTTGGTTTATGAGTGCGAATACCGAAGCTCAAGGGAGCGGGCGCGGCCTGGAAGCGATGAAATGGGTAGTCGTAGCCGTGCTGCTGATCGTAGCGATTGTCGGCAACTACCTTTATCGTGACATGATGCTGCCGCTACGCGCGCTTGCAGTGGTAATTCTGATTGCTGCAGCGGGTGGTGTCGCGCTGTTGACGACAAAAGGCAAAGCGACTGTCGCTTTTGCTCGCGAAGCGCGTACCGAAGTCCGCAAGGTAATTTGGCCGACTCGCCAGGAAACATTGCACACCACGCTGATCGTAGCGGCGGTTACCGCTGTAATGTCACTGATCCTGTGGGGACTGGATGGTATTCTGGTTCGCCTGGTATCCTTTATCACTGGCCTGAGGTTCTGAGATGTCTGAAGCCCCTAAAAAGCGCTGGTACGTCGTTCAGGCGTTTTCCGGTTTTGAAGGCCGCGTAGCAACGTCGCTGCGTGAGCATATCAAATTACACAACATGGAAGAGTTATTTGGCGAAGTTATGGTTCCGACCGAAGAAGTGGTCGAGATCCGTGGCGGCCAACGTCGCAAAAGCGAGCGTAAATTCTTCCCGGGTTACGTGCTGGTTCAGATGGTTATGAACGACGCGAGCTGGCACCTGGTGCGTAGCGTACCGCGCGTGATGGGCTTTATCGGCGGCACGTCTGACCGTCCGGCGCCAATCAGCGACAAAGAAGTTGATGCGATTATGAACCGCCTGCAGCAGGTGGGGGATAAGCCGCGTCCGAAAACGCTGTTTGAACCGGGTGAAATGGTTCGTGTTAATGACGGTCCGTTTGCTGACTTTAATGGCGTGGTTGAAGAAGTGGACTACGAAAAGTCCCGCCTGAAAGTGTCCGTTTCTATCTTCGGTCGTGCGACCCCGGTAGAACTGGACTTTGCCCAGGTCGAAAAAGCCTAAGCAGCGATCAAAAAAGCGACGATTTAATCGTTGCACAAGGCGCGAGATTGGAATACAATTTCGCGCCTTTTGTTTTTATGGGCTGCGGCCTGTAAAACGATTTTATTCACGGGGAGCCTCCTTGAGGCGTTATCACCCAATCAGAGGATTTTAGAATGGCTAAGAAAGTACAAGCCTACGTCAAGCTGCAGGTTGCAGCAGGTATGGCGAACCCAAGTCCACCAGTTGGTCCAGCTCTGGGTCAGCAGGGTGTGAACATCATGGAATTCTGTAAAGCGTTCAACGCCAAAACCGAATCCATGGAAAAAGGTCTGCCAATCCCAGTTGTTATCACTGTATACGCTGACCGTTCTTTCACTTTCGTTACCAAAACCCCTCCAGCAGCAGTTCTGCTGAAGAAAGCGGCGGGCATTAAGTCTGGTTCCGGTAAACCGAACAAAGACAAAGTGGGTAAAATTTCCCGCGCTCAGCTGCAGGAAATCGCGCAGACCAAAGCTGCCGACATGACTGGTGCCGACATTGAAGCGATGACTCGCTCAATCGAAGGTACTGCACGTTCCATGGGCCTGGTAGTGGAGGACTAAGAAATGGCTAAACTGACCAAGCGCATGTCCGTGATCCGTGACAAAGTTGATGCGACCAAACAGTACGACATCAACGAAGCTATCGCTCTGCTGAAAGAACTGGCTACCGCTAAGTTCGTTGAAAGCGTTGACGTTGCTGTTAATCTGGGCATCGATGCTCGTAAATCTGATCAGAACGTTCGTGGTGCAACTGTACTGCCACACGGTACTGGCCGTTCCGTACGCGTAGCTGTATTTGCTCAGGGTGCAAACGCTGAAGCGGCTAAAGCTGCCGGCGCTGAACTGGTAGGTATGGAAGATCTGGCTGACCAGATCAAGAAAGGCGAAATGAACTTTGACGTTGTTATTGCTTCTCCAGATGCAATGCGCGTTGTTGGCCAGCTGGGCCAGGTTCTGGGTCCACGCGGCCTGATGCCAAACCCGAAAGTGGGTACTGTAACCCCTAACGTTGCTGAAGCTGTTAAGAACGCTAAAGCAGGTCAGGTTCGTTATCGTAACGACAAAAACGGCATCATCCACACCACCATCGGTAAAGTGGACTTTGACGCTGACAAACTGAAAGAAAACCTGGAAGCTCTGCTGGTTGCGCTGAAAAAAGCAAAACCAACTCAGGCGAAAGGCGTGTACATCAAGAAAGTTAGCATCTCCACCACCATGGGTGCAGGTGTTGCAGTTGACCAGGCTGGCCTGAGCGCTGCTGCAAACTAATGCCTTTACGTGGGCGGTGATTTTGTCTACAATCTTACCCCCACGTTCGCTAACAAAAGTTAGCGGCTAAAAGATTTGTTCGTTGGAGCCTGGCCTAATCCAGGCCTCCGTCGAAGACCGCAGGTGTTTCGCAAGAAACTTAATGCCCTGCGTAGACGGTGACAGAACGCTAAGATTATTTTTGGATACTCTGGCTTGTTTCTGCTCACCGTATTAAGACGCTCTTTCCGTTGGGGAGAGTGAAGTGAGTTCCGGAACATGAGTTCCGGCAAACATCCAGGAGCAAAGCTAATGGCTTTAAATCTTCAAGACAAACAAGCGATTGTTGCTGAAGTCAGCGAAGTAGCCAAAGGCGCGCTGTCTGCAGTAGTTGCGGATTCCCGTGGCGTTACTGTAGACAAAATGACTGAACTGCGTAAAGCAGGTCGTGAAGCTGGCGTATACATGCGTGTTGTTCGTAACACCCTGCTGCGTCGCGTAGTTGAAGGTACTCCTTTCGAGTGCCTGAAAGACACGTTTGTTGGTCCGACCCTTATTGCATACTCTATGGAACACCCGGGCGCTGCTGCTCGTCTGTTCAAAGAGTTCGCGAAAGCGAATGCAAAATTTGAGGTCAAAGCTGCAGCCTTTGAAGGTGAGTTGATCCCGGCATCGCAAATCGATCGCCTGGCAACCCTGCCGACCTACGAAGAAGCAATTGCACGCCTGATGGCAACCATGAAAGAAGCTTCGGCTGGCAAACTGGTTCGCACTCTGGCTGCTGTTCGCGATGCGAAAGAAGCTGCTTAATCGCAGTTATCTTTATAAAGCATTTGCTTACGTATAAACTTATTCTGATTTTCAGGAACAATTTAAATGTCTATCACTAAAGATCAAATCATTGAAGCAGTTGCAGCTATGTCCGTAATGGACGTTGTAGAACTGATCTCTGCAATGGAAGAAAAATTCGGTGTTTCCGCTGCTGCTGCTGTAGCTGTAGCTGCTGGCCCGGTTGAAGCTGCTGAAGAAAAAACTGAATTCGACGTAATTCTGAAAGCTGCTGGCGCTAACAAAGTTGCTGTTATCAAAGCAGTACGTGGCGCAACTGGCCTGGGTCTGAAAGAAGCTAAAGACCTGGTAGAAGCTGCTCCAGCTGCGCTGAAAGAAGGCGTGAGCAAAGACGACGCAGAAGCACTGAAAAAATCTCTGGAAGAAGCTGGCGCTGAAGTTGAAGTTAAATAAGCCAACTTTTCTGGTTGCAGCCTAAGTCATTAGGCTGATGGCTGGTGACTTTTTAGTCACCAGCCTTTTTGCGCTGTAAGGCATCAGTAGCATTTCACACTGTTTGACTACTGGTTGTCCTGACAATGCATGTTTCTATCGACGACTTAATATATTGCGACAGGGTGCGCGCTCTGTGTAAATCGCGACGAAATGATTTAAGCGTGATAGCAACAGGTATTGCGGAAAGTATTCAATTTTCCGGTCCACAAAATGGTGTTGCACAAACTGTCCCTTCGTCGGACAGATGGGTCGACTTGTCAGCGAGCTGAGGAACCCTATGGTTTACTCCTATACCGAGAAAAAACGTATTCGTAAGGATTTTGGTAAACGTCCACAAGTTCTGGACATTCCATATCTCCTTTCTATCCAGCTTGACTCGTTCCAGAAGTTTATCGAGCAAGATCCTGAAGGGCAGTACGGCCTGGAAGCAGCCTTCCGTTCCGTGTTCCCGATTCAGAGCTACAGCGGTAACTCCGAGCTGCAGTACGTCAGCTACCGCCTTGGCGAACCGGTGTTTGACGTTCAGGAATGTCAGATCCGTGGCGTGACCTATTCCGCACCGCTGCGCGTAAAACTGCGTCTGGTGATCTATGAGCGCGAAGCGCCAGAAGGCACCGTAAAAGACATTAAAGAACAAGAAGTCTACATGGGTGAAATTCCACTCATGACAGACAACGGTACTTTCGTCATCAACGGTACTGAGCGTGTTATCGTTTCCCAGCTGCATCGTAGCCCGGGTGTCTTCTTCGACAGCGATAAAGGTAAAACACACTCATCCGGTAAAGTACTGTATAACGCGCGTATCATTCCTTACCGTGGTTCCTGGCTGGACTTCGAGTTCGATCCTAAAGACAACCTGTTTGTCCGTATCGACCGTCGTCGTAAACTGCCTGCGACCATCATTTTGCGTGCGCTGCAATACACCACTGAACAGATCCTGGACCTGTTCTTTGAGAAAGTAATCTTTGAAATCCGCGACAACAAGTTGCAGATGGAGCTGGTGCCAGAGCGTCTGCGTGGTGAGACCGCGTCGTTCGACATCGAAGCCGACGGCAAAGTGTATGTGGAAAAAGGCCGCCGTATTACCGCGCGCCACATCCGTCAGCTGGAAAAAGATGATATCAAACTCATCGAAGTTCCGGTTGAATACATTGCTGGAAAAGTAGCCGCGAAAGATTACGTTGATGAATCAACTGGCGAGCTGATCTGCCCGGCGAACATGGAGCTGAGCCTGGATCTGCTGGCTAAGCTGAGCCAGTCTGGCCACAAACGCATAGAAACGCTGTTCACCAACGATCTGGACCACGGTCCTTATATCTCTGAGACTATCCGCGTCGATCCAACGACCGATCGTCTGAGCGCGCTGGTAGAAATCTACCGCATGATGCGCCCTGGTGAACCACCAACTCGCGAAGCGGCTGAAAGCCTGTTCGAGAACCTGTTCTTCTCCGAAGACCGCTACGATCTGTCCGCGGTTGGTCGTATGAAGTTCAACCGTTCTCTGCTGCGTGATGAGATCGAAGGTTCCGGTATCCTGAGCAAAGACGACATCATCGAAGTGATGAAGAAGCTCATCGATATCCGTAACGGCAAAGGCGAAGTGGACGATATCGACCACCTCGGCAACCGTCGTATCCGTTCCGTAGGCGAAATGGCGGAAAACCAGTTCCGCGTTGGCCTGGTACGTGTTGAGCGTGCGGTGAAAGAGCGTCTGTCTCTGGGCGATCTGGATACCCTGATGCCTCAGGATATGATCAACGCCAAGCCGATTTCTGCAGCAGTGAAAGAGTTCTTCGGTTCCAGCCAGCTGTCTCAGTTCATGGACCAGAACAACCCGCTGTCTGAGATCACGCACAAACGTCGTATCTCTGCACTCGGCCCAGGCGGTCTGACCCGTGAACGTGCAGGCTTCGAAGTTCGAGACGTACACCCGACTCACTACGGTCGCGTATGTCCAATCGAAACGCCTGAAGGTCCAAACATCGGTCTGATCAACTCCCTGTCCGTGTACGCACAGACTAACGAATACGGTTTCCTTGAGACGCCGTACCGTAAAGTGACCGACGGTGTTGTAACTGACGAAATTCACTACCTGTCTGCTATCGAAGAAGGCAACTACGTTATCGCTCAGGCGAACTCCAACCTGGATGACGAAGGCCACTTTGTAGAAGATCTGGTTACCTGCCGTAGCAAAGGCGAATCCAGCTTGTTCAGCCGCGACCAGGTTGACTACATGGACGTATCCACCCAGCAGGTGGTATCCGTCGGTGCGTCCCTGATCCCGTTCCTGGAACACGATGACGCCAACCGTGCATTGATGGGTGCGAACATGCAACGTCAGGCCGTTCCAACTCTGCGTGCTGATAAGCCGCTGGTTGGTACCGGTATGGAACGTGCTGTTGCCGTTGACTCCGGTGTTACTGCGGTGGCTAAACGTGGCGGTACTGTTCAGTACGTGGATGCTTCCCGTATCGTTATCAAAGTTAACGAAGACGAGATGTACCCGGGCGAAGCAGGTATCGACATTTATAACCTGACCAAATACACCCGTTCTAACCAGAACACCTGTATCAACCAGATGCCTTGTGTGTCTCTGGGTGAGCCCGTTGAGCGCGGCGACGTGCTGGCAGACGGTCCGTCCACCGACCTCGGTGAACTGGCGCTCGGTCAGAACATGCGTGTAGCGTTCATGCCGTGGAACGGTTACAACTTCGAAGACTCCATCCTCGTCTCCGAGCGTGTGGTTCAGGAAGATCGTTTCACTACCATCCACATTCAGGAACTGGCATGTGTGTCCCGTGACACCAAGCTGGGGCCAGAAGAGATCACCGCTGACATCCCTAACGTGGGTGAAGCTGCGCTCTCCAAACTGGATGAATCCGGTATCGTTTACATCGGTGCAGAAGTGACCGGCGGCGACATTCTGGTTGGTAAGGTAACGCCGAAAGGTGAAACCCAGCTGACGCCAGAAGAGAAACTGCTGCGTGCTATCTTCGGTGAGAAAGCGTCTGACGTTAAAGACTCTTCTCTGCGCGTACCAAACGGTGTTTCCGGTACGGTTATCGATGTTCAGGTCTTCACCCGTGACGGCGTTGAGAAAGATAAGCGTGCGCTGGAAATCGAAGAGATGCAGCTCAAGCAGGCTAAGAAAGACCTGTCTGAAGAACTGCAGATCCTCGAAGCGGGTCTGTTCAGCCGTATCTATGCGGTGCTGGTTGCCGGTGGCGTTGAAGCTGAGAAGCTCGACAAACTGCCACGCGATCGCTGGCTGGAACTGGGCCTGACCGACGAAGAGAAACAAAATCAGCTGGAACAGCTGGCTGAGCAGTATGACGAACTGAAACACGAGTTCGAGAAAAAACTCGAAGCGAAACGCCGTAAAATCACTCAGGGCGACGATCTGGCACCAGGCGTGCTGAAGATTGTTAAGGTGTATCTGGCTGTTAAACGTCAGATCCAGCCTGGTGATAAGATGGCAGGTCGTCACGGTAACAAGGGTGTTATCTCTAAGATCAACCCGATCGAAGATATGCCGCACGATGCTAACGGTACGCCGGTAGATATCGTACTGAACCCACTGGGCGTACCGTCTCGTATGAACATCGGTCAGATTCTGGAAACCCACCTGGGTATGGCTGCGAAAGGTATCGGCGATAAGATCAACGCCATGCTGAAACAGCAGGAAGAAGTCGCGAAACTGCGCGAATTCATCCAGCGTGCCTACGATCTGGGTACCGACGTTCGTCAGAAAGTCGACCTGAGCACCTTCAGCGATGAAGAAGTGCTGCGTCTGGCAGAGAACCTGCGCAAAGGTATGCCGATTGCAACGCCGGTATTCGACGGTGCAAAAGAAGCTGAAATCAAAGAGCTGCTGCAACTGGGTGGTCTGCCAACGTCTGGTCAGATTACGCTGTTTGATGGCCGTACCGGTGAACAGTTCGAGCGTCCGGTAACCGTAGGTTACATGTACATGCTGAAACTGAACCACCTGGTCGACGACAAGATGCACGCTCGTTCTACCGGTTCTTACAGCCTGGTTACTCAGCAGCCGCTGGGTGGTAAGGCGCAGTTCGGTGGTCAGCGCTTCGGGGAGATGGAAGTGTGGGCGCTGGAAGCATACGGCGCAGCATACACCCTGCAGGAAATGCTCACCGTTAAGTCTGATGACGTGAACGGTCGTACCAAGATGTATAAAAACATCGTGGACGGCAATCATCAGATGGAACCAGGCATGCCAGAGTCCTTCAACGTACTGTTGAAAGAGATTCGTTCGCTGGGTATCAACATCGAACTGGAAGACGAGTAATTCTCGCTCAAACAGGTCACTGGTGTCGGGCTAACCCCCGACACCAGATTGTGCTAACTCCGACGGGAGCAAATCCGTGAAAGATTTATTAAAGTTTCTGAAAGCGCAGACTAAAACCGAAGAGTTTGATGCGATCAAAATTGCTCTGGCTTCGCCAGACATGATCCGTTCATGGTCTTTCGGTGAAGTTAAAAAGCCGGAAACCATCAACTACCGTACGTTCAAGCCTGAGCGTGACGGCCTTTTCTGTGCACGAATTTTCGGGCCAGTAAAAGACTACGAGTGCCTGTGCGGTAAGTACAAGCGCCTGAAACACCGTGGTGTGATCTGTGAGAAGTGCGGCGTTGAAGTGACCCAGACCAAAGTGCGCCGTGAGCGCATGGGCCACATCGAACTGGCATCTCCAACTGCGCACATCTGGTTCCTGAAATCTCTGCCGTCCCGTATCGGCCTGCTGCTGGATATGCCGCTGCGCGATATCGAACGTGTTCTGTACTTCGAATCTTATGTGGTTATCGAAGGCGGTATGACGAACCTGGAACGCCACCAGATTCTGACCGAAGAACAGTATCTGGACGCGCTGGAAGAGTTCGGTGACGAATTCGACGCGAAGATGGGTGCGGAAGCTATTCAGGCCCTGCTGAAAAGCATGGACCTGGAGCAAGAGTGCGAGCAGCTGCGTGAAGAGCTGAACGAAACCAACTCCGAAACCAAGCGTAAAAAGCTGACCAAGCGTATCAAACTGCTGGAAGCATTCGTTCAGTCTGGTAACAAACCAGAGTGGATGATCCTGACCGTTCTGCCGGTTCTGCCGCCAGATCTGCGTCCGCTGGTTCCGCTGGATGGTGGTCGTTTCGCAACGTCGGATCTGAACGATCTGTATCGTCGCGTTATCAACCGTAACAACCGTCTGAAACGTCTGCTGGATCTGGCTGCGCCGGACATCATCGTACGTAACGAAAAACGTATGCTGCAGGAAGCGGTAGATGCCCTGCTGGATAACGGTCGTCGCGGTCGTGCGATCACCGGTTCTAACAAACGTCCTCTGAAATCTTTGGCCGATATGATCAAAGGTAAACAGGGTCGTTTCCGTCAGAACCTGCTCGGTAAGCGTGTTGACTACTCCGGTCGTTCTGTTATCACCGTAGGTCCATACCTGCGTCTGCATCAGTGCGGTCTGCCGAAGAAAATGGCACTGGAGCTGTTCAAACCGTTCATCTACGGCAAGCTGGAACTGCGTGGCCTGGCCACCACCATCAAAGCCGCTAAGAAAATGGTTGAGCGTGAAGAAGCTGTCGTTTGGGATATCCTGGACGAAGTTATCCGCGAACACCCGGTACTGCTGAACCGTGCACCAACACTGCACCGTCTGGGTATCCAGGCATTTGAACCGGTACTGATCGAAGGTAAAGCTATCCAGCTGCACCCGCTGGTTTGTGCGGCATATAACGCCGACTTCGATGGTGACCAGATGGCTGTTCACGTACCGCTGACGCTGGAAGCCCAGCTCGAAGCGCGTGCGCTGATGATGTCTACTAACAACATCCTGTCTCCAGCGAACGGTGAACCAATCATCGTTCCTTCTCAGGACGTTGTATTGGGTCTGTACTACATGACCCGTGACTGTGTTAACGCCAAAGGCGAAGGCATGGTGCTGACTGGCCCTAAAGAAGCTGAGCGTATCTATCGCGCTGGCCTGGCCTCTCTGCATGCGCGTGTCAAAGTGCGTATCACTGAATATGAAAAAGATGCTAACGGCGAATTCGTTGCGAAAACCAGCCTGAAAGACACGACCGTTGGCCGTGCCATTCTGTGGATGATCGTACCGAAAGGTCTGCCTTTCTCCATCGTCAACCAGGCGCTGGGTAAGAAAGCGATCTCCAAAATGCTGAACACCTGTTACCGCATTCTGGGTCTGAAGCCGACGGTTATCTTCGCTGACCAGACAATGTACACCGGCTTTGCATATGCAGCGCGTTCAGGTGCATCTGTTGGTATCGATGACATGGTTATCCCAGAGAAGAAACACGAGATCATCTCTGAAGCGGAAGCCGAAGTTGCTGAGATCCAGGAGCAGTTCCAGTCTGGTCTGGTTACCGCGGGCGAACGCTATAACAAAGTTATCGATATCTGGGCTGCGGCGAACGATCGTGTATCCAAAGCGATGATGGATAACCTGCAAACCGAAACCGTGATTAACCGTGACGGCGTAGAAGAGCAGCAGGTTTCCTTCAACAGCATTTACATGATGGCCGACTCCGGTGCGCGTGGTTCTGCAGCACAGATTCGTCAGCTGGCAGGTATGCGTGGTCTGATGGCGAAGCCAGATGGCTCCATCATCGAAACGCCAATCACCGCGAACTTCCGTGAAGGTCTGAACGTACTCCAGTACTTCATCTCTACTCACGGTGCGCGTAAAGGTCTGGCGGATACCGCACTGAAAACAGCGAACTCCGGTTATCTGACGCGTCGTCTGGTTGACGTTGCGCAGGACCTGGTTGTGACCGAAGACGATTGTGGCACCCTCGAAGGTATCACCATGACCCCGGTTATCGAGGGCGGTGATGTTAAAGAGCCGCTGCGCGATCGCGTACTGGGTCGTGTAACCGCGGAAGACATTCTGAAGCCGGGTACCGCAGACATTCTGGTTCCACGCAACACGCTGCTGCACGAACAGTGGTGTGACCTGCTGGAAGCGAACTCTGTTGACTCTGTGAAAGTTCGTTCCGTTGTATCTTGTGACACCGATTTCGGTGTATGTGCGCACTGCTATGGTCGTGACCTGGCGCGTGGCCACATCATCAACAAAGGTGAAGCAATCGGTGTTATCGCGGCACAGTCCATCGGTGAACCGGGTACACAGCTGACGATGCGTACGTTCCACATCGGTGGTGCGGCATCTCGTGCGGCTGCTGAATCCAGCATCCAGGTGAAAAACAAAGGTAGCATCAAGCTCAGCAACGCGAAGTCTGTTGTTAACTCCGCAGGCAAGCTGGTTGTGACCTCTCGTAACACCGAGCTGAAGCTGATCGACGAATTCGGTCGTACCAAAGAGAGCTATAAAGTGCCTTACGGTGCTGTTATGGCGAAAGGTGATGGCGAGCAGGTTGCCGGCGGTGAAACCGTTGCAAACTGGGATCCACACACCATGCCGGTTATCACCGAAGTAAGTGGTTTCATCCGCTTCACTGACATGATCGACGGCCAGACCATTACTCGTCAGACCGACGAGCTGACCGGTCTGTCTTCTCTGGTCGTTCTGGACTCTGCTGAGCGTACTGCCGGTGGTAAAGATCTGCGTCCTGCACTGAAAATCGTTGATGCTCAGGGTAACGACGTTCTGATCCCTGGTACCGATATGCCTGCGCAGTACTTCCTGCCGGGTAAAGCGATTGTACAGCTGGAAGATGGCGTACAGATCAGTTCTGGTGACACCCTGGCGCGTATTCCTCAGGAATCCGGCGGTACCAAGGACATTACCGGTGGTCTGCCACGCGTTGCGGATCTGTTCGAAGCACGTCGTCCGAAAGAGCCTGCAATCCTGGCTGAAATCAGCGGTATCATCTCCTTCGGTAAAGAGACCAAAGGTAAACGCCGTCTGGTTATCACCCCAGTAGATGGCAGCGAGCCGTACGAAGAGATGATTCCTAAGTGGCGTCAGCTCAACGTGTTCGAAGGTGAACGTGTAGAACGTGGTGACGTGGTTTCCGACGGTCCAGAAGCGCCGCACGACATCCTGCGTCTGCGTGGTGTGCATGCTGTTACTCGTTACATCGTTAACGAAGTACAGGACGTATACCGTCTGCAGGGCGTTAAGATTAACGATAAACACATTGAAGTTATCGTTCGTCAGATGCTGCGTAAAGCAACCATCGATAGCGCGGGCAGCTCTGAGTTCCTGGAAGGCGAGCAGGTTGAATACTCACGTGTCAAGATCGCTAACCGCGATCTGGAAGCGAACGGCAAAATCGCTGCGACCTTCTCGCGCGATCTGCTGGGTATCACCAAAGCGTCTCTGGCAACCGAGTCCTTCATCTCTGCAGCATCGTTCCAGGAGACCACGCGTGTCCTGACCGAAGCCGCTGTAGCAGGTAAGCGTGATGAACTGCGCGGTCTGAAAGAGAACGTTATCGTGGGTCGTCTGATCCCGGCGGGTACCGGTTATGCGTACCATCAGGATCGTATGCGTCGTCGTGCTGCAGGCGAACTGCCAGCTGCACCGCAGGTAACTGCTGAAGATGCATCCGCGAGCCTGGCAGAGCTGCTGAACGCAGGTCTGGGTGGTTCTGACAACGAGTAATCGTTGATTCAGCAAATAAAAAAACCCGCTTCGGCGGGTTTTTTTATGTCTGCATATTTTTCAGTTTATCAGCGGTAGCCGACGATACAGCTCAATCATATCGCCCGCCAGGTCCTGAATGACCATCGCGTTCATCAGGTGATCCTGAGAGTGGACGGTGATCAGGTTAACCGGCAGCTTTCCGGTCCCTTCATCAAGACCAATCAGCTGCGTCTGGATGGTGTGGGCATGTTTCACGTATTCACGCGACTCTTCCATCGCCTTTTCGGCTTCGTCAAAGTCACCTTTACGGGCCATCTGCAACGCCGTAAGGGCAGCACTGCGCGCTGCTCCCGCGTTGACCAGCAGTTCCATGATCGTTGTTTCTAAATCTTCCACGGGTCACTCCAGTAATTTAAGCGCTTTTTCCAGGACGACATCACCTTTCATCATGCCGTAATCCATCATGTCGATCACCGCGACCTTTTTACCCAGCGGATCGGCCTGCGCCTGAAGTTTAGCCTGCTCGTATTTAACCTGTGGCCCCAGCAATACGATGTCAGCCGTCGCGATATTATCTTTAAACTCCGCAACCGGAACGGCTTTAATGGTGACTTCAACCCCTTTTTTCTGCGCGGCGTCTTTCATACGTTGAACCAGCATGCTGGTTGACATTCCCGCTGCACAGCATAAAACGATGTTCTTCATAATCAGCCTCGATCTACATGTGTTTATTGATAATTATCCCGTGCAGACCGCTTCAACAACCGCTTTACCGCGATTGTGTGTCAGGCATCACAAAGAAATGGGTGATTTTCTGAAACCGGTTACAATTTTGCATGAAAGTGCACGCTGCCCGTCGAAACGGACAGCGTGGGAGGGGAGAAATTAACGGATGGAGGTCCGAAGGATGCGGTTTTTACCCTGCTGTTTTGCGCTGTAAAGTGCGTTATCCACGCTCCCGACAAATTGCTCCAGCGGTTCGAAATGCCATTCCCCCAGGCCTGCACTGAACGTGACCTGCAGGTTTTCTTCGCGCCAGACGCGTTTTTCAATGGTGGTACGCCACGCTTCCAGCAACGAGATTGCATCAGCAATTTGCGCAGCCTGGAAGACCACCGCAAACTCTTCTCCACCGTACCGGTACACCGAGATGTGGTGCGGTTGCATGATCTGGATCCCTTCACGCGCCACGTTACGCAGGACAATATCGCCGCTAAGGTGGCCCCAGGTATCGTTGATTGATTTGAAGTTATCGATGTCCACCAGCGCCAGTGCGAAAGGCTGTTGAGCCGCCATTAACTCTTCCACATCGGTATCGAACGCGCGGCGGTTTTTGCAGCCTGTTAGCGCATCGTGGGTTGCCTGGCGGACATATGCCATTTCACGCTCTTTATTCGACTGGATGGTATGACTCAGCATCGCTTCCAGACGCGGAGCCTGGCTGACGTCGCCAGTTTTGATGGCGTTGATAATATGCATCAGCACGGTACGCGAGGCATGGCGAAGGTACAAACCGAAGAGAATGATAATAATCGCCGCCAGTGCAAATCCCCAGCCAACGATAGTGGTTTCGTGGCGGGTAATATCCGTCAGGGTCGCGCCAGAGACCCGGTAGATGACAAACCAATCCGGGTTAGTGAAGGAGTAGTAGTAATACCAGGTTTTACTTTTCCGGTCGTATAAATGCCCCTCGCCGCTGGTCATTTTGTCCATCAGCGCTTCGCTCACGTATTTTTTGAACAGCGCGCCCGTGTCAGGATGAAGCACCACGGTTCCGTCGCGCTCGACGACGAAGAATTCCCCTTGTACAGGGGCCACCATCTGTCGAAGGGTATACCCCATCGACGCCAAATCAAGATGAAAGGCGAGGGTTCCCTTGAGTCTGCCTTCTGTTGAAATCAATGGCTTATAAAGCGTGACCGTTGGATGCCCGGTAAAGTAGTCCATATAAGGGTGGGTATAATGGCTGAAAATACTGGCTTCCGCGTGGGCGACAAACCACGGGCGCGTCCGCGGATCGACGTTTTTACTCTTTTCCGTGGGAGGCGCTTCTGGAACGTGCAAATAATGCCCTTCCGTGTCGGCCAGCGAGATGGATGACACGGTCGGCATCAGGTTTTGCAAATGCATCAACATCTGCAACCCTTGCGTCGGGTTGACGTTCAGCGTCTCATTCAGTATTTCGTTGCGGGAAAAGTACATCGCAGAACGACCAAGAATATAGTCGTTTTCACGCAACATTGATTCGGTATAGTTAACCGCCAGATTATGCGTGAAATTACCATTAATTTTATGATAATCCTCAAGAAAATCCTTTCGTTGCGAAAGCGTAACCACGACAGCGATCAGTGCAAAACTGCACAGTATCCCCGCGAAGCTGGCCATTATTGGCCGGGTAAAAGAGAGTTTTTTGCTGTGAAGTGCCATGAGTTGTACATCATTCCTGAGGGTGAATGCTTTTCGTCTGCCGATATCCTCTCAGCATAGTCGCAGTCCTGCGGTTAGCTGTTAATTATACGGAACACGATTTCAGACGAGATGATTTATCTTAAGAATGGCTAAGAAATTACTCATAAAAGCAGAAATTCAGTATGCACGATAAGTCAGAGGCAGGGCGAAACGAGGAAGAAGCTTTTCGCCCTGGTCAGCGTCCGTTGCTGACCACATGACAATAAAAAACCGGACGATAGCTGACAATCATCCGGTTGTGACTCTCCGTGCCGCCTCGTTTTATTTCTGCGGAGTTGCAGTATGTTTCAGCGTAATTGCGAGGCTCTTCCCAGCCAGCTGTCCCAGTCTTTCCAGACCGGCTGCAGTCCCTGCGCGCTCAGGGCCGCGGCGACCGCTTCCGGACGTCGTCCATCATGTGGGGCAAACTGCTCCAGTTCAGGGTGATCATCGGCGTAACCGCCCGGCTGAGTTTTGGAAAATGCGCTCACGTTGTTTATCGCAAGCGGGATCACGCGGTCGCGGAACGCCGGTGATTCACGTGTTGAGAGCGATAATTCAACCTCCGGGGCAAGCAGGCGAAACGCGCAGATCGTTTGTACCAGCTGGCGCTCGTCCATGAGTGAGGCCGGTTCAATCCCGCCAGCACACGGGCGCAGCCGGGGGAAGGAGATGGAGTAGCGGCTCTGCCAGTAGTGCTGCTGGAGCCACAACAGATGTTCCGCCACCATGTAACAATCCACGCGCCAGCTATCGGAAAGCCCAATCAGCGCACCAAGACCAATTTTGTCGATCCCGGCACGACCGAGCCTGTCCGGTGTTTCAAGGCGGAAGAAGAAGTCCTGTTTCTTGCCCTTCAGGTGATGCCGGGCGTAGGTCGCTTCGTGGTACGTTTCCTGATAGACCATCACTCCATCCAGTCCGAGCGTTTTGAGCTCCGCATACTCATCCTGCGACAGGGGCTGCACTTCCATCTGCAACGAGGCGAACTGACGACGAATGGCAGGAAGGTGCTGGCGGAAATAGTCCATTCCGACTTTGCCCTGGTGCTCACCGGTGACCAGCAGGAGATGCTCGAAGCCCATTTCCCGGATGGCCGCACACTCGCGCGCGATCTCCTCCGCATCAAGCGTCTTACGCTTAATGCGGTTGCTCATGGAGAAGCCGCAGTAGGTACAGTCATTGGCGCACAGGTTTGAGAGATAGAGCGGGACGTAAAAGCTCACCGTGTTGCCAAAGCGCTGTCGGGTGAGACGCTGGGCGCGCTGGGCCATCGGCTCCAGATAAGCGCTGGCCGCAGGGGAGAGCAGGGCCATTAAATCGTCGCGGGTCAGATGGCGCGCATTCAGTGCGCGCTCGACGTCGACCGGCGTTTTGCTGTTGATGCGCAGGGCAATGTCGTCCCAGTTAAGCTGCCGCCAGCGGTCGGTAAAGGTGGTCATGAGATTGCCTCCAGAAAACCGGTCAGCGGGCTGGTGGCCTGCGCCTGAAAACTGCGCGAGCCAGGGCCTGATTGCCGTGCCAGCAGGCCAGCCTCCACCGCCATGCGAAACGCGCGCGCCATCATGACCGGATCGTCGGCAACCGCGATGGCCGTGTTAACCAGCACCGCGTCTGCCCCCATCTCCAGCGCCTGCGCGGCATGGCTTGGTACGCCAATACCCGCATCCACCACCACCGGCACGGTGGCCTGCTCAATGATGATCTCCAGCATTGCACGGGTTTCCAGCCCCTGGTTAGAGCCAATAGGCGCGCCCAGCGGCATAATGGCGGCGCAGCCAACATCTTCCAGACGTTTGCAGAGTACCGGATCGGCACCGCAGTAAGGCAGAACGATGAACCCTTGTTGTACCAGCTTTTCTGCCGCTTTCAGCGTCTCGATCGGGTCGGGCAACAGCCAGCGAGCATCCGGGTGAATTTCCAGCTTCAGCCAGCGTGTGCCGAGCGCTTCACGCGCCAGTTGGGCGGCGAAAATGGCCTCTTCGGCCGTTTTCGCGCCGGAAGTATTTGGCAGTAGCGTGACGCCAGTTTCCAGTAAAGGTGCCAGAATGGCATCACTGTGATGGCGCAGATCTACGCGCTTTAACGCCAGCGTGACCAGCTGGCTGCCGCTTTCACGGATGGCATCGACCATCAGCTGGGGTGATGCGAATTTCCCGGTTCCGGTAAACAGATGTGAATCAAAGACTTTATCGGCAATACGTAACATCTCAGCCCCCTGCGATAACCTGAAACAGCAGGATCTGGTCGCCTTCACTGACCTGCTGATGTTCCCACTGCTCGCGCGGCAGGATCTGTTGATTGAGCGCCAGCGCCGTTCCCGGCTTGAGCTGGCGAAGCTTATCGAGCAGCACGGCAACGGTGAGCCCGTCCTCGCATTTCATCGGCTCATCGTTAAACAGAATGCGCATTGCCGCCTCCACATACCGGGCAGTGGCTGGCGCGGTGTAACGCCAGATGACGCCAGCCGCTGGAACGAGCGTCAAATAACCGCAACGTGTTGCGCTCGGTCTCCATTCCGCTGAGCAGCTTGATGGCCTCGAGCGCCTGCAGGGTACCCATCACCCCCACAACCGGGCCAAGAATGCCCGCGGTGCGACAGTTACGCTCTGGCTCAGCATCGTCTGGCCACAAACAGCGATAGCAGCCCTGCGCCCACGGCGGTGTCAGGACCATCATCTGCCCGCCGAATCCCACCGCGCTGGCGGTGATAAGCGGCGTATTTTTTGCGACACAGGCGGCGTTGATCGCCTGGCGGGTTGCCATATTGTCGGTGCAGTCCAGCACCACGTCGGCCAGGGCGACTTCTCGGCGCAGATTGTCGCCGCTGAGCCGCTCCTGACACGCAATGAGCTCAATATCCGGGTTCAGCTGGTTCAGACGCTGGCGGGTAATGTGTACTTTGGGCTGGTTGATATCCTCGGTGGTGAAGAGGATTTGACGCTGCAGGTTGCTAAGATGCACCTCGTCGTCATCGGCCAGTACCAGCGTGCCCACGCCTGCACCGGCCAGATAGAGCGCGGCAGGCGCGCCTAATCCGCCCAGCCCGACAATCAAAACCCGGCTGGCGAGTAGCTTTTGCTGCCCGTCGATGGCGATATCCTCCAGCAGGATCTGGCGGCTATAGCGCATAAAGTCACGATCATTCATCGCCTGCTCCTGCCAGTTGTAAGAGCTGCCGGGTGGCGGCCTGCCAGTCTGCGGCCTGGGTGATGGCACTGACGACGGCGATACTGCCGACACCGGTATCCAGCACGGCCGGAGCGCGTTCAAGGCTAATCCCGCCGATGGCCACGGTCGGGTACTGCGCAAGACGCTTCACGTGAGCCGCCAGCTGTGCCAGCCCTTGTGGCGCGGAGGGCATTTGTTTAGTTTGCGTCGGGAAGACGTGTCCAAGCGCAATGTACGAAGGGCGAGCCGCCAGCGCCACGTCAATCTCCATATCGTCATGGGTCGAGACACCCAGGCGCAAACCGGCTTCCCGGATGGCATTCAGGTCTGTGGTCTCCAGGTCCTCCTGACCCAGATGCACGCCGTAGGCCTGGTGCTTTATCGCCAGTCGCCAGTAGTCGTTGATAAACAGGCGGGCGTTATACCGACGCCCCAGCGCGATGGCGGCAGCGACATCGTTCTCCACCTCCTCATCGCGTTTATCTTTGATGCGTAGCTGCAGCGTGCGTACACCTGCCTCCAGCAGGCGGGCAATCCACTCCACGCTGTCCACCACCGGGTAGAGCCCCAAACGAAAGGGCACGGGTGGGAAATCGGGCTGGTACATTACGCCTCCTCTTTTTTGAGGTAGATTTCGCCGCCTTTCGCGCGGAAGGTTTCTGACATATCCGCCATGCCCACTTCAATGGTTTGCGCGGCGGCGTAGTCACGCACTTCCTGGCTGATCTTCATTGAGCAGAATTTTGGCCCACACATGGAGCAGAAATGGGCCACTTTGCCGGACTCCTGCGGCAGGGTTTCGTCGTGATAGGCGCGGGCGGTAAACGGGTCGAGCGCGAGGTTAAACTGATCTTCCCAGCGGAATTCAAAGCGGGCCTTCGACATCGCGTTATCGCGAATTTGCGCGCCCGGATGGCCTTTCGCCAGGTCCGCAGCGTGGGCGGCAATTTTGTAGGTGATAAGCCCCTGCTTCACGTCCTCTTTGTTGGGCAGACCGAGGTGCTCTTTTGGCGTCACATAGCAGAGCATGGCGCAACCGAACCAGCCGATCATCGCCGCACCAATTCCGGAGGTGAAGTGGTCGTAACCCGGGGCAATATCGGTGGTCAACGGCCCCAGGGTATAGAATGGTGCTTCATGGCAGTGCTCCAGTTCTTCCGTCATATTGCGGCGGATCATCTGCATGGGGACATGGCCCGGGCCTTCAATCATCACCTGCACGTCATACTCCCAGGCGATTTTGGTCAGCTCGCCCAGCGTGTGCAGTTCGGCAAACTGCGCTTCGTCGTTGGCATCACGAATGGAACCAGGGCGCAGGCCGTCGCCCAGCGACAGCGAGACGTCGTAAGCGGCACAGATTTCGCAGATCTCGCGGAAGTGTTCGTAGAGGAAGTTTTCCTGATGATGAGACAGACACCACTTCGCCATGATTGAGCCCCCGCGCGAGACAATGCCGGTCAGACGCTTCGCGGTCATCGGCACGTAGCGCAGCAGCACCCCCGCGTGGATGGTGAAGTAGTCTACACCCTGTTCAGCCTGCTCCAGCAGCGTGTCGCGGAACGCTTCCCAGGTGAGGTTTTCAGCGATACCGTTCACTTTCTCCAGCGCCTGATAGACCGGCACCGTTCCGATAGGCACCGGGCTGTTACGCAGGATCCACTCGCGGGTTTCGTGGATATAACGCCCGGTGGAGAGATCCATTACCGTGTCCGCGCCCCAGCGCGTTGACCAGACCAGCTTCTCGACCTCTTCTTCGATGGAGGAGGTGACCGCGGAATTACCGATATTGGCGTTGACCTTCACCAGGAAGTTGCGGCCGATAATCATCGGTTCGGATTCCGGGTGATTGATGTTGGCGGGGATAATCGCGCGGCCAGCGGCCACTTCATCGCGCACAAACTCCGGGGTGATGCTTTCCGGCAGGCGGGCACCGAAACCTTCGCCCGGATGCTGGTGGCGCAGCACTTCGCTACGGATGCGCTCACGGCCCATATTTTCACGGATGGCGATAAACTCCATCTCCGGGGTGACGATCCCCTGACGCGCATAGTGCAGCTGGGTGACGCATTTGCCCGCTTTCGCACGTTTCGGCGTCAGCAGGCCCGCGAAGCGCAGTTCGTCCAGGCCGTCGTCGGCCAGACGCTCTTTGGTGTAGGCAGAGCTGCGAACCGTCAGTTCTTCGCAGTCGTTACGCGCGTCAATCCAGCGCTGGCGCAGTTTTGCCAGACCCTGCTGCACGTTAATGGCCACATCAGGATCGCCGTACGGGCCAGACGTGTCGTAGACCGGCACGGCTTCGTTGTCTTCATACTGCGGGTTTTCTTTGCTGCCGCCAAGAAGCGTCGGGCTAAGCTGGATTTCGCGCATCGGAACGCGGATATCCGCCTGAGAGCCGGTGATGTAAATACGCTTAGAGTTCGGGAAAGCGGTGCCTTCCAGGGTGTCGATGAAGTGTTGGGCGTGTGCGCGCTGTTCGCGGCGGGTCAGTTTAGTAGTAGACATAGCTCATTCCAAAAATGAAGGACATGGCTTGTCAGACGACGGATGAAGCAAGAGGAGATCGCCCGGGGGCGATACTACAGCAGTTTTACTCTTGTTCCCTTCGCAGGTATTAGCCTGATCAGGTTCCGCGGATCCCGAATTAACGGTCTCAGCCCGTGCTTTCACACTGGGCACTCCGACAAGAAATTTACACGCCATCGTTCGCGCTATCGCATGAATGATTTCGTGTAATACCCCCTCCTGAAAGGGGCGAATGTTTGTAAACTACTCGTTAACGATTAAGAACTCAAGCAGGTCGCGCGATGTTATCTTCGTTGCTGGCCTTAGAATCGTTATCCAGCACGAGAGCGATCAGCTTATCCTCCAGCGAGAATCGCTCTTCCAGCGCTTCGCCGAGATCGGACAGCGCCTGTTGAAACTCAAGGTAGTTGTCGTGATCGATGGCGTTCTCGAGGGTGGAATCGTAGTAATTCATGATCTGCTGGGTATTGGCTTCCAGCAGCGGGTAGAGTTTGGATGCCGTTAAATACGGGCTAGTGCCTTCCATTTCGCGGATAATGCGTTCATAAATATTGAAATGGCCGTCGGACAGGTAGTCGACCAGGCTCTGACAAAAATCATCCAGCGCTTTTTCATTCAGCCGCATAAACGATTCTTTGCCAGGCTTAATACCGACCAGATTGTAATAAGCCACGAGTAGATGCTTGCGCACATGTAGCCAGCGATCCACCAGTTTGTTACTTCCTCTAACGCGCTCAGTCAGGCTTTCTAGCTGGTTTAACATGTTCGACTCCGCAAGGTTTAGAATTGATTCTGCTTATCCAAAATGTAACCACAATGCTAACAACATGTCAGTGAAGCGAAGGTAGTGCAATAGATATGGATCGTATTATTGAAAAATCAGATCTGGGTTGGTGGATTGTCAGTCACGAACAAAAATTATGGCTGCCCGGTGGGGAAATACCCTATGGCACTGCCGATCGTTTCGATCTCGTTGGTCAGCCTGCACTGAAGATCGGCGAGTGGCAAGGGGAGCCGGTGTGGTTGATCCAGCAGCCTCGCCGCCAGGACATGGGATCCGTTCGTCAGGTGCTGGATCTTGATGTGGGCCTGTTCCAGCTGGCAGGCCGTGGCGTGCAGCTGGCCGAGTTTTACCGATCGCATAAATACTGCGGCTACTGCGGGCATACCATGCACCCGAGTAAAACCGAGTGGGCCATGCTCTGCAGCCACTGCCGTGAACGCTATTATCCGCAGATTGCACCGTGCATTATCGTCGCTATCCGGCGTGACGATTCCATCCTGCTGGCGCAACATACCCGCCATCGCAACGGCATTCATACTGTTCTTGCCGGGTTCGTTGAAGTGGGCGAAACGCTGGAGCAGGCGGTGGCGCGTGAAGTGATGGAAGAGAGCGGGATCCGGGTGAAGAACCTGCGTTACGTAACGTCTCAGCCGTGGCCGTTCCCACAGTCGCTGATGACGGCGTTTATGGCCGAATACGATAGCGGTGAGATTGTTATCGACCAGAAAGAGCTGCTGGACGCGAACTGGTACCGTTATGACGATTTGCCACTGTTACCCCCGCCGGGAACGGTAGCCCGTCGGCTGATAGAAGATACCGTGGCGATGTGTCGGGCCGAGTATGAGTAGTGTTACACTCACGGACTGACGCAATAAGGAACTGCAAAATGACCGAACTGAAGAACGATCGTTATCTGCGTGCGCTGCTGCGCCAGCCCGTTGATGTCACCCCGGTGTGGATGATGCGCCAGGCGGGGCGCTATCTGCCAGAGTACAAAGCCACGCGTGCGCAGGCGGGTGATTTTATGTCGCTGTGCAAAAATGCCGAGCTGGCCTGCGAAGTGACGCTCCAGCCGCTGCGCCGCTACCCGCTGGATGCCGCTATTCTCTTTTCGGACATTCTGACCATTCCGGATGCCATGGGCCTTGGGCTCTATTTCGAAACCGGTGAAGGTCCGCGTTTCACCTCCCCGATCAAAAGCAAAGCCGACGTTGATAAGCTGCCGGTACCGGATCCTGAGCAGGAGCTGGGGTATGTGATGAACGCCGTGCGCACAATTCGCCGTGAACTGAAAGGCGAAGTGCCGCTGATTGGCTTCTCAGGCAGCCCGTGGACGCTGGCGACCTATATGGTGGAAGGTGGCAGCAGCAAAGTCTTTACCGTCATTAAAAAGATGATGTACGCGGAGCCACAGGCGCTGCATACGCTGCTCGACAAGCTGGCGAAGAGCGTCACACTCTATCTTAACGCGCAGATTAAAGCAGGCGCGCAATCGGTGATGATTTTCGATACCTGGGGCGGCGTGCTGACCGGGCGCGATTACCAGCAGTTCTCGCTGTATTACATGCATAAAATCGTCGATGGCCTGCTGCGTGAAAACGAAGGTCGCCGGGTGCCGGTGACGCTGTTCACTAAAGGCGGTGGGCAGTGGCTGGAAGCCATGGCCGCCACCGGCTGTGACGCGCTGGGTCTCGACTGGACAACCGATATTGCCGATGCGCGCCGTCGCGTGGGTGACAAAGTGGCGCTGCAGGGCAACATGGACCCGTCTATGCTCTATGCTCAGCCTGCCCGTATTGAGGAAGAGGTGGCCTCCATTCTTGCTGGTTTCGGCCAGGGCGAAGGACACGTGTTCAACCTCGGGCACGGTATTCATCAGGATGTACCGCCAGAACACGCTGGCGCGTTTGTGGAGGCGGTGCACCGACTTTCTGCACATTATCATCAGTAAGGAGTGGTTATGGATCTCGCGTCATTACGCGCTCAACAGATAGAACTGGCCTCATCCGTGATCCGCGAGGATCGTCTGGACACAGACCCGCCGCAGTACATTGGCGGAGCAGATGTGGGGTTTGAGCAGGGAGGTGAAGTGACGCGGGCGGCAATGGTGCTGCTGAAATATCCCTCGCTGGAACTGGTGGAGTACAAGGTGGCGCGTATCGCCACCACCATGCCGTACATTCCTGGCTTTCTCTCATTCCGTGAATATCCCGCGCTGCTGGCAGCGTGGGAGCAACTCTCGCAAAAACCCGACCTGCTGTTTGTCGACGGCCATGGTATCTCTCATCCGCGCCGCTTAGGCGTCGCCAGCCATTTTGGGCTGCTGGTGGATGTCCCCACCATCGGTGTGGCTAAAAAACGTCTGTGCGGTGCGTTTGAGCCGCTCTCCGCCGAGCCAGGCGCGCTGGCACCTCTCATCGATAAGGGTGAGCAACTGGCGTGGGTCTGGCGCAGTAAAGCGCGTTGTAACCCCCTGTTTATCGCCACCGGGCATCGGGTGAGCACGGACAGTGCGCTGGCGTGGGTGCAGCGCTGCATGAAAGGGTATCGCTTACCGGAGCCCACCCGCTGGGCTGATGCGGTAGCGTCAGGGCGTTCGGCTTTTACGCGTTGGCAAGAAATTCAGTGATGATTCAGGTAAACTGCGGCTAATTTTCGATTCGAGACCTCATCATGCTACAAAACCCGATTCATCTGCGCCTTGAGAAGCTGGAAAGCTGGCAGCACGTGACTTTTATGGCTTGCCTGTGCGAGCGCATGTATCCCAACTATGCCGCGTTCTGCAAGCAGACAGGCTTTGGTGAAGGGCAGATTTATCGCCGCATCCTGGATTTAATCTGGGAGACGCTGACGGTCAAAGACGCTAAGGTGAACTTCGACTCTCAGCTTGAAAAGCTTGAAGAGGCGATCCCGGCGGCGGATGACTACGACCTGTATGGTGTCTATCCGGCCATTGATGCCTGCGTGGCATTAAGTGAACTGATTCATTCCCGTCTGAGCGGTGAAACGCTGGAGCATGCTATCGAAGTCAGCAAGGCATCCATTACGACCGTCGCGATGCTGGAAATGACCCAGGAAGGTCGGGAAATGACCGACGAAGAGCTGCGAGTGAACCCCGCGGTTGAGCAGGAATGGGATATCCAGTGGGAGATTTTCCGCCTGCTGGCAGAGTGTGAAGAACGCGATATTGAGCTGATAAAAGGGCTCCGTGCGGACTTACGTGAGGCTGGTGAGAGTAATATTGGTATAATTTTTAACCAATGAGACAACAAAACTTGATATAACGCTCGTTTTGTCGCTCCTCGACTCTTCCCTTTCGCCCCTTGTCTGGTCTACATTTGGGGGGCGAAAAAAAGTGGCTATCGGTGCGTGTATGCAGGAGAGTGCTTTTTTGGCATTTTCGTCGCACTCGATGCTTAGCAAGCGATAAACACATTGAAAGGATAACTTATGAACAAGACTCAACTGATTGATGTAATTGCGGACAAGGCTGATCTGTCTAAAGTGCAGGCTAAAGCTGCTCTGGAATCTACCCTGGCTGCTATTACTGAGTCTCTGAAAGAAGGTGATGCTGTACAACTGGTTGGTTTCGGTACCTTCAAAGTGAACCACCGCGCTGAGCGTACTGGCCGCAACCCGCAGACCGGTAAAGAAATCAAAATCGCCGCAGCTAACGTGCCGGCATTTGTTTCTGGTAAAGCACTGAAAGACGCTGTTAAGTAAGACGCGTGGCAGTGAACAGTTTTAACGAAGGGGCGGCAACGCCCCTTTTGTCTGTCTGGCGCGGTCTTTTCGCGCTGGCGGGCGTGATGTTTCTGTCCGCCTGTAGCCACGACACCTCTCTGCCACCGTTTACCGCCAGCGGCTACGCTGACAACCAGGGTGCGGTGAGGATCTGGCGCAAAGATTCTGGCGGCGAAGTGCATCTGCTTTCTGCTTTCAGTCCGTGGCATAACGGCAATACGTCGACCGCGGAGTATCGCTGGCAGGGCGATGACCTGTCGCTGATAGAACTGAATGTCTACAGCAAGACCCCCGAACATGTGAAAGTGCGTTTTGATGACCATGGCGAGCTGAGCTTTATGCAACGGGAAGTCAGCGGTCAAAAACAGCAGCTTTCCAGCGATCAAGTCGCACTCTATCGTTATCGTGCCGAACAAATCCGCCAGACCAGCGATGCGCTGCGTCAGGGACGCGTTGTGCTGCGCCAGGGGCGCTGGCATGCCGATGGCACGGTAACAACCTGCGAAGGGCAAACCGTTAAGCCTGAGCTTGAAGCCTGGGCAACCGAACATATTGAGCGCCGTCAGCGGCATTCATCCATGGAAGTGAGTGTGGCGTGGCTGGAAGCGCCGGAAGGTTCTCAACTGCTGCTGGTCGCGAACGAAGACTTCTGCACCTGGCAGCCGACAGAAAAGAGTTTTTGAGTGACGTCCCCTCTCCCTGACGGGAGAGGGGCTGGCGGAAGAATTACTCGCCCTGCTCACGCGCAATTGCGCGATAACCGATATCCTGGCGGCTAAAGCTACCGTTCCAGTGAATATCTGCCATCAGCGCATAGGCACGCTTCTGTGCTTCTGCAACGGTGTGACCCAGCGCGGTCGCACACAGTACACGGCCGCCATTAGTAAGCACGCGATCGTCGTCAGACAGCTTTGTGCCGGCGTGGAATACCTTCGCGCCTTCCAATTCTTCCAGCGGTAAACCGTGGATCTCATCACCGGTATTGTAATTGCCCGGATAACCCCCCGCAGCAATCACCACGCCCAGAGAAGCACGTTCATCCCACTCAGACGTTTTCTCATCCAGCTTACCTTCACAGGCGGCAAGACACAGTTCCACCAGGTCAGATTTCATGCGCAGCATGATTGGCTGTGTTTCCGGATCGCCGAAGCGGCAGTTGAACTCAATCACCTTCGGATTGCCCTGTTTGTCGATCATCAGGCCTGCATAGAGGAAACCGGTGTAAGTATTACCTTCAGCAGCCATGCCTTTGACGGTTGGCCAGATAATGCGGTCCATGGTGCGCTGATGCACTTCGTCAGTGACCACAGGGGCAGGGGAGTAAGCGCCCATACCGCCGGTGTTCGGCCCGGTATCTGCATTGCCAACGCGTTTATGATCTTGGCTGGTGGCCATCGGCAGAACATGCTCGCCGTCGACCATCACGATAAAGCTCGCCTCTTCACCGTCAAGGAACTCTTCAATCACGATGCGATGGCCCGCGTCGCCAAAGGCGTTGCCTGCCAGCATATCCTGAACCGCGGCTTCGGCTTCCTCGAGCGTCATCGCCACGATAACGCCTTTACCGGCGGCCAGACCGTCGGCTTTGATAACGATAGGCGCACCTTTTTCACGTAAGTAAGCCAGGGCTGGCTCTACTTCGGTGAAATTCTGATATTCCGCCGTCGGGATGTTATGACGTGCGAGGAAATCTTTGGTGAAGGCTTTCGAGCCTTCCAGCTGTGCAGCCCCTTCCGTTGGGCCGAAGATTTGCAGGCCAGCAGCCCGGAAGGCGTCAACGACGCCAATCACCAGCGGCGCTTCCGGACCCACGATGGTCAAATCGATTTTCTCCTGCTGAGCAAAGCTCAACAGGGCCGGGATATCGGTCACGCCGATAGCGACGTTCTGTAACGTGGGTTCCAGCGCAGTACCGGCATTACCCGGTGCCACAAAGACGGTTTTCACTTGCGGCGACTGGGCCGCTTTCCACGCCAGAGCGTGCTCGCGCCCGCCATTACCAATGACTAATACTTTCATTTTCTGCTCCGTGGATTAATGGCGGAAGTGACGCATGTCGGTGAAGATCATCGCAATGCCGTGTTCGTCAGCAGCGGCAATGACTTCGTCGTCACGGATTGAGCCGCCAGGCTGGATAACACAGGTAATGCCCACTGCAGCAGCAGCGTCGATACCGTCACGGAACGGGAAGAAGGCGTCAGAGGCCATTGCCGAGCCTTTCACTTCCAGACCTTCATCGGCCGCTTTGATACCGGCAATTTTCGCGGAGTAAACGCGGCTCATCTGGCCTGCGCCTATTCCGATGGTCATGTTCTCTTTTGCATAGACAATCGCGTTGGATTTCACGAACTTCGCGACCTTCCAGCAGAACAGCGCGTCACGCAGTTCCTGCTCGGTAGGCTGGCGTTTCGTCACGACGCGCAGATCGCCCGCGGTAACCATGCCCAGATCGCGATCCTGAACCAGCAGACCGCCGTTCACGCGTTTGAAGTCCAGACCCGGTACGCGCTCAGCCCACTGGCCACACACCAGTACGCGCACGTTCTGTTTTGCCGCGGTGATTTTCAGGGCTTCGTCGGATGCAGAAGGAGCGATGATCACTTCGACAAACTGACGGGAGATGATGGCCTGTGCTGTGTCAGCGTCCAGCTCGCGGTTGAAGGCGATAATGCCGCCGAATGCGGAGGTTGGGTCGGTTTTATACGCGCGATCATAGGCGTCGAGAATGGAGGTGCTTACCGCTACGCCACATGGGTTCGCGTGCTTCACGATTACGCAGGCGGGTTCACTGAACGCTTTCACGCACTCGAGCGCTGCATCGGTGTCAGCGATGTTGTTATAGGAGAGTGCCTTGCCCTGAACTTGCTGTGCGGTCGCAACAGAGGCTTCTTTTACCTCTTCTTCTATATAGAAGGCAGCCTGCTGGTGGCTGTTCTCTCCGTAACGCATATCCTGCTTCTTAATGAAGTTCAGGTTCAGCGTACGCGGGAAGCGGCCGGAAGGTTCAGTGCTTTCGCCATGATAAGCAGGCACCAGGCTACCGAAGTAGTTGGCGATCATGCTGTCGTACGCGGCGGTGTGCTCGAATGCTTTGATGGCGAGGTCGAAACGCGTCTCCAGCGTCAGCGACCCTTCGTTGGCATCCATCTCATTAATAATGGTGTTGTAGTCGCTGCTCTTCACCACGATGGCAACATCTTTATGGTTCTTAGCCGCTGAGCGCACCATGGTTGGGCCGCCGATATCAATATTTTCGACGGCGTCTTCCAGAGAGCAGCCTTCGCGGGCAACGGTCTGAGCGAACGGGTAGAGGTTAACGACGACCATGTCGATTGGCGCGATATCATGCTTTTCCATAATGCCGTCGTCCTGGCCGCGACGGCCAAGAATACCGCCGTGGACCTTCGGGTGCAGGGTCTTGACGCGTCCATCCATCATTTCCGGAAAACCGGTGTAATCGGACACTTCGGTTACCGGCAGACCTTTCTCTGCTAACAGGCGAGCGGTACCACCTGTAGAAAGCAGCTCCACACCGCGTGCAGAAAGTGCCTGAGCGAATTCGACGATACCGGCTTTATCAGAAACACTGAGCAGAGCGCGGCGGACTGGACGACGTTGTTGCATGGTAAATCCCCTGGATTTCACGATTACAGAGAGCGTTAGATGAATTTTCCAGCGAAAAACTCATCTAACACACCTGACGAGGCATCCTTGTTAAGCGCGAGCATTTTAACGAAAACGTTTGCGCAACGCTCGCGAATTTTCACTTTTTCGTATCTCTGTGGATAAGTCTGTGTGTAAAAGGGTATAAGGCGGGGTTTTGCTGGGGAATGCAGCAGTCAGTCATTTTTCTGTCATTTAGCGGTTGCGGCCTGCAGAGAACTCCCTATAATGCGCCTCCATCGACACGGCGGATGTGAATCACTTCACAGTTAACCCGGTCGGTTGAAGAGAAAAAATCCTGAACTTCAGGGTTGACTCTGAAAGAGGAAAGCGTAATATACGCCACCTCGCGACGGTGAGCTGTAAGCCGCGTCGCAACTGCTCTTTAACAATTTATCAGACAATCTGTGTGGGCACTCAAAGTGACATGGATTCTTAATGTCTTCGGACACTAAATGAATACCAAAGTCTCTGAGTGAACATACGTAATTCATTACGAAGTTTAATTCACGAGCATCAAACTTAAATTGAAGAGTTTGATCATGGCTCAGATTGAACGCTGGCGGCAGGCCTAACACATGCAAGTCGAACGGTAGCACAGAGAGCTTGCTCTCGGGTGACGAGTGGCGGACGGGTGAGTAATGTCTGGGAAACTGCCTGATGGAGGGGGATAACTACTGGAAACGGTAGCTAATACCGCATAACGTCGCAAGACCAAAGAGGGGGACCTTCGGGCCTCTTGCCATCAGATGTGCCCAGATGGGATTAGCTAGTAGGTGGGGTAACGGCTCACCTAGGCGACGATCCCTAGCTGGTCTGAGAGGATGACCAGCCACACTGGAACTGAGACACGGTCCAGACTCCTACGGGAGGCAGCAGTGGGGAATATTGCACAATGGGCGCAAGCCTGATGCAGCCATGCCGCGTGTATGAAGAAGGCCTTCGGGTTGTAAAGTACTTTCAGCGGGGAGGAAGGTGTTGCGGTTAATAACCGCAGCAATTGACGTTACCCGCAGAAGAAGCACCGGCTAACTCCGTGCCAGCAGCCGCGGTAATACGGAGGGTGCAAGCGTTAATCGGAATTACTGGGCGTAAAGCGCACGCAGGCGGTCTGTCAAGTCGGATGTGAAATCCCCGGGCTCAACCTGGGAACTGCATTCGAAACTGGCAGGCTAGAGTCTTGTAGAGGGGGGTAGAATTCCAGGTGTAGCGGTGAAATGCGTAGAGATCTGGAGGAATACCGGTGGCGAAGGCGGCCCCCTGGACAAAGACTGACGCTCAGGTGCGAAAGCGTGGGGAGCAAACAGGATTAGATACCCTGGTAGTCCACGCCGTAAACGATGTCGACTTGGAGGTTGTGCCCTTGAGGCGTGGCTTCCGGAGCTAACGCGTTAAGTCGACCGCCTGGGGAGTACGGCCGCAAGGTTAAAACTCAAATGAATTGACGGGGGCCCGCACAAGCGGTGGAGCATGTGGTTTAATTCGATGCAACGCGAAGAACCTTACCTACTCTTGACATCCAGAGAACTTTCCAGAGATGGATTGGTGCCTTCGGGAACTCTGAGACAGGTGCTGCATGGCTGTCGTCAGCTCGTGTTGTGAAATGTTGGGTTAAGTCCCGCAACGAGCGCAACCCTTATCCTTTGTTGCCAGCGGTCCGGCCGGGAACTCAAAGGAGACTGCCAGTGATAAACTGGAGGAAGGTGGGGATGACGTCAAGTCATCATGGCCCTTACGAGTAGGGCTACACACGTGCTACAATGGCGCATACAAAGAGAAGCGAACTCGCGAGAGCAAGCGGACCTCATAAAGTGCGTCGTAGTCCGGATTGGAGTCTGCAACTCGACTCCATGAAGTCGGAATCGCTAGTAATCGTAGATCAGAATGCTACGGTGAATACGTTCCCGGGCCTTGTACACACCGCCCGTCACACCATGGGAGTGGGTTGCAAAAGAAGTAGGTAGCTTAACCTTCGGGAGGGCGCTTACCACTTTGTGATTCATGACTGGGGTGAAGTCGTAACAAGGTAACCGTAGGGGAACCTGCGGTTGGATCACCTCCTTACCTTAAAGAACCTGCCTTTGTAGTGCTCACACAGATTGTCTGATGAATGATAAATTTCAAAATGTACTGCGAAGTGCATTGTGAAATTTTGCTCTTTAAAAATCTGGATCAAGCTGAAAATTGAAACGACACACATGTTATGTGTGTTCGAGTCTCTCAAATTTTCGCAAACCGGTGATGAATCGAAAGAAACATCTTCGGGTTGTGAGGTTAAGCGACTAAGCGTACACGGTGGATGCCCTGGCAGTCAGAGGCGATGAAGGACGTGCTAATCTGCGAAAAGCGCCGGCGAGGTGATATGAACCTTTGACCCGGCGATGTCCGAATGGGGAAACCCAGTGTGTTCCGACACACTATCGTTAACTGAATACATAGGTTAACGAGGCGAACCGGGGGAACTGAAACATCTAAGTACCCCGAGGAAAAGAAATCAACCGAGATTCCCCCAGTAGCGGCGAGCGAACGGGGAGCAGCCCAGAGTCTGAATCAGCTTGTGTGTTAGTGGAAGCGTCTGGAAAGTCGCACGGTACAGGGTGACAGTCCCGTACACGAAAGCACACAGGTTGTGAACTCGAAGAGTAGGGCGGGACACGTGGTATCCTGTCTGAATATGGGGGGACCATCCTCCAAGGCTAAATACTCCTGACTGACCGATAGTGAACCAGTACCGTGAGGGAAAGGCGAAAAGAACCCCGGCGAGGGGAGTGAAAAAGAACCTGAAACCGTGTACGTACAAGCAGTGGGAGCCTCTTTTATGGGGTGACTGCGTACCTTTTGTATAATGGGTCAGCGACTTATATTCTGTAGCAAGGTTAACCGTATAGGGGAGCCGAAGGGAAACCGAGTCTTAACTGGGCGTTAAGTTGCAGGGTATAGACCCGAAACCCGGTGATCTAGCCATGGGCAGGTTGAAGGTTGGGTAACACTAACTGGAGGACCGAACCGACTAATGTTGAAAAATTAGCGGATGACTTGTGGCTGGGGGTGAAAGGCCAATCAAACCGGGAGATAGCTGGTTCTCCCCGAAAGCTATTTAGGTAGCGCCTCGTGAACTCATCTTCGGGGGTAGAGCACTGTTTCGGCTAGGGGGCCATCCCGGCTTACCAACCCGATGCAAACTACGAATACCGAAGAATGTTATCACGGGAGACACACGGCGGGTGCTAACGTCCGTCGTGAAGAGGGAAACAACCCAGACCGCCAGCTAAGGTCCCAAAGTCATGGTTAAGTGGGAAACGATGTGGGAAGGCACAGACAGCCAGGATGTTGGCTTAGAAGCAGCCATCATTTAAAGAAAGCGTAATAGCTCACTGGTCGAGTCGGCCTGCGCGGAAGATGTAACGGGGCTAAACCATGCACCGAAGCTGCGGCAGCGACGCTTATGCGTTGTTGGGTAGGGGAGCGTTCTGTAAGCCGTTGAAGGTGTCCTGTGAGGGGTGCTGGAGGTATCAGAAGTGCGAATGCTGACATAAGTAACGATAAAGCGGGTGAAAAGCCCGCTCGCCGGAAGACCAAGGGTTCCTGTCCAACGTTAATCGGGGCAGGGTGAGTCGACCCCTAAGGCGAGGCCGAAAGGCGTAGTCGATGGGAAACAGGTTAATATTCCTGTACTTGGTGTTACTGCGAAGGGGGGACGGAGAAGGCTATGTTAGCCGGGCGACGGTTGTCCCGGTTTAAGCATGTAGGCGGAACGATTAGGTAAATCCGGTCGTTTATTAACGCTGAGGTGTGATGACGAGGCACTACGGTGCTGAAGTAACAAATGCCCTGCTTCCAGGAAAAGCCTCTAAGCATCAGGTAACACGAAATCGTACCCCAAACCGACACAGGTGGTCAGGTAGAGAATACCAAGGCGCTTGAGAGAACTCGGGTGAAGGAACTAGGCAAAATGGTGCCGTAACTTCGGGAGAAGGCACGCTGATATGTAGGTGAAGCCCCTGCGGGTGGAGCTGAAATCAGTCGAAGATACCAGCTGGCTGCAACTGTTTATTAAAAACACAGCACTGTGCAAACACGAAAGTGGACGTATACGGTGTGACGCCTGCCCGGTGCCGGAAGGTTAATTGATGGGGTTAGCGGTAACGCGAAGCTCTTGATCGAAGCCCCGGTAAACGGCGGCCGTAACTATAACGGTCCTAAGGTAGCGAAATTCCTTGTCGGGTAAGTTCCGACCTGCACGAATGGCGTAATGATGGCCAGGCTGTCTCCACCCGAGACTCAGTGAAATTGAACTCGCTGTGAAGATGCAGTGTACCCGCGGCAAGACGGAAAGACCCCGTGAACCTTTACTATAGCTTGACACTGAACACTGGTCCTTGATGTGTAGGATAGGTGGGAGGCTTTGAAGCGTGGACGCCAGTCTGCGTGGAGCCAACCTTGAAATACCACCCTTTAATGGCTGGTGTTCTAACGTAGACCCGTAATCCGGGTTGCGGACAGTGTCTGGTGGGTAGTTTGACTGGGGCGGTCTCCTCCCAAAGAGTAACGGAGGAGCACGAAGGTTAGCTAATCCTGGTCGGACATCAGGAGGTTAGTGCAATGGCATAAGCTAGCTTGACTGCGAGAGTGACGGCTCGAGCAGGTGCGAAAGCAGGTCATAGTGATCCGGTGGTTCTGAATGGAAGGGCCATCGCTCAACGGATAAAAGGTACTCCGGGGATAACAGGCTGATACCGCCCAAGAGTTCATATCGACGGCGGTGTTTGGCACCTCGATGTCGGCTCATCACATCCTGGGGCTGAAGTAGGTCCCAAGGGTATGGCTGTTCGCCATTTAAAGTGGTACGCGAGCTGGGTTTAGAACGTCGTGAGACAGTTCGGTCCCTATCTGCCGTGGGCGCTGGAGAATTGAGGGGGGCTGCTCCTAGTACGAGAGGACCGGAGTGGACGCATCACTGGTGTTCGGGTTGTCATGCCAATGGCACTGCCCGGTAGCTAAATGCGGAAGAGATAAGTGCTGAAAGCATCTAAGCACGAAACTTGCCCCGAGATGAGTTCTCCCTGAGACTTTAAGTCTCCTGAAGGAACGTTGAAGACTACGACGTTGATAGGTCGGGTGTGTAAGCGCAGCGATGCGTTGAGCTAACCGATACTAATGAACCGTGAGGCTTAACCTTACAACGCCGAAGATGTTTTGGCGGTGAGAGACGATTTTCAGCTGATACAGATAACAGAATTTGCCTGGCGGCTTTAGCGCGGTGGTCCCACCTGACCCCATGCCGAACTCAGAAGTGAAACGCCGTAGCGCCGATGGTAGTGTGGGGTCTCCCCATGTGAGAGTAGGGAACTGCCAGGCATCAATTAAAAGAACCCCGTACCGTATGGTGCGGGGTTTTTTGCTTTTTGGGCTTCTTACTTCCTCCTTGAAACTTTCTCACCTTCCGCTTGCAGACTCGACATTCAGCCTGTTTCTGGGTATCGTTAGCTGTCTGGATGTCTAAACGTTTATACGTATGCTGTGAGGATATGAGGTTATGCCGATTCGGGTGCAGGACGAGCTACCAGCCGTCAATTTCTTACGTGATGAAAACGTCTTTGTGATGACGACTTCACGCGCTACAGGTCAGGAAATTCGCCCACTGAAGGTGCTTATTCTCAATCTGATGCCGAAAAAGATCGAAACAGAGAACCAGTTCCTGCGTTTGCTTTCGAACTCGCCGCTGCAGGTTGATATCCAGCTGCTGCGAATCGATGCCCGTGAGTCGCGAAATACGCCTTCGGAGCATCTGAATAATTTTTACTGTAACTTCGACGACATTCGCGACGAAAACTTCGACGGGCTGATTGTGACCGGTGCACCGCTGGGCCTGGTCGAATTTAATGATGTTGCCTACTGGCCGCAGATCAAACAGGTACTGGAGTGGGCTAAAGATCACGTCACGTCCACGCTGTTTGTTTGTTGGGCGGTGCAAGCCGCCCTGAATATCCTCTATGGGATCCCCAAACAAACCCGCACTGAGAAGCTTTCAGGTGTTTACGAGCACCACCTTGTCCAACCTCACGCCCTGTTGACGCGCGGGTTCGATGACTCCTTCCTGGCCCCACACTCGCGCTACGCCGATTTCCCGGCACAGCTGATTCGTGATTACACCGATCTCGATATCCTGGCCGAAACCGAAGACGGGGATGCTTACCTGTTTGCCAGTAAAGACAAGCGAATTGCCTTTGTTACCGGCCATCCTGAATACGATCCGAACACCCTCGCGTCGGAGTATTTCCGTGACGTTGAAGCCGGTCTGAATCCGGACGTTCCGTACAACTATTTCCCCAAAAACGATCCACAGAACAAACCGAGAGCCACCTGGCGTAGCCACGGGAATTTGCTGTTTACTAACTGGCTCAACTATTACGTCTACCAGATCACGCCATACGATCTGCGCCACATGAATCCAACGCTGGAGTAATCTTCTGCACTAAACGATCCTAAAGCGTTTCAGCTATTCACATCAGGCACCTTCGGGTGCCTTTTTTATTTCCGAAATACCACTCAACAAACAATAAAAGTTTAATTTCATATTAATCAATGTGTTAAATGCATTTTATAATTAAAATGGAAATTGTTTTTGATTTTGTAAAAAATATAGATAGTCTTAATTCTGCTGAGCGAAAACTACACAACGATCTTTCGTTCGCATCGGGGCGTGATTTTGGATCTTTGATGAGGAGCAGAGTAATGACTCAACAGGCAACGACAGTCGATGAACTGGCCTTTACCCAGCCGCATGGCGAGCAAGAACAGCAAATTTTGACAGCAGACGCTGTCGAATTTCTGACCGAACTGGTGACCCGCTTTACGCCAACGCGCAATAAGCTGCTGGCGGCACGCATTCATCAGCAGCAGGAAATTGATGATGGCAAGTTGCCTGGGTTTATTTCGGAAACCGCTTCCATTCGCCGTGGTGAGTGGAAAATCCGCGGCATTCCGGATGATTTACAGGATCGGCGCGTCGAAATCACCGGCCCGGTGGAGCGCAAAATGGTGATCAACGCCATGAACGCGAACGTAAAAGTCTTTATGGCGGATTTTGAGGACTCACTGGCGCCGGACTGGCATAAGGTCATCGACGGGCAAATCAATCTGCGCGATGCCGTGAATGGCACCATCAGCTATACCAACGAAGCCGGCAAAATCTATCAACTGAAACCCAATCCGGCGGTTCTGATCTGTCGCGTACGTGGACTGCATCTGCCTGAAAAGCATGTCACCTGGCGTGGCGAAGCCATTCCGGGCAGTCTGTTTGACTTCGCCCTCTATTTCTTCCACAACCACAAGAATCTGCTGGCAAAAGGCAGCGGCCCCTATTTCTATCTGCCGAAAACACAGGCCTGGCAGGAAGCGGCCTGGTGGAGTGAAGTATTTAGCTTCACGGAAGATCGTTTCAACCTGCCGCGCGGCACCATTAAAGCCACCCTGCTGATTGAAACGCTGCCTGCCGTGTTCCAGATGAACGAAATTCTGCATGCGCTGCGCGACCATATTGTTGGGCTGAACTGTGGACGCTGGGATTACATCTTCAGCTACATCAAAACCCTGAAAAATCATCCCGATCGTGTGCTGCCGGATCGCCAGGTGGTCACCATGGATAAACCGTTCCTGAGTGCCTACTCACGCCTGTTGATTAAGACCTGCCACAAGCGTGGGGCCTTTGCGATGGGGGGAATGGCAGCATTTATCCCAAGCAAAGATGCTGAACGTAACAATCAGGTGCTCAACAAGGTGAAAGCCGATAAAGAGCTTGAAGCACGAAATGGCCATGACGGAACGTGGATCGCGCATCCGGGTCTGGCGGATACGGCAATGGACGTCTTCAACCGCGTACTCGGTGAGAACAAAAACCAGCTGTTTGTGACGCGTGATGAGGATGCCCCAACGGCTGAAGAACACCTGCTGGCACCGTGTGCGGGCGAGCGTACGGAAGAGGGCATGCGCGCCAATATCCGCGTAGCCGTCCAGTACATTGAAGCGTGGATCTCCGGTAACGGCTGCGTGCCGATCTACGGCCTGATGGAAGATGCCGCTACCGCCGAAATCTCTCGCACCTCAATCTGGCAGTGGATCCACCATCAAAAAACGCTCAGCAACGGCAAGCCGGTGACCAAATCCCTGTTCCGTCAGATGCTGGCCGAAGAGATGCGGGTGATCCAGGACGAACTGGGTGAACACCGCTTCAGCAGCGGACGTTTTGATGACACCGCACGCCTGATGGAGCAAATCACCACATCCGATGACTTAATCGACTTCCTGACCCTGCCGGGCTACCGCTTCCTGGCGTAATTCACCCCACAACAATATGGAGCATCTGCACATGAAAACCCGTACCCAACAAATCGAAGAATTGAAGAAAGAGTGGACCCAACCTCGCTGGGAAGGCATCCGCCGCCCGTATAGCGCGGAAGAGGTGGTGAAATTGCGTGGCTCGGTCAATCCGGAATGTACCCTGGCGCAGCGCGGCGCGGCGAAAATGTGGGAGCTGCTGCACGGCGGTGCCAAAAAAGGTTACATCAATAGCCTCGGCGCGCTGACTGGCGGCCAGGCCCTGCAGCAGGCGAAAGCCGGCATCGAAGCCATCTATCTTTCCGGCTGGCAGGTTGCGGCGGACGCCAACCTGGCCTCCAGCATGTATCCGGATCAGTCGCTCTATCCGGCAAACTCGGTACCAACCGTGGTGGATCGGATCAACAACACCTTCCGCCGTGCGGATCAGATCCAGTGGGCGGCAGGCATTGAGCCAAACGATCCGCGTTTTATTGACTATTTCCTGCCAATCGTCGCGGATGCGGAAGCGGGATTCGGCGGCGTGCTGAACGCCTTTGAGCTGATGAAATCGATGATTGAGGCCGGTGCAGCGGCCGTTCACTTCGAAGACCAGCTGGCGTCAGTGAAGAAATGCGGACACATGGGCGGGAAAGTCCTTGTCCCAACCCAGGAAGCGATTCAGAAGCTGGTTGCGGCGCGTCTGGCGGCTGACGTGCTCGGCGTACCCACGCTGGTGATTGCCCGTACCGATGCGGATGCGGCTGACCTGATCACCTCTGACTGCGATCCTTACGACAGCGAGTTCATTACCGGTGAACGCACCAGCGAAGGGTTTTATCGTACCCATGCTGGCATTGAACAGGCGATCAGCCGTGGGCTGGCATATGCACCGTATGCGGACCTGGTCTGGTGCGAAACCTCCACGCCGGACCTGGCGCTGGCAAAACGCTTTGCCGATGCTATCCACGCCAAATATCCGGGCAAACTGCTGGCCTATAACTGCTCGCCGTCCTTCAACTGGCAGAAGAAACTGGATGATAAAACCATCGCCAGCTTCCAGCAGCAGCTGTCCGACATGGGCTACAAGTATCAGTTCATCACGCTGGCTGGCATTCACAGCATGTGGTTCAACATGTTCGACCTGGCGCATGCCTACGCGCAGGGTGAAGGCATGAAGCATTACGTTGAGAAGGTGCAGCAGCCGGAATTTGCTGCCGGTAAAGAGGGCTATACCTTCGTTTCGCATCAGCAGGAGGTCGGGACCGGTTACTTCGATAACGTGACCACTATCATCCAGGGGGGCACCTCCTCCGTCACCGCCTTAACGGGATCGACGGAAGAAGCCCAGTTCTGAGCCGTGTAACGCCCGGTGGCACGCTACCGGGCCTGTGAACATACTCCCTCTCCCGTCGGGAGGGGGCCGGGGTGAGGGAGCATGAACAATGTCGCGTGGTCTGGAATTACTGATTGCCCAAACTATTCTGCAGGGCTTCGATGCCCAGTACGGACGTTTCCTGGAAGTCACATCCGGCGCGCAGCAGCGTTTTGAGCACGCCGACTGGCATGCGGTTCAGCAGGCCATGAAGCAGCGAATCCACCTTTACGATCACCATGTGGGTCTGGTGGTGGAGCAGTTGCGCTGCATTACCGACGGCAAAATCCCTGACGCGGAGTTTTTACTGCGCGTGAAGGAGCATTACACCCATCTGTTACCTGATTACCCGCGCTTCGAGATTGCGGAGAGCTTTTTCAACTCCGTCTATTGCCGGTTATTTGACCACCGCTCATTATCTCCTGAGCGGTTATTTATCTTCAGCTCCCAGCCGGAGCGCCGCTTTCGCACTATTCCGCGTCCGCTGGCGAAGGATTTCTTTCCCGATCGCGGCTGGGAAAAGCTCCTGCATCGCGTATTAACGGATTTGCCGCTGCGTTTGCCCTGGGAGAATAAAACCCGTGATATCGGCTATATCTCTGCGCATCTCAAGGAGACCTTTGGCGAAGAGGTGCTCGGGCAAAGCCATTTGCAGGTTGCCAATGAGCTTTTTTACCGTAATAAGGCCGCCTGGCTGGTCGGTAAACTGATGACACCGTCGGCCATTGTGCCGTTTCTGTTACCCATCCATCGTACCGATGACGGTGAACTGTTTGTTGATACCTGCCTGACGACCAGCGCCGAGGCCAGCATTGTCTTTGGTTTCGCCCGCTCCTACTTTATGGTGTATGCCCCGCTGCCTGCTGCTCTGGTGGAGTGGTTGCGCGAGATCCTGCCGGGGAAAACCACCGCCGAGCTGTACATGGCCATTGGCTGTCAGAAACACGCCAAGACGGAAAGCTATCGGGAATATCTGCGCTATGTCACCACGGCAGATGAGCAATTTATCGAAGCCCCCGGTATTCGCGGCATGGTGATGCTGGTCTTTACCCTGCCGGGTTTTGATCGGGTGTTTAAGGTCATCAAAGATACGTTCGCGCCGCAGAAGGAGATGACCGCTGCTCACGTCCGCGCCTGCTACCAGCTGGTTAAAGAGCACGATCGCGTCGGGCGAATGGCGGACACCCAGGAGTTCGAGAACTTTGTGCTGGATAAGCAGCAGATCGATCCGGCATTAATGGCGTTATTACTGCAGGAAGCGCCGGCGAAAATCACCGATCTGGGTGACAAAATTGCCATCAGCCATCTCTATATCGAACGCCGCATGATCCCACTCAATATCTGGCTGGAGCAGTCCGAAGGTCAGGCACTGCGGGATGCCATAGAAGAATACGGCAACGCTATCCGTCAGCTTGCCGCCGCGAATATCTTCCCGGGCGACATGCTGTTTAAAAACTTCGGTGTCACCCGTCACGGGCGGGTGGTGTTCTACGATTACGATGAAATTTGCTATATGACTGAGGTGAATTTCCGCGATATACCGCAGCCCCGCTATCCGGAAGATGAACTGTCCGGCGAGCCGTGGTACAGCATCTCACCGGGAGATGTCTTTCCTGAGGAGTTTCGCCACTGGCTGTGCGCTGACCCGCGCATCAGGCCACTGTTTGAAGAGATGCATGATGACCTGTTCCGCGCCAGCTACTGGCGGGGCCTGCAGACGCGCATCAAGAATGGGCATGTGGAAGATGTGTATGCCTATCGCCGCAAACAACGGTTTTGCATCCGATATGCGGTGTAATGCCCCCTCTCCCGACGGGAGAGGGATTCAGGTGCACCCGATGTTATCGAATCCCGCCATATGCCAGCGTGACCTCTTTCGCCGCCTTAATCACCAGCGCACCTAACTCCGTGACGCGGTCATCGGTCATACGGGAAATCGGTCCGGAGATCGAAATGGCGGCAAACGGCTCGCGGTGCTCGTCAAAGATGCAGGCCGCAATGCAGCGCAGGCCTAACGCATGCTCCTCGTCATCAAACGAATAGCCGCGCTTGCGGGTCAGGGCCAGATCTTCTTTCAGATGTACCGGTGAGACCAGCGTGGCGTGGGTGTAGGCGTGCAGCCCTTTCCGGTGCAGCAGCCCGGTGACCTGCTCTTCGCTGAGCTGCGACAGAAACGCTTTCCCCGCCCCGGAGGCATGCATCGGCAGCTTGCCGCCAATTGGTGCCGACATACGCATTAGCTGAGTGCACTGTACCTGGTCGATGATAATGGCCTGATGGTCGCTCTGGTCGAGCACGGCCAGGTTTACCGTCTCGCCGGAATCTTCCATCAGTTTACGCAGAATAGGGTGCACAATCGCCAGCAGGTTGCGGCTCTGCAGGAAGCTGCTGCCGACGATAAACGCATGTGCGCCCACCGCCCAGTGTCCCAGCTCACCCACCTGGCGCACAAAGCCCAGCTGCTGCATCGTGGTCAACAGTCGATGGGTCGTTGAGTTCGGCAGGCCAGCCTGCTGTGCCAGCTCTGTCAGGGCCACGCTGCTGTGCGACTCGGCTATCCATTCCAGCAGCTTCAAACCGCGCGTGAGCGATTGAACCTGTCCGCCCTGAGAGGCGGCGGTGGTGGCAGCAGGTTTTCTGCCGCGTTTAGCGGGAACGGTCGTGACCATGACGAACTCCTTTTTCTGTATCGTGGAAATCATTTTCGTTTTATTTGGTGATTTTGCAACCGTTATCCTGACTGATCGGATGAGTGATAGTGAACATGTCTCATGTTACCGCTGTGTGACTTTTACACCCTGCGAGATTGTGCCAGTATGGACTGCTGGCCTTTTGGCCTGGTTGAGCGTTGTCGGGAGCAAGTGTGAGCAGCAAAGTAGAGCAACTGCGTGCGCAGTTAAATAAACGAATTCTGGTGCTGGACGGCGGCATGGGTACCATGATCCAGAGCTATCGTCTGAGTGAAGACGATTTCCGCGGCGAGCGTTTCGCCGACTGGCCATGCGACCTCAAAGGTAACAACGACCTTCTGGTGCTCAGTAAACCGCAGGTCATTTCGGCGATCCACAACGCGTATTTCGAGGCGGGTGCGGATATCGTCGAAACCAACACCTTTAACTCGACAACCATCGCCATGGCGGATTACCAGATGGAATCCCTCTCGGCGGAGATAAACCTTGCTGCGGCAAAGCTGGCCCGCGCCTGCGCTGATGAATGGACAGCCCGTACGCCGGACAAACCGCGCTACGTGGCCGGGGTGCTTGGCCCGACCAACCGCACCGCGTCGATTTCACCCGATGTGAACGACCCGGCCTTTCGTAACATCAGCTTTGATCAGCTGGTGGCGGCATATCGTGAATCGACCAAAGCGCTGGTGGAAGGCGGTTCCGATCTGATCCTGATTGAAACGGTATTCGACACCCTCAATGCCAAAGCCGCGATTTACGCGGTGAAAGAGGAGTTCGAGGCGCTGGGCGTCGACCTGCCGATCATGATTTCCGGTACCATCACCGACGCCTCTGGTCGTACCCTCTCCGGCCAGACCACAGAAGCTTTTTACAACTCCCTGCGTCACGCTGAAGCGCTCTCCTTCGGCCTGAACTGCGCGCTGGGTCCCGATGAGCTGCGCCAGTATGTGCAGGAACTTTCGCGCATCGCTGAATGCTATGTCACCGCACACCCGAACGCCGGCCTGCCGAACGCCTTTGGTGAATACGATCTGGATGCAGACACCATGGCGGCGCAAATCCGCGAGTGGGCCGAATCCGGTTTTCTGAATATCGTCGGTGGTTGCTGCGGTACCACGCCAGAGCATATTGCCGCGATGAGCAATGCGGTGGCGGGTCTGCCGCCGCGTCAACTGCCTACGCTGCCGGTTGCCTGCCGTTTGGCCGGCCTTGAGCCGTTGACCATCGGTGACGATAGCCTGTTTGTGAACGTCGGGGAGCGGACTAACGTGACCGGTTCGGCGAAATTCAAACGGCTGATTAAAGAAGAGAAGTACAGTGAAGCGCTGGACGTGGCCCGCCAGCAGGTTGAGAGCGGCGCCCAGATCATCGACATCAATATGGATGAGGGGATGCTCGACGCCGAAGCGGCGATGGTGCGCTTCCTCAACCTGATTGCCGGCGAGCCGGACATTGCCCGGGTGCCGATCATGATTGACTCCTCTAAGTGGGAAGTCATCGAGAAAGGGCTGAAGTGTATTCAGGGTAAAGGCATTGTTAACTCCATCTCGATGAAAGAAGGCGTTGATACCTTTATCCACCATGCGAAGATGGTGCGCCGTTATGGTGCCGCCGTGGTGGTGATGGCCTTCGATGAAATGGGCCAGGCCGATACCCGCGCGCGCAAAATCGAGATTTGTCGCCGCGCATACAAAATTCTGACCGAAGAGGTGGGCTTCCCGCCGGAAGACATCATCTTCGATCCGAACATTTTCGCGGTTGCCACCGGTATTGAAGAGCACAATAACTACGCGCAGGACTTTATTGGCGCGTGTGAAGACATCAAACGCGAGCTGCCGCATGCGCTGATCTCCGGCGGCGTATCGAACGTGTCATTCTCCTTCCGCGGTAACGATCCGGTGCGTGAAGCTATCCACGCCGTGTTCCTCTATTACGCTATCCGTAACGGTATGGACATGGGGATCGTTAACGCCGGACAGCTGGCCATTTACGACGACCTGCCGGCGGAACTGCGCGACGCCGTAGAAGACGTGATCCTCAACCGGCGTGATGACGCCACCGAGCGCATGCTGGATCTGGCCGAGAAATACCGCGGCAGTAAATCCGATGCATCGGTAAACATTCAGCAGGCGGAGTGGCGTGCCTGGGACGTGAAAAAACGTCTGGAATACTCACTCGTCAAAGGAATTACCGAGTTTATTGAACAGGACACCGAAGAAGCACGTCAGCAATCCACGCGCCCGATTGAAGTGATCGAAGGGCCGCTGATGGACGGCATGAACGTGGTCGGCGATCTGTTTGGCGAAGGCAAAATGTTCCTGCCGCAGGTGGTGAAATCCGCACGCGTCATGAAGCAGGCGGTGGCCTATCTCGAACCCTTTATCGAAGCCAGCAAAGAGAAAGGCTCCAGCAACGGTAAAATGGTGATCGCCACCGTGAAGGGCGACGTGCATGACATCGGTAAGAACATTGTGGGCGTCGTACTGCAGTGTAATAACTACGAGATTATCGATCTTGGCGTGATGGTGCCGGCGGATAAAATCCTCAAAACTGCGCGCGAAGTGAATGCTGACCTGATTGGACTCTCCGGGCTGATTACCCCGTCGCTGGACGAGATGGTCAACGTGGCGAAAGAGATGGAGCGTCAGGGCTTTACCATTCCATTGCTGATTGGCGGGGCGACAACGTCCAAAGCGCACACGGCGGTGAAAATCGAGCAGAACTACAGTGGCCCGACGGTTTATGTGCAAAACGCCTCGCGTACCGTGGGTGTCGTGTCGGCATTGTTGTCTGCCACCCAGCGTGATGATTTTGTCGCGCGTACCCGCAAAGAGTACGAGACCGTGCGTATTCAGCATGGCCGTAAGAAACCGCGGACGCCGCCGGTGACACTCCAGGCCGCGCGCGATAACGATCTGGCGTTTGACTGGGCCAGCTATACGCCCCCTGTGGCGCATCGTCTGGGCGTTCAGGACGTCACTGCCAGCATCGAGACGCTGCGTAACTACATCGACTGGACACCGTTCTTCATGACCTGGTCACTGGCGGGCAAATATCCCCGCATCCTTGAAGATGAGGTGGTCGGGGAAGAAGCCAAACGCCTGTTCAACGACGCCAACGAAATGCTTGACCAGTTGAGTGCGCAAAAAAGCCTCAACCCGCGCGGCGTGGTGGGCCTGTTCCCGGCGAACCGTGTGGGCGACGACATCGAAATTTATCGCGACGAGACCCGCACGCACGTGCTGGCAGTAAGTCGCCATCTGCGCCAGCAAACCGAGAAAGTGGGCTTTGCTAACTACTGCCTGGCCGATTTCGTTGCACCGAAGCTTTCCGGGAAAGCGGATTATATCGGGGCGTTTGCCGTGACCGGGGGTCTTGAAGAAGATGCGCTGGCGGAGGCGTTCGACGCGCAGCACGATGATTACAATAAAATCATGGTGAAAGCGATTGCCGATCGTCTGGCGGAAGCCTTCGCAGAGTACCTCCACGAGCGCGTGCGCAAGGTACACTGGGGCTACGCGGCCAATGAGAACCTCAGCAACGAGGAGCTGATCCGCGAAAACTACCAGGGGATTCGTCCGGCTCCGGGCTATCCAGCCTGCCCGGAACACACCGAAAAGGGCACTATCTGGACATTGCTGGATGTAGAAGCCCATACCGGCATGAAGCTTACCGAGTCTTTCGCCATGTGGCCTGGGGCATCGGTGTCCGGCTGGTATTTCAGTCATCCCGACAGCAAATACTTCGCCGTCGCGCAGCTGCAGCGCGATCAGATCGAAGATTACGCCCTGCGCAAAGGCATGAGTGTCTCAGAGGTTGAACGCTGGCTGGCACCCAATTTAGGCTACGACGCTGACTAACGTCACTTTTCCTTACAACAAACAGGGCGCTCATTGGGCGCCCTGTCTCTTTCTTACGTTTAAACCCTTATACTGAATCATAAAAACGTAGAACGATAAGGAGGAGAACCTTCCGTGCTGACCCTGTTACACTTGCTTTCCGCAGTAGCACTGCTGGTATGGGGCACGCATATTGTCCGTACCGGCGTTATGCGCGTCTTTGGCGCGCGCTTACGCACCGTTCTCAGCAGCAGCGTTGAGAAGAAGCCGCTCGCCTTCTGCGCGGGCATCGGCGTGACGGCACTGGTGCAGAGCAGTAATGCGACGACCCTGCTCGTGACCTCGTTTGTGGCGCAGGATCTGGTGGCGCTGGCACCCGCGCTGGTCATTGTGCTGGGCGCTGACGTGGGGACCGCGCTGATGGCGCGTATCCTGACCTTCGATCTCTCCTGGCTGTCGCCGCTGCTGATTTTTATCGGTGTCATCTTCTTCCTTGGCCGTAAGCAGACGCGTGCCGGACAGCTTGGCCGCGTGGGGATTGGCCTTGGGTTGATCCTGCTGGCGCTGGAGCTGATTGTGCAGGCGGTGACCCCCATCACCGAGGCCAACGGCGTTCAGGTCATCTTTGCCTCGCTGACCGGGGACATCATGCTGGATGCGTTGATCGGCGCGGTATTTGCCATCGTCAGTTACTCCAGCCTGGCCGCTGTGCTGCTGACGGCGACGTTAACCGCCGCGGGGGCGATCTCTTTCCCGGTCGCGCTGTGTCTGGTGATCGGGGCCAACCTTGGCTCTGGCCTGCTGGCGATGCTCAATAACAGCGCCGCAAACGCTGCTGCCCGGCGCGTGGCGCTCGGAAGCCTGCTGTTTAAGCTGGTGGGCAGCCTGATTATTCTGCCGTTTGTCTATCCGCTGGCTAACCTGATGGACAATCTCCCGTTACCGAAGGCTGAGCTGGTTATCTATTTCCACGTGTTTTACAACCTGGTGCGTTGCCTGGCGATGGTGCCTTTTGCTGAACCCATGGCCCGCTTCTGCGAACGGCTTATCCGGGATGAACCGGAGCTGGATGCGCGTCTGAAACCTAAGCATCTCGACACCTCCGCGCTGGATACCCCGGCGCTGGCGCTGGCTAATGCCGCGCGCGAGACGCTGCGCATGGGCGATGCCATGGAAACGATGCTTGAAGGGCTGCAAAAGGTCATGCACGGAGAGCCGCGAGAAGAGAAAGAGCTGCGCAGGCTGGCGGACGATATCAACGTGCTCTATACCGCCATCAAGCTCTACCTGGCGCGTATTCCGCAGGATGAACTGGCAGAGGAAGAGTCCCGCCGCTGGGCGGAAATCATCGAAATGTCGCTTAACCTCGAGCAGGCCTCGGATATCGTTGAGCGTATGGGAAGTGAAATTGCTGACAAATCCCTTGCCGCGCGCCGCGCCTTCTCGGTTGAAGGCCTGAAGGAGCTGGAGGCGCTGCACGAGCAGTTGCTGAGCAACCTGAAGCTGGCGATGCTGGTCTTCTTCTCCAGCGACGTACCGAGCGCACGCCGCTTGCGTCGTAACAAACATCGCTTCCGTATCCTCAACCGGCGCTACTCGCACGCCCACGTTGAACGACTGCACCAGCAGAACGTCCAGAGCATTGAAACCAGCTCCCTGCACCTGGGGTTGCTGGGGGACATGAAGCGTCTCAACTCGTTATTCTGCGCGGTCGCTTATAGCGTCATGGAGCAGCCGGATGAAGACGACGATCGAGATGAATATTAATCTCTGAAAGCGCCTTGATAAGGTGGTTAACCTCAAAACCAGCAGGTTTACGCCGGGCATGATGCCCGGTAACCGTCGGCTAGTCTTTTTACCAGCCCAAACCTAAGGTATATTTCGCCTTTACAGGAGAAACTATGCTGCCAACTCAATCAACACGATTAAACAAATACATTAGCGAGAGCGGGATCTGCTCACGTCGCGAGGCGGACCGTTACATTGAACAGGGTAACGTGTTCCTCAACGGCAAACGCGCCACCATCGGTGACCAGGTCGTGCCCGGTGACGTGGTCAAAGTGAATGGTCAGCTCATTGAACCGCGTGATGCGGAAGACCTGGTATTTATCGCGTTGAATAAACCGGTTGGCATCGTCAGTACCACGGAAGACGGCGAGCGGGACAACATTGTTGATTTCGTTAATCACAGCAGCCGTATCTTCCCGATTGGCCGCCTTGATAAAGACTCACAGGGGCTGATTTTCCTGACCAACCACGGCGATCTGGTGAACAAAATTCTGCGTGCCGGTAACGACCACGAGAAAGAGTACATCGTCACGGTCAATAAGCCGGTCACGGACGACTTTATCCGCGGTATGGGCGCAGGTGTGCCGATTCTGGGGACCGTCACGAAGAAGTGCAAGGTGAAGAAAGAGGCGCCGTTTGCTTTCCGCATTACCCTTGTGCAGGGCTTAAATCGTCAGATCCGCCGGATGTGCGAGCACTTCGGTTATGACGTGGTGAAGCTCGAACGTACGCGCATTATGAACGTGAGTCTGTCCGGTATTCCACTGGGCGAGTGGCGTGATTTAACGGATGACGAACTGATTGAGCTGTTCAGGCTCATCGAGAATTCATCGTCTGAAGCGAAGCCAAAAACGAAAGCCAAACCGAAAACCCAGGCCATTAAGCGCCCGGTGGTGAAAGCGCCGCCATCAGAAGAGAAAAGCCGCGGCAAGCCTGCGGGCAAACGCTTCGTCCAGCCGGGCCGTAAAAAGAAAGGGCGCTAATTAGCGCCTTCCACGAGGTGAGGTATTGGCTGACCAGGAAAAGGTCGCTTCTTTATCGGGTTTATAAGCCTGCTCTTTTTTCAGCTTGCGGGCTTGTTTCGCCTCAGTTTCACGCTGAGCCATCAATTTATCAATGTACTCTTTTTTAACCTGATTGGTTTCGGCGTTAGTCAGCGTGCGGCCATGGGCGATACGAGCGCGGTCGAGGAGCGTTTTCAGTTCGCGCTGCTCAGCTTCCGTCATGTCTTTCTGGGTCAAACGTGGTGTAGCCATTGCTGAAGCCTCCTGAAGGGGAGGCTCCAGTGTAAAGCAAGCGAAGGAAATTAACCCTGTTTCACTGCATCTTTTTTCGCGGGCGCATTAATGGGTTTGCCTGACCAGTAGCCTGCCAGCAGCGAGCCGGATAGATTATGCCAGACGGAGAACAGCGCACCCGGCAGGGCCGCCAGCGGTGAGAAGTAGATCTTGCCCAGAGCTGCGGCCAGCCCCGAGTTTTGCATCCCCACTTCGATTGCCAGCGTACGACAGGTGGATTCGTCGAAACCAAACAGCTTCCCGCCCCAGTAACCGCCCAAAAGACCAAGGGTGTTATGCAACACCACCGCGATGATCACCACAAAGCCCACTGAGGCAATGTGCGATGCAGAGCCGGCAACCACGGCGCTGATGATGGCCAGAATACAGACCATCGAGAAGGCAGGCAGGTACGGTTCAACGGCTTTGACCACGCGCGGGAACAGATGGTGAATCACCAGGCCCAGCGCAATCGGGATCACCACAATCTGCAGAATACTGAGCAGCATCCCCATGACGTCTACCTGAATCTGCGCATCCACATACAGACGCGTTAACAGCGGCGTGGCAATCACGCCCACCAGCGTTGAAACGGAAGAGATGGTCACCGAGAGCGCCACATCACCTTTTGCCAGATAAATCATCACATTGGATGCCGTGCCGCTGGCCACGCTGCCGACCAGCACCATACCGGCGGATAAATCTGGCGGCATTTTAAAGGCCATGGCCAGCAGCCAGGCCGCAAGCGGCATGACCAGATAGTGCAGGAAAATCCCTGCCGCTACGGGGGCCGGGCGCGACAGAACGCGTTTGAAGTCGTCAATTTTCAGGTGTACGCCCATGCCGAGCATAATCAGCATTAGCAGCGTCGTGACCCACGGGCCAATGCCCGTAAAGTGGGTGGGAGTGTAATACGCGAGTACGGAAAGCAGCAGTGCCCACAACGGGAACAGCCGGGTGATGGCGGATAACATAGATAGTCCTTGCAGTATTGTCGTGTTGTTTAGTTATAAAAAAGCCGGGTCTGTGCCCGGCTTATAGGTATTGTTTATCGTGCTAACGAATTTTATTCAAACAAATTCTGATGAAGTTTTTGCACGACCTGCTCGGCCTGATCGGCTGGCACCAGGAAGCAGAGGTTGTAGCTTGAGGCGCCGTAGCAAATCATACGAATGCTGAACGGGTCGAGTACGCCGAAGACCTCTTTGCCCACGCCGCAGGCACGCGACAGCTTGTTGCCGATGATGGCAACCAGCGCCAGATCTTCTTCCACTTCTACGCGGCACAACTCAGAGAGTTCGATCAGTAACGACTGCGTCAGCAGGGTGTCGCCGGTTGACGTGGAGCCAGTGGTGTCCAGCGTCAGCGCGATGCTCACTTCGGATGTGGTGATCAAATCCACGGAGATATTATGGCGCGCGAGGATGCCAAACACTTCCGCCAGGAAACCGCGAGAATGCAGCATATTGTGGCTGTGCAGCGTCACCAGCGTCTGGCGGCGGCGCAGGGCCAGCGCTCGGAACAATGGCGGGTTTTCGGTTTTCTTGCACACCAGCGTACCGCCTGCTTTGGGATCCTTACTGGAGCCAACGAAGACCGGGATATCGCTGCGCACGGCCGGCAACAGCGTCGCCGGGTGCAATACTTTCGCGCCGAAGGTGGCCATTTCTGCCGCCTCTTCAAACGCGATCACATCAATGCGTTTCGCCGCAGAGACCACGCGCGGGTCGGTGGTGTAAATACCCGGCACGTCAGTCCAGATATCCACACGGGTGGCATGCAGCGCTTCGCCGAGCAGGGCTGCCGTATAGTCACTGCCGCCGCGGCCAAGCGTTGTTGTACGGCCTTTGGCTTCGCTACCGATAAAGCCCTGAGTAATCACCATTCCTTCTGCCAGGCGCGGAGCCAGCTGCTGCTGGGTCAGCTCGGCCAGCATTTCAACATCCGGCTCGGCACGGCCAAAGCGATCGCTGGTGCGCATGACTTTACGCACGTCAAACCATTGAGCATGGACGTTACGCTCGCGGAGGATCTCCACGAACAGCAGCGTGGACATCAGCTCGCCGTGGCTGACCAGTTCATCGGTCAGCGCGGTGGAGGTCGCCAGAGAGGCGGCTTCAGCCAGGGTAGTGATATTTTCCAGCAGGCGTTCCACTTCCTCACGGATCACGTTCGGATTCTGCAGACGTTCAAGGATGTTGAACTGAATTTTGCGCAGTGCGTCCAGCTTAACGAAACGTTCGGTTGCTTCCAGTCCTTCAGACAGAGAAACCAGCAGGTTCGTCACGCCAGCAGAGGCGGAAAGCACCACCAGGCGGGTATTCGGATCGGCCAGCACCACATCGGCGCTGCGGTTCATGGCATCGTAATCGGCCACACTGGTGCCGCCAAATTTGGCGACCACAAAACTCGTCATAACAACCTCGTGTCAGGGAATGAATAAAGCGACCTTGGCACAAGAATGAAACGAGAACAGGTGCAGGCGCAAAATACGGCCCTATAAATAAAATGTGGGGGAGGTCCTGTCAATGCTGGGATTATGCGGATTTTTTATGGGGGGGTACCCCTCAGTAACAGGACTTATAACAGGGCCATATTTTATGCTCCTTTTTACCGCCTTTTGACCGACATTTCGCCGCCCCTGAAGGGCGTTTCAGCAGCTATACTTTTCGGGTCTTTTCACCTGTGTTTGATGCAGGCCAGGGCAATGGCATAAAAACCATCACAATTTTTATTTGCAGGCGCTACAATCGACCGCAGTCACAATTCTCAAATCAGAAGAGTATTGCTAATGAAAAACATCAACCCAACGCAGACCGCTGCCTGGCAGGCACTACAGAAACATTATGATGAAATGAAAGACGTCACCATCGCGGACCTGTTCGCGAAAGATGCCGATCGTTTCAATAAGTTCTCCGCGACCTTCGATGACCTGATGCTGGTGGATTTCTCCAAAAACCGCATTACCGAAGAAACGCTGGCGAAGCTGCAGGATCTGGCGAAAGAGACTGAGCTGGCCGACGCCATCAAATCCATGTTCTCCGGTGAGAAGATCAACCGCACCGAAGACCGTGCCGTGCTGCACGTGGCGCTGCGTAACCGTAGCAATACTCCGATTGTCGTTGACGGCAAAGATGTGATGCCGGAAGTGAACGCGGTGCTGGAAAAGATGAAAGCTTTCTCTGAAGCGATCATCTCCGGAAGCTGGAAAGGCTACACCGGCAAACCGATTACAGATGTTGTTAACATCGGTATCGGCGGGTCTGACCTTGGCCCATTCATGGTCACCGAAGCGCTGCGCCCATACAAAAACCACCTCAACATGCACTTTGTTTCTAACGTCGATGGTACCCACATCGCCGAGGTGCTGAAGAACGTGAATCCGGAAACGACCCTGTTCCTGGTCGCGTCTAAAACCTTCACCACTCAGGAAACCATGACCAACGCCCACAGCGCGCGCGACTGGTTCCTGAAAACCGCAGGCGACAACAAGCACGTGGCGAAACACTTCGCCGCGCTGTCGACCAACGGGAAAGCCGTTAGCGAGTTCGGTATCGACACTGCGAACATGTTCGAGTTCTGGGACTGGGTGGGGGGGCGTTACTCTCTGTGGTCCGCTATCGGCCTGTCGATCATCCTCTCCGTCGGCTTCGACAACTTTGTTGAGCTGCTCTCCGGCGCGCATGCGATGGATAAACACTTCTCCACCACCGCACCTGAGAAAAACCTGCCTGTGCTGCTTGCGCTGATTGGTATCTGGTACAACAACTTCTTCGGGGCTGAAACCGAAGCGATTCTGCCATACGACCAGTACATGCACCGTTTTGCGGCCTACTTCCAGCAGGGCAACATGGAATCCAACGGTAAATACGTTGACCGTAACGGTAACGCAGTGGATTACCAGACTGGCCCAATCATCTGGGGCGAGCCAGGCACTAACGGCCAGCATGCGTTCTATCAGCTGATCCACCAGGGCACCAAAATGGTCCCGTGCGATTTCATCGCCCCGGCCATTACCCATAACCCGCTGTCAGACCACCATCCGAAGCTGCTGTCTAACTTCTTCGCACAGACTGAAGCGCTGGCGTTCGGTAAGTCTCGTGACGTGGTTGAGCAGGAATACCGCGACCAGGGTAAAGATCCGGCCACGCTGGATCACGTTGTGCCGTTCAAAGTGTTCGAAGGCAACCGTCCAACCAACTCCATCCTGCTGCGCGAAATTACGCCGTTCAGCCTGGGTGCGCTGATTGCCCTGTACGAGCATAAGATCTTCACTCAGGGCGCTATCCTGAACATCTTCACCTTTGACCAGTGGGGCGTTGAGCTGGGTAAACAGCTGGCAAACCGTATCCTGCCTGAACTGGGTGACGATAACGCGATTAACAGCCACGACAGCTCCACAAATGGTCTGATCAACCGTTATAAAGCATGGCGCGCGTAATTAAAGTGTCATGAAAAAGTGCCGGCGAAATGCCGGCATTTTTTTATCGGATAATTCCTGATGTCTGTTATTAAACTCAAATTCCTGTAGTGAGTTTAATCTGAAAATAGTCGTTAACCTGTTAATTGCTGCGGTTTATTTTAGGAAAATACGGATAATTACCGTCACGGGATCTAATTCTATTTCATTGATTTATATATGTTATATTATTATCTAATCGTCCTTTTGTTTCCATTTTATCCAATTGTCCGAAAACCCTTCTTCTATTTACCCCTACGGCAAACCCTCACCTTTAGTTGTGTATACTCGAATCCGCCTGAAATTCTTTTTGGGCAAATCTCCATTCATTAAATGAAGGGAAATTCTTATGAAGAAAGTACTGTATGGCATTTTCGCCATATCTGCGCTTGCGGCGACATCTGTTAATGCGGCTCCGGTTCAGGTCGGAGAAGCGGCAGGTTCGGCTGCGACGTCTGCGTCTGCGGGGATTTCTACCGCGTCCAGCGCCAGCACCGTAAGTTCAGCCGTGGGTGTCGCCCTGGCGGCAACCGGTGGCGGTGATGGCTCCAATACCGGAACCACGACCACCACGACCACCAGCACCCAGTAATAACGGGTGTTTTAATCATAACCACACTTCGGTGTGGTTATTCTGGCTTTTCAGTAGCCTTCGGGACCTGTAGACCGGGTAAGCGCAGCATCACCCGGCAATAATGCGGAGAAGAGTCGTGAAGCGACCTGGGATCATCCTGATTTGTCTGCTTTTGCAGGCGTGCTCGGCCACCACCAAAGGGCTGGGCCATTCACTGTGGGAAAGCATGTTCGGTACGCCGGGCGTGCATCTGACCGATGACGAACTTCAGAACATGCCCTATGCCAGTCAGTACATGCAGCTCAACGATGGCCCACAGCTGTTTGTGGTGCTCGCTTTCGATGAAAACGGGCAGCAGAAATGGGTGACGCAGGATCAGGCCACCATCGTAACGCAGCATAGCCGTATCGTGAAAACCCTGCTCGGGGGCGACAACCTGCTTGAAGTCAACAATCTCGCCGCCGATCCGCTGAACACGCCGAACCAGATAACCGACGGGGCAAGCTGGACCCGCACGATGGGCTGGACCGAACACAAGCAGGTTCGCTATGCCACCGCCCGCTCCACCTTCCGCTGGGATGGCACGGACAGCGTCAATGTGGGCAGCGACGAAACTCGGGTTCGCGTGCTGGATGAAGAGGTCACTACCGATCAGGCAACCTGGCATAACCGCTTCTGGGTGGACGATGACGGCCAGATACGCCAGTCGTTACAGTATCTTGGTGCCGGATTCTTCCCGGTCAAAACCACGCTGATCAAGGCCGCGAAATCATGAAAACACTTATTCGCGTTGCGCTGATCGCAAGCTTTGCTACGCCGCTCGCATGGTCTGCCGGGACGGTAAAAGTCTATACGCAGGACAATACGAAGCCTAAAACATTGACCAACGCCGGACACTTGATCGATCTCGTCGGCCAGCCAAGGCTGGCGAACAGCTGGTGGCCGGGTGCGGTCATCAGTGAACGACAGGCGACGGTGGTGGCGGAGCAACAACATAACGCGCTGCTCGCCAGGCTAACAGGGCTGGCGGAGCAGGAAGAGGGTGACGACGCGGCGGCCATTAACAGCCTTCGCCAGCAGCTTAAGGCGCTAAAGGTCACCGGACGGTTGCCGGTCAATCTCGATCCGGACCACGTTCGCGTCGCGGAGACGGCTAACCCGTCACTGGAAGGCGAGTACACGCTCTGGCTACCTGTTCAGCCTTCTACCATTACCGTGTTCGGGCTTGTCAGCAGTCCGGGTGACAAGCCGTTTATGCCGGGTCGCGATGTGGCGAGCTATCTCGATGAACAAAATTTGCTGAGCGGTGCGGATAAGAGCTACGCATGGGTGGTGTACCCGGACGGCCAAACGCAAAAAGCACCGGTAGCCTACTGGAATAAACGCCATATCGAACCGATGCCAGGCAGCGTCATTTTTGTCGGTTTTGCCGACCATTTCTGGACGAAGGCATATGACGGGCTGAACGCCGATATCCTTCACTCCCTGAAACAGCGGATACCGGAATAATGAAAAGAACCTATCTCTATAGCATGCTGGCGTTGTGCGTGAGTGCCGCCTGCCATGCAGAAACGTATCCGGCACCCATTGGCCCGTCTCAGTCAGACTTCGGCGGCGTCGGTTTACTGCAAACGCCTACCGCGCGCATGGCGCGGGAAGGGGAAATCAGCCTCAACTACCGTGATAACGATCAGTATCGCTACTACTCCGCCGCTGTACAGCTGTTTCCGTGGCTCGAAACCACGCTGCGCTACACTGACGTGCGCACCAAACGGTACAGCAGCGTCGAGTCCTTCTCCGGCGATCAGACCTACAAAGATAAAGCGTTCGACGTGAAGCTGCGTCTGTGGGAAGAGAGTTACTGGATGCCGCAGGTCTCCGTTGGCGCGCGGGATATCGGCGGTACCGGTCTGTTTGATGCGGAATACGTGGTGGCCAGCAAAGCCTGGGGACCGTTTGATTTCTCACTCGGTCTCGGCTGGGGGTATCTGGGGACCAGCGGCAACGTGAAAAACCCGTTCTGCTCCTACAGCGACAAATATTGCTATCGCGATAACAGCTATCAGAAAGCAGGCTCCATCAACGGCGACCAGATGTTCCACGGCCCGGCCTCGCTGTTTGGCGGCGTAGAGTACCAGACGCCCTGGCAGCCGCTGCGCCTGAAGCTGGAATACGAAGGGAATGACTATTCACAGGATTTCGCCGGCAAGATTGAGCAGAAGAGCAAATTTAACGTCGGTGCCATTTACCGTGTGGCTGACTGGGCTGACGTTAACCTCAGCTATGAGCGTGGCAATACCGTGATGTTTGGCGTGACGCTGCGTACCAACTTTAACGATATGCGGCCACACTACAACGACAACGCGCGCCCTGCCTACCAGCCGGAGCCGCAGGATGCCATTCTGCAGCACTCCGTCGTGGCGAACCAGCTGACCCTGCTGAAATACAACGCCGGTCTGGCGGATCCGAAGATTCAGGTGAAAGGCGATACGCTGTACGTGACCGGCGAGCAGGTGAAATACCGTGACTCGCGGGAAGGGATCGAACGCGCCAACCGGATCATCATGAACGATCTGCCGGACGGGATCAGCACGATCCGCGTGACTGAAAACCGTCTGAACATGCCGCAGGTTACGACGGAAACGGATGTCGCCAGTCTTAAGCGCCATCTGGAAGGCGAACCGCTTGGGCATGAAACCGAGCTGGTGCAAAAACGCGTTGAGCCAGTGGTGCCAGACACCACCGAGCAGGGCTGGTATATCGATAAGTCGCGCTTTGATTTCCATATCGATCCGGTACTGAACCAGTCTGTTGGTGGGCCAGAAAACTTCTACATGTATCAGTTGGGCGTCATGGCGACGGCGGATCTGTGGGTCACCGACCACCTGCTGACCACCGGCAGCCTGTTCGGTAACCTTGCCAACAACTACGACAAGTTCAACTATACCAACCCGCCGAACGACTCGAAGCTGCCGCGCGTGCGTACTCGCGTACGTGAATATGTGCAGAACGACGCTTACGTAAACAACCTGCAGGCCAACTACTTCCAGTACTTTGGTAACGGTTTCTACGGCCAGGTTTACGGCGGTTATCTGGAAACGATGTTTGGCGGCGCGGGGGCTGAAGTGCTCTACCGTCCGGTAGACAGCAACTGGGCGTTTGGTCTTGATGCCAACTACGTGAAACAGCGTGACTGGCGCAGCGCGCAGGACATGATGAAGTTCACCGACTACAGCGTTAAAACCGGCCATCTGACGGCCTACTGGACGCCGTCGTTTGCCCCCGACGTACTGGTGAAAGCCAGCGTTGGTCAGTATCTGGCGGGGGATAAAGGCGGCACGCTGGATATCTCTAAACACTTCGACAGCGGTGTGGTGGTCGGTGGCTATGCCACGATCACTAACGTCTCGCCGGACGAGTACGGGGAAGGGGACTTCACCAAAGGCGTGTACGTCTCCATTCCGCTGGATCTGTTCTCGTCAGGCCCAACCCGCAGCCGTGCGGCAATTGGCTGGACGCCGCTGACGCGTGACGGTGGTCAGCAGCTGGGGCGTAAATTCCAGCTGTACGACATGACCAGCGATAAGAACATCAACTTCAGATGATGCGTGAGTGCCCGGTAGCGTTACGCCTGCCGGGCACCTTACAAACGCCGCAACAGTCTCGCCGGGTTCCCGGCGTAAACCCCTTTCTCGGTGATGGACTTTGTCACCACGCTTCCCGCCCCAATCACCGCCCCATCGCAAATTGAGACAGCCAGAATGGTGGCCCCGCTGCCGATTGAAACGTCGTTGCCCACGCGAATGTGTCCCCAGCTGCGCCGGTCGGCATTGGGTTTACCGTCGCGGAACATATCGTTGGCGAACATCACCCCATGGCCAATGAAACAGCGCTCGCCGACGGTGACATACTCGCAGATGAAGGTATGGGACTGAATTTTGCTATCAGCACCGATGTGCGAGTTAGCCTGGATTTCAACAAACGGGCCGATAAAGACGTTATCGCCCAGCGAACATTCATAAAGATTCGCGGGTTCGTAAATGACGACATTTTCGCCGCAGACAACATGACGAATAGCCGCCTGGCGTTGCTCTGGCATACATCTCCTTAGACTGGCATCGACATAATATGGAGGGTGCTGGTTTGCGCCGCAGTGACGAAGAGGGTGTCTTTGACATGTTTCAGCCCCTGCGCTTCGTAAAACCGGCGTGCGCGAGGGTTCTTTTCGAGGACTTCCAGCCACAGCAGATTTTCCGAACAGGCTTTTGCCTGGCGAATCACTTCCGCAAGGAGTTGCTCGCCGTAGCGGTGTCCCGTGGCATCCGGCAATAAATAGAGTTTATGCAGGAGCGTACCCGACAGCCCCTCGGGCTCGATGGTCTGCTGGGTTGAGAATTTTGCGAAACCGACTGGTGTCTGTGCGCTGGCAATGAGCCAGTAAGTGCCCGGCTGCAGCAGGCTGTCTGCTATCGCCTGCGGCGCGTATTCCTGCTCAAGAAAGGCGGCAAGCTCCGTCTGGTTTTCCCATAGATGCCCAAAGTGATGCCGGTAGCTGGCATACCCCATTTCACTCAGCTGTTTTGCATCATCCACGGTGGCGCGTTGAATGGTTACTTTCATCATCCCTTCGTCGAAATAAGTGTGTCACAGTGCAACATGCCACAGCGCTGAACATAATATAAACAAAAAATATAGATCACCGTCACATTTTTGCGTTATACAGGAACCTCGCCCTGGAGAATGAGGTGCTCTATGACATCCCTGACTCGCCCGCGCGTTGAGTTTATCTCAACAATCCTCCAGACCGTGCTGAACCTCGGTCTGCTGAGCCTTGGCCTGATACTGGTCGTCTTTTTGGGAAAAGAGACGGTGCATCTGGCGGATGTGCTGTTCGCCCCTGAACAAACCAGCAAATATGAGCTGGTGGAAGGCCTGGTGGTCTACTTTCTCTACTTTGAATTTATCGCGCTGATTGTGAAGTATTTCCAGTCGGGCTTTCACTTCCCGCTACGCTATTTTGTTTACATCGGGATCACCGCGATTGTGCGGCTGATCATCGTGGATCATACCTCCCCGCTCGACGTACTGATCTATTCGGCGGCGATCCTGCTGCTGGTGATCACGCTCTGGCTGTGCAATTCGAAACGGCTGAAACGGGAATAAAAAAATGGCGGCCCGGAGGCCGCCTAACAACAGTCACAAGTTGGGTCAATACAATACGTCTAAAGTTGAGGGTTGCAGTGGCATAACAAATGAAACTTAACCTTTCACACCGCCCGCCGTCAGGCCATTCACCAGCCAGCGCTGCGCCAGCAGGAACACGACAGTGATAGGGATGGCGGAGAGTACAGCCGCCGCAGCAAAGTCGCCCCACAAATAGTTCTGCGGATTGAGGTATTGCTGCATACCGACGGCCAGCGTATAGCTGTTGACATCACGCAGTAACAGGGAAGCGACCGGCACTTCGGTGATGGCTGCGATAAACGACAGGATAAAGACCACCGCCAGGATCGGCACCGACAGCGGCAGAAGCACCAGACGGAATGCCTGCCACGGGGTCGCGCCATCCAGCGCCGCCGCTTCTTCCAGCGAGCCGTCGATGGTCTCGAAATACCCTTTGATGGTCCACACATGCAGCGCGATACCGCCAAGATAGGCGAAGATGACGCCACCGTGGGTGTTCAGGCCGATAAACGGCACGTACTGGCCCAGTCGGTCAAACAAGGCATACAACGCCACCAGTGACAGTACCGCCGGGAACATCTGGAAAATCAGCATCCCTTTCAGCAGCGTGGCTTTACCCGGGAAACGCATACGGGCAAAGGCGTAAGCACAGGTCGTGGAGAGTGCGACAATCCCAATCGCGGTAATCCCGGCAATTTTCACCGAGTTCCACAGCCATAACAGCACCGGGAACGGCGGTGGCGTAACGCGGCCATCCGCGTGTTCAACGCTGAAGCCCAGCGCTAACTTCCAGTGCTCCCAGGAGATTTCATCCGGGATCAGGCTCCCGGTCGCGAAGTTACCGGCACGCAGGGAGATGGCGATGACCATCAGCAGCGGGAACATGATGGCCGCGATAAAAATCAGCAGCCCTAAATGCGTCGCGAAGAGGCGCAGTTTCTGAGATTTGGGTTGGACCATAGACATATTCTGTGCCCTCCTTAGTCGAATTTCATGCGTGTTGCTTTCAGGTTCACAATCGCCAGAGCGCCAACCAGCAGGAAGATCAGGGTGGCAATCGCTGCCGCCAGACCGAAGTCCTGACCGCCGCCGCCTTCGAAGGCGATACGGTAGGTGTAGCTGACGAGCAGGTCGGTATAGCCTGCCGGCGTGGTGGTGCCAAGACGGTCAGGCCCACCGTTGGTCAACAGCTGAATCAGCACGAAGTTGTTAAAGTTGAAGGCAAAGCTGGCAATCATCAGCGGCGTCAGCGGCTTAATGAGCAGCGGCAGCGTAATCTTAAAGAAATTCTGGAACGGACCCGCGCCATCCATTGCCGAGGCTTCGTACAAATCGTCCGGAATCGCCTTCAGCAGGCCCATGCACAGGATCATCATGTACGGATAACCGAGCCAGGTGTTCACGATGATAATCATCGAGCGGGCGGTGATGGGGTCGCTGAACCAGGCCGGTTTGATGCCGAACAGCGCGCTCAGCATCATGTTGATTTCACCGAAGCTCTGGTTAAACAGCCCTTTGAAAATCAGAATCGAGATAAACGACGGGACGGCATACGGCAGAATGAGCAGCACGCGGTAAATGGCTTTCCCTTTCAGAGATTCCCACTGCACCAGACACGCCAGCACCATGCCCACGGCAACGGTCAGGATCACCGTCAGTATGGAGAACACTACGGTCCAGACAAAGATGGCTAAGAACGGTTTCTGGATCCCTTCATCGGTGAAGACGCGGGTGAAGTTGTCCCAGCCTATCGTCACGGTGTAGCCCGGGCTGAGCTTGTCATCACCCCATTTGCCATCAGCCGTAATGGACTGGTAGAAACCAATGTCGTTGTTTGGACGGTACTTTACGCCGCTCTGGTTGTTGGTCAGCGTGCCGTCGTCCGCCAGCGTATAAAGCGGTTGTGTTCCGGAGAACTGGCGCAGTGAACTCATGGTCACTTTGCTTTCGTCCGGCAGTTGGGCGGTAAGCTGCGTCAGTGCCTGACGGTTCTGCGTAATGATGCGCAGGTTAGCGCGTTCGCCTTCCGGCAGGGCCGCAGCCTCTTTTAAGGCCAGCTTCTGCTCGCCGCCAAATTTGAAAGCGTCGGAGACATAATTTTTGCCGGTTTCTTCGTCAGTGAGTGCTAACTTCCACTCGCTGCCCGCAGGATACAGGCCGAAGTTAAAGGTTTTGCCCGCCTGATAAGAGCGGTCCATCAGCACCTGTTGGGCGCGCTCCTGAGCAAGCTGGTTGGTGCTGCTGTAGTTGGTGAACGCGATAGCAATGGTACAAATCAGTGGGAACAGGACAAACAGACCCATCCCGGCCACGCCCGGGTAAACATATCGCCAGGCATAGGCTTTACGGTTGGCGAAAATATACAGGCCAGCAGAGCTTAAAATCAGCGTCATGATGGCGAACAGATATTCCCCTTGTACGTACATTAAAACAACAAGGTAACCCACCAGCAGACACAGCAGACCCATTACAGACCACTTCAGGGCAGAGCTTTGCCACCAGTGTTTCTTTTTAATGACATCCATGGGGTTCTTCCTCTACAACACATTTTGTTCTCCCTCTCTCCGCAGGGGAGAGAGGGGATAAAAGCCTTACTTCGTGATACGACCCTGAGCATCTTTCAGCGCAGCATCAACCGTCTGACGACCGCTTGCTGCGTTGATGACGGCGGTACGGGTGGCGTACCAGAACGCTGCCATTTGTGGGATGTTCGGCATGATTTCGCCTTTCTGGGCGTTATCCATGGTTGCCGCGATACGTGGGTCTTTCGCCAGCTGATCCTGGAAGGATTTCAGCGCAACCGCGCCCAGCGGTTTGTCCTTGTTCACTTCATCCAGACCCTGGTCGGTCAGCAGGTAGTTTTCCAGGAACTCTTTCGCCAGCTCTTTGTTCGGGCTGGCAGCGTTAATACCTGCGCTCAGCACGCCAACAAACGGTTTAGACGGCTTGCCTTTAAAGGTTGGCAGCAGGGTTACGCCGTAGTTGATTTTGCTCTTGTCGATGTTGGTCCAGGCCCACGGACCGTTGATGGTCATCGCGGTTTCGCCTTTGTTGAACGCCGCTTCTGCGATGGAGTAGTCGGTATCCGCGTTCATGTGTTTGTTCTTGATGAGGTCAACCAGGAAGGTCAGGCCTGCTTTCGCGCCAGCGTTGTCCACGCCCACGTCTTTCACGTCATATTTGCCGTTTTCAAATTTGAACGCGTAACCGCCGTCGGCAGCAATCAGCGGCCAGGTGAAGTACGGTTCCTGCAGGTTGAACATCAGCGCGCTCTTACCTTTCGCCTTCAGCTCTTTATCCAGTTTCGGGATCTCTTCCCAGGTTTTCGGTGGGTTGGGTACCAGGTCTTTGTTGTAAATCAGAGACAGCGCTTCTACCGCGATTGGGTAAGCGATGATCTTGCCGTTATAGCGAACGGCATCCCAGGTGAACGGGTACAGTTTGTCCTGGAAAGCTTTGTCTGGCGTCACTTCAGCCAGCAGACCCGACTGGGCGTAGCCACCGAAACGGTCATGTGCCCAGAAGATGATGTCCGGACCGTCACCCGTTGCAGCAACCTGCGGGAATTTCTCTTCCAGTTTGTCCGGGTGTTCAATGGTAACTTTGATACCGGTGTCTTTCTCGAATTTCTTGCCCACTTCGGCCAGGCCGTTATAGCCTTTATCGCCGTTAATCCAGATAACCAGCTTACCTTCTTCAATTTTGGCGAGAGCCGGTGCGGAAATCATCATTGCTGCAAGGGCGGACAATGCGAAAACGCGTGCGCCAGTCTTGATCTTCATATCTGCCATCCTTTTTTGGTGATGTGCTCGTGGATACACTGAGGTGGTTCAACGTGACTCAGTCTCCTTATTTGACATCCTCTTTCCATCCTCCCAACCCCTACGCCCCACCCCCCGTTTGTGTGATCTCTGTTACATAAATTTAAGTTATGAGTGCTGGCGCACATAAAAACACAGTGAATTTTGCAGGTGGCTTCACGAATTTCGCCTCAGCCCTCCAGCGGCGGTCGCAGAGCCTGCTCTCTCATCCTCCCGCCTCCTCCCCCATAAAAAAGCCGGGGGGTGGAGGATTCACGAAAGTAATGGATACCCCATAGTGAACTTATCTTGAATGTTTCTGTCGGTGACAGGTTGTAACGAAGGGAGAAGGGCATGGCGAGCGTACAGCTGCGTAATGTAACGAAAGCCTGGGGTGACGTTGTGGTGTCGAAAGACATCAATCTGGACATCCACGAAGGTGAATTCGTGGTATTTGTCGGCCCATCTGGCTGCGGTAAATCAACTCTGCTGCGTATGATTGCCGGTCTTGAAACCATCACCAGCGGCGATTTGCTGATTGGTGATACCCGAATGAATGACATTCCGCCTGCCGAACGTGGCGTCGGCATGGTTTTCCAGTCTTATGCACTCTATCCCCACCTTTCCGTAGCCGAGAACATGTCCTTCGGTCTGAAGCTGGCGGGCGCGAAAAAAGAGGTGATTAACCAGCGCGTCACGCAGGTGGCGGAAGTGTTACAGCTGGCACACCTGCTTGAGCGTAAACCAAAAGCCCTTTCTGGTGGTCAGCGTCAGCGTGTGGCAATTGGCCGTACGCTGGTCGCCGAACCGCGTGTGTTCCTGCTCGATGAACCGCTTTCTAACCTGGATGCCGCCCTGCGCGTCCAGATGCGTATCGAAATCTCCCGTCTGCACAAACGTCTTGGCCGCACGATGATTTACGTCACCCACGATCAGGTCGAAGCGATGACGCTGGCCGACAAAATTGTGGTGCTGGACGCCGGTCGCGTGGCGCAGGTGGGTAAACCGCTGGAGCTTTATCACTACCCGGCAGACCGCTTTGTTGCGGGCTTTATTGGCTCGCCAAAGATGAACTTCCTGCCCGTCAAAGTGACCGCGACAGCCATTGAACAGGTACAGGTGGAGCTGCCAAACCGTCAGCAAGTGTGGCTGCCGGTCGACAGCGCCAACGTACAGGTGGGGGCCAATATGTCCCTCGGTATTCGTCCTGAGCATTTACTGCCGAGCCACATCGCCGATGTGACGCTGGAAGGTGACGTTCAGGTCGTCGAACAACTTGGTCACGAAACACAGATTCATATCCAGATCCCCGCCATCCGTCAGAACCTGGTCTACCGCCAGAATGACGTGGTGTTGGTAGAAGAGGGTGCCACATTCGCTATCGGTTTGCCGCCAGAGCGTTGCCATCTGTTCCGTGAGGATGGCACCGCATGTCGTCGGTTGCACAAAGAGCCAGGCGTTTAAGCATTCCAATTACAAAGAAAAGCAATGATCTCAGGAGATAGAATGATGATTACTCTGCGCAAACTTCCTCTGGCAATCGCCGTGACGGCAGGCATTTTGTCTGCACACGCGGGTGCCGTGGACTTTAAAGGTTATGCTCGTTCTGGCATTGGCTGGACCGGGAGTGGCGGTGAACAACAATGTTTCCAGGCAACCGGTGCACAAAGTAAATACCGTCTTGGTAACGAATGTGAAACCTACGCCGAACTGAAACTGGGTCAGGAAGTGTGGAAAGAGGGCGATAAGAGCTTCTATTTCGACACTAACGTTGCGTATTCCGTTTCTCAGCAGAATGACTGGGAATCCACCAGCCCGGCCTTCCGTGAAGCAAACGTGCAGGGTAAAAACCTGATTGAATGGCTGCCAGGCTCCACCATCTGGGCCGGTAAGCGTTTCTATCAGCGTCATGACGTCCACATGATCGACTTCTACTACTGGGATATCTCTGGTCCTGGTGCGGGTATCGAAAACATCGATCTGGGCTTCGGTAAACTGTCTCTGGCCGCGACCCGTTCTTCTGAGTCCGGCGGTTCTGCAACCTTCGCCGATCGTGATGCGAACGGCGACCGTATTTATGACAACGTAGTACCAAACGATGTCTTCGACGTCCGTCTGGCCGGCCTGGAAACCAACCCGGGTGGTACACTGGAACTGGGTGTTGACTATGGTCACACCAACATTCCTGACGACTACTATCTGCAGCCTGGCGCCTCTAAAGATGGCTGGCTGTTCACCGCTGAACACACCCAGAGCATGTTGAAAGGCTTCAACAAGTTCGTGCTGCAGTACGGTACGGACTCCATGACCTCTAACGGCAAAGGTATTCCGCAGGGCGGTAGCATTGATAACGACGGTTCCATGTGGCGTGTGCTGGACCACGGTGCAATCACCCTGGCAGACCGTTGGGACCTGATGTACGTCGGTATGTACCAGAATATCGATCGTGACAACAACAATGGTACAGAGTGGTGGACTGTCGGCGTTCGTCCAATGTTCAAATGGACGCCAATCATGAGCACCCTGCTTGAAGTGGGCTACGACAACGTTAAGTCTCAGAAAACTGACGAGAAAAACAGCCAATACAAAATCACCCTGGCACAGCAATGGCAGGCAGGCGACAGCATCTGGTCTCGCCCGGCTATCCGTGTCTTCGCAACCTACGCGAAGTGGGATGAGAAATGGGGCTATGCGAACAACGACTCAGGCGCAGGTTATACCTCTGGCGTAGCGTATAGCGACACTTCCGCGAAAACCTTCAGCCGTGGCGACTCCGACGAGTGGACCTTCGGTGCCCAGATGGAAATCTGGTGGTAATTCGATAGACCTGACGTAATGACCTAAAAAGAGGGGCGCAAGCCCCTCTATCCTTAGGGTGCTGCGCGCTATTGCCTGGCCACCGCAGTGCTCACGCTATCAGAGGTAATAACAATGAAAATGAAGAAAAGTCTCGTCGCGCTGTGCCTCTCTGCGGGGCTGCTGGCCTGTGTTCCGGCGATCACCTTCGCAGATGTCAATTTCGTGCCACAAAATACCAGCGCTGCGCCTGCCATTCCGGCGGCGGCACTCCAGCAACTGACCTGGACGCCGGTTGACCAATCCAAAACCCAGTCAACCCAACTTTCTGCGGCAGGCCAACAGCTTAACGTGCCGGGGATTGCCGGTCCGGTTGCCGCTTTCAGCGTCCCGGCCAATATTGGTGAGCTGACCCTGACGCTGACCAGCGAAGTAAGCAAGCAGACCAGCGTATTTGCGCCTAACGTCCTGATTCTGGATCAAAACCTGACGCCATCTGCCTTCTTCCCGAGCGACTATTTTGGTTACCAGGAACCTGGCGTCATGAGCGCTGACCGCCTCGAAGGCAAAATGCGCCTGACGCCTGCTCTGGGACAGCAGAAGATTTATGTCCTGGTCTTCACCACGGACAAAGATTTGCAGCAGACCACTAAGCTCACCGACCCGGCAAAAGCCTATGCCAAAGGAACCGGTAACTCTGTTCCGGATATCCCGGATCCGTTAGCGCGTCATGTCACCGACGGGTTGCTGAAGCTGAAAGTCTCAACAAACAGTGCTTCCAGCGTACTGGTTGGCCCTCTGTTTGGTTCATCCGGTACAGGCCCGGTCACGGTGGGGAACACTGCTGCGCCTGTGTATGCCGCACCCGTTGCTACGGCTCCGGCTGCAACCGCAGCCCCAGCTCCGGCGAAGAAAGCCGAGCCGGTACTGAACGACACCGAAGAATACTTCAATAACGCCATTAAGCAGGCGGTGAAGCGCGGCGATGTCGACAAAGCGCTGAAACTGCTTGATGAAGCCGAACGTTTAGGTTCAACCACTGCCCGTTCCACCTTTATCAGCAGTGTAAAAGGCAAGGGGTAACCGTTTCCCCACAGTGCTGATTTGTTAGTAGTTTAGTGCGCCTGAGTGGGCGCACTTTTTTTGGTGTCACACGGGCTGTTGCGCTCTTGTTGCGATCGTGATCGTTAAATAACGTTTGGCCCCCCTCAATCCGCTTTTCTGCGATACAATGCCATTACGTTATGTATCGGAGAGTCTGGCATGTCACACCCCGCGCTAACGCAACTGCGTGCGCTGCGCTATTTCGACCAAATACCTGCGCTTGACCCGGAGCAACTGGACTGGCTGCTGCTGGAAGATTCCATGACTAAACGTTTCGAGCAGCAGGGCAAAACCGTTACGGTGACCCTGGTTCAGGAAGGGTTTGTCTCTTGCGCTGAGATCGCCTCTGAGCTGCCCCTGTTGCCGCAGGAAGAACGCTACTGGCTGCGCGAAATTTTACTCTGTGCAGACGGTGAGCCATGGCTTGCCGGACGAACGGTCGTTCCCGAGTCCACCCTTTCCGGGCCAGAGCTGGCGCTACAACGGCTGGGGAATACGCCGCTGGGGCGTTATCTTTTCACGTCGTCCGAGCTTACCCGGGATTTTATTGAGATTGGTCGCGATGCCGAACTGTGGGGGCGTCGTTCCCGCCTTCGCCTGAGCGGTAAACCGTTAATACTGACGGAGCTTTTTTTACCGGCATCGCCGTTGTACTAAGAGGAAGAAAAAATGGAGTGGAGCCTGACGCAGAATAAGCTGTTGGCTTATCACCGCTTGATGCGTACAGATAAACCCATCGGCGCGCTGTTGCTGCTGTGGCCGACCCTATGGGCGCTATGGGTAGCAACACCAGGGGTACCGCCGCTGTGGATCCTGGGGGTGTTCATTGCAGGCGTCTGGCTGATGCGTGCGGCGGGCTGCGTGGTCAATGACTATGCGGATCGTAAATTCGACGGGCACGTAAAACGTACGGCCCATCGTCCGTTGCCCAGCGGGCAAGTGACCGAAAAAGAGGCCCGTACGCTGTTTATCGTACTGGTGCTGCTCTCTTTCCTGCTGGTGTTAACCCTGAACACCATGACCATTCTGCTTTCAGTTGCGGCCCTGGCTCTGGCCTGGGTTTATCCGTTCATGAAGCGCTACACCCACCTGCCTCAGGTGGTGCTGGGCGCGGCGTTTGGCTGGTCGATCCCGATGGCGTTTGCGGCGGTGAGTGAGTCCGTCCCGTTAAGCTGCTGGCTGATGTTCCTGGCGAACATTCTCTGGGCCGTGGCATACGACACGCAATACGCGATGGTTGACCGCGACGATGACCTGAAGATTGGCATTAAATCGACGGCGATCCTCTTCGGACGTCATGACAAGCTGATCATCGGTATCCTGCAGGTTGCGGTGCTGGCGTTAATGGTGACGATGGGTTACCTGAACGGGCTCAACTGGGCGTTTTACTGGGCCGTGCTGGTGGCGGGAATGCTGTTTGTCTACCAGCAGAAGCTGATTGCGAAACGTGAGCGTGAAGCCTGCTTCAAGGCGTTTATGAATAACAACTATGTCGGTCTGGTGCTGTTTTTAGGGCTGGCGATGAGCTACTTTTCGTAAAAAAACGGCAGCCAGAAGGCTGCCGTTTTTGTTTTCATCGCAGGTCATCAGACCGCTGCACGCTTCACTCGCCTTGCGTCGCACTTTCAATCGTTAAACGCACATCAGACGTGATCAGTTCGGCCAGCATCTGGTACACCTTCAGCGTCTCTTCCGGCTCTGCATCACCCGTATCACTGATAAACCCTTCATCACGCAGCGTCAGCACCAGAGAGCTGAAGACCGCTTTGTCGAAGAATTCCGGGGCGTTAATCCCGTGCAGAACAGACAGGCGCTGTGCCAGCGTCCGGCTCTCTTTCTCGAGCGTACCGCGGTTAATGGACGGATTCGCGCTCAGCAACCAGAAGGTAATGGCGTAGCGCTGCAGGGTTTCGCGTGCGCCCGCCGCCAGCAGTTGCAGGGTACGGGACCGTGACGGATTGATATGCAGCTCGTCATTCGTGACGGTAATCAGCCCCTGACGACGCAGCTCTTCGGTCAGTTTATCCAGCTCAGTCGCCAGTTCGTCCTTGTCCCAGCGCAGGAACAGCTCCGCTTTCAGCATTGGATAGAGCGTTTCAACATGACGCAACAGCTCCTGACGCGAGATGCGACGATGCTGGGTGATGATGGCCGCCATGAGCGAGGGCAGCATCAGCATATGCGCGATGTTGTTGCGATAGTAAGTCATCAGCACCGCCTGCTCGCGCGGGAGAATGATGATGTCGCCGATGGTGTCCTTTTCGACTTCAAACTTGTTCATCTGCAGGGCATGCTCGATAAGCTCGCTTGCCGTGCTTACCGGTACGGTCGAATCCACCGAGTACGGCACGTTGCGCATCATGTCGAGATAGCAATCCAGCTGCTCCGTAAGCTGTTCACGGGTCAGTGAACGCTGACGAGAGGCCAGAAGCGCCGTACAGCACAGGTTCATGGCGTTTGCCGCACCGGCGTTGTTAATACGCACCATCAGTTCAGAGGCGATGCTGTTGACCGTAGGCGTCAGCCAGGCCGGGCGAATCGCTTCGATAGGATCGATAGACTCGCGCCACTCCGGAACATGGTTGTTCAGGTAGGTCATCAGCGGCATCGGCTCGCCAAAGTTGACGTAGCCCTGGCCAAGGTTGCGTAACTTGCTCAGGCCGCGCAGCATCTGCGGCAGGCTCTCTTTCTCTTTGGTCGCACCGCGCAGCTCTTTGGCGTAGGTGCCCACTTCCATCACGTGTTCGTAGCCAATGTAGATGGGTACCAGGGTGATCGGGCGGGTTCCCCCGCGCAGCATCGCCTGAATGGTCATCGACAGCGTGCCGGTTTTAGGATCGAGCAGACGACCGGTACGGGAGCGACCCCCTTCCACGAAGTATTCAACGGAATAACCGCGGCTGAACAGCTCGCCAAGATATTCACGGAATACGGTGGAGTAGAGCTTGTTGCCCTTAAAGGTACGACGGATAAAGAACGCCCCCAGGCGGCGGAAAATCGGGCCGGCTGGCCAGAAGTTCAGGTTAATGCCGGCAGCGATGTGCGGCGGTACCAGACCCTGGTGATAGAGCACATAGGAGAGGAGCAGATAGTCCATGTGGCTGCGGTGGCAGGGGACATAGACAATCTCATGGCCATCATGGGCCAGCTGGCGTACGCGCTCGGCGTTATGAACGTTGATGCCCTGATAGAGGCGGTTCCACGTAAAGCCCAGGATACGATCGGAAAGACGAATCATCTCGTAAGAGAAGTTCGCGGCAATCTCTTCCATCAGCGCAATAGCGTTCTGCTGTGCTTTCTCATGGGAAATCTTTTTGCTGCGCGCTTCGTCTTCAACGGCCCTGGCAATCGCTTTGGAGGCCAGCAGCTTGTTGAACAGGTCCTGACGTGCAGGAAGACGCGGGCCGACGGCAGCCAGACGCTGACGGGCGAAGTGCATACGCGCCACGCGCGCCAGTTTTTGCGCGATAATTTTGTCGGTGCCGTGTTCGTCCGCCATACGGCGCAGCGAAACGGACGGGGAGAAACGCACGAAGCTGTCACGTCCCAGCCAGGAGACCGCGAAGAATTTCTGAATGCCGTTAAGCATGCGCAGCGGTGGGTTCTCTTCACCTTTCTCTCTGCCCGGGCGGCGACCAAACATCACCGATACCGGCACCATCTGCACATCCAGACCCGGATTGCTGCGGTGCAGGTCGAGATAGTCGTGGAAAAGCTTGATGGACTCTTCCTTTGGCGTGTAATAGGTAAACACGCGCGGCCCGCCGTGAATGAACACATAGCGCGGCAGCAGAGTGCCGTCGACTTCGAGGGGTTCAAGCGGGTCAGGTAAATCATGCGCCAGACACTGGGCGCGAAGCGTCAGTAGGTCTGCCTTCGAGTTATAAGGCAAAACGTACATAATTGGGCGTGACGTATCGAGCCCCAATTCCAGCGCGGGTTCCGCTGGGATAGACTTGCTTTTTACCAGGACGCTTAATGGTAAATTAAGTAATTTGTAGTAAATTCGTGGCCAGCCGGACATAAACGATGTAAAGCCTCTGGTTAATAATGCAATTGCGGCGCAAGGATAACAGAAAGCGCGCAAAATTTCTGTTGTTACCCGTCATACTTCAGGCAGCAGCGAAACACGCTGCGCCTACTGTTACTGACGCTATTTTAATTAAAAGGTTCTTTTAATGGCCAATAATACCACTGGGTTAACCCGAATCATCAAAGCCGCCGGCTATTCATGGAAAGGTTTCCGTGCCGCGTGGGTCAATGAAGCCGCGTTTCGCCAGGAGGGCGTCGCCGCTATCATCGCGGTGATTATCGCCTGTTTCCTTGATGTTGATGCGATTACCCGCGTTTTGTTGATCGGCTCCGTGCTGTTGGTGATGATAGTGGAAATTCTCAATAGCGCTATTGAGGCCGTGGTGGACCGTATCGGCTCTGATTTCCATGAGCTCTCCGGCCGGGCGAAAGACATGGGGTCTGCTGCCGTATTGCTGGCGATTATCACTGCGGTCATCACCTGGGTCACGCTGCTTTGGTCACATTTCCGATAAGCCTCGAGAAATAATTAAGTCCCTGGTTTTTTGTGCAGTTTTTGGTTCCAAAATCGCCTTTGACTGTATATACTCACAGCATAACTGTATATACACCCAGGGGGCGGAATGAAAGCGTTAACGACCAGGCAGCAAGAGGTGTTTGATCTCATCCGGGATCATATCGGCCAGACGGGTATGCCACCCACGCGTGCGGAGATCGCTCAGCGTCTGGGTTTCCGTTCTCCGAATGCTGCCGAAGAACACCTGAAAGCGCTGGCGCGTAAAGGCGTCATTGAGATTGTATCGGGCGCTTCACGTGGCATCCGTCTACTGGTGGAAGAAGAGACAGGCATTCCGCTGGTGGGCCGTGTCGCGGCAGGTGAACCTTTGCTGGCACAACAGCATATTGAAGGTCACTATCAGGTTGACCCGGGCATGTTTAAACCGAGCGCAGATTTCCTGCTGCGCGTCAGCGGCATGTCGATGAAAGATATCGGTATTCTGGACGGCGATCTGCTCGCAGTTCATAAAACCCAGGACGTGCGCAACGGGCAAGTTGTGGTCGCGCGTATTGACGATGAAGTTACCGTTAAGCGTCTGAAAAAGCAGGGTAACACCGTCCAGTTACTGCCTGAAAACAACGAGTTCTCCCCGATTGTTGTGGATCTCCGCGAACATAACTTCTCTATTGAAGGGCTGGCTGTTGGGGTTATCCGCAACGGTGAATGGCTGTAATCATGTCATAACAGGCTACGGACCTGCCGTAGCCTGATTCAATCTCCACTGCCGGTATTTTTCATGTCACTGCTGACGACATCAGATAAGGCATTGTGGCGTCTTGCACTGCCAATGATTTTTTCCAATATCACCGTCCCTCTGCTGGGACTGGTAGACACGGCTGTTATTGGTCATCTGGATTCCCCCGTTTATCTGGGCGGCGTCGCGATCGGCGCGACGGCAACCAGCTTCCTTTTTATGCTGCTGCTCTTTTTGCGTATGAGTACCACCGGGCTTACGGCTCAGGCGTACGGCGCAAAAGATCCGTTGCGTCTGGCGCGAGCGCTGGTACAACCCTTGATCCTTGCCCTGGGCGCGGGTGCGCTGATCGTGGTGTTGCGCACGCCACTGATTGATCTGGCGCTGCATGTCGTTGGCGGTAGCGAGGCGGTACTTGAGCAGGCGCGGCGCTTCCTTGAAATTCGCTGGCTCAGCGCGCCTGCATCACTGGCGAACCTGGTTCTGCTTGGCTGGTTACTCGGCGTGCAGTATGCCCGTGCGCCAGTCATTCTGCTGGTGGCAGGCAATCTTCTCAACATCGTGCTTGATGTCTGGCTGGTGATGGGTCTGCATATGAACGTGCAGGGCGCCGCGCTGGCGACGGCAATTGCAGAATACGGTACCTTTTTCATCGGCCTGTGGATGGTCTGGCGCGTGCTGGCCCTGCGCGGTATCTCGCTTGCGATGCTCAAAACCGCGTGGCGCGGTAATATCCGCACGCTGCTGGCGCTTAACCGCGACATTATGCTGCGCTCATTACTGCTTCAGCTCTGCTTTGGCGCGCTGACGGTCTTTGGGGCGCGACTTGGGCCGGAGATCGTCGCGGTTAATGCGGTCCTGATGACGCTGCTCACCTTTACCGCGTATGCGCTGGATGGCTTTGCCTATGCCGTTGAAGCCCATTCCGGGCAAGCGTATGGCGCACGCGAAAGCGGCCAGCTCCGCGAGGTGTGGCGGGCCGCCTGTCGTCAGTCAGGCCTGGTGGCGCTGGTGTTTGCACTCATTTACGCCTGTCTGGGTGAACAGATCGTTGCTTTACTCACCTCCCTCCCATCGCTGCGCGAACTGGCGAGTCACTATCTCTTCTGGCAGGCAATCTTACCGGTGGTGGGCGTGTGGTGTTATCTGCTGGACGGCATGTTTATTGGCGCGACGCGAGGTGCGGAGATGCGCAATAGCATGGCGGTCGCTGCGGCGGGATTTGGTCTGACGTTGCTGACGCTGCCGTATCTGGGCAACCACGGTTTGTGGCTGGCTCTGGCGGTTTTCCTCGCGTTACGTGGCCTGTCGCTGGCCTTTATCTGGCATCGTCACTGGCGAAATAACACCTGGTTGCCTTCCCGCCACGATATATCGTGACGGTTAAAGATTCCGAATATAAAAACAACTGCCGGATCCTTAACTACAATAATAATCACGTCCAGCAGAAAAGAACGAAGCGGACGAAACTTACAGACGCTTAACACGAGGACACGATTATGAATAAAGACGAAATCGGCGGCAACTGGAAGCAGTTCAAAGGTAAAGCGAAAGAACAGTGGGGTAAGCTGACGGATGATGATATGACCATCATCGAAGGTAAACGCGATCAGCTGGTGGGTAAAATTCAGGAACGTTACGGCTACGAGAAAGATCGTGCTGAAAACGAAGTGAAAGACTGGGAAACCCGTAACGATTATCGCTGGTAATCCTTTACTCCCCCTGAGGGCGGCTTCGGGCCGCCTTTTCTTTTGCCGTTAACGCGGCTTTTTCTTCACCAGTACCGAATGGTCGTGCTGGCACTCATCCTGGTGTCGACAGGCTTCTACCTCTACGCAGGCTGAGCACAGGCCGTGCGCTTCAATCACGTTATGACGCAACGCAAAGCCCATTTTGGCTGCCAGCGTATGCATAATATCTTCAACGCCTTCCGCACCTTCTTCCTTCACGCTGCCGCAGCGATCGCAGATAAACATGGCCGACGTATGGGTTGGCTGATCGAACAGATGGCACAGCACATAGCTGTTTGTCGATTCAACTTTATGCACAAAGCCCTGTTCCAGCAGGAAATCCAGCGCGCGGTACACCGTTGGCGGTTTAGCCTGTGGCTCGCTTTCGCGCAGCAGATCAAGCAGATCGTACGCGCTGATCGCGCCCTGCTGCAGGCTCATCAAACGTAATACTTCAAGGCGCTGCGGAGTCAGGCGCACATTGCGTTGCACGCACAGCTTTTCTGCCTGCGCTAACAGCTCTTTTGTGGACTTATCCATTTAGCACCCCGGATGTTATAGGCTGGAAAACCCCCACTTTATCATGTTCTGCTAAAAACACCGAGATCCGCCAGGCTGTGCTATACCTGACGCAACGCAATCCGGGGAATAAACGATGAAAAGACCTGACTGTATTCGACACTGGCGCGACATAGAAGGCGCAGATGACTCAACCTATCCCGACAGTAGTGAACGTTTTTCCATTGGCGCACCGCTGGCGCGTAAGCTCGGCCTTGGACGCATTGGCATACACCATGAGCGTTTACCGCCAGGCCGACGGACCTCTTATCCACATGCTGAAAGCGACGAAGAAGAGTTTATCTACGTGCTTGAAGGCTACCCTGAAGCCTGGATTAACGGATATTTATGGAAACTTGAACCTGGCGACAGCGTGGGCTTTCCCGCCGGAACCGGGGTCTGTCATACCTTCATCAACAACACCGGCGAAGAGGTACGGCTCCTGGTGGTGGGTGAGGCCAACAAGAAGCATAACCGTATCTATTATCCGCTTAATCCGGAGTACGCCGCCACGCGCGACGATCGCTGGGTAGACCACCCTCCTCAGTTTTTCGGACCGCACGATGGAAAACCTGGGAAAAAATAATTTCCTCTTCTATAAATATTGAGGGCCGTCACAAATAACAACAGGCCTGGCGGGAATTTAACTTAAGGAAATAGCGGGTCTTTTTGCACTTATTCACAGCAATAGTTCGTTCCTGTTTGGGAGATAACAGACAGGGGTTATTTAATAACAGACTATAAGACGAGCATACTGTGAAAAAACATTTTAAATTTTCGGTGGTTAGCATCGCTGTCTCCTTGTTTATGGCAAATCAGGCGGGAGCAGCCAATACCTGGACAGAATCACGTAGCGACGCCATGGGGGGCACGGGTGTCGCGGCCGGAAACTATGGCAGCGGGGCGTTAATCAACCCTGCGCTACTGGCGAAGGCGAAACCGGACGACGATGTGACGGTCATTTTACCGTCCGCTGGCGTGCAGGTGACCGATGAAGACAATCTTCAGGATGAGATTGATACCATCAATGATAAAATCAACCATTACAAAGACGTGGTTGATAACCTTACACCGATTGAAATCATTACCAACCCGTTAGGTTCCATCAACCAGTTCCAGGGCGCGGCGAAAGATCTCGCCGATGAGCTGGACTATCTTAAGGGCAAAACGGCACGCGCCACGGCGGGTGCGGGGATAGCCGTCAGTATTCCTAACGATGTCCTTTCCGTGGCCTTTATGGCTAAAGGCTATGCCCACGGACGCGTCAGTTCTTCTATTGATCAGCAAGATATTGATTACCTGCGCGGTATTCAACGCAGCGATGCGGTGGCTGCCGGCGTTGCACTGGACGCTGCGCTGAACGGCACCGATCAAATCACGAAAAACCTCAACTCAACGGCGTCTGGCCGGGCGGCAATTGTCTCCGACTATGGTATCGCGGTGGCGCGTCAGTTCGAGCTTGGCGGTGTTCCGGTGTCTGTTGGCGTCACTCCAAAACTGCAAAAGACCTGGGTCTATAACTACACCACCTCCATTTACGATTATGACAGCAACAAGTGGAATGACAGCCGCTACCGTACTGACGACACCGGCTTTAACGTTGATGCCGGTATCGCGGCCGATTTTGGTGAGCACTGGACGGTCGGCGTGAGCGGACAAAACCTGATGTCACGCGATATCGACACCAAAGACATTCGCATCCGCAACGGGCGCACGGGTGAGGTGGTGAGCTATAAAGACACCTACCAGATCCGCCCTCTGGTTACCGCGGGTGCCGCCTGGCATAACGATCTGGTGACGTTAACCGCCGATGGCGATCTGACGGAAACCAAAGGCTTCAAAAGCGAAGACACTTCTCAGTATGTTGGCGTAGGCGCCGAAGTGACGCCGCTGAACTGGCTGGCGGTGCGTGCGGGTTTCCGTGCTGACATGAAAGGTAACGACAGCAATGTCTTTACTGGCGGTGTCGGTTTTGCACCGTTTAACACGGTCCATGTCGACCTGATGGGCCTGTACGGTGAAGACGAGACCTGGGGCGCAGGCGCCCAGCTGAGCATGACCTTCTAAAGTGCACCGGAGGCGCTGCGCCTCCGGCTTTTCTTTGTGCTATAGTAGCGCCCCCTTTTCACCAGATGCTTAAAACTTCGCCATGTCGTCAGAATTACAGACTGCTTTCCCTGCACACCGTTTCTCCATTGCGCCGATGCTCGACTGGACGGACAGACACTGTCGCTACTTCCTGCGTCAGCTCTCCCGCCATACGCTGCTGTACACCGAAATGGTGACCACCGGAGCAATTATTCACGGAAAGGGCGACTATCTGGCCTACAGCGAAGAAGAGCATCCGGTTGCGCTGCAGCTTGGCGGTAGCGATCCCGCTGCGCTGGCGCAGTGTGCGAAGCTTGCAGAAGCGCGCGGCTATGACGAGATTAACCTTAACGTTGGCTGTCCGTCTGATCGTGTGCAGAACGGCATGTTCGGCGCGTGTCTGATGGGCAATGCATCGCTGGTGGCAGACTGCATCAAGGCGATGCGCGATGTGGTTTCCATTCCGGTGACGGTCAAGACCCGTATCGGCATTGACGACCAGGACAGCTACGAATTTCTCTGCGATTTTATCAATACGGTCTCCGGCAAAGGCGAGTGCGAGATGTTTATCATCCATGCGCGTAAAGCCTGGCTCTCAGGACTTAGCCCGAAAGAGAACCGTGAAATCCCGCCGCTGGACTACCCGCGCGTGTACCAGCTAAAACGTGACTTCCCGCAGCTCACGATGTCGATCAACGGCGGCATTAAATCGCTGGAAGAGGCCAAAACACACCTGGAGCATATGGATGGCGTAATGGTCGGGCGCGAGGCGTATCAAAATCCAGGCATTCTGGCGACGGTCGACAGGGAAATCTTTGGCGTTGAAGGCGCAGATACCGACCCGGTGGCCGTGGTACGCGCCATGTATTCCTACATTGAGCGTGAGCTGAGTAACGGGACGTATCTTGGTCATATCACCCGTCATATGCTGGGCCTGTTCCAGGGGATCCCGGGAGCACGCCAGTGGCGTCGTTACCTTAGCGAGAACGCGCATAAAGCCGGTGCAGATATCGAGGTGCTGGAACACGCGCTACGTCTTGTCGCTGATAAGCGATAATTTTCGCTAAAAGATCGTCAAATTCACCACGCCTCGCACACCCGTGCGGGGCGTTTTGCTTTAAGAACAGCGGGTTATGGTTGGCATGATTCTTGTAGTGATCGCGGTATCATTCGGGAACGCGTGGGAGAGCACCATGTTAGAACTACTTTTTGTGATTGGCTTTTTTGTCATGCTGATGATGACGGGGATTTCCCTGCTCGGGATTCTGGCGGCTATCGTCGTGGCGACGGTGGTCATGTTTATCGGGGGATTATTTGCCCTGACGCTGAAGCTCCTGCCGTGGCTGCTGCTGGCCATTGCCGTGGTGTGGGTGATACGGGCGATTAAATCACCAAAACTGCCCACTTATCAGCGCAATAACCGTTTTCGTTACTAAGGTATTGAGGTGTTCGTCACATACCTGCAACTTTTCCGGCAGCATTGCTTAGAACAGAATAGGATTTACTTATCGAATCTGTCACTATGACTGCCGCTAAAGAATTCATCGAGCTGTACCCTACATACAGCCGAACTAAAAAAAAGAAAGGGCTTCCCACGGGAAGCCCAATTTCTTTTTAGGGGTCAGGGAATTAACAGACTTGAACCCTGTGTCGCTCTGCTCTCCAGCACCTCATGTGCACGCCTGGCATCGGTTAGCGCGTATTTCTGCGCCTCCGCCACATCCACTTTAATCACGCCGCTGGCGATCAGCGAAAAGAGCTCGTTGCTGGCCTCGATCAGCTCTTCCCGGTTAGTGATATACCCCTGCAGGGAAGGGCGAGTCACATACAGCGACCCTTTCTGGTTGAGAATGCCAAGATTAATGCCGGTCACAGCGCCCGAGGCGTTGCCGAAGCTCACCATCAGCCCGCGACGCTGCAGACAATCCAGCGACGCCTCCCAGGTATCTTTACCCACCGAGTCATAAACCACGCGCACCTTTTTGCCGTTGGTTATCTCTTTGAGGCGCTCAGCAATGCTCTCTTCACGGTAGTTAATCACCTGCCAGGCGCCAGCCTGAAGCGCGCGCTGGGCTTTTTGCGCGCTGCCCACCGTGCCGATAAGTTTTGCACCGAGCGCTTTGGCCCACTGACAGGCGATCAGCCCCACGCCGCCCGCCGCGGCATGAAACAGGAACTGCTCGTCAGGTTTGATCTCATAGGTTTTGCGCAGCAGATAATAGACCGTGAGCCCTTTCAGGAATGAGGCGGCCGCTTGTTCAAACGAGATGGCATTTGGCAGAAGGGCGGCTTTATCGGCCGGCACGTTGTGCACGGAACTGTAGGCACCCAGCGCGGATTGCGCGTACACCACGCGATCGCCCTCTTTAATATGCTTAACGGCACTGCCCACTTTGAGCACGACGCCTGCCGCTTCCGTTCCCAGTCCGCTTGGCATGGAGGGAGGCGGATAGAGACCGCCGCGAATATAGGTGTCGATGTAGTTAATGCCGATGGCTTTGTTTTCAACCTGAACTTCGTTTTCACCAGGCGCTGCGAGGGTAAACTCCACCGCGTTTAACACTTCTGGCCCACCATGTTTCTGGAATTCAATGCGCGTTGCCATGCTCCCTCCGTCAGAAAAATATGGTAATCTTTCGACCCACTCTTTATCTCGGTAACTCCATTCACTATGGCAGGAAACAAACCCTTCAACAAACAGACTGAACCTCGCGAGCGTGATTTCCAGGTCGCAGGATTAAAAGTCCCGCCGCACTCGATTGAAGCGGAACAGTCGGTGTTGGGCGGTTTAATGCTGGATAACGAACGCTGGGACGACGTCGCCGAGCGCGTGGTGTCCGAGGATTTCTATACCCGTCCGCACCGTCATATCTTTACCGAAATGGCACGTCTGCAGGAGTCGGGCAGCCCGATTGACCTTATCACGCTCGCGGAATCGCTGGAGCGTCAGGGGCAACTGGACAGCGTGGGTGGGTTTGCTTACCTGGCGGAACTGTCAAAAAACACGCCAAGTGCGGCGAACATCAGCGCTTATGCCGATATTGTGCGCGAACGTGCAGTTGTTCGTGAGATGATCTCGGTGGCGAATGAGATCGCCGAAGCCGGTTTTGATCCGCAGGGGCGTACCAGCGAAGACCTGCTTGATCTCGCCGAGTCCCGCGTCTTTAAAATCGCGGAAAGCCGGGCAAATAAAGACGAAGGCCCGAAAAATATCGCTGATGTGCTTGATGCTACCGTCGCGCGTATTGAACAACTGTTCCAGCAGCCGCACGACGGTGTCACCGGCGTGAACACCGGCTATGACGATCTCAATAAGAAAACCGCGGGTCTGCAGCCGTCGGATTTGATTATCGTCGCGGCGCGTCCCTCCATGGGTAAAACGACATTTGCGATGAACCTCGTCGAAAATGCGGCGATGTTGCAGGACAAGCCGGTTCTTATCTTCAGTCTTGAGATGCCATCAGAACAGATCATGATGCGTTCTCTGGCGTCGCTGTCGCGCGTGGATCAGACCCGTATCCGTACCGGCCAGCTCGACGATGAGGACTGGGCGCGTATCTCCGGCACCATGGGTATCCTGCTGGAAAAACGGAATATTTATATCGATGACTCCTCCGGCCTGACGCCGACGGAAGTGCGCTCCCGTGCGCGCCGTATCGCCCGTGAACATGGCGGCATTGGCCTTATCATGATTGACTACCTTCAGCTGATGCGTGTGCCGTCGCTGTCCGACAACCGTACGCTGGAAATCGCAGAGATTTCCCGCTCGCTCAAGGCGTTAGCCAAAGAGTTGCATGTGCCCGTGGTGGCGCTGTCGCAGCTTAACCGCTCCCTGGAACAACGTGCTGATAAGCGCCCGGTCAACTCCGACCTGCGTGAATCGGGCTCCATCGAGCAGGATGCCGACTTAATCATGTTCATCTACCGTGATGAGGTTTATCACGAGAACAGCGACCTGAAAGGGATCGCCGAAATTATTATTGGTAAACAACGTAATGGCCCTATCGGTACGGTACGTCTGACCTTTAACGGACAGTGGTCGCGTTTCGACAACTACGCCGGTCCTCAATATGATGATGAGTAATTTCTAAGGAATTCAAATGCAAGCGGCAACTGTAGTCATTAACCGCCGCGCTCTGCGACACAACCTGCAACGTCTGCGTGAACTGGCCCCCGCCAGTAAACTCGTTGCAGTCGTGAAAGCGAACGCTTACGGACACGGTCTTATTGAGACCGCGCGAACGCTCCCCGATGCCGACGCCTTTGGCGTCGCCCGTCTTGAAGAAGCCATCCGCCTGCGCGCGGGTGGGATCACTCAACCGATTTTGCTGCTGGAAGGCTTTTTTGAAGCGGCAGATCTGCCGACCATTGCTGACCAGCATCTGCACACCGCGGTACATAACGAAGAACAACTCGCGGCGCTGGAAACCGCCGAGCTGAGTGAGCCTGTCACCGTCTGGATGAAGCTCGATACCGGCATGCACCGTCTGGGCGTGCGCCCGGAAAAGGCGGACGCGTTTTATCAGCGTCTGTGTCAGTGCAAAAACGTCCGTCAGCCGGTGAATATCGTGAGCCACTTTGCCCGTGCCGATGAGCCCGAGTGTGGCGCGACCGAGCAGCAGCTGGATATTTTTAATACTTTCTGCGAAGGCAAGCCAGGAATGCGCTCCATTGCCGCGTCTGGCGGTATTTTGCTGTGGCCGCAGTCGCACTTCGACTGGGCGCGTCCAGGCATTATTCTTTACGGCGTCTCTCCGCTGGAGAACAGACCCTGGGGGCCGGATTTTGGTTTCCAGCCGGTGATGTCCCTTGTGTCTAACCTGATTGCCGTGCGCGATCACAAAGCGGGTGAGCCCGTGGGCTACGGCGGAACGTGGACCAGCGAGCGCGACACACGCCTTGGCGTGGTGGCGATGGGCTATGGCGACGGTTATCCCCGCGCCGCGCCGTCTGGCACGCCGGTACTGGTCAATGGCCGTGAAGCGAACATCGTGGGCCGCGTGGCGATGGACATGATCTGTATTGACCTCGGGCCAGATGCCCAGGACAAACCGGGTGATGACGTGGTGATGTGGGGTGAGGGTTTGCCTGTTGAACGCATCGCTGAAATCACAAAAGTGAGTGCTTACGAACTTATCACGCGCCTGACATCAAGGGTTGCGATGAAGTACATCGATTAACAGACCTTTCCAGGGAGGGGTAATGTCACCATCCGAAATGGCCGCTTGTCTGGCTTATGCCCTCTCGGTCTGGCTGGCTGCCAGAAACAGTATTCACACGTGGTGGATAGGCATCATCGGCAGTGGGCTTTATGGCTGGGTCTTTTATTCGGTTCAGCTTTACGCTGACGTTACCCTGCAGCTCTTTTTCATCATCACCAGCATCACCGGCTGGGTGCACTGGCTCAAAGGTCATCGCGGGGAGGTATTGCCCGTTCGGCGTACCCCGCCCAGACATTTCTTCATCCTGCTCGCCTGCGCCCTGCTGGTGGCCGCGGGTTATGGCCTGATCTTGCATCGCTACACTAACGCCTGGGCCCCCTGGGTGGACTCCGTTATTTTGACATTTAGCGTGCTTGCACAGTTTATGTTAATGGGGCGACGCCTGGAGAACTGGTACGTCTGGCTGGCTGTAAACACGCTGGCGGTACCGTTATATGCGATGAGAGATCTGCATTTGACCGCGGGTTTATATCTGGTGTTTTGGTTTAATGCCTGGCACGGTTTATATCAGTGGCGTAAGGAGATTCGCACCCAGTGAAGCCTTATCGCGACGGTCTGGTTGTGGGCAAATTTGCGCCATTACACGTGGGGCATGAAGCGCTGATAAATGCTGCGCTGGCCCAGTGTGAGACGGTCTATATCATCAGTTATTCGCGTCCGGAAATCCCGGGTTATGACCCCGACAAGCGCCTTCACTGGTTAAGCGCGCGCTTCCCGCAATGTCATCACCTTGTGCTGACACCGGAGGTCATCGCGACCCATGCGCTTGAACCACTTCCGCATAATGATGCGGATGCCGATCTTCACCGGCATTACGTGGCAACGCTGTGTGAAAAAATACTTCACTGCCAGCCACAGGCCGTATTTACCGCCGAAGACTACGGCGACGGATTTGCGGCGGTGTTAAGCCAGCGTTTTGGCAAGCAGGTTACCCATGTCCGCCTCCAGCGTCCGAAGGGGCCTGAGGCGCCCTCGGGAACCCTGATACGTTCCGATGTCCATCGCTACCGCACGATGATGTCCCCGGAGGTCTACCGTAGCTTTGTCTTTCGGATTTGTTTATTGGGGGGCGAATCGACAGGGAAAAGCACGCTTTCCCGCGCGCTGGCGACGACGCTCAACGCCCCGTTTGTCGCCGAGTTTGGCCGAGAATACTGGGAAGAGAAGAATGGCGTGCTGGGATGCGACGATCTGCTGCATATTGCCCGCGAGCAGGTGCGTCGTGAAGCGATGGCCAGCACGGCTCCCTTCCTGGTTTGCGATACCTCGCCCTTAACCACGCTGTTTTATATGCTCGACCAGTTTGGCAGCGCGCCACGCGAGCTAGAGGAATTAGCCGGGCGCGCATATTCTCTGGTGGTGCTCTGTGGCGATGAGTTTCCTTTTGTTCAGGATGGTACCCGTCAGGGGGCTGCATTCCGCCAGCGACAGCAGGCATGGTACATCCGCGCGTTAACAGACAGAAATATCCCCTATCTGCCTGTTTCTGGTTCGCTCGCTGAACGCATCGAACAGATTCGACGACATCTGCAGGAACGGATCTGATATCGCTCTCGATCTTCTGTCATATCCGGTTTATTGTTGAAATCCCTGCCTCATCGAATTCCGGAGAATCATCGCGTGTTTCAGAAAGTTGACGCCTATGCCGGCGACCCCATTCTCTCCTTAATGGAGCGTTTCAAAGAAGATCCTCGCAGCGACAAAGTTAACCTCAGTATTGGTTTGTATTACAACGAGGAGGGCATTATTCCTCAGCTGCAAGCCGTGGCAGAAGCGGAAGCGCGTCTTAACGCCGTCCCGCACGGGGCCTCGCTCTATCTGCCAATGGAAGGGTTAAACAGCTACCGCAACACCATTGCGCCGCTGCTGTTTGGTGCCGATCACGCCGTGCTGACACAAAAACGGGTGGCGACCATCCAGACGCTGGGTGGCTCGGGCGCATTAAAAGTTGGCGCTGACTTTCTGAAAAAATACTTCCCGGATTCTGGCGTGTGGGTCAGTGACCCGACGTGGGAAAACCACGTGGCGATTTTTGAGGGCGCGGGCTTTACGGTGCAGACCTATCCGTGGTTTGACAGCGAAACCAATGGCGTGCGTTTTGACGCGCTGCTGGAAAAACTGAATACGCTGCCGGAGCGCAGTATTGTTCTGCTGCATCCGTGCTGCCATAACCCGACCGGTGCAGACCTGACTAATGCCCAGTGGGATGCGGTAATCGACGTGCTGAAGACGCGTAACCTGATCCCTTTCCTCGACATCGCCTATCAGGGCTTTGGCGCGGGCATGGAAGAAGATGCCTACGCTATCCGCGCCGTTGCCAGCGCCGGACTGCCTGCGCTGGTCAGCAACTCGTTCTCAAAAATCTTCTCCCTGTATGGTGAGCGCGTCGGCGGCCTGTCAGTGGTCTGTGAGGACGCTGAAGCGGCCGGGCGAGTGCTCGGTCAGCTGAAGGCGACCGTGCGCCGCATTTACTCCAGCCCGCCAAACTTTGGTGCGCAGGTAGTCGCCACGGTACTGGGTGACGATCGGCTGAAAGCGTCGTGGCTCGCTGAAGTGGAATCTATGCGCAAGCGCATCCTGACAATGCGTCAGGAGCTGGTCGACGTGCTGAAAGAGGCCGTCCCAGGGCATAATTTTGACTATCTGCTTAAGCAGCGCGGGATGTTCAGCTACACCGGCCTCAGCGCGGCTCAGGTCGATCGCCTGCGTGAAGAGTTCGGCGTCTACCTGATTTCCAGCGGCCGTATGTGCGTGGCGGGGCTTAATGCCAGCAACGTTCATCGTGTTGCGCAGGCGTTTGCTGCAGTGATGTAAGCACTCACTATCATCGCTCTCTCCCTGCGGGAGAGGGCCGAATGAGAGCATCAGGACGCACAAAAATCTTGCCCGGTGGCGCTGCGTCTACCGGGCTTTCAGACCCCATCCGCGCTTTGTGATCTTCTTCTTTTTATTCAGCTTCATAAGTAAAAACTCCTTCCCTTCATCTCCCCCCGGGGTTATGGTCGGATAGTTTTTTGACCATTCACTCAAAATAAAACGATAACAAACTGAATATTCAGGGGAAAACATGCGCAAGATCACACTGGCGCTCAGCGCCGCCTGCTTATTATTCTCGCTAAATAGTGCCGTCGTGGCGCGCGCTTCCGCACCGACGCCACTTTACACCGGCACAACAGCCGCCATGCTTGCCGAGCAAGCACCTGTTCACTGGGTATCCGTAGCCCAAATCGAAAATAGCCTGTTAGGGCGCCCTCCAATGGCTGTAGGCTTTGATATCGACGATACGGTCCTGTTTTCCAGCCCGGGATTCTGGCGGGGCAAAAAAACCTACTCACCGGACAGCGAAGCGTATCTGAAGAACCCCGAGTTCTGGGAAAAGATGAATAACGGCTGGGACGAGTTCAGCATTCCTAAAGAGGTGGCGCGCGCGCTTATCGCCATGCACGTTAAACGCGGTGACAGCATTTACTTTGTGACCGGACGCAGCCAGACCAAAACCGAAACCGTCTCTAAAACGCTGCAGGATGATTTTCAGATCCCGGCTTCCAGCATGAATCCGGTTATTTTTGCCGGCGACAAACCCGGCCAAAACACCAAAACCCAATGGCTGGAACAGAAGAACATCAAAGTCTTCTATGGCGATTCAGATAACGATATCACCGCCGCGCATGACGTCGGAGCCAGAGGGATCAGGGTGTTACGCGCCTCAAACTCTACGTATCGACCGTTGCCAATGGCCGGAAAGTTTGGCGAAGAAGTAATTGTTAATTCTGAGTATTAACCGCCGGGCGGCGAGGCTGCCTCTTTTTTAATCAAATCTCGCCGCTGTGGGTTTTACCTTTCGCTTTCTTGCTGCACACTTAGAAAGATTCATCTTTCATAACGGAGCAGCACATGTGGTATCAACAGACCCTGACCTTAAGCGCGAAACCTCGTGGATTTCATCTGGTGACTGATGAAGTCATTGGGCAAATTCGCGACCTCTCGCGCATCAGGACGGGGTTACTGCATCTGCTGCTTCAGCACACGTCAGCCTCTCTCACGCTTAATGAAAATTGCGATCCCACCGTCCGGTCTGACATGGAGCAGCATTTTCTCAAAACCGTTCCGGACAACGCCCCTTATGAACATGACTATGAGGGAGCAGATGACATGCCGTCGCATATCAAATCCTCTCTGCTGGGCGTATCGCTGATGCTGCCGGTGCACAATGGTCGGTTACTGCTGGGAACGTGGCAAGGGATCTGGCTGGGAGAACATCGTATTCACGGTGGTTCGCGTAAAATTATCGCAACGCTACAAGGGGAATAAAGATGACAATTTCGGAGCTACTTCAGTACTGCATGAGTAAACCTGGCGCTGAGCAAAGCGTTCACAGCGACTGGAAAGCCACGCAGATTAAAGTGGGGGATATTCTGTTTGCGATGGTGAAAGAGGTTGAGGGTCGCCCGGCGGCGTCACTGAAAACCAGCCCGGAACTGGCGGAGCTGTTACGCCAGCAGCACCATGACGTCCGGCCAAGCAAGCATCTCAACAAAGCGCACTGGAGCACCGTTTATCTCGACGGTTCACTGCCGGGTTCGCAAATTTACTATCTGGTGGACGCGTCTTATCAGCAGGCGGTAGAGCTGCTGCCGGAAGCGACCCGACAGCAACTCTCCGTGTGACAATTACAGCAACGGTTTGAGGAAGCGCGCGGTGTGCGAGGCTTCGCACTCTGCAACGGTCTCTGGCGTACCGGAGACGAGGATTTCACCGCCGCCGCTGCCGCCTTCCGGGCCGAGATCGACAATCCAGTCCGCGGTTTTAATCACGTCCAGGTTGTGTTCAATGACCACAATCGTGTTGCCCTGATCGCGAAGCTGATGCAGAACATCAAGCAGCTGCTGGATATCGGCAAAGTGCAGACCGGTGGTCGGCTCATCGAGAATGTACAGCGTCTGGCCGGTACCGCGTTTGGAGAGCTCACGCGCCAGCTTCACGCGCTGTGCTTCACCGCCAGACAGCGTGGTGGCAGACTGCCCCAGACGAATATAGGTCAGGCCCACATCCATCAGCGTCTGCAGCTTACGCGCCAGCGCAGGAACCGCGTCAAAGAACTCACGCGCCTCTTCGATGGTCATATCCAGCACTTCGTGGATGGTTTTGCCTTTGTACTTAATCTCCAGCGTTTCGCGGTTATAGCGTTTGCCTTTGCACTGGTCGCACGGCACGTAAATATCCGGCAGGAAGTGCATCTCAACCTTGATAACCCCGTCGCCCTGGCACGCTTCACAGCGTCCGCCGCGCACGTTAAAGCTGAAACGTCCTGGCGTATACCCGCGTGAACGCGCTTCCGGCACACCTGCAAACAGTTCACGTACGGGTGTGAACACGCCCGTATAGGTGGCAGGGTTGGAACGCGGAGTCCGCCCGATTGGACTCTGATCGATATCGATCACTTTATCGAAATGCTCCAGCCCCTGGATGTCACGGTACGGCGCCGGTTCGGCCAGCGTCGCGCCGTTCAGCTGCGTCTGCGCAATCGGGAACAGCGTATCGTTGATCAGCGTCGACTTACCGGAACCGGATACGCCGGTGATACAGGTAAACAGCCCAACCGGCAGCGTCAGCGTCACATCTTTCAGGTTATTGCCGCGGGCGCCGGTCAGCTTCAGCACTTTTTCCGGGTTCGCCGGTACACGCTGTTTCGGCACTTCAATCTTGCGCTTGCCGCTCATGTACTGGCCGGTCAATGACTCCGGCACCGCCATAATATCTTTCAACGTTCCTTCCGCGACCACCTGACCGCCGTGTACGCCAGCGCCCGGGCCGATATCGATAACGTGGTCAGCGGCGCGGATCGCGTCTTCATCATGCTCAACCACAATCACCGTGTTACCGAGATTACGCAGGTGGACAAGCGTGCCGAGCAGACGCTCGTTGTCACGCTGGTGCAGGCCGATTGAGGGTTCATCCAGCACATACATCACGCCGACGAGGCCTGCGCCAATCTGGCTCGCGAGGCGGATACGCTGAGCTTCGCCACCGGAGAGGGTCTCTGCGGAGCGGGAAAGCGTCAGGTAATTCAGGCCGACGTTCACCAGGAACTTCAGACGATCGCCGATCTCTTTCAGGACTTTTTCCGCGATTTTCGCGCGCTGGCCGGAGAGCTTCAGGTTGTTGAAGAAGTCCATCGCGTGACCGATGCTCATGTCTGAGATGGTCGGCAGCGCCGTGTTTTCAACAAACACATGGCGAGCTTCACGGCGCAGACGCGTACCTTCACAGGTCGCACAGGAACGGTTGCTGATAAACTTCGCCAGCTCCTCGCGAACCGCGCTGGATTCGGTCTCTTTGTAGCGGCGCTCCATATTGTGCAGCACCCCTTCAAACGGGTGACGGCGCACGGAGGTATCACCGCGATCGTTCATGTACTTGAACTCGATGTTCTCTTTGCCGGAACCGAACAGCACCACTTTGTGCACGTTCGGGTTCAGGCTGGCCCACGGGGCTTCGACGTCGAATTTATAGTGCTCTGCCAGCGACTTCAGCATCTGGAAATAGTAGAAGTTGCGGCGATCCCATCCGCGGATCGCACCGCCAGCCAGCGACAGCTCCGGGTTTTGGATCACGCGGTCCGGGTCAAAATATTGCTGTACGCCCAGTCCGTCACACGTCGGACAGGCGCCCGCCGGGTTGTTGAACGAGAACAGACGCGGCTCCAGCTCGCGCATGCTGTAACCACAAATCGGACAGGCAAAGTTGGCGGAGAAGAGCAGCTCTTCCGCTTTCGGGTTGTCCATATCGGAGACCACGGCCGTACCGCCAGAGAGTTCCAGCGCGGTTTCGAAGGATTCGGCCAGGCGGGTCGCCAGATCGTCACGGACTTTGAAACGGTCAATCACCACTTCGATGGTGTGCTTTTTCTGCAGCTCCAGCTTAGGCGGATCCGACAGGTCACACACTTCGCCGTCGATACGGGCGCGGATATAGCCCTGGCTTGCCAGGTTCTCCAGCGTTTTGGTGTGCTCGCCCTTACGCTCTTTAATGATGGGCGCCAGCAGCATCAGGCGTTTACCTTCCGGCTGCGACAGCACGTTATCCACCATCTGGCTTACGGTCTGCGCGGCCAGCGGGACGTCGTGATCCGGGCAGCGCGGCTCACCCACGCGTGCATACAGCAGACGCAGGTAGTCATGAATTTCGGTAATCGTACCAACCGTTGAACGCGGGTTATGCGAGGTGGATTTCTGCTCAATGGAGATAGCAGGTGATAACCCTTCAATATGGTCTACATCCGGTTTTTCCATCAGTGACAGGAACTGACGTGCGTATGCAGAGAGTGACTCCACGTAACGACGCTGTCCTTCGGCATATAAAGTGTCGAAAGCCAGTGAGGATTTGCCAGACCCCGAAAGCCCGGTCACGACGATGAGTTTGTCGCGAGGGATTATGAGGTTGATATTCTTGAGATTGTGGGTGCGGGCGCCCCGAACTTCGATCTTATCCATTCACCTTTCCCGGTTGGAACACGGATTGCCTGGTTTGTTTGAAGGACAAACGGCTGTCAGAAACGGCTAATTATGACACAAAATGACCTGTTTGAATATACAGTATTGGAATGCATTTTCTGATTCACTGTGTAACAATGTCGAGTTCGCGAGAGATTTCGGAACCGACTACGCAACTATGCAAATTGCAGCGTGGAAATGGTACACTCGCGCGTTTACACTATTAAGAAACGTATTCAGGAGACACGAACATGGCCAGCAGAGGCGTAAACAAGGTGATTCTCGTCGGTAATCTGGGCCAGGACCCGGAAGTACGCTACATGCCGAGTGGTGGCGCAGTTGCCAACATTACGCTGGCTACTTCCGAATCCTGGCGTGATAAAGCGACCGGTGAGATGAAAGAGCAGACCGAATGGCACCGCGTTGTGCTGTTTGGCAAACTGGCGGAAGTGGCTGGTGAGTATCTGCGTAAAGGTTCTCAGGTTTATATTGAAGGCCAGCTGCGTACCCGCAAATGGACCGATCAAGCCGGCGCTGAGAAGTACACCACGGAAGTTGTGGTCAACGTGGGTGGCACCATGCAGATGCTCGGTGGCCGTCAGGGCGGTGGCGCACCAGCAGGTGGCGGTCAGCAGCAGCAGGGCGGTTGGGGTCAGCCTCAGCAGCCACAGGGCGGCAACCAGTTCAGCGGTGGCGCGCAGTCTCGCCCACAGCAGCAGTCCGCGCCAGCACCGTCTAACGAACCCCCAATGGACTTCGACGACGATATTCCGTTCTGATATCCGACTGTTTAAAACAAAAAACCCAGACCTCGGTCTGGGTTTTTTTATTCATCTCAGGGATCAGGTAATCACCATCGGCCAGTCTGGCGGGGTATGGCTCATGGCTTCCACCATGACCACTTTAATATTTTCCCAGACGGCAGCGAGATCCAGCAGGGTGATGCCAAGCAGGCCCGTTGCGAACCAGCATGCTGCGCCCAACCCCAACAGGGTGCTGATGACAGCAAGGCCAGCATAGTCAGATTTACGAAACTGAATATTTAGCGTGCTGGCCAGGAACATCAGCACCGCACTTAACAAAGGCCAGCGCAGGAGAACCATGCTGGTAGTAATGGTTGCCATAAAACCCATCCTCAACAAAGCAGACGAACTGAATGAAACAGTGTTTCTCGTTACACAATATGTGTGAACTATATCACATTTGTTGATTTATTCGCCAGCCTCAGACGGGTGAAAAAAGCAGGAATTATCACAGCCAGGCGTCGCACGAGGATTGAGGGGAAAATATATCTTTGCACGCTAATGACCCCCTTTTATCGCTTCCAGGTAATAAATTCATTGAGATAACAAATCCTCTGCAAATTGAGGTGTGCTGTAGAACGTTTACAGCAACAACCCTTTGGATTATGCTTGAGTGGATAAATAAATTTACTCGCATTCTATAATTCAGGTTTTTGAATTTTATTGGTTTTTTTCTCTTTGTACGTTTTTAATTACACACAACGTCTCGCACTCCAGCTGTGCTGATATTCAGCATCCTGCTCTGGCTCGCCGATTTTTGAATCTGAAGAAAGTTGCGTCCGGTTTAACGCTTAATAATCTGCGAAAAAAATGAAAGAAAAACGACGTGAGATTGTTAATGACAGCCTGCAGGCGTTGCATGCGCTGGCAGATCTGATGCCCCAGCTTCACGCCCATTGTTCGCTGGGCGAGATGCTTGAGACGATCAACCGGGCCTTCGGGGCAAGCCTGGCCTGGATTAGCGTTGATACTGACGGGCTGCAGCGCGTGGTCTGTGCCGGTGAAGTGACCTGTCACTCATTTGAGGTGGCCGATTTTCTTGCCGGTACCCTGCTGGAGAAGCATCACCGTGCGTGGCGGGTCGTCTACTGGAAAGAGAATATCGGCCGCGCATTATTCTCCGCTCATCATCCTGGCTATTTGCAATTGCAAAGCGGGGTGTTATGCAAGCTTTCAACCCATAACGGACAAGGCAGCGGCTATTTCTTTCTGGCGTTTGCTGAGCCGTTATATTCTCTGGCCATCCTGAAAAGTATTGTTGCGGTGCTGGTCGAAAAATTAAAAGACTATTTTTCAGAAATTATCGTTCGTGAAAAAACAGCGCAGGAAATGCAGCGTGTGGTGACCCAATATAAAACCCTGTTTGAACGAGCGCCTGTTTTAATGAACTCATTCGATAAATTTAACCGCTGCGTGCTGTGGAATGCTGAGTGTGAAAAAGTGTTTGGCTGGACAATGGCGGAGATCAGCGCCCATGCCGATCCGCTCTCACTGTTTTACCCCGACCCGGAAGAGCGGCGACGGGTCAGGGAGTCGGTAAATGTCTCGCCGCTAAAGGATATGTACGAGTGGCATCCACTGCGTAAAGACGGTACGCCGTTGACGGTTTTGTGGTCAAACATTCTGCTGCCGGACAGCTCAGTCCTGAATATCGGGCTTGATATTACCGAACGTAAAAAAGCCGAACAGCAGCTGGAAGTGAAAGCGACCACGGACGATCTTACCGGGTGTTTTAACCGTTCAACCATTTTACAGCAGCTGGAATCCGCGCTGGCGGCAAATGCCAGGCAGGATGCTGACAGCCATTTTTGCGTGCTCATGTTTGACCTGGATTTTTTCAAACAGATCAACGATCGGTGGGGGCATCAGGTGGGCGATCGGGCGCTTATCCACTTTTGCCAGGCTATCCGTGAGTTAAGCCCCGAGAACGCTGCGCTTGGCCGTGTGGGCGGCGAGGAGTTTTTACTCCTGCTGGCGCGAACCGACGGCAACGCGGGCGCACTTTTTTCTGCGAGGCTACGTACTGCCCTCAAAACCAACCCGCTCGTGGTGGGAGAGAAAAAGCTGGTGCTGTCATTCAGCGCCGGGGCGGTGGAGGTCTGCCAGGGCCAACGCGATACTTCAGGATTACTGATGCGTGCCGATAAAGCATTATATGACGCCAAGCGTACGGGTCGGGGGAAAACGGTGGTGGCTGCTGATTATTTATAAATCAAAAAACAAAATACGCGCGAGTAAATAGCATAAAATGTCATGTTGCCGTTGTTGTTTTTTCACACTGCCAGAAGTTTGGCTTAATCAACGATCCTCTGTTGTGTTATCTTCAAATCTCCCGTACCCGCTGGATAATTATTTTCCTTAATTGAAACGGAACGAATACTTACAGTTTAGCTTACGGGAAAATATTATCGTCATAACGAAAATTAAGATTTTTAATACTAAAAGTCAGTTGCTAACTTCGCATGATTCATGCAACGTAATCACCTGTTAAACAAAGCATCCGGCCTTCATTACTACAGGCGTACAACATGCAGGGATATAGGGCGGGAAATGAATCGTAGCGCGCGGCGCAAGATGCTCAGGGTGGTAGGGATCATCATGGTAGTTATGCTGCCGGTGATGCTTGCGCTATGGTTTGCCCAGATAAGAGCCGTGTCGGAAACAAGCGCTCAGCTACGCACCTTTGCTGAACTGGCGTTAGACAAAACAGAGCTGGTAATTCAACAGGTTGATCTGGCCCGCGACGAGGCTGAAAAATATCAGGGTGAACGTTGTACACCAGAACATCGTCAATATATGTTGAACGTTGTTCGCGGTCGTCTGTTTGTTGCGGATTTAATTTATGCTGAAGGTCAGAATTTTCTTTGTTCGACCGTTTTTACACCCGCCAATCCTTATCTGATATCCACTGCTAATTACACACGTAAACCTGACGTTGCTATCTATTATTATCGCGATACGCCATTTTTCACTGGCTATAAAATGACATATATGCAGCGCGGAAATTATGTTGTGGTGGTCAATCCGCTTTCCTACAGCGAAGTAATGTCGACAGATCATTCCCTTTCGTGGGGGGTATACGACACGGTAACGAATGCATTCTTTTCCGTCAGTCAGCGCGCGAATGTTACTTTATTAAGTTCGATGATTCGGGATAAGGAATCGGTATTTCAAAAAGATAACCGTTTTTATACGGTCGTCAAATCCCCAAAACGGCCTATTGCCGCTATCGTGTCGACGTCGAATAAACGTTTTTATGAAATGCTTTATCACCAGGCGACGTTGACGCTACCGCTGGGGATGATCTGCAGCATAATTATTTTGCTGGTGTGGTCTCGCACCCATCGTGAACTTAATTCTCCCGGGCGGTTACTGCAGCGAGCGCTCAATAAACGCCAGCTTTGTGTCCACTATCAGCCGATTATTGATATCAAGAACAACCAGTGCGTGGGAGCCGAGGCGTTATTACGCTGGCCTGGCTTTAACGGACCGGTCATGAGCCCGGCTGAATTTATTCCGCTGGCGGAAAAAGAGGGCATGAGCGAGCGAATTACGGATTATGTTGTCGAAGAGGTATTCAGCGATCTGGGCACATTCCTGGCAACACATCCGCATCTCTATATTTCGATTAACCTGTCGGCCACGGATTTCCACTCTTCACGGCTGATCGCCATGATTTCGGACAAGGCCCGACACTACGCCGTGCGTGCGCAGCAAATTAAAATCGAAGTCACGGAGCGCGGTTTTATTGATGTCCCTAAAACCACTCCGGTTATTCAGGCGTTCCGTCAGGCGGGTTACGAAGTGGCGATTGATGATTTTGGAACGGGTTACTCTAACCTGCACAACCTTTATTCGCTGAATGTCGATATTCTGAAAATCGACAAATCCTTTATCGACACCCTAACAACCAACAGCACCAGCCACCTTATCGCCGAGCATATTATTGAGATGGCACAAAGCCTGCGGCTTAAAACCATTGCGGAAGGGGTGGAAACGGCAGAGCAGGTGAGCTGGTTGTTGAAGCGTGGCGTTCAGTTCTGTCAGGGATGGCACTTCGCGAAAGCGATGCCGCCCCAGGAGTTTATGACCTGGCAGCAGCAACCTTTGCATTGAGAGCCATTAATTCAACTGGTGGCGATAGTCGCTCGGTGTGCGGTCAAACTCGCGGCGAAACACGCGGGAAAAGGTTTGTTGCGACACATATCCCAGATCCATCGCGATATCAAAAATGGGCCGCTGCGTTGAGCGTAAGGCCTGCGCCGCCAGCAGCAGTCTGCGCTGACGAATGTACTCACCCAGCGTCTGGTGCATAACGGTACGGAACATTCTCTGTAAATACCATTTCGAATAGCCGGATTTTTTAGCGACCACATCAATGTTCAACGGTTGGTCGATATGTTCATCAATCCATTCAATAAGTGTCTGAATAATTTGCTGATGCGACATAAGGTTGCCCCTCTGTAGATACAACTGCCCTGGTTGATTCGTCGTTTTCTCTGCGGGCGAGTATAATTCCTCAAGTTAACTTGAGGTAAAGAGGTTTTATGGAAAAGAGATTGCCGCGAATTAAAGCGTTGTTAACCCCCGGCGAAGTGGCGAAGCGAAGCGGCGTTGCGGTGTCGGCGCTCCACTTCTATGAAAGCAAAGGGTTAATTAAAAGCATCCGAAACGCCGGAAACCAGCGACGCTACACGCGTGACGTGCTCCGTTATGTCGCAATTATCAAAATTGCCCAACGAATCGGAATCCCCCTGGCCACCATCGGCGATGCGTTCGGCGTGCTGCCGGAAGGGCACTCTCTCAGCCCGAAAGAGTGGAAAGAGCTTTCCTCTCAGTGGCGTGAAGAGCTGGATCGACGCATTCACACGCTGGTAGCGCTGCGTGATGAACTGGACGGATGTATTGGCTGCGGCTGTTTGTCGCGCAGTGATTGTCCGTTGCGTAACCCGGGCGACAGGCTGGGTGAGCAGGGGACAGGGGCGCGATTGCTGGAGGAAGACTGAGATCCGGCGGAAAACCGCACCTCATACCGCACCTCATAAAGAACTAAAGCGCCACAAAAGGGCGCTTTAGTTTTTCCCGGTCTTTGTCTTTCACTCTATCCCGCTGGTTCACGGGAGGGTTTCCCCCGACATCAGCACCCCTCATGTCGAGCGTGTTGGGGAGGTTCCGGATTGTGCTGACACTTTAATTCTATGCAAGACCCGTCTTTTCGCCAGTCGGTCAGGCCGTTTTTTAGGCGAATTTTTTTCGCGGTGTTGTTCGATTTTCTATAGTTAAAAAGTATGAATAAAAGGAGAACACAATGCTCACGGTACACCACCTGAACCAGTCCCGCTCACACCGTGTGATCTGGGCGCTGGAAGAACTTTCCCTGCCCTATGAGATTGTTCGTTACCAGCGCGAAAAGAGCATGCTGGCGCCTGAGTCGCTCAAAAAAGTGCACCCGTTGGGCAAATCGCCGGTTATTGAAGATAACGGCCTGATCCTCGCCGAGTCGGGGGCCATCCTCGAATATCTTCAGGAAACCTACGATCCGGAGTCGCGGCTTAAGCCTCTGGATCCTGCGCATAAGGTGCAGTACCGCTTCTGGTTGCACTATGCCGAAGGTTCGCTAATGCCGCTGCTGTTGATGAAGCTGGTTTTCAGTAGCCTCGGTAAGCCGCCCGTGCCGTTTGGTATCCGCACGTTGGGTAAAGCGCTGGGGCAGGGAGTGCAAAAAGCGTATCTCAACCGCCAGCTTGAAACCCATGCACGCTTTATTGAGTCGCATCTTGCCCATAACAGCTGGTTTGCCGGCGATACGCTCAGCATGGCGGATATTCAGATGAGCTTCCCGATTTTTGCCCTGCTGGCGCGCGGTGGCATCGATAACCTCCCGCATACCCAGGCCTGGAAGAAAAAAGTGGAGAGCAGCCCTGGCTGGCAAAAAACGCTGGAGCAAGGTGGCCCGTTATCGATTCCGGGTGGGGAGTGAAATGTAAACAAATTGCGCACAGACGATAACGTTTGCGCATCCTCTGTTTATTTCTTCAGCGTCATAAGGGAATTTTAGCGAAAAACGATAAAGTTCAGTTGAAAAGGGCGGGGATTAGGCTAGATAATCGTTTGCCTTAATTTGACCACCCGTTTGTAAGCGCGGAGCTAAACGTTTGCTTTTTCTGTGACGCCCCTTTCGTCGCAAATGCAAAACACGGATTTGACGTTTAGCTGGCAGTGGCGTCTCCACCATGCTTACGGACTTTCTATAAAAACTCTCAGGGGATGTTTTCTATGTCTACGCCATCTGCGCGTACTGGCGGTTCGCTTGACGCCATCTTTAAAATTTCGGCTCGCGGCAGCACCGTGCGTCAGGAAATCGTTGCCGGTCTGACCACGTTTCTGGCGATGGTTTACTCCGTCATTGTCGTTCCGGGTATGCTGGGTAAAGCGGGCTTCCCACCGGCGGCCGTCTTTGTTGCTACCTGTCTCGTGGCGGGCGTTGGCTCCATCGTGATGGGCCTGTGGGCGAACCTGCCGCTGGCAATCGGTTGTGCAATCTCGTTGACCGCCTTTACCGCTTTCAGCCTGGTTCTGGGTCAGCACATCAGCGTACCGGTTGCGCTCGGCGCCGTGTTCCTGATGGGGGTACTGTTTACCGTTATCTCCGCCACCGGCATCCGTAGCTGGATTTTGCGCAACCTGCCTCAGGGCGTGGCGCATGGCACCGGCATTGGTATCGGGCTGTTCCTGCTGCTGATTGCCGCAAACGGCGTCGGCCTGGTGATCAAGAATCCGCTGGACGGTCTGCCGGTGGCGTTGGGTCATTTCGCGAGCTTCCCGGTCATTATGTCCCTGATCGGTCTGGCGGTAATTATTGGTCTGGAAAAACTGAAAGTCCCGGGCGGCATTTTGCTGACCATTATCGGGGTGTCCATTGTTGGCCTGATTTTCGATCCTAACGTTCACTTCTCCGGGATTTTCGCCATGCCGTCGCTGAGCGATGACAAAGGCAACTCTCTGATTGGCAGTCTGGATATCATGGGGGCATTGAACCCGGTGATCCTGCCAAGCGTGCTGGCGCTGGTGATGACCGCGGTGTTTGATGCAACGGGTACCATCCGTGCCGTCGCGGGTCAGGCGAACCTGCTGGATAAAGACGGTCAGATTATCGATGGCGGCAAAGCGCTGACCACCGACTCCCTGAGCAGCGTCTTCTCGGGTCTGGTGGGCGCGGCTCCGGCTGCGGTGTATATCGAGTCCGCTGCGGGTACGGCGGCAGGCGGTAAAACTGGCCTGACGGCCATTACCGTTGGCGTGCTGTTCCTGCTGATCCTGTTCCTCTCTCCGCTCTCCTACCTGGTGCCGGCCTACGCGACCGCACCTGCGCTGATGTACGTTGGTCTGCTGATGCTGAGCAACGTGGCGAAAATCGATTTTGCTGATTTTGTGGATGCGATGTCAGGCCTTATCACGGCGGTCTTTATCGTGCTGACCTGTAATATCGTGACCGGCATCATGATCGGTTTCGCGTCGCTGGTGATTGGGCGTCTGGTCTCCGGCGAGTGGCGCAAGCTGAACATCGGCACCGTTGTGATTGCCGTCGCGCTGGTGGCGTTCTACGCGGGCGGCTGGGCAATCTAAGTTGTCCATTGATGCGAAAACGGGTGGCTCAGGCCGCCCGTTTTTATTTTCAGGACTCATCCCGTTGTCTTTTGCGTTACTCTGGGGAAGATAGAATAACAGGCACGACGCCTTAGGTTTGGCTTTTAAGAAACACAGCAAACAGGGAACGCATGGAAATCTTCTTCACAATACTCATCATGACTCTTGTGGTCTCGCTATCCGGGGTAGTCACACGCGTACTGCCCTTTCAGGTCCCCCTGCCATTAATGCAAATTGCCATCGGCGCGCTGCTGGCGTGGCCGACGTTTGGCCTGCACGTGGAGTTCGACCCCGAACTGTTCCTCGTGCTGTTTATTCCGCCGCTGCTGTTTGCCGATGGCTGGAAAACGCCCACGCGTGAATTCCTTGAGCACGGGCGAGAGATATTAGGTCTGGCGCTGGCGCTCGTGGTGGTCACGGTGGTCGGGATTGGCTTCCTGATCTACTGGGCGGTACCGGGCATTCCGTTAATTCCGGCCTTTGCGCTGGCCGCGGTGCTGTCACCAACCGATGCCGTGGCGTTGTCCGGCATTGTCGGTGAAGGCCGTATTCCGAAGAAAATCATGGGGATTTTACAGGGTGAGGCGCTGATGAATGACGCCTCTGGCCTGGTTGCCCTGAAATTTGCCGTGGCCGTCGCGATGGGCACGATGATCTTTACCGTAGGCGGCGCGACCCTGGAATTCTTCAAGGTGGCGATTGGCGGTATCCTGGCCGGGTTTGTGGTGAGCTGGCTGTATGGTCGTTCGCTGCGCTTCCTCAGCCGCTGGGGCGGCGATGAACCGGCGACACAGATTGTGCTGCTGTTCCTTCTGCCGTTTGCCTCTTACCTGATTGCCGAACATATCGGCGTGTCGGGCATTCTGGCGGCGGTGGCGGCAGGGATGACCATCACCCGCTCCGGCGTAATGCGCCGTGCGCCGCTGGCCATGCGCCTGCGTGCAAACAGCACCTGGGCAATGCTGGAATTTGTCTTTAACGGGATGGTGTTCCTGCTCCTGGGCCTGCAGTTGCCGGGCATCATGGAATCCTCGCTGGTGGCGGCCGAGGCCGACCCGAACGTCGAAACGTGGATGTTGTTCACCGATATCGTGCTGATCTACATGGCGCTGATGCTGGTGCGTTTCGGCTGGCTGTGGACGATGAAAAAATTCAGCATGCGCTTCCTGACGAAAAAACCGATGGAGTTCGGCTCGTGGACCACGCGGGAGCTGCTGATTGCTTCTTTTGCTGGCGTTCGCGGGGCGATTACGCTTGCCGGTGTGCTGTCCATTCCGCTGCTGCTGCCCACGGGCGATGTCTTCCCGGCGCGCTATGAACTGGTGTTCCTGGCGGCAGGGGTGATTCTGTTCTCACTGTTTGTCGGCGTGATAATGCTGCCTCTTCTGCTGCAGCATATTGAGACGGGTGACTCGACTCAGCAGCATAAAGAGGAGCGTATTGCCCGCGCGGCGACCGCCGAAGTGGCGATTGTGGCCATTCAGAAGATGGAAGAACGTCTTGCGGCGGACACGGAAGAGAACATCGACAACCAGCTGCTGACTGAAGTGAGCTCGCGCGTGATTGGTAACCTGCGTCGTCGTGCCGATGGCCGCAACGATGTGGAAAGTTCGCTGCAGGAGGAGAACCTGGAGCGCCGGTTCCGTCTGGCGGCGCTGCGCTCAGAGCGTGCGGAGCTGTACCACCTGCGCGCCACGCGGCAAATCAGCAATGAGACGCTGCAAAAACTGCTGCACGATCTGGATTTGCTGGAAGCCTTGCTGATAGAGAATCAGTAGCCCGTGCGGGCTGATGCCCTCACCCTGACCCTCTCCGCCCGGAGAGGGTCAGGGAACCCAAAACCCTTCACAGCATTTCAGCCACGCCTGCGCGCTGTGCGATAAATAAACCCCTTCGCGCCAAATCATCCCTAACTGCCAGTGCAAATCGCTTTCCAGCGGGATCCAGCGCAGGGTGTTTTTATCGAGCCGTTCGCAAATCGGCTGCGGCAATATCGCAATGCCGACGCCAGCCTGCACCATCGCGGCCAGGAAATCCCACTGCCCGCTGCGCACCGCAATGCGCGGCTTCACGTTGTGTTGATTAAACAGCGCCATCAGCTGGCGGCTGAGGGCGAAATCTTCGTTGTAAATCAGCAGCGGGTGTTCTCCGAGCCGTTCGGGTTTCACCGTGTCGACCTTCAGCCAGTCACCAGAGCGGGGTACCAGCACGCACAGCGGGTGGCTAAAGAGCGGCAGCGTCGCCAGACCGCTCTCTTCCTCCACGGGGAGGGCGGTCATGGCGACATCCAGCTCGCCGTTGGTGACCGCCTGTTGAACCGTTAAGCCGCCAAACTCGGAAATTTTCAGCTCAACGCCGGGATAACGCTGGCGAAACAGGCTGATGGGGCCGGCCATCATCATCCCAACCATCGGCGGGATGCCGAGGCGCAGCAGCCCTTTTGTCAGGTGATTGATATCGCCAAGCTCCGCTTCCAGCTGGCGGAACTCCGCCAGGATCGCCAGCCCGCGTTCAAAGACGACCCGCCCGGTATCGGTCAGCAGCAGCTTGCGTCCGTCGCGGATAAGCAGGGTGCAGTTCAGTTCATCTTCGAGGTTTTTCAGCATCTTGCTGATGGTGGGTTGGGTGACAAACAACTTCTCCGCTGCGCGGGTAAAACTTTGCTGACGAACCACTTCGACAAAATAGCGCAGCGTTCTTATGTCCATGATTATTCCTCGGAACTATACCTTTGATGATTTTAATTCATTTCAGTCCATTACGTGCGCTCACTATACTGGCGCCTCGTCTCATTTTTGAGGAAAACCCCCATGGCCGTGGCGTTAAGCCGTGTTACGCCTGCCGTTGTGCAACGACTTCAGGTACCGGTTCAGGTACTGCTTTATGCGGGACTGTTTGTTTTCGCGGAATATCTTGTCAACTGGTTGCATCTGCCGCTGCCTGCCAACCTGGTCGGAATGGTGCTGATGCTGACGCTTATCCTCTGCCGCGTTATCCCCCTCAACTGGGTACGCGCCGGCGCGCGCTGGCTGCTGGCGGAGATGCTGCTGTTCTTTGTGCCTGCCGTGGTCGCGGTGGTGAACTATGCGCAACTGCTGAGGGTAGATGGCTGGCGCATTTTCGCGGTCATTGCGCTGAGCACGCTGATGGTGCTGGGGGCCACCGCCTGGGTGGTTGATAAAGTGTATCGGTTTGAAATCAGCAGGCAAAAGCATGACTAACTTCCAGATAAGCGTGTTGTGCCTGATTGCCACCCTGGCGATCTACTTTGCCAATAAACGGCTGTATCGCCGTTTTCACGCGCTGCCGCTGATGCCGCTGGTCTTTACGCCGATCCTGCTGGTCCTGATGCTGGTCTTCGGGCATATCTCCTGGCAGAACTACATTGGGGAATCCCACTGGCTGCTGTGGCTACTGGGGCCTGCGACCATTGCCTTTGCGGTACCGGTGTATGACAACCTGGCGATCATCAAACGCCACTGGATGTCGCTCAGCGCTGGCGTGATCACGGCCACGGTGGTGGCGGTCTGCAGTTCCGTCTGGCTGGCCCGGCTGTTTACGCTGCCCGATGAAATTCAGCGCAGTCTGGCCGTCCGTTCGGTCACCACCCCGTTTGCGCTGGCCGCGGCCAAGCCGCTCGGTGGACAGCCGGATCTGGTCGCGTTATTTGTGGTCGTGACGGGTGTCTTCGGGATGGCGGTTGGCGACATGCTTTTTTTGCGGCTGTCGATCCGTGAAGGAATGGCGAAAGGGGCGGGATTTGGCGCGGCATCGCACGGTGCGGGAACGGCACGTTCGTATGAACTCGGGCAGCAGGAAGGGGTGGTGGCAAGCCTGGTGATGATGCTCTCGGGCGTGGTGATGGTATTGATTGCACCGCTGGTGGCGTGGGTGATGTTCTGATTTCCCCGGCCAGTAAGGCCGGGGAGACGAGGTTAGTGCGCGCGGCCTTGCTCGACGCCCAGACCCGTTTGTGAGCGGATAAACTGGGCGCGGAATTTCTCACGCTCCAGGTTACCTTCCGGCGAGTTATCGGTCGCGGAGAAGACCCAGATACCAATAAACGCCACGGCAATGGAGAACAGCGCCGGGTATTCATACGGGAAGATAGCGCTTTCGTGACCGAGGATCTGTACCCAAATCGTCGGGCCAAGGACCATCAGAATCACGGCCGTCAAAAGCCCCAGCCAGCCGCCAATCATCGCCCCACGGGTGGTCAGTTTTGACCAGTACATGGAGAGCAGGATGATAGGGAAGTTACAGCTTGCCGCAATGGAGAAGGCCAGCCCCACCATAAAGGCGATGTTCTGCTTCTCGAACAAGATCCCCAGCAGAATAGCGACCACGCCCAGCACCAGCACGGTGATTTTCGAGACTTTCAGCTCATCACGTTCGCTTGCCCCTTTGCGGATAACGTTGGCATAGAGGTCGTGCGATACCGCAGACGCGCCCGCCAGCGTCAGCCCGGCAACCACCGCGAGGATGGTGGCGAAGGCCACGGCCGAGATAAAGCCAAGGAACAGGTTACCGCCTACCGCGTCGGCCAGATGCACTGCCGCCATGTTGTTACCGCCAATCAGCCCGCCCGCCGCGTCTTTAAACGCCGGATTCGCCCCCACCAGCATGATGGCGCCAAAACCAATGATAAAGGTCAGGATGTAGAAGTAACCCATAAAGCCCGTGGCGTAGAAGACGCTTTTGCGCGCTTCACGCGCATCGCTCACGGTGAAGAAACGCATCAGGATGTGTGGCAAGCCGGCCGTACCAAACATCAGGCCCAGACCGAGCGAAAGCGCAGAAATAGGGTCTTTCACCAGCCCGCCAGGGCTCATGATCGCTTCCCCTTTCGGATGTACCGCCATCGCTTCAGTGAACAGATTATTGAAGCTGAACCCGACGTGCTTCATGACCATAAAGGCCATAAAGCTGGCGCCGAACAGCAGCAGGACCGCTTTGATGATTTGCACCCAGGTCGTGGCCAGCATGCCGCCGAACAGGACGTACATCACCATCAGCACACCCACCAGCACCACCGCGATGTGGTAGTTCAGGCCGAACAACAGTTCGATCAATTTACCCGCGCCGACCATCTGCGCAATCAGATACAGCGCGACCACCACCAGCGAGCCGCAGGCGGAGAGGGTACGAATCGGCCCCTGCTTCAGCCGGTAGGAGGCCACGTCTGCGAAGGTATAGCGGCCCAGGTTGCGCAAGCGTTCTGCGATCAGGAACAAAATAATTGGCCAGCCCACGAGGAAGCCGAGGGAGTAAATCAGACCATCGTAGCCGGAGGTGTACACCAGCGCGGAGATACCGAGGAAGGAGGCGGCGGACATAAAGTCGCCTGCAATTGCCAGTCCGTTCTGAAAACCGGTAATGTTGCCGCCTGCGGTGTAGTAATCATTACGGGAGCGCACGCGTTTCGAGGCCCAGTACGTGATGTACAGCGTCAGCAGCACGAAAATCAGGAACATGATAATCGCCTGCCAGTTGGTTGGCTGGCGCTGCACCTCGCCGGTGATGGCATCAGCGGCGTTGGCGGCAAAGGGAAGTGTGGCGGCAAGCGCCGTCAGGACTCTCTTCATGATGCTTTTACCTCTGCCAGGACTGCTCTGTTAAGACGATCGAATTCGCCATTGGCGCGCCAGACGTACACGCCGGTCAGCACAAACGAAATGATTATCACGCCAATCCCAATCGGAATTCCGCGCGTGACGCTGGTGCCCGCGTGCAGCGGCGTACCGAGCCAGTGTGGGGCAAAGGCAATCAGCAGAATAAAGCCGACGTAAATAATCAGCATGATGATGGAAAGTAAGAAGGCAAACCGTTGCCGTTTATCCACGAGCTCCCTGTAGTGCGCACTATTCTCTATCTGCTGACAAATATCGTTATTCATCAGAGGTCTCCAGAAGTATTTATAGGGGAGGTTTTTTTATTCCCTCTCCCGGGGGGGAGAGGGGAGATCGCGTTACGATGGCATTGCGATGGACTGCTTCTCTTCGAGCAGTTTTTCCACCACGCCAGGATCGGCAAGCGTTGAGGTATCACCGAGGTTGCTGGTGTCACCGGCTGCGATTTTGCGCAATATGCGGCGCATAATTTTGCCTGAGCGGGTTTTCGGCAGAGAGTCGGTCCAGTGCAGCACGTCCGGCGTGGCAAGCGGGCCAATCTCTTTACGTACCCAGTTGCGCACCTCGGCATACAGCTCTGGTGACGGCTCTTCGCCATGATTCAGCGTGACGTAGGCGTAAATCGCCTGGCCTTTAATGTTGTGTGGGATCCCGACGACGGCGGCTTCGGCGATCTTCGGATGAGATACCAGCGCGGATTCAATCTCCGCGGTACCCAGACGGTGGCCGGAGACGTTCAGCACGTCGTCCACGCGCCCGGTTATCCAGTAATAACCGTCCTCGTCACGCCGGGCACCGTCACCGCTAAAGTACATGTTTTTAAAGGTCGAGAAGTAGGTCTGCTCAAAGCGCTCGTGGTCGCCGAACAGGGTACGCGCCTGGCCCGGCCAGGAATCGGTGATCACCAGATTGCCTTCGGTGGCTCCGTCCAGCGGATTGCCTTCGTTATCCACCAGCGCAGGTTGTACGCCGAAGAACGGTTGAGTTGCTGAACCGGCTTTTAACTGCGTCGCACCCGGCATAGGGGTGATCATAAAGCCACCGGTTTCGGTCTGCCACCAGGTGTCCATCACCGGGCATTTTTCGTTGCCGATTTTCTTCCAGTACCACTCCCAGGCTTCCGGGTTGATGGGCTCGCCAACGGAACCGAGGATGCGCAGCGAAGAGCGGTCAGTGCCTTCAATGGCCTTATCGCCTTCCGCCATTAATGCGCGGATCGCCGTTGGGGCGGTATAGAGAATATTGACCTTGTGTTTGTCGACCACCTGACACATGCGCGCCGGCGTTGGCCAGTTCGGTACGCCTTCAAACATCAGCGTAGTGGCACCACAGGCCAGCGGGCCGTAAAGCAGGTAGCTGTGACCGGTGACCCAGCCTACGTCGGCAGTACACCAGTAAATGTCGCCCGGATGGTAGTCGAATACGTACTTGAAGGTGGTAGCGGCATAGACCAGATAGCCGCCGGTGGTGTGCAACACGCCTTTCGGTTTGCCGGTTGAGCCGGAGGTGTAAAGAATAAACAGCGGGTCTTCCGCGTTCATCTCTTCCGGCTGATGCTGATCGCTGGCTTTTTCAATCAGATCGCTCCACCACAGGTCGCGTCCTTCGTTCCAGTCGATCTTGCCGCCGGTACGCTTGAGGACGATGACGTTGCTGACGGTTTTCACGTTCGGATTTTTCAGCGCTTCATCGACGTTTTTCTTCAGGGGAATGCCACGGCCAGCGCGCACGCCTTCATCGGCCGTGATCACCAGTTTCGAGCTGGAATCGACAATACGTCCGGCTACCGCTTCCGGTGAGAAGCCGCCAAAAATCACCGAGTGAATCGCACCGATGCGCGCGCAGGCCAGCATGGCTACCGCCGCTTCAGGCACCATTGGCATATAGATAGCCACCACGTCGCCTTTTTTAATGCCCCTTTCCAGCAGAACGTTGGCAAAGCGGCACACGTCGCGGTGCAGTTCTTTATAAGTAATGTGTTTGCTTTGAGAGGCATCGTCACCCTCCCAGATAATGGCCGTTTCATTACCGCGTTCGGCAAGGTGGCGGTCAAGACAGTTTGCTGCCAGGTTCAGCGTGCCGTCTTCGTACCATTTAATGGAGACGTTGCCGGGCGCAAAGGAGGTGTTCTTCACCTTCTGATAAGGTTTAATCCAGTCAAGAATATGGCCCTGCTCACCCCAGAAGACGTCCGGGCTGGAGACGGATTGCTGATACTTCTCGTGGTACTGCTCCGGGTTTATCAGGCAACGGTCCGCAATGTTTGCGGGAATGTCGTGTTTATGTACTTGGCTCATGGCTTTTTTTCTCCTTGTAAGATGTTAATAATATGTCGCAAAAACGTTAATAGTAGGGGCTTTACAAGCTTTGTTTATTATTTGGGCTACAGATCACGCATTGTTTGAAGAGTATGAAAAATGAGCGAATGAAACTTTGAAGGAAAATAATTCACCGTGCCGATTATTCACAATTTCCATTAAAAAAGCCTTTTTATAACAAAAAGTTATTGATTGGAATTGTGACAAACTCACGTCATGACCGCTTTTTGCAGCGAAATGTGCCGTTCTTTAAGGCTTGCGCAACATGCCGCGCAAATGATACTCATACGCCGCGTTAAAAAATCCCATAAACCAACGCAACACAATTCATACCCTTTCAGTATGTATCCATATTCATGCAGTTTATGTGAATAGGGCGCTTCATTGAGGAAGTCAGTTTCTATGAAAAACGTTAAAGTCAGCCTGGCCTGGCAAATCTTGCTAGCCCTTGTGCTGGGTATCCTGCTGGGTAGCTACCTGCATTATCACAGCGACAGCCGCGAGTGGCTGATTGCGAACCTGCTCTCGCCGGCAGGGGATATCTTTATTCATCTGATCAAGATGATTGTCGTACCGATTGTTATCTCAACGCTGGTCGTCGGCATTGCCGGTGTGGGGGATGCAAAACAGTTAGGCCGTATCGGCGCGAAGACAATTCTTTATTTCGAAGTGATCACGACGATTGCCATCATTCTGGGCATCACACTGGCGAACGTGTTCCAGCCAGGGGCCGGGATCGATATGTCGCAGCTGGCGACGGTGGATATTTCGAAATATCAAAGCACTACCGCTGAAGTACAGAGCCACGCGCATGGCCTGATGGGAACCATCCTTTCGCTGGTGCCGACCAACATCGTGGCTTCCATGGCGAAGGGCGAGATGCTGCCGATCATCTTCTTCTCGGTGTTGTTTGGTCTGGGCCTCTCCTCCCTGCCTGCCACGCACCGTGAACCGCTGGTCACCGTGTTCCGCTCAATTTCTGAAACCATGTTCAAAGTGACTCACATGGTGATGCGCTACGCGCCGGTTGGGGTGTTTGCGCTTATCGCGGTAACCGTGGCGAACTTCGGTTTCGCCTCCCTGTGGCCGCTGGCGAAGCTGGTGATTCTGGTTCACTTCGCCATCCTGTTCTTCGCGCTGGTGGTGCTGGGAATTGTGGCGCGCCTGTGTGGGCTGAGCATCTGGATCCTGATCCGTATTCTCAAAGATGAGTTGATTCTCGCGTACTCCACGGCAAGCTCTGAAAGCGTACTGCCGCGTATTATCGAGAAGATGGAGGCCTACGGCGCGCCGGCGTCGATTACCAGCTTTGTGGTGCCAACCGGCTACTCCTTTAACCTGGACGGCTCAACGCTGTACCAGAGTATTGCGGCTATCTTTATTGCTCAGCTGTACGGCATTGACCTGTCTCTGTGGCAGGAGATCGTGCTGGTGCTGACCCTGATGGTGACCTCAAAAGGCATCGCAGGCGTACCTGGCGTCTCCTTTGTCGTCCTGCTGGCAACCCTGGGCAGCGTAGGGATCCCGCTGGAAGGTCTGGCGTTTATCGCCGGTGTCGACCGTATCCTCGACATGGCGCGTACGGCGCTGAACGTGGTGGGTAACGCCCTGGCGGTGCTGGTTATCGCTAAGTGGGAGCACAAATTCGACCGTAAAAAAGCGCTGGCGTATGAACGCGAAGTGCTGGGTCGTTTTGATAAGACCGCAGACCAGTAAAATAAAAAGGCCGGGGTTAACCCGGCCTTTTCGCATTCCCTCTCTGCCAAAAGAGAGGGCCGTGTAAGAGACTTTACTCCCCACTCAACGCGTCAAATTCTTCACATCCCGTATCAAACCCTTCGGTACAGCTCAGGTTCAGCCAGTAGAGCGCTTTCTGCTTATTCGGCGTTATAAAGCCTTTCTCGCCCTGCTGGAACAGCATTCCGGCCCAGTACTCCGCGTAACCCGTACGCGAAAGGGAGGAGCTGCGTTTGAACCACGACGCGGCTTTGACGTCGTCCTGCGCCACCTCAACGCCGTTGGCATAAATCATCCCCAGCAGCATTTGCGCATCCACCGCGGAGTCGTTGTCGATATCTTCGGTTGCCGTTTGCAGCAGTGCGATGGCCTGTGGGTAGTCGGTTTTCCCTGCCTGGGTGTTGACCAGCACGCGTGCCAGCATAATTGCGCCACGTTTACTGCCGGCGATAGTGGCCTGCTGCGCCAGCGCTTTGGCCTGCGCGTAATCGCCCTGTGTAAACTGGATTTGCGATAACAACGCCATGGCGTCGACATCGCCCCCTTTTGCTGCTTTCTCTGCCCACTGCGCGGCCTGCTTGCTGTCGCCGGAACTGAAGTAGGTATCGGCAAGGTAATACTGGGCGCGGGCGTCACCCGCTTCCGCCTGTTGCTTGTACTGGCTGCCAATCTCATCCGCGTGGACGAGTGACGTAAAAAATAACAACATCAGAAAAATTGATTTCATGGATTCTTATCATCTGGGTACACGCCGCGCAGTATAATCGTCGTCGCAGAAGAAAAAAACGGGCGCGGTAAAGGTGAATGAACATTTCCCGGTGTCCGCCGCGTTTCGTCTCACAATAATGCTTGTGAAAGAGGGCATTAGACGCTCGCAGGGGAGATTCTCTCACTGAATTAAAATACAAAGCCGGGTATTTATTTCGGTGCTAATGACATTATTGCTGCGGGGCAGCGTGCACAATATATATTGATAATATAAATAGCTTATTAAGAAATAAAAAAGGGGTGAATAAGTCACCCCCTTTTATTCATCGATTAATTAACCATTAACCCAACGCGCTTTCACGCAGTCTGGCTTTCAGCTTGCTATATTCGTCAATCACATACTGTTCCGCGGCGTGCTGGTCAGCAATCGGCTCCACGCGTACGGCGCAGTACTTATACTCCGGCGTTTTGGTTATCGGGCTTAAGTTCTCCGTCACCAGTTCGTTGCAGGCACCAATCCACCACTGGTAGGTCATATAGACCGCCCCTTTGTTAGGTCGGTCGCTGACCTGCGCACGGGTAATGATGCGTCCTTTACGCGAGTGCACCCAGATCAGGGCTTCATCTTCAATACCCAGACGCTCTGCGTCAGCGGTGTTGATCTGCGCATAGCCCGGTTCATCCGCCAGTGCCGCCAGCGCAGCGCAGTTACCGGTCATCGAACGACAGGAGTAGTGGCCCACTTCACGCACGGTAGAGAGCACCATCGGATACTCATCGGTGAGTTTATCGATTGGCGCGACCCAGTCGCAGGTGAAGAACTGCGCCAGTCCGTTCGGGGTGTCGAACTTCTCTTTAAAGAGATACGACGTGCCCTGATCGGCCTCTGACTCATCGCGGCACGGCCACTGAATATACCCCAGCTCACCCATTTTCTCATAGGTGGCACCGGTGAAGTCCGGACACAGTTTGCGCAACTCGTCCCAGATTTCCTGGGTGTTGTTGTAGTGCATCGGATAACCCATGCGGGTAGCGATTTCGCTGATGATCTGCCAGTCGGTTTTCAGATCCCACTTCGGCTCCACCGCTTTGAAGAAGCGCTGGAAGCCGCGGTCTGCCGCCGTGTAAACACCTTCATGCTCGCCCCATGACGTTGACGGTAAAATCACATCCGCCGCCGCCGCGGTTTTGGTCATAAAGATGTCCTGGACAATCACCAGTTCGAGATCCTCAAAGCCTTTACGCACCGCTGACAGCTCGGCGTCGGTCTGCAGCGGATCTTCACCCATAATGTAGGCGGCACGCACTTCACCGTGCGCCGCACGGTGCGGCAGCTCGCTGATGCGATACCCGGTATGTTCCGGCAGGCTCTCCACGCCCCAGGCCTTCGCGAATTTCTCACGATTTTCCGGGAACTTAACGTACTGATAGCCCGGATAGGTATCCGGCAGTGCGCCCATGTCACACGCACCCTGCACGTTATTCTGACCACGTACCGGGTTCACGCCCACATGCGGTTTGCCCAGATTTCCGGTCAGCATCGCGAGGCTTGTCAGGGAGCGTACGGTTTCCACGCCCTGATAGAACTGGGTTACGCCCATGCCCCACAAAATGGCCGCGGTTTTCGCCCCGGCGTACATCCGCGCTGCCTGGCGGATCTCTTGCGCGCTTACGCCGGTTATCGCTTCGACGGACTCCGGCGTGTAGCCTTCGACAATTTTCCGATACTCGTCAAACCCTTCCGTACGGGTCGCGACGAACGCCTGGTCGTACAGATTCTCCTCGATAATGACGTGGCCCATCGCATTCAACAGCGCGATATTCGAGCCGTTTTTCAGTGCAATGTGCATATCCGCAATACGTGCCGTTTCAATTTTGCGCGGATCGCAGACGATGATTTTCGCCCCATTCTGTTTGGCGCGAATCACGTGGTTCGCGACGATAGGGTGAGAATCCGCCGGGTTATAGCCAAAAATAAACACGAGATCGGTGTTATCTATCTCGTTGATCGCGTTACTCATAGCGCCGTTACCGACCGACTGGTGCAGACCTGCAACCGATGGGCCGTGTCAGACGCGAGCGCAGCAGTCGACGTTATTGGTACCAATAACGGCGCGCGCGAATTTTTGCATTACATAGTTGGTTTCATTACCGGTACCGCGTGAAGAGCCGGTAGTCTGGATCGCATCCGGGCCATACTTGGCTTTGATGGCGCTCAGGCGCGTGGCGACATAATCCAGCGCCTCGCTCCAGGAGACGGCTTCCAGCTTGCCACCGCGCTCGCGGCGAATCATAGGGGTTTTCAGGCGTGGGGTAAGGATTTGGGTATCGTTAATAAAATCCCAGCCGTAGTAGCCTTTCAGGCACAGCGTGCCCTGGTTGGTTTTCCCCTGGGCGGCCTCCGCCCGGACGATTTTGCCGTTATCGACCACCAGGTTGATCTTGCAACCCGAGGCACAATAAGGGCAAACCGTGACGACTTTTTTCATCAGTCTGCTCCAGTTAATCAATGCTTACGCCCCACTATGCAGCTTCTATGCCATGTTTTTATTGTGGGTATCAGCAGACTTTACGGCCAACAGAGGGGCAAAACCCTGACGAAAAACAGCCAATCGTCAAAATTGACGTGTCGAATGGGCAGTGGATGTGACATGGGTTGTAATTCCGTCATGTAAAAGTCAAATTGGCTGGAGCCGACGGCAGAATAGTTCAGACTTAACATAATCCCCTGATGGAAGCATGCGATGAAACCGGCGATTCTGGTGGTTGATGACGATACCGCAGTCTGCGAGCTGCTGCAGGATGTGCTGAGTGAGCACGTCTTTAGCGTGCTTGTCTGCCATAACGGCCAGGACGCGCTGAGTCTGGTTCAGCATGAGCCACACATCGCCCTTGTCCTGCTGGATATGATGCTGCCGGATATCAACGGCCTGCAGGTATTACTGCACCTGCAAAAGCAACGTCCGGAGCTGCCGGTGGTGATGCTGACCGGGCTGGGCAGTGAGTCAGACGTGGTGGTGGGGCTGGAGATGGGGGCCGACGATTATATTGGCAAACCGTTTAACCCGCGCGTGGTGGTTGCCCGGGTTAAAGCCGTGCTTCGCCGTACCGGGGCGCTGGCCGCAGACACCCCGGTGCCACGCGTGGCGGGCGTGACGTTCAATGGCTGGACGCTGGATACCTCCCGCTGTGAACTCAGCGATCCGCAGCGTAACCCCGTACCGTTGACCCAGGGAGAATATGGTCTGCTGCTGGCGCTCACCCAGAACGCCCGGCGGGTGCTCAGCCGGGAACAACTGCTCGAGCTGACGCACAGCGAAAGTGCCGAGGTGTTCGACCGCACAATCGATGTGTTGATCATGCGCCTGCGCCGTAAAATAGAAGCCAACCCGCATCAGCCCGCACTCATTAAAACCGTCCGGGGGCTGGGCTACGTCTTTGCTGCCGATGTGTCTCACAGCGAGAAAGCGGCTTAAATATTCTCTTTGATAAACAGCTGCAACTCGGCCAGCGTTTTTGCCCCATCAATGGCGTTCGCAGCCAGCAGGCTTGCCCGCGCGCAGGCATGGGCCAGATAAATACTCTCGACCAGCGGCAACGCTTCATGGCAGCCGTATAAGAAGCCTGCGCAGAAGGCATCACCCGCCCCGACGCTGCCGATAATCTCTTCCCGCTCCAGCAACCAGGAGGGGATCCAGCGCCCTTCATCGTCCGGTGTTAACCCCCACGCCCCTTCCGGACAGTGGATCACCACCCGCTGACGCACGCCAGCCGCCAGAAGCTGTGAGGCGGCTTCCGCGATATGGGCAATGTGCGGGGCATCGTTCTCGTCGCGCATTTCCAGCCCGCTAAACTCGCCGGCTTCCAGTTCGTTGATGACCAGATAATCAAGATGGCGCAGGGCAGGGAGGACCAGCGGCTGATAGCGCGGGTCACCCTTTCGCGAGACCAGATCGAGCGAGGTTTCATACCCCTGATCGCGCATCTGGGCCAGCAGCCGTGCGCTGCGGGTGCCGTACTCGTCATCGGGCATATCCAGGCTGTCGAGCAGTAACAGGTAGCCGAGATGGAAAATCTTCATCGCGCCGTCGAGGCGGTCGAAGGCGGGCAGATCCAGAAGACGGTTGGCGCCCGGGGAGTGGAAAAAAGTGCGCTGCCCGCTTGGGTCGGTCATAACCTGCGACATAGAGGTTGGCGCAAAGGTCGTGCGCTGCACCCGCTGGCGGTTGACGTGATACTGGTCGAGCATCGCCAGGATGTAATCGCCGTCGCTATCTTCGCCAATCAGGCCGACGGCCTGCAGCGGCAGGCCAACGTGCATTTTGGCCAGCGTCAGCAGGACGTTCAGCGGCGCGCCGCCGGTTGAACGTTCGCTGTGGGTAATTTCCGCCAGCCAGCCGCGCTCCGGCCATTGCACAATCTGGTGGACGTGATCCACCAGCATATTGCCGGCTGCGATAATCCCTTTACGTTCCATTATGCCTGCCCCGCGCTGCCAAAGATGCGCATTTGCGCGGCGACCGTATCGGTAATCGCCTCTTCTATACCCAGCAGCAGTTCTGCAAATTCATCGTACAGAGGCTGACGTTTTGCCATCCGTTGCTCAACGGCGGAGAGCGCGGCCTGTGACATGCCAGTATAAAAGTTGATTTTATGGATCCCCAGTTCGATGGCGCGACGAAAATCGGCATCGCTGATGCCGGAGCCGCCGTGTAAGACCAACGGCAGGCCGGTCTGCTGGCGAATGGCGTCCAGACGAGGGAAATCGAGTTTTGGCTCGCCTTTGTATTTACCGTGCGCGTTGCCAATGGCGACCGCTAGCGCATCAATGCCGGTGGCATCGACAAACTCGCGCGCCCGCAGCGGGTCCGTAAACAACGCTTCATCCGCATGGCCATACAACGCGCCACCTTCGTCACCGCCTACCGCACCCAGCTCCGCTTCTACCGATACGCCAACCGCGTGGCACATCTTCACCACCTCCCGCGTCTGACGAATGTTTTCTTCATAGCTCAGGGTGGAGCCATCAAACATCACGGAGCTGAAGCCTACGCGCAGCGCACGTACCACCGCCTCGAAATGCAGGCCGTGATCGAGGTTGAGCACCACCGGAATATCATGACGGGCGGCTTCAAACCTGACCGCTTCGACCAGCGACTCCAGGGAGACATACTTAAAGTGGACTTCCGCAATATTAATGATAAACGGCGAGCGTTCCTGTTTCGCGGCAGCAAACAGCGCGCGCAAAAAATGGGAGTCGAGAACGTTAAACGCGCCGAGCGCGTAGCGGTGTTTCCTGGCGTGCTCAAGACCGTCGGCAAGAGAAATCAATGGCATCATTTACTCCTTATTTCCGAAACAGGTTGTACTCGTTGCACAACACCAGCACCGCCGGTTCGTCTTCTTCGATATTGTTATAGCGGGCAATGGGCTGTAAAAAATGGTTATCGTGTTCATCGTCATTCACCGATGACACTTCCCCCACCAGTACGTCGCCAAAACCGCGTTCGCCCCAGAAACTGTGGTACAGGCCGGGGGTGAGGCAGATGCTGTCCCCGGGTTGCAGGCGTAACTGACTGCCGGGCGCGTGGGTCTGCAGACAGCCGTCGAGGGTAACGGTCACGTCGGTATTTTCAGGTTCTTGATGTGCGCCGGCATTCCATAACTCGACGATCAGGTTTCCGCCGCCACGGTTGATGATGTCTTCCCGTTTACGCCAGTGAAAATGCATGGGCGTCACCTGACCATCCCGGACGTGCATGATTTTTTCGGCATAGCACTTTTCATAGGGCACGCCGTTCGGTGAGCCATTGCGCAGGGTAAAGAGCGTTAGCCCCTGTGCGGCAAAATGGTCGCCGCCGAATGCCGTTACGTCCCAGCCAAGCCTGAGATCAAACACTTCCTGCCAGGCGGCCGGATCAAGCTGCTGCCATTTCGTCGGCGGAAAACTGGCAAAGGGAGGGAGATGCACGTCGTGCATGGAGAAGAACTGCCGCGTGTGGCCAAGGATTTCATTGATTTCGGAGCGTTTCATGGGGCCCCCTGGACGCTATGTCAGGCCTCACCCCAACTCTCTCGCGCGAAGAGAAGATCAGGGTGAGGGCATCAAACCGCACTACATCACTTCACTGTCCACCCCTTATAGGATCCGACGTTCTTTTTATCGATCATCGTCACCGGGATCAGCACAGGCTCTTTAGGCGCAGGTTTGCCCTGCAGAATGTCATAGCCGATCTCAACCGCTTTTGCCGCCATTACCTGCGGATCCTGAGCCGGCGTCGCGACAAACAGGGAGTTTTCACGCTTAAGCGCTTCCTCGCCGTCCGGACTACCGTCTACGCCAACGATAAAGAATTCATTGCGTTGGGCCTGTTTTGCCGCCAGATCGGCACCGATCGCCGTCGGATCGTTAATCGCGAACACGCCGTCGATCTTCGGATTGGCCGCCAGCAGTGAGGTCATCACTTCCAGACCGCCTTCACGGCTACCTTTGGCGTTCTGGTTATCAGAGAGCACCTTGATATCCGGATGTTTTTTGAACTCGGTCTGGCAGCCTTCGACGCGGTTTTGCACCGCGGACACTGGCGGCCCGTTGATGATGACCACGTTGCCTTTGCCTTTCAGGCGGTCAGTAATGTATTTACAGGCCATTTCCCCCGCCTGGGTGTTATCGGAGGTGATGGTGGCATCCGCCCCTTCCGCCGCGACGTCAACCGCGACAACCACGATCCCGGCCTCTTTCGCGCGTTTAACCGCCGGGCCGATCCCTTTGGAATCCGCGGCGTTAAGGATGATCATGTCCACTTTGGCCGCAATAAAGTTGTCGATCTGCGCCACCTGCTGGCCGAGATCGTAACCGCTGGAGACCAGCGTCACTTTGACGTTATCCCCCGCCAGTTTGCGCGCTTCCAGCTCGGCACCTTTGGTGATCTGCACGAAGAATGGGTTGGCCAGGTCGCCCACCGTCACGCCGATGGACTTCAGATCTTTCGCCTGCGCAAACGGCGTTGCGGCAAGCAGCGCGCCAGCACAGAGCGCGGTCACTAACGGTTTCAAACGCATCTTCTCTTCCTCGCTTGTAGGGTATTGTTGTTATGCACTTTGATGGTGTCGGGTACGGTATTTGTCGATCAGCACCGCTATGATGATCACCGCCCCTTTGATCACCAGTTGCCAGAAGTAGGAGACGCCCATCAGCGTCATGCCGTTGTTAAGCGTGGCGATGATCAGCGCCCCCACCAGCGTGCCGGTGATCGTGCCGATCCCGCCGACAAAGCTGGTGCCGCCGAGGATCACCGCCGCAATCGCATCCAGCTCGTAGCCCATGCCCAGGTTGCCGTTGGCGCTGTAGAGACGCGAGGCACTCATCACGCCGCCCAGGCCCGAGAGCAGTCCGCTCATGCCGTACACAAACAACAGCACCAGCCAGACCTTAATGCCTGTCAGACGCGCCGCCTGCATGTTGCCGCCAACCGCATAAATGTGAACGCCAAGCGTGGTGCGGCGCAGAATAAACCAGCACAGCACAATGACCGCCAGCGCGATCACCACCAGCCACGGAATGGGGCCGAGGTAGTTATTGCCGATCCACTCAAAGTTAATGTTGGAGTTAATGACGGTCGTACCGTCCGCCAGCAGGTAAGCCGCACCGCGCAGTGCCGTATAGGTACCGAGCGTCACGATAAACGGCGGCAGCCCGGCAAAAGCCACCAGCGCGCCGTTGAACAAACCCAGCACCAGGCCGAGCATGAGCGCTGCCGGAATAGAAAGCATGGCGAACTCAGGTATTAACGACACCACCATCGCCGCCACGGCCGTGGTGCCCAGAATGGAGCCGACGGAGAGGTCGATCCCGCCGGTCAGAATGATGAAGGTCATCCCTGCGGCCAGTACGATGTTGATCGACGCCTGGCGGGTGATATTGAGCAGATTACTTTCGGTAAAGAAGTTAGGCGCGATAAAACCAAATACCGCCACAATCAGGATCAAGATGGGCAAAATGCCGACCGTCTGCATCAGATCGCTCATCAGCATTTTTTTGGCAGAGGCGGACTTCGCCACCTGCTGCGGATGGGTTGAATTTGTCATAGTTGCACCGCCTGATGATGAGAGTCGTTCACGCCGGTCGCCAGCGTCATGATGTTTTCCTGTGAAATTTCTGCTCCGTGAAGTTCACCTGCAATGCTGCCTTCACGCATGACATAGACGCGGTCGCTCATGCCGACGATTTCCGGCAGCTCGCTGGAGATCATCAGGATCGCCACGCCCTTGCGCGCCATCTGGTTCATGATGCGGTAGATTTCACTTTTCGCCCCGACGTCGACGCCGCGCGTCGGTTCATCCAGAATCAGAATGCGTGGGCCGATGGCCACCCAGCGGGAGATAAGCAGCTTTTGCTGGTTGCCCCCGGACAGGCCACCCGCGCGGACCTGTGAATGCGGCACGCGGATGTTAAGCAGGGCGATCGCATCGTCAGAAATGGTCTGCGCTTTTTTGCGGTTCAGCATGCCGAAGGTGGCGTCGCGCTCCAGCGTCGCCATGGTGATGTTCTCCTGTGCGGCCAGCTCGAGGAACAGCCCTTGTTCTTTGCGGTTCTCGGTGAGAAAACCGATCCCGTTGTCGATGGCGGCACGCGGGGAGTGGATCACCACCGGTTCGCCGTCGACCTCAATCATGCCGCCCGTGGCTTTGCGCGCGCCGAAGATCAGCTGCGCCAGTTCGGAACGTCCGGCGCCCACCAGACCTGCCAGCCCGACAATTTCTCCGGAACGCACCTGCAGACTGCAGGGGAGCACTTTCTTGCCGTCGGTAAGGTGATGCACGTTAAGACGCGAGCTGCCGAGCGGGATATCGCGCTCTTTGTTAAACAGATCGCTTAGCGGACGGCCGACCATCATCTTCACCAGCTCAGAGGCGTTCAGTTTGTCGCGCGTCAGGCTACCGACGTACTGCCCGTCACGCAGAACGCTGACGCGATCGGAGAGTTCATACACTTCCGCCATGCGGTGGCTGATATAGATAATCGCCATTCCTTCCTCTCGCAGGCGCAGTATCAGCTCGAACAGGCGATGGGTTTCACGTGAGGAGAGGGCGGCGGTGGGTTCATCCATCACCAGAATGCGGCTGTTGCGGTGTAGCGCGCGGGCAATTTCAACCTGCTGCTGCTCGGCGATGGTCAGCCTCATTACCAGGTCGGTCGCCTTGAAGTGCGCGCCCAGACGGTCAATCACCGCCTGCGCCTGTGCGGCCATCTCTTTGCGCTGTACCAGCCCCGCGCGCGACAGCTCGCTGCCCAGGAAAATGTTTTCAGCGACGGTCAGATTGGGGGCAAGCTGCATCTCCTGATAAATGAGGGTGATACCCGCGGCCAGCGCATCCTTTGGCCCTTTGATGTGAAACGGCTGTCCGTCAATCAGGATCTCGCCGCTGGTGGCGGTATAGGCCCCCGCGAGGATCTTCATCAGGGTACTCTTTCCTGCGCCGTTTTCCCCCATCAGCGCGTGGATCTCACCGGGGTACACCGTCAAATCCACACCCTTGAGCGCGTGGAAATGGCCAAATGTTTTGGCAATGTTGCGCATCTCCAGTACCGGGGTTCTGCTCATGGCGGATCTCCTTGAATGTCGATATCCGCACTTCATCACAGGTTGGTAAATGCAAAATGTCAGAAGCCGTTCATATTTGTCATAGTTATGAATAGTTAACTTACATCACAATTCCCCGCTTTTTCCCTCTCAGCAGGAGAGGGCCAGGGTGAGGGCATCACATTGCACCGGAGCTTACCGTATGCCATCACACCGTCCGCCCTTCTTTGCCAGCGCCCGTGGTCGCCTGCTGATTTTTAATCTGCTGGTGGTGGCGGTGACGCTGATGGTCAGCGGCGTGGCGGTGCTCGGCTTTCGTCATGCCAGCCAGATCCAGGAACAGGTGCAGCAGCAGACGCTGGATGACATGACCGGCAGCATGAACCTCGCCCGCGATACCGCCAATGTGGCAACGGCGGCGGTGCGGCTCTCGCAAGTTGTAGGCGCGCTGGAATACAAGGGCGAAGCCGAGCGCCTGAAGCAGACGCAGATGGCGCTGCGTCACTCGCTGGAACAGCTTGCCGATGCGCCACTGGCGCAACAGGAGCCCGCGCTGGTGGCGCGAATTATTCAGAGAAGTAATGAGTTACAGCAGAGCGTGACGGGCATGCTGGAGCGCGGGCAGCGGCGTCATCTGGAGCGTAATGCGCTTCTCAGCGCGCTCTATCAAAGCCAGAGCTATTTGCGCCATCTGCAGGACATCAACCGCCGTTACGCCAGCAACGTCCCGGATGCGCAACAGCTTATGGAAATGGACAGGCTAATCATCGCCGCTATTGAAACGCCCTCGCCGCGCGCCACGGTTCAGCAGCTGGATGCCGTGACCGCAACGCTGCCCCGGAGCGTGACGCAGCCCGTGGTGAACGCTATCCTGCCCGATTTTAATGCCGAGCTTCACAAGCTTGTTCCGCTCTCGACGCAGCTGGAGGAGAGCGATCTGGCGATCAGCTGGTATATGTTCCACATCAAGGCGCTGGTGGCGATATTAAACAGCGACATCAATCAGTACGTTGAACAGGTGGCGCAGGCCTCCCGGCTGCGCACTGCCCAGAGTCACCAGGAGCTGCGCTCCATCAGTGTATTTATCAGCGTGTTCGCCGTGCTGGCGCTGATCATCACCGGGTGCGCCTGTTGGTATATCTACCGTAATCTGGCCTCCAACCTGACGGCCATCTCCCGGGCGATGTCGCGCCTTGCCCACGGCGAGCAGGATGTTTCCGTCCCCGGACTGCAGCGCCGTGATGAACTGGGTGAGCTGGCGCGAGCGTTTAACGTTTTTGCCCGCAACACCGCCTCGCTTGTCCACACCACCCGCCTGCTGAAAGAAAAAACCACGCAGATGGAGATCGACCGCATCGAGCGTCAGGGGCTGGAAGAGGCGTTGGTGCACAGCCAGAAGATGAAGGCCGTCGGGCAGCTGACGGGCGGTCTGGCGCATGACTTTAACAACCTGCTGGCGGTGATCATTGGCAGTCTGGAACTCACCGATCCTGACTCACATGACGCCCCGCGTATCACCCGGGCACTCAAGGCCGCCGAGCGTGGTGCGGTGCTGACCCAGCGCCTGCTGGCGTTTTCCCGCAAGCAATCCCTGACCCCGCACGCGGTAGAGATGAAACCGCTGCTCGAGAACCTGCGGGAGTTGATGTACCACTCGCTGCCGGCCACCCTGACGCTGGAAATTGAAGCGCAATCACCGGCGTGGCCGGCGTGGATAGACGTCAGCCAGCTGGAAAACGCCATTATTAACCTGGTGATGAACGCCCGCGATGCGATGGAGGGACAGACGGGGGTTATTAAGATCCGCACGTGGAATCAGCGCGTGACCCGCAGTGACGGACGCAGGCAGGATATGGTGGCGCTGGAGGTTATTGACCGGGGAAGTGGAATGTCGCAGGAGGTCAAATCCCGGGTCTTCGAACCGTTCTTCACGACCAAGCAAACCGGGAGCGGTAGCGGATTAGGCCTGTCGATGGTCTACGGTTTTGTGCGCCAGTCCGGTGGGCGCGTGGAGATTGAAAGCGCGCCGGGGCAGGGGACCACCGTGCGGCTGCATCTGCCACGCTCGACGCTGCCTGTTCGTTCTGCTGATGAGACCCAGGCCGCCGCGGCTGCCGTTGAAAATGAACGCCTGGTACTGGTGCTGGAAGATGAAGCCGATGTCCGCCAGACCCTGTGCGAGCAGCTGCATCAGCTGGGCTATCTGACGATTGAAGCGGACAACGGCGAACAGGCCCTGAAGATGCTGGACGCGTCACCGGATATTGGCATGTTTATTAGCGATTTAATGCTGCCCGGCAACCTCAGCGGCGCCGAGGTGATCAACCATGTGCGCAGCCATTATCCGCAGCTTCCGGTGTTGCTGATCAGCGGCCAGGATCTGCGTCCGACGCATAACCCGCAACTGCCGGACGTGGCGTTACTGCGTAAGCCTTTTACCCGTGTACAGCTGGCGCAGGCGTTGCGCAAGGTGATGACAGGAACTGGCTGAGAGCCAGGGTCGCCGCCCCCTGAGCACCGTTAAAGGATGACGATGATGCTGTAATGAAACGGACTGCCTCATACGGCAGCGGACGGCGCAGATGCTGTTTAATTCTGGCAATCAGCGCGTCGCGTGGAAAATCGACCATATCCATCACGCCGCCGCCGAGGATCACCGCATCCGGGTCGAAGAGATTTACGCTGGTGGCAATGGCTCGGGCTGCATGATTTAAGAGCTGTATGACAAAGGGGTCATGACACGCTGAGGTAAAAATCTCGCCAATCGCGTAATCACGGGGCTGTTGTTCATACCACTGTTTCAGGGCAATACCGGAACAGACGGTTTCCAGACATCCTGTGTTACCACAACCGCAATGGCGTGACATATCGCCCTGCGGAATATGTCCAAGCTCGCCCGCGACCCCGTGTGCACCTGTCCAGGGCGCGCCGTTCAGCCAGATGGCGAACCCCATGCCGGTACCGAGATAGGCTGCCAGAACCTGCTGTTGCTGCAAGTTGTGCTGCATAACATCAAAAGAGAGCTGGAGGTTAACGTCACGGTAGAATTCGACTGGGCATCCCAGCGCGTCCGCCAGTTTGCCCGCCAGGTCCTGTCGGTCTGTTGCCTGTAATGGCAGGTTTGGTGTTGAGATTATGGTGCGTTTGTCTTTGCCGACCAGCGCAGGAAAACCCATCACCAGACCCCGACAGCGAACCTGATAGGGCGAAGCCTTGCAACGATCATTTCTGCGACGCCGCACATGACGCCTGAACGGATAATGTCTGCCGTACGGTGTTTTTCACAGTGCAGCACGGCCCCCTCGGCTGTAAGCAGGCAAAAACGGATATGGGTAGCGCCCATATCCACTCCGGCGACGACATCAGGCTGTTTTTGCATGAGGAAGGGCCTCGTTCTTTGCCGACAGAATCTGTCCGGCCATCAGTTGCCATGCGTCGTCGATATTCTCTGCGTGGTTGAACAGCCCTGACGTCCCGACGATAAAGACATCAGCCCCGGCGGCCATCAGTTTTTTGTAGGTGGACTGATTGCAGGAGCCATCGATCTCAATCTCATAGCGCAGCCCTTCACGTTCGCGCCAGGCTTTCAGCTCGGCAATTTTTTCCAGCATTTCCGGAATGAAAGGCTGCCCGGCAAAGCCAGGATCGACGGTCATGACCGTAATTTTGTCCGCCTTGTGAATGTAATATTTCATCGTTTCAACGGGCGTTTCAGGGTTGAGGATCAGACCGACTCTCATGCCATGACGGCGAATTTCGTCAATCAGACGGAAGGCCTGACCGTTAATCGTTTCCGGATGCAGGGTGATGAAATCCGCTCCGGCCTGTGCCAGTTGACTAATGTAGTCCTGGGGGCGCGTCACCATCAGATGGCAGTCCAGCGGTTTGGTGGCGAGCTTCTTCACCTGGCTGACAAAGAACGGTGACAGCGTCAAATTGGGCACAAAGTGACCGTCCATGATGTCGATATGGAAGTAGTCCGCGTGCTGGTCTATGAATTCGATCTGCTCTTTGAATTTCAGCAGGTCCATACACATCAGGGAGGGGGAAATTTTCATCGTCAATTCCTTACTTACTGATCAATCTATCGAGGGCGACAGCGGCGATAATCAACCCGCCCATCACCACCAGCTGGTAGTAGGTTTGTACTTGTAAAATATTGAGTCCGTTATTGATGGTGCCGATGATGAGCCCCCCAATCACGACAGAGAAGATGCGCCCTTTACCGCCAAAGAAGCTGGTTCCGCCGATAATGGCGCTGGCAATGGCGTAGGTTTCAAAGCCCATCCCAGCCAGCGGCTCTGCTGCCCCCAGTCGTGCCGTTGACACCACGCCTGCCAGCCCTGCACACACACCGGAGATAATGAAAACCACCAGGATATGAAACTTCACGTCAATACCGGAGTAGAACGCCGAGTTCTTGTTACCGCCCAGCGCGTAGATGTTGCGTCCCAGCCGCATACGGGTGGTGAGGAACCAGAGGATAACCGCCACTACCAGCGAGAAGATCACCGGCACGGGAATACCTAAGAGATTGGCGGCAAAAAAGTTTACAAAGTCGAACGAGAAGCCGTATACCGAGTTGGCATCCGAAATCACCAGCGTAATGCCGCGAAAAATGGCGTTAGTGCCCAGGGTGATAATGAACGGATGCAGCCCGGTCCAGTTGACCAGACAGCCGTTGATCGCGCCTAACGCACCGCCAACCAGCACGCCGCCAATGAGCGCTGCCAGGAACGGGTCGACGCCGGCCAGCATGAGCTTGGCGGTCACCATCCCGGACAGCGCCAGAATCGCCCCGACGGACAGATCGATACCTGCCACCAGAATGGCAAAGAACTCGCCCATCCCGATCAGGACCGTCACCGAACTCTGGACAAAAATTTGAGTGATGTTATTGGTGGTCAGGAAGTATTCCGACGACAGCGTGCCAAAGATGGCAACGATGATCGCGAGGATGAAAAAGGTGCCGTACTTGTCCCAGAACAGCGCGAAATTAAACGGTTTTTTTTCGTCCATATCGCGTTTCACTCTTGTGGTAATGCCCATGCCATAATCTCCTCTTCGCCCATGTCGTCGCGATTGGTCAGGATTTGCGTCAGTCGCCCTTCGCAGAACACGGCGATGCGGTCGCAGACGGCAATAATTTCGGGTAGCTCGGATGACACCATCAGGATGACCTTGCCCTCGTCAGCCAACTGGCGCATCACCTTGTAGATTTCGGCCTTTGCGCCGACGTCGATGCCGCGGGTAGGTTCATCAAAAATGATGACGTCCGGGTTGCAGCACAGCCATTTGGAAATCAGCACCTTCTGCTGGTTTCCGCCGGAGAGCTCAGTGATGTTTTGCTCCACGCTATGGCACTTTAACGCCAGCAGCTGGCGCTGCGTTTCAGCAGTTTTGCGCTCTTCATGTTCGCGAAACAGGCCCATGGCGCCTTTGTAGCCGCCATTTTTCAGGCTTTGGCTGACCGCCATGTTCTGAGCAATAGAGAAGTTGGGGAAGAAGCCGTTTTCCCGACGGCTTTCAGTGATGTAGGCCATCCCTTTTTTCAACGCATCTAACGGCGAGTGTGGGGAGATGGTTTTACCGTTGAGACGGATTTCACCGCTAGCGCGTTTATCCACCCCGAAGAGGCAGTCCATCAGCTCGGTGCGGCCTGAGCCGACGAGCCCTGCAAAGCCAAAGATTTCACCGCGGTTCACGCTGAACGAGATATCACGTACTTTTTTCTTGTCCCGGCTGGTGACGTTTTTCACTTCGAACACGGTATCGCGTTCGAGGTTGCCGGTACTTTCTTTCATCGCGTTAAAGCGGTTTTGCAACTCGCGGCCCACCATCAGGCGCACAATATCGTCGTTTGTGACATCACTCACCATGCCCGTGCAGACGCTGCTTCCATCTTTCATCACGGTAAAGCGGTCGCAAATGCGGCGGATTTCTGCGAGCTTATGCGAGATATACACAATTGCTGTGCCCTCTTTACGTAATTGATTCATGATCAGGAAAAGATAATCCACCTCTTTATTGGTTAAAGACGATGTGGGCTCATCCATAATGATCGCTTTAGCGTTGAGCATTAATGTTTTTGCAATTTCCAGCATTTGCTTGTGGCTGATGGATAAATTCGCCACCTTTTCATCTAAATCGACTTTCAATCCCACGCGTAAAAGCATCATTGCGCCGCGAATACGCATCTCTTTCCAGTCGATGATATTGACGCCACAGACTTTTTTCGTCAGATGACGGCCAATATATAAATTCTCCAGAACAGTTAATTCATCGATAACGCTAAGTTCCTGGTAAATTATGCCAATGCCCAACTGTGCTGCCAGTTTATGATCGAGCTTGTCGTAATTTACCTCGTTGATAGTAATAGTTCCTTTGGTCGGTTCATGTATTCCCGACAATACTTTCATTAAGGTTGATTTACCGGCGCCATTCTCCCCTAATAACGCATGAATCTCGTGGGGATAAATAGTTAAATCAACCGACGTTAATGCGTGAACCGGACCAAAGGATTTGCCGATCCCCGCCATTGAGATATATGGCGTGACCATGTTTACTCCTTATGTTTTCCCTCTCATCCTGTGGGAGAGAGCTGGGGTGTGGGCTTCTGACCGCACCGGATATCAGTTATTTCGTCACCAGAACCGAATCAACCAGTTTGAATTCAGGCGTTTTTTCTAGGGGGATCACGTTGCCGGTTTTCGCCGCATCCACCATCAACTTCAGGCCCGTGGCACCAATATCCGCTGGGTTCTGCGCGACGGTGGCGGTCATTTGTCCGGCATCGACCATCTTACGTGCTTCAGGAATGCCATCCGTGCCAACGACCAGTACTTTTCCTGTTTTACCGGCGTTTGCCACCGCCTGTGCCACGCCCATTGCCATGGTATCGTTTGCACAGTAGAAGGCTTTCAAATTTGGATTTCGTTGCAAAACGTTGGTGGCGACATCCAGGGCTTTAATGCGATCCCAGTCGGCAGGTTGGCTGGCAACGAGCTTGATTTGACTTGCTTTTTTGAAGGTTTCTGTCGCGCCATTGCGGCGTGCCTCTCCCGATGCATTTCCGGCTTTCCCTTCAATAATCGCGACTTCACCGCCCTGCACACCGAGTTTATCAATGATAAAGCCTGCGCCTTTTGCCCCGACGGCTACGTTATCCGTCGTGACAAAACCTTCAACGTTACCGCCGGCTTTTTTCAGGTTATCCATATCGATTTTTTCATCGAGATTGACCAGATAAATGCCTTTTTGCCAGGCGCGTGAGACGGGCATCACCAGGTTGACCGAGGAGAGTGGGGCAAAGGCAATGCCTTTGTATTTCTTATTACTCAAGTCTTCAAAAAGCTGCAGTTGAGACTGAAAATCACCCTCTGACGGCGAAGCAAAAATATCAACACTTACCCCCAGGGTTTTTGCTTCATCTTCGATCCCTTTCTTCATATCCACCCAGAATGGATTGTTCAATGTTTTTAATACTACCGCATATTCTGCGGCAGCAAATGCGCTGGTAGATAACATTAAGCCCATAGCGGCGCCGCTGAAATATTTCAGATATTTATTCATAGCAGTGTTCTCAATGTAGGGTATATTTTTGTTGATCCCGCTAATACGGGATCAACCTTTTATCGTTACTTCAGGGCGCCAGGGGAGAAGAAATCCACAATAGCACCGGTTTTTTGCATGTTGAGTGTGGCCTGTTGAATATTCTGTTGTGCAACGGATACAAATAAAGCATCTAATAGTGTGAGTTGTAATATACGCGCGGAGGCGTTACGCCCTAATAAAGGGGTCTCTGGTGCTGGCGAACAAATAATATAATCAGCGAGTTTGGCAATGGGCGAATGATAGCTATGGGTAATGCAGATAATCTTCGCACCGTTCTTTTTCGCTAACTCTACTGCGGCTTTCACATCGCTGGTGCGTCCTGAGTGTGTTACCACCAGCACTACGTCTCCCTCTTTCAGCAGCGATGCTGACATCATCATGATATGGGCGTCCTGATAAGACTGGCAGCGCACGCCGATACGTAAAAACTTGTGCTGGATGTCGGCACAAATGGCGTTAGAGCCACCGACGCCGTACAGATCGCGCTGGTTAGCCTGAGCGAAGAAACGTGCTGCGCGATGAATTTCATCCACATTAACAATCGACTGGCCTTCCATAATGGTGCGAAGCGTAATGTTGAACACTTTATTAACCACATCCTGTGGTGCTTCATCAAAGGCGAGTTCAGCGGGGAGCACCTGCTCGGATTGAGAGAAGTAGTCCACAAGCGCTGCGCGCAGAGTACGAAAACCGCTAAACCCGAGCAGCTTGGCTACTTTGACGATCATCGCTTCCGAGACCAGCAGTGTTTCGGCAACATCTTTAATTGCCGGCGCACCGCTCAGGTTACCTGGCTGAAGCAGCCAGTCGACGATACGGCTCTCGTTGTCGGTCATCCCTTCCTGTTTCATACGCAGGTAAGGTGCCAGACCGATGCCATTAGGCAGCTCTTTTTCAAATTCTGACTGACTCATCGCTCTCTGTTGTCCTTAAAAATGAAGACGACACTATATCATCACAACCTTCCCGGGAAATATGCTGCCAACTTCACAATATTTATAAATTCATAAAGTTTTATTGCTTGTGAAGTTTTGGGCTGTGTGTTGTTGCTTCATTCGTTATAAATCAATCATTTAATTTCTTCTGCATTTAATGGCCTAAGACTTACAAGCAAACTTAACCATCAGGTCAGGGTTGAAATGCGATCCTCAGGGGTGTAGAACACGCTCAGAACGCGATGTTTTTGTGGTTTTATTGCACAACTAACCGGTCTTAAATCACAAAATACATCGCGTTCGTAAAGTTTACTCACTGAGAGGAAAATCATGAAAAGGATTGCGTTTGGTTGCGATCACGTTGGCTTCATACTGAAAGAGGACATACTGGCCCATCTGCGTGGGCGTGGCGTAGAGGTGGTGGATAAGGGCACCTGGTCGCCCGAACGCACCGATTACCCGCATTATGCCAGCGCTGTTGCGACGTCCCTGCTCGACGGTGAGGTTGATGGCGGCATCTTAATTTGTGGTACCGGCGTTGGGATCTCTATTACGGCCAACAAATACCCCGGCATTCGTGCAGTGGTATGTAGTGAGCCTTATTCTGCGCAGCTTTCAAGGCAGCATAACAACACCAATATCCTGGCATTTGGCTCACGTGTTGTTGGCCTTGAGCTGGCAAAAATGATTGTCGATGCCTGGCTCAATGCAGAATTTGAGGGCGGGAGACATCAGGTGAGAGTGGAAGCGATAGGGGTGATTGAACAGGCGCAGAAATGAGATTCCTCCGCTACCCCAGCCAGCTGTTGTTCATTACCGTAAGGCCAGTCCACCTGCGAGTCTGGTCTTATGAAACGTTACTCTACCGCTCTGTTATTTGGTCTGCTGTCACTTACCAGCCAACTGGCTCACGCCGATGTTATTGATGAAGCCATTGGCAATATTCAGCAGGCGATCAACGATGCCTATAACCCCAGCAGCAGTCGCAGTAGCGATGATGACGACGATCGCTACGATCGCAGCCGCCAGACCGACAGCCGTCAGTATGACGATCGCCGCAGGCAACTGGAGGATCGCCGTCGCCGTCTGGATGAGCGTCAACGCCAGTTGGATGATGACAGACGTCAGTTAGAAGAAGATGAACGCCGGTTAGAAGACGATTACGATCGCTGATACGCGCGGTTTAGCATCCATACGCCTCGCCCTCTCATCCAGAGAGGGAGTGACCTAATCCAGCAACAACGTCATTCCGTCATATCCCGCCTCGAACCCGTCGGGTAGCGGGTTATCCATCATCCATACGTCGAACTGATGACTGATATGGGTCAGGATCACCTGCGGACAGCCGATGATCTCATTTAAGGCAATAACCGTATTCAGATCGCAATGGTTGCGCGGCGTTTCGTCACGCGGTTCGTGGCTGCAGTCGATGATCATCGCCTGCGGCCGGTTATTGAGCAGGAATTTTACCGTTTTATCAGGTAATCCGGCGGTGTCGGAGAGCCAGGCCACACGGCTGTGGGCGGACTCCAGCAGGTAGCCAAAGGTGATTTTCGAGTGATTCAGCGGCAGCGGCGTGACCCGCAGGCCCTGCAGTTCAAACACCACAAACGGCTCTACCGTATGGCTGAAATCCAGAATCCCCGGGTGTTTAAACAGGTCGTCACACCCCGCCTCGTCTGGTGGGCCGTACACCGGAACAGGGGCACCGACGCCCCAGCGCAGGGGGAACAGCCCCTGGACGTGATCCATATGGTAATGGGTCAGTAAAAACTGCTGAAAGCTGCCTGCCGGCCAGTCGTCCATCAGGTGCGGGATACCGGCGTCCAGCAGCGTTACCGCATCGTTGAATTTGACTACCGCGCTACAGGGGCGACGGCGATGGTTATCCTGCAGACGCGCCCGGCGACACGCCGCGCAGTCGCAGCCAAACGCCGGCACCAGCTGAGCGCTACCGGTTCCCGTTAACGTAATCGTCAGACTCATCGTGCGCCTCTACAACAGTTTGGTGAAACGAAAATGGCTCTGCGTATACCCTTCACGCGCATAAAAACGGTGAGCGTCCAGGCGCTTCACGCTGGTGGATAGTTCTGTCAGTTCAGCGCCCGCCTGCCGCGCCACGTTCTCCGCCCAGGCCAACAGCTGGCTGCCCACCCTGAGACCGCGCGCCTGCGGCATGACCACCAGCTCCTGGATCTCGCCAATCCATCTGGCGTGGTGCAGGTGAAACTGCATATGCAGGCCAATCATGCCCACCACCTGGCCGTTTAATTCAGCCAGCTGGTAACGCATATTGTGGTCCTGCAGATTGGCAAGATACCCGGCGTGGAACGCCTGATGATCAAACTCACTCTGCTTGAGTTCGCAAATCAGCGCGTAAACAATCTGCGCATCGTCGGCAGTGGCGGGGCGAAGCTGGCAGTCAGGCATGCTGTTTCTCCTTCTGACGGATAAGCGTTAAAAAGTTATCGACTGACTGTAGCAAGCTTCCGTCGTTATTGAGGATATGACAGTTCGATGGGGTATAGCGCGCCGCACGTTCAAGCCGCTGCTCGATCTCTTTGGCGTTTTCGCGACCCCGGCTCTGCAACCGGCTGCGCAGCACATCAGGCGAGACCTGCAGACAGACCGGCAACAGCGCTGCTTCATAGCGGGCGCGCGCTTGTTGAAGGTGCGCGCGTGAGCCGTTGACCAGCACGTCGAACCCGGCGTGCAGCCACAGGTCTGTCTCGATGCCTATCCCGTAGTAATAACCGTTGGCGTGCCAGCTGAGCGCCAGCAGATTTTGCCCGGCGCGCGTGAAAAATTCCGGCTCGCTCAGGGCGATATGGTTCTCACTCCCGGCATTCGCTGCACGGGTGATATAGCGGTGCGCAACCAGAAGCTGGGGATGTTCCCGCTGCCGTAACGCGGACAGCAGGCTGTCCTTACCGGAGCCTGACGGCCCCATTAGCCAGATTAGTTTTCCCATCAGAACACCCGTTTTCCCTGACGCCAGACGTGGTCGATATGGATGTGCTCGCCCTTACGGTGAACCAGCACCAGATCCGCCCGTTTACCTTCAGCTATCTCTCCACGATCGTGAAGATTAAGTGCCGTTGCCGGGTTTTTCGTTACCAGACGAATCGCCTGCGGCAGCGTAAAGCGATTGTTTTCGTCAGCCGCGACCCGGAAGGCGGCGTCCAGCAGGCTGGCGGGGTAGTAGTCGGACGAGAGGATATCCAGCAGACCTAGCGACGCGAGCGCGCTTGCCGCCACGTTGCCGGAGTGTGAGCCGCCGCGCACGATATTCGGCGCCCCCATCAGGACGTTCATGCCGTGAGTGCGGGAGGCTTCTGCTGCCTCAAACGTGGTGGGAAATTCAGCGATTACGCTGCCAAGCTGGTGTGATTCGCGCACATGTTCATGCGTCGCATCATCATGGCTGGCTAAGGCAATGTTGCGATCCCGACACATGGCGGCAATGGAGAGCCGGTTTGGTTGAGACCACTGGGCCGCAAGCTGTCGCTGTTCCTCTTCATAACGCACCATTTCTTCATTGGTCAGCGCGTATTTTCCCTGATAGTACTCGCGGTATTTCTCTATTCTGGCGAACTGACGCTGCCCCGGCGAGTGGTCCATCAACGAGACCAGTGAGACCGGTTCGCGGTCCACCAGCTTTTCAAACAGCGGCAGAGTAGTGTGATGCGGGAGTTCACACCGCAGGTGCAAACGATGCTCGGCGCGGTTAAGGCCGCGTTTTTGCGTCTCTTCTACGGCGTTGATCATCTTCTCAAGGTTTTCCAGACGGTCGCCGCCGTCGCGCACGTCGCCAATCGCTACGGCGTCCAGCACGGTAGTGATGCCGCTGGCGACCATCAGCGCGTCATGGCTGCTCATTGCGGAATGAGCTGGCCAGTCGACTTTCGGACGCGGGGTAAAGAATTTATCCAGATTATCGGTGTGCAGTTCGATAAGGCCCGGCAGCAGCCAGCCTCCTTCACCGTCCATCGCTTCCGGGGCGCGGCTCTGGGTTTCCGCAAAGGCGCGGATCTCTCCGGCCTGGATCTCAATCGAGCCATCAACGACTTCATTTTCCAGCACCAGCTTTACGTTATTCACGATCATGCGAGCGTCCCCATCGGATGCAGCCTGTCTGCGACGCGGGAGCGAACGGTGTCGTCGTGGAAGATCCCCACGATCGCCGCGCCGCGTGCTTTGGCCTGTTCGATCAGTTCAACCACCGCCGCGCTGTTCTTGCTGTCGAGCGAGGCAGTGGGTTCATCAAGCAGTAAAATCGGGTAGTCGACGATAAACCCGCGGGCGATATTCACCCGCTGCTGCTCGCCACCGGAAAAGGTCGACGGGGCAAGGTGCCAGAGGTGTTCCGGCACGTTCAGGCGCGTGAGCAGGCCGGCGGCTTTCGCGGCGCAGGTTTCGCGCGGAACGCCCAGGTCCAGCAACGGCTGCATGACCACGTCCAGGGCGGAGATCCGTGGGATCACCCGCAAAAACTGGCTGACCCAGCCGATCGTCGAGCGGCGCACGTCCAGCACCTTACGCGCCGGCGCCTGCACCAGATCGACCCATTCATTGCCATGACGAATATAGATGTGGCCTTCGTCCGGCAGATAGTTGGCGTACAGGGAGCGCAGCAGCGTCGATTTGCCGCTGCCGGAATGGCCGTGCAACACCACGCATTCACCCTTGCTAACCTCCAGAGAGGCGCTGTGCAGGACCGGCAGGCGCACGCCGTTTTGCTGGTGGAGCACAAAGGTCTTACTGACATTTTCTACGCGGATCATGGGGGCCTCTTAATTCTGCAATACCGATGACACCAGCAGCTGGGTGTACGGATGGTGGGGATCGTCGAGTACGCGGTCGGTCAGCCCACTTTCCACCACCTGACCCTGCTTCATCACCAGAAGACGGTCCGCCAGCAGGCGGGCAACGCCTAAATCATGGGTGACAATCACCACGGCCAGGTTCAGTTCCACCACCAGGCCGCGCAGCAGGTCGAGCAGACGCGCCTGAACGGAGACGTCCAGCCCACCGGTGGGTTCATCCATAAACACCAGCTTAGGGTGAGTGACGAGATTGCGGGCAATCTGCAGGCGCTGCTGCATACCGCCGGAGAAGGTGGTGGGCAGGTCATCAATGCGCGAGGTGGGGATCTCCACATCGCTCAGCCATTGCTGTGCCGTGGCGCGGATGTTGCCGTAATGGCGTGCGCCGGTGGCCATCAGCCTTTCACCGATATTGCCTCCGGCCGAGACCTGCCGGCGCAGGCCGTCCATGGGATGTTGATGCACCACGCCCCATTCGGTGCGCAGCAGGCGACGGCGTTCGGCCTCGCTCATGCCGTACAGCGACCGGCCCTCATATAAAATGTCGCCCTTTTGCGGCGTCAGTCGTGCAGAGATAGATTTCAGCAGGGTGGTTTTGCCCGAGCCGGACTCGCCGACAATGCCCAGCACCTCGCCCGGCCACAGCTCAAACGAGACGCCGCTGAAGCCTTTGCCCGGCGCGTAAAGGTGGGTCAGGTTGTTAACCGAAAGCAGCGGTTTCATTGGCTTTTCGCCTCGCTCTGTTGGCGGCAGAAGTCGGTGTCGGAGCAGACAAACATCCGTTTGCCCGTGTCATCCAGCACCACTTCGTCCAGATAGCTGTGTTTTGAGCCGCAAATGGCGCACGGCTCGTCCCACTCCTGCACCGTAAACGGGTGGTCGTCGAAATCGAGACTCTCCACGCGGGTGTAAGGCGGTACGGCGTAGATGCGTTTTTCACGCCCGGCACCAAACAGCTGCAGGGCAGGCATCATGTCCATCTTCGGGTTGTCGAATTTGGGGATGGGGGACGGGTCCATCACGTAGCGTCCATTGACCTTGACCGGATAGGCGTAGGTTGTGGCGATATGGCCGAAGCGGGCGATATCCTCATACAACTTTACCTGCATGACGCCGTACTCTTCCAGGGCGTGCATGGTGCGGGTTTCCGTTTCACGCGGCTCGATAAAGCGCAGGGGCTCCGGAATAGGCACCTGAAAAATCAAAATCTGATCTTCCGTCAGCGGCGTTTCCGGAATGCGGTGACGGGTCTGGATCAGCGTCGCATCTTCGGTTTTTTCGGTGGTATTGACGCCCGTCACGCGTTGAAAGAACTGGCGAATCGACACGGCGTTGGTGGTGTCATCAGCCCCCTGGTCGATGACCTTCAGCACGTCCGACTCGCCGATGACGCTGGCGGTCAGCTGAATGCCGCCGGTACCCCAGCCGTAAGGCATGGGCATTTCGCGGCCGCCGAACGGCACCTGATAACCGGGGATAGCCACCGCTTTCAAAATGGCGCGTCGGATCATGCGTTTGGTTTGTTCATCCAGATAAGCAAAGTTGTAGCCGCTTAAGTTAGTCATGTGCGCGCTCCCGTTGCAGGCGTTTCAGCAGTTCCAGTTCGGCCTGGAAATCGACGTAGTGCGGCAGCTTGAGGTGGGAAACGAAGCCCGCGGCCTCGACGTTATCCGCATGGGCCAGCACGAACTCCTCGTCCTGCGCCGGGCCGGAGACCGCTTCGCCGTAGTCCGGTGCCTGCAGGGCACGGTCGACCAGCGCCATCGCCATCGCCTTGCGCTCACTCATGCCGAACACCAGCCCGTAACCGCGGGTAAAATGCGGGGCCTCGTTCTCGGGGGCGACAAATCCATTCACCATTTCGCATTCGGTCATGAGCAGTTCACCGACGTTCACTGCAAAACCCAGCTCTTCGGGCACGATCTCGACGTTAAGGTAGCCGCTACGAATTTCCGCCGCGAACGGATGGTTGCGGCCGTAGCCACGCTGGGTGGAGTAGGCCAGCGCCAGTAAATACCCCTCATCGCCGCGCATCAGCTGCTGCAGGCGCGACGAGCGTGAACAGGGGTAAACCGGCGGCGTGCGGGTGATGTCGTCAGGTTGCGCGCCAGTATCGTCTTCGGCCTTCGCCAGACCCTGTTTCGCCAGCAGGCTAAAAACGTGCGGGGAGGGAACCTGCTCTGCATCCGAGGTGCTCAACTGGGGCGTTTCGCCGTTCGCCAGCAGGGTGAAATCCAGCAGACGGTGGGTGTAGTCATAGGTGGGCCCAAGCAGCTGGCCACCGGGGATGTCTTTATAGACCGCCGAAATACGACGTTCCAGACGCATTTCTGCCGTATTGATCGGTTCGCTCACCGCCAGTTTCGCCAGTGTGGTGCGATAAGCACGCAGCAGGAAGATGGCTTCGACGTTGTCGCCGCTGGCCTGTTTCAGCGCCAGCGCCGCCAGTTCGCGATCAGCGACGCCGCCTTCAGTCATTACCCGGTCGACGGCCAGATTGAGCTGCTGCTCAATCTGGGTGACGCTGAGCTCGGGAAGCGCGTCATCACCCCGTCGTCTGTGCGCCTGCAAGGCATGGGCGGCGGCGATAGCCTTCTCGCCCCCTTTGACGGCAACGTACATCAGCACACCTCCACATGAGTGGTACGAGGGATGGCCAGCAGGCGTTCTCCGCAGGTGAGGATCAGGTCAATACCGAGCGGGAACGGGTGCGGGCGTTCGGTCAGTTCATGAATGATGCACTCCGGCAGCTGTGGCGCGACCATGCGCTCTTCGGCAATACCCGCCCCCGTGAGGCGCAGCATGCGGCCACCGCTCAGGCTTGATACCTGCAAAATCAGCGTGGCGCTGGTCTCCGGTGCCACCGCGCTTCCTTCGCTCAGGGCATTAAGCTGCTCGTGGCTGATTTGCTCGTCGGCCACGGCAAACACCGCCTGCCGGGGTTGTTCAACCAGCGGGGCGTTGGTGTGAAAGCGCAGGTTCTGGCTGGCGATATCATTCGATAACGCGCCAGAGAGCCACACCGGGGTGTCGTTGTCGGCGAGCGTCAGCAGTACGCTGGTGGTCGCCAGATTCAGCGGCAGCCAGCCCTGAGAGAGCTGATGCAGCGAGACGATGACGCCCGGCTCGCTCATGGCTTTCAGCAGGCGACGAAAACTTTGTTGGGCATCCTGGACGGCCAGGGTAAAAGCGGGTTGAAGCGTCATGCGTTATCTCCGCGAACGAGCGTAAAGAAGTCGACCCGGCTGGTGTTTATCTGGGCCTGGCGGGCGGCAATCAGTGCAGCACGGTCGGCTTCCAGCGGGGCAATAAGGGTTTCCATCAGGGTCTGGAAATGAGGTTGTTCCTGTAACAGGGCGTCAATCACCGCGCAGCGTTCGGCGTGTGGTTTGTCGCGCCCGAGCACGTAGCTGTAGCCCAGCGAGCCGCTGTTCAGGCGGATCACTGCGCGGGTGAGGGTGGCATCGCCGGCGAAGAAGCGCTCACCGGTACCGCCCATACGCGCCTGGATCTGCACCAGACCGATTTCCGGCGCGCGGATGAGGTCATATTCCGGCGTCAGATTCAGCGCCTGCATGCGGTCCGAAAGCGCTGCGGGCTGGCTGTGCGCCAGGACGCCCATCCAGCGCTGGCGGGTGGAGGTATCGAAATGCATTCAGTGCTCCATGGTGAATTCGATCATGTCGGCGCGGGTCAGGCTGACGGAGTATTCCGTCGCGTCTATTTCGCCGTCACGGTGGTTGAGGGTGCGAACGCAGAGCAGCGGAGCCATGTTGGGGATCTCCAGCACGTTGCTCTCTTTGGCCTGCGCGCGGCGGGCGCTGATGCGCGTCTGGGTACGTTTAAGCGCGATGCCCGTGGCATCCTGAAGAAAATCATGCAGCGAGCCGCTGGAGAAATTTTGCAGCACCGGCCACAGCGCCAGGTCGGCGAAGTAGTGGTCTATCTGGCACACCGCCACGCCGTTGACCCGACGCAGGGTACGCAGGTGGATGACATTGTCGCCCTCCTGAATGCCCAGCGCGTCCGCGACGTGGCTTGAGGCCGGGCGCAGCACCGACAGCAGTTTTTCGCTGGTCGGGTGGCTGCCCTGATCCAGCAGGTTCTGGCTAAAACGCGCCTGCGCATTGAGCGGATAGTCAAACGGACGCATCAACACCAGCACGCCGACACCCTGACGGCGCTGCACCCAGCCGCGCTCGACCAGCTGATCAATGGCGCGGCGCAGCGTGTGTCGGTTCACTTCATAGCGGTCGGCAAGCTGCTGCTCGGCAGGCAGGTAGTCTCCGCAGCGGTAGTGGGTGCGAAGTTCCACCTCGAGTTTTGCCGCTATCTCTTGCCAGCGGGTGGGGTAACTGGTCGGATGTCTGGATAAGTGCATACAAATCAAAGCCTCGCTTCTCAGATGAAGTGCTTACGCAAACGTTGAGACATAAAATCCAGCAGGCTGACGGTGATGATAATGAGCACCATCAGGGCGCAGGTTTGCTGGAACTGGAACCCGCGAATCGCTTCCCACAGCGTGACGCCAATACCGCCTGCGCCCACCATGCCGACGACGGTGGCGGAACGAACGTTGGATTCGAAACGGTACAGGGAGTAGGAGATCAGCAGCGGCATTACCTGGGGCAGTACGCCGAAGAGAATCTCTTCAATTTTGTTGGCGCCCGTTGCGCGGATCCCTTCGACCGGGCCCGGCTCGATAGCTTCCACCGCTTCGGAGAGCAGCTTGGAGAGCACGCCGGTGGTATGAATAAACAGCGCCATCACCCCGGCGAACGGACCCAGGCCGACGGCCACCACGAACAGCATGGCAAAGACCATTTCGTTGATGGCGCGGCAGGCGTCCATCAGGCGACGCATCGGTTGGTAAATCCACCACGGTACGATGTTCTCGGCGCTCATCAGGCCGAACGGAACAGAAAGGATGACGGCCAGGGCGGTGCCCCAGACGGCAATTTGCAGAGTGACCGCCATTTCGCTGAGGTAATCCTGCCACTGGCTGAAATCAGGCGGGAAGAAGTCGGCGGCAAAAGTGGCCATATTGCCGGCATCTTTAAACAGCAGCAGCGGATCCATTTCTGCGCCCTGCCAGGAGATAACGAGCACCGCAAGCAAAATGGCCCAGCTAAAAAGCGAGAACCAGCTGCGTTTCGGCGGTGGGAGAGTGATGGTCTGCATGTGTGCCCCTTTGGTCTGAATGCCCTCTCCCACCGGGAGAGGGCGGTAAGCGTTATTGCACCGCTTTATTCACGCTGCTCATGGCGCCGAGCGCCGCGGTCAGGCGGTCAAGGTCTTCGAGCTGAGCCTGAATCGCAGCCACTTTGCTGCTCTTCTCCTCCTCCTTCAGGCCCTTGTTGTCCTTCACGCCCTGCATCTCTTTAAACAGCGCCAGCTGGCGAATCGGGACCAGTTGCAGGTCGCTTGACGGGCGGAAAGGTGCCCAGCCCAGGCGTTCCAGAACCGTTTTTTCTTCCGGCGTTTTGCCGTAATTCATAAAGAAGTCGTACACCTTGTCTTTGGTGGTCTCAGACAGGTTTTTGCGCCAGACGATGGGGTCGCCCGGGATCAGAGGGGATTTCCAGATAACCTTCAGCGCTTTCAGCTTGTCCGGTGCCGAGGTTTTCAGCTTGTCGAGGTTCTCGGTGTTATTCGTGGCGACATCCACCTGCTTATTGGCCACGGCCAGCGCGTTGGTTTCATGGCTGGCGTTCACGGTGCGCTTAAACTCGCTGGCAGAGGCGTTGTTTTTAGCAAAGACGTAATAGCCCGGCACAAGGAAACCAGAGGTGGAGTTGGGATCGCCGTTACCAAACGTCAGCTCTTTACGTTTGGCGAGCATGTCGTTCAGGTTGTTGATGGGGCTGTCTTTATTGACGATCAGCACGCTCCAGTAACCCGGAGAGCCATCCGCGGCAACGGTCTGGGCAAAGACCTGGCCGTTCGCGCGATCCACCGCTTCCATGGCGGAGAGGTTACCGTACCAGGCGATGTCGACTTTGTTAAAGCGCATCCCCTGGATGATGCCCGCATAGTCCGGGGCGAAGAAGGCGTTCACTTTGATCCCCAGTTTGGTTTCCATATCTTTCAGGAACGGTTCCCACTGAGGTTTCAGGTTCTGCTGTGATTCCGTCGAAATAATGCCAAAGTTCAGCGCTTTTTCCTGCTCCTGGGCGTACGCAGGGCTTAACAGAGTGCTTATGCTGAACATGCTGGTAAACGCCAGCGCGGCAACGGCTTTGTAGCTCATGTACTTTCCTCGGATCGGTTTTAATTAAGCAGCCTGCGCGTTCTCTTCGACGCGGTTAATGCTGCGGTAGAGATGGTCGAAACGGTCGTTATCAAACTGATGGCTTGGGCCATCAAAGAACACATGCCCCTGACGCAACGCGACGATGCGCTCGCAATAGCGCAGGGCGTAGTCCACCTGGTGCAGCGTCACCACTACGGTGATGCCGTCGTTGAGGTTGATGTCGCGCAGGGTTTCCATCACGATGCGAGCCGATTCCGGGTCCAGCGAGGCGATGGGTTCATCGGCAAGAATGATTTGCGCTTTTTGCATCAGGGCACGGGCGATCGCCACGCGCTGCTGCTGTCCACCGGAAAGTGTGGAGACGCGCTGGTGGGCGAAATGCGCCATTCCGACGCGGGTCAGCGCCTGCAACGCTTCCTGCTTTTGAGAGGGGGAGAACCAGCGCAGACAGGTACGCCAGAACGGGGTGCTGCCGAGCGCGCCAATCAGCACGTTCTCCAGTACCGTCAGGCGATTGACCAGGTTGAACTGCTGGAAGATATAGCCCGTCTGGGCGCGGCTTTTGCGGATATCCCGCGCCAGGCGTCCTGCACGCTGCACGGTGTTGCCCAGCAGCTCGACGTGGCTTTCTGAGGTCTTATCACAGGTGATAAGGCCGCTTAAATGACGCATAAGGGTGGATTTACCAGAGCCGGATGGCCCCAGGAGCGCCACCATTTCGCCCTGCTGGACGGTCAGATCAACGGCATGCAGGGCCTTGTTGTGATGAAAGGTCTTGCTCAGTTTCTCGACGCGGATAACAGTTTGCATATGCTGGGCCTCACAATAAATGTGGCCTCATGCTGGCGCATCAATATGACATTTGGGTTAAGTCTCGGTTGCGGGAGTTTGAAGAGTTGAGGGGAGTTTGATGACAGGCGGGGGCAGACTGCCCACCGCCAGAAGATCACTGCTGTTGCTTAACGACGTTAATCATCCACGGCACGCCGTATTTGTCGGTGACTTTACCGAAACCGTGCGCCCAGAAGGTCTCCTGCCAGGCCATTTCGATATGGCCTTCCGCGGCCAGATTGTCGAACCAGCGTTTGCCTTCCGCCACGTCCTGGGTGTCCAGCACCAGCGTGAACCCGGCATACTGCGCTTTGCTGCCGGGCGGCTGCCCATCACTCATCATGATATCGCTGCCCGCAATGCGAACATTCGAGTGGGCGATCGCCGAATCCGGAAACTGCATGCCAGACGGACAGCCTTCTTCGCTGCTGTCGCCTTTTGGCATTTCACCGAAGGTGATTTTATAGAGGAGCTCTGCGCCGACGGCGTGCTGATAAAAGGCGGAGGCCTCGGCACAGTTACCGGCGAAAGAGATGTAGGGACTTAACGGCATAATCTATACCTCACGTAAGAAGAGCCCGTTAAGTGTAGTTCTCGCCAGCCCGGTAAGCGAAGCGCCACCGGGCGGGTAAATCAGTTCTTTTTCACAAACTCTGATTTCAGTTTCATCGGGCCAAAGCCGTCAATTTTGCAGTCAATATTATGGTCGCCTTCTACCAGACGGATATTCTTCACTTTAGTGCCGATCTTCAGCATGGAAGAGCTGCCTTTAACCTTCAAATCTTTAATCACGGTGACGCTGTCGCCATCAGCCAGCAGATTACCGTTCGCATCTTTTACAACAAGCGTATCAGTATCGTGCGACGGCTCGGCGTCATTCCATTCGTGAGCGCATTCCGGGCAGATGAACATGCCATTATCTTCATAGGTGTATTCAGAATTGCATTTCGGGCAGTGTGGGAGTTGCATAAGGTTATCCTCAAAAAGTGCGTAACACGCTGGAAAGTGCCAGCAAAATGACGGCTGGGTGCCGAAAAAGGGGGCAAGTATAACGCAAATCCACACCGTTGTCGGTGATATTCTATTTAAAAAAAAAAGCAAAAAGCGTGTCGCCAGTGACATTTCCTGTCAGTCAGTTAAGCGATGCTGACGGCATTAACACGGTGGAAAGAAATGGCAGTAAATATATCGAATATTTTATTGCAGCAAATTGCTACGCACCTCCATTTCGGATAAGGTGAAGCGACACATTGTTATTTATCTCCTGACTTCCCCGTCATTCATATCTTATGGCGGTGACGCATTACCTCTCTTTTTAGGTGGGTAAATAATGATGATATATCCTGAAGTTTCTTAAAAATGGGCCAGGCTTTTATCTTTTGGCTGTCATGCCAGAGGGGAAGCTTTACACGCCATGCAAGGATAGCGATTTATTTCTGATTATCTTCAATCAGTTATATTTCGGTGAACATGTTTTCCACACGTGATCATATAAGCCTGAACAACATAATTAAAACCAGTGGCTTAATAAAAGTAATAAATTTGCGTTAAGGAAAGGCTTTTATCATGCACACACAGACCATTTTTGAATTAAGCCAGGAAGCAGAGCGTTTGTTACAGCTCGCCCTGCAAAATCTTGATACGTTGAAATCAATGCCGACGGCGAAGCTGGAAAGCACCGCCGCAGCCATTACGGGTGAAAAGAACAACGTCTTACCTTTGCATTTTAGTGCGCGGGGTGTCGAAGCCCAGCAGGCTATGCTGAATAATGAATTACGGAAAATAACCCGTCTGGAAATGGTGCTGGCAATTGTGGGCACCATGAAAGCGGGGAAATCGACCACCATTAATGCCATTGTCGGAACCGAAGTGTTACCGAACCGCAACCGCCCGATGACGGCGCTTCCGACATTGATCCGTCATACGCCGGGTCAGAAAGAGCCGGTGCTCCATTTTGCTCACGTCTCTCCTATCGATGAATTAATCCTCCTGTTACAGAAAAAGCTCTGCGATTACGATCGCGGGAAGCTGGCGCAACGTCTGGAAATTGATAAGGACATGATTACGCTGCTGGAAAGAATTGAAAAAGGTGAGGCTTTCGAGAAGCATCACCTGGGTGCGCAGCCGATATTTCATTGTCTGAAAAGCCTTAACGACCTGGTGAGGCTCTCACAGGCGTTAGGCGTCGAGTTTCCGTTCTCTGAATATGCGGCCATCGAACACATTCCGGTGATCGAAGTGGAGTTCGTGCATCTCGCGGGTCTGGATGCCCACCTTGGGCAACTGACGCTGCTTGATACCCCCGGGCCGAATGAGGCCGGGCAACCGCATCTGCAAAAAATGCTGAGCGAGCAGTTATCCCGCGCGTCGGCGGTGCTGGCGGTGATGGATTACACCCAGCTCAAATCGATTTCCGATCACGAGGTCCGGCAGGCCATTTCAGTCGCCGGTAAATCGGTGCCGCTGTATGCGCTGGTCAATAAATTCGATCAGAAAGATCGTAACAGCGACGATGAAGAACAGGTTAAAGCGATGATCTCCGGCACCTTAATGAAAGGGAATATTTCGCCGGGGCAAATTTATCCCGTTTCGTCGATGTGGGCGTATCTGGCGAACCGCGCCCGTTATGAGATGACTACCCACGGTCAGCTACCGGATCACAAGGAGCAGCGCTGGGTTCAGGATTTTGCCGAAGCCGCGCTGGGACGCCGCTGGCGTACGGAGGATTTGGACGACATCGACCATATTCGTCATGCTGCCGATTTGCTGTGGGAAGATTCGTTATTTGAACAGCCGATCCGCAAGCTTATTTATGCCGCCTATGCCAATGCATCGCTCTTCGCTCTGCGTTCGGCGTCGCATAAGCTGCTTAACTACGCCCAAAATGCCCGGGAGTACCTGGACTTCCGCTACCAGGGGCTGACGGTCGCTTTTGAGGCGCTGGAATTGAATATCGCGCGCCTGGAAGAGGACATGGCGCTGCTGCATACGCGTCAGCGCGTGGTGAGCGACGAAGTGAAGCATGAAGTGGAGCAGGCGCTTAACGCCACCGCTGACTTTATGATGTCGCAGAATACTTCACTCCAGCAGGCAATTAGCCATGTGTTTAGCGCCCGCTCTGTTCTCGACCTGGCTGGCATCGAACCGCGGGATCTTCGCCGTGACGAGCCGCAGGCGCTGAAACAGCTGGTACTGGATGATGAAGGGCAGGCGCAAATTGCGCTGAGTAAAATCCGCTCCTCCTGCGAGCTGATCATGCTGGATGCGCAGACGAAGATCGGTCGGGAGCTGGCGTTACGCTTCGATCAACTGGAGTCGACGCTGGCGCGCTCGCTGAATGAAGCCATGCGGCCAATCGAAACGCGTATTAAAGAACAACTCAGCCATGCGGGTTTTCGCGCGCGGATAAGCTTCCCGGCGTTTCAGGCGCATCAACTTAACTTCAACACCCGGGCGCTGTTTAACGATGCGATTGCGCAGGATCACCGCCCGGCAGGCCAGCCAGCGGGCGCGGCGAGCATGCGTGAAACCGTCTCTCGCTGGCTGAATAACCCGGGCTGGGGCTGGGAAGATTATGTTGTTGCACGCACACGCTATGTCATTGATATTGAACAGCTGCATGAAAAATTCAAGCAGCATATCGATCAGTTCTGTGAACAAATCCGTAAAGCTTTGACCGCCCAGGTCGATGTCTCTGTTACGGCGGGGATGGCAACGTTCTTTGCGGAATTTTCGTTATGCCTGACCGGGTTACAGGAAAGTTTGCGTGATAGCCTCGCAGTACGTCAGCAAAATGAGCATTCGACCCGAGCGCTCAGCCAGCTGTTAAAGCAAAGTATCACGACTGCGACGTGGATACAGGAAGATACCCGACTGTTACGCGATGATATTCAAACCCTATTCGCGGCAGAACAACCATGACAACACAACTACTGGACGGCCCCGGGCGAACGCTGGAGTGTATTCATCCAAAATTTATGGTCGATCTGGTTCAGGGGGTAGACGCGGCGCGTCATCCCCACCCGGGACCACAACAGCTGCAGTTTCGTGAGCGTTTGACCCAGGAGATCATGACGCATACCCGGCTACGGCCCTGGGCGATGGCGGGTATGCTTAATGAAAATGCGGCGCTGCGCCTGGGGCTGGCGGAAAAGCTGGCCGGTATGCTTGACCCCGGGCACCTTGCGCTGACGCTGATGGCAGACAAATTGATTGCGCTGCGTCAGCAGACTAACCCGCGGGCCCAGCAATCGCCCGGCCTGATTCAGCAGTACGCTGAGCTTTCCGCTCATTTTACGCAACGAGCCGCCTATAAAGAGAAGGCGCTCTCCCAGCGAGGGCTGACGGTGCAGGCGGGTGAGCACAGCGAACAAATTTTTACCCGCTGGCGAGCCGGTCACTACGATGGCTGGTCGCTGGCCGGGCGTTGCTATGTCGTCCTGGAAGAGCTGCGCTGGGGTGCATTTGGTGATGCCTGTCGCCTGGCGAATGAAGACATGGCGGCGATGCTCAAGGATAACTTACGCAGTATGGCGGCAAACTATCTTGCGCAGGGCATCAACGCTTCTCCTTCCACCCGCCATTTCTACCATCAGTGGCTGACAACGCCCGCATCGCCGGGACTGATAGATCATAAAGACATGCTCGGCTGGCTGGGCGACTGGTGTCAGGCGGATAACCATCCGGTGAGCTGGTCGGTGACGCAAAGCTGGCACACTGTCGCGCTGGGTATGCCGAGGCTGTGCTCGGCAAAACGGCTTGTGGATGGGATGGTGGAAGAGATTTTTGGTGGCTGAAATCCCCCTCTCACCGGGAGGGGGGCACCGGTTAATGGTGTGTTTCAACAGGATTAGGCTCTGTCTGAACCTCAGCAACATGTCCGACGCGTTTTGCGTACAGAGCGGTGATGATGGGAACCAGAATCGCAGTTACAATCACGCTGGCTGCAACCAGTGCCGTCGCGGACGCGGCCACCGGTTCAAAAGCCGGGTTAATCTGCGCAATGATTACCGGGTTGGCCACGGCTGCACCTGCGGCTGAAGAGGCGGCGATCCCCGCCGTTCCGTTTCCTCCCCCAATGATCCGGTCGGCAATAATCAGCGGAATACCGGTGATGATGATAACCGCCACGCCCAGCACGATACCCAGCAGACCCGTATCGAGGATGACATTCAGGTTGATGGTGTTACCCAGCGCAAAACCGAAGAACGGGATCAGCACCGGCGTGGCTTTGCTGAAGAAATCACGCAGATCGTGATCCAGGTTACCCAGAGCAAAACCGATCAGGAAGGGCAGGATCGCGCCAATAAAGTGGTGGGGTTCAAAGGACGCCAGGCCAGCAGAGCCCAGAATCAGCATGGTCATCAGCGGGCCGGACTCCAGAGACATCAGGACAAATGCACCTGACTCTTCTTTGGTGCCGTACTGGTTCATCAGGCTGGCATACAAACCGCCGTTGGTCATATCCATCGCAGAGACAATTGCCAGAACCGATAATCCGGCGAAGAATCCGGTCTGAATTCCATTCTCCGGAATGAACATCGCACAGATCATTGCCACTACCCAGGCCACGGCAATTTTCGTAATCACCAGCGTGCCGGATTTCCGTAATACGGTGCCTGTTGCCCGTAAATTAATTGAGGCGCCGATACAAAAGAACCAGACGGCCAGAATGGGAACGGTGCCCGTAATCATCCCTTTTGTGAACCCGCCAAAATAAGCGCCGGTTTCAGGAGCCAGGGTATTCAGGATAGCGCCCAGTACAAGCGGAACCAGCATCATACCGCCCGGTATGCGTTCAATCGTGGCTTTAATCTTCATAGATAACCCTCAAATCGTATCCCGCATGGCGGGCGGCAAAAAACTAAAAAATAAATCAATAAATTCAATGAATTGAATGTATTTGGGTTCGATGGTGTCATTACCCATGCAATAAAACTAAAAAAGCGATCCTGGTAAACGCGGTGCCACAGCACCGGGAACGTGGTATTCGGAATTATCATGCGATCATTGGAATGATGATTCAATGAAAATAAAACAGTGTTTTAGTTATCTACATCACATATTGACGTAAACGTTTTAAACGCGCGTCGGAGGGTTAGAATTTATGTAAATCTGATGTGAAGTAATGGGGTTTCATTTTCCCTTGTCCGGGAAATAATGACGTGTGTGAGGATGTGTTTTTATGGCGATTGAGAACGTGCAGATTTGCGCTAATTGACAAAAACTGCAGCCAGCTGACGTAACATAAATATATGTGTGAAGTTGATCACAAATATAAACGCTGGTAGGGTAAAAAGGTCATTAACTGCCCAGGCAGGCGTCAACAGGTTCGGTTGTATCGACGTAAAACGTCAATGTAAGTAAACCTGCTACGCTTGAATAAGGCGATTCGCATGGAGCGGATCCCATGGTTCACAGATCGCATACGGGACTGTGAAACGGACAGGGCCGAGTCTACGAGGATAGCTATGCTCAGAAGGAAAAAAATCAAACCCATCACGCTTCGCGACGTCACCATTATTGATGATGCCAAACTGCGCAAAGCGATCACCGCCGCCTCGCTGGGTAATGCGATGGAATGGTTCGATTTTGGTGTTTACGGCTTTGTGGCCTATGCGTTAGGTAAAGTGTTCTTCCCCGGCGCCGACCCCAGTCTGCAGATGATTGCCGCGCTGGGTACGTTCTCCGTCCCCTTCCTGATTCGCCCGCTGGGTGGTCTGTTCTTCGGTATGCTTGGCGATAAATATGGTCGCCAGAAGATCCTTGCTATCACCATTGTCATTATGTCGATCAGTACGTTCTGTATCGGCCTGATACCGTCCTATGCCAGCATCGGCATTTGGGCTCCGATTCTGCTGCTGCTTTGTAAGATGGCCCAGGGCTTCTCCGTAGGCGGTGAGTATACGGGTGCCTCTATCTTTGTCGCAGAGTATTCCCCGGACCGTAAGCGCGGCTTTATGGGAAGCTGGCTGGACTTCGGCTCGATTGCCGGGTTTGTCCTGGGTGCGGGCGTAGTGGTGCTGATTTCTACCGTCGTCGGTGAAGAGAACTTCCTCTCCTGGGGCTGGCGTATTCCGTTCTTCCTGGCGCTGCCGTTAGGGATTATCGGTCTTTACCTGCGTCATGCTCTTGAAGAAACGCCGGCGTTCCAGCAGCACGTTGAGAAGCTGGAGCAGGGCGACCGAGAAGGGCTGCAGGATGGCCCGAAAGTCTCCTTTAAAGAGATTGCGACGAAGCACTGGCGCAGTCTGCTGACCTGTATTGGTCTGGTCATCTCCACGAACGTGACCTACTACATGCTGTTGACCTACATGCCGAGCTATCTGTCGCATAACCTGCACTATTCAGAAGACCACGGTGTGCTGATTATTATCGCCATCATGGTGGGTATGCTGTTTGTGCAGCCGATTATGGGGCTGTTGAGTGACCGCTTTGGCCGTCGACCGTTCATTATTCTGGGGAGTGTCGCGCTGTTTGCCCTGGCAATCCCGGCCTTTATTCTGATTAACAGTAATGTGCTGGGTCTGATTTTTGCCGGTCTGCTGATGCTGGCGGTGATCCTTAACTGCTTTATCGGGGTGATGGCGTCGACGCTGCCTGCGATGTTCCCGACACACATTCGGTACAGTGCGCTGGCGGCTGCCTTTAACATCTCGGTGCTGATTGCCGGTCTGACCCCGACGCTTGCCGCCTCGCTGGTGGAAAGTACGCAGAACCTGATGATGCCGGCTTATTACCTGATGGTTATCGCGGTGATTGGTTTGATTACCGGTATTACCATGAAGGAGACGGCGAATCGTCCTCTTAAAGGGGCCACGCCTGCGGCGTCTGATATCCAGGAAGCGAAAGAGATCCTGCGCGAACACTACGATAATGTAGAGCAGAAGATTGAAGACATTGATGCAGAGATTGAAGAGCTGCAGCAAAAACGCTCCCGCCTGGTGGACCAGCATCCACGAATCAACGAGTAATAAAAAAACCCGCCGCTGGCGGGTTTTCTTTTATTAGCAGCCTGCGGCGATGTAATCGCCATTGGCGCTGATGGGGAGTACCGTCAGGAACAGCACGGTTGCGAACAGGATCAGGACTATCCCGCCGGCTATTTTAAAGACCGGAACCAGCCAGCTGAGTGAAGCCCCGCCGCCAAACCAGGCCACCGTCCGCTCTCGGGCATAACGTACCGCCAGGGACAGGCCCATAATCGACAACGCCGTTCCCAGCGACATGGTCATGACCGCGGCCATCCCCCAGGTAACAATACCCAGCGCATTTGAAAACATCAGGATCATGATCGCCCCGCTGCACGGGCGCGCACCAATCGCCAGTATGACGCCCAACCGGGTTTTCCAGTCGCCTTGCGCCAGATCTGCACCTACACCGTGATGACCACAACCACAGTGTTCATTATGTTGATGAAGGGGCGTGATGGCTGAGATAACCATCCGGCGAGGTCGCAGGCTTTTCAGCGCCTGGTAAATGACAAATACACCAAATGCACCGATGAGCACCGCGCTGATCTTCTCGACGTACCAGCGGCTGGTACTGATATCCCCCGATGCGAGGTTAAACCCTACCGCCAGAATAAAGACAAAGAGAATGGCGCTGACGCCCTGCATCAGGCTGCCAAGAAAAGGAACGACCCGGGCGGCCCGTTCGCTTTCTTTATTTGTCGTGAGGTAGGTCGTCACAATGAATTTCCCATGCCCCGGCCCGATGGCGTGCAACACGCCATAGAAGAAGGCGCCGGTTAATAGCCATAACCCGCCGCTGTACTGGTGGTTGTTAAGCTGGAGCAGGTACATCACCAGATAACGGTGCAGGGTAATTTGCGTGGCAAGGCACCACTGAAGAAAGGTGTTCCAGTGCGTATGCAGGGTAAACCCGGCTAAGAGGATCGCCAGCAACATGATGCCTGCTGTAGGAAGGCGCCAGTCACGCGTCAGTTGTTGTGTGGTCATGGGGTGGCCTGGTGGGGGAATATTTGTCGCTAGTATAGTTGATCTTGCCTGTTAATCCGTAGGATCGCACAGAGATCCCGCCTCAATTGTGGATAAGTCTGTGCGTAAAAGGGTATAAAGCGGGGTTTTGCTGGGGAATACAGCAGTCAGTCATCTTTTTGCAACTTTTAGGTTGCGGCCTGCTGAGAACTCCCTATAATGCGCCTCCATCGACACGGCGGATGTGAATCACTTCACAGATAACCCGGTCGGTTGAAGAGAAAAAATCCTGAATTTCAGGGTTGACTCTGAAAGAGGAAAGCGTAATATACGCCACCTCGCGACGGTGAGCTGTAAGCCGCGTCGCAACTGCTCTTTAACAATTTATCAGACAATCTGTGTGGGCACTCAAAGTGACATGGATTCTTAATGTCTTCGGACAAAAAATGAATACCAAGTCTCTGAGTGAACATACGTAATTCATTACGAAGTTTAATTCACGAGCATCAAACTTAAATTGAAGAGTTTGATCATGGCTCAGATTGAACGCTGGCGGCAGGCCTAACACATGCAAGTCGAACGGTAGCACAGAGAGCTTGCTCTCGGGTGACGAGTGGCGGACGGGTGAGTAATGTCTGGGAAACTGCCTGATGGAGGGGGATAACTACTGGAAACGGTAGCTAATACCGCATAACGTCGCAAGACCAAAGAGGGGGACCTTCGGGCCTCTTGCCATCAGATGTGCCCAGATGGGATTAGCTAGTAGGTGGGGTAACGGCTCACCTAGGCGACGATCCCTAGCTGGTCTGAGAGGATGACCAGCCACACTGGAACTGAGACACGGTCCAGACTCCTACGGGAGGCAGCAGTGGGGAATATTGCACAATGGGCGCAAGCCTGATGCAGCCATGCCGCGTGTATGAAGAAGGCCTTCGGGTTGTAAAGTACTTTCAGCGGGGAGGAAGGTGTTGCGGTTAATAACCGCAGCAATTGACGTTACCCGCAGAAGAAGCACCGGCTAACTCCGTGCCAGCAGCCGCGGTAATACGGAGGGTGCAAGCGTTAATCGGAATTACTGGGCGTAAAGCGCACGCAGGCGGTCTGTCAAGTCGGATGTGAAATCCCCGGGCTCAACCTGGGAACTGCATTCGAAACTGGCAGGCTAGAGTCTTGTAGAGGGGGGTAGAATTCCAGGTGTAGCGGTGAAATGCGTAGAGATCTGGAGGAATACCGGTGGCGAAGGCGGCCCCCTGGACAAAGACTGACGCTCAGGTGCGAAAGCGTGGGGAGCAAACAGGATTAGATACCCTGGTAGTCCACGCCGTAAACGATGTCGACTTGGAGGTTGTGCCCTTGAGGCGTGGCTTCCGGAGCTAACGCGTTAAGTCGACCGCCTGGGGAGTACGGCCGCAAGGTTAAAACTCAAATGAATTGACGGGGGCCCGCACAAGCGGTGGAGCATGTGGTTTAATTCGATGCAACGCGAAGAACCTTACCTACTCTTGACATCCAGAGAACTTTCCAGAGATGGATTGGTGCCTTCGGGAACTCTGAGACAGGTGCTGCATGGCTGTCGTCAGCTCGTGTTGTGAAATGTTGGGTTAAGTCCCGCAACGAGCGCAACCCTTATCCTTTGTTGCCAGCGGTCCGGCCGGGAACTCAAAGGAGACTGCCAGTGATAAACTGGAGGAAGGTGGGGATGACGTCAAGTCATCATGGCCCTTACGAGTAGGGCTACACACGTGCTACAATGGCGCATACAAAGAGAAGCGAACTCGCGAGAGCAAGCGGACCTCATAAAGTGCGTCGTAGTCCGGATTGGAGTCTGCAACTCGACTCCATGAAGTCGGAATCGCTAGTAATCGTAGATCAGAATGCTACGGTGAATACGTTCCCGGGCCTTGTACACACCGCCCGTCACACCATGGGAGTGGGTTGCAAAAGAAGTAGGTAGCTTAACCTTCGGGAGGGCGCTTACCACTTTGTGATTCATGACTGGGGTGAAGTCGTAACAAGGTAACCGTAGGGGAACCTGCGGTTGGATCACCTCCTTACCTTAAAGAACCTGCCTTTGTAGTGCTCACACAGATTGTCTGATGAAAAGTAAATAGCAAGGCGTCTTGCGATTGAGACTTCAGTGTCCCCTTCGTCTAGAGGCCCAGGACACCGCCCTTTCACGGCGGTAACAGGGGTTCGAATCCCCTAGGGGACGCCACTTGCTGGTTCGTGAGTGAAAGTCACCTGCCGACATATCTCAAAACTCATCTTCGGGTGACGTTTGAGATATTTGCTCTTTAAAAATCTGGATCAAGCTGAAAATTGAAACGACACACAGTTAATGTGTGTTCGAGTCTCTCAAATTTTCGCAAGCCGGTGATGAATCGAAAGAAACATCTTCGGGTTGTGAGGTTAAGCGACTAAGCGTACACGGTGGATGCCCTGGCAGTCAGAGGCGATGAAGGACGTGCTAATCTGCGAAAAGCGCCGGCGAGGTGATATGAACCTTTGACCCGGCGATGTCCGAATGGGGAAACCCAGTGTGTTCCGACACACTATCGTTAACTGAATACATAGGTTAACGAGGCGAACCGGGGGAACTGAAACATCTAAGTACCCCGAGGAAAAGAAATCAACCGAGATTCCCCCAGTAGCGGCGAGCGAACGGGGAGCAGCCCAGAGTCTGAATCAGCTTGTGTGTTAGTGGAAGCGTCTGGAAAGTCGCACGGTACAGGGTGACAGTCCCGTACACGAAAGCACACAGGTTGTGAACTCGAAGAGTAGGGCGGGACACGTGGTATCCTGTCTGAATATGGGGGGACCATCCTCCAAGGCTAAATACTCCTGACTGACCGATAGTGAACCAGTACCGTGAGGGAAAGGCGAAAAGAACCCCGGCGAGGGGAGTGAAAAAGAACCTGAAACCGTGTACGTACAAGCAGTGGGAGCCTCTTTTATGGGGTGACTGCGTACCTTTTGTATAATGGGTCAGCGACTTATATTCTGTAGCAAGGTTAACCGTATAGGGGAGCCGAAGGGAAACCGAGTCTTAACTGGGCGTTAAGTTGCAGGGTATAGACCCGAAACCCGGTGATCTAGCCATGGGCAGGTTGAAGGTTGGGTAACACTAACTGGAGGACCGAACCGACTAATGTTGAAAAATTAGCGGATGACTTGTGGCTGGGGGTGAAAGGCCAATCAAACCGGGAGATAGCTGGTTCTCCCCGAAAGCTATTTAGGTAGCGCCTCGTGAACTCATCTTCGGGGGTAGAGCACTGTTTCGGCTAGGGGGCCATCCCGGCTTACCAACCCGATGCAAACTACGAATACCGAAGAATGTTATCACGGGAGACACACGGCGGGTGCTAACGTCCGTCGTGAAGAGGGAAACAACCCAGACCGCCAGCTAAGGTCCCAAAGTCATGGTTAAGTGGGAAACGATGTGGGAAGGCACAGACAGCCAGGATGTTGGCTTAGAAGCAGCCATCATTTAAAGAAAGCGTAATAGCTCACTGGTCGAGTCGGCCTGCGCGGAAGATGTAACGGGGCTAAACCATGCACCGAAGCTGCGGCAGCGACGCTTATGCGTTGTTGGGTAGGGGAGCGTTCTGTAAGCCGTTGAAGGTGTCCTGTGAGGGGTGCTGGAGGTATCAGAAGTGCGAATGCTGACATAAGTAACGATAAAGCGGGTGAAAAGCCCGCTCGCCGGAAGACCAAGGGTTCCTGTCCAACGTTAATCGGGGCAGGGTGAGTCGACCCCTAAGGCGAGGCCGAAAGGCGTAGTCGATGGGAAACAGGTTAATATTCCTGTACTTGGTGTTACTGCGAAGGGGGGACGGAGAAGGCTATGTTAGCCGGGCGACGGTTGTCCCGGTTTAAGCATGTAGGCGGAACGATTAGGTAAATCCGGTCGTTTATTAACGCTGAGGTGTGATGACGAGGCACTACGGTGCTGAAGTAACAAATGCCCTGCTTCCAGGAAAAGCCTCTAAGCATCAGGTAACACGAAATCGTACCCCAAACCGACACAGGTGGTCAGGTAGAGAATACCAAGGCGCTTGAGAGAACTCGGGTGAAGGAACTAGGCAAAATGGTGCCGTAACTTCGGGAGAAGGCACGCTGATATGTAGGTGAAGCCCCTGCGGGTGGAGCTGAAATCAGTCGAAGATACCAGCTGGCTGCAACTGTTTATTAAAAACACAGCACTGTGCAAACACGAAAGTGGACGTATACGGTGTGACGCCTGCCCGGTGCCGGAAGGTTAATTGATGGGGTTAGCGGTAACGCGAAGCTCTTGATCGAAGCCCCGGTAAACGGCGGCCGTAACTATAACGGTCCTAAGGTAGCGAAATTCCTTGTCGGGTAAGTTCCGACCTGCACGAATGGCGTAATGATGGCCAGGCTGTCTCCACCCGAGACTCAGTGAAATTGAACTCGCTGTGAAGATGCAGTGTACCCGCGGCAAGACGGAAAGACCCCGTGAACCTTTACTATAGCTTGACACTGAACACTGGTCCTTGATGTGTAGGATAGGTGGGAGGCTTTGAAGCGTGGACGCCAGTCTGCGTGGAGCCAACCTTGAAATACCACCCTTTAATGGCTGGTGTTCTAACGTAGACCCGTAATCCGGGTTGCGGACAGTGTCTGGTGGGTAGTTTGACTGGGGCGGTCTCCTCCCAAAGAGTAACGGAGGAGCACGAAGGTTAGCTAATCCTGGTCGGACATCAGGAGGTTAGTGCAATGGCATAAGCTAGCTTGACTGCGAGAGTGACGGCTCGAGCAGGTGCGAAAGCAGGTCATAGTGATCCGGTGGTTCTGAATGGAAGGGCCATCGCTCAACGGATAAAAGGTACTCCGGGGATAACAGGCTGATACCGCCCAAGAGTTCATATCGACGGCGGTGTTTGGCACCTCGATGTCGGCTCATCACATCCTGGGGCTGAAGTAGGTCCCAAGGGTATGGCTGTTCGCCATTTAAAGTGGTACGCGAGCTGGGTTTAGAACGTCGTGAGACAGTTCGGTCCCTATCTGCCGTGGGCGCTGGAGAATTGAGGGGGGCTGCTCCTAGTACGAGAGGACCGGAGTGGACGCATCACTGGTGTTCGGGTTGTCATGCCAATGGCACTGCCCGGTAGCTAAATGCGGAAGAGATAAGTGCTGAAAGCATCTAAGCACGAAACTTGCCCCGAGATGAGTTCTCCCTGAGACTTTAAGTCTCCTGAAGGAACGTTGAAGACTACGACGTTGATAGGTCGGGTGTGTAAGCGCAGCGATGCGTTGAGCTAACCGATACTAATGAACCGTGAGGCTTAACCTTACAACGCCGAAGATGTTTTGGCGGTGAGAGACGATTTTCAGCTGATACAGATAACAGAATTTGCCTGGCGGCTTTAGCGCGGTGGTCCCACCTGACCCCATGCCGAACTCAGAAGTGAAACGCCGTAGCGCCGATGGTAGTGTGGGGTCTCCCCATGCGAGAGTAGGGAACTGCCAGGCATCAATTAAAAGAACCCCGCACCGTATGGTGCGGGGTTTTTTGCTTTGGGGCGCGAAATACACATCTGAATACCCCAAAGAGTGCCGCCAGACAAGGCGAAGCCACGATATGGTAACCCCAAACCTCATCATCTCCCTTCAGGATCCCCCAAACACTTCAGATCAGTACGGAATTTAGCGTGCACAGGACCACTTTAAGCGCCATGAAATACTGCAGGAACAGGTTTACGAGGATGTGACCAGAGAGTGGTTACAGGAGAGTTTATCAGACGCAGAAAAGCAAAAACCCAGCCATAGGCTGGGTTCTTTAAATAGTGGTGCCCGGACTCGGAATCGAACCAAGGACACGGGGATTTTCAATCCCCTGCTCTACCGACTGAGCTATCCGGGCAACGGAGCGCATTAAACCGCAATCGCGCCTGATCGTCAACACTATTTCGGGAAAAGCCGTTCAACTGCTTAACTTTGCGTCAATCTGACGGTTTACGCGCCGAACAGGTCAAATTCTTCAGACAGATTACGTCAGCGCACCACCCATACGACACTGCGCAAAACGCAGGATATCTTCGGCCAGACGGTGTGCTGTATCCACATCGGCCTGGCTACGGTTTACCAGCATGCGGCTCAGGCAACCTTCCAGTACCAGCTCCATCTGCTTAGCGACCATCGCTGGGTCATCCACTTCGAGCGTGGTCAGCAGTTCATGCGTGAAATCATGCGCCGCCCGCTTTTGCTGATCCGCCAGTTGATGGATAGGATGACCGGGGTCAGGGTAGAAGGTGCAGGCGGCAATAAACAGGCAACCCGGATAACGGTTGTTGCTTACGCATTCGCTCAGGGCGGTATAACGCGCCAGCAACTTTTGCTCCGCAGTCAGTTCTTCATTTAACATCAGCTGCCTGCGCCAGACATCAACCTGCTGGCTGAGATAACGCAGGGCATCGTAAAGCAGCGCCTCTTTATCCGGCCAGAAGCGCATGAGTTCATCCAGAGGATAATCAATACGGTCGGCTACCATCTCAAGCGTGGTGCTGGCGATCCCTTGAATCTCAAGTAATTGCAGGGCTTGTCCCAGTACGTCTTCGCGTTGCACGGTTATCTCCTCCGTTATTCCCAACGGTTTGTCCCGTTTCAAGTGTTGTTTACGGTTGGCGATTGCGCAAATGCGCGCTGAATGCCGTCGCGTCCATAAACCCGGTTACACGCTGTGCGGGCTGCTCCTGGCCCTGTTCATTGAAGAACAGAATGGTTGGCAGACCCAGCACGTTAAGTTGCTTCAGCAGTGCCTTATCCGCTGTACTGTTGGCGGTGACGTTCGCCTGGAGCAGAACCGTCTCTTTCAGTGCACTTTGCACCTGCGGATCGCTAAACGTGTACTTTTCGAATTCTTTACAGGCGACACACCAGTCAGCATACAGATCCAGCATGACCGGTTTGCCTTTCGCCTGTGCCAGCGCGCTGTTGAGTTCATCCACGTTCTTTATCTGGATGAAGTTCAAATGCGCCTGCGTTTGTCCCGCGGGTGTGCCAAATGCCCAGTCCTGCAGTGGCCGTACGCTCACCAGCGCGGCGGCGAGCAGGAGGATTTGCACCAGACGCATCCACGGCTTTTTCGCTGCCAGGCTTGTGATAAACGCCCAACAGAAGAAGGCAACGCCGAGCATTGCCCACAGGCGCATCCCCCAGACGTCGCCGATAATACGCTCGAGCAAGAACACCGGCAGCGCCAGAATGACAAAACCAAACGCGGTTTTCACCGTCTCCATCCACGGGCCGCTCTTGGGCAGCAGACGGTTGCCAAATACCGTTACCAGAATCAATGGCAGACCCATTCCCAGCGCGTAGAGATACAACGTACCACCGCCGAGCCACAGGTTACCGCTCTGGGCAATATACAGCAGTATCGCGCTCAGTGGCGCGGTAGTGCACGGTGAGCAAATCAACCCGGCGATGGCACCCATCACGAACACGCCGCCCGGGGAACCACCCTGCTGACGGTTACTCATCAGCGTTAAGCGAGTCTGCAACGCGGACGGCAGCTGTAAGCTGAACAAACCAAACATCGACAGCGCCAGCACAATAAATACGATCGACAGGCCAGCCAGCACATAAGGGTGCTGAAGTGCAGCCTGGAACTGCAGTCCGGCAGCAGCAACCACGAGGCCAAGTGCGGTGTAGGTTAACGCCATACCCTGCACGTAGATAAAGGCCAGCAGCAGGGCGCGTGCGGTTGAAAGACGTTGCTTGCCGCCGAGGACAATCCCGGAGATAAGCGGATACATGGGCAGCACGCACGGCGTGAAGGCGATGCCGATACCAATCAGTAAAGCCCACAAGGCGGAGAAGGGCAGCGCTGTGTGACCGTCGTCCTTCATTCCGGCGCTCTCATCTGCGGGAGGCGCAGGCATACTGTCGGCCGCTTTAACTTCGCTCAGCGGAATGACTTTGGTTTCCGGCGGATAGCAGAAGCCCGCGTCGGCACAGCCCTGATACGTGACGGTCACGGTGGCGCCTTTATCGACCTGATTGACCGCCACGGGCACGCTTAACCGCTGGCGATAGATTTCACTTTTACCGAAAAACTCGTCTTCATGCCACTCGCCCGCAGGCATCTGAAGTGGGCCTACCTTTGCCTGAGCAGGCGTGATGCTGACCTGCTTGCGATAGAGGTAATACCCCTCTTTTATCTGCCAGGTAAGATTCAGGTCATGCTGGTCTTGTTGAAAATCGAAAACAAATGCCTGGTCGGCAGAAATAACGTTCGAACGGCCGGGAGCGTCAAATAACCCGGCAAAAACTGATGTGCTGCACAGCAGCAGGATCAGCGTAAGGAAGCGTTGAGCCATGAGAGATAATCGTTGTCGCCGTGGACCACTGGCAATACCAGCAGTTCGGGGGTTTGATAAGGATGATGAGATTTGAGGCAGTCCAGGAGTGCCTGCTGGTTCGCCAGATTGGTTTTGAGCAACATCTGGACTTCGTACTCCTGCTCCAGTTTACCTTCCCAGTAGTAAAGGGAGGTGGCGCCAGGAAGGAGCGTCACGCAGGCTGCCAGTTTTTCGGCCAGCACTTTGGCGGCGAGATCCTGGGCAGAGGCTTCATCAGGGGCGGTACAAAGGACAACAACAGCATCAGGCGTGTTCACAAGTCGACCTCCTCATCACGAAAGTCTTCACTATATCACGCAAGGCTATTGGTCATTAATGAAACGGGCCGCAGAGCGGCCCGTTTTTAACTATTTTTACAACCCATCATTGTTTACAGCACGATGCCGCCAATGATAAAGCCGAGGATCACGCACAGCGAGATAGCCACCACGCCCGGGATCAGGAACGCATGGTTAAACACGTACTTACCGATGCGAGTCGAGCCAGTGTCATCCATCTCAACCGCCGCCAGCAGGGTTGGGTAGGTGGGTAAAACGAACAGTGCAGAAACGGCAGCAAACGAGGCAATAGCCGTCAGCGGGGTAACACCCAGCATCAGCGCCGCAGGCATCAGGGCTTTGGTGGTGGCCGCCTGAGAGTAAAGCAGGGTTGCGGCAAAGAACAACACCACAGCCAGGAGCCACGGATAGTTGTGCAGCAGGTCGCCCGCAACGGTCTGGATATCGCTGATGTGAGCTTTCACGAAGGTATCACCAAGCCAGGCCACACCCAGTACACACACACAGGCGCTCATACCGGATTTAAAGGTGCTGGCGTTGAGCACTTCGCTGGTGTCGATTTTACAGGTGATGCTGATCAGCGTAGCGATAGTCAGCATAAATACCACAATCGCTTCGTTACGCGGCAGGACCGGGTTCTGGATCAGACCCACGGTGTCACTGATGGCGGTTGCGTAGAACATGACCGCAACGATACCGATCAGGAACAGCAAGACGGAGCGTTTTGCATGCGGCTTCAGTTCGAAGACCTGGCTACCACGCAGTTTCACTTCACCTTTTGCCAGACGCTCCTGATAAACCGGATCGTCTTTCAGTTCGGCGCCGAGGAAGTTACACAGCACGGCGGTGATCATCACTGCAATCAGCGTCACCGGAATACAGATGGCCAGCAGCGTCAGGTAACTCACGCCCATAGGCTCAAGGATACCGGCGAAGAAGACCACCGCAGCGGAGATAGGTGATGCGGTAATCGCAATCTGGGACGCGACCACGGCAATCGAGAGTGGACGAGACGGACGGATGCCCTGCTCTTTCGCCACTTCGGTAATGACCGGCAGCGTGGAGAAGGCGGTGTGGCCAGTACCGGCGAGAATGGTCATAAACCACGTCACCAGCGGGGCAAGGAAGGTAATGTATTTTGGATGGCGGCGTAACATACGCTCCGCCAGGCTCACCAGGTAGTCCATACCGCCTGCCACCTGCATGGCTGCGATAGCGGCAATAACCGCCATGATGATTTCGATAACGTCAAAAGGGATTGCGCCGGGTTTAATCTGAAAGATAAGGGTAAGTACGAGCACCCCGAGACCGCCGGCAAAACCAATGCCGATACCCCCGAGTCTTGCTCCCAAATAAATCGCCAACAGGACGATGACGAGTTCTGCTCCAAACATAAGGACCTGCCTTGCTTATTAACAAGTTGATATTGAATTGTTGTATTTTGGTAACGCCTATAAAGAAAAAAGGCACGTCACAAGTGACGTGCCTTAAGGAAGCCTAGCCTGAACTGCTACTGTTCGCTTTCATCGGTATATCGTTTCGCTTTGTATGCCGGGTGCATCAGGTTCTGGGCCGAGAAGATATCGTCCAGCTCGGCTTCGGTCAACAGTCCACGCTCCAGAACGACTTCACGCACGCTCTTACCTGTTTCGGCGCAAATCTTACCGACGATGTCGCCGTTATGGTGGCCGATGAACGGGTTGAGGTAGGTGACGATGCCGATGGAGTTGTAGACATACCCTTCACAAACTTCTTTGTTTGCGGTGATGCCGTTAACGCATTTCTCCAGCAGGTTGTAGCAGGCGTTGGTCAGAATGTGGATGGATTCAAACATTGCCTGGCCGATGACCGGCTCCATGACGTTCAGCTGCAGCTGACCGGCTTCAGAGGCCATGGTCACGGTTGTATCGTTACCGATGACTTTAAAGCAGACCTGGTTCACCACTTCTGGCACTACCGGGTTCACTTTCGCCGGCATGATGGACGAACCGGCCTGCAGCTCTGGCAGGTTGATTTCATTCAGGCCAGCGCGTGGGCCGGAAGAGAGCAGGCGCAGGTCATTACAGATTTTGGAGAGTTTCACCGCCAGACGTTTCAGGGCGCTGTGAACCATAACGTACGCGCCGCAGTCGGAGGTGGCTTCAATCAGATCTTCTGCAGGCACAACCGGCAGGTTAGAGACTTCAGCCAGCTTCTGTACCGCCAGCTGCTGGTAACCGTCCGGCGTATTCAGACGCGTGCCGATGGCGGTTGCGCCCAGGTTCACTTCCAGCAGCAGCTCGGAGGTGCGCAGCAGGTTTTTAGTTTCTTCGTTAAGCAGCACGTTAAACGCGTGGAATTCCTGACCGAGGGTCATCGGAACCGCGTCCTGCAACTGGGTACGACCCATTTTCAGGATGTCCTGGAACTCAACGGCTTTGCGCTGGAAGCCATCACCCAGCTGATTAATGGCGTCCACCAGTTTCACCACGGAGGCATACACCGCGATACGGAAGCCGGTTGGGTAGGCGTCGTTAGTGGACTGACATTTATTAACGTGGTCGTTCGGATTCAGATACTGGTATTCACCTTTCTGATGACCCATCAGCTCCAGGCCGATGTTTGCCAGTACTTCGTTGGTGTTCATGTTGACGGAGGTGCCCGCGCCGCCCTGATAGACATCGACCGGGAACTGATCCATGCATTTGCCGTTGTTCAGCACTTCATCGCAGGCAGCGATAATCGCATTTGCCGCGCTTTTTGGAATGGTTTGCAGCTCTTTATTGGCCAGTGCTGCGGCTTTTTTCACCATCACCATGCCACGTACAAATTCAGGGATGTCGCTGATTTTGTTGTTGCTGATGTAGAAGTTTTCAATCGCTCTCAGAGTGTGAACACCATAGTAGGCATCCGCTGGAACTTCCCTGGTACCCAACAAGTCTTCTTCGATACGAATGTTGTTTAACATGTGAACCTTCTTTTCAAGCTGCCGATGGATTGTACTAAACACACAGTATTTATGTGGTTTTGAATATTTTCTGACCGACGATTATTCCCTCAATCAGCCAGATGTTCGAGATCATATGCTGATGATAGCGAATTGCCGTAATCTGGATCACTTATTATCGACCCGATTCCATGATAATTATTAATCTGTGAAATGAGTCACCGCTTTAAAATTTCCAGAAAAAATATCCGTGCAAACCGATTGAATTTTGGCTAACCGTCACCATTTCTTACAGACGCGTTTCGCGAACACATTCAGACAGGGGCCTGAGGGCACCTGCCACACAGGAGATGCCAGTGCGCTGGGTACCATTTATTGCTTTCTTTCTCTATGTTTACATCGAGATTTCAATTTTTATCCAGGTCGCCCATGTACTGGGTGTCTTGTTAACGCTGATTCTGGTGATTTTCACTTCGGTGATCGGCATGTCGCTGGTGCGTAATCAGGGTTTCAAAAATTTCCTGATAATGCAGCAGAAGATGGCCGCAGGCGAAAGCCCGGCCGCAGAGATGATCAAAAGCGTCTCGCTGATTATTGCTGGCCTGCTGCTGATCCTGCCGGGGTTCTTCACTGACTTCCTCGGCCTGCTGCTGCTTCTGCCACCGGTGCAAAAACACCTGACCATGAAGCTACTGCCGCATCTGCGTTTTAGCCGTATGCCGGGTGGTGGATTCAGCACAGGACCGGGTGATACTTTCGAAGGGGAGTATCAGCGTAAAGATGAACAGCGCGACCGTTTAGACCATAAAGACGATCGGTAAAAGAGGCCAGGCCCGGTAAGCGAATCGCTACCGGGCTTTGTTTTACAGGGTGCCGCGTTTCGGTAAAAACAGCCACAGCCCCGCCAGCATGCTAATCGCATACAGGCTTTTCCACCCCACCATCGCCATCAACAGCAGGCAAAGCACGCCACCAACCACTGCCAGCGCTTTATAGCGACCTTTCAGCAGACGACAACCCGCCAGCATGCACAGCAGGTAGATCATGATGAAAATCCCGTTGGCGTACACGATCAGGGCATCAAGATTGATATTCAGCCCGTAAATACATAGCGAACTCAAGACGCAGCAGCCCAGCACGGTATTAAGCGCATTCAACGGCAGCTGACGTTTAGACAGGCGCGCAAGGCGGCTCTCTGGTCTATCAAGCGCCTGCGACCATACCAGACGCGCAAAGCTCTGGATGTAGATATTGAGGCTGGCAAAACAGGCCAGATAGCCAATAACACAGGCGACCCACAGCGCTTTCAGACCAAACAGTTGCACCACAATGCCCGGCAGCGAGGCAGCGGCCGCTTTATCCGCGGCGAACGCGTTGAAATGCAGTACCAGCACGGTACAGGCCCAGTAAACGGTACCTGCTAACAGCAGGCCAATCATCAGGGCGCGCGGGAAATCCCGTTCCGGTTGTTTAAACTCAGAGGCCAGATGGGCGAACGCCTCCAGCCCGACAAAACACCAGAACATCACCGACAGCGCAGCGAACAGCTGCGAATGGTTGACCTCACTTACCGCGGGGAAGGGGATCTCCTTCAGCGTAATATCCCCTTTCCACCAGATGGCGACAATGAGGGCCACAATCAGTATTGCAACGACGGTTTGCAGGTTGGCACTCGAGCTGGCACCCCGTGAGCCGACCCACCAGACGATGGCCAGCGTACCCAGCTCGGCCAGCAGCAGTTGCTCGTTATGCCAGCCAAACAGCGCCTGGCCAAAACCGGTCGCGATATGCAACGCTGCCGGTAGACCGACGGGAATAACAGAAAGAAACAGCCAGCCGGTGACCCGCTCCAGTCGCGGACCAAACGCCATACCGACAAAGTGCGCTACGCCGCCCGAGCTGGGGAAATGCCGTCCGAGGATGGCAAACACGACCGCGACCGGAAACACCAGCACAATCAGCACCGGCCACGCCCACAGGCTATTATTGCCGGCCACCAGAGCTGCCAGCGCGGGTACCGCAAACACACCCGTACCTAACAAGGAGGTCGACAGCAGACCCACGCCCTGCGCCAGTCCCAACTCCTGTTTTAGTCCACTCATTGACATCGCCCTGCCACGATCAAAAGAGAGGCGATGGTAACACTTTCGCAAATTTTTTTTCGTCTGCCCCTTGAAGGGGGAAAAAGCTATCCCCATCTCTCAGGGCACTAGTCGGAAAACCGCGTGCGGACCGGCGTCATCCATAACTGATAATGACTTTCTCAAAGGAGAGCTATCAATGAGTATTCGTCCGTTACATGATCGTGTGATCGTCAAACGTAAAGAAGTTGAAACCAAGTCTGCTGGCGGCATCGTTCTGACTGGTTCTGCAGCAGCAAAATCAACGCGTGGCGAAATCATCGCTGTCGGTAAGGGCCGCATTCTGGAAAACGGAACTGTGCAGCCACTGGACGTTAAAGTTGGTGACATCGTAATTTTCAACGATGGCTACGGCGTGAAATCCGAGAAGATCGACAATGAAGAAGTGTTGATCATGTCCGAAAGCGACATTCTGGCAATTGTTGAAGCGTAATTTTACGCACGAGAATTTGAGGAAATAAGAACATGGCAGCTAAAGACGTAAAATTCGGTAACGACGCTCGTGTAAAAATGCTCCGCGGCGTAAACGTACTGGCAGATGCAGTTAAAGTGACCCTGGGCCCGAAAGGCCGTAACGTAGTGCTGGATAAATCCTTCGGCGCGCCAACCATCACTAAAGACGGTGTTTCTGTAGCACGTGAAATCGAGCTGGAAGACAAGTTCGAAAACATGGGCGCGCAGATGGTGAAAGAAGTTGCCTCTAAAGCGAACGACGCTGCAGGCGACGGTACCACCACCGCAACCGTACTGGCACAGGCTATCATCACCGAAGGTCTGAAAGCCGTTGCTGCGGGTATGAACCCAATGGATCTGAAGCGCGGTATCGACAAAGCGGTTACTGCGGCGGTTGAAGAGCTGAAAGCGCTGTCCGTTCCATGCTCCGACTCTAAAGCGATTGCTCAGGTTGGTACTATCTCCGCTAACTCCGACGAAACCGTAGGTAAACTGATCGCGGAAGCGATGGACAAAGTCGGTAAAGAAGGCGTGATCACCGTTGAAGACGGTACCGGTCTGGAAGACGAACTGGACGTGGTTGAAGGTATGCAGTTCGACCGCGGTTACCTGTCCCCATACTTCATCAACAAGCCAGAAACGGGCGCTGTTGAGCTGGAAAGCCCATTCATCCTGCTGGCTGACAAGAAAATCTCCAACATCCGTGAAATGCTGCCAGTGCTGGAAGCCGTTGCGAAAGCAGGCAAGCCGCTGGTTATCATTGCTGAAGACGTTGAAGGTGAAGCACTGGCGACCCTGGTGGTTAACACCATGCGTGGCATCGTGAAAGTGGCTGCGGTTAAAGCACCTGGCTTCGGCGACCGCCGTAAAGCGATGCTGCAGGATATCGCTACCCTGACTGGCGGTACCGTAATCTCTGAAGAGATCGGTATGGAGCTGGAAAAAGCGACCCTGGAAGACCTGGGCCAGGCTAAACGCGTTGTGATCAACAAAGACACCACCACCATCATCGATGGCGTGGGTGAAGAAGCGGCTATTCAGGGCCGTGTTGCTCAGATCCGTAAGCAGATTGAAGAAGCAACCTCTGATTACGACCGTGAAAAACTGCAGGAGCGCGTAGCGAAACTGGCAGGCGGCGTGGCAGTAATCAAAGTGGGCGCGGCAACTGAAGTTGAAATGAAAGAGAAGAAAGCACGCGTTGACGATGCTCTGCACGCGACCCGTGCAGCAGTAGAAGAAGGCGTGGTAGCTGGTGGTGGTGTCGCGCTGGTGCGTGTTGCCGCTAAACTGGCTGGCCTGACTGCTCAGAACGAAGATCAGAACGTGGGTATCAAAGTTGCGCTGCGCGCAATGGAAGCTCCACTGCGTCAGATCGTTTCCAACGCCGGTGAAGAGCCATCCGTGGTTGCGAACATGGTGAAAGCGGGCGAAGGTAACTACGGTTACAACGCTGCAACTGAAGAATACGGCAACATGATCGACTTCGGTATCCTGGATCCAACCAAAGTGACCCGTTCTGCACTGCAGTACGCGGCCTCCGTAGCGGGTCTGATGATCACTACCGAGTGCATGGTGACCGACATGCCTAAAGGCGACGCACCTGACTTAGGTGCTGCGGGTATGGGCGGCATGGGTGGTATGGGCGGCATGATGTAATCGTGCGCTTTACCGCTTAGAATGAGAAAAACCCCCGGGCAGAAATGCTCGGGGGTTTTTCTTTTGGTCATCTTTTTAGTATAAGGTTTACACACGGACAACATCTGCTGTCCAGCTTATTGAAAACGAGGAATAACATGCGCGTAAAAGTCTGTGCAGGGATCGTAGGAGCAGCATTGCTGCTGGCGGGTTGTAGCTCCAGCAATGAGCTGTCTGCTGCAGGTCAGGGCGTTCGCTTTGTTGAAGATAAGCCGGGTAACGAGTGCCAGTTTTTAGGCACGGCAACCGGTGAGCAAAGCAACTGGATGTCGGGTCAGCACGGTGAAGAAGGTGGATCTATGCGCGGTGCCGCTAACGCGCTGCGTAACCAGGCTGCAGAGATGGGTGGCAACGTGATTTACGGTGTGAGCAGCCCGTCGCAAGGGATGTTGTCCAGCTTCGTGCCAACGGCCAGCCAGATGAATGGCCAGGTCTATAAGTGCCCTAACTGATCTACATTGCTGATGGCGCTGCGCCCAACCCCACCGGGCGGATAAGCGTAGCGCCACCTGCCGTTATTGTTGCCGCAGTTGCAAATCCAGCGGCGTCTTACTCGGCTCACCGCCAATCTCTCGCGCCAGCTTCGGCACCATATAGCCTGAAACCAGCGTTAACAGTTCGCGCATAATCTGCCGGGCCTCTTCATCCGTGACCATGAAATGCGCCGCGCCTTGCACACGATCCAGTACGTGCAGGTAGTAGGGCATCACGCCCGCATCGAATAACGCATTACTGAGCTTCGCCAGAACCCGGGCATTATCATTCACACCGCGCAGCAACACGCTCTGGTTCAACAGCGTCACACCCGCTTTACGCAGACGCGCCATCGCCGCACGGAATGCCTCATCGATTTCATTCGCATGGTTGATATGGTTCACCAGCAGAACCTGTAAACGAGACTGCTCAAGGCGAGCGACCAGACCGTCCGTGATGCGTGCCGGAATAACAATCGGTAAACGGCTGTGGATGCGCAAACGCTTGATGTGTGGAATGGCTTCAAGCTGGGTCAACAGCCAGTCCAGTTCATGATCTTTTGCCATCAGCGGATCGCCACCCGAAAAAATGATCTCATCCAGTTCCGGATGGGCGGCGATATAGTCCAGGGCGACCTGCCAGTTGCGTTTATTGCCCTGATTTTCGGCATACGGGAAGTGGCGACGGAAACAATAACGGCAGTTTACCGCGCAGCCGCCTTTCACCAGCAGAAGAGCACGGTTGAGATATTTGTGCAGTAAACCCGGTACCACACTGTTCTGCTCTTCCAGAGGATCGGTGCTGTATCCTGGCGCTGATATAAACTCTTCCTGCGCAGTAAGCGTTTGTTTTAATAATGGATCGTCAGGGTTTCCTTTCTCCATACGGGCAACAAACGCGCGGGGAACCCGCAGGGCAAAAAGTCGCTTAGCCTCGCGGCCTGCAAGCAACTCTGGGTGCTGATCGAGGTCTAACAGACGCAGCAATTCATCAGGACTGGTGATTACATCGGCAAGTTGCGATAACCAATCTTCTCTGGACGGGGTGTTTAGGGTTACAATATGCGCCATTTTGTGGCTTAGCTACCAGTTAACAAATTTAGAGGGCCTTATGGCAACGTACTATAGCAACGATTTTCGTGCTGGTCTTAAAATCATGATGGACGGCGAACCGTACGCGGTTGAAGCCAGCGAATTCGTTAAACCAGGTAAAGGCCAGGCATTCGCGCGCGTTAAGCTGCGTCGCCTGCTGACCGGTACCCGTGTTGAGAAAACCTTCAAGTCTACTGACTCCGCTGAAGGCGCTGATGTTGTCGATATGAACCTGACTTACCTGTACAACGACGGTGAGTTCTGGCACTTCATGAACAACGAAACGTTCGAGCAGCTGTCTGCGGATGCTAAAGCGATTGGCGATAGCGAAAAATGGCTGCTGGACCAGGCTGAGTGCATCGTGACCCTGTGGAACGGCCAGCCTATCGCTGTTACCCCACCAAACTTCGTAGAGCTGGAAATCGTTGAAACCGACCCAGGTCTGAAAGGTGATACCGCAGGTACTGGCGGCAAGCCAGCTACCCTGTCCACCGGTGCAGTGGTTAAAGTTCCACTGTTCGTACAGACTGGTGAAGTGATCAAAGTAGATACCCGCTCCGGCGAATACGTATCTCGCGTGAAGTAATTTACGTCAAGACTGAAGGCGCAGCGCCCGCTGCGCCTGTTTTTTGCAGGCAGGGATGATGAACCGTACCGTTAAAATTCTGCTTCTGTTAGCGCTGTCCAGCGCGTTGCTTTCCGGCTGTAACACCACGCGTGGAATGGGGGAAGATATCCAGGATCTCGGCCATATCATTTCTCACGCGGCCAGCTAACCCCGTCTAATTTTCCTAAAAATGCGTCCTTTTCCGTCAAACGACGGGATATTGTCTATTCTTAAATTGCTATACACAAAACAACTTTGGCTATAAAAGGACGATATTATGGTTAAGAAGACAATTGCAGCGATCTTTTCAGTCCTGGTACTTTCTTCAGTATTAACAGCCTGTAATACCACGCGTGGCGTTGGTCAGGATATTTCTGAAGGTGGTAGCGCAATCTCTGGTGCGGCAAGTAAAGCACAGCAGTAATTGAATAAACGGTACGGAACCAGACGGGTTTCGTACCGTCAGCTTTCTGATTCCTGCAGGGATAAAAACGGTGAATAACGCGTATCCATATGCAATTTCATGCGGATATTCCGTTTATAGGTATAGACCGTTTTACCGTTAATACTCAGGTGAGCCGCAATTTTCTGATTGCTGGCACCCTCCATCCACAACGTCAGCACTTTCTCCTCCTGGCGCGTCAGCAAAGGCGCGGTTACCTTTGGCTTTTCACTGTTCGCGTGCGAAATGAGTGCGTCGTGGATAACTGTCCCCAGTTGTTCAAGACGGGCATTTTTCAACAGCGATGACCAGACCGGGAATTGCTTCAGCCAGGTGGTCATTTCACTATCCTCACCCGATTGCAGCAAAATAAAGGGCACTCTTTCGCTGGCGTTCAGCAAAGATGAGAGGGACTGAAAGGGATGGACATCCTGTCTGAACCCATGCAGGTCAGCAATAACCAGCGTCGGTTTCCATTGCAGAATGTGCTCTCTGGCGAGGAAAAGATTATTCAGGCCGGTCACAACGACGTTTTCCGGAAATAAACCGGAATGATTGAGCCATGCTTCAAACCCGGTGCGGGTGAAGTGACAACGGTCAATCAAAAGAATTTTGAACATATTATATTCGCAGTCGGCTAGTGGTTTGGCTTCCTGCCATCAGAAAGCACATCATCATAGAGAAGTCGGATGAGTGATAAATGCCTGAACTGCGCGGCATACTGCGGCTATTTCTTGCCTTAACATGTTCAGCACAAAAGGATTGAAAAAAAATCGCACGCTAACCAAAATATGAGGCGTAATCTTTGCCTTGCGGGACGACCCGTAAGCGCTTCCTTCATCGGGGACGGCCCCAACTTGCATTTAAGTTAAGGAGCCTGAAATGTCCTGGATCATTCTTGTTATTGCTGGCCTGCTCGAAGTGGTATGGGCGATAGGTCTGAAGTACACCCACGGTTTTACCCGCCTGACACCCAGCGTCATTACCCTTACCGCGATGATTGTGAGTATCGTTTTGCTCTCGTGGGCGATGCGTTCTTTACCGGTGGGGACAGCGTATGCCGTCTGGACGGGAATTGGCGCCGTGGGGGCGGCCATCACGGGGATCCTGCTGTTGGGTGAGTCAGCGAGTCTGGCGCGTATCGCCAGCCTCGCCCTGATTGTGGCCGGTATTATTGGGTTGAAGCTCAGCACCCATTAATGGGGTTGTTCTACCCAGATGAGTTTCGACACATCAAACCCTTGCCGGGTCGCGACGTCCAGCATCTGCTGTTTCATCTCAGGTGAAAGGGTTGGGGTGCGAGAGAGGATCCACAGATAGTTGCGATCCGGCCCGCAGACCAGCGCGTGACGGTACTCTCTGTCGAGCGCGATCACGTTATATCCGCCATAGAACGGGCCGAAGAAGGAGACTTTGAGCGCGGCCCGTCGCGGGTCGCCGGTAAAGTACGCTTGTCCAATCGACTGCTGCCACATTTCCCGGTCCGGATTATAACCCCGGTTGATAACCTGAATACCGCCGTCATCCATCGGGCTGTAATTTGCCGTGACCTTCTCTAAACCCCGTTCAAAACGGTGGTCAAGGCGCGCGATTTCATACCATGTTCCAAGAAAACGTTGTGCGTCGAAATTGCTGACAACGGTAACGCCGGGAGGGGGAGTCGGGGAGCTGCAGGCAACCACTAAAAACGCGGCTGTCACTGCGGCGATAACAGGCAAAATGCGCATAGGAGTTTCCTTACTGTTTTTTGTTAAGTGTAGATGACAGCAAGGAAAATGCGGGAATTTTGCAGGCCGGGTGGGCATCAGCATCACCCGGCAAGATTTTACTGTAGAGCGCTCAGAATACGGTATGCCGCTTCCACGCGCGCCGGGTTCGGGTAGCTCTTGTTCGCCAGCATAACAATGCCGAGTTCCTTCTCAGGGATAAATGCCACGTAGCTGCCAAATCCGCCCGTCGAGCCTGTTTTATGTACCCATGACGCTTTTACCGGTGGAGCAGGAGGGTTCACTTCTGCCACGGGCAACGGTGCAAGCGCTACTTTGTTGTCGCTGCCCTCCACCACGGTTTTGGCTTCTACCGGCCAGTTGAGCATCTCCCAGCCCAGGCCCTGGTACATCGAGCCTGTGCGCCAGTAGCGAGACTGTGCAAGCACCATGCCCTGCTTCAGTGAGGCATCCTGTACGCCATCGGGGGCCATGTTAGCCACCACCCAGCTCGCCATATCCTTCACGTTGGTTTTCACGCCATACGCTTCGGCGTCGAGCATGCCGGGCGAAACGTGAACCGCTTTACCGTCACGATAACCCCAGGCGTAATGCGGTTCTTCTGACTTCGGAACGTTAATCCACGTATGGTTCAGGTTAAGCGGCTTCAGGACCCGCTCCGTCATCGCCTGCTCAAAGCGCATGCCAGAAGGTTTCACCGCCAGAGCCCCAAACAGACCGATGCTGGCATTTGCATAAAGACGCGTGGTGCCTGGCGCCCACTGTGGTTGCCAGGACTGGTAAAAACGCAGCAGCGAGGCATTATCGGTAACCTCATCGGGCACCTGTAACGGCAGGCCACCGGCAGTATAGGTTGCCAGGTCCAGCATGCGAACGCCCTGCCACTGTTTGCCGGTCAGCTCAGGCCAGTATTTGGTCACCGGATCGCCCAGCGAAATTTCACCGCGAGCAATAGCATCGCCACCCAGAACGCCGGTGAAGGTTTTGCTGATTGAGCCCAGCTCAAACAGCGTTTGTGCAGTGACGGGTGTGTTCGCGGCGACATCGGCCTTGCCGAAGGTGAAGTAGTGCGGCTGGCCCTGATAGATCACGGCGACCGCCATACCCGGAATAGACTGCGCTTTCATCAGGGGCGTAACGGTACGTTCCACGACCTTCGCCAGCTGTGTTTCTGACAGAGGTGCGGCTAATGCAGCGCAGGAGGTGCTGAGCAGCAGGGCGCAGCACAGGGATTTTTTCATCATCAGTTATCTTCCGTAATAGCGAGTCAAGGGAGTGTCCGGGCCCGTCAGACATACCCAGTCTGTTGGATTTGACTGTGGCTGACAAACGGTTAAATTTAGCATTAGCTGTTAATTTTTCTAACGGATGGGTCGATGACACGCAGCTATTTACCGCTTAATTCGCTTCGTGCCTTCGAAGCCGCCGCAAGGCACCTCAGTTTTACTAATGCTGCCATTGAGCTGAATGTCACCCATTCAGCCATCAGTCAGCACGTTAAGACGCTGGAACAACATCTGAACTGTCAGCTGTTTGTCCGGGTTTCGCGCGGATTGATGCTGACGACAGAGGGCGAGAATCTGCTGCCGGTGCTGAACGATTCGTTTGATCGTATCGCCGGCATGCTGGATCGCTTTGCCAGTCATCGCGCGCTGGAGAAGCTTAAAATTGGCGTGGTGGGGACTTTTGCGACCGGGGTGTTATTCGCGCAGCTGGATGATTTCCGTCGCCGCTATCCGCATATCGATCTGCATCTTTCGACCCATAATAACCGCGTCGATCCGGCCGCCGAAGGGCTGGATTACACGATCCGCTACGGTGGAGGGGCGTGGCATGGCACTGAAGCGACATTTCTGTGTTCTGCGCCGCTGGCTCCGCTGTGCACGCCTGAAATTGCCGTCGGGCTACAAGCACCGGCGGACATGCTGAAGTTTACGCTGCTGCGCTCCTACCGACGCGATGAATGGTCGGCGTGGATGCAGGCCGCGGGCGAACTCCCGCCGTCACCAACGCATCGGGTGATGGTGTTTGATTCATCCGTTACCATGCTGGAAGCCGCGCAGGCCGGCGTGGGAATTGCTATCGCACCTGTGGGTATGTTCACTCATCTGCTGAACAGCGAACGTATCATTCAGCCGTTTGCGACACAGATTGAGCTGGGCAGTTACTGGTTAACCCGATTGCAGTCACGGACAGAAACCCCTGCAATGCGTGAGTTTGCACAGTGGCTGGTGGGGAAAATGCAGAAATGACAGGCCCGCCGGGAGGCGGGCCTGATGTATCAGATAGTAACCACGGCAATCAGCGTAACCACCGTCAGGATGGTTGCCAGACCGTAGAACACCCATTTCCCGCTCGGGACATGGATTTTCAGGTCATGCATCGCATGGTGAATACGGTGCAGGCCACACCACAGCGGCAGGACGATCATCAGGAAGATGAACACACGGCCAATAAAGCTGCTGGCAAAGGCCAGTACTCGCTCGTAACCCAGCGCATCGCCCGGAAACAGCCCCAGTGGCAGCATAATACCGACCAGCAGGATGATGACCGGCGCGATGATGGCGCTCCACATCCCCCCTGCGCCAAACAGTCCCCAGAAGACCGGCTCGTCAGAACGTTTTGGATTTGGATTAATCACAGTAGTCTCCTTACCAGAACAGTGCGACAAACAGAATGACCACAGTGACGAGGATCGTCACTCCCCATAGCCCTTTAATGACAGGCTCTGGCCCCATTTTCTCGTCTTTAATGATGATGTTCGCCGCTTTTGGCGCCAGTTCAAACCAGGTTTTGGTATGAAGCAGCGCTGCCGCGAGCACAATCAGGTTCAGGATCACGATGATGGGGTTTTGCAGGAAGCCGACAAAGCTGGCCCAGGTTTCAGGGCCATGTTTGAGGGCATAAACACCGTACATCAGCTCCAGGCTGAACCAGACCGCCGGCACCGCGGTGCCTTCACGCAGCATATAGAAGCGATAAAACGGCAGTTTCTTCCACCAGGTGGACGGCATTGGCCGCACGTAGGCTTTGCGTTTAGTCGTCATTATGCACTCCTTAGCGTGGTTTCAGGGTGGCGATAAGAAAGTCTTTCGAGCTTTCCACTTTACCCTGCTGAATAGCGGCGGCCGGGTCGACGTGCTTCGGACAGACTTCGGAGCAGTAGCCCACAAAAGTACAGCTCCAGACGCCGTTCTGGCTGTTAAGCTGCGCCATACGTTCTTTTTTACCGTGGTCGCGGCTGTCCTCGTTATAGCGGTGCGCCAGGGTAATGGCCGCCGGGCCAATAAACTCTGGATTCAGGCCAAACTGTGGACACGCGGCGTAGCACAGACCACAGTTGATGCAGCCGGAGAACTGATGGTATTTCGCCATCTGAGCTGGCGTCTGGGTGTTCGTCCCCTGATCCGGCGTACGTGGATTGCCGATGATGTACGGCTTAATCGCTTCCAGACTTTCGATAAAGTGGGTCATATCGACCACCAGATCGCGTTCAATCGGGAAGTTACCCAGCGCTTCTACTTTGATGCCTTTGGTGTATTCACGCAGGAAAGTTTTACAGGCCAGTTTTGGCACCTTGTTGACCATCATGCCGCAGGAGCCGCAGATTGCCATACGGCACGACCAGCGGTAGCTCAGGTCCGGCGCAAGGTTATCTTTGATATAGCCGAGCGCATCCAGCAGAGAGGTTTGCTCGTCATAAGGGACTTCATAGAATGCGCTGTGCGGTGCGGTGTCCACTTCCGGATTGTAGCGCACCACTTCAATTTTCAGTTTCTGCATCTCAGCCATTCGCCTTCTCCTTCTTCTCGGCGGCTTCTGCTTCTGCGCCATACACGCGTTTAGCCGGTGGCAACGTCGTGATTTTCACGTCGCTGTAGTCCAGACGGGTGGTGCCATCCGCATCGCGCCAGGCGAGAGTGTGTTTCAGGAAATTGACGTCATCACGTTCGGTACAGCCTTCATCAAGACGCTGATGCGCGCCGCGTGACTCTTTACGTGCCAGCGCAGAGTGCGCCATACATTCCGCCACGTTCAGGCCGTGACCCAACTCGATGGTATAGAGCAGGTCTGTGTTGAACACGCTGGAGGTATCGGTAATGCGCACGCGCTTGAAGCGCTCCTGCAGCTCTGCCAGCTTATCCACGGTTTTTTGCATCAGTTCAGGGGTACGGTAGATACCGCAGCCTTCTTCCATCGACAGGCCCATCTCGTCGCGGATTTTCGACCAGTTTTCATTTCCTTCCTGGTTCACCAGGCTCTTCAGCCGTTTTTCGACGTCAACGACCTGGGCATCCAGCGCCGCGCTGTTCGCCTCGCCGGCGGTGGCAGCACGCTCCATCGCGCGTTCGCCCGCCATGCGGCCAAAGACCACCAGCTCCGCCAGTGAGTTTGACCCCAGACGGTTAGCACCGTGCAGGCCGACAGAGGAGCACTCGCCCACGGCAAACAGCCCTTTAATGCGGGTTTCGCACTGCTGATCGGTTTCGATACCGCCCATGGTGTAGTGGGCCGTTGGACGTACCGGAATCGGCTCTTTCACCGGATCGACGCCAACGTAGGCTTTTGCCAGTTCGCAAATGAACGGCAGACGTTCCAGCAGTTTCTTCTCGCCAAGATGACGCAGGTCGAGGTAGACCACATCGCCGCGTGGCGTGGCGATGGTGTTGCCTTTGCGCCACTCGTGCCAGAAGGCCTGAGATACTTTGTCGCGCGGGCCCAGTTCCATGTATTTGTTTTTCGGCTCGCCGAGCGGGGTTTCCGGGCCCATGCCGTAATCCTGCAGATAGCGGTAGCCATTTTTATTGACCAGGATACCGCCTTCACCACGGCAGCCTTCCGTCATCAGAATGCCGGAGCCGGGCAGCCCAGTAGGGTGATACTGCACGAACTCCATATCCCGCAGCGGCACGCCGTGGCTGAGCGCCATGCCCATGCCGTCACCGGTGACGATACCGCCGTTGGTGTTGTAGCGGTAAACACGCCCCGCACCGCCGGTAGCCATGACCACCGCGTTGGCGCGGATCTGGACGAGGGTGCCTTCCATCATGTTCATCGCCACCAGACCGCGCGCCTGACCGTCATCAACCAGAATGTCGAGGACGAAATGTTCGTCAAAGCGCTGAATCTGTGGGAACTGAAGGGAGGTCTGGAACAGGGTGTGCAACATGTGGAAGCCGGTTTTATCGGCGGCGAACCAGGTGCGTTCGATCTTCATCCCGCCGAAGCGGCGAACGTTGACGCTGCCGTCCGGACGACGGCTCCACGGACATCCCCACTGTTCAAGCTGGGTCATCTCCGTAGGACAATGGTGTACAAAGTAGTCAACGACATCCTGCTCGCAAAGCCAGTCGCCCCCTGCAACCGTGTCGTGGAAATGGTATTCGAAGCTGTCATGATCCTGCGCAACGGCGGCGGATCCTCCTTCTGCGGCAACCGTATGGCTGCGCATCGGATAGACTTTTGAAATCAATGCGATTTTAGCGTTGGGATTAGCTTGTGCTGCAGCAATCGCAGCACGTAATCCAGCCCCGCCAGCGCCTATAACGGCAAGATCGGCTTGAAAAGTTTGCACGACATTCCTCCAGATTTTTGTTATTTCGCAACGCGATAAACTAAAGGTAGTTCACCCGTCCAAAAGGACGATTGCGAAAGCGTTTCCACTGCTCCTTTATGGGTAAAGCAGTATAACCGCGTGGATGTCAGGGAAATTTGACGTGTTCGATTTTTTTGCTGTTCTGTGCGGCGATTTATCGCGGTGAGTAATGAATTTCGTCGCGCAATTGTTCACCTAAATGAAATGCGCTTTTTTACTGCGCAAAATTTGTCTCCGTCCCTGGTAACGAGTAGACTTCGTGCCCTTGTCTGAAATCGGAGAAAAACTCATGAGCGAAACGGCCACCTGGCAGCCGAGCGCATCCATCCCCAACCTGCTAAAACGCGCTGCAATTATGGCGGAGATCCGCCGCTTCTTTGCCGACCGCGGCGTCCTTGAGGTGGAAACCCCGTGCATGAGTCAGGCAACGGTAACGGATATTCATCTGGTCCCGTTTGAAACCCGTTTTGTTGGTCCTGGCCACTCACAGGGCATGAATTTGTATCTGATGACCAGCCCGGAATACCACATGAAACGCCTGCTGGCGGCAGGGTGTGGCCCGGTCTATCAGCTGTGCCGCAGTTTCCGTAATGAAGAGATGGGGCGTCACCACAATCCGGAATTCACCATGCTGGAGTGGTACCGTCCGCATTATGATATGTACCGCCTGATGAACGAGGTGGACGATCTGCTGCAGCAGGTGCTGGAGTGCTCAGAAGCGGAAACGCTCTCTTATCAGCAGGTTTTCCAGCGTTACCTGGAAATTGATCCGCTCTCTGCGGATAAAGCGCAGCTGCGCGAAGTGGCGGCAAAACTGGATCTGAGCAACGTGGCAGATACCGAAGAAGACCGCGACACGCTGCTGCAACTGCTCTTCACCTTTGGCGTTGAGCCGCAAATTGGCAAAGACCGGCCGACGTTTGTATATCACTTCCCGGCAAGCCAGGCTTCGCTGGCGCAGATCAGCACCGAAGATCACCGCGTGGCGGAGCGTTTTGAGGTCTATTACAAAGGTATCGAGCTGGCGAACGGCTTCCACGAACTGACCGACGCACGCGAACAGCAGCAGCGTTTTGAGCAGGATAACCGCAAGCGCGCGGCACGTGGTCTGCCGCAGCAGCCTATTGATACCCATCTGCTGGAAGCATTGAAAGCGGGTCTGCCGGACTGCTCCGGCGTGGCGCTGGGCGTTGATCGTCTGGTGATGCTGGCGCTGGGTGCAGAACAGCTGGGCGAAGTGATCGCGTTTACAGTCGATCGCGCATAACGCACCGTATTGCCGGGTAGCGCTGTCGCTTACCCGGCTCACCTCTGATGTCAATTAACCTTTCCATTTCCGCACGACAACATTAAAAACTGCCACATTCTCTGTACGCAGGTCTTTTTCTTAATTTGCCCCTAATAGCCACAATATTAGTCTGGTCTTCTGCTACCATCCGCGCAGTTTAACTTCCTTTGGATGGCGCTATGTCCCAGTCACTTAAAAAGATGACCCTCACCGGGCTCATCCTGATGATTTTTACCTCCGTCTTTGGCTTTGCCAACAGCCCGTCGGCTTTCTATCTGATGGGCTACAGCGCAACGCCGTTCTATATCGTCTCGGCTTTGTTTTTCTTCATACCGTTTGCGCTGATGATGGCGGAAATGGGGGCGGCCTACCGCAAAGAAGAGGGCGGGATCTATTCCTGGATGAACAACAGCATCGGCCCGCGCTACGCGTTTATCGGCACGTTTATGTGGTTCTCCTCGTATGTGGTCTGGATGGTCAGTACGGCGGCCAAGGTCTGGGTACCGTTTTCGACGTTTGTTTTCGGCAGCGATCACACTCAGGTCTGGTCTTTGGCCGGTCTGAGCTCCACGCAGGTGGTCGGGATTCTGGCCGTTTGCTGGATGGTGGTTGTAACGCTGATGGCGTCTAAGGGCATCAACAAAATTGCCCGCATTACCGCCGTGGGCGGGATCTCAGTGATGTGCCTGAACCTGGTGCTGCTGGTGGTCAGCATTGCCATTCTGTGCCTGAACGGCGGGCATTTCGCTCAGGAGGTGAACTTCGTTTCCTCGCCCAACCCGAGCTATCAGTCCGGGCTCGCTATGCTCTCCTTTGTGGTGTTTGCCATTTTTGCGTACGGCGGTATTGAGGCGGTGGGCGGCCTGGTCGACAAGACCGAGAACCCGGAAAAGAACTTTGCGAAAGGCATTATTTTTGCCGCGATAGTTATCTCCATTGGTTATTCACTGGCAATTTTCCTCTGGGGCGTCAGCACCAACTGGCAGCAGGTACTCAGCAACAACACCACTAACCTGGGCAACATTACCTATGTGCTGATGAAAAGCCTGGGGATGACGCTGGGACAAGCGATGAATCTGACACCGGAAGCGGCGGCAACGATGGGCGTCTGGTTTGCACGCATCACCGGCTTGTCCATGTTCCTTGCCTATACCGGCGCGTTTTTCACGCTGATTTACTCTCCGTTGAAAGCGATAATTCAGGGCACGCCAAAAGCGCTGTGGCCTGCACGCATGACGCAACTGAATACCGCAGGTATGCCCGCCAACGCCATGTGGATGCAGTGCCTGCTAGTCAGCGTGTTCATTTTGCTGGTGTCGTTTGGTGGGGATACCGCGTCAGCGTTTTATAACAAGCTGACCCTGATGGCGAACGTGTCGATGACGCTGCCTTATCTCTTTCTGAGCCTGGCCTTCCCGTTCTTTAAGGCGAAGCAGGATCTTGAGCGTCCGTTTGTGATTTTCAAAACGCGCGCCGCCACGCTGCTGGCAACCACGGTGGTGGTGCTGGTAGTGGCATTCGCCAACATCTTTACCGTTATTCAGCCGGTGATTGAGGCGAGTGACTGGAGTAGCGCACTGTGGATGGTGGGCGGCCCAGTCTTCTTCTCACTTCTGGCGATGGGGATTTATGAGAATTACCGCCGACGTTCTGTGGCGTTGCTGACGGAAGTGGCGTAGCGGTCAAACATTCCCCTCCCGGAAGGGAGGGGAGAAGGGTTACAGACTTCCTGCCGGGCGTGTGCGCGCCGCTGACGTTAACGTTCTTCCCGTTTTGCGCCCGTCCAGGCTTTCCAGACGCATCTGGAACGGTGGGAACGGCATATCAATGCCGTGCTCACGGAACCCTGCCAGAATCAGCTGGTGGATCTCATGACGCAGTGGCATACGGTGTCCCATTTCGGCGGCGTAAATACGCAGTTCGAAAATCTGGATCCCCTGTTGTAAATCCACCAGGAACACTTCCGGCGCCGGGTTATCGATCACGAATGAACAGCGCTCCGCGGCGGTGTAGAGGATCTGAGTGACCTCTTCGCTGTTGGCATCCGACGGCGCAGGTACCGTCAGCACCACACGCGTGACGGAGTCTGACAGCGACCAGTTGATAAACTGCTCGGTAATAAACGCCTTGTTCGGCACGATGATCTCTTTACGGTCCCAGTCGCTGATCGTGGTGGCGCGCGTGTTGATCCTGGTGATGCTGCCGGTCAAATCGCGGATCGTTACCGTATCGCCAATACGAATCGGTTTTTCGAACAGAATAATCAGGCCAGAGATAAAGTTAGCGAAGATCTCCTGTAAGCCAAACCCTAACCCCACACCAAGTGCCGCCACCAGCCACTGCAGTTTCGACCATTCAATACCAATCATTGAGAAGCCGACCAGCCCGCCAAACAGCATGATCAGATATTTGGTGATGGTGGTAATTGCGTATCCCGTCCCTGGGGTTAAATCGAGATGCTGCAGCAGGGCCAGCTCCAGCAGCGCCGGGAAGTTACGCACCAGCTGGGTGGTGATGATCAACACCAGAATGGCAATCAACACCGCGCCTAAGGTAATCGGCTCCAGGCTCTCCACACCTTGTACCGTGGACGTTACGTCCCACAGGGAGATGTTTTCCAGGAAGCCAAATGCGGAGTGAATTTCCGACCACAGGAAGATCACCGACAGCAGGGCAATCAGCATCAGGATGGAGCGTACCAGTCGCAGGGATTGAGTACTGATGGCATCCAGATCCAGCTCGACTTCGTCAGCTTCCGTCGTGCCTTCTGTGCTGTTGACATGGTTTGGCTCTTCCTCGCCACGCGCACGCTGGGCGAGGATCTCTGCCCGCCGGTGCTTGGCACGGTCGAACGCCAGGCGGCGGCGCTGGATCAGCATCCAGCGGCGTATCACGTGATACACCACCAGAAGCAGGAACCAAATCGCCACCGAGGTTTCAAGCCTCGCCAGCAGCGCCTTGGCGGTCGCCAGGTAACCCACCGTCGCTGCCAGCATGGCAATCAGCGGTGCGCTCAGCAGCAGGTTCCAGAGCAGCCGGTTGAACATGTTGTCGCCGTTACCGGATTTATCCAGATAGAGCGGGATACCGGCGCGTTTCAGGCTGAGCGTGACAATTGCCAGCGCCCCGCATATCAGCATAAAGCAGAGGCGGCCCAGCGACCCTGAGAATTCCCGGTCGTTGAGTTTATCGAACATGATCAGCGCCATAATCAGCGGCACAATCAGTCCGATGCTCATCAGGTAGTAACGCATGGCGCGTGCAACGCGATTACGCGGCCAGCCGAAGTGAGCGATGAACAAACCGTTGGGCCGCGCGAACGTGGCGCAAATCATTACCACCCACAACAGTGGCACCGTGGCAGTGACGCCATCGCCAATGGCCACCGCGAGCGGGTAGGGCCAGGCTTCCCGCAGGCCATATCCAAGCGTCATCCACAGCACCGGTAGCGGTGAGGCGACGAGAATCGACCAGAAGACGGTACGTAACGTCAGCCAGAAGTGATCCTGCGTAACTTTCCCCACCCGGGCGCTGGAGCGCTCCAGGAATCGGGTGAAATACCGGCGCGAGTAAATGCTGAAGCCCACCAGAATCAGCGCGGCCAGCAGCGGGAAAATGGTCTCTTTACTGGTGAGCATCATCACGCTGGCCTGGCCCAGCTGGCTGAAGGTATCCAGCGAAATAAGGCGGCGCAGGTCCTGAACAATCTCAATCGGCCACGAGAAGGTCATCGGCCGTACGTCGGAGGTCCAGAAGAGATAACGGTGCGTTGCCTCATTCACCTCTTTCAGCGCATCTTCCAGTTGGCTATTAGAGACCTTCAGCTTGGTCAGTTCCAGAATCAGCGTATCCCCGCCCTGGAGCAGAGAGTTCAGCAGTTCACGCTGGGTACGCAACTGGGCTTCCAGAATGCGGTTCTGCTCGCTGGTCAGCGGCTGTCCGTCAGCCTGACGGATCTGGCGGATTTGCGGCTGTTTGTTGAGCAGATCCTCAAAGTGCAGTCGCTGCACGCGCAACTGAGCCATTTCGGTATCCAGCTGCTGCGGTTTGGGCATTTCCGGCAGGCGTGAGACCTGCGCGCGTAACGCTTCACCCAGCAGGTTTGATGACCCTAGCCACTGGGACTGCTCACGCAACGTGTTAAGCGCCTGGCGGACCTGTAGGGTTTGATTGGTAGCCTGGCGCTGTTGCGAGGCTACCAGATCCATACGCTGCGCCTGTTGGTTCAGCGCCGCAGAGAGCTCGCGGTTGACCTTAAACTGCTCAACGATGCCGCTGGGCAGGTTCGCGCTGTTTTCCGCCAGCAGTTCGGTGCTTTCAAGCGCACGCTCGGCTTCGCGCTGCCGCTGGCTGTTAAGCTGATTACGCAGGGCCTGCAGATATGCATCCAACTGTTCGCTCTGCTTCTGCGCCAGCTCAGAGCGCATCCGCGACAGCTCCTGGCGGTTATTGGCGGACAGCTGCGCCAGCTCCAGTTCATCGACAAGGGCTTTGAGGCGAGCAGATTCGGCCTGCAGCCCCAGATTCTGCGCCTGCGCTTGCGGCGTGTTGCCGCTTTGCGTGCCAACGCGACGCTCAACTTCATTAAGCTGGCGGCGGGCATCGGTTTGCTGCTGGGGAAGCTGGCTGAGCGAGTCGGCAATTTCACGCGCCCGCTCCTGCTCCTGCTGAGCCAGACGGCTCTTTTCCAGAAGCTGGCTGCTGACCTGGAGGATCTCCTGATTCAGCGCATCAGAAGACATGTCCGCCGGTATATCGCGCGGTTCATCACGCAGATTACTGAGCTGCGAGCGCAGCGTTTGCGAGAGTTTGGGGAAGTTGTCGATAACCTGCTGATATTGCTGCGCGCGCTCAAGGGAGCCTTTTCGCTCCGCAAGCGCGTTCAGGGCGGACTGGAGCGACTCAACGGTCTCTGGCTGAGCGGGTTTTGCCGCTTTTGCCTGCTCCAGTTCCTGGGTTATCTGTTTTGCGTCGGGGGCTGTCGCTGCGTACGCCCCCATGCTGAGGCACCAGGCCATCAGTAGAACGATAATCGGGCGCACGTCAGCGATCCTTCTGTTATTAGCCTTCGTCTTTTTTGTCGTCAACCAGCGGGCTGGCGTCGTGCTCGGCGTCGATCTCTTCTTGGGACAACGGTGCAGGTTCTGCCACCGGCGTTACGAAGGTTTCGGTAGAGACGGCCAGCGGCTGACCCAGTTTGGTGACCGACAGGCTTTCAAGCTGTTCGGCCAGCTTAACTTTACCCGGTGCAAACAGGTTGATAACGGTTGATCCCAGCTTGAAGCGACCCATCTCCTGACCTTTCAGCAGGGCGACAGAGCCTTCTTCTTCACCGGCAGGCCAGGTCCAGCGCTTGATCACGCCTTCACGTGGTGGGGTGATGGTGCCAGCCCAGACGGTTTCAATGCTGCCGACAATGGTCGCGCCCACGAGAATCTGCGCCATAGGGCCGAATTCAGTATCAAACAGGCAAATGACGCGTTCGTTACGGGCGAACAGGTTAGGTACGTTCTGCGCCGTGAGGTGGTTCACGGAGAACAGATCGCCCGGAACGTAGATCATTTCACGCAGGATGCCGTTGCACGGCATGTGCACGCGGTGATAGTCGCGCGGTGAGAGATAGGTGGTCGCGAAGGTCCCGTTACGGAACAGATCCGCCATCAGGTAGTTACCTGCCAGCAACGCTTCCAGGCTGTAGTTATGGCCTTTCGCCTGCAGGATTTTGTCGTCTTCGATGTGACCCAGTTGGCTAATCACGCCATCTGCAGGCATCACCAGCACGTTAGGGTCCGTATTCAGCGGGCGCACGTCGTCGCGCAGTGGGCGGACGAAAAACTCGTTGAAGGTGCGGTAGCTGGCGGTATCCGGCTTCTGCGCCTCTTTCATGTCGACCTTGTAATATTTTACGAAAAGGTCGATGACCAGTTTGGTCAGCCAGCCCGCTCGTTTGCTCGCGCCCCAGCCCGCCAGGCGAGTGAGCCACAGTTTCGGCAGAATGTATTGAAGCGAAAGTTTAAATGAGTTTAACAAGGTAGCCTCCAGGCCATTGTTTTGTCGTTCCTGATCCGGCCGCAAAGCGCCGGAACCTGAAAAAAGGGGACGATTTTAGCGATGCTTAGCTTAGTTGTCAGTTATCAGAATCAGAAAAGTTTTTACGCGTTTTTACCTGATCCATGCTCTCGAGAATGCGGTGGTAGTTTTCAAAGCGGGTCTCTGCTATTTCGCCTTTCTCGACCGCTTCACGGATAGCGCAGCCCGGGTCATTGTCATGTTTACAGTCGCGGTATTTGCAAGCACCTAAATAATCATGGAATTCGACAAATCCGTTGAAGATTTGTTCCGGCTCAAGGTGCCACAAACCGAATTCACGCACGCCCGGGGAGTCAATGACATCACCGCCGTGCGGGAAGTGATACAGGCGTGACGCGGTGGTAGTGTGCTGGCCCAGGCCAGAAACATCAGACACATCGTTGGTCACGATCTCTTGCTGGAGGCCGAGAAGGTTGTTCAGCAGGCTCGATTTGCCCACACCGGACTGTCCCGCAAAGATGCTGATGCGATCGGTAAGCGCCTCTTCAAGCGGTTTCAGACCATCTTTGGTATAGCTGGAAACCATCAGAACGCGATACCCGATGTTACGGTAGATATCCATCTGCTCGTTGACGAAGTTCATACCGTCTTCATCGAGCAGATCGATTTTGTTGAGTACGATGATCGGTTCAACCTGCAGCGTTTCACAGGCGACAAGGTATCGGTCGATAATATTGAGCGAAAGTTCGGGCAAAATCGCCGAGACGATAACGATCTGGTTAATGTTGGCTGCGATAGGTTTAACCCCGTCGTAGAAATCGGGACGGGTCAGTACCGACGTACGCGCGTGGACCGCCTCAACGATGCCTTTTACCGTGACGCCTTCCGCCGCTTCTTTACCCGGGCGCCAGACCACGCGATCGCCGGTTACCAGAGAACGAATCGTCCGGCGGATGTTGCAGCGGTGAATCTCACCGTTGGCGGATTCCACGTCGGCGTGCATACCGAAACGGCTGATGACGATGCCTTCCATCGGTTCGCCAAACAGGTTGTCGTCGTAATCGACCTTCTCCGAAGTGGTTTTAAGACGGCGCTGGTGATTGGCATTCACACGGCGCTGCTGCCCTTTGGAGAGTTTATTTTTACTCAATCGCGCTGGCTCCTGGTCGCCCGTAAGGGGCAAAACCTCTATGATACACTCTAATTAATACTAGTTAACCTGCTACAGCCGGTTATGCGAGAAGGGTGGAAAATAACATGAGCGCGGATGAAAACAACCTGATTTGGATCGATCTTGAAATGACCGGGCTGGATCCCGAGCGCGATCGCATTATTGAGATTGCAACCCTGGTGACCGATGCCAACCTGAATATTCTGGCGGAAGGGCCGACTATTGCGGTTCATCAGTCCGACGACCAGCTTGCGTTAATGGATGAGTGGAACGTGCGCACCCATACGGGGAGCGGGCTGGTGGAGCGCGTTAAGGCCAGCACCATGGGCGATCGCGAGGCAGAGCTGGCAACGCTTGAGTTTCTGAAACAGTGGGTTCCGGCGGGCAAATCACCTATCTGTGGTAACAGCATCGGTCAGGATCGCCGTTTTCTGTTTAAGTACATGCCGGAGCTGGAATCTTACTTCCATTACCGCTATCTGGATGTGAGCACCCTGAAAGAGCTGGCGCGTCGCTGGAAACCGGAAATCCTGGATGGCTTTAAAAAGCAGGGAACGCATCAGGCCATGGACGATATCCGTGAGTCCGTGGCCGAACTGGCGTATTATCGCGAGAACTTTATTAAGCTGTAATTCAGGCGGTTGCCGGGGGCGTTGCGCGTTACCCGGCCTACAGAACCCATGAATGGTGTAAAAACGTGCAAAGCGATGAATATTCCATCACTTGAACTGAATTTCACAAAAAACGCTTTTAGGGGGGTTGCAGCTAAACGGATTTCTCGTATAATGCGCCTCCCGTAACGACAGAGAAATACACGTTACGACAGCAACAAAAGCAGTGCAAATTTGCGGGAATAGCTCAGTTGGTAGAGCACGACCTTGCCAAGGTCGGGGTCGCGAGTTCGAGTCTCGTTTCCCGCTCCAAAATTTGAAGGTGCTTCTAAAGCACAGACCACCCAAGCGGGAATAGCTCAGTTGGTAGAGCACGACCTTGCCAAGGTCGGGGTCGCGAGTTCGAGTCTCGTTTCCCGCTCCAAAATTTGAAAGTGCTTCCACAGCACGGACCACCCAAGCGGGAATAGCTCAGTTGGTAGAGCACGACCTTGCCAAGGTCGGGGTCGCGAGTTCGAGTCTCGTTTCCCGCTCCAAATTCTTATCATCTCCAGATTATCCACAGCGGAATGCTTCGTTGGGGACATTTTCTATTGCATCTGAAATACTCTTGTGAACAGAGTTATCCACAGAAGCCCTACTCAGTTACAGACCAGAAGAAAATTAGCAGGGTGAATAATATCTTCATAACATACTGAATTTAATGAAGTAAATTTCATTTCAAAATGTTATTTAGATCACTTGACCTCATTGCCAGCCCCGATGGCGCTTGAGTTTTTATTTTTATTCACAGGCTGTGAATATATCAAGCATCCCGTACAAGCCCTTTTTCAATCACTCTCACCAGCCGTTGTTTCTTCGGCAGCTGCACCTCGACAACGCAGGTATTGCGCTTCTCGATTTGCTGCGCAATCGCCCATTCTATGTGTTCATCAAGAAGTGGGTGCTCACCTCTGCGACTTTCGAGCGCCTGAATATTGGCTTCATCCCAGGGCGCATTGCCCAGCGCAACGGCGACATTTCGTAGCCAGCGCAGATGCCCAATACGCCGAATGGCGGATCCTTCGGTGACTTTCAGGAACCAGGCCTCACTCCAGGCGAAGAGCTCGATAAGCTGAGGCGCATGAAGCGCTTTACGAGGACTGAAATCGTCTTCATCCGTAAGCTGCGAGTAACGATTCCAGGGGCAGATCAGCTGGCAGTCATCGCAGCCGTAGATACGGTTCCCGATAAGCGGACGGAATTCTTCCGGTATCGCCCCTTCGAGTTCAATGGTGAGATAGGAGATGCAGCGGCGCGCATCCACCGTATAAGGCTCAACGATGGCACCCGTCGGGCAGATGGTCATGCAGGCCACGCAGCGCCCGCAACCTTCCTCTACCGGACCATCTACCGGCAGCGGCAAATCTATGAGCAGTTCACCGAGGAAAAAGAACGATCCGGCGTCGCGGCTAAGGATAAGTGAGTGCTTACCTGTCCAGCCAAGCCCGGCTTTTTCTGCTATCGGGCGTTCAAGAACAGGCGCAGAGTCTACAAACGGTCTAAAATTCAGCGACACACAGTGCTGCTGAATAGTTTCCCCAAGTTTTTTTAAACGGTTACGCAGAAGCTTATGGTAATCACGACCCAGGGCGTACCGGCTGACGTAACCGAGAGCGGGATTTTTTAACGTGCGAGCAAACGCCGCGTTGGCGGGCAGGTAGTTCATGCGTACGCTGATGACGCGTAATGTACCGGGTAACAGCTCGTGTGGGCGGGCACGCATCATGCCATGACGCGCCATCCACTCCATTTCGCCATGGTATTGTTTATCCAGCCATGCCTGCAGTTTCGGCTCGCTGGCGGAAAGGTCGGTATCGGTGATACCCACCTTCTGGAAGCCAAGCTCAGCACCCCACTGTTTAATTTTTTGCGCTAATTCATTGAGATCGAGGGGCTGTGACATGACGGACCATACTGTGAAGAAAAACCCCGAAAGTATACCACATTCCATCTGGCATGCGGATGACCTCCGGCACGCCGAAAAAGAGGCCGCAGATAGCCTCGGCATTACCCTGTATGAACTGATGCAACGCGCGGGTGAAGCGGCGTTTAACGTTGCCCGCACGGCTTACCCTGAATCGTCGCACTGGCTGATTTTATGCGGACACGGCAATAACGGCGGTGACGGTTATGTCGTTGCCCGCCTGGCGGTTGCCGCCGGGATCCACGTGACGTTGCTGGCGCTGGAGAGCGATAAACCGCTGCCAGAAGAGGCCAGTGCGGCGCGGGAAGCCTGGCTGAACGCGGGCGGTGTTATTCATGCCACCGATATCGTCTGGCCGGAAGAGATTGATGTGATTATTGATGGCCTGCTGGGCACCGGGCTTCGCAGTGCGCCGCGCGACCCGGTTGCCACCCTGATTGCACGTGCCAATGCCCACAGCGCGCCGGTGGTGGCCCTGGATATACCTTCTGGACTGATGGCGCAAACCGGCACGACGCCTGGCGCGGTGATTCAGGCCGCGCACACCGTTGCCTTTATCGCCCTGAAACCGGGGCTGCTTACCGGTAAAGCACGGGATGTCACGGGAACGTTGCACCATAACGCACTGGGGCTGGAGAGCTGGCTTGCCGGGCAGGAAACTCACGTTTCGCGCGTTGATGCTTCGCTGCTGGCACAGTGGCTACCGCCGCGCCGCCCGACGTCCCATAAAGGCGATCACGGCAGGCTGGTGATCATTGGAGGTGACCACGGCACGGCGGGGGCTATCCGCATGACGGGGGAAGCGGCATTGCGTTGCGGTGCCGGCTTAGTGCGGGTACTGACGCGCATCGAAAATAGTGCGCCAATTATTACGGCCCGCCCGGAGCTGATGGTGCATGAATTGACGCCGCAGTCGCTTGAAGAGAGTCTCGAATGGGCGGATGTCGTGGTCATTGGCCCGGGGCTTGGGCAGCAGGCCTGGGGGAAACAGGCCCTGCAGAAGGTCGAGAATTTTCGTAAACCGATGCTGTGGGATGCCGACGCGCTGAACCTTCTGGCAATCAATCCTGATAAGCGTCACAATCGCATTCTGACGCCGCACCCCGGCGAAGCCGCGCGCCTGCTTAACTGCAGCGTGGCAGAAATTGAAAGCGATCGCTTACTTTCTGCCCGGCGTCTGGTAAAACGTTACGGAGGTGTTGCCGTTCTGAAAGGGGCAGGAACCGTTGTCGCCAGCGACGAGGCGATGGGCATTGTCGATGCCGGAAATGCGGGTATGGCGAGCGGCGGAATGGGCGATGTGCTTTCAGGCATCATTGGCGCATTGCTTGGACAGAAACTTCCCCTTTATGATGCAGCCTGCGCTGGCTGCGTGGCCCATGGTGTCGCGGCGGATAAGCTGGCGGCACGTTACGGCACACGCGGAATGCTGGCCACCGATCTTTTTTGCACGCTACGGCGTGTTGTTAACCCGGATGTGATTGACGTAGAAAATGACTAATCGAGCGATTTCTTTACCTGATGAACAAGCCACTTTAGATCTTGGCAAACGCGTGGCACAGGCCTGTCAGGGGGCAACCGTCATTTATCTGTATGGTGATTTAGGTGCGGGTAAAACCACCTTCAGCCGGGGTTTTCTGCAGGCGTTAGGCCATAAAGGCAATGTGAAAAGCCCAACCTACACGCTGGTAGAACCGTACACCCTTGAAAACCTCATGGTGTACCACTTTGATTTATACCGCCTTGCGGATCCCGAGGAGCTGGAATTTATGGGGATCCGTGATTATTTTGCCAATGATGCCATCTGCCTGGTGGAGTGGCCGCAACAAGGTGCGGGTGTGTTGCCTGACCCGGATGTCGAAATTCACTTAGATTACCAGGCACAAGGGCGTGAGGCACGCATCAGTGCTGTTTCCTCATCAGGTAGTTCCTTACTGGCGCGTCTGGCCGGTTAAGCGTAGGGATGACGGGATGATTAGTCGCGTTAAAGGTTGGTTATTGGCTGCCACGGTGCTGCTGTGCGCGCAGGCCGGGGCGGCAAGCCTGTCGGATATTCAGGTGTCGAACGGCGAAAGCCAGGCCAGGATCACGTTCAGCTTTATGGGCGATCCGGAATATGCTTTTTCACAGCCAGACAGCCACAGCGTGGCGCTGGATATCAAACAAACCGGGGTTATCCAGGGGTTACCGCTCCAGTTCAGCGGCAATAATCTGGTTAAAAGCATTCGTTCCGGCTCGCCAAAAGATAGCCAGTCATTGCGTCTGGTGGTCGACCTAACCGAAAAGGGTAAAACCAGAGCGGTTAAGCAGCAAAACGGTGCGAATTATACGGTGGTCTTTACCATCAACGCTGACGCCCCTCCGCCGCCTCCGCCTCCACCGGTGGTGGCGAAACGCGTGGAAGAGCCGGTTTATACCCCGCGCCCATCTGAACCGGCACGTAATCCGTTTAAAACGGACAGCGACCGCATTACCAGCGTTACCAGCAGCAATACCGTGACGCGGCCGGCGGCCAGTGCACGTCGCGCGGTCAGCGGTGATAAAGTGATTATCGCCATTGATGCGGGGCACGGCGGTCAGGATCCCGGCGCAATTGGCCCGGGCGGTACGCGGGAGAAAAATGTCACCATCGCGGTTGCCCGTAAGCTGCGGACGCTGCTAAACGACGATCCTATGTTTAAAGGCGTGCTGACGCGCGACGGCGATTACTTTATCTCGGTGATGGGCCGCTCGGATGTGGCACGTAAGCAAAATGCCAATTTCCTGGTGTCCATTCATGCGGATGCCGCGCCGAACCGTAACGCCACGGGAGCCTCAGTGTGGGTGCTGTCAAACCGTCGGGCGAACAGTGAAATGGCAAACTGGCTTGAAGAGCACGAGAAACAGTCCGAACTGTTAGGTGGCGCGGGTGATGTGCTGGCAAACAGCCAGGCCGATCCCTATCTCAGCCAGGCGGTGCTGGATTTACAATTCGGTCATTCCCAGCGCGTCGGGTATGATGTCGCCACAAATGTATTGAACCAGCTGCAGGGCATCGGGTCATTGCACAAGCGCCGTCCGGAGCATGCGAGCCTGGGCGTTCTGCGATCGCCGGATATTCCATCGATTCTGGTGGAAACAGGCTTTATCAGTAATAACGCTGAAGAACGACTGCTGGGCAGCGACAGCTATCAGCAGCAAATTGCCGAAGCGATCTATAACGGTCTGCGTAAATACTTTGATGCGCATCCGCTGCAGTCCGCGCCACAGGGCGGTGCCGCCCAGACGGCCAGCGCAGCGCAGCCAGGTGAGATGACCGCGACCAACTAAGGAGAATTCATGCCGATTCAGGTTCTACCGCCGCAGCTCGCGAACCAAATCGCCGCCGGTGAGGTGGTGGAGCGCCCTGCATCGGTGGTGAAGGAGCTGGTAGAAAACAGCCTTGATGCGGGGGCCACCCGCATTGATATTGATATCGAACGCGGCGGCGCAAAGCTGATTCGCATTCGTGACAACGGCTGTGGAATTAAAAAAGACGAGCTGGCGTTAGCGCTGGCGCGCCATGCCACCAGTAAAATTGCCTCTCTTGATGACCTGGAAGCGATCATCAGCCTCGGTTTTCGCGGGGAAGCGCTGGCCAGTATCAGCTCCGTTTCCCGTCTCACGCTCACCTCCCGTACCGCTGAACAGCAGGAAGCCTGGCAGGCGTACGCCGAAGGGCGTGATATGGACGTGACGATTAAACCAGCGGCGCACCCGGTCGGTACTACGCTGGAAGTGCTGGATCTGTTTTATAACACCCCCGCCCGACGCAAGTTTATGCGTACCGAAAAAACCGAGTTTGGGCATATCGATGAGATCATTCGTCGCATTGCCCTGGCGCGGTTTGACGTGACCATTAACCTTAGCCATAACGGCAAAGTCATGCGCCAGTACCGCGCCGTGGTGGAAGGTGGGCAGAAAGAGCGCCGCTTGGGCGCTATCTGCGGCGTACCGTTCCTCGAGCACGCGCTGGCCATTGAGTGGCAGCATGGCGATCTGGCCATGCGCGGCTGGGTGGCTGACCCCAACGCGAGCAGCGCGGCCTTCGCTGAGATCCAGTATTGCTACGTGAACGGCCGCATGATGCGTGACCGCCTCATTAACCACGCCATTCGTCAGGCCTGTGAAGATAAACTGGGCGCAGATCAGCAACCCGCGTTTGTGCTCTATCTAGAAATCGATCCTCACCAGGTGGACGTTAACGTCCATCCTGCCAAGCATGAAGTGCGGTTCCACCAGTCACGTCTGGTGCATGATTTTATCTATCAGGGCGTGCTGAGCGTATTGCAACAGCAGGCTGAACCGACGCTGCCGCTGGAAAAAGAAGAACCCGCCCCGCGCGCGTTTCCGGAAAACCGTGTTGCAGCGGGCCGGAACCATTTTGCTGAACCTGCCGTGGCGCGTGAGCCGGATGCCCCGCGTTTCTCTGCTGCGGGTAGCACACCGCGCCCAACGGGAACGAACTATCCAAACGCCCAACCTGGCTATCAAAAACAGCAGGGAGCGTTGTACCGCAAATTGCTGGAAACCCCCGCGGTGGAGCGCAAAGCGCCTGTCGCGGTGCCAGCGCCTTCGCTGGACGGCCACAGCCAGAGTTTTGGCCGGGTTCTGACGATTATCGCCCCGGATATGGCGTTGCTGGAGCGCGAAGGCCACTTGATGCTTCTGGCATTGCCGGTGGCGGAACGCTGGCTTAAACAAGTGCAGCTTACTCCGGGTGAAAACGCGGCCTGTGCACAACCGTTGCTGATCCCCGTTCGGCTAAAAATATCCCCTGAAGAAACAGGGGTACTGCGTCGCGCAGAGGCCCTGTTGGCGCAGATGGGTATTGAAATGGTGCTCGAACCACAACATGTGACCATTCGCGCAGTGCCTTTACCCTTACGCCAACAAAATTTACAAAACTTGATTCCTGAACTGATAGGCTACCTGGCGCAGCAAACGTCGTTTGATGCCGCCAACACCGCGCAGTGGATCGCCCGCCATCTGGCAAGCGAACATGCGCCGTGGAGTATGGCGCAGGCCATTAGCGTGCTGGCGGAGGTTGAACGCCTTTGTCCGCATCTGGTGAAGACACCGCCAGGTGGGTTATTACAACCTGTTGATTTACAAACGGCGATGAATGCCCTGAAACATGATTGACGTAAGCAAGGCGAGCCTGCCAAAGGCGATTTTTTTAATGGGTCCCACGGCCTCCGGCAAAACGGCACTGGCCATTGAGTTGCGTAAAGTTTTGCCTGTAGAGTTGATTAGTGTCGATTCTGCCCTTATCTACCGAGGGATGGACATCGGCACGGCGAAGCCTGACGCAGACGAACTGCGTGCGGCACCGCATCGTTTGCTGGATATTCTCGACCCGGCTCAGGCATACTCCGCAGCGGATTTCCGCCGCGATGCGTTAGCCGAGATGGCCGAGATAACGGCGGCGGGACGTATACCGCTGTTGGTTGGCGGAACCATGCTTTATTTCAAGGCGTTGCTGGAGGGGCTTTCACCTCTGCCATCAGCGGATCCGGAAGTAAGAGCAAAAATTGAGCAGCAGGCGGCAGAGCAGGGATGGGACGTTTTGCATAAGCAACTGGCCGAGATTGACCCGGTTGCCGCAGCACGGATCCATCCAAATGATCCGCAAAGGCTTTCCCGGGCACTGGAAGTTTTTTTCATTTCGGGTAAAACTTTAACGGAACTGACGCAAACGTCAGGAGACGCTCTGCCGTATCAGGTGCATCAGTTCGCCATCGCCCCGGCGAGCCGTGAACTGCTCCATCAACGAATTGAGCAGCGTTTTCATCAGATGTTAGCTTCAGATTTTGAAGCAGAAGTGCGGGCGCTATTTGCCCGTGGAGATTTGCATACGGATATGCCTTCCGTTCGTTGTGTGGGATACCGCCAGATGTGGTCATATCTTGAAGGCGAGATTTCATATGATGAAATGGTTTATCGAGGTGTTTGCGCCACGAGACAGTTAGCGAAGCGCCAGATCACCTGGTTGCGCGGTTGGGACGGTGTTCACTGGTTAGACAGTGAAAAACCGCAACAGGCGTTAAACGAAGTGATTGAGGTTGTTGGTGATATCGCTCACTGAATGTGTACAATTGAGTCGTATCGTGCGCAATTTTTCAGAATCGCAAGGTTCTAAGTACAAAACAAGCATATAAGGAAAAGATAGAATGGCTAAGGGGCAATCTTTACAAGATCCGTTCCTGAACGCATTGCGTCGGGAACGTGTTCCAGTTTCTATTTATTTGGTGAATGGTATTAAGCTGCAAGGTCAGATTGAATCTTTCGATCAGTTCGTGATCCTGTTGAAAAACACGGTCAGTCAGATGGTCTATAAGCACGCTATTTCTACAGTTGTTCCGTCTCGTCCGGTATCCCATCACAGCAATAACACTGGCGGCGGCACGGGTAGTAACTACCATCATGGCAGCAGCGCGCAGGGTTCTTCTTCTCCTGCGCAGGACAGCGAAGATACCGAATAAGGTTTCGGGCTGTTATCCACACGGGGAGCCAGGGATCCTGCGTTCCCCGCTGATCTTTTTTGAGGAATTTACGCTTGTTTGACCGTTATGATGCCGGTGAGCAGGCGGTGCTGGTACACATCTATTTTACGCAAGACAAAGATATGGAAGACCTCCAGGAGTTTGAATCTCTGGTCTCTTCCGCCGGTGTCGAAGCAATGCAGGTGATTACCGGTAGCCGTAAAGCGCCGCACCCAAAGTATTTTGTTGGTGAAGGTAAAGCAGTTGAAATTGCGGATGCCGTAAAAGCAACCGGCGCGTCAGTCGTGTTGTTTGATCATGCGCTGTCTCCGGCTCAGGAACGTAACCTGGAACGTCTTTGCGAATGCCGTGTTATCGATCGCACGGGTTTGATTTTAGATATTTTCGCTCAACGTGCGCGTACTCACGAAGGTAAGCTGCAGGTTGAGCTGGCGCAGTTGCGCCATCTGGCAACGCGGCTTGTGCGTGGCTGGACCCACCTTGAAAGACAAAAGGGCGGGATTGGTTTGCGCGGTCCGGGTGAGACCCAGCTTGAAACCGACCGCCGTCTGTTGCGTGGCCGTATTACCCAGATCCTTTCACGTCTGGAACGCGTTGAAAAACAGCGTGAGCAAGGACGTCGGGCGCGATCGAAAGCTGACATCCCGACGGTGTCGCTGGTGGGGTATACCAACGCCGGTAAATCCACCCTGTTTAACCAGATTACTGAGGCCCAGGTTTATGCCGCAGACCAGCTGTTTGCGACCCTGGACCCCACATTGCGTCGTATTGACGTCGCCGACGTCGGTGAAACGGTGCTGGCGGATACCGTAGGGTTTATCCGTCACCTGCCGCATGACCTGGTGGCTGCGTTTAAAGCCACCCTGCAGGAGACGCGTCAGGCGACCCTGCTGCTGCACGTCATTGATGCTGCAGACGTTCGCTTGCAGGAGAACATCGACGCGGTAAACGTGGTGCTCGACGAGATCGACGCCGACGACATCCCAACGCTGTTGGTGATGAATAAGATCGATATGCTGGAGGATTTTGAGCCGCGTATCGACCGAGATGAAGAGAACAAACCGATTCGGGTCTGGCTTTCCGCTCAGACCGGTATTGGTGTGCCACTGCTTTTCCAGGCTTTGACAGAACGTCTTTCCGGTGAGGTAGCCCAGCACACGCTGCGATTGCCGCCACAGGAAGGCAGGCTGCGCAGCCGGTTTTATCAGCTTCAGGCGATAGAAAAAGAGTGGATGGAGGATGACGGCAGCGTGGGGATGCAGGTGCGTTTGCCGATCGTTGACTGGCGTCGCCTCTGTAAACAAGAACCTGCGCTGGTCGACTATATCGTCTGATCAGAAAGGGGATGCCTGAATAATTCGCCCTTGCATAACAAATATGGAGCATATACATGGCGTGGAATCAGCCCGGTAATAACGGACAAGACCGCGACCCGTGGGGAAGCAGCAATAATCAAGGCGGCAACTCTGGGGGAAATGGCAACAAAGGTGGTCGCGAGCAGGGGCCGCCGGATCTGGATGATATCTTCCGCAAGCTAAGCAAGAAGCTTGGTGGCCTTGGCGGAGGTAAAGGTTCTGGCTCTGGTGGAGGTTCCACTCAGGGACCGCGCCCGCAGTTAGGGGGCCGCGTGGTGGGCATTGTTGCCGCTGCCGTGGTGATCATCTGGGCTGCCAGCGGGTTCTACACCATTAAAGAAGCGGAACGCGGTGTGGTCACCCGTTTCGGGAAGTTCAGCCATCTGGTTGAGCCAGGTCTGAACTGGAAACCGACTTTCATTGACGACGTGACCGCGGTGAACGTGGAGTCTGTCCGTGAACTGGCGGCGTCCGGCGTGATGCTGACCTCCGACGAGAACGTTGTGCGCGTTGAGATGAACGTCCAGTACCGCGTCACCGATCCGCAGCACTACCTGTTTAGCGTGACCAGTGCGGATGACAGTCTGCGCCAGGCCACAGACAGTGCGCTGCGCGGTGTGATCGGTAAATACACCATGGACCGCATTCTGACCGAAGGTCGTACCGTTATTCGTAGCGATACCCAGCGTGAGCTGGAAGAGACCATTCGCCCGTACAACATGGGTATCACCCTGCTGGACGTCAACTTCCAGGCTGCTCGTCCACCGGAAGAGGTGAAGGCCGCGTTTGATGACGCGATTGCCGCCCGTGAAAACGAACAACAGTACATCCGTGAAGCGGAAGCGTACACCAACGAAGTTCAGCCGCGTGCTAACGGTCAGGCGCAGCGTATTCTTGAAGAAGCGCGTGCGTATAAAACTCAGACCGTCCTGGAAGCTCAGGGTGAAGTGGCGCGTTTCGCGAAGATTTTGCCAGAATATAAAGCGGCTCCGGAGATTACCCGTGAACGTCTTTATATTGAGACCATGGAAAAAGTGCTGAGCCATACGCGTAAGGTACTGGTTAACGACAGCAAAGGTGGAAACCTGATGGTACTGCCGTTGGATCAGATGCTGAAAGGCGGTTCGGCGCCGGCGGCAAAGGCGGATACCAGTGGTGCCAACAACCTGCTGCGTCTGCCACCTGCGGCATCCGGTAGCTCAAGCGCCACAACCACGCCTTCTTCGAACGATGGTGACATTATGGACCAACGCCGTGCTAACGCGCAGCGTAACGACTACCAGCGTCAGGGGGAATAAGGATGCGTAAGTCAGTTATTGCGATCATCATCATCGTATTGGTCGTGCTTTATACCTCTATCTTTGTGGTGAAAGAGGGCGAGCGTGGAATTACCCTGCGTTTTGGTAAAGTTCTGCGCGACAGCGAGAACAAGCCGCTGGTGTTTGAGCCGGGCCTGCACTTTAAAATGCCACTGATTGAATCGGTGAAAACGCTCGACGCCCGTATCCAGACCATGGATAACCAGGCCGACCGTTTCGTGACCAAAGAGAAGAAAGACCTGATCGTTGATTCCTACATCAAATGGCGTATCAGTGATTTCAGCCGCTACTACCTGGCAACGGGCGGTGGCGACGTTTCTCAGGCGGAAGTGCTGTTGAAACGTAAGTTCTCTGACCGTCTGCGCTCTGAGATTGGTCGTCTGGATGTGAAAGACATCGTCACCGACTCCCGTGGTCGTCTGACGCTGGAAGTGCGTGATGCGTTGAACTCCGGTTCTGCAGGAACCGAAGACGAAGTCACCACCCCGGCAGCGGATGATGCCATTGCCAAAGCGGCAGAACGCGTTCAGGCTGAAACCAACGGCAAAGTGCCGGTGATCAACCCGAACAGTATGGCTGCTCTGGGTATCGAAGTGGTCGATGTCCGTATCAAGCAGATCAACCTCCCAGCGGAAGTGTCCGAGGCGATTTACAACCGTATGCGCGCCGAGCGTGAAGCGGTAGCCCGTCGTCATCGTTCACAAGGTCAGGAAGAGGCGGAGAAACTGCGTGCGGCAGCGGATTACGAAGTGACCAAGACGCTGGCAGAATCTGAGCGTCAGGGCCGTATTCTGCGCGGTGAAGGGGATGCCGAAGCGGCAAAACTGTTTGCCGATGCCTTCAGCCAGGATCCCGACTTCTACGCCTTTATCCGTAGCCTGCGAGCTTACGAGAACAGCTTCCAGAGCAACCAGGATGTGATGGTGCTCAGCCCGGACAGCGATTTCTTCCGTTACATGAAGACGCCGGCTAACGCAACGCGATAAACTCAGGCCAGTTTGAGTATTCAAACCACCGCTCTCAACGGAGCGGTGGTTTTCTTTTATAAGGATGAAAAATGAATTCAACGATTTGGCTTGCGCTGGCCCTGGTTCTGGTGCTGGAAGGCCTTGGACCGATGCTTTATCCGCGTGCATGGCGTCGGATGATAGCCTCTCTGAGCCAGTTGCCGGATAATATTTTGCGTCGATTTGGGGGCGGACTTGTGGTTGCCGGCATCGTTATCTACTACATGTTGAGGAAAACGATTGGCTGATCAAAAAGTAATCTGGTTTGGCGTATTTTGAGGTCAAAAAGTGCTGTATATCTGAAAAAGCGATGGTAGAATCCATTTTTAAGCAAACGGTGATTTTGAAAAAAATGGGTAACAACGTCGTCGTACTGGGCACCCAATGGGGTGACGAAGGTAAAGGGAAGATTGTTGATCTTCTGACTGAACGGGCTAAATATGTTGTACGCTACCAGGGCGGTCACAACGCAGGCCATACTCTCGTAATCAACGGTGAAAAAACCGTCCTCCATCTTATTCCATCAGGCATTCTTCGCGAAAACGTCACCAGCATCATCGGTAACGGCGTTGTGCTGTCTCCGGCTGCTCTGATGAAAGAGATGAAAGGTCTGGAAGACCGTGGTATCCCCGTTCGCGAGCGTCTGCTGCTCTCCGAAGCCTGCCCGCTGATCCTTGATTATCACGTGGCGCTGGACGTAGCGCGTGAAAAAGCGCGTGGCGCGAAAGCGATCGGCACGACCGGTCGTGGTATCGGCCCGGCTTATGAAGACAAAGTTGCTCGTCGCGGTCTGCGCGTGGGCGATCTGTTTGATAAAGAGACGTTCGCTGAAAAACTGAAAGAAGTGATGGAATATCACAACTTCCAGCTGGTGAACTTCTATAAAGCTGACGCTGTTGACTACCAGAAAGTGCTGGATGACGTCATGGCGATTGCTGACATTCTGACCGGTATGGTTGTTGATGTGTCCGATCTGCTGGACCAGGCGCGCAAGCGTGGCGATTTCGTCATGTTCGAAGGTGCGCAGGGTACACTGCTGGACATCGACCACGGTACCTATCCGTACGTTACCTCCTCTAACACCACCGCAGGTGGCGTTGCGACCGGTTCTGGTCTGGGTCCACGTTATGTGGATTACGTTCTGGGCATCATCAAAGCTTACTCCACTCGCGTGGGTGCGGGTCCATTCCCGACTGAGCTGTTTGATGAAACCGGCGAGTTCCTGTGCAAGCAGGGTAACGAGTTTGGCGCGACCACCGGTCGTCGTCGTCGTACCGGCTGGCTGGACGTGGTAGCCGTGCGTCGCGCAGTACAGATTAACTCCCTGTCTGGCTTCTGCCTGACCAAACTGGACGTGCTGGACGGTCTGAAAGAGGTGAAACTCTGCGTAGGCTACCGTATGCCTGATGGTCGCGAAGTGACCACCACTCCGCTGGCTGCGGATGACTGGAAAGGCATCGAGCCAATCTACGAAACCATGCCAGGCTGGTCTGAAACGACGTTCGGTGTGAAAGAGCGTAGCGGTCTGCCGCAGGCAGCACTGAATTACATCAAGCGTATTGAAGAACTGACCGAAGTGCCGATCGACATTATCTCTACCGGCCCTGATCGTACTGAAACGATGATCCTGCGCGACCCGTTCGACGCATAATCTTCGTGACTGCTGGCCTGCGGGACAACCCGCAGGCTGGATACGCGTCGCGCCATCCGGCGAACGCTCCTCGATCTCCGCTTTTTCGCCCCGTCTGTCAAATAAATTAGCCGCTTACTATCTGGCTGGTTTATCATCATTAATGAATATCTGTGCGGTTTATCCGCGTTTTCCCTTTTTCCTGAGGTTGATGTGCAGTTAACAAGTTTCACCGATTACGGCTTACGCGCGCTGATTTACATGGCGTCGTTACCCGATGGGAAAATGACCAGTATCTCTGAGGTTACAGAGGTATACGGTGTGTCCCGTAATCATATGGTCAAAATAATCAATCAACTTAGTCGTGCCGGATACGTTGCTGCCGTCCGCGGGAAGAATGGTGGGATCCGTCTCGGTAAACCGGCGCAGAGTATTCGTGTTGGGGATGTGGTACGTGAACTGGAGCCGTTGTCTCTGGTGAACTGCAGCAGCGCGTTCTGCCACATTACGCCCGCTTGTCGCCTTAAACAGGCACTTTCTCTGGCCGTGCAAAGTTTTCTCAAGGAACTGGATAACTACACGCTGGCCGATTTGGTTGAAGAGAATCAACCACTTTATAAATTATTGCTGGTGGAATGAAGAAAATTTCCACCGGAGCTGACAACGGAGGAACCGATATGTCACATGATCCTTTCCAGGAACGCGAAGCCGAAAAATACGCGAATCCTATCCCCAGCCGCGAGTTCATCATTGAACACTTAACAAAACGCGAAAAACCCGCCAATCGTGAAGAACTTGCCGTTGAATTAAACATTGAAGGTGAAGAGCAAATTGAAGCCCTTCGCCGCCGCCTGCGCGCGATGGAGCGCGACGGGCAACTGGTCTTTACCCGCCGTCAGTGCTATGCGCTTCCCGAACGTCTTGACCTGCTGAAAGGCACCGTCATCGGCCACCGTGATGGCTATGGCTTCCTGCGCGTAGAAGGCCGTAAAGACGATCTTTATCTTTCCTCTGAGCAGATGAAGATGTGCATTCACGGTGACCAGATCCTGGCGCAGCCGCTGGGCGCGGACCGTAAAGGTCGCCGCGAAGCGCGCGTGGTGCGTGTCCTGGTCCCTAAAACCAGCCAGATTGTTGGCCGCTACTTTACCGACGCTGGCGTGGGCTTTGTGGTGCCGGACGACAGCCGCCTGAGCTTCGATATCCTGATCCCGCCTGAAGAGGTGATGGGCGCCCGTATGGGCTTTGTGGTGGTGGTTGAACTCACCCAGCGTCCTACCCGCCGCACCAAGGCGGTCGGGAAAATCGTCGAAGTGTTAGGCGATAACATGGGCACCGGCATGGCCGTTGATATGGCGCTGCGTACTCATGAAATTCCTTACGTCTGGCCGAAAGCGGTTGAAGAGCAGGTTGTCGGCTTGAAAGAAGACGTGCCGGAAGAGTCCAAAGTGGGCCGAGTGGATCTGCGCGATCTGCCGCTGGTGACTATTGATGGTGAAGATGCCCGCGACTTCGATGATGCCGTTTATTGCGAGAAAAAACGCGGCGGCGGCTGGCGTCTGTGGGTTGCCATCGCTGACGTAAGCTATTACGTTCGCCCGCATACTCCGCTGGATAACGAAGCGCGCAGCCGCGGAACGTCGGTCTACTTCCCGTCGCAGGTAATTCCGATGCTGCCGGAAGTCTTGTCTAACGGCCTGTGCTCCCTGAACCCGCAGGTTGACCGCCTGTGTATGGTCTGCGAGATGACCATCTCCACCAAAGGGCGCTTAACGGGTTACAAATTCTACGAAGCGGTAATGAGCTCCCATGCGCGCCTGACCTACACCAAGGTCTGGCATATGCTGCAGGGCGATCAGGATCTGCGTGAGCAGTATGCGCCGCTGGTGAAACACATCGAAGAGCTGCATAACCTCTACAAAACGCTGGATCAGGCGCGTGAAGAGCGCGGCGGGATCTCGTTTGAGAGCGAAGAGGCGAAGTTCATCTTTAACGCTGAACGCCGCATTGAACGTATTGAGCAGACCCAGCGTAACGATGCCCATAAGCTGATTGAAGAGTGTATGATTCTGGCAAACATCTCGGCGGCACGTTTCGTTGAGAAAGCCAAAGAACCTGCGCTGTTCCGTATTCACGATAAACCGTCGACCGAAGCCATCACTGCGTTCCGCTCCGTGCTGGCTGAACTGGGTCTGGAACTGCCTGGCGGTAACAAGCCAGAGCCGCGTGATTACGCTGAATTGCTGGAGTCGATTGGCGATCGCCCGGATGCGGAAATGCTGCAGACCATGCTGCTGCGTTCCATGAAGCAGGCGATTTACGATCCGGAAAACCGCGGTCACTTCGGCCTGGCGCTGCAGTCTTATGCCCACTTTACCTCGCCGATCCGTCGTTATCCGGACCTTTCCCTGCACCGCGCGATCAAGTATTTGCTGGCGCAGGAGCAGGGTCATAAAGGTAATACGACCGAAACCGGTGGCTACCATTATTCAATGGAAGAGATGCTGCAACTCGGTCAGCACTGTTCCATGGCCGAACGTCGTGCAGATGAAGCGACGCGCGACGTGGCAGACTGGCTGAAGTGTGACTTTATGCTGGACCAGGTGGGTAACGTCTTTAAAGGCGTGATTGCCAGCGTCACCGGCTTTGGTTTCTTCGTCCGTCTGGATGAACTGTTTATCGACGGTCTGGTGCATGTCTCCAGCCTGGATAACGACTATTACCGTTTCGACCAGGTCGGGCAGCGCCTGATTGGTGAATCTGGCGGCCAGACCTATCGTCTTGGCGATCGCGTGGAAGTGAAGGTCGAAGCCGTTAATATGGACGACCGTAAAATCGACTTTAGCCTGATCTCCAGCGAGCGTGCCCCGCGTAATGTAGGTAAAACGGCGCGTGAAAAGACGAAAAAAGGGGGCAACGGCAACACCGGTGGCAAACGTCGTCAGGCGGGTAAGAAGGTAAACTTCGAGCCAGACAGCGCGTTCCGCGGTGAGAAGAAACAGAAGCCGAAGGCCGCAAAGAAAGAGGCCCGGAAGGCGAAAAAGCCGTCCACCAAAACGCAGAAAATCGCGGCTGCCACCAGGGCAAAGCGCGCAGCGAAGAAACAGCAGGCGGAGTAATTCTCCCCCTTAACCTGACCCTCTCTCCTGCGGAGAGAGGGAAAAGAAAAGACAGAACGAGAACCATCAATGAGTGAAATGATTTACGGCATCCACGCGGTGCAGGCCCTGCTGGAGCGCGCACCGGAGCGTTTTCAGGAAGTGTTTATTCTGAAAGGGCGTGAAGACAAACGTCTGATGCCGCTGATCCACGCCCTGGAAGCACAAGGTGTTGTGATCCAGCTGGCGAACCGCCAGTTCCTGGATGAGAAAAGTGAAGGTGCCGTTCACCAGGGCATTATTGCCCGCGTTAAGCCAGGTCGTCAGTATCAGGAAAACGATCTGCCGGATCTTATCGCCGGGCTGGAAAATCCATTCTTCCTGATCCTTGACGGCGTGACCGACCCGCACAACCTTGGCGCATGTCTGCGAAGCGCAGATGCGGCAGGTGTTCATGCCGTTATCGTGCCGAGGGATCGCTCTGCACAGCTTAACGCGACGGCGAAGAAAGTGGCCTGTGGCGCAGCGGAAAACGTACCGCTGATCCGCGTCACCAATCTGGCGCGCACCATGCGTATGCTGCAGGAAGAGAATATCTGGATCGTCGGTACCGCGGGTGAAGCGGATCATACTCTGTATCAGAGCAAGATGACCGGCCGTCTGGCCCTGGTGATGGGTGCCGAGGGCGAAGGTATGCGCCGTCTGACCCGTGAGCATTGCGATGAGCTGATCAGCATTCCAATGGCGGGCAGCGTGTCGTCTCTGAACGTCTCCGTGGCAACAGGTATCTGCCTGTTTGAAGCGGTACGTCAGCGCGGGGAATAAACAGCAAGGCCGTCCTGAGGACGGCCTTTCGTATTTTCTGTGGGAGGGTCACCAGACGGTGAAAAACTCACTCCTCCAGTGACCGCAAATGGTCATCCTTCCTGAGCGTCATCAGCGCGAAGATACTCACTACCGCCGTCGCCATGACGTAATAAGCTGGAATATCCAGGTTGCCCGTCTCTTTAATCAGCCCGGTAATAATCAGCCCCGCGCAGCCCGAGAAAAGGGCGTTCGACAGGGAATAAGCCAGCCCAAGCCCGGTATACCGTACGCGCGTCGGGAACATCTCTGAGAGCATCGCCGGCCCGGGCCCTGCCAGCATCCCCACCAGACCACCCGCAATCAGCACCACCAGCGCTTTGATGGCCAGCGTGCTGGACTCCGCCTGTAAAACCTTCAGCAGCGGCAGGGCAAGGAGCAGCAGCAACGTGGTGGCGACGATCATCACCGTGCGGCGTCCGATTTTGTCGCTCAGGATCCCGGACGGAATAATCGTCAGCGCAAAACCGATATTCGAAATCACCGCAATCAACAGCGCCTGGTTAAACCCGGTATGCAGCGCCGACTGCAGATAGGTGGGCATAATCACCAGATAGGTATAACCCGCCGCTGACCAGACCATCACCCGACCGATGCCCATCACAATGGCGTTGAGCGTGGTGACGGTATCAGCCTGAGTGGCAACCGGCTTTTCCTGCTGCTGCACAAAGCTTGGCGTCTCTTCCATACTCACCCGCAGCCACAGCGCCACCACGCCCATCGGTAATGCCAGGAAGAACGGGATGCGCCAGCCCCAGTCATGCAGGGCTTCCGGTGTCAGAAGGGCGGAGAGCAATGCGACAATGCCAGCGCCTGCTAACAGGCCCAGCGCGACGGTAAATGACTGCCATGCACCGTAGAGGCCCCGCTTGCCGCGTGGGGCAAACTCGGTCATCAGCGAGACGGCGCCACCATACTCACCACCGGCGAACAATCCCTGCAGGATGCGCAGCAGCGTGATAATCAGCGGGGCGGCAATACCTATGCTGGCATAGACCGGCACAATACCGATTGCGGCTGTAGCCAGCGTCATCAGCACCAGTACAATAATCAGCGTCGGTTTTCGGCCTATCCGGTCACCTATTCTGCCAAACACCACCGCGCCCAGTGGGCGGAAGAAGAAGGCGATGGCAAAAGAAGCGTAGGTGAGGATCAGGCTGGTCAGCCCCGCGTCCCCCTCAAGCTGGAAGAAGTTCTTCGCAATTACGGTCGCCAGAAAACCATAGACCGCAAACTCATACCACTCGATAAAGTTACCAATGGAGCCTGCAATTAATGCACGCTTGTGCGCGTCCGGTTGCATAACGTTCCTCACTGAAAGGGGGTAAGAATAAATTATTCAACAAAAGTGAATGCGCGAAATAGTTTATTCTTATGTTCTGTGAGCTATTTCACGAATGATATCAGCGGGATCGTCATCGTGTGACCTCACTCCCATGCAGCGTGCACGTGGCCTGTCCATACTTATCTTCATTGCCACTGAAGGAGGGAGACAGCATGCACTGGCAGACCCATACCGTTTTTAATCAACCTGCACCGCTCTCAAACAGCAACCTTTTCCTCTCTGATTGCGCTCTGCGTGACGCGGTTGTTCGCGAAGGCGCCGAGTGGGATATCGAGCTTCTTGCCAGCATCGGCCAGCAGTTAGGAACCGCGGAATCGCTGGAACTGGGCAGGCTGGCGAACGTTAATCCGCCGGAGTTATTACGCTATGACGCCACCGGGGAGCGACTGGATGACGTTCGCTTTCATCCCGCATGGCACCTCTTAATGCAGGGACTTTGCGCCAACCGTGTCCATAACCTGGCGTGGGAAGAGGAGGCGCGCAAAGGCGCGTTTGTCGCCAGAGCTGCACGTTTTGTCCTGCACGCTCAGGTAGAAGCGGGCACGCTTTGCCCTGTCACCATGACCTTTGCTGCTACACCGCTGCTGCAACAGGCGCTGCCCGAGCCGTTCCGTGACTGGATCACGCCGTTAATGAGCGATCGTTACGATCCTCATCTTGCGCCGGGGGCGCAAAAGCGTGGCCTGCTGATTGGCATGGGGATGACAGAAAAACAGGGCGGCTCGGACGTACTCAGCAATACCACCAAAGCGGAAAAGTGCAGTGACGGCAGCTACCGGCTTATCGGGCATAAATGGTTTTTCTCTGTGCCGCAAAGCGATGCGCATCTGGTGCTGGCCCAGGCGAAAGGGGGGCTGTCCTGCTTTTTTGTTCCACGCTTTTTGCCTGACGGGCAACGCAATGCCGTACGTCTGGAGCGGCTAAAAGAGAAGCTCGGCAACCGCTCTAACGCCAGCAGCGAAGCGGAGTTCCTGGATGCGTCCGGCTGGCTGCTGGGGGAGGAAGGAGAAGGGGTACGCCAGATCCTCCGAATGGGCGGGCTGACGCGGTTTGACTGTGCGCTGGGCAGCCATGGGCTGATGCGTCGGGCTTTATCCGTGGCGCTTTACCATGCGCATCAACGCCAGACGTTTGGTAAAAACCTTATCGACCAGCCGCTCATGCGCGATGTGCTGAGCCGCATGGCGCTGATGCTGGAGGGCCAGACGGCACTGTTGTTTCGTCTGGCCCGGGCGTGGGACAAGCGTGCCGATCCTCAGGAGGCCGCCTGGGCGCGGCTTTTCACCCCCGCGGCGAAATACAGCGTCTGCAAAGCGGGTATCCCGTTTGTGGCGGAAGCCATGGAAGTGCTCGGCGGCACAGGCTACTGCGAGGAGAGTGAGCTTCCCCGTTTGTACCGTGAGATGCCCGTGAACAGCATCTGGGAAGGGTCCGGCAATATTATGTGCCTGGACGTTCTGCGTGTTCTGACGAAGCAATCCGGCATCCTCGACCTGCTGGTGGATGATTTTGCCCAGGTAAAAGGGCAGGACAGGCACTTCGATCGCAGCTGGCGTCAGCTTCAGCAAAAACTGCGAAAACCGCATGAGGCGCAGGGGCGGGAGATTACGCAACAGCTTTTCCTGCTGGGGGCCGGAAGTCAGATGCTGCGGTACGCATCGCCACCCGTGGCGCAGGCGTGGTGCCGCATGATGCTTGATACCCGCGGCGGTACGCTGATGAGCGAGCAGGTGCAAATTGACCTGCTGTTGCGTGCCACGGGCAGGGTTGGCTAACTCTTTAGCTGGAACAGGCTCACCAGTTGGGTGAGGTGTGAGCCTTTCTCACGCAGCGTGTGTGCGGTTTGTTCGCTGCGTAAGACGCGGTCGGCGTTGATGTGCGACGCTTCGCCAATGTGGGTCATGGCCAGATTAACCTGGCCTATTCCCGCGGATTGCTCGCGGGACGCATGGTTAATCTCCGTGACCAGCTTGTTGATGTTATCGATGTGCACGATGATGGAATCCATCGCCAGACGCGTTTGTTCAGACAGCGCATGGCCTTCGCTGACTTTTCTGAGCGTATCACCGATGAGCTGTTCAATTTCCTTCACCGCGTTGGCACTGCGTCCTGCCAGCGCGCGTACTTCCTGCGCCACCACCGCAAAACCTTTTCCGTGCTCGCCTGCGCGGGCTGCTTCAACCGCTGCGTTAAGCGCCAGAATGTTGGTCTGAAAAGCGATGGATTCAATCACGCGCGTGATGTCTTCGATTCGCTTTGATGCTTCGCGAATATCATCCATGGTAGCGACAGCGTGGGTGACCGTCTCACCGCCCTGGTGTACCGCGCGCGACGTTTCGCCTACCAGCTGCTGCGTTTGTTCCATGTTGGCGGCATTTTGCTGCACGGTCGCGGCCAGTTGCTCCATGCTGGCAGACGTCTCTTCTACACTGCTGGCCTGCTTGTTAATCTGCCCGGAGATTTCTTCGCTATCGGATGCCAGCGCGTTGGTGCCCATATGGATCTCCGCTGCGGCCTCGCGCACCTGAAGAACAATTTTCTGCAGTCCCCCTCCGATACCGTTAATGGCATCGATGAGCTGACCGACCTCATCCTGGCGGGTCACGGGCAGGCTGGAGCGCAGATCGCCTGCGGCATACTGTCGGGCCAGGTGGATCACATTGCGCAATGGGTGCGTCAGTATGCGTCGTATAATGACCACAAACAGACCCGCGAAGAGTACTGACAGCACCACCCCTGCCAGCAGGAAGCGGTCGCGCATGGCGGTCACGCTTGAGAGCAGTACCGATTTATCCACTTCGCCGACAATGGCCCAGTTCCAGCCTGGCAGCGGCGTATACGCCATGGTCAGCGTGCGGCCATCGGCACTGACGCGCTCCAGCGTGCCGGATTTATCACTCAACAGCTGTTGCTGGATAGCGCTATCCCACTCCGGTACTTTTCCTTCCGCGCTGGTGTGGAACAGATACTGCCCGCGCGTTTTGCCGTGGCTGCGATCCAGAACATAGAAGTGACCGCTCTCGCCCAGTCGACGGTTGAGGATTTTCTCGCGCATGACTTTCCAGGAGTGAGTGATGTCCACACCGACAAAGATGATTGCAATGACCTGGCCGTCCGCGTTTTTAACCGGCTGGTATTGGGTGATGTAGCGCTTGCCGAACAGCAGCGCCAGACCGCGATAAACCTCGCCCCGGGTGACGGCGGCAAAGGCCGGGCTGGTGGTATCCAGAACGGTGCCCATTGCCCGCCCGCCGTTCTCTTTACGCAGCGATGTGGCGACGCGCACAAAGTCGTTACCGCTACGCACAAACAGGGTCGAGATTGCCCCTGTCCGGCTCAGAAAATCGTCTGAAAGGGAATTGTTTTCATGTAGCCCGGTTTCCCCTCCTTTCAGGAGCGGAACGTTAATCCCGTTAATCGTCTGGGTTTGAGTGTTATCAACGCTCAGTGGCTGGGGCAAAAAGGTGGTAAACAGCCGGGTATAACTCTCGACCTCTTCACTCAGGCTGGTGTTAAACATCTGCACCATATCGACCATGCCGGTGGACTGATTATGCAGGTCTTCTATCGCGAGGGCTTCAAGCTGCTGGCTGGCTTTTTGGCTGAGCAGAAAAGTGAAAAACAGAAACAGGATGGCGACACTGGCACCGGTAAGCAGCGACAGCTTTGCACCCAGACCTGCACGACGGAAAAAGTTGATCATAAATTGCTCATCATTGAAAAGGTATGGCTTTTCAACGGCAGAGCAGAGATAACGTTTACTGTTTTAGTGTAACAAAATGTTATTTAATTGTTTTTAATTGGTTTGCTAAAAGATAAAAAATTTGCAAAAACGAAAAGCCACTAAAAGTAAGTGGCTTTTATCGGAGGGGGATTACGCGTAGAGAATGGCCTGTACCCGCCAGTGATCGATGTACTGATCTTCCTGCATCTGGATAATGCGATACCATGAAGCACCCTGCTCATCGGCCTTTAATGCAACGACACGTTCAACGTCCTGCGGGCTCCCCGAAATATTATTCACGGAGATCTGGCCAATTTCATTCAGGCCAGTCACACAATCAGCACTGGCAAATTCAGCTGACTGCGCGGTTGTGCTCACAAGACCTGCTGAGAGCAACAGTGTGGTCAAAGCAAGAGTTCGTTTCATCGTCAGCTCCATTTCACATGTCTCCGGTATCCGCCGGGCAATCCTTCGCGAATAAACTCACTTCCATTGTTGCGGGCATGGAGTTTATTGTGGACAGGAAAGTGTCTATGGACGCAAAGCAGTGTAAATGTCGTTCAAATGAAGACGATCATTGACGATACAGAATGGCCTGTGAGTACCACTGTCCCGTAATGATGGTTTCGTCGATCATAATGATGACGTAATAATCTGCTTTGGCGGCGACGGCTTGTGCCTTTATTGCTTCTTCCGCGTCATCCGGGGAGCCGCGAACCAGCGCAGAGACGGTACCCATACGCTGTAATCCTTCCGTCTGATTACGACGGATTTCCTGCGGGTGATCGGCCACCGGGGGAGCGGGTTGTGGCGTTCCCTGCAGCGCGCTACAGCCACTGAGCAGTAACATCAGCAATAAAGCAGCAAACCTGCGCATAACCATATCTCGTTTCCTGATAGCCATAGTGTAGTTGTCTGTGAATTTAGTTTTGGGGGAATGTTCCCGAAGTGTTAGCTGGGGCGTAATTTTCGAATGAAAATAGCGTGAAATCGTAACCCAGTTCTCAACATTATGAATCATTCATCATTACAGGGTCGACAATGATTGAAATTGAAATACGCCATCTGGGTGATCGTGAAATATTACACGCAACACCCGCCGGAAAACGTGAGGAACCACTGCCTGTTATAGTGTTTTATCATGGATTTACCTCATCGAAGCTGGTCTACAGCTATTTTGCGGTGGCACTCGCGCAGGCCGGTTTTCGTGTGGTCATGCCGGATGCACCCGATCACGGAGCACGTTTTACCGGCAACGAACAGGCGCGACTTGGGCAGTTCTGGCACATTTTGCACGGTAGCCTGACCGAGTTTGCCGGGCTGCGCGATGCGCTTTACCAGGCAGGGCTGGTGGCTGATAATCGGCTGGCCGTGGCTGGGGCATCGATGGGCGGGATGGCGGCGCTGGGGATCATGACGCACCATCCAGAAGTGAAGTCAGTGGCTTGTCTGATGGGCTCAGGCTACTTCACCTCACTGGCGAAGACGCTTTTTCCACCTCAGGCACTCACAGAGGTTGAGGCGGCGCTTGCAGAGTGGGAGGTTACCCGGGCGTTACCGCGTCTGGCCGATCGTCCTTTGCTGTTGTGGCATGGTGATGCGGACGATGTGGTCCCACCCGGAGAAACGTTCCGGCTTCAGCAGGCGCTGCAGCACGAGGGGCTGGATGGCAACCTGACCTGCCTGTGGGAAGCGGGCGTTCGCCACCGCATTACGCCAACGGCGCTGGACGCTACGGTGGACTTCTTCCGCCAGCACCTTTAAACGCACAGGACGTTGACACCCTGATCTTTCAGTTTCTGGAGGATCTCAGGGTTGGCACCTTTGCCGGTGATCACCATGTCTATCTGTTCAGCACGGCTGAACAGCATTCCTGCGCGTTCGCCCACTTTACTGCTGTCGACCAGCACAACGAGCTTGCCCACCACGTTAAGCATGTTTTGTTCTGCCATGGCGGTTAACATATCGGTTTTGTAGAGGCCATCCGCGGTCAGGCCTTTGCCACTGGTAAACATCCAGTGTCCGGCATAAAGACTGTTTTCGCTGTCCTGCGGGCTGAGTGTGATGGACTGGCTCTTGTTATACTGGCCGCCCATGATCACCACGCTCTCATGCTCCTGATCGATAAGATAGTTGGCGAGCGGCAAATAGTTCGTGATGATTTGTACCGGCTTTCCGCACATCTCCCGACCTAACAGAAACGCCGTGGAGCCGCAGTTGATCACCACGCTCTCGCCGGGGTTCACCAGCTGCGATGCCGCTCTGGCAATACGGACTTTTTCATCATGATTTTGCGCCTGATGAATGTTCATCGGCGTCCAGCGTGGACGCTGCTGGCTAATCGCTTCCGCACCATTGCGGACTTTTTTCAGCTTACCGCTTTCATCCAGCTTATTAATATCCCGCCGCGCTGTTGCCGGAGAAATCCCTAAACGTTCGATCACTTTCTCAACGGTGACAAACCCTGTTTGCGCCAGGAGTTCCAGTAATATTTGATGCCGTTGCGCTTCCGTCATGAGCTATTCCGATAAGAATTGATTTTAAAAGATGATATTTGAAATAGCGTGAAATTACTAAAAGAAATATGAAACCGCCAGACACTCGGGTCTGGCGATGGGCCTTAATAATCAGAGGAATGACTTGAACGGCAGGTCTGGCTCAAGAGTAAAGCAATCATCAAAGCCACGTGGGTAGTGATACTCGAGATTGTCTTTGTCCAGCGGCCAGGTGAACTTGCCTCCTACCTGCCAGATGAACGGCTTAAAGCCATACTTCAGGCGGTCTTTTTTCATTTCCCACAGTACGCGTATCTCCTGCGGGTCGGCCTGGAAGTTCGACCAGATATCGTGGTGGAAAGGGATCACTACTTTGGTGTTCAGCGCTTCCGCCATGCGCAGCATATCGGCGCTGGTCATTTTGTCTGTAATGCCGCGTGGGTTCTCCCCGTATGAGCCGAGCGCCACATCAATCTGATGCTCATTGCCGTGCTTTGCATAGTAGTTTGAGTAGTGAGAGTCACCGCTGTGGTACAGGGAACCGCCGGGCGTTTTAAACAGGTAGTTCACCGCACGTTCGTCCATACCGTCTGGCAGTACGCCTGCGGCTTTCTGATCGGCCGGAAGGGTAATCAGTGCAGTGCGGTCAAAGGCATCCAGCGCGTGGATCTCAACGTCTTTAATTTTGACCACATCGCCCGGTTTCATGACGATGCAGCGCTCTTTCGGTACGCCCCAGCCGATCCATAAATCCACGCAGGTTTGCGGCCCGATGAACGGTACGTCATCGGCACAGTTTTGCATGACCGCTGCCGCCACGTTGACATCAATATGATCGTTATGATCGTGCGTAGAGAGAACGGCATCGATCTGGCGAATGGCGAACGGATCAAGAACAACCGGTGTGGTACGCAGGTTTGGCTGAAGTTTTTCCACGCCCGCCATGCGTTGCATCTGATGGCCTTTTTTCATCAGCGGGTTACCGTGACTCTGTTTGCCGGTGCCGCACCAGAAATCGACACAAATATTCGCGCCACCTTCTGATTTCAGCCAGATCCCCGTACACCCCAGCCACCACATTGCAAAGGTACCAGGAGCAACCTGTTCCTGCTCAATCTCTTCATTCAGCCAGCTACCCCATTCCGGGAAAGTGCTCAGAATCCATGATTCACGGGTAATGGTGTTAACTTTACTCATCGTTTTGACTCCTGGTTTAATCAAAAGTAATCAACTGGTGATTTGTTGTGATTAATTCTGGCACCATTTCACGCGTATTGCAACGATCAAAATGTGTAATTTTATCTGCATGACGTCACGGACGCTCTTCTCGCTTCTTGTTATCTTTTACCGTATTAATCATTAATTGCATGAATTATATGGAAATAATTCTATGTGGCATGCCGAAGTGAAAATCATTACTAACACCAGGGAAATAATTTGCATGATGCGTCACAAATAATCAGATTTAATCTTGTGATGATTATTTGTGATTAATAGAGTGTTGTCACCAACCGCACAGGGATTGCCCCTCGTGTTCTCATTTCTGGAGAGAGTTATGGAGATCCTCTACAACGTCTTTACCGTGTTCTTTAATCAGGTAATGACTAATGCCCCGCTGTTGTTGGGCATCGTGACGTGCCTTGGCTATATCCTGCTGCGTAAAAGCGTCAGCGTTATTATTAAAGGCACCATTAAAACCATCATCGGTTTCATGCTGTTGCAGGCGGGTTCAGGCATTTTGACCGGCACCTTCAAGCCGGTAGTGGCCAAAATGTCGGAAGTCTATGGCATCAACGGCGCCATCTCTGACACCTACGCCTCGATGATGGCCACCATCGATCGCATGGGCGATGCCTACAGTTGGGTAGGGTATGCGGTTCTGCTCGCGCTGGCGCTGAACATCATTTACGTTCTGTTGCGCCGCATTACCGGTATTCGCACCATCATGCTGACTGGCCATATCATGTTCCAGCAGGCAGGGCTGATTGCGGTTTCCTTCTTTATCTTTGGCTACCCAATGTGGACGACCATTATCTGCACCGCGGTGCTGGTCTCGCTCTACTGGGGTATCACCTCCAATATGATGTACAAGCCCACGCAGGACGTCACCGACGGTTGCGGCTTCTCCATCGGCCACCAGCAGCAGTTTGCCTCCTGGATTGCCTATAAAGTCGCGCCGTATCTGGGCAAAAAAGAAGAGAGCGTCGAAGATCTTAAACTGCCGGGCTGGCTGAATATTTTCCACGACAATATCGTTTCTACGGCGATTGTGATGACCCTCTTCTTCGGTGCCATTCTGCTCTCCTTTGGCATTGACGTCGTACAGGCGATGGCGGGTAAAACCCACTGGACTGTCTATATCCTGCAGACCGGTTTCTCCTTCGCGGTGGCGATTTTCATTATCACCCAGGGCGTGCGTATGTTCGTTGCCGAGCTGTCCGAAGCCTTCAACGGTATCTCTCAGCGTCTGATTCCAGGTGCGGTACTGGCGATTGACTGCGCGGCTATCTACAGCTTCGCGCCAAACGCGGTGGTCTGGGGCTTTATGTGGGGCACCATCGGCCAGCTGATTGCGGTGGGTATCCTGGTGGGCTGCGGCTCTTCCATTCTGATCATTCCTGGCTTTATCCCGATGTTCTTCTCCAACGCCACCATTGGCGTCTTTGCGAACCACTTTGGTGGCTGGCGCGCGGCGCTCAAGATCTGCCTGGTGATGGGGATGGTGGAAATCTTCGGGTGTGTGTGGGCGGTCAAGCTCACCGGTATGAGCGCCTGGATGGGCATGGCCGACTGGTCAATTCTGGCACCACCGATGATGCAGGGCTTCGCCTCCGTTGGTCTGATCTTTATGGCCGTCATCATCCTCATTGCTCTGGCTTATATGTTCTTCGCTGGTCGCTCTCTGCGGGCTGAAGAAGATGCAGAAAAACAAACAGCAGAAGTTTCTGCTCATTAAGGAGTTTCGATTATGACCGTACGTATCCTGGCTGTGTGTGGCAATGGGCAAGGGAGTTCCATGATCATGAAGATGAAAGTGGACCAGTTTTTAACCCAGTCAAACATCGACCACACGGTGAACAGCTGCGCAGTGGGCGAATACAAAAGTGAACTGAACGGCGCGGACATCATCATCGCCTCTACCCACATCGCCGGTGAGATCACCGTGACAGGCAACAAATATGTGGTAGGCGTGCGCAACATGCTGTCGCCAGCCGACTTTGGGCCAAAGCTGCTGGAAGTGATCAACGCGCATTTCCCACAAGATGTGAAGTAAGGACGCAACATGAAACTACGTGATTCGCTGGCAGAGAATAGCTCCATCCTTTTACAGGCCGACGCCAGCACCTGGCAGGAAGCGGTGAAACTTAGCGTAGATCTGCTGGTAAAAGCAGATGTTGTCGAGCCGCGTTATTACCAGGCCATTCTGGATAGTGTTGCAGAGCACGGCCCTTACTTCGTGATTGCACCAGGGCTGGCGATGCCGCATGGCCGCCCGGAAGAGGGCGTTAAAAAAACCGGCTTTGCGCTGGTTACGCTGAAAACACCACTGGCTTTCAACCACGAAGATAACGACCCGGTCGACATCCTCATCACCATGGCTGCTGTTGATGCCAACACCCACCAGGAGGTGGGCATTATGCAGATCGTGAATCTGTTTGATGATGAGGCCAACTTCGACCGTTTACGCGCCTGCCGCACCGAGCAGGACGTGCTGGATTTAATTGATAACGCCACTGCGGCGGCAGTTTAAGAGGGAATTGAAAATGTCATTACCAATGTTGCAGGTCGCGCTGGATAACCAGACGCTGTCTCACGCTTACGAAACCACCCGCCTGATTGCGGAAGAAGTGGACATCATTGAAGTCGGTACCATTCTATGCGTGGGCGAAGGCGTTCGCGCCGTCCGCGACCTGAAGGCGCTGTATCCGCATAAAATCGTGCTGGCGGATGCCAAGATTGCCGATGCGGGCAAAATTCTTTCCCGTATGTGTTTTGAAGCCAATGCCGACTGGGTCACCGTTATTTGCTGTGCGGATATCAACACGGCTAAAGGTGCGCTGGATGTGGCAAAAGAGTTCAACGGTGATGTGCAGATTGAGCTGACCGGGTTCTGGACCTGGGAGCAGGCGCAGGAGTGGCGTGACGCGGGCATTCAACAGGTGGTTTATCACCGCAGCCGTGATGCGCAGGCCGCTGGGGTAGCGTGGGGGGAAGCGGATATCAGCGCGATTAAGCGTCTGGCCGATATGGGCTTCAAAGTGACCGTGACCGGAGGCCTGGCGCTGGAAGATCTGCCGCTGTTCAAAGGTATCCCAATTCATGTCTTTATCGCAGGCCGTAGCATCCGTGATGCCGCCTCTCCGGTAGAAGCCGCGCGTCAGTTCAAACGCTCAATCGCTCAGCTTTGGGGCTAAGGAGCGGGTATGTTGTCTAAACAAGTCCCGCTCGGCATCTATGAAAAGGCACTCCCTGCGGGGGAGTGCTGGCTGGAGCGGCTGCAACTGGCGAAACAACTCGGCTTCGATTTTGTTGAAATGTCAGTGGATGAGACGGGCGAACGCCTGTCTCGCCTGGACTGGAGCCGCGAACAGCGTCTGGCACTGGTTAGCGCCATTGCTGAAACGGGGGTACGTGTGCCTTCCCTGTGCCTCAGCGCCCATCGTCGTTTTCCGCTTGGCAGTGAAGATGATGCTGTGCGTGCTCAGGGGCTGGAGATCATGCGTAAAGCCATTCGCTTTGCCCAGGATGTCGGCATCCGTGTGATCCAGCTGGCGGGGTATGACGTTTACTATCAGGACGCCAATAATGAAACGCGCCGTCGTTTTCGTGACGGCCTGAAAGAGAGCGTCGACATGGCCAGCCGTGCTCAGGTGACGCTGGCGATGGAGATCATGGATTATCCGTTAATGAACTCCATCAGCAAGGCGCTGGGTTACGCGCACTACCTGAATAATCCGTGGTTCCAGCTCTACCCTGATATCGGCAATCTGTCAGCCTGGGATAACGACGTGCAGATGGAACTGCAGGCGGGTATTGGTCATATCGTGGCGGTTCATGTCAAAGATACCCGGCCTGGTGTATTCAAAAATGTTCCGTTCGGCACCGGGGTGGTGGATTTCGAACGGTGCTTCCAGACGCTCAAACAGACAGGGTATTGCGGGCCTTACCTGATTGAGATGTGGAGTGAAACGTCGGACGACCCGGCAGCCGAAGTGGCGAAGGCGCGGGACTGGGTCCGTGAACGTATGGCGCGGGCTGGGTTGATGGAGGCTGAGCATGCATAAGCTTAAGCAGCAGGTCTTTGAGGCCAATATGGATCTACCTCGCTACGGTCTGGTGACGTTTACCTGGGGTAACGTCAGCGCCATCGACCGTGAGCAGGGGCGGGTCGTGATTAAGCCCAGCGGTGTGCCCTATGAGTCCATGACCGCCGACGACATGGTGGTTGTGGATCTCCATGGCAACGTGGTTGACGGAAAGTGGCGTCCTTCTTCTGATACCGCCACCCATCTGGCACTGTATCAGCGTTATCCCTCCCTGGGCGGCGTTGTGCATACACACTCGACTCATGCCACGGCCTGGGCGCAGGCAGGGCTGCCCATTCCGGCTCTTGGCACCACGCATGCAGACTACTTCTTTGGCGATATTCCCTGCACGCGGGCATTAATGCAGGCCGAAGTGGAAGGGGAGTATGAACTCAACACCGGTCGCGTCATTATCGACACGCTGGCTGAGCGTGAGCCGCTGCATACGCCGGGTATTGTGGTGTATCAGCACGGTCCATTCTCGTGGGGAAAAGACGCTCACGATGCCGTGCATAACGCGGTGGTGATGGAGGAAGTGGCGCGAATGGCGTGGATCGCCCGCGGCATCAATCCGCAGCTTCAGGGCATTGATGATTACCTTATGAATAAACATTTCATGCGTAAACATGGGCCCAACGCCTATTACGGGCAGAAGTGAATAAGTGCTCTGGAATACCGAAAAACAGTTGTAACCGGTGGTATTTCAGAGCCATTAGCAAAAAAAAGCCCCCGGGCAGGGGGCAAGTTAAACTATGGCTATGTTCTCTTTGTTGGCTTTCCTGGTGCTAGCGTTAAAGCGTTATCGGTAGATATCTGCACTGGCGTGCATATTGCCGTTGCTGCCGGGCTCACGCATCAGTATGACGTGATAATATTGTGCACCCTGAGCATCGGTCTCTTGATTGAGTGCCTGATCTGCTTCACTTTCAGTGGCGAAATTATGATTGATGTAGATTACGCCTAAGCTCTGCACATCATCCATGTTTTGGGCCTGCCGGCCGTCTATCTTGATGGCTGCCATCGCGTTTGCACTGAGCAAAAGTGCAGCCATTACGGCAAATGCGATTTTTTTCATGATATGCGCTCCACGACTGCGTGCTGTGAAAGGGGGTGTTGCTCTCCTTTTATAAATAAGGTCTCTGATTAAAGTGTAATCACTTATCCGGCGGGGATGCGTGACCATTTCTGATGCTGTTGTTCAAAAAAACAACGCTTCCTGATGTGATTAATTTTAAATCACCCACTTAGACCAGCTTTACGCTTTGTGCGAATTATTTGTGCAATCAGCTTGAGTTTCCAGGGGCGCGCAAGTATTATGACGCGTCAATTTTTCAGCCGACCTTTAACACGTTCCTTGCCTCCCCGGGCCTCGGCTGACCCAGACAGGAGGCTGAATAATCCGTAAGGAGCAATTCGATGCGTCATTACGAAATCGTTTTTATGGTCCATCCTGACCAGAGCGAACAGGTTCCGGGCATGATCGAGCGCTACTCTGCTGCCATCACTGGTGCAGAAGGTACGATCCACCGTCTGGAAGACTGGGGCCGCCGTCAGCTGGCTTACCCGATCAACAAACTGCACAAAGCACACTACGTTCTGATGAACGTTGAAGCGCCGCAGGAAGTGATCGATGAGCTGGAAACTACCTTCCGCTTCAACGATGCCGTTATCCGCAGCATGGTTATGCGTACCAAAAACGCAGTGACCGAAGCATCTCCGATGGTTAAAGCGAAAGACGAGCGCCGTGAGCGTCGCGATGATTTCGCAAACGAAACCGCAGATGATTCTGATGCTGGGGATTCTGAAGAGTAATTTCTGATGACCAACCGTCTGGTGTTGTCCGGTACCGTGTGCAGGACCCCCCTTCGTAAGGTCAGTCCATCAGGAATTCCGCATTGCCAGTTCGTGCTTGAGCATCGTTCTGTGCAAGAGGAAGCCGGCTTTCACCGGCAGGCGTGGTGCCAAATGCCCGTTATTATTAGCGGACACGAAAACCAGGCCATTACTCACAGTATAACGGTCGGTAGCGCAGTAATCGTTCAGGGGTTCATTTCTTGCCACAAGGCAAAGAACGGCCTGAGCAAAATGGTTCTGCATGCCGAGCAGATTGATTTGATAGATTCTGGAGACTAGCCATATGGCACGTTATTTCCGTCGTCGCAAGTTCTGCCGTTTCACCGCGGAAGGCGTTCAAGAGATCGACTATAAAGATATCGCAACGCTGAAAAACTACATCACCGAAAGCGGTAAGATTGTCCCAAGCCGTATCACCGGTACTCGTGCAAAATACCAGCGTCAGCTGGCTCGCGCTATCAAACGCGCTCGCTACCTGTCCCTGCTGCCGTACACTGATCGTCATCAGTAATCGGGCACGGTCCATTAATACGACTTTAAGAGGATAAGGTAATGCAAGTTATTCTGCTTGATAAAGTAGCAAACCTGGGCAGCCTGGGTGATCAGGTAAACGTTAAAGCGGGCTACGCTCGTAACTTCCTGGTTCCACAGGGTAAAGCTGTTCCAGCTACCAAGAAAAACGTAGAGTTTTTCGAAGCACGTCGCGCTGAACTGGAAGCCAAATTGGCTGACGTTCTGGCGGCTGCTAATGCTCGCGCTGAGTCAATCAACGCACTGGGCACTGTTACCATCGTTTCCAAAGCTGGCGACGAAGGTAAACTGTTCGGTTCCATCGGTACCCGCGATATCGCTGATGCAGTAACTGCAGCTGGCGTTAAAGTGGCTAAGAGCGAAGTTCGTCTGCCGAACGGTGTTCTGCGTACCACTGGTGAGCACGAAGTGGACTTCCAGGTTCACAGCGAAGTGTTCGCTAAACTGGTTGTTAACGTTGTAGCTGAGTAATTTTACTCTGCTCACGTCGAAGCGCCGGCCTTGTGCCGGCGTTTTGCTTTTTTAAGGGACCAGACTCGCGCTTTAGTGCTTGTAGGGTCGCTATTCCTGGCGCATTCTCTGATAATAAAATGAAACGCAATTTTATTTATGAGATTCGACATGGAAACCGCTCTGCCCACGCCCGTATTTGCCCGTCGAAAGGTGGCCTATGCCTGCGCCACGCTCTGCTGTCTGCTTTGGGGTAGCTCTTACCCGGCCATAAAAAGCGGCTATGAACTCTTCCAGATTGCCACCGATGATATTCCCTCAAAGGTCGTGTTCGCCGGTTACCGTTTTCTGTTTGCGGGTGTGCTGCTGCTTCTCTTTGCATTAGCACAGCGCAAGCCCATCGGCAGGTTCACGCCCGGGCAGTTTGGCCAATTGACCGTCCTGGGACTGACGCAGACGAGCATTCAGTACACCTTCTTTTATATCGGATTGGCCTACACGACAGGCGTGAACGGCTCAATCATGAACGCCACCGGCACTTTCTTCAGCGTGCTGCTGGCGCACTTCATCTACCACAACGACAAGCTCAGCTATAACAAAACGCTTGGCTGTATTCTGGGCTTTGCCGGAGTGATGCTGGTTAACTTCCACGGCGGGTTAAGCGAATTCAGCTTCGTCTGGAAGGGGGACGGGTTTGTGGTGCTGGCAGCCTTTATCCTTTCTGCCGCCACGCTTTACGGAAAACGCATCTCCCAGACCGTCGACCCGACGGTGATGACCGGCTGGCAGCTGGCTATCGGCGGCGCGGCGCTGGTGGCGGGTGGCTATCTCACGGGAGGGACGCTGGAAGTGCATAGCATGACGGCCGTCGCGGTGCTGGGGTATCTGACGTTACTCTCTTCGGTAGCGTTCGCCCTCTGGAGCGCGCTGTTGAAAGTGAACCGCGTAAGTATGATTGCCCCGTTCAACTTTGTGATCCCCGTTGCCGGGACGGTGCTGTCCGCCATTTTCCTCGGTGAAAACATTCTGGACATCAAATATGCGATTGCGCTGGTGCTGGTCTGCTCGGGAATCTGGTGGGTCAATAAGCGGAGTCACTAAGAAGGGCATTGCCGGGAGGCTGACTCGCCTTACCCGGCCGGAACATTAACGTGCTCTGATAAAACTGCCGTCAGGCTGGCGGGTAAACAGCACCTGCTGGCCATTTCCCGTATCAATCGTGAGCCCGGTGACGACGCCGCTGGCATTCTGACGTATCTGCACCAGCTGGCCGTTCTGCAAATTACTGAGCGGCTTGCCCGCGCCTTCCACCTGCGCCATGGCATACACATCGGTTGGCGGCAGATTGTGGTCGCGGAACAGCTGCGCAAGGGTTTTACCCGGCTCTACGCGATAGGAACGCCACTGCTGCTCAATGCCGGTTGGCTGCTGAGCCTGTGGCTCTGCTGTCGGGGCCGCTGCCTGTTCCTGTGGCTGTTCATCCTGAATGGGTTCCGGTTCAACAGGCGCAACCTGTCCCGGATCGTTCGACGGGGTGACCAGTTGCGTCTGCACAGGCTGTGTGTCCGGCTGCGGTCGCGTTTGCGACTGAATATCCAGCTGGGCATTGCGGGTCACCGTCGCGGTGTCGGCGTCATCGCCACCGGAAGGAAGCAGGAAACCCACGATCACCATCAGCGCGCCAATGATGATCCCTCTGCGATGCAGAGGCGGCAGCGGGTCCATGATGCGAAAATTGTCCGGCGCCTGCCAGATTTTCGCCAGGGTAGGTTTCAGTTCAAATCGCCCGGGCATGGCTCTCCTCCTGCTCCGCGTCTTTTTTATCCTGTGCTCCGAAGTATAGTTTGCTAACTGCCTGAACGGCGTAGCAAACCCGACATCCGTGACATTCGTTCGGGATTAATCCTGGTTCTCTCTATTGTTTCTGTTTCGTCGCGGTTTGTCACCTTAACTTCAGACAAAGTTTTACCCATAAGGGCATGGCTGATATGCTGCCCGCTACTTTAAATGTGATGGAAGGAAAACCCATGACCACCCCGACTTTTGACACTATCGAAGCGCAGGCAAGTTACGGTATCGGCTTGCAGGTAGGACAGCAGCTGAGCGAATCCGGCCTGGAAGGTCTGTTACCCGAAGCGCTGGTGGCGGGTATCGCTGATGCGCTGGAAGGCAACAACCCGGCAGTTCCGGTTGATGTTGTGCACCGTGCGCTGCGTGAAATCCACGAACGTGCTGACGCCGTGCGTCGCGCGCGTTTCGAAGAGATGGCTGCAGAAGGCGTGAAATATCTGGAAGAGAACCGTGAGCGTGAAGGCGTGAACAGCACCGAGTCTGGTCTGCAGTTCCGCGTGATCAACCAGGGCGACGGTGCAATCCCGGCGCGTACTGACCACGTTCGCGTGCACTACACCGGTAAACTGATCGACGGTACGGTGTTCGACAGCTCTGTAGCACGTGGCGAACCGGCTGAATTCCCGGTTAACGGCGTTATCGCGGGCTGGATCGAAGCGCTGACCCTGATGCCAGTGGGTTCCAAATGGGAACTGACTATCCCGCACAACCTGGCGTACGGCGAGCGTGGCGCTGGTGCGTCCATCCCGCCATTCAGCACCCTGGTGTTTGAAGTCGAGCTGCTGGAAATTCTGTAATCAGCTTTTCTTATTTCCTCTCTCCTTCGGGGGAGAGGAATATAGTGATAAAACCTATAGTTACGACGGAATCAACATTTTATCTTGCAAACGAAACTGTTGCGTGTATTTTTGTGAGCTGTTTCGCGTTGTATGAGTGATATGACACTCACTTTAAACATATTATTAACATAATATCCAAATCATAGTATTCATCCCGCCGATTCTTACCTAATATCGATGAGTCCTTTCATGGGGACCGTTATTTTTTTGACGTATTTAAAGGCCAGAAGAGCCTTAACAACACAGACAGGCATAAACAGGAAAATATCACATGGTAGATCAGGTTAAAGTCGTCGCCGACGAAGAGGCGTCGTCTGAACAGTCGCTACGGCGCAATCTCACAAACCGTCATATTCAGCTCATTGCCATCGGGGGTGCCATCGGTACCGGGCTGTTTATGGGGTCAGGTAAAACCATCAGTCTTGCCGGGCCGTCGATCATTTTCGTTTATATGATCATCGGTTTTATGCTCTTCTTCGTGATGCGTGCAATGGGTGAATTGCTGCTCTCGAACCTCGAATACAAGTCCTTTAGCGATTTCGCTTCCGACCTGCTTGGCCCCTGGGCGGGCTACTTCACCGGCTGGACCTACTGGTTCTGCTGGGTGGTGACCGGCATGGCGGATGTGGTCGCCATCACGGCCTACGCGCAGTTCTGGTTCCCGGGGTTATCGGACTGGGTGGCCTCGCTGGCGGTGATTGTTCTGCTGCTGAGCCTTAACCTCGCCACCGTTAAAATGTTCGGTGAGATGGAGTTCTGGTTTGCGATGATCAAAATCGTGGCGATTATCGCCCTGATTGTTGTCGGCCTGGTGATGGTACTGACGCACTTCCAGTCTCCAACCGGCGTTCAGGCTTCGTTCGCGCATCTGTGGAATGACGGCGGCTGGTTCCCGAAAGGCATCAGCGGCTTCTTTGCCGGTTTCCAGATTGCGGTGTTTGCCTTTGTGGGGATTGAGCTGGTCGGTACCACGGCGGCGGAAACTAAAGATCCGGAGAAATCCCTGCCGCGCGCGATTAACTCCATCCCGATTCGTATCATTATGTTCTACGTGTTCGCGCTGATTATCATCATGTCCGTGACACCGTGGAGCTCCGTTGTACCGACCAAGAGCCCGTTCGTTGAGTTGTTTGTACTGGTTGGACTGCCTGCGGCCGCAAGCCTGATTAACTTCGTGGTGCTGACCTCCGCGGCCTCTTCGGCCAACAGTGGGGTGTTCTCTACCAGCCGTATGCTGTTTGGTCTGGCACAGGAAGGGGTTGCGCCACGCGCGTTTGCCAAACTGTCTAAGCGTGCGGTGCCGGCGAAAGGGCTGACCTTCTCCTGTATCTGCCTGCTGGGCGGTGTGGTGATGCTCTACGTGAACCCGAGTGTGATCGGTGCGTTTACCATGATCACCACGGTCTCTGCGATCCTGTTCATGTTCGTCTGGACCATCATCCTGTGTTCTTACCTGGTGTACCGCAAACAGCGTCCGCACCTGCATGAAAAATCAATCTACAAAATGCCGCTGGGCAAGCTGATGTGCTGGGTGTGCATGGCGTTCTTCGTCTTCGTGCTGGTTCTGCTGACGCTGGAAGACGATACCCGTCAGGCGTTAATCGTCACGCCGCTGTGGTTCATCGCGCTGGGGCTGGGATGGTTATTTATCGGTAAGAAACGTATGGCAGGCATGCGTTAATAAAAAAGGCCACAGATGCTGTGGCCGAATGATAACCTCAGGAAGGCGCTCTCGGGCGCCTTTTTTTATTCACCTGCGAGGGCACGCGGGAACAGGACGTTATTCTCAAGACTGATGTGCTCCATCAGGTCGTCGATCATCTCGTTAATGCCGTTGTACATCGCTTTCCACGTGGTGCACGCCTCTGGTGGCGGTGTAACGTTATGGGTAGTGTGTTTAATCACTTCCAGCAGTTCGCCTGCATCATCATGTTCGCTTTCCATGACGCTGATGGGCCCCATCGCCTGGCTGCCCATACCCTGTTTGATCATCGGGAAGAGGATTTGCTCCTCTTTCATCATGTGGCTGGAAAGCTCTTCGTGAAGCAGGGTCAGGTATTTCGCCAGACCGCGCGGTACGGAAGGTTTGTCGGCGTGAACGCGCTCCACTTTTGTCGCCTGCAGGATCAGTTCAGGCAGCTGTTCACGGTGACGGTCGTGAAAACGCACGATGATATGGTCGATGATGTCGGCAAGGGCTGCAGTGCGCCAGTCTTTCTCAATAGGCTGCTCAGCCAGTTGCGCCAGCTCCGCTTCAATGAGCCCCACATCCAGCTCTTTACGCGAGGCGGCACGTGCCAGGGTTTGCTTACCGCCACAGCAGTAATCCATATCGTATTTACGAAACAGCGCGGACGCGCGCGGGATGGAGAGCGCCAGCTCGCCAAGGGGTTGGTCGCGGAAGGCCATAGCAGTTACCTCGTCATCAATAATATAAAGTGCATTTTAAATGCATCTTTAAGGCGATGCTATAACCCTTTAGAGGGAAGGGGAAAAGTGAGAACCAGATCACAAAAAATAATGACTTTTAACTTGCTGAATGAATGCAGGAAATTACTTTAGAAAGTTTTTTAACGTGGGGAAACAGTAAACAACTCGCCGTGCCTGCCGATATATCCACGTCAGACAAACCTGCATATAAAAAAGGCAACGCATGTTTAAACGTATAAAAGTCATTACCCTTCTTATTTCGGTGCTGCTTGTGCTCGGCATCATGCAAGTCATTTCCGCCGGCATTTTTATCAACGCGCTGAATAACGACAAAGATAACTTCACCGTCTCGCAGCTCTCAAGCCAGAATGTCGCCGAGTTTACCGATGCATGGATCAGCCTCAACCAGGCCCGCGTGACCCTGAACCGCGGCATGCTGCGTCTGCAAAGCAGCATGGCGTCTCAGATTAACGGCGGCCAGTTGAATGAACTGGTGAACACGGCGAAGAACCTGCTTGCGGATGCGCAGTCCCATTACGATAAATACTACGCTTTGCCTAATACTCCAGGTCTGGACGAGAATCTGGCTAACCGTCTGGAAGAGCAGTACCGTATTTACTCCGCCACGCTGACGCAAATGAACGTCCTGCTGGGCCAGGGCAATCTGGAAGATATGTTCAAGCAGAATGCGGAGCAGAAACAGACCGCGATGCAGAACGTGTACCGTGAATGGCGTGAAGCGCAGGCCGTCCTCACGGACAGAGGGATTAAAGACAACGAAAACGATTATAAACGTATCCTGTGGATCCTCTCTGCGGTCATGCTGCTGGTGATTGCCGTGATCGTCTCCAGCTGGATTGCAATGCGCCGCGTTCTGCTGCTGCCGCTGCAGGATGTGATCGGCCATATCCGCGCCATTGCCGCAGGGGATTTGACCCAGCCGATTCAGGCAGAGGGTAAGAATGAAATGGCTATCCTGGCGCGCAACGTTCAGGAGATGCAAACTTCGCTGGCAAACACGGTGGGCGTGGTGCGTGAAGGCGCAGACACCATTTACACCGGTGCAGGGGAAATCTCTGCGGGCAGCAACGACCTCTCTTCCCGTACCGAGCAGCAGGCTGCCTCTCTGGAAGAGACGGCTGCCAGCATGGAACAACTGACCGCCACGGTAAAACAAAACGCCGATAACGCACGTCAGGCTTCCCGTCTGGCGCTTGATGCCTCCTCAACCGCGAAGAAGGGCGGTAACGTGGTGGAGGGTGTGGTGCGCACCATGGACGACATTGCGACCAGTTCCAGCAAAATTGCGCAAATTACCAACGTAATCGACGGCATTGCCTTCCAGACCAACATCCTGGCGCTGAACGCGGCGGTGGAAGCCGCGCGTGCAGGCGAGCAGGGCCGTGGCTTTGCGGTGGTCGCAGGTGAGGTGCGTACCCTTGCCCAGCGTAGCGCTCAGGCGGCAAAAGAGATTAAAGCGCTGATCGACGATTCCGGCGAGCGCGTGAATGCCGGCTCACAGCTGGTAAACGAAGCCGGGGCGACGATGGCAGAGATCGTGAATGCGGTCACCCGCGTGACCGACATCATGGGCGAGATTGCCTCTGCCTCTGACGAGCAGAGCCGCGGTATCGATCAGGTAGGTCAGGCGGTGGCCGAGATGGATCGCGTGACCCAGCAGAACGCCTCGCTGGTAGAGGAGTCTGCGGCAGCGGCGGCCGCGCTGGAAGATCAGGCGGCACGCCTGAACGAAGCGGTAGCGGTGTTTAAAATTACCCGCAATCAGGTGGTCAACGCCGCGCCGGTGAAAAGCTACACTCCAGCGGCTAAACCTGTCGCGGCGACGTCTGAAGCGAACTGGGAAACGTTTTAACTCTCTGAAGCCGGAACGACCATCGGTTTTTCCGGCTTTGCTCTCACCGCCATCACGACCCCAACGACCAGCAATATAATCCCGCAGGCGGTTAACAGCGGCGGTACGCTCTGGCGCATCAGGAAGGTGTAAAGCAGCCCGGCCAGCGTTTCGAACACAATCAACGGCCCTAAAATTACCGTCGGCAGCTTCTGGCTGGCGATATTCCAGCACAGCGCGCCCACCCACGAGCAGAGCACCGCAATCGCCAGCATCAGCCCGACAAAGCCCCACGGTCTCGGTCCGAACGGTTGAGCGAAATCCGGTTGCTGGTGGCCTAACCAGAGACAGGCTCCCACATAGCCCATAAGCGAAACCGGGAGCGTGACCAACGCCTGAGCCGTCGCCCACATCATCGGGTGTTTATCCGGGTTTTCCCGCAGCCAGCGCGCGTTACGCAGGGCATACCACGCCCAGCACACCACGGAAACGAATGCCAGCAGGATGCCAGAACCGTAACGCAACAGCGAGAAGTCCTCCAGCCCATGCTGCAGCTCGGCAATGTTGACGCAGACCAGCCCCACGGCGGTACACACCAAGGCTGGTACCATTTTTGACCACGCCAGTTTCCCGTCGCGGTGGCTGTAAAGCAGGTTAGCGAAGACCGGGATCACCACGGGCAGCGTGCCGATAATCATGGTAGATACCGGTGCCCCGGTTCGCTGAATGGCGCTCGCCAGGCAAACATAATAGATAAGGTTGCCCATCATGGTCAGCGCCAGCGCGGTGAACCAGTCCTGCCAGCCGAGCTGACGCAAACGTGCACGACCGAGCCACGCCAGCGGGAGAGCAATCAGCCCCAGTGCCAGATAACGTCCGGTCGACTGCAGTATTGCCGGGTACTCCGGCACGATCAGCGGGCCGACAAAAATCAGTCCCCACATCAGACCCGCAAGCAGGGCATACAACACACCACTAATCATTTTTCCATCCACATCGGTTTATTCTGCGTTCAGTGTAGGAGGGGGAAGGGCGCGCGTATTGTATGAGGTTGCGCATCAGCGCTTAACGACCTGCTTCTGGTAGCGCACGGGGGTAATGCCATAGCGGCGGGTAAAGGCGCGAGTCAAATGGGACTGATCGGTCAGCCCGGTCGCGGCGGCGACTTCGGCGGCGGGCATGCCGTGCGTGAGAAACGCTTTGGCGCGCCACAGGCGGATAGCCATCAGCATCTGATGCGGAGTGACATGGAAATGCGCCTTGAACTGGCGCTGAAAATGGTAGGGGCTCAGTGAGACCACGTTGGCCAGCTCGTCCAGCGTCAGGGCGTGCATGTAGTTGTCGTGCATATACTCGCGAACCCGTTCGAACCGGTGTGCACCTTCCCGGGTAACCGGTGCGTGGCGGGCTAACGGCTGGAAGGTCTCGATCAGATCCAGCAGCAAGCCTTTTTGCGCCAGCGGGTCGTCCGTATGCCACAGGCCATAGATAAGCCTGCCGATTTGCTGTGAGCGCAGCGGGTCATGGCGGGTTACGTCGCTAAACCACCAGTGGCGAAGGCCGGTCACCTCTTCCAGCAGATCGGGTTCAATGTAAACCATCCGGTAGCGCCAGCCGCCATCCGTCGCCGATTCCCCGGTGTGGATCTCGTCCGGGTTCATGGTCACGACGGATTTTTCCGCCGCGAGATGCTGAGTACCGCGATAGCGAAAGCGTTCGGCACCGGTTTCAATGGTGCCGATGCCGAAGGCTTCATGCGTATGAGGCTCAAAGGCGTAGTCAGAAATATGCGCGTGATAAAGCTCCAGGCCCGGCAAATGCGCCAGATGGCGAAAGCGCGCGCTGTCTCTCTCATCAATGAACTGTTCCGGTACGCCCTGCACGGTGAACCTCCTCATGGATCATCTCTCCATTATCAGAGATGACCCGAGGGGATGCTACAAAAAATAACCATTTTGCAACATTTACAGGATGGCTTTAATGCTCTCTGAAAGCGGTGTGGTTGGACGCCCGATCAGTTTGCTCAGCGTATGGCTGTCGTCAAACAGACCGCCTTTAGACGCGCCCACATCGGAGTCCGCCAGCATATCTGCCAGCCCGGCAGGCAGGCCAACGCCCTTCAGCGCAGCGGCAAAATCCGCTTCGCTCATGTTCTGATTCGCCACGTTTTTGCCGCTCTGTTTGCTGAGTTCGGCCGCCAGTTCGCTCAGCGTCCAGGCGTGGTCGCCGGCCAGCTCGTATACGTTGCCTGCATGGCCGTCCCCGGAGATGACTTTTGCCGCGGCAGCCGCGTAATCCGCACGGGTGGCCGAGGCGATTTTGCCTTCACCGGCCGCGCCAATAAATACGCCGTGCTCCAGCGCGGGCGGTGCGCTCGCCAGATAGTTTTCGGTGTACCAGCCGTTACGCAGCAGGGCGTAAGGGATGCCGGACTCTGCCAGCGCCTTCTCCGTCGCGACGTGTTCAACGTGCAGACCCAGCGGCGATTTATCCGCATGCAGCAGGCTGGTATAGGCGATGAATTTCACGCCAGCGGCTTTGGCAGCATTAATGACGTTCTGATGTTGGGTGGCGCGCTGACCCACTTCGCTGGAGGAGATCAGCAGCAGCTTATCTATGCCCTTAAGCGCGGAGGTCATTGTGCTTTCGTCAGCGTAATCCCCCTGACGAACGGTAATTCCCTGCTGGCTCAGGGCTTCAGCTTTTGCCGGATTGCGGACAATCGCCACAATCTGGTTTGCCGGTACGGTGTTTAACAGCTGTTCGATAACGAGCTGGCCAAGCTGGCCGGTTGCGCCGGTAATTGCGATCATGATGAATCCTCTTCGTGTTTGTCTGGTGTTGTGGCACACTAGCACCATAGCTAACTTTTAGTAAGTACGTACATAAAGGTAAGTATGAAAACAACGATACCGACACTTAGCGAACAAATGCGCGATGGCAACCTCTTCGCGGAACAGTGTCCTTCCAGAGAGGTTCTCAAACATGTCACCAGCCGCTGGGGCGTGCTGATTCTGGTGGCCCTGCGGCAGGGAACCCACCGTTTCAGCGACCTGCGCCGAAAAATGGGAGGCGTCAGCGAAAAGATGCTGGCCCAGTCGCTACAGGCGCTGGAACAGGACGGGTTTGTTAATCGCGTCTCGTATCCGGTTGTACCACCGCACGTTGAGTATAGCCTGACGCCGTTAGGGACAGAGGTGAGTGAGAAAGTGGCCGCGCTGGCGGACTGGATAGAAGTGCATACGCCGCAGGTGATGGCGAACCGGGAAGAACGCGCGGCGTAAAGGCAGGCCGGGTAAGGCGAAGCCGCTACCCGGCACACACCGCGTTACTTGCTTAAATCCACCTGATAAATGGCGAAGCCAATATCATCCGTTGCAACTTTCTTCATCGGATAGTGGGCTTTATCGTTAATAAACGCCGCCGCTTTATCGGACGGTGAAGTTTCAAAACGGATGTCTAGCGGCGTGTCGCTGTGAATGGGGGCCAGGCGCCAGTTGTTGTCCACTGCCGGATGAATGCCCCCCGCTTTTTTGGACTCCGCGCTGATCCACGCCGCCAGCACTGAGCGATTCTCGTCCGGTGAGGCAAAGGCAATATGGCTATCTCCCGTGCCGGCAAACTTGCCGCCGTAGGCGCGGTAGTTATTGGTTACCACCAGGAAGGTGGCATTCGGGTCGATGGCTTTGCCCTTAAAGGTCAGGTTTTTGATGCGCTCGGCCTGCGGGTTAATGACCTGGCATTCGCCGTCATATTTTGCAGGCTGGGTAACATCAATCTGATACTCCACGCCGTCAATCACGTCAAAGTTATAGGTCCGGAACCCGTCCCAGTTAATCAGCGACTGCGGCTTGCTGCTGTGCGGATCAATCTGGTTAAACTGCCCGGCGGAGCACTCCAGCCACGCTTTCACCTCTTTGCCCGTCGCTTTGACCACCACCAGGGTGTTCGGATAGAGGTAGAGATCGGCGGCGTTACGGAAGGTCAGCTGGCCCTTTTCGACTTCAACGTAGCTTGCCGGGTCATTCTTACGCCCGCCCACTTTGAACGGTGCCGCGGCCGACAGCACCGGCAGTTTTGCCAGGTCCGGGTCGCCCTGAATAACGTGTTCGACATAGGCTTTTTGTGCCATGTTAACCACCTGGACAGTCGGGTCATCCTGCACCAGCGCCAGGTAGCTGTACATGTTATCGGCGGATTTACCGATCGGCTTGCTGACGAAGTCGCGGGTGGCGTCGTGGTCATGCTTCAGCACGTCGACCAGTTTTTTATCTTCGGCGGCGAGTGATTTTTTAGCCGCAGCGTCGTAAATCGGGCGCGCCTCTGCTTTTGACTGAGTGACCTTCCAGTTGCCGCCGTCGTTATTGAGGACCAGATCCACCACACCAAGGTGGTCGCCCCACATACCCGGCATCACCGACGGCACGCCATTGAGCGTCCCTTTCTCGATGTCTGCACTCTTAATGTTGGCAAAGTCCTTACCCGGGAAGACCGCGTGGGCGTGGCCGAACAGAATCGCATCGACGCCCGGGACTTCACTCAGATAATAAACGGAGTTTTCCGCCATGGCCTGATACGGATCGGCGGAGAGTCCCGAGTGCGCAACCACCACCACCAGATCTGCGCCTTTTTCGCGCATTTCCGGCACGTATTTGCGCGCAGTTTCGGTAATATCGTTAACGGTCACTTTACCGTCGAGGTTGGCTTTATCCCAGGTCATGATTTGCGGCGGCACAAAGCCGATATAGCCGATTTTAAGCGTCTGTTTTTTACCGTCCTGATCGACAACCTCGGTCTCTTTAATCAGATAGGGGGTAAAGAGCGGCTTCTGCGTCTTAACGTCGATGATATTGGCGTTAACGTACGGGAATTTCGCGCCAGCCAGCGCATCGTGCAGGTACTTCAGGCCGTAGTTAAATTCGTGGTTGCCCAGGTTGCCGACGGCATAATCCAGCGTATTCATCGCCTTATAAACGGGATGGATCTCGCCTTTCTTCAGCCCCTTCGCCGCCATGTAGTCCCCGAGCGGGCTACCCTGAATGAGATCGCCGTTGTCGACCAGCACGCTGTTTTTAACTTCATTGCGGGCGGCAGCGATCAAACTTGCCGTGCGTACCAGTCCGAATTTTTCCGTCGGGGTATCTTTGTAGTAATCGAAGTCCATCATGTTGCTGTGCAGGTCGGTAGTTTCCAGAATTCGCAGGTCTACCGTCGCCGCCTGTACGCTCACTGCAATCAGCGTCGCCAGGAGCGTTGCGCTAAACTTAATCATCAGAGGAGTCCTTTTTTCGATCCAGGCCACAAAAGAGTATGTATCTATAGCGTGTTGCTTACAGAAATGTGAATCCTGACAGAAAAAAGCGCCATGAAACCAGAATTGCTTCACAGATAGCGGAATTGTTCCCATTACGATATAACTAAAACAAAGAGTTAACCCCACTGCGTTAACAAAGAGGTGGAGAATGTTAGATAAGATTTGTCAGCTCGCACGGGATGCGGGAGATGCCATCATGCAGGTGTATGACGGTGCAAAACCGATGGAGGTCGTCAGCAAGGCAGATGACTCTCCGGTCACCGCGGCAGATATCGCGGCTCACAAGGTGATCCTGCAAGGACTGCAGGCCTTAACGCCGGATATCCCGGTCCTGTCAGAAGAAGCGCCGCAGAGCTGGGACGAGCGTCAGCACTGGCAGCGTTACTGGCTGGTGGACCCCCTCGACGGCACCAAAGAGTTTATCAAGCGTAACGGTGAGTTCACCGTCAACATCGCGCTGATTGAAAAAGGCAAAGCGGTGCTTGGGGTGGTATACGCGCCGGTGATGAAGGTCATGTACAGCGCTGCAGACGGTAAGGCGTGGAAGGAAGAGTGCGGCGTGCGTAAGCAGATTCAGGTGCGCGATGCGCGTCCACCGCTGGTGGTGATCAGCCGGTCACACAGCGACAGCGAACTGCAGGAATATCTGCAACAGCTGGGTGAACACCAGACGACCTCGATTGGTTCATCACTGAAATTCTGTCTGGTGGCGGAAGGTCATGCCCAGCTCTACCCTCGCTTTGGGCCAACGAACGTCTGGGATACCGCGGCAGGGCATGCGGTCGCCACGGCCGCCGGGGCACATGTTCATGACTGGCAGGGTAAGCCGCTGGACTACACCCCGCGCGAATCCTTCCTTAACCCCGGCTTCCGCGTCTCTATTTATTGAGCCAGCAGTTTGTGCAGCAGGGCGACAACCTGCTGCACCTCTTCCTGGGTTAATGCCCCGTCTTTCACCCACTGCACGCGGCCGTCTTTATCCAGCACGATGATTGCAGAGCTCTCTTCCTCCAGTTGCCACGCCTTACGCGTCACGCCGTTGCTGTCGACAATAAACTGCGACCACGGATAGAGTTTTTTATTGCTCTCAAGGCTTGAACGCACAAACATTCCGGAGCCAGGAATGGCATCGTCAGTATTAACAATCGTGGTGGTCTGGTAGCGGTCGTGTGGGAATTTTGCGGCCTTGATCGCTTCCACCAGGTTGGCATTTTTCTCTTTTGCGGATGTACGACCGGCAATATGTTGTACAACTCTCACTTTGCCTGCGAGCTGCGCGCTATTCCACGCTTTGTAGCTAAACTTATCATTGTCGAGAATCAATTCTCCCCGGTCAGCAATGCCGACTGGTGGTACTCGTTGTCCTTTTTCAATCGCGTGAGCGCTAGCCCACAGGGGCAGAAGCAGGCAGGCTGCTGCAAGGATAGTACGTAGGGTCATGGTGTTTCCTTATTGTTTGCAGGTGATCCGACCACTTGGTCATACGCTTTTAATCATAAGTGCGATCAATGTGGTTTTCCCGCAATCCCGATGCCAGTTTGCGGGTGAACGCACATATCCATGAAAAAACGACGGCTTATACTGCCCTGAGTGAAGCTTTGCAAAGATTATTCTGAATAATTGTAATCAAACGGTAAATAAACTTATGCATACTGGGTAACACCGTAGTTCTGGTCTATAGTCTTTGGGCAACAAAATTTGCGCTCAGGACAGTCGGGCCGATTGTGGCACCGCAAGAGCGTATGATTCGCAGGAGATACAAGAATGAAAATTTTCCAACGCTACAACCCGCTTCAGGTGGCGAAGTACGTGAAGATCCTGTTCCGTGGACGGTTGTATATCAAGGATGTTGGCGCTTTTGAGTTTGATAAGGGCAAGATCCTTATCCCAAAAGTGAAGGACAAGCAGCACCTGTCTGTGATGTCTGAAGTCAACCGTCAGGTTATGCGTCTGCAAACTGAGATGGCTTAACCAACGTGCTATGCAGTAGTAAAAAACGCAGTTGATAAAAAAACGGCTCCCGATGGGAGCCGTTGATGTTTATGGGCCTTACGCCGACACTTTCTCTTCTGCGTCAGGCATCCGCGGCACCAGCACGGTCGGTTTATTATCGATACGCGTCACCAGCAGCTGGTCGATGCGGTAGTTATCAATATCCACCACTTCAAACTTGTAGCCAGAGAACTTCACCGAGTCGGTACGTTTCGGGATTTTTCGCAGCATAAACATCATAAAGCCGCCAATGGTCTCGTAATTACCTGACTGCGGGAACTCGTCGATATCCAGCACGCGCATGACATCGTCAATCGGCGTACCGCCGTCGATAAGCCATGAGTTCTCGTCACGCTGAACAATCTGCTCTTCCAGACCCTGGCCAACCAGGTCGCCCATCAGCGTGGTCATCACATCGTTGAGGGTGATGATGCCCACCACCAGCGCGTATTCGTTCATGATAACGGCAAAATCTTCACCGGCCGTTTTGAAACTTTCCAGCGCTTCAGAGAGGGTGAGGGTATCCGGAACAATCAGGGTATTGCGGATCTGAACGCCGCTGTTGAGCGCCAGGCTCTGGTTGGCCAGCACGCGGTTCAGCAGGTCTTTCGAGTCCACATAACCGATGATGTGGTCGATATCTTCATTACAGACCAAGAACTTGGAGTGCGGGTGCTCGGCCACCTTTTGCTTCAGGCTCTGCTCGTCTTCGTGCAGGTCGAACCAAATCACGTTTTCGCGTCCGGTCATGGATGACGGTACGGTACGGGATTCCAGCTCAAACACGTTCTCAATCAACTCGTGCTCCTGCTTGCGCAGCACGCCCGCCAGGGCACCCGCTTCGAAGACCGCATAGATATCATCAGAGGTGATATCGTCTTTTCGCACCATCGGAATTTTAAACAGGCGGAAAATGCTGTTGGCCAGGCCGTTGAAGAACCACACCAGCGGACGGAACAGGAACAGGCAGAAGCGCATCGGGTTGATGATGCGCAAAGCCACAGCTTCTGGCGCAATCATACCGATGCGTTTCGGGGTCAGATCAGCGAAGAGGATGAACAGGCCAGTCACCAGCGAGAAGGAGAGAATAAAACTCAGTTGCTCGGAGAGTTCAGGTGAAAAGTAGCGTGCGAAGAGGCCATGAAACACCGGTGAAAATGCTGCATCCCCCACGATACCGCCCAGGATGGCGACCGCGTTCAGGCCAATCTGCACCACGGTGAAAAACATTCCCGGGTTTTCCTGCATTTTGAGTATGCGTGATGCGTTAACGTTGCCTTCGTCAGCAAGCAGTTTCAGTTTGATTTTACGGGAGGCGGCCAGCGAGATCTCGGATATCGAGAAAAATGCACTGACGGCAATGAGACAAAGTATCACTAAAATACTGTTTAACATAGTTTATCCGGCTTCAGCCAGATCCTCGGAAGGGAAGTTAATTACATTTGTGTGAAGACACATAGAACGTCAGCTCGTAGCGTTGAGCTGATTATTTCAGCGGGTAGTATAGCGTAAAGGCGTGTAAATCTGCCAGAGGTCACATTTTGGCATAAAATCGGCCGGACAGCGAAGCGCTGTCCGGTACGTACGGCTATTTTACTGCGGATAAACTGGCGTTTCCTGCCGCCCGGCGCGTGGCATCCCCTCCCCACACCTGGTCATACTCATAGCCGGTGAGCTGTTTGATCACCACACGGGTGTTGGCGTCGCAGTCGCGATAATCTCCGCCCAGCTTGCGGCGCGCAATCTCCTTCAGCAGCAGCTTGTGCGTCTCGCGGGTCAGTTTAAATTTATAGGTCGTGAAGAAGCTCACGGCCAGAAGGGCCGCCGTCGCGAAAATCAGCAGGCCGATAATGGCCACCAGCGCGCTTTCAGGCTGTGCGCCGCTGCCCTTCACAAACCCTGACTCCTGCAGCACCAGGCCGATGATCATGATGGCAATCGCCACGGTGCTTTTGCGGGTCAATACCATCACGCCGGCAAAAATCCCTTCGCGGCGCTGCTGCGTTACAATCTCATCGATATCAGGGATGAAACTGTAGATATTCCACGGGATGTAATAAAGACCAGAGCGGGCGGCACCGAGCAGGATAAAGACCCCCGAGAACAGCAGCGTTGGCACCTGCGTTTTGGTGAGGTAGACCGTAAACAGGAATACCAGCACGGCGAAGATACAGCCATAAGAGAGGCGCAGCGCAGCGGACGGCGTGATATTCAGCCGGTTCAAAAGCAGCATAAATCCGTACGTGCCTGGTACCGAGGCAAAGGCGGCAATGCTCAGCCAGCCCGACACGGCCGCCGCATCCTGGCTCAGACAATAAACGACATAATAGGTAAAGACCGAGCCGAAGACGTCCATCGCAGTAAACGAGAAGATATAAATAATGATATGCAGGCGGAATGCGCGGATGCGAAAGGACGAAAAGAGGTCCAGTACCAGATATTTCAGATGATTGGCTACCCCGCTGCTGCGCTGGTTATCTATCTTAAAATCGGACTCCTGATGCACATCTTTCGCTTCCCATGTGGTGTACCACGTAATAAACACCGCAAGGCAAAAAACGCAGGAAAATATCAGGCCGGTGAGCGTATAGGTAAACGGATTGTCTTTCCCGGTGAACTGCATAATGACGCCGGGGACGGAAACGGCAAGGAACCCCCCAAGCTGAGAGCAGATCATGCGCACCCCTGAAAGTCGGCTGCGCTCTTCATAGCGGTTCGTCATTTCTGCGGCCAGCGTCTCCCATGGCACCAGCACCATCGCCGACAGCAGTTCAATCGAGAGATAGGTTCCCAGGTAATACCAGTACCCCATATCCGTCAGCCACAACAGGGCATACAAAAACATTAACGGGGAACTCAGTAATAAAAAGAAACGGCGACGGCCAAATTTACGGCCGAGCCAGGTACCCGCAAAATTATCAGTGATATAACCCATGATCGGGCTTAACAGTGCATCAATGACGCGGGCGATAGCAAATATAGAGCCCGCTTCAATAACAGACAGCCCGCAATAGGTCGTGTAAAAAAATAACAGCCAGGTGCCGATAATGGCGAAAGCGCCTCCGCCAAACAGATCGGTTATGCCGTAGCCAAGCGCCACGCCATAACCAACTCTACGTTCAGTTGGTTTGACCATAATAATATCCAGTGTAGGGTAATGATTAACCCGTTTTACGGGGCGTATTTTTATTAACGTCTGGAATTCAAATTACGTTCTGGTTGTTGATATTTATCCATTGTCTTGTTTGAGATGACCGATAAATAGCCTCCACAAGGGTGAGTGATTTGCCGGCGGTACGGATATCGATATAGTCTCTGTTGTCCGGATGATGAACGGCAGTATAAAACCGGCGGATCGCCTGCTGATGACCCAGCCCCCAGTAGCTTTTTACCGCGCCGTCGGGGGAATCATCGCTTGCCAGTTTTAATCGCTCACCCGGCGTGACGCGCCAGAGAGTGTTGTCATTCAGCAGCAGCGAGCCGCGTTCACAGTGGATCTCCAGCAGGAGAGGGGCGTCCGTGGTGTGGCAATTGCTGGCATAAAACAGGCCGCGGGCGCCGTTGGCGAAGTGTAGCGTGGCCATTGCGTTGTCTTCGCCTTCGGTCACGTCTGCCAGCTCACCGCTATCCACCACGCCTTTCACTCGCGTCACGCCTTCACCGAACCACTGCATCAGGTCGAGCGTATGGATTGCCTGGTTGATCAGCAGACTCCCGCCTTCTGTTGCCAGCCGACCGCGCCAGGGGCTTTGCGTGTAGTAAGCGCCCGCGCGTGACCATGTGAGTACTGCCCTGATGCTGAGCATTTTCCCCAGCTGTCCATGGCCTAACTCCTGCCGAATACGCTGGCTGGTGGGGTTGAGCCGGTTCTGATAGCACACGCCGAGCAGGCTCTGAGCCCGATCGGCGGCACGGGTGATATCAATGAGTTCACGGGTGTTCATGCCCACCGGCTTTTCGCAGAAAACATGCTTCCCGGCGGCCAGTGCCGCCAGAATCATCTCTTTATGCTCGAAATGGGGCGTACAGATGTGTACCACGTCGATGGCATCATCCAGCAGCATTTCCCGGTAATCCTGATAAAAACGGCATTGATAGTCTTTCGCCAGCGCCAGTCCTTTAACGCTGTCGATGTCGACCAGCGCACGCAGCGCGACGTTGGGTATCTGGCGCAGGGCATTGACATGGCAGCCATGAATCGCCCCGCCGCCAATGATAGCGGTATTCAGGATAGTCATCTCCGGCTCCCCTTAACCCGCCGCGTTGGCGAGCATTTGAGCCTTCACGCACAGCTCCGCAGCCTTGAAAGCGTGCGCCTGCGTCATGGCATTTTCAGTCCGATGGAGACAGTCGAGGATCAGTTCGCCAAAGAACGGGAATCCGACCTGGCCTGCTACCGGATAACGGAACTCCCCCTCTTTATTGACGAGATAAACCACATCCTGCTCGCCGCGGGTTAAATCGACGTATTTGCGGATTTCGATGTAGCCCTCGGTGCCGAGCAGCGTCAGTCGCCCGTCACCCCATGTGGACAGCCCGTCCGGGGTAAACCAGTCGCAGCGGAAGTAGCCGCTGGCGCCGTTTTCGCCTTTGAGCATTGCATCGCCAAAATCTTCAAAGGCGGGGTACTGCGGGTGTTTAACGTTCCGGACCTGGCTTGCTATCACGGTGGCATCGCGGTTGCCGGTGTAAAAAAGGAACTGCTCAATCTGATGGCTGCCGATGTCACACAGGATGCCGCCGAAGTATCGCCGATCGTAAAACCAGTCCGGCCTTCCTTCGCCTTCACGGTGTGGGCCTGTCCCCAGCGTTTGTACCACGTCGCCGATGGCACCTTGCTTTACCAGTTGACCGGCAAAGACAGCACTCTCAACATGCAGACGTTCGCTGTAGTAAACCGCATATTTCTTACCGGTTTTTTCAACCATCGCTTTGGCATCTGCCAGCTGTTCAAGGGTGGTGAGCGGCGCTTTGTCGGTAAAGTAATCCTTCCCCGCCGCCATCGATTTCAGCCCCAGCGCACAGCGTTCAGAGGGGATGGCGGCGCCTGCCACCAGACGCACCTCGTTATCGGCGAGGATCGCCTCCAGCGAATCTGCCACTCTGGCCTGCGGATACTGCTGGATAAATTTATCCACTCTGGACGGATCGGGATCGTAAACCCATTTCAGCGTGGCGCCGGCTTCAATCAGCCCGTTACACATTCCATAAATATGCCCGTGGTCGAGCGCGGCAGCGGCAAAGACAAATTCACCTTCCCGGACAACGGGCTGAGGTTTGCCGACTGGCGCGTAGTTCATTCCGTCATGTTTATTCATCTTCAGATTCCTCGATCCAGATCTTTACCCAGGGGGATAGCGCCCACTTCGCTGAAGTTGGCCACGCTTGCGGATTTCTCATGAAAACGGGGGGCGAGGGTGTTAATCCCGCCGGTACGGTAAAACGGATCGTCACGTGGAATGGGGAGCGAGACCACGGTGCGGGTGATGGCAGATTTATAAATTGCGGTAATCAACTCCAGCGAGCGTTTTCCCTGTAATCCATCCACCAGCGGGGCCGTGCCGCGTTCAATACTCAGCAGCAGGTCGTTAATCTGCCCGGTATGCAGCGTCCACGCGAGTGCCGGTGTCTGCGCAAAAACAGCGTTGAGCTGTGCTTCCCGCTGCTGGTCGTGAGTTTCCTGAGGAAAACCGTTATCGGCACTCACGCTGGCACAGGCTTGCCAGGGGGCAGAGATGCGTGCGCGCTCGCCCTGGATGACGATCTTCTGATCTTCGCCGTGATGCACCACCGAGGCGGTAAGCTGCGTGAGTGCGCCATTGGGATATTTGAATATTGCGGCGCTGAGGTCTTCCACTTCGGCATTGTCATGCGCCACGTTGGTCATCATCGCCACCACCTCGGATGGAAACCCGAGCATCCACTGAATAGCGTCGATATGGTGAACCGCGTGATTGAGCGTGCAGCCGCCCCCCTCTTTTTCCCAGGTGCCACGCCACCACAGATCGTAATAGCAGTGGCCGCGCCACCAGAACGAATCCACCTGCGCATGGCAGATTTTGCCCGCGAGGCCGGAATCCAGTGCTGCTTTTAAGCGCCAGAAGGCATCGGTAAAGCGATTTTGCGCAATGATGGAGAGCGTTTTGCCGCTGGCCTGCTGAGCCGCAATCATCGCGTCGCACTCCTCAAGCGAGGCGGCCATCGGCTTTTCACACAGCACATGGCACCCGGCCTCCAGTGCATCAATGCTGATCTGTGCGTGGACATACGGCGGGGTGCAGACATCGACGATATCGACGTCTGGTTCGGATGCCAGCATCTGCTGATGGCTTTCATACACGCGGGCCTGCGTCAGGCCGTAGCGCGTTTTTTTCTCGTGCGCTTTTTCCGGGTAGATATCCACCAGCGCGACAATCCGGCAGCGCTGACCAAACTGCAAATAACCCTGAATATGGTTATGTGAGATATTGCCTGTACCTACAATGGCGATATTTAGCATCGTGTCGTCTCCGGAGTTACCAGGTGCCTGAGGCATCAAGCGTCACGTTTATGGCCTCTTTAGCAACTGAGGTGCTGATGCGTTGCTGGAGCAGGCGCAAGTAGTGTTTCTCGTTGATCGGCAGTTCGACCCAGTCGTCAGTCCAGGTGGAAAGATGCATGGCATTGGAGAGCGTCAGGCCGTGGATTCCGTCCAGGCCCGGCGCAATCAGCGGTTCACCGCGCAGGATGGCGGCGCAGAAGTTTGCGGTAATGACATGATGTTCGCTGCATTCGGCGGCGACAGCAATGCCGACCTCCCAGCATTCAGGCTCCCCAAAACCGTTTTGCCAGCGGGCGTTAAAGTCGGTTTCGGACTCACGTAGCCGCCAGTAGCGAAGCCGCCCCTCTTCGACGACCACTTTGCCGCGATCCCCGACGATCTCCAGGCGATTTGTCCCCGGCGTTTCTGCCACGGTAGTGATAAATACACCGGTAGCCCCATTGGCATACTCGGCATAGGCGGTGACCTCGTCTTCCACTTCAATGTCACGATGTTTGCCGAACTGGCAAAACGCGCGCAGGCGGACCGGCATGCCCACCAGCCACTGCCAGAGATCGAGCTGATGCGGATCCTGGTTGAGCAACACGCCGCCGCCTTCTCCTTTCCAGGTCGCGCGCCAGCCGCCGGAGTTGTAGTAGCTCTGCGAGCGGTACCAGTTGGTGATTATCCAGTTAGAGCGGCGGATCTCGCCCAGCTCGCCGCTGTCGATAAGATCTTTAACCTTCCGGTAGAGCGGGTTTGGTCGCTGGTTGTACATGATGCCAAACACCACGTCGCACTCGCGCGCGCAGGCGTTCATCTCCTGCACCTGCGCCGTATAAACGCCTGCCGGTTTTTCACACAGGGTATGAATGCCGTTACGCATCGCCAGCATCGACAGGCGCGGATGTTCGTAATGGGGCGTGGCGACAATCACCGCGTCGATAAGCCCGCTCTGGATCATCTCCTGGGCATCACTGAACAGGGGAATGGCCCCCACCAGCTGGCGAATGGCCGGGTGTTTTTCCGGTGCATTGTCACAAACCGCCGTCAGGCAGGCGTCATTGACCGTACCCGCGAGTAAATAACGTGCGTGGACCGTACCGATATTACCTATACCAATAATGCCAAAACGTACCTTCTCCATGTCACACCTTAATTTCAGTTGAAAAGAAGTGATGACCGGAAAATAGGAAAGGCGAGGCGTAGCGACAATGTGTTTTTGTGAGAATACTCGCAAGGTGAATAAGTAATCTCCAGGCTTTCTGAAATTTGGTTTTAAAATCAAAAGGCTGTTTCTGCAAATATTTGCAAAAACTGATTGAGAGCGAGGTCACACTATGCCGGGCAGGTTAAAAATGGAGGAGATCGCGGCCCTCACGGGATATTCCGTTAGCACGGTGTCGAGGGTATTAAGCGGCAAGTCATATACCAGCGATAAAGCCCGGGATGCGATCGTTCGCACCGCACGAGAGCTGGGCGTGCTGGAGTCCATGGCCAGTGGACGGCTGTTGATTAACGGTATTGCCGTTTTTGCTCCGGAAAGAACCTTTCAGGGGCGCGGCGATATTTTTTATCTTGAGGTGACCAAAGGGATTGCTGAGGCCTGCTCGCCACACAATGTGTGGGTCAGCTGTTGCGGATTAGAAGAACAGCACGCCGATGTAAAATTATTTATGGAAAAGGCCAGCCAGAAGAACATCAACGCGATAATTATTATTGGTACTGATGATGCCACCATATTTAAACTGGCCAGCACGCTCAATAAACCCTGCGTCTTAATTAATTCCGTGGACCGGGAGCGGGTACTGGATTCGGTATCACCCGATCACCGGGCGATTGGCTTCACCGCCATGCAGTATCTCTTTGAACAGGGGCATCGGCGGGTCCTGACGCTGACCTGCCTTCGGCGAGATACGCTTTACGCTCGTCTGGATGGCATTAAAGAGGCGTATCGCCATTTTCACGTCGCCTTTGAGCCGCAGCGTGATTTACTCGTGACGGAGTGGTTTACCGCAGACGAAGCCGAGCGGGCGCTGGATGAGTGGCTGCTGAGTCATGACAGAGCGCAGTGGCCAGAGGTGATTTTCCCAAACAGCACCAGCATGACCGAAGGTGTGGTGAGGGCATTAACCCGCCACGGGCTGCGCGTTCCGGAAGACATCTCTCTGATTACCACCGATTTTGCCTGGAATTTAGCGCACCGGCTGGAAAAACCGGTCACGGGGGTCACGGTGCCCTGCCGCGAACTGGGGATTGAGGCCGTGCACCTGCTGCAGACCCGCCTTAACAGGCCGCAGGCACCGGTTTTTAACCTGCTGTTGCAGGGAAAAGTCATGAATTATGGGTCGGTCAGTAATGCCACGCGCCACGCGGCTCGCGTGGCGCTAGACCAGTAATCAGGCCAGCTGTGGCGGCAGGCAGACGCCGATACCCCCGATACCGCAGTAGCCGTACGGGTTTTTATGCAGGTACTGCTGGTGGTCGTCTTCCGCATAGTAGAACGGTTTGGCGGAGGCGATTTCCGTGGTGACCTCGCGGTTGTCACCGGCATCGTGCATCGCTTTCTGGAAGCGCGCCAGACTTGCGCGGGCGGCCGTCTCCTGCTCAGGAGTGAGAGGGTAGATAGCCGAGCGGTACTGGGTGCCGTGGTCGTTACCCTGACGCATGCCCTGGGCCGGGTCGTGGTTTTCCCAGAACACCTGCAGAAGTTGCTCATAGCTAATGACGGCAGGATCATACACCACGCGTACGGCTTCGGCATGACCGGTCTCGCCAGAGCACACTTCGCGGTAGGTTGGGTTTGGCGTATACCCCCCCGTGTAGCCCGCCGCGGTGCTGTAAACGCCGGGGAGTTGCCAGAAGAGACGTTCTACGCCCCAGAAGCAGCCCATGGCGAACAGGGCGATTTCCATTCCATCAGGAACGTTTGTCATTGAATGGCCATTCACGGCGTGTAAGGTCGCCACAGGCATAGGGGTGTTGCGTCCCGGTAATGCATCAGCTTGTGAAACAAGATGCTTTTTGTCGAATAAACTCACGATGGGGGCCTCCCGGGCTGCGATGTTTCGGTTAAGGTTGTCACGAAGCGTTTAATTGAACACAATAAATGCGCTGAATGAGTCTAGATTTAATCATAAGAAATATTTGGGTGTTACACCCGTTTTCAACCCGTGATGTGGGTTTTTGGCTAACAGGCCGTATTTTGCCGCGGAGCGGCACTTCATTTGCTTCCAGGGTGGAAAAAGGGATATTCAGGAGAAAACGTGACAAAAATCCGCCAGTTATGTTTGGTCAGTTTATTGCTGACAAGCGGGGTTGCCAGCGCGGCGAATGTCCGTTTGCAGGTTGAGGGGTTATCCGGGGCGCTGGAAAAAAACGTGCGTGCGCAGCTGTCGACCATCGAGAGCGACGAAGTGACGCCGGACCGGCGTTTTCGCGCGCGCGTGGATGATGCGATCCGCGAAGGGCTGAAAGCGCTGGGTTATTACGAACCCACCATTGATTTCGATCTCCGTCCGCCGCCAAAGAAGGGGCGACAGGTGCTTATTGCCCGCGTTTCACCGGGTGAGCCGGTGTTGATCGGCGGCACTAACGTCATTCTGCGCGGCGGCGCGCGTACGGACCGGGATTACCTGGATCTGCTCAGCACGCGGCCGAAAAACGGTACCGTGCTGAACCACGGTGACTACGACCATTTCAAAAAAGAGCTGACGAGCGTCTCCCTGCGTAAGGGTTACTTTGACAGCCAGTTCGACAAAAGCCAGCTGGGCATTGCGCTCGACAGGCACCAGGCCTTCTGGGATATCGATTATGACAGCGGCGAACGTTATCGTTTCGGCGATGTGACCTTCGAAGGCTCACAAATTCGTGAAGAGTATCTGCAAAACCTCGTGCCTTTCAAAAAAGGCGATTACTACCAGTCGCGTGATCTGGCGGAGCTGAACCGCCGCCTCTCCGCCACCGGGTGGTTTAACTCGGTGGTTGTCGCGCCGGAGTTTGATAAATCGCGCAAAACCAAGGTGTTGCCGCTGCATGGCGTTGTTTCGCCGCGCACCGAGAACACCATTGAGACCGGTGTTGGTTATTCGACCGACGTCGGTCCGCGCGTGAAAGCCACGTGGAAAAAGCCGTGGATGAACTCATACGGCCACAGCCTGACCACCAGCGCCAGTATCTCAGCGCCGGAACAGCAGCTCGATTTCAGCTACAAAATGCCGCTGCTGAAAAACCCGCTTGAACAGTATTACCTTGTTCAGGGCGGTTTTAAGCGTACCGACCTGAACGATACCGAGGCAGATTCCACCACGCTTGCGGTATCGCGATACTGGGACCTCCCCAGCGGCTGGCAGCGCGCCATTAACCTGCGCTGGAGTCTGGACCACTTTACCCAGGCCAACGTCACCAACACCACCATGCTGCTCTACCCGGGGGTGATGATCAGCCGTACCCGCTCGCGCGGCGGCCTGATGCCAACCTGGGGCGATTCCCAGCGTTATTCCATCGATTACTCCAACACCATGTGGGGCTCCGATGTGGATTTCTCGGTAATTCAGGCGCAAAACGTCTGGATCCGCACGCTGTATGACAAACACCGCTTCGTGATGCGCGGCAACCTCGGCTGGATTGAAACCGGCGACTTCGACAAAGTTCCGCCGGATCTGCGCTTCTTCGCCGGTGGCGACCGCAGTATTCGCGGTTACAAATACAAATCCATCGCGCCGAAAGATGATGACGGCAAGCTGATTGGTGCCTCCAAGCTGGCTACTGGCTCGCTGGAGTACCAGTACAACGTCAGCGGAAAATGGTGGGGCGCGATGTTTGTCGACGGCGGTGAAGCGGTAAGCGATATCCGCCGCAGCGACTTTAAAACCGGCGCGGGCGTGGGCGTACGCTGGCAGTCTCCCGTCGGGCCAATCAAGCTCGATTTCGCCGTGCCGGTGGGTGATAAAGAAGAACACGGTTTACAGTTTTACATCGGTCTGGGGCCTGAATTATGAGTTTATGGAAGAAGATAAGCCTCGGGGTGCTGATTTTTATCGTACTGCTGCTCGGTACGGTGGCGTTTCTGGTCGGAACGACGTCTGGCCTGCATCTGCTGTTTAACGCGGCTAACCGCTGGGTTCCCGGGCTGGAAATTGGCCAGGTGACAGGCGGCTGGCGCGATCTGCGTCTGAAAAACATCCGCTATGAGCAGCCTGGCGTGGCGGTAAACGCGGGGGAATTTCACCTCGCGGTGAAGCTGGGCTGCCTGCGGGACAGCAAGCTGTGCGTTAACGATCTGTCGCTGAAAGACGTGAACGTGGCGATAGATTCGAAGAAAATGCCGAAATCGGCCCCCGTTGAGGAAGAGGATAGCGGCCCGCTGAATCTCTCCACACCGTATCCGATTGCCCTCTATCGGGTAGCGCTGGATAACGTCAATGTTAAAATCGACGACACCACCGTCTCCGTCATGGATTTCACCTCCGGCCTGCGCTGGCAGGAGAAAAACCTCACCCTGACGCCAACCTCCCTTCAGGGGCTGCTGATTGCGCTGCCGAAAGTGGCGGACGTGGCGCAGGAAGAAATTGTCGAGCCGAAGATCCAGAACCCGCAGCCGGAAGAGAAACCGCTGGGCGAAACGCTGAAAGATCTCTTCTCTAAACCTGTGCTGCCGGAGATGACGGACGTTCATTTGCCGCTGAACCTGAATATCGAAGCGTTCAAAGGCGAGCAGCTGCGTCTCACTGGCGATACCGATCTGACGGTCTTCAACATGCTGCTTAAAGTCAGCAGCATCGACGGCAACATGAAGCTCGACGCGCTGGATATCGACACCAACCAGGGCTCGGTTAACGCGTCAGGGAATGCCCTGCTGCGCGACAACTGGCCGGTGGATATCACCCTGAACAGTTCGCTCAACATCGACCCGCTGAAAGGCGAAAAAGTGAAGGTCAAAGTGGGCGGGGCGCTGCGCGATAAACTGGATGTCGGCGTTAACCTCTCCGGCCCGGTGGATATGGATCTGCGCGCGCAAACGCAGCTGGCGGAAGCGGGGCTGCCGCTCAACCTTGAGGTTGTCAGTAAGCAGCTCTACTGGCCGTTCACCGGCGAAAAACAGTTCCAGGCCGATGACCTGAAGCTGAAGCTGAGCGGCAAAATGACGGATTACACCCTGTCATTCCGCACGGCGGTGAAGGGGCAAGGTGTTCCGCCTGCGACGATTACGCTGGATGCTAAAGGCAACGAGCAGCAGGTGAATCTCGACAAACTGACCGTCGCGGCGCTGGAAGGCAAAACGGAACTCACCGCGCTGCTCGACTGGCAGCAGGCGATCAGCTGGCGTGGCGAGCTGAAGCTGACGGGGATCAACACGGCCAAAGAGGTGCCGGACTGGCCATCAAAACTGGACGGCCTGATCAAAACCCGCGGCAGCCTGTATGGCGGTACGTGGCAGATGGACGTGCCGGAAATCAAGCTTACCGGTAACGTGAAGCAGAATAAGGTCAACGTTGAAGGCTCGCTGAAGGGCAACAGCTATCTGCAGTGGGTGATCCCGGGTCTGCACGTGGCGCTGGGCCGTAACACGGCGGATATCAAAGGCGAGCTGGGGGTGAAAGATCTTAATCTGGATGCCACCATTGATGCACCAAATCTGGATAACGCCCTGCCAGGGCTGGGCGGCACGGCGAAAGGGTTAGTGAAGGTGCGCGGCACGGTAGAGGCTCCGCAGCTGCTGGCCGATATCACCGCCAGCAACCTGCGCTGGCAGGCGCTGACCGTTGCGCGGGTTCGCGTCGAAGGGGATGTGAAATCCACCGATCAGATTGGCGGTAATCTGAACCTGCGCGTGGAGCGCATTTCTCAGCCCGACGTGAACATTAATCTGGTCACTCTGGATGCCAAAGGTAACGAAAAACAGCACGATCTCCAGCTTAAGGTGCAGGGCGAGCCGGTATCCGGTCAGCTTCATCTGACCGGAAGCTTTGATCGCAAACAGGCGCGCTGGAAAGGGACGCTGGACAATACCCGCTTCAACACCCCGGTAGGGCCGCTGGCGCTGTCCCGCTCTATCGCGCTGGACTACCGCAACGCCGAACAAAAGATCAGTATCGGACCGCACTGCTGGACCAACCCGAATGCGGAACTGTGCGTGCCGCAGACCATTGATGCGGGGGCGGAAGGGCGTGCGCAGATCAACCTTAATCGCTTCGACCTGGCGATGCTAAAACCGTTTATGCCGGAGACGACTCAGGCCAGCGGCGTCTTTAGCGGGAAAGCCGATGTCGCGTGGGACACAACCAAAGAGGGGCTGCCGCAGGGTAGCGTGACGCTCTCTGGTCGTAACGTGAAGGTGATACAGGAGGTGAACGACGCACCGCTGCCGGTGGCGTTTGATACCCTCAACCTGAGTGCCGATCTGCATAACAACCGCGCGGAGCTGGGGTGGCTTATCCGTCTGACCAACAACGGTCAGTTTGACGGGCAGGTGCAGATTACCGATCCGCAAGGACGCCGTAATCTCGCCGGTAACGTTAATATCCGCAACTTCAACCTGGCGATGGCCAACCCGATTTTCTCACGCGGAGAAAAAGCGGAGGGGATGCTCAGCGCGAACCTGCGCCTGGCGGGCAATGCGCAAAGCCCGCAGCTGTTTGGCCAGATGCAGCTTAACGGCGTGGATATCGACGGCAACTTTATGCCGTTTGATATGCAGCCAAGCCAGATTGCGATGAACTTCAACGGCATGAGCTCGACCCTCGCCGGGGTGGTGCGTACCCAGCAGGGGCAAATCAACCTCAGCGGCGACGCCGACTGGAGCCAGCTTGATAACTGGCGGGCCCGTGTTGCGGCCAAAGGCAGCAAGGTGCGGATCACCGTACCGCCGATGGTACGTCTGGACGTATCCCCGGATATTGTCTTTGAAGCCACCCCAAGCCTCTTCACGCTGGACGGCAACGTGGACGTACCGTGGGCACGCATCGTGGTGCACGAGGTGCCTGAGAGCGCGGTGGGCGTCTCCAGTGACGAAGTCATGCTCAATGAAAATCTCAAACCCGTTGAGCAGAAGAGCGCCGGTATTCCGATCAACAGTAACCTCACCGTTCACGTCGGCAATAACGTGCGTCTGGATGCGTTTGGGCTGAAGGCGAGACTGACGGGGGATCTGAAAGTCGCGCAGGACAAGCAGGGTCTGGGTCTGAACGGCCAGATCAATATTCCTGAAGGGCGCTTCCATGCCTATGGTCAGGATCTGATTGTGCGTAAAGGTGAGCTGCTGTTCTCCGGCCCACCGGATCAGCCACTGCTCAATATCGAAGCGATTCGTAACCCGGAAGCCACCGAAAACGACGTTATTGCGGGTGTTCGCGTTACCGGCTCTGCTGATGAGCCGAAGGCGGAGATCTTCTCCGACCCGGCAATGTCGCAACAGGAAGCCCTGTCTTACCTGCTGCGTGGGCAAGGACTGGAGAGCGGCCAGAGCGACAGTGCAGCGATGACCTCGATGTTAGTGGGTCTGGGGGTTGCACAAAGTGGGCAGGTTGTGGGTAAAATCGGCGAGACGTTCGGCGTAAGCAATCTGGCACTGGACACCCAGGGCGTGGGTGACTCCTCGCAAGTGGTGGTCAGTGGCTATGTACTGCCGGGTCTGCAGGTAAAATATGGCGTGGGGATCTTTGACTCACTGGCAACACTCACGTTACGCTATCGCCTTATGCCTAAGCTATATCTGGAAGCAGTGTCCGGCGTAGACCAGGCACTTGATCTGCTCTATCAGTTTGAGTTTTAGCAATGCGAATATTTGTCTACGGCAGTTTACGAACCAAGCAAGGCAACAGTCACTGGATGACCAATGCCCTGCTGCTGGGGAATTACAATATCGAGAACTACCAGTTGTATAGCCTGGGCCACTATCCAGGCGCGGTTCCTGGGGAAGGAACAGTACAGGGTGAAGTTTATCGTATTGATAATGCTACACTTGCCGAACTTGATGCCTTGCGCACCAGGGGCGGTGAATACGCTCGCCAGTTGATCCAGACGCCGTATGGAAGTGCGTGGATGTACGTCTACCAGCGTCCGGTCGAGGGGTTAAAGCGGATTGTAAGCGGTAACTGGTTAGACAGAGACCAGTACTGAAAAAAACAACGCCACCGTCAGGTGGCGTTGTTTTTTATGGGCTTAGCTCTCTTCTGTGCTTCGGCGTCGGGTCAAAAACAGCGGAACAAAAAGCATGATGTACGGAGCAACCAGCCATATCAGGCACAGGGCGCGTGAAAAGCCGTAGTAGTTGATGCACCGCGTATTGCTTGAAATGACAGGAATAAAAAACAGTAAAAACAGCAAAATGGCATAATCGCTACGGTAGGGGATCCATAAATAAAACAAAAACCAGGCGAGCTGGAATGTCATGATGCAGAGATACTGCCATTTGCTGTCTTTGCCGTAACAGTCAAACGCCTTTATGTAGCTCATCTTTATGCTGTGAAGAAAGAAACGTAGCATGTAAAACGCCCACAATCGCGACGGTCAGGAGTGTGCTGGCCAGCAACTCGATTAAAAAATAGCTATGGGTGATGTTAGTAGCACATGAGCTCAGGGTATGCCGTTTACTCTACCCGCTGTGCATTGCAACAAAAAGTGTAGACACACCTGTCTTCATAAAGCCCTGAAGCAGACACGAAACGGGCGTAATTGTTTTAACGCAGCGAGTAGGGCAAAAGCAGGCTATTAATAGCGTTAGATGATATCAAAGACCTATCTCGGTAAATATCAGGCCATCACTCTCATAATACCCTGCAAGCTCTTCAAACAGGTCGGCTCTGCCGGGGACAAAACCTGGGGTCACAAGCTCATATATTCTGCTGGTTCCTTGAAATGTTACCCGCTATACCGTATTTAGCGTGCCAGTGTCGCGTCAGACGCAAGGCACAAAAAAGCCCCGACTCGCGGGGCCTTATTATTCAGCGGTAAGAATTACTTCTTCGCAGCGCGTTCGAAAGAGGAGATGATTTCCGCTTTCGCTGCTTCTGCGTTTTCCCAGCCGTCAACTTTAACCCACTTGCCTTTTTCGAGGTCTTTGTAGTGCTCGAAGAAGTGAGTGATCTGCGCTTTCAGCAGTTCTGGCAGGTCGTTCACATCTTTGATGTGATCGTACTCTTTGCTCAGTTTGGTGTGCGGAACAGCAACCAGTTTCGCATCTTCACCAGATTCGTCGGTCATTTTCAGCACGCCAACAGGACGGCAGCGAATGACTGCGCCTGGCTGCAGCGGGTATGGCGTTGGGACCAGTACGTCAACCGGGTCACCGTCCAGAGACAGGGTGTGGTTGATGTAACCGTAGTTGCATGGGTAGAACATGGCGGTAGACATGAAACGGTCTACAAACAGCGCACCGCTCTCTTTGTCCACTTCGTATTTGATAGGATCTGCGTTAGCCGGGATTTCGATAACTACGTAGATGTCTTCTGGCAGTTCTTTACCCGCAGGGACGTTGAGTAAGCTCATGTCTGTGTCCTTTAAAATGGATGGTAAACAAGTGGCAGGTATTATAGCCAACTGGCGCTGAATGTCTCCGCCTGTTTTCGTCTTCTCTCCACGTTCTCCCCACTTTTCAGACCGATTCCATGACAGGAAAATCCATAAACTCAGCCGCTTTTTTAATGGTGAAATGAAAGCGATTACAAACTTGTGATTAACGTTTTATTCACTTTTCTGAAGTGTGATGTAACGCAATTCGTTACATATTTCATTGGCTATAGTCATTTCGCAGAACATCTTTTAACCAACAATAAACACCCCTACGAGGACGTTCATATGTGGAAGCGCTTACTTCTTGTCACAGCAGTTTCGGCAGCCATGTCGTCTATGGCGATGGCCGCCCCTTTAACCGTAGGTTTTTCCCAGGTCGGCTCTGAATCCGGCTGGCGAGCGGCAGAAACCAACGTTGCGAAAAGCGAGGCCCAGAAACGCGGTATCACCCTGAAAATCGCCGATGCGCAGCAAAAACAGGAAAACCAGATCAAAGCCGTGCGGTCATTTATCGCCCAGGGCGTTGATGCCATCTTTATTGCGCCGGTCGTGGCCACAGGCTGGGAGCCGGTCCTGAAGGAAGCGAAAGACGCTGAGATCCCGGTTGTTTTGCTCGATCGTTCCATTGATGTAAAAGACAAATCTCTCTATATGACCACCGTCACCGCCAACAACGTTCTCGAGGGCCAATTAATTGGTGACTGGCTGGTGAAACAGGTGGATGGCAAGCCGTGTAACGTCGTTGAGTTGCAGGGTACCGTCGGGGCGAGCGTGGCCATCGATCGTAAGAAAGGCTTCGCGGAGGCCATCGCCAAAGCGCCAAACATTAAGATTATCCGTTCTCAGTCCGGCGACTTTACCCGCAGTAAAGGTAAAGAGGTCATGGAGAGCTTTATCAAGGCTGAAAACAACGGCAAGAACATTTGCATGGTTTACGCCCACAACGATGACATGGTGATCGGGGCTATCCAGGCCATCAAAGAAGCGGGGCTGAAGCCGGGCAAAGATATCCTCACTGGCTCTATCGATGGCGTGCCGGATATCTATAAAGCGATGATGGACGGCGAAGCGAACGCCAGCGTGGAGCTGACGCCAAACATGGCTGGCCCGGCATTCGATGCGCTGGAGAAATTCAAGAAAGACGGCACCCTGCCTGAAAAAGTGACGATCACCAAATCGACGCTCTACCTGCCTGACACCGCGAAAGAAGAGTTAGAGAAGAAGAAAAATATGGGCTACTAAGGCCTTTTCCCTCGCCCCTTACCCCACTCCTCTCCCCTGAGGGGAGAGGGTGTACAAGGGCGGGTAGACTGGCATGAAAATTTCCCTCTCCCCAACCGGGAGAGGGCGAGGGTGAGGGGGAAACATGACCGACACACAACACCAGGAAATCCTCCGCACAGAGGGCTTAAGCAAGTTTTTCCCCGGTGTGAAAGCGCTGGATAACGTTGATTTTAGCCTGCGACGCGGTGAGATTATGGCGCTGCTGGGAGAGAACGGTGCGGGAAAATCGACGCTGATTAAGGCACTTACCGGCGTTTACCACGCCGATCGCGGCACAATCTGGCTAGAAGGCAATGCCATTTCGCCAAAAAACACCGCCCATGCACAACAGCTGGGGATTGGGACGGTTTACCAGGAAGTGAACCTGCTGCCGAATATGTCGGTGGCGGATAACCTGTTTATCGGCCGTGAGCCAAGACGCTTCGGCCTGCTGCGACGCAAAGAGATGGAAGCACGGGCCACCAGGCTGATGGAATCCTATGGCTTCTCCCTGGACGTTCGCGAACCGCTGAACCGTTTTTCCGTCGCGATGCAGCAAATTGTCGCGATTTGCCGGGCGATCGATCTCTCCGCGAAAGTGCTGATCCTTGATGAGCCTACCGCGAGCCTTGATACCCAGGAAGTCGAAATGCTCTTTACCCTGATGCGCCAGCTGCGCGATCAGGGGGTAAGCCTGATCTTCGTCACCCACTTCCTCGATCAGGTGTATGAGGTCAGCGATCGCATCACGGTGCTGCGCAACGGCAGCTTTGTCGGCTGCCGCGAAACCCGCGAGCTGCCGCAGATAGAACTGGTCAAAATGATGCTGGGCCGCGAGCTGGAAACCAACGCGCTTCAGCGCGCAGGCCGCACGCTGCTCAGCGATAAACCGGTCGCAGCCTTCAGCGATTTTGGCAAAAAAGGGGTGATCTCACCCTTTAATCTGGACGTGCGGCCCGGTGAAATTGTCGGGCTGGCGGGCCTGCTGGGTTCCGGGCGCACCGAAACCGCTGAGGTGATCTTCGGGATCAAACCTGCGGACAGCGGCAGCGCGCTGATCAAAGGTAAACCGCAGACCCTGCGATCGCCGCATCAGGCCTCCTGCCTGGGCGTGGGCTTCTGCCCGGAAGACAGGAAAACCGATGGCATAATTGCCGCCGCCTCGGTGCGGGAAAATATCATTCTGGCTCTGCAGGCGCAGCGCGGATGGCTACGCCCCATCCCGCGGAAAGAACAAAACGCCATTGCCGAGCGATTTATCCGTCAGCTCGGTATTCGTACGCCGAGCGCTGAACAGCCCATTGAATTTCTCTCCGGTGGCAACCAGCAGAAGGTATTGCTGTCACGCTGGCTGCTGACTAAACCCCAGTTCCTGATCCTCGATGAACCGACGCGCGGTATCGACGTCGGGGCGCATGCCGAAATTATCCGGCTTATCGAAACGCTGTGTGCAGACGGTCTGGCGCTGCTGGTTATCTCATCCGAGCTGGAAGAGCTGGTGGGGTATGCCGATCGCGTCATCATCATGCGCGATCGTAAGCAGGTGGCAGAGATCCCGCTGGATAAACTGTCCGTTCCGGCAATCATGAATGCCATCGCGGCGTAAGGAGTTAATCGTGATGCCCCGTTCGCTTCCGCAAACCGGTGCAACCAGGCGCCGCTTCACCTGGCCTACCGGCACGCCGCAAATTATCGCGTTGCTGCTGGTGTTGCTGATCGATAGCCTGGTCGCCCCGCATTTCTTTCAGATTATCGTGCAGGATGGCCGGCTGTTTGGCAGTCCGATAGACATTTTAAACCGTGCCGCCCCGGTGGCGCTTCTGGCCATTGGTATGACGCTGGTGATCGCCACCGGCGGGATTGACCTCTCCGTCGGTGCGGTGATGGCCATCGCCGGCGCCACGGCAGCGTCCATGACCGTCGCCGGGCACAGCCTGCCGGTGGTGCTGCTGGCTGCATTAGGTACTGGGGTGCTGGCCGGACTGTGGAACGGCATTCTGGTGGCGGTCCTGAAAATTCAGCCGTTTGTTGCCACTCTCATCCTGATGGTGGCCGGACGCGGTGTGGCACAGCTTATCACCTCGGGTCAGATTGTGACCTTCAACTCCCCCGGGCTGGCATGGCTTGGCAGCGGTAAACTGTTCTTCTTCCCGACGCCGATCGTTATTGCGCTGGTCACATTAGTCGTGTTCTGGCTCTTTACCCGTAAAACGGCGCTGGGCATGTTCATTGAAGCGGTCGGAATTAACATCCGTGCGGCGCGAAACGCCGGGGTTAATACACGGCTGATGGTCATGCTGACCTACGTGCTGAGCGGCATTTGCGCCGCCATTGCCGGGGTGATCGTCGCGGCGGACATCCGTGGTGCGGATGCCAACAACGCCGGGTTATGGCTGGAGCTGGATGCGATCCTGGCGGTGGTTATCGGTGGCGGATCGCTGATGGGCGGGCGGTTTAATCTGCTGCTCTCGGTGATTGGTGCGCTGATTATTCAGGGTATGAATACCGGGATCCTGCTCTCCGGTTTTCAGCCGGAACTCAACCAGGTGGTGAAAGCGGTGGTAGTGCTCTGCGTGCTGATCGTCCAGTCGCCGCGCTTTGTCAGCATCATTAAAGGGATCCGTGGCCATGATAAAACGTAATTTACCGTTAATGATCACCCTGGGCGTGTTTGTGCTGGGTTATCTCTACTGCCTGACGCAATTCCCGGGCTTTGCCTCTACCCGGGTGATTTGCAACATTCTGACAGATAACGCCTTTTTAGGCATTATCGCCGTTGGAATGACCTTTGTGATCCTCTCCGGTGGGATCGATCTCTCGGTTGGGTCGGTGATCGCTTTCACGGGCGTATTCCTCGCAAAAGCGATCGGTTTCTGGGGGATCTCACCGCTGCTGGCCTTCCCGCTGGTGCTGGTGATGGGCTGCGCGTTTGGCGCCTTTATGGGGCTTTTGATCGACGCGCTGAAAATTCCGGCTTTTATTATCACCCTTGCCGGCATGTTCTTCCTGCGCGGCGTGAGCTACCTGGTCTCGGAAGAATCGATTCCGATTAACCATCCTGTCTACGACACGCTCTCCAGCCTGGCGTGGAAAATCCCCGGTGGCGGTCGTCTGAGCGCGATGGGGTTGCTGATGCTGGGCGTGGTGGTGGTGGGGATCTTCCTTGCCCACCGTACCCGGTTTGGTAATCAGGTCTATGCCATTGGCGGCAGCGCCACCTCGGCAAACCTGATGGGGATCTCCACCCGCAGCACCACAATCCGCATCTATATGCTCTCGACCGGACTGGCGACGCTGGCGGGGATCGTCTTCTCGATTTATACCCAGGCGGGTTATGCCCTGGCAGGCGTCGGGGTGGAGCTTGATGCCATCGCCTCGGTGGTGATTGGCGGCACGTTGCTCAGCGGCGGCGTTGGCACGGTGCTGGGGACGCTGTTCGGCGTGGCGATCCAGGGACTGATCCAGACCTATATCAACTTTGACGGCACGCTCAGTTCATGGTGGACCAAGATCGCCATTGGCATTCTGTTGTTTATTTTTATCGCTCTGCAGCGCGGCCTGACGGTGCTCTGGGAGAACCGACAAAGCTCGCCTGTTACCCGTGTAAACACTTCAGTAACAGAGCCATAACACGCTGAATTTGCTTAAAGTCTAAACATTTTCCGGTAGCGGCCGATACTCTTTTTTTATGCCCAGAAATATCTCGCTACCGGAAATAATATCATGCTTAAAACGCTATCGATTCGTACCGGCTTGCTCTCTTTACTGGCCGTTATGACCCTTCTGCTGCTGATTGTCAGCGGCATTGGCATTTATGCCCTCACACAGAGTTCTTCTTCACTCCAGCGCATCAACCACCTTCAGGGTGAGCAGATGGTGCAGCTTAATTCTGGCTATACCCTGATCCTGCGCGCGCGTAATGAAGCAGGTCAGGCGGTCCGGATGATGGAAATCGGCATGCTGGATGACGCGGCCAAATCGGTGAAAAACATCAATCAGGAGATTGCCCAGGCCCGTAAAACGCTGAAAGGCGTGATCGACGGCGGGGTGGCGGATGAGCAGGGACAAAAACTGCTGGATAAGGTGGCCGCGAGCCTGGCGACCTATAACCAGCAGGGGATCGACCCGATGCTGAAAGCCCTGAACGATCAGAGCGCAGACAGCTATTACGATCTGCTGGAGAACACGCTGATCCCGGTGGCGGCGCAGTTTGATAATGATATGCAGGTCTTTCAGAAATGGAGCGAAGCGCGCGGGAAAGCGGAAGTGAAGGCCGTGCAGTCGAGCAAAAACCGGGTACTGATCCTGATCGTGGTGGCCGCGCTGCTGACGGCTGGCATTATTGTGCTGGCGTGGCTGGTACTGCGTCACATGCTGCTCAAACCGCTTTCGGCCTCCATTGCTCAGCTGGAGAACGTGGCGGCGGGCGATTTAACCCATACGTTGAATGACCCGGCGAGCCAGGAGTTTAACCGCCTGAACGCGGCCATTGAGGGGATGCGGCAGTCTCTGATGAACTCGGTTTTACGGGTACGTGATGCCAGCTCGCAAATTGATACCGGCAGCCGCGAGCTGACGGCGGGGAACATGGATCTTGCCCAGCGCACGGAATCCACCGCGACATCGCTTGAGCAGACGGCCGCCAGCATGGAAGAGATCACCGCCACGGTGAAACTCAATGCAGACAACGCCGAGCAGGCGCACCAGCTGGCGAAATCCGTGTCTGACACCGCCGATCACGGCAGCGAAATGGTCTGCTACGTCATTGAAAAAATGCGTGATATCGCCGGCAGTTCGGCACGCATCGCCGATATTCTGAGCGTCATTGACGGCATTGCCTTCCAGACCAATATTCTGGCGCTGAACGCCTCGGTGGAAGCGGCGCGCGCGGGTGAGCAGGGGCGCGGGTTTGCCGTTGTCGCCGGTGAAGTGCGAAACCTCGCCAGCCGCAGCGCTGACGCAGCAAAAGAGATCCGTTCGCTTATCAGTGATTCTCAGACCCATGTAAACGAAGGCAGCGAGCTGGCGCAGCAGGCTGGCGAAACGATGGATGAGATCGCAACAGAAGTACTGCGCATGACCAAACTGATGCGCGAGATTGCGACCGCGTCCCAGGAGCAGAGTCGCGGCATTGAGCAGGTGAATATTGCCGTGAATCAGATGGACGAAACCGCGCAGCAGAATGCGGCGCTGGTCCAGCAATCTTCTGCCGCGACGCGCTCGCTGGAAGAGCAATCGCGTCAGCTGATGGACGCCATGGCATCATTTAAACTGACGGCTCAGACAGCGGCATAATATTTTCCCGCCCCGGCGCATTCTGTGTCGGGGTTTTATGTGTCGCTGAATTTAATGCGCCAATATTATCGTGAATGTCGCCCATTAATATTTCCAGAGACTGGGTTAATGCTAATGCATTTTCAGTCGGCTCAAGATATAACCCTTTGCGGAAAAATAGCGGCTCGTCAAACAGCTGATTAAAGCGTTTTAATGCCAGACTCACCGCGGGGCGCGACATCTCCAGACGTACAGAGGCTTTTGCCATACTGCCGCAGCGGACCACTTCAATAAAAACAGGGATAAGATTTAAATCAATGCCGGTATTAGCACGGGAATAATTTTTCATGACGATTAGGCTCCAGGAAATATTTGTCAAACTGTTATGGAAATAATGCAGGAGCAAAACCGAATATTAAAGCGTGTTTTTTATAAACACTTATACGGTAAAATATATAAATGAAGCGGGGAGCCTGAAGGGCTCCCCGTGTTATGGGTTATGCGTCCGGATACTCACGGATAAAACGTTCAACGTCATCAACCATATGGGTGTTGCCGACAAAGAACGAACGACGCTGGTGCAGGCTTTCCGGCACGATGTCCAGAATACGCTCTTTACCGTCGCTCGCCTTGCCGCCAGCCTGTTCGGCCAGGAACGCCATTGGGTTGCATTCATACAGCAGACGCAGCTTGCCGTCAGGGTGGCTTGCCGTGCTTGGGTAGAGGTAGATACCGCCTTTCAGCAGGTTGCGGTGGAAGTCAGCAACCAGCGAGCCGATATAGCGGGACGTGTACGGGCGCTGAGTGGCTTTATCTTCTTCCTGGCAGAACTTGATGTATTTCTTCACGCCGTTCGGGAATCGGATGTAGTTGCCTTCGTTGATGGAGTAGGTGTTGCCCTTCTCCGGGAAGCGCATACGTTCCTGGCTCAGGCAGAAAACGCCCAGCGAGGGATCGTAAGTAAAGGCGTGAACGCCGCAGCCCGTGGTGTACACCAGCATGGTGGAGGAGCCATAAACGACGTAACCGGCCGCCACCTGGTTACTGCCCGGCTGCAGGAAATCTTCCTCTGTCACCGGCGTGCCAACAGGCGTGACGCGGCGGTAGATGGAGAAAATGGTACCGACAGAAACGTTAACGTCGATGTTAGAGGAACCGTCCAGCGGATCCATCAGCACAACGTATTTAGCGTGTTCACACCCTTCGAAAACGACAATTTCATCTTCTTCTTCGGAGGCGATACCCGCCACGATGTCGCGCGCGCGCAGTGCAGCTTTCAGTTTTTCATTTGCGAACAGATCGAGTTTCTGTTGAACCTCGCCCTGAACGTTCTCGGCACCGCTGGCACCCAGGATATCGACCAGACCGGCCTTGTTGATATCACGGTGGATGATCTTAGCGCCCAGCTTTATTGCCGACAGCAAAGCAGTGAGTTCACCCGTAGCATGAGAAAACTCGTGCTGCTTTTCGACAATAAATTCACCTAACGTTTTCATAACACTTTCCCTGCATCTTTGTGAGTAGAGCGATTGTATGTTCACTAAAACGACTAAAGCCCAACAATCTTAACAAACATTCAAATATTAGCGCAGAGGTGAATCGCGCCAGCAATATACGGATTTACCTGAAATGCGTTTCGCTGTCGCTGACATGTGAGTAAAATGTGCGCCACATTGAAGAAGGATAGTGACGTATGCGCATTCATATATTGGGGATTTGTGGCACTTTCATGGGTGGACTGGCAATGCTGGCGCGCTCTCCGGGCCATGAAGTGACAGGTTCGGACGCCAATGTGTATCCGCCGATGAGCACGCTTCTGGAGAAACAGGGCATCTCTCTGATTCAGGGATACGATGCCAGCCAGCTGGATCCTGAGCCGGATCTGGTGATCATTGGCAACGCCATGACCCGCGGTAATCCGTGCGTTGAGGCGGTTCTGGAACGCAACATTCCGTTCATGTCTGGCCCGCAGTGGCTGCATGATTTCGTGCTGCGCGACCGTTGGGTCGTTGCCGTAGCCGGAACGCATGGCAAAACCACGACCGCCGGAATGGCGACCTGGATCCTCGAAGCCTGTGGTTATAAGCCAGGTTTTGTAATCGGGGGTGTACCGGGTAATTTCGATGTTTCTGCGCGTCTGGGTGACAGCCCGTTCTTCGTGATCGAAGCCGACGAGTATGACTGCGCGTTCTTCGACAAGCGCTCCAAGTTCGTGCACTACTGCCCGCGGACGCTGATCCTCAACAACCTTGAGTTCGATCACGCCGATATTTTTGACGACCTGAAAGCGATTCAGAAACAGTTCCACCATCTGGTGCGCATCGTTCCGGGTCAGGGCCGCATCATCCTGCCGGAAAACGACATCAACCTGAAGCAAACCCTGGCGATGGGATGCTGGAGCGAGCAGGAGCTGGTGGGCGAGCAGGGACACTGGCAGGCGAAAAAACTTAACGCGGATGCCTCCGAGTGGGAAGTGCTGCTCGACGGTGAGAAAGTGGGTGAGGTGAAGTGGGGCCTGGTGGGCGAGCACAACATGCACAACGGCCTGATGGCGATTGCCGCGGCACGTCATGTGGGCGTTCAGCCTGCGGATGCGGCGGATGCGTTAGGCTCGTTCATTAACGCCCGTCGTCGTCTGGAGCTGCGCGGTGAAGCCCACGGCGTCACGGTGTATGACGATTTTGCGCATCACCCGACCGCCATTCTGGCGACGCTTGCAGCTTTACGCGGCAAAGTCGGCGGGACCGCCCGCATTCTGGCCGTGCTGGAACCGCGTTCGAACACCATGAAAATGGGCATCTGCAAAGACGATCTTGCGCCATCCTTAGGGCGTGCCGATGAAGTCTTCCTGCTGCAGCCGCAGCATATTCCGTGGCAGGTGGCCGAAGTGGCCGATGCCTGCATTCAGCCTGCGCACTGGAGTGCGGATGTGGATGCGCTGGCGGATATGGTGGTGAAAGCCGCACAGCCTGGCGATCACATTCTGGTGATGAGCAACGGCGGTTTTGGTGGGATCCATCAGAAGCTGCTGGACGGTCTGGCGAAGAAAGCGCAGGCGGTCGTAGAGTAAAAAAAAGCCCGGTAGCGCTCACGCTTACCGGGCTTTTTCTCCCTCGCCCACAGGGAGAGGGGCGGGGTTGAGGACACTCAACGATGCTGTGCTTACTCTTCGTTTTCAGACAGCTCACGCAGATACTGGAAAATCAGGCGTGCAGACTTCGGCGGCTTGTTCGCCTCTTTCTCTTTCTGGGCATTGCGGATCAACGAACGCAGCTGCTGGCGATCGGCATCCGGCCACAGGTTCAGTACTTCCGGTACCGCATCATCACCTTGTTCAATCAGACGATCGCGGATCTGCTCAAGCTTATGGAACAGCGCAACCTGCTGGTTGTGGCGGTTTTTCAGTTTGTCCAGCGCCTGGCGGATCGGTTCAACGTCACGCTGACGCAGCATTTTACCGATAAGCTGAAGCTGACGGCGACGGCCTTCTTTCTTGATTTTCTGTGCCAGTTCAATGGCATCGCGCAGATCCTGGTCGAGCGGGAGTTTATCCAGCGCGTTTTTACCCAGTTCTACCATTTCCGCGCCAAGCTGTTTTAACTCTTCGGCGTCACGTTTAATTTCACTTTTACTGACCCAGATGATCTCATCATCTTCGTCTTCGATGTCATCACCGGGAACGTCGTCGAGCCAGTCTTCGGGCTGCTTAGTCATGTCAGGCTCCTTAAAAAAAGAGGCTAATGTTACCAGTTAAGACGCGCACTGAAAAACGGTTCTCTGTTAGACTTCAATTAACTCTCTCTTACAGTATGGCATTTGCGATGAAAGTAACCTCACAAGTTGAAGCGCAGCGTAAGATTCTGGAAGAAGCTGTCTCCACCGCGCTGACGCTCGCTTCAGGTAAATCAGATGGCGCCGAAGTGGCGGTAAGCAAAACCACCGGCATCAGCGTCAGCACCCGCTACGGCGAAGTGGAAAATGTAGAATTCAACAGCGATGGCGCCCTGGGGATCACGGTTTATCACCAGAATCGCAAAGGCAGCGCGTCATCGACCGATCTCAGCCCGGATGCCATTGCCCGTACGGTGCAGGCTGCGCTGGATATTGCGCGTTACACCTCGCCCGATCCTTACGCCGGCGTTGCCGACAAAGAGCTGCTGGCATTCGATGCCCCGGATCTCGATCTTTTCCACCCGGCGGAAGTGACGCCGGACGAAGCGATCGAACTGGCTGCCCGTGCCGAGCAGGCGTCTCTGAAGGCCGATAAACGCATCACCAATACCGAAGGCGGAAGTTTTAACAGCCACTACGGTATCAAAGTGTTTGGTAACAGCCACGGGATGCTGCAGGGCTACTGCTCAACGCGCCATTCGCTCTCCAGCTGCGTTATCGCTGAAGAGAACGGGGATATGGAGCGTGATTACGCCTACACCATCGGTCGCGCGCTGGGCGATTTGCAGTCACCTGAGTGGGTTGGCGCAGAATGCGCGCAGCGCACACTGTCCCGTCTGTCGCCACGTAAACTCTCCACCATGAAAGCCCCGGTCATTTTTGCCAATGAAGTGGCGACCGGCCTGTTTGGCCACCTGGTGGGGGCGATTGCCGGGGGCTCCGTTTACCGTAAATCGACGTTCCTGCTCGACTCGCTGGGCAAGCAGATCCTGCCGGAATGGCTGACCATTGAAGAGCATCCGCACCTGCTGAAAGGGCTGGCCTCGACGCCGTTCGACAGTGAAGGTGTGCGCACCGAGCGCCGCGATATCATCAAAGACGGCATTCTGACGCAGTGGCTGCTGACCAACTACTCCGCGCGCAAGCTGGGGCTGAAAAGCACCGGTCACGCGGGCGGCATTCACAACTGGCGAATCGCGGGTCAGGGCCTGAGCTTTGAGCAGATGCTTAAAGAGATGGGTACCGGTCTGGTCGTCACCGAGTTAATGGGCCAGGGCGTAAGCGGCATTACCGGCGATTATTCGCGCGGCGCGGCGGGCTTCTGGGTTGAGAACGGTGAAATTCAGTATCCGGTTAGCGAAATTACCATCGCCGGCAACCTGAAAGACATGTGGCGCAATATTGTTACTGTCGGTAACGATATTGAAACACGTAGCAATATACAGTGTGGTTCAGTCCTCTTACCGGAGATGAAAATCGCCGGGCAGTAATACCCGTAAAGGCGTTTTAATAATAAAAAAGGAAGTGAGCAATGCGTAAACACCTGTTAGCGATCGTCGCAGCGTCAACGCTGGTTCTTGGTTCTTCTGCGTTTGCTGCCGATCTTGAAGACGACATGGGCATCCTCAGTGAAAACCTGAAGGTGGTGCAGAAAACGGACAATGCGGCGGAAATGAAAGGCGCATTGACCAAAATGCGTGAAGCGGCACTGGACGCGCAGAAATCCACGCCGCCAAAGCTGGAAAATAAAGCGGCAGACAGCGCTGAGATGAAAGACTACCGCCACGGCTTTGACGTGCTGGTCGGTCAGATTGACGGTGCACTGAAGCTTGCCAACGAAGGCAAAGTGAAGGAAGCCCAGGCGGCAGCTGACCAGTTTGTGACTACGCGTAATACCTATCACAAAAAGTATCGTTAATTCTCGGTACGCGCTTTCCCCGTGCGGGGGCGGTTAATCGCCCCCGCATGTTTGCTTTCCGGGCATAAGAAAACCTTATCCACCTCACATATTTGCACGTCTGCCCATAATCTTTTTCGCTCCCACGCCCCCTTAATTGCCGTCAGATAGCGTGATATTCATCACGTAAATACAGTGATTTATCTATATTCAGCATATTTATGTGGCACAGATCACTGCCGGTGCTCGCCTTTCCACTTCGAAGTGGAAAACAACTCGCTACAAACAATTCCCCCCCAACGTTAGTTTTATTCCAGAGCCATTAACGGGGTAAGACGAGTGATTAACGGAGCGGTAATGAACGACGTTGGAGATCAGGCGGTGCAAACAGAGCAGCTCGCTAACACTATGCTGGCGCAGGTGTATGCCCTGCTGGCCCGGCACAACATCATCCCCAACGCAGTACAGGAACAGATGCTCACCTCCCACGTTCGCGCGATGGCGCACCGGTCCGTGACCGGCGAGCCGCTGCCGGAGGTTGAAGCCGAGCTGTTCGACGAAATTTCTCCCGATTCAATGCGGCTTGCCCGTGAAGTGGTCGCGCAGTTTGGCAACCTTCCTGATGAAGAGGCCTGGCTGCTCTCCGTTCACTTCGAAGTCGCGAAAGACAACCTTTAAGGAGCAACACATGGAACAGATTACAGTCGTGATTGGCGATCGCCTGGGTAAAGGTCAGAAAGTGGCGGCAGGCGTTGAAAAAGCCGGTGGACGCGCGGTTGTCGTGCCGGGTGTGGCGGCAGACATGAAGCTCGGTGACGTGATGAAAGCGGAAAATGCCACCTTCGGCATCTCTTTCTGCGGCAGCGGCGGCGCGGGTGCCATCACCGCACAAACCAAATATGGCTACAAAGCCAAATACGGCATGCGTTCAGTGGATGAAGGCGTCACCGCCATCAATGAAGGCTGCAATGTGCTGGGCTTTGGCTTTATGGATAAAGAAGAGCTGGGCGAGCGTCTGGTTCAGGCGTGGCAGAAGAAACACGGCGCATAAGCATGAAAGAACAGTTCACAACCACGGTGAGAGTGAAGGGCAAAGGCGACGCTAAAGCGCGCGCCTTTGCTGATGCGCTCAACCACGTTCAGGCCGCGGTGATGAAAGCCTCACCGCATATCTTACTGCGTATTGAGCCACAGGATGTGCAGGTCGTTCAGGCGCAAGAAGCGGTGCGTAAAGAAGCTTTTCTGTTCTTCTTTTTGCGCCGGGAAAGACGCACCTACAGCGTGGAGCTGGATGTGACCGTCAACGTGACTGCCATCAATCTCGACCAGGTGGATTTCGTCACGCAACGCTGATTATTCATAAAAGGGCAGACTGATGTTCTTAATTATATTAATAAAATCGCTCATCATTGGCGGCCTGGTTGGCGTCGGTGTGGGGGCCGGGGCTGCACGCATGTTTCATGCGCCTACCACTCAGGGTATGGGCGCGTTTCGTACGTTGGGGGAACTGAACTCCTGTGAAGGGGATCCGGCTTCTCACTTCTCCTTCGGGTTAGGCTTCTTCTTTAACGCCTGGGCCTCTTCCGTGGCCGCAGGGGCATTCACACAGGACGTTGACCACCGCATCATCCCGAACTGGGGTGCTGCAGCACTGATGATTAAAAACCGTAACGTCGGCGAAACGCTGCACGATCCGCGCAAAATGGCGATTGCCTGCGGCGTGATCGGCATGATTGTCGTCACCTTCCTTAACCTCACCGCCTCTTCTGTTCCGGCTGCGCTTCAGGTGACCGCCGTGAAGGTGCTGGTACCTGCAGCAAACCTGCTGGTCAACACCGTGATGCCGGTGATCTTCTGGCTGGCCGCCATCGATGCGGGTAAAAAATCGGGCTTCTGGGCCACCATTTTTGGCGGCGCGGCGCAGCTGATCATGGGTAACGCCGTACCGGGTCTGGTGCTGGGTATCCTGATTGGTAAGGGCGTTGAAGAGAGCGGATGGAACCACGTCACCAAAGTGATGATGGCGGCCATCGTGGCGCTGTTCGTGCTGAGCGGTTTCTTCCGTGGCTTCGACATGAAGATGATCGAATCCTTCCATCTGACCGTGCCGAACTGGCTCGACATGATCCACAACGCGCTCAGCGGTAAATAACAGGAGCCTCGACATGGAACAGAATAAAGGTTTTTGGTATGCCGACTGGTCGTTCCCGATCTTCGTTGGCCTGCTCTCTTCCGGTGTTTTCGCCGGGACGCATATGTACTACCTCTACGGCATCGGCGCGTTCAACGAAGTGGCCTTCGTGGCGATGCTGAAAGCGGGGATGGATACCGGCGTTTACGGCGCGGTGGCGGCGTTCGGTGCGAGCTTCCTGTTCGCCCGTATTATCGAAGGGTCGCTGGTCGGTATCCTTGATATCGGCGGGGCGATCCAGACCGGGGTGGGCCTCGGGGTTCCGGCGCTGCTGCTGGGCGCGGGCATCATGTTCCCGGTGACCAACTTTATCGCCGCGCTGATCACCGGCCTGGTGATTGGCCTGGCAATTGGCTACGTCATCATCCTGGCGCGTAAGTTCACCATCAATCAGAGCAACTCCACCTACGGGGCGGACGTGATGATGGGTGCCGGTAACGCCTCCGGTCGTTTCCTCGGGCCGTTGATTATCCTCAGCGCCATGACCGCCTCCATTCCTATTGGCGTCGGCTCTCTGGTGGGTGCGCTGTTGTTCTATATCTGGCAGAAGCCGATTACCGGTGGCGCCATTCTCGGTGCAATGATTCTGGGCTGGCTGTTCCCGGTCGCCCTTTAATGCCCGCGGGCGCCCCGGCGCCCGCCTTATCAGGAGATCCTCATGTTTGATTTACTCCTGCGCCGTGCGCGCCTCACCGACGATACCCTGACTGATATCGCCATTCAGGACGGAAAAATCGCGGCGCTGGGCGACATTACCGCGCCCGCCCGCAAAACGGTTGAGTTGAACGGTGAAGTGTTCGTCAGCGCAGGCTGGATTGACTCCCACGTTCACTGCTACCCGAACTCCCCTATTTATCACGACGAACCGGACAGCGTGGGCATCGCCACCGGCGTGACCTCGGTGGTGGATGCCGGCAGTACCGGCGCGGATGACGTGGACGATTTTTATGAAATCACCCGTAAAGCCTCAACCGACGTTTATGCCTTACTGAACATCTCCCGCGTGGGGCTGATTGCCCAGAACGAACTGGCCAATATGGCCAATATTGATGCGAAGGCCGTGAAGCAGGCCGTTACGCGCTACCCGGATTTTATCGTTGGCCTGAAAGCGCGCATGAGCAGCAGCGTGGTCGGCGAAAACGGCATAACGCCGCTTGAGCGCGCGAAAGCCATCCAGGCAGAGAACGGCGACCTGCCGCTGATGGTGCACATCGGCAACAACCCGCCCAACCTCGATGAAATTGCCGACCTGCTCAGCTCAGGCGACATCATCACCCACTGCTACAACGGCAAGCCGAACCGCATTCTGACGCCATCCGGTGAACTGCGTGCGTCCATCACCTCCGCCCTGAAACGCGGTGTACGCCTGGACGTCGGACACGGTACGGCGAGCTTTAGCTTTGAGGTGGCGAGACGCGCCATTGCGATGGGCATTCTGCCACACACCATCAGCTCGGATATTTACTGCCGCAACCGCATTAACGGCCCGGTAGGGTCGCTGGCAAGCGTGATGTCGAAGTTTCTCGCCATCGGCATGTCGCTGCCGCAGGTGATTGAGTGCGTCACCGCGAACGCCGCCGACGGGCTGCGTCTGACGCACAAAGGCCGTATTCAGCCAGGTCTTGATGCCGACCTGACGCTGTTCACGATAAAACGCCAGCCAACGCTACTGGTGGATGCTGAAAATGACAGCCTGCAGGCTGAACACATTCTGGTGCCGCTTGCCGCCATCCGCGCAGGCAAGGGCTACATGACCGAACAAGGGAGCACGGAACATGCCTTCGATTTATGAGAAGTATCACTTAAAGCAAGTCATCAACACCTCAGGCCGTATGACGGCGCTGGGTGTCTCCACGCCGCGGCCGGACGTGGTGCAGGCGGCGATGGATGGCATGAATCACTATTTCGAGATGAAAGATCTGGTCAACAAAACCGGTGAATACATCGCGAAGCTGCTGGATGTGGAAGGGGCGACGGTGGTCTCCTGCGCGTCAGCAGGCATCGCCCAGTCCGTGGCGGCGGTGCTGGTCAAAGACAGCGACTGGCTGCTGGAGAACCTGCACGTCACCCCGATTGAGAGCAACGAAATCGTGCTGCCGAAAGGCCATAACGTTAACTTTGGCGCACCGGTAGGCACCATGGTGGCGCTGGGCGGCGGCAAGCTGGTGGAAGCGGGCTACGCGAACGAATGCTCCGCCGATCAGCTGGCGGCGGCCATCACGCCGCGTACCGCGGCCATCCTTTACATCAAGTCTCACCACTGCGTGCAGAAAAGCATGCTCAGCGTAGAGCAGGCGGCGGTGGTGGCGCGTAAGCACGATCTGCCGCTGATCGTGGATGCGGCCGCGGAAGAAGATCTTCACGTTTACTACCGCTCCGGTGCCGATCTGGTTATCTACAGCGGTGCGAAAGCGATTGAAGGGCCAACCAGCGGGCTGGTGATCGGCAAAACGCAGTATGTTGAGTGGGTGAAACGCCAGACGGCGGGGATTGGCCGCGCAATGAAAGTGGGTAAAGAGGGGATCCTCGGCCTCACCTGTGCCATCGAACACTACCTGACGGCGACCAAAGAGAGCGGCGAAGAGATGGTGGCGAAGATGACGCCCTTTATTGACGCGCTTAATACCCTTAACGGCGTGACGGCACGCGTGGTCTGGGATAGCGCCGGTCGCGATATTGCCCGTACCGAAATTAAGTTTGATGAAGCCACCACCGGTGTTGGCACCGGCGACCTGGTGACCGCGCTGAAGCAAGGTGAGTACGCCATTTACTTCCGTGGCTACAAGGCCAACGAAGGGATTATCGAAGCGGACGTGCGCAGCGTGAATGCCGATCAGCTGAACATTGTTTATCGCCGCATGAGTGAAGTGTTAGGACAGGAGAAAAAGGCATGAAACTGACCCCCAACTTTTACCGTGACCGCGTCTGCCTGAACGTGCTGGCAGGATCGAAAGCCAACGCCAGCGCCATTTACGAGGCGGCGGAAGGCCACGTGCTGGTGGGCGTGCTCTCCAAAAATTACCCGGATGTCGCCAGTGCGGTTGCCGATATGCGCGACTACGCTCAGCTTATCGATAATGCGCTCTCTGTGGGCCTCGGCGCGGGGGATCCGAACCAGTCCGCGATGGTCAGTGAGATCGCCCGTCAGGTGCAGCCGCAGCACGTTAACCAGGTGTTCACCGGTGTGGCAACCAGCCGTGCGCTGCTGGGGCAGAGTGAATCCGTGGTCAACGGCCTGGTCTCTCCGACCGGCACCGTTGGCAAGGTGAAAATCTCCACCGGTCCGCTGAGCAGCACGGCGCCGGACGGCATTGTGCCGGTTGAAACCGCGATTGCCCTGCTGAAAGATTTTGGCGGCAGTTCCATCAAATACTTCCCGATGGGAGGCCTGGCGTGTCGGGACGAATACCAGGCAGTGGCGGAAGCCTGCGCCCGTCACGATTTCTGGCTGGAGCCGACCGGTGGGATCGATCTGGAGAACTATGAAGCGATCCTGCAGATCGCCCTTGATGCGGGCGTGAGTAAAATCATTCCGCATATCTACAGCTCGATTATCGACAAAGCCAGCGGCGACACGCGTCCGGAAGATGTGCGTACGCTGCTGGAGATGACGAAGAAGCTGGCTAAGTAGTCTTTACCCCTCACCCCGGCCCTCTCCCCAAAGGGGAGAGGGTGTAATCGTCCCCTCTCCCCTTTGGGGAGAGGGTTAGGGTGAGGGGCACAAACCGCACAAAACCAAAGGAGCCACCATGCACACCCGCAATCTGCTCGTCGCTTCACTCTCGTTACTCGCTACCACCGCCATCGCCCAGACGCAGTACGCCTGGGTCGGGACGTACAACCCCAACGGCGAGGGGCTGTACCGCTTTACCCTCGACCCGCAAACCGGTGCGCTGTCGAATAAAACGCTGGTCAGCACGCTGCCAAACGCCGCGCAGCTCACCGTCTCGCAGGATGGTAAGACGCTCTATCTGGCGAGCGAAGTGGAGCAGGGCGTGGTGCAGGCGCTGCGTGTGAGCGATAACGGTGAACTGAGCGAGCTTAATCAGGTGGCGTCCGGCGGGGCGGGGCCGGTCTATCTCTCCCTGACGCCAAAGGGTCAACACCTGCTGGTGGCGAACTACGTCAGCGGCTCGATTGCTGTTCTGCCCGTTAATGCAGACGGCAGTCTGGGGGAGGCGACGGACACGCATCAGGATCGGGGAGAGCCGGGCGCGGCGAAACCGGCGGCGGCGGTGGAAGGCAGTTTTGCCATTAGCGATCACAATGGCCCCCATGCGCACATGATCGCCGCCGATCCGCGCGGGAAATACGTTTTTTCTACCGATCTGGGGCTGGATCGTATCTACCAGTACCGTTTTGACGATCAAACAGGCAAGCTGACCCCGAACGATCCGCCGTTTATCAGTGCCTCCTCGAAAGGGGCCGGTCCGCGGCATTTCGTCTTTACGCCGAAAGGCGATGCGTTATGGCTGATTAACGAAGAGGCATCCACGCTCACGCACTATACGCTGGATGCCCGGGGCAGGCTGCAGGAGGGGAAAACCCTCTCCGCCCTGCCACACGGCTATAAAGGCACCAGCTTTGCCGCCGGGCTGGCGCTCAGTGCCGATGGCAAGCAGCTGTATGTGGCTAACCGTTTGCATAACAGCATCGGGCACTTTACCGTAACAGCGGATGGCACGCTGACGCATCAGGACGATGTGTGGACGCGTGGTGATTACCCGCGCACCCTGACGCTCGACAAACAGGGGCGCTGGCTGTACGTCATGAATCAGCGCAGCGACAACATTACCCGTTTTCGCGTGGCGCAGGACGGCAAGCTCAGCGCCGAGCCGGACTATACCCCGGTCGGCAGTCCATCCCAGATGGTCATTTCACCCTAAGCCGTAAGAGGACAACCCCGTGCGATTTCCGAACCAACGTTTAGCGCAACTTTTCGATCTGTTGCAAAACGAGACGCTGCCGCAGGACGAACTGGCGCAGCGGCTGTCGGTCTCCACGCGAACCGTCCGCGCTGATATCACCGCCCTGAACGCGCTGCTGGCGAGCCACGGTGCGCAGTTTATTCTCAGCCGCGGCAATGGCTATCAGCTCAAAATTGACGATGCAGAACGCTATCAGCAGCTTCAGTCCTCACACCCGCGCGCGCTGCGCATTCCCCGCACCGGGCCGGAGCGCGTGCACTATCTGGTGGTCCGTTTTCTTACCTCCGCGTTTTCGCTCAAGCTGGAGGATCTGGCAGATGAGTGGTTTGTCAGCCGTGCGACGCTGCAAAGTGACATGGTGGAAGTGCGCGAGTGGTTCCACCGTTACAACCTGACGCTGGAAACTCGACCGCGCCACGGCATGAAGCTGTTTGGCAGCGAGATGGCGACCCGCGCCTGTCTCACCGATCTGCTCTGGGAGCTGGCACAGCAGGATAGCCTGAACCCGCTGGTGACCGACGTTGCGCTCAATGCGGGGGTGGCGGAGCAGATGGTTCCCGTGCTGCACGATGCGCTGACGCGACATCACATTCGTCTGACTGACGAGGGCGAGCTGTTCCTGCGCCTGTACTGTGCGGTGTCGGTGCGTCGTATCAGCGAGGGCTATCCGCTGCCGGAATTTCACGCAGAAGATGTGGCCGAGAATGTCCGTGAGGCGGCGAAAGACATCGCTGTGACCATTCAACAGCTGGCGGATAAAGCGCTTTCGCCTTCAGAAGAGAGCTGGCTCTGCGTTCACATCGCGGCACGTCAGATCCAGGAGATTGCCCCCAGTGCCATCAATGCCGATGACGACGAAGCGCTGGTCAATTACATCCTGCGCTACATCAATACCCACTATAACTACAACCTGCTCAGCGACGAGCAACTGCATGCGGATCTGCTCACCCACATCAAAACCATGATCACCCGCGTGCGCTATCAAATCATGATCCCGAATCCGCTTCTGGATAACATCAAGCAGCACTACCCGATGGCGTGGGATATGACCCTCGCGGCAGTGTCGAGCTGGGGGAAATACACGCCGTATGTGATCAGCGAAAACGAGATCGGTTTCCTGGTGCTGCATATCGGTGTCGGGCTGGAGCGCCACTACAACATCGGCTACCAGCGTCAGCCGCGCGTGCTGTTAGTTTGCGATGCCGGGAATGCGATGGTCCGGATGATTGAAGCGGTGCTGCAGCGCAAATATCCGCAAATTGAGGTGACCCGCACGCTCACGCTGCGCGAGTATGAGCTGGCGGAACCGATCGGCGAAGACTTTGTTATCTCGACCGCCCGCGTGAGCGAAAAGTCTAAACCGGTGGTGATGATCGCCCCGTTCCCGACGGACTACCAGCTTGAGCAGATAGGTAAGCTGGTGCTGGTGGACCGAACCCGCCCGTGGATGCTGGATAAATACTTCGATGCCGCCCATTTCCGCATTATCGACAGGCCGATTGACCAGCAAACGCTGTTCCGGGAGCTGTGCGAGCAGCTCGAAGAAGAGGGGTTTGTTGGCGCGGAGTTTCTGGATTCGGTCGTGGAGCGAGAGGCCATCGTCAGCACCATGCTGGGCGACGGCATTGCGCTGCCGCACTCACTTGGGCTACTGGCACAAAAAACGGTGGTTTACACCGTGCTGGCACCGCAGGGTATTGCCTGGGGGGATGAAACCGCCCACGTGATTTTCCTGCTCGCCATCAGCAAGCGCGAGTACGAAGAGGCGATGGCGATTTACGATATTTTCGTGACTTTCCTGCGTGAGCGCGCCATGTCACGGCTGTGCAGTTGCAATGATTTCGCCGGGTTTAAAGCGGTGGCGATGGAGAGTGTGAGCCGGTTTTGAGAGACGTTATCCAGAATTCGATGTAATGCAAATGTAATGCTAAAATGCATTACACATTCGATTTCACTGGAGGCATAATGGCCACGCTGAACGTCCGTCTGGATGACAAACTCAAAAACGAGGCTTATGCCGTGCTTGAAAAACTCAATATCACGCCAACGGAAGCCGTTCGGTTACTGTTTCAGTACGTTGCGGAGACGGGGCGTATGCCGGTGAAAACGGTCACTGTTAGCGACAGTGAAGATGAACTCATACAGACAGTCCGGGAGCGGCTGGCTAATCCGCAAAAAGGAATTAAGGTTAGGCTGGATGACTTATGAACTCGTATTTGATCCGAGGGCGTTCAAGGAGTGGACCAGGCTGGGTGATACCGTAAAAAATCAGTTTAAGAAGAAGCTTGCGAACGTGTTGGTGAACCCCTGGGTTGAATCGGCTCGCCTGCATGGCCTGCCTGATTGCGACAAGATAAAACTCAGATCCCAGGGTTATCGTTTGGTCTATCAGGTTCAGGACAACGTTGTGACGGTATGTGTTATTGCTATCGGTAAGAGAGAGAAATCAGCCGCTTATCATGACGCAAACAAACGGCTTTAGCGATCAACGCAAATGATGCACAACCTGGTTGCTGCTGCCGCGCCAGATCAGCGCAGGGTCTTTTAAATCCTGCACAAACTTGCCGTCAACCAGCACGTTAATCAAATCCACCACTTCCCTCTGTTCAGCATTCAGTTCTTCAAGCTTATAACCCGTCCAGACCCAGATATCCTTGCCTGCACATTCGCGGCGAATGCGTTTTATCAGCTTCAGAATGTCCGGCACGTTTTGCGGGTGAAGCGGGTCGCCACCGGAGAGTGAAATCCCCTGGCGATGAATGCGCGTGTCGTTGAGATCGTGGATGATCCGCTGTTCCATTTCTGCGGTGAACGGTAGGCCTGAATTCAGGCGCCAGGTGCTTTTGTTGTAACAGCCGGGGCATTCATGGACGCAGCCTGAGACAAACAGGGTGCAACGTGTACCGGGACCATTGACGATGTCGACGGGGTAGTATTGATGATATCGCATAAGAAGATGTCCAGAGTGTGTGTGCGCGGGTGCCCTCACCCCAGCCCTCTCCCACCGGGAGAGGGGGGAAACGTAGGTGCGCGTTCGGTTCCCTCTCCCTGAGGGAGAGGGGTAGGGTGAGGGGAAACCCCCGACGCCTTAACCGATCTGCCCATTCCCCAAATGCTTCACGCGTCGCTTAACCTCTTCCTGCTTACCGGCATTAAACGGACGCGCATCGGGACTTCCGAGATAGCCACACACGCGGCGGGTCACCGAGACGCGAGCCGCATCGTGGTTACCGCATTTCGGGCAGGTGAACCCTTTGCTGGTGCACTCAAACTCACCGGTAAAGCCACACTCGTAGCACTCGTCAATCGGGGTGTTGGTCCCGTAATACGGCACGTGCTGATAGCTGTAATCCCAGACATCTTCCAGCGCCTTCAGGTTGTGCTGAATGTTCGGATACTCGCCGTAGCAGATGAAGCCACCGTTCGCGACGGGCGGATACGCGGCTTCAAAGTCGATCTTGTCGTAAGGGTTCACCTTCTTCTCCACGTCGAGGTGGAAGCTGTTGGTGTAGTACCCTTTGTCGGTTACCCCTTCGACAATGCCAAATTCAGCGGTATCCAGGCGGCAGAAACGGTCACACAGGTTTTCACTCGGGGTGCTGTACAGGCTGAAGCCGTAGCCGGTTTCGTCTTTCCACTGGTCAACCGCATCGCGCAGGCGCTGAACAATGGCAACACCTTTTTCACGCAGGGCGTCGCTGTCATACATGTGCTGGTTGCCGAACAGCGCGTTAATCGTTTCGTGAATACCGATGTAGCCCAGAGAAATCGACGCGCGACCATTTTTGAAGATCTCCGACACGTCATCGTCCGCCTTCAGGCGCACGCCGCAGGCCCCTTCCATATACAGGATGGGCGCAACGCGGGCTTTCACCCCTTCCAGACGCGCGATACGGGTCATGAGGGCCTTTCGTGCGAGCTGCAGACGTTCGTCCAGTAGCGCCCAGAAGGCCGCTTCGTCGCCTTTGGCTTCGAGAGCGATACGCGGCAGGTTGAGGCTGATCACACCGAGGTTGTTACGGCCGTCGTGAACCTGTTCGCCGTTTTCGTCTTCATACACGCCGAGGAAGCTGCGGCAGCCCATCGGCGTTTTAAACGAGCCGGTCACTTTGACCACCTGGTCGTAGTTCAGGATGTCCGGGTACATGCGCTTGCTCGCACACTCCAGCGCCAGCTGTTTGATGTCGTAGTTAGGATCGCCAAACTTGTGGTTCAGGCCGTCGCGGATAGCGAACACCAGTTTCGGGAACACAGCTGTCTTACGGTTTTTACCAAGCCCGGAGATACGGTTGCGCAGGATAGATTGCTGAATCAGGCGTGATTCCCAACTGGTACCCAGACCAAAACCGAAGGTCACAAACGGCGTCTGACCGTTGGCGGTATGCAGGGTGTTCACCTCGTATTCCAGCGACTGGAACGCGTCGTAGCACTCTTTTTCGGTACGGGCGTGCGCGTAGCCATCGGCGTCCGGGATTTGCCACTCTTCAGCGGTTTTCCGGTGTTTGTTGAAGCTTGCCGTGACAAACGGTGCCAGTACTTCATCAATGCGGTTAATGGTGGTGCCGCCGTAAATATGGCTGGCGACCTGAGCGATAATCTGCGCCGTGACCGCAGTGGCCGTGGAGATGGATTTTGGCGGCTCAATCTCGGCATTACCCATTTTAAAACCATGGGTCAGCATGCCTTTCAGGTCGATGAGCATGCAGTTGAACATCGGGAAGAAGGGCGAATAATCGAGATCGTGGTAGTGGATCTCACCGCGCTCATGCGCCGAGACCACGTCGCGCGGCAGCAGGTGCTGACGGGCATAGTGTTTGGCAACAATACCGGCCAGCAGGTCGCGCTGGGTGGGGATCACTTTGCTGTCTTTGTTGGCATTTTCATTCAGCAGGGCGGAGTTGGTCTGCTCCACCAGGCCACGAATCTCCTGATTAAGACGACCGCGTTTCTCGCGCTGTACGTCCCGATCGTGGCGGTATTCGATATAGGCGCGGGCTAACTGCTTGTAGGGGCCCGCCATCAGTTGGTTTTCAACCGCGGTCTGGATCTCATTGATATCGACCTGGCTGCGTTCGTTCATCTGGCTGCTAACGACTTCTGCGACGGTGGCGCAGTAATCTGCGTCATCGACACCCGCTGCTTTAGCTGCACGCAGAATGGCTTCCTGGATGCGCTCTGATTTAAATGGCACTTTACAGCCATCACGTTTCATCACATGCGGTGTCATGATCACTCCATTTTTAAAAACAGGTTATCCACAGAGGTGGAGAAGTGTTCACCGGGCGTATTGTCAGCCAGGCCAGAGACTTCCCACGTTCCCAACGCGTGTTATCCACAATTCCGGAGAGCTGAGTCGCCGTCTTGTTGTTGGAATAGTAGACGATAAATACAATATGTTGGGTCGGCGTGCATTTTAAGTGCTACATATAGTGATTTGCATCAAACATGTTTGCGATTTATTTGATTCAGAACAAAGTAAAAAGACGAGAGTACAAACGACGGGCACTCCAGCGTTTGTAAAGACGAGAGGGAAAATTCTGATTAATTATTCAACAAAAACAAGCGCTCAGCAGCATGTGCCGAGCGCCAGTCGGTTAACTCACCCCGCATGCCCAGTTCAGTCCGGCCTGGAGAAAGGCTGCCGCCGCAATACCCCCCAGTATCAGCGGGATAACAAGTGAGCGCCCGGGTTCGGCGTCCGCGTTTTGTGGCATTTCTCTGCGCAACGCGGACAGCGCTTCTTCGCCGGTGCGCGCCGCCAGAAGCGCGTTACGAACCCGCTCTTCCGCCAGCGAACTGGTCAGCGTCGTCAGCAGCTGCATATGCGTACTGCCGGCCTCGGCGTGTGGGATGGCGAGCAGAAAAACCATCCTGACCGCTTCATCGCCTTCCAGCCCCGGCCAGATAACCGGCTCATCAAAAAGCGCCAGGCAAAACGCCGCCTGCTGCACCGCGTCTGATTTACCGTGCGGAACGGCCAGCGCTTCGCCCAGCGCGGTGGGACCTTCACTTTCGCGGTGTAAGACGCTCTGGATAAAGGCGTCTTTATCGGTGATGACGTTTCGCCCGACAAGCGGTTCGGAGAGCCAGCGGATCAGCGCTTCAGGCGTGCGGCAGGGTGGGTTAATAAACACCAGTTCGGGGTGCGTGAGTTCAAGCAAGTTCATGTTAAGCCTCAATCAAAAAATCACAGGTCGCAGAAGGGGGGATCGTCGTCACCGATGGCACGTGTTCTTCCAGATAATTGAGCTGGGGACGCTCTGCCAGGCCAGCCGGAACAGGGACAGGCTGCGTCCCGGCGTTGAACACGCGGGCGATCGTGCCAGGCGATCGTTGCGCATGAGGCAGGGCAGAAAGAACGAGCGGTTCCGGTAAGGCGAATAACGAAAATTCTGCCGGCAGCGTGCGTTCGGGCAGGCGCAGCGAAAAACGCTCAAGCCGGTTATCGAGGGTATGCAGCGTTTGCCGTTGATAGGTGAAGGGGTGACCCGTCGCCTGATTCTCCAGCTGGCGCAGCGTCAGATGGTCTGCGTTATCGGCCAGCGCCACGGTGAAGGAAAAGTGCAGCGGTTTGAGCAGCTGCGCATCGGGCGTATCGACCACCGTATTGTTAATGCCAGACGCCCGGCCGGGTCGCCAGTCAAGATCGCTGCGCCCCAGTACGCCGGTTGATTTGAATAAGGTCAGGGCAATGACTGCCGGATCGCGTCCAATAACCTGAAACTCTTTCATGCCGCGGCTATTCACGACCAGCGCTTTGCCCGCTTGCGCGATAGCGATAATGCCCTCGCTGGTTTCAATATCCACGGGCTTCTCGCGATAGCGCTCCTGCCAGTGAGTATCGTCGTACCCCGTTTTACGCTCGATTATCGAGAACGGCTGCGAGGCGAGGGAGTGACGGGTGCAAATATCGCTGTTGATCAGTAAACGCAGCCGGTGATCGCAGTGGCTGTTTACCAGCGAGCTATCAACATGCAGGTTCGGATCGTCGTGACGTAATTCGCACACTATGCGCATCGATAACGGGGTGCGGGTATTTTCCCGGCGTCCAGCGAGATCCGGTGGCAGCGACATGACCGCCTCAAGCACCATCGTTTGGCAAAGAGGGGTTTTGCTGCAGTCGATCAGCGTGAAATGCGCGCAGCGCGTCGGTTCATCGCCCGCGAGCGGCGAGAAATCATAGCTGTCTCCGGCATCCGCGCAGTCTTCAAGACTGAATAACGACGTGATGCGCCTGGCGTTGCGCTTGTCTTCAAGCACCAGCGTACCGGCCTCCAGCGTCAGTCGATAAACCGTATTCTCTATCGCCTCTCCTTTCGCGGCGCAGGTCCTGGCAAATGGAGCCGGCGTGTCTTTTAGGTTGACGGTGATATAGCCCACCGGCGGCAGGAGAGGCGTCTGCAGAACAACATGCCAGCGGAAATAAGGCGGAAGGTGCGTTTCGCGTTCGCCCTCACAGGTGAGGGAGATGGCCGTTCCTCCGGGTAACGTCTCGCGTTCCAGAACGTCGAAGGGCAGCGGCTGGCCCTGATACGTCAGGGTGATATTGTCGGCCCGACTGTACAGGGTGGTGTGGATCACGCAGCGGGTCGGGGTGGCCAGCGGGTTGAAAATGAGCAGGTCACCCTCCTGACAGCATGCGGCGGCCAGTGACTTCACCACCAGATTCCACAGGCTGTGACAAAGCTGCTCTGTCTGCTCGAGCCGATGAAGAATGTCGCGGTTAGTGGCATCGCTGTTGCAGCCGCCCATGGAGTCGTGGGCATGGCTTCGCAGAAGCTTCTTCCAGAGGGTGTCCACAATCGGGAGCGTGACCGGAATGCCCTGATGACGCGCCATGGCGATGGTGGGCTCCAGCTGTCGCAGGATGAACTGCTCGATGTCGGCATTTTTCTTTTTGATATCGTAACGCACAGACCCGATCGTTTTGTGAATGCGGGTGTAGCGCGGCGATTTCAGCTCACCTTCCCATAACGCCAGCTGTTCCCGTTTTGTGCGCAGCAGATCGACGTACTGCTCCAGCGAGCTGAGAACGTAACGGTCCTTCGTGGGAGAGTGCGTGCTGGCAGCCTGCAGGATATGCGGCAGCGCCGGGTCGATGCTGACCTGATCGCCGCCGCAAGGAAGGAGGAGGTCGTCAATCTGCGACCGTGAACGCAGCAGATCCACCATCGGGTAGATCTTGCCGTGCAGATGGCTGGCCTCCGCGCGCATATTCTTGGCCGCACCATACCCCAGCGCCATTGCACAGGCGATGATGGTTGCACCTGACGGCGCGCGCCAGAGAAACTGGCTGTTTTTGGCCTGAGTGTCGTGGTCGACACCGCGCCAGAAAACGATATTATCGATATTGCAGCCCTGCAAAATCGTGGGCATCTGCGCGTTATGCCCAAAGGTATCCGGCAGATAACCGACCTGCATGGCATGCCCCAGCGCCCGAGCGGCGAAGATACCGTACTTGAGGTTGCGGATAATCGATTCGCCGTGAACGTTGTAGGTATCCGTCTGGGTGAACCACGGCCCGACAAACACGCTTTTCTCCCTGACCAGTTTTTCCAGCCGGGGCCGGTAATCGGGATTGATGGCGAGAAAGTCATCCACCACCGCCATCTGCCCGTCAAGGTGATAGCACTGCCAGGCCGGATCCTGCTCCAGCGTCTCGATGACCTCCGCAAAGTTGTATGACGCCAGCACCATGCTGTCCTGGCGGGTGAAATACCACTCCTGATCCCAGTGGGTATGGGCTATAACGTGGATCTGGCTCATTGCGCTCTCCTTATCTGGCGTTCTTTGGGCTGAGATAAAGCACGCCCAGGGCGCAAATCAGTGCGCCAATAAAGACGCTTGCCAGGTACCCGACCACATTGGTCGCCAGCGGCCAGCCCCAGATAGCCGGCAGGGGCAACGTCTGCTTCACGCCGAGGGCAATCGCCACCAGCGCACCTGCGACGGCTCCTGTCATGAACACGGGGATCAGGCGTGGGTTTTTCAGAATGAACGGGATAGCGCCTTCTGAAATACCGATAAAGCCCAGCAATAACGAAGTGCTGCCAACGGTTTTCTCTTCACGGCTGAACACATCCGGCAGGCCAAAACGCCCATTGAGGAACGCGGCGAGGCCTACCCCAATAGAAGGAATCACGATGGAGAGCTCGCGGGCGGTTAAATCAAATGTCTCGCTCATGCCGTTCAGGCCGAGCGCGACCGATCCTGCCGCCTTGTTAACCGGGCCGCCGAGATCGAACGCGGTACCCGCGGCGATCATGGCCGAATAGAAGCCGCGTCCGGTATCACCCGCCGAGGTAAAAAAGACCACCATCAACTGGTTAAGCGAACCAAAAATCGGGTTGATCAGATATTCCATTACCATCACCAGCGTAATACCGGTGATCAGCGGAACGACCAGCATGGTTTTTAGGGTGGTAAGCTGCTGTCGGACGTGAATGGCATCATTCAGCCAGCGCACCAGATAGCCGACAAAAAAGCCGATGCCAATTGCGCCGAAAAAGCCGGAGGGCATAAAGCCTTCAATATCAAAAAAGCGTTTGTAGACCTCATCTGACATGATGCCGCCGATCAGTCCGGGGATCAGCGCCGGTTTACCGGCAATGGAAAAGGCCAGATACATCGCAAAGACCGGGTACATGAACTTGATGGTCATAAAGCCCATTTTATCCAGCACGCTGAACGGCGAATGCTCAATGTTAATAAACTGCCCGGTAATTTTGGCCGTCGCCATCATCAGGCCGCCCATCACCACGACCGGTAACATATAGCTGATGGCCGCCATGATATGGCCGATAAAAATCTGGTAAGCCGAACGCTGAATGGCGTCTTCGTCCGCCACAGTGGTGACGTTTTTCTGCATGGCCAGCGCCTGACGCAGGTAGCGGTCGGTATTTTTAATCAGCTCCTGCGTGCGGGTCTGAAGGTGAGGAACGTGTTCAAAACGTTCTGCGTCCTGAATGGGAACGTCGGTTGCAAGAATAATGGCCGTGGCGGAGGCAATATCCTGTTTCGTTAATCTGTTTTTTACGCCGTCGCTGCCCTGCGTTTCGACCTTGACCTCAATATTATGCTCTTTTGCCCATGCAATAATTTTACTTGCCGCCATAAACGTGTGCGCGATCCCTGTAGGACAAGCCGTTACAGCGATAATTTTTTGATTCATCATTGTAATAATTCCCTGGGTGTGAAAATAGCGAAAGTATAAAGAGAACTTAAAACAGTGTTTAAGGTTTGCTAATACTAATTACGTATCGTCATACGCTATGTTGCAATATGTGAAGCGCCTTCCAGAGACTATTTCGCTATTCTGCTAATATCCTGTTAGGTTTTAACAGGACGTAATAAATGAATTCATTTCAGGGAAGTGAACGGTTGATATTTGAATACATTCAGCACCACGCACGCAATATTTCTGATATATCGGCAAAAGAGATTGCGCGTGATACTTTTACGACAACCACCTCGGTGAATCGCGTCTGTAAGAAAATGGGCTATAAAAGTTATACCGAGCTTCGCTATCGGTTTTTACGCGACCATTTTACGTCTGTCCCTGCCGAGCCTGCGATGGAGCCACAGGCAGACGATATCGTGGTGGACGTGTCCCGGTTACTGACCCATTCCAGCCATATCTATTTATATGCACGCGGGGCATCTCTCACCAGCCTCAACTACCTGTCGCGTTTTTTGTCACTGGCGAGCCTGCCACACCTGATTCTGAATGATATGCACCAGTTGACCCGGGTATCGAAGGGCACGCTGGTGTTGATCAGTAAATCCGGGGAGACGCAGTCGCTGATAGAAATGGCGCGTAACGCGCTGCGTAAGGGGCTAAAGATTATTGCGATTACCCGTCAGGGTTCGACGCTGGCCGGGCTTTCTACGCTGTGCTGGCCGTTGTCGATTGATATAAATGCCGTCTCTTTATATCAGCGAGAGGGACAGCTGGACCTGTTAAGCGCCGTCGATCGTATCGGCTGCAGGCTTCTGCAGCACGATACGGAGTAGGCAGGCCGTCAGAGCTGTTTCACGATACCCAGACGAATGGCGTAATCATTTTCATGATTGCCATCCTGAGTGAGGTAGGTTTTATCCAGCGACACCAGTTCGACGTAAGGCGTCCAGCCGTCGTCGAGCTTGTAGTTGAACGCTACGGTGTGCTCCCAGTAGGTATCATCCCCGGTTCCCTGATCGACATTATCCTGCCAGCGGAAGCGCGGGTTATAGGACATGCCGAATTTCCCGATGTTGTACGCGAACCACAGGTCGAACTGGTGTGACTCGCGGCGGGTGTAGCCGCTGCCGTCCAGGCGTTTGTCGCTGTGCGCATCGTTAACGGTGTTATAGCGGTAGCGGGCAGACAGGTTCAGGCCGTTATCGAACGTTTTCCAGCCCTGGATGAAGGGGCGGTAATGCGTATTGCTGGCGGTAAAGACGGTCACCATCCCTGGCGCGATGGCGAACCCATTTCCCAGATCAAAACGCCAGCGCGTTTCGATTTCCTGTGCTGCCTCCGTTAACCCTTTTTCGTCCGGATTATATCGGTCGGTATCACCAAAGAACGTATCGTTATGGTTTTGCGCCGCTTCGACGGAGAAGTAAAAACCGTTATCAGCCTGATGCATCACTTTAATACGTGAATCATTTACGTCTGAGCGCGTATTATGACCAAAGCGAAGATCGACGGAGGTATTTCCGCACCATCCCTGGGTACTTAATAATAATGCGCTAATACATGTTGCTTTAATAATTGTCTTTTTCATAATGTCCTGCCGAGGTTATTTAAATGGCAGGGCTATTCTTATTTTGGCACACCGTGAAGTAAAAGTTATCGTCGTACATTTAGCGTATCGCTAAACATAAAAAAAGAGATACAGCAGGCTGTATCTCTTGAGGGTTATTCCTGTATCCACCAGATGGCTTCAAACGGGCGCAACAGCAGGTTGTCGGGCTGAGGGGGAGCATCCGCATAGTTGCTCAGTGCGACCCGCCAGGCTCCCTGTACTGACGCGGGAACCCATTGCTGGCGCTCACGGCTCAGGTTTGCCACCACCATCAGCGTCTGGCCCTGCGACCGCCGGCGATAGCACCACAGGGAAGGGTGGTCAGGCAGCAGATCTTCATAATCTCCCCACGTCAGCACCGGCAGGGTTTTGCGCAGGCGAATCAGCGTCTGGTAGGTGTAAAACACCGAATCAGTATCGTCCAGCGCCGCACGGGCATTGACCGTCTCGTAGTTGTCGCAAACGCCAATCCACGGCTCACCCTCGGTAAAGCCCGCACTGTGTGTGGCATCCCACTGCATTGGCGTGCGGCCATTATCGCGGGATTTACTCGCCAGAATAGCCAGCAATTCTTCAGGGGCGCGACCGTTGGCCCGCAGTTCAGCGAACATATTAAGGCTTTCAACGTCACGGTAATCGGTAATACGGCTAAAGTGCGGGTTGGTCATACCCAGCTCTTCGCCCTGGTAAATATACGGGGTGCCCTGCATTCCATGCAGCACCATGCCGAGCATTTTCGCGGCGTGGGGACGGTACTCCCCTTCATCGCCAAAGCGCGACACAATGCGCGGCTGATCGTGGTTACACCAGAACAGCGCGTTCCAGGCCTTGTTGTGCATGCCCTGCTGCCAGTGGCGGAAGAGGGTTTTCAGCGCCACGAAGTCCGGCCTGGCCAGGGTCCACTTTTCGCCGCCGGGGTAATCCACTTTCAGGTGGTGGAAGTTGAAGGTCATCGACAGCTCGCGCCCATCGAGAGAGGCGTATTGCTGACAGTTTTCCAGCGAGGTCGACGACATCTCGCCTACCGTCATCAGGTTTCGCGGGGTAAAGACGTCGCGGCTCATCTCCTGAAGATACTCATGAATGCGCGGTCCGTCGGTATAGAAGCGACGGCCATCGCCCACGGCGTCATCCGGGAAATCCTGGTCTTTGGAAATCAGGTTAATCACATCGAGGCGTAAACCGTCCACGCCACGGTCGGCCCAGAACTCGCATACCTTTTTCAGCTCGGCGCGCACCTGCGGGTTTTCCCAGTTGAGGTCCGCCTGCTCGGGGGCGAACAGGTGCAGATAGTACTGCTCGCTCTCGGCGTGCCAGCGCCAGGCGTTGCCGCCAAATTTGGAGCGCCAGTTATTGGGCAGTTGTTCCGGCGTACCGTCGCGCCAGATGTAGAACTGGCGATACGGGCTCTCTTTATTCAGCGATTCCCGGAACCAGGCGTGCTGCGTTGAGGTGTGATTGAACACCATATCCAGCACGATACGAATGCCGCGTTGATGGGCCTGCGCGACCAGCTCGTCAAAATCATCCAGCGTGCCGTAGGCCGGGTCGATGGCGGTGTAATTCGCCACGTCGTACCCGTTATCTACCTGCGGGGAAATATAAAACGGCGTCAGCCAGATGGCGTCGATGCCGAGGGTTTGCAGGTAGTCCAGCCGCTGCGTGACGCCGCGTAAATCGCCGGTACCGCTGCCCGTCGTGTCCTGAAAACTCTTTGGATAGATCTGGTAGATAACGCCGTTCTGCCACCAGTGAGGAAGGGTATTCATAATGCGTTCCTGCAAATGCGAAGGGGCGCAACTGCGCCCCGAAAGATGAAGTTAAACAATCTGCAGCGCGCCCTGACGGTACTTACGCTGGTAAACCACGGTGGTGAGAGCCATTGGAACGACAATCGCGATGACCATCGCCAGGGAAAACACCTGCCAGAAAGCGGGCTGGATGGAGAGAATACCAGGCAGACCGCCGACACCGATCCCGTTCGCCATCACACCGTACAGACCGCATACCAGGCCTGCCAGACCGGAGCCGATCATCGCGCACAGCATCGGGAAGCGGTATTTCAGGTTGATACCGTACATCGCCGGTTCGGTGACGCCGAGGTAGGCGGAGATGGCCGCCGGAACAGAAATCTCACGCTCGTTATGCTTGCGGCTGACCAGGATAATGCCTGTGACCGCCGAGGCCTGCGCAATGTTAGACAGCGCGATGATAGGCCAGACCGGCGTACCGCCCAGGCTCTGAATCATCTGCATATCAATTGCCAGCGTGGTCTGGTGCACGCCGGTGATCACCAGCGGGGCGTACAGGAAGCCAAACAGCATGGCACCAATCGGCGCGAAGCTGCCGGTCATCAGGTGACGTACCGCGAAGGCAACGCCGTCGCCAATCATGCGGCCAAACGGACCGATAAACGCATGGGCGAGGAAGACGGCCAGAATAAGGGAGCAGACCGGCACCACCACCAGATAGAGGTAATCCGGTACGATGCGTTTCAGGCGCGTTTCAATAAAGCCCAGCGTCAGACCGGCCAGCAAGGCTGGGATCACCTGTGCCTGATAGCCCACTTTCGCGATGGTGAACAGACCGAAGTTCCACACCTCAGGCACCTGCTGACCAAGCAAGTAAGCGTTCATTAACTGTGGAGAGACCAGCGTGACGCCCAGCACGATACCCAGAATCGGCGTGCCGCCCATTTTGCGCACCGCTGACCAGCAAATCCCGACCGGCAGATAGAAGAAGATCGCTTCGCCAATCAGCCACAGGAAGTCGTAAACGGTTTTCAGCGCCGGGTACATCTGCGCCAGGGTTTTGCCGTCGCTCATCGGCACATCACCGATAACGTTGCGGAAGCCCAGAATCAGACCGCCGCTGATCAGCGCCGGGAGCAGCGGGAAGAAAATCTCCGCGAAGTGGGAAATTAACTGCTCGTGCCATTTCATATTCTGGCGTGCAGCTTTCTTGGCTTGCTCTTTATCGGCTGAACTGTGCCCGGTTGTCGCCAGCAGAGCCTGATAGTAATCGCCCACTTCGGTACCGATGACGACCTGGAACTGACCGGCGTTGGTAAAGCAGCCTTTGACCATGGAAAGCGCTTCAATGGCTTTCGGATCGGCTTTGGCCGGATCGTTCAGCACGAAGCGCAGGCGGGTAATGCAATGGCTGACGGTCGCGATGTTTTCACGGCCGCCTACCAGGACAATCAACTGGTCGATATCTTCTTGTTTGACTTTACTCATCATGAAACCTCATGACCGATGGTGAGGGGGGTAATGACCTGAGCACAAGCCTACTCCTTCAGCGTGACGGCGAAAATGGGAACGTTCCCGAAATCGGGCGAAGATCACAATAAACTGATAAACGAGGGTTATGAAAGGTGGGCGGGAATCACGATCTGACGCGGCTCAGCACGTCCGTTAATTTGCTCGATCAGCTGTGCAGCGGCCTGCCTGCCTGACTCGGCGTAGCCTGGATCGACGGTGATAATCTCCGGGTGCAGAAACTTCATCAGCGGCGTACTGCCTACGCTCGCGATCTGCAGCCCTTCTATGCGTTGCTCCTGAAGATATTTACTCGCGCCCAGCGCCAGGGTATCGGTGGCGCACACCAGCGCCGTGGTCTGCGGGGTCAGCACGCTGGCGACCTGCTCGTAGCCCTGTTTCATTCCCAGCCCCGGCAGAGACGCGACGGCGGAAAGGTTGTGCTGTTTACAGAAGGTCAGGTAGGCCTCGTGACGCCGCTTGCCGGTGGTAACGTCCGCATGCGGTACGCCGAGGTAGCTGATATGGCGATGGCCTTTATCGTACAGACGCTGCATCAGGGTAATAATCGCCCCCTCATCGTCGTAACAGACGGAGGCAAAACCGTGGGCATCGCGCGCCAGCATCACCATCGACGCCTGCCAGGGCTTCAGCATCTCCTCTTTGATGCCGGTAAAACCGAACAGCACCACGCCGTCAATGTTGCGCCGCTGGAGCATACCCAGATGCTCTTCAACCAGCTGCGTGGAGAACTGGCTCTCCATCATGATTGGGTCGTAGCCCTGCTCATAAAAGGCGGGCAGCATGGTCTGAACGGCGAGGTTTTCGGACAGGGAATCCAGACGCGAGACGATAATGGCAACCACTTTGTCACTTTGCCCGCGCATGGCGCGCGCAGAGCGGGAAGGGGAAAAACCGTGCTGATTCATTACCGCCTCGACGCGCTCGCGGGTGCGTTCGCTGACACCGCTCTCATTGTTGAGCACGCGCGATACGGTGGATTTCCCCACGCCGCTTAAACGCGCGATGTCTTTTATCGTAAGGCGGTTCTGCATGCTGTATTCCCTGTAACAATGACAACGTGGTCAGTAGAGCCTAATGCTATAGCGTGTTTTCGCTATGGGCAAAGTCTGGTTTACGTTCGGTTTATTTGCGGGGGAGTATAATACCGCCCGAATCGCCGCAAACGGTACGGTTAAATCCTTATACTGCGCGGCGGCACCTTACTTTTTTACTTACCGGAGGTGACATGGATCCCGATCCCACGCTTCTCCTGAACGGGAGCGTTCTTTCTTTCCGGTAAGCCAGCCTTTGTGCTGTCTCACCGGTATGTGAGGCAGCAACGTCCTGCACGTTCCTGCTTAAAATATTAAGTGCCTGTCAGGTACGGCCTTGCCACGCCTGCAGGAAATACTGTGTCCGCGTTTGCGGGCGCGGGGGAATGACTATGTTTAAAAATATCACCCGGCAGCTGCAGGCGATGCTGAGCCGCCACCTGCCACATCGTCTTGTTCAGCGCGACCCGCTGCCAAATGCCAAAAATATGGCCTCTGCAGCGATCCCTGCTTCCCTGAGCCAACGCTGCCTGAACGTGGCGGCGATGGATGAAAACGAAGTCTGGCGTGCCTTTGGCGGGCATCCGGAGGGGCTGAACGCGGCGGAAGTGGAAAAAATCCGTGCCGTGCATGGCGATAACCAAATTCCGGCGCAAAAACCGGCGCCGTGGTGGGTGCATCTGTGGACCTGCTACCGTAACCCGTTCAACCTGCTGCTGACCGTGCTTGGCATTATCTCCTATGCCACTGAAGATCTGTTTGCCGCCGGGGTTATCGCCCTGATGGTGGGGATCTCCACGCTGCTGAACTTTATTCAGGAGGCCCGCTCTACCCGCGCGGCAGACGCCCTGAAAGCGATGGTAAGCAACACCGCAACCGTCTCGCGCGTCATTAACGATCTCGGGGAGAACGCCTGGGTTGAGCTGCCCATCGACCAGCTGGTGCCGGGCGATCTGGTGAAGCTGGCGGCCGGCGACATGATCCCCGCGGATTTACGTATTCTTCAGGCGCGGGATCTGTTCGTGGCGCAGGCCTCGCTGACCGGCGAATCTCTGCCGGTGGAAAAAGTGGCGCGCACCCGCGACCCGCAGCAGATGAACCCGCTCGAGTGTGACACCCTCTGCTTTATGGGCACTACGGTGGTCAGCGGCACGGCGCAGGCAATGGTCATCGCTACCGGCGGCAACACCTGGTTTGGACAGCTGGCCGGGCGCGTGAGCGAGCAGGAGAGCGAACCGAATGCCTTCCAGAAGGGGATTGGCCGCGTCAGCATGCTGCTGATCCGCTTTATGATGGTGATGACGCCGATTGTGCTGCTGATCAACGGCTATACCAAGGGCGACTGGTGGGAAGCGGCGCTGTTTGCACTCTCCGTCGCCGTGGGGTTAACGCCTGAAATGCTGCCGATGATTGTCACCTCCACGCTGGCGCGCGGGGCGGTCAAACTGTCAAAACAGAAAGTGATCGTCAAACACCTGGATGCCATTCAAAACTTTGGTGCGATGGACATTCTCTGCACCGATAAAACCGGCACGCTGACCCAGGACAAAATTGTGCTGGAGAACCACACCGATATCGCCGGCAAAACCAGCGATCGCGTGCTGCACAGTGCCTGGCTGAACAGCCACTACCAGACCGGGCTGAAAAACCTGCTCGACGTCGCCGTGCTCGAAGGCGTGGATGAAGAATCTGCCCGCACGCTTTCCGGGCGCTGGCAGAAAGTGGATGAGATCCCGTTCGACTTCGAGCGCCGCCGCATGTCGGTGGTGGTGAGCGAGCATCCGGACGTGCATCAGCTGATCTGCAAAGGCGCATTGCAGGAGATCCTCAATGTCTCAACCCAGGTGCGCTATAACGGCGACATTGTGCCGCTGGATGAAACCATGCTGCGCCGTATCAAGCGCGTCACCGATAACCTGAACCGTCAGGGGCTGCGCGTGGTGGCGGTGGCGAGCAAATTCCTGCCTGCACGCGAAGGCGACTATCAGCGTATCGACGAATCCGATCTGATCCTCGAGGGTTATATCGCATTCCTCGATCCGCCGAAAGAGACCACCGCGCCTGCGCTGAAAGCGTTAAAGGCCAGCGGCATCACCGTGAAAATCCTTACCGGCGACAGCGAGCTGGTGGCCGCCAAAGTGTGTCATGAAGTGGGGCTGGATGCGGGTGACGTCGTTGTGGGAAGTGATATTGAGCCCCTCTCCGATGATGCGCTGGCTACGCTTGCGCAGCGCACCACGCTGTTCGCCCGGCTGACACCCATGCACAAGGAGCGCATTGTCACCCTGCTGCGCCGCGAAGGGCATGTGGTGGGCTTTATGGGCGACGGCATTAACGATGCGCCCGCCCTGCGTGCGGCGGATATTGGTATCTCCGTAGACGGTGCGGTGGACATTGCCCGTGAAGCGGCGGATATCATTCTGCTGGAAAAGAGCCTGATGGTGCTGGAGGAGGGCGTTATCGAGGGACGTCGTACCTTCGCCAACATGCTGAAGTACATCAAGATGACCGCCAGTTCCAACTTCGGTAACGTTTTCAGCGTGCTGGTGGCGAGTGCGTTTCTGCCGTTCCTGCCGATGCTGCCGCTGCACCTGCTGATCCAGAACCTGATGTACGATGTCTCTCAGGTCGCCATCCCGTTTGATAACGTGGACGACGAGCAGATCCAGAAGCCGCAGCGCTGGAATCCGTCCGACCTGGGGCGCTTTATGCTGTTCTTTGGCCCGATCAGCTCCATCTTCGACATTCTGACCTTCTGCCTGATGTGGTTTGTGTTCCATGCCAACACGCCGGAACACCAGACGCTGTTCCAGTCCGGCTGGTTCGTGGTAGGGCTGCTGTCGCAAACGCTGATTGTGCATATGATCCGTACGCGTCGCATCCCGTTCATCCAGAGCCGGGCCGCGTGGCCGCTGATTGTCATGACCGGTATCGTGATGGCGCTCGGCATTGCACTGCCGTTCTCGCCGCTGGCCAGCTACCTCCAGCTGCAGGCGCTGCCGCTGAGCTACTTCCCGTGGCTGGTGGCGATCCTCGCGGGCTACATGGTGCTGACGCAGATGGTCAAAGGCTTCTATAGCCGTCGGTATGGGTGGCAGTGATTTCCCCCCCTCTCCCGGCACGGGAGAGGGGGTACGTTTCCTCCCAAATTCAACAACCTGTGATCTCCGTCAGCGCATTCGCTTGACGACAAAATGAGCGCATGTTAACTGAATGTTTTGCCTTTATTTGGCCCGTCAGATAAGGAACATTCATGTTACGGTACAGTCTCTTAACCGCCGGGCTGATGCTCGGCGCGTCAGCGTTTGCCGCTCCGGCAGGCGACCTTCCCCTGATGCCCTGGCCTGCGAAGGTTGAACGTCCCGCGACGCAGGGCGCACTGGTACTCAACAACACCCTTTCCGTCAGCGTTACCGGAGATGACCTCGGCGACGCGGTCAACCGTCTGCGCCAGCGCATCGCCCTGCAAACCGGCTGGACGCTACAGCCGCAGGCCGTTAAACCGGACAAGCCCACCATCCGCATTGCCATTACCAAAAAAGTGAAGCCGCAGCCGCTGCCGGACAGCGATGAGCGCTATACGCTCATGGTCGATGCCAGTGGCGTGGATATCACCGCCAACACCCGTTTTGGCGCGCTGCGCGCCATGGAAACCCTGCTCCAGCTGATACAAAACGGGGCGGAAAACACCTCTCTGCCGTGGGTCATTATTGAGGATTCCCCCCGTTTCCCGTGGCGTGGGCTGCTGCTTGACTCGGCACGACACTTTATCCCGCTGCCGGATATCAAACGGCAGATTGACGGCATGGCGGCGGCAAAACTCAACGTGCTGCACTGGCATTTGACCGACGATCAGGGCTGGCGCTTCAGCTCGACACGCTATCCAAAGCTCACGCAGCTCGCCAGCGACGGGCTGTTTTACACGCCGGAACAGATGCGCGACGTTGTGCGCTATGCCACCGAACGCGGCATCCGCGTGGTGCCGGAGATCGACATGCCGGGCCACGCCTCGGCGATTGCCGTGGCCTACCCGGAACTGATGAGCGCCCCGGGACCGTATGTGATGGAACGCCACTGGGGCGTGCTGAAACCGGTCCTGGATCCGACAAAAGCGGCGACCTATCAGTTTGCGGAGGCGATAGTCAGTGAACTGGCGGCGATCTTCCCCGATCCGTATCTGCATATCGGCGGCGATGAGGTGGATGACACCCAGTGGAAAGCGAACGCCGCCATTCAGCAGTTTATGCGCGACAACACACTGGCAGACAGCCACGCCCTGCAGGCCTATTTCAACCGCAAGCTGGAAAATATCCTCGAAAAACACCACCGGCAGATGGTGGGCTGGGATGAAATTGCTCATCCTGATCTGCCAAAAAGCATCTTGATCCAGTCCTGGCAGGGCCAGGACGCGCTGGGGCAGGTGGCGCAGAATGGCTATAAAGGCATTCTCTCGACCGGCTTTTACCTCGATCAGCCCCAGTCCACCGCCTATCACTACCGCAATGAAATTGTGCCGCAGGGGTTAAACGGCGAGGATGTGATTGGCGACACCGACAGCGCTCAAAGCTGGTCATTCACCATGCCGCGTCTGAAAGGCAAGCCGGTGGAGGGGAGTTTCACCCTGGTGAAAGGGGATTCCGGCTGGCGTGGATTTATTGATTTCGCCGGGAAATCCCGTCGTGCGGTACAGGATATTGCGTGGCGCGACGACAATCAGGTGACGTTTACCCTCGATACCTGGATGGGCGAAACGCGCCCGGTGGTGTCGGTGGACAACGATAAGCTGAGCGGCTATTTCCTGGTGGGCAATGCCCGCTATCCCATTAGCGGCAAGCGCCTGGACGATATCCCCAAAGGCATCCCGACGGTGGTACCGGACGCCGCTCATCAGGTCAACCTGCTCGGCGGGGAAGCCGCGCTGTGGGCGGAAAACGTGGTCGCACCGGTGCTGGATATCCGCCTGTGGCCGCGCACCTTTGCGGTGGCGGAGCGGTTATGGTCCGCGCAGGACGTTACCGATGTCGACAACATGTACACCCGCCTGCAGGCGATGGACAGCTGGTCGACGGTCTCGGTCGGGCTGCAGCAGCATACTCAGCAGCAGGTGCAGTTCACGCGTCTGGCGAATAACGCCGATACCCTTCCGCTGCAAATCCTCGCGCAGGCAATCGAGCCGGCGCAGTATTACACCCGTCAGCACCTTAAGTTCCAGGCCGGAAATTACCATCAGTTCGAACCGCTTAACCGGTTTGCTGATGCGCTCAACGCCGAAAGTGCCACGGTGCGCCAGATGAACAAATGGGCTGACCGCCTGGTCAGCGACGCGGAAGACACGGAAAGCGCCGACGCGCTGCGCCACGTCTTCAACCGCTGGCAAAGCAACACCAGCGATGCGCTGGCATTAAGTGAAAACAGCTACGCACTGAAGGCGATTAAACCGGTTATTCAGGAGGTGGATAAGCTGGCCTCGATTGGCCTGCGGCTGACGGATCTGGTGGCGCGCCAGGGGACGCTGGATGACAACGAGATTGCCTCTATTCAGGGCGAGCTGGATAACGCGGCGAAAATACAGGATGAAGTGGTGATTGCGGCGGTGTATCCGCTGGAAACGCTGCTACGGGCGACGCGGAATCAGTAGCAAAACGCCCGGTAGCGCGTTGCCTGCCGGGCGCAAAGGCAGCCCCGGCTGCCCCCTGACTGAAACTTAGCGACGTACGGCGATCGCTTCGATTTCAATTTTCACGTCTTTAGGCAGACGCGCAACTTCCACACAGGAGCGTGCAGGGAAAGTGGCGTTGTGCTCAGTGAAGAACGCTTCGTACGTGGCGTTAACGGTCGCGAAATCGTTCAGATCTTTCACGAACACGGTGGTTTTCACGATGTCGCCCACTTTCAGACCCGCAGACTCCACGATAGCCTGTACGTTTTCCAGCGACTGGCGCGCCTGCGCCGCCACGTCTTCTGGCACTTCACCCGTTTTTGGGTTCACCGGGATCTGGCCAGAGGTAATAATCATGCTACCCAGATCAACGCCCTGAACGTATGGGCCGATAGCCGCTGGTGCATTTTCCGTCGCGAGTACTTTGGTCATGATTTCTCCAGAATAACAGCTGATTAAATGTTCCCGGCCATTATAGGGAGGCCGGGATCCTTTACCAACCTCAATTAGTTGGCCAGCACCACATAATGAGAAAACTCTTTTTCGCAGTATTTGCATTTGAGTGCGATGTCATCGGCACGTTTTTTCACTGCAAAACTGGACGAAACCGGCTCAGCATGACTGATGCAGTTGCTGTTCGGGCAGACCAGCACATTTTCAATGCGATCCGGCAGATTAGGACGGGATTTACCGACCACTTCGTACTCGTCGATGCGGTTCACGGTGGCATCCGGCGCGTACAGAGAGAGCTGGTTAACCTGCTCGTCGGTCAGGAAAGTGTTTTCAATCTTAATCAGGTCTTTGCGGCCCATTTCACCCGACGGCAGGTTCAGGCCGATGGTGATGCGCTGGTCGGTTTCGGTCAGCTTGAACAGCGTCAGCAGCTTAAAGCCGATCTGGGCAGGGATGTGGTCAATCACGGTGCCACGTTTGATGGCTTCAACCTGGAGTTTGTTATCGTGTGTCATTGTCATTTCCCCTTACAGAGCCAATTCGCGATTCAGAACCAGTGCCAGTAACGCCTGGCGGGCGAAGATGCCGTTTCCGGCCTGCTGGAAGTACCAGGCGTGCGGCGTTTTATCCACGTCGGTGGTGATCTCATCGATACGCGGCAGCGGGTGCAGCACCTTCATATTCTCGCGTGCGCCGTCGAGATCGCTGGCGCGCAGCACAAACTGTGCCTTCACGTTGGCGTATTCAGACGGATCCAGACGCTCTTTTTGCACGCGGGTCATATACAGAATATCAACGTTGCCCATCACCTCTTCGATGCTGGCATGCAGACTCCACGGGATCCCTTTTTCGTCCAGCATGTCGAGGATGTACTGCGGCATCGCCAGCGCGTCCGGCGCGATGAAGAAGAAGTGGTTGCCGTTAAATTTCGCCAGCGCCTGGGTCAGCGAGTGAACGGTGCGTCCATATTTCAGGTCACCCACCATGGCGATGTTCAGGTTTTCCAGACGGCCCTGCGTTTCCTGAATGGTGAACAGATCCAGCAGGGTCTGTGTCGGATGCTGGTTGGCCCCGTCTCCGGCGTTCAGCACCGGAATACCGCCGGAAAATTCGGTCGCCAGACGCGCCGCGCCTTCCTGCGGGTGGCGCATCACAATCGCATCAACGTAAGTACTGATAACTGAAATGGTATCCGCCAGCGTTTCGCCTTTTTTACCCAGCGAGGTGTTGCTGCTGTCTGAAAACCCCACCACGCTCGCGCCGAGGCGGTGCATGGAGGTTTCGAAGGAGAGGCGGGTGCGGGTCGACGCTTCGAAGAAGCAGCTCGCAATCACCTTGTGCTTCAGCAGTTCCGGTTGCGGATTTGCCTTCAGTTTTGCCGCGGTTTCCAGAACCAGTTCCAGCTCTTCGCGGCTGAGGTCGTTTATGGAAATGATGTGTTTTTGATAAAGCGGATTCATGTTTATCTCCTGACGCCGGGCAAAAAAAAGCCCCTCAAATGAGGGGCTCTGGGAATAGATTGTGCAACGGGAAGAAAAACGGCAGGCCAGCGTCTGATTTCAGACGCGGTAAGACATTATGTCGTACACGCTTGACCATGCTTCCTCCCGGCAAATTGTCGGGCATTATACGCAGCTCGATTTTCGGATCAAGGGGTTTAATGCACACTTTACTCAATGCAAACGGTTCTTTATGAATATTAATTCGTTCTGAGTAAATAATTAATTTGTTTATGCACCAGCGCAGTACGCTTCACCACCCGGGGAGCGACCCAGACGATACTGCTTCCGGCAACCACACCTAAAATTTCCGGTAACTGGTGATAATCCAGAATTCGCGCCACCGCACGGCCATATCCGGCCACGGTATGAACAAGGATAAATTCGCTATTATGCTCCACGCTCACCACCATTTCGGAAACGGTACGCGCGGCATCGGGGGCAGGGCGCAACTGAGGATTCAACGAATAAATCTTTAGCCCTTTGGCATTTCGAATTTTTATGACACCGAGCAATTTCAGCAGACGCGAAACGGTCGACTGGCTGATGCTGTCAAACCCTCTCTCCTGCAAATCGCGGCGGATTTCTTCCTGGGAGAGATAACTCTTTTCGGCGATCAGCTGCTGGCACACCGTTAGCTGCAGTTGTTCTCTGGGAGAGCAGTCTTCGTAATCCATCATATTTCCCATATCAGTTCCCGACATAACCGGTGACACCGCACCGGTCCGTAGGCCGGACAGGCGCAGTGCCAGCCGGCAAATTACAACAAGGCACCCAGGCTTAACGCCACCATAATCACCACCGTCAGGATCGCCAGCAGCGGCGCAACCCATTTCAGGTAACGCACGTAAGGCACACGGGCAATCGCCAGACCGCCCATCACAACCGCTGAGGTCGGCGTGACCAGGTTAACGATGCCGGAGGCCGACTGGTAAGCCGTAACCACCAGGTCGCGGTTGACGTTAGCGAAATCAGCAAGGGGTGCCATGATCGGCATCGTCAGAACGGCCAGGCCGGACGAAGAAGGCACAAGAAACGACAGCACGACCTCAAGCCAGTACATCACGTTGATAAACGCCACCGTGGACAACCCGCTGACCAGCCCTTCCGCGCTGTGCAAAATGGTGTGGGTAATCATGCCCTTATCCATAATGACTACGATACCGCGCGCAATGCCGATAATCAGCGCGACGCCCAGCAAATCTCGCGCGCCGTTGATAAACGTCGAGGTCAGCTCCTCTTCGCTCATGCGGGCAATCAGCCCGACGATAATGGCGCTGGCCAAAAATACCGCCGAGATCTCCGCCATCCACCAGCCCAGCACCGCTACGCCGTAGATCATCACCGCGAAGGCGAGGGCGAAGATCAGCAGAATGATTTTGCGCACCGGGGTAAATTCCAGCGACTGCTCGCCTTTATTGCCGAGGAAGTGGGCGAGGTTCTCTTCCTGCTTGTCTGCGACGATGGAGCATGACGGATCCAGCCGCACTTTACGGGCATAGCGCATCACCCATGCCACGCAAATGATCCAGCCGATCACCAGCAGCGCCACGCGCAGGGCGATACCGTTGGTGAACGGGATCCCGGCGGCGTTAGCGGCGATCACCGTGGCAAACGGATTGATGGTGGAGCCGAGCGTGCCGATCCCCGCCCCGAGCAGCACGGTGGATGCGGCGACAACCGGATCGAAACGGGCGGCCAGCATCACCGGGACCAGCAGGGTATAAAAGGGCAGGGACTCTTCGGCCATGCCGTAAATGGTGCCGCCAGCCGCGAACAGCGCCATCAGGATCGGGATCATCCACTCTTCACGTCCGCGAAGGCGGGTGGTTACGCGTTCGATCCCGGCGTCGATCGCCCCGGTTTTGGTGACGATCCCGAGAAATCCCCCGATGATCAGGATAAACAGCGCGACGTCGATCGCTCCGGCCTGGCCGGAAATGGGATCGTACAGCCCGGCAATGGGGGCCATCAGTACGGAAACCAGCCCCTGCGGATGCGCCGCCACGTGCGCGTACGTTCCGGCAATCGGCACTTCTTTACCGAGGGTTTCATTCATTGCCATCTGATACTGACCGGCAGGTACGACCCAGCTCAGTGCCGCTACAACGGCAATCAGAAAAAAGAGAATGGTGTAAGCGGAGGGAAACTTGAACTTGCCCATGATGTTCTCCTGTACCCGGCGCACCCCGTGGCGCGCCGGGCGGTGATTAGTCGCCGAGTGTCGCCACCATGACCGCTTTAATGGTGTGCATGCGGTTCTCTGCTTCGTCAAAGACGATTGAGTTCGGTGATTCGAAGACCTCTTCCGTCACCTCCAGCCCTTTCAGGCCGTAGGCCATCTCGATTTCACGGCCGACTTTGGTGTGTTCGTTGTGGAACGCCGGCAGGCAGTGCATGAACTTGACGTTCGGGTTGCCGGTGGCTTTCATCACCTGGGCATTAATCTGGTAAGGCTTCATCAGGCTGACGCGCTCGGCCCATGCCTCTTTCGGCTCGCCCATCGAGACCCACACGTCGGTGTAGAGGAAATCGGCACCGTGTACGCCTTCTTCCACGTCGTCGGTGAGCGTGATGCGTGCGCCGGTCTCTTTGGCGATGGCGCGGCACTGCTCAACCAGCCCGGCTTCCGGCCAGAACGATTTCGGTGCGACGAGGCGGATATCCATCCCCATTTTGGCGGCACCGACCATCAGGGAGTTGCCCATGTTGTTCCGCGCGTCGCCAAGGTAGGCAAAGCTCAGGTCCGGCAGGGTTTTGCCCGGAGCATGCTCCAGCATAGTCATCAGGTCGGCGAGGATCTGCGTAGGGTGAAACTCGTCGGTCAGGCCGTTCCACACCGGCACGCCCGCGTACTGGCCCAGCTCTTCCACGATGGCCTGGCCGTAGCCGCGATACTCGATGCCGTCGTACATCCGCCCCAGCACGCGGGCGGTGTCTTTCATCGACTCCTTGTGGCCAATCTGCGAGCCGCTTGGGCCGAGGTAGGTCACCTGTGCGCCCTGGTCGAAGGCACCGACTTCAAAGGCGCAGCGGGTGCGCGTGGACGTTTTTTCAAAAATCAGGGCGATGTTTTTCCCGACCAGGGTTTGTTTTTCACGTCCGGCTTTTTTGGCGGCTTTGAGTTCGATGGCCAGGTCGATCAGGTATTGGATTTCTGCCGGGGTGTAGTCCAGCAGTTTGAGGAAGTTACGGTTTTTCAGATTGATGGTCATTGGGTCGTCCCTTTTAAAATGGTGTTGTCTGGTGCCCTCACCCCGACCCTCGCCCACAGGGAGAGAGGGAAGGTGAGGGGAAAATACGGTTCAGTGGCGAATCAACGTGCCTTTCTCGCCCGCCAGAATGTCTGCCCCGTCGGCCAGCGCGCCGATCCCGGCGATGCCGTTGCAGGCCTCGACAAACTCGCGGCAGGCGGCCACTTTCGGCCCCATCGAACCGGCGTCAAACTGCATGCCCCTGAGCAGTTCCGGCGTGACCTGTGCCAGCGGACGCTGGGTTGGTTTGCCCCAGTCGAGGTACACCGCGTCGGCATCGGTCAGGATCAGCAGGGCATCGGCTTCAATCTGGCGCGCCAGCAGGGCGGCAGAGAGGTCTTTGTCGATCACCGCTTCAATGCCGTGGTACCCATTGGCGTTTTCCACCACCGGCACGCCGCCGCCGCCGTTGCAGATCACCAGGTGATCGCGCTGTATCAGAGCCGTGATGGCGTCGCTCTCAACGATGCGTTTCGGCTGTGGAGAGGGAACCACCCGGCGGAAATAGCTGCCGTCGGCCTTGAACACCCAGCCTTTCTCCGCCTGCAGCGTGTTTGCCTGGGCTTCGCTGTAGACCGGGCCGATGTATTTGGTCGGGTTAGTAAATGCCGGATCGGCGGCGTCCACTTCCACCTGGGTGAGCAGGACGCTCACCTCACGCTGGGGCAGATTGTTTTTCAGCGCCTGCTGGAGCATGTAGCCGATCATTCCCTGACTTTCGGCGCCGAGGATGTCCAGCGGGTAGGGGGTGACTTTGTCGTACGCGCTGTTTTGCAGCGCCAGCAGCCCAACCTGCGGCCCGTTGCCGTGAACCAGTACCACGCGCCACTGTTCCGTCAGCCCGGCGATGGTGCGAGCCGCTAGCTCGATGTTCTGGCGCTGGATCTCCGCTTCCAGAGGCTCGCCGCGTTTCAGCAATGCGTTACCGCCAAGCGCCACAACCAGAGTGGGTTTTCGTTCCATGATGGCTCCTTTAAATTCCGTCGCGTTCCAGTGGGCAGCTCATGCAGCGCGCGCCGCCGCGGCCGCGTCCCAGTTCGTCACCCGGGATAGGCAGCACGGTGATACCCGCTTTGTCATATTTCTCGTTGGTCCAGACGTTACGCTCGTAGCCAATCACCACGCCCGGGCGGATGGTCAGCACGTTATTCGCGTCATTCCACTGTTCGCGTTCGGCTTCAAAGGCGTCGCCGCCGGTGGTGATCAGGCGTACCTGATTAATGCCGAGCGCTTTTTCAATGGCGTGCAGCAGATCCGTTTCCTGGGTGCGCAGCAGGCCACCGCGGCCGTCCGGGGTGAGCGTCCAGCACTGAGCGTCTTTGCGCACCACTTCCGGGTAGACGGAGAAAGTGTCCACGTCGATGTGGGTCATGACGGTATCGAGGTGCATGCAGGAGCGGTGTTTTGGCAGTTCCACAGCGATGACGCGCTCGGCCTGGCGGTGTTTGAACAGGCTATTGGCGAGGAACTCAACGCCCTGCGGCGTGGTGCGTTCAGACATGCCGATTAACACTGCGCCGCGGCCAATGACTAATACGTCGCCGCCCTCTAACGTGGCGTGGTCGTAATTAATGTTTTCATCGCCGAAATACTTAATAAAATCGCCATCGGCAAATGCAGGGTGCCAGCGATATATGGCCCGGAGATTATTGGTTTCACGCTGGCGGGCCGCTTTGGCCATCGGGTTAATTGACACGCCGTTATAAATCCAGCACGAGGTATCGCGGGTAAATAAATGGTTAGGCAGTGGCTTCATAATAAAATCATTTGCCGTGTGGGTATCCACCACCATATTTTTAAAGGCAGCCGGAATTTCACCGTAGGTTAATCCGCCGCTTAATCTGCGTGCCAGTTCGCGGTGTGGCATATCTGCCAGCCAGCCGCGCACGTCGCCGGCAAAGGTTGGCCCGAGGCGATAGTCAGAGATTTGCGTCTCCAGCAGCCAGGTTTTGGCCTCTGCAATATCAAGGGTTTGCGTGAGAAGGTCGGTCAACAGCAGGACTTCCACACCCTGTTCGCGCAGGGTGTTAGCGAAGATGTCATGCTCCTCACCCGCCCGCTCAACCGAGAGCACATCATCGAATAGCAGCTCCTGGCAGTTCGATGGCGTTAAACGTTTCAGACTTAAATTTGGGCGGTGCAGCATAACGCTACGCAATTGACCAATTTCAGAACCGACGTAATGCTTTTCCATAATTATTCCTTTAACTGTTTTTCAGAATAAAAAGGGCATGCGCCATGTGATGTGTTTATTTACATGGCGGCTAAGCTCAATTGATTTCGAGATTTATAGTAGGCGCTTAAATAATGAATATTGTGACGTCGCTCACGTGAGAATAGCTATTAAGGAGTTTGTTTTCATTTGCATGATTCGTATCAGATAATGATTAATTTGATTATATTTGCGGGTGAATAGCTAAGCAGGATCCGTTGGCATTATTTGGAGTTGTTATTATTTTGTAGAATTTAATGTTTTGACATATTTAGTTATGCTATTGATTTTAATGATAATTAAACGGCGCGCAGAATGACTATGCACTATTATCCATTAACTATTTTCGACTTAAGAAAAATCAATAAATAATTATGGGATTTAATAGCAAATTACCAAAATGATAAAGTGTGAAGTCACAGAGAGTTTTGCTATGAAGCGTATACGATCAGTAAGTTAGCATCACGGCCTGAAAGCGGAGGGCTGAGGTTATGCATAAAGACTGCATAAATGCCTGTGAGCGATTAACAGTGAAGTAACACATTTCCCGATAAACATGCGCTCGCGCAAAACTCATCGAAAAAGCGGTGGTAGGACAGTCTGAATTCTCGTATAAAAGATTAAAATGAAACGCTGTTTTATATTGAGGGTTTATTTATGATCGCTGGCAACATCCATCATCTGCAGTCCTGGCTACCTGAAGAACTGCGTCAGGCTATCGAGTACGTCAAGGCGCACGTTACCGATGCTACCCCCTGCGGCAAACACGACATCGACGGCAACAGCCTGTTTTATCTGGTGTCTGAAGATATGACCCAGCCGTTTGCCGAGCGCCGCGCTGAGTATCACGCCCGCTATCTGGATATTCAGATAATCATGAAAGGCCAGGAGGGGATGACCTTCAGTACCCTGCCGCACGGTACGCCGGACACCGACTGGCTGGCGGATAAAGACATCGCGTTTTTGCCCGAGGGCGGGCAGGAGAAAACGGTGGTGTTAAGTGAAGGTGATTTTGTGGTGTTCTATCCGGGTGAAGTGCATAAGCCGCTGTGCGCGGTGGGCGCGCCTGCGAAGGTGCGTAAAGTGGTAGTGAAAATGCTGGTGGGGTAAGCCCTGTTAGCGTAAGAGAAGGGTGAAATGTTCCCTCTCCCGGTGGGAGAGGGTGAAAGCATCAGGCCGCAGCCCGTCATTATGTGATCCAGCTTATATTTTCCGCACTCCCTCCTCGCCTCCCATTTACCTGCGCTTTTTCTGCGTCATAGTATGATCGTTAAATTAATGAACGCTGTTCTATAATGTAGAACAAAATAATTCAGCAAGGAGATCTCATGCCGCAGACCGCGTTGTTCACGGGAATCATTCCCCCTGTCTCCACCATCTTTACCGCCGATGGACAGCTTGATAAACACGGCACTGCCGCGTTGATCGACGACCTGATCGCCGCAGGCGTCGATGGCCTGTTCTTTTTGGGCAGCGGCGGCGAGTTCTCCCAGCTAAACGCCGAAGAGCGTAAAACCATTGCCCGGTTTGCTATCGATCATGTCGATCGCCGGGTGCCGGTGCTGATCGGCACCGGTGGCACCAACGCCCGGGAAACCCTTGAACTGAGCCAGCATGCGCAGCAGGCCGGCGCCGACGGGATCGTGGTGATCAACCCGTACTACTGGAAAGTGTCTGAATCGAATCTGATCCGCTATTTCGAACAGGTGGCAGACAGCGTCACGCTGCCGGTAATGCTGTATAACTTCCCGGCGCTGACCGGGCAGGATCTGACTCCGGCGCTGGTCAAAACCCTGGCCGACTCGCGGAGCAATATTGTCGGCATCAAAGACACGATCGATTCCGTCGCCCATCTGCGCAGCATGATCCACAACGTCAAATCTGCCCATCCGCACTTCACGGTGCTGTGCGGCTATGACGATCATCTGTTTAATACGCTGCTGCTGGGGGGCGATGGCGCGATCTCGGCCAGCGGTAACTTTGCTCCGCAGGTGTCGGTGAATCTGCTGAAGGCCTGGCGTGACCAGGAGGTGGCGAAGGCGGCCGAATACCACCAGATCCTGCTGCAAATACCGCAGATGTATCAGCTCGATACGCCGTTTGTGAACGTCATTAAAGAGGCGATTGTGCTGTGCGGCCGCCCGATCTCCACATACGTGCTGCCGCCCGCGTCGCCACTGGATGAACCGCGTAAGGCGCAGCTGAAAACCCTGTTGCAACAGCTCAAGCTCTGCTGAGCCGGAAGATGACGATGACCATTGAGAAAATTTTCACCCCACAGGACGATGCGTTTTATGCCGTCATCACCCATGCGGCCGGGCCGCAGGGGGCGCTGCCGCTGACGCCGCAAATGCTTATGGAATCCCCCAGCGGTAACCTGTTTGGCATGACGCAAAACGCCGGTATGGGCTGGGACGCCAACAAGCTGACCGGCAAAGAGGTGCTGATTATCGGTACGCAGGGCGGCATTCGCGCCGGGGACGGACGACCTGTTGCGCTGGGCTACCACACCGGGCACTGGGAGATTGGCATGCAGATGCAGGCGGCGGCGAAGGAGATCACCCGTAATGGTGGGATCCCGTTTGCGGCCTTCGTCAGCGATCCGTGCGACGGACGCTCTCAGGGCACCCACGGCATGTTCGACTCCCTGCCGTACCGTAATGACGCGGCGATCGTGTTTCGTCGTCTGATCCGCTCCCTGCCGACGCGGCGCGCGGTGATCGGCGTGGCAACCTGCGATAAAGGGCTGCCCGCGACCATGATTGCGCTGGCCTCCATGCATGATCTGCCGACCATTCTGGTGCCGGGTGGGGCGACGCTGCCGCCTACCGTGGGGGAAGATGCCGGAAAAGTGCAGACCATTGGTGCGCGTTTCGCTAACCATGAGCTGTCGCTGCAGGAAGCCGCCGAGCTGGGGTGCCGCGCCTGCGCATCACCCGGCGGCGGCTGTCAGTTTCTCGGCACCGCGGGAACGTCACAGGTGGTGGCCGAAGCGCTGGGTCTGGCGCTGCCGCACTCCGCGCTAGCCCCGTCCGGGCAGGCCGTGTGGCTGGAGATTGCCCGTCAGTCTGCGCGGGCGGTGAGCGAGCTGGATAACCGTGGGATCACGACCCGCGATATCCTGACCGACAAAGCCATTGAAAACGCCATGGTGCTTCACGCGGCGTTTGGCGGCTCCACCAACCTGCTGCTGCACATCCCGGCGATTGCCCATGCGGCGGGCTGCACCATTCCGGATGTGGCGCACTGGACGCGCATCAACCGTAAGGTTCCGCGTCTGGTGAGCGTGCTGCCAAACGGCCCGGACTACCACCCGACTGTGCGTGCTTTCCTGGCGGGCGGCGTGCCGGAGGTGATGCTCCATCTGCGCAAGCTGGGGCTGCTGCATGAAGATGCCATGACCGTTACCGGCCAGACGGTCGGGGATAACCTCGACTGGTGGGAAAACTCAGCGCGTCGGGCGCGTTTTCGTCAGTGCCTGCGCGAGCAGGATGGCGTCGATCCGGATGACGTGATCCTGCCGCCTGAGCGCGCCCACGCGAAAGGCCTGACCTCGACGGTCTGCTTCCCGACCGGCAATATCGCGCCCGAAGGGTCGGTGATCAAAGCCACGGCCATCGACCCGTCTGTTGTGGATGACGATGGCGTTTACCGCCATACCGGCCGGGTGCGGGTGTTTGTCTCTGAAGCGCAGGCCATCAAGGCCATTAAGCAGGAAGCGATCCAGCAGGGCGATATTATGGTGGTGATTGGCGGAGGCCCGTCCGGCACCGGCATGGAAGAGACCTACCAGCTGACCTCCGCACTGAAACATATCTCGTGGGGCAAGACGGTCTCGCTGATCACCGATGCGCGCTTCTCGGGGGTATCAACCGGGGCGTGCTTCGGCCATGTGTCGCCGGAAGCGCTGGCAGGTGGCCCCATCGGCAAGCTGCGCGACAACGATATCATTGAGATCAGCGTCGACCGCCTGTCCTTAACGGGCAGCGTTAACTTTATCGGCACGGCGGAACAGCCGCTGACGCCGGAAGAGGGGGCGCGCGTGCTGGCGTCGCGTCCGGTGCATCCTGACCTGCACGCCCATGCATTTTTGCCGGACGATACCCGCCTGTGGGCGGCTCTGCAGTCGGTGAGCGGCGGCACCTGGAAAGGGTGTATCTATGACACCGATAAAATCATCGAGGTAATTAACGCCGGTAAAAAAGCGCTCGGCCTTTAATTATATTTCTGGCTCTTGTCGTCTACGGAAAATATTCCGTGGACGGCTTTTGCATGTCTGTTTTTTATTATTTCGAAAATAATGTAATTGCATGAAAAACAAAGTCTTTAAATGATATCAGGATGTCGAGTGGCGTCACAAAAGCAAAATATCATAATTCAGAAATAAGATATGACCATTGTCGGTTAATTGAACACTTAATTACACTCTATTAACACGATGTTGTGAATTCAGCACACGAAATAAGGGTGTATTCCTGATGATGCACCGGGCATTTATTTGCCTGAATCAGGACCCTGGCGTTTGCACTGTTCCACGTACTGCCGTTGGGGGTAATGATGCAATTAACCATGAAAGATAAAATTGGCTACGGGCTGGGTGACACCGCCTGCGGCTTTGTCTGGCAGGCCACCATGTTCCTGCTGGCCTATTTCTATACCGACGTGTTTGGCCTGTCGGCGGGCATTATGGGGACGCTGTTTTTAGTTTCCCGCGTGCTGGATGCCGTCACCGATCCGCTGATGGGGCTGCTGGTTGACCGCACCCGCACGCGTCACGGCCAGTTCCGTCCGTTCCTGCTGTGGGGCGCGATCCCGTTTGGGATTGTCTGCGTGTTGACCTTCTACACGCCGGACTTCTCCGCGCAGGGTAAAATCATCTACGCCTGCATAACCTACATTCTGCTGACCCTGGTCTACACCTTCGTTAACGTCCCTTACTGCGCCATGCCGGGCGTCATCACCGCTGACCCGAAAGAGCGCCACGCGCTGCAGTCCTGGCGCTTTTTCCTCGCGGCGGCGGGTTCGCTGGCCATCAGTGGCATTGCCCTGCCGCTGGTGAGCATCATTGGTAAAGGCGATGAGCAGGTCGGCTATTTCGGCGCCATGTGCGTGCTGGGGCTGAGCGGCGTGGTGCTGCTCTACGTCTGCTTCTTCACCACCAAAGAGCGCTACACCTTTGAGGTGCAGCCGGGCTCGTCGGTGTCGAAAGACCTCAAGCTTCTGTTCGGCAATACCCAGTGGCGCATTATGTGTGCGTTCAAAATGATGGCGACCTGCTCCAACGTGGTCCGCGGCGGGGCGACGCTCTACTTCGTGAAGTACGTCATGGATCACCCGGAGATGGCGACGCAGTTTCTGCTTTACGGCAGTCTCGCCACCATGTTTGGTTCGCTCTGCTCATCCCGCCTGCTGGGGCGCTTTGACCGGGTGACCGCCTTCAAGTGGATAATCGTGGCCTACTCCCTGATCAGCCTGCTGATTTTCTTCATCCCGGCCGAACATATCGCCCTGATTTTCGCCCTTAACATTCTGTTCCTGTTCGTCTTTAACACCACCACGCCTCTGCAGTGGCTGATGGCCTCTGACGTGGTGGATTACGAGGAGAGCCGCAGCGGTCGCCGCCTCGACGGGCTGGTGTTCTCCACCTATCTGTTCAGCCTGAAGATCGGTCTGGCGATTGGCGGTGCGGTGGTGGGTTGGATCCTGGCGTATGTGAACTACTCCGCCAGCAGCAGCGTGCAGCCGGTCGAAGTGCTGACCACCATTAAAATTCTGTTCTGCGTGGTGCCGGTGGTGCTCTACGTGGGCATGTTCATCATGCTGTCGTTCTACAAACTCACCGACGCCCGCGTGGCGGCCATCAGCCAGCAGCTGATTAAGCACCGTGCAACGCAGGGTGACGCCGTGCCCGACGCTGCGACAGCCGCATCCCATTAACAGGAGGCAACATGACAACGATAACAAACCCGATCCTCACCGGCTTCAACCCGGATCCGTCCCTGTGCCGTCAGGGGGAGGATTACTACATCGCCACCTCGACGTTTGAATGGTTTCCGGGCGTGCGCATCTACCACTCCCGCGACATGAAGAACTGGTCGCTGGTCAGCACGCCGCTGGACAGGGTGTCGATGCTGGACATGAAGGGCAACCCGGACTCCGGCGGCATCTGGGCACCGTGTCTGAGCTACGCCGATGGCCAATTCTGGCTACTGTACACCGACGTGAAAATTGTCGATTCGCCGTGGAAAAATGGCCGTAACTTCCTCGTCACTGCGCCCTCCATCGAGGGGCCGTGGAGCGAACCGATCCCGATGGGCAACGGAGGGTTTGACCCGTCGCTGTTCCACGACGACGATGGCCGCAAATACTACCTCTACCGGCCGTGGGGGCCGCGCCATCACAGTAACCCGCATAACACCATCGTGATGCAGGAGTTTGACCCGCAGACCGGTACCCTTTCGCCCGAGCGCAAAACCCTGTTTACCGGCACGCCGCTCTGCTACACCGAAGGGGCGCACCTTTATCGTAAAGAGGGCTGGTACTACCTGATGGTCGCCGAAGGCGGCACCAGCTATGAACACGCGGTGGTGGTGCTGCGCTCAAAAACGCTCGACGGGCCGTACGAGCTGCATCCGGACGTGACGATGATGACCAGCTGGCATCTGCCGGAGAACCCGCTGCAGAAGAGCGGCCACGGCTCGCTGCTGCAGACCCACACCGGGGAGTGGTATATGGCCTACCTCACCAGCCGACCGCTGCGCCTGCCGGGCATACCGCTGCTGGCCTCGGGCGGGCGCGGCTACTGCCCGCTGGGACGCGAGACCGGCATTGCGCGCATCGAATGGCGCGACGGCTGGCCGTACGTTGACTGCGGCAAACACGCGCAACTGACCGTCCCCGGCCCGCAGATAGCGGAGCAGCCCGCCGCCTCCCGGGACAGCTGGCGGGAGGATTTCGACGGCAGCACGCTTGACCCCGAGCTGCAGACCCTGCGCATTCCGTTCGACGACACCCTCGGCTCGCTCAGCGTGCGCCCGGGGTATTTGCGGCTATACGGCAACGACTCGCTCAACTCGACCTTTACCCAGTCGACCGTGGCACGCCGCTGGCAGCACTTCGCCTTCCGGGCAGAGACGCGCATGCAGTTCTCGCCGGTTCACTTCCAGCAAAGTGCCGGGCTGACCTGCTACTACAACAGTAAAAACTGGAGCTACTGCTTTGTGGACTACGAAGAGGGGCAGGGCAGGACGATTAAAGTGATCCAGCTTGACCACAACGTGCCGTCGTGGCCTCTGCATGAACAGCCGATCCCGGTACCGGACAGCGCAGAGAGCATCTGGTTACGGGTTGACGTCGATACCCTGGTTTACCGCTACAGCTACTCGTTTGACGGTGAGACGTGGCACACCGTGCCGGTGACGTATGAAGCGTGGAAACTGTCGGATGACTACATCGGTGGGCGCGGCTTCTTTACCGGCGCGTTTGTCGGCCTGCACTGCGAAGACATCAGCGGTGACGGCTGCCACGCTGACTTTGATTACTTCACCTACGAACCGCTCACGAAATAGCGGCTCAGGCCGGGTAACCCAGCGCGCGTGAGAGCTGGAGCCCGGCCTGCTGAAGCTGCTCGCGGAAGCTGGCCAGTTCGGCGTCATCCACCCGTGACGTCAGCGTCGACAGACTCAGGGCGGCAATCACGCGGGATTCATGGTTCCACACCGGTACCGCCACGCAGCGCACGCCCTGCTCGTTCTCTTCGCGGTCGAAGGCGTAACCCTGCTCGCGGGTCTTGGCGAGGGCGTCCAGCAACGCGTCGCGGGAGGCAAGGGTGGAAGGGGTATAGGTGGTGTACTGATAGCCCTCAAGCAGGGCGTTCAGCTCGGCCTCGCCAAGCCAGGCAATCAACACCTTGCCGATGGCGGTGGCGTGAACAGGCAGCCGACGACCAATGCGTGAATAGGCGATAGCCGCCAGCTTGCCTTCGATCTTCTCGATATAAACGCCTTCACGACCGTCCAGGATCCCCAGATGGGTGGTCTGCCCGGTACGCTGCGACAGCTCCGTCAGCCAGCCTTTCGCCTTTTGACGAATATCGATTGAGCCCACCACAAAATGGCCGCGCTCAACCAGCTTCATGCCGAGGCGATATTTACCGTTTTCCGGGTTCTGATCGATATAGCCGTGAAGCTGCAGGGTTTTCAGCAGCGAGTGGAGGGTACTTTTGCTCAGCCCCATCAGTTTGCTGATGTCGGTGATCTTAAGCTCGGTGGCCTGCTCGTTAAACAGGTCGAGGATCTGCAACGCACGTTCAACAGACTGAATAATCGGCATAATGCTGGTATGTCCACGCAGGAATTAAGGCGAAAACGTACCTTTTTCAGGCGGAAAAATCAATGAAGTGGCGCCGGTTTACGCCCTCTCCCGGTGGAAGAGGGCCGGGGGGAGGGCACAAGACTACAGAGGATCACTCCCCAAGCGTCGCCACCATCACCGCCTTAATGGTATGCATCCGGTTTTCCGCCTGGTCAAACACAATGCTCGCCGCCGATTCAAACACCCCGTCCGTCACTTCCATCCCGCCGTGCAGATCGAACTCTTTCGCCATCTGCTTACCCAGCGTGGTCTGGTCGTCATGGAATGCCGGCAGACAGTGCAGGAACTTCACGTCCGGGTTACCGGTCAGCGCCATCATCTGCGCGTTCACCTGATACCCGCGCAGCAGGGCAATCCGCTCGGCCCACTTCTCTTTGGCCTCGCCCATCGACACCCACACATCGGTATAGATGAAGTCCGCCCCTTTCACGCCGGCCGCTACCTCTTCCGTCAGGGTGATCTTCCCGCCATTCTTCTCCGCCAGCGCGCTGCACTCCGCCACCAGGCGCTCTTCCGGCCAGCAGGCTTTCGGTGCCACGAGACGCAGATCCAGCCCGGTTAACGCTGCCGCTTCCAGCATCGAGTTACCCATGTTGTTACGCGCATCGCCCGCATAAACCAGCGTCATCTCGTTAAACGCTTTGCCCGGCAGGTGCTCCTGCATGGTCAGCAGATCCGCCAGCAGCTGCGTCGGGTGGAACTCGTTGGTCAGCCCGTTCCACACCGGCACGCCTGCATACTGCGCCAGCGTTTCGACCACGTCCTGGCCGTGACCGCGATACTGAATGCCATCGTACATCCGCCCGAGTACCCGCGCGGTGTCCTTAATTGATTCTTTATGCCCAATCTGGCTGCCGCTAGGCCCTAAATACGTGACGCGCGCGCCCTGGTCAAATGCGGCAACTTCGAAAGAGCATCGTGTACGGGTTGAGTCTTTTTCGAAGATGAGCGCGATGTTTTTGCCAGTAAGCTTTTGTACTTCCTTACCCTTTTTTTTATCGGCTTTAAGCTGAGCGGCAAGGGTCAGCAGGGAATTGAGCTGTGCAGGGGTAAAATCGAGCAATTTCAGAAAGTGTTTCTTGTACAGATCAGACATTTTATCCTCACATGGCAAACGCCACTTATTGAATTAAAATTCACTTTATATGTCTAATTATTCATTTGCAACCCCGTTTCACAAATCTTTCCAACAAAGGTGGAGGCAAACCCGTCCGTGTGTGAAAATAGAAGTATCTGCCGCACTTTAAAGAGGAATGAGCCATGGCAAACCCGGAACACCTGGAAGAGCAACGCGAAGAGACGCGCCTGATTATCGAAGAACTGCTGGAAGACGGTAGCGATCCGGACGCGCTGTACACCATCGAGCACCATTTCTCTGCTGACGATTTCGACGCGCTGGAAAAACTGGCGGTAGAAGCTTTCAAACTGGGTTACGAAGTGACCGAGCCGGAAGAGCTGGAAGTGGAAGAGGGCGACACCGTCATCTGCTGCGATATTCTGAGCGAAGGCGCGCTGAAAGCAGAGCTGATCGACGCTCAGGTTGAACAGCTGATGAACCTGGCCGAGAAGTTTGAAGTGGAATACGACGGCTGGGGAACCTACTTCGAAGATCCGAACGGTGAAGACGGCGAAGAAGGCGACGACGAAGATTTCATCGACGAAGACGACGACGGCGTGCGTCACTAAGCGTTTCAGGCGGTGGCGCGTGCCACCGCTTTTTCAAGGCAGAACCATGGATTACCCGCAGATACTCGCCCCCGTTCTTAACTTCCTCCAGTGCCCGACCCCGCCAGCATGGATTGATCACGCCCGCGACCCGGCAAACCTGCCGCTGTTGCTCACCGACCACATGGTGTGCGAGCTCAAGGCCGCCCAGACCGCGCTGCTGCTGGTGCGCAAATACGTCGCCGATGAAAGCGGTGCCGACGCGCTGCTCGACTGGCTCAGACCCTACGAAGCGTTCACCTTCCGCGAAGGCCCGGAACCGGATTTTGTGGCCCTGCACAAGCAGATTGGCAAAAGCGTCATGCCAAAAACCGACGATCCGTGGGGCCAGGCGCTTATCGACAGCATGGTGCTGCTGATCAAAGAAGAGCTGCATCACTTCTGGCAGGTGCGCGAGGCGATGCTGGCGCGCGACATTCCGTACGTCAAAATCACCGCCAGCCGCTACGCCAAAGGGATGCTGAAAGCGGTGCGCACGCACGAACCGCTGACGCTTATCGACAAGCTCATCTGCGGTGCCTACATCGAAGCCCGCTCCTGCGAGCGTTTCGCCGCGCTGGCCCCGTTCCTCGACGAAGACCTGCAGAAGTTCTATCTCTCGCTGCTGCGCTCGGAAGCGCGCCACTATCAGGACTACCTGACGCTTGCCCAACAGGTGAGCGACGACGATATCTCACCGCGCATACAGCTTTTTGGCGAAATTGAAGCCACACTTATCTCGACACCGGACCACGAGTTTCGCTTTCACAGCGGCGTGCCGGTGTAAACCGGCATAGCGAAAAGAAAAGGATGCGAGATGAATAAAACGTGGATCCGTATAGTCGTGGTGACTCTCCTGGCCGCCGTCGTGGCGTTCTGGGTCTACTTCGACAAACAACGCCAGCACACCCCCGAACAGCAGCTTGATACCACCCTCAACGCAATGCCCGCCTGGCAGGTGATTAAAGAGCAGGAGCCTGTGCTTCATCAGCGCATTCTTGACCAGATGGCGGCCCTGCAAAAAGCCGGCGAGCCGGAACAGAAGATTATCGACACCATCCAGCCGCAGATCCTGCATCTGCAGATGTCGCGTCTGCAAAACGCGCCGGACGCTAACGTGGTGAACTATATGACGATCAACATGGAGCAGACCGCCGCCATCCAGAAGGTGAGCGACGACGCCTGTTTCCGTTTCCTCTACCCGGCGGTAAAAGGGGGCGTCAACCCGATGCGCATGCTGGATAAAGACCTGATGACGCGGCGCATGCAGGCCGACGCCGACATGATGCGCGCGGCCTATGGCAAAAATCGCCATACCGTGACCCCGGAAGAACGCGAAGCCGCGGTGACGGATGTCCGCCCGATTATGAAAACGCTGGCCGACAAATACGGCGAGGACATCCAGCTGCTGCTGATGCCGGAGAAGGCGGTGGGCAAAGAGAAGCTCTCCTGCGACATGGTGCAGGAGATGTGGGCGAAGGTGCTGGCGCTGCCAGAGCAGAAGGCGGCAGGCGTGATTCGACTGGCGGTTTCCGAGGTAGAATGACAGGGCGCTGGTTTTTTGGGCACTTAGCGTAGGTTTAGCGCGTCGCCGCTTGCATGGCGGCGCGCGACAGGTATAATCCACAACGTTTCCGCATCCCCTTCAGTGCCGAAGTGGCGAAATCGGTAGACGCAGTTGATTCAAAATCAACCGTAGAAATACGTGCCGGTTCGAGTCCGGCCTTCGGCACCATCGGAACATCAATAGACGTCAACGGACGTCTTTTTTTGTGCCTGAAATCCAGTATCCGCAAGGCTTTCCTCGCTTTTTCACTCAACCTAAGTCAACCTGATTCAATCTACATCAACTTACTGATGCGGGTACAACTGCGGGTATATACCGGTTCGATTATGCTTGTACCCACACAGAACCCTTGAAAGGATACTCATCATGGCTCTGAGTGATGTGAAGGTTCGTTCGGCTAAGCCTGAAGTAAAAGCCTATAAGCTAACTGACGGCGACGGCATGATATTGCTGGTTCACCCGAACGGCTCCAAATACTGGCGGCTTCGCTATCGCTTCGGCGGCAAAGAGAAAATGCTGGCATTGGGAAAATATCCTGAAGTTTCGCTTGCGGATGCCAGGGCACGCCGGGATGAGGCCCGTAAGCTATTAGCTAATGGTGTTGATCCCAGTGAGAACAAGAAAGCCGTTAAGGTAGAGCAGGAGCAAGAGGCGATAACGTTTGAAGTGGTCGCCAGAGACTGGCATGCCAGCAACCAGAAATGGTCGGCATCGCATAGCGCTCGTGTATTGAAGAGCCTAGAGGATAATCTCTTTGCTGCCATTGGTAAGCGGAATATTGCGGAACTGAAGACTCGGGATCTGCTTGTACCCATCAAAGCGGTGGAGTCATCCGGACGACTCGAAGTTGCGGCTCGTTTGCAACAGCGAACTACTGCGATTATGCGGTTTGCCGTTCAGAGCGGCTTAATCGACTACAACCCCGCGCAAGAGATTGCTGGTGCGGTTGCTACGGTTAAAAGAAAGCACCGTGCGGCTCTGGATCTTGAACGTATTCCCGAATTACTTCACCGCATAGATCACTATTCTGGCAGACCCTTAACTCGATTGGCTGCTGAACTCACTTTGTTGGTCTTCATCCGTTCAAGTGAGCTGCGTTTTGCCCGTTGGTCAGAAGTAGACTTTGAAACGGCCATGTGGACGATCCCCGGTGAGCGTGAGCCACTGGAAGGAGTCAAGCATTCTCAGCGCGGTTCGAAGATGCGTACTCCACATCTTGTTCCCTTGTCGCGCCAGGCGCTGGCCATTCTGGAAAAGATCAGAAGTATGAGTGGGAACCGTGACCTGATCTTCGTAGGAGATCACGATCCGCGTAAACCCATGAGTGAGAACACGGTGAACAAGGCTCTACGAGTGATGGGCTATGACACGAAAACGGAAATTTGTGGGCATGGATTCAGGACTATGGCGTGTAGTTCACTTATTGAATCAGGATTGTGGTCGAGGGATGCGGTGGAGAGGCAGATGAGCCATCAGGAGCGTAGCTCTGTTCGGGCAGCTTACATCCATAAGGCGGAGCATTTGGGAGAGAGGAGGCTGATGCTACAGTGGTGGGCGGATTATCTGGATGCCAATCGGGAGAGGGGGGTTAGTCCGTTTGACTTCGGGAAACAGTTTCTAAGATAAAAATAATTGTTAAATAGATGTGGATCATTTAACAATGCGGGCGGATCAGAATTCGCCATGAAGAAACGAAATAATTCTGGTACTAGAATTGCAAAACTCGTCTTTACTGGATCTCGTTGAACATTTTAGGGCGTGAAACGGACTTTACGCCCATGTAATTTTCGACTTTATAGCGAAGGTAAAATCTCAACACAAAGTCGTCGTTGCGCCTAGACTGTTTATTTGACAATTAATAAGTACTATTTTTAACCCTATTATCTATAAAGACAGGAATGAAAACTAATAAAGTACCCTGTCGTAAAACTATTTTTTCCTATTTGCTATTGTGATTTTTCTACAATAAGTGCGAGTTGAGCATTATGAGGCCATTCTCATGGCTACACCTAGAACTGCCATACACATACTACTCGCAAGTAAAGCAACAACTGAATAGGTATATTTATTATATTTAACAAACATCCATATAAATCTCATTAATGAAAGTGAGGCAATTGAAATGGCAGAAATAAACATTAAAAAAACATATATGCCGGAAATAACCCATCCAGTTACCTCGTAAACTTCCTTCATTGTAAAAAGTAGGATGGACAAGTAAAACGCAGATAAAGCAAGGCCGCTTAAAAAGTCATATAAATCAATATACGTGATGTTTTTATCCGATTTTGGTAGAGCGATAAATTTATTTAACCTTTCATTACCTACACGTGATAATAACCGACTTATAAGTGGGGAAAGAATTGCAAATATCATAATCAAGTGTATAAATAACAAAGCTAGCTTAACTCTATTATCAATTGATTGATTCTGCGGCCAACTAGATAATATTGAATAATCCATTTTTAATAGTAAAAAAAAGCATATAACTGAGGGGGTGCAATCTGACAATAAAACTTTCCGCATCCATTTAATCATTTACATTACTCCTCTATATCATTTTAAATAAAACAGTATTAACTAAACTTTTAATCTAATTTTGTTTGACTATCATATGAACATGAGGCTAACTAAAATATACCCTAAGAGAAACAGCTCATTACCTCCTTAATTTGTTTCTGTAGGTTTGTGACGATCATGACGAACTGCACAATGATAAAAATATTTTTTTGAGCAATGTCAATTTCTGGATCTAAACTTCAGCTTGTACTTTTCAACTTAGAGCAAGGCATCACGCAACACATTAAATGGATCCAAAGTTAAAATGATTAGACATACCCACATTTTGCTCAGAAAGACGGCATGTTGAATAAGCTGCCTTTTGGGTTTTCCTTAACGTGCTAATTGTCGATGTTTAAATTCTGGGTGTATCATCTGCCCCGAATATTTAAGTACTAAAACACATCTGGTTTTGATAATTTCCGATAAATACTGTTGACGGTTGCAGTTATCTCCTTATAAAAAATGCATTAATTGATCCGTGCCCAGTAAGCAACCGAAGCAAAATGAAAGGCTTTTGAAGCCCTCACCCTAACTTAACCATCGCAGTAGCTTGGCCCAAATGCTCCAACGCTCAGCGGCGGGTATGGCCATTATAAGAAATACAATGCGCAGCCTGAAGATGGCGAAGTCTTCCAGAATACCCGCAACCGCTTCCTGAAGGTATCGGCGAATTACCCTTTGACCTCTCGTTTTACCGTGTCCGGAGAAGTTACTGGCTCGTTGATAAAACAGGACGGAAGCTGGGTGACCCACGGTGAGGCTGTTACCACCGAATATAAGCTGATGCTGGATTATAACTTTTAAACCGTATGCCTGGATAATCCATGGCACCTGTTCACGCTTAAGCACTATTAAAAAACTGACCTTCCCGCAGGTCGCATTTAAAAAGTTAATTATTATTGAGGAAATGTCATGAATATCTGGACTCTTGGCGATGCAGTGGTGGATCTTCTACCGCTTTCAGACATGCAATATCAGGCCTGCGCAGGAGGAGCCCCGTTCAATGTGGCAATTGGCGCTGCGCGTCTGGGCTGCCAGAGTGGTTTTATTGGCCGGGTCGGTGAGGATGACTTTGGTTATTTTCTGAAGAAAACGCTGTCTGACGCAGGCGTTTCAACCGAAAGTCTGCAGTTGGATAATCAGCACAGAACCAGCACGGTATTGGTCTCTCTGGGCCGCGCTGGCGAGCGTGGATTTACGTTTTTAACCAACCCTTCCGCGGATCAATTTTTAACACCCGATGCGCTGCCCGACTTTAGCGACGATATTCTGCACTTCTGCTCTCTGGCCCTGGTCGCCGAAACGTGTCGTCATACGCTCGTCACCGCCATCAGCCATGTAAAACAGCGTGGGGGATTACTGAGTTTCGACGTGAATTTACGGGAGCAAATGTGGCCCGATAAGCATGAAATGCTCGAGACGGTGCGTCATTTCGCCGCCCAGGCCGACATTCTTAAACTCTCGGAAGAAGAATGGCACTGGATGACAGGCTCTCACGATTTTTCCCATGCGCTTAATGCTCTCAATGCTCTGCCCGCGCAACTTAAAGTCGTGACCTACGGTGAGCAAGGTGCCATGGTGCTGTGGCGCGACAGCGTTATTCATTTCGACGGTTATACCGTCAACAGTATTGATACAACCGGGGCTGGCGACGCGTTTGTCGCAGGGTTGCTGGCCTGGATTGCACATCGCGGGATGCCGCAGAATGTTGAACAACTCCACCAGTCCATTGCTCAGGCCAGCGCCTGCGGTGCCCTCGCGACAACGCGCAAAGGGGCGCTGACCGCGTTACCTGATACCAACGCACTTAATAACTTTATCACTCGATTCTCGCTACCGGATTACGAGGTGAAAAAGGGCTAAACAGGGTGAGAACATGTTTTGTTCACATCCTGGATATCAGCGCCGTCCAGACCATTGAGCAGGGCGGCTAGCCGCATCGGTAGAGATATCCCCTGACGCCATCCCTCCAGACTCACTACCGCCGCCACTGCTGCGAGAGTGCGGTGGTTCTGGTTGTGAAGGCCACAGATGCAGGCGTCGACTGAGGAGAAGACGACTGTAATCGCGAGTTCAAAACACCGGCACCCCCAGCCCAACCTTCACCTCCCTCAGCGTCCCCTGTGTCACCGCCTGCGCCCGTTCCGTGCCGCGCTTCAGCATCGCCATCAGCTCCCCTTTATCCTGCATGTACATCGCTCTGCGTTCCCGCATCGGTGCAATCAGCTCCTGCAGGCACGCTTCCAGCTCGTTCTTGCATGTCCGGTCACCCAGTCCGCCCGCCTGATAATGCGCCTTCATCGCTTCCACTTTCGCTTTGTCCGGATGAAACGCGTCGAGGTAGGTAAACACCACGTTTCCCTCAATCTGCCCCGGGTCGCTCACCTTCAGGTGGTTCGGGTCGGTGTACATGGCACTGACCGCACGGTGAATCGTCTCTTCACTGGCAGAAAGGTGCAGGGTGTTGCCCAGTGATTTCGACATCTTGGCGCTGCCGTCGATGCCGGGCAGGCGGCCGGTGTCGCTGAGCATCGCTTTGCAGTGGCGCAGCACCGGGGCAGGCAACAGGCTGTTCATCTTGTGCACAATCTCATTGGTCTGCTCAATCATCGGCAGCTGGTCGTCGCCGACGGGGACGCACTCGGCTTTGAACGCAGTGATGTCCGCCGCCTGGCTGATGGGGTAGGCCATAAAACCGACCGGCAGCGAGCGGGCAAAGCCTTTCTGCGCAATCTCATTTTTCACCGTCGGGTTACGCTCGACGCGGGCGACGGTGACGATGTTCATATACAACATTGTCAGCTCGGCGAGAGCGGGCAGGGCGGACTGCAGGCAGAGTGTCGTCAGGTTCGGGTCGATGCCGGCGGCGAGGTAGTCGGCGAGCACTTCAGGGATGTTGTCGCGGATTTTTTGCGGGTTGCTGCCGTTGTCGGTCAGCCCCTGCAGATCGGCAATCAAGACATACTGGTTATGCGTCTGCTGAAGCGCCACGCGCTGGCGCAGCGAACCGACGAAATGGCCCAGGTGCAGCGGGCCGGTTGGGCGGTCGCCGGTGAGGATGGTTTGAACGTTCATAAAGACTCCTTAATGTGCAAGTGCCGAAAGGGGTCTTAGAAATGTAAAAGCCGCCTTTCGGCGGCTATCTGAAAATGGGGAAAACTACTCCGTGCCGCCTTTAAGAAGGCAGCCACCAGCGGTTTATGGTGAGCACGGCGTGGTTTATGTTCATGAAGTTACCGTACCATGTCTGGCGCAAAAAACAAAAGGGCACGTCATGCTGCAATCACTCAACCATCTGACCCTCGCGGTCAGCGACCTGCAAAAAAGCATCACCTTCTGGCACGAGCTGCTGGGGCTGACGCTGCACGCCCGCTGGAATACCGGGGCCTATCTTACCAGCGGCGATCTGTGGGTCTGCCTGTCGTACGACGAGGCGCGCCAGTATGTGCCGCCGCAGGAGAGCGACTATACCCACTACGCGTTTACCGTTGCGGCGGAAGATTTTGAGCCGTTCTCGCACAAGCTGGAGCAGGCGGGCGTTACCGTCTGGAAGCAAAACAAAAGCGAGGGGGCATCGTTCTATTTTCTCGACCCGGACGGGCACAAGCTGGAACTGCACGTGGGCAGCCTCGCCGCGCGGCTGGCGGCGTGCCGGGAGAAACCCTATGCCGGAATGGTCTTCACCTCAGACGAGGCTTGATGTCCGTACCTTCAGCCTGCCCGCCAGCGTCACATGGGTGGCGGCATCTTCCTGATTGCACAGGTACTCCACCGCCAGCCGTCCGAGTTCGCTGTAGGGGAGCTGGATACTGGTCAGCGGTGGGGTGAGTTGCTCGGAGATCTTCTGGTCGTCGTAGCCCGCCAGCAGCATATCCTGCGGGATGCGCACGCCGTTTACCGCCAGCGCCTGATAGCAGCCGATCGCCAGCCAGTCGCTGGCGCAGAAGATGGCGTCCGGGCGTTTGTCCAGCGCCAGCAGAGAGGTGGTGGCGGTAAAGGATTCGCTGAACTGCCAGTTGGTCTGGCGCACCAGACCCTCGTCACAGGCTAAACCGGCCTGCTGTAAGGCGGCCTGATAGCCGGCCAGCCGCTGGCGGGAGGCCTCCATCCAGCTCTCGCCGGTGATGTGGGCGATACGCGTAGCACCGCAGGCGATCAGGTGTTTGGTCACCTGGAAGGCGTTGGCGTAGTCGTCCGGAATAAACGACGGCAGCAGCGGCGAGCCGGGATCGCGCTGATTGAGCAGCACCAGTGGAATGCGGGTGCAGTCCTGAAAAGCGGTCATGTCGACAAGGGTGGTAACGGGGGAGGCGAGGATGATCCCCACGCAGTTACGCTTCTCCAGCTGGCGGATAATGTTCAGCGCCAGCTCTACGTCATCACCGTAGTCGTACACCGTCAGCAGCGCTTCGTTGCGCCATGCGGCTTCCCGCGCCTGGCTGATGGCATCGATAAACGGATCAAAGCTTTGCAGGGAACTTACCAGCAGGGCGATTTCCTCCTGGTTGCGCGGGGCGTGAATGGCAGGCAGGCGGTCATAACCGAGCTCGGTCGCCACGCCGATCACCCGCTGGCGGGTCTCGTCGCTGAGCTTGATGTTACGGGACTGGTTGAGCACCAGCGATACCGTCGCCTGCGACACCCCCGCCGCCCGCGCAATATCGTTCATCGTGACTTTTGTTTTTCGCTTCATCCGTCCTCTCCCTCTCGCGACACCGCATCATACCCTAACTGTTCGCTTACGCGCCGTCGATCACGTTTCTTATTCGCGCCTGCATGAACTTTGTGAAGGCTGTCGCTTTTCGGAGCGTCATGAATTGCGCATTTATCCCGCAACTAATATTTATTAGCTAAATATTATCAGTAAGAGGACGCGTAATGAAAGAGCAGTGGAGCAGGGAGCAGGCACAGGCGTGGTATCAGCAAAAAGGCTGGCTGTGTGGGTTTAACTATTTACCGTCGACGGCGGTGAACTGGACTGATATCTGGCAGGAAGAGACCTTCGATGCCGATACCATCGATCGCGAACTGGGCTGGGCGGCGGAGGCGGGCTACAACACCCTGCGCATCAACCTGCCGTTTATTGTCTGGGAACACGACCGCGACGGCCTGATGGCGCGCATCGACGCGTTTCTGGCGATGGCCGACAGCCACGGGTTCAGCACCATGCTGACCCTGATGGACGACTGCGGTTTCTCCGGCGATGAACCGTATCTGGGGCCGCAAAAACCGCCGGTACCGGGCAAGCACAACAGCCAGGCGGCAGCGAGCCCGGGGCGCGATAAAGTCTGCGATCCCGACTGCTGGCCGCAGATTGAGCGCTATATCCGCGACGTTATCCGCCAGTTCCGCAACGATGAGCGCGTACTGCTGTGGGATCTGTATAACGAGCCGGGCAACCGCGGCATTTTTGCGACCGGTACGCAGGAGGTGCAGTACGACGCGAAGCTGGAGACCTGCGCGCATGAGCTGATGAAGCTGGCGTTCCGGTGGGTGCGTGAAGAGGATCCCACTCAGCCGCTCACCGTCTGCGCGTGGCGTCTGCCGGCGGAAGAGGAGGGCGAGACGTTTTATCAGCATCCGCTGGATCAAACCGCGCTGGCGCTATCCGATGTGGTGAGCTTCCACGCTTACACCAACACCGGACGCATGACCGCGATTATCCAGCAGCTGCAGGCGCTTGGGCGACCAATCTTCTGCACCGAATGGCTGGCCCGCCACGTGGGCAGCACCCTCGAGGAGCAGCTCCCGTTGATGTACACGGCGAAGGTCGCGCCGTATCAGTGGGGGCTGGTGCGCGGTAAAACCCAGACGTGGCTGCCGTGGCCGGTGGTGATGAAGGAGTCTACGGACTACTGCCGCCTCTGGTTCCACGACGTCTTTGAGGAGAACGGTATCCCGTTCTCGCGCAGTGAAATGGCCTTAATGAAGAAGCTCCGTAAGATCGCCCCGAAAGCGCAGGGCTAATAATATCGACCCGGCGGCCTGCCGCCGGGCAACCAGGTACGCACTATGGCAATGACAATGAAAATACCGTCTCGCGAGTTGTGGTCTTATTTTGGTTATGGATTAGGTCAGTGTTTTAGCTTTGGTCTAGTGGGTTCGTTTATTAACTATTTTTATACCGACGTGCTCGGGATTTCGGCGCTGGCGGCGAGTACCATCTTCCTGATTGCCCGCGCGTGGGATGCGGTTCACGACCCGCTATTTGCCAGCATAATGGACACCATTAACACCCGGTTCGGCAAGTTTCGCCACTTTTTGCTGATCGCCCCGTTACTCATTACCGGCGTCACGCTGCTGTCGTTCTATAAAATCGAAGCGGACATGACCACCAAAATTCTCTACGCCGGGGTGACGTACATTCTGTGGGGAACGCTGTACGCCATCTCTGATATCCCGTTCTGGTCGATGTCGTCGGTGATGACTAATGACTCCGGGCAGCGCACCCGCGCGGTGACGGCGGCCATGCTGGGGGTTAACGCCGGAATCGCCTGCGCCAATATTTTCTTCCCAAAACTGGCGGCGTTCTTCGCCCAGTACAGCAACGACAAAGGCTATTTTATGGCGGCGCTGGTGATGATGCTGGTCGGCCTGCCGCTGATGCTCAACGGCTTTATGCAGATTAAGGAGCGTGTGCCGCCGAGTCCGGAAAAGGTGACGATACGTGACACTTTCCATAACCTGCGCCAGAACAAGCCGCTGTTTATCGTTCTGCTGTCGTTCTTCTTCTGCGTGTTCCATAACGTGGCCGGCGGCCTCTACATCTACTTCTTTATCAACAATATGGGTGACGGCAGCCTGCAGATGGCGATCGGTGTGATGGGGATTATGGCGGCGGTGGTGTGTCTCGTCGCCCCGATGCTGACGCGCAGAATGCAGAAGCGGAAGCTGTTTATGATCCTCTGCGGACTGGATGTCGCGGTACGCGTGGTGATGTGGTTTGTGGGCTATCAGCAGACGGCGATGCTGTTTATCCTGCTTGGCCTGAGTACGCTGTTTGTGATGATGTCCAACATTCTCACCTCGTCGATGATTGCCGACACCATCGAGTATGCGGAGTACCACACCCACAAGCGCTGTGCGGCGATCACTTTCTCCGGACAGACCTTTACCGGCAAGATGTCGGTGGCGGTCGGCGGTGGGTTAATCGGCGTGTTTCTGACGATGATCGGCTATGTCCCGCAGGCACAAACCCAGAGTGACGGCGTGCTGTCGGGGCTGTTCTTTGGTATCTGTCTGCTGCCCGCCATCGGCTCGCTGATCCGGCTTGGGTTTATGTCGCGCTTTACCTTTACCGAGGAGAAGCATGCGGAGATTTGCCGGTTGCTGGCGGAACGTCAGCACGAGAAAGCGCAGCAACGTGAGGGCGAGGAAAATCTGGCGCGCCCGGCCACGGTGAATTAAACATTAACGCCTGCATGGCAGGCGTTATGTCTTTTACTCTCCTGTGAGCTCAATCCGGTTGCCGTCCGGGTCCGCAATCACCGCCTCATAAAACCCATCCCCGGTCATGCGGGGGGCGCTGAGCAGGGTGCCGTTTGACTGCGCCTGCGCCGCCATACGGTCCACCTCAGCCTGGCTGCCGACGTGAATGGCGATATGTGCCCAGCCAATAAACTCCGGATGAGCCGGGGCGTCGGGCAGGTCCGGAACCGTCATCAGTTCAAGGGTTGGACCGCCATCCAGGGTAATAAAATGTGACGCAAAGCCCGGGCGATTTTTGCTGAGGTAGCGTTCATTACGGCGTCCGCCAAAAACCGTTTCCCAGAACTGTACCTGTGCATCAAGGTGTCGGGTCCAGAGTGCAACATGGGCAATGTTCATTGTTATCCTCGCGGTGAGTGCTGATTGACAGAGCACGCGCAGTGCAACATTATGCGCTTTGATGCTCGGTTTTGTTATTTTAAAGGACTTATAATGCTCGATTATGCTGCTTTTCCGGAGCAACGACAAGCGCTGATCCGTCAGATCCTTCAGGAGAGCGGAAGGGTGGTGTGCACCGAACTGGCGACACAAATGAAGGTCTCCGAGCACACCATTCGCCGTGATTTACATGAGCTTAGCAAAGAGGGCTTCTGTAAAAAGGTCTACGGTGGCGCGGTACTTCAGCTTCCGGATGCGGGGACATTTAGCCGCCGCGAGCAGGAAAACAGTGCACAAAAAGCCACAATCGCGCAGAAAGCGGCAACGCTGATCAAGGCAGGTGGCTGTATCTTTATGGATACGGGCACCACCAATCTGGCGCTGGCGAAAGCCCTTCCTGCCGAACTCAGCGTGACGGTGGTGACCAACTCCCCGGCCATCGCGACCGCGCTGCTGCAACATCCGCTGTGCGAGGTGATCATCACCGGCGGGCAGATCCAGCGGGCGTCCGGCGCGACGGTGGGTGCCACGGCTGCAAGCCAGCTTGAGGGGATTATCTTTGATCAGGCCTTTATCGGTGGCTGTGCGATGGATCCTGAGATGGGGCTGACCGGCTTTGATTTTGCCGACTGTGCGTTCAAAAAAGCGGTGATCGCCCAGAGCAACCAGACCATCGTGGCGTTGACTGCTGACAAGCTTCCCGGCGTGGCGCGCTTTGTCGTGGCAAAGAGCCGCGACATTGATGTGCTGGTGGTGGACGCGAATATTAAACAGGACGTTATCGACGCGTTTGCGGCGCAGGATGTTCGCATTGTGTGCGCCTGAGGACTTTGACCGGTAAAACAGGCTACACTCTGGTTTTGAGCGCTAAATGCTGAGGACATAACAATGCACTACACACTGAAAGAAGGCGATAAGGATAAAGCGGAAGGGTCAAACGGCGCGGGCGCGCTGCAGCAAAAACTGCTCGAGTCCCGCTCGATTGTTATCTCCGGTGAGATCAACCAGGAACTGGCGCAAAAAGTCATTACCCAGCTGATCCTGCTGCAAAGCGTGAGCAACGATCCGATCAAGCTGTACATCAACAGCCAGGGTGGCCACGTGGAAGCGGGTGATACCATCCATGACTTCATCAAGTTCATCCGTCCGGACGTACACATCATCGGTACCGGCTGGGTGGCGAGCGCCGGGATCACCATCTTCCTGGCGGCGAAAAAAGAGCACCGCTACTCTCTGCCCAACACCCGCTTTATGATCCACCAGCCGCTGGGTGGCGTGCGTGGTCAGGCGACGGATATTGAGATTGAAGCGCGCGAGATCATCCGCATGCTGGATCGCGTGAACAAGCTGATCGCTGACGCCACCGGCCAGCCGCTGGAAAAAGTGAAAAAAGACACCGACCGCAACTTCTGGATGTCTCCGGCAGAAGCGCTGGACTACGGCATTGTGGGTAAACTGATTACGCATTATGACGATCTGAAGCTGGATTGATCCCTCAGGGCCGGACGTTTGCGCCGGCCTTCTCCTCTCGTTTGACCCATGACAAGTTCCCCCTTGACCGTCTCCCCTATAATCGCGCCTGTTTACCCTCTCACTGGTGCTACCCATGGCGTATCAACTGAACCTGAACTGGCCGGAATTTCTTGAAAAATACTGGCAGAAACAACCCGTAGTGCTGAAAAATGCCTTCCCCAATTTTGTCGACCCGATTACCCCGGACGAACTGGCAGGGCTGGCGATGGAGCCTGAAGTCGATAGCCGTCTGGTCAGCCATTCCAACGGTAAATGGCAGGCCAGCAATGGTCCGTTTGAGCACTTCGATGGCCTGGGCGAAACCGGCTGGTCGCTGCTGGCGCAGGCGGTGAACCACTGGCACATGCCTGCAGCGGAGCTGGTGCGCCCGTTCCGCGTCTTGCCAGACTGGCGTCTGGATGATCTGATGATCTCCTTCTCTGTCCCTGGCGGCGGCGTGGGCCCGCATATCGATCAGTACGATGTGTTTATCATTCAGGGGATGGGAAGCCGCCGCTGGCGCGTGGGTGACAAGCTGCCAATGCGCCAGTTCTGCCCGCATCCGGCACTGCTGCACGTTGATCCGTTTGAGCCGATCATCGACGAAGATCTGGCCCCGGGCGATATCCTCTACATTCCACCAGGCTTCCCGCACGACGGCTTTACCCACGAAACGGCGCTCAACTACTCCGTCGGTTTCCGCGGGCCGAACGGCCGCGATCTGATCAGCAGCTTTGCCGATTACGCGCTGGAAAACGATCTGGGCGGCGAGCACTACAGCGATCCGGATCTGACCTGCCGCGAACACCCTGGACGCGTGGAACAGTACGAGCTGGATCGTATTCGCCAGATGATGATCGACATGATCAGCAAGCCTGATGATTTCACGAAATGGTTCGGTAGCTTTGTCTCGACGCCGCGCCATGAGCTGGATATTGCCACCGCGGAACCGCCGTACACGGCAGAAGAAGTGCTTGATGCATTGCAGGGTGGCGAAACGCTGTCTCGCCTGAGCGGTCTGCGCGTGTTGAATATCAACGGCAGCGTCTTCATCAACAGCGAACTGCTGGAAACGGTAGATGCGAAGGCTGCGGACGTGCTGTGTCGCTACACGGAACTCGGCCAGGCTGAGCTGGGCGAGGCGCTGAACAATCCGGCGTTTATTGACGAACTGACCGGACTGATTAACCAGGGCTACTGGTTCTTCGACGAGTAACGGCTGGCGGCGTTTAGCCAGGCTAAACGCCGCCTCGTTCAGACCAGCATATTACAGGCTTTCCAGTAATTCAGGAGCCGCTCATCGTCGCGCTCCTTCTCTGCTTTTGTTTTCATCGCCTGCGCCAGATTTTCACGCGACAGCTCGTGGCCTTTTTGCACAATGTCTAAAACCGCTTCACCAAGAGCCAGTGAAATTTCTGTACGATTATTACGAATATTACGAATCGTCATTAATGCCTCCTCGTTGGTTGCGATAATGTAATTATGAAATAAAAAATAAACGTCGAGAATAATTCATCTTATTCTTATTTTTTCATTATGCTTCGCTATGCCTCGCGGTAGCCATAATATCCTGTTGTGTCAATGATGTTTCAAAATGCTAATAAGCGCCCGCAAGTCAAATTTATGCGCTACAGTTAATTCCGTGCAACGGCCAAATAACCAAAACGGGAGAATTATTATGGTAGATAAAAACGCAATTATGGATCACGCTCAGGTTGTCGCCAGCTGCGGAACACACGTCGGTGTTGTGGACCATCTGGATGGTGAGCGCATCAAGCTTGCGAAAAGCGATCCGGAATCCGGTGGGAAGCACCACTTTATACCGCTCGGTTGGGTGGACAAAGTGGATGATAATAAAGTTGTCCTGACCAAAAACCATAAAGAGGTTTTTGCTGAGTGGCAGCAAGCATAAATATATCTCTTTAACTGAAATATATTTCTTCGCTCCGGCTCAGACCGGAGCGTAATACGTTTTATGCCCAGTGATTGCTGCCACCACCAATGAATGGTACTGTTTCGTTTGTCCTTTCCCCGATGCAGGCACCGTCATATGCTCCAGCGTGAAAATAGATCAGCGAAACGCCTGTTTTTTGTTGAGGATTTTCAGATATTCGGTGAGCGCTACGGCATCGACTACCGGTTCCCGCAGTTAAAAGATGCGCAGGTCAACAACCGCGCCGTGTTGCAGGGGAATGTGGAAGAGATGACGCTTTCATCCGGCATTTCACTGACCCACTCCAACGTTCGCGTTTTACAACCTTACGAAACCACCTCTCGCCATAGCAGCCCACTCTATATGCTGGTGGTGCTGGAAGGGGGCGTCACGATCGCGCTCAATGGCGTTGAATATGTCGTACGATCCGGCATGGCCTTCAGCTCCCGCCTGAGTGAAGAGCAGATAATGTGCGCGCGTCACGATGCCGACAGCACGCTGAAAACGCTCTCGTTTGGTCTATTCCCACACGATGCCAGGCGCGAGACCCTGCTTGAGTCGCTGCTCCAGGAATGGCAAAGCCTGAATGCGCCCACCCTGGTCTGGCACGTTCCTGAGTTTGTCCTTGCGGGGATCCAGCATGCTCAGCAGCAGGGTCTAAGCGCGTTATCCCGTCAGCTGTTGCTGGAAGGGCTGATGTATCAGCTTCTGGGCCAGGGTTTGGCGCAGCGCCAGCAATCCTTCCCGTGCCGGCCTGAACATGCGCGTCTTGAACGCGTGCGCAGCAGGCTGGAACAATCACCGGAGCAGGATCATACTCTTGCGCAGCTGGCCGCCCTCGCCGCCATGAGCCCGAGCAGCCTGCGCAGCAAATTTCGTCAACGCTACGGCTGCACCCTTTTCGATTACCTGCGCGAGTGTCGGCTCGCGCTGGCGCGTCGCTATCTGCTTGAAGGCTATAGCGTGCAGCAGGCGGCGTGGATGTGTGGCTATCAGCACGCCACCAATTTCGCTACCGCGTTTCGTCGCCATTACGGTATTGCACCGGGCGACGTGCGCAAACGCCGCTAACCTACTTTCTCTCTTCGCGCGAACGCAACCCGTGCGGTTTAGCACCGCGCATACGTATCCTGGCGGCGCGCATAGCTGTTTGCCCTCTCAAAAAGGTAATAATTCTTATTAACAATAAGAAATACCTTTGGAGAGGGTTATGTTTGCTAAGTCACGTCTGGCACTGCTGGTGGGATGGGTTACCGGTAGCGTCGCTTTTCCTTTACTGGCGCAGGATGCCCAAAAAACGGACACCGTTGTGGTCACGTCGCAGATGCAATCTGCTGCCACCAAGCTTGAAACGCCGGATATAGAGACTCCGCAGTCGGTCTCTATCGTTACCCGCGAGCAGTTTGAAGAGCAGGGCGCGACCAGCGTGCGCCAGGCGGTGAGTTATACGCCGGGGGTTTACAGCAACCAGATTGGCGCGTCAAACCGCTTCGACTACATGGTGCTGCGCGGTTTCTCCGACGGCAGTCTGGATAATGTCTACCTCGACGGCCTGAAGATGATGGGAGACACCAACTCTCACAGCTCGCTGGTGGTGGATCCCTGGTTCCTCGACAATATCGAGGTGGTGCGTGGCCCGGCCTCCGTGCTGTACGGCCGTTCATCGCCGGGCGGTATCGTGGCGCTGACCTCCCGCAAGCCGTCGTTCGATCCGGGCGGGGAGATTAAGCTATTTGCCGGGAACAATAACCAGCGCGGGGCGATGTTCGACGTTACCGGTCCGGTCGATGATAACGACCGCGTGGCGGTGCGCCTCAGCGGGATGACCCGCTATGCCGATTCCCAGTTTGATCCGCTGAAGGAAGCGCGCTACGCGCTGATGCCGAGCCTGACCTGGCGCATCACTGATAACACGCGTCTGGATCTGATGGCCTATCTGCACCGCGATCCGGAAGGGGGGAGCCACTCCGGCCTGCCTTATGACGGCACCGTGGTGCCGCATAACGGTAAGAAAATCACCAACACCTTCTTTGAAGGTGAGGATGATTACGACAAGTACGATCGTCGGGAAAACATGGTGGGCTACAACATTGAGCACATGTTCGACAGCGGCTGGACGGTGCGCCAGAAGCTGCGCTATCTGCACACCAAAGTGGAGCTGAATCAGGTATATGCCGCGGGCTGGCTGAACGATACCGAGCTCAACCGCGGCTATTCTGGTTCTGACGAGAAGATGAATGCCATCACGCTGGATAACCAGGTCGACGGCAGTTTCGATACCGGGGCAGTTAACCACCGCGTGCTGATTGGCCTGGATTATCAGGACCGTACCAATAACGTGACCGGCTACTACGGCGGTTTCCCGCCCATCGACGCGTTCCACCCGGTTTACGGTGCGAAACCGGATTACATCACCCAGTACAGCAAGGAAAAACATAAGCTGCGCCAGACCGGATACTACCTGCAGGATCAGATGTCCATTGACTGCTGGCGCCTGACGCTGGGCGGGCGCTATGACCAGGTAAGCGTGTCGAACGTTGATAACGTTAACCATACCCGCAGCGACCTGGATAAGAACAACGTCAGCAGCCGCGCGGCGTTGCTGTATCTGTTTGATAACGGTGTCGCGCCGTACGTCAGCTACTCCACGGCCTTTACGCCGACCAGCTTCGCCGATGAGCAGGGCAACATTCTGGACCCGATGAAAGGCAAGCAGTGGGAAGCGGGCGTGAAGTATGAACCCGAGGGGATGAACAGCCAGTTCAGCGCCTCGGTGTTCCGCATCAACCAGAAGAATATCGCCACCAAAGAGGAGCCGACCGATCCGTACCGTTCCATCGGTGAGATCGAGTCCGAGGGCGTTGAGCTGGAAGCGGTGGGTCAACTGACCGACAGCCTGCGCATGCAGGCGGCGTATACCTATACCGACATTCGCTACAAGAAGAGCAGCCCGGAAGAGGAGGGCAAGCGCGCCGTCTATGCGCCGCGGAATATGGCCAGTGCCTGGCTCAGCTACGACGTGAAAACGGGCCCGCTGGACGGCCTGACCGTCGGCTCCGGCGTTCGTTACGTCAACGGCATTACCAGCGATCGCCAGAACACCCATACGCTGCCGTCGTATACGCTGGTGGATATGGTGGTGGGGTATGACCTGTCGAAGGTGGGGCTCACGGGTATGAGCGCGCAGCTGAACGTCAATAATCTGACCGATAAACGCTATGTGGCGGCGTGTAACTCGCTCTCCTACTGCTATTTCGGCGCGGAACGCAGTATCGTTGGCAGCGTTTCATGGACGTTTTGAGTCGGTGACAGTGCCGGGCGGCGGTGACGCCTTGCCCGGCCTGGTGGAGGAGGGCATCAGGCCGCACTACTCCTCCATCGCAATCACAATTGCCTCACCCATCTTCTTCAGCGCCTCGCGATGCTTCTCCGTTGGCGGTAACGCAACGTTGATCCGCAGGCAGTTGCGGTACTTGCCGGACGCAGAGAACAGCGACCCGGCTGCCGCCTGGATCTTCAGCCGGCACAGCTGCTTGCTGACGCACACCATGTCGACGTTTTCCGGTAACTCCACCCACAGCAAAAAACTGCCCTGCGGACGCGTCACGCAGATCTCCGCCGGGAAGTACTGCCGCACCCAGCAGGTATAGGTTTCCATATTCTGCTGATAAATCTGGCGCATACGGCGAACGTGACGATGATAATGGCCGTCGCGAATAAACGCCGCCACCGCCATCTGCGTTCCCGGCACGTTAAAGCCGCCTGCGGCGTATTTCATGTGCATCACCCGGTCGTAATAGCGCCCCGGCACAATCCAGCCGACGCGCAGGCCCGGTGCCACGGTCTTGGTAAACGAGCTGCACAGGAGCACGCGGCCATCAATGTCCATGGAGTGAATGGTGCGCGGGCGCGGGTATTCCGCCGCCAGCTCGCCGTAAATATCATCCTCCACGATCACGATATCGTGCCGCTGGGCGAGAGCCAGCACCTGCTTCTTCCGCGCTTCCGGCATGATAAAACCCAGCGGGTTATTGCAGTTGGGCACCAGGATCACCGCTTTAATGGGCCACTGCTCCAGCGCCAGCTCTAACGCTTCAATGCTGATCCCGGTTTCGGGATCGGTGGGAATTTCGATGGCTTTGATGTTGAACCCGCGCAGCATCTGCATGGTGCCGTGAAACGACGGAGATTCCACGGCCACAATATCGCCCGGTTTGCATATCGAGAGCAGGGCAATCGACAGCGCGCCGTGGCAGCCATTGGTGATGACAATCTCATTCGCGGCCACGGTAGAGCCGCCGTCCAGCATCAGCCGTGCGATCTGCTCGCGCAGCTCGAGCCGACCGTCGAGCACGTCATAGCTCAGCATCTCGCCCGGATTGTGCTGCGCGATGCGGCTCATTTCACGCCACAGCGGTTTCAGGCTCGGTTGATTGACGTCCGGCGAGCCGCCGCCAAAGGAGATCATCTCTTTGTCGGCACGGGCATCCAGCAGCATCATCACTTCATCCCACTGGGTGACGTCTACCGGACGCTGCACCGGACGCGTCATTGCCGGTACGGGCGGCATGGCCTTACGTTGCGAGACAAAATAGCCGGAGCGTGGCTGAGGCGTGATCAGCTGCAGATTTTCGAGGATCTGGTAGGCCTGCTGTATGGTGCTGATGCTAACGCCATGCTCCTGGCTCAGCGCGCGCACCGACGGCAGACGTTCACCGCTGCGATACAGCCCTTGTTGAATGCGTTCCGCCAGAAGGTTGGCGAGATGTTGGTAGCGCGTCATGCTGTATCCTTTGTTTTCACCATACAGATTGTAAAACCAGTACAGATTGCCGCAAAAAACGGCATGCAGATACAGTTTTAGCGGATCTGTATGTTAAACAAAAGATGTTTTTGAATCTGTATTGTACGCCCTGAATTCCACGATGATAACGCTACTGGCACAGTGAGGAGAGCATCATGGAATTTTACGAGAACCGTTCAAAACGTCCGTTTATTGTTTTTGTCTGGATCGGCAAAACGCTACGCAATTGGTACCGTATTCACCGCACCCGTCGCATCCTGAGTAAGATGAGTGACGAGCAGCTTAAGGATGTCGGGTTGTCGCGCTATGATGTGTAAGCGGGCAGGGTCGGCGCTGGCCGGGTAAGGAGAAACCCCTACCCGGCGCAACGGAGAGATTATTCGACTGATTTCACCGCGGTGTTTTCAGCGATGCGGCGCAGATATTCGTTATTCTTAAACGCAACCATGATCAGTTCGAACGTCACGCGACAGCCGATCAGGCTGAAAATCATCCCGATAAATCCGGTGATCAGATGATCGGTAAACATGGAATACACGCCGGCAATCAAAATCACCAGCATGACGATCCAGTAGAAGAAGACCAGCACGCGTGGCGTTAATAAGTAGTCAAATCCCAGAATGGCTTTCATTTTCTTTTCCTTAGAAATATAAAAAAGGCTCAAGATTGTATCTTTATCACGTTCTTTTATGGCGTGGATAGCTATCTGATTTCAGAGTAGTAATTCCAGCGTTTCTTGTTTTGGCCTTTCAAGTAGTGCCACCGCCTCCTGATACGTGCGCACATTGTTATAGCCCATCACCAGGCCGTACCGCTTGCCCGAGCCGCGATACCACTCCGAGAGCGCGTTAACCTGCAGCTGCTGCGCTTGCCAGCAGTGCGCGATTTCCCGGTCACAACTCCCCTTCGAAAGGAATGCCACGATGTGCATCCCACCGTCGTTTTGCTCGGTGAAAAACAGGTCGCCATACACCTCCTGTAAAGCCTTAATCATCCACTCCCGCCGGGTCTGATACAGGGCCCGCATCTTCTTAAGATGTCGGAAAAAATGGCCTTCGTTGAGAAAGGCGGTGAGGATCTTTTGCGTCAGCACCGGCTGGCCGCTGGTAACGATGTCCGCGCAGTCGGTAAACGCCCCGAGGGTGCTGGCGGGCATCACCACGTAGCCCATGCGCAGCGACGGCATAATGGTTTTGCTGAAGGTGCCCATAAAAATGACCCGGTCGTGCCGGTCGAGGCTTTTTAGCGACGGCAGCACCTTGCGGGTGTAGTGAAATTCCCCGTCGTAGTCATCCTCAATAATCCAGGCCTCGTTCTGACTCGCCCAGTCGAGAAGCTGTTGTTTACGCGGCAGAGAGAGGGTGACCGCCAGCGGGCTCTGGTGCGACGGGGTGACGATGGCGAAGCGGGCATCGCGATGGTGGCGCAGCAGGTATTCCGTATCGATCCCGGCGCGATCGACCGGCACGGTGTGCAGGCGCGGCACGATCCGCTTGAGCAACTGCTGGCCCATAAAGTAGCCCGGATCTTCAAACACCACCTTGTCGCTGCGGCTGGCCAGCGTATCGAGGATCAGGCGCAGGCTACCGCTGTAGCCGCTGGTGATCAGCACCTGCTCGGCAGTGCAGGCGAGTCCGCGTGAAATATTAAGGTAGCTGGCAATCGCCTGGCGCAGCGGATACCAGCCCAGCACGGGCGGATTCAGCATCTCTTCCTGGCGCATGGCGCGCGTCGCCTGGCCTGAAAGCAGCAGCCATTTTTTATAGGGAAAGCTGTCGAGGGAGGGAATGCCGGGGCGCAGAAAACCTGCCCGTTCGCGCTGGCCGATCAGCGAGGCCGGAAGCGTGCCGGTGGTCTGCTCCGCAGGGGCGTGCTGCGCGGGCAGTAACAGGTCCGGATTGACCCGCGTGCCGCGTGCCCCCTGGCTTACCAGATACCCTTCGCCCGTCAGGATGGCGTAAGCGGTTTCAACGGTTTTGCGCGCCACCTTCAGCTCTTCCGCCAGCACGCGAATGGCGGGGACTTTGTCGCCAGGCTTTAGCACGCCACGCGTGATGTTGTCGCGATAGCGGGTATAAATAGCGTGATAGCCCGGCTTCATGTCCTACCTCGTTTGACGGTTTTTGTATCTTTTTACTATGTCATTATCCGCGTAGATTGTCCTCATCGCATGACATATGCCGCACAAAAAAGAGGAAAGACAATGAGCACTCGCGTCAACCACCATAAGATCACACCTGCCCTCGCCAACGCGCTGTCCAACCTGAGCATGGAAGTGGCGAAAACCTCTCTCGACCCGGCGCTGAAGCACCTGATCGACATTCGTGTCTCACAGCTGAACGGCTGTACCTTCTGCCTGGATATGCACTCGAAAGAGGCCAAAATCGCCGGAGAGCGCGAGCTGCGTCTGTACCATCTCGCGGCATGGCGCGAGTCCCCGCTGTTCAGCGCCCGTGAGAAAGCGGCGCTGGCCTTCGCCGAAGCGCTGACGCAAATTAGCGTGCATGGCGTGAGCGATGCGCTCTACCGCAGCGTGGCGGAGCACTTCTCGGACGTGGAGATTTCAGAGCTGAACTTTGCCATTGTGGCGATCAACGCCTGGAACCGTCTGGGGATCACGTCCCGCATGGCGCCGGGCTCGCTGGACGCGGCTTACGGGCTGAATAAAGCTAACCTCGAATAACCCCGCGCTCACGGATCATCGCCACCAGCGCCCGTAACCCTGGCGGGACGTGGCGATGCCCCGGATAGTACAAGCGCAGCCCGGCAAACGGCTGCGTCCAGTCGTTTAACACGCTCACCAGTTCCCCGCTTTCAAGCTCTTCCCGGATATACAGTTCCGGTAAAAACCCTATCCCTAATCCCGCCTTCACGGCCCGGATCGAGGCGAAGAGATCGGACGTGGCAAAGCGCGGCGGTACCGCCAGGGCGTACTGTTCCCCGTGACGCGCCAGCTCCCAGCGGTAGATCCCACCGTGCGCCATGCGCATACCGATCCCCTGATGTAAGAGCAGATCCTCCGGCGTGTGCGGCGTGCCGTGGCGGGCAAAGTAATCCGGCGTGGCGGTGACAAGCTGGCGGATCTCACCGGTCAGCGGCACGGCGATCATGTCCTGCGGCACGGATTCTTCAAGACGGATCCCAGCGTCGTAACCTTCTGCGACGATGTCGATCATTCGTGCTTCGCTTAGCGTCTCGACGCGCATTTTCGGGTAGCGGATCATAAAGTCGATCAGCAATTGATCCAAAAAGAGCGCACCGATATGGTTCGGTACGTTTAAGCGCAGGGTGCCGGCAGGTTCGCCGGTATCACTGTGGATCTCTTCGCTGGCCTGGCGTATCGCCTGCAGTGCCGGGCCGATACGCGCCACGTAGCGCTGCCCCGCGTCGGTAAGCGCCACGCTGCGGGTCGTGCGGTTAAACAGGCGCGTCTCCAGGCGGCTCTCCAGCCCGGCGATAGCGTTACTTACCGCCGTGGCGGACATGCCCAGCTCCTGTGCCGCACCGCGAAAACTGCCGCGCCGCACCACCGCCATGACCACTTCCAGCTCTGTCAGACCCGAACGATGCATAGATTATCCTGAAAATCGAAACAACCCTTGCAGCATAGCGTGGATTATCGCAACGGAGAAGCCGTGCCAGACTGTGTCCATACAGCCTGAGGAGGTTTATATGCACAACATCGAACAGATCTTTATCAACGGCGAATTTGTTACCCCGCACGGCACCGAACGTTTTGATTTATACAATCCGGCGACGGCGCGGGTGATCGGCCAGGTTCGCCTGGCCGATGAGGTAGACGCGGAGCATGCCATCGCGGCCGCGAAAGCGGCATTTCCGGCGTGGTCGCAAACCCCCCGACAGGAACGTATTGCCGCGCTGAAACGCATGCATGCCGCCGTGGCCGCCCGTCATGATGCGCTGCTGGACGCGGTGATTGAAGAGTACGGCGCGCCAGCCTCGCGCTCGGCGTGGATGGCCCGCTACCCGGCAGATGTCATTGCCCAGGCCATCGAGGCGCTGGAAGCCTTTGAGTTTGTGACCACGGCGGGGGCGGCAACGGTGCAGATGACGCCGCTTGGTGTCGCCGGGCTTATTACCCCGTGGAACAGCGACGCGGGGTTTATCTGCGGCAAACTGGCGGCTGCGCTCGCGGCGGGCTGCACGGCGGTGATTAAACCGAGCGAGATGAGCGCGCTGCAAACCCGCATTGTCACCGAGGCGCTGCGCGATGCCGGGTTACCGCCGGGCGTGTTTAACATTGTCACCGGACGGGGCGATACGGTCGGTGAGACCCTCAGCCGCCATCCGGACGTGGCGAAAATTTCGTTTACCGGTTCGACCGTTACCGGCAAAGCGATACTGCGCAACGCGGCGCAGAGTGTTAAGCGAGTGACGCTGGAGTTAGGCGGTAAATCGCCGACGATCCTGCTTGATGATGTCAATTTGGCGCAGGCTATCCCGCTGGTGGTGCAGGCCGGGTTTATGAACAGCGGGCAGGCGTGCGTGGCCGGAACGCGCATTCTGGTACCGCAGTCGCGTAAGGCGGAAATCGAAACTGCGCTGGCGCAGGCCGTCGCGGCCGTGAAATCCGGCGATCCGCGGGATAACGCGACAGAAATTGGCCCGATGGTCAGTGAAAAACAGTGGCTGCGGGTGCAGGGCTATATCCGTAAAGGTCTCGACGAGGGGGCAAACCTGCTGGTGGGGGGGGAAGGGCGTCCAGAAGGGACGCAGGACGGCTGGTTTGTGCGCCCGACGCTGTTTGCTGACGTCACTAACCAGATGGCGATTGCCCGGGAAGAGATCTTCGGCCCGGTACTGTGTGTGATCCCTTATCAGGACGAGGCCGAAGCCGTCGCCATTGCCAACGACACCGAGTATGGCCTGAGTGCGATGGTGCTGGGCAGGGATGTCGAACGTGCGCGTCGCGTGGCGCAGCAGATTGTCGCGGGCCGCGTGCTGGTGAACACGCTGGCCCATGAGCCTAAAGCGCCGTTTGGCGGATTCAGGCACTCCGGCGTGGGGCGTGAGATGGGCGAGTGGGGGATCCGTGCGTTTATGGAGCCGAAGTCGATTCTGGGATAACCGTTTGTCGCCCTCCCGGGAAGCGGGCGACAATACTTCGCCCTTCACCGAAGCATCCGCATTTTCTTTCCTGCATGCTCTTCGCACCCTCACAACGGAGAGACAACCATGATTGCAGTCCTTTTCGAAGCCCAGACCGCGCCTGCCCACCAGGCGCGTTACCTGCAGCTCGCAGCCGAACTCAAGCCCCTGCTGGCGGATATCGACGGGTTTATTGATATCGAGCGTTTTCAGAGCCTGACCACCGACGGCAAAATTCTCTCCCTCTCCTGGTGGCGGGACGAAGAAGCGGTCCGCCGCTGGAAGCAGAACGTCTTTCATCAGGCGGCGCAGAGGGAGGGGCGGGAGGCCATCTTTACCTACTACCGCATTCGGGTGGCGCAGGTGGTGCGGGAATACGCCTCAGAAACCGGAGGGCATGCGGATGTATGACGTTCATGTGATTTTCGACGCTACGCCAGGGGAACTGGCGCGATTCGGCCAGCTGCTTGGGCGCAATGGTGTGGGGCTGGAGGGCGGTGGCGTGTTTGGTACCGAAGCCCATTTCCTGGTGGAAGAGGGCGAAAAAGCCCGTCGCGTGCTGCTTGAGGGCGGGTTTAACGTCCGGTCAGTCCGTAAACCGCTGATCAGAAAACTGCAGCAGGCGCGCCCCGGTGAGCTGGGCGAGATTGCCGCGGCGTTAGCGGCTCACGGTGTGTCTGTACTGACCCAGTACAGCGACCATGCGAATCACCTCATTCTGCTGACGGATAATGATAAGCTGGCGGCAGAGATCACCAGACCATGGGCAGTCAATGCTTAAGACCCGTTTACCCCCTGACAACAGCGCGCTGCTGGAGCAGGCCATGGCGGCAGTGGCCGCCGCCATGGCGGATCCGTCGCGTGTGAAAATGCTCTGTGCGCTGATGGATGGCAGGGCATGGACCGCCACCGAGCTGAGCGCGGCGGCGGATGTCGCCCCCTCCACCGCCAGCGGGCACCTGACCCGTCTGCTGGACGGAAAGCTGATTACCTGCCTGTCACAGGGGCGGCATCGCTATTACCGCCTGGCAGGACACGACGTGGCGGAACTGGTCGAGCAGATGATGGGGCTGTCGTGGAGCCGCATCACCCCGCCGGAAACCACCGCCCCGAAAGCCCTGCGTGAAGCCCGCACCTGTTACGACCATCTGGCAGGGACGGTGGCCGTTCAAATCTATGATTTTATGCAGGCGCAGGGCTGGCTGGAGAGGGACGGGTCAGCCCTGACCGTGTATGGACGCGAACAGTTCCTGACGCTCGGTATTTCATTAAGCGCCAATCCGCGCCGTAAGGCCTGCTGTGCCTGTCTTGACTGGAGCGAGCGGCGGTTTCATCTTGGGGGCGAGGCGGGCGCGGCGCTCCTCGCGTACCTGGACAGCAACGGCTGGATCCAGCGGGTGACGGGATATCGGGACGTGGTGGTCACCGCGTCGGGAAACGTTGCCATTAAAAAACGTTTTAGCCGCTAAATTCTCCGCGGTTTGATGCCCTTTCCCACCGGGAGAGGGCATTCGTCTTTCGCAATTCCTGCTCTTTTGTCTCTCGTTTCTTGATACTTACCCTGGTAACTATTATCTTGACCGCGTGTTACGAGAGGATATCCCATGCGTGAAGAAGAACTGTTTAGCCGCAGACCGATGGGGATGCGGATGGCCATGATCGTGCGTCAGTGGCGCGCCGTGATTGACGACGCCATTCTCGAGACCGGGTTAACCCAGTCGAGCTGGACGGTGATGATGCAGCTTCAACAGCTTGGGGATAACGTCTCGGTGAGTGAACTGGCGGAGGTGCAGGGTATTGAACTGCCGCCGCTGATGCGCACGCTGACACAGCTGGAAAAACAGGGTTACCTGTTACGCACTGTATCGCCTTATGACAAGCGTATCCGGCTACTCACGCTGACGCCGGAGGGGAACGCCGTACTCAGGACGCTCTCCCGGGTGATCGAGACATTTCAGGCGCGCGTATCGCAAAACATCGCGCCGGAGCATCTCGATATTTTCAGCGCCACATTGAATCAAATCGCCTGCAATTTGCGGAAAATCCGCGAAGAAGATAACAAGACCGAAAAATAATGACTCCTGAACAAAAGTTTGCCCGCTGGGTAAGGGTAAGTATTGCCTCTTTCCTGCTGATGTTTGTCTACTTTGTCGTCGCGGACATCTGGATCCCGCTGACGCCGGACTCCACCGTCATGCGCGTGGTGACACCGGTTTCTCCGCGCGTCTCCGGCTACGTGGCGGCTGTCCATGTACACAACAACAGCCAGGTGAAGCGAGGCGACCTGCTGTTTGAGCTGGATGACACGCCGTTTCGCAATAAAGTGGAAGCAGCGCAAATCGCGCTGGAGCAGGCACGTCTTTCTAACGAACAGCTGGATGCACAGATCGCGGCCGCACAGGCCAGCCTGAAAACCGCCGTGCTGACCGCGCGTAACGACAAGGTGACCTACGATCGTTATCAGAAACTCAGCACGCTGCAGAACGTGTCGCAGGCGGATCTGGATAAAGTCCGGACCACCTGGCAGAGCAGCGAGCAGTCCGTCAGTTCGCTGCAGGCGAACATCCGTAACCTGCGCATTCAGCGCGGTGAGCGGGAAGAACACCGCAACGTCACCCTGCAGAAATACCGCAACGCGCTGGATGAAGCGGAACTGAATCTTGGCTGGACGAAGGTTTACGCCCAGGCGGACGGCACGGTCAGTAACCTGCAGCTCAGCCCCGGCTATTACGCCTCCTCCGGCTCGGCCGCGCTGGCGCTGGTGAATAATCAGGCCGATATCGTGGCCGACTTCCGCGAGAAGAGCCTGCGCCATACCCATCAGGGAACCGATGCCGCCGTGGTGTTTGACGCCTTCCCGGGACACGTCTTCCGTGCGCATGTGACCAGCAGCGATGCGGGGATCCTCGCCGGACAGGAAGCGGTGAACGGCGAGCTGTCCGAGCCAGAAACCTCCAACCGGTGGGTTCGTGATGCCCAGCGTATGCGAATCCACGTGGCGCTGGACGAGGCGCTGCCGAAGCAGCTTCCGACCGGTGCGCGTGCCACCGTGCAGCTCTATAACAGCGAAGGGCCGTTTGCGCGCTTCTTCTCCGGGATGCAGATCCACCTGGTGAGCCTGCTGCACTATGTCTATTAACACTCTGGCGCGGGTGTTTACCCCGCACGGCAACATCGTCTATACGGCAAACGACTTTCGTCAGACCCTGCGCATCGTCTTTGCCGGCATGATTGCGCTGAGCATTTCGAGTTTTTACAACACTCACTACGGCGTGTTTTTCGTGGTCTACCCCATCATGCTGCTGTCGCTGGTACCGGTCTTTAACCGCCACGTGGCGAAGCAATTTATCTTTAGCGCCTCGCTTAACTGCGTTGAAATGGTCATTATCATCGGCTATCTGTCACAATGGCCGGTGATCATGACGGTAGTCGTGTTCGCCCTGTACGTCATGCGTTTTCGCTTTATGAGTAAGGGGCCGCTGTTTCTGTTTGGTTCGATGGGCGTGGTCTGCCAGAGCGTGATGCTCAACTTTATGAGCTATCCCACCACCGACTGGCATACGTTGCTGTTTTCCAATATCGAAGCGAGCGTTATGGCGGTGTGCCTGAGCGCGCTGATGAATTACCTGCTGCCGGACGTGGAGCCGCGCAAGCCGCCGCCGCTGATTGAAAAAGATGACGCCCGTGTGCGCCACGAGTCGCTGCTTTCCGGGACCGTTGCCACCCTGATTTTCGTCATCTTCCAGATAAGCGACCTGAGCGACTCACTGTCCGCGCTGATGGCCGGGGTATTGATTCTGTTTCCCATGCACTATCGCGGCGCGGTGATGAGTTCCCTCTGGCGCGTGGTCGGCGTGGTGCTGGGCTGCCTCTACATTCTGGTCGTCCAGCTTATCCTTTACGATCACAGCAGCCATATGCTGCTGATGATGCCGCTTATCGGCCTTGGGCTGGCATTTGGCGCGCGGCTGCACGTGATGGAGAAGGTTGGCGCCGGGGTCGGGTTTTCCAGCATCACCACCATCGGCATTATGTTCGGGCAGAACATGCACCCGGACAGCGACCTGGTGTTCAGCGATCTCTATCGCATTACCTCGGTGACCTTTGCGCTGGTGGCGACCCTGACAATGGTCTTCCTGGTGCATTTGATCCTCAATCGCTTTGCCCCTACGCGCTATGTGATCGTGCCGCCTGAGGCGAATTAATGCGCGAGCACGGCAGGCAATTGCGAGAGTAAAAACAGGATCAGGCCAATCGTTCCGCCCACCAGTGTGCCGTTCACACGGATGAACTGCAGGTCTTTGCCGATGTTAAGCTCAATCTGGCGCGACATGTCTTTGGCATCCCAGCTCTTGACCGTGTCGCTGATATGCCGCGTGAGGAACGCGGCAAAATCCGGTGCTACGCGGTGCGCCGCCTGCTCCAGATGCTCGTTCAGCGATGCCTGCAGGCTGGCATCGTTCGACAGCGTTTCGCCAAACCACAGTCCGGCGTTGGCGATGCGCTGCCTGACGCGCGAGTCCTCGCTTTGCATATCCGCTTTCAGCCACTGACTCAGGTCGGCCCACATCTCGCCCAGATAACGGTTAAACGCCTCGTCGTTCTTCAGGTAGTGCTTGATGTTATCGGCTTTGGCGGCCATTTCCGGATCGTTTTTCAGGTTGTCGATAAACTTCAGCGTGGCGCGGTCAAACGCCTGGCGGATCTGGTGCGTGCGGTCGTGGCTGATATCATCCAGCAGCGTATTCACCGCATTCGACACCATCTCCGCACTCTGATCGCCGAGCCACTCGGTAGGCAGCACCATGGCCTTGCGCGGATGCTCGGTCTTCAGCCAGTGCACAATCTGGTCGGCGATAAAGTCCCGCGTGCTGTCACGCTGGATAAGCGCGATCAGGCGGTTGATGATGGCGTCCAGCAGCACCTGATGGCGATTGTTCCGGGTCATGCTCTCCAGCATCACCGCGCTGGTTTCGGTGAAATCGACCTTGTCGATGGCTTTGTGCACCGCCCGTTTGAGCAGCCGCTGAATGCGTCCGTCGTCGGTCAGTTCAAGAAAACCGCTCATTACCTGAATCAGATGCAGCCCGACGCGCCGGGCGTTGTCGGGCTGGCTGAACCAGGTGCCAATCATCTGTGCCGGTTCATAGCGGCGGATCAATGCCACCAGCGACTGGGTATCGAGAAACTTTTCCTGCACGAACTGACCCAGATTGTCGCCAATGCGGTCTTTGTTGCGCGGAATGATCGCCGTATGGCGTGAGATAAACGGGATGGGCACCCGGCGAAACAGCGCGACGACGGCAAACCAGTCCGCCAGCGCGCCGACCATCGCCGCCTCGGCAATGGCCTTTACGCCGCGCACCCAGAAGGTTTGCGGCAGGAACAGGGTGGTGATAAACGCCGCGGCGGCAATCAGCAGCAGCGACAGCGCCAGCAGCTTGGCGCGTTTAAGTTCAGCTATTTTTTCCATGGCTTAAGAATAGAGGGAGGCGGGAAGAAAATGCAAAAAACGCCACACGACCCACCCACCAAACGCCATCAGCACCACGCCAGCGGCTCGCTCAATCAGCCAGAGTGAACGGCTGAGCGTCCGCTGAACCACGGGCAAGCCCATCAGCGACACCAGCGCTAAATCCCAGACCAGCACCACCATTACCATCCAGACACCGCAGGTTGACTGCTGAAGCAGCGTGACATCCGGCCCTAACAGCGCCGTCATGAGCGCCAGATAAAAAAGCGCATTCTTCGGGTTTAACAGTGCCGAACCGAGCCCCAGCAGGATTTGCTTACGCAATGAGGGGCACCGCTGATGAGTCTCATTGAGCGCAAGCGTCTGCGGGCGGCTGCGCGCCAGCCGCGATCCAATCCAGAGCAGGTAGAGCGCGCCGGATAATTCGATAAGGGTGAACAGCCACGAAAACGTGCGCAGGGCGCTCCAGCCGATAATCACCAGCACAATATAGAGCGCGTTACCCGCGGCGATACCGAGGCACAACCCGGCACTGCCGCGCAGCCGGTAACGTGCGGCGTAACCGACCAGCAAAAAGAAATCCGGACCGGGGCTTAACAGGGCTACAAAATGCGCCAGCGCCAGGGCGAGAAAAGCGGAAGGGAAGAACAGTTCCATCGTGACCTCCAGAGCAAAAACGGAGATCACCTTACGGCGTTACGTATCCTGATTATTGTCTGATATTGATCGGCCCGTCGCGTACTGGCGAGGCGTGGCGGCCGTGTAGCTGACGAAGGTTTTATGGAAATGGCTCTGGTCGGCAAACCCGCTCTGGTAACCGACATCGGCGAGATCATCTCCCGCACGCAGTCGCGCTTTGGCGTATTCCACGCGAGAGATGTTGAGAAAGCGTCCTGGCGTCAGGCCGGTGTCCTGTTTAAAGGTGCGGATTAACGTCTCTTTGCGCAGTGAAAATCGCCGGGCAAGGTCGTCAAGGGAAGGCGGAGCGGTGAGGTTCGACAGAAACGCCTCTTGCACCTGCTGACTCAATGAATGGGGCTTATCTGTACGGCCTGTAGAGGGAGGAAGGGCGCAAAGCAGTGCGTTCAGGGAGGCCGCGGTCATGTTCTCAACCACGTCAAGATAGTGATTAAACAGCGTTTGGTCGCGAATGACCTGCAGTGCCAGCGAAAGGTCAGTGTCGATATACAGCATATGGTAGCTGCGTGGCTTCCCCGCCACCGGGTTGCAGCTGTGGGGCGCATGCGCCGGGATGACGATGATGTCGCCAGGGGTCAGGATATACTCACTGTCATGGACTGTGCAGCACGTCTGGCCTTCCAGGATCGCGCCAATAGAGAGCTGTGGGTGACAATGACGTTTATACGCCTGGGTGCTCTGCCACGTGCTGCGCAGCTCGTGGCCGCAGGCGCGATGAAAGGTCTGGCGGATGTGTCGGGTCTCGGTCATGGGGGACTCCTGTCAGGAACGTTTTTTATACCATGCCCGCGCGACATGTTGCAGTACCACGCTAAGAACCTTCCGGATATACCCAACTTTACGTCCATCGCCAGTCATATTGTCTACCCTTAATACCCTAAGCGGTAAAACAAGGAGATTCGACATGGCTTACCAGACAGTAAATCCTGCCACAAACCAGCTCATCAAAGAATATCCCTCCCATACCGACGCGGATGTTGAAGCGGCGCTGAAGGCGGCCGATGCGCTTTACCATTCGGACTGGGCAAAAGGCGACATTAACCAGCGCCTGCCGGTACTGCGTAAACTTGCGGACCTCATCGACGAACGTACGGAGGATCTGGCCAAAATTGCCAGCAAGGAGATGGGGAAGCTCATTGAGCAGAGCCGCGGTGAAGTGAAACTGTGCGCGCAAATCGCCCGCTACTACGCGGATAATGCCCAACGGTTCCTCGCCCCGGTGAAGTACGACTCCGAACTCGGGGAAGCGTGGGTCGAGCACCACCCTATTGGCGTGCTGATGGCCGTTGAGCCGTGGAACTTCCCTTATTACCAGCTGATGCGTGTCCTCGCCCCGAACCTGGCGGCCGGTAACCCGGTGATCGCCAAACACGCCAGCATCGTGCCGCACTGTGCAGAGACGTTTGCACATCTGGTGCGTGAGGCCGGTGCACCGGAAGGGGCGTGGACCAACCTGTTTATTTCGTCGGATCAGGTGGCGAACATCATCGCCGACGATCGTGTACAGGGTGCCGCGCTGACCGGTTCCGAAAAAGCGGGTAGCGTGGTCGCGGCGCAGGCGGCGAAGCACATCAAAAAATCGACCCTGGAGCTGGGCGGTAACGACGTCTTTGTGGTGCTAGATGATGCCGATCTGGAGAAGGCCGTGAAGACGGGCGTGAATGCCCGACTCAATAACGCCGGCCAGGTCTGTACGGCGGCGAAGCGTTTCATCGTGCATGAGAAGATTGCGGATGCCTTCCTCGCGAAATTCACCGAGGCATTTAAGCAGGTGAAGATTGGCGATCCGCTGGACGAGAGCACCACCCTGGGGCCGCTGTCCTCTCAGGATGCGCTGGACACGTTGACCACACAGGTCAACGAGGCGGTGAAAAACGGCGCGACGCTGCATTACGGTGGCAAACCGGTGCAGCGTGACGGGTGCTTCTTTGAGCCGACGATCCTGACGCATATCTCGCGCGACAACCCGGCCTACTTTGAGGAGTTCTTCGGCCCGGTGGCGCAGATCTATGTGGTGAAAAATGATGACGAAGCGGTCGCACTGGCGAACGATTCCCACTATGGTCTGGGCGGCGCGGTGTTCAGCAAGGATATCGAGCGGGCGAAGAAAATGGCGTCGCGTATTGAGACCGGGATGGTGTATATCAACTGGCTCACCGATACCGCGCCAGAGCTGCCGTTTGGCGGCGTGAAGCGATCCGGTTACGGACGCGAACTGTCGGACCTGGGGATCAAAGAGTTTGTGAACCAGAAGCTGGTGGTGGTGCGTAAGTAACTCCGCGAATAAAAAACCTGCCATTCGGCAGGTTTTTTTTGGGGTTATTGCACTTCAATCTTGTCCCAGCCGCTTTTGAACATGCAGCTGTCGACTAAGGTATCCCGGCGATATTCATTCGCGTCTTCAACCGTGTAGCTCGTGGAAATATCCTTTTTCTTTTTCGATTTGTCCATTTTTTCCGAGCTCGAACCGGTCACAACATTGTCCGGGGGCAGATCAATCAGGGCCTGTGCTTCGCATTCCGTGAGCCTTTTATTCATCTCAGCGTCACTGACTCCCGGTTTCACCCATTTATACTGGACGCAACCGGTGAGCAGAAGCGTGATGCTCAGAACGCAAAGCGCGGTAATGCGGTGTTTCATCAGAAGGTGACTCCACCGCCTACATATGCGCCGTCGATCAGCGTGTGGCCAGGACGACCGTCTTTGCCGTCAACGCTTACGTGACGATAACCCACTTTCAGCGTCACAGGCGTGATTGGCGTCCAGCTCACACCGCCGTTGGCTTCCACGTAATTTTTCACGCTGTTGTTCAGACCTTCTGGTGCGGCATACCCTTCGCCAAACACGTGGATACTGTCGGTCAGCGCAACGTTAATACCGCCACCGATGGGGAATGCCACGCCGTTATCGCCTTTTTTTGGGCCAAGGTAGATTGCTTTGGCACCGGCATTCAGCATCACCGGGCCCACTTCCAGGTTGTAACCGGCGCCAACGCCACCTGTTTGCGTGCCGTCGTCGGTGTTTTTGAGCCAGTTGCTTTCAAGGTACACACCGGATGAGGATTTACCCATTTCCAGATTAAGGTTAGTAAAGTTTTTACCTTGCTCAATCGTGCCGCCCATAGCCAGTGCGGAACCCGACAGGACGGTCAGAGCAGAAAGAAGAAGAACATTCAGTTTTTTCATGTTTTGTGCCTCGTCATTAATTTCATCTGAGGCCACCTTAACAAGCGATGTTTATGACTGCAAATGTGATTAAGGTCGTGTTTTTATGCTGTTTTTGTTAATGGCCGGCTTTTGAAATGTTGCTTTCATGTTTAGTTATCGCCGGGTCAATATGTATTGCCTGGACGTTTAGGACAGGTTTAGTTTTTTGACTAAATAGACACTGAACGAGACAGAGGATAACCGTTTGACATGAATTAATTGGCTTTCTAATAATTTCTAGAAACATTTCAAATTTTACACTTTGTGGTTTAGTTTTACATTTCTTGCGGTTCATGCGCCTGCAATTGCCTGCCCGCGTCTCTCTGCGGTGTCATTTTCCTGACACGTTTGTTCTTTACGTTGTTGGCTTCACTTTCTGGATACTAACAATATGAAAAGAAAAATTATTCCTGTGCTTATCGGTTGTGCGCTCTCTTTCTCTGGCCTGGCGGCGCAGCCCACGGCCGAGCACTATGTTGTCAGCTTCCCCAAAGGCACGCGCGTGAGCTACAGCGGCGCGTTTGCCGGTGCGTTCCCGAAGGGACTCCCGGTCGGGATTGGCTCTGGCCTGCTGTTTACCGGTAAACAGGGCGATACCCTGACGTTTGCGACCGTGACCGATCGCGGTGCGAATGCGGATTCGCCGAAAGTGGGGAAAGATGAAGCCAAAATCTTTGTCACGCCCGATTTCGCTCCGCTGCTGATGACGATTCGCGTACAAAATGGCAAAGCGGAGGCCGTCGATGCGCGCCCTCTGCATGACGATAAAGGCGAGATCAACGGTCTGCCGCTGCAAAGCGGCGTGATTGGCTCGACCAATGAAGTGGCGTTCAGTGACACGTTAAAGGTGCTGAAGGGCGACAATCGCGGGCTGGATACGGAAGGTATCACGCCGGACGGTAAAGGCGGTTACTGGCTGTGTGACGAGTACGGTCCGTTCCTGATTAACGTCGACAGCAAAGGCAAGATCCTGGCGATTCACGGTCCGCAGGCGGCGGAAGGCGAGAAATCCATCGCGGGCGGCTTGCCGAATATTATTAAATGGCGTCAACCAAACCGGGGCTTTGAAGGCCTGACCCGTATGCCGGACGGGCGTATCATTGCCGCGGTGCAAAGCACGCTGGATATCGACGGCAAAAGCAAAAAACAGGCGCTGTTTACCCGCCTGGTGAGCTTCGACCCGGCGACCGGGAAAACCGCGATGTACGGTTATCCCATCGACAGCGAAGCCTACAGCAAAAACAATGACGCCAAAATCGGCGATATTGTGGCGCTTGATAACCAGCACCTGCTGCTGATTGAGCAGGGCAGCGATAAAAACGATGGCATGCGCAACCTCATCTACAAGGTGGACCTCAGCAAGGCGAGCGATCTGACACGCTTTGATAAGCCGGGCGAATACCCGGAGTTTGATGACGAGAAGACGCTGGCCCAGCGCGGCATTACGCTGGCGGCTAAAACCCAGGTCGTGGATTTGCGCGCGCTTGGCTGGCAGCATGAAAAGGCCGAAGGGTTAGCGCTGATTGACAACAACACGCTGGCGGTCGCGAACGATAACGACTTTGGCGTGAAGGTGGCGATGGAAAATCCGGTCGAGGGCAAGAAGCTCAAGGATTATCGGGTGAATTCGCAAGGTGCGCTCACTATTGATGATAAACCGGTTGCGACCACCCTCGCCGTGAAGCCGCTGGCGAAGCCGGCGTCAGAAAGCGAACTGTGGATTGTGACGCTGCCCGACGCGCTGAAATAATCTCCCAGCCCTCTCCTCAACTGCGGAGAGGGCTGCGTTCGTACGGTTATTTGCGCAGTGCTGCAAACGCTGTCCGGATCTCGTCTTCCGGCAGCTGTAGCCCAATAAACACCATCACGCTTCGCGGCGTTTCATCTCCCCACGGTCTGTCCCAGTCCGCACTGTACAGCCGCTGTACGCCCTGGAACAGCAGGCGGTTCGGTTCGCCATCAATCCACAGCATCCCTTTGTAGCGCAGCAGCCTGTCGGCAAAAGAGAGCAGCAGATTTTCCATGACGCGGGAGACGTCACTGATATCCACCGGGTAATCCAGCTCGACCACAATCGACGAGACGTCGTTTTGCTTATCTGCCATAAAGTGGAAGCGCGGCGTTGAGGTGACATGCTCTTCCAGCATAAAGCCGTTGGTGTTGAACAGCTGCGAGAGATCGATATCACCGTGCGTCGCGATGTAAATCGGCGCCCGCGAGTTGATACGCGTCAGGCGCTCGCGCAGTTTTTCGCTGTCGCCCGCCACGTCGGTTTTGGTCAGCAGGATGCGATCGGCGTAGCCCACCTGCGACTGGGCGAGGGTGAACTGGTTCATCTGTTCGTCGGCATGAACCGCATCGACCAGCGCAATGACGCCGTCCAGCAGGTAGCGCTGGCAGAGGATCTCATGGGCGAAAAAGGTCTGAATAATCGGGCCGGGGTCAGCCATACCGGTGCATTCAATCACCAGGCGGTCAAAATCGATTTCACCGCGATCGCGGCTGTCGAGCAGATCCAGCAGGGCGTCTTCTAATTCATTCGAGCGGGTGCAGCAGATGCAGCCGTTAGTCAGGGTTTTGATCTGCGTGGCGCGATCGCCAATCAGCTGATCGTCGACCGAGACTTCGCCGAATTCGTTTTCGATCACGGCGATTTTGAAGCCGTGCTGCGCGTTCAGAATGTGGCGCAGCAGGGTGGTTTTACCGGCGCCAAGGAAACCGGTCAGCAGGGTGACGGCAATCGGGGTCATGGTCTCTCCTTTAGCAGCAGCGTACGCCGCCTTCTCCACTCCCGCCGTAGCGCGCTTCCTGACGCTCGCGGAAGAATTCGGTATAGGTCATGTACGGTTTATCCGGATGGTTGGTCTTCATATGCTCAACGTAGTTGTCATAGTCCGGAATGCCAATCAGCATTTTCGCCGCCTGACCGAGGTATTTTTTCGCTTCGCCTAAGTTACCAAACATTATGCCTTCCAGATAGAAAAAGCCCGGCAGGGGCTGCCGGGCGTAGTTTCCCTTCACCCTAACCCTCTCCCGGAGGGAGAGGGATGCGAAGGCGGATTAGTGGTGTGAAGAGGTCTTCACGCCGCCTTCCGGTACCGGGACATACGGGGTTTCTTTATCCGTACGACCCTCGGCGTTACGCACGTTCAGCCAGGTTTTGATGCCGTAGAAGATGATGCTGTACACCACCACCAGGAACAGAATACTCAAACCTGCGTTGGTGTAGTTGTTCACCACGATGTGGTTCATGCTGGCAATCTGCTGGGCAGTGAGGTCCGCGCCGCCTGCGGCAATTTTCTCTTTGTACTGGTTAGCCATGAAGAAGAAGCCTTCCAGCTGCGGATTGGCGCTGAACAGTTTCAGACCAAGCGCCCAGGTGGTGCAGAGCAGCAGCCACAGCGCAGGGATCACGGTGACCCAGATGTATTTGGTGCGTTTCATCTTCACCAGTACAACGGTGCCAAGAACCAGGGCGACAGCGGCCAGCATCTGGTTAGAGATACCGAACAGCGGCCACAGGCTCTTCACGCCGCCCAGCGGGTCGACAACGCCCTGATACAGCAGGTAGCCCCACAGACCCACGCAGCCCGCGGTTCCCAGAATACCCGCCACCAGAGAGTCGGTTTTCTTCAGGAACGGCACGAAGTTACCCAGCAGGTCCTGCAGCATAAAGCGTCCTGCACGGGTACCGGCGTCCAGCGCGGTGAGGATGAACAGCGCTTCAAAGAGAATACCGAAGTGGTACCAGAAGCCCATGTCCGCCCACGGCAGCACTTTGTGGAACACGTGTGCGATACCCACTGCCAGCGTCGGTGCGCCACCGGCGCGGTTCAGGACTGACGGTTCGCCAATGTCTTTCGCGGTCTGCATGATCTGCTCAGGCGAAATCACGAAGCCCCAGGAGCTGACGGTTGCGGCAGCATGTGCGCTCGCATCTTTCAGCTGCGCCATGATCAGCGCCGCGTTATCACCGCCCATCTCATGCAGGTTTGGCATGGTAATGCCCAGGCCTGCCGGAGGGGTGTTCATCGCGAAGTAGAGACCCGGTTCGATGATGGACGCGGCAACCAGCGCCATGATCGCCACGAAAGACTCCATCAGCATTGCGCCGTAGCCAATCAGACGCGCGTCTTTTTCGTTAGCCAGCAGCTTCGGTGTGGTACCGGAAGCAATCAGGGCGTGGAAGCCAGAGACCGCACCGCAGGCGATGGTGATAAACAGGAACGGGAACAGCGCACCTTTCCACAGAGGACCGGTACCGTCGATGTACTGGGTCACTGCCGGCATTTTCAGATCCGGGTTAATCACCAGGATGCCGATCGCCAGACCGACGATAACGCCGATTTTCAGGAAGGTCGCCAGGTAGTCACGCGGTGCCAGGATCAGCCAGACCGGCAGCAGAGCGGAGACAAACGCATACCCAATCAGCGCGAAGGTGATGGTGGTGTCCTTGAAGGTCAGCGCCGGGCCCCAGTACGGGTCGTGCGCAATCACGCCACCGAAGTAGATGGATGCAACCAGCAGCACAATACCAATCACCGATACTTCACCCACGCGACCCGGGCGGATAAAGCGCATGTAGATACCCATGAACAGCGCAATCGGCACGGTAGAGCAGACGGTGAAGACCCCCCACGGACTTTCGGCCAGCGCTTTCACCACGATTAACGCCAGCACCGCGAGGATGATGATCATAATCAGGAAGCAGCCGAACAGTGCGATGGTCCCCGGCACGCGGCCCATCTCCTCTTTCACCATCTCACCCAGAGAGGCGCCGTTACGGCGAGAAGAGATAAACAGCACCATAAAGTCCTGCACCGCCCCGGCCAGCACTACGCCCGCGAGCAGCCACAGGGTACCAGGCAGGTAGCCCATCTGCGCGGCCAGAACCGGGCCGACCAGCGGACCCGCACCGGCGATAGCGGCAAAGTGGTGACCAAACAACACGTAGCGGTTGGTGGGCACGTAGTTGAGACCGTCATTATTAATGACCGCCGGAGTGGCACGCGTCGGGTCGAGTTTCATGACCTTCTGCGCGATGTATAAGCTGTAGTAGCGATAAGCAACAAGATAGACGGAGACAGACGCAACGACGATCCACAGGGCGCTTACGTGTTCGCCCCGGCGTAGTGCGACAACCGCCAGACAAAAAGCGCCGAGGATCCCGAGTAACGCCCAGGGCACGTGCTTCAGTAGTTTTTTCGTATCCATAGTAAGACCTGGTTTTTTATGTAATGAAAAAGGGTCAGGGTTCGTTATGAGGAGGTATTGATTAATGCTGGAGCGATCGTGCCAGAACCACGCGCGTGTAAAGACAGGTAAATGAATGAGCGGTTGAAAGGGCCAGGTGAGCGGTCAAAGAGGGCGGCGAGTGGTTCCGTCTCGCCGCCGCCGGGAGAAATTATGTGATTGAGATCACGTGGTTATCTGCTGTGCGCTCTACCGCCAGATAATTTTCCAGCGTTTTAAGCAGCTTCTCTTTTAGCCAGTTGGGCTCCAGGATTTGAATGTTCGGCAGCCAGTAGAACAGCAGCGGCAGGATCTGGTTCTCGTGTGCCGCCTGACAGCGCAGCGTGACGCCGTTGTGCTGCTCACCGACAAGCTCTTGTTCTGGCAGCAGGTCGCGGCGCATAAAGTAATGTGAAATAGTATCTTTAATGAATATTTTCACTTCGAAAGTGTCTTCCGACACCCACGGATCAAGGCTTTTTTCCAGCAGTTCGAGCGCATTTTCTTCCGGCGTGAAGGTTTTTTGTTGAATATCAAACCAGCTAATCTGACTCAACGAGAAGGATTTTAGCCGGCTATTCTCGGTGGCTTGTAAATACCATATATTTTTATTGTTAATGAGTTTATAGGGATTAATCAGGCGGGTTTTACCCTTATAAACGATCTGGCATACATTACGATTCTTAATCGATTTCTCGATTTTCGATAAATAGCGACGAATATCACGTTCTACCGTGTGCTCTGCTTCGTTGCCAAGAATAAGAATATGATTTTCGTCAACGCGTGTCTCAAGTTTCTGCCAGAATTCCGTATTTCTTTCCGGGAAAAAGCTATCGGCATTCAGGAAGTTAGCAATCGTGTGATGTAATCCTTGTCCACCGGGAGATTGTGCGGAGTGGATCAGACGATACAGTCCGTTACCGGTATGTTCCACAATAGGTGAAAGCGCATTTAAATCCCGGTAGACGGTGCGCTCGGTAATTTTAAATTTTTCCATGAGCGCACTGCGGTTTACCACACCATTTAAATGTAACTCAACCAGAATATCGACCAGACGTTCAGCCGAGCGGCTCCGCGTCGATTTAGCCATAAGGTCTTCCTGTATATTAGGGTATGCGCTGAATGATGCGGGTCGCACTGACATGTATTGTCAGTATTCAGACACAGAAAATTTCTCTTATGGCTATATAACGGCGTGATTAAGCGGAAACCTTAGGAATTTTTGTGGAAATTGGCGCTGGCCGGGAAACGGCCAGCGCAGGAGGGGGTCATACTGCGGCTTCAGTCTCCATCATGACGGGGTGGAAACGGCGTTTAAAATAGATCAGGCCGTGTCCCGCTTCGCTCAGAATGATATTTTTAATTTCAACGAGATAAACCAGATGGGTGCCGATGGTTTGCACCTGGCTAATCTCGCCTTCAAGGCTTGCCAGCGCGCCCTTCAGCACCGGTTGCCCCTGCGGACCTTTCTGCCAGCAGGAGAGGGCAAAGCGATCGTCCATTGCCATGCCGGTCATCCCGGCGAAGTGGCGGGCCATGATCTCCTGCTCATGGTTCAGCACGTTGACGCACAGCTTACCGTTACCCTGGAAAACCGGGTTCATGGCGCTGTTGGCATTGATGCAGACCATCAGCGATGGCGGGGTGTCCGTGACCGAACAGACGGCGGTGGCGGTGATACCGCAGCGTCCTGCATCGCCCTCGGTGGTGACAACGTTAACCGCCGCCGACAGGCTGGCCATCGCATCGCGAAAACGCAGGCGTTGTTCTGTATGCATTGAAACCTCCCGCTGCGTTATTTCAGCAGCTTATCCAGCATGTTGATATCGGAATTATTGTGCAGGTGCGGCACCGTCCAGCCATGCTGGTCGTACTCGGACATGCAGCGGTCGACCATTGCCATCATTTTGTCCATGTTGCCAGAGCTCTGTGCCTGACGCAGACACTGCAGACGGATTTCGTCCTGGCTGCCGGAGTAGTTGATCTCATACAGCTCGTGACGACCACCAAACTCGCTGCCGATGGCATCCCACATCAGTTTCAAAATCTTAATGCGTTCCACGTGATCCATGCCGTTGGAGCCGCGCACGTATTTCGCCAGATACTGGTCGATCTGCGGATTGTTCAGGTCTCGCGCGCTGGACGGCAGATAGATCAGGCCGCTGGTGACGTTACGCTCGATGATGTTCTTGATCTTCGCATAGGCCATCGGGGCCATGACGCGGTAGGTCTGCAGCGCCGCGTGATCCGGCAGATACGCACCATTCACCCACGGTGTGGCTTCAGAACACATGGAGTCGCTCAGCGCCCAGAACATGTTGCGCCAGGCCACCACTTCCCCGAGATCCGCCTGCACGCCGCGGAACTCCAGGGTGCCGGTACACTCCAGCGATTTCTTCAGCAGCGCGGTAATGAAATCGAGCTTCACCGCCAGACGTACGCAGGCCTGCAGCGGGTACATGCGGGCAAAACCGCCTTCCATGGTCCAGCGACGGCAGCGATCGAAATCGCGGTAGATCAGCACGTTTTCCCAGGGGATCAACACATGATCCATCACCAGGATCGCGTCGTTTTCGTCGAAACGGCTGGAGAGCGGGTAGTCGTACGGAGAGCCGGTCGCACCTGCCACCATTTCGTAAGAGGCGCGAGAGATCAGCTTCACGCCTTCGGCGTCCATTGGCGCAACGAACATCAGCGCGAAGTCCGGGTTTTCGCCCATGACCTGCGCGGAGCCAAAACCGATCATGTTGTAGTGAGTCAGCGCCGAGTTGGTTGCCACCACTTTTGCGCCGCTAACGATGATCCCGGCGTCGGTCTCTTTTTCCAGCTTGATGTAGACGTCTTTTACTTCGTCTGCCGGTTTGTGACGGTCGATGGGGGGGTTAACGATGGCGTGGTTGAAGTAAAGCCCGGTTTCCTGAATACGGGTGTACCAGTTGCGGGCGTTCTGTTCGAACTGGCCGTAGAACGCCGGATTGGCACCGAGCGCGCAGCCAAACGCCGCCTTGTAGTCCGGGGTGCGGCCCATCCAGCCGTAACTCAGGCGCGACCACTCGGCGATGGCGTCACGCTGCTGACGCAGGTCGTCGGCACTTTTTGCCACGCGGAAAAACTTATGGGTGTAGCCGCCGCTGCCGGTATCGGTGCCCCAGCACAGCGTGTCCTGCATGTCAGGCTTGTGCAGCGCATCGTACATCTGCGCGATGGAGGCTGCCGCATTGCGAAACGCCGGATGAGTGGTCACGTCTTTGACGCGCTCGCCGTAGATATAAATCTCGCGGCCATCCTGCAGGCTTTTTAAATACTCTTCACCGGTTAACGGACGTTTGGCATCAGCGCGGAAATCTTCAGGCTTCATAGGGACCTCGTATCGGAATAGTGATGTTAAATTTATGTTTTGTTTTTGTTGTTTAATTGAAGCCTGAGCGGGGGTGAACGTGAAGGGACGATTGGGACAACGGCTGGTACTTTTCGCATATGATCGCAGAGTGTGATTTCCCTCACCCTGAACCCGGGAGAGGGTCAGGGCTGGGGTGGGGTAACAGACGACACCGGTACTTTTTGTGCCCGATACGCGCTCGGCGAACACCCCACTAACCGATTAAAAAACCGGGCAAAATAGGCCGGGTCTTTAAACCCCAGCTGCCAGGCGATTTCGCTGACCGCGCTGTCGGAGAAGAGCAGCATCCGCCTCGCTTCACGCAGCTGACGGTCAAAAATCAGCCGCTTCGGCGGGCGGTTGGCGAAGCGCCGGCAGATATCGGTCAGACGCGATTCGGTCAGGTGCAGTTCGCTGGCATATTCCGGCACCGTCCAGTGCTCATGAAAATGGACGTCAATCAACTGGGTAAAGCGCTGGAACAGTTTCAGCTCGCCGCGCATGCCGCTGGCGGCATGATCGTCGAGCTTCGCGTTGCGCAGCAGCAGGGTGAACACCGCCTGGGCTAGCAGAACCAGCGTGTGTTCGCGCCCGGGCAGTTGCGCCGTCGATTCCCGGGCAATCAGCGGCCAGTAGTGCTTCAGCGCCGCCAGTTCGTCCGGCTTATCGGCCAGCGAGAGGCAGATCCCCGGCAGGCCAAAGGCTTCCCGCGTGTCGGGGTAGAGCACTTCCAGCAGCGGCCAGATCAGATCCTCGCGCACCGTCAGAACGTGCCCGTCGCTGTCGGATTCGGTAATAAACGCGTGCGGCACCGACGGGGGGGTGAGCACAAACAGCGGAGCCTGCACCGAGTAGCGGTGATCGTCGAGCTGCAGTTCGATCTGTCCGGTATCCAGAAAGTGCATCTGAAAATACTGGTCGTGACGGTGAGCCTGCATGTCGCGGCCAAAAAAGGCCGCCATGCGGGCGAACGACTGATAGTGAACATCATCCGTTCCCAGACTTTCGTCGTACTCTTTGCTGATGTCGATATTCGCGATCGGGTTCTGGCACATAGCCGCTCCTTACGGGATTTTCTGCGCCGCCATACCCGGCTCGTGCTCAAGGCTCTCCCGCTGCGTCATCGGGATACGTGTCAGCACCAGCGCGCCGACCACCAGCAAGCCGGCAACAAACCACAACCCGGAGCTGAAGCTGCCGGTGCTGTCACGCAGAATACCGATCAACAGCGGGCTGACGGCGGATCCGACGTTACCGATGGCATTGATCACCGCCAGTGCGACCGCCCGCGACTGCAGGCTAATAACCCGATCCGGCGTGGTCCAGAAGATCGCCATGGCGGTAAACGATCCGGTTGAGGCCATGATGATGCCAAGCAGCTGGATCAGGCTGTGGTGGGTCGCCGAGGCCAGTAACCATCCTGCCGCCGCAAAGAGATACGGCAGAATGGTGTGCTTTTTTCGCTCTTTCAGCCTGTCGGAGCGGCGGCTCCACCAGATCATCCCGATGATGGTACAAAACTGCGGGATCGCCGCCAGCAGGCCAATCACAATGTTGCTGCTGCCGGTGTTAAAGCTCTGCAGGATCTGCGGCGTCCAGATATTAATCGCGCTCAGGGTGTTCGTGAGGCAGAAATAGGCCAGGGTATAGAGCAGCACGGCCGGAGTAAACACTTCGCGCAGCGTCGAACGCGGCGTTACGGGGCGGGCGATGGCCGACTCCTGCTCGCGGGCGATCATTGTTTTAAGCGCCTGCTTTTCGTCGTCATCCAGCCAGCTGGCCTGATCCGGCGTGTCGTTCAGGTAGAACCACGTCACTACGCCGAGCACCACGGACGGTAGCCCCTCCAGCAGGAACAGCCATTGCCAGCCTTTCAGGTTCCACAGCCCGTCCATGGCCAGAATATAACCGGAGAGGATCGAGCCGAGCATCATGGTCACCGGCATGGCGATCATAAACAACGCATTGGCGCGGGCGCGGTGGTAGGCAGGGAACCACCAGGTGAGATAGACGAGGATCCCCGGCAGGAATCCGGCCTCGGCAATGCCCACCAGCATGCGCAGCACATAGAGCGTGTGCGGGCTGGTGGCGAACATGGTGCAGGTGGAAGCGATGCCCCACACCACCATGATCCCGGCGATCCAGCGCCGGGCGCCGACCTTCGCCAGCATGATGTTGCTGGGGATCCCACATATCACGTAGGTGACGTAAAACAGGGTGGCGGCCAGGCCAAACATGGTCGAGGTGAGGCCCAGATCTTTGCCCATCGTCAGCCCGGCAAAGCCGATGTTAATGCGGTCAAGAAACGAGAAGACAAACAGGATAAAGAGAAACACGATCAAACGACGAAACAGCTTCTGAATAACGCGGTGTTCTACAGCTTTATTATCATGGGTTTGCAGGGTAGAGGTCGTCATGTTGCGCTCCACATCGTACGTTTAGTAGACGGATTTATTGTTATTTACTGACGTAACCGGGATATCGATAAAACGTGCCGCCAGCGCCTCGGCGCTGCGTGCAAGCAGGGTGGTGTCGACCCCGACGGCGACAAACAGCGCGCCAAGCTCGAGGTAGTGTTTTGCCAGCGGCTCGTTAGCCATCAGGATGCCGGGCGCTTTGCCTGCCGCACGGATCTGCGCAATGGCCTTCTCGATGGCGGCCTGGACTTCCGGGTGCTGCGGATTTCCGGCAAAGCCCATGTCGGCGCTCAGATCCGCCGGGCCAATAAACACCCCGTCCACGCCTTCCACGTCGAGGATGTGCGGCAGATTTTTCAGCGCCTCGCGCGTTTCAATCTGCACCAGCACGCACATGGCATCGTTAGCGCGCTGCAGGTAATCAGGCGTGCGGTTCCAGCGCGAGGCGCGAGCCAGCGCGCTGCCCACGCCGCGGATCCCCGCCGGTGGATAACGCGTGGCGCGCACCGCCAGCCGGGCTTCATCGGCGTTTTGTACCATCGGCACCAGCAGGGTTTGCGCCCCGACGTCCAGCAGCTGTTTGATCTGGACCGGATCGTTCCACGACGGGCGTACCACCGGCTGGCTGGCGTAAGGCGCGATCGCCTGCAGCTGGGTCAGGACGGTTTGCACGTTATTGGGCGCGTGCTCTGCGTCGATCAGCAGCCAGTCGAAACCCGCACCGGCCAGCAGCTCGGCGCTGTAACTGCTGGTCAGCCCCAGCCAGAGGCCGATTTGCGGTTTTCCGGCGCTGAGCGCCGCTTTGAATCTGTTTTCCATGGTGGTCTCCTAAACAAAACGGCAGCTGATGGAGCCCATCTTGCCGTAGTCCACGTGGAAGGTATCGCCCTTGCTGGCCGGCACCGGGCGGGTAAACGAACCGCCGAGGATGATTTGGCCAGGCTCCAGCTGAACGTCGTACGGCGCGAGTTTATTGGCAAGCCATGCCACACCGTTGGCCGGGTGGTTGAGCACGCCCGCGGCGACCCCAGTCTCTTCAATGACGCCGTTGCGGTAGAGCAGCGCGGAGATCCAGCGCAGATCCAGCTCGTCGGGCTTAATCGGGCGACCGCCAAGGATCACACCTGCATTGGCGGCGTTATCGGAGATGGTGTCGAACACCTTGCGCGGACGCTGGGTCTCGGGATCGATGTTGTGGCAGCGGGCGTCGATCAGCTCCAGCGCGGGGATGACGTAATCCGTGGCGTTGTAGACGTCGAACAGGGTGCAGTTTGGGCCGCGCAGGGGTTTTGCCAGCACGAAGGCCAGCTCCACTTCGATGCGCGGGACGATAAAGCGGTCGGCAGGGATATCGCCGCCGTCGTGGAAGAACATGTCGTCGAGCAGAGCACCGTAGTCCGGCTCGCTAATCTGCGAGCTGGCCTGCATCGCTTTGGAGGTGAGGCCAATCTTGTGGCCTTTCAGCACGCGACCTTCGGCGATTTTCAGGCTCACCCATTCGCGCTGTACGGCGTAGGCGTCGTCAAGGGTGATCGTCGGGTAGTCGAGCGAGATCTGGCGGATCTGCTCCCGGGACTGCTCCGCCTGATGCAGACGATGGGCGATCAGGGTATGGGTGTGTTTATCGAGCATGGCGATTTCCTGTTGTTGCCGGGTGGCGTGCTGCTCACCCGGCTTGCGTTCAAAGCCGTTGTCGGCCCGGTAAGGGCGCTACTTAAACAAAGCGTGCACGTTGTTTTGTTTGTAATTGAGCGTCGGGTGCAGCTCGTCTATTTCAAAAGAGAGCGCCAGATAGCGCGATGCCATCAGGTCGGCGAAGTGGGTTTTAATCAGCTCAAACAGTGCCTTTCCCACCGCCTCCCGGCTCTCCAGACTGCGCCCGGCGCCAATCTTCAGCGTCATATGCACAAAGGCGTAATCGTGCTTACCGTCGGCCATCTGCCAGGTGTCCAGCCAGTGCGCACGGCTACGGATACCGCCGAGTGGGAAGATTCCCGTGGCGGCAAGCGCGTCGTTCACTTTGGCGAACAGTGCTGGCAGGTCCGCCTGCTCGCGGATGTTGTCAGTGCATTCAGCAATAAAGTGCGGCATGGTGGCTCCTTACGCGGACGCGGGCAGGGGGAAAACGGCGTTAACCTGGCCGGTGCCGGAGCTGGGGAACAGCTCGGTGAGGAACTCCACCTTGCCGTCGTATGTGTCCCAGCCGAGCATCCCCAGCAGCATCACCGTGTCGTGCATGTTGCCCTCGCCGTAGCAGTAGTGGGCATATTCCGGCAACATGCTGCAGAACTCCCTGAACTTGCCTTCACGCCACAGCTTCACCACGCGTTCGTCCATCTGACGGTCGAACTCGCGGGTGTAGCTGTTCATTCCCTCTTCGGCGCGCTGGTCGTCGATAAAACGGTGCGACAGCGAACCGCTGGCGAGCACCGCCACGGTGCCGTCATATTTCTGAATCGCGCTGACGATGGCCTCGCCCAGCCTGCGGCTGTCGGCGAAGTCGTGGACGGTGCAGAACGCGGCGATAGAGATCACTTTGAAGTGCTTATCGCTGTTCATGTAGCGCATCGGTACCAGCGTGCCGTACTCCAGCTTGAGGCTCGGGATGTTGTGCGCTTTGGCACGTACACCGAGTTTCACCGCTTCGTCGGCGATAAGCTGGCCGAGCGCCGGGTTACCGTCGTAGTCGTAGGTCATGTCGCGGATAAAATGCGGCAGCTCGTTGCTGGTGTAGATGCCGGAGAAATGATCCGCACAGTTGATGTGGTAGGCGCTGTTCACCAGCCAGTGGGTATCGAACACAATAATGGTATCGACGCCCAGCTCCCGACAGCGCTTGCTGATCTCTTTATGTCCGTCGATGGCGGACTGGCGGCAGCCGTGGTTTTTTCCCGGCAGTTCAGAGAGGTACATTGACGGAACGTGGGTAATTTTTGCCGCTAACGCTAACTTGCCCATACTCAGATCCCCCATTTTGGAATCGGATGGTCGCCCATGGAGATGCAGACGTTTTTCATTTCAGCGAACACCTCGAAGCTGTATTCGCCCCCTTCGCGCCCGGTACCGGAAGCCTTCACGCCGCCAAACGGCTGACGCAGGTCGCGCACGTTCTGGGTGTTTACAAACACCATTCCGGCTTCGATATTGCGCGCCAGGCGCAGCACTTTGCTGACGTCCTGGGTCCAGATGTATGACGCCAGGCCGTACTCCACGTCGTTAGCCAGACGCAGCCCTTCGGCTTCGTCCTTAAACGGCAGCAGGCAGGCAACCGGCCCGAAAATCTCTTCCTGGGCCACGCGCATCCGGTTGTCGACGTCTGCCAGCACGGTCGGGCGCAGGAAGTTGCCGTTTTTCAGGTGAGCAGGGAGATCGGTGGGTTTGTCAGGGCCGCCCGCCAGCAGGGTCGCGCCTTCTTCAATGCCAAGACGGATATAGCCGGAGACTTTTTCCCAGTGCTGCTGGCTGATCAGCGCGCCAACCTGAGTGTTCGGATCGGTCGGGTCACCCACGCGCAGACGGTTCGCGCGCTCGGCAAAGCGCCTGACGAATTCCGGGTAGATGCTCTGCTGAATGAAAATGCGTGAGCCAGCGGTGCAACGCTCGCCGTTGATGGAGAAGATGGTGAACAGGGCGGCATCCAGCGCGCGTTCGATATCCGCATCTTCAAAAATCAGCACCGGGGATTTCCCTCCCAGCTCCATGGAGTATTTCTTCAGTCCGGCGTTTTTCATGATGTTGCGCCCGGTGGCGGTGCCGCCGGTAAAGGAGACGGCGCGCACGTCGTGATGACGTACCAGCGCATCGCCCGCCGTTGCGCCATAGCCCTGCACCACGTTCAGCACGCCCGCCGGAATACCGGCCTCCAGCGCCAGCTCGCCCAGACGGTCGGCGGTCAGCGGGGAGAGCTCAGACATCTTCAGCACCGCAGTGTTGCCCAGCGCCAGGCACGGCGCAACCTTCCAGGTGGCGGTCATAAACGGCACGTTCCACGGCGACACCAGCGCGCAGACCCCCACCGGCTGCACCAGGGTGTAGTTGAGCATCTTGTCGTCGACCGGGTAGGTTTTACCGTTCATCTGCTGGCACACTTCGGCGAAGAACGCGAAGTTGTGCGACGCGCGTGGAATAAGCACGTTTTTGGTCTGGTGGATCGGCAGGCCGGTGTCGGCGGTCTCGAGGGCCGCAATCTCCGGAACGTGTTGATCGATAAGATCTCCGAGGCGACGCATCAGGCGTGCGCGCTCTTTCATCGGCAGGTTAGCCCACGTCGGGAATGCCTCTTTAGCCGCCGCCACGGCCTGATGAATTTCAGCTTCACCGCCGGACGCGACCTCCGCCAGCACCTCTCCGGTGGCCGGGTTAGTGGTGTGGAAGTAATCACTTCCTGCGACGTTTTTACCGTTAATCCAATGGTTTATTTTTTTCATTTTGCAGTCTCCTCACTGACAATGCGGTTCACCAGGCGGCCCACGCCCTCCACTTCCACGACCACTTCGTCGCCTGGCTGTACGTCATACAGACCCTTTGGCGTGCCGGTGGCAATCATGTCGCCGGGCTGCAGGGTCATAAACTCGCTGAGATAGGCAATCAGGAACGGGATGCTGAAGATCAGATCGGCAGTGGTCCCTTGCTGGCGCAATTCTCCGTTCACGAAGGTACGCAGGGTTAAGTTATGCGGGTCGGGAATGGCCTCTTTCGGCACGATATGCGGGCTGAGGGGGGTCAACCCGTCGCGGCTTTTCACCCGCAGGTTCGGGCGGTAGTAGTTTTCCAGGTAGTCACGGATGGCGTAATCGTTACAGACGGTATAGCCCGCGACATAGTCCATCGCCTCGCGCTCACTGACCTTGTGCGCCGTTTTGCCGATGACCACCACCAGCTCCGCCTCGTAGTGCATGTACTCAATGTTGTTCGGGCGGACCGAGGTCTGGTTATCGCCGGTCACGGTGTTGGGGGCTTTGATAAACACCAGCGGTTCCGTTGGCGGCGTAAACGCCAGCTCGCTGGCGTGATCGGCGTAGTTCAGACCAAGCGCGAACAGCGTGGCGTGCGGATGTGGGCCTTGCGCATGGGCGACCTTGCGTTCATCAACCACCGGGTTTTCCAGGGACGGGAAGCCTTTCGCCAGAATGCGTACGCGATCGCCCGGCTGCAGCGGGACGCGCGAGTGTGGGGTGCCGAGCAGAATGGCATCGCCCGGACTGAGGGTGGCGAACTCGCTCAGGGCGCTCAGCAGTTCGGCGGCATTGCGCTGCAGGTCAGCGGTGTTCCAGTGGTCCGCTTCCCGGCCGTTAATTTCGGTGACAATGGTCAGGTTATCAACGTGGTCGAGGGCGGCCAGCTCTCCCAGCGGACAAAAGCCGTCGCGGCATTTGGCCTTGATCGCCGGGCGATAAAAACTCTCTTCCGGCAGGCTCACTTCGTTGGCAAGCGCGTAACCGGCGATGTACTCCGCCGCCTCGTCCACGGGAACGTTACGCGCCGTTTTACCCACAACCAGCGCAACCGTGGCTCCGCTTAACACGGTTTCTCCCTGCGGGAAGGGAATGGGGTCGCCCGTGCGGATCACGGTGTTATGCGGTTTGATAAACCACACGGCGGTTTTTGGCGGCGTGTTGTAGGGGGCTTTTTCAAACGCGTCGCGCCAGGCATCGCGCTGGCTCTGGTGGTTCAGCGCTACGGCAAAAACAGTACCTTTCATTCACTTACTCCTCAGGCCGGACGTCCGGTCTGTGATTTCATTAATATGTTAATGATCTGGTTGTATGCCTTTGCTGTTTATTTCGCAACCAGAAGTGAATAATTTGTGATATGAATAACAATAAATTTACATAAAGAGATTAAAGGCTATATTTATCATTGCGTTAATAAATCAGGCTTGTTTCTGTTAGACTTTTTGTCGTAAAACGCGTTGTGTGTAAAACCAGCAGAACTGAATTGTTCATGTGTTAATGATTACCGGGAGAGGCTATGCATGATTCATTAACTATCGCCCTGTTACAGGCGCGGGAAGCGGCGATGTCTTACTTCCGCCCGATTGTGAAACGGCATAACCTGACCGAGCAGCAGTGGCGCATCGTGCGCGTGCTGGCCGAACATCCGTCGATGGATTTTCACGATCTGGCGTTTCGCACCTGTATCTTGCGTCCCAGTCTGACGGGCATTCTGACGCGCATGGAGCGTGACGGTCTGGTGCTGCGCCTTAAGCCCGTAAACGATCAGCGCAAGCTGTACGTATCGCTGACCAAAGAGGGGAACAGGCTATACGAGCGTGCCCAGGCCCAGGTGGAAGAGGCGTATCAGCAAATCGAGGCCGAATATACGCCGGCGAAGATGCAACAGCTGACAGCGCTGCTGGAAGAGTTTATTGAACTGGGGAACCGGCATATCACAGCGCGCGAAGAAGAGTAAAAACCACAAATTTAAGGATGATTTTCGTAAAGTTTTCCCTTTCCAGGCCGAAAATCCTGTTATCTGTCTGATGGAAAGCGAAAACATGTTAAACCGTATCAAGATTGTCACCAGCTTAATGCTGGTATTAGCGATATTTGGCCTTTTACAACTCACATCCGGTGGTCTTTTCTTCAATGCCCTCAAGCATGACAAAGAGAATTTCACCGTCCTGCAAACCATTCGCCAGCAACAGTCCACGCTGAACGCCAGCTGGGTTGCCCTGCTGCAAACCCGTAATACCCTGAACCGTGCGGGTATCCGCTACATGATGGATCAGAGCAATATCGGCAGCGGCGCGACCGTGAACGATCTGATGCAAATTGCGGCGGCTTCCCTGAAACAGGCAGAAAAAAACTGGGCTGAATACGAAGCCCTGCCACGCGATCCGCGTCAAAACGACGCCGACGCGACGGAGATCAAACGTAACTACGATATCTACCACGGTGCACTGGCGGAGCTGATCCAGCTGCTGGGCGCGGGCAAAATCAACGCCTTCTTCGATCAACCTACCCAGAGCTATCAGGATGGTTTTGAGAAGCAGTACGTGAACTATCTGCAGCAGAACGACAAGCTGTATCAGATGGCGGTGGAAAACAGCAATAGCTCCTACAGCCAGGCAATTTGGGTGCTGATTAGCGTACTGATTGCGGTGCTGGTGGTGATCGTGGCCGTGTGGCTGGGTATCAAGCAGGCGCTGATTTCGCCACTTACCCGTCTTATCGACAACATTCGTCATATCGCCAGCGGCGATCTGGTGAAGCGCATCGAGGTGCAGGGCGCTAACGAGATGGGTGAACTGGCCGACTCGCTGCGTCATATGCAGGGCGAGCTGGTCCGTACCGTTGGCGATGTGCGTAACGGTGCTAATGCCATCTACAGCGGCGCGAGCGAAATCGCGATGGGTAACAACGATCTCTCTTCCCGTACGGAACAGCAGGCCGCATCCCTGGAAGAGACCGCTGCCAGCATGGAGCAGCTGACGGCGACCGTTAAGCAGAACGCCGAGAACGCCCGTCAGGCGAGCAACCTGGCGCTGAGCGCGTCTGAAACCGCGCAGAAGGGCGGTAAAGTGGTGGATAACGTGGTGCAAACCATGCGTGACATCGCGGGCAGTTCGCAGAAAATTGCCGACATTATCAGCGTGATCGACGGCATCGCGTTCCAGACCAACATCCTGGCACTGAACGCTGCAGTAGAAGCGGCACGTGCGGGCGAGCAGGGCCGCGGATTTGCCGTTGTTGCGGGTGAAGTCCGTAACCTGGCACAGCGCAGCGCCCAGGCAGCACGTGAGATCAAGAGCCTGATTGAAGACTCTGTTGGCCGCGTGGAAGTCGGGTCTACCCTGGTAGAAAGCGCCGGCGAAACCATGGGCGAAATCGTTAATGCGGTAACCCGCGTGACGGACATCATGGGCGAAATCGCCTCTGCGTCTGATGAGCAGAGCCGCGGTATCGATCAGGTGGGTCTGGCGGTAGCTGAGATGGATCGCGTGACCCAGCAGAACGCCTCGCTGGTGGAAGAGTCTGCCGCGGCGGCAGCGGCACTGGAAGAGCAGGCGAGCCGTCTGACTCAGGCCGTGGCCGTGTTCCGCATTCAGCAGGAGCAGATGAAAGCCCGCGAGCAGGCTTCAGCGAAAACCGCTGCTGCCCCTATGATGGCGCGTAAAGCCGCGACCACCGATGCGGGCGAAAACTGGGAAACGTTTTAATCCTGCCACAGTGCCGGGGGGCGGCTACGCCTGACCCGGCCTGTAATGGGGGTTTTGCAGGCCGATATCACAGAGGCAGGCGCATGGCACAGCGGGAGTCATACGCGAAACCGTGCGCCGCTTCTTCCTCTCTTTTCTGACGCAGTTCAGGCGTTAGCATCGTCACCGTTTCAAACCCGAGTCGCGCATAAAACGGCGCATTCCACGGCACCTCGCAAAAGGTGGTCAGCGTCAGCGATGTCAGCCCCAGCGTGCGGGCATGGTCTGCGACGCAGGCGATAAGTCGCCGACCTATTCCTCTTCCCTGCCACTCCCGATGAACCGAGAGTTCGACAATAAACAGCGATGACGGATGGGCTTCTGCAAGGATAAACCCGACGGGTAGGTCGTTTGCCAGCGCCAGCCAGCTTAACCCGCGTTTCGCGTAATCAAGATGTTGTTCCGCGCAAATGACGTCGCCGTCTGCAAGCCAGGCCAGTTCGGGGACGTCCCGAAAACGCTCGCCTGCCGCGCGCTCGATGGCGGGCAGGGCTGCAACATCTTTGGGCGTCGTCGGTCGTAAGAGAATGTTCATGGCGGAAAGTATACCCCGACCAGCCGCGCCTATTCTGAACAAATCAGGACCGGCGCATAGAAATTGCTGATCACCAGCGCGTCTTCCGGCGTGCGTTCAATCTTCAGGAGTCTTTTGTTCCCCGGCGTCAGGCCGGCGACGTACTTTTCAAAGACCCCCGGTGGCAGGGTGTCATGGCTAAAGCGCGCCACGCTTTGTATGAATATTTCATAGAGTGAGCCCTCAACGTGCCGCCACGTAAACATCTCCTGGCGGGAAACATCCCAGTGATGTGGCTCGTTAACCACGTCGCCGTTAAGCGTAAGGTACCCTGTGTTGTCGGGCTGAAAGCGCAGCGTAACCTCCCCTTCAAAGGAGAAATCATGATCGTCATGTCGGGCTGAAAATGTCAGGTTTCCTGCACAGGTTCCGGACAGCGGAGGCGTGTAGACGTACCACGCCAGCGTCACGCCAATCAGCAACAGATTGAGCACCAGAATAAGCCACACTTTTTTTTGTTTCATATCACCACTCGTAAAAGTAAAGCGTTCGGCAGGCGCTGGCTTTACCGTCCGTGAGAGAACACTGGGAAAGGACCAGCCGCCCTTCGTGGCCATAGAAAAGTGTTCTCTGGATGTGCATATAGAAAATAGAGTTTTTCAGGCAGGGCAGATTACCTTCGCGCTGAAGCGTCTGCGCCAGCGCCATGGCCTTAGTGTGAAACACATCTGCCAGCGGGGAGAAGGTGTAGACCGGACAGGTGCCAATGTGGGTGAGCAGATGAGTGTCACTGTACTGGTGCGCCTGTTTCGTCAAACAGGCGCCGATGCACAGCGCCACGACCATCAGCGTGAGTACACCGCAGAATAGCCATTCTGGCTGAATGCGTCGTGAGGCCGGGACCGACTCCACGACGGGAAAATCGTCCTCCAGGGGCGTTACCGCGATATCAGCACTGAGCATAAAGCCCGTTTTCGGCACGGTGACGATAAACAGGGTGTCGGGCAGCAGGCTCGACAGCATTTTGCGCACAATACTGATGTATTGATTTAACGAATTGTTGGACCCCTGGAGCCCACGTTGATCCCAGACATCACTCAGAAAGGTGTCACGTTCGACGACGTTGCCGTGATGCTGAACCAGCAGCTTCATGATGGCGTTGGCGGTACAGGTGAGGATTTGTCTGTCCAGATCGGGTGCATTGATAAGAGAAACAGAACCGTCTTCGTCGTTATAGACGATGGCGTCAGCAAGCAGGTATTTCATAAGTTATTGTAATACAGAAAAAATAACAAAAAAGAAGATAAGGCTGTGCCTTGTCGGACATAACACGCTGGCTATTTTAGCGTCATTGTTACCGATAACATTGATCCAGACAAGATTTAAGGCAATTTACTCGTGCAGTCGGATTACCACGTCATCCCAACGTGGCGGGAAGGGCATAGCGAGACAGCAGCGCCAGCATCAACAGCCAGAGAATGAGACAGGGAAGATGACGCCGCATGATCTTATTTCCCGACGTGATTAGCCGTGCAGTTACAAACACGATGCCGGGTAGTCGAGCAGGAAGAGTTTGCGATGGAATTCCGCCAGGTTCTGGCAGTGAAATTTGTTCATCGCGTTACGCTTGTGGGTGTAGATCGTTTTCGGGGATTTATTCAGGATCTGCGCGATGCGAACCGGGCTGAACCCGTTGCGGAACAGCATGCAAACCCGAAGCTCCTGGCAGGTGAGCGTGGCGTTTTTTACGCTTGCGAACGGCGTGTTCTGAAAACAGCGGCTGAGCTGCGCGAGTGACAGGTTTCCCGCCACCACGTGGACACGCTCACCCCCCAGAATGATTTTAATATCGTTGACGCGGGACGCATCGGTGAATACCAGCCACCCTTTTTTGACGCGGATATTCAACATCAGTTGCCGCAGGGGCAGGATCCCCTCAGGGCTCACGTCGTTAATCCAGAAAATTTCAGGGCAGGGGTCCACACTCTGCGAGATGAACGTCTTCAGGCCCAGCCACAAGAAGGCATTGCCGCTTAAAACGATGACCTTATAGTCGGCATTCAGTGTCTGCGGCATCAGGGTTTGTTCCCCTGGTAGCGCTGGTCGTACTCCGCTGCGCTGTGCCAGGGTGGATTCGAACGTATGGCCGGTTAGCATGATAAAAAGTGGGTAACTCTCTCAGGGTGTAAGGAGTTACACATTCTGAGATATGATTTCTTTCTGGTGAATTTATAAATAGAAATGAGAGATATATGGTGTTTATGTCTTATTTTTAATGGTTTTATAGGATTATATATTTACATAAAGCGCCCGACAGAACGCCGGGCGCAGAAGGGATCAGCTCTCTTTACTGACAATTTTAATCTCTACCATCCCGATGCCGAGCTCGCGCGGTGAATGGCCAAGAATATTTCCCTCATTCGTCGGCTGCGGGTCCGGCGGAACAATCACCAGCGTATTGCTGCGGGAAGGATTATCAAAATGCAGCGTGGTGGTGGTGACGTCATTTCCCAACGTCAGCGTTTGCTCTTTATCGCCCACACGCACCGGGATGGGACGGTTCGCGTTTGGACCATAGGCCCGGGCGGTGATCACCAGGTCGAATTTTTCCGGCAGAGGATGCGCGTACTCAATCTTCACTTCACTGCCCAGCTGCGCATTAGACCAGCGCCCCCAGGATTCCGGACGCGAGATGCCGCTGAACTGTTTGACCTCTTCCGGTGCCCCGGCCACGTTGAAGATAAAGCTGTCTGCTTTATAGCGAATATCGTTATCCACGATCTTCAGCATGTCGACATTTCGCTGATAGCGCGCGGTATCGATGACCGTATCGTTGAATGCGGTTTTGCCTTTCCATTGCGCTTTATCGACATGCTGCACGGTTTGCTCCCCGCCAAGCTGTCCCTGAGAAACGCACCAGTCGGTTGAGAGAGCCAGTGGCTGGGACCAGAGCTGGCCCATTTTGTAGCACCTGTCGACCCAGACAAAATTATCGCGAGGGGCGAAGTCGGCCAGCTGGAAACGCAGCGGCGCAGAGTATTCGCTTTCCGGCAGCGGTTCGACGCGCGTATCCGACACGCGCAGCAGCAGCGGCAGACGGAAATGGCTGCCGGAGAAGGCGATGGTGTTTTTATCCTGATCGATGGTGAAGTCTTTCATCTCTTTCGGGAAGTTCCACAGGCGGATGATGTCCGGCTTCCACGCGAGGATTTTCTCCTTCATGTTGAGGAACACTTCCGACAGTGACTGCCCCGAGAGCGTACTGCGGCCAAGGCCAATAAAGTTATCCCCGCCCAGAATGTCCAGCACGGTTGCGCCGTTATCCATGGAGTTGCGTTTGGTGGCGATCACATCCTGTTGCGGCTGGTCGCCGCGCAGAATGAAGAACAGATTGCTGCGATCCTGTTTGCTGAGCTGATCCCAGGCGCTGTTTTTCATCGCCAGATGGTCAGATGAGACGACGATGACCGTGTTTTTAAAATACGGCGAGGCTTTGATTTTCTCGACCAGAGCGGCGATATGCTCCTGGCTGCAGGTTACCGCGCTGAACGACGTGTTGTTTTTGCCGTCAATCTCATAGCGTTTTCGCTTACAGGTGCGCGAGACAAACCCGTCCGGATGGTGGGTATCTACCGTCAGGGCAAAGAGGGAGAAGCGCTTGCCGGCGCGGGACAGTTCCTCGAACTTTTTCCAGGTTTCGTCCAGTACCGTGTCATCGTAAAAGCCCCAGTCGTTGCGGTAATGCGGATCGGCAACGGTCGTTTTTAACTCTTCTGAGCCATACAGATGGTCAAAACCGTGGGATTTCAGGAACACATCTTTTCCGGCAAAGCGCAGGTTAGCCCCCTGTACGAAGTAGTTTTCGTAGCCGGAGTTTTTCAGGATATCGCCGAGGCAAACGTTCTGCGGGAAGAAGCTCGACATTGAGGCCGAGGCATTACCCTCAAAGGGGGCGAAGAGCGGGATACCGCACTGCGAGGCAACCATCCCGGCGATGGTGTAATCCGTACCGGGCAGCTGCGCGGTATGGCTGAAATCAAGGCTTTCGTTTTTTAGCGCGCCCAGCTCCGGCGTCAGGTTCGGGAAGGCATTGTTATCAAACCAGGTGCGTTCCAGACTCTCGCCGTAGATATACACCAGGTTAAGCTTCGGGTTGGCTATTTTTTTGGACGGCTCTTTATACCAGGCCATGAAATCCGGGTCGCCGTCGCGCGACTGTGACTTTACCAGCTCGGTTATCTGATGAAATGCCGGGCTGGCATCCACGGACGCCAGCGCCAGACAGAGTGCCAGCAGGCTGTAGCCGCCATGATGCGGAAGATGTCGACGGCGGCGCAGCACCCAGGCCAGGGCGCCAAAAATAATCACCAGCGCCGCAATCAGGCCAAGCCCGGGAAGAATGTATTTACCTACGCCCGCGCCCGTCAGGCTATTCGTCAGCGTGTAGAGCACCGCATCGTTAATGCCGTCACCGGTAAAGTAATCGCTGGCGTATAAGGTAATGTTTAAAATAATAAAAATGCCGAGCACCACCAGCGTGGCGATAAACCACCAGGTGTTACGGCCCGCTTTGCAGGCGTAAACGCCGACAGAGGCCAGAAAAAGGACAAGGGACATTAACTCTGACAACAGTCTATCCTCATGACGCCAGGCGCTTAGCTGGCTAACTGATTATTTTTTGGGTTATACAATGTAATTGCGTTGTCGTGTAGCTGCAATTTTAGTGTCACGAAAGTGTGCTGTTGTTAGGATTTGGTTTAGAAAATCGTTTTTTTGAAGGGGGTCGCATCCTGACATATGGACGCTCAGACGGTGGCAGGCAGGAAAAAGACGGCTTTAACGCCGCGTTAAAAGAGTAACGTCTTAAACGCGGCGTGTAATGGCAATACAGGCGGGGATCAGGAGATGAAATTAACGCCTTGTTTCAGCACCAGATCGCAGGCTTTGGTTTTCACCTGTTTCGCCAGCGAGGAGTTGCCGATGGTGCTCAGGTTGAGCTGTTGACCGTTTTGCGCATTCAGCAGGCCCTGAATACCATCCATATAGTTGGTGTCCTGTTTCTGCTCCTGTGTATCCAGACCGAGTTTGCCCAGCACCTGATTTTTCACGTTTTGCGCGTCGGTCACGGAGGCCAGTTTTTGCTTCGCGCAATATTCCAGAATCCCCGCGGCGTTGTTCATTGTGCCTGCACTCAGGCTCTGAGTGCTGTTACCCAGCAGGCCGGTAAGGGAAGAGGCTGACAGCCCGCCCTGGGTGCTGCTGTTCTCTTTGGTCAGTTCGCTCGCTGCGCTGGACAGCGAATCCTGCCAGGATGCGGCCTGTGCCGCGCCGGTAACCAGCAGGGCGCCTAATACGGTGCTGAAAAGAAACTGTTTTTTCATAATGGCTTACTCAAAAAAGGTCCGTTTTGGGGCGAAAGTGGAGTCAGTATATACCTCCGGGCCACCGGTCTTTCCTGGAAATATCTTAATACTCTTTACCGGTGACACGGCTGCGGTAACTTTCCCAGTCGAAGATGACATACAGACTGTTCCCGAGCTTCATGCGATCCATGACGCGTTCGCCCAGCAAGCGGGTCATTTCGTCGATGTTATGGTTAGTCAGCATGCCGGTGGGGCGTTTGGAGGAAGAGCGGCGATCGACAATCTGGTTAATGATCACTTTTTCATAGCGGGATTCGGTCTGGACGCCAATCTCATCAATAACCAGTAAATCGACATTACTCAGGTCGTTAAGCAGTTGCTCTTCGCTGGTTTCGCGGTTGCTGAAGGTGTCTTTCATGGCGGACATGATATCGGCCACGGTGATGATCAGCACCGATTTCCCGCGCAGCAGCAGCTCGTTACAGATAGCGGCCGCCAGGTGGTTTTTCCCCGTGCCAGGCTTGCCGCTAAAAATGAAGCTGGCGATATTGCCGTCGAATTCATCCACGTACTGACGTGCGGCAGCGAGTGCATTCATCTGCCCGTTGGTCTCAATTTTATAGTTATCAAATGAGCAGTTCTGGTGCAGGGGGCGAATACCGGAACGGTTAAAGGTGCGCTGCATTTTCATCGCCCGGTTTTCGCGGGCCAGCGCGGCGGCGCGGATCTTACCCTGCTCCTTTTGCCACGCCAGGAGTTCTTCACCCGTCGTGAAGGCGGGCTTCACGTTGGCTGGCATCATCTTTTGCAGACGTTTCATCAGGTCGCCGACGTTCTTCATTTCGCACCTCGGAATCCATTAGGGATCTGTTTATCCGGTTCGGAAAACGCGTTGATATCACGTTTTGGCTGGCCGTTATTGCTGGCGCGATTAATTTGCAGATGACGCGCGAGCTTCTGTTGCCACTGAATATGAGTGAATACTTTGCCTTCCGCCTGCCACCACGCGGTAAACGCGGCCAGCTCTTCGGGGGTAGCCGGTTGCGTTAACGCTATGCCCCACAATGCCGCCTGCCGTTGAAAATCCGCATCAGGTTGCCAGCCCGCATACAGGGCAAATTTTCCCATGGGAACGGCCATGGGGACGTTAACCGGCTCGTCAAAGAACTGGTTATCGAGGGTTACGTCGCTCGCCGGGCGGGACAACTGCGCTTCAATCTCCAGAAGCTGTGCCAGACGTTCCGGTGTGATGGCATAAAACGCCGGAGCGTTGTCAGCAAATACCGCAACCGTGCCGCCTTCGGCGTGGGTCAGCACACCGCGGGGATCGCGCATAAAGGCATCAATACCAGCAATGCTGGTGGTCAGAATTCTGGAGGACATAACGCTTACTCTACTGATAACTACGGGCGTGATATGGGCTTATGGTAGCACAGAGAGCGGGAAGGGAAGGAGGGGTTTTCCCCGGCGGCGCGATGCCTGCCGGGGCGTCAACGGCTGGCCTGATAAGCGTAACGCCATCAGGCAGTTATCAGGCGATAATGTTCAGCGTTACGTCGATGTTACCGCGGGTCGCGTTAGAGTACGGACACACAATGTGTGCTGCATCGACCAGTTTTTTGGCTTCTGCAGAATCCATACCTTCAACGTGGATGTTCAGTTTTGCTTCGATACCAAAACCGGTTGGCAGCGGCCCAATCCCCACTTCGCCGTCAATAAAGGCCTCTTTCGGCAGGGTAAATTTGTCGCGAGCGGCTACAAACTTCATGGCACCCAGGAAGCAGGCAGAGTAGCCGGCAGCAAACAGCTGCTCAGGGTTGGTGACGTCACCGCCCATGCCGCCCATCTCTTTTGGCACGCCGAGTTTAACATCCAGTACGCCGTCGGAAGAGGTCGCACGGCCATCACGGCCTCCGGTAGCTTTTGCTTTGGCAGTGTAGACAACTTTTTCTAAAGACATGGCAGATTCCTCATCTTACATTAATGTGCGCTATTAAATAGCGTGCGATATATATGGATAAATAAATACGCGTAAAGTATAGCCTTACGCGCGTTGGATCTGTTGTCGCAAACGTTCCAGCTGCTGCTTAAGTGACAGCATGGTCTCAGTATCACACTGGGTGGCGCATCCCACTGCATGGGGGATCCCGGAAGCCTGCTGCTGGAGATGACGTCCCGCATCGCTCAGGGTGATGGCGACCTGACGCTCGTCTTTACGTGAGCGGTGGCGGTTTATCAGCCCCGCGCTTTCCAGACGCTTCAACAGCGGCGTCAGCGTGGCTGAGTCAAGGAACAACCGTTCACCGATGTCCGACACCGTAATGTCATCCTGCTCCCACAGCACCAGCATCACCAGGTATTGCGGGTAAGTCAGGTTCAGCGGTGCCAGCAGTTGCCGGTACAGCTTGTTCAGCGCCAGATTTGCTGAATAGAGAGCAAAGCAGAGCTGGTTATCCAGCAGGAGCGCAGCGGTCGTGTCGTTCGTTTTCGCGTTCATGAGATGAATATAGATAGTGTACGATTTAATTGCAAGCTATTTTATGGGCAGGTATAGCGGAGCGCCACCTGAACGGCCATTTTACGGTAGTGCTCGCGCTGTGCCTGTTCGTCCGCACCCTCTTCAAACAGCAGGGTGAAGGTGTAGCTGTTGGCAACGTAGTGGAAGCTGAAACTGCTGATCAAACGATGCAGATCGCGGGCTTCTACCGTCTGATTGAACAACTGCTTTTCTTTCCCGCGACGGAGGATCGCTTCCAGCAGATCAAGCGCGCTGCGGTTGACCTGGCGGAGGTCGCTGGACTGCTGCATAAAACGGCCACGCTGCATGTTTTCCATGCAGATAATACGGATGTAATCCGGGTGGTCGGCATGGTAGTCAAAGGTGGCTTCAACCAGATGAACCAGCGCTTCGACAGGGGGCATTCCCGCCAGGCTGAGCGCCTGTTCACTGGCGCGGATCTGGGTGTAAACATACTCCAGCACGAGAAGATACAGGTTCTCTTTGTTTTTGAAGTGGTAAACAACCATGCGTTTGGTGGTGCCGGCTTTCTCCGCAATTTGTTCCATGCGGGCACCGTTCAACCCGTATTCGGCAAACAGCGTGATAGCGCTCTGAAAGATTTTCTCTTTCAGGCTGGATTCTTCATTGTGCTCGGGGAGTTCGCTGCCTGGGTTAGCCACATCCTTTCCTTATCGTCACCAAACGGATGGGAGTGATTATCCTCACGGCAGCGTAATAACACAAATCTCAAACCCGTGGACGTTTGCGGTACAGCCACAGTCCGGGGATCGACAGTCCGATAGAGAGCGCACCGACAATGGACGAAGCCTTAAGAAAGTTGCTCAGAAGGAGGATCATTTGCGGTTCGGTGTAGCCGAAATGGCTGATTTTCACCGCGGAAATCATGGCCGTATAGGCAGATATCCCGGGGAACATCGGGATAACGGCGGCGACGGTGAACACCTTGGGATGCGCCAGATACCAGCGCGACCACTGAATGCCGATGCTACCGACCAGCATTGAGGCCATAAATGTTGACCATTCAATGTTGAATCCCGCCGTCATCATCACCATTCGCGAGCCATGACCAATAGCACCCAACAGCGCGCACCACGGTAGCGCGCGTTGCGGAACGTTAAAGACCATCGCAAAACCGACGGCAGGGATCGCGGCCAGCAGCATATCCTGCGCCAGCGTCAGAAGAAAATCGATCACGCCCATCCGCGTAACCCCCAGAGTGTCATGGCCATTACCACACCAATGCAGGTTGCAAGCGTCAGCAGGCTGGCAATCGCCCAGCGTGCCAGACCGGTATTGATGTGCCCCTTAAACATATCGGCTACGGCGTTAATCAACGGGAAGCCGGGCACCAGCAGAAGCACGCTGGCCGCCATGGCAATCGTCGGCGTGTTGGCAAACTGCGGCAGACGAAGCAGCAGGCCAGACACCGTGGTGGCGACAAAAGCGGTAATGCAGAAATTAATTTGCGGGTGGAGTTGGCGGTGCGTCAGGAGCTGGCGCACGTACATGGCGATGCTGCTGGCGAAAAAGGTGATGACCGCGCCGTCCCAGCCGCCTTTGTTGAGCTTACAAAAACAGGCGCAGGACAGCCCGACCATTAACACCACCAGCCAGCGGGGATAACGTAAGGGCTTAATCTGGTTGAACCGTTTTTCAATGTCGTGCAGGTCGAGAAGCTTATGCTCAGCAAGAATGACAATATGCTGGACCTCGGTTACAACGTGCATATTGATGCCGCGGTCGTGGTTTTTGCGGGTGGAGGTCAGGCACTGACCGTCTTTTATGGTGGTCAACACGATAGCATTGGATGAAATGGCGCTCTCAACGCTATCCATACCCAGCGCCAGCCCCAACCGGGTGGAGAGTTCCTCGACCAGCGCGCTTTCCGCCCCGTGCTGGAGCAGAAAAAGACCGCACTGAATACAGAGCCGCGTGATGGCACGCTGCGTTGATCGATCTGCCTGCATGTCATGTCCTGAAGAGAAGGTGAATAGCTTGCCTGATGGCCCGTCATGCTTACTTTTAGCACAAACTGCAGTGCCTCTAGCTGTGGGTCAGATCAAGATTTATGCAAACAGTTGCGGGCTGTCTGGCGGCGGGATGCGGTTTTGGGTCATAAATATGATGAATTATTAATTGAGAAATATAAGATATTTATATTTAGTTTTACTAAGTTTATATTTTAATTATTTTAAGGCCTTTATAATTAAATTTATCTGTGCTTTGTGAGATATTACCGCTGTTTTAGGCATTTCTTAAATGAAACACACATCTCATCTTCTGCTTGTATTAATCAGTTTTACACTCAGGGACGAATACACTTATACCTTGATGCGTTTTAACGTTACTCATCATATGAAAATGGACACGGAGGGTCTATGTCGTCATTGAATGGTAAACATGGCGTCGTCATTAGCAGAATACCCGTAATGCAAAACGGGTTGGGGGGCGTGATGACACGCCATTTTGCCGATTTTGATTTAACGTTTTGCCGTTCGCTGCAGGAATTAACCCTGCTGCAGTTACGGCGTGCAGACGTCATTATCGCTGATATTTCAGGTGAATACAGGAATCCCCGGGGCACGCTCGAAGAATATTACGGTTTATTAAATCAATATCGGGATATTCACTGGATTTTTTTAGTCTCCCGGCCGCTTTACCCTATTGCCGTTGAGCTGCTGATGCGTCCGGAAAGCACGTTGCTTTCTGATATGGAGCCGATAGAAGGCGTAATTAACGCCATCCGTGCAGGCAGTGAACGGGCAGAGCGGATAAGCCAGACGTTATTAACGCCCGAGCCTGCCTGTAACGATGATGAAGACGACCGCGTCATTGCGCTCACCCACTCTGAACGCAAGGTATTGCGTCTGTTAGGCAAGGGCTGGGGGATTAACCAAATTGCCACTTTGCTCAAGAAGAGCAATAAAACGATCAGTGCACAGAAAAACAGTGCGATGCGACGGTTGTCATTACGGAGTAATGCCGATCTGTACGCCTGGATCAACAGTACTCAGGGATTGAGAGAGCTGAGTTTAATGTCAGCCTATGGAGAGTTCGAGGAATGGATAAAACCGGTTCAACAAGACATATTGCCGTCATCGAAAATTGCGCGATGAGTGCCGTCGGGCTGGAGCACCTGTTTGCGTTGCCCACGCTCAGCCATTATCAACTGCACATGTTCAGTGAGTTTGACAGCTTTAAGAAGGCGCTTCCTCATGTCTCTTTTTTCTCGCTGATCTATTCACTTTCTGATGCGCGAGAAGAGCGTCGAAACTGCCTGGCATCCCTGCGGGATCTCGCGTTTACGCATAATCATATTCAGCGCATCATCCTGGCGGCAGATGAAATGGAAGCGCGGTTAATCAGCCATCTTTCCCCTTCACGCCTTCACGGTGTCGTCAGTAAATCGGTGTCGCTCGACCGCCTGCAGGAGGAACTGCTGGTGTTGCTGAGTGAAACGCTGCACATCAATGACAATATGCTCAACCACTGGTACAAGAGTCAAAACAGGATGTTAAGCCCAACGGAGCGGGCGATTTTGCGGTATATGTCCTGCGGGTTTTCTATTCCTGAAATCGCCGCGCAGCTTGAGCGCAATATTAAGACCATCCGGGCGCACAAGTTTAATGCGATGGTGAAGCTTGGGGTCAATTCTGACGTGGGACTGCTTGATGCGGCAGATATTCTGACTCATCTCCCGGCCCGGGATCCGCGAACATCAGTATTAAGCCAGCCGACATTTTTATAAGCTGATATCTGTGCGCCAGACAGGCTCTGGCGCCTCATTCAGATGCAAACATCCACCCATTTTGCGGACGTCAGTTCTGCCATTCTGTCTGGTGAAATACGCACGGCACTGTGAATTGCACCCGCGGCCGGCAGCACTTCAGCATACTGCTTCAGTGAAATATCGCAATAAACCGCGAGCGGATTTTCCAGCCCAAACGGGCACACGCCGCCAACAGGATGACCCGTGATGGTCACCACTTCATCACAACTGAGCATGCGTGCTTTTGCGCCAAACGTGTCTTTCAGTTTTTTATTATCCAGACGCGCATCACCTTTCGCGACCACCAGAATGACGTCATTTTTAACCTTCAACGACAGCGTCTTGGCGATTTGTCCCGGCTCAACACGATGGGCGGCAGCAGCCAACGCAACGGTTGCGGTACTCTGGCTAAGTTCAATAACCTCTATATCCGGAGCGTTGTCGGCAAAAAACTGCTGTACAGACTGCAAACTCATTGTTTCCTCCTGACAAATATCCCGCGTAATCTGTCATAAGAATTTATGCTCTGTAAATATCTCTTCAGTAACAAATATCCCACACGGTCGATTTCTGGATCGCCTTCACATTCACAGAAACCGGTTACAGTAACCGGTTGCAGACCGTGAGTGAGAGATTAATACTGACTATGTAACGTCCCCTGTATCCAATAATAAGAGCTAAATATGAAACCATTCCGTCTGAGCAGTACCGCTGGTAAACGCGCCGGCAAGGTTGTGAAGGTGATGTATGGACCAACGTATGGCGTGTATGCGCCCGTCATAAACGTCTGAAAGGAGATCTGCTATGTCTGCCAACCATGCTGCGTTTAATCTGATATTTCGTTTTGTAGAAAATTACGTCAGCCCGATTGCCGGGCGGATCTCCTCCCAGCGTCATGTTATGGCTATTCGTGATGGCTTTATCTCCGCGATGCCGTTCATGATTGTGGGTTCATTTTTACTCGTCTTCGCGTATCCACCGTTTTCGCCTGATACCACCTGGGGTTTCGCGCGCGCCTGGCTGGACATGGCGAAGCAATTTGAAGGTCAGATCCTCACGCCGTTTGATATGACCATGGGCGTTATGTCCCTGTATATCTGCGCGGCCATTGCCTATAACCTTGGCAAACACTATGTCAAATCGCATCAGTTAGACCCGTTTATGTGCGCCATGCTGTCGCTGATGGCGTTTCTGCTGGTCGCGGCGCCGAAAACCAAAGGCACGCTTCCGGTCGACAGCCTCGGCGGGACTGGCATTTTTACCGCGATTCTGGTGGCTATCTACTGCGTTGAGATGATGCGTTTTCTCAAAGCGCATAACATCGGGATCCGTCTGCCGGACCAGGTTCCGCCGATGATCAAAAACTCCTTTGATCTGTTGATCCCGGTGCTGGTGGTGGTGTTGACGCTTTACCCGCTGAGTCTGGTGATTCAGTCTGAGTTTGGCATGCTGATCCCGCAGGCGATTATGTCTGTCTTCAAACCGCTGGTTTCCGCCGCAGACTCCCTGCCGGCAATCCTGCTGGCGGTATTGATTGGACATTTGCTGTGGTTCGCCGGGATCCACGGCGCCGCGATTGTCTCCGGGATGTTGCAGATGTTCTGGCTGACCAACCTGGGCGCTAACCAGACCGCGCTGGCCGCCAGCCAGCCGCTGCCGCATATTTTTATGGAAGCATTCTGGACGTTCTTTATCGTCATCGGGGGGTCAGGTGCCACGATGGGGCTGGTGTTCTGCTACCTGCGCAGCCGCTCCGCTCATCTGCGTTCTATCGGCCGCCTGAGCGTGGTGCCAAGCCTCTTTAACATCAACGAACCCGTTATTTTCGGTACGCCGATTGTCATGAACCCGGTGTTCTTTATTCCGTTCCTGCTGGCACCCATGGTTAACGCCGTGCTGGCCTGGTCGGCGATGAAGTTCGATTTGATTGGCCGCGTGATCTCCGTTGTGCCGTGGACGGCACCTGCACCGGTAGGTGCCGCATGGGCGCTGGGCTGGGATTTCCGTGCAGCCATTCTGGTGGTGGTCCTGGCGTGCGTATCGGCCATCATCTACTTCCCGTTCTTTAAAGTGTACGAGAAGCAACTGCTGGAGCAGGAAGCGGAAGAAGCGCAACGTAATGCGGAAGAGGAAAATCAGCAGATAGCGTGAGAAACGGACGCCGGGTCAGCGTTAATGCGGCCCGGCAACACCTGACCTTACTTGAGCGTACAATCTCCACACTGCTGAACGTCCGGCAGGCGATAACGCTGGCAGCAGGTGCGACGAACCAGAAGCCCGTCACGAAGGACCACGGTGCGGAATAACGGGTTATCGCGACCATCGGAAAGCTGTTTTGCAAAGAAACAGGACTGGCGCAGGGCCTCGACCTTCTCATCACCGAGCAGAGGTTTCATTTCCGTCAAATACCAGTGGATTAAATACCCGGTATTGCTCCAGATAAGCTTCCCGTTGATTTCCCCCGTCTCTTCCAGCGCATCCACTACCGGGATCAGGGCGCGAGTTATGAGCTGCTCCATACGTTCCTGAGCAGAGAGGTGCTCCGCATTCTGGTCTTCGTGGAGATCAATCCAGAAACAGGCCGCACGGCCGGTCTCGTGGAACTCGACATGAAAATATTCCGGGGAGAGTTCCAGCATGCCCTTTTGAGTGAGCAGCGCCAGCATGAGTGGGGGCACCATCAGCCCGATATACCACTGCGCCCAGAGGGAGAGCAGGGGTTTGTTTTCCCGCGTAAGGGTCGGTTGATTGCGATAGATATGGTCGGAATAGGTTGCCAGCAACGACTGCAGTGTCGACGGCTGTCGCCACTCTTCCAGCGTCATGGCGTGGTGCGGGTGCGCTTCATCCAGCCTGATAAAGTCCAGCAGGTGGGCGCGGGTTTTAGCGATCTTATCCCTGATGGCATCCGCAAGCGAAACATTCCCGGTGGGGAGGCGGGCTCTCCAGAGAAGGGGTTCAACGATTTGTGCGGTATGAGTGGCCATAGTAGAGATACAAATCTAAATGATAATGATTGCCAATCCTAACTATTGCTCATACCGATGGCAAGACTTTTGTCCGCGTTATATGACGCCGCGCTTACGCGGTCTGAAGCTCTTCGCTCAGCAGGATGTTATTGCGACCCATATGCTTTGCTTCGTAGAGGGCTTTGTCCGCTTTCTCCAGTGCGCCTTCGGCATCTTCATCCTCAAAAATGGCAATTCCAATGCTGATGGTGACGTTTGTCGCCACGCTTTCATTGAACATATGCGGGATTTTTAAATCGTAGACTTTCTGGCGGATCCGCTCTGCCGTCTGGCGGGCATGCTCGAGAGAAATATTGGTCAGCAGAACCATAAATTCTTCCCCGCCGAAGCGCGCCACAATATCGCGTGAACGCACGGCATCACGGATGGCAGCAGAGACACGGATCAGCGCCTGGTCGCCCATCATATGGCCGTAGTGGTCGTTGTAAGCCTTAAAGTGGTCGATATCCATCAGCAGGACAAAGTGCTCGCCGTTCTCCACTGCCGGAAGATTCTCCAGCCGGCTTTGCAGTCCGCGACGGTTATAAAGGCCGGTAAGCGGGTCCATCATGCTCAGATCGGTGAGGGTCTCACGCTCCTCCAGCAAACGGGAGAGCAGTTCCTGCGCGAAGCGATCGTTACGTCTTTGCAAAATGTTATGAATCGCAATTGCTACCACAGGAAGTGCGAAAGAATAGGTCATTCTTAGCCATATATCATGATTACTTAACCACAGGCAGACAATAAAGGTGGGGAAGGAGTGCAGCGTAAATGCTTTGATATTACTGGCGAAGGCCAGCGTACCAATAAACAGTACCGTTAATAATGCCATGATCAAATAGGTCGCCTGATCGTGGGTAATTAACGAAAATTTCGAGGCCACCTGCCACGCCCATAAAATACCGAAGATCGCTGAAACGGCAGGAATATTTACCTTGCGGGTTCTCTTTTTCCAGTGCCAGACGAGCAGCCCGGTGCTGATAACAAAAATAGAAATCAGGGGGACTGATAACAGGCGAATAGAATAGAGCGGGTTTGTTACCGAGAACACAGCAGAGGTCGCGTTCAGAAATAAAAATAAACGTAACGATAATTGATATTTACTGTGGACCAAAGACCGCCAGGATTGTGATGTCATAGTAGTGCGTTTTTATTAATATTTAATTAAAACAGGTAAATAGGTGTTGTTTCGCAATGAAAGATGCAAAAAACTCAAAGAGTAATTATCAGAAAAACTTTAGGTCTAGTTAACAGGTGAGCAATTTATCACCTTAGGCATTTCCTGTCATTACAGGAAAGGTAAAGGGGGAGAGTTTTTGATTAATCGTGCTGACAAATGATAATTGATATCATATGATATTGGTTATCATTATCAATGTGAAAGGTCGAACCATGTTGAACAGGGCGCTGGGAAGTGGTTGGGGAGTGTTACTGCCGGGGGCGATTCTCGGCGGTCTGATGTTTGCCGATCTCTCCATTGATGTCTGGAAAGCGCTCATTGTGTCAGGACTGTTAGTGACGTCAGGGATGATCTGGCATAAACAGCTACGCCACTTTGTGTTACTGCCGTCATGCGTAGCACTGGTCAGTGGAATTCTGGTGATACTAATGAGTTTGAAATAAGCGGAAAGCGAGAAAAACGTCAGAAAGGATGCAAGATAATTGGTGCGAGGGGGGGGACTTGAACCCCCACGTCCGTAAGGACACTAACACCTGAAGCTAGCGCGTCTACCAATTCCGCCACCTTCGCACAGTCATCTTACTTTTTTGATATCGCCTCGTTGGTGCGAGGGGGGGGACTTGAACCCCCACGTCCGTAAGAACACTAACACCTGAAGCTAGCGCGTCTACCAATTCCGCCACCTTCGCCCAGTGCGAGCAATATCAACGTGATTTATGGTGCGAGGGGGGGGACTTGAACCCCCACGTCCGTAAGGACACTAACACCTGAAGCTAGCGCGTCTACCAATTCCGCCACCTTCGCATACCATCGACACTGTAAAAGTATCGTAACCACGGAGGCGCATTCTAGATGTTTTCAGCTTTACGTCAACAGAAAAATGCGCACGCTGTTTTGATTGCTGCAAAAATGGCCGATGGTAGCGCCAGGTTTTGCCGGATAGCGGTTACGCGTATCCGGTCTGCCAGATAAGGGGATTACTTCTTAGCCTGACGCGTCATCACGGTGCGGTAAACCTTAAAGCGACCCGTCTGGGCGATGACTTCATGGAAGCCAAAGGTTTCATCCAGCACTTTCGGGTACGGCAAGAAGGCGTTAGCCACGATACGCAGTTCACCCCCGCTGTTCAGATGACGTACTGCACCACGGATCAGCGTTTGCGCCGCTTCAAGGCTGGTTTCCATACCATCGTGGAACGGTGGGTTGGAGATGATCATGTCGAAACGGCCATTCACGTCAGAGAAGACGTTGCTGGCAAACACGTCGCCTTCCAGGCCGTTTGCAGCAAGCGTTGCGCGGCTTGCTTCGACCGCCGGGGCGCTCACATCGCACAGGGTTAAGCGCACTTTTGGCGAATGGCTCGCCAGTACGGTCGCCAGTACACCCGCGCCACAGCCGACGTCCAGCACTTTGCCTTTCGTATGCGGCGTCAGGGTGGAGAGCAGCAGCTGGCTGCCCACGTCCAGACCGTCGCGGCTGAAGACGCCTGGCAGAGTTTTGATGGTCAGACCGTCAAGCTGATACTCATCCCAGAATTTCTCAGCATCAAAGGTCGCCTGTTTTTCCAGACGGCCGTGATACAGGCCACAGCGACGGGCGCTGTCGATTTTATTCAGCTGCGCATAGCCTTCCAGCATCTGTTCTGCGCTACGAACGCCACTGCGGTTCTCACCAACCACGAAAATATCGCAGCCAACGGGCAGCAGAGAAAGCAGGTTCATCAGCTGGAACTGGGCTTCTGGCTTGTTCTTCGGCCAGTAGTAGATGAGCGTGTCGCAGTCGGCGATGTCGCTCTGTTCAGCGACCAGGCTAAAGCGCGCGCGGTCGTCCATCTGGCGGCTCAGTACCTGCCAGTGGTGGTAGTATTGGGTGTGGGCACGGCTTTCAGCACAGTCGAAACGTGCGGGCAGGTCATCCTGCATATCTCCGGCAAACAGAATACGGCTTTCTTCGAAATCATCACTGTGACGCAGCAAGACTTCACTTGCCGGGGTAAATGCAGACATGAATTGTTCCTCAATTAACTCAGGCGGGGATTATAGTAGGTAGATGGCGCAGTTTCGACACATTTGCTATATTTGCGCGCCTGAGAGACAGGAGTTTTCCCTATGACATCCCGACGAGACTGGCAGTTGCAGCAACTGGGCATCACCCAGTGGGCCTTGCGTCGCCCGACGGCGTTGCAGGGCGAAATCGCCATCTCCATCCCTGCGCACGTCCGGCTGGTGATGGTGGCGGAGGAACTGCCTGCCCTGAATGAACCCCTTATTGGTGATGTCCTTCGTAGCCTGAAGCTGACCACTGAACAGGTTTTACAGCTTACGCCAGACAGGGTCACCATGCTGCCATCCGACAGCCGCTGCAACAGCTGGCGTATGGGAGACATCGATGAGGTCTCCCTGGAAGGGAGCCAGATCTGCTCGCCAGCGCTGGACGAACTGAAAGCCAACCCAAAAGCGCGCAGCGCGCTATGGCAACAAATCTGCGAATATGAACACGATTTCTTCCCTCACGACGCCTGATCTGACCGCGGCGTACGCGATTGAAACGCGCGCCCATGCTTTTCCATGGAGCGAAAAAACCCTCGCCAGCAATCAGGGCGAGCGGTATCTGAATTACCGTCTGGACGTCGACGGCGCGATGGCCGCTTTTGCCATCACGCAGGTCGTTCTGGACGAAGCGACGCTGTTTAATATCGCGGTTGATCCCGCGTATCAGCGCCGGGGGCTGGGAAGAGAACTGCTTGAGCATCTCATTCGCGAGCTCGAAACCCGTGACGTTTTCACCCTGTGGCTGGAGGTGCGCGCGTCGAATGTCGCCGCCATCGCACTCTATGAAAGCTTAGGCTTTAACGAGGCGACTATCCGCCGTAACTACTACCCCACCGCAGAGGGACGTGAAGACGCCATCATAATGGCTCTGCCGCTTGGATAACTAAAATAAGGTTGTAACGATGAAATGGGACTGGATTTTCTTTGATGCCGACGAAACGCTGTTTACGTTTGACTCGTTTGGCGGCCTACAGCGGATGTTTCTCGATTATAGCGTTACCTTCACCGCTGAAGACTTTCAGGACTATCAGGCGGTAAACAAACCGCTGTGGGTGGATTACCAGAACGGTGCCATCACCGCGTTACAGCTGCAGCACCAGCGCTTTGATGTCTGGGCCGAGCGGTTAAACGTCAGCCCGGGTGCGCTTAACGATGCCTTCCTTAATGCTATGGCGGATATCTGCGCGCCGTTGCCGGGCGCGGTTTCCCTGCTGGACGCCCTGAAGGGCAAGGCGAAGCTGGGCATTATTACCAACGGGTTTACCGCCCTGCAGCAGATCCGCCTTGAGCGTACGGGCCTGCGCGATCATTTTGACGCGCTGGTGATCTCTGAAGAGGTGGGCGTACCTAAGCCGGATCCGCGTATTTTTGATTATGCGCTGGAACAAGCGGGCAATCCCGATCGTGAACGTGTGCTGATGGTCGGGGACACCGCGGAGTCGGATATTCGTGGCGGGATGAACGCCGGCCTGTCGACCGTCTGGCTGAATGCACACGGTCGCACGTTGCCGGAAGGTATCCAGCCGACCTGGACCGTCACGTCATTGAACGAACTGGAGCAGCTCCTGTGTAAACAATGATTGCCTGCCCCCCATTGATGGGTAAAATAGCCGCATTTTTCGTATCCCATGATGCGCGGCCTGACGCCGCGCTTATATAGAAGATTTCATTATGACGTTGTCTCCTTATCTGCAAGAGGTGGCCAGGCGCCGTACTTTTGCCATTATCTCTCACCCGGATGCCGGTAAAACGACCATCACCGAGAAGGTGTTGCTGTTCGGACAGGCGATTCAGACTGCGGGTACTGTAAAAGGCCGTGGTTCCAACCAGCATGCAAAATCTGACTGGATGGAGATGGAAAAGCAGCGTGGTATTTCCATTACCACCTCCGTGATGCAGTTCCCGTATCATGATTGCCTGGTCAACCTGCTGGATACCCCAGGGCACGAAGACTTCTCGGAAGATACCTACCGTACGCTGACGGCGGTGGACTGCTGTCTGATGGTCATCGACGCCGCGAAAGGGGTAGAAGATCGTACCCGTAAGCTGATGGAAGTTACCCGTCTGCGCGATACGCCGATCCTCACCTTTATGAACAAACTCGACCGTGACATCCGCGACCCGATGGAGCTGATGGATGAAGTGGAAAACGAGCTGAAAATTGCCTGTGCGCCTATCACCTGGCCCATTGGCTGCGGCAAGCTGTTCAAGGGTGTCTATCACCTTTATAAAGACGAAACCTATCTTTACCAGACCGGTAAAGGCCATACCATTCAGGAAGTCCGTATCGTAAAAGGTCTGGATAACCCGGAGCTGGATGCGGCTGTGGGTGAAGAGCTGGCCGCGCAGCTGCGTGACGAGCTGGAGCTGGTTCAAGGTGCATCTCACGAATTCGACAGAGAGCTGTTCCTGAGCGGTGAAATCACCCCGGTCTTCTTTGGTACCGCGCTGGGTAACTTCGGCGTTGACCATATGCTTGACGGCCTGGTGGAGTGGGCGCCACAACCGATGTCACGTAAAACTGACACCCGTGAAGTGGAAGCGAAAGAAGAGAAGTTCACCGGTTTCGTCTTTAAAATTCAGGCCAACATGGACCCGAAACACCGTGACCGCGTCGCCTTTATGCGCGTGGTGTCCGGTAAGTATGAAAAGGGCATGAAGCTGCGTCAGGTACGTATCGGTAAAGATGTGGTGATCTCCGATGCGCTGACCTTTATGGCGGGCGACCGTTCGCACGTTGAAGAAGCCTATCCGGGCGACATCATCGGTCTGCACAACCACGGTACGATTCAGATCGGCGATACCTTCACCCAGGGTGAAATGATGAAGTTCACCGGTATTCCGAACTTCGCACCGGAACTGTTCCGTCGTATTCGCCTGCGCGATCCGCTGAAGCAGAAACAGCTGCTGAAAGGGCTGGTTCAGCTTTCCGAAGAGGGCGCAGTCCAGGTGTTCCGCCCAATCGCTAACAACGATCTGATCGTAGGCGCTGTCGGTGTGCTGCAGTTCGACGTGGTCGTTGCGCGTCTGAAGAGCGAGTACAACGTGGAAGCGATCTATGAATCGGTTAACGTGGCGACCGCGCGCTGGGTAGAGTGTTCTGACGTGAAGAAATTCGAAGAATTTAAACGTAAGAACGAAGTGCAGCTGGCGCTGGATGGTGGTGATAACCTGACGTATATCGCTCCAACCATGGTCAATCTTAACCTGACGCAGGAACGTTATCCTGATGTCCAGTTCCGCAAAACGCGCGAACACTGATCCCCTCTCAGAGCACGGCAATCGCCGTGCTCTTCTTTATTTCCTGTCTTATTAATCTCTTGCGGAATGTTCTTAATTCAACATTATTTCGCGTCTTTTGCTCGTTTTTTCCCCAAATCTGAAAGCGGCACTGTGAGAGTGATCTATATTTAACTCAGTGTTTAACACCGGGCGTGGATGAATTAACTGTTCAATGCATGACTTTGGGTTCTCCATTTTGCCCGTGTGTTCATTCGCAATATATAAAACTAGCAATTAGGGAAGTATGTCGCCCGAATGACGGGTATACACAGGAATACATCGATGAATATGACAAGACTGAAGATTTCTAAAACTCTGCTGGCTGTGACACTGGGTAGCATCCTGGTAAGTGGTTCTGCTCTGGCTGAAACCAGCACTATGGATAAAGCGCAGTCCACCGCCGATACCGCAGGGCAAAAAATCGATAGCTCTATGAATAAAGTCGGTAATTTCATGGATGACAGCTCAATCACAGCAAAAGTGAAAGCCGCACTGGTGGATGATGAAGCTATCAAGAGCACCGATATTTCCGTTAAAACTGACAAGAAAGTTGTCACCCTGAGTGGTTTTGTAGAAAGCCAGGCCCAGGCCGAACAGGCGGTAAAAGTGGCGAAGGGTGTTGAAGGTGTAGCGTCCGTGAGCGACAAACTGCACGTTCGGGACAGCAAAAACGCGTCGGTGAAAGGGTATGCCGGAGATGCAGCCACCACCAGCGAAATCAAAGCTAAACTTTTAGCAGATGACATCGTGCCGTCTCGTAAAGTGAAAGTGGAAACCACCGATGGCGTGGTTCAGCTTTCCGGTACGGTCGATTCTCAGGCGCAAAGTGAGCGCGCCGAGTCCATCGCGAAAGCGATCGATGGTGTTAAAAGCGTTAAAAACGATCTGAAAACGAAGTAAATCTGCACCATTCGCCCGTCTGGCTAACGTCAGCGGGCGAAATAAAAATGACTCTGGAAAATCGCCGGTGAGTGACCTGAGCGCGCTCACATTTAGCGGCCGACATTAACTATGGTAAAGGAGAAGCTTATGTTTCGTTGGGGCATTATATTTCTGGTTATCGCGTTAATTGCCGCCGCATTGGGCTTTGGTGGTCTGGCAGGTACAGCGGCATGGGCAGCAAAAATTGTCTTCGTCGTGGGTATTATTCTGTTCCTGGTCAGCCTGTTTACGGGTCGTCGACGTCCGTAGCAAACGCAATATTCCTTCAACAAAAAAAAGCCAGTCCTCGTGACTGGCTTTTTCTTGTTTCAGTCGCTGGTCGGGTGCGCTACTGTGTCATAACAGAAAAATGAAAACAGGAAAGCAGAGGTGGGGCAACGAATTCCCGTTACGCTCGGCAATATTGCGCCGCTGGCGTTAAAGCCGTTTCGCGCAGGCCCGCTTGCGCTGGTGTGTGAAGGTGGCGGACAGCGCGGCATTTTTACGGCCGGTGTGCTGGACGAGTTTATGCGCGCGCAATTCAACCCGTTTGACCTGTACTTCGGGACCTCTGCCGGGGCGCAAAACCTCTCTGCTTATGTCTGTAACCAGCCCGGCTACGCGCGAAAAGTGATCATGCGCTACACCACGGCGAAAGAATTTTTCAACCCGGTGCGCTTTGTGCGCGGCGGGAACCTGATTGACCTTGACTGGCTGCTGGATTCGACCTCAAGCCAGATGCCGCTGGCAATGGATACGGCGGCGCGCCTGTTCGACAGCGGAAAAGAGTTCTGGATGTGCGCCAGCCGTGGTGATGACTACACGCCGGGGTATTTCTCTCCTCAAAAAGAGAACTGGCTGGATATCATTCGCGCCTCCAGCGCCATTCCCGGTTTCTATCGTTCCGGCGCGCTGCTGGACGGCATCAGCTATCTGGACGGCGGCATCAGTGACGCGGTGCCGGTACAGGAAGCTGCGCGACGCGGGGCAAAAACCATTGTGGTGATCCGCACCGTCCCGTCGCAAATGTACTATACCCCGCAATGGTTTAAACGCATGGAGCGCTGGTTAGGCGACAGCAGCCTGCAACATCTGGTCAATATCGCGAAGAAGCATGAAACGACCTACGGCGCCATGCAGCGCTTTATTGAAAAACCGCCGGGTAAGCTGCGTATATTTGAAATTTATCCGCCTAAACCGCTGGTCAGCATGGCGCTGGGCAGCCGCGTTCCTGCGCTGCGTACCGATTATAAAACGGGGCGTCTGTGCGGGCGTTACTTCCTGGCGACAATAGGCAAACTGCTGGCTGAACAACCGCCTATACATCGTCATAAAGCCATTATTACCCCACCGGCGGTGGTGGCGAATGATGCGCTGGCGATGCCGCTGGTGGATGCTCCGCAGGCGAATGACGCATTGTTAGATAATGAGGATCTGGCGTGACGTACCGGTTTATCGATACCCACTGTCATTTTGATTTTCCACCGTTTACGGGGGATGAAGAGCAAAGCATCACGCGAGCTGCACAAGCCGGCGTAGAGGCGTTAATTGTGCCGGCGGTTGAAGCGGCATACTTTGAGCGGGTACTGGATCTCTCAAGGCGGCACCAGGCGCTGTACGCCGCGCTCGGCCTGCATCCCATTGTGATTGAACACCATCTTGATGAGCATATCGACGCGCTGGACGGCATTGTGCAGACGGCTGGCGACAAACTTGTCGCCATCGGTGAGATCGGCCTCGATCTCTATCGCGACGATCCGCAGTTTGCGCGCCAGCAGACGATCCTTGATGCGCAGCTGCGGCTGGCGAAGCGCCACGATCTGCCGGTGATCCTTCACTCCCGTCGAACCCATGACAAACTGGCAATGCATCTGAAGCGTATCGATCTTCCGCGAAGGGGCGTTGTGCACGGTTTTTCAGGGAGCCTGCAGCAGGCGCAGCGCTTTATTGCGCTGGGCTATAAAATTGGCGTCGGGGGTACCATCACCTATCCACGCGCCAGTAAAACCCGCGATGTGATGGCGCAGCTGCCGCTCGAAGCATTATTACTGGAAACCGACGCGCCGGATATGCCGCTCAACGGTTTTCAGGGGCAGCCAAATCGCCCGGAGCAGGCCGCTCGGGTCTTTGACACGCTTTGTGAGCTGCGCGAGGAGCCGGAAGAGGTGATTGCGCATGCCCTGCTGGAGAATACCCGCGCGGTATTTGGTATTACGTTATAGATAAAGCGCCGGTCGGATCACCACGATCTGCTGTTGTTCCAGCGCCCGCGCCAGCGGCTCAATATCTTCTGGCGTGGCGCTGCGCCAGGACGCCGCTTCACCGTAAACGCCGTGAGCATGAAAGGCGTTAATGCGTACCGGGACATTGCCCAACGCGTGGATAAACGCCGTCAGCGCTTTGAGATGCTCCAGATAATCGCACTGCTCCGGGATCACCAGTAATCGCAGTTCCGCCAGCCGCTGGTGGTGTGCCAGCCAGCGGATACTGTGCTTAATCTGCGGATTTTCGCGTCCGGTCAGGAAGCGATGGTGTTCGTTCCCCCAGGCCTTCAAATCCACCATTGCCCCGTCGAATACCGGCAGCAGTTTTTGCCAGCCGGTTTCCCCTAACAGACCGTTGCTGTCCACCAGACACGTCAGGTGTTGCAGGGCGGGATCGGCTTTGATCGCCGTGAAGAGCGCCACCAGGAACGGCAGCTGCGTTGTCGCTTCACCGCCGCTCACGGTAATGCCTTCAATAAAGGGGGCGGATTTAGAGAGCTGAATGAGGATCTCGTCGACGCTAAAACGGTGTGCCATTGGCGTTGCCTGCTGCTGGCACAACTGCAGGCAGGTATCACACTGCTGACACAGACTCTCCTGCCACCAGACCCGCCCGGCCTGTATGTTCAGCGCATCGTGCGGACAGTGGGGTACGCAGTCGCCGCAGTCGTTGCAGCGTCCGATGGTCCACGGATTGTGGCAGGTTTTGCAGCGCAGGTTGCACCCCTGGAGAAACAGAGCCAGGCGGCTGCCCGGCCCGTCCACGCAGGAGAAGGGGATCACCTGACTAACTAAAGCGCATCTGCTGTTCATGGCTTATCACGCGTGGCTGGCGCTCCAGGATGCGGGTGTGTCGGGCGGCTTCTTCTCCAAGCCAGGTGGTGTTAGTGCGTGACCCTGTTTCACGGTATTTCTCCAGGTCGGACAACCGCACCATATATCCGGTCACGCGTACCAGATCGTTACCGGCCACGTTGGCGGTGAACTCCCGCATTCCCGCGTTGAACGCACCCAGACACAGTTGCACCACGGCCTGCGGGTTGCGTTTGACCGTCTCGTCCAGCGTCAGGATGTCGCTAATCCCGGCGTGATAGTGCTTGTGGTGTGGCGCCACGCTCAGCAGGTGGCTAATCGGGTCCGGCTCCTCCCCGTAAGGCAACCGCGCGCCCGGCGTCGTACCGATATCAGAGCTTATTCCGGACTGGGCATGCAGCATTGCACGCTGTTTCCAGCCGTATTTTACCGGTGTGCTTTCAACAAACGCCGCGAGCTGTTCGCTGATCCGATACCCCAGCGCGTTGGCCTGGTCGTCTTTACCGTAACGGCCCGGTGAACCCGCTTTCTCACACAGCACGTTCACCGCTTCGGCCAGGCCGTACATGCCGAACATCGGCACAAAGCGGTCGGGATCAATCATCCCCTCTTTGACGAGGAAGCTATTCTCAAAGAAGCCGGATTTTTGATACAGGAACTCGCAGCGGGCATTGATGACGGCCAGCTGCTGCTGGCAGTAGTGGGGCAACGTACGGGTAAAAAAGTCTTCGGGCGAGTCGCTGTGTTCGGCAATGGCCTTCAGGTTCAGGCGCACCAGCGTGCTGCCACCGCCTGCCAGCGGCAGGGAGTTGTAACAACTCACGATACCATAACGGCTTTTTGTGAAAATTTTATCATTCACCGGGCCGTTAGAAATATGGGGTTTGCTGCATTCACAGAGGTTTTCGGCCACCCTGAGCAGCAGCGAGTCTGGCGTGATATCGGGATCATAAATAAAGGTCAGATTCGGTGCGACCTGCTTCAGCTCTGCATCAGCGCGTAAAATCGCGCGGGTAACGGGCGTGTCCGCCGGGCCAATATTGGCATGCATAAACGCATCCGGAAGCGTTCTGTCGAGATAGCGCCAGAAACGTTTTATTCGGCTATCGATTTCTTCTTGTGTTAGAATCCTAACATATGGTTGCAGTAATGCATCAAGATGACCGAGGAAGACCGGCATCGATGTGACAGAAGGAACATGGTGGTACAGGATGGTCAGCAGTGAGAGCGCGTCATCCAGATCCTTTGCCCCTTCCAGTTCCAGCCATGCCGAGCCGTTGGCGAGGAATCTGGCGTAATCAGGCAGAACATAGCGCGGTTTATAAGGCGCATGGCCTTCGAACATGTCGCAGATAAATCCCTCTTCCAGCGCGGTGCGAGCGGCCTGAGGCAGCGCGGGGTAGGGAAGATTGTTCTCCGCCTCCAGCGCCAGAAAATGACGTTTTTGCTCTGGGGTCAATACCGGGCTTGTCACAATTTGCTGGCAACGTTGTTGCAGTGCGTGAGGGCTGGCGTGGGACATATTCGCTTCCTTTATGGTTCTGCGGATGATGACCGAATTGTAGGAAGTCATCCCGGGGGGACTTTTGATCCCACACCGGGTATCGCTGCTTTAATCAGCAGCGACAGCAGTAAAATTTGAAGTTCATCTCATTACAGTAATGCAAATTTGTACGCAGTTTTCATTAACTGTGATGAATGTCGAAGTGTAAGTGCGGCTGGATGTTAGAATAGTCACAGACCGCAAGGTGAAATTTATACGGCGATGCCGTTGGAGAATGTTATGACCGATTTAACTGCAAGCAGCCTGCGCGCGTTGAAACTGATGGACCTGACCACCCTGAATGATGACGACACCAATGAGAAAGTCATCGCCCTGTGCCATCAGGCGAAAACGCCCGTCGGGAACACTGCAGCCGTCTGTATCTACCCGCGCTTTATCCCCATTGCCCGTAAGACGCTGAAAGAGCAGGGCACGCCGGATGTACGCATTGCAACCGTGACTAACTTCCCGCACGGCAATGACGACATCGAGATTGCGCTGGCTGAAACTCGCGCGGCCATCGCGTACGGTGCTGACGAAGTGGACGTGGTATTCCCGTACCGTGCGCTGATCGCCGGTAACGAGCAGGTTGGTTTTGACCTGGTGAAAGCGTGTAAAGACGCTTGTGCTGCGGCAAACGTGCTGCTGAAAGTGATCATCGAAACCGGTGAGCTGAAAGAAGAAGCGCTGATCCGTAAAGCGTCTGAAATCTCCATCAACGCGGGTGCGGATTTCATCAAAACCTCTACCGGTAAAGTGCCGGTGAACGCAACACCGGAAAGCGCGCGCATCATGATGGAAGTGATCCGTGATATGGGCGTGGAAAAAACCGTAGGCTTCAAACCCGCGGGCGGCGTGCGCACGGCTGAAGATGCGCAGCAGTTCCTGGCGATTGCCGACGAACTGTTTGGTCCGGCGTGGGCGGATTCCCGTCATTATCGCTTTGGTGCATCCAGCCTGCTGGCGAGCCTGCTGAAAGCGCTGGGTCACGGCGACGGTAAGAGCGCAAGCAGCTACTGATTTTTATCCTGCGGCGGGCCATCCGCCGCATTTAACCTGTTTTCTCGGGGGTTACCGTGTTTCTCGCACAAGAAATTATTCGTAAAAAACGTGATGGTCATGCATTAAGCGACGAAGAGATCCGCTTCTTTATCAATGGCATTCGTGATAACACCATCTCTGAAGGGCAGATTGCTGCTCTGGCGATGACCATTTTCTTCCACGATATGTCGATGCCTGAGCGTGTATCGCTGACCATGGCGATGCGAGATTCAGGAACCGTTCTGGACTGGAAAAGCCTTAACCTCAATGGCCCGATTGTGGATAAACACTCAACCGGCGGTGTAGGTGACGTGACGTCGCTGATGCTGGGCCCAATGGTGGCGGCCTGTGGTGGTTATATCCCCATGATCTCCGGGCGTGGCCTGGGACATACCGGCGGTACGCTGGACAAACTGGAAGCCATCCCGGGCTTCGATATCTTCCCGGATGACAATCGCTTCCGCGACATTATTAAAGACGTTGGTGTGGCGATTATCGGCCAGACCAGCTCTCTTGCTCCTGCAGACAAGCGCTTCTACGCGACCCGCGATATCACCGCGACCGTTGACTCTATTCCCCTGATTACCGCCTCTATCCTCGCCAAGAAACTGGCGGAAGGCCTGGATGCGCTGGTCATGGATGTGAAAGTGGGCAGCGGCGCCTTTATGCCGACCTATGAGCTTTCCGCGGCGCTGGCAGAAGCCATTGTGGGCGTCTCCAACGGTGCGGGCGTGCGTACTACCGCCCTGCTGACGGACATGAACCAGGTGCTGGCGTCCAGCGCAGGCAACGCCGTGGAAGTGCGTGAAGCCGTGCAGTTCCTCACCGGTGAATACCGGAACCCGCGTCTGCTCGATGTCACCATGGCCCTGTGCGTGGAGATGCTGATCTCCGGCAAGCTCGCCAGCGATGATGCCGATGCACGCGCCAAACTTCAGGCGGTGCTGGATAACGGCAAAGCGGCAGAGATCTTCGGCCGCATGGTAGCGGCGCAGAAAGGCCCGACCGACTTCGTGGAACACTACGCGAAATACCTGCCAACGGCGACGCTCAGCAAAGCGGTCTACGCCGATACCGAAGGCTTTGTCTCGGCGATGGATACGCGCGCGCTCGGCATGGCGGTCGTGTCGATGGGCGGGGGTCGTCGTCAGGCCTCGGACACCATTGATTACAGCGTCGGCTTTACCGATATGGCGCGTCTGGGTGACAGCGTCGATGGTCAACGTCCGCTGGCCGTGATCCACGCGAAAGATGAAGCCAGCTGGCAGGAAGCGGCAAAGGCGGTGAAAGCGGCCATTACGCTTGATGATAAAGCACCGCAAAGCACACCGACTGTCTATCGCCGTATCACCGAATAGCGGTATACTGATCTGATCGATAATTTTTGAAGCACTACGTACGGAGAACAATTATGAAACGTGCATTTATTATGGTGCTGGACTCATTCGGCATCGGCGCAACCGAAGATGCAGAACGTTTTGGTGACGTGGGTTCCGATACCATGGGTCACATCGCTGAAGCCTGTGCGAAAGGCGAAGCGGACAATGGTCGTAAAGGCCCTCTGACTCTGCCAAACCTGACCCGTCTGGGTCTGGTGAAAGCCCATGAAGGTTCTACCGGTAAAATTGCAGCCGGTATGGACGGCAATGCGGAAGTGGTAGGCGCGTACGCCTGGGCGCACGAGCTCTCTTCCGGTAAAGATACCCCGTCTGGCCACTGGGAAATCGCCGGCGTGCCGGTTCTCTTCGACTGGGGTTACTTCTCCGATCACGAGAACAGCTTCCCGCAGGAGCTGCTGGACAAGCTGGTTAAGCGTGCCAATCTGCCGGGCTACCTCGGTAACTGTCACTCTTCCGGTACCGTGATTCTGGACGAACTCGGTGAAGAGCACATGAAAACCGGCAAGCCGATTTTCTACACCTCTGCCGACTCCGTGTTCCAGATTGCCTGCCACGAAGAGACCTTTGGCCTGGATAAGCTTTACGAGCTGTGCGAAATCGCACGTGAAGAGCTGACCGAAGGCGGCTATAACATCGGTCGCGTGATTGCACGTCCGTTTATCGGTGATAAAGCGGGTAACTTCCAGCGCACCGGTAACCGTCATGACCTGGCCGTTGAGCCACCGGCACCGACCGTACTGCAGAAGCTGGTTGACGAGAAAGACGGCCACGTGGTGTCCGTGGGGAAAATTGCAGACATCTATGCCAACTGCGGTATCACCAAAAAAGTCAAAGCCACCGGTCTGGATGCGCTGTTTGACGCCACCATCAAAGAGATGAAAGAAGCGGGTGACAAGACTATCGTCTTCACTAACTTCGTGGACTTCGACTCCTCCTGGGGCCACCGTCGTGACGTGGCCGGTTATGCCGCGGGCCTGGAACTGTTTGACCGCCGTCTGCCGGAGCTGATGGAGCTGGTGGGTGAAGATGACATTCTGATCCTGACCGCCGACCACGGCTGCGACCCAACCTGGACCGGTACCGACCACACGCGCGAGCATATTCCTGTGCTGGTGTACGGCCCGAAAGTGAAACCTGGCTCACTGGGCCACCGTGAAACCTTCGCCGATATCGGTCAGACTATTGCGAAATACTTTGGTACGTCCGACATGGAATATGGCAAGGCCATGTTCTAAACACATCCGGGCGTATCCCCTCTTCCTCCGGGAGAGGGGGAACACCATGCAGGCCGGGCAGGCGCCGCCGCCACCCGGCAAAAACACGATAAAAGGAACTGAAGATGGCAACTCCTCACATTAATGCCGAAATGGGTGATTTCGCTGACGTCGTATTGATGCCGGGCGACCCGCTGCGCGCGAAGCACATTGCAGAAACTTTCCTCGAAGACGTGCATGAAGTGAACAACGTTCGCGGCATGCTGGGCTTCACCGGTACGTACAAAGGCCGCAAAATCTCCGTGATGGGTCACGGTATGGGTATCCCATCCTGCTCCATCTACACCAAAGAGCTGATCACCGATTTCGGCGTGAAGAAAATCATTCGCGTAGGCTCCTGCGGTGCAGTACGTATGGACGTTAAGCTGCGTGATGTGGTTATCGGCATGGGCGCGTGCACGGACTCTAAAGTTAACCGTATGCGTTTCAAAGACCATGACTTTGCCGCCATCGCTGACTTCGGCATGGTGCGTAACGCGGTTGACGCCGCAAAAGCGCTGGGCGTAGACGCACGCGTGGGTAACCTGTTCTCTGCTGATCTGTTCTATGCACCAGACGGCGGCGAGATGTTCGACGTGATGGAAAAGTACGGCATCCTGGGTGTGGAAATGGAAGCGGCAGGGATCTACGGTGTTGCGGCTGAGTTTGGCGCGAAAGCTCTGACCATCTGCACCGTGTCTGACCATATCCGTACGCACGAGCAGACGACCGCTGCTGAGCGTCAGACCACCTTCAACGACATGATCAAAATCGCGCTGGAATCCGTTCTGCTGGGCGACAAAGAGTAATGTTGTACTGCCGGGCGGCGTCTGCTGCCCGGCATGCTCTTCCCGGTTACAAATACACCACGCTGATGGTCGCCTGACCGTCAAACTCCGTATCTTCCGTTAAAGACAGATTCTTCAGATTCTCGACCGCCAGCGACACGTTCAGCGGGAAAGAGACGCTGGTGACCGCCATCGGGTCGTTTTTGCCCGCCGGCGCAACGCTCATCAGACCCAAATCTTTATTGGCGATGGTACCACCGTTGGCTTTCTGCCAGCGGCTCACGCCCGCTCCCGCGGTCACGGCCGTACGGATAGGCTCAGCGTTATTGCCGTTCGCCGTCACATCGCCTGGCGTGGTGTAGATGGAGTACGCGCCGATGTTTTTACCATCGCGCGTTTTGCCCAGCCCAAAGGTGTTCATCGCACCGCGAAGCTCACCGCCGTTAGCATTGGCGTTTTTCACCTTCAGGTTACTGCTGCCCGTGCTGGCGTTGGAATCGGTACGGTTATCCGCGATACTCCAGCCCACCTTTGTTGGCGTGGGGCAGTTGATCGTCAGCATCACCCCTTTTTCGCCCAGCTGCGTAGCCTGGGTTTGCGACAAATCGCCAATATGAATCCTGCCAAAATCGATCACGCCATTATTGCTCAGCTCCGGTACACACGAGGCACCGGCAAGCGAGGCTTTGACTTTCAGCACGGCGGTATCGCCCGCGTGTGCGGATGTGGCCGCCAGGGCCAGCGCGACAACGAGTAAACATTTTTTCATTGTTAATCCTTAACATAAATAAAAAGCATGACATTGCGGGGTATTAACCCGTCAGTATTTGTAACGGTAGTGCTTTTCTACGCTTCACGCAGGCAGGTACCTGACGCGTGAATGGGGTTATTCCTGTGTTAATAATTCCCAGGCCATATTGCTCTCAAGAAGGGTATTGTCAGCAACATGACGAAGCTGGCTGTTATTAATGACGGGAACAATCTTAAGGGTGAAGCTCATGTGTTTACCCCGCACCGGCACGGCATTTTGCCGGGCAACGAGACCTTCATTATTTTTGATAAACGCGCGTTGCGTCGGGCTGGAGGAGGGCGTAAAACCGATACGGTCCGTCGTTTTCGCCAGCGTGCAGGCATGCCCGTCAACCACCATATTGTCGGCAATAATGGCCAGTCGCCCGTCCTGACCAAAGAGAACTCCTCCGTTGACGCCGGCAGTGGACTGCAGAAACAAGGCCATCACTCTCGGCTCCGGGCAGAAAACGTTGGCCGTAATTTCTTTGGCCGGCATCCGGTTCCAGTTCTTCTGCGAGGCGGCGATATCCGACGGTTTGAGTTTTCCAAACGAGACAACAGGCTGCGAAAACGTAACCTGACACTCTTCACTGGACGCGCGTGCGGAGAAGAGCAAAATCATGCTGGCAAACGCCGCGAATAAAAGGGAATAACAGGTTTTCACTGGCACATTCCTTCTGCTTTTTCGTAATAGGACTCGGTATTTTTGTCTTCGCTGAGCGAATACGTGATGTGGCAAATTTTTGCCATGTTGTCGTCCACCACATACAGGGCGGGCGCATCCGTGGCGTCGGGAATAAACACGCTGCCGTTATCCATTACGCTCACGATATAACGGCTGTCTTTATCCACCACGCTAAGCCCTCTGGCGAGCCATGACCCGTCAGGGCGTTTCACGCTCAGCATTAGACGACGCGTGTTCAGCACGTGGAAATCCACCTGCGCGAATGAGCCGTAAGCTGCGGAAACGGTCTGTATCCCGTTCGATAAATCCATTCCCTGTGGCAGGGAGCTGGCATCAATGACAATCTGAGAGGTTTGCCACTCGCGCAGACCCGGCACCACGGCTTGTCCCCACGCATCGGTCCAGACGGTTCCATCGGGCGTGGCGATTTGAATACCGCTTTCCGGCTCGCTTAATCGCGCAATGCCAAAGGTGTCTTTAATCGGGTAGGGTGCAAACGTAATGCCATGACCATGCAGGGCGATGCCGCCGCTGAGGGAGGTGCTGTAATTATGCTGGTTCCCGTCGTTCAGCCCTGCGGCCATGCCCAGCTGTGTGTAGTGCAGGTTGGTGCTGACATTACCGTTAAACGACTGGGTCTTGTCCTGATTGTCGCGATCGACCGAGAGGTTGTAATTGGTGTTTTGACCCCACGATCCGCTGTCCTGAATACCGAGGTTTTGTTTTTCACCCTGGCTGCGCATATAGGTACTGATGCGCTCAGTACCAAACGGAATGACCAGATTAAGATAGAGCAGGTCGCCATCACTTGTGCCGCCCTTCTCCGTCTCACTGCTGCTGAGGGCGTGCTGCCAGTTCACTGAGAGCGACGTGTGCCCCAGACTCTTGCCCCAGGAGACCATCAGGTAGCGGGAGCTACTGCTCTCTTCATCCCCGGCATTCTCGCTGTACTGGAATGAAAGCGAGCCAACCCATGCGTTGTTCCAGTTGAGGCTGGTATTCCAGGCGCTTTGATAGCGCTGGGATTCAGCGTCCATCGCCTCGTTTAACTCCCGGTAGCCGGTGCTGTAGGTTGATGCGCTGACCCCAAGCGTGAGTTGCTCGGGCAGGGAAAGGTGACTTTGCAATTCTATCTTGCGGCCATTTTGTTGACCGTAGAACTGCGCGCGGCTCATCTGAATGCTGGGAGAAAGGAGCCAGTACTCGGCTGGCGACCATTCCAGCATCGCCCCGAGGGCCTGATACTGCTCTGCCAGCACGCCCGCCGTGACGCCGGTGAGCTGGGGCGTAAACCGGGTTCCGTCAGAAAAATTAAATACCCAGGGCGACCCCTGTTCATCCCCGGTATCGCGAACTTTACCCAACGAGACGCTGAGCCCTTCGGTGCGCGTCATCCCGCTCACGTTCAGTGAGGAGGAGGGAACCGTAAACGTCGTGGTGGAACCGTCGGTTTCGACCACGCTGATGTCCAGATCCACGTTGCCACGCACCACCGGGACATCGGTCAGAGTAAACGGACCGGCATTCACCAGCGAAGAGTAGATAACCTGCCCGGACTGACGAACGTCAACGCGCGCCTGGTTGGTGCGGGCGATGCCGGAAATAGTCGTCGCCGGAATATTCGGTTGCAGGCCCGTTTCCGGCAGGAACTGAACGCCATTAATTTGTGCGCCACTGAACAGCGCCGAGTTGACGTTAATCTGCCCCGCCTGAATGCGAAGCTTCCGTTCTTCGAAGACGTGTTCCGCGTAGGTATAGAGATTCTCTGTGCTGCGGGTTCCGTTATCGTCGGTCAGGATAAAGTTGCTGCGCAGCGTCCAGTTCGCCACGTTGAGACCGGCGCCAATATTGCCCTGGGAAAAGGTACTGTTTCCGCCGCTGCCGTACTCGTTGTAGTTGCTGAACGCACTGTAATTGATAAGACCCGCCGCACCGCCGTGCGCGTAGTATTTCGCGGCATAAAAACCATTGTCCATCGCCTCTGCGGGAACATAAATCTCAAGCGACTCCGCGTTGGGCAGCAGCGTGACGGTGGCCGTCGGGTAATCTTGCAGAAGATTATGGCAGGGCTCTTTTGCATCGATATTCAGCGGAAGAAGACCTGCCGCACGGGTAAAGTCATCATCCAGACACAGTTGCCCTTCCTCTCCCACGCGGATCGCAAGCGTGCCTTTATCGACGCCGTTAATTTTTACCTGCACGGCATGCGGCCCCGGCAGGTATCGCTGGGCCTGGGAGAAGTAGTGGGCGAGGTTGGTGCTGATACCCCGGGTCGCCAGAATATCGGTATTAAAATCCATACCGGCCGCCGATACCGACTGGGCGGGCAACGTCAAAGCCCCCAGTATGGCGGCGCGAAGCGTCTGATTACGCAAAGAGAACTCAATCACCAAAACATCCCTGTCTTACTGGCGCGTCAGGGAAGCGGTAAAGCTCTCAACTTCAATCCCGTAGCGGCTGGCCGGATTGAACTCAATGGCGTTATCGGTGCCGTTAACCGGGGTGTCGGTCTGCACCGTCATGGTCTCTCCCGGCAGGATAAACGTCTTGTTGACCAGGCCTTCCGTATGCGAAGGCAGTAAGGTGACAGAGGTGGAGAAACGGACCACGTAGGCGGACGGATTCTGCACCTTGACCTCTTTCCCGGTGACTGACCAGGTCAGTAATTTCCAGGCGTCGGTGACCACCGGCAGATCTTTGGGATGGATCAGGACCGGTAAATCCTGACGCAGGTTGATCCCGACCTTCACGTTTTTATCCGTGCTTTTGGGCGGAATACCTTCGAACACCACGCGTTTGTACTGTTCAACGCTAAGCGGTTTGTCGGTTTCAAGAATAAAGCGAACCTGTTGCTCCTGGCCTGGCTCAAGGCGCACTACCGGTTGGGTGACGTTGAGTTTTACCCCCTGGTCGCCCCCGATATCCCGGATGGAGGTGTAAAGCAGGGTGGGAATGCTGTCGGTGTTTTTCACGCTCATGACGCCGCCGTGGTTCGCTTCGTCAATCAGCAGCAGGGTGGTTTCAGGCACCATTCCTGCGGCAAAAAGCGAAGCCGGAAGGGCGAGGCACAGTGAGCAGATCAAACGTGTTGATGTGTGGATCGTAGACATAGTGGGTTTCATTCGCTGGTCAGGAAAAAAACTCCCCATGTAACTGGAGAGTTTTGCGTCAGGGGGCTGGATTAGAGGTAAACCAGGGTGATCGTTGACTGGCCTTCAAGCTCGGTTTTGTCGGTCAGGGTCAGCTTGTCGCTTGGGGCTACGGCCAGCGCAATCTTCAGCGGGAATGCCGCGCTCATGAAGGCTAAAGGTGCACGCTGGCCGCTTTTGGAAACGGTCATGACGTCGGTGCCATCGTTGGAGAGGATGCCGCTGGTCCACATGTTCATCCAGCTTCTGCTGCTGATCGTGCCGCCGGTATACAGGGTAGCCGCGATAGGCTGTACCGCCGCGCCGTCTGCGGTAACGGAGGTCAGGTAGGTAGAAATGGCATACGCACCGATGTTCTCGCCGGCGCTGGTTTTACCTACGCCGTTCAGTTGGCTGGAGCCAGAAGCCTGGCCACCGTTTGCGGTAGCGTTATCCACGTGGAATTGGTTGGCTGGCAGGCTGGCACCGGCGTTGGAATCCGCGCGATCGTCGTGAAGCGTCCAGCCCACGCGTGTGGCGGACTGGCACTTGATGGTCAGGGTGACATCTTTATGGCCTGCCTGATATGGCACGCTGGAGGAGAGGGAGTCCAGACCGATTTCACCGAAGTTGGCCAGACCCCCGTTGCTGATTTCCGGCACGCAGCCTGCGCTGGTCAGTGAGCCCTGTACTTTGAGCATGGCGGTCGGTTCTGCGCAAACGGCTGTTGCCGCCATGGATAGCACGGTGGCAAGAAGAAGCTTTTTCATTGTTATTCCTTAACCTGAAAGAGAGTGACTAAAAAAGATATTTTTAGTCCGCAAAGTGCTTGCATGAATACACGTGTTAAATAACAAGCGCCGCTGATTCTATTAATGATTCACAGAATGCAATAATTAGATTTTCTAACGAGCACATTGAGATTTTATTAAGTCATTACAATCAGATATGAATGGATTTATATTCTGCTTTAAAACGGCGGGATATCCCGCCGGAGAAAAGAAAACATGACCTTAACGTATCAGAGATAAACCAGCGTAATGGTGGTTTCGCCGCTCAGTTGAGCTTCATCGGTCGTGGTCAGGCGATCGGTATTCACAATGGCCATCGAGACTTTAAACGGGAAGACGACGTTGGTAATCGCCAGCGGAGAAGATTTGCCTGGGGTGGTCGCCGTCATAATTTCTGCGTTACCGTTGGCAATAATACCGGTACTCAGGTTACGCCACATGTATTCGCCATTGCTGTTGACGTACGCCGGGGCATAAATGGCCTGAGCCGGAAGACCATTGGCGGTAACTTCATTCACGCGCGTTGCGATGGCATACGCCCCAATCTTTTCGCCCGCCGCCGTGGTGCCAACGCCATAGGTGGTGCCAGCGCCCCAGGCATCACCTCCGTTATCCGCCGCATCGCGGATGTAGAACTGGCTGGACGTCAGGTCATTTGCCGCATTGGTATCTTCTTTATTGTCCGCGATGCTCCAGGCCACTTTGGTCGCTGAAGGGCAGTTAATGGTTAACGACATGTCCTTTTGACCCATCTGATTCGTCTGGGTAGGAGAAAGTTGATCCAGGGCGATGGTGCCAAAATCGATAGAACCGCCATTGCTTAATTCAGGCGTACAGGACGCATTATTCATTTTGCCTTTCACCTTCATCACAACGGTAGAGTCGGCGAGCGCAGCGTGCGAAGCCACGGCAATCAGAGTGGCGAGAAGAAGTTTTTTCACTGTTATTCCTTAACCAAAAAGTGGACATTTTCTTATGTGCGTGTAATTAACGTATTGATTCACAAGCGCGGGAATTCTATTAATGGTCAGAGTTATTTGTGAAATGAGAAATTCTACACTCGGTTGTGAGTTTAATTAAGGGCTGTAAATACAATCATGTATGTATTTACGTCTTGCGAATAATATGATGGATGCAGTATGAATAAAGGAATAAAAAACGGCGAATTAAATTCGCCGTCAGAGATACGTTATCGCCTGAGCGATAATTTAATTAGAGGTATTTCAGCGTAATGGTCGCCTGACCATCCAGTTCGGTATCTTCGGTAATGCTCAGTCTGTTGGTATTCCTGATTGCCATGGAGACTTTCATTGGGAATACGGCTTCGGTAAAGGCCATCGGCACGAGTTCACCCGGTTTGGCGACGGACATGGTTTCGTAGTCATCCAGAACAAGACGACCCGTCGTATTTTTATTCCATTTAGTCAGATTAGTGCCTCCCGCGGTAATCGCATCAGCAGGTGCGCCGTCTACCGTGACATATGGCAGGTTGGTATACACTGCCCATCCGCCAATCTTCTGGCCCTCTTTGGTAAAACCTAAACCGCTTGTGTACTGAGGGCTGAATGTCGAGCTGCCATCAACGGCAGAATCATCGACTTCAATATAATGGCCATCAGCCAGACTGTCTTTGCGGTTGTCGTACATTGTCCAGCCGACTTTGGTCGCAGAATTACAGGTAATTGTCATGGTGATATCACGCTGGCCGAGCTGGTTATCCTCAGTCGCGCTCAGTGAGCCCATTGATATTTTGCCATAATCCACTGCGCCGCCGTTGCTCATTGTAGGAGTACATGACGCGTTGGTCAGTTTGCCTTGCACTTTCATGACGGCGGTGTTAGCCGCATGGGCTGCGGTCATGGACGTTGCCGCAGCGATGGCCGCGACAAGAAGAATTTTTTTCATTGTTGTTCCTTAACGAAGAGAAATTATAGAGCTGTCGACTAGTAATGTAATCAATAGGTTTTATATATGGGTGTAACCACGGGCAGTAGTATATTGTGGCTGCTCTAAATGGTGTATTTAGAATTTCTAAACGGGCAGTAATGAAAATATAAAAGCATAGATGGTGTGAATATTTTCACGCATTTTACGGGCATATTTCCGCTTTTATTGTTCAATTTATTATTGAAAGTTATTAGCGGTTTTCGTAAGGCCGGGAAGCATTCAATGCCCTTCCCGACGATAATATAATATTTTTTAATAAGATGGGGCAGGCTGGATCCCTGAAGCCTGCTTAAAAAATAAGAATAAGAGGTTATCGCGTAAACAGGTTACATCACTCACCCGGCGAAGCACGCCGGGCAACATAGTTTAGCGTACGGCCTGCGAAAGCCAGGCAGAAAGCTCGCCCAGCTCGATTGCCTGATCGGGGAACTCGCCACGTAACGCCTCACATGTCAGCTGCACCGTGTCGGCACGATACAGGCAGCCCTGTAAGCGGCTGGCCAGCGCCTCCAGCGGCGCAGGGTTCAGGCTGTCCGTAAAGACCTGTGCCCGGGTAATGTGGCCTTTTTCCACGTCAAAATGAAGCTCCACGCCGCCCCAGGTGAAGCGCTCGTCCAGCAGGTGCGAGAAGGCCGGCGCCTGACCAAAGTTCCACTCCCAGCTGCTCTGACGGGCAAAGGTTTCCGCAAAGTTTGGCAGGTCAGGGGTGTTATCCGGGGAGATCACTTCGGCTTCGATCCGCTCACCGTAGTGATCGAAAAACGCTTCGCGGATAGCATCGCAGATCTGTTCGTGGGTGATGCCCGGCAGTAATTCGATCAGGTTGGCGACGCGGCCTCGCACGGAGGTGATACCTTTGGCCTGCAGCTTTTTCTTATCGGGATTAAGGTAATTCGCAAGACGGCTGAGGTCGGCATTCAGCAACAATGTCCCGTGATGGAACCCCCGGTCCAGGGTTTCACGGTAGGCGGAGCCGGAGACTTTGCGATCCCCGTCGGGGGTTTTGACGACCAGATCGTTGCGGCCTGACGCTTCGGCAGTCACGCCCAGCGATGTCAGGGCGTTAAGCACAATCGCGGTGGAAATGGTTTTATCGTATTCAGGTTTGCCCGCCATAAAGGTAAAGCAGGTATTGCCGAGGTCGTGAAATACCGCGCCGCCGCCGCTGCTGCGTCGCGCCAGGCGGACGTTATCCTCTTCCATACGCCGGGTATTACACTCTTTCCAGGGATTCTGCGCACGGCCAATCACCACCGTATCGGCGTTGCGCCATAAAAATAACACCCGTTGAGTGGCTGGCATCTGACGGAAGATACACTCTTCTACCGCGAGATTGAACCAGGGATCGTGAGAGTCAGAGATAAGCAGGCGTAACGTCGTCATGGCAAAGTTCCTTTTCCGAATCGTAAGCCTACTTTATCACTATTCTTTCTTATCGCCCTCGTCCTCTTCGGGCACCGATTTACTGGCGGTCAGGAGGAAAGGCGATTGCTGCCAGCGGGTGCGTTTACCCTGCAGCAGCGTGCGTGCCAGCACCACACCGATGGCCAGCGAGAGTAGCAGCATCAGGCGCAAAATATTGGTGGTGTTGTCCACCTGTTTTGCTTCGGTGGGCAGGGTGTGGGTGTCGAGCGTCAGGCGCAAATAGCCGAGCGGACCATTTTTCCCCTGCACGGGTTCGACGATCTGCTGATTGAAATAGCCGCCGGCTTTTTTGCCGTCCAGCGCCAGCCTGTCACGGACGTCAACGTGCTCACCGGCACGGGCGATCAAGTCGCCCTGTTCGTCGTAGACACCAGCATCAAGAATGCGGCTGTTTTCGGTTAACTGGCGTAATATCTGACCTATGCGCTTCTCGTCCGGCGTTTCGGTGCGCATCGCCGGGGCGATGTTGAGCGTGACCTGACGCGCCAGAGTACGCGCCAGTTCCTCAAACTGCGGGTTACGTTGCCGCTGGTGATTCTGGCTGAACCACGATGCTCCTTGCATCAGCGCGACCAAGAGTGCGAGACATATCAGGACAATCACGGCACGATGAAGTCGGAATTTCAGTTTTGCGCGAGCCATATTCCACCTGCTGAAAATTTACGGCTTAATGTTGCCAGAAGTGATGGTTACAAGGTAGCCTCATGCGTTATTTTCCCTCTGGAACCTTCCGGCGCGAACGAATTCACAGGAGCTTCAATGCCGAACATTACCTGGTGCGACCTGCCTACGGATGTCTCTTTATGGCCAGGATTGCCGCTCTCTTTAAGTGGTGATGAGGTGATGCCTCTGGATTACCACGCTGGCCGTAGCGGCTGGCTGCTGTACGGACGCGGCCTGGACAAACAACGCCTGACCCAATATCAAACCAAACTGGGTGCAGCGATGGTCATCGTGGCGGCCTGGTGCGTAGAGGATTATCAGGTCATCCGCCTGGCAGGTTCCCTGACGCAGCGCGCGACCCGCCTGGCACATGATGCCGGCCTGGACGTGGCGCCTCTCGGCAAAATTCCACACCTGAAAACGCCGGGTCTGCTGGTGATGGACATGGATTCCACCGCCATCCAGATCGAGTGCATCGACGAGATCGCCAGGCTTGCCGGCAGCGGCGAGCTGGTGGCCGATGTGACCGAACGGGCAATGCGCGGCGAGCTGGATTTCACCGCCAGTCTGAGACAGCGCGTGGCGACCCTGAAAGGGGCGGACGCGAACATCCTGCGCCAGGTGCGTGATGAGCTGCCGTTAATGCCGGGGCTGACGCAGCTGGTGCTGAAGTTAGAAACGCTGGGCTGGAAAGTGGCTATCGCCTCGGGCGGGTTCACCTTCTTCGCCGACTACCTTCGCGACACGTTGCGCCTGACCACCGTGGTGGCGAATGAGCTGGAAATCATGGACGGCAAGCTGACCGGCCAGGTGATCGGCGATATCGTGGATGCCCAGTACAAAGCCAATACCCTGACCCGTCTGGCGGAAAAATATGAAATTCCTGTCGTCCAGACCGTTGCCATCGGTGATGGCGCGAACGACCTGCCGATGATCAAAGCGGCAGGCCTTGGCATTGCCTACCATGCCAAGCCTAAAGTGAATGAAAAGACGGAAGTCACCATCCGTCATGCTGACCTGATGGGGGTGTTCTGCATTCTCTCCGGCAGCGTGAATCAGAAATAACGAGGTAAACCGTGGCGAAAGCTCCAAAACGCGCATTTGTCTGTAATGAATGTGGTGCGGATTATCCGCGCTGGCAGGGGCAATGTAGCGCCTGTCATGCCTGGAACACCATCACCGAAGTGCGTGGTGTGGCGGCTTCGCCGAGCGTGGCCCGCAATGAACGCCTGAGCGGTTATGCCGGCAACGCCGGTGTCGCGAAAGTGCAAAAGCTCTCGGATATTAGCCTCGAAGAGCTGCCGCGTTTCTCGACCGGCTTCAAAGAGTTTGACCGTGTGCTCGGCGGGGGAGTGGTGCCGGGCAGTGCGATCCTGATCGGCGGTAACCCGGGAGCGGGTAAATCAACACTGCTGTTGCAAACGATCTGCAAGCTCGCCGAACAGATGAAAACCCTGTACGTCACCGGTGAAGAGTCCCTGCAGCAGGTGGCGATGCGTGCGCACCGTCTTGGCCTGCCAACCGGCAACCTCAACATGCTTTCGGAAACCAGCATCGAGCAAATCTGCATGATTGCCGAAGAAGAGCAGCCGAAGCTGATGGTTATCGACTCCATTCAGGTGATGCACATGGCGGATATCCAGTCTTCACCGGGGAGCGTGGCGCAGGTGCGTGAAACCGCCGCCTATCTCACGCGCTTTGCCAAAACGCGCGGTGTGGCGATTGTGATGGTCGGCCACGTCACGAAAGATGGTTCCCTGGCGGGGCCGAAAGTGCTGGAGCACTGTATCGACTGCTCCGTTATGCTCGACGGCGATGCCGATTCCCGTTTCCGTACGTTGCGCAGCCACAAAAACCGTTTTGGTGCGGTGAACGAGTTGGGCGTGTTTGCCATGACCGAGCAGGGGCTACGTGAAGTCAGCAACCCGTCTGCCATCTTCCTCAGCCGGGGCGATGAAGTGACCTCCGGTAGCTCGGTGATGGTGCTCTGGGAAGGGACGCGTCCGCTGCTCGTGGAAATTCAGGCGCTGGTGGATCACTCAATGATGGGTAACCCACGGCGTGTGGCCGTTGGCCTGGAACAAAACCGCCTGGCGATCCTGTTGGCCGTACTGCACCGCCACGGCGGCCTGCAGATGGCGGATCAGGACGTGTTCGTCAACGTGGTCGGCGGGGTCAAAGTCACTGAGACCAGTGCGGATCTGGCGCTGCTGCTGGCAATGGTCTCCAGCCTGCGTGACAGACCGCTGCCGCAGGACCTGGTGGTGTTTGGTGAAGTGGGTCTGGCCGGGGAGATACGCCCGGTGCCAAGCGGCCAGGAGCGCATCTCCGAGGCGGCGAAGCACGGCTTTCGCCGCGCCATTGTGCCCGCCGCCAACGTGCCGAAAAAAATCCCCGAAGGGATGCAGGTCTTTGGCGTGAAGAAACTCGCAGATGCGTTAAATGTCTTTGACGACTTATAATTACGTATTCGATTTTGCAGGAGGCACCGTAATTTATGTCATCATTTGACTACATCAAGACCGCAATCCGCCAGAAAGGCTGCACGCTGCAGCAGGTGGCGGATGCCAGCGGCATGACCAAAGGCTACCTGAGCCAACTGCTGAACGCCAAAATCAAAAGCCCCAGCGCACAAAAGCTGGAAGCGTTGCACCGCTTTCTGGGGCTTGAATTCCCGCGTATGCAAAAGAACGTCGGCGTGGTATTTGGCAAGTTTTACCCGCTGCATACCGGGCACATCTATCTGATCCAGCGTGCCTGTAGCCAGGTGGACGAGCTGCATATCATCATGGGTTACGATGAAACCCGCGACCGTCAGCTGTTCGAGGACAGCGCCATGTCGCAGCAGCCAACCGTGCCGGACCGCCTGCGCTGGCTGCTGCAGACCTTTAAGTACCAGAAAAACATTCGTATTCATGCTTTTAATGAAGAGGGCATGGAGCCGTATCCGCACGGCTGGGATGTGTGGAGCAATGGCGTCAAAGCGTTCATGGACGAAAAGGGGATCACCCCGAACTGGATCTACACCTCTGAAGAGTCCGATGCGCCGCAGTTCCGCGAGCATCTGGGCATTGAAACCGTGCTGATCGATCCAAAGCGTACCTTTATGAACATCAGCGGGGCGCTGATCCGCGAAAACCCGTTCCGCTACTGGGATTACATCCCAACCGAGGTAAAACCGTTCTTTGTGCGCACCGTTGCGATTCTGGGCGGCGAGTCGAGCGGGAAATCGACGCTGGTCAACAAGCTGGCCAACATCTTTAACACCACCAGTGCGTGGGAGTACGGGCGTGATTACGTCTTCTCACATCTGGGCGGTGACGAGATGGCGTTGCAGTACTCCGACTACGATAAAATCGCGCTCGGTCATGCGCAGTACATTGATTTCGCGGTGAAATACGCCAATAAAGTGGCCTTCATTGATACCGATTTCGTCACCACCCAGGCGTTTTGCAAAAAATACGAGGGACGCGAGCATCCGTTTGTGCAGGCGCTGATAGACGAATACCGTTTTGACCTGGTGATTTTGCTCGAAAACAACACCCCGTGGGTTGCCGACGGGATCCGCAGCCTCGGCAGTTCCGTCGACAGAAAAGAGTTCCAGAGCATGCTCATCGACATGCTGCACGAAAATAACGTGGAGTTTGTGCATGTGGAGGAGTCAGATTACGACAGCCGTTTCCTGCGCTGCGTAGAGCTGGTGAAAGAGATGATGGGGGAGCAGGGGTAAATCCCTCATCCTAACCCTCTCCTGAGGGAGAGGGCCGGTGTGAGGGGGAACACCCCCCTCAATACTCAACCACCACTTTGCCACGCATATGCCCGTCCAGCACTTTTCGGTGCGCTTCGGTGATGCTTTCGACGCTCAGCCCGTGCAGCGTTTCGCTCAGTGAGCTTTCCACCACGCCGTTATCCACCAGCTTCGCAACCTCGTTTAAGATCTCGCCCTGACGCGCCATGTCGGCGGTCTGGTACATGCTGCGGGTGTACATAAACTCCCAGTGCAGCGCGGCAGATTTGGATTTCAGCTTATCCTGGTTCAACGGATGTGCGTTCTCAACGATGGAGCAGATATGCCCCTGCGGTGCGATCAGTTCACTGACGGCATCCCAGTGGCCGTCGGTATCATTGAGAATGAAAATGTAATCCACAAACGTCAGGCCCTGTTTAGCCAGTTCACCTTTCAGGTCACGGTAATTCACCACGTGATCGGCACCGCGATCGCGACACCACTGAGCAGAATCTTCCCGCGAGGCGGTCGCGACGATCTTCACATTGCTGCGATGTTTCGCAAACGGGATCGCCAGCGATCCTACGCCGCCCGCGCCGCCAATAATGAGCAGCGTTTTGTCCGGGCCGGCATCCTGGATATTCAGCCGTTCAAACAATCCTTCCCAGGCGGTGAGGGCGGTTAACGGCAAGGCGGCTGCGGCAGCCCAGCCGAGGCTTACCGGCTTATGCCCGACAATGCGCGCATCGATCAGCTGATGGGTGGTATTGCTGCCCGGGCGGGTAATATCGCCCGCGTACCACACTTCATCCCCCGGTTTAAAACCGCTAACGCCTGCACCCACGGCTTTCACAATGCCGCTGGCGTCCCAGCCGAGAACGCGTGGTTCCGTCAGGCCGCTTCTGACGATGCCCGCGTGAACTTTGGTATCGACCGGGTTGATGGAAACGGCTTTTACCTCAACCAGCAGATCGTGCTCGCCGGGCTGCGGCATCGGTTGGGTAATTTCAATGAAATCAGCAGGACTGTCTGGATTAACGGCAATGGCTTTAACTGACATGGTGAGCTCCTTTATGGAAAGCGTGTTGTTGAGACTAGTCTATTAAGTGCTCAGCCGCGTGATAAGATGGACAATTAAGAACGAAGTGTTCGTACAGGATGAACAATCATGTTTAAACAACTTCAGGATATGGCGCTGTTTGCGCTGGTGGCAGAGCTGGGCAGCTTTACCGCGGCGGCGCAGAAAGCTGAGCTGCCGAAATCCAGCGTCAGCCAGCGAATCAGTCAGCTTGAGCAGCAGGTGGGGATCCGCTTGCTCAATCGTACTACGCGCAGGCTGAACCTGACGTTCGCCGGCGAGCACTATCTGGTTCACTGCCGTGAGATGCTGGCGGCAAGTGAACGGGCGGAGTACGCCATTCAGCGGCTGCGTGAAAACCCCAGCGGTCGACTGCGCATCACCTGCCCGGCCGGGATCGGCGCGACACTGCTGGCGCATTTGAATGCGGAGTTCCAGCTCCGCTATCCGGACGTTTCGCTTGACGTGTCCATTTCTGACGACGTGCTCGACCTGGTCGAGTCAGGTTTTGACGTGGCGCTGCGTACCGGTAAGCCGCAGGACTCCTCCCTGATTGGCCGTATGATCGGTCATTGCCCGCGTTATATGCTGGCCTCACCGACTTACCTGGCGCGCCGGGAGCCGCTGACGCATCCCCGGCAGCTGGTGGATCACCGCTGTATTACCCACAAGGCGTGGTCTGAGTGGCTGCTGCAAAGCGAAAGTGAGGATTACCGTTATCTGCCGGATAACGCCCATCTGACGGATAATCTGGTGTATGCGCGCGAATGTGCCATCGCCGGCGCCGGGATCACGCTGCTTCCCGCTTTTTTGCTTGAGGATAAGGTTGAAAAGGGCGCGCTGGTGAAGGTGCTGCCGGAGTGGAACGTCGAGGGGAACGATCTGTGGCTGGCTTACCCGAGCCGCAAGCTGAACTCGCCGGCGCTGATGCGTTATATCGACTTTGCGATGCAGTGTGATGAGGTGAAGCGGTTTTACGTGGGGGGGTGAACGGTGCGTCACTCACAGGGTGTAGGAACAAACAAAAAAAACGGCAACTGACGTTGCCGTTTTACATTTATTTCGCGATACGTTTGTACTTAATACGTTTCGGCTCCAGCGCATCCGCGCCCAGCGTACGTTTCTTGTACTCTTCGTATTCGGTGAAGTTACCTTCGAAGAACTCCACTTTCCCTTCGTCCTGGTAGTCCAGGATGTGGGTTGCGATACGGTCAAGGAACCAACGGTCGTGCGAGATAACCATTGCACAGCCCGGGAACTCCAGCAGGGCGTTTTCCAGTGCGCGCAGGGTTTCAATGTCCAGGTCGTTGGTCGGTTCATCGAGCAGCAGCACGTTACCGCCAACCTGCAGCAGTTTGGCCAGGTGCAGACGACCACGTTCACCACCGGAGAGCTCGCCCACGCGTTTACCCTGGTCGGTGCCTTTGAAGTTAAAGCGGCCAACGTAAGCGCGGCTTGGCATTTCGGTGTTACCGATACGCATGATATCCAGGCCGCCGGAGACTTCTTCCCACACGGTTTTGCTGTTATCCATGGCGTCACGGAACTGGTCAACGGAAGCCAGTTTCACGGTTTCACCCAGAGTGATTGAACCACTGTCTGGCTGTTCCTGACCGGACATCATGCGGAACAGGGTGGATTTACCCGCGCCGTTCGGACCGATGATCCCCACGATGGCACCTTTCGGTACGGAGAAGGTCAGGTCGTCAATCAGCAGGCGATCGCCATAAGACTTACGCAGATTGGTGACTTCAACCACTTTATCCCCCAGACGTGCGCCAGGCGGAATAAACAGTTCGTTGGTCTCGTTACGTTTCTGGTATTCGGTGTTGTTCAGCTCTTCAAAGCGTGCCAGACGGGCTTTGCCCTTAGACTGACGGCCTTTAGCGCCCTGACGAACCCACTCCAGCTCTTTCTCGATAGACTTACGACGCGCGGCTTCCTGAGAGGCTTCCTGCGCCAGACGCTGGTCTTTCTGCTCCAGCCAGGAGGAGTAGTTGCCTTCCCATGGAATGCCTTCACCACGGTCAAGCTCCAGGATCCAGCCTGCAACGTTGTCGAGGAAGTAACGGTCGTGGGTGATCGCCACAACGGTACCTTCGAAGTCGTGCAGGAAACGCTCCAGCCATGCCACGGATTCCGCATCCAGGTGGTTGGTCGGTTCGTCGAGCAGCAGCATGTCTGGCTTTTCCAGCAGCAGACGGCACAGCGCCACGCGGCGGCGTTCACCCCCGGAGAGGTTCGCGATTTTCGCATCCCAGTCTGGCAGACGCAGGGCGTCAGCGGCGCGCTCAAGCTGCACGTTCAGGTTGTGGCCGTCATGTGCCTGGATAATCTCTTCAAACTTGCCTTGCTGAGCGGCCAGTTTATCGAAGTCCGCATCCGGTTCAGCATATTTGGCATACACTTCATCCAGACCTTTCAGTGCGTTAACGACGTCAGAAACCGCCTCTTCAACGGATTCACGAACGGTGTGTTCCGGGTTGAGCTGAGGCTCCTGCGGCAGGTAGCCAATTTTGATGCCAGGCTGCGGACGGGCTTCACCTTCGATGTCTGTATCGATGCCGGCCATGATGCGCAGCAGGGTGGACTTACCGGCACCGTTGAGACCCAGAACACCGATTTTTGCGCCCGGGAAGAAGCTCAGCGAGATATTTTTAAGAATATGACGTTTCGGCGGGACAACTTTGCCGACACGATGCATGGTATAAACGAATTGAGCCACGTTGGACTTCGCCTCTTTTATCGTGATGAGAAAGAATATCAGCCTCGAAGTGTAGCCTTTTTCCCGTCCTAATCCCAGCCAGGAACGTCGGGAGTGTTAAAACGCGCAAGAAAGGTAAAAAAGTGTCCGCGACGTGGCGCGTTGCAGGATGCTTGGTTAGCATAAGTTAATTAGACTTTGACGTGGCAAGACGCTGCAATTGACGAAAAAACAATGAGGAAGAGCTTGTGGGAAAAGCCAAACAGGTGGTCTGGCGTCTGCTGGCTGCCAGCGTATGCGTGATGGCGGCAAGCCAGGCGGTGCATGCCGATTCACTGGATGAACAACGTAATCGCTACGCCCAGATTAAACAGGCGTGGGACAATAAGCAGATGGATACCGTGCAGGCGCTGATGCCGACCTTAAAAGCGTATCCTCTCTATCCGTATCTGGAGTATCGGCAGATCACTGACGATCTCATGAATCAACCCACGGTCACCGTGAATAACTTTATTCAGGCGAACCCGACGCTGCCACCCGCGCGGACGCTGCAGTCTCGTTTTGTGAACGAGCTGGCACGTCGTGAAGACTGGCGTGGGCTGCTGGCGTTTAGCCCGGAAAAACCGAACACCACCGAAGCCCAGTGTAACTATTACTATGCGAAGTGGGTTACCGGACAGCAGGAAGAGGCCTGGGCGGGCGCGAAAGATCTGTGGTTGACCGGAAAAAGCCAGCCAAATGCCTGTGATTCCCTCTTTGGCGCATGGCGTGCGTCAGGTAAGCAGGATCCGCTGGCGTACCTTGAACGTATTCGCCTGGCGATGAAAGCCGGAAACACGCGGCTGGTTACCACGCTTGCGGGACAAATGCCGTCTGATTATCAGACGATCTCAACCGCCGTTATCGCCCTGGCGAACGATCCGAACAGCGTACTGACCTTTGCCCGCAGCACCGGCGCGACCGATTTTACCCGCCAGATGGCCGCGGTGGCTTTTGCCAGCGTGGCGCGTGACGACGTGGAAAATGCGCGGCTGATGATCCCGCAGCTGGTGCAGGCGCAGCAGCTCAATGAAGATCAAACTCAGGAGCTGCGCGACATTGTGGCGTGGCGACTGATGAGCACCGATGTAACCGACGAGCAGGCGCGCTGGCGAGACGATGCGATTATGCGTTCGAACTCCACATCGCTGGTGGAGCGCCGCGTGCGTATGGCGCTGGGGACGGGCGATCGCCGGGGGCTGAATACCTGGCTTGCGCGTCTGCCAATGGATGCCAAAGAGAAAGACGAATGGCGTTACTGGCAGGCGGATCTGCTGATGGAGCGCGGGCGTGACGATGAAGCCAAAGAGATCCTCCATGCGCTGATGCAGCAGCGTGGGTTCTATCCGATGGCGGCCGCGCAGCGACTGGGTGAGGAGTACACGTTCCGCATTGATAAAGCACCTGCTAACGCCAACCCGGCGTTGACTCAGGGGCCAGAAATGGCGCGCGTTCGCGAGCTGATGTACTGGAACATGGACAATACCGCCCGTAGCGAATGGGCGAATCTGGTGACCAGCCGTACGACCGATGAGAAGGCACAGCTTGCCCGCTATGCTTTTGATAACCACTGGTGGGATCTGAGCGTGCAGGCAACGATCGCTGGCAAGCTGTGGGATCATCTCGAAGAACGTTTCCCGCTGGCCTATAAAGATCTGTTCGAGCGCTACACCAGCGGTAAAGACATTCCGCAAAGCTACGCCATGGCCATTGCCCGTCAGGAAAGTGCGTGGAACCCGAAAGTCCGTTCCCCGGTCGGGGCCAGCGGCCTGATGCAGGTGATGCCGGGAACCGCGACGCACACGGTGAAGATGTTTAACATCCCGGGATACAGCAGTCCGTCGCAGCTGCTGGATCCGGAGACCAACATCAATATCGGTACCAGCTACCTGCAGTATGTTTATCAGCAGTTCGGCAATAACCGCATCTTCTCCTCGGCGGCGTATAACGCAGGCCCGGGCCGCGTGCGCACCTGGCTTGGCAACAGCGCCGGGCGCATTGACGCCGTCGCGTTTGTGGAAAGTATTCCGTTCTCGGAAACCCGCGGCTATGTGAAGAACGTATTGGCTTATGACGCCTACTATCGCTATTTCATGGGACAAAAAGATACCCTGATGAGCGATGCTGAGTGGCAGAGACGTTACTGATGGAGCGGGTTGTGTTATGCTGTACTCGTTAATGAGTACAACAGGCGGCATAACATGACCCAGCATTCCCCGTATTCCTCGGCAATGGCCGAACAACGTCATCAGGAGTGGCTTCGTTTTGTGGAGTTGCTCCGCCAGTCTTACGACCAGGATCTGCATTTGCCTTTATTGCAGCTGATGCTGACGCCGGATGAGCGTGAAGCCCTGGGCACACGCGTGCGGATCATCGAAGAGCTGTTGCGCGGTGAGATGAGCCAGCGTGAGCTCAAAAATGAACTGGGCGCGGGTATCGCGACGATCACCCGCGGATCGAACAGCCTGAAATCCGCGCCGGTGGAACTGCGTCAGTGGCTGGAGTCTGTGCTGCTGGGCGCTCAGCGATAAATCGCGTTATGGAACGGGCTCAGGGCCAGAATCACCGCCTGGTGGTAAACGCCTGAACGCGTTAGTGCGCCAGCGGTAAAGACGCCAATCGCGCCTTCTTTGCGGCCAATTTCATCGATGCCGGTGTACTGAGACATCACCGGCCCGAGCGCTTCACCCGCGGATACTTTTTCCAGAATGATTTTTGGCAGCGGCAGGGTTGCTGAACGCGCTTCTCCACGCTGTTCACGGTTCTCGATGACCACCCAGCTGAACGTCGCACCTTCGTCGATACCCGCTTCAATTGCCACCCAGAAGTCAGCATCCGGTGCGGCAGCCCTGGCATTTGCCACGCGATTTCGTGCGCCAGCGCGCGTTTCCTCGCTGCCAAACGGCTGTTCAGGCACGCCGCTCTCGACGCCGATGGCATCAATATGGCAGGATCCTTCGCCGAAAATCTCTTCGAATGCCCTTAGAATTGCCTGAATTTTGGCAGGATTGGTGGTAGCAGAGACAACATGGTGCATAATTAAGCTCGATTCAAAAAAAACTCATCGCAGTATAACGGAAAAAAAGCATGTTACAGGTATACCTTGTTCGCCACGGTGAGACGCAGTGGAACGCCGAGCGACGTATTCAAGGCCAGTCAGACAGTCCTCTTACTGAAAAGGGTGTGCAGCAGGCGTGGCAGGTGGCAGAACGCGCCAGAACGCTGGGCATTACGCATGTTATCACCAGCGACTTAGGTCGCACACAGCAGACGGCGCGCATCATTGCCGATGCCTGTGGTTGTGATGTCATGATTGAGCCGCGTCTGCGCGAGCTGGATATGGGCGTGCTGGAAAAACGGCATATTGATACGCTGACGGAAACGGAAGAGGGCTGGCGTCGCACGCTGGTCAACGGCACCGAAGATGGCCGTATTCCGGAAGGCGAATCCATGCAGGAGCTGAGCGTGCGCATGCATGCCGCGCTGGCGGAATGCCTGAAGCTTCCGGCCGGGAGCCGTCCGCTGCTGGTGAGTCACGGTATTGCGCTGGGCTGCCTGGTGAGCACGATTCTGGGGTTACCAGCGTATGCAGAGCGCCGTTTGCGTCTGCGCAACTGCTCTATTTCCCGTATCGACTATCAGGAAAGCGCGTGGCTGGCGTCAGGTTGGGTCGTAGAGATGGCAGGGGACATTTCGCATCTTGATGCCCCTGCACTTGACGAACTTCAGCGTTAACGACGTATCGGAATTAAGAATTCCATACGCAGATTGATTGGGCCTTCTTCCGGTTTAGCATCGCTTGCCGGATAGTAGCGCTCAATATCCTGACCTTTACGGCGATTCAGGTTCAGCATTGGCATGCAGGTTCCGTAAACGGTCAGGATAAATTCCTGTACACCCGTTCCCAGCCCTTCATAAGCGAACATCACGTATTCGCCGCCTTCCAGCACCACGGGCTTTGAACCCTGAATATAGCCATTCGCCAGCTCTGGCGTTAACGCGGTGGTGTAGAACACCTCCTGCTCGTCGTCTTTTTCCTGGCTTGGGTGCGTTTCGTTGAGACCATACAGGATGGGCGGGATCGCCGGTGCATGGCTTAGGAAGTCGCGCCAGAACTGAATGCGCATCTGATGACGGAATTCGGAAATCTGCTCCAGCGAACAGGAGTAGCTTTGCGTCGTACCAATCAGGTGCGTTTCTGGCAGGGTGATAAATTCATATTTCGGCATTGCAAACTCACCCAGACGCAGCGGCGGACGCATGCCAAACGAGCTCCAGTCAGGCGAGCGGCGATAGAGCGCTGGCGTTAACGAGAACTGTTTTTTAAAGGCGCGGGTAAAGGTTTGCTGCGAGTCGAAACGATATTGCAGTGCAATATCCAGAATCGGCCGCGCGGTCAGGCGTAATGCCACCGCTGATTTTGACAGACGACGTGCGCGGATATAGGCCCCGATAGCATGACCGGTGACATCCTTGAACATCCTTTGCAGATGCCACTTGGAATAGCCTGCTTTAGCCGCCACATTATCCAGTGACAAAGGCTGGTCGAGGTGACCTTCCAGCCAGGTGAGCAGGTCGCGAATAATTCCAGCCTGATCCATATACTATCCTCATCCTTAAAACAGCAGGTGCCTGATAACAGGTTAGCGGATAATAGCATTTTTTGATGTTTTAGCATTCAGTGTTTTTTTTGCTCATTAATGCCTTTTGTTCCTCCTTTTGGGTGAATATATTCTAATCCTGTGATCTTGCTACATTTTTGTCTACAGTGTTGAATAATCGCTCAGCGTAATTCTTAAAAATGGTAACAATATGAAATACAAGACTTTGATCTTCACTGCCCTGATGTTGACGGTGGGGCACGCCGCGCAGGCGGAACAGATTGGTTCTGTCGATACCGTTTTCAAAGTGTTCGGCCCGGACCATAAGATTGTGGTGGAGGCGTTTGACGATCCGGACGTTAAAAACGTCACCTGCTACGTTAGTCGGGCGAAAACCGGGGGCATTAAAGGCGGGCTTGGGCTGGCTGAAGATACCTCCGATGCGGCAATCTCCTGCCAGCAGGTCGGCCCTGTGGAGCTGAGTGACAAAATCAAAAACGGCAAAGCGCAGGGCGACGTGGTTTTCCAGAAACGGACCTCGCTGGTGTTTAAAAAGCTGCAGGTGGTGCGTTTTTATGACGCCAAACGCAACACGCTCGCCTATCTGGCCTATTCCGACAAAGTGGTTGAAGGCTCACCGAAAAACGCCATCAGCGCCGTGCCGATCATGCCATGGCACTAATTCAGGGATGAATCATGCAGCAACCTCTGGTCTGGCTGGTTGAGGACGAAATCAGTATTGCCGACACGCTACTCTACATGCTTCAGCAGGAGGGGTTTGCGGTGAAGGCTTTCGGGCGTGGGTTACCGGTACTGGAAGAGGCGCGGCGGCAGGTCCCCGCGCTGGCGATTCTGGATGTTGGGTTGCCTGACATCAGCGGCTTTGAACTCTGCCGTCAGCTTCTGGCGCAGCATCCGTCACTGCCGATCCTGTTCCTGACGGCGCGAAGTGACGAGGTGGATAAGCTGCTCGGACTGGAGATGGGCGCGGATGATTATGTCGCTAAACCCTTCTCCCCGCGTGAAGTCTGTGCCCGGGTGAGGACTATTCTACGGCGGTTACAAAAATCCACCGCCCCCGCCGAGATCGTGCGTATCGGGCAGTTTGAACTGAATGAACCCGCCGCCAGAATCAGCTGGTATGGGGAGCCTTTACCGCTCACGCGCTACGAATTCCTGCTGCTCAAAACATTGCTGCAGGCGCCGGGCAGGGTCTTTTCTCGCCAGCAGCTTATGGACAAAGTGTGGGGCGAAGACGGCGATAGCTTCGATCGTACCGTGGATACGCATATCAAAACCTTGCGCGCCAAGCTGCGCGCGGTCAATGACGGGCTTTCGCCCATCAGTACCCATCGCGGGATGGGTTACAGTCTGGGGCTTTATTAATGCGTATTGGCATGCGTCTGCTGCTGGGCTATTTCCTGATTGTCGCTATCGCCGCGTGGTTTGTGCTGTCTATCTTCGTGCAGGAGGTCAAGCCCGGCGTGCGCAGAGCCACCGAAGGCACGCTGATTGACACCGCGACCCTGCTGGCGGAAGTGGGGCGAGACGACCTGCTCGCAGGCGATCCGCAGCAGGGCCAGCTGGCTCAGGCCTTTTCACGGCTCCATCAGCGGCCGTTTCGCGCCAACATTGGCGGCATTCATAAAGTCCGCAACGAATACCACGTCTACATGACCGATGCCACGGGCAAGGTGGTGTTTGATTCGGCGGGCCTGGCGGTAGGAAAAGACTACTCCCGCTGGAATGACGTCTGGCTGACGCTTCGCGGGGAATATGGCGCGCGCAGCACCCAGAGCAATCCTGACGATCCGGAAAGTACGGTGATGTATGTTGCCGCACCGGTAATGGACAGGGGCAACATTATCGGCGTGCTGTCGGTCGGAAAACCTAACAGCGCCATGGCGCCGGTTATTCACCGTAGCGAGCGGCGGATCCTGTGGGCGGGTGGGGCGCTGCTCGGCATTGCCCTGCTGATTGGTCTGCTGGTGGCGGGATGGATCAATCGTTCCATTGGCAGATTGTCGCGCTACGCCGATGCGGTGACCACGGACACGCCTCTCCCGCTGCCTAACCCCGGCAGCAGTGAGCTACGAAAGCTGGCGCAGGCGCTGGAAAATATGCGCATTCGCCTCGAGGGTAAGAATTACATCGAGCATTATGTGCATGCGCTTACTCACGAACTCAAAAGCCCGCTGGCGGCGATCCGCGGCGCGGCAGAGATCCTTAATGAGCAGCCGCCGCCGGCGGTGGCCGCGCGGTTTATCGATAATATTCTGGTGCAAAACGCGCGTATGCAGTCGCTGGTGGAAAAACTGCTCTCTCAGGCGCGTCTTGAAAACCGGGTAGAGATAGAGCCGGTGAGCGTGAGTATCAGCACGCTGTTTTCACGGCTTGCGGATTCACGCTCCGCCGTTATCACGGCGAAAAATATCATCCTGACCTGCCAGCCCACTTCGCTGCAGGTGCAGGGCGACCCCGAGCTGCTTGAACAGGCGCTGGGCAATTTGCTGGATAACGCCATCGATTTTACCCCGCAGGGCGGGACGCTTCAGCTGGCTGCCGAGGAGACGCCAACCGAGATCCGGCTTACCGTAAGCGACAGCGGAAGCGGGATACCAGACTATGCCATGGCGCGTATTTTTGAACGTTTTTACTCGCTCCCCCGCGAGAACGGGTTGAAAAGCAGCGGGCTGGGTCTGGCATTCGTGCAGGAGGTGGCGCGTCTGCATCAGGGGGACATTGCTCTGCATAACCAGCCAGAAGGCGGCGTGAAAGCCACGCTGACACTTCACCGTCACTTCACATAACTTCAAACTGGCCCCACATAGCCCCGGTACGCTCTCCTCATCACAAAGGAGACGTAATGATGAAATCCCCCCTGTTCTGGAAAGTAAGCACCCTGCTGGGGTGCATTCTGCTGTTGTTAGTCCCGCTCTTTATGGTCAGTAACCTGATTTCGGAGCGTGAGAGCTACCGTAACGATGTTGAACACTCGCTTCGCCAAAGCACCAGCGGGCCGCAAAAGCTGGTAGGACCGCTGATTGCCATTCCTGTCACCGAGGTTTTTTACAAACTTGAGGATGAGAAAAAGGTCGAATACAAAAAAAGCTACCTGCACTTTATCCTGCCGGAATCTCTGCTCGTTGAGGGAAATCAGCGCGTGGAGTCCAGAAGCATCGGTATTTATGACGGGCAAATCTGGAACACCGATCTCAAAATAAAAGCGCAGTTTTCGACGGAGAAAATGGCGCAACTGAAGGGCGAAACCATGACGCTGGGGCAACCATTCCTGGTGATTGGCGTGGGTGATGCCCGGGGCATTGGTACGGTGAAGGTCGCAAAAATCAACGGTGAGGCGCTCAGCGTAGAACCGGGAACCGGCGTGTATGGCACACTTGCCGGTATTCATATTCCGCTGAGTGATAAAGCCCTTGAGCCGAAAACGCTCGCCCTTGATATGTCGTTTAACCTGGCGGGGACGGGCAGTTTTGCGGTGGTGCCAGTCGGGCGTAACAGCGAAATGACGCTGAGCAGTAACTGGCCGCACCCGGGATTTATGGGATATTACTTGCCTGTTAAACATCAGATTAGCGAGTCTGGTTTCCAGGCAAACTGGCAGAGCAGCTGGTTTGCTAACAACATGCAAAGCTGGTTCGCCGAGGGCGAGTCACCAGAGTGGAGTTCTATCCCGGCCTTTAGCGTGACGGTTGCCACGCCAGCAGATCAGTACCAGCTGACAGACCGCGCGATCAAGTACGCTATTTTACTGATTGCCCTGACGTTTATGGCCTTCTTCGTGTTCGAAACCCTCACCGGATTGCGTCTGCACCCAATGCAGTATCTGCTGGTAGGGTTGTCGCTGGTCCTCTTCTATCTCGTCTTACTTGCCCTGTCTGAGCATGTCGGGTTTACGCCGGCCTGGATTATTGCAAGCCTTGTCGGCGCGATGATGAATGGTGTGTACCTGCAGGCGGTACTGAAAAGCTGGAGGCGAAGCGGGGTGTTTATTCTGGCGCTGCTGGGGCTGGATGTCGTGATGTGGTTCCTGCTGCGTTCTGAGGACAGCGCGTTGCTGCTGGGAGCTGCCGTACTGGCGATGGCACTGTTTGCGGTCATGTACCTGACGCGTCACCTTGACTGGTATTCACTCTCTCAGCCGAAGCGTCCCGTCCCCCCCGTTGAACCTGATGCGGATACAATGCGAGTCTGGAAATAAAAAACGGCGCGAAAGCGCCGTTTTTTTACTTCAGTTGCCGGATTACTCCTGCAGGTCGCCGCAGAAACGATAACCTTCACCGTGAATAGTGGCGATAATTTCCGGCGTATCAGGCGTAGATTCGAAATGTTTACGGATACGACGGATGGTCACGTCTACGGTACGGTCGTGCGGCTTCAGCTCACGGCCGGTCATTTTCTTCAGCAGTTCTGCACGGGACTGAATTTTGCCCGGATTTTCACAGAAGTGCAGCATCGCGCGGAATTCACTGCGCGGCAGTTTATACTGCTCACCGTTCGGGCTAATCAGTGAACGGCTATTGATATCAAGTTCCCAGCCGTTGAACTTGTAGCTGTCTACGCTACGACGCTCTTCGCTGACCGTGCCCAGGTTCATGGTGCGGGACAGCAGGTTGCGTGCACGAATGGTTAACTCGCGTGGATTAAACGGTTTAGTGATGTAGTCATCCGCACCGATTTCCAGGCCAAGGATTTTATCAACTTCGTTATCACGGCCTGTCAGGAACATTAACGCGACGTTCGCCTGTTCACGCAGTTCGCGCGCCAGAAGAAGGCCGTTTTTGCCCGGCAGGTTGATATCCATAATCACCAGGTTGATATCATTTTCAGAAAGGATCTGATGCATCTCTGCGCCATCGGTCGCTTCAAAGACATCGTAGCCTTCTGCTTCGAAAATGCTCTTTAACGTGTTGCGTGTTACCAACTCGTCTTCAACGATAAGAATGTGCGGGGTCTGCATGTTTGCTACCTAAATTGCCAACTAAATCGAAACAGGAAGTACAAAAGTCCCTGACCTGCCTGATGCATGTCGCAAATTAACATGACCGGCCTAACGTGACTAAAGTACGTAATTGCGTTCTTGATGCACTTTCCATCAACGTCAACAACATCATTAGCTTGGTCGTGGGTACTTTCCCTTTGGACCCGACAGTGTCAAAAACGGCTGTCATCCTAACCATTTTAACAGCAACATAACAGGCTAAGTGACACCAGACACCCAATAAAACTACGCTTCGTTGACATATATCAAGTTCAATTGTAGCACGTTAACAGTTTGATGAAATCATCGTAGCCGAATGCTAGCCTTTGTCACAATTTTTCAATAAACCAACTAGTTGCGTACCTTGATTTATAAACGATACGAATCCAATCAGAAAAGAGTATTCATGAGGTCATTACCATTATAAAACATAAGGATAATAGCCTTCTGTTAACATTCTAACTGATTGTTCAGCCACAAAATAGTTTAGCGTTTTTAATTTGTTCTGAAATGCTATTTCGGTGATTTGTGTTGCATTTTTGTAAATTCGCGCCGCGTAATATGTTGAAGTGCATCACGTTTTTACCCGCTAACTGATTAAAAAGAGAGCATAAATGCATCTGTCGATTGTACTGGTCGCCCCAGCCAGAGCCGAAAATATAGGCGCTGCGGCGCGTGCCATGAAGACCATGGGGTTTACCGATCTTCGCATCGTGGACAGCCAGGCGCACCTCGAGCCCGCGGCCCGTTGGGTGGCGCACGGTTCAGGGGATATTCTCGATAATATAACCACTTACGACACGCTCGCCGCTGCGTTGCACGACATTTCTTTTACCGTGGCGACCACGGCACGCAGCCGGGCAAAGTTCCACTATTACGCCACGCCGGCGGAACTGGTGCCGATGTTAACGGAGAAAAGCCAGTGGCTGACGAAGGCCGCGCTGGTCTTTGGGCGGGAAGATTCCGGTCTGACGAACGAGGAGCTGGCGTTGGCGGACGTCCTGACCGGTGCGCCGATGGTGGCGGATTATCCGTCGCTGAATTTAGGCCAGGCGGTAATGGTGTATTGCTATCAATTAGCCTCCCTAATACAAATTCCTCAACCCCAGGCTGAAGGGGCAGATGAAAACCAGCTGGCCGCGCTGCGCGCTCGCGTTGACCATCTGTTATTACAACTCGGTGTCGCGGAAGATCAAAAAATGGCGGACTGGTTGCATCAGCGACTTGGGCGTCTTGAGCAGCGAGACACGGCAATGTTGCACCGTTTGCTGCATGATATTGAAAAAAAATTGGCCGAGTAAAATGCTGTCATAAGTTTTTACTATGGCGTATCCGTCTGTCTGGGTGGGGTGCATCTGGGGGAATCGGATGAAAATAAATCTGCAAGCAGCGGGACGTGAGAGCGTCCCGAATTGTGATCAAATTAAAAATTCATTGACTTAAGGTGCCCAATCCTTTAACCCTAAAAGAATACAGCACAGACAGATAATAATGACAGAGTACACAACATCCATGAAACGCATCAGCATCACCACCATTACAACAACCATCATCATTACCACAGGAAATGATGCGGGCTGACGCGTACAGGAAAAACAGAAAAAAGCCCGCACCCAAACAGTGCGGGCTTTTTTTTCGGCTAAAGGAAACGAGGTAGAACCATGCGAGTGTTGAAGTTCGGCGGTACATCAGTGGCAAATGCAGAACGTTTTCTGCGTGTTGCCGATATCCTGGAGAGCAACGCCAGGCAGGGGCAGGTCGCGACCGTGCTCTCTGCCCCGGCAAAAATCACCAACCACCTGGTGGCGATGATTGAAAAGACCATCGGTGGCCAGGATGCACTCCCGAACTTGAGCGACGCCGAGCGTATCTTCGCTGAGCTGCTGCAGGGACTGGCGGAGGCGCAGCCGGGTTTCCCGCTCGCACAGCTGAAATCGTTTGTTGATCAAGAGTTCGCCCAAATCAAACACGTGCTGCACGGTATCAGCCTTTTAGGTCAGTGCCCGGACAGCATCAACGCGGCGTTAATCTGCCGTGGTGAAAAATTGTCGATTGCCATCATGGCGGGCCTGCTGGAAGCGCGTGGCCACAATGTGTCGGTTATCGATCCCGTTGAAAAACTGCTGGCAGTGGGTCACTACCTCGAGTCTACCGTTGATATAGCCGAATCAACCCGCCGCATTGCCGCGAGCAAAATTCCGTCTGACCATATGATCCTGATGGCGGGCTTCACCGCCGGAAACGAGAAGGGTGAACTTGTCGTACTGGGCCGTAATGGCTCCGACTACTCTGCTGCCGTGCTGGCAGCCTGTTTACGCGCCGACTGTTGTGAGATCTGGACTGACGTCGACGGTGTATACACCTGCGATCCGCGCCAGGTGCCGGACGCCAGGCTGCTGAAGTCGATGTCATACCAGGAAGCGATGGAGCTTTCCTACTTCGGCGCTAAAGTTCTTCACCCTCGCACCATCTCTCCCATTGCCCAGTTCCAGATCCCTTGCCTGATTAAAAACACCGGTAACCCGCAAGCGCCGGGCACGCTGATTGGCGCCAGTACCGATGAAGACGGCCTGCCGGTGAAAGGCATTTCTAACCTGAACAATATGGCCATGTTCAGCGTTTCCGGCCCGGGAATGAAAGGCATGGTCGGTATGGCGGCCCGCGTTTTCGCGGCCATGTCCCGCAACGGTATCTCGGTTGTGCTGATCACTCAGTCCTCTTCTGAATACAGCATCAGCTTCTGCGTACCGCAGGGGGATTGTCTGCGCGCCCGTCGTGCGCTGGAAGAAGAGTTTTACCTTGAGCTGAAAGAAGAGCTGCTGGAGCCGCTTTCTATCCAGGAACGCCTGGCAGTCATCTCGGTGGTGGGCGACGGTATGCGTACGCTGCGCGGTATCTCGGCCAAATTCTTTGCCGCGCTGGCCAGGGCCAACATCAACATTGTGGCCATTGCCCAGGGGTCATCTGAGCGTTCAATCTCGGTGGTCGTTGACAACGACGATGCGACAACCGGCGTTCGCGTGGTTCATCAGATGCTGTTCAACACCGATCAGGTGATTGAGCTGTTCCTGATTGGCGTGGGCGGTGTGGGTGGCGCGCTGCTGGAGCAGGTGAAGCGTCAGCAGGAGTGGTTGAAGAAAAAGCACATTGATCTGCGCGTGTGCGGTATCGCGAACTCAAAAGCGCTGCTGACCAACGTTCATGGTCTGAACCTGGAAAACTGGCAGACTGAGCTGAATGATGCCAAAGAGCCCTTTAATCTGGGCCGGTTAATCCGTCTGGTGAAAGAGTATCACCTGCTTAACCCGGTCATTGTCGATTGTACCTCGAACCAGGCGGTGGCCGATCAGTACGCCGATTTCCTGCGCGAAGGTTTCCACGTGGTGACGCCAAACAAAAAGGCCAACACCTCGTCGATGGATTACTATCACCAGCTGCGTCTGGCGGCGAGCAAGTCACGGCGTAAGTTCCTCTACGACACCAACGTGGGCGCGGGCCTGCCCGTGATCGAGAACCTGCAAAACCTGCTGAACGCGGGGGATGAACTGCAGCGTTTCTCCGGCATTCTTTCCGGCTCGCTGTCGTTTATCTTCGGCAAGCTGGATGAGGGCATGAGCCTGTCGGAAGCGACCCGTGCCGCGCGTGAACTGGGGTACACCGAGCCGGATCCGCGAGACGATCTCTCCGGTATGGATGTGGCGCGTAAGTTGCTCATACTGGTGCGTGAAACGGGCCGTGAGCTGGAGCTTTCCGATATCGTGATTGAGCCTGTTCTGCCTGCCGGGTTTGACGACAGCGGTGACGTGAACACCTTTATGGCCAATTTAGCGCAGCTAGACGACGCCTTTGCCGCACGCGTTGCGAAAGCCCGTGATGAAGGTAAGGTATTGCGCTATGTTGGCAATATTGAAGACGATGGTATGTGCCGCGTGAAGATTGCTGAAGTGGATGGCAACGACCCGCTGTTCAAAGTAAAAAACGGCGAAAACGCCCTCGCGTTTTACAGCCACTATTATCAGCCACTGCCGCTGGTGCTTCGCGGCTATGGCGCAGGGAATGATGTTACCGCGGCGGGTGTATTTGCCGATTTGCTGCGTACCCTGTCATGGAAGTTAGGAGTTTAACATGGTGAAAGTTTATGCCCCGGCTTCCAGCGCCAATATGAGCGTCGGATTTGATGTGCTGGGTGCGGCGGTGACGCCGGTGGATGGTTCGCTGCTGGGCGATACGGTAACGGTTGAAGCGGCAGAGAGCTTTAGCCTGAATAACGTGGGCCGCTTCGCCAGCAAACTGCCGACAGACCCGCGCGAGAATATCGTTTATCAGTGCTGGGAGCGGTTCTGTCAGGAGATCGGCAAAAATGTGCCGGTCGCCATGACGCTGGAGAAAAGTATGCCGATTGGCTCTGGTCTGGGTTCCAGCGCCTGCTCCGTGGTCGCCGGACTGGTGGCCATGAATGAGCACTGCGGCAAGCCGCTGAATAATAACCGTCTGCTCGGGTTAATGGGCGAGCTGGAAGGGCGCATCTCCGGCAGCATTCATTATGACAACGTCGCCCCCTGCTTCCTCGGCGGTATGCAGCTGATGATTGAAGAAAATGGCATCATCAGCCAGCAGGTGCCAGGGTTTGATGAGTGGCTGTGGGTGCTGGCCTATCCCGGCATTAAGGTATCCACCGCTGAAGCGCGTGCGATCCTGCCTGCGCAGTATCGTCGTCAGGACTGTATCGCTCACGGACGTCATCTGGCCGGCTTTATACACGCCTGCTACACCCGTCAGCCGCAGCTGGCAGCAAAATTAATGAAAGACGTTATCGCCGAGCCGTACCGCACTAAGCTGCTGCCTGGCTTTAACGAGGCGCGACAGGCGTCAATGGATACCGGCGCACTGGCGTGCGGTATCTCCGGCTCCGGCCCGACGCTGTTCGCCCTGTGCGATAAGCCAGACACGGCGCAGCGCGTGGCGGACTGGCTCTCTAAACACTACCTGCAAAATCAGGAAGGCTTTGTTCATATTTGCCGTCTGGACACGGCTGGCGCACGAGTACTGGGATAACGAATGAAACTCTACAACCTTAAAGATCATAACGAGCAGGTCAGCTTCGCGCAGGCGGTGACTCAGGGACTGGGCAAAAATCAGGGGCTGTTCTTCCCCCATGACCTGCCGGAATTTCAGCTGACCGACATTGATGAACTGCTGAAGCAGGACTTTGTCACCCGCAGCACTAAAATTCTCTCTGCCTTTATCGGCGATGAAATCCCGCAGGAGCTGCTGGAAGAGCGCGTGCGTGCAGCGTTCGCTTTCCCGGCACCGGTTAAGCAGGTTGAGCCGGATGTCGGCTGCCTTGAGCTGTTCCATGGTCCAACCCTGGCGTTTAAAGACTTCGGTGGCCGCTTTATGGCGCAGATGCTGACCCACATCAGCGGCGACAAACCGGTAACGATTCTGACGGCGACCTCCGGCGATACCGGTGCGGCCGTTGCCCATGCGTTCTACGGTCTGAAGAACGTTCGCGTGGTGATCCTCTACCCGAAAGGCAAAATCAGTCCGCTGCAGGAGAAACTGTTCTGTACTCTCGGGGGCAACATTGAAACCGTGGCGATTGACGGCGATTTCGATGCCTGTCAGGCGCTGGTCAAGCAGGCCTTCGATGATGAAGAGCTGAAAGTGGCGCTGGGTCTGAACTCGGCGAACTCCATTAACATCAGCCGTCTGCTGGCGCAGATCTGCTACTACTTCGAAGCGGTTGCACAGCTGCCACAGGAGGCGCGCAATCAGCTGGTCGTTTCCGTACCAAGCGGCAACTTTGGTGACCTGACGGCGGGCCTGCTGGCGAAATCGCTCGGCCTGCCGGTAAAACGCTTTATCGCCGCCACCAACGCCAACGACACCGTGCCGCGCTTCCTGAAAGACGGTAAATGGGCGCCGAACGCCACGCAGGCGACGCTTTCGAATGCGATGGACGTAAGCCAGCCGAATAACTGGCCGCGTGTGGAAGAGCTGTTCCGCCGTAAGGTCTGGCGTCTGGGCGATCTGGGTTATGCCGCGGTGACGGATGAGACCACCAAAGCCACCCTGCGTGAGCTGAAAGCGGTGGGGTACACCTCTGAACCGCATGCGGCGATCGCTTACCGTGCGCTGCGCGATCAGCTGAATCCGGGGGAGTATGGCCTGTTCCTGGGAACGGCTCATCCGGCGAAGTTCAAAGAGAGCGTGGAAGTGATTCTGGGTGAAACGCTGCCGCTGCCAAAAGAGCTGGCCGAGCGTGCGGACCTGCCGCTGCTTTCGCATGAACTGCCCGCGGATTTCGCCGCGCTGCGTAAGTTGATGATGACGCGCGGATAACGGTTCTGTCCTCCTGTGCTGGCCGGGTAAGGTGAAACTTACCCGGCTTTTTTTATGGAGAAATTAAGGAGAAAAATAGCAGTAAAAAAGCAGAAATTCCCAATAAATGCGGTCACTTAGCGATTAGGATTGCAGAGAATAACATCCCCCGTCCTCCTCACGTATTCTCCTTACATCGGCCCACATCGGGTAAATGAATAAGGAGTCACCTATGTCTAAACTGAAACCTGCTCTGCTGGTGCTTTCAATGATGCTGGTCGCTCCGATGGCGGTTCAGGCCTCTGAAATCACCCTCGTCCCTGCGGTAAAACTGCAGATTGGCGATCAGGATAATCGTGGTCACTACTGGGATGGTGGTCGCTGGCGCGACCATGACTGGTGGAAGGCTCACTATGACTGGCGCGATAATCACTGGCGCCCACATGACGAGCATCACGATCGTCATCATGATGACCACCATCACGATCGTCACGACGACCCGCGTCCTGGCCCGGACTGGAAACACCATTAATGCAAAACCCCGCCATCTGGCGGGGTTTGTTTTACTGCTCGTGGCGCTTAAACACCAGTTCGCCTTTTCCTGACGCTTCTTCATCGAAGAAGTAGCCTTCGCTGTTGAAGCCGGTCAGTTGCTCCGGCTTCGTCAGGCGGTTCTGAATGATGTAGCGGCTCATCAACCCACGCGCTTTTTTGGCGTAGAAGCTGATGACCTTGAACTTGCCGTTTTTCTCATCGAGGAAAACGGGCTTAATAATTTCCGCATCCAGCTTTTTCGGCTTCACCGATTTGTAGTATTCATCGGAGGCCAGATTGATCACCACATTATCGCCCTGAGCACGCAGCGCAGCGTTCAGTTTGTCGGTGATGATATCGCCCCAGAAATGGTACAGATCCTTGCCTTTAGGGTTTTCCAGGCGGATACCCATCTCCAGACGATATGGCTGCATCAGGTCCAACGGGCGCAGCACGCCGTACAGACCTGACAACATGCGCAGATGCTGCTGGGCGAAGTCGAAATCGGCTTCGCTAAAATCTTCCGCCTGCAGGCCGGTATACACATCACCTTTAAACGCCAGAAGCGCCTGGCGGGCGTTGTTCGGCGTGAAGTCCGGGTGCCACTCGTGGAAACGGGTCGCGTTAAGATCCGCCAGTTTGTCGCTGATGCTCATCAGCGAGGCAATTTGTGGCGCAGAGAGCTTACGCGCGACGTGAATCAGCTGTTGCGAATAGTCCAGCAGTTCAGGCTGGGTATAGCGCTCGGTGGCGAGCGGGCTCTGGTAATCGAGCGTTTTAGCAGGTGAAATCAGAATCAGCATATCCAGTCCTTGCAGGAAATTTAGAGCGACTTTAGCAAAAAATCGCCCTCAATTGATCGATAGCTGTTATTGCCGTGGCAAATCATCCCAGGTGCCGGGCGCAATTTGCGCCTGGATGTCGGGATAACGCGAGGCATCAAAGACCGGCGGTACGCCCAGTTTGCGCTGACGAAGATAGTCCCGTGCGATAAGCGTAACCACGGGTGAGAGCAGCAGGATCGCCGTCAGGTTAGTGATGGCCATGAGCGCCATAAAGACATCCGCCAGTTGCCAGACCAGCGGCATGCTGAGCAGCGAACCTGCTAACACCATCAGTATCACCCCGAGGCGCAGCAGCGTGATCATACGGCGGGAGTCCACTTTCAGGAAAATAAGGTTATTTTCGGCGTAGAGGTAATTCACAACAATCGAGCTGAAGGCGAATAACAGCAGGATGAGCGAGACAAACCCGGCTCCCCAGCCGCCCGTCAGATTCACCAGTGCCTGCTGAAGCAGTTGTATGCCGGCTGTTTCCGATGAGTGAGGTACCGGGCCGGCCAGCAGCAGGATCATGGCGCTGGCGGAACAGATAATAATGGTGTCCGTAAAAACGCCAATCATCTGAACAATGCCTTGTGCCGCCGGGTGAGGCGGCCAGGACGCGGCGGCGGCGGCGGCATTGGGGGTTGACCCCATACCGGCTTCATTGGAGAACATTCCGCGCTGAAAGCCCGACATCAGCGCCTGGCTGAAGGTATAGCCCAGTGCGCCCGATGCCGCCTCGCGCCAGCCAAATGCGTTTTTGAAGATGGTTGCAATCACTTCCGGCACCTGCTCGATATGCCGTGCGGCGACGAACAGGCTGGCGGCAACCCACAGCAGCGCCATGACCGGCACCAGCCACTGCATCAGGCGGGCGACACCTTTTAGGCCGGTCGAAATGGTCAGCAGGATACAGAGGGCTAAAACAAGCCCGGTGATCCACTCCGGACACGCAAAGGCATAGCGCAAGGCATGGGCGACAGAATTCGCCTGAACGGTATTAAAAATCAGACCGTACGCGAGCAGTAAAAACAGCGAAAACAGCACGCCCATCCAGCGCATTCCTAAGCCACGCGCCATGTACCAAGCCGGGCCGCCGCGAAACTGTCCGTTTTTATCTTTTTCTTTGTAGAGTTGGGCGAGGGCGCTCTCGGCAAAGGAGGTGGCCATCCCGATAAGCGCCGTGACCCACATCCAGAAAACGGCGCCCGGGCCACCGGCGCTGATGGCCAATGCCACCCCTGCCATATTACCGCTGCCGAGGCGTGCGGCAATGCTGGTGCAGAGGGCCTGGAAAGAGGTTAATCCGCCCGGCTGGGGCGTGACGCTGTTTTTCAGACTTCTGCCAAATTTGCGAATATAACGAAACTGGATAAACCCGCTGCGTAGCGTAAACCAAATACCTGCACCCAGCAGCAGGTATATCATTATCGAACCCCAAAGGACTTCATTAATAAAGAAAAGGAAATCAGGCATTAACGTCCCTCTTGTTGATGCCAAAATGAATATGTAAGCGCTACCACTGATTGGACATGCTGTTACTTAGCAGCCTGTTAATATTCTGAGTTTATCATACTCTGTCTAAGCGCACTGTCTGCGGTTGCGCTACCCCTCCGTCGTGTTATCATCAGGGCAGACTGGTTACATCCCCCTAACAAGTAAACCTGTCATTTTTCCGCTGCAGGCATGCTGTCGGTAGCGTGAATTATCCAGGGCACGTTAAAAGAGAAACACTATCATGACGGATAAATTGACCTCCCTTCGTCAGTTCACCACTGTCGTAGCTGACACCGGAGATATCGCGGCAATGAAGCTGTACCAGCCGCAGGATGCCACCACCAACCCTTCTCTGATCCTTAACGCCGCACAGATCCCTGAGTATCGCAAACTGATTGACGACGCAGTGACCTGGGCGAAAGCACAGAGCAACGACCGCGCGCAGCAGGTTGTTGATGCCACTGATAAACTGGCCGTGAACATTGGTCTGGAAATTCTGAAACTGGTTCCTGGCCGCATCTCTACCGAAGTTGACGCACGTCTCTCCTACGACACCGAAGCGTCTATCGCCAAAGCAAAACGTCTGATCAAAATGTACAACGATGCCGGCATCAGCAATGACCGCATCCTGATCAAACTGGCGTCGACCTGGCAGGGTATTCGTGCAGCTGAACAGCTGGAAAAAGACGGTATCAACTGTAACCTGACGCTGCTGTTCTCCTTCGCACAGGCGCGTGCATGTGCGGAAGCCGGCGTATACCTGATTTCTCCATTCGTTGGCCGTATTCTGGACTGGTACAAAGCCAACACGGATAAGAAAGAGTACGCGGCATCTGAAGATCCAGGCGTCGTTTCCGTGACCGAAATCTACGAATACTACAAACAGCACGGTTATGAGACTGTGGTGATGGGCGCAAGCTTCCGTAACGTAGGTGAAATCATCGAACTGGCTGGCTGTGACCGCCTGACCATCGCCCCGGCACTGCTGAAAGAGCTGGCTGAAAGCGAAGGTGCTATCGAGCGTAAACTATCCTACACCGGTGAAGTGAAAGCGCGTCCGGAGCGCATCACTGAATCTGAGTTCCTGTGGCAGCATAACCAGGATCCAATGGCTGTAGATAAACTGGCGGACGGTATCCGTAAGTTTGCTATCGACCAGGAAAAACTGGAAAAAATGATCGGCGACCTGCTGTAATCATTCTGCGTGACCGGGTTCCCGGTCACGCTACTTCTTTCGTACTCTGTCTGAATTTCCCCTCTGCGTGTATCATTCCCTTTAATCAGTACTTTTTTGAATGGAATGGATATGAATACCTTACGCATCGGCTTAGTGTCGATTTCTGACCGCGCCTCCAGCGGTGTTTATCAGGATAAAGGCATCCCCGCGCTGGAAGAATGGCTGGGCAGTGCGTTGACAACCCCCTTTGAGATCCAGACCCGCCTGATCCCTGACGAACAGCCAATTATCGAACAGACACTCTGTGAGCTGGTGGATGAGATGAGCTGCCACCTGGTATTGACCACGGGAGGCACCGGACCTGCGCGTCGGGACGTCACTCCGGATGCCACGCTGGCGGTTGCCGATCGTGAGATGCCTGGCTTCGGTGAGCAGATGCGCCAGATCAGTCTACACTTTGTCCCGACGGCGATCCTCTCCCGTCAGGTCGGGGTGATCCGCAAGCAGGCATTGATTCTGAATTTGCCGGGCCAGCCGAAGTCCATCAAAGAGACGCTTGAAGGACTGAAAGCGGAAGATGGCAGCGTGATCGTGCACGGGATTTTTGCAAGTGTACCGTATTGTATACAGTTGCTTGACGGCCCGTATGTGGAGACCGATGAGAAAGTGGTAGCAGCTTTTCGTCCGAAAAACGCCCGTCGCGAGACAATCTCCTGAAATTAATCAATATGTGACATTAGCTGAAGCGACGGTAGCGTGGTAAGGGTTTTACGGTATAGTAATTTTTTCTTTACGTTTGCTGTAAAAATAAATCCACAACACAAGCCAAATGGTTCGCTATGTCACATAACACCCGACCTCTGAATCGACAGGACTACAAAACCCTCACGCTCGCGGCTTTAGGCGGTGCGCTGGAGTTTTACGACTTTATCATCTTCGTCTTCTTCGCCGCCGTGGTGGGGGAGCTTTTCTTCCCGGCAGATATCCCGGAGTGGTTGCGCCAGGTGCAAACCTTCGGCATTTTTGCCGCCGGGTATCTGGCACGACCGCTGGGTGGCATTGTGATGGCCCACTTTGGTGACCTGGTCGGGCGTAAGAAGATGTTCACGCTTAGCATTTTACTGATGGCCGTGCCGACGCTGGCCATTGGTCTGCTGCCCACTTACGCCTCAATGGGCATTGTTGCTCCGCTGCTGCTGTTGCTGATGCGCATTCTTCAGGGGGCGGCAATTGGCGGCGAAGTGCCGGGGGCCTGGGTGTTTGTGGCGGAGCATGTGCCGGCGCGCCGCATCGGCATCGCCTGTGGAACCTTAACGGCGGGGCTGACTGTCGGTATCCTCCTCGGTTCAGTGGTGGCCACTATCGTGAATACCAGCATGACGCAACAGGCGGTTCACGACTGGGGATGGCGCGTACCGTTCCTGCTCGGCGGGGCGTTTGGCCTGGTGGCGATGTATCTTCGCCGCTGGCTGCAGGAGACACCTATTTTCCTTGAGATGCAGCAGCGCAAGGCGCTGGCACAGGAGTTGCCGGTAAAAGCCGTGGTGGTGCGCCACCGGAGCGCGGTTGTGGTGTCGATGCTGCTCACCTGGCTGCTGTCGGCGGGCATCGTGGTCGTTATCTTAATGTCTCCCGTATGGCTGCAAAAGCAGTACGGTTTTGCGCCGGCGGTAACGTTGCAGGCAAACAGTATCGCTACCATTATGCTCTGCTTTGGCTGTCTGGCCGCGGGGCTGGCCGTTGACCGTATCGGTGCCGGCCTGACTTTCATCATCGGCAGTCTGCTGCTGGCTGCGTCGAGCTGGGCGTTTTACCACCTGGCAGGCAACCATCCTGAACAGCTGTTCCTGCTCTACGGTACGGTCGGGCTGTGCGTGGGGGTTGTCGGTGCAGTGCCGTATGTGATGGTGCGAGCTTTTCCGCCAGAGGTCCGCTTCACCGGGATCTCTTTCTCCTATAACGTCTCTTACGCCATCTTTGGCGGGCTGACGCCGATTGCGGTCACGGTGTTGATGGGAGTATCCCCGATGGCACCCGCCTGGTATGTGCTCGCGCTGTCGGTGATGGGGCTGGTGTTAGGCATTTGGCTTCGGCAGAAACAGGGATGTCGTGCCCGCGAGGCGGACACGACAGATGGATCAGTGTTTTTCACCAATCGGTAGAATGGTGCGGTCAAACTGCTCGTTCAGCACTTCACCCATTGCCAGGTAGATAGCGCTTGCGCCGCACACCAGACCAATCCAGCCGGCAATATGCACGATGCTTTCGTTATCCACGAGGTGGCCGATCGCCAGCAGGGCGAACAGCACGGTCAGGCTCAGGAAAACAAACTGCAGTGCGCGGTTGCCTTTCAGGGTGCCGAAGAACATAAACAGCGTGAAGATGCCCCACAGACCAAGGTAAACGCCCAGGAAATGTGCGTTTGCCGCGTCTGCCAGGCCCATTTTAGGCATCAGCAGGATCGCGACCAGGGTCAGCCAGAAAGAACCATAAGAGGTGAATGCGGTTAAGCCGAAGGTGTTGCCTTTCTTATATTCCAGCAGGCCCGCGAAGATTTGCGCGATACCGCCGTAAAAAATGCCCATCGCCAGGATAATGCCATCCATCGGGAACATCCCGATGTTGTGCAGGTTCAGCAGGATAGTGGTCATGCCAAAACCCATCAGGCCCAGCGGAGCCGGATTAGCCAACTTAGTGTTGCCCATAAGTCCTCAAAAAAATCATCATTAATATGGTGAAATGGTTAAACCCGCGTCAGTTCTCCCTGACGGGGCGCGGCATCATAATGGGCGCAATCAATGCCGTCTATGATCTCATCAGGGTGAAATTAAAAATTTTTTTTACCGTTCCCCCTTGATGGACGCTGGCGCGACCCCATCTTGTAGTCAACCGCAGTGTGTGGACCTGAAAAAAATCAATTGTGGGCAGTTGAAAAAGCACGTTCTGCCCTTATTACAGGTACACAACCACATGTTGACTGAATTTTAAGTGGAGACGTTTAGATGGGTAAAATTATTGGTATCGACCTGGGTACTACCAACTCTTGTGTAGCGATTATGGATGGCACTACCGCACGCGTGCTGGAGAACGCCGAGGGCGATCGCACCACGCCTTCTATCATTGCTTATACCCAGGATGGTGAAACTCTGGTTGGTCAGCCGGCTAAACGTCAGGCAGTGACAAACCCGCAAAATACCCTGTTTGCGATTAAACGCCTGATTGGCCGCCGCTTCCAGGACGAAGAAGTTCAGCGTGACGTTTCTATCATGCCTTACAAAATCATCGCAGCAGATAACGGCGATGCATGGCTTGATGTGAAAGGCACCAAAACGGCACCACCGCAGATCTCTGCTGAAGTGCTGAAAAAAATGAAGAAAACCGCAGAAGATTACCTGGGTGAACCGGTAACTGAAGCTGTTATCACCGTTCCTGCTTACTTCAACGATGCTCAGCGTCAGGCAACGAAAGATGCTGGCCGTATCGCAGGTCTGGAAGTAAAACGTATCATCAACGAACCAACCGCAGCGGCACTGGCTTACGGTCTGGATAAAGAAGTTGGCAACCGTACTATCGCGGTTTACGACCTGGGTGGTGGTACTTTCGATATCTCTATTATCGAAATCGACGAAGTTGATGGCGAAAAAACCTTCGAAGTTCTGGCAACCAACGGTGATACCCACCTGGGTGGTGAAGACTTCGATACCCGTCTGATCAACTACCTCGTTGACGAGTTTAAGAAAGATCAGGGCATTGACCTGCGTAACGACCCGCTGGCAATGCAACGCCTGAAAGAAGCCGCTGAGAAAGCGAAGATCGAACTGTCTTCCGCTCAGCAGACCGACGTGAACCTGCCGTATATCACTGCAGACGCGACCGGTCCTAAACACATGAACATTAAAGTGACCCGTGCGAAACTGGAAAGCCTGGTAGAAGACCTGGTGAACCGTTCCATTGAGCCACTGAAAGTTGCTCTGCAGGATGCTGGCCTGTCCGTGTCTGATATCAACGACGTTATCCTCGTCGGTGGCCAGACCCGTATGCCAATGGTTCAGAAGAAAGTGGCTGAATTCTTTGGTAAAGAGCCACGTAAAGACGTTAACCCGGACGAAGCAGTGGCTATCGGTGCTGCCGTTCAGGGTGGTGTGTTGACGGGTGATGTGAAAGACGTTCTGCTGCTGGACGTTACCCCGCTGTCTCTGGGTATCGAAACCATGGGCGGTGTGATGACGGCGCTTATCACCAAAAACACCACTATCCCTACTAAGCACAGCCAGGTGTTCTCTACTGCTGAAGACAACCAGTCTGCAGTAACCATCCATGTGCTGCAGGGTGAGCGTAAGCGTGCGGCGGATAACAAGTCACTGGGTCAGTTCAACCTGGATGGCATCAACCCGGCACCACGCGGTATGCCGCAGATCGAAGTAACCTTCGATATCGATGCTGATGGTATCCTGCACGTTTCCGCGAAAGACAAAAACAGCGGTAAAGAGCAGAAGATCACCATTAAGGCCTCTTCCGGTCTGAACGAAGAAGAGATCCAGAAAATGGTTCGTGAAGCAGAAGCGAACGCGGAATCTGACCGTAAGTTCGAAGAGCTGGTTCAGACCCGTAACCAGGGCGACCATCTGCTGCACAGCACCCGTAAGCAGGTTGAAGAAGCCGGCGATAAACTGCCAGCTGAAGACAAAACGGCTATCGAAGCTGCACTGAGCGCGCTGGAAACGTCTCTGAAAGGCGAAGATAAAGCGGATATCGAAGCGAAGATGCAGGAGCTGGCACAGGCTTCTCAGAAGCTGATGGAAATCGCTCAGCAGCAGCACGCCCAACAGCAGGCTGGCGCTGACGCTTCTCAGAACAACGCGAAAGACGACGACGTTGTCGACGCTGAGTTCGAAGAAGTGAAAGACAAAAAATAATCGCCCTGATGCAGGGTAATTAATCGGCACGGGCGTAGGAGAACTCTCCACGCCCGTGCTCGCATGTTAAGGGGCTTAAAAAAACCAATGGCAAAGCAAGACTATTACGAGATTTTAGGCGTTCCGAAAACTGCGGAAGAGCGTGAAATCAAAAAGGCGTATAAGCGCCTGGCCATGAAATTCCACCCGGACCGCAACCAGGGTGACAAAGAGGCTGAAGCCAAATTTAAAGAGATCAAAGAAGCCTACGAAGTCCTGACCGATGCACAGAAACGTGCGGCCTATGACCAGTACGGCCACGCAGCCTTCGAACAAGGCGGCATGGGCGGCGGTGGATTCGGTGGCGGCGGCTTTGGCGGCGGCGCTGACTTCAGCGATATCTTTGGCGATGTTTTCGGCGACATTTTTGGCGGCGGTCGTGGCCGTCAGCGCGCGGCGCGCGGTGCCGACCTGCGCTACAACATGGATCTGACGCTGGAAGAGGCCGTACGCGGCGTCACCAAAGAGATCCGTATTCCGACGCTGGAAGAGTGTGACGTTTGCCACGGCAGCGGCGCGAAAGCAGGCACCCAGCCGCAAACCTGTCCAACCTGTCACGGTTCCGGTCAGGTGCAGATGCGTCAGGGCTTCTTCGCCGTGCAGCAGGCGTGTCCGCACTGTCATGGTCGCGGTACGCTGATTAAAGACCCCTGCACAAAATGCCACGGTCATGGTCGCGTTGAGAAAACCAAGACGCTGTCCGTTAAAATCCCGGCAGGCGTGGACACGGGCGACCGTATCCGTCTGGCAGGTGAAGGTGAGGCCGGCGAGCACGGTGCACCGGCAGGCGATCTGTACGTTCAGGTTCAGGTCAAGCAGCACGCCATCTTCGAGCGTGAAGGCAACAACCTGTACTGTGAAGTGCCCATCAACTTCGCCATGGCGGCACTCGGTGGCGAAATTGAAGTGCCAACGCTTGATGGTCGCGTCAATCTGAAGGTTCCAGGCGAAACCCAGACCGGCAAGCTGTTCCGCATGCGTGGTAAAGGTGTTAAATCCGTTCGCGGTGGTGCGCAGGGCGACCTGCTGTGCCGCGTGGTGGTTGAAACCCCGGTTGGCCTGAACGACAAGCAGAAACAGCTGCTGAAAGAGCTGCAGGAAAGTTTTGGCGGCCCGACGGGTGAGAAAAACAGCCCGCGCTCCAAAAGCTTCTTCGATGGCGTCAAAAAATTCTTCGACGATTTGACCCGCTGATCCGTTAGCTGGTGTTCATCTCAAAAAGCCCGGAAGCGATTTCGGGCTTTTCTTTTTGTAGCTGTCCTCATGGCTATCATTCGGTAAAACTGAATATATACTCAACATTAATCTGCTTTTGCCGAGCTGTTTGGCCTGGTATTATGGTTTTACCGAAGTATTGCTGTAAGAGAGAGCCTACGTGAAATTAATACACCGTTTTTTTAGCAGTGAAGCATCAGGCGGCATCATCCTGATTATTGCCGCTGCGGCCGCGATGGCGCTGGCCAATATGGGTTTCACACGCGACTTTTACCACGCGTTTCTGGAAACTCCCGTCGAGCTGAAAGTCGGGGCGCTGGAAATTAACAAGAACATGCTGCTGTGGATCAACGATGCACTGATGGCCGTGTTTTTCCTGCTGGTAGGGCTGGAGGTTAAGCGTGAGCTGGTCCTGGGCTCGCTTGCCAGCCGTCAGCGTGCCGCGTTCCCGGTGATTGCCGCATTCGGGGGGATGGTCATTCCGGCGTTGCTCTTCCTGGCGTTCACCTGGCAGGATCCGGTATCGCGTCATGGCTGGGCCATTCCGGCGGCAACGGATATCGCGTTTGCCCTGGGTGTGCTGGCCTTGCTGGGAAGCCGCGTGCCGGTGGCACTGAAAATCTTCCTGATGGCGCTGGCGATCATTGATGACCTGGGCGCGATTGTCATTATTGCGCTGTTCTACACCAGCGACCTGTCGATCCTGTCGTTGAGCGTTGCCGCAGGAGCGATTGCGGTACTGGCGCTGTTGAACATTTGCAACGTGCGCCGCATCGGGATCTACGTGCTGGTGGGGATGGTGCTGTGGACCGCGGTACTGAAATCAGGCGTGCACGCTACGCTCGCCGGGGTCATCGTCGGCTTCTTCGTTCCGCTTAAGCCGCAGGAGGGGAAATCGCCTGCCAAACAGCTGGAGCATGTGCTGCACCCGTGGGTCGCCTTTATGATCCTGCCGCTGTTTGCTTTCGCTAATGCAGGCGTTTCGCTGGAAGGGGTAACCCTTGAGGGACTGACCTCAATGTTGCCGCTGGGCATTATTGCCGGACTGTTTATTGGTAAGCCGGTGGGCATTAGCCTGTTCTGCTGGCTGGCGCTGAAGCTGAAGCTGGCGTCACTGCCGCACGGCACCACGTTTAAGCAGATCATGGCGGTGGGCGTGCTGTGTGGCATTGGGTTTACCATGTCGATCTTTATCTCAACGCTGGCTTTTGGTGCCCATGCGCCTGAGCTTATCGTCTGGGCGAAGCTGGGTATCCTTATCGGATCGTTACTGGCCGCAGTCACTGGCTATACCTTATTGAAGGTCAAACTGTCCGGACCGGTCGTTCAGGCATAACAGGAAACCGGGAGAAGAACACCTTCTCCCGCTACACGATCAGGGAGCGAAGACACGATGTCTCATTTGAATTACAACCACCTTTACTACTTCTGGCACGTCTATAAGCAGGGCTCGGTCGTGGGGGCGGCAGAGGCGCTCTACCTGACGCCGCAGACCATCACCGGGCAAATCAAGGCACTGGAAGAGCGGCTGCAGGGCAAGCTCTTTAAGCGCAAGGGCCGTGGGATTGAGCCAAGTGAGCTGGGCGAACTGGTTTTCCGCTACGCGGATAAGATGTTTACCTTAAGTCAGGAGATGCTGGATATCGTTAACTACCGCAAAGAGTCAAACCTGCTCTTTGACGTCGGCGTGGCGGATGCGTTGTCAAAACGGCTGGTCAGCGGCGTGCTGGATGCGGCGGTGGTCGAAGATGAGCAAATCCATCTGCGCTGTTTTGAGTCCACGCACGAGATGCTGCTGGAGCAGCTGAGCCAGCATAAGCTGGATATGATTATCTCGGACTGCCCGATCGACTCTACGCAGCAGGAAGGGCTGTTCTCTGTGAAGATTGGCGAATGCGGGGTCAGCTTCTGGTGCATTAACCCGCCGCCGGAAAAACCGTTTCCTGCCTGTCTGGAGGAGCGTCGTTTGCTGGTGCCAGGCCGGCGCTCCATGCTTGGGCGCAAACTGCTGAACTGGTTTAACTCTCAGGGACTGAAGGTGGAGATCCTCGGCGAGTTTGACGATGCGGCGCTAATGAAAGCCTTTGGTGAGGCGCATAACGCCATCTTCGTTGCACCGACGCTGTACGTGCACGATCTCTATTCAGATAACAAGATTACGGAGATTGGCCGGGTCGATAACGTGATGGAGGAGTATCACGCGATATTTGCAGAAAGGATGATTCAACACCCAGCGGTACAGCGCATCTGTAACCGCGACTACTCGGCGCTGTTTACGCCACCGGCAATCTGAAGATATAAAAAAACCCGCGTTAAGCGGGTTCTTTTAAAACAAGCAACAACAAGTGGCGATTAAGCCAGTTTGTTGATCTGCGCGGTCAGGTTTGCTTTATGACGCGCTGCTTTGTTTTTGTGGATCAGACCTTTAGCAGCCTGACGATCCACGATTGGTTGCATTTCATTAAATGCGTTCTGCGCAGCAGCTTTGTCGCCAGCTTCGATAGCTGCGTATACTTTCTTGATGAAAGTACGCATCATAGAGCGACGGCTTGCATTGTGCTTACGAGCCTTTTCAGACTGGATAGCACGTTTCTTAGCTGATTTGATATTAGCCAAGGTCCAACTCCCAAATATGATCTATGTGGACAATTCAAAGGCCGAGGAATATGCCCTCTATACCTTCTTTTGTCAATGGATTTGTGCAAATAAGCGCCGTTGATTGGCGACGCTACGTTACGTAGTGATGGCGCAGGATTCTACCAGCTTGTCGCTCGTGAATACAGCTTTTCGGCACAAAAAACGCAGTTCACGGGCAGATTTTTTTGCTGTGAAAGGTCAGCCTGATGAAATCATTACGGCTTTCTGTTTTGCGCGAACAATCGCCGGTTAACCTTAACCGCTGTACAAGGTATACTTTGGCGATTTTCACTGTTTTGAGCCAGACATGAAGCTGATACGCGGCATACATAATCTCAGCAGAGCACCGCACGGGTGCGTGCTGACCATTGGTAATTTCGACGGCGTGCATCGTGGTCATCAGGCGCTGCTGCAGGGATTGCGTAAAGAAGGGGAGGCGCGTGGCCTGCCCGTTGTAGTGATGATTTTTGAGCCGCAGCCGCTGGAGCTGTTTGCCGGCGATAAATCACCGGCTCGCCTCACTCGCCTGCGCGAGAAGTTGCGCTACCTGGCAGAGTCCGGGGTGGACTACGTATTGTGCGTGCGTTTCGATCGCCGCTTTGCCGCGCTCACAGCACAAAATTTCGTCAGTGACCTGCTGGTCAGGCGCCTTGGCGTGCAGTTTCTGGCCGTGGGGGATGATTTCCGCTTTGGCGCTGGTCGTCAGGGCGATTTCTTGCTATTACAGAAGGCTGGCCTCGAGTACGGCTTTGATGTCACCAGCGCAATGACCTTTTGCGAAGGTGGCGTCCGGGTTAGCAGCACTGCGGTGCGTCAGGCGCTGGCCAACGATGAACTGGATACGGCGGAAACGCTGCTGGGACATCCGTTTAGCATTTCAGGCCGTGTGGTCCATGGCGATGCGCTGGGCCGCACCATAGGTTTCCCGACGGCGAATATACCGCTACGTCGTCAGGTCTCCCCGGTTAAAGGGGTATATGCGGTGGAAGTGGCTGGTCTGGGCGATAAACCGTATTTCGGTGTCGCCAATATTGGCACACGTCCTACAGTCGCCGGTGTCCGTCAACAATTAGAAGTGCACCTGCTGGACGTTGTAATGGACCTTTATGGTCGCCATATAGATGTGATACTGCGTAAAAAAATACGCAATGAGCAGCGATTTGCTTCGCTGGATGAACTAAAGGCGCAAATCGCGCGAGATGAATTAACGGCCCGCGAGTTTTTTGGGCGAGTAAACCCGGCTTAAATGCCTACGTGAAAAATACGGAACCGAGAATCTGATGAGTGACTATAAATCAACCCTGAATTTGCCGGAAACAGGGTTCCCGATGCGCGGCGATCTCGCCAAGCGCGAACCGGGAATGCTGGCGCGTTGGACCGATGATGACCTGTACGGCATCATCCGTGCAGCCAAAAAAGGCAAAAAAACCTTCATTCTGCATGATGGCCCTCCATATGCGAATGGCAGCATTCATATTGGTCACTCTGTAAACAAGATTCTGAAAGACATTATCGTGAAGTCCAAAGGCCTCGCGGGATATGACTCGCCTTACGTTCCGGGCTGGGACTGCCATGGTCTGCCAATTGAACTGAAAGTTGAGCAAGAGTTTGGTAAGCCGGGTGAGAAGTTCACCGCGGCAGAATTCCGCGCAAAATGTCGCGAATACGCGGCCACGCAGGTTGACGGTCAGCGTCAGGACTTTATCCGCCTGGGCGTGCTGGGTGACTGGTCACGTCCGTACCTGACCATGGACTTCAAAACCGAAGCCAACATCATCCGTGCGCTGGGTAAAATCATCGGTAACGGCCATCTGCACAAAGGCGCGAAGCCGGTGCACTGGTGCGTGGACTGCCGTTCTGCGCTGGCAGAAGCGGAAGTGGAGTATTACGACAAAACCTCTCCGTCTATCGACGTGGCCTTCCACGCGGTCGATCAGGAGGCGGTGAAAGCCAAATTTGGCGTGACCTCTGTCAACGGCCCCATCTCGCTGGTTATCTGGACCACCACCCCGTGGACGCTGCCAGCAAACCGCGCGATCTCCCTGTCCGGTGAGTTCGAGTACGCGCTGGTGCAGGTTGACGGTCAGGCGCTGATCCTGGCGAAAGATCTGGTCGAAAGCGTGCTGAAACGCGCGAACATCGCCGACTACACCGTGCTGGGCACCGTGAAAGGTGACGCGCTGGAGCTGATGCGCTTCAAACACCCGTTCCTGGACTTCGATGTGCCGGCGATTCTGGGCGATCACGTGACGCTGGATGCGGGTACCGGTGCGGTACATACCGCCGGTGGCCACGGTCCTGACGACTACAGCATCAGCCTGAAATACGGTCTTGAAATCGCTAACCCGGTGGGTCCTGACGGTTCTTACCTGCCAGGCACCTACCCGGCGCTGGACGGTATCAACGTCTTCAAAGCGAACGACATCATCGTTGACATGCTGCGCACCAGCGGCGCGCTGCTGCACGTTGAGAAAATGCAGCACAGCTATCCGTGCTGCTGGCGTCACAAATCTCCGATCATCTTCCGTGCGACCCCACAGTGGTTCATCAGCATGGATCAGAAAGGCCTGCGCGAGCAGTCCCTGAAAGAGATCAAAGGCGTGCAGTGGATCCCGGACTGGGGTCAGGCGCGTATCGAATCCATGGTCGCTAACCGTCCTGACTGGTGTATCTCCCGTCAGCGTACCTGGGGCGTGCCAATGTCTCTGTTCGTGCACAAAGAGACACAGGAACTGCACCCGAACACCCTGGCGCTGATGGAAGAAGTCGCGAAGCGTGTTGAAGTTGACGGCATTCAGGCATGGTGGGATCTCGATTCCCGCGACATCCTGGGCGCTGATGCAGACAACTACGAGAAAGTGCCTGATACCCTGGACGTGTGGTTTGACTCCGGTTCAACGCACGCGTCTGTTGTTGACGTGCGTCCGGAATTTGCCGGCCACGCGGCAGATATGTATCTGGAAGGTTCTGACCAACACCGCGGCTGGTTCATGTCATCGCTGATGATTTCCACCGCCATGAAAGGTAAAGCACCGTATCGCCAGGTGCTGACCCACGGTTTCACCGTGGATGGTCAGGGCCGTAAGATGTCTAAATCGATCGGTAACACCGTCTCTCCGCAGGACGTGATGAACAAACTGGGCGCGGACATTCTGCGTCTGTGGGTTGCTTCTACCGACTATACCGGCGAAATGGCGGTGTCGGACGAGATCCTGAAACGTGCTGCCGACAGCTATCGTCGTATCCGTAATACCGCGCGCTTCCTGCTGGCGAACCTGAACGGGTTCGATCCGGTAAAGGATATGGTGAAACCGGAAGAGATGGTGGTGCTGGATCGCTGGGCAGTAGGCTGCGCGAAGGCGGCACAGGAAGATATCCTGAAGGCTTACGAATCTTACGATTTCCACGAAGTGGTGCAGCGCCTGATGCGCTTCTGCTCCATCGAGATGGGCTCGTTCTACCTCGACATCATCAAAGACCGCCAGTACACCGCGAAAGCGGACAGCGTGGCGCGTCGTAGCTGCCAGACTGCGCTGTTCCACATCGCAGAAGCGCTGGTTCGCTGGATGGCACCGATCATGTCCTTCACCGCAGATGAAATCTGGGGTTACCTGCCAGGCGACCGTGAGAAGTATGTTTTCACCGGCGAGTGGTATGAAGGTCTGTTCGATCTCTCCAGCACCGAAGCGATGAACGATGCCTTCTGGGACGATCTGCTGAAAGTGCGTGGCGAAGTGAACAAGGTTATCGAGCAGGCGCGTGCTGACAAGAAAGTCGGCGGCTCGCTGGAAGCGGCAGTTACCCTGTACGCCGAGCCAGAGCTGGCGGCGAAACTGACGGCGCTGGGCGATGAATTACGATTTGTCCTGTTGACCTCCGGTGCGAAAGTTGCGGATTATGCCCAGGCGTTTGCTGATGCACAGCAGAGCGAACTGCTCAAAGGACTGAAAGTCGCATTGAGCAAAGCCGAAGGTGATAAATGCCCGCGTTGCTGGCATTACACCACTGATGTCGGCCAGGTGGCGGAACACGCAGATATCTGCGGACGCTGTGTCAGCAACGTCGCCGGTGACGGCGAGAAACGTAAGTTTGCCTGATGAGTAAAACTCTCTGTTCAACAGGACTGCGCTGGCTGTGGCTGGTGGTGGTAGTGCTGATTATCGATCTGGGTAGCAAGTTCCTGATCCTCCAGAATTTTGCTCTGGGGGAGACGGTGTCGCTGTTCCCGTCGCTTAACCTGCATTACGCACGTAACTACGGTGCGGCGTTTAGTTTCCTTGCTGACAGCGGTGGCTGGCAGCGCTGGTTCTTTGCAGGTATCGCTATCGGTATCTGTGTGGTGCTATCGCTGCTGATGTACCGTTCGAAGGCAACACAAAAGCTAAATAACATCGCCTATGCGCTGATTATCGGTGGCGCGCTGGGCAACCTGTTTGATCGCCTGTGGCACGGCTTTGTGGTCGATATGATCGACTTCTATGTCGGCGACTGGCACTTCGCGACTTTTAACCTCGCCGACAGCGCAATTTGCATCGGCGCGGCGTTAATCGTGCTGGAAGGCTTCTTGCCGAACGCGGCCGCGAAGAAACAGGCTTAAATGTAAATGCCGGGTGGCGCATGCGCCCCCGGCCTACAGAATGTCTGGCCTCCCGTCTCTCACCGGTGGGTCAAAACAAGCGAGCAATTTGCATGTCTAAATCCGTACAGAGCAACAGCGCGGTTCTCGTTCATTTCACGCTGAAACTGGATGATGGCTCCACGGCTGAATCCACCCGCAATAACGGCAAACCCGCCCTGTTTCGTCTCGGCGACACCTCCCTGTCTGAAGGTCTTGAGCAACAGCTGCTTGGCCTGAAAGAAGGCGAGAAAAAGGCATTTTCGCTGGAGCCAGATGCCGCGTTTGGCGTGCCAAGCCCGGACCTTGTTCAGTACTTCTCGCGCCGCGAGTTTATGGATGCAGGTGAGCCGGAAATCGGGGCGATCATGCTCTTTACCGCTATGGATGGCAGCGAAATGCCTGGCGTGATCCGCGAAATCAATGGTGACTCCATCACCGTTGACTTCAACCATCCGCTTGCCGGGCGCACCGTCCATTTTGATATTGAAGTGCTGGAGATCGATCCGGTACTGGAGGCCTGAAATGCAGATCCTGTTGGCTAACCCGCGCGGCTTTTGCGCCGGTGTAGACCGCGCTATCAGCATTGTTGAAAACGCGCTCGAGATTTACGGCGCGCCGATTTATGTGCGTCACGAAGTGGTGCATAACCGTTATGTCGTCGACAGCCTGCGCGAGCGTGGCGCGATTTTCATTGAGCAGATCAGCGAAGTGCCTGACGGCGCAATCCTGATTTTCTCCGCGCACGGGGTTTCTCAGGCGGTGCGTAACGAAGCGAAAAGCCGCGATCTGACCGTTTTCGACGCCACCTGCCCATTAGTGACCAAAGTGCACATGGAAGTGGCGCGCGCCAGCCGTCGTGGTGAAGAGTCGATCCTGATTGGCCATGCCGGCCACCCGGAAGTCGAAGGTACCATGGGCCAGTACAGCAACCCGGAAGGGGGGATGTACCTGGTGGAGTCGCCGGAAGATGTGTTTACGCTGAACGTCAAAAATGAAACGCGTCTCTCGTTTATGACCCAGACGACGCTCTCCGTTGACGATACGTCGGACGTGATTGACGCCCTGCGCCAGCGCTTCCCGAAAATCGTCGGCCCGCGTAAGGACGACATTTGCTACGCCACCACCAATCGTCAGGAAGCGGTGCGTGCTCTTGCTGAACAGGCGGACGTGGTGCTGGTTGTCGGTTCGAAAAATTCCTCTAACTCCAACCGTCTGGCTGAACTTGCGCAGCGAATGGGGAAAGCGGCCTATCTGATTGATGATTCCAGCGATATCCAGGAAGCGTGGGTGAAAAACGTGGCCTGTGTCGGGGTAACCGCAGGCGCCTCGGCTCCGGATATCCTGGTGCAGAACGTGATTTCCCGTCTGCAGGAACTGGGCGGCGGCGAAGCGGTCCCGCTGGAAGGACGCGAAGAGAATATTGTTTTCGAGGTCCCGAAAGAGCTGCGTATCGACGCACGCGAAGTCGAGTAAGTTTCCTCGCGCATGACCCGAATGCCGGCCACGTCAGTGGCCGGCATTTTTATTGCTGATTAACTGTGATTCACCTGACACATTGCGTCTTTGATGCGCAGGTTAATCGTTTAAATTGTTATGCTGGGCGGGTTGTTCTCCTCGGGCCGGAGAAGACGATGACTTCAGATATTATCCTGCCGCCTCTGGTGGCCTGGGCCAGTGGTACACTTGCCCGCGGCGCACTTATTCTTAAATCCACACGCCTTGCCGATCTCAATGGTTTGTTTGCCGATCGAGACGCCTGGGCACAATGCGATCCGCATCAGACGGTGTATGACGTCGAAATGCTGGAATCGCCTGCACAAGAAGGGGCGTTGTTTGTCGGCGTTACCCATTTACATGCAGGTAAAATTGGCCGGGAATTTTTTATGACCCGCGGCCATTTTCATCAACGTCGTGAACAGGGCGAAGTCTATTTTGGCCTGCGGGGACGTGGCCTGCTTTTACTCCAGACGACATCCGGCGAAACCCGTCTGGAGTGCGTGATGCCGGGATCCGTCCATATTATTGCGCCTTTTACCGCCCACCGTTTAATCAATACCGGTGAGACCACGCTCTCTTCACTCGCGGTCTGGCCCGCCGTCGCCGGACACGACTATGCCGCGTTACCCCACGGTTTTGCCGTGCGGGTATTGGCCACTGACGGTGGCTGGGAGGTTCAGAATGAATAACTTTGGGCTGGACATGACCATCACCCGGCACCCGCTGGGGTTCAGCTACGGTGAGGACGTCACTGGCCCGATGCCAGAGATCCGTACGCTTGATGAGATCCGCGCGTCGTTACGGGATCCTGACTGCTCAGGGCCGGAAGACGTTTATGCTATCGCGATGGATGTCGCCCGTCTGGCAGACCGGCAGGAGCTGAAAAAACGCATGCTGCTGTTTGGGGTCGTGACCTACGCGACGGGAACGCTGGGTGAAGAGCCGATCCGCAGCCAGGGGCATGTTCACCGTAAAAGCAGTCACAGCGGCTGGTCTCCGCCCGAGCTGTATGAAATCTGGCAGGGGCGCGCCATTATCTATATGCAGGAGTATGTTGCGGACGATCCCGGGCGCTGTTTCGCCGTACTGGCCGGGCCGGGCGAAAAGGTGCTGGTTCCGCCTGGCTGGGGGCATGCCACTATCTCTGCCTCGCCGGATGAACCACTGACCTTCGGTGCGTGGTGCGACAGGGAATATGGTTTTGAATATGATGCTGTGCGGGCGCGTAAAGGACTGGCCTGGTATCCGCTGCTGCAGGGGAGCCATATCATCTGGCAGCACAACACGCATTATCTGCCGGGGCGGCTACAGATGATCACACCGCGTCGCTACAGCGAATTCGGCCTGACGGATGAGCCTGTCTATACGCAGTTTATTGCCGATCCTGCTCGCTTTCAGTTTATCTCTCGCCCGGATAAAGTGGCTGAACTGTGGCATAACTTCCACCCATAAAAAACCGGGGCATTGCCCCGGCTGTCTTATCCGGCAAACAGACCTGATGCGACGCCCAGCGCCGCCAGCGCAAGCAACACAATCATGGCCCTGACCGGGGAGACGCCACGTTTTGCCATCAGATACCAGGTGCCCAGAACCACCAGAAGCGGTAATAGCTGCGGAAAGATACCGTCAAGCATCTGCTGAACATGGATGTTAACCCCGTCACGGGTGATAAATTCCAGCCCGGTGCCCAGCTTAACGTAGCTTGCCGCCACGCCGCCCATCACAAATACACCCAGCAGAGACAAAGCTTCGCGCAGTCGCGTTGACTTGCTGCTCACCAGCATCTCGACCGATCCTGAGCCCATCTGGTAGCCTTTCAGAAACAGAAACCAGGATCCCGGGATAATGATGGCCAGCCAGGCGACGGTGTAGAACAACGGGCCAAGAACATTTCCTCCGGCGGCAAGTGCCATACCGATGCTCAGCAAAATGGGGATCAGCATGCCGGGGATCATTGAGTCACCAATCCCCGCGATTGGTCCCATCAGCCCCACCTTCAGGGTATTGATCGTTTCGCCATCAATGGGCTCGCCGTTGGCTTTTTTCTCTTCCAGCCCAAGCGCCATACCGTTTACGATGGCACCGATCTGCGGCTCCGTGTTGTAAAACGAGGCGTGGCGGCGCAGCATCTCGGTGCGCTGGGCGGCATCCGGGTAGAGTTTTTTGGCGACCGGTAACATGCTCAGACAGAAGCCGAACGATTCCAGACGCTCGAAGCTCATCGAAGAGAGGTTATGCATCATCCACGCTCGCCAGCAGCGGCGCAGATCTTTTCGGGTCAGTTTACGGTCTTCCATCAGAATTCATCCTCATCGTCGGCGGGCCTACCCGGCGTGACAGCCTGCGGCGCTTCCGGCTTGTAGTTGTAATGAATTAACGCCAGCAGGGCGCCCACAATCACCAGCGCCACCATGTTGAGCTTCAGGAACACAATGCATATGAAGCCCACCAGGAAGTAGATCAGCATGCTGTAGCTTTTGATGATCTGCTTAAGCAGGATGGCGATCCCAACGGCCGGTAAGATGCCCCCCAGCACGTTCATGGTCGAAAGCACGATGCCGGGCAGACTGTCCATAAACTCGCTGATGTACTGCGCGCCAAAATAGACGGCGATAAACGTCGGCACAAAGCGCAGAACAAAGTTCATCACCTGTGGCCAGACCGCGCTGTTAAGATAAATTCCGCGCTCATCCCCGCGCTCAAGCGCCACGTCGGCGCGGTGGTTCCAGAACGAGTTCAATACCATCATGGCGTTAAACAGTATCGTTCCGGCAATGCCAATGGTCGCCGCCAGCGCCACGGCCACCTCTGGCCCTTTGCCCGACAGAATCCCCAGCGCGATAGCAGGATAAGCGACAAAATTGAGGTCGGCAGGCATTGAACCGCCGGGGGTGACCATCGCGATATAAACGGCCTGCACCGCCACACCAATCATGATCCCGGTTTTAACGTCGCCCAGAATCAGGCCCACCAGCATCCCCGAAACCAGCGGGCGGGAGATGAGATACCAGCCGCCCGTCAGGCCAAACAGCCAGGGACTACTGAGTGCACCGAGATAGCAAAGCAGACCGATGAGAGAAGCTTCGAAAATCATCATGCGCTCCTTATTTCAGTTTTTGCCGGGCGTCCTGCCAGCTGTAAAAACTGGCATCGGGCACCAGACGAAACTCGATGGCATGTCCCTGTTCAGTCAGCCAGTCAAAGGCTGCTGCCTCCTCTGGCGTTACGGACTGATTAGGGCCAATGGTGGTGGTGTTGGCGCGGGCACTCATTGGCCCGACGTTAATTTTGCCATTGCCGTTCTTCAGGCTTATGCCTGCCTGTTCAAGGCGTTGCAGGGTGACAGGCGATTTGCCAATCACGAAGTAGCGCTTATCGCTGGCAATCACTTTCGGCAGCTTTTCGATGGCGGTCAGGGTATCGAACAGCCACACTCTGGTATCTGACACCGCGCCTTTCATTACCGACGAGAGCAGCGGATCGGCCGCGACGGCATCGTCAATTGCCACGATGCCATCACAGGGCAGCTCTTTGGCCCAGCGCGTGACGAGCTGCCCGTGGATCACCCGGTCGTCAATACGTACAAACGAAATGCTCATATAAGCTCCTTAGAAATCGTCGTTCTGGGCGGATTCCACCCGTTTTGCCTGAACCAGGGTGGGCTGCGTTAATTCGATGAGCTGCGCGGCGGCGGCATGGACATCCCGGGCCATCAGAATGTCGTCGGTGAGCAAGAGCATGGGGAAGTTGACTCCCGCCACCACGGCGACCGGTGGATGCGTCTGGGGATTAAACGCGTATTCGCAGGCCACATTCCACGGTGTTCCGCTCTGCATATCGCACAGGACGACGATGCCGTCTGCGCCCGCACCTGCGCGGTGGTATGCCGCAGCGAAATCACGGCGAAACCCCGCTATGCCAGCCTGTGCATTCAGACATACCGCCTGTCGATGAGGAAGATCGCCATACACCATTTTTCCGCTTTCCAGCAGGGCGGTGGCCAGCGGGCCGTGTGTCGCCACAATAATGTGAATCATGGTTAACCTCTTACCCAGGCTTTAATGGTGGCAATGGATTTACCGCAGCTCGGCCCTGACGGAGAAATACGGTATTCGCCTGCGTCAGCGGGGACGATAAACGTTTCTGCGTAGTGCACGACGAACGGGGCGAATGCGCCGCCGGGGCTGTCTACCGTCGCCTCTTCACCTTCAACAAGATTAAGGACATTCACGCCTCCGTGGGGGGAGTGCGTCACCGGTTCAATGAACCAGTGGCGACGCGTTTCGATGAATTCACGCTCGTGAAGCCCGGTCCGCTCTTCGCGCCAGCCGGTGCCTTCGCCGAGGGGTTCACACTGATTCACAAGATGCTGTTCTATCCACTGCGTATCGCGTTGCCAGTCGATCACCTTTTCGCCATGTGCCAGATGAACCGGGCGGGGCTGCCCATCCATTCCCAGTCGTCCCCAGTCCCAGAGCTTGAAGGTGAAAATGTAAGGCGTGGCGCTGATCTCAAGTACCACGGTTCCTGCTCCAGAACAGTGAACCGTACCGGCGGGGATCAAAAAATGATCGTGTTTGTTCGCCGCAAGATGATTGACGAAGCGGGCGTCGTCGAACGGCTTTTCACCGCGGCTGGCCCGTCTGAGGTCGTCCATCATCTCTTCGGGCCGGGTACCCGTTCGGGTCCCCAGATACACCTGAGCCCCTGGCTCTGCCTCAAGGATGTAATAACTCTCATCCTGGGTGTAATGCATACCAAAATGCTGCTGTATGTACTCCGTGGTCGGATGCACCTGAAAACTCAGGTTCTGCCCGCCGAGGGTATCTAGCAGATCAAAGCGGATGGGAAATTCCGCACCAAAACGGGCATGCACTTTTTCACCCAGCAGCGCCCGGGGATGCAGCAGCACCAAATCCTGAGAGGGGATCTCGATCCGCACCGCGCCGTAACGAAGCAACAGGCTGTTTTCCTCGGGCACGCAGTCAAAACACCATGCGTAGTTAGGCGCAGAGGGATCGAGATCGAATTTCTGTTTCATCCATTGTCCGCCCCAGACGCCGGGGTCGAAAAAGGGCACTACACGAAAAGGACGTTGGGTGGTGTGTTGCAACCCGGCGCGCAGCGCATCGCCGCCGACCATCGCCGGATTATCCGCCTGGGTGGTATCCAGGAGATAATCAGTACGCCGTAGCAGCGGGGTTTTGTGACGATCGAATACGCGCCACTCGATGAAAAAGGCGCGTTTATAGCGACGCAGAATATCCTCGTGTTGGTTAGCCGCGCCCCAGTTAGCCAGTTCACCGCTGCGCATGCGCTGCTGGATCTCCCAGCGCGGTAAATCGGCGTAGACCAGAATATCGCCTGCAGTAACCAGCGCGGCACCCGGCCCGTAAATAACGATTATCCCTTCGCGGCACCGTTCGACCTGCGCCTGCAACGCCTCGCGTTTCACCGGGTCGATGAATTCCTCGAGCTGGTGACAGGAGAGCACGCCGAAGACGCGGTCGTCAGTGAGATGTCGGGCCAGCAACCCGCTTAAAGCATGTTCGTCGAGACGAATCTGTTCGGCATTGAGCGTCAGCGTGGCTCCCAATGCTGGCAGCAGTTTTGTCTCCAGTTCCTCCAGCCTGACGCCGGGGTAGCAGTCAATGACCAGCACGATTCGTGTATATTGACCCGCTCTGTGGGTAAGCTCGCGCACAATCGCGTCCCAGCCCTGCCAGGCACAATCGTCATACCCCTCTACTGCGACTTCCGGGAATTTATCGTAAGTTGCCATCTTTTCTCTCCGTCTTCGTTGCTTAAGGTTATTCGATTAACCTTGTTTGGGAAGGGTGATTAACGCGATTAACCCGCCAGTTCTGGCGATAAGTGGCGAAAAGGCGGCCATTATGTGAAGAGGCTCACGCGCAAAAGTGCAAAATTGAGGTTATTCGATTAATCTGATGTGAACGACAAGGAGCGATCATGACGGGTATCACGCTGGCTGATGTGGCAAAACGCGCCGGGGTTTCAACCGCCACCGTATCAATGGTGCTGTGTAATAAAGGGCGGATCTCGCAACGGACCCGGGAGCGCGTACTTCAGGCGCTGGATGAATCGGGCTATGTTTACAATCAGACGGCAGCCAACCTGCGAAACCGCAGCAGTAATCAGGTGGGGCTCCTGTTGCATGACATCACGAACCCTTTTTATGGCGAAATGACGGCAGGTCTAAGCCATGAGATGGAACGCCACGACCTTCTGCTGTTTCTGGCAAACAGCGAAGAGTCGTCCGAGCGACAGCAAAAGTTTGTGGATTCGCTGATGCGTAACAACGTCTGTGGCATGGTGCTGTGTGCCGCGCGAGAAACCCCGCAGGCCTTTTTCGATGGTCTTAAGCGACGCAATATTCCGGCAATTATGGTCGTGCGACCGCTAAACGATCCGGACTTTGATTTTGTGGGAACCGATAACTTCCTTGGCACGCAAATGGCGACAGAGCATCTTCTGAGGATGGGGCATCGTCAGATTGCCTTTATCGGCGGTAGCCTGAATTCGGGGTCTCGCGCTCAGCGTATCGGCGGATTTACCAGTAAATTACTGGAGTATGGTGTGACGCCGAATCCCGAATGGATCGTCACCTCACAGGCAAGCCAGAGTGATGGCGCGCGCGTGGCGGAAGCGTTGTTGATGAACCATCCGCAGATTACCGCGGCAGTGTGTTACCAGGACATTGTTGCCCTTGGCGTTATGCAGTGTTTACGCAAAATGGGACGCGAGCCGGGACGTCATTTTGCCCTGGTGGGCTTTGACGATATTACCGAGGCCGGGCTGGTACAGCCTGCACTGACTACCGTCTCCGTTGCCGCGAAGGAGATAGGGCGTAAGGCCGGCGAGCTGCTTTTCAGCCGGATACAGGGGAACCGGGAGCCGGCGAAACGCATTATTTTACCGCCCGCGCTGGTGGTCCGCGAATCGTGCGGTTTTCGCTGAAGATTATGCCTTTTGCTGATATTTCTTCCTGTTTATCATTAAATTCTAATTATCGTCGTTTTCAGTTGGCAGCATCTGCAAAGGCTGGTTAATCTGAAAACGGTTTACATCATTTTAACGTAAGAGAATAACTATGCATGATGCACAGATCCGTGTCGCCATTGCGGGCGCGGGTGGACGTATGGGTCGCCAGCTGATTCAGGCGGCACTACAGATGGATGGCGTGGCACTGGGCGCGGCGCTGGAGCGTGACGGCTCATCGTTGCTTGGCGCTGACGCGGGTGAGCTGGCGGGCGCGGGTAAGACAGGCGTTACCGTGCAGAGCAGCCTGGAGGCGGTAAAAGATGACTTTGATGTGTTCATCGATTTTACCCGTCCGGAAGGCACGCTCACGCATCTGGCATTTTGCCGTCAGCACGGTAAAGGAATGGTGATCGGCACCACCGGTTTTGATGATGCCGGGAAGCAGGCCATTCAGGATGCCTCACACGAGATTGCGATTGTCTTCGCCGCAAACTTTAGCGTGGGGGTGAACGTCATGCTGAAGCTGCTGGAGAAGGCAGCGAAGGTCATGGGCAGTTATACCGACATTGAGATTGTTGAAGCGCACCATCGTTATAAAGTCGACGCGCCATCCGGTACGGCGCTGGCGATGGGGGAAGCGATTGCTCATGCACTGGATAAAGATTTGAAAGACTGCGCGGTCTACACCCGTGAAGGGCACACCGGTGAACGTGTTCCCGGCACGATTGGTTTTGCTACCGTCCGCGCGGGCGATATCGTCGGCGAACATACGGCGATGTTCGCCGATATTGGGGAACGCGTCGAGATTACGCATAAGGCATCCAGCCGGATGACGTTTGCAAATGGCGCTGTACGCTCCGCCTTGTGGTTAAAAGGCAAGGGAAATGGTCTTTTTGATATGCGAGATGTGCTTGATCTCAATAATTTGTAACCGTTATTACCCATCGTGATGTGGTTATTGCAGTCGTAATGCTTTGATTGCATAGGGCAATATTTTATTGCCCTTTTATTTTATGTGTTTCATAGTAATTTTATTAATTTGCACACTAAAATTCATCTCTTCCACGTGTTTTGTGTTATCTGAATGTAAATTTTGACCGTCTGGTCCACTTTTTGATGCCACGAAGCGGTCTTTCCCATTAAACTTGCCGCGCAAGCGTTTCCCGCAGTGATTTACCTGATCTTTTTGCCGCTTAAGCTCTCCTGGCTCTCTCAGGCTCGCAAAAGAATATGACAAATCTCCGTTTTAAGTTGACTTTTAGCCACCAAATCCCCAGAATGCCGCCGTTTGCCAAAAATCCGCTGGCAACACATTTGCATTGATTCATGACGCGGTTATGAATTAATATGCAAATAAAGTGAGTGAATATTCTCTGGAGGGTGTTTTGATTAAGTCAGCGCTATTGGTTCTGGAAGACGGAACCCAGTTTATCGGTCGGGCCATAGGGGCAACGGGTTCGGCGGTTGGGGAAGTCGTTTTCAATACTTCAATGACCGGTTATCAAGAAATCCTCACTGATCCTTCCTATTCTCGCCAAATCGTTACTCTTACTTATCCTCATATCGGCAATGTCGGCACCAATGCTGCTGACGAAGAATCCTCTCAGGTACATGCGCAAGGCCTGGTCATTCGCGACCTGCCGCTGATTGCCAGCAACTACCGCAATACCGAGGACCTCTCTTCCTACCTGAAGCGCCATAACATCGTGGCGATTGCTGATATCGATACCCGTAAGCTGACGCGTCTGCTGCGCGAGAAGGGTGCACAAAACGGTTGTATCATCGCAGGAGATAACCTCGATGCAGCCCTGGCGCTGGAAAAAGCGAAAGCTTTCCCGGGTCTGAACGGCATGGACCTGGCGAAAGAAGTGACCACAGCAGAAGCCTACAGCTGGACGCAGGGAAGCTGGACGCTGGCGGGAGACCTGCCGGAAGCGAAAAAAGAGAGCGACCTGCCATTCCACGTAGTGGCGTACGATTTTGGTGCCAAGCGCAACATCCTGCGTATGCTGGTCGACCGCGGCTGCCGCCTGACGGTCGTCCCGGCGAAAACCTCTGCTGAAGAGGTACTGAAGATGAATCCGGACGGTATCTTCCTGTCCAACGGTCCTGGCGACCCGGCACCGTGCGATTACGCTATCGACGCCATCAAATCCTTCCTGGAAACCGATATCCCGGTATTCGGCATCTGTCTGGGTCATCAGCTGCTGGCGCTGGCGAGCGGTGCTAACACCGTGAAGATGAAGTTCGGTCACCACGGTGGGAACCACCCGGTGAAAGATATCGATAACAACACGGTAATGATTACGGCACAGAACCACGGCTTCGCAGTGGATGAGGCGTCAATGCCGGCTAACCTGCGCGTGACCCACAAGTCTCTGTTCGATGGCACCCTGCAGGGGATTCATCGTACCGATAAACCAGCGTTCAGCTTCCAGGGTCACCCTGAAGCCAGCCCGGGCCCGCACGATGCCGCGCCGCTGTTCGATCACTTCATCGAACTTATTGAGCAATACCGTAAGACCGCTAAATAATCAGGAGCCGAGAAGACCATGCCAAAACGTACAGACATAAAAAGCATCCTGATCCTTGGCGCTGGCCCGATTGTGATCGGCCAGGCCTGCGAATTCGACTACTCCGGTGCCCAGGCGTGTAAAGCCCTGCGCGAAGAGGGTTACCGCGTTATCCTGGTGAACTCTAACCCGGCCACCATCATGACCGACCCGGAAATGGCAGATGCAACCTACATCGAGCCGATTCACTGGGAAGTGGTACGCAAAATCATCGAAAAAGAGCGTCCGGACGCGGTTCTGCCTACCATGGGCGGCCAGACGGCGCTGAACTGCGCGCTGGAGCTGGAGCGTCAGGGCGTGCTGGAAGAGTTCGGCGTGACCATGATTGGTGCGACAGCCGACGCCATTGATAAAGCTGAAGACCGTCGTCGCTTCGACGTGGCGATGAAGAAAATCGGCCTCGACACCGCGCGTTCCGGTATCGCACATACCATGGAAGAAGCGCTGGCTGTTGCGGCTGACGTTGGTTATCCGTGCATCATCCGTCCATCCTTCACCATGGGTGGCACCGGCGGCGGTATCGCCTACAACCGCGAAGAGTTCGAAGAGATTTGTGAACGCGGTCTGGATCTCTCCCCCACCAAAGAGCTGCTGATTGATGAATCGCTGATTGGCTGGAAAGAGTACGAGATGGAAGTGGTGCGTGATAAAAACGACAACTGCATCATCGTCTGCTCCATCGAAAACTTCGATGCGATGGGTATCCACACCGGCGACTCCATCACCGTAGCGCCAGCCCAGACGCTGACCGACAAAGAGTATCAAATCATGCGTAACGCCTCGATGGCGGTACTGCGTGAAATCGGCGTAGAAACGGGTGGCTCTAACGTTCAGTTTGCGGTGAACCCGAAAAACGGTCGCCTGATTGTTATCGAAATGAACCCGCGTGTTTCTCGCTCCTCCGCGCTGGCCTCGAAAGCCACCGGCTTCCCGATTGCGAAAGTGGCCGCGAAACTGGCGGTAGGATATACCCTCGATGAGCTGATGAACGACATCACCGGTGGCCGCACTCCAGCGTCCTTCGAGCCGTCCATCGACTACGTTGTGACCAAGATCCCTCGCTTTAACTTCGAGAAGTTCGCCGGCGCAAACGACCGTCTGACCACACAGATGAAATCTGTTGGCGAAGTGATGGCGATTGGGCGTACTCAGCAGGAATCCCTGCAGAAAGCGCTGCGCGGCCTGGAAGTGGGGGCCACGGGTTTTGACCCGAAAGTGAGCCTGGAAGACCCTGAAGCGCTGACCAAAATTCGCCGCGAGCTGAAAGACGCAGGCGCAGAGCGTATCTGGTACATCGCCGATGCGTTCCGTGCGGGCCTCTCTGTTGATGGCGTGTTCAACCTGACCAACATCGACCGCTGGTTCCTGGTGCAGATTGAAGAGCTGGTACGTCTGGAAGAAAGAGTCGCGGACCTGGGCATTAATGGCCTGGACGCTGACTTCCTGCGCGTACTGAAGCGTAAAGGCTTCGCCGATGCGCGTCTGGCCAAACTGGCGGGCGTACGTGAAGCGGAAATCCGCAAGCTGCGTGACCAGTATGACCTGCACCCGGTCTACAAACGCGTGGATACCTGTGCAGCGGAGTTCGCGACCGACACCGCTTACATGTACTCCACGTATGAAGATGAGTGTGAAGCGAATCCGTCCGTCGACCGCGACAAGATTATGGTGCTGGGCGGCGGTCCTAACCGTATCGGCCAGGGCATCGAGTTTGACTACTGCTGCGTTCATGCCTCCCTGGCACTGCGCGAAGACGGTTACGAGACCATCATGGTCAACTGTAACCCGGAAACCGTGTCGACCGACTACGATACCTCCGACCGCCTCTACTTTGAGCCGGTAACGCTGGAAGATGTGCTGGAAATCGTGCGTATCGAGAAGCCTAAAGGCGTAATCGTGCAATACGGTGGCCAGACCCCACTGAAACTGGCGCGCGCGCTGGAAGCCGCTGGTGTGCCGGTAATCGGTACCAGCCCGGATGCAATCGACCGTGCAGAAGACCGTGAACGTTTCCAGCAGGCGGTTGACCGTCTGAAGCTGAAACAGCCGGCCAATGCCACCGTCACCGCTATCGAGATGGCTGTTGAGAAGGCGAAAGAGATTGGCTACCCGCTGGTGGTACGTCCTTCGTACGTGCTGGGCGGCCGCGCGATGGAAATCGTCTACGACGAAGCTGATCTGCGTCGTTACTTCCAGACGGCAGTGAGCGTGTCCAACGATGCGCCGGTTCTGCTCGACCGCTTCCTCGACGATGCCGTTGAAGTGGATGTGGATGCCATCTGTGACGGCGAAATGGTGCTGATTGGCGGTATCATGGAGCACATCGAACAGGCAGGCGTTCACTCCGGTGACTCCGCATGTTCCCTGCCAGCGTACACCCTGAGCCAGGAAATTCAGGACGTGATGCGCCAGCAGGTGCAGAAGCTGGCCTTCGAACTGCAGGTTCGCGGTCTGATGAACGTCCAGTTCGCTGTCAAAGACAACGAAGTCTACCTGATTGAAGTGAACCCGCGTGCAGCACGTACCGTACCGTTCGTCTCTAAAGCTACCGGTGTTCCGCTGGCGAAAGTGGCGGCGCGCGTGATGGCGGGCCAGACGCTGGCACAGCAGGGCGTGACGAAAGAAATTATCCCACCGTACTACTCGGTGAAAGAAGTGGTACTGCCGTTCAACAAATTCCCGGGCGTCGACCCGCTGTTAGGGCCAGAAATGCGTTCTACCGGGGAAGTGATGGGCGTGGGCCGCACCTTCGCAGAAGCGTTTGCGAAGGCGCAGTTAGGCAGTAACTCCACCATGAAAAAATCTGGCCGTGCGCTGCTCTCTGTTCGCGAAGGCGATAAAGAGCGCGTGGTTGACCTGGCGGCTAAGCTGCTGAAACAGGGCTTCGAGCTGGATGCAACCCACGGCACGGCCATTGTGCTGGGTGAAGCGGGCATTAATCCGCGTCTGGTGAACAAGGTGCATGAAGGTCGTCCGCACATTCAGGATCGCATCAAGAATGGCGAATACACCTACATCATTAACACCACCGCAGGTCGTCAGGCGATTGAAGACTCCAAGCTGATTCGCCGCAGCGCGCTGCAGTACAAAGTGCATTACGACACCACCCTGAACGGTGGTTTCGCCACCGCGATGGCACTGAACGCTGATGCCACCGAGAAGGTGATTTCCGTTCAGGAAATGCACGCTCAGATTAACAAGTAAGCCAACATACCCGGCAGTATTCGCTGCCGGGTATTATTCCCACCTTCAGAACCTTCTGGTTTTCCAACCGCATTCAGTCAGTTAGCCTAAAATGGTTAGGTCGATAACGAAATTCAACTGAGAGCAGGGGAAAACACCATGCAAAATAAACTACTGATTGCATCCGTTCTGGCTGCCACCGCCATGTTTACCGTTGCGGGCTGTTCATCTAATCAGGCAGTAAAAACCACGGATGGCCGTACGATAGTGACTGACGGTAAGCCGCAGGTCGATGATGACACCGGTCTGGTTTCCTATAAAAACGCCGAAACGGGTCAAACTGAACAGATCAACCGTGACCAGGTGAAATCCATGGGCGAACTGGATAACTAGTTCAGATTTCTGACGTTAGCCCGTCAATAATATTCACTATTAGCCTGTTGAATTACTGACTACACTCTTTTGGTAAAAGAAGGCAGTAAAACAACAGGCTAATTAATGATTCTGATAATTTACGCACATCCGTATCCGCATCACTCGCATGCAAATAAACGGATGCTTGAGCAGGTAAGGACGCTTGATAACGTAGAGATACGTTCCCTCTATCAACTTTATCCCGATTTTAATATCGATATCGCCGCCGAACAGGAGGCGCTCTCTCGTGCCGATTTAATTATCTGGCAGCATCCGATGCAATGGTACAGCACCCCTCCGCTCCTCAAACTGTGGATCGATAAAGTCTTTTCCCACGGCTGGGCGTATGGCCACAACGGTCACGCGCTTAAAGGTAAAAGCCTGATGTGGGCCGTGACCACCGGCGGGGGAGAAAGCCACTTCGATATTGGTGCTTTCCCGGGCTTTGAGGTGCTGTCACAGCCGCTGCAGGCGACGGCGCTCTATTGTGGGCTGAACTGGCTCCCTCCTTTTGCGATGCACTGTACGTTCGTTTGCGATGATGAGACGTTGCAGGCGCAGGCACGCCATTATAAACAACGGTTACTTGAGTGGCAGGAGGCGAACAATGGATAGCCATACGCTGATACAGGCGCTGATTTACCTCGGCGCGGCTGCGCTGATTGTACCCGTGGCGGTACGTCTGGGGCTGGGTTCGGTGCTGGGCTACCTGATTGCCGGCTGTGTCATTGGACCGTGGGGCTTCCGTCTGGTGACCGATGCCGAGGCGATTCTCCATTTCGCTGAGATCGGCGTCGTGCTGATGCTGTTTGTAATTGGCCTGGAGCTGGATCCCCGGCGGTTATGGAAACTGCGCGCTTCGGTATTTGGTGGGGGAGCGTTGCAGATGGTGGCCTGTGGTCTGCTGCTGGGTGGGTTCTGTATCCTGCTGGGCATGGACTGGAAAGTCGCGACTCTCATCGGCCTGACGCTGGCACTCTCCTCTACGGCCATTGCCATGCAGGCAATGAACGAGCGTAACCTGACGGTCTCTCAGATGGGGCGCAGCGCGTTTTCGGTGCTGCTGTTCCAGGATATTGCCGCCATCCCGCTGGTGGCGATGATCCCGCTGCTGGCCGCAAGCGGTGCTTCAACGACCATGGGGGCTTTTGCGCTTTCCGCGCTGAAAGTGGTTGGTGCCCTGGCGCTGGTTATTCTGCTTGGCCGCTACGTGACCCGTCCGTTGCTGCGCTTTGTCGCTCGCTCCGGCCTGCGTGAAGTTTTCAGTGCCGTTGCGCTGTTCCTGGTGTTTGGCTTTGGTCTGCTGCTCGAGGAAGCCGGCTTATCGATGGCTATGGGGGCGTTCCTGGCAGGGGTGCTGCTGGCCAGTTCTGAATATCGCCATGCGCTGGAAAGTGATATCGAGCCGTTTAAGGGATTATTGCTGGGGCTGTTTTTCATCGGCGTGGGGATGTCTATCGACTTTGGCACGCTGGTAACGCATCCGCTGCGGATCCTCATCCTGCTGGTCGGTTTCCTGGTCATTAAGATGGGCATGTTGTGGCTGATAGCGCGTCCATTAACGGTGCCTAACAAGCAGCGTCGTTGGTTTGCCGTACTGCTGGGGCAGGGGAGTGAGTTTGCATTCGTGGTCTTTGGCGCGGCGCAGATGGCCAACGTACTGGATGCTGAGTGGGCGAAAGCGCTGACGCTTGCCGTCGCACTGTCGATGGCCGCAACGCCTGTTCTGCTGGTGGTGCTGGCGCGTCTGGAAAAAACGGGGAGCGAGCAAGAACGCGAAGCCGACGAGATCGACGAGGAGCAGCCACGGGTGATCATCGCCGGGTTTGGTCGCTTCGGGCAGATCGTGGGCCGTTTGCTGTTGTCGAGCGGGGTCAAAATGGTGATCCTCGACCACGATCCCGACCATGTTGAGACCCTGCGGAAATTCGACATGAAAGTGTTTTACGGGGATGCAACGCGTGTCGATCTGCTGGAGTCCGCCGGGGCGGCGAAAGCCGAAGTGTTGATTAACGCGATCGACGATCCGGAGACCAGCATGCAGATGGTGGAGCTGGTCAAGGAGCACTTCCCCGAGCTGACCATTATCTCCCGCGCCCGCGATGTGGATCACTACATCCGGCTGCGTCAGGCAGGGGTGGAGGCGCCAGAGCGTGAAACGTTCGAAGGTGCGCTCAAGTCTGGCCGGATGGCGCTGGAAAATCTGGGGCTAGGGGCCTATGAAGCACGTGAGCGTGCGGACCTTTTCCGCCGCTTTAATACCGAGATGGTGGAAGAGATGGCGGCGATGGCGGGCAGCACGGCCACCGAGCGTGCAGCGGTGTTTAAACGCACCAGCGCGATGCTGACGGAAATCATTAACGAGGACCGCAATCACCTGTCGCTTATCCAGCGTCACGGCTGGCAGGGCACGGAAGAGGGCAAGCATACCGGCGATCCGGCGGACGAACCGGAGAGTAAACCTTCCGCGTGAAGTGGAGTTGCCAGCAATATTAAAAAATTTCTCTATCTTTACTCAGCCGCCAGTCGACGAAAGATTAAGCTTTCCGTATAGTGGCGGCAATTTTTTGCATCCGGGAAATTTTCAATGATCAGTCTGATTGCAGCGCTGGCGGTGGACCGTGTTATCGGTATGGAAAATGCCATGCCGTGGAACCTGCCTGCCGATCTCGCATGGTTTAAACGTACTACGTTAAACAAGCCGGTAGTGATGGGCCGCCTGACCTGGGAGTCGATTGGTCGTCCATTACCGGGCCGTAAAAATATCGTTATCAGTAGCCAGCCTGGCACTGACGATCGCGTCGAATGGGTGAAGTCCGTAGACGAGGCCATTGCCGCATGCGGTAATGCCGAGGAGATCATGGTGATTGGTGGTGGGCGTGTGTACGAACAGTTCCTGCCGAAAGCACAGAAGCTGTATCTGACCCACATTGATGCGGAAGTGGAAGGGGATACGCATTTCCCGGACTACGATCCTGATGAGTGGGAATCTGTCTTCAGTGAATTCCACGACGCGGATGCGCAGAACTCCCACAGCTACTGCTTCGAAATTCTGGAACGTCGCTAAGTGAATGTCCCTCTCCCGTCCGGGGGAGGGAAATCCTCATCAGGAGGCAACGGCCTCGTCTTCCCCTAAGTCCAGCTGTCGGTTGGATGGCTGAACAAAGTACGTTTTATCTTCCCAGCGCAAGCAGGTTAACTCTCCACCCCAGCAGCAGCCGGTATCGAGACCGTAGATCCCCTCCGGTGTGCCTTTTCCTTCAAGCGACGCCCAGTGGCCAAACACCACGTTATAGGCGTTGGTCACCGGACCGGGAATGGCAAACCACGGTTTAAGAGGCGCAGGTGCGCTTTCCGGTGTCTCTTTGCAATACATATCCAGCTGCCCGTTCGGGAAGCAAAAACGCATGCGGGTGAAAGCGTTCGTAATAAAGCGCAGGCGGGCCAGACCGCTAAGATCTTCGCTCCAGTGATTCGGCATATCGCCGTACATCGCGTCGAGGAAGAAAGGATACGAGTCGCTTGCCAGCACCGCTTCAACGTCACGCGCACAGGTTTTCGCCGTCTCAAGATCCCACTGAGGGGTGATCCCGGCATGCGCCATGACCAGTTTTTTCTCTTCATCGATCTGCAGCAGCGGCTGGCGGCGTAGCCAGTTGATGAGAACATCCGCGTCCGGGGCATCCAGCAAAGGCGAGAGACGATCTTTGGGTTTGTTGCGACTGATCCCGGCAAAGACGGCCAGCAAATGCAGATCGTGGTTGCCCAGTACCATGCGCACGCTGTCGCCCAGTGATTTGACGAAGCGTAGAACGTCCAGCGAGCCAGGGCCACGCGCCACTAAATCGCCCGTCAGCCAGAGCGTATCTTGTCCAGGCGTAAAGTCGACCTGTTTTAACAATGCGATCAGTTCATCGTAGCAACCGTGAACGTCGCCAATCAGATATGTAGACATTAGATTAATGAATGAGTGTTGTAACGGCGAGACGGAACACAGGAATAGCAACGCGGAACACATTGCCATCGACGTCGACCATTTCGTAATGGCCCTGCATGGTACCCAGCGGCGTTTCGATCACGGCACCGCTGGTATATTGATACTCTTCGCCAGGGTCGATGTGGGGCTGTTCACCAACCACACCTTCACCCTGAACTTCGATTTCGCGGCCGTTGCCGTTGGTGATAAGCCAGTAGCGCCCAAGCAGTTGCACAGGCATCCGCCCCAGATTGCGAATGGTCACGGTGTAAGCGAAGACAAAACGTTCTTCATCCGGTGAAGACTGGGATTCAACATAAACGCTTTGTACATGGACACATACGCGGGGCGAATCAATCATGGCTTAACTCTCCTTCGGCGGCGCATTTTCGCTGATGTAATTAGCCAGCTTGCAGTACTGTTCTACGGAAATATTTTCTGCACGCATTGCCGGGTCAATACCCAACTCAGTCAGCACTTCAACGGTAAACAGATTGCCCAGGCTGTTACGGATCGTTTTACGGCGCTGGTTAAAGGCTTCAGTAGTAATGCGGCTCAGCACGCGCAGGTCTTTCACCGGGTACGGCATTATTTTATGCGGTACAAGACGCACTACCGCAGAGTCCACTTTTGGTGGCGGCGTAAAGGCGGTTGGCGGTACTTCGAGCACCGGGATCACGTTGCAGAAATATTGCGCCATCACGCTCAAACGACCATACGCTTTACTGTTCGGCCCTGCAACCAGGCGGTTAACCACCTCTTTTTGCAACATGAAGTGCATGTCGGCAATGGCATCAGTATAGCTAAACAGGTGGAACATTAGCGGTGTGGAAATGTTGTACGGCAGGTTACCGAACACGCGCAGCGGTTGGCCCATTTTTTCCGACAGCTCACCAAAGTTCATGGTCATGGCATCCTGCTGATAAATCGTCAGCTTTGGCCCCAGGAACGGATGAGTTTGCAGGCGTGCGGCGAGATCGCGATCGAGTTCGATAACGGTCAGTTCGTCCAGGCGTTCGCCTACGGGTTCAGTCAGAGCGGCAAGACCCGGGCCGATTTCGACCATAGCCTGACCTTTCTGCGGATTAATGGCAGACACGATACTGTCGATCACGAACTGATCGTTGAGGAAGTTTTGCCCGAAGCGTTTTCGGGCTAAGTGGCCCTGATGGACTCGATTAGTCATTGAGTATTAACAATCATTTTGATGGCGAGATTAAGCGCCGTAATAAAACTGCCGACATCCGCTTTCCCCTGGCCTGCCAGATCCAGCGCAGTACCGTGGTCAACGGACGTTCGAATAAAAGGTAAACCGAGGGTGATATTCACCCCGCGGCCAAAGCCCTGGTATTTTAGCACGGGCAGGCCTTGATCGTGGTACATCGCGAGCACGGCGTCCGCATTATCCAGGTATTTTGGCTGGAAAAGGGTATCGGCAGGCAACGGCCCGCTTAAGTTCATCCCTTTTGCCCGCATTTCTTCAAGCACCGGAATAATGGTGTCGATCTCTTCGGTACCCATATGCCCGCCTTCACCGGCGTGCGGGTTCAGGCCGCAGACCAGCACATGCGGCTGTTTGATGCCGAATTTGGTTTGCAGGTCGTGATGCAGGATCCCGATGATCTCCCGTAAAAGAGACGGAGTAATGGCATCCGGAATGGCCCTGATGGGCAAATGGGTCGTCACGAGGGCAACGCGCATTGCTTCTGTCGCCAGCATCATGACCACTTTCGGGCTGTGCGAGCGCTCTTCAAAGAACTCCGTGTGCCCGGTAAACGGTATCCCCGCCTCGTTGATAACGCCTTTGTGCACGGGACCGGTGATCAGGGCGGCAAATTCGCCCTTCAGGCAACCGTCGCAGGCACGCGCCAGCGTCTCTACAACATAGTGGCCGTTTTCGGTACTGAGCTGACCCGGGATGACGGGAGTACGAAGTGGAACAGGAAGAAGCGTAAGCGTGCCGGCTTGCTGTGGTGCAGGCTGCTGGCCTTCAACGTAGGGGATGAGCGTTAAAGGCAGACCGAGCAGCGTTGCCCGGTCTTGTAACAGTGTTGCATCAGCGCAGACAACCAGTTCCACCGGCCAGCTGCGCTGGGCGAGCTGGACAACGAGGTCAGGCCCAATCCCGGCAGGTTCGCCGGGAGTGATCACAACACGATGCTGTTTCATTAGTTGCTCAGTACTTTCACATAAGCGCTGGCGCGTTGTTCCTGCATCCAGGTTGCTGCTTCTTCAGAGAACTTACGGTTAAACAGCATGCGGTAGGCTCTGTCTTTCTGCGCCGCGTCCGTTTTATCAACATTGCGGGTATCCAACAGTTCGATCAGATGCCAGCCGAAGGAGGAGTGCACCGGGGCGCTCATCTGGCCTTTGTTCAGCTTCATCAGTGCGTCACGGAACGCAGGATCGTAGATATCCGCGGCCGCCCAGCCCAGATCGCCGCCCTGATTAGCAGAGCCGGGATCCTGAGAGAACTCTTTCGCGGCATTCGCAAACGAGGTTTTTCCGCTCTTGATGTCTGCAGCAATCTGTTGCAGTTTCACGCGCGCCTGATCGTCAGTCATGATAGGTGACGGCTTGAGGAGAATATGGCGAGCGTGAACTTCGGTAACCGAAATGTTCTGACTCTGACCGCGCAGATCGTTCACTTTCAGGATGTGGAAGCCCACGCCTGAACGAATGGGACCCACGATGTCACCTTTCTTCGCCGTGCTCAGCGCCTGGGCAAAGATGGAAGGCAGCTCCTGGATACGTCCCCAGCCCATCTGGCCGCCTTTCAGCGCCTGTTGGTCAGCGGAGTAGGTGATGGCCAGTTTGCCAAAGTCACCGCCGTTACGTGCCTGCTCGACAATCGAACGCGCCTGGCTTTCAGCTTCCGCAGCCTGGTCGGAGGTTGGGTTCTCTGGCAGCGGGATCAGAATGTGGCTCAGGTTCAGTTCGGTGCTGGCGTCGTTCTGGTTACCCACCTGTTTTGCCAGCGCGTCCACTTCCTGAGGCAGGATCGTGACGCGACGACGGACTTCATTGTTACGTACTTCCGAAATCAGCATCTCTTTACGGATCTGATTACGGTACGTTGCATAGCTGATGCCATCATAGGCCAGACGGCTGCGCATCTGGTCCAGGCTCATGTTGTTCTGTTTCGCGATGTTAGCAATGGCCTGATCGAGCTGCTCGTCAGTGACCTTCACACCCATTTTCTGACCCATTTGCAGGACAATCTGATCCATGATCAGACGTTCCAGGATCTGGTGGCGCAGGGTAGCGTCATCCGGAAGTTGCTGACCTGCTTCACCCGAATTGAGCTTCACAGATTTCATCAAACCGTCAACGTCGCTTTCGAGCACGACGCCGTTGTTAACCACAGCGGCGACCTTATCAACAACCTGGGGGGCCGCGAAGCTGGTATTCGCAACCATAGCGACACCGAGCAGCAGCGTTTTCCAGTTCTTCATACTTTTTCCATTTCAATTAACCGCAAAGCGGATTACGTTGCAAATTAAGCACATTACAAGGAACTGCGGTACGGCAGAATGTTCGAGCGCAGCATCTGCTGCGTGCCCAGGCCGTAGTTGGAGCTCAGGCCGCGCAGTTCGACATTAAAGCCAATCACGTTATCGTATTTGCCCTGTTCATTCTTGGTATCCCAGCCGTTAAGCTTACGTTCGTAACCGACACGTAGCGCGTAGCAGCAGGAGTTATATTGCAGACCAACCATCTGGTCAGCAGGTTTACTGGTGTTGGTGTCAAAGTAGTAAGCACCGACGATTGACCAGCGATCGGCGATTGGCCAGCTCGCTGCGCCACCCACCTGCGAGATGCCGTCTTTGTACTGATCCGTATTCGCATAGTTTGGCAACGTGGCCTGAATATATTCCGGGCTGGCGTAACGATAGGTCAACTGCAGCATACGGTCTTCATCACGACGGTATTCAATCGCCGCACTGCTTGTCGCAACGTTGTTGAGACGCGTATCGTACTGCACACCCCCGCGTAAACCCCAGCGATCGGTCATACGCCAGTAGGTATCACCTGCCCACACCAGAGAACCCGTTTTGTTGTCTTTTTCCCAGTTAATGTCGTCATCACCGGTCCGGGACTCGGTGAAATAGTAGATTTGACCAACAGAAACGTTAAAACGTTCAACGGCGGCATCATCATAAACGCGCGTTGTGACGCCGGTCGTTAACTGGTTTGCTGACGCAATACGGTCGAGGCCACCGTAGGTACGGTCGCGGAACAGACCGCTGTAGTCAGACTGCAGGAATGAGGAGTCATAGTTCTGAATGTTGCTCTGATCGCGATACGGGACGTACAGATACTGCATACGTGGCTCAAGCGTCTGGGTATAACCCTCCGCCAGAAGACCCATATCGCGTTCGAAGATCAGTTTGCCGTCCATTTTGAATTGCGGCAGGACGCGGTTCACGGATTCTTCGAGATCGGTGCCGTAACGGTTGTTATACCAGTCGAGATTCTTCTGCTGGTAATGGGTGGCCATCAGTTTGGCCTCGGTATTCAGGCTCGACCAGTCATTTGACACCGGCAAATTGATGGTTGGCTCGAGGTGAACACGCGTGGATTCCGGCATATCCGAGTTCGTGTTAACGAAGTGCACGGCCTGGGCATACACGTGGGTGTCAAACGGACCAACATCGTTCTGGTACCAGTTAACGTCCAACTGCGGTTCTGCACCGTAAGTACTTGTGTTCTGGCTGCTAAAGACCTGGAACTGCTTGGTAGAGACCGTGGCGTCGAAGTTCTGAATAGCGTACCCCACGCTGAATTTCTGCGTGGCGTAGCCATCTGTACTGGACCCGTATTTGGAGTCAAAGTCGTTGAAATAGTATGGGTCACTAACCTTGGTGTAGTTAACGTTAAAACGCCAGACCTGGTCCATTACCCCGGCATGTTGCCAGTAGAACAACCAGCGGTGTTTATCGCCTTCTGTTGGATGCTCATCCTGGAAGACTTTATCCGACGGCAGATAATCCAGTTCCATCAGGCCAGTACCCGCCTGCGTCAGGTAGCGGAACTCGTTTTCCCACATAACGTTGCCGCGCTTATGGATATAGTGCGGCGTGATCGTGGCGTCCATGTTGGGCGCGATGTTCCAGTAATACGGCAGATAGAACTCAAAGTAGTTCGTGGTGCTGTATTTGGCATTCGGGATCAGGAAACCTGAGCGGCGTTTGTCACCCACAGGAAGCTGCAGGTAAGGGCTGTAGAAAACGGGTACCGGACCGAGCTTGAAGCGGGCGTTCCAGATCTCGGCAACCTGCTCTTCACGGTCATGGATGACTTCACTTCCGACCACGCTCCAGGTATTAGACCCGGGCAGACAGGACGTGAAAGAGCCGTTTTCGAGAATCGTATAGCGGTTTTCGCCGCGCTGCTTCATCAGGTCTGCATCACCGCGCCCCTGGCGACCTACCATCTGGTAATCACCTTCCCAGACGTTAGTGTCTTTGGTATTCAGGTTTGACCAGGCTTTCGGACCTTTCAGGATGACCTGATTGTCGTCATAGTGCACATTACCCAGCGCATCCACCGTTCGTACCGGCTCGGCCGCACCTTCCGGCTGCTTCTGGTGTAATTGCACTTCATCTGCCTGCAGACGGCTGTTGCCCTGGTTAATATCCACATTGCCAGTAAATGTCGCATTGTCAGGATATGTGCCTTTAGAGCTATCGGCAGTAATGGTTACCGGCAAGCTATTCGTATCGCCCTTTACCAGTGGACGATTATAACTTGGGACGCCAAGCATACACTGCGAGGCGAGATCGGCCGCCAGTCCCTGTTGGCTGTACAGGGCGGTGCCAATCATTGTGGCCAGGAGGGTGGGGATACGTTTTTTCATACGTTGTATTTTATTGTTCCGTCATCAGTGGCTACGGCTTACAAACGCTCAGAGACTATCTTACTCATCAGCGCAGTACCAGCGTTAATCCTGCCCGTTTGCGCGCCAGAGTGTTAGGCTCGCTATCGAATGACGAGTATGATAAAGCAAATTATAGGCGATGTCCTTCAATTGACCGTGGCTTGAACACTGTGATGATGACGTTGCGTCGGCCAGGAACATGACTAACCGGGGAGTATATGCAGTATTGGGGTAAAATAATCGGCGTTGCGTTCGCCATCATCATGGGTGCCGGGTTCTGGGGGATCGTACTGGGGCTTATTATCGGCCATATGTTTGATAAGGCTCGCAGCCGCAAAATGGCCTGGTTTGCCAATCAGCGTGAGCGTCAGTCCCTCTTTTTCTCCACCACGTTTGAGGTGATGGGGCACTTAACCAAATCAAAAGGGCGTGTGACGGAAGCCGATATTCAGATAGCCAGCGTCTTTATGGACCGCATGAATCTGCATGGTGACTCCCGTCTCGCGGCACAAAATGCGTTTCGCATCGGTAAAGCGGATAACTATCCGCTGCGCGATAAAATGCGTCAGTTCCGCAGCATCTGCTTCGGCCGTTTTGATTTAATTCGGATGTTTCTGGAGATCCAAATCCAGGCGGCGTTTGCCGATGGTTCACTTCATCCTAATGAACGCGATGTTTTATACGTTATTGCGGAAGAGCTGGGCATCTCCCGTATGCAGTTCGACCAGTTCCTGCGCATGATGCAGGGCGGTGCGCAGTTTGGCGGCGGCTATCACCAGCAGTCCTCTGGCGGTGCCTGGCAGCAGGCGCAGCGGGGGCCGACGCTGGAGGATGCCTGTAACGTGCTGGGGGTGAAGCCATCGGACGATGTAACCACCATCAAGCGTGCCTATCGTAAGCTGATGAGTGAGCACCACCCGGACAAACTGGTCGCGAAAGGTTTACCGCCGGAGATGATGGAGATGGCGAAGCAAAAAGCGCAGGAAATTCAGAAAGCGTACGAGTTGATTAAAGAGAAGAAAAGTTTCAAATAAAAAAGGCCCGACACTGTCGGGCCTTTTTTTCAGAAGTCGACTGGGGCTTTAAACGTCATTGCATTGCCAAAAACCGGATGGGTGATGGTGAGCGTCTGCGCATGCAGCTGCAGGCGTGGCGCCAGCGCCAGTGCATCGGGCGGCGCGTAAAATCTGTCCCCCAGAATCGGGTGCCCCAGCGCAAGCATATGGACACGCAGCTGGTGCGAGCGCCCGGTAATCGGCTTAAGCAGCACGCGCGCAGTGTTATCTGGCGCGTACTCCAGCACTTCATACTCGGTTTGTGCTGCTTTGCCGGTTTCGTAACAGACCTTTTGTTTTGGTCGGTTCGGCCAGTCGCAGATCAGCGGTAAATCCACCAGCCCTTCCGCCGGCTGAGGATGCCCCCAGACACGTGCGACATACTGCTTTTTCGGCTCGCGATCGCGGAACTGGCGTTTCAGCTCGCGTTCCGCCGCTTTATTCAGCGCCACTACAATCACACCGCTGGTGGCCATGTCCAGACGATGGACAGACTCCGCCTGAGGATAATCACGCTGAATACGCGTCATCACACTGTCTTTGTGCTCATCCAGACGCCCTGGCACGGACAACAAGCCGCTGGGCTTGTTGACCACCATAATGTGCTCATCCTGATAAAGCACCACCAGCCAGGGATCCTGAGGTGGATTGTAAGGCTCCATCACCATCTTGCGCTCCGTTTACTGATGCGTCACAACGATAAGACGCAGGGCATCCAGACGCCAGCCTGCCTGATTAAGGCTTTCCAGCACCTGCTGACGGTTGCTCTCGATCGCCGCCAGCTCGTCATCACGGATGTTTGGGTTTACCGCTTTCAACGCTTCCAGACGGGAGAGCTCCGCGGACAGTTTGTCGTCGGCTTCTTGACGTGCGGCATCAATCAGCGCCCGGGCCGCTTTTTCGATCTGCGTTTCACCCAGTTGCAGAATAGCGTGCACATCCTGCTGTACCGCGTTGACAAGCTTACTGCCGGTATGGCGGTTCACCGCGCTCAGCTGGCGGTTAAAGCTCTCGAATTCAACCTGAGCGGCGAGGTTCGTGCCGTTTTTGTCCAGCAGCAGACGCACAGGCGTTGACGGCAGGAAGCGGTTGAGCTGCAGCTGTTTCGGCGCCTGCGCTTCGACAACGTAAATCAGTTCCAGCAACAGGGTACCCACTGGCAGCGCTTTGTTTTTCAACAACGAGATGGTGCTGCTGCCGGTATCGCCTGAGAGGATCAAATCCAGACCGTTGCGGATCAGCGGGTGCTCCCAGGTGATGAACTGCGCATCTTCGCGCGACAGCGCCACATCACGTTCAAAGGTGATGGTGCATCCATCTTCCGGCAGGCCAGGGAAATCCGGGACCAGCATATGGTCGGACGGGGTCAGGACAATCAAATTCTCGCCACGATCGTCCTGGTTTATGCCAACGATGTCGAACAGGTTCATGGAGAAGCTGATCAGGCTGGTGTCATCATCCTGCTCTTCAATGCTTTCAGCGAGCGCCTGGGCTTTTTCACCGCCGTTGGAGTGGATCTCCAGCAGGCGGTCACGACCCTGTTCCAGCTGAGATTTCAGCGCTTCATGCTTATCACGGCAGGCTTTGATCAGTTCATCAAACCCGTCGGTATTCTCTGGCGCGGCCAGATAGCCGATCAGATCGGCGTGCACCTGATCGTAAATCGGGCGGCCGGTCGGACAGGTATGCTCAAACGCATCCAGACCTTCGTGGAACCAACGCACCAGTACGGACTGGGCGGTTTTTTCCAGGTAAGGTACGTGGATTTGAATATCATGCGCCTGGCCAATACGATCCAGACGACCGATACGCTGTTCCAGCAGATCCGGGTTGAACGGCAAATCGAACATCACCAGGTTGCTGGCAAACTGGAAGTTACGGCCTTCAGACCCGATTTCAGAGCACAGCAGAACCTGGGCACCGCTGTCCTCTTCTGCAAACCATGCCGCGGCACGGTCACGCTCGACGATGGACATCCCTTCGTGGAACACGGCGGCGCGAATACCTTCGCGTTCGCGCAGGACCTGCTCCAGCTGCAGCGCGGTGGCTGCTTTGGCGCAGATCACCAGCACTTTCTGAGAACGGTGCGCGGTCAAATAGCCCATCAGCCACTCAACACGCGGGTCGAAGTTCCACCAGGTGCCGGTATCGCCTTCAAATTCCTGGTAAATCTGTTCCGGGTAGAGCATGTCGCGTGCACGCTCTTCAGCAGTTTTGCGCGCGCCCATAATGCCGGAAACTTTAATGGCCGTCTGGTACTGCGTCGGCAGTGGCAATTTGATGGTATGCAATTCGCGTTTCGGGAAACCTTTCACCCCGTTACGGGTGTTACGGAACAGGACGCGGCTGGTGCCGTGGCGATCCATCAGCATATCGATCAGTTCTTTACGCGCGGAATCCGCGTTTTCACTGTCGCTGTTGGCCGCCTGCAGCAGAGGCTCAATATCCTGCTCGCCAATCAGATCGCTCAGGGTGTTGAGCTCGTCATTCGAGAGATGTTTACCCGCCAGCAGCAGGGCAACGGCATCGGCGACCGGACGGTAGTTATTCTGCTCTTCAACGAACTGCTCAAAGTCATGGAAGCGGTTTGGATCGAGCAGGCGCAAACGGGCGAAGTGGCTCTCCAGACCTAACTGCTCCGGCGTTGCGGTCAGCAGCAGGACGCCTGGTACGCGCTCGGCAAGCTGTTCGATGGCCATGTATTCCCGGCTTGGTGCATCTTCGCTCCAGACCAGATGGTGCGCTTCATCGACCACCATCAGGTCCCATTCGGCGTCGCACAGATGCTCAAGACGTTGCTTGCTGCGGCGTACGAAATCCAGAGAGCAGATCACCAGCTGTTCCGTTTCAAACGGGTTGTCCGCATCGTGCTGGGCTTCTGCATAGCGCTCGTCATCAAACAGAGCGAAACGCAGGTTAAAGCGGCGCAGCATCTCGACCAGCCATTGGTGCTGCAGGGTTTCGGGTACCACAATCAGCACGCGCTCGGCTGCGCCGGAAAGCAGCTGTTGATGCAGGATCATGCCCGCTTCAATGGTTTTCCCCAGGCCCACTTCATCTGCCAGCAGTACGCGAGGTGCGTGACGGCGGCCCACGTCATGGGCGATGTTCAGCTGGTGGGGGATAAGGCTGGTACGCTGACCGCGCAGGCCGCTCCACGGCATACGGTACTGTTCACTCTGGAACTTGCGCGCACGATAGCGCAGGGAGAAGCGATCCATACGGTCGATTTGCCCGGCAAACAGGCGATCCTGCGGCTTACTGAATACCAGTTTGCTGTCGAGCAGCACCTCACGCAGGATGACATTGGCCTCGTCGGTGTCCAGGCGAGTCCCGATGTAGGCGAGCAGTCCATTCTCTTCTTTTACGTCTTCGACCTTTAGCTGCCAGCCGTCGTGGCTGGTCACGGTGTCACCCGGGTTGAACATCACGCGGGTCACAGGGGAATCATTGCGGGCGTACAGGCGGTTTTCACCGGTAGCAGGGAAAAGGAGGGTAACCATTCGTGCATCCACGGCAACCACGGTTCCTAATCCAAGTTCGCTTTCTGTATCGCTGATCCAGCGTTGACCAAGTGTAAAAGGCATATTTGTTCGGCTCTAATCGTAAATTGCAGGCAATAGTTCAACCACCGTCAAAAAAGACAGTCATTGAAAAATGGGTCCGGGAATGGAAAGGGCGCTATGGTACTGGATGGCAGCCATTTCGTCACGTGTCAAAATAGGCCAAGTTGCCCTGTCACTAGTGTAGCAAAGTCGTCGTCGATGAAGGGCAAAATTCCGTCCGCGACCGGCTGAAGCTGACGCGTAAGATAGTGCTCGTAATCCAGAGGCGAGTGCTGGTAATCCACGGGTTCCGGGCCGCTGGTGGTCCAGAGGTATTTGATGGTTCCCCGGTTCTGATACTGCGGGGCACGCCCCCGGCGCACGTTCTCCTCATCCGCCAGACGCGCCGCGCGGACGTGCGGCGGAACGTTGCGCTGGTATTCCGCCAGCGGGCGGCGCAGGCGCTTGCGGTACACCAGCTGGGCGTCGAGTTCACCGGCCATCAGGCTGGCAATTGTTTCACGCACGTAGTCCTGATAAGGCTCGTTGCGAAAGATACGCAGATAAAGCGTTTGCTGAAACTGCTGTGCCAGCGGCGTCCAGTCGGTGCGTACGGTTTCCAGCCCTTTAAAGACCATTCGCTGCTTGTCACCTTCCTGAATAAGTCCGGCGTAGCGCTTCTTACTGCCCTGGTCGGTACCGCGAATGGTGGGCATTAAAAAGCGGCTGAAATGGGTTTCAAACTCCAGTTCTAACGCGCTGCTTAACCGCTCTTTTTGCAAACTTTCCTGCCACCAGGCGTTCACAAAAGTCACCAGCGATTTGCCGATTCGCGCGGCATCCTCTTCAGAATGCGCGCCCTTAAGCCAGACAAAGGTGGAATCCGTATCGCCATAAATAACGTCATAACCCTGGGATTCAATCAACGCTTTGGTCTGGCGCATGATGTCGTGCCCGCGCATGGTGATAGATGACGCCAGTCGTGGGTCGAAGAAGCGGCAGGCGCTGGTCCCCAGAACCCCGTAAAACGCGTTCATGATAATTTTCAGCGCCTGAGAAAGGGGCTTGTTGCCATGACGCTTAGCCTCGTCGCGACCGTGCCAGATGTTTCCCACGATTTCCGGCAGACAGTGCTTTTCCCGTGAGAAGCGGGCCCCGAGAAAACCTTCTGTGCTGTGCAAATCGTCAGGCTGCGCCATCCCTTCCACCAGCCCGACGGGATCGATCAGGAAGGTGCGAATAATGGACGGATAGAGGCTTTTGTAGTCCAGCACCAGCACGGAGTCATACAACCCGGGCCGGGAATCCATCACGTAACCGCCTGGGCTTGCCTGCGGCGGCACGTCACCGAGGTTGGGGGCGACATAGCCCGCCCGGTGCATACGCGGGAAATAGAGGTGGCTAAAGGCGGCCACGGAGCCACCGTGCCGGTCAGCGGCGAGGCCGTTCACCGTCGCGCGCTCGAGCAGGAAGGGCATGATCTCCGTTTTGTGGAAAATCTGCGTCACCAGTTCACAATCTTTCAGGTTGTAGGTGGCGAGCGCCGGTTTGTCTTCGTTAAAACGCCGGTCGATTTCATCCATTCTGTCCCACGGGTTGTCGATGGATTTCCCTTCGCCGAGCAGCTCCTGCGCCACCGCTTCCAGAGAGAAAGAGGAAAAATTCCAGAAGGCAGATTTGAGCGCCTCAATGCCGTCGATAATAAGGCGGCCATTGGCTTGCGCGAAAAACACACCGTTTTTAAAACCGTGCTCGCGCCATTCCAGCTCGCTGTTTCCGCGCCCCAGCATCAGGGGGATGCGGTAACGTTCAGCATGTTTTTGCAGCACGCGCAGATCGAACTGCACCACGTTCCAGCCGATCAACACATCGGGATCGCGATCGGCAAACCACTGGTTAAGCTTTTCCAGAAGCTGTGGCCGGCTGTTGACATACTCCAGCCGGAAATCCAGCGCGGACGCGTTGCCATTCGGGGGGCCAAGCATATAAACAACCCGATCCCCGCAGCCTTCCAGGCCGATACAGTACAGCTCACCGTGGCGAGTGGTTTCGATATCCAGCGAGACCCATTTCAACGGCGGCCGGTAGGTAGGGTTGGGTTTGAGACGGGCGTTAATAAGGCTGCCGTTTTGCACGGTGCCGTCGACCCAGACGGGGGCGGTAATAAACCGCTCCATCAGAAAACGTTCTGGCGGGCGGATATCGGCTTCGTACAGGGTCACGCCAGCGTCGCGCAGCAGTTTTTCATAACGCATCAGCTGGCGATGGGCGCGGCAGTAGAGGCCATGTACGGGCTGACGGTGGAAATCTTTCAGTTCAAGCGGCGTCAGGCGCCAGCCATTTTCACCGCGCAGCAGTTGCTTTACTTTCTCAACATGATCGTTCGGGATAAAAGCCACGGACTCCTGCGGCGGCAGGGTCACGTGCAGCGGGCCGTTGTCCGTCGCCAGCCAGAATGCCACCTCGGTGCCCTGAGGAGTATCCCGCCAGTGTCGGGTAAGTAAAAAACCTTCTTGCGCCTGCGCCACGCCGCTATCCCATAAAACAAAACCAGGCTTGATTATAGCCTGGTTGAATATTTTATGCTGGGTATATATACAGTTTACTGCCCGTAATAGGCTTTTGCGCCATGTTTACGCAGGTAGTGTTTATCCAGCAGGGTTGGCTGCATATCCGGAAGCTGCGGAGCCAGCTGGCGGCAGAAAATGCCCATATACGCGACCTCTTCCAGCACAATCGCGTTATGTACCGCATCTTCGGCGTTTTTGCCCCAGGCAAAAGGTCCATGGGAGTGCACCAGCACGCCGGGCATTTGCGCAGCGTCGATACCCTGTTTTTCAAACGTTTCGACGATAACGTTGCCGGTTTCCCACTCATACTCGCCGTTGATCTCTTCATCAGTCATCAAACGGGTGCAGGGAATGGTGCCGTAAAAGTAGTCTGCGTGCGTGGTTCCGGTCGCCGGAATGGACTGGCCGGCCTGCGCCCAGATGGTCGCATGACGCGAATGGGTATGCACAATACCGCCAATGGTCGGAAAGGCCTGGTAGAGCAGGCGATGCGTTGGCGTGTCGGAGGAGGGTTTTTTCTTTCCTTCCACCACTTCGCCCGTGGCGATGCTGACGACAACCATATCTTCTGCGGTCATTACCGTGTAATCCACCCCTGACGGCTTTATCACGAAGACGCCGTGCTCGCGGTCAACGGCGCTGACGTTGCCCCAGGTCAGCGTCACCAGATTGTGTTTGGGCAGCGCCAGGTTGGCTTCAAGTACCTGACGTTTGAGATCTTCTAACATGCAATCCTCCAGGAAAAGAGGCCCACCCTGCGGCAGGCCAAAGATTCCCCTGTTAACGTTTTGAACCGTAATAGACTTCGTTCCAGCGCAGCGCGTCTTTGAACGCGGGCAGGCGGGTATCGTTATCAATGACGGTCAGTTCGATGTCGTGCAGTTCGGCGAACTGACGCATGTCGTTCAGATCCAGCGCGTGGCTGAAGACGGTGTGGTGCGCGCCACCGGCCAGGATCCAGGCTTCCGAGGCGGTTGGCAGGTCAGGCTGCGCTTTCCACAGGGCGTTGGCGACCGGCAGTTTTGGCAGAGAATGCGGGGTTTCAACTGCATCCACACAGTTCACCAGCAGGCGGAAACGGTCGCCCAGGTCAATCAGACTGGCGTTGATGGCAGGACCGGTACGGGTGTTGAAGATCAGACGTGCCGGGTCGGCTTTTCCGCCAATGCCAAGGTACTGCACGTCGAGGATCGGTTTCTCTTCAACGGCAATGGAAGGACACACTTCCAGCATATGCGAGCCCAGTACCAGGTCGTTGCCGTTTTCGAAGTGGTAGGTGTAGTCCTCCATAAAGGAGGTGCCGCCCTGCAGACCGGTTGACATCACTTTCATAATGCGAAGCAGAGCGGCAGTTTTCCAGTCGCCTTCGCCGGCAAAGCCGTAGCCCTGCTGCATCAGACGTTGTACCGCCAGGCCGGGCAGTTGTTTCAGACCGTGGAGGTCTTCAAAGGTGGTGGTAAAAGCATGGAAGCCACCCTGTTCCAGGAAGCGTTTCATGCCCAGTTCGATACGTGCTGCATCCAGCACGTTCTGGCGTTTGTCACCGTGAATTTGTGCCGCAGGGGTCAGACGGTAGCTGCTTTCGTATTCGTCGACCAGCGCGCTTACGTCGCCATCGCTGATTTCATTCACCACCTGCACCAGGTCGCCCACGGCCCAGGTATTCACCGAGAAACCAAATTTAATCTGTGCGGCAACTTTATCGCCGTCGGTGACCGCCACTTCACGCATGTTGTCGCCGAAACGCACCACTTTCAGGTGGCGAGTATCTTGTCGTGACACCGCCTGGCGCATCCAGGAGCCGATACGTTTTTGCGCCTGCTGATCCTGCCAGTGGCCGGTGACGACCGCATGCTGCTGGCGCATACGTGCGCCGATAAAGCCGAACTCGCGGCCGCCGTGCGCGGTCTGGTTCAGGTTCATAAAGTCCATATCAATGCTGTCCCACGGCAGGGACGCGTTGAACTGGGTATGGAACTGCATCAGTGGTTTATTGAGGATGGCCAGACCGTTGATCCACATTTTGGCCGGCGAGAAGGTGTGCAGCCACACCACCATGCCAGCGCATTTATCGTCGTAGTTCGCGTCGCGGCAGATGTTCGTGATCTCATCCGGGGTCGTGCCGAGCGGTTTGAGCACCAGTTTGCACGGCAGTTTAGCCTCTGCATTGAGCGCGTTGACCACGTGCTCAGCATGTTTCGTCACCTGTTGCAGCGCTTCCGGCCCGTACAGATGTTGGCTGCCAATGACAAACCACACTTCATAATTATTAAAAATGGTCATTATTGTGTCCTTAATGTGTCAGGGTTGCCGTAGTGTCCGCGGTGTGTTTGGCCGGGGCGGCGACAGGGAGATAGTGAAGTTCGGCGCTTTTTGCCCATTGCTGATAGCGCTGATAAAGCTGTTCAAAACGCTGCGCCTGCTGAGCACGCGGCTGGAGGGTATTTTCGAAAGCGCTCGCCATGTGCTGCTGCGCGGTCGGGATATCGGCATGAACGCCTGCCGCAACGGCCGCGAAGATCGCTGCACCGAGGGCGCAGCACTGATCGGAGGCGACAATCTGCAGCGGACGGTTCAGCACGTCACAACAGGCCTGCATGATTACCGGGTTTTTACGGGCGATGCCGCCCAGTGCCATCACGTTGTTGACGTCGATGCCCTGCTCGGTGAAGCACTCCATAATGGCGCGCGCCCCAAAGGCAGTTGCGGCAATCAGGCCGCCAAACAGCGCTGGCGCGTCGGTGGCGAGGTTAAGATCGGTGATCACCCCTTTCAGGCGCTGGTTGGCAAATGGCGTACGGCGACCGTTGAACCAGTCGAGCACCACCGGCAGGTGATCGAGAGAAGGATTCTTTGCCCACGCGGCGGTGAGCTGCGGCAAAAGCTGCTTTTTACTTTCGGCAATCTGGGTCTTCAGCTCAGGATGTGCCGCGGCCAGCTGATCCAGCGGCCAGCCCAGCACGCGGCCAAACCAGGCGTAGATATCGCCAAAGGCGGACTGACCCGCTTCCAGACCGATAAACTCCGGTACGACGCTACCGTCAACCTGGCCGCAGATGCCTTTTACCGCCCGATCGCCTACGCTGGCTTTATCCGCGGTGAGAATGTCGCAGGTGGAGGTGCCGATAACCTTCACCAGCGTGTTTGGCTGGGCACCGGCACCCACCGCGCCCATGTGACAGTCAAACGCCCCGCCGGAGATGGCCACGTTTTGCGGCAGACCCAGGCGCGTCGCCCACTCTTCACAAAGCGTACCCACCGGAATATCGGCGGTGAAGGTGTCGGTGAACAGCGGGTATTGCAGACTCGTGTTGATGACGGGATCGAGTTCATCGAAGAACGCCGCCGGTGGCAGGCCACCCCAGCTTTCATGCCACAGGGATTTGTGTCCGGCGCTGCAGCGTCCGCGGCGGATATCCTGCGGACGCGTGGTACCGGAGAGCAGGGCTGGTACCCAGTCGCACAGTTCAATCCAGGATACCGCGGCCTGCGCAACGGATGCGTCCGTGCGGGTTACGTGGAGGATCTTGGCCCAGAACCATTCACTGGAGTAAATACCGCCGATGTAGCGCGAGTAGTCCGTTTTACCGGGCTGGTGACACAAGCGGGTAATGGCTTCGGCCTCTTCAACGGCGGTGTGATCTTTCCACAGCACGAACATGGCGTTCGGGTTATCAGCAAACTCCGGACGCAGCGCCAGAACATGGCCTTCGGCATCCACAGGGGCTGGCGTTGAGCCGGTACTGTCGACGCCAATCCCGACGATTTCTGCCCGCTGGGCGTCGGTCAGTTCAGTCAGTACGGTTTTGATTGCCGCTTCCATCGACTCAATGTAGTCACGTGGATGGTGACGGAACTGGTTATTTGGCGCATCGCAGTAGCGCCCCTCTTGCCAGCGCGGGTACCACTCAACGCTGGTTGCTATTTCCTGGCCGCTTGTACAGTCCACTGCCAGAGCGCGAACCGAGTCGCTGCCAAAATCGAGGCCAATCGCAATTGCCATGGTGTTGCTCCATCAAAAAACAGGTATGAGAGAACATTAGAGACTGGAGGCGAAAATCGTCAGGCAGGATCCGCTAATCTTATGGACTAAATTGCTGTTGCAATAGAAAGTGTGACGCCGTGCAAATAATCAATGTGGACATTTCTGCCGCACTTATAGACACTTTTGTTACTGCTGATCTGCCCCCGTGGGCAGACAAATCAGGGGGAAAGGCTGAAACATGGCGGACGTAAAAGAGGCGTGATGCTTTTTGGATCTTTTCGCGGGCCATTTTTATACTGCTTTTATCGATATGGACAATTGGTTTCCTTCAGGACCCTTGGGAGAACTGAATCTATGGCCGAAACGCAAAACGATCCCTTATTACCGGGCTACTCGTTTAATGCTCACCTGGTGGCGGGGCTGACCCCTATCGAGGCTGAGGGATATCTCGATTTTTACGTCGACCGACCGCTCGGGATGAAAGGGTATATTCTGAACCTGACGGTGCGTGGGGAAGGGATTATCAAAAATAACGATCAGCAGTTTGTCTGCCGTCCGGGCGATATACTGCTGTTTCCGCCGGGGGAGATCCACCACTACGGGCGTCACCCGGAGGCCAAAGAGTGGTATCACCAGTGGGTCTACTTCCGCCCGCGCGCCTACTGGCAGGAGTGGCTCTCGTGGCCGGCTATTTTTGCGCACACCGGTTTTTATCGCCCGGACGAGGTTCATCTGGCTCAGTTCCGCGAACTCTTTGCCCAAATTATTGAAGCGGGGCAGGCGGGTGGCCGGTATGCCGAACTGCTGGCGATTAACCTGCTTGAACAGGTGCTGTTGCGCCGGATGGAGGCGATAAACGCGTCACTTAATCCTCCGCTGGACAACCGCGTGCGCGACGCCTGCCAGTACATCAGCGACCATCTGGCCGACAGCCAGTTCGATATCGCCAGCGTCGCCCAGCATGTGTGTCTCTCACCGTCGCGGCTGTCACATCTGTTCCGTCAGCAGCTGGGCGTTAGCGTTCTGAGCTGGCGTGAGGACCAGCGTATCAGCCAGGCGAAGCTCCTGCTCAGCACCACCCGCATGCCCATTGCCACCGTGGGGCGCAATGTGGGCTTTGAAGATCAGCTCTATTTCTCCCGAGTATTTAAAAAATGCACCGGTGCCAGCCCCAGTGAATTCCGGGCAGGATGTGAATAAACGGTAAAAAAAGATAAACAAGCAGGTGAACTGTGGAAGCAACCTGTAAACTATTCAGACAATTGTTGTCTTGACGCGGTGCAGGGCGCTAAGCAGAATCCCTGATTCGTTTTCTGACCGGAATAGTTATGCAGGCATTGCTGGAACATTTTATCACCCAGTCCGTTATGTATTCGCTTATCGCCGTTGCGCTGGTGGCGTTTCTGGAATCGCTTGCACTTGTTGGGTTGATCCTCCCCGGCACGGTGATGATGGCGGGGCTGGGCGCGTTGATTGGCAGCGGTGAAGTGAATTTCTGGCAGGCGTGGATGGCGGGGATTATCGGCTGTTTACTTGGCGACTGGATCTCCTTCTGGCTGGGCTGGCGCTTTAAGAAACCGCTGCACCGCTGGTCGTTCATGAAAAAGAACAAAGCCTTGCTGGATAAAACCGAACACGCGCTGCATCAGCACAGCATGTTCACTATCCTCGTGGGTCGCTTTGTTGGACCAACGCGTCCGCTGGTGCCGATGGTCGCGGGGATGCTGGATCTGCCTGTTGCGAAATTCGTGGTGCCGAACATCATCGGCTGTGTTTTCTGGCCGCCGTTCTACTTTCTGCCGGGGATCCTGGCGGGGGCGACCGTTGATATTCCTGACGGAATGCAAAGCAGTGAGTTTAAGTGGTTGTTGCTGGCTACGGCCCTGCTGTTGTGGATCGCTGCCTGGTTGTGCTGGCGACTGTGGCGCAGCGCGAAAGCGAATGTTGATCGCCTGACGCGTTATCTGCCACGCTCGCGCCTGTTGTGGCTCGCGCCGTTAATGCTGGGGGTTGCCGTGGTGGCGCTGGTCGCCCTGATTCGCCACCCGCTGATGCCGGTGTACGGTGAAATCCTCTTGAAGGTGGTGAGCCGTTAATCTGTTTCCCTCTCCCGTGGGAGAGGGTCAGCCCGCACTGATGCCCAACAATGACGACGCCCCAGCGTGACCACTGAGCAGTTCCTCTGTGCCGCCATCCCATGCAATTCGCCCTTCTGCAATGACCACCGATCGTGGCGCAATCCGCGCGGCATCCTCGATGCTGTGTGAAACCATCAGCATTGTCAGCTGCTGACGCTGGCACACGTCCTGCACCAGGGTAAGCATCTCCTGACGCAAGGCAGGATCGAGTGCAGAGAAGGGCTCATCCAGAAGCAGTATGGGCTGCTCGCGCACCAGGCAGCGCGCCAGCGCTACCCGCTGACGCTGCCCGCCGGAGAGGGCTTCGGGGAGGCGGTCAATAAACGCGGTAATGCCCATCTGAGCGGCAATCAGCTCCAGCTTCTGGCGCTGACCGTCGTTGAGTTTCAGGCCAGGATCCATACCCAGGGCGATGTTTTGCCGCACTGTCAGGTGCATGAACAGATTGTTTTCCTGGAACAGCATCGACACCGGACGTCGGGCGGGTGGCGTGCGCGTATGGTCGCGGTTTTCAATCACTATCGACCCGCTGGCCGGTTGCAGAAAACCGGCAATCAGATTGAGCAAAGTACTCTTTCCGGCCCCGCTCGGACCCAGAACCGCAATCATCTCTCCCTGACGAACCGAAAGGGAGAAGCGCATTGGCAGATGCTGGTAGAGCCAGGTTACATCAGTCAGTTTTAACATTACGCCCCGGAAGTTTTTCGATAACGGTAAATAAGGCAAAGCAGAGCACCAGTAACAGCAGCGCCGTGACGGCTCCCTCCTGGCTACGATAGGAGCCAATTTGCTGGTACAGCCAGTACGGCAGGGTGCGGAAATCTTCATTACCGAAGAGCGCCACGACACCAAAATCACCAATTGAGAGCACACAGGCGAAGGCCAGGGCCTGGGCCAGCGGGCGTTTCAGCGCACGCAGTTCGATAATCTTTAGCCGCTGCCAGCCCTGCAGACCGAGCGACTGGCACAGCAGCGCGTAGCGGCTGTTGATGTCTCGCATCGGATTTTCCAGCACCTTCAGCGCGTAGGGGATCGCCATCAGGGCATTGGTGAAAATCACGATGCCGTCGGCGTTTTCCGGCAGGCCAATAGTGCTGTTGAACAGTAAAAAGAACCCCGTCGCCAGTACAATGCCGGGCATCGCCAGGATCAGCATGCCTGTCAGCTCCAGGGCATGCCCGGCTTTACGAGCCTGACGCGCGTAAAGCTCGCGGCTGCTCCATAAAAGCATCATGGTCAGCATGACACACAGCAGCCCGGCGGCCAGCGCGATCCGTAACGAGGTCCACGTTGCCTGCCAGAGAACGGGCTGCTGCAACACGGTAACGAGATTCAGGTTCAGGCCATCGACGATGACGGCCATCAGTGGCGGAAGCAGAAGCAGCAGCGCCAGCGTGATAAGCAGCAGGTCAGCAATTCGGCTATGCATGCTGTCCTGCGGGTCGCGCCAGCCGGTTATCTGATTACTGCCCGGCGGGATGGCTTTGCTCAGACGCTGGCTCAGCAGCACAAGGCACAGGCAGCAAACCATCTGCACCATCGCCAGCAGCGCGGCGCGGCCGGGGTCATAGTCGTAACTGAGCGCCTGGTAAATTGCCAGTTCGATGGTGGTGGCCTGCGGGCCGCCGCCGAGTGAAAGCATGGTGGCAAAACTGGCGAAACAGAGCATAAAGATCAGAGCCGCAACCGGCGGGATCTGACGACGCAGCCACGGCCATTCGACCAGGCGGAAGAAGGATACGCCGCGCATGCCCAACTGGGCGGCAAGCTGGCGCTGTTCACCGGGGATGTTTTCCAGTGCCTGTAAAAAGAGTCTGGTCGCCATCGGCATATTGAAAAAGACGTGCGCCAGCAGAATGCCCTTCAGTCCGTAGGGCGAGAAGCGCCACTCCAGACCCAACAGGCCGAATAGTGAAGCCAGCCACCCCTGACGACCATAGACGCTCAGGATGCCAAACACGGCCACCAGGACCGGCAGGATCAGCGTCATGGCGCACAGGCGCAGCAGGGCCTGCCTGCCGGGGAAACGGCGGCGATAAAGCGCGCGTGCCAGGAAAATGGCGGGGATAACCGACAGCAGCGCAGAGAGAAAGGCCTGCCAGAAAGAGAAACGGATAACGTGCCAGAGATAGCTGTCGTGCCAGAGCGCGAACAGGTCGCTCTCTGGCGCGTTAAACCACAAGGCAAGGAATGCGCCCAGACTGACCGCCACCATCAATACGGCGGCGAGCAGCCCAGGAATTAACCAGCCGGGAATTAACGGCTGACGGCGCGTTGCCATTCACTTACCCATGCTGCTCGCTGTGCGGCAACCTGCTGAGGCGTAAACTCCAGCGAGGTTTGCGGTTTGGTCAGTTTCTCAAAGCCCGCTGGCAACGCCACGCTGGTCACGGGGTACATCCAGTTACCCGCTGGAATCGCGTTCTGGAATGCCGGGGAGACCATAAATTTCAGGAACTTCTCGGCCAGTTCGGGCTGTTTGCTGGATGCCGTGCGGGCTGCCACTTCGACCTGCAGATAGTGCCCTTCAGCAAAACTGGCGGCGGCGTAATTGTCTTTCTTCTCGGCGATGATGTGGTAAGCCGGGGAGGTGGTGTAGCTCAGAACCAGATCACTTTCCCCTTTCAGGAACAGACCGTAGGCTTCGCTCCAGCCTTTTGTCACGGTGACGGTTTTGGCGGCCAGTTTCTGCCACGCTTGCGGAGCGTCATCGCCGTAGACTTTCTGCATCCACAGCAGCAGCCCCAGTCCTGGCGTACTGGTGCGAGGATCTTCATAAATAACGCGCCATTTCTGCTCGCTTTCGACCAGTTCCTTCAGGCTTTTCGGCGGGTTTTTAAGCTTGTTTTTGTCGTAAACAAACGCGAAGTAACCGTAATCGAACGGCACAAAGGTGTCGTTCTGCCAGCCGCCCGGGACGCTGACGGCATCGGTGGCGACGCCGCTTTTGGCAAACAGTCTGGTTTTCGAGGCGGCCTCCAGCAGGTTGTTATCCAGCCCAAGCACCACATCGGCTTTACTGTTTTTGCCTTCCATGCGCAGGCGGTTAAGCAGCGAGACGCCATCTTCCAGCGCCACGAACTTCAGTTCGCACTGACAGTCAGCTTCAAAGGCTTTTTTCACCACCGGACCCGGCCCCCAGTCGGCTGAGAAGGAGTCGTAGGTGTAGACCGTCAGGACGGGCTTCGCGACAGCAGGCAGCGCAAACAGCGCCAGAAGGGGGAGAACTTTTTTTAACACTTTGCACCTCAAGGTTGAGTGGCAAAGGATTTTGAGTGACAGCCTCAAATCCCTTCGCCGGCGTTATCCGGATCAGGTTCGACGGGTATTATCTCAGCGCACATCAGTGATGCAGCACCCCGTTGAGAACGGCGCTATTGTAATGATTTGGCAAATATTACGAAAGTGTTATGGCTCCGGCGGCGAAAACCAGGCGGATTTAAAATCAAACCAGCCCAGCGTATTCATTCTGACACCGCGCATACTACGCTGCCCCTGGATCATCAGCCAGTGGTGGATCAACGGCACGATCGCTTGTTCAGCCAGCAACTGCTGGCACCATGAGGCCAGATTCATGTCGCCGGCGCGCCAGCGTGCCGCGTCCTGCTGCCAGTCCCGGTCTATGCAGTGCTGGATAAGCGGGACCTCATACAGGTGAGAGAAGAGCGAGAAATCAAGCGGCAGGGTAAAGTTGGCGCTGTTGAGCCAGATGTCGCTGACGATCTCTCCCTGATGCCATTCATCGTAATCCACCTCTTTGACATCCAGCCTCACCCCAACGGCGGCCAGCAGTCGGGTCATAATTCTGGCGATAAAGCGGTGTTCAACGTGCTCGCGATAGTAGGTCAGGGTGATGGACTCCAGTCCGGCGGGCTTGTCGCAGTATGTCGGGCGGGCGTGATGCCAGCGAGGAAGCAGACCATACGCCGGGAACCAGTAGGTCTGGTACTGCTCCTCCGCATGATAAATCAGGCTGGAGGGCGACAACACGTGGCTTATCCATTTGCGCACTTCATGGTTTGCCCCGCGATGGGTACGGCTGTCGAACAGCAGGTAGTAGCACCCTTCTTCGAGCCGGCTCTCCACGGCCTTTTCGCCCGTGGTAGGCCCTTCCAGCGTCAGCCCGGCGCTCAGCTCTTCGTTGAGATCCGGTAATACCCACACGTTCACTTCGTCGATCAGCGCCCGGTAGCCAAAATAGTCATCAAAAGCGCGGATTTTCAGCTGGTTGTTGTTATTGCGCGATACAGAGTAGGGGCCGGTGCCGATCGGCAGGCTGGCAAAATTATTCATCGATTCCCATTCACCGGGCAAAATCATCGACGGCACATAGCCCAGCAGCCACGGAAGCCATTTGTCCGGCTGAGACAGTTCAACATCCAGTGTCCATGCCGTAGGGGAGTGAATGCGTGAAATATGGGAATAGAGCGGTAGCGTGCAGGCGCGCTCTAAAGAGGCAATCACATCGACCATCTCCAGCTCGCGGCCGTGATGGAAATGAATACCAGGACGTAGAAAGAAGCGCCAGTGAAGAGGAGAAAGTTGCTGCCAGTGGTGCGCAATATCCGCTTCCAGTTCCCCATTTTCCTCATTTATGCGCGTCAGGCCGCTGAATATTTGTCGGGCCATATGGGTTTCAGAGCGGCGTAACGCCGTGCCGGGTAACAGGTTTTTCATCGGTCGATAGTAGAGCACCCGCAGAATGTGGCGACCCTGACGAAAGCTGCGCCCGAGATGCGACACCAGCATCTGGCGTACTGCCGCTTTGTCCCCCACCAGCTGCACCAGCTGGTCGATGCGGTCCTGTTCCAGCAGGTCTTCCGCCCGCTGCTGCTGCAACGCCAGCCCGGTATACAGGAAGGTCAGGCGCGAGCGTTTTCCGCGACCCGCCTCTGCCTCCCAGTTGAGCCAGCCCTGCTGCTGCATGGTATTAAGCAGCGTGCGCATGTGCCGGCGCGAACAGCTGAGCAGGTCCGCCAGCTCGTTCAGCGTGGTCTCCTGCGATCGCCCCTCGCAGCATTGCCAGAGGCGGATAAATTGTTGTTGCAGACGACCAGATGGCATAAAAGGGGAACTCCTGACAAAAAATCAGCAATTTATTAATCCCTATATTAGGCCAATAATTCTTCCCGATGAAGTGAGGAGGTAAATTATGAAGAGGTCTACCGCACGTCAGTTTTATCAGCGTTATTTTTCATCGACGCAGGGAGCGTCCTGGCTGGCCCGCCAGTGTGCAGAGCAACGGTTGAAAATCCTGGAAGATCTGATGCAGTGGGACGTTACGAAACCGACCTCTTCTTGCTAACTCGCCTCGATCATGTGTGACTGAGTATTGGTGCTTATCACCCGCCAGCAAAATGTTTTTGCTGGCTTTTTTCGTTTACTATTCACCCACTTTCGATTCGCTTTCACAAGGACTTGCGCATGCTCTGGTTGATGACGATGGGGCGACGCCTGAACGGCGTGTATGCCGCTTTTATGCTGGTGGCCTTTATGATGGGCGTGGCGGGGGCATTGCAGGCTCCGACGCTGAGTCTGTTTCTCAGCCGTGAGGTGGGGGCGCAGCCGTTTTGGGTGGGGTTGTTTTATACCGTGAACGCCATCGCCGGGATCCTGGTCAGTCTGGCACTGGCAAAACGATCGGACAATCGGGGCGATCGTCGCAAACTGATCCTCTTTTGCTGCGCCATGGCCGTGGGTAACGCGCTGCTGTTTGCCTTCAATCGCCATTACCTGACGCTGATTACCTGCGGCGTGCTTCTGGCGTCCCTCGCCAATACCGCCATGCCGCAGCTGTTCGCGCTGGCCCGTGAATACGCGGATAACTCGGCGCGGGAAGTGGTGATGTTCAGCTCGGTCATGCGTGCGCAGCTCTCTCTGGCCTGGGTGATCGGCCCGCCGCTGGCGTTTATGCTGGCGCTGAACTATGGCTTTACCACCATGTTTTCTATCGCTGCCGGCATTTTTGTCATCAGCCTGATACTGATTGCCTTTGCGCTACCCTCGGTGGCGCGAGTGGAGCAGACGACCGATAAACCCATCACCCAGGTGAGCGGCTGGCAGGATAAAAACGTCCGCATGCTGTTTATCGCGTCCATGCTGATGTGGACCTGCAACACCATGTACATCATTGATATGCCGCTGTGGATCAGCAGCGATCTGGGGTTGCCGGACAAGCTTGCGGGGATCCTGATGGGGACGGCTGCCGGCCTGGAAATTCCGGCGATGATCCTGGCGGGTTATTACGTTAAGCGTTTTGGAAAGCGTCGCATGATGATCGTCGCCGTGGCGGCGGGAGTGCTTTTTTATCTGGGGCTGATCGTCTTCCATTCGCGCGAAGCACTGCTTGCGCTGCAGCTGTTTAATGCCGTGTTTATTGGCATCGTGGCCGGGATTGGGATGCTCTGGTTCCAGGACTTAATGCCGGGACGGGCAGGCTCTGCCACTACGCTCTTTACCAACAGCATTTCAACGGGCGTTATTCTGGCAGGGGTGATTCAGGGGGCGTTGTCACAAACCTACGGTCACGCGTCAGTGTACTGGATGATTGCGGCCATTTCCGTGGTGACGCTGGTGCTAACCTGCCGGGTAAAAGATGTGTGATTCTGGAAGGCGGCTTCACGCAATAAAACGATTTTCTGACAGGGTCTGAGAAGGCGCATAGAGCGCGTGGCGTCAGCCGAGGCTGTTTGCCTCAGGCTGACGCAAGAGGCAAACAGTGATGAGGCCCACATCAATTAACACTGATGGTGTACTGCACCATTTTGTTGGACGATGTTGATCTTCACCGGGATGGTACGCAGCCTACCCCATAAACGCAGGCTGTTTTTGCTCATAGGCGGAGATGGCATCTTCGTGCTGCAGCGTCAGGCCAATACTGTCCAGGCCATTCAGCATGCAGTGACGACGAAAGGCGTCAATGCTGAAGCTGTAGGATTTATCACCCGCTTTCACCACTTCCGCTTCCAGATCCACTTCAAACGAAATCCCAGGATTTGCCTTCACCAGGGCGAACAATTCGTCTACCTGCGCATCGCTCAGCGTCACCGGCAGCAGCTGGTTATTAAAGCTGTTGCCGTAGAAGATATCGGCAAAGCTTGGGGCGATAACCACTTTGAACCCGTAGTCGGTGAGCGCCCAGGGTGCATGTTCACGGGAAGAGCCGCAGCCAAAGTTTTCACGCGCCAGCAGAATCGATGCGCCTTTAAACTCCGGGAAGTTCAGCACGAACTCGGGATTGGGCACTTCGCCTTTGTCATCCAGGAAGCGCCAGTCGTTAAACAGATGCGCGCCAAACCCGGTACGGGTCACCTTCTGCAAAAACTGCTTTGGAATGATGGCGTCAGTGTCGACGTTAGCGGCGTCCAGTGGGACAACCCGGCCCGTATGTTGGGTAAATTTCTCTGCCATGATTGTCTCCTTATTTCAGGCTGCGAATATCGGCGAAATGACCGGTCACTGCCGCAGCGGCGGCCATTGCCGGGCTGACCAGGTGAGTACGCCCACCGCGGCCCTGACGGCCTTCAAAGTTACGGTTACTGGTGGAGGCACAACGCTCGCCAGGATTCAGGCGGTCATTGTTCATGGCCAGGCACATGGAGCAGCCAGGCAGGCGCCATTCGAAGCCCGCTTCGATAAAGATCTTATCCAGGCCTTCGGCTTCCGCCTGGGCTTTCACCGGGCCGGAACCCGGCACGACCAGCGCCTGAACGCCCGGTGCCACTTTACGGCCTTTGGCAATCTCGGCCGCCGCGCGCAAATCTTCGATACGGGAGTTGGTGCAGGAGCCGATAAACACTTTATCAATGGTCACGTCAGTCAACGGAATGCCTGGCTTCAAACCCATATAGGCCAGCGCTTTTTCCGCACTGGCGCGCTCGACCGGATCGCTGAAAGAGTCCGGGTCAGGAATGTTATCGTTAACGGAAATCACCTGGCCCGGGTTGGTTCCCCAGGTCACCTGTGGCGCAATGTCTTCCGCCTGCAGCGTAACCACGGTATCAAACGTCGCACCATCGTCGGTTTTCAGGGTTTTCCAGTACGCGACTGCTTCAATAAAATCCTGGTCTTTCGGCGCGTGCAGACGGCCCTTCACATAGCTGAAGGTTGTTTCGTCTGGTGCAACCAGGCCCGCTTTTGCCCCCATCTCAATGGCCATGTTGCAGAGCGTCATTCGGCCCTCCATGCTCAGTGCCTGGATGGCTTCACCGCAGAATTCAACCACGTGACCGGTGCCGCCTGCGCTGCCGGTTTTACCGATGATGGCCAGCACGATGTCTTTGGCGGTAATGCCCGGGGCCGCTTTGCCTTTCACTTCAATCTTCATGGTTTTGGCGCGGCCCTGTTTCAGGGTCTGCGTCGCCAGAACATGTTCAACTTCAGAGGTACCAATACCGAACGCCAGGGCCCCAAACGCGCCGTGGGTGGCCGTGTGGGAGTCACCGCAGACAATGGTCATGCCGGGCAGGGTGATGCCCTGTTCTGGCCCCATTACGTGGACGATACCCTGATACGGGTGGTTCAGATCGTAGAGCTCGACGCCAAATTCGTTGCAGTTTTTGATCAGCTCCTGCATCTGGATACGCGCCATTTCGCCCGACGCATTGATATCTTTGGTTTGCGTGGAAACGTTGTGATCCATTGTCGCGAAGGTTTTACCTGGCTGGCGCACCGGGCGCTTATGCGCACGCAGTCCGTCGAATGCCTGAGGGGAGGTAACCTCGTGCACCAGATGGCGATCGATATACAACAGTGGGGTTTCGTTTGGTGCCTCGTAGACTACGTGCGCATCAAACAATTTTTCATATAACGTTTTCGCCATGATTACACCCCTTCAGCGACATAGCGGGCAATAATGTCGCCCATTTCATCGGTACTGACTGCCGCCGTGCCGCGTGCTAAATCACCGGTACGGACACCTTCTTCTAACGCACGGTTAATGGCGTTTTCAATTGCGGTTGCTGCATCACCGGCATCAAGGCTGTAGCGCAACAGCAAGGCCAGGGAGAGGATCTGCGCAATCGGGTTGGCAATGTTTTTGCCGGCGATATCGGGCGCGGAGCCGCCAGCAGGTTCGTACAGGCCAAATCCCTCTTCATTGAGGCTGGCTGATGGCAACATCCCCATAGAGCCTGTGATCATTGCGCACTCGTCCGAGAGAATATCGCCGAACAGGTTGGAACACAGCAGAACGTCAAACTGCGACGGATCTTTAATCAGCTGCATGGTCGCGTTGTCGATGTACATATGGGACAGTTCGACATCCGGGTACTGTTTCGCGACTTCACTGACGATTTCACGCCACAAAATAGAAGACTGCAGAACGTTCGCTTTATCGATAGACGTCACTTTATGACGACGTTTGCGCGCCGACTCAAAGGCGATATGGGCGATACGTTCAATTTCAAAACGGTGATAGACCTCGGTATCAAAGGCTTTTTCATGCTGACCGCTGCCTTCGCGCCCTTTAGGCTGCCCGAAGTAGATCCCGCCGGTCAGTTCACGCACGCACAGGATGTCAAAGCCGTTAGCCGCGATATCTGCACGCAACGGACAGAACGTTTCCAGCCCCTGGTACAGCTTCGCCGGACGCAGGTTGCTGAACAATTTAAAATGTTTACGCAGTGGCAGCAGCGCGCCGCGCTCAGGCTGCCCGGCGGGCGGCAGGTGTTCCCATTTAGGGCCACCCACGGAGCCAAACAGCACTGCATCCGCATTTTCACACCCTTCAACGGTCGCTTTTGGCAGCGGAGTACCGTGATTATCGATGGCGATACCGCCCACATCATAGTGGCTGGTGGAGATTTTCATCGCAAAACGCGAACGAACGGCTTCCAGTACTTTCAGCGCCTGTGCCATCACTTCCGGGCCAATACCGTCACCCGGTAACACAGCAATATGGTAATTCTTCGACATTACACGGTTTCCTTGTTGTTCTCTTTATTCTGAGCTTTGCGTTGCAACTCTTTTTCAACTTCAGCGGCGCGCCAGATGTTGTTCAGCACGTGGACCATCGCCTTCGCGGAGGATTCAACAATATCCGTCGCCAGGCCCACACCGTGGAAACGACGGCCATTGTGGGTGACCACGATATCAACCTGACCCAGGGCATTCTCCCCATGGCCCTTGGCCGTCAGGTCATATTTCACCAGCTCTACGTCGTACTCGGTGACGCGGTTAATTGCGCGGTAAATGGCATCAACCGGGCCATTGCCGTTTGCCGCTTCGGCCTTAATGTCTTCGCCACAGGCCAGTTTGACCGAGGCAGTCGCAATGTCGCTGGAGCCTGACTGCACGCTGAAGTAATCGAGGCGGAAGTGCTCAGGCTCTTCCTGCTGTTTATTGATGAAGGCCAGCGCTTCCAGGTCATAGTCGAATACCTGACCTTTTTTATCGGCCAGCTTCAGGAAGGCGTCGTACAGCTGATCCATGTTGTAATCGCTGTCCTTATAACCCATCTCTTCCATACGGTGTTTCACCGCCGCACGACCGGAACGGGAGGTCAGGTTCAACTGAACCTGGTTCAGGCCGATGGATTCCGGGGTCATGATTTCGTAGTTTTCACGGTTTTTCAGTACGCCATCCTGATGAATACCGGAGGAGTGCGCAAAGGCGCCGGTACCCACAATCGCCTTGTTAGCCGGGATGGGCATGTTGCAGATCTGGCTGACGGTCTGGCTGGTACGCCAGATTTCGTTGTGATTGATGCGGGTATGCACATTCATGATGTCTTTGCGCACTTTGATCGCCATGATCACTTCTTCCAGTGAACAGTTACCTGCACGTTCACCGATGCCGTTCATCGCGCCTTCTACCTGACGTGCACCGGCGTGCACCGCAGCGATGGCGTTGCCAACGGCCAGCCCCAGGTCATCGTGGGTATGTACGGAGATAATCGCTTGATCAATGTTTGGTACGCGTTCATACAGACCGGTAATGATGTTGGAGAACTCAAACGGCATGGTGTAGCCGACAGTGTCCGGGATGTTGATGGTTTTAGCGCCCGCATTGATGGCAGCTTCCACCACGCGCGCCAAATCTTCAATCGGCGTACGGCCAGCATCTTCACAGGAGAATTCAACGTCATCCGTGTAGTTACGGGCACGTTTGACCATGTAGACCGCGCGCTCAATGACCTCATCCAGCGTGCTGCGCAGCTTGGTGGCAATGTGCATAGGAGAGGTAGCAATAAAGGTATGAATACGGAATGCTTCGGCAACCTTCAACGACTCGGCCGCAACATCGATATCTTTTTCCACACAGCGTGCCAGGCCACAGACGCGGCTGTTCTTAATGGTACGCGCTATGGTCTGCACGGATTCGAAGTCACCCGGAGAAGAGACAGGGAAACCGACCTCCATCACGTCGACACCCATACGTTCGAGAGCCAGCGCGATCTGCAGTTTCTCTTTCACACTCAGGCTTGCCTGTAATGCCTGTTCACCGTCACGTAAAGTTGTATCGAAAATAATGACTTGCTGGCTCATGGGTTAGGTCCTTGTCAGTCTTAGGGCGCCTTGCTACGAGCATAAAAAAACCCGCGCAGTGGCGCGGGTTTTTAGTCTTACTGGTGACGATTCAACGCTGAATTTCGCCCGCCAGTCTACCGCGCACAGTGGATGCGTTTAGTAGTAGTAGACCGGTGAAACGAATGGTGCGAATCATGAATCGTGCTCCGTTAAATTCAATATGCTTTTAGTGGTACTGGATACGACTGTGCATGTCAACCCCTGCAGGCAAAAACGCACCCGGCTGGCCTGGTTGACAGGATATGTGCTTTAGCTAATTGTGCTGGGTTTTGCTTTTCCGACCGGCTTTGTTGAATAAATCAGATTTCGGGTAAGTCTCCCCCGTAGCGGGTTGTGTTTTCAGGCAATACGCACGCTTTCAGGCATACCTGCTTTCGTCATTTTGTTCAGCGCTCGTACCAGGGCCATAGCCTCCGCAACCTGACCATCGTAGTCACGCAGCGTCAGTGAACCCCCGAACAGCTGTTTTACCCGGTACATCGCCGTTTCCGCTATCGAGCGACGATTGTAATCTGTTGTCCATTTCCACCGCGCATTACTCCCGGTCATTCGCTGATTAGCCACTGCACGGTTACGGTCTGCATATTCACCGGGCCAGTAACCCGCACCTTTTCGGGGAGGGATAAGCGCGCTGATTTTCTTACGCCGCAGTTCATCGTGACATAGCCGGGTATCGTAAGCGCCATCGGCGGCGGCTGACCTGATTTTCCGGTGGGTTTGCCGGATTAACCCGGGGAAGGCCTCTGAGTCCGTAACGTTGTTCAGCGACAGGTCAGCGCAGATGATTTCATGTGTTTTACTGTCAACGGCGAGATGCAGCTTACGCCAGATACGGCGGCGTTCCTGGCCATGCTTTTTGACTTTCCACTCGCCTTCACCGAAGACCTTCAGCCCGGTGGAATCAATTACCAGGTGTGCGATTTCACCCCGGGTGGGCGTTTTGAAACTGACATTAACCGACTTTGCCCGCCTGCTGACACAGCTGTAATCCGGGCAGCGTAGCGGAACGTTCATCAGAGAAAAAATGGAATCAATAAAGCCCTGCGCAGCGCGCAGGGTCAGCCTGAATACGCGTTTAATGACCAGCACAGTCGTGATGGCAAGGTCAGAATAGCGCTGAGGTCTGCCTCGTGAAGAAGGTGTTGCTGACTCATACCAGGCCTGAATAGCTTCATCATCCAGCCAGAAAGTTATGGAGCCACGGTTGATGAGGGCTTTATTGTAGGTGGGCCAGTTGGTGATTTTGAACTTTTGCTTTGCCACGGAACGGTCTGCGTTGTCGGGAAGATGCGTGATCTGATCCTTCAACTCAGCAAAAGTTCGATTTATTCAACAAAGCCTTTCCGACCCTACAAATTGTCTAATTTTGGACTGAGAAAAAGGTTGCAGAAATAATTGAATATAATTGTGATGAATAAATTAAAAGTTCGCTACCCAATTGTATGGGACGCAAATGGGTTTGATATCATTAAGTTATAAATGCGGTGGATGTTTTTTATCACTTCGGATATCTAATGGTTATTACAGATTGTTAACTTATTTAATCGGGGTTGCAATAACAGTTTAATAATACTTAAGACATCATTAACTCGCTGGCGATTGTATATTGGTCTAGTTTATGGTTTCATTCAAATCCTAAAGTGAAGCATATCATTTGCAGTGGTGTTTATTTTATCGTTTGTCAGCGGCGAAAAGTCATTTTCGCTAAACTGTTCTTTATATTTTCCGAATTTAAAATAATTCTCTTTCGCTGATTGTATATGCATGGTAAATCATATTCTTCGGAATTATTACAGTACGTTGGCAAAGGGAGTGTAGCGTGACAGTGGAGTCAGAAGTGCCAGAAATTAATATTAAACAACCTCAAACTACTGATGGGATTAAACCGCAGTTACGTACGGTGGACCTTAATCTGCTCACGGTATTTGATGCTGTCATGCAGGAGCAGAATATCACCCGGGCGGCCCATACGTTGGGGATGTCTCAGCCCGCGGTCAGTAATGCTGTCGCCAGACTTAAGGTTATGTTTAACGACGAGTTATTCGTTCGTTACGGGAGGGGAATACAGCCTACCGCACGGGCATTCCAGTTATTCGGCTCTATCCGTCAGGCGTTGCAGCTGGTTCAGAACGAGCTGCCAGGGTCAGGCTTTGAACCTTTAAGCAGTGAGCGTGTATTCAATCTTTGTGTTTGCAGTCCGTTAGATAATTATTTGACGTCGATTATTTATAATAAAGTTGAAGAGATCGCTCCCAATATCCATCTGGTTTTTAAATCATCCTTAAATCAAAACACAGAGCATCAGTTACGCTACCAGGAGACCGAGTTCGTTCTGGGATATGAAGAATTTCGACGTCCTGAATTTTCTTGCGTTCCGCTGTTTAAAGATGAAATGGTGTTGGTCGCCAGTAAAAAACACCCCCGACTCAATTCTCCGCTTCGGGAAAGTGACGTTTATAGCGAGCAGCATGCTGTTGTTGCGCTCGACAGATATGCTTCCTTTAGCCTGCCGTGGTATGACACGGCGGATAAACAGGCAAGCGTTGCTTATCAGGGAATGGCAATGGTCAGCGTATTAAACGTGGTCTCGCAGACACATCTGGTGGCTATTGCACCACGCTGGCTGGCTGAAGAGTTTTCCGGTCAACTACAACTGCAAATGTTGCCGTTGCCGCTCAAGCTGAATAGCCGTACCTGCTATCTCTCCTGGCATGAAGCCGCCGGTCGGGATAAAGGGCATCAGTGGATGGAAGAGTTGCTGATCAGTATTTGCCGTCGATAAGCGCATCAGGATAAATTGCATCTTCGCGTGTGATTTATCCTGGTTTTTTCTCTGTTATTGTTATTTTATTCTGTTGTGAATTTTTTCTTACTGCTCTCTGGCTCGCAAAAATAGATGATTTCCTGAATCGACGCGCTTTTCAGCGATGATTAATCATCTCATCCTCTAATACCAGATGAATTGACCATATCCTTCCTTAATACCTGTTTTTTCTGCTTTGCGAACCGTTTAGCTCACCCGGTCTGCTAATTGCCTGCCTCATAACGAGCGGTTAAGGTAACGATCACTCTGCAAAATATAAGATTGGTTTAACCCAGTCGTAAGACGGTGCGGAAATGAATTCTGCAGCTCGTCTATAACAAAATGCCTGGAGGCAAAGCATGGAGATGTTGTCTGGCGCGGAAATGGTCGTCCGATCGTTAATCGATCAGGGCGTGAAGCAAGTGTTCGGTTATCCCGGAGGCGCAGTCCTGGATATTTATGATGCGCTTCATACGGTAGGCGGCATTGACCATGTTTTAGTACGCCACGAGCAGGCGGCGGTGCATATGGCTGACGGGCTGGCCCGCGCGACAGGTGAAGTAGGCGTGGTATTAGTGACGTCCGGTCCCGGCGCGACAAACGCCATCACCGGCATTGCCACGGCGTATATGGACTCTATCCCGCTGGTTATTCTTTCCGGCCAGGTGGCGACGTCACTGATTGGCTACGACGCGTTTCAGGAGTGCGACATGGTGGGAATTTCGCGTCCCGTTGTGAAGCACAGCTTCCTTGTTAAGCAAACTGAAGACATCCCGGGGATATTGAAAAAAGCCTTCTGGCTGGCAGCAAGCGGGCGTCCCGGCCCGGTGGTGGTCGATCTGCCGAAAGATATCTTGAACCCGGCGAACAAGCTTCCTTATGTCTGGCCGGAGTCGGTGAGCATGCGCTCATACAACCCAACGACGCAGGGCCACAAGGGGCAGATCAAACGTGCCTTGCAAACGCTGCTGGCCGCCAAAAAACCGGTAGTCTATGTCGGTGGTGGGGCAATCAATTCTGCCTGTGAAGGGCAGCTTCGGGAGCTTATCGAGAAACTCAATCTTCCCGTTGCGTCGTCGCTGATGGGGCTGGGCGCTTTCCCGGCAACTCACCGTCAGGCTCTGGGGATGCTGGGTATGCACGGCACCTATGAAGCCAACATGACGATGCACCATTCCGATGTGATCTTTGCCGTCGGCGTGCGCTTTGACGATCGCACCACCAACAATCTGGCGAAATACTGCCCGAACGCCACCGTGCTTCATATTGATATCGATCCCACCTCTATTTCGAAAACGGTGTCTGCGGATGTGCCGATCGTCGGTGATGCCCGCCAGGTGCTGGAGCAAATGCTGGATCTGCTGGCACAGGAGCCGCCTTCCCAGCCGCTGGATGAGATCCGTGACTGGTGGCAGCAGATCGAACAATGGCGCGCGCGTCAGTGCCTGAAGTATGACACGCAAAGCGACAGCATTAAGCCGCAGGCGGTGATCGAAACTATCTGGCGGCTGACGAAAGGCGAGGCATACGTGACGTCTGACGTGGGTCAGCATCAGATGTTTGCCGCCCTTTATTATCCGTTTGATAAACCGCGCCACTGGATTAACTCCGGAGGGTTAGGAACGATGGGCTTTGGCTTGCCTGCCGCACTGGGCGTCAAGCTGGCTCTGCCTGACGAAACCGTCGTCTGCGTGACGGGAGACGGCAGTATTCAGATGAACATCCAGGAGCTGTCGACGGCCCTTCAGTATGAGCTGCCGGTACTGGTGCTGAACCTGAATAATGGTTATCTCGGGATGGTGAAGCAGTGGCAGGATATGATCTACTCTGGTCGTCACTCTCAGTCCTACATGACGTCACTGCCGGACTTTGTTCGTCTGGCTGAAGCCTACGGCCATATTGGGATGCGAGTGACCGATCCGGCAGAGCTGGAAACGAAGCTCGGTGAAGCGCTTGAGCACGTTAAAAATAACCGCCTCGTTTTTATGGATGTCATTGTTGATGGCACCGAGCACGTATACCCGATGCATATTCGCGGTGGTGGTATGGATGAAATGTGGTTAAGCAAAACGGAGAGAACCTGATATGCGCCGGATATTATCTGTTTTACTGGAAAACGAGTCTGGCGCACTGTCGCGCGTCATTGGCCTTTTTGCACAGCGCGGCTATAACATTGAAAGCCTGACCGTCGCGCCGACTGACGATCCGACGCTGTCGCGCATGACCATCCAGACCGTCGGCGATGCCAAAGTGCTTGAGCAGATCGAGAAACAGCTGCATAAGCTGGTCGATGTTCTGCGCGTCAGCGAGCTGGGCCAGGGTGCCTACGTTGAGCGAGAGGTCATGCTGGTGAAAATCCAGGCCAGCGGTTACGGGCGCGAGGAAGTGAAACGTAACACGGATATCTTCCGTGGGCAGATTATAGACGTCACGCCTTCTATATATACGGTTCAGCTGGCCGGAACGAGTGACAAGCTGGATGCCTTCCTGGCATCTGTACGGGATGTGGCAAAAATTGTTGAGGTTGCGAGATCGGGCGTTGTTGGCCTGTCACGCGGCGATAAGATCATGCGTTAGTTGTCTAAAAGGTTCGCCTCTTTCTGCCCGGTCACCAAAGCCGGGCTTTTTTTTGTGTAATCAGCCGACAACAGAGATAAAAGCGGTTGCCGCGAAGGCTATTCTGCGTTTAGATGTTAAAAGATTTAACCATAACCTTGCCAAGGCCATGGACTCTTTTCATTTTTTAAGGGGCAATTGTGAAACTGGATGAAATCGCCCGGCTAGCCGGCGTGTCGCGAACAACGGCCAGCTATGTGATTAACGGTAAAGCAAAGCAGTACCGTGTCAGCGATAAGACCGTTGAAAAAGTTATGGCGGTGGTTCGTGAACATAACTACCATCCGAATGCTGTCGCAGCTGGCCTGCGTGCCGGACGCACCCGCTCTATTGGCCTGGTGATCCCGGATCTGGAAAACACCAGCTATACCCGTATCGCCAACTATCTTGAACGTCAGGCGCGCCAGCGTGGCTATCAGTTGCTGATTGCCTGCTCGGAAGACCAGCCCGACAACGAGATGCGCTGTATTGAGCATCTGCTCCAGCGTCAGGTCGATGCCATCATCGTCTCCACCTCTTTACCGCCTGAACACCCATTCTATCAACGCTGGGCGAACGACCCATTCCCGATTGTGGCGCTGGATCGTGCGCTCGACAGGGAGCATTTCACGAGCGTCGTCGGTGCCGATCAGGATGATGCCGAGATGCTGGCGGCAGAGCTGAGAACCTTCCCGGCTGAAACGGTGCTGTATCTGGGGGCGCTGCCTGAACTGTCAGTCAGCTTCCTGCGTGAACAGGGGTTCAGAACCGCCTGGAAAGACGATCCCCGTGAGGTGCACTACCTCTATGCCAACAGCTATGAACGTGAAGCGGCCGCACAGCTTTTCGAGAAATGGCTGGAAACGCACCCGATGCCGCAGGCGTTATTCACCACCTCATTTGCTCTGCTGCAGGGGGTGATGGATGTGACCTTACGCCGTGAGGGTAAACTGCCTTCCGACCTGGCCATCGCGACCTTCGGTGATAACGAGCTGCTCGACTTCCTCCAGTGCCCGGTTCTGGCGGTGGCTCAACGCCATCGTGATGTGGCTGAACGCGTGCTGGAAATTGTGCTGGCAAGTCTGGACGAGCCGCGTAAACCGAAGCCGGGTCTGACGCGAATTAAACGTAATCTTTACCATCGCGGAATTCTGAGCCGCCATAAATGAAATGACGGGGCGGAGAAATCTGCCCCCTTTTGACGAAATAATTCGCCGGGATAATTCCCGTAGAGAAATTAGGATAATTCTTGCGAATTTACCTTCTGCTATTTTTCTTAATTCATTTTGGCGTTTAAGGGTTCCTTTAAAGGACGTTTAAACGATTTTAAATGCTCGTCTTTGTATTATTTTGTTACAAACCCTCTTCCGGCGATGAATATTCAGACGTTTTTCCTTCTCCTGTGCCAGCTTGCACGGCAACCGCCGCGTTTCGCGAGCCCTGGGGTGAATCTGGCGCTGTTATCCCCTGAGAATCTGTCATAAAATGCTGCCCGCGTCGCAAACTGACACTTTATATTTATCTGCGATGATATTGAGTGAGCCTTAACGCTAGTGTGCATATTCGGTTTTTTTCTTACAAATATTCATAACGTTAATTTTGCCTCGCCAGTTGTGCAGTTATTAACCAGGGCTGTTTATCTCTGTAAATAGAGGCCTTTCGGGCCTGTATAGGGAGAGTCCTGGCTTGACAAGCTTTTCCCTCGCTCCGTAAACTCCTTTAGGTGGGAATTTGTGGGTTAAAGTGGTGAGGAGAGGTGAGACTGGCATGTTCCGTGGAGCTACGTTAGTCAATCTCGACAGCAAAGGGCGTTTATCGGTACCAACCCGATACCGCGACCAGCTGATTAAGAACGCTACGGGTCAAATGGTTTGCACCATTGACATCAACTCCCCCTGCCTGCTGCTTTACCCCTTACCTGAATGGGAAATTATTGAGCAAAAGCTGTCGCGACTGTCGAGCATGAACCCGCAGGAACGCCGCGTGCAGCGGTTGTTATTGGGACATGCCAGTGAATGTCAGATGGATAGCGCAGGCCGGTTACTGATTGCCCCTGTGTTACGGCAACATGCCGGTCTGACCAAAGAAGTGATGCTGGTCGGGCAGTTCAACAAGTTTGAACTGTGGGATGAAACGACCTGGTATCAACAGGTCAAGGAAGATATCGACGCTGAGCAGTCTGATTCCGCGACATTATCGGAACGGCTGCAGGACTTGTCTCTATAAATATGATGGAAAATTACAAACATAAAACGGTGCTGCTGGATGAGGCCGTTAACGGCCTGAATATTCGTCCGGACGGCATCTACATTGATGGCACTTTTGGTCGCGGTGGCCACTCGCGCTTAATCCTCTCCCAGCTTGGAGCGGAAGGGCGTCTGCTGGCAATCGATCGCGATCCGCAGGCGATTGCCGTTGCGCAAACCATCGATGACCCACGCTTTTCCATCGTGCATGGACCTTTCTCTGCGCTCGCTGATTATGTTGCCGAGCGCGGCCTGACGGGCAAGATCGACGGAATCCTTCTCGATCTTGGCGTCTCTTCACCCCAGCTTGATGATGCTGAACGCGGCTTCTCCTTTATGCGCGATGGTCCACTGGACATGCGCATGGATCCTACTCGCGGTCAGTCTGCCGCCGAGTGGTTACAGACCGCGGACGAAGCGGATATTGCCTGGGTGATCAAAACCTTCGGCGAGGAGCGTTTTGGCAAGCGTATCGCGCGCGCCATCGTTGAGCGTAACCGCATCGAGCCGATGACCCGCACGAAAGAGCTGGCCGAGGTGATCGTGGCGGCGACGCCGGTGAAGGATAAGCACAAACATCCCGCGACCCGTACCTTCCAGGCGGTTCGCATCTGGGTAAACAGTGAACTGGAGGAAATAGAGCTGGCGCTAAAAAGCTCGCTCGACGTGCTGGCCCCGGGTGGGCGGTTATCCATCATCAGCTTCCATTCGCTGGAAGACCGCATTGTGAAGCGCTTTATGCGTGAACAAAGCCGCGGTCCACAGGTTCCAGCGGGGCTGCCGATGACGGAAGAACAACTCAGGAAGCTGGGTGGCCGTCAGTTGCGAGCATTAGGCAAGTTGATGCCGGGCGAAGAAGAAGTGGCACAGAATCCACGCGCCCGTAGTTCAGTGCTGCGTGTTGCAGAGAGGACGAACGCATGATCGGCAGAGTGACAGAGACCCTAAGCAAAGTTAAGGATTCGTTAGGAAGCAACGAGCGCCATGCCTTGCCTGGCGTGATCGGCGACGATCTTTTGCGGTTTGGGAAACTGCCACTCTGTCTGTTCATTTGCATCATTGTCACGGCCGTCACGGTGGTCACGACTGCCCACCACACACGCTTATTAACTGCGCAACGCGAGCAGATGGTACTGGAACGCGATGCGCTGGATATTGAATGGCGAAACCTGATCCTTGAAGAAAATGCGCTCGGCGATCACAGCCGGGTTGAACGGATCGCAACGGAAAAGCTGCAATTGCAGCATGTTGATCCTTCTCAGGAAAATATTGTAGTACAAAAATAAGGGAAAACGCGACGCATGAGAGCAGCGGCAAAAACGCTTAAACCAAAACGTCAGGAAGAACAGGCCAACTTTATCAGTTGGCGTTTTGCGTTGCTTTGCGGCTGCATTTTACTGGCGCTGGGTTTCCTGCTGGGACGCGTGGCATGGTTGCAAATCATCGCCCCTGACATGCTGGTTCGACAGGGCGACATGCGTTCCCTTCGCGTTCAGGAAGTGTCGACGTCCCGCGGGATGATCACCGACCGCTCAGGCCGTCCACTGGCCGTGAGCGTACCGGTTAAAGCCATCTGGGCCGATCCGAAAGAGCTGCACGATGCGGGTGGCATTACGCTTGATAACCGCTGGAAGGCGCTCTCGGATGCCCTGAAAATGCCGCTGGATCAGCTCGCTTCCCGCGTCAACGCCAATCCAAAAGGGCGTTTTATCTATCTGGCGCGTCAGGTCAACCCTGACATGGCGGACTACATTCGTAAGCTGAAGCTGCCGGGTATTCACCTTCGTGAAGAATCCCGCCGCTACTATCCTTCCGGCGAAGTAACCGCTCACCTCATTGGCTTTACCAACGTTGATAGCCAGGGGATTGAGGGCGTTGAAAAAAGCTTCGATAAATGGCTCACCGGCCAGCCTGGCGAGCGAATTGTTCGTAAAGACCGCTACGGCCGCGTTATCGAAGATATCTCTTCCACGGACAGTCAGGCGGCACACAACCTGGCGCTGAGTATTGATGAGCGTCTGCAGGCATTGGTCTACCGCGAGCTGAACAACGCCGTCGCCTTCAACAAGGCGGAATCCGGCAGCGCTGTGCTGGTGGACGTCAGTACGGGCGAAGTGCTGGCGATGGCCAACAGCCCGTCCTATAACCCGAACAACTTTACCGGCACCGCAAAAGATGCGATGCGTAACCGGGCGATTACCGACGTGTTCGAACCGGGCTCCACGGTGAAACCGATGGTGGTCATGACGGCGCTCCAGCGTGGCATCGTCAATGAAAACACGGTTCTGAACACGATCCCTTACCGTATTAACGGCCACGAGATTAAAGACGTGGCGCGCTACAGCGAATTGACCCTGACCGGGGTTTTACAGAAGTCGAGTAACGTTGGCGTTTCAAAGCTGGCGTTAGCGATGCCGTCCTCAGCGTTAGTAGAGACTTACTCACGTTTTGGGCTTGGAAAGGCGACCAATTTGGGGTTGGTCGGAGAACGCAGTGGCTTATATCCTCAAAAACAACGGTGGTCTGACATAGAGAGGGCCACCTTCTCTTTCGGCTACGGGCTAATGGTAACGCCGTTACAGTTAGCGCGAGTCTACGCAACGATTGGCAGCTATGGCGTCTATCGTCCGCTGTCCATTACCAAAGTTGATCCACCGGTTCCGGGTGAGCGTATCTTCCCGGAATCCATCGTTCGTACCGTCGTTCATATGATGGAAAGCGTGGCGCTGCCTGGCGGCGGCGGCGTGAAGGCGGCGATCAAAGGCTATCGCATCGCCATCAAAACCGGTACCGCGAAAAAAGTGGGGCCAGACGGCCGTTACATCAACAAATACATTGCCTATACCGCAGGCGTTGCGCCTGCCAGTAATCCGCGTTTTGCGCTGGTGGTCGTCATTAACGATCCACAGGCGGGTAAATACTACGGCGGCGCCGTTTCCGCGCCTGTGTTCGGGGCCATCATGGGCGGCGTGTTGCGCACCATGAACATCGAACCGGATGCGCTGGCAACGGGCGAGAAAAGTGAATTTGTAATTAATCAAGGCGAGGGTACAGGTGGCAGATCGTAATTTGCGCGACCTTCTCGCTCCGTGGGTGCCTAATGCACCGGAGCGAGCACTGCGAGAGATGGTACTGGACAGCCGTGCGGCTGCTTCTGGCGATCTTTTTGTGGCGGTGGTCGGTCATCAGGCGGACGGGCGTCGTTATATCCCGCAGGCGATTGCGCAAGGTGTTGCTGCCATTATTGCTGAGGCCAAAGATGAGGCAACCGACGGTGAAATCCGTGAAATGCACGGGGTGCCGGTCATCTATCTCAGCCAGTTAAACGAGCGTCTTTCTGCGCTGGCCGGACGTTTCTATCACGAACCGTCCGATCGGCTGCGTCTGGTGGGCGTGACAGGTACAAACGGCAAAACCACGACCACGCAGCTCATGGCGCAGTGGGCGCAGTTGCTGGGTGAAACCGGTGCGGTCATGGGAACTGTCGGTAACGGTCTGTTGGGCAAAGTGAGCCCGACCGAAAACACCACCGGCTCCGCAGTCGACGTACAGCATGTGCTGGCCGGCCTGGCAGGGCAGGGGGCAACCTTTGCCGCGATGGAAGTCTCTTCCCACGGTCTGGTGCAGCACCGCGTGGCGGCGCTGAAGTTTGCCGCCTCGGTATTCACTAACCTGAGCCGCGATCACCTTGATTATCATGGTGATATGGAGCATTACGAAGCGGCGAAATGGCTGCTCTACTCCACCCACCATAGCGGACAGGCCATCATCAACGCTGACGACGAAGTCGGTCGCCGCTGGCTGGCGAAGCTGCCGGATGCGGTTGCGGTGTCGATGGAAGATCATATCAACCCGAACTGCCACGGCCGCTGGCTGAAGGCGGTTGCGGTGGATTATCACGACAGTGGCGCCACCATTCGTTTTACCTCCTCATGGGGTGACGGTGAAATTGAAAGCCGTCTGATGGGCGCGTTTAACGTCAGCAACCTGCTGCTGGCGCTGGCGACGCTGCTGGCGCTGGGTTATCCGATGAACGCGCTGCTGGAAACGGCTGAGCGTCTGCAGCCGGTATGCGGCCGTATGGAAGTGTTCAGCGCGCCGGGCAAACCGACCGTGGTGGTCGATTATGCCCACACGCCGGACGCACTAGAAAAAGCACTGGAAGCGGCGCGTCTGCACTGCACCGGTAAGCTCTGGTGTGTGTTTGGCTGCGGTGGCGACCGTGATAAGGGCAAACGTCCACTGATGGGTGCCATTGCTGAACAGTTCGCGGATATTCCGGTTGTGACCGATGACAACCCGCGTACTGAAGAGCCGCGCGCCATTATTAACGACATTCTGTCGGGCATGCTGGATGCAGGCCGCGCCCGCGTGGTGGAAGGCCGTGCGGAAGCCGTGACCAACGCCATCATGCAGGCTCAGGAAAACGACGTTGTGCTGCTGGCCGGGAAAGGCCATGAGGATTATCAGATTGTTGGCAACCGTCGTCTCGATTATTCGGACCGCGTCACGGCCGCGCGTCTGCTGGGAGTCGTGGCATGATTAGCATCACCTTAAGTCAGGCCGCTGCGGTACTGCAGGGCGAGCTGCTGGGTCACGATCTGACCATCGAGGCCGTGACGACCGATACCCGCAAAGTGACCCCGGGTTGTCTGTTTGTGGCGCTGAAGGGCGAACGTTTTGACGCGCATGATTTTGCACAACAGGCCAGGGAGAATGGTGCAGGGGCGCTGCTGGTCAGCCGTAAACTCGCGGTCGATCTGCCGCAGATCGTGGTGAAAGATACCCGTCTGGCATTCGGCGAGCTGGCGGCCTGGGTTCGTCAGCAGGTGCCGACGCGCGTCGTCGCGCTGACCGGTTCATCAGGCAAAACCTCTGTGAAAGAGATGACTGCGGCCATCCTGAGCCAGTGCGGAAATACGCTTTATACAGCAGGCAACCTTAACAATGATATCGGCGTGCCGATGACATTACTTCGCCTGACCAAAGAGCATGAATTTGCCGTGATCGAGTTAGGGGCAAACCACCAGGGCGAAATCGCCTGGACCGTGAGACTGACGCGCCCGGAAGCAGCGCTGGTGAATAACCTGGCCGCTGCACATCTGGAAGGTTTTGGTTCGCTGGAAGGCGTGGCGAAAGCTAAAGGCGAGATCTATACCGGCCTGCCGGAAGACGGTATCGCCATTATGAATGCCGACAACAATGACTGGCTGAACTGGCAACAGATCATTGGTTCCCGCAAGACCTGGCGCTTCTCGCCGAACGCGGCCAACAGTGATTTTACCGCGACCAATATTCATGTGACTTCGCATGGCACGGAATTCACCCTTAATACCCCAACCGGGGGCATTGAGGTGCTTCTGCCATTGCCGGGTCGTCATAATATCGCCAATGCGCTCGCGGCAGCGGCGCTGTCGATGGCGGTTGGTGCGTCGCATCAGGCGATTAAAACCGGTCTGGCAAATTTAAAAGCCGTGCCGGGGCGTCTGTTCCCGATCCAGCTTGCGGAAAACAAACTGCTTCTGGATGACTCCTATAACGCGAACGTCGGCTCAATGACCGCGGCGGTGCAGGTGTTGTCTGAGATGCCAGGTTATCGCGTGTTGGTGGTGGGCGATATGGCTGAGCTGGGTGATGAAAGCGAAGCCTGCCATGTCCAGGTGGGGGACGCGGCGAAAGCGGCAGGTATTGATTGCGTGCTGAGCGCTGGAAAACTGAGCCAGGCGATTAGCCATGCCAGCGGTGTTGGCGAGCACTTTGCCGATAAAGCCGCGCTGATTGAACGCCTTAAGGCATTGATGACAGAAAAACAAATTGTGACTGTGTTAGTGAAAGGTTCACGTAGTGCCGCCATGGAAGAGGTTGTGCACGCATTACAGGAGAACGGGACATGTTAGTTTGGCTGGCCGAACATTTGGTCAAATATTATTCAGGCTTTAACGTCTTTTCCTATCTGACGTTTCGCGCCATTGTCAGCCTGCTGACTGCGCTGTTCATCTCTTTGTGGATGGGCCCGCGCATGATTGCCCGTCTGCAAAAACTCTCCTTCGGTCAGGTTGTGCGTAACGACGGTCCGGAGTCGCACTTCAGCAAGCGAGGTACGCCGACCATGGGCGGGATCATGATCCTGACCGCGATCGTTGTTTCCGTACTGCTGTGGGCTTATCCCTCTAACCCGTACGTCTGGTGCGTACTTACCGTGCTGGTGGGCTACGGCATCATTGGGTTTGTTGATGATTACCGCAAGGTCGTGCGTAAAGACACCAAGGGCCTGATCGCCCGCTGGAAATACTTCTGGATGTCGGTGATTGCGCTGGGCGTGGCCTTCGCGCTGTATCTGGCAGGAAAAGACACCCCCGCCACCGAGCTGGTGGTGCCGTTCTTTAAAGATGTGATGCCGCAACTGGGGCTGTTCTACATTCTGCTGGCCTACTTCGTCATCGTGGGCACCGGTAACGCCGTAAACCTGACCGACGGTCTGGATGGCCTGGCGATTATGCCAACCGTCTTCGTCGCCGCCGGTTTTGCGCTGGTGGCGTGGGCCACCGGTAATATGAACTTTGCTAACTATCTGCACATTCCATACCTGCGACACGCAGGCGAACTGGTTATCGTCTGTACGGCGATTGTCGGGGCGGGACTGGGCTTCCTGTGGTTCAACACCTACCCGGCGCAGGTCTTTATGGGTGACGTCGGTTCACTGGCTCTGGGCGGCGCGCTGGGCATTATTGCCGTACTGCTGCGCCAGGAGTTCCTGCTGGTGATTATGGGGGGGGTATTTGTGGTTGAAACCCTTTCAGTGATTTTGCAGGTCGGGTCCTTCAAGCTGCGCGGTCAGCGCATCTTCCGTATGGCACCGATTCACCATCACTATGAACTGAAAGGCTGGCCGGAACCGCGCGTGATTGTGCGCTTCTGGATTATTTCGCTGATGCTGGTGCTGATTGGCCTGGCAACGCTGAAGGTACGTTAATCATGGCAGATTACCAGGGCAAAAAAGTCGTTATCATCGGGTTGGGGCTGACAGGCCTCTCCTGCGTGGACTTTTTCCTCGCGCGCGGCGTGACGCCGCGCGTAATGGATACGCGTGTTTCTCCGCCGGGTCTGGATAAACTGCCGGAACAGGTTGAACGCCACCTTGGTGGTCTGAATGATGACTGGCTGCTGGCAGCCGATCTGATTGTCGCCAGCCCCGGTATGGCGCTGGCGCATCCTTCACTCAGCGCCGCGGCCGATGCGGGCGTTGAGATTGTCGGTGATATTGAGTTGTTCTGCCGTGAAGCGCAGGCACCCGTTATCGCGATTACCGGCTCTAACGGTAAAAGCACCGTCACCACTCTTGTGGGGGAGATGGCGAAAGCGGCGGGCATGAACGTGGGTGTGGGAGGCAATATTGGCCTGCCAGCGCTGATGTTGCTGGATAAGGGCTGTGAATTGTACGTCCTCGAGCTTTCCAGCTTCCAGCTGGAAACGACCTCCAGCCTTCGTGCGGCTGCGGCGACGATCCTTAACGTTACTGAAGATCATATGGATCGCTATCCGTTTGGTCTGCAGCAGTACCGCGCTGCCAAACTGCGCATTTATGAAAATGCGAAGGTCTGCGTCGTCAACGCGGATGACGCCCTGACCATGCCGGTGCGCGGGGCGGACGATCGCTGCATTAGCTTTGGCATCACCATGGGTGACTATCATCTTAACCGTCAACTGGGCGAAACCTGGCTGCGCGTGAAGGGCGAGAAAGTGCTGAACGTGAAAGAGATGAAGCTTACCGGCCAGCATAACTACACCAATGCTCTGGCGGCGCTGGCGCTGGCGGATGCCGTAGGGCTGCCGCGTTCGTCCAGCCTGCAAGCATTGACCACCTTTACCGGCCTGGCGCACCGTTTCCAGCTGGCGCTGGAGCACAACGGTGTGCGCTGGATTAACGACTCAAAAGCCACCAACGTCGGCAGTACCGAGGCCGCCCTGAACGGCCTGCACGTTGAAGGGACCCTGCATTTACTGCTGGGCGGCGACGGTAAATCGGCGGATTTCTCCACGCTGAGACCGTATCTCGCCGGGAATAATATCCGCTTGTACTGCTTTGGTCGCGACGGCAGTGAGCTGGCTGAGCTGCGTCCTGACATTGCCGAGCAAACCGAGACCATGGAGCAGGCGATGCGGCTGATTGCCCCTCGCGTGAAGCCGGGTGATATGGTCCTGCTCTCTCCGGCCTGCGCCAGTCTCGATCAATTCAAGAATTTCGAACAGCGTGGCGATCTCTTTACCCGTCTGGCGAAGGAGTTAGGCTGATGCGTTTATCTCTCCCTCGCCTGAAAATGCCGCGCCTGCCAGGATTTGGCGTTCTGGCGTGGGTGTTTGCGGCACTCAAAGGCTGGGTGATGGGCTCTCGTCAAAAAGATAACGACAGCCTGGTCATGTACGACCGTACGCTCTTCTGGCTCACGCTGGGGCTGGCGGCGGTTGGTTTTATCATGGTGACCTCGGCGTCAATGCCTGTCGGGCAGCGACTGGCGAACGATCCGTTCCTGTTTGCGAAACGTGATGGCCTGTACATCATCCTGGCGTTCTGTCTGGCGCTGGTGACATTACGTCTGCCGATGGAGTTCTGGCAGCGGCACAGTACCGCGATGCTGATCGCCTCCATCATTATGCTGCTGATCGTACTGGTGGTGGGGAGCTCCGTAAACGGGGCATCGCGCTGGATTGCCTTTGGCCCACTGCGTATTCAGCCCGCGGAATTTACCAAGCTCTCCCTGTTCTGCTACCTGGCTAACTACCTGGTACGTAAAGTGGATGAAGTGCGTAATAACCTGCGCGGCTTCTTAAAACCCATGGGCGTTATTCTGGTGCTGGCGGTCTTACTGCTGGCGCAGCCTGACCTTGGTACCGTGGTCGTGCTGTTTGTCACCACGCTGGCAATGCTGTTCCTGGCCGGGGCGAAGCTGTGGCAGTTCATCGCCATCATCGGAATGGGTATCTCAGCGGTTGTGCTGCTGATCCTCGCCGAGCCTTACCGTATCCGCCGTGTGACCTCATTCTGGAACCCGTGGGAAGACCCGTTTGGCAGCGGTTATCAGCTGACGCAGTCGCTGATGGCTTTTGGTCGCGGTGAAGTCTGGGGTCAGGGCCTGGGCAACTCGGTACAGAAACTGGAGTATTTACCCGAAGCGCACACTGACTTCATCTTCTCCATTATTGGGGAAGAACTGGGTTATATCGGTGTGGTATTAGCGCTATTAATGGTATTCTTCGTCGCTTTCCGCGCCATGTCGATTGGGCGGAAAGCGCTGGAGATCGATCACCGCTTTTCAGGTTTCTTAGCCTGCTCAATAGGTATCTGGTTTAGTTTCCAGGCATTGGTTAACGTCGGGGCCGCAGCAGGTATGCTGCCGACCAAAGGCCTGACGTTGCCGTTGATCAGTTATGGTGGTTCCAGTCTGCTGATTATGTCGACGGCCATCATGATGTTGTTACGCATAGATTATGAAACGCGTCTGGAAAAAGCCCAGGCGTTTACACGAGGTTCACGATGAATCAACCGAAGCGGTTAATGGTGATGGCAGGCGGTACCGGTGGACATGTGTTCCCGGGTCTCGCAGTTGCGCACCATTTAATGGATCAGGGCTGGCAGGTACGCTGGCTGGGAACCGCGGACCGCATGGAAGCCGACCTGGTACCGAAGCATGGTATCGAGATCGACTTTATTCGCATTTCCGGCTTACGCGGAAAAGGCATTACGGCCCAGCTTCTGGCACCGGTGCGTATTTTCAACGCCTGGCGTCAGGCGCGCGCCATCATGAAGCGTTTTAAGCCTGATGTGGTGCTGGGGATGGGCGGCTATGTTTCTGGCCCGGGTGGGCTGGCGGCCTGGTCATTGGGCATCCCCGTGGTGTTGCATGAGCAGAACGGCATTGCCGGTCTGACCAATAAATGGCTGGCGAAAATTGCCACCAAAGTGATGCAGGCTTTCCCGGGAGCCTTCCCGAAGGCGGACGTGGTGGGTAACCCGGTGCGCGTAGACGTGCTGGCGCTGCCATTACCGGATGCGCGCCTGCCTGGTCGTGAAGGGCCGGTCCGTGTGCTGGTCGTTGGCGGTTCTCAGGGCGCACGCATTTTAAACCAGACGATGCCGCAGGTTGCAGCAAAGCTGGGTGATGCGGTGACAATCTGGCACCAAAGCGGAAAAGGTGCTCAGCAGATGGTTGAGCAGGCTTACGCCGATGAAGGCCAGCCGCAGCATAAAGTGACGGAATTTATCGACGACATGGCCGCAGCGTATGCCTGGGCCGATGTCGTGGTCTGCCGCTCTGGCGCATTGACGGTGAGCGAAATTGCCGCCGCCGGGTTGCCGGCTCTGTTTGTGCCGTTCCAGCACAAAGACAGACAGCAGTACTGGAATGCGCTGCCGCTTGAGAAAGCCGGCGCCGCGAAAATATTTGAACAGCCACAATTTACCGCCGATGCGGTCGCCACCACCCTGGCGGGCTGGAACAGAGAGGCATTACTGGAGATGGCGCAACGCGCACGCGCGACCGCTATTCCTGATGCAACGGAACGGGTGGCAAAAGAAGTGAGCCTGGCAGCCCAGGCTTAACCCTCGCAGCGCGTGTTGCGCTGCACGAATTTTTTAAGTAGTCGATGGCGTTTAGAGAATGAATACACAACAACTGGCAAAACTGCGTTCTATCGTGCCCGAGATGCGTCGCGTCCGGCACATTCACTTTGTTGGCATCGGTGGTGCTGGCATGGGCGGTATTGCCGAAGTGTTAGCTAACGAAGGCTATCAGATCAGCGGGTCTGACCTGGCGCCAAACCCTGTTACGCAGCAGCTGGCGTCGCTTGGGGCGACTATCTATTTCAATCATCGCCCGGAAAACGTGCGCGATGCGAGTGTGGTGGTCGTGTCGAGCGCCATCTCCTCTGATAACCCGGAAATCGTGGCCGCGCACGAAGCGCGTATCCCGGTGATCCGCCGTGCGGAAATGCTGGCGGAGTTGATGCGTTTTCGTCATGGCATTGCGATTGCCGGAACCCACGGCAAAACCACCACCACGGCGATGGTCTCCAGCATTTATGCGGAAGCGGGCCTCGACCCGACGTTCGTCAATGGTGGTCTGGTAAAAGCGGCAGGCGTGCATGCGCGTCTCGGACACAGCCGTTATTTAATTGCCGAAGCGGATGAGAGCGATGCGTCGTTCCTGCATCTGCAGCCGATGGTTGCCATCGTCACCAATATCGAAGCCGACCATATGGATACTTATCAGGGCGACTTCGAGAACTTAAAGCAGACCTTTATTAATTTCCTGCACAACCTGCCGTTCTATGGACGCGCGGTAATGTGTGTAGACGATCCGGTGATTCGCGAGCTGTTGCCGCGCGTCGGACGTCAAATCACGACTTACGGCTTCAGCGAAGACGCTGATGTCCGCGTGGAAGATTACAAACAGCTGGGTGCGCAGGGGCATTTCACCCTGGCGCGTCAGGACAAAGAACTGCTGCATGTCACCCTGAATGCACCAGGGCGTCACAACGCCCTGAATGCCGCAGCGGCAGTGGCCGTGGCGACAGAAGAAGGCATTGATGACGAAGCCATTCTTCGTGCACTGGAAAGCTTCCAGGGAACCGGGCGTCGCTTCGACTTCCTCGGTGAATACCCGCTGGAGGCGGTGAACGGTAAACCCGGTACTGCCATGCTGGTTGATGACTACGGTCACCACCCGACGGAAGTGGACGCGACGATCAAAGCCGCGCGTGCAGGCTGGCCAGAAAAAAATCTGGTCATGATCTTCCAGCCGCACCGTTTCACGCGTACCCGTGACCTGTATGACGATTTCGCCAGCGTCCTGTCACAGGTGGATACGCTCCTGATGCTGGATGTTTATGCAGCGGGCGAAACTCCTATTCCTGGTGCAGACAGCCGTTCTTTATGTCGTACCATCCGCGGACGCGGTAAAGTAGACCCTATTTTGGTTTCCGATCCTGCCCAGGTGGCTGAAATTCTGGCCCCGGTGCTGACCGGCAACGATTTAATACTGATTCAGGGCGCGGGAAATATCGGCAAAATCGCCCGTACCTTAGCTGAAATCAAACTGAAGCCGCAAACTCAGGAGGATGAGCATCATGGCTGATAAGATTGCTGTCCTGTCTGGCGGCACATCCGCCGAGCGCGAGGTTTCCCTGAATTCAGGTGCCGCTGTACTGGCGGGCCTGCGTGAAGGGGGTGTGGATGCGCACCTGGTCGATCCGAAAGAGACTGACGTAACCCAGTTAAAGGCGATGGGCTTCGATAAAGTCTTTATCGCGTTACATGGCCGTGGTGGCGAAGACGGCACCCTTCAGGGGCTGCTGGAACTCACCGGCATGCCGTACACCGGCAGCGGTGTGATGGCCTCCGCCATTTCTATGGATAAACTGCGCAGCAAACTGCTGTGGCAGGGCGCGGGTTTACCCGTTGCCCCCTGGATTGCCCTGACGCGTCGCGAATTTGAAATGGGCCTCTCCGATAGCGTTAATGCACGCATTGCTGAGCTGGGCTTACCGGTTATTGTAAAGCCCAGCCGCGAAGGGTCGAGCGTTGGCATGTCCAAAGTTGAGAAAGCTGAGGATTTATCTTCCGCTTTAGCCCTGGCATTTCAACATGATGAAGAAGTTCTGATTGAAAAATGGCTCAGCGGGCCGGAATTTACCGTCGCGATGCTTGGCGAAGAAATTTTACCGTCAATTCGTATCCAACCGGCCGGAACCTTCTATGATTATGAGGCGAAGTATCTCTCTGATGAGACGCAATATTTCTGCCCAAGTGGTCTTGAAGCTGAGCGTGAAACCGATTTACAGTCCCTGGTGGTTAAAGCCTGGCATGTTCTGGGTTGCCGTGGATGGGGCCGCATCGACGTGATGCTCGACAGTGATGGACAATTTTATCTGCTGGAAGCAAATACTTCTCCGGGAATGACCAGCCACAGCCTTGTGCCGATGGCAGCGCGTCAGGCGGGGATGAGCTTCTCGCAATTAGTCGTACGTATTCTGGACCAGGCGGGCTGATATGTCTCAGGCTGCATTGAACACGCGCAACCGCGATGACGAAGAAGAATACTCTTCTTCACGCCGGAGTAATGGAACGCGTCTTGCAGGTATTATTTTCCTGCTCGGGGTGCTGTGCACCGTGTTTATCAGCGGCTGGATGGTTCTGGGCTGGATGGAAGATGCGCAACGGTTGCCGCTTTCGAAGCTGGTGGTCACCGGTGAGCGTCATTACACCCGTAACGATGACATTCGCCAGACCATTCTGGCGCTGGGATCGCCTGGCACCTTTATGACGCAGGACGTCAATATTATCCAGAGTCAGATTGAACGTCTGCCATGGATAAAACAGGCGAGTGTCAGAAAGCAATGGCCTGATGAATTGAAGATTCATCTGGTTGAATATGTGCCCATTGCGCGTTGGAATGATCAGCACATGGTTGACGTAGACGGAAATTCCTTCAGCGTCCCGGCCGATCGTGTCAACAAGCAAAATTTACCGATGTTGTATGGCCCGGAAGGTAGCGAAAACGAAGTGTTACAAGGTTTTCGTGAAATGGGGCAGGTGCTGGCGAAGGACAGGTTTACGCTAAAAGATGCTGCAATGACGGCGCGACGCTCCTGGCAACTGACGTTAACGAATGGCATTAAGCTCAACCTGGGTCGCGGGGACACAATGAAACGTCTGGCGCGATTTGTAGAACTTTACCCGGTTTTACAGCAGCAGGCACAGACTGACGGCAAACGGATAAGCTACGTTGATTTGCGCTATGACTCAGGCGCAGCAGTCGGTTGGGAACCGGCTCCGGTCGAGGAACCTAATCAGCAACAGAATCAGGCACAGGTACAGGCAGAACAACAATGATCAAGGCGACGGACAGAAAACTGGTAGTTGGACTGGAGATTGGCACCGCGAAGGTTGCCGCTTTAGTAGGGGAAGTTCTGCCCGACGGTATGGTCAATATCATTGGCGTGGGCAGTTGCCCGTCCCGTGGTATGGATAAAGGTGGGGTTAACGATCTTGAGTCGGTGGTGAAGTGCGTACAGCGCGCCATCGATCAGGCTGAATTGATGGCAGATTGCCAGATTTCCTCTGTTTATCTGGCGCTTTCGGGTAAGCACATTAGCTGCCAGAACGAAATCGGCATGGTGCCGATTTCCGAAGAAGAAGTGACGCAGGAAGACGTTGAAAACGTTGTGCATACGGCGAAATCCGTGCGCGTTCGCGATGAGCATCGCGTGCTGCACGTGATCCCGCAGGAGTATGCGATTGACTACCAGGAAGGGATCAAAAACCCGGTCGGTCTTTCCGGCGTACGTATGCAGGCAAAAGTGCACTTGATCACATGTCACAACGATATGGCGAAGAACATTGTAAAAGCCGTTGAACGTTGTGGCCTGAAAGTTGACCAACTCATTTTCGCCGGTCTTGCAGCGAGCTATTCCGTGCTGACCGAAGATGAACGTGAACTGGGTGTCTGTGTGGTCGATATTGGTGGTGGTACAATGGACATGGCCGTGTATACCGGCGGTGCGCTGCGCCACACCAAAGTGATCCCGTATGCCGGGAACGTTGTGACCAGCGATATTGCTTACGCTTTTGGTACGCCACCGAGTGATGCAGAAGCGATTAAAGTACGCCACGGCTGTGCGCTGGGGTCTATCGTTGGCAAAGATGAGAGCGTTGAAGTGCCGAGCGTGGGTGGACGTCCACCGCGCAGCCTGCAGCGCCAGACGTTGGCAGAGGTCATTGAGCCGCGTTATACCGAGCTGCTTAACCTGGTCAACGAAGAGATTTTGCAGTTACAGGAACAGCTTCGCCAGCAGGGCGTGAAACATCATCTTGCAGCGGGGATTGTATTAACCGGCGGGGCAGCGCAAATTGAAGGTCTTGCGGCCTGCGCTCAGCGCGTGTTCCATACGCAAGTGCGTATTGGTGCTCCGCTGAATATCACCGGTTTAACGGATTATGCTCAGGAGCCGTACTATTCAACGGCCGTGGGCCTGCTCCACTACGGGAAAGAATCTCATCTCAGTGGTGAAGCAGAAGTGGAAAAACGCGTCTCAGTTGGGTCGTGGGTCAAACGACTGAACAACTGGTTGCGAAAAGAGTTTTAATTTTTTTAAGAGACCGGAGAGAATTAGCGGTCTCGGGCGACAGGCACAACGGAGAGAGAAATTATGTTTGAACCTATGGAACTGACCAACGACGCGGTGATTAAAGTCATCGGCGTCGGTGGCGGCGGCGGTAACGCCGTAGAGCATATGGTGCGTGAACGCATTGAAGGTGTTGAGTTCTTTGCAGTTAACACCGATGCACAGGCACTGCGTAAGACGGCTGTAGGCCAGACTATCCAGATCGGCGGTGGCATCACCAAAGGGCTGGGCGCTGGGGCTAACCCGGAAGTCGGTCGTAATGCGGCTGAAGAAGATCGTGAGGCCCTGCGCGCTGCACTGGAAGGTGCGGACATGGTCTTTATCGCAGCGGGTATGGGTGGCGGTACGGGTACCGGCGCAGCACCTGTTGTGGCTGAAGTAGCGAAAGATTTAGGTATCCTGACCGTTGCTGTCGTGACCAAGCCTTTCAACTTTGAAGGCAAGAAGCGTATGGCTTTCGCTGAGCAGGGTATCACTGAACTGTCCAAGCACGTGGACTCGTTGATTACCATCCCGAACGACAAACTGTTGAAAGTTCTGGGTCGCGGTATCTCTCTGCTGGACGCTTTTGGCGCAGCCAACGACGTGCTGAAAGGCGCGGTGCAGGGTATCGCTGAACTGATTACCCGTCCGGGTCTGATGAACGTTGACTTTGCAGACGTTCGTACCGTGATGTCCGAAATGGGCTACGCGATGATGGGCTCTGGCGTGGCAAGCGGTGAAGACCGTGCAGAAGAAGCGGCTGAAATGGCTATCTCTTCTCCACTGCTGGAAGATATCGACCTGTCTGGTGCGCGCGGCGTGCTGGTCAACATTACCGCTGGCTTCGACCTGCGTCTGGATGAGTTTGAAACCGTGGGTAACACTATCCGTGCGTTCGCCTCTGACAACGCTACCGTGGTAATCGGTACTTCCCTTGACCCGGAAATGAACGACGAGCTGCGTGTTACTGTTGTTGCTACCGGTATCGGTATGGACAAGCGTCCTGAGATCACCCTGGTGACCAACAAACAGACTCAGCAGCCGGTTATGGATCGTTACCAGCAGCATGGTATGTCTCCTCTGACTCAGGAGCAGAAACCGGCCGCGAAAGTGGTTAACGACCCCACTCCGCAAACGGCGAAAGAGCCAGATTATCTGGATATCCCGGCGTTCCTGCGCAAGCAAGCTGACTAAGAATTGGCTGGAATTTGGGGATTTTCGCTCTTTGTGCTAAACTGGCCCACCGTCAGTGATATACACTTTCGGTTGGATAGTTAATTTGGCGAGATTATACGATGATCAAACAAAGGACACTTAAACGTATCGTTCAGGCGACTGGTGTCGGTTTACATACCGGCAAGAAAGTCACACTGACGTTACGCCCTGCGCCGGCCAATACCGGGGTCATCTATCGTCGCACCGACTTGAATCCACCGGTAGACTTTCCGGCCGATGCCAAATCTGTGCGTGATACTATGCTCTGTACTTGTCTGGTGAACGAGCATGACGTGCGGATTTCTACCGTAGAGCACCTGAACGCCGCCCTGGCGGGTCTGGGTATCGACAACATTATGGTTGAAGTCGATGCGCCAGAAATCCCGATCATGGATGGTAGTGCTGCTCCGTTCGTCTATCTGTTGCTGGATGCCGGCATCGAAGAACTGAACTGCGCGAAAAAATTTGTTCGTATCAAAGAGACCGTTCGCGTCGAAGATGGCGACAAATGGGCTGAATTCAAACCGTACAATGGTTTCTCGTTGGACTTTACCATCGATTTTAACCATCCGGCGATTGATGCCAGCACCCAACGCTATGCGATGAACTTCTCTGCTGATGCGTTTATGCGCCAGATCAGCCGTGCCCGTACGTTTGGCTTCATGCGTGATATCGAATATCTGCAGTCCCGCGGCCTGTGCTTGGGCGGCAGCTTCGATTGTGCCATCGTTGTTGACGATTATCGCGTACTGAACGAAGACGGTCTGCGTTTTGAAGATGAATTCGTTCGTCACAAAATGCTGGATGCTATCGGCGACCTGTTTATGTGTGGTCACAACATCATTGGTGCATTTACCGCGTTTAAATCCGGTCATGCACTGAACAACAAACTGTTGCAGGCAGTCCTGGCAAAACAGGAAGCCTGGGAATATGTGACCTTTGAAGACGAAGCTGAGCTGCCGCTGGCCTTCAAAGCACCAAACACGGTACTGGCGTAACGGTTAAAGCCGTTTCGTAAAAAATCGACTGGTTAACCTGGTACTCTCTCCGACCAGGGAGACCAGTCGTTTTTATTTTTACCCCTCTTCATTTATTTGCCCCAGCGTCACTTCTCGTTTGCCCGGTGCAGAAAATCTGTGCGTTAGCTGCATTCTTGACCGTTTTTCCCCGCAGCAATACGTCATTCCTGCTGCTGTGTATTGGCTTTAGTGGTAATATCTGGGCGCTTAAAAGAATAATTGAATTCAGCCTGTTGAAGGCTGGCTTAATGTGGTGGAGCAAGTGAGCGGAATACTGACGCGCTGGCGACAATTTGGCAGACGTTACTTCTGGCCGCATCTCTTATTAGGGATGGTCGCGGCGAGTTTCGGCTTGCCTGCGCTCAGCAACAGTGCGGAAGCGGCGACGCCGACGAAGACCTCCACAACCAAACACGATCTCAACACGCGGGTTAATTTTACTAACCTGGCATGGCTTGAAGCCAATCGCCGCCCGAATTTCTCGGTGGATTACTGGCACCAGCATGCGATCCGTACCGTTATTCGCCATCTGTCATTTGCGATGGCTCCGCAGGCACTGCCTGTTGCTGAAGAGACGCTGCCGGTACAGGCGCAGCATCTTGCTCTGCTGGACACGCTTAACGCGCTGCTTACGCAGGACAGTCAGCCACCCGTCATGGTGCGTCAGACCACGCAAATCGCGCACGTTCCTCCTGCGAGCTTCTCCGTTTCGACATGGATTAGCCAGGCTCACGGCATCCGCGCCGGGCCTCAACGCCTCAGCTAAATTAACCTTTTTTCAATACCTTAATTTATCTGCCCAACCTGGGGCGTTTGAGAATTTATTATGCTAATCAAATTGTTAACAAAAGTTTTTGGTAGTCGTAACGATCGTACCCTGCGCCGTATGCGCAAAGCTGTTACCGTCATCAATGGCATGGAGCCGGCGATGGAGAAGCTCTCTGATGACGAGCTGAAAGCGAAAACCGTAGAATTCCGCGCGCGTCTTGAAAAAGGCGAAACGCTGGAAAGCCTGATCCCGGAAGCCTTCGCCGTTGTGCGTGAGGCCAGTAAACGTGTGTTTGGCATGCGTCACTTCGACGTTCAGCTGCTGGGTGGTATGGTGCTTAACGAGCGCTGCATCGCGGAAATGCGTACCGGTGAAGGTAAAACCCTGACCGCAACGCTGCCCGCCTACCTGAACGCACTGACCGGTAAAGGCGTTCACGTCGTTACCGTCAACGACTATCTGGCACAGCGTGATGCCGAAAACAACCGTCCCCTGTTCGAATTCCTGGGCATGACCGTTGGCATCAACATGTCCGGTCTGCCGGCACCCGCCAAACGTGAAGCCTATAACGCGGATATCACCTACGGTACCAACAACGAATACGGCTTCGACTACCTGCGTGACAACATGGCGTTTAGCCCTGAAGAGCGCGTGCAGCGTAAATTGCACTATGCGCTGGTGGATGAGGTGGACTCCATCCTGATCGATGAAGCGCGTACCCCGCTGATCATCTCCGGCCCGGCTGAAGACAGCTCCGAGATGTACCGTAAAGTCGATAAAATCATTCCGCACCTGCTGCGTCAGGAGAAAGAAGATTCCGACACCTTCCAGGGTGAAGGTCACTTCTCTGTCGATGAAAAAGCGCGCCAGGTGAACCTGACCGAACGCGGTCTGGTGAAAATTGAAGAGCTGCTGGTGGCTGAAGGCATCATGGAAGAGGGCGAGTCTCTGTACTCGCCGACGAACATTATGCTGATGCACCACGTCACTGCCGCGCTGCGTGCCCATGCGCTGTTCACCCGCGATGTCGACTACATCGTGAAAGACGGTGAAGTTATCATCGTTGATGAGCACACCGGCCGTACCATGCAGGGACGTCGCTGGTCTGACGGTCTGCACCAGGCCGTTGAGGCCAAAGAAGGCGTTGATATTCAAAATGAAAACCAGACGCTGGCCTCTATTACCTTCCAGAACTACTTCCGTTTGTACGAGAAGCTGGCGGGGATGACCGGTACTGCAGATACCGAAGCATTTGAATTCAGCTCCATCTACAAACTGGATACCGTGGTTGTTCCAACCAACCGTCCAATGATCCGTAAGGATATGCCGGACCTGGTGTACATGACCGAAGCGGAAAAAATTCAGGCGATCATTGAAGATATTCGCGATCGTACCGCTAATGGCCAGCCGGTGCTGGTGGGGACAATCTCCATCGAGAAATCTGAAGTGGTTTCCAATGAGTTGACCAAAGCGGGCATCAAACACAACGTTCTTAACGCGAAATTCCACGCCAAAGAGGCGGATATCGTTGCGCAGGCGGGTTACCCGGCAGCGGTAACAATCGCCACCAACATGGCGGGTCGTGGTACCGACATTATGCTGGGTGGTAGCTGGCAGGCAGAGATTGCCGAGCTGGAAAACCCAACGCCGGAGCAGATTGCTCAGATTAAAGCGGACTGGCAGGTACGTCATGACGCGGTGCTGGCATCCGGTGGTTTGCATATCATTGGTACCGAACGTCACGAATCTCGTCGTATCGATAACCAGCTGCGCGGCCGTGCGGGTCGTCAGGGCGATGCCGGTTCTTCCCGCTTCTACCTGTCTATGGAAGATGCGCTGATGCGTATTTTCGCCTCCGACCGTGTTTCCGGCATGATGCGTAAACTGGGTATGAAACCTGGCGAAGCCATTGAACACCCGTGGGTCACCAAAGCGATTGCTAACGCCCAGCGTAAAGTGGAAAGCCGCAACTTCGATATTCGTAAGCAGCTGCTGGAATATGATGATGTGGCCAACGACCAGCGTCGTGCCATCTATACCCAGCGTAACGAGCTGCTGGACGTGTCCGACGTGAGCGACACCATCAACAGCATTCGCGAAGACGTATTCAAAGCGACTATCGACGCGCATATTCCACCGCAGTCTCTGGAAGAAATGTGGGATATCGAAGGTCTGCAGGAACGCCTGAAAAACGACTTCGACCTCGAACTGCCAATCAAAGAGTGGCTGGACAAAGAGCCTGAGCTGCACGAAGAGACCCTGCGTGAACGTATTTTCGAAACTGCGCTGGACGTATACAAGCGTAAGGAAGAAGTCGTTGGCGCTGAGATGATGCGTCACTTCGAAAAAGGCGTGATGCTGCAAACGCTGGACTCCCTGTGGAAAGAGCACCTGGCGGCGATGGACTACCTGCGTCAGGGTATTCACCTGCGTGGTTACGCGCAGAAAGATCCGAAGCAGGAGTACAAGCGTGAATCCTTCGCCATGTTTGCGTCCATGCTGGAGTCACTAAAGTATGAAGTGATCAGCACCCTGAGCAAAGTTCAGGTACGCATGCCGGAAGAAGTGGAAGCAATGGAGCAACAGCGCCGTGAAGAAGCTGAGCGTCTGGCACAGATGCAACAGCTGAGCCACCAGACTGACGAGAGCGAAGCTGCGGCAGCGATCGCGGCCCAGACTGGCGATCGTAAAGTTGGCCGCAACGATCCGTGTCCGTGTGGTTCCGGTAAAAAATACAAGGCGTGCCACGGTCGTCTGAGCTAAATTCATAACAAAACAAAAAGGCGCAGAAATCTGCGCCTTTTTTATGGAAGTGACAATATGAAAATACTGCAAATTGCCGTCGGGATTATTCGCAACCCGCAAAACCAGTTCTTTATCACCCAGCGCGCCGCCGACGCCCATATGGCGAACAAATGGGAGTTTCCGGGCGGGAAAATCGAGTCAGGCGAAACGCCGGAACAGGCGCTGATCCGTGAGCTTCAGGAAGAAGTGGGGATCACCCCGCTTGGCGCAACGCTGTTTGACAAGCTCGAATACCAGTTTCCCGACCGTCACATTACGCTTTGGTTCTGGCTGGTGGAAAACTGGGAGGGGGATCCCTGGGGCAAAGAGGGGCAACCGGGTAACTGGGTTGAACTGCAGGCAAGCGATGCCGACAAATTCCCGCCGGCAAATGAGCCTGTGATTACCCGGTTAGTGCAGGGCGTTTAATTTACTGCTGTTCTTCACTCCAGTCATCGCTGTCCGAAAGAGTGCCTTCACTCGGAATGCGTTTCTCTTCCGCCGCCCATTCGCCCAGGTCAATTAACTGACAGCGTTTACAGCAGAATGGGCGGTATGGGCTCACTTCGCCCCAGACAACACTTTTGCCACAGGTTGGGCAGTTTACGATGGTTACGTCAGACATTGGCACTCCTTAACAACAGGCCAGTTCAAAATCGAGGCGTTCCGGCACGGTGCCATTTTCACTGTCCAGCGGCATAAAGCGAATCGCAAAACGGCTCTTATGCCCGGAAATTTGCGGGTAAAGCTGCACGTCGAGCGAAAGGTTCAGTCGCAGCAGATCGGCATCGTCCCCGTTATCCTGGTAAAAACCGTTCAGGCTGGTCTGCTTGCGGAACGGCGCAGAGTTACGGATAAGATCGAGGATCAGCGATAACGTCTGGTGCATCGGCTCCAGGCTTTCCAGCCAGATATTCACCTGCGCATCACGCTGCGTTTGCGGCATGTGCAGCCACATATGAAGCGTCGGCAGGTCAAAGCTGCAGCATCCACCGGGAATACTCAGGCGCTGGCGTACCAGGGCAATCAAGCGATCTTCACGCAAAAACTGGCCAACGCGAGGGGCAGCCATTAACGTGCTGCTACTGCTTTTTAACTGCTGACGCAGGGAATCGATACGGCTTTGATCAACACCCGGGACTTCCGCCCATGCCTGCAGTTTACGCTGCTGACGCTCAAGTTCTTTCAGTAATTCGGTGCGAACATCTCCACGCTCAATCACATCCAGCAGGTCGCCCACATTGCGGAAGAAGTGCAACGCAGTGGCGTGATCGTTGACAGGCAGATGTTGCGAGAGTTGTTGAATAAGAAATTCGATACGCAGCCAGGTACGCATTTTTTCGTTAAGTGGATGCTCAAAAAGGATGTGAGTCGACATTATGGTTTTTCCTGTGCAACGGCCTGCGCGGCGAAGGTCAAATACTGCGCGTGCAGACGGGCAACATCCGATGCAATGGCATCTGGTGCGCCGTTATTATCAATAACATCATCCGCAACGGCCAGGCGCTGATCGCGCGTGGCCTGAGCGGCAAGAATTTGTTCGGCATGTACGCGCGAGACGCGATCGCGCGTCATGGTTCGCTGGATTTGCGTTTCGGGAAGGACATCAATGACCAGAACCCGATCGGCTTTCTTCTGCAGCTGATTTTCTACCAGCAACGGAACTACCCACAGCACATACGGTGAGCGGGCGGCGGCAATCTGACGCTGGGTTTCCTGGTGGATAATGGGGTGGAGCAGGGCATTAAGCCAGACCTTTTCCGCAGAATCGGAAAAAATGCATTCGCGAAGCTGCCGGCGATTTAGCGTGCCGTCCGCATTGATGATGGCCGGGCCAAAATGTTCTTCAATGGCCTTTAACGCGGGTGTATTCGGTTCTACCACCTGACGGGCAATGATATCGGCATCGATAATCGCGATACCCAGGCGAGCGAAAGCGTCCGCAACGGTACTTTTGCCACTACCGATGCCGCCGGTTAATGCGACGGTATACCCCATTAAATCAAATCCTGGGAATTATTCATTATTAAAATCAGTTGGTTGAAATTCAAACGTGTGCCAGCCAATGTTTAGCTCTCTTTACCGGCTTTTTACCAGGTAAATTTATAGGATTGTAGCGTAAAAAAAGAGAATTTCGCAGTCTTGCGGAGCAGGTATTAGTGCGTATGATAACGTCACTGGAGTTGTGCTTTTAACATATTTGCCTCTAACCCCAGGAATCCGCACATGCGTATCGAAGAAGATCTGAAGTTAGGTTTCAAAGACGTTCTTATCCGCCCTAAACGCTCTACACTGAAAAGTCGCTCAGACGTTGAACTCGAACGTCAATTCAACTTTAAACATTCCGGTCAGACCTGGTCTGGCGTGCCGATCATCGCTGCCAATATGGACACCGTGGGAACCTTCGAGATGGCAACCGCGCTGGCACAGTTCGACATCCTCACGGCAGTTCACAAACACTACAGCCCTGAAGAGTGGAACGCCTTTGTGGCATCCGCTTCTGCTGAGGTCGTGAAGCATGTGATGGTCTCTACCGGAACCTCAGATACCGATTTCGAAAAGACCAAACAAATCCTCAAGAGTAACCCCGCGCTGAACTTCGTCTGTATTGATGTAGCGAATGGTTATTCCGAACACTTCGTGCAGTTCGTGAGCAAGGCGCGTGAAGCCTGGCCGAACAAAACCATCATTGCGGGTAACGTAGTGACCGGCGAGATGTGTGAGGAGCTGATCCTCTCTGGCGCAGATATCGTCAAAGTGGGCATTGGCCCGGGTTCCGTGTGCACCACGCGTGTCAAAACCGGTGTCGGTTATCCGCAGCTTTCGGCGGTTATTGAATGTGCCGATGCTGCGCACGGCCTGGGCGGCCAGATCATCAGTGACGGCGGTTGTACTACCCCGGGTGATGTCGCGAAAGCTTTCGGCGGCGGCGCAGACTTCGTGATGCTTGGCGGTATGCTGGCAGGTCACGAAGAGAGTGGCGGTACCGTGGTGGAAGAGAACGGCGAGAAATTTATGCTGTTCTACGGTATGAGCTCTGAATCGGCGATGACCCGTCACGTGGGTGGTGTTGCAAAATACCGTGCGGCAGAAGGCAAAACCGTGAAGCTGCCGCTGCGCGGCCCGGTTGAGAATACCGCACGTGACATTCTTGGTGGCCTGCGTTCGGCCTGCACCTATGTGGGGGCATCCCGCCTGAAAGAGTTGACGAAACGCACGACCTTTATCCGCGTTCAGGAACAGGAAAACCGCGTTTTCAACAGCCTGTAATCGCGTAAGCTGGCGCACATCCGTGTGCCAGCGTTATCCCGCACTCATCGCATCCCCGAGATGGAAGATAGGCAGATACATTGCCACCACCAGCGTGCCGATAATCACACCCGTCACGATCAGCAGCACAGGCTCCAGCACGGCAGCCAGGTTATCTGCTGACTGAAAGGTTTGCTCCGTGTGGTGACGCGCCAGGTTTACCAGCATGATATCGAGCGCACCTGACGTTTCGCCGGTTCGCAATAGCTGAATACACAGCGGAGTAAAAACCGCCGCCTTTTGAAAGGATGCCCAAAGGGGATAACCCTTTTCAATGTCTTCCCGGATGGCGCGGAGTATCCCCTGCCAGTACCTGCTCTCAACCGTCTCTTCTGCACTCTCCAGACCCTTTAAAAAAGCGATGCCCGCCTGCTGCGTGAGCGACAGCACGGTAAAAATTTGCCCCAGCTTTTGTCCTTTAGCCAGTGCACCCATGACGGGGATATACAGCAGTACGTGTTGCCAGCGCGGATCCTGCCGCAAACCCCAGGCGATGATCACGGGAAGGAGTAGCCCCGCGAACAGCGCGAAGGCATAGGACTGTATAAACGTTGCCATTCCCATGACTATCTGTGTCAGCATCGGGAGCGGGGTATTAAACGTTTTGTAGATGGCGGCGAACTCGGGCAAGACCAGAGTGACCATGGCCAGCACCACGAGTACCGCCAGAGCCAGGATTACCATCGGGTAACGCAGTGCCTTTTTCACTTTCGCACTGAGTTGCTGCTGTGATTTTTGTTGCTGGGCAAGTTCACGGCAGCACGTCTCCAGCTTCCCGGTTAGCTCGCCGGTCTTCACCATCGACACATACAGTGGGCTAAATACCGCGGGCCAGCGCTTCAGCGCCTCAGAAAAAGGGCATCCTTCACTCAGCTCATCGGCAAGGCTTTGCAGGAGTGCCTGCCAGGGTGTTATCGGATGCTGGTCCGCCAGCATCTGCAGGCTGTCAGACAGTGTCAGGCCCGCCTGCAAAAGCGTGGCGAGCTGGTGAAATACCTCGTAGCGGTGATGTGGTCGCCAGCGATACCTCTGCGTGCAGCGGGTGATTGTCAGAGGATGCAGCGCTTTGCGCATCAGCCTGTCGAAAGCCGCATTGCGGTCAGTTGCCCACAGAGCCCCGCTTCGGGGCTCTCCTTCAACGGATAGCGCACGCCAGCGCCAGAGGTGATTAGCAGCCATCGGGCATTCCCAGGATACGCAGCAACTCTTCGAGCGTGGTCAGTCCCTGTTCAACAGCCATACAGCCATGTTCGAAAAGGGATGTCATTCCTGCCTGACGGGCGCTGGCCTCTATCACCTCTGACCCCGCTCCGCTGGCAATGGCCTGCCGGAGTGTCTGGTCAATGACGAGCACTTCAAAAATGGCGACGCGACCATAAAAACCGTGATAACAGCGCTCACAGCCGGTGGGTTGCCAGCGCGGTAGCGGCCGGGGCCAAACGGAGCGAGGCAGTTCTGCCCGCTTGTCGGTTTCCTGGCGGCAATGGGGGCATAAACGGCGCACCAGTCGCTGGGCGATGACCAGCGAGAGGGCGGAAGAGATCATCCATCGCGCCACCCCCATCTGCTGCAGGCGGATCAGGGTTTCCGCCGTCGAGTTGGTGTGTAGCGTCGACAACACCAGATGCCCGGTTTGTGCGGCATTAATGGCAATCTCTGCCGTTTCGCCATCACGAATTTCGCCGACCATAATGATGTCAGGATCCTGACGTAGCAGCGCTCTCAGCACCGTCTGGAAGGTGAGGCCCGCACGCGGGTTTATCTGCGTCTGGTTTAATCCTGCAAGCGGGATCTCTATCGGGTCTTCCACGCTGCAGATGTTCACATCCGGCGTGTTTCGAGCCTGCAGCGCGCTATACAGCGTCACGGTTTTACCGCTGCCGGTGGGGCCGGTAACCAGAATCAGCCCCTGCGGCTGGTGGAGCACTTCGCTAAAGCCGGCCAGCTGTTTAGCATTCATCCCCAACGTTTCCGGCTCAAGAGATTGCTGAACCTGATGCAGCAGGCGCAGTACAATTTTTTCACCCCCGCTGCAGGGAAGCGTGGCGATGCGAAATGAGACCGGCTCGTTTGCCAGCTCAATCGTAAACTGACCGTCCTGGGGTAAGCGGCGCTCCGCAATATCGAGGTTACCCAGCACTTTTAACCGGGCGCTGAGCATGGTGGCCAGCGCGGCTGAAAGTGGGGGCTGCGGGCAAAGCACGCCGTCGATGCGCAGGCGAATCTGGCAAGTCTGCTCCATCGGTTCAATATGAATATCAGAAGCGCGTTGGTTTATCGCCTGCTGAAGCGTGTGGTTAAGAATATCCACCGCTGAGTGTGTCGGCGTAACGACGGGCAGATGCGTTTGTGTGGTTAACTGCCGGTGCTTTTCCATGCGCTCGGCGCTCCAGCACTCGATATCAATCCGTTTCTGGGTAGCGAAACGCAGGGCTTCCATCAGTTCAGGGCCGGGGTTTCCCACGACGGCAATGCTAATCATGTCGCTATCGCTGCTCAGCAGAAGGGCATGATGACGCAGACAAAGTGCGACAAGCTGATCGGTATTCATCATCCGCTCCTCAGTGGGTGTCGAAGCGGAAAACGTCTTCACAGGCCTGCTTGAGCGCGCTGTCGGTACCGATGTTGCAGTCACGCGTCCACCCCGTCATGCCGTTGCCATCATTCCATTGTGGCGTCATGACCACCTCCAGCCCGTTAAGGCTCTCCTGGCCGGTTAAGGTCACGACGCCTTTCGCCACGTTCATGCCTGAAACGTAGCGGGTAGTGGTGGGGGACGGGATGCCATTACTGCCTCCGTCACAGCTCTCCACGCCGCCGTGATCCAGGGCGCAAAGCTCAATGGCGGTACGGTAGGGAATGAAGGTTTGCAGCATATCGGTCAACGCTGCTTTTCGCAGGTAGTTCTGGTACGCGGGAACGCCGATGGCGCTCAGAATGGCAATAATGCCGATCACCACCATCAGCTCAATAAGTGTGAATCCTTGTTGTCTGTCCATGTCTGCTCCTTACGTTAAGTAGGGCTACTCTGGCAGTGAGACAGCGCAGAAACGAGGGGCAAAAAAAGGAACGTGAAGGGGCTTTCAGGGAATTCGCGGCGTGTTGCAGGGTAGGGCAATGCTTTTGCGAGCGGGAGTGAATTTCCCCTCTCCGCAACGAGAGGGGAGAGTCATTATTTGAAACGCATCGAGAGGTCGAGGGCGCGAACGTGCTTGGTCAGCGCCCCAACGGAGATGAAATCAACGCCGGTCTCGGCGAATTCACGGATCGTATCGAACGTCACGTTGCCGGATACTTCAAGCTGGGCTTTGCCGTTGGTCAGTTTTACCGCCTCGCGCATCTGCCCGGTTTCGAAGTTATCAAGCATGATGATATCGGCGCCGGCCTTGATAGCCTGCTCCAGCTCCTCCAGGTTTTCGACTTCCACTTCGACGGGCACATCCGGATGCAGCCAGAAGGCTTTTTCGACCGCCTGACGCACGGATCCTGAGGCAATGATATGGTTCTCTTTAATCAGGAACGCGTCAGACAACCCCAGACGATGGTTTGCACCGCCGCCACAGAGCACCGCGTATTTCAACGCAGTGCGCAGACCCGGTAGCGTTTTGCGGGTATCCAGCAACTGCGTGCGGGTACCCGCCAGCAGGTCAACGTAGCGACGCACTTCGCTTGCCACGCCGGACAACGTCTGCACGAAGTTCAGCGCGGTTCGTTCGCCGGTCAGCAGTACGCGGGAAGGTCCATCAAGTTCGAACAGCGGCTGGTTTGCCGTAATCGCATCACCGTCGTCGACATGCCAGGTGATCTGCACCTCATCGCCTGCCAGTTGGGTAAAGACCTCTTCAACCCAACGCTTACCGCAAAAAATACCCTCTTCGCGCGTAATAATGACCGCATGTGAGCGAGTCTCTTTTGGCAATAATTGTGCGGTAATATCCCTGTCGGCGCTGACGTCACCGCCCAGATCTTCTTTCAGGGCATGGGCAACGCTTGCCGGAATATCCAGATTAATACGTTCCAGAAGCGCTTCACGTCGGTTGTCGGGGTTGTAACGGCGAGGCGGCATGATAAAACTCCAAATTGGTAACGAATCATAATATTGAAACATGCTACTCTGAACCGAGTAACAGCACCATACATAAGGAGTTCCAGCATGTTGTTAGAAAACGGATGGCTGGTGGATGCGCGGCATGTGCCCTCGCCGCACCACGACTGCCGCCCGGAGGATGAAAAGCCCACACTGCTGGTTGTTCATAATATCAGTCTCCCGCCGGGTGAGTTTGGCGGCCCGTGGATCGACGCGTTATTCACGGGGACCCTGGATCCTGATGCCCATCCTTTCTTTGCTGAAATTGCGCATCTGCGCGTGTCGGCTCACTGTCTGATCCGTCGCGACGGCGAAGTGGTTCAGTACGTCCCTTTTGATAAGCGTGCCTGGCATGCCGGCGTGTCGATGTACCAGGGACGAGACCGCTGCAATGATTTTTCCATCGGGATTGAGCTGGAAGGCACTGACACCAGCCCCTACACCAATTCACAGTATCAACAGTTGGTGGCTGTAACCCAAACGCTGATCGAGCTCTATCCCGCGATAGCCGGGAATATTACGGGACACAGCGATATTGCCCCGGCGAGAAAAACCGATCCCGGCCCGGCTTTTGACTGGCCCCGGTTTCGCGCCATGCTTACCGCGTCGTCAGAATAAGGAGATAACATGACGTTGTTTACCATGCTGCTGGTTATCATCGCTGAACGCCTGTTCAAACTCGGTGAGCACTGGCATCTGGATCACCGGCTGGAGGTGCTTTTCCGCCGGATTAAACATTTTTCCATGCTGCGCACGCTGCTGATGACCGCTGGCGTGATGGTTATAACGTTTTTACTGCTGCGTTCGCTTTACGGCCTCTTTTTCAACGTGCCGCTGCTGGTGGTGTGGATCCTGCTCGGCGTGCTCTGTATTGGCGCGGGCAAGGTGCGTATGCACTACCACGCCTATCTGAAAGCCGCATCCCGTGACGATGCCCATGCGCGGGGCGCCATGGCGAGCGAGCTGACGATGATCCACGGCGTGCCGCCGGATTGCGATGAGCGTGAATTTTTGCGCGAACTGCAAAATGCGCTGCTGTGGATCAACTTCCGTTACTACCTGGCACCGCTGTTCTGGTTTGTGGTGGGCGGTCCGTGGGGACCGGTACTGCTGATGGGCTATGCGTTTCTGCGCGCCTGGCAGACCTGGCTTGCCCGTTACCTTACCCCGCATGAACGTTTATTGTCGGGTATCGATGCCATTCTGCATGTGCTGGACTGGCTCCCGGTACGTCTGGTGGGCGTTGTTTATGCGTTAATTGGCCACGGTGAAAAAGCGCTGCCGGCATGGTTTGCTTCGCTTGCCGACCGCCACACGTCTCAGTATCAGGTGTTAACACGTCTGGCGCAGTTCTCGCTGGCGCGTGAGCCGAATACCGACAAGATTGAAACGCCGAAAGCGGCTGTCTCCATGGCGAAGAAAACGTCGTTTGTGGTGGTCGTGGTCGTGGCGTTGCTGACTATTTACGGCACGCTGGTCTAAGCCAGCGCGCCGTACCGGTCAGAGCGTATCAGCAGGCGGGATGCCAAAGTCAGGCATCCCGTTTTCGTCCCAGCGCACGTGTTTCAGACGCGTGTGACGATTCGGGTCATAGAGCGGGTCGCCTTCAATCTCGGTGTAGTTTCGCGCGTGGTAGACCAGCACGTCCTCTCCCTCCGGCGTTTGTGTGAAGCTGTTATGCCCGGGCCCAAACTGACGATTCTCGACGCTGGTTCGGAAAACCGGACGCGACGCTTTATGCCAGTTCGCCGGATTTTGCGGATCGGCATTCATGTCTATCCACAGTAACCCCATGCAATAGTTCTCATCCGTAGCGCTGGCGGAGTAGCTGATAAACAGCTTATCTTCGTGAAACAGCACTGCCGGACCTTCGTTGACCCAAAATCCGCGGCACTCCCAGTCATACTCCGGTTTACTGAGCATCACCGGCTCGCCTTTAAGCGTCCACGGATTCGCCATTTCGCACAGATAGAGGTTGGAGTTTCCGGCGATATCCGGGGCTTTTTGTGCCCACAAATACCAGCGTTTTCCCTGATGGACGAACGTGGTGGCGTCCAGTGCGAAGGTGTCGAACGGGGTGGTAATCTGGCCTTTCTCGATCCACGTCCCGGTGAGGGGATCGTGGTCCGCACACTCCAGCGCAAACATGCGGTGCTGGAACATACCGAGGCTGTCCAGCGTCTGGGTATGGGTGGCGGCAAAATAGATATACCACTTATCGTCAATGTGGTGCAGTTCCGGTGCCCAGATCAGCTGGCTCATCGGCCCGGTCTCCGGTTTACGCCAGACCACGACCTCTTCGGCATCGCGTAGTCCTTCCAGCGAGTCGGCGCGACGGATCTCGAGCCTGTCGTACTGCGGCACGGAGGCGATAAAGTAGTACAGACCCTCGTGGTGCAGAATGTAGGGGTCGGCACGTTGTTCAATAAACGGGTTTGGCCAGGTGTGCATTCGGCTTTCCTTATTTCGTCTCAGCGGCTTTGAGTTCCTGATAATTATTCAGCTCGCGATAATTGTTGCGACGCTTCTCGAGGTCTTCCTGGATCTGCTTCATCGTTTCGCGGTCAACCTTCAGCAGACGTACCACGCCTGCGGTAATGAGATACCCGACGCCCGGAATCACGGTAAACAGCAATATAATGCCGTTGATGGCATCCGGACTTTGCGCTTTCGCCCCCGCGTCATAACCGTACCAGGAGAGCAGGAAACCAACCATCGCACCGGCAATCGCCAGCCCCAGTTTGAGGAAGAAGATGTTACCGGAGAAGCTGATCCCGGTGATGCGCTTACCGGTTTTCCACTCACCGTAGTCATCGACGTCGGCCATCAGCGACCAGTGCAGCGGAGACGGGATCTGGTGCAGGATGTTCAGCAGGAAGTAGAGCACCACAATGGTGACCGTGGCTTTCGGATCGAAGAAATAGAAGGCGCAGGAGAAAATCGCCAGCACGATGTTGGTCCAGAAGAAGACTTTCAGCTTACACCAGCGGTCGGTGAGGACTTTCGCCAGCATACTGCCGAGCATCATGCCAACCACGCCCAGGCTGATAAACAGCGTGGCGAAATGGGTACTCTGGCCCATAACCCAGGTCACGTAGTACATCGTGGCCGCCATGCGGATAAAGCCCGGGCACACGTTGCACAGGGTTAGCAGCAGAATGCGCACCCACTGGTCGTTCTTCCACACGTCTTTCAGGTCGTTTTTCAGCTCGTCATGAGTCTGTACCGCCGGGCGTACACGCTCGCGAACGGTATAGAAGCAGAACAGGAACATACCGGTACCAATCAGCGCCAGCACGGTCATTGCCATCTGGTAGCCTTTGGCTTTGTTGTCGCCACCAAACCAGTCGGCCATCGGTAACAGCGTCAGCGACAGCAGCAGCGTGGCGATACCTACCAGCACAAAGCGATAGGACTGGCAGGCAACACGTTCCTGCGGATCGTTGGTAATCACGCCGCCTAACGAGCAGTAAGGAATGTTGATTGCCGTATAGGTTAAAGAGAGCAGGAAATAGGTAACGAAGGCATAGATAACTTTGCTGTTGTAGCTCCACTCTGGCGTGGTGAACATCAGGATGCTGAACAGCGCATAGGGAAAGGCAATCCACAGCAGCCATGGACGAAACCGGCCATATTTACTGCGGGTACGGTCGGCGATGGCCCCCATAATCGGATCCGTTACGGCATCAATTACGCGGACAGACAGCAGCAGTACGCCGACCAGTGCAGGCGCCAGGCCAAAAATATCGGTATAAAAATAATTAACAAACAACATGATGGCGCCAAAGATGATGTTGCAACCTGCATCGCCCATCCCATAGCCGATCTTTTCTTTTACTGACAGTTTAGCGTTATCCATAGACTGCTCTCCGGGTTACGGTATGGAGAGAATTATTTGCTGGCAAACGAATATATGCGTTGCAGTATCAGGGCGGTGATATGGATAAATGCGCTGTTGGCGTGAAACTGTGAGGGAGGTAACAACACGCGGTACCTGCAAAACGCAGATACCGCGGGGGAGACTTAGTGAGCTTTCAGGGCGTTGCGGCTTTTCTGGCTAAACAGATAGCCGATGCCAAGAACGGCAACCCAGACTGGGATCAGGTATACCGAGATTGCCATACCCGGGGTCAGCAGCATGATGACCAGCACTCCCGCCATAAACAGCAGACAGATCCAGTTGCCCAGCGGATAGAGCAGGGCAGGGAAGCGAGTCTTCACGCCCTGCTGATGCTTGGCACGGCGGAACTTGATGTGTGCCAGGCTGATCATCGCCCAGTTGATAACCAGGGCAGAGACCACCAGCGCCATCAGCAGGCCAAACGCCGATTCCGGGGCCAGATAGTTAATCAGGACACACAGCGCCGTTACGATCGCCGAAACGATGATGGTGTTCACCGGAACGCCACGCTTGTCGACGTTGAGCAGCATCTTCGGCGCGTTACCCTGCTGGGCCAGGCCGAACAGCATACGGCTGTTGCAGTATACGCAGCTGTTATAGACCGACAGCGCCGCCGTCAGCACCACGATGTTGAGCGCATTTGCCACGACGGTATCGCCCAGCTCGTGGAAAATCAGGACAAACGGGCTGGTGTCGGCAGTAACGCGCGTCCACGGCAGCAGAGAGAGCAGAACGGCCAGTGAGCCCACATAGAAAATCAGAATACGGTAGATAACCTGGTTGGTCGCTTTCGGGATGCTCTGTTCCGGGTTATCGGCTTCAGCTGCGGTGATGCCGACCAGCTCCAGACCGCCGAAGGAGAACATAATGATTGCCATCATCATCACGAGGCCCGTCATGCCGTGAGGCAGGAAGCCGCCCTGTTCCCAGAGGTTGCGTACCGTGGCCTGCGGGCCACCGTTGCCGCTAAACAGCAGCCAACCGCCAAAGATGATCATCGCAACGACAGCAACCACTTTGATGATGGCAAACCAGAACTCCATCTCACCGAAGACTTTAACGTTGGTGAGGTTGATGGCGTTAATGATGACGAAGAAGGCCGCAGCAGAAGCCCAGGTGGGGATCTCCGGGTACCAGAACTGAATGTATTTCCCGACGGCGGTCAGTTCAGCCATGGCAACCAGAACGTACAACACCCAGTAGTTCCAGCCTGACGCGAAACCGGCGAAACTGCCCCAGTACTTATAGGCAAAGTGGCTGAAAGAGCCCGCAACCGGCTCTTCAACGACCATTTCACCTAACTGGCGCATAATCAGAAAAGCGATAAAACCGGCAATGGCGTAACCCAAAATAATGCCGGGACCGGCAGACTGGATAACGGATGCACTTCCCAGAAACAGTCCAGTGCCAATAGCACCGCCCAGTGCGATTAGCTGTATATGGCGGTTCTTCAGACCGCGCTTTAGCTGATCGCCGTGCTGTTGAGCTTCCATTTGAAACCTCGTGTGTGGTTGTTATGTTCACGCGACGCGTGTGTAATTATGAATATCCGTTTTCTGTATTTATTTCTTTACAGTCAATGAGACCGAAAAAAGCTGAGATGTCTTCCGTAAGCGCCAGAATAGTGGTAAGCGCCAGCGATTGCACCTGCTTTATGCCGGGGCGATGACGAGTTGAATAAAAAGAAAGCATTTGTAAATCACCCCGCTAACCCTTCTTACCCCAACCTATAGAATAGAAATGCTCCGTAAGTGGGCAAAATTTCATATTTTGCGTTGTTGAATCGCTTCAGATTGCAAAAACCCTCGTTTCATTAAGGTTAAAACTCCCACTAAGGGAGTAACTAACTCATTTGTGCGAAGTTACATTTCTGAAACGTTATTTCTGTAAGGTTGTTAAAATGTGCAGGGTTTACTGATTTCAATCAAAACCAATATGGACAGAAGGTGAATACTTTGTTACTTTAGCGATACGAACTTGAAATTGGTAAGACCAATTGACTCCGGGCAAAAAGGCGTAAGACAGGGAATATGGCCTACAGCAAAATTCGCCAACCAAAACTATCTGATGTGATTGAGCAGCAGCTGGAGTTTTTAATCCTCGAAGGGACACTGCGCCCGGGTGAGAAACTTCCGCCAGAACGCGAGCTGGCAAAACAGTTCGACGTTTCACGTCCCTCTCTGCGTGAGGCGATTCAACGTCTCGAAGCAAAGGGCTTGCTGCTTCGTCGCCAGGGCGGCGGAACCTTTGTGCAAAACAGCCTGTGGCAGAGCTTCAGCGATCCGCTGGTAGAACTTCTCTCTGACCACCCAGAATCCCAGTTTGATCTGCTTGAGACCCGTCACGCGCTAGAAGGTATCGCGGCCTATTACGCCGCACTTCGTAGCACTGATGAAGATCGCGTGCGTATCCGCGAACTTCATCAGGCCATTGAACGGGCACAGCAATCCGGCGATTTAGACGCCGAGTCCAATGCCGTTGTCCAGTATCAAATCGCCGTCACCGAAGCTGCACACAATGTTGTGCTCCTCCATCTGCTACGCTGCATGGAGCCGATGCTGGCCCAGAACGTTCGTCAGAATTTTGAATTGTTGTATGCCCGTCGGGACATGCTCCCATTGGTAAGCAACCATCGCACCCGAGTATTCGAGGCGATAATGGCCGGGGAACCGGAGCAGGCGCGCGAAGCGTCGCACCGACATCTGGCTTTCATTGAGGAAATCTTGCTGGACCGCAGCCGTGAACAATCGCGTCGCGAACGTTCATTACGCCGCATACAGCAACGAAAGGATTAAGCGCCAGGGTTTTTTAGAGCGCGGCAACTAAACGCAGAACCTGTCTTATTGTGTTCTTGCCCAAGAGCACAATGGGACAGGTTCCAGACAAATCAACGTATTAGATAGATAAGGAATACCCCCATGTCAGAACGTCTCCAAAATGACGTGGATCCGATCGAAACTCGCGACTGGCTACAGGCGATCGAATCGGTCATCCGTGAAGAAGGTGTTGAGCGTGCTCAGTATCTGATTGATCAGCTGCTTTCTGAAGCCCGCAAAGGCGGTGTGAAGGTTGCTTCAGGTGCAGGGGCTAGCAACTACGTAAACACGATTGCCGTTGAAGACGAACCGGAATACCCGGGCAATCTGGATCTGGAACGCCGTATCCGTTCTGCAATCCGCTGGAACGCCATCATGACCGTTCTGCGCGCGTCCAAGAAAGACCTGGAGCTGGGTGGCCACATGGCGTCCTTCCAGTCTTCTGCGACCGTTTACGAAGTGTGTTTCAACCACTTCTTCCGTGCAGCTAACGAGAAAGACGGCGGCGATCTGGTGTACTTCCAGGGCCACATCTCTCCGGGCATCTATGCACGTGCATTCCTGGAAGGTCGTCTGACTGAAGAGCAGATGAACAACTTCCGTCAGGAAGTTCACGGTAAAGGTCTGTCTTCTTACCCACACCCTAAACTGATGCCAGAATTCTGGCAGTTCCCGACAGTATCCATGGGTCTGGGCCCAATCGGTGCTATCTATCAGGCTAAATTCCTGAAATATCTGGAACACCGTGGTCTGAAAGACACCTCTGAACAGACCGTCTACGCCTTCCTGGGCGATGGCGAGATGGATGAGCCAGAATCGAAAGGCGCAATCACCATTGCGACCCGTGAGAAACTGGACAACCTGTGCTTCATCATCAACTGTAACCTGCAGCGTCTGGATGGTCCGGTAACCGGTAACGGCAAGATCATCAACGAACTGGAAGGCATCTTCGCAGGTGCTGGCTGGAACGTGATCAAAGTGATGTGGGGTTCCCGTTGGGACGAACTGCTGCGTAAAGACACCAGCGGTAAACTGATCCAGCTGATGAACGAAACCGTTGACGGTGACTACCAGACCTTCAAATCCAAAGACGGTGCCTACGTTCGTGAGCACTTCTTCGGTAAATATCCTGAAACCGCAGCACTGGTTGCAGACTGGACTGACGAACAGATCTGGGCTCTGAACCGTGGCGGCCACGATCCGAAGAAAATTTACGCTGCACTGAAAAAAGCGCGTGAAACCAAAGGTAAAGCGACTGTAATCCTGGCACATACCATCAAAGGTTACGGCATGGGTGATACCGCAGAAGGTAAAAACATCGCTCACCAGGTTAAGAAAATGAACATGGACGGCGTGCGTTATATCCGCGACCGTTTCAACGTTCCAGTGACCGATGAGCAGGTAGAAAACCTGTCCTACATCACCTTCCCTGAAGGTTCTGAAGAGCATAAGTACCTGCACGAACGTCGTCAGGCGCTGAAAGGCTACCTGCCAGCTCGTCAGCCTAACTTCACCGAGAAGCTGGAACTGCCAGCGCTGGAAGATTTCTCTCAGCTGCTGGAAGAGCAGAACAAAGAGATCTCTACCACTATCGCTTTCGTTCGTGCCCTGAACGTGATGCTGAAGAACAAGTCGATCAAAGATCGTCTGGTTCCAATCATTGCCGACGAAGCGCGTACTTTCGGTATGGAAGGTCTGTTCCGTCAGATCGGTATTTACAGCCCGAACGGCCAGCAGTACACCCCGCAGGACCGTGAGCAGGTTGCTTACTACAAAGAAGACGAGAAAGGTCAGATCCTGCAGGAAGGTATCAACGAGCTGGGCGCAGGCGCATCCTGGCTGGCTGCTGCGACCTCTTACAGCACCAACAACCTGCCGATGATCCCGTTCTACATTTACTACTCCATGTTCGGGTTCCAGCGTATCGGTGACCTGTGCTGGCAGGCAGGCGACCAGCAGGCTCGCGGCTTCCTGATCGGTGGTACTTCTGGTCGTACGACCCTGAACGGTGAAGGTCTGCAGCACGAAGATGGTCACAGCCATATTCAGTCTCTGACTATCCCTAACTGTATCTCTTACGACCCGTCTTACGCGTACGAAGTGGCAGTCATCATGCATGACGGTCTGCAGCGCATGTACGGTGAAGCGCAAGAGAACATTTACTACTACATCACCACGCTGAACGAAAACTACCACATGCCGGCCATGCCAGCAGGTGCCGAGGAAGGTATCCGTAAAGGTATCTACAAACTCGAAACCGTTGCAGGTAGCAAAGGTAAAGTTCAGCTGCTGGGCTCCGGTTCTATCCTGCGTCACGTACGTGAAGCGGCACAGATCCTGGCGAACGACTACGGCGTTGGCTCTGACGTGTACAGCGTAACGTCCTTCACTGAACTGGCGCGTGATGGCCAGGATTGTGAGCGCTGGAACATGCTGCACCCAATGGAAACGCCACGCGTTCCATACATCGCTCAGGTGATGAACGACGCGCCTGCGGTTGCGTCTACTGACTATATGAAACTGTTCGCTGAGCAGGTTCGTACTTACGTACCGGCTGATGATTACCGCGTACTGGGTACTGACGGCTTCGGTCGTTCTGACAGCCGCGAAAACCTGCGTCACCACTTCGAAGTGGATGCATCTTACGTGGTTGTAGCAGCACTGGGCGAACTGGCTAAACGTGGCGAAATCGATAAGAAAGTGGTTGCGGACGCAATCACCAAATTCAACATCGATGCAGATAAAGTTAACCCGCGTCTGGCGTAAGAGGTAAAAGAAGAATGGCTATCGAAATCAAAGTACCGGACATCGGGGCTGATGAAGTTGAAATCACCGAGATCCTGGTCAAAGTGGGCGACAAAGTTGAAGCTGAACAGTCGCTGATCACTGTAGAAGGCGATAAAGCCTCTATGGAAGTTCCGTCTCCTCAGGCTGGCATCGTTAAAGAGATCAAAGTCTCTGTTGGCGATAAAACCGAGACTGGCAAACTGATCATGATTTTCGATTCCGCCGACGGTGCAGCAGCTGCTGCACCTGCGCAGGAAGAGAAGAAAGAAGCTGCTCCTGCGGCTGCTGCACCAGCAGCTGCTGCGGCAAAAGAAGTCAACGTGCCTGACATCGGCGGTGACGAAGTTGAAGTCACTGAAATCCTGGTGAAAGTGGGCGATAGCGTTACGGCTGAGCAGTCCCTGATCACCGTAGAAGGCGACAAAGCCTCTATGGAAGTGCCGGCGCCATTCGCGGGTACGGTTAAAGAGATCAAGATCAACACCGGTGACAAAGTTTCTACCGGCTCTCTGATCATGATCTTCGAAGTGGCAGGTGCTGCACCTGCTGCCGCACCTGCTCAGGCTGCTGCGCCAGCGCCGGCCGCTGCACCTGCTGCTGGCGGTGCGAAAGATGTCAACGTACCTGACATCGGTGGTGACGAAGTTGAAGTCACCGAAGTGATGGTAAAAGTGGGCGACAAAGTTGCTGCTGAACAGTCATTGATCACCGTTGAAGGCGACAAAGCGTCTATGGAAGTACCCGCGCCATTCGCGGGTACCGTTAAAGAGATCAAAATCAGCACCGGCGACAAAGTGTCTACGGGCTCTCTGATCATGGTCTTCGAAGTGGAAGGCGCTGCGCCAGCTGCTGCTCCGGCTGCCGCTGCTGCACCAGCACCTGCCGCTGCACCGGCTCAGGCGGCTAAACCTGCTGCTGCCCCTGCTGCAAAAGCAGAAGGTAAATCTGAGTTCGCTGAGAACGACGCTTACGTTCACGCTACGCCACTGATTCGTCGCCTGGCGCGCGAATTCGGTGTAAACCTGGCGAAAGTGAAAGGGACTGGCCGTAAAGGTCGTATCCTGCGAGAAGACGTTCAGGCCTATGTGAAAGACGCGGTGAAACGCGCTGAAGCTGCCCCTGCTGCTGCCGCTGGCGGCGGTATCCCGGGCATGCTGCCATGGCCGAAAGTGGACTTCAGCAAGTTCGGTGAAATCGAAGAAGTGGAACTGGGTCGTATCCAGAAAATCTCGGGTGCCAACCTGAGCCGTAACTGGGTGATGATCCCGCATGTTACGCACTTCGACAAAACGGATATCACCGATCTGGAAGCGTTCCGTAAACAGCAGAATGCCGAAGCTGAGAAGCGTAAACTGGACGTGAAATTCACCCCAGTCGTCTTCATCATGAAAGCCGTTGCTGCGGCGCTTGAGCAGATGCCACGCTTCAACAGCTCCCTGTCCGAAGATGGCCAGAAGCTGACGCTGAAGAAATACATCAATATCGGTGTTGCGGTTGATACGCCAAATGGTCTGGTTGTTCCGGTCTTTAAAGACGTGAACAAGAAGAGCATCACTGAGCTGTCCCGTGAACTGACCACCATCTCCAAAAAAGCGCGTGATGGTAAGCTGACTGCCGGCGAAATGCAGGGCGGCTGCTTCACTATCTCCAGCATCGGCGGCCTGGGAACTACCCACTTCGCACCGATTGTTAACGCGCCGGAAGTGGCTATCCTCGGTGTGTCCAAGTCCGCGATGGAACCGGTATGGAATGGCAAAGAGTTCGTGCCGCGTCTGATGATGCCAATCTCTCTGTCCTTCGACCACCGCGTGATCGACGGTGCTGATGGTGCGCGTTTCATCACCATCATCAACAACACCCTGAGCGACATTCGCCGCCTGGTGATGTAATCGAAAAGCCGGCCAGTCGGCCGGCTTTTTTCTGTTAATCTCATGTGGTCTGTGAGGTTATTGGCGAAAAGCGACAATTCGTGAGCCGTTTGTTGTTTCAAAATTGTTAACAATTTTGTAAACTGCGGGCGGATAGAACGTCCCGGTGGATGAAGGGCGACAAGTACCTGGACCGCCGGAAATCAATAAGAGGTCATGATGAGTACTGAAATCAAAACTCAGGTCGTGGTACTTGGGGCAGGCCCGGCGGGTTACTCTGCTGCCTTCCGTTGCGCTGATTTAGGTCTGGAAACCGTAATCGTAGAACGCTACAACACCCTCGGTGGTGTTTGCCTGAACGTAGGCTGTATCCCTTCTAAAGCTCTGCTGCACGTTGCGAAAGTTATCGAAGAAGCTAAAGCACTGGCTGAACACGGTATCGTCTTCGGCGAGCCGAAAACCGATATCGACAAAATTCGTACCTGGAAAGAGAAAGTTATCACTCAGCTGACCGGTGGTCTGGCAGGTATGGCCAAAGGCCGTAAAGTGAAAGTGGTAAACGGTCTGGGTAAATTCACCGGCGCGAACACCCTGGAAGTGGAAGGCGAAAACGGCAAAACCGTTATTAACTTCGACAACGCGATCATTGCTGCGGGCTCCCGTCCAATTCAGCTGCCATTCATTCCACATGAAGATCCACGCGTGTGGGATTCCACCGATGCGCTGGAGCTGAAATCCGTACCTAAGCGTATGCTGGTTATGGGTGGCGGTATCATCGGTCTGGAAATGGGTACCGTGTACCATGCGCTGGGTTCAGAGATCGACGTGGTTGAAATGTTCGACCAGGTTATCCCGGCTGCCGATAAAGACATCGTTAAAGTCTTCACCAAACGTATCAGCAAGAAATTCAACCTGATGCTGGAAACCAAAGTGACTGCCGTTGAAGCGAAAGAAGACGGTATTTACGTTTCCATGGAAGGCAAAAAAGCCCCTGCCGAACCACAGCGTTACGACGCCGTGCTGGTGGCTATCGGCCGTGTGCCGAACGGTAAAAACCTCGACGCGGGCAAAGCAGGCGTGGAAGTGGACGACCGTGGCTTCATCCGCGTTGACAAACAGCTGCGCACCAACGTGCCGCACATCTTTGCTATCGGCGATATCGTCGGTCAGCCAATGCTGGCGCACAAAGGTGTTCACGAAGGTCACGTTGCCGCTGAAGTTATCGCCGGCATGAAACACTACTTCGATCCGAAAGTGATCCCATCTATCGCTTACACCGAGCCAGAAGTGGCATGGGTAGGTCTGACTGAGAAAGAAGCGAAAGAGAAAGGCATCAGCTACGAAACCGCCACCTTCCCGTGGGCTGCTTCTGGCCGTGCTATCGCTTCCGACTGCGCAGACGGTATGACCAAACTGATCTTCGACAAAGAGACTCACCGTGTGATCGGTGGTGCGATTGTCGGTACCAACGGCGGCGAGCTGCTGGGTGAAATCGGTCTGGCTATCGAAATGGGTTGTGACGCTGAAGACATCGCGCTGACCATCCACGCTCACCCGACTCTGCACGAGTCTGTTGGCCTGGCGGCAGAAGTGTTCGAAGGTAGCATCACCGACCTGCCTAACGCGAAAGCGAAGAAGAAATAAGTTTCTTCATGATTGCGAAACGCCTCCTCCGGAGGCGTTTTTTTTTGCCTGCGTTATGGGGCGACCGGTTGCCAGGTGTGATCCAGGTGATAAGCAGGTAACGCCTGCGCTTTCTTCTCTGACTCGCTACCGAGGTCCGACTGATACACCTTGTCGGTCTGGTTTATTACAAAGCTCATCACGCCCGTCTGACCGTAGCTGACTGGCCAGGCCACCATGGCAAAACCGTTTTTATCCGGCAGGATGCGAAAACGGTAGCCGTGATAGCCAGTGCCGGGTTCTTTCGGGCTGAAGGCCGGACCGAGTGGGCTGGGGGCTTCGCCGGGCGAGGCCGGCCAGTATAAGCCGTCTTTTTTGCCGGCTGAGCTGACAATCTTCTGCGCATATTTCTGGTTCAGCGCAAAATAGCTTTGCTGTGCATCCACATACGCGTGCAGCGCCTCGATGGCGGCGAGCTCGTTGCGGCCAATCTCGCGGGTCAGGATCTCTTCAGCCCCTTCTTTGATATCAAATTGCCAGCCAGAGGCGGTTTTGATCACCGGAATCGGTAGCTGCCAGTCGCTGTCACCGACCACAAGATGTGCCTTATCCCCGTCAACGACCGTATTGTGCCGAACTTTCCAGTCGCGCAGGAAGCGATCCACGGCATCAGGATCCACCCCTTCCGGCGGCAGGAAATCACGCCAGTTTTCACCGAGCAGGGTGTTCATCGCGCTTTCATTTTGCTCACTGATGGCGCTGGCCAGCGCATCGGTTGCCTGGTCTGGCGTGCTGAAAGATTGCTGCGCCATTGCGGCGGCCGACAGCATGAATAACGCGATCCCACTGAGTAATTTGCTTTTCATGTCGGCTTCCTTAACGGTGACGGAATTCACGGTGTTCAGCACGCCCGGTAGACGTCTGGCGCGGTTGCTGATGGCGGGCAGCCTGTTGCCGGCTCTGGGCACCTCGCTGCTGCTGGGCTTGCCAGTTGGCGGAACGACTGTCGTTACCGCTGAGCGCATTGGCGCGCGGCTGGCTACTCCGCGCAGGCTGCGAAACCCGTTTCTCTTGCCTTTGGGTGGTGGTCGGGCGGCTGTCTCGCGTCTTAGCGGCTGTCCGCTGTGCCGTTTGCGGTTTGGTGTCGTAGCCCCGGTAGTTGTTGCGCTGGGAAATTTGCTTCAGCTGGGCGGTTGACGCCTGACGCTGTGCATCTTTGGTGCCCGGACGCGCGGTCTGCGGGAAGGTTTTTCCCGTTGATTTCTCCATCTGGCTCAGCGCAGCCTGCCGTTGGCTGTCCCGGTTGACCGGTTTTTGCTGCGTCGCGCTTAGCCCCGTTGCCATGTTCGTTGAGTGGAAACGATTGTTGAGCGTGTTAGTGGGATAGGGCACTCCTTCACGATAGGCCGGGTTATGCTGCCAGGTGCGGTTGGCGTCCGTCAGGCGCTGGCCGCTGATTTTATTAAAGTTCTCAACGTTGATATTGATATTGTTATCACCGTTGCGGTTATAACCGCCGTGGTGATCCCAGTCGTCATCATGGTGGTGATCCCAGTCATCGTCATCATCCCAGTCGATGTTGCTGAAAATAGCGTAGGTGGTCGCCACGCCCAGGCTGAACCCTAAGCCTTTGACCAGACTGTCCGTAAACTGCTCTCCCGGGGAGGGCGGTAAATAGACGGGCGGATAAGCGGTGTTCGGCCAGGTGCCATACACGGTATTCGGGTTGTAGGTGGGAACGTAAACCACCTGCGGGTCGGCAGACTCAATTTTAATGACCGTCGGGGCTGACGTCGTGGCGGTGCTTGTTGTCTGGCTGGTGGCCGTTTTCGCCGGGGCCGGTTTTGTCTCGGTGGTGACCGTTTGCTGCGGCGTTGATTGCAATGCACCGGTTTGCTGCGCCAGTAAACGCAGACGTTGCACGGAATCCATCACATCTTTCGGCTGCGCGAGAAACGCGTCGCCCAGGCTCTGCACCCAGGGGGGATTTTCGCCCATCAGGGACATCAGCTGAGGAAACGCCACCAGTGATTTCACGCTCGGATCCCAGGGTTGATTCGCCACGGCCTGAATGGCGGCATCGCCCTGCAGTTTAGGGTTGTCTTTTGACCACTGTGCCGCCTGGATGACGTTGGCCGGGTAAGTCGAAGCCATCAAAATTTGCGATAGCAGGGCATCCGGGTAGAGCGCGATGGGGGCAACCCACTGATCAATTTGCGCGGCCGTGTAGGCTGGCGCGACGACCGGTGCTGGCTGAGCGGCAGGGGCGGCAGGCGGCGCAGCCGGTTGTTGTGCGACGGGGGCAGGAGCCACAGGCTCCGTTGCGCGGCTTTTAACGAACATGACGCCTGAGGCGGCAAACAGCCCGGCACTGCACAGAAGGACAAGCAGTTGTGGCTTAAAGGGCAACTTCATAAAATGACTCCAACGAGACAAGCGCTGTGCCGTGAGGCGTTACGGTTGGCGTGAGTATCAATCACCCGTCTTTTACTGTTTTGACTTTTGTGGGGAATCATCCGGTACGTCCGGATAAAGAGTGTGAGTATTTATTACACAATTATATCGGATGGCTGAAATGCCGCCGGAATATTCAGAAGGTGGCACTCACGGTTTTTGCAGTCAGAATTCGTTGCACCTGCCCGCTACACCATGCTTAACGATTCAGCAAATTTTTTAATGTTGCTTTTTTGTAAACGGATTAACACTGTGCAGAAATCCTGCTATGCTGCCCGACGCGGTATCGGGCATTTACCCTACAAACTGCTGTCTCACAGGAGCGTGAAGAGAACGCCCGCCGCATATGACAATGAGAGCGAGGAGAACCGTCGTGCTAGAAGAATACCGTAAGCACGTAGCAGAACGTGCCGCCGAGGGAATTGTACCCAAACCTTTAGATGCAACCCAAATGGCCGCGCTCGTCGAGCTGCTGAAGAACCCGCCTAAGGGCGAAGAAGAATTCCTGTTAGATCTGTTGATCAACCGTGTACCGCCTGGCGTAGATGAAGCTGCCTACGTAAAAGCCGGATTCCTTGCCGCCGTCGCCAAAGGCGAAGCAACCTCCCCACTGGTTACTCCTGAAAAAGCTATTGAACTGCTCGGTACCATGCAGGGTGGCTACAACATTCATCCGCTGATTGACGCACTGGATAACGACACGCTGGCACCGATTGCCGCCAAAGCGCTCTCCTCAACGCTGCTGATGTTCGATAACTTCTACGATGTGGAAGAAAAAGCCAAAGCCGGCAACGCCTACGCGAAACAGGTTATGCAATCCTGGGCCGATGCCGAATGGTTCCTGAACCGTCCTGCACTGGCTGAAAAAATCACCGTTACCGTCTTCAAAGTGACCGGTGAAACTAACACCGATGACCTCTCTCCGGCACCGGATGCGTGGTCTCGTCCTGATATTCCTCTGCACGCACTGGCGATGCTGAAAAATGCCCGTGAAGGTATTGAGCCGGATCAGCCGGGCAGCGTTGGCCCGATCAAACAGATCGAAGCCCTGCAGGAAAAAGGTTTCCCGCTGGCATACGTCGGTGACGTAGTGGGTACCGGTTCGTCCCGTAAGTCCGCGACCAACTCTGTACTGTGGTTCATGGGCGATGACATCCCTCATGTGCCTAACAAACGTGGCGGCGGCCTGGTGCTGGGCGGCAAAATTGCGCCAATCTTCTTCAACACCATGGAAGATGCGGGCGCACTGCCGATCGAAGTGGATGTCTCTAACCTGAATATGGGCGACGTGATTGACGTTTACCCGTTCAAAGGTGAAGTGCGCAACCACGAAACCAACGAACTGCTGGCGAGTTTTGAGCTGAAAACCGACGTGCTGATTGACGAAGTGCGTGCCGGTGGCCGTATTCCGCTGATCATCGGTCGTGGCCTGACGACCAAAGCGCGTGAAGCGCTGGGTCTGCCGCACAGCGACGTGTTCCGTCATGCGAAAGATGTGGCGGAAAGCAATCGTGGTTACTCCCTGGCGCAGAAAATGGTGGGTCGCGCCTGCGGCGTCGCCGGTGTCCGTCCTGGCGCGTACTGCGAACCGAAGATGACCTCCGTGGGGTCTCAGGACACCACTGGCCCAATGACCCGTGATGAACTGAAAGACCTGGCGTGCCTGGGCTTCTCTTCTGACCTGGTGATGCAGAGCTTCTGTCACACTGCCGCGTATCCGAAGCCGGTTGACGTGACCACGCACCACACGCTGCCTGACTTCATCATGAACCGTGGCGGTGTGTCGCTGCGTCCGGGTGACGGTGTTATTCACTCCTGGTTGAACCGTATGTTGCTGCCTGATACCGTCGGTACCGGTGGTGATTCCCATACGCGTTTCCCAATCGGTATCTCCTTCCCGGCGGGCTCGGGGCTGGTGGCGTTTGCGGCTGCGACCGGCGTGATGCCGCTGGATATGCCAGAATCGGTTCTGGTGCGCTTCAAAGGCAAAATGCAGCCGGGTATCACCCTGCGTGACCTCGTGCATGCTATCCCTCTGTATGCCATCAAACAGGGTCTGCTGACCGTTGAGAAGAAAGGGAAGAAAAACATCTTCTCTGGCCGTATTCTGGAAATTGAAGGTCTGCCGGATCTGAAAGTCGAGCAGGCATTCGAACTGACCGATGCGTCCGCGGAGCGTTCTGCTGCTGGCTGTACCATCAAGCTGAACAAAGAACCGATTATTGAGTATCTGACCTCTAACATCGTGCTGCTGAAGTGGATGATTGCAGAAGGCTACGGCGACCGTCGTACGCTGGAGCGCCGTATCCAGGGCATGGAAAAATGGCTGGCGGATCCACAGCTGCTGGAAGCCGATGCTGACGCAGAATACGCGGCAGTGATCGACATCGATCTGGCGGATATCAAAGAGCCGATCCTGTGTGCACCAAACGATCCGGACGATGCGCGTCTGCTTTCAGACGTTCAGGGCGACAAGATCGACGAAGTGTTCATCGGATCCTGTATGACCAACATCGGCCACTTCCGTGCTGCCGGTAAGCTGCTGGATACCCATAAAGGCCAGCTGCCAACGCGTCTGTGGGTGGCTCCGCCAACCCGTATGGATGCGGCTCAGCTGACCGAAGAGGGCTACTACAGCGTGTTCGGTAAGAGCGGTGCGCGTATCGAAATTCCTGGCTGTTCCCTGTGTATGGGTAACCAGGCACGCGTGGCTGACGGTGCGACGGTGGTTTCCACCTCTACCCGTAACTTCCCGAACCGTTTAGGTACCGGTGCTAACGTCTACCTGGCCTCTGCGGAGCTGGCGGCGGTTGCGGCACTGATTGGTAAACTGCCAACGCCGGAAGAGTACCAGACCTTTGTGGCTCAGGTGGATAAGACGGCGGTAGATACCTATCGCTATCTGAACTTCGACCAGCTCTCTCAGTACACCGAGAAGGCTGACGGGGTTATCTTCCAGACGGCAGTATAAACAGCTAAACCGTCTTCACGGAGGCGGTTTTGTGTTTGCACCCTCTCCTGTGGAGAGGGACAGGGTGAGGGCAACAGACCGCAAGGTCTTGCTCTCACCTTTTTATTTTCATTCCTCCTGCCTCCCACGCTTTTTTTCTTCCTCTCTGCTGCGATAATTAGCGTAATGGCTTTGCAGAGGAAAATACTATGGATTACGAATTTCTGCGCGACATCACCGGAGTGGTGAAAGTGCGTATGTCGATGGGCCACGAAGCTGTTGGACACTGGTTCAACGAAGAGGTGAAAGAGAATCTCGCCCTTCTGGACGAAGTTGAACAGGCGGCAAATACGGTGAAAGGCAGTGAACGCTCCTGGCAACGTGCCGGGCACGAATACACGCTGTGGATGGATGGCGAAGAGGTGATGGTGCGTGCCAACCAGCTTGAATTCTCCGGTGATGAGATGGAAGAGGGGATGAGCTACTACGATGAAGAGAGTCTGTCGCTGTGCGGCGTAGAAGACTTTTTGCAAGTCGTGACGGCGTACCGGGCGTTCATGAAACAGAAATAGCACACCGGAGCGTCCTTGCTCCCAGCGCGGCTTACACGGTCGGAATATTGCGGCCGTAGTAGATTTCGCGCATCTCTTTCCAGAGCAGGTCAGTAATGGCCTTGCGCTCTTCTTCGCTTAAATCTTCTGGTCGGGTATGGAACATGTAGTGCTTAAGGTCGAACTCCTTAAGTAACATCTTGGTATGGAAGATATTTTCCTGATACACGTTCACATCCATCATGTCATACAGCGACTTCATGTCGTCGGACATAAAGTTCTGAATGGAATTGATCTCGTGATCGATAAAGTGCTTCATGCCGTTAATGTCACGGGTAAAGCCTCGCACGCGATAATCAATCGTCACGATATCGGATTCCAGCTGGTGGATTAAATAGTTCAGCGCGTTCAGCGGGGAGATCACACCGCAGGTCGACACTTCGATATCGGCACGGAAGGTACACAGCCCGCCTTCAGGATGGCTCTCCGGGTAGGTGTGCACGCAGATGTGGCTTTTATCGAGATGGGCGACGACCACTTCCGGCAGCGGGCCCGGATGTTCTGTTTTATCGATAAGTTGAGGGTCGACCGGCTCTTCGCTGACCAGAATCGTGACGCTGGCACCCTGAGGTTCATAATCCTGACGGGCGATATTCAGGATATTCGCGCCGATAATCGAACAGGTTTCTGACAGGATCTCGGTCAGGCGGTTGGCATTGTAGAGTTCATCGATATAGGCGATGTAACCATCGCGTTCTTCCGCTGTTTTGGCATAGCAGATATCGTAAATACAAAAACTCAGGCTTTTGGTCAGGTTGTTAAAGCCATGCAGTTTAAGCTTTTTCAATTAGCTCACCCCCTTAGTGGATAATGCGTCTTGCAGGTACTGCGGTAAGGCAAACGCTGCGGTATGAACTGCCGGATTGTAGTAACGGCACGTAAGACCGGCCTGGTGGAAGCGGGCCTGAATAATTTCGGTGGAGAGATGGCGCAGTACGTCGTTATCCGTCGCCCAGGCAAAGGTCATGATCCCGCCGTAGTACGTCGGAATAGCGGCCTGATAGAAGCTGACATCGCCAAAATAGGTGCTCAGCTTGCGGTGGCTGTCGAGGGCTTCATCCTGTTGCAGGAAGCAGACGCCGTTTTGTGCCACGAAAATCCCGCCCGGCTTCAGGCAGCGCTTGCAGCCTTCGTAGAAATCGGAAGTAAACAGCGATGCGCCGGGACCGATCGGGTCGGTACAGTCGGAGATAATAACGTCGAAGGTCTGGGTCGTCTGATTAACGAAGTTAACCCCATCATCAATGACCAGACTGAAGCGCGGATCGTCATAGCTACCGGCGTTATGGTTCGGCAGGTACTGACGACAAAAAGAGACCACGCCGGCATCAATTTCCACCATCGTAATGGTTTCGATGGATTGATGGCGGGAGACTTCACGCAGCATTGCGCCATCACCACCACCGATAATCAGAACATGCTTCGCATGCCCGTGTGCCAGCAGTGGGACGTGGGTCATCATCTCATGATAGATAAATTCGTCACGCTCGGTCGTTTGCACGACACCGTCCAGCGCCATCACGCGGCCAAAGGCGGCATTCTCGAAGATGATCAGATCCTGGTGATCGGTTTTCTCATGATAGAGCACGTTATCAACGGCAAAGTACTGACCAAACTGGTCATGCAGTGTTTCATGCCACAACGTGTGGTCGGCCATACGCGGACTCCTCCTTTGTTAACATCCGTTACGCTCACAAAAAATGAGCGAAACATGATAGCTAACTATAACCGTGGTTGCACGGCTATAGGCTCAACAAGGGGGCGTCGGGAAGGTTATTTCACGTAGGCGAGCAGGCTGAGTGAATCGCGAGCCAGCGCTTTGCATTTTTTGGCGGTAGGGATACCAATACCGCTTAAATCGCGGTAGCTGTCTTCGCCGAGCGCCTTCATGTCGAAGCTATCGTAGTTGCTGAGATCCCATTGGTTTTGCTGGGCAAAAAAGACCAGTGCGCGACGAATCTGCCCGTTGGGCAAATTCTGGTAACCACAATCGTTTTTCAGAAAGACAAAAACTGCCGTCAGATCGGCCATATCTTCCGCTTCATTTTCACTCAGCGCGTAACTGTTCGCACACATCGCCATCAGGCTACCGAACAAAATTGTTCTGAAAAACGTCTTCATTGCTTCTACCACTGCATCACGGAAAATTAACGTTAGCATACTTGATGCCAGGCCGACGATCTTTATTATTGCCGCTTTACTTGACCTTCCGGTAAGGGGAGGGTTTATGCTCAAAAGATCGCCTGCTGGAAATAAGGAAATGAACATGCAACGCCGTGATTTTTTAAAATATTCCGTTGCGCTTGGCGTAGCCAGCGCTTTACCGCTGTGGAGCCGCGCGGCTTTTGCTGCCGACAGACCTGCCTTACCGATCCCTGATTTACTCACCGCGGATGCCCGTAGCCGCATCCAGCTTGTTGTCCAGTCCGGTAAAACGACCTTTGGCGCACACAGTGCGACAACGTGGGGTTATAACGGCAATCTTCTCGGCCCGGCACTTCAGTTACGTAAAGGGAAAGCGGTAACGGTGGATATCCATAACACGCTGGCAGAGGAGACCACGTTGCACTGGCACGGACTGGAAGTGCCGGGCGAGGTGGACGGGGGGCCGCAGGGCATCATAAAACCGGGCGGTAAGCGAAGCGTGACCTTTACCCCGGACCAGCGCGCCGCGACCTGCTGGTTCCACCCCCATCAGCATGGCAAAACGGGCCATCAGGTGGCGATGGGGCTGGCGGGGCTGGTGCTGATTGAAGATGACGAAAGCCGTTTGCTGCGCCTGCCCAAACAGTGGGGCATCGACGATGTGCCGGTCATTGTGCAGGACAAAAAATTCACCGCTGACGGACAAATTGATTACCAACTGGACGTCATGAGCGCGGCGGTAGGCTGGTTTGGCGACACCCTGCTGACCAACGGTGCCATTTACCCGCAGCATGCGGCACCGAAAGGCTGGCTGCGCTTACGCCTGCTCAACGGCTGTAACGCCCGCTCACTGAATTTCGCCACCAGCGATAAACGCCCTCTGTACGTGGTCGCAAGCGACGGGGGGCTGCTGCCTGAACCGGTGAAGGTGGATACGCTACCGATGCTGATGGGGGAGCGTTTTGAGGTGCTGGTGGATATCAGCGACGGCAAACCGTTTGACCTGGTCACGCTTCCGGTCAGTCAGATGGGAATGGCGGTTGCACCCTTTGACAAGCCACACCCGGTGCTGCAGATCCAGCCGCTGCAGGTCACGGCCTCGGGCATGTTGCCGGATACCCTGACCACGCTCCCGGCGCTACCTTCTCTCGAGGGCCTGACCCAACGCAAGCTGCAACTGTCCATGAACCCGATGCTCGACATGATGGGCATGCAGGCACTGATGGCGAAATATGGCAATCAGGCGATGGCGGGCATGCACCACGGAGAGATGATGGGCCATATGAATATGGACCACGGTAAAATGGGCGGCATGGGGCACGGTGGCCATGATTTCGATTTCCATAATGCCAACATGATCAACGGCAAAGCGTTCGACATGAACACGCCAATGTTTGCTGCCACAAAAGGGCAGTTTGAACGCTGGGTGATTTCAGGCGAAGGCGACATGATGCTGCATCCGTTCCATATTCACGGCACCCAGTTCCGCATCCTTTCTGAAAACGGTAACGTGCCACAGGCGCATCGCGCGGGATGGAAAGACACCGTCAGGGTTGAAGGTGGCGTCAGTGAGGTGCTGGTGAAATTTGACCACGAGGCACCGAAGGCGTTTGCCTATATGGCGCACTGCCATCTGCTGGAGCATGAAGATACGGGCATGATGCTGGGGTTCACGGTTTAATATCGTGTGGGCTGATGCCCAGACCTTGGTCCAGAGGGGATAAGCAATAAAAACGGCAACCGAAGTTGCCGTTTTTTTTACCGTTGGCGGTGTTAGTTATTTAGCGTCGTCGGGTAAAGCATAAGCCACAATGTAGTCGCCCATCTTCGTACCAAACGAACCGTGACCACCCGCAGAGATGACAACGTACTGCTTGCCATTCACTTCATAGGTCATCGGCGTTGCCTGTCCACCTGCTGGCAGACGGCCTTGCCACAGTTTTTCACCGTTGGTCATGTTGTACGCGCGCAGGTAGTTATCGGCGGTTGCCGCGATGAACAGCACGTTACCGGCGGTAGAAATTGGACCACCCAGCATTGGCATACCCATATTGAACGGGACAGGAACCGGCATCGGGAACGGCATGCTGTCCTGAGGCGTACCAATACGTTTTTTCCAGACGATCTGGTTAGTTTTCAGATCCAGGCCGGAGATATAACCCCAGGCAGGCTGTTTACACGGCAGACCAAACGGCGACAGGAACGGGTTCAGCGTGACACCGTATGGCACGCCATACTGCGGCTGAATACCCGCTTCAGTACCGCTGCCTTTAGCATCTTTAGGCTGCTCCATTGGGTTGCCTGGACCGCGTGGAATGAGCTTAGAAACAAACGGCAGGGCCATCGGGTTGGCAATCGCCACCTGACGGTTAGGGTCAACGGAGATCCCACCCCATTCGAACATGCCCAGGTTACCCGGGAAGACCAGCGTGCCCTGCTCAGAAGGTGGCGTGAAGATACCTTCATAGCGCAGCTGATGGAACATCACGCGGCACACCAGCTGGTCAAACATTGTGGCACCCCACATGTCTGCACCGCTGAGATCTTTCTTCGGACGGAAGCTCAGGTCAGAGAACGGCTGTGTTTTGGTGACATAGTCGCCTTTAGCAGCGCCCTGCGGAACGGGTTTTTCTGGTGCCGGGACAACCAGCTTACCGTTGCTGCGATCCAGCACAAAGATGTTGCCCGTTTTCGCGGGTGCATAAATCACCGGAACGGTTTTGCCGTTAACGGTAATGTCAGCCAGCGTCGGCTGGGACGGCATGTCCATATCCCACAGGTCGTGGTGAACAGTCTGGTAGCTCCAGGCCAGTTTACCGGTGGTCGCGTTCAGCGCCACGATAGAGCTGGCATAACGCTCTTGCTCAGGCGTACGGTTACCCCCCCAGATATCTGGCGTGGTGACGCCCATCGGCAGGTAGACCAGGTCCAGCTTCGCGTCATACGCCGCCGGTGCCCAGGAGTTAGGTGAGTTAAAGGTAAAGGTGTGTTCGTCCGATGGGATCGCATTTGGATCTTTCGCGCCCGGGTCGAAGGCCCACAGCAGTTTACCGGTATTCACGTCAAAACCACGGATAACGCCAGAGGTTTCGCGGGTGGAGAAGTTATCGGTTACCGAGCCGGCAATCACGATAGTTTTATCGGTGATAATCGGCGGTGAGGTTGGCTCATACAGACCCGGCGTGGTGTCCGGCATGTTGGTCTGCAGATTCAGGATACCTTTGTTGGCAAAGGTCTCACACAGCTTACCGGTTTCGGCATTGATCGCGAACAGGCGGCCATCGTTTACCGGCAGCATGATGCGGCGAGGACAGTCGGCAATGACTTCAGGGCTCGCATTATCAGCACGCGCTTCGTGGTAAGAGACGCCACGGCAGGTGATGTGCTGGAACGACGGGTTGGAGTTCAGCTGTGGATCGAAGTGCCATTTCTCTTTACCGGTGGCCGCATCAAGCGCGAACAGACGCTGGTGCGCGGTGCACAGATAAAGCATGTTACCGACTTTAATCGGCGTCACTTCGTTGGTCAGTTCACCCGGATCGTTTGGCATCTTCAGGTCGCCGGTACGGAATACCCAGGCTTCTTTCAGGTTCTTAACGTTGTCCGCGTTGATCTGTTTGAGCGGGGAGTAGCGCTGACCTTCCTGATTACGGCCATAAGCTGGCCAGTCGCCATCCGCGACCTGCGAGATAGCCGCAGCTGGGGTGGATTCGGCATTCAGCGTACCGTTAATCTCCTGCGGGTCGTTAAAACCGGCCCAGGTGAGAATGCCGCCGCTGATCAGCAGGGCAACCACCAGCGCCGCAACGGCACCGCTTGAAGGAACAATCAGGCGACGCCACACGAACGGCAGGATCAGCCAGATACCAAAGAAGACCAGGATGTCACTGCGCGGCGTCAGTGCCCAGAAGTCGAAACCGACTTCCCAGACGCCCCAGATCATGGTTGCGAGGAGTAAAGCAGCATAAAGCCATAGCGCGGATTGTTTTCTACGCCACAACAGGACGGTTACGCCAAGCATAACCAGACCCGCAATAGGGTAGTACCAGGAGCCGCCAATTGCGGCCAGCCAGACGCCACCGATTAACAGATACAGGCCGCAGAAGGCGGCGAATAGCGCTGTTAATGTCACCAGTAGACGTGGCTGTTGAGTTTTTATTTCAGCCATAGAAAGTGTACTCGTCAGTTTTGTTAATTATTTGCTAGCAACTAATTATAGGTATTAACAAGTGTGATCGGAATCACAATATTTGCTTTTTATAACTCATGCGCCAGGTGTATCCATTTACTGATATAATGGCTGGCTTGCGTATCGATGCCGGAGTAACATTCATCCGCATTGAGAGATTTTCATTAAAATCATATGGTTAGTAATATGAAACATACTGTTGAAGTGATGATCCCGGAAGCCGAGATCAAAGCGCGTATCGCCGAACTGGGTCGTCAAATCACCGAACATTACAAGGACAGCGGCAGCGAAATGGTGCTGGTCGGTCTTTTACGTGGCTCTTTCATGTTCATGGCAGACCTGTGCCGTGAAGTGCAGGTGTCCCATGAGGTCGATTTTATGACCGCCTCCAGCTACGGCAGCGGCATGTCCACAACCCGTGATGTGAAAATCCTGAAAGATCTGGATGAAGATATTCGTGGCAAAGATGTGTTGATCGTTGAGGACATCATCGACTCCGGCAACACGCTCTCTAAAGTGCGCGAGATCCTGAGCCTGCGTGAGCCAAAATCCCTGGCGATCTGCACCCTGCTGGATAAACCCAGCCGCCGTGAAGTGCAGGTGCCGGTAGAGTTTGTCGGCTTCTCTATCCCTGACGAGTTCGTCGTGGGCTATGGCATTGACTACGCGCAGCGTTACCGCCATCTGCCGTATGTGGGTAAAGTGATCCTGCTCGACGAGTAAGGTTTGTGATGTGCGGTCTGTTGCCCTCTGACGAGGGGACACACAGTAAAAACGGCAACCCGGGTTGCCGTTTTGTTTTTATCTGAACCGCTTACAGGCAGCTATTTATGGTTGACGTGCTTAAGCTTCAGGTTGGCGATCCCGGAACGATAGCGCTGCTCCAGCGTTTCACGGTTGGTGGCGGTCACTTCCAGGTTACGAAGCAGACCATCGTGAATACCGTAGGCCCAGCCGTGGATCGAGACTTTTTGCCCGCGTTTCCACGCCGATTGCATGATGGTGGAATGGCCAAGGTTATAAACCTGCTCCATCACGTTCAGCTCGCAAAGGGTATCGAGACGACGCTCCTGCGGCATTTCACCCAACAGTGAGCTATGTTTGAACCAGATATCGCGGATATGCAGCAGCCAGTTATCGATTAACCCGAGTTCGGTATTTTCAATCGCGGCCTGCACACCGCCGCAGCCATAGTGGCCACAAATAATGATGTGCTCGACCTCCAGAACGTCAACGGCGTACTGAACAACCGAAAGGCAGTTGAGGTCGGTATGGATCACCAGGTTGGCAACATTACGGTGCACAAACAGTTCGCCAGGCTCGAGGCCTGTCAGGCGCTCTGCCGGAACGCGGCTGTCGGAACATCCAATCCAGAGAAAGCGTGGGTTTTGCGCCTGCGCGAGCTTTCCAAAAAATCCGGGGTCTTCCTCCACCAGCATTTTTGACCATAGTGCATTGTTGCTGATGAGTGTATCTATGTCGTTCATGGAGGTTAGCGACCTGTAACCGAGTGATTGCGTTGCGCTAATATAGGGTAACTCGACTTTTAATGAAACCACACAACGTGTGTCAGAACCTAAGGTAAGTTTAATTCATGGCGATTGCACTGGAGCTTGAGCAGCTCAAAAAAACCTATCCAGGCGGCGTTCAGGCGCTGCGTGGGATAGATCTCAAAGTGGAAGCGGGGGATTTCTACGCGCTTCTGGGGCCGAATGGGGCGGGGAAATCCACCACCATTGGCATTATCAGTTCGCTGGTCAACAAAACGTCCGGCCGGGTGAGCGTGTTTGGTTACGACCTGCAAAAAGATGTGGTGAATGCCAAGCGCCAGCTCGGACTGGTACCGCAGGAGTTCAACTTCAACCCGTTCGAGACAGTGCAGCAAATCGTGGTTAATCAGGCGGGTTACTACGGTGTTGAGCGCAAAGAAGCGGTGGAGCGCAGCGAAAAGTACCTCAAACAGCTCGATCTGTGGGAAAAACGCAATGAACGTGCGCGCATGTTGTCTGGCGGGATGAAGCGCCGTCTGATGATTGCCCGTGCGCTGATGCATGAGCCAAAGCTGCTGATCCTTGATGAGCCCACCGCGGGCGTGGATATCGAACTGCGTCGTTCAATGTGGGGCTTCCTGAAGGACCTTAACGACAAAGGCACGACCATTATTTTGACCACGCACTACCTCGAAGAGGCGGAGATGCTGTGTCGCAATATCGGCATCATTCAGAACGGTGAGCTGGTGGAAAACACCTCAATGAAGAGCCTGCTCGCCAAGCTGAAATCCGAAACCTTCATTCTCGACCTGGCGGCGAAAAGCCCGCTGCCGACGCTGGAAGGCTATAACTATCGTCTGGTGGATACCTCAACGCTGGAAGTGGAAGTGCTGCGCGAGCAGGGCATTAACAGCGTGTTCTCACAGCTGAGCGCGCAGGGTGTTCAGGTATTAAGTATGCGTAACAAAGCGAACCGACTGGAAGAGCTGTTTGTCTCTCTGGTGCAGGATAAACAAGGAGACAAGGCATGACGCATCTTTACTGGGTCGCGCTGAAAAGCATCTGGGCGAAAGAGATTAACCGCTTTATGCGTATCTGGGTGCAAACCCTGGTACCGCCGGTGATCACCATGACGCTCTACTTCATCATCTTCGGTAACCTCATCGGTTCCCGCATTGGTGAAATGCACGGCTTTACCTATATGCAGTTTATTGTGCCGGGCCTGATCATGATGGCGGTGATCACCAACGCCTATGCTAACGTGGCATCATCATTCTTTAGCGCCAAGTTCCAGCGTAACATTGAAGAGCTGCTGGTCGCGCCGGTACCAACGCATGTGATCATTGCGGGTTATGTGGGCGGCGGCGTGGCGCGCGGTCTCTGCGTGGGGATTCTGGTGACGGCGATCTCCCTGTTCTTTGTGCCGTTCCAGGTGCATTCATGGCTGTTCGTGGCGCTCACGTTACTGTTGACGGCAATCTTGTTCTCGCTGGCCGGTCTGCTGAACGCGGTGTTTGCTAAAACGTTTGATGATATCAGCCTGATCCCGACCTTTGTGCTGACGCCACTGACCTATCTTGGCGGGGTGTTCTACTCCCTGACGCTGCTGCCGCCGTTCTGGCAGGCGCTGTCACACCTGAACCCGATTGTTTATATGATCAGCGGCTTCCGCTTTGGTTTCCTCGGCATTACGGATGTGCCACTGATTACCACGGTTGCGGTGCTGGTGGTGTTTATTATCGCCTTCTACCTGCTGTGCTGGTCTCTCATTCAGCGTGGACGCGGTCTGCGCAGCTAATCTCCCGCCCGGCGACATTCTGTTTGCCGGGCGCTTTTCTTTGATTGTTATCACCGTACGCTAACCTTCACTCCGCTAAACTACTTGCCTGCTAAGGAGAGAGTGATGCTGGGATGGGTGATCGCCTGCCATGATGAACAGGCGCAGGATATGCTGGATAAACTGGAGGCCAGATTTGGTCCGCTGGCGCAATGCCGTGCGGTTAACTACTGGCGTGGATTGAGCACCAACATGCTCAGCCGCATGATGTGCGATGCCCTGCATGAAACCGACACCGGTGACGGCGTCATCTTCCTGACCGATAAATCCGGCGCGGCACCTTATCGCTCTGCGGCATTGTTGAGCCACAAGCACGACAACTGTGAAGTGATATCAGGCATTAACTTTTTGCTGCTGGAATCCATGTATCCCTTCCGGGAAACCTTAAGCAGCGCTGAATTCCGTCATGCGATCGTCGACAAAAAAGTGGCCGGCGTCAGCAGCCTGTGGCATCAGCAGCAAAAAAATCCTCCCTTTGTCTTGCTGCATGATTTGTATAAGAATTAAACATTGGTATTGATGCTGCTTTTGTTACAATGGTGGCTGATTTTCCGTGTCGATTAATATTCCATGTTCATGCGCGTTGTGTTCCTTCTGTTGCTGCTGGTTTCCGGCGGCGCATCTGCCAGCCTGATTGCTCAGCAAGGGCTTCCCGCCCGATATATGCAAACCACCGAAGATGCGGCTATCTGGGCGCAAGTAGGTAACAATGTGGTCAATGTCGGCAATATCCGTGCCGGGCAAATCCTGGCCGTTGTCCCCACATCCGCTGATTACTACGAGTTTCGTTTTGGCTTCGGCACGGGCTTTATTGATAAAGAGCACCTGGAAGACGTGCAGGGCAAACAGCGCGTGGAGGACAGCCTTGGTGATTTGAATAAACCGCTGAGTAACCAGAACCTGATAACCTGGAAAGACACGCCTGTCTTTAACGCCCCCAGCAGCGGAAGCGCCCCATTCGGCACGATGAGTGCTAACCTTCGCTACCCCATTCTGAATAAACTTAAAGACCGTCTGAACCAGACCTGGTATCAGATCCGCATCGGCAATCGTCTGGCGTGGATCAGCAGCCTGGATGCGCAGGAAGATAACGGCATCCCGGTCCTGACCTATCACCATATCCTGCGTGATGAGGAGAACACCCGTTTCCGGCATACCTCCACGACCACCAGCGTGCGTGCGTTCAGCAACCAGATGACCTGGCTTCGCGATCAGGGCTATACCACGCTGACGATGGCTCAGCTTGAAGGGTATGTGCGTAACAAAATGAACCTGCCGGCGAAGTCTGTGGTGATCACCTTTGATGACGGGCTGAAGTCGGTGAGCCGCTATGCGTATCCCGTCCTCAAAGCGTATGGATTCAAGGCGACGGCGTTTATCATCTCGTCGCGTATAAAACGTCATCCGCAGAAGTGGGCGCCGAAATACCTGCAGTTTATGAGTGTCTCTGAGCTTGAGCAGATCCAGGATGTGTTTGATATCCAGTCTCATACCCACTTCTTGCATCGGGTGGACGGCAATAAACACCCGATCTTACTGAGCCGTAGCCATCACGTGATTTTGTTCGATTTCGCGCGTTCACGCCGGGCGCTGGCGCAATTTAACCCGCACGTGCTCTATCTCTCTTATCCGTTTGGCGCCTATGACGACAAAGCGGTAAAAGCAGCGAATGACGCAGGGTTCCACCTGGCGGTGACAACGGTAAAAGGCAAAGTGAAGCCCGGGGACAATCCGTTCCTGCTTAAGCGACTGTATATTTTAAGGACGGATTCGCTGGAGACGATGTCGCGGCTTATCAGTAATCAGCCGCAGGGATGAGGTGAGAGAAGGCTGTGAACGGTTCACAGCCTTCAGGATATCAGGCAACCTGGACCGGAATGGCTTTCGCGGTGCGTTTCATTTCGTTGTCGCCTTCGAAGTACGCCACTTTTGGCTGCCAGCGACGGGCTTCTTCGTCAGACATCATCACGAAGCTGGCGATGATGACGATATCACCGACGTCAGCACAGTGAGCGGCAGCGCCATTCACGGAGATAATTCTGGAGCCGCGTTCCGCCGCGATCGCATAGGTAGAGAAGCGCTTACCGTTATTCACGTTCCAGATATCAATGGCTTCGTTTTCAAGGATGCCCGCTGCATCAAGAAAATCCTGATCAATGGCGCAGGAGCCCTCATAGTGCAGGTCGGCCTGAGTGACTTTCACACGGTGAAGCTTACCTTGCAGCATTTTGCGAATCATTACGTTTACCTTTAATCATCATGCGTTAACCCCCCGCGAACGAGGGGAGGTAGAGAGTTATGCCAGCTCAACCACTTTATTGTCGATAAGGCGTGCCTGACCGAGCCATGCAGCCACCAGAAGCACCGCGCGCTTGCTGGTATCGGTCAGCTCAAGCAGCGTATCGGCATCACGGATTTGGATATCGTCAGCGCGGAAGCCTTTGTCGTTCAGCGCCTGTTCGGCGAGGGCAACGATCTCTTCTGCACTCAGCTCTTTAGCCACAAGCTGTTCCGCCATGGTATTCATGACCTTGCTCAATCCCGGCGCGATTTTACGCTCATCCGCGGTAAGGTACCCGTTACGGGAACTGAGCGCCAGACCGTCTTTGGCACGCACAATCGGCACGCCCACGATCTCAATATCATAACCCATGTCGGCGACCATCTTACGGATCAACGCCAGCTGCTGGAAGTCCTTCTCACCGAAGCAGGCAACGTCGGGCTGCACCAGGTTAAACAGCTTGCTGACGATGGTTGAAACGCCGCGGAAATGGCCCGGACGGCTGGCGCCTTCCAGCATGGTTGAAATGCCCGGCACGTCCACGTAGGTCGCGTCCTCGGTCCCCTGCGGGTAGACGTCTGCAGGTGCCGGAGAGAAGACAATGTCCGCGTGGCGTTTTTTGAGTTTTTCGCAATCTTCCTGCAGGGTGCGCGGATAGCGCGCCAGGTCGTCGGCACGGTCAAACTGCATGGGGTTCACAAAGATACTGACCACCACGATATCTGCACGCGCTCTGGCTTCATCAACAAGCTTCATATGGCCGTCATGCAGGTTACCCATCGTGGGAACCAGTGCGATACGTTTACCTTCCTGACGTGCACGACGGATATGCTGGCGAAGCAGCGGCAGGGTTTCAATGATTAGCACAACAAGACTCCTTAATGGAAACTGTGTTCTTCACCCGGGTAAACACCGGATTCAACGTCGGCAATATACTGCCGCACAGCAGCACGCATGTCGCCTGCTTCTGCCAGGAAATTTTTGGCGAATTTAGGGATATGACCGCCGGTAATACCAAAGGCGTCGTGCATCACTAAAATCTGACCGTCGGTAACATTGCCTGCGCCAATGCCAATCACCGGAATCGACAGCGCCTCGGTGATGCGTTTTGCCAGTTCAACCGGCACACACTCCAGCACCAGCAGCTGTGCGCCAGCGGCTTCCAGCGCCAGGGCATCCTCAAACAGTGTCTGTGCTGCATCACCGCGGCCCTGCACCTTATAGCCGCCAAAAATATTGACGGATTGCGGCGTCAGACCCAGATGACCGCAGACCGGCACGGCACGTTCGGTGAGCATTTTCACGGTCTCTGCAAGCCAGGTTCCGCCTTCGATTTTGACCATATTGGCCCCGGCACGCATGACGGTTGCCGCATTCTCGAACGCTTGCTCTGGCGTCGCGTAGGCCATAAAAGGCAGATCGGAAAGCAGCAGACAGGCAGGTGCTCCGCGGCGCACGGCACGGGTATGGTAGGCAATATCTTCGACCGTCACCGGCAGGGTGGAATCATGGCCTTGTACCGTCATCCCTAACGAATCTCCGACCAGCATGACAGTGATACCCTCTTCGGCAAAAAGCTTAGCGAAGCTGTAGTCATACGCAGTAATGGTGGCGAAGCGTCTCTTTTCCTGTTTGCATTTCTGCAGTAAGGAGATGGTGGTTGGTTTCATACTGTTTCCTGATAGCCCAAAAGCGAATCTTTGCGCATTCTAACAGTAACATTTGAGGGAACAATGATTTTAGGCAACCGATTAACCACAATTCTGTGAGGGTTAACCGGTAAAAACGCGGATCACCAGCGGGCTGGTTTTTCTGCGTCGAGGCTATCCAGCACTGCCTTCAGCGAGAGGCCGTCAGGGAAGGTGAGGTCAGGGGCAACGTCGAACAGCGGCCAGAGCATAAAGCCGCGATTTTTCATGTCGTAGTGCGGAACGGTGAGACGGGGGGTGTTAATCACCTCATGGCCAAACAGCATAATGTCGAGATCGAGGGTGCGCGGCCCCCAGCGTTCGGCTTTGCGTACGCGGCCCTGCTGCAGTTCGATTCGCTGAGTATTTTCCAGCAGCGTGTCGGCATTCAGCGCAGTGTCCAGCACCACGGCGGCATTCAGGTAATCAGGCTGATCCTGTGGACCCAGCGGCGGTGTCCGGTAGAAAGAAGAGACCGCCACAATACGGCTTTGTGGGATTTCACCCAGCGCCTGAACGGCAGCATTAACCTGCTCCAGCGGAGAGGCCAGATTGCTGCCGATGGCAATGTACGCCAGGGTCATGCCGTACCTTCACGGCGCGGCGCACGTTTGCGCGGACGACGGTGGCGACGACGCGGCGTCGGTTCGTCATCGAGGTCGACGAGCATATCTTTCTGCTCTGGCGGTGCTGAAACCTGGAATTCTCCCCACCACTGCGCCAGACGCTGCAGTTCCTGGTTCCGTTCAATTTCAGCACGCAGCGACAGTAAATCGAACGCAGCGCGGAATTTAGGATGTTCCATCAGCTTCCAGGCGCGTTTACCCTGACGACGAGACATGCGCAGCTGAAGCTGCCAGATATCACGCACCAGCGTCGTAATACGTTTTGGAATGGCGAGCGTGCGGCAGGCTTCATCCAGCACGTCATTTGCGGCCAGCGCAAACGCATCGTAGTAGGCCAGACCGCTTTCCTGCGCAATTCTCTGCGCTGCTTCCAGCAGCGGATACCAGAACATCGCGGCAAACAGGAACGCCGGGTTCACACGCATATCGTTGTGAATGCGGGTATCGGTATTCTTCAGCACCTGCGCAATCATGCGTTCCATTGGGCTGTCACCGTTTTCGGTAAAGCAGCGCGTAATGGTCGGGAACAGGGGCTGGAAAAGGCTGTATTCGCGTAGCAGCTTGTAGGTTTCGTAGCCGTAACCGGCCTGCAGCAGCTTCAGCGCCTCTTCAAACAGACGGGCTGGCGGCACGTCGTTAATCAGCGTCGCCAGACGCGGTATCGGCTCTGCGGTTTCCGGGCTGATGCGCATTGACAGTTTGGCGGCGAAACGTACGGCGCGCAGCATACGCACCGGGTCTTCACGATAACGCGTTTCCGGCGTGCCGATCAGGCGAATCAGACCCTCTTTCAGGTCCTGCATGCCACCGACGTAATCACGGACGGTGAAATCTGCCACGCTGTAGTAAAGGCTGTTGATCGTGAAATCGCGACGCTGGGCATCTTCTTCGATAGAACCGAAGATATTGTCCCGCAGCAGCATGCCGTTCTGGCCGCGCTGGGAGGTGGTGCGATCGGATTCGCCCGCTTCGTGGTGACCGCGGAAGGTCGCCACTTCAATAATTTCCGGCCCAAACATGACGTGAGCAAGACGAAAACGACGGCCAACAAGGCGGCAGTTACGGAATAATTTGCGCACCTGCTCTGGCGTGGCGCTGGTCGTCACGTCGAAATCTTTTGGTTTTTTTCCCAGCAGTAAATCACGCACCCCACCGCCAACGAGATAGGCCTCGTAGCCTGCTTTATTCAGACGATAGAGCACCTTGAGGGCATTTTCACTGATATCTTTGCGGGAAATATTGTGCTGCTCACGTGGAATAACCGACATGCGGTTTTGCGCAATAGCGTCGTTCGCCATGCTCTCTTCGCGGCTTAGCACTTTACGGCAAAAATTAGCGACTCGGGTAAAAATAGTACACCTCGTAGTGTGTTTTGTTATGAAAAAAGCGGCTAATCATAGCTCAGCGCAACGCATTTGAGAATGCTGGATTTTTGGCACGGTCGTCAGCGTCCAGTTGGCGATCGCCATTTTCAGCAGTTCGTCAATTCGCAAATCCTGCCATTCGTTGGTTACATTCTGGTTGAGAAATCGCAGCGCGTCGATCAAAACAGGGCGCGGATCGCCGTCTGGCAGGGCGGGCGCATGATTTTGTTTTGACAGCTTAAAGCCCTGTTCATTGACCGCCAGCGGCAGATGAATGTAATCCGGCGCGTTCCAGCCAAACTGGTGATAGAGCGATATTTGTCGCACGGTAGGTTCCACCAGGTCAGCCCCGCGCACAATTTCCGTCACGCCCTGGAAATGGTCATCAACCACAACCGCCAGGTTATAGGCGAACAGGCCGTCACGGCGGTGGATAATAAAATCTTCGCGTGCAAGACGTTCATCCGCCTGGATCTCGCCGGAGAGTAAATCAGTAAAGTGCGTCACCGGGGCATGCTGCTTTATGCGCACGGCGGCCAGTTCTGGGCCGTTATTGCGCGTGCGGCAGTGGCCGTCATAGACGCCACCCACGCTCTGAATACGCGCGCGGGTGCAGGTGCAGTAGTAGGAGAGCCCTTGTGCGTGGAGCCACGCCAGGCGTTCCCGGTAGGCATCATGTCGCCTTGACTGCCAGAGGACGTCGCCGTCCCAGTGAAGACCGTAATGTTCCAGCTGACGCAGAATGGTATCTGCTGCACCGGGAACTTCACGCGGAGGATCAATATCTTCAATGCGGACCAGCCATTTACCGTGACGGGCGCGAGCCTGCAGGTAGCTGCCGAGGGCGGCAATTAATGAGCCGAAGTGTAATTCACCAGAAGGGGATGGCGCGAAGCGCCCAATATAGTGTGATTCAGACATATCAACAGTAACAAGGCGGGAGAAACTCCCGCCTTTAGAGTGTGTAAACAGCGCTGGTATTAACCGGCCATCTGTTTTTCGCGGATTTCTGCCAGCGTTTTACAGTCGATGCACAGATCGGCGGTTGGACGCGCTTCCAGGCGACGAATTCCGATTTCAACACCGCAGGATTCGCAGTAGCCAAAATCTTCGTCTTCGACTTTTTTCAGCGTTTTTTCGATCTTTTTGATCAGTTTGCGTTCGCGGTCACGGTTACGCAGTTCGAGGCTGAACTCTTCTTCCTGAGCGGCACGGTCTACCGGGTCCGGGAAGTTAGCAGCTTCATCCTGCATATGAGTAACGGTGCGATCGACTTCATCCCTGAGTTGATTACGCCATGCTTCAAGAATACGCTTGAAGTGCGACAGCTGGGCTTCGTTCATATACTCTTCGCCCGGCTTCTCTTGATACGGCTCCACCCCAGCGATGGCGAGAATACTCAGGGACGATGTTTTACGGTTTTGCCCTTCTTGCATGTTGCTTCTCCTTAACACGCACTATCGATCCCCGTGTTGGGGGAAAAATCAGGTCGCTATAAATAGCAGATGCTTTTCCGTATGGCAATTATCTAAACGTAACACTTGACAAGCCTGTGAGGAAAAGCGTATTTGCGCACGCGGCCAGAACACTTAATAGTCAATCGTCTAATCCCTTATAAGACAATGGGAAGAGAGGATCTCAGAGTCATATTATCGGCAGAAAGTTCCGCTTTATAAGCCAAAACCTCCACCCCCTGCTTTTGTGCCTCATTCAACAATTGCGCGTATTTGAGATCAATATGGCGGGCTGGAGAAAATCGTTCAATGGCTGAATGTAAAACCGCAAACAGCAATACGGCGCGTTTGCCCGCCGCCGCAACACTCATCAGCTCCCGCAGATGCTTCTGCCCCCGTAGCGTGACCGCATCCGGAAAGTAGCCGTTTTCCTGTTCCGCTAACGTCACTGATTTTACTTCAATATAGCACTCGGGCCGGTCTTCCGCCTGTAACATGAAGTCAATTCTGCTGCTTTCATCGCCATATTTAACTTCACTTTTATGCGTGCCATACCCCACCAGTTCGGGCAGGGTGCCAAGGGTCAATGCTTCCTTAACTAATTGATTGGCGCGCAGGGTATTCACACAAATAAATGCCCCGTTTTGCGTCTCGGTCATTTCCCAGGTATGGGCATATTTGCGTTTAGTATTTTCTGAAGTGGAATACCAGACTGTGTCACCCGGCGTTGCACAGCCGGTCATGGCACCGGTGTTCGGGCAGTGCAGCGTGAGCTGTTCACCTTCGGGGGTGATCACGTCAGCGAGAAAGCGTTTGTAGCGTTGAACCAGCGTGGCGTGCTGCAGGGCAGGACTAAACTTCATCAGAATTCCTTAGGGTATCGCCCAGCGACCAGCGCTGTAGCGGCGTGTAACGGGTGCGTCCTTGGGTAAAGACCGATTCGTAAAGCGCGAAGGTATTGACCTCAACGTCCCAGTGAAAACCGGGTGGCGGAATGGCAACGGCCTGACCGGCATCGCGCAGCAGGGTGATATGCGGATGAAACGGCTGCGGACTCTGGTAACACCCGCTGCGAGCCGCCTGGGCGCGCAACATACTGGCAAGCTGTAAAAGCCCGCGGGGCGGCTGGCGCGTGCCCAGCCAGACCACGCGTGAGCGCAGCCACTGGCCCGCGTCGTCGAGGTGCAGCGTAAACGCCGGCTGAGAAATGCGGCCAGCCATTGCTGCCAGCGCGCGCTGTTTTTCGGCGCTGACATCGCCCAGAAAGGCCAGCGTCAGGTGCAGGTTTGCCGCCGCGATCGGACGGCCTGCGTCCTGGGGAAAATGGCTGGCTCGCCAGCGAACGATTTTTCGCTGCAGCGTGGAGGGCAATTCTATGGCAAAAAACAGCCGTTTCGACTCAGACATACAGGGGACTCGGTAATGGTATGCGCCGATGCTACAATGTACGCCGACTAATGTTAACCCTCTGGAGCTGTTAGTGTCCTCATTGCCGGTCGCCGTCGTCCTTCCTGAGCTTCTTGCTGCCTTACACCATGCCCCGCAGGTTTTACTTAACGCCCCGACGGGCGCAGGTAAATCCACCTGGCTGCCGCTGCAGATCCTCAAAGAGGGCACTGCCCGCGGGAAAATTATCCTGCTGGAGCCGCGCAGGCTGGCCGCACGGAACGTAGCGCAGCGCCTGGCGGAACTGCTTGGTGAAAAGCCGGGCGAGACGGTGGGTTACCGTATGCGCGCCGAAACCTGCGTTGGCCCGTCCACGCGCCTTGAGGTGGTGACCGAAGGGATCCTGACCCGCATGCTGCAAAACGATCCGGAGTTAAACGGCGTCGGATTGGTGATTCTGGATGAATTCCACGAGCGTAGCCTGCAGGCAGATCTGGCACTGGCGCTGTTACTTGATGTTCAGCAAGGGCTACGCGACGACCTCCGGTTGCTTATCATGTCCGCTACGCTGGATAACGAGCGACTGCAGCAGACGTTGCCCGACGCGCCGGTTATCGCCTCCGAAGGCAGAGCATTTCCCGTTGAGCGTCGCTATCAGCCGTTGCCTGCCCATCAGCGTTTTGACGACGCGGTAGCCATCGCAACCGCCGAATTGCTCCGCCAGGAATCGGGATCGCTACTGCTGTTTTTGCCCGGCGTAGGCGAGATCCAGCGCGTGCAGGACCAACTGGCTTCCCGGGTGGGAAGTGACGTGCTGCTTTGCCCGCTCTACGGCGCGCTGTCGCTGGCGGATCAACGTAAAGCAATCCTGCCCGCGCCCGTGGGGCAGCGTAAAGTGGTGCTGGCAACCAATATTGCCGAAACCAGTTTAACCATAGAAGGCATTCGCCTGGTGGTGGACAGTGCGCAGGAGAGGGTGGCGAGCTTTGACGCGCGTACCGGGCTGACTAAACTGCTGACGCAGCGCATAAGCCAGGCGTCAATGGTCCAGCGAGCAGGCCGTGCGGGACGTCTTGAGCCCGGTATCTGCCTGCATTTGACCAGCGCGGAGCAGGCTGAACGCGCTGCACAGCAAAGCACGCCGGAAATTTTACACAGCGATCTGGCGGGGCTGGTGATGGATCTTTTGCAGTGGGGATGCCCGGATCCGGCACAGCTGACCTGGCTTAATCCTCCACCCGCCGCGAACCTTGCTGCTGCCCGGATCTTACTGAACCGCCTGGGGGCGCTTGATGGTGAGCGATTGTCATCCCGCGGGCAAAAAATGGCCGCGCTGGGCAATGACCCTCGCCTGGCGGCGATGCTGGTGGCCGCGCAGGGGGAGGATGAAATTGCTACGGCGGCGAAACTGGCGGCTATTCTTGAGGAGCCACCGCGCGGTGGCAGCAGCGATCTGGCGCAGGCCTTTTCCCGCAATCAGGGGAACTGGCAGCAGCGGGCGCAGCAGCTTTGCCGGCGACTCAACGGCAAAGCCGGATCGCCAGACAGCGCGACTATCGCGCCTCTGTTAGCGCAGGCGTTTCCCGACAGGATCGCGCGTCGTCGCGGTCTGGACGGGCGATATCAACTGGCCAATGGCATGGGTGCGATGCTGGACAGCGATGACGCCATGACGCGTCACGAATGGCTGATTGCGCCGTTACTGTTACAGGGTAACCACTCCCCGGACGCGCGTATTTTACAGGCTATCGCGGTGGATATAGATGCCCTGACGCGTGCCTGTCCGCAGTTGGTCCAGCAATCCGATACCGTGGAATGGGATGAGGCTCAGGGCACGCTGAAGGCGTTTCGTCGCAGCCAGACAGGTAAACTGATCCTCGGCACCACACCGCTGGCAAAACCGTCGGAAGAGGTGCTGCATCTGGCCATGCTGAACGGCATCCGGGACAAAGGGTTAGGGGTGTTGAACTGGACGCCAGAGGCGGAACAGTACCGTATTCGTCTGCACTGTGCCGCGCGCTGGCTACCGGAGTATGACTGGCCCGCGGTCGATGATGAGACATTGCTGGGCTCGCTGGAACGCTGGCTGCTGCCGCAAATGCACGGTGTACACTCGCTGCGTGCGCTAAAAGCGCTTGATGTTAAGGTCGCGTTACAGAATTTACTGGACTGGTCATTACGTCAACGTCTGGATAGTGAACTGCCAGGGCATTACACTGTGCCGACCGGAAGCCGGATTGCCATTCGTTATCACGAGGATAATCCTCCGGCGCTGGCGGTACGTATGCAGGAAATGTTTGGAGAGGCCACCACGCCTTCTGTGGCGCAAGGGCGCGTCTCTCTGGTGCTGGAGCTGTTGTCGCCAGCCCATCGCCCGTTACAGATTACCCGCGACCTGGGGGCATTCTGGGCGGGGAGCTACCGTGACGTGCAAAAAGAGATGAAGGGGCGGTATCCCAAACATGTCTGGCCGGACGATCCGGCAAATACGGCACCGACACGACGGACGAAGAAGTATTCGTGACGGGGGGCTGGGAACGTGCGGCTTGATGCCCTCACCCGCAGGGTGCGGGAGAAAATACTAAAGACGTTCCTGTCTGGAAGGTCTTGCTGTTTACTTTGAGAGATTTCTTCTTTCACAGGCCAGTGGAAGAAAAGAGAATCGGGCCCTTGCGCCTGAAAGTTGCGGAGAAAAAGCATGGCGGGGAATGACCGCGAGCCAATAGGACGTAAGGGAAAACCAACGCGTCCGGCGAAAGAAAAGGTAAGCCGTCGTCGCCTCAGAGATGAGGACTATGACGATGACTATGAAGACGATTATGAGGATGAAGAACCGATGCCGCGTAAAGGGAAAGGCAAAGGGCGTAAGCCTCGGGGCAAGCGCGGCTGGTTCTGGCTGCTGCTGAAGCTGTTCATTGTATTTGTTGTGCTGATGGCGATTTACGGCGTCTATCTGGATCAGAAGATCCGTAGCCGTATAGACGGAAAAGTCTGGCAACTGCCTGCGGCGGTGTATGGCCGCATGGTGAACCTTGAGCCAGATATGTCCATCAGCAAGAACGAGATGGTGAAACTGCTGGAAGCCACCCAGTATCGTCAGGTGTCGAAAATGACGCGTCCTGGCGAATTTACCGTGCAGGCGAAAAGCATTGAGATGATCCGCCGTCCGTTTGATTTCCCGGACAGCAAAGAGGGTCAGGTGCGTGCGCGTCTGACCTTTGACGGCGATCGTCTGGACACCATCGAGAACATGGATAACAACCGTCAGTTCGGTTTCTTCCGTCTCGATCCGCGTCTGATCACCATGCTCTCGTCGGCGAACGGCGAACAACGTCTGTTTGTTGCCCGTAACGGCTTCCCGGACCTGCTGGTTGATACCCTGCTGGCAACCGAAGACCGTCACTTCTATGAGCATGATGGCATCAGCCTTTACTCGATTGGCCGTGCGGTGCTGGCTAACCTGACCGCCGGACGGACGGTGCAGGGGGCGAGTACGCTGACCCAGCAGCTGGTGAAGAACTTGTTCCTCTCCAGTGAACGCTCTTACTGGCGTAAAGCCAACGAAGCGTACATGGCCGTACTGATGGATGCGCGTTACAGCAAGGATCGTATCCTTGAGCTGTACATGAACGAGGTGTACCTCGGTCAGAGCGGGGATAACGAAATCCGCGGCTTCCCGCTGGCAAGTCTGTACTACTTTGGTCGTCCGGTGGAAGAGCTGAGCCTTGACCAGCAGGCGCTGCTGGTGGGCATGGTGAAAGGGGCGTCCATTTATAACCCGTGGCGTAACCCGAAACTGGCGCTGGAACGTCGTAACCTGGTGCTGCGTCTGCTGCAACAACAGCAGGTGATTGACCAGGAGCTGTACGACATGCTGAGCGCACGTCCACTCGGCGTTCAGCCGCGCGGTGGCGTGATCTCGCCTCAGCCTGCGTTTATGCAGCTGGTGCGTCAGGAGCTGCAAAGCAAGCTCGGTGATAAGGTGAAAGATCTCTCCGGCGTGAAGATCTTTACCACCTTCGATTCCGTGGCGCAGGAAGCCGCTGAAAAAGCTGCGGTGGAAGGTATCCCGGCGCTGAAGAAACAGCGTAAGCTGAGCGATCTTGAAACCGCGATGGTGGTGGTTGACCGTAACACCGGCGAAGTTCGCGCCATGGTGGGCGGTGCTGAGCCGCAGTTCGCAGGCTACAACCGTGCAATGCAGGCGCGACGTTCGATTGGTTCACTGGCAAAACCGGCAACCTATCTTACCGCCCTGAGTCAGCCTAACCAGTATCGCCTGAATACCTGGATTGCCGATGCGCCGATTTCCCTGCGCCAGCCTAACGGCCAGGTATGGTCTCCGCAGAACGACGATAAACAGTTCAGCGGCCAGGTCATGCTGGTGGATGCGTTGACCCGCTCGATGAACGTGCCAACGGTGAACCTGGGTATGGCGCTCGGTCTGCCGGCGATTGTCGACACCTGGCAGAAACTGGGTGTGCCGAAAGATCAGCTCCATCCTGTTCCGGCGATGATCCTGGGGGCGCTTAACCTGACGCCGATCGAAGTGGCTCAGGCGTTCCAGACCATTGCCAGCGGGGGTAACCGTGCACCGCTCTCTGCTCTGCGTTCGGTGATTGCTGAGGACGGCTCCGTGCTGTATCAGAGCTTCCCGCAAGCGGAACGTGCCGTGCCAGCGCAGGCGGCCTATATGACGTTGTGGACGATGCAGCAGGTTGTGCAGCGGGGGACCGGACGTCAACTGGGTGCGAAGTATCCGGGCCTGCATCTGGCAGGTAAAACCGGGACCACCAACAACAACGTGGATACCTGGTTCGCCGGTATCGATGGCCGTGAAGTGGTGATCACCTGGGTAGGCCGCGATAACAACCAGCCAACCAAACTGTACGGTGCGAGCGGGGCGATGTCGATTTACCAGCGCTATCTGGCGAATCAGTCTCCGGTACCGCTGAATCTGGTGGCGCCGGAAGATATTGTCGATATGGGCGTGGACGGTTCCGGTAACTTTGTCTGTGGCGGCGGTATGCGTACCTTGCCTGTCTGGACCACCAACCCGGATTCGCTGTGCCAGCAAAGCCAGCCAGAGCAACCGACGGGTAACCCGTTCGAGCAGTCTTCTCAGCCTCAGCAGCAGCCGCAACAACAGCCGCAGCAGCAGAATGAGAAAAAAGACAGCGACGGTGTCGCGGGCTGGATTAAAGATATGTTCGGCGGTAACTAACGCTTCACATCCCCCCGAAAGGGGGGATTTTTTTACCTGTACTTTCCATTTCCTTAACCCTCGTTTTCATTCTGATTAACCCTTCGTTTTCTCTTGTTTATTTCTTAAACCCTTAATTCTCGTAGGGCCGCTTACTGCTTGCTATGCAGCCAACGTTTCGCATATTATTCTGCGGTCATAATAATAATTCTCGTTTACGTTATCATTCACTTTTCCATCAGAGATAAACATGGCGCTTTCCAATACTGCTCAGCCAATTCACACGTCGCTGCGAAAAATCGCGGTCGTCGTAGCCACAGCGGTTGCCAGCATGTCTACGTATGCACATGCGGCTGAAACCCAGAAAAAAGAAGAAACCATCACCGTCACTGCCGCGCCTGCCGCCCAGGAAAGCCCGTGGGGGCCTGCGCCAACGATCGCAGCAAAGCGCACGGCAACGGCGACCAAAACCGATACCGCGATTGAAAAGACCCCGCAGTCTATTTCCGTGGTAACGCGTGATGAAATGGAACGCCGCCAGCCAGCGACCGTAAAAGAGGCGCTGGGCTATACGCCGAGCGTGTTTGCGACCCGCGGCAGCTCCACCACCTATGATGTGGTCTCAATTCGTGGTTTTACCGCGCCTTCGACGGTAAACACCAACCAGTATCTCGATGGCATGAAGCTGATGGGGAATAACTACTCCGAAGCTTCCATGGATCCGTACTTCCTTGAGCGCGTAGAAGTGATGCGCGGGCCTACGTCTGTGCTCTACGGCAACAGCAATCCAGGCGGTATCGTCAGTATGGTGAGCAAACGCCCACTGACCGAGCCGCTGAAAGAAGTCCAGTTTAAAATGGGGACCAATAACCTGTGGCAAACGGGCTTCGATTTCAGTGATGCAATCGATGAAGATGGCGTGTGGTCGTACCGCCTGACCGGTCTTGGCAGTAGTCAGAACGCACAGCAGGAGATGTCAAAATCAACCCGCTATGCGATTGCGCCCTCCTTTAGCTGGCGTCCGGATGACAAAACCGATTTCACCTTCCTGAGCAATTTCCAGAACGATCCGGAAGCGGGCTACTACGGCTGGTTGCCACGGGAAGGGACCGTGGTGCCATACCGTGACGCAAACGGCAATGAGCATAAGATCCCAACCGATTTCAACGAAGGTGAAGCGGATAATAAGATGGCTCGTCGCCAGCAGTTGATTGGTTACAGCTTCTCGCATCAGTTTGATGACACGTTCACCGTGCGTCAGAATCTGCGTTACGCAAAAGTTCATACGCTCTACCGCTCTGTTTACGGCAATGGCTACGCTGAGCCTGGCAAGATTAACCGCGCTTACGTGCGTTCAGATGAAGATCTGAATATGTTCACCGTGGATACTCAACTGCAGTCGACATTCGCGACGGGCGCCGTAGACCACACGCTGCTGACGGGTGTTGATTACTCGCGTATGCGTAATGATATCAATGCGCTGTATGGTTCCGCCGACCCGATTGATATCCAGAACCCGGATTACGGCAACGCGAACATCAACACTAACCTGCCATGGTCTAACTATTCCGTCGTTAACCGTAATGAACAGACCGGGCTCTATGCTCAGGATCAGGCGGAGTGGGATAAGTGGGTGCTGACGCTGGGCGGACGCTACGACTACGTGATGGCCTCAACGCTGACGCGCGGTACGGCCGATTCGCTGGCTGAAAACCACGACCAGGCTTTCACCTGGCGCGGGGGAATTAACTATCTCTTTGATAACGGTATTTCACCTTACTTCAGCTACAGCGAGTCGTTTGAGCCGGTATCGGGCGCCGATCGTAACGGCACACCGTTCGACCCTTCCCGCGGTAAGCAGTATGAAACGGGTGTGAAATACGCGCCGAAAGACCTGCCGGTTGTGGTCACCGCGTCGCTGTTCCAGCTGACGAAAGATAAAAACCTGACGGCGGATCCGAACGATCCAACGAATACTCACAGTATCCAGACCGGTGAGATCCGTTCTCGTGGTTTCGAACTGGAAGCGAAAGCAGCGGTTAACGCCAATATTAATGTGACCGCGGCGTACAGCTTTATTGATGCTGAGTACACCCATGACAGCACCTTTGAAGGTAAACGTCCGGCGGAAGTGCCGCGTAATCAGGCGTCATTATGGGCAGATTACACCTTCACCGACACGGCCTTAAGCGGCCTGACGATTGGTGCCGGTACCCGTTACATCGGTAACACGGTGAGCTACTACTCAAGCGGCGACAAAAAAGATCAGCCGTTTAACGTCGCGAGCTACACCCTTGCCGATGCGATGGTGAAATACGATCTGGCCCGTCTGGGTCTGCCGGGGTCATCTGTGGCGGTGAACGTGAATAACCTGTTCGATCGGGAATATGTCTCCAGCTGCTACAAGGATTATGCATGCTACTGGGGTGCTGAACGTCAGGTTGTCGCCACCGCGACCTTCCGCTTCTAATCTCTCTTCGGGCACGGTTCGCCGTGCCCTTTTTATTTAAGTTGGCCGATATGCAGGATAATCAAACGCAATCCGACACCACCTTCACGCTCAATAATCTCTCCTTTCGCGTGCCCGGACGCACCCTGCTGCATCCGCTCTCTTTGACCTTCCCGGCAGGTAAAGTGACAGGCCTGATTGGTCACAACGGCTCTGGTAAATCAACGCTGCTCAAAATGCTTGGCCGCCATCAGCCGCCGTCAGAAGGCGATATCCTGCTGGACGGTCAGCCGCTGGAGAGCTGGAGCAGTAAAGCCTTTGCCCGCAAAGTGGCGTATCTGCCGCAGCAGTTGCCGCAGGCGGAGGGGATGACCGTGCGTGAACTGGTGGCGATTGGACGTTATCCGTGGCACGGCGCGCTTGGCCGTTTCGGCGTGGCCGACAGAGAGAAAGTGGAAGAGGCGATTGCGCTGGTGGGGCTAAAACCGCTGGCCCACCGTCTGGTAGACAGCCTGTCAGGAGGGGAACGTCAGCGCGCGTGGATAGCAATGCTGGTGGCCCAGGACAGCCGCTGCCTGCTGCTCGACGAACCGACCTCTGCGCTGGACATTGCCCATCAGGTCGACGTGCTTGCGCTGGTGCATCGTTTAAGCCAGCAGCGCGGTCTGACGGTTATCGCGGTCCTGCATGATATCAACATGGCCGCGCGTTACTGCGATTACCTCGTTGCCCTGCGCGGCGGTGAAATGATCGCCCAGGGGACGCCGTCTGAACTGATGCGCAGTGAAACGCTGGAACACATTTACGGTATTCCAATGGGGATTTTGCCTCACCCTGCCGGGGCAGCACCGGTGAGCTTTGTGTACTGATGCTGGATTCTATGTTGATGAGTCGCCGTCGTCTGCTGACGGCAATGGCGCTTTCACCGCTGCTGTTAAAAATGAATACCGCGCGTGCGGCTGCGGTCGATCCACACCGCATTGTGGCGCTGGAATGGTTGCCGGTAGAGCTGATGATGGCGCTGGGCGTTACGCCCTATGGCGTGGCGGATATTCCCAACTACAGGCTATGGGTGAATGAGCCGAGGCTACCGGACTCGGTAATCGACATCGGCCTGCGCACCGAGCCAAATCTCGAACTGCTCACCCAGATGAAGCCGTCATTCCTGTTCTGGTCTGCAGGTTACGGCCCGTCAGAAGAGACAATGGCACGGATTGCGCCCGGCCGTGGTTTCTCCTTCAGCGACGGTAAAAATCCGCTGGCGATGGCGAAAAACTCCCTCCACGAGATGGCACAGTTCCTTAACCGTGAGGTTGAGGCCAAAAAACATCTCGACGATTTTGATGCACTGATTAACGCCCTGAAGCCGCGTTTTGCTCACCGGGGCGATCGCCCGCTGCTGATGGTGACGCTGCTGGATGCCCGCCATATGCTGGTCTTTGGGAAAAACTGCCTGTTCCAGGACGTGCTCGACAGTTTTGGTATTCGTAATGCCTGGGAAGGGGAGATGACCTTCTGGGGCAGCACCGCCGTGGGGATTGACCGTCTTGCGGCATTTCGCGATGTCGATGTGTTGTGCTTTGACCACGGCAACGAGCGGGAGATGCAAACCCTGATGGCGACGCCGCTCTGGCAGGCAATGCCGTTTGTGCGTGAAAAACGGTTCCTGCGCGCACCTGCGGTATGGTTCTACGGCGCGACGCTTTCTGCCATGCACTTTGCCCGCGTGCTGGACAACGCGCTGGGAGGCCAGGCATGAGTAAGCGTATTGCCCGTTTCCCGGCACTGTTACTTTGCCTCATTTTCCTGTGCGCGCTGGCATTGACCTGGTTCAATCTGTCGACGGCCTTACCGCGCGACCAGTGGCGTGCGGCGCTGGTGACGCCAGATATCGATAATATTCAGCAAATGCTGTTCCACTACAGTCTGTTGCCGCGCCTTTCGATTTCGCTGCTGGTCGGGGCGGGATTAGGGCTGGTGGGCGTTTTATTCCAGCAGGTACTGCGTAACCCTCTGGCCGAGCCGACGACGCTTGGCGTGGCGACCGGGGCACAGCTTGGGATCACGATTACCACACTCTGGGCGTTGCCTGGGGCATTGACCTCGCAGTTTGCTGCCCTCGCCGGTGCGTGTGTAGTGGGCGCGCTGGTATTCGGCGTCGCCTGGGGCAAGCGTCTCTCCCCCGTCACGCTTATTCTTGCGGGGCTGGTGGTAAGCCTGTACTGCGGCGCGATTAATCAGCTGCTGGTGCTGTTCCATCACGATCAGCTGCAGAGCATGTTCCTCTGGAGCACCGGTACGCTCACCCAGACCGACTGGAGCGTCGTGCAGCGTCTGTGGCCGCAGCTCGTCGGTGGCGTCGTGTTGACGCTGCTGCTCTTGCGCCCGCTGACGTTGATGGGTCTTGACGATGGCGTGGCGCGTAATCTGGGGCTGGCGCTGTCGCTGGCCCGTCTGGGGGCGCTGACGCTGGCAATTGTGCTCAGTGCCCTGCTGGTTAATGCGGTAGGCATCATCGGGTTTATCGGACTGTTTGCGCCGCTGCTGGCAAAAATGCTCGGTGCGCGCCGCCTGCTGGCGCGCCTGATGTTAGCCCCGCTGATTGGCGCGTTGATCCTCTGGCTTTCCGATCAAATCATTCTCTGGCTGGCACGCGTCTGGATGGAAGTGTCTACCGGTTCGATGACGGCGCTTATCGGTGCACCGCTGCTGCTGTGGCTGCTGCCGCGTCTGCGCAGTATCAGCGCGCCAGCGATGGATGCTGGCGATAAGGTCTATGCTGAGCGCCAGTCAGTGCTGGGGTTCAGCCTTGCCGGGCTGGCAGTGCTGATTGTTATCTCATTTGCCGCGCTCGCTTTCGGACGCGATGCGGTGGGCTGGCACTGGGCGTCTGGGGATCTGCTTAACGAACTCATGCAGTGGCGCTGGCCGCGCATTCTCTCGGCGTTAATCGCCGGGGTCATGCTGGCGGTGGCGGGCTGTATTATCCAGCGTCTGACCGGTAATCCGATGGCCAGCCCGGAGGTTCTGGGTATCAGTTCTGGTGCCGCCTTTGGCGTGGTCCTGATGCTGTTCCTGGTGCCGGGAAATGCCTTCGGCTGGTTGATGCCTGCCGGGAGCGTTGGCGCGGCGGTGACGCTGCTGATCATCCTCATTGCCTCCGGGCGTGGCGGGTTTTCCCCTCACCGGATGCTGCTTGCCGGGATGGCGCTCAGCACGGCATTTACTATGCTGCTGATGATGCTGCAGGCGAGTGGCGATCCGCGTATGGCCAAGATCCTGACCTGGATCTCCGGTTCAACGTACAGCGCCACCGCCAGCCAGGTCGTGCATTCCGGGATTGCAATGATCGTATTGCTGGCGATGGTGCCGCTGTGTCGTCGCTGGATGACCATTCTGCCGCTGGGCGGCGAGACCGCGCGTGCGGTGGGGATGGCCCTGGCGCCGTCCCGTATCGGGTTACTGCTGCTGGCCGCATGCCTCACGGCAACGGCCACCATGACCATCGGCCCGCTGAGCTTTGTCGGCTTAATGGCGCCGCACATTGCCAGAATGATGGGCTTTCGTCGCACGATGCCGCACATTGTGATGTCGGCGCTGACGGGGGGCGTAATACTGGTGGTTGCTGACTGGCTGGGGCGGATGGTGCTGTTCCCGTACCAGATACCTGCCGGGTTGCTGTCGACGTTTATCGGTGCGCCGTACTTTATCTATTTGTTGAGAAAGCAAAGCAGGTAGAAGGGCGGTGGGGTATTGCCCTCTCCGGGTGGAGAGGGCAGCAGTTCGTTTCTGTCTTACAACTTCGCAAAGACCCGGCGCGCAGCATCGATAGTCTTATTGATATCGTCTTCGCTGTGCGCGACGGACATAAAGCCTGCTTCAAACGCGGATGGTGCCAGGTAGACGCCTTCTTCCAGCATCAGATGGAAGAAGCGCTTGAAGCGTTCAACGTCACACTTCACCACATCCTGATAGCAGGTCACGGTTTTCGCATCGGTGAAGAAAATCCCGAACATCCCACCAACGTGGTTTACCACCAGAGGAATACCGGTTTCTTGCGCGGCCTCCAGCAGGCCGTTGGCCAGTTGAGTTGTCAGATCGGTCAGGGTTTCGTGAATACCCGGCTGCGCGACTTCGGTCAGACAGGCGAAACCTGCGGCCATTGCAATCGGGTTGCCGGAAAGGGTACCCGCCTGGTAGACCGGGCCAGTCGGCGCCAGCGCTTCCATCACCTCTTTACGTCCCCCGAATGCACCGACAGGCATGCCGCCGCCGATGATTTTGCCAAGGCACGTCAGGTCCGGCTCTACGCCGTAGTAAGACTGTGCCCCCGCCAGCGCGACGCGGAAGCCGGTCATCACTTCGTCGATGATCAGCAGAGCGCCAAACTCATCGCACAGGGCGCGCAGACCCGGCAGGAACTCCGGCTGCGGTGGAATGCAGTTCATGTTGCCTGCGACAGGTTCAACGATGATACAGGCAATCTCCTGCGGATACTGCTCGAAGGCTGCCCGAACGGTGTTCAGATCGTTATAGGTGCAGGTCAGGGTATGCTTCGCAAAGTCAGCCGGTACGCCCGGTGAGTTCGGCTGACCGAGGGTTAGCGCGCCGGAGCCGGCTTTTACCAGCAGGCAGTCCGCATGACCGTGGTAGCAGCCTTCAAATTTGATGATCTTGTCACGGCCGGTAAAACCACGTGCCAGGCGGATCGCGCTCATGGTGGCCTCGGTACCGGAGTTCACCATACGCACCATGTCCATAGTCGGGACCAGTTCGGTGACCAGTTCCGCCATTTTCACTTCCATCTCGGTTGGCGCGCCGAAGCTCAGGCCGCGCTGGGCGGCTTCAATCACCGCATTGCGGATTGCAGGATGGTTGTGACCCAGCACCATCGGACCCCATGAGCCGACATAATCGATATAGGCTTTGCCATCGACATCATACAGATACGCGCCGTCAGCACGTTCGATAAACAGCGGCGTACCGCCTACGCCGGTAAAGGCGCGAACAGGCGAATTCACGCCACCTGGGATAAGCTCGCGGGCTGCACTGTAGAGGTTTTCAGACTTGCTCATGGCGTCGTTCCTGGTTCGTATAAAATGATTAAGCACACTATTCTAAGTGATCCTCGGAAGGTAATGAAATTTTTGCCCCCTTTCATGCCCAAACAATTGTTAAGTATTTTTCACGGGATGATATTACGCACTCTGGTAAAATCCCTGCGGTTATTTGTATGACGAAAAGAAACGGTAATGAAAGCAGACACTCATTCTTATACTGAACAGCAGTTCAGACGTGCGCAGCACCGTATCAGCATCCGGCGCTTGCTTAATCGTGATAAAACGCCGCTGGCTATCCTGCTGGCTGCTGCCGTGGTCGGCGCCGTTGCCGGGCTGGTGGGTATCGCCTTCGAAAAAGCGGTTAACGCGATAATGAACTGGCGAATTGGAACCGTGGCGGGTTTTGCCTATAGCGGTGGATGGGTATGGGTGTGGGCCTTTGGCTTTTCTGCGCTGTTTGCCATGGTGGGCTATTTCCTGGTCCGTAAATTTGCGCCGGAAGCGGGCGGTTCCGGGATCCCTGAAATAGAAGGCGCACTGGAAGAGCTGAGGCCGGTTCGCTGGTGGCGCGTCATCCCGGTAAAATTTATCGGTGGCATGGGAACGCTCGGGGCAGGCATGGTGCTCGGGCGCGAAGGGCCAACGGTGCAGCTGGGCGGAAACGTTGGGCGCATGGTCGGCGATCTGTTTCGCATGCGCAGCGCGGAGGCGCGACATACGCTGCTGGCAACGGGGGCGGCGGCCGGCCTTTCGGCGGCGTTCAACGCACCGCTCGCGGGGATCCTGTTCATTATTGAAGAGATGCGGGCACAGTTTCGCTACAACCTTATCTCAATAAAAGCGGTATTCACCGGCGTCATTATGTCGAGCATTGTCTTTCGCATTTTTAATGGCGAAGGGGCGGTGATTGAGGTGGGGAAACTGACCAATGCGCCGGTGAATACGCTGTGGCTATACCTGATCCTCGGCATGATTTTTGGCGTGGTTGGCCCGCTGTTTAACACGCTTATCTTACGCGCCCAGGATATGTTCCAGCGCATTCACGGTGGGAATACCACCCGCTGGGTATTGATCGGCGGACTGCTGGGCGGCGCCTGCGGCGTGCTCGGCTTCATTGAGCCCAATGCCGCAGGCGGTGGCTTCGGGCTGATACCGATTGCCGCGGCGGGTAATTTCAGCATTGGTCTGTTGCTGTTCATGTTTATTTCGCGGGTGATTACCACCGTATTGTGCTTCTCCTCCGGTGCGCCTGGCGGTATTTTTGCCCCGATGCTGGCGCTGGGTACGCTTCTGGGAACCGCGTTTGGCATGGTCGCTGCTACCGGATTCCCGGCCTATCATCTGGACGCCGGGACCTTTGCTATTGCCGGAATGGGCGCGCTGCTGGCGGCGTCCCTGCGCGCGCCGTTGACCGGCATCGTGCTGGTTCTGGAGATGACGGATAATTACCAGCTCATTTTGCCAATGATCATTACCTGTCTCGGCGCGACACTATTAGCCCAATTCCTGGGTGGAAAACCGCTATACTCCACCATTCTTGCCCGTACCCTGGCAAAACAAGAGGCCGAGCGGGCCCCGACGCAGAATACTTGAATGAATTACCAGGGTATTAGATAATGACATAAAGAATTGGGTGAATTTTACCCAATAGCAGTAGCAGTATTCATGGGAGCATAAGATGAGTGATGACGTAGCGTTGCCGCTGGAATTTACCGAAGCAGCAGCCAACAAAGTGAAAACCCTGATTGCCGACGAGGACAATCCGGATCTGAAACTGCGTGTCTATATTACCGGTGGCGGCTGCAGCGGCTTCCAGTATGGTTTTACCTTTGACGATCAGGTCAACGACGGCGATATGACTATCGAGAAGCAGGGCGTTGCGCTGGTGGTTGACCCGATGAGCCTGCAGTACCTGGTGGGTGGTTCGGTGGATTACACTGAAGGCCTGGAAGGTTCGCGCTTCGTTGTGACTAACCCGAACGCGACAAGTACCTGTGGATGTGGCTCTTCGTTCAGCATCTGACAGGGATGCAGTCGTAAGCCCGGTAAGCGTAGCGCCACCGGGCTTATAAACAACGCTTATCGTGCATTATCATCCAGCGCAAACGTCGGCAGCTTCAGATGCCAGCGTATCGCCGCTAACCGTATCCCCAGCGTGACCACCATACCCAGCATGGCTGCATTTTCTAGCGGCATCGCAAAGGTGTAATACGCCGTCGCGTGAACAATCCCACCAATAATACACGCCGTGGCATAGATTTCGGTACGCAGGATCATGGGAACTTCACGCGCCAGAATGTCGCGAATAATCCCGCCGCCGACCCCGGTTAACACGCCCATGCAGATGGCCACCATCGGGCCCGTTCCCGCATTGAAGGCTTTATTGACCCCGATGCCCACAAAGACGGCTAGACCGACGGCATCCAGTACCGGGAGTATCCATTTCGGTAACCGGCGGGGCTGGCGAACCAACACGATGGTCAACAGACAGGTGACCATCGCCACCACCAGATCGGTTGGATCTTTTACCCAAAATACCGGGCCATTCGCCAGGGCCATATCACGTATCGTCCCACCACCCACGGCGGTGACCACGCCCAGCACCAGCACGCCAAACGGATCCATGCGCAGTTTTCCGGCGAGTAAAACGCCGGAGATAGCAAAAACGGCTGTGCCAAGAATATCCAGCCAATAAACGAGCATCGTTAAATCCTCGAGCGGGGTATGTTGTTAGTGACTCTCTGCCAGCGCGGCACAGAGCTGTTTTGCGGCGAGGATAATACGCGGGCTGGCGCGTTCAAACCAGTCACTGGTGAGGGGGATCACCGGTATTTTTAGCTGACGTTGCCAGAATTGTTCAATTTTAGGAATCTCGCTCGCATTTCCGACCACCACGATGGCCTGGGGTTGGCGTGCGAGCACCTGTTCCCGGCTGACCTGAGGCCACGGCACCCGGCTGGCTGCAAAGATGTTTTCACCGCCGCAGATTTCCAGCACCTGATTCTGAATGGATCCTTTCCCGGTGGTGAACAGCGGCTGGCTGCCAAACTGCAGGAAGATGCGTTTTTTGACGGGGGTATCGTAGCGGGATTTCAGCGCGGCATAGTCGCTGAGCATCTGTTTCGCGGCATTCTCGGCTTTTGCTGGGGTAGGGCTGTAGGGGGCCAGAGAACGCAATGCCTGAGCGACCTGCTCAATGCTCACCGCATCAATCCACATCACCTTGATCCCAAGCGAGGAGAGCTGGTTGACCTGCCGCTCGGCGTTACCGCCGCGCCAGGCGAGCACGAGATCGGGTTTAAGCGCCACGATGCGCTCAATGTTCATCCCTTGCCAGGTCGCCACCTGTTCAATATGGGCCGCTTGCGGAGGGTAATCCGAAAAGCTGCTCACGCCGACAGGCGTGATCCCGGCGGCAAAGGCCAGTTCGGTGTTTGCCGGAGAGAGCGTAATCACACGCGGCGCGGCAAATAGCCATGCCGGTGCGAGAAAAAGCAGGGCGACCAGCGCCCTGATGTATGGGTTACCCACGAGCCAGTTTCTGCACCAGGCGCTCCACCATCACGGTGGACTGTTTTGCCGCAACGGTCAGGAACTCGTCGAAGCTGATATGAGACTGCTGGTCAGCCACGTCGGAGATGGCGCGAACCACCACGAACGGAACGTTGAAGTTATGGCAAACGTGAGCAATGGCGGTCGCTTCCATCTCAACGGCAACGGCATGAGGGAAGTTATGACGAATTTTCGCCAGGCCGACGGAGCCATTGATGAACGCATCACCGCTGACGATCAGGCCGCGCACCGCGTTGAGGTTCAGCTCAGCGATGCAGCTTTCAGCCGCCGCAATCAGTTTGTCATCGGCTTTAAACCCGGCCGGGCAACCCGGAAGCTGGCCGTATTCGTAGCCGAATGCGGTAACGTCTGCATCGTGGTAACGCGCTTCATCGGAAACAACGATATCACCGACTTTCAGCGTCGACGCCAGGCCGCCTGCAGAACCGGTGTTAATGATAACGTCCGGCTTGCAGCGTTCGAGCAGCAGGGTCGCGCCCAGCGCAGCAGCAACCTTACCGATGCCTGATTTCAGCAGAGCGACGTCAACGCCATTCAACTGGCCGGTATAGATCTCACAGCCACCGAGGGAGAGAGTCTGACGGTTCTCAATTTTGTCACGCAGCAGCGTAACTTCTTCTTCCATTGCACCAATAATGCCGATTTTCATAGATTTACTCGCGATGTGCCTTGTTAAGATGCATAGTCTATCATGCGGTTAAGAGGAAACGCATTCTCACGCGGGGGAGCACATGTCACCAATCGATTTTCGCACCAAAATTAACTGGCACCGACGTTTCCGTTCGCCGCAGGGCGACAAGAGCGAGCATGAGATCCTGCGTATCTTCGAAAGCGATCGTGGGCGGATCATAAACTCGCCGGCAATCCGTCGTTTACAGCAAAAAACCCAGGTGTTTCCGCTTGAACGTAACGCTGCGGTGCGCACGCGCTTAACGCATTCTATGGAAGTTCAGCAGGTTGGCCGCTACATTGCCAAAGAGATCTTAAGCCGTCTCAAAGAGCAGCAGCTTCTCGAAACCTATGGGCTGAATGAGCTGACCGGGCCGTTTGAGAGCATCGTTGAGATGGCCTGCCTGATGCATGACATCGGTAACCCGCCCTTTGGTCATTTTGGCGAAGCCGCCATAAATGACTGGTTTAAACAGCGGCTTTATCCTGCTGATGCGGTAAGCCAGCCTCTGAGCGATGACCGCTGCCTGGTGCGGGATTTACGCCTGCGCGAAGGTGAAGACGCGCTGAACGACCTGCGGCGTAAAGTCCGTCACGACCTCTGTCACTTCGAAGGCAATGCGCAGGGGATCCGGCTGGTACACTCCCTGATGCGTATGAACCTGACCTGGGCACAGGTGGGGTGCATCCTGAAATATACGCGACCGGCCTGGTGGATGGGCGAGACGCCCGCGTCGCACAGTTATTTGATGAAAAAGCCGGGCTATTATCTTTCTGAAGAAGCCTATATAGAGCGCCTGCGTAAAGAACTTTCTCTGACACCAAACGGCCGCTTCCCCTTAACCTGGATTATGGAAGCTGCCGACGACATTTCATATTGTGTTGCCGACCTGGAAGACGCCGTTGAGAAAAGAATATTCAGCGTCGAAGAACTTTATCAGCATCTTTATGAGGCCTGGGGAACGCATGAAAAAGGCTCGCTGTTTGCTCAGGTTGTCGAAAATGCCTGGGATAAATCGCGTTCAAATACATTAAGCCGCAGCACGGAAGATCAGTTCTTTATGTATTTACGGGTCAATACATTAAATAAACTGGTGCCTTATGCCGCCTCGCGCTTTATAGACAACCTGCCGTTAATTTATAGCGGCGAATTCAACCATGCGTTGCTGGAAGATGACAGCAGCTTTAGCCAGCTTCTTGAGCTCTATAAAAACGTGGCCGTGCGTCATGTTTTCAGCCATCCGGATGTTGAACAGCTTGAGCTGCAGGGATACAGGGTTATCAGTGGGTTACTCGAAATCTATCGGCCTCTGCTGCAATTATCCGTCGACGAGTTCAGCGAGCTGGTGGAAAAAGAGCGCGTGCGGCGAATACCGATTGAATCCCGGCTTTATCAGAAACTTTCAACCCGCCACCGTCTGGCTTATGTCGAAGCCATCGGCAAGCTGGATCGTCAGTCGTCCCAGTGGCCGGTGCTGGAATATTATTATCGCTGCCGTCTTATCCAGGACTATATCAGCGGGATGACAGATTTGTATGCCTGGGATGAATACCGCAAGCTCATGGCGGTGGAATAAGCACGGAGTTTTGTAAAGACGGCCAATAAATTTTTACCTTTTCCATAAACTTATGGCCGGAACTAAGCGGTATAAAATGAATCTGAGTTACACAGCAATTTTGCGTTATCTGTAAATCGAGATTAAGACACATGAAAAAAACCACATTAGCAATGAGTGCACTGGCTCTGAGTTTAGGTTTAGCGCTGTCTCCTCTGACTGCTACTGCAGCTGAGACCGCATCGTCGGCAGCGACCGCGCAGCAGATGCCAAGTTTGGCACCGATGCTCGAAAAAGTGATGCCATCGGTGGTGAGTATTAACGTTGAGGGCAGCACAACCGTCAATACGCCGCGTATGCCGCGTAACTTCCAGCAGTTTTTTGGTGATAACTCACCTTTCTGCCAGGACGGTTCGCCATTCCAGAGCTCCCCGTTCTGTCAGGGCGGTGGTGCAGGGGATGACACCCAGGGGGGTGGCCAGCAGCAGAAATTCATGGCGCTTGGCTCGGGTGTGATTATCGATGCGGCGAAAGGCTACGTCGTGACCAACAACCACGTTGTTGATAACGCCAACAGCATTAAGGTTCAGCTGAGCGACGGGCGTAAATTTGATGCCAAAGTGGTCGGGAAAGACCCGCGCTCCGATATCGCGTTGATCCAGATTCAGGATCCGAAAAACCTGACGGCGATTAAAATTGCCGACTCCGATGCGCTGCGTGTCGGTGATTATACCGTCGCTATCGGTAACCCGTTCGGTCTGGGTGAAACCGTAACCTCGGGGATTGTTTCCGCGCTGGGTCGTAGCGGCCTCAACGCCGAAAACTATGAAAACTTCATCCAGACGGATGCCGCCATCAACCGGGGTAACTCCGGCGGTGCGCTGGTGAACCTGAACGGTGAGCTGATTGGTATCAACACCGCGATCCTTGCACCAGACGGCGGCAATATCGGGATCGGCTTTGCTATCCCAAGTAACATGGTGAAAAACCTGACCGCGCAGATGGTGCAGTATGGGCAGGTGAAACGCGGTGAACTGGGGATTCTGGGTACCGAACTGAATTCCGAACTGGCTAAGGCGATGAAAGTTGACGCCCAGCGCGGCGCATTTGTCAGCCAGGTGATGCCGAACTCCTCCGCGGCGAAAGCGGGCATTAAAGCGGGTGATGTCATTACCTCCCTGAACGGGAAACCGATCAGCAGCTTTGCCGCGCTGCGTGCTGAAGTGGGCTCCATGCCGATTGGCAGCAAAGTCACCCTCGGCCTGCTGCGTGACGGTAAACCGGTTAACGTGAGCCTGGAACTGCAGCAGAGCAGCCAGAATCAGGTTGATTCCAGCACCATCTTCAGCGGCATTGAAGGCGCCGAGATGAGCAATAAAGGTCAGGACAAAGGCGTTGTGGTGAACAACGTTAAAGCGAACAGCCCGGCTGCGCGCATTGGCCTGAAAAAAGGCGATGTGATCATGGGTGCGAACCAGCAGCCAGTGAAAAACATTGCTGAACTGCGCAAAATTCTGGACAGCAAACCTTCCGTGCTGGCGTTGAATATTCAGCGTGGTGATACCTCAATTTACCTGCTGATGCAGTAATCCTCTCAGGCCCCTGTTTCAGTTGAGCAGGGGCTTTTCACCTTTCTGTGACCTTTTCCACAACTCCATACTTCTCCCTTTCACTTTGTGCATTCGCACAATGCAGCGGTAGCTGAACTTCCCTATGCTTGAGCTCTGCTCACAGGAGGGTTACATGGCTGGCTGGCATCTCGATACCAAAATGGCGCAGGATATTGTGGCACGCACCATGCGCATCATTGATACCAATATCAACGTAATGGATGCCCGTGGGCGCATTATTGGCAGTGGCGATCGTGAGCGTATTGGGGAATTGCACGAAGGGGCGCTGCTGGTGCTCTCCCAGGGGCGGGTGGTGGACATCGACGATGCGGTGGCGAAACACCTGCACGGTGTCCGTCAGGGCATCAATTTACCGCTGCGTCTTGAGGGGGAAATTGTCGGCGTTATCGGCCTGACCGGCGAGCCGGAGTCGCTGCGAAAATATGGCGAACTGGTCTGTATGACGGCGGAGATGATGCTTGAGCAGTCGCGCCTGATGCATCTGCTCGCCCAGGACAGTCGTCTGCGTGAAGAGCTGGTGATGAACCTGATTCAGGCGGATGAGCATACCCCTGCACTCAATGAATGGGCGCAGCGCCTGGGAATCGATCTGAATCAGCCGCGCGTCGTGGCGGTAATTGAGGTGGACAGCGGCCAGCTTGGCGTCGACAGTGCGATGGCTGAGCTGCAGCAGCTGCAAAATGCGCTGGCGACACCGGAACGCGATAACCTGGTGGCGATTGTCTCTCTGACGGAAATGGTGGTGCTCAAGCCCGCGCTGAACGCGTTCGGGCGCTGGGATGCAGAAGATCATCGTCGTCGCGTGGAGCAGTTGATAGCCCGCATGAAGGAGAATGGTCAGCTTCGTTTTCGCGTCGCGCTGGGCAATTACTTCACCGGTCCGGGCAGTATTGCCCGCTCCTGGCGTACTGCCCGCACCACCATGATGGTGGGTAAGCAGCGGATGCCGGAAAGCCGCAGTTATTTCTACCAGGATCTGATGCTCCCGGTACTGCTCGACAGCCTGCGCGGTGGCTGGCAGGCCAATGAGCTGGCACGTCCGTTAGCGCGCCTGAAGGCGATGGACAATAACGGTCTGCTGCGTCGGACGCTGCAGGCGTGGTTCCGTCATAACGTACAGCCGCTGGCAACGTCGAAAGCGCTGTTTATACATCGTAATACGCTGGAATATCGACTGAACCGGATTTCGGAGCTGACAGGGCTGGATCTGGGGAGCTTTGACGACAGGCTGCTGCTTTATGTGGCGTTACAGCTCGATGAGCAGAGATGAGTGAAATACGGCCTGATGCCCTTACTCCATCCCTTTCCACGGGAGAGGGCGCAAACACTAAAACGGCAATCAAAGATTGCCGTTTTGCGTTTATTTCCGGGTAAGCTTTTCAAGATCCGCTTCGATTTCGCTAATCTTGTTGGTGACAACGCTTTCAAGGTGACGCAGATCGTCGAGGATCTTACGTTTGAGATCGACTTCAGTGCGGTCGCGCTGACAGATCTGATCGAGTTCATCGATCACATAGCGCAGATTAGGGCTGATTTCCTGAACTTCTTTGTATCCCTGTCCTACACCGTCAGCGACGACGGTCTTACGCTGGCGTGGATATTTAAACTTCACGCTCTTGGCGAAAAACTCTCCTTTGTCCTTGTGAAAATAGATTTTCAGAATGTCGTTATTAGCTTCCTGGCGAAGGCTGTAACGATCAATTTCATCAGGATTGGTAATGCCCAGACTTTTCAGATTATCGTACATAGCGGTACCCTTGATCTCAACATAACCTTTGAATAATTAACGAAAAAATCTATTTTCGCCACCCTGAGATATGAAAAAAGCGGGGTGGCCCCCGCTTTTTGTTATATCCGATTAATCGATGGTGCGCAGCAACTCATTGATGCCCACCTTACCGCGGGTTTTCGCATCAACTTTCTTCACGATAACCGCACAGTACAGGCTGTACTTGCCATCTTTTGACGGCAGGTTGCCGGAGACCACAACGGAACCGGCCGGCACGCGACCGTAGTGAATTTCACCGGTCTCACGATCGTAAATACGGGTGCTCTGACCGATGTAAACGCCCATCGAGATAACGGAGCCTTCCTCAACGATCACGCCTTCCACCACTTCAGAGCGCGCACCGATGAAGCAGTTATCTTCGATGATGGTTGGGTTAGCCTGCAGTGGCTCCAGTACACCACCGATACCCACGCCGCCGGACAGGTGAACGTTTTTACCGATCTGCGCGCAGGAGCCGACGGTTGCCCAGGTATCCACCATGGAGCCTTCGTCTACGTAAGCACCGATGTTAACGTAGGAGGGCATCAGCACGGTGTTACGCGCGATGAACGCACCCTGACGTACGGCCGCTGGCGGTACTACGCGGAAGCCTTCTTTCTGGAAGCGAGCTTCGTCGTAGTCATCGAATTTCATGGGGACTTTATCGAAGTAGCGGCTTTCTGCTCCGTCGATAACCTGGTTATCATTGATACGGAAAGAGAGCAGCACGGCTTTCTTCAGCCATTGATGAGTTACCCACTGACCGTCGATTTTTTCTGCTACACGTAGCGCGCCGGAATCCAGCAGAGAAATAACCTGATTAACCGCTTCACGGGTAACGGTATCCACATTTGCCGGAGTAATCTCGGCGCGACGCTCAAAAGCGGACTCAATAACGTTCTGTAACTGCTGCATTGTTTACTCTTTCCATTTCACTAAAAAACACGTCACCCTTTATCGTTTGGATTGAGGGCTGCTGTCAACCGTTGTTGCACTTCAAGTTGCAGGTCATTATTAAGGGCACGCCGGTCGGCGGTGGCGATTATAAATAAATCTTCTACTCGTTCGCCAATGGTTGTAATTCTGGCCCCGTGAAGCGAAATTCCCAGATCGGCAAAAACCTGGCCGACGCGGGCGAGCAGCCCAGGCTGGTCGAGCGCGATCAGCTCCAGGAACGATTTACGATCGGTGTGGGTCGGCAGGAAATTGACCTCGGTATCGACGGTAAAGTGGCGTAATTTCGACGGCTGACGACGCGGCTGCGGTGGCTGCCAGCTGCGCTGGGTGATCGCCTGTTCCAGGCCAAAACGTATCCCTTCATGGCGGTCCGACGACAGCGGGCTTCCGTCTGGCTCCAGAACAATAAAGGTGTCCATCGCCATGCCGTCCCGGGTGGTGAAAATCTGCGCGTCGTGAACGCTCAGGTTACGCCTGTCCAGTTCGGCACAAACCGCAGCAAACAGATAAGGCCGATCCGGGCTCCAGATAAAGATCTCTGTACCGCCGCGCGTGGCCTGCGGACTGAGGAGGATCATCGGCTGCGACAAATCATGCTGAAGCAGATGTCGCGCATGCCAGGCAAGCTGGTTTGGGCTGTGGCGGACAAAATAGTTGGCACGACAGCGCGCCCAAATCTGATGCAGCGCCTCTTCATCAATGTTATCCATCCGCAACAGCGCCAGCGCCTGCAGCTGATGATGGCGTACACGCTCGCGCATGTCCGGGGTGTTTTGCATCCCGCGGCGCAGCTGTTTTTCGGTGGCAAAGTATAACTCGCGCAACAGGCTTTGCTTCCAGCTGTTCCACAGTGTTTCGTTGGTGGCACAAATATCGGCTACCGTCAGGCAGACCAGATAGCGCAGGCGGTTTTCCGTCTGAACCTCTTCTGCAAACTGCTTGATGACCTCCGGATCCTGAATGTCACGACGCTGCGCGGTGACGGACATCAGCAGGTGGTGGCGTACCAGCCAGGCAACCAGCTGCGTCTCGCGAGAGTTCAGTCCATGCAGTTCGGCAAATTTCAGCACGTCCTGTGCGCCGAGCACCGAGTGGTCACCGCCGCGACCTTTGGCGATGTCGTGGAACAGGGCGGCAATCAGGATCAGTTCCGGGTGGGTAAGACGTGGCCACAGTTCGACGCACAGTGGGTGACGTGAGCGTGTCTCTTCTCTGGCAAAGCTCTCCAGCTTGAGCATGACGCGGATCGTGTGTTCATCCACCGTGTAGGCGTGGAACAGATCGAACTGCATCTGCCCGACGATATGTGACCACTGCGGCATATAGGCCCACAGCACGCTGTGGCGATGCATCGGCAGAAGCCCTCGGCTGACGGCACCCGGATGGCGCAACATACTGAGAAAAAGGGATCGGGCTTCCGGGATATAGCACAGTGGCTGCGTCAGATGACGGCGCGCATGGCGCAGATGACGCAGCGTTGTGGAGTAGATCCCGGTGATCGTGCTGTTGCGAACCATGGTGTAGAACATCCGCAGGATCGCTTCCGGCTCACGGATAAACAGCGTTTCGTCGCGCAGATCGATAAGCGTGCCGCGCAGCTGGAATTCATCATCGATCGGCCGCGGTTTTTCGTCTGCCGTCAGGGCCAGGATCGCTTCGTCGAACAGCTGCAGCAGCATCTGGTTCAGTTCAGTGACGCGACGGGTAACGCGGAAGAAATCCTTCATCATGTGCTCAACCGGCTCGTTACCTTCACCGCGGTAGTTGAGGCGCTGCGCCACGCTGAGCTGACGGTCAAACAGCAGACGGTTATCGTAGCGGCTAAGCTCGAGATGTAGGGCAAAACGGATCCGCCAGAGCAGGTGCAGACACTCATTCAGCTCGTTTCGCTCAGCCTCGGTTAAAAAGCCGAAGCCAACCATCTCGTCCATTGAGGTGGCGCCAAAGTGGCGGCGGGCCACCCACTGCAGCGTGTGAATGTCGCGCAGTCCGCCCGGACTGCTTTTAATATCCGGCTCCAGGTTATAGCTGGTGCCGTGGTAGCGCTGGTGACGCTGATTCTGCTCCTCGACCTTCGCGGCGAAGAATTTTTCTGAAGGCCAGAAGCCGTCGCTGAAAATGTGTTTTTGCAGCTCCAGGAACAGCGCGACGTCGCCAATCAACAGGCGGGTTTCAATCAGGTTGGTGGCGACGGTCAGGTCAGATAATCCTTCGAGCAGGCACTCTTCCAGCGTGCGCACGCTGTGGCCCACTTCAAGCTTCACATCCCACAGCAGCGTCAGCAGTTCGCCAATTTTCTGCGCCTGTTCATCCGGCAGCTTTTTGCGGCTTAAAATCAGTAAGTCGATATCGGAAAGCGGATGAAGCTCACCGCGGCCATAGCCCCCGACGGCGACCAGTGCCACGTCACTGATCTGCCCAAACCCGTAATCAATCCACAGACGCTGCAGGAGCTGGTCGATAAACTCGGTGCGTGCTTCAATGAGCTGCTCCGCGGAGATGCCGGCATCAAATGCGCTTCCGAGCCAGCGCTGGAAGACATCCATATGCGCCTTGATACCGGCGCAGGTCAGATCCTGCTGGGGCCAGACGCCCGGGTTATCGGGCTGGTCGGGTAGGGTGGGAAGTGCTGTGTTAGCATACTGTTCGGGTAAAAGATTACTCATCGTGCGCCACCCATAAGAAAAAGCTATAGCCATTAAAAAAGCCGGCATCTGCCGGCTTTTTTATCATTCATCGTGCGTGAGTATCGCCGGGATGGTGTCATCCTTGCGCAACGTCATAATTTCGCAGCCGTTGTCTGTTACCACAATAGTATGCTCGTACTGTGCAGACAAGCTTCTGTCTTTGGTTTTCACCGTCCAGCCATCTTTCATGGTGCGGATGCGGTAATCACCGGCGTTGACCATCGGCTCGATGGTGAAGGTCATGCCTTTTTGCAGTACCACGCCGCCGTCATCCGCATCATAGTGCAGAACCTGTGGCTCTTCGTGGAAGACACGGCCAATGCCGTGGCCGCAGTATTCACGCACAACGGAGAAACCTTCCGCTTCAACGAATTTCTGGATAGCGGCCCCGATGGTGCGCAGGCGAATGCCGGGTTTAACCATTTTCAGCGCCAGGTAGAGGCTTTCTTGCGTCACTTTGCACAGACGCTCGCCCAGAATCGTCGGCTTGCCCACGATGAACATCTTAGAGGTGTCACCGTGGTAGTCATCTTTAATGACCGTCACGTCGATGTTGACGATGTCGCCATCTTTGAGCAGTTTTTCGTTGTCCGGAATACCGTGACAAACCACTTCGTTAATCGAAATGCAGACGGATTTCGGGAAACCATGGTAGCCAAGGCAGGCGGAGACCGCGTGCTGCTCATTGACGATATAGTCGTTACAAATGCGGTCCAGTTCACCCGTGCTCACGCCCGGCTTCACGTACGGCTCGATCATTTCCAGCACGTCTGCGGCCAGACGACCGGCGACGCGCATCTTTTCAATTTCTTCAGGTGTCTTAATAGAGATAGCCATGTAATCTGTCCATCAGTGTCGATTTTTTCGACAATACTAGTCTAAGTGTCGTTAATGGTATCAGTCAGGCGCACCCCGTGCCAAATTGAGAATCATTAACAGCACACTCGGCCAACAACTGTTGGTTTCTGGTCGTGTTTTGTGGTATAAAGCGCGCCGGACTTCCGATCCATTTCAGATACACAGGCTGGACGGAAGCGACAAATCTCACTTTGTGTAACAACACACACGTATCGGCACATATTCCGGGGTGCCCTTCGGGGTCGGTAATATGGGATACGTGGAGGCATAACCCCAACTTTTAATATAGAGGTTTTAAACATGGCAACTGTTTCCATGCGCGACATGCTCAAGGCTGGTGTTCACTTCGGTCACCAGACCCGTTACTGGAACCCGAAAATGAAGCCTTTCATCTTCGGCGCACGTAACAAAGTTCACATCATCAACCTTGAGAAAACTGTACCAATGTTCAACGAAGCCCTGGCTGAGCTGAACAAGATCTCTTCCCGTAAAGGTAAGATTCTGTTCGTTGGTACTAAGCGCGCTGCAAGCGAAGCTGTGAAAGATGCTGCTAACAGCTGCGATCAGTTCTTCGTGAACCATCGCTGGTTGGGCGGCATGCTGACTAACTGGAAAACCGTTCGTCAGTCCATCAAGCGCCTGAAAGATCTGGAAACCCAGTCTCAGGACGGTACTTTCGACAAGCTGACTAAGAAAGAAGCGCTGATGCGCACTCGTGAACTGGACAAGCTGGAAAACAGCCTGGGCGGTATCAAAGATATGGGCGGCCTGCCAGACGCGCTGTTCGTAATCGATGCAGACCACGAGCACATCGCAATCAAAGAAGCTAACAACCTGGGTATCCCGGTATTCGCTATCGTTGATACCAACTCCGATCCGGACGGTGTTGACTTCGTTATCCCGGGTAACGACGACGCAATCCGTGCTGTTAGCCTGTACCTGAGCGCTGTAGCTGCTACCGTTCGTGAAGGCCGTTCCCAGGATCTGGCTTCTCAGGCGGAAGAAAGCTTCGTAGAAGCTGAATAATAAGGTTTCACCCCTTATTAGTACCGTGTATGAATAGGGGCCAATTATCGGCCCCTTTTTTCAATTTACACTGTTTGGCCTCAGGCCGGGCAGTTCACATCTCCCGAGGATTTAAGAATGGCTGAAATTACCGCATCCCTGGTAAAAGAGCTGCGCGAGCGTACTGGCGCAGGCATGATGGATTGCAAAAAAGCGCTGACTGAAGCGAACGGCGACATCGAGCTGGCAATCGAAAACATGCGTAAATCCGGTGCGATCAAAGCAGCTAAAAAAGCAGGCAACGTTGCTGCTGACGGCGTGATCATCACTAAGATCGACGGCAACTACGGCATCATCCTGGAAGTTAACTGCCAGACTGACTTCGTTGCTAAAGATGGTGGTTTCCAGGCATTTGCTAACAAAGTTCTGGACGCAGCTGTTGCGGGCAAAATCACTGACGTTGAAGTTCTGAAAGCACAGTTCGAAGAAGAACGTGTTGCTCTGGTTGCTAAAATCGGTGAGAACATCAACATCCGTCGTGTTGCTTCTCTGGAAGGCGACGTTCTGGGTTCATACCAGCACGGTGCACGTATCGGTGTTCTGGTTGCGGCTAAAGGCGCTGATGAAGAGCTGGTTAAACAGCTGGCTATGCACATCGCTGCAAGCAAACCAGAATTCGTTAAGCCAGAAGACGTGTCTGCTGAAGTGGTAGAGAAAGAGTACCAGGTTCAGCTGGACATCGCGATGCAGTCTGGTAAGCCAAAAGAAATCGCAGAGAAAATGGTTGAAGGCCGCATGAAGAAATTCACCGGCGAAGTTTCTCTGACTGGCCAGCCATTCGTTATGGATCCAAGCAAGTCTGTTGCTCAGCTGCTGAAAGAGCACAACGCTGACGTGACTGGCTTCATCCGCTTCGAAGTGGGCGAAGGCATCGAGAAAGTTGAGACTGACTTCGCAGCAGAAGTTGCTGCAATGTCCAAGCAGTCTTAATGATTGAAAAGGAGCCGCCTGAGGGCGGCTTCTTTTTGTCACCCGTCACACGAAATCAGACAGGCTCCAGTATCCCTGTGCTGATATGCGACATATCATGTCGCCAGAATTAACCCCCATCTTAATCGTTGACAGTCTCAGGAAAGAAACATGGCTACCAATGCAAAACCCGTGTACAAACGCATTCTGCTTAAGCTGAGTGGCGAAGCGCTGCAGGGATCGGAAGGCTTCGGTATTGACGCAAGCATCCTTGACCGCATGGCACAGGAAATCAAAGAACTGGTCGAACTGGGTATTCAGGTTGGCGTGGTCATTGGCGGTGGCAACCTTTTCCGTGGTGCTGGTCTGGCGAAAGCGGGGATGAACCGCGTTGTGGGCGACCACATGGGTATGCTGGCAACCGTGATGAATGGCCTGGCAATGCGTGATGCGCTTCATCGCGCCTATGTGAACGCCCGCCTGATGTCCGCAATCCCATTGAATGGCGTCTGCGATAACTACAGCTGGGCAGAGGCGATTAGCCTGCTGCGCAACAACCGCGTGGTGATCCTCTCCGCCGGTACGGGTAACCCGTTCTTTACTACCGATTCCGCTGCCTGCCTGCGCGGTATCGAGATCGAAGCCGATGTGGTTCTGAAAGCGACCAAAGTGGATGGCGTGTTTACTGCCGACCCGGCAAAAGATCCGTCTGCCACCATGTACGATCAGCTGAGCTACAGCGAAGTGCTGGAAAAAGAGCTGAAAGTGATGGATCTTGCCGCCTTTACGCTGGCTCGTGACCACAAACTGCCGATCCGTGTCTTCAACATGAACAAACCTGGCGCACTGCGTCGCGTGGTCATGGGTGAAAAAGAAGGCACTTTGATCACGGAATAATTTCCGTCGGCGATAAATACAGGTAAGATTCCGCTTTATTTTGTAGTGGTATCTTACCTGGGCGCGCCTTTGGCGTTGTCAGAATTAAACGCGACTATACTTAGCACACCTGTAGCGCTGTGCTGGCGGATAGTCTGCCTGAGACAAGTTTTCAAGGATTCGTAACGTGATTAACGAAATCAGAAAAGATGCTGAAGTACGCATGGAAAAATGCGTAGAAGCGTTCAAAACCCAAATCAGCAAAATCCGTACTGGCCGTGCTTCCCCAAGCCTGCTGGATGGCATCATCGTAGAATACTACGGCACGCCAACGCCACTGCGTCAGCTTGCGAGTGTTACCGTTGAAGATACCCGTACGCTGAAAATCAACGTCTTCGATCGTTCTATGAGCCCAGCGGTTGAGAAAGCGATCATGGCGTCTGACCTGGGTCTGAACCCAAGCTCTGCGGGCGCTGACATTCGCGTTCCACTGCCTCCACTGACTGAAGAACGTCGTAAAGACCTGATCAAAGTTGTTCGTGGTGAAGCTGAGCAGGGTCGCGTATCCGTGCGTAACGTACGTCGTGATGCGAACGATAAACTCAAAGCGCTGCTGAAAGAAAAAGAGATCAGTGAAGATGACGATCGTCGTTCTCAGGACGACATTCAGAAGATGACGGATGCTGCGATCAAGAAAATTGATGCGGCGCTGGCAGATAAAGAAGCGGAACTGATGCAGTTCTGATTTCTGTCGTACACTGATAAACGCCGTTCAGAAGGACTTCGGGTCTTGCTGGCGGCGTTTTGCTTTTATCTGGTCTAACTTTTTTCGGGCATCTCATGAAGCATTTAACACTCCTTGGCTCAACCGGCTCTATCGGTTGCAGCACTCTCGACGTTGTTCGCCATAATCCTGAACATTACACCGTGACCGCGCTGGTGGCCGGTAAGAATGTGCAGCGTATGATCGAACAGTGCCTGGAGTTTACGCCTCGCTATGCGGTTATGGATGACGAAGAGAGCGCCCGCCTGCTCACCGCGCAGTTGCGTGAGAAAGGCTGTCGTACCGAGGTCCTGAGCGGCCAGCAGGCGGCCTGCGACATGGCTGCGCTGGATGAGGTTGATCAGGTCATGGCGGCAATCGTCGGGGCTGCAGGGCTGCTACCGACGCTTGCCGCTATTGATGCCGGTAAAGAGGTCCTGCTGGCTAACAAAGAGTCGCTAGTGACCTGCGGACGTCTCTTTATGGAGGCGGTGAAGCAGCGCGGGGCGCGTCTTTTACCGGTCGATAGCGAGCACAACGCGATTTTTCAGAGTTTACCGCAACCTTTTCAACAGAACCTGGGGTACGCTGACCTGGAGCAGAATGGCGTTGTATCGATTTTGCTTACCGGGTCAGGTGGCCCGTTCCGTGAAAAGCCACTGTCTGAACTGAGCGCAATGACGCCTGAGCAGGCGTGCCGTCATCCGAACTGGTCAATGGGGCGTAAAATCTCCGTTGACTCCGCCACCATGATGAACAAAGGTCTGGAATACATTGAAGCGCGCTGGCTGTTCAATGCGTCGGCGAAACAGATGGAAGTGCTGATCCACCCGCAATCGGTGATTCACTCGATGGTGCGCTATCAGGATGGCAGCGTCCTTGCGCAACTGGGCGAACCGGACATGCGCACGCCTATCGCGCATGCCATGGCGTGGCCGAATCGGGTGAAGTCCGGGGCGAAACCGCTCGATTTTTGCAAGCTGAGTTCACTGACCTTTAGCGAACCGGACTACGATCGTTATCCGTGTCTGAAGCTTGCGATGAAAGCCTTTGACCAAGGGCAGGCGGCGACGACGGCACTTAATGCAGCTAATGAAATTACCGTTGAGGCATTTCTGAATCAGCAGATCCGATTTACCGATATTGCGACGTTGAATTTATCGGTACTGGAAATGATGGATTTGCGCGAACCACAAAGCGTGGAAGAGGTGCTGGCGGTGGATGCACAGGCTCGCGTTATTGCACGTAAGCAGGTGACACGCCTCGCAAGCTGGTGATAAAGCAAGCACTAGTGGTTGTGCTATTTGTTAGCGTTGGGCTTCAGTGATATAGTCTGCGCCACCTGATCGCAGGTATTTGACTTTACGTGGTCAGGTAAGCCGTGGTTTGACACGGCTTTTTTACGTATAGGCTTCAGTATTCCTGAGTACCGTTAAATCCTTTTCAGGGACCAAAAACGCGTTATGTTGTCTGCGAATCAACCAATAAGCGAAAACTTGCCAGCTCATGGCTGCCGTCATGTAGCAATCATTATGGATGGCAACGGCCGCTGGGCGAAAAGACAAGGGAAGATACGAGCCTTTGGGCATAAAGCTGGGGCGAAATCTGTTCGCCGCGCCGTTTCTTTTGCCGCCAATAACGGCATTGATGCGTTAACGCTCTATGCTTTTAGCAGTGAAAACTGGAATCGACCGCCGCAGGAAGTGACCGCGTTGATGGAATTGTTTGTGTGGGCGCTCGATAGCGAAGTAAAAAGCCTGCACCGCCACAACGTCCGTCTGCGTATTATCGGCGAAACCAGTCGTTTTAACTCACGTTTGCAGGAACGGATTCGTAAAGCAGAAGCGCTGACTGAAAATAATACCGGTCTGACGCTCAATATCGCGGCGAATTACGGTGGACGCTGGGATATTATCCAGGGCGTTCGGCATCTGGCCGAACAGGTTCAGGAAGGGCTGTTGAGACCCGACCAAATTGATGAAGAGGCGCTGAGTAAGCAAATCTGCATGAATGAACTGGCACCTGTGGATTTGGTAATTAGGACAGGGGGAGAACATCGCATCAGTAACTTTTTGCTGTGGCAAATTGCCTACGCCGAACTTTACTTTACTGATGTTCTTTGGCCCGATTTTGATGAACAAGACTTTGAAGGTGCGCTGCATGCCTTTGCCAATCGAGAGCGTCGTTTCGGCGGCACCGAGCCAGGTGGCGACAAAGCCTGATGGGGGTAGCTTTTGCTGAAGTATCGCCTGATTTCCGCTTTTGTATTAATACCCATTGTCATTGCGGCGCTGTTTTTACTGCCCCCGGTGGGATTCGCTATTTTGACGCTGGTGGTCTGCATGCTCGCCGCGTGGGAATGGGGTCAGTTTAGCGGCTTTACCTCACGCACTCAGCGGGTATGGCTGGCGGTACTCTGTGGCTTTATCCTGGCCCTGATGCTGTTTACCTTGCCTGAATATCACCATGATATTCATCAACCGCTGGTTGCCGGTTCCCTTTGGATATCGCTGGGCTGGTGGGTTGCCGCGCTGCTGTTGGTGCTTTTTTACCCAGGTTCCGCGGCATTCTGGCGTAATTCAAAAGTGTTGCGTCTTATTTTTGGCCTGCTCACAATTGTTCCTTTTTTCTGGGGTATGGTCGCACTGCGCGCCTGGCACTATGACGAAAACCACTACAGCGGCGCGATCTGGCTGCTTTATGTGATGATTCTCGTCTGGGGGGCTGACTCTGGGGCCTATATGTTTGGTAAACTGTTTGGCAAACATAAACTGGCGCCAAAAGTGTCTCCGGGCAAAACCTGGCAAGGATTCATCGGCGGCCTGTTTACGGCAGCAATCATTTCCTGGGGCTATGGCGTCTGGGCGAATCTTGAAGTGGCACCGTCAATACTGCTGGTGTGCTCTATTTTTGCTGCGCTGGCCTCGGTACTCGGTGATTTAACCGAAAGTATGTTTAAGCGTGAAGCAGGGATTAAGGACAGCGGACACCTGATTCCAGGACATGGCGGTATACTGGATCGCATTGATAGCCTGACAGCGGCTGTTCCAGTGTTTGCGTGCTTGCTTTTACTGGTATTCGGGACGATTTAACGGAAGGTTTTATGCTGAGCATTCTCTGGAATCTGGCGGCGTTCATTGTTGCACTGGGTGTACTGATTACCGTGCATGAATTTGGCCATTTCTGGGTTGCTCGCCGTTGCGGTGTGCGGGTAGAGCGGTTTTCCATCGGTTTTGGTAAATCACTCTGGACGCGCACTGACCGCCACGGCACAGAATTTGTCATCGCTCTTATCCCGCTTGGCGGCTACGTTAAGATGCTCGACGAACGCGTTGAGCCTGTCGCCCCTGAGCTACGACACAGCGCATTCAACAACAAAACCGTTGGACAACGCGCCGCCATCATCGCTGCCGGGCCGGTAGCCAACTTCATCTTTGCTGTTTTCGCCTACTGGCTGGTGTTTATCATCGGCGTGCCTGGCGTGCGTCCGGTTGTAGGTGAAATTGCGCCTGATTCCATCGCGGCGAGTGCGCAAATTACGCCGGGGATGGAACTTAAAGCGATTGATGGCATCGAAACCCCTGATTGGGATGCCGTGCGTCTGCAGCTGGTAGCCAAAATTGGCGATCGGCAGACAACATTCAGCGTGTCGCCGTTTGGTTCTGACCAGCGGCAGGACAAAGTGCTCGATTTACGTCACTGGCGTTTCGAGCCAGACAAAGAAGATCCCGTCTCTGCGCTGGGCATTCGTCCACGCGGTGCGCAGATTGAGCCGGTATTAGCCGAAGTACAGGCAAACTCGGCTGCCAGCAAAGCAGGTTTGCAAGCGGGCGACAGGATCGTTAAAGTCGATGGTCAACCATTAACAGAGTGGATGACCTTTGTTACTCTGGTGCGCGATAATCCGGGCACGTCGCTCGCGCTGGAAGTTGAAAGGCAGGGCAGTCCGCTTTCGCTGACGCTGACTCCGGATACGAAGTCGGTCGGCAAAAAGGCAGAAGGGTTTGCAGGCGTTGTGCCGAAAGTCATCCCGCTGCCAGATGAGTACAAGACAATACGCCAGTATGGGCCGTTCAGCGCCATCCTTGAAGCCACGGATAAAACATGGCAACTGATGAAGCTGACGGTAAACATGTTGGGGAAATTGATAACCGGTGATGTGAAACTGAACAACCTCAGTGGGCCAATTTCAATAGCTCAGGGGGCTGGGATGTCAGCGGAGTTCGGGGTGATTTACTATCTCATGTTTCTTGCGCTCATTAGCGTGAACCTTGGGATAATCAACCTGTTCCCGCTTCCCGTTTTAGACGGGGGTCATCTGCTGTTTTTGGCGATTGAAAAGCTAAAAGGCGGGCCGGTATCCGAGCGAGTTCAAGACTTTAGTTATCGCATTGGCTCGATTTTGCTGGTGCTGTTAATGGGGCTTGCACTTTTCAATGATTTCTCTCGGTTGTAAGAGAGTTAGTTAGGAAGAACGCATAATAACGATGGCGATGAAAAAGTTGCTCATAGCGTCGCTGCTGTTTAGCAGCGCCACCGTATACGGTGCTGACGGGTTCGTAGTGAAAGACATTCATTTCGAAGGCCTTCAGCGTGTCGCCGTTGGTGCGGCCCTCCTCAGTATGCCTGTGCGCCCCGGCGATACGGTTAATGATGATGACATCAGTAACACCATCCGTGCTCTGTTTGCCACTGGCAACTTCGAGGATGTCCGCGTCCTGCGCGATGGTGATACGCTTCTGGTTCAGGTAAAAGAACGTCCGACGATCGCCAGTATCACCTTCTCCGGTAACAAGTCGGTGAAAGATGACATGCTCAAGCAGAACCTTGAAGCATCTGGCGTACGTGTGGGGGAATCCCTGGACCGCACAACCCTTTCAGACATAGAAAAAGGTCTGGAAGACTTCTATTACAGCGTGGGTAAATACAGTGCCAGCGTGAAAGCGGTTGTGACGCCGTTGCCACGTAACCGTGTTGACCTGAAACTGGTCTTCCAGGAAGGTGTTTCTGCGAAGATCCAGCAGATCAACATCGTGGGTAACCACGCGTTCAGCACCGATGAACTGATCTCTACGTTCCAGCTGCGCGACGAAGTGCCATGGTGGAACGTGGTGGGCGATCGTAAATACCAGAAGCAGAAACTGGCGGGCGACCTTGAAACCCTGCGCAGCTACTATCTGGATCGCGGTTATGCCCGTTTCAACATCGACTCGACTCAGGTCAGTCTGACGCCAGACAAGAAAGGCATCTACATTACGATTAACATCACAGAAGGCGATCAGTACAAGCTTTCTGGTGTTGACGTGAGTGGTAACCTGGCAGGCCATTCTGCTGAGATCGAATCGCTGACCAAAATTCAGCCGGGCGAGCTGTATAGCGGGTCTAAAGTGACCAAAATGGAAGACAGCATTAAGAAGCTGCTCGGCCGCTATGGTTATGCTTATCCGCGTGTACAAACTCAGCCTGAAATCAACGACGCGGATAAAACTGTGAAGCTTCACGTTAACGTTGATGCGGGTAACCGTTTCTACGTGCGTAAGATCCGCTTCGAAGGTAACGACACCTCTAAAGATTCTGTCCTGCGTCGCGAGATGCGTCAGATGGAAGGCGCATGGTTAGGTAGCGACCTTGTTGACCAGGGTAAAGAGCGTCTGAACCGTCTGGGCTATTTCGAAACGGTTGATACCGATACCCAGCGTGTTCCGGGCAGCCCGGATCAGGTTGATGTCGTTTATAAAGTCAAAGAGCGTAACACCGGTAGCTTTAACTTCGGTGTGGGCTACGGTACTGAAAGTGGCGTCAGCTTCCAGGTCGGCGTACAGCAGGATAACTGGCTGGGTACGGGTTACTCCGTAGGTATCAACGGTACCAAAAACGACTACCAGACCTACTCTGAGTTCTCTGTTACCAACCCATACTTCACCGTAGATGGTGTGAGCCTGGGCGGTCGTATCTTCTATAACGACTTTAAAGCAGATGACGCGGATCTGTCTTCTTACACCAACAAGAGCTACGGTGTAGATGGCACGCTCGGCTTCCCGGTTAACGAATACAACTCGCTGCGCGCTGGTTTAGGTTATGTGCATAACGACCTGTCCAACATGCAACCGCAGGTGGCGATGTGGCGTTATCTGGACTCTATTGGCCAGTCAACCAGTAAAAATGGGGACAACAACGGCTTTGCTGCTGATGACTTCACCTTCAACTATGGCTGGACCTATAACCGTCTCGACCGTGGTTACTTCCCGACGGAAGGTTCTCGTGTCAACCTGAACGGTAAAGTGACCGTTCCGGGTTCTGATAACGAGTTCTACAAGGTAACGCTGGACACCGCGTCCTACTTCCCAATTGATGACGACCACAAGTGGGTAGTCCTGGGTCGTACCCGTTGGGGCTATGGCGATGGTTTAGGTGGCAAAGAACTGCCATTCTATGAGAACTTCTACGCCGGTGGTTCCAGCACCGTCCGTGGCTTCCAGTCCAACAACATTGGTCCGAAAGCGGTCTATTACGGCGGTAACGACACCGATAACTGTAATAAATCGTCGTCTTCTGAAGTCTGTAGCTCTGATGATGCGGTGGGCGGTAACGCCATGGCCGTTGCCAGCCTGGAGTTCATCACACCAACGCCGTTCATCAGTGATAAATACGCAAACTCAGTCCGTACATCCATCTTCTGGGATGCCGGTACTGTATGGGATACCAACTGGGAGAATACTGCCCAGATGCGTGCGGCAGGCGTACCAGACTACAGCGATCCGAGCAATATTCGCATGTCTGCAGGTATCGCATTACAATGGATGTCACCGCTGGGGCCGTTGGTCTTCTCTTACGCCCAGCCGTTTAAGAAATACGATGGAGACAAAGCGGAGCAATTCCAGTTTAACATTGGTAAAACCTGGTAATAATCCGCTGCAATGGAATGCGTTGGCAGTGTAGCGCTGACAACTGGCGATCGGTAACACGATCGCCTTGCCACGCAAAGAACGGTACCTTCTGGTGCCAATGGGATGGTAAGGAGTTAATTGTGAAAAAGTGGTTATTAGCTGCAGGTCTCGGTTTAGCGATGGCAACCTCTGCTCAGGCAGCAGACAAAATTGCAATCGTCAACATGGGTAATTTGTTCCAGCAGGTTGCACAGAAAACAGGTGTTTCTGCGACGCTGGAAAACGAATTCAAAGGCCGTGCAAGCGAACTGCAGGGTATGGAAAACGATCTTCAGTCCAAAATGCAGCGTCTGCAGCGTGATGGTTCTACCATGAAAGCGAGCGACCGTAGCAAGCTGGAAAAAGACGTAATGGCTCAGCGTCAGACGTTCTCCCAGAAAGCGCAGGCTTTCGAGCAGGATCGTCAGCGTCGTTCTAACGAAGAGCGTGGCAAGCTGGTGACTCGCATTCAGACTGCTGTTAAAGCAGTTGCTGCCGATCAGAGCATCGATCTGGTTGTTGATGCGAATGCCGTTGCTTTCAACAGCAGCGATGTTAAAGACATCACCGCTGATGTTCTGAAACAGGTTAAATAAGTAATGCCTTCAATTCGACTGGCTGATTTAGCTCAGCAGTTGGATGCAGAATTACACGGTGATGGCGATCTCGTCATCACCGCTGTTGCGTCCATGCAATCTGCTAAAGCCGGCACTATTACCTTCATGGTAAGCCCTAAGTACCGTGAGCAACTGGCTCAATGCCAGGCGTCAGCTGTTGTTCTGACGCAGGACGATCTTCCGTTTGCCACTGGAAGCGCGTTGGTAGTGAAAAATCCCTACCTGACGTATGCACGCATGGCACAAATTCTTGATTCCACGCCGCAGCCGGCGCAGGACATTGCTGCCAGTGCAGCGATTGATCCGACGGCTCAGCTTGGTCACAACGTGGCAGTTGGCGCAAATGCCGTTATCGAATCTGGCGTGGTGCTGGGCGATAACGTTGTCATTGGCCCAGGTTGCTTCGTTGGGAAAAATACGAAAATCGGCGCCGGGACCCGTTTATGGGCCAACGTGTCTGTTTACCATGAAGTAGAAATTGGCGAAAATTGCCTCATTCAGTCCAGCACAGTGATTGGTTCTGATGGCTTTGGCTACGCTAACGATCGTGGTAATTGGGTTAAGATCCCACAGCTTGGTCGCGTGATTATCGGCGATCGTGTTGAGATCGGTGCTTGTACCACCATTGACCGTGGTGCACTTGACGATACGATTATTGGCAATGGTGTTATCATCGATAATCAGTGCCAGATTGCGCATAACGTTGTGATTGGCGACAATACCGCGGTTGCGGGTGGCGTTATCATGGCGGGCAGCCTGAAAATTGGCCGTTACTGCATGATCGGCGGTGCGAGCGTGATTAATGGCCATATGGAAATATGCGACAAGGTGACCGTGACAGGAATGGGCATGGTAATGCGTCCTATCACCGAACCTGGCGTCTATTCCTCTGGCATCCCGCTGCAACCCAACAAGGTATGGCGTAAAACAGCTGCTCTGGTGATGAATATTGATGATATGAGCAAGCGACTCAAGTCTCTTGAGCGCAAAATCGATCAACAAGACTAAGCGTTCATCCGTTTAATGCTATATTCCCCGGCCTGTCGGCTTTCTTATAAACCGGCAGGCCGTGTTATTATTTTTATCAGTACATTTTGACAGGAAGAGTATTTTGACTACTGACACTCATACTCTGCATATTGAAGAGATTTTAGAACTTCTGCCGCACCGCTACCCGTTTTTGCTGGTAGACCGTGTGCTGGATTTTGAAGAAGGTCGTTTTCTGCGCGCAGTGAAAAATGTTTCCGTGAACGAGCCGTTCTTCCAGGGACACTTCCCGGGTAAACCTATCTTCCCGGGTGTGTTGATTCTGGAAGCGATGGCACAGGCTACCGGTATTCTTGCGTTTAAAAGCGTGGGCAAACTGGAGCCGGGTGAGCTGTACTACTTCGCGGGTATCGATGAAGCGCGCTTCAAGCGTCCTGTCGTGCCTGGTGATCAGATGATCATGGAAGTCACTTTTGAAAAAACGCGTCGCGGCCTGACTCGCTTCAAAGGCGTAGCTCTGGTTGACGGCAAAGTTGTTTGCGAAGCGACTATGATGTGTGCTCGTAGCCGGGAGTCTTGATACGTGATTGATAAATCCGCCTTTATTCATCCTACCGCCATTGTGGAAGTCGGTGCCATTATTGGTGCTAACGTCCATATTGGCCCATTTTGTATTGTTGGACCCCATGTCGAAATTGGTGAGGGTACAGTACTGAAATCTCACGTTGTCGTGAATGGTCATACGACTATTGGCTGCAATAACGAGATCTATCAGTTCGCTTCCATCGGCGAAGTAAACCAGGATCTTAAATATGCTGGTGAGTCGACCCGTCTGGAAATCGGCGATCGTAACCGCATTCGCGAAAGCGTCACCATTCATCGTGGAACAGTACAGGGTGGTGGATTGACGAAGGTGGGCAGCGACAACCTGTTTATGGTTAATGCGCATATCGCGCACGACTGTACGGTAGGTAACCGCTGTATTCTTGCCAACAACGCAACGCTGGCAGGACACGTATCGGTAGATGATTTCGCAATTATTGGCGGCATGACCGCAGTCCATCAGTTCTGCATCATTGGTGCACACGTGATGGTCGGCGGATGCTCCGGTGTGGCGCAGGATGTCCCACCGTTCGTCATTGCGCAGGGTAACCATGCCACGCCGTTTGGCGTGAACATCGAAGGCCTCAAGCGTCGTGGCTTTAGTCGCGAAGCGATTACTGCAATCCGCAACGCGTACAAACTGTTGTACCGTAGCGGTAAAACGCTGGAAGAGGCGAAGCCGGAAATTGCCGAGCTGGCGGAGAAGCACCCTGAAGTGAACGAGTTCATGACGTTCTTTGACCGTTCCACAAGGGGTCTGATTCGTTAATGGTCGACAGTCGTCCGCTTACGATAGCCCTGGTCGCCGGAGAAACCTCCGGCGATATTCTTGGTGCAGGTCTTATCCGTGCGCTCAAGGCCCGGGTACCCAATGCGCGCTTTGTAGGCGTTGCTGGCCCGTTGATGCAGGCCGAAGGCTGTGAAGCCTGGTATGAAATGGAAGAGCTGGCTGTGATGGGCATCGTTGAGGTGCTGGGTCGCCTGCGCCGTCTGCTGCACATTCGTGCCGATCTCACCCGTCGCTTTACCGAACTCAAACCCGATGTGTTTGTCGGTATCGATGCACCGGATTTCAACATTACCCTCGAAGGGAATCTGAAGCAGAAGGGCATCAAAACCATTCATTATGTCAGTCCGTCCGTCTGGGCGTGGCGACAGAAACGCGTTTTCAAAATCGGACGGTCAACCAACCTGGTGCTGGCTTTTCTGCCTTTCGAAAAAGCGTTTTACGACAAATTTAATGTCCCGTGCCGTTTTATCGGTCATACCATGGCGGATGCAATGCCGCTGGATCCGGATAAAAACGCGGCGCGCGATGTGCTGGGTATTCCTCATGATGCGCACTGTCTGGCACTGCTGCCCGGTAGCCGTGGTGCAGAAGTCGAGATGCTCAGCGCGGACTTCCTGAAAACGGCGCAAATCCTTCGCAAGACCTATCCTGACCTCGAAGTGGTTGTGCCGCTGGTGAATGCAAAACGTCGCGAGCAGTTTGAGCGCATCAAGGCGGACGTTGCTCCGGATCTCCATGTTCATCTGCTGGACGGGAAGGGCCGTGAGGCGATGGTCGCAAGCGACGCCGCACTGCTGGCCTCGGGCACCGCTGCGCTGGAGTGTATGCTGGCGAAGTGCCCGATGGTGGTTGGCTATCGCATGAAGCCGTTCACCTTCTGGCTGGCGAAACGTCTGGTGAAAACGGACTATGTCTCTCTGCCAAACCTGCTTGCCGGGCGCGAGCTGGTAAAAGAGCTTCTGCAGGATGAGTGCGAGCCGCAGGCGCTGGCCGATGCGTTGTTACCGCTACTGGCCGACGGCAAAACCAGCCACCAGATGCATGATACGTTCCGCGAACTGCATCAGCAGATACGCTGTAATGCCGATGAACAAGCGGCTGAAGCGGTGCTGGAGTTAGCAAAATGATGGAATTTATTTATCCTCACACCCACCTCGTGGCGGGTGTGGACGAAGTCGGTCGTGGCCCGTTAGTGGGTGCAGTGGTGACCGCTGCGGTGATCCTCGATCCTGCTCGCCCGATTATCGGGTTAAACGACTCTAAAAAATTGTCTGAAAAGCGCCGTCTGGCGCTGTTTAGTGAGATTCAGGAAAAGGCGCTGGCCTGGAGCCTGGGGCGTGCAGAGCCGCATGAGATCGACGAACTCAATATTTTGCATGCCACTATGCTGGCGATGCAGCGTGCAGTGGCGGGTCTGAAAATTACCCCGGAGTATGTCCTGATTGACGGAAACCGCTGCCCTGCGTTGCCGATGCCGTCAATGGCGGTGGTGAAAGGCGATAGCCGGGTCGCAGAAATCAGTGCGGCTTCTATCATTGCCAAAGTGACGCGTGATGCCGAAATGGCCGCGCTGGACCTCACTTACCCTCAGTATGGCTTCGCCCAGCATAAGGGTTATCCAACGGCCTTTCATCTGGAAAGGCTGGCTGAACATGGCGCAACTGAACATCACCGACGCAGCTTTGGCCCGGTGAAACGCGCGCTGGGACTGGTGTCCTGAATCAATACGCAAGCAATTAAGTAACGCGGAATCTGAAGATGGCTGAACCACGTTTCGTACACCTGCGGGTGCATAGCGACTACTCCATGATCGATGGGCTGGCGAAGATCGGGCCGCTGGTAAAAAAGGCGGCCTCGCTTGGCATGCCTGCGCTGGCGATCACCGATTTTACCAACCTGTGTGGCCTGGTGAAGTTCTACGGAGCGGCACATGGTGCGGGGATGAAACCCATCATTGGCGCGGATTTTCACGTCCAAAGCGATCTTATCGGCGATGAATTGACGCAAATCTCCGTGTTAGCGATGAATAATGTGGGGTATCAAAACCTTACTCTGCTTATCTCCAAAGCCTATCAGCGCGGCTATGGCGCACTGGGGCCGTGGATCGACCGGGACTGGCTGGCTGAGCTGAATGACGGGCTGCTGCTGATCTCCGGCGGCCGTATGGGTGATGTCGGCAAATGTCTGCTGCGTGGCAACAGTGCGCTGGTGGATCAGTGCGTGTCGTTCTATGAAGAACATTTCCCGGATCGTTACTACCTTGAGCTGATCCGCACCGGTCGGCAGGACGAAGAGAGTTACCTGCACGCCGCGGTTGCGCTGGCTGAAGAACGCGGCCTGCCCGTGGTGGCAACCAATGACGTGCGTTTCCTTGAGCCTGGCGATTTTGACGCGCATGAGATTCGCGTCGCGATCCATGATGGCTTCACGCTTGACGATCCGAAACGTCCGCGTAACTACTCGACGCAGCAGTACATGCGCAATGAAGAAGAGATGTGCGAACTCTTCTCCGATATCCCGGAAGCGCTGGAGAACAGCGTTGAGATAGCCAAACGCTGTAACGTCACCGTGCGCCTTGGCGAATACTTCCTGCCGCAGTTCCCGACCGGGGACATGACCACGGAAGACTTCCTGGTCATGAAGTCAAAAGAAGGCCTCGAAGAGCGTCTGGAATTCCTCTTCCCGGATGAAGAAGAGCGTAAAAAGCGTCGTCCGGAGTATGACGAGCGCCTGGATATTGAACTCCAGGTGATCAACCAGATGGGTTTCCCGGGCTACTTCCTGATCGTTATGGAGTTTATCCAGTGGTCGAAGGATAACGGCGTACCGGTTGGACCGGGGCGTGGCTCCGGTGCGGGCTCGCTGGTGGCCTATGCACTCAAAATTACCGACCTCGACCCGCTGGAATTTGACCTGCTGTTCGAACGTTTCCTTAACCCGGAACGTGTCTCGATGCCCGACTTTGACGTCGACTTCTGCATGGAGAAACGCGACCAGGTTATTGAACACGTGGCGGACATGTACGGCCGCGACGCGGTATCGCAGATTATTACCTTCGGTACGATGGCAGCGAAAGCGGTTATTCGCGACGTTGGCCGTGTACTGGGGCATCCGTACGGTTTTGTCGATCGTATCTCTAAACTGGTGCCACCTGACCCAGGTATGACGCTGGCAAAAGCGTTTGAAGCTGAACCACAGCTGCCAGAAATCTACGAAGCCGATGAAGAAGTTAAAGCGCTGATCGACATGGCCCGCAAGCTGGAAGGCGTCACGCGTAACGCCGGTAAGCATGCGGGTGGGGTGGTTATCGCGCCGACCAAAATCACCGATTTTGCGCCGCTATACTGCGATGAAGCGGGCCAGCATCCGGTCACCCAGTTTGACAAGAACGACGTCGAATACGCCGGGCTGGTGAAGTTTGACTTCCTCGGTCTGCGTACGCTCACCATCATCAACTGGGCGCTGGAGATGATCAACGCCCGTCGCGAGAAGAACGGCGAGCCGCCGCTGGATATCGCGGCCATCCCGCTTGATGATAAGAAAAGTTTCGACATGCTGCAGCGCTCGGAGACCACCGCCGTCTTCCAGCTTGAATCCCGCGGCATGAAAGATTTGATTAAGCGCCTGCAGCCTGACTGCTTCGAAGATATGATCGCACTGGTGGCCCTGTTCCGTCCGGGCCCGCTACAGTCAGGGATGGTAGATAACTTTATCGACCGTAAGCACGGGCGTGAAGAGATTTCCTATCCGGATGTGCAGTGGCAGCACGAGTGCCTGAAGCCCGTTCTGGAGCCAACCTACGGCATTATCCTGTACCAGGAACAGGTTATGCAGATTGCCCAGGTGCTCTCTGGCTACACCCTTGGCGGCGCGGACATGCTGCGTCGTGCGATGGGTAAGAAAAAGCCGGAAGAGATGGCCAAGCAGCGCGGCACTTTCGAAGAAGGCGCAAGAAAAAACGGTATTGATGGCGAGCTGGCGATCAAAATCTTTGACCTGGTAGAGAAATTCGCCGGGTACGGATTTAACAAATCCCACTCTGCAGCCTATGCTTTGGTCTCTTACCAGACGCTGTGGCTGAAAGCGCACTATCCTGCTGAATTTATGGCGGCGGTTATGACTGCCGATATGGACAACACCGAGAAGGTGGTTGGCCTGGTCGATGAGTGCTGGCGCATGGGGCTTAAGATCCTGCCGCCGGATATCAACTCCGGTCTCTATCATTTCCACGTCAATGAGCACGGGGAAATTGTTTACGGGATTGGCGCGATAAAAGGCGTGGGTGAAGGCCCGATTGAGGCAATCCTCGAAGCGCGTAACAACGGCGGTTATTTCCGCGAGTTGTTCGATCTTTGCGCCCGTACGGACACCAAAAAACTGAACCGCCGCGTGCTCGAAAAACTGATCATGTCCGGCGCGTTCGACAGGCTGGGGCCGCATCGTGCCGCGCTGATGAACTCTCTCGGCGATGCGCTGAAAGCGGCGGATCAGCACGCCAAAGCGGAAGCGATCGGTCAGGCGGATATGTTTGGCGTACTGGCGGAAGAGCCAGAGCAGATAGAGCAGTCTTATGCCAGCTGCCAGCCGTGGCCAGAACAGGTGGTGCTGGATGGAGAGCGTGAAACGTTAGGCTTATACCTGACGGGGCACCCCATCACCCAGTACATCAAAGAAATTGAGCGCTATGTCGGAGGCTACAGGCTGAAAGACATGCATCCGACAGAACGTGGTAAAATCACCACGGCTGCGGGGCTCGTGATTGCTGCAAGGGTTATGGTCACCAAGCGCGGCAATCGTATCGGCATCTGTACGTTGGATGACCGTTCCGGGCGTCTGGAGGTGATGTTGTTCACCGACGCGCTGGATAAATACCAGCATTTGCTGGAAAAAGACCGCATACTTATCGTCAGCGGACAGGTCAGCTTTGATGACTTCAGTGGGGGGCTTAAAATGACCGCCCGCGAAGTGATGGACATTGACGAAGCCCGGGAAAAATATGCTCGCGGGCTTGCTATCTCGCTGACGGACAGGCAAATTGATGACCAGCTTTTAAACCGACTCCGTCAGTCTCTGGAACCCCACCGCTCGGGGACAATTCCAGTACATCTCTACTATCAGAGGGCGGATGCACGTGCGCGGTTGCGCTTTGGTGCAACGTGGCGTGTCTCTCCGAGCGATCGTTTACTTAACGATCTCCGTGGCCTCATTGGTTCGGAGCAGGTGGAACTGGAGTTTGACTAATACAGGAATACTATGAGTCTGAATTTCCTTGATTTCGAACAGCCGATTGCTGAGCTGGAAGCGAAAATCGATTCTCTGACAGCGGTAAGCCGTCAGGATGAAAAACTGGATATTAACATCGATGAAGAAGTGCATCGTCTGCGTGAGAAAAGCGTAGAACTGACGCGCAAAATCTTTGCCGATCTCGGCGCATGGCAGATCGCCCAGCTGGCGCGTCATCCACAGCGTCCGTACACCCTGGATTATGTCCGCCTGGCGTTTGACGAATTTGACGAACTGGCAGGCGATCGCGCTTACGCTGACGACAAAGCTATCGTCGGCGGCATCGCACGTCTGGACGGGCGCCCGGTGATGATCATTGGTCATCAGAAAGGCCGTGAAACCAAAGAGAAAATTCGTCGTAACTTTGGTATGCCGGCACCAGAAGGCTATCGTAAAGCCCTGCGTCTGATGGAGATGGCTGAGCGTTTCAAGATGCCAATCATCACCTTCATCGACACCCCGGGTGCGTATCCTGGCGTGGGCGCGGAAGAGCGTGGCCAGTCAGAAGCCATCGCGCGTAACCTTCGCGAGATGTCTCGCCTGAAGGTGCCGGTCATCTGTACCGTTATCGGTGAAGGGGGTTCCGGTGGTGCGCTGGCGATTGGCGTGGGCGATAAAGTGAATATGCTGCAGTACAGCACCTATTCCGTTATCTCCCCGGAAGGTTGTGCCTCTATTCTGTGGAAGAGCGCCGATAAAGCGCCTCTGGCTGCAGAAGCGATGGGCATCATTGCCCCACGTCTGAAAGAGCTGAAGCTGATCGACTCCGTGATCCCTGAACCTCTGGGTGGCGCGCATCGTAAGCCGGAAGTGATGGCGGCTTCCCTGAAAGCGCAGCTGCTGGCAGACCTGGCGGACCTGGATGTCCTGAGCACAGAAGATCTACTCAACCGTCGTTACCAGCGTCTGATGACCTACGGTTACGCGTAAGCTTCACAATTATCCTAAAAGCCGCACATTGTTGCGGCTTTTTTTATGCCTGCCGTTTACCTTAACTATGCTTAGCTAATGTTTTTCAAGGAGGTAAACCGTGAACATCATCGCCATTATGGGGCCGCACGGCGTCTTTTATAAAGACGAGCCCATTAAGGAGCTGGAGCACGCCCTTCAGTCCCGTGGGTACCAGCTGATTTGGCCGCACAATAGCGCCGACCTGCTGAAATTTATCGAGCACAACCCTCGCATCTGTGGCGTGATCTTCGACTGGGACGAGTACGACATGGAGTTGTGCAGCGATATCAATAAGCTGAACGAATATCTCCCGCTGTACGCTTTTATTAATACCCACTCGACAATGGACGTGAGCGCTCATGATATGCGAATGGCGCTGTGGTTCTTTGAATACTCACTCGGTGTCGCGGAAGATATTGCGACCCGTATTCAACAGTACACCGGTGAATATCTCGATAACATCACGCCACCGTTTACCCGCGCGCTGTTTACTTACGTCAAAGAAGGCAAATACACCTTCTGCACGCCAGGCCATATGGCAGGGACGGCCTATCAAAAAAGCCCGGTGGGTTGTTTGTTCTATGATTTCTTCGGGGGCAACACGCTCAAAGCGGACGTGTCGATTTCCGTCACTGAACTCGGATCGCTGCTCGATCACACCGGACCGCACCTGGAAGCTGAAGAATACATTGCCCGGACTTTTGGGGCCGAGCAGAGTTATATGGTGACCAACGGCACCTCGACATCAAACAAAATCGTCGGAATGTACGCCGCACCCGCCGGTAGCACCTTGCTGATTGACCGTAACTGCCACAAGTCGCTGGCTCATCTGCTGATGATGAGCGATGTCGTGCCGTTATGGCTCTCCCCGACGCGAAACGCGCTTGGGATCCTCGGCGGGATCCCGCGTCGTGAATTTAGCCACGCCGCGATTGAACATAAGGTCGCGGCGATCCCGGGGGCAAGCTGGCCGATCCATGCGGTCATCACTAACTCCACCTATGACGGTCTGCTCTATAACACCAACTGGATTAAGCAGACGCTGGATGTCCCGTCGATCCACTTTGACTCCGCGTGGGTGCCATACACCAACTTTCACCCGATTTACGCGGGAAAAAGCGGCATGAGCGGTGAGCGCGTGCCGGGCAAAGTGTTTTTCGAAACGCAGTCGACGCACAAAATGCTGGCCGCGTTTTCTCAGGCCTCGCTTATTCACATCAAAGGCGAGTACGACGAAGAGACGTTTAACGAAGCCTTTATGATGCACACCACCACCTCGCCAAGCTATCCGCTGGTGGCCTCTATTGAAACGGCGGCGGCAATGCTGCGCGGGAATCCGGGCAAGCGTCTGATCAATCGGTCTGTGGAGCGGGCGCTGCATTTCCGTAAAGAAGTCCAGCGGCTTAAAGATGAAGCAGACGGCTGGTTCTTCGATATCTGGCAACCCGAAGAGATTGATGAGGCCGAGTGCTGGCCTGTCTCACCTGGCGAGAGCTGGCACGGTTTTCGCGATGCCGACGCCGACCATATGTTCCTCGACCCGGTGAAGGTAACGATCCTGACTCCGGGGATGGACGAACAAGGCACGATGAGTGACGAAGGCATTCCTGCTGCTCTGGTGGCAAAATTCCTTGATGAACGTGGCGTAGTGGTGGAGAAAACCGGCCCGTATAACCTCTTGTTCCTGTTCAGTATTGGGATAGATAAAACCCGTGCGATGGGCTTATTGCGCGGACTGATGGAGTTTAAGCGCGCTTACGATCTCAACCTGCGGGTGAAAAATATGCTGCCGGATCTTTATGCTGAAGATCCTGACTTCTACCGCAATATGCGCATTCAGGATCTGGCTCAGGGGATCCATCGGCTGATCCGTCAGCACGATCTGCCGCGCCTGATGCTGCAGGCGTTTGACGTGCTGCCGGAGATGAAGTTGACCCCACACAAGGCCTGGCAACGTCAGGTGAAAGGGGAGGTTGAAACCGTTGAGCTGGAAAATCTGGTCGGGCGCGTGTCGGCTAACATGATCCTGCCTTATCCGCCGGGCGTACCGTTGTTGATGCCGGGGGAGATGATCACCGAAGAGAGTCGGGCGGTGCTCGATTTTCTGCTGATGCTCTGCTCAGTGGGGCGCCACTATCCGGGCTTTGAGACTGATATTCACGGGGCGAAGCGCGATGAGCAAGGGGTTTACTGGGTGCGAGTCCTAAAATAAGGGCGACAGCTTGCCAGGCCCGGGTTGTCGGTTGTAACGTTCAGGCATCATAAAAAGGAGAAGCTATGCTGGGTTTAAAACAGGTTCACCATATTGCGATCATTGCCACCGATTACGCAAAAAGTAAGGCCTTCTACTGCGATATTCTGGGCTTTACGTTGTTAAGCGAGGCGTATCGTGAGGAGCGTGACTCCTGGAAAGGCGATCTCGTTTTAAACGGGCAATATGTGATTGAGCTGTTCTCTTTTCCTTTTCCGCCAGCACGTCCGTCCCGCCCGGAAGCTTGCGGCCTGCGCCACCTTGCCTTTAGCGTCGACGACATTGATCGCGCCGTAAAACATCTGGAAACCCACGGCGTGAAGTGCGAAGCGATTCGTATCGACCCGTTCACCGACAAGCGTTTTACCTTTTTCAACGATCCGGATGGCCTTCCGCTGGAGCTTTACCAGCAGTAATTTCCACCCTGTGTGATAATGCCCGCTCAGTTCGGGCATTTTTATATGTGATTTTCTATGACCCTACCCGCGATTGCTCAAGCCGTTTCACCGTACCGCCAGCTGCTGGTGGGGTTTAGCGGTGGCCTGGATTCCACCGTTTTGCTCCACCGTCTCAAACTCTGGCGTGACAACGAGCCTGATATTCAGCTTCGGGCGATGCACATTCATCACGGGTTAAGCCCGCACGCGGATGCGTGGGTGGCACACTGCGAGGCGGTGTGTGCGGCATGGGCGATCCCGCTGACTGTTGAACGTGTACATCTCCAGGATGAGGGGCTGGGCATTGAGGCGCAGGCGCGTAAAGCACGCTATGCCGCTTTTGCCGCTGAATTACAGCCTGACGAAGCGCTGGTCACGGCGCAGCATCTCGATGACCAGTGCGAGACGTTATTACTGGCCCTCAAACGAGGAAGCGGCCCGGCGGGATTATCCGCGATGCCAGAACGGGCTGATTTCGCCGGATCGCACCTCCTTCGCCCACTGCTTGGCGAGACGCGAGCCTCGCTGGAAACGTGGGCACGGGAACACGAGCTGAGCTGGATTGAAGATGAAAGCAACCAGGATGACCGCTATGACCGTAACTTCCTGCGTCTGCGTGTCGTACCGCTTCTGAGCGAACGCTGGCCGCACTTTGCAGAAGCGGCAGCACGCAGCGCCATGCTGTGCGCTGAACAGGAGAGTCTGCTGGATGAGCTGCTGAGCGAAGAGCTGGCGGAACTGATTTCCGCGCAGGGATCGCTTACCATCGCACCGCTGGAAGCGATGAGCCCGGCGCGTCGGGCCGCATTGTTACGACGCTGGCTGGCCTCTCACGGTGCCGCTATGCCGTCGCGGGCAATGCTGGCTCGTTTCTGGGATGAAGTCGCCCTGGCGCGGGAAGATGCTACGCCGTGTGTGCACCTGAACGGTTTCGACGTCAGACGCTATAAAGGGGCGCTCTGGTGGGTTAAATCATCTCCCTCGCTCGCCGACAGGGTACTCGACTGGCCGTCGCTTGCGGAACCGCTGCTGTTGCCCTGTGATGCCGGTCGTGTGTCTTTGGTGCCAACCGGCCATGTACGTCTGCCTGAACCCGGGGAGCCGGTCACCGTGCGCTTTAAGGCGGGCGGTCTGCTGCATATTGTCGGGCGCAACGGAGGGCGGAAGCTGAAGAAAATCTGGCAGGAGAGCAATGTGCCGCCCTGGCGACGCGATACCACGCCGCTACTTTTCTACGGTGAAACGCTGATTGCTGCTGCGGGGGTATTCATTACGCAAGAGGGGTGGGCAGAAACGGGCGTGCAGTTTGAGTGGAAAGCGTAACGGGCAGCCGGGCTGCCCGTTAGTGTCATCAGGATTCGCTCACCACAACGGTGCCGATTTGCGGGTGGCTGAAGCTGGCAATTTTGTCCAGACGTAGCTCACGCGTCGCCCCGGCATCTTCCACTATCAGATATTCCACATTCTTTCGCGAAACCAGGTCGCTGGCTTTTGCCTTCAACACTTCGCCATCTTTTAGCTCCAGCGTCAGTATTAAATGATGCTGGCAGGCGAGTTCGAGGTTGTCATAGTCATCACAATTGATGGGTTGATAAGTTTCATTCATTGACATAATCGCTCACCAGTAAATTCGCCGCAGCATACGCTGCTTTTTCCCTGACCGATTCTGAAAGGCCCTCATCAGAGGCCACTTCATTAAGCACTTTCAATACACAGCCCAACGCGTCCGGGACATACCCCAGATCTCCGCTGGCGATTTCCGCATACCGTTTGCGAATTAACTCACAATAATTATTCACATCCCCTCCCGCCAGCGCACTGACTTACTGTGAGATATCATTAAGCCTACGAAGATAAACTCGGTTTAGCAAGGTGACTATACCATACTCATTTAAGCAATATCAGCGCCTTGATAGCCGGTGAATGTTCACCCGGGAACAGCCTTTTTATTCCTTTTTCGCTACAATGTGCGCCTGATTCGAAAGGAGTTCTCTCATGGCGCTGAAAGCGACAATTTATAAAGCTGTGGTCAATGTGGCAGATCTTGACCGCAACCAGTTCCTGGATGCGTCACTCACTCTGGCACGCCACCCCTCTGAAACCCAGGAGCGCATGATGCTGCGCCTGCTGGCGTGGATAAAGTATGCTGACGAGCGTCTGCAATTTAGCCGTGGCTTAAGCGCTGAGGACGAGCCAGAGGCCTGGCTGCACAACGATCATCTGGGTATCGATTTATGGATTGAACTCGGTCTGCCGGATGAGCGCCGCATTAAAAAGGCCTGCACGCAGTCCGCTAACGTGGCGTTATTCGCGTATAATCAACGTGCTGCGGAAATCTGGTGGCAGCAAAGCAAGAGCAAGTGCGGGCAGTTTGCCAACCTTACCGTCTGGTATCTGGACGATGAGCAGCTGGCGAAGCTGAGCGAGTTTGCCAGCCGGACGATGGTCCTGCAGGCCACAATTCAGGACGGCGCTATCTGGCTTTCTGATTCTCAGAATAATCTGGAAATTCATTTGACGGCGTGGCAGCCAGCGCCATGATTGTCTTGTCCCGAAACGTTAGCATCCCTGACAATGAGCTGGAGATCACCGCCATCCGTGCTCAGGGGGCGGGTGGACAGCACGTTAACAAGGCTTCAACGGCTATCCATTTGCGCTTTGACATTCGGGCCTCCAGCCTGCCAGAGTATTACAAAGAAAGCCTGCTCGCTGCCAGCCATCATCTGATCACCAGTGATGGCGTGATTGTGATTAAAGCGCAGGAGTACCGCAGCCAGGAGTTGAACCGCGAAGCGGCGATTGCCAGACTGGTGTCGATGATTAAAGAACTAACGGCAGTGCAAAAAAGCCGTCGGGCAACGCGACCGACCCGCGCATCGAAAGAGCGTCGGCTATCGTCGAAGGCCCAAAAATCCACAGTGAAAGCACTACGCGGTAAAGTTCGTCGCCCTACGGAGTGACGAAAAGGAACACAATTTCATAAGGAATTCATTGTGAAAAAAGCATTATTGTCAGCGCTGGCAGTGAGTACGCTGTTTGCGCTTTTCGGGTGTAACAACCGTTCTGAAACGCAGGTCGTGCAGCCTGCGCAGAATGAAGAGTTAAAACCAATGCAGCAGAGCTGGCGCGGCGTTTTACCGTGTGCCGACTGCGAGGGCATTGAAACGTCACTGTTCCTGCAGAAAGACGGTACCTGGGTTATGAACCAGCGTTATCAGGGGGCGAAAGAACCATCTTCCTTTGCGAGCTACGGGACATGGGCGCGTACGGCTGAGAAGCTGGTACTGACGGATACCACCGGTGAGAAAACCTATTTCCGCGCCAAAGGTGAAGGGATGGAGATGCTCGACCGCGAAGGCAATCCGATTGAGTCCCAGTTCAACTATACGCTGGCCCCGGTGAAAGCGGCCCTGCCTGCAACGCCAATGCCAATGCGTGGGATGTATTTCTATATGGCGGATGCGGCGATCTTTACCGACTGCGCCACCGGCAAGAAAATCAGCGTGGCGAACAATGCGCAGCTGGAGCGTGATTACGCTGTTGCGCGTGGCAATGACAGCAAGCCAGTCCTGCTGACGGTAGATGGTCACTTTACGCTGGAGCCGAACCCGGACAGCGGAGAGCTGGTGAAAACGCTGGTGGCAGATAAAGACGCGAAGTTTGTTGCGGGCAAAGACTGTAACAGCAAATAAGCCGATATCGGCCCATTAAAAAACCCCGCCTGAGCGGGGTTTTTTGTTTAACGTTAACCTTTGATGGCTTTCACCAGGTAATCAAGAATGTCGCCAGTCTTGATCATCTGCTTTTCACCACTGCGACGGTATTTGTATTCAATGTCGTCGCTGTCGAGGTTACGGTCGCCGATGACTACGGTGTGCGGGATACCGATCAGTTCCATATCGGCAAACATCACGCCTGGACGCTCTTTACGGTCATCCATCAGCACTTCGATACCCTGAGCGCGCAGCTCGGAGTAAAGTTTTTCGGCCAGCTCCTGCACGCGGTAAGACTTGTGCATGTTCATTGGCAGAATAGCCACCTGGAACGGGGCGATATTGTCTGGCCAGACGATGCCACGTTCGTCGTAGTTTTGCTCAATGGCGGCTGCAACCACACGCGTCACACCGATACCGTAGCAACCCATGGTCAGGATCTGGTTGCGGCCATCTTCCCCCTGAACGGCGGCATTCAGCGCGCGGGAATATTTATCCCCCAGCTGGAAGATGTGGCCCACTTCGATACCGCGTTTGATCATCAGGGTGCCCTGGCCGTCCGGGCTTGGATCGCCTGCCACCACGTTACGGATATCAGCGACTTCCGGCGTCGCGACATCGCGATCCCAGTTGATGCCGAAGTAATGTTTACCGTCGATGTTAGCGCCAGCGGCGAAGTCGCTCATTGCGGCTACCGTACGGTCAATAACCACCGGAACCGGCATATTCACCGGGCCCAGAGAGCCAGGACCTGCGTTCACGACGGCACGGATTTCCGCTTCCGTTGCGAACGTCAGCGGGCTGGCAACCTGAGGCAGCTTCTCAGCTTTCACTTCGTTCAGTTCGTGATCGCCACGCACCAGCAGGGCAACCAGCGGGTACGCGCTACCTTCGGTGGATTTCACCAGCAGGGTTTTTACCGTTTTTTCGACGGGCAGGTTGAACTGCTCAACCAGCTCGGCAATGGTTTTTGCGTGAGGTGTATCAACCAGCGTCATCTCTTCGGTTGCAGCAGCACGTGGCGCTTTAGGGGCCAGCGCTTCTGCAAACTCGATGTTCGCGGCGTAATCAGAAGAGTCAGAGAAGATCACATCGTCTTCGCCGCTCTGAGCCAGAACCTGGAACTCATGAGACGCGCTTCCGCCGATAGAACCGGTATCAGCCTGCACAGCACGGAAATCCAGCCCCATACGGGAGAAGATTTTGCTGTAAGCCTCGTACATTTTGTCGTAGGTCTCTTGCAGCGATTCCTGAGACGTATGGAAAGAGTAAGCATCTTTCATCAGGAATTCGCGTGAGCGCATGACGCCGAAACGTGGGCGAACTTCATCACGGAACTTGGTCTGGATCTGGAAGAAGTTCAGCGGCAGCTGTTTGTAAGAGCTCAGCTCATTACGAATCAGGTCGGTAATGACTTCTTCATGCGTTGGGCCGAGGACGAATGGACGCTCGCCACGATCAACGAAACGCAGCAGCTCAGGGCCATATTGCTCCCAACGGCCGCTCTCCTGCCACAGGTCAGCGGGCTGAACCACAGGCATGGACACCTCGATAGCACCGGCGTTGTTCATCTCTTCACGCACGATGTTTTCGACTTTTTTCAGGACGCGCACGCCGGTCGGCAGCCAGGTATATAACCCGGAGGCCAGCTTGCGGATCATCCCGGCGCGCAGCATCAGCTGATGGCTGATCACTTCGGCGTCGGCAGGCGTCTCCTTCAGAGTGGAGAGCAGATATTGGCTAGTACGCATGTTGTTACGGTTCCATTTCGACGATTGGAACAGGCTGAAACACCAGCCTGAGACAAAAAAAGTGGTTTAGTTTACCAGTGTGGCAAAGATGCCAAAAGAGAGGAGGACAAAATTACCTGGGTTCAAGGGCAAACACTTCAAAACCTGCCCCGGTCACGCGCCAGCGAACGTTAAAATCCAGCAGCCAGACGGCGTAGGTTTTCCCAGCGTCCTCTTCTTTACGATAGGCCGGACGGGGGTCCTGAGCCAGCACTTCGGTGATAAAGTCACGAAGGCGGGGATAGCGTGTTTCCAGCTGCTCAAGCTGCGTGGTTATCTCAGCCGTGAAGTGAACAGGCATATCTGCCTGCGGTGCTTCCTGTGCATAGCTTGCGCGGGCGTCGGGTAACGCTTCGGCAAAGGGGAGATACGGCTTGATATCGATAACCGGCGTGCCATCAACCAGGTCAAGGCTGCCTAATTCCAGTATGACCTGATCCTTTTGACAGCGTATACCTTTCAGTTCGACCAGCGACATCCCGACAGGGTTTGGACGGAAGGTTGAGCGCGTCGCAAACACGCCCATCCTGGCGTTGCCTCCCAGGCGAGGAGGGCGTACGGTCGGACGCCAGCCACCTTCCATCGTCTGGTGAAACACAAACACAATCCATAAGTGGCTGAATGCTTCGAGCCCGCGTACGGCATCGGCCTGATTGTAGGGCGCGATCAAGTGAAGCTCGCCACCGCTGGTGACCAGACCTGGCTGGCGTGGCACGGCGAACTTCTCTTTATAGGGAGAGCGAATAACGCCTATCTGTTCGAACTGAAATGAACTCATTTCGCCGTAATGTTCAGCGCCGAGCCGATGCAAACCGCCTGACGGTAGCAACCCGGTGTTCCACTGGTCACTTCGCAGCTATGCAGCAGAACCGCGTTGGCTTTCATTTTTGCCGCGTTGATCTGCATGCGTTTACGCGCTGTTGGGATATTCGGTGGAGAGTCCTGATTGGTAGCCTGACAGGATTCGCCGCTTACTTCACCCAGTTCACGGAAAGGTTTACCCACGAGTTCGTCAGCTTTGGTAATAATGCGAACCGGCGCAGGGCGAGGCGCTTTCGGTTTTACGGGTTCTGCTTTTGGCGGGGTTGCCGTGCTTTGGACAGGTTCAACAGGAGATCTGCTTAGCATAGAACAGCCGCTCAGCATGAGTGCTAAAAGACAGATCGGTAAAGCACGCATAATAATTCCTCAATGGATAATCAAAACGTCAGATATTGAATCAGTTGACTGCACAAATGACAAGACGGGCATAAGCCCGTCTTGATGATATTACACTGAGGTGAGATTACCAGCCCTTAACAGCGCCGCCGTTAAACACTTTGTTGGCTTCCTGGTAAACTTCGTCAGACTGATAAGCCTGTACGAACTTCTTCACGTTTTCCGCATCTTTGTTGTCTTCGCGAGTCACGATCAGGTTTACGTACGGGGAGTCTTTGTCTTCAACGAAGATACCGTCTTTCGCTGGCGTCAGGCCAATCTGGCTGGCGTACGTGGTGTTGATAACGGCCAGGGCAATCTGCGCGTCGTCGAGAGAACGTGGCAGCTGTGGGGCTTCCAGCTCAACAATTTTCAGATTTTTCGGATTCTCGGTGACATCCAGAACGGTTGGCAGCAGGCCAACACCGTCTTTCAGCTTAATCAGGCCCACTTTCTGCAGCAGCAGCAGGGAACGGCCAAGGTTGGTTGGGTCGTTAGGCACGGCAACCTGAGAGCCTGGCTGCAGTTCGTCCAGAGATTTAATTTTCTTGGAGTAACCGGCAATAGGGTAAACAAAGGTGTTACCCACACCCACCAGTTTATAGCCGCGATCCTTGATCTGCTGATCCAGGTAAGGTTTATGCTGGAAGGCGTTGGCGTCGATATCGCCTTTGCTCAGCGCTTCGTTCGGCAGAACGTAATCGTTAAAGGTCACCAGCTCAACGTCCAGACCATACTTCTCTTTCGCGACTTTCTGCGCGACTTCAGCAACCTGCTGTTCTGCACCCACGATAACGCCCACTTTGATGTGGTTTGGATCTTTTTCGTCCTGACCGCAACCCACCAGTGCCAGAGAGCCGATCAGCGCGCCTACCGCTGCAAAGGTCTTTAATTTAAACGCCATGTTATATCCTTAACTCGTCGAGTTTGTGTTGTGTGTAACGTTATTTGTGAGTAACAGTCCGGACGATGCGATCGCCAGAGAACTGGATTAAGTAAACCAGCACAACCAGCAATACCAGAACGGTATTCATTACGGTAGCGTTATAACCAATATAGCCGTACTGGTAGCCAATCTGGCCTAAACCGCCGGCGCCAACGGCACCGCCCATCGCGGAATAACCCACCAGAGTAATCAACGTAATGGTTGCCGCGTTAACCAGCCCTGGCAGCGCTTCAGGCAGCAGGACTTTACGAACGATCTGCATTGGCGTTGCCCCCATCGCGCGGGAAGCCTCGATCAAACCGGTCGGGATTTCCAGCAGGGCGTTTTCCACCATACGGGCGATAAACGGCGCAGCTCCCACGGTCAGCGGAACGATAGCTGCCTGCAAACCGATAGACGTTCCCACGATCACACGGGTAAATGGAATCATCCACACCAGCAGAATAATGAACGGGATAGAACGGAAGATATTCACCAGTGCAGACAGGGTGCGATACAGCTTCGCGTTCTCAATGATTTGTCCCGGGCGCGTCACATACAGCAGCACGCCGACCGGCAGACCAATCACAAAACCAAAGAAGCCTGATACAAAGGTCATTGCCAGCGTTTCCCAAACGCCGCGAACCAGCAGCCACATCATCGGCTCAGACATAACCCAGTACCTCTACTTTTACGTGATGTTCTTGCAGCCAGGCAATTGCCGCCTGGGTTTCTGCTTGTGTGCCGTGCATTTCCGTCAGCATGATGCCGAACTTCACGCCACCGGCGTAATCCATTTGCGCGCTGATGATGTTGTTATTCACATTAAAGCGGCGCGCGGTTTCGGACAGCAGCGGTGCATCGACGGACTGGCCAGTGAACTCCATACGCAGCATCGGGACGCTGTCAGCGGTCGATTCTGTTTTTAAACGCTCCAGATAATCTTCCGGAATATCCAGGTGCAGCGTGGACTGAATAAACTGTTGTGCCAGTGGTGTTTTCGGATGGGAAAACACTTCGCTGACCGTGTCTTGCTCAATCAACTCACCGTTGCTGATTACCGCGACGCAATCACAGATGCGTTTCACCACGTCCATTTCATGTGTAATAAGGAGAATGGTCAGGCCGAGGCGACGGTTGATGTCCTTCAGCAGCTCCAGAATGGAACGCGTAGTGGCGGGATCTAATGCGCTGGTGGCTTCATCGCACAGCAGCACTTTCGGGTTGCTTGCCAGCGCGCGGGCAATGGCCACACGCTGCTTTTGTCCGCCGGACAGGTTTGCCGGGTAGCTATCGTGTTTATCACCCAGACCGACGAGATCCAGCAGTTCGGTTACGCGACGCTTAACTTCTTCTTTTGGCGTGTTGTCCAGTTCCAGCGGTAAGGCAACGTTGCCAAACACCGTACGGGAGGCCAGCAGGTTAAAGTGCTGGAAGATCATGCCAATCTGGCGGCGTGCTTTCGTCAGTTCTTTCTCTGAAAGGGCGGTCAGTTCCTGCCCGCCTACTTCTACACGACCCTGGGTTGGGCGCTCAAGCAGGTTAACACAACGGATCAGCGTACTTTTACCTGCACCCGATGCGCCAATGACGCCATAAATTTGACCAGCAGGAACATGCAGGCTGACATTGTTCAGCGCCTGAATGGTTCGGTTCCCCTGCTGGAACACTTTGGTGATATTGGAAAGTTTAATCATTAGATTATTTTTATCGTATGTAAGTTAGCCGTGGCATTTTCTTCTGCCAGATACGGGTGATGACCGTAAACAAAACGGATGTTAAGGCATCCAGACGTCTAAATCAATCCAACTCTGTACGATGAGCACTTTATTGCGCTGCGATTCATGAGATACTAGCTGTACATGCCTTTTTCAGGAGCAAACCGGTGGCAAAATCAGTACCCGCAATTTTTCTCGATCGTGATGGCACTATTAATGTGGATCACGGTTATGTCCACGAAATTGATGAGTTCGAGTTTATCGAGGGCGTTATCGATGCTATGCGCCAGCTGAAAGAGATGGGCTATGCGCTGGTGGTCGTGACCAACCAGTCCGGCATCGCACGTGGAAAATTCACCGAGGCGCAATTCGAGACGCTGACGGAATGGATGGACTGGTCGCTGGCTGACCGCGGTGTCGAACTTGATGGCATTTACTATTGCCCGCACCACCCGCAGGGAACTGTAGAAGAGTTTCGCCAGACGTGTGATTGCCGCAAGCCGCATCCGGGAATGTTTATCTCTGCGCAGGAATTCCTGCATATCGATATGGCTGCTTCTTATATGGTGGGCGATAAACTGGAAGATATGCAGGCAGCAACCGCCGCAGGTGTGGGGACTAAAATACTTGTGCGCACCGGCAAACCTGTGACGCCTGAAGCAGAGAGTGCCGCGGATTGGGTGATTAATAGCCTGGCAGATCTGCCAAAAGAGATTAAAAAGCACCAAAAATAGCCTTTTTGGTGAAAAGGTGAGCGGTCAAAATAAAAATGCATATTTCCGCTTGTCATTCCTCGGCGGCACCCTATAATGCGCCTCCATCGACACGGCGGATGTGAATCACTTCACAGATAACCCGGTCGGTTGAAGAGAAAAAATCCTGAACTTCAGGGTTGACTCTGAAAGAGGAAAGCGTAATATACGCCACCTCGCGACGGTGAGCTGCAAGCCGCGTCGCAACTGCTCTTTAACAATTTATCAGACAATCTGTGTGGGCACTCAAAGTGACATGGATTCTTAACGTCCTCGGACGAAAAATGAATACCAAGTCTCTGAGTGAACATACGTAATTCATTACGAAGTTTAATTCACGAGCATCAAACTTAAATTGAAGAGTTTGATCATGGCTCAGATTGAACGCTGGCGGCAGGCCTAACACATGCAAGTCGAACGGTAGCACAGAGAGCTTGCTCTCGGGTGACGAGTGGCGGACGGGTGAGTAATGTCTGGGAAACTGCCTGATGGAGGGGGATAACTACTGGAAACGGTAGCTAATACCGCATAACGTCGCAAGACCAAAGAGGGGGACCTTCGGGCCTCTTGCCATCAGATGTGCCCAGATGGGATTAGCTAGTAGGTGGGGTAACGGCTCACCTAGGCGACGATCCCTAGCTGGTCTGAGAGGATGACCAGCCACACTGGAACTGAGACACGGTCCAGACTCCTACGGGAGGCAGCAGTGGGGAATATTGCACAATGGGCGCAAGCCTGATGCAGCCATGCCGCGTGTATGAAGAAGGCCTTCGGGTTGTAAAGTACTTTCAGCGGGGAGGAAGGTGTTGCGGTTAATAACCGCAGCAATTGACGTTACCCGCAGAAGAAGCACCGGCTAACTCCGTGCCAGCAGCCGCGGTAATACGGAGGGTGCAAGCGTTAATCGGAATTACTGGGCGTAAAGCGCACGCAGGCGGTCTGTCAAGTCGGATGTGAAATCCCCGGGCTCAACCTGGGAACTGCATTCGAAACTGGCAGGCTAGAGTCTTGTAGAGGGGGGTAGAATTCCAGGTGTAGCGGTGAAATGCGTAGAGATCTGGAGGAATACCGGTGGCGAAGGCGGCCCCCTGGACAAAGACTGACGCTCAGGTGCGAAAGCGTGGGGAGCAAACAGGATTAGATACCCTGGTAGTCCACGCCGTAAACGATGTCGACTTGGAGGTTGTGCCCTTGAGGCGTGGCTTCCGGAGCTAACGCGTTAAGTCGACCGCCTGGGGAGTACGGCCGCAAGGTTAAAACTCAAATGAATTGACGGGGGCCCGCACAAGCGGTGGAGCATGTGGTTTAATTCGATGCAACGCGAAGAACCTTACCTACTCTTGACATCCAGAGAACTTTCCAGAGATGGATTGGTGCCTTCGGGAACTCTGAGACAGGTGCTGCATGGCTGTCGTCAGCTCGTGTTGTGAAATGTTGGGTTAAGTCCCGCAACGAGCGCAACCCTTATCCTTTGTTGCCAGCGGTCCGGCCGGGAACTCAAAGGAGACTGCCAGTGATAAACTGGAGGAAGGTGGGGATGACGTCAAGTCATCATGGCCCTTACGAGTAGGGCTACACACGTGCTACAATGGCGCATACAAAGAGAAGCGAACTCGCGAGAGCAAGCGGACCTCATAAAGTGCGTCGTAGTCCGGATTGGAGTCTGCAACTCGACTCCATGAAGTCGGAATCGCTAGTAATCGTAGATCAGAATGCTACGGTGAATACGTTCCCGGGCCTTGTACACACCGCCCGTCACACCATGGGAGTGGGTTGCAAAAGAAGTAGGTAGCTTAACCTTCGGGAGGGCGCTTACCACTTTGTGATTCATGACTGGGGTGAAGTCGTAACAAGGTAACCGTAGGGGAACCTGCGGTTGGATCACCTCCTTACCTTAAAGAACCTGCCTTTGTAGTGCTCACACAGATTGTCTGATGAAAAACAGCAGTAAAAAACCTCTACAGGCTTGTAGCTCAGGTGGTTAGAGCGCACCCCTGATAAGGGTGAGGTCGGTGGTTCAAGTCCACTCAGGCCTACCAAATCTGTCATGCAGATTTGAAGAGGTTGGTCATACGATGGGGCTATAGCTCAGCTGGGAGAGCGCCTGCTTTGCACGCAGGAGGTCTGCGGTTCGATCCCGCATAGCTCCACCATCTTTTACTGCGAAAACAAGAAAACTTCAGAGTGAACCTGAAAAGGTGCACTGCGAAGTTTTGCTCTTTAAAAATCTGGATCAAGCTGAAAATTGAAACGACACACAGTTAATGTGTGTTCGAGTCTCTCAAATTTTCGCAAACCGGTGATGAATCGAAAGAAACATCTTCGGGTTGTGAGGTTAAGCGACTAAGCGTACACGGTGGATGCCCTGGCAGTCAGAGGCGATGAAGGACGTGCTAATCTGCGAAAAGCGCCGGCGAGGTGATATGAACCTTTGACCCGGCGATGTCCGAATGGGGAAACCCAGTGTGTTCCGACACACTATCGTTAACTGAATACATAGGTTAACGAGGCGAACCGGGGGAACTGAAACATCTAAGTACCCCGAGGAAAAGAAATCAACCGAGATTCCCCCAGTAGCGGCGAGCGAACGGGGAGCAGCCCAGAGTCTGAATCAGCTTGTGTGTTAGTGGAAGCGTCTGGAAAGTCGCACGGTACAGGGTGACAGTCCCGTACACGAAAGCACACAGGTTGTGAACTCGAAGAGTAGGGCGGGACACGTGGTATCCTGTCTGAATATGGGGGGACCATCCTCCAAGGCTAAATACTCCTGACTGACCGATAGTGAACCAGTACCGTGAGGGAAAGGCGAAAAGAACCCCGGCGAGGGGAGTGAAAAAGAACCTGAAACCGTGTACGTACAAGCAGTGGGAGCCTCTTTTATGGGGTGACTGCGTACCTTTTGTATAATGGGTCAGCGACTTATATTCTGTAGCAAGGTTAACCGTATAGGGGAGCCGAAGGGAAACCGAGTCTTAACTGGGCGTTAAGTTGCAGGGTATAGACCCGAAACCCGGTGATCTAGCCATGGGCAGGTTGAAGGTTGGGTAACACTAACTGGAGGACCGAACCGACTAATGTTGAAAAATTAGCGGATGACTTGTGGCTGGGGGTGAAAGGCCAATCAAACCGGGAGATAGCTGGTTCTCCCCGAAAGCTATTTAGGTAGCGCCTCGTGAACTCATCTTCGGGGGTAGAGCACTGTTTCGGCTAGGGGGCCATCCCGGCTTACCAACCCGATGCAAACTACGAATACCGAAGAATGTTATCACGGGAGACACACGGCGGGTGCTAACGTCCGTCGTGAAGAGGGAAACAACCCAGACCGCCAGCTAAGGTCCCAAAGTCATGGTTAAGTGGGAAACGATGTGGGAAGGCACAGACAGCCAGGATGTTGGCTTAGAAGCAGCCATCATTTAAAGAAAGCGTAATAGCTCACTGGTCGAGTCGGCCTGCGCGGAAGATGTAACGGGGCTAAACCATGCACCGAAGCTGCGGCAGCGACGCTTATGCGTTGTTGGGTAGGGGAGCGTTCTGTAAGCCGTTGAAGGTGTCCTGTGAGGGGTGCTGGAGGTATCAGAAGTGCGAATGCTGACATAAGTAACGATAAAGCGGGTGAAAAGCCCGCTCGCCGGAAGACCAAGGGTTCCTGTCCAACGTTAATCGGGGCAGGGTGAGTCGACCCCTAAGGCGAGGCCGAAAGGCGTAGTCGATGGGAAACAGGTTAATATTCCTGTACTTGGTGTTACTGCGAAGGGGGGACGGAGAAGGCTATGTTAGCCGGGCGACGGTTGTCCCGGTTTAAGCATGTAGGCGGAACGATTAGGTAAATCCGGTCGTTTATTAACGCTGAGGTGTGATGACGAGGCACTACGGTGCTGAAGTAACAAATGCCCTGCTTCCAGGAAAAGCCTCTAAGCATCAGGTAACACGAAATCGTACCCCAAACCGACACAGGTGGTCAGGTAGAGAATACCAAGGCGCTTGAGAGAACTCGGGTGAAGGAACTAGGCAAAATGGTGCCGTAACTTCGGGAGAAGGCACGCTGATATGTAGGTGAAGCCCCTGCGGGTGGAGCTGAAATCAGTCGAAGATACCAGCTGGCTGCAACTGTTTATTAAAAACACAGCACTGTGCAAACACGAAAGTGGACGTATACGGTGTGACGCCTGCCCGGTGCCGGAAGGTTAATTGATGGGGTTAGCGGTAACGCGAAGCTCTTGATCGAAGCCCCGGTAAACGGCGGCCGTAACTATAACGGTCCTAAGGTAGCGAAATTCCTTGTCGGGTAAGTTCCGACCTGCACGAATGGCGTAATGATGGCCAGGCTGTCTCCACCCGAGACTCAGTGAAATTGAACTCGCTGTGAAGATGCAGTGTACCCGCGGCAAGACGGAAAGACCCCGTGAACCTTTACTATAGCTTGACACTGAACACTGGTCCTTGATGTGTAGGATAGGTGGGAGGCTTTGAAGCGTGGACGCCAGTCTGCGTGGAGCCAACCTTGAAATACCACCCTTTAATGGCTGGTGTTCTAACGTAGACCCGTAATCCGGGTTGCGGACAGTGTCTGGTGGGTAGTTTGACTGGGGCGGTCTCCTCCCAAAGAGTAACGGAGGAGCACGAAGGTTAGCTAATCCTGGTCGGACATCAGGAGGTTAGTGCAATGGCATAAGCTAGCTTGACTGCGAGAGTGACGGCTCGAGCAGGTGCGAAAGCAGGTCATAGTGATCCGGTGGTTCTGAATGGAAGGGCCATCGCTCAACGGATAAAAGGTACTCCGGGGATAACAGGCTGATACCGCCCAAGAGTTCATATCGACGGCGGTGTTTGGCACCTCGATGTCGGCTCATCACATCCTGGGGCTGAAGTAGGTCCCAAGGGTATGGCTGTTCGCCATTTAAAGTGGTACGCGAGCTGGGTTTAGAACGTCGTGAGACAGTTCGGTCCCTATCTGCCGTGGGCGCTGGAGAATTGAGGGGGGCTGCTCCTAGTACGAGAGGACCGGAGTGGACGCATCACTGGTGTTCGGGTTGTCATGCCAATGGCACTGCCCGGTAGCTAAATGCGGAAGAGATAAGTGCTGAAAGCATCTAAGCACGAAACTTGCCCCGAGATGAGTTCTCCCTGAGACTTTAAGTCTCCTGAAGGAACGTTGAAGACTACGACGTTGATAGGTCGGGTGTGTAAGCGCAGCGATGCGTTGAGCTAACCGATACTAATGAACCGTGAGGCTTAACCTTACAACGCCGAAGATGTTTTGGCGGTGAGAGACGATTTTCAGCTGATACAGATAACAGAATTTGCCTGGCGGCTTTAGCGCGGTGGTCCCACCTGACCCCATGCCGAACTCAGAAGTGAAACGCCGTAGCGCCGATGGTAGTGTGGGGTCTCCCCATGCGAGAGTAGGGAACTGCCAGGCATCAAATTACGTAGTAAGCCGGTGCATAAATCCGGTGGTTACAGCAGTCTTCGGTGGAGCGGTAGTTCAGTCGGTTAGAATACCTGCCTGTCACGCAGGGGGTCGCGGGTTCGAGTCCCGTCCGTTCCGCCACTTATTAAAAGCCCTGAGTTAACGCTCAGGGCTTTTTTCATATCTGTCTTATCATTATTGCCAAATCAGCAAAAATCCTCTGCGTTAAACGCTCTTTTTCTGCATAACGGCAGCAGCGATAATCCTCCTCAGTTAACAATCATTATGAATAACGAGGATTACATGACTATCCCTGCACTGGGTCTGGGCACTTTCCGCCTGAAAGACGACGTTGTTATCGCATCTGTTAAAACTGCACTTGAGCTTGGCTATCGCGCAATTGATACGGCGCAGATTTATGATAACGAAGCTGCCGTTGGTCAGGCTATCGAAGAGAGCGGCGTAGCGCGCAGCGAGCTTTTCATCACGACCAAAATCTGGATTGAAAACCTCAGCAAAGACAAATTGATCCCCAGCCTGAAAGAGAGCCTGGAAAAACTGCGTACCGACTATGTGGATCTGACGTTGATCCACTGGCCATCACCGAACGATGCCGTGTCAGTCGAGGAGTTCATGCAGGCATTGCGTGAAGCGAAAGAGCAGGGCTTAACGCGTGAAATAGGTATTTCTAATTTCACCATCCCGCTGATGGAAAAAGCCATTGCCGCCGTGGGGGCTGAAAACATTGCAACCAATCAGATTGAACTCTCTCCCTACCTGCAAAACCGCAAAGTCGTGGACTGGGCAAAACAGCACGGCATCCACATCACCTCATATATGACCCTGGCCTACGGTAAAGCACTGAAAGATGACGTGATTAATCGTATCGCAGAGAAACATAGCGCAACGGCTGCACAGGTGATTCTGGCATGGGCGATGGGTGAAGGTTACGCCGTGATCCCCTCTTCAACCCGACGTGAAAACCTGGCCAGTAACCTGTTAGCGAGGGATCTCCAGCTGGACGCCGAAGACAAAAAAGCGATCGCTGCCCTGGAATGCAACGATCGTCTGGTCAGCCCTGAAGGTCTGGCACCTGACTGGGATTAATATTGACCCTTTCCTCTGTAGCCTGAAACCCTCACACAGCTCCCCGGGGAGCTGTTTTTATATGTTCGCTCAGGAAATCGATAAAGGCGCGTATGCGCGTACTTACCGCTCTGTCACTGTAATAAACTGCACTAAAAGGCATCTCCACAGGCAGACGTTTATCTGCCATCAGCTCTACAAGCTCACCGCGTGCAATTTCTTTATCAATCATATAGTCCGACAAACAGGCGATCCCATTCCCTTCGAGGCAAAGCTGCTTCAGCGTTTCTCCACTGTTGGACGATAACCCACTGGTGATTTCATGCAGTTGACCATCATGACAGGCCACAGGCCAGGTGTTCAGCGATACGGGCTCCGTGAAGCCCAGGCACAGGTGCTGCTTCAGCTCTTCAACCGTCTCTGGTTTGCCATGCTCTGCGATGTATTGCGGTGACGCGACTATCTTGCGGTAGCTGGCAAAAAGAGGGCGGGCCCGCAAGCTCGAGTCGGTCAGCGTGCCGGCCCGGATCGCCACATCCACTTTCCGCTCGATGAGATTGATAAACGTCTCTGAGGAAACTAACGAGAGCGTCATCTCCGGATAGCGTTCGCGGAAAGGCTTGATCAGCGGCATCAGAAAATGAAGAACAACCGGTGTTGCCGCATCAATGCGCAGCAATCCGCGTGGCGTACTACGGGTTTCCATAATCTCTGTTTCTGCCGCCGCCATCTCCTGCAGGACGGACTGCACACGGCGGAAGTAACGCTCGCCTTCCTCCGTCAGGCTCAGCTGACGCGTCGTTCGGTTGAGAAGACTGACGCCGAGCTTCATCTCCATTTTTTTCACCGAGCGGCTGATGGCTGAATTAGCCTGCCCCAGCTGCTCGGCCGCACGGCTAAAACTGCCGCTTTCGACGACGGCGACAAAAATTGTCAGCTCTTCCGACGTTGCTTTCATTGTTGCACCACCTGCAAAATTCTATTGATATTTTGACCATTTTTGTTATTTAAGCACTGGCGCATACTGCCTGTCATCTTAATCCTGATGATATGGAGTTATTTATGCCACTGGCGCTACTTGCCCTGACGATCAGTGCCTTTGCAATTGGCACGACCGAATTTGTTATCGTAGGACTGGTGCCTACGATAGCTAACCAGCTTTCAATCTCGCTGCCCTCTGCCGGCCTGTTGGTTTCTATCTATGCGCTCGGGGTTGCCATCGGCGCCCCCGTCCTGACCGCGTTGACGGGACGTTTCCCGCGTAAGCCGCTGTTGGTTGCGCTGATGGTGTTATTCACCGCTGGCAATATTCTGGCCTGGCAGGCGCCGGACTACACCACGCTGGTGATTGCCCGGCTGCTGACCGGTCTCGCTCACGGTGTGTTCTTCTCCATTGGTTCAACTATTGCAACCAGCCTGGTACCAAAAGAGAAAGCAGCATCCGCCATCGCGATTATGTTCGGTGGTCTGACTGTCGCCCTTGTCACCGGTGTACCGTTAGGAACGTTTATCGGACAGCACTTTGGCTGGCGCGAAACCTTCCTTGCCGTCTCTTTACTGGGGGGGATTGCCCTGGTTGCCAGCCTGCTGCTGGTACCGTCGACGATTGCAGGACGTGCGAGTGCCAGCCTGAGCGATCAGCTGAAGGTACTCACGCATCCGCGTTTGTTGATCATCTACGCCGTCACAGCGCTCGGCTATGGGGGGGTATTCACGGCTTTCACCTTCCTGGCTCCGATGATGCAGGACCTGGCAGGCTTCTCACCCAGTGCAGTGAGCTGGATTTTGCTGGGGTATGGTATCTCCGTCGCCATCGGTAATATCTGGGGAGGGAAGCTTGCGGACAAACATGGTGCAGTGCCGGCCCTGAAGTTTATCTTCGCAGCACTGGTTGTTCTGCTGATGATTTTCCAGTTCACGGCATCGATGCAATACGCCGCACTGATAACGGTACTGGTGATGGGGATCTTCGCCTTTGGTAACGTGCCAGGCCTGCAGGTTTACGTGGTACAAAAAGCCGAACTTTATACACCCAACGCGGTAGATGTCGCATCGGGCCTGAATATTGCCGCGTTCAATATTGGGATTGCGCTGGGTTCCATCATTGGTGGGCAAACCGTTGAACATTTCGGATTAACCCAAACGCCATGGATTGGTGCGGTGATTGTTCTGGTCGCTTTCCTGCTGATTAGCCTGAGTGGGCGCCTTGATAAACCCGCTCGTGTAGTGCTGGGATAACATCAGTAAGTGCTTGCTTACAAAACTGGAAAGCGGTTTATCTGAAATTGCGTTGAAAGTGTAACCTAAAGTCCCTATAACATTAGAACCAGTCCGTTTTCCGGGCTGGTTCATGTTACAGAGGCCGTTTCCAAAAGTGCGAAAAAATACCTATGCCATGCGTTATGTTGCCGGAATGCCCGCGGAGAGGATCTTGCCTCCGGGGTCGTTTGCGAGCATAAGTCAGGCATTACCTGCCGGGACACCCTTAAGCAGCGATGAAAAAATCCGGGTGCTGGTGTGGAACATCTTTAAACAACAGCGCGCTGAGTGGTTATCGGTACTCAAGAATTTTGGGAAAGACGCCCATCTGGTGCTGTTGCAGGAGGCGCAAACCACCCCCGAGCTGGTAAGGTTTGCTACGACTCACTACCTTGCTGCTGACCAGGTTCCCGCGTTTGTCTTGCCGCAACATCCTTCTGGCGTGATGACCCTCTCTTCGGCTCATCCGGTCTATTGCTGCCCGCTGCGCGAGCGCGAGCCGATTCTGCGTCTGGCGAAATCGGCGCTGGTAACGGTCTACCCGCTGCCGGACACGCGCATGCTGATGGTTGTGAATATCCACGCGGTCAACTTCAGCCTGGGCGTGGATGTGTATAGTAAGCAGTTACTTCCGATCGGTGACCAGATCGCCCATCACAGCGGGCCCATCATTATGGCCGGGGATTTTAATGCCTGGAGCCGTCCGCGCATGAATGCGCTGTATCGCTTTGCACGCGAAATGTCGCTGCGTGAAGTTCGTTTTAGCGATGACCAGCGCAAGAAAGCGTTTGGCCGTCCTCTCGATTTTGTCTTCTATCGTGGTCTGAACGTTCACGACGCCTCTGTTCTGGTGACGCGTGCCTCCGATCACAATCCTCTACTCGTTGAATTCAGTCCCGGCAAACCTGATAAATAATGGTATGTCAGGTCTGCCGTGGGGCAGGCCATTCGGGTGCTGCCCTTTATTTTTAACAACAAAAGGACAGTACGATGACAACAACACACTCCCATCATGACAACGTAGAAAAACAGTTTGGCTCCCAGGCAAATGCTTATCTGAGCAGTGCCGTGCACGCGTCTGGCCGTGATCTGGTCCGTCTCGGTGAACGCCTGGCGGCAGTGCCGCACGCGCACGTCCTGGACTTAGGCTGTGGTGCCGGGCATGCCAGCTTCACGGCAGCACAACAGGTGGCGCAGGTCACGGCCTATGATTTATCCAGTCAGATGCTGGAGGTGGTTGCAGAGGCCGCAAAAGCCAAAGGGCTGAACAACATCACGACGCGTCAGGGCTATGCCGAATCCTTACCCTTTGAAGATACCTCATTTGAAGTCGTTATCAGCCGTTATTCTGCCCATCACTGGCATGATGTCGGCCAGGCATTACGTGAAGTTAAACGCGTTCTGAAGCCGGGCGGGGTCTTTATCATTATGGATGTGATGTCGCCGGGACATCCGGTGCGTAATATCTGGCTGCAGACGGTTGAAGCGCTGCGCGACACCTCGCATGTGCAAAACTACTCCAGCGGGGAGTGGTTAGCGCTGATTACTGAAGCGGGGCTGATCACACGTGCATTGATAACGGACCGCTTGCCGCTGGAGTTCAGCTCGTGGATTGCCCGTATGCGCACGCCGGAAGCGTTAAGCCAGGCCATTCGGTTGTATCAGGATAGTGCGTCAGCGGAAGTGAAGGCGTACTTTGAATTGCAGGATGATGGATCATTTACCAGCGATACCATCATGGCTGAAGCGCAAAAAGCAGCGTAAAGAAAAAAGGCACCGAGGGGAATCGGTGCCTTTTTATCGTTAGGTCGTGTCATCAGGAGTCTGGCGTGGCGCTGTTTTTCACAAACAACGTTAGCTGGTCGCCTGGTTTCAGATTGTCAGTATCATTGTTCCAGCGCATCACATCCTTGATATTTACGCCGTGTCGTTTTGCGATACTGGACAGTGAATCACCTTTACGCACACGATAGGTAATGCTATCGCTGTTGCTGGCGAGACGCTGTGCACTGTTACCTGCACCCACCGTCAGAGTCTGACCCACTTTCAGGCCTGAGCTGCGCAGATTATTCCACTGCTGCAAGTCGTTTGCCGTCACGCCAAGACGTGAGGCAATGCCCGAAAGCGTATCACCTGACCGAACCTTATAGCTGCGGCTGTTCACGGATGATGCATCCGCGATCAGTGTTGACTGAACAGCGGCAATTTCACCCGATGCTAAAGACTCACGTAACTGCTCAGCATGTTTCTGCGGAACCATTACATACTGCGGACCACTGGCCCCCAGCGTTGAGCCTTTAACGCCAGCATTAAAGGTTTTCAGTTTACTTACCGACATACCCGTCATATCAGCAACCTGTTGAATATCAACCGGATTGCTGAGGCGAACGCGCGCTAGTGCACGACTTTCGTCTGGTGTTGGCAGTTGTACACCGTAACGCTTGCTGTTCTTGAGAATATCGCTCAATGCCAGCATTTTCGGTACGTAAATCTTCGTTTCCTGTGGCAGTGAGAGCGACCAAAAATCGGTGGATTTACCCCGTGCTTTATTCGCTTTCATTGCCTTCAGTACACGACCTTCGCCACTGTTATACGCTGCGACCGTTAACAGCCAGTCGCCGTCGAACATCTTATTAAGACGTTCCATCATGTCGAGAGCGGCTGTCGTTGAAGCGACAACATCACGACGCGCATCATAGTTGCGGGTCTGTTTCAAACCATAGTTTCGCCCGGTGCTCGGAATGATCTGCCAAATGCCTGCGGCATTGGCGCCAGACGTCGCGTGTGGGTCAAAAGCGCTCTCCACTATGGGTAGGAGTACCAGCTCCATCGGCATGTTACGTTTCTTAACTTGCCCGGCTATCCAGTACATATACGGCTCTGCCCGTAAAGTTACATCGTGGAGATAGCTCTTATTTCTTAAATACTTTTGCTTCTGTTCGCGAATCCGGTTGTTTTCCGGAATTCCCATCTTTAGCTCGTCGCCAATAGAGGTCCACAAGTCTTCATCCTGTGCGAAAGACGTCCCATCGTCCATCCATCGCGCTGAACTTGTAAACTTCCCTGCTTCCCCTTGACCAGCTGCAGAAAGGCTCTGTGCGTGCTGTTGTACGTTGCTGCCGTTCTGCGACTGGCAACCTACAAGCAGGACAGAGGCGAGTAATATCGCTTTTGCCTTCATGTGTGTGTCAATAGTTGCTTAAAAGACGAGCGATGATAACGGCGAAATTTTGAAAAGGCAACCCGCAATTATCTGAAGTTATCTTTCTTTGACCTTAACCATGCAAATCGTTGTTCTGGTTGTGACAAATTTGTTTCTTTGTTAATTTTATAAATTAAATCAATATCATCTGTTCGTAAAAATAAATTAGTTTTACGCTCATTTTTCAGAGTTACGGGGAGTGTTTTTTGGTTTTTTGCACGTAACTCCTTCACTTTGTGATAATAATCTTGAATCGCCCGATCCTCTGGCAAGATGCTCGCCGCAAACTTCATATTTCCTAATGTATACTCATGTGCGCAACAAATAAGGGTATCGTCAGGTAATGCGCTAATCTTCTGTAATGACTGGTACATCTGGGCTGGGGTGCCCTCAAAAAGCCTTCCACAGCCTCCGGAGAACAGCGTGTCGCCGCAAAAAAGATAAGGTTTGTTGTAGAAACAAAGATGTCCCAAAGTGTGACCTGGTGTAGCAAATACAGAAAACTCCCACTCGCGTATGAGGATATTTTCACCTTCTTCGACTACCTGCGTTGTTCCCTTATCTTGTGTCTCTGCCGGTCCGTAAACCACCAGATGCGGGAATTGGGCACGAAGGTCAGCAACGCCGCCGGTGTGATCGTTATGATGATGGGTCAGAAGGATGGCCTCTGGTTGCCAGCCGTTCTCTTTTATCGCGTCTGATACAGGAGCCGATTCTCCAGGATCGACAATGACGCACCGACGCTCGTCATCGACTAAAACCCAGATGTAATTGTCCTGAAAGGCGGGAATACTGATAAGATTCATAAATTACCTCTTATAGCGTGGTGGGTGTGTTGATGAAACCGGCAAGGATACCTCAGATTGTCCCGGCACCTGAACGTTGGGCCGAATTGCCCTGGGGTGAATACTATCGCGAGAACCTGGAACAGCAGCTTAAACCCTGGCTCGCGAAAATGTATGGTTTTCACTTGCTTAAGATTGGCAATCTCAGCGCGGAAATCAATACCGAAAGCTGCGCTATCTCACATCAGGTTAATGTCTCTCTTGGCGCATCACCGGTTCAGGTGAAAGCGGATCCTTTGCATCTGCCGTTTGCGGAAAAGTCCGTTGATGCCTGCCTGCTGGCACACACGTTGCCCTGGTGCAGCGATCCTCATCGCCTGCTGCGCGAGGCCGATCGCGTCCTGATTGATGATGGCTGGCTGATACTCAGCGGGTTCAATCCGCTGAGTCTGATGGGGCTGCGCAAGCTGGTTCCGGTGCTTCGCCGGACACCGCCGTATAACAGCAGGATGTTCACGATGATGCGCCAGCTTGACTGGCTTTCACTGCTGAATTTTGAGGTGCTCTGCTCGGGCGGTTTTCAGGTACTTCCCTGGGCGCGGCAGGGGGGCGTTGTTCTGAGCACCCATCTGCCGGCATTAGGCTGCATGCAGTTTATTGTCGCGCGTAAGCGGACCATCCCCCTTACGCTTAATCCGATGAAGCAGAGTAAATCGAAATCGCCCATTCGCCAGACCGTGGGCGCCACGCGGCAGTACAGAAAACCCTGATCAGGATTCGGGCTGATAGCCTGTGTCTTCATGAGCGGGGTTGGATGCCGCTGCCCGTGCCAGTTCGTCACAACGTTCGTTTTCGGGGTGGCCTGCGTGACCTTTAACCCATTCCCATTTAATCTCATGCTGGCCCAGCGCAGCATCAAGACGTTTCCAGAGATCGACGTTTTTGACTGGCTTTTTATCTGCCGTCTTCCAGCCGCGTTTTTTCCAGTTGTGGATCCACTGGGTGATCCCCTGGCGTACGTACTGACTGTCAGTGCTCAACACCACATCGCAGTGTTCTTTTAGCGCTTCCAGCGCCACAATGGCGGCCATCAACTCCATGCGGTTGTTGGTGGTCAGAAAATAGCCTTCGCTAAAAGTTTTTTCATGCTCACGATAGCGCATAATCGCGCCATAACCGCCAGGCCCTGGGTTGCCAAGGCAAGATCCATCGGTGAAAATTTCTACCTGTTTACGCATCTCTGGTAGACTTCCTGTATTTGAAACGTTCAGTTAAACGATAAGTCTGACATAAATGACCGCTATGAGCACTGCAATTACTCGCCAGATTGTCCTCGATACCGAAACCACCGGTATGAACCAGATCGGCGCGCACTACGAAGGGCACAAGATCATTGAGATCGGTGCCGTTGAAGTGGTGAACCGTCGTCTTACGGGGAACAACTTCCATGTCTACCTCAAACCCGACCGGCTGGTGGACCCAGAAGCGTTCGGCGTGCATGGTATCGCCGATGAGTTCTTGCTGGATAAACCGACCTTTGCGGAAGTGGCAGACGAGTTTCTGGAATATATCAAAGGCGCCGAGCTTATCATTCACAACGCGTCGTTCGATATCGGCTTTATGGACTATGAGTTCAGTAAGCTCCATCGTGATATTCCGAAAACGAACACGTTCTGTAAGGTGACCGATAGCCTGGCGCTGGCGAGGAAAATGTTTCCTGGCAAGCGTAACAGCCTGGATGCGCTCTGTTCTCGCTATGAAATAGATAACACCAAGCGAACGTTGCACGGCGCATTGCTCGATGCCCAGATCCTGGCGGATGTCTACCTGGCGATGACCGGTGGTCAGACGTCCATGAAATTCAGCATGGAAAATGAATCCCAGCAGACGCAGGGGGAAGCGGGGATTCAACGTGTTGTTCGCCAGGCCAGTCGTTTGCGGGTGGTTTTAGCCAGTGATGAAGAGTTACTTAACCATGAATCCCGTCTTGATTTAGTGCAGAAGAAAGGCGGAAGCTGCATGTGGCGGGCCTGAAAAAGGGCCAGAATGCCTGTAAAATCATCGTTTGGGTGAATTTTGCAGCAAACGATTCAAAACGTGAGAAAAAGCGTTGACGAGTCCGGAGGCAAACCGTAATATGCGCCTCGTTCCCCCAGCGGGAACAGTGGAGCGGTAGTTCAGTCGGTTAGAATACCTGCCTGTCACGCAGGGGGTCGCGGGTTCGAGTCCCGTCCGTTCCGCCACTATTCAGAAGGCCTGAATCAGAAATGATTCAGGCCTTCGTCGTTTCTGCATCTGAAAATCTTCTTTATCCGCCCCCCTGTCTTTATTAACAAAAAGTTAATATCTGTGGTGCAATTAATTAACATTTGATCAATGATAGTGCACAATTTGCACCGTATTTGTGCATTTTGCCACCGATTGTCTTTTTGGCAGCGGAGCAGATGTGTAATTTTGTAAAAAATAATTCACAGAAAATCATTCGCTTATCTCCATCCCTTCAGAAAGTTCATGAACCAATGCTTTATTGGTTCGTTTATTGCTTAATCATTAGCACGGTAAGTAGCACGTCATATCAATAACTTATCGTTAATAAAAATAAAGTAATGATGATAGCGAGCGAACCAATATGGAAAAACCGTCACGGTTTCTGGCCAATTCCAGCACCGCGCTTGAGCAGCTGCGCGGACTGATCAACCAGCATGAGTCAACACCAGGCACTCCGCTGCCCACTGAACGTGAGCTGTCGGAGACTCTCGGCGTGGGACGACGTGAAGTACGTCGTGCGCTGGATGTGCTGGAAGAGGAGGGGCGGATCTGGCGTAAACAGGGCAAAGGGACCTTTATAGGCCCGTCTGCACCTGTTGAACCTCTGGCCCTTCAGGGATTGGTTCAGCAAACCAACCTTCTGGAAGTCATGGAAGCTCGTCTACAGCTCGAACCCGGCTTAGCCCGGCTTGCGGCACTGCGTGCCACCAGGGAAAACCTCGCGCTTATGCAGCGCATGCTGGAACGCATTGATAAGGTCAGCCCGGACGACCGCGATCTCAACGAACTCTGGGATAGCGCATTTCACCGCGCCATTGCCGAGGCTGCCGGTAATCGCCTGATGCTTGGCCTGTTTGATGCCATTGATGCCGTCAGACGTGAACCGGGCTGGCAGCATTTGCGCGAATTAGCCCGTACACCCGAGCGGGTTGATCACTATAACGACCACCATCAAAAAATCATGTCTGCGATTATCCATCGCCAGCCTAATGAAGCAGCGGCCGCCATGCGCGAACACCTGCTTAGCCTGCAGTCAGCCCTGATTCAGGCTATTCACCTTGAGGACGACTTCACGCTATGACGACGATCCCGTTTAAGGACCCCACGCCTGTACTGCGGCTGCAAAATCTTAACGTAACGTTCGCCGGCTCTCCGGTGAGCGTGCTTGATGGTATTTCACTGACGGTCAACGCGGGAGAAACGCTGGCGCTGGTGGGGGAATCCGGTTGCGGGAAAAGTATCACCTCATTAGCGCTGATGGGCTTACTGCCCGCCAGCGCACAGATCGTCAGCGGCGAGATGCAGTTCCGTCGTCACGACTTACGAAAGCTTTCACCGCGGGAATATGCCGATCTTCGCGGCAGCGAACTGGCAATGATTTTCCAGGAGCCAATGACCTCGCTCAACCCTGCCTTCACGCTGGGAGACCAGCTCAGTGAAGCGGTGATGCGCCATCAGAAACTTTCTCGTGCAGAGGCGATGAAGGTTGCGCTGCAGATTCTGGAGAAGGTGCAGATCCCGGCAGCAGAAATGCGCCTGAAAGCGTATCCGCACCAGCTTTCCGGGGGGATGCGTCAGCGCGTGATGATTGCGATGGCGCTGATTAACCATCCACGTTTGCTGATTGCCGACGAGCCGACAACCGCGCTGGATGTGACCATTCAGGCGCAGATCCTCGCGCTGCTTAATACCCTCAAAGAAGAGACCGGTACGGCGGTGTTAATGATCACCCACGATCTGGGCGTGGTGGCGGAAGTCGCGCAGCAGGTGGCGGTAATGTATGCCGGACAGGTGGTAGAGCAGGGGAGCGTGGAGGCCATTTTTGCCGACCCGCAACACCCGTACACCATAGGACTGATGGGCTCGATTCCGTCCCTCGGCGCACGTAAAGGCGCGCTTTCCACTATTCCCGGAGCCGTTCCGCTGCCGGAATCCATGCCCAAAGGGTGCCGGTTCGCTACCCGCTGCCCCTTCGCGCAAACGCGGTGTCATGACGAAAAGCCGTCGCTGACGGCGATGGGGACCGACCATCAGGTGGCCTGCTTCCGCGTGCCGCTGGAACAACATATTGCGCTGGGAGAAATTGCATGACGACGCCCATTCTTGAAGCCCGGGACCTGAGCAAGCTTTTTCCCGGCCCTAAAAAACTGTTTACCCCAGCACGTTTTGTCACCGCGGTCGATCGCGTCTCCCTCTCCGTCATGCCTGGTGAAACGCTGGCGATTGTGGGTGAGTCCGGATCCGGAAAATCGACGCTGGGCCGTCTTCTTCTGCGGCTGCTGGCGGCCAGCGAAGGACGCGTATTTTATCAGGGTGAGGAGATCACTGATGCCTCGGGAGCGCGTCTGAACCAGCTGCGGCGGGAGCTGCAGATCATCTTTCAGGATCCTTTCGCATCGTTAAACCCGCGCATGACGGTCGAGCAGATCGTCGGTGAGCCGCTGTGGCTACACCAGTCGATGAAGAAAACCGACAGGCAATATCGGGTGGCGGAGCTGCTTAACACCGTAGGGCTGCCAGCGGCCTGGGCGCAACGTTATCCGCACGAATTTTCCGGAGGGCAGCGTCAGCGAATTGGCATTGCGCGTGCGCTGGCCTCCGGGCCAAAGCTGTTGCTGGGGGACGAGCCGGTCTCCGCGCTGGATGTCTCGGTTCAGGCGCAGGTGGTCAACCTGCTGGAAAGCCTGAAGCATCAGCTGGGGCTGACAATGGTGATTGTTGCCCATGGCCTGGCGGTGATTCGCCATATGAGTGACCGCGTGGCGGTGATGTATCTCGGGCAAATTGTTGAGCTTGCGACCGTCGACGAAATCTTTGATGCCCCGCTACACCCCTATACGCAGGCGTTAATCGCCTCCGCCCCCCAGATGCAGCCAGGCGCGCCGCGTGTGGCACCTCTGCTGCAGGGGGATTTACCGAACCCGGCCAGCCCACCGTCAGGCTGCCGTTTCCATACCCGTTGTCCGTATGCCACGGATGAATGTCGCCAGGTCGAGCCGATCAATCAGGTGCTGGACGGGGGACGCCAGATTGCCTGCCATCGCTGGCAGGAGATTAACCGCGATCGCAGTGTTATCCAGATAGCACCGCCATCTGCAGCCTTTCTGCGCCGCCGCGCGCTGTTTGAACACGCGGCCACTCACTCCTCCCTTCCTTCAAGGAACTCATGATAATGACAATGCGTAATTCTCTTTTGACCGTACTGGGAAGTGTTATGTTGCTTGGCGCGGCGCTGCCCGCCCATTCTGAAAGCGTACTGCGAATTGGTCTGGGGGCGGATCCGGACATGCTCGATCCGCATCTGGCGCGCACCTATTATGGCCGTTTCGTCTTTGCGTCTCTGTGCGACCGGCTGGTGGACGTGGATGAGCATCTGAAAGTGGTTCCCGGGCTGGCGAAATCGTGGGCCTGGAGTGACGACGGCAAAACGCTGACCATGGATCTGCGTGAAGGTGTGACCTTCCATGACGGTGAAAAATTTGACGCCGCCGCGGCAAAATACAACCTCGACCGCGCGCTGACGTTAAAAGGTTCGCTGCGTAAAAGTGAAATCTCGTCCGTTGAGTCCGTTGAGGTGACAGGCCCGATGCAGATTGCCCTGCATCTGAAAACACCTGATGCCGCACTGCTGATGCAGCTTACCGATCGCGCCGGGGCGATGATGGCACCCGACGCCGCGAAAAAGCCTGACTTTGCCGCCCATCCGGTCTGCTCTGGCCCCTATAAGTTCGACAGCCGCGTCTCACAGGACCGTATCGTTCTGACGCGTTTTGACAACTACTGGAACAAAGGCGCTTACCACTTCGACAAAATTATTTATCTGCCGATCCCGGATGCTTCCGTGCGTCTGGCTAACCTGCGTGCCGGAGATCTCGATCTGACCGAAGGCATTGCCGCAAGCGACGTGAAAACCGTAGAAGCCGACAGCAAACTGGCGCTGGCGAAGGTGACCGGTCTGGGTTATCAGGGCATTACCTTCAATATCAATAACGGCAAGGTCCCGGCGAACGATCCGTTTAAGGATGCCCGCGTGCGTGAGGCATTTTCACAGGCAATCGATCGCGATGCGTTAAATCAGGTGGTCTTCGAGGGGCTGTACACCCCGGCAAACCAGGCGTTTTCTACCGTAAGTCCGTATCACGTTAACCTGCCGGTGCCACCACGCGATGTCGACAAAGCCAAAGCGCTGTTGAAAGCGGCAGGCGTCACTACGCCGCTGAACGTCAATCTACTGGTGCCCAACAACCCAACTTCACAGCAGGTCGGTCAGGTACTGCAGGCGATGGTCGCAGAGGCTGGCTTTAACCTGAACCTGCAAATGACCGAGTTCGCCACGCTGCTCGACCGTCAGCAAAGCGGTGATTATCAGCTGAGCTTCTCTGGCTGGTCGGGTCGTCCGGATCCGGATGGCAGCATCTACGGCTTCATTAACAGCAAAGGCACCCTTAACGACGGTCGCTACAGTAACGCGCAGGTGGATGAATGGCTGACGCAGGCGCGCCTGAGCAACGACAAAGCCGTCCGTCAGCCGCTGTACGACAAGGTGGTGAAACAGCTGCAGACGGATATGCCCATTGCCTACCTCTATTTTGAACCGCGTATTTTTGGTCTGAACAAGAGCGTGCAGGGCTTTAAACCGTATCCGGACGGCATTGTGCGTCTGGCTGGTCTGACGCTGGCGAAATAACTGGCCTGAGGAGAACCCATGCTGGAACTGATTTGCAAACGTCTGCTGCTGGCCATCCCGACCTTACTGCTGGTGAGCATGATGGTGTTTGGCCTGCAAAAACTGCTGCCCGGCGATCCGCTGATCGCCATGGCCGGTGAGGAGCGCGATCCGGCGGTGATCGCCCAGCTGCGTGCTGAGCTCAATCTCGATGCGCCCATCCCTGTGCAGTACTTCAACTGGCTGACGCGCGCGCTGCAGGGCGATCTTGGTGTCTCCTTACGCACTCACGAGCCGGTCACCCAGCTCATTGCCAGCAAACTGCCGGTGACGCTGGAGCTGTCGCTGCTGGCGATGATCATCGCGCTGGTGTTTGGCATCAGCATGGGGATCCTCGCGGCGGTCAACAAAAACAGCTGGGTCGATCACGGTGCCAACTTTGTGGCGATCTCGGGGATCTCGATACCGCATTTCTGGCTCGGGATCCTGTTGATTCTGGTCTTCTCGGTCAATCTGCAATGGCTGCCAGCGTCGGGGTTCGTGCCGTTTAGTGAAGATCCGATCCAGAACCTGCGTACGCTGTTGTTGCCTGCGTCGGTACTGGGAACGGGGCTGGCGGCCACGCTGATGCGCCATACCCGCGCTTCCATGATCGCGGTAATGAAGGCCGATTACATCCGCACCGCACGGGCTAAAGGGCTGTTGCCAAACGCGGTGATTTTAAAGCATGCGTTTCGCAATGCGCTGGTTCCGGTGATCACCCTGACCACGCTGCTGTTCGGCGAACTGCTGGGGGGCGCGGTACTGACCGAACAGGTCTTCACCATTCCAGGGTTCGGCAAGATGATCGTCGATTCGGTCTTTAACCGTGACTATGCGGTGGTGCAGGGGGTGGTGCTTATCGTGGCGATCGGTTTCCTGCTGCTGAACCTGCTGGCCGACGTGCTTTACGTTCTTATCAACCCGAAAATGCGAGGTTAAGCATGGCGGAACTGACAACTCAAACCATTGCCGCGGTTCAGCCCCGAGCGCAGAACCGGGTACTGAAGAAATTTCTCGCCAATAAAAGCGCGGTGATGGGTGCCGTAGTGGTGGGCTTTTTTGTGCTGGTGGCACTGCTGGCACCGTGGATCGCGCCTTTTGATCCGGTGAAAGCCAATTTCCTGGCGGTGCGTAAAGCGCCTTCGGTGATGTACTGGTTTGGGACCGATGAACTGGGCCGCGATATTTTGTCCCGCATTATCTGGGGGGCGAGAACGTCGTTGATGGCTGGCTGTATGTCGGTGGTGATCGCCGTGGTCATTGGCGTTCCGCTGGGGCTGGTGGCGGGTTACTTCCAGAAGATGTGGGACGGCGTGATCTCGCGTTTTATTGAAGCGCTGCTGGCTTGTCCGTTCCTGATCATGGCGATCGCGCTCGGGGCGTTCCTGGGCCCAAGCCTGACCAACGCCATGATCGCCATTGGCCTCTCCGCAATGCCGATCTTCGCCCGCCTGACGCGCGGCCAGGTGATTGCCATTCGCAACGAAGAGTATATCGACGGCGCGAGGGCGATTGGCCTGCCGGATCGCTGGATCATCATTAAGTATGTGCTGCCCAATGTGATGTCTCCGATTCTGGTGCAGGCCACGCTGGCCATAGCCTCGGCAATCATTGCTGAAGCCAGTCTGTCATTTCTGGGGTTAGGCCAGCAGCCGCCGAACCCGTCATGGGGCTCAATGCTTAATACCGCGAAAGGTTTCCTTGAGCAGGCTCCGTGGATGTCTGTGTTCCCCGGTGTGGCGATTTTTCTTGCCGTGCAGGGCTTTAATTTACTCGGCGACGGGCTGCGCGATGCGCTCGATCCGCGCCATGACTAAGGAGTCATGATGACCAAAGCGCTTGATTTCACTTCCGGTTACGATTCACGACGCCCACCGATGATGGGCCACAACGCCGTGGCGACATCTCAGCCGCTGGCGGCCCAGGCGGGAATGAAAATGCTGCAGCTCGGCGGGAACGCGGTTGATGCGGCGGTTGCAACCGCCATGGCGTTGACGGTGGTTGAACCCACCGGCAACGGTATTGGCAGCGATGCCTTTGCCATCGTCTGGGATGGTGAAAAACTCCACGGCCTGAACGCCTCTGGCCGCTCGCCTGCCAGCTGGCACGCGGATCTGTTTGCCGGTAAAACCGCGGTGCCGGAAATTGGCTGGGACGCCGTCACCGTGCCGGGTGCGGTATCGGGCTGGGTGGCGCTGGCAGAACGTTTTGGCACGCTGCCGCTCACTACGCTGGCGCAACCGGCCATTGAGTATGCGCGTAACGGTTTTCCGGTCTCCCCGTTGATTGGCCATCTCTGGCAGCGGGGTTATAACAAGCTGAAAGATCAGCCAGGCTTTAGCGCCTGCTTCGCACCGGAAGGGCGTGCTCCCCGGGTTGGCGAGATCTTCCGTAACCCGGCGCAGGCTCATTCGCTGGAGCTGATTGCCAGAACCAACGGTGAAGCGTTTTACCGCGGCGAGCTGGCGGAGAAAATTGCCGCTTTCGCGAAAGAGCATGGCGCGCACCTGACGGCAGAGGATTTGGCCAATCATCGTGTGGACTGGGTAGAACTGCTGTCGCGTGATTTTGCCGGTGGTTCGGTGCAGGAGCTGCCGCCAAACGGACAGGGCATCGCCACGCTGATTGCGCTCGGTATTCTGGAGCAGTGTGGAATTGAAAAACATCATCCGGATTCCGTGCAGTCGCTTCATCTGTCTATTGAAGCGATGAAACTGGCGCTGGCGGATCTCGATCGCTACGTCGCTGATGAAGAACATATGGAGTTCGCGGCCCAGGCGTTGCTGAGCGATCGTTATCTGGCGTCGCGCGCGGCGCTTATCGACCCTGATAACGCCTCCGATTTCGTCTACGGTTCGCCGACGCAGAGCGGCACGGTCTACCTGAGTGCTGCAGATTCCAGCGGTATGATGATCTCCTTTATTCAGTCCAACTATATGGGCTTTGGATCCGGGATTGTGGTGCCGGAGACCGGGATCAGTCTGCAAAACCGCGGCTGTGGCTTTGTGCTGGATCCAAACCATCCGAATGCGCTGGCGGGCAGTAAGCGTCCGTTCCACACCATCATTCCGGGCTTTGCGATGGACGGCAACGGCAAACCGCTGATGTCCTTTGGCGTCATGGGCGGCCCAATGCAGGCGCAGGGGCATATGCAGATGGCGCTGCGCATCATGCTGCACGGGCAAAACCCACAGGCGGCAATTGATGCGCCTCGCTGGCGCGTGGTGCAGGGCAGGGAAGTGATCGTCGAATCGACGTTCGATCGCAATACTATCGCCGCACTGCGTGAGCGCGGGCACCAGATCGTGGTGGAAGATCCGCTCCAGGATTATAACTTCGGCGGCGCGCAGGTGATTTATCGTATGCCGGAAGGGCACTATGTGGCGGCGACAGAGAGCCGCAAAGACGGGCAGGCGCTGGTGAGTTAATGATGTCCCCTCCCTCTTCCTGTGAGAGGGAGGGGAAACCGTTATCCAATGCTAAACGGATCCGCATCCTGCCAGGCCGGAAACTTCTCGCGATATTCCTTCAGGGCCGTCAGTGACAACTCAGCATCAATGCGCGTTGCCTGATGCGGCTCGGCGGTGGCAATAATTTCACCCTGCGGGTTCACCACCCGGCTATCCCCCCGATAATGATGCCCGTTGCCATCGGTCCCCACGCGGTTACAGCCGACCACATACGCCTGGTTTTCAATGGCGCGTGCGACCAGCAGCGACTGCCAGTGCAGGGAGCGCGGGGCAGGCCAGTTGGCGACATACAGCGCCAGGTCGTAATCGTTGCGGTTGCGTGACCACACCGGGAAGCGCAGGTCGTAGCAAACCAGCGGCAGAATACGCCAGCCGCGCCATTCGAACACCACGCGCGCATCACCCGCTTCATAGTGATGATGTTCATCTGCCATGCGGAACAGGTGGCGTTTATCATAGAAATGCACTTTCCCTTCCGGCTCGACCAGCAGGAAGCGGTTGACCGGCCCGCGTTCAGTTTGCAGCGCAGCGCTGCCGGCAATCAGCGCATTGGTTTGCTGTGCTTTGGCGTGCATCCAGGCGACCACCTCTTGCTGTGGCATTGACTGTTGCGCCGCTTCCATGGCGAAGCCGGTAGTGAACATCTCCGGCAGGACAATCACATCACGCCCGGTAATGCCTTCCAGTTGACGATCAAAGTGGCGCAGGTTGGCAGGGCCGTCCATCCACACTAAAGGTTGCTGCAAAATCGAAATCTTCAGACCAGGCACAATTCAGACTCCTCAAACGACCACTTTTTGACACTGTAGCACGACATAAAGAGAAAATGTGGCAATAAAAAACCCCGCGCGTGGCGGGGTTTGTAGAAGCGAAACGCGTTATGCAGCTTCAGGTTTGCGGACCTTCTCCGGGAGCTTTACCGGCTGTGTCGCCAGCTCATCCGGGTCGAAATCATCCACGTTAATGCTGCGCAGACGGCTCTCTTCGGCTTTCACCAGCAGAGCGGCTTCATCATTGTTGATGATCCCGCCCGTCAGGGCCTGTTTCGCCAGTTCATCCAGGCGGGTGAACGGCAGGTTTTTGCCCAGCTGTTTGCAGATCTTCTGGTGGATGGGATCGGCAGCCATCACGTCCAGCAGCGCTTCTTCCAGCAGACCAACCGGGTTATGCGGCGTGGGAGCCAGATACTGACCGCGGCCGATACGGGAACGGGTTGCGCTCGGTACCTGCAGGATCTTCGCCACTTTGTGATCCAGTTTGTCAGACGGCGCCAGATGATGACGACCGGTCGGGAAGATCACCACGCGAAGGGCGCCTGCAACAAAGCGGTTCGGGAAGTTCGCCAGCAGATCGTCAATGGCCTGTTCCGCCTGATACATCGCATCCTGAACGCCCCAGTGAACCAGCGGCAGATCGGCTTCCTGACGGCCTTCATCGTCGTAGCGTTTCAGGACCGCAGAGGCCAGGAAGATTTGGCTCAGCACATCACCCAGACGGGCAGAGATACGCTCACGACGCTTCAGGCTACCGCCCAGCACCGCCATAGAAACATCTGACAGCAGAGCGAGGTTGGCGCTCAGGCGGTTAAGATGCTGGTAATAACGCTTGGTCGCATCACCGGTTGGCGTGGCGCTGGTAAGGCCGCGCGTCAGACCCAGCCAGAAGCTGCGCACCTTATTACTGCCCACGTGACCGATATGTTTGAACAGCAGCTTGTCGAAAGCATCCACGTCGTTATTCTGCGCGGCGGCCATCTCTTCCAGCACATAAGGATGGCAACGGATTGCCCCCTGGCCGAAGATCATCATGCTGCGGGTCAGGATGTTTGCCCCTTCAACGGTGATGGCAATCGGTGCGCCCTGGTAGCCGCGCGCCAGGAAGTTGCCCTCGCCGAGCATAATGCCTTTACCGCCCGCGATATCCATTGCATCAATGATTGACTGCTGTGCGCGGTGAGTACAGTGATACTTCACGATAGCTGACAGCACGGCCGGTTTTTCGCCCAGCATAATGCCGTAGGTAATCAGGGAGGCGGCAGCATCCATCACGTAGGCGTTGCCTGCGATACGTGCCAGCGGCTCTTCGATCCCTTCCATCTTGCCGATAGAGATTTTGAACTGACGGCGGATATGGGCGTATGCACCAATCCCCATCGCGACAGATTTCAAACCACCGGTCGAGTTCGACGGCAGGGTAATACCGCGGCCAACCGACAGACATTCCACCAGCATGCGCCAGCCCTGACCGGCCATTTTCGGACCACCGATGATGTAGTCAATCGGTACAAAGATATCCTTGCCGCGGGTTGGGCCGTTCTGGAACGGTACGTTCAGCGGGAAGTGGCGACGACCAATTTCAACGCCTGGGGTGGAGGTTGGGATCAGCGCACAGGTAATGCCCAGATCTTCTTCACCGCCCAGCAGTTTTTCCGGATCGGAGAGCTTAAAGGCCAGGCCCAGCACGGTCGCGATAGGGGCGAGCGTAATATAACGTTTGTTCCAGGTCAGGCGCATACCCAGCACCTGTTGACCCTGCCATTCACCCATGCAGACGACGCCGGTATCCGGGATCGCACCCGCATCGGAACCCGCTTCCGGGCTGGTCAGCGCGAAGCATGGAATTTCCTGGCCACGTGCCAGACGCGGCAGGTAGTGATCTTTCTGCTCTTCGGTACCGTAGTGTTGCAGCAGTTCACCCGGGCCTAACGAGTTCGGCACGCCAACGGTGATCGCCAGGATCCCGGAAACGCCTGCCAGTTTTTGCAGGACGCGGGCCTGAGCGTAAGCGGAAAACTCCAGACCGCCGTACTCTTTCTTAATGATCATCGCGAAGAAGCGGTGTTCTTTCAGATACGCCCACAGTTCTGGCGGCAGGTCCGCCATTTCATGGGTAATCGCGAAGTCATTTGCCATGCGGCACGCTTCTTCCACCGGACCATCAATAAAGGCCTGTTCTTCAGCGGTCAGACGCGGTTGCGGATAGTTGTGCAGCTTTTTCCAGTCCGGGTTGCCCTGGAACAGGTCTCCTTCCCACCAGGTGGTACCGGCATCAATCGCTTCTTTCTCCGTACGCGACATGGGCGGCATCACTTTGCGGAAGCCTTTGAACACCGGCGCGGAGATCATCGATTTACGCATCGGCGTAAAGTTAAACGGCAGAAGAATGATAGCCAGCGGGACTAAAAGCCAGATATTCCACAGGCCAGCGACGCCAAGCGCAGCCGTCCAGGCCAGCAGAATCAGACTGCTCAGGAATAAACTCACCCGGTGATAGAACAGCACACCGAGCAGAACAACGGTTGCGAGAATGCTCAAAATCATCATAAAGAAAAGCTCCCTTGCTTGTAGGAGGTCTGACCACTTGTGATGATATGGTTGTAGTTGATGTTATTTCCTTTAGCAATGTGTTTACAAAATAATTACAACCTGGTTCACATTGTTCAGGTTTAAGCCGGCACGAAAACGCAAAACGCCAGACGATTCGCATGGCTTTAGCTTCTCGCTTTTCCCGCTATCCGGTACACTCCACTGTGTTATTTCATCAATACTGAAGGATTATCCTCATGTACCAGGATCTTATTCGTAACGAACTGAACGAAGCGGCGGAAACGCTGGCTAACTTTCTGAAAGATGATGCCAATATTCACGCTATTCAGCGCGCAGCGGTCCTGCTGGCCGACAGTTTCAAGGCCGGCGGTAAAGTGCTCTCCTGTGGTAACGGTGGTTCCCACTGTGATGCGATGCACTTTGCAGAAGAGCTGACCGGGCGTTATCGTGAAAACCGTCCGGGCTACCCGGCGATTGCGATTTCCGATGTGAGCCACATTTCCTGCGTCAGTAACGATTTTGGTTATGACTATATCTTCTCTCGCTACGTTGAAGCCGTGGGCCGTGAAGGTGACGTGCTGCTGGGTATTTCGACGTCCGGAAACTCGGCTAACGTGATCAAAGCGATTGCCGCAGCGCGTGAAAAAGGGATGAAAGTCATCACCCTGACCGGTAAAGATGGCGGTAAGATGGACGGTACGGCGGATATCGAAATCCGTGTTCCACACTTCGGTTATGCTGACCGTATTCAGGAAATTCACATCAAAGTGATCCACATCCTGATCCAGCTGATCGAAAAAGAGATGGTTAAGTAAGACTTCGCTGGGGGCATGATTGCCCCCGCTGTTGTGGAGGTGATGTATGTGCGAATTGCTCGGGATGAGCGCCAATGTGCCAACCGATATCTGCTTTAGCTTCACCGGGCTCGTTCAGCGCGGCGGGGGCACCGGGCCGCATAAAGACGGCTGGGGCATTACCTTCTACGAAGGCAAAGGATGTCGCACATTCAAAGATCCCCAGCCCAGCTTTAATTCCCCGATTGCCAGACTGGTGCAGGACTATCCCATTAAGTCCCGCTCGGTGATTGCCCACATCCGTCAGGCAAACCGTGGGGAAGTGGCGCTGGAAAATACCCACCCGTTCACCCGCGAGCTGTGGGGCCGTCACTGGACCTACGCGCACAATGGCCAGCTCTCCGGCTATAAGTCGCTGGAGACGGGCAATTTCCGTCCGGTCGGTGAGACCGACAGCGAAAAAGCGTTTTGCTGGCTGCTGCACAAGCTGACGCAGCGTTATCCGCGCACGCCCGGCAACATGACCGCCGTCTTCAAATACATTGCGTCGCTGGCATCAGAACTGCGTGAGAGGGGCGTGTTCAACATGCTGCTGTCTGACGGGCGTTATGTGATGGCGTTCTGTTCGACCAATCTGTTCTGGATCACGCGCCGCGCGCCGTTTGGCGTCGCCAAGCTGCTCGATCAGGATGTGGAAATTGATTTTCAACGAGAGACCACACCGAATGATGTGGTCACAGTGATCGCGACCCAGCCGCTGACGGGCAACGAAACCTGGCAAAAGATTATGCCAGGCGAGTGGGTCTTATTTTGTCTCGGGGACCGAGTAGTTTGATGCCAGCTGCGGCTGGACGACTTCGTGGCTCAGCGGCTTGCTGACCACATAGCGGCCATCGACAACCGAGACAACCGGCGGCTTGTGCGTCTGCTCAAAGTAGTCGTAACCCGGTTTCAGCTGTTTCCAGAAATCCGCGTAGTAGGAGTACTTGTGACGCGCCATGTTGGCATCGGTCATGCGGAACGGGTAGATGCTGACCTGAACGTTCGGCTGACCAAAGACCAGTGCGCCGGTGACAAACTGGAAAATCTCATCAATGCCGGTATCGGTCATCGCATAACAGCCGATAGACACGCATGCACCGTGGATCATCAGGTATTTGCCTTCATAACCGTGGGCACGGTCATAGGCGTTCGGGAAGCCAATGTTAATGGCTTTATAAAAGCGGCTGTCAGGTTTTAGCTGGCTACGCTGAACGTTGTAAAACCCTTCCGGACTTTTGAAATCGCCCTGACGCTGTTTTGGCCCCAGACCACCGGAGTAGTTACAAATCTTGTAACTATCAAGCAGCTGATATGTCTCGCCCATTTTTACAAACAGATCGAGTGTGCGTTCTTCCTTGAAGATTTGAATATAAACCGGTGATCCCATTAACTGCTGTTTATATTCTTTGCTGACCGGCGTGGTTGAGCTATTGCTGCTGAGCAGCCCGGCAAACGATACGCACGGAATCAGGAGCATCGCAATGAACAATGCGATTTTACGCATACTACTAGTTCCTTGATAAAACTAAGACCAAATTGCCAGGACGGCAAAAGAGACCCGAAATCAGATTATTCTGTTAGGTGCGCTCACATTAGCACCGCCATAGATTTTCGCAAGAGCCGGACGGTGAGTTTACAAATTAGTTTTACTTTATAAACCATCAAAATCGCGTTGGCTCCAGGAACTTTGCGTAATACCTCGCACTTTAGCGCCTGCAACCGAGGTTTTGGTGCCCGAAAAACAGCGAAAATGGTACACTTCGCCCCCTCTGGATTGAAGTTCATGGAAGCTTGCTAACCACATGTTTAAAATCAGAAAAGGACTTGATCTGCCGATTGCAGGCGTGCCCGAGCCGCACGTTTCGCCTGGCGCAAGTGTCCGCCATGTCGCCATTTTGGGCGACGACTACCTGGGAATGCGTCCCTCAATGCTGGTGCAGGAAGGCGATCGCGTCATTAAAGGACAGGCGCTCTTCGAGGACAAAAAAAATCCTGGCGTTATGTTTACGGCCCCCGCGAGCGGTACCGTGGTGGCAATCAATCGCGGTGAACGTCGCGTCCTGCAGTCGGTGGTTATCCGTATTGAAGGCGACGAACAACGTGAGTTTTCCCGTTTCGACGCAGCAGACCTCGCCGCCCTGAGCCGGGAAGCCGTTCAGGCACAACTGCTGGCATCCGGCTTGTGGACGGCGTTTCGCACGCGACCTTTCAGCAAATCGCCTGTTCCGGATACGCTTCCGGCCGCTATTTTCGTCACTGCCATTGATACCAACCCGCTCAGCGCGGACCCGGAGCCCATTATTCTGGCGCAGCGTAACGCGTTTGATGCCGGGCTAACCGTGTTAACCCGTCTGACCTCGGGGAAGGTCCACGTCTGTCAGGCGGGCGGCGGCAAACTCGGGGGCCATCCGCAGGGGCAAGTTACGTTTAATGCGTTTGCAGGCCCGCACCCGGCGGGGTTAGTCGGAACGCATATCCACTTCCTGGAGCCGGTGAGCCTGACGAAACAGGTCTGGCATCTGAATTATCAGGACGTGATTGCCATTGGTAAGCTCTTTACCGCCGGTGAACTGTGCGCTGAACGGGTGATCGCCCTCGGCGGGCCACAGGCAGCAAATCCACGCCTGGTGAAAACGCTGCTGGGTGCGGACATTAATGAACTGCTTGCCGGTGAAACGAAAGAGGGTGAAAACCGCCTGATTTCTGGCTCGGTGCTCAGTGGCCGTCATGCGGCTGGCGCGCAGGCGTATCTTGGGCGCTTCCACCTGCAGGTCAGTGTGGTTCTGGAAGGTCGCGAGAAAGAGCTGTTCGGCTGGGTTCTGCCGGGCGCTGAGAAGTATTCCGTGACCCGCACCACCCTTGGGCACTTCCTGCGTCGCAAACTCTTTAATTTCTCGACCAGCACCCACGGCGGAGAGCGCGCCATGGTTCCGATTGGCAACTACGAGCGCGTTATGCCGCTGGATATTCTGCCAACTCTGCTGCTGCGCGATCTGCTGGCCGGCGACACCGACAGTGCCCAGGCGCTGGGGTGCCTCGAGCTTGACGAAGAAGATCTGGCGCTCTGTACCTATGTCTGTCCGGGAAAATACGAATATGGACCGGTATTGCGCGAGGTGTTAACCCGCATTGAGCAGGAAGGATAACTGATGGGCTTAAAACACCTCTTTGAAAAAATAGAGCCGCACTTTACGCACGGGAAGCTCAGGAAGTACTACCCGCTGTATGAAGCAACGGCGACCATTTTCTACACGCCGGGGCTGGTCACAAAAGGGGCGGCACACGTCCGCGATGCTATCGACCTCAAACGAATGATGATTCTGGTCTGGTTTGCGGTCTTCCCGGCCATGTTCTGGGGTATGTACAACGTTGGTCTGCAGACCATTCCGGCGCTGCATCATTTATATGATGCCACACAGCTGGCTCAGGTTATCCAGTCGGACTGGCACTACCGCCTGGCCCAGACGTTGGGCGTCAGCTTTGCAGCCGATGCCGGCTGGATAAGCATGATGACGCTGGGAGCCGTATTCTTCCTGCCAATCTACATCACGGTGTTTATCGTGGGTGGCTTCTGGGAAGTGCTGTTCGCCATCATTCGCAAACATGAGATCAACGAAGGCTTCTTCGTGACATCGATTCTGTTTGCCCTGATTGTTCCACCGACGCTGCCGCTCTGGCAGGCGGCACTGGGGATCAGTTTTGGCGTGGTGATTGCCAAGGAGATCTTCGGTGGCACCGGGCGCAACTTCCTCAACCCGGCGCTGGCCGGGCGAGCTTTCCTGTTCTTTGCGTATCCGGCGCAAATCTCGGGCGACCTGGTGTGGACGGCCGCGGATGGGTTCTCGGGTGCGACGCCGCTTTCACAGTGGGCCGCGCACGGGGGCGAAACGCTGGTTAACAACGCCACGGGTCAACCCGTGACCTGGCTGGATGCCTTTATTGGCAACATTCCCGGCTCTGTTGGGGAAGTTTCCACGCTGATGATTTTACTCGGTGGGGCCATCATTCTCTTCGGACGTGTTGCGTCGTGGCGCATTGTCGCAGGGGTAATGATTGGCATGGTGTTAACAGCCACGATGTTTAATTTCATCGGTTCCGCCACCAACCCGATGTTCTCCATGCCCTGGTACTGGCATCTGGTGCTGGGTGGGTTCGCTTTCGGCATGATGTTCATGGCTACCGATCCTGTCTCTGCGTCCTTTACCGACAAAGGTAAATGGAGCTATGGCGTACTCATTGGTGCGATGTGTGTCCTGATTCGTGTGGTCAACCCGGCTTATCCGGAAGGGATGATGTTGGCCATTCTGTTTGCCAATCTGTTTGCGCCGCTCTTCGACTATCTGGTCGTGCGCGCCAACATTAAGCGGAGGAAAGCGCGTGGCTGAAAGCAAAAATAACGACAGCATCGGCAAAACGCTGCTGGTGGTGCTGGTCCTTTGCCTGGTCTGTTCCATTGTCGTGGCTGGCTCTGCCGTGGGATTAAAACCACGGCAACAGGAGCAGCGTGCGCTGGATAAACAACGCAACATCCTGGCTGTGGCCGGGTTAATGCAGGAAGGGATGAGTACAGACGACGTGGCTGAACTCTTCGCGGAGCGCATTTCGGCGCGTCTGGTGGATTTAAAAACCGGCCAGTTGCTGGATAAAGACCCGACGAAATTTAACCAGGCACTGGCACTGAAAGACCCTGAGATGAGCCTGACGCTGGAGGCATCGCAAGATCCCGCTGGCATCAAGCGTCGCAGTAACCTCGCCGAAATTTACCTTGTGCGCGATGAGCAGAAGCGGGTGCAGGAGGTCGTGCTGCCGATATACGGTAACGGGCTGTGGTCGATGATGTACGCCTTTGTGGCACTCGATACGGATGGTCGCACGGTGAAAGGGATTACCTATTATGACCAGGGCGAAACGCCGGGGCTCGGCGGTGAGGTTGAAAACCCTAACTGGCGCGCGCAGTTTGTCGGCAAGAAAGTGCTCGACGATAACGGACTGCCTGCCCTGAAGGTGATGAAAGGGGCTGCGCGTCCGGGGGACGAATATGCCGTAGATGGGCTTTCCGGGGCAACGCTCACGTCAAAAGGGGTGCAGCACAGTTTTGATTTCTGGATGGGCGAGCTGGGCTTTGGTCCTTTCCTGAAAAACGTACGTGAAGGAGCGCTGAACAATGGCTGATACGGGTGAACTGAAAGAAGTCAAAAAGGTGTTCATTGGCCCGCTACTGGCGAATAACCCTATTACCTTACAGGTGCTGGGCGTCTGTTCGGCGCTGGCGGTCACGACAAAACTGGAAACCGCGCTGGTGATGACCGTCGCGGTCACGCTGGTGACGGCATTTTCCAGCATGTTTATCTCCATGATCCGCCACCACATCCCGAATAGCGTGAGGATCATTGTGCAGATGGCGATCATCGCATCGCTGGTGATCGTGGTCGATCAGCTATTGCGCGCTTTCGCGTATGAAACGTCAAAACAGCTCTCGGTGTTTGTCGGCCTGATTATCACCAACTGCATCGTGATGGGGCGTGCCGAAGCTTATGCGATGAAAATGCCTCCGCTGGCGAGCTTTATGGACGGGATCGGTAACGGTCTCGGTTACGGCGTTATCCTGCTGACCGTTGGGTTCCTGCGCGAGCTGATCGGCAGCGGTAAGCTGTTTGGCGTCACGGTGCTGGACACGGTACAAAACGGCGGCTGGTATCTGCCAAACGGACTCTTCCTGCTGGCCCCAAGCGCATTTTTCATTATCGGTTTGCTGATCTGGCTGATTCGTACCCTGAAGCCAGAACAGCAGGAAAAGGAGTAACCGACGATGGCTCATTACCTGAGTTTATTTGTGCGCGCGGTGTTTGTTGAAAACATGGCACTCGCGTTTTTCCTGGGCATGTGTACGTTTCTTGCCGTTTCCAAAAAGGTATCGACGGCGTTTGGTCTGGGTGTTGCGGTCACGGTGGTGCTCGGCTTATCTGTACCGATTAACAACCTGGTGTACAACTTTGTGCTGCGCGACGGTGCGCTGGTAGACGGTGTCGATCTCAGCTTCCTGAACTTCATCACCTTTATCGGTGTGATTGCGGCGCTGGTACAAATCCTGGAGATGATCCTCGACAGGTATTTCCCGTCGCTATACAACGCGCTGGGGATTTTTCTGCCGTTGATCGCGGTGAACTGCGCCATCTTTGGTGGCGTATCGTTTATGGTTCAGCGTGATTACAACTTCAGTGAATCCGTTGTGTATGGTTTCGGCTCCGGCATCGGCTGGATGCTGGCTATCGTCACCATGGCGGGGATCCGAGAAAAAATGAAATATGCCAATGTGCCTGCGGGTTTACGTGGCTTAGGGATCACCTTTATCACCACCGGGCTGATGGCGCTGGGCTTTATGTCCTTCTCCGGTGTGCAGCTATAAGGGCTAACAGATGGAAATTATTCTTGGCGTGGTGATGTTCACGCTGATTGTACTGGTGTTGTCAGGGCTGATTCTGGCGGCACGCGCGAAGCTGGTGAATTCCGGCGACGTGGTGATTGATATCAACGGTGAGCCGCAAAACCAGATCCGCACGCCGGCGGGGGATAAACTGCTCAATACGCTCTCCGGCAACGGGATCTTTGTCTCCTCAGCCTGCGGTGGCGGTGGCTCCTGCGGTCAGTGCCGCGTCACGGTGAAAGAGGGGGGAGGGGATATTCTGCCCACTGAGCTGGCGCATATCACGAAGCGTGAGGCAAAAGAGGGTTGCCGTCTGGCCTGCCAGGTCGCGGTGCGCCAGGACATGAAAATTGAGCTGCCGGAAGAGATCTTCGGGGTCAAAAAATGGGAGTGTGAAGTTATCTCTAACGATAACAAAGCGACTTTCATTAAAGAGCTGAAGCTGCGCGTGCCGGAAGGGGAAGATGTTCCGTTCCGGGCAGGGGGATACATCCAGATTGAGTGCCCGGATCACACCGTGGCGTATGCGGACTTCGACGTTCCGGATGAGTACCGTGCCGACTGGGACAAATTCAATCTTTTCCGTTTTGTGTCTGACGTTAAAGAACCGACGCTTCGCGCCTACTCAATGGCCAACTACCCGGACGAGAAGGGCATCATTATGCTCAACGTGCGTATCGCCACGCCGCCGCCGAATGTGCCTGATGCACCCCCGGGCGTCATGTCGTCGTATATCTGGTCCCTGAAACCGGGAGATAAGGTGACCATCTCCGGTCCGTTTGGCGAGTTCTTTGCTAAAGAGACCGAGGCTGAAATGGTCTTTATCGGTGGTGGCGCGGGCATGGCACCGATGCGTTCGCACATTTTTGACCAGCTCAAGCGCCTCGGAAGCAAGCGCAAAATCAGCTTCTGGTACGGGGCACGCTCGCTGCGAGAGATGTTCTATGATGATGAGTTTGAGCAACTGGCGCGTGAAAACCCAAACTTCACCTTCCATGTGGCCCTCTCCGATCCGCAACCGGAAGATAACTGGACCGGCCACACGGGGTTCATCCACAACGTGCTTTATGAAAACTACCTCAAGCAGCATCCTGCGCCAGAGGATTGCGAATTTTACATGTGTGGGCCGCCAGTGATGAACGCTGCAGTCATTAAGATGCTAAAAGATCTGGGTGTGGAAGATGAGAACATCCTGCTGGATGACTTCGGGGGGTGATGATGCTGACGTTTCTGGCAACTTTCGCGGTTTTTTTGCTTGTTGTACTCGGCTTGTCTCTGGGCTGGATCATAAAGCGTAAAAGCATTCAGGGCAGCTGTGGTGGTATCTCCGCGCTCGGGATGGAAAAAGTGTGCGACTGCCCCGAACCCTGCGATGCCCGTAAAAAACGCATGGCGCGCGAGGCCCGGCGGATCCTGTAGTGAGTCCGGTGTTTTCCCTCTTCCAGGAGGAGAGGGGAAACACACTTCTCAATCCTCATTTCATTACTGTATACTTATCCAGTAATGAGTGAGGGCTTACTATGCGCAAAATTATCCATGTCGATATGGACTGCTTTTTTGCCGCAGTGGAAATGCGTGACAATCCGGCGCTGCGGGATATACCTATTGCGATTGGCGGTAGCCGTGTCCAGCGCGGTGTGATCAGCACCGCCAACTACCCTGCGCGCAAATTTGGCGTGCGCAGCGCTATGCCAACTGCCATGGCGCTAAAGCTGTGCCCTCATCTCACGTTATTGCCCGGCCGATTTGAAGCCTACAAAGAAGCCTCCCTGCATATCCGCGAGATCTTCTCTCGCTATACCTCGCTGATTGAACCTCTGTCGCTGGACGAAGCCTACCTGGATGTCACTGACAGCCTGCACTGCCACGGCTCCGCAACGTTAATGGCGCAGGAGATCCGCCGGACTATCTTCAACGAGCTCAATCTGACCGCTTCCGCAGGCGTCGCACCGGTGAAATTCCTCGCCAAAATAGCGTCTGATTTGAATAAACCCGATGGTCAGTACGTCATCACTCCGGAAGAGGTTCCGGCGTTTTTAAAAACGCTGCCGCTCGGCAAAATCCCCGGCGTGGGGAAAGTGTCTGCTGCAAAGCTGGAAAGTATGGGATTACGGACCTGTGAAGATGTACAGCGAAGCGATCTGGCCATGCTGCTTAAGCGTTTCGGTAAGTTTGGTCGCGTGCTGTGGGAGCGCAGTCAGGGAATTGATGAGCGCAGCGTGAGCAATGAGCGGCTGCGTAAATCGGTCGGGGTTGAACGCACGCTGATGGAAGACATCCATGACTGGTCCGAGTGTGAAGTCATTATCACTGACCAACTTTATCCCGAACTGGAGCGGCGGTTAGCGAAAGTAAAACCCGATCTGCTGATTGCCCGTCAGGGCGTTAAGCTGAAGTTTAACGATTTCCAGCAGACGACGCAGGAGCATGTCTGGCCGCGACTGAATAAAGACGATCTTATCGCCACTGCGAGAAAAGCCTGGGAAGAGCGGCGGGCAGGGCGGGGAGTGAGGCTGGTGGGGTTACACGTGACGCTGCTGGACCCGCAACTGGAGCGGCAGCTGGTATTGGGGTTATAGCAGGCGGATTTGTCAGCCCGGCAGGCAACGTGCTACCGGGCATCATACGGCGAATTACTTAGCAGGGATCGCTTTCAGCAGTTCAGTCAGCAGAGTCCAGTAATGACCCACGCTTTCAATATGAACCTGCTCATCTGGCGAGTGCGGACCGGTAATGGTTGGCCCGATAGACACCATGTCCATGTTCGGATACGGTTTCTTGAACAGACCACACTCCAGACCGGCGTGGATCACCTGAATGTTCGGGGTACTGTTGAACAGACGCTGGTAAGTTTCACGCACCAGCGCCATCACCGGGGAACTTGCATCCGGCTGCCAGCCTGGGTAGCTACCTTTTGCGGAGGTGTGCGCACCCGCCAGTTTACCCAGAGACTCCAGCATGCTCACCACATACTCTTTACCGCTGTCGATAAGCGAGCGGATCAGGCAGATGATCTCCGCGCTGTCATCACTCATGGTGACCACGCCCACGTTCAGGGAGGTTTCAACCACGCCTTTCGCGACGTCTGAATTACGAATTACGCCGTTTGGCGTCGCGTTCAGCAGCTGAACGAAGGCGTCACGAGACGGGGAGGTCAGTGCCGCTTTGTCGGTAGTCACGGACTCCAGCACCACGGTCAGGTTCTTCTCTTTCGCTGACAGTTCGTTTTTCAGGATATCCAGGTATACGCTGGAAAGCTTTTTCAGCTCGTCAGCTTTAGCTGCGGGTACTGCCACGGTCGTGAAGGCTTCACGCGGAATGGCATTGCGCAGCGTGCCACCGTTGAAATCCACCAGACGCAGATCCAGCTCAGCCGCGTGGCCAGCCAGGAAGCGTGCCAGCAGTTTGTTGGCGTTGCCCAGACCCAGGTGAATATCACCACCGGAGTGACCGCCTTTCAGCCCTTTCAGCGTCAGCTTGAAGGTCTGGAAACCAGAAGGGATCGCTTCGCGGGACAGTGGCAGGGTCGTGATGAAATCAATCCCGCCGGCGCAGCCCATGTAGATCTCACCCTCTTCTTCAGAGTCGGTGTTGATCAGAATGTCCGCCTGCAGCCAGTTCGCCTGCAGACCGAACGCGCCGTCCATGCCTGCTTCTTCCGTCATGGTCAGCAGCACTTCCAGCGGACCGTGTTCAACGCTGTCGTCCGCCAGGACGGCCAGAGCAGACGCCATACCAATGCCGTTATCTGCACCAAGGGTCGTGCCGCGCGCTTTCACCCAGTCGCCATCGATGTAAGGCTGTATAGGGTCTTTGGTGAAGTCGTGAACGGTGTCGTTGTTTTTCTGTGGAACCATGTCCAGGTGCGCCTGCAGCACAACCGGTTTACGGTTTTCCATGCCTGCGGTCGCCGGTTTGCGGATCAGAATGTTGCCAACCTGGTCGCGTTCAGCATGCAGACCTTTTTCCTTCGCCCAGCCCATAATATGTTCGGCAAGCTGTTCTTCATGGTAGGAAGGGTGGGGAATGGAACAGATTTTGGCAAAAATATCCCACAGTGGCTGTGGAGATAATTGAGACAGTTCAGACACGATAAGTCTCCTTGTCGATGCCCTGCAAAGCGAGTTGCAGGTCACAGGGTTAGCAGGTTAATAGTTACCACAAGACAGGCTTGCGAGATGCAACTGAGAATACCACTTTCTCCGGTGGCTGGTAGCATAAAGCATGTAAAAACTCAGGCTCCGGGCGCTAAACACTGGTTTTTAGTGCGTCAGATCTCTATAATCTCGCGCAACCTATTTCCCCCTCGAACACTTTTTAAGCCGTATACAAACAGGCTGGGACACTTCACATGAGCGAAAAATACGTCGTCACCTGGGACATGTTGCAGATTCACGCACGCAAACTGGCTGCGCGTCTGATGCCTTCCGAACAGTGGAAAGGCATTATTGCCGTCAGCCGTGGCGGTCTGGTACCGGGGGCGCTGCTGGCACGTGAGCTGGGTATTCGTCATGTCGATACCGTATGCATCTCCAGCTATGACCATGACAACCAGCGTGAGCTGACCGTGCTGAAACGTGCGGAAGGCGACGGTGAAGGCTTCATCGTTATCGACGACCTGGTTGATACCGGCGGTACCGCGGTGGCTATCCGCGAAATGTATCCAAAAGCCCACTTCGTCACCATCTTCGCGAAGCCAGCAGGCCGTCCGCTGGTTGACGATTACGTGATTGATATCCCTCAGGATACCTGGATTGAACAGCCATGGGATATGGGCGTGGTATTCGTACCGCCAATCTCTGGTCGTTAATTCTCTCACGCACTTATTTAACGCCCGGTGATACCGGGCGTTGTTTTTTTTAGTCTGACGCGCGTTACAATGGTCTCTATATGACGTATTCATGGAGGCAACGTAATGACGCAGGCGAATCTCACCGAGACTCTCTTCAAACCCCGTTTCAAACATCCTGAAACGTCGACGCTGGTGCGCCGGTTTAATCCGGGGACCATGCCTGCCGTCCAGTCTGCATTAGACGGTAAAAACGTGCCCCACTGGTACCGCATGATTAACCGTCTGATGTGGATCTGGCGCGGTATTGATCCCCGTGAAATCCTTGATGTGCAGGCGCGTATCGTAATGAGCGAAGCCGAGCGCACCGACAGTGAACTCTACGATACGGTCGTGGGTTATCGCGGGGGAAACTGGATCTACGAATGGTCTAAACAGGCGATGCTCTGGCAGCAAAAAGCCAGCCAGGAAGAGGACGCCACGCTCAGCGGCAAACACTGGCTGCATGCGGCCAACCTCTATGCTATTGCCGCATACCCCCATTTGAAAGGTGATGAGCTGGCCGAGCAGGCTCAGGCGCTGGCGAATCGCGCCTACGAAGAGGCCGCTCAACGCTTACCGGGCCGGATGCGCGAGCTGGAGTTTACCATCCCGGGTGGCGCGCCCGTCACCGGGTTCCTGCATATGCCAGAAGGCGAAGGCCCGTTCCCGACTGTTCTGATGTGCGGCGGGCTGGATTCACTGCAAATCGACTATTACAGCCTGTATGAGCGTTACTTCGCACCAAAAGGGATCGCGATGCTGACGCTGGATATGCCCTCAATTGGCTTTTCATCCAAATGGAAACTGACTCAGGACTCGAGTCTTCTGCACCAGCATGCATTAAAAGCGCTGGAAAACATTCCATGGGTTGACCACACGCGTGTTGCTGCATTTGGCTTCCGCTTTGGCGCCAACGTCGCCGTACGTCTGGCTTACCTTGAAGCTTCACGCCTGAAGGCCGTCGCCTGTCTCGGCCCGGTGGTGCACGCTCTGCTCAGCGATCCGACCCGGCAGGGCCGCGTGCCGGAAATGTACCTTGATGTGTTGGCCAGCCGCCTTGGCATGCATGATGCATCAGACGAAGCGCTGCGCGTTGAACTCAATCGTTACTCGCTAAAAACGCAGGGGTTGCTGGGACGGCGTTGCCCTACGCCGATGATGTCAGGGTACTGGAAAAACGATCCCTTCAGTCCCGAAGAGGAGTCACGCTTAATCACTTCGTCATCTGCGGATGGCAAATTGCTTGAGGTACCGTTCAGCCCGGTGTACCAGAATTTTGACAAAGCATTGAGAGAGATCACACGCTGGATCGCGCAGAGATTGTGTTAATAGATTGCTAAATTTTGCTGGTTTGGTAAAACAGTGGCTTCACAAAAGGAGATCGCAATGACGTTACCGAGTGGACACCCGAAAAGTAGACTGATCAAGAAGTTTATGGCTCTCGGCCCGTATATTCGAGAAGAGCAGTGTGAAGAAAATCGCTTTTTTTTCGACTGCCTGGCTGTATGCGTCAACGTGAAGCCTGCACCCGAAAAACGTGAATTCTGGGGCTGGTGGATGGAAATGGAAGCGGAAGAAAAACGTTTTACGTATAGCTACCAGTTCGGCCTGTTTAATAAAGACGGCTACTGGCAAACAGCCCCAATCAAAGACCAGGAAGTGATCGACCGCCTGGAGCATACTTTGAAAGAGTACCTCGAAAAGGCAAGAGCACTGCTGGCCACCCTGGATCTGAAGCTTGAACCCGCGGATAACTTTTCCAGCGAAGCGGTTAAGCTGACGGCGTAATCGCGATATTTCTCCCTCTCTCTTCGCGAGGGATGGGGTGAGGGCAGTAAACCCGACCCCCTCCAGGCAAAAAAAATCCCGGCATCTGCGCCGGGATTTTTTATTTCAACAATATCAGAACTGATAGGTCATACCCAGAGCAACGATGTCATCGCTGCTCACGCCCAGTTTATTGTCGTCATCAATCTGGTTGATTTTATAATCAACAAACGCTGACATATTCTTGTTGAAATAATAGGTCGCGCCCACGTCGATGTATTTCACCAGATCTTCGTCACCCACACCTTCGATATCCTTGCCTTTAGACTGGACATAACCCAGGGACGGACGCAGACCGAAATCGAACTGGTATTGTGCAACAACTTCAAAGTTCTGAGCCTTATTCGCAAAACCACCCGAAATTGGGGTCATATTGCGGGTTTCAGAGTACATCGCAGCCAGGTAAATATCGTTAGCGTCATATTTCAGACCGGTTGCCCATGCTTCCGCTTTTTTACCTTCACCGCGCGTCAGCAGGTTTTGTGCGTTAGTACGGTCAGAGTTGGTGTAGGCACCGCTGACGGCGAAGTCGCTGCCACCGAAGTCATAGGTCAGAGAGGTACCGAAACCGTCACCGTTCTGTTTTTTGACATCGCGGTTTTCGTTTTTGCCCTGATACTGCAGGGTCATATCCAGGCCATCAACCGCACCGAAGAAGTCGGTGTTACGGTAGGTGGCAAGACCGCTCGCACGTTTGGTCATGAAGTTATCAGTCTGGGCTGAAGAGTCACCGCCGAACTCAGGGAACATATCGGTCCAGGCTTCAACGTCGTACAGCGCACCCAGGTTACGACCGTAATCCAGAGAGCCAATGTCTTTCAGTTTCAGACCAGCAAACGCCAGACGCGTTTTCTGTGTAGAGTCGCTTTCTGCTTTGTTACCGGCAAATTCAGCTTCCCAACGGCCATAGCCCGTCAGCTGATCGTTAATCTGTGTTTCGCCTTTAAAACCGAAACGGACGTAAGTCTGGTCACCATCTTTAGTGTCATCATCGCTGATGTAGTGCATTGCTTTAACTTTGCCGTATACGTCCAGTTTATTACCGTTTTTATTATAAACTTCGGCTGCGTGTACAGATGCGGAAGCCACAACGCCCATTACCACTAATGCCAGTGTGCTCTTTTTCATTTTCGATCCTGTCTTATAAACGCGCTAAAAAAATTCGCTGGACGATAAGCTCATGCTTAAGTCCCGTGAAAAAACAGAAAGGGTTTTAACGTTACGCAATGAAACTTTTATGACAAATTAAGAATAATTTTAAAAAACTGTGATTTATTATTTCGGTAATAAAACTGTCAAATTTTGCCGCTACGCTTCCTGATCCCGCGCAACAAAGTGTTTCGCGATGTGCTAAGGCAGTTGGCAACGGGGCTGACACCTGTTAAAACGTTCGTTTGACATCATTTTCCCTTATCGTTGAACGGCAGAGAATCATGAGTGACAGCCAGACGCTGGTGGTAAAACTCGGTACCAGTGTTTTAACAGGCGGATCGCGCCGCCTTAATCGCGCCCACATTGTTGAGCTTGTACGTCAGTGCGCTCAGTTGCATGCCGCAGGGCATCGTATTGTAATTGTGACCTCCGGGGCGATTGCCGCCGGGCGTGAACACCTGGGTTACCCCGAACTCCCCGCGACGATCGCCTCGAAACAGCTGCTGGCCGCCGTGGGACAAAGCCGACTCATTCAACTCTGGGAACAGCTGTTTTCTATCTATGGCATCCACGTCGGGCAGATGCTGCTGACGCGTGCGGATATGGAAGACCGGGAGCGTTTCCTGAACGCGCGCGATACGCTGCGTGCGCTGCTGGATAACAACATCGTTCCCGTCATTAACGAAAACGATGCCGTTGCCACCGCTGAAATCAAAGTGGGTGATAACGATAACCTCTCGGCGCTGGCCGCGATTCTGGCAGGCGCTGATAAATTACTGCTCCTGACAGACCAGCAGGGGCTCTTCACCGCCGACCCGCGTTCAAATCCAGATGCTGAACTGATTACCGATGTACACGGTATCGACGATGCGCTACGCGCCATCGCAGGTGACAGCGTTTCAGGCCTCGGGACCGGCGGGATGGGGACCAAGCTGCAGGCTGCTGACGTGGCATGCCGTGCCGGTATCGACACCATCATTGCCGCGGGCAGCCGTCCAGGCGTGATTGGCGACGTGATGGAAGGCATCTCCGTGGGAACCCGCTTCCACGCGCAGGCCTCCCCGCTGGAGAACCGTAAACGCTGGATCTTTGGCGCACCGCCGGCAGGCGAACTCACCGTTGATGAAGGGGCGACCGCCGCAATTCTGGAAAGAGGGAGCTCATTACTTCCTAAAGGAATTAAAAGCGTGACAGGCAACTTCTCACGTGGTGAAGTGATCCGTATCCGTAATCTCGAAGGTCGTGACATCGCCCACGGCGTAAGCCGCTACAACAGCGATGCCCTGCGCCGTATTGCGGGTCACCATTCACAGCAGATCGACGCCATTTTGGGCTATGAATATGGCCCGGTTGCCGTGCATCGTGATGACATGATTATTCGTTAAGGAGCCAGAAAATGCTGGAACAAATGGGCGCAGCCGCGAAGGCCGCCTCTTACAAACTGGCGCTCCTTTCCAGCCGCGAGAAAAACCGCGTGCTGGAAAAAATCGCTGATTATCTGGAATCGCAGTCGCAGGAAATTCTGCTCGCCAACGAGCAGGATCTGCTGGAAGCGCGTCGCAATGGCCTGAGCGAAGCAATGCTCGACCGCCTGGCGCTGACCCCGGCACGTCTGAAAGGCATCGCTGACGATGTCCGCCAGGTCTGCAATCTTGCCGATCCGGTAGGTCAGGTCATTGATGGTGGGCTGCTCGACAGTGGGCTGCGCCTTGAGCGTCGTCGCGTGCCGCTGGGCGTGATTGGTGTGATCTATGAAGCCCGTCCCAACGTTACGGTTGATGTTGCTTCCCTGTGCCTGAAGACCGGCAACGCCGCCATTCTGCGTGGCGGGAAAGAGACCTGGCGTACCAACGCCGCGACCGTAAACGTTATCCAGCAGGCGCTGGAAGAGTGTGGCCTGCCGGCAGGTGCCGTACAGGCAATCGAGAGCCCGGACCGTGCGCTGGTGAACGAGATGCTGCGCATGGATAAATACATCGACATGCTGATCCCACGCGGTGGCGCGGGCCTGCACAAGCTGTGCCGTGAGCAGTCGACCATTCCTGTGATCACGGGCGGTATCGGCGTGTGCCATATCGTGGTCGATGACAGTGCCGAGATTGAACCGGCGCTGAAGATTATCGTCAATGCCAAAACCCAGCGTCCAAGCACCTGTAATACGGTTGAAACGCTGCTGGTGCATCAGGGCATCGCCAACACCTTCCTGCCTGCGCTGAGCAAACAGATGGCCGAAAGCGGCGTGACGCTGCACGCGGATGCCAACGCGCTGGCACTGCTGAAAGACGGCCCGGCGACGGTGATACCGGTGAAAGCGGAACAGTACGACGACGAGTTTTTGTCGCTGGATTTGAACGTGAAGGTGGTTGCGAGCCTTGACGATGCCATTGCTCACATCCGTGAACATGGTACCCAGCACTCGGATGCAATTCTGACGCGTACCCTGCGCAATGCCGATCGCTTTGTGAATGAGGTGGACTCCTCCGCCGTGTACGTGAATGCCTCAACCCGCTTCACCGACGGCGGTCAGTTCGGCCTGGGCGCAGAAGTTGCTGTCAGCACGCAAAAACTGCATGCAAGAGGCCCGATGGGCCTGGAAGCACTGACCACCTACAAGTGGATCGGCTTCGGTGATGATACGATTCGTGCGTAAATAATCACGGGTGATGCAAAAATAGCCGTTTGATTCAAAAGGGCATTGACGCATCACCCGGTTAGATCTAACCTTTTGCCCCGTGGTTACGCTCGTAACCGGCCTTTCAGGGCCGATATAGCTCAGTTGGTAGAGCAGCGCATTCGTAATGCGAAGGTCGGAGGTTCGACTCCTCTTATCGGCACCACTAACCACGCGGGTTCACGCAATATTCACCAGTTCAGCAAAAGCGCCTTGTGCCATATTTGTGCCATTCCCCGCCAGGAATGAGTCGATTTGCATGGCATGTTGCGTCAGGTGATTCGGTGCCAGATGTGCATAACGCTGCACCATCTCGATACTTTCCCACCCGCCCATTTCCTGTAGCGCACTGAGTGGCACGCCGGACTGTACAAGCCAGCTCGCCCAGGTGTGCCGCAGGTCATGGAAGCGGAAATTTTCTATTCCCGCCCGCCTTAACGCTGCGCGCCATGCCGTGTTAGCATCAGACCGCATTTTGCGCACCGCCTTTGTTCTCGTTCCATCCGGGCGAACGGATGATTCAGTGTGAACAAAGACCCACCGGTTATGTTTCCCCAGCTGATCCCGCAGCACCTTACAGGCTGATTCGTTCAGGGCGACCCCAATCGCCCTTCCTGCTTTCGCGTCCTCGGGGTGAATCCACGCGACCTTCCTCTGCATGTCAATTTGCGACCACTCCAGATCTGTGATGTTCGACCTGCGCAGCCCCGTCGCCAGTGCAAAAATAACAACTGGCTTCATATGCTCGGGAAGTTCCCGAATCAGGTTTGCCGCTTCCTCTTTGGTTAGCCAGCGAATACGCTTATTTTTCGGCACCGGGCATTTGATGTTCGGCGCTTTGGCTATCCATCGCCATTCGTTGGCCGCGCATCGTAACAGCGCCCGGATGAAAGCAAGGTGCGTCGCCTTGGTGGCCGCCGCCGCTGGTTTGTCCTTAAATTCGGGAACCGGCTTCCCTCTTCGCAGCAGGCTATCGCGCTTAGCTTCCCAGTTCATTCGATGCTTGCGATTAACCATCGAACTCACCGCAGACAAGATCCTGTCTTCCGTGATTGCTGACAGGTCCATTCCCTTGAAGTGCATCCTCCAGAATCCGATCCGGCTTTTGTCATCGTCCAGGCTTTTCTTGTGCTGCTTTTCGTTAAGCCAGCGAACGCACGCTTCATCGAACGTTCGCGGCTTAAACTCCCCCATCTTATCAACTCGCCATGCTTCAGCTTTCAGCTGATCATAGAGCTCCTGCGCTTGCCTTTTGTCCGTTGTCCCAAGAGACCGTCTAATTCGACTTCCACCAGGCGTAACGAAGTCGCAGTGCCACGTACCGGCACGTTGTTTGATTGACATGCTTTATCCTCCTGCACATCAACCGCATTCACGGGTTGATTGTGGATCGGGTTCTTTACTGCCGCAATACAGTCTGTTTTACAGATCAGGTATGGGCTTTTTTTCTTATGTGGATTTTTTCGGGTAGCAGCTAGGCGACCGGACTTTATCCACTGGGCAATCGTGCCTTTATCCACTTTAAGGAAGGCGGCGGCCTCATCTCTGGTAAATACTTCTTCGTCCATCGATGTTCTCCAGTGGCCCCAGCCGGGGCCGTAATTGCTATTCAGTGTGCCTGTGCTGGCAGGTTTCGAAGTTTACGAATGCCGATCATTGCTGTGGCGACATAGCTGGTGGCCCGGTTGACGACTTCGACAGTGACCTTCATACCATCAACCTCAACGGTGTAATTTGTCTGGTGTTTCTGCCTGCCATAATCGCCATATTTTGCGTGGTGCGCCGCCAGCGCAACATCGCAAGCGCGGCGACCGATAGGTGATTGCTTACTGCGATTAATCAGCTTCATCATCACTGCACTCCCAAAGTGGCTACGACATCACTCGCTGTTTCGCGGGTGCTGCCTTTGCTGGATATAGCCCGGCGAGCACTGACGCGGTGCAGCGTGAAGCCGTGCTGTTCGTAAAGTTCAATTACGCGCGGAGCGGTAGAATTGCTGAGCACCACTTTTGCCCCCCGCTGGTGGGCTGCCACACAGCTTTCCGCAAGCTCTACCTGGCTATCCCATGAGAACCCACCAGCCGCGTAGTTAGTGAAACCAGCTGTGCCGGGCAGCGGTTCATAAGGCGGATCGCAGTAAACGACGTCACCATCACCTGCCAGCGCGAGTGTGCGCCTGAAGCCTGCATTCATGAATACGCATGCGTGAGCCTTCCGCTTAAATGCCTTGATCTCTTCTTCCGGGAAATATGGTGCTTTATATTTCCCAAAGCCGACGTTAAAAAAACCGTCCAGGTTATAACGGATCAGGCCGTTGAAGCAGTGCCGGTTGAGATAAAGGAATGCTGCTGCGCGCTCGACCGCATCCAGCCGCTGCGCGTTGAATGCTTCACGAATTAACGTGTAGTTTTCGGCATCATTAAGATGCCTGAATGCCTTCATTGCCTCATAGATCACCGAATCGGGGACCACCGCCAGCATCTGATACAGGTTAATCAGGTCAGCGTTGACGTCAGCCAGAAGGAAGCATTCGTGCTTGTCTGAGTTAAGGAACACCGAGCCGCCACCCACAAAAGGCTCAATAAGGCGTTCACCTGCGGGGATCAGGCGATCCAGTTCCGGCAGCAGCGAATATTTGCCGCCAGCCCATTTAAGGAACGGGCGCTGCCAAATTCGTGATGCGGGATTGTGTGCTGGTGGCAGCTTAACCGCTTCATTGATTTGCTCAACGCAAACACTTACAAATCCGTAATTCATGCTGCCACCTGCTTTTCGTTAAGTTCTTCAGCCAGTCGTTGCGCCTTCAGTGGGTTGGTAACGACTTCACCCCACGGCAGCAACCATCCGTTTTTCTCTTTGAGCCAGGGAAGGCGCACCGCGCCAACCCTGATTTCGTCCTGTGCGTGTGTCATAGCGCATAGATAGAGTGAGAAGGGAACGGAAGACCGATCGGCGCAAACGGGATATCGTCGTCAAAGTCTACCGGTGGCTGACCGCTGTTCTGCTGCAAGCGAGACTGTGGTGCGCCGCCAGTCTGATTTGCATAAGGGTTACCGCCATGTTGGGCATTGCGCGGACCAGAGAGCTGCGCGCCGCCGTGGATACGTTCGTCCTTATCCTTCATCGACAGTTCAAGCGCGGCGATCGCTTCTGCTGGGGCATTCTCAGCGTGCTCGGCGTAGGTCTTACGCGTTCCCGGCTGGAAAACGTGGCGCACTTCGAACTTGTAACCGTCGCCGCCGTCGTTTTTGGTGTACAGCACCTTCTGGAGGAACAGGCCCACCTTTTTGCCAACCAGTGCCGGGCAGTGCCATTCGATGCCGTTTTGACCCTGTACCTGCTGCGGTTGCGCCTGTTTGACCTGGGCGACCCACATCAGCGCTGATACCAGCCCCATGCCGAAAGTCTGCTGGCCGTCTTTACCGAGGAAGTTAATGCGCAGGTAATTTGCTTTTGCCCCGTTCGAGTCCAGGCTCAGTTCGAGGGCCTGGGACTGGCTGCCATCTTTCCCGAAGGTGTACACCGCAGAAACGATTTCGCCCTCGTAAGCGCCGGTTTCGCTGATCCCGCCTGTTGCGCCAGCTTTTTTTGCCATCTCAGCCGTTTCGTTGTTCCACATAAAAGTCATTGGTTGGTTCATCGTTAAATCCTCAAAGTTACAATTCGGTCATAAATTCGGTGATAGCCACGTCTACGGCGTGGAGGTCGTTATCCATTTCCGTCTGATCAGGGAACAGGTCAGGCGGCGCTTTGGCGGTGTCGTTGTCATCGCCTTTGATGAGAAAAACGTGTTTGCCGTCCTTCTTGATGGCGCGCAGCACGATGGAGAAATAGCCCTCTGGCGTCAGCTTTTCGTTGAGCATCTTCCCGGTAGTCTTCATGCGGATCTTTCCCTCGGTCTCTTCGGTGTGAGCCAGGAAATAAACGCGGAAGTCGTCCGGCAGCTCGGTGGCCGCCATGATGATTCGCCAGATGTGATCTGCCATTTCGGTGAACTTGGCATAGCCGGTCTGGTACGCGCGGTTCATGTTTTCGTGCTGCATGACCACCTGGAAATCGTCGATAATCAGGACGCGGCGCGTTTTCGACTGCACCATGCGATAGATGGTGTCCAGCACCGTTTCCCAGTTATCCGAGCGCAGAACGTTACCGCGCTGTTTGCTTCCGTCTGGCAGCTGCTTGCCGTGAAGTTTCCAGCCCGTAGACTTGAACGGCAGCATTTTGGGGATGCACTGGAGCAGCATCACATCGTCCGGATTGAAGTTGCGCAGGCTGTAGGATTTTCCTGCGCCCGAATCACCGAGGATCAGCACTGGAGTACCCATCATTTGCCCCCGTTCAGCCAGTGGTTAGCCGTAAACAGCACGTCTTCGTCGTCGCTGTTGGCAACGAGCCAGCGCAGGTAACCCGGTTCTGTCTTTGCCAGCTCGGAGAACGCGACGCCTTTGTGCTTACCGAAGCGGAGCGCATTAAGCAGGGAAGGGTTGTTGGAGATAGCGCGCATTTCGCCCATCGTCCATTTCGCCAGGCGACCCATGTAGAGCAGCAGTTCGGCGGTGACGTAGCAGTCATACAGCGCGCGGTGAGCGTAAAGCCCTTCCGGTACTTCCGGTTTCAGCCCGAGGCTATAGCGCAGGTACTGGTTACTGTGGCTCTTGTGCTCAGGCAGGAGTGAGCGCGCCAGCTTGGCAGTGCAGATCCACGGAGCGTTCATCGCAGGAAGCTTGGCTTTATCGAACTTTGCGTTGTGGGCGACGTATGCGTCGGCACCCAGATAGCGGCCAATTACTTCACTGAGCAGCGGCGCGCCTTCCACCATATCTTCGGTAATATGGTGAATTGCCATGGCCTCAAAACCGATCGGCACGCCAGGCTTTACAAGGTCGCTCATTGGGTTGCAGATCACGCCGTCGACGATATCGACGCTGGCAATTTCCACCACGGTTTCCGGGCCGCCTTCCAGCCCAGTCGTTTCGGTATCAATGACACGCAGCATTGTTAATCCCCTGTGTTCTGTAATCACATACAGCATCGAAGTGCGCGAGCTGGTGGGCGATGGCCTCAAGGTCAGCTGGCGATAAGTGGTACATCAGGCACAGCAGCGCGATAAGGTTCATCGCCTGTTGCTGTTTGGTTGTTGCCTGCATATCCGTTCCCCTGAAAAAAGGTTGTAAGAATCCCGTCGCTGTATAAGCCGACCATTTGCTAAATTCGGTTTTGCTGGTGGTGTTAGCCCTGAGATTCGCCGCAGAACGGGCAGAAACTCATTTTCACGTTGGTTTCCAGGCGGTTCAGGTTTTTAGCCATGTCGCCGTTTTTCTTTTTGGCCCGGTACGCCAGTTTGTATTTCAGAGTGACGTGTGAGCCGCCATCAGAAAGAGAAAGAACCTGATTTTCCCAACCGCGATCAAGGATGCTTTCACTCACTTCAGCGCCTTCCGGAACCTTCTCTTTAAGCCGTGCTTCGATTTGAGCACCGACCTCATTAATGCAGTTGCACATACCTTATCCCTCAAAATTTCGCGTCATAACCTGCTGGCGTTTCGTCAGCGTGAATGATGCCTTCGACTGGATAGCAGTTAGTGACGCCCATTTGCTCACTCGCTGCCGCTTCACATTGCTGCTGGTTGTCGAAAATGCCGACAACAGCGTCCTGGTAATCACCGTTCGTCATGGTGATGGTCAGCACTAATGCGTACAGGGCTCCCATTAGTGAGTCCCCGCAGGCACAAGATTTGGTTCGATGGTGCGTGAGGCGTAAGGGCGGCGGATGTTGCGCAGGTTGCCCTGCGGTTCGTGCCAGTAAGTGCCGTCGCGGTAGTCGTAGGAAACCTGCCATGCCGCGCCGGTGCGACTGTTGCGCATGACGACTGCACGACCGTTCTTTGGTACTGAGTTAACAGCTTTCATGAAATAGCCTCCACGAATTCTGCGAAGCTGAGTGCTTCTTCACCCTCAGCCAGACTTTCAAAGTATTCCTCGTATGCCTTTTCCATTCTCATCCCCTTGCCGTCTTCCCGGCTGCCAGAACTTTTACCCGGGCATTCGCGTTTGAATGCGTTGTTTGGATGTGGCAACTATGCGATAGAGAATAATTCAAGTCAATAGAGGATTGATAAAATAATTCTTGAGGGTATTCTATCGGCGATTCGCAAAGGAATTTTTTTTGCTGGAATAGTGAATTTTACGATGTATACTGGATAAAAACACAGTTATGTGATGGTTTTTTGTCAGGAGGAAGTATGGGGGCACTATATGTAAGGGTTGGGCCTGGTAGCTATTCCAGCACTCAGGCACCAGATCGAATGGTTGTTTACTTGTTCAATTCGGGAATGAAAACCTGGACGATTGGACCAACCACTGAGGAGAGATCCGAAACTGGCGCCAGGGGAACTCGTGAATCATCTACTGACAAGTATCCGTTACCATCACCGCCTATGTGATAACGAAAAACGGAGACTGTATCTTTTAGTCGGACCAAAACTAAATCTTCAGACGCTGGTTTTTCTTCTGGGTCAACAATAACTATAGCCCCAGCAGGAGCCTGCGAAATGCCTGTTCTCCCTTTAATTTCATAGGCTCTAAAGTGTTCTGGTAATGCGCTAAACCAAGAAACATGGTTTCCTGTAAAACCATTAAAATCGAAAACCTTTACATTTTTTGAAACATCGATTGGTTGTATTGCTTGGCTTGCTTCACCAAAAATCGAACCAGTGCCGTTGATTAACCAGTCAGCGCTAACGCCAAGAGCTGCCGCGAGCTTTCCGGTATGGCGCGATGTTTCGCTATCCCCCCGTAGTATTTTTGATATGGAAGATTGAGGCACACCGGCTTGTCGTCCCAGTTCAGTCTGGTTGTTTTTCCCGGTCGTATGCATGGCATAAGCCAGTCTTTCTTTGAGTGTTTTCATATTACGCAAAATATTCCCTAAAGAATTTTATGTCAAAGTCCCAAATGACTTGATCATTTGAATTCCCTATCGCATAATCCATTCAAAATTATGCAGAGAGGAATTTTCATGAGTGTCACAACCAACGAAGCCATTAAACGCGCTATTGGTATTGCTGGTTCTCAAGCTGAGCTGGCCCGAAAAGCAGGCGTAAACCAGTCAACAGTCAGCAAGTGGCTTAATGGCGCTGAGATTGGTTCACGCTTCATCAAGTCAATTGTCATTGCCACCGATGGTCAGGTGAGCGCATCCGAAATCCTTAACTCCATTTCTCATCGTTAAGCCAAGGAGAATTTTCACCTATGGAGAACGCAATCGCACGAAAGTTAGACCCGCCAGTTATCAATCCGGTTGAGATCGAAAGCGTCTTGCTCAACCGGCTTGCATCAGTGGGCCAGAAGTCTTACGCCGAGCACATGGGCATCAGCGAGTCTACTGCCAGCAGGCGCAAAGCTGAGGGGCATTTCAGCACCATGGCGAAAGAACTGGCCTTCTTGGGTATTCAGGCCGCGCCACCGGAAGCCGTGCTGGTGTCACGGGAATATCTGGCATCAGTGGAAACGCTCGCTGATATCGGGCTGAAAGCAGAACGAGCCAGGCCGGGGCCGCTGGGTTGGGATTAAGCCATGAACCATATCGAATTCATCGAAAAGCATGTGCGTGAAGAGCTGCTGAAGCTCGGCTTCTCTCTGGGAGTGGCTCAGGGGGGGGGCATTCCAGGCTATCGACATGTATAAGCGCATGAGCCAGGCAAGCCGAAAGGGGAAGATTTTTGATGATGTTTTACGGCACGCAAAGCTGTGGGCGGAGAAGCAGCAGTTACCCGCTGACCGCTTTGAGAAGCGAAAAGTTAAACGGAACGCCCAGCCGGGCCTGTTCTGAAAAGGCGAAAGCCGCTGTGCGTCAACACAAGCGGCTCTCAGGTGCAACAAACGTGAGTAAATTGCGAGGTCAATTCTAATGCCAAAGCGCAAAAAGTACCAGGAAAATGAGGAACGACGCCTTCAGGATTCCCCTGATGGGCTGGTGGTCGCCGCGTCAAAAAACAGGGCGTTCGCTGAACGTCTGGTGGGCGTGATCCGTCTGGCTCTGGCTACATCGGGAGTGAAAAATGGGCGTCGTTAAGTTAGCAGACTACCTGCCTCAGCGTGAGGTATTGGAGAGTAAAGTGGCAAGTCTTGATGACGGGTACATGCGTATTGCTACCAGCATCGGGAAGCTTAAGCCAAAACTGAAACTTGCAGGCCGAGAACATCAGGTTCTGGATGCCGTTATCTACTGCACTTTTGGCTGGAATAAGTCAGAGGACAAGGTAACAAATACATATCTGGCTGATGTGACTGGCCTGGATGATTCGGATGTAGCGGCTGCCCTGAATGTTCTGGCAGAGCGCAGGATTATTAATCTGCGTAAAGTGGGTGGGTTCAAGCTGGTAAGCGTTAACGTAAGCATTGATAAATGGGTTCTCAACAAGACCCCCAAAAAATCACCCAAAAGGTTGGGCGAAAGTACCAAAAATGTTGGGCGAAAAGGGGTTTTGAATTGGGCAAAATCACCCGACACCCTAAACAGTCTTACCAAAGACAATATAAATACCCCCCAACCCCCAGAGGGGGAGTGTGTCGGGCAGGAAGAAAAACCTGTCTCCAAGAAAACCCCGATCGACTACCAGGCAGTGCTGTCTGCATACAACACCACCCTGGGAGACCGCCTTCCCCAGGCAGAGGCACTAAACGACAAACGTCGCCGTGCTATCAAACGCCTGCTGACCGAACTGAAAGAGCCAACCGTCGAGGCTGTGGAGAATTACTTCGCCGCGTTCGCCGAGCGAGCTCCTAAGTTTTATTTCGGGGAGAACGACCGGGGCTGGCGCGCCAGTTTCGATTATCTGCTGCGCTCTGACACCCTGCTGAAAACCAGGGAGAAGGCGCTATGACCGACATGAACATGATCCCGCAGAATATCGAAGCGGAACAAAGCGTGCTGGGTGGCATGATGCTGGATAGCGGTAGCGATCGCTGCCATACCGCTATGTCGATGCTCAAACCAGAATCGTTCTACATCCGCCCCCACCAGGTGATTTTCGCCGAGATGCGGGAGCTGGTAGCCAACCAGAAGCCCATCGACCTGATCACCCTGATTGAGTCGCTGGAGTCCAAAGGTCTTGGCGAACAGGCTGGCGGCTTTGCCTACATGGCCGAAATATCCAAAAACACCCCCAGCGCGGCGAACATCGTTCACTACGCGATGCTGGTGCGTGAGAAAGCCATGGAGCGCTACGGCATCGACAAGCTGACCAGCGCCACCGAACTGCTGTATTCCCGCAACGGGATGACCACCAGCCAGAAGTTTGACGCTATTCAGACTCTGTTCACCGATATCGCTGACTACGCGAAAACCGGTAACCGACGAGGGCTCCGCGAATTTTCGGAAGTGATGGGCGACTGGGTGGACGAGGTGGAAGCGCGCTGGAGCGACTCAGACGCAACGCGCGGACTGTCGACGGGGATCGGCTCGCTGGATGGCCTGCTGCAACCGAAAGGGCTGGTTAAAGGCGCTCTGATGGTCATCGGCGCACGTCCGAAGATGGGTAAAACCACGCTGTATAGCCAGCTGGCCGTCAACTGTGCCGAGGTTGAGCAACTCCCCGCGCTGATGTTCAGCCTTGAGATGCCGGATAAGCAGATTGTGGAGCGCATGATCGGGCAGGTCAGCCGCGTTAATACCGACGTGTTTTATGGCGATCGGTACGACGACGCGCAGGTGGCAATGGCTTTTGCTGCTGGTGGACGTCTGGCCCAGACCGGGAATCTGTACGTCGACGACACGCCAGGGATCACGCTGGCGCACATCGTGGCAGAGTCACGTCGCATCAAACACGAGCGCGGCGCTGTCGGCATGGTGCTGGTGGACTACCTGACCCTGATGACGGCCGACAAGGCCGACCGTAACGACCTGGCCTACGGGATTATCACGAAGGGGCTGAAGAATCTGGCGAAGGAGCTTAATTGCATCGTGGTGCTGCTTACCCAGCTGAATCGCGATCTGGAGAAGCGCACCAACAAACGCCCGATGCCGAGTGATTCCCGCGATACCGGGCAGATTGAGCAGGATTGTGATTACTGGATCGGCATCTACCGCGAAGGCGCATACGACGAAAACGCAGATCAGGCGGCTACCGAATTGCTGTTGCGCCTGAATCGCCACGGCCCGACCGGCGTTGTTTATTGCGACCAGCGCAACGGTGCGATCTACGACTGCGACCAGGCTGCTGCTGAGCAGAAACGCCGCGCAAATGATGCCAGACCAAACAAAAAGAGGGACTTCTGATGAGCAAAACAAAAGAACTCGCAGCTGCCGGACATGCGCTGGCGAAAGAGCTGCATTGCGCTGAGTCTGCCACGCTGGTGCGTGAACTGGCTACGCAGCTGGATGTGCAGCGTGTTCGTGCTGATGTGTTGGCAGCGGAGAATGCTGGGCTGAAGCAATTCTGCAAAGACGCTGCATTCGATGCTGATTACGAAGCTGAATTAGGCATGGAGCGAGGCGGATTCACTGATGCGCTTAACAATATAAAAACCCCGGACACCGACTCTTTCCTGGCTGAAGTGAAACGCGAGGCGAGCGAACCACTGCAGAAAGAGATTGAAGTACTTAAGAAACACCTTCTTATGTCAGTAGGTGATATTCGCGACCTTATTGATTACAACCCAGAAACCGGGGTTCTTACAGCAAAGGTTAATTTCAGTGGCAGACAGGCGGGCTCGGTCATAGGTTCGCAAACGTGGCAGGGGTATTACGCATTCTCGCTGTTTGGCAAAAAGTGTTTTGCTCACCGTCTTGCATGGCTGCTGCATTACGGCGAATGGCCTTCACAGCCTATCGATCACATAAATGGGATTAAGACTGACAACAGCATAAGAAACCTGCGTCTTTGTTCTTTATCGCAGAATCAGTTTAACAAGCCTACCCAGAAAAATAACACCACTGGGGTAAAGGGTGTTTATTGGAATAAGAGAGATAAACGCTACGTTGCCAGTGTTCAGTTTAACGGTAAAAAATACAGCGCTGGGCATCATAAGGATATTGAAGGCGCCAAAGAAGCAGTTATGAAACTTAGAGAGAAACTCGCGGGAGAATTCACTAACCATGGTGAATTCGAACTGGCCGCCCAAATTCGCAAAGGAGTGCAGTCATGAGCAACTCGATCGCAGACGGCGCAAAATTAACGCCGGAAACTTTCGCTGATTTCATTGAGCGTTTGAAGTATCACCATCGCGGCGAGGGGGTAAACCGCCATGCCACAGCTGACCCAATTTTCATGGTTCAGAAGCAGGCAACCATTTATGGCCTGGCAGAAGAGTACGGCGAATCGAAGATAGTCCATTTCGAAGAATGCGAATGGGACTGCCCGCAAGAGTATTGGGACGATCTGGATGAACAGCAGCAGGAAGAGTTAAATGCCTTCTGCATTGACCAGTGCGATACAGCATTTACCGATCTCGACGAAGACGCTCAGTGGGAAGTGCTGGCTGACCTTGACGGCCACACTGTCTGCGGAACTCGTAAAGAGTGGCAGAACATCAACGCTCACTTTACCCGTGAAGCAGCGGAGGCTTTCATTCGCCGTAAGCAGCATGATTACCCTCCTCTGCGGGTCTACGTCGAGAGCATGTACTTCGGGTGGGAGTATCAGGAAATCATCAAGGCGCTTTGTGATGGGCGCTTAGTACTCGCAGATACCCCGGAGGCCGCCCAATGAGCAACATCGACAAACAGGCATTACGTGAAGCAGCCAATGCGGCAAACGCAGCATCATGGGGATATTGGGAGTATTACAAGCCACACAAAGGAGCGCGAGGCTATGAGGTGAAGGTTGGCGTGAAAGCGGTAGCGCAACATTGCCTCAAGGTTGATTCAGTTTTCATCGCCGCAGCCAACCCCGCCACCGTGCTGGCGCTGCTGGATGAGCTGGAAGCCGCAGAGAAGCGGATTGCTGAGCTGGAGGCAAAGTTAGCTAATCCCGTTTTGCTGCCAAAAACAAACGGCTACTGGACTGAGCAAGAAAAGGCGTATGAAGAAGCTATTACGCTCGCTAAGCGGCATGTTCGTCTGGCTGGGTTTCGCTGTGAAGGGGATGAATAGATGGCTAAGCCGTTAAAAAAATTCACTGTGGTCCTTAATACTGACCGTGGCTATTACGATTTTCAGGTTAAAGCAAAAGACCATCGCGATGCTCAAATTGTTGCTAAAGAAAACTTCGGGCATGGGGAGTGCGATGACGAAGATTGGAACGCTTCAACTGCAGTTGTCATTGTCGGATGGCCTGAAATTTGGATGGGAGATTAACCCATGAGCACACTTACCAAAGAGTCCATCGCGGACACTATCGAAGGGCTTGAGCATTTAGCCAATAGCGGCATTCAGTCTGTACATATCGATATGGCTATCGCTGGTATGCGTCGCCTGCTGGCATCGCTCGAAGCGGAGCCTGTTGGGTTCATCGCAAGGCACAAAGAAACTGGCAAATTTGGTAGCTATCTGCATCCAAAGGCGGATTGGTTTAAGAATGATGATTACGAAGTCTTGAGCGCCTACACCGCCCCGCCAGCGCCGGAATTCTACAAGATAGGTGACGCCACTATGCGGCACATTTTCACACCGACTGGCATAACTGATGTTTCTGACATGCAGGCTGTGTTTGACCAGATTGAAACCGTGTTGGCAGGAATGTGGCAGCCAGCGCCGGTATCTGTGCCTGATGAAGAGCAATGCAAACCGCACCCGGTAATGGCGGTTAAAGGTGAGCTTGGATTCCTTGACCACTTTGATCGCATCATCAGCGAGCGTGATGAAGATATCGATATCGGTCAATTAGGAAGTAGCAATTACGAAGCTCTCATGCTCGCAGCTTTAGATGCATTCCGAGCCGCCATGTTTCAGGGTGCCGAGCAACAAAATCGACAACAAAATATTCCTGAAAATATTCCAGCCACACAGTTTAAGCCGGTAGCAGACCTGTACGGCTTAACCTCACCAACTGGCAGCGAAACATCATTCACTTTCGACGCTGTTGAAGCTCGTGATTTCATTGATGGCGGTTGGTCATGCCAGGAGTACGTGGAGCTTGAACGCTTTCAGGAAGCGATAACCAACCATACCGAGGATAAGCTCGCTATGGTTGACCATTCCGGTGACTCCAACAATATGGTTGAACCTGTAACGACGGCTTACAAGTTTCCAGATGATTTCGACTTCGACCGCTTTAACGATGTCGTATGGCTGGAGACTGTGGCAAGCAATCCGCACATGCATTCACCAACAACTTCGACAATCGCTATGGTGGCGCTTGAACTGAACAGGAAGTTAGCTGCTGGCAACTCTCCGGTGATTCCGGATGGTTGGGTGATGGTTCCTGTTGAGCCGACTGAAGACATGATCGTCAATGGGTTTGAGTCAGAGCCAGATGAGAGCTTTAGTGATGAGAAGGAATGGGAAGCATACGAAGCCATGAGCGGATGTCAGCAGGCGGCGCACCGGGCTAAGTTGTGCTGGGCAGCGATGATTGCAGCAGCACCGCAGCAGGAGGTGAAGTGATGGCCAAATCTGCTGCCGAACGCAAAGCCGCCCAGCGCGCCAGGCAAGCCGCTGCTGGTGGGCGTAAATTCGAGCTCATACTTGATATGCAGGAACTGGAGATGCTGGAGCGTAATTGCGCCTCCCGTCGCCCGGGGCGAGCTCCGTATGAAATGAGCGAATACGTCGCGATGCTGATCCGCCAGGATGATGCCCGCGTTCGTGGTCGCATCAAGTCAATCCGCGCGAACCGCTGCGGTAAATGCGGCGATGCGTTGCCGGTCAAGTCGTGTCCGTGCGACGGTGATTCGCAATGCTGGGTTACGCGTGGCTGGCATGAAACCAAATTAGCGATGTGACATGTCACAATACAATCAATAACATACAAGCCTCTTCGGAGGCTTTTTTCTTTGCTGCCAAATTGCTTTTGCCTGCATGCCCAGCCATAATACCCCTGTCAGCCTGAACAACTGACACCCGGACATTCGCGCCACGGAGAACACCATGGCGCAGCACCACCAGCACAAACACAATCGCCTGACGTTATCCAACGCCAGCGATTTGTCGTATCTGCCGCTTAACCTCTTCGGGGGTGAAGCGTGAGCCAACAATTCCACCTCGTTAACGAAAGCGTTAAGCAGAACGCTATCAACTACATTCGTCAGTTGCCGGTCGACAGCAAGCGCCCGCTGATTCTTGACGTCAAAGGGTCGACGCGCACCGCCATTCAAAATCGCAAGATGTGGCCGCTACTGAAAGACCTTTCCGACCAGGTTCTCTGGTTCGGCAATAAATACGATTCTGACGACTGGAAGGACCTTATCACCGCGCTGGTGGCGAAGACCAAAAAGCAGGAACAGCGAATGGCTCCCGGCCTTGATGGTGGCGTCGTGATGTTCGGCCAGCGCACCAGCAAAATGACCATTCCCCAGATGGTCGAAGTCATCGAGACGATTTACTGGTTCGGCACCCAGCAGGGCGTCACCTTCAGCGAACAATCCCGCAATGAAATCGAGTGGGCGAAGCGTTGGGGGGACAGCAATGCGAAATAACCCCAGTCAGAAAACCTATCGCAGTAAAAAATGGCTCGCTGCTGTCGGGCAGATAGAACAGTGCGTGTTATGCGGTTCGTGGGGGACGCAGGTAGCACATCGCAATGAAGGCAAAGGCATGGGGCTGAAAGTCGATGATTGCGCCACGGCGGCGATCTGCGTTTGCTGCCACAACAGCATTGACAACGGGAGCAAGCTATCGCGCGACGAACGTCGCCAGCTGATGGACCGCGCTATCGTTCTGACCGTTATCCAGATAGCCCGCCTTGGGCTGGTGGTGCCCGCATGAAAATTTACGATATCAACCCGGTCAGTAAGCCCCGCATGACCAGAAGCGATCGCTGGCGCAGCAGGCCGGAAACCTCCGCTTACTGGTTCTTTAAAGCTCAGGTACGCCGTCTCGGTATTACCCTCCCGGAATCCTGTTACCACATAACATTTGTTCTGCCCATGCCGAAAAGCTGGAGCAAGAAGAAGCGTCAGCAGCATGACGGCCAGCCGCACCAGACCAAGCCGGATAAGGACAATCTGGAGAAAGCGTTACTGGATGCGATATTCGATGATGACTGTCGGATATGGGACGGCAGGGTAACGAAACGTTGGGGAGAGACAGGCCAGATCATTATCCAGGAGAATGCAGAATGACACGCAACGACATTAACAATTACCAGAAAGCGTCTGTTGAGCGTACCAACCCGCAAAATGCCTGGGTGACACTGGCAGCCGCGCCGCGACGCTCTTATCTTGGGAAATACCGCCGCCTGACGCCATCGCAAAGTCGTTGGGTTCGTTCGCTGCTGAACCACTGGGGCGGTATGTACGGGGGCAGCGGAACAGAGCACCTTTCTGGTGGTGGCGGTATGTGGTCAATGATATTGACCGGATGGACTGGCGAGCAGCAGGAGAGGATCGCTACCGTGCTGTCTGGTCTGCGTAAAATTGGCTATACCGGCGATGCGTTGTTTGAGCAGGCGAAAGCCATCATCTGGCCGAAGAAATCACTTTCTGACCTGATTGGCAACGCCGGAGATCAGGAGGAAGCTGCGTTCATGGAGGCTATCATCCTGAAGTCCTTCAAGCCGGGAAATCCCGTGTATGAGATAGGGAAGGACTATTACACCTGGCGGAAAACCATCAATGACATGGCTCGATGGATGCAGTATTACTACGCACCGTTTCTTACCGAAAAGCAATGTATTGACCGTGTGCGCTGGTGTATTGAGTTGTTCAACTCTGCTGTCTTCTTCACGTTAAAAGATGAATTAGGCTTCGAAAATGCAAAAACTTGCGAAAAAGACTTGAAAACGAGTTTTGAAACTGCATAATTCAGATATGCTCGGACGTCAAAGGCGAAAGAGCTTACCCACCAGCGGAGATGCCTTGCGCGGAGCCGTGGGAACCACATTTAAGCCCTTGCAGAAATGCAGGGGCTTTTTTATTGGCTCAATGCCACCGGGTGAATAACGTATGCACACGGCGATCATCTGCGCTTCTGGTCCGTCCCTTACTCCCGTTGACTGTCAAATAGCTGCGCGCTCAGGGCTTCCTGTGATAGCGGTTAATTCATCATGGCGAGCCATACCGGAATGCACCCACATTTACGCTGGCGATCTGCGTTGGTGGGATGTGAACATTCCCGCGCTGCCCGATGGCCCCGAACGCTGGTCATGTAACCGGAGAGCACACACCCGATACGGCGTGAGCCTCTTCCCGACAGATACCAGCGGCACATTCAATTCGGGGCAGAGAGCGATCCTGTTCGCTCACTGGCTGGGTGCCAGTAGCATCATCCTGCTGGGCTTCGATTGCTCAATCTCAAACGGTAGTCACTGGCACGGCGATCATACAGCCCTCGATAACCCGACAGCAGCGAACGTAAAGCGCTGGCATGGCGAGTTTGCCCGGGTTGCGGCGCAGCTGCGTGGAAGCGTCAATATCATCAACAGCAGCCGCCAGACGGCGCTTAATTGCTTTCGTCGTCTACCTCTTGAGGCGGCGATCAGCGAGGTTACATGCTGAATCCTCCGATTTACATCGATGGCATGCTGGGAATGGGAGACACCATTTACCAGCGCGCTTTCGTCAAACAGTTGCCAGCCGGGACATTCATTAAGACAGCATGGCCGGAACTTTACGAAGATCTGCCGGTGAAAGCTGTCCGAAGTGACACCACGCTCAGAACGCAGCGTAAAAATGAGTTTCGCAGTTCGGCAAAGTTTTATCCGCCGCCATCGCCACGACAGACGAAGCGAATATTTTACGGACCGGATGATCTGCGGCGCGGTTCGATATTTGATGCGATGCGACGCCAGTTCGGCGTAACGTCAGCGGCGCTTGATTTACCAACCTTTGGCCCTGCGCAGTTTACGCACCAAAAGCCTATCGCCGTTATTCGTCCGGCAACGGTTCGTTCTGAATGGCGTAGCGACTCCCGAAATCCTGACCCCGATTACCTCGTGCGCGCATCGCGAATCCTGCGGAAACATTTCTGCGTGATTAGCGTCGCTGACTTGCAGGACGGGGAAGAGTGGCTGGTGGGCGAAGAACCAGAGGCAGATCTGAAAATGCACGCTGGTGAGCTCAATATAAAAGAGCTGATGCGCCTGGTTGAACATGCCGCTGTTGTGGTTACGCCTGTCGGCTGGGCGCTGCCCGCTGCCATTGCGTACAAAACACCTGTTTACGTTGTCGCTGGTGGGCGCGGCGGGCACAACGCTCCCGAGATAGTCACCGATCCGGCGATGGATTTATCACGCGTTGGCTGGGCAATCCCTGACAATTATTGTCGCTGCGAAGCGTGGGATCACCATTGTGACAAACGCATCTCCAACTTTGATTCAAAATTCGAGGCCTGGCTGAATGAAGTCGTTTTATCAGGAACTGAACAGCGGGCTGGTATTCCTCCCGGAGCTGGGCATCGGTCGTTATCCGGTTCCGGCATCTCGCCCGTATGACGAGCAATATTTTGCGAAATATCAGCTGCTGGCTGATACCGAAACAGGGCGCGCATTAACGCAGTCCAGAATTGAGCTGGTGGAACGTCACTATCATGGACCGGTTCTGGACGTTGGTATCGGTGCCGGTCAGTTCGTTTCTTCCCGACCGGGAACGCTTGGCTATGATGTTAATCCTGCTGGCGTTGCCTGGCTGAATGAGCGGGGCGCATTCGCTGACCTCTACGCCAACAAGTGGCGCGCGTTGACGATGTGGGATGTTCTGGAGCATATCGACGAGCCAGAACTTGCAGTTCAGCAGGCTACCGAGTTTGTTTTCGTGTCGATCCCCATTTTTACCGATGCCGGAGACATTCTTCGCTCGCACCATTTCAGGAAGAACGAGCACATCTGGTATTTCACTGACGACGGTATTAAGCGTTGGTTTGCTGAGCAGGGCTTTGAATGCGTGGAACACAACAATATCGAGTGTGAGCTCGGGCGCAAAGGTGTTGGCACTTACGCTTTTAGGCGTACTTGAGTTAACCCTCATTTTGCCCGCTTCGGCGGGCCTCTTTTTCAGGCTACGGGAATCATCCTCGACGTGCTTTGTGTTAAATCCAGCCCGATAGCCTGAACCCTACACACGGAAATCATATGTCTGATCCATTAACTGTAGCTGGTGGGTTTGCTGCCGGGACTGTGGGGGTGACGCTTGCCACTCTGTTTCCCGAAGCCACTCCCGGCGTAATGCTTTTCTCCCTCGGAGGTGCTGCGCTCTATGTGTTGACGTCTGAGCCGCACCAGATATGGAAACAGGCGGTATTCGCGATCATTTCGTTTCTTGGCGGCGTCTCGTTCGCGGTGCCTATGGCGACCATCATGGCTGGCGTTATTAACTCGGCGCTGAGTTTGCTGACACCACCAGTGACCATCGAAGTATCACCAAATATCGGCGCGCTGGTCGCCGCATCCATTTCGGTCGCTATCCTCCTTCGCATTTTGTCCAAATCCAAAAACGGGAGCCTTCCCGGACTGGATGGGGGTGATGAATGACATGGGATTCGCTGATGCTTCACGCAAACGCGGTGGTTTGCCTGCTGATAATGTTCCGTCTGATGTTCTTCAATAAGACGGGGAAAGCGTACCGGCTTGGCGTCTCATTGTTTGCGTACCTGATTATTCTTTCAGCCGGATATACCGCATTCCGGATTATCCATGGCGATTACGTACAGGTCGACCCTGGTGAATTCATGCTGAATGTGACTGTTTGCGTCGCGGTATGGATGGCTGGCGGGAACCTGGCAAAATTTGTGAGAGCAACATAGATGAATCAATCTCAATTTCAAAAGGCGGCTGGTATCAGCGCCGGGTTAGCTGCGCGCTGGTTTCAGCCAGTGGATGCGGCGATGAAAGAATTCGGCATTACAGCGCCAGCGGATCAGGCCATGTTCATCGCTCAGGTAGGTCATGAGTCAGGCGGCTTTAGCGCTATAGTAGAAAATTTGAACTACACACCATCTGCGCTGGTGGCGACCTTCGGAAAGAGGATCACACAGCAGCAGGCAGATGCGCTTGGCAGAACAACCGAACACGCAGCCCGCCAGGATGCTATCGCCAATCTGGTGTATAGCAACCGCCTGGGTAACAAAGCGCCCGGCGACGGCTGGAAATATCGTGGCAGAGGGTTAATTCAAATCACTGGCCTCGATAATTACCGCACCTGCGGGGCGGCGCTGAAGTTAGATCTCGTTACTTCACCTGAACAGCTCGAACAGGAGCTTCAGGCAGCACGCTCTGCCGCCTGGTTCTACACATCCAAAGGGTGCATGGCCTACGGTGCCGATATTACGCGTGTTACGCGCATCATTAACGGCGGCCTGAATGGCATTGATGACCGCAAGATCCGCTACAACAAAGCGCGGGCGGCGCTGCTGGTATGAAAATGAGTTATTGGGTGCTCATTGTGACGTTTATCGCCTGTATTGCAGGCGGTCTTGTCTGGTCAGCGGATCACTACCATGGAAAGTTTCTGGAGGAACAGCGGCGTGCTGACGATGCAGAACAGCGTGCTGATTCCTCTGAGACCATCACCGCGAATGTCCTGCGCACCGTAGCAATAACGAACATCATTCTGGAGACAAATCAACATGCCAAGCAGCAGATCGCACTGGAGTCACAGAGAGCCGAGAACGATATCAAGGCTGCTGTTGCGGATGATGATTGTGCTGTTCGTGTTGTGCCTTCTGGCGCAGTTAAGCGGCTGCACGAATACGCGGACGGTCTACGTGCCGGTTCCGGTGGTTCCGTTACCAGCCAGCCTGACGGCTGAAACACCCCAGCCAGATTTACCCGACCCGTTTACATGGGGATCAAGCCTAAACCTGAATGTCGCGTTGCTGTCAGCGCTGGCACAGTGCAACAGGGATAAGGCTGATATCAGGACTTTCGAGAACAACAGGGCAGGACAAACCGATGGCACGATTAAACGTTGAAGTTATCCCACCAGATAGCGAGGCGCTGAACGGGATTTTTGCAGAGATTGAGCGCAAATATGCGCGTCAGCCGCTGACGCCAAAAGTAATTGACGAAATGCAACGCGAAGCGACGCGCCTTGTACGGAGAATGATAACCACAAAGGTTACGTTCGTCCGGGACTGACATTACAGAAGCCCTTCGCTGAGGGGCTTCGATAATGGATCACTGGAATTATTCATGAACAGACCACACCCACCAGCGCATTTTACGATGCCACCTGACCCGAAGCCGTACATCAGCATAATGCCCGCCAATGACGTTGGCGAGTGGCTGAATCAGCACATCCTGAGCGATGAGGGCGACCTCTACAACCCTGACCACCAGCATTTGCTTGAAGCGGATCTGCGCTTTCTCTGGGCGTCGAACGCTTTCGAGAAGAAAGGGCGTTCCGTGCTGGGGCAGGCGGAAGAAGTGGCAATGCGGGCTGGAGGATGGCAGAAAGCGCGGATGGAGCAGCAGATGTATGAATGGTTCGGCAGGGTGCCGCAGTTCATCATCACGCTGGCCGCCGATTACTGTTCGCAATGTTCCGATCTGGAATTCTGCGCGCTGATAGAGCACGAGCTTTATCATATCTGCCAGGCGACAGATGAATTTGGTGCGCCGAAGTTCACGCAGGAAGGGCAGCCAAAGCTGAAGCTGCGCGGCCATGACGTGGAAGAGTTTGTGGGCGTGGTTCGCCGTTACGGTGCGAGCCGGGACGTGCAGGAAATGATTGATGCGGCGAATCAGCCAGCGGAGGTTGCTCATCTCGATATTGCCAGAGCGTGCGGGACTTGCATGTTAAAGCTGGCGTGAATTCTAGACTGGTATGGACGGATGGTGAAATATGGCTGCTCTAAAACCGGAAGTAAAAGCCTTCATCATTCAATCGCTTGCGTGTTTTGATACACCTTCTCAGGTTGTCGAATCCGTCAAGAAAGAGTTTGGTTTAACCATTTCTCGCCAGCAAGCCGAAGCGCATGACCCAACCAAGGCTAGCAGCAAAGGTTTAGCCAAGAAGTGGATCGAGATGTTCCACGCCACGCGCGAACGCTTCCTGAACGAAACCAGCGATATTCCGATCGCTAACAAATCCTATCGCCTCCGCGTGCTTGACCGTATGGCAACCAAAACCGAGGGGATGAAAAACTTCTCCCTGACGGCGCAGCTTATTGAGCAGGCCGCGAAAGAGGTTGGCGACGCTTACACCAATAAGCTGAAGGTTGAGAGCACCGGCAAGGATGGCGGCCCGATCAAGACCGAGACGACCAACCTCACCGCAGATCAGGCCGCAGAGATTTACCGCAAGATGATGGGGTGATCATGCCTCTCCCGTTTGAATTCGACTTCAGGAACCCTGATTACCAGATGGTTTTTGAATGGCGGATGGAGCGCCTACAGCGCATTCGCCAGAACCCCGAAATGCTGCCAGCGCTAAAGCAGTTTTACCGCACTAACCCGGCCCAGTTCATCATCGACTGGGGTATGACAACAGACCCTCGTAACATCGATTATGGCCTGCCTGTTACCATTCCTTTTCTGCTGTTCCCGAAACAGGAAGAGTGGATTCAATGGATCATGGAGCGGCGCGAACGGCTGGAGAACGGCATCACCGAAAAGAGCCGCGAAATGGGGCTCAGCTGGACGGCGATCGGGCTGGCTTGCTCGCTTTGCCTCTTCAACAAAGAAATGGTCATCGGCTTCGGCTCCCGTAAAGAGGAATACGTCGACAGCACCGGCGACCCGAAAGCGTTGTTCTGGAAGGCGCGCAAGTTCGTGGAAACGCTGCCCGTCGAGTTTCGCGGTTCGTGGGACGAGAAGAAGCACGCGCCATACATGCGCGTTGAGTTTCCCGATACTGGCGCGGTCATCAAAGGCGAGGCAGGCGACAATATCGGACGTGGTGACCGTACCACGCTATACCTGGTTGATGAGGCTGCATTCCTCCAGCGCCCGCTACTGATTGATGCGGCGTTGTCGCAAACCACCCGTTGCCGTATCGACCTGAGCTCGGTAAACGGCATGGCGAACCCGTTCGCGCAGAAGCGTCACGGCGGGAAAATACCGGTTTTCACATTCCACTGGCGAAATGACCCGCGCAAGGATGAAGAGTGGTATCGCAGGGAGTGCGAGAAAATCGACAATCCGGTGGTGGTGGCGCAGGAACTTGACCTGAACTACAGCGCATCAGCGGAAGGCGTCCTGATCCCGTCCGATTGGGTACAGGCTGCCGTCGACGCGCATATCAAACTGGGCATCCAGCCAACGGGTAAACGACTGGGCGCGATGGACGTCGCCGACGAAGGTCGGGACAAAAACGCCTTTTCGACCCGTCACGGCTTCCTCCTGGAGAACGTGCGGGAATGGTCCGGCGTGGGCAGCGACATTTACCAGTCAGTTGAGAAAGTCTTCGGCTTTTGCGAACAGGACAACCTCGAAGAGTTTCGCTTTGACGAGGACGGCCTGGGCGCTGGCGTTCGCGGCGATGCGCGCGCCATCAACGAACTGCGTAACGCTGCGCGCCGACCGTCAATACTCGCCACACCGTTTCGCGGTAGCGGCGCAGTGTTTGATCCGGACGACGAAGCGGTGCGTGGCGACAACGGACAAGCCGCCCGCCTGAACAAGGACTTCTTTGCTAACGCCAAGGCTCAGAGCTGGTGGCGTCTGCGCAAACTTTTCCAGAACACCTATCGCGCCGTGGTTGAGGGCATGGCCTACAACCCGGACGAAATCATCTCAATCAGCAGCGCCATGGCGAGCAAAGACAAGCTCATCATCGAGCTGTCGCAGCCGACCTACTCCATTAACGGCGTGGGGAAAATCGTTGTTGATAAACAGCCTGACGGCACCAAGTCGCCAAACCTCGCCGACTCGGTGATGATCAGCTACGCGCCAATGAATTCAGCCCTGAACATCTGGGAGCTGCTAGGGAGACAGGCCTGATGGCACGAAACAAACAAGCCTCTCAGCGAACGGCACAGGCCACCGCTGACGGCTACGAGAACTTCGTCGCCCGCGTTGGGATGCAGACGCCTAACCAGCATTCAGCATCGACCTACCGGGCGAACTTCACCAGCCGCAACCGCATGCTGGTGGAATGGTCATATCGCGGTTCGTGGGTTATCGGTGAAGCGGTCGACGCTATCCCGGACGATATGACCCGCAAAGGCATCCGAATCACTTCGGAGATTGACGCCAAAGACCGTGGCACACTCGAAGCGCAGCTGGATGAGTTGCAGATCTGGGATGCGCTGAACGATGTGCTGAAGTGGTCGCGTCTCTACGGCGGCGCGGTTGGCTTCATCATGATTGAGGGGCAGGCACCAATGACCCCGCTGCGGCTCGAAACCATTGGCGAGGGCAAATTTAAGGGCATTCTCCCGCTCGACCGCTGGATGATTAACCCGGTCCTGACCCGCCGCATTAAAGAGATGGGGCCGGATCTCGGTAAGCCTGAGTTTTACGACGTGGTGACCACCGCAACGGGCATTCCATCCTGGCGAATCCATCACAGTCGCCTGATCCGCTTCGACGGGGTGACGCTGCCATTCCAGCAGAAGATGACCGAGAACGAATGGGGGATGTCGGTTGTAGAGCGTATCTGGGATCGGCTTACTGCGTTCGATAGCGCAACTGTCGGCGCGGCGCAGCTGGTCTACAAAGCGCATTTGCGTACCTACAGCGTGGAGAAGCTGCGCGAGCTTATCGCGCTTGGCGGCCCGGCGTTCGAGGCGCTGCTGAAGAACATCGACCTGATCCGCCAGTTCCAGAGCAATGAAGGTATGACGCTCATGGACTCGCGGGATAAGTTCGAAACCCACCAGTACAGCTTCAGCGGTCTGGATGACATTCTTTCGCAGTTCGCTGAGCAGATCAGCGGTGCCGTTGGTATCCCGCTGGTGCGCCTGTTCGGTCAGTCTCCGAAAGGCTTCTCTACTGGTGACGCTGATCTCGCCAACTATTACGACCGGGTGAGCTCATTGCAGGAGCGCCGCTTACGGCTGCCGATGCGCCGGATACTGGACATTATGCACCGCTCGGAACTCGGGAAGCCGCTGCCGGACGATTTCACGTTTGAGTTTAACCCGCTATGGCAAATGTCTGACGTTGACCGCTCAACGGTGGCCGTAAACACCACCACGGCGATCAGCACCGCACTGGGCGACGGATTGATGACGCGTAAGGCGGCAATGACCGACCTGCGCGAAAACTCTGACGTTACTGGCATCGGGGCATCCATTACCGACGAGGATATCGAGAATGCCGAAGACGAAGCGCCGCCAGGCATCGGCGAACTTGGCGACAAACCGCCAGAGCCGCCAGGCGGAGATCCGATATCGAACGAGCCTACGGCAGATAGCGCGGGCGGTCGGGGATATCGTAAATGGGCGTTACGATGGTTCAAACGATAGCGTCACCGAAATAATGGATGCGCTGGAGCGCTACAGCGAAATCATCACCCCCTGGGCGACGAAGGTTGCTGAGAACTTCACCGCAGACATTGCGCGCCAGAATGAGAAGCAGTGGCGTCAGCACAGCCGGAACATCAGCGCAGAACTGCGCAACATGGTCGACCGCGCCCCGGTAGGTCAGGTGATGAAATCCATCGTTGCCGAGCAAATTAAGTACATCAAATCGCTGCCGCTTGAGGCTGCCGATCGGGTGTATGACATTCAGAACAAGGCCATCGAGGCCGTTGTGACTGGCGGGCGGGCTGAGCCATTCGCGAAAGAGATAGCTGCATCCGGTGATGTGTCACGCTCGCGAGCGAACCTTATCGCCCGTACTGAACTTGGACGAGCAACCGGCGCGCTTGATCAGGCGCGTGCGCTATCAATCGGCTCGAATGGTTATATCTGGCGTACAGCCGAAGATGGCGACGTCCGGCATTCTCATCGGGAGATGGAAGGTAAATTTGTCGAATGGGGCCGACCTCCAACGCTTGACGGCATGACCGGTCACGCTGGCGAGCTACCGAACTGCCGCTGTTACAAAGAAATCGTCTTCCCCAACCCTCATTCTTATCTCGCCTGAATCGCAGGTAAACCATGAAATACTTTTTCAATACCCGGCTGGGGGAAACCCGCTATCAGCTGGCTGACGGCTCGCTGCTGTGCAAAGACGTGCCGATCGGTCGAACGGGTAAGCAGCTCTACGGCGCTGCTGATCTGCCAAACCTCAAACCCGACAAGCTCGGTGAGATAGTCGTAACGCGCTCTCCTGAGCAGGTATTTCATCCGGCCACGCTCGCCTCATTCGAAGGGATGAGCATCACGATCCTGCATCCTGAAGATGAAAACGGGAATGTGCGGCTGGTCAATCCCGAGAACTGGAAAGAGCTTGCGGTCGGGCATCTTCAGAACGTTAGGCGCGGGACTGATGATCAGTCTGATTTGATGCTGGCTGACCTTATCGTCAAAGACGAAAGCGCCATTCAACTGATCGAAGATGGTCTGCGCGAAGTGTCGTGCGGCTATGACGCGGAGTACGAGCAGACCGAGCCAGGTAAAGCCGAGCAGGTCGATATTACCGGAAACCATGTGGCTCTTGTCCCCAAAGGCAGAGCCGGAAATCGTTGTGCAATTGGAGACAGAGACACAATGGCAAATCAAAAGAAAAGCTGGTGGACCCGCATGCGCACGGCCATCAAAACGGGTGACGCAGACACCATGAACGAACTGCTGGACTCTGCGCCAGCGGCGGTAACTGGCGATGAAGGGGATCTTCCGAGCGGCGTTAACCTCAACATTAACCTTTCACCGCAACAACCCTTGCCGGACAAAAAGCCGGAAATGGGCGGAGAGCCAACCGGCGACGGCGAGGACGATATCAAAACCTTGCTCAAAGCCCTGCTGGCTAAGCTGGAAGGTACTGCAACGGGCGATAACGACGATAAGCCTGACGGCAAAGATAACAAAGACCCTACCGGCGACGGTGAGGACGACGAAGAGGAAACCACGATTACCGGTGACTCTGCTTATCGTGCCGAAGTTATCGTTCCGGGTATCGATCTGAGCCGTAAAGTGAAACCGACCGCGTTCAAACGTGATGTGCTGGCTGCCGCTGACAAAACACTGGTTCGCCAGGTTGTCGGTGATGCTGATATCCGCAAATTGCCAAAGCAATCAGTCGATATGGCGTTTAACGCCGTGTCTGAGATTGCCAAAGGGCGAAACACTCGCAGCACCACGGGCGATGCACAACGTCCAAATATGGGCATGACCAGCATCGCTTCCCTGAACAAACAAAACGCCGACTTCTGGTCTAACCGCAAAGGATAATCCAATGACTGCATATCTGTACCGGATGCCTGTTGGCATTGCCGGGGCTATCTCTCGCCCGCAGGACTTAACCGTCGAACCGGTGATCCTTAAATCCGCTAACGCCTTCGCTGCCTACGGTCTGGCTGGCAAATACGACGCTGACGGCTTTTTCGTGCCGCTGGCGGACGGTGACACCGCCGACAAGGTGAAGGGTATCTACGTTCGTCCGTATCCGACCACATCGCAGCCGGACATGGTTCGCCAGGTGGGAACAGATAAGAACTTCCCGGGCGACGCCATGAAGCGTGGCTACATGACCGTTAACCTCGGATCTGGCTTCGATGCCAGCACCATCAAAAAAGGCGCGCCTGTCTACGTGGTGGTTTCGCTCGATTCAACCATTGACGTGCCGCTGGGCGGCTTCATGTCCACATCCGTCAATGGCAAAAACGTGGCGCTGACCAACGCCGAATTCACAGGGGCCGGTGACGCTAACGGCAATGCAGAAATCTCCTGGAAGATTTAAGGAATAGACGAATGATTACTTTTGATCAGGCAACCGTTGATGGCTCTGGTGCCTTTCTCATCGGGGAACTGGAGCGACTCGACCAGACGCTGAACCTGCCGCTGGTGGGTTACACCTGGACCCGCGATATTCAGCTGCGTGAAGACGTTTCTATCGCAGATGACATTTCCAGCTGGACCAACACCAGCTTTGGCGCTGCGGGTACAGGTGCAAATCCGAATGGTAAAAACTGGGTAGGCAAAGACTCTACCGCCATTGCTGGCGTGAACGTTGATATCGGCAAAGACGGCAATCCGCTGAACCTCTGGGGCATGGAACTGGGCTGGACCGTTGTAGAGCTGGCAGCAGCTCAGCAGGTAGGCCGCCCGATTGATACCCAGAAGTACGACGGCATGCAGCTCAAATGGCAGATGGACAACGACGAGCAGGTTTACATCGGTGATGACGCGCTCGGCCTGAAAGGTCTGGCAAACCTCGTTGGTGTGACGCTGAACAACGCGCCGAAGACCTGGGCGAACTCCACCAACGACGAGATCCTCGATAGCGTGAACAGCATTCTGTCGAATGCCTGGGCAGCATCCGGTTACTCCGTTGTGCCTTCGGATCTGCGCATTCCGCCAGAACAGTATTCACTGCTGGCGAGCCGTAAGGTTTCCGAAGCGGGTAACCAGTCACTGCTGACCTATCTGGCGGTTAACACCATCGCTTTCCACCAGAACGGCGTTCCGCTGGAAATCAAAGCGGTCAAATGGCTGAAAGGGCGCGGGGTTGGCGGTAAAGACCGTATGGTCGCCTACACCAACGACAAGAAATACGTGCGCTATCCGCTGGTGCCGTTGCAGAGCGTTCCTGTCCAGTATCGCGGTCTGTACCAGATTGCGACCTACTACGGAAAGCTCGGTGCGGTTGAGCCTGTGTACAAAGAAACCCTGTCCTACGTGGACGGTATCTGATAACCAGAACGGCCCCGAAAGGGGCCAGAAGGAAACTGAAAATGGCGAAAGAAAAGCTGGTTACCATCCATGTTCATACTCCCTTTACGCTGACGCTCGGCGATCAGTCAAAACAGGAGTTTGGCCGGGGACGGCATAACGTACCGGAAGAGGTCGCGTCGCACTGGTTCACCCAGGCGCACTCTGAGCTTTCCGAAAGCGTGATTAGCGACACCGATGATCTGCAACCCATTATCGACAGCCTGCAAGCGCAGATTGCCGACAAAGATAAGCAGATTGTCGATAAAGATCAGCTGATTGCCGATCTGAAAGAAGCGCTGCTCAAGCTGCAAGAGCAGAACGACAGCCTGCAAGCGCAGATTGCTGCCGCCCAGACTGGCGGTAATGGGGCGAAAGATGCCAAAGAATCAAAGCCTGCCAACAGTAAGTGATTTTCGCCGCGACTTCCCGCAGTTTGCTGACCCTGCCAAATATCCCGAAGCGCAAATCCAGTTTCGTCTGAATCTGGCTGATGTGCTGCTGAGCGAAAACGTCACCGGCAAAGAGTTGTTTCCGTACTTTACCGAGTTGTTCGTGGCGCATTACATGACGCTCTGGGCAGCAGATAGCCGGGCAATGCTCATCGGCGGCCCGGGTGGTTCAACCAATGGTGTTCAGTCCTCCAAGTCCGTTGACAAGGTAAGCGTCAGCTATGACACCAGCGCGACGCTAAACCCAGATGCAGGCTTCTGGAATAACACACGATATGGCGCTGAATTTTATCAGCTGATCACGATGTTCGGTGCGGGCGGTCGCCAGCTATGAGTTTCAAAAGCGGTGTAACTACGAGGGTGGATAACGCTCAGGCCATCCTTAATGCGCTCAAGTCGCTAACTAAAAAGGATGTGCTGGTGGGCATCCCGGAAGAAGACAGCGAGCGTGAGGATGTTCCTTTCGGTAATGCCGGGATCGGTTACGTCAACGAATACGGCTCACCAGCGCAAAACATCCCCCCACGCCCACACCTGATCCCCGGCGTTAAATCGGTAGAGGAACAGACAGTTCCGCAGCTCAAAGCAGCGGCGCAGGCTGCGCTTGATGGTAATGCGGCGGGTGCGGAAAGAGCGCTTAACCGCGCCGGAACGCTGGCCGCTAATGGCGTCAGGCGTTACATGACCATTACCGGCTTTACACCGCTTGCTGATAGCACCGTAGAGGCCCGCGCACGTCGAGGGCGCAAAGGGGCAAAAGCGGAACTTGCGCGGCGCGCTGCTGGTGAGTCTCCTGGAACCGATCTGGTGAAACCGCTAATCGACACCGGGCAATATCGCAGAGCTATTACCCATGTTGTGAGGGATAAAGATGCCGACTCTTGATGTAACAGACGTGCTTTTTGACCCCGATTTTTGCGACTTCAACCTGTGGGTAACGCGACGGGCGCAAACAGTGGACCAGGACGGGATCGGCAGCGACAGCGAAGTTAAAACGCAGTTTGCCGGGGCTGTTACTGTTGACCGCTCTCTGGAAAACCGCCGCATGCAGTCCGGGCAGGTAATCAGTGGTGCGATTCTCATCGTGACGACTGAACGGCTGACGCAGGGGCAGACTGGCCGTGATGCCGATATCGTAACGTACCAGAACCGTGATTATCGTGTGACATTCGTCGACCCGTATACAGCTTACGGTGCTGGTTTCGTCCAGGCGCATTGTGAATTACTACCGTTTGATGGGGGTACTCCCGTTGAGCAATAACACCAGTACAGAGCGCGGATGGCTGACACCCACCAGCGGCGATCCGGATTATGACGAAGCGCTCGACAGGCTGTTAAGCCAGTGGATGCGCAATGTTTCCGGGTTGCCGTCTGGAATGGTGCGCCCGCGCTGGCAGAAAGATCAGCCGCCACTGCTACCCGTTGAAACGAACTGGTGCGCGTTCGGCGTTACCGGGTGGCCCATTGATAACAGTCCTGCATTCACCAATCAGACCGACGAGGGCGCTCAGCTCTGGCGGCATGAAACGTTCGAGTGCATGGCGTCGTTCTATGGCCCTGCTGGAATGTCTTATGCATCCCGTTTTCGCGATGGCATATCTGTCCCGCAAAACAATGCTGAGCTGAACGTGCTTGGTTTGTCCCTTGGAGACTATACCGGTCTGACCCCTTTCCCCGAACTTATCAACCAGCAATGGGTTCGCCGCTACGACATGACGGTGCGCCTGCGCCGGAAGGTTGTGCGCGAGTACGGCATTAAATCGCTGGTGGAAGCGCCAGTCACCTTTTTTGGAGAATAAACTATGACGCAGGGCTTACCTGTATCCAACGTTGTAAACGTTGATGTGATCATCTCGCCGAAAGCGGCTACTGGTCGTAACTTCGGCGCGCTGCTGATCCTCGGTTCTTCCACTGTCATTCCGGTGCAGGAGCGCGTTCGCCTTTATGCGTCCGTTGAGGACATTGGCGAGGACTTCGGAGTCGACAGCCAGGAATATGAAGCGGCGCAGGTTTTCTTCAGCCAGTCGCCGAAGCCGACGCAGGTTTATGTTGGCCGCTGGGCGAAAGCCTTAACCTCTTCGGAAGAAGGTACACCGGAAACTCTACCGCAGGCCGTGAACGCCGTTCTGAATTATACGAACTGGTACGGCCTTGCCGTGGCCGATGATGAAGATATTGGCGACGCTGACTGGTTGAGTGTCGCCGCAGCGATCGAGTCTTCCAGTCTCAGCCGTATTCTGGCGATTACCACTCAAGACCCGGAAACAGTTAATACAAACTCTACAACCGATCTGGCCTATAAGCTCAAAGCAGCAAAATACGGACGCACGTTTGTGCAGTATTCTACGAGCAGCAAATACGCCGCACTGTCCGCGTTTGGTCGTGCGTTCACTGTGAATTTTAACGGCAGCAATACCACCATTACCTTGAAATTCAAACAGGAACCAGGCGTAACCTACGAAACGCTGACGGTAAATCAGGCGGCGGCAGTGGATGCGAAGAATGCGAACGTGTTCGTGTATTACGCCAACGACACTGCGATCCTGCAACAGGGTGTAATGGCGAATGGCGACTTCTTCGACGAGCGCCACGGGCTCGACTGGTTGCAGAACTACGTTCAGACCAACCTCTATAACCTGCTTTACACCAGCACCACCAAAATTCCACAGACCGATGCTGGTGTTACGCGCCTGCTTTCCAACGTTGAACAGTCCATGGATCAGTCCGTCACGAACGGTCTGGTAGCGGCTGGCGTGTGGAATGGTGGCCCTATCGGACAGCTGAATCCTGGCGATACGCTGACAAAAGGCTATTACGTGTATGCGCAACCTCTCTCCGAACAGGCGCAGGCCGACCGGGAAGCTCGCAAAGCACCGTTAATTCAGGTGGCCTGTAAGCTGGCTGGCGCAGTTCATTATGCCGATGTGCAGATCAACGTGGTTCGCTAAGGAGCGATAAATGGCAACTTATTCTTTTCTCGATGTAACCGCGTCGCTCACCGGGCCGACCGGCGTTATCGATCTTGGTCAGGGTTCTGCGAACTCTGAGGAAGGCATCACACAGACCATGGGCGGAAACAAGAACACCATGACCATCGGTGCCGATGGCGAAGTGATGCACAGCCTGCACGCCGATAAGTCAGGCACCATTACGGTAACGCTGCTGAAAACCTCCCCAGTGAACAAAAAGCTGTCTCTGGCGTATAACGCGCAAAGCCAGTCCTCTGCCACCTGGGGCAATAACGTGATCGTCATTCGCAACACGGCATCGGGTGATATTTCTACTGCGCGTTCGTGTGCATTCCAGAAACAGCCTGATTTCAATAACGCCAAAGAGGGCGGCACCGTCGCCTGGGTATTCGACTGCGGCAAGATTGACCAGCTGCTCGGGGAGTTTTAACGCATGGAATTCGAAATTAAAGGCGTGAAATATCGCACTGCAAAGCTCAGCGTTTTCGAACAGCTGAAGGTGTCCCGCAAACTGTTGCCGGTTCTGGCCGGGATGGTTTCGGACTTCCGGAGCGTTCAGGAGAAGATCAGCAGCAAAGACACCGAAGGCGCGATGGCTACCATCCTGCCAAAGATTGCCAATGCTGTGTCCGATCTGAGTGATGGCGACGTGGACGCTATCCTGTTCCCCTGCCTTTCCGTTGTTTCACGCGAGCACATGAAAGGCTGGGTGCCGGTCTGCCAGCATGGCGAAATGGCGTTTGACGATATCGACCTGCTTACCATGCTGCAACTGGTGGCGCGGGTGGTCGCCGACTCGCTGGGAAATTTTTTGCAAGGACTCCCTACCAGCGAGACGCCCACCCCGCCAGCGGAATAACCTTCAACAGCCTGCCGGGCGGTGAAGATTTTATTCTTCGCCCGGCGCTTGCCTTCCATATTGACCAGAAAGACCTTAACAGCGGCGCGGTGGATCTCTGCCGCATCGCGCTTCTCAATGACTACCTCGACATGCGCGAGGATAACGACGCCCGGGTAGATAAATGGAGAGCGGCCAATGAGCGGTAACGCAGATACGATTAAAGATTTCCTTGTTTCGCTGGGATTCGATATCGATCAGGCTGGCGCTAATAAGTTCGAAGCCGTGCTGAAAGGCGTTACCGCGAACGTTCTGAAGGTCGGCGCGGTGGTGGAAGGCGCAGCGCTGAGCATTGTCGGATTTACCACCCAGATCGCGAACGGTCTGGATAAAATTTACTGGGCATCCCAGCGGACGGGGGCCAGTGTTCAGGGCATCAAAGCGCTGGGATACGCCGCATCGCAAACGGGTGCCAGCGCCGAGTCGGCTATGTCCTCCCTCGAAGGGCTGGCCGGTTTCATGCGTAGCAATCCGGGCGCGGAAGGTTTCCTGAACCGCCTGGGCGTCCAGACCCGTGATGCCAGCGGAAAGATGCGTGATACTGCGGCCATCTTTACTGGCGTGGGGCAAAAGCTCAGCAACATGCCGTATTACCGCGCGAAGCAATACGCGCAGATGCTCGGCATCGATGAAAACACGCTGATGGCGATGCGTCGCGGCATGAATGGCTTTACCGCCGATTACCAGTCGATGCTGCAAAAGACGGGGTTCAACGCTGATAAAGCGGCTGTTCAGTCCAACAAATTCATGACGTCCATGCGCGGGCTCACGTCGCTGTTCGGCATCATGCGGGACAAGATCGGCTCAAACCTCGCTGGTGGCCTGGCTGGTTCGCTGGACAGCCTGCGGCGGCGCATCCTCGACAATTTCCCGAAGATTGAAGAGACGCTGACCAGAGTTATTAAAGGCGTGATCTGGCTTGCGAACGCATTCACGAGAATGGCGTGGCGGCTGATACAGGGCGCTGGCTCTGTCATTGACTGGTGGAAGCGTCTTGATGATGGCAGTAAAAATCTGCTGAAAATATTCGGCGCTCTACTGGTCGCCTGGCGTCTGCTCAATGCTGCATTTCTGAAATCCCCTATCGGGCTGATCACCACGCTTATTCTGGCGATCGGATTACTCTATGACGATTACCAGACGTGGAAAGAGGGCGGCAAAAGCCTGATTGACTGGTCCAAGTGGGAGCCAGCAATAGAAAAGGCGAAAAAGGCAATTCTCTGGCTGCGCGATAAGCTTCTGGGGCTTAAAGATTCTGTTGGTGGGTGGCAGAACTCGCTGGAAATTTTGGCTACCTTCATCGCTGGGGTATGGGTAACAAAAGTATTGGGAGCATTCGCAAAAATATCCGGTCTTCCGATACCTCCATGGCTTAAATTATGGGGAGCGTATGCTGGTGACCTGCTCCCCGTTGATTAGTACACCCCGATGTTAGTAATGTCTTCATAAGCCACATGAGGACATCCCCATGAAGAAGCGTTTTTCCGACGAACAGATCATCAGTATTCTCCGCGAAGCCGAAGCTGGGGTACCCGCCCGTGAACTCTGCCGCAAGCATGCCATTTCCGATGCCACGTTTTACACCTGGCGTAAGAAGTATGGCGGTATGGAGGTGCCTGAAGTTAAGCGCCTGAAGTCGCTTGAGGAAGAGAACACCAGACTCAAGAAGCTGCTTGCCGAAGCCATGCTGGATAAAGAGGCGCTTCAGGTGGCTCTTGGGCGAAAGTACTGACGACAGACCAGAAGCGGGAAGCCGTGATGTTGATGTGTGATGCGACCGGTCTGTCGCAACGTCGTGCCTGCAGGCTTACAGGTTTATCCCTGTCGACCTGCCGCTATGAGGCTCACCGTCCGGCTGCTGATGCGCATTTATCAGGGCGCATCACTGAGCTGGCACTAGAGCGCAGGCGTTTTGGCTACCGTCGTATTTGGCAGTTGCTGCGCCGTGAAGGGCTTCATGTTAATCATAAGCGCGTGTACCGGCTTTATCACCTCAGTGGCCTGGGCGTAAAACGCAGAAGACGTCGTAAAGGGCTGGCAACAGAACGTCTGCCGCTGCTCCGTCCGGCGGCGCCCAATCTGACCTGGTCGATGGATTTCGTCATGGACGCACTTTCCACCGGTCGCAGGATCAAGTGTCTTACCTGCGTCGATGATTTCACAAAGGAATGCCTGACGGTCACTGTTGCCTTTGGGATTTCAGGCGTTCAGGTCACGCGTATTCTGGACAGCATTGCACTGTTTCGAGGCTATCCGGCGACGATAAGAACTGACCAGGGGCCGGAGTTCACTTGCCGTGCACTGGATCAATGGGCCTTTGAGCATGGTGTTGAGTTGCGCTTAATCCAGCCGGGCAAGCCAACGCAGAACGGATTTATTGAGAGCTTTAACGGACGATTTCGCGATGAATGTTTGAATGAGCACTGGTTCAGCGATATCGTTCATGCCAGGAAAATTATTAATGACTGGCGGCAGGATTATAACGAATGCCGCCCGCACTCCACGCTGAATTATCAGACACCGTCTGAATTTGCAGCGGGCTGGAGAAAGGGTCATTCTGAGAATGAAGATTCCGACGTTACTAACTGAGTGTTGTATCTAATCGTGGGGGCAGGTCAGTCGCTTGTGTGTAGCGGAAAAAAAATCATACGTTCGAAATATCTTACTGGTGATTTCCAGTCAATAACTTTTGCAGAGACATGTGACCGGTTGAGGGATGTTCTCGAGAAACCTCTACATGCTTCCACTGTGTCATCTTTTGATATAATTAGGCAGCATAGAAATCGAGTTGTTCATTTTTATCACGATGCATTAAATGACCAAGCCAAGGAGAAACTACTGATTGAGCAGGCTGATGCTTGGTTCGCCCTGAATCGGTTGATGCGTGAAGATTGGAAATCTCTCTTTGAAGGAACATTGGGTCATTATCTTGCAAGTCAAGAAACTCAATTGCTCATAAATAACAGTTATTATGCAGATATTAAATTCCAGCAGGTTAAGAAAATATTAGAGAAACATGTCAGTAAGGGAGGTCGAGTTATTGAATGTCATTTATGCAAGAAAGTTGCTGCACCTCTTAAAACCACGTTTGAATTTGAAGAGTATTCGTTTAAGTCATCTTCATGTCTTGTATGTAGTACTACACAGGACAGATTGGTTGAATTTTCATGCCCTGAATGCGATGAAAATCAAATACTGAAGGCTTGGGAAGAATCGGACTTTGAATGTAGTGAGTGCCAACATACCGCTTCTCGTTATGAGCTTTTTGATACGAGTAGTTTTTCACCGGATGAATATGGCACTTTATCTGTCCCAGCAGGATGTTCAGAGTGTGAGCAGAACGATACTGTCTGTGAGTTCGGAGAAAAATACCTGTGCACTTACTGTTTTGGAATTTTCGAAACTGTTAAACAGTGCGAATATTGTACTTATCACAGTACTAGTGTTGATGAGTTTAGCGGAATGACTGGCTGTAGTTTCTGCGATGGCCACCGAGAAACCTGGCCTGAAGACGATGACTGATTTTCACTAAGTTATTACTTTGACCATCTACATCTACGGGGGCACTAGCTCGCAAGTGGCCTAACGGCTGTTGCTCATCTTTTTCGTTCTTCAACTTTGAAAGTTGCTATTGGAATTTAATCTTAGAAGCATATTTGGGGGTATCTTAAAAATAAAACACTAATAAATACTTTAAATTCATATTGTTGTGGTGTGTGTATGATTCCTATTATCGCAACAAAAAAATAAAAGCCATTAAAAACAATCCATTAAAGAGGTTATTAGTCTCAAGTTACGATCTTTTTTCATTAGATTCTATAATCAACAGTTACCGCTATGGTTAACAGTGCTATCAGAGATGTAAGTACGTAGCGACCTGTAGACCTGTAGACCTGTAGTTGTATAGCTCGCACAAATACTAAGTGTGACACTCCACACGAATCGCCACGTACTATGTCATTCATCACCTTGCCTGAATATAAGTAAAATAAAAGGCATACAAGAATCCAAATGTGCCTCAATATCTGCTTTCTCAACGGGATGAGTTATACCAATCGCCGCCTGCCGAAGAGGTTCGGCGACACACATGGCGAGTATGACTTTGGCACTGGTATCTGCAGGTAACATCGGCAACCAGCCTTGTTTTTGCTGTCGTGTAATCCACTCAGTGAGTAATTGTTGGCCGCGTGCTATGCCATTTTCATTGTATTTCTTGAGAAGATCATCTTTACCAGGAAATTCAGTATTGAGAAGACGAAACATTTTCACGGCGGTTACTGATAGCGCCTGACCACAAATCGCAGCCAGTAATTTTCTTAGCGCCGGTAAAACGTCATCCTTATCTTTCGGATCGCTCTGCAGGAGTGGGGCGTAGTTATCCGTCCAGTTTCGAACCGAAAGGCCAAGCAATTCCTCCCTGTTTTTCGCAAAGCGATAGACGGTCTTTTTGGCAACGCCTGCATGCGATGCAACCGCCTCAATTGTTGTGGCGTCATAGCCTTTGTCAAAGAGCAAGGCCATCGCGCTACCAATGATTTGTTTCTTCACCTCTTCCTCAGGGACTGAGGGACGTCCGCGTGGTTTGGTTGGTGAGGTCATTCTGGAGATTCCTTTTCGCTTGTCATACGACCATTCTATCGGTAATGTTTAGGAAACGCACTTCGTTTCCTAAATGGTGCGAACTTCCCAATGCTAATGGAGAAAAAAATGCGACAACACGATATTGCCAGGCCCTGGCTGGATTATTCGGCATTGCTTGATCCTTCTCCCATGCCGCTGGAGACAGGTATTAAACGTCTGGATGACGGGAGTCTGCTGGTCGCCGTACGCACTGATTTACATGGCTGCAAAGGACGTATGATTAACTGGTGGTTTACCTTTTTTGAAACGACGCAGCATATAAAATGGTGGCATCCCGTTGATCATGTTGAGCATCGTGGATGGGACGCCAACTGGAAGCGTGGGGAAAGTTTTTACGGCGCAAGCATCCATGCAGTTGAATCATTAGCTGAAATCCCTCCCATTCCCGCGCGTCTTAAATTCCATCACCCTGCATCGGTATTTGGCGAAATGGCTGTCGACAAGGCAATGGCGGATGGGAGTGTCTCGGCAATCATTGCCGCAAGGATAGGCTTCGGTGAAAAAACTGAACTGGATAGTCAGGGCGACCCGCTGGACGGACAAATGCTACATGTTGTCCGGGATACGCCTTTTGGGTGTGTACTGCGTAGCCGGTTTATTCTGGGTATGAGTAATGACGACCACGCTGAACCTGCCGATGACGTTGGATTAGCGCTTATGCGACACTGTTATACAGAGTTCACGTTCTTATCTCGTTTCCTGCCTTCTCTGTATTACGGCGAGAAAGCGAATGATGAGAAAATTGCGCTTCCCTGGTAACACGCCGTTTTAACTGCTCAGGTAAACGTGTCGACGAGGGTAATCATGCCCACCGTGTATTACCGGGCCAGACCAATATTATCTCAAGCGTGACGCACACTGGCTAAGCAGTGATGCCTGGTTTAACCAACGCGTAGCCAAACCGGCATCACTTCATATCTGAAATGAAGTCAGCGTAATAAAATCAATCGACTGATTTTACTGTGATTCCAGTAATGCTGAAATCGTTACCATCGCCGCTGGCTTTATGGCTGAAAATTTCCAGCACATTATCGCCCTGTGCCGCCGTAAACTCTCCTGACAGCGTGACCCACTCGCCTTTCACGGAAAGTGCTGTAACCGAGGTAATATCCTGGCCTGCCACACGCAGTGACAGTTCGGGTATCACCTTGTAGTCATTATCCCTGCGAGCCTGAAGGCTGAAGCGATAGCGTTTCCCCGGCTGGAGTTCCGAATAATGTTTATAAAGCAGCACACCATTGTGTGTCCGGCCTTTAACATTGGTGGTCGGAAAACGAATCATGGTCGCGCCACCTTCTGAGTAAAACTCATGCTCAGGCGTTGCCGGTCCGAACTGCCAGTGATTCAGATGATTATTCGTAAACTTACTCTCATCCAGGAATGGTTTTGCTGGCGGCTCGGGATTGACAGGGGGAGTGTCCGGCGCAGCGGGGGGTGAGGAGGGGGTCACCGGTTTGTTGTGATGTTCCTGACACGGGCAAGGGGGCATTTTCTCTTTGCAACGACAGTCGCTGGCGCAAGCGTCAATCAGGTTCTTAAGTACATCAGCAAGCGTATTCACCGCCCGGACAATCTCAGGGGCCTGTGCGCACAGATCGCTGCCATTACCAGGCGTCTTCGCTGGCGTTTTACCTTCCAGCGCATCTGCTTCTTCTTTTTTGTTCGCCACGCTGTCGTGTTGCGTGGCCTTACTGGCGCAAATGGTGCTTTTTAAAACCGAGGCAAAATCGGCAATGCCGGAGGTGTAGATATAATGCTCACCACCCGTACGAAGCGCCAGGCGCTTGTATTCCCGAACCATGGCTTTCTCATCATCCGGGGTGGGATAAGGTAATGAGACATGAGGCGTGCCCAGATAGGAGTGGATTTTGACACCGTACTCCAGGGCGGTGGCAATGGCATCATCGCAGGCTTTGATGCGGTCCGCATCCAGGGTCATCTCCCCGCCTTTCAGACTTTCGTCTCCCAGCACAAAAACATTCTTTTCAGCGCCGTCACGCCAGTTGTAATGACGGATAACGTCCTCCGCAGCAGGCGCCACATCTTCCTGAGCGGGGTTCCCCTCTTTGACATACTCTCTGCCTTTCAGGGCGGATGGGTTAGCACCGGCCTCGCTCGTCAGGAACTGACGGACCGTTTTATTAAATTTGGTGCCGGCAAAAACGCCTTCGATACCCAGAAAATCAGTTCGTAAATCCGAAGGGCAGGCTTTTCTGGCCTCCTCAATGGCGCTCTCAAGTTTTGCACAGAGCGCTTCCGCTTCATCCTTCATTGAAAGACTGCTGTCGATGATGAAAACCAAATCAACTTTTTTATTGTCCATAATGCTCATATCAGGGGCTCCATTAACGTTCATTTTTGTTTTCCAGTGAACCGGCAGGGAAGGCAGTGAATGGCACGTTGCCTCCCTGCGGGTATTTCAACCGAGCACAACAAACCTGACGTCATAGCCTCCCGTATTATTGGCGTATTCAGACGCAACATTTGTATCGTTAAAAATGAATGAAATTTCGCCATCAGCCGGGACTTCCAAGTCGCTACCGCCGCTTCCGATACCGTAAATATGCTCACCCGCTTTGATCAGTAATTTCCCCGCCAGTGCTTCTGGCAGGACAAAAGTGGGATCCGGTTTTTGCGCTGACGGATGCTGGCTGTCGCCGTCAGGTCCAAAGCTGCGACCGCGGCTGTCGTACTGAGCGGTACCGGCTGCAATCAGCATCACCTTGTCCCCTTTGCTCACGGTTATGCCGGTGTGGGTCCAGTCACTGCGCGTTGCGGGAACATGACCTTTCCAGTCCGCCTTTTGAGCCGCCGCTTTCTTTTCGTCTTCAGCGATATACACAACCGCGCTGAAAGCGCCGCTGTTGTCGCGATGTGAAGAGTCGCTGACCACGAGAATCAACTCGCCTTCTTCCGGTACCGACCACTGGTAAACACCACTGCCAATGTCATAGCTTTTTCCGGATGCACTGAATCGGGCTTTCAGCACCTTATCGTTCCGTAAGACAAAGCCCTCTTTTAGCCTGCCGTATGGCGATGCCAGGGCGTAGTCTTCCTTACCGTATTTAATCCATCCTTCCGCAATAATACTGATTTTTTGCCCGGCTTTCAGTTTAAGTCCGGTATTAATGCCCGTGTCAGCAGTTGCGTCAATATTGCCCGACCATGCAGGTGAAACAGTCATATAATTCTCCGTAATCGTGACAGCGTAGAGCGTCCAGCTTGTCAGTGGTATGAGGTAATAAATAGCCTATAGATAATGTTTTTTGTTACTAAGGGGTACGGCATTCATAATCAGAATATAAACAGATATGCCACTCAGCAAATAATATTCTGGAAATGATGCTGATGATTTCTGTTCGTCTCCCGTCTGCTGCAGTTCTGCGAATTAAATATTAGGATTAATCTCATGCTGTGTTTTGTTGCTCCAGAGCGGTAATGCGTGTGAGTGAGAGGTATATGTTGAAACCAAAAAAGTAATAGGCATGGTAACTAAGTGGATACTTGTTAACCCATTCCTTTTCCGTCTGGGAGGCGTGAAATTAAGTGGAAAGGTAGATGTTTTTTATTGGACGGATATCACGGCAGGCGGTGCTGTAATGCGCCCTCTCACTGCTTTGTGTACCTATTATTACCGCCATTCGGGTATGGTAATTAATTTACTAAAGGTATAATTACAGTCATGATTAAAAGTGCGATTACTCCTATAGTTAACATTAAAATCAATTGCAAATCAGTGACTTAGTGTTTGATTGTGTTGGTGGATTTATATAAATCGCAGCGTAAAAAAAGAAATCGCATTATTCTTTCGACATAAGTCTGGAAAAGATAAATATATTCATATGTATCCATGATGAAATGTTATGAATACTGAATGTGATGTCTGTCACATGCAGGGGAGTTTTGTCTTTGATTGATGAAAAGCACGCATCAAATGTAATGTTAATGAAGTTTGATAAAGGAGAATAGCATGACGGCTAAGCCAGAATGGTCCGGAGAAGTTCCTGCAAACATTCCTGCCGGTATTAATACAGGCCTGCAACTGAATGCCGGTGATGAGATAACGATAATGGCCTCTGGCTGGATTAAATACGGTAAAGAAGAATTTGCGCTGGCGGTGCCGGATGGCAGGGTGAAAGAAGGGCTCATTACCTGCAATGATAAGGTGCTGAAGGCGAGATTTGATACCTCTGGAAAAGGTTATGATATAGGCGGTGGAGTATATAAATGGGCGGCTCCCCAAAGCGGTACCCTGCATCTGTATATTGCCGATACAGAGGTTGGATACTCTGATAATACCGGCAGTTTCAGCGTCAATGTATACCGGTAAGAACGGGTCGTTTCGGATACAGCGATTTCAGCCCCATTGATATGGCGGCAGGGATTATGTCCGGCGTTCTCAAACCGATATCTTATTCATTCCAATATTATTCGCAGAACTCAGCAGATGATAAGAAGACTAATCAACAATATTCTCTGGTACTCTACCGGGTGGGTGTTTTTTGGCCTGATAGTGCTCAGTGGAATCGCAGGGGGACTGGCGGCTTCAGTCCTGCATTTTACTACAACGGATGCATTCCTGGCCGCATTTTGCCTTTTTCTGTTGCTGTCATTGCCCGTTTGCTTCTGGCTGCACCGGTTATCTCGCATACACCGGCGTCAGTAATGTACACGCCCACAAGGTGAGTCCCTGTGAGCGTGTAGTGTTTCCAGTACGGAGCATGCGCAGTCGCGTTACTGGTGCTTATCCTGCAACGCCTTCAGGGGTAAACGCCATACGTCATAGCGCTCCTGGCCAGGTTTGACCGCGCCAGCAAAATGGTCGTTCAGGCTGCTGGAGGTAAAGATCAGATCCCCGTCCGGATTGATGGCCGGCGTGTCCGGCCAGTGTACGCCGTCGTTTGACGCCATCAGGGTCATTGAGCCGCTCTTCGGTTCATACCTGACAATACCGTTGTGTGTCACATCGGTGATATAGAGGTTGCCTTCGGCATCGGTCACGATACCGTCGGTATTGCCTCCCACCGAACCAAGATCCCGGATCTGCGCCGCAATCTGCGCATCGTCAGCACCTGGCTTTCGCAGAATGTCAGTCGGTACCGCAAACGCATGGGTCCCTGTCGTCACTGTCCAGTAGAGCGTGCCGGTATCCGGAGACAGCGCAATACCGTTGATGCCAATCAGTAATGGACGGCCAGGCCAGACTTCAGCCCCGTGCGAGACGACTTTCACACCCGGCTCAATCTGCAGGTCTGGATGACGGTCGAGCACGCGTCGGGCAGTGCCGGTTGCGAAATCGGCGATGATAAGACCGACGCGGTTTTCAGGCGCACTGCGCGAGCCGCTGTCGGAGATGTAGGCGACACGGCGCGTCTCATCAACAACCACATCATTGAGGAAGCTCGCCTTGCGGTCTGCCACGCCATCCAGTGGAATGCGTTTGATCGTGCGGCCGGTATTCAGATCCAGCACCATCAGTTTCTGCGAACCCACGGGGGATTCCGCTTCTCCCGCGACGAACCCCATATCCAGGGCCCACAGCCAGCCATTCTTACGGTCAATATAGAAGCCAAGCACGTTACGCAGGTTCTGGTCGGGAGCGGTTTCCACCGCATTACCCCCGCGGGACGGAAATGCCGTGAGGCGCGCCGGTCCGGTCTGCACGGTCGTATCAAGAATACTTAACGTCGCGGGTGCACCGGCTGAAACCAGTCGAGGGGTACTGACAAAGGCTCTTCCCTTTGCATCAAAGTGGATGCCTGCGATGGGCGCGTTAACCGAGCCGGAAAACGGCGTCGGCGTTTCCCCCTTCTCAGGCGTATTCCAGGTTACGCCGGTATAGCTGCGCCAGCGCTCAAGAGGGGCCTGGTTCGCTGCGCTGACTCCGCTCGCAAAAGAGAACAACATTGCCATCGCGATGGCGGACATATTACGGGTACGTTTGAACATTTCTATGCTCCGGTAAATAGGGGAAAGCAGGGGACACTGGTTCCCCTCAGGTCATGACGGCTGCTGCATTAAAGAATGGAGCGGAAAGTGCCGCCTTCGACGCGCACCGCGGCACCGTTAGAGGCAGCGCCCAGCGGGCTCGCCAGCAGCGCGACCATCGCGGCTATCTCATCAGCATCGATCATTCGCGCGATAAGAGAGCTGGGACGGTAGGTCTGGAAGAAATTCGCTTCGATCTCCTGGTCGGTCATACCCGGTGCAGGTGCGGTCTGGCGCAGGTATTCGATAATGCCGTCGGAGCGGGTCGCTGAAGGCAGTACGCTGTTGACCGTAACGCCCGTCCCCTTCGTGAGTTCGGCCATACCGCGCGAAACGGCGAGTTGCGCCGACTTACTGACGCCGTAATGCACCATATCTGGCGGCGTGAACGCGCCGACTTCGCTCGACATAAATATCACCCGGCCCCAGTTGCGTTCCAGCATGCGCGGGAAGTAATGCCGTGACAGGCGAACGCCGGACATGACATTGATGTTGAACATGTTCAGCCACTCATCATCGGTGATGTCGGTGAAGTCTCGGGCTTCGTAAAAGCCCAGGTTGTTGATGAGAATATCGGTGTCAGGGCAGGCCGCGATCAGGGCTTTTGCCCCCTCAGCGTTTCCCAGGTCGGCAACGATGGCGGTGACCTGCGCCTGAGGCTGAGCGGCGGTAATGTCTGCCACGGCGTTTTGCAATTTCGCGTGGTCACGACCAGTAATGGTGACGGCCACGCCTTCGCGCGCCAGCGTGCGGGCGATGGCCAAACCAATCCCCGCGGTTGCGCCAGTAACGAGTGCTGTCTTACCGGTGAGTTGAAGATCCATGATTTTACCCTCTGGTGATGAATGCGCACACTTTACTCATCGCCCAACTGGAGATAAATTAGCGGAATTGAAAAACATTTGTTCCTGAAAGAGCATAATGAGCAGAAAATTCGATTATCTTGGCGATGTTGAGGTCTTCATCGCTGTCGTTGAACACGGCTCATTTACTGCTGCTGCCGTCGCCCTGTCCACCACGCCCTCGGTGTTGAGTCGTGCGGTTTCTCGCCTTGAGACGCGTCTGGGACGACAGCTTTTACAGCGAACCACCCGTCGGGTAGGCCTGACCGAGGCAGGGCGAGTTTATCTGGAGCAGGCGCGCTCTGCTTTTTCCCTGCTGGATGAAGCCGAACGTGATGGGCAGGGCCAGGAAGGCGACCTGACCGGACGCGTGCGCATGAGTGTACCGACTACCTACGGTCACTATCGCCTGCCGCCCTTGCTGGCGCGATTCTCCCAACACTACCCGCGCGTTCAGGTGGATCTGAACATCACCAACCGCAACGTCGACCTGATTGCTGAAGGGTTTGATCTGGCGATTCGTTTGGGTCAGATGCCCGACAGTGGTTTAGTCGCGCGTAAACTGGAGGATGCCGCTTTGCTGCTGGTCGCATCACCCGCGTACCTTCACAGAATGGGGACTCCGCAAACGCTGGATGATTTGCACCGACACATGTGTCTGCCGTTTATTTTGCCGCGCACCGGTCGCATCGCTCCGTGGGTGTTTCGGGAAGACGAACGCGATGTGGACTGGCTACCCGTTTCACCTATCGAAACATCGGATGATGTGCTTGGCGTTGTCTCCCTGGCTGAACACGGTATGGGGATTTGCCAGAGCTATGAATTTATCGTTCGGGACAGGATACAGCGCGGTCAACTGGTGGAGGTGCTTCCTCACCTTCGCGGACGCTCGCGGCCGTTCTCGGTGATCTTCGCGCCACACCGGCGCCAGTCCGCTGCCACCCGCGCGATGATTGATCTCCTGACCACGCAATAACGACAAGGGAAGGGTGCAATATGAAAAAAACGTCTTATTCGTTTTTGATTCCAGCGATTGTTGGGGTATTGACGCTGGTAATTTGTTTTATTACCTGGCGCGTAGAAATTTACCGTGTGACATTTATTAACGCTCTCGCAATGCAATACATCGCGACCGGCTCATTGCTCTTGTCGCTGGCTTTGATGGTCATTTTTATCTGGAAGGGACGGTTGAAAGGTTGGCCGTTTTCTGAGCGTCTAAAAGTGTTCATTGGCACCTTTATTATCAGCATGCCTCTCGCCATTTTCGTCGTCTTTACGGCGGTTTATTTACTGGATGGGAAAGTGTCGTCCTGGAGTGCTCCTTACAAATATAAATCTGTAGGCAGATATAATTGTGAAGGGGCTGAAGTATATGAACCTGAACTGAAAGAGAAGATACGTATTTGTCACCCGATGGGCGACTATCAACTCGATAACACCTTATATGTTGAAAAACGCAGTAATGCGCTGGGTATCGTGGTGCTTTGGGCTATCACGCGCTCATGAACAGGGGAAAGCATCAGTGGCGCAACATGACGTCTAGCCCGCCTCCAGCATCCCAAAACTTACAATCCGCGATCGACCCAGTTCTTTAGCCCGGTACAAAGCCACATCGGCTGCACGCAGCAGGTTGTCACTCTGGGCGTGCTGCGGATAGCTGGCGATACCAATCGAAACATCGACTGGCCCAATCTCCGTGAGTCCATAACGTAGCGACAACCCTTGTACGCCGTTGTAAATCTGTTGAGCACAGTCATGCGCTTCTTCTTCATCAGCACCGGAAAGCAGTACTAAAAACTCCTCCCCGCCGTAGCGGAAAGCCATTCCGTTGTCATGGGTAGCCCGCTGAACAATCGTCGCTACGCTTTTAATAACCTGATCACCCGCTTCATGGCCAAACCGGTCATTAATGCTCTTGAAGTGATCGATATCGATCATCATGCAACTCAGTGGTTCGCCGTTACGAATGGCCTGTGTCATTTGGGTATGAAGCGTATCTTCCAGATGATGGCGATTACGCAAGCCGGTCAGCGGGTCGAACAATGCTTTTTCCAGCAACGCATCGCGTAGCCGCTGGTTTGCCAGCGCCAGACCGAGCGCTTCGGCCATGAGTTCGAGATAAGCACGGGCAGGGGCATTTTCCGCGGTGATATTCTGGAATGAGAGTAGACCAATGGCCTCGCCCTGGGCAATAAGCGGCACGCACAGCGAACGATACGCCAGTGATTCCGGCAGATGATAGCAGGCGATATCCGGCTTACCGCTGAACGGGGGATGACTCTGACCACGCCTTACTGCCCAGCATTCGTCAGGATGAAACATCATCTCCTCTCCCGTGGGGGAGAGCCACTGGGCAACGCAGCGCATCTGCCAGGGATCGCGGTCAAGGACATAGAGCCGGCCAGGGACCCCCGGGGCGATATTGGGGGCAAACATCTCCGCCACGTTGATAACATCGGTAAAGTTCTCACACCCTTGCAGCCGCTGCGTCATGCGGGCCAGCAGTTCGCGGACAGCCCAGTCGGCGTCGCGCTCTTTTTCCAGCCGTTGCCGGGCAAGGCCGTTTTCACGAAAAATACGGATCGCCTGCGCCATATCGCCAATCTCATCAATCTGATTAAAATTCGGCGTTTCGACGGCGTAATCCTGCGACGCCAGACGGTGTACCACGTCGCTCAGGCGCACCACGGGGCGCAGCACGCGGCGTTTCAGGATAAAGCCCAGGACAAACAGAAACAGCAGGGCGGTCAGGCCAACCATCAGTTCAGAGGCCGTACGCAGCGCTTTCGATTTTTTGGTGGCATCCTGCACGGACGCAATCACCCGCTTGTCGAGGATCTGGCGAAAGTGATCAATCTGGTTTTGTGCGCGTTCCAGTGCCTGCTCATAGGGGGCACCATAAAGCAGGGCAATGGCCTGGGCATCTTCTCCCCGTTCTGTACTGGTCAGGGCCGTCTGCTGTTCATCCTGTAGCTCATCGATAATCTTGAGACCTTCCCGCAGCAGGGACAGCTCCTCATCGGACGCGCCGTTATCGCGCAGTTTATCCAGCCTCAGCTCGACATTTTTCAGGTTGTTCTCTGACTGGCTGTATTGTCTGAGGGTTTGCGGATCTTTTTTTATTACGTACAGGCGGGCTAAATCGGACTGCGCCCAGGCGTCGGTTTCAATATCCTCCGTCAGCTCATCAAAGCGCTGCCGCTGTTCCACGGCATGACGTTCCACGGTGTCGGCATTGGATGCCATCAGCATGATGATGCCTGAGACAAGGGTCAGGCAGACCGTGGCACCATAGGCCCAGTTAGTTATCGTTGCGATTCGCACCTGTGGATCCTTTTACGACATGAGAAGGATGGCGTTCTTTCAAATTATAGAAAACGTTTGATTTAAGGCGAAAAAAAAGGCGGCACAGTGCCGCCTGGTGTGGTCTTTATCGTCATATCATCACAAATCTGGAGGGTTTTTTCCTTCCTCGATGAAATCCGCATCCAGCTCTTCGGCGTTACCCGCGTGATCGCGACCGGAGAACAGGTTCCAGCAGGCGATGAACAGCGCGGCGATCAGCGGCCCAATCACAAAGCCATTAATGCCGTACAGCTCCATCCCGCCAAGGGTTGAGATGAGGATCAGGTAGTCCGGCATTTTGGTGTCTTTCCCCACCAGCAATGGACGCAGGATATTGTCCACCAGCCCGACAATGATGACGAAGAAGCCAACGATAAAGAGACCCTGCCAGAGCTGATGCGTGGCGAACAGGAAGATGGCGGCCGGCACCCAGACAATGGCCGAGCCGACGGCCGGAACCAGCGAAAGGAACGCCATCAGCGCGCCCCAGAGTACGCTACCGTCAATGCCAGCGATGGCAAATGCAATCCCGCCGAGCGTGCCCTGAACCACCGCCACTACCGCCGTACCTTTTACCGTTGCCCGCGAGACGCCGACGAATTTGGCGAACAGATGCTGTTTGGCAAAATCAGACAGAGGAAGCGAATCAAGGATCTGGCGTACCAGATACGGACCATCTTTCAGCAGGAAGAACAGCAGATAAAGCATGATGCCGAAGCTGATCGCAAAGCCAAACGTCCCTTTACCAATCAGAAACGCGCTGCCGGCCAGATACTGTCCGCCCTGCAGGGCCACATCGGAGAGTTTTTTCTGGATCTGCGCCGCGTTCGTCAGATTGTGGTCCGCAAGGAAGCCGCTGGCCCAGCCTGGCAGGTGGTTAAAGATGCTCGCCACCACTTCCGGGAATTGGGTATTGTTCGCTTGCAGCTTGGTGTACACCACGTTCAGTTCAATGGCGAGCGATGAAAAGATCACCATCAACGGGATAAAGACGATGAGGCAGATAATGCCGATGGTTAACAGCGAAGCCAGTCCGTTGCGATCGCCCATCGCCGCGCGCAGCTTGTTTTTTACCGGGTTAAAGATAACGGTAAGAATGGCGGCCCATAAAATCGCGGAGAAGTAGGGGGAGAGCACGTCGAAGAAAGCCCAGGTGACAAGGGCGAGTATGAAGATAAAGAAACCTTTGGTCAGTCCGTTAAAGCGCATCAGTTGATCCTGTAACGATGAAACTGTGTCGACTATAGAACTGATTGAGGGATTTACCAAGAATTGCGCCACTGTAAAATCCCGCGTATGAACCCGCTCCTTACGGATACCACTTTCGACTGACCGAAGAACGCCAGGGTCCGCGCCATGCTGTAAGTATCTGCTTGCGGAGGTGCTTATGGCCTGGCGTCCGTTCCTGTATGTGATCCTCACAACCCACCCCAGACTCAGCGCGCGGCGCGCCCGATTACGTCTGGTCATCTAGCTTTTTCTTAACAATCGCGGTATAACACACCTTCTTTGGATGTTTAGATGTCCATACGTATAGAAGGTAATATGCAAACACAACAAGAAAATGGGCAGCTTAAGCGCACCATGAAAACACGCCACCTGATTATGCTCTCGCTGGGTGGGGTCATTGGGACAGGGCTATTCTTCAATACTGGTTATATCATTTCAACGACCGGGGCCGCGGGAACGCTGCTGGCGTACCTGATTGGCGCGCTGGTGGTCTGGCTGGTGATGCAGTGTCTGGGCGAACTTTCCGTTGCGATGCCGGAAACCGGCGCGTTTCACGTCTATGCCGCCCGCTATCTTGGCCCGGCTACAGGCTATACCGTGGCGTGGCTTTACTGGCTTACCTGGACGGTGGCGCTCGGGTCGAGCTTTACCGCCGCCGGGTTCTGTATGCAGTACTGGTTCCCGCAGGTGCCCGTCTGGACGTGGTGCGTGGTGTTCTGCGTGGTGATCTTCGGCCTTAACGTCATCTCCACGCGCTTCTTTGCCGAAGGCGAGTTCTGGTTCTCGCTGGTGAAAGTCATCACCATTATTGCCTTTATTATTCTTGGCGGGGCTGCGGTGTTTGGCTTTATCCCGATGCAGGACGGTTCTCCCGCGCCGGGCTTAACCAACCTTACCGCCGAAGGCTGGTTCCCGCACGGCGGCCTGCCAATCCTGATGACCATGGTCGCGGTGAACTTCGCCTTCTCCGGGACAGAGCTTATCGGTATCGCGGCGGGTGAGACGGAAAACCCGCACAAGGTGATTCCGGTTGCCATTCGTACCACCATTGCCCGGCTGATCATCTTCTTTATTGGTACCGTGTTTGTGCTGGCCGCGCTGATCCCGATGCATCAGGCGGGCGTGGAAAAAAGTCCGTTTGTACTGGTGTTCGAAAAGGTCGGTATTCCGTACGCGGCTGATATTTTTAACTTCGTGATCCTGACGGCCATCCTGTCGGCGGCGAACTCGGGCCTGTACGCTTCTGGCCGCATGCTCTGGTCACTCTCGAATGAAAAAACGCTGCCGCGTTGCTTTGCGCGCGTTAATAAAAACGGCGTACCCATGACGGCGATTTCTGTTTCAATGCTTGGCGGCGTACTGGCGCTGTTCTCAAGCGTGGTGGCACCGGACACGGTGTTTGTCGCACTGTCCGCCATCTCAGGCTTTGCTGTGGTGGCGGTCTGGATCAGCATCTGCGCGTCGCATTTTGTCTTCCGTCGTCGCCATCTTCAGTCTGGTCAGCCGCTTTCCGCTCTGCAGTATCGCGCGCCGTGGTATCCGCTGGTGCCGGTGCTTGGCTTTATCCTCTGCGTGGTGGCCTGTGTTGGTCTGGCATTTGACCCGAGTCAGCGTATTGCCCTTTATTGCGGGCTTCCGTTTGTTGCCCTGTGTTATGGTGCCTACTACCTGACCCGAAACATGACATCGCAGGAGCCTGAACATGTCGCAGAATAATCCGCTTACCGCCATCCTTGAAAAACAGCCATTTGTGGTGCTGGATGGCGCGATGGCGACGGAACTGGAAGCGCGCGGTTGTAATCTTGCAGACAGCCTGTGGTCTGCCAAAGTGCTGGTTGAAAACCCGGATCTTATCCGCGACGTTCATCTGGACTACTACCGGGCGGGAGCGCAGGTGGCAATCACCGCCAGCTATCAGGCCACGCCTGCGGGGTTTGCCGCACGAGGCCTGGATGAGGCGCAATCCCGTGCGCTGATTGGCAAAAGCGTGGAGCTGGCGCGTAAGGCGCGCGAAGCGTATCTCGCGGAAAACCCTCATGCAGGCACGCTGCTGGTCGCGGGATCGGTTGGGCCGTATGGTGCATACCTGGCGGATGGTTCTGAGTATCGCGGTGACTACGTGCGAAGCGCAGAAGCGTTTACCGATTTCCATCGCCCGCGCGTGGAAGCGCTGCTGGATGCCGGGGCAGATCTGCTGGCCTGCGAAACGCTGCCATCCTTTGCTGAAATCAAGGCGCTGGCGGCGCTTCTTGCCGAGTATCCCCGGGCCCGGGGATGGTTCTCGTTTACCCTGCGTGACAGCGAGCACCTCAGCGACGGCACGCCGCTGCGCGAGGTGATTTCCGCGCTGGAACGCTATCCGCAAATTGTGGCGCTGGGGATCAACTGTATCGCGCTGGAAAATACCACCGCGGCACTGAAACATCTTCACAGCCTCACCGCACTGCCGCTGGTGGTCTACCCGAATTCGGGGGAGCATTATGACGCCGTGACCAAAACCTGGCATCACCATGGCGAAGCCTGCGAAACGCTGGCGGGCTATTTACCCCAGTGGCTGGCGGCCGGGGCGAAGTTGATTGGGGGATGTTGCCGGACCACGCCGAAAGACATTGCGGAGCTAAAGGCGCAGCGCTGATGCCGTGTGTCGTCTGATGCATTCACCTCATCCCTCTCCCGTCGGGAGAGGGAGCCAGAATAAACCTCACAAAATTCACTATCCTTTGCCACTTTTTTTCTAAAAACGAATCGGAATTAACGATTCTTTTTTATTCCTTTATCAAAATTCCTGCGCCGGAAATACTGCCCTCATAACAACAAGGGGAGCAGTCACAATGGCAATTTCATCGCGAATTACACTTCTCGGCGCGCTGGCGCTGTGGGCATTTCAGGCACAGGCGGTAGACGTTACCGTCGCGTATCAAACCTCTGCGGAACCGGCAAAAGTTGCGCAGGCGGATAACACTTTCGCCAAAGAAAGCGGCGCGAAGGTGGACTGGCGTAAATTCGACAGCGGGGCGGCCGTCGTGCGCGCATTAGCGTCCGGCGATGTGCAGATTGGCAATATCGGTTCCAGCCCGCTGGCGGTGGCTGCCAGCCAGCAGGTGCCTGTTGAGGTTTTCCTGCTGGCGTCACAGCTCGGGAATTCTGAAGCCCTGGTCGTGAAGAAAAACATCACCCGTCCGGAAGATCTGATTGGCAAGCGCATCGCCGTGCCGTTTATCTCCACCACCCATTACAGCCTGCTGGCGGCGCTCAAACACTGGGGCATCAAGCCGGGCCAGGTGCAGATCATCAACCTGCAGCCACCCGCAATTATTGCCGCCTGGCAGCGTGGGGATATCGACGGCGCTTACGTCTGGGCACCTGCCGTGAATGAGCTGGAAAAAGACGGCACCGTGCTGACCGATTCCGAACAGGTGGGGCAGTGGGGCGCGCCGACGCTCGACGTGTGGGTCGTGCGTAAAGACTTCGCGGAGAAACACCCTGACGTGGTGAAGGCGTTTGCTAAAAGCGCCATTGACGCCCAACAGCCTTATCTCAGCAATCCCGATGCGTGGCTGAAAGAGACGGGCAATCTGGAAAAACTGTCGCGCCTGAGCGGCGTTCCGGAAGCGGACGTGCCGGGGCTGGTGAAAGGCAATACCTATCTCACGCCTGCACAACAGGTCCAGCAGCTCAATGGGCCGGTCAATAAAGCGATTGTCGATACCGCTACGTTTCTGAAAGAGCAGGGCAAAGTGCCTGCGGTGGCGACAGATTACAGCCAGTACGTGACCGATCGCTTTGTGAAATAAGGGGGAAGCGATGCTGAATATTACAAATCTGTCTGCTGATTACGGCGGTAAACCTGTGCTGGAGGAGATCAACCTGACGCTGGACAGCGGTGAATTGGTGGTCGTGCTGGGTCCGTCCGGGTGCGGCAAAACCACGCTGCTGAATCTGATCGCCGGGTTTGTACCGTATCAGCATGGTTCCATCCAGCTGGAAGGGAAACGGGTCGAGGGTCCGGGTGCAGAGCGCGGCGTGGTCTTTCAGAGTGAAGGGCTGCTTCCGTGGCGCAACGTGCAGGAAAACGTCGCCTTCGGCCTGCAGCTTGCGGGGATTCACCGTGAACAACGGCTGGCGACCGCGCGTGAGATGCTAAAAAAGGTGGGGCTGGAGGGCGCTGAAAAACGTTTTATCTGGCAGCTTTCCGGTGGCCAGCGTCAACGGGTCGGGATTGCCCGCGCGCTGGCGGCAAACCCACAGCTGTTGCTGCTGGATGAGCCGTTTGGTGCGCTGGACGCCTTCACCCGTGAGCAGATGCAAACGCTGCTTTTGCGCCTGTGGCACGAAACGGGCAAGCAGGTACTGCTGATTACCCACGATATCGAAGAGGCGGTGTTTATGGCGACCGAACTGGTGTTGCTTTCGCCGGGGCCGGGTCGTGTGCTGGAGCGGTTGCCGCTCAGCTTTGCCCGTCGCTATGTGGCCGGTGAACCGGTCCGCAGTATCAAATCCGATCCGCTGTTTATTGAACAGCGCGAATATGTTTTAAGCCGCGTATTTGAACAACGGGAGGCATTCTCATGAGCATTGTCTTCAGTGAGAAAACGCGCCGCCCTCGTCTCGCGTTACGCTGGCCGTTCTCTCGCCAGATCACGCTGAGTGCGGGCACGTTGCTGGTATTGCTCGCAGTCTGGTGGGCGGTGGCAGCGCAACAGTGGGTAAGCCCGTTGTTCCTTCCGCCACCGGGACAGGTGCTGGCGAAACTCATCACTATCGCCGGGCCGCAGGGTTTTATGGATGCTACGCTCTGGCAGCATTTAGGTGCCAGTCTGGCGCGTATTCTGGTGGCGCTGCTGGCGGCGGTAGTGATTGGCATCCCGGTGGGTATCGCGATGGGGCTGAGCCCGACGGTGCGCGGCATTCTCGACCCGCTGATTGAGCTTTACCGTCCGGTCCCACCGCTGGCCTATCTGCCGCTGATGGTTATCTGGTTTGGCATCGGGGAAACCTCGAAAATTTTGCTGATTTATCTGGCGATTTTTGCCCCGGTTGCTATGTCGGCACTGGCTGGGGTGAAGAGTGCACAGCAGGTGCGGATCCGCGCGGCGCAGTCGCTAGGTGCCAGCCGTCTTCAGGTGCTGCTGTTTGTGATTTTACCGGGCGCGCTGCCGGAGATTTTAACCGGGTTGCGCATTGGCCTCGGGGTGGGCTGGTCAACGCTGGTGGCGGCTGAGCTGATCGCCGCCACGCGCGGATTAGGATTTATGGTGCAGTCGGCGGGAGAGTTTCTGGCGACTGACGTCGTGCTGGCAGGGATCGCGGTGATCGCCGTGATCGCCTTTGGATTAGAACTGGGGCTGCGCGCGCTACAGCGACGTCTGACGCCCTGGCATGGAGAAATACAATGAGTGAACGTCTGACCATCACCCCGCTGGGGCCATACATTGGTGCGCAGGTCTCCGGCCTGGACGTGACCCGTCCACTGAGCGATAACCAGTTCGAGCAGTTGTACCACGCGGTGCTGCGCCATCAGGTGGTGTTCCTGCGCGAACAGGCGATCACCCCGCAGCAGCAGCGTGCGCTGGCCCTGCGCTTCGGCGATCTGCATATTCACCCGGTCTATCCCCATGCGGAAGGCGTGGAGGAGATCATCGTGCTGGATACCCATAACGATAATCCGCCGGACAACGATAACTGGCACACCGACGTGACGTTTATCGAAACGCCACCTGCCGGGGCGATACTGGCGGCGAAGCTGCTGCCGGACACCGGTGGAGATACGCTGTGGGCCAGCGGTATCGCCGCCTTCGAGGCGCTGTCCGTACCGTTCCGGACGCTGCTGAGCGGGTTGCGGGCCGAACATGACTTCAAAAAATCCTTCCAGGAGTACAAGTACCGGAAAAGCGAAGAGGAACATCTGCGCTGGCAGGACGCGGTCGCGAAACATCCGCCGCTGCTGCATCCGGTGGTGCGTACGCACCCGGTGACCGGTAAGCAGGCGTTATTTGTGAACGAAGGCTTTACGACGCGGATCGTAGACGTGACGGAAAAAGAGAGCGATGCGCTGCTAAGCTTCCTGTTTGCCCATATCACCAGGCCGGAATTTCAGGTGCGCTGGCGCTGGCAGGAGAACGATCTGGCGATCTGGGACAATCGCGTGACGCAACACTATGCGAACGCGGATTATCTGCCGCAGCGTCGGATTATGCAGCGGGCGACGATTTTAGGGGATAAACCGTTTTACCGTGCGGGCTGATGCCTTCACCTGACCCTCTCCCGACGGGAGAGGGGAAAGCAGGGTTACAAATGCGCCTCAATATAGCGCTGATAGCGGTTCGCCTTCAGATAACACAAATCCACCAGCACCAGGCCGTCAACGCAGTTGTTGAATGCCGGGTCGCTTCCGAAATCAATAAACTGTACGCCACCCGGTTCGCACAGCTCGGAATACTGCTTGTAGAGCGGCGGAATGCCGCAGCCCAGATTGCCGAGCAGGGATTTTAGCTTCGTCAGATCGTCGACATAATCCACGCCGCCAAACTGCGCCAGCACGTCCGGAAGCGATGCCGGGTAGGGTTGGCGTGACGCCGCGAGTGGATGGCTTGCCGGGAACCAGAGGCGGTAGAACGCCACCAGCAGATCCCGCGCGGCAGGCGGCAAGCCGCCGGATATCGAGACCGGACCAAACAGATAGCGGTAGTGGGGATAACGCGCCAGATAGGCACCAATGCCTGACCACAGATAGTCCAGACCTCGGCGTCCCCAGTAGCGCGGCTGAATAAAGCTGCGCCCGAGCTCAATGCCGTGCTCCAGCACATCCTGCATTTTGTCGTCGTAGTGGAACAGGCTGTAGCTGTACAGTCCTTCCGGCCCCCGACGCTCCACTTGTCTGGCGGTGGGCATAAAGCGATACGCACCGACAATCTCCAGATCCTCATCGTCCCATAAGATCAGATGCAGATAGTCATCATCGTAGCTGTCAGTGTCCCGGCGCTTACCGCTTCCTTCTTCCACCGCGCGAAACGCAATCTCACGCAGGCGGCCCAGTTCGCGTAGCAGTGGCGCCTCTTCCTGGCCGTTACGCTGCCAGAGATAGATGGATTTGCCATCGCCGGTTTTGCCCAGACATTCAGCCTGCGCCAGCTCGCGTTTTAGCGTTGCCCGGTCTTCCGGACGGGCAATGGCGCACTGGGTTTTAAAGACGCCAGGCACTCCCTTGCCAAGACGTATCACGTGCTGACGGCACTTTTCGGCCATCTCACGCGACGAAAGGGTGGCGCTATACCAGTCACTCCAGGCAATCTGCTGACCGATTGTAATCGGCAGCTGGCTATGGCGACGGCGGAACATCTGCTGCATCAGCAGCAACATGGATAACGTCGGCGACACCAGCGTGCTGGCATAAAAGAGGAGGCTGTTGTGCGCCTGAATATGTACCGGCAGCAGTGGGGCGCGCAGTTTGGTGGCGAGTTTGATAAATCCCGAGTGCCATTTTTTATCGCGAATGCCTTTTCGCGTCGGCCGGGAAACTTCACCCGCCGGGAAGAAGATCAGCACACCCGCGTTTTGCAGATGTTGTTCCATCTGTACAAGCGACGTTTTTGCCGTCCTGCCGCCCATATTATCGACCGGGATAAACAGCGAGCTTAGCGGCTCCAGGTGGGTCAGCATCCGGTTGGTCACGACTTTGACATCGCGTCGCACGCGCGAGACGGCGTACATCAGCGCCAGCCCGTCCAGAGTACCTGTCGGGTGATTGGCAATGATAACCAGAGGGCCATGTTCGGGGATTTGTTCGAGATCGCGGGCGGAAACGGTGCAGAGAATATCAAGGTGCTCCAGAACTTGCTCCACCATATCCAGTCCTTTCAGGTGGCGGTGTGCTGCGGCAAATTGCTGGAATTCTTCTTCGTAAAACAGCCTTTTTAACAGACTTTTTTGCCAGGGTGCCGGCCTCGCCTGAGGCCAAAGGTCATCGAGAACGCTATCGAGACTAAACATGATCACTCCTCCTGCCGTCTTGCGATGACAGTAGAAGGGGGAGATGTCGGTTGTATTGCAGTTTGGTGAAGTTTCGTGAGGCAGGGAGAGCAGGCCGGGTCAGGCGAAACCGCCCCCCGGCACCGTTGCGCCTTAGCGCAGAATTTTCTTCTCAGCCAGATCCAGCGCAAAGTAGCTGAAGATCAGATCCGCACCCGCGCGTTTGATCGCACCCAGGCTTTCCAGGATCACTTTCTCTTCATCGATCGCACCCGCCATGGCGGCGAATTTGATCATCGCGTACTCGCCACTGACCTGGTACGCGCCCAGCGGCAGCGAGGTGCGTTCGCGAATATCACGCAGGATGTCGAGATAGGCTCCCGCCGGTTTCACCATCAGGGCGTCTGCGCCCTGGGCTTCATCGAGCAGGGATTCACGGATAGCTTCCCGACGGTTGAGCGGGTTCATCTGATACGTTTTACGATCGCCTTTCAGCGCCGTACCGGCTGCTTCACGGAACGGGCCGTAGAAAGAGGAGGCAAATTTGGTGGAGTAGGACATGATGGCCGTGTCGGTAAAACCGGCAGCATCCAGCGCCTGGCGGATAGCCTGCACCTGCCCGTCCATCGCAGCCGATGGCGCGATGAAATCAGCACCCGCAGCGGCAGCAACCACCGCCTGCTTACCAAGATTCAGCAGGGTAGCATCGTTATCCACACCGTGATCGCACAGCACGCCGCAGTGGCCGTGAGAGGTGTATTCGCAGAAACAGGTGTCGGACATCACGACCATTTCCGGCATGGTCTCTTTGCAAATGCGCGACATACGGGCGACCAGACCGTCCTCTTTCCAGGCATCGCTGCCGGTGGCGTCAGTATGATGGGAGATGCCGAAGGTCATCACCGAGCGGATCCCTGCATTGGCGATACGTTCGATTTCACGCGCCAGATGTTTTTCAGGAATGCGCATCACGCCAGGCATGGCTTCGATGGCCTTGTAGTCGTCAATCTCTTCTTCAACAAAAATCGGCAACACCAGATCGTTTAAGGTCAGTGTTGTCTCTTCAAACATAGCGCGTAGTGCGGGTGACTTGCGCAGGCGACGGGGACGAGCAATTAAATCGGTCATGGTATGCCTGAGGTTTGTGGAACAAAGAGGGTTAGTGTACCTCAAAGTGAAAGAAGGTGTTTTACCAAAGTGGGCATTTTGTCGAGGGGGAAATCCCGATGCCAACGTGTTACGCGATCAATAATATCCTCCCTTCCACTGGCGTTAATTGTTCACGAAATATTGGTTTTATTTCTATGATGAAGTAAATATATCATTGAAAATGATCTATTTATTTTTATTATATTTTTTATCTTTATAGGAGGGTGTTTTAACTGCCTGTTTTATAATGATTATTGATGGCATTGCATTGCTTCTGCATTATTTTCATGTTGTTTGTCTGAATGCGGACTTAATGGAATGATTCATTGAACCTTTTCAGATTGAAAATGCATAATTCCCTCCGCAATTAAGTATTGCAAAATCGTTAGATGGACAAACTTGCTTACGTCCCTGAGGAGGGATGACCCAATGCAAACATGGAAAAAGAAACTGGTTGTATCACAACTTGCATTAGCCTGCACCCTGGCTATCGCTTCTCAGGCCAATGCGAAGGATATTTCTGGTACGACATATAATACCTTCGGATATGATAATACGGCAGCAGCACCCTGGTATTATGGTTACGCTGACTGGGATTACTCTGATGCGACGCACGATGGTGATATTTATCCGGTGATTAATAAATCCACCGTGAATGGTGTTATATCAACCTATTATTTGGATGATGGTATCAATGGTCGGGCGAATGCGCTGAGCATTTCCAACAGCACCATTAATGGCATGATCACTTCAGAATGCATGACCGCGTCATGTGCTGATGGCGTGGATACGGACGGCACAACCCATTCTCAATACGACCGTTTTAGCCTGACCGTCGATAACTCCACGATCAATGATACTTACGAGCATTATGCGTATGACGTTGTGAACGGGGAAAATACGGAAACGCATTATCTGGACACCTATGCGCTGGGCAATGCAATTACCCTGGATGTGGAATCGGATATTGTTATTCAGAATAACTCTCACATCGCCGGCGTTACCCTGACTCAGGGGTATCAGGAACTGGATAATACCCCGTATGACGGTGTGGAAGGTGTGGCGAACAGCAGCAATGTCTTTACCGACACGCTGCTGGTGAAAGACTCGGTGCTGACCTCGGGCGCATACAGTGACCTGGGCACCAGCGGGTTCTATGGTCAAACCGCGAAGCCGAGCGATTACGGTGAAACCAATGCCACTGCGGCTGACGACGCGGCGCTGATTGTTGCTGCCAGTGCGTCTGACAACGCGATGCAGACCACCGCCACGTTCGATCACTCCACGATCACCGGCGATATCCTGTTCTCCAGTACCTTCGATAACAACTTCTACCCGAACGGCGATCCGGCAACCGATACGACGGCTGACGGTATATACAACCCAACCACCAACGGCTGGGATGACACCGATAAGCTGGACGTCACGCTGACCAATGGCAGCAAATGGGTCGGCGCAGCGCAGTCCAGCGTTGAGGCCATCGGCACCGCGCAGATGTATGGCCTGGGCTACAGTGATGTTGACTGGCGCACCCTCTCTCCAGATAGCATCTGGCCGGATTCCACGTTCGACAATAATGGACATGTCGCGGGTGAAGCGGTCTATCAGAGCGGTCTGTTCAACGTCACGCTGGATAACGGCTCTGAGTGGGATACCCGTAAGCTCTCTAACATCGACACGCTGACGGTGAATAATCATTCGCAGGTCAATGTTGAAAACTCGGGCCTGCTGGCTGATTCCATCACCCTGTCCAATGCTTCATCTCTGAACATCGGTGACAATGGTGCCGTGGCAACCGACAGCCTCTATCTGGACAGCGACAGCCGTGCGGCCCTGACAGAGGAAACCGCGGAGCTGTATGCCAATACCATTACCGTGGACAACGGTGCGGAGCTGTCTCTCGGCCTCGGCCAGGTGGATACGCACAATATGGTGTTAACGGATGGCGGCGTGCTGAACGTGGCCAGCCGTGATTACGTGTTGAACAGCGATCTGAACAACGCCCGCTATATCACCAATGATATGAGCAACGCCGATTACGACTACGGCGTTGTGGCACTCAACGCTGACGGCCATCTGGCCGTGAATGGTGACGTGGCAGGGAATTACGCCGTGCGTATCGACAACGCCACCGGCGCCGGCTCTGTTGCTGACTATAAAGGCCAGGAGATTATCCGTGTTTATGACAACAACACGGAGACCCGCGCCAGCTTCACTGCGGCAAATAAAGCCGATTTAGGGGCATATACTTATCAGGCGCAGCAGAAAGGCGACACTGTTGTTCTGCAACAGCAAGCGCTGACCGATTATGCCAACATGGCGCTGAGCATCCCGTCTGCCAACACCAACATCTGGAATCTGCAGCAGGATGCAGTTAGTGCGCGTCTGACCAACAGCCGTCATGGCCTGGCGGATAACGGCGGGGCATGGGTAAGCTACGTTGGCGGCAACTTCGACGGCGATAATGGCGTTATCAGCTACGATCAGGACGTGAGCGGTATCATGGTTGGTCTGGATACCCTGATTGACGGTAATAATGCGAAGTGGATCGTCGGGGGTGCGGCAGGTTTCGCCAAAGGCGATATCAGCGATCGCACCGGTCAGGTGGATCAGGACAGCCAGACGGCAATGATGTACGCGTCCGCGAAGTTTGCGAACGATCTGTTCATCGACAGTTCCCTGAGCTACACCCGGTTCAACAACGATCTCTCCGCGACCATGAGCAATGGTCAGTATGTTGACGGTAACACTACCACCGACGCCGTTGGTTTTGGGTTGAAACTGGGCTATGACTGGAAACCAAACCTCTCTGGTTATGTGACGCCATACGCAGCCGTGTCGGGTCTGTTCCAGTCCGGTGATGACTATCGCCTCAGCAACGACATGCGCATGGATAGTCAATCCTATGACAGCCTGCGTTACGAAGCGGGTGTGGATGCCGGTTACACCTTTAACTACGGCGGTGACCAGGCACTTACGCCTTACTTCAAACTCGCTTATGTCTATGACGACGCTGGTAACGATGCCGATGTTAACGGTGACAGCATTGATAATGGCGTGAAAGGCTCCGCAGTGCGGGTTGGTCTGGGTACCCAGTTTAGTTTTACGAAGAACTTCAGTGCTTACACTGATGCCACTTATCTGGGCGGCGGTGACGTTGACCAGAACTGGGGTGCAAATCTGGGTGTGAAATATACCTGGTAATAAATAAAAGCGGGGGATAAGCCCCCGCTTTTTTATAGATGACAATAAAAAATAATAGTGAACCGACAAATACGGATGTCTTGAGGTCTGCATGAACGTTAATGCGAAACCACTTTCTGAATTAAGCCGGCTCGAAGCATGTTTGATAGCAGCCAGTACCCCGTTTAAATCTGCTCCACAGCAATTAATTACCTCGGGCAAGGGGAGTGAGCCTTGTACCTACGTATTCCAGACCGGCGTTATTGAAGTTTATCGTCATTCAGACGATCTGCTGGTTGGCATTGCGTCAGCCCCTTTTATTTTTGGCCTGTCTGCCGTAGTGATTAACCACAGTCAGGAATACAGAGTCACTGCCAAAACGGCCTGTACCGGTTTTTATTTGCCCGCGGCGACCACCCGTCAACTCATTCAACAGCATTCGCTCTGGAAAGACGCGTTTTGCTGGTTATCCTGGATAAATTACATTCTGGGCAAACGCGACAGGCAACTGGTGGGAAATAACTCCTATCACCAGATCCGCGCAATGCTGCTGAATATGGCCGAGTGGGATGAAACGCTGCGTTCAAAAATTGGTGTGATGAATCATATACAACAAAGCACGCGTATTTCACGCTCTGTCGTTGCCGAAGTGCTCGCTGCTTTGCGACAAGGCAACTATATCAATATGAGCCGGGGCAAACTGGTCAGCATCAACCGTTTGCCCACGGAATATTAAGGCTGGATGGAGGCGGTGAGCACCTGGGCTTTATTGGCGCTCAGTTCAGCCACCAGGTTATTGATGCCATCGCTCATATTGACGAAACGCGTATTTGGAGAGCGGGTGACGACCACAAACGCGCCCACGTTGGACTGCGGGATCATCGCCATATAGGTGATGAATCCACCGCCGCCACCGGTTTTCTGAATAATGCCCGGTCGGCCATTTTTGGGTGCCATATAGACCCAGCCCATGCCCAGCGCGTCGGCTTTACCCGGTACGTCCATGCCGATCACGCGGTGCAACTGGCTACGCTGGTAAATCAGGGTCTGCATGCGATCGGCCTGGTGACTGCGCGCATAGAAATCTGATGAGAGGAACTGCTGCATCCAGCGCATCATGTCGCCTGGCGTTGAATAGACCCCGCCACTGCCGATGGCTGCCAGGGTGTTATTACACGGGCTTGCGCCTTTCTCTGCCACCATCAGGCGTCGGCACTGATCCGGAGAAGGGGTAAAGGTGGTGTCCTTCATGCCGAGCGGGCGCGTTATCTGCTCTTCAAAGAGCTGCGGGTAAGGTTTGCCTGCTGCCGTTGAGAGCGCATCTGCCAGCAGGTCAAACGCCAGGTTTGAGTAAGATGCCTGTGAACCCGGGGCCGATTTCAGCGTGGCGGTGCTCAGGTAGTTCCAGCGCTGTTCGCGCGTTGGCCAGACAAAAACGTCACGGTGCGCCGCGCCGCCGGGTTGTTCGCGTGGCAGCGCGCTGGTATGGGTGGCAAGGTTTACCAGCGTGATGGGCGTGCCCTGATAGGTTGGAACGCGTGCGCCTGGCGGCGCATATTTGCTGAGCGGATCGTCGAGCTTGACCACGCCCTGATCGAGTAATTTCACCAGCATTTCGCTGGTCATCAGCTTGGTTAAGGACGCAATGCGGATCACGGAATCCAGCTGCGGGTGAACGTTATTTCCCGGTCGCGTTTCGCCAAAGCTGCGAAATACGCGCTGGTTGCCGTCGATGACCACCATCGCCATCCCGGTCGCGCCACTGCCGTAATAGATAAGGTTCGCGTAGCGATCGGCAATATCTGAAGCCAAAACGGGGGCCGTCAGCGGCTGAGCTGCCTGGGCGGTGGAGAAGCTCACCGCACACAGCGCGGCAAAAGAGAGCAGACAACGTTTCAACGAAAAGCATCCATGAATTGAATGAGAAAAGTAATGGGTATTTATACTACTAAAGCGCACGGTGCAATGCCCCGAATTGCATAACGATAGCGAGAAAAACGTAACCATGGGTAAATAAGCATAATTTCCTGGCGACCAGTCTCCCATTTTGTGACATCGGCCGTATGATAGAGGCCAGTGTCACTCAATCTTGCGGAGAACGATATGTCAGTGAAGCGTGTGGTTATGGTTGTCGATATGCAGCAAGGGGTGTTTGCAACGCCGCGTTACCAGCGCGAAAAATGTGTTTCGCTTATCAATCAGCTCACGCAGGCCGCCGAACGGGTGATTTTTATTCAGCATACCGGTGAAGGCGGTCTGGAAGAGGGGAGCGAAGGGTTTGCGCTGCTGCCTGAACTCCATCAGCCCGCTGACGCGCTTTACGTCACCAAGACTGCCTGCGATGCATTTTATAACACCGCACTTGAAGCGGTGTTGCGCGAGCAAGGTATTCGCGAGTTTGTCATCTGCGGCTGTGCCACCGATTACTGTGTCGACGCGACCATCAAGAACGGGGTCAGCCGTGGCTATCACATTACCGTGGCGGAAGATGCCCATACCACGGCTAATCGTCCGGCAGCCGACGCGCCGATTCTGATTAACCATTACAACGACGTCTGGCGTGACTTTATTGCGCCGGCCAATCCTCTCGCGGTGAAACGCACCGAAACAATTCTCGAAAACTGGAAAGCGAACTAATAATTAACCCTCGGGTCTGACCTTTTTGCCTGCGCCGTCTGGCTCAGGCGAGATTTTCGTGTGGTGATGTGTTGAGCACAGCAACAGCCATAACAACAAGAAGGAAGCATTATGTTTAAGTCTTTTTTCCCAAAGCCGGGGCCTTTTTTCCTGTCGGCATTTATTTGGGCACTGATCGCTGTCATTTTCTGGCAGGCTGGCGGCGGGGCGTGGCTGGCCCGCATTACGGGCGCAACGGGTGACGTCCCGATCAGCGCCGCCCGCTTCTGGTCGCTTAGCTATTTGCTGTTTTACGCCTACTACATGGTATGCGTTGGCCTGTTTGCCCTGTTCTGGTTTGTCTATGCGCCGCACCGCTGGCAATACTGGTCGATTCTGGGAACCTCGCTGATTATCTTTGTGACCTGGTTCCTGGTGGAAGTGGGGGTGGCAGTAAACGCCTGGTATGCCCCGTTCTACGACCTTATCCAGACCGCGCTGAGTTCGCCGCATAAGGTAACCATTAACCAGTTTTACCATGAGGTGGGCATTTTCCTCGGTATCGCGTTGATAGCGGTGGTGATCGGGGTGATGAACAACTTCTTCGTCAGCCACTACGTTTTCCGCTGGCGTACCGCGATGAACGAACACTATATGGCGCACTGGCAACACCTGCGTCATATCGAAGGTGCAGCACAGCGTGTGCAGGAAGACACCATGCGTTTTGCCTCCACCCTTGAAGACATGGGCGTCAGCTTTATCAACGCCATCATGACGCTGATTGCCTTCCTGCCGGTGCTGGTGACGCTCTCGGCTCACGTGCCGGATCTGCCTGTTGTCGGTCATCTGCCGTATGGGCTGGTGATTGCGGCGATTGTCTGGTCTCTGATGGGGACGGGGCTGCTGGCGGTGGTCGGGATTAAGCTGCCGGGGCTGGAGTTTAAAAATCAACGCGTGGAAGCGGCTTATCGTAAAGAGCTGGTCTACGGTGAAGATGATGCTAACCGCGCCTCGCCACCAACCGTACGTGAGCTGTTTGGTGCCGTGCGTCGCAACTATTTCCGTCTCTACTTCCACTATATGTATTTCAATATTGCGCGCATTTTGTATCTGCAGGTCGATAACGTTTTCGGTTTGTTCCTGCTGTTCCCGTCCATCGTTGCGGGTACGATTACGCTCGGTCTGATGACCCAGATAACAAACGTTTTTGGTCAGGTGCGTGGCTCATTCCAGTATCTGATCAGCTCCTGGACCACGCTGGTGGAACTGATGTCTATCTATAAACGTTTACGCAGCTTTGAGCGTGAGCTGGACGGCCAGGAACTGCAGGAAGTCACCAATACATTTAGCTAATACAGGGAGTTGCTATGACCTTTGCCGTACCGCGTGCGTTACCGTTGTCCTTACTGGCCGCTCTGGTGCTGGTAGGGTGTGCCGAAAAAGGGGCCGCTCCGCTTAAAGAAGGGGAGAAGCCTGTTGATGTGGCAAGCGTTGTGCGGCAAAAAATGCCCGCCAGCGTGAAAGATCGCAATGCATGGGCGGATGCGCTGGCAAAAACCTTTGAAAGCCAGAAGATTGCCCCTACCGAGGAGAACATCTGCTCGGTACTGGCGGTGGCGCAGCAGGAGTCAATGTACCAGTCAGACCCGGTCGTGCCGGGTCTGAACAAAATAGCCTGGAAAGAGATCGACCGCCGTGCGGAATCGATGCATATCCCGGTATTTCTCGTGCATACCGCGTTTAAAATCACCTCGCCAAATGGAAAAAGCTACAGCGAACGGCTGGACACGGTAAAAACCGAGAAACAGCTCAGCGCCATCTTTGATGATTTCATCAGCATGGTGCCGATGGGGCAGACACTGTTTGGTTCACTTAACCCGGTACACACCGGCGGGCCGATGCAGGTCAGCATTGCCTTTGCGGAAAAGCATACCGACGGCTACCCGTGGAAAATTGACGGTACGGTGCGTCAGGAGGTCTTCTCCCTGCGTGGCGGCCTGTGGTTCGGCACTTATCATCTGCTGAACTATCCGGCGAATTACAGTGAGCCGCTGTACCGCTTTGCGGACTTTAACGCGGGCTGGTATGCCAGTCGTAACGCGGCGTTTCAGAATGCGGTCAGCCGCGCGAGCGGCGTGAAGCTGGCACTGGATGGCGATCTTATTGCCTATGGCAGCAGCGAGGCTGGCACCACGGAGCGGGCGGTGCGGAAATTATCGAACAGGCTTGGCATGAGTGACAGCGACATTCGCCATCAGCTTGAGAAAGGCGATAGTCTGGCGTTTGAGAAAACCGATCTCTACAAGAAAGTCTTTACGCTTGCAGAACAGAAAAGTGGGAAAACGTTACCGAGGGCAATCCTGCCGGGTATTCAGCTGGAAAGCCCGAAGATCACGCGTAACCTGACAACCGCCTGGTTCGCAAAACGCGTGGATGACCGCCGGGCTCGCTGTATGGGGCTTTAAAAGCGACGGCGAAAACGCAGTACTAATGCCACAACGCCTAAAATCATACACCCTGCGAGGAAAGGAATCAGGCCAAACAGGGTGCTTACGCCAAAGCCAATTTCCACTCGCGGGCGTCCGTTATCCTGCACCTGCATCAGGTGTTCATAGACTCCTGGTGCATGAACCAGCATATTGAGTAGCTGCGAACCCGCCCAGAAACAGAACAAGACGAACAGGGCATAAGCGATATTACCCGCCGTGGAGGTTTTTGGTTGTTTACCGCCAAAAATCGGTTTCGACAATGTAAAGTCAGCCATCACGACCTCCCGATAAATCACTCTGTTTTATATGCGTCTTACAAGGTGAGTTTGACAGGTCATAGCATTTGTCAATATCAGAATCGTGTTAATTTACCCTAAGGAATTCTCCTGGATTGTCGAATTCTGCAGCGCATCACAATTTCTTAACTTAATTGAAACAACAGCGTGTTTCAGAATTTCCGCATCAGCCACAGACCTCGTCATAAATCTGTGAGAGGATATCTTTTTTTCCTGCCGGAGTTGTCATGAAGCTCACTTCCAAACTACGCCGTGACTGGCATTACTACGCCTTTGCTATTGGGCTGATCTTTATTCTTAACGGTGTCGTGGGGCTGTTGGGATTTGAAGCAAAAGGGTGGCAAACGTATGCCGTGGGTCTGGTGACCTGGGTTATCAGCTTCTGGCTGGCGGGGATGATTATCCGCCGTCGTCCTGAAGAGACGACAGCGGATGAGACGGAAACGGCGAAGAGTCCCGATTAACCGTTTACGGAGCTTTTCAGGGCGCTGTCCGCAGCATGACGCTCCAGCGCCAGTTCAATCAGGCGGGTGATGAGTGCTGAGTAGTTAAGCCCGCTGGCCTGCCACAGCTTGGGATACATGCTGATGTTGGTGAAGCCCGGCAGGGTGTTGATTTCATTAATCACCACCTCGTTTTCAGGCGTCAGGAACACATCCACGCGCGCCATGCCGCTGCAGCCGAGCGTCTGATAAGCGTTAATCGCGATCGCGCGGATCTTATCGTTGATTGCCGGATCGATATTCGCAGGCACAACAACCTGGGCGCCTTTATCATCAATGTATTTGGTGTCGTAAGAGTAAAAATCACTGTTTAACACCACTTCACCGCAGGTGCTTGCCTGTGGGAAATCGTTGCCCAGCACGGCGCACTCAATTTCGCGGCCTTTGATGCCCTGCTCAACCACCACTTTATGGTCAAACTCAAACGCCAGGCTGACCGCTTGCGTGAACTGCGCTTCGCTTGTCACCTTGCTGACCCCGACGGAAGAACCCTGGTTTGCGGGTTTCACAAACAGCGGCAGGCCCAGCTGACCGGAAATCTGAGCGAAGCTGTGTTGGTCACGGTTGGCGCGGGTGAGGGTGACAAACGGCGCAATATTCAGCCCCGCATCACGCAGCAGGCGCTTGGTGACGTCTTTATCCATGCAGGCAGCGGAACCCAGCACATCAGAACCGACAAACGGCAGGTTGGCCATGCGCAGCATCCCCTGCAGCGAACCATCTTCGCCAAGGGTGCCATGAACGATAGGGAAGACCACGTCAATCTGGGCAAGAGACTGCGCATTACCGGCGTCGATGAGTTGCCCTTGCACCACGCCGGGTACGGTCGCGACGCTGATTGCAGAAGGATTGAGGGCGATATGCGCCGGATCGTCAGCATTTAACAGATACTGGCTGGCATCGTTGACATGCCACTGCCCCTGTTTATCTATGCCCAGCAGCACCACGTCGAAACGGCTTTTATCGATTGCATCGACGATATTTTTGGCCGATTGCAATGAAACCTCGTGCTCCGCTGATTTTCCCCCAAAGACAATACCTACGCGCTGCTTTGCCATCTCACTCTCTTCCAGTCTGACGAAAAACCAATAACATACCACGATGCCCAGCGGGTTTCGCGGCCTTCTGCCATAATGTTTTGGGGAATGTTAAGGGGGGAGCGTGAAAGGAAAAACTCTGCTGACCGTTTTCATTATTGCGGCTGTCGCAACGGTGGGGTATCGCTGGTTGCCGTCTTATTACAACCCTTTCACGCCGCTACATCTCGACGACCCGCCAGGCCGCATTACCCAGTATAAGCTTCGGAACTTAACGCCCCAGGCGTGCACGAGCCTGTTATCACAGGCCAATCAACGCGCGCTTATCCGCACACAACCGGTCGCAGACAGCGGTGGGGAGTGTCCACTCCGTAACGTCGTCCGGGTACGTAACTTCGGTCCGGTCAGCCTGAACAGCAGTTTCCTTGCGAGCTGCCCGCTGGCGCTCAGTTCTGCCTTGTTTATCAGCCAGCAGGCCCGGCCACTCACCAGAAGCTATACGGGAAGTGAGCTGACGCGTATTGAGCATCTCGGCAGCTTTGCCTGCCGCAACATTTACCATCGCCCCGACGCGCGACGCAGTGAACATGCCACGGCAGAGGCACTGGATATCACGGCGTTTGTGCTGGCGAACGGTGAGAAGGTCACGGTACAAAACGGCTGGAAGGCGACCAAAACGCAGCCATGGCTGAAAGGCATGCTGGCGGCGAGCTGCAGCTATTACGGCAACAGCCTGGGGCCAGAGTATAACGCTGCCCATGCCAGCCACTTTCACCTGGGGATGCGCGGTTTTGGTCTCTGCCGCTGAAGCATAATATTCCGTCAGAAAATGGATGATTTGTGACTTATTTCACAAATATGATGACTGGGAAGATAAAACACCAAAGTCGGCAAGGGCGCATCTCTGGTGCGACGTCATAACGCGTAACTTGCTAATCTGTCGGCGAATTCGCCTAAAAATGAAGACTATTTCTTTTATGGAATCCTGGAAAGTAAATCTCATCTCGGTCTGGTTCGGGTGCTTCTTTACCGGGCTGGCCATCAGCCAGATATTGCCCTTCCTGCCGCTGTACGTGTCGCAGCTGGGAGTTACCTCCCATGAAGCGCTCTCCATGTGGTCAGGTCTGACGTTCAGCGTCACGTTTCTGGTCTCTGCCATCGTCTCGCCGATGTGGGGCAGTCTGGCCGACCGCAAAGGGCGCAAGCTGATGCTGCTGCGCGCATCGCTGGGGATGGCGATAGCCATTCTGCTGCAGGCCTTTGCCACTAACGTATGGCAGCTCTTTTTCCTGCGAGCGGTGATGGGGCTGACGTCCGGGTATATTCCGAATGCCATGGCGCTGGTGGCCTCGCAGGTGCCCCGTGAACGCAGCGGCTGGGCGCTAAGTACGCTCTCTACTGCTCAGATAAGCGGGGTCATTGGCGGCCCGCTGCTAGGGGGCTTCCTCGCCGATCATGTGGGGTTGCGCGCGGTGTTTATCATTACGGCCATCCTGCTGGTGGTCAGTTTTCTGGTCACGCTCTTCCTCATTAAAGAGGGAGGACGCCCCGTCATCAGCAAAGCTGAACGCCTGAGCGGCAAGGCCGTCTTCGCCTCGCTGCCCTATCCGGGCCTGATGATCAGCCTGTTTGTGACCACCATGGTGATCCAGCTTTGCAACGGTTCGGTCGGCCCGATTCTGGCGCTGTTTATTAAGTCGATGGAGCCAGACAGCAATAATATTGCTTTCCTCAGCGGGATGATTGCTGCCGTCCCGGGCGTATCAGCCCTCATTTCGGCGCCACGCCTTGGAAAACTGGGCGACAGGATCGGCACGGCGCGTATCCTGATGGCCACGCTGATTTTTGCTGTGGTGCTCTTTTTCGCAATGTCGTTTGTCACTTCTCCGCTTCAGCTTGGCGTGCTGCGGTTTCTGCTGGGCTTTGCCGATGGTGCGATGTTACCCGCGGTGCAAACATTGCTGGTGAAATATTCCAGTGACCAGGTAACGGGCCGTATTTTTGGCTATAACCAGTCGTTTATGTATTTAGGTAACGTTGCCGGTCCGCTTATGGGAGCCGCTGTTTCGGCAATGGCCGGTTTCCGTTGGGTATTTGCTGCTACCGCTATTGTGGTGCTGATAAATATTATTCAACTGGCTATTGCACTGCGTCGTCGCAGACAAATGGCGGAGGCGAAGTCGGCGCGATAACCGTTTCGTAGATGTATTATATATTCTTATGGTCGCCGCATTTTTATATAACTAAATGCGGCGTTTTTTATAGAAAAACGTTTCGCTGAAAGCCGCGAGGAATCTATTTTTCCTGCCGCATCACTTTTGCATAACATAATAAATTTCTTCTCTTTGCATAATGGATTCAGAATGCTAAGTTCAGACAAAACGGATAAGGAAATAGCACCATGAAAAATCTCATTGCTGAGTTGTTGGTCAAGCTTGCACAAAAGGAAGAAGAGTCAAAAGAGTTGGTCGCCCAGGTTGAAGCGCTGGAAATTGTGGTCACCGCGCTGCTGCGACAAATGGCGAAAAACGAACAACAGACGTTGATTGAGAACGTTGAAGGCGCGCTGGAAAGCGTCAGACCCGATTCCCAGGTGCCGGTTGAGGATGCTGAAATGCTCCGCCAGTACGTAAAAAAGCTGTTAAGGCATCCTCGCAACTAAACCATCACGGAACCTGACGGCGTGTCATAGAATTGTCATGCAGGATGCCTATAGTCGCTCTGTTTTATTTTTTATGTATTTGTACATGGAGAAAATAAATTGAAACAGAGCGCACTTTTCATCGCATTACTTCCCCTGTTAATGTCACCCGCTATTTATGCCGACAATCACAATACCAGCGTGCTGGATAATCGTGCGGCCAAAGGGGATATCACCCAGCCTGGCGGCGCGCGCCGGTTGACTGAAGATCAAACCGCCGCCATTCGCGCTTCGCTGAATGAGAAACCTGCTAAAAACATTATTCTGCTGATTGGCGACGGGATGGGCGATTCCGAAATAACGGCAGCACGAAATTATGCCGAAGGCGCGGGCGGCTTTTTTAAAGGTATCGACGCACTGCCTCTCACCGGACAATATACCCATTACGCGCTGGATAAAAAAACCGGTAAACCCGATTACGTGACGGATTCTGCTGCCTCTGCCACGGCGTGGTCCACCGGTGTGAAAACCTATAATGGTGCGCTGGGTGTGGATATTCACGAAAAAGATCACCAGACCATTCTGGAGATGGCTAAAGCGGCGGGACTGGCTACCGGCAACGTCTCTACGGCTGAACTTCAGGATGCAACGCCAGCGGCGCTGGTGGCGCATGTCACCTCGCGTAAATGTTACGGCCCGTCGGTGACCAGCGAAAAATGCCCGACTAACGCGCTGGAAAAGGGCGGCAAAGGCTCGATTACGGAACAACTGTTGAACGCACGTCCTGACGTGACGCTGGGCGGCGGGGCGAAAACCTTCGCGGAAACCGCAACGGCGGGCGAATGGCAGGGCAAAACGCTGCGTGAGCAGGCGCAGGCTCGCGGCTATCAGCTGGTGAGCGATGCATCTTCTCTGGCGGCGATTACCGAAGCAAGCCAGGATAAACCGCTGCTGGGTCTTTTCTCTGATGGCAATATGCCGGTGCGCTGGGAAGGGCCAAAAGCGTCCTACCACGGCAACATTGATAAGCCTGCCGTAACCTGTACGCCAAACCCAAAACGTACCGACAGCATCCCGACGCTGGCGGCGATGACCGATAAAGCGATCTCACTGCTGAGCAAGAGTGAAAAGGGCTTCTTCCTGCAGGTGGAAGGCGCGTCTATCGATAAACAGGATCATGCGGCTAACCCGTGCGGTCAGATTGGCGAGACGGTCGATCTGGACGAAGCAGTGCAGAAGGCACTTGAGTTCGCGAAGAAAGACGGCAACACCCTGGTGGTCGTTACCGCAGACCATGCGCACGCCAGCCAGATCATCCCAGCGGATACCAAAGCACCGGGCCTGACGCAGGCGCTGAACACCAAAGATGGCGCGGTGATGGTGTTGAGTTATGGCAACTCTGAAGAAGAGTCCATGGAGCATACCGGAACCCAGCTGCGCATTGCAGCATACGGTCCGCATGCGGCAAACGTGGTAGGGCTGACCGATCAAACGGATCTGTTCTACACCATGAAAGCGGCTTTGGGGCTGAAATAATAAAAGCCCGGCGGAAATCACATCTGCCGGGTGGTTTTTTTCCTGTCACGAACCAGACTTACAGTGAATGTTCACAAAAGGATGGTGCAATGAAAACAACATTACTGGTTACTCTGCTCTCGGGTTTGTTCCTGATCTCATCGGCGAACGCGGAAGAGAAAACATTAACGCCGCAGCAGCAACGCATGACCACCTGTAATCAACAGGCGACCGCGCAGAGCCTGAAGGGCGATGCCCGTAAGACCTACATGAGCGGTTGCCTCAAAAACGGTGCCGCGAAACCGGGTGAGAAAAGCCTGACGCCGCAGCAGCAAAAAATGCGCGAGTGTAATGCGAAAGCGACCGAACAGTCCCTGAAAGGCGACGATCGCAGCAAGTTCATGAGTGCCTGTCTGAAGAAAAACGTGTAGTCCTATCGGGTGAGTGGCCCCGGCGGCTCACCCGAAATTTCATACTTTCCCCGTAAGCCCCCTCTCTATAATTTGGGAAATATTTCAGAATATTCCCAAAAATGATGAATGATGAATCTTATTACAATATAAAGCGCATTCGGGAAGAGTGGAATATGACCCTTTCTCAGGATGACCCCCACCGTACCGGGATCCCATTTGCCCGGCGAGCCCGGCTAGCGCGTGTTGTCGGACTGGCAGCGATGTTCTTCCCCCTCTCTGGCGTACTGGCCACCTTTTCTGTATCCGGCGTCTGGTGGTTGTTCCTGGTGGGGTGGGCATTTGTCTGGCCCCATTTCGCCTGGCAGTGGTCCTGTCGTGCTGCTTCGCCTCATCAGCAGGAACATTTTAATCTGAAGATTGATGCCATTATTGCCGGGCTTTGGATCGGCATGATGGGGATCAATGCGCTACCTACGGCAGCGCTGCTGATGATGGTGGGAATGAACATGATGGGGTCCGGCGGTTGTCGGCTGTTTTTTACCGGCATGATGTTAACCCTTCTGTCTTCCCTGGTGACGCTCCCCGTTGTGGGCCGGGTGGCTGTCTTCAACCCGGAGCCTCTGGCATGGGGCTTAACGCTTCCCGTGCTGGTGTTATATCCGATGCTTTTTGCCTGGCTCAGCCATCGTACTGCCATCAGGCTTGCAGAGCATAAACGGCGGCTGGAGCTGATGAGTACCCGCGACGGCATGACCGGCGTCTTTAATCGCAGGCACTGGGAAGTGCTGCTGAGAAATGAATTTGAACACTGTCGCCGCAACCACTGCACCGCCACGATTTTGCTTATCGATATCGATCATTTTAAGAATATCAATGACACCTGGGGCCACGATGTGGGTGATGAGGCGATCATCGCCCTGACGCGGCAACTGCAGCTAACGGTGCGTTCCGGGGATGCGATAGGCCGTTTTGGCGGGGATGAGTTTGCGGTGATCATGTCCCGGACGGCGGCTGACAGTGCCATCGCCGTGATGTCACGCGTACATGAGAGGCTGGAAACGCTGTCGTTACCGTGTGCGCCCAAGGAATCTCTGCGTATTAGCGTCGGTGTCGCGCCCTGGGGACCGCAGTTCGGGCACTATCGGGAGTGGTTAAAAGCGGCCGATGTGGCGCTGTATAAGGCCAAAAATGCCGGACGCGGCCGCACCGAGGTGGCCGCCTGACGTCCGGAGCAGATAATCAGGATTTACTCAGTTTCTCTGATTTTTCCATGCATTTTGTCATCGCTTCAATAACGGCCGAACGGAAGCCGCGTTCTTCCAGCACCCGCACCGCCTCGATAGTGGTTCCGCCAGGCGAGCAGACCATATCTTTCAGTTCACCCGGATGCTTACCGGTCTCCAGCACCATTTTGGCAGAGCCCATCACGGCCTGTGCAGCGAATTTATACGCCTGCGCTCGTGGCATACCGCCAAGCACCGCAGCGTCGGCCATCGCTTCTAAAAACATAAAGACATACGCAGGCGCTGAACCGCTCACTCCCACTACCGGATGGATCATGGATTCGGCAATGACTTCCGCTTCACCGAAGCAGCGGAAGATGTTCAGGACATCCGCCACGTCTTCCGACGTCACCAGCGCGTTAGGCGTGACGGAGGTCATGCCGGCGTTGACCAGTGACGGGGTATTCGGCATAGCGCGTACGATTTTACGGTCATGACCCAGCGCGCGCGCCAGCTGATCGAGCGTGACGCCCGCGGCAATCGATACGACCAGCGTCTCTTTGTTCAGGCTGGTGGTGATGTCGCTCAGCACTTTGATCATGATGTTCGGCTTGACGGCGCCAAAGACAATATCGGCTACCTGAGCCACTTCCTGGGCGCTTTCGGCTGCGTTGATCCCGTACCGATCGCGTAACGCGGCGACGTTGTCCGGTGATGGGGTGTAGACCCAAATCTGACCCGGCAGCACCTGTCCGCTGGCGATCAGGCCACCCAGGATGGCTTTGCCCATGTTACCGCAGCCGATAAACCCGATTTTCTTATCCATCACGATTCTCCGTCATTATGCGTTGTTTTCTCTGATTGATAGCTTAACAACGAAATGCAGGCGACAATAGTCGGCAGAATCATTATGGGGAGACAATATGGCGATTTGGGTTGATGCGGACGCGTGTCCGAATGTGATTAAAGAAATTTTATTCCGCGCGGCCGAGCGCGTGCAGATGCCGCTTACGCTGGTGGCGAACCAGAATATTCGCGTACCGCCTTCCCGATTTATTCGCGCGTTGCGGGTTCCGGCTGGCTTTGACGTGGCGGATAACGAGATTGTGCGTCTGTGTAGTCCCGAGGATCTGGTGATCACGGCGGATATCCCGCTGGCCGCGGAAGTAATTGAAAAGGGAGCGGCGGCGCTGAACCCGAGAGGGGAGCGTTATTCGCCGGCGACCATTCGTGAAAGACTCACCATGCGTGATTTTATGGATACGCTTCGCGCCAGCGGCGTGCAGACCGGCGGGCCAGACAGCCTGTCCCAGCGCGATCGCCAGCAGTTCGCTGCAGAGCTTGATAAGTGGCTGCTCGAAGTCAAGCGTCGCACTGCGTAATGATAACCATTGTCACTTTGTGGTACAGTATGGCCTCCGCAGGGTTGTCATCCCGTACCGCTTTGCAGTAAAGTAAACGCAACATCTTCTGCAATTATTTCTTTACGCTCTTCGGCCATCCGGCATCAAGGGGAACACCTGGTTATGACCCAACCCATCTTTTTAGTTGGCCCCCGCGGCTGTGGGAAAACCACCGTTGGCCTGGAACTGGCACGCGCGTGCGATCGTCAGTTTGTTGATACCGACCACTGGCTGCAAACCGAAGCCGGGAAAAGCATCGCGGAAATCGTTGAGCAAGAGGGGTGGGAGAGCTTTCGCGCTCTTGAAACGGCCGCGCTGAAGGCGGTCACCACGCCGTCTGCTGTTATCGCAACCGGTGGCGGCATTGTTCTCGCCGAGTGTAACCGTCGCTTTATGCGTGAAAAAGGGATTGTCATCTACCTCAGCGCACCCGTTTCGGCCCTGGTAGGGCGGCTGGAAGCATTTCCGGAAGAGGGGCAACGTCCTGCGCTGACCTCCCGGCCGCTCAGCGAAGAGGTGAGCGAAGTGCTGGCCGAACGCGATGCGTTATACCGCGAAGCGGCACACCACGTTGTGGATGCTTCCGCTTCACCCGAGGACGTGGTAATTCAGATTATTACCGCCCTGCGTTTGGCTTGTGCCAGCTAAGCGGCGTCTATACTTATAGCTCAGACATAAAAAAAGGATGAGCTATGCCAACCAGACCTCCCTATCCACGTGAAGCACGCATCGTTACCGTTGAAAAAGGCAATGGCGATCAAACCGTCACCTGGTATCAGCTGCGTGCCGATCACCCTAAACCAGACTCTCTGATCAGTGAACATGAAACTGAACAGGAAGCGCTGGATGCCAAACGGCGCTACGAAGATCCTGATAAGTCGTGAATGAATTCCTAAAGGGCTAAATACCGTGCCTGAATCACACTTTTTACTCATCGCAAATGTTAAGCAGGAGTTAATATTTAGTTATTACAGGTAACTCCGTAACGGGCAGGCGATCTTTACATTTCGCGATGGGGATCACCTGCTACGCTTGGTGCTGTTTTGTTGAAAAAACGAACTGTGCAGCGTAGTGAGCCTGTACCTGTGTGAAAGATTTAGCGGTAATGGAAGGCGATGAAGATGAAGGCGACGTTGGCGATCCTCACTATTGGTGTGGTCCCTGTAAGCGAAGTGTTACCGCTCTTAACCGAGCATGTATCTGAACAACAGATAACGCATCTAAGCCTGCTGGGGAAGATGAGTCGGGAAGAGGTCATGGAAGACTACGCTGTAGAGGCGGGGGAGGATCCCCTGGCGACGTTATTAAGTGACGGTAAACTGGCGCATGTTTCGCGTCAGAAAATCGAGCGCTCGCTGCAGAGCGTAATAGAAGTGCTCGATAATCAAGGCTATGACGTTATTTTACTGATGAGTACTGCACCTGTTAAGGGACTCATCGCCCGTAATGCGATTTTGCTGGAGCCGATGCGGATCATTCCGCCGCTGGTGGCCTCCATTGTTGACGGGCATCAGGTGGGGGTCATTGTTCCCATTGAAGAGCTCATGGACAACCAGACGGCAAAATGGCACGTACTCGAAAAAATGCCTTTGTATGCGCTGGCCAATCCCTTCTGGGACAGCGAGGCCGCGCTGATTGAGGCAGGACGGAAACTGCTGGAGAGAGGGGCCGATGTGTTGATTCTGGACTGCCTTGGATTCCACCAGCACCACCGTGATTTACTGCAAAAGGCGCTGGATGTCCCGGTGCTGTTGTCCAATGTTCTGATGGCCCGGCTGGCCGCAGAGCTGTTGATCTAATGATTTTGCGTGACAGGTGATGATCATGGCCCCTATAGTGAATTTTTATCTAAAAATATAAGGGCCAGTTCATGCTTCAAAGTAACGAATACTTTTCCGGTAAAGTGAAATCCATTGGTTTTACCAGCAGCAGCACTGGCCGCGCCAGTGTCGGCGTTATGGCTGAAGGGGAATACACCTTTGGTACAGCCGAAGCTGAAGAGATGACGGTGATCAGCGGTGCGCTCAACGTCTTACTGCCGGGGGAAACAGAATGGAAAGTTTACTCTGCCGGACAAGCGTTCAACGTCCCTGGCCACAGCGAATTCCATCTGCAGGTTGCTGAACCGACCTCTTATCTGTGCCGCTACCTGAAATAAAACGTTTTATTCCCTCTCCCTGCCGGGAGAGGGTCACTGCAGGCATTACCGCTGCGCTTCGCCGCCGAGGCCTTCCACCAGATTCTGAATTAACGCTGCCAGCTCTCCGGTCATCAGGATAAAGTCCGCGTCAAAGCGCTGGGCGTAATCTTCACGATCGATATCTTCGTTCTGATCGCGCAGCTCATCGCAGAATTTCAGACGCTTCACCGAGCCGTCATCGCACATCACAAACTGAATACGCTGCTGCCAGTCGAGTGCCAGTTTGGTCACCACTTTGCCCGCTTCAATGTGTACGGCGATCTCGTCGCTCACCAGATCCTGCTTTTTCGCGCGGATCACGCCGCCATCTTCGAGCAGGGCTTTGAGCTCGGCTTCATCAAGGATCTGGAAGCCCTGGGCCGCTGTACCGCTGCGCACCCATTCGGTCAGGGTCAGTTCAATCGGCGTTTCCAGCGCCAGCGGAACGACCGGTAACGATCCGATGCTTTTGCGCAGCAGGGCCAGCGTATCTTCCGCTTTTTTGGCGCTGGCGCAGTCCACCATGATCAACCCGTTAACGGTATCGATCCACATCATTGTCTGGCTGAAACGGCTAAAGGCGCGCGGCAGCAGAGAGTGCAGAACTTCGTCTTTCAGCGAATCTTTTTCGGTTTTTTTCAGCTTGCGGCCCTGTTCGGCTTCAAGCTTGAAAATTTTCGCTTCGAGCGCCTGCTTGACCACCGGCGTGGGCAGAATTTTTTCTTCTTTGCGGGCGCAGACGATGATTTGACCCGTGCTGCTGGCGTGGGTCAATGCATCGCTTTGTGAACCCATTGGAGGAACCCAACCGGTTTTTGCCATATCCTGGCTACCGCAAGGGGAAAAGCTATAAGCGGCTAACTGTTTTTCCATCTCTTCTGCACGCAGCGAAACGTCGCGGCTGAGACGGTAAACCATCAAATTTTTGAACCACAGCATGATAATTTCCACGGCCTTGTCGTTAAATCAGCGGGCATGATAACGAATTGTCGCATCGCTTGCATTGCTAATCGGGAAGCGGGCTTCTACTCTGTTGATAATCAAAATAATGAGGAGTGTCTTGTGCGTATTGGGATTGATTTGGGCGGCACCAAAACAGAAGTCATCGCACTGAGCGAGCAGGGGGAGCAACTGTTCCGCCACCGTCTGCCTACCCCGCGCGATGATTATCACCAGACTATCGAGACGATTGCCCGGCTGGTTGACATGGCTGAGCAGGCGACAGGGCAGACCGGCACCGTTGGGATGGGGATCCCGGGGTCAATCTCGCCCTATACCGGGGTGGTTAAAAACGCCAACTCCACCTGGCTCAACGGTCAGCCTTTTGATAAAGATTTAAGTCAGCGCCTGAACCGGGAAGTGCGTCTGGCAAATGACGCCAACTGTCTGGCCGTCTCCGAAGCCATTGACGGTGCCGCCGCAGGGGCCCAGACCGTTTTTGCGGTCATTATCGGGACCGGCTGTGGCGCAGGCGTGGCCCTGGGCGGGCGTGCCCATATTGGCGGCAACGGTACGGCGGGCGAGTGGGGACATAACCCCTTGCCGTGGATGGATGAAGATGAACTTAAATACCGCGCCGAGGTGCCGTGCTATTGCGGCAAGCAGGGCTGTATTGAGACGTTTATCTCCGGCACCGGTTTTGCCACCGATTACCACCGCCTGAGTGGCCAGCCACTCAAGGGGAACGAGATTATGCGCCGGGTCGGGGAACACGATCCGGTGGCTGAGCTGGCTCTCAGCCGCTATGAAATGCGGCTGGCGAAATCCCTGGCGCACGTGGTGAATATCCTTGACCCTGACGTGATTGTGCTCGGCGGCGGGATGAGCAACGTCGACCGTTTATATGCCACGGTACCGAATCTGGTGAAGCAGTGGGTCTTCGGGGGTGAGTGTGAAACCCCGATCCGCAAAGCGGTGCACGGGGACTCCAGCGGCGTGCGCGGCGCCGCGTGGCTCTGGCCGCTATAGCCATTCTCCCTCTCCCTACGTGAGAGGGGCAGGATGAGGGTGCCCTCATGCAGGGCATCCTCACTCCACCGCAAACACCTTATCCAGCTTGCTATACCCCAGCCCGTTAATCTTCTTCACTTTGATCTGCACCGGGATCCGCTCTTTCATCGCCTCGACGTGGCTAATCACGCCAATGGTTTTCCCGGTGGCGTTCAGCGCGTCGAGCGCATCCAGGGCGGTATCCAGCGTTTCGCTGTCGAGCGTGCCGAAGCCTTCATCCAGGAACAGCGAATCGATGCGTGTCTTGTGACTCACCAGATCGGAAAGCGCCAGCGCCAGTGCCAGGCTAACAAGGAAGCTTTCGCCGCCGGAGAGGGTACGGGTATCGCGCACCGCGTCCGCCTGCCAGGTATCCACCACTTCGAGTTCCAGCGCATCGCTGACCTTGCGCTGCAGCAAATAGCGCCCGTGCAGGCGATTTAGCTGCTGGTTGGCAAGCCAGACCAGATTATCCAGCGTGAGCCCCTGGGCAAACTTACGGAACTTGTCACCTGTGCTGGAACCTATCAGCGAATTCAGATAGCTCCAGTCATCGGCCAGCCGCGCGGCCTCTTCAATATGCTGCATGAGCGCCAACTGGTGCTGACGGTTATCGCTGTCCTGTTTAAGCTGCTGGCGGATCTCACCCTGATGAGTGGTGTTCTCCCGAAGCTGTTGCCCGAGTTGCTGTAGCTGCAACTGCAGGGTTGGCGCGTCGAGTTCCAGCCCTTCCGGTCGCTGCGTCTGATGAGCCTGCAGCTGCTGGTTTGCCTGTGCGAACAGCGCGGTTGCCTGCTGAAGCTGGTTTTCCAGGGTCTGCTTACGGTGTTCAAGACGGCGGATAGTCTCTTCATCAAGCAGTGCAGCCAGAAAGGCCTCCCGATCGGCGAAGCAGCTTGCGGTCAGTGCGGCGGTGAAGTGCGTCGTGGCGTGCTGCAGCCGTTCGCTTTCAAGGCTTTCCTGCTGTTGCAATGTGGCAAGCTGGCTCTGAAGAGAAACGCATTCGTCGTGCGTTGCGCGCCAGTTATCAGGAATGGCCGGTTCGGTTTCTGTGTCGTTTGTGGCGGGCAGGGTGTCGAGCAGCGGCATCAGAGCCGTCATGCGCTCCTGCATGACGCCATGCTGAGTCTGTTTTTCCTGCCACTGTGCGAACTCGGTTTCTCGTTCGTTCAGCCAGGCAGCCTCTGTGCCTTCTTCCGGGACGTTGAGTGACAGCGTAAGCAGGGTCGTTTCCAGCGCCTGGCGCGTGGCCGTCAGCTGCTGTTGATACTGACGCGCCTGCGCGTCCTGTTCATTCAGCTGTTGCTGCAGCGTCAGACGCTGGCTCAGCTGGTAAAGCTGACGCTCATACTGCTCTTGTTCGTTCATCCACGGGGCAATATCTTCCTGAATATTCAGAGTGATATTCAGGGACGCGCAAACGGATTGCCACTCTTTAGTGAGCGCTTGCTCCTCCTGAGAGAGCGTCTGAGCGTCGTCTGTCTCACGCTGGATCTGCCGGGTCAGGGCATTCACCTGGCCGAGAACTAACAATCCTTCCTCTTTAAGCGCAGCGACCTCTTTGGCTAACTGGTCGCGACGCTGCTGGTTGGCACTGAGCTCCAGCGCCTGATACGCAGTGACCGCCGGGTGCGAGGTTGAGCCGCATAGCGGGCAGGGCTGTCCCGCCTGCAGCTGCGCACGCTCTGCCTCCAGACTTTTAATCTTCTCTTCCTGTCTGCAGAGCGTTTCAAGATCCAGATAATGTTGGTTTTTCTCTTTGTACTGCTGGCGACGCAGCGTCAGCGTTTCATTGAGTTTTACCTGCTCTGCCTGGGCTTTCTGCAGGCTTTCACCGTTCTGGCGCAGACGCTGTTGCAGCGGCAGATAACGGGCCTGAAGCGACATCAGCCGCTGGCGGAAAGTCCGTGACTGAGCCTGTTGCTCCATCGCCACGCTGACCTCGTCAGCCGTGAGCGTCAGGGCGTTTTCCGGCATCTCTGCCAGCTTCTGGCGTAATTCAGCAATGCGCGTGGAAAGCGTGGCGATCTGATTTTTATCGCGATTCAGCTGTGCAAAATGGGCGCGCCAGCCTGCTATCTCCTGGCCCCACTGACGATACCGCTCGTGCTCTGCCAGCCATTGTGCCAGCGCCGTAAGGTCGGTCTGCAGTTGTGCATGGCTACGCTGGGCCGTATTACGGATACGCGAGCGCAGCGCGGTTTTTGCTTGTAAGCGAGCATTTACTTCAACAATGCGTTGCTTCGTTTGCCCCAGCCGGGTGGTTTGCTCTTGCTGGCTGTCCCACAGTGGTCGCAGCTGGGCGGCGGGGTGAGCAAGCTGGAGCGTTGCCAGCTCGGGCGCAGCCTCGGTCAGTGCCTGTTGCGCCTGTTGCTGCAAGGTGGCAACGCGTTGCTGCTCACGTATAAGCTCGTCATTGCGCGTAAGCCACTGAAAATCTTTCTGTTGATTCTGCTGTTGCGCCAGCAGCGTTTTTTCTTCGTCAGTAAGTGCCTGCAAACTTTGCTGTAACTGCTGCTGTTGCTCTTCACTCAACAATACGACGCCTGCAGCCTGTGCTTCATACACCTCAAGGGCGTTACGCGCGGCTTTGTGTTTCTCAAACACCATGGCGGAAATCTGCCCGTAGATCTCGGTTCCGGTCAGTTCTTCCAGCAGTTCGGCGCGGTCGGAAGGTCTGGCATTGAGGAAGGCGGCAAATTGCCCCTGAGAGAGCAGCATTGAGCGGGTAAAACGGCCATAATCCAGCCCGGTGAGGGCGGCCGTTTGTTCCAGTTTATCCGACACTTTGTCGGCCAGAATTTTACCGTCCTCACAGCGTGCCAGCTCGACGCGTGGGGCCTGAAGATTACCGTCGGGCTGATTTCGCGCGCGGTTCTGACTCCAGAAAGCGCGATAGGCAATACCTTTGACTTCAAACTCAACTTCGGCAAGGCATTCGGCCGTGTCGCGCGTCATCAAATCGTTTTGTGCCTGGGAGACTTTCTGCAGGCGCGGCGTTTCGTGATACAGCGCCAGACAAATGGCGTCGAGCAGGGTCGTTTTCCCTGCGCCGGTAGCCCCGGTAATCGCAAACAGTCCGTTGCTGGCAAACGGCTCCGCGGTAAAATCGATTTTCCACTCACCCTTCAGTGAGTTGAGATTTTTCAGACGCAGGCTGAGGATTTTCATGCGTTTTCTTCCTCATCGTTCAGGGCATGCAGGGTGTGCGTAAACAGCTCGTTCAGCCGTGCGCGTTTCGCGTCGTCAATCTCCTCGTGGGAGAGCCGGCGTTCAAAAACCTCTTCCACCCTGAGTTCGCTGAGCGTTTCGCGCTGAGCGCCGAGCAGAATTTTCTCGCGCTGCTCGCGGCTGCGGCGCACCAGCAGCACCTCTACCGGCAGGTCTTCCGTGAGTACCTGAATTTTACGCTGCACATCATGCAGGTAGTCGCCGCTGGCGATCTCAATATCCAGCCAGACCGGCGGGTTTTGTTCCACGCCGCGCCACTGTTCAAGCTGGGCGGTGATGGCGTCCAGATCGCCTTTCAGCACCGCCAGCGGTTGGGTGACGGGCACTTCCAGCGTGTCGACGGCGCTGAGCTTGCCGTCGCTAAAGCTCACCAGATGGACACTTTTGGCTTTGCCGGTCTCATCAAAACTCAGCGAGATGGGCGAGCCGCAGTAGCGAATGTGCTCGCAGCCGCCGATAACCTGCGCCCGGTGGATATGCCCGAGGGCAATATAATCCGCGGGCGGGAAGTTTTGTGCCGGGAAAGCATCCAGCGTGCCAATATAAATGTCACGCACCGCGTCGCTTTTGCTGGCCCCAACGGTGGTGAGGTGCCCGGTGGCAATCACCGGAATCGCCTGGTCACCGCGAAGGGCACAGGCCTGGGCATGCTGCTGGTGGTAATAGTCGGTGATGGCCTGCAGCAAATGCTGCTGTTTTTCTGCGCCGGAAAGCCCCGCCTGGCTTTGGACAATATCGCGCGGGCGTAAAAATGGGATCGGACACAGTACCGCACCCGGCGTCCCGTCGCGCTTTTTCAGGATCTGCGGCGCATGTCCTGCGCTGGCCACCACGGTAGTATTGAGGAACGCCAGAATATCGCGGGATTCATTTAACGTTGCGACGGAATCATGGTTGCCGGCAACAATCACCAGATGACAGCCCGTTTGCTGCAGATTGACGACAAAACGGTTATATAACTCGCGCGCATAGCTGGGGGGCGAGCCGGTATCGAAGATGTCACCCGCTACAATAATGGCGTCTACCTCATGAGAGCGGGCCGTATCCAGCAGCCAGTTCAGGAACGCTTCGTGTTCAGCCGCCCGGCTTTTGCTGTAAAAATTTTGACCCAGATGCCAGTCAGAGGTGTGTAGTATGCGCATTGCTGATCCGTGGCGAAAAAGAGAAAGCAGGATTATAAACTGTCAGGGAACAGAAAATAACCGCTGTAATAAAACAACAGTTTGCCCTTTATAGTGGTACTGTTTTTCATAAATCTGTCATAAATCTGACGCATAATGACGCCGCATTACAAACTTGTAACTTAAATAAGATAAAACAGGGCAAAGTATGGCGAGACGTATTCTGGTCGTAGAAGATGAAGCTCCGATTCGTGAAATGGTGTGCTTCGTGCTCGAGCAAAATGGCTTCCAGCCGGTTGAGGCGGAAGATTATGACAGCGCGGTGAACCAGCTGAATGAACCCTGGCCCGATCTGATTCTGCTCGACTGGATGTTGCCTGGCGGCTCCGGGCTGCAGTTTATCAAACACCTGAAACGTGAAGCGCTAACCCGCGACATACCGGTTGTGATGCTCACGGCGCGCGGTGAAGAAGAGGATCGCGTACGCGGTCTGGAAACGGGGGCGGACGATTACATTACCAAACCGTTCTCACCGAAAGAGCTGGTTGCCCGCATTAAAGCCGTGATGCGCCGCATTTCACCGATGGCGGTGGAAGAGGTGATTGAGATGCAGGGACTGAGCCTTGACCCTACCTCACACCGCGTCATGACCGGCGAAAATCCCCTCGATATGGGGCCTACCGAATTTAAACTTCTGCATTTCTTTATGACTCACCCGGAGCGCGTATACAGCCGCGAACAGTTGCTGAATAACGTCTGGGGAACTAACGTGTATGTCGAAGACCGGACGGTTGACGTACATATCCGCCGCCTGCGAAAAGCGCTGGAACTGAGCGGCCACGATCGCATGGTGCAGACGGTCCGCGGCACGGGTTATCGTTTTTCAACCCGTTTCTGAACAATGACAGGAGTGTGACGCGTGCTGGAACGTCTGTCATGGAAAAGGCTCGTCTTTGAACTGATCTTATGCTGTATTCCGGCCTTCATTCTGGGGGCCTTTCTTGGATATTTGCCGTGGTTTCTGCTGGCGTCGGTTACCGGGCTTCTGATCTGGCATTTCTGGAACCTGCTGCGCCTCTCGTGGTGGCTGTGGGTTGACCGAAGTATGACGCCTCCGCCGGGAAGCGGAAGCTGGGAGCCGCTGCTGTACGGTCTGCACCAGATGCAGATGCGTAACAAAAAGCGGCGTCGGGAGCTGGGAAGCCTGATCAAACGCTTCCGTAGCGGCGCTGAGTCGCTGCCGGATGCTGTCATTCTGACGACCGAAGAAGGGACGATCTTCTGGTGTAACGGCCTCGCGCAACAGCTGCTGGGCCTGCGCTGGCCGGACGATAATGGCCAGAACATCCTCAACCTTCTGCGTTATCCCGAGTTCACGCTGTACCTGAAAAAGCGTGATTTTACCCGCCCCCACAACCTGAAGCTCAATAATGGGCGCCATCTGGAAATCCGTGTGATGCCTTACAGCGACCAGCAGTGGCTGATGGTTGCCCGTGATGTCACCCAGATGCACCAGCTGGAAGGGGCGCGACGCAACTTCTTTGCCAACGTCAGCCACGAATTACGCACTCCGCTGACGGTGCTTCAGGGGTACCTGGAGATGATGCAGGAGCAAACGCTGGAAGGCGCGCCGCGCGAGAAAGCGTTGCATACGATGCGTGAACAAACGCACCGTATGGAAGGGCTGGTGAAACAGCTGCTGACGCTCTCGAAAATTGAGGCCGCCCCCTCGCTGGCATTGAATGACACCATTGATGTGCCGATGATGCTGCGGGTGGTGGAGCGCGAAGCGCAGACGTTAAGCCATAAAATGCATCAGCTGACCTTCGAGGTCGACAACACGCTCAAGGTGCTTGGCAGCGAAGATGAGCTGCGCAGCGCCATTTCTAATCTGGTGTATAACGCGGTGAATCATACGCCAGCGGGGACGGATATCGTGGTGCGCTGGCAGCACACGCCAACGGGCGCTGAGTTCAGCGTAGAGGATAACGGGCCGGGGATCGCACCTGAACACATCCCGCGTCTGACCGAGCGCTTCTACCGGGTGGATAAAGCGCGCTCACGGCAGACCGGCGGCAGCGGTCTGGGGCTGGCTATTGTGAAACACGCGGTGAATCATCATGAAAGCCGTCTCGATATTCAAAGCACGCTGGGTAAGGGAACCCGCTTCAGTTTCGTTATCCCGGAACGATTAATTGCCAAAAAGATCGCCTGACGACAGGCGTGTCAGTTTACCTTTCCACGGGCCAGCGTTTGCTGGCCCGTTTGCTTTGCAGTCAAGCGAAACGCGGCTGAATATTATACGGCTGGCTGTTTTTTGTTCGCATGATTAGCCATGGGTTTTTCTTATAATTAGCGTATTGTGCTGGTCTGATTTTTGATGCTGGCATATTGTTCTGGTTTCACGATCCCATCTTGCCTTTAAACGTTATAAGCGTTTAAATTGCGCCCCAGATACTGTCATACCGACTGTATTTGCGTGGTAAATCGAAAAACTATTCTTCTCCACGCCAGGACGGGAGCATATCCCGCTGAAATTGAGCAAATTTTCCGCTGTATCGTCCCGTCAGGGGTAGCGAAAATCTCAATGTTTTCAACACCACATCCACAGGCAGTAAGGTTTTATGACCCATCACTTAAAATCGCGTGACATCATCGCGCTGGGCTTTATGACATTTGCGCTGTTCGTTGGCGCAGGCAACATCATTTTCCCCCCAATGGTTGGCTTACAGGCGGGTGAACACGTCTGGACCGCTGCGTTTGGTTTCCTGATTACTGCTGTGGGTCTGCCGGTACTGACCGTCGTCGCGCTGGCGAAAGTCGGTGGTGGCGTTGATAGCCTCAGCACCCCGATTGGCAAAGTGGCCGGCATTCTGCTGGCGACCGTCTGTTATCTGGCCGTTGGCCCGCTGTTTGCGACCCCGCGTACCGCTACCGTATCCTTCGAAGTGGGGATTGCCCCGCTCACTGGCGATGGCGCGATGCCGCTGTTTATCTACAGCCTGATCTACTTCGCGATTGTGATTCTGGTTTCCCTCTATCCGGGCAAGCTGCTGGATACCGTGGGTAACTTCCTGGCTCCGCTGAAAATCGTGGCGCTGATTGTGCTGGCGGTTGCGGCCATCGTCTGGCCCGCAGGCCCGATTAGCGATGCGATGGACGCCTATAAAAACGCCGCGTTCTCCAATGGCTTTGTGAACGGCTACCTGACGATGGATACGCTGGGCGCAATGGTGTTTGGTATTGTTATCGTGAATGCCGCACGTTCCCGCGGCGTGACGGAAGCGCGTCTGCTGACTCGCTACACCATCTGGGCTGGCCTGATGGCCGGTGTGGGGCTGACGCTGCTGTACCTGGCGCTGTTCCGCCTGGGCTCAGATAGCGCCATACTGGTCGATCAAAATGCCAACGGCGCGGCGATCCTCCATGCTTACGTACAGCACACCTTTGGTGGTGCGGGTAGCCTGCTGCTGGCGGTACTGATTTTCCTGGCGTGCCTTGTCACCGCCGTGGGGCTGACCTGCGCCTGCGCTGAGTTCTTTGCTCAGTATCTGCCGCTCTCTTACCGCACGCTGGTCTTTATCCTGGGCATCTTCTCCATGGCGGTGTCAAACCTCGGTCTGAGCCACCTGATTCAGGTCTCTATCCCGGTGCTGACGGCCATCTATCCGCCATGTATCGTGCTGGTGGTGCTGAGCTTCACCCGCCCGTGGTGGAACAACTCGTCGCGAATTATTGCGCCAGCCATGTTTATCAGCCTGATTTTTGGTATCCTTGACGGGATTAAAGCATCCGCCTTTGCGCAAATACTGCCAGCCTGGACACAGCGTCTGCCGCTGTCCGAGCAAGGCCTGGCCTGGTTGATGCCTACCGTTGTTGCACTGGTTCTGGCCATTATCTGGGATCGTGCTGCAGGGCGTCAGGTCGCATCGAACGCCCATTAATCAACGGCAACAAACTGTTTAACCACGGGGCTTAAGGCCCCGTGGTTTTTTGTTTTTTTCGAGTTGAATGGCAAGATTTAAATGGAAAGCACTAACAAACTCAAACGTGGACTCAGCACCCGCCACATTCGCTTTATGGCGCTGGGATCCGCTATCGGTACCGGTCTTTTTTATGGCTCGGCAGATGCCATTAAAATGGCCGGTCCCAGCGTTCTGCTGGCCTACATCATCGGTGGCGTGGCCGCGTATATTATCATGCGCGCCCTCGGGGAGATGTCGGTTCACAATCCGTCTGCCAGTTCGTTCTCGCGCTATGCGCAGGAAAACTTAGGCCCGCTGGCGGGCTTCATCACCGGCTGGACCTACTGCTTCGAAATTCTGATTGTGGCTATTGCCGACGTTACCGCCTTTGGCATCTACATGGGCGTCTGGTTCCCCGCGGTTCCGCACTGGATCTGGGTGCTGAGCGTGGTCCTGATCATCTGTGCCGTCAACCTGATGAGCGTGAAGGTGTTCGGTGAACTGGAGTTCTGGTTCTCCTTCTTCAAAGTTGCCACCATCATCATCATGATTATCGCGGGCTTCGGGATCATCATCTGGGGTATCGGCAACGGCGGTCAGCCAACGGGGATCCATAACCTCTGGAGCAACGGCGGCTTCTTCAGCAACGGCTGGCTCGGTATGGTGATGTCGCTGCAGATGGTCATGTTTGCCTACGGCGGGATCGAGATTATCGGCATTACCGCCGGGGAAGCGAAAGATCCGGAGAAATCCATTCCGCGCGCCATCAACTCAGTGCCAATGCGTATTCTGGTGTTCTATGTGGGGACGCTGTTCGTCATTATGTCCATCTACCCGTGGAACCAGGTGGGCACTAACGGCAGCCCGTTTGTGCTGACCTTCCAGCATATGGGCATCGCGTTTGCCGCCAGCATCCTGAACTTTGTGGTGCTGACCGCCTCGCTTTCGGCAATCAACAGTGACGTCTTTGGCGTGGGCCGCATGCTGCACGGAATGGCGGAGCAGGGCAGTGCGCCTAAGGTGTTTGCCAAAACCTCTCGTCGCGGCACGCCGTGGGTGACGGTAATGGTGATGACCGTAGCCCTGCTGCTCTCGGTCTACCTGAACTACATCATGCCGGAGAATGTGTTCCTGGTGATTGCGTCGCTGGCGACCTTCGCGACCGTGTGGGTGTGGATCATGATCCTGTTGTCGCAGATTGCGTTCCGTCGCCGTCTGTCACCGGAAGAGGCGAAAGCGCTGAAGTTCAAAGTGCCGGGTGGGGTGGTGACAACCGCTGTCGGTCTGGTCTTCCTGGTCTTTATCATCGCCCTGATTGGCTATCATCCGGATACCCGTATCTCCCTTTACGTGGGCTGCGCGTGGATCGTCCTGCTGCTGCTGGGCTGGATGTTTAAATGCCGCCGCGACCGTCAGCTGGCGCAGGCACAGTAAACTTCCCTCTCCCCGCAGAGGGACTGGAAGGAGGCATCCGCTCACGCTGATGCCTCCTCCCCCGTCCTCCTCCCTCAATAAACCTCGTCATGATGAGCTAACCTTAACCACCCTGTGGCAAGGTGACGTCAATTTCATCAAAGGGGATTCGTGATGTTAAACGCCTGGCACCTTCCGGTTGCCCCATTTGTTAAGCAAAACAAAGACAACCTTGTGATTACGCTCTGGCTGGCGGGGGAAAATCAGCCTGAACGCGTGACGCTACGCGCCGAAATTGATAACGAAGAGACCGCGCTGAAAATGCATAAGCAGCGCAGCCAGCCGCAGCCCGGGATCACGGCGTGGCGGGCAAACATCGATTTAACCCGTGGACAGCCGCGTCGTCGCTACAGTTTTAAACTGCTGTGGAATAACCGCCAGCTGTGGTTTACCCCGCAGGGGTTTAGCCGTTTTCCGCCGGCCCGGCTGGAGCAGTTTGCCGTCGATTACCCGGACAATGGCCCGCAATGGGTTAACGATCAGGTGTTTTACCAGATTTTCCCGGACCGCTTTGCCCGCAGCGAAAAGCGCACTGCAGACCAGGACAAGGTGTATTACCACCACGCAGCAGGTCACGACATTATCCTCAAAGCATGGGATGAACCGCTGACCGCGCAGGCGGGTGGCTCGACGTTTTACGGCGGCGATCTCGACGGGATCAGCGAAAAACTCCCGTACCTGAAAAAACTGGGCGTGACGGCGCTGTACCTTAACCCGGTGTTTAAAGCCCCGAGCGTGCATAAATACGACACCGAAGATTATCGTCATGTTGATGAGCAGTTTGGCGGCGATGCCGCGCTGCTGCGCCTGCGACAGAACACTAAAAACGAAGGGATACGCCTGATTCTGGACGGCGTGTTCAACCACAGCGGGGATTCGCACGCGTGGTTTGACCGTCATAACCAGTCGATGAGCGGGGCATGCCATAACCCGGATTCGCCGCAGCGTGACTGGTACAGCTTTAATGAAGAGGGCTACGCGCTGGACTGGCTGGGCTACCCAAGCCTGCCGAAGCTGGATTTCCAGTCGCCTTCTCTGGTCAACGAAATCTACGGCGGTGAAGACAGCGTTGTCCGCCACTGGCTTAAGGCGCCATGGAACATGGACGGCTGGCGTCTTGACGTGGTGCATATGCTGGGTGAAGCGGGCGGAGCGCGTAATAACCTTCAGCACGTTGCAGGGATCACCCGCTCAGCGAAAGCCGCACAGCCGGAGGCCTTTGTCTTTGGCGAGCATTTTGGCGATGCACGCCAGTGGCTGCAAGCCGATGCAGAAGATTCGGCCATGAACTACCGCGGTTTTACCTTCCCGCTATGGGGATTTCTGGCGAACACCGATATCTCCTACGATCCGCAGCATATCGACGCCGAAACCTGTATGGCATGGATGGATAACTACCGCGCCAGCCTGTCGCATCAGCAGCAGTTGCGGATGTTTAACCAGCTGGACAGCCACGATACCGCACGTTTTAAATCCCTGCTTGGCAAGGATGTGGCATGTCTGCCGCTGGCCGTTACCTGGCTCTTCACCTGGCCAGGCGTGCCGTGCATTTACTACGGTGATGAGGTGGGGCTGGAGGGGAACAACGATCCCTTCTGCCGCAAAACCTTCCCCTGGGATCCGGCGAAGCAGGACAAGGCGCTGCTCAGCCTGTACCAGCGTCTGGCTAAGCTTCGTAAACAGAACCAGGCGCTGCGTTACGGTGGCTGTCAGGTGGTGTATGCCCACGATAACGTGGTGGTGTTTGCCCGCGTCTACAACCAGCAACGCGTGCTGGTCGCCATCAACCGCGGAGAAGCCTGTGAAGTGGTGCTGGATGACTCTCCGTTGCTGCACGTGAAGGCGTGGCAACGCAAAGAGGGTAAAGGCACGATTCAGGAAGGCATTCTCTCCTTACCGGCCATTTCCGCCTCCGTCTGGTTCGGAAATTAATCGTCATCAGCAACCGGTATATTTCCCGGTTGCTGAAAATTCCCCTAAGTTGTTCGGTTAATTTCAACAGAGGGGACAAATATCTTTACTATCCGCTCAATCAATTCTCGCTATACTCAAATTGCTTTATCAGTCAGGGCCCTTTCTCATATAGCACACCAAAACGTTGGCTTTTAACACATTGATTAAAAGGTACTTTTATGTCTATTCGTGAACTGATTGACCCGTCCAATTCCGTACTGATTTTTATCGATCACCAACCGCAAATGTCTTTTGGCGTGGCAAATATTGACCGTCAGTTATTAAAGAATAATACGGTGGCTCTGGCAAAAGCAGGCAAAATTTTTGATGTTCCGGTTATCTACACCTCTGTCGAAACAAAAAGCTTTAGCGGATACATCTGGCCAGAATTGCTGGCGGTTCACCCGGCGGTTAAACCGATTGAACGTACCTCTATGAACTCCTGGGAAGACGATGCGTTTGTTGCGGCAGTGAAAGCGACGGGCCGCAAGAAACTTATCATCTCAGCCCTGTGGACCGAAGTTTGCCTGACCTTCCCGGCGCTGATGGCTCTGGATGAAGGGTTTGAAGTTTATGTAGTGACCGATACTTCCGGCGGTACCTCCGTAGATGCCCATGAACGTGCGATTGACCGTATGGTTCAAGCGGGCGCGGTTCCTGTGACCTGGCAGCAGGTGCTGCTTGAGTATCAGCGCGACTGGTCTCGCAAAGGCACTTACGACGCGGTCATGGACCTGGTCCGTGAGCACAGCGGTGCTTATGGCATGGGCGTTGACTATGCCTACACCCTCGTTCACGGTGCGCCAGAACGCAAAGCGTAAACCTTCCAGGGCGGGGTTCTCCCGCCCATTAATGACCAGGAAACTATTATGGCGCACACATCACATGTCACGCTGGTGATCACCCACACCTTGCTGCCGGGTCAGGCTGAGCGATACGAACAGTGGCTGGGTAAGATCATGCCCATCGCGGCGGAATTTCCGGGGCATCTTGGCGCGAACGTCATCCGCCCGACCGACGGACAACATCTGTGGACGGTGATAATCCGTTTCGACACCCTCGAACACCTCTCTGCGTGGACCCAGTCCGATACCCGTAATGCGCTGGTAAAAGAGATTGAACCGCTGCTGGCGGAAGGCGATAAAACCGAAGTGCGTACCGAGGCGGCGTTCTGGTTTACTCCACCGGAGCCTCACGTGCGTAAGCCTAAACAGTGGAAACAGTTTCTCATTACCCTGCTGGTTATCTTTCCCAGTACCAACCTGGTGCCGCTGGTCACCGGTGCGTTGCTTCCTGGCCTGAAAGGTACGTTGTTGCTGCATCTGATTAACGATGCCTGTGTGGTCGCGCTGGTGGTCTGGCTGTGGATGCCCATCGTGACCCGTCTGTTTGCCGGATGGCTCAAAAAAGCCTGATTCGGCTGAAAGGAGTACGTTATGTCTCAAACTGCCACACTGATCTTAACCAAAGGGAAGATCCATACCCTCGATCGCGAAAACCCGCTCACGGAAGCGGTGGCTATTGCTAACGGCAAGATCCTGGCGACGGGCAACCACGATCGCATTATGAGCTATGCGACGCAGGGAACGCAGATTGTCGATCTGAAGGGGAGTACGGTGATCCCCGGGCTTAACGATTCGCACCTGCACCTGATCCGCGGCGGGCTGAACTACAACCTCGAGCTGCGCTGGGAAGGCGTACCGTCGCTGGCGGATGCGCTAAGGATGTTGAAAGATCAGGCCGATCGTACACCTTCACCTCAGTGGGTTCGGGTGGTGGGCGGCTGGAGCGAGTTTCAGTTCGCCGAACGCCGGATGCCGACCATCGAAGAGCTTAACGAGGCGGCACCGGATACGCCGGTGTTTGTCCTGCACCTCTACGATCGCGCCCTGCTTAACCGCGCCGCGTTGAAAGCTGTCGGCTACACCAAAGAGACGCCAAACCCGCCGGGCGGGGAGATTGTGCGTGATAACCACGGCAACCCGACCGGGCTGCTGATCGCTAAACCTAACGCGATGATCCTCTACGCCACGCTGGCAAAAGGACCGAAACTCCCCATTGAGCAGCAGGTTAACTCCACGCGCCAGTTTATGCGTGAGCTTAACCGTCTGGGGCTGACCAGCGCCATTGATGCCGGCGGCGGCTTCCAGAACTACCCGGAAGATTACGAGGTGATTGCCGAACTGCACGCCAAAGAGCAGATGACGGTGCGTATTGCCTACAACCTCTTCACCCAGCGCCCTAAACAGGAGCTGGAGGATTTTGAGCGCTGGACCGATATGCTCAAACCGGGGCAGGGCACAGACTTTTATCGTGCGAACGGGGCAGGAGAGATGCTGGTCTTCTCGGCGGCGGATTTTGAAGATTTCCTCCAGCCGCGCCCGGATCTGCCGCAAGGGATGGAAGACGAACTGGAGCGCGTGGTGCGCCACCTGGTGGAAAACCGCTGGCCGTTCCGGCTGCATGCCACCTATGACGAATCCATTAGCCGGATGCTGGATGTCTTTGAGAAGGTGAACCGTGAGATTCCGTTTAACGGGCTGCACTGGTTCTTTGACCATGCGGAGACCATTACCGAGCGTAATATCGAGCGCGTCAAAGCGTTGGGGGGCGGTATTGCGGTGCAGCACCGTATGGCGTTCCAGGGCGAATATTTCGTCGACCGCTACGGCAAAGAGGCGGTGAAACACACGCCGCCGGTGGCGAAAATGCTGGAACTGGACGTGCCGGTTGGGCTAGGTACCGACGCAACCCGTGTGGCGAGCTATAACCCGTGGACGGCGCTCTACTGGCTGGTCTCCGGGCGAACCGTCGGCGGCCTGGCGATGTATGACGACAATAACCGCCTGCCGCGTGAGGTAGCGCTGGAGCTGTGGACCGCAGGCAGCGCGTGGTTTTCCAGCGAGCAGGGTAAAAAAGGCCGTCTGGTTGAAGGGCAGCTTGCGGATCTGGTGGTGCTGTCGAAAGATTACTTCAGCGTGACGGAAGAGGAGATCAAGGGCATTGAATCGGTGCTGACCGTTGTGGATGGCAAGATCGTGTATGCCGCCGGTCATTTCAGTCCGCTGTCACCGCCGCCGATCCCGGTTGTGCCGTCGTGGTCACCGGTCGTGAAAGTCCCGGGGCATTACCGCTCTGCGCCGCCAGCAGCCAGTAAAGTGGGGGCGGTGGTACAGATGCACCAGTGCATTGGTAGCTGCGGAGTGCATGGCCATGCGCACGGCATTGCGCGGCAATCGGATATCCCGGTATCTTATGACCAGGCATTCTGGGGCGTGCTGGGGTGCTCGTGCTTCGCGTTTTAACGTGTGAAAGTGAGATCGTACAAAACAAAAAGGCCCGCTAATGCGGGCCTTTTCCGTAAACCGTGCCGATTACAGGCTGGATACGTTCTCAGACAGGTATTTAGCAACGCCGTCCGGAGACGCGTTCATACCTTCTTTACCTTTTTCCCACTGAGCCGGGCACACTTCACCGTGCTCTTCGTGGAACTGCAGCGCGTCAACCATGCGCAGCATTTCGTCGATGTTACGACCCAGTGGCAGATCGTTAACAACCTGGTGACGAACGATGCCGTTTGCGTCGATCAGGAAAGAACCGCGCAGTGCAACGCCAGCGTCCGGATGTTCGATACCGTAAGCCTGCTGGATTTCGCGTTTGATGTCCGCAACCATTGCGTATTTCACCGCACCGATGCCGCCTTTGTCGACAGGGGTGTTACGCCATGCGTTGTGTACAAATTCAGAGTCGAAGGAGACGCCTACAACTTCTACGCCACGCTTCTGGAATTCTTCGTAACGTTTGTCGAATGCGATCAGCTCAGACGGGCAAACGAAAGTGAAGTCCATTGGCCAGAAGAACAGAACGGTCGCTTTACCGTTGGTGTGCTGTTTGAAGTTGAAGTTTTCAACGATTTCACCGTTGCCCAGAACTGCTGCAGCTGTAAAATCCGGAGCCGGACGAGTTACCAGAACCATGTGATTCTCCTGTAGATACTAAGGTTATTTGGAACGCAACGCCGCCCAGTATAGAGAGTGTTCATTGATAAGACAAAGAGGCGCTAACAATCGTTCAGCAAGCTTTCACCTATCAATGGCATTTCTGTTATAGCTGTTTGTTTTTCGCCTGGGTCATCATACGCGGATAGAACTGCCAGAATCGTGTCTCCAGCGCCTCGTAGTGGGCGTCCAGGTCATGCCAGGAGTCGCGCAGCGCGTCGAGTCGCGGTCGACGACTCGCCATCCCGTTTAACACATTCTGTATAAAGTCCATCTCGCGATAGCGCTCAAGCCAGCGTTCTGACCAGAGATAGTTATTCAGATTCACAAAGCGCGGCGGCGAATCCGGCAAAATAATGGACACCTGCTGGTGGGCATAGCGCACGAACGCGTTTAGGGGCATCTCAGGAGAGAGTGTTTCCCAGTGCCGCGAGAGGAAATGGTCCCACATCACATCGAGCGTGATCGGTGCGACGCGCCGCGTTTCAGGGCGGAACCACGCTTTGGCTTCCTGGACTTCCGGCAGGTTATCGGTCAGTACGTCGATACGGCGATGCATAAAAATCCCGTCGACAACCTCTGCGGAGTACGCGTCGGCGGGATTACCGCGCACGAAATCGGCCAGCAGATTGCCGGAAAGAGAGCTGTCAGCGAGATGAGCAAGATGCAGGTGAGCGAGAAAATTCATGCGTTTTATTTGTCCAGGGGCGGCTAGTTGTTGCAGCAAAAGGGTGTGAGCACTAGACTATGCCGCCTGTTTTTAAGTCACGAGTATACGTCATGCGCGTCGCCGATTTCTCCTTTGAACTACCTGAATCCCTGATTGCTCACTACCCAATGCCTGAGCGCAGTAGCTGTCGTTTGCTGTCACTGGATGGGCCGACGGGCGAGCTGACGCACGGTACTTTCACCGATTTGCTCGACAAGCTCAACCCTGGCGATCTGCTGGTCTTTAACAATACCCGCGTGATCCCGGCGCGTCTGTTTGGCCGTAAAGCCAGCGGCGGCAAGATTGAAGTGCTGGTCGAACGTATGCTTGATGATAAACGTATTCTGGCACATATTCGCGCCTCTAAAGCGCCGAAGCCGGGTGCAGAGCTGCTGCTTGGCGATGATGAGAGCATCCGTGCAACCATGACCGCGCGTCACGATGCGCTGTTTGAGGTGGCGTTCAATGACGAGCGCACGGTGCTCGACATTCTGAATGCGATCGGCCATATGCCGCTGCCCCCTTACATCGAGCGCCCGGACGAAGAGGCTGACCGCGAGCTGTACCAGACCGTCTACAGCCAGAAGCCTGGCGCGGTCGCCGCGCCGACGGCGGGCCTGCATTTTGATGAACCGCTGCTGGAAAAATTGCGCGCGAAAGGCATCGAGATGGCCTTCGTGACCCTGCATGTCGGTGCGGGTACGTTCCAGCCGGTGCGCGTGGACAGCATCGAAGACCACATCATGCACTCCGAATATGCCGAAGTGCCGCAAGAGGTGGTGGATGCCGTTCTGGCCGCCAAAGCACGCGGTAACCGCGTTGTGGCAGTGGGCACCACGTCGGTACGCTCCCTTGAGAGCGCCGCGCAGGCCGCCAAAAATGACCTGATTGAGCCTTTCTTTGGCGATACGCAGATCTTTATCTACCCGGGCTATCAGTACAACGTGATTGATGCCCTGGTAACCAACTTCCATCTGCCTGAATCAACGCTGATTATGCTGGTGTCCGCTTTTGCGGGTTATCAGCACACCATGGCGGCGTACAAGTCTGCGGTAGAACAAAAATATCGCTTTTTTAGCTACGGGGACGCGATGTTTATCACGTACAATCCGCAGGCTTTGAATGAGCGTGTCGGGGAATAAGTCCGCGGCACCGTTTTACAACGTTGGACTGTTTTTCTGACGTCGGAGAAAAAATGAAATTTGAACTCGATACCACCGATGGTCGCGCACGTCGCGGCCGCCTGGTGTTTGATCGCGGCGTGGTGGAAACCCCCGCGTTTATGCCTGTGGGCACCTACGGCACCGTAAAAGGGATGACGCCGGAAGAAGTGGAAGCCACTGGCGCACAGATTATCCTCGGCAATACCTTCCACCTGTGGCTGCGTCCTGGTCAGGAGATCATGAAGCTGCACGGCGATTTGCATGACTTCATGCAATGGAAAGGCCCGATCCTGACCGACTCCGGTGGTTTCCAGGTCTTCAGCCTGGGCGACATCCGTAAGATCACCGAGCAGGGCGTACACTTCCGTAACCCGATCAACGGCGATCCGATTTTCCTCGATCCTGAAAAGTCTATGGAGATTCAGTACGATCTCGGCTCTGATATCGTGATGATCTTCGACGAATGTACGCCATACCCGGCCGACTGGGATTACGCGAAACGCTCCATGGAGATGTCGTTGCGCTGGGCGAAGCGTAGCCGTGACCGCTTTGACTCCCTGCAGAACAAAAATGCGCTGTTCGGTATTATCCAGGGCAGCGTTTACGAAGATTTACGCGATATCTCTGTTAAAGGTCTGGTAGAGATAGGTTTTGATGGCTACGCTGTCGGCGGTTTGGCTGTGGGTGAACCGAAGGAAGACATGCATCGCATTCTGGAGCATGTCTGCCCGCAAATCCCGGCAGATAAACCCCGTTACCTGATGGGTGTGGGTAAACCTGAGGACCTGGTTGAAGGTGTGCGCCGCGGCATTGATATGTTCGACTGCGTTATGCCAACCCGCAACGCGCGTAACGGTCATCTGTTTGTGACCGATGGCGTGGTGAAAATCCGTAACGCGAAGCATAAGAGTGACACCAGCCCGCTCGATTCCGAGTGCGATTGCTACACCTGTCGCAATTATTCTCGCGCGTACCTGCATCATCTTGATCGTTGCAATGAGATTTTGGGCGCGCGTCTCAATACCATTCATAATCTTCGTTATTATCAGCGCTTAATGGCTGGTTTACGCAAGGCTATTGAAGAGGGTAAATTAGAGAGCTTCGTGACCGATTTTTACCAACGTCAGGGTCGAACCGTTCCACCTTTGAACGTTGATTAATTTTAATAATGAGGGAATTTGAATGAGCTTTTTTATTTCTGATGCGGTAGCGGCAACAGGTGCTCCGGCGCAGGGCAGCCCGATGTCTCTGATTCTGATGCTGGTTGTGTTCGGTCTGATCTTCTACTTCATGATCCTGCGCCCACAGCAGAAGCGTACCAAAGAGCACAAAAAGCTGATGGACTCCATTGCCAAAGGTGATGAAGTGCTGACCAACGGTGGTCTGGTCGGTCGCGTAACCAAAGTGGCTGAAAGTGGCTACATTGCTATTGCCCTGAACGACACCACTGAAGTGGTTATCAAACGTGACTTCGTAGCTGCCGTTCTGCCGAAAGGCACCATGAAGGCGCTGTAATCCCAACTTTTCCCAAAGGGAACTGCCGTGTTAAACCGTTATCCTTTGTGGAAGTACATCATGCTGGTCGCCGTGATTCTCGTCGGCCTGCTGTACGCGCTTCCCAACCTGTATGGTGAGGATCCGGCTGTTCAAATCACTGGCGCGCGCGGTGTCGCCGCCAGTGAGCAAACGCTGATCCAGGTCCAGAAATCGTTACAAGAAGAAAAAATTACCGCTAAGTCTGTGGCTCTGGAAGAGGGCGCAATTCTTGCTCGCTTCGACACCACCGACACGCAGCTCCGCGCTCGCGAAGTGCTGATGGGCGTGCTGGGTGATAAATACGTCGTGGCGCTTAACCTTGCTCCTGCAACCCCGCGTTGGCTGGCTGCGTTGAATGCAGAGCCAATGAAACTCGGTCTTGACCTGCGTGGCGGTGTTCACTTCCTGATGGAAGTGGATATGGATACCGCGCTCGGCAAACTGCAGGAACAAAACATCGACAGCCTGCGCAGCGATCTGCGCGAAAAAGGTATTGCTTACACTACCGTTCGTAAAGAAGATAACTACGGTATGAGCATCACGTTCCGCGACAGCGCGGCGCGCGATCAGGCTGTAGATTACCTGACTCAACGTCACCGTGACCTCGTGATCACCTCTCAGGGCAGCAACCAGCTGCGCGCGGTGATGACCGATGCTCGCCTGAAAGAAGCCCGTGAATACGCCGTTCAGCAGAACATCAATATTCTGCGTAACCGTGTAAACCAGCTGGGGGTTGCTGAGCCACTGGTACAGCGTCAGGGTGCTGACCGTATCGTGGTGGAACTCCCGGGTATTCAGGACACGGCACGTGCGAAAGAGATTCTGGGGGCAACTGCTACGCTGGAATTCCGTCTGGTTAACTCCAACGTCGATCAGTCCGCTGCCGCCGCTGGCCGTATTCCGGGCGATTCGGAAGTGAAACAGACCCGCGAAGGTCAGCCAGTTGTGCTGTACAAACGCGTGATCCTGACCGGTGACCACATCACCGACTCCACATCCAGCCAGGACGAATACAACCAGCCGCAGGTTAACATCTCGCTGGATAGCGCGGGTGGTAACATCATGTCTAACTTCACCAAGGACAACATCGGTAAACCGATGGCGACCCTGTTTGTGGAGTACAAAGACAGCGGTAAGAAAGACGCAAACGGCCGCGCAGTGCTGGTGAAAGAGGAAGAGGTGATTAACATCGCCAACATCCAGTCTCGTCTGGGTAACAGCTTCCGCATCACCGGTATCAACAACCCGAACGAAGCGCGTCAGCTTTCGCTGCTGCTGCGTGCCGGTGCGCTGATTGCACCGATTCAGATTGTTGAAGAACGTACCATTGGTCCAACTCTGGGGATGCAAAACATCAAGCAGGGTCTGGAAGCGTGTCTGGCCGGTCTGGTGGTCTCCATCCTCTTCATGATCTTCTTCTATAAGAAGTTTGGTCTGATTGCGACAAGCGCACTGGTTGCGAACCTGGTGCTGATTATCGGCATCATGTCTCTGCTGCCGGGGGCGACGCTGACCATGCCGGGGATTGCCGGTATCGTCTTAACCCTTGCGGTGGCGGTCGACGCCAACGTACTGATAAACGAACGTATCAAAGAAGAGTTAAGCAACGGTCGCTCTGTTCAGCAGGCGATTGACGAAGGCTACAAAGGGGCATTCAGCTCCATCTTCGATGCGAACGTAACAACACTGATTAAGGTTCTTATCCTGTATGCAGTGGGGACTGGCGCTATCAAAGGCTTTGCGATCACCACCGGTATCGGTGTTGCAACGTCAATGTTTACCGCTATTGTCGGCACCCGTGCCATCGTGAACCTGCTGTATGGCGGCAAGCGCGTCAAAAAGCTGTCTATCTGAGGAGTGCGTTGTGGCACAGGAATATACTGTTGAACAATTGAACCACGGCCGTAAAGTCTGGGACTTTATGCGCTGGGACTACTGGGCTTTCGGCATTTCAGGTTTACTGCTGATCCTCTCCCTTATCGTGATGGGCGTGAAAGGCTTTAACTGGGGTCTTGATTTTACCGGTGGTACGGTAATTGAGATCTCCCTGGAAAAACCGGTCGATATGGACCAGATGCGCCAGTCTCTGCAGAAAGCGGGCTTTGAAGAGCCGTTGCTGCAGAACTTCGGCAGCAGCCGTGACATCATGGTGCGTATGCCGCCGGTGCACGATGCGAACGGCAGCCAGGAGCTGGGCAGCAAGGTTGTTAACGTGGTTAACGAAACAACCAACCAGCATGCGACGGTTAAGCGTATCGAGTTCGTCGGGCCAAGCGTAGGTGCTGACCTGGCGCAAACCGGTGCGATGGCGCTGCTGGTGGCTCTGATCTCCATTCTGGTGTACGTCGGTTTCCGCTTTGAGTGGCGACTGGCGGCGGGTGTGGTTATCGCCCTGGCGCACGACGTGGTGATCACCATGGGCATACTGTCTCTGTTCCACATTGAGATTGACCTGACAATCGTGGCATCCCTGATGTCCGTTATCGGTTACTCACTGAACGACAGTATCGTGGTATCTGACCGTATTCGTGAAAACTTCCGTAAGATCCGTCGCGGTACGCCGTACGAAATCTTTAACGTGTCGTTGACCCAGACGCTGCACCGTACGTTGATCACATCCGGAACCACCTTGATGGTGATCCTGATGCTGTTCCTCTTCGGTGGCCCGGTACTGGAAGGCTTCTCGCTGACCATGCTGATCGGTGTCTCTATCGGTACGGCTTCGTCTATCTACGTCGCCTCCGCACTGGCACTGAAACTTGGCATGAAGCGCGAGCACCTGCTCCAGCAGAAAGTCGAGAAAGAAGGGGCGGATCAGCCGTCTATTCTGCCGTAAGACGACGTGTCGTTCGTTCCTTAAATCCCGGTCTGTTGACCGGGATTTTTTTTATCTACTCCTGTCAAACACTCCTGACAGTATGCTGTCAGGAGCCCTGTCGTAGACTCTTTTCGAACCCAAACAACAGGCAGGAGGATGTATGAAAAGTGTGATTAACTGGTTTGAAATTCCGGTCGCCGATATGGATCGCGCTATCAAATTTTATGAGCCCGTGATGCAGGTACAGCTGAGACGAGAGAAAATGGATGTGGCTGAGTTAGCCGTTTTCCCGCATGACGATCCGGCCACCGGTGGCGCGCTGGCAAAATTTGAGGGCATTACACCGTCCGTACAGGGCGCTATTATTTACCTGCATACTGACAACCTGGCGGCAACGCTCGATCGCATCGCGTCTGCGGGTGGCGAGTGCGTGTTTGGCCCGCTGGAATTGCCGCGTGGCATTGGCACCATAGCCTTGTTTACCGACAGCGAAGGTAATCGCGTCGGCCTCCATCAACCTGCCTGAGAGCTGAATACGATATGACCCGACGCGCTGACCGTTTGTTTCAGATTGTGCAGATCCTGAGAGGCAGGCGTCTGACAACGGCAGCGCATCTGGCGGACAGGTTGAGCGTATCGGAACGGACCGTATACCGTGATATCCGCGACCTGTCGCTTTCCGGCGTGCCGGTGGAAGGGGAGGCGGGAAGCGGCTATCGGCTGATGTCGGGTTTTGACTTACCTCCGCTGATGCTGACGAACAAAGAATCTGAAGCGCTGATGGTCGCCATCCGTCTGCTGAAAACCTGGGGGGGCGACTCGCTCTCGCGTGAGCTTGAGTCGGCGCAGGAGAAGGTACTGGCGATCCTGCCCGAGGAGAGCCGACGTAAGGCGGAGCAGACGCGGATATATGCGCCGGATATTGCGCTTCAGCCGCATTCGCGCAGCGACTTTGATGTTATTCATCAGGCTATTTCTGCCCAGTGCGTACTGGCGCTGCATTATCGTGATGAAGCCGGGCATCTGACATGGCGCGACATTCAGCCGCTGGGGCTGTTCTTTTGGGGAGAACACTGGCTGCTGGCCGCGTGGTGTGAACGGCGTGATGACTACCGCTGCTTCCGGCTCGACAGGTGTCTGAATATTACGCTCACGCAGAGGCGTTTTAGCGAAAGCGCGGAGCGATCGCTGGCGGATTTTCTGCGTAAGGTGAAGCAATAAAAAAGCCAGCATATCAGCTGGCTTTGTCCGTTTTTGCCTTCTTTCACATCAGAAGTTGTAACCGACAACCAGGTAACCACCCCAACCGGTAGAACGTACGCTGAAGTCGCCATTGCCGAAGTTCAGGCTTGCGTCATCGTTCCACTGACCGCCGTTGTGCCAGTAACGCGCAACAACGGAGTAATGCCAGTGATCGTAGTTCAGCGCCAGGATGTGGCTGGAGGCGATGGAGTCGTTGGTACGCGCTTTCTTACCGTTCAGATCACGGAAGTCGTTGTCGCCCAGGTCTGAACCCCAGTCAAAGTTGGTGAAACCGATATAGCTCAGGTTACCGCCCCACAGCTGGGTAATTGGCACAAAGTATTTCACTTTGAAACGGTAGCCATCCCACTCGTTTTCGTTCGCGGCACCGTAGTTCTGCCACTGGTATTTCGCATAGACGTTCAGGGACAGGCTCATTGGCAGACCGGTATCGATGTCGGTACCCAGACCCATATACCAGGTGCTCTGACGACCGGACGCGTTACGGCCCATGTCGTAGATGTAGTTGTTCGCGAAGTACCACTCTTTGAATGGACCAAACGCCAGGCTGGTGCCCGTCAGCTTATCAATGGAGAAGCGGGGTTCGATCTCCATGAACAGGGGTGAACCGTGGTTCCAGATACCTTTCGCATCGGTGTTACCGCCGAAGAAGACCGGTGCATCCATATAGCCGTAGAAATCGAACCAGTCTTTCTTGGCGAAGGCTTCGTACTCCAGGTAGGTATCGTTGCGGATCTGTGGTCCGAAACGGGTGTGATAGCTGCCGACCACGTTAACGCTCTGGTGCCACCAGTCGGAGAGGTATTGTGGTTTATCGTTTTCCGCTGCGTTAACAGTGAAAGTGGAGGAGAGTGCCAGCACGGCGCCAGCCGCGAGTAATGTTTTTTTCATAATCATGCCACTGATTGAAATTCCCTTCCGGGAGTGAAAAATGCGCGAATTGCGTTTCTAAATATTTCGTGTTTCTGCGGAGCCTATTATAGGAATCCTTGCTCACAAAAATATGTGTTGTTTCACATATCTCTCACACGCGTAATCGATTGCGTTCACGTTTGCGTACTTTAAACGGCGGGGATTGTAGCGGCAATGATTTCTGTTGCCAATCTTTGCGGATTGTAAATGTTAGCGGAGTGACATTGCACTCCGCTGAAAGGGGATTACTGCGCGGCGGGCTGGATATCGTGAATGCGGATGAAACCTAACTGATCCGGCGTAAGTCCGTTCAACTGGATCGGAATGTCAACATCGCTCGGGGCCAGCACGCTGGCGGGTGCGGTGAACAGCTGGCTCTTCACGTTCACTTCCTGATAGTTCTCGGTGGTGCCCTGAATCTGCCCCCACTCGACGGTGCCGCTAAAGGCTGGCAGAGGATCGTTGGATTCCCCCTGAATGCGTAATGTTGCGCGAGTACCATCCGCATTGGCCGCCACGTTAACCAGCGACATTTTCAGCGTGCCAAGCTGGCTGTTGAGGCGCGCCGGGGTGTTAGACCCGGGCAGCAGATAAACCCCGCTGCTGGATTTGGCATTCAGCGCGTTTTGCTGGGTGATCTTCACGGTTTCTTTGTTCAGTTTGTCCATCGCGGTATTGAGCGTATTCACGCTTTGTTTCATTTGACGGACTTCGGTTTGCTGTGCACAGGCGCTAAGGGTAAACAGACTCCCCACCAGCAATATTTTCAGGTAACGTCTTGTCATTGCGTTTATTTCCTTGAAATAACGGATCTCCGTAATGGTAGCCAGCATCGCATCAACAGGCATAGATCCTTTGTCTCAAAAAGCTCTTCCTTTGTTGTCAGGCCAGATCAGGGTAAAATGAAAATCAGTTAACCACATAACAGGGATACCGTATGCATTGCCCATTCTGCTCCGCTGTGGATACCAAAGTTATCGACTCTCGCCTTGTGGGCGAAGGGTCTTCCGTACGCCGCCGCCGGCAATGTCTGGTGTGCAACGAGCGTTTCACGACCTTTGAGGTTGCAGAGCTGGTAATGCCGCGCGTGGTAAAAAGTAACGACGTGCGTGAGCCGTTTAACGAAGAGAAACTGCGCAGCGGGATGCTCAAGGCGCTGGAAAAACGGCCTGTCAGTGCAGATGACGTCGAAATGGCGTTAAACCACATAAAATCTTACCTTCGTGGTTTGGGTGAGCGCGAGGTGCCAAGCAAAATGATTGGCAACCTGGTGATGGAGCAACTGAAAAAGCTCGATAAGGTCGCCTATATCCGCTTCGCCTCTGTGTACCGCAGTTTCGAAGATATCAAAGAGTTTGGCGAAGAGATCGCCCGCTTACAGGATTAAGCTCATGCAGGATGAGATTTACATGGCGCGAGCCTTGAAGCTGGCGCAGCGCGGTCGTTTTACCACCCATCCCAACCCTAACGTCGGGTGCGTCATTGTCAACGATGGCGAGATCGTGGGCGAAGGGTTTCACTACCGCGCCGGTGAGCCCCATGCCGAAGTTCATGCCCTGCGCATGGCCGGCGAAAAGGCGCGCGGTGCAACGGCCTACGTGACGCTGGAACCCTGCAGCCACCATGGCCGTACCCCGCCGTGCTGCGAAGCACTGATTGCAGCGGGTGTCGCGCGCGTTGTCGCGGCGATGCAGGATCCCAATCCGCAGGTTGCCGGACGCGGCCTGTATCGACTCCAGCAGGAAGGAGTTGATGTCAGTCACGGTCTGATGATGCAGGATGCAGAAGCGATCAACAAAGGCTTCCTGAAGCGCATGCGCACCGGGTTCCCGTACATTCAGCTTAAGCTTGGGGCCTCACTGGATGGTCGCACGGCGATGGCGAACGGCGAGAGCCAGTGGATCACCTCTGCGCAGGCAAGGCGCGATGTGCAACGTCTGCGCGCGCAAAGCCATGCTATCCTCACCAGCAGTGAAACGGTTCTGGCTGATAATCCTGCCATGACCGTGCGCTGGGATGAACTGAATGCCGATACCCAGGCGTGCTACCCGCAGGAAAACCTGCGTCAGCCGCTGCGTATTGTCATCGATAGCCAGAATCGCATCACGCCTGCGCACCGCATCGTGCAACAGCCGGGCGAAACCTGGATTGCACGCACGCAGGACGATGCGCGTGAATGGCCGCAAGGCGTACGCAGCATCATGGTGCCAGAGCATAACGGGCACCTCGACTTAGTGGTGCTGATGATGCTGCTTGGTAAGCAACAGGTGAACAGTATCTGGGTAGAAGCGGGGCCGACGCTGGCCGGCGCGCTGCTGCAGGCCGGGCTGGTGGATGAGCTGATTGTCTACGTAGCACCTAAACTGTTGGGTAACGATGCGCGTGGTCTGTTTGTGCTGCCGGGTCTTGAAAAACTTGGTGATGCACCGCAACTCAAATTTAGCGAGATTCGTCCGGTGGGCCCGGATGTCTGCCTCCATTTAACGCCAGCGTAATTGCTCCTGAAATAGGGAAGCAGTGCGCAAAGTATTATGATAAAATCCGCCCCCCTGCGGGGCCAAATGAACCCGTAAAGGAAGAGTATGAACATTATTGAAGCTGCTGTAGCTACCCCGGACGCTCGCGTCGCCATCACCATTGCGCGTTTCAACAACTTCATCAACGACAGCCTGCTGGAAGGTGCCATTGACGCCCTGAAACGTATCGGCCAGGTTAAAGATGACAACATTACCGTTGTTTGGGTTCCAGGTGCTTATGAACTGCCACTGGCAGCGGGCGCGCTGGCGAAAACCGGTAAATACGACGCGGTGATTGCGCTGGGTACCGTTATTCGTGGCGGCACTGCACACTTCGAATACGTTGCAGGCGGTGCAAGCAATGGTCTGGCACACGTTGCGCAGGATGCTGAAATTCCTGTCGCGTTTGGCGTGCTGACTACCGAAAGTATTGAACAAGCCATTGAGCGCGCTGGTACCAAAGCCGGTAACAAAGGTGCAGAAGCTGCACTGACCGCGCTTGAAATGATCAATGTGTTGAAAGCCATTAAGGCCTGATTTTTTTGTAAGGGGAATTCCGTGAAACCTGCTGCTCGTCGCCGCGCCCGTGAATGTGCCGTCCAGGCACTTTACTCCTGGCAGTTGTCCCAGAACGACATCGCTGATGTTGAATACCAGTTCCTGTCAGAACAGGACGTGAAAGACGTTGACGTTCTGTACTTCCGTGAACTGCTGTCGGGAGTGGCGACTAATAGCGCGTATCTCGATGGTCTGATGAAGCCATATCTGTCCCGTCTGCTCGAAGAGCTGGGTCAGGTTGAGAAAGCAGTGTTGCGTATCGCGCTGTTTGAGTTGTCTAAACGTGATGATGTGCCGTACAAAGTGGCCATCAACGAAGCGATCGAACTGGCGAAAACCTTCGGCGCTGAAGACAGCCATAAATTTGTAAACGGCGTGCTGGATAAAGCCGCACCTGCGATCCGTCCCCACAAAAAGTGATCCGCAAACCGGAGTTTTGCATTGCCTGCCGGGCAGTGCGGCTCCGGTTTTTTTATTTAATTTGCTGAGGCATAACGTATGGCATGCGGCGAATTCTCCCTGATTGCCCGTTATTTCGACCGTGTCAGAACCTCTCGTCTTGATGTTGAAACCGGCATTGGTGATGACTGCGCACTTCTCAATATTCCCGAAAAACAGACGCTGGCAATCAGCACCGACACCTTAGTGTGCGGACGTCATTTTTTACCTGATATCGATCCCGCCGATCTGGCGTATAAAGCGCTGGCGGTCAACGTAAGCGACTTAGCGGCCATGGGCGCCGATCCCGCGTGGCTGACGCTGGCGTTGACGCTGCCCGAGGTGGACGAAGACTGGCTTGAAGCCTTTAGCGATGCGCTGTTTGATCAGCTCAACTACTACGATATGCAGCTGATTGGCGGTGATACCACTGCCGGGCCGCTGTCGATGACGCTTGCGATCCACGGCTATGTCCCGCTGGGCCGGGCGCTGAAACGCTCGGGCGCAAAGCCGGGCGACTGGATCTACGTGACCGGCACGCCGGGCGACAGCGCCGCAGGGCTGGCGATCCTCCAGGACCGCTTACGCGTCAAGGATGCCGACGATGCGGCATATCTGGTGAAACGCCATCTGCGCCCAACGCCGCGTATTTTGCACGGCCAGGCGCTGCGCGAGCGGGCAAGCTCGGCTATCGACCTCTCTGACGGGCTTATCTCCGATCTCGGCCATATTCTGAAGGCCAGCGGTGTGGGCGCGCGCGTAGATCTGGATCTGTTCCCGCTGTCAGAGCCATTGCTTCGCCATGTGGAACCCGAGCAGGCTCTGCGCTGGGCGCTCTCCGGCGGCGAAGATTATGAGCTGTGCTTTACCGTACCGGAGCTGAACCGGGGAACGCTGGACGTGGCGCTAGCTCACCTTGGGGCGAAGTTTACCTGTATCGGACAAATTATGCCGGAAAGCGAAGGGCTGAAATTTGTGCGTGATGGTGCGCCGGTTACGCTTGACTGGAAGGGTTACGACCACTTTGCGTGATTCGTCGGCCGGGTAGCGCTGCGCTTACCCGGCCGATGGGTTTTGTTCCCTCTCCTTTTGGGAGAGGGGCAGGGCGTGGGCTTACTTAAACCCTACCACCGGATGCTGCTGGTACGGCGTTTCCAGCTCGGCGACTTGCTCAGGCGTCAGCGTTAAATCAACGGCACTCAACAACTCATCCAGCTGTTCTTCCCGCGATGTACCGATAATCGGTGCCGCGACTCCGCGTTTGCTCAGCAACCACGCCAGCGCTACCTGCGCACGCGTGGCACCGGTATCATCGGCAATCCCCGCTAAACGTTCGGCGATCAACGCATCGCTGGCTTCTGTACCTTCGTATAAGGTTTTACCGAACGCATCCGACACCGAGCGGGCAGTGGTCTCTCCCCATGGTCGGGTGAGGCGTCCGCGCGCCAGGGGACTCCATGGGATCACCGCTACACCTTCCTGATAGCAGAGCGGCAGCATCTCGCGCTCTTCTTCGCGATAGATAAGGTTGTAGTGATCCTGCATGGTGACAAACCGTGCCCAGCCATGCTGCGCCTGAAGGTCAAGCGCTGAGGCAAACTGCGAAGCGTGCATAGACGATGCGCCGATGTAACGTGCCTTCCCGGCCTTAACCACATCGTTAAGGGCTTCCAGCGTCTCTTCAATCGGCGTGTTGTAATCCCAGCGGTGGATCTGCAGCAGGTCGACATAATCCATATTCAGACGCCGGAGGCTGTCATCAATGGATCGCAGGATTTGCGCACGGGAAAGGCCTTCAGGCAAATCACCCACCTGGTGATATACCTTGGTGGCGACGACCACATCGTCACGGCGGGCAAAATCGCGCAGGGCGCGGCCGACAATCTCTTCGCTGCTGCCGTCGGAGTAACTGTTGGCAGTATCAAAAAAGTTAATCCCGCCGTCGAGTGCGCGTTTGATGATAAGGCGGCTGCTCTCTTCCGGCAGCGTCCAGGCGTGATTTCCCCGGTCTGGCTCGCCAAAGGTCATGCATCCCAGGCAAAGTCGGGAAACCTGAAGGTCTGTTTTTCCTAATGTCGTGTATTGCATGGTTCCGCTCCTGCTTTTTTAAACAATACGTTTAAGCATAGCAGGAGCGGAAAAGGGGAGGGATCAGGCAAGCCAGGAACGGATTTTCGACTCAATGCCGGCCGCATCCAGGCCAATCGCCGCACGGGCTTCGTCCTGGGTGCCTTGCGGAATGAAATGATCCGGCAGACCAAGGTTCAGTACCGGCACGGCTTTACGGTTAGCCATCAGCACTTCGTTCACGCCGCTGCCCGCACCGCCCATGATGGCGTTTTCTTCCAGCGTGACCAGCACGTCATGAGATTCCGCCATGCTCAGGATCAGGGCCTCGTCGAGCGGCTTCACAAAGCGCATATCCACGAGGGTCGCATTCAGCGCTTCAGCCACTTTCGCGGCCTCCGGCATCAGCGTACCAAAGTTCAGGATGGCCACTTTATCACCGCGACGCTTCACCAGACCTTTACCTATTGGCAGTTTTTCCAGCGGCTGCAGTTCAACGCCGACGGCATTGCCGCGCGGGTAGCGCACCGCACTAGGGCCATCCTGATAGTGGTAGCCGGTAAACAGCATCTGACGACATTCGTTCTCATCGCTTGGCGTCATGATGACCATATCCGGGACGCAGCGCAGGAACGACAGGTCAAATGCCCCCTGGTGCGTCTGGCCGTCAGCACCCACAATGCCTGCGCGGTCGATAGCAAACAGGACCGGCAGCTTCTGGATGGCAACGTCATGGATCACCTGGTCGTAGGCGCGTTGCAGGAAGGTGGAATAAATGGCGACAACCGGGTTATAACCGCCAATCGCCAGGCCTGCCGCAAAGGTCACCGCGTGCTGCTCGGCAATGGCAACGTCAAAATACTGGTCCGGGTATTTTTTGGAGAACTCCACCATGCCAGAACCTTCACGCATGGCCGGGGTGATCGCCATGAGCTTATTGTCTTTAGCGGCGGTTTCACACAGCCAGTCGCCAAAGATTTTTGAATAGCTCGGCATGCCGCCGCTGCTTTTGGGCAGGCAACCGCTGCTCGGGTCGAATTTCGGTACCGCGTGGAAGGTGATGGGATCTTTTTCCGCCGGTTCGTATCCGCGGCCTTTTTTGGTCATGATATGCAGGAACTGTGGGCCTTTCAGGTCACGCATGTTTTTCAGCGTGGTGACAAGCCCCAGAACGTCATGCCCGTCCACCGGACCAATATAATTAAAGCCCAGCTCTTCAAACAGCGTACCCGGCACGACCATGCCTTTGATGTGTTCTTCTGTGCGTTTAAGCAGTTCTTTGATTGGCGGTACGCCGGAGAAGACTTTTTTGCCGCCTTCGCGCAGCGAGGAGTAAAGCTTGCCGGAGAGCAACTGCGCCAGATGGTTGTTCAGCGCGCCCACGTTTTCGGAAATCGACATTTCGTTATCATTAAGGATAACCAGCATGTCTGGCTTGATATCGCCCGCGTGGTTCATGGCCTCAAAGGCCATACCGGCAGTGATCGCCCCGTCGCCAATGACGCAGACGGTACGACGCTGTTTATTCTCTTTTTCGGCTGCCACCGCAATACCGATACCCGCAGAAATCGAGGTGGAGGAGTGTCCAACGCTTAATACGTCGTACTCGCTCTCGCCACGCCATGGGAACGGATGCAGGCCGCCTTTCTGACGAATGGTGCCAATTTTATCGCGACGTCCGGTCAGAATTTTATGCGGATAGGCCTGGTGGCCGACATCCCAGATGAGCTGATCGAACGGCGTGTTATAGACATAGTGCAGCGCCACGGTCAGCTCTACCGTGCCAAGCCCGGAGGCGAAATGGCCGCTGGAGCGGCTTACGCTGTCGAGCAGGTAGCGACGCAGCTCATCGCACAGCTTCGGCAGGCTCTCTTTCGGCAACAGGCGTAACTCCTGGGTGGAGTCAACTAACGCCAGTGTCGGGTATTTGGCAATATCAAAACTCATCAAAGGCTCATCGAGATAGTGTGTTTATTTATCACGCTGGATTATATAGTCCGCTAGCGCTTCCAGTGCCGAAGTATCCAGTGATTGCGCGGCCAGTTGATTCAGCGACTGGCGGGCATCCTCTATCAGATCTCGGGCTTTACGTTGGGCTTGCTCAAGACCCAGCAGGGCGGGGTAGGTACTTTTGCCAAGCTGCTGATCCGCACCCTGACGTTTACCCAATGTTGCAGTATCGCCCACCACATCCAGAATGTCATCCTGAACCTGGAATGCCAGACCGATACTTTCTGCGTATCTGTCCAGTATCGGCAGGGCTTTGCGCCCCTGTTCACCCGCGCTCAGGGCGCCCAGACGAACGGCTGCACGAATCAATGCGCCCGTTTTATGGCGATGAATACGCTCCAGCTGTTCCAGATTAACCTGACGTCCTTCCGCTTCCAGATCCAGTGCCTGACCGCCACACATACCGGCGACGCCGCTGGCCATTGCCAGTTCAGAGATCATCGACAGACGGTCACGGTCGGCCACTTCGGCCATCGGCGCATCGCTCAGAATCGAGAACGCCAGGGTTTGCAGGGCATCCCCCGCCAGAATGGCATTCGCTTCGCCAAACTTGATGTGGCAGGTAGGCTGGCCACGACGCAGATCGTCGTCGTCCATGGCCGGCAAATCATCATGGATCAGCGAATAGGCATGGATGCACTCAACGGCGGCTGCCGGGGCATCCAGCGTGTTAGCGCTGATACCAAACATGTTGCCCGTGGCGTAGACCAGAAACGGACGCAGGCGCTTTCCACCCAAGAGTGCGCCATAGTGCATGGCTTCAACCAGTGGAGTGTTCTGAAAAGGCTGTGGCTCAATAAAACGGCGCAGCGCATCGTTGGCACGCGCGACGCATGCCTGAAGCTCGTTGGCGAAATCCATTTACTCGGCGTCCGGTGTGAATGGCGTAGTTTTAGCGTCTTCGCTGTCGGACAGCAGGATCTGCACGCGCTGCTCGGCCTGCTGCAGTTTGACCTGCCCCTGGCGCGCCAGCTGCACGCCGCGCTCGAATTCATTGAGCGCCTCTTCCAGCGGTAAATCGCCGCTCTCAAGGCGGTTGACAATCTGCTCCAGCTCACTCAGCGCAGTTTCAAAACTGGCCGGTGCGTCGTTCTTCTTCGGCATAGTGAATTGACTCTTATATTCTCAGCCCCGACATGGTAACGGACTCGGGGCAATTATCAAATAACGCGCAATGTGCACAGGAGCGGCGTGAAGATGATATACTTGCGCGCCTGGATGCAGCCACGGGTGTGGGCTGCTATACACGTCATCCTTCAGGTTGTCTCTGTTTGGGCTACGTTTGCGCCTTTCCGTTACTTACTCGCGTAAGCTTGCGGGGGGCTGTGACTCGCCGCGTTGATGCCACCTGAATGATTTTGTGTATATTTCATTTTCCATTACAAGCCTTAAGCTTGCCTAAGAAACATTGCCGCCATGAAGTTTATCATTAAATTGTTCCCTGAAATCACCATCAAAAGCCAATCTGTGCGTTTGCGCTTTATTAAAATTCTCACCGGGAACATTCGTAACGTATTAAAACACTACGACGAAACGCTCGCCGTGGTGCGTCACTGGGACCACGTTGAGGTTCGCGCGAAAGATGAAAACAAACGTCAGGATATTCGCGACGCGCTGACCCGTATTCCGGGCATTCACCATATTCTGGAAGTGGAAGACGTTCCTTACACCTCCCTGCATGACATTTTTGAAAAAGCGCTGGTGCAGTACCGCGATCAGATTGAAGGCAAAACCTTCTGCGTGCGCGTGAAGCGTCGTGGTAAGCATGAGTTTAGCTCCATTGAAGTGGAGCGCTATGTGGGTGGCGGCCTCAATCAGCACGTTGAGAGCGCCCGCGTGCGCCTGACTAACCCGGATGTGACCGTAAACCTGGAGATCGAAAACGATCGCCTGCTGCTGGTGAAAGGCCGTTATGAAGGTATCGGCGGTTTCCCAATCGGCACGCAGGAAGATGTCCTGTCGCTGATCTCCGGCGGTTTCGACTCCGGTGTTTCCAGCTATATGCTGATGCGCCGCGGCTGCCGCGTACACTACTGCTTCTTTAACCTGGGCGGTGCGGCGCATGAAATCGGCGTGCGTCAGGTCGCGCACTATCTGTGGAACCGCTTCGGCAGCTCCCACCGCGTGCGTTTTGTGGCGATCAACTTTGAGCCAGTGGTCGGCGAAATCCTTGAAAAAGTGGACGACGGTCAGATGGGCGTGGTGCTGAAGCGCATGATGGTGCGTGCAGCGTCCAAAGTGGCAGAGCGCTACGGCGTGCAGGCGTTGGTCACCGGTGAAGCGCTGGGCCAGGTCTCCAGCCAGACTCTGACCAACCTGCGTCTTATCGACAACGTATCGGATACCCTGATCCTGCGTCCGCTGATCTCCTATGATAAAGAGCACATCATCGATCTGGCGCGCAAAATCGGTACCGAAGATTTTGCCCGCACCATGCCGGAATACTGCGGTGTGATCTCAAAAAGCCCGACCGTCAAAGCGGTGAAGGCGAAGATAGAAGCCGAAGAAGAGAACTTCGATTTCGGCATTCTGGAGAAGGTGGTGGCGGAAGCGACCAACATCGATATCCGCGAGATTGCCCAGCAGACCGAGCAGGAAGTGGTTGAAGTTGAAACCGTCAGCGGTTTCGGTGCCAACGACGCGATTCTGGATATCCGTTCCATTGATGAACAGGATGACAAACCGCTGCAGGTTGAAGGCGTGGACGTGGTTTCCCTGCCGTTCTACAAGCTGAGCACCAAATTCGGCGATCTCGACCAGAGCAAAACGTATCTGCTGTGGTGCGAGCGCGGGGTGATGAGCCGTCTGCAGGCACTGTATCTGCGCGAGCAGGGCTTTGCGAATGTGAAGGTCTATCGCCCTTAACCGTTTGCCGGGTGGCGGCTTCGCTTACCCGGCTTTCTTTACACGCTACGCTTCGTAAAAATTATAAATCCCCGCCGCCATCACTAACGACGACGCCACCTCGTAGGCTTTCTCACGCCCGACCAGCAGGTCGATAATCTTCAGTGCAAAATCGATCGCGGTACCCGGCCCCTGGCTGGTGAGCAGATTGACGCGCGGATCCCAGACCACACGTTTATCCACCCATTGCTCTTCAGGAATGGTCTCTTTCAGTCCCGGGAAACCGGTCATATTCCCGATCGGGAAAATGTTATGCGGCACCAGAACCGTGCCGGCTGCGGCACAAATTGCCGCAACGATGCGCCCCGACAGATGGAATTGCCTGACGGTTTCAACCAGGAGCGGGCTGTCGCGAAAATACTCCGCGCCCTTCAGGCCGCCCGGCAGTACGATGATGTCGTAATCCCCGTCGGCCACCTGCACAAGCGGTGCATCGGCGAGGATTTTTACGCCGCGTGAACAGGTGATGGTCAGATTACCGTCGCTGGCGACGCTGGCGGTGGTCACGTTAATGCCGCCGCGCACCATCAAATCAATGGTGGTGACGGCTTCTGTCTCTTCGCTACCAGGGGCGAGGCAGATCAGTGCTGACGCGCTCATATTCACTCTCCTTACGTTTAACCAGGTCATACAGACGGGCATTTTCCGGCACGGCAATGCCGTGGGCGCGGGCGCGTTTAAGTAAATAGCCCGTGATGTAATCAATCTCTGTGTGGCGTAATGCCCGAATGTCCTGCAACATCGAGGAGATGTTTTCTGCAGTACTTTCAATTACCTGCTCAACATAATAGCGTAAATCCTCCGCCGAGGTATGCAGGCCTTCACGTTCGATAACCGAGGCGACCTCCGCGCACAGGGTGGCAATTTCCTGCGGATGATTTTTCAGTTCCCCGTTCGGGCAGTTCCACAGCGCCGTCAGCGGATTGATCACGCAGTTAACCGCCAGCTTGCGCCACAGCTGCGGGCGGATAGTGTCATGCCAGGCCACGTCCGGCAGCACCTTCTGCAGAACATCCGCCAGATAGCTGTAGTCACCATCCTGCGTACGGGCGGGGCCCATGTGCGTTACGCCGCTGGCGACATGCACGATAATGTTGCCATCGCGGCGTGCAGCGTGCGTGGTGGTCGCCATCAACAAGGGATGCGGGATGCTTTTCAGCTCATCAATGGTTCCCATGCCGTTATGCAGCAACAGGATAGGGGAGTCTGGGGGAAGTTGCGCGGCCAGCGTCTTTACCGCATCTGATACCTGCCATGCTTTGAGCGTGACCAGCAGCAGATCGCTTTGCGCCAGAAAATCCGGATCGTTCGCGGTGAGTGATTCGTTGAATATACTTCCGTCTTCGTCAATCAGGTTCACACTGCAATAGGGCTGGGGCACGCGCAGCCAGCCCTGTACCTCATGTCCGTGCTTGCAAAGCGCGGTCAGCCATAGCTGTCCAAGGGCTCCGCATCCGAGCACTGTAATTTTCATTGTTCCTCCTCACCTGCAACTGCGCCAGGTGTTACGGCCTAAGTATAGCGCCGTCAGCTAAGCTTCTGTTGAGTAAACCCTGTGATATCTGTGCGGTGTTTCCTCACGTGAACGGCCAGGGATAGCTGCAACTCGAATTATTTGGGGTATCTGCCTTGTAGCGGGTATTATGCAACGCAACAAAAATGAAGGGAGAAGAAAAGATGCCATCTTTCGATATTGTTTCCGAAGTTGATATCCAGGAAGTCCGCAACGGCGTTGAAAACGCAAGCCGTGAAGTTGAGTCACGTTTCGACTTTCGTGGCGTTGAGGCAACTTTCGAGCTGAACGATGCGAATAAGACCATTAAGGTCCTGAGCGAATCTGATTTCCAGGTTAACCAGCTGCTGGATATTCTGCGCGCCAAGCTGCTTAAACGCGGCATTGAAGGCACCTCACTGGATGTACCAGACGAGTTTGTGCATAGCGGTAAAAACTGGTTTGTCGAAGCCAAACTGAAGCAGGGTATTGAGAGCGCGGTTCAGAAGAAGATCGTTAAGCTCATCAAGGACAGCAAGCTGAAGGTTCAGGCGCAAATCCAGGGTGAAGAAATTCGTGTGACCGGTAAATCCCGCGATGACCTGCAGGCCGTTATGGCGCTGGTACGTGGCGGCGATCTGGGGCAGCCGTTCCAGTTCAAGAACTTCCGCGATTAAGACAAAAATGCCCGGTTTTACCGGGCATTTTTTCAGGCTTTGAGAGCCTGCTCGATTTCGAAGCGGTTAGTCACTTTACTGTCTATTTTGACGTAAGCGCTGCGCTCTTGTGGGGCAATAAGCACTTCACTTACCCCCTCCGTTGCTTCAAGACGCTGTTTTAGCGCGTCGGTAATCTCAACATCCTCAGGAATTTCGACCCGCAGACTGCTGACGTAGCGCGGCTCTTTCATGCTGCTTGCGACCAGCAGCCAGACCATCGCCAGCAGTGCGCCCGCGAGGAACACGGTTTGCGAATCAAACAGGCCGTCCACCCAGCCGCCGAGCGAGCCCCCGATAGCCACGCCGATAAACTGGCTGGTGGAGTAGATCCCCATTGCTGTGCCTTTATAGCCGGCCGGGGACTCCTTGCTAATCAGCGATGGCAGCAGGGCTTCCATCAGGTTAAAGGCCAGGAAGAAGAGCTGCACGCCGGCCACCAGTTCCCAGAAGTGCGGGCCGGATCCCCAGAGCACAATCTCGGCAATCAGCAGCACCGCCACGCAGCCAATGAAGACGCGCTTCATCTTGCGTTTCACTTCGGCGTAGATGATGAACGGCACGACCGAAACGAACGAAATCAGCATGGTCACCAGATAGATTTTCCAGTGCTCCGCGGCAGGGAAGCCCGCGGCGGCAAGCTGACCGGGAAGGGCGACAAAGGTCGACATCAGCAGGATGTGCAGACACATGATGCCGAAGTTAAGTTTAAGCAGGCGCGGTTCCACCAGCACTTTGCTGAAGCAGCCTTTCACCATCCCGGATTCACGGTTAAGGACGTGGTTTTTGCTGTCCGGCACTACCCAAAGGGTCAGCGCAATACCGACGGTCGCCAGCACGGCAATCATCCAGAACAGGGCATGCAGACCGAGTTTATGGGTGATGATAGGCCCGAGCACCATCGCAATCGCGAAAGTGACGCCAAAGCTCACGCCGATAAACGCCATCGCTTTGGTGCGATTCTGCTCACGCGTTAAGTCTGACAGCAGCGCCATCACGGCGGCGGCAATCGCACCAGAGCCCTGCAGGGCGCGACCAAGAATAATTCCCCAGATGGAGTGGGAGAGGGCGGCTATCACGCTGCCGAGCACAAAAATAAGCAGGCCGCCGACAATCAGCGGTTTGCGACCTACCCGATCCGAGAGCAGACCAAACGGGATCTGAAATACCGCCTGAGCCAGACCGTAGATGCCAATCGCCAGGCCAATCAGCGCTTCGCTGGCACCCTGTAGCGCCATGCCGTACGTGGTCAGAACAGGCAGGACCATAAACATGCCAAGCATCCGTAGCGAGAAAACAGTCCCTAAACCCCAGGTCGCGCGCAATTCGCCTGGCGTCATTTTATAATCGTTCATTACCACCTCAATTCAAAAGCAGGCCATAGTGTAGTGCGGGGAAGGGGCGGGGTAAATAAAGGGTTATTTAACAAATATTACATGCGTTATTAATGGATTCGATGAATAAAAAAGGGTGCCGAAGCACCCTTTTATTCACCTGGTGTGACTTACCAGACGTAAGTCAGCAGGTTGTGTGAATCAGGCACCATGAAATCCACAGACATCATCACCGACAGCGAAGTGATAGCGACAATGGAGAACACGAACAGCTTACGTGCCCAGACCTTGTCATCTTCCACTTTGTAGCCGCGCAGGGCCATGCCGAGCCACCAGACGCTCACCGCAGCCGCTACCGCCAGGTATTTGTACCCGGCGTAACCGCCCAGAGAGAGCATCAGCGTTGCCACGGCAAAGGCGATGATGTACAGCGTGATGTGGTTTTTAGCCACGGAAATGCCCTTCACGACCGGCAGAACCGGGATGTTCGCTGCCTGATAATCCTTAAAGCGGAAAATCGCGATGGCATAGGAGTGCGGCATCTGCCACAGGCTAAAGATAGCCAGCAGGATCAGCGCACCGCTGTCGAACTCGTTCGTGACGGCGCAGTAGCCAATCACCGGCGGCGCAGCGCCGGAGAGAGAACCAATCAGCGTTCCGTAGACGGAGTGGCGTTTCATATACAGGCTGTAAACGCCCACATAGACGACGAACCCCATCACCCCCAGCCAACAGGCCAGAGGGTTAGCGCCAAACCACAGCAGCATAAAGCCAGCAATACCCAGCAAGGTGGCGTACACCAGCGAGACGGAAGGGGCGATCAGGCCTTTAACCAGCACCCGATTTTTAGTCCTTTCCATCTTCTTGTCGATATCCATGTCGATGTAGTTGTTAAATACACAACCGGATGCAACAACCAGCGACACACCGACCAGCGTAGCGATAAAGAGGGTGTAATCGATGCTGCCTTTAGAGGCCAGCAGGAACCCCCCAATTACGGAGATCAGGTTGCCAAAGATGATGCCTGGTTTCGTGACTTGCAGGTATTGCTTAAACATACTCGCCGCTCTTAGTGAACCATCATGTTGTAGTTAAGGTTCCACATAATCCAGATGGAACCGACTACCAGGATAGCGATGATAATCACGGTAAAGATGAAAGCCGTCATGTTCCAGCCTTCATCGGACTTGGTGTTCATGTGCAGGAAGCAAACCAGATGCACCAGAATCTGAATCACCGCGGTTACCAGGATTGCACCCAGAATAACCGGCTTAGACGCAGAACCGCTCATCACCATCCAGAACGGGATCACCGTCAGAATGATCGACAGGATGAAACCTGTCATATAGGTTTTTACGCTACCGTGGGAAGCGCCATGATCGTTTGAATGACTCATTACATCGCCCCCATCAGATATACAACAGAGAACACACAGATCCACACAACGTCCAGGAAGTGCCAGAACAGGCTCAGGCACAGGATACGCGTGCGGTTAGTGCTGGTCAGGCCACGACGGGAGATCTGGAACATCAGTACTGCCATCCAGATCAGACCAGACGTTACGTGCAGACCGTGGGTCCCGACCAGTGCGAAGAACGCAGACAGGAAGCCACTACGATCCGGCCCGAAGCCTTCCATAATCAGGTGATGGAATTCATAGATTTCCATCCCGATAAAGCCAGCACCAAACAGCCAGGTCAACGCCAGCCAGGAGACAACCTGGCTCTTGTTGTTTTTGTACATGGCGATAGCCGCCATGCCGTAGGTGATGGAGCTGAACAGCAGCAGCGCGGTTTCTACCAGAACGAACGGCAGTTCAAAGATGTCCTTGCCAGCCGGGCCGCCCGCAGTGCCGTTCACCAGAACGGCATACGTTGCGAACAGACAGCAGAACAGAATGCAGTCGCTCATCAGGTAGATCCAGAAACCGAAGACTTTCGTCGGTCCTGTATCGTGGTGCGCATGTTCATGCGCGTGGGCAGTAGAGTGCGCCAAAGTATCAGTTGCCATTTTTCAGCCCCGCTTTAGAAATCTCATCGAAATGCTGGTTTTCCAGTTTTTCGACTTCACGGACTGGTACGTAGTAGTCTACGTCCTCGTCAAAGCTCTTCACAATCCAGCTGATTACGATGCCGGCGAAGCCAACAATCGCCATCCACCAGATGTGCCAGATCATTGCGAAGCCAAATACCGTTGCGAAGGCGGCAATAACAATGCCCGCACCGCTGTTTTTCGGCATGTGGATCTCTTCGTAATGAGCAGGTTGCTTGTACGCTTCACCTTTTTCTTTCATTTCCCAGAATGCGTCGCGTTCATGGACCTGCGGCACAATGGCGAAGTTATAGAACGGTGGTGGAGAAGAGGTTGCCCACTCCAGCGTACGGCCACCCCATGGGTCACCGGTCAGGTCACGGTTCTGATCGCGGTCGCGAATAGAAACGTAGAACTGAATCAGCTGAGACGCGATACCACAAGCAATCAGCACGGCACCGCCCGCTGCAACCATCAGCATTGGGTGGAACTGTGGATCAATCTGCTGGCTCAGACGACGAGTCATACCCATGAAGCCCAGCACGTACAGCGGCATAAATGCAACGAAGAAGCCGATGATCCAGAACCAGAATGCGCGTTTACCCCATTTTTCGTTCAGGGTGAAACCGAACGCTTTTGGCCACCAGTAGGTTACGCCAGCGAAGCAGCCGAAGACCACACCACCGATGATAACGTTATGGAAGTGCGCAATCAGGAACAGACTGTTGTGCAGAACGAAGTCAGCACCCGGTACCGCCAGCAGTACACCGGTCATCCCACCCACGGAGAAGGTGACGATGAAGCCGATAGTCCACAGCATTGCTGAGTGGAACACGATACGGCCCTGGTACATGGTGAACAGCCAGTTGAAGATCTTAACCCCGGTAGGGATTGCGATAATCATGGTTGTAATACCGAAGAAGGCGTTTACGTTCGCGCCAGCACCCATGGTGAAGAAGTGGTGCAGCCAAACGATGAACGACAGAACGGTAATACACACGGTTGCCCACACCAGAGAGGTGTAACCAAACAGACGTTTACGCGAGAAGGTTGCTGCGATTTCGGAGAACACACCGAAGACCGGCAGAACCAGGATGTACACTTCCGGGTGACCCCAGGCCCAAATCAGGTTGATGTACATCATCATGTTGCCACCCATATCGTTGGTAAAGAAATGGGTGCCCAGGTAGCGGTCCAGGGTCAGCAGCGCGATGGTGACGGTCAGAATTGGGAATGATGCAATAATCAGGATGTTGGCGCACAGAGATGCCCAGGTAAATACCGGCATCTTGAACATGGTCATGCCAGGGGCACGCATCTTGATAATGGTCACGAAGAAGTTGATACCGGTCAGGGTTGTACCGACACCGGAGAGCTGAAGTGCCCAAATCCAGTAATCGACGCCAACGCCCGGACTGTACTCAATTCCCGAAAGCGGCGGGTAAGCCAGCCAGCCGGTCTGAGCAAATTCGCCCACACCCAGTGACAGGTTAACCAGGATAACGCCGACAACCGTGAACCAGAAGCTCAGGTTGTTCAGGAACGGGAACGCTACGTCGCGCGCGCCGATTTGCAGCGGAACGACAACGTTCATCAGACCGATAACCAGCGGCATCGCCACGAAGAAGATCATGATAACTCCGTGGGCGGTAAAGATCTGGTCGTAGTGATGCGGCGGCAGGAAGCCGGCTTCACCCGCAGACGCGAGTGCCTGCTGGCTACGCATCATGATCGCATCCGCAAAGCCACGAATTAACATGACGATACCGACGATGCAGTACATGATACCCAATTTTTTGTGGTCAACCGAAGTCAGCCACTCGTTCCACAGGTAGCTCCACTTACCGAAGTAAGTGATCAAGGCCAGTAAGGCTGCGCCACCGATGATAATTGCAGCAACCGTAACCACGATAATGGGTTCATGGTAGGGCACTGCATCCAGTGTCAATTTTCCGAACATTTTCTTCCTCGGCCCCTTAGTGAGCGGTTTCCGCGTGGCTCATGTCCATGCCTTCCATACCTTCGTGTGCGCTATGCTCACCTTCAGGCTGGGTCATGTCCATGCTCTTGCCGTGATCCATAAATTTGCCAATAACGTCTTTGAACAAATCTGGTTTCACGTTAGAGAAGTACTCCACCTTGTTATATTCGCTAGGTGCTGCCACTTTTTCGAACGCCGCCATGTCAGACATGGTGTTTGGAGACTGCTTCGCTTTTTCAACCCACTGGTCGAAAGCGGCACGGTCTGGCGTCGCGATAGCTTTGAACTTCATACCTGAGAAGCCCGGGCCGCTATAGCTGGCGGAGATACCATCGTAGGTGCCTGCTTCATTCGCGATCAGGTGCAGGTTAGTCTGCATACCGGCCATCGCGTAAATCTGGCTACCCAGACGTGGGATGAAGAAGGAGTTCATTACGGAGTTGGAGGTCACTTTGAACTGAACCGGAGTGTTCGCCGGGAAGGCGATTTCATTCACGGTGGCAATGCCCTGTTCCGGATAGATGAAGAACCATTTCCAGTCCATGGAGACCACTTCAATGGTAATCGGTTTTTCATCGTGAACCAGCGGCTTGCTTGGCTCAAGTGCGTGAGTGGTTTTCCATGTCAGTACGGCAAGGAACAGGATGATCAGGATAGGTACCGTCCAGACCACAGCTTCCACTTTATTGGAGTGTGACCAGTTAGGGCTATACTTCGCATCTTTATTGCTCGCACGATACTTCCAGGCGAAACCAACAGCCATCAAAATGGCTGGAATAACCACAATCAACATCAGGCCAAAAGCCGTCAATATCAGTGAACGTTGTTCCAGTCCAATCTGTCCTTTGGGGTCAAGTAGTGCAGAATCGCAGCCACTGAGTAATACAGTGCCTGCGAATAATGACAACCATCCCAAACTTTTATTGTATTTCCTGAGTCTCATTTAACGACCTCAATTCCACGGGAGTCTGGTGGCGTTTAAAGTGTGGGGGCATTTTACGGGAAGGTTACATTACTGTAAACATCATTAGACCTGTGTCAGGAAGGTGTTACCGGGTTCTGCCGCACATGTCACAAGTGTTGCAAATTATGTCGCTTTTTAAGACGTAAGCCGCATGGCATGGGCTTTATAACGAAAGGACCCCCAAGCATACCCTAAAAGGGGCAATTGGTATAACCATTGTGAAAAATAAACAAAAAATTAACAATTAATTATCAATAAAAAGACAACTAAAAAACGAAAAATCAAACTCTCTGATGCTGAATCGTTTAATGAAAAATAGCGTTCTGCAATTGACTCCAGTAATTTCCGAATCCTATCCCGCACAAAACAACAAATATTTTTTTAGCGGCTGGCGGCTATTTCACCGTTATAATTTCGGGTCGTGATTACAACGGGAAATAACCTTTCGGATTTTACTTCAGGTTAACTGCGTTTTACGCAGCGCCATGAAATCGAGCAGCCCGCCAGTCAGGATCCCGGCAACCGCCAGCAGCGCGCCGGCATCCAGCAGAAGCGCTTCGAGAGGCAGTACCAGAGAGGTGGTGGCATTAATAATGAGCACCACGAGCCACAGCACCAGGGCAAAGCAACCCGCCATTAACAGTCGTAACGCAAAACGGTAAGCGCGATGATATTCCGTGCGTGGCATAAAGTGTTCTGTTCGCTGGGTATATTCCAGCGTCTGGCGACAGACCAGTAACAATAAGAGCCCAGGCACTGCCGCTACCACGGAGAAGAGGTAGAACGTTGGCCAGCCATGGGCTTCAACAAACCAGCCGGCAATCGGCCCGACATACACGCGACCAACGGCGGAAAGCGCCGAGAGCAGAGCGAACTGCGTCGCGGAAAACGATTTGTTGCACAGGGTCATCAGCAGGGCAACAAACGCCGCTGTCCCCATACCGCCGCACAGGTTTTCAAAAAACACCGCGGCGCCCATGCTGATCATATGCTTATCCGTCACCGACAGCAGCCAGTAACCGGCGTTCGATGCCCCCTGCAGGATGCCGAAGATCAGCAGTGCGCGAAAGAGCGTCAGACGCTGCATTAATACGCCGCCGTACAGGGCCCCGACAATAGTCGCAAACAACCCGAGCGTTTTGTTCACTACGCCGACTTCGCCGGCATCAAACCCGACCCCGCGAATAAGGAAGGTGGTGGTCAGGCTCATCGCGAAGGCATCGCCGAGCTTATAAAGGACGATTAACAGCAGGATAAGCCAGGCGTTGTTGCGGCCAAAGAAGTCGCGAAGAGGTTCGGCAACGGCCTGCTCCAGAGAACGTGGAACCGGGATCACATCGCTCGGTTCGGGGGCGAGCAGGGTAGCAATAATACAGGGGATCAACAGGGCGGCCATCAGCCAGTACATGCCCTGCCAGCCGAGATAACGGTCGGCCACCCACAGCGCCAGACCACCGGATACCAGCATCCCCAGACGATAGCCCAGCACGCTAATGGCCGCGCCGGCTCCCCGCTCTTCTGCAGGCAACACGTCCGTCTTCCAGGCATCAAAAACGATATCCTGCGAGGCAGAACAGAAGGCGATTACCACCGCAAGGGCGGCCATCCAGCGAAGCTGCGTCGTGGGTTCAAGAAAGCCCATCGCCGCGATTGCGATCAGTAACAGGACCTGGGTCATCACTAACCAGCCGCGACGACGGCCCAGGAACGGCGGGGTATAACGGTCCATCACCGGCGACCACAGGAACTTAAAGACGTAAGCCTGGCCGACGAGGGAGAAGAAACCAATGGTTTTGAGATCGATATTCTCGACGGTCATCCAGGCCTGCAGCGTGCCGGAGGTGAGGGCGAGAGGTAAACCGGAGGCGAAACCAAGGATCAGCAGGATGGCTGATTTAGGTTGCTGGAAAATGCGTAAGTAATGACTCGACATGTTCATATAAAGCTGACCCGGTGAAACACCGGGTCAGGAAGCGGGATTAACGCGCGTTTTGCTTGATGAAGTCGTGGATGCTGGTGTCCTGCGCCATATCGGAAATGGTGTCAGTCAGCACGCTGTTAACCGCGTTAGCAATATTTTTGTTGGACGCCTGGAACGCGCCTTCAACAGAGTAGCTCGCACGGTAGTTTTTGGTCATCTTGTTGCCGTTCTTCGCGGTCGCGATGATGGCGATATCCGCTTTGGTGGAGATGTTGTAGCGAACGTTACCCTGGGACACGTCAGCGTACAGGTTGTTCACGATGATCTGCAGATCAACCGCACCGCTTGGGCCAATCATATAGCCGCGGGAAGTCATCTGTTTCTCGAGCACTTCCTGCAGCAGGAAGCGCAGGTCGCGTGAGGCGGTCAACGTCACCTGCTGGTTGTCGCGGGTCACTTTAGCCAGGGCTTGATCCTGACGCTGATCGGCACCGTTAATGCTCACGGTTACGCCCATCAGGCTAGGATCCTGCTGAGGCAGGGTAATCTTAGGGGAGACATCAATGGTTGTAGGCGGGGTAGCGCAGCCTGCCAGCATAAAAAGTGCTACCAACGGAAAGAAGAGTTTTTTTAACATTTTCAGGTTCTCAACGAATCGTAAGCATTACAGAGAAAAATTGCCGCCATCATAACATCGCTAACGGCCAGGGGAAGTGGTCAACGCATGTAAATTCATCGCCTTGTCCGAAAACTGACCACCCCCGCCTTTTTCTCCACGCGCGAAGGTCAAAAGGTATGAGTCTCACAGTGAACTTCATTCGTCTGAATGAGAAAATAAGACGAAAGCTAAATATTTGTTGTCTTGTTGTAATGGAAACGGTAAAAGCGGCTAATATTTAAAGGGATGGGTGACATCCTGGCGTTGTCGGAGGAGTGATTTCATGATGATACGTGAACAGATAGAAGATAAATTAAGGGCAGCGTTCAACCCTGTGTTCCTCGAAGTCGTCGACGAAAGCTATCGTCATAACGTGCCGGCAGGTTCTGAAAGCCACTTTAAAGTGGTTCTGGTCAGCGATCGCTTCACGGGAGAACGTTTCCTGAACCGACATCGCTTGATCTACAGCACCTTGACGGAAGAACTCTCCACAACCGTACATGCGCTGGCATTGCACACCTATACCATTAAGGAATGGGAAGGCTTGCAGGATACGGTATTTGCATCGCCGCCGTGTCGCGGCGCAGGCACCATCGCCTGATAAATCGGATTTGCAACGGCTGGAGCTTTTCCAGTATGTTGCATACAGATTTCCTCAAAACGGCCTCCGGGCCGTTTTGTTTTGTCTGAGTTTTGAGCGGATGGTGCGTTTTTAAGGCTAAAAATAGCCTTAAAGTGTGAAAAAAGCCGCAGCAACATGCCCCAACCGTTCTCGACTCACCTAAGTGATGCCGCTATAATGCCGCGTCTTAATGAATGTCTTCGGGATGATTCTGGCGACAGGGAATGTGAATCTGCACTAAGAGAGCATCCCGGTATAACAGACAGATTCAGAGTTGACCGAGCACTGTGATTTTTTTGAGGTAACAAGATGCAAGTTTCAGTTGAAACCACTCAAGGCCTTGGCCGCCGTGTAACGATTACTATCGCTGCTGACAGCATCGAAACTGCTGTGAAAAGCGAGCTGGTCAACGTAGCAAAAAAAGTACGTATTGACGGCTTCCGTAAGGGCAAAGTACCGATGAATGTTGTTGCTCAGCGTTATGGCGCTTCCGTGCGTCAGGATGTGCTGGGTGAACTGATGAGCCGCAACTTTATTGATGCGATCATCAAAGAAAAAATTAATCCGGCCGGTGCGCCGAATTACGTTCCAGGCGAATACAAACAGGGCGAAGACTTCACCTACTCCGTAGAGTTCGAAGTGTACCCGGAAGTTGAGCTGAAAGGTCTGGAATCTATCGAAGTTGAAAAACCTGTTGTTTCCGTGACTGACGAAGACGTTGACGGCATGCTGGACACTCTGCGTAAGCAGCAGGCGAACTGGAAAGAGAAAGAAGGTGCTGTTGACGCGGAAGACCGTGTGACCATCGACTTCACCGGTTCTGTAGACGGCGAAGAGTTCGAAGGCGGTAAAGCGTCTGACTTCGTACTGGCAATGGGCCAGGGTCGTATGATCCCAGGCTTCGAAGACGGTATCAAAGGTCACAAAGCGGGCGAAGAGTTCACCATCGACGTGACCTTCCCGGAAGAGTACCACGCTGAAAACCTGAAAGGTAAAGCAGCGAAGTTCGTTATCAACCTGAAGAAAGTTGAAGAGCGCGAACTGCCTGAACTGACTGAAGAATTCATCAAGCGTTTCGGCGTGGAAGATGGTTCTGTAGCCGGTCTGCGTACCGAAGTGCGTAAAAACATGGAACGTGAGCTGAACGGCGCTGTACGTAACCGTGTGAAATCTCAGGCGATTGACGGTCTGGTAAAAGCGAACGAAATCGACGTTCCGGCTGCCCTGATTGACAGCGAAATCGACGTTCTGCGCCGTCAGGCTGCACAGCGTTTCGGTGGCAACCAGCAGCAAGCGATGGAACTGCCACGCGAGCTGTTCGAAGAGCAAGCTAAACGCCGCGTTGTTGTTGGCCTGCTGCTGGGCGAAGTGATTCGTACCCACGAGCTGAAAGCTGACGAAGAGCGTGTGAAAGGCCTGATCGAAGAGATGGCTTCTGCATACGAAGATCCATCAGAAGTGATCGAGTTCTACGGTAAGAACAAAGAGCTGATGGACAACATGCGCAATGTTGCACTGGAAGAGCAGGCTGTTGAAGCGGTACTGGCGAAAGCGAAAGTGACCGAAAAAGCGACCTCTTTCAACGAACTGATGAACCAGCAGGCGTAATTTCGCCCCCAGGGTTTAAAGTTTGAACAAAAAACCCGTTGCCTTCCGGCGACGGGTTTTTTTTATCACGGCTTTACCCCAGGAAGAGTGCTAAAACGCCCTTTCAGTGTTAGCGTAACAACAAAAGGTTGTTATGCTTGAAATAGGGCAGTATGAACCCCATAAGTGTGTAATCACGATGATTGAGACTGGCTGATAATCCGTCCGTAAGGTTACAATCAGTACAGCAGGTGTTTTCAATTTTGATCCAGGAGACGGAAATGTCATACAGTGGCGAACGAGATAACTTTGCACCCCATATGGCTCTGGTGCCAATGGTTATTGAACAGACCTCACGTGGTGAGCGTTCTTTTGATATCTATTCCCGTCTGCTCAAGGAGCGCGTTATCTTTTTGACCGGCCAGGTGGAAGACCACATGGCTAACCTGATCGTGGCGCAGATGCTGTTTCTGGAAGCGGAAAACCCGGAAAAAGACATTTACCTGTACATTAACTCCCCGGGCGGCGTGATCACGGCAGGTATGTCCATTTATGACACCATGCAATTCATCAAGCCAGATGTCAGCACTATCTGTATGGGTCAGGCTGCATCTATGGGTGCGTTCCTGTTAACCGCAGGGGCTAAAGGTAAGCGTTTCTGCCTGCCAAATTCCCGCGTGATGATTCACCAGCCGCTGGGGGGTTATCAGGGGCAGGCGACGGATATTGAAATCCACGCCCGCGAAATTCTGAAAGTAAAAGCGCGCATGAATGAACTTATGGCGCAGCATACGGGTCAATCTCTTGAGCAGATCGAGCGCGATACCGAGCGCGATCGTTTCCTCTCTGCCTCTGAGGCTGTTGAGTACGGCTTAGTCGACTCCGTTTTGACCCATCGTAATTGATGCCCGTGACGCGAGTGTGCCGCTATACTCAGGTAGGGCGGCATGTTGCTAAAAGCAGCTTGCGTCTGAAAATGGCATTTGCGTCGTCATGTGCGGCACAAAGAACTTAAAAAGAGGTTTGGACTCATGACAGATAAACGCAAAGATGGTTCGGGCAAACTGCTGTACTGCTCTTTTTGCGGCAAAAGCCAGCATGAAGTGCGTAAACTGATTGCCGGGCCGTCCGTGTATATCTGCGACGAATGTGTTGACTTATGTAACGACATTATTCGCGAAGAGATTAAAGAAGTAGCACCTCACCGCGAGCGCAGCGCGCTGCCAACGCCGCATGAAATTCGTCATCATCTTGACGACTATGTCATCGGTCAGGAGCAGGCGAAAAAAGTGCTCGCCGTGGCGGTATACAACCACTACAAACGCCTGCGTAACGGTGATACCAGCAATGGCGTAGAACTGGGTAAAAGTAATATTCTGCTGATCGGCCCAACCGGCTCCGGTAAAACGCTGCTGGCTGAAACGCTGGCGCGTCTGCTGGATGTTCCGTTCACAATGGCCGATGCCACCACCCTGACCGAAGCCGGTTATGTGGGTGAGGACGTAGAAAACATCATCCAGAAACTGCTGCAGAAATGCGATTACGATGTACAGAAAGCGCAGCGCGGGATTGTTTACATCGATGAGATCGACAAGATCTCCCGTAAATCTGACAACCCGTCCATTACCCGTGACGTATCGGGTGAGGGCGTGCAGCAGGCGTTGCTGAAGCTGATCGAAGGTACGGTTGCAGCCGTTCCACCGCAGGGTGGCCGTAAACATCCTCAGCAGGAGTTCCTGCAGGTTGATACGTCCAAGATCCTGTTCATCTGTGGTGGTGCGTTTGCCGGTCTGGATAAAGTGATCTCTCACCGTGTTGAAACCGGCTCCGGCATTGGTTTTGGCGCGACGGTGAAAGCCTCGTCCGAAAAGCCGAACGAAGGCGAGCTGCTGTCACAGGTTGAGCCAGAAGACTTGATCAAGTATGGTCTGATTCCTGAGTTCATTGGCCGTCTGCCTGTTGTGGCAACGCTGAACGAACTGAGTGAAGACGCGCTGATCCAGATCCTGAAAGAGCCGAAAAATGCGCTGACCAAGCAGTATCAGGCGCTGTTCAATCTGGAAGGCGTTGAGCTGGAATTCCGTGACGAAGCGCTGGACGCGATTGCCAAGAAAGCGATGATCCGTAAAACCGGTGCGCGTGGCCTGCGTTCTATCGTGGAAGCGGCGCTGCTTGACACCATGTACGATCTGCCGTCGATGGAAGATGTTGAGAAAGTGGTGATTGATGAGTCGGTCATTAGCGGCCAGACCAAGCCATTGCTGATTTATGGCAAGCCGGAAGCGCAACAGGCATCTGGCGAATAATTCACCAAATCATACAAGCAGTTAATCAAAAAGGGGGGATTTTATCTCCCCTTTTATTTTTCCGTATACGCGGCGTTGAATGTGTGGGAAACATCCCCATATACTGGATACATGTTAATGGTTATGTGAAGCACAGTGACATGACCAGTTTACCTGGCGGACACTAAACTAAGAGAGAGCTCTATGAATCCTGAGCGTTCTGAACGCATTGAAATCCCCGTATTGCCGTTGCGCGATGTGGTGGTTTATCCGCACATGGTCATACCCTTATTTGTAGGGCGGGAAAAATCTATCCGTTGCCTCGAAGCCGCCATGGATCATGATAAAAAAATCATGCTGGTGGCGCAGAAAGAAGCATCAACGGATGAGCCGGGTGTAAACGATCTTTTCACCGTCGGGACCGTGGCCTCTATTTTGCAGATGCTGAAGCTGCCTGACGGCACCGTTAAGGTGCTGGTAGAAGGCTTGCAGCGTGCGCGTATTACCACCCTGTCTGACGATGGCGAGCATTTCTCTGCCAAGGCAGAGTACCTTGAATCACCTCAGCTGGATGAGCGCGAGCAGGAAGTGCTGGTGCGCACCGCGATTAGCCAGTTCGAAGGCTATATCAAGCTGAACAAGAAAATCCCACCAGAAGTGCTGACGTCGCTGAACAGCATCGACGATCCTGCGCGCCTGGCGGACACCATCGCTGCACACATGCCGCTGAAGCTGGCTGACAAACAGTCCGTGCTGGAGATGTCCGACGTTAACGAACGTCTGGAATATCTGATGGCGATGATGGAATCTGAAATCGATCTGCTGCAGGTTGAGAAGCGTATTCGTAACCGCGTTAAAAAGCAGATGGAGAAATCTCAGCGTGAGTACTATCTGAATGAGCAAATGAAAGCCATTCAGAAAGAGCTCGGCGAGATGGATGACGCGCCGGACGAAAACGAAGCGCTGAAGCGTAAGATCGACGCGGCGAAAATGCCGAAAGAGGCCAAAGAGAAAGCCGAAGCAGAACTGCAGAAGCTGAAAATGATGTCTCCAATGTCGGCTGAAGCGACCGTCGTGCGCGGCTATATCGAATGGATGGTTCAGGTTCCCTGGAATGCCCGCAGCAAGGTCAAAAAAGACCTGCGTCAGGCGCAGGAGATCCTGGATACCGACCACTACGGCCTTGAGCGCGTGAAAGACCGCATTCTTGAGTACCTCGCAGTCCAGAGCCGTGTGAACAAAATCAAAGGCCCGATTCTGTGCCTGGTGGGACCACCGGGGGTAGGGAAAACCTCTCTGGGTCAGTCCATCGCCAAAGCGACCGGACGTAAGTATATCCGTATGGCGCTGGGTGGCGTACGCGATGAAGCGGAGATCCGCGGTCACCGTCGTACCTACATCGGTTCTATGCCGGGTAAACTGATCCAGAAGATGGCGAAAGTGGGCGTTAAAAACCCGCTGTTCCTGCTCGATGAGATCGACAAAATGTCTTCGGACATGCGTGGCGATCCGGCGTCTGCTTTGCTGGAAGTTCTTGATCCAGAACAGAACGTGGCGTTCAGCGATCACTACCTCGAAGTGGATTACGACCTGAGCGATGTCATGTTTGTCGCGACCTCGAACTCCATGAACATTCCGGCGCCGCTGCTGGACCGTATGGAAGTGATTCGTCTCTCCGGTTATACCGAAGACGAAAAACTGAACATTGCGAAACGGCACCTGCTGCCGAAGCAGATTGAGCGTAACGCGCTGAAAGCCAACGAGCTGACCGTTGAGGACAGCGCGATTATTGGCATCATCCGCTACTACACCCGTGAAGCGGGCGTGCGTAGCCTTGAGCGCGAAATCTCTAAACTGTGCCGTAAGGCGGTTAAACAGCTGCTGCTGGATAAGAGCCTGAAACACATCGTGATCAATGGCGACAACCTGCATGCCTATCTGGGCGTTCAGCGCTTTGACTATGGTCGCGCGGACAATGAAAACCGCGTGGGCCAGGTCACCGGCCTGGCATGGACGGAAGTGGGTGGCGATCTGCTGACCATTGAAACCGCCTGTGTCCCGGGTAAAGGCAAGCTGACCTACACCGGCTCTCTGGGTGAAGTGATGCAGGAGTCGATTCAGGCCGCGCTGACCGTGGTACGCGCGCGTGCGGAGAAATTGGGCATCAACCCTGATTTCTACGAGAAACGCGATATCCACGTGCACGTGCCTGAAGGGGCAACGCCGAAAGATGGCCCAAGCGCAGGTATCGCCATGTGTACCGCACTGGTATCCTGCCTTACCGGCAACCCGGTGCGTGCCGATGTGGCCATGACCGGTGAGATCACGTTGCGTGGCCAGGTGCTGCCAATCGGTGGGTTAAAAGAAAAACTGCTGGCGGCACACCGTGGTGGGATCAAAACCGTATTGATCCCTTACGAAAATAAACGCGATCTGGAAGAGATTCCGGACAACGTGATTGCCGATCTGCAGATTCATCCTGTGAAGCGAATTGAGGAAGTTCTGACTCTCGCCTTGCAGAATGAACCTTCCGGAATGCAGGTTGTAACCGCAAAATAGTGACCTCGCGCAAAGAGCGTCAATAAAAGTAAGGCTGGTAAGTCATTTCGCACTTGCCAGCCTTTTTTTGTATAGCTAATTTAGATTGCTGATTAGGCCAGCCATCAACAACGGGTGTTGTAAGGTCATGGCAGGCCTGATATAACTGCTGCGCGGTCGCGTTGTGAAGGATTCAGGCGCGATATAAATTATAAAGAGAGGAAGAGAACAGTGAATAAATCTCAACTGATTGACAAAATTGCTGCTGGTGCTGATATTTCTAAAGCTGCAGCTGGACGTGCGTTAGATGCATTAATTGCTTCTGTTACTGAATCTCTGCAGGCTGGGGACGACGTTGCACTGGTAGGCTTCGGTACTTTTGCTGTTAAAGAGCGTGCTGCCCGTACTGGCCGCAACCCTCAGACCGGTAAAGAGATCACCATTGCTGCCGCTAAAGTGCCGGGTTTCCGTGCAGGTAAAGCGCTGAAAGACGCAGTAAACTGATTGCTTTCCCATCTCAGGGAAGCCGAATAGTACAAGGGCGCATCATTTGATGTGCCTTTTTTGTTTGTCCAGGCCTGATTTGTGCGAGTTTATGCGAGTTGTGGGCTGACAATCGCACCGTTTTCTTGTCACAATACGCCTTTACGCGCGACGGGCAGGATTTTCCGTTAGCGTCAGGTAACCAGTCACCTACAGCGGAGTGTTGTTACACCATGATGGACAGCTTACGCACGGCTGCTAACAGTCTCGTGCTCAAGATTATTTTCGGTATCATTATCGTGTCGTTCATATTGACCGGCGTGAGCAGTTACCTTATCGGCGGTGGCGCGAACTATGCCGCAAAAGTGAATGGCCAGGAGATCAGCCGCGGTCAGTTCGAGAATGCTTTTGCCGGTGAACGTAACCGTATGCAGCAACAGCTGGGCGACCAATTCTCTGAACTCGCGGCAAACGAAGGGTATATGAAATCCCTGCGCCAACAGACCCTGAACCGTCTGATCGACGAAGCGCTGCTCGATCAATACGCGAAAAAACTGGGCCTGGGCATCAGCGATGAGCAGGTTAAAAAAGCCATCTTATCGACTCAGGCTTTCCAGTCTAACGGCAAATTCGACAATGCGCGTTACAACGGCATCATTAATCAGATGGGCATGACTGCCGATCAATACGCTCAGGCTCTGCGTAATCAACTGACAACCCAACAGCTTATCAATGCCGTTGTTGGCACTGATTTCATGCTCAAAGGTGAGACGGAAGAGTTAGCAGCCCTGGTTGCACAGCAGCGCGTAGTACGTGAAGCGACCATCGATGTGAATGCTCTGGCGGCGAAGCAGCAGGTTAGCGACGCGGACATTAACGCCTATTACGAGCAGAACAAGAATAACTTCGTTGCTCCAGAACAGTTCCGTGTGAGCTACATCAAGCTGGATGCTGCCGCGCTGCAGGAAACAGCCTCTGACGCGGAAATTCAGTCTTATTACGATCAGCATCAGGATCAGTTCACTCAGCCGCAGCGTAACCGCTACAGCGTGATCCAGACCAAAACTGAGGCAGACGCCAAAGCCGTGCTGGATGAGCTGAATAAGGGCGCTGATTTCGCCTCCCTCGCGAAAGCAAAATCCACCGATATTATCTCTGCTAAAAACGGTGGTGATATGGGCTGGCTGGAAGAGAGCACCACGCCTGACGAACTAAAAAATGCCGGTCTGAAAGACAAAGGCCAGCTTTCGGGTGTCATTAAATCTTCCGTTGGTTTCCTGGTGGCGCGTCTGGATGACATCGAGGCCGCGAAAACCAAGCCGCTGGCTGACGTTCGCGATGATATCGCAGCGAAAGTGAAGCAGGAAAAAGCGCTGGATGCTTACTACGCGCTGCAACAGAAAGTCAGTGATGCTGCCAGCAACGACAACGAATCTCTGGCGGGTGCTGAGCAGGCTGCAGGGGTGAAAGCGGTTGAGACCGGCTGGTTCGGTCGTAACAACCTCCCGGAAGAGCTGAATTTCAAACCGGTTGCTGATGCCATCTTCAACGGTGGTCTGGTTGGCGAGAACGGCACGCCGGGCAGCAACTCTGACATCATTACCGTCGACGGCGATCGTGCGTTTGTTCTTCGCGTCAGCGAGCACAAACCAGAAGCGATTAAACCGCTGGCAGAAGTGAAAGATCAGGTGGTTGCTCAGGTTAAGCACAACAAAGCGGAACAGCAGGCAAAACTGGATGCTGAGAAGATTCTGGTTGACCTGAAAGCGGGTAAACAGGATGCGCTGAAAGCGGCAGGTCTGAGCTTCGGTGAGCCAAAAACGCTGAGCCGTACCGGTCAGGATCCTGTCAGTCAGGCAGCGTTCGGTCTGAGCCTGCCTGCGAAGGACAAACCAAGCTTCGGTACCACTACCGATATGCAGGGTAACGTCGTTCTGCTCGCGCTGGACGATGTGAAAGCAGGCACGATGCCTGAAGAGCAGAAGAAAGCGATGGTGCAGGGTATTACCCAGAACAATGCCCAGATTGCTTTCGAAGCGATGATGAGCAACCTGCGCACAGAAGCCAAAATCAAGCTCGGTGACGTGATGACTCAGCAGCAATAATTACGTATCTGCTCGCATATTTTCGTAACGCTCTGCAATAACTAAAGGCCGCTTTCGCGGCCTTTTCCATTTCTGCAATCTGCCATTTGTACCGGGTTATAACGCTGGATATTGTGGCCTGGCTGTCAACAAACAAGGAGATAACAGCATGAAATGTGGAATCAAGGCTTTGTTCATTACTCTGGCGATTGCCACCACCGGGATGAGCGCAGGTGCGCTGGCGACGACACCTGCGGCGAAAACACCGGCGGTGCAAACCAGGTCTGACGCAGCGGCACCCGCAGCTGGCCAGACGAAAGCCACGGATGCCGGAAAAAGCGCGGATGATGACGGTACGCGAGTCAGTATCAATTCGGCATCGGCAGAGGATCTCGCCCGGGTAATGAATGGCGTAGGGCTAAAAAAAGCGCAGGCGATAGTCAGCTATCGCGAAGAGTACGGTCCTTTCAAAACGGTTGACGATCTTAAGCAAGTGCCCGGTATGGGCGGAGCGCTGGTTGAGCGCAACCTCTCACACCTGACGTTGTAATCACATAATTACTTGCACGGCGGCAAAATTTTGCCAGGATAAAGAGGTCATACCAGTCATGACCTCTTATCCTATAACAACAGTAAAGGCTATTGCGCTATGCAGACAAAAATCAAAGTACGCGGCTACCACATCGATGTTTACCAGCACGTCAACAACGCCCGTTATCTTGAGTTTCTTGAAGAAGCGCGCTGGGACGGTCTGGAAAGCAGCGAAAGCTTTCAGTGGATGACCGCGCACAACATCGCGTTCGTGGTCGTCAACATCAATATCAACTACCGTCGCCCGGCCGTGCTGGGTGATGTGCTGACCATCACCAGCCAGCTTCAACAGTTAAACGGCAAGAGCGGCGTGTTAACCCAGGCGGTGACGCTGGATCCTGAAGGCCAGACCGTTGCCGACGCGCTGATCACCTTTGTCTGTATCGATCTGAAAACCCAGAAAGCGTTGCCGCTGGAAGGGGAGTTGCGGGAAAAACTGCAGTTGATGATCGTCTAGACGCGTTGTGTTCATGACCCGTGCTGTCGATATTCTGTTCGCCAGCACGGTCAAAGAGGCTTATTTGAGCCCGGTTTTTTTCTTCATCGCCGACATCACGCCCGCTTTATCGGCCAGATAGTGATTCAGTCCGTTTGCGCGCAGATTACAGGCCGCACACTGGCCACAACCATCACCTTTTATGCCGTTGTAGCAGGTAAGGGTTTCGCTGCGAACCATGTCCAGTTTGCCCCAGTAGTCTGCCAGCGCCCAGGTTTCCGCTTTATCAAGCCACATCAGTGGCGTTTCAAAGCGCGTCTCTTTTGCCATCCCCAGATTCACGGCGTGGTTGAGAGCCTTCACGAACTCGTCACGGCAGTCAGGGTACCCGGAGAAGTCGGTTTCACACACGCCCGTGATCACCGCTTCGGCTTTCACCTGGTAGGCGTAGATCGCCGTCAGCGTCAGGAAGAGAATGTTGCGGCCTGGCACAAAGGTGTTCGGAATGCCGCTGGCATCAGGTTCATAGTCAGGAACGGGAATACTGTCGCGGGTGAGGCTACTGACGGCCAGTTCATTTAACAGCGTAACGTCCAGCACCTTATGCGCGCGCGCGCCCAGTTTCAGCGCCAGTTCACGGGCGACGTCGATTTCAGCGCGATGTCGCTGACCATAATCGAAAGTGACACAGTGAACTTCATCGTACTGATGAAGCGCCTGAACCAGGCAGGTAGTGGAATCTTGTCCTCCGCTGAACACGACGACGGCACGTTTCATAAATCATCTCGACAGTTACGGTAAAAACATCATGTTACCGTCTGACTACGGCGACGACCAGCTTCTTCACGATTTGGGGGCCGGGAGCCAGGCTTCGGTGAAATCGAACCAGCCGCGGGTGTTAAGCCGTATGCCATTGACTCCCGGGGGCGCGCTGATTTGGTACTGGTAGTTAAACAACGGCGTCAGCACCGCGCTCTCCATGAGTTGGGTGAAAATAGCTTTCAGCCCGCGATGCCGGGCATGCTCGTCAGCCTGAGTCTGAACGGCATCGAGTGTCGCCTGCAGATGGGCATATTGCGGCGCGCTCAGCAAGTGCGGCCATAGCGCATCGCAGCGAAGCCACTGCTCAAGGGTGTATTCCGGTGCTTCGCCAATCAGCCTGTCTCCCATCATGAGGTCCGCGTCGGCAAGATGCTGACATCCGTCCCACGTTTTGGCATCGTGAAAGATGACCGTTAACGCGCAGCCCTGGCGGGAAAGATACGCTTTTAGCTGACTCGCCATGGTATGTAACTCGACGGGCAGATGGTAAATCAGGGTCAGCGTCTCAGGCAAAGGGACATCCGTGAGATCCGGCCACTCAGGAATACGCCAGCCAGGCAGCAACTCCTGCGTTGGGGTGATAAGCCCCTCATCCAGAGGAAGAGTATGCAGAAGCGTTGAGAGGTGAATGATGTTGATAAGACGTCTTGCCTGCATTTCGCTAAGACGCGGGCTGCGCTTCAGCGTGAGGTAGCAAAACCCCAGGCTGATGCTGTTACTCACCAGCCGCAAACGGGTCAGTTCGTCAGGCTCTCCGATGGCGATTTGTACCGGATGCCGGCAGCTGGTTCCAAGCCCCTGATCAAATAGCTGAGGGGTGATCCAGAACTCGATGGCCTTCAGTAGCGGGTGGCTAAGGTGATACTGCTCATGGCTTTCCAGACGAACCAGGTCCGGCTTATACGCGGTGAGCCTGAAAGGTCCGCTGCCTGTCATCGGTTGCGCCGGGTGCGCCACACGGCTGCAATAGGTTGCCAGCCGATGCGCCAGCCAGTAGTCGGGCTTGTGTAAAATAAACGTCAGACACTGCGGATGGGTAACTTCAATGCGCAGCACGCTCTGAAAAAGCCTGTGCATGGTCGGGAGCGTCAACATCGCATTCAGACTCTCCTGTAACTGGACCGTTTCGACTTTATCACCGTTATGCCAGTGAAGCGTGGAGCGAATATAAAAATGCCAGCGCAGCCCGTCCTCCGACACGTCCCAGTGATGGGCAAGATCGCCCGTCGGTTCGCTGCTGTTACCGTGAAAACGCGTCAGCCCGGAAAAAACTTGTCCTGCCAGATGCTGTTCCGCCCGACCGGGCAAAAAGCCGGGATGCAGTGGATCCAGCGAGCGGTAATAGGGAATGCGCAGCGTCGGCGTATCGTTTTGCCACTGGCCGCCTAAAAACGGATGAAGCAGTGACCGCAGCTCCTCCGGTGCCAGCTGGGCCAGCTCAAGCGCGTTATGCTGCTGCCCACGCTTCAGTGCCTTTTCCATCATCGCATTGCGCAGTGACTCCGGGGTGACGTGGAAAGTCAGCTCCCCACGCTTACCGCGGCCAGACTGCGCTCGCCAGCTAAGCCAGCCCGCCTCCTGCGCCTGACGGAGTAATGTACGGACATGCCGTTCGCTGCAAAAACAGCGGGCGGCCAGCTCGCTGATGGTGGCCTGCTGCGTCGCGCCAGCGGAAGGCTGCCACAAACGGTGGTACTGGTTGAGTCGGTTAAGCTGGCGCATGAGAAACCCTGAACAATAATTATCATCTATTCACTATTACTTCCGTATATCTCACGCAATACTGATGCACAAGTTAACCGCATCACATTTCAGGAGTAATCATGGCTCGTCTCGCTGCGTTTGATATGGACGGTACGTTGTTAATGCCGGATCACCGTCTGGGTGAGAAAACCCTGAGTACTCTTAAGCGCCTGCACGAACGTGATGTCACCCTGACGTTTGCCACCGGCCGTCATGTGCTGGAGATGCGCCATTTGCTGGGGGCATTTTCCCTGGATGCTTTTCTTATTACCGGCAACGGGACGCGCATTCACTCTGTCGAAGGCGATGTTCTCCACCGTCAGGATCTCAACCCGGAAGTGGCAGATATCGTCCTGCACAGCACCTGGGACACCCGGGCCAGCGTTCATGTCTTTAACGATAACGGCTGGTTTACCGGGCATGACATTCCGGCATTGCTGCACGCCCATGTCTACAGTGGTTTCCGCTATCAGCTTATCGATCTGCGCCGTATTCCGGCTCATGCGGTGACGAAGATCTGTTTCTGCGGCGATCATGACGATCTTTGTCGCTTACGCATTCAGCTGAATGACGCGTTAGGCGACCGGGCACACCTGACCTTTTCAGCGGTGGACTGTCTCGAGGTTTTGCCGGTTGGGTGTAATAAAGGATCGGCGCTGGCGGTACTGAGCGATCACTTAGGCTTAACGATGCAGGAATGTATGGCGTTTGGCGACGCCATGAACGACCGCGAAATGCTGGGCAGCGTTGGTCGCGGTCTGATCATGGGAAATGCGATGCCGCAGTTGAAGGCAGAGCTTCCCCATCTACCGGTTATCGGACACTGCGGTAACGAAGCAGTGTCTCATTTTTTGACGCATTGGCTGGACAACAACAACCTCCCATATTCCCCCGAATAGTGAGACCCTTCCAGCAAGCCAGACCCCGGTCTGGCTTTTTTTTATTTCACCAGCTGCGTAATCTGCGCTTTCCACGGCTCAATATCGCCGATGTTTGCCTGAACCCACTGCGCATTGTAATAGGTCTCAAGATAGCGCTCGCCGCTGTCGCAGAGCAGGGTGACGATAGAGCCGGTGCGCCCCTCTTCACGCATGCGAGCCGCAAGCTGCAGGGCTCCCCACATGTTGGTGCCGGTAGAAGCACCGACTTTACGGCCAATCTGTGTCTCTAGCCAGTGCGCCGTTGCCACGCTGGCGGCATCCGGCACGCGGAGCATTTCATCCACCACGTCCGGAATGAATGAAGGCTCCACGCGCGGGCGGCCAATTCCTTCAATCTTACTGCCCACCGGGCTGCGCAGATCCGCATTGCGGCTTTGCCAGTAGTCCAGGAACACCGAGTTCTGCGGATCCACCACCATCAGCTGCGTATCATAGCCCTGACAGCGGATGTAACGCCCCAGGGTGGCTGAGGTGCCGCCAGTACCGGCGCTCATCACGATGTACGACGGAACAGGGTGAGGTTCGTGGGTCATCTGGCGGAAAATACTGTCGGCGATGTTGTTATTGCCGCGCCAGTCTGTGGCTCGCTCGGCAAAGGTGAACTGGTCCATATAGTGGCCATTCAGCTCACGGGCCAGCATTTCAGACGCGGCGTAAATTTCGCAGGCGCTTTCCACAAAGTGGCAGCGTCCACCGTAAAATTCGATCTGCTCAATTTTTCGTTTCGCGGTGCAGGAGGGCATCACGGCGATAAACGGCAGGCCCAGCAGGCGGGCAAAGTAGGCTTCGGATACGGCGGTTGAACCGGAGGAGGATTCAATAATCGTGGTTCCCTCCTTAATCCAGCCGTTACACAAACCGTATAAAAAGAGCGAACGCGCCAGGCGATGCTTCAGGCTACCGGTGGGATGGGTGCTTTCATCTTTCAGGTACAGCTGGATGCCAGCAAAGCCCGGCAGAGCCAGGCGAATGAGATGGGTGTCCGCCGAGCGCTGATAGTCGGCATTGATTTCGCTGATGGCATGTTTAACCCAGGCGCTATTCATCGTATTTATCCGTTTGTCATTTTGTGCCCAGCATAGCGAAAAGCACAGAAAAAATTGTTGCTATATGGCCTTTAAAATAGAATGAAGGGAGAAAATTTTTCTCTGTGAGGTGGGTATGCTAGATAAAATAGACCGTAAGCTGCTTTCTTTACTGCAAAGTGACTGTACCCTCTCTTTGCAGGCACTGGCAGATGCCGTTAATCTGACCACCACGCCGTGCTGGAAGCGCCTCAAGAAGCTTGAAGATGACGGCATCCTTCTGGGGCGAGTCGCGCTTTTAGATCCCGAAAAACTGGGGCTTGGGTTGACGGCATTTGTCCTGATAAAAACCCAACATCACAGCAGCGAGTGGTACAGCCGCTTCGTAACACAGGTCTCCGAGATGCCGGAGGTGCTCGGTTTCTGGCGCATGGCGGGAGAGTATGACTATCTGATGCGCGTCCAGGTGGCAGACATGAAGCGTTATGATGATTTTTACAAGCGGCTGGTGAACAGCGTACCGGGCTTGTCGGACGTCACCTCGAGCTTCGCCATGGAACAGATTAAATACACCACAGCACTACCCATTGATTAATTGAATAACTTCCCGGCGTAGCCGGATCCATACCTTCAGGAACAAACCGCGTGCGATTATTTGCCCAATTAAGCTGGTACTTTCGTCGGGAGTGGCAACGCTACCTCGGCGCTGTGGCCCTGCTTATTATCATTGCCATCCTGCAGTTAATTCCACCGAAAGTGGTGGGATACGTGGTGGATGGCGTTACAGAACAGCATTACACCACCGCACGGGTGTTGATGTGGGTCGGCACGCTGGTGCTGACGGCCATCATTGTCTATCTGCTGCGCTACGTCTGGCGGGTACTGCTGTTTGGGGCGTCCTATCAGCTGGCCGTCGAACTGCGTGAAGATTTTTATCGTCAGCTGAGCCGCCAGCATCCCGAGTTCTACCTGCGTCATCGCACCGGGGATCTTATCGCTCGCGCCACCAATGACGTTGACCGCGTCGTGTTTGCCGCCGGGGAAGGGGTGTTAACGCTGGTGGACTCTCTGGTGATGGGCTGTGCGGTTCTGATTGTGATGTCCACCCAGATAAGCTGGCAGCTCACGCTGCTGGCGTTGCTGCCTATGCCGCTGATGGCGCTGGCGATCAACCGCTATGGCGAACAGCTTCATGAGCGCTTCAAGCTGGCGCAGGCGGCGTTTTCCTCGCTGAATGACCGTACGCAGGAGAGCATGACCAGCATCCGCATGATCAAAGCGTTTGGCCTGGAAGATCGACAATCCGCGCTGTTTGCAGCCGATGCCGCCGACACGGGGGCGAAGAACATGCGCGTTGCGCGTATCGATGCGCGGTTTGACCCGACAATCTATGTCGCGATTGGCATGGCAAACCTGCTGGCCATTGGTGGCGGGAGCTGGATGGTGGTGCAGGGCTCGCTAACCCTCGGGCAATTGACCAGCTTTGCCATGTACCTGGGGCTGATGATATGGCCGATGCTGGCACTGGCCTGGATGTTTAACATCGTAGAGCGCGGCAGCGCCGCCTACAGCCGTATTCGCGCGATGCTGGCCGAAGCGCCAGTGGTGAATGACGGTAGCGAATCGGTACCGGAAGGGCGCGGCGTGATGAATGTCGACGTCCGTAAGTTTGTGTATCCGCAAACGGAACATACGGTACTGGAGAACGTCAGCTTTACGCTCAAACCGGGTCAGATGCTCGGTATCTGCGGTCCGACAGGCGCCGGGAAAAGTACCGTACTCTCCCTGCTTCAACGTCACTTTGACGTCACGCAGGGCGATATTCGCTTCCATGATATTCCGTTGACGAACCTGCTGCTCGATGACTGGCGCGGTCGTCTGGCGGTGGTCAGCCAGACGCCGTTTCTCTTTTCTGACACCGTGGCGAATAACATTGCCCTCGGACGCCCGGCGGCGACTCAGGAAGAGATTGAGCACGTCGCGCGCCTGGCCAGCGTCCATGACGATATTCTGCGTCTGCCACAGGGCTATGAAACGGAAGTGGGTGAGCGTGGCGTTATGCTTTCCGGCGGGCAAAAACAGCGTCTCTCGATTGCCCGCGCGCTGCTGCTGAATGCCGAAATCCTGATCCTTGATGATGCGCTCTCCGCCGTCGATGGCCGCACCGAGCACCAGATCCTGCATAACCTGCGACAGTGGGGGGATGGAAGGACGGTGATCATCAGTGCACACCGGTTGTCGGCGCTGACGGAAGCCAATGAAATTCTGGTATTACAGCACGGGCACATTGCCCAGCGCGGACAGCATGAACAGCTTGCGGAGCAACCGGGCTGGTATCGCGATATGTATCGTTATCAGCAGCTTGAAGCGGCGCTGGACGACGCCCCGGAACAGGATGAGGAGAACGCTAATGCGTAAGACCGTGACGCAGTGGCCGACGCTAAAACGCCTGCTGGCCTATGGTTCTCCGTGGCGAAAACCGCTTTCACTTGCCGTGCTGTTGCTGTGGATTGCCGCGATTGCAGAAGTGAGCGGTCCGCTGCTCATCAGCTACTTTATCGACAATATGGTGGCGAAAAGCTATTTGCCGCTGGGGCTCGTCGCGGGGTTAGGAGTGGCCTACGTTGGGCTACAGCTGACTGCGGCGTCACTGCATTACGCCCAGTCTCTGCTCTTTAACCGGGCGGCCGTGGGCGTGGTGCAGAAGCTACGTACGGATGTGATGGATGCGGCGCTGCGCCAGCCGTTGAGCGAGTTTGATACCCAGCCGGTTGGGCAGGTGATATCCCGGGTGACCAACGATACCGAGGTGATCCGCGATCTGTATGTCACCGTCGTGGCAACCGTGCTGCGCAGCGCGGCGCTGATTGGCGCCATGCTGGTGGCGATGTTTAGCCTCAACTGGCGTATGGCTCTGGTGGCGATCACCATCTTCCCGGCCGTATTGATTGTAATGGTCATCTATCAACGCTACAGCACGCCGATTGTGCGTCGGGTGCGCGCCTATCTGGCCGATATCAACGATGGCTTCAACGAAGTGATCAACGGCATGAGCGTCATTCAGCAGTTCCGCCAGCAGGCTCGCTTTGGTGAGCGCATGGGGGAAGCCAGCCGGTCGCACTATATGGCGCGTATGCAAACGCTGCGACTGGACGGTTTCCTGCTACGTCCACTGCTGAGCCTCTTCTCGGCGCTTGTTCTCTGTGGCCTGCTGATGCTTTTCGGGATGAGCGCGAACGGAACAATTGAAGTTGGGGTTCTGTACGCTTTTATCAGCTATCTGGGACGCCTTAATGAACCGTTGATAGAACTCACCACCCAGCAGTCTATGTTGCAACAGGCCGTGGTGGCGGGGGAGCGCGTGTTCGAACTGATGGACCGGCCACGTCAGACCTACGGCGATGATGAGCGTCCTTTGCAAAGCGGAGAGATTACGTTTGATAAGGTCTCGTTTGCTTACCGTGAAGACCGTCTGGTGTTGCAGGACATCTCTCTTGATGTGCCGTCGCGCGGCTTTGTGGCGCTGGTGGGGCACACCGGCAGCGGCAAAAGTACCCTCGCCAGCCTGTTGATGGGCTATTACCCGGTCAGTCAGGGTGAAATCCGCATTGATGGTCGTCCGCTCGCATCACTGAGCCACAATGTGTTGCGCAAAGGCGTTGCAATGGTGCAGCAAGACCCGGTAGTCATGGCCGATACCTTTTACGCCAACGTCACCCTGGGGCGGGATTATACCCAGCAACAGGTGTGGGATGTGCTGGAAACCGTGCAGCTGGCAGAGCTGGCGCGTGGCTTTAGCGATGGGATCAATACCCGGCTCGGTGAGCAGGGGAATAACCTCTCGGTGGGACAAAAGCAGCTTCTGGCCCTGGCGCGGGTGCTGATTGAAACGCCGCAGGTGCTGATACTCGACGAAGCAACCGCCAGCATCGACTCTGGTACTGAGCAGGCTATCCAGCTGGCGCTGGCCGCGGTGCGTGACCACACGACGCTGGTGGTTATCGCACACCGTCTTTCAACGATTGTCGACGCAGACACCATCCTGGTGCTGCATCGCGGTCAGGCCGTCGAACGCGGTACGCACCGGGAGCTGCTCGAAGCAAAAGGGCGCTACTGGCAGATGTATCAGCTGCAGCTGGCCGGTGAAGAGCTGGCCGCCAGCGTGCGTGAGGACGAGTCCCTCAGCGCCTGATGCACCAAAACAAGGCAGCGCGCTAACAGTCATTACTGTTGGTGCAAAACTGAAACGCACCGTGCACTGTCATGGTGCGTTTTTTTTCACCGGTTCGTTAAACACGCTCGTGTAATGCTCATTGCAGCGCGTTTCCCTCAGGTTTTCATTTCTGGCACACCCCTTGCAATGTCTTCTGCGTATTAGCGGCGGCCATTACCGAATTCTGACTGGAGGGGATCTATGAAGCTGGTTACGGTTGTAATCAAACCATTCAAACTCGAAGACGTGCGTGAAGCATTGTCTTCCATGGGTATTCAGGGACTGACTGTCACCGAAGTGAAAGGCTTTGGTCGTCAGAAGGGTCATGCCGAGCTTTACCGCGGGGCAGAATACAGCGTTAACTTCCTGCCAAAAGTAAAAATTGATGTCGCGATTGCTGATGACCAGCTTGATGAAGTTATTGATGTCATTAGCAAAGCGGCCTACACCGGCAAAATTGGCGACGGCAAAATTTTCGTTGCCGAATTGCAGCGCGTCATTCGCATCCGTACCGGCGAATCTGACGAAGCGGCACTGTAAGTAACTCCTGGCACACAGTGATAGGGATCGAGAAAATGAAGATAGCAACAATCAAAACGGGTCTGGGTTCGCTGGCACTGCTGCCGGGCCTGGCACTGGCTGCCCCTGCGGTGGCAGACAAAGCCGATAACGCCTTTATGATGATCAGCACCGCGCTGGTGCTGTTCATGTCCATTCCGGGCATTGCGCTGTTCTATGGCGGCCTGATCCGTGGCAAAAACGTTCTCTCCATGCTGACGCAGGTTGCCGTCACGTTCGCGCTGGTTTGCGTGTTGTGGGTGGTCTACGGTTACTCTCTGGCCTTCGGCACGGGCAATGCGTTCTTCGGAAACTTTGACTGGGTCATGCTGAAAAACATCGAACTGACCGCGCTGATGGGCAGTTTCTATCAATATATTCACGTTGCCTTCCAGGGCTCGTTCGCCTGTATCACCGTCGGGCTGATCGTCGGGGCGCTGGCTGAGCGTATTCGCTTCTCCGCCGTACTGATCTTCGTGGTGGTCTGGCTGACGCTCTCCTATGTGCCGATTGCGCACATGGTCTGGGGTGGCGGTCTGCTGGCGAGCCATGGCGCGCTGGACTTCGCAGGCGGTACCGTTGTACACATCAACGCCGCGGTGGCGGGCCTGGTAGGGGCATACCTGATTGGCAAACGCGTGGGCTTCGGTAAAGAAGCGTTCAAACCGCACAACCTGCCGATGGTCTTTACCGGTACAGCGATCCTTTACTTTGGCTGGTTCGGCTTCAACGCCGGTTCAGCAAGCGCAGCAAACGAAATCGCCGCGCTGGCCTTCGTGAACACGGTTGTGGCCACGGCGGGTGCGATCCTCTCATGGGTGTTTGGTGAGTGGGCGGTACGCGGTAAGCCTTCACTGCTGGGTGCCTGTTCAGGTGCAATTGCCGGTCTGGTTGGTATCACGCCAGCTTGTGGCTACGTCGGTGTTGGCGGCGCGCTGCTTGTCGGGCTGGTCGCCGGTCTGGCGGGTCTGTGGGGTGTGACGGCGCTGAAACGTGTTCTGCGCGTCGATGACCCGTGCGATGTCTTCGGTGTACACGGCGTCTGCGGCATCGTCGGCTGTATCATGACCGGTATCTTCGCGGCGAAATCGCTGGGTGGCGTGGGGTACGCAGAAGGCGTCACCATGGTTCACCAGGTGCTGGTGCAGTTGGAAAGTATTGCCATCACCGTCGTGTGGTCTGCCGTTGTGGCCTTCATCGGCTATAAACTGGCGGATATGACCGTCGGTCTGCGTGTTCCGGAAGAGCAGGAACGCGAAGGCCTGGACGTCAACAGCCACGGCGAGAATGCGTACAACGCCTGATAAGCAAAACGGCAACCCAGGGTTGCCGTTTTCGTTTTGTTCCCTCTCCCGTCGGGAGAGGGCCGCAGTACAGCATCACCCGCGGTTACGCATTACCCCTTCCTGCACCGTCGACGCGACCAGCACGCCATCCTGAGTGTAAAACTCACCGCGCACAAAGCCGCGCGCGCTTGACGCCGAGGTACTCTCCACGCTGTAGAGCAGCCACTCGTTCATGTCGAACGGACGATGGAACCACATGGAGTGATCGATGGTGGCCACCTGCATCCCTTTTTCAAGGAAGCCCACGCCGTGCGGCTGCAGCGCCACCGGCAGGAAGTTGAAATCTGAAGCATAACCCAGCAAATACTGATGAACGCGGAAATCCGCGGGCACGGTACCGTTAGCGCGGATCCAGACCTGGCGCTTCGGCTCGGCCGTGTGGCCTTTCATCGGGTTATGGAATTCAACAGGACGGATCTCAAGCGGTTTATCGCAGAGAAACTTCTCCTTTACCTGCGGTGGAAGCAGATGCGCCAGCGCACGGGCGATATCGGTCTCTGATTTGAGATCGTCTGGCGACGGCGCGGGTGGCATCGTTTTCTGATGCTCATAACCCGGTTCCGGCGCCTGGAACGAGGCGGTCATGTAAAAGATAGGCTTGCCATTCTGAACCGCCGCGACACGACGCGCGCTAAAGCTGTTGCCATCCCGCAATACCTCAACGTCATATACGATGGGTTTCGCGCTATCACCAGGGCGTAAGAAGTAGCTGTGAAATGAGTGCACCAGACGGTCTGCAGGAACGGTCTCCTTTGCTGCGTAGAGCGCTTGTCCTACGACTTGCCCGCCGAAGACCTGGCGTAAGCCGAGATCTTCGCTCTGTCCGCGAAAGAGTCCTTCCTCAATTTTTTCCAGATTCAGTAATGTCAGCAGATTGTTCAGTGCCTGACTCATAGTTGTCCTCAATAAACGCCGTAGCGAAAGATAGGCAGAGTATAACGCAGAAATGAAAGTGGTCCGATGGGTAGAATAATCTGAATATCTGGACGATTTTAGGCATAAATCAGTGATCTGTGCCAAACTTACCTGTGTTATGTGATTGAAACGACATCGGATGGGATCGATCCCGCTGGTGCATTGATGATAAGGAGACTTCAATGAAACTCGTGCCCATGCTAAGTGGTGTAGCAATTGCGGTGGCGTTGTCCGCCTGTGCAGGAAAGAGCGCCCAGGTGCCGGTGCCAGCAGCAGATCCAAACGGGATTAATACACTCTCACAGCAGTCCATTCAGCAGCCTAACGTTTCCGGGACTATCTGGATTAAACAGAAAGTCGCATTACCGCCAGATGCGGTATTAACGGTAACCCTGTCTGATGCTTCCCTGGCAGACGCGCCGTCTAAAGTATTGGCCCAGCGTGCCGTACGTACGGAAGGTAAGCAGGCACCGTTTAGCTTCGTGTTGCCGTATAACCCATCAGACGTGCAGCCTAATGCCCGTATCCTCCTGAGCGCAGCAGTAACGATCAACGATAAACTGGTGTTTATCACCGATACGGTGCAGGAAGCGATTAACCACGGCGGGACAAAAGTTGACCTGAACCTGGTTCCGGTACAGCAAACCGAAGTGCCGGTTGCGCCACAGACTAACCAACCGTCTCTGCCAACCCCTCCGACCCAGATGTAACGCTTTAAACCCTCTCCTTCGGGAGAGGGTTTAATACACCCAGCGGTACTTTTGCAAATCAATCTGTCCTGACCCCGACACCTGCACCCCTTCTGACAGTAACGCCTGACGCTGGCGCTGCAGATCCGGCCCGGTCAACGAGATCGCCCCATGACGATTTACCACCCGATGCCAGGGCAGGGTGCTTCCTTCCGGCAACCTTTTCAGTACGCCACCGACCTGCCGCGCCGCACGCGGGGAACCGGCCAGACGCGCTACGTCGCCATAGGTGGTAACATAACCTTCCGGCACAGAGGCCACAATTTGCCATACGCGTTGTGGAAAGGAGTCATGTACGTCCATACGTCTACCTGTGGGGAATGTCTGGACAGTCATGTTAAACGAAGATAAACCCAATTGCTGCGCCAGTTTGCGCAAGAAACCAGCATCCAGTTGCGGGTCGCTTGCAATTGGCGGTAAGCACAGGGATAATGCGCCAGCGCGTTGGTTATCAACGCTCTCAATGGGGGCTCTGTTGGTTCTCCCGCAACGCTACTCTGTTCACCAGGTCAGGTCCGGAAGGAAGCAGCCAGGGCAGACGACGTGTGTGCCGGGATGTAGCTGGCAGGGCCCCCACCCATTTCTGCTCTCATCAACACTCTTCCTGTTTCTCTTCGCTTCGAATAGCCTTTAATCCACAACGTTATTAGGACTTTACTGACTGCATGTAATATATATTTCATTGCATTGAAATATTACTGTCATAAACTTGTAATAATAGACTGTCATTTTAATATCGGATGTCTTTTTTCTGTCATAACTTAAAAATATATATCTGGATAACATTGGTAAGTTCGTGTATTAAATAAAGTACTTATTCCGAAGGGAAGTGACAAACATGGCTACTGCGGTGTTAAACGTTAAGATTGATCAAGCGCTAAAAGAAAGACTTCGCCACTATGCTGAAGTTAATAACGAGAATTTAAGCGTGACGACAGAGAAACTGCTGCTGCTGGCATTCGAAGCGGTAGAAGAGGCGGGAGTATCGGAAGAGGATATTGATAACCAGCATACGGAAGAAGAGAGTGTTTCTCCATTTACTCCTAAAGAAATCAAGGCCCTACGTAAAATTCTTAAGAAGAGAAAATGAAACAACAACTGTCAACTGCCAGTGACTACAACGAGGCCTGCGATCTGTTGCGTTCAGGCTACGTGAAGCATGTACGTCTTGGCTGGAATGTAGGAAGTGATGAGTTCTTTCGTATTGCGTCTGACTGGTGTGATACCGGCGCAAAAATAAAGAAAGACGGTGAAAATTTCGTTATTTCACTGAAAGGTTTTCCTATTCCTCCTCAGCACTAAATCTTGAATGGTGAAAACTGCTGACTGTATCTGTGACAGTCAGCAGTTTTTATTTTATGATCCACTTCAAATTTTTTATATCAAACCAGACTTCTTTTTATTGATGGCACGTTTTTATTCAGGGCGAGCCACAAGGGTTTTATTCTCAGTAACGCCTGTTCAAGCTCAGCCGGATCGAGTGAAAAGGGCATACGTAAATACCGATCAAACGCACCCGATAAACCAAACCGCGTGCCGGTCCCCAGGTTGATTCCCAGTATCTCTGCGCGTGCAGCAAGCTGTGTTGCCAGCATCCCCGGCAGTTCAATCCAGTAGGAAAGCCCGCCTTCCGCTTCATGGAATGTCCATTCAGGGAAGTGCTCGCGCAACAGCGCGCCGCATTGGTCTCGTCGTTCCGCCAGCATCTTCCGGCGAGCAGGCAAAAACGTTTCGCTGTTATTGATAAGCCACAGCGTCGCCAGCTGTTCGAGCATGGGCGATCCTAAATCCAGGGTATCCCGCGTCTGGGCAAGCGTAGCGATGGTGCGCGAGGAGGCACGGATCCAGCCAAGACGAAGGCCGCCCCAGAAACTTTTTCCGGCAGAGCCTAACGTTATCACGGTGGCCTGCGGGTTGAATGACGCCAGCGGCGGCGGCGGGGGCGAGTCAAACCACAGATCCACCATCGTTTCATCTACTACCAGCGTCGTGCGGGTTTGCGCGGCAATCTCGGTGATTGCCTGACGGGTGGGAATATCCATGCATCGCCCGGTAGGGTTATGAAAATCGGGCATCAGGTATGCCAGGCGCGGCGCTGTCTGGGCAAGCGTTGCGGCAAACCCATGGGTATCCCAGCCCGTTTCCGGCAGCGACACACCCACTGGACGGCACTGCGCTCCCTGAATGGCGGCGATCGCCAGCGGGTAAGTGGGATGATCGACCACGACGCGATCCCCCGGGCCGGTCATCATCCGCAGGACCAGCGCAAAACCGCTGACCGCGCCATTGACCACCATCACCTCGTCTGTCCGGGTCGGAAGCCCCCGCGCGGTATAGCGTGCGGCGATGGCTTCCCGCAGCGCCGGTAACCCAAGCTGATCGTAACCTGTAAGCGAGAGATGTTGCGTAATGGCCGTGAGCGCATGGGTATAGGCCTGGTGGATCTCAGGCCCGGCATTGAGCGCCGCGGTGGAGAGATCCAGCGCGGCACTGGCTGCTGAAAGAGTTGGCACGGCGCGTGTGTCGGGCAGGATAACGCGTGAACCGCTGCCGTGGCGGCTTTCAAGATAACCTTCCTCACGCAGATGGGCGAGTGCGCTGCTGATGGTGGTCCGGCTCACATCCAGCGCAGTGGCCAGCTCCCGCTCGCCGGGTAGACGGGTGTTAAGCGCCAGTCGGCCATCAAGAATTAACAGGCGTAACGCATCCGCCAGCTGACGCCAGAGCGGGGTCCGGGACGAGGTTTGTTGCCAATGGCCTAACAGGCGTACCAATGACTGGCTTCCGAAGCGGCGAGATGACATGTGCAGTCCACTATTTGAAAACTGGACATTAATCATAATGCCATTTTCGCTCAAGATGAAAGCCTGGTTCACTGGAGAAGATAAAAAATGGTACGTCGTCTGCTACAACTGTATGTCGGTTTAGGGCTGTATGGGCTTTCAACCACGATGTTTATTCGTTCGGATCTGGGGCTCGATCCGTGGGACGTCTTCCACCTTGGCGTGGCGATCCAGCTGGGGTTGAGCATTGGGATGGTGATTATTTTAACCGGTGCGGCGGTACTCCTGCTGTGGATCCCGCTGCGTCAGATGCCTGGTCTGGGGACCCTCAGTAATGTAATTATTATTGGCCTGGCGGCAGATGCCTCCATGGCCCTGATCCCCGAGGTGACCTCGCTGCCCCTGCGTATCGCGCTGCTGGTGGCTGGAATTGTCGTGAACGCGATAGCCACCGGTATGTATATCGGTGCCGGTTTCGGGGCGGGCCCGCGCGACGGTCTCATGACCGGGATCCATGCCCGTATGGGATGGTCCATCCGCAGCGTGCGTACCTCGATTGAAGTGTCCGTGCTGCTGATTGGGTGCATGCTGGGCGGAACGTTCGGGATAGGCACCGTCGCGTATGCGCTGACCATTGGCCCGCTTATCCAGATCTGCTTGCCTCTGTTCCGTTATAAGCCGCGCGTTGAGAAGACTCCCCAGCCGGAGCGGGTTGTTTAATTCTGCGAAGCGCTCACATGTTTTCATGGCGTCGCTGTGTCAGAATAGTGGCCTTCGAATGACGCGATGCCAGAATGCATGAAAGCAATCACTCTTTATGATGTTGCCCTCCTTGCGGGGGTTTCTTATCAGACCGTTTCCCGTGTGATTAACGACGCGGAGCATGTCTCTGCCCGCACGCGGGAAAAGGTGCAGCAGGCGATGGCGGAACTGCACTACGTCCCCAATCTCAGGGCACAACAGCTGGCGGGTAAACGTACCCGTACGCTTGGCCTTATTACTACCGATCTGGCGCTGCACGCCCCTTCGCAAATTGTTTCGGCGGTAAAATCCCGGGCGGTTGAACAGGGGGCGAGCGTGCTTATCTCAATGGTGGAACATCCACAGCAGTGCCAGTCTGCCCTTCAGACGTTGCTGGCGCAGCGTGTGGAAGCTCTGCTGGTGAATGTGCCGTTGGAGAATTCTCATGCTGAAGCGCTAAAAGCCCTCGCATCGCCCATTCCGGTGCTGTTTCTGGATGTCTCACCCTCGGCTCAGGTAAACAGTCTTGTGTTTAATGCAGAGCAGGGTGCTCGTCTCGGGATTGAGCATCTGCTTTCGCTGGGGCATGAGCGTATAGCGCTGCTGAGCGGACCGGAGAGCTCTGTCTCTGCCCGGGCACGTCTCGCAGGCTGGAACGCCACGCTGGCACAGGCCGGGCTTGAGGCTGTCGCGGTGGCGCACGGCGACTGGAGTGCGGCAAGCGGCTATGAGAAAGGACATTTGCTGTTATCTGCCGCGCAACTCCCGGATGCGATAGTGGTCGCGAACGACCAAATGGCGCTGGGGGTGATGCGCGCCTGTGCGGAAAAAGGGACTGCGATCCCGGGCCAGATGTCGGTTGTCGGGTTCGACGATACGGCAGACAGCGCCTGGTTTTCTCCCCCACTGACCACTATTCGCCAGGCTTTTCGCGAGGCCGGCGAGCGAAGCGTGGAGTGGCTGCTGGCGCCAGTTGAGGGTGACGCATGCTGGCAGGTTCAGCTTCCGGTGACTCTGGTGACCCGCCATTCTACCGCTCGCCACGATCCGCAGCAGATCGAACGCGAGGATCTGGCACAGCAGCTCAGGAGCCTGGCGTTAGCGGCTGAGCAACTTGCCCGCCGGTAAGACTTTTGTGATCTGACTCGCTACCCCGCGATCCGACGCTTTACCGCACCCGGTAGCCAGGGCATGTTAGCTAAAATTGTGAGCGCTTCGCAAAGAGGTTAATATGTCCAACACTCCATCGCTGACCCTCAGCGCACTTCTGGCTCGTCGGGACTGGGAAAACCCGGGGGTCACCCAGTGGAACCGCCTGGCAGCACATGCTCCCTTGCACAGCTGGCGTGACGAACACTCCGCCAGAGAAGACGGGGGAACCGTCAGCCGACGCCTCCTTAACGGGGAGTGGCGTTTTAGCTTCTTTCCTGCGCCAGAGCAGGTTCCTTCGGTATGGGTCAGTGAAGATTGCGCCGATGCCGTGCTGATGCCCGTGCCCTCTAACTGGCAGATGCAGGGGTTCGACACGCCCATCTACACCAACGTGACCTATCCTATCCCTGTAAACCCACCGTTTGTGCCGCAAGAAAACCCAACCGGTTGTTACTCGCTCACATTTGAGATGGATGATGCCTGGCTGCAGAGCGGCCAAACCCGCATTATCTTCGATGGCGTGAATTCGGCGTTTCATCTGTGGTGTAACGGTCAATGGATCGGTTATTCACAGGACAGCCGACTGCCCGCCGAATTCGATCTTTCAACGGTGCTGCGTCCTGGCCAGAACCGCATTGCGGTCATGGTGTTGCGCTGGTGCGACGGGAGCTATCTGGAAGATCAGGACATGTGGCGCATGAGCGGGATTTTCCGCGATGTGTCGCTGCTGCATAAGCCAGAGACGCACATAGCCGATTATCAGGTTGTGACTGACCTGAATGCGGAGCGGGATCGCGCGGTGCTGAAGGTGGATCTCGCGCTCGCAGGCGCACAGTTTGCGGAGTGTGAGGTGGCGTTTACCCTGTGGCGCAACGGCGAAAAATGCGCCAGTGCTACCAGCCGGCCGGGCACAGCCGTTGTCGATGAGCGCGGCGGCTGGGCCGAGCGGCTAACGGTGATGCTCCCCGTTGAGGCGCCTGCCTTGTGGAGTGCGGAAACGCCGGAACTTTATCGCCTGACGATGACGCTTCTGAACGCGCAGGGTGAGGTGCTGGAAACGGAGGCCTGCGATGTGGGGTTCCGCCGCATAGAGATCAGCAATGGCCTGCTGAAGCTCAACGGTAAACCCCTGCTTATCCGTGGCGTTAACCGGCATGAGCATCACCCGGAAAACGGCCAGGTGATGGATGAAGCGACGATGCGCCGCGATATCGAACTCATGAAGCAGCATAACTTCAACGCCGTGCGCTGCTCGCACTATCCGAACCATCCGCTGTGGTACACGCTTTGCGACCGCTATGGTTTGTATGTCGTCGACGAAGCCAATATTGAAACCCACGGCATGGTGCCGATGAGTCGCCTTGCTGACGATCCGCGCTGGCTCCCTGCCATGAGCGAACGCGTCACCCGCATGGTGCAGCGCGACCGCAATCATCCTTCGATTATCATCTGGTCGCTGGGGAATGAGTCCGGCCATGGCGCGAACCATGACGCACTGTATCGCTGGCTGAAAACCACCGATCCGACGCGTCCGGTGCAGTACGAAGGCGGTGGGGCGAATACGGCAGCGACTGATATCGTGTGCCCGATGTATGCCCGGGTCGATCAGGATCAGCCCTTCCCGGCGGTACCGAAATGGTCTGTTAAAAAATGGATCGGCATGCCGGATGAAACGCGTCCGCTTATTCTCTGTGAATACGCCCACGCGATGGGGAACAGCTTCGGTGGTTTTGCCAAATACTGGCAGGCGTTTCGCCGCCATCCTCGCCTGCAGGGGGGATTTGTCTGGGACTGGGTTGACCAGGCACTGACCAGAAAAGACGACAATGGCACACCGTTCTGGGCCTACGGGGGAGATTTTGGCGACACGCCCAATGACCGCCAGTTCTGCCTTAACGGGCTGGTTTTTCCCGATCGCACACCGCATCCGGCGCTGTATGAAGCCCAGCGCGCTCAGCAGTTTTTCACCTTTACGCGGGTAAGTACGTCTCCGCTGGTGCTTGAAGTCCACAGCGATTACCTGTTCCGTCATACCGATAACGAGGTGCTGCGCTGGACCCTTGTCCGTGACGGCAGCGTGCTGGCCAGGGGGGACGTGACGCTCTCCATTGCTCCCCTGGGCACACAGCGTCTGTATATCGACCTGCCAGCGCTGGCGCCTGAAGCGGGTGACGTCTGGCTGAACGTTGAAGTGCACCAGCCGCGGGCGACGCCGTGGTCACCGGCAAACCATCGCTGCGCGTGGGAGCAGTGGCCGGTTCCGACGCCCCTGTATATCGCCCCGCCAGTGCCAGAAGGTGTACCGCCAGTGTTAACGCAAACTGGCGACGTGCTTGAGCTGGTACATCAGCAGCAACGCTGGCAGTTCAACCGCGCATCAGGACACCTGACGCAATGGTGGCGCAATGGCGTTGAAACGCTGCTCTCACCGCTGACGGATAACGTTAGCCGCGCACCGCTGGACAATGATATTGGCGTGAGCGAGGCCACGCGAATCGATCCGAATGCGTGGGTGGAGCGCTGGAAAGCGGCAGGCATGTACGAGCTCACCCCGCGATTACTGCACTGTGAAGGAGAGCAGCATGCAGCCGAGGCGGTGGTGAAAACCCTTCATGTCTGGGAGTATCGCGGTAAAGCGCTCTTCCTGAGCCGTAAAGTCTGGCGGGTGGACGATCGGGGCGTTTTGCATGGCGATATTCAGGTCGATATTGCGTCTGATATCCCGGAACCGGCACGCGTAGGCCTGAGTGTTCATCTTGCCGCAACGCCGGAAACGGTTCAGTGGCTGGGGCTTGGGCCACATGAAAACTACCCGGACAGAACGCTGGCGGCTCAGCAGGGGCGCTGGACATTACCGCTGGAAGCCATGCACACGCCTTACATCTTCCCGACAGAAAATGGTCTGCGCTGTGATACCCGTGAACTGCTGCTGGGCGCGCATCGGCTGAATGGCCTGTTCCATTTCTCCGTCAGCCGCTACAGCCAGCAGCAGTTGCACGAGACAACCCACCATCATCTGTTGCGCGAGGAGCCGGGGTGTTGGCTTAACCTGGACGCATTTCATATGGGCGTGGGCGGTGATGACTCGTGGAGCCCCAGCGTCTCGCCGGAATTTATTCTGCAGAAACGCCAGCTTCGCTATACCTTCAGCTGGCAGCAGAACCCTGACTGAGCAAAGAGGCGGCCACAGCAGTGGCCGCCTCGCTTACGCCAGGATACCGCTCAGGCCGTGCAGGCTCATGTAAATCCCGACCACAGTAATCAGGGCGGCGGAGATCCACGGTGCTTTTCGTGAAAACTCGCTGAAACCCGGCCAGCGTTTTGTCGCATGCTTAAGGCTCAGGGCGGCAATTGCACCGGAAGCGACCAGCGTTAACGCCAGACCAATACTGAAGCTGAATACCAGCGTTGCGCCGAGGACAAAATGCTTCAGCTGCAGGCAGATGAGCAGGACCGTGATTGAGGCCGGGCAGGGGATAAGCCCTCCGGTCAGGCCAAACAGTGCAATTTGTCCGGTGGTAACGTTCTGGCCGTTGAAGCGGCGGTTAATATCCTGTGCATGCGCGCGCTGGTGGGCGTCCTGCCACTCTTCTTCAATCAGTGGATGCCCATGGTCGTGATGATCATGATGGTGGTCATGGTCATGGTCATGGTCATGGTCGTGATGATCATGATGATGGTCATGGTGATCGTGATGATGGTGGTGAGCGTGTGGCCGACTCTCCTTCCAGGTTCGCCAGGCCATCCACAGGGCGATCAGCACGATCAGTATCCCCGAGACCAGCTGGAACCAGGGCTCAGACGTATGCGCATCCCAGCCCCGGCCAAACCATAATCCTGCCATGGCAATGATCCAGACCACCGCCGTATGGGAAAGCGTTGCCGCCAGACCAAGCAACACCGCCTGTTTCAGCGTACCGCGAATAGCCACAATAAACGCGGCCATCATCGTTTTGGAGTGGCCCGGTTCCAGGCCATGCAGCGCGCCGAGGAGGATAGCGCTGGGTACAAACAGCCAGGCATTGCCTTGCTGCAGGAGTGAAGCAAAATCGTTCATGGAAAATTCCGGAGTGGAAAGCGTTTTCAGATACTACTCCCCCCCAGTAGTCTAATACTACCCCCCAGTAGAAAAATACTCAGGGGGAGTAGAGCATGATATGCTTTAAAAGCCATACGATGAGGGAGACAGAGATGTCACATACGGTTCGCGACAAGAAGATGTTATTGACTCGCCTGAAGAAAATTCAGGGGCAAAGCGCTGCCCTGGAAAAAATGCTCAATAGCGACCACGAATGCGCCGACGTGTTACAACAGCTGGCGGCGATCCGCGGCGCGGTAAACGGCATGATGATGCAGGTGATCGAAGGTCATCTCACCGATCATGTGGTGAAAGAGCCTGAAGAAGCTCAGCGCGAAGCCGATCTTGGCGTCGTGTTACAGGTGATCAAATCCTATCTTAAGTAGGATGTGTTTTGAGGTTATCTTCCGCCCAAAGAATAAAGTCCGCTTTCGGCAACGCCTTGCTGTAGTACCAACCCTGCCCATACTGCACGCCGTGACGACGTAGCCAGGCGAGTTGCCCTTCGGTCTCCACGCCTTCCGCAACCATCGCCAGCTTCAGCGATTTTGCCATTTCAATAATGTGTGGCGTCACGTTTTTATATTCCAGTGCATCCACAAACGCTTTATCAATTTTTAGCGTGTCGACATCCAGATCCTGCAGGTAGCTCAGGCTGGAATAGCCCGTACCGAAATCATCAATATAGATTGCGTGGCCTGAATGACGAAAGGCGGCGATGGCCGGTGCGCTGATTTTAGGATCGGCAAAGCCGCGCTCGGTTAACTCAAGGGCGATCTGTTGCGGATGGACTTTCCACTTATTCATTAAGTGACTCAGCAGTGGCGGGAGTTTTCCCGAGGTCAAATCGGCCGGCGCGAGGTTAATGGAAATATGCTGACCGGCGTGAAGGTGCAGCCAGTAGCCCATATCCTCAAACACCTTTTCAATGACCAAATGCGTCAGCTGCGAGATGAGCCCCGTTTGCTCAGCAAGCGGCACAAAAATATCCGGTGAAAGGCTGCTCCCGTCAGGCTGGGGCCAGCGGGTTAGCGCCTCTGCGCCCACAATCTTCCCGCTAGAGAGTTCAATAATGGGCTGGTAATGCACCACAAATTCCCGGTTATTGATGGCGTCAAGCAGGCGGTTGCGTGGCGACTGGATGCGACGCAGCAGTCGCAAAACAAAGAGTGCGGCAAGCAGGCTTATCAGTATGCCGAACGGCAGCCAGATGAGAAGTTGCTGGTGCCAGGTTTCTGCCAGCGGTTTTAACGCCGCCCAGGCGACCACCGTAAACCCCAGTTCAGGAACAGGCTTCATAATGTATATCGAGTCGTTGTACTGAATACGGGTGACGCCCTGATCCTTAACCAGATTGCGGATATGCGGATCGAGCTTGCTGCTGCTGGCAAAAATGAGATGTGATTTGCTGCCCACCAGGGCGGCATCTGTGGCGATCTCACCAAAAGGGATCACATCGACAAGCGAGGCAGGATCCACCAGCACCAGATAGTGGCCCCGACCCAGGACCGCCATGTAGCGGCTAAAACCGAGATCGTTTTGCGTGGTGAGCCATGTGCCATAACCATCTTCCGTGATTCGCATGGGCGGCGGGAAAGGGGCCGACTGACTGGTTTGTTCCAGGGACGAGCAAAGGGGCTCAAGATTGTTGATATAAATAACTTCCTGAACATAACGCCATGAAAAAGCGACCCGCCGCATCTCCCTTAAATGCATAACGCTACAGGGGATCCCTTTAAAGGTCTGCAGGCTATTGAGCGCTTCCTTTGCATCATCCACTACCCTGGCGGTACGTATCAGCACGCGTGAGGCATAGCTATCCAGCGCATCGACAAACTTATCTTCCGCCTGGCGATGTGCCAGCCAGATGCTCAGGCTAATCGGAACCAGTACCGCAATGATAAGTACGCCGGTCACCAGACTGACCAGATGTCGGGTTTTCATGGTGCTGTCTCCTTCCTCTTATGCCCGCTCCTGGGCGCTGAAAAACCTGCCAGAGGAGAAAGATTTTACCGCTAAATGATAAAGTTATAGCACGCGCAGGTCATGATTTACGGCACAACAGAAAATATCGTCGGGGCAGAGGGGTTGTTTTATCAGCAGGGGTTAGATATTATTTGTTATGTTATAACAAAACATAAAGAGTTTACGATGAAACCAGATATCCACCCAGCCTATCGCACCGTGGTGTTCCACGACACCAGTGCTAATGAATACTTTAAAGTCGGCTCAACCATTAAGACCGACCGCGAAATTGAACTCGACGGTGAAACGTATCCGTATATCACCATCGAGGTCTCTTCAAAATCGCACCCGTTCTACACCGGCAAGCAGAAAACGTTCTCGACGGATGGCAGTGCGGCGCGCTTCCGTAAGCGTTTCGGCGGCTTTCTTAATGCGAAGCGGGGATAACCATGCAGGTACTTAACTCATTGCGCAGTGCAAAACAGCGTCACCCGGATTGCCAGATAGTCAAACGCAAGGGACGCTTATACGTGATTTGCAAATCCAATCCGCGCTTTAAGGCGGTTCAGGGACGTAAGAAAAGACGCTAGACGCGTGCTTCGCGCCAGCTTTCCAGGGATCTTTTTTGGTTGCCATCGGCAGTAAAATTGTCGGTGGCAAGCCAGCCTTCAAAGGCACTCGCCAGCGCCGGCCACTCTTTGTCGAGAATCGAAAACCAGTCGGTATCCCGGTTATGACCTTTCGTGACCAGTGCCTGACGAAAACGCCCCTCAAACTGAAAGCCAAGACGCAGTGCCGCCTTGCGCGAAGGCGCATTCAGGCTGTTGCACTTCCACTCGTATCGACGATACCCAAGGGTGTCGAACACGTATCGCATCAGCAGATATTGCGCTTCCGTCGACATCGGCGTGCGGCTGAGCAGCGGGGAGAAATGAACATGTCCCACCTCCACAACGCCGTTGGTTGGATCGATCCGCATCAGAGCCAGCGTGCCGACCGGAGACTGGGTCTGGTTGTCGATAACGCTAAAGTGAATCGGATCGGATAAGTCACGCACGCTCTCTACCCACCCTGCAAACGCCTCTGCGCTGGCATCCGGCTCACGCAACAGCCACGTCCAGCTGCGGGTATCTTCGGCCAGAGAATACGCGCTGAACAACGCCTCAGCGTGCTCCACCCGCAGCGGCTCAAGGCGACAATAGTGGCCCTGAAGCACCACACGTGAAGGGTGCTGGCGGGGTTGCCAGTCGATAAGCGCCTCGCCTACTGGCTGTCCAAACTCGTTGAATGTTTTCATTTTACTGTCCGTGACGTTGATAAGAACGCCAGACTAGTGAATTACTGGTTCCTTAAAAAGTGCCACTCAGCTATGTTTTGGTGGTACCACGGGAGGCGAGATGAACATACCGGGCGATGAATTTTATACTTTGCTGAATGCCGCGTTGAAAGCGCGGGGGGAAGAGACGCTGCAGCGCGCGCTGTATCATGCACTGCGTGAGGCGATACTGTGCGGCAAGCTACACGCCGGGAGCCGGCTTCCCGGTTCGCGAATGCTGGCTCAGCAGCTCTCGCTTTCACGGAATACCGTCAATGCGGCGCTGGAACAGCTGACGCTCGAAGGGTATCTGCTGCGTAACCGCCTGGGGACGCGGGTAGCGCAGCTGGCGCAGCGTACGCTCGTTCAGGCATTGCCGGACTCTGCCATCACGCTCGGCACCCGGGTCGCCTCGCTGCCTGCGCCGGTGCCGCGTGATACCCCGGTTCCGGCATTTACGCCGGGAACACCGGCCATCAACTACTTTCCCCTGCCGCTGTGGCGGCGCTTGTACGACCGGGTTCTGCGTGAAGAGGGCAGCGCGCTGTTAGGGTATGGCGATCCTGCCGGGGAGCCGTCGCTGCGGGCGGCCATTGCCCGCCACCTTGCCCTTTCGCGCGGCATTGACTGCGATGCCAGTCAGATAGTAATGACCGAAGGCGCGCTTGAGGGGGTAAACCTTTGCACGATGCTGCTGAGCGAACCCGGCAGCGTCGCGTGGGTGGAAGATCCTGGCTATGGTGGGGCTAAAAGCGCCTTTGCCAAAGCGGGCTTAGTCATGACGGGGATGCCGGTTGATGACGAAGGCATGTTCTGGGAAGGGCTGGATACGCCGTCCCCTGCGCTTATTTTCACCTCACCTTCGCACCAGTTTCCGTACGGAAGCGTGCTCAGTGCGCGGCGACGCCTGGCGCTGCTGGATCTGGCCCGGCTGCATAACGCCTGGATTATTGAAGATGATTACGACAGCGAGTTTCGTTATTCCGGTGAGCCCGTGCCCGCAATGCTGGGAATGGTCAACAATGCGCCGGTTGTCTATCTTGGTACCTTCAGCAAAACCCTCTTTCCGTCGCTGAGAATGGGGTTCATGGTGTTACCCCCGGCGCTGGCAAAAGCGGCCCGTCCGGCCATTGGCGCGCTGCTGCGTGGCGGGCATCGCGCCGAACAGCGAACCCTGGCGCTGTTTATTGAGGAAGGACATTATGCCCGCCACCTTGCCGCCATGCGCCGGCTCTACCGTAAGCGCTACCGACAGCTGCGTGAGGCGCTGAGTGCTGAGCTTCATACCCCGCATCGCATTCTGGCGGGTGAAGGGGGGATGCATCTGACGCTGGCAATAGACGGCATCGACGACCAAAAAGTGGTCGAGCAGGCGAGGGCGTTTCAGCTGGCACCCGCTGCACTGAGCGGGTATTACCTGGAGCCGAAGCAGGGGCAAACCGGTCTGGTGTTAGGTTACGGCAATACCTCTGCTTCTCAGTTTGTGTCGGGTATCCGACGCATACAGGCTTTAATCACACAACAGCAGGACGGGAAAGGGTAAAGACATCATAAAAAGAGAGCTGACCTTTGGTGGATACCATCTTCTGCAGCTTCTCTTTTTGCACTGTTTCAACCGCGGGGGAGTGCATGATGCTTTCGATCAGCTCCGGCGGCACGTAACGCGTGTTATACCATTCACCGTTATAGCAAACCCGGAAATCAAGGACGTCGATATCTTCGTAGCGGTAGCGGGGATTAACGTCAAAAAAGAAAAAGGCGTTAAACACCACAAACAGAATGACAAGCAGCCAGACGGAGTCCACCAGAGTTTCGGACTTCAGCATCACAATCAGTGTCGCCAGCCAGGCGGCATACATTGCGACAAACAGTCCAGGGTGTTTGCGAATAAAGCTGATGCTAAAGCGCGGGCGATTGTCGCGCTTTTCGCGGTGATTAAGATCGTCGATGGTGGCAGTAAGCAGGCGCTGTATCTCGGTCATTTTTTGCCTTTATGAGAATTGACAATACAGGATGTCTGCCAATTTTAGGGGAGCCATTTGGCTGAAAAAAGTAACAGTCAGGCGCTAAAAGACCATAACAGTTGACTCCCCGTCACTTTACAGCCGTTTAATGATTGTTGCCGGATTGCCGCCGACGACGACATTCGCCGGGACGTCTTTCGTTACGATAGCGCCAGAGGCCACCACCACATTATCACCCAACGTAACGCCCGGGTTAATAACCGCACGTCCGCCAATCCAGACGTTGTTGCCGATGGTCACCGGCTTGCCAAACTCCACGCCGCTATTACGCGCGTCGGCGTCCAGCGGATGGGTTGCCGTGTAAATATGCACCCCTGGCGCGAGCATGCAGTTGTCGCCAATATGTATCGGGCAGACATCCAGCATCACGCAATCGAAATTGGCGTAAAATTCTTTGCCCAGATAAATGTTATATCCATAGTCACAGCGGAAGCTCGGCTCAATATAGGCCCCTTCGCTTTGCCCGAGGAGTTCCGCCAGAATGTTCTGGCGTTCGAGTTTCTCATCAGGTGCAGTGTGGTTATAACGGTGAACCAGGTGTCGGGCGCGTAATCGGTCGGCCCGTAATGTTTCATCACCAGGGCGGTAATGTTCACCTGCAATCATCTTCTGCTTTTCTATGCTCATTGGGAACCTCACTGGTCGTCTTTACCGTAGGGTAATCGGAACAGGATAACAGGGGAACGTTCCCGGAAAACCACTGTGACTATAATCACAATAATATTGCGGATGAGCACGTTTTACACGGAGACCTGCACTGGGGCAGGAGGGTATAGCCAGAAAGTTGAATACAGCTGAGAAAGTGGCGTAGAACCTCTACAGACACACTTCAAAGATTAACGGACAAATCTCCACACGGACGTTGGGATTTTGTCATACAGCTTATTCATGGTCAGTTCAGCAAGACGGTGGTCAGCTGCTGAATAAAATACCGCCAGTTCATTATCAGAAAGCTCGTATTTATTCTTTTCAATTACACGTTCAAGCGTGTCTATTGACTGACAGCGTCGCAAACGCATCAAATAATCGATTTTTGTGAGTGGTTTTTCAGACATAAATTTACCTTACTAATTGTAATAATTTTAACAGGAAAGACTAACGGGGTTAGCTCTGCTCACGTTGATGAAGCAACGAAATAGTCGGTTGCCCGATTTACGCCATTTCTGCAAATCTTGCGCATTAATGCCGTAGCTGCTGAACAACATAAAGGTGTCATCCAGGTATTCATCAATTTGCTCAATCAGCTTATTATCTTCATTGTACTTAATTTTATAATTAAGTGCGAAGGTTGCAATATGCTCGATCAACTCGTTTAACTGTAAATTGATGGCAGACGTTGGGTCGTTTACCCAGCCATGGTTACTTTCATCAAGATTGGCAAGGCAGTCATGGTACAAGGATTCGCAGAGAAATTTCAACTGCGCGATATCATGCCTTTTTGGCGAGTACTCGTCCATAGCGCATCCCCTTCTGAGTGATTTCTTACTCACCGAACATCATGTCGGGATGGATACAACATACTTAGCCGCACGGGTGCTGTGTTCCTGATAACTCTAACTATAATCCACTCTGATCAAGATTTCACCGCGCTATTACGAAAAATTACAAATAAAAGCACTGACTGCGAGCCTTTACGCAAATGTGCCTTCAGCGCTAAACATTTTTATCCAGATTAACGTGGAACTTTTTTCGCTCCCTTACGTTTCATTGGCTTAGCGTAAACAATCCTAAGATGTCCAAATCCGGAGTTCTCTTTGTCTGAAGATATGGTTAGGAATATTCCTAATCATTTAAGCAGGGAAATGAAATTAAAAAAATCCTGAATTCAGCGATTACGTTATCACTTAATTATGATATGTCATTGTAGGCGGCAGGAAATAAATAGAAGCACAATAAGCCTATTTTATGATTTTTTTCTGAAAAAGAAAAAGGCCGCTAATGCGGCCTTTTTATCATGTGAAACCGGTATCAGTGCGGTTCTACCGAATGACTGTGCTCAATATCTTCATTCTTGCGGCTAAAGCGGCGGCGAACCACCACGAAGAATACCGGAACGAAGAAGATAGCAAGTACGGTTGCGGTAACCATACCCCCCATAACGCCTGTACCGACGGCGTTCTGTGCACCGGAACCCGCACCGGTACTGATAACCAGCGGCATTACCCCGAGGATAAATGCCAGTGATGTCATCAGGATTGGGCGCAGACGCATACGCACCGCGTCAAGCGTCGCCTCAATCAGGCCTTTACCTTCTTTCTCCATCAGATCTTTGGCGAATTCAACGATAAGTATCGCGTTCTTCGCCGACAAGCCAATGGTTGTCAGCAGGCCCACCTGGAAGTACACGTCGTTGGTTAATCCACGGAACGTTGCCGCAAGCAGCGCACCGATAACCCCCAGTGGCACCACCAGCATAACGGAGAACGGAATCGACCAGCTCTCATACAGTGCCGCCAGACACAGGAAGACCACAATCAGTGAAATGGCGTACAGGGCAGGGGCCTGGTTTCCGGACAGACGTTCCTGGTAGGACATACCGGTCCAGTCATAGCCGATACCCGCAGGCAATTTACCTGCCAGCTCTTCCATCAGGTTCATGGCTTCACCGGTGCTTCGGCCTGGTGCGGCCTGACCCAGGATCTCCATGGATGGCAGCCCGTTATAACGTTCCAGACGCGGCGAACCGTATTCCCAATGCGACGTAGAGAAGGATGAGAACGGCACCATCTGGCCGTTGTTGCCGCGAACGTACCAGTTGTTGATATCGTTCGGTAACATACGGTATTGCGCTTCTGACATCACGTACACTTTCTTCACACGACCACGGTCGATGAAGTCGTTGACGTAGCTACCGCCCCAGGCCGCGCCCAGCGTGGTATTGATGTCACTGATGGAAACGCCCAGTGCCTGCGCTTTCTCCTGATCGATGTCGATTTTGTATTGAGGCGTATCTTCCAGACCGTTAGGACGCACGCCGACCAGAAGGTCAGGGTGTTTCGCCACTTCACCGAACAGCTGGTTACGTGCCTGCGTCAGTTTTTCATGACCCAGACCGCCCTGGTCAATCAGCTGGAAGTCGAAACCTGTCGCTGTCCCCAGTTCAACAATCGCTGGCAGGTTAAAGGCGAAGACCATCGCATCTTTAATCTGTGAGAACGTGCCCATTGCACGGCCAGTAATCGCCTCAACTTTGTTCTCTTCGCCCGGACGTTCTGACCAGTCTTTCAGAGAAACGAAGGCAATACCGGTGTTCTGACCACGACCCGCAAAGCCAAAGCCGTTAACCGCAAACACGGATTCAACGTTAGCTTTCTCTTTGGTGAGGTAGTAATCCGTTACTTCATCCAGCACCTTCTGGGTACGTTCTTGCGAGGCACCCGCCGGCAGCTGTGCCATCGTCAGGAACACGCCCTGGTCTTCATCTGGCAGGAACGAGCTTGGCAGACGAACGAACAGATAGGCCATCCCCACCACGATGATGATATAGAGCAGCAGGTAACGACCGGTGCTGCGCAGGATGTTACCCACGCTGTCGGTGTAGTGATGCGTGCTCTTATCAAACATGCGGTTAAACCAGCCGAAGAACCCTTTATGCTCGCCGTGACCGCCTTTCTGAACAGGTTTCAGCATGGTGGCACACAGTGCAGGCGTCAGGATCAATGCAACCAGTACCGACAGCGCCATCGCCGAGACAATGGTGATGGAGAACTGACGATAAATTGCACCGGTAGAGCCGCCGAAGAAGGCCATCGGGATAAATACCGCAGACAGTACCATCGCGATACCGACCAGCGCGCCCTGGATCTGGCCCATGGATTTACGGGTTGCTTCCTTCGGCGGTAGACCTTCTTCCGCCATGACACGCTCGACGTTTTCTACCACCACGATGGCGTCATCCACAAGCAAGCCGATGGCGAGCACCATCCCGAACATCGTCAGGGTGTTTATCGAGTAGCCAAAGATGGCCAGTATGGCGAAGGTCCCGAGCAATACGACCGGTACGGCGATGGTTGGGATCAGCGTCGCGCGGAAGTTTTGCAGGAACAGATACATGACCAGGAATACCAGAATGATCGCTTCTGCCAGGGTTTTAACCACTTCGTGAATCGAGATTTTGACGAACGGCGTGGTGTCATACGGATAAACGATCTTCAGGCCGGACGGGAAGAACGGTTCCATCTTCTTCAGTTCCGCACGGATAGCCGTCGCGGTGTCCAGGGCGTTAGCACCTGTCGCCAGTTTGATCCCGAGACCGGAAGCTGGCTTGCCGTTAAACTTCGCAATGATGTCGTAGTTTTCGCCACCCAGTTCCACTTTCGCCACGTCGCGCAGACGAACCTGCGAACCGTCCTGATTCACCTTCAGCAGAATTTTGCTGAACTCATCGGCGGAGGTCAGACGGGTCTGTGCGATGATCGAGGCGTTAAGCTGCTGGCCTTTCACCGGCGGGGTACCGCCTAACTGACCGGCGGCAACCTGGGCGTTCTGCGCTTTGATGGCGTTGATCACGTCCACCGGCGTCAGCTGGAAGTTGTTCAGTTTGTTCGGATCCATCCAGATACGCATCGCGTACTGAGAACCGAACAGCTGAACGTCACCCACACCAGACGTACGGCTGATGGCGTCCTTCATGTTGGCGCCCACGTAGTCGGAAATATCTTCCTGCGTCATGGTGCCGTTGGTGTTGATCACGCCAACAACCATCAGGAAGCTACTGGACGATTTCTCGACGCTCACACCCTGCTGTTGTACTTCTTGTGGCAGCAACGGCATGGCGAGCTGCAGTTTGTTCTGGACCTGAACCTGCGCGATGTCAGCATCAGTACCTGACTGGAAGGTCAGGGTGATCTGTACCGTACCGGTTGAGTCACTGTTTGAGGACATGTACATCAGGTTATCGATACCGTTCATGTTCTGTTCGATAACCTGTGTCACGGTGTCCTGCACCGTTTTTGCATCAGCCCCGGGGTAGGTTGCGGAAATTGTTACCGCCGGTGGCGCAATCGTTGGATATTGCGCGACAGGCAGCTTCAGGATCGCAAGTCCCCCAGCCAGCATGATGATTATGGCGATCACCCATGCAAATATGGGGCGATCGATAAAGAAATTAGGCATGTCTTAACGGCTCCTGTTTAAGTTAAGACTTGGTTTGTTCTGACTGGCCAGCGGCCGAAGCTTGTTGTTTATCGTCAGATTTCACTTCCTGTGCTTTGACCTGCGCGCCAGGACGAACTTTTTGCAAACCAGTAATAATCACGCGATCGCCATCTTTCAGACCTTCCGTCACCAGCCATTTATCGCCAATCGCCTGCGTGGCAGTGATGTTGCGCGTTTCGACTTTGTCATCAGCCCCGACAACCAGTGCACTCGCGTCGCCACGTGGCGTACGGGTGACACCCTGCTGAGGCACCAGAAGTGCGGTTGGGTTGGTGCCTTCTTCCAGACGCGCGCGAACGAACATACCAGGTAAGAGTGTCTTATCCGGGTTCGGGAAAATCGCACGTAAGGTGATGGAACCGGTAGTTTGGTCGACCGTCACATCGGAGAATTCCAGTGTGCCTGCCTGCGGGAACTTGATACCGTCATTGGTCACGAGCTCCACTTTGGCTTTACCGTTTTCCTGCTTCAGCGTGCCGTTTGCCAGCTCTTGTTTCAGGCGCAGGAAATCGTTGCTGGACTGGGTCACGTCAACGTAAATCGGATCAAGCTGCTGCACGGTGGCCAACGCGTTGGTCTGACCGTTCTGCACCAGCGCCCCTTCCGTGACGGAAGATTTACCGATGCGACCGCTGATTGGGGAGGTCACTTTGGTATAGGCGAGGTTGATACGCGCTGTTTCCACTGCAGCTTTCGCGGCAATCACGGCGGCGTTGGTCTGCTGTGCATCAGACAGGGCAGTGTCATAATCCTGTTGACTGATGTACTGGGTACCGAGCAGTTTTTTGTAACGGTTCAGCGTCAGTTGGGAGATTTTGGCTGCAGCTTCTGCTTTCGCCAGATCGCCTTTCGCGCTCTCATAGGAGGCCTGGTAGGTTGCCGGATCAATCTGATACAGAGACTCGCCAGCTTTCACTTCACCACCCTCGGTGAAGTTACGTTTCAGGATGATACCACTCACCTGAGGACGCACTTCTGCGATGCGGTATGCGCTGGTACGGCCCGGTAATTCTGTCGTTATCTGGAGAGGTTCGGACTTGAGCGTCACCACGCCAACTTCTGGCACCTGCTGAGCTCCTTGTTGAGCCTGTTTGTCGTCACATCCTGTTAGCGCTAAGCTGCCTGAGAGCATCAGAACGACCGCCAGAGGCGTTAACCCTCTGTTTTTGTTCATATGTAAACCTCGAGTGTCCGATTTCAAATTGATCAATGGTCCTGAGTCCAAAAACCCATTGCTGCGTTTATATTATCGTCATGCTATGGTACATACATTCACAAATGTATGTAAATCTGACTCCTGTAAATTCACTAACGTATGGCACGAAAAACCAAACAACAAGCGCTTGAAACCCGACAACACATTCTGGATGTGGCTATGCGTTTGTTTTCTCAGCAGGGTGTTTCGTCAACCTCGCTGGCGCAGATTGCTCAGGCCGCGGGCGTCACGCGGGGAGCGATTTACTGGCATTTTAAAGACAAGACAGATCTGTTCAGTGAAATCTGGCAACTCTCAGAGTCCAGCATTAGCGATCTTGAGACTGAGTATCGGGCAAAATTCCCCGAGGATCCACTCTCAGTATTAAGAGAAATATTAGTATATATCCTTGAAGCAACGGTAGTTGAAGAACGTCGCAGGTTAATGATGGAAATCATCTACCATAAATGCGAGTTGGTCGGAGAGATGGCGGTCGTCCAGCAGGCGCAGCGCAGCCTGTGTCTGGAAAGCTACGATCGCATTGAACAGGTCCTCACCCAGTGCATGCAGGCGAACCAGCTGCCGGCGACGTTAATGACCCGACGGGCGGCAGTCCTGATGCGCAGTTATATTTCCGGCCTGATGGAAAACTGGCTTTTCGCCCCGGACTCCTTTGACCTGAAGAACGAAGCCCGCAGCTATGTCGCTATTTTCCTGGAGATGTGCCAGCTCTCCCCGACGCTGCATGGCAAGTCAGGCTCGCTAACAGCCTGACGCGATTCCAGGATTTCTCTTAGAGGCTCACGTTCGCGCTATTCTGCTTCAGGCGAGCGTGATATCCTGCACGCCGGACTATTTTCGGTCATCTTCTGACATCATTCACAACTATGCTGCACACCAATCGCTCGCAACATCCTGTTCTTGTATTTTTATTGGCGACGCTGTTTTTCTTCGCAACGGCACCGCTTTCCTGGGCCCGCGCCGATAACAACAATGACATCCCTTCACGCAGTGATGTTCAGTCGCAACTCGACACCCTGAATAAACAAAAAGATCTCTCTGCTCTGGATAAGCTCGTTCAGCAGGATCTGACGGAGACGCTGGAAACGCTTGATAAAATTGAGCGTGTTAAAGCGGAAACCACACAGCTTCGGCAGAAAGTGGCGCAGGCGCCTGAAAACATGCGTAAGGCCACGGAATCGCTGAATGCCCTGAGCGATGTGGATAATGACGACGAAACCCGTAAAACGCTCGCGACCCTGTCATTGCGTCAGCTGGAATCGCGCGTCGCACAGCTGCTCGACGATCTGCAAACGGCGCAGTCCGATCTCGGTACGTACAACAGCCAGCTTGTCTCCCTGCAAACCCAGCCCGAGCGCGTGCAAAATGCGATGTACGCCGCCTCTCAGCAGCTGCAGCAGATCCGCAACCGTCTGAACGGTACGTCGGTTGGCGAAGGCACCCTGCGCCCAACGCAGCAAACGCTGCTGCTGGTGCAGCAGGCCTTACTGAATGCACAAATCGAACAGCAGCGTAAAAGCCTGGAAGGGAATACGGTGCTGCAGGATACGCTCCAGAAGCAGCGCGACTACGTAACGGCGAACATTAATCGTCTGGAACATCAGCTTCAGCTGTTGCAGGAGGCGGTTAACAGTAAGCGCCTTACGCTGACGGAGAAAACGGCTCAGGAAGCCGTCTCACCGGACGAAACTGCCCGCATTCAGGCGAACCCGCTGGTGAAACAGGAGCTCGAGGCTAACCATCAGCTGAGCCAGCGCCTGATACTGGCAACAGAAAGCGGTAACTCGCTGGTTCAGCAAAATATCAGAGTGAAAAACTGGCTGGACCGCGCGCTGCAGGCTGAACGCAACATTAAAGAGCAGATTGCGGTTCTGAAAGGCAGCCTGCTGCTGTCGCGTATTCTCTACCAGCAACAGCAGACGCTGCCGTCCGCCGATGAGCTCGAGGACATGACCAACCGCATTGCGGATTTGCGTCTGGAACAATTCGATGTGAACCAGCAGCGCGACGCCCTTTTCCAGAGCGATACGTTTGTCGCCAAATTGGAAGAAGGCCATTCCAGTGAAGTGAACCCGGAAGTTCACGACGCTCTGCTGCAGGTTGTGGATATGCGCCGCGAGCTGCTCGACCAGCTCAACAAACAGCTCGGCAACCAGCTGATGATGGCGATTAACCTGCAGATCAACCAGCAACAGCTGGTGAGCGTGTCGAAAAGTCTGCAGGAGATCCTGACCCAGCAGATTTTCTGGGTTAACAGCAATAAGCCGATGGACTGGGACTGGATTAAATCCTTCCCTGAAACGCTGAAGGCGCAGATTAAGAGCATGAAAATCACCGTAAACTGGGAGAAAGCCTGGCCTGCGGTGATGATTGCCTTCCTGGCGGGGCTCCCGCTGCTGCTGATTGCCGGCCTGATCCGCTGGCGTCTGGGCTGGCTGAAGAAATACCAGGATAAGCTGGCGTCTGAAGTGGGGCAACTGCGTAACGACAGTCAGCTGCACACGCCAAAAGCGATTCTGATCGATCTGATCCGCGCGCTGCCGGTCTGCCTGATTATTCTGGCGGCGGGGCTTATCCTGCTGACGATGCAACTCAACATCAGCGACCTGCTGTGGGCGTTCAGTAAAAAACTGGCCCTGTTCTGGCTGGTGTTTGGCGTGTGCTGGAAAGTGCTGGAAAAAGACGGCGTTGCGGTGCGTCATTTCAACATGCCTGCGCAACTGACCAGCCACTGGCGTCGTCAGATTGTACGCGTCAGCCTGGCGCTGTTGCCGCTGCACTTCTGGTCCGTTGTCGCTGAGCTGTCTCCGCTGCACCTGATGGACGATGTCATGGGCCAGCTGGTTATTTTGCTGAACCTGCTGCTCATTGCCATCCTGATGTGGCCGATGTGCCGCGACAGCTGGCGGGATAAAGAGTCTCACAACATTCGTCTGGCCACCGTGACGGTACTGGCGATTATTCCGCTGGCACTGATGGTGCTCACGGCGACGGGGTACTTCTATACCACGTTGCGCCTGTCCGGACGCTGGATTGAAACCGTCTATCTGGTGATCGTCTGGAACCTGCTCTATCAGACCGTACTGCGCGGCCTGAGCGTGGCGGCTCGCCGCATCGCTTATCGTCGTGCCATCGCGCGTCGCCAGCATCAGGTGAAGGAGGGGGCCGAAGGCGCGGAGCCACAGGAAGAGCCAACCATCGCGCTGGAGCAGGTTAACCAGCAGACACTGCGTATCACCATGCTGGTGATGATCGCGCTGTTTGCGGTGATGTTCTGGGCGATCTGGTCTGATTTAATCACCGTCTTTGCCTACCTCGACAGTATCACCCTCTGGCAATACAACGGCACCGAAGCGGGCGCTGCGGTAATGAAAAGCGTGACCATGGGCAGCCTGCTCTTTGCCCTGGTGTCGTCAGTGGTGGCCTGGGCGTTGATTCGAAACCTGCCAGGCCTGCTTGAAGTGCTGGTGCTGTCGCGTCTGAACCTGCGTCAGGGGGCGTCGTATGCCATCACCACCATCCTCAACTACGTCATTATTATTGTCGGGGCGATGACGGTCTTTGGATCGCTTGGCGTCTCGTGGGATAAATTGCAGTGGCTGGCGGCTGCGCTCTCTGTCGGTCTCGGTTTTGGCTTGCAGGAGATCTTCGGTAACTTTGTTTCCGGTCTGATCATCCTGTTCGAACGTCCGGTGCGTATCGGTGATACCGTCACCATCGGCACCTTCTCGGGAACGGTCAGCAAGATCCGTATTCGTGCCACCACCATCACCGACTTCGATCGCAAAGAGGTGATTATCCCGAACAAAGCGTTCGTCACCGAGCGACTGATCAACTGGTCGCTCTCTGACACCACAACGCGCGTCGTCATTCGACTGGGCGTGGCCTACGGCTCCGATCTGGATAAAGTGAAAGAGGTGTTGTTAAAAGCCGCGAAATCGCATCCTAAGGTGATGCACGAGCCCGCCCCAGATGTGTTCTTCACCACCTTTGGGCCGAGCACGCTGGATCACGAGCTGCGGTTATACGTGCGTGAACTGCGCGATCGCAGCTACACCGTGGATGAGCTGAACCGCACTATCGATCGTCTGTGCCGTGAAAACAACATTAATATTGCCTTCAACCAGCTTGAAGTTCACCTGCGTAACGAGAAAGGTGATGAGCATACGGAAGTGAAGCGCGAGATTCAGGGTGACGATCCTACTCCGGCGTAATTCAGGTTCCCTCTCCCGGTGGGAGAGGGTCAGGGTGAAGGCGACTGGCCTTCACCTTGCCTTCAAAATCCGTCTTCACTATCTCAAGGGCTTTCAGCACCGTCTGGGCAGGGATATCATGATTCTCCAGCAGCATAATCAAATCGACGGCCAGCTTGACCTCATCGGGTGCATTTTCCAGTGACATTTACGGCTCCTGTTAACGGGTCAGACGTTCAATGACGCGTTCGATTTCATCCAGCGCCTGACGGCAACGAACGATGCGGCCCTCGATGGCGCTAACCTCTCGCATTAATAACTGCTGCTCTTCCAGCGTCTCGCTTGCGTTCAGGCGCGTTTCCCGCTCCCGCTTCATCTCAAACAGACGGCGCGCAAACTCCTGGTTCTCCAGCCGCTTGCGCTGCCATTTACCGAGACCCGGCGACGCGCTGTCCCAGACGCGTAGCGGCCAGGCGGTCATTTCTCGGTGCAGGGCGGTGATCTGCTCGGTGAGATGTTCCGCAAGCCAGGCGACCTGTTGCTGTTGATTGTTCTCAACCGCGTGGCGCAACTCATCAAGATTCATCTGCGCCTCATCAACATAATCCTGGATGCGCGTGCTGCGGGTACGAAAAAGCTGCCGGTCAAAGCGCGGCTTCAGCGTAGCATGCCCCATTAACGGCGTAGCCTGCGCGCGCAGGGTGGACAGCTGATTTTGCAGCGTCTCCAGAAGCAGGGCTGTTTTCAATACGCTCTCCAGTGGTAAAGTAGCCGTTCAGTTTGATAACGATTCGCATTATGCAGCGTACTATTTTAATCATCATTGGCTGGCTCGCGGTAGTGTTAGGCACGCTGGGCGTGGTTTTGCCCTTATTGCCCACCACGCCTTTTATCCTGCTGGCAGCCTGGTGCTTCGCCCGTTCATCGCCGCGCTTTCACCACTGGCTGCTGTACCGCTCCTGGTTTGGCGGCTATTTGCGCCACTGGCAAAAACATCGGGCAATGCCGCCCGGTGCGAAGCCGCGTGCGATCGCGGTGATCCTGATTACCTTTGCCATTTCATTATGGCTGGTGAAAATGATGTGGGTGCGCATTCTGTTGCTGACGATCCTCGCCTGTCTGCTTTTCTTTATGTGGCGGATCCCCGTGGTTGATGAAAAGCAACAAAAGCACTGAAGCCTTATAATGGCTGTTGCAATTATTGCGCGCAGCCAGTAAATTCGACCGTTTTCGAGCACAGCTGCGCCTGGTCAAAGGTTAAACAATTGTTACCCTGGCCGACTCGTTGCGCGCTGTGAGTAACACTGTTTCATTTAGGCACAAAACCGATGACCGCAACTGCACAGCAGCTTGAATATCTGAAAAACAGCATCAAAAGTATCCAGGACTATCCAAAGCCTGGCATTCTTTTCCGTGATGTCACCAGCTTGCTGGAAGACCCGAAAGCGTACGCGCTCAGCATTGAACTGCTGGTCGAGCGTTATAAAAACGCCGGGATCACCAAAGTAGTGGGTACCGAAGCCCGTGGATTCCTGTTTGGCGCGCCGGTCGCGCTGGCAATGGGTGTTGGCTTTGTGCCGGTGCGTAAACCGCGCAAACTGCCGCGTGAAACCATCGCAGAGAGCTACGAACTGGAGTACGGTACCGATCAGCTGGAAATCCACGTTGATGCGATCAAGCCTGGCGATAAAGTGCTGGTGGTTGACGATCTGCTGGCGACCGGCGGCACGATTGAAGCGACCGTGAAGCTGATCCGTCGTCTGGGTGGTGAAGTGACCGACGCGGCATTCATCATTAACCTGTTCGATCTGGGTGGCGAACTGCGCCTGGAAAAACAGGGCATTACCAGCTACAGCCTGGTGCCTTTCTCGGGTCATTAATCCCGGTTTTCACAACCTCGCTCAATGGGTGAGGTTGTGATAGCATTCCCCTCCATAAATTCACCTTCCAGCGTTGCAGAGCCTGCCCATGAGTTATCAGGTGTTAGCCCGTAAATGGCGACCACAAACCTTTGCTGACGTTGTCGGTCAGGAGCATGTGCTGACGGCCCTGGCGAACGGCTTGTCGCTAGGTCGCATCCATCACGCTTATCTTTTCTCCGGCACTCGCGGCGTCGGTAAGACCTCTATTGCCCGTTTGCTGGCAAAAGGTCTGAACTGCGAAACCGGGATCACCGCCACGCCGTGCGGCGTGTGTGACAACTGCCGTGAAATTGAGCAGGGGCGCTTTGTCGATCTGATTGAGATCGACGCCGCCTCGCGCACGAAAGTGGAAGATACCCGCGATCTGCTCGACAACGTGCAGTACGCGCCGGCGCGTGGCCGCTTCAAGGTCTACCTGATCGATGAAGTGCACATGCTGTCACGCCACAGTTTCAACGCCCTGCTGAAAACGCTGGAAGAGCCGCCCGCGCATGTGAAATTCCTGCTGGCGACCACCGATCCGCAAAAGCTGCCGGTCACTATTTTGTCGCGTTGCCTGCAGTTCCATCTGAAGGCGCTGGACGTCGAGCAGATCCGCGCTCAGCTTGAACATATTCTTGATGAAGAGAAGATTGTCCACGAACCGCGCGCCCTGCAGCTGCTGGCCCGCGCGGCAGACGGCAGCCTTCGTGATGCCTTAAGTCTCACCGACCAGGCGATTGCCAGCGGTGACGGTAAACTCTCGACCGACGCGGTCAGCACCATGCTCGGCACGCTGGATGACGATCAGGCGCTCTCTCTCATCGAAGCGATGATTGCCGCCAACGGTGAACGCGTCATGTCGCTGGTGAACGCCGCGGCTGCCCGGGGCATTGAATGGGAAGCGCTGCTGGTTGAGATGCTGAGTCTGCTGCACCGCGTGGCGATGCTGCAGCTTTCTCCGTCAGCCATCGGTGCCGATATGGCGGTTATTGAACACCGGATGCGTGAACTTGCGCGCACCGTCCCACCGGCTGACGTGCAGCTTTATTACCAGACGCTGCTGATTGGCCGCAAAGAGCTGCCGTTTGCGCCGGATCCCCGGATGGGCGTTGAAATGACCCTGCTGCGTGCGCTGGCGTTCCATCCGCGCATGCCTCTGCCGGAGCCGGAAGTGCCCCGACAGTCTTTTGCTCCGGTCGCCCCCACTGCGGTGATGTCGCCTCAGCAGGTGCCACCGCAGCCGACGGCTCCCCCGCAGCAGAACGTACCGCTGCCGGAGGCCACCAGTTCGGTGCTTGCCGCACGAAGCCAGTTGCAACGTGCTCAGGGAGCAACCAAACCAAAAAAGAGTGAACCGGCAGCGCCAGGAAGAGCGCGGCCGGTGAACAACGCCGCGCTTGAACGACTGGCTTCGGTTACGGAGCGCGTTCAGTCGCGCCCTGCACCGTCCGCGCTCGAGCAAAAAGCCCCGGTGAAAGAAGAGGCTTACCGCTGGAAGGCAACAACCCTCGTTGAAGAGGTGAAAGAAGAAGTTGCCACACCGAAAGCGCTAAAAAAGGCGCTGGAGCATGAAAAAACACCTGAGCTTTCCGCGAAACTTGCCGAAGAGTCTATTGAGCGTGACGCGTGGGCCGCAGAGGTCAGTAAACTGCAGTTGCCGAAGCTGGTTGAGCAGGTCGCGCTGAATGCCTGGAAAGAGCAGGACGGTCATCAGGTACGTTTACACCTGCGAACGGGTCAGCGGCACCTGAATTCCCCTGGCGCGCAAAAAGCGCTGGCCGAGGCGCTCACCGCATTACACGGTGCACCGGTTGAATTGACTATCATTGAAGATGATAATCCGGCGGTGCGAACGCCACTGGAATGGCGTCAGGCGATTTATGAAGAGAAGCTCGCGCAGGCGCGCGAGTCGATTATCGCGGATAACAATATCCAGACTCTGCGCCGGTTCTTCGACGCCGATCTGGATGAAGAGAGTATTCGCCCCATTTGATCGTGAGTCTGACTTACGGTTGTAATCCTTAAACGTGAAAGAAGAGAGAAGCCTATGTTTGGTGGAAAAGGCGGTCTGGGTGGCCTGATGAAGCAGGCTCAGCAGATGCAGGAAAAAATGCAGAAGATGCAGGAAGAGATCGCTCAGCTGGAAGTCACGGGTGAATCCGGTGCCGGTCTGGTCAAGGTGACCATCAACGGTGCGCATAACTGCCGTCGCGTTGAAATCGACCCAAGCCTGCTCGAAGACGACAAAGACATGCTGGAAGATCTGGTTGCAGCCGCGTTTAACGATGCTGCGCGCCGTATCGATGAAACTCAGAAAGAGAAAATGGCCTCTGTTTCCAGCGGTATGCAACTGCCGCCTGGCTTCAAGATGCCATTCTGATGCAAACCAGTCCGCTGCTCACGCAGTTAATGGAAGCACTGCGCTGTCTGCCGGGTGTCGGCCCGAAGTCGGCGCAGCGCATGGCGTTTACGCTATTGCAGCGCGACCGCAGCGGCGGGATGCGCCTGGCGCAGGCTTTGACCCGTGCCATGTCAGAAATTGGTCACTGTGCGGATTGCCGTACCTTTACCGAGCAGGACGTGTGTAACATCTGCACTAATCCGCGTCGTCAGGAAAACGGTCAGATTTGCGTGGTGGAGAGTCCGGCGGACATCTATGCCATCGAACAGACCGGGCAGTTTTCTGGCCGCTATTTTGTGCTGATGGGGCATCTCTCCCCGCTGGACGGTATTGGCCCGGACGATATCGGTCTCGATCGCCTTGAACAGCGTCTTGAGTCCGAAACGATCAAAGAGGTGATCCTCGCCACCAACCCAACGGTGGAAGGGGAAGCTACGGCCAACTACATCGCCGAATTGTGCGCACAGTATGGCGTTGACGCCAGCCGCATCGCTCACGGTGTGCCAGTGGGCGGTGAGCTGGAGATGGTGGACGGCACCACGCTGTCCCACTCTCTGGCTGGACGTCACAAGATTATTTTCTGACCAAACGGAGGCTGCAATCGCGGCCTCCGCTTGAAATTCTCCCCTCATATCCCCATCTCTCCCTCAACGTTTTAAAACCCCATTAAATGGCATTGTTGAGGTCGACATAGATGAAAGGACAAGAAACCCGTGGTTTCCAGTCAGAAGTAAAACAGCTTCTGCACCTGATGATCCATTCCCTGTATTCCAACAAAGAAATCTTCCTGCGTGAGCTGATTTCCAACGCCTCCGATGCGGCGGACAAGCTGCGCTTCCGCGCCCTGTCTAACCCGGATCTGTACGAAGGCGACGGAGAGCTGCGCGTGCGCGTCTCTTTCGATAAAGAGAACCGTACCCTGACTATCGCCGATAACGGTATTGGTATGAACCGCGACGAGGTCATCGACCATCTCGGGACCATTGCTAAATCCGGTACCAAAGCGTTCCTCGAATCAATGGGCTCCGATCAGGCGAAAGACAGCCAGCTGATCGGCCAGTTCGGTGTGGGCTTCTACTCGGCGTTCATCGTTGCGGACAAAGTCACCGTACGTACCCGCGCAGCAGGCGACAGTGCGGATCACGGCGTCTTCTGGGAATCTAAAGGCGAAGGCGAATACACCGTTGATGACATCACCAAAGCGGACCGCGGTACCGAAATCACCCTTCACCTGCGTGAAGGCGAAGACGATTTCCTGAATGACTGGCGCGTGCGCTCCATCATCAGCAAATACTCCGACCATATTGCCCTGCCGGTTGAGATTGAAAAACAGGAAGAGAAAGACGGTGAAACCGTGGTGTCCTGGGAGAAAATCAACAAGGCGCAGGCGCTGTGGACGCGCAATAAATCTGAAATTAAAGACGACGAATACAACGAATTCTACAAACACATCGCCCACGACTTTACCGATCCGCTCACCTGGAGCCACAACCGTGTGGAAGGTAAGCAGGAGTACACCAGCCTGCTGTATATCCCGTCTCAGGCGCCATGGGATATGTGGAACCGCGATCACAAGCACGGTCTGAAGCTGTACGTCCAGCGCGTGTTTATCATGGATGACGCCGAGCAGTTCATGCCGAACTACCTGCGCTTTGTGCGTGGCCTGATTGACTCCAACGATCTGCCGCTGAACGTCTCCCGTGAAATTCTGCAGGACAGCACCGTCACCCGCAACCTGCGTAATGCACTGACCAAACGTGCGCTGCAGATGCTGGAAAAACTGGCGAAAGACGACGCTGAAAAATACCAGACCTTCTGGAAACAGTTCGGTCTGGTGCTGAAAGAGGGCCCTGCGGAAGATACATCCAACGTAGAAGCCATTGCTAAACTGCTGCGTTTCGCTTCCACTCACACCGACTCCTCTGCGCAGACCGTGTCGCTGGAAGAGTACGTCTCCCGCATGAAAGAAGGGCAGGAGAAGATCTACTACATCACCGCCGACAGCTACGCCGCGGCGAAGAGCAGCCCACACCTCGAGCTGCTGCGTAAGAAAGGCATCGAAGTACTGCTGCTGTCTGACCGCATCGACGAGTGGATGATGAACTACCTGACCGAGTTCGACGGTAAGGCGTTCCAGTCCGTTGCCAAAGCCGATGAGTCGATCGATAAGCTGGCCGATGAAGTGGACGAAAGCGCGAAAGAAGCGGAGAAGGCGCTGGAGCCTTTCGTTGAGCGCGTGAAAACGCTGCTGGGCGATCGCGTGAAAGAGGTGCGTTTCACTCACCGTCTGACCGATACCCCGGCCATTGTCACCACGGATGCGGATGAAATGAGCACCCAGATGGCGAAACTGTTCGCTGCGGCGGGCCAGGCGATGCCAGAAGTGAAATATATCTTCGAGCTGAACCCGGATCATCCGCTGGTGAAACGCGCGGCGGATACGCAGGACGAAGCACGCTTTGCCGAGTGGGTTGAGCTTCTGCTGGATCAGTCTCTGCTGGCCGAGCGCGGCACGCTGGAAGATCCTAACCTGTTCATTAAACGTGTGAATGCGCTGCTGCTGGCGTAATTGACCCGCCTCCCCTTGGTCTTCTCCCTCTCCTGTGGGAGAGGACCGGGGGAGGGCACCAGACCGCTCCTTCCCGTTAATCTCCCTTCATTAACCGTTTCAGCCCGCCTGCCTTCCTTGAGCCATATCCGTTCTGGTGGTATTGTTTAGCGCTTTTGAAAAATTGAATCGACTTTTGAGGGGATTTTCGCAATGCGTATTATTCTGCTTGGCGCTCCGGGCGCGGGTAAAGGAACTCAGGCTCAGTTCATCATGGAGAAATACGGTATTCCGCAAATCTCCACCGGTGATATGCTGCGCGCCGCTGTTAAATCTGGCTCCGAGCTAGGTAAACAAGCGAAAGACATCATGGACGCAGGCAAGCTGGTGACCGACGAGCTGGTTATCGCTCTGGTCAAAGAGCGCATTGCTCAGGAAGACTGCCGTAACGGTTTCCTGCTGGACGGCTTCCCACGCACCATTCCTCAGGCTGATGCCATGAAAGAAGCGGGCATCAACGTGGACTACGTGCTCGAGTTCGACGTGCCGGACGAGCTGATCGTTGACCGTATTGTTGGTCGTCGCGTACACGCTGCCTCTGGCCGCGTTTACCACATCAAATTCAACCCGCCTAAGGTTGAAGGTAAAGATGACGTTACCGGTGAAGAGCTGACCACCCGTAAAGACGATCAGGAAGAGACCGTGCGTAAACGTCTGGTGGAATACCATCAGATGACCGCTCCGCTGATCGGTTATTACACCAAAGAAGCGCAGGCGGGTAACACCAAATACGCGAAAGTTGATGGCACCAAAGCCGTTGCTGACGTTCGTGCAGAGCTGGAAAAAATCCTCGGCTAATTGCACCTCTCTCACCCGGGCTCTCCGGGTGAGAAAAATTCTCATCTTACCTATTGCAGCAATGGGTTTCGTTTAAACGCTTTTCCGCTACAATTGAAAACCATTCAAATGGTTAAGAGGCGTGAATGAGTCAGGCGAAAACCGGCATCCTGCTTGCCAATCTGGGTACACCAGATGCACCGACATCAGAAGCGGTAAAACGCTACCTGCGACAATTTTTAAGCGACACGCGCGTCGTGGATACCCCAAGACTGTTGTGGTGGCCGCTGCTGCGTGGCGTCATTCTGCCGATTCGTGCCCCACGTGTAGCAAAGCTTTATCAGTCCGTCTGGATGGAAGAGGGCTCACCGCTGATGGTGTATAGCCGTCGGCAGGAAAAAGCGCTGGCCGCCCGCCTGCCGGATATGCCCGTCGCGCTGGGTATGAGCTACGGTAAACCGTCACTGGAAAGCGCGGTCGACTCGCTGCTGGCGCAGGGCGTCGACCACATTGTGGTACTCGCCCTTTATCCGCAGTACTCCTGCTCGACGGTTGCCGCCGTCTGGGATGAGCTGGCTCGTATTCTGGCGACCCGCCGCCGTATTCCTGGCGTGACCTTTATTCGCGATTACGCCGATAACGAACGCTATATTAAAGCGCTTGCCAGTAGCGCGCGCGCGTCGTTTGAAAAACATGGCGAGCCGGATCTGCTGTTGCTCTCCTATCACGGGATCCCGCAGCGCTTCGCCAATGAAGGGGATGATTACCCGCAGCGCTGCCGCGATACTACCCGTGAGCTGGTCTCAGCCCTCGACCTGCCGCCAGAGAAAGTGATGATGACCTTCCAGTCGCGTTTTGGCCGCGAGCCATGGTTAACGCCTTATACCGACGAAACCCTCAAAATGCTCGGTGAGAAGGGCGTGAAACATATTCAGGTGATGTCACCCGGTTTCTCCGCCGACTGTCTGGAAACGCTGGAAGAGATTGCCGTGCAGAACAGAGAGTTCTTCCTCGAGGCGGGCGGAACGAAATACGAATACATTCCGGCCCTTAACGACTCGCCTGAGCATATCGAGATGATGGTGTCGCTGGTAACAAACAGCCGCTGATCGCACTATGGGCCGGGTTTGTGCTACCATTCCCGGCCCATAATCCTTGCACAGTTCAGACCCATGAAATTTCCCGGTAAACGCAAATCTAAACACTACTTTCCCGTTGATGCCCGCGATCCGCTCCTGCAGCAAATCCAGCCGGAAAATGAAACCAGCGCCGCATGGGTCGTCGGTATCGATCAGACGCTGGTGGACATTGAAGCTAAAGTGGATGATGCGTTTGTCGCTCGTTACGGTCTGAGCGCCGGTCACTCGCTGGTGATTGAGGACGATGTTGCCGAAGCCCTGTATCAGGAGCTGACGCGTGAAAACCTGATCACCCATCAGTTTGCCGGTGGCACTATCGGCAACACCATGCACAACTACTCGGTGCTTGCCGACGACCGCTCTGTGTTATTGGGCGTCATGTGCAGCAACATCGAAATTGGTGGCTACGCCTACCGTTACCTGTGCAATACTTCCAGCCGCACCGATCTGAACTACCTTCAGGGCGTTGACGGGCCGATTGGCCGCTGCTTCACGCTGATCAGCGATTCCGGCGAACGTACCTTTGCCATCAGCCCCGGCCATATGAATAAGCTGCGTGCAGAGAGCATTCCGGAAGCGGTGATAGCGGGCGCGTCTGCACTGGTGCTGACGTCGTATCTGGTGCGCTGTAAACCCGGCGAGCCGATGCCGGAAGCCACCATGAAAGCGATTGAGTACGCGAAGAAATACAATGTGCCGGTCGTTCTGACGCTGGGTACCAAATTCGTGATAGCCGACAACCCCGAGTGGTGGCAGGCCTTCCTGAAGGAACACGTCTCGATTCTGGCGATGAACGAAGAAGAGGCTGAAGCGTTGACCGGCGAGAGCGATCCGCTGCTGGCCTCCGATAAAGCGCTCGACTGGGTCGATCTGGTGCTCTGCACTGCCGGACCGGTAGGGCTGTATATGGCAGGCTTCACGGAAGAAGAGAGCAAACGCAAAACGCAGCATCCACTGCTGCCAGGCGCCATTGCCGAGTTTAACCAGTACGAGTTCAGCCGCGCGATTCGCCATAAAGATTGCGAAAACCCGCTGCGTATTTACTCCCACATCGCGCCGTATATGGGCGGGCCAGAAAAGATCATGAACACCAATGGCGCGGGAGATGGCGCACTGGCGGCGCTGCTGCATGACATCACTGCGAATGCCTACCATAAAACCAACGTCCCGAATTCCAGCAAGCACAAATTCAACTGGCTCACCTATTCGTCGCTGGCGCAGGTGTGTAAGTACGCGAACCGCGTGAGTTATCAGGTGCTGAACCAGCACTCGCCGCGCTTAACCCGCGGTCTGCCGGAGAGGGAGGATAGCCTCGAAGAAGCTTACTGGGACCGATAAAGGCAAAACGGCAACCTTGCGGTTGCCGTATTCGTGTTTGTACCCCCTCCCGGTGGGAGGGGGTCAGTCAGGGGCTGCAGGAGGCACGCTTACCCCGTCACCACCTCGTCAACCGGCGGTTTCGTTAACAGCGTCAGCATCGCTTTTGCAATTTCGCGTTCACCCATCACCACCTGATCCGCACCACGTTCGGTAATGTACTCCACCTCATCGTCATAATGGGCGCGGGCAATGATCTCAATATTCGGGCACTTCTCACGTGCGGACGCTACAATTTCACCCGCTTCATAGCCGTTTGGAATGGTCAGCAGCAACCAGCGCGCGCAGTCCAGATGCGCGAGATTCATGATCTCTTCGTTTGCCGCATTGCCCAACACCGCGCGAACGCCGCGCTCGCGCAGCTCGTCGACGCGGGTACGTGATGTTTCAATCACCACCAGCGGGATCCCCTGCGCCATCAGCTTCTCACCGAGCAGGCTTCCTACGCGGCCAAAGCCGACCAGCAGGGCATGATTGCAAATATCCACCGGGATCTGCTTCTCTTCTTCGATAGCTTCTTCCAGCGTCTGCTCTTCCAGCGTTTCGGTTTTATCGAGGTATTTTTCCAGCAACGCAAACAGGACCGGGTTCAGCATGATGGAGAGGATCGCTCCGGCGAGGACCAGGTTTTGCCCGGCCTGCGGCAGCAGATTCAGCGCCATACCCAGGCCTGCCAGAATAAAGGCGAACTCACCAATCTGCGCCAGGCTGGCGGCGATGGTCAGAGCGGTACGCGGCGAGTGGCCAAACATCCGTACCAGGAAGAAGGCGGCAACCGACTTACCAAAGATAATAATCGCCAGGGTGCCCAACACGGCCAGCGGCTGCTGAACCAGAACCATCGGATCAAACAGCATCCCGACAGAGACAAAGAACAGGACGGCGAAGGCGTCGCGCAGCGGCAGCGTATCGTGCGCCGCACGGTGGCTCAGCTCGGATTCGTTCAGCACCATCCCGGCGAAGAACGCGCCCAGTGCAAAGGAGACGTCGAACAGTTCAACGGCCCCAAAGGCAATCCCCAGCGCCAGGGCAAGGACAGACAGGGTAAACAACTCACGGGAGCCGGTGGCCGCGCTGCGGGACAGGATCCACGGCACCAGACGGCGGCCCACCAGCATCATAATGGTGATAAACGCCACCACTTTCCCGATGGTGATGCTCATGTCCAGCGCCAGCGTCGCAAAGCCGACGCTCTCTTTTTCCATCATACCGGCGACGGCAGGCAGCAACACCAGCGTCAGCACCATCACCAGGTCTTCCACAATCAGCCAGCCTATCGCGATTTGTCCGCGCTGGCTGTCGATAAGCTGCCTCTCCTCAAGCGCGCGCAGCAGTACGACGGTACTGGCGGTTGAAAGACACAGCCCAAAAACGATACCGGTCATCAGCGACCAGCCAAGCACTGTCGAAAGCGCCATTCCCAGCAGCGTCGCTACGGCTATCTGTGCGATCGCTCCCGGTATGGCGATCGACTTTACCGCCATCAGATCCTTGAGTGAGAAATGCAGACCTACGCCAAACATCAGCAGAATCACGCCTAATTCCGCCAGTTCGGGCGCCAGTTTGGTATCCGCCACGAAACCTGGCGTAAAGGGACCCGCCAGCACACCCGCTAACAAATAGCCCACCAGAGGCGAAATACGCAGTTTATTGGCAATCATGCCGAGGATAAAAGCGAGCACAAGTCCACCAACAATGGTGGTGATAAGCGGTGTGGCGTGATGCATTCCGTCTCCTTTCGTTGTGGGTGTTCCATTTGGTTAAAAAACCAAAAACCGAGTAATAGTTTATGACAATTTTTGCCGTTATGTTTATGAATAATTGTTGAAGATTGAATAAAACAGCAATATGCGTGTAAAAAAGCGCATTTTGATAAATTAGGCGGGGGGGGTGCAGAAGAAACCCTTATGGCATCAGGGGGTCAGGTCGCCAAAGTAAAACTTTAGCGACCGTTATATTACGCTTTATGGCGGTTATCAGGCAGGAATATGGTCAACATCCCCAGAAGCGGCAGGAAAGCACAGATTTTATAGACCAGGAAGATGCTGGTGTGGTCGGCAATCATGCCCAGCACTGCTGCACCAAGGCCGCCCATGCCGAAAGCAAAACCGAAAAAGAGCCCGGAAACCATACCGATACGGCCTGGCAGCAGCTCCTGCGCGTAAACAAGGATGGCGGAAAACGCCGAGGCGAGGATAAACCCAATAATCACGGTCAAAATCCCCGTCCACTCCAGGCTTGCATACGGCAAAATAAGGGTAAACGGGGCCACGCCGAGGATAGAGCCCCAAATGACGTATTTGCGCCCGATTTTATCGCCCACAGGCCCGCCGATAACCGTCCCTGCAGCCACCGCAAACAGGAAGGCAAACAGGTGAAGCTGGGCGTTTTGTACCGATAATCCGAATTTTTGCATCAGGTAAAAGGTGTAATAGCTGCTGATGCTCGCCATATAGAAGTATTTCGAGAAAATCAGCACCAGAAGCACGGAGACGGCCAGAATGACCTTATCGCGAGGAAGGGGATTGATAACCTTCGCTTTAGGTTTACCTTTGTTCACGCGATGCTGCGCGGCATACCAACGGCTGATCTGAATCAGTACGATAATCGCCAGCAAGGCTGCCAGCACAAACCACGCTACGTTACCCTTGCCGTACGGAGCGATGATCACCGCTGCCAGCAGTGGGCCGAGGGAGCTGCCAAAGTTACCGCCCACCTGAAACAGCGATTGCGCCAGCCCGTGACGGCCCCCGGAGGCCATGCGCGCCACGCGTGAGGACTCCGGGTGAAAGACCGACGACCCCGTGCCCACCAGCGCGGCGGCAATCAGCACAGCTTCAAAGCTGCCTGCCATTGCCAGCAGCACCAGCCCGCTCAAGGTAAAACACATGCCAATCGGTAGCGACCACGGCATAGGATATTTATCCGTCCAGTAGCCCACGACCGGTTGCAGAAGCGAGGAGGCCAGCTGGAAAGTCAGGGTGATCATCCCGATCTGCACGAACGTTAACGAAAACTCGGACTGCAGCAGCGGGTAGATCGCGAGAATCAACGACTGGATCATGTCGTTGAGCAGATGTGAAAGGCTGATTGCGCCTAACACTTTAAACGAGGTGCGCGACGCCGGAGCGCCAGACACGGGCTGGGTTGATTCACTGATTGCCATAGAGATGAATACCACGTCTTTTGTTATTAGAAATGCAGGGTGTAATTATTATCCAACTAACATACCCGGCAGTGACATTTGAATAAAGTCGCAATTCTGAAAACTTATTTGTCTATTCTTATTAGTCACTGTAATTTTTGCCTTTGTCTATTGGTCAGGGAGAGAGAAGATGAAGTTAATGAAGCGGAGCGTCGCGCTGGCGCTGATCGCCGCCTGGGGTCTGGTTAGCCTGCCCGTGCAGGCCTATGAAAAAGATAAAACCTATAAAATCACCATTCTGCATACCAACGATCACCACGGCCATTTCTGGCGCAGTGAATACGGCGAATACGGTCTGTTGGCACAAAAAACGCTGGTGGATGGCATTCGTAAAGAGGTGGCAGCCCAGGGGGGCAGCGTACTGCTGCTGTCGGGGGGCGATATCAATACCGGTGTGCCGGAATCTGATTTACAGGATGCGGAGCCTGATTTCCGCGGCATGAATCTTATTGGCTACGATGCGATGGCCGTCGGTAACCATGAATTCGATAACCCGCTGACGGTGCTGCGTCAGCAGGAAAAATGGGCCAAATTCCCGTTCCTCTCTGCCAACATCTACCAGAAAAGCACCGGCGAGCGACTGTTCAAACCCTGGGCGCTGTTTAAGCGTCAGGATCTGAAAATTGCGGTCATCGGGTTAACCACCGACGATACGGCAAAAATCGGCAACCCTGAGTTCTTTACCGATATCGAATTCCGTAAACCGGCAGACGAAGCGAAGCTGGTCATTCAGGAATTGCAGCAGAACGAAGAGCCGGATGTCATTATTGCCACCACCCATATGGGCCACTACGACAACGGTGAGCACGGCTCGAATGCTCCGGGTGACGTGGAGATGGCTCGCAGCCTGCCTGCGGGCTCGCTGGCGATGATTGTGGGTGGTCATTCACAAGACCCGGTCTGCATGGCGTCAGAGAATAAAAAGCAGGTCGACTACGTGCCAGGCACGCCGTGTGCTCCGGACCGTCAGAACGGTATCTGGATTGTGCAGGCGCACGAATGGGGTAAATACGTGGGGCGTGCGGACTTTGAGTTCCGTAACGGCGAGATGAAGCTGGTGCACTATCAGCTCATTCCGGTCAACCTGAAGAAGAAAGTGACTTACCCTGACGGGAAAAGTGAGCGCGTACTCTACACCCCGGAAATTGCCGAGAACGCACAGATGCTCTCCCTGCTGACGCCCTTCCAGAATAAAGGCAAGGCGCAGCTGGACGTGAAGATTGGTACGCTGAATGGTCGTCTGGAAGGGGACCGCAGCAAAGTTCGCTTTGTGCAGACCAATATGGGGCATCTGGTGCTGGCGGCACAAATGGCGCGCACAAATGCCGATTTTGGCGTGATGAGCGGCGGCGGCATCCGCGACTCCATCGAAGGCGGAAACATAACCTATAAAGATGTGCTGAAGGTTCAGCCGTTCGGTAACATCGTGGTGTATGTCGACATGAGCGGTAAAGAGGTGATTGACTATCTCACCGCCGTGGCGCAGATGAAGCCGGATTCCGGCGCTTATCCGCAGTTTGCCAACGTCAGCTTTGTGGCAAAGGGCGGCAAGCTCAACGACCTCAAAATCAAAGGCGAGCCGGTCGACCCTGCCAAAACCTACCGCATGGCAACATTAAGCTTTAACGCCACCGGTGGTGACGGTTATCCACATATCGACAATAAACCGGGCTATGTGAATACCGGGTTTATCGATGCGGAAGTGCTGAAGCAGTTTATCGAGCAGAATTCACCGATCGACGTGAATACCTATGAGCCGAAAGGCGAGGTGAGCTGGCAGTAGTGCGGTTTTGTGTCGGGGGGCGGCTACGCCTGACCCGGCCTGTCTGAGAATCGTCGGCCCGGTAAGCACAGTGCCTCCGGGCCACTTCCTCAATCCCGTCGCGCAATATCCGCAAATGTCGCGTCCAGTATTTTCGCCAGATCGCCTGCGGACAGTTCAATATCCAGCCCGCGTTTGCCGCCGGAAATATAAATGGTGTCGAACGTCTGCGAAGGGGCATCAATCAGCGTCGGCAGGCGTTTTTTCTGCCCGAGCGGGCTGATACCGCCAACAAGGTAACCGGTAGTGCGTTGCGCAACCATCGGATCGGCCATATCCACCTTCTTTGCCCCCAGCGCTTTGGCCACTTTCTTGAGATCCAGCTGCCCGGCAACGGGCGTTACCGCGACGGCGAGGTGTTTCATATCACCGTTCACCGCCACCAGCAGCGTCTTATAAACCCGATCGGCGTTCAGCCCCAGTTTGCGCACCACTTCATCACCAAAATTCGTTTCGCTGGGATCGTGATCGTAGGTGTGGATCCGAAAGGGAATGTTGTTTTTTTCGAGTAATTTAACGGCGGGAGTCATAGCTATCCTTCTTACGACAGACAATTCATGCTGACAGCATACGCCTGACGTTTGTCTAAAAAATAGCACCATCTTGCGCAATAGTATTGGCAGTGATGGTCACTTTGAGCGACAATCGGCTCAACCGAAGGTCTCCTTCGGCATAATAAAAACGATGAAATTCCTCTTTGACGGGCCAATAGAAATATTGGCCATTTTTTTTATTTCAGCAGTGACGGCAAATTCCCTTCTCCGTACAAATGTAACGCCCCGACAGCGACCACGTAACGTCCCGCAGGTAACGCAAGCAGCGTCTGCTGCCAGGCTTTGTTGCGCTCGTTCATCAGCACATCATACAACGATTCACTGAACGTCGACGGCAGCGCCAGTTTACCGTCCGTGGGCGGCGCATTCAGCCACCAGCCGATCATCGTTTGCAACAGACGCGCGTTGGTGTGCCAGTGGGTCAGGGTATCATCCAGCAGCATCAGCCCATCATCAGGAAGCTGGCGCAGCAGGGCTATCTGGCTGTCCGTGCCTTCGAGCTCAATGACTGACAAATGGCGTGCTCTCGCAGCATTCAACAGCTGGTAATCAATACCGTAATCCCCGCGTAGCCCCAGACGCTGCGCCTGGGTTGCCTGCAGGACCATCGCGATTTGCCACAGCGGCAGTGTGTCCAGCATGGAGAGCGACACGCCCGTCTCATCTGCGACGCGCGTCAGTTCAGCAAACTGCGTGTCGTTCAGACGTTCAGCCAGGGGGAGATCGCTTTCGAGGCCGGCAAACGGCGACGTCTGGCCCGAAATATCCGCTTCAACGACCAGCGCATCGGCGCTCTTCAGCAGTTTCATCAGACCAGCTGGCAGCGGGGACATATCCTGCGTGCCCATATGGATGCTGCCCACCAGGTGAAGGTGCTGCCCGCCGGGAAGCGAGATGTCCATGCCGGGCCAGGCATAACGGCGGGGGAAGAGGGCGCGAAACGATGTTTTTATACGATTAAACAGACTCATACGCGCTCCATAAACGGAAAGGTTCATGCTAGCGCGTAGGAGAAGAAGGTTCAATCTTTCGGTTTAAACCGCAACAACCGGTTTGCGTTGCTCACCACGGTAATGGACGAGAGCGCCATCGCCGCACCCGCGACAACCGGGTTCAGCAGCGTGCCGGTCAGCGGCCACAAAATACCGGCAGCAATCGGGATACCGAGCGAGTTGTAGACGAAGGCACCCAGCAGGTTCTGCTTCATGTTGCGCAAGGTGGCTTTTGAAATCGCCAGCGCGTCCGCAACGCCCATCAGGCTGTGACGCATCAGGGTGATGGCGGCCGTCTCAATGGCGACATCGCTACCGCCCCCCATCGCAATACCCACTTCCGCCTGTGCCAGCGCCGGCGCATCGTTAATCCCGTCACCGACCATCGCCACCTGGCGACCCTGGCTTTGCAGCGTCTTAATGGCATCTGCTTTGCCGTCAGGTAACACCCCGGCAATGACCTCGTCAATCCCAGCTTCCCGGGCGATGGCGTTCGCCGTCACAGGATTATCCCCGGTCAACATCACCAGGCGATAGCCCGCGCGATGCAGGCGTTGCAACGCCTGCACGCTGTCCTGGCGTAGCGGATCGCGAATTGCCAGCAGCGCCGCGGCCTTGCCATCAACGGCAAGCAGAACCGGGGTTGCGCCCTGAGAGGCCTGAGCTTTCAGGTCTTGTTCCAGGGCTGAAGTCTCAACGCCGTGCTCCTTCAGCAGTGCCTGATTCCCCAGCAGCAGCGTGTGCCCTTCGGCGGTACCGCTGACGCCTAAACCGCGCAGGGTGCGGAAATTGCTCACCTGCGGCAGGCTGGCATTCCCGGCTTTCTCAATAATGGCGTGGGCCAGCGGGTGGCTGGAGCCTTGTTCAAGCGCCGCGGCGAGACGCAGCGCGTCATCCTGCGTGATGCCTGCCGTTATCACGGCCACTACCTGCGGTTTCCCTTCCGTCAGCGTGCCGGTTTTATCAAACACCAGCGTGTCCAGCGTGCTCGCCCGCTGCAACGCATCGGCATCCCGTACCAGCACGCCAAATTCAGCGGCACGGCCTACGCCTGAGATGATCGACATTGGCGTGGCAAGACCGAGCGCGCAAGGACAGGCAATGATCAGCACCGTGGTGGCAATCACCAGGGTATAAACAATTTGCGGTGCCGGGCCGAAGACATACCAGATAGCCGCGCTCAGCAGCGCGATACCGACCACGACCGGCACAAAAATGGCGGAGATTTTATCGGCCAGCTGACCAATTTCCGGCTTACTGCTCTGTGCCTGACGCACCATGCGAATAATGCGTGACAGCGTGGTATGGCTGCCGACGGCACTGGCGGTGAAAAGCACGCTACCGTCCTGCACCACCGTACCGGCATGAATGGCATCGCCCTGGGCTTTCTGTTGCGGGACGGGCTCTCCGGTCAGCATCGCTTCGTCAAACCAGGCTTCGCCCTGAGTGATTTCACCGTCGACGGGAACGCGGTCGCCGGTGGTCAGGCGCAGCGTCATGCCGGGTTGAACTTCAGCCAATGGGACATTTTTTTCACCTGCATCCGTCACGACGCGCGCGGTCGGTGGGGTTAAATCCAGCAGGCGCTCCAGCGCTTTGGAGGAGCGCTGACGGGCGCGCGCTTCAAGCATATGGCCGAGGTTAATCAGGCCGATAATCATCGCGCTCGCTTCATAATAGAGATGACGCGCTTCCATCGGGAACCACTGGGGCCAGACGTTGACGCTCATGGAGTACAGCCACGCCGCACCCGTGCCGAGTGCGACAAGGGTGTCCATCGTCGCGGTGCGATTTTTCAGGCTTTTCCAGGCGCTGGAGTAGAAGTGACCGCCTGCGAAGACCATCACGGCAAGCGTAATCAACCCAATGACCAGCCACAGCGTGCGGTTATCGTCGGTGACCATCATATTGTCACCGATCATACCCCACACCATGACCGGCACCCCAACCAGCAGCGCGACGATGGCCTGCCAGCGGAAGCGTTTCATGGTGGCGACGGCCGTTTCCTGCTGGCGTTCCCGACGTTTGAGGTCATCTTCGATGGCCTCTGCGCCGTAGCCCGCTTTTTCAACGGCCTGCACTAAATCTGCGGCGGAGGCACTGCCCATCACCAGCGCAGTACGCTCCGCAAGATTGACCCGTGCCTGCGCGACACCCGGTACAGCCTGCAAGGCATTTTGTACCCGGGAGACGCAGCTGGCGCAGCTCATGCCGTTGATCAGCAGCTGTTGGCTGTCATCAATATCATCAGCTACCGGAAGCTCAGGAGTGGCCGCTGTCAGTGCTTCCGACGGGGATGATGACTCTGCCAGCGGTTTAGCCTTTGGGTGGCTCAGCTCCGCCCCATAACCAGCCTGTTTGATCGTATCAATCAGCGCATCCGCACTGGCGCTACCGGTGACGGCGGCGTGATCAAGGGTCACTTCAGCGCTGTCTACATCAGGACGCTGTTCCAGACTTTCTTTAACGCGTTTGACACAGTGGCCGCAGGAGAGGCCGTCCAGTGTCAGGTCAATAGTGTGAGACATAACAAAACTCCCGTATAATGATCTGGTCAGATGTTGACCGGCATAACGCTTTTCGCTAACTGTTATGAAGGTTAAACCTTCCATCAAGGGGAAGGTCAAGGGGGAAATGTGAATATCAGTGATGTTGCGAAAAAAACCGGATTGACCAGCAAAGCGATCCGTTTTTATGAAGAGAAGGGGCTGGTGACACCGCCGCTGCGCAGTGAAAATGGCTACCGCAGTTATACGCAACTGCATCTTGATGAACTGACGCTGCTGCGCCAGGCGCGGCAGGTGGGATTTAACCTTGAAGAGTGCGGCGAGCTGGTCACCTTATTTAACGATCCGGCGCGCCATAGCGCAGACGTGAAAAAACGTACGCTGGAGAAAGTGGCTGAGATTGAACGCCACATTACCGAGTTACAGGCGATGCGTCAGCAGCTTCTGGCGCTGGCGGAATCCTGTCCGGGGGATGACAGCGCCGACTGCCCGATTATCGATAATCTGTCCGGCTGCTGTCATCGTAAGGCTCATGCCTGACAGGCTTTAACCCGCAGGGTTATCCCTTCCACCGCAATGACCTCAACCTGCGTGCCGGCGCTGAGGTCATCGTCGGCCACCACGGGCCATGAACTGTCGCCCACGCGCATATGTCCGCGCCCGTTAACCAGCGCCGTGTCGAGCGTAAAACGTTTGCCGACAATCTGCTGCCCGCGCTGATTGAGGTGGGCGTCGAGCGGTTTCTGCTCTGTCACCTGGCGGTTAAGCCAGCGCCACCACAGCCAGGCGGCCAACAGCGTCAGCACGGCAAATAACGCCCCCTGCCACGCCCAGTCCAGGGGCAGTAGCCAGACCACTAACCCGGTAATGACAGCGGCAACACCGCTCCAGAGCAGGTAACCGTTGCCGCCAAGCATCTCCGCGGCCAGCAATAAGCCACCGAGGCTTAGCCAGAATGCATGAGGATGTGCGACGATTAGCTCAATCATTTTTTGCGCTCGTTTCCGCTGTCTTTGATAAGTTCAGTGATCCCGGCGATGGAGCCCATCAGGCTGCTGGCATCCAGCGGCATCATCACCACTTTGCTGTTGTTCGCGGAGCCAATCTCTTTCAGCGCGTCAGTGTATTTTTGCGCAACAAAGTAGTTCACCGCCTGGATATCACCTGCTGCAATTGCTTCAGAGACCATCTGGGTGGCGCGGGCTTCCGCTTCTGCAGAACGTTCACGGGCTTCCGCCTGTAAGAAGGCAGACTGGCGTTCACCTTCCGCTTTCAGGATCTGCGACTGTTTTTCCCCTTCGGCTTTCAGGATCTCTGCCTGACGTACCCCTTCAGCTTCCAGAATGTAGGCGCGTTTGGTCCGTTCCGCTTTCATCTGCGCGTTCATGGAGGCGATCAGCTCTGCCGGTGGACGCACGTCGCGGATCTCAATACGGGTGACTTTGATCCCCCACGGGTTGGTGGCCTCGTCGACAATGTGCAGCAGGCGGGTGTTAATGCTGTCGCGCTGAGAGAGCATTTCGTCCAGCTCCATTGAACCGAGCACGGTACGAATGTTGGTCATCGTCAGATTTACGATAGCCAGCTCCAGATTGCTGACTTCATAGGCCGCTTTTGGGGCATCAATAACCTGAATAAAACAGACCGCATCAATGGTGACGTTGGCGTTATCCTTGGAGATCACTTCCTGAGAAGGAATATCCAGCACCTGTTCCATCATATTGATTTTACGTCCAATCCTGTCCATGAAAGGGACAATCAGGCTTAAACCCGGCTGGAGCGTGTTGGTGTAGCGGCCAAAGCGTTCAACGGTCCACTGATACCCCTGTGGGACAATTTTGACGCCAGCGCCGACAATAACCAGCGCAACGAAAATAAGGACAGGTATAACGATAAGCATAAAAACCTCCTGTTTTGCATGCTGTGACGAAGGGAACTGCGTGTGTGTTATAAGTCAGTATATCGGCTATCGGGCTGAAATTCGCCCCTGTAAAGAAGGGGGCGCGACGAATACCGGTAAAACCTTTACTCCAGCCATCGACACACCCTATTCGCGCTGCGTTCGTGAAAGGATTATTCTACGCGTGGTTGCAATAAAGGTGGTTACAGGATGCATGATGAACAATAAAAATACGCTCTTGCAGGTCAGGGATGTCGGTTTTCGTGTGGCAAATACCACGATCCTTCAGCATGTCGATTTTTGTCTTTCCCCGGGGGAGTTCAAACTGATAACAGGGCCGTCAGGCTGTGGCAAAAGTACGTTATTAAAGATAGTCGCTTCACTGCTCAGCCCTACTGAGGGCGCTATTCTGTTTGAAGGGCAGGATATCGCGACGCTGTCGCCAGAAAGCTATCGCCAGCAGGTCTCTTACTGCGTGCAAACCCCTTCGCTGTTTGGGGACACGGTTTATGACAACCTGGTCTTTCCGTGGCAAATCCGTCATAAAACGCCGGAGCCAGAAAAATTTATCGCCGATCTGGCCCGCTTTGGCCTGTCGAAAGAGACGCTGACTAAATCCATCAATGAATTATCGGGCGGCGAAAAGCAGCGTGTTTCGCTGATTCGCAATCTGCAGTTTTTGCCGAAGATATTGTTACTGGACGAGATCACCAGCGCGCTGGATGAGGTGAACAAACGCAACGTTAACGAGATTATTCATCGTTACGCAAGCGAGCAGAATATTGCCGTGCTGTGGGTTACGCACGATTCAAACGAAATTACCCATGCGGATGACGTCATTACGCTTGAGCCGCAGGGCGGGAAAATGCAGGAGGCAAACCATGGGTGAGCATAATATTACGAATACGTCGCTGGCGTTTTCGATGGTGCTGGTACTGATCGCTATTGTGGTGAGCTACCGGGAAAAGCTGGGTCTGGAGAAAGATATTATCTGGAGTATCTGCCGCGCGGTTATCCAGCTCATTATTGTCGGCTATGTGCTGAAGTATATTTTTAACGTCAACCACGCGGTGCTGACGCTCCTGATGGTGCTGTTTATCTGCTTTAACGCGGCGTGGAACGCGCAGAAACGCAGTAAGTATATCGATAAGGCGTTTGTCTCATCGTTTATCGCCATTACAACCGGGACGGCGCTGACGCTGGCGGTGCTGGTGGTGTCCGGCTCAATCGAGTTTACGCCAATGCAGGTTATCCCTATTTCCGGGATGATTGCGGGGAACGCTATGGTGGCTGTAGGACTGTGTTACAACAACCTCGGCCAGCGGTTTAGCAGTGAACAACAGAAGCTGCAGGAGAAATTAAGCCTGGGGGCGACACCGAAAATGGCCTCGGCGGTACTGATCCGCGACAGCATCCGCTCGTCGCTGATCCCAACGGTGGATTCCGCAAAAACGGTTGGGCTGGTTAGCCTGCCGGGAATGATGTCGGGGCTGATTTTTGCCGGTATCGATCCGGTCAAAGCCATTAAATATCAGATCATGGTGACCTTTATGCTGCTCTCTACGGCCAGCCTGTCGACCATCATTGCCTGCTATTTAACCTATCGGAAGTTCTACAACGCGCGCCACCAGCTGGTGGTGACGCAGTTGAAAAAGGCGGGGTGACCGCCTCTTTTGCAGGCCCGGTGAGCGCTAGCAGCACCGGGCCAGTTCATCAGTAGAGCAGGGCGTACAGCTGACGGCGGTACGTCGACGCCAGCGCATCGCCGGTGCCCAGCGCGGCCAGGATCTCCTGGAACATTTTCCGCGCCTGACCGTCGGCGGCACCCAGATCGTTTTGCAGATGGCTGAACAGCAGTGCCAGCGCTTCTTCGTTACGTCCCACCTGATGCAGCTGCAGCGCCAGCTGGCTTGCCAGCGCGGCATCGGTCGGGTTATCGGCAACCTGCTGTTGAAGCTGCTGGATCTCCGGCGTATCCGCCGCCTGTTTCAGCAGATCGATCTGCGCGACCAGACCCTGATAACGGGTATCCTGATCCTGCAGTGGAATGGTCTTCAGCACAGCTTCTGCATCGTCGGAACGGTGCAGGGCAATCTGCGTTTCCGCAAGGAGCAGGCCAATCTGGCTGTCCTGTTTCGACAGCTGCCACGCCTCTTTGAGCAGCGGCAGCGCTTCGTCGTATTTGCCTTCCTGCATCAGTCCCATGGCTTCCTGCGCCTTCAGCTCTTCCTCGCGTGGCAGGACTTTATCCAGCAGGGCGCGGATTGCTTCTTCAGGCTGTGGCCCCTGGAAGCCATCAACAGGTTGCCCATTCTGGAACAGATAGACGGTAGGAATCGCGCGCAGGCCAAACTGAGACGCCACCATAGGCTCAGCGTCACAATCCAGTTTGGCGAGAATGAACTGGCCATTGTATTGCGCGGCAAGGCTTTCGAGTACCGGCGTCAGCTGCAGACAGTGTTGGCTACGCTCAGACCAGAAGTAGAACAGCACCGGTTTGGTCATGGACTGTTCGAGGGTCTGTTGCAGGTTTGCTTCAGTAATATTGACGATATTCTGTACGGACATGCGGCCTTCTCTTTTATCGGTTTGTTATTTACATGGGGGTTAGCGACGACGCTTCAACTCAACCGTGTAAAATTTTGTCCATCATCCGGCCCGGCAGCAGGCGTTTTAACCAGCCTACCGCATGGGTTACCAGCGTCACCGGATAGCGCATTTTTGGGTTTTCGCTCTCAAAAGCATGGCGCACTTTAGCGACGACTGCTTCCGGCCCGAGCGTAAAGCGTGCGGCGATACCGGGGTTTTCGACCGGTTTATCCGCCTGGGTCTGGTTAACGTTTTCCGTAAAGCGGGTGCGGATAGGGCCCGGCTCAATCAGGCTGACCTTAATGCCGCTGTGACGCAACTCCATGCGCAGGGCATCGGACCAGGCCTCCAGCGCATATTTGCTGGCGGCATAGGCCCCGCGGCCCGGGGTTGAAATCAGCCCCATCACGGAGGAGGTCATCACAATGCGTCCTTCACCGTGCGGCAGCATGGCGGGGAGCAGGCGCATGGTGAGCTGATGGACGCCAAAGAAATTGGTGGAAAACTGTTTTTCCAGCTGTTCGCGGGTGAGCGTGTCCAGGGGACCATACACGCCGTAGCCGGCATTGTTAAAAAGGCCGTACAGACGGTTGTCGGTCAGGGTCAGCACCTCATCGGCAGCGCGTTCCACGCTTTCCGGTGAGTCTAAATCCAGTAACACACCGGTAAAGCCCAGCCCGTTCATGCGTTCGACGTCGTCGGGTTTACGGCAGGCCGCCAGTACCCAATATCCCTGACGCTTCAACTCGAGTGCACTTTCAAGACCGATTCCGCTGGAACATCCTGTAATTAAGACCGATTTTTGCATAACTTTACCTGTCAGGATCTCCGCTGAATTAGGAGTCATGTTTAACTAAAGGGGCCAGCCGTGTTGCCATCCAGTCGGCAATAAACGGCTGCGCATCGCGATTGGGGTGGATCCCATCGTCTTGCATCCACTGGGGTTTGAGATAGACCTCTTCCATAAAAAATGGCAGCAGCGGAATATCAAACTCGTTGGCAAGCTTTGGGTAGATCGCGCTAAAGGCTTCATTATACCGACGTCCATAGTTGGCGGGCAGGCGAATTTGCATCAGCAGCGGTTGCGCATTCGCAGCCTTAATATCCTTAAGGATCGTGCGCAGGGTCTGTTCCGTTTGCTGAGGCTGGAAACCACGCAAGCCATCATTACCGCCCAGCTCAACCAGCACCCATCGCGGTTGATGCTGTTTGAGCAAGGCTGGCAGGCGCGACAAGCCTTGCTGCGAGGTATCACCGCTAATGCTGCCATTAATAACCGTTGTCTTACTCTGCCATTTGTCATTGAGCAGAGCTGGCCAGGCCGCGTTGGCCGCCATGCGATAGCCTGCACTCAGGCTGTCACCGAGAACCAGTAACGTGTCCGCTGCCGCCGCGCGGAAGGTCATCAGGATTAAAAACAGGAAGGGCAAATGCCAGCGGAAAACATTGTTGAAGTTCATCGTCTTAAGAAGTCCGTCGGTCAGGGGGAACACGAGCTTTCCATCCTCACCGGAGTTGAACTCGTTGTCAAACGCGCCGAAACCATTGCGCTGATTGGCGAGTCCGGCTCCGGGAAGTCCACGCTGCTGGCCATTTTAGCCGGTCTGGACGACGGCAGCAGTGGAGAGGTCAACCTGGTCGGGCAACCGCTGCATCAGCTTGATGAAGAGGCGCGTGCCGCGCTCCGCGCACGTCATATCGGGTTTGTCTTTCAGTCCTTCATGCTGATCCCGACGCTCAATGCGCTGGAAAACGTTGAACTGCCGGCACTGCTGCGCGGCGGTAACAGCCGTGAAAGCCGCGCCCACGCGAAGGCATTGCTGGAGCAGCTTGGGCTTGGCAAACGCCTCGACCATCTTCCGGCGCAGCTTTCCGGCGGGGAGCAACAACGTGTGGCCCTGGCCCGGGCGTTTAACGGCCGCCCGGACGTGCTGTTTGCGGATGAGCCTACCGGAAACCTCGACCGAAAGACCGGGGATAAAATTGCCGACCTGCTGTTTTCGCTCAACCGTGAACACGGTACCACGCTGATTCTGGTGACCCACGATCCGCAACTGGCTGCCCGCTGCGACCGTCGCCTGCGGCTGGTTAACGGTGAACTGCAGGAGGAAGCATGATTGCCCGCTGGTTCTGGCGCGAATGGCGCTCGCCCACGCTGTTGATTGTCTGGATGGCGTTAAGCCTGGCGGTAGCCTGCGTGCTGGCGCTGGGCAGCGTCAGCGATCGCATGGAGAAAGGGTTAAGCCAGCAAAGCCGCGAGTTTATGGCCGGAGACAGGGCGCTGCAAAGCTCGCGTCCCGTCCCGCCGGGCTGGCTTGAGGAGGCGCGTAAGCGTGGACTGAAGGTGGGGGAACAGCTGAGCTTTCAGACCATGACCTTTGCCGGCGATACGCCGCAGCTGGCGAGCGTCAAAGCCGTCGACGACCTTTACCCGCTGTACGGTGAACTGCAGACCAGCCCGCCTGGCTTAAAGCCGAAACCGGGCACGGTGCTGCTGGCGCCACGTTTAATGGCGCTGCTGAACCTGAAAACGGGTGACAGCATCGACGTGGGTGACGCCACGCTCCGTATCGCCGGGGAGGTGGTTCAGGAACCTGACTCCGGCTTTAACCCGTTCCAGCTTGCCCCGCGCTTGCTGATGAATACCGCTGATGTGGCGAATACCCATGCCGTGCAGCCGGGAAGCCGCGTCACCTGGCGCTATAAGTTTGCGGGAACGCCCGCCCAGCTTGACGCGTATGAAAAATGGCTGCTGCCGCAGTTAAAACCGGAGCACCGCTGGTACGGACTGGAGCAGGACGAAGGGGCGCTTGGTAAATCTCTCGAACGTTCTCAGCAGTTCCTGCTGCTTTCAGCGCTGTTAACCCTGCTGTTGGCCGTGGCAGCGGTGGCGGTGGCCATGGGGCACTACTGCCGCAGCCGATACGATCTGGTGGCGATCCTCAAAACCCTCGGCGCGGGCAGCGCCCAGCTGCGTAAGCTGATTGTCGGCCAGTGGCTGATGCTGCTGGTGTTGTCAGCACTCACCGGTGGGGCGATGGGGCTGCTGTTTGAAAAGCTGCTGATGGTCATGCTGAAACCGGTACTGCCTGCCGCACTTCCACCGGCCAGCCTCTGGCCGTGGCTGTGGGCGATTGGCGCGATGATGGTGATCTCGGTGCTGGTGGGGCTTCGCCCGTACCGGCTGTTGCTCGCGACGCAGCCGCTGCGCGTGCTGCGCCGTGACGTGGTGGCCAACGTCTGGCCGCTGAAGTTCTATCTTCCTGTCATTGTTGCGGTGTCGGTTGGGTTGTTGGCCTGGCTGATGGGCGGCAGCACGCTGCTATGGGCCGTACTGGCCGGGGCGGTGGTGCTGGCGCTGCTGTGTGGTGTGGTCGGCTGGGTGCTCCTTAATGTGCTTAAAAAGCTGACGGTGAAGTCGCTTCCCGTGCGGCTGGCGGTGAACCGTCTGCTGCACCAGCCCTGGTCTACGCTGAGTCAGCTGTCTGCCTTTTCACTGTCATTTATGCTGCTGGCACTGCTGCTGGTGCTGCGCGGCGATCTGCTGGATCGCTGGCAACAGCAGCTTCCGCCGGAAAGCCCGAACTATTTCCTGATCAATATCGCCCCTGAGCAGGTGACACCGCTGAAGACGTTCCTGGCGGAACACCAGATTGTGCCGGAGTCGTTCTACCCCATCGTCCGTGCGCGTCTGACGCAGATCAACGGCCAGTCCACGGAGGGAAACAAGGATGAAGCGCTTAACCGCGAACTGAACCTGACCTGGCAGGAGAAACGTCCAGATCACAACCCGATTACCGCCGGCAGCTGGCCGCCGAAAGCGGGTGAAGTGTCGATGGAAGAGGGGCTGGCGACGCGTCTGAACGTCAGGCTGGGCGACAGCGTGACCTTTACCGGCGATACCCAGGACTTTAGCGCTAAGGTCACCAGCCTGCGTAAGGTGGACTGGGAAAGCCTGCGGCCGAACTTCTTCTTTATTTTCCCCGCAGGCGCACTGGACGGACAGCCGCAAAGCTGGCTCTCCAGTTTCCGCTGGGAAAACGGCAACGGTATGCTGACCCGGCTGAACCGCGAATTTCCGACGGTCAGCCTGCTGGATATTGGCGCGATCCTTAAACAGGTCGGGCAGGTGCTGGAGCAGGTCAGCCGGGCACTGGAGGTTATGGTGGTGCTGGTGACGATCTGCGGCGTACTATTGCTGATGGCCCAGGTGCAGGTCGGGATGCGGCAGCGTCATCAGGAGCTGGTGGTCTATCGCACGCTCGGGGCGAGTAAGCGACTGCTGCGCACCACGCTGTGGAGCGAGTTCGCCCTGCTGGGGCTGGTCTCGGGTCTGGTGGCGGCGATGGGTGCTGAGACGGCGTTAGCCGTGCTGCAGACCCGCGTCTTCGATTTCCCGTGGGAGCCTGACTGGCGACTGTGGTTCACGCTGCCGGTCTGCGGTGCGGTGCTGCTGTCGCTGTGCGGCGGCTGGCTCGGCACGCGATTGCTAAAAGGGAAAGCGCTGTTCCGTCAGTTTGCCAGTTAGTTCAAATCCGTGATAATTACGCACCGGTTTATCTGCTGGTGCGTAATAATTTAGCAGCACAAATCGGTAATACCCATGCGTTTAGTAGCACAAAACATTAAAAACCCGCGCACACAGCAAGATTATTTCCAGTTAATATTCACCTGCTAAATATTTAGCAGCGTGTCTATAAAGGAAAAATAATGACTATAAAAAAATCAGCGCTGGCAGTAACAATTGGCGCAGCAGTGGCATTGACCTCCTTCGCTTCTCAGGCGGAAATCACGGTTCTTAAACAAGACCCTCAGGCAGGTAACCCGCTGAGCCGTCTTAACTTTACCGTTGGCGGCAGTATTCGTCCTCAGTTCAACATGATGACGGGCGACGGCGATAAAGGCTCCTACAAACGTAATGGCTTCGACGGCGGCACCCGTTTCCGTTTCGCAGCAGATTACTATCTGTTTGATGACATCAGCTGGATCAGCTACTACGAGCTGGGTGTGAACATTCCGGCGCTGTTCAACTGGGATAACCACTACGCTGAAGGTGCTAACGACACCTCTCGCCGTATGCTGTACACCGGTCTGAAGAGCGACACCTGGGGTACGCTGACCTTCGGTCAACAGAACAGCGTTTACTATGATGTGGTTGGCGTGAAAACCGATATCTGGGACTACGACATGATTGGTCAGGCTCCAGGTAACGGGATCAACGGTGACTACGACGGTTCTTATCGTTCACGCAAAATGCTGAAATATAAGAAAACCGTAGGCGATGCGGATATCTATGCATCCTACCTGTTTGAAGACAGCGAATACCTGCCGGGCAATGGCCTGCGTTACAAACGTAAAGGCGGCGGTTCACTGGGTCTGGATTACCACCTGACCACCGATCTGACCTGGGGCGCAGCGTGGAACTACACCCGCGCGGACATGCGTAACCCGGACAACGGCGACAGCAAATCTTACGACCAGAATATCCTCGGTACCGCGCTGAGCTGGACGCCGGATAACTGGACCTTCTCGGCTGGCGGCGGCTGGTACCAGAACTTCCTGACCACCAAAAAAGTGTCTACTGACAACTACTTTGCCGGTGATGCATGGGGTATTGAATACTTCGCAGGGTACAAATTCCCAATCGATCAGTATGCGGTGAAATCCATCCAGCCTTACTTCATGGGTGACCGTATTGAGTACGTGAATGGTCGTAACTACCAGCGTATCGATAACGGCGTGGGTGTTAGCGTCCAGCTGGACTACGGTTTCCGTGTTGATTACGAACACGTGTTCACCTCCAGCACGGATAACCTGGGCGACATGAACCTGGTGCGTCTGCGTTACGACTTCTAAGTTCAGTCAGCAGGGAAGTCACCCCGATATGAAAACGGCAACCCTGGGTTGCCGTTTTCTTTTTGCGCGTGATTCAGCGATTGAGCCAGTCAGCCACGTCCTCAAACGTTCCGCGATACACAATCTTCTCCGCCTTTTTTGCCAGCTGCCAGGTGTACATCGGGTCGTAATAGTCGTTCAGCAGCGGGGCAAGCCAGCGTAAATGCGCGTCGGTGCTGCCAGAACGTTGTTGCTCCTGCAGGGCGGAATCCAGCAGCGCCGTAAAGTCTGCAAAGCGCTGCAGCCCCAGACGGCGGCGAATGGCAAACAGGCCGTGGTGCAGGTATTCGCTGTACGCGTTCCAGCCCGCCTCTTCGCCAAAGGCAGCAGAAAAATCCGCCCACATATGGTCGAAATACTCTTCACGCAGGCGTTCAAGACGGACATCAAACGGGTCTTCTACCACCACAACAGGCGCCTGAACCATGCGGTCTCGCAGGCATTCCGGCAGGTGGTTGGAACCAATCATCCGCCCTTCATCCTCCAGCACCCAGCGTGCGGTCTCTTTTTTCAACAGCACGACGGCGAGCTGATTTTCGAAGCTCGCCTGCGAAAGCTGTGGTGTAAGCGTGCGGCCAAACGACGAGCCGCGATGGTGTGCCAGCCCTTCCAGATCCACGCCCTGCGCGTGCTGTTTCACCAGCAACGTTTTGCCGCTCCCGGTACAGCCGCCGATCAGCACCATCGGTTTTTGCACCTGCTCAGCGGTTACCTCAATCGCGGTCTGACGCAGCGCTTTATAGCCGCCTGCGATCAGCGGGTAATCCACGCCGCGCGCTTTCAACCAGGCTTGAGTGATATGCGAGCGTTGACCGCCACGCGCGCAGCAGAGGTAGCCGGTGGGGTGGGAGAGACAGGCTTCGCGCCAGGCGTTAATGCGCATCTCACGGGTACTGCCTGCGACCAGGCTATGGCCGAGAGCAAGCGCAGCGTCCGGCCCCTGGCGTTTATAGCAGGTGCCGACGGCGGCGCGTTCATCATCGTTCATCAGAGGCAGGTTGATTGCCGCAGGCATCGCGCCCTGGGCGAATTCGATCGGCGCGCGAACGTCGATTAAAGGGGTATCGGATGCGAGGATCGCGCGATAGTCCGTTCCATCGTTCATGGTTTTTCCAGAAGAAAACTAAGCTGCAATGGGCGGGGATTGTACGCCGGGGAGGGGGAAGGTCAACTCCCCGGCAGAGGAGTATTACTTAAGCTTTGATTGCGCCCAGATAATTCCGCTCGCGTATTCCGGCGGCAGGAGAGGAATAATCGCTTCCAGCGTGGCGCCCAGACGATCGGTGTCGGTATCGTTCAGGTTCAGGTGACCGACCTTACGACCCGGACGCACCTCTTTGTCATACCAGTGCAGATGCACCAGCGGCAGCTTGAGCCAGTCGTAGTTCAGATCGGTACCGATCAGGTTGATCATCACCGACGGGCTGTTCACCACCGGCTGCGGCAGCGGCAGGTCAGTGATGGCGCGCAGGTGCAGCTCGAACTGGCTGATGGACGCCCCGTTTTGGGTCCAGTGACCGCTGTTGTGAACGCGCGGTGCCAGTTCGTTAATCAGCAGACCGGACGGCGTGACAAAACACTCCATCGCCATGACGCCGACGTAACCGAGTTCGTGCATGATGGCAGAGAGCATCTCTTCTGCCTGCGCCTGCTGTTCAGCACTGGCCTGCGGGAATGCAACGCTGGTACGCAGGATCCCGTCCTGATGCAGGTTATGCGTCAGCGGATAAAAAACGGTATGGCCGTCCTGCCCGCGAGCGCCCACCAGCGAGACTTCACCGCTGAAGTTAATGCCCTGCTCAACGATGCACTCCCCGTAGCAATCGTCCGGCAGCTCGTGAGTGTCATCGGCGCGCAGACGCCACTGTCCACGACCGTCGTACCCGCCGACGCGACGCTTCACAATTGCCAGCTCGCCCAGCATTGCAAATACATCCTTCCACTCGCTTTTATCGGACAACAGCTGCCACGGCGCAGTCGGCAGCCCGAGCTTATCGAACAGCTGCTTTTGCGTCAGACGGTCAGCAATAATGGGAAAGACGTCGCGGTTAACGAAGGCATTGTGACGCGCCAGCTCGCGCGTCAGGGCCGTTTGTGGCCAGCGTTCAATCTCCGCGGTGATCACACTCTGGTGAAACGGCACGGCTTCCGGTTCGTCATCCAGCCCGACGGGCCAGACGGCAATACCCAGCGGCTCACCGGCCTGACGCAGCATACGGCCTAACTGACCATTACCGAGGACGCATACCTGCTTCATGCCGCACCCCGCGGGTCCGGATTGTCCAGCACCTCGTCGGTCTGGGCTTTACGCCAGTCCGCCAGACGCTGATGTAACGCTTTATCGTGAGTCGCCAGGATCTGCGCGGCGAGCAGGGCTGCGTTGGCAGCGCCCGCTTTACCAATGGCCAGCGTGCCGACCGGAATGCCACGCGGCATCTGAACGATGGAATAGAGGCTATCGACACCACTTAACGCAGCGCTTTGCACCGGAACACCCAGAACCGGTACCAGCGTTTTGGCGGCAATCATGCCTGGCAGATGTGCTGCGCCGCCCGCACCGGCAATGATCACCTCATAACCCTTCTCTTCGGCGCTTTCGGCGAAGCTGAACAGTTTGTCCGGTGTACGGTGTGCGGAGACCACTTCAACGTGGTGCGGAACATTCAGGATTTCAAAGATTTCGGCGGTGAACTGCATGGTAGCCCAGTCGCTTTTGGACCCCATCACGATGGCGACACGCGCCGGATTATTGCGGGAAGACATGCGTCTTAAAACTCCTGTGGTGCGAAACACACTGCTTTCGAGGGCACAGAGAATAGCATGTAATAGGGGCAAGGAAAACGGTTGCGCGGTTAAAAACTGAGCCGTTGTGGCCCTCAGGAGATAACAAAACAGACCGCGTTCTGGCGGTCTGTTTTATCAGGCATCGATGTGCTTTGATGTGCTTTTGACGGACGGCACGGTCAGCAGACGTCTTATTTGGTCAGTTCTGCCGTCATGTGAACGCGGTTGTTAAACTGAGCGCTGGTGATTTTGTAAGACGCGCCCTGTTCAGCAGCCTGAGCGGCAATTTTAGCTTCTGCGCGGTCAAGGGTAGAGGCAGTGGCGCTGACGCTCTGAGCAAAAGAACCGAAAGAGATCAGAGAGAGTGCGGCAACTGCAACGAAAGTTTTGATGGATTTCATGGTCGTATTCCTTAAATTTTTTATCTGGGATAGGGCGTGTTGCCCTGATGTGATAAATAATAGGCCGACCACGGGCTGATTAAAATCGAAACAATTTGCCGATATTGTTCAAAAAAATAGAATGATTTTTTGGCGGGTTAAAACGGGAAAGCGATCAGTTCCACACCGTCAGGCGTGACGCTGACCATAGAACCTTCGCTGTGCCAGGCCCCCAGGACGACGCGGTGGGCCGCTTCGCCGTTGGCGGTAAGGGCATGCACATCGGGACGATGAGTATGACCGTGGATCAACCATTGAACGCGGTGTTTTTCCATGACCCTGACTACCGCCTGGGGATTAACGTCCATAATGGCCATGGATTTGCCGCTGTTGGCGGCCTTACTGTCGGCACGCATTCTGGCTGCGATCCGCTTACGGATAAACAGCGGCAGAGCCAGGAATAGTTTTTGGATCCACGGGGTATGAACCTTAGCGCGAAACGCCTGATAGCCGGTGTCGTCAGTGCAGAGTGTGTCACCGTGCATGATTAACACCTTTCGGCCATAAAGGTCGAGCACCTGCTCTTCCGGCAGCAGCGTCATGCCACTGTCGCGGGCGTAGTGCTTGCCGAGCAGGAAATCACGATTGCCGTGGATAAAGAAGCAGGGGACGCCGGAATCGACCAGCGCTTTAATGGCTGCCGCCATCTCACGGTGCAGCGGGTTGGGATCGTCGTCGCCAATCCAGGCTTCAAACAGGTCACCCAGAATGTAAAGTGCATCGGCACTTTTCGCTTCACCGCGTAAAAAACGCAGAAAACCGGCGGTGATCGCCGGTTCTTCTGTTTGCAGGTGCAAATCTGCAATAAAGAGTGTCGCCACGAATTACTCGCTGACGGTCACGCTGTTAATCACGACGTCTTCTTTTGGAACGTCCTGATGCATGCCGCTGCGGCCGGTCGCCACGGCTTTGATTTTGTCAACTACGTCCATACCTTCAACCACTTCTGCGAAGACGCAGTAGCCCCAACCCTGCAGGCTTTCGCCGGAGAAGTTCAGGAAGTCGTTGTCAGCAACGTTGATGAAGAACTGGGCTGTTGCAGAGTGAGGAGCCTGCGTTCGCGCCATCGCCAGCGTACCACGGGTGTTTTTCAGACCGTTGTTCGCTTCGTTTTTGATCGCTTCTTTCGTCGCTTTCTGGTTCATGCCAGGTTCGAAACCGCCGCCCTGGATCATAAAGCCGTTGATCACGCGGTGGAAAATAGTGTTGTTGTAGAAACCTTCGCGGCAGTAGTCCAGGAAGTTTTTAACTGTTTCAGGCGCTTTGTCATCAAAGGTTTTGATTACGATATCGCCATGATTAGTGTGGAAAGTAACCATTTTTGCATCCTGTTCCGTTATTGTGGTACGTCGACCCGCGTTTGGGTCATCTATAGGGGCTTGTTATAGCATAACCACAGGATGCGATCACCTTGCATTGTGTGCTGCTTCAGGTTTGAATTACAGGTAGAATAACCGGTTTTCAACCACACACGTGTTTACATGGAATCTTCGATGTTAAAAATCTTTAATACAATGACGCGCCAAAAAGAGGAATTTAAACCTATCCATGCCGGGGAAGTCGGCATGTACGTGTGTGGTATTACGGTTTACGATCTCTGTCATATCGGCCATGGCCGTACCTTTGTTGCATTCGACGTTGTCTCGCGCTACCTGCGTTTTCTGGGCTACAACCTGAAATACGTGCGTAACATCACCGACATCGACGACAAAATCATCAAGCGCGCGAACGAAAATGGCGAAAGCTTTGTTGCGCTGGTGGATCGTATGATCGCGGAAATGCACAAAGATTTCGACGCCCTGAATATTCAGCGTCCGGACAGCGAGCCGCGTGCCACCCACCATATCCACGAAATTATCGACATCACCGAGAAGCTGATCGAACGTGGTCACGCCTATGTGGCCGATAACGGTGACGTGATGTTCTCCGTGCCGACTGACCCTACCTACGGTCAGCTTTCCCGTCAGGATCTGGATCAGCTGCAGGCCGGTGCGCGCGTTGATGTGGTGGACGTGAAGCGTAACCCGATGGACTTCGTGCTGTGGAAGATGTCCAAAGAGGGCGAACCAAGCTGGCCTTCCCCGTGGGGCGAAGGGCGTCCTGGCTGGCACATTGAGTGCTCGGCGATGAACTGCAAACAGCTGGGCAAACATTTCGATATTCACGGTGGCGGTTCGGATCTGATGTTCCCGCACCATGAAAACGAAATTGCACAGTCAACCTGTGCGCATGGCGGCGAGTACGTGAACTACTGGATGCACTCCGGGATGGTGATGGTTGACCGTGAGAAGATGTCTAAATCTCTGGGCAACTTCTTCACCGTGCGCGACGTGCTGAAATATTACGATGCGGAAACCGTGCGCTACTTCCTGATGTCTGGTCACTATCGCAGCCAGCTGAACTACAGCGAAGAGAACCTGAAACAGGCGCGTGCGGCGCTGGAGCGTCTGTACACTGCCCTGCGCGGTACCGATAAATCTGTACCCGCGGCAGGCGGTGAGGCGTTTGAAGCGCGCTTTATTGACGTGATGAACGATGACTTCAACACGCCGGAAGCCTACTCCGTGCTGTTTGATATGGCGCGTGAAGTTAACCGTCTGAAGTCAGAAGATATGGCGGCGGCGAATGCATTGGCCTCCCATCTGCGTAAGCTCTCTTCGGTACTGGGTCTGCTGGAGCAGGAACCGGATCTGTTCCTGCAAAGCGGTGCGCAGGCGGACGATAGCGAAGTGGCGGAGATTGAGCAACTTATCAACGCGCGTCTGGAAGCGCGTCAGGCGAAAGACTGGGCGGCAGCAGATGCCGCGCGTAACCGTCTGACGGAAATGGGCATCATTCTGGAAGATGGCCCGCAGGGAACCACCTGGCGTCGGAAATAATTCTGGTGCGCGCTGATGCCCTCTCCCACCGGGAGAGGGTGCAAACACGAAAAACGGCAACTGGGTTGCCGTTTTGTTTTTACCTCCGCTTCCACCACAACAGCCCCATCAGCACGACCCCTGGCAGCCACACCCACAGCAGTTCCGACATAATCACCTGATGCCCGTAGGGCGTGGTATAGCGTGACAGCGCAAACGGCGCGACCTTAATGACCTGCCACGGTGCAAAAAAACGTTCATCTGACCACGGCCACAGCCAGCCGACGCCTTTTCCCCCGGTGGTGATGGAATCCAGCAAGCTGTGCGACAGCAGAGACACGGTTAAGAACAGCCAGCAGCGGGTCAGACTTGCCCGAAACCATCGTCGGCCCATCAGTACGCAAAGTATCGGCACCACAAAGGCAAACAGCAGGGAGTGGGTAAAGCCGCGGTGGCCGAACACATTGCCGTAGGCAACGCCGAACTTAAACGCCAGCACGTCGGCGTCCGGCAGCATGGCGAGGACGACGCCGGCAAACAGCAGGCGGGGAGGGATGATTTTACTTCCCAGGCCTAAGCCCAGACACAAAGGCACTGCAGCGTGGGTGATAACGGTAGGCATTGCGATTATCCATGGCAAAGCAGGGAAATATAGCAGCGAATGGGCGCAATGAGGATGGTGTTAGCGTCTTAATTACGCCGATTCCCGGGCAATAAGCTGCCCGGAAAGGGTGATACGCTGTGTTTGCAGTTCCGGCTCTTTTAGCTTGCGGATGATCAACCCCGCCGTCTGACGCCCCGTCTCCTCACTGGCGGAGGAAACGTAGGTAAACGAGGGAGACGTCAGGTTCACGTGCAGCATATCTTCAAAACCAACCAGCGCGACCTGCTGGGTGAGAAACACATCTTTCCCCACGGTGCGCCCCACCTGATGAATGCCGGAGATGGAGCCGATCATCGCATCCGGCGAGTGGCAGAGCAGGGCGGTTATGGTGTTGTTTTTTTCCAGCAGCTGGCGGGTGGCGAAACCTGCGGCCAGCGTGTCATCGCTACACGCAGGCGAGTATTCCTCACGCCAGACCAGGCCGTTCTGGGTCATCGCGCTGCGAAAGCCGAGCAGACGCTGCTCGCGGATAAGGCAGCCTTCACGACCCCCAATGTAGGCAATGTTGCGGTGTCCGCGCTCGATAAGATAACGCGCGGCAAGGTTCGCCGCCTGGCGATTGTCGCGCATCACCAGATTGCATTTTTCATCCAGCAGGGACTGAGAGACCACCACCAGCGGCAGCGGGCACTGACGGATGTGTTCCGGCAGCGAGGATGCCCGGGTGTCAGAGGCCAGATAGATAACGCCGGCGACCCCCTGCTGTTTAAACGACAGCAGGCAGCGCTCAAGATGTTCATGGTCGTTCAGCGGCTGGCCGAGGAAAACCATATACCCCTGTCTCTCCAGCTCCTGGACGATGCTCGCCATCACCTTAATGGAAAAGCTGTCGCTAAAGTCGCGCAGGATCAGGCCGATCAGGTTGGAGGTGTTGGCGCGGAGGTTAGCAGCGGCGACGTTGTGAACATAGCCCAGCGTAGTGATGGCAGCATTGACCTTCGCGATCGTTGCGTCTGAAATCTTCCCTTTCTGGCGCAGCACCAGCGACACGGTGGAGACCGAAACGCCCGCATGCTTTGCGACATCAATAATGCTGACTTTCTTCAAAACCGCTCCCTGAAATTTACCGATTATCAGCCAGATAAGACAACGTCCCCCAGCGTACAGGAGACGTGTCGTTCAGGCATCTTATTATTTGCCAATCATGGTGGACATGGTCTGGGCGATAAACTGTGCTCTGGCACCGAAAATCACCTGAATACCGTTATCACCGACGAACACTACGCCGCGGGCGCCAAGGCCGTTCAGACCGTCCTTATCAACCGCTTCACTTTTTGCCACTTCCAGGCGCAGACGGGTGATGCAGGAGCCGACGGAGTCGATGTTGTGCGCACCGCCCAGCAGGTTGATGATCTCTGTGGCGAGTTCTGAATCTGACTTATCGTCCGCACTGGCGGTCACTTCTGTACGGCCCGGCGTTTTCACGTCGAAACGACGGATCACAAAGCGGAACGTGAAGTAGTAAATCAGGCCCATCGGAATGCCGATAATAATGGCGTTAAGGAAGTTGGTTTTGTAGCCGTTAAATGACGGCAGGATCCCGAATGAGAGGTAGTCGATAAAGCCCGCAGAGAACGACTTGGCGATATGCGCATGCAGCAGATACATGGTCATGTACGCCAGACCGGCCATGATGGCGTTAAAGACGTACAGAATAGGGGCGACGAAGATAAAGGTAAATTCAACCGGCTCGGTGATCCCCGTCAGGAAACAGGTGAGCGCCGCAGAGAACAAAATACCGGCCGCGATTTTCTTATTTTTGGTGTGTGCTTCGTGGTACATCGCCAGGCACGCTGCAGGCAGCGCGAACAGCATCAGCGGGAATTCACCCTGCATGAACTTACCGGCGTTCTGGTAGCTGTCGCTGCTGAAGGATTTGACCCCTTCTTCCAGCATCTTAAACCAGATGGTCTGGTCGCCGTGAATCACCTGACCGGCCTGGGTGGTGTAATCCCCAAACGAATACCAGAAAGAGGGATACCAGATGTGGTGCAGGCCGAGTGGGATCAGCGCACGTTCCACCAGACCGAAGATAAAGGTCGAGGCTGCCTGATTATCGCCATTAACCACCACGGAGAGCGCATCGATGCCCGCCTGGATATGCTGCCAGACATACGGCAACAGCAGGCCGAGCAGGAAAGAGAGAAACGCTGTCGCAATCGCCACAAAGCGTTTCCCGGAGAAGAACCCGAGGAACTCTGGCAGCTGCAGGGTGTGGAAACGGTTATAGCACCAGGCGGCGAGAATCCCGCAGATCAGGCCGCCGAAGACGCCCATCTGCAACGTCGGGATGCCGACCACCATCGCGTATTTGCCGCCCTGAGACGCCATTTCCGGCGTGATGCTCAAGACGGTGCTGATGGTGATGTTGGTGACAAACACCGAGACCGCCGCCGAGAGCGCGGCAATGCCGGACTCGGATGCCAGCCCCACGGCGGAACCAATGGCAAACAGCATCGGCAGGTTATCAAAGATAACCCCGCCCGCGTTCATCATCAGCGGCAGGTGAAACTTATCGCCAAAGGCCAGCAGCAGGCCCGCAGCGGGAAGCAGTGAAATTGGCAGCATTAACGCGCGACCAATCATCGATAATTTAGAGAGCGATTTAACAAACCCTGATATCAGACTCATGCTGATTTCCCCCGAGTAGCGCTTTTTTTGGCGCTGTTATTGTAAGTAGAACGTTTTAGTAGAACGTTCTACTTATCGTGGGGAAAGAGTGAAAAACGCGCAACAGAATTTTCACTTTTCAACAGATGAAATAGTGATTATTTGAAGTCGATCGATAATTAACCGTGATGGATGTGGGGGAATGTGGGTTCCCTCTCCCGACGGGAGAGGGGGAGAGCATCAGGCGGTCACCGTCACGGTTTGACCTTCAAAGCTCACGGTCTGACCCGCGACAATTTTGCAGCGCTTGCGGGTTTCCACTGCGCCGTCCACCTTAACAAGCCCGTCGGCAATGGCGATTTTGGCCTGTGCGCCGCTTTCGGTCCAGCCTTCCAGCTTCAGCAGATCGCACAGCTCAACGTGCGGGTGTTTACCTAATGAAAATGTGGCCATCTTACGCGTCCTCTACGTCGTGGTACTCTTCGCATGCCTGCAAAGTATTCTGAATCAGTGTGGCAACGGTCATCGGGCCTACGCCGCCCGGTACTGGGGTAATGTAAGAGGCGCGAGCCGCAGCATCTTCGTAAACCACGTCACCGACCACTTTCCCGTTTTCCAGACGGTTAATACCGACGTCCACAACGATCGCGCCTTCTTTAATCCATTCACCCGGAATAAAGCCCGGCTTCCCGACCGCCACGATCAGCAGATCGGCGTTTTCTACGTGATGACGCAGATTTTTGGTGAAGCGGTGGGTCACGGTGGTGGTGCAGCCAGCGAGCAGCAGCTCCATGCTCATCGGACGGCCGACAATGTTTGATGCGCCAATGACCACGGCGTTCAGACCGTAGGTATCGATGTTATAACGCTCCAGCAGCGTAACGATACCGCGCGGCGTGCACGGACGCAGACGCGGGGCGCGCTGGCACAGACGGCCCACGTTGTACGGGTGGAAACCGTCGACGTCTTTGTCGGGGGCGATACGTTCCAGCACCTTCACGTTGTCGATGCCGGCTGGCAGCGGCAGCTGAACCAGAATACCGTCGATCGCGTTGTCGGCATTCAGGGTATCAATAAGTTCCAGCAGCTCTGCTTCGCTGGTGGTTTCCGGCAAATCGTAAGAGCGGGAGACGAACCCCACCTCTTCACACGCTTTGCGTTTGCTGCCGACATAAATCTGCGATGCCGGGTTGCTGCCGACCAGCACAACGGCCAGCCCGGGGGCGCGTTTTCCGGCAGCTTTACGCGCCTTCACTTTTTCCGCGACCTCAGAGCGCACCTGCTGCGCAATCGTTTTACCGTCAATAATCTTTGCTGCCATCAGAGAGAAGATTCCGTCTGTAACGTTTGAAAGGGGGGATTGCCTGTATTTTGTCAGAAGCGAGCGCCGCTGTCAGTCACCCTTTGCGAGTTTTCATCAGGAGGCCGAAAAACCCTTCTGAGGGGATGGTCAATTTCTTAGGCAGGATTAGGATGTGACCTGGCGAAATGACAGCGTTTTGACATATTTTAAAATACATTCATGAGCTACTTTGTCTCCTCCGAAATAAGCTTTCAATTAATCAATTGAACGTATTTCTTATTCCCGATTATTCGCGGGAAGGGTTATTTACATTTTAAAGGAATAGACATGAAACTCAGCAACATTGCTTCTACTGTTATTGCTACTCTGGCCCTGGTTGCGGGTGCCGCAAATGCAGAAGATACAGCCACTCCGGTTACCGTAAATGGCGGTACCGTACACTTTAAAGGTGAACTGGTTAATGCTGCATGTTCAGTAAATACTGATTCTTCCGAGCAGACGGTTAACCTGGGCCAATACCGTACCGCGAAGTTCACGAAAGTGGGTGACACCACCTCTAATATTCCGTTCACCATTGAACTGAATGATTGTGACCCGCTGGTTGCGAAAACAGCCGCAGTTGCGTTCACCGGTCAGATCGACGCGACCGACAAAACCCTGCTGGCGGTAACCTCTGGTAACAACGACAACTCCGCGAAGGGCGTGGGCATCGAGATCCTCGACAGCAAATCCACCACCCTGACTCCAGATGGTTCAACCTTCTCTGCCGCGCAGAACCTGATCGAAGGGACTAACACCCTGAACTTCACCGCGCGTTACAAATCAACGGCTGCGACCACCGAGCCAGGCCAGGCAAACGCTGACGCCACTTTCGTAATGAAATACGAGTAATTCCTCCGCACAGGGATGTTCAGGCCTCAGGGAAGAGGCCGTCATACGCAAAGGCCAGGAACGAAGGATGACAAGGACCGGAACACTACTGCTGTTAACCCTTGCGATGGCCTGCCAGGCCTCAGCACATACCGTGGTGATCGACGGCGGCAAAGTTCATCTCAGAGGTGAGCTGGTGAACGGCGGCTGCGCCGTGGCACCCGACAGCCAGAACATGCGCATCGAAATGGGGCAGTACCGAACCAATTCATTTTCCGGTGTGGGCAGTTTTTCCACGGTCAATGTGCCCTTCACCGTGCGGCTGCTGGATTGCAGCGTGGATGTCTCGCGCACCGTGGGGATCCAGTTTCAGGGCGTTACGCCAGCAGAAGATCCGCAGGTTTTTCTGGCGACATCGCGGCCAGGTGAATCACCGATAAGCAGCGGCGTCGGGCTGGCTCTTTTTGACGAACAACAACGTCAGATTATCCCGAACGCAACGGCCGTCAGCTGGTTGCCGGTGAATACCAGTGAGCTTGCGTTTCATTTTAGCGCCCGCTATCGGGCTATTTCCGAACACCTCGTGCCAGGCAATATTCAGTCGGATGTCTGGTTTACGTTGATTTATCCATAACACCTGCGAACACATTATTAAAGGTACGGTTGTGATGAATACCCTAATTAAACCAGGACTGTTTTTATCGTTAATTTTAATGATGGTTTCTGCATGCGCAAATGCTTCCGGCGGTATTGCGCTGGGGGCCACCCGCGTTATTTATCCGGCAGATGCAAAGCAAACTTCGCTGGCGATCACCAACAGCAATAAACAAGAGCGCTATTTAATCAACGCGTGGATCGAAAATGCGAACGGGCAAAAAGAAAAAACCTTTGCCGTGACCCCGCCGCTGTTTGTCAGCGAGCCGGACAGCGAAAATACGCTGCGCATTATTTATGCCGGGCCCGCGCTGCCTGCCGATCGTGAATCGCTCTTCTACATGAACGTGAAAGCGATCCCGTCCGTGAACAAAGCGAAAACGGAAAACAATAACGTACTGCAGCTGGCCATCCTGTCGCGGATCAAGCTGTTTGTCCGCCCGACAAATCTGCCGATGCAGCCGGAAGAGGCGCTCTCGCAGCTGCGTTTTGAGCGCGTCGGCAACCACCTCAAAGTCAGTAACGCTTCGCCGTATTACATCACGCTGGTCAATATGAAGCTGGGCGGACAGACGCTGGATAACCTGATGGTAGCGCCTAAAAACTCGGCGCAGCAGGTACTGCCAGCCGCCGCAAGCGGTACGCTCTCCTGGCAGAGCGTGAATGACTACGGTGCCATTACGCCGGCGCGTAGCGTCAACCTGTGAGCAGAGTCAGCGCGATGAATAATCACCAGGGACGTTACTGCCCGGTCGCACTGGCGCTGATGGCAGCGCTCTGGCCACAGGCTGGCTGGAGCGAAAGCTACTTTAACCCGGCCTTCTTGTCCGATGACACCGCCAACGTGGCGGATTTATCGCGTTTTGAACAAGGTCACCAGCAGGCGCCTGGCGTTTATCGCGTGGATATCTGGCGTAACGATGAGTTTATCGCGACGCAGGATGTGCGCTTCGAGCAGGCCGACAATACACCGCCGGTTGCCGGTGGGTTGTCGCCGTGCATTACGCGCGTGATGCTGGAGCGTTTTGGCGTCAATATCGCGGCCTTTCCTGAGCTGGTTAACGTGAAAGGGGAGACCTGTATTCCCCTGGCGAAGGCTATTCCCGGCAGTGAGATCGCGTTCAACTTTGCCTCGTTGCGCCTGAATATCAGCCTGCCACAGGTGGCGATGCAGAACAGCGCACGCGGTTATATTCCGCCCGATCAATGGGATGAAGGGATCCCTGCCGCGCTGGTGAACTACAGCTTTACCGGCAACCGCGGGAGTGAGGACGACAGCTATTATCTGAACCTGCAGAGCGGGCTGAACTATGGCGCGTGGCGTTTACGCAATAATGGCGCATGGCGTTACACGCAGAATAACGGGCAGCGGCACAGCAACTGGCAGAATATTGGCACCTGGGCGCAGCGCACCGTGATCCCGCTGAAAAGCGAGCTGGTGCTGGGCGACAGCAATACCGGTAATGACGTTTTCGACAGCGTGGGTTTTCGCGGCGGGCGGCTCTTCTCGTCTGACAGCATGTACCCGGACAGCCTGCAGGGCTACGCGCCAACCGTTCGCGGCATCGCCCGGACGCCCGCCAAAGTGGTCGTTCGACAAAACGGCTACGTTATCTATCAAAGCTATGTACAGCCTGGCGCCTTTGCCATCACCGATCTCAACCCAACCTCGTCAAGCGGTGACCTTGAGGTGACGGTTGAAGAGAAAGATGGCAGCCAGCAGCGCTATACCGTGCCGTATTCCACCGTGCCCCTCCTGCAGCGCGAAGGTCGCTGGAAGTATGACCTGGTGGCCGGGGATTACCGCAGCGGCAACAGCGAACAGGATACGCCATTCTTCACGCAGGGTACGTTGATTACCGGGCTTGGCGACGGCTACACGCTGTACGGCGGTACCCAACTGGCGTCACGTTATACCGCGGTGGCCATCGGGGCCGGGAAAAACCTCGGTGACTGGGGGGCGGTGTCGCTCGATATCACCCATGCTCGCAGCCAGCTTGCGGATGACAGCCGCCATGAAGGGCAGTCGCTGCGTTTCCTCTATGCAAAATCGCTTAACGGATTCGGAACCAACTTCCAGCTGCTGGGCTACCGCTACTCCACAAAAGGGTTCTACACCCTGGACGATGTCGCGTGGCGTTCGATGGAAGGCTACCAGTATGCCGACAACCAGGATGATGACGGTGTGCCGGATGTGGAGAGTTATCACAACCTGACGTGGAATAAAAAAGGGCGCTTCCAGCTCAATATTTCCCAGTCGCTGGGAGATTACGGCTCGGTCTATATCTCCGGTAGCGAACAGACGTACTGGGGCACCGATGAGTCCAACCTCTGGTATCAGCTGGGATACGCGGGCGGTGTGAAGGGCGTCAACTACTCCGTGTCCTGGTCATGGAACAAATCCGTCGGGATAGACGGCACGGACCGAATCGCGTCGTTTAACGTCTCCGTACCGTTCAGCCTCTTTACCCGCCAGGGTTTTCGTCGGGACAGCGCCATTGACCGCGCCTATGCCACGGCGTCAGCCAGCCGTAATAGTGATGGCGACACAAGCTGGCAAACCGGGGTCAGTGGGACGTTGCTGGAAGATCGCAACCTGAACTACAGCGTGACCCAGGGCCACACCAGCAATAACGGCTCAAGCGGAAGCGCCAGCGCGAACTGGCAGGCAACCTACGGCACGCTGGGTGTTGGCTACAACTACGCACGCGACCAGCACGATCTCAACTGGCAGCTCTCCGGCGGCGTGGTCGGCCATGCGGATGGCGTAACCTTCAGCCAGCCGCTGGGTGATACCAACGTTCTGATCAAAGCGCCGGGAGCATCGGGCGTGAGCGTGGAAAACCAGACCGGTGTGAAAACCGACTGGCGTGGCTATGCGGTGATGCCGTATGCCACCGTCTACCGCTATAACCGCGTGGCGCTGGATACCAACACCATGAGCAATAACACCGATATCGAAAATAACGTGAGCAGCGTGGTGCCGACAAAAGGGGCGCTGGTGCGCGCCAGCTTTGATACCCGTATTGGCGTGCGCGCCCTGCTGACCGTCACGCGCGGCAACCAGCCTGTGCCATTCGGTGCTGTGGTGCGTGAAACCCAGAGCGGCGTCACCAGTATGGTGGGCGATGACGGACAGATTTACCTGAGCGGCCTGCCGCTGGAAGGTGAACTGCTGATCCAGTGGGGCAACGGGATGCAATCCCAGTGTCGTGCGCACTACAGCTTGCCAGAAAAGAGCCTGCAACAGGCAATCACACTTAAGGGGATTCGCTGTGAGTAAAATCCATTGCCTGGCTTTATCACTTCTCTCTATTTTGCCCGTGGGGAATGCCTTAGCCACCGTGTGTGTGAATGAAAAGGGCGTCCCTACGGAGGTGCATTACGACCTGACGGATAAATTTAACAGTTCGAATAACCAGATCGGACAGGTGGTGACGCTCAGCGAGAAATCGCAGTGGGTGGGGGTGAATGCCGTCTGCCCGAAGGGCACCACCGGGAATACGACCAAACGTAGTTATGTTACCGATTACCCGGTAACGGGAACGAGTGATGGCTATCAGTACCTGAAGCTCAACGACTATCTGGATGGGGCAATGAAAATTACGGACAGCTTTGCTGGCGTATTTTATCCGCCCAAAAGTTACATCCAGATGGGGAGTCACCCGAACGTCTCTAAAAACAAACCGTTTGGCGTTCAGGATTCCAGCCTCGTCTTTCGCCTCAAAGTGACCCGACGGTTTATTAATATGGTGGTGATCCCGCGGGCGACCATGTTCCGCGTCTATGTCACCACTACCTCCTCTGATCCGTTAACCTCGCCGGTCTACACCATCAGCTACAGCGGGACCATTCAGGTGCCGCAAAGCTGCGCCATCAATGCGGGGAATATCGTGGAGTTTGACTTCGGCGATATCGGGGCCTCCCTGTTCAGCAAGGCCGGGGCGGGTAACAAACCGGAGGGGGTAACCGCACAAAGCAAAACCATCGCCATCAAATGCACCAACGTGGAAGCGAACGCAATGCTGACGATGCGCGTTGAGGCAGAAAAGGTCTCCAGCAACGCGGTGGTGTCGGATAATCCCGATGTGGGGTTTGTGATTGCCAACGAAAGCGGTACCCCGCTAACACCCAACAACCTGACCAGCAAAATTCCGTTCCGGCTCGACGACAGTGCGCAGGCGCAGGTGGGGATCCGGGTCTGGCCGGTCAGCGTGACGGGGAATAAGCCTGCGGAAGGCCGTTTTACGTCGCGGGGTTATCTGCGTGTGGATTACGATTAAGGGGAAGAGATGCGGAACCGGAACTGGCATTTCGCCGCGATGACACTGATGATGCTTCACGCCAGCGCGCAGGCAGCCACTGCGCTGGGGGAGATCAATATTCAGATGTACGGCAACATTGTTGATTTTACCTGTGTGGCCGAGGGCAGCGATAGCGACAAGACCGTCACGCTGGGAACCTGGCCCACGAAACAGCTCAGCACCACGGGAAGCCGCACGCAGCCCATGCCGTTTACGCTGAAGCTGACCGGCTGTCCACCTGGTGCAGCGTCCATCACGTTTTCGGGTAAAGCCGACGGAAGCAATAATGGGTTACTGGCGCTCAATGACGCCAGTACGGCAAGCAACGTTGCCGTCGAGATCAGGGATGCGGATAAAACGCGTCTGGCACTTCAGCAGGCCAGCCAGCCGGTAGCGGTTGATGCGCAGGGAAATGCGACATTGTCATTTTATGCCAATTATATTGCCACTGCTGATAACCCTCAGCCCGGACGGGCTGATGCTGATGCCACCTTCATGATTAATTATAATTAGCGCTGACCGCACTCCCTGCAGCTCGGATAAGCTGCAGGGAGTGAATTCAGGTTATAGCAGTTCGTGTGCTTTGGCATAATCAATTAATTCAACGATGCTTTGCACACCCAGCTTGGAATAAATATTGGATTTATGTGCGCTGATGGTTTTGTTGCTTAATAGCAACTGCTCTGCAATCTCCTTATTGGATAAACCATTTGCCAGGTAACGTAATACCGTCACCTCACGATTCGATAATGGCATATCCGCGACCATCCCTTTCCCCGAACCCAAATGGTTTATAAAATTCAACGTTTCCGACGGGAAAAAAGAATAGCCCATCAGGATCATTTCAACGGCGTTGTAGATCTCGCCCAAATCTTTTCGTTTACTGACAAAACCATTTGCCCCGGCGCGAATGGCGCGTCCCGCGTAAAAAGACTCGGATTTTGAAGAGAGGAACAGGACCTTGATGTCTTTATTTAAGTTTCTGATTCTCTTCAGTAAAGCGAAGCCATCTGTGCCCGTAAGTTCGATGTCCAGGATCACCAGATCGATAGGGTGGTTACGGATACAGTCAAGGACTTCATGGCTGTCGCCAGACTTGAGTTTGACTGTGATGTTTTTATTTTTCTGTAGCAGGACTTCTATCGACATTCTGACGATAGGGTGTTCGTCCATAATGATAACGGATGCCGGTTTCATTTTTAATGCCTCAGACTGTTAAAAGCGTTATGCCGAGTTTGGTTAAAACTCTCGAAATGCCGGAAGGATAAATGTGCAGATCCTTATACCGTAGTATTTCCCTGGAAAGAGCGAAAGCATCCTTGTTAACGTAGTGAAGAAATCTATGCCTCAGCGCGGTCATCTCATTTGGCTGGTGTTGGCAAAAAGGTTTTTCTTATTCATATTTGATACGCGTCTTATTATACCGTGTAAGTTTTTTCCGAAAACCCTGTAAATTACCCCTCGCTTATTACTTTGTATTATCTTCTGGATCCGAATAGCTATTTTTTTAAAATTAGCTTAAATATCCTGTTATCCCATTTACCGCATCTTTTGATCTTTATGTAATAACAAAAAATGACATATCACACTGTATGTTGATCAAATGTTAACAAATCGACGGCCATTTTCAGGGGCTGAAAGCGGGATCGGATGGCGAAAAAGTGTTCACAGAGGGCACCAGACCTTCGTTTGAAAGTGATCGGGTCGCCGCCGGAAAGGGCTCCCGTCGTACAGCAGAACATACTACAGACTTCGCTTTCGACTGCCAGGCAGTCTCGCCGAGCCGCTTGTTTTTACATCATTATCGTCTTATTAACTCCTTTATCAAACACTTAACGCACGGAGGAAAGTGCTGCAGATTATTCATTCTGTGACATTTCACATGGTTTAAGCCCGTAAATTAGGAATAGTTATAAAATTGAAATTATTGTTAAAATTTAACAAATAAGTAACATGATTGATAAGTAAATTCCTAAAGGTCTTTAGGAAATAAGGGCTTAGTAGGTGGGTTAGAAGGTGCAGTCTGAGAGGTTATTGAGAAGGTGTAGCAGTTCCTGGCGATGGGTCAGACCCAGTTTCAACAGAATGCAGCTGAGACGATAGATAATGCGGCTATAGGGGCGATTCTGCATCAACGCTATCTGGCGAAGGGTCTTCCCCCGCGATAACTCCTGCAAAATAGGCCATTCGGTGCGGGAGAACCAGTCTTTATCGCAGCCCTGGGGAGGGCTGGTATCCATCAGGCTGTGCTGGAAAGCAGACGACGTCAGCTGACGTTCGAGTACGTGAAAAGGGCCAGCCGCTTTGCAGAACAGGCGAGTATCGTAATTATCCGCCCTGACTAACAGATAGGGCGTCAGAAAAGGGGGATAGAGGCTATGCCTTCTGAGCTGATCCAGCTTGTCGATCAGCGCAGTGGAGCGGCTTTCAATATCCACCACCAGACGGGCGGATGGCCACTGGGCCAGGGCGCTAAACGCATCCTCCAGCGTGGGATAGTCGCAACAGCTGCTCAGGGGAAATTGGCCGTTGAGAAAACCGGTGCGCAGAAAATGATCCTCCGTCACCAGAATGATAAACGGAGCGTCTGTTTTGCGGGGCTGGCTGATGGACTGACTCAAAAATTCGAGCCTGTCGAAGAAGGGGGGAGCAAAAGGCGAGCGCGTAAATCCCAGTGCATCACTTCCTGTACGCCGCCGCCGGTAACGGCGCACTGTCATTCGCATGGCCTCCCCCCTGGAAATGGCTTTTTAATCCTCCGGCCATGTCCAGGACGGCCAGTAATAGCCCTGGCCGAGTTCTGCGCCTGCCTGCAGTGCCCAGGTACAATCCTGCTCAGTCTCAATACCTTCAATAAGCACTTTCCCGGCAAGCTGAAAGCACCGGGACACCAGTTGCCGTAGCGCGGGTGTGGCGCGTAAACGCCAGAATGCATCCTTATCGATTTTTACGCCGCTTAACGGTAACTGGCAGGATAAAAAGGGCGGGATGAGTGTTTCATCAATGTCATCCAGCCAGATACCATAACCTTGTCTTATGAGCTGCAACAGGCTCCGGGTAACGGCCTGCCTCTGCGCGGCTGACAGCGTTAAAAAAGCACCGGGGTCGACAAGTTCAATATTCAGCGGCGGACATTTTATCCGGCTAAGCCGCTGAAAAGCGTCCGGCTCTGTCAGGACGGTTATCGGCAGATTAATGAAAAAATTATTACAGTGCGGGGTATTTTTTAACGCGGTGAGCTGTGCTTCAAGCAGCGTTATCGACCAGTCTGCAGACTGATGGCGGAAAAAGGCTTCGCTATGCTGCGTTTCAGACAGGACGCTAAGGACCTCCACGCCGACCCTGCGTAAAGAGGAGAGGGCGACGATGGGCTCAAGTTTGATGCCGACGATGTCCTGAGAAAGGTACTGTAACCGGGGGGGCGTATAGGTCAGGTTTTGCGCTGTCACTCCATGGTCCTGTTGTCTGTCAGCCTCCAGGCGGCCGGGATACCTCACACTAGTGTGACGAGCTGACGCTCAGGAAAACAGCAGGCGTTACTTAAATGCAACTAAGCCTTTTCGCAGCGCGAAATTCTACGACGGAAAAGCGATGAATGTTGAAAAAACAGCCGTATTTACAATCGGCTAGCGGTAATTGCCCCTGAAAGCCGAAAAGGCATTGACTCACCTGTCATTGACCGTATAATTCCAGGCGTTTCACCACCGCGAAGTTCACTCTTCTCAGTGCGCCCTTAGCTCAGTTGGATAGAGCAACGGCCTTCTAAGCCGTAGGTCGTAGGTTCGAATCCTACAGGGCGTGCCATTATTAATCATGAACTTACGCCTCCTTCACTTCCTCCTGATTTCCGCTGTGGGACATATTTGGGACATCAAGCCCAAAAATCGAGTCAATTTGCTTAGCATGCTCAGTTAAATGGTTAGGTGCTAGGTGGGCATATCGACGGACCATTTCAATACTGTAGTGGTCAACTAAAACTGGCCACCGCTTTAGAGTTTTTCCAGTATCGGTTTTCCGATTCGTTTGGGGGCAACCCACCGTTATAGTAATGCGGCCTTAGCGAGCTGTAATACCCGACGATATAGTCTGTGATCGCATGAGCAGCTTCGCTAAAGTTTAAATAACCTGTCACTGGCACCCACTCGTTTTTCAGGATCCGGAAGAATCGTTCCATCGGGCTGTTGTCCCAACAGTTTCCACGTCGGCTCATACTCTGCCTGATCCGGCAACGTCACAGTAACTGCCGGCTTGTATAGTGGCTACCCTGGTCACTGTGGAACATCACTCCGGCTGGTTTACCGCGAGCTTCCCACGCCATTTCCAGCTCTTTGATGGTCAGCTTACTGTCCGATGAGAATGACATTGCCCAACCCACCGGTTTCCTTGCGAACAGATCGAGAACAACAGCAAGGTAAGCCCAACGCTTGCCTGTCCAGATATATGTCACATCGCCGCACCACCTGATTAGGTTCTGTCACTACGAACTGTCGCTCAAGGCTATTCGGAATAACGATGTGTTCATGACCACCACGTTTATATCGGTGGGTAGGCTGCTGACAACTCACCAGACCCAGTTCTTCATGAGCCTTCCGGCAAGCCAGCGTCCCATTCTGAAGCCTCTCAGGGTTGCCATAATCGCGATACTTCGTGCACCAGCGGAGCCATGGCTGATTTTATGCAGCTCCAGAACCTGACTGCGTAACACTGCTCGCCTGCCGTCTGGCTTTTCGGGACTTTTTTCCCAGTATTTGTAGCTGCTACGGTGAACCCCGAACACGTGGCAAAGTGTGACCACAGGATACTGCGCTCTGAGTTTCCCGATTAACGAGAACTGTTCAGGGAGTCTGACATCAAGAGCGCGGTAGCCTTTTTTAATATGTCGTTTTCCATTTCAATGCGTAGTAGCTTTTTCTTCAGCTCACGTATTTCAATCTGTTCCGGGGTTACAGGGGAGGCTTTAGGTATTTTGCCCTGTCGTTCATCCCGCAACTGCTTTACCCATCGCGTCATGGTAGAAAGCCCCACATCCATAGCACTGGCCGCAGCTGCAACGGTGTAGTTCTGCTCAAGAACCAGTTGAGCGGATTCGCGTTTAAACTCTGCGCTGAAATTTCTTTTTTTCATTGAGGCACCTGTATTGTTCTGGGGTGAGCATATCACCTCTGTTCAGATGGCCAAATTCAGTAAACCACTACATATCAGGATGTAGGTTCGATGCCGATGAAGCTAATACAACAATAGATAACCACGTTCTGATTACCTCAACGGGTCATGCTGGTGTTATTATCAGTAATAACACTGGAACGGTACCTAGTGCCGTTGGATTCAGCATTAGTAACTCAACGGTAGCTGAAGCGTATTCCATGCAACAGATTTATGGAAACCATATAAATGGACTTCAGGCGCCAGTTGCCACCGCAACAGGTGTGTATATTGGCGGGTATTTCCGTGATGTTGTAAGAAATAACGCAACACCTACAACAGGTTACTGGAACGTTGGCGATAAGGTAGACAGGCCAACCCTGATATCTGGAGGGCTGGAGGGCTGGGCGTGCACTGTGGCTGGAGTTCCAGGTACATGGAATGGGTATGGGTCTGTAACATAATAGATAAAGCCCCGAAAGGGGCTTACATGAACCTCTTAATTAGGTTTGGGTTTTCTACATACTGAGATGCTTTATAAGCAAGCGCCAAAGCTATTGCAGCGGCGCAAATTGCTATTGGAAGTGAACTATAAAAGCCGCCCATAACCCTGCTCTCAAACATCCCGATCATGAACATGATTATAGGATAATGAATAATATACAAAGTATAGGAATACTTAGAGGAATTAGAAATGATATTTATCCTTATATTCATGCTAAGGATGAACAAGTATGTGAATGCTGCGAAAGCAAGGCCAAACCACATATTAAACATAGTATAATCACCGCCGCTGGAGATATATTTTGCGCCGTGGGCAAAGGCAAACCACGAAGTTATTGTTGTTAAAATGCATGCAGCAACCGTATGCACTTTTCCTTTTATATCAATAATGGAGAGGCCGAGGCCAGCAAACCAAACAGCACCAAAGATCATGAATTTGATATTAGCTCGGCTTTGTTGAATAAATCGAACTTTTGCTGAGTTGAAGGATCAGATCACGCATCTTCCCGACAACGCAGACCGTTCCGTGGCAAAGCAAAAGTTCAAAATCACCAACTGGCCCACCTACAATAAAGCCCTCATCAACCGTGGCTCCATAACTTTCTGGCTGGATGATGAAGCTATTCAGGCCTGGTATGAGTCAGCAACACCTTCTTCACGAGGCAGACCTCAGCGCTATTCTGACCTTGCCATCACGACTGTGCTGGTCATTAAACGCGTATTCAGGCTGACCCTGCGCGCTGCGCAGGGCTTTATTGATTCCATTTTTTCTCTGATGAACGTTCCGCTACGCTGCCCGGATTACAGCTGTGTCAGCAGGCGGGCAAAGTCGGTTAATGTCAGTTTCAAAACGCCCACCCGGGGTGAAATCGCACACCTGGTAATTGATTCCACCGGGCTGAAGGTCTTCGGTGAAGGCGAGTGGAAAGTCAAAAAGCATGGCCAGGAACGCCGCCGTATCTGGCGTAAGCTGCATCTCGCCGTTGACAGTAAAACACATGAAATCATCTGCGCTGACCTGTCGCTGAACAACGTTACGGACTCAGAGGCCTTCCCCGGGTTAATCCGGCAAACCCACCGGAAAATCAGGTCAGCCGCCGCCGATGGCGCTTACGATACCCGGCTATGTCACGATGAACTGCGGCGTAAGAAAATCAGCGCGCTTATCCCTCCCCGAAAAGGTGCGGGTTACTGGCCCGGTGAATATGCAGACCGTAACCGTGCAGTGGCTAATCAGCGAATGACCGGGAGTAATGCGCGGTGGAAATGGACAACAGATTACAATCGTCGCTCGATAGCGGAAACGGCGATGTACCGGGTAAAACAGCTGTTCGGGGGTTCACTGACGCTGCGTGACTACGATGGTCAGGTTGCGGAGGCTATGGCCCTGGTACGAGCGCTGAACAAAATGACGAAAGCAGGTATGCCTGAAAGCGTGCGTATTGCCTGAAAACACAACCCGCTACGGGGGAGACTTACCCGAAATCTGATTTATTCAACAAAGCCTATTAGCTCCTGAAATGGCATATGCCAGTATGAAAGCCAACACTATATAGAATGGTTTCTTTGTGAATAGTAGTGCTGCAAGAACGTAATACCAGGCTTCAAACGGGAGGCTCCATAGCGGGGTGTTAAATGGTGTGCCCTGGGGTAATAATCCATTGGTGAATGTAAGAACAGAGAAAATCTGAGAAGGCCAGTAGAAAATGCCACGCCCTTTGATGAACTCGTCACTTTCCGTAGAGAATCGCTGAGAGCCTGACTCAAAGACGTGAGGTGCCACGAAGGCCATCAACAAAATAATAATCAGTGACAGAACAAGAGGAGGGTAGATCCTTCTGAATCGGCTTATGGCGTAATCGCTCATTGCAAAGTATCCATTCCTTGATTTGTTGTTCTGAATAGAAACACCGATCAGAAATCCTGACATAACAAAGAAAACCATAACGCTTGACTGAGCTACTAAACCGACAGCTCTGTAGTATTCAGGATGATATCTTGCAAGGAAAAACTGGAAAACATGAGCCAAGGCTACCGCTATTGCTGCAATGCCGCGCAAGGACTCGAAAGAAAGTGTCTGGTTTTCAGTTAACTTTTTCATAATCTTGAAATAATAACGGCGCTATAAGCGCCGAGGTAAATGATAGTATCAATCTATAGCATAATCAGTTGAATATCATCCTAAAAATGCAAGAGAATACTCGTAACGATCACCATTTTTCTTGATGATTGCGTTGTCAATTAAGCCGGTCTCGTTAAGGGCGTCGTAGGCCTCTTGAGAGAATGTAACTTTACCAGTTCGGCTCATTGCTGGCCCGCACGGAGACTTTCCTGCAATGATGTTAGCTTTTTTACGGTCAATATACTCCATCACTAAAACAGCGCGCAGACCAGCTGGCTCCTCATAAAGGCCGCGGTGCAAACATGCGGTATCGAACATTGCTATATCACCCGATTTATATGCCAGTTTTACCTGGTTTTCTGCGTTCTCAATGTCACGCTTACCTACAAACCTGGCAATCTCGCTTTTACGTGGGGTGTATGGCTTATTGTAACTGTTCGGAATCACTACCGTAGGAGTGTTGCCATTTCCTTCAAAACATACGTAGATCTTGATGCGGTGACCAACGTTATCATCATGCCAGGAGTTAGAGAGACTCCACTCCTCACGCTTATCAGGGTCGTACCAAAACAGATAAATATCATCGAGGCGCGTATCTTCACCTAGGAAGCCAACAATCTTCTCTTTAAAGTCAGTGGTGATCTTTGCTGCTAACTCTCCAACCTCACTATCAATATCATTGCTGCGAGCGACACCTTGAGGGCTGTATTTTTCTGGGTAGCCTAATGAGAATGGTTTGAAATAGTCTGGGTGGAACTCCGCGCCAGGCCATTGAGTATGGTCCACCTTCTCGTCCATGCGGCGAATGGTTGAAGTTATCTGTTTTTTATACAGCCAGTTTTTAAGAGAGAATGCAACTTTCCTTAGATTCTTCATATGATTGCCCGTGCAGGTGATTTTTTTCTCATTGGGTATGATAGCTCAAAAGAATATTTTGAGCACCAATACTTGAACTGCACCACACAATGATAATGCTGTGTTTATATACAGCACCCATCGGAGGTGCATTATGGGATTCCCGTCTCCAGCAGCAGAATACGTTGAAGAACGCATATCACTTGACCAGCGCATCATAGCCAGGCCGTCAGCTACATACTTTATGAAGGCAGGAGCGACACACTATCGCGAAGGTATACTTCAGGGTGCGTTACTGGTTGTCGATGCCTCACTGAATCCTTGCGATGGTTCACTTCTGGTGTGCTCGTGCGAAGGTGAGTTTCGTATCAAGCGCTTTAGAACACATCCGCAGCCATATCTTGAGAATCTTGAAAACGGTCACAGGGAATTGTTGCGCCAGAAGGATGAGACAACCGATTCTGACAAACCGGTGTTCGGGGTGATCACCTACATCATCAACGATGCGAGAACGGGTGAGTTTGATGACTGTCCGGTTATGTGAGACAGAAATGGGACACACAAAGCTTTGCATCGGCTTGCAAGGCTTTGCATATTTTTCGAAGATGTGACGTGTGAGCGCCGGAGTGATGGGGTAAGTTATTGTTAGCTAAGGTAGTTCCAGGAACTTCTAAGCCGTAGGTCGTAGGTTCGAATCCTACAGGGCGTGCCATTTACTGCCTTCACCCTTTTTCGCATCCACTCTCCCGTTTTACGCTAAATACACGTTTATGCCGATCTCATTCTGTCGATTAAATAATCGGGAAATAAATAGAACGCTAATGAATATTTGTTATTTTTCCAGCCTAAGGTTTTCTTAATCTTTATTTCATCCATTTTTATAATCTGGATTTTTATCATATTTATCCGCTGTATAAGAATATTTTACACTTTTACGACTAAACTTGATTGATACTAATTATCATTAGCGTTTTTGTATGCTTTAATCCTGTCCCACAACGCTATGCGTGGTAAATCACCCTGGTCTATAAAGGATATGTTCATGAATTCTCGCCTGTTGTCATGCTTCTCGCTTGCCTTGTTGTCTTCATCTCTTTTCCTTTCCACACAAGCACTTGCCGCTGATAACAACGAAGGTATCGTTGTTTATAACGCGCAGCATGAAAACCTGGTGAAGGCGTGGGTAGACGGTTTTACCAAAGAAACGGGTATTAAGGTGACGCTGCGTAATGGCGATGACAGCGAGCTGGGTAATCAGCTGGTTCAGGAAGGTACGGCATCACCTGCAGACGTGTTTCTGACGGAAAACTCGCCTTCAATGGTTCTGGTGGATAATGCCAAACTGTTCGCGCCACTGGATGCAGAGACCCTGAAGCAGGTGCCTGCGGAATTTCGTCCTGCGCACGGCCGCTGGATCGGGATTGCTGCGCGTAGCACGGTGTTTGTCTATAACCCGGAAAAATTGAGCGAACAGCAATTGCCAACATCGCTGATGGATCTGGCGAAACCTGAGTGGAAAGGCCGCTGGGCGGCATCGCCGTCAGGCGCGGATTTCCAGGCGATTGTGAGTGCGATGCTGGCCCTGAAAGGCGAGCAGGCCACCCTTGAGTGGCTGAAGGCGATGAAAACCAATTTTGTGGCCTACAAAGGTAACAGCACCGTGATGAAAGCCGTTAACGCCGGCCAGATTGATGGCGGTGTGATTTATCACTACTACCGTTTTGTCGATCAGTCCAAAACGGGTGAAAACAGCAAAAACACCCAACTCTACTACTTCAAACATCAGGATCCGGGCGCCTTTGTCAGCCTTTCCGGCGGTGGCGTACTGGCGTCCAGCAAACACAAAGAACAGGCTCAGGCATTCATCAAGTGGATCACCGGTAAAGAAGGTCAGGAGAGCCTGCGCACCAACAACGCGTTTGAATATGCGGTTGGCGTGAACGCGGCCTCTAACCCGAAGCTGGTTCCGCTGAAAGATCTGGATGCGCCGAAAGTGGAACCTTCAACGCTTAACAGCAAAAAAGTTATCGAGCTGATGACGCAAGCCGGCCTGCTGTGATCCTGAGAGTTAAGTGAACGCCTTATGTCTGGTCTGAGTCTCGACATCGGAAAAAACAGGATGCAGGAGCCTGCCCGCAGGCGACCTGCGCTGCCGATGGTTGCGTTAGCTGTCTTATTTTCATTAATGGCGCTTCTGCCTCTGGGTTTTATCATTGCCATTGGCATTGAGACGGGCTGGGAGACCATTAAGACGCTGGTGTTCCGCCCGCGTGTTGCTGAGCTACTCAGCAACACGCTGTGGCTGACGGCCTTAGCGGTTCCGCTTTGTATTGTGACCGGCGTGGCGATAGCCTGGCTCACGGAGCGTACCCGGCTGGCCGGGCGGGGAATATGGTCTGCGCTGGCTGTCGCCCCGCTGGCAATCCCCGCGTTTGTACAAAGCTATGCCTGGGTGAGCGTCGTCCCCTCCCTGCACGGTCTCTCAGCGGGAGTATTCCTCTCTGTTTTAGCTTACTACCCGTTTATCTACATGCCGGTTGCCGCGGTACTGCGCCGCCTCGACCCGACGCTTGAAGATGTGGCCGCGTCGCTCGGCACGCCGCCGTGGCGGGTCTTTTTCCGCGTGGTGTTGCCGCAGCTCAAGCTTGCTATCTGCGGCGGGGCGCTGCTGGTCGCGCTGCACCTGCTGGCAGAATACGGCCTGTACGTGATGATCCGCTTTGATACGTTCACCACCGCGATTTATGACCAGTTTCAGTCTACCTTCAGCGGCCCGGCAGCCAATATGCTGGCGGGCGTGCTGGCCTTATGCTGTCTGGCCATCTTAATGCTGGAAGGGGTGACGCGCGGAAAAGCACGCTATGCGCGCATCGGCGGCGGGGCTGCACGTGAACAGAAACGCTGGCCGCTGAAGCCGGTCGCGGCCACGCTGGGCCAGCTGTTTTTCCTCACGCTGATCGTGCTGGCGCTGGGCGTACCGTTAATTGTGCTCTGTCGCTGGGTCTGGCTGGGCGGTATTGAGAACTGGATGAGCGCGGACCTCTGGCACTCCCTGCGCCAGACGCTCATGCTCGGCGTGGGTGGGGCACTGCTGACCACGGCCTGCGTGATCCCCATTGCGTGGCTTGGTATCCGTTATCCGCATCGCGTCTTCCGGATGCTGGAAGGGTGTATCTACATCACCAGCTCGCTGCCGGGGATTGTGACCGCTCTCGCGCTGGTAACGGTGACGATTCATTACGCCCGTCCCATTTATCAGACGGAAATTACGCTGTTCCTCGCCTATCTGTTGATGTTTATGCCCCGCGCGCTCATCAACCTGCGGGCCGGGATTGCACAGGCGCCGGTAGAGCTGGAAAACGTGGCGCGTAGCCTTGGCAGCACGCCTGCGAAGGCGCTGTGGAGCGTCACCATGCGGCTGGCCGCGCCGGGTGCCGCCGCGGGGGCTGCGCTTGTTTTTCTCGGCGTCAGCAACGAACTGACCGCCACGCTGCTGCTCTCTCCGCTGGGAACACGCACGCTTTCCACCGGTTTCTGGGCGCTGACCAGTGAGATCGATTATGTTGCCGCCGCGCCGTACGCGATGCTGATGATCCTGATTTCACTCCCGCTGACCGCCATCCTCTACGTGCAGTCGAAAAAAATTGCAGGACTATGACATGCTTGAATTGACGTCCATTTCTAAATCCTTTTCCGGTGTGCAGGTGCTCGACAGCTTAAACCTGAGCGTTGCGCCGGGGAGCCGGACGGCGATAGTCGGGCCGTCCGGGTCAGGGAAAACGACGCTGCTGCGCATTCTTGCCGGCTTTGAAACGCCGGACGCCGGGCGGATAGTGATGCAGGGCCGAACGCTGTTTGACGAAAACAGCTTCGTTCCCGCCCATCTGCGCGGCATCGGCTTTGTTCCCCAGGAGGGGGCGTTATTCCCGCATCTCAGCGTTGCAGACAACATTGCCTGGGGGCTGGACGGCACGCGCCACGAAAAGCGCCAGCGCGTAGAGGCGCTGATGGAGATGGTGTCGCTGGACAGGCAGCTCGCGACCCACTGGCCGCATGAGATTTCTGGCGGACAGCAGCAGCGTGTGGCGCTCGCCCGCGCGCTGGCTCAGCGTCCTTCATTGATGCTGCTGGATGAGCCGTTCTCGGCGCTCGATACCGGTCTTCGCGCCATGACCCGCAAAGCGACCGCTGACCTGCTGGCGGAAGCGGGCGTTGCCTCGATTCTGGTGACGCACGATCAAAACGAAGCATTATCTTTTGCCACCCAGGTGGCAGTAATGCGTTCCGGGCGCTTTACCCAGGTGGGTACCCCGTATGACGTCTACACTCAGCCCGTTGATGAAGAGACCGCGCTGTTTCTGGGCGACGCGGTGATCCTGCCCGCTCAGCTTACCGCCGGCCATGCGGTGTGCGCGCTGGGTGAGATACCCACCAACAATACGCATGCCACCGGGCAGGGCCGCGTCATGATGCGCCCTGAACAACTGCGCGTGACGGCGTGCGCGCCGCATGAAAGCCCGGTGTCGATAATTGATGTCGATTTTACCGGTCATTTGTCCACGCTCACCCTGGCGTTTGCCGGGCATCAGGAGCCTGTTGTTCTGAAGACTGTAAGCCAGCCTGGCTGGAATCCGGGTACGGCTGTGCGTATTGATGTTGCGGGAACCGCCCGCGTTTTATCGTTCTCCCGCCGCGCCTGAAAGACCGTCCCGGAAACGGGGCGGTTATGCCACGCTATCCCGTCCATACGTCCTCCTGCTTTCCCGCGCCTGTTAACCGATTTTCTCACGCAGTGACGTGCGTTTACGCTTGCCAACAATCATGTAATGCGTATAGTTCTCATTTGCATTGCACTTGATTACATTCTAAGGCCCGACAACGGGCCCTTTTTGCGCGCACGTTTAATGAGTTAATTATGAACAACACGAAAAGGCATAAAACGCTGCTGGCTCTCGCCATTGGCGCGGTCACGCACTCCGCCCTGGCGGCGGATGAAAAGAAAGAAGACACCCTGATTGTCCAGTCTGCGCCTGCCAGCGATTTTAAACCCGGCGGCGACCAGCTTGTGCCGGCGTTCCTTGACGGGCAGGTGGCGAACGGTGGACGCATGGGGATGCTGGGGCAGCAAAACGCCATGGACGTGCCGTTTAATATCATCAGCTACACCTCGAAGCTGGTAGAAGATCAGCAGGCGAAAACCATTGCTGATGTGGTCGCTAACGACGCGGGGGTGCAGTACGTTCAGGGTTACGGCAACAGCGCCGAAACCTTCCGTATCCGTGGCCTGAAGTTTGACGGGGATGACATGACCTTCGGCGGCCTGTCCGGCGTTCTGCCGCGTCAGGTGGTGGATGCGCAGATGGTCGACCGCATTGAGATTTTTAAAGGGGCAAACGCCCTGATGAACGGCGCGGCAAGTTCAGGCGTGGGGGGAATGATTAACCTTGAGCCAAAACACGCGGATGAAACGCCGCAGGCAAAAGTGGGCGTCGATTACACCTCCGATTCCCAGTTTGGCACTACGCTGGATGCGGGCCGTCGCTATGGGGACAACGACCAGTTTGGCGCGCGCGTGAACCTCGTTCATCGCGAAGGGGAAAGCGGGGTGCCCAACGATCGCCGCCGCACTACGCTGCTCTCCACCGGCCTCGACTACAAAGGCGACAATTTCCGCACCTCTCTGGATGTGGGGTATCAGAAGAAAACCTTCCATGGCAGCCCGACCAGCGTCAATATCTCCGCCGTGGATTTCGTGCCTGAACCGCCGAAAAACGATCGCAATTTCTCGCAGAAATGGGCCTACAGCAACATCGAAAATGAATTCGGGATGTGGCGCAGCGAGTACGACATTACCGATAACTGGACGGCCTATACCGGCCTCGGCGCACAGCACGCTCACGAAGAAGGGATTTACAGCGCGCCGAAGCTGCTGGATAAAAGTGGTAAGGCGACGGTCAGCCGTCTTGATACCAACCGCATCAGCGATTCCGTCAGCGGGATGGCGGGTATTCGCGGTAACTTTGCTACTGGCTTCGTAACGCATAAAGTCAACGTCGGTTACTCCGCGATGACCAAAAACGAAAAAATCGGCTGGAAAATGTCGTCGGCGGCGGATAACCCAACCACCAATATCTATCACAATACCGGTGTGGATATGCCGGACAGCTCCAGTTTCAACGGCTTAGGCGGAAATTACAGCGATCCGCTCACCAGCGGGCGAACCCGGACGCAGGGCTGGCTGTTGAGTGATACGCTGGGCGTGCTGGACGACAAACTGCTGTTTACCGCCGGGGCGCGTCATCAGAAGGTGGTCATTCGCGGATACAACAAAATTACCGGGCAGGAAAATAAAGCAGACGGTTTCGACGGCAGCCGCTGGATGCCTACCTACGGCGTGGTTTACAAGCCGTGGGAGGCGATCTCCCTGTATGCCAACCACACCGAAGCGCTGCAGCCGGGTCAATCAGCCCCCAACACCGCCACCAACTACGGGCAGAGCACCGGCATCGTTCACTCTAAGCAGAACGAAGTGGGCGTGAAGGCGGATTTTGGTCGCGTGGGCGGCTCCCTGGCGCTATTTGAGATCAAAATGCCGTCGGCGATCCTCAACAGCAACGGTCATTATGGTCTTGATGCCGAGCAGCGTAACCGCGGCGTGGAGCTGAATGTGTTCGGTGAGCCCCTGCTGGGCGTCCGTCTGAACGCCAGCGCTACCTGGCTGCAGGCGGAGCTGACCAAAACCAACAACGGCCTCAACCAGGGTAACGATGCGATTGGCGTTCCGAATTTCTATGCCGTTCTGGGCGCAGAGTATGACATCAAACCGATTGATGGCCTGACCGCTACCGCGCGCGTGAACCACTCCGGCACGCAATATGCGGACCTGGCGAACACCAAAAAGCTGGACAGCTACACCACGCTGGATGTGGGTATGCGTTATCGCTTCGCCGTTAACCACAATCAAAATCAGATGACGGTGCGTGCGGGTATCGACAACGTGACCAATGAAAACTACTGGTCCAGCGTGGATGATTCAGGTACCTACATCACCCAGGGCGAACCGCGTACCTTTAAAGTCTCGGTGGGCTACGCATTCTGAGAACGCCGCTCGTTATCCGGGGCAGGGATGCCCCATTCCCTTGCTACCACCAGCCTGAAGTGTTAAAACGTGCCCCTTCTAAAAAAGAGACAGGGGTAGGGCGTGAAAGACGCGTCATCCGCTTCAGGCACCGGTAGCGCTGAAGCTTCGTCGGAACAGAATCCGACGCTGCAACGTGGTTTGCAAAATCGACATATACAGTTAATTGCCCTCGGTGGGGCTATCGGTACCGGGCTGTTTCTCGGCATCGGCCCGGCCATTCAGATGGCGGGGCCGGCGGTATTGCTGGGTTATGCCCTCGCCGGGATTATCGCCTTCCTGATCATGCGCCAGCTCGGCGAGATGGTCGTCGAAGAGCCTGTGTCAGGCTCGTTCGCGCACTTTGCGTATAAATACTGGGGCCCGTTTGCGGGGTTCCTCTCCGGCTGGAACTACTGGGTGATGTTTGTGCTGGTGGGGATGGCAGAGCTGACCGCCGCTGGCATCTACATGCAGTACTGGCTCCCGGATGTGCCCACCTGGATTTGGGCGGCGGCCTTCTTCATTATCATCAATGCCATCAACCTTGTGAACGTCCGTTTGTACGGTGAAACCGAGTTCTGGTTTGCGCTCATCAAGGTGCTGGCGATTATCGGCATGATCGGTTTTGGCCTGTGGTTGCTGTTCTCGGGTCATGGCGGTGAGCGTGCCACGATCGACAACCTGTGGCAGCACGGGGGGTTCCTGGCGACCGGCTGGAAGGGGCTTATCCTTTCGCTGGCGGTGATCATGTTCTCTTTCGGCGGGCTGGAGCTGATTGGTATCACCGCCGCTGAAGCGCGCGACCCGCATAAAAGCATTCCGAAAGCGGTCAACCAGGTGGTGTACCGTATTCTGCTGTTCTACATCGGTTCGCTGGTGGTATTGCTCGCGCTCTATCCCTGGGTTGAGGTGAAATCAAACAGCAGTCCGTTTGTGATGATTTTCCACGATCTCAACAGCAATGTGGTGGCCTCAGCGTTGAACTTCGTTATTCTGGTGGCGTCACTTTCGGTCTATAACAGCGGCGTCTACTCTAATAGCCGGATGCTGTTTGGCCTCTCCGTGCAGGGGAATGCGCCGAAGTTCTTAACCCGCGTCAGCCGTCGCGGCGTGCCGGTGAATTCTCTGCTGTTGTCCGGTGCGATCACCTCTTTGGTGGTGGTGATCAACTACCTGCTGCCAAAAGAGGCGTTTGGCCTGCTGATGGCGCTGGTGGTTGCCACCCTGCTGCTGAACTGGATCATGATCTGCCTGGCGCACCTGCGTTTTCGTGCCGCGATGCGTCGCAAGGGACGTGAGACGCAGTTTAAAGCGCTGCTTTATCCGGCAGGAAACTATCTCTGCATCGCTTTCCTCGGGTTGATCCTTGTGCTGATGTGCAGCATGGACGACATGCGGCTTTCCGCGATGCTGCTCCCGGTGTGGGTCATCTTCCTGTTTGTGGCGTTTAAACTTTCCCGCAAGCAATAATGCATGCCGCCCTCTCCCGGTGGGAGAGGGCGAGCCGTCTGGTTTCTCATCCCAACGCGATTAACCTCTTTATCGTGACCCCTCTCCCAAATCTCTCCTGATCCACAGGATCTTTATTTTGTAATCGATTACTTTTCATTTGAGGGTATTTGTAATCGATTACTTTTCTAGGGTGAGGCTCATTATGGTGTCAACAACTGAAAGTAGTGGAAAGGTGATAGCGCAGCACCGGCTGCTGGTTCCGCGTCTGTCGCTGATGATGTTTCTGCAGTTTTTTATCTGGGGTAGCTGGTCGGTCACGCTGGGTCTGGTGATGACCCAGCACAACATGTCGTTGCTGATTGGTGATGCGTTCTCCGCCGGGCCCATCGCCTCTATTTTGTCGCCGTTCGTGCTCGGGATGCTGGTGGATCGCTTCTTCGCCTCGCAGAAGGTGATGGCGGTAATGCACCTGGCGGGCGCGGCTATCCTGTGGTTCGTTCCGGGGGCGCTGATCGCTGAAAATGGTGCGCTGCTGATCGGCCTGCTGTTTGGCTACACGCTTTGTTATATGCCGACGCTGGCGTTAACGAACAACATCGCGTTTCACAGCCTGGCAAACGTCGATAAAACCTTCCCGGTGGTGCGCGTGTTCGGCACGATCGGCTGGATTGTCGCGGGGATCTTTATCGGCGTTACCGGCGTGGCCTCCAGCGTCACGATCTTCCAGGTTGCGGCGGCGAGCTCCGTGCTGCTGGCGATCTACAGTCTGACGCTGCCGCACACGCCCGCCCCGGCAAAAGGGTTGCAGGTACAGGTTCGCGATCTGTTCTGCGCTGATGCGTTTGCCCTGCTGAAAACCCGCCACTTCCTGGTCTTTTCCGTCTGCGCAATGCTGATTTCCGTGCCGCTTGGCACCTACTACGCTTACACCGCCTCATACCTGGCGGATGCCGGGATTGCTGATGTCAGCACCGCGATGTCGTTCGGCCAGATGTCAGAGATTGTCTTCATGCTGGTGATCCCGCTGCTTTTCCGCCGTCTGGGCGTGAAAGTTATGCTGCTGGTCGGCATGCTGGCGTGGTTTGTCCGTTACGCGATGTTTGCCATGGGGGTGAGTGAGGAGGGACGTTTCCTGCTCTATCTCGGCATCCTGCTGCACGGTGTGTGCTATGACTTCTTCTTTGTGGTGGGCTTTATCTATACCGACCGCGTGGCGGGCGAAAAGGTGAAAGGCCAGGCGCAGAGCATGATCGTGATGTTCACCTATGGCATCGGCATGCTGCTTGGTTCGCAGATTTCTGGCGCGCTGTATAACCGTCTGGTGGCGGGACAGGCCGTGCCGCAGGCGTGGGTCACCTTCTGGTGGATCCCGGCGGTGGCGGCAGCGGTGATTGCGCTGATTTTCCTTCTCACGTTCAAATATGACGATGACAAGGCGTAACGTTCAGGAGGTGGTATGAGAACGATTAAGGGACCCGGTATTTTCCTGTCGCAGTTTATCAGTGGAGAAGCGCCGTTTAACTCGCTGGATGGGCTGGCAGGCTGGGCAGCAGGTAAGGGCTACAAAGCCGTGCAGATCCCCTGCAATCATCCGCACATTTTTGACGTGGAGAAAGCGGCTGAGAGCCAGGCCTACTGTGATGACATTACCGGCACGCTGGCGGAGCACGGGCTGGCGATCAGCGAGCTGTCGACCCATCTGGAAGGGCAGCTTATTGCGGTGAACCCGGTCTACGGCGACGCGTTTGACCATTTCGCGCCGGCAGACGTGCGGGGTAACGACGCGGCCCGTCGGGCGTGGGCGACCAGCAAAATGAATCAGGCGGCGGCGGCCTCCGAAAAATTAGGCCTGACAGCGCACGCCACTTTTTCTGGATCGCTGGCGTGGCCATTTTTCTACCCGTGGCCGCCGCACAACGCGCAGCGTTTTCAGGACGCTTTCCAGACGCTGGCAACCCGCTGGCGGCCCATTCTGGACACCTTTGATGAGCACGGCGTCGATGTCTGTTATGAGCTGCATCCGGGGGAAGACCTGCATGACGGCGTGACATTTGAGCGTTTTCTGGCGCTGGTAGACAACCACCCGCGCTGCAATATTCTCTACGATCCCAGCCATATGCTGCTTCAGCAGATGGACTACCTGACGTTTATCGATCTCTACCATGCGCGCATTAAAGCGTTTCACGTCAAAGATGCAGAGTTTCGTCCTAACGGGCGCAGCGGCGTATACGGTGGCTACCAGCCGTGGCTTCATCGCGCGGGTCGCTTCCGGTCGCCGGGCGACGGGCAGATCGACTTCACCGGTATTTTCAGCAAACTGACCCAGTACGACTACGAGGGCTGGGCAGTGCTGGAGTGGGAGTGCTGTCTTAAGGATGGCGATACCGGTGCCCGCGAAGGCAGCGAATTTATCCGTCGTTATATCATTCCGGTATCCGGGCGCGCGTTTGACGATTTCGCCGCGGGAGGCAGCCATGATTAACGTCGGGATTGTCGGCAGTGGCTTTATCGGCCCGGCGCACATTGAGGCGCTACGGCGTCTCGGCAGTGTGCAGGTGGTCGCCCTGTGCGACAGCTCGCTTTCACAAGCGCAGGAAAAGGCGCGCCAGCTGAATGTGCCCCATGCTTACGGGAACGTTGAGGCGCTGCTCGCCCATCCGGATCTGCACGTGGTGCATAACTGCACGCCAAACCATCTGCATGCAGAGATTAACCGCCAGATTTTGCGGGCGGGTAAGCATGTTTTTTCCGAAAAGCCGCTGTGTATGACCCCGGAGGAGGCCCGCGAGCTGGTGGCACTGGCTGAGCAGGCGGGCGTGGTACACGGCGTCAGCTTTGTCTATCGCCAGTTTGCGATGGTGCGCCAGGCGGCCAGCATGAGGCGCGAGGGCAGTCTCGGTCGGCTGTTTGCCACGCATGGCAGCTATCTGCAGGACTGGATGCTGCTGGAAACCGACTACAACTGGCGGGTGGATGCCACGCTGGGCGGTGCGTCGCGCGCGGTGGCGGATATTGGCTCCCACTGGTGTGACACGGTGCAGTTTGTGACCGGGCGGCGGATCACCGACGTGATGGCCGACCTCGCCATCGTCTGGCCAACGCGCAAGGCCAGTGCGGCGGGAAACCGGACCTTCACGGATGATCGCAGCGCGAACGATGAAGACAAACCGGTCACCACCGAAGATTTTGGCTCGGTGCTGGTGCGCTTCGACGATGGCAGCAAAGGCAGTTTTAACGTCTCGCAGGTCAGCGCCGGGCGAAAAAATCGGCTGACGTTTGAAGTTAACGGCAGCGAACGGTCCGTGGCGTGGGATCAGGAGGTGCCGCAGCAACTCTGGATCGGCCATCGCGCGCAGGCAAACCAGACCCTCTCCGACGATCCAAACCTGATGAACCGTGACGTGGCCGAAAGCGCCCATTTTCCCGGCGGACATATCGAAGGCTGGCCTGATGCCTTTAAAAATATGATGGCGCAGTTTTACCGCGCCGTGATGCAGGGGGAGATGCCGGCACAGCCGCTGTTTGCGACGTTCCATGACGGCGCGAACGTCATGTATATCATTGATGCGATAGTGAAAAGCCATCAGCAACAGCGCTGGGTGCGCGTTGCGTATTGACGCGTTGCCCGGTTCGCCGGGCAACGAATTTATGGTAGCCTGCATAAAACGTTAACCGCAGGAAATGCCGTCGCTATGTCCATTCAGAAAATCGCTCAGCTTGCCGGGGTGTCCGTGGCAACGGTCTCTCGCGTGCTTAACAACAGCGATACCGTGAAAGCGAAAAACCGCGAACGCGTCCTGCAGGCGATCAAAGAGAGTAATTACCAGCCCAATCTGCTGGCGCGCCAGCTGCGGACTGCCCGCAGCTATATGATTCTGGTGATGGTGTCGAACATCGCTAACCCGTTCTGCGCCGAAGTGGTGAAAGGCATTGAAGAGGAAGCCGAAAAGAACGGCTACCGCATTCTGCTGTGCAATTCCGGCTCTGACATTGAACGCTCGCGTTCGGGGCTGAGTTTGCTGTCCGGTAAAATTGTCGACGGCATTATCACCATGGATGCCTTCTCAAAGCTTCCTGAACTGGCCGCCCTGATTGGTGCCGCGCCGTGGGTGCAGTGCGCCGAATACGCCGATGCCGGTGCGGTCTCTTGCGTCGGGATTAACGATGTGGACGCCTCGCAGCATGCCGTCAGCCAGCTTGCCGACGGCGGGCGCGGGCGGATCGCGATGATTAACCACGACCTGAGTTATAAATATGCCCGCCTGCGCGAGCGTGGCTATAAGAGCGTTATCCACCTGAAAGATCTGGCTTACCAGGCGGTGGAATACGCCAGCGATCTCAGCTTCGGCGCCGGAATGGCGGCGATGCAAAACCTGCTGAAGGAAAACCCGCCTGACGCGGTCTTTGCCGTTTCCGATACCCTGGCGGCAGGCGCATTGCATGCGATCCAGCAGGCGGGATTACGCGTGCCGGAAGACATTGCGGTAGTCGGGTTTGACGGTACGGAACTGGCGGAGATGATTTCGCTCACCACCATCGAACAGCCGTCGCGGGATATTGGGCGCAAGGCGGTCGATTTGTTGTTGAATAAAATCGATAACCCGGATGCGCCCACGGAAAGAGTGATGATGGACTGGCGCTTTATCTCCCGCGCCAGCGCCTGATTATTTCGCTATTACGCCAGCCAGCGAGCGAATATCGTTTCCGGTCGGAGACTGATGAATATGCAGACCAAATTCATCCACCACGGCGAATATATGGTCGAAAATATCGGCCTGAATCGCCTCATATTCCGCCCAGACGACTGTGTTAGTGAACGCGTATATTTCAACTGGCAGCCCGTTAGCTTCTGGCGCTAACTGGCGAACCATCAGCGTCATATCTTTACGGATCCGCGGGTGATTACGCAGATATTCATTTAAATAGGCGCGGAAGGTTCCAATATTGGTCATTTTGCGCAGGTTCAGCACCGATTCGCCTTCACCGTTTTCCTGATTCCAGAGCGAAATTTCTTCGTGACGCGCCGCCATGTACGGCTTAAGCAGCTTCGCCTGAATCAGCTGCTGTTGCTCCTGCTCGTCGAGGAAGTGGATGCTGGTGGTGTCTATATTCAGGCTACGCTTGATGCGTCGCCCGCCGGAGGCCGACATGCCGCTCCAGTTGATAAAGGCATCAGAGACCAGCGCCCAGGTCGGAATGGTGGTGATGGTGTTGTCGAAGTTGCGCACCTTCACGGTGGTCAGGCCGATGTCTGTGACCGTGCCGTTGGCTCCGTATTTTGGCATCTCCAGCCAGTCACCGAGTTTAAGCATGTCATTGGCGGAGAGCTGGATCCCGGCGACAAGCCCGAGGATCGGGTCTTTAAACACCAGCATTAACACTGCAGCCATGGCGCCCAGGCCGCTAATCAGAATGGCTGGCGACTGACCAATCAGCAGCGAGATAATTAAAATCCCCACCAGAATAGCGCTCACCAGTTTTATCCCCTGGAAGATGCCCTTCAGCGGGAGCTGCGAGGCTGTCGCCATCTTTTGCGAAAGATTGAAAATGACGTCCAGCAGCGAGAAGAACGAGAGCAGGGCATACACCATCACCCACAACTTTGCGCAGGTGGTGAGCATTTCCGCGGCTTCGCTGCCTTTTTGCAGCCACAGTACCGCCTGAACGTTGACAATAATCCCCTGCAGGGTAAAGGCGACACGGTGAAATAACTTGTTCTGGGTAATGATTTGCAACCATAAATGGCTGCTGGCCTGCGCGCGTTTCTCAAAGGCCCGCAGGACCACTTTGTGCAGAATAAAATGAACGATGAGTGCGGTAAGAAAAATAATACCAAAGATAATCACTAAAGAGGTGGTGTGATTAATTTCAATGCCTAACTCTTCAACCTGAGCAATTAATTCCTGCATAACGTCTCCTGTATTGATGCAGCCCCATAATGGCGGCTGCGGATCTATTATGCAAATTCGTCAGGGTTATTTGACGGCGTGGCAGGTCGTCACCACCGGCAGGCACAGGTGATGGCGAACCCGCAGCGTCGCCAGCGCGAGGATCACCATCAGGCCAGTTTCCACCGCGAGGAAGAGGGTGATCGCCTGAGTGTAATCTCCGTGATGATTTTGCAGACCGTGCAGCAAAATCGCGCCAAAGATGGCCGGACCGAGTCCAAGTGCCGCCTGCTGCAGCGTGCTCAAAATGGCGCTCGCCGCCCCGGCGTCATCAGGCTGAATATCGCGCATGCCAATACGATAAAAACTGTTCACGATCAGCGCCTGACCATAACCGACCAGCCCGGTCGCGGGTGCCAGCGTCAGCGCGGTATTGTGCATTCCCCAGAGGCGGAAGGTGACAATCAGCGCCAGCAGGCCCGCTATCTGGATCGCCAGACCGGTGAGCAGAATGGTACTGGTGCTGTAGCGGGCAATCAGACGCGGGGCAAACCACGCTGAAATAAAGTAGGTGACACCCAGGGCGATAAAACTGTTGCCAGACTGCCACGGCGCCATCCCCAGACCGGTTTGCATGGTTAACGCCATGCAGAACATAAAGCCGGACCAGACGCTAAAAAAGAGCAACGCAATCAGCACGCCAAAGCGGATACTGCGCAACTGCAGCAGGCGCGGCGGGATCAGCGGATGCGCATCGTCCCGTTCTTTTTTGCGGGCGTTGAGGGCCATTAACCCGGCAAGCGGAATAATGGCGATAAGCGCGACCTTGAGCGGCCAGGACCAGTGCCACTGCGGGCCAAGCGCCATCGGGAACAGCAGGCAGCAGAGGATGATCGCCAGCAGGACGGTGCCCGTCCAGTCAATGCTTGATGGCGTGTCACGGCGGGTTTCCGGCACGTAGCGGCGGCTCATGGCCAGCACCACCAGACAAATTGGCACGTTGATAAAGAAGGCGTTACGCCAGCCGAGGCCGGCAATGTCCGCCGATACCAGCCAGCCTCCGCCCATCTGGCCGACGATAAACGCGATGCCGCCGATGCCGCCAAAGAGGCTGATGGCCTTCGCGTGGGCCGTGCCTTTCAGCGTTACGTGCAGGGTGGCGAGAATTTGCGGCATGATCAGCGCCGCGCCAGCCCCCTGAAGAATACGGGCGCCCAGCAGTTGTTCAATGTTGCCTGCCATTCCGCACAGCAGCGAGGCCAGGCCAAAGCTCGCCACGCCCCACATGAAAAGACGACGGCGGCCAAGGTTATCCCCCAGCTTGCTGCCGAGGGCAAGGCAGACGGCAAAGGCCACACCGTAGAGGGCAACAATTAATTCCAGCTCGGTGGCCGTAGCGTGCAGCGAATGGGTGATAGCATCCAGCGCCACGTTGGTGATTGAGGTATCAATCAGCGGCAGCATCTGGCCGGTTAACAGCAATATCAGGCCTGCGCGGCCCGGTGAAACGACTGACGTATTCATGGTAACTCCATTGCGTCATTCAACAGATGGTCGTAGCATCAACGATCTGATAAACGGGTACCAGTTCTTGCTTATACTGGTACTGGCACTACCATGCAGGGGGATTTATGGCGCTGATGTCTGAACCCGTCGTCTCGCTCAAGGATGACACCCGAAAACAACTTGGTGCGTTTTTACGCGCCCGACGCGAAAGCCTCGATCCGCAGCGGCTCGGCCTGCCGCGCAGCGGTCGACGCCGCACGCCCGGGCTGCGCCGTGAAGAGGTGGCCCTGCTGGCGGACGTCGGGGTGACCTGGTACACCTGGCTTGAGCAGGGCAGGGACGTCAATCCGTCCAGCGCGGTGATGGCCGCCGTGGCAAAAGCGCTGCAATGTACCCCGACCGAAGCGCGCCATCTTTTTGTGCTGGCCGGGCTACCGCCGGGTGAAGCACCGCAGGCCACCTGCTGTGAAGGGATCAGCGAAGGCACGCGCCGCCTGCTTGATACGTTAATGCCGAAACCGGCCAGCATTCAGAAACCCAATTTCGACATCGTGGCCTGGAACGACAGCTTTGGTCATCTGATGGGTGTCGATTTCAATGCGATCCCCCCGGAAGACCGCAACTGTATTTATCTGTTCCTTACCCACCCGGCATGGCGCGCCCGTCTCGGCAGACGTGACGATGTGCTGCCCGTCTTTGTCTCCTATTTCCGGGCGGCGATGGCCGAGCACCGGGGTGACCCGCTGTGGGAAGCCAAACTGGCGCGCTTTTTTGCGGTGTCTGAGGAGTTTAAAAATCTGTGGCATCAGCGCAATGACGTGCGCGGTGTGGAAAACCAGCTCAAGTTGTTTACCCATCCTGAGCTTGGGGAATTTACCCTGCAGCAGATGTACTGGTACTCTGCTCCACGAAACGGTTCCCGGTTGCTGGTGTATCTGCCAGTAGATGAAGCCGGGGAGAGAGCAATGGAATGGCTGACGGAGCAGGCAAAATGAAGGTTACCGGCAAACAGGAGCGGCTGCTACGCCGCGCACTCAACGAGTGGCAACAGGAAGGCACATTAACCGCTGACGACCACCAGCGGCTGGCCGGTACGCTTCAACGCGTGACCATGGACTGGCAGCGGCTGAGCCGCTATGCCTTCTGGACGGCACTTGCCTGCGTCATTATCGCCATCGGCAGCCTGTTTTCGGACAGCGAACTGATGGCGCGCATTATCGAATTCTTCGCTTTTTCCTCCCTTGCCCGCATCGGGCTGCCGGCACTGCTGGCCGTGCTGTTTTATTTGTGGGGCTTCAGCCGCCAGCGGCGGGAGACGCAGTGGCATTACAGTACCGAAGCGATTTTGTTCCTCGGAGTCTTGTTTACCGCCATCGCGCTCTGGCAGCTGGGTGAACGGCTGGATAATGGCAGCGGCCACATCGCGCCCCTGTTCCTGGCCGGCTGTGCCGTCTATGGCCTGGTAGGCTTTTTCGGCCGCTCCGGGCTGGTCTGGCTGTTCTTCTTGCTCTCGCTTGGCAACTGGTTTGGCGCGGAGACGGGCTATATGTCCGGCTGGGGCGCTTACTGGCTGGGGATGAACTATCCGGTGCGCTTTATCTTTTTCGGCGGCGCGCTGCTGGCCCTGTGCTGGATCCTGCGTGCTGTGCTGCAGTCCCGTCATCTCTACACCACCAGTAAAGCGATGGGGCTGACGTATCTCTTTGTCGCCCTGTGGATCATGTCGATATTTGGTAATTACGATATCGATAACTGGTACAGCGTGACCCAGGCCTCGTTGCTGCCGTGGGCGCTGCTGTTTGCGGTGGCGGCGGTTCTTTGTATTTACGTCAGTCTGAAAACTGACGACGGCATGCTGCGCGGGTTTGGCCTGACGTTCCTCGCCATTAACCTCTATACCCGCTACTTCGAATACTTCTGGGATGGGATGAACAAGGTGGTGTTCTTCCTGATTCTGGCGGCGTCGCTGGCGGTGATAGGGCGGTATGCGGAGCGGATCTGGCATGCCGGGCGTGCGGAGAAGTAAGTTTTGCGCGTGTTTATCGGGAAGACGCAGAAAACGCCGTCTGCGTGAGATGCTGGTTCAATGGCGAAACCAGGCAGATGACGCGTGATTGAAAACGGGCCGCAGTTGCGGCCCGTTTGTCTTAGCACTCGGTCACAATCGTGCTCAGCGGCAGGCGAGATTTTGGCAGCGTGGCGTTGAAATCTTCCACGCTGTGGTGTCCAACCGGGACCACCACCAGGCTGGTGAAGCCTTTTTCTTTCAGGCCAAACTCTGCGTCGAGAATGGCGGCGTCAAAACCTTCAATGGGTACGGCATCCAGGCCCAGCGCGGCCACGCCTAACAGGAAGTTACCGACGTTGAGGTAAACCTGTTTCGCCATCCACTGGTCGTCATCTTTCAGATCCACGCGGTGCATGTCGGCAAAATAGCAGCGACCTTTGTGATTCGCCGCTTTTGCTTCTGGGGTGTTGAAGCGACCGTCTGCCTCTTCCTGATCGACGACGCGCTCAAGCCACGCATCGTCCATGGCGGTTTTCGCGCAGAACACCACCACATGAGAGGCGTCCATCATTTTGCGTTCGTTGAACACGTAAGTGCCTGCCGCAGATTTGGCCACGCGCGCTTTACCTTCCTCAGTGCTGGCAATAATAAAATGCCACGGCTGGGAGTTCGTGCTGGACGGGCTGTACTGCAGCAGGGTTTTGATCTTCTCCGCTTCTTCAGCGGTCAGTTTCTTGCTTGGGTCAAACGCCTTGGTGGAGTGGCGTTTCAGGGCAACGGAAAGGATATCCATAACAACTCCTGGTGATAAAATTCGCCCGCGTGCGGGCGCGAAAAGGAGTGCAGATTACCGTGCGAAGCGGGAAAAGATAAGTGCATTTTGAGCGCTTAATCTGTTCGTCTCAGACGAACAATCAGCGCGGCCTGATCCATTTCTGGTCTTTTTTCGGCAGCTTATCGACGACCAGATTCCAGGAGTCGTTGATGAGATCGGCCACCAGTTCCTGCGTAACATCGTCAGTGCCGTAGAGTGAAATCCAGTGCTTTTTATTGAGATGATACCCCGGCTCAACGCCGCGGTAGATCTGCTGGTTTAACAGGGATTTTTCCGGATCGGATTTCAGGCTGACATGCGGTCGCCCGTGAGCAACCGCAACAATCATGAAAATCTTGCCACCCACTTTAAACACATCAAATTCCGGCCCGAACGGCCAGCAGTGTTCGGTGAACGGCAGTTCCAGCGCCACGCGTTTGGCGTGTTCCTGCAGCGATTTACTGTCCATCAATATCCTCGGAGGCGAGTCCACGCCACATGGCTTCAAAGCCCAGCGCTTTAAAATCGACGGCGCGGGACGGATCGCGGGTGGCAAATTCCATGGTGGTTTCGGCAAGCGATAAGAACATGGCATCACCAAAGGTACGAAACTCATCGGACATAAATACCGGACGCACTGCGCGACGGCACAGTTCATGCAGTTCCGGGAACATCTCCTGCACGGCCTGCTCCGTTTCGGCGCTGATCTTCTCGCTGACCCCAAGCTGGCGAATGGCGGCGTGAGCGACAGGATTACGGATGCCCCAGTCGACGTAGCTGTTCCAGATATTGCGGGTATGTTCTTTGGGGAGGGTGAGCGTGCGATCAAGCTCCGCCAGCATCGTCTGGCAAAGATCCTGCTTCAGGTGCAGATAGAGGGCATTCAGCAGATCGTCTTTGGTAGCAAAGTAGCGGAACAGTGTGCCTTCAGCGACGCCCGCATTCCGGGCAATTAAGGCCGTTGAGGCGGCAATACCTGACTGTGCAAATGCAGCGGTTGCTGCGTCCAGTAAGGCCTGTTTTTTATCTTCACTCTTCGGACGTGCCACTAAATTGTTCCTCCTGTCAATTGTAAAAACCTTGATTGAAACACGTGCTTTGACAGGCTGCAACGCGCAATGTCAAAGATCGAAAACGTCTTGACGACTTTATCATCATATCTATAATGAGTGCTTACTCACTCATAATCAAGTTCAACCCGCGTAAACCATCGGATGGGGCGCGTTTTCGGGTCAGGATATGAAAAAGCCTCTATTCATCTGCGTGGTGTTCGTCATGATTATTGCTTCAGCTGCGAGTTTACCTTTTGTCCTGAATCCTGGATTTGGCCAGCCACCGCAGGGTGCGCAGCTTACTGAAGTGGAGGCCTCCCCGCAGTATCGCGACGGGAAATTCCACAATACGTTGCCGACACCGGGCTTCACCGGCGAGCAAAATATGCTGGTGGCGTGGTGGCAATTTCTGACCCGCAAAACCGAAAATGCCCGTCCCGCGCAGCCGCTGCCGCTGGTGAAAACCGATCTCGCCAGTCTGCCGCTGGAGCAGGACACGCTGGTCTGGCTCGGTCACTCGTCGTGGTATATGCAGCTGGCGGGTAAACGTATTCTGATCGATCCGGTGCTCAGCAACTATGCCGCGCCGTTCTCGTTCCTCAATAAAGCTTTTGCGGGCGAGTATCCCTGGCATGCGCAGAACATGCCGGAGATCGACCTGCTGATCATCTCCCACGATCACTACGATCATCTGGATTACGCCACCATCCGGGCGTTACTGCCGAAGGTGAAACGAGTGGTTACTCCGCTGGGCGTTGGATCTCATCTGCGCTACTGGGGCATGAAGCCGGAGATTATCGACGAGCGCGACTGGAACCAGTCGGTGCGCATCAGTGATGACTTAACGGTGCACGTCCTGCCGGCACGTCACTTCTCCGGACGCGGGATTAAACGCGATCAAACCCTGTGGGGGAGCTTTATGTTCGTCACGCCGGCGCAGAAGGTTTATTACAGCGGAGACTCCGGTTACGGTCCGCACTTCAGGGCCATCGGTGAGCAGTTCGGCGAGGTGGATTTAGCCATCATGGAAAACGGCCAGTACGATCGGGACTGGAAGTACATTCACATGATGCCGGCGGAAACGGCGCAGGCGTCGGCTGACCTTAACGCGAAAGCTGTCGTGCCCGGTCATAACGGACGCTTTGTGCTGGCGAAACACACCTGGAACGATCCGCTGATCCAGCTGGCGCAGGCCAGCAAAGATAAAAATTATCGGCTACTGACGCCGGAGCTGGGTGAACCTGTTCACGTGAGTGATACCACGCAAACCTTTCGTGAGTGGTGGGAATAATGTTTAAGCGAGAAGCAGAGGGGGAGAGCAGTATGACCATTTCCGCTCAAGTCATCGACACCATCGTCGAGTGGATCGACGACAACCTGCACCAGCCATTACGTATCGAAGAGATCGCCCGCCACGCGGGTTACTCGAAATGGCATCTGCAGCGTTTGTTTATGCAGTATAAGGGCGAAAGTCTCGGGCGTTACATTCGCGAACGCAAGCTGCTGCTGGCAGCGCGTGACCTGCGTGAATCGGACGAGCGTGTCTACGATATCTGTTTGCGCTACGGCTTTGATTCGCAGCAGACGTTTACGCGTATCTTTACCCGTACCTTCAACCAACCGCCTGGCGCGTACCGCAAAGAGAACCACAGCCGGACACACTGAACGTGTCGTTATGCAGAAATCCGACCGGGTAAGGCGCAGCCGCACCCGGTTTTTTTTACTTACGATGCCAGTGAAAACCAGCGACGCCAGACGAAACGCAGGATGAAGAATTCGAGGGCGCCAAGCAGTAAAAACCACACGCAGAACAAAATGGTGTACAGCTGGTTAAGATCGACCATGTGGAAGATCGTCATCAGCTTTTTCGCCAGCACCAGCCCAAGCGACGGCGCAGGTAACAGCAGGCAGGAGAGCAGGGCCATCAACAAAATGCCCCCCGCTGTGAGCAGCGATTCTAACGGGTGTTTCATCTTAATGTTAATCGTCAGTTAAAAATGTCATTGTCCGGCATCGCGGAACGTAAAGCAATATAAACCCGGCAGACGTTTTTTGTTAAATCAAATGCACTTTTCTGCGAATAAATAACAGAAAGAGAATAATCTCTCAGAAGCGATTAAATTATTATCGCGTTATGTAAATAAATGTCCTTGTCATGCAAATAATTTTACAAACATATAAGTGCTATATCCAATTAACGTGGCAATAACAATGGCTGCGACAATGTATAACGCCAGGCGGCGTGCGCGATAAATACCAAACATGGTTCCTCCTCGTTTAGCGTTGGTTTAGAAATATTTTGTAAAAATCATCGTATTCGAATAATATTTATTAGTTTTGAATATCCCGGCAGTAATTATATTGCGGTAGATCAATTTTACCCGCAAGCCTTAAAAATGAATTTATTAAAGCCAGAAAGGAATTCAGGCTTCCGTCCACCGTATATTGAAGGAAAAATACGATGACAAAAAAAAATCTCTCTCAGAACATGCCACCTGCTGGTGGGCAGGCGTATCAGCAGACCGTTGAGCAAGTGCTTGCTAACAAGCAGAGCCAGGCAAATGGCCTCGACCGTGCTGAAGCGCAGGCACGTCTGCATCAGTATGGCCCTAACGCGTTGCCGGAGAAAAAAGGCAAACCCGCCTGGCTACGTTTTCTCGCCCATTTTAATGATGTACTGATTTACGTTCTGCTTGCCGCGGCGGTATTAACCGCGGTTATGGGCCACTGGGTCGATACGCTGGTTATCCTCGGTGTGGCGGTAATCAACGCGTTAATTGGCCATATTCAGGAAAGCAATGCGGAAAAATCCCTGAAGAGTATTCGCAATATGCTCTCCAGCGAAGCGCGCGTCATTCGCAATGGCAATCATGAAACGCTACCGACAACTGAAATAGTCCCGGGCGATATTATTGTATTACGCGCGGGGGATCGTATTCCGGCGGATATGCGTTTAATCGAAGCGCATAATTTACGCGTGGAAGAGGCTATTCTGACCGGCGAATCTACCGTGGTGGATAAACACATTAATCCGCTGACCGGTGAATTACCGCTGGGCGACCGCACTAACCTGGTCTTTTCCGGTACGACCGTGAGTGCAGGGGGCGGCATTGGCGTGGTCATTGCCACCGGGCAAGAGACTGAACTTGGCCACATTAACCAGATGATGGCGGGTATTGAAAAGCATCGTACGCCGCTGCTGGTGCAGATGGACAAGCTGGGGAAAGCGATCTTCGCCATTATTCTGGCGATGATGGCGGCTCTATTTGTCTTCAGCCTGGTGTTCCGCGAAATCCCCATGGGCGAGCTGCTGCTCTCTCTGATTAGCCTGGCGGTCGCCTCCGTGCCGGAAGGTCTGCCAGCCATTATTTCTATCATCCTTTCTCTTGGCGTGCAGGCGATGGCACGCAAGCGGGCGATTATCCGCAAGCTGCCAACGGTTGAAACCCTGGGGGCGATGACCGTGGTCTGCTCGGATAAAACCGGCACCCTGACCATGAACGAGATGACGGTGAAAGCCATCATTACTGCCGACAGTTGCTACCGCGTGGACGGTAACAGCTACGAGCCGGCGGGGAACATTTATCTGGAAGGCAGCGACGAGCCGATGCAGATCCAGCCGGGCACCGTGCTGGAGCAGTACCTGCGCACTGTCGATCTCTGTAATGACAGCCAGCTGATTCAGGACGAACGCGGTCTGTGGGGCATCACCGGTGGGCCGACCGAAGGGGCGCTGAAGGTGCTGGCGGCGAAGGCGCATCTTGAGCCGGTGATGACCACCCTGATTAACAAGATCCCGTTCGATTCGCAGTACAAGTACATGAGCACCCACTATCAGATTGGTCACGAGGAGCACATCCTGATTACCGGCGCGCCGGACGTGATTTTCGCGCTGTGTAAACAGCAGCAGGCCCGTAACGGCGCTGAAGCGTTCGATCGCGCTTACTGGGAAACCGAGATGGAGCGCTATGCACGTCAGGGGCTGCGTATGGTTGCCGCGGCGTTCAAACCGGCGAACGGTGAGCAGGCGCTGACGCATGACGATCTGAACCACGGGCTGATCTTCCTCGGTATTGCCGCAATGATGGATCCACCGCGTCCTGAAGCGATTGATGCGATTCATGCCTGCCAGCAGGCCGGGATCCGCGTGAAGATGATCACCGGGGATCACCCGCAGACGGCAATGAGCATCGGCCAGATGCTCGGGATCACCAACAGCGAGCAGGCGGTGACGGGCTACCAGCTGGAGAAAATGGACGACGCTGAGCTTGCAGACGCCGCGGTGAAATATGACATTTTCGCCCGTACCAGCCCGGAGCATAAGCTGCGCCTGGTGAAAGCCCTGCAGGACAAGGGTGAGATCGTGGGCATGACCGGCGACGGTGTGAATGACGCTCCGGCATTGCGCCAGGCGGACGTGGGCATCGCAATGGGCATTAAAGGCACCGAAGTGACCAAAGAGGCGGCGGATATGGTCCTGACCGACGATAACTTCGCCACCATCGCCAGCGCGGTAAAAGAGGGGCGTCGCGTTTACGACAACCTGAAGAAAACCATTCTGTTCATTATGCCGACCAACCTGGCGCAGGGGTTGCTGATTGTTATTGCGCTGCTGGCAGGGAACATTATCCCGCTGACGCCGGTACTGATTTTGTGGATGAACATGGCAACCTCCGCCACGCTCTCCTTTGGCCTGGCCTTTGAAGCCGCTGAGCGCAACATCATGAAGCGTCCGCCGCGTCAGACCGGACAGCACGTGATGGATGCGTACGCCGTATGGCGCGTGGCCTTTGTCGGGACCATGATTGCCATCGCCGCTTTTGCGCTGGAAGCCTGGCTGGCACCGCGCGGCCACAGCGCGGAGTTCATCCGCACCGTGCTGCTGCAGATGCTGGTCTGCGCCCAGTGGGTATACATGATTAACTGCCGCAACACTGAAGGGTTCTCCCTGAACCGTGGCCTGCTGGCGAACAAAGGGATTTGGCTGGTCACAGGCGTGTTGTTCCTGCTCCAGGCGGCAATCATCTACCTGCCGTTTATGCAGATGCTTTTCGGCACGGAAGCGCTGCCTCTGCGCTACTGGTTCGTCACGCTGGCGGTAGCCGCGGTGATGTTCTTCGTTGTTGAAATCGAGAAGCGACTGACCCGCAGGTTCCGTAAGGCTGCATAACCTTTTGCCCTCACCTTAACCCTCTCCCGCCGGGAGAGGGGATGCTGACCTCCCTTTAATTGGGCAGAGGGCTGGGGTGAGGGAAGCACATCAGAGGTACATCCCCATGAAATTCCCGCTCCTGTTTGTCCTCCTCGCCCTCTTTCAACCCGCGTTTGCTGCTGCCATTCCGGTTCGCGTGGCGGTTGTGGAGCAAACGACCCACGCCGCTGAACGGCACGTGCCTGGCCGCATTGAAGCCATTCATTCCGTCGAGATAAAAGCGCGCACGGAAGGCGTGATTACCCAGGTTCATTTTCGCGACGGACAATACGTGAAAAAAGGTGACGTGCTGTTTGAGCTGGACGATGCCGAGCCACGCGCCGCCGTGCGTCTGGCACAGGCTGAGGTAAAGAGCGCGGAAGCCACGCTGCGTCAGGCGCAGCAGCAGCTTTCACGCTTTGAAAGCCTGGGCAACAGCAATGCCATCAGCCGTCACGACGTGGATAACGCGCGCATGCAGCGCGATGTCGCCAGTGCTGCGCTGGAGCAGGCGAAAGCTCGCCTCGAAACCCGTAACGTGACGCTGGCGTACACGCGCATCACATCGCCGATTGATGGCCGCGTGGGGCACAGCCAGTTCCATGCCGGCAGCCTGGTGAACCCGTCAAGCGGCGTGCTGGTGGATGTCGTGCAGCTTGATCCGATCCGTATCGCCTTTGCGCTGGAAGAGGGGGCGTTTGCCACCAAAGCCGGACAACATGCGGATATCAGCGCCCTGAAGCGCGCCTGGCAGGCGCGGATTGACAGCAATGGTCAGCGCCTGAGCGGTGAACTGACCTCCGTGGACAATCGTATCGACCCGCGTACCGCCAGCGTGATGCTGCGCGCCGAATTCGCCAACCCGCGCCATCAGCTGCTGCCGGGCGGCAATGTGAATGTCTACCTGCGTCCGGCAAGCGCGCAGCCGGTGCTGACAGTACCCGCTGCGGCGGTACAGCAAAACGGCGAGGGATTCTTTGCCTGGGTGGTTAACGCAGAAGGCAAAGCCGAAAAACGCCCGCTGAAGATTGCCGGACAGATTGGCCAGCAGTTTGAGATTTCATCCGGCTTACATCCCGGTGAGCGAGCGATCACCGACGGTGCCCAGCGCGTACAGCCTGGCGCAGCCGTCCAGATACTGAATTAAGGAGCCATCATGCTGACGTTTTTCATCAAACGCCCGCGCTTCGCGATGGTGATTGCGCTGGTGATAACCCTGCTGGGTGCCATCGCGCTGAAGATTATCCCGGTGGAGCAGTACCCGCAGATCACCCCACCGGTGGTGAATGTCTCCGCCAGCTGGCCCGGTGCCAGTTCGGCTGACGTGGCGGAAGCCATTGCCACGCCGCTGGAGACTCAGCTTAACGGCGTGGATCACATGCTCTATATGGAATCCACCAGTTCCGATGAAGGTGCCTACAGCCTGAACATCACATTTGCGGCAGGGACCGATCCGGATCTGGCCGCCATCGACGTGCAAAACCGCGTGGCGCAGGCTGTGGCGCAATTGCCCACCGAGGCGCAGCAAAACGGCGTGCAGGTGCGTAAACGCGCCACCAATCTGATGATGGGGGTAAGCCTTTACTCACCGGACAATACCCACACGCCGCTTTTCGTCAGTAACTACGCCAGCACGCAGGTGCGTGAAGCGCTGGCGCGTTTGCCGGGCGTCGGGCAGGTGCAGATGTTTGGCGCGCGCGACTACAGCATGCGTATCTGGCTGCGTCCGGATCGCATGAACGCCCTGAACGTGACCACCGATGACGTGGCTCAGGCGTTACGCGAGCAGAACGTCCAGGGGGCGGCAGGCCAGGTCGGAACGCCGCCTGTGTTTAACGGCCAGCAGCAAACCCTGACGATTAACGGCCTGGGGCGTTTAAATCAGGCTGAGGACTTTGCAGACATCATTATCCGTGCGGGGGAGATGGGCCAGCTGGTGCGCCTGAAAGATGTTGCCACGATTGAACTGGGGTCGCGCAGCTACAGCTCCGGCGCCCAGCTGAACGGGCATGACTCGGCCTATCTTGGCATCTACCCTACGCCGTCCGCCAATGCCCTGCGCGTAGCCGATGCGGTTCGCGCGGAGCTGGCGCGACTCTCTGCATGCTTCCCGGACGATCTGACCTATGAAGTCAAATTCGATACCACCACCTTTGTCGCCGCGACCATCAAGGAGATTGGTGTCTCGCTGGCGCTGACCCTGCTCGCCGTCGTGGTGGTGGTTTCCTTATTTCTGCAGAGCTGGCGTGCGACGCTGATTGTGGCGCTCGCCATTCCAGTGTCGCTGGTCGGCACCTTTTCGGTGCTCTATACCCTCGGTTATTCGGCCAACACGCTCAGCCTGTTCGCCATTATTCTGGCGCTTACCATGGTGGTGGATGACGCCATTGTGGTGGTGGAGAGCGTTGAAACGCTAATGGCGGAAGGGCAAAGCCGCACGGCGGCTACCGCACAGGCGCTGCGCCAGATTGCCGGGCCGGTGATTGCCACCACCCTGGTGCTGCTGGCGGTGTTTGTGCCGGTGGCGCTGCTGCCGGGGATCGTGGGGGAGTTGTATCGCCAATTCGCGGTCACGCTCTCTACCGCCGTCACGCTCTCAAGCCTGGTGGCGCTGACCCTGACGCCAGCGCTCTGTGCGCTGTTGCTGCGCCCGCGTCCGAAGAAGCCAGCCGCGGTTTACCGCGTTTTCAACCGCGGACTGGATACCACGCGCACCGTTTATACCCGCATCGTTAACTGCATTAACCTCCGTACGTGGCTGGTGCTGCTGGCAACGGCCGGCGCGGCGGGCGTGGTGGTGTTCAGCTTTATGTCGATGCCAAAGGGCTTCCTGCCGCAGGAAGATCAGGGCTACTTCTTCGCCAGCGTGCAACTGCCGGAAGCGGCGTCGCTGGAGCGTACCGAAGCGGTGATGACCACCGCGCGGGAGCTTATCGCCAGACACCCTGCGGTAGAGGATGTGATTCAGGTCTCCGGTTTTAACATTCTCAACGGTACCAGCGCGTCTAACGGCGGGTTTATCTCCATCATGCTGAAGACATGGGGGGAGCGTCCGCCGCTTGATGAGGTGATGGGAACGCTGCAGCGTCAGCTGCTGGCGCTGCCGGAAGCGACCATCATGACCTTCGCCCCGCCGACGTTGCCGGGGTTGGGCAACGCCTCCGGCTTCGACCTGCGTATTCAGGCCCAGGCGGGGCAAAGCCCGGCGGAGCTGGAACGCGTTACCCGCAACGTTCTGATAAAAGCTAACCAGCATCCGCAGCTTAACCGGGTGTTTACCACCTGGAGCAGCAACGTGCCACAGCTGACGCTGACCGTTGATCGTGAGCGCGCTGCCCGCCTCGACGTGCCGGTCTCGCGCATCTTCAGCAGCCTGCAAACCGCCTTTGGCGGCACGCGTGCCGGCGATTTTAGCGTTTACAACCGCGTCTACCACGTGGTGGTACAGAACGAAATGCAGTGGCGCGAGCGTGCCGGGCAAATCAGCGAATTGTTCGTGCGCAGCAATAACGGTGAGCGGGTGCGTCTGAGTAATCTTGTCACGATTACCCCGACCGTTGGCGCACCGTTCCTGCAGCAGTACAACCAGTTCCCGTCGGTGTCAGTGAGCGGGTCGGCGGCAGACGGCGTGAGCAGCAGCACGGCGATGGCCGTGATGAGCGAGCTTCTGGCGGAAAACCTGCCTGCCGGGTACGACTATGCCTGGAGCGGGATGTCTTATCAGGAGCAGCAGACCGGAAATCAGGCCATCTGGATTGTCCTGGCCGCAGTGGTTATGGCGTGGCTGTTCCTTGTCGCGCAGTATGAGAGCTGGACGCTGCCCGCGAGCGTGATGCTCTCAGTCCTGTTCGCCATCGGGGGCGCGCTGGTGTGGCTGTGGATCGCGGGATACGCCAACGATGTGTATGTGCAGATTGGCCTGGTGCTGTTAATCGCGCTGGCGGCCAAGAACGCGATCCTGATCGTCGAGTTTGCCCGCGCACGGCGTCATGAGGGGATGGCGATTGTCGATGCGGCCCGTGAAGGTGCCTCCCGCCGCTTCCGGGCGGTGATGATGACGGCGGTGTCATTTATTATCGGTGTGCTACCGATGATGCTGGCGTCCGGGGCAGGGGCGCAGAGCCGCCGCATCATTGGCACCACGGTGTTCAGCGGGATGCTGGTGGCCACCGTGGTCGGCATTCTGTTTATCCCGGCGCTGTTTGTGCTGTTCCAGCGCCTGCGTGAGTGGGGGCATCGCCTTACGGACTCGTCGCCCACAGCTCGCAATGTTTCTGAACCAGAGAAATAAGCGAACCGCCGTCTGCGATAAAATCGCGCATGCGCTGCGCCTCGCTCTTGCCCTGTTTTAACATCAGGGCTATTTCCTTAATCGCGCTCGTCGCGCCGAGCTTCTCGGCCGACGGCGCAACCTGCTCCAGCAGCCACGCAATATCTTCCGCCACGGTTTTGTGCTCGCCAGTCTGCACGTCCGTCAGAATGCCCTCTAACCCGTAACGACATGCCTGAAAACGGTTAAAGCGGTACAGCAGAAAATCCTTTTCCTGATGCTTATAGGGCCGCGTGGTCAGCAGCCAGTGAGACGTCGCCTGAATCAACCCGGCGATGTTGATCGCGTGGCCGAGCGTCAGCGGTGTATCCATCACCCGCACTTCGACCGTGCCAAAATGCGGGCTGGGGCGAATATCCCAGTGCAAATCTTTAATGCTGTCGATCATGCTGGTGGCGCTCAGACGACGAAACAGCCCTTCGAACTCCTGCCAGTTGTTCACCCACGGCATCTGTCCATTATCCGGAAATCCCGAGAAGATATTGAGTCGCGACGAGGCGAACTTTGTGTCCGTACCCTGCATATAGGGTGAGGACGCCGCCAGAGCAATAAAGTGGGGGACAAAGCGCGACAAACCATGCAGCAGATAAATAGCGTCGTCGCCGGTCCGACACCCGACATGCACGTGCTGGCCGAATACCGTCGCCTGCAAAATCAGATAGCCAAACCGTTCGAGCGTGACGTTATAGCGCTCGTCATCGCACACCTCCTGACGCTGCCACTTCTGGAAAGGGTGCGTCCCACCGCCGCAGATCTGAATATGCTGCTCCGCAGCGGCGCGCAGAATACTTTGCTGCATCACCGAGATTTGTGCGGCGGCCTGATCAATGTTCTGACACACGCCGGTGGCGATTTCGAGCATGCTCTCGGTGATATCGTGCTTCACTTCCCCACCTTTGATGTCGTCTTTGACGGCAGCGATAAGGGCGGAGGAGTCCTGGCTCAGATCGTACCCCGGCGGGTTAACCACCTGCAGTTCAAGTTCAATACCAAGGGTATAAGGTTCAGAGGAATGGAAATCGGGTAATGGCATGGTGCACTCCGTTGTCGTAGATGAAATGAGTATAGACAACGGGTATGGCTCCCACTTCAGGCGGTGGTATAAAGGGACGTGTGGCGGCTATGCTGAACGCCACGGCACACTGATTAGGGCTTTAGCGACCAGGGGAGTTAACAATGTCTGACTATCCAACCATTGCGCTGATTGGACCCGGTGCAATCGGAACCACTATCGCTGCGGTGCTGCATGAGACAGGCCGCACGCCGCAACTGTGCGGACGTACCGCACATCCGCAATTACGTTTGCGGCACGATGAGGGTGAAATCGTGGTACCCGGTCCGGTATTAACCGATCCGACGGTCATCGATCGTCCGTACGATCTGGTTTTTATCGCAGTGAAAACGACCCAGAACGCCGACAGCGCGGGATGGCTGAACGCGCTGTGCGATGAAAACACGGTGGTTTGCGCGTTGCAAAACGGCGTCGAGCAAAAGGCCCAGCTGGCACCGTGGGTCAATGGCGCGACGGTACTGCCGTCGGTGGTCTGGTTTCCGGCGCAGCGTGAGCCGGATGCCTCCGTCTGGCTGCGCGCCAGTCCGCGGTTGACGCTGCCGGATGTGCCGCAGGCAAAACGGGTGGCTGATGCGCTGAACGGCACGCGCTGCGCGGTAGACTTGTCGGCAGATTTTCTTACCGTCGCATGGCGCAAGCTGCTGCAAAATGCGGTTGCAGGCCTGATGGTGCTTGCGAATCGTCGTGCCGGGATGTTCTCCCGTGAGGATATCAGCGAGCTGGCGCTGGCGTATTTGCGCGAGGGGCTTGCCGTGGCCCGAGCAGAAGGCGCGGTGCTGCACGATGACGTTGCGCAGGAGATCCTGGCGAATTTCCAGCGCGCACCTGCCGATTTAGGCACGTCTATCCTGGCCGATCGTCAGGCCAACCGTCCCATGGAGTGGGATATCCGCAACGGCGTGATCCAGCGCTATGGTCGTGCTCACGGTATTCCCGTTCCGATTAGCGATGTGCTGGTTCCCCTGCTTGCTGCAGGCAGCGAAGGGCCGGGTTAACGGCCGCTGACTTTTCGTTCGGCAAAATAGTGCGCGGGCGTGGTGCCCATGGCTTTCCTGAACATGGTGATAAACGCATTCACGGATTCATACCCAAGCGTTGTCGCCACGTTCTGGACCGGGACACCGCTTGCCAGCTCCTGCAGAGCAATAATCAACTGCAGCTGCTGACGCCAGCGGCCAAAGCTCAGCCCGGTCTCGCGCGCCATCAAACGCGCAAAGGAGCGCTCGCTCAGCGCCAGCCGTTTCGCCCATGCTTTCAGGGTGCTTCTGTCGTCAGGATGGCTGACCAGCGCGTCGGCCATGGCGCGAATTTTGGGATGGGCTGAAACGGGCAGGCTCAGCTTCTGCTGCGGCATGCTGGCGAGCTCATCAAGCGTCACTCTGGTCAGCCGCGCGGCATGGCTCTCTGGCGGATAATCAACGCGTTCATGTGTCAAACGGTCAACCAGCGCTTTGATTAACGGGGAAATGGCCAGCGTGCAGCATTTCTCCGGCAGCGCGGCGGCACCGGGCTCAATAAACAGATAGTTGAGATGAGCATTCCAGGTCGCTTTGGCGCTGTGTGCGATCCCGCCAGGGATCCAGACGGCACAGTCTGGCGGCACGATCCAGATATCATTTTCCGCATGACAAATCACCGCGCCATACAAAGCAATAATCAGCTGCCCCTTACGGTGGGTGTGCACCGGCACTTCCGCGGCGTACTCCACGAAATCCAGATGTCGGGCTACGGCCGGGCATGCGGTGGCGTCAGGGTCGAAGAGCGTATTGGCAAGTTGAGGTTTCACGTTTCTGGCAACATTTAGGTATTTTTTGACATAATAGAGTATTTAAGCGGGTTCGCAAGCCAGTAATAATTCTGGCATGAACATATTAAACGCTTTTCATTTTCATTCGTGGCGCGCCATGCGTGAGCGCTTATCTCCCGTGCTGCGTAACGATGCCAGCGCGCTGCTCTATTCCGCGAGAAGTTTTGCAGCGGCGATGCTCGCTTACTCCATTGCGCTGTCGATAGGCCTCGAACGTCCATCGTGGGCCATTATTACCGTCTATATCGTTTCGCAGACGTCGGTGGGGGCCTCGCTGAGCAGAAGTCTCTATCGTCTGGCCGGCACCGTTGTGGGGGCCTGCGCCACCGTTGCGATCGTGCCTGACTTCGTCAATATGCCGATCCTCTGCAGCGTGATACTGTCGGGCTGGATCACGTTCTGCCTCTATTTATCTCTGCTGGAGCGCACCCCGCGGGCGTATGCCTTTGTGCTGGCCGGGTACACTGCGAGCCTGATTGGTTTTCCTGCGGTATCCGACCCCGGCGGGATTTTTAATATCGCTATTATCCGTGTGCAGGAGATTGTCATTGGGATCTTCTGCGCGGCGCTGATACATCGCTATGTGTTACCCGCGCGTATCTCCGGCCTGTTCAACAGTAAGTTATCGCAAACCCTGCGCGCCGCGCGTGATCGGGTGGCTGACACCCTCGCAGGCAAACCCGTCGCGGTTTCAGACCCGCTGCATCTGGCGCTGGCGCTGCAGTTTCTGCAGGGTATAAGCCACCATATTCCGTATGATTTTGCCCTGTCTGCTCCGGTGCGGCAGGGCAGAAAGGCTATCCATGACCGACTGGCGCGGCTGGTCATCGTCAACTGTGAATTACGCGATCGCTTACCGGCGACGGTGCCTGTCGGGTTGCAGGTATTGCTCGACGACGTTCAGGCCTGGCTGGGGGATGAAGATGCTGCACACCACAGCACGGCAGATGCGTTAATAGCACGCAGTGAACAGCTCGCAGAGCGCTACGCTGCACGGGCCCGGACGATGAACAACGCGCTACAGGCCAGTTTTGTCCGTTATCTGACGCAGGCCATTACGCTGTTGCAGCAGTGCGAACGTCTTTCTGATGCCATCCACCATGCGAAGCCCGCCCATGGACTGACGGCAGGCAGGGCAGTTAAAGGGTATGTTTTTCACCGCGATCCTCTTACTGCCGCCCGCACCGCGCTGGGCGCGTTCGCCATCATCCTGAGCGGCTGCCTGGTCTGGATCTTCTCCGCCTGGCCCGATGGCAGCACGGCGGTCTCTATCCTTGGGGTCTGCTGCACGCTGTTTGGCAGTTTCGACACCCCGGCTCCGCACATAGTGAAATACATTATTGGCTCGTTCTGGGGCGTATTGATTAGCCTGCTGTACAGCTTTGCGCTGCTTCCGCAGGTGAGCGATTTCCCCGTGCTGGTGGCCGTGCTGGCGCCGGTATATCTGCTGGCCGGGTCACTTCAGGCACGTCCTCCCACCACGTTTATGGCGATGGGGATCACCCTGACGCTGCCGGTATTGTGCGAGCTGGGTGCCCACTACAGCGGAGACTTTGCCTCGGCGGCCAATACCGCCATTGCGCTGTTTGCCGCAACCGGCTTTGCTGTTATCAGCATGAGCCTGCTGCAAACCGTGCAGGCCGACGCGGCCATCGCACGTCTGCACACGCTGTGCCAGCGCGATATTCGTCGCAGCGTGAAGGGCAAGCTTCTGCTGGATGAGACGCACTGGACCAATCTGATGATTGACCGCGCTGCCCTTTTATTGCCGCGCCTGCAGCGCAGCGGACGTGCCTCAGAGCAGGTGCTTAACCCGCTGCTGCGCGCGCTGCGCATCGGCCTTTCGGTGATGCATTTACGCCGCTGCGATATGCCCGCGAGCAGAGAGATCAGCGCGCGTCTGTATCACCTGAACGACACCGACGCCTTGCGTGAACACATCGCCGACCACATCCGCCTCTGTTTGCCTGCCGCAGATGCACAAACGCGCCAGTTTGTCGGCCATCTGGTGGATTTGCATTGCGCATTACGGAGGACAGACGATGGTCAATGATCTGAATATCGGGGGCGTTTTTATCCCGGGACTGCTTGTCACCGCGCTCGCGGCGCTGGCCTGCACGCTGGCACTCATCGCGCTTTTATCGCTCAGCAGGCTCTACCGTCGTTTGCCTTTTCGCCCGCTGCTGGACGTTTCAACTTATCTGGTCACCTTTTTCCTGCTGATGCAGGGCCTGACCGCGCTGGGGTTATTTAGATGAAATCATTACTTTCTCTGGTCGGTCGCTATGCGCTGACGTTATGTGCCGTCGCGGCGGCCACACTTCTGGCTTTTATGATGTGGAAACATTATGCGCAAACGCCCTGGACCCGCGACGGCCGGGTACGGGCGGATGTGGTACAGATTGCGCCGGACGTATCCGGGCCGGTAATCCGCGTGGCCGTCCGGGATAACCAGTGGGTTAACCGGGGCGATGTGCTCTACGCTATCGACCCGCACTGGCTCACGCTGGCGGTGGCCAGCGCGCAGGCTGAGGTGGAATCCAGACGGCATGAGATGGTGATGCGACAGGATGCCGCCAGACGACGTGCACAGATTAAAGCCGCGATTTCCAGCGAGGATTTACAGCAAACGGGCAGCGCCGCGAACGTCGCGGTGGCGAATTATCACGGTGCGCTGGCTGCGCTGGAGCTGGCCGAGCTTAATTTGTCCCACGCCACCGTACGGGCTCCCGTCTCGGGTTATATCACCCATCTGCGGCTTCGCCCGGGGGACTATGCCACCGCGGGGGAGACTAAGGTCGCCATCGTCGATGCGCACAGTTTCTGGGTGGTGGGGTATTTTGAGGAGACCAAACTTCGCCATATTCGCGTTGGGGACACGGCGCATATCGTGTTGATGGGCTATGAACCGGTGATTGCCGGGCATGTCGAGAGCATCGGCCATGGGATCGGTGATAACAACGATGAGACGGGCGGGCTTGGGCTTCCCGACGTCGAGCCGACGTTTAGCTGGGTGCGGCTGGCGCAGCGCGTCCCGGTGCGCATACATATTGATGCATTGCCGAAGGGGATTGAGCTGGTAGCCGGGTTGTCGGCGAGCGTGGAGGTGGTGCCGGAATGAGGGGCGTCAGCGTACTGAAGGGAAATCCGATAGTGAGCGCTCTTGAGCAAAAAAACCTTACCGCCCGGCAGACAGGCGGTAAGGACAGGCAAAGTGGCATAAAAGAGAGGAAAAATACCTGAAATGAGGGTGATGAAACTGTCTGTCAACGTGCCTTACAGGACGTAGCGCACGCCGAATACAAATTCATTGTTCACCAGGCGTCCACGCAGGTTTTCATCCTGCTGATCACGGGCGTTGACAAAGGTGTTACGGCCGCTTTCGATATTGCCCATATCGACATAACGATAAGTGGCGTACAGGGTCAGATCGTCGATAACTTCATAAGACGCACCTGCACCCACGGAGTAGGTAAAGTTGGTTTGCGTGTTGCCAGCAAACTCGCGGGTGTCATTACCCTGCCAGCCACCCACTTTCACTTTCGCCACACCGGCACCCGCCGTTGCGTACAGGGCGAATTTGTCGGTGATCATAAAGTCACGATAAACGTTGAGCATTGCACGTTCAGAATCAACTTTCATGTGGTTGAAACTGGTCGTAAACGTGGAAGAGCCGCTGGTGAATTCTGTTTTTTCTTTAAACACATATTCCGCTTCGGTACGCCAGTTATTGCCGAACTGATAGCCAGCGGCCACGGAACCGTTCAGCTTGTGCTCTTTTTCGTCCCCGGCCACAAATGAACCGATCCCCGGGCGTTCGCTCAGGTTCATGCTCTTGGCCTTCTGATGGGTGTCAATCAGGTTCAGGGCACCGTAATAGCCTTCTTTTACGTTTTCGGCAGCCAGTACCGGGCCGGAAGCGCACAGTGAAATCACAGAGGCGAATAAAACACGTGGCGTTACGTTCATAATAAGTTCCTTTTTATCTTTCCGATAAATGACAGATAGCTTTACTTATTTCAGCTTTTTAATAGCGTCGAGTGCGCAGGCTTCATCAATATCACCGCTCGGCGCGCCGCCAATACCAATGGCACCGATGGTGGCGTTATTTTCTTTAACCGGTACGCCGCCAGCCAGTAATAAGAAACCCGGGATATCGCCGAGGTTTTTCGCCGCCGGATACTTATTTGAGTTTTCCAGAAGCTGGCTGGTCGCCGCTCCGCTGGACGCAGAGGTAAACGCTTTCTGATAGCTGGCTGTCAGGGTGTGTGGCCCGGCGTTATCCATACGCTGTACCGCACGGGTGAGGCCTGCAGCATCGACAACCGTCACGCTGACGTTATAGCCTTTAGCGCTGCACGATTTAACGGCTTCGCTGGCGAGTACAGATGCCTGTTCCAGAGACAGGGTGGACTGCGTCAATGATTTAGCGTGCGCAGTCATGGTTAATGCTGTGAGCACAGGCAGAATAAGAAATGTCTTTTTCACAAGGAATACCTTTTAATTAATGAGGCGTAAATAATAAAAATAAAACGCCCGTGAGGTTGATCAGCAAGAGCATCAGAATAAGAAAACGCAGTTCTGTTGTAGTGGTCTCAAATAAATTATTTAACATGGCAACCTTCTTTATTTCAAAAACGTTGCCATGGTGACAACGGGGTCACTATATAAATTCCAGGTCAGTGAGATACATGAGGGCAGGATGATAGGCGTGTAAGGGAAGGACTATAGGCGTGTAGTCCTTGTCGGTGAAAAACAGGCCAGGCGCAGGCGCCCGCTCGACAGCGTGTGAGGAAAAGTAAACCTGAGGTTAGCGTGGTGTGGTGAAGGCTGTAATCGCCTGATTCAGCGCCGCGATGTCCCTGAGCAGGGCCTGGAGGCGGGGCACAATGTCAGACTCGACGGGCAACGTTGTCCCTTCGCATGCCTTTTCAAGACTGCGACACTGCTGCGCTATCGCAGTTGCGCCAATGATATCGGCGGCACCGGCCAGGCGATGTACGTGATACGCCAGCGCTGGCCAGTCGCCCTGACGGGCCAGCGTAAGGCAGGGTTGCATGTCGCGTTGGTTTTCATCCCGCGTGGCATTCAGCAGGGTGAACAATAAGGTATTGTCCTCGCCGGTTAACGACCGAAGATTGTCCACATGGATAAACTGGCCGAGGCCTTCCGGGTCAGCAAGTTTTGTGGTCGCCTCTTTTGGGGACACGCGCTGTAGACCCGCCTCCAGTTGCTTCAGATTGAGCGGTTTGAAAAGGCAGTCGTCCATACCTGCGGCAATACAGCGACTACGCTCTTCGGGCTGAGCATTAGCGGTGAGACCAAGGATAATTAACGGTTTTTGCTGCCGTTCCCGTAACAGCCGGGTGAGGGTTAGCCCGTCCATCACCGGCATATTACAATCGGTGATGACCATATCAACCTGCTGTTCGCTCCAGCGCACAAGGGCTTGTTCGCCGTTTTCTGCCTCGACAACCTCATACCCCAGGCGGATCAATTGCTGCCTGAGCAGGAGCCGGCTTGCCGGGTGATCGTCTACAGTCAGTATGCGTAGCGGGCGTGCCGCCGAAGGGGATTCCGTCACATTTTTCCCTTTAAGACCCGGTGTTGGCTCATTCTATTTTGTTGCGCAGGGCAAAATCATAAATGTCTTTCGGGCTTTTAAGATCGAGCTTTTTCATCAGGCGGCTTTTATAGGTGCTGACCGTTTTATCACTGATCATCATTTCCCCGGCGATATCGACAATCCGGCTTCCTTTTGCCAGAAAATGCAGAACCTGCAGTTCCTTATCCGACAGACTGGCAATATTCCCTTTGTCATCCAGCGGAATATCCTCTGCGGCAATCTGGCGGGCGCGGTTAATCGGGAAAAAACCATAGCCACTTTTGATTGCACGGATAGCGTCATGAAGTTCCGTCAGATTATTGCGCTTGCTAATAAACCCATCGGCGCCCGCACCGGCACAACGCTTAATATAATGATCGTCATCCTTACCCGTCAGAACCAGGATCCCGCCTTTAAAATCATTCGCACGGAGTCGCTGAACAACGTTAATCCCATTGATTGTAGGAATATCGATATCGACAATAACCAAATCCGGAAGTAACTGACGTGCCTGTTGTAATGCCTTAAGGCCATCATCAGTCTCGCCGATCACCGTCATCCCGTCTTTTTCCAGCAACATTCTCACCGCCAGACGGGCAACCGGGTGGTCATCCACGATTAATACGCTATTCATTTTATCATCCTGGTTCAAAGGGCTTTGCCTGATGAACACAGGCATGAATATTATGCATAACTATACCATATCTGCAACGATATTACCCGCCGGTCAATAAGCGGAAAATAGCGCTATTTCAATGACATGAAAATTAGAGAGGTGGATTTTTCTGGCATATTTGCTCGGCAGGAACGACGGGATAATCCTTTTTATATTGGCCCAAAAGTACCGTTTTTCGTTCTTCAGGTGACTCCTGTCTTTTGCGTCAATACGAAATAATGCCTCCCGAACACAATACAGAGGGAGTTCTTGTTATGAAAACGATTTTCCGTACCGCACTGTTGGTGAGCATGATGAGCGCCTTTTCCAGCCAGGCCACCGCACAGGAGACAAATCAGGTGAATACAAAAACAATTCGCGCGATGTCAGGCGCTGTTGCTACGACGTCTTTATCCGCATCTGAAACCGCGTTAATTGTGGTGGATATTCAGAATGAATATTACGCAGGTCAGGACTTCCGTGGCCGGATGGTTATCCCGGATGGCGCGGATGTGCTGTTGAAAAACAAAAAGCTTGTCGAGTATGCACACCAAAAAGGGATGCCGGTCTACTTTGTGCGCCACATAACAAAAAATAGCCCGCAGCAAAACGGTACTCCGCTGTTCGCTGAGAATTCCGTATTTGCCCAGTTCCATAAGGATCTGCAGCCGACTGCGCAGGACACCATTATTACCAAGGAGACCCCGAGCGCTTTCGTGGGCACCGATCTGGATGCCCGCTTAAAGAAACAGGGAATTAAAAAGGTCATCGTGGCGGGTCTGATGACGCATATGTGTATCTCATCGACTGCACGTGATGCTGTACCGCTGGGTTATAGCGTGATTATTCCGGAAGATGCGACAGCCACGCGCGATCTGGATGACGGGAAGGGTGGCGTGGTGGATCACGACACGCTGCAGCGTGCAGCGCTGGCAGGCGTCGCGGATGTCTTTGCTGAAATCATGACCACGGATCAGGTGATGGCGCTGGCGGTGGAAAAATAAGACCGAACTGAAACCCCTGTGGCCAGCCAGCCCTCTATACTGGCTGGCTTACGGAGGCGGTCATGACATTGAAAATTGGTATCGTAGTCTTTGAAGGCATTATTCCTTTTCACCTTTCGGTGCCTTATGCCGTGTTTGAGAAAGCACTGACGCCGCAGGGTGACGCCCTGTGCCAGCTCGTGGTTTGTGCCACTACACCCGGCGCGCTTAAAACCAATGCCGGTTTTTCCATCGTGGTCGAGCGAGGTCTGGATGCGTTAGCCGGGATGGATATGGTGATTGTGCCAGGCTGGGATGTGCCCGAGCATGCACCGGAGCCTGAACTGTTAACGGCGTTACAAAACGCGCATGCGGCCGGGTCCCGCATTGTTGGGTTGTGTATGGGCACGTTCGTGGTGGCCGCCGCAGGCCTGCTGGAAAACCGTCCGGCAACGACACACTGGCGATGGGCGGCGGACTTTCAGCGTCTTTATCCTTCCGTGCAGATGGATAAAGATGTGCTTTACATTGATGATGGCGATGTTGTGACGTCAGCAGGAACGGCAGCCAGTATCGACTGCTGTTTGCATCTGGTTCGACAGGCGTGGGGTGCGGATGTCGCCAACCGCGTGGCGCGCTTGCTGGTGGTGCCGCCTCATCGTCAGGGCGGGCAGCGGCAGTTTGTGGAGCTGCCTGTGCAGAATACGCGTCGTGGAGATAATTTCACCGACGCGCTGGCCTGGGCAACAGAGAATTTACAGCTCGCCATCACGCTGGACTGCGTGGCGGAGAAAGCCTGCATGAGCCGTCGGAGCTTTACCCGCCGCTTTCAGCAAACGACGGGGGAACGTTTTTCAAACTGGCTTTTGAACCAGCGCATTCTCGTTGCCCAGCGCTTTCTTGAAAAAACCGATCGGCCAGTGGAAGATATTGCCGAACGCGTCGGCTTCCCTTCCACGACCTCTTTACGGCGCCACTTTCAAAAGCAGCTTAATACCTCACCTTCCCGCTATCGTCGCGAGTTTCGTGGTCGTTAGTCATTTCCCGGCGTCATTTCTGTTCAATAGAGATAATTACGTTTTGCCAGATCCACCAGTTCAGTCAATTTGGATATTTTAAATTTCAGCATGATGCGCTTTTTATAAGCGCTGACGCGTTTATTATTTATATTCATTATGCCGGCAATGACCTGATTGCTGTAGCCGGCAGAAATGTAGCGCAAGATACAGATGTCAGTATGGGATAGCGATAACAACAACGAGGCGTCTCGCGGGTATTTTGTCCGGTGCAGCCTCAGTTCATTGCCATAACAGAACTGGCCGGATGCGACTTTATTGACAGTCCGGACGAGGTTGTCCAGCGTACTGCTTTTATTCAGATAGCCGGCAGCCCCCGCCTTCCTGCTAAGCTGAATGTGAAAATCACTGGATGATGAGGATAAAATCATTACCTGTGTATCAGGGATATTTTTTATTAACTGAGCCAGAGAAGAAAACACGTCTGGCTGTTGTTGCAGATGCTCCATTATTATCAAGTCGGCGTTGAACAACGAATGTTTGTCCAGCAATTCTTCCATTGTGCCAAACTGCGCAACAATCTGATGACCATGTTCTGATAATAAGCCCTGGAGTCCAGCGCGAAGCAGTGGGCTGGCGTCCATGACAATCACTTTTTTGCCTGACATTCCTGGTTGTCCTGAATCGGGAAAGGAAAAATTTATTCTCTATCCCGTCAATGCAAATTTGGCTAAGACTTGTCTTTAACTGAGACTTTATTTTCCCCCTCAGCGCTGCCCTGCCTGGCCTGCCAAATAACGGACCCTTCCTTTTATTACGTCTCCTTGCAACCTTAACCCGGTCGTTTGCGACAGGTCTTATTAAGACTCCGTCGCTCTGACAGGAAGATAGCGTCAGCCAGGGAAAGAATCCGGTAATGACTCCAACTTACTGATAGTGTTTTATGTTCAGATAATGCCCGATGACTTTGTCATGCAGCTCCACCGATTTTGAGAACGACAGTGACTTCCTGCCCAGCCTTGCCAGATGCTGCCTCAGATTCAGGTTATGCCGCTCAATGCGCTGCGTATATCGCTTGCTGATAACGTGCAGTTCTCCCTTCAGGCGTGATTCATACAGCGGCCAGCCATCCGTCATCCATACCACGACCTCAAAGGCCGACAGCAGGCTCAGAAGACGCTCCAGCGTGGCCAACGTGCGTTCACCGAATACGTGCGCCACAACCGTCCTCCGTATCCTGTCATACGCGTAAAACAACCAGCGCTGGCGTGATTTAGCGCCGACGTAACCCCACTGTTCGTCCATTTCCGCGCAAACAATGACGTCACTGCCCGGTTGTATGCGTGAGTTTACCGACTGCGGCCTGAGTTTTTTAAGTGTCGTAAAATCGTGTTGAGGCCAACGCCCATAATGCGTGCACTGGCGCGACATCCGACGCCATTCATGGCCATATCAATAATTTTCTGGTGTGTACCGGGCTGAGAGGCGGTGTAAGTGAACTGTAGCTGCCATGTTTGACGGCAGTGAGAGCAGAGATAGCGCTGATGTCCGGCAGAACTTTTACCGTTACGCACCACGCCTTCAGTAGCTGAGCAGGAGGGACAACTGATGGAGATGGAAGCCACGGGAGCACCTCAAAAACACCATCATACACTAAATCAGTAAGTTGGCACCATTACCGCCCACGTATTAGTGTAAATGTTAAGATATTTAAAGTGTCATTATTTATAATTGCCTATGAATACTAAGTTCTTAACTCAAAGGAAAATGGGATTTATATCAAAAAAAATATTCTTTTTTTTAATTCTATTTACTACATCCCTCATTGCCATAGATAAAAATGTGACCTGCACCAATTTATTTTTGTCAATCCAGTGTTTGTAAAGCTCGTTTTCATTACCAAAATCAGCCCCCCTGAACGAGGATCAACCAACCTCCTGCTAAAACCACCCACAACCCGCAACACCGCCCGTAAAACGCAATGCCCCTGATCTCTCCGCATCACACTACACTTATCCCTTAAAGCCAAACCTGACTCAGGGAGTCATGTATGTCTGCGGAGAATTTATCCCAAATGGGTGCGGCAAAAGTGCAGCGTTTGGTGGATCAATATGGTCAGCAAGTCATAGATAAATGCCCTGTTAGCCCTGTGGAATACGCTTTCTACGAGTATGCGGCGAAAGAGCTCAACAGCAGGGGAATCAAAACCCCGACGCTGTTGTCTGCCGATCCACATCTACGCCGGTTAAGGCTGGAATATATCCCTGGAAAAGTGTCTCAGGATGAGGTGTCGGGGGATGACATATTGAAATGCCTTTCTCATCTTCATTGCACTCCACCAGACCCAACCTGGGTGTATCACCCTCATTCCTGGTCCGAGAAAGCGCTTGAAAAATCACTGGCGCTTTTGAAATTACCGGACCGCGCGGCCCACCAGATGCGCTGTTTTCAGCAAGCGGGCAGCGTTTTGTTTCGGCAGAAATGTTTAATCTCAGGGGATACCAATGCCGGTAACTGGGGGAGGAGAGAAAATGGAGAGTGGGTTCTCTTTGACTGGGAAAGGTTTGGCACGGGCAGTCCGGCTATCGACCTCGCCCCGCTGGTAAAGGGGATGGGCTCCAGGCAAAGCATTTTACAGCTTGCGGAGCGTTACAGCGTGCATTATCCGCATATGCCTGCCCGACAGTTAGCGACGGAAATAACCCTTGCTAAAGCATGGATTGTGTCAGAGGTGGTGTCCCTGCTCTATGATCGAAATAAAACAGATTTTGAGCTGTACCTGAACTGGTACAGAGAAACGCTTCCCGGCTGGCTGGACGAGGCTATCTCAGTACTTTAACCCTTCGTCTGCATGAGTTTTTTATATTATTAAGGCCGAAATTCTGGCTCACAGACCAGCTGAATTTCGGCCCTTAAGCTCTGGCCTTAGTGCGCCGTGATATACGGCTCTTTCACGAACTCCGCCAGCAGCCAGACCATATCATGTAGCAGACCGGTCAGCTCTTTTGCCACGTTTGCAGGCAATGTCCCGCCCATTACCGCCTGCGTTAACGCCAGCGCATAGTCCACCTGGAGCGACGTATCCTGCCAGCAGTCCGGAACGCAGGAGACAATCTTCTCTCCTGCAATCAGCTGTTCGACCAGATAAGGCGGGAGGGCAGAATCACAACGCGCGCGAAGGCGTTTAAGGACTGCCAGCAAACGCGTGCACAGTGTTGCATGGGTGACCGCATCGTCAGTTTCTACCAGCACGCTTACATACGCGGTGCAGGCATCGGCCAGTTCGAAGAGATCTGCAGATTCAGGCAGTTGTAGATGAAGCAGATGGTGTATAGCGCTTTCTTCAGAGAGTGCGTAAGACAGGGAAGGGACAGTTGTCATGTGATTTTCCATTTTAAAAAAAACTCCAGACCATCCAATAAGTTCCTACGCTCATGGGTGGTAGCGCTGACGGAGGTAGGAATACCGCACACGACAAAAACGGCCAACCTTTCGGTTGCTCCGCCAGCGCGACCGTAGTGTAACGGGATGAGCGCTGCCGCGACAAAATAATTGTCGTATCGTGATATGCGGGTTCCTACGCCCGGTTGCGGATGTGCCGCAACGCAGGCACTTTACGGCCAGGAGGAGAGTAAGAAAAGCAGTAACCCTGAATTACACAGGGTTACTTGCAGGTTTGCGAGGCGGCTTCCAGAAAGGCCTTAGCGGGCGCAAGCAACGCCGCGCCATTACCCTTCACTCAGCATCGCCAGAAACCGTTTCACCGTCCGCGAACGTTCAAAACGCCGCCAGCACAGCGCGATATCGGTATAAAGCTCCGGTGATGTCAGCGCATGGTAGGTCACATTGGGAGGCGAAATGGCGGCCATCGACTTCGGCACCAGGGCGAACCCGCCGCCAGCGGACACCATACTCAGGGAAGAGGAAAGTTGCGAAGACTGCAGCGTGTGCTGCACGTCAATTCCGGCCCGCTCGCAGCAGCCGTAAACGCGATCGTACAGCCCTGGCGCGACCTCCTGCGGGAACAAAACGACCGGCGTATCACGAAGCTGTTCCAGCGCCAGCGATCCACACTTCGCCAGTGGATGGTCGCGATGCAGCGCCACAACCATCGGCTCACGGTCGAGAATTTTTAGCTCAAACGCTTTGCTGCTCTCACACGGCAGACGCACAAACGCGATATCCAGCTCACCCTCCGCCAGCATCGCCGTCAGCGAAGACATATTGGCTTCCACCTGGTGCACTCTCACCGCCATGTTCTGCAGCTGATACTGGCGAATAAGGGTGAAGATTTTGGGGTGAAAGGCGTCTGAACTGGTGATCCCAATCGACAGACTGCCGTTCAGCCCGCGGGCAATGCCCCGGGCTTTCTCCAGCGCGGCGTCGCTCAGCGCCAGGATCTTACAGGCGTCCTCATAGAAGGCTTCTCCCGCTTCAGTCAGCTCCACGCCTCGCGTCAGGCGTCTGAATAACGGCGTGCCCACTTCTTCCTCGAGCCGTTTAATCTGCTGACTCAGAGGAGGCTGTGAAATACCCAGCGCTTTGGCCGCTTTGGTGAAGTGTCGCTCACGTGCAACGGCGACAAAATACCGCAGATAACGAAGTTCCATATCAAAAACGTCTCAAACCAGCATGGATTCTATATTGGAACTCTATGCTGAATCGGGTCAACATTTATTTAACCTTTCTAAATAAAGTTGAAGAGGACGAGCATGATGGTGCATTCATCTGCATGCGACTGTGAGGCCAGTTTGTGCGAGACCCTGCGTGGGTTTTCTGCTCAGCATCCTGACAGCGTGATCTATCAGACATCGCTAATGAGCGCCCTATTAAGCGGCGTGTACGAGGGGGAAACCACTATCGCCGATCTGCTTGCGCACGGCGATTTTGGTCTGGGTACGTTCAACGAGCTGGATGGCGAAATGATTGCCTTCAGCAGCCAGGTGTATCAGCTGCGCGCCGACGGGAGTGCCCGTGCCGCGAAGCCGGAGCAAAAAACACCGTTTGCGGTGATGACCTGGTTCCAGCCGCAGTATCGCAAAACCTTCGATGCGCCGGTCAGCCGTCAGCAGATCCACGACGTGATCGACCAGCAAATCCCCTCCGATAACCTGTTCTGTGCGTTACGCATCGACGGTAATTTCCGCCACGCCCACACCCGTACCGTTCCGCGTCAAAAGCCGCCATACCGTGCCATGACCGACGTGCTGGACGACCAGCCGGTGTTCCGCTTTAACCAGCGAGAAGGGGTACTGGTCGGGTTCCGCACGCCGCAGCATATGCAGGGCATTAACGTCGCGGGATATCACGAACATTTTATCACCGACGATCGTCAGGGCGGCGGGCATCTGCTCGACTACCAGCTGGAGAGCGGCGTGCTGACCTTCGGTGAAATTCACAAACTGATGATCGACCTGCCTGCCGACAGCGCATTTTTACAGGCCAACCTTCACCCCAGCAACCTTGATGCTGCAATCCGTTCCGTCGAAAACTAACAGGAGAACCACCGTGAACAGTGATAAACAGGCACGTCAGTGGGCGCATGGCGCCGATATGGTCGTAGGCCAGCTGGAAGCGCAGGGCGTGAAGCAGGTTTTCGGTATTCCGGGTGCAAAAATCGACAAAGTGTTTGATTCCTTGCTCGATTCCTCCATCGAAATCATTCCCGTGCGCCACGAAGCGAACGCGGCGTTTATGGCCGCAGCGGTAGGGCGCCTCACCGGCAAGGCCGGGGTCGCGCTGGTCACCTCCGGACCGGGCTGCTCGAACCTGATCACCGGGATTGCCACCGCCAACAGTGAGGGCGACCCGGTGGTCGCGCTGGGCGGTGCCGTGAAGCGGGCAGATAAAGCGAAGCTGGTGCATCAGAGCATGGACACGGTCGCCATGTTCAGCCCGGTGACGAAGTACGCCGTAGAGGTGAGTTCACCGGATGCGATTGCGGAAGTGGTCTCGAACGCGTTTCGCGCTGCCGAGCACGGCAGGCCAGGGGGCGCGTTCGTCAGCCTGCCGCAGGATATTGTCGACCAGCCCGCCACGGGCGCGATTTTGCCGGGCAGCAGTACTGCCAAAATGGGGCCGGCACCGGAATCCGCCATTAACGATGTGGCGAAGCTTATCGAAAAAGCCAAAAATCCGGTCATTTTACTGGGGCTGATGGCCAGCCAGCCTGCCAACAGCGCCGCGCTGCGTAAGCTGCTGGAGAAAAGCCGCATCCCGGTCACCAGTACCTATCAGGCGGCCGGGGCGGTGAATCAGGAACATTTCACCCGCTTTGCCGGACGTGTCGGCCTCTTTAACAACCAGGCAGGCGACAGATTGCTGCATCTGGCGGATCTGATTATCTGCATCGGTTACAGCCCGGTGGAATACGAACCGTCCATGTGGAACAGCGGCGACGCCACGCTGGTGCATATCGATGTGCTGCCCGCCTATGAAGAACGCAATTATGTGCCTGACCTCGAGCTGGTGGGGGACATCGCCGAAACGCTGAACCTGCTCGCCAGCCGGATCGCCCACAAGCTGGAGCTCAGCGCGCGCGCGTCAGAAATCCTGGTCGATCGTCAGCATCAACGGGATCTGCTCGATCGGCGTGGCGCCTCGCTCAATCAGTTTGCCCTGCATCCGCTGCGCATCGTGCGGGCCATGCAGGACATCGTCAATAACGACGTTACGCTCACCGTTGATATGGGGAGCTTCCACATCTGGATCGCCCGCTATCTCTATAGCTTCCGCGCACGTCAGGTCATGATCTCTAACGGTCAGCAGACCATGGGCGTTGCACTGCCGTGGGCGATTGGTGCGTGGCTGGTCAATCCTGGCCGCAAGGTGGTCTCGGTGTCCGGTGACGGCGGCTTCCTGCAGTCGAGCATGGAGCTGGAAACCGCCGTGCGTCTTAACGCCAATGTGCTGCACATCATCTGGGTAGACAACGCCTACAACATGGTGGCGATCCAGGAAGAGAAAAAATACCAGCGCCTTTCCGGCGTAGAGTTCGGCCCGGTCGATTTCAAAGTCTATGCCGATGCCTTTGGGGCGAAAGGCTTTGCCGTCGAGAGCGCGGATGCGCTGGAGCCTACGCTGCGTGCTGCAATGGATGTCGATGGCCCGGCCGTGGTCGCCATTCCCGTCGACTATAGCGATAACCCGCTGCTGATGGGCCAGCTCCATCTCAGCCAGATTTTGTGAATCAATATAAGGACAGAGAAATGCAAAAAGTTGCTCTCGTAACAGGCTCAGGCCAGGGGATTGGTAAAGCGATTGCGCTTCGCCTGGTGAAAGACGGTTTTGCCGTCGCCATCGCGGATTACAACGAAGAGACGGCAAAAGCCGTTGCCGATGAGATCGTCCGCAATGGGGGGAAGGCCGTCGCCGTGAAGGTGGATGTCTCCAGCCGCGAGCAGGTGTTTGCAGCGGTGGAAAAAGCCCGCACTGCGCTGGGCGGTTTCAACGTGATCGTCAACAATGCCGGGATCGCGCCTTCCACGCCAATTGAGTCGATCACCCCGGAAATTGTCGACAAAGTTTACAACATCAACGTCAAAGGGGTTATCTGGGGTATCCAGGCTGCCATTGACGCCTTCCGTAAAGAAGGGCACGGCGGCAAGATCATCAACGCCTGTTCCCAGGCAGGCCATACCGGGAACCCTGAACTGGCGGTCTACAGTTCCAGTAAGTTTGCGGTACGCGGGTTAACCCAGACGGCGGCACGTGACCTTGCGCCATTAGGGATCACCGTTAACGCTTACTGCCCGGGCATCGTCAAAACGCCGATGTGGGCGGAAATTGACCGCCAGGTCTCCGAAGCGGCGGGTAAACCGCTCGGCTACGGCACTGAAACGTTTGCCAAACGCATTACGCTTGGCAGATTGTCCGAACCCGAAGATGTGGCCGCCTGCGTCTCTTATCTCGCCGGGCCAGATTCCGACTACATGACCGGTCAGTCCCTGTTGATTGACGGTGGTATGGTGTTCAACTAAATACTAATAAGCTCTGACATGAGTTTTCCCCTGCCCCCGTGCAGGGGCTTTTTTTTGTCTCCTCAGCCATTGTGGATTACACTGCGCGCTGCAAAACTTTAGTCTTAGAGATCTGACAGGCGGTAACAGCGATGAACGGTACAATCACAACGTGGTTTAAAGATAAAGGCTTTGGATTTATCAAAGATGAAAACGGTGACAACCGCTATTTTCATGTGATTAAGGTCGCCAACCCTGATCTGATTAAGAAAGACGCAGCGGTGACCTTCGAGCCCACAACCAACAACAAAGGCCTTTCCGCCTATGCGGTGAAGGTGATCCCGGAAAGCAAACACCTCTATATCGCAGGCGAGCGCGTGAAGCTCACCTCGATAAAATCGTTTGTGGTGTTTAGCGAAGAAGAGCCAGCAGATACCGGCATCGATAAAGAGAACGCGGTACTGTCCGTGGGGCTGCTGATGAACAACATCAAACCCAAGTCTGACAAAAAACCGGGTGAAATGCGCACGGTGAAGAAGCTGGCTATCACCACCTTCCAGAATACGACGATGATCTTCACGGAAGATGAGATCGACATCGACGCTACGGTGAAGCTGCTGAAATAATGCTTTGCCGGGTAGGACGACGTCTTACCCGGCGTACCGCTGTCATCCTGGCGTGCAAACGCCACTCCCCCCGTTTTCCCGAGCAGGCGATACGCCGCGTCTCTTTTCGTCCGCTTTTTAACCTGCTATAACAAAACCCTTATCCTTCCGGGAGTCAACGCCGTGCCCGAGCTTAATCAACATGGTCAAACTGTTAACGATATCGTCCCCGACTGGAAATGCGCCCGTGCGTTAACCCGCACTCCGCTCGTCGGTCAGTATTGTCGTCTGGAGCCGCTGGATGCCGAACGCCACGCCGCGGATTTGTATGAGGCCTATGCGCTGGGGGACGACAGCGACTGGACGTGGCTTGTCAGCACCCAGCCCGTGAGCGTTGAAGACACCGCAGAATGGGTCCTTGGCAAAGTACTGGATGATGAACTGGTGCCGTACGCCGTCATCGATTTACGTACCGGGCAAGCGGTGGGGCTGGTGAGTTATATGGCAATAGAGCGCATGCAAGGGTCGGTGGAGATCGGCCACGTCACCTGGTCACGCAAGATGAAAGGCTCCCGCCTCGGCACGGAAACCGTATGGCTGTTGCTCAGGAATGCATTCGAGCATGGCTATCGTCGGCTGGAGTGGAAGTGCGATTCAATGAACACTGCCTCGCGTAATGCGGCGGAAAGGTTGGGGTTTGTCTGGGAAGGCCGGCTGCGTCAGAAACTGGTGCGCAAAGGGCGCAACCGCGACAGCGACATGCTGTCAATCATTGATGGCGAATGGCCACAGCGGGATGCCGAACTCCGCGCCTGGCTGGCTGAAGCGAATTTTGACGGGGAAGGGCGGCAGCGTAAAAAGCTGGAGGCGTTTCGTCTGTAAAATATGCCCCTCACCCGTTTGGAGAGGGGCTGCTTAGCAAACTGCGTTACAGGCGAACCGGTGCACCGTTGGCGACATAATATGCCGCGGTACTCTTCGCCAGCGGCTCGCGCCCGCGAATGGCATCGGCAATTTTCTCGCCAATCATGATGGTGGTGGCGTTCAGGTTGCCGGTGATGATCTGCGGCATAATGGACGCATCCACCACGCGCAATCCTTCCAGCCCATGAACGCGACCTTCGCCGTCGACCACGGCCATTTCGTCATACCCCATCTTACAGGTGCCGCACGGGTGGAAGGCGGTTTCAGCGTGGTTACGCACAAACTCGTCCAGCTGTTCGTCGGTCTGGCACTCAATGCCCGGGCTGATTTCCCGTCCACGGTATTTATCCAGCGCCGGCTGGTGCATGATCTCACGGGTGATGCGGATCGCATCGCGAAACTCCTGCCAGTCCTGTTCGTGGGACATATAGTTGAACAGGATCGCCGGATGCTGATGCGGATCGCGTGATTTAATCCGTACATGCCCGCGGCTTGGTGAGCGCATGGAGCCAACGTGGCACTGGAAACCGTGCTCTTTGACCGCGTTCGACCCGTTGTAGTTAATGGCGACCGGCAGGAAGTGGTATTGAATATTCGGCCATTCAAACTCCTCGCGGCTGCGGATAAACCCGCCCGCTTCAAAGTGGTTGCTCGCTCCCACGCCGGTGCCGCCAAACAACCACTCCGCGCCAATCTTCGGCTGGTTCCACCACTGCAGGGCAGGGTAGAGAGAGACCGGCTCTTTGCACTCGTACTGCAGGTACATCTCTAAGTGATCCTGCAGGTTTTCACCCACACCCGGGAGGTCATGTACCAGCGGGATGTCAAACTGCTTCAGCAGTTCCGCGTTACCCACGCCGGAGCGCTGCAGGATTTGCGGAGAGGCAATCGCCCCGGCGCACAGCAGCACCTCTTTGCTGGCCGTCGCTTTTGACGGAATCGTGCTCTCGCCTTCCAGCCACTCGACGCCTGTCGCGCGTTTGCCGTCAAAAATAATGTGATCGGTCATGGCATGGGTGCGAATGGTCAGATTCGGGCGTGATTTCGCCTGATCCAGATAGCCGCGTGCGGTACTGGCGCGACGGCCCTGCGGCGTCACGGTTCTGTCCATCGGGCCGAAGCCTTCCTGCTGATAGCCGTTAAGGTCGTCAGTACGCGGATAGCCCGCCTGCACACCGGCTTCTACCATCGCTTCAAACAGCGGGTTTACGCCGGGTTTAGAGGTGGTCACGCTCACCGGGCCGTCGCCGCCGTGGTAGTCGTTTGGCCCCACGTCACGGGTCTCTGCCTTACGGTAGTAGGGCAGGCAGTTGAGATAGCTCCAGTGTTTCAGACCCGGCTCAGTTGCCCAGTTATCCAGATCCATCGCGTTACCGCGGATGTAGCACATGCCGTTGATCAGGGATGAGCCGCCCAGCCCTTTGCCGCGACCGCACTCCATACGGCGGTTGTTCATGTGCGGCTCGGGCTCGGTTTCATACGCCCAGTTGTAACGCTTGCCCTGCAAGGGAAACGCCAGCGCGGCAGGCATCTGGGTGCGGAAGTCAAAACGGTAATCCGGGCCGCCCGCTTCTAGCAGCAGAACGGTGGTATTGGGATCTTCCGTCAGTCGTGTTGCCAGTACGTTGCCGGCAGAGCCGGCACCAATAATGATGTAGTCAAATTGCAAAAAAACCTCCCGGTTAAAATATGGACTGGAATTTACCCATCTCAACCTGGATGGACTTCACCTGGGTATAACTCTGGAGCGTCATTACGCCGTTCTCGCGGCCAATGCCGGAGTGTTTGTAGCCACCAACCGGCATCTCTGCCGCGGATTCACCCCAGGTGTTGATCCAGCAGATACCCGCTTTAAGCTGGTGGATCGCGCTGTGCGCGCGGTTCAGGTCGGCAGTCACGATGCCCGCCGCCAGACCGTAATCGGTGTCGTTGGCGCGACGAATCACCTCTTTGTCGGTTTCGTACGTGAGGATGGACATCACCGGCCCGAAGATCTCTTCGCGCACGATGGTCATCTCATCGGTGCAGTCGGTGAACACGGTGGGAGCCACCCACGCGCCGTTGTCAAAGCCTTCGCCTTTCAGCACATCGCCACCGCACAGCACACGCGCGCCTTCCTCTTTGCCTTTGGCGATATAGCGCAGCACGTTTTCGCGGTGCGGGAAGCTCACCAGTGGGCCAAAGTTGGTGCGTTCATCGAACAGATCGCCCGCGCGAATACGTGCCACGCGCTCAACAATTTTCTGCTCAAACGCGGCTTTGAATTTCGCCGGCACGAACACGCGGGTGCCGTTGGTGCATACCTGGCCGGAGCTGAAGAAGTTGGCCATCATGGCGATGTCCGCCGCGAGATCCAGGTCGGCATCGTCGAAAATAACCAGCGGGGATTTCCCGCCCAGCTCCATTGTCACCTCTTTCAGGGACGAGGCCGCCGAATTGGCCATCACTTTTTTTCCGCTGGCAACGCCGCCGGTGAAGGAGACTTTGGCGATGCCCGGGTGCTCGGTCAGGAACTGGCCGGTTTCTGCGCCCACGCCCGGCAGAACGTTAAACACGCCATCTGGCAGACCCGCTTCGGTGTAGATCTCGGCAAGCTTCAGGGCGGTGAGGGGCGTCACTTCGCTCGGCTTGAAGATCATCGCGTTACCTGCGGCCAGCGCTGGCGCGGATTTCCACAGGGCGATCTGGATCGGGTAGTTCCACGCGCCAATGCCCGCGACCACGCCCAGCGGTTCACGACGGGTGTAGACAAATGAGGTATCGCGCAGGGGGATCTGGCTGCCTTCCAGCGCCGGGATCAGCCCTGCGTAGTACTCCAGCACGTCCGCGCCGGTGACGATATCAACGGTGCTGGTTTCTGAGTACGCTTTGCCGGTGTCGAGGGTTTCCAGCTTCGCCAGCTCGTCGTTACGCTCACGAAGAATGTCTACCGCACGGCGCAGAATGCGCGAGCGCTCCATGGCGGTCATTGCCGCCCAGATTTTTTGCCCGCGCTGCGCGCTTTCTACGGCGCGATCGACATCCTCGCGCCCGGCGGCCTGAACGGTCGCCAGGACTTCACCGTTGGCCGGGTTGATGGTCTCGAAGGTGCGACCGCTGGTGGCCGATGTATAACCACCATTGATATAAAGCTGCTGTTCTGCCATTCGGGACATAAATTCTCCTCGGTTAATCGGTCGGTAAATGCTGGCTAATAAAGTGGCTGGTGAGCGACTGGGCCAGGGTTTTATCCAGCGGTTTGCCACTCAACGCGGCGCGCAGCCACAGCCCGTCAATCAGCGCCGCGAGCCCGTAACCCGCCTCCTGCGCCTGTTCGCGCGGCAGCTCGCGGCGGAACTCATACACCAGGTTCGACAGCAGACGGCGGCTGCTCACCTGCTGCAGACGGTAGAGCATTGGCTGATGCATGCTGCTCGCCCAGAAGGCCAGCCAAGCTTTCATTGCCGCGCCGCTGATCTGGGTTTCATCAAAATTGCCGCCGACAATCGCCTGCAGACGCTGCTCTGCGCTGCCGTGCGGTAAGGCATGCAAACGGTTCAATACCGCGTCGCGCAGCTGGCCGGTGATGTCGCGCATGGTCGCTTCCAGCAGGCCATTTTTGTCCTTGAAATAGTGACTGATGATCCCCGTGGAAACGCCCGCCCGACGGGCGATCTGCGCGATGGTCGCGTCATGCATTCCCACTTCATTTATTGCTTCCAGCGTGGCGTCGATCAGTTGCCTGCGCCGGATTGGCTGCATCCCCACTTTGGGCATTTTTGCCACTCCATTCATCAGCGTTGGTTAACCATTAAAGCGGTTTTTGATTGGACGTTCAATATAAAATGTGTCTTAATTGTTGCGGTTTTGGATTTCAATAGTTACAAAAACAGTGGGGATACTGGATGACAGATCTTTCGCAAGACAGAGAAAAGGACAAAATCAATCCGGTTGTTTTTTATACATCCGCAGGACTGATTTTGTTGTTTTCCCTGATGACGATCTTCTTTAGCGATTTTTCTGCCGAGTGGATTGGGCGCACCCTGAACTGGGTGTCGAAGACCTTCGGCTGGTACTACTTGCTGGCGGCGACGCTCTATATCGTCTTCGTCGTCTGCATCGCCTGCTCGCGCTTTGGCTCGGTAAAGCTCGGGCCGGAACAGTCAAAACCCGAGTTCAGCCTGCTGAGCTGGGCCGCGATGCTGTTTGCCGCGGGCATTGGTATTGACCTGATGTTCTTCTCCGTGGCGGAACCGGTCACGCAGTATATGCAGCCACCGGAAGGGGCGGGGCAGACGATGGAGGCCGCGCGACAGGCGATGGTCTGGACATTGTTCCACTACGGCTTAACCGGCTGGTCGATGTATGCCCTGATGGGTATGGCGCTCGGATACTTTAGCTATCGTTATAATTTACCCCTCACGATCCGCTCCGCGCTCTATCCGATTTTCGGTAAAAAAATTAACGGACCGATTGGACACACCGTGGATATTGCGGCGGTGATTGGCACCATCTTTGGGATCGCCACCACGCTCGGTATCGGCGTGGTGCAGCTCAACTACGGTCTGAGCGTGCTGTTTGATATCCCGGATTCCATGGCGGCCAAAGCGGCGCTGATCGCGCTGTCGGTGATTATCGCCACCATTTCGGTTACCTCCGGCGTGGACAAGGGCATTCGCGTGCTTTCTGAGCTGAACGTCGCGCTGGCGCTGGGGTTGATCCTGTTCGTGCTGTTTATGGGCGATACGTCATTCCTGCTCAATGCGTTAGTGCTGAACGTGGGTGATTACGTGAACCGCTTTATGGGTATGACGTTGAACAGCTTCGCCTTTGACCGCCCGGTCGAGTGGATGAACAACTGGACGCTGTTCTTCTGGGCGTGGTGGGTCGCGTGGTCGCCGTTTGTTGGCCTGTTCCTGGCGCGTATTTCGCGTGGACGCACCATTCGTCAGTTTGTGATGGGCACGCTGATTATCCCGTTCACCTTTACGCTGCTGTGGCTGTCGGTGTTCGGCAACAGCGCGCTGCACGAGATCATTCACGGCAATGCGACGTTTGCGCAGGAAGCGATGGTGCATCCGGAGCGGGGGTTCTACAGCCTGCTGGCGCAGTATCCGGCGTTTACCTTTAGCGCCTCTGTTGCGACCATTACCGGCCTGCTGTTTTACGTCACCTCGGCGGATTCCGGCGCGCTGGTGCTGGGGAACTTCACCTCGAAGCTCAAGGACATCAACAGCGATGCCCCTAACTGGTTGCGCATCTTCTGGTCTGTCGCCATTGGCCTGCTGACCCTGGGCATGCTGATGACCAACGGTATTTCTGCCCTGCAGAACACCACGGTGATCATGGGTCTGCCGTTCAGTTTCGTGATCTTCTTCGTGATGGCCGGGCTGTATAAATCTCTCAAGGTGGAAGATTACCGCCGCGTCAGCGCCAGCCGCGATACCGCGCCACGCCCGATGGGTGCGCAGGACAGACTGAGCTGGAAAAAGCGGTTGTCACGCCTGATGAACTATCCGGGCACGCGCTACACCAAACAGATGATGGAAACGGTCTGCTTCCCGGCGATGGAAGAGGTGGCGCAGGAGCTGAAGCTGCGTGGTGCGTATGTTGAACTGAAAAACCTGCCGCCGGATGACGGTGAGACTCTGGGACACCTGGATCTGCTGGTGCATATGGGCGACGAACAAAACTTTGTCTACCAGATTTGGCCACAGCAGTATTCGGTGCCCGGGTTTACCTATCGCGCACGCAGTGGGAAATCAACGTATTACCGCCTTGAGACGTTCCTGCTGGAAGGGAGCCAGGGGAATGATCTGATGGATTACAGTAAGGAACAGGTGATTACGGACATACTTGATCAGTATGAGCGGCACCTGAACTTTATTCACCTCCATCGCGAGGCGCCGGGGAATAGCGTGATGTTCCCGGATGTTTGAGCGGGATAACTAAGTGAATAAAGCGGTATCCTGGAGCAGGGTACCGCTTTTTTTAATGGCGTGGCACATTCGTGCTGCGCAATATTAATGATTCTGAAAATGAATACCGGTTTTCCATATAAAGAAACTCACAGTGTCGACTAATTTTGAATCAGCTTCTGCGTAGGTGGCCGCATTGTGTCCTCCTTGACTGTAAGCTAATACCAGCACCGGAACATTCCACGGTTTGTTTATTGTCTGCAATCGGGCTGCGAATTTTGCTGTCTGCCAGGGGGAGACTCGTTGGTCATGCAGGCCGACCGTTAACAACACCGGGGGATAGCGTTTACCTGGAACCAGATGCTGATAAGCGTCTATTTTTAACAAATTGAGCATGCCTGATTGTGTAAAAGGTGAACCCAACTCTTCAAAATTCATCTCGCCTATTGGAATTTTATCCAGTCGACTGGTATTAAGTATTCCGACGTCTATCGCCACAGCTGAAAATAGTTCTGGGCGAAGCGTCATTGCCATACCCATTATAATCCCCCCCGCGCTCTCACCACTGATCACCAATTTTGACGGTGAGGTGTAATTATTATCAACGAGATATTCAGCGCAACGAATAAAATCATTAATAGAATTTTCTTTCTTATTCGCTCTACCTCCTTCATGCCATGCTGGACCCAGTTCACCTCCTCCTCGAACATGCGCGATTGCGATGGCTCCGCCTTGTTCAAGCCAGAGCAAGCGGGAAATATCAAATTCAGGAAGAGTACTTACTCCATAAGCGCCGTAAGCTGTCAACCAGATGGGGGTGGCACCATTGTGTTCAATCCCTTTATGATGAATTAAAGTTAACGGAACGCGGACGTTATCTGCTGTGAGAACCCATATTTCTTCCGTCACATAGTCTGTAAAGGATTGTTTTACCGGTGATATTAAATTCGTATCTCTGATGCGATTATTGACCGGGTTATACTGGAAAATAGCAGGTTGCGTGAGCCAACTCTGTCGGGTGAAGAGGATATCCTTGCGGTTATTGCTGGCGAATATTGCACTCACATTTTCATCTGCTGGTGCTGGAATGAACTGGTGTTTATTCGGGTCTTCAAAAGGAATACGTACGAATTTATTGGTGCCAGAGTCATGGTATGCAATATAAAGTGAATCCCGACTGGTGGTTAGCTGGGTGAGCTCACCATTTGCCCAGCTCATCACATGCTCTCGTTTTGAAGTAGGAGTACTCAGATCGACTCTTGAGATATCATAACCTGATGATGAATTCATGTTAGCAAAATAAATCCACTTTCCAGAGCAAACAAAGGCAGAAACATTCTCATCAACATCAATGATTTTGGCCCAGTGTAATATTCCGTTGAGTGCGGGAGCGTTTTTTGCTGAAAAAAGATAGCCGCCATAACCGCTGATTGATTTCGAAAAATAAACGATGAGATATGCAGAGTCGGGGGATGCAAACAAATTAACGTTTTCACATTTCTTCTGTGTCAATTCCGGGAGAGTATGCCAGTCAAAAGTCATAACATCATTTTGGCTCCCTAAATGATGGTAGTAGACTTTTCCGCATGTTTGTCGCCCGGTATCATGAGTTGTATCGTTAAGACTGTAATAAAATGACTGGTTATCCGCTGCCCAGACAACATTAGGATAGCGAACCGCGGAAATTTCATCTTTTAATACGACACCATCCGCAACTCTGATGACATTTATTGCCGTAGTTTCAGTACCATTTTTCGATAATCCAAAAGCCACATAGTGACCGTCTGGAGATGGGCTAAAAAAATTAATCCCATATCCGACGGGAGGGGTAATAACCACTCGTTCAGGTTTTCCCTTTTGTTGCACAAAAAGCCGCAGATAAGGATGTTCAGTTGTCGATCGTAGGTAGAAACGACGATCGCCCGCATCATAGATATCAGATAGAGTTGGTTCTGTGTTAACCAGTATGCTTAGTCTTTTCGCCAGTGCATTTCGCCAGGGGAGGGTGTGTAATATTTTAACCGCCTGGTCTGAGTGATGGCTTAGCCAACGAGCTGTCTGTTGTCCGTCGGTTTCCATCCAGCGATAAGGATCTACGTTGTTGTCAACATCAGCGTTTCTCCCATGGGCATGAGTGAAAAAAACGCAGCCAAGCAAAATGACTATTATGAATAATGTCGGTTTTATACTCAGTCTTACGCGATTTTTCATTCAGAGTGCAGTCCATGCTGTTCTGTCTGTGGCATTAATCGAATCACACGCTCAACAGATGCGATGGTTGATTGTCTGTGAGCAATGATTATTCGGGTGATGTTTAGCTTTTTGATAGCCTGATTAACATACGTTTCACTCTCTTCGTCCAATGCACTGGTTGCTTCATCCATAAATAATATCCCGGGTTTACGATAAAGTGCGCGGGCAATAAAGATGCGTTGTTTCTGTCCTCCAGACAACCCCTCACCAAGTTCTCCAACTAATGTATCGTATCCCATGGGCATTTTTACAATAGCACCATGGATAAAGCTTGCGCGAGCGCACTCTTCCATCCATTCGTAATCGGCATTTTCATCGAAGCCACAAATATTTTCTCTAATAGAACCAGAAAATAACTTATCATCCTGCATTACGCACCCGATTATTTTGCGGTAATTGTTTAAACCAAGTTGTTGAATGTCATTACCATCGATCATTACTGAACCTGTCTGCGGTTCAAACAATCCACAAAGAACCCTCATAAGCGTTGTTTTACCTGCACCTGACGGGCCTGTAATTGCCACACTTTCTCCAGCTAAAACCTGGAAAGAAAGACCACGAAAGACAGCGGCCGAATGGTCATCATATCGGTAGCTTAATGCATTTATTTCTAGGGCTACAGGTTTCATCGTGTTTAATATTTCTCTATCGGGCTTTTTCTTTTCTTGAGTATTAAGTGCAATATCTGCCACACGTTCATTATGAAGGTGCATCATGCGCAACTTAGTCAGGAAATTAGTTAATGACCAAATTCTGTCGGCAAATTGTTCTCTGAATACACCGAAAGCGATGAACATCCCAATTGTTATATCGTTATCTATAATGAGTCTTGAACCCAGCCATAGCATTGCTATCTGCTCGCAAGCAGTGATAAGGGAGTTTACGCCACCAAAAAGCAAATCCATTTTGGTGATTTTTATTTCAGTGTTAATTGTGTCAATTTCCAGGTTCAGCCAGTGGATGCTTCTTCTTTCACTAAAACCTTGCATTTTAATGGTCGCTATACCGTACAACGTTTCCATGAAATAAGATCGGGTTCGGGCGTCTCTAACGAGAATTTCCTCCGATAATTCGCGGTAGGTACTGTACGTCATAAGACGGATGAGGACATACAGAGCAGTAAAACACATAACAACGCCTGTGAGCCAGCCGCCATAAAGTGCCATCATAATGACAACACCGATCAACATCGTTCCATCGATGAGTGCTCCAACGATACTACTGGTAAAGGTTTCCCGAAGAGTGTTCAACGATCCAAAGCGCGACTGAATGTCACCTAACTTGCGTCGCTCAAAATAACTCAAAGGTAGCCGCAGTAAATGTGAAAATAACCCGGATTGCCACTGAACATTAATGAGCGTAGTCATTAATAATGAAGACCATGAACGCAGTGCGCTCAATGCCAGGCGTAAGAAAGTAAAGAGTAACAGACCAATACAAATCAGTGTCAGTAAGCCCACATCTGCAGCGGGAATAGCATGATCCAGTGCAAGCTGAGTACCTATCGGGATAAGAAGATTTATGGATTCAATAATGAGCGAATAGAAAAATATTTTCGCTAGCGTACCCTTAAGACCATGTACCTTTGCTGCAAGGGCTTTGAGGCTGAAGTGGTGACTTTCTTGCTCTTCGGTAAATGTACTTCCAGGCCATACTTCGAGTGCTATGCCAGTGAAGTATTGAGACATTTCCTCGAGATTTATCGTTCTACGGCCTCTGGCAGGGTCGTGCAGGATCACTCGATTTTGTTTCACACCGACCAGAACTACGAAATGGTTAAAATCCCAATGTAAGATGCAGGGGATCTTAAGCGAGTTGAGTTCATGAAGTTCCAGGGATAAACAGCGAGATGCAAGTCCTAATTGTTCAGCAATTTCTTTCATTCCTGCCAGTGTTGTCCCACGTGCAGATAGGTTGAATTGTTGTCGCAAGGAGATGAGATTGCTATTTTTTCCATAGTGATTACAAATCATCGCAAGACATGCCAAACCGCATTCTGAGGATTCCGTTTGATGAACTAGTGGAACCCGAGAACGCAGATGAAGATCGAGTTGTCCGAGAAGCGTTTTAAAAGCACGTTTACTCATTTATCGGGCCCTCTATGCTATTTTTCATATCGTAGAAGGGGGAAAGCATCCACTGATAGATCTTCCTTTTTTCCAGAAATAAGGTGCTTTGAGCTTGCATTCCATTACCCAAGCTCAGACGTTTACCCGCGTACGCAATATTTTGTCTGTCAGGTTTGATAATAACTTTGTAGTAGGGTGCAGCTGAAGATGAGGCCACTTTAAGCGCCCCTTGATAGGTTTGCATTTCCTGTGGGGAGGCTGGGGAACGTGAGATGACAGAAATTGCTCCGCCAAACATACCGAATTTTTCAGCAGGAAAGGCTTCATAGCGGATGTTCACGCGGTCTCCAGCATTAAGATAGGGGACTGCGTCATTCGGTACCCAAATGACAAGAGAGAAATGATCGATATTGTATGGGATGATTTGTAGCAGACTGTCGCCCGGCTTGATCATCTGCCCGACGGTGACGCTAAGGGAATCTACCCTCCCGTTAGCCATGGCTCGGATAATAATAGCGCCTCCAGCATCAATACTCAGACGTTCTTTTTGCAATTCATAGCGCTGAAGTTCCATTTGATGAATCTGGTTATCAAATTCAGCGGCCTGCGTCTGAATCTGACTCTCCAGTGTTGTCACCTGCAACGCGTTTTGGTCACTCTGGGCAGACAGGTTAATCATGTTATTCTGTCGTTCGTAGTATAAGGCTATCTGATTAATCAGCTGATCCTGAGTAATAAGACCACGGGCCTGATAATGCCGGTAGTTCTCCATGTTAGTTTTCATTACATGGAGGCCTTCCTGGGCTTGGGTGATAATATCTGAGGAACGTTTGAGAGCAGCGCTATATTGTTCTTTTTGTTTTTTGAGCATCTCAAGAGTGTTTTTTTTATTTTCCTGGAGAAGAGACATGATTTGAGATATACGTGTCAGCTGGTTGTCAACATCCATACGCTGATTATCGCTGACAACACCGCTACGTGTGCTTTTACTAACATCGATCATGTAAATAGCATCACCTACTTTGAGCAGTTGACCTTCTTTGACAAATTGTTTAACTACCACCCCCTGAACACTGGCGTAAACGTTAGATGAACGAGGATAGGTGGTTATTTCTCCCACTACAGTTATTCTTCTCGTATAGGTGAACGTTAGGACGAAGGTTAGAAAAGCAATAACAAAAAAAACAGATAGCCCTGCAACCAACCAAACAGGGATCCCAGACAGTAATATGGCTCTTCCTTGCCATCTCAATTTTTTGTGATCAACCGCTTTTTGGCGATACACGCACTTTTTCCTTTTTTTAAAAGATTTCGTGATTTTGTGTGGTTCACCAGGTGACAATTTTAAGTCAATTGCACCTGGTTATTCTGCATATCCAGGGGTATCGTGTTTTTTCCTGCATATGTAATTTGCTTTGCTACGCTTCGGTAATACTATTTCTTCGACGACTCAACCATCCCTACCGTTACGGCCATCGTGTCCACCGGGACCACCTTTACCGCCTTTGCCCCCTTTCCCTCCAGGGCCACCATTTCCACCATCACCCCCGTTCCCGCCTCGTCCCCCGTTACCGCCATTACCACCATTTCCAGAACCACAGGTTCCTCCATTACCTCCGCGGCCGCCATTACCGCCTGCGCCCCCGTTACCTCCACTTCCACCATCGCATTGCGAACCCCCAGAAATACCTTCACTCTCTGATTTCAGTAGTTCTCGCATTTTTACTCCTGATAAAATAATGCATCACGCACAACGACTCGCCATGACAAACTTACAGCGGGTCGTCGTTTTGGCTTTTAATGATGGCTATCGACGACCGCCATTATTGCCACCGCCGCAGCTTCCGCCGTTACCCCCATTACCGCCATTACCGCCGCGGCCACCATTACCGCCATTGCCGCCATTACAGGTACCACCATTACCACCACTATTGCCATTGCCGTTGCCACTGTGATTACCGTTCCCATTACCGGCACCAATACCGCCGGCCACAATACTCATTTCATTTTGATTTAATTCACGCATTAGACTTTCCTTAGTTATATGAAGTTAAAGTAAAACAGCCTTAACATAATGTTCCTGAAATAAAGAAAATGGAAATGACTTATTTCATCTTTCACGGTTTTTTTATCTTTGGGTTTTTGATCTACCTCTAAGTTTCGTTGCGTAATTCTGTTATGGAAAGCATGGTGGCGAGTTGTGGATTATGTTCTAAAATTAAATTGGTTTTATCTAACTATTAAAAGTAGTAGGAAGGGATAGATTCTCTTAACATTTGCACCCAAGGGGTGTATGTTTCCCACATCGAGATAGGTTGTGAGGTGCTATATTTTTTATACATGATCGTAGGCGTGATAAAGCTGCAAGGATATTTCTTTGTGGTTGGGTTTTATATTAATAATTGTTTTGTTTTCAGTAATGATATTTTATCAAAAGAGTAGGGTGTTGAATTTTTCGGATAAAAGTCAAAACTATTCCTGAACGACGAGTAACGTGCATACGCTTTCGTCCATAATTTGCCATACCAGGTTAAAACACAATCCCTCGTAATAACACCCTATGGGTTGGGCAAGTTTTAATACCAGCGTGTTCTCATTCAATGCACTGACCCGTGCGCATTCAAATCCCATATATTCCCTCACTACAGGGAAAAGCGCTTTAAACAGGCTCTCTTTGGCGCTGAATGCGAGCGTCAATGTAAGCGCGAAAGGCTTGCCCGACTGCAAAAGGCGTGTTTCTTCCTGTGCGTCGATGACACCTTCCTTTATTTCGTGAGCTTCGTTTTCGGAAAGAATGGCTTCCAGATCAATGCCGATTAGCGTATGCGGATAGCGCGCAACCACCGCCATCGCCTGTGTACCGCTGTGGGTAATGCTGCCAGTGATGCCTTCCGGCCAGAGGGGTTCCCCGCTGGGACCGATGCCGGGAACGGCGCGTTCGTTAATCGCTCTGAGTGCGTGGGCGGCGGCGAGGCGACCGGCAAGGTGTTCGGTTTTTCGTTTTCGCCCGGCGTCGGTTAGCTGGGCCTGGTGAGGAAGCCAAAGGAGGTCGGCGTTGGTAAAGGTGGTAGGATCGAAGGTAATTTGGTGGACCGTGGTTCCGGCAAGACGAAATGTGGAGTGGGTGGTGCGCATGTTTTCTCGTCCTGACGTTGAGGAATAGTGCGGCCTGATGCCTTCACCCCGATCCTCTCCTGCCGGGAGAGGGAGACATTCAGCCCCTCTCCCGGCAGGAGAGGGGAGACACAGCCTGCTTTAGAAGTGCGTGTTCACGCTCATAAACCAGGTTCGGCCCGGCTCATTATAGGTGTATGCACCCGCGCCGTACATATAGGCACCGGTTGTGGCGTTGCCGGTGGTCTGGGCATTACCCGCGCGCCACTGGCGTTTATCAAAGACGTTATCCACGCCGCCGGTCAGGCTGACGTTTTTGGTCACGTCCCAGGTCGCACTCAGGCCAACGATGCTGTACGGGCTGACTTCGTCTTTCTCAGATCCGGTCACCGGCTGGCCTTTGTAGTTGTACTTCTTCGGCTGCTGCTTGCCGTACCAGGTGAAGGTCGACTGCAGCGACACATCCTGATGTACCTGCCAGCTCAGGGTTGAGTTCAGCGTGTACTCCGGGATGATCGACAGACGGTCGCCGGTCTCCTTGTTCTTGCTTTGCAGCATATAGGTGATGTTGTTGGTCCAGTTGATCGTGTCGCTGACCGGCACGTTCAGGGAGCCTTCCAGACCTTCAACCACCGCTTTAGGTACGTTTTCCCACTGGTAAATATCGGTGGTCACTTTACTGGTAGAGGTCTGGCCGACTGGCGCATACCCCGCTTCAATCTTGTTGCGGTAGTCGTTACGGAACCAGGTCACGCCCGCCAGCCAGCCGTCGTGTTTCCACTCCAGACCAATCTCTTTGTTGATGCTGGTTTCGGCTTTCAGGTCGTCATTACCCATCATGTAGCAACCCACGCCGTCGGAGCTGGCGTAGCAGCCCTGGCCTTTGCTGTACAACAGATAGTTCGGGTTGGTCTGGTACAGGCTCGGCGCTTTATAGGCGCGGGCGATACCCATCTTCAGCGTAAAGTCGTCACCCAGGCCTTGCGACAGGTTCAGGGACGGGCTCCAGTTGTTACCGACGATCGTATGGTGATCGAAGCGCAGCGCCGGGGTCAGCATGGTGCTGTCCGTCAGCTCCATGTTGTTTTCGGCGAACAGGGAGAAGATCTCCGCCGAGGTATAGGGGCTACGATCGTTGCTGAGCCCCGGAATGGTCCCGCCCTGCTGGGTTTGCGAGAAGGAGGTCGAGTCCTTCATGCGCTGCTGGTTCCACTCGGTGCCCAGCGTCAGGTTCTGGTTGACGAGGAAATCAATCGGCAGGTTGATTTCGCTGTGCAGCATCACATCAGCCAGGTCGGTGTCGGTGAATTTATTGCTGTTGAACAATCCTTCCGTACCGCCCGCCAGGCCTTCGCCGAGACGCGAATTGCGGGTGTGCTCGTACTGCGCCCAGTTGCTGGTGGTGATGCCATTATCCCAGCCGCCGTTCCAGGTCACCGCAAAGTTCTGGCGATAGATACGATTAGTCTCTTTGCCGTAGTTTTTCTTCACCAGACCGCTGGAGCTGTTGTCGTTGTTGGTGTTCTGGGTATCACCCGCGTAGAGGTTGTTCTGGCGGCTATAGCCCGCTTCAAACTCCAGGGACTGCATGGGCGCGAAGTCCCAGCGGACCACGCCGTTAATGTCTTTGTTCTCGACCCCTTCACGGCCTGCAGGCAGGGTGTCGGCATAGGTACCAGTACGATCGGACTGGTGACCCTGGTTGATGTCCCACGCATCGGCCTGGGTTTTGTCCAGGTTACCAAACATGCGGAAGCTGAAGTCGCCGCCCAGCGGGCCGCTCAGGCTGAAGTTGGTGCGCTTAGTGGAACCCTCATCCTTATGTTCTGGAGCATTCAGGTAGGTGTTCCAGGAGCCATGCCACTGGTTGTCGAATTTTTTGGTGATGATGTTCACCACGCCGCCTGCCGCACCGTTACCGTAGCGAGCTGCGGCCGGGCCGCGAATGACCTCAATGCGTTCAATCATCTCTGGCGGTACCCAGCCGGTGTCACCGCGGGTATCTCGCTCGCCGCGCCAGCCCAGACGGATGGAGTTGCGGCTGGTGACCGGCTTGCCGTCAATCAGGATCAGGGTGTTTTCCGGACCCATACCACGAATATCAATCTGACGGTTATTGCCGCGCTGTCCGCTGGTGGAGTTCCCGGTCAGGTTAACGCCAGGCATGGTGCGGATGATTTCGGCCACGTCACGTGCGGGCGGGTTTTTACGGATTTCATCGGCGGTGATGGTCGATACCCCTGGTGCCTGCAGGTTCTGCTCTGCGGCGGTGATCACCATGGTGTCTTCGTGCTGCGCGTTGGCGGTGTTGTCGTCTGCCAGCGCTGGCATCGCAACGCCGTAAATCCCTAAGTTGACCAGCAAGGCCAGGGAGTGAATCTTCTTATTCATTGTACGTCCTGCTTTTCGCGCCGCATCCCCGGGCTCCATTCCCGAAAGGGAGAGGAGGCGGCATGGTGTCACCCGCAGTTTGCGTAAGCAGCCCCGTCCTCGAGCGCACACAACGCGTGGCATGGTTGTTTTATGAGCGCGCTTCCCACAGCGCGGCCACTACGCTATTGCAAATGCAAATAGTTATCAATAATATTATCAATAAAATTTGTCCTGAAACAAAAAAGACTGATAAACATGAGGTTATACGGGTGACGGGGTTAAAAACGGGAAGTGAAGCCTGGTGGCAGTCGAAAAACGGACCCGAATGGACCCGCGAGAAGGGGCACTATCGCGTCACTTTCTGGTGGCGTGATCCGGCAGGAACGCAAAAAACCTCGCCGCTAAAACGCGTCTGGCTCTACATCACCGGCGTGACCGATCACCATCAAAATGCCCGTCCGCAATCCCTTGAGCGCATTCCTGATACTGACGTCTGGCAGTGGCAGGGCGCGTTCACCCCGCAATGGCGCGGCAGCTACTGTTTTATCCCCTCAGTGAACGAAGATGATTTTGCTGACGCGGTCTTCCACGGCGAGCAACCCGATCGTTTGGCGCTGCGTGAAGGCTGGCGAAAGTTGCTCCCCGCGGCAATGGCCGATCCGCTAAATCCGCAAAGCTGGCGCGGCGGACGCGGGCATCCCGTCTCGGCGCTCGAAATGCCCGAGGCCCCGGTTCAGCCTGGCTGGAACACGCCCGCAACGCCCGGCAACGCGCCCGTCTGCTTTGAATGGGAAAGCGTGCGTCTGAATAACCGCCGCCGGGTGTGGGTTTTCACCACCGGTGAAGACAGCCCGGAGCGGCCGCTTGCCGTACTGCTCGACGGCCAGTTCTGGGCCGAAAGCATGCCCGTGTGGTCTCCGCTGACCACGCTGACAAACGCGGGCAAACTGCCGCCTGCCGTCTACGTCTTAATCGATGTGATCGACATGGCGCACCGCAATCACGAGTTGCCCTGCAACCCGGATTTCTGGCAGGCGGTGCAGGAGGAACTTCTCCCGCGGGTGAACAGCCGCACTCCGTTCAGCGACCGCGCCGACCGAACGGTAGTCGCGGGTCAAAGCTTTGGCGGCCTCTCTTCACTTTATGCCGGGCTTAACTGGCCCGAGCGCTTTGGCTGCGTATTAAGCCAGTCCGGCTCCTACTGGTGGCCGCACCGTGGCGGTCAGCAGGACGGGTTGCTCATCGAACAACTTAAAGCGGGCGACCTCACCGCGCGCGGGCTGCGTATCGTTCTTGAGGCCGGACGCAATGAGCCGCTCATCTTCCGCGCGAATCAGGCGATCTACGCCGAACTGCACCCGCAGCAACCGGTTATCTGGCGTCAGGTTGACGGCGGACACGACGCGCTTTGCTGGCGCGGTGGGCTGACGCAGGGGCTGATGACCCTCTGGCAGCCGCTTATTCACTAACGGAGTCTGTATGGAATTCAGCAACCCTTTCGATAATCCGCAGGGTCAGTTTGCTATTTTGCGTAACGACCAGGGACAGTACAGTCTGTGGCCGCAGCAGTGCCAGCTGCCGGCGGGCTGGCGCGTGGTCTGTGAAGCACAATCTCAGGAAGCCTGTCAGCAGTGGCTCGCCGACCACTGGCAAACCCTGCAACCGTCGTATTTTGCGGGAGAGAAAGCATGAACCGTCTTCCTCTTGTCGCCGCCCAGCCGGGTATCTGGATGGCGGAGCAGCTTTCCTCCCTGCCAAACGCCTGGAGCGTGGCGCACTACACCGAGCTGAAGGGCAATATTGACGCACCGCTGCTGGCAAAAGCCATTGTTGAAGGGATGCGGCAGGCCGACACCCTGCGCATGCGTTTTGTGCAAGAGAATGGCGAGGTGTGGCAATGGGTGGATGACGCTATGTCACTGCCTGAACCGTCCGTGGTTTGCGCCGAATCCCATGACGCGGCGATGGCCCTGATGGCAGCGGATTTAAACCAGAACCTGCGTGTGGACAGCGGTCAGCCGCTGGCGTTCCATCAGCTGATTCAGGTAGGCGAAGGGCACTGGTACTGGTATCAGCGATATCATCATCTGGTGGTGGATGGCTTCAGTTTTCCGGCGATTACCCGCCAGATCGTCGCCATTTATCGCGCATGGCAAAACGGCGAGCCCACGCCCGCGTCGCCGTTTACCCCTTTCGCCGAGGTGGTGGGGGAGTACCAGCGCTATCGCGACAGCGAAGCGTATCAGCGCGACGGGGCGTTCTGGGCGGAGCAGCGTAAGCAGCTTCCTTCCCCGGTCTCGCTGTCGTCGGCACCGCTGCCGGGCCGTGCGGCGACCACCGATATTCTGCGTCTGAAGGTGACGGCTGATCGCCGCGCCTTTACCCGGCTTGCTCAGGCGGCGGGGCCGGTTCAGCGTACCGATCTGGCGCTTGCGCTGGTGGCGCTGTGGATCGGGCGTCTGACCGGACGGCTGGACTACGCCGCCGGGTTTATCTTTATGCGCCGAATGGGGTCGGCGGCCTTAACGGCAACCGGTCCGGTGCTGAACGTGCTGCCGCTGGCGGTGAACATCGCCCCGCACGAAAGCCTGCCTGCGCTGGCGCATCGTCTGGCACACCAGCTGAAAAAAATGCGTCGCCATCAGCGTTATGACGCCGAGCAGATCGTGCGCGACAGCGGACGTGCCGCGGGCGATGACGCGCTGTTTGGCCCGGTACTGAACGTCAAGGTGTTTGATTATCAGCTGGATATAGATGGCGTGGACGCCATCACCCATACGCTGGCCACTGGCCCGGTCAATGACCTTGAACTGGCGCTGTTCCCGGACGAGCAGGGCGGCCTGAATATTGAAATCCTTGCCAATAAGCAGCGCTACGATGAAGCGACGCTAACGCGCCACGTTGCACGCCTGAACGCCATGCTGATGCAGTTTGCTGCCAACCCGGATTTGCGCTGCGGCGAAGCAGAAACCGTTTCAGAGCAGGAATACCAGCAGCTGGCGCGTATCAATGATACCGGGCTGGCGCTACCGTCAACCACGCTGGCTCAGCTGGTGGCAGACCAGGCGGATAAAACGCCGGATGCCCCCGCGCTTGCTGATGCGCACATCGAACTGAATTACCGCCAGATGCGCGAGCAGGTGGTGGCTCTTGCGACATTACTGCGGGAACGCGGCGTTAAGCCAGGCGACAGCGTGGCGGTAGCCCTGCCGCGCTCGGTGTTTCTTACCCTGGCGCTGCACGGCATCGTGGAGGCGGGCGCCGCGTGGTTGCCGCTGGATACCGGTTACCCGGACGATCGTCTGCGCATGATGCTGGAGGACGCGAAACCGTCCCTGCTGATCGCCTCTGACGATCAGCTTTCGCGCTTTAGCGATCTGCCGGTCCCTGTATTTAGTTACAACACACTATTACCCCCAGCGGGCAGTGAACCGCTGCGGCTGGCAAAGCCGGCGCACACGGCGTACATCATCTTTACCTCAGGCTCAACGGGGCGGCCAAAAGGCGTGATGGTAGGGCATACCGCCATCGTTAATCGCCTGATGTGGATGCAGGATCACTATCCGCTGGACGCGCATGACGTGGTGGCGCAGAAGACGCCGTGCAGTTTTGACGTCTCGGTCTGGGAGTTCTGGTGGCCCTTTATCGCCGGCGCGAAGCTGGTGATGGCCGAGCCGGACGCGCACCGCGATCCGCAGGCGATGCAGAACTTCTTCGCGCATTATGGCGTGACCACGACACACTTTGTGCCGTCGATGCTGGCGGCGTTCGTTGCCTCGCTGACGCCGGGAAATGCCGACTGCTGTCAGACCCTGAAGCAGGTGTTCTGCAGCGGGGAAGCGCTGCCGACAGAACTGTGTCGGGAGTGGGAGCACCTTACTCATGTCCCGTTGCATAACCTTTATGGTCCAACAGAAGCGGCGGTGGACGTGAGCTGGTATCCGGCATCGGGTCCGGAACTGGCGGCGGTAGCGGGCAACAGCGTGCCGATTGGCTTCCCGGTGTGGAATACGGGGCTGCGCATTCTGGATGCGATGATGCGTCCGGTGCCGTTCGGCATGGCCGGTGATCTCTATCTTACCGGGATCCAGCTTGCGCAGGGGTATCTCGGTCGGCCGGACCTGACCGCCAGCCGCTTCATTGCCGATCCCTTTGCACCTGGCGAGCGGATGTACCGCACCGGTGACGTGGCGCGCTGGCTGGATAACGGCGCGGTGGAATATCTGGGCCGCAGTGACGATCAGCTCAAAATTCGTGGTCAGCGTATCGAGCTCGGCGAAATCGATCGTGCGATGCTTTTGCTGCCTGACGTGGCGCAGGCCGTAGCGCACGCGTGCGTCTTTAATCAGGCGGCGGCAACCGGGGGCGATGCCCGACAGCTGGTAGGGTATGTCGTCTCCGGGTCCGGCTTGCCGCTGGACCGCGATGCGCTGCTGCACTCGCTTAAAGCTCAATTGCCGCCCCATATGGTGCCGGTGGTGCTGCTGCAAATCAGCGCGCTGCCGCTCTCTGCCAACGGAAAGCTTGACCGCAAGGCGCTTCCGTTGCCGGAATTGACCCGCAAGACGTCCGGGCGGGCGCCAGAAACAGACGCTGAAGTGGCCGTCGCGCAGGCATTTTCTGCCCTGCTCGGTTGTGAGGTGAACGACATCGATGCCGATTTCTTCGCCCTCGGCGGTCATTCCCTGCTGGCGATGCGCCTGGCCGCGCAGCTCAGCCGTACGTTTGCCCGCAGGGTCACGCCGGGGCAGATTATGGTGGCCTCGACGGTCAGCATGCTCAGCGCGCTGCTGGATTCATCGATGAATGACGAACAGGCACAGCGTCTGGGCTACGAGACCCTTCTGCCGCTGCGTGAAAGCAACGGTCCGACGCTGTTCTGCTTCCATCCGGCATCCGGCTTTGCCTGGCAGTTTAGCGTGCTGGCGCGCTATCTCAGCCCGCGCTGGTCAATCACCGGCATTCAGTCGCCGCGTCCGGAAGGGCCGATGCAGCAGTGCGCTACGCTGGACGAGGTGATCGAACATCATCTGCAGACTCTGCGCGGGCAACAGCCGCAGGGGCCGTATTATCTGTTCGGCTACTCGCTTGGCGGCACGCTGGCGCAGGGCATTGCGGCCCGTCTGCGCGAGCAGGGTGACGCGGTGGCGTTTCTCGGCTTGCTGGATACCTGGCCGCCGGAAACCCAGAACTGGGCAGAGAAAGAGGCCAATGGTCTCGATCCGGACGTACTGGCAGAAATTGAACGCGAGCGGCAGGCGTTTATCGCCGCGCAGCAGGGGCAAGGCTCTGGCGAGCTCTTTAACGCCATCGAAGGGAATTACGCCGATGCCGTCCGCCTCCTGACAACGGCGCACAGTTCACGGTTCGACGGTAAAGCGACGTTGTTTGTTGCCGGGCGCACGCAAACGCTGGATCCGCAGCAGGCCTGGGCGCCGTGGGTGGGGGAACTGGAGGTTTACAGCCAGGATTGTGCCCACGTGGATATCATTTCACCGCAGGCGTTTGAGACGATAGGACCGGTGCTGAAGGCGATATTGAGGTAGCGGTTTCCCCTCACTCTCACCCTCTTTTCCTGGAGAGGGTGAGGGCATCAAAGTGCACGCTTGCCCAACGGCACCACCAGCGGTGTACCGGCCACGGGATCGTCGATAATCATGCAGCGCATGCCGTAGATCTGCGCGATCAGATCCGGCGTCACAATCTCTTTTGGCGCACCCTGCGCCACAATTTCGCCGTCGCGCAGCGCAATCAAATGCGTGGCATAGCGGCATGCCTGATTTAAATCGTGCAGTACGGCCGCCAGCGTATAGCCCTGCGTGCGGTTCAGCTCGCTCAACAACTCCAGCAGATCGATCTGATGGCTGATATCCAGCCACGTGGTAGGCTCGTCCAGCAGCATGATGGCGGTTTCCTGCGCCAGCACCATCGCAATCCACGCCCGCTGGCGCTGTCCGCCGGAGAGCGTATCCACGCTTTGCCGGGCCAGATCGGTAATGCCCGTCGCCTGCATCGCCCGCTTCACCGCCTCATCATCCTCTTTACGCCAGCGAGTAAACAGCGGCTGATGCGGATAGCGCCCGCGCGAGACCAGTTCCTGCACCGTGATATCCCCAGGCGTGGTGGCGTTTTGCGCCAGCAGGCCAATACGGCGCGCCACCTCTTTGCTGGCAAAGTGCTGGATCTGCTCGCCGTCGAGATACACGCAGCCCTCAACCGGCGTCATCAGGCGGCTGAGGGTGCGCAGCAGGGTCGATTTACCGCAGCCATTCGGGCCGATAATCGCCGTAAAATGGCCGTCCGGGATAGCCACCGTCAGGTCACGGGCAATGATTTTTTTGCCATAGCCGAGGGTTAAGTGTTCGCCGCGCAAGCGGGTTGTACTGTTTGTCATTTCTTGCGTGACTCCTGAACTAACAAGACGATGAGATAAATCCCGCCGAGACTGACGGTCACGACGCCTACCGGAAGTTGATAAGGCATAAATAACCGCTGGGCGCAGAGGTCGGCGGCCAGCAGTAACGCTGCGCCACAAAGCGCCGCCTGGGTTAATCCCCAGCGCGCCGTGCCGCTGATGCGCCGGGCAATGTGCGGTGCAACCAGCGCGATAAACGAGATCGGCCCGGCGATGGCGGTGGCGGCAGCGGTCAGTAACACTGCCACCAGCATCAGCATCAGGCGCGAGCGCTCAACGCCCACGCCCAGCGCACAGGCGCTGTCATCGCCCATCTCCAGCAGGCGCATCCGGCGTACCAGCAACACCGCGCCAATAAACATTACCAGGATCAGCGGGGCAGCGGGCCAGGTTTTGTCCCACGTCAGGCCATTGAGTGAACCGGCATACCACAACCCGGCAGAGAGCGCGGTGTCGAGCGAAGCCTGCAGCAATAGCCAGGTGTTGAAAGCCATTAACATGGCGCGAATGCCGATACCGATAATGATCAGGCGGAAGGTGTCGATACCGTTGCGCCAGGCCAGCGCCCAGATAATGAGCGCGGTGACTATCCCGCCGGTCATCGCGGTGAACGTGATGGCCGTCAGGTGCTGACCAAACAGCACCATCGCCACCAGCACGCCGCTCCAGGCGCCGGTGTTCAGCCCCATTACGTCCGGGCTGCCAAGCGGGTTGCGCATCAACGACTGAAAAATGGCACCGCTGACGCCGAGCGCCGCGCCCACCAGAATCGCCATCGCCACGCGCGGCAGTCGCCACTCGGTGACCACCAGGGTGACATTGCGCGGCGCACTGCCAAGCAGCGCGTTAAAAACCTGCGCGAAATCGAGCGTGACCGCGCCGCTGCGCAGGCTCCAGACCGCCAGCATCAGAATGACGACGGCCAGCAACGACACGCTGGTGACTAAACGTCGGGACGGGGCCATCATGCGCCACCTCCGCGTTTACGTCGCACGAGGAAGATCAGCACCGGTGCACCGATAAACGCGCTTACCACCGAGACGCGCAGTTCACCAGGCACCAGCAGGCGACCCACAACATCCGCGAACAGCAGCAGGGCAGGGGTAGCCAGCAGCGTGACCGGCAGCGACCAGCGGTGATCGGCACCCACCAGCCAGCGTGCCATGTGGGGCATCATCAGGCCGATAAACGCTATTGGGCCGACTACCGCAGTTGCGCTGCCGCACAGTACGGTGATCGCGACAAGACCCGTTAGCTGCGTGCGCGCCACGCGGTTGCCGAGCGCGGTTGCGGTGTCGCTCCCGAGGCTCAGGCTGTTGAGCGCCCGGCTTAAACACAGCGCGACGGCGGCGGCAATGACGACCGGGATCACCACCACTTTTAAAGTTGCCAGGGTGCGGATATCCAGCGAACCGGCCTGCCAGAAGCGCAGCTGGTCATAAACATCCGGGTTAAGCAGGGCGATGCCGTTGGATAACCCTTCCAGCACGGCGGCGAGCGCCACGCCCGCCAGCGTCAGGCGTACCGGACTCAGCTGTCCGCCACCCTGGCTACCGGTAAACGCCACCACCAGCGATGCCGCCAGCGCGCCGCAGAAGGCCATCACCAGTTGTTCAGACGGAGAGGTAAAACCGAAGAGCGCCGCGCCAAGCACAATCGCAAAGCTGGCGCCGCTGTTTACCCCAAGAATACCGGGGTCGGCCAGCGGGTTACGGGTGAGCGTTTGCATTAAGGCACCGGCAAGACCCAGCGCCCCCCCGGCCAGCAGTCCGGCAAGGGTACGGGGAAGGCGGGCATCGAGCACGATGGTGCAGTCGGCGCTCTGACAGCTGCCAGTGAGCGCATCGACAATAACGGACGCGGGCAGCGGCTTCGCGCCGACCAGCAAACTGAGTGCAATCGCAAGGATTAACAGTAGCAATAACACGGGCACGGCAACGGCGCGCACCGTGGAAGAGGAAAACGACATAGCAACATCCATGATTTGATAATGATAGTGATTATCGTTATCTATCTTATTTGGCTATGTTAGCATGTGCGCCAATGGAATTGGTAGAAATACACTCAAGGCCTTGTCATGAATCAAAAATCCTGGCTGCTCAACCTCAGCCTGCTGAAGACGCACCCCGCATACCGCGCTGTCTTTATCGCCCGTTTTATCTCCATCCTCTCCCTCGGCCTGCTTGGCGTTGCCGTGCCGGTGCAGATCCAGTCCATGACCCACTCCAGCTGGCTGGTGGGGCTTTCGGTCACCTTAACCGGTGGGGCGATGTTTATCGGCCTGATGGTGGGCGGCGTGCTGGCGGACCGGTATGAGCGTAAAAAACTGATCATGCTGGCACGCGGCACCTGCGGCGTAGGCTTTATCGGGCTGTGTCTGAACGCCATGCTGCCGGAGCCGTCACTGATTGCCATTTACGCCCTCGGTCTGTGGGACGGTTTTTTTGCGTCACTCGGCGTCACGGCGCTGCTGGCAGCCACGCCCGCGCTGGTCGGGCGCGAAAACCTGATGCAGGCGGGGGCAATCACCATGCTGACCGTGCGCCTTGGGTCGGTAATTTCACCGATGGTCGGTGGCCTGCTGCTGGCGACCGGCAACGTGGCGTGGAACTACGGGCTGGCGGCGGCGGGCACCTTTATCACTACGCTCACGCTCCTGCGTTTGCCGCGCCTGCCGCCTCCGCCACAGCCGCGCGAACATCCGCTGACATCACTGATGGCCGCGATCCGTTTTCTGTTCAGTAATCCGTTGATAGGTGGTATTGCGCTGCTCGGCGGTCTGCTGACGATGGCCAGCGCCGTACGCGTGCTTTACCCGGCGCTGGCGGGCGTGTGGCAGATGAGCGCGTCGGAAATCGGCGTGCTGTACGCGGCTATTCCGCTCGGCGCGGCATGCGGCGCGCTGACCAGCGGTAACCTGGCGCAGAGTGCGCGTCCCGGGCTGATCATGCTGCTGGCTACCCTGGCGTCGTTTATTGCGATTGGTTTCTTCAGCCTGATGCCGGTATGGGCGCTGGGCGTAATGTGCCTGGTGATTTTTGGCTGGCTGAGCGCCATCAGTTCATTGCTGCAGTACACCCTGATCCAGACCCAGACGCCGGAAGGGATGCTGGGGCGTATCAACGGTCTGTGGACCGCGCAGAACGTGACGGGCGATGCCATTGGCGCGGCTATCCTCGGCGGGCTGGGGGCGATAATGACCCCGGTGGCTTCAGCGAGCAGCAGCGGCTTTGTCCTGGCTATGCTGGGAGTGATATTGCTGGTGGTCCTGGTTGAGCTGCGTCGGTTCAGGCAGGAGGTTGTGTTGAACGACAGTGCGGCCTGACGCGTTCACACCGGCCCTCTCACCAAGAGGGCCGGGTTAGCCTCTTACCTGAACAGTGCGTCTAAACGCTGCAGTACCCGCATTGCACTGTAATAATCCAGGCGGAACGTCTCTGTTCCCAGTGCCCAGACGCGCTTGTTCTGCACGGCAGGAAGGTGCGCCAGCAGCGGATTGGCGTAAATCGCATCCACATCTTTCTGATCACCGGCAAACAGGAACAGCCCTTCGCCGTTCAGCCCGGTTGCCAGATTTTCCCCGCCTAACTGAATAATATCGTGACGCTGACCCTGGCTTTTGGAGGTGTGCAATCCGGCAGGCAGTTCAGCCAGCGTAAAGCCCAACTGCTGTAATAACTGGCCCTGAGCGGATTCCGTCGTCCACAGGTTTGCCGAGTGTGCGGCGGCGGTGTAGACGATGGCGTTCACCGGCTGCGGCGGTAATGTCATCTGCTGTTTCACCTGGGCAAGCTGCTTATCAAACGCGGCGATGCGCTCGGCGGCCTGTTTTTCCTGACCCGTGATTGTGCCGAGCTGTTTTAGCAGCGCCTGCCAGCTTTTGTCGTCGTAGTTAATAACAAGCGTCGGCGCGATAGCTGAAAGCTGGTCATACAACGCCAGCGCCGAATCCCCGCCGGTGGCACTGATCAAAATCAGGTCCGGCATCTGGGCGGCCACCGCTTCGGCGCTCGGCTCGCCAATGTACAGACGCGCAAGCTGACGCTGTTTCGCAATATCGCCCCACTGGCGCAGGAATCCCTGCGCATCCGCCACGCGATTGTTGGGCGTGGTGGCGCCGCTGGCAATGACCGGCGCGTCAATCGCCAGCAGGGAGCCGGTCAGGGTCACGCCGGTGGAGACGATGCGCGTCGGTTTGTGCTCAAGCGTATGCACGCCGCGGCTGTCTGTCACCTGACGCGGCCAGTCGGCGGCAAGCGCTGAGGTAAGTCCTAAAACAAAAAGTCCGATGAAAAGCAGGGGATTACGGCAGACGGCAAGACATTTCACAACGTGGCATCCTGTTTCTGTTGAAGTTAATGCTTCTCATTTTCATGTCTGCGACGACGGGATGCAAGCGTTACCCGAAGAAGATGTTTGCTCTGCGGTTGACAGCGACGCGATGTGAGATTAGGTTAGCGAGCGTAAATATAAATGATAATCATTATTACTGCCTTTATCATTTTAGGAGGATGAAATGGATACGTCCCTGGCTGAGGAAGTTCAGCACACCGCCAGCACGCTGCAATCAGACAGCTTTTTCTTTATGTCGCCTTACCGCAGTTTTACCACGTCCGGCTGTTTTTCCCGCTTCTCTGAATCCGCCGTCGGGGGTGACGATCCGGCAGGACAGTTTCAGCAGAAATTAGCCCAGGCTTTCCGCAACGCAAAAGCCAGCGGCATTGCCCATCCTGTGATGGTGGGTGCCATTCCGTTTGATACCCGCAAGCCGTCGTCGCTGTTTATTCCGCAACGCTGGCAGACCTTTTCTCGCCCGGCGCGTCAGCAGTCCGCCCGCTATGTTGCTGGCTCACAGGCGCTGAAGGTGGAAAAACGCACCGAGATCCCGCCGCAGCCGGTATTTGAAGAGATGATCGCCCGCGCGGCTGCCCTCACCGCCACGCCGCAGGTGAACAAAGTGGTGCTGTCGCGCCTGATTGATATCGTTACCGACAAACCGATTGATAGCGGTGCGCTCATGGAGCGGCTGATCGCCCAGAACCCGGCCAGCTACAACTTCCACGTACCGCTGGAAGACGGTGGCGTGCTGCTCGGCGCAAGCCCGGAACTGCTGCTGCGTAAAGAAGGGGCGCATTTTAGCTCTCTGCCGCTGGCAGGCTCCGCGCGTCGTCAGCCGGATGACGTGCTGGATCGCGAGGCGGGCAACAAGCTGCTGGCGTCCGAAAAAGATCGTCACGAGCATGACCTGGTGACCCAGGCGATGAAAGCCATTCTCAAACCGCGCAGCCATCACCTCAGCATGCCGTCCTCCCCACAGTTGATCACCACCCCCACGCTCTGGCATCTGGCCACGCCGGTGGAAGGTGAGGCGCGTGAAAACGAAAACGCGCTGACGCTGGCCTGCCTGCTGCACCCGACGCCAGCCCTGAGCGGTTTCCCGCATCAGGCTGCTAAGGCGTTGATCGCCGGGCTGGAGCCGTTCGATCGCGAGCTGTTCGGCGGCATCGTCGGCTGGTGTGACAGTGAAGGCAATGGCGAATGGGTGGTCACCATCCGCTGCGCACGTCTGCAGCAGAATACCGTTCGCCTGTTTGCCGGCGCGGGCATTGTCCCGGCCTCTTCACCCGTGGGCGAGTGGCGTGAAACCGGCGTAAAACTCTCCACCATGCTCAATGTTTTCGGTTTGCATTAAGGAACACTCATGACCCTTCCCTTTACCCGTTGGCCCGAGGATTTTGCCCGGCGCTACCGTGAAAAAGGCTACTGGCAGGATCTGCCGCTGACCCACATCCTGACGGATCAGGCGAATAACGATGCGGTGGCGATCGTCGACGGTGACCGTCGCATAACGTACCGCGAGTTTAACCAGGCCGTGAATAACCTGGCATCGCGGCTGCAGGCGTTGGGGCTTCATCGCGGTGAAACGGTGCTGGTGCAGCTTGGCAACGTGTGCGAGTTTTACATGACCTTTTTCGCCCTGCTGCAGGTGGGCGTGGCGCCGGTCAATGCGCTCTTTAGCCATCAGCGCTCGGAGCTGAACGCCTACGCCGCGCAGATCAAACCTGCACTGCTGATAGCCGATCGCGAGCACGCCCTGTTTGCAGGGGATGACTTCCTCAATACTTTTGTCGATGAGCACCGTTCGGTGCGCGTCGTGCTGCTGCGCGGCGACAAGGGTGAACATGCGCTGGACGCGGCGATTGCGCATCCGGCAGAAAATTTCATTCCGAACCCGACCCCTGCCGACGAAGTGGCGTTCTTCCAGCTCTCGGGCGGGAGCACCGGCACGCCGAAGCTGATTCCGCGTACGCATAACGACTATGACTACAGCATCCGTCGCAGCAATGCGATCTGCGGGATTACCGCGGACACGCGTTATCTGAATGCGCTGCCAGCGGCCCATAACTACGCCATGAGCTCGCCCGGCTCGTTAGGCGTCTTTACGGCGGGGGGCTGCGTGGTGCTGGCAAACGATCCGAGCGCCACGATCTGCTTCCCGCTGATAGAAAAACATCAGATTACGGTTACCTCGCTGGTGCCCCCGGCTGTCAGCCTGTGGCTGCAGGCGATTGCCGACGGTGCAGGGAATGCTCCGCTCTCATCGCTGACGCTGCTGCAGGTCGGTGGGGCGCGCCTGTCCGCGTCGCTCGCGGCGCGTATTCCGGCAGAAATTGGCTGCCAGCTGCAGCAGGTGTTTGGTATGGCGGAAGGGCTGGTGAACTACACCGCGCTCGATGATACGCCGGAACGCATTATCAATACGCAGGGGCGCCCGATGTGCCCGGATGACGAAGTGTGGGTGGCGGACGAGCACGGTAATCCGCTCCCGCGCGGTGAAGTCGGGCGTCTGATGACCCGCGGGCCGTATACCTTCCGCGGCTATTTCAACAGTCCGGAGCACAACGCCAGCGCCTTTGATGCGGACGGCTTTTACTGCTCCGGGGATCTGATCGCCATTGACGAACAGGGCTACATCACCGTTCAGGGACGGGAGAAAGATCAGATCAACCGCGGCGGCGAAAAGATTGCCGCAGAAGAGATTGAAAACCTGCTGCTGCGCCACGACGCGGTGATCCACGCGGCCCTGGTGAGCATGGAGGACAGCCTGCTGGGTGAAAAGAGCTGCGCGTATCTGGTGGTGAAAGAGCCACTGCGTGCGGTGGAGGTGCGCCGCTTCCTGCGTGAGCAGGGCGTTGCAGAATTTAAACTGCCGGACCGCGTGGAGAGCGTTGATGCGCTTCCGTTAACGCCCGTCGGCAAAGTCGATAAGAAACAGTTGCGCCTGTGGCTCGCTGAACGCGCCCGGGGCTAAGGAACAGAGTATGGCCATTCCACAATTAACCGCTTATGCGCTGCCGACGGCCGCAGACCTGCCAGACAACAAAGTGAACTGGGCGTTTGAGCCAGAACGTGCCGCGCTGTTGATCCATGATATGCAGGAGTATTTCCTGAACTTCTGGGGCGAAAACAGCCCGATGATGGCCCAGGTGGTCGCGAATATCGCCAGACTTCGCGATTACTGCAAGCAACACAATATTCCGGTTTACTACACCGCGCAGCCGAAAGCGCAGAGCGATGAAGACCGCGCCCTGCTGAACGATATGTGGGGACCGGGGCTGACCCGCTCACCAGAGCAGCAGCGCATTGTGTCTCAGCTGACGCCGGATGAAGCCGATACGGTACTGGTGAAGTGGCGCTACAGCGCGTTCCACCGCTCGCCGCTGGAGTTGATGCTGAAAGAGACGGGGCGCAACCAGCTGCTGATCACCGGGGTTTACGCCCATATTGGTTGCATGACGACCGCTACAGACGCTTTTATGCGGGATATCAAACCGTTCTTTATCGCCGATGCGCTGGCCGATTTTACCCGCGATGAGCACGTGATGTCCCTGAACTACGTCGCAGGGCGCGCCGGCCGGGTGGTTATGACGGACGACCTGCTGCCGTCCATTCCAGCCACGAAAGCGGCGCTGCGTGACATCATCCTGCCGCTGCTGGATGAATCAGATGAGCCGATGGATGACGAAAACCTGATCGACTACGGTCTGGACTCGGTGCGCATGATGGCGCTGGCCGCCCGCTGGCGCAAAGTGCACGGCGATATCGACTTCGTGATGCTGGCGAAAAACCCCACCCTCGACGCCTGGTGGGCGCTGCTCTCCCGCGAGGTGAAGTGATGGCGGGGTTCGATTTTACCGGCAAAACCGTCTGGGTAACGGGCGCGGGTAAGGGCATCGGTTACGCGACGGCGCGGGCGTTTGTTGAAGCGGGCGCGCAGGTCACCGGATTTGACCTGGCCTTCCCGCAGGAAGCGTATCCCTTTGCCACCGAAACGCTGGACATCGCGGATGCCGCACAGGTCCGCGAGGTGTGCGGGCGCGCGCTGGCAAGGCTTGAGCGTCTGGACGTGCTGGTGAACGCGGCGGGAATACTGCGTATGGGCGCGACCGACCAGATTGCGCAGGAGGACTGGCAGCAGACCTTCGCGGTTAATGTCGGCGGGGCATTTAATCTGTTCCAGCAGACGATGGGCCAGTTCCGTCGCCAGCAAAGCGGGGCGATTGTCACCGTGGCGTCTGACGCGGCCCACACGCCGCGTATCGGAATGAGCGCCTACGGTGCGTCGAAAGCGGCGCTAAAAAGCCTGGCGCTGACCGTCGGGCTTGAGCTGGCGGGCAGTGGCGTGCGCTGTAATCTGGTGTCACCTGGGTCAACGGATACCGATATGCAGCGCACCCTGTGGAAAAGCGACGATGCTGAGCAGCAGCGTATTCGCGGCTTTGGCGAGCAGTTCAAGCTCGGTATTCCGCTGGGCAAAATCGCCCGTCCGCAGGAGATTGCCAGCACGGTGCTGTTCCTCGCCTCCGATGCTGCCAGCCATATCACGTTGCAGGATATCGTGGTGGACGGCGGCTCCACGCTGGGGGCGTAGATGATCTGGAAACGTCACTTATCGCGTGAAGAAATGAACGCCACCAGTCTGAACTCCATGGTGGCGCATCTGGGCATCGTCTATACCCGCATCGGTGACGATACGCTTGAGGCCGAAATGCCCGTGGATGCGCGTACCCATCAGCCGTTCGGTCTGCTGCACGGTGGGGCGTCGGCGGCGCTGGCGGAAACGCTGGGGTCGATGGCCGGGTTTCTGATGACCCGCGACGGGCAAAGCGTGGTGGGAACGGAGCTGAACGCAACGCACCATCGCGCGGTATCGCATGGGAAGGTGCGCGGAGTGTGTCAGCCCTTGCATCTTGGGCGAACCAGCCAGAGCTGGGAGATTGTGGTGTTCGACGAGCAGGGACGGCGGTGCTGTACCTGCCGGTTGAGTACCCAAATTTTGGGCTAGCGTTGCACGGTCAACATCCCTCTCCCCGTTGGGGAGAGGGATAAGGCTTACAGCATCGAAATCACCCGCTTCAACAAGCGTATTCTCGGCGCAATCGACGCTTTATCCAGCCACTCCGCCGGGCTGTGGAACCCGGCACCGATCGGCCCCAGCCCGTCCAGGGTCGGAATGCCCAGCGCGGCGGTGTGGTTGGCATCACTGCCACCACCGACCGCCTGCCAGGTAATGGCTATTCCTTCCGCCTGACCTGCCGCTTCAACCTGCTGCATCAGCGCCTGCGTGGCTTTACTTGCTGCCATCGCCGGTTTGTGGTTCACGCGCGTCAGCGAGGTCGTGACGCCCTCTAAAAAGCCTTTTTCACACAATGCCTCCAGCGCCTGGTTCACCCGGCTGTACTCATCGTTTTCCCAGAAACGCACGTCCAGCTCGGCAACGGCTTTATCGGCCACCACGTTTGCCGCGCTGCCGCCGTGGATCACGCCGACGTTGAGCGTGGTGCCACGTTCCTGGTCGGTCAGGGCATTAATGGCAATAATGCTGTTTGCCAGGGCGGTTATCGCCGAGCGGCCTTTCTCCGGTTCGTTACCCGCGTGTGCCGCCACGCCGCTGAACGTCAGGTGATAGCCCGCCATCCCTTTGCGAGCCTTCACCAGCGAACCGTCGGCGCGCGCGGCTTCGCATACCAGCACGCAGCGGGCGCGTTTTGCCAGTTCGCCAATCCATTCGTGTGAATAGACGGAGCCGGTCTCCTCGTCGGGATTCATGGCGATCGCAATGGCCAGACGATCGTGGTCGGTTGCGTCCAGCTCACGCATCGCCCACAAGATATTCAGCAGGCCGCTCTTCATATCCGATACGCCAGGGCCATAAAGACGGGTGGCGTCCTCGCTCAGCGGACGCTCGGCGACGGTGCCGGGGGCAAATACCGTATCAAGATGGCCGACCAGCAGAACGTCGAACTGTGCCGCCTGTGGCTTATTACTGACGAATACGCCCGGGCCAACCTTGTCGCCCAGATTGACCCGTTCGGTGTGCCAGCCTTCGCGTTGCCAGAGCGTTTCAATAATGCCAGCCACGGTTTCGACGCCTGCGACAGTGCGGGTGCCGCAGTCCACGTTCACCAGGGTTTTCAGCTCTTCAATATAATGGTCAAGGTTCATAGTAACGTCCTGTTCAGAGAATAATGCGCATCAGCAGCATGGCTAAGAAGGCGTTGATGACCGAAATGGCAATCATCAGCGGAATACGTTTGGCGCGGGTGCCGATCACACCCAGAATGCGGCCGAGATACTGCACCTGTGAGCCCATCAGATAGATAGCAGGAGCCAGAATCGCCAGGTGCTCGCCGGTAATAATGCCTTTATCAAACAGGCCGATCGCCACGCCGATCCCACCGCCCATCGACATCCAGCCGCCAATCAGCACGGCAGCCGCTTCACCCGGTAGGCCAAACAGGCCCATCAGCGGGGAGAAGATCATCCCCAGCCCTTTCAGCGCCCCGGTAATTTCCAGCGCCTTGATGATGATAAAAGCCATGACCACGTTGGGCAGGGTGCTGCCGGTGGCAATACTCCAGCCCTTGCGTGCGCCTTCGACAAACACATCGGTAATCACGGGATGAGATTGTGGGGCACTCATACGGTCTCTCCTTGTGTCGGTTGTTGCTCAGGGGCATCTTTGCCGATGACGGTCAGGATCAGGCGCAGCAGATTCGCGCCGACAATCTTCATGATGAACATCACGGCGATGCAGGCACCAATGGAGGTCGGCACCGCGGCCGTCCCGTCAACGGCGACCAGGGTAAAGAGGATGGCACCAGAGGAGAAAAAGTTGGTGATCATCGCCCCGGCGGAGAACTGGAACATGGCGAAAACGTCTTTCTCTTTTTCGCTAATCTGCCCTTCATCGGACAGGTTGCGGGTGAGGGATGCACCCACATCGGTGCTCTGCAGGCTGCCAATCAGCGCCAGCCCGGTGGTACCGGGAATGCCCAGCAGCGGGCGCAGCAGCGGCGTTAACAGCTTACGTGCTGCACGCAGCGCACCATAGTGCTCCAGCACGTTGATCATCCCGAGCGCAAACATCACGGCCGGAATTAAACCGAGCGCAAAGAGAAACCCGTCCATTGCGCCACTGCCGCCGGTACCGCGAAAGGCGCTGGTGGCGGTAGTCAGGGTGCCGTCTTCAAGACTGGCCTTGCTGACCACCTTGCCAAACGCACCGTTGAGGGTGGTGAAATCAAACACGCCGTACCACTCTTTTCCGCCCAGCAGGCCAGAGAAGAAAACGGCTGCGAATGCCAGCGCAACGTACGCGCCGGGCCCGACCTTGAGATCCTGAGGTACTGAACTGTTCATATCCTTTTCCTTGTATGCACGCGATTGCGCAGGGTCATTCTGGCGAGGTTTTGAGCAAAAAAAATGATACAAATCATTTCGTAAGGCGGTGTCGGGACGAAAAAGGCAAAAGTGTGACCCGTGGCGGCAGGGGTGTTTCAGCGGAAGGTGATCGGCTTAACAATGTGGTGTAAATGTCTGGTTTGACCACGCATTATTGCGTTTCAAAGTTGTTAAATTTTGAGCGTTGTTCTAGAAACAAAATGTAACATCTCACTGTTTCACAACAACGGACAACAACTATGAACAACTCAGGGAAATACCTTACGTGGGCAGGGCTCTCCGTTGTGGGAGCATTTGCCCTGGGCTATATCGCCCTCAACCGGGGGGAACAGATCAACGCGCTGTGGATCGTTGTCGCCTCGGTCTGTATTTATCTGATCGCGTACCGTTTTTATGGCCGCTATATCGCGAAGACGGTGTTAGGGGTCGACGGCACGCGCATGACGCCTGCGGTTCGTCATAACGACGGTCTGGACTATGTGCCTACCGACAAGAAAGTGCTGTTCGGTCACCATTTTGCGGCGATTGCCGGCGCGGGCCCGCTGGTGGGGCCGGTCCTGGCGGCGCAGATGGGTTATCTGCCGGGGATGATCTGGATCCTCGCGGGCGTCGTACTGGCCGGTGCGGTGCAGGACTTTATGGTGCTGTTCGTCTCCACCCGCCGCGACGGACGTTCGCTCGGTGAGCTGGTGAAAGAGGAGATGGGAGCCACGGCCGGGGTGATCGCCCTGATCGCGACCTTTATGATCATGGTGATCATCCTCGCGGTGCTGGCGATGATCGTGGTGAAAGCGCTGACCCACAGTCCGTGGGGAACCTATACCGTGGCCTTTACCATTCCGCTGGCGCTGTTTATGGGGATCTACATTCGCTACCTGCGTCCGGGACGCATTGGTGAAGTGTCGGTCATCGGCCTGGTCTTTCTGGTGTTTGCCATTATCTCCGGCGGCTGGGTGGCTGAGAGCCCGACGTGGGCGCCGTTCTTCGATTTCACCGGCGTACAGCTGACGTGGATGCTGGTAGGGTACGGATTTGTGGCGGCGGTGCTGCCGGTGTGGCTGCTGCTGGCCCCGCGCGATTACCTCTCCACCTTCCTGAAAATCGGCACGATTGTGGGGCTGGCAATCGGCATTTTGATTATGCGCCCGACGCTGACCATGCCTGCGCTGACCAAATTTATTGATGGCACCGGCCCGGTCTGGACCGGCAACCTGTTCCCGTTCCTGTTTATCACCATCGCCTGTGGCGCGGTGTCTGGTTTCCACGCGCTGATTGCCTCCGGTACCACGCCGAAAATGCTCGCCAATGAGAATCAGGCCTGCCTGATTGGCTACGGCGGCATGCTGATGGAATCGTTCGTGGCGATAATGGCGCTGGTCTCGGCCTGTATTATCGACCCGGGCGTTTACTTCGCGATGAACAGCCCAATGGCGCTGCTGGCACCGGCCGGCACCGTTGACGTGGTGGCCTCTGCCGCGCAGGTGGTGAGCGGCTGGGGCTTTGCCATTACCCCAGACACGTTGACCCATATCGCCAGTGAAGTGGGCGAGCAGTCAATTATTTCCCGTGCGGGGGGCGCGCCAACGCTGGCGGTGGGTATGGCGTATATTCTGCACGGCGCGCTGGGCGGGCTGATGGACGTGTCGTTCTGGTATCACTTCGCCATTCTGTTTGAAGCGCTGTTTATTCTGACGGCGGTGGATGCAGGAACGCGTGCGGCACGCTTTATGCTGCAGGATCTGCTGGGGGTGATCTCACCGAACCTGAAACGTACCGATTCATTACCGGCGAACCTGCTGGCAACGGCGCTGTGCGTACTGGCGTGGGGATATTTCCTCCATCAGGGCGTCGTCGATCCGCTGGGGGGGATTAACACCCTGTGGCCGCTGTTTGGTATTGCCAACCAGATGCTGGCGGGCATGGCGCTGATGCTCTGTGCGGTAGTGCTGTTCAAGATGAAGCGTCAGCGTTATGCGTGGGTGGCATTACTGCCGACCGCATGGCTGCTGATTTGTACCCTGACGGCAGGCTGGCAGAAAGCCTTCAGCCCGGACAACAAGGTGGGCTTCCTGGCTATCGCCAACAAGTTCCAGGCGATGATCGACAGCGGTAAGATCCCGGCGCAATATACGGAATCACAGCTGTCGCAGCTGGTGTTTAACAACCGTCTGGACGCCGGACTGACCATCTTCTTTATGGTGGTGGTTGTGGTGCTGGCGTTGTATTCTCTGAAGACTGCACTGGCGGCGCTGAAAGAAGACAAGCCGACGGCAAAAGAGACACCGTATGAGCCAATGCCTGAGAACCTGGAAGAGATTGTGACCCAGGCGAAAGGGGCGCATTAATCGCTCAACCTCACCCTCTCCCCGCCGGGGAGAGGGGATAAAAGACGAGATATCCACTATGTTCGACACCCTCTCCAAAGCAGGAAAATACCTGGGCCAGGCCGCCAAAATGATGATCGGCGTACCGGATTACGACAACTATGTCGAGCATATGCGCGTCAACCACCCTGACCAGACGCCAATGACCTATGAAGCTTTCTTCCGCGACCGCCAGGACGCCCGTTACGGCGGCAAGGGCGGCGCGAAGTGCTGTTAACCCTCTATCGGTAAACAAAGGCTGATCTGCTTTTGTTTACATTCAACATGCGATCAGGCGTTTAACCCGCCATCGACATCCAGTCCCGTGCCGGATATTTGTCCGGCGGCAGGACTGGCCAGGAAGGTGACCGCGGCGGCGATGTCTTCCGGCTGGCCGTAATGTCCCACCGCAATCATCTGGCGCTGAGATTCAGCCTGTTCTCCATCCTCCGGGTTCATATCGCTGTTTGTCGGGCCAGGATGCACAAGGTTCACGGTAATGCCGCGCGGGCCGAGATCGCGAGCCAGACCCCGGGTAAGGGAGTTGAGTGCAGATTTGGTCATCGAATAGACGGCAATACCGGGCATCGCCACACGGTTTGCCAGACAACTGCCGATGTTGATAATGCGCCCGCCGTCAGACATATGCACCAGCGCTTCCTGAATGGCGATCACCACGCCCCGGATATTGACGTTAATCAGGGCGTCAATATCCGCCAGCGTCATGGACTCCAGCGGACCGCCGCGTGCGATCCCGGCGTTGTTGACCAGAATATCCAGCCCGCCCAGGGAGCGCGCCGCATGGGTAACCGCATCCTGAATGGCCTGTGCGCTGGCGCTGTCGGCCTGGATCGCCTCGCTGTGGCGCCCAAGCGCCTTTATCTCTTCGGTGACCGCCTGGGCTTTGTCGGCGGATTTTTCATACGTAATAACCACATCGGCACCGGCGCGTGCCAGTGAAAGTGCGATGGCACGACCCAACCCACGGCTGGCGCCAGTAACCAGCGCCTTCTTACCTGTTAAATCGATCTGCATGATGACCTCGTTGCGAGAGTGATGAGAATCATCATTAGGTATAGTCGGTCGGAACGATTAACGGCTGAAGGATTCCACTTTCTCAAACGCGGCGCGCAGAACCTCAGGGGTGAGCGCGACCGGCAAATAGTGGATAGATTCCACCGGGCGCAGCGTATGGGCAATGACCTTGTCCAGCTCGTCGCGGTTGTTGATATCCACCTCCAGTTCGCGAAGCGTGGTGGGCAGGGTAAAGCGCTGATAGGCCGCCACCAGCTCGGCCAGCACGTCATCCTGGCCGAGCAGCGCACTTTGCACCAGGATGCCGTAGGCCACTTTGGTACCGTGCAGGTATTTTTCCGTTTGCGGCAAAACGGTTAAACCGTTGTGCACCGCATGCGCGGCCGCCACGCGGGTATAGCGCTCGCCCAGACCGCCCACCATTCCGCCCCCGGCAATAATGGCATCCACAACGTCCCTGAACGCCTGCGTCGCTTCGCCACGCTGCTGGTCGGCCAGCGCCTCTTCGCTACGGGAAAGCAGCACGTCGCGGATCGCCAGCGCGCCGTTGATCCCCAGGCGTACGGTCAGAGGCAGGTGTTCGGGTTGAGGGGCCAGGACCACCGCTTCATACCACTTCGCCAGCGTATCGCCGATGCCTGCCAGCAGGTACTCCGCTGGGGCTTTGAGGATAATGTGCGGTTCCACCAGCACCAGGAAGTTAGCATCGTCGAACACCTCAAACTGCAGCGCCTGACCGGCATCGTTATACCAGACGGAGAGCGGCGTCCAGGCGGCGCAGGTGGCGGCGATGGTGGGAATAGCCACCACCGGCACGCCGAGACGGCGCGCCACCGCTTTGGCGGTATCAAGCAGTGCGCCACCGCCGACACCAATCACCACGCTGGCGTTATTGCCAGACGCCGTCACCAGATCGGTGACGTCACGTTCGCTGCAGTGCCCTTTAAAGAGCAGATGTTTTGCCCCCGGCGCGTGAAAGCTTTCCGGCAGGAAAGGGCGCGCGCCTTCAATGGCGCGTTCGCCATAAATCCACACCGCTCGGGAGAGCTGTTCCGGCGTAAAGAATTCATTCAGGTGCGCAAGGCTTCCCGGATGCGAGAAATAGTTCGCCGGGCCTGGTACGACGCGGATATCGGTGTTGCTCATGTGTTGTCCTTTTTTTAGCAAGCGCTAACCCGATGTTATGTCTGGACATCCGGATGGCTAATAATATTTCGCTTTATCTTATGCCTTTTCCGTCGTTGTCAGTCAACCGGAGCTGTGAAAAATTCGATAAATCACAATATGAAAGAAGGATTTAACGCGGATGGTTTCCAGTCGCCTTGAGATGCGCGGTATCAGCCTGGCCTTTTCCGGCTTTCAGGCGTTGTCGCGCGTGGATTTGACGTTAATGGGCGGCTCCGTGCATGCGCTGACCGGCGCAAACGGCGCGGGGAAATCGACGCTGATGGCGGTGCTGTGCGGCACTTACGATCGCTACGAAGGTGAGATCTGCATTAATAACCAGCCGGTGACGATCCGCGAGCCGCTTGATGCCAAACGGCTGGGTATCCACCTGGTGCAGCAGGAAGTGGACGTCGCGCTGATACCAGGGCTGAGCATTGCCGAAAACATCATGCTCGATCAGCTCGCACAGCCGGGGCATCGCTATCGCTGGCGCGCAATCCGCCAGCAGGCGAAACAGGCGCTGGCGCAGCTGGGTATCACTCTGGATGTGCGGCGCATCGTCGACACCTGCACGCTGGCAGAAAAGCAGCAGATATTGCTGGCGCGGGCGCTCTCACACCACTGCCGTTTTCTGATTCTGGATGAACCGACCGCGCCGCTGGATAGCCATGAAAGCGAACGGCTTTTCGCCGTAGTGAGACGTCTGCAAAAGCAGGGGATTGGCGTGGTGTTTATCTCTCACCGTATTCACGAACTGAACGCTATTTGCGACACCTTAACCGTGCTGCGCGACGGCAAGCTGATTGAATCCGGCCCGATGGCGAACCTCAGTGGTGACGAAATCGTTGAGAAGATGCTTGGCCATGAGCTTAACGATATCTATCCGCCGGCCCGTCCTGCGCACAGTGACGAGACGTTGCTGCGCGTGGAAGGGCTGCACGATGACGCGCTGTTGAAAGATATCTCCCTGCACCTGCGAAAAGGCGAAATTCTGGGCATTGCCGGGCTGGCGGGAGCGGGCAAAACGGAACTCTGCAAGGCGCTGTTTGGGGCCAGCAAAAGCCGTGTAGCGCGCGGTGAGCTAAATCATCAGCCCTGGCAGCCGCGCGATCCGGCGGATTCGGTATTGCGCGGTCTGGCGCTGGTACCGGAGGAGCGGCGCAAAGAGGGCATTTTTATTGATGAACCGGTGAGCATGAACCTGGCGGTCACCGCGGATAACAGCTTCTCGCGCTGGAGCCTGTTCGGCCACCGTCAGGCGTGGCGCTGGGCGGAAGAGGTGATTGCCCGCGTCGGCGTGCGTGCGCGTGGGCCGGGGCAGGTGCTGCGTCGTCTGTCGGGGGGCAACCAGCAGAAGATTGCCATCGGCAAGTGGCTGCGCAACGACGCCAGCGTGTTGATTTTCGATGAGCCGACCAAAGGCGTCGATGTCAAAGCGAAAACCGATCTGTTCCAGTTAATTGACGGCCTGGCGCGCGAGGGCAAAGGGGTGATTTACGCCTCCGGTGAGTTCGCTGAACTGGTGGGGCTGTGCGATCGCATTTGCGTGCTGTGGGACGGACGTATCGTGGCGGAAATCGCCGGGGCTGAGGCCCACGAAGAGACACTACTTTATTATTCAACCGGAGGAACGGCGTCGTGAGCAAGGCCCTTTCAGTGACGGCGGCGGCGTCTGGCCGTCAGCAAATTTTTGATTTTCTCTACAAGTGGGGCATGTTGCTGACCGTGGTGGCGCTGGTGGCCATCTTTGGCCTGGCGTCGGACAACTTCCTCGATCCGAACAACATTATCAATATCCTGCGCTCAATTGCCATCGTGACGGTGATTGCTATCGGGGTGTCAATTTCGCTGACCATCGGCGGGTTTGACCTGTCGGTTGGTTCAACGGCATCGCTGGCTAACGCGCTGGTGGTGTCACTGTTCGTCTGGTACGGCTTCGGCACCACCGAATCGATACTGATTACCCTGGCGCTTTGTACTCTGGTTGGCCTGTTTAACGCGTTTCTGATTGTCATCCTGCGGATCCCGGACATGCTTGCCACGCTTGCCAGCCTGTTTGTTATCCAGGGCGTGGCGATGACCTACAGCTACGGTGGGTCAATTACCGAAAACATGGTGCTGCCGAGCGGCGACATGGCTGAAGGGACCATTCCGGCGGCATTCAGCCTGCTGGGACAGGTGCCGACTATCGTGATCATCATGCTGGTGGTGACGATCCTCGCACAGCTGGGGCTGTCACTGACCACCCACGGACGACGCATGTATGCCATCGGCGGTAATCCGGAGGCGGCACGTCTCTCCGGTATTCGCACCACGCGCTACAAGGTGGCGGCCTACGTGATTGCCTCTCTGCTCGCCGGATTAGGCGGCATTTTACTGGCCTCGCGGATTGGCTCGTCACAGGTGAATGCGGGCGGCGGCTATCTGATGGATGCGGTTGCGGCGGCGTGGATTGGCTTCTCGCTCGCCGGGTCCGGAAAACCGAACGCGCTGGGTACGCTCGTCGGGGCAGTCATTCTTGGCGTGCTGTCGAACGGTCTGGTGATGCTTTCCGTACCCTATTACGCGATGGACATTATAAAAGGGCTGGTGCTCGCCGTGGCGCTGGCGATTACCTACATACAAAAACGCTAACGATTGATCACAACACAACGGGAAAACAGAATGAAAAAAATCACCCTCTCTCTGGTGGCATTAGGGTTACTGACGTCGCTGCCAGGCCTTGCGGCAACCCCCACACCGCTTCCGCCCGCCATTGCAAATCATGACGGCCCCATCCGCATTGCGGTGATCCGTAACCTCGGCTCTGACGACAACACCACGCAGTTTGTCGCCGGTGCCATTCAGGAAGGCAAAAAGCTCGGCTTTAAGGTCAGCACCTTTTTGAGCAATGGCGACGACGCCAAATTCCAGGACTTCGTTAATCAGGCGATCAGCCAGAAATATGACGGGATTATCCTCTCTCAGGGGCGCGACCCCTATGCGACCGCGCTGGTGAAAAAAGCCGTCGATGCCGGCATTAAAGTGTCGGTGTTTGATACCGCCGTTCAGGGCGACATTCCCGGGGTGACCGTGACCCAGCAGGATGATGCTTCCCTGACCCATCTCTCTTTCGGCCAGCTGGCAAAAGATTTCAACGGCAAAGCCAACATCGTGAAGCTGTGGGTTGCCGGTTTCCCGCCGATGGAACGTCGTCAGGCAGCCTATAAAGCGCTGCAAAAGCAGTATCCGGACATTAAAGAGCTGGAGTCTATCGGTGCCGTTTCGTCTGACGTGCAGGGAGATACCGCGAATAAAGTGGGCGCTATTCTGGCGAAATACCCGAAAGGCAAAATTGACGCCATCTGGGGAACCTGGGATGCCTTCAGCCAGGGGGCCTACAAAGCCCTGAAAGAGAATGGCCGCACCGAAATCAAACTCTACAGCATCGATATCTCAAACCAGGATCTTCAGCTGATGCGCGAGCCAGGCAGCCCGTGGAAAGTGAGCGTGGCGGTGGATCCGAAGCTGATTGGTGCAACCAACGTACGTCTGATTGCCAACAAGATTGCCGGTGAAACCACACCCGCCACGTATGATTTCAAAGCGGCGGCGATCCCGCAGGCGCTGCTGACCGCCCAGCCAGGCGCGGTGAACGTGGCGTCGCTGGGGAAAATCATTCCAGGCTGGGGTCAGACAGAAGATTTTATCGCCCCGTGGTTTGCGACGCTTGAAGCGAAACATCAATGAGTGTGCTTCCCACGCCTGAATACAGCCGCAATATGCGGCTGATTGGCCATAGCGACCAGGGCGGTCGCCCGGACGGCGTGCAGCTGATGGTGCATCGCGGTTTCGCGTACATCGGGCATATGGTCTCACAGGGCTTTTCCATTGTGGACGTGCGCGACCCGAAACATCCCAAACCGGCAGGCTATATGCCCGCGCCGCCCGGCACCTGGAACGTTCATCTTCAGGCGCACGACGATCTCCTGCTGGTCATTAACGCGCGAGACTTGTTCGCGGATGCCCGTTTCGCTGACGAAAAGGTCTACTACACCCGTCAGGTAGGGGAAACCGTACGCGACGTGCAGGACAAAGGCTGGAGCGCCGGGTTGCGGGTGTTTGATATCTCCACCCCTGACAAACCGCGTGAGATCGGCTTTTTATCCCTGAGCGGCATCGGCATTCACCGTATCTGGTACGTCGGCGGGCGCTGGGCGTATGTTTCGGCGCTGATTGACGGCTTTACCGACTATATTTTCCTGACGATCGACCTGGCCGACCCGCAAAAGCCTGAGGTGGCCGGGCGCTGGTGGCTGCCGGGGATGAACCAGGCCGACGGTGAGCAACCCAATTGGCCGGAAGGCAAACGCTACGCGCTGCACCACGCGATTATCGCCGGGGATACCGCTTACGGGAGCTGGCGCGACGGGGGACTGACGCTGCTGGACGTGAAGGATAGCACGCAGCCGAAGCTGATTAGCCATCGCAACTGGAGCCCGCCGTTTGGAGGTGGCACGCACACCGCGCTGCCATTGCCGGATCGTGACCTGCTGGTGGTGCTGGATGAAGCGGTACTGGATAACCAGGAGGACGGTGAGAAGTTCATCTGGCTGTTTGATATTCGCGAGCCGTCGAACCCGGTAAGTATTTCCACATTCCCGCAGCCGCAGGAGCGGGATTATGTGGCGAAAGGGGCGCATTTTGGTCCACACAACCTGCACGAGAACCGGCCGGGAAGCTTTGTCAGCTCAACGCTGATTTTTGCGACCTGGCAGAATGCGGGCGTGCGCGCGTTTGATATTTCCAATCCTTACCGTCCGATTGAAACCGGTGCGCTGGTGCCGGCGGCGCCTGAGAGGATGATGGATACGCGGCCGAATCGACCGAAGGTGATCCAGTCATGCGATGTGTTTGTCGATGCGCAGGGCATTATCTACAGCACGGATTATAACGGTGGATTGTCGGTGATTGAGTATCTGGGGTAACGGCGCGCTGGTGTCTTTCTGACGGCCCTCTTCATCGGGAGAGGGCCGAGGCGTTTAACTGTACTGACGCACCCGCGCCACCAGATCTTCGGCGGTGTCGATACGGTCGGCAATCACAATCAGCGCCTTGCCAAGCGTAATCGCGTGGCGCAGGCATTCGTGGCGCATTGCTTCATCCTGAATGGTCTCGATATCCGCCACGTGCGACAGACCGACACTGCGGCGAATCAGCTCCGTGCCGCAGAATCCGATCGCGTCTTTCCACACCTTTTTCAGGAATTCAGAGGCGTAGCCCGGGGCAGCAAGTGCCGCATCGCGCGTTTTCTCACTGGCCAGGATCTGGAAGCGCTCCGCGAAGGTGTTCCACAGCGTCTGAATGTCGGTCAGACGCTGTTCACGGGCCGCGGCGGCATCGCGAATACCCAGATGCCCCGGCAGGCCGCAGAAATTGAGCAGCAGGTTGCCGATGGCGGTGCCGACGTCAAAACCGATGGGGCCGAAGTAGCCGAACTCTGCGTCGATGGCTTTCAGACTGCCGTCTGCCACGAAAATCGAGCCGCTGTGAATATCGCCATGCAGCAGGGCTTCAGCGTGTGAGAAGAAGCGGTGCTTCAGTGAGGCCACGGCAATTTTTAACTGAGCGTCATCGCGCAGGGCGGCAACGTCTTTTTCCAGTTCAGCAGGGTAGTTGTTACGTTCGTGGACCTGGTACGGATCGTTGAAGAACAGATCTTCGGTGATCTCGCACATCTCCGGATTAAGGAATTTCGCGACCTGCGCTTTCTTTTCATGCGGGTGCAGGTAAAAGTCGCTGGTATGGAACAGCGTGTGCGCGAGGTATTCACCCAACTGACGCGCCGCCTGCGGGTAGTAGGTATTTTTGATCAGCTGCCCGCGCCAGATGGCATGGCTGGAGAGATCTTCCATCACCATCACCGCCAGTTCAGGGTCGAAGTGGTGGATTTTCACCGTGTGCTGCGGGCTGTGCTGGTAGTGTTCGACCAGCGTTTGCGCCTCCAGGCGGGCGCGATCCAGGGTCAGTGGCCAGGATTCGCCGACGCAGCGCACATACGGCAGCGCCTGCTTAACAACGATGCGGCTCACGCCCTCGGTATCGAAAATTTTGAACACCAGATTGAGGTTACCGTCGCCCACTTCCTGCGCCTCCACCAGCGATGAGGGGTCATCAAGGCCGCCGAACTGCTTTGCATACTCCACGGCATCCTGGGCGGTAAAGGTACGGTATTGCGACATTGCCTGTTCCTCACTGGTTTTGCTAATAAAGACATTTAGACGTCTATACATCTGGATTTCATCCTGACACAATGTGCTACAACAACGCAACAGGGAATTAACGACATGCAGACATTACAGACGACCAGCCTGCGAGTGGCGGAGAATCAGTTATTTATTCTCGATCAGCAGGCGCTTCCTCAGGAGAAACGCTGGCTTGACGCCTCGACGGTAGAGGCGCTGGTCGGCCATATTCACGCCCTGCGCGTACGCGGGGCACCGCTGATTGGTCTCTCTGCAAGCCTGCTGCTGGCCCTTCTGGCGGAAAACGGCAAAAGCCGTGATGAACTGGCTGTGGCCCTGGAGACCCTGCGGGCATCCCGCCCGACGGCGGTGAACCTGATGAACAACCTCGACCGCATGAAGCTGGCTCTCCGGCAGGAGGATTTTGTGCCTGCGCTGGTGGCGGAAGCGCTGCGTCTGATTGATGAAGACAAGCAGCTGTGCGAGGCCATCGCGAATGCCGGCAGTACGCTGGTGAAACCCGGCAGCCGTCTGTTGACCCACTGCAATACCGGCGGGCTGGCGACGGCAGGGGTTGGCACCGCGCTCGGCGTGATTGCCCGCGCGCATCAGGAAGGACGCGTCAGCTCTGTCTGGGTGGATGAAACCCGCCCCCTGTTGCAGGGTGGAAGACTGACCGCATGGGAACTCGGCGAACTGGGCGTGCCGTACCAGCTGATCGCCGATTCCATGGCCGCCAGCCTGATGGCAAAAGGGCTGGTTGACGCGGTGTGGGTGGGCGCAGACCGTATTGCGGCTAACGGCGACGTGGCGAATAAAATTGGCACCTATTCTCTGGCGGTTCTGGCAACGTTCCACGGTATTCCGTTCTATGTCGCTGCCCCGCATACCACGCTTGACCCGGCGTGCCCGAACGGTGAGGCAATCCCCATTGAACAACGTGCGGCCAGCGAAGTGACGGGCGTGGCCGGGAGCTTTGGCGCGGTGCAGTGGGCTCCTGAAAACGCGCAGGTCTACAACCCGGCCTTTGACGTCACGCCAGCGGCATTGATAAGCGGTTGGGTGCTGGATACGGGCATCGTCACGCCGGAAGAGGTGGCAAAAGGGAAATTCGCCTGAGGACGACTATCCTTTAAGGGGTTCCCTTTAGGAGGACAGTCACGTGACGCTTGATCCTGATACAGACTTAAAACTGGAACGCGTGGTGGATGCCCCGCGCGATCTGCTGTGGCTCTGCTGGACGACACCCGAGCACATCAAAAACTTCTTCATTCCGGTTCCGCACAAAGTGACCGAGTGTGACCTTGACCTGCGCGTTGGCGGGCGGTTTAACACGGTGTTTGAGGTAGACGGGCAACGGATGGATAACCGGGGTGTGTTTCTCGAAATCGATCCCGGCAGGAAGCTGGTCTTTACCGACGGTTACACGGAAGGCTGGAAGCCCGCCGAAAAGCCGTTTATGACGGCCATTCTACTGCTGGATGATGTGGGGGAGGGCAAAACGCGTTATACCGCCATTGCTCGCCATCCAACGGCGGAAATCCGCGAGCAGCATGAACAGATGGGCTTCCACGAAGGGTGGGGCATTGTGCTGGACCAGCTGGTGGCGTATACGAAGGGATTGAAACACTGACGTTTTTTCGCCCCCTCTCCCTGGAGGGAGAGGGGAAAAATCATGCCAGACGCGGATACGCATCCGCAATCGCATCGCCGGTGAACTGCGCAATCCACCCCTCGGGGTTATCAAAAATACGAATGGCGGTAAAGTTCGGCTCTGAGCCCATATCAAACCAGTGCGGCGTTCCGGCGGGCACGGAAATCAGGTCGTTTTTCTCACACAATACCTGACACACCTCGTCGCCAATGTGCAGGCAAAACAGCCCCGCACCCTCAACAAAGAAACGCACTTCATCTTCCCCGTGGGTATGCTCGTTCAGGAACTTAGCGCGCAGCGCCTCTTTTTGAGGGTTGTCGGCACGCAGGCTGATGACATCCCAGCTCTGATAACCTTTCTCTGCCACTAGCGTGTCGATCGCATGCTGATAAGCCGCGATAACCGCATCGGGGGCAGGATCGCGGCCTAAGTCGCGGTCTGCGGCCCAGCGTTCAAAACGCACCCCTCTGGCGTTGAGCTGTTGGGCGATGTCGGCAGCGTCGGTGCTGTGCCAGCGAGGTTGACTGGGGTCTTTATCGGAATAAATGGTCAATGCGCTCATGAAGGGATCTGCTCCGGGTTAATCTCGTCGAACTGGTGTACCTGATGGTGATGGCTTGCACCGTCATCATCGCCGCGAATCAGCTGCAGGGTGCGAAAACCTGCCTGCTCAGCGGCGTCCAGCTCCTGATGTATATCCGACAGGAACAGGATCTGCGACGGAGGGATACCCGTTTGTGCCGCAATGTTCTGGTAAGACTGGACGTCGCGCTTGGCACCGATGTGGGTATCAAAATAGCCGCTGAACAGATGAGTAATATCACCTTCGTCGCTGTAGCCAAATAACAGTTTCTGCGCCGCGACGGAGCCTGAGGAATAAACATAGAGATCAATACCCTGCGCTTTCCATTTTTCCAGCGCAGGCAGGACGTCCGGGTAGAGGTGGCCGGTAAAATCGCCGTTAACGTAGCCGTCGTGCCAGATGATCCCCTGCAGTGCTTTCAACGCGGTTGACTTGCGGTCTTCATCCATAAACGTAAAGAGTGTGTCGATAAGGTCGCTTACGCTGGCGTGCGGGTGGTTAATTTCATCACGCAGGTTGTCCAGAATCGATTTGACCGGCTCGGCGTACTGCTGCGCGGACACAAAGGCCGCCAGACGCTCACGCGCGTAGGGGAACAAAACATCATGGACAAAACGGATATCGCTGGTGGTCCCTTCAATATCCGTCACAATCGCGCGAATCATACTCTCTCCCAGTGTCGTAAACGCATTTCGCATTCAAATAAGAATTCCAGTCCTTCCAGATGACGGCGGGCCTCGGCCACATCGCGTCCCCAGCAGGTTAAGCCATGACCGCGCAGAAGAAAACCATAATTAAACGGGTGCGCCTGAGCGTATTCGGCAATGCGCACGGCGAGTGCGTCGATATCCTGGTCGTTATCAAACACCGGGATGGCGACCGTATCCAGATGCGTGCTCTGCCCGGAGAGGGATTTTTGCATCTCAAAGCCGGTGATCTTCAGCTCAGGCTCTTTGACCAGCCGCGACAAGACCGTGGCATTGACGGTATGGACGTGCAGAACCGCGTTGGCTTCGGGAAACAGACGATAGATGAGCGTGTGAAGCCCGGTTTCAGCCGACGGCGTGCGGCCAGAGAGTGCACGGTTGGTCGCAATCTCCACCTGCAGAAAATCGTCGGTGGTCAGGCTGCCTTTATCTTTACCGGATTCACTGAGCCAGCACAGATGCGCATCCTTACGCACGGACATGTTGCCGCCGGTCGCGGGAGCCCAGCCTTTGGCGCCGATCCAGCGGCAGGCGTCGACCAGGTGTGTGAGTTGCAGATTGTCGGTCATCTTCCTTTTTCCCTCTCGGTCAGGAATATTCATATTGTTTAGACGTCTAAGCGTCTTGATTGCCAAAGACTAACATCGTGTTATAGTGTCAGCAACATAAGTATTACATGCAGGCACAACACAATGAGCAATAACGCATTGATTCCTCAGAGTAAACTTCCCAGTCTTGGCACCACCATCTTTACGCAAATGAGCGCTCTGGCCCAGCAGTACAACGCCATTAATCTCTCGCAAGGGTTCCCGGATTTTGATGGCCCGCGTTATTTGCAGGAACGTCTGGCGTACCACGTTGCGCAGGGGGCGAACCAGTATGCACCGATGACGGGCGTGCAGGCACTGCGGGACGCCATAGCAGACAAAACGGCTGAGCTGTATGGCTATAAGCCAGACGCTACCAGCGACATCACGGTGACGGCAGGGGCGACCGAAGCGTTGTATGCCGCAATTACCGCGCTGGTGCGCACGGGTGATGAGGTGATCTGCTTTGACCCGAGTTATGACAGCTACGCGCCGGCGGTTGAACTCTCCGGCGGCGTGGTGAAACGTATCGCGCTACAGCCACCGCATTTCCGTCCGGACTGGCAGGCGTTTGCTGCCTTGCTGAGCGACAAAACCCGTCTGGTTATTATCAATACCCCGCACAACCCGTCGGCGACCGCATGGCAGAAAGCCGATTTCGCAAAGCTGTGGCAGGCGATTGCCGGGCGTGAAATTTACGTGCTGAGCGATGAAGTGTATGAGCACATCTGTTTTGCGCAGGAAGGGCATGCCAGCGTGCTGGCCCATCCGCAGCTTCGCGAGCGTGCCGTGGCGGTATCGTCATTTGGTAAAACCTATCACATGACCGGCTGGAAGGTGGGGTACTGCGTGGCTCCCGCGGCCATCAGCGCTGAGTTGCGTAAAGTGCATCAGTACCTGACGTTTGCCGTAAACACGCCGGCCCAGCTGGCCCTGGCTGATATGCTGCGCGCCGAACCGGAGCACTACCGCGACCTGCCGGCATTCTACCGTCAGCGTCGGGATCTGTTTGTGAATGCGCTAAGCCAGAGCCGTCTGGAGATTTTACCCTGCGAAGGGACCTACTTCCTGCTGGCGGACTACAGCGCGATTTCGGATCGGGATGACGTGAGTTTTTGCCAGTGGCTGACAAAAGAGGTGGGCGTTGCTGCCATTCCGCTGTCCGTATTTTGCGCCGACCCGTTCCCGCATAAGCTGATCCGGCTCTGTTTTGCGAAACAGGAATCGACGCTTCTCGCGGCGGCGGAGCGGCTGAATACACTCTGAGCGTGTCATCCCTCTCGCGTTAGAATAACGGCGGTCTGCCCATAATAAGTGAGAGGAATATCAGTCAAAATAACGCGAAAGCGCGTTATAAAATATAAGTCAGGATTATGTATTAACAAAGAGAACGGGCTGTGAGCGACACAGCCCGTCGCTGTTATTTTTCTGTTACTTCGTTAATAAATTTCGCGAATGCCGTACTGTTCAATGCCGAACGATTATAAATCATAAAAATGTCAAGCGAGGGAAGGGTGAACGGTGCAGTGATTTTTTTGAGTCTTAGCACTTCACTGTATTTATCAAATAAAATTTCGGGTACGTAACCAATTAAATGAGAGGCACTTATCATCGAAATAATAGTAAATACAGAGTCACAGCGAAAACCGATTGTCTTTTCCGCATGCACTTTTTCTGCCATCGATTGATAGGTTTTAACGCCCGGCTCATCACTGAGGAATATCGTAAACTTCTCTTCCTGAAGCTCTTCCATGGTGGCCACCTCTTTCATCCGCGGATGATCCTGGCTGCAGACCAGCAGGACGGAATAGGATGCATATGGCACACAAATCATTGAACGGTTACTAACCGGGGCCATTGAGAAAATTAAGTCTGCCTTACGGTATGCCAGCAGATCCTCTGCGGAGTCAGCAGAGAGCAGCATGTCATGCAGTTCAATCTCGTAATTGTGCTCTCGCATCAATAATTTAAGCGGGCCCAGCAGGTTTTCTGTGGTCAGGATTTGCGGGCTGTACACCACAAAATTCTTTTTTAGCGTTGAGCCATGCATGATGTTAATCGTCTGCTCAAGCTGGTTGAGGTTTTGCTCAAGATGATGGTGCAGGTTCACGCCTACCGTGGTGGGCGTAATCCCTTTCCCGGAACGAATGAACAGGGGATCGTTGAGCTGATTACGCAACCTTTGCAGCGACTGGCTGACCGCCGAGGGCGTAATATAGAGCGTTTCTGCTGCCTTGCTGATGCTTAAGTGCTGATAAATACACTCGAAAATTACCAGCAGATTAAGATCAAATTTTTTTAGATCGTAGAGATTAGCCATGTTTCATCCTGAGTGGACTGCGTTGCGTTAACACATCACTGATAACTATAGAAGGAAGTTAATCATTTACCATCCATGCAATTAACTTACTTAATTAGAGTTGTATGTTGACTTAATATATCACGATGGCAGATTTATAAAATAGAGCTTCAATGAATATTAAGATATTTTTATCTCTAAAACTGCGAGGGTGTTTGCATTAAAATAGTCTCAATTATATATAGACAAATAATTATCATTCATTTTTATTAATCCTCGCCGGCGCGTCTTACGTTCTGCGCGATAAACCGTGTTCGATGAAACCTATCACAGCCATAGATACGATTGGCGCTCATGTGCATTGCCCTCGCGCTGTGCGGGTGTTGTAATCAAGGCGCTGTTACGGCCTTGATATGAGGTATGTAGAGCGCAACGCAACGCCAGCAATTGCTGGCACTGAAAGTTCCTGTGGAAAGTTCAGGTATCAGGGCCGCCCACCAGGGCGGCCTTTTTACTTTTGGCTTTTCGTTAATTCAGTTCATCACGTTGTCTTGTTCGGGTTGTTAGGTATGGCTGATTGATTTGATAAAGCAAACGCATTAGCCCACCCGGCGAAAGTTGGTTACCTTACATCTCAACGAAAACACGGAGGAAGTACAGATGTCTTTGATTAATACCAAAATTAAACCTTTCAAAAACCAGGCGTTCAAAAACGGTGAATTCATCGAAGTGACCGAGAAAGATACCGAAGGCCGCTGGAGCGTCTTCTTCTTCTATCCGGCAGACTTCACCTTCGTTTGCCCGACCGAACTGGGTGACGTTGCAGACCATTACGACGAACTGCAGAAGCTGGGCGTAGACGTTTACTCTGTTTCTACCGACACCCACTTCACCCACAAAGCATGGCACAGCAGCTCTGAAACCATCGCGAAAATCAAATACGCGATGATCGGCGACCCGACTGGCGCCCTGACCCGTAACTTCGACAACATGCGTGAAGATGAAGGCCTGGCTGACCGTGCTACCTTCGTTGTTGACCCGCAGGGCATTATCCAGGCAATCGAAGTTACCGCTGAAGGTATCGGCCGTGATGCTTCTGACCTGCTGCGTAAAGTGAAAGCGGCGCAGTACGTTGCTTCTCACCCAGGTGAAGTTTGCCCGGCGAAATGGAAAGAAGGCGAAGCGACTCTGGCACCGTCTTTAGACCTGGTTGGCAAAATCTAAGTTTCCCGCCGTCTTTCGCGCAGAGCATCGCCTGCTCTGACGCGACAGGCTCCGGAAATGACAGTCGTAATGGGCGCGCCCGCGCCCATTTTATTCCAGCACCATGATGCAAGTTGCATTCAGGCCGCCCGAATAAGGCAGCTTGCATGATGACGTTTTTAGAGAGGGAAGAATAATGCTCGACACCAATATGAAAACCCAGCTCAAGGCCTACCTTGAGAAACTGACCAAACCTGTTGAGCTGATTGCCACGCTGGACGACAGCGCTAAATCGGCAGAGATCAAGGAACTGCTGGCAGAGATCGCCGAACTGTCACCGAACGTGACCTTCAAAGAAGATAACGGTCTGGCGGTGCGCAAGCCCTCCTTCCTGATCACCAATCCGGGTTCTGACCAGGGGCCGCGTTTTGCCGGTTCTCCACTGGGCCACGAATTCACCTCGCTGGTGCTGGCACTGTTGTGGACCGGTGGTCATCCGTCAAAAGAGGCGCAGGCGCTGCTCGAGCAGATCCGCGATATTGATGGCGATTTTGAGTTTGAAACCTATTACTCACTCTCCTGCCATAACTGCCCGGACGTGGTGCAGGCGCTGAACCTGATGTCGGTGCTGAACCCGCGCATTAAGCATACGGCGATTGACGGCGGTACGTTCCAGAACGAAATCACCGATCGTAACGTCATGGGCGTTCCGGCGGTCTTTATGAACGGTCAGGAGTTTGGCCAGGGCCGTATGACGCTGACCGAAATCGTTGCCAAAGTGGACACGGGTGCCGAAAAACGTGCGGCAGAAGCGCTGAACAAACGTGACGCGTATGATGTTCTGATTGTCGGCTCAGGCCCGGCGGGCGCGGCGGCGGCGGTTTACTCCGCCCGTAAAGGCATTCGTACCGGCCTGATGGGCGAACGCTTCGGTGGCCAGGTGCTCGACACCGTGGATATCGAAAACTACATCTCTGTGCCGAAGACCGAAGGCCAGAAACTGGCTGGCGCACTGAAGGCGCACGTCAGCGATTATGAAGTGGATGTGATCGACAGCCAGAGCGCCAGCAAGCTGGTTCCGGCCGCGGTTGAAGGGGGGTTACACCAGATTGAAACCGCCTCCGGCGCGGTGCTGAAAGCGCGCAGCATTATCATTGCCACCGGCGCCAAATGGCGCAACATGAACGTCCCGGGTGAAGATCAGTATCGCACCAAAGGCGTCACCTACTGCCCGCACTGCGACGGCCCGCTGTTTAAAGGTAAACGCGTGGCGGTGATCGGCGGCGGTAACTCCGGTGTGGAAGCGGCGATTGACCTGGCGGGTATCGTTGAACACGTCACCCTGCTGGAGTTCGCCCCAGAGATGAAAGCGGACCAGGTGCTGCAGGACAAAGTGCGTAGCCTGAAAAACGTCGATATCGTGCTGAATGCGCAGACCACGGAAGTGAAAGGTGACGGCAGCAAAGTGACCGGTCTGGAATACCGCGACCGCGTGAGCGGTGACGTGCATAGCGTGGCGCTGGCGGGGATCTTCGTACAGATTGGTCTGTTGCCAAACACCACCTGGCTGGACGGCGCGATTGAGCGCAATCGCATGGGCGAAATTATTATCGATGCGAAATGCGAAACCAGCGTGAAAGGGGTGTTCGCGGCAGGGGACTGCACCACGGTTCCGTACAAACAGATCATCATTGCCACCGGTGAAGGGGCGAAAGCGTCTCTGAGCTCGTTCGATTATCTGATTCGCACCAAAACGGCATAAAAAGAAAGCAAGACTACACCTGCAACAGCAAGAGGCCACCGAAAGGTGGCCTCTTTTTTTTACCTGACGACCATCACCGGAATGTGGGTGTGGCGGATCACGCTCGACGCGTTAGAGCCCAGCAGGTGGGTGGTAATGGAAGGATTACGGGAACCGATCACCACGACGTCTGCTTTCAGTTCATTGGCCAGTTCATTAACGGCATCCCTCACGCTACCGAACCTGACGTGAGTTTTGATACGTGAAGGGTCGATGCTGAAATGCCCGACCATGGTTTGTAGACGATTTTCAGCTTCGTGCTGAAGATGCTCTTCGAAACGACGTACATCGGCGGCAAAGCGGTGCAGACTCAGGCTGGCGGAACCCGGTAACACGTGTAAAAGATGGATGATCCCGTCCTGCTGCGCCAGGAACTCCGCGTGGCGTACGGCCTTGTCGCTCAGCTCCATCTCGAAAACATCAACCGGCATAATGATTGTCTGATACATACCCGTTTCTCCTTGTTTATAAACGCTGAATTCATTCAACCACAAAATATGAATGGTTTCTGTAAGCGCGGCGCCACTTTTTGATCTCGCCAGGAAAAATCTCAAAAGATCCGTCATCACGGGCAAGTCTTCTGGGGTAGCTACCCTTTATACACTGTCCTGGATCCTTTCGGAGGTTGCATGAAAGCACTCACGTATCACGGCCCACATCATGTTCGCGTCGAGAATGTCCCCGATCCCATCATTGAACAGCCAGACGATATTATTTTGCGGGTCACGGCTACGGCGATTTGCGGGTCCGATCTGCATCTCTATCGCGGCAAAATCCCGAAGGTGCAACACGGCGATATTTTTGGTCATGAATTTATGGGGGAAATCGTTGAGTGTGGCAGGGAGGTGAAGAATTTACAGAAAGGCGATCGCGTGGTTATCCCGTTTGTGATTGCCTGCGGTGACTGTTTCTTCTGCCGTCTGCAGCAATACGCGGCCTGCGAGACGACCAACGCCGGGCAGGGCGCCGCGCTGAACAAAAAGCAAATTCCCGCGCCGGCCGCGCTGTTTGGCTATAGCCATCTCTACGGCGGCGTGCCGGGAGGCCAGGCGGAATATGTTCGCGTACCGAAGGGGAACGTTGGGCCGTTCAAGGTGCCGCCGCTGTTGTCCGATGACAAAGCGCTGTTCCTGTCAGATATTTTACCCACCGCCTGGCAGGCGGCAAAAAATGCGCAGATCGAAAAAGGATCGAGCGTGGCCGTGTTCGGCGCCGGGCCGGTGGGGTTGCTGACCATTGCCTGCGCGCGACTGCTCGGGGCGGAACAGATCTTCGTCATTGACCACCACCCGTATCGCCTGCAATTCGCTCAGGCGCGCTACGGCGCAATCCCTGTCAACTTTGATGATGATAACGATGCCGCCGAAAAAATCATTGAGCAAACTGCCGGCCAGCGTGGTGTCGATGCGGTGATTGATGCCGTCGGGTTCGAAGCCAAAGGCAGCACCACGGAAACAATCCTCAGCAATCTTAAAATTGAAGGCAGCAGCGGCAAAGCGCTGCGTCAGTGTATCGCGGCTGTCCGGCGCGGCGGCGTTGTCAGCGTCCCTGGCGTTTACGCCGGGTTTATTCACGGCTTCCTGTTTGGCGATGCCTTCGATAAAGGGCTGAGTTTCAGGATGGGGCAGACACACGTCCACGCCTGGCTGGGCGAGTTGCTGCCGCTTATCGAAAAAGGGCTGCTTACGCCGGAGGAGATTGTGACCCACTATCTGCCGCTGGCGGATGCGGAACGCGCCTACAAGATTTTCGAAAAACGGGAGGAGGAGTGCCGCAAGGTCATTCTGGTGCCGGGGGCGGAAACGCCTGACGCGGCAGCACAGCAGGTGAAAGGCCTGGTCAATGCTTTCCCGGGTGGGGTGGTGTGAGATTATCGCTTACCGATGACGCTCAAGATAAAGCACCGCCATGACGATGATCGCCAGAATAATGAGAAAAATAAGTGTGATAACCACTATCTCACTCATGACCGTCCCCGCGGCACCCAAACAGATTAAGCGTGGGTTAAGGGGTTTTCGGGCGATATAGGATAATCGGGTGAATTTGCGGAAAGAGGATGCGGGTGCATCCTCTGTGCAACGCGGGAGCGTTTGTTCAGATGGGGTTAACGCAGGTAGTCGCCCGCGGCTTCTGGCTGGTAGAGCAGCTCCAGCACTTCCAGATGCGCCGCAGCACCGCCTGGCAATGCCCAGTTGATGGTGTCTCCCGTACGCAGACCAAGAAGCGCGGCACCCACAGGGGCAAGGACCGAAAGCTGTGCGCTGCTGTCGGTCATCTGCGCCGGGTAGACCAGCGTTCGGGTCAGCTCTTCACCGGTGGCCAGGTTACGGAATTTAACCCGGCTGTTCATGGTGACCACGTCGTGAGGCATGGATTCAGGCGTGCACATCTGCGCCCGGTCAAGCTCTTCATTCAGGGCGTCAGCCACCGGAAGCGAAGCGAATTCTGCTTTTTCCAGCAGTCTGTCAATACGTTCTGCGTCAAGCTCATTGATGATAATGGTGGGTCTGGACATTTTTTACTCCATGTCGTTAATGCTGCGTGTAACGCAGAAACCAATCCAAAAGAAAACCCTCGCCGTCTGGCAGCGAGGGTTTAACTCTTCTGATGATACTGGCTGAGCGCACAACTTTGAAGTGATACAGGTCACATTCATGGGTCATATGAATTTTCGGTGAAAAACGTGCTCCCTTGCCAATTTGCATTATTCTTTTTAAGCGCCCCCTGCGGGCGACTATCCGCATTCAGTGTTTCTTCTCAGGAGATCTCATGAGCGATTACGACAAAATTACGTTGAAAGACGGCAGTTATTTATATTTTAAAGACTGGGGAAGCGGGCAACCCGTGGTGTTTAGCCACGGCTGGCCGCTGACGGCGGATGCCTTTGAAGACCAAATGTTATACCTGGGATCAAAAGGATTTCGCGTAATTGCACATGACCGCCGCGGACATGGCCGCTCAGCGCAGCCGTGGGATGGGCACAATATGGATCAGTATGCCGACGACCTGGCTGAGCTGACGGCGCGTCTGAATCTGAAAGACGCTGTTCACGTGGGGCATTCAACCGGCGGTGGCGAAGTGGCGCGCTATATTGGTCGCCACGGTACGGATCGCGTGGCGAAAGCGGTACTTATTGGTGCCGTGACACCGATTATGATCAAAACCGATTTCAACCCGAACGGTGTGCCGAAAGAGGTGTTTGATGGTATTCGGGAAGGCGTGATTAACGATCGCGCAGCTTTCTTCTATGCGCTGACCGAGGCGTTTTATGGCTATAACCGCCCGGGGGCAAAAGAGTCCAAAGCGGTGCGGGAGAGCTTCGTTGAGCAGGGGCTTCAGGGGTCGATCAAGGCGCTGTATGACTGCGTAAAAGCGTTTTCTGAAACCGATCTGCGTGAAGATCTGAAAAAGATGACTATCCCGACGCTGGTGATCCACGGCGATGACGACCAGATAGTCCCGATCGAGACCTGTGGTCGGGTGGCTGCAGAGATCCTGCCGAACGCTGAGCTGAAGGTCTATGCCGGGGGTTCTCACGGCATATGCACCACGCATAAGCACCAGATCAATGACGATTTGCTGAAATTTATTCAGTCTTAATTCCTGGCGGATTGCGTTACGCTGAGTGTCCTGATCCAGGGTACTGAGCGAAACGCAATTCGTGTCTGCCCCACCATTAAGAGAGCACTATGTATTTCTATCAACCTTCTCTGGGACACGGCCTGCCGCATGACCCACTGAACGCGATTATTGGCCCACGCCCGATTGGCTGGATCTCCTCGTGCGACAACGCCGGTCAGCTGAATCTCGCGCCGTATAGCTTCTTTAACTGCTTTAACTATCGTCCGCCCATCATCGGTTTTTCCAGCAACGGCTGGAAAGACAGCGTGCGTAATATTACCGAAACCGGCGAGTTTGTCTGGAACCTGGCGACGCGCGATCTGGCTGAAGCGATGAATGCGACCTCGGCTATGCTTCCCCACGATGAAAATGAATTTACCTTTGCGGGGTTAACGCCAGCGGCCAGCCAACTGGTGAACGCCCCGCGGGTGGCAGAAAGCCCGGTTAACTTTGAGTGTCGCCTGTCGCAGTGTATTCAGCTTGCCGGGGCCGACGGCACACCGGTTGATACCTGGCTGGTGCTCGGCGAAGTGGTGGGTATTCACATCGCCGAAACGTTGCTGGAAGAGGGGATTTATCAGACGGCGAAAGCGCAGCCCATCCTGCGTGCGGGTGGGCCGACGGCTTACTATGGCATCAGTGACGAGCACCGGTTTGACATGACCCGACCGATCGTCAATCAGTGACCGGCTTTATCAATGACGAATTGTTTTCCGCAGTTACCCGGATGTGGCTGCGGAGCAAATGAGGTCGCAGAAAGCGGGTTATTAATGGTGTCTGCCTTCAGTGAGATCTGCATTTCGGTCAGGTAGGACGGGTTGCCATTACAGGTAAGCTTGAACGCTTTGACATTCTCCTTGCCCCAGCCTTTGGCCACGGCGCTGTCAAAGTCGCTGCGGCTTACGGTTTTTCCATAGTTATCGGCGAGGAACTTGCCGACCGCGCTGTTTTTTATCTCCTGATTCATGCGCACCATCGTGCCGAAATACGCGTCAGGATCAAAACCAAAGCACACGCCATGTTTGGCATATTCGTAGCGTTCCAGGCAGGAGTTACCGCCAGCACCTGGCATAACGCTGTTCAGCTTCGCAGCACCTGAAAGCGACAGTCCGGTTTCGGCTGCAGCGCATTTGCGGCTGGCCTTCACCTCCGGCATGTTCGGGATTGGACGGGTCGCGCAGCCAAAACGCATCCAGCGACGTTCATCCACACCCCGTGCGGCAACAGATTTTGGCAGCCCCGGCCATAATCCGTGCACGGTCAGAAAATCGGTTTTGTTATCACTCTCTTTTTGTAAACGGCACTCTTCGGGCTCGTTGCGGTTACGGTCGGCCATGCTCTGGCAGAACCCGGTTTGCCAGGAAAGAGCCAGAACGTAGCGATCGAAATCGCCATACTGCGTTGCCTTGAGTGGGTCGGCCTGTGCGGAGAATACACAGAGTGCCAGCGCGATTGCGCCAGACGGAATAACGATATCCTTCCTGAACATGTGATTTCCTGATCGAATGAGCATGAATAATTTCTGGAAATTATTAAAGCACAAAAAGCGCCCGCAGGCGCTTTCTGGATATCAGGAATTTAGCTTAAGCTGCGCCGGGTACCAGCACCTGCGTGGCAATAATCACGATAATCAGCCCCACAATCACGGGGACGGAGGTGCGTTTGATCACTTCAAAAGGCGAGATTTTTGCCATCCCGGCAACGGCTACAACCACACCCGATACCGGCGAAATGGTGCGACCGAGGTTTGACGCCTGCAGCATGGGAATGGAGAGATAGGCCGGGTTAATGCCTGAGGAGTGAGCCAGTTTCGGGATCATCTCAACAAAGGCGTAGAACGGCGCGTTACCTGAACCGGTAGTCATGGCGGCGAGCATGGTCAGCACTACCAGAACCAGCATCAGGATAATACTGGCCGAGCCGAACGAGGTGGCGATGGAAATCAGGCTCTGAATAAAGCCGATGGTGCTCAGACCCTGGGCGAAGACGCCTGCTGCAACCAGCAGCATAACGACCCCTGCAAACGCATCCGCCATACCGCGATAGGCCACTTCCAGACCCGAGAAAACTTTCTGCGTGTTAAACCCACGCACAAACTCCAGCAGGGCGGCCAGGAGCATGCAGATCACCAGAATGGTGATGATGTGCAGCTGTGGGCCCCATTTACCGTCAAAAATAAGCACGCCAATAATAGGTGTGAACGGCAGAATGGCATAAAACGCCGGCGCGGTGGTGGTGATTTCACTCACGTCCAGCATCTCGTGGCTGATGTTCTCCTTCTTATCGAGATAACGCTGCCAGAAGAAGTGCGCGATGCCCATGCCGACAATGGCGACGATAGAAATGGGCAGCGTGGTTTTGAACGCAAAGTCGATAAGCGACATCTCAGCGGCTTTGGCTGCGAGCACGACATCACCGGAGGTGGGGGAAAGTATAATGGCGGCCGGCGAGGCGCAAATCGCGGCGGCCGCGCCGCGGCTGATACCGACGTTAACCATAATCGGGAACAGGGTGGCCATTAACAGTACGCCCAGACCGGTGGCGGACGACACGGCGAGGGACATCAGGCAGGCAAGGAAATAGGCCGCGACCATCAGCAGATACGGGGAGTTAATGTACTGCAGCGGTTTGGACGCCAGTTTAACCACCATATCATTCGCGCCGATATGGGTCATGTACGCCGCAAAACCGCACAGCATCATGATCATCATACCCAGGTCGCCACCGCGGCTCATGAGCAGGATTTTAATGTATTCAACAATGTCAGTGGCGGTGTAGCCCGTACTGTCTGCGCTGGCCGGTAACACCTGATGGCCCATGATGGCGCTGATAATGAGCAGGGTTAGCCCGCCGACAAATAACACCCCTGTGGCCGAGTAACCTTTAATGATGTAGCGCGCTACACCGACAATGACGACGACTCCGATAAGGAGCTCGATAAACGTAAGCATGGTTTCCCCTGTATCCTTGCTGCCCGAGAGCACAAATAATCAATAAAAAAGAAGGATGAAATGTGCCGAATTAATGTTCTGTCCTTGCTGATTAAAATCAATAAACAGACTACTAAAGAAGATATTAACGGTATTTTTGCCATCGCCCCGGCATTTATCTCATGCGCATATTGACCGGTAGAGATATCACTATATGTCAATTAAATGATAATGGGTTGTTAAATATTTTGTGGGTTTAAATTCGCCGCAGAAAGAAAAGGCAAAAACCCTTTGGGAACTGGGTTTTTAATGGCTGCTGGCGTCCCTCCAGGACGGGCCCTGGAGACCGTCATTGCTGGCGTTGGTTGGATTGTCCAGCGTATTAAAGCCTAATAAAGGCTTACTTTTATTGTGCTTATTATGGCGTGAAGGTATGTTCCTCTCAGAATATTCCCAGGAAGACGCTGATTAATTAGGAATAACGCTGATGCTGTTAAGCTTTGATTAAACTATTTTATGGTAAACTTTGCCTCGAATACTAAGAATGGTAATTGCATTGTGATTGTACGTAATAAATTTTTCCTCATTTTGTTGTTTATTTTTGGGCAGTTAGCATTGTCGTCTGTTGCACACGCCGAGAGCAATGCAACCGATAAAGGCTGGTTCTCCACCTTCACTGATAATGTGTCGCAGACCTGGACTGCGCCAGAGCATTATGACCTGTATGTTCCGGCAATAACGTGGCATGCGCGTTTTGCCTATGACAAAGAAAAGACTGACAAATATAACGAGCGCCCGTGGGGGGCTGGTTTTGGTCAGTCGCGTTGGGACGAAAAAGGGAACTGGCATGGCATCTATCTGATGGCCTTTAAAGATTCCTTTAACAAATGGGAACCGATCGGGGGTTATGGCTGGGAGAAAACCTGGCGTCCGTTAGCCGATGAAAACTTCCATGTGGGGCTGGGCTACACCGCCGGTGTGACCGCACGCGACAACTGGAACTACATTCCGATTCCGGTGCTGCTGCCTCTGGCCTCTATCGGCTATGGTCCGGCAACGTTCCAGATGACCTATATCCCGGGGACATACAACAACGGTAACGTTTACTTCGCCTGGATGCGTTTTCAGTTTTAACTGAAAAAACGTCACGTGGTGGTGAAAAAATGTGCAGCCGTTGATTCCGTTGAGATAAAAAACCGTCAGCAGAAATTAACGCGACTTTAGTCACTTTTTATCAAAGAACCGCTGGACAAAAGGTCCCACAATTGATGTACTGGTACCCGACACAGCATTTGTGTCGTTTTTTAATGTAAAGGTAATTTTGATGTCTAAGATTAAAGGTAACGTTAAGTGGTTTAATGAGTCCAAAGGATTCGGTTTCATTACTCCTGAAGATGGCAGCAAAGACGTGTTCGTACACTTCTCTGCAATCCAGTCTAATGGTTTCAAAACTCTGGCTGAAGGTCAGCGTGTAGAGTTCGAAATCACTAACGGTGCCAAAGGCCCTTCTGCTGCTAACGTAATCGCTCTGTAATTCAGACGCGTCAGCAAGAATTTCAAAACCCGCTCACTGAGCGGGTTTTTTTTCGCGTTGAATCAGCTAAGCAGATACATTTTGAGGAAGCTGGCAACGATCAGCACGCTCAACAACACCACACCTGCGCTCATCAGGTTCTGTTTCATTCTGTCACCCTCGTTCAGTATTGCGTTCAGAGTGACAGAGAAAAATTAAGCCAACATTAACGCAGCGTCTGTTAGTGCGTCGTGGCGGAAGAAAATAGCCAGAATGCGATCCCCGTCATCGCAAAGGAGCCGAGCATATTAATCGCAATGTTCATCAGCGCCCAGCCGACACGCCCTTCCTGAAACAGGAAAACCACTTCCGCCGAGAACGTTGAGAAGGTGGTTAAACCGCCGCAAAAGCCGGTGGTAATCAATAGCTTCCACACGGGATCGATATGCGTCATACGGTTAAACCAGGCCAGCCCCACGCCAATAATGAAAGCACCTATCAGGTTAGCCGCCAGCGTACCCATTGGAATAGCCTGATGCAGGGGATTAAAACGCATACTCAAGAACCACCGCGCAACGCTACCCGTACCCCCACCAATAAAAACGGCTAAAAGTAGTTGTAACACTGTAAATACCTGCTATTTGATGTGTAAGAGTGGCGAGTTTAACGCGGTTTTTGCTGAGGGGACAAATATGTATGTTGCTGTAGGACAGTTTGCGGTTACGCCTGACTGGCAAGAGAATGCAGATAAATGTGTCTCTCTGATGAGGCAGGCCTGCCTGAAAGAAGCTTCCTTGCTGGTGCTGCCGGAGGCGCTGCTGGCAAGAGATGACAACGACCCGGACCTGTCGGTGAAGTCTGCCCAGCCCCTGGACGGCGGATTTTTACAGCACCTGCTGGCGGAAAGCGCGGGCAATGGTTTGACCACCCTCTTTACGGTGCATGTCCCCTCGACGGCGGGACGGGCGGTAAATACGCTCGTGGCCATCCGGGACGGCGCGATCGTTGCGCGCTATGCCAAACTCCATCTTTATGATGCCTTCAGCATTCAGGAATCACGGCGGGTGGATCCGGGAGACAGCATCCCACCGCTGCTTGATGTCGATGGCTTTAAGATTGGGTTGATGACCTGCTACGACCTGCGTTTTCCTGAGCTGGCACTTACGCTCGCGTTAAAGGGGGCTGACGTGCTGGTAGTGCCTGCCGCGTGGGTCAAGGGGCCGCTTAAAGAGCAGCACTGGGCAACGCTCCTTACAGCGCGTGCGCTGGATACTACCTGTTATGTTGTGGCCTCGGGGGAGTGCGGCAATAAGAACATTGGGCAGAGCAGGGTGGTGGATCCGCTGGGTGTTACGATAGCCGCTGCGGCGGAAGCCCCGGTTTTGCTGATGACAGAGTTACAGCGGGAGAGGATTACGCTTGCACGGCAGCAATTACCGGTTCTTCGCAACCGTCGGTTTGCGCCACCGCAATTATTGTGATGTTTTTTTCAACAATGCTTGATTCACCTTGTTACAGATTGCTATTGTGTGCACGCGTCAAATGACCGTTAATACAATCAGGTTTTTGGCGCTGAATGCAGCCTGGTTTATGTAAAGAAGGTATCTATGGGTGAGATTAGTATTACCAAACTGCTGGTGGTTGCCGCACTGGTCGTCCTGCTGTTTGGTACCAAGAAGTTACGCACGCTGGGTGGTGACCTGGGTGCCGCCATCAAAGGCTTTAAGAAAGCAATGAACGACGATGATGCGGCTGCGAAGAAAAGCGCCGAGGGTGACATCCCGGCAGAGAAGCTTTCTCACAAAGAGTAACGGCAATGCCTGAGGGCTTGCGAAAAAAAACCGGCTCAAGAGGCCGGTTTTTTTGTATTACTGTAAGTGAATATTACAGTCTTATTTCACTTCTTCGCCTTTTGCCTGCATATCGGCATGGTAAGAGGAGCGAACAAATGGGCCGCAGGCTGCGTGGGTAAAGCCCATCGCCATCGCTTCGGCTTTCATCTCATCAAACTCATCCGGGCTCACGTAGCGCTGCACGGGCAGGTGGTGGCGGCTTGGCTGCAGATACTGTCCCAGCGTCAGCATGGTCACACCGTGGCGGCGCAGATCGCGCATCACTTCGATGATCTCAGCATTCGTTTCACCGAGACCAACCATCAGGCCTGACTTGGTGGGAATATGGGGATGCGCTTCTTTAAAACGCTCCAGCAGCTTCAGAGACCAGTTATAGTCCGCACCAGGACGTACCTGACGGTAGAGACGTGGCACGTTCTCCAGGTTGTGGTTAAACACGTCTGGTGGCGTCGCGGTCAGGATGTCCAGCGCGCGATCCATACGGCCGCGGAAGTCTGGAACCAGCGTCTCAATTTTGATGTTCGGGCTTTTCTCACGAATAGCGGTAATGCAGTCAGCGAAGTGCTGAGCACCGCCATCACGCAGATCGTCACGGTCAACGGAGGTAATAACGACATAACGCAGCGCCATATCGGCGATGGTCTGCGCCAGTTTCTGAGGTTCGTTGGCGTCGGGTGCTACCGGGCGGCCATGAGCCACATCGCAGAACGGGCAGCGGCGGGTACAGATGGCACCCAGAATCATAAACGTCGCGGTACCGTGATTGAAACATTCAGCAAGGTTCGGGCAAGAGGCTTCTTCACAGACGGAGTGAAGGCCGTTCTTGCGCATCGCCGCTTTGATCCCCTGGATACGCGAAGAGTCAGCCGGAAGTTTGATTTTCATCCATTCCGGTTTTCTTAACAGCGCTTCGCGCTCTGTAGCCACGTTTTTAACCGGGATAAGGGCCATTTTATCGGCATCGCGGTATTTAACACCGCGTTCCATCACAATGGGTTTACTCATAGCGTGCGTGTTCCAGTTGCGAATATCGAAGGAAAGCGTTTCTATTCAAGGGAATGTTGTATTTATCAACTATTTTTGAACGAACGACAGGCAGTATATCATTGAAACGGTCGGTAAAGCAGCCTGCCAGGTCGCCAATTTGTAAAATAGTTGTTGTTTTGTGCGTTTTGCCCGGCAGGGGGCAGGGGCTTGTGCTGTATCAACCTGTCAGAAAGCCTGGCGGATGACGCGGATAACGTTTTCCAGTACCGGATCGCGCAAGCTGAGTTTGTTGTAATGCAGTGAAATCTCGATAGATTCCGCATTGAGCTGGTTGAGAGGAATGCTCTCCAGCGGCCAACATTTACGCAACAAGGTATACAGACGCGAAGGCATGATGCAGAGCATGTCGCTGCTGCCAATCAGGGAGGCAGTGGTGAACATATTGTAACTACTGAAGCTGATCTGGCGTTCCGGGAATATCTCATCGATTCGCTGACGCAGCGCATGGTTGGACTGTCCTTCGGTCATGAAAGACGAATGATCGTAGTTACGCAGATTTTCAATGGTCAACGGCCCGCTCAGGGCGGGATGCTGCTGGCGGCATACCAGCACCAGGTTATCCGCATACAGGACATGTTGTCCGAGCGCTCGGGCGCTAAAGCTGCCGCTTTCTATAATCAGGTCGGTCTGAAACTGAGCAAGCTGAATATCAGGCTCGTTGAGTGGCACATTTCGCAGCAGGAGCTGGGGAACATGCTCTTTTATCGCCTGAAAAATAGCGGGCATCACCAGCACGCCGACAGACGGGGTGCAGCCGATAGTAATGGTTCTCTGTTTGTCATAGCTGCCGGTTAAATCCAGCGCACCCAGAATCGACTCCAGCCCCTGGCTGATGTACTCATGCAGATGGGTGGCGTAGGCCGTCGGCGTAACCCCCTGGCCCTTACGAATAAATAACGGGTCGGGAAATATAGCGCGCAGTTTTTGAATTGACTGGCTTATTGCTGAAGGCGTGAGATTAAGAATTTTCGCAGCATTAACGATACCCTTATGGACATATACTGCCTCAAAAATAGTCAACAAATTGAGATCAATATTACGTAAAGTCCGAAAAATTTGTGGCTTGTCCTCACCACCTGGGTCATTCAGTCGTTTGGCTGGTAAATTATTATACTCCACGCTTTCACTCCGTATACATTCACATTATGAATGATAGTTGAATTTATTTATTATGCTTGTAGAGATTCGTAAAGTGTTGGTTTTGTTTCACTTGTTTATCAAAAACAAACAGTTGTGTGATTATCACGCAAGTTACTTACGCCCTGTATGCAGTTCTGGCTGGAGGCTAAATAATATGTAGCGGTAATATTCGGGCGCTTCGAAAATATAGAATAAGCGGATTATTGTAAAGCGTAAAAGCGGTAAATAAACAGTGGCCCGTCAAATAATCGAGCCATGATGCATGATATATTAAGCAGTGATATATTCGTAAGATGGATTGTTAAGTAGGGCTAAAACGTTCTTCAAAAGCACAGGACGAATATTCTCGGGCGTTGCGCTTTCAACCCACTGGCACATTTGCGTCATCTCCATTCCGGCGTAGCCGCAGGGGTTTATGCGCTGGAAAGGGGTAAGATCCATATTAATATTCAGTGCCAGCCCGTGGAAGGAGCAGCCTTTGCGGATACGCAGCCCCAGTGAGCAAATCTTACTTTCTCCCACATAGACGCCCGGCGCATCGGCACGCGGATGGGCTTCAATACCGTATTCCGCCAGCGTGTTAACCACGGTTTGTTCCAGCAGGGTAACCAGTTCGCGAACGCCGAGCTTTCTGCGCTTCAGGTTCAGCAGAACGTACATCACCTGCTGCCCGGGCCCGTGGTACGTGACCTGCCCACCGCGATCGCTTTGAATTACCGGGATATCACCCGTCATCAATAAATGTTCCGCTTTTCCCGCCTGTCCCTGCGTAAATACCGGCAGGTGTTCAACCAGCCAGATCTCATCAGGGGTGGTGTCATCGCGTGAATCGGTGAAATCATGCATGGCCTGGGAGACAGGCTCGTAAGGTTGCAGCCCGAGATGACGGACAAGAATTTTATCCTGATACAAAAGGACGTCTCCGAAGACGAGGGACAAAAGGTGAGGGAGAGTATATCACAAGCGGGGAGGCGGGTTACCCGGCAAACCGGGTAACCGCAGAGGGACTACAGCACCATACGAACAATTTCGATATTGCCGAGCTCTTCGTACAGCGTCTCAACCTGCTCAATGTGGGTTGCGGTAATGGTAATGGATACCGAGTGGTAGTTGCCCTTGCTGCTTGGTTTTACTGACGGAGAGTAGTCACCCGGCGCATGGCGCTGTACCACTTCAACCACCTGATCAACCAGCTCAGGTTTCGCCAGACCCATTACTTTGTAGGTAAACGGGGTAGGGAATTCAAGCAGTTCGTTAAGTTTGGTTTTCATGTCAGCTCCGGCGTAACGTCAAAAAGAATAACTCCCACGACAGGTGGGAGTTATCAGGATATCTAGTATATGGGGATCAAAATCACACTTTCAAGTGTTCAATTTTTAGCCAAACCAGTGATGGAACATCAATTTAATGTAATCAATGATTTTGCCGAAGAAATTGCCTTCCGGGATTTCTTGCAGAACAACCAGCGGACGCTGATCGATGGTTTTACCATCCAGCTGGAAGTTGATGGTGCCCACCACCTGGTTTTTCTGCAGTGGCGCGTGCAGCTCAGTGGTGTTCAGTACGTAGCTGGCTTTCAGATCTTTCATGCGACCACGAGGAATGGTCAGGTACAGATCTTTATCCACGCCAAGGGAAGCACGGTCGTTATCACCGAACCAGACTGGCTCAGAAGCAAACTCTTTACCGGCTTTCAGCGGGTTCACGGTTTCGAAGAAACGGAAGCCCCAGGTCAGCAGTTTCTTGCTTTCTGTCTCACGACCTTTGAAGGTACGACCGCCCATCACGGCAGAGATCAGACGCATCTGGCCTTCGGTGGCAGAAGCAACCAGGTTGTAGCCAGCTTTATCGGTATGGCCAGTTTTGATGCCGTCAACGTTCAGGCTGTTATCCCACAGCAGGCCGTTACGGTTGGTCTGACGGATACCGTTGAAGGTGAACTCTTTCTCTTTATAGATGGAGTATTCGTTCGGCACGTCACGGATCAGCGCCTGACCAATCAACGCCATATCACGTGCGGAGCTGTACTGACCATCTGCGTCCAGACCATGTACGGTCTGGAAATGGCTGTTCTTCAGACCCAGCGCGGTGACGTAGCTGTTCATCAGACCGACGAAGGCATCCTGGCTTCCTGCGGCGAAATCGGCCATTGCCACGCACGCATCGTTACCGGATTGCAGGTTAATACCACGGATCAGCTGAGAAACAGGAACCTGCATGCCCGGTTTCAGGAACATCAATGATGAACCTTTAAATACCGGGTTGCCGGTTGCCCACGCATCGTTACCGATGGTGACCAGATCCGTTTCTTTGAACTTCCCTGCTTTCATGGCCTGGCCGATAACGTAGCTGGTCATCATTTTGGTCAGGCTGGCCGGATCGCGGCGGGCGTCGGCATTCTGTTCAGCCAGCACTTTGCCAGAGTTGTAGTCGATCAGGATATACGATTCCGCGTCGATTTGCGGAACGCCAGGGATCATGGTCTTGATATTCAGGTCATCGGCGTGAGCTGCAGAGAGAGCAGTTGCGCAAAGGGCCGTGGTCAGCGCCATGCGCTGCACAAAACGAGCAGAAAAAGTGGTCTTCATGGTCAGAACAACGACATCCGTGATGGAATTAAAAAAAGTGCCTTACTATAGCAAATGCTATTCAGGCAGGCATCCGACTTTAAGCATGAGTTTGTGAATGTGTTTTACACAAATTGACACTTTGGATGCCGCCAGTTCATTATTTCGCAACAGCGATAAATGATTGTAGTTGGGCTTCATTTTGCAGGCGCTGCTGCAGAGACGCTGCCTGCGATTTGCTGGCAAACGGCCCCATCTGAATACGCCATACTGCGCCGTTTTGCGCAACGCGTCCCGGAACACCAAACTGCTGGCTCAGACGCTGTTGATACTGCTGCGCACGGGCCTGATCGCTTACCGCCCCAACCTGAACCACAAAGCCGCCACTGGCCGCCGCTGGAGCCGCAACCGGTGTGCTTTGCGCCGTCGCCGGAGCCGTTACGGGCGCAGGCTCTGTGGCAGGAGCGGCAACAGGAGCCGGTGCTGGCGTTGGTTCGCTGCCTTCCAGCACGCCGGTGGCTAACGTTGTCGGCGCGCCCAGGAAGCCGCTACTCTTTACCGGCGCACCCGTCGTGTCTTCGCTCTGCAGCGTATCATTGCTGATTGGGCGCACTTCTCCTGCTGGCTGAGAAGGCTCTGCCGGAGAAGAGACGCTTCCCATGCCGCCGTCCAGGTTCGGGCGGTCGGGAAGGGCGTAAGTCTGTTTCGCCACCGTCGTACACGCGGTACCTGGCCCGGAGAGGGTGCCATCCTGCGCCACGATAATCGGGTCAATACGGACTTTGGTATTGTTCGAGGTGTTCAGGCGGTCTGCAGCCGCGCGTGACAGGGAGATCACCCGGTCGTTACCGTAGGGACCACGATCGTTAATGCGTACCACGATCATACGACCATTCGCCAGGTTGGTGATACGGGCGTAGCTCGGGACAGGCAGGGTCGGGTGAGCCGCCGTCAGTTGCATCGGATCGAACGCTTCGCCGGTCGCCGTCAGGTTGCTGCCTGGCTCGGCATCATAAATGGCGGCAAAGCCAGCCTGGCTAAAACGGGAGGGATCCTGAACAATTTTGTAGCTTTTGCCGTCGCGCTCGTAATCCTGATTCGCGCTGGCATTGAGCGGTTCATAAACGGGATCGGCACCGCTGATTTCAACGATCGGGCCATTACAAACCGCAGGCTGCGGCGGCGCGACGGTTGCCTGTTGCTGACCATCATCACTTGTGCAGGCCGCAAGTAAACTTGCCGCAATGCAGATCCCCAGCCACTGCTTACGCATTCCGATCCCCTTATTTTTATACGCTTTTTGACAACATTTTTCTGTGGGTATGGATCGACATTACGATACCAAACCCGGCCATCAACACGATCAGTGCCGAGCCTCCGTAGCTCACCAGCGGGAGCGGGACGCCAACAACCGGCAGAATACCACTCACCATACCAATATTTACGAAGACATAAACGAATAAAATCAGCATCAACCCGCCTGCCATCACGCGGCCAAAGGTGGTTTGCGCACGCGCGGCGATCCACAGCCCTCGCATGATCAACAGCACATACAGCGCCAGCAGAATCAGGATGCCAACCAGGCCCAGCTCTTCCGCCAGAACCGCAAAGATAAAGTCGGTGTGGCGTTCCGGTAAGAACTCCAGCTGGGACTGGGTGCCGTGCAGCCAGCCTTTACCGCGCAGGCCGCCGGAACCGATCGCAATCTTGGACTGAATAATATGATAGCCCGCACCCAGCGGATCGGTTTCCGGATCGAGCAGCATCATGACGCGTTGTCGCTGGTAATCATGCATCAGGAAGAACCAGAGAATCGGGATGAATGCTGCCACCAGCACGACTGCAATGCCAATCAGACGCCAGCTTAAACCCGACAGGAACAGGACAAACAGGCCGGAGAGGGCGATAAGAATCGAGGTGCCGAGGTCAGGCTGCGCCGCAACCAGCAGCGTCGGCAGGAAAATCAGCACCAGCGCAATGGCGGTATTTTTCAGCGAAGGCGGGCAGACGTCACGGTTAATAAAACGCGCCACCATCAAGGGAACCGCTATTTTGGCTATTTCAGAGGGCTGGAAGCGGACAACGCCCAGATCCAGCCAGCGCTGTGCGCCTTTAGAGATGGCCCCAAAGGCATCTACCGCAACCAGCAGCACAATACAGAATATGTACAGATACGGTGCCCAGCCTTCGTAGACCCGCGGCGGGATCTGCGCCATGACCACCATAATGACCAGACCCATCGCGATCTGGCCGATTTTGCGCTCCATCATGCCGATGTCCTGGCCGCTGGCGCTCCAGATAACCAGGGCGCTGTAAACCAGCAGAGCCAGCAGGATCAGCAGCATGGCTGGGTCGATGTGGATTTTATCCCACAGCGATTTTTTATTTGGATTATCCGTCATGATTATTGGTCCTCCGCCGCAGCGGCGGCCGGGTTTTCAGCCGGCAGTTCGGTGTTGTTATCACCCAGCATAATGTGGTCGAGGATCTGGCGCATGATGGTCCCCACGGCCGGACCTGCGCCGCCGTTTTCCAGAATCATCGCCACCGCAACCTGCGGGTTATCATAAGGGGCAAAGGCCGTCATCAGCTTATGGTCACGCAGACGTTCAGCAATACGGTGCGCGTTATAGGTTTCATTGGCTTTCAGACCGAAGACCTGCGCAGTACCGGATTTGGCGGCCACTTTATACGGTGTGCCGGCGAAATACTTATGTGCGGTCCCGTTCGGACGGTTCGCCACGCCGTACATACCGTCTTTGGCAATTTCCCAGTAACCGGAATGAATGTCACCCACCGGGGCTTCATGCGGCTGGATCCACGGCACTTTTTTGCCGTCTTCAACCGTACTTTGCAGCAGGTGCGGAACTTTCACTACGCCATCGTTGATGAGGATCATCATCGCTTTGTTCATCTGAATCGGGGTCGCCGTCCAGTAGCCCTGACCTATACCCACCGGAATGGTATCACCCTGATACCACGGCTTCTTAAAGCGCTTCAGCTTCCACTCACGGGTTGGCATGTTACCGGAACGTTCTTCTGAAAGGTCAACGCCGGTGTAATGCCCGTAACCGAATTTGCTCATCCACTCTGACAGGCGGTCAATGCCCATGTCATACGCAACCTGGTAGAAGAAGGTATCCGCAGACTCTTCCAGCGATTTGGTAACGTTAAGGTGACCATGACCCCATTTTTTCCAGTCGCGGTAGCGTTTTTCAGAGCCTGGTAATTGCCACCAGCCCGGGTCAAACAGACTGGTATTGCGGTTGATGACGCCCGCGCTCAGCGCAGAGACCGCCACGTACGGTTTTACCGTTGACGCTGGCGGGTAAACCCCTTGTGTGGCGCGGTTCACCAGCGGCGTATTCGGGTCATTGAGCAGACCGGAATAGTCTTTGCTGGAGATACCATCGACAAAGAGGTTCGGGTCGTAGCTTGGCATGGACACCATCGCCAGAATGCCGCCGGAACGCGGATCGGTGACGACAACGGCAGCACGGCTGCCCGCCAGTAGGGTTTCAATATACTGCTGCAGCTTGAGGTCGAGCGTCAGGTAGACGTCATGCCCCGCCTGCGGTGGCACTTCTTTGAGCTGGCGAATGACGCGGCCACGGTTGTTAACTTCAACCTCTTCATAGCCGGTCTGCCCGTGCAGGACATCTTCGTAGTAGCGTTCGATCCCCAGCTTACCGATATCGTGCGTCGCCGCGTAGTTCGCCAGTTTGCCGTCTTTATCGAGGCGTTCAACGTCTTTATCGTTGATCTTGGAAACGTAACCAATGACATGCGTCAGCGCGGAACCGTAAGGGTAGTAGCGACGCTTGTAACCTTTCACTTCCACGCCGGGAAAACGATACTGGTTCACGGCAAAGCGGGCCACCTGGACTTCCGTCAGGTTCGTTTTAACCGGGATTGAGGTGAAACGGTGGGAGCGGGCACGCTCTTTTTTGAACGCGGCGATATCATCGTCGGTCAGATCGACAACGCCTTTTAGCGCTTCAAGCGTATCCTGCACATTATCGACTTTTTCCGGCATCATTTCGATTTGATAAATGGTGCGGTTTAACGCCAGCGGAGTGCCGTTACGGTCGTAGATAATGCCGCGGCTGGGCGCGATGGGCACCAGCTTGATACGGTTTTCGTTTGAACGCGTCTGATAATCGGTAAAGCGGACAATTTGCAGATTATAGAGGTTGGCGATCAGCACGCCGGTAAGCAGCAAAATCCCCGTAAAGGCGACCAGCGCCCGGCGCACAAACAGCGCGGACTCAGCCGTATAGTCGCGAAAAGAATTCTGTAGTTTCATCCGCTGCTTAATCTACCCTGGTCAGTCACTACTCGCGGTGATATGGGTGGTTGGTAGTAATGCTCCACGCGCGATACAGGCTTTCTGCCACCAGTACCCGAACGAGCGGGTGGGGAAGCGTCAGCGCGGAGAGAGACCAACTTTGTTCTGCCGCCGCTTTGCAGGCAGGAGATAACCCTTCAGGCCCGCCAATCAACAGACTGACGTCACGACCATCCTGCTTCCAGCGCTCCAGTTCGTGCGCCAGCTGCGGCGTATCCCAGGGTTTACCTGGAATATCGAGGGTGACGATGCGGTTTTTGCCTGCGGCAGCCAGCATCAGCTCTCCCTCTTTATCGAGAATACGTTTGATATCGGCGTTCTTGCCGCGCTTCCCGGCGGGAATTTCCACCAGTTCGAACGGCATGTCTTTTGGAAAACGACGCAGATATTCAGTAAAACCGGTTTGTACCCAGTCCGGCATTTTGGTGCCGACGGCGACCAGTTGCAACTTCACGCATTAACCCCAGAGTTTTTCCAGCTCATACAGGCGACGGCTCTCTTCCTGCATGACATGGACAATCACATCGCCGAGATCGACAACCACCCAGTCAGCGGTCGCTTCACCTTCAACGCCAAGCGGTAACAGGCCTGCTGCACGCGATTCCTGAACAACGTGGTCGGCAATCGAAACAACATGACGCGTTGAAGTACCGGTGCAGATAATCATGCAGTCGGTGATGCTGGATTTACCCTTAACGTCGATAGCGATGATGTCCTGACCTTTCAGGTCATCAATTTTGTCGATAACAAAATCCTGGAGTGCTTTACCCTGCAAGTTTTCCCCCTGGGGTGAATGAGATTGTATAACTATGAATTCGTGGCCAGACAGTATACCTGAACTGACGCCAGTGTCGGGACAAATGTCTCCGGCCGGGCTTTTGAAGGCGGGTATCATCCCACCCTCCGCCTGAGATTGCATCGCCATTTTTGTAAAACAATTTCTGTAAAGCAATGATCGGCGGGAAAGTCTGGCAGCGGAGGATAACAGTATGGCTTACCCTGTCAAGGCAGGATAATCATTACGCCGCTTTTTCATGCGCCCCCGCTATGCGTCTGCGCTTTTCTGATACAACCCATGCGCGTGAATGTAGTCCAGCACAGCTGATGGCAGCAGATCGTCACAGGCTAATCCCTGCTGCAGACGCTCGCGAATGAGGGTCGCAGAAATATCGAACCACGGCGTCTCTGCCAGATAAATCTTCCCGGCAGGCTGGTTGTGCAAGTCTTCAATATTGTCTGTGAGATGCGCCTCAAGCCACTGCTGGTACTGCTCTTCTCGCATGGTCAGCGGATAGCCCGGACGGCGACAGACAAGCAGGTGGCTGTTTTCCAGAATCGTTTCATACTGGTGCCAGGTGGGAAAATTGAGCAGGGAGTCCTGACCAATAATAAAGGCCAGCGGCGTGTCCGGCCCTTGCTCGGCTCGCCACTCCTGCAGCGTTTGCGACGTCCAGGACGGTGTGTCGCGGCGCAGTTCTCGCTCATCAAGGCTAAAAAGCGGTTTATCCGCGATGGCCAGAGCGAGCATCTCTTTTCTCTGCTCGCTGCTCGCCTCAGGTTGCGGACGGTGTGGCGGCACATTATTGGGCATGATGATTACGCGCTGAAGGCCGATCAGATTCGCCAGAATTTCAACCGGCTTCAGATGTCCGTAATGGACCGGGTCGAAGGTGCCACCGTACAGGGCCTGTAAAGAATGCATACTATCCATCGATAAATACGTCTGCCAGCGCCTTATGGCAGAGCAGCAGAGAGAGACTTTCCAGCTCCGCCCAGACCGACTGACCATAATCTTGTTTCAACGTAAGCTCAGCGCGCATCAGAAGCTGCACGGCCTGACGCAGCTGTTCATGACTCAGGCGGTTGATGGCCTCGGTGGTCATCGCCCGACGGTTTTGCCACACCCGATGTTTATCAAACAGCGAACGTAATGGCATATGTGCAGACTGACGCTTGAGCGTAATCAGCAGTAATAATTCACGCTGAAGGGTGCGCAGCAAAATAACCGGTTCGCTACCTTCCAGACGCAGCTGTTGCAATATATGCAGGGCGCGTTTGCTTTTCGCTGCCAGCAGTGCATCCACCCAGTGGAAGGGCGTAAAGTGCGCGGCATCGTTAACGGCCTGCTCCACGCGTGGCAGTGTCAGCTTACCGTCTGGCCAGAGCAGGGAGAGCCTGTCCAGCGCCTGAGCCAGTGCCAGCAGGTTGCCTTCATAGCAGTAACAGAGGAGCTGGTTTGCGGCGTCGTCCAGCTGAAGATTGTTTTGCTTCGCTCTTGTCGCGACCCATTTTGGCAGATGGGCTTGCTCAGGCGTCTGACAGGTCACCATAACCGCATTGGCCGCGAGCTGGGTAAACCAGGCCGCGTTTTCCTGCGCTTTGGTGAGCTTGTTGCCACGCACAATAAACAGTAGATCGCTGTGCAGCAGGCTGACCAGCGTTGCCAGCTGTTTATTGATGGCCGCGTTAGGGCCATTCTCCGGCAGCAGGATCTGGATGGTCTGGCGCGATGCAAAGAGGCTCATCGCCTGGCAAAGCGAGAAGAGGGCATTCCAGTCGGTGTTGTTATCCAGCTGGACGGTGTGGTGTTCATCAAAGCCCTGCGCGGCCGCCGCCTGTCGGACGGCATCCAGGCTTTCCTGAAGTAATAACGGATCGTTTCCGAGAAGCAGATACGCCGCGCGCAGCCCTTCATTGAGCTGCGCGCGGAGTTGTTCAGGATACAGCCTGATCATCAGTTACCCATGGAGGCAGAAACAGGAGGCGTGGTGGCATCCGGTTTTTCGATGATGTCAGAACCCTGTTTCGTTGACGCGGCAACGCCCGGCAGCTTACGGATCAGCTGCTCTGCGGCCTTATCGTACATTTCGTTAATGATAATCTGCTGCTCGGCGTCTTTTGCCAGAGCCGTCTGCGGGTTATCGAAGAACGAACGGTACACTTTCGTGCTGATTGGGTAGATGTCTTTACCCGGGATCAGAACGGCGGCATTAACCGACAGGACCATCTGATACTCCGCGGTACGGCCGTCCTGGAAAATGGACGCCGTGTCTTTGGCTAAGGTTGAGCCCAGAACGCGCAGGGATGGAACATCCTGACGTAACGTCCCTTTCTCAATCAACTCAACATCGTTAAGCCGCAGCTGGTTTCGAATTGCCCGGCTGAGTGGACCATTCGGATCTGATGAGTCGAAAATCATCGTTTTCATTTCAGCAGGCACTGCCGTGGTATTGCGCAGATGCCAGCCACAACCAGCGGTGACAAGCACCGCCAGAGATAAGAGTATTGTTGCCAGTTGTCGCACGTTTCCTCCCGCGCTTAGCCAACGACCAGATTCAGCAATTTACCCGGTACGTAGATCACTTTACGTACGGTAACGCCCTCAAGATATTTCGCAACCAGATGTTCCTGGCCTGCGCGTTCGCGAACCTGTTCTTCGGTAGCATCGACCGCCACGGTAATTTTACCGCGAACTTTGCCGTTAACCTGGACCACAACCAGCGTGGTGTTTTCCACCATCGCGGATTCGTCAGCCACTGGCCACGGTGCGTTGTCGATATCGCCTTCGCCTTTCAGCTCCTGCCAGAGGGTGAAGCTGACGTGCGGGGTGAACGGGTTCAACATGCGAACGACGGCCAGCAGCGCTTCACGCATTAAGGCACGATCCTGCTCGCCGTCCTGCGGGGCTTTTGCCAGCTTGTTCATCAGTTCCATAATAGCCGCAATTGCGGTATTGAAGGTCTGACGACGACCAATATCATCGGTCACTTTTGCAATCGTTTTATGAACATCACGACGCAGCGCCTGCTGATCTTCAGTCAGTGCCGCGACGTTCACTGCCGGAGCATCACCCTGAGAGGTGTGCTCGTAAACCAGTTTCCAGACACGCTTCAGGAAGCGGTTAGCCCCTTCAACGCCCGATTCCTGCCATTCCAGGGTCATGTCAGCCGGAGAGGCAAACATCATAAACAGACGCACGGTATCTGCGCCGTAACGCTCAACCATCACCTGAGGGTCGATGCCGTTGTTTTTAGACTTCGACATCTTGCTCATGCCGGTATAAACCAGTTCATGACCTTCGGCGTCTTTCGCCTTCACGATACGGCCTTTCTCGTCGCGCTCAACGATCGCGTCAACCGGAGACACCCAGTTACGCTCGCCGTTCGCCCCGACGTAGTAGAAGGCATCGGCCAGCACCATTCCCTGACACAGCAGCTGTTTTGCTGGTTCGTCAGAGTTGACCATGCCTGCGTCACGCATCAGCTTGTGGAAGAAGCGGAAGTAGAGCAGGTGCATGATGGCGTGTTCAATACCACCGATGTAGATGTCCACAGGCAGCCAGTAGTTTGCTGCATCGGAATCCAGCATGCCTTCCTGATACTGCGGACAGGTGTAACGCGCGTAGTACCATGACGATTCCATAAAGGTATCAAAGGTGTCAGTTTCACGCAGCGCTGGCTGGCCGTTAACGGTCGTTTTTGCCCACTCAGGATCGGCTTTGATTGGGCTGGTGATACCGTCCATGATCACATCTTCCGGCAGGATCACCGGGAGTTGATCTTCTGGCGTTGGCATCACGGTACCATCTTCCAGCGTCACCATTGGGATAGGTGCTCCCCAGTAGCGCTGGCGAGAGACACCCCAGTCGCGCAGGCGGTAGTTGACTTTACGCTCACCGACGCCCAGCGACGCTAACTTGTCGGCAATCGCGTTGAAGCCATCTTCAAAGCTCAGACCGCTGAATTCACCCGAGTTGAACAGGGTGCCTTTTTCGGTCAGGGCTTGTGCGGAGAGGTCTGGCTCAGAACCGTCAGCCGCGAGGATGACAGGCTTGATGGTCAGGCCATATTTGGTGGCAAATTCGTAGTCACGCTGATCGTGGCCTGGAACGGCCATGACGGCACCCGTACCGTACTCCATCAGCACGAAGTTGGCTGCCCAGACAGGGATTGCTTCGCCCGTCAGGGGATGGATAGCCTTAAAGCCGGTATCAACGCCTTTCTTCTCCATCGTCGCCATGTCGGCTTCGGCCACTTTGGTGTTGCGGCACTCGTCGATGAAGGCCGCCAGTTCCGGGTTGTTTTCCGCGGCTTTCTGCGCCAGCGGGTGACCAGCGGCCACGGCCAGATAGGTCGCACCCATGAAGGTGTCCGGACGGGTAGTGTAGACGGTCAGGGTCCGATCGTCGTTCTCAACGTTGAAGGTGATCTCCACGCCTTCTGAACGGCCGATCCAGTTACGCTGCATGGTCTTGACGGTATCAGGCCAGTGCTCCAGATTATCCAGATCGTTTAGCAGCTCGTCAGCGTAGGCGGTGATTTTGATAAACCACTGCGGGATCTCTTTACGCTCAACTTTGGTATCACAACGCCAGCAGCAGCCGTCGATAACCTGCTCGTTCGCCAGTACGGTCTGGTCGTTCGGGCACCAGTTAACGGCAGAGGTCTTCTTGTACACCAGGCCTTTTTTGTACAGCTCGGTGAAGAATTTCTGCTCCCAGCGGTAGTATTCCGGGGTGCAGGTCGCCAGCTCGCGGCTCCAGTCATAGCCAAAGCCCAGCATTTTGAGCTGGTTTTTCATGTACGCGATGTTGTCGTACGTCCACGGGGCAGGTGCCGTGTTGTTTTTGACCGCCGCGCCTTCTGCAGGCAGACCAAACGCATCCCAGCCGATTGGCTGCAGGACGTTTTTGCCGAGCATACGCTGGTAGCGGGCAATCACATCACCAATGGTGTAGTTACGCACGTGGCCCATGTGTAGTCGACCAGAAGGATAGGGAAGCATCGACAGGCAGTAATACTTCTCTTTGCTCTCGTCTTCGGTTACTTCAAAGGTGCGCTTCTCGTCCCAGTGTTGCTGGACTTTTGATTCTATCTCTTCCGGGCGGTATTGCTCTTGCATGGCAGCCAGTGGTCCTGTTTTCAATACAGCTACAAATGTAGCCAATGGATGTGGTAATTCAGATCCGCATAGCATAGCCCAAACGCCCGCGCCAAAACAGCCTTTCGCACAAATGCGCGCGTGAGGAATTTGTCGGGTCTGTGGTTCACCTGGCAAAGCGGTGGCGAAATAAGGTCTATTATTAGAGTCAGTTACTTACCCGGGAGGCAAAATGATGAACAAGGTTGCTCAATTTTACCGAGAACTGGTGACAACACTGACGGAACGGCTGCGTAACGGCGAGCGTGATATCGATGCGCTGGTGGAACAGGCGCGGGCCCGCGTGACGCAAACGGGTGAGTTAACGCGAACCGAAGTGGAAGAGGTGACGCGCGCCGTACGCCGCGACCTGGAAGAGTTTGCGCGAAGCTACGAAGAGAGTCAGAACGAGGTTACCGACAGCGTTTTTATGCGGGTAATTAAAGAAAGCCTGTGGCAGGAGCTGGCGGATATCACCGATAAAACGCAGCTGGAGTGGCGTGAAGTCTTTCAGGACCTCAACCACCACGGGGTCTATCACAGCGGAGAAGTGGTCGGACTGGGGAATCTGGTGTGCGAGAAATGCCATCACCACATTGCAGTCTATACGCCGGATGTGTTGCCGCTGTGTCCAAAGTGTGGACACGATCAGTTCCAGCGTCGGCCGTTTGAGCCCTAAGTAAAAGCCGCCCTCTCCCTGCAGGCCAGGGGGAGGGCTTCAGGCCGCAGAGCAGTCTACCATGCCCGGTGGCCTTCGCTTACCGGGCCTGGCTGTAATAGCTGAGTCTTTCCGCCAGCAAATCCACGAACGCTTCCCGGTCGATATCCACCATCAGCGTGGTGTTGGGTTGATTGCCCGTCAGTGAATAGTAGTCCACCACCGTCATACCCTGAGTGTATTTCCCTTGGGTTTCCACGCCCACCCACCGTTCTACCGTGGTAAACATCTCCGGTTTGAGCAGCCAGGCAATGGTGCACGGATCGTGCAGCGGCGCGCCGTGAAAACCCCATTTCTCGGCTTTGTGATACGCCATAAAGAAGTCCAGCAATTCTGCGACGGTTGTCGCCACCGGGTTGCCAATGGCACGAAAGCGCGCAATGTCGTGCGCCATTATTTGTGCGCGATGGGTGACGTCCAGGCCGGCCATGACAATCGGCAGGCCAGACTGGAAGACAATCTCTGCGGCTTCCGGATCGACAAAAATGTTGAACTCCGCCGCTGGCGTCCAGTTCCCGAGTCCCATTGCGCCGCCCATGATCACGATTCGGGCGATTTTACTGTGCAATTCCGGATGGCTGTTCAGCAGCAGCGCAACGTTGGTTTGCGGGCCGGTGGCCACCAGCGTGACCGGTTCCGCGCTTTCACGCAGTACTTTTGCCATCAACTCTACGGCGGTGCAGGGTTGCGCTTCAAACCCCGGTTCGGGCAGTGCCGGGCCATCCAGCCCACTTTCACCGTGCACGTTGTCGGCAATGATCAGATCGCGCATGAGCGGTTTGACGGCACCACCGGCGACCGGTATATCGGTGCGTTTGAGCAACGTCAGCATACGCAGGACATTACGCAGCGTTTTCTCCGGGGTCTGGTTTCCGGCAGAGGACGTAACGGCTTTGATGTCCAGTTCAGGGGAGGCAAGTGCAAGGACGAGGGCGATCGCGTCATCATGACCCGGGTCGCAATCGAGAAGGATAGGTTGTGCCATAGCGTGCTCCATACGTAGCATTATTTTGTGACAAGGTTAACGCTGCAATGTGACGCCGACGAGAAGAAGAGAGCTAAAGCGTGAAGCAGTGCGCAATCCGCAGATTGCGCACCGGGGAGATTAGTGCAGGATTTTGGCGAGGAAGTCTTTTGCTCGCTCGGATTTTGGATTGGCGAAGAACTCTTCTTTCGGCGAGTCTTCAACAATCTTCCCTTCGTCCATGAAGATCACGCGGTTCGCCACTTTGCGGGCAAAGCCCATTTCGTGGGTCACCACCATCATCGTCATCCCTTCGTGCGCCAGCTCAACCATTACGTCCAGCACTTCGTTGATCATCTCGGGATCGAGAGCGGAAGTCGGTTCATCAAACAGCATGGCGACCGGATCCATACACAGGGCCCGGGCAATAGCCACACGCTGCTGCTGACCGCCAGAGAGCTGCGCCGGGAATTTATCAGCATGCGCTGAGAGCCCCACGCGTTCCAGCAGCTTCAGACCTTTATCGCGCGCGAGCTTTTTATCGCGTTTCAGCACTTTTACCTGCGCCAGCGTCAGGTTCTCGATAATGGAGAGGTGCGGAAACAGCTCAAAGTGCTGGAACACCATGCCGACGTGGGAACGCAGCTGAGCAAGGTTGGTTTTCCTGTCATTGACTTTGGTGCCATTGACGAGGATCTCACCTTGCTGCACCGGCTCCAGGCCGTTAACGGTTTTGATCAGCGTGGATTTACCGGAGCCGGATGGCCCACATACCACCACCACGTCACCTTTTTTCACTTCGGTTGAGCAGTCGGTCAGCACCTGAAAGTGCCCATACCATTTAGAAACATTTTTCAGGGAAATCATTATACAGTCCTTTTCTTCAGCCAGCTGACCAACAGCGACGCGCTTAAACTAATCACAAAATAGACGCCACCCGCGAAGAGCACCATTTCGACCTGCGTACCGTCACGTTCACCGATGGTAGACGCGGTACGGAAGAAGTCTGCCAGGCTCAATACGTAGACCAGAGAGGTATCCTGGAACAGTACGATGCCCTGGGTCAGCAGGAGGGGAACCATGGCGCGAAACGCCTGCGGCAGAATAATGAGCTGCATGGATTGCCAGTGCGTCATCCCCAGCGCCAGCGCGGCGCTGGACTGCCCACGGGAAATACTCTGAATACCCGCTCGGATAATCTCTGAATAGTAAGCAGCCTCAAACATTGAGAACGCGACCATCGCGGAGATCAGGCGGATATCGGTTTTCGGCGACAGCCCCAGCACGTTTTGCAGAAAGCCGGGAACAATCAGGTAAAACCACAGCAGTACCATCACCAGGGGGATGGAGCGGAAAACGTTAACGTAGGCCGTGGCAAACCAGGCGAACGGTTTAAAGGCCGACAGGCGCATGACCGCCAGCAGGGTGCCCCAGACGATACCCACCACAATAGCAATCACGGTGATTTTTAAGGTGATCAGCAGGCCATCCAGCAGGTAAGGCATGGATGGAACGATAGAACTCCAGTCAAATTCGTACATTATTTGCCCCCCAGATTGCCCGGCAGGCGGATTTTGCGTTCAACCAGGTTCATCACCAGCATGATGAAAGTGTTAATCAGAACATAGGCGAGTGTGATCGCCGTGAAGGATTCCCACGCGTGAGCGGAATAATCCAGCAGCTTGCCCGCCTGTGCGGCCATATCCACCAGACCGATGGTCGAGGCGATGGCCGAGTTTTTCACCAGGTTCATCATCTCAGACGTCATCGGTGGAACAATGACGCGGTAAGCGTTAGGCAGCAGTACGTAGCGGTAAGTTTGTGGCAGCGTCAGGCCCATCGCCAGGCCAGCATTTTTTTGTCCGCGCGGCAGTGACTGAATGGCGGCACGCACCTGCTCGCAAACGCGCGCGGCGGTGAAGAGCCCCAGACAGAGCATGGAGGAGACAAAGAACTGCACGTTCGGATCCAGTTCCGACTTAAACCACATGCCAATATTTTCCGGCAGCAGTTCCGGGACGACCAGATACCAGGTGAAAAATTGCACAATCAGCGGAACGTTACGGAACAGTTCCACATACAGGGTGCCGAGAGATGAGAGAAAACGGTTAGGCACGGTGCGCAAAATACCGAACAGTGAACCGACAAGAAACGCGATAATCCACGCCGTGATCGATAAGGCGACGGTAACCTGAAAACCGCTCCACAGCCAGCCAAGATAGGTGGTGTTGCCGAACGGGGCTTGTTGCAGGAATATGCCCCAGTTCCAGTCTATTGACATAATAAACTCCAGAAAAAAAAGGGTAGCAGCGCTACCCTCGAAGATTGGTGAGAAGCTCATTTTTCGCGCTGAGTGGGGAACGACCACTCAACGTATAGTCTGTCCATGCTTCCCGACAATCGAGAGGGCAGGAGATCCCGCCCCTGTTGTTCTAATTAGTTAAGAGCCTTGTCGTTTGGTGATTTGAACAGCGCTTTCATGTCGTCAGACAGTTCGAAGTTCATGTTAAGATTTTTGGGTGGAATCGGGTTCTTGAACCATTTATCGAACCATTTTTCCGCTTCACCGGAGGTCTGAACCTGAGCGATGGTGTCATCGATCAGCTTCTTGAACTGCGGATCGTCTTTACGCAGCATACAGCCGTACGCTTCTTTAGATTGCGCCGTGCCGACGATATCCCAGTTGTCTGGTTTCTTCGCTTTTGCACGTTCGCCTGCCAGCAGGGCATCATCCATCATAAACGCCACAGCACGGCCACTTTCCAGGGTACGGAAAGAGTCGCCATGATCTTTCGCGCTGATGATGCGCATATCCATTTTCTTCTCGTCGTTCAGCTTGTGCAGCAGCACTTCGGAAGTGGTACCGGAGGTAACAACAACGGCTTTGCCTTTCAGGTCCGCAAAGTCTTTGATCTCGCCGCCTTTCTTGGTCAGCAGGCGGGTGCCCACGACGAAGATGGTGTCAGAGAAGGCAGCCTGTTTCTGACGCTCAAGGTTGTTGGTGGTGGAACCGCACTCAAAATCGAACGTGCCGTTTTGCAGCAGTGGAATACGGTTTTGTGAAGTGATTGGAATCAGCTTCACCTGCAGGTCAGGTTTGTTCAGCTTTTTCTTCACAGCTTCAACGATAGCGTTGGAGTAATCCTGTGAATAGCCCACGACTTTTTGCGTGTTGTCGTAGTAAGAGAACGGGACAGAAGATTCACGGTGGCCGACCACGATCACGCCGTTTTTGGCAATCTTGTCGAGAGTGCTTCCGGCAGCCGGAGCATCTTCAGCGTGAACAACGCTTGCCGACATCCCCATAACCAGCATTGCTGTGGCCAGTTTACGTAATTGCATACCCAACTCCTTTCTTATCAGCGCCAGTGACGCATTGATACCCATTGTGATGTTGTTATATCTCGCGCTATGCGAGTGCAGTGTTATGCAAGCTTGTTAACATTTAGTCTGGCTTAATGTAAAGATTTTGCTGCGTTATTGTTTATTTTTGCGAAGCGCGCCGCACCAATCAGAGGCAAATATCTCTCGTTGCACCGTTTCGGTGCTACCGGTGATCTACGCTGGTGCGACGAAGTTGCACGTTAAGCCAAACTGCGTTTACGTGGGGAAATAAAGCAAGAGACGTGCCAGAAATGCCCTCTCCCAACGGGAGAGGGGAAGGGAGGGGAAATTATCGACGACGCTGACGCAAGCTCATCAGCACCGCGCCAAATCCGAACAGCGCGGTCAGGATCCACAGCGGCCAGTTGCCGGTGCGGGCATAAGGCGTCAGGCCCGTCGCAGGCGTGACGTTGGTCGTCAGCACTTCACGGGTGAACTGCGGGATCATGGCCTGGATTTCGCCCTGCGGGCCAATCACGGCGGTAATGCCATTGTTGGTGCTACGCAGCAGCGGGCGCGCCAGCTCCAGGGAGCGCATCCGCGCCATCTGGAAATGCTGCCACGGGCCAATCGACTTACCAAACCAGGCATCGTTGGAGATAGTCAGCAGGAAGTCAGTGTCCGGACGGAAGTTATCGCGCACCTGCTCGCCGAGGATAATTTCGTAGCAGATGGCCGCCGTCAGGGCAAAACCGTGCGCATGCAGCTGGGGCTGAACGTACGGGCCACGGCTGAATGAGGACATCGGCAGGTCAAAGAACGGTGCTAACGGGCGCAGAATGGACTCCAGCGGTACAAATTCGCCAAACGGTACCAGGTGATTCTTGTTATACCGGTCAGTGGAGTTGTAGCTGTATTCGCTGTCTTTACCCAGCGTAATGATGGTGTTGTAGGTGTCATAGCGGTTCTGCTGATTCAGACGCGCATCGACAATCCCGGTAACCAGCGTACTGCCGCGAGCCAGCAGTAGAGCGTTCATCATGTTCAGGAACGGCTGCTGGTTAATTTCCAGATCCGGAATCGCCGACTCTGGCCAGATGATCAGCTGCGATTTACCCATGACCGCCTCGGTGGCGTTAGCGTAGATCTTCAGCGTGTTCAGCAGCTCTTTCTCGTCCCATTTCATTGACTGAGGGATATTCCCCTGCACCATTGAAACCTGTGTGGTGCGCTCTGGCACCAGGCTGTACCACTGGATATAACGCAGTGGGAAAGGCAGGGCAAACAACACCAGCGCCACGACCAGCGTCTTCCAGCTACGTGTGAACAGCACCAGGACCAGCAGTCCGCTCACCACCATCAACAGGAAGTTAATCGCTTCAACGCCCATTACCGGAGCAAGCCCCTTTAGCGGGCCATCAATCTGACTGTAACCGAACTGCAGCCACGGGAAGCCAGTCAGTACCCAGCCGCGAAGGAACTCGGTAATTTGCCAGACAACCGGCGCAGCAATGGCAACGCGCAGCCAGGTGGTTTTTGGCCACAGGCGAGAAAGGATACCCGCGAACAGGCCGGTATAGAGCGAGAGATAAGCGGCCAGCAGCACCACGAGGAAGACGTTAACGGGGCCTGGCATACCGCCAAACTGGGCGATGCTGACATAGACCCAGTTGATGCCGGAGCCAAACAGCCCCAGTCCCCAGAAGTAGCCAATCGCTGCCGCCTGGACGGGACGACGATTCAGGGTTAAACCCTGAAGGCCCATCAGGGAGAGAATGGCTGCAGGCCAGATATCGTAAGGAGAAAAAGCCAGCGTTCCGCTGGCTCCGAGTAACAGCGCCAGCAGCAAACGTACGTGCTGGCGTTCAAGTAATGGGGCAAATGCCATTTACATTAATCTTCCAGTTTTGGCACCGGTGAGTCGTCCGGCGTTCTGACATGAACCTGTATAATACGTCGGCTGTCGGCCATTGCCACTTTGAACTGGTAACCGTCGATGTCAACGGTCTCGCCGCGTGCCGGAAGGTGGCCAAAGGCCTGCATCACCAGCCCGCCAATAGTATCGACCTCTTCATCGCTGAAATGGGTACTAAAGGCGTCGTTAAAGTCCTCAATCGAGGCCAGCGCGCGAACGGTCCAGGTGTGGCGGCTAAGCTGACGGAAGTCGATATCCTCTTCTTCGTCATACTCATCTTCGATTTCGCCCACGATCAGCTCAAGGATATCTTCGATCGTGACGAGACCGGAAACGCCACCAAATTCATCAATAACAATCGCCATGTGGTAGCGCTGAGAGCGAAACTCTTTCAGCATCCGATCCACACGTTTACTTTCCGGCACAACCACGGCCTGGCGTAACACTTTTTCCATGCTGAAGGCTTCGGCATCGCTGCGCATAAACGGCAGCAGATCTTTCGCCATCAAAATCCCTTCAATGTGATCTTTGTCTTCGCTGATGACCGGGAAACGCGAGTGTGCGGATTCGATGATCACATCGAGGCACTCGTCCAGAGTCTGGTTACGTTTCAGGGTGATCATCTGCGAGCGGGGGATCATGATGTCGCGAACGCGCTGGTCGGCGATGTCCATTACCCCTTCGAGCATTTCGCGCGTATCTTCATCGATAAGGTCGTTTTGCCCGGAATCACGAATCAGCTCCAGCAGTTCGTCACGGTTTTTAGGTTCGCCGTGGAAAAGCTGGTTCAGAATGAGGGAGAAAAATCCCTTTTTGGTGTTTGTCGTGTCGCTACTGTGTGAATTGTCGTCGCTCATGGCGTTTGTTAAGGGTTCTCTTGTTAGTTCAACGTTTACCGCCGCGCTATTTCCCTACGCGGCGGCATGTTAGTCAGTCGGTCGACTGACTATTCTTTCTCGGCAATGTACGGATCCTCATAGCCCAGAGCAAGCATTATCTCTGTCTCGAGGGACTCCATCTCTTCCGCTTCGTCATCTTCAATATGGTCGTAGCCGAGCAGATGCAGGCTACCGTGTACCACCATATGCGCCCAGTGGGCTTCCAGCGGTTTTTGCTGCTCTTTAGCTTCCTGTTCCACGACCTGGCGGCAGATGATCAGATCGCCCAGCAGCGGCATCTCAATTCCCGGTGGGGCTTCGAAGGGGAAAGAGAGCACGTTGGTCGGCTTATCTTTCCCGCGGTAGGTCAGGTTAAGCTCATGGCTTTCGGCTTCATCCACCAGACGAATCGTGACTTCTGATTCTTCCTGAAACGGGGGGATAACCGCATCCAGCCATGTCTGAAACTGCGCCTCTTCTGGCAAGCCGGAATTATCGTCACATGCCAGTTGTAAATCGAGGATCACCTGACTCATTTTTGTTCTTGCTCCTGCGCTTCGCGCTTACGTTCTGCGGCCAGTTCGGCCTTACGCTTCTGATCTGCTTCTTCCCATGCTTCATAAGCGTTAACGATGCGCGCCACAACCGGGTGACGGACCACGTCTTCGCTGTGGAAGAAGTTAAAGCTGATTTCGTCGACGTCGGCCAGCACTTCAATGGCATGGCGCAGACCCGATTTGGTGCTGCGCGGCAGGTCAATCTGCGTGACGTCACCGGTAATGACCGCTTTTGAGTTAAAGCCGATACGTGTCAGGAACATTTTCATCTGTTCGATGGTGGTGTTCTGGCTTTCATCGAGAATAATGAATGCATCATTCAGCGTACGGCCGCGCATATAGGCGAGCGGGGCAACTTCAATCACGTTACGCTCAATCAGCTTCTCCACTTTCTCAAAGCCGAGCATCTCGAACAGTGCGTCGTATAACGGACGAAGGTAAGGGTCAACCTTCTGGCTCAGATCGCCTGGCAGGAAGCCCAGTTTTTCACCCGCTTCCACCGCCGGACGGGTCAGCAGGATGCGACGAATCTCCTGGCGTTCGAGCGCATCAACCGCCGCGGCAACGGCCAGATAGGTTTTACCCGTACCCGCCGGGCCCACACCGAAGGTGATGTCATGGTCGAGAATGTTGGCGATGTACTGCGCCTGGTTTGGCGTACGCGGCTTAATGACGCCACGTTTGGTCTTAATATTGATGGCCTTGCCATAGTCCGGCACGCTTTCTGCGCTTTGCTCAAGCACGCGCGCCTCTTTGATCGCGAGGTGGATCTGTTCTGGCTCGATATCCTGTATTTCACCGCGCATTGGGGCGGTATCCACATACAGGCTACGCAGAATATCCGCAGCGGCGTTGACGCAGAGAGGGCGTCCGGTGAGTTTGAAATGATTATCGCGACGATTGATTTCGATACCCAGACGTCGCTCCAGTTGTTTGATGTTGTCATCAAACGGCCCGCACAGGCTCAGCAGGCGAGCGTTGTCTGCTGGCTCAAGGCTAATTTCACGCGTATCTATGTTCAAACTGTTCCTCTTTGATTGTTTAACTGACCCGGTGCCACCTGGCGTAATAAAACGGTCATTACCGAAATTATTCACGCCATAGAATAAAGGCGCAAGCGTTGCGGAAGATATTGGGGGCGATGAGAGGAAATACAAGGCCTGCCGAACCGGCAGGCCGGATGGCGTTATGGCTGGTAAATACCGACGCCAGCGTCGCTTTCTTTGCGGGTGCGGGACATGACGGATTCCGGCGACTGTGCGATGCGCAGACCCATTTCGTCTTCGGTACGGACCACTTTCGCGCGCAGGGAGTTGGTCAGTACGTCGACAATCTCCACGTCCACAAATTTACCGACCATGTCTGGCGTGCCTTCAAAATTCACGACGCGGTTATTTTCGGTGCGTCCTGACAGCTCCATAATGCTCTTACGGGAAGTGCCTTCCACCAGAATACGCTGGACGGTGCCGACCATGCGACGGCTCCAGGCGTTGGCCTGCTGGTTGATACGCTCCTGCAGAATATACAGACGCTGCTTTTTCTCTTCTTCCGGCACATCGTCGACCATATCGGCCGCAGGAGTACCTGGACGCGCTGAGAAGATAAAGCTGTAGCTGACGTCAAAATTCACTTCGCCAATGAGCTTCATCGTGCGCTCAAAGTCATCCGTGGTTTCGCCCGGGAAGCCAACGATAAAGTCGGAGCTAATCTGGATGTCAGGACGGGCTTCACGCAGCTTGCGGATGATGGATTTGTACTCCAGTACCGTATGTGGACGTCCCATCAGGTTCAGCACGCGGTCGGAACCGCACTGAATCGGCAGATGCAGGAAGCTCACCAGCTCTGGCGTATCGCGATACACATCAATGATGTCATCGGTAAATTCCATCGGGTGGCTGGTGGTGAAGCGAAGGCGGTCGATGCCGTCGATCGCGGCCACCAGGCGCAGCAGTTCTGCAAAGCTGCCGGTGGTACCGTCGTAGTTCTCGCCGCGCCAGGCGTTGACGTTCTGGCCCAGCAGATGAATTTCACGCACACCCTGTGCCGCCAGTTGCGCCACTTCAAACAGAATGTCGTCGGTCGGACGGCTCACTTCTTCGCCGCGGGTATACGGTACGACACAATAGGTGCAGTACTTGTTACAGCCTTCCATAATGGAGACGTAGGCTGTTGGACCATCCGCGCGTGGTTCTGGCAGACGGTCAAATTTTTCGATTTCCGGGAAGCTTACGTCAACCACCGGGCGGCGATTCTCGCGAACGGCGTTGATCATCTCCGGCAGGCGGTGCAGCGTCTGCGGGCCAAAAATAATATCAACATAGTGAGCACGCTGGCGGATCAGTTTGCCTTCCTGCGAGGCCACACACCCACCCACGCCAATGATCACATCGGGTCTTTTGCGTTTGATAAGCTTCCAGCGGCCCAGTTGATGGAACACCTTCTCCTGCGCCTTCTCACGGATCGAACAGGTATTGAGCAGCAACACGTCCGCTTCGTTCGCGTTGTCAGTCAGTTGATACCCGTGCGTGGCATCCAGCAGATCGGCCATCTTGGATGAATCGTATTCGTTCATCTGACAGCCCCAGGTTTTTATATGGAGTTTTTTTGTCATCGACTTGCTCATGCTCAGGAATGCAGGGCGCGTATTGTAATGCTTTGCTGCGGTTGTGACCAGTATGAAGGTTGTCAACCTCAAGACCGAAAAAATCCGGTAAACTTAAGGTATATACCATTAAGGATAATTGACCATGACTCTCCAACAAACCGAAATTGCCGTTGTCGGCGGCGGTATGGTCGGCGGCGCACTCGCGCTGGGGCTGGCGCAGCAGGGATTTGAGGTGACGGTTATCGAGCAGGCTGCCCCTGTTGCGTTTGACCCGACGGCAAAGCCGGATGTGCGAATTTCAGCTATCAGCGCCGCCTCTGTCGATCTGCTGCGCGGGCTGGGCGTCTGGGATGCCGTGCTCGGGATGCGCGCGCACCCTTACAGCCGTCTCGAAACCTGGGAGTGGGAGAATGCGCATGTCGCGTTTGATGCCGCTGAACTGAAGCTGCCCCGTCTGGGCTATATGGTGGAAAATACGGTCCTCCAGTTGGCGCTCTGGCAGTCCCTGGAGGCGCATCCGAAAGTGGCGCTGCGCGTCCCGGCGTCACTTAACGCACTGCATCCCCACGAAGGCGGGTATTTGCTTGAGCTGGATAAGGGTGATGAGCTGGCCACGAGGCTGGTTGTCGGAGCGGATGGTGCCAACTCACAGGTCAGACAAATGGCGGGAATTGGCATTCATGCCTGGCAGTACCAGCAGGCGTGCATGTTGATCACCGTGCAGTGTGAGAATGACCCGGGTGAGAGCACCTGGCAGCACTTTACCCCGAATGGCCCGCATGCCTTTTTACCGTTGTTTGATCGCTGGGCGTCGCTGGTGTGGTATGACAAACCGGCGCGCATTCGTCAGTTGCAGGGGCTTTCAATGGAGCAGCTGCAGCGAGAGATCCATCAGCACTTCCCACGCCGTCTGGGCAACGTCATGCCGGTTGCCGCCGGGGGGTTTCCGCTTACCCGTCGCCATGCATTGCAGTATGCCCGTGCAGGGCTGGCGCTGGTGGGGGATGCGGCACACACCATTCACCCGCTGGCGGGGCAGGGCGTGAACCTGGGATACCGTGACGTTGAGGCTTTACTGGATGTGCTGGGCAATGCGCGCGCTCACGCGGAGGCCTGGGCCAGCCATCCGGTACTGAAACGTTACCAGACGTGGCGTATGGCGGATAACTTTATCATGCAGTCGGGGATGGATCTGTTTTACGCCGGGTTCAGTAACGATCTTGGTCCGGTGCGCATTCTGCGTAACATTGGGTTGATGGCGGCGGAGCGTGCCGGTGGGCTGAAGCGTCAGGCGCTGAAGTACGCGTTAGGCCTTTAATCTGAGTGCCTTCTCCTGCGGGAGAGGGCTTTCGGATGCGGTACATAATCCAACAAAAACAAAAAAGCCCGCAGAGCGGGCTTTTTTGTTACTAAGTGGCTGGGGTGCAGGGATTCGAACCCCGGAATGCTGGTATCAGAAACCAGAGCCTTACCGCTTGGCGACACCCCAATTGCGTTAAACAATGTGCTTAACGACTTTTTTAAATTGGCTGGGGTACGAGGATTCGAACCTCGGAATGCCGGAATCAGAATCCGGTGCCTTACCGCTTGGCGATACCCCAACAATTTTTTCTCGTCTACCGAATCATTCGACAGATGACTAATTTGGTGGCTACGACGGGATTCGAACCTGTGACCCCATCATTATGAGTGATGTGCTCTAACCAACTGAGCTACGTAGCCAGTACTGCAATCTTCGATGGCTGGGGTACCTGGATTCGAACCAGGGAATGCCGGTATCAAAAACCGGTGCCTTACCGCTTGGCGATACCCCAATACCGCGGAGAACCGCAAAATCGAAGAAATATGGCTGGGGTACCTGGATTCGAACCAGGGAATGCCGGTATCAAAAACCGGTGCCTTACCGCTTGGCGATACCCCATCCGTGCAACGCTTACCTGGGAATGGTGCGGGAGGCGAGACTTGAACTCGCACACCTTGCGGCGCCAGAACCTAAATCTGGTGCGTCTACCAATTTCGCCACTCCCGCAAAAAAAGATGGTGGCTACGACGGGATTCGAACCTGTGACCCCATCATTATGAGTGATGTGCTCTAACCAACTGAGCTACGTAGCCATCTTTTTTTCGCGTTACCTTATCGGCGTTGCGGGGCGCATTATGCGTATAGACCCTTGCAGCGTCAACACCTTTTTCAACGAAAATAGCCGGAATGTGACTGTTTGGTTAGGTTGCGAACAGCGTGACCGAATATTCGGCAATTATTGGTTATTTATCGTTTTTAGGGAGTGAAATAGGGGGCAAAAAAAATCAGGCCCCGCAGGGCCTGATTGGATGCTTTTCGATTACTTATAGGCAGACTGGTGTACGCCTACCGCACGTCCTGATGGATCGTTCATTGACTTGAAAGATTCATCCCATTCAATGGCTTTAGCCGAAGAACAGGCAACGGACGGGCCGCCCGGAACACACTCCGCCGCACTCGGCACCGGGAACAACTCTTCAAAGATTTCACGGTACAGATACGCTTCTTTGGAGCCTGGCGTGTTGTACGGGAAGCGGAAGCTCGCGGTTTCCAGTTGCTGATCGGAAACCTGTTTTGCCGCCACCTCTTTCAGGGTATCGATCCAGCTATACCCGACACCGTCAGAGAACTGCTCTTTCTGACGCCATGCCACGCTCGCCGGCAGGTAGGATTCGAAACATTCACGCAGGATATGTTTCTCCATTTTGCCGTTGCCGCACATTTTGTCCTGCGGGTTGATGCGCATTGCCACGTCGAGGAATTTCTTATCCAGGAAGGGAACACGGGCTTCCACACCCCAGGCAGACATTGCTTTGTTGGCGCGTGCGCAGTCAAACATATGCAGCGCCTGCAGTTTACGTACTGTCTCTTCATGCAGCTCTTTTGCGTTCGGCGCTTTGTGGAAATAGAGGTAGCCGCCAAACACTTCGTCAGACCCTTCACCGGAGAGCACCATCTTAATGCCCATCGCTTTGATCTTACGCGACATCAGGTACATCGGCGTGGAAGCGCGAATGGTGGTCACATCGTAGGTTTCGATGTGGTAGATAACATCGCGGATCGCATCCAGGCCTTCCTGCACGGTGAAGTGGATCTCATGGTGCACGGTACCGAGATGGTTTGCCACTTCCTGCGCGGCTTTCAGATCCGGTGCGCCTTCCAGGCCCACAGCAAAGGAGTGCAGCTGCGGCCACCAGGCTTCTGAACGTTCCTGATCTTCAACACGACGCGCGGCGAATTTCTTGGTGATCGCGGAGATCACGGACGAGTCCAGCCCGCCGGAGAGCAGTACGCCGTATGGCACATCTGACATCAGGTGGCTTTTAACAGAATCTTCCAGCGCCTGACGCAGTTCGGCTTTATCAGTCACGTTGTCTTTAACCGCATCATAGTCGAACCAGTCGCGCTGATAGTACTGACGGATCTCGCCGTCTTTACTCCACAGGTAACTTCCTGCCGGGAACTCTTTAATGGTGCGGCAAACCGGCACCAGGGCTTTCATTTCTGAGGCGACATAAAAGTTGCCGTGTTCATCGTGACCCATATACAGCGGGATAATACCAATATGGTCGCGGCCAATCAGATAGGCATCTTTTTCGCTGTCGTACAGGGCGAAGGCAAACATACCCTGCAGATCATCGAGGAATTCCGGGCCTTTCTCCTGATACAGCGCCAGGATCACTTCACAGTCAGAACCAGTCTGGAAGGCGTAACGGTCGCCGTACTCGGCGCGCAGCGCCTGATGGTTATAGATTTCACCGTTGACAGCCAGCGCGTGTGTTTTTTTCTCGTTATACAGCGGCTGCGCACCGGCGTTGACGTCAACAATGGACAGACGTTCGTGTGCCAGGATGGCTTTATCGCTGGCGTAAACGCCGGACCAGTCCGGGCCGCGATGGCGCATCAGGCGGGACAATTCGAGTGCCTTTTTACGCAGTTCGCCTGCGTCAGTTTTAATATCCAGTACGCCAAAAATTGAACACATAACCTTCTCCGTTAACCCTGTTGCTTTGTAATGTTGCTTGCTTATGAAAATGCCGCAAAGGGGGAGGGCGCGCAAGGGTTTTACGGGATAAAACGGAAATAGTGCAATGCTGATTACCGAATAGTGAAAAACGAGTACGTCATAAACGCTTTTATTGATGATTATGCAATAAAATGGCTGTTTTGTTAGATGTGGGGTTGTTTATCGGGCGTGAAAATAAAAAACCACGCGCTGAGGCGTGGTTTGGGATCAGATAATATCAATTTCTTCGACGGAGGGATAAATCCAGCTCGGTCGGAAGGGCATGGCGTCAATATCGTCGAGCGTGGAGACACCGGAAAGCACCAGAATGGTTTCCAGGCCCGCCTGGAATCCGGCCAGGATATCGGTGCGCAGGTTGTCGCCGACAATCACCGTTTCTTCAGAGTGGGCCTGCATCTTGTTCAGCGCAGCACGGATGATCCACGGGCTGGGCTTGCCCACGTAGAATGGTTTCCGGCCAGAGATCTTTTCGATACCGGCACACAGCGCGCCGCAGGCAGGGTAAAAACCACGGCCGTGGGTATCCGGGTTGGTGGCAATAAAACGCGCACCGTTGGCAACAAAGTAGGAGGCTTTGTGCATCATCTCCCAGTTATAGGAGCGCGTTTCGCCAACGATCACAAAGTCCGGGTTCACATCTGTGATGGTAAACCCTGCCTTATATAACTCGTGGATCAGCGCCCCTTCACCCACCACGTAGGCCTTTTTTCCTTCCTGGCGCTTGAGGAAATCTGCGGTGGCCATGGCAGAGGTATAAAACACGCTGTCCGGCACGTTGACGCCTGCTGTGGCAAAGCGGTTTGCCAGGTCCTGACCGGTCTGAGAAGGGTAGTTCGTGAGAAGAACCAGAGGCATTCCTTTGTCGATGATGCGGTGAAGAAACTCCGCAGCACCTGGTACAGCAACGTTGTCGTGCATCAGCACGCCGTCGATATCACAAATTACATTCTTAATGGTCATGGACATTCCGACATCAAAAAAAGAAGGCGTTACTATAAGACCCGATCAACTTTCCAGCAAATGTTGCAACAGAATACCGTTGAGCATGGCGCGTTTAACCAGCGCAAATGCGCCTATCGCTGAGCGATGGTCAAGCTTAGAACGAACGACGGGAAGGTTCTGGCGGAAGGCTTTCAGCGCCTGAGTGTTAATGCAGCCTTCAATGGCGGGCAGCAGGACCTTCTCGGCCTCCACAATCTCACCGGCGATCACCACTTTTTGCGGGTTAAACAGGTTGATGGCGATGGCGATGGTTTTACCCAGATGGCGACCCACCTGCTCAATAACTTCACAGGCCAGCGCGTCGCCTTTGTTGGCGGCTTTGCAGATAGTCCCTATCTTGCAATCGTCCAGCGTGACGCGGCTCTGGTAACCCTGTTCAAGCAGATGGCGCACCCGCTGTTCAATCGCCGTGTTGGCGGCAATCGTCTCCAGACAGCCAAAGTTTCCGCAGTGGCAGCGTTCGCCAAGCGGCTCTACCTGAATATGACCAATCTCACCGACGTTACCGTTGCGGCCAATAAAAATGCGCCCGTTAGAGATGATGCCTGCCCCTGTCCCGCGGTGTACGCGCACCAGAATCGAATCTTCACAATCCTGGCTCGCACCAAAGTAGTGCTCTGCCAGGGCCAGAGAGCGGATGTCGTGACCCACGAAACAGGTCACTTTAAAGCGTTTTTCCAGCGCATCTACCAGCCCCCAGTTCTCAACCTTTATATGGGGCATATAACGGATCACGCCGCTTTCGGGGTCCACCAGGCCTGGCAGGATCACCGAGATCGCAATCAGTTCACGGATTTTGCGCTGACAGCTCTCGATAAAGTGTTCAATGGTATTCAGCAGCGCGTGTTCCAGCGTCTCCTGAGTGCGCTCCGGAAGCGGGTAGTGTTCTTCCGCGATGGCTTTGCTGCTCAGATCATAGAGCGTAAGGGTGGTGTCATGACGACCAAGACGGACGCCGATCGCCTGAAAATTGCGGGTTTCGGTAATAATGGAGATGGCGCGGCGGCCTCCGGTGGAGGCCTGCTGATCGACTTCTTTGATCAGTCCGCGCTCAATGAGCTGACGGGTAATTTTTGTCACGCTGGCGGGAGCAAGCTGGCTTTGTTCGGCTATCTGAATGCGCGAGATTGGCCCGTGTTGGTCAATCAGACGATAAACCGCCGCGCTGTTAAGTTGTTTAACGAGATCGACATTACCGATTTGAGCTTGTCCGCCTGGTGTCATACTTTTACTTACTCAGTGACGACCTCGTTACCATTAACGATGGTCTTGATAATTTTATAATCGTGTGTGAATGCCGTCAGGTTTGCAACCATACCTGGTGCAATTCCGCCAAGCTGTTTATTTACGCCCATCGCGCGCGCAGGATAAAGGGTCGCCATACGCAGGACTTCATCAAGCACAATCCCGCAATGTTCAACCAGGTTACGCACCCCTTCAATCATCGTCAGGGAGGAACCACTCAGCGTACCGTTTTCATCAACACACAGTCCATTGCGGTAGTATATTGTTTTACCGGCAAAAATGAACTGCTCAATATTTGCCCCTGCCGGTGCGGTGGCATCGGTTACCAGACAGAGTTTGTCACCTTTCAGGCGCTTGGCGTTGCGAATGTTGGTGTAATCGACGTGCAAGCCGTCAGCAATAATGCCGCAGTAAACGTCCTGCTCATCGAGAATCGCCCCGACCAGCCCAGGTTCACGACCGGTGATATACGGCATCGCGTTGTACAGGTGCGTCGCAAAGGTAATGCCGGCGCGGAAACCTGCTTTCGCTTCTTTTTGCGTTGCGTTTGAATGGCCCGCTGAAACGACAATCCCGGCGGCGGCCAGTTTGCTGATAACGTCAGGTCCCGCGATTTCAGGAGCCAGCGTCACTTTGGTGATCACATCGGCGTTGGCACACAGGTAGTCGACCAGCTCAGCGTCAGGTTTACGCACGTAATCCGGGTTATGCGTCCCTTTTTTTACGATGTTCAGCCACGGTCCTTCAAGATGCAGACCCAGCGCCTGATTAGGGTGTTTTGCCAGGTAGTCGCGCATCACGCGGATACCCTGTTTCATGAGATCATCACTGCTGGTGATGAGGGTTGGCAGATAGCTGGTGCAGCCCGATTTCTCGTTGGCTTTCTGCATGATTTCCAGCGTGTCGACCGTCACCGCCTCCGCGGTGTCATTAAATTGCACACCGCCGCAGCCGTTCAGCTGTACGTCGATGAAACCGGGGGAGATTACTGCTCCATTGAGTGAGCGCTGTTCAATCCCCGGCGGCAGCTCTGCTAACGGGCAAACACGTTCAATCAGGCCATCGGCGATAACAATCGCATGGTCATCCAGAATATCATGGCCGGTATAAATCCGACCGTGGGTTAAAGCGTACATAACGACCCCCGGTTAAAAAAAGCGGCCGCCTCTTGATGAAGAGGCGGTTATTCAATTACAGACCTTTGATGTTCTCAGCTTCTAACTCGTTGAAGTATTTCAGCGTTTTCACTTTCAGCTCCATCGTGGACGGTTCGTCGCACACGATGACTGATTTTGGATGCAGCTGCAGGCAGCTGATGGTCCACATGTGGTTAACGTTGCCTTCAACGGCAGCCTGGAGCGCCTGCGCTTTCACGCCGCCCAGAACCAGAATCATCACTTCTTCGGCATCCAGCAGGGTGCCTACGCCTACGGTCAGGGCGTATTTTGGAACCTGGTTAACATCACCGTCAAAGAAGCGGGAGTTTGCCACGCGCGTGTCATGGGTCAGGGTTTTAATACGCGTACGGGAAGCCAGAGAAGAGGCCGGTTCGTTGAACGCGATATGACCATCGTTGCCCACGCCACCCATGAACAGGTGGATTTTACCGTAGGAACGGATTTTTTCTTCATACTGACGGCATTCTGCGTCAATATCAGGCGCGTTTCCATTCAGCAGGTTAATGTTTTCAGCCGGAATATCAACGTGATCAAAGAAATTACGGTGCATAAAGCTATGGTAGCTTTCCGGATGATCCTTGGGTAAGCCGACATACTCATCCATGTTGAAGGTCACAACATGTTTAAAGCTAACCTGGCCTGCTTTATGCATCTCAACCAGGGCTTTATACGCGGTCAGCGGCGTGCCGCCGGTAGGAAGGCCGAGAACGAAAGGACGATCGGCGGTGGGTTTGAACGCGTTAATACGGTTAACGATATGACGGGCGGCCCATTTACCGACTTGTTCAGCAGTTGCCAGGGGAATCAGTCTCATTGTTCACCTCAAGAGTTAAAGTAGAAGAGTGGGCGGATGGCTATCGGAACCTGAACTAAGCGTAACCTGGAACCTTTCAGGCCGGATCAATCCGTCTTGATTTTTTGAATGATAAAATAAGTTTTCACTGTTAGCCAGAGAAAGGGAGGGTTATTAACGATATTTGGTGACAAAAATCACAAAAAATACGTGTTTAATTTGCGATACGAATTAATTTTTCACACACTCACAATGCCAGTGAATCATCAACTGTATTTATCGTTGTCGACACAATAAAAACATAGTTTATGCACGAGCCTTAATAAGGGTCTCGTAGGGGGAATAGGATGAATATTTTAGGTTTTTTCCAGCGCCTCGGTAGGGCTTTGCAGCTCCCTATCGCCGTGCTACCGGTTGCAGCACTGCTGCTGCGATTCGGGCAACCCGATCTGCTTAATGTGCCATTTATCGCGCAAGCGGGTGGCGCGATTTTTGACAATCTGGCGCTGATTTTCGCCATCGGTGTGGCATCCAGCTGGTCAAAAGACAGCGCGGGTGCAGCGGCGCTGGCCGGGGCTGTCGGTTACTTCATCCTGACGAAAGCGATGGTGACGATAAACCCAGAAATTAACATGGGTGTTCTGGCAGGTATCATTACCGGTCTGGTCGGCGGGGCTGTTTATAACCGTTGGGCGGGGATCAAACTGCCAGACTTCCTGAGCTTCTTCGGTGGAAAACGTTTTGTGCCGATTGCGACAGGCTTCTTCTGTCTGATTCTGGCCGCGATCTTTGGTTACATCTGGCCACCGGTGCAGCACGCTATCCATGCGGGCGGTGAGTGGATTGTTTCCGCTGGCGCAGTGGGTGCGGGTATCTTCGGTTTCATCAACCGTCTGTTGATCCCAACCGGCCTGCATCAGGTGCTGAACACCATTGCCTGGTTCCAGATTGGTGAGTTTACCAACGCCGCGGGCGCGGTATTCCACGGGGATATCAACCGCTTCTATGCAGGTGACGGCACCGCGGGCATGTTCATGTCGGGCTTCTTCCCTATCATGATGTTTGGTCTGCCGGGCGCGGCGTTGGCTATGTACCTGGCCGCACCGAAAGCGCGTCGTCCAATGGTTGGCGGGATGCTGCTGTCAGTTGCCATCACCGCGTTCCTGACCGGTGTTACTGAGCCGCTGGAATTCCTGTTCATGTTCCTGGCTCCGCTGCTGTACCTCATGCACGCTGTGCTGACGGGTATTAGCCTGTTTGTTGCAACGCTGCTGGGTATCCATGCGGGCTTCTCCTTCTCCGCCGGCGCGATCGACTACGTGTTGATGTACAACCTGCCTGCGGCGAGCAAGAACGTCTGGATGCTGGTCGCAATGGGTCTGGTGTTCTTCGTTATCTACTTCGTTCTGTTCACCGCAGTCATTCGTATGTTTAACCTGAAAACACCAGGCCGCGAAGATACGAAAGACGACATCGTTACTGGCGAAGCTAACAGCAATACCGAAGAAGGGCTGACCCAGCTGGCAACCAATTATATTGCCGCAGTAGGCGGTACGGATAACCTGAAAGCTATCGATGCATGTATTACCCGTCTGCGCCTGACGGTAGGGGATTCTGCGCGCGTTAACGATGCCATGTGTAAACGCCTTGGCGCATCCGGCGTGGTGAAACTGAACAAGCAGACCATCCAGGTTATCGTGGGTGCGAAAGCGGAATCGATTGGCGATGAAATGAAGAAAGTGGTTGCCCGTGGACCGATCGCGGCTTCTGCAGCGAACAGCGCGCCAGTGACGGAAGCCCCGGTGGCAAAACCGCAGGCCGTCCCTAACGCAACGACCATTGCCGCGCTGGTTTCACCGATTACCGGTGAAGTGGTTGCGATTGAGCAGGTGCCTGACGAAGCGTTTGCCAGCAAAGCTGTCGGTGACGGTGTGGCGGTGAAACCAACGGACAAAACCGTGGTGTCACCGGCTGCCGGGACCATCGTTAAAATCTTCAACACCAACCATGCGTTCTGCCTCGAAACTGAAAAGGGCGCGGAGATCGTTGTCCATATGGGTATCGATACCGTCGCGCTGAACGGCCAGGGCTTCACTCGCCTGGTGGAAGAGGGGGCCGACGTGGTGGCAGGTCAGCCGATTCTGGAAATGGATCTGGATTACCTGAACGCTAACGCGCGCTCCATGATTAGCCCGGTCGTTTGCAGCAATATCGACGACTTCAGCGGCCTGGTAATTCAGGCGAAAGGTCAGGTCGTTGCGGGCCAGACGCCACTGTATGAGATTAAAGGCAAGTAATCGCTCCTGAGTAGAGTCATGCCTTAAGCGGCGGGGGTTTTCCTCCGCCGCTTTTTTTTGCAGCAATTGCCCCCATTATTTTCTTCAGAAACGTTTTAAGGGTTGTCACTACGTCCGGCTTATAAGATCATATGCCGTTATACGTTGTTTACGCTTTGAGGAATCCACGATGAGTGAGGCTGAAGCCCGCCCGAGTAACTTTATTCGTCAGATCATCGATGAAGATCTGGCCAGTGGTAAGCACACCACAGTTCATACCCGTTTCCCGCCGGAGCCAAACGGCTACCTGCATATTGGTCATGCAAAATCGATCTGCCTGAACTTTGGCATCGCGCAAGACTACCAGGGACAGTGCAACCTGCGTTTCGATGACACCAACCCAGTAAAAGAAGACATCGAATACGTTGAGTCTATTAAGAATGACGTGCAATGGCTGGGCTTCAACTGGTCTGGCGATATCTGCTACTCCTCTGACTATTTTGATCAGCTGTACGCCTATGCGGTCGAGCTTATCAATAAAGGTCTGGCGTATGTCGACGAGCTGTCTGCTGACGAGATCCGCGAATACCGCGGCACGCTGACCGCGCCGGGTAAAAACAGCCCGTTCCGCGATCGCAGCGTTGAGGAGAACCTGGCGCTGTTTGAAAAAATGCGTGCGGGTGGCTTCGAGGAAGGTAAAGCGTGCCTGCGTGCCAAAATCGACATGGCATCTCCGTTCATCGTGATGCGCGATCCGGTTCTGTACCGTATCAAGTTCGCTGAACACCATCAGACCGGTAACAAGTGGTGCATCTACCCGATGTATGACTTTACCCACTGCATCAGCGATGCGCTGGAAGGCATTACGCACTCCCTGTGTACGCTGGAGTTCCAGGATAACCGCCGTCTGTACGACTGGGTTCTGGATAACATCACGATCCCTGTGCATCCGCGTCAGTACGAATTCTCTCGTCTGAATCTGGAATACACGGTGATGTCCAAGCGTAAGCTGAACCTGCTGGTGACCGACAAGCATGTTGAGGGCTGGGACGATCCGCGTATGCCAACCATCTCGGGTCTGCGTCGCCGTGGTTATACTGCCGCGTCTATTCGCGAGTTCTGTAAGCGCATCGGCGTGACCAAGCAGGATAACACCATTGAGATCGCCTCTCTGGAATCCTGCATCCGTGAAGATCTGAACGACAACGCGCCGCGCGCAATGGCCGTCATCGATCCGGTTAAATTGGTTATCGAAAACTACCCGCAGGGCGCGAGCGAAATGGTCTCCATGCCTAACCATCCGAACAAACCGGAAATGGGCACCCGTGACGTGCCGTTCAGCGGTGAAATCTGGATCGATCGTGCTGACTTCCGCGAAGAAGCGAACAAGCAGTACAAGCGTCTGGTGCTGGGTAAAGAGGTGCGTCTGCGTAACGCATACGTGATCAAAGCTGAGCGTGTTGAGAAAGATGCAGAAGGGAATATCACCACCATCTTCTGCTCTTACGACGCTGAAACCCTGAGCAAAGATCCGGCAGATGGCCGCAAAGTGAAAGGCGTGATCCACTGGGTAAGTGCAAAACATGCGCTGCCGGTTGAAATTCGCTTGTACGATCGTCTGTTCAGCGTGCCTAACCCAGGTGCAGCAGAAGACTTCCTGGCGACAATCAACCCGGAATCTCTGGTCATCAAGCAGGGTTATGCTGAGCCGTCTCTGAAAGCCGCTGAAGCGGGCAAAGCGTTCCAGTTCGAACGTGAAGGCTACTTCTGCCTCGACAGCCGTCACAGTACCTCGGAAAAACCGGTGTTTAACCGTACCGTTGGTCTGCGTGATACCTGGACTAAAGTCGGCGAATAATAACGCTGCTCTGGTCAATGAGAGACAAACGCCGCGTAATGCGGCGTTTTTTTATTGAATGATCATATCGTTAAGCGCGAGCAAAAATAATGTCTGCGCAATATTCAGGTCAATGTGGTGCTACTTATTTTTCTAAAAAAAGTTTGTATATTTCTGAAAATAGTGAAGACCTGAAAATAACCAGTAATTTACACAATTACTGGCTTAAATTTAATGACTTGCCCCGCCAAATCTCGTCTCCCGCTAAATGTTACAAAGCACTACGAATTATGTGCACTTCGTCATAATCCTGACTTTTGCCCACTGAAAAGCATTGATAATTCGCGTCGCGAAAAATAACCTAAAGGCGGTAGTTAATTCGAGGGTATTTCTGACTACCCCTGACCTTTTGGTCTTTTATATTTTTCGCCGTTCAGGCGTTTTAATTCGTCAAAGAGGAATAATCTATGCGTACGTTCAGTGGCAAACGTAGTGCGCTGGCGCTGGCTATCGCCGGTATGACAGCAATGTCAGGCCTGGTGATTGCGCCAGAGGCTAAGGCAGCAGGTTTCATCGAAGATTCTACCCTCACGGGCGGTATTTATTACTGGCAGCGTGAACGTGACCGTAAAGACGTTACCGAAGACAAATACAAAACCAACCTTTCTCACTCTACCTGGAACGCCAACCTCGACTTCCAGTCAGGCTATGCCGCCGATATGTTCGGCCTGGATATTGCCGCATTCACGGCAATCGAAATGGCGGAAAATGGCGACAGCGGACACCCGAACGAAATTGCCTTCTCGTCCAGCAATAAGGCCTATAAAGAAGACTGGTCCGGCGATAAAAGCGGTATCAGCCTGTATAAAGCCGCTGCAAAATTCAAATATGGTCCAGTCTGGGCGCGCGGCGGATATATTCAGCCAACTGGCCAAACCCTGTTAGCGCCACACTGGAGTTTTATGCCTGGTACTTACCAGGGCGCTGAAGCTGGCGCTAACTTTGACTACGGTGATGCGGGTGCGTTGAGTTTCTCCTATATGTGGACCAACGAATACAAAGCCCCGTGGCATATCGAAATGGATAAGTTTTACCAGAACGATAAAAAGACCAAAGTGGATTACCTCCACTCGCTGGGTGCGAAGTACGATTTTAAAAACGACCTCGTGTTAGAAGCCGCCTTTGGTCAGGCTGAAGGCTATATCGATCAGTATTTTGCCAAAGCCAGCTACAAATTTGATATCGCAGGGAGTCCGTTGAGTACCAGTTACCAGTTCTACGGCACGCGAGACAAAGTCAGCGATGGTGGCGTCAACGATATTTATGACGGCACGGCCTGGCTGCAGGCGCTGACCTTTGGCTATAAAGTGGGTCAGGTGGATTTGCGTCTGGAAGGAACATGGGTGAAGGCGGAAGGGCAGCAGGGCTACTTCCTGCAGCGTATGACCCCGACTTACGCATCTTCCAACGGTCGTCTGGATATCTGGTGGGATAACCGCTCTGACTTCAACGCCGACGGCGAAAAAGCGGTCTTCTTCGGCGCAATGTATGACCTGAAAAACTGGAACCTGCCGGGCTGGGCGGTGGGCGCCTCCTATGCGTATGCCTGGGATGCCAAACCGGGCGACATGGCCACACCGGATGCATACTACGATCCGAACTACCGTCTGAAAGAGTCCTCTTACAGCCTGGATGCCATCTATACCGTGCAGGATGGACGTGCGAAAGGCACGATGTTCAAGCTGCACTTCACGCAGTATGACAACCACTCTGATATTCCAAGCTACGCGGGCGGTTACGGCAACATCTTCCAGGATGAACGTGACGTGAAATTCATGGTTATCGCACCATTCACTATCTTCTGATGAACGCTCCGGCGGGTTCCGTCCCGCCGGAATGGAGACTGCACATGATGAAAAAAATGGTAATCGTCGCGTTGCTGGCCTCGGGGCTGGTGGCTTGCGCCCAGGACCCGGCACCGAAAGAAGATTCTCGCCTGAAGGAGGCTTACAGCGCCTGCATTAACACCGCTGAAGGTTCACCGGAGAAAATTGAAGCCTGCCAGAGCGTGCTGAATGTGCTGAAGAAAGAGAAGGCGCATGAGCAGTTTGCGACGCAGGAAAATGTTCGCGTGATGGACTATCAGGCCTGTATTCAGGCGCGTAAAACCGGTAACGATCAGGAAGTGGCGAAGCGTTGCGACCAGATCTGGAAGGAAATACGCAGTAACAACGGAAATTAATTAAGCGTGTTAAGGCCCGGTGGCGCTGTGCTTACCGGGCTTTTTTTCGCCGGGTGACAGGCAAAAAAAAGCCAACCTTGCGGCTGGCTCAGAGTATGAAAGTTCGACTTATTTGGCGTCGTGTGCGTGATCGTCTTCGCGGCAATCACCTTCAGCACAGTGACCATACAGATACAGGCTATGGTTGGTCAGGCGGATACCATGACGAGCAGCGATTTCACGCTGACGTGCTTCGATGGAATCATCGCTAAATTCAATGACCTTGCCACAATCCAGGCAGATCAGGTGATCGTGGTGCTGCTGCTGGGTCAGTTCGAATACAGATTTACCGCCTTCGAAATTATGACGGGTAACAATGCCCGCGTCATCAAACTGGTTCAGCACGCGATAGACGGTTGCCAGCCCAATCTCTTCACCCATGTCGATAAGACGCTTGTAAAGGTCTTCCGCACTGACATGGTGATTGTCTGGACCCTGAAGCACTTCAAGGATTTTTAACCGAGGAAGCGTAACTTTCAGGCCAGCCTTCTTTAATGCGGTATTGTTGTCAGTCATGCGGAATCTGTCCTGTTGCTAAACGATTCACTTCTGGAGGAAGTGACAGAAAATGCACCTGGAATAATGCGTCTCATTATAGAACTGCCATGGCTAAATGAAAACTGCAAGTCTCAGGCAAAGTATGCTTATAAAAACGTGGTATCACCGACAAACTTACTCAATGGCACCCCATTTTACCTGGGAGACATTGTACAGGTCTGGGCGAAAAAGTTAAAAGATTGTAGCGATTAATTTAATCGTTTGACCCGGTTCCTGGGCGCAACCGGGGTTGCGCCACAATAACAATCAGGCGTTAAGAATATCGTCCAGGTGCAGTTCTTCGCGGATCTGCTTCACCCACTTCTCAACGCGCTCTGCGGTCAGTTCTGGCTGACGGTCTTCGTCGATCGCCAGACCCACGAAGTGGTCGTCATCGGCCAGGCCTTTAGACGCTTCGAAGTGGTAACCTGCAGTCGGCCAGTGGCCTACGATAACTGCACCATTCGGTTCAATGATATCGCGGATAGTGCCCAGCGCGTCACAGAAGTACTCAGCGTAGTCTTCCTGATCGCCGCAGCCAAACAGGGCGACCAGCTTGCCGTTGAAGTCCACTTCTTCCAGCGTCGGGAAGAAATCATCCCAGTCACACTGGGCTTCACCGTAGTACCAGGTTGGGATACCCAGCAACAGGATGTCATAGCCTTCGAGATCTTCTTTGCTGCTCTTGGCGATGTCATGCACATCGGCAACGTCTTTACCGAGCTGTTTTTGAATGTTTTTTGCGATATTTTCGGTATTGCCGGTATCACTGCCGAAGAAAATGCCGATGATTGCCATGAGTAAAATAACCTCTTGAAACTTAATGGTATGGTGGCGCAATTTGTCCACGGATAAGGGCAATAATAGCAGAACTGGCAACCCCGCGGAAACAGCTATCGCGCAGGACTGCACTCTGTGCTACATGAAAAGGGTAAGAAAGGGGATTTTCAGACTTATGCCTGGCGGCGCAACGTCTCAAGCTGGGCGATCAACATCTCTTCAATGAGCTCGCTACGGCTGATATTACGCGCTTCAGCCAGTTCGTTAAGCGCATCGACGGCGTCGGCATTGAGCTTCAGTTCGACACGCTTAAGCCCACGATTTTTATCGCGTTTAAGCTGGTTGCGTTTATTAATACGCAGCTGTTCATCGCGCGAAAGCGGATTCGTTTTCGGTCGTCCCGGTCGACGCTCATTCGCGAACAGATCTAGTGTCGTACGGTCCGTTTGTTCTTTGGCCATGATTCTGAGACTTCGGGGGAAACAAGCCGCCCTGCTATTGCCCGGGCGATGAGCGCGCCATCATACATCACCAAAAACGGCACGCCAACGACTGGAAGCCCGCAACCTTCCAGTCGCTCTCTTTTTAATCAATTCGCAGTATCAGAGAGATAGCGTCGGATGGCGCGTAACACGGCGTCAGGTTTTTCCGCGTGAACCCAGTGTCCGGCACCGGCGATGACATGGGCACGGGCCTGCGGGAATTGCGCCAGCAACGTGTCGCGGTAGGCGTCGGTGACATAAGGGGAGTTACCGCCGCGAATAAAGAGGGTAGGGTGTTGCCAGGCGGGCACCGTATCCCAGCCGACGATGTTGTTGTACTGCGCCCAGAGTACCGGCACGTTGAAACGCCACTGGCCGTCGACAAACGACTTCAGAAGAAACTGAATAACGCCTTCTTCATTAAGATGTTCGCGCATGACGGCTGTGGCCTGTTGGCGGGTTGAAACCCCAGCCTCTGTCACCGCATTGATGGCAGCAAAAATGTCGTCATGACGGCGCACGTCGTAATCCACCGGGGCAACGTCGATCACGACCAGACCGTTGATTCTGTCCGGTGCCAGCGCCGTCAGGGCCATTACCGCCTTGCCGCCCATAGAATGCCCGATGAGCGTCACCTTCTGAAGATGGTTGGCATCAAGCGTATCGAGCAGATCCTGGGCCATTGCCGCGTAGGTCATCTCCTCTGAACGCCCGGAAAGACCGTGATTTCGCATATCGACCTGCAAAATATCGTGATCGGTAACCAGATCGCGCGCCAGCACCCCCAGGTTATCCAGGCTGCCAAAAAGCCCGTGAACCAGTACGATGGGAGAATTATTGTTCGGTGATTGTGCAGTTTGCGCTCGGGTATTCAATTTCATGGCAAAGTTCTTTTTTTACGTATGTCAGGTTAGGGTATCATGTTGACCATTCTGCCGCCCGGCTGCAAGGTTCCAGTTTAATCTGACTTTTGCCGCCAACCTGGTTTGACGCTATCCGCTGTTGGAATTTAACTTTATAATCCCAACGACTTGTATTCAGATAAGATATCGCACTGGATTAAGATGAAAACAATCGAAGTTGATGACGAACTCTATCAGTATATTGCCAGCCAGACGCGGCATATCGGGGAGAGCGCGTCCGACATTTTACGGCGCATGCTTAAAATTTCCGCCGCCTCACAGCCTGCTACCCCAGTCACTAAAGATGTCGTGTCTCAACAAAACGTTGTTGCACAAGCAAAACCTGCCGTCGCGCAAGTGAAAGACAAAGTACGTGCGATGCGCGAGTTGCTGCTCTCTGATGAGTACGCCGAGCAGAAAAAAGCGGTTAACCGCTTCATGCTGGTGCTGTCTACACTCTATTCACTGGATAACAAAGCGTTTGCTGAAGCGACCGAGTCGCTGCACGGTCGTACCCGCGTCTATTTCGCAGGCGACGAGCAAACGCTGCTGCAAAATGGCAACCAAACCAAACCTAAACATGTCCCGGGCACACCGTACTGGGTCATCACCAATACTAATACGGGCCGCAAGTGCAGCATGGTTGAACACATCATGCAGTCCATGCAGTTCCCGGCGGAATTGATTGAAAAGGTTTGCGGTACAATTTAACCCTTGCATCAGAAGGACCCGGTAATGGCAAATCACAGCCGTGCAGGCCAACCTGCACAACAAAGCGATTTGATTAACGTCGCTCAGCTGACCGCGCAGTATTACGTGCTGAAACCGGTCGTGGGCAACGCAGAACACGCAGTGAAGTTTGGTACATCTGGCCACCGTGGTAGCGCGGCGCGCCATAGCTTTAACGAACCGCACATTCTGGCTATTGCTCAGGCCATCGCGGAAGAGCGCGCTAAAAACGGCGTTACCGGTCCGTGCTATGTGGGAAAAGATACCCATGCTCTGTCTGAACCGGCGTTCATTTCCGTGCTGGAAGTGCTGACGGCGAATGGCGTTGACGTCATTGTTCAGGAAAATAACGGCTTCACGCCGACCCCTGCGGTCTCTAACGCGATCCTTGTCCACAACAAAAAAGGCGGCGCGCTGGCTGACGGGATTGTGATTACTCCATCACACAACCCGCCGGAAGACGGTGGGATCAAATACAACCCGCCTAACGGTGGACCGGCAGACACGAACGTCACGAAAGTGGTTGAAGATCGTGCCAATGCGCTGCTGGCGGATGGCCTGAAAGGGGTGAAACGCCTCTCTCTGGATGCGGCCATGGCATCCGGCCATGTGAAAGAGCAGGATCTGGTACAGCCATTTGTGGAAGGTCTGGCGGATATCGTCGATATGGCGGCCATCCAGAAAGCCGGTCTGAAGCTGGGCGTTGACCCTCTCGGCGGCTCCGGTATCGAATACTGGAAACGCATCGCAGAGCATTACAAGCTGAACCTGACCATCGTTAACGATCACGTTGATCAGACTTTCCGCTTTATGCACCTGGATAAAGACGACGCAATCCGTATGGACTGCTCTTCCGAGTGTGCGATGGCGGGCCTGCTGGCGCTGCGTGATAAATTTGACCTGGCGTTTGCCAACGACCCGGATTATGACCGCCACGGTATTGTCACCCCGGCAGGGCTGATGAACCCGAACCATTATCTTGCGGTTGCCATCAACTACCTGTTCCAGCATCGTCCGCAGTGGGGCAAAGAGGTGGCTGTAGGTAAAACGCTGGTCTCCTCGGCGATGATTGACCGCGTGGTTGAGGCGCTGGGCCGTAAGCTGGTGGAAGTACCGGTAGGCTTCAAATGGTTTGTTGACGGTCTGCACGACGGCAGCTTCGGTTTTGGCGGTGAAGAGAGCGCGGGCGCATCCTTCCTGCGTTTCGACGGCACGCCATGGTCTACCGATAAAGACGGGATCATCATGTGCCTGCTGGCGGCGGAAATCACCGCTGTCACCGGTAAAAATCCGCAGGAACACTATAACGAGCTGGCGGCACGCTTTGGCGCGCCAAGCTATAACCGTATTCAGGCTGGCGCGACCTCCGCGCAGAAAGCGGCGCTGTCTAAACTCTCTCCGGAGATGGTCAGTGCCAGCACGCTGGCCGGTGACCCTATCACGGCCCGTCTGACGGCGGCCCCGGGTAACGGTGCCTCTATCGGTGGTCTGAAAGTGATGACCGAAAACGGCTGGTTTGCCGCGCGTCCATCCGGTACGGAAGATGCGTACAAAATCTATTGTGAGAGCTTCCTCGGTGACGAACACCGTAAGCTGATTGAGAAAGAAGCGGTAGAGATTGTCAGCGAAGTGCTGAAAAACGCGTAAATCGCGGTGGGCTGATGCCCTCATGATGCAGTCAAAACGGCAACCCCAGGGTTGCCGTTTTGCTTTTGCATTAACTGTGTTTATTTTTCAATTCAAACCGTGGTGATACCAGACCGTACAGCGTCCAGCCCATAAAGGTCACCATCGCACCATACAGCATGGCTTCCTGGCCGGAAGAGTAGAGCGCATAGAAGCTGTAAATTGCCCCAATCAGCGCCACAATATTCGCCACCCTCGCTTTGCCTGCGTCCACCTTCGCCACCTTCTGAATGATGACCAGCGCCGCCATCGACAGAATATACGGAATGATATTGGTCACTACCGCCAGGTTGACCAGCACGTTGAACTGGCTGTTCAGCGACGGGCTGATGGTCATCAAAGATAACCCACTCTGGAAGATAACAATCGCCAGCATGCCCTGAACCGGTGCCTCTGCTTTGCTGACCCGGGAGAAGATTTTCGGGAAATACCCTTCGTCAGCGGATGATTTAAAGACCTGAGCAATGGTGAACTGCCAGCCGAGGAGCGAGCCGCAGCAGGACATCACCATCAGCCCCATGATCACTTTTCCGACACCCGGCGTAAACATCTGCGCAAAGGCCAGACCGAACGGTGCCGTGGAACTGGCAAGATCCATGTTCGGTACAATCCCTGCAATCACGTTGGTTGAGACAATGTAAATGGCCGCAGCGCCCAGCGTACCGCCAAGCACGGCAATCGGTACGTTCTTCTCCGGGTTTTCCACCACTTCGGCGTTAGCACACGCAGATTCCAGCCCCAGGAAGGCCCACAGCGTCATGGCGATGGAAGAGCCCACTGCGGTGAAGAACGGAACATGGTGTGGGTTCCAGGAGTTGACGTACAGCGTGGGGCTAAACCAGAACCAGCCGATGATGCACAGCCCAACCACCGGGATAATGACCCCCCAGACGGTAATACTGCTGATCTGTCCGGTAATGCGCGCGCCGCCAAAGTTAGCCACGGTGCAGATCCACAGCACGCCGATGGTGGCCAGCCCGATTTGCACCGGGGTCAGCGCCACACCGAACAGCTCCGTACCGTAACCCACGGCGGAAATGGCAATCGCCACGTTAGCGATCAGCAAAGAGACGCCGTAGGTGTAGTTGGCCATGAAGTTACCAGATTTGCCAAAGGCATATTCAGCGTAGCCGCCCATCCCGCCGGGCTTGCGGCTGAACATACCGCACTTGGCGAATGCCCAGGCCAGTGCCATTGACCCCACGGCGGTCACCATCCAGGAGATAATCGAAATGGTTCCTACTTCCGCAAGCTTGGTGGGCAACATGATGATCCCGGACCCCATCATGTTTACCATGGTGAGAATGGTCAGCTGCACCACGCCCATTTTATTGGACTTGCTCATATTTTTTCTCCTTTCAGCAGCGATGGCTGAGCGGCAGCGTGTTTGATGACGTTACAACGAACCTGCTTACGACCGTCACACTCCTCAACGTAAACGCCCTGCAGTTCTGGCGCGAAGCCCGGTAAAAGGTTAATACCCTCTTCCAGCGCAGCAAAGTAGCGCAGCACGGAACCGCCCCAGACTTCACCCGGCACAACGCACAATACCCCCGGTGGATAAGGAAGGGCGCCTTCGGCGGCAATGCGACCTTCCGCATCGCGCAGTGAGACCAGCTCGACCTCACCCCGCAGGTAGGCATAGTTCGCCTCTTGCGGGTTCATCATGACGCGCGGGAAGTGAGACTTGCGGAACATCTCTTTTTGCAGCTGCTTCACGTTGTGGCGGGCGTACAGCTCATGCATTTCCTGGCAAATCTGGCGCAGGGTGTAATCTGCATAGCGCTCCGGATACTGTTTACAGACAGAAGGCAGCACCTCTTTTAGAGGGGCATCCGTCTCGAGCAGTTTTTCGAAGCGCACCAGTTGCGCGACCAGTTGCTGCAGTTTGCCCATATCCTCGGCAGGCGTGAGCAGGAACAGGATGGAGTTGAGATCGCATTTTTCCGGCACGATGCCGTTTTCACGCAGGAAGTTGGCGAGAATAGTGGCGGGGACGCCGAAATCCTCGTACTCACCGGTCCGGGCGTTAATACCCGGCGTGGTCAGCAGCAGTTTGCACGGATCGATAAAATACTGATGTTCGGCATAGCCTTCGAAGGCGTGCCAGTGTTCACCGGGCACGAAGTGGAAGAAGCGCAGGTCCGTGGCAATCTCAGCGGTGTCCCAGCTTTCCCACGGACGGCCATCAACCAGTTCCGGCACGAACGGGCGAAGATACTGGCAGTTCTGCAGGATCAGCTTACGGGCTTCGATACCGGTCACCACGCAGTCCATCCACATGTTGCGGCCGCTCTGTCCCTCATGCATGCGGGCGTTGATATCCAGTGCAGCAAACAGCGGATAGAACGGGCTGGTGGACGCGTGCATCATGAAGGCATTATTCAGCCGCTTATGCGGAACATAGCGCTGCTGGCCTTTGATGTGGCTGTCCTTCTTGTGGATTTGCGAGGTCTGCGAGAAACCGGCCTGCTGTTTATGGACTGACTGGGTGACCAGAATCCCCGGATCGTTTTCATTCAGTTCCAGCAGCAGCGGAGAGCAATCGGCCATCATCGGAATAAACTGCTCGTAACCCACCCAGGCAGAGTCAAACAGGATGTAGTCGCACAGATGGCCGATGTTATCCACGACCTGGCGAGCGTTATAGATGGTGCCATCGTAGGTACCCAGCTGGATCACCGCCAGGCGGAACGGACGCGCGTCGCGGGCACGGCCCGGCGCCACTTCGGACACCAGCTCACGCAGATAATTCTCCTCGAAGCAGTGGGCGTCGATGCCGCCAATAAAGCCGTATGGGTTACGTGCGGTTTCCAGATAGACCGGCGTTGCGCCCGCCTGAAGAAGTGCTCCGTGGTGGTTGGATTTATGGTTGTTGCGATCGAACAGGACCAGGTCGCCCGGAGTGAGAAGGGCGTTGAGCACCACTTTGTTGGACGATGAGGTTCCGTTCAGCACGAAGTAGGTTTTATCGGCATTAAAGACTTTCGCCGCATGCTGCTGCGCAATGCAGGGTGCCCCTTCGTGGATCAGCAGATCGCCCATCGCCACGTCGGCGTTGCACAGGTCTGAGCGGAAAAGGGTTTCGCCAAAGAAATCGACAAACTGATTGCCGGCAGGGTGACGGCGGAAGAATTGCCCGCCCTGGTGACCCGGACAGTCGAAGGCGCTGTTACCCTGTTTGACATAGTCGACCAGAGCCCGGAAAAACGGCGGACGCAGTTGGGTTTCATACTTCTGCGCGGCCGCTTCCAGTTGGCGTCCGTGGAAGTCGTTGCTGGTGTCTGATGCTTCGAATACGCCGTGGATCCGCGATAAATACTCTGCCGGGATAATTTCTTCTTTATGCGTCGCGACAAAAACAGGAATGCCAAATCCGGTTGCTTCTATTTCTTCTATACGACCAGTGAAAATATCGCTGACGGCCAGAACAATGGCGGCAACATCAATATAATCCGTGGCGTTGATATCCACCAGTTCACGGTGAGTGGTAAAGCAATCAGGGCAGGCGCGGCTGGCTGCAATTTTTAAACTTTTCATCTTTCTCTCTTTATTTTAGGTAATAACAGTCCCTCGATTTCTTGCAGAAAAGAAATCGATAATATGCCGGAAAACAGCAAAAGGAGGCCGCTGATTAAAAAAATCAGTAATGCGTTTTTTGCTGAATAGAATTCAGTCCGCCCGGTCGCGGATGAGCCTGAATTAAGATGAATGAGCGCACGGGTTCACAGGCAAAGGCCTGTAAAATAGGGTGTTTCAGGATAACCTGTAAGCGGGTGCGCCAGAAGTCGAAGGACTACCGGGCATTAAAGATATGAAAGTCAAAACAGTTTCGGTGGGCAAACATCATGATATGAGTTGTCCGCCTTATATGGGGCATTAAACGATTATTGTTTTCCATGTTTCATTTCCTTTCAGTAATTGAAAGCATGGACATTTTATCCTAGAAAAAGCGATTAACTGTGAAACAGATCACCGTTAACCGATCAAATCAGAAATAAATATTCGCTTTTGATGAATATTGCAGATCAAAATGCTGATATGTTGATGTTGCGTTAACGAATTGTGTTATGAATGTGCTGGATGGACATAAATACACCAAAAAATAACCCGGAGATTATTTTTGCGCGTATTTTATGGGAGGGTAGGCGTTTATTTAAAAATAAACTGAATAGTTATTCAAAGCATGAACCGATAACCGATACCGGTTTCAGTTAATAAATGACGAGGACGCGCGGGGTCAACTTCCAGTTTTTGTCGAAGGTGTCCCATATATATGCGTAAATAGTGACTATGTTCCACGGCGTTTGGCCCCCACACCTGACTCAACAGCTGGCGCTGGGTGAGTACCTTACCGTGATTATTGAGCAAAACGGCGAGTAGCCGAAACTCGATGGGGGTGAGATGGATTTCCTCTTCACCGCGAACAATGCGCCGTGCTGCCAGATCAACCCGAATATCACCAAACGTGTATGTTGGGTCGGCAGGGGTGGTGGCGCTGTGACGACGCAGCGCGACACGAAGGCGAGCCTGCAGTTCGCCAATACCAAAAGGCTTAATCAGATAGTCATCCGCTCCGGCATCCAGCGCCGCGATTTTATCCGACTCTTCGGTACGGGCTGACAGCACCAGAATGGGCATCTGACTCCACTGTCGAACCTCACGAATAAAATCGATGCCGTCGCCATCCGGCAGGCCGAGATCGAGGATCACCAGATCAGGTTTGCGCGTGGCCGCTTCAATCAAACCCCGCTGGAGCGTGCCGGCGTCATGAACGCGCAGGCCATCGCCTTCCAGCGCAGCACGCAGAAACCGGCTAATGGCGATCTCATCTTCAACAATCAGAACGTTGATCACAAATCCTCTGGTAATTCATTAAGTTCTGGCGGGGCTTCCAGAGGAAGTTTAACACAAAAACGTGCGCCGCCTTCCGGGCGATTCTCCGCCGAAATGGTACCGCCATGAACGTCAATAATCGCCTGGCAAATCGCCAGACCCAGACCCACGCCGGGAATGGCCGACTCTTTATTACCGCGGGCAAATTTCTCGAAAATAGCGAACTCCTGTCCGGCAGGGATACCCGGCCCGGTATCCCAGACGTCAAGCCGTAGCGTGTGATCTTCCACCGTGGCATCCACCCCAATCCGGGCGTTTGCTCCTGCGTATTTGCCGGCATTTTCCAGCAGATTGATCAGCACGCGTTCAAACAGCGGGCCATCAACGTGAATTAACGTCAGCGGTTCGGGCATGTTCAGCGCAATGTGGCGCCCACCGAGGCCCGGCTCCAGCATTTTCAAAGCGCTACCCACCACCTCTTCGAGCGTGAGCCACTCTTTTTTGAGGTTAAATCCGCCCGACTGAATGCGCGCCATATCAAGCAGATTATTTACCAGGCGTGTGGTGTTCAGCACATGCTGGCGGATCTCGCTGGCCTGCAACGCATGTTTCGAGCCTTCCGCTGCCAAATCCAGCGTCAAAATTTCTGACTGGCCAAACAGCACGGTGAGTGGGGTGCGAAGGTCGTGGGAGAGGGCGGCCAGCAATGAGTTACGAATGCTCTCGCGCTCGCTTGCCAGACGGGCCTGTTCTTCGCTGGCGGTAAGCGCCAGCCGTTCCAGCGCGCTTGCCACCAGCAGGGTAAATGTCTCCAGCAATCGCTGCTGTTCGGGGATCATCAGCTGGCGCAGATTCGACGGTTCAACGATCACCAGCCCCTGATTTTTATCGGCACTGCGCAGCGGCAGAATTTGATACGGTACGCCGGGCAGGGTGTCCGTCCCTGCACCCGCAGGGAGTCCTTTATCAAAGCTCCAGCGCGCAATGGCTTCATCCCAGGGCGTCATACCTGAGGCCGAGGTCAGCGGGCGCAGTTTCCCGTGTTCGTCCGGAAGTAAAATCAGGTTGCTGGCGTGAAAGGTCGAGCGGATAAACTGCTCGCTGGTCTGCACAATATCCAGCGGTGTACGGCCAACCGCCAGCGATTTGGACATCTCATAGAGATGCCGTGTGCGCTGTTCGCGGTAGCGGGCGATACGGGCCTGATAACGCACACCCGCCGTCAGATTACCGATCACCAGCCCGACGGTGAGCATCACGGCAAAGGTGAGAATGTACTGCACATCCGAAACGGCGAGCGTTCCGCGGGGCGCGATAAAGAACAGATCGAAGCTGATGACGTTGATGAACGTCGCCAGTACTGAGGGCCAGCGCCCGTAAAAGAGCGCCACCACGACCACGCCGAGCAGGTAGATCATCACCAGATTGGCCGCGTCGAAGGCAATCAGCCAGTGGCTGGCAATCACGGTGATCAGCGCGCAGAGCACGACGGCAACAAGACAGCCGCGGATCTGAATTCGCCATTTATCATTAAAAGTGCGGCTGTCCGGTGCGCGGTTGGGTAAAGGGGTGGGTTTGTCATCCAGTGCGACAATCACCAGATCGAGGTCGGGAGCACGCCGGGCCAGTTTGTCAGCAAAGGATTCGCGGCTAAACCAGCGACGATGCTGACGACGGCCAATGACAATTTTCCCGAGGTTGTGCTCACGCGCGTAGCGCAGAATGGCTTTATCTTCCTGGGGATCGGAGAGGGTGGCGGTTTCTGCGCCCAGCTCCTGTGCCAGACGCAGCGAACTTAAGATCGCGCGGCGCTGGTTTTCAGGCAGCGCGTGAAGCTGCGGCGTCTCGACATAGACCGCATGCCAGACGCTGCCAAACTTGGCCGCCAGGCGCGCTGCGGTGCGGACGAGCTTTTCATTGCCGCTGCCGTGACCCACACACAGCAGAATGGCATCCCGCGTATGCCAGACGCGCTCCTGCCCTTGCAGGTCACGCCAGGCGCGCATCTGATCGTCCACGCGATCCGCCGTGCGACGCAGGGCCAGCTCGCGCAGGGCTATCAGGTTGCCTTTACGAAAGAAATGTTCAATGGCGCGTTCGGCCTGACCTGCAATATAGACTTTTCCTTCATGCAGTCGCTGGCGCAGATCGTCTGGAGGCAGATCGACCAGCACCACTTCGTCCGCAGAGTCGAAAAAGGGATCGGGTACGGTTTCGCGAACCTGAATGCCGGTCACGCCGCTGACCACGTCGTTCAGGCTTTCGAGATGCTGAACATTTACCGTGGTGAAAACATCAATGCCTGCTTCAAGCAGCTCTTCAACGTCCTGCCAGCGTTTGGGGTGGCGCGAGCCTGAAGCATTACTGTGTGCCAGTTCGTCCATCAGGATAAGCGCGGGCCTGCGGGCGAGGGCGGCGTCGAGATCGAACTCCGTGACCAGACGCCCACGATGGCTGATACGGCGAGGCGGCTGTGTCGCCAGCCCCTTCAACAGTGCTGCCGTCTCTTTCCGGCCGTGGGTTTCCACCACGCCGATAAGAATATCGAGCCCCTGCGCCCGAAGCCGCTGGGCTTCTGTCAGCATGGCGAAGGTTTTCCCGACGCCAGCACAGGCGCCGAAGAAGATTTTCAGTTTGCCGCGATGGGCTTCAGCCGTCTGTTCAAGCAGCCTGTCCGGATCCGGGCGCATGGGCTCGTCGGTCATTTAGTTTTTCCTTAGCGCGTCCAGCGCCAGATTCAGCTCAACAATATTCACCACGGGCATGCCGATGAAGCTGACCAGCGGTTTTTGCGTATGCTCTGCGACCAGCTTGCTCACCTGTTCCACCGTCAGCTGACGGGCCGCTGCGACGCGGGGGATCTGCCATGCCACCGCTTTCGGCGTCAGGCTGTAGTCCAGCCCGCTCGCAGAGGCCGTCACCAGTTCCACAGGCACCTCCCGGCTGGCCTGTGGATTTGCGGCGCGCAGGGCGGCTACACGTTCGGCAATGGCTTTATCCAGCTCCGGGTTGCTGCCGGCCAGGTTACTGCCACCGGATGCCATCGGATTATACGGGCTTTCGGCAGTGGCGGAAGGGCGTCCCTGGAAGTAACGGGCGTCGGTAAAATTCTGTCCAATCAGACGCGAACCGCGGTTTTCACCGTTTTGCATGATCAGCGAGCCGTTGGCCTGATCCTTAAACCACCACTGGCCCAGCGCGGTGGTCACCAGCGGGTAAAGCCCGCCGGTAATAAGCGACAACAGAATAAACAGAAGTATAGCGGGACGTAACATCGTCATTTGATTCACCTTTTAAACCAGCCCAAACAGCGTCAACAGCAGGTCGATAACCTTGATACCGATGAAGGGGACAATCAGCCCACCCAGCCCGTAAATCCACAGGTTGCGGCGCAGCATGGCGGCCGCGGTCAGCGGTTTATAGCTCACCCCTTTGAGCGCCAGCGGGATCAGGAAGACAATAATCAGGGCGTTAAAAATAACCGCACTGAGAATGGCTGATGCTGGCGAGTGCAGATGCATCACGTTCAGCGCATTAAGCTGCGGATAGGTGGCCGCAAACGCCGCGGGAATGATGGCAAAGTATTTTGCGACGTCGTTGGCGATACTGAACGTTGTCAGTGAACCGCGCGTCATCAGCATCTGCTTACCGATGTGCACAACTTCAATCAGCTTGGTCGGGTTCGAGTCGAGGTCGACCATGTTGCCCGCCTCTTTCGCCGCCTGGGTACCGGAGTTCATGGCCACCGCCACGTCGGCCTGCGCAAGGGCTGGGGCATCGTTGGTGCCATCACCCGTCATCGCCACCAGGCGGCCTTCCGCCTGATACTGACGAATTAACGCCAGCTTGGCTTCAGGCGTTGCCTCCGAGAGAAAATCATCCACGCCCGCTTCGGCAGCAATCGCGGCGGCGGTCAGACGGTTGTCCCCGGTGATCATCACCGTTTTGATCCCCATTTTCCGCAGCTGGGCAAAGCGCTCTTTGATCCCGCCTTTTACGATATCCTTCAGCGAAATCACCCCCAGCACATGTGCCCCTTCAGCCACCACCAGCGGCGTCGCGCCCTGACGTGCCACGCTCTCGACCAGGCTGTCCACTTCTGGTGGGAAATGACCATTATTGGCTTCAATGTGGCGACGAATTGCGTCGACGGAGCCTTTACGGATCATGCGGTCCTGAATGTTGATGCCGCTCATTCGGGTTTGTGCCGTGAAGGGAACGAAAGTCGCATGGAGACTCTGAACGTCGCGCTGGCGCAGGTTAAAGCGCTGCTTGGCGAGGATCACGATACTGCGGCCTTCCGGCGTTTCATCGGCGAGGGAAGAGAGTTGCGCCGCATCCGCCAGCGTTTTTTCATCCACGCCGGGGGCAGGTAAGAACTCTGACGCCTGGCGGTTACCGAGGGTAATTGTCCCGGTTTTATCCAGCAGCAGAACGTCCACATCCCCTGCGGCCTCGACCGCACGTCCGCTGGTCGCGATGACGTTCGCGCCCAGCATTCGGCTCATACCGGCCACGCCGATGGCCGACAGCAGCCCCCCGATGGTGGTCGGGATCAGGCAGACCAGCAGCGCCACCAGGACGGTGGTGGTGACCGCGGTACCGCCGTAAGCGGAGAATGGCCACAACGTGGCGGTTGCCAGCAAAAAGACAATCGTCAGCGCCACCAGCAGGATGGTCAGGGCAATTTCGTTTGGTGTTTTACGACGCTGCGCGCCTTCCACCATGGCAATCATACGGTCAAGGAAGGTTTCACCCGGGTTGACGCTACACTGGATCACCAGCCAGTCGGAGAGAATGCGTGTCCCGCCCGTTACGGAGGCGAAATCACCCCCGGATTCACGTATGACGGGAGCGGATTCCCCGGTGATGGCACTTTCATCTACCGACGCGCCGCCTTCGATGACTTCACCGTCGCAGGGGATAATGTCCCCGGCTTCGACCAGCACCACGTCACCTTTACGCAGTTCATCTGCCGGGACATGGTCCATCTGGGCACCGTATTTCGGTTCGCGTAATTTGCGCGCAAAAGCGGTCTTTTTCACCCCTTTGAGGCTATTGGCCTGCGCTTTGCTGCGGCCTTCCGCCAGCGCTTCCGCAAAGTTGGCAAACAGTACAGTGAACCACAGCCACAGGCTGATAGCGCCGGTGAACATCGCATTCCCCTGCAGATGACCCGTTCCCATAGCAATCGCCAGCGCGGTGGTGAGTAAACTCCCTATCCAGACGATAAACATCACCGGGTTGTGCCACTGCACGCGCGGGCTCAACTTTTTCACCGCATCCATGAGGGCCTGTCGAACTAACGACGGTTCGAACAGGGCCATTTGTTTACGACTCATGACAAATTCTCCGCAAAATCAGCGTAAAGAGAGGTATTCCGCGACCGGGCCTAACGCGAGGGCGGGGATAAAGGTCAGGGCGCCGACCAGCAGCACGGTACCGGCCAGCAGTCCGATAAACAGCGCGCCGTGGGTCGGCAACGTCCCGCTGGTGGTCGGTTGAATTTTTTTGCTCACCAGCGACCCGGCAATCGCCAGCACCGGCACAATGACCCCGAAACGGCCCACGAACATGCAGAACGCCAGCAGACAGTTCCAGAACGGTGAGTTAGCGCTTAAGCCTGCGAAGGCACTACCGTTATTGTTAGAAGCAGAAGAGACGGCATAAAGCACTTCGCTAAAGCCGTGGATGCCAGGGTTGAAGATGCCGCTGCGTCCGGCCTCCGTCATCAGTGCCAGTGCGGTACCAGCCAGCACGAGGGCGGGAGTGACCAGAATCGCCAGCGCGGTTAACTTCATCTCACGGACATCGATTTTTTTGCCCAGATATTCCGGGGTGCGACCAATCATCAGACCCGCAATGAACACCGCCAGCAGAACAAACAGCAGCATGCCGTAAAGACCCGAGCCTACGCCGCCGAATACCACTTCACCGATCTGCATCAGCCACATCGGGATCATGCCGCCCAGTGCCGTGAAGGAGTCGTGCATAGCATTGACCGCCCCGCAGGATGCCGCCGTCGTGACCACGGCATAAAGGCTGCTGGCGAGAATGCCAAAGCGGCTCTCTTTCCCTTCCATATTCATGGTGCCGTCAGCGCCCAGCGTCAGGAAATGCGGGTTACCTTGCCATTCGGCCCACATCACCAGCGCAACACAGACGACAAAGATGAGCGACATGGTCCAGAGCAGGGTGCGACCCTGACGACGATCGTTCACTACATCGCCAAAAGCAAAGCACAGCGCTGCGGGGATCAGGAAGATCGCCAGCATTTGCACAGCGTTGGTCAGTGCCGTTGGGTTTTCAAACGGATGCGATGAGTTGGCATTGAAGAAACCGCCACCATTCGTACCGAGCATCTTAATGGCTTCCTGTGAGGCCACAGGCCCCATCGGCAGAAGCTGTTTTGCCCCTTCAAGCGAGGTATAAGGGGCGTAAGGCAGCAGGTTTTGCAGCGTACCTTGCTGAATAAAGAACAGCGCGATGAGCAGAGCAATTGGAAGTAAGACCCACAGAGTAATGCGCGTGAGATCAACCCAGGCATTGCCCAGCGTACCCATATTCTGACGTGCAAACGCACGCGTCAGCGCGAAGACAACCGCGATGCCGCTGGCTGCTGAGAGGAAATTTTGTACGGTTAATCCCACCATCTGGCTGAAGTAGCTCAGCGTGGTTTCGCCGGCGTAGGATTGCCAGTTGGTATTGGTGACAAAGCTGACGGCCGTATTCAGCGCAAGATGCCAGGACAGGCCCGGTAACTGTTGCGGGTTCAGCGGCAGGCTACCCTGCAACATCAGCATAACAAAGAGCGCGACCAGCCCAACAATATTCAGCAACAGAATAGCGACCAGATACTGACGCCAGTTCATCTCCTGATCGCGTATTCCCAGTACGCGCCAGATCCCTTTTTCGATACTTCCCGTACCCGGTAAGGACACGTTGTTGATCAGCCGCGCGAGCCCCGTTCCCAGCGGTCTGGCAAGCACCAATAAGACCAGTAAAAAGCTGGCTATAAGTAAAAACGCCTGAGCAGCCATCAGAAGGCCTCCGCATTAATCAGGGCGTAGACCAGATAACCCAATAACAGGAACACCAGCACGATGCCGGTAATCAGACCTGCACTCACAATCCACCTCCGAGTGACATTTGTATTTGTGTTAACGGTAGGATTTATGGCGCAAAGATTTCGCAAAAATCGGCAGGGTGGGTGTAAAAAAAGTATAAAAATGGAAAAGGCACAATTTAACTATTGGTAAGTAAATCGTTAACTTTTTTGTAACTTACTTACGGCGGAAATGTAAATATTCACTAAATGGATGAAAATAACTGGTCTGATGAGTAGTAAAATTACAAACAAAGCGGTATTATTTTAGCCAGATCACAGATTTCAAATTTTCCGGAGCATGTTTCCGGCCAACTATAGGGGAGAAAAGATGGATCTTTATAAAGCGTATCCGGCTCATATCGTTTTCATGCGTCGCACTTTCGCCGTAGTGGCTGGCGTGCTGGCCCTGCCGGTGATGCTCTTCTGGAAAGACCGCGCACGTTTTTATAGCTATTTGCACCGCGTCTGGGCCAAAACCAGCGAGAAGCCGGTGTGGATGGATCAGGCCGAGAAAGCGACCTGCGATTTTTACTGATACGAAGACGACACACAGCAATAAAAAAACCGCCTACAGCAATGTGGCGGTATTTTTTATCCCTCAGGATCCGCGGTCCGTTGGGCCGTTTTTGGGCTATCGTCAGAGCGTGTGTCCACCGACTTATCACCAGTGGTGAACGGTGGAGCGGTTAGCAGCAGGGACCGCATGATGAAACGCTCTTTTTGCATTGCGTTCATTGTCACCAGCGTACTCGTGGTAAGACGTGATGAACCGACAGTGTCTATTGCTTTTACCATGATGGCGCAGGACACGTAGCGTTAAGGCCGCCCCGGGCGGCCTTTTTTATTTCATCGCGTCTACACTTCATGGCAAAGTAGATAAAAGCCAGCCGCATTTTCTCTTTAGTGGCATGGCCTTACGGACATAATGGATAATTGCCAGGAGTTTTATGCCCACCCATCTGGTTTGGTTTCGCGCGGACCTGCGCGTACATGACAATCTCGCCCTTGCGGCTGCCTGCCGCTCCCCGGAAGCCCGCGTGCTGGCAGTGTTTATCGCCACCCCCGGGCAGTGGCAGCAGCATGCTATGGCACCACGCCAGGCGGCTTACCTCAGCTCACATCTGAATGGCTTGCAGTGTTCGCTTGCCGAAAAAGGGATCCCGCTCATTTATAAAGAGGTCAGTGACTTCTCCGCGCAATGCCAGGCTGTGAAGGCAATCTGTGAGCAGTACGATGTCACCCACCTTTTTTACAACTATCAGTACGAATTCAATGAACGTCAGCGGGATCGTCAGCTGGAGAAAATCCTGCAGGATGTAGAGTGTCAGGGTTTTGATGACAGCGTCATGCTGCCGCCGGGCAGTGTCATGACCGGCAACCACGAGATGTATAAAGTCTTTACGCCGTTTAAAAATGCCTTCATTAAAAGACTGAAGGAGGCACTGCCGGAATGCGTGGCTGCACCTACCGTGAGGGGAGACGCCATAACGGAGATACCCGAGCGGGAGTTTGACTATCCGCAACAGGCGTTTGATGAGACTCTGTTCCCGGCTACCGAAAAAAACGCTATCGCGAAGCTGCGCCAGTTTTGTAAAGCGGGCGCAGGCGATTACGACGCGCGCAGGGATTTTCCCGCGACAGAGGGCACCAGCCGTTTATCGGCCTGTCTGGCACTGGGTGTGCTCTCTCCGCGCCAGTGCCTGCATCGTCTTCTGGCGGAACAACCGCAGGCATTGGACGGGGGGCCCGGCTCCGTCTGGCTTAACGAACTTATCTGGCGCGAGTTTTATCGCCATTTGATGACGTATCACCCTGATTTATGTAAGCATCGTCCGTTTATACCCTGGACTGATAACGTAAACTGGCAACACAACGAGAGCCACTTACAGGCCTGGCAGAAAGGCGAAACGGGCTTCCCGATTGTTGATGCCGCGATGCGCCAGCTCAATGAAACCGGATGGATGCACAACCGGCTGCGAATGATTACCGCCAGCTTCCTGGTGAAAGATCTGCTTATCGACTGGCGTGTCGGGGAGCGGTATTTTATTTCTCAGCTGATCGATGGCGATCTGGCGGCGAATAACGGCGGCTGGCAGTGGGCGGCGTCCACCGGAACCGACGCCGCGCCCTATTTCCGTATTTTTAATCCTGCCACGCAGGGACAAAAATTTGATGCAGACGGCGAGTTTATCCGCCGCTGGTTGCCCGCGCTGAGCAGTGTCCCTGCAAAAGCGATCCACGACCCGTGGGCATGGGCGGATAAACAGGGCGTGAAGCTCGATTATCCCCGTCCGATTGTTGACCATAAACAGGCGCGTGTCGCCACGCTGGCGGCGTACGAGGCCGCCCGCAAAGCTTAAGAGAGTAATGATGAAAAACAGCGAACTGGAAAGCCTGATTAACGAAAAACTGAACAGCGCCTCCTTCAGCGATTACGGCCCGAACGGCCTCCAGGTTGAAGGACGCGAAACGGTGCAGAAAATTATCACTGGCGTGACGGCAAGCCAGGCGCTGCTGGACGAAGCCGTCCGTCAGGAAGCGGATGCCGTTATTGTCCATCACGGTTATTTCTGGAAAAACGAAGCACCGATCATTCGCGGTATGAAGCGAAACCGCCTGAAAACGCTGCTGGCAAATGATATCAACCTGTACGGTTACCATCTGCCGCTGGATGCGCACCCGGAGCTGGGCAATAACGTACAGCTCGCGCAGCTGTTGGGGATTACCGTCATGGGTGAAATTGAGCCGCTGGTGCCCTGGGGAGAGCTGGCCATGCCGGTGCCCGGCCTGGAGCTGGCCTCATGGATTGAAGCGCGTCTGGGACGCCGTCCGCTCTGGTGCGGTGACACCGGTCCGGATACGGTGAAGCGGGTTGCCTGGTGTACTGGTGGTGGTCAGGGCTTTATTGACAGCGCGGCACGCTTTGGTGTCGACGCCTTCATCACTGGAGAAGTGTCCGAGCAGACCGTCCATTCGGCGCGTGAACAAGGTCTGCATTTTTACGCGGCAGGTCACCATGCCACCGAGCGTGGCGGAATTCGCGCCCTCAGTGAATGGCTGACCGAAAATACCGATCTGGATGTCACGTTTATTGATATCCCTAACCCGGCCTGATGAGAGGTATCTGAGTGCAGCGAGCGCGTTGTTATCTTCTGGGCGAAACGGCAGTGGTTCTGGAGCTGGAACCGCCAGTGACCCTTGCCACGCAAAAGCGTATCTGGCGGCTAACGCAGCGCCTGGCCGATGTGCCGGAAGTGGTTGAAGCGATTCCGGGTATGAATAACATCACCGTGGTGCTGCGTAATCCGCATACGCTGGCGCTGGATGCTATTGAACGTTTGCAGCGCTGGTGGGAAGAGAGCGAGGCGCTGGAGCCGGATTCCCGGACAATTGAGATCCCGGTGGTGTATGGCGGCGAGCATGGACCCGATCTTGGCGTGGTGGCGGAACACTGCGGATTAACGGAAAAGCAGGTGGTTGAATTGCACGCCTGCGTTGATTACGTGGTCTGGTTCTTAGGTTTCCAGCCGGGCTTCCCCTATCTGGGGGGGCTCTCACCGCAGTTGCATACGCCGCGTCGCGCCGAACCCCGCCTGAGCGTGCCGGCGGGCACGGTGGCTATCGGGGGTGAGCAGACCGGCATTTATCCTCTGACGTCACCGGGTGGCTGGCAGCTTATCGGGCATACGTCCAGGCCGTTATTTGAACCAGGGCAGGAGGTTCCCATACTCCTCCGTCCCGGCGATACCCTGCGCTTTATCCCGCAGAAGGAGGGGGTATGTTAACGCTGATTCGCGCCGGGCTTTACACGTCCGTACAGGATGCCGGCCGCTTTGGCATGCGCCAGTCGGGCGTGAGCTACTGTGGTGCGCTGGACAGGCCTGCGCTGGAGATTGCTAATGTGCTGGTGGGCAACCCTGGCAGCACGGCGGCACTCGAAATTACGCTTGGCCAGTGTGTGATTGAATTCGGCGAGGAGACCTGGTTTGCCTTAACCGGGGCCGCCTGTGACGCCGAGCTGGATGGCAAAGCGGTCTGGACAGGCTGGCGGCTGCGGGCGAAAGCCGGGCAGCGTCTGACCCTCAAACGTCCTGTGCACGGCGTGCGAAGCTATCTTGCGGTCGCAGGAGGGATTGATGTGCCAGAGGTGCTGGGTTCATCCAGTACCGATCAGAAAGCCGGCATTGGCGGTCATGAAGGGCGCCTGCTGCGTGACGGCGATCGTCTGGCGGTTAACCCCTCAACGCGCCACTTCTCGACGGCCCAGGGGGTAAAACAGCTGTTATGGACCAACCAAATCCGTGCCTTACCGGGGCCGGAATATCAGGAGTTCGATGAAGTCGCTCAGGAGACGTTCTGGCGTTCGCCGTGGAAGATCAGCCCGCAAAGTAACCGTATGGGATACCGCCTGCAGGGGCAGCCATTGACCCGTACGACAGATCGGGAATTGCTCTCACACGGTTTATTACCTGGTGTCATTCAGGTGCCGGGTAATGGTCAGCCGATCGTGCTGATGAACGATGCGCAAACCACGGGGGGATACCCGCGTATTGCCTGCATCATTGAAGCAGATCGCTACCATCTGGCGCAAATTCCTCTCGGACAGCCGATTCATTTTGTGCAATGTTCGCTGGAGGAGGCGCTGAAGGCACGCCAGGATCAGCAGCGTTATCTGGAACAACTGGCATGGAGGCTCGATGGCAAAGATTGATTTAAACGCCGATCTGGGTGAGGGCGGAAGTGCCGATGCTGAACTGATGACGCTGGTCTCTTCGGTCAATATTGCCTGCGGGTTTCACGCGGGTGACGCGCAAACCATGCTGGACAGCGTGCGTAATGCGATTAAGCACGGCGTGGCGATAGGGGCACATCCCAGTTTTCCTGACAGGGATAATTTTGGCCGCACGGCAATGGATCTCCCTCCTGAGACGGTGTATGCCCAGACGCTTTATCAAACGGGCGCGCTGGAGGCGATTGTGCGTTCCCAGCAGGGCGTGCTGCGCCATGTGAAACCCCACGGCATGCTCTACAATCAGGCGGCCAAAGATCCGGCTCTCGCGGATGCCATTGCCCGCGCGGTGCGGGACTGCAACCCGCAGCTCATCCTGGTGGGGCTGGCGGGGAGCGAGCTTATTCGCGCGGGACAGCGGCTGGGGTTAACCACCCGTCAGGAAGTTTTTGCTGACAGAGGGTATCAGCCGGACGGCAGCCTGGTTCCCCGTTCACTGCCCGGTGCGCTTATTACCGATGAATCACAGGCGCTGGCGCAAACGCTGGCGATGGTATGTGAGGGCTCGGTAAAGGCAATTGATGGTTCAACGGCCAGAGTCCAGGCGGATACGGTGTGTTTACACGGCGATGGTGAGCATGCGCTGCAGTTTGCACGCCGCTTACGGACGGCCTTTGCGGAGCAGGGTATTCTCGTGAGTGCATGACATAACGATAAGGACAGAAAAATGCCTGAAGGCCCGGAGATCCGCCGTGCAGCGGATAGCCTCGAGGCGGCGATAAAGGGCAAACCGCTGACGGATGTCTGGTTTGCTTTTCCTCAACTGAAACCGTTTGAAGCCCAGCTGGTGGGGCAGACGGTGACGCACATTGAAACGCGCGGCAAAGCGCTGCTCACGCATTTCTCCCATAACCTGACGTTATATAGCCATAATCAGCTGTACGGCGTTTGGCGCGTGGTGAAGGCAAACGAGCAGCCGCAAACAACCCGCGTGCTGCGCGTCAGGCTCCAGACGGCAGACAACGCGGTTCTGCTCTACAGCGCATCCGATATCGAAATGTTAACGCCAGAGCAGCTGCTCACTCATCCGTTCCTGCAGCGCGTCGGGCCGGATGTGCTGGATATGAGCCTGACCCCGGGCGAGGTGAAAGCCCGTCTGGTGTCACCTCGGTTTCGTAACCGACAGTTTTCCGGATTGTTGCTCGATCAGGCGTTTCTGGCTGGATTAGGAAATTACCTGCGGGTGGAAATCCTCTGGGAGGTGGGCCTGGCGGCGCAGCATAAGGCATCGCAACTCAGTGATGAACAGCTGGAGGCGTTATCCCACGCACTGCTGGATATCCCGCGCCTGTCCTACAACACGCGTGGCGTGGTGGATGACAACAAGCACCATGGGGCATTGTTCCGCTTTAAGGTGTTTCATCGTGAAGGGAAGGCGTGTGAGCGGTGCGGCGGGTTAATTGCGAAAACCACGCTGTCATCGAGACCGTTTTACTGGTGTCCGCACTGCCAGAAGTAAAATGAAAACGGTAACCCAGGGGGTTACCGTTTTTAATGTCTTCACTCTCTCGGAGTAAGAGAGGGATGGGGTGAGGACATCAGGCCACACCCCGTTAACATCAGCGTTTGATGTCAGACTTAAAATCACGCTGCTCGTAGCCAGTATACAGCTGACGAGGACGGGCGATTTTCATGCCTTCGCTGTGCATTTCGTTCCAGTGCGCAATCCAGCCAACGGTACGTGCCATGGCGAAGATCACGGTGAACATGGAAGACGGAATGCCCATCGCTTTCAGAATAATGCCAGAGTAGAAATCGACGTTCGGGTAGAGTTTCTTCTCGATGAAGTACGGGTCGTTCAGCGCGATGTGCTCAAGCTCCATCGCCACTTCCAGCAGATCGTCTTTTGTACCCAGCTCTTTCAGCACTTCGTGGCATGTTTCACGCATAACGGTAGCGCGTGGGTCGTAGTTTTTGTACACACGGTGACCGAAGCCCATCAGACGGAAGGAGTCATTCTTGTCTTTCGCGCGACGCACGAATTCAGGAATGTGCTCAACGGAGCTGATCTCTTCCAGCATCTTCAGTGCCGCTTCGTTCGCGCCGCCGTGTGCCGGTCCCCACAGGGAGGCGATACCCGCAGCGATACAGGCGAACGGGTTCGCACCTGAAGAGCCTGCGGTACGGACGGTGGAGGTGGAGGCGTTCTGTTCGTGGTCGGCGTGCAGGATCAGAATACGGTCCATCGCACGTTCCAGAACCGGGTTCACTTCGTACTCTTCACACGGCGTGGAGAACATCATGCGCAGGAAGTTACCGGCGTAGGAGAGGTCGTTACGTGGATAAACAAACGGCTGACCGATGGAGTATTTGTAACACATCGCTGCCATGGTCGGCATTTTGGACAGCAGGCGGAACGCCGCGATATCGCGGTGACGTGGATTATTCACGTCCAGCGAGTCGTGGTAGAACGCTGCCAGCGCACCGGTAATACCGCACATCACCGCCATTGGGTGAGAATCACGACGGAAAGCATGGAACAGACGGGTAATCTGCTCATGAATCATGGTGTGACGGGTCACGGTGGTTTTGAATTCATCGTATTGTGCCTGCGTCGGTTTTTCGCCGTTCAGCAGGATGTAGCACACTTCCAGATAGTTGGATTCGGTGGCTAACTGATCGATGGGGAAGCCGCGATGGAGCAGGATACCTTCGTCACCATCAATGAAGGTGATTTTGGATTCGCAAGATGCGGTAGAGGTAAATCCAGGGTCGAAGGTGAATACACCTTTAGAACCCAGCGTACGGATATCAATAACATCCTGACCGAGCGTGCCTTTTAGCACATCCAGTTCAACAGCAGTGTCACCATTTAGGGTGAGCGTTGCCTTTGTATCAGCCATTTACGGTCTCCTTAGCGCCTTATTGCTTAAGACTGCCAATTACCGGATTTGCATTCTGCTGATTTCTCACCGTTACCAGTTTGTTATTTGGCTTACCGCTCAGCTCACGAGGAGAAACCAGGGTACAGAGCTATGGCGCCTTGCAGGTAAAAACATGAAAAATCAGTGAAACAACAGCAAATCAGTGTCTTCGCAGTCCGAATTATTCAAACCTGTATATCACTAATAACTGTCCTGATAACTTCGGTCAATACCATCACACTGTTACATAACTATTTGTCAGGTGAAAGTGAGACCTCATAACTTTTGCGCATTATATGCCTTTTCTGATGACGTTTGTAACAATATTGTTTAACATTTGTCAAATCAGATGATTAAAAATTAAAAAGATGTTGTTATCGTGACCCTGATCACTGTTCCAGAGAAAACCCGACAAACTGTATGTAGGTTAATTGTAATGATTTTGTGAACGGCCTATACTGCCGCCAGGTCTCCGGAACACCCTGCAATCCCGAGCCACCCAGCGTTGTAACGTGTCGTTTTAGCATTTGGAAGCAATGTTTTGCATGACGCGCAGTTATAGAAAAGGAACGCTGTCTGACCCGCATCGCAGTCCGGAGGAAGGAAACAATAAGAACAGCATGTGGGCGTTATTCATGATAAGAAATGTGAAAAAACAAAGACCTGTCAATCTGGATCTCAAAACGATCCGGTTCCCTGTAACAGCAATAGCGTCCATTCTGCACCGCGTTTCTGGTGTGATTACGTTTGTGGCGGTCGGCATTCTGCTGTGGTTACTGGGTACCAGCCTCTCTTCTCCTGAAGGATTCCTCCAGGCCTCTGCCATCATGAACAGCTTCTTCGTGAAATTTATCATGTGGGGCATTCTGACTGCGCTGGCGTACCACGTTGTCGTGGGCATTCGTCATATGCTGATGGACTTTGGCTACCTGGAAGAGACTTTCGAAGCCGGTAAACGCTCCGCTAATATTTCATTTGTATTGACTGTCGTGCTTTCACTTCTCGCAGGAGTTCTCGTATGGTAAGCAACGCCTCCGCATTAGGACGCAACGGCGTACATGACTTCATTCTGGTCCGTGCTACCGCCATCGTTCTCACCCTTTATATCATCTATATGATTGGTTTCTTCGCGACCAGCGGCACGCTGACGTGGGAAATCTGGAGTGGGTTCTTCGGATCTGCCTTCACCAAAGTGTTCACCCTGCTGGCTCTGTTCTCCATCCTTATTCATGCCTGGATTGGTATGTGGCAGGTGTTGACCGATTACGTTAAACCACTGGCGATTCGCCTTCCTCTGCAGCTGGTCATTGTCGTTGCACTGGTGGTTTACGTTATTTATGGATTCGTTGTGGTGTGGGGTGTGTAATGAAACTGCCAGTCAGAGAATTTGATGCTGTTGTGATTGGTGCTGGTGGCGCAGGTATGCGTGCAGCACTGCAAATTTCCCAGAGCGGCCAGACCTGTGCGCTGCTCTCTAAAGTCTTCCCGACCCGTTCCCACACTGTCTCCGCGCAGGGCGGTATTACCGTTGCGCTGGGCAATTCCCATGAAGATAACTGGGAATGGCACATGTATGACACGGTCAAAGGTTCCGACTACATCGGCGACCAGGATGCTATCGAATATATGTGTAAGACTGGCCCGGAAGCGATTCTGGAGCTGGATCACATGGGGCTGCCGTTCTCCCGTCTGGAAAATGGCACCATTTATCAGCGTCCGTTTGGCGGCCAGTCGAAAAACTTCGGCGGCGAGCAGGCGGCACGTACTGCAGCTGCGGCTGACCGTACCGGTCACGCACTGCTGCACACGCTGTATCAACAGAACCTGAAAAACCACACGACTATTTTCTCCGAGTGGTATGCGCTGGATCTGGTGAAAAACGCCGATGGCGCCGTTGTAGGTTGTACCGCGCTGTGTATTGAAACCGGTGAAGTGGTCTACTTCAAAGCGCGTGCTACCGTGCTGGCGACCGGCGGTGCAGGCCGTATTTATCAATCTACCACCAACGCCCACATCAACACCGGTGACGGCGTAGGTATGGCTATCCGCGCCGGCGTACCGGTGCAGGATATGGAAATGTGGCAGTTCCACCCAACCGGCATCGCCGGTGCCGGCGTGCTGGTAACAGAAGGCTGCCGTGGTGAAGGGGGTTACCTGCTGAACAAACACGGCGAGCGCTTCATGGAGCGTTATGCCCCGAATGCGAAAGACCTGGCGGGTCGTGACGTGGTGGCGCGTTCCATCATGATCGAAATCCGTGAAGGCCGCGGCTGTGACGGCCCATGGGGTCCACACGCGAAGCTGAAACTCGACCATCTGGGTAAAGAGGTTCTGGAATCACGTCTGCCAGGCATTCTGGAGCTGTCTCGTACCTTCGCGCACGTCGATCCAGTGAAAGAGCCTATCCCGGTAATCCCAACCTGTCACTACATGATGGGCGGTATTCCGACCAAAGTGACCGGCCAGGCGCTGACCGTGAACGAGCAGGGTGAAGACGTTGTTATCCCGGGCCTGTTTGCCGTCGGCGAAATTGCCTGCGTATCCGTACACGGTGCAAACCGTCTGGGCGGGAACTCCCTGCTTGACCTGGTGGTATTTGGTCGTGCGGTAGGTCTGCATCTGCAAGAGTCTATTGCCGAGCAGGGTGCGTTGCGTGATGCCACCGACGATGAAATTGATGCGTCGCTTGAGCGTCTGAACCGCTGGAACGGCAACCGTAATGGTGAAGATCCGGTGGAAATCCGCAAAGCGCTGCAGGAATGTATGCAGCACAACTTCTCGGTATTCCGTGAAGGGGATGCGATGGCCAAAGGTCTTGAGCAGCTGAAAGCGATCCGCGAGCGTCTGAAAAATGCCCGTCTGGACGACACGTCCAGCGAGTTCAATACCCAGCGCGTTGAGTGTCTGGAGCTGGATAACCTGATGGAAACGGCGTTCGCTACCGCGATGTCGGCAAACTTCCGTACCGAGAGCCGTGGCGCGCATAGCCGCTTCGACTTCCCGGATCGTGACGATGAAAACTGGCTGTGCCATTCCCTGTATCTGCCAGAGTCGGAATCCATGACGCGTCGTAGCGTCAATATGGAACCGAAACTGCGTCCGGCGTTCCCGCCGAAGATTCGTACTTACTAATGCGGAGACAGGATAATGAAACTCGAATTCTCAGTTTATCGTTATAACCCGGATGTAGATGATGCTCCGCGTATGCAGGATTACACCCTGGAAGCGGAAGAAGGCCGTGACATGATGCTGCTGGATGCCTTAATCCAGCTGAAAGAAAAAGATCCGACACTGTCGTTCCGTCGCTCATGCCGTGAAGGCGTTTGTGGCTCTGACGGTGTGAACATGAACGGTAAAAATGGTCTGGCCTGCATCACGCCAATTTCAGCGTTGCAGCGCGCGGGCCAGAAAATTGTTATCCGTCCTTTGCCAGGTCTGCCAGTCGTTCGTGATTTGGTGGTAGACATGGGGCAATTCTATGCACAATATGAGAAGATTAAGCCTTACTTATTGAATAATGGGCAAAATCCACCGGCTCGTGAGCACTTACAGTCTCCTGAGCAGCGTGAAAAACTCGATGGTTTGTACGAGTGTATTCTCTGTGCATGTTGCTCGACCTCTTGCCCGTCGTTCTGGTGGAACCCGGACAAGTTTATCGGCCCGGCCGGTCTGCTGGCTGCCTATCGCTTCCTGATCGATAGCCGCGACACCGAAACCGACAGTCGTCTGGAAGGACTGAGTGATGCTTTCAGCGTATTCCGCTGCCATAGCATCATGAACTGCGTCAGTGTATGTCCTAAGGGGCTGAACCCGACGCGCGCCATCGGCCATATTAAGTCGATGCTGCTGCAGCGCAGTGCATAAGTAACAGGAGGGGAGCGTTGTTCCCCTCGCCCTGACCCTCTCCTGACAGGAGAGGGGATAAAATGTAGGAAACCTCTAAAAACTGCCCCGAGGTGCAGACAGTTTTTAAAGGTTCCTTCGCGAGCCCAAGACAACATAAGAGCTCGCAGGTGAACCCCGGCACGTACGTGTTGTACGTGGTAGTTTCTACGGCGAAAGTAAGCATAAAAATGCTTAAGGGATCACGATGCAGAACGGCGCAATGAAAGCCTGGCTGGACTCTTCTTACCTCTCTGGTTCAAACCAGAGCTGGATAGAACAGCTCTATGAAGACTTCTTAACCGATCCTGACTCAGTGGACGCAAACTGGCGTTCCATGTTCCAGCAATTACCTGGCACTGGAGTCAAACCGGATCAATTCCATTCCAAAACACGTGATTATTTCCGTCGTCTGGCGAAGGATGCCTCACGTTACTCTTCTGCGATTTCCGACCCTGACACCAATGCGAAGCAGGTTAAAGTCCTGCAGCTTATCAACGCTTATCGCTTCCGTGGTCACCAGCATGCGAATCTCGATCCGCTGGGACTGTGGAAACAAGATCGTGTGGCGGATCTCGATCCGGCGTATCACGATCTGACCGAGGCCGATTTCCAGGAAAGCTTTAACGTAGGTTCCTTTGCCATCGGCAAAGACACGATGAAGTTGGGCGAACTGATTGACGCGCTCAAGCAAACCTACTGCGGCTCCATCGGCGCGGAATATATGCACATCACCTCTACAGAAGAGAAACGCTGGATCCAGCAGCGCATCGAATCTGTGGCGGGCCACGCGAATTTCTCTGCTGAAGAGAAAAAACGCTTCCTCAGCGAACTGACCGCAGCAGAAGGCCTTGAACGCTATCTGGGCGCGAAATTCCCGGGTGCGAAACGCTTCTCGCTGGAAGGCGGCGACGCGCTGGTACCTATGCTGAAAGAGCTGATTCGTCACGCGGGCAAAAGCGGTACCCGTGAAGTGGTGCTGGGTATGGCGCACCGCGGTCGTCTGAACGTACTGGTCAACGTGCTGGGTAAAAAACCGCAGGACCTGTTCGACGAATTCGCGGGCAAACATAAAGAACACCTCGGCACCGGTGACGTGAAGTACCACATGGGCTTCTCGTCTGATATCGAAACCGAAGGCGGTCTGGTTCACCTGGCGCTGGCGTTTAACCCGTCACACCTGGAAATCGTGAGCCCGGTGGTTATCGGTTCTGTGCGTGCGCGTCTGGATCGTCTGGACGAGCCGAGCAGCAACAAAGTTCTGCCAATCACCATTCACGGTGACGCGGCGGTCACAGGGCAGGGCGTGGTTCAGGAAACGCTGAACATGTCCAAGGCGCGTGGTTACGAAGTGGGCGGTACCGTTCGCATTGTTATCAACAACCAGGTGGGCTTCACGACCTCTAACCCACTGGATGCGCGTTCTACCCCGTACTGCACCGACATCGGTAAGATGGTTCAGGCGCCGATCTTCCACGTTAACGCGGATGACCCGGAAGCCGTGGCGTTCGTTACCCGTCTGGCGCTGGACTACCGTAACACCTTCAAACGCGATGTGTTCATCGACCTGTTCTGCTACCGCCGTCATGGCCACAACGAAGCTGACGAGCCAAGTGCAACGCAGCCGCTGATGTATCAGAAAATCAAAAAACACCCGACGCCACGCAAAATCTATGCTGACAAGCTGGAAGGCGACAACGTGACGACGCTGGAAGACGCGACCGAAATGGTCAACCTCTACCGCGACGCGCTGGATGCGGGTGAATGCGTAGTGAAAGAGCTGCGCCCGATGAACATGCACTCCTTTACCTGGTCGCCGTACCTCAACCACGAGTGGGATGAGAGCTACCCGAACAAGGTAGAGATGAAGCGCCTGCAGGAGCTGGCTAAACGCATCAGCACCGTACCAGACGCTATCGAGATGCAGTCTCGCGTAGCGAAAATTTATGCTGACCGTCAATCAATGGCGGCGGGCGAGAAGCTGTTCGACTGGGGCGGGGCGGAAACACTGGCTTACGCAACGCTGGTTGATGAAGGCATTCCTGTTCGTCTGTCCGGTGAAGATGCGGGCCGTGGCACCTTCTTCCACCGTCACGCGGTAGTTCACAACCAGACTAACGGTTCAACCTATACTCCGCTGCAGCATGTCCATAACGGTCAGGGTCAGTTCAAGGTATGGGACTCCGTCCTGTCTGAAGAAGCGGTACTGGCATTCGAATACGGCTACGCCACCGCGGAACCGCGCACCCTGACTATCTGGGAAGCGCAGTTCGGTGACTTCGCCAACGGTGCCCAGGTCGTTATCGACCAGTTCATCTCGTCCGGCGAGCAGAAATGGGGCCGTATGTGTGGCCTGGTGATGCTGCTGCCACACGGTTACGAAGGTCAGGGTCCGGAGCACTCCTCCGCCCGTCTGGAACGTTATCTGCAGCTCTGTGCTGAGCAGAACATGCAGGTCTGCGTGCCGTCCACTCCGGCTCAGGTCTACCACATGCTGCGTCGTCAGGCGCTGCGCGGTATGCGCCGTCCGCTGGTGGTCATGTCGCCAAAATCCCTGCTGCGCCACCCGCTGGCGGTGTCCAGCCTGGACGAACTGGCGAACGGCACCTTCCTGCCTGCCATCGGTGAGGTTGACGAACTGGATCCGCAGGCCGTTAAGCGTGTTGTGATGTGTTCTGGTAAGGTTTATTACGACCTGCTGGAACAGCGCCGTAAGAACGACCAGAAAGATGTCGCCATCGTGCGTATCGAACAGCTTTATCCATTCCCGCACCAGGCGGTGCAGGAAGCGTTGAAACCGTATGCTCACGTGCATGATTTTGTCTGGTGCCAGGAAGAGCCGCTCAACCAGGGCGCCTGGTACTGCAGTCAGCATCATTTCCGTGAAGTCATTCCATTTGGGTCTGCCCTGCGTTATGCAGGTCGCCCGGCCTCCGCCTCTCCGGCGGTAGGGTATATGTCCGTTCACCAGAAGCAGCAACAAGATCTGGTCAATGACGCGCTGAACGTCGATTAATTAAAGGATACATAATGAGTAGCGTAGATATTCTTGTTCCCGACCTGCCTGAGTCCGTAGCAGATGCGACCGTCGCCACCTGGCACAAAAAACCGGGCGATAGCGTTAAGCGCGATGAAGTGCTGGTAGAAATCGAAACTGACAAAGTGGTACTGGAAGTACCGGCTTCAGCGGATGGCATTCTGGATGCAGTCCTGGAAGACGAAGGGACAACCGTAACCTCCCGTCAGATCCTGGGTCGCCTGCGTGAAGGCAACAGCGCGGGCAAAGAGTCCAGCGCGAAGTCTGACGAAAAAGCGTCTACCCCAGCCCAGCGTCAGCAGGCCTCTCTGGAAGAGCAGACTAACGACGCGCTCAGCCCGGCGATCCGTCGCCTGCTGGCCGAGCACAACCTGGATGCGGCTGCCATTAAAGGCACCGGTGTCGGTGGTCGTCTGACCCGTGAAGATATCGAGAAGCACCTGGCGAAAGCCCCTGCTCAGGCAGAAGCTAAAGCGCCAGCCGCGGCAGCGGCGCCGGCAGCACAGCCTGCGCTGGGTGCCCGTAGCGAAAAACGCGTGCCGATGACTCGCCTGCGTAAGCGTGTGGCTGAGCGTCTGCTGGAAGCGAAAAACTCCACCGCGATGCTGACCACCTTCAACGAAGTGAATATGAAGCCAATCATGGACCTGCGTAAGCAGTACGGTGACGCGTTTGAAAAACGTCACGGTATCCGTCTGGGCTTTATGTCCTTCTACGTGAAAGCGGTTGTTGAAGCGCTGAAACGCTACCCGGAAGTTAACGCCTCTATCGATGGCGATGACGTGGTTTACCACAACTACTTCGACGTCAGCATGGCAGTCTCTACGCCACGTGGTCTGGTTACCCCGGTTCTGCGTGATGTCGATACTCTGGGTATGGCTGACATCGAGAAAAAGATTAAAGAGCTGGCTGTAAAAGGTCGCGACGGCAAGCTGACCGTAGACGATCTGACCGGCGGTAACTTCACCATTACCAACGGCGGCGTTTTCGGTTCACTGATGTCTACCCCGATCATCAACCCGCCGCAGAGCGCGATCCTGGGTATGCATGCCATTAAAGATCGTCCAATGGCGGTAGACGGCAAAGTTGAGATCCTGCCAATGATGTATCTGGCACTCTCTTACGATCACCGTCTGATCGACGGCCGCGAGTCCGTGGGCTTCCTGGTTGCCATCAAAGAGCTGCTGGAAGATCCAACGCGTCTGCTGCTGGACGTCTAGTTTTAGCAGTCTTGCCCGGCGGCGCGTTGTCTGCCGGGCCTACAAAAGCACTACCTAACGATTACCTGAAGGATGGATAGAACACATGAACTTACATGAATATCAGGCCAAACAGCTGTTTGCCCGGTATGGCTTACCGGCTCCGGTGGGTTATGCCTGTACTACCCCGCGTGAAGCAGAAGAAGCCGCATCTAAAATCGGTTCCGGCCCTTGGGTAGTTAAGTGTCAGGTTCACGCTGGTGGCCGTGGTAAAGCGGGCGGTGTGAAGGTTGTTAAGAGTAAAGAAGAGATTCGTGCGTTTGCTGAACATTGGCTCGGCAAGCGTCTGGTAACGTACCAGACAGATGCGAACGGCCAGCCTGTCAACCAGATCCTGGTTGAAGCTGCAACTGACATCGCGAAAGAACTGTACCTGGGCGCGGTTGTTGACCGTAGCTCCCGTCGTGTGGTGTTCATGGCGTCTACCGAAGGCGGCGTGGAAATCGAGAAAGTGGCAGAAGAGACGCCACACCTGATCCACAAAGTGGCGATCGATCCGCTGGCAGGCCCTATGCCTTACCAGGGTCGTGAGCTGGCGTTCAAACTGGGCCTGGAAGGCAAGCTGGTTCAGCAGTTCACCAAGATCTTCATGGGTCTGGCCACCATCTTCCTGGAGCGCGACCTGGCGCTGATCGAGATCAACCCGCTGGTCATCACCACTCAGGGCGACCTGATCTGCCTCGACGGCAAACTGGGCGCTGACGGCAACGCACTGTTCCGCCAGCCGGATCTGCGTGAAATGCGCGACCAGTCTCAGGAAGACCCGCGTGAAGCGCAGGCTGCACAGTGGGAACTGAATTACGTGGCGCTGGATGGCAACATCGGCTGCATGGTTAACGGCGCAGGCCTGGCGATGGGCACCATGGACATCGTTAAGCTGCACGGCGGTGAGCCTGCAAACTTCCTCGACGTGGGCGGTGGCGCAACCAAAGAGCGTGTAACCGAAGCGTTCAAAATCATCCTCTCTGACGACAACGTCAAAGCCGTGCTGGTTAACATCTTTGGCGGTATCGTGCGTTGCGACCTGATCGCAGACGGTATCATCGGTGCGGTAGAAGAAGTGGGTGTTAACGTCCCGGTTGTGGTGCGTCTGGAAGGTAACAACGCTGAACTCGGCGCGAAAAAACTGGCTGACAGCGGCCTGAATATTATTGCAGCGAAAAGTCTGACGGATGCAGCTCAGCAGGTTGTTGCCGCAGTGGAGGGGAAATAATGTCAGTTTTAATTAATAAAGATACCAAGGTTATCTGCCAGGGCTTCACCGGTAGCCAGGGGACTTTCCACTCCGAACAGGCGATTGCCTACGGCACGCAGATGGTTGGCGGCGTAACGCCAGGTAAAGGCGGCACCACGCACCTGGGCCTGCCGGTATTCAACACCGTGCGCGAAGCGGTTGAAGCGACGGGCGCGACCGCGACCGTTATCTACGTTCCGGCTCCGTTCTGCAAAGACTCGATTCTGGAAGCGATTGACGCGGGCATCAAGCTCATCATCACCATCACCGAAGGTATCCCGACGCTGGATATGCTGACCGTGAAAGTGAAGCTGGATGAAGCTGGCGTGCGCATGATCGGCCCGAACTGCCCGGGCGTTATCACCCCAGGCGAATGTAAAATCGGCATCATGCCGGGTCACATTCACAAACCGGGTAAAGTGGGTATCGTCTCCCGTTCCGGTACGCTGACCTATGAAGCGGTTAAGCAGACTACCGACTACGGTTTCGGCCAGTCCACCTGTGTGGGCATCGGTGGTGACCCCATCCCAGGTTCTAACTTCATTGATATCCTGAAAATGTTCCAGGAAGATCCGCAGACCGAAGCGATCGTGATGATCGGTGAGATCGGCGGTAGCGCAGAAGAAGAAGCGGCTGCGTATATCAAAGAACATGTGACCAAGCCGGTCGTCGGTTATATCGCAGGTGTGACAGCGCCGAAAGGTAAGCGTATGGGTCACGCAGGCGCGATTATCGCAGGCGGTAAAGGTACGGCTGATGAGAAATTCGCCGCGCTGGAAGCCGCAGGTGTGAAAACCGTTCGCAGCCTGGCGGATATCGGCGAAGCACTGAAATCCATCATTAAGTAAATCCTCTCTGCTCCCTGTAAAAGGGAGCGTTGAAGTAATAAGTGTCCGTTTCGACATGGTTGGCCGCTGTAAAGCGGCCTTTTTTAATGCCTGCGTTTTGCGACCAGCGTGAATTTGTAATCGTCGCTGTTAAACACGTTACGGCTGTATTCAAACACCCGCCCATCCTTCAGAAAGCCGCGTGACACCTTTTCCAGTATCGGTTTTGCCGGATCCAGCGCCAGCGCGTCGATCGCCTCCTGAGAGGGCATGATCGGAACCAGTTCCTGTTCACTGCGATCGATAACCATCTTCTTGATCTGTTCGATGTAGTGATATTTGGAATTTTCCATCACCTCCCAGGTGAGGTCGGCGAACATCGCCAGCGGCATCCACGTCTCTTCCAGATTCACCGGTTTTTGCTTAATAAAGCGCACCCGTTTGACATGCCACACTTTGTCATCCGGGCGAATGTTAAGCGTCTCAGCCAGTTTCACATCCGCTTTGATCACTTCGAATGTTTTTACGTCGCTGTGGGTATCGACGTTTCGGTCCACCAGTTTTTCATAAAAGCCGGTAAGCTGATAAATGTCGTAATTGACGCGCTCCTCTTTCACATAGGAGCCGCTGCCCTGAATGCTCTCGATAATCTGCTCTTCAGTGAGGAGTTTCAGTGCCTGCCTCACCGTGACGCGACTGACGCTAAATGTCTCCTGCAGGCTGGATTCCGTCGGTAACGCATCACCGGGTTTTAACTCACCGGCGGTAATTTTCTCGCGAAGCGCATCCGCTATCTGCCGGTACATCGGTTTATTGCCCATGTCGTCTGCCTTCTAATACCTTTTCACGGAATTATGCCTCCAGCACAGAATTTGTAAATAATACAAGTTAAATACAAATTGTTGGTGTTAGTGAAAATGATCACATAAAGGTATCAGTTTGTCTGTCACAATTGATCCGGAATAATTCCCCTTGAGTGTGAGGATCCTGATGAACCTGACGACCCTGACCCATCCCGACGCTGTCTGCGTGCAGGCGCAGTACACCAGTCGTGATGAAGCAATACGCCAGCTCACGATGCGGCTGGTGACGCTCGGCAAAATTACCGACGGCAATGCGTTTTTAACCGAAGTCTTTCATCGGGAATCGCTAGGCCCTACCGCGCTTGGCGAAGGGCTGGCAGTCCCGCATGGTAAATCAGCGGTGGTGAAAGAGGCGGCTTTTGCCGTAGCCACCCTGTGTGAACCGCTGAGCTGGGAAGGCGTGGATGGCCCGGAAAATGTCGAGCTGATTTTCCTGCTTGCCATTCCGCCGGCTGAAGCTGGCTCAACCCATATCCAGGTGCTGACGGAACTTACTTCTCGTCTGGCGGATGAAACTCTTCGGGCGCGCGTCATGGCGGCTACCACGGCAGCAGCGCTACTCGCCGCGCTGGACGATGTGCCACAGGAAGATGACGCTGTCGCGTTCGTGGATGCGCCAACCATCGTTTGTGTAACTGCATGCCCCGCCGGCATTGCGCATACCTATATGGCAGCTGAGTATCTGGAAAAAGCGGGGCGTAAGCTTGGCGTAAACGTGGTGGTGGAAAAGCAGGGGGCGAACGGTATCGAAGGGCGGTTGACCGCGCAGCAGTTACGCACTGCGCAGGCCTGTATCATTGCCGCAGAAGTGGCTCTCAAAGAGAGCGAGCGTTTTCAGGGCATCCCGACGCTGTCCGTGCCGGTCGCGGAACCGCTTCGCCATGCCGAAGCGCTTATTAAGCGTGCGTTGGCCTTACCCCCCGCGGAAACGGATCGCCAGGTGCACACCGGCAATGATGTGAGCAAGAGCCTTAAGACGGAGCTTAAGCAGGCCCTGCTCAGCGGTATTTCCTTTGCCGTGCCGCTGATTGTGGCGGGAGGCACGGTGCTGGCCGTTGCGGTATTGCTGGCACAGATGTTGGGATTACAGCATCTGTTTGAGCAGGAGAACTCATGGCTGTGGATGTATCGCAAACTCGGCGGGGGGATGTTAGGCACGTTAATGGTGCCGGTGCTGGCCGCGTATACCGCCTACTCGCTGGCAGATAAACCTGCTCTGGCGCCGGGTTTTGCGGCCGGTCTTGCCGCCAATATGATCGGTTCAGGTTTTTTAGGGGCGATTGCAGGTGGCCTGATTGCCGGCTATCTGATGCGCTGGGTGAAAAACCATATCCGTCTGAGTCAGCGTTATAACGGCTTTTTAACCTATTACCTCTACCCGGTGATTGGCGTGCTGGGCGCGGGCAGCCTGATGCTGTTCGTGATCGGCGAGCCGGTCGCGTGGATCAACTCCTCCCTCACGGCATGGCTTAACGGGCTCTCCGGTGCCAATGCGCTGCTACTGGGCACTCTGCTCGGTTTTATGTGCTCGTTCGATTTGGGGGGACCGGTCAACAAAGCGGCCTATGCGTTCTGTCTGGGGGCGATGGCCAACGGCGTTTACGGGCCGTATGCCATTTTTGCTTCCGTCAAAATGGTCTCGGCTTTTACCGTCACGGCTTCAACCATGCTGGCGCCGCATCTCTTTAAACCGTTTGAAATCGAAACCGGCAAGTCGACGTGGCTACTGGGCCTTGCGGGCATCACCGAAGGGGCAATTCCGATGGCCATTGAAGATCCGCTGCGGGTGATTGGCTCGTTTGTTGTTGGCTCGATGGCAACAGGGGCGATTATCGGTGCAATGGGTATCGGGTTGTCTACGCCGGGGGCGGGCATCTTCTCTCTCTTTTTACTGCATGACGCGGGGATGGGTGGCGCGATCGCGGCGGCAGGCTGGTTTGGTGCTGCGCTGGCGGGAACGATGCTCTCTACGCTCATCTTACTGTTCTGGCGACGTCAGGGCGTAAAAAAAGGCAAATACCTGACGGAAGACGTCACGCCATAAATTCATTTACAGGAAACGAAGATGAAAGCTGTATCTCGCGTTCATATCACGCCACATATGCACTGGGACCGTGAGTGGTATTTCACCACCGAAGCGTCGCGGATCCTTTTGGTCAATAACATGGAGGAGATCCTGACCCGTCTGGAGCAGGACGAAGAGTATAAATACTACGTTCTTGATGGACAGACCGCGGTACTGGAGGATTACTTCGCCGTCGTGCCGGACAACCGGCCCCGGGTAAAAGCGCTGGTTGAGCGCGGAAAGCTGATTATCGGGCCGTGGTATACCCAGACCGACACCACGATAGTCAGCGGCGAATCGATCGTTCGCAACCTGATGTACGGGATACGCGACTGCATGGAATTCGGTGAGCCGATGAAAATAGGGTATCTGCCGGATTCGTTTGGCATGTCCGGGCAACTTCCGCATATCTATAACGGCTTTGGTATCACCCGCACGCTGTTCTGGCGCGGATGTTCTGAGCGTCACGGCACCGATAAAACAGAATTTTTATGGCAGAGCGCAGACGGCAGCGAAGTTACGGCGCAGGTACTACCGCTGGGCTACGCGATTGGTAAGTACTTACCGGAGGATGAAGCGGGGCTGCGTAAACGGCTCGATACCTGGCTTACATTGCTGGAAAACGCTTCCGTGACGAAAGAGATTCTGCTGCCTAACGGTCACGACCAGATGCCCCTCCAGCAGAACATTTTCGCGGTGATGGATACCCTTCGAAAGATGTACCCGCAGCGGAAATTTGTGATGAGCCGGTTCGAGGAGGTCTTTGAACATACTGAAGCGCACCGTGACGAACTGGCGACGCTGAAAGGGGAGTTTATCGACGGCAAATACATGCGTGTACACCGGACAATCGGCTCCACACGGATGGACATCAAAATTGCCCACGCCCGCATTGAAAACAAAATCGTGAATATCCTCGAACCGCTGGCGGCGCTCGCCTGGATGCTGGGCTTCGAGTATCACCACGGTTTGCTGGAGAAAATGTGGAAAGAGATCCTCAAGAATCATGCTCACGACAGTATTGGCTGCTGCTGCAGCGACAAAGTGCATCGTGAGATTATGGCCCGGTTTGCGCTCGCTGAAGACATGGCCGATAACCTCACGCGCTTCTCGATGCGCAAGATTGTCGACAATATGCCGCAAAGCGAGGCCGACAAGCTGGTGATGTTCAATCTGATGCCCTGGCCCCGTGAAGAGGTGATTAACACCACCCTTCGTCTGCGCGCGAGCCAGTTCCGGTTGCGGGATGATAAAGGCAATGAGATCCCCTGTTTTATTCGCAGCGCCCGGGAAATTGACCCGGGGCTGATTGACCGGCAAATCGTGCACTATGGTAATTACGATCCGTTTATGGAGTTTGATATCCAAATCTGTCAGATCCTGCCCGCGATGGGATACCGCACGCTTTACATCGAGCCCCAGGCTCCTGAAAAGAGGCTTCCCGCGAGGGCAAAAACGGATGCTCTGCTGGAAAACGCCTTCTGGCAAATTGATATAAATGACGATGGCACGCTGCGCCTGCGTGATAAAGAATCCGGACTTATTTATGACCGCGTACTGGAAATTGAAGAGGGGTCGGATGATGGCGATGAGTACGACTACTCGCCTTCCCGGGAAGAGTGGCGGCTCACTTCAGCGCACGGGCAGCATCATGTTGAGGTGATACAGGAAGCCTGGCAGAGCAGGGCGGTGATCCAGCATCGCATCGCCGTTCCGGCAAACCTGGTCGAGCGGTCGGCCCGCCTGCGCAATGGCGCTCTTGCGGTTGAATTTGAGGTTACTCTCAGCCATAACAGCAGGCGTGTAGATGTTGTGGCGCGTCTGGATAATCAGGCTGACGATCACCGGGTCCGCGTGCTTATCCCGACGCCGTTTATGACGGAGCAGGTACTGTCAGATACGCAGTTTGGCTCCATAACGCGCCCGGTTCGCGATGACGCGATGGCTAACTGGCAAGAAGAAGGCTGGAAAGAGGCACCGGTTCCCGTCTGGAATTTACTTAACTACGCCGTGCTGCAGCAGGAACGAAACGGGCTTGCCCTGTTCACAGAAGGGTTACGCGAATTTGAAGTGGTGGGGGAGGCGGAAAAAGCGTTTGCTCTGACCCTTTTACGCGGTGTGGGCGTGCTGGGAAAGGAAGATTTGCTGTTGCGCCCGGGCCGACCGTCCGGCATAAAAATGGCCGTTCCGGACTCGCAGCTTCGGGGCAGTCTCGATTGCCGTTTTAGCCTTCTGAGTTTTAGCGGCTCTCCCGAGAACGCCGGCGTTGCTCAGCAGGCGAAAGCGTGGCTTACCCCCGTCCAGTGTTATAACAAAATCCCCTGGGATGCCATGAAGCTTAACCGTGCGTCGTTCAGCACGCCAGACAGATACAGCCTGCTGACCCTTTCGCCGACAGGCTGTGTTATGAGCGCGATAAAAAAGGCGGAGGATCGGGACGCGCTTATCCTTCGTCTGTTCAATCCGTCGGAATCTGTGTCCTGTGATGCCTCTCTATCGTGGAATCAGGCGCTTAAAGGCTGTTGCGAGACGGATTTAAATGAACAGGTGCTGACTGGCAGGGGAGAAGAAAAGGGCATTACGGGCCTGTTCAGACCTGGGCAATCGCGGACTTTTAGCCTGAAAACGGAAAGGTAGCGTCTGAAGTGAACAAAAGGCTGCACGCAGGGCAGCCTTTTTTATTGAATAGTCACATTGAGGTGTTAATTTTAAGCGTGTCGCAGGTAAAATAAATGTAATTATCTGCGGCTGTCGTCGCACAATGGAAAAAAAACGTGCTGACGACTACCTTTATACGTTAAAGCGAATGTAAAGATGCGTTGTTCTTCAGCGTTAAAATAAATCACGTCTGTTTATATTCTTTCTTGCTTTTGATAACTCCAAATATCTCGTCGTACACATAGCATTAACAAGGTTTTTACCATTCACACCACATTTAAACATGGTTAACAGAAACGGTGATTTTTGATTTAAATCAAAGTTTAATCCTTGGAAAAAGGTGTCGAAAGGCGGTAAATTGTCCCCGATCAAAATGGCTGAAAAGTGGTAATTTTGCTATAAATTGATCGCCGTCGAAAAACGTAAATGTGATTCAATAAAAACCTGTTTATTGTAAGGGTTTTGCAGCGTATTATATTTGCGGGATCAATTTGAGTTTTTTATTAACGTATTTGTAACCTATCGTCATTGCTTTTATCCTTTCTCAGGCTAAGCGCGACGACATGGATGCGAATAATTTGTATTGGGGCATGTGTGTGAATCCTTTTCTAACGGGGTTCACTCTCGGAGTCTTCATGCGATGAGCAAGGAGTCATGATGTTAGATATAGTCGAACTGTCGCGCTTACAGTTTGCCTTGACCGCGATGTACCACTTCCTGTTTGTGCCACTAACGCTCGGTATGGCGTTCCTGCTGGCCATCATGGAAACGGTCTACGTCCTCTCCGGCAAACAGATTTATAAAGATATGACCAAGTTCTGGGGCAAGTTGTTTGGTATCAACTTTGCACTGGGCGTGGCTACCGGTTTGACCATGGAGTTCCAGTTCGGGACTAACTGGTCTTACTATTCTCACTACGTTGGGGATATCTTCGGTGCGCCGCTGGCCATTGAAGGTCTGATGGCCTTCTTCCTCGAATCCACCTTTGTAGGTCTGTTCTTCTTCGGTTGGGACCGTCTGGGCAAAGTCCAGCATATGGCGGTGACCTGGCTGGTGGCACTCGGTTCGAACCTGTCCGCACTGTGGATCCTGGTCGCGAACGGCTGGATGCAGAACCCTATCGCATCTGATTTCAACTTCGAAACTATGCGTATGGAGATGGTCAGCTTTGCCGAGCTGGTGCTGAACCCGGTCGCACAGGTTAAATTCGTTCACACCGTGGCGTCTGGCTATGTGTGCGGCGCGATGTTTGTACTGGGCATCAGCTCTTATTACATGCTGCGTGGTCGTGACTTCGCGTTTGCTAAGCGCTCCTTTGCTATCGCTGCAAGCTTCGGTATGGCTGCAATCCTCTCTGTTATCGTGCTGGGTGATGAATCCGGTTACGAAATGGGTGACGTGCAGAAAACCAAACTGGCCGCTATCGAAGCCGAATGGGAAACCCAACCCGCGCCTGCTGCCTTTACTCTGTTCGGTGTTCCCGACCAGGATGCACAGGAAAACCGCTTCGCCATTCAAATTCCTTACGCGCTCGGCATCATTGCTACCCGCTCCGTCGACAAGCAGGTGACGGGTCTGAAAGAGCTGATGGTGCAGCATGAAGGCCGTATCCGTAACGGTATGAAAGCTTACGCGCTGCTGGAGCAGCTGCGTGCGGGTTCTACCGACCAGGCCGTGCGTGACCAGTTCAACGATGTGAAGAAAGATCTGGGTTACGGTCTGCTGCTGAAACGCTATACCCCGAACGTCTCCGACGCGACGGAAGCGCAAATCCAGATGGCGACCAAAGACTCCATTCCACGCGTGGCGCCACTGTACTTCGCATTCCGTATCATGGTGGGCTGCGGCATCATCATGCTGCTGATCATTGCGGCGTCCTTCTGGTCCGTGATTCGTAACCGCATCGGTGAGAAAAAATGGCTGCTGCGTACCGCGCTGTATGGTATTCCACTGCCGTGGATTGCTATCGAATCCGGCTGGTTTGTTGCGGAATATGGCCGTCAGCCATGGGCGATCGGTGAGGTGCTGCCAACGGCGGTAGCGAACTCCTCTCTGACTGCAGGCGATCTGATCTTCTCCATGCTGCTGATTTGTGGTCTGTACACCCTGTTCCTGGTGGCTGAACTGTTCCTGATGTTCAAGTTCGCGCGCCTTGGCCCAAGCAGCCTGAAAACCGGTCGCTATCATTACGAGCAGTCCGGTGCGACTACTCAGCCGGCACGCTAAGACAGGAGTCATCAAATGATCGATTATGAAGTATTGCGTTTTATCTGGTGGCTGCTGGTCGGTATTCTGCTGATCGGTTTCGCAGTCACTGACGGTTTCGACATGGGGGTGGGGATGCTCACCCGTTTCCTCGGTCGTAATGACACCGAGCGTCGAATCATGATTAACTCCATCGCCCCGCACTGGGACGGTAACCAGGTGTGGCTGATCACCGCAGGCGGCGCGCTGTTCGCTGCCTGGCCGATGGTCTACGCGGCTGCGTTCTCCGGTTTCTATGTGGCGATGATTCTGGTGCTGGCTTCTTTATTCTTCCGTCCGGTTGGTTTCGACTACCGTTCCAAGATTGAAGACACCCGCTGGCGCAACATGTGGGACTGGGGCATCTTCATTGGTAGCTTCGTTCCACCGCTAGTGATTGGCGTGGCGTTCGGTAACCTGCTGCAGGGTGTACCGTTCCACATCGATGAATACATGCGTCTTTACTACACCGGTAACTTCTTCCAGCTGCTGAATCCGTTTGGTCTGCTGGCAGGCGTGGTGAGTGTGGCAATGATCATTACCCAGGGTGCGACCTATCTGCAGATGCGTACCGTAGGTGAACTGCATCTTCGCTCTCGTGCAACGGCGCAGGTTGCTGCGCTTATTACCCTGGTGTGCTTCGCACTGGCCGGCGTATGGGTGATGTACGGTATCGACGGTTATGTCATTACGTCTGCAATGAACCACACGGCACCGTCTAACCCGCTGACGAAAGAAGTGGCGCGTCAGGCTGGCGCGTGGCTGGTGAACTTCAATAATATGCCTGTTCTGTGGGCTATTCCGGCACTGGGTGTGTTGCTGCCGCTGCTGACGATACTGACGTCACGTCTGGAAAAAGGTGCCCTGGCATTTGTATTTTCCTCACTGACGCTGGCGTGCATTATTCTGACTGCAGGTATCGCGATGTTCCCATTCGTCATGCCGTCCAGCACGATGATGAATGCAAGCCTGACCATGTGGGATGCAACGTCCAGCCAGCTGACGCTTAACCTGATGACGTATGTTGCTTGCGTGTTCGTACCGATTATCCTGCTGTACACCGCCTGGTGTTACTGGAAAATGTTCGGTCGTATCACGAAAGAAGATATTGAAAGCAACACTCATTCTCTGTACTAAGTAAGGAGCTGAATATGTGGTATTTCGCATGGATTTTAGGGACGCTTCTTGCCTGTGCATTTGGTGTCATTACTGCCCTGGCGCTTGAGCACGTCGAAGCGTCTAAAGCAGGTGAAGACAAACACTAATGAACATTATCGCGACGCTTTACGCGGTAATGGATAAGCGCCCGTTAAGGGCGCTTTCTTTAGTGATGGCATTACTGCTGGCAGGTTGTATCTTCTGGGACCCTTCGCGCTTTGCAGCGAAGACCAGCGAGCTTGAGATCTGGCACGGCTTCCTCATTATGTGGGCGGTGTGCGCAGGTGTGATCCACGGCGTAGGCTTTCGTCCGAAAGCGCTGCACTGGCAGGGGATTTTCTGTCCACTTATCGCCGATCTGGTGCTTCTCGCTGGCTTGATTTTCTTCTTCTTCTGAATAAGAAATGTCCGTTAATGATATGGGCTTACCCTGGCCCATAAAAATTTACTCTCCGTTTACTTTCTCCCATTCCAAACCATCTTTCCCGCGCGTATAGTAGCGAAGTTTAAAAGCTCTAACTTTTGTTGCATTACCGGGATGTAAAGTGAATACAACGCTGTTTCGATGGCCGGTTCGTGTCTATTACGAAGATACCGATGCCGGGGGTGTGGTTTACCACGCCAGCTACGTTGCTTTTTATGAACGGGCACGCACAGAGATGCTGCGCCATCATCACTTTAGTCAACAGGAGCTGTTGGCTGAGCGAGTTGCCTTCGTGGTTCGCAAGATGACGCTTGAGTATTTTGCGCCTGCCAGACTCGACGATATGCTCGAAGTCCAAACTGAAATTACATCAATGCGCGGAACCTCAATGGTTTTCACGCAGCGGATAGTCAATGCAGAAAATACGGTACTGAACTCAGCTGAAGTCCTGATCGTCTGTGTTGATCCAACCATAATGAAGCCTCGTGCGCTTCCTAAGTCTATTGTCGCGGAGTTTAAGCAGTGACTGACATGAATATCCTTGATTTGTTCCTGAAGGCAAGCCTTCTGGTTAAACTTATCATGTTGATTTTGATTGGTTTTTCAATCGCATCCTGGGCCATCATCATCCAGAGAACGCGTATCCTCAATGCGGCTGGCCGTGAAGCAGAAGCGTTTGAAGATAAGTTCTGGTCGGGTATTGAGCTTTCTCGTCTGTATCAGGAAAGCCAGGGACGCCGTGATAACCTCGTAGGCTCCGAACAGATTTTCTATAGCGGATTCAAAGAGTTTGCTCGTTTGCATCGCGCAAACAGCCACGCGCCCGAAGCGGTTGTGGAAGGTGCCTCGCGTGCGATGCGTATCTCCATGAATCGCGAGCTGGAAAACCTTGAAACGCATATTCCTTTCCTGGGGACCGTTGGTTCCATCAGCCCGTATATCGGTCTGTTTGGTACGGTCTGGGGGATTATGCACGCCTTTATCGCCCTGGGGGCGGTGAAGCAGGCGACGTTGCAGATGGTAGCCCCGGGTATTGCAGAAGCACTGATTGCGACCGCTATCGGTCTGTTTGCGGCGATCCCGGCGGTTATGGCTTACAACCGTCTGAACCAGCGCGTGAATAAACTGGAACTGAACTACGACAACTTTATGGAAGAGTTCACCGCGATTCTGCACCGTCAGGCGTTTACCAGTACCGAGAGTAACAAGGGGTAAACCATGGCCAGATCGCGTGGACGAAATCGTCGCGAGCTCAAGTCCGAAATCAATATCGTTCCACTGCTGGACGTTCTGTTGGTACTGCTGCTGATCTTCATGGCGACAGCACCCATCATTACCCAGAGCGTGGAGGTTGATCTGCCGGATGCGACAGAATCACAGGCGGTAAGCACCAATGACGATCCTCCGGTCATCATTGAGGTTTCCGGTGTAGGGCAATACAGCGTAGTGGTAGAAAAAGATCGTATGGATCAACTGCCACCTGAGCAGGTTATTGCTGAAGCGCAGCGACGCCTGGAGTCAAATCCGAAAACGGTCTTCTTAATCGGTGGCGCGAAAGACGTACCATACGATGAAATTATTAAAGCGCTGAACTTGCTACATAGCGCGGGCGTTAAGTCAGTTGGCTTAATGACTCAGCCTATTTGATCATCTGCGTAGTTTTTGGGAACCGATAGTGTCAAAGGCAACCGAACAGAACGACAAGCTTAAGCGAGCGATAATCGTCTCCGCAGTGCTGCACGTTATTCTTTTTGCAGTGCTGATCTGGAGTTCGTTCGACGAGCACATTGATGCATCATCGGGCGGCGGTGGAGGCTCTTCCATTGACGCCGTCATGGTGGATCCCGGTGCGGTAGTGCAGAACTATAACCGCGAGCAACAGCAGAAGGCGAGTGCAAAACGGGCTGAAGAGCAGCGTGAAAAACAGGCGCAACAGCAAGCGGAAGAACTGCGTGAAAAGCAGGCCGCTGAGCAGGAGCGACTGAAGCAGCTTGAGAAAGAACGTTTGCAGGCGCAGGAAGCGGCGAAAGAGCAGGCGGAACAGCAGAAGCAAGCTGAAGAGGCCGCGAAGAAAGCTCAGGAACAGCAGAAGCAGGCGGAAGAGGCGGCAGCCAAAGCCGCGGCGGACGCGAAAGCACAAGCTGATGCTCAGGCAAAATTAGCGGCGGAAGCGGCGAAGAAAGCCGCAGCCGATGCTCAGAAGAAAGCTGAAGCCGAAGCGGCGAAGAAAGCCGCTGCTGATGCTCAGAAGAAAGCTGAAGCGGAAGCGGCAAAAAAAGCTGCTGCTGATGCTCAGAAAAAAGCTGAAGCGGAAGCCGCGAAGAAAGCCGCTCAGGAAGCAGAGAAGAAAGCTGCTGCCGATGCTGCGAAGAAAGCGGCTGCTGCCGAGAAGGCTGCAGCAGAAAAAGCGGCCGCTGCTGAAAAAGCCGCAGCAGAGAAGAAAGCCGCCGCCGAGAAAGCAGCTGCTGACAAAAAAGCTGCAGCAGAAAAAGCCGCTGCCGATAAGAAAGCAGCTGCAGAGAAAGCCGCCGCCAAAAAAGCGGCCGCCGCTGAGAAAGCCGCGGATGCCGCTGGCGTTGACGATCTCCTGGGCGACCTGAGTTCTGGTAAGAATGCGCCGAAAGCGGGCGGTGGTGCGAAAGGCAGTGGTCAGCCCTCTAAAGACAGTGGTACTTCTGGTGCCAATGGTGGGACGACGGGTGCTGATATCAGCGCTTATGCTAAGCAAATCCAGGTTGCGATTCAGAACCGCCTGTTTGATGCAAGCATCTATCAGGGCAAACAATGTGTACTGCATATCAACCTTGCGCCAGACGGTAGGTTGAAAAGCGTGACCTCTGAAGGGGGCGATCCTGCGCTTTGTCAGGCAGCATTGGCCGCTGCAAGGTCGGCGAACATTCCTAAACCGCCTAGTGAGGCTGTTTATGAACGGATAAAAGATGCCAAACTGGACTTTAAACTGTAATCGACTGTCCTTACGGAAGTATGAAAAACAGTCTATTGTCCTAACGAGTGTTTAGTAGTTTTGTCTATTTGGGTTTGTTAACATTCTGCTAAATTATCGTGGGTAAGGTTACCCGGATAAGGGAGATATGATGAAGCAGGCATTACGTGTAGCATTTGGTTTTTTAATGCTGTGGGCAGCAGTACTGCACGCAGAAGTACGTATCGAGATCACCCAGGGGGTGGATTCGGCACGCCCAATCGGTGTTGTTCCGTTCCAGTGGGCCGGTCCTGGCGCTGCGCCTGAAGATGCCGGTGGTATCGTTGCGGCTGACCTGCGTAACAGCGGTAAATTCAACCCATTAGATCGTTCTCGTCTGCCTCAGCAGCCGGGCAGCGCGCAGGAAGTACAGCCTGCCGCATGGTCTGCACTCGGTATCGATGCTGTCGTTGTTGGTCAGGTTACACCTAACCCGGACGGCTCTTACAACGTTGCATGGCAACTGGTTGATACCGGCGGTGCACCGGGTACCGTTCTGGCACAGAACTCTTACAAGGTCACTAAACAGTACCTGCGCTACGCGGCACACGCTGCCAGCGATGCGGTATTTGAAAAACTGACCGGCATTAAAGGTGCGTTCCGTACCCGTATTGCTTATGTGGTACAGACCAATGGCGGTCAGTTCCCGTATGAGCTGCGCGTATCTGACTACGATGGTTACAATCAGTTCCTGGTGAAACGTTCTTCTCAGCCGCTGATGTCTCCAGCCTGGTCTCCGGACGGTTCTAAACTGGCTTATGTTACCTTCGAAAGCGGTCGTTCAGCGCTGGTTATCCAGACGCTGGCTAACGGTGCTGTTCGCCAGGTTGCATCGTTCCCTCGTCACAACGGTGCGCCTTCGTTCTCTCCGGACGGTACCAAACTGGCGTTTGCGCTCTCTAAAACCGGTAGCCTGAACCTGTACGTGATGGACATTGGCTCAGGTCAAATTCGCCAGGTGACCGATGGTCGCAGCAACAACACCGAACCGTCCTGGTTCCCGGACAGCCAGAACCTGGCATTTACGTCTGACCAGGCAGGTCGTCCACAAATCTATAAAGTGAACGTCAACGGCGGTGCTCCACAGCGTATTACCTGGGAAGGTTCGCAGAACCAAAACGCAGATGTGAGCAGCGACGGTAAATTTATGGTAATGGTCAGCTCCAACGGTGGGCAGCAGCACATTGCCAAACAAGATCTGGTAGCGGGTGGCGTTCAAGTTCTGTCGTCAACGTTCCTGGATGAAACGCCAAGTCTGGCACCTAACGGCACTATGGTAATCTACAGCTCTTCTCAGGGGATGGGATCTGTGCTGAATCTGGTTTCTACAGATGGGCGTTTCAAAGCGCGTATTCCGGCAACTGATGGACAGGTAAAATCACCTGCCTGGTCGCCGTATCTGTAAATAATAATTAATTGATTACTAAAGGAATCATAGAAATGCAACTGAACAAAGTGCTGAAGGGGCTGATGATCGCTCTGCCTGTAATGGCAATCGCAGCGTGTTCTTCTAACAAGAATGCAAGCAATGACCAGAGCGGCGAAGGCATGATGGGTGCCGGTACCGGTATGGACGCGAATGGCAATGGCAACATGTCTTCTGAAGAGCAAGCGCGTCTTCAGATGCAGCAGCTGCAGCAGAACAACATCGTTTACTTCGATCTGGATAAATACGACATCCGTTCTGACTTCGCTGCGATGCTGGATGCTCACGCTAACTTCCTGCGTAGCAACCCGTCTTACAAAGTCACCGTAGAAGGTCACGCGGACGAACGTGGTACTCCAGAGTACAACATCTCCCTGGGTGAACGTCGTGCTAACGCCGTTAAAATGTACCTGCAGGGTAAAGGCGTTTCTGCTGACCAGATCTCCATCGTTTCTTACGGTAAAGAAAAACCTGCAGTACTGGGTCACGACGAAGCGGCTTACTCCAAAAACCGTCGTGCCGTACTGGTTTACTAAGAGAATTGCATGAGCAGTAACTTCAGACATCATCTGTTGAGTCTGTCGTTACTGGTTGGAATAGCGGCCCCCTGGGCCGCTTTTGCTCAGGCACCAATCAGTAGTGTCGGCTCAGGCTCGGTAGAAGACCGGGTCACTCAACTCGAGCGTATTTCTAACGCTCACAGTCAGCTTTTAACCCAACTCCAGCAACAACTTTCCGACAACCAAAACGATATTGACTCTCTCCGTGGTCAGATTCAGGAAAGCCAGTATCAGCTTAACCAGGTTGTGGAACGTCAGAAGCAAATCTTGCTGCAGATGGATAGTCTCAGCAGCGGTGGCGCAGCTGCGCAGCCAGCAGCAGGCGATCAGAGCGGTGCGGCGACGTCGACCCCTGCTCCTGCGGCAGATGCTTCGGCCTCGACGGGAGCGCCTGTTCAGAGCGGTGACGCGAATACGGACTACAACGCGGCCATTGCCCTGGTACAGGATCAATCTCGTCAGGATGACGCTATCGCTGCGTTTCAGAACTTTGTGAAGAAATACCCTGATTCCACTTATCTGCCCAATGCAAATTATTGGCTGGGTCAGCTGAATTACAACAAGGGTAAAAAGGACGATGCGGCGTTTTATTTTGCCTCAGTGGTGAAAAATTACCCGAAATCGCCAAAAGCGCCTGATGCGATGTTTAAAGTCGGCGTCATCATGCAGGACAAAGGTGACACTGCGAAAGCGAAAGCGGTTTATCAGCAGGTGGTTGCTAAATTCCCTGGCACCGAAGGTGCGAAGCAGGCGCAAAAACGTCTGAATTCGATGGGATGATTATCGCATGACCAGAAATCGCGTTATTTCTGGTCGTGCAGCATGATTCGTAAGCAGTTAAGTGATCTTCATCGAAATTTTTGTTGCGCTGAATTCTTAAATCAGTAATATATGCCGCCGTTGCCACGGGATATCAAACAACGTGAAAACAGCGTAAAAGTGGGTCGTTAGCTCAGTTGGTAGAGCAGTTGACTTTTAATCAATTGGTCGCAGGTTCGAATCCTGCACGACCCACCACTTAAAGCAGTTCCGGTAGTACAGAGTGGGTGATTAGCTCAGTTGGTAGAGCATCTCCTTTACACGGAGGGGGTCGGCGGTTCGAGCCCGTCATCACCCACCACTCCGGGTCGTTAGCTCAGTTGGTAGAGCAGTTGACTTTTAATCAATTGGTCGCAGGTTCGAATCCTGCACGACCCACCAATTTTAATGTCTTACTCAGATGTTAAACGTGAAGGATAACGTTGCAACAGCAACAGCCCGTAGGGCGAGGCGAAGCCGAGTCATCCTGCACGACCCACCAGGTTATTGGTATGAGTAAAAATTCAGGCAACACCCAAGCGGGTCGTTAGCTCAGTTGGTAGAGCAGTTGACTTTTAATCAATTGGTCGCAGGTTCGAATCCTGCACGACCCACCAGCCTGAATAGAGTTGCAGTACATCCCGCAAGGGGTCGTTAGCTCAGTTGGTAGAGCAGTTGACTTTTAATCAATTGGTCGCAGGTTCGAATCCTGCACGACCCACCAATGTAAAAAAGCGCCCTAAAGGCGCTTTTTTGCTATCTGTATTCCGCATATTTTGACCTTGCAGGTCGGCTCCGGCGAAGTCGCCACCCGCTGCGTGCTACGCACACCTATTTCCGGTGACTTTTTCTCGCAAATTCGCTATCTTGTTTAGTATACAAAACACATTTGCCGTCCGTTTTGCTATGTCATGCAAAAGAAAGGCAATAATGTTAAGCCAGTAAAACGAGAAGCCATAATGAGCGTGATGTTTGATCCAGAAGCCGCAATCTATCCCTTCCCGCCAAAGCCTGTCCCGCTGAGTCAGGATGAGAAGCAGTTTTACCGTGAGAAGATCAAACGTCTTCTCAAAGAGCGAGATGCAGTGATGGTTGCACATTACTACACCGACCCGGAAATCCAGCAACTGGCGGAAGAGACCGGGGGCTGCATCTCTGACTCTCTGGAGATGGCACGCTTTGGTGCCAGACATCCTGCTTCCACGTTACTGGTCGCAGGCGTTCGCTTTATGGGTGAAACCGCAAAGATTCTCAGCCCTGAAAAAACCATTCTGATGCCAACGCTACATGCGGAGTGTTCACTCGACCTCGGCTGTCCGATTGATGCGTTCTCGGCCTTCTGCGATGCCCATCCGGACCGTACCGTGGTGGTCTATGCCAATACCTCTGCCGCAGTGAAAGCGCGGGCAGACTGGGTCGTGACGTCAAGCATCGCCGTTGAACTGATTGAACATCTGGACAGCCTGGGCGAGAAAATCATCTGGGCACCTGACCGCCATCTCGGTCATTACGTGCAGAAGCAGACCGGCGCTGACGTGCTTTGCTGGCAGGGTGCCTGTATTGTTCATGATGAATTTAAGACGCAGGCGCTCTCTCGGATGAAGGCGCTTTACCCGCACGCTGCGATCCTTGTTCATCCGGAATCACCGCAGTCCATTGTCGACATGGCGGATGCCGTGGGATCCACAAGCCAGCTTATCAATGCCGCCAGGACGCTGCCGCATAAGCAGCTCATCGTGGCAACTGACCGCGGTATCTTCTATAAGATGCAGCAGGCCGTGCCTGAGAAAGAGCTGCTTGAAGCACCAACGGCGGGCGAGGGGGCGACGTGTCGTAGCTGCGCGCACTGCCCGTGGATGGCGATGAACGGCCTGAAAGCTATCGCTGAGGGGCTGGAGAAAGGCGGAGCAACGCATGAAATCCATGTGGATGCTGCTCTGCGTGAAGGTGCGTTAATTCCGCTTAACCGCATGCTGGATTTTGCGGCTACACTACGTACTTAATTCAATACGCCCTGGGGAAAAGATGGATTTTTTTAGCACACAGAACATTCTGGTTCATATACCGATTGGTGCAGGTGGCTATGACCTGTCATGGATTGAGGCCGTGGGTACGCTGGCTGGGTTATTGTGTATCTGGCTGGCAAGCCTGGAGAAGATCAGCAACTACGCGTTCGGGTTAATTAACGTTACGCTCTTTGCGATTATCTTCTTCCAGATCCAGCTGTACGCCAGCCTGCTTTTGCAGTTGTTCTTCTTTGCGGCGAACATTTACGGTTGGTACGCGTGGTCGCGGCAGAACAGCCAGCAGGAGGCAGAGCTGCAAATCCGCTGGCTGCCCTTACCGAAAGCCATCGCCTGGTTTGTCGCCTGCGTTGTTGCCATTGGTTTAATGACCGTCTATATCAACCCGGTGTTTGCATTCCTGACCCGTGTCGCGGTGTCGGTCATGTCTGGCCTCGGGCTGAATGTCGCTATGCCATCACTCCAGCCGGATGCTTTCCCGTTCTGGGACTCCTGCATGATGGTGCTGTCGATTGCGGCGATGATCCTGATGACCCGTAAATACGTTGAGAACTGGCTGCTCTGGGTCGTCATTAACGTCATTAGCGTGGTTATTTTTGCACTTCAGGGCGTCTATGCGATGTCGCTGGAGTATCTGCTGCTGACCTTCATTGCCCTGAACGGGAGCCGGATGTGGATTAACAGCGCGCGTGAGCGAGGCTCTCGCGCGCTTTCGAACTAATGATGGTGATGATGTGAATGGCCGGACTGCGCCTCGTTCAGGTGGCAGTCCGGGCCGTTACAGGGTTGGTACTCCATCTGGATGGTGGCGTGGCCAATCTCATAGTGATGTTCGAGAAAGTGCTGGATGCGCTCAAGCAGGCCATCATGGTCATGGGTAGGGATCACCTGGACGTGCAATGTCATGACGGGTTTCTCACCCACCAGCCAGACGTGAACATGATGCACATTGCGCACCTCGGGCACGGAACGACGCAGGTTGCGTTTAAGCTCGGCAATGTCCACGGATGCCGGCGCCCCTTCAAGCAGTTCATTCACGCTCTCCTTCAGCAGCCGCCAGGCACTGCGCAATACCAGACACGATACCAGCACGGACAGAATCGGGTCGACGGGCGTCCAGCCGGTATAAAGGATCACCAGCGCGGCCACAATAGCACCGACGGAACCCAGTAAATCGCCCATGACATGCAGAGCCGCAGCGCGCACGTTGAGGTTCTTTTCTCCGCTGCCGCGATGCAAAATCCAGAACGCCAGAAGATTCGCCAGCAGACCTGCTACGGCGATAACCATCATTGTCGCTCCGGCGACCGGATGTGGGTGACGAAAGCGCTGTATGGCTTCCCAGACGATAAGAAGGGTGATAACCACCAGAGCAATAGCGTTAACAAACGCCGCCAGAGTGGTCAGTCGCAGCCAGCCAAAGGTATGACGCGCGTTAGGCGGACGGCGGGCAAACTGCACGGCCAACAGGGCAAAGAGCAGGGCGGCGGCATCGGTAAGCATATGTCCGGCATCCGCCAGAAGCGCCAGAGAGCCGGAAACCAGGCCACCAATGACCTCGATAACCATAAACGTTGCCGTGACGCCGAAGGCCAGCATAAGGCGTTTAGCGTTGTCATCGCCAGGAGATGGGGTGTGTGAATGCGTGTGCGCCATATCAGCTTTCCTTTTTGTTATTGTTTTTAGTGTAGCGTTTTTAATGGCTTACTCCAAAAAGAAAGGAGAGCCAGAGCTCTCCTTTTACGTTTACATCCGTCACGGATTATTGGGTTGTGCCATCCGTTTTGGTATTGGCATCGTCGCCCACTTTGTCATTCGAATTCGGACACTTACCGTCTTTGCACATGGTGTTCTTATGCATCTCATCGGTACTCATCGTGTCATGATTCATGGTGCCAGAGCCGCTACTGTCCGGATGCAACATCGTGCCTCCGGTATTAGTGTTCCCGGTATTGATCTGGCTGTTATCGACATTATTCGGGGCGATATTCTGTTTTGCATCAGGGGCGACCTGTCCCGCCGCCGCCGCGGCATTCGCGTCACCGTTGTTATCTGTTGAGCCCGTCTCAGCGGCAAGGACGCTGCCGCTTGCCAGGGTGAGGGAGGCTGTGAGGAAGAGGGTTGCCAGTTTCGTCATTTTCATCTTGGTGCTCCTGTTCTTGTCGTTACGCTGGATAACATTTTCCAACAGTGCATCTTTTTCAGAGGCGAAAGATTCCGTCATACGGACTTACGTCAGTATGGAATCGCGTTTAATCAAACAAAAGTGGTTGTTACAGTTAAAAAGCTTAGGTTAGATCTCGTTTTTCGCTATTTTGTGGCGATTTTTAGGTGAATTCCAGGAATTATCTGCGTGAAGTGTAAAACCGTGTTTACACTTTCTGGTCGGCAAGTTAGATTGAAAGGATTGCTTTCATTACTAAAGATATGGCAGAGCTGGAAAGAAAATGAATTATCAGAACGACGATTTACGTATTAAAGAGATCAATGAGTTATTACCTCCTGTAGCACTCCTTGAGAAATTCCCCGCCACTGAAAATGCCGCAAACACGGTGTCTCATGCTCGTAAAGCGATCCATAAGATCCTGAAAGGTAATGACGATCGTCTTCTGGTGGTGATTGGCCCTTGCTCAATTCACGATCCTGCTGCGGCCAAAGAGTACGCAGCAAGATTGCTCCAGCTTCGCGAAGAACTGCAAGGCGAGCTGGAAATTGTCATGCGTGTTTACTTTGAAAAGCCGCGTACGACCGTTGGCTGGAAAGGGCTGATTAACGACCCGCATATGGATAACAGTTTCCAGATCAACGACGGTCTGCGTATTGCGCGCAAACTGCTGCTGGAGATCAACGACAGCGGTTTGCCTGCTGCCGGTGAGTTCCTCGACATGATTACGCCGCAATATCTGGCGGATCTGATGAGCTGGGGCGCAATCGGTGCGCGTACTACAGAATCTCAGGTTCACCGCGAACTGGCGTCAGGTCTCTCGTGTCCGGTTGGTTTTAAAAACGGTACCGATGGCACCATTAAGGTGGCAATTGACGCCATCAATGCCGCCGGGGCACCGCACTGCTTCCTGTCCGTCACCAAATGGGGTCACTCCGCCATTGTAAATACCAGCGGTAACGGTGACTGTCATATTATTCTGCGTGGCGGTAAAGAGCCGAACTACAGCGCAAAACATGTGGCAGACGTGAAGGTCGGGCTGGAAAAAGCGGGTCTGCCACAACAGGTGATGATCGACTTCAGCCATGCCAACTCCAGCAAGCAGTTTAAAAAGCAGATGGAAGTCGGCGCCGATGTTTGTCAGCAGATTGCCGGCGGTGAGAACGCGATTATTGGCGTGATGATCGAAAGCCATCTGGTGGAAGGTAACCAGAATCTGGAAGGCAGCGAGCCGCTGGTCTACGGTAAAAGCGTCACGGACGCCTGCATCGGCTGGGACGATACGGATGCCCTTCTGCGTCAGCTGGCGAATGCGGTAAAAGCGCGTCGCGGCTGAGTTTCAGGAGCCAAATAAAAAAGCGTGGATTGCTCCACGCTTTTTTTATGTCCAGCGAAAATTATTTCGCTTTACCCTGGTTCGCTACAGCCGCGGCTTTTGCAGCGATCTCATCAGCGTTGCCCAGATAGTAATGTTTGATTGGTTTGAAGTTTTCGTCGAACTCATACACCAGCGGAACGCCAGTTGGGATGTTCAGTTCGAGGATCTCGTCTTCACCCATGTTGTCCAGGTATTTCACCAGCGCACGCAGGGAGTTACCGTGAGCTGCGATGATCACGCGCTCGCCGCTTTTCAGGCGTGGCAGAATGGTTTCGTTCCAGTAAGGCACAACGCGGTCGATGGTCAGCGCCAGGCTCTCGGTCGTTGGCAGCTCAGCATCCGTCAGTTTCGCGTAACGCGGGTCGTGGCCCGGGTAGCGCTCGTCATCTTTGGTCAGCTCTGGGGGGGTTACCGCGAAGCCGCGACGCCACTGTTTAACCTGCTCGTCACCGTATTTTTCAGCGGTTTCCGCTTTGTTCAGACCCTGCAGCGCACCGTAGTGACGCTCGTTCAGTTTCCAGGATTTCTCAACCGGCAGCCAGGCCTGATCCAGTTCGTCCAGAACGTTCCACAGTGTATGGATGGCACGTTTCAGCACAGAGGTGTAAGCAAAATCAAAGCTGAAGCCTTCAGCCTTCAGCAGTTTACCTGCTGCTTTTGCTTCGCTTACGCCTTTTTCTGACAGATCAACGTCGTACCAACCGGTAAAGCGGTTTTCGTTGTTCCACTGGCTTTCGCCATGACGCACCAGGACCAGCTTAGTTACAGCCATATCGTACTCCTCATAAGCTTTATTGAATGATAACAATTCTCATTATATTGCCGTGACAGTGCCAGCAGCAACGCTTAACCCTAACCATAGCGAAAATAGTCTCTGAGTGTAAGATGCTTGTGAATCCAGGGTTATGATTTTGTCTGCGATCGGCGCTATTTTCAGCAAGACGGAGAGAAAAAGCCCTCCGCAAGGAGGGCTGGGAATTATGAATGCGGGATGAAATGATATTCTGTCACGCTAACGTACTCTTCACCCGGGCGCAGCACACAGTCCGGCTGTGGCCATTCTGGATGGTTCGGGCTGTCCGGCAGGAACTCGCTTTCCAGCGCCAGACCTTGCCAGTCGCTGTACTCTTCATGTTCGCGTGCCGTCGTACCGCCAAGGTAGTTGCCTGAATAGAATTGCAGGGCAGGGGCCGTGGTGTAGACCGTCATCTGCAGTTTTTCATCCGCAGACCAGACCTGTGCGGCAGGCTGAGTCACATCGCCTTTCGCCTGCAGCAGGAACGCGTGGTCATAGCCTTTCACCTTGCGCTGATCGTCATCGCTCAGGAAATCCTGTGCGATGGTTTTTCCGCTGCGGAAATCAAAGCTGGTACCGCTGACGGCCTTGAGTCCCTGATACGGGATCCCCATTTCATCCACCGGCAGATAGGCATCGGCCAGGATCTGGAGCGTGTGATTACGCACGTCGCACTGGTTGCCGTCCAGATTGAAATAAGCGTGGTTGGTCAGATTGACCGGGCACGGCTTATCAACTTTCGCGCGATATTCAATGGCGATACGGTTATCGTCAGCTAGCGTGAAATGCGCGAACGCGGTGAGGTTACCGGGGAATCCCTGGTCACCGTCACGCGAGTCCAGTGAGAACAGCACTTCGCGGTCGTTTTGCTGAACGATTTTCCAGCGGCGCTTATCGAACCCTTCAGGTCCACCGTGTAACTGGTTTTCGCCCTGACTGGAAAGCAACGAGTAACGCTCGCCATCAAGTTCGAAAGCGCTTTTCGCGATGCGGTTAGCATAACGGCCGACAGACGCGCCAAGATAGGCGGACTGATTGACATACTGCTCAGGCGACGCGCAGCCAAGCAGGGTTTCACGTACGCTGCCATCAGGCATTGGTACGCGAGCGGATAGCAAAGTGGCACCCCAGTCCATTAACGTAACCACCATTCCTGCGCTGTTGCGCAGGGTTAACAGGCGATACGGCAGGCCATCCGGGGCAAGGGTTGGCGTTTCGTTTAGCACTGTCCTGCTCCTTGTGATGCTTTACACACGTAGAAAGTTTCTTTAATACCTGTTTTCGCTTCGTACTGTTTTTCCACCGCCTGCTGGACGGCAGGGACGAGCTCTTCCGGCATCAGGGCAACAATGCAGCCTCCGAAGCCGCCGCCGGTCATGCGCACGCCGCCTTTATCGCCAATCGTGGCTTTGACGATGTCCACCAGGGTATCGATTTGCGGAACGGTGATTTCAAAATCATCGCGCATGGAGGCGTGAGATTCTGCCATCAGTTCACCCATACGTTTCAGGTCACCTTTCGCCAGCGCGGACGCCGCTTCAACGGTACGGGCATTTTCCGTCAGCACATGACGAACGCGTTTCGCCACTACCGGATCCAGTTCGTGCGCCACTTTATTGAACTCGTTGAGCGAAACGTCACGCAGCGCAGGTTGCTGGAAGAAGCGTGCGCCGGTTTCACACTGCTCGCGGCGGGTGTTGTACTCGCTGCCCACCAGCGTGCGTTTAAAGTTGCTGTTAATAATTACCACAGCTGCGCCTTTTGGCAAGGGAACGGCTTTGGTGCCCAGAGAGCGGCAGTCGATAAGCAAGGCATGCTCTTTTTTACCCAGCGCAGAGATCAGCTGGTCCATGATGCCGCAGTTACAGCCCACAAACTGGTTTTCCGCTTCCTGACCATTCAGGGCGATTTGTGCCCCGTCCAGTGGCAGATGATAAAGCTGCTGGAAGACGGTACCCACGGCGACTTCCAGCGACGCGGACGAGCTTAACCCGGCGCCCTGAGGCACGTTTCCGCTGATGACCAGATCAGCGCCGCCCACGTTTTTATTACGTTTCTGCAGGTGTTTTACCACGCCGCGCACGTAGTTAGACCATTGCTGGCTGTCGTGGGTAACGATGGGTGCATCGAGGGAAAACTCATCCGTCTCATTGTTGTAATCCGCTGCAATAACGCGGACTTTGCGATCATCGCGCTTAGCGCAGCTAATGACCGTCTGGTAATCAATGGCGCACGGCAGAACGAAACCATCGTTATAGTCGGTATGTTCACCAATCAGGTTCACGCGGCCAGGCGCCTGAATGACATGGGTGGCAGGGTAGCCAAATTTTTCAGCAAACAGGGATTGTGTTTTATCTTTCAGACTCATTTTTTAGACTCCTGATTCGCGATAATGGACGTCACTCACAGCCCGCAGGCGTTCTGCAGCCTGTTCTGCCGTCAGGTCACGCTGGGTTTCTGCCAGCATTTCATAGCCCACCATGAATTTACGTACCGTCGCAGAGCGCAGCAGCGGCGGATAGAAATGGGCATGCAACTGCCAGTGTTGATTCTCTTCACCGTTAAACGGAGCGCCATGCCAGCCCATTGAGTAGGGGAAGGAGCACTGGAACAGGTTGTCATAACGGCTGGTCAGTTTCTTCAGTGCCAGGGCGAGGTCATCGCGCTGTGCGTCGCTCAGATCGGTGATGCGCATAACCTGTGCTTTTGGCAGAAGCAGCGTCTCAAATGGCCATGCTGCCCAGTAAGGTACGACGGCCAGCCAATGCTCGGTTTCCACCACCGTTCGGCTGCCATCAGCCAGTTCACGACGGGTGTAATCCACCAGCATCGGCGATCCGTTTTCCGCGAAATAGGCTTTTTGCAGACGGTCTTCACGCTCGGCTTCGTTTGGCAGGAAACTGTTGGCCCAGATCTGACCGTGCGGGTGCGGGTTAGAGCAGCCCATTGCCGCGCCTTTGTTTTCGAACACTTGTACCCACGGGTAGGTCTGACCCAGTTCAGCAGTTTGCGTCTGCCAGGTGCTGACGACCTCTTTCAGCGCGTCAACACTCAGCTCCGGCAGCGTTTTGCTGTGGTCGGGCGAGAAACAGATAACACGGCTGGTGCCGCGTGCGCTTTCACAGCGCATCAGCGGGTCCTGGCTATCCGGCGCGTCGGGCGTGTCGGTCATCAGGGCGGCAAAATCGTTGGTGAAAACGAAGGTGCCTTTGTAGTCCGGGTTTTTATCGCCCGTCACACGCGTGTTGCCCGGACACAGGAAGCAGTCCGGGTCGTGCTGGGGAAGCGTCTGTTTTGCAGGCGTCTCTTGCGCCCCCTGCCAGGGACGCTTGGCGCGATGCGGAGAAACCAAAATCCATTGCCCGCTTAGCGGGTTAAAACGACGATGCGGATGATCGACGGGATTGAACGAAGTCATGACGGATCCTTAGTCCGGATAACCTTGTGGATGGCGAGACTGCCAGTGCCAGGTATCCTGTGCCATTTCATCAAGCGTGCGGGTGACACGCCAGTTAAGCTCTTTATCGGCTTTGGAGGCATCGGCCCAGTAAGCCGGGAGGTCGCCTTCACGGCGCGGTGCGAAGTGATAGTTCACAGGCTTACCGCAGGCCTTACTGAAGGCATTCACGACGTCCAGCACGCTGCTGCCGATCCCGGCGCCGAGATTGTAAATATGCACGCCTGGCTTATCGGCCAGCTGCTGCATTGCCGCCACGTGGCCGTCGGCCAGATCCATGACGTGGATATAATCACGCACACCGGTACCGTCTTCGGTTGGATAATCATTACCGAAAATAGCCAGTGACTCACGGCGGCCAACGGCCACCTGGGCGATGTACGGCATCAGGTTATTCGGGATGCCCTGTGGATCTTCACCCATATCGCCTGACGGATGGGCGCCAACCGGGTTGAAGTAGCGCAGCAAGGCGATGCTCCATTCAGGCTGTGCTTTTTGCAGATCGGTGAGGATCTGCTCCACCATCAGTTTGCTTTTGCCATACGGGCTTTGCGGCGTACCGGTCGGGAAGCTTTCAACGTAAGGGATTTTTGGCTGATCGCCGTAGACGGTTGCGGAAGAGCTGAAGATAAAGTTTTTGACGTTCGCTGCGCGCATGGCGGAGATCAAACGCAGGGTACCGTTGACGTTGTTGTCGTAATACTCCAGCGGTTTCGCGACGGATTCACCCACCGCTTTCAGGCCGGCGAAATGGATCACCGTCTCAATGGCATGGTCGTGAAGGATCTCGGTCATCAACGCTTCATTGCGGATGTCGCCTTCCACGAAGGTTGGTTGTTTACCGCCAAGACGTTCAATCACAGGCAGCACGCTGCGCTTACTATTGCACAGGTTGTCGAGGATGATGACATCATGACCGTTTTGCAGCAGCTGCACGCAGGTATGACTACCAATGTAACCGCTACCACCTGTTACCAGAACTCGCATATTTCGCTCCATTGGGCTTATGGTATGTAATAACCATAGCATAACAGAGACGCGAAAAGTGTGACATGGGATAAAATAGTGGAATCGTTTACACTGCTTTTAAAATCCGTTTTTTGGCGGCAATGCGACATTGTAGATCAAAGGGATAGGGAAGTCTTTGTGCAGGTTATCCGAAAAAACGGAGGGGCAGAGCCCTCCGGGTTAATCGATTTTGCTCAGCAGGTACTGATAGCGTTCACCGTCGGGCACAAACTCGAGGCGGTGCGTAATGCAGGACGGGGCATCTTCGGCATGATGGGAAACGAACAGCAGCTGCGTTTCGCCTTCGCTAATCAGGACATCCACAAAACGGCGGATCAGCTGGCGGTTTAATGGGTCCAGCCCCTGTAGCGGTTCGTCGAGGATCAGAAGGGTCGGGTGTTTCACCAGCGCGCGAACGATCAGCGCCAGACGCTGCTGTCCCCACGAAAGGCTATGAAACGGCGCGTCAGCGACCCGGTTATCCATCCCCAGAATATCCAGCCACTGCTGGGCCAGCTTATGCTGTTTGTCCGAGACCGCCTGATAAATGCCGATGGAATCAAAATACCCGGACAGGATCACATTGCGCACCGTGGTGCTGACCCGGTAATCCAGATGCAGGCTGCTGCTGACATAGCCGATATGCTTTTTGATATCCCAGATCGTTTCACCGCTTCCGCGGCGGCGGCCAAACAGGGTGAGATCGTTACTGTAGCCCTGAGGGTGATCGCCGGTGATCAGGCTCAGCAGCGTTGATTTTCCCGCGCCGTTGGGGCCGACAATTTGCCAGTGTTCACCCGGGTTGACCGTCCAGCTGAGATGATTAAGGATCGGCCGATCGTCATACGCTACCACGCCATCACGCAGCACGATGCGCGGCTGGTGGGGATCTAACGCGTGGCGGGCAGAAGGTGCGTCCGGTTCCGGCAGCGTGATGCCGTCCAGGTTTTCACTGTGCGCCAGCTGGGCAATTAACGCCTGCTTAAGTAACGCCGATTTTTCGCCGGTTTCAGTCAGGTTGCAGTCAGCGAGCACGCCGGCGTTCTGAATAAACTCAGGAATTTCATCAAAACGGTTAAGCACCAGTACCAGCGTATAGCCCTGCTGGTTAAGCGAGCCGAGCAGGGTGGCCAGCTGTGCGCGGGACTGCACGTCGAGACCGTCGAACGGTTCATCCAGAATCAACAGTTCCGGCTCGCTCATCAGCGCCTGACACAGCAGCGTTTTCCGGGTCTCACCGGTCGAGAGGTATTTAAAGCGCCGGTTCAGCAGGGAGGTGATGCCAAACTGTTCTGCCAGATACGCACAACGGGCAGGATTGTTGACCTCATCCTGAATAATGTCTGCCGTCGTGCGGCCCGTATCTTCTTCGCCCGGGCTGAGTAAATCGGTGTTATTGCGCTGCCATTCATCGCTCACCAGCTTTTGTAGTTGCTCGAATGACAGGCGCGTCAGGCGCGTAAAGTTACACTGGTATTCCCCTTTAAGGTGCGCGAGCTCTCCGCTCAGCGCACGGGCCAGCGCTGATTTCCCGCTTCCGTTTGTACCGACAAACGCCCAGCTTTCACCGGCGCGTATTGTTAAATCAGAAATCGTCAGCGTTCGGGTGTCACTAAGACGAAACGTGCCTTGCGAAATATGCAATGATGACATGACTTATCCCATTTTTTGCAGCAACAGATGTCAGGGATACTCACTGTCGACACGCTTGTCAATGTGCTCAGCACAATGTGGCGATAATCACCCGGTCGGCGTTGAAATATGCGGTCACCACAGCACCTTCTTCTAATTCTGCGGCATCGCTGAGGGGAAGGGTTGCGCAGAGTTCTTGCCCGTCCGGCAGGGTCATCAGTACTTCACACTGCTCTTCACCGCGTTCAACGTGGCGGATGGCACCGCGTAGCTGGTTATCAGCGGCTTTTGCTTTTTCGGCATCGGCAGTGATATTCACCCACGGCGCTTTCAGTAACACCAGCACCTCTTTACCTTCATTCAGCGCCAGTCGATCTGCGCTTTGTGCGGTAATCGCGGCTTTCAGACGGGTTGTTCCATCGGCAAGCAGGATCTCAATATGACGCTGCACCTGGGCGTTATCGCCCGCCATCACCGTACCAAACCACTGGTTACGGGCGCTGGTTTGCAGCGAAAAGCGGGAAATGGCAGCCAGCAGGCTGTCCAGCGGGAGATTATCGTCGTCACTTAACACATCAAATGCTTTTTGCTGGATCTGCGCCAGCAGATCATACAGCTGAACCAGGCGCTGGCCGTAACGTGTCAGGATCGCACCTCCACCGCCTTTGCCGCCCGTGGCCCGGTCAACCAGCGTTTGCTCGCTCAGGGTGTTCATGTCGTTGATGGCATCCCAGGCGCTTTTATAGCTAATGCCAGCGTTCTTAGCCCCCTGGCTTATTGAACCGGTTTGTTCTATTTGTTTAAGCAGGGCGATACGTCGCGGATCGGCGAAAAGCTTCTGCTGTAGTCGTAGAGTGAGGAGAATTTCGGCCTGCATAACACTGTCCTAGCAAAAAGTGCATTGTGACCCAAATGGCGAAGGTCGCAAAGGGCACCGCACAAAAGGGGATGTTTTTCTCACTTTTCAGGGTAGAATAAGCCATTCACAATATCTGGAGAAAACCATGTTGGAATTGTTGAAAAGTCTGGTATTCGCCGTGATCATGGTACCAGTAGTGATGGCCGTTATCCTCGGTGCCATCTACGGCCTGGGTGAAGTGTTCAACGTATTTTCGAACATTGGTCACAGAGACCAGGCTAAAAAGCAGCATTAATTTCCCCCCGAAACGCCCGGCTTGCCCGGGCGTTTTGCTCTCAAGTATTTCCCTTTCTCGCCGATATTATTTAAAGCATCAGCTTGCTGTACCCCTTGAGCGGTACGATTTAACGCTGGGATCTCCCCGGAGTTATCGTTATATTAGTGTGTATATAACGATACTCACAGGAGCTACAAATGGCACGTACATGGGTACGCCTTTTCGCAGGGGCAACGCTGACACTTTCGCTGAGCGGACACGCGCTGGCTGACGAGGGTAAAATTACCGTCTTTGCGGCGGCGTCGTTGACCAACGCGATGCAGGATATTGCGACAGCGTATAAAAAAGAGAAGAACGTCGAGGTGGTCTCCTCTTTTGCTTCTTCATCGACGCTGGCACGTCAGATTGAAGCGGGAGCACCGGCCGATCTGTTCATCTCTGCAGACCAGAAGTGGATGGATTACGCGGCTGAAAAGAAATCGATTGATGCGACTACCCGCGAAACATTGCTGGGGAATAGCCTTGTCGTGGTGGCGCCGAAAGCCAGTCAGCAAGGCGAAATCACTATCAACAACGAGACCCCCTGGACCCGGTTGCTGAACGGAGGACGCCTGGCCGTTGGCGATCCGGAGCATGTACCAGCGGGGATCTACGCCAAAGAAGCATTGCAAAAACTGGGTGCCTGGGAGACGTTATCGCCCACACTGGCTCCGGCTGAAGATGTGCGCGGTGCTCTGGCGCTGGTTGAACGTAATGAAGCGCCGCTGGGGATAGTCTACGGGTCGGACGCCGTCGCCAGTAAAGGGGTGAAAGTGGTTGGTACGTTCCCGGAAGACTCCCACAAGAAAGTGGAATATCCTGTTGCGATTGTTGATGGACATAAAAATGCGACCGTGACGGCCTTCAGCGAATACCTGAAGGGACCCGAAGCGTCCGCAATCTTTAAACGTTACGGATTTACGACTCACTAATGATATTGACCGATCCCGAATGGCAGGCTGTCCTGCTGAGCCTGAAAGTCTCTTCCCTGGCGGTTGCGCTGAGTTTGCCCTTTGGGATCTTCTTTGCCTGGTTACTGGTTCGCTGTAAGTTTCCCGGCAAAGCCCTGCTGGATAGCGTTCTTCATCTTCCCCTCGTGTTGCCACCGGTGGTGGTTGGCTACCTGCTGCTGGTGTCGATGGGGCGGCGCGGTTTTATTGGCGAATGGTTATATGACTGGTTTGGGCTGACGTTTGCGTTTAGCTGGCGAGGGGCGGTACTGGCGGCGGCGGTGATGTCATTCCCGCTGATGGTGAGGGCCATTCGCCTGGCGCTGGAAGGGGTTGATATCAAACTGGAACAGGCTGCCCGTACGCTGGGTGCCGGGCGCTGGCGCGTCTTTTTCACCATCACGCTCCCGCTTACGCTGCCGGGCATTATTGTCGGCACGGTACTGGCGTTCGCCCGCTCGCTGGGTGAGTTTGGTGCCACGATTACCTTTGTGTCGAATATCCCCGGTGAGACGCGAACGATCCCGTCAGCAATGTACACCCTGATTCAGACGCCGGGTGGAGAAGGTGCCGCGGCGCGGCTGTGCATTATCTCAATTGTGCTGGCGCTGGTCTCGCTGCTGGTTTCGGAATGGCTGGCGCGACTCAGTCGCGAGCGGATGGGGAAATAGTCATGCTCGAACTTCAGTTCACCCAGACGCTGGGAAATCATACCCTGACCCTTAACGAAACGCTGCCTGCGAGCGGCATTACCGCTATCTTTGGCGTATCAGGTGCAGGGAAAACCTCATTGATCAATGCCATCAGCGGACTGACGCGGCCGCAGTCCGGACGGATTGTGCTCAACGATCGCGTCTTAAACGATGTTGAGAACAAAATTTACCTGGCACCGGATAAGCGGCGAATTGGTTATGTTTTTCAGGATGCGCGATTATTTCCGCATTACAGCGTGCGCGGTAATCTTCGCTACGGCATGGCCAAAAGCATGGCCGCGCAATTTGATAAGCTGGTGGCGCTGCTGGGCATTGAGTCACTGCTGGACCGGCTCCCTTCATCGCTTTCTGGTGGCGAAAAACAGCGCGTGGCGATAGGCCGCGCGTTGCTCACCGCGCCAGAACTGCTGTTGCTCGACGAACCGCTGGCCTCGCTGGATATTCCGCGAAAACGTGAACTGCTGCCCTATCTTCAGCGACTGGCGCGTGAAATCAATATCCCGATGCTCTACGTCAGCCATTCGCTGGATGAGATCCTGCATCTGGCCGATAAAGTGCTGGTACTGGAAGAGGGCAGCGTTAAGGCATTCGGTCATCTGGAAGAGGTGTGGGGCAGCAGCGTGATGCACCCGTGGTTACCGAAGGAGCAGCAGAGCAGCATCCTTAAGGTGAGCGTGCTGGAACATCACCCGCATTATGCGATGACCGCACTGGCGCTGGGCGACCAGCATTTGTGGGTCAACAAAATCGACAAACCGCTGCAGTCTGCGTTGCGTATACGTATTCAGGCTTCAGATGTCTCTCTGGTGCTGCAAGCGCCGCTGCAGACCAGTATTCGCAATATCCTGCGCGCGAAAGTAGCGGAGTGTTTTGATGATAACGGACAGGTTGAGGTAAAACTCGAGGTGGGCAGCAAGACGCTCTGGGCGCGCATCAGTCCGTGGGCCAGAGATGAGTTAGGGATCAAGCCTGGCCTGTGGCTTTACGCGCAAATCAAGAGCGTCTCCATCACCACCTGATTACAGCAGGTGGGTATAAATATACTGCGCGATGCTGTCGGTGGTGTTATCACCAATCACGACGTTAGCACGCGCTTTTACCGCATCGTCGGCGTTGCCCATTGCCACGCCTGTACCGGCGGCCTCCAGCATGCTGATGTCGTTGTAGTTATCGCCAAAGGCAATCACATCCTGCATTGACCCGCCCTGAGACTCCACGAACTGTGTCAGACGTTTGCCTTTGCTGTTGCCTTTGCGGGCGATATCGACCTGGTCGTGCCAGGACCACTCGCACTCCAGACCCAGCGTTTGTTCAACGTGCGTCGCGAAGGCATTCAGTTTGGTGGTATCTTCATCCGTCAGCGCAAATTTCCAGATAGCATCGACATCCTGAGCCGCCTGTCGCAGGGAGGAAACTTGGGTAAAGACCGGACGCTGCGCTTCAGGCAGAGACAATGCCCAGTTGCTGGTGCGGATCACGTGGCCTGTCGGACGTTCATACACCATTGCGTTATCCACATACATCAGGCCGTGAATGGCATGCTCATCAAGCAGATCAATCAATTGCAGCGCCTGAGGCACGGGCAGCGGATCGGATTCTAAAACCTTTTTTGCCTGATAATCATACAAATAAGTGCCATTACAACAAATTGCAGGTGTATCTAACGCCAGTGCCTGATAAAAAGGATGAATGGCAACGTGATGTCGACCCGTTACGATAAGGAGTTGATATCCCACTTCCTGCGCGCGTTTGAGTGCTTCAAGGGAAGAGGGGAGAAGGGTTTTCTGCGGAGTAAGTAAGGTACCGTCTAAATCCAGAGCTATTACACGCGAGGTCATTTGTTTTTCCGGGTTAATATTGAATTTACGTTCTGAAGGGATGGTACACCGAGAGGCAAAGGCTTCAAAATTCCCGATGACAATTCAGCATTCACCGTCAAAAGTTAACTACTTTCATGCGCAGTGAGGAGTGAATATTCATGAAACAAACCGTTTATACCGCCAGTCCTGAAAGCCAGCAGATCCACGTCTGGCGTTTAAATACCGAGGGTACCCTCACGCTGGTTCAGGTTGTTGATGTGCCAGGTCAGGTGCAGCCGATGGTTATCAGCCCGGATAAACGTTTCTTGTACGTGGGTGTGCGCCCGGAGTTTCGCGTGCTGGCCTACCGCATCTCGCCGGACGACGGCGCGCTGACTTACACTGCGGAAGCACCTTTACCGGGCAGCCCAACGCATATCTCCACCGATCGCAAAGGCAACTTCATCTTCAGCGGCTCTTACAATGCGGGCTGTGTCAGCGTAACGCGCCTGGAAGCGGGCCTACCGGTTGAAACCGTGGATGTGGTTGAAGGGCTGGAAGGTTGCCACTCGGCGAATATTTCTCCGGATAACCGTACGCTGTGGGTCCCTGCGCTGAAACAGGATCGTATCTGCCTGTTTACCCTGAGCGATGACGGTCACCTGGTGGCGCAGAATCCTGCAGAAGTGACCACCGTTGAGGGCGCGGGCCCGCGCCATCTGGTGTTCCACCCGAACCAGCAGTACGCCTATGTGGTGAACGAGCTGAACAGTTCTGTGGACGTATGGGAACTGAAAGATCCTAACGGCAAGATTGAGTGCGTGCAGACGCTGGATATGATGCCGTCTGACTTCTCTGACACCCGCTGGGCGGCTGATATTCACATCACACCGGATGGGCGTCATCTGTATGCCTGCGACCGTACCTCCAGCCTGATTACGGTATTCAGCGTTTCTGAAGACGGTAGCGTGCTGGCGATTGAAGGTTTCCAGCCTACCGAAACCCAGCCACGCGGGTTTAATATCGATCACAGCGGTAAATACCTGATTGCGGCGGGGCAAAAATCCCACCACATCGCGCTGTACGAAATCAAAGGTGCGCAGGGGCTGCTGGAAGAGAAAGGGCGTTACGCCGTCGGCCAGGGGCCAATGTGGGTGGTGGTAAACGCACACTAAAAGGCTTAAAACAAAAAACCTCGCAAATGCGAGGTTTTTTTATGCCCGGTGGGCGCCGGGCGAGTACAGCAAAAGACATCAACGCATTCTTTTATTGCTTAGGCTCAGCAACTACTTTGCTACCCAGACCGCGGTTGTTGTATTCCCACATGCGGTTGAAGTTAGCGTCATTCAGGTTGCGCTGCACGTTACCTTTATCATCCACGCTACCGGTATTGCCGGAGAAAGGACGTTTGGAGATAGCGGCATCGGCCCATGGCTTAGCCATGTTGAAACCTTCGTTGATCACGCTGTCACGAATAACAACCTGACCGTTGGTGGCAGAGTCCACATCCAGCGAGCGGCCCAGCTGCGCGACGCCGTCACCGGACGCGTTAAAGCGGCTGTTAACGGCCAGGAAGCCGTAGAACAGGTTGGATTGCGTGGCCGGGGCAAACACATAACCTTCCTGCTGAGTGCGTGAATTCACCACGCGGAAATCGGTGTTCTCAAACACCACCGCGCCGCGACCGGAGACCAGATCCACGTCACCTTCAACGTAGCTGTTAGTGACCAGCGTACGGGTCAGACGGTTATTCTGCAGCGTGTTCTGAACACCGCTGTTCGTCACGAAGAAGGTGTTCTGACGGCCGAGAATATTCACGTTGTTGATCTGCACTTTATCGCCATCGCTACGCAGTGCAACGGCCTGGTGGTTACCGGCATCCACGCTATCGCCCAGGGTATTCTGAATGGTCAGATTCTGCAGCTGCAGGCCATTATTCTGAGACCAGACGACCGCCGAACACATCACGCCGATGGTAGCTGCACGCTTGCTCTGGCAGTTGTCAAACATGTACCACGCCGGTTTGCCTGGCATGTATTTACCCGCCGGGTTGACCAGGCGACGCCAGGTGTTGCTGTCGATTTCAGAATCAATCGCCAGACCAATTTTCACGTCGACCGCTTTCTCGCCCGTCCCGTAAAGGGTGATGCTGCCCGGTGCTGCCGGAACGTAAACGGTGCCTTCATATTCCCCAGGCAGGATCGCGATGTACTGGCGAGAGGCGCTGTGTTTGGTGATAGCCGCGTCAACCGCAGCCTGAATCGTCGTGTGCGTCACGCCCTGCGTACCTGCCGGACCGACAACGAAGTCAGGTTGTTTCGGCAGGTTAATAGAAGACGGTGTCCACGGCGCAGCGTTAGGGTCCATCGCCGAGAAGTAGTGTGCACGGTCAAAGTTCTTCGCTTCATCAGCGGACAAAATCGGGCGAGAGGCGGTACCCGGTGCAACCTGCTCAGAAGGCTGCTGGTCCGGTGGGGTAGAACTGCATGCGGATAATGTCACGCCAAAGGCGAGCGCTAACGCCAGACGGGAAATCCTGGAAATGTTCAAGGTAAAGCTCCTGGGTATGCAAGTCTTAACGGGATAGACGAAATAGCCTGCTTTTTTATACTAAGTTGAGCGAAACGGGAAGATAAAAAGGGTAAAAGATGCATTTTTTACCCGCGGGAGGCGGGAAAGTCATCACAAATAAATAACATTTTCCGCCAGAGCGGTTGACAGCAGGGGGCAGATGAAAATAAATGTCTATACAACCCATGACAAGTGGAATGCCCATGCAGCAGCTTCATCCCGACGATGTAATATGGCGCAATGCGCGACTGGCGACAATGATCCCGGACGACAGCACGCCTTATGGCCTGAAAGCGCAGCACGCCCTGGTGGTGCGCGGCCAGACGATTCTGGCCGTCATTCCCGAATCTGACATCCCTTCCGGCCACCGTCACTGTGTCGATCTGCACGGTCGTCTGGTCACCCCCGGGCTGATTGACTGCCATACCCACCTGGTGTTCGGTGGCGATCGTGCGGCAGAGTGGGAGCAGCGTCTGAACGGCGTCTCTTATCAAACCATCAGCGCGCAGGGCGGCGGGATTAACGCGACCGTGACGGCGACGCGGAGCAGTTCGCCCGAGACCCTGCTCAGGCTGGCGCAACAGCGTCTGCAGCGGCTGATCGATGAAGGGGTGACCACGGTTGAAATCAAGTCGGGATATGGTCTCAACGCCGAAGCGGAAGAGAAGATGCTGCAGGTCGCCCGCCAGCTGGGCCAGAACAATCCGGTAGAGATCAGCCCAACGCTTCTGGCTGCGCATGCGGTTCCGGCGGAATACCGCCACGACGCGGACGCGTATCTCACCAGGGTGTGCGAGCAGATGATGCCCACGCTGTGGCAAAAAGGCTTATTCGAAGCCGTGGATGTGTTTTGCGAAAATGTCGGCTTCACGCCAGCGCAAACCGAGCGGCTTTTCCGCGCTGCCACTGCCCTGGGGATTCCGGTCAAAGGACACGTGGAACAGCTTTCAAATCTTGGCGGCGCGGCGCTGGTCAGCCGCTTTAAGGGGCTTTCCGCCGATCATATTGAATATCTCGACGATGACGGTGTTCAGGCGATGGCGCACAACGGCACGGTTGCGGTATTACTGCCGGGGGCGTTCTATTTTCTTCAGGAGCACCAGCGTCCGCCGGTTGAAAAACTCAGAAAAGAGGGCGTTCCCATGGCTGTCGCCACCGACTATAACCCCGGCACCAGCCCGTTCGCGAGTATTCATCTCGCGATGAATATGGCCTGCGTGCAGTTTGGCCTGACGCCTGAAGAGGCCTGGGCTGGCGTGACGCGACATGCTGCCCAGGCGCTGGGACGCGGGGCCACGCACGGGCAGCTGCAGGCTGGATTCGTGGCTGACTTTGTCGTCTGGGATGCACATCACCCGGTCGAAATGGTCTACGAGCCGGGACGCAATCCGTTGTATCAACGTATTTTCCGTGGGGAGAGCGTATGAGACTCTGGCGGCCGGTTGCCGAGACCGTCTGGCAGGGGCGCGACGACAGCGCCGAGGCCAGCAATGCAAAACGTATTTTTCAGACCCTACGACAGATGCCGGTATTTACCCCTCAGTCATCCGGCATCGCTTTGATAGGGTTTGAATGTGATGAAGGGGTAAAACGCAATCAGGGCAGGCCCGGCGCCGTACAGGCCCCGGAGGTGCTTCGCAAAGCGCTGGCGAACATGGCAAGTCATCATGGACATGACCGGCTGGTGGATATGGGGTCGGTATATGTCGAGGGCGATAACCTGGAAGCGGCTCAGCGGGCGTTAAGCGATGCCGTGCAGGCCTGCCAGCAGTCCGGCATGCGTACGCTGGTTTTTGGCGGGGGACACGAGACCGCCTGGGCGCATGGCCGCGGGGTTCTGGATGCTTTCCCGAACGCGCGCGTGGTGGTGATAAACCTGGATGCACACCTTGACCTGCGCAAGGCGGACCACGCGACCTCCGGCACGCCTTTTCGTCAGCTGGCACACTACTGTGTGGAACAGGCGCGCGATTTTCAGTATGCCTGCCTGGGCGTCAGCCGGGCGGCGAACACGCAGGCGCTGTGGGATGAAGCTGAGCGACTAAACGTCACGCTGGTGGAAGACCTTCATTTCAGGCGAGATGCGTTATCGGCTCTGGACAAGGTTCTGGCCCAGGCCGACCGCGTTTACCTCACCATTGACCTCGATGTTTTGCCTGCTGGCGAAATGCCAGCCGTCTCAGCGCCCGCGGCGTTAGGGGTACCCGCGCTGGATCTTCTGTCGGTGATTGAACATATCTGCCGCAGTGGAAAACTGCAGGCTGCCGATCTGGTAGAATTTAACCCGCAGTACGATCGGGACGGACAGGGGGCAAAGCTTGCCGCCCGTCTGGCCTGGCAAATTGCTCACTGGTGGGCATAACAACGTTTAAGGAGTCAGAATGTTTTCACGCTCACCGCTGTCGCAGTCCAGCCCTCCCGCGCCTTTCTACGAAAAGGTGAAGCTGGCCATCAGCGAAAAGATCGCAACCGGCGTCTGGCGGCCGCACGATCGCATTCCGTCCGAGGCCGAACTGGTCGCACAGTTTGGTTTTAGCCGAATGACCATCAACCGGGCGCTGCGCGAGCTGACCGATGAGGGCCTTCTGGTGCGTCTGCAGGGGGTCGGGACCTTCGTCGCGGAGCCGAAAGGGCAATCGGCACTGTTTGAGATCAGAAGTATTGCCGATGAGATAGCCTCGCGAAACCATCAGCACCACTGTGAAGTGCTGGTGCTCGAAGAGACACAGGCCAGCGCCGAGCAGGCCGTGGAGCTGAATGTCAAAGAGGGAAGCCGCATCTTTCATTCCGTGATGGTGCATTATGAAAACGACATCCCGGTGCAGATTGAAGATCGCTGCGTGAACGCCGGTCGGGTGCCCGAGTACCTGGATCAGGATTACACCCAGACCACGCCGCATGCCTATCTTTCGCTCATCGCGCCGCTGACGGAAGGGGAGCACATCGTGGAAGCGGTTCGCGCTACGCCGCAGGAGTGCGAACTGTTGCGGATCAAAGAGCACGATCCTTGCCTGCTCATTCGTCGCCGTACCTGGTCTTCGTCGCATATTGTGTCGCATGCCAGACTGCTGTTCCCGGGAAATCGATACCGGTTGCAGGGCCATTTCATGTCGTAAGGGTCATACGTTTTAAAAGCGTGATAGCTAACGCAATATAACAAAATTGTATCTTTTTTGTTAAATCCGACCTTGTGTGTGCTTGTCTATACAAGTATATCTGAATACATCATCTGTCCCGTATGAGGAGCACACAATGTCGTCAGGTAAATACCGCCAGCAGGATGTCCGCGCCGCGCGCGGCACCACACTTACCGCCAAAAGCTGGCTCACCGAAGCCCCGCTGCGCATGTTGATGAATAACCTCGATCCTGAGGTCGCGGAGAACCCCCACGAGCTGGTGGTGTATGGCGGCATAGGCCGCGCCGCGCGCAACTGGGAGTGCTATGACGCGATTGTTGAATCCCTGACTCATCTGGAACATGACGAAACCCTGCTGGTGCAATCCGGCAAACCGGTCGGCGTGTTCAAAACCCACAAGAATGCACCGCGCGTGCTGATCGCCAACTCTAACCTTGTCCCGCACTGGGCGACCTGGGAACACTTTAACGAGCTGGACGCCAAAGGGCTGGCGATGTATGGCCAGATGACAGCGGGTAGCTGGATCTACATCGGCAGTCAGGGGATTGTGCAGGGCACCTACGAAACCTTCGTGGAAGCCGGTCGTCAGCACTATAACGGTTCGCTAAAAGGTCGCTGGGTACTGACCGCCGGTCTGGGGGGAATGGGGGGCGCACAGCCGCTGGCCGCGACCCTTGCCGGAGCCTGCTCCCTGAACATCGAATGTCAGCAGAGCCGCATTGATTTCCGTCTGCGTACCCGTTACGTCGATGAACAGGCTGAAAACCTGGATGACGCGCTGGCACGCATCAAAAAATACACGTCAGAAGGCAAAGCGATGTCGATTGCGCTCTGCGGCAACGCGGCTGACATTCTCCCTGAACTGGTGGCCCGTGGCGTTCGCCCTGATCTCGTCACCGACCAGACCAGCGCGCACGACCCCCTTCACGGCTACCTGCCATCGGGCTGGACGTGGGAAGCGTACCAGCAAAACGCCGAAAGTGACCCGGAAGGCACGGTGCTCGCCGCTAAACGTTCCATGGCGGAGCACGTGAACGCCATGCTGGCCTTTAGCCAGATGGGCATTCCGACATTTGATTACGGCAACAATATTCGCCAGATGGCGAAAGAGATGGGCGTGAGTAACGCCTTCGACTTCCCGGGGTTTGTGCCTGCCTATATTCGTCCGCTGTTCTGTCGCGGTATTGGTCCGTTCCGCTGGGTGGCCCTGTCCGGCGACCCGGAAGATATCTACAAAACCGACGCCAAAGTGAAGGAGATCGTCGCCGACGACGAACATCTGCATCACTGGCTGGATATGGCTCGCGAGCGCATTAACTTCCAGGGCTTGCCGGCGCGGATCTGCTGGGTCGGGCTGGAGTGGCGACAAAAACTGGGTCTGGCCTTTAACGAAATGGTGCGCAGCGGTGAAGTCTCCGCGCCGATTGTTATCGGACGCGACCATCTCGACTCGGGCTCTGTTGCCAGCCCGAACCGTGAAACCGAAGCCATGCGCGACGGCTCCGATGCCGTTTCCGACTGGCCACTGCTGAATGCCTTACTGAATACCGCCAGCGGGGCGACCTGGGTGTCGCTGCATCACGGTGGTGGCGTAGGAATGGGCTTCTCCCAGCACTCGGGAATGGTCATCGTGTGTGATGGTACGGATGAAGCGGCAGCGCGTATCGCTCGCGTGCTGCATAACGACCCAGCAACCGGCGTAATGCGCCACGCGGATGCCGGTTACGATATTGCGATTGAATGTGCCAAAGAGCAGGGCCTGAACCTGCCGATGATCCCTGCCACACAAGGAAAGCATTAATGAACGCCTTAACCCTCACTCCCGGCTCACTGACGCTCAAACAGCTGCGTAACGTCTGGCGTCAACCGGTTACGCTCTCACTTGATGAAAGCGCCCACGCCGCGATTAACGACAGCGTTGCCTGCGTTGAAGCCATTATTGCCGAAGGACGTACCGCCTACGGCATCAACACCGGATTTGGTCTGCTGGCGCAGACGCGTATCGCCACGCACGATCTGGAAAATTTACAGCGCTCGCTGGTGCTTTCGCATGCGGCGGGTGTCGGTCAACCGCTGGATGATGACATTGTCCGCCTGATGATGGTGCTCAAAATCAACAGTCTGGCACGTGGGTTCTCCGGAATTCGCCTCAGCGTGATCGAGGCGCTGATGGCGCTGGTGAATGCGGAAGTCTATCCGTGGATCCCGGCAAAAGGTTCCGTCGGTGCATCCGGCGATCTTGCGCCGCTGGCCCATATGTCGCTGCTGCTGCTCGGTGAAGGTCAGGCTCGCTGGAAGGGCGAGTGGCTCCCCGCGAAAGAGGCGCTGAAAAAAGCCGGATTAACCCCGATAACGCTGGCGGCGAAAGAGGGGCTGGCGCTGCTTAACGGGACCCAGGCCTCGACGGCGTTTGCGTTGCGTGGTCTGTTTGAAGCCGAAGATCTTTTCGCCTCCGCGGTCGTGTGCGGTGCGCTGACCACCGAGGCGGTGCTTGGCTCACGTCGTCCGTTTGACGCCCGTATCCACGAGGTGCGCGGCCAGCGCGGGCAGATTGACGCCGCGGCGATGTACCGTCACCTGCTGACCGAGACCAGCGAAATTGCAGACTCTCACCATAACTGTGACAAGGTACAGGATCCGTATTCGCTTCGCTGTCAGCCCCAGGTGATGGGAGCCTGTCTGACGCAGTTGCGCCACGCGGCAGAAGTGCTGCTGGTGGAGGCGAATGCGGTGTCTGATAACCCGCTGGTGTTCGCTCAGGAAAACGAAGTGGTCTCCGGGGGGAATTTCCACGCCGAGCCTGTGGCGATGGTGGCGGATAATATCGCGCTGGCGATTGCGGAAGTGGGGGCCTTATCCGAACGTCGCATCGCGCTGATGATGGATAAACATATGTCCCAGCTGCCGCCGTTCCTGGTCCGCAACGGTGGGGTCAACTCCGGATTTATGATTGCCCAGGTGACGGCCGCGGCGCTGGCGAGCGAGAACAAGGCCCTGTCGCATCCGCACAGCGTGGACAGTCTGCCAACGTCAGCGAACCAGGAGGATCATGTTTCTATGGCCCCGGCCGCCGGACGTCGTCTGTGGGAGATGGCCGCCAACACCCGCGGCGTGCTGGCGGTGGAATGGCTGGCCGCATGTCAGGGCGTTGATCTGCGTGAAGGTCTGACATCCAGCCCGCTGCTGGAACAGGCGCGTCATCTGCTGCGTGAACAGGTCGCGCATTACGATGATGACCGTTTCTTTGCGCCGGATATTGATAAAGCGATCGCGCTGCTGGAGAAGGGAAGCCTGGTGGGCTTACTGCCTTCGGTGCTCTAAGATTTGCCCGGTGGCCCGGACACGTTCAGGCCACCGGTTTTTTTACGAATACATTGCCGTGATCGATGCGCTACCCAGCGAATGAAAATGGACGTTAAAGCCGACCATTGCGCCACTCGCGCCCTCATCCACCTCAATCTTGTCCACATCCAGCGCGTGAACCGTGAAGATATAGCGGTGCGTTTCCCCTTTTGGCGGCGCGGCGCCACCGTAACCCGCTTTGCCAAAATCGGTTCGGGTCTGGATAGCGCCTTCAGGCAGCGCCACCAGGTCAGAGCCGGAACCTTGCGGCAGAACGCGCGTATCCGCAGGCAGGTTCGCCACTATCCAGTGCCACCACCCTGAGCCTGTAGGGGCATCCGGGTCATAGCAGGTGACAACAAAGCTTTTGGTTCCCGCCGGAACATCGTCCCACGCCAGATGCGGAGAGATATTATCCCCCTGATAACCCATGCCGTTAAAAACGTGGCGTTCAGGCAGTTTTTCCCCGTCGCGCAGATCTTTACTGATGATTTTCATACGATTTACCTCGGTACCCGATTATGCAAAAAGTGTAATGCATAAACAGAGTACCGACGTTAACGCTCAGGGTTAAATCGCAAAATGTGCGGGAATGTTAACAGCGTCAACTACCGCAGCCGTTAACTGACGTAGCTGAGCCGGCGAGATAACATAAGGTGGCATCAGATAGATAAGCTTGCCGAAAGGACGCACCCACACCCCCCGTTCCACGAAGAAACGCTGCAGCGCCGCCATGTTAACCGGATGGGTGGTCTCAATCACGCCGATGGCACCCAGCACGCGCACATCCGCCACGAATTCAGCCGCGGACGCTGCGCTCAGCTCCTGGCGAAGCTGCGCTTCAATCGTCGCGACCTGCGTTTGCCACTCGCCGCTCTCGAGAATGGCCAGGCTTTCGCTCGCCACCGCGCAGGCCAGTGGGTTGCCCATAAACGTCGGGCCGTGCATAAAGCAGCCCGCGTCGCCGTCGCTGATGGTGTCGGCAATGTGGCGCGTTGTCAGCGTGGCGGACAACGTCATGGTGCCGCCGGTCAGCGCTTTACCCAGACACAGAATATCCGGTGCGATCCCCGCATGCTCGCAGGCGAACAGCTTGCCGGTGCGGCCAAAGCCGGTGGCGATCTCATCGGCAATCAGCAGAATGCCCTCGCGATCGCACATCTTACGAATGCGCGTCAGCCATGCCGGGTGGTACATCCGCATCCCGCCTGCACCCTGCACAACCGGCTCAAGAATAACGGCGGCAATCTCATGGCGGTGGGCAGCCATCAGCCGCGCAAAACCGACCATGTCCATTTCATCCCACTCCCCGTCAAAACGGCTTTGCGGTGCCGGGGCAAAGAGGTTCTCTGGCAGATAGCCCTTCCACAGGCTGTGCATGGAGTTATCCGGATCGCACACCGACATCGCGCCGAACGTGTCGCCGTGATAGCCGTTGCGGAAGGTGAGGAACCGCTGGCGGGTCTCACCTCTGGCGTGCCAGTACTGCAGCGCCATTTTCATCGCCACTTCCACGGCAACAGAACCGGAATCTGCAAGGAAAACGCACTCCAGCGGGGCCGGGGTCATCGCGACCAGACGCCGGCACAGGTCAACCGCAGGCTGATGGGTGATACCGCCAAACATCACGTGCGACATCTGGTCAATCTGCGCTTTCATCGCCGCATTCAGGCGCGGGTGGTTATACCCGTGAATAGCCGCCCACCAGGATGACATGCCGTCCACAAGCGACTCACCGCTGCTCAGGGTCAGTTCGCACCCGTGAGCCGAGGCGACCGGGTAAACGGGTAGGGGGCGGGTAGTGGAAGTGTAAGGGTGCCAGATATGCTGCTTGTCGAAGGCGAGATCGTCCTGGGTCATAATCGACTTGTAAACCATTTTGAAAAGTTTTAGGTTTACGAGTATAAACCGATCTGAAAATTAACAAAACCCTTTGGAGAAGCCCCATGGCTCACCACGCACGCTGGACGATGTCGCAAGTTACTGAATTATTCAATAAACCTTTCCTTGAGCTGATGTTTGAAGCCCAACAGGTGCATCGTCAGCACTTCGAACCACGCCATGTGCAGGTCAGTACGCTGCTGTCGATCAAGACTGGCGCATGCCCAGAAGATTGCAAATACTGCCCGCAGAGTGCGCGCTACAAAACCGGGCTTGAATCTGAACGTCTGATGGAAGTGGAGCAGGTGCTCGACTCTGCCCGTAAGGCGAAAAATGCAGGCTCAACCCGATTCTGTATGGGCGCGGCATGGAAAAACCCGCACGATCGCGACATGCCGTATCTGGAGCAGATGGTGAAAGGGGTGAAAGAGATGGGGCTGGAAGCCTGCATGACCCTTGGCACGCTGAACGAAGAGCAGGCGCAACGCCTTTCCGCGGCAGGGCTGGATTACTACAACCACAACCTCGACACCTCCCCTGAATTTTACGGCAATATCATCACCACGCGGACCTATCAGGAGCGTCTCGATACGCTGGATAAAGTGCGTGACGCCGGCATCAAAGTCTGTTCAGGCGGGATTGTGGGGCTGGGCGAAACGGTGAAAGACCGTGCGGGTCTTCTGCTGCAGCTGGCGAACCTGCCCACGCCGCCGGAAAGCGTGCCGATCAACATGCTGGTGAAAGTTAAAGGTACGCCACTGGCGGATAACGAAGACGTGGATGCATTTGATTTTATCCGCACCATTGCGGTGGCGCGTATCATGATGCCGACCTCCTACGTGCGCCTCTCGGCGGGTCGTGAGCAGATGAGCGAGCAGACGCAGGCGATGTGCTTTATGGCCGGGGCCAACTCCATCTTCTACGGCTGCAAACTGCTGACCACCCCGAACCCGGAAGAGGACAAAGACGTCCAGTTGTTCCGCAAGCTGGGGCTGAACCCACATCAGACCGACGTCCTGACGGGGGATAACGAGCAACAGCAGCAGCTGGAGCAGCAGATTTTCAACGCCGATACTGACCAGTTCTACAACGCGGCAACCGTATGACCTGGCAGGCACGTATCCATTCCGCGCTTGAAGAACGGCGGGCGGCAGATGCCTTTCGCGTTCGCAACGTGGTAGAAAACGGCGCAGGCCGTTTTCTCACCCGCGAGGGCCGGCAGTTTTGCAATTTCTCCAGCAATGATTATCTCGGGCTGAGCCAGCACCCGGCGATCGTCCGCGCCTGGCAACAGGGGGCGGAGCGGTTTGGCGTCGGCAGCGGCGGTTCGGGGCATGTCAGCGGCTACACCACGGCGCATCAGGCGCTGGAGGAGGCCCTTGCCGACTGGCTGGGGTATCCGCGTGCGTTGCTGTTCATTTCAGGTTTTGCCGCCAACCAGGCGGTCATCACCGCGCTAATGGGCAAGGACGACCGCATTGTTGCCGACCGCTTAAGTCACGCCTCGCTGCTGGAAGCGGCAAGTTTAAGCCCTGCGCAGCTCCGCCGCTTTGCCCATAACGATGCGGCTCAGCTTGCTGGCCTGCTCGATAAGCCCTGCACCGGACAGCAGCTGGTGGTCACAGAAGGGATGTTCAGCATGGACGGCGACAGCGCACCGCTGCGTCCGCTGCATGAGACGGCGCAGCGACAAAACGCCTGGCTGCTGGTTGATGATGCCCATGGTATTGGCGTGATGGGTGAGGAAGGGCGCGGTAGCGTCCATCAGCAAAACGTGAAGCCGGAACTGCTGGTGGTGACTTTCGGGAAAGGTTTTGGCGTGAGCGGGGCGGCCGTGTTGTGCAGCGAGTCTGTCGCCGACTATCTGCTGCAGTTCGCCCGTCATCTCATTTACAGCACCAGTATGCCACCCGCACAGGCCGTGGCGCTGTCTGCATCACTGGCGGTGATCCGCAGCGCTGAAGGTGCGGAACGACGGGCGCGTCTGGCGGAACATATTCGGCGTTTTCGCCAGGGGTTACGCCATCTCCCGTTCCAGAGCACCGATTCGCAGAGCGCAATCCAGCCGGTGATGGTGGGGGAAAACGGTCTGGCTCTCACGCTGGCGCAGACGCTTCGCGAGCGGGGGATATGGGTGACGGCTATTCGTCCACCAACCGTACCGCCAGGCACTGCCCGGCTGCGTCTGACGCTCACGGCGGCGCACGAAGCAGAGGATATCGAGGCACTTCTGGAGGCGCTGCATGACACCCGTGAATAAACAGGCGATCGCGGCGGCATTTGGCCGGGCCGCGCGCAGCTATTCGCAGCACGATGAACTCCAGCGTCAGAGCGCACAGGGGCTGCTTGCTTTACTCAACGAGACCCGGTTCTCTCAGGTGCTGGACGCCGGGTGTGGGCCGGGTGCCAATAGCCGACACTGGCGTGCGGCCGGCAGCGAGGTGACGGCTATCGATCTGTCGCCCGATATGCTCGAGGAGGCCCGTCAGCAGCAGGCCGCGCACCACTATCTGGTTGCCGATATTGAGTCCATTCCGCTGCCGGATGCGCGGTTTGATCTGGTCTGGAGCCATCTGGCGGTACAGTGGTGCAGTAGTCTCCCGCAGGCATTAAACGAGCTTTATCGCGTGGCACGCCCGGGCGGATGCGTGGCCTTCACCACGCTGCTGGAAAGCTCTTTACCGGAGCTCAATCAGGCGTGGAAAGCGGTGGATGAACAACCTCACGCTAACCGTTTTTTGCCGCACGAGCAGGTCATCCAAGCGCTGGCGGGATGGCGCTATCGCTGTGCTGAGCAGACCATTACGCTGAATTTCGACGATGCCTTCAGCGCCATGCGCTCCCTGAAGGGCATTGGCGCGACCCATCTGCATGCGGGGCGTGAAAAGAAACCTCTCACCCGCGGCCAGTTACAGCGTCTGGAGCTGGCGTGGCCGCAGCAGCGGGGGCAGTTCCCGCTCTCATATCAACTTTTTCATGGGATTATTGAACGTGACTGAACGTTATTTTGTCACCGGAACAGATACCGAAGTGGGCAAGACGGTTGCCAGCTCAGCGCTGCTGCAGGCGGCGCGCATGCAGGGAAAAATCACCGCCGGATATAAGCCTGTCGCCTCCGGCAGCGAGATGACCGCGCACGGGTTACGCAATACCGACGCGCTGGCGCTCCAGCGCAACAGCACGCTTGAACTTGCCTATTCAGCGGTGAATCCATACACCTTTGCCGAGCCCACCTCGCCGCATATTATCAGTGCCGATGAAGGTCGCCCGATTGATTTTGCCGTGCTTTCTGCCGGGTTACGCGCCCTTGAACGCCAGGCTGACTGGGTGCTGGTGGAGGGCGCCGGTGGCTGGTTTACGCCACTTTCGGCGGACCAGACCTTTGCTGACTGGGTGCAAATCGAGCAGCTGCCGGTAATCCTGGTGGTAGGGGTCAAACTCGGCTGTATCAACCATGCGATGCTGACCGCCCAGGCCGTTCAGCAGGCCGGGCTGCGCCTGGCCGGCTGGATAGCCAACGACGTGGTTGCGCCGGGCAGGCGACATCAGGAGTATCTGGCAACGCTGAAGCGGGTGCTTCCTGCGCCGTTTCTTGGGGAGATCCCGTGGCTGGCTGACACGGCCGGGTGCGCTGAAACCGGGCATTACCTCGATCTCAGCGTCTTGCCTCCAGCGACATCCAGTGGGCGATAAGCTCGTCGTCCAGCTCGTTAACGTGGCCCTGGGCCACGTTACGCCCGCGATACAGCATGCAAAAGCGCTCCGCGACCCGGCGGATAAACGACAGCTGCTGCTCAGCTAACAACACCGTCATTCCCAGTTCCCGGTTTAACCGCACCAGCAGCTGGCTCAGCTTCTGGGCGAAACTGTGGCCCGCGCCATGCATCGGCTCATCCAGAATCAGCATCCGCGGACGGATGACCAACGCATTGGCCAGCGCCAGCTGATACTGGTCGTCTGGCGAAAGCGTGTTGGCCCGGGTTTGTCGCAGCGCATAGAGTTCCGGAAAGAGGTCGTAAACGTCACTTTTCGCTTCAGGGTCTGGTTTCCCTGTCGCGCGCATGGCGATATGCAGATTTTCATCAATGGTTAACTGGGAGAAAATCCGCCTGTCCTGCGGGACATAGCCTATTCCCGGGCCAGCGAAGGGTTCTGGCGTCTGGCTAAGCAAATCTCGCGGCGGTGCACCGGCTTCGTGCCAGATGATGGTGCCACTGTCGACAGGCACTTTCCCGGCGATGCAATTCATCAGGGTCGTTTTGCCCATCCCCGGCAGGCCAACAACGCCTGTACACATGCCTTTGGGAAAATCTAAATCCACGTTCCATAGCGTATGTTGGCTTCCGTAAAACTGGTTAACTGCACGCAGACTCAACATCTTTCTCTCCTTAAAAATCTGTGTGGATGAGGCTCATTGTGGGATGTGCAAAACTCCTGCCAGAAACCCTTAATTGATTAAAAAAGAGGCTTTTTTAGGAATTTATCCTGGGTAAGCGGTGTGTGATTACCCCCCTTTGCACATCTGCAGTGCCGGACGTGATGAGTTGTGGTGCAGGGTTAAAATGGTGGAAATGTGAGCAAGATCGCATTGGTTGGTTATGAATGACACAACTGTTTATCAGCAAAAAATAGCTATAAAAAATTTTTGCTGCCGTTTCGTGGGAAAAGTCGGGAATTTGCTGAGCGGCGGTCTGCACGGGCTGGAAGCAGTTATCCACTATTCCTGTGGATAACCATGTGCATTAGAGTTAGAAAACACGCGATAAGCGAGAGAAGACGCGGGTTACGACCAAATTGGCGCGAAACGCGGCTTTAGAAAATATCGCTTAATATTTAATTGGTTAGATAAAAGCAATTGCCGTAATGAAAGTGTCACCTGTTGCCATAAAACTATCATTACCTGGCTTGACAAATGTTAAAAAAGAAAAAGTTCTGGGGATAACCCGTCCTGACTGGTGTTTTATGTTGTCACGGTCCAAATTTTGACCGCTATCGCGCTAATCACCCTGCCGGTACTCTAAATATCCTGACATGCTACTGGTTTTTCATCCAGTGTTTTTTACTGGCATTCCTGGCAGCAACGAGTAAAATTACTCACCTGCCGCTTATAACGTCATCAGGTTGTCGCCCATGAGTAAACCGTTCAAATTGAATTCTGCATTCCGTCCTTCCGGCGATCAGCCTGAGGCGATCCGACGTCTCGAAGAGGGGCTGGAAGATGGGCTGGCGCACCAGACGCTGCTGGGGGTAACCGGTTCGGGCAAAACGTTTACCATTGCCAACGTTATCGCCGATCTGCAGCGCCCCACGATGGTGCTGGCCCCAAACAAAACCCTGGCCGCTCAGCTTTACGGTGAGATGAAAGAGTTCTTCCCGGATAACGCCGTGGAATATTTTGTCTCCTACTACGATTACTACCAGCCTGAAGCGTATGTCCCGAGCTCTGACACCTTCATTGAGAAAGATGCCTCGGTGAACGAACACATTGAGCAGATGCGTCTGTCGGCGACGAAGGCGCTCCTTGAGCGTCGCGATGTGGTGGTGGTGGCGTCAGTGTCGGCTATCTACGGTCTGGGCGATCCGGATCTCTATCTCAAGATGATGCTGCACCTGACCCAGGGGATGATCATCGATCAGCGCGCTATTTTACGCCGTCTGACAGAGCTGCAGTACACCCGTAACGATCAGGCGTTCCAGCGCGGTACCTTCCGTGTGCGCGGCGAGGTGATTGATATCTTCCCGGCAGAGTCGGACGATATCGCCCTGCGCGTTGAGCTGTTTGACGAAGAGGTTGAACGCCTGTCGCTGTTTGACCCGCTGACCGGCCACGTCGAGTCGGTCGTTCAGCGCTATACCATCTACCCGAAAACGCACTACGTGACGCCACGCGAGCGTATCGTGCAGGCGATGGAAGAGATCAAAGTTGAGCTGGCAGACCGCCGTAAGGTGCTTCTGGCGAATAATAAGCTGCTGGAAGAGCAACGCCTGAGCCAGCGCACCCAGTTTGACCTGGAGATGATGAACGAGCTGGGCTACTGCTCCGGTATCGAAAACTACTCACGTTTCCTCTCCGGGCGTGGTCCGGGCGAGCCACCGCCGACGCTGTTTGATTATCTGCCGGCAGACGGTCTGCTGGTGATCGACGAATCTCACGTGACTATCCCGCAAATTGGCGGGATGTATCGCGGTGACCGGGCGCGTAAAGAGACGCTGGTGGAGTATGGTTTCCGTCTGCCATCGGCGCTGGATAACCGTCCCATGAAGTTTGAAGAATTTGAGGCGCTGGCACCGCAAACCATCTACGTCTCGGCTACGCCGGGCAACTACGAGCTCGAAAAATCGGGCGATGAGGTGGTTGACCAGGTGGTGCGTCCGACCGGGCTGCTGGATCCGATTATCGAGGTGCGTCCAGTCGCCACTCAGGTTGACGATCTGCTGTCAGAAATCCGTATCCGCGCGGCCATCAATGAGCGCGTGCTGGTAACGACGTTGACCAAGCGTATGGCGGAAGATCTCACCGAGTATCTTGAGGAGCACGGTGAGCGGGTGCGTTATCTGCACTCGGATATCGATACCGTCGAGCGTATGGAGATCATCCGCGACCTGCGTCTGGGCGAGTTTGACGTGCTGGTGGGTATCAACCTGCTGCGAGAAGGCCTGGATATGCCAGAAGTCTCGCTGGTGGCGATTCTGGATGCCGACAAAGAGGGTTTCCTGCGTTCTGAACGCTCTCTGATCCAGACCATTGGCCGTGCCGCGCGTAACGTTAACGGTAAAGCGATCCTTTACGGCGATAAAATTACCCCGTCAATGGCGAAAGCAATTGGCGAAACGGAGCGTCGTCGTGAGAAACAGCAGCGTTACAACGAAGAGCACGGCATTACGCCGCAGGGCCTGAACAAGAAAGTGGTGGATATTCTGGCGCTGGGTCAGAACATTGCGAAGACCAAAGCGAAAGGGCGCGGGAAAGCGCGTTCAGTGGTTGAGCCGGATACCGTCGAGCTGACGCCAAAAGCGCTGCAGCAGAAAATCCACGAACTGGAAGGACAGATGATGCGGCATGCGCAGAACCTCGAATTCGAAGAGGCCGCGCAAATCCGCGACCAGCTGCATCAGCTGCGCGATCTGTTTATCGCCGCCTCCTAGGTAAAAGCAAAATGACAGCCGCAGGCTGTCATTTTTTTAGTGGTTGCTCTCTCCCGTGGGAGAGTGGTCGGGTGAAGGCATAATCTCTATCCCAGGTCCTGAATCGCTTTCTCCAGCGCTTCACGCAGCAGGTGACGGTCGTGGCGATATTTGATATCGCTTGCTTCCAGCGGCTCCTGCACCACCACGCGATCGCCAATCCCTGATACATCAACTTTCGGGCCGACCACTACGCCATCGATGATTTTCTTCCCGACGTACTGCTCCATCAGATTCAGTTTGTCCGCCAGCGACAGGCTGGCCGCCGCCGGGCTCAGCTCACGGCCTAAATTGCCGATGTAAACCATGGGGGCGGGCGTTCTGCGCAGGGCCTGTGCCAGCTCTTTGACCAGTAAAATGGGCATCAGGCTGGTGTAAAAACTGCCCGGCCCAATCAAAATCAAATCCGCTTCGCCGATGGCCTCAATGGCTTCACGCGTGGCGGGCACGCTTGGGTAGGTCATCAGCTCTTTTGGCGGCACGGTAAGCTGGTCGATGTTCACTTCGCCATAAACCTCGTGCCCTTCCGCATCGATTGCCATTAAATCGACCGGTTGTTCGGACATTGGGATCAGGAACGCGTCAACCTTGAGCAGGTTTCGGATCAAATTGATGGCTTCCAGCGGGCGCACTGACAGGTGATCCAACGCTTTAAGCATCAAATTTCCAAGGTTATGCCCGGAAAGTTCGCCGTTACCGCCAAAACGGTACTCAAACATCGCCGAAGCGACGCTCGGCTCGGTAATTAACTGGTTCAGACAATTACGCATATCGCCCCAGGCGATACCCCCTTCCGCGCGTCGAATACGCCCGGTGGAGCCGCCATTATCCGTGGTTGTCACTATCCCTGTCAGCCTTGAGCCAAGTGAAGACAGAGAAGACATCACTCGCCCCAGACCATGGCCTCCGCCAAGAGCGACAACACGGTCAAGATCCGCAAAAGTGCGATTGCGCATACACATTCCTTATCACGTTCGATCTGCGTAACACTACCCTAACTACCCCTAAAAGACGATGCCTCACCCGGTGCAAAATGACGTATATCAATGTGAATATGCTGTTTTTAGGTATTCTGTAGCGAAAATACACGATTATGTCGTTATGTATATGGTTATATAGCGTTAAGTGATAATGGCGAAGGGAAGATTTCCGCGCTACTATCGCCATAACCACGTTTTCAAATTTGAAAACATACACTCGAGCCCTGGCGCCTGTGTCGAAAGATATGGCGTCCTGGCCGTGGCGAATATGCCACCAGGGTACAGAAAGAAATGACTGTGCCTCCCGTCTCTGGAAAGGTGTACATGGCTTCACAACTTACTGATGCATTCGCGCGTAAGTTTTTTTACTTACGTCTGTCGATTACCGATGTGTGCAACTTCCGTTGCACCTACTGTCTGCCCGATGGCTACAAACCGGGCAGCGTCACCAATAACGGCTTTCTCTCCGTGGACGAAGTGCGCCGCGTCACGCGCGCATTCTCTGAGCTCGGCACGGAAAAGGTCCGCCTGACCGGAGGGGAACCCTCTCTGCGTCGTGATTTCCCCGATATCATTGCTGCGGTGCGTGAGAACGATCGTATCCGTCAGATTGCGGTCACCACCAACGGGTACCGTATGGCTCGCGACGTTGCGGCCTGGCGCGACGCGGGCTTAACCGCCATCAACGTCAGCGTGGACAGCCTTGATGCCCGCCAGTTTCATGCCATTACCGGCCAGGATAAATTCCGCCAGGTGATGGATGGAATTGACGCGGCGTTCAGTGCCGGGTTCCAGAAGGTCAAAGTCAATACGGTGCTGATGCGTGACGTCAACCATCACCAGCTTGATACCTTCCTGGCGTGGATCAAATCCCGCCCCATCCAGTTGCGTTTTATCGAGCTGATGGAAACCGGCGAGGGCAGTGAGCTGTTCCGTCGGCATCACATCTCCGGGATGGTGTTGCGTGATGAGCTGCTGAAACGCGGCTGGATCCACCAGATCCGTCAGCGCAGCGACGGCCCGGCGCAGGTCTTTTGTCACCCGGATTACGAAGGGGAAATCGGGCTTATCATGCCGTATGAGAAAGACTTCTGTGCCAGCTGTAACCGTCTTCGCGTCTCCTCCGTTGGTAAGCTGCATCTGTGCCTGTTCGGGGATGGCGGTGTCGACCTTCGCGATCTGCTGGCGGACGACGCCCAACAGGCCGCGCTTGAAGCGCGGATTTCTGAAGCTCTGACGCACAAAAAACAGACCCACTTCCTGCATCAGGGCAACACCGGCATTACTCAGAACCTGTCCTACATTGGCGGGTAATCAGGCTTAAGAAGGAACCAGAAGATGAGTCAGGTTAGCGCGGAATTTATCCCGACACGCATTGCTATTCTTACCGTTTCCGACCGCCGCGGTGAAGAGGATGACACCTCCGGCCACTGGCTGCGCGATGCGGCACATGATGCCGGGCACAGTATTGTTGATAAGGCGATCGTGAAAGAGAACCGTTATGCCATTCGTGCCCGGGTCTCTCAGTGGATTGCCAGCGATGAGGTGCAGGTGGTGCTGATCACCGGTGGCACCGGTTTTACCACAGGCGACCAGGCTCCCGAGGCGCTCGTCCCGCTGTTTGACCGGGAAGTGGAAGGCTTTGGTGAAGTGTTCCGCATGCTCTCGTTTGAAGAGATTGGCACCTCCACGCTGCAGTCGCGTGCGGTGGCCGGTGTGGCGAACGGCACGTTGATTTTTGCCATGCCCGGCTCGACAAAAGCGTGTCGCACCGCGTGGGAAAATATTATTGCGCCGCAGCTGGATGCCCGTACTCGTCCGTGTAATTTCCATCCCCATTTAAAGAAATAAGTTATGTCGCAACTGACCCACATTAACGCCGCTGGCGAAGCACATATGGTGGATGTCTCCGCCAAAGCCGAAACGGTGCGTGAAGCGCGTGCTGAAGCCTTCGTGACCATGTTGCCAGAGACCCTGGCGATGATTATTGACGGCAGCCATCACAAAGGCGACGTCTTTGCCACCGCCCGCATCGCCGGGATCCAGGCTGCGAAACGCACCTGGGACTTAATTCCGCTCTGCCACCCGCTGATGCTGAGCAAGGTGGAAGTTAACCTGCAGGCGCAGCCGGAGCACAACCGCGTGCGCATCGAGTCGCTCTGCCGCTTAACGGGGAAAACCGGGGTTGAGATGGAAGCCTTGACGGCGGCCTCTGTCGCCGCGTTAACTATCTATGACATGTGCAAAGCGGTGCAGAAAGATATGGTGATTGGCCCGGTTCGTTTGCTGGCGAAAAGCGGTGGCAAATCCGGTGATTTTAAGGTGGACAGCCATGATTAAGGTGCTCTTTTTTGCTCAGGTCCGCGAGCTGGTGGGCACCGACAGCCTGACGCTTGATGCCCCGTTTGACACCGTTGCCGACCTGCGTGCGCATCTTGCCGCGCAAAGCGACCGCTGGGCGCTGGCGCTGGATGAAGGCAAGCTGCTGGCCGCGGTTAACCAGACGCTGGTGGAGCTGACCCATCCGCTGACGGCCGGGGATGAAGTGGCCTTCTTCCCGCCGGTGACAGGGGGCTAAGATGGCTGAAACCCGAATTCTGGTAGGTCATGATCGTTTCAGCGTTGGTACAGAATATGACTGGCTGGCAGAGCGTGACGAAGACGGTGCGGTTGTCACCTTCACCGGTAAAGTGCGTAACCATAATCTCGGCGACAGCGTAAAGGCGCTGACGCTGGAACACTACCCGGGCATGACGGAGAAATCCCTCGCGGAGATCGTTGAACAGGCGCGTGGCCGCTGGCCGCTCGGGCGAGTGACGGTTATCCACCGTATTGGTGAAATGTGGCCTGGCGAGGAAATCGTTTTTGTCGGCGTGACCAGTGCCCATCGTAGTAGCGCGTTTGCCGCAGGGGAGTTCATTATGGATTACCTCAAAACCAAAGCGCCATTCTGGAAACGTGAAGCGACGCCGGAAGGCGACAGGTGGGTTGAGTCGCGTGACAGCGACAAAGAAGCCGCCAGTCGTTGGTAGTCGGTTTGCGTGGATGTGTTAGTCTTAACGTGTGTGTCTACTTAATCAGGAGTGAATCATGGACCGATTTCCGCGTTCCGATTCAATAGTACAGCAGACCCGTACCGGGCTGCAGACGTATATGGCTCAGGTTTATGGCTGGATGACGGTCGGTTTACTGCTGACCGCTTTTATCGCATGGTATGCAGCCAACACGCCTGAGCTGATGATGTTTATCTTCTCAAGCAAAATCACCTTCTTTGGGCTGATCATCGCGCAACTGGCGCTGGTCTTTGTTCTCTCCGGCCTGGTGCAGAAGCTGAGCGCCGGAATGGCGACCACGCTGTTTATGCTCTATTCGGCACTGACGGGGCTGACGCTCTCCAGCATCTTCATCGTGTATACCTATTCCTCCATCGCCAGCACGTTTGTGGTCGCTGGCGGGATGTTTGGTGCGATGAGCCTCTACGGCTACACCACGAAGCGTGACCTGAGCGGTTTCGGCAGCATGCTGTTTATGGGGCTGATTGGGATTGTGCTGGCGTCGCTGGTAAACCTGTGGCTGAAGAGTGAAGCGCTGATGTGGGCGGTGACCTATATCGGGGTGGTGATCTTCGTCGGTTTGACGGCCTACGACACTCAGAAGCTGAAAAATATTGGCGAACAGATTGACGTACGCGACAGCTCAAACCTGCGCAAATACGCGATTCTGGGCGCCCTGACGCTGTATCTGGACTTCATCAACCTGTTCCTGATGTTGCTGCGTATTTTAGGCAACCGTCGTTAAGGGTATTTCCCTTACCCGACCTGCGTTGCGCAGGCCGGGTAAGTTCCCTCGCCAGACCTCACTTCGCTAACGCTTTCTCATTCTTCGCCCGCAGTTTCTTCGCCCGACTCTCCAGCACCAGATAACACACCGTTGCCAGCGCCAGCGGCAGGAAGTAATAGAGCATACGGTAGGCCAGCAGGGCGGCAATAATCGTACCCTGTGAAACATGCTCTCCGGCGAGCAGGGCGATAAATACCGCCTCCAGAACCCCAATCCCCGCCGGAATATGCACGATCACACCGGCAATGCTGCTGACCAGCAGCACACCCAGCACAAAGAAGTAATTCACATCTTCACCAATGAGCATCCAGATAATCGCCCCCATCGCCATCCAGTTGGCGCTGGACACGGCCATCTGCAGGACCGCGAATTTCCACGAAGGCAGTACCAGTTTTTGTCCCTTGATGGTCATGTGTCGGCGTTTGGCAAAGGCGCAGGCCCAAAGATAGAGCGCAATGATGAGCAGTAATGCAAAGCCTAAAATCCGCAGCGTGGTTTCATCGATGTACCAGTGCGCAGGCAATTGCACCACGCCGATGGTGAAAATCACCCCGCCGAGCAGAATGTAACCCAGCCAGTTGGTGGTGATGCTGAGGGAAAAAATGCGCGTAATGGTCCCGCCCGGCAGGCCGAGGCGCGAGTAAAGGCGATAGCGCATGCCGATCCCGCCCACCCAGGTACTCAATGTCAGGTTAAAGGCGTAGCAGATAAACGACACCAGCATGACCTGGCGCTTCGCGAGCTTATGGCCGCAGTAGGCGCGGCCCAGCAGGTCATAGCAGCCGTACATGAGGTAGCTTACAATCACCAGCCCCACCGCGCCCAGCAGCACCAGCCGGTTGTAGTTGCGGATAACTTTCCACACCTCTTCCCAGTCAACTTTCTGGGCGTAAACCACCAGCAGAACCGCGACGGCGATGAAAAACAGCCAGGTGAGGATCTTTTTAGCCAGCCGCCAGCGTGGATGTGATTTCGACATCAGGTTTTCCCTCCATCTTCCGCTTCAACGCGGTCCTGGGTTTCCATTTCGGGCTGGACAGGCGGATCCACCAGCGCAAGTTTTGGCGTGTGCGCCGGCAGCCAGCCCACCATCGCCGGGAAATGACGCAGAAAGTGGAACACCACCACGCTAATGCCCAGATTCCACCAGGTGCGTTTGGGCACCATGGATTCGTCCACGCGCACGCAGTCGTTCACGATCAACGCCTGCAGGTTATCCCTGAGAGTCTGGTTGAACTGGCGATCGTGGATGATCAGGTTAGCTTCAAGATTCAGTGACAAACTGAGCGGATCGAGATTGCTGGAGCCCACGGTGGCCCAGTGATCGTCCATCAGGGCTACTTTGCCGTGCAGCGGCCGGCGGCGATATTCGTAAATTTGTACGCCACCTTTCACCAGATAGTTGTACAGCAACCGGGCACCGATTTTGACAATCTGCATGTCCGGCTCGCCCTGAACGATGAGCTTCACGCGCACGCCGCGTCGGGCCGCATTGCGCATGGCATGCAGCAGGCGATAGCCCGGGAAAAAGTAGGCGTTGGCGATAATCACTTCGCGCTTCGCATTCGCCAGCATCTTCAGGTAATGCCGCTCAATGTCGTCCCGGTGCTCACCGTTATCCCGCCAGACAAACAGCGCCTGCGCTTCACCGGGGTGACGGTTCTCTTCCGGGCGATGATGGCGGCGCTGCCACCAGCGCCGGGCAGCCTCTTTACCGGGCAGGTTTTCCAGCTCAAAGAGCAGGATATCCTGCACCACCGGTCCTTCAATGCGAATCGCGTAATCCTGCTTGGCTTCCGGGCCGTAATCGGACATATGTTCAGCGGAGTAGTTAATGCCGCCAACAAACGCTACCGTCTCATCCACCACCACAATTTTGCGGTGCATCCGGCGGAAAAGATTGGTACGCATGCCGAAAAGGCGAGGGCCAGGATCGTAATAACGGAACACGACGCCTGCTGAAGTGAGCTCATTGACGAACGCATCACTGAGGTCCGGTGAGCCATAGCCATCCAGCAGCACTTCGATTTTGACGCCACGCAGGGCAGCACGCAGCAGCACGCTGTGCAACTGCTTACCGACGTCGTCTTCGAACCAGATAAACGTTTCAAGGATCACTTTCTGCTTTGCGTGGTCAATCGCGTCAAACACCGCGGGGTAATATTCATCCCCGTTGACCAGCAGCGTGATCCGGTTGCCTTCCTGCCATGAACATTTCATAAGTGGATCTCCGCGCTGAGCGGCGCATGGTCGGAAAGATGTCGCCAGTTAAGTAACGCCAGTGCGGTCGGGCTGCTGGCATGGGCGTTTTTCACGTAGATTCTGTCGAGTCGCAAAAACGGGAACCGTACCGGAAAGGTGCGTGCAGGCCTGCCGTTTGCACGGGTGAAAATCTCCTCAAGTCCGGCATCAACCTTCAACGGATGGTTAGCCCGCTGCCGCCAGTCGTTGAAATCACCGGCCACGACCACGGGTTCACCTTCGGGCAGGGCATTGGTCCATTCGGCCAGCATTTTTAGCTGAGCCTGGCGATGGGCTTCGCGCAGGCCCAGATGAACACAGCCCACGTGCACCGGGAACGCCAGATCCGGCGGGGCGATACGGCAGTAAAGCAGCCCGCGTTTTTCACTTTCACCCACAGAGACGTCGCGGTTTTCGTAATGTTCGATGGGAAAACGTGACAGCACCGCATTACCGTGATGCCCTTCCGGGTACACCGCGTTGCGCCCGTAGGCGTAATCACTCCACATGGTGTCGGCCAGGAATTCGTAGTGCGGGGTGTCCGGCCAGTTTTCAAAGTGAAGCGGATGCACTTCGTGCGCGCCCATGACTTCCTGAAGGCAGACAATGTCCGCGCTGACGGTGCGTACCGCGTCGCGCAGCTCCGGTAAAATGAAGCGGCGGTTAAATGCTGTGAAGCCTTTATGAATGTTTATCGTCAGCACTTTAAGCGAGAAATGCTGCATTTTTTTGGTCATACGTTCCTTCCAGGGTGACTATCCCGATGAAAATAAAGTGTAGTAGGCGTCACAAAAAGATGCGGTGTTACGGAATTTTCCGTAAAGTGCGGTAGTCTGATTAAGCAGAGAAAAATCCTTCAGGAGAGAAGCCATGAAGTGGCAACAACGCGTTCGTGTCGCAACTGGCCTGAGTTGCTGGCAGATAATGTTGCATTTACTGGTCGTGGCCGTACTGGTGATGGGCTGGATGAGCGGCACGCTGGTGCGGGTCGGCTTAGGGCTATGCGTCCTCTATGGCGTCACCGTACTGTCGATGCTGTTTTTACAGCGCCACCACGAAGCACGCTGGCGTGAGGTGGGTGATGTGCTCGAAGAGCTCACCACCACCTGGTACTTTGGTGCGGCGATGATTGTGCTTTGGTTGCTGTCGCGTGTGCTGCAAAACAACCTGCTGCTGGCCCTGGCCGGTCTGGCAATCCTCGCAGGGCCTGCCGTGGTCTCGTTACTGACCAAAGAGAAAAAGCTACGCGATGTTTCGTCTAAACATCACGTACGCCACTGAGCCCGTCGTGGCCGCTATAATCAGTAGCGGCCACAAACTTCCCCAGACAATGTCCAGACTCGCATCCTTCAGATAGATCTGCTTGGTGATATCCGTGAAGTGCCGAATCGGGTTTATCCACGTCAAATCCTGTAACCATACCGGCATGTTCTCGACGGGCGAGACGTAGCCCGAAAGCAAAATCGCCGGCATCATAAAGACGAACACGCCAATAAATGCCTGCTGCTGGGTAGAGCAGAGCGCGGAAATCAGCAGTCCAAACCCGACCAGCGACAGCCCGTAAATCACCATGGTGAAGTAGAACAGCGCCAGCGAACCGGCGAACGGGATCTGGTAGGCCCATATTCCCACGCCCAGCACGATGGTGGCCTGGAAGGTCGCGACAATCAGCGCCGGAACCGCTTTGCCGACGAAAATTTGCCATGTTGCGAGCGGGGAAACCAGCAGCTGATCGAGCGTCCCCTGTTCGCGCTCACGGGCGACGGAGAGCGACGTTACGATCATCACTCCGATAGTGGTGATCATGGCAATCAGCGATGGCACCACGAACCATTTGTAATCCAGATTCGGGTTATACCAGTTGCGCACCACCAGCTCGCTGTTGTTAGGTTTCGGTTTCCCGTCCATCAACTCCTGTTGGTAATCTTTCACCACCTGCTGAAGATAGTTGGCTGCAATCTGGGCGCTGTTGGAGTTGCGCCCGTCGAGGATTAACTGCATTGGTGCCGTCTGGAAGGTATCCAGGTTGCGGGAAAAATCGGCCGGAAAACGCACCAGCAATAACGCTTTTTGCGTATCGATGGTGGGCTGGATCTCCTGCGGGCTTTTCAGCAGCAGGATGTGGGTAAAAGCCTTCGCCCGGGCGAAACGCTGCGTCAATTCGACGGAATGTTTGCCATTATCTTCGTTGTAGATAGCAATGGTGGCGTTAGTCACCTCCAGCGTGGCGGCAAACGGGAAGAGCAACACCTGAAGCAACACCGGTAATACCAGAATGGCGCGCGTCTGCGGCTCGCGCAGCAGCGACTGCAGCTCTTTGCGTATCAATGTCCATAAACGGTGAAACATGTTCGCTCCTTAATCCAGACGCCGTTTGGTCTTTATCCACGTCAGCCCAATAAACATCGTCGCCGATGCCAGCAAAAACAGCGTGTTGATGATCAACACCACCGGAATATTCCCCGCCAGGAACAGGCTTTGCAGCGTACTCACGAAGTAGCGCGCCGGAATAATGTAGGTCACGGCACGGATCACGGCGGGCATGCTGTCTATCTGGAAAATAAACCCGGACAGCATAATCGACGGTAAAAAGGCGGCGTTCAGGGCCACCTGCGCGGCGTTGAACTGATTACGGGTGATGGTGGAGATAAGCAGCCCCATCCCGAGGGTGCTCAGTAAAAACAGACTGGTGATAAAGAACAGCACCACCAGCGATCCGCGGTACGGCACGCCGAGGATAAACACCGAGACCAGCATGCAGAGCAGCATCGCCAGCATGCCGAGGAAGTAGTAGGGGATAAGCTTACAGAGCAGCAGTTCAACCCGTGTGACCTCGGTAGACAGCAGCGCCTCCATGGTGCCGCGTTCCCACTCGCGGGCAATCACCAGCGAGGTCAAAATGGCGCCAATAACCGTCATGATGATGGTCACCGCACCCGGGATAATAAAATGCTGGCTAATGGCCGCAGGGTTAAACCAGTAGCGCGTCTGCACGTCGATCAGCGGTTCGAAGGTTTCCCCGCGATCTTCGGCGCGCTGCATTTGCCACAGCTGCCAGATACCCTCCACATAGCCTTGTACAAAGTTCGCGGTGTTTGGCTCGCTGCCGTCGGTGATCACCTGCACCGGCGCACTGGCATCGGTGCGCGCCATATTGGCGGCAAAATCCACCGGGATCACCACCAGCCCGCGTATCTTCCCGGCCTGCATCATCTGGATTAGCGCCTGCCGGTTGTCGCTGATGGTGGCGTCAATGTAAGGGGAGCCGGTCATGGTGTGGGTGAAATCAAGCGCCTCTTCGCTCTGCTGCTCCAGCAAAATCCCGACCCGCAGTTTGCTGGAGTCAAGGTTGATCCCGTAGCCAAAGATAAAGAGCAGCAGCAGGGGGATCACCACAGCGATCAGCCAGCTGCTGGGGTCACGCACGATCTGGCGCGTCTCTTTGATACACAACGCACGCACCCTGCGCCACGAAATGGCGTTATTGCGCATGGGCATTCTCCTTATCCCAGTCGTGGATGAGGGTAATAAACGCCTGTTCCATGGTCGGGTCCGGCACCTCGTCATCGGCGGCCTGTTCTTTCAGGTCGTCCGGCGTACCGTGGGCAATCAGCTTGCCGCGATACACCAGCCCGATGCGGTCGCAGTATTCCGCCTCATCCATAAAGTGGGTGGTTACCATGACCGTGACCCCTTTCTCCACCATGCTGTTAATATGCAGCCAGAACTCGCGGCGGGTGAGGGGGTCAACGCCGGAGGTCGGCTCATCGAGAAACAGGATATCGGGCTCATGCATTAATGAGCAGGCCAGCGCCAGCCGCTGCTTGAAACCGAGCGGCAGTTCGTCGGTGGCATGGGAAGCAATGCCCGTCAGGCCAAAGGCCTCGCTCATGCGGTGGATTTTCTCGTTCTGCGCGCGGCCCCGCAGGCCGTACACGCCGGAGAAAAAGCGCAGGTTCTGCTCGACCGTCAGGTTGCCATACAGCGAGAATTTTTGCGCCATATAGCCCAGATGCTGACGCGCCTTGCCGGAGCTGACCTTCAGGTCCATGTCGAGCACCAGCGCTTTCCCCGAGGTCGGTACCAGCAGGCCGCACATCATCTTAAAAGTGGTCGATTTCCCGGCGCCGTTTGGCCCGAGCAGGCCAAAAATCTCACCGCGTTTCACCGCGAAATTGACGTTATCGGTGGCGGCGAAATCCCCAAACTTTTTGGTGAGGGATTTGGCTTCAATCACCGTTTCACCCGGCGTGCCTTCAACCGTGTGCAGGATCGCGGCGAGGGGGGATTCTGATGTCCCTGCGCCGCCGAGCAGATCGATAAACGCATCTTCAAAGCGTGGCGCGGTCTCATCTATCTCAATTTCAGGCATTCCCGGAGCACGGCGTATATCGTCCGCGGTCGCCTCTTTCGTGAGGATCACGCGCACCGAACGGCCCTGAATCATTCCATCGCTGACCTGAGGTAGCTTTAGCACCCGCTGCAGCAGCTGACGGTTGGAGGCCTGGGCGCTGTGCAACAGGAAGCTGCGACCAGCCATGCTCTGCGTCAGCGTGGTCGGCTCTCCCTGATAAAGCAGCTCACCTTCGTTCATCAGCAGAACGTCACGGCACTGTTCCGCTTCATCAAGGTACGAGGTGCTCCAGAGGATCAGCATCCCATCGCCGGCTAACTCATGCACCATCTGCCACAGCTCGCGGCGCGAAATCGGGTCGACGCCCACGCCGGGTTCATCGAGCAAGAGAACCTTCGGCTCGCCCACCAGCGTACAGGCCAGCCCCAGCTTCTGTTTCATCCCGCCGGAGAGCTTGCCCGCCAGCCGGTCGGTGAAGGGGCCAAGTGAGGTAAATTCCAGCAAACGGGCAAAGGTCTTCTGACGGGTTTCGCCAGTGACGCTGCGCAGGTCAGCATACAGATTGAGGTTTTCCATCACCGTCAGGTCTTCATACAGACCAAACTTCTGCGGCATATAGCCCAGCATGGCATGGAGCGCGCCATCGTCTTTAATCGGGTCGAGTCCGAGCACGCTGGCGGTTCCTTCATCGGGCTTTAACAAACCCGCCAGCATCCGCATCAGCGTCGTTTTGCCTGCGCCGTCCGGGCCAACCAGCCCGGTCACATAGCCTTTCTGAATGGTACAGTTCAGCGGGGCGACGGCAGGTTTTTCCATTCCCGCGAAGCGTTTGACCAGATTGTTGAGCTGAATAACCGCGTCATTCATGTCGTTCCCCGTCGCTGACTTTTACGGTGACAGGCATGCCCTGACGCAGCGCGTCGTCGGCATCGGTCACGATGATGCGCAGGCGATAAACCAGGTCGGTACGCAGATCCGGCGTTTCAACCGTTTTGGGGGTGAATTCAGCCGTCGGTGACACAAAGCCAACTTTGCCACGATACGGTTTATCCGGCCGACCGTCGGTGTAGAGCAGCAGCTCGCGGCCCGGCTGCATCTGGCCGAGGTTAGGCTCATCAATGTAGGCGCGCACCCATACCGGACGCGTCAGAGAAAGCGTCAGGACGGTGCTCCCCGCGCTTAACATGCTGCCCGGCTCCACGGCGCGGGTCATCAGCGTGCCGTCAGACGGGGCAATGAGCGTGGTGTCGTGCAGATCCAGTTCCGCCTGCGCCAGCTGCGCCTGCGCCTGTTCCAGGCTGGCTTTTGCCTGCGCGATGTCCTGCGGGCGGTTACCGGTGTGGTACTGGCTTAATTTATCCTGGGCGGATTTCAGCGTCGCCTGGGCCTGGTCGCGGGAGGAGCGGGCGTTTTCCAGGTCGTTGGCAGAAATGGTGCGGCTTTTCCACAGCCCCTGCTGACGGGCATAGAAGTTTTGCGCGTAGTCATAGGCGGCCTGCGCCTGTTTGACCGCGGCGGCGGCCTGAGCAATCTCTTCGTCACGGTAGCCGGCCAGCATCAGGTCATATTGCGCCTGCGCCACGGAAACGCCTGCTTTCGCCTGCATCAGCGCGTTCTCGTACGGGGCCTTGTCGAGCATCCCCAGCATCTGACCGGTTTTGATGGTATCGCCTTCATCAACGGTGAGGGAGGCCAGGCGCCCCCCGACGCGGAAACTCATATTCACGGTGCGAATATCGACGTTACCGTACAGCGTCAGGCCTCTGTCCTGGTGACTTTGATACCACAGCCAGCCGCCGATACCTGCGGCAAGCAGAACAACGACCACCAGAATGATGGCGACAGGTTTTTTCATGACTTCAGGCTCCTTTGCGTTAAGCCTTGCAGGATCAGATCGAGATGACAGGTGATGACCTGGCTAATCTGCGCGGCTTTATCCTCATCAAATTGTGTCCAGCCGGTGCGTAACAGGATCGTTTCGCGCCCAAGACGGAAGGCGAGAATTTCACCCAGCAGGGCGTGGGTATGCAAAATAGTCTCGGTATCGTCGGCGTCTCGTCCGGTATAGGCCGCGATCAGCCGGGTCAGGTGCGTATGCATAGGGGCAATCACCTGATCGTGCACTCGCTGGTAAGCCGCCGTAGGGGAGAGCTGCTCACGGGAGATGAACTTACTCAGGCTCAGCGTCTCGTCGTGGGTCAGCAGGCGAATCATATTGTCGCAGGCGCTGATAATCAGCTGCCTGATGGCGGCGCGATCCGGCGACGGCTGGCTCAATAGCCCGCTGGCCTCTTCAACGTGTGGCCGAAAATGGTTACCGATAAAGTCGGCGATCCACTGGGCACAGGCGAGGTACAAATCCTCTTTTGAGCCAAAATAGTAGGTAATGGCCGCAATGTTTTGCCCGGCCTGCGCCGCGATGTCCCGCGTGGTGGCATGCAGACCATATTCGCCAAACTGCGCCAGCGCGGCGGCAATAAGCTGATTTTTGGCCTGTTCACCTTTCGATGTCGTTGGGGTCGTATTCATGGCGGTTTTAAAAATTAATCAATCGATTGATTAACATTATGCCCGGTTGCCCATTTTGTCCAGTGACCACACGGCGGGAAATCTTTCGTCAACGCAGCGCCGCGGGATATTTTATGCGCCACGTCACAAAACCTGCTACACTCCGCTGCTTCACGACATTGTGGTTTTTGTCCTTCCCTATTCGTTATATCTCCCTGAAAACTACACCTGTGATGGTCGGGGCGGTTCGGAGTTTTTATGTCTTTTGATTCCCTTGGCCTGAACCCTGAAATTTTGCGCGCTATCGCAGAGCAGGGCTACGTCGAGCCAACCCCAATCCAGCAGCAGGCTATTCCGGCCGTTCTGCAGGGCCGCGACCTGATGGCCAGCGCCCAGACCGGTACCGGTAAGACTGCGGGTTTTACCCTGCCGCTGTTAGAGCTGCTGGTAAAAAATCAGCCGCACGCCAAAGGACGTCGTCCGGTGCGTGCCCTGATCCTCACCCCAACGCGTGAGCTGGCGGCCCAGATTGGTGAGAACGTGCGTGAGTACAGCCGCTATCTCAACATTCGCTCGCTGGTGGTTTTCGGTGGAGTAAGCATTAACCCGCAGATGATGAAGCTGCGCGGTGGCGTGGACGTGCTGGTGGCAACGCCGGGTCGTCTGCTGGATCTTGAGCACCAGAATGCCCTGAAGCTTGATAGCATCGAAATCCTGGTGCTGGACGAAGCTGACCGCATGCTGGATATGGGCTTTATCCACGACATTCGTCGCGTGCTGGCTAAGCTGCCACCGCGTCGTCAGAACCTGCTGTTCTCTGCCACCTTCTCTGATGAGATCAAGGCGCTGGCGGAAAAACTGCTGCATAACCCGCTGGAAGTGGAAGTGGCGCGCCGCAACACCGCCTCTGAGCAAATTACCCAGCACGTGCACTTCGTTGATAAAAAGCGTAAGCGGGAACTGCTCTCCCATATGATTGGTCAGGGCAACTGGCAGCAGGTGCTGGTCTTTACCCGTACCAAGCACGGCGCTAACCATCTGGCGGAACAGCTGAATAAAGACGGTATCCGCAGCGCGGCGATCCACGGTAACAAAAGCCAGGGGGCACGTACCCGCGCGCTGGCTGAATTTAAATCCGGTGACATTCGCGTCCTGGTTGCCACCGACATTGCTGCCCGCGGTCTGGATATTGAAGAGCTGCCGCACGTCGTCAACTACGAGCTGCCAAACGTACCGGAAGACTATGTTCACCGTATCGGTCGTACCGGTCGTGCGGCGGCAACCGGTGAAGCGCTCTCGCTGGTGTGTGTGGATGAACACAAACTGCTGCGTGATATCGAACGTCTTCTGAGAAAAGAGATCCCGCGTATCGAAACCCCGGGCTATGACGTGGACCCGTCCATCAAGGCGGAGCCTATTCAGAATGGCCGTCAGGGCGGCGGCGGTGGTCGTGGTCAGGGGGGCGGGGGGCGCAGTCAGCAGCCGCGTCGTTCTGAAGGCGGTGCACCGAAAGCCGCGGGCAAACCTCCGCGTCGTAATACAGAGGCTAAGCCAGGCGGTGAAAGCCCATGGCGTAGCGGCGAGGGGAAACCGGCAGGGGAAGGGCAGCGCCGACGCCGCCCGCGTAAACCTGCTAACCCGCAGTAATCTGGAAGCCCGGTCGTAAAGCCGGGCTTTTCTTTTGCGGCAGCGGAAAGAAAGTGCCACAATAGTGGCTGTTTATACAGTATTTCAGGTCCTCCGATGGCTTTAACCGCGGCGCTCAAAGCGCAAATTGGCGCCTGGTATAAGGCGCTACAACAGCAGATCCCCGATTTTATCCCCCGAGCGCCTCAGCGGCAGATGATTGCTGATGTGGCAAAAACGCTCTCCGGGGACGACGGACGACATCTGGCGATTGAAGCCCCGACGGGTGTCGGGAAAACCCTTTCGTATTTAATCCCGGGCATTGCCATTGCGCGGGAAGAGCAAAAAACGCTGGTGGTCAGCACCGCTAACGTGGCCCTGCAGGATCAAATCTTCAGTAAAGACCTGCCGCTGCTGCGCAAAATCATCCCTGAACTGCGATTTACAGCCGCCTTTGGCCGTGGGCGTTATGTGTGTCCGCGCAATCTCGCGGCTCTCGCCAGCAGTGAGCCCTCTCAGCAGGATCTGCTGGCCTTCCTGGATGATGAACTGACGCCGAACAACAAAGCGGAACAGGAGCAGTGCGCGAAGCTAAAAACCGAGCTCGACAGCTACAAGTGGGACGGCCTTCGCGATCACACCAGCCATGCCATCAGCGATGATTTGTGGCGCAGGCTCAGCACCGATAAAGCCAGTTGCCTTAACCGCAATTGCCACTACTACCGCGAGTGCCCGTTCTTTGTCGCACGGCGGGAGATTCAGGAAGCGGAGGTGGTTGTCGCTAACCACGCGCTGGTCATGGCCGCGCTGGAGAGTGAGGCCGTCCTGCCGGAGCCCAAAAACCTGCTGCTGGTGCTCGATGAAGGCCACCATTTGCCGGATGTGGCGCGGGATGCGCTGGAGATGAGCGCCGAAATCACCGCGCCGTCGTTCCGCCTGCAGCTGGATCTGTTCTGCAAGCTGGTGGCGACCTGCATGGAGCAGTTCCGCCCGAAAACCACGCCGCCGCTGGCGGTGCCCGAGCGGCTGAGCGAACATTGCGAAGCGGTCTACAGCCTTATTGCTTCCCTGAATAACATTCTCAATCTTTATCTCCCGGCGACCCAGGAAGCAGAGCACCGCTTTGCGATGGGAGAGCTGCCCGACGAGGTGATGGAGATCTGCCAGCAGCTGGCGAAGCACCTTGAAAAGCTGCGCGGGCTGGCGGAGATGTTCTTAAACGATCTCAGTGAGAAAACCGGTACCCACGACGTGGTGCGTTTGCACCGCATTCTGCTGCAGATGAACCGTGCGTTGGGCATGTTCGAAGCCCAGAGCAAGCTCTGGCGTCTGGCCTCGATGGCGCAGGCGTCCGGTGCGCCGGTCACCAAATGGGCAACCCGTGACGTGAAAGACGGGCAGGCGCACCTGTTTTTCCACTGCGTGGGGATTCGTGTTGCCGATCAGCTGGAAAAGCTTATCTGGCGCAGCGTGCCGCACGTGGTAGTGACTTCCGCGACGTTACGTTCCCTGAACAGTTTCTCCCGTTTACAAGAGATGAGCGGGCTGAAAGAGAAAGCCGGCGACCGTTTTGTGGCGCTGGATTCGCCGTTTAACCACTGTGAACAGGGCAAGCTGGTCATTCCGCGCATGAAGTATGAGCCGCTTATCGACAACGAAGAACAGCACATTGCCGAAATGGCAGCGTATTTCCGCGAGCAGCTGGAGAGTGAAAAATATCCCGGCATGCTGGTCCTGTTTGCCAGTGGAAGGGCGATGCAGCGTTTTCTGGAGCACGTTACCGACCTGCGATTGCTGTTGCTGGTGCAGGGCGATCAGCCCCGCTACCGGCTGGTAGAGCTGCACCGCAAACGCATTGATAACGGGGAACGTAGCGTGCTGATCGGGCTGCAGTCATTCGCGGAGGGGCTGGATCTGAAGGGGGATTACCTGACGCAGGTGCATATCCATAAAATCGCCTTCCCGCCCATCGACAGCCCGGTCGTCATCACCGAAGGTGAATGGCTCAAAAGCCTCAATCGCTATCCGTTCGAGGTCCAAAGCTTACCTGCGGCGTCGTTTAATCTGATTCAGCAGGTGGGGCGTCTGATCCGTAGCCACAGCTGCTGGGGAGAGGTGGTGATTTATGACAAACGTCTGCTCACCAAAAATTACGGCCAGCGGTTACTCAACGCTCTGCCTGTTTTCCCGATTGAACAGCCAGACGTGCCCGATGTTAAAAAACGTCCGGCAAAACCTGCCGCCGGACGGCGTAAAAGCATCCGTACGAAGGGGCGCGGGCCTACTGGTAAGTAAAAGTCACCTGGACCACACTGTTAAACGTTCCGGCGGTGACGGGCAATGCGCTTGCATAATAGCGGGCAGCCAGAGGAAACGTTGCCGTGTGGTCCGCTGAGTTAACCGGAACGTTAAAGGCTGCCTGCGGGGCAATGAGTATATTGTCCTGGCGGTCTGCCAGTTCCAGAGCCAACCCTTTCGCACTGCCGATATTGGCGAATTTTGTCGGGTGCGTACTGTCGGCCTGACCATAGAAAAAGGCGGTCGCCAGCGCAAGTGTGGGAGGGCAATGCGAGACCGAGAGCGTAAAGTCTTTCCACGCGCCGGTATCGCCCACATTTTTAAAATCCCCTGATACCGCCTGGCCTAAATCCACCGTCAGGTTGCGGCTGGCGCTGTCAATAATGCAGGTGTTGGCGTAAATATTGCCTGTCATCTGGATCTGAATATCGTCCGCCTGTGCCCGGGCAATCAAGCCGAGAATCAGGATCGCAAGTGTCTTTTTCATGTTGGTCACTTATAAGCCAGAGTGATAGTCGCCACGGTATTGGCCGGCCCCGGTGTCACCACGTTGCTGATTTGTTCGTAACGAACCTCGAACGGTATTCGCAGGGTTTCGTTGGCGATGGCCTGGCTTCGGGTGCTGACATAGGTGTCAAAGGTGGCGAGATGGTCATCAAAGAGCATTCTCACGCCCACGCCGGTTGCCATGCCGTTCTGCTGAGTCAATTTGATCACCCCTTCGAATGCCGTTTCGTAGCCGTTTGCGCTGGTCACCTTTAGCTCAGGCTGGACGGTGCTGTCGCAATTAATCGTGACGTCAAAGTTTTGTGCAGGGCTGGATAGCAACCCGATACTGATAAAATCACTGACGGGAAAATCGCCCAGGTTCACGGTGAGATTTTTAGGCAGGACAGAGCAGGTAACCGTTTCGAGATTCACATTGCCCGCATAGGAAATCGTATTAGGATCGCTGATGCCTTCATGCTGATAAACCCCGACACCAAATTTAGACTCCGCCTGAGAAAGCGAACCTGATTTGACCGTATTGCTCGTTTTCACCAGTTCCAGCGTGACATTAAAGTTAAAGGCCTCAGAAATGTCGTTGGAGACATAGCCCAGCGGCGTGCCGCTTGAATTACAGTAAATTCCCCCGGCACCGGTAATTCGCTGGCCTTTGTCATTCATCAGCGCTACGCCAATTCCTTCCAGCCCTGATTCATACACCCCAGAAAGACCGGGGATCTCCAGACCTGCGCCGTAATAGCACGCAACAATCGGAAGCCCGAAGTCAGAAGGGTTATAGCAGTTGCCCGCCACGTGAACGGTCTGCTCGGTGCCCGGAATGGTGGCACCTACCGGCAACGTGCTTGAGACGGATACGGAGGCCACATTAATCTGTTTTGGCAGGTCGGATGAGGTACAGAGCGCGTTAGCATGTGGCATAAATAACGCGGCGGTTCCCAGGACCAGGAAGAAAAAGCACTGTTTAATCATTTGCATAATGGTTTGCCTGAACGGTGAATCAGTGGCACTGCGCAGCAGCGTTAAGGATGTTGGTTTTCTTTGTCACATCCGTAAGGACGTAGTCGGCCTCGCAGTGCTCGCTCGCATCCTGTCCCCAGGTGACGGCGAGATGCCCTTGCTTTGGCAGGCCGGAGAGATAGGTCTGGCCGTCATTGCCGACAATAAATTCGCTGTCCTTATCCTCCGTTGTTACCGTCGCACCGAAGGGCAGCGGTTTACCGTTGTGCGTCAGCGTCATCAGGACGCGGCTGCCCACGCGGGTATTAAAGCTGGCGCGCACCACGGCCCCGCGCGTCGGGGTAACAACGTACGCCGCGTGCGTCACGTCGGCCTCGTCGGGCAGGGTTTCGGTATCCAGCGCAATGGTATTGTGGCGATAAGGGGTAACAAACGGCACGACGGTATAGCCGCGGAAGTCGGTCTCAACGCCCGTCTGATTGGCGATATGGGTACCGTGTGTTCCCGGTGCTTTCACCAGCGCAATGGTCTCTCCGAGCGGCTGGCTCAGGGTTATCCCGTTGGCGTGCACGATCGCGCCACCCTGCAGCCCGACGTTTACGGTTTGCTGGTATTTATCCTGGCTTACCCCGCCGCTCACTTCGCCATAGGTCGCTTTATAATCGGCGTTCATGCTGGTGGAGTTTCCGCTACCGGTGCTGCTCAGCCCCTCCTGAATATTCCAGTTCAGGTTGTCTCCCTTCAGCGCGGTACCGTTAAGGCCGATGTTCTGCGTCGTACCGTCTTTGGTGTTGTTGAGGTTGTAGGTGGCCCAGGTGTTATGCATCCAGCGATCCAGTGGAACGGAGACGTTTAACGAGAACTGGTTGTCGTTCATCACATCCTCACCGTTCGTATCGCTGTCCTGGGTGTTTTTGTTCATGCTGTAGCTCAGGCTGTAGCTGACGCCGTGCCAGCTGTTGTTGTAGCTGACGCTCATGGAGGTCATATCCTGGCTCTGGCTCCAGTAGGTCTCTTTGACCAGGCTCAGGGTGACAGAGCCCCAGCCCGCGGGCAGCGTCTGGTCGACGGTGGCTTCCGTTCGGGCATGTCGCTGCTGCGGCGCAGACCCGTTGTCTGAACGGGTGTAAGACTCCATCGTGTCTTCCAGGGTGTAAAACCCTTTGCTGTTGTAGCGATAGCCCGCCAGGGAGAAGTGAGTGCCCGAGGCGACAAAATCTTTGCTGTAGCGAACGCGCCAGGAGCGGCCTTTGCTGGCCTGCTGCTTTTTCAGCAGCGCTTTGGCGCGGGTGACATCAAGGGAGAAAGCACCCAAATCGCCCAGGTTTTTCCCGACGCCCAGCGCCCGGGACTGATAATGGCGACTCTGCTGCGCACCACCGTAGGCGGTGAAACCCAATGGCATGCCGTAGATGGCGCTGCCCTCGGCAAACGGGGTTTGTTCGACGTCCTTGTCGTAAGACCGGTAACGCCCGGCGGTCACGCTGTAGCGGAGATTCTTTTCACGCTGCAGGACCGGGACCGAGGCGTAAGGCACGACAAAGTGACTTTCGCTGCCGTCGGTCTCTTTCACGGTGACCTGCAGATCGCCGCTGCTGCCGGTGGGATAGAGATCGTTAATTTCAAACGCACCGGGTGCAACCGTGTTCTGATAAATGACGTAACCGTTCTGACGAACCATCACCAGCGCATTGCTGTGGGCAGTGCCGCGAATAATCGGCGCATAGCCTTTTTCACTGTCCGGGAGCATGTCGGTATCGGATTTCAGCTCAACCCCGGTATAGGGCACGCTGTCGAAAACGTCCGACGGGGAGGTGCTTTGCCCGACGGTCATATCGCTTTTCATCGCCACGATATCGCGTTGAGCATAGGTGTAGACGGAGGAGAACCTGTGCTCTTCCTCGTTGCCCGTTGTGCTGCGATTCCACGTGGAATAATTGCGTATGCGCCAGGCGCCCACATTGAGGCCCGGGCGCAGGTTAACGTACTGGCTGCTGTTATCCTGCTCTCCCTGTACACGGGCATGGCTCTGGCTGGCGGTGGCGCTGTAGTTCAGCAGACCTGCGGTGATCCCTTCGTCGAACGTTTTCGGGTCGATATACCCGCGCGGGACCTGGCCCAGCGCCGTTTGTGGAATACTGAGCAACAGTTGCTGATGACGAACCTGAAACGTTGCGGATGCCGCGGGAATGGCGTTTATATCGGCGCACTGGCCTTTAGCCATCAGCGCGGGATACTGCCGGGTTTTGATCCCAAGGTTTTTTAGCTCATCCAGGCTAAAGCAGGGTTGAAGAGAATGATTGCCCTGAGCGTCTTTTATTAATTTGAACGTGACATCACGGGTATCAATTTTATTATTGTTGATGAAAATATTGACCTGATATTTCCCGGGGGCTTGTCCCGGTCCTTTTTCATAAACAGACAGGTCGGTTTTCCCCTGTTGAGGATTATCAATATCCAGTAATGCCGGGTTGAAATAATCATCAGCCATAACCTGCTGCGCAAAGATCGCCAGTGCCAGGCCACATAAAATGACCAGCATTGAAGAAAGGCGATGGATGAACGGCTTTTTATGGCTGTACATGATGATATTAATAGCCTGAGTGGGTGTTAATGAACGGATGCCGACCAGGTCTGACTGATGCTGCCGTAATCAGTAATAACGGAGTAGGTGACGGTCGACCCGCTGGCATTATCGGGTAAGGCAAAGTGCGTTTCCGTTTTGGGGACTGCCCAGGTGGCTTTATCCACTTTATGGCCGTTAAGCATCACCGTCTGGAAATTCATATAGAAAGGCGTCGGGTTATTCACAACCAGGTCGTGACCTTCACGATGCCACTGAAGCTTGTCCGCCACAGCCTCGGGTTTGCCAGTTATTGCTGACGGGCGATACAACAATTTAATGCGTGTATTAATGGCAATCTGCAGGGTATTTACCCCTTCGACGTGCTTTGACGAGGGAATAGCTTTGATATTAAGCCAGTAGAGAGACTCACGATCCTCGGGCAAATTTCCGCCGGTACGCACGACACGCAGGACGTTATCCTCTTTTGCATCGAGACGAAACAGCGGTGGGGTGATCAGGAAGGGGGCTTTAGCCGGGTTTTTACCGCCAGAATCAACCCAGGACTGTACCAGATAATCCGTGGCATCTGGGTTTGAAAGACCCAGAGACGACTCCTTTTTGTCGCCCTGATAGACCAGGCGTGTGCCATTAATAACGACACCGGCATGGGAAGTGGCGGCTACCAGTAAAAGAGCACTCAGTAAATAACCGTGGCGCATAAAGGTATCTCAATAAAAGAAGAGATATTAACTCTCAGAACAGAGCTAATATCTCAGGATGGATAATATCAGTTATAAATAACGGTGAAGGTCGACACGGCATTTGCCAGGCCTGCGGTGATTGCGGCCTGGGTCTGAATATAACGGGCTCCAAACTCCAGGTTATTGACCGCCGTACCGGAGGCTAACGGATATTGCTGAGAGGGCGTATACAAACTCACTGGTTGCTCAGACGCGTCCACCAGCTGAATAGCGACACCTGTTGCAGCATCTACATCCGGCGTTAATGCAAGCGTAGTGTTGTTATCCGGATCCGGCGTGCCACCGAAGTTAATGGCGGCGGAAGTCACGGTCTCCGGACAATTCTTTAATTGAATATCAAACTTCGTTAATGTGCTGGTAGATCCAGCCCCGGTAAATACCGTTTTAGACACTTTGCCTAACTGAACATTTAATGGATTACTTAACCCGTTCACTACCTGACAAGCAGAATCAATAATTTCACCGGTGAAGTTAATCTGACCTTCACCGTTTGTTGCCGCAAATGCGGATGCAGAACATCCTGCCGTTGCGGCGATAAATAAACTTATAGCAACCTTGTTCATAACAAATCCTGGTATGTTTCTGGTGAGAACGTTGCCTGGACGTTTTCACCGTTGACCTTAAATGATTTTCCGTTGGTTATTTAATCAGAAACGGGTGGGGTAAGAATCTTCAACGGCAATCACAAATAATTGAAATAGTGCTTGAGTTTCTTTTTTCGTCATAAAAACAGCAGGATGATCCGGTTCAAAAACACTAACGGCCAGACGTTCTTCAGGGCTATATTGTTAACAAGATGAAGCTGTCAGGAGAGATGTCGTGGATTATCGCAAAATTATCAAAGAGGTAGGACGAGGGAAAAATCATGCCCGCGATCTGGACCATGAAACCGCTCGTGCGCTCTATACGCATATGCTCAACGGTGACGTACCCGACCTTGAAATGGGCGGTATCCTGATAGCGCTGCGTATCAAAGGAGAAGGCGAAGCGGAGATGCGTGGCTTCTACGAAGCAATGCAGGCGCAGACCCTGCGCTTAAATGCGCCAGTGGCAAAACCGATGCCGATTGTGATCCCGAGCTATAACGGGGCACGCAAGCAGGCCAACCTGACGCCGCTGCTCGCTATTTTATTGCACAAGCTGGGCTTCCCGGTGGTGGTGCATGGCGTAAGCGAAGATCCAACCCGCGTGCTGACCGAAACGATTTTCGGCATGCTGGGTATCGAACCCACACGGCATGCCGGCCAGGCACAGGCGAAGCTTGATGGCCATCAGCCGGTTTATATCCCTGTCGGAGCACTCTGCCCCCCGCTGGAGAAGCAGCTTGATATGCGCTGGCGCATGGGCGTGCGTAACAGCGCGCATACGCTGGCGAAACTGGCTACGCCGTTTGGCGAAGACGCGGCGCTGCGTCTTTCCAGCGTCTCTCACCCGGAGTACGTGACGCGCGTGGGGAAATTCTTTGAAGACATAGGCGGCAGGGCCTTGTTGATGCACGGCACGGAAGGCGAGGTGTATGCTAACCCGCAGCGCTGCCCACAGATGATGCTGATTGATTCCGCTGGCACGCGCGCCATTCTCGAGCGAGGGGAAGAGCGTTCCGACGCGATCCTGCCTGACGCAAAAGATCCGCATACCACCGCCCACTGGATTGAGCAGTGCCTGGCCGGAAAGGTTCCGGTACCGCACGCGATCAAGTTGCAGATGGCCTGTTGCTTGCTGGCGACCGGTGAAGTTGAATCCGTAGAGGCAGGGATGGAACGCGTCGGGGAGACGTTTTAAGCCCAAAAAAAAGCCCGTCCAGTGGCGGACGGGCAAGCAAGGGTAACAACAACAGGGTCAATGAGGGTTGGAGCAGCTCACCAGAGGGTATGGCGAGGGTGGAGCATTCAGTCAATTACTTATAGATAACCGCAGTACCGCTCAGTTTGTTATTGGTGTTCGCGGAGGTGATGGTGTATCCGCTTGCACCGGCAGCAGCAGCTTTCTCAGCCAGTTTCGCTTCCAGACCGTCCAGAGTGGTCGCGCCTTCAGCACTTACCACACCGAGTTTGTTCATGCTCTGCGCCTGAGATGGAGAAACAGGTTCTGCAGCAAAAGCGCCGAAAGACAGAGCGGACAGGGCAACAGCAGCAACAGCATATTTGATGGTTTTCATAATTAATCTCTCGCAGGTGATTCTGTTAAGGGGACGATGTTCCGTCGATGTGATAAGTATCACGTTTTTTTATGCGAGAGAAAATCGAAGAGAATTGACGTGGTTGCTCAAAAAAATTGAATGACAAATAACTTATTGAATATTAATAAATTCAGAGGACGACTTTACACTTCTTGTAGCTGCGCTTTACAGAAGCGACGAGAAGGGCACATTTTGCTACGCGGTTCGCAAAAAACCGTGAGCGTAAAGGTAACCGCTTGCGCCGTTAACTTCGGTAAAGGAAAGTCAACGTAGCTGGCTGTCTTTCGATCCTCTGCGATTATATCCTGAGTGTGCGCTATTTTTCGAATCTTTCTCCTGCTGGCAGGCGATGCATAACCGTACACCCGGTATGGCTTTGCGCCGCGCTTCCGGGATCACTTCTCCGCACTCTTCACATTCATAGAGACTTTCACCGCGCGGAATTTCACCGCGAGCGCGCGCAACCGCATCTTCAATTGTACTGTTGATTTGTTCGTTAACGGCGTCATCATTCGCCCAACCGGAAGCCATGGTTTACTCCTGGGATCTGTTAAGCCCTGTTTTTACTATGGGGTGAAAAAACGTGCAGTCAAGGCAGAGAGGAACTGCATCTGTCAGGCAGATGCAGTTTGTTTATAGAAAGAGACCTTATTTATAAATGGTCGCCGTGCCATACATATGGTTATCCCCGCCCGCGGCGTTAACCACGAAACCTTTAGCCCCTTCCTGGCGGGCTTTTTCGGCGAGTTTATTCTGGAGATCGTCAAGGTTACTTGCGCGGCTTACCGAGACGGTGCCCGCAGGCTTGAGCTGGCTGGTATCTGTATTGTCGGTCAATGACTGTACCGCCATGGCAGAGAATGACGCGGTAGCCAGTGCACCCGCGAGAACAACAAGGGTCAGGTATTTTTTCATAATCACATCCTCATGAGGAAACAACAGGTGATTCCCTTTAAGTTTAGAAGCCTGGCGAGTGTGATTTAGCGCAAAAATTTGATGATGATCTGCTTATTTTTTGAACGATATAAACTGACGTTTTACTGACAGATCATAGACATAAAGGTGTTTGATTTATGACGGGTTTTTGAGCGTCGCAGAGAAATATTTACCGTTGAGCCTGCAAAGGGTATCTTACGCCGCTGTTTAAAGGAGAAAGCCATGACTTCCCAAAAGCCGGGATTGCACCCACGAAATCGCCATCGTAACCGCTATGACATGAATGCGTTGTGTCAGAGCTGTCCTTCGCTGCAGGACTACATTGTGCAGACACCTGCCGGTGAACCTTCGGTCAACTTTGCCGATCCGCAGGCGGTTAAAATGCTCAATAAAGCCCTGCTGGCACACTATTACGGTGTGGCGCACTGGGATATTCCGGAAGGCTTTCTCTGCCCACCCGTGCCGGGGCGGGCCGATTATCTCCACCATCTTGCCGATCTTCTCGCTGGCGATCGCAACGGTGTCATCCCTGAGCAAGCATCCGTGCTTGATATCGGTACCGGGGCGAACCTGATTTATCCGTTGATTGGCGTTCATGAATATCACTGGCGCTTTACCGGCAGTGAAATCGGTAATGAGGCGTTTTCCAGCGCACAGGCGATTATCAACGCCAACCCTGGGTTAAGCCGGTCTGTCCGCTTGCGTCGGCAGAAAGATGCCGCATCGATCTTCAACGGGATTATCCACAAGAACGAAAGCTACGATGCCACCCTGTGTAACCCACCGTTCCATGACTCCGCGGCCACCGCCCGTGCGGGCAGCGAGCGCAAACGCCGCAATCTCGGTCAGGCGGAAGATGCCGCGCTGAACTTTGGGGGGCAGCAACAGGAACTGTGGTGCGAGGGGGGAGAAGTGGCATTCATCCTGCGAATGATTGAGGAAAGTAAAGTATTTGGCCGTCAGGTTAAATGGTTCACGACGCTGGTATCCCGTGGGGATAACCTGCCACCCCTCTACCGTGCACTGACCGACGTGGGTGCCGTTAACGTGGTGAAAAAAGAGATGGCGCAAGGCCAGAAGCAGAGCCGCTTTATCGCCTGGTCATTTATGGACGCTAACAAGCGCAGTAAATAACCCGCAGGCAGGCCGGGTAAGGCGACGCCGTTACCCGACCCCCACGCTATAAGGTGGGCTCCTGTGGCGGTGTGGGGGACGCCGGTGAGGGTAATACCTGATAGGTCTGCACCGGCATCCGCACCGCGGCCAGGTCAAAGTGTTTTTTCACCATACTGTCGAGCGCAAAGCGCACCGTCCACTGTTTCAGTGGCTGCGTGGTGAACGACACGCGCAGGGTAAATGCCGTGTTCGTCAGGCCGACAATACCGGCAAACGACGGCTCTCCAATCACCAGCCCGCGAATATCCTCCATCGCCATCATCTCTTCCACGGCGTCCCGTAGCGCCTGTTTCGCTTTATCTGCATCTTCATGACGGTCAACGTCGTAGTTGGCCACTACCGAGCCAATGCCTCGGACAAAGTTAGCGAAGGTGGTTATCGATGACCAGGGAATTATGTGGTACGCCCCGGTGTCCTGGCGCACGCCGACGGAGCGAATGGACATGCGCTCTACCGTGCCGGTTAACGGCCCAATCGTGACCAGATCCCCGGTGTTCATCCCGTTCTCAAACTGGATAAAGACACCGGTGATTATATCCTTCACCAGGGTTTGCGAACCAAAGGAGATAGCCAGCCCCAGCGCGCCGGCACCTGCCAGCAGCGGCGCGATGTTCACGCCGATTTCCGAGAGCACAATCATGATGGTGATGGTGCTGATAATAACCGCCAGCGCATTGCGAAACAGCGTCAGCAGGGTGCGGGCACGGGCGCTGGGCAGGGGGCGGCCGTGAATGTCGGAGACCAGACGGTTCTCGATAAGGCTCGCCAGCAACGTCCAGCCAACCGCAGAGAAGAAGAGGATCAGCGCGATGCGAATTAAAATATCGACGGTCTTTTCGCCCGCGCCGTTGTGCAGCCAGTTCCAGAAGTCAAACAATCCCCATGCGTTAAGCAACAGCATAATCGCCACGCAGACGGTGAGAATGCGCGTCACTTTCAGTGATACCGAGATCCAGCCGTTGACCCTTTTTTGCAGTTCCGGATAACTGCGCTGCACCTGTGGCGAGAGGGTGAAGGTTTTCGATAGCCAGCGCGACAGCAGGCCAGAGACAAATGCCGCAATGCCAATGATGGCCAGGCTCTTGAACGTCGCCCCCATCATAAATTTCAGGCTGTTGCCCGGGTCGAACAGTGAGAAGAAGCACAACACGATAAAGTAGGCGCTCGCCAGCCAGTGCCACACTAGCGCGAAGGCGCGGATAAAGAGACTGAAAAACGACAGGGAACGATCGGCCAGATGCAGCAAGCTTTGGGTAATGGTCTTTTTGTTATGGAAGATAAGGTACAACGCCCAGACAGTAATGCAGATCATAATCAGCACATTCGCCAGGGCGCCAAACTGCACGTTGACCTGATTGGAGATGATCGGCACGGCAACCAGCAGACCGTAACCAATCAATCCACTGAGCACGCTGAGGCGCAGCGCCCAGTATCTGGCGCTCTCATCCCGAATTGAGAAGGGGCGAAGATCCGGTACGTGCGGGCAAAATATCAAACGCAGCAGCGCCTTAAAGAACTCGATCAGCGCAAAGGCGTTAAGGAAGAGCGCCTGCTGGAAAGCGATGGTTTTATTGCCGGCGTTAAGCCTGTCGGCCAGGACCTGGCCCATAAACAGCGTCAGCGCCAGCAGCAGTAAATCGATGATAAACGCCGACGCTATCATCAGCGGCAGGTGTAACCAGCTGCTTTTCTGCTGGTTCTTCTTGCGCCCCCATTGCCCCATCTTACGGTAGAGCGGCCATGCGCACAGGCGTACCAGCCAGTAAAACAGAAATACAGCGCCCGCCAGCATCAAAAACTGCGTGGCGGCTGTCGTAAACGTATGGGGATTAAACGGTTTATGGGGCGAACCAATCAGGTTGCGATAGAGCTGGGCAAAGCGCGAGGAGAGCTCGCTTCCATAGTGACGGCTCACGTCGGTGACATTTTCCAGCACCGTTTTTTGTTCTTCCACTTGCGGAGGGGTAATTGTCGGCACCGGCTCCTGCGGCGACGTGGCGGCGACTTTTCGCAACTGTCCGATTAACTCCTGCCGGGAGGTATCGTTTTCAAGCACATCGGCAAGGGCACTGTAGGCGGCTTTTTTCTGTTCAACATCCGGCTCTGGGGGCGGTGTCGTTTGCTGTGTGGCGGTCGTGCCGGTGGTGACGCCGGGGATGGAAACGGCGAACGATGGCGCACAAAACAGGCTAAGCAACAGCAAGATCCACGGCACGGCATCCTCCGGTGAAAATAATGAACAAAAAGATAAGTATAGAGGGCGAGGCGCGCGGGAGGATTTTTGGGAACAATCTGGCGTAAAAAAGCCGGGCATGCCCGGCTCAGAATGGCGTAACTGAAGCGCTATCAGGAGACGTGCTGCAGGAACTCCTGCAGGCGCTGGCTCGGTGGATTGGCGATCAGCGCTTGTGGGTTACCGTCTTCAGCGATACGGCCCTTATCAATAAAGATCAGGCGGGAAGCCACTTTCTCAGCAAAGCCGATTTCGTGGGTCACGATGACCATCGTCATCCCTTCTTCAGCCAGATCCTGCATGACTTTAAGCACTTCGTGACGCAGTTCCGGGTCAAGCGCCGAGGTTGGCTCATCAAACAGCATCATCTTCGGTTTTACCGCCAGTGCGCGGGCGATGGCCACACGCTGCTGCTGTCCACCGGACAACTCAGAAGGGTAGTGATGAGCACGTTCCGCGAGGCCGACTTTAGCCAGCAGATCTTTTGCCAGCGTTTCCGCCGCCGCTTTGCTGGCGCCACGTACGCGCAGTGGACCAAACATTACGTTTTCCAGCGCCGTCAGGTGCGGGAACAGGTAGAACTGCTGGAACACCATGCCGGCTTCCTGACGAATCAGACGGTCGTCGACTTTCGGGTCATTCACCTTCAGGCCATCGACAATCAGATCGCCGCTGGTGATCTCTTCCAGCTTGTTGATGCAGCGCAGCAGGGTCGATTTACCGGAACCGGATGGCCCGATAATTACCACCACTTCACCCTGTTTGATGTTCAGATCGATATTGTGCAGCACCTGGGTTGGGCCAAAGTGCTTGGAAACGTTTTTAAATTCAATCACAGGATTTTCATCCTTCTTTCAAGACGACGCAGAACGAAACTCAGAACCAGAGTGATGATCAGGTAGACAACGGCTACCGCACTCCAGATTTCCAGCGCACGGAAGTTGCCCGCAATGATCTCCTGGCCCTGACGGGTCAGCTCAGCAACGCCGATAACGATGAACAGCGACGTATCCTTAATACTGATGATCCACTGGTTCCCCAGCGGTGGCAGCATGCGGCGCAGGGCCAACGGCAGAATGACGTGGCGGATCGTTTCGCGACGAGAAAGGCCTAACGCCAGACCCGCTTCACTGAAACCTTTATGAATCGACAGGACCGCACCACGGGTAATTTCCGCGATATAGGCACCTGAGTTGATCATAATGGTCACGACAGCGGCGCTGAACGGGTCAATGCGCAGGTCGGTGAAAGCCATTGGCAGGGCGAAGTAGATGAACATGACCTGAACGACAATTGGGGTGCCGCGGATCACTTCGATGAAAACCAGTGCGATGTGGTTTGCAATCCAGCCGCCGTAGGTGCGGGCGAAACCGGCGACAAGACCGATAATCAACCCACCAACCAGACCGAGGACCGAAATCCACAGGGTCATTTTAGCGCCTTCAAGCAAGATAGGAATGGCAGGCCAGATGGCGCTCCAGTCAAACTGCATGATAGTTTCCTGTTACTGTTACCGTGTTTCTAAAATAGCAGGGGCGAAAGGTCGCCCCCGAGTGAACGTCATTTTTAAGAATTATTATTTAGGCTCGGTACCGAACCATTTTTTGTAGATTTCGTTGTAGGTGCCGTTCTCTTTCAGGGTTTTCAGCGCGCCGTTAACTTTCGTACGCAGGTCGTCGCTGCCTTTCGGGAACGCAATACCGTACTGCTGGGCTTCCAGAGAATCACCGACGGCTTTGAACTTGCCGTTGCCCGCCGTTTTGATGAAGTACAGGATGTTAGGGGTATCGTGCAACACCGCGTCAGCACGGTTGGTACCCAGCTCCATGTAGGCGTTATCGATGTTCGGGAACTGACGCAGATCTTTGGTTTTGATGTTTGCCTTCGCGTAATCAACAGAACCGGTACCGCCTTTCACCGCGACGACTTTACCGTCGAGGTCTTTCACGCTTTTTACATCGTTATTATCGGCTTTCACCATCACCAGCAGGCCGCTTTTGTAGTAGCCGTCAGAGAAGTCGATCGCTTTTTTACGTTCTTCAGTAATGGTGATACCGGCCAGGGCCAGATCAACGTTTTTCGTTTGCAGTGCCGGGATGATGCCGCTGAAGTCCATTGGCTTCAGGGTGTAATCCAGTTTGAGTTCTTTTGCGATAGCAGCCCACAGATCAACATCAAAGCCAACGTACTTATCACCCTGTTTGAATTCAAACGGAACGAACGCCGTGTCGGTCGCCACAACCAGTTTGTCGGCAGCCTGGGAAGAGACCGCAAAAGCCAGGGTAAGTGCAGCCAGTGAAACTTTTAATACAGACTTCATAGCATTTCCTTTTATATCCACGGGGCGATCCCCTGCGAGAACGAGTGGCACAATGAAAAAATCGTGCCAACTTTACAAGCTGTTGTTTTACAAAGGGGATGATGTCATGCATTGCACAGAAAACGGGGCAATGAACTTTTATTGCACCAAAGTGGAGCACCGTTTTGGTGCGCGTCATTTGGCTCAACAGACGAAGCGTTATTTAGCGTAAATTCTGACGAAAAAACAATCTTCCGTTAACGGTTGTGTGAGGTGATTATTACAATTTCTTCACTTTTGCAGCGTCTCAGGCCAAAAGCGTGCACCATAGATGTGCAAAACCCTCACCGGAGGGCGAGGGTTGTATAGGAAATTCTTATGAATTATTCGATGTTGGACTCAATGAACCACAGGAACTGGTCCAGGTCGCGGGAAGCGGCGGTGAAGATATCCGCAGTATCTTCGTCTTTCGCTTCACCGATAGCTTTACGCACATCATTAGCCACTATCGCGTAGCGGTCTGCCAGCTCTTTCAGGTGATCCTGAACGGTATGGATATCCAGCGGATAACTTTTCAGTGGCGTCTTGCTGTTAATCACCTGCGTGGTACCCAGTGCCACACCGCCTAACTGTACGGCACGTTCGGCCATGGTATCGAGGTGGGTAACCAGTGCTGTGCGGAAGCCATCCAGCATTTCATGAACGGCAATAAAGTTTGCACCGCGCATATTCCAGTGGGCCTGTTTGGTGATCAGCGAAAGATCGATGAACTGGATCACCTGGCGATTCAGCAACTCAATGGTCGCTTTTTTGTCGCTATCCGATACATCGTTACGGGTATAAAGCAGATTAGACGCTTTCGTTTTCACCAGTTTAGCGGTACTCATAATCTCATATCCTCTTGATGTTTGTGTCCCAGGTAATTGCGGGATTAAGTATAGCACCGGATTTTTTCCCTGCGGGGAGGCTCTGCCTATCAGTTTAATAGCGAGAAGGACGTTGTGTTTGTAATGATATGAAATTAAAGGGATTATTTAAAATTGATGCAGATCAATCCTAATTCAGGAAAACGTTATCGACAGCGGGGAAATATTTCACGAAGAGTGCAAAGTATGTAAAAAAATATTTTAAACGGGAAACTGGCCTTTATTCTGCATGGCTATAAAGCCACGCAGAATATAGAGCGCTAATTGAGGTCAATTTTCTCAACTTTAGGTTCCGGGCGCATCGTCAGCGTTGAGCCCATTGAGGCGGCGATAATCGAACACAGGGCCAGCGTCTGGGTGAAGGTCAGGGTTTCCCCGAGGAAGACCATCCCTGACAGGGCGGCGAGCGCGGGCTCCATGCTCATCAGCGTGCCGAAAATGCGCGTCGGCAGGCGCGTAAGGGCTATCATCTCTAAAGAGTAGGGGAGTGCTGTGGAAAGAATGGCGACCGCCAGCCCGATGGGCATGACTGACCATTGCCAGATGGACTCGGTGGCCTGAGCCATACCCACCGGCACAAAGATGATAGCGGCAATCAATGAACCGATTGCCACCGTCGCCGGGCCATGCTCTTCCCCGGCGCGCTGTCCGGTCACTATATAGATAGCCCAGCAAGCACCCGCCCCCAGAGCCAGCGCCGCGCCCGTGAGATCGATCTCTGAAACGCTCTGGCCCAGCGGCAGCAGGAACCACAGGCCAAGAACGGCTAAAATTACCCAGATAAAGTCAACGGGACGACGGGACGAGAAAAGCGCTACCGCCAGCGGGCCAGTAAACTCCAGTGCCACGGCAATCCCCAGCGGAATTGTCTGGATGGAGAGATAGAACATGTAGTTCATCGCTCCCAGGGACAGCCCGTAAAAAAGCAGCGGTAAGCGTTGTTCTTTTTTAAAGCGTAAACGCCAGGGTTTGAAAATCACCACCAGGATCGCGGTTCCGAGGGCAATACGCAGGGCCGTGACCCCAGGCGCACCGACCAGCGGAAAGAGGGATTTGGCCAGCGAGGCACCGCTTTGAATGGACAACATGGCGATGAGTATGACGACAACCGGCAACCAGACCGACGACGAGCGGGATAACCCAGGCATCCTTTCTCCTGTCAACTTATGTCAAATGAAGTAAAGGTTGCAGTGTAAAGGAAATAAGCTGCAACGGTTGAGAGACCGTTGAAAAAAAAACGTGTAAATTCCGTAAAATGGTTAAGCGCTGGTGGATTTATCGCCTGTCAGATTAGGAATAATCTGGATGAATGTAACGGCGCAGGCGCGCAGTATGAGCGTTTTATAGCGAAAATTGTATGTGATTTGAATGAGATAGCTGACGCTGGAAACGTTCTGTTACAGGAAAGGTTCAGTTAGACATCACGAATCACAAAGAGTTTCGCAAATTTTTTTGATATATTTAAAACTTACGGACTTACTTGAAGCACATTTGAGGTGGTTATGAAAAAAATTGCATGTCTTTCAGCACTGGCCGCTGTACTGGCTGTTTCCGCAGGTACCGCTGTAGCTGCTACTTCTACTGTAACCGGTGGTTACGCTCAGAGCGATATGCAGGGCGTGATGAACAAAGCTAACGGTTTCAACCTGAAGTATCGTTACGAGCAGGATAACAACCCACTGGGCGTGATCGGTTCTTTCACCTACACCGAGAAAGATCGTTCTGAAAACGGCGCATACAACAAAGGCCAGTACTACGGCATCACCGCTGGTCCAGCTTACCGTCTGAACGACTGGGCAAGCATCTACGGTGTTGTAGGTGTTGGCTACGGTAAATTCCAGCAGACCGAAAACCAGGGTCTGAACCGCACTGCAAGCAACAGCGACTACGGCTTCTCCTATGGCGCGGGTCTGCAGTTCAACCCAATCCAGGACGTCGCTCTGGACTTCTCTTATGAGCAGAGCCGTATCCGCAACGTTGACGTTGGCACCTGGATCGCGGGCGTAGGTTACCGCTTCTAATCACTTCGGTGAGCCAGTAAAAAATCCGCCCAATGTGGCGGATTTTTTTTTACGTTAATCCCTCGCCTTGCATGAGAGGGTAGCAGATTGCCCGGATTATTTACTCTTAATATCGAAGATATCGGTTCCCAGATGGTTATAGTCAACTTTCTGTAACTTGAAGTTGGTAATGTAAACTGGGGGAGCCTTCTTGTTAGAGACAAACGGGTACGCATTTTTTATCTGCTGTGCCGAAATCCCCGTCCACTGCGAGAAGAAGGTCAGGAAATCATTGGCCGAACGCCGCGCTTTAATAATGCGATGCGTTTTATCATCACTCGACACAACCATAAACGGTACCTGGAAGTTCTGCTGGAACTTATCGTCGTGCGCCAGATACTGCACCTCTTTACCGCGCTCTTTAAACGCCAGCCCGTGATCCGAGAAGTAGACCATCGAGAAACTGTCACCCGTATTGCGCAACTGATCGTACAGCTTGCTGAGCAGGTCGTCGGTTTGCGTCATGGTGTAGAGATAGCATGAGGTCTCTTTGGACTGCACAAACTCTGCGTATTTACCGCCGGTCCGATCGCAGGCCTGCGGGTGAGACCCCATCAGGTGCAGAACAATCAGCTGCGGCTGGGTACGCGGAGAGGCAAAGACCTGCGCCGTCATTTTCAGCAACGCTTCATCTTTCGTGTTCTTGTCCGCTTCAAAATCACCGTTCTTCAGGAACTGCACTTCGTCGGCGCGTCTGGCGATACTGGCAATGGCCGTATCGTATTCGCCAATTTGCCCCTGATTGGAGAACCACCAGGTCTGGAAACCTGCGCGGTTCGCCAGGGTAACAAAGTTATCCTGAAACTGGGGTTTATCATCGACCACCCGGTTCAGCGTCAGGCCGAGAGATTTCTGCGTTGAGCCGCTGGCCGCAACATAATCGGTAAACAGGGTGCCTTTGACCGAACTGGCGAACGGCGTGTTGTCCCAGTGTCCGCCAAAGGCTCCCATGGCGTCGCGACGTGCACTTTCACCAATCACCACCACATAGGTGTGATATTTGGGCTTCACGGCCAGCACGTTCCAGGTGTCTTTCATATTTGAAAGCTCAGCCATACGTGCCTGTTCGTCGAGCACCTCTTTATTGTTAACGACGACGTCTTTCACAAATCGGAACACCGGATAGCCGGTATCCTTCAGCTTGAACACCCCACCCCAGGCCAGGTTTTGTACTGGTGCGACAAAGAATGCCACCACGCTGAACGCCAGGCACAGGTGCTCAATTTTTCCCCACGTTTTTTTCTCTTCCGCTTTACGGCGAACGGCTATCACGCCAAGGGCAAAGATAAAGAGGCCGACCACGTAGCTGTACCAGGGGAAGATCGTCAGGATCTCTGTCGACTCTTCCATATTGGTCGAGTGCAGCGCCAGCAGGGTATTAAAGTTCGGCGAGCCGTAAGCCTGACCAAACGGGAAATAGAGTGCAGCGACCAGGGAACAGATTCCGACTAACGTTTTTTGCGCGCGCGGAGCCGTTCGCCACAGCACATGCAATATGCAGGTAAAGGCCACGGCATAGAGCAGGCTAAAGGGATAGCCAAGCGCAAAGTTAATCAGTAATGACTGCAAAAAGTAAAATCCCGTCCACGGGCTTAAGGCCCGGCTACGGGTAACAACGGTGTCTATCAGGGTTAAATTCATAGGTCACTATCATGGATAAAAACGCCATGTGCTCACCCTGGCGTCAAGGGTCATAACCTGCCTGACAGTGCGTGGAGAGGGAATGAGGGTCCGCTTCAGCGAGCCGCAAATTGTGCAGGGCTGCAAGAAGATAGTGCGAGCGCTAAATAATAGCAACAGTTGCTAAGCAGATGTTTTGCGAAGGGGATTGCAAATCCGTAAAAAAGATCGGGAATAGGGCGGCTAAAAGCCAGTGTACAGAGGGTTTGTGACGGAAAAATGAAGCGGCGTACCGCAACGCCGCTTAGTGGGAAGGTTTGTCGTCCTGATGCGGGGGTTTGTTGTTAAACATATCGCACAGCATGTTCAACAGCATCAGGCGTACTTTAAAGGGGGAGTGGGTAAACACGTTCATACACCTCTTGAATTCGTTCATGAGACCTCCTGATTTTTGATCCCTTCGATCCGTGAAGGGTGACTGCATTACATACAGATATAGCACAGGCTATATTGTATAGCTATGGCTATTTCGTTAATTTTTTGTGCTTGTAGAGGGATGGTTTACAATGTGCGCTCTCGATACCGGGCGCTGGAAGCGTCACCCCACTGAGGAAGTACAATGAACCGTCGCGCAGGTAAGCCAACAATCAGAAAAACGACGCAACTGGTGAATGTTGAAGAACATGTCGAAGGTTTTCGCCAGGTACGTGAAGCGCACCGTCGTGAGCTGATTGATGACTATGTTGAACTGATTTCCGATTTGATTCGCGAGGTCGGGGAGGCGCGCCAGGTGGATATGGCTGCACGGCTGGGCGTTTCCCAACCGACAGTGGCAAAAATGTTAAAACGTCTGGCCTCCGTGGGCCTGATTGAAATGATCCCCTGGCGCGGCGTCTTTCTGACGCCGGAAGGGGAGAAACTCGCCCAGGAGAGTCGCGAGCGCCACCAGCTCGTCGAAAACTTCTTACTGGTGCTGGGCGTAAGCCCGGAAATTGCCCGCCGGGACGCGGAAGGAATGGAACACCACGTCAGCGAAGAGACGCTGGTTAAGTTTCGCGAATTTACCCTTAAATATGGTCCCTCCGCTGAATGAACATCCCCGGACTGCAGGCCCTGGCACGCGATCGTTTCTTCCATCTCTTATTCATCATTGGCGCAGTACTGAGCATCTTTGTGCCGTTTGCGCCACACACCTGGCCTGCGGTGATTGACTGGCGCACCATCATTACCCTCAGTGGCCTGATGATGCTTACCAAAGGGGTAGAGTTGAGCGGCTATTTTGACGTCCTGGGACGTAAAATGGTGCGCCGCTTTGCCACTGAACGCCGTCTGGCGCTGTTTATGGTGTTCTCTGCTGCGGTGCTGTCGACGTTTCTGACCAACGACGTGGCGCTGTTTATCATCGTGCCACTCACGCTCACGTTGCGTAAGCTCTGCGAGATCCCGGTTAGCCGGCTGATCATCTTCGAGGCGCTGGCCGTTAACGCCGGTTCGCTTCTGACCCCTATTGGCAACCCACAAAATATTCTCCTGTGGGGACGCTCCGGGCTGTCGTTTGCCGCTTTTACCTGGCAGATGGCTCCGCTGGCGCTGGTGATGATGGTGTCGCTGCTGGCGGTCTGCTGGTTCGCGTTCCCGGTTAAAAAACTGCAGTACCACAGCGGTACCACGGGCCCGCAGTGGCAGCCGCGTCTGGTGTGGAGTTGTCTGGCGCTGTACATCGTTTTCCTGTTCGCGCTGGAACTGAAGTATGAACTGGCGGGCGTACTGCTCGTCGCCGCCGGTTTTTTATTCCTGGCGCGGCGCGTGCTGGTCAGCGTGGACTGGACGTTACTGCTGGTCTTTATGGTGATGTTTATTGATGTGCATCTGCTTATCCAGCTTCCGGTACTGCAACACGTTTTGCACAGCGTCAGTGGCCTGTCGCAGCCGGGATTGTGGCTCACGGCGATTGGTCTGTCACAGTTCATCAGCAACGTGCCTTCCACCATTTTACTCCTCAACTACGTTCCCCCTGACACGCTGCTGGCGTGGGCGGTGAATATCGGCGGGTTTGGGCTGCTGCCCGGTTCGCTTGCTAACCTGATTGCCCTGCGTATGGCTAACGATCGTCGTATCTGGTGGCGTTTCCATGTCTGGTCGATCCCGATGCTGATTTGGGCCGCGGCGATCGGTTTCGGAATTTTCCTTCTCATATAGTGCGCAATTTGTCAGTTTTTCCTGGCAAACGTATAGCAACGTCCTAGCTTTAGTGAACGGCATAGTGTGATGCCGCTCACTGACAGGACTGTTGCTGACCTATGGCTGAAGATCAAAACCTGCCTGCTGACGAGCAGGAAAACAACACTAAACAGCGTAAGCGCCCGGGCAAAAAACCGTTAATCATCCTTGGCATTGTCGTGGTGGTGATGGTTATCGTGGCGCTGGTCTGGTGGTTTTTAACCCGTAACGAAGAGACCACTGACGACGCCTTTACCGACGGTGATGTGGTGACGATTGCCCCGAAAACGGCAGGCTATGTCACCGAGCTGCGCGTGCGCGATAACCAGCGGGTGAAAAAGGGTGACCTGCTGGTGGTTATCGATCCGCGTGATACCACCGCCCAGCGCGATCAGGCGCAGGCCCAGCTTGGGCTGGCGATCGCCCAGCTGCATCAGGCTCAGGCGCAGCTGGCGCTGTCAAAAGTCCAGTATCCCGCTCAGCGTGATGAAGCTAAAGCGCAGGTGATTAAAGCGCAGGCCGATCTGGCCAATGCGCAGGCGGAGTATCGCCGCCAGCGAGGCGTTGACCCGCGAGCGACCACCCAGCAAAGTATTGATACCGCCAATGCCCAGCTGCGCAGTGCCCAGGCGGGCCTGGCAAGTGCGCAGGCGCAGCTTGAAGTGGCGGAGCAGGTACAGCTGCAGATCCGCCAGCAGGAGACCAATGTGGAAGCGCGTCAGCGCCAGGTCGATCAGGCCAAAGCGCAGCTGGAAACCGCGACGCTGAACCTCTCTTACACCGAAGTCCGCGCCCCGTTTGACGGTTTTGTCACTAAACGCAACGTCCAGCCCGGCACCCTGGTGCAGGCGGGTACCGCGCTGTTTTCACTGGTCTCTCCGAATGTGTGGGTGGTGGCGAACTTTAAAGAGTCGCAACTCGAACGCATGAAGCCGGGCGATAAGGTCGAGGTGTCCGTAGATGCCTGGCCGGATATGGCGCTCGAAGGCCATGTCGACAGTATTCAACAGGGCAGCGGCTCGCGCTTCTCCGCCTTCCCGTCGGAAAACGCTACCGGTAACTTTGTCAAAATCGTTCAGCGCGTGCCGGTGAAGATCGTGATTGATAAAGGGCTGGATCCCAACAAACCGCTGCCGCTTGGACTGTCGGTTGCACCGAAGGTGACAGTGGAATGACGGATCACAGCCACGACAACTGGCGACCTGCCAGTAATCCGTGGGCGGTGGCGATTGTGGTCACGCTGGCGGTGTTTATGGAAATCCTCGACACCACTATCGTTAACGTGGCACTCCCGCATGTGGCCGGGTCGCTCTCGTCCAGCTACGACGAATCCACCTGGGTATTGACCAGCTACCTGGTGGCAAACGGCATAGTGCTGCCGATATCGGCTTTCCTGAGCCGGGTTTTTGGCCGCAAGCAGTTCTTCCTCATCTGCATCGTGATGTTCACCGTCTGTTCGTTCCTGTGCGGGATCGCCACCGAGCTATGGCAAATCATTCTCTTTCGCGTAATGCAGGGCTTTTTCGGCGGGGGGCTGCAGCCCACGCAGCAGTCGGTGCTGCTCGACTACTTTAAACCCGAGGACCGGGGTAAAGCGTTTGGTCTGTCGTCAATCGCCATCATCGTTGCGCCGGTACTTGGCCCGACGCTGGGCGGCTGGATCACCGATAACTACTCCTGGCGCTGGGTTTTCTTCATCAACATTCCGGTGGGGATTGTAACGGTGCTGGCGATCTACCAGCTGCTGGAAGACCCGCCATGGGAAAGCAAATCGAAAGAGAAGCTGTCTATCGACTGGACGGGGATCGGCCTGATCGCGCTGGGGCTGGGCTGCCTGCAGGTGATGCTCGACCGGGGAGAAGATGAGGACTGGTTTTATTCGAACTTTATTCGCACCTTCGCCGTGCTGACGCTCATCGGCATTATTGGAGCGATTTACTGGCTGATGTATGCCAAAAAACCGGTGGTAGATCTGCACTGCATGAAAGATCGCAACTTCGCCATCTCCAGCCTGCTGATGGCGGGCATGGCGATGATTCTGTACGGCAGTTCGGTGGTGATTCCGCAGCTTGCACAGCAGGATCTGGGCTACACCGCCACCTGGTCGGGGCTGGTGCTTTCGCCGGGCGCCGTGTTGATCGTATTGACTATCCCGCTGGTGCTGAAGCTGATGCCGGTGGTGCAGACGCGCTGGATTATCGCTTTCGGTTTTACCTGCCTGGCGGTGTCGTTCTTCTGGTCACGTACGCTGACCCCGGATATCGATTTCGAAACGCTGGTGTTGTTCCGCAGCGCCCAGTCGATAGGGCTTGGGTTCCTGTTTGTTCCTCTCACCACCATTGCTTTTATTTCGATACCGAGGCGGCTGAACGCCGATGCGGCGGCGCTGTTCACCATGTTCCGCAACGTGGCGGGCTCAATTGGCATCTCGCTTTCTACGGCGGCCATTACCGAACGTTCCCAGGCGCACAGCGCGCATCTGGCCTATCACGCGTCACCGTTTAATGAACAGTTCCAGCTGGCGATACGCGAAAGCGCACAGGCGATCCAGAACTTCACCACTCAGGTCGGGGACCCTACCGGTATCGCCACCGGGCGCATGTACCAGACCATGATCGAGCAGTCGCGCTTCCTGGCGTATATCGACGTGTTCACCATTCTGAGCGTGGTAGCCATGTTACTGATTCCGTTTTGTTTGTTGCTCTCGCCGGTTAAGAGCGAGGGGAGTGCAGGAGCACATTGATGATACACAGACGTTTAACCCCCCTGATGATCATGCTGCTGGCAGGCTGCGCCGTGGGGCCGGATTACCAGCCGCCGGCGTCGCAGACCCCGACACACTGGAACGATCCGGGTGACAGCGGCGTGAAGTCAAAAACGGCCTCGATGGCAACCAACCCACGCTGGTGGAAAACCTTCGGTTCACCGCAGCTGGACAGCCTGATAGAGCGCGCGATCGCGGGAAATTTATCCCTGCAGCAGACGGTGTTGCGTATTGCCGGGGCGCGCGAACAGATTAACCAGGCGGGTGGGGCGTTTTACCCTTCCGTAAACGGTAATCTGCAGGCCACGCGCCAGCAGCTTGGGCTGGAGGGAGAGCTGAAATCCCACGGCGTGTACGACCAGCTTGATAACGTGGATCCTGAACTCAGGGGCGCGCTAGGACCGCTGACGCAGCCGATCAATCTTTACCAGGGGAGCTTCGATGCGCAGTGGGAAATCGACCTGTGGGGCAAGGTGCGCCGACAGGTAGAGGCTGCCGAAGCGCAGCAGAAAGCGGCGATAGAGCAGCGTAACGACGCGCTGGTGTCGCTGGAGGCGGAAGTGGCGCGCGCATGGCTGCAGCTGCGGGGGGCGCAGAGCATCATTGCCACGCTGAACACCCAGATTAAGAGTGCGCAACAAACCCTGGAACTCACCGAAAGCCGCCAGCGGGGCGGGCTGTCACCGCAGATGGACGTTGAAAATGCGCGTGCCCAGTTGGGGAACCTCGAAGCGCAGCTTCCTCAGTATCAGGCCCAGGCACGGCAGGCAATGAATGGCCTCGCGATTTTACTCGGCAAGCCGCCGGGGGCGCTGGATGCGGAGCTGCAGTCGGCGCAGCCGATGCCCGCCCTGCCGGATATTGTACAAACGGGTATCCCCTCCACGCTGGCCCGTCGTCGTCCTGACGTGCGCGAGGCGGAAGCCAATCTACACGCCGCCACGGCGCAAATCGGCGTTTCCGTGGCGCAGCTGTTCCCGAGCTTTACCCTCTCCGGGCAGTTTGGTCTGCGAAACAGCGAAACCAACTGGCTGACGGACTGGAGCAGCCACTTCTACAGCTTCGGCCCGCAGGTCTCGATACCGATTTTCCAGGGCGGAAGACTGGTCTCGAGCGTGAAGGTGGCGCGTGCGCAGCAGGGCGCGGCAGTGCTCGACTACCGCCAGACAGTGCTCACCGCGCTCGGGGACGTGGAGAATGCGCTGGTGAGTTACCGCACCGATCAGCAGCGTGAAGCCGGCCTTGCCAAAACCATCGATGCGTTGCAAAACGCGTTCGATTTGGCGAGCGACAGCTACCGGCAGGGGATCGCCAGCTTTATTGACGTGCTGGATGCCCAGCGGCAGCTGGCGCAGGCGCAGCAGCAACGCGCGCAGGCGCAGGTGCAGAGCGCTCTCGATCTGGTGGCGCTCTACAAAGCGCTGGGCGGCGGCTGGGAGCCGTATCAGCAGGTGCAATTACCGGATTACAAGGTCTTTGGTGAGGCTCCGCGCGGATAAGATTCAGAGGATTGGGCAAGAAACGGACAGGAACACCACATTCGCGATGGCTATGGGGCGGGTATAACTATCGGGTACCCATCGAACGACATGCGAGGATTATCTTATGCGTTATCAAAAACTGGGCAATACCGGTCTGTTTGTGTCTGAACTGTGCCTTGGCACCATGACCTTTGGCGGAGAAGGCGGCATGTGGGGCAAGATTGGTCAGCTGCAGCAAAGTGAAGCCGAGCAGCTGGTGGGCCGTGCACTGGATGCCGGAATTAATTTCATCGATACCGCGGATGTGTATTCGGAAGGGCGCTCGGAGGAGATCACCGGCCAGGCGCTGAAGAACCTGAAAATTCCGCGCGAAAATGTGGTGGTTGCCACCAAAGTGTTTGGCGAAACGGGCACGGCCGGGGTGAACTCCCGCGGCAGTTCGCGCTATCACATCATCAGTAGCGTCAAAGAGAGCCTGCGCCGTCTGCAGCTCGATCATATCGATCTGTATCAGCTCCACGGTTTTGACCCGGCAACCCCTGTCGAAGAGATGCTCTACGCGCTGGATAACCTGGTACAGCATGGGCACGTGCGTTATATCGGCGTCTCTAACTGGGCGGCGTGGCAGATTGCCAAAGCGCTGGGCATTTCCGAACGCCTTGGACTGGCGCGTTTTGCTTCACTGCAGGCGTATTACACCATCGCCGGGCGCGATCTTGAGCGTGAACTGATACCGATGATGCAGAGTGAAGGCGTCGGGTTGATGGTCTGGAGCCCACTGGCAGGCGGTCTGCTTAGCGGAAAATATGGCCGTGACGGGCAGAGTGAATCCGGCGGTCGCCGCCTGGAATTTGACTTCCCGCCGGTGAATAAAGAGCGTGCTTTCGATTGTGTGGATGTGATGCGCACCCTGGCCGAGCGCAAGGGTGTCTCTGTGGCGCAAATTGCGCTGGCGTGGTTGCTGCATCAGAAGGCCGTAACCAGCGTCATTATTGGTGCCAAACGTGTCGACCAGCTGGACGACAACATTGCCGCCACCGGGATCCGTTTAAGCGAAGACGAGCTTAAACAGCTTGATGCCGTCAGCGCGCTGCCGCGCGAATACCCGGGCTGGATGCTGGAGCGGCAGGGTGAATATCGTCGTCATCAGCTCGCACAACAATAACCGTCCTTCTCCCGGTCTCGCTTCGCTGACCGGGTTTTTTTCCCGCCTTGCTCACAAAAAACGATCCTCCTCTTTGATTGATTTTTCGTCTTCGCCTATATGACTAGTCATGAAATTTTAAATGACTAGTCATATAGGGAGCGATCATGAATCAATTTCTGCCAGCCAATTTTTTATGGGGCAATTCCGTATCCAGTATGCAGACGGAGGGAGCCTGGAATGAGGGAGGAAAGGGAATGTCGGTTTATGACATTCGCGAAGCCGGGGAGAACGTTTCTGACTGGAAAGTCGCGACCGATTCCTACCACCGCTATCGGGAAGATTTCGACCTGATGCAGGATCTGGGCATGAACTGCTACCGCTTTCAGATCGCCTGGAGCCGCGTATGTCCACAGGGCGACGGTGACTTCAACGACGAAGGTATCGCCTTTTATGACCGCTTTATTAACGATTTAATTGCCCGCGGCATTGAGCCGATGATCTGCCTCTACCACTTCGATATGCCGCTGGCGCTGGCGCAGGAGTACAACGGTTTTAACGATCGCCGTGTGATGGACGCGTTTATCCGCTACGGCAAAAAGATGATCGACTGTTACGGCGACCGGGTGAAGTACTGGCTGACGTTTAACGAGCAGAACATCTTCCACATGCCGGAAGCCTTCCGGATCTCGGGCTATATGAAAGGCGAGAAAACCCTGCGCGAGCTGTATGAACTGCAGCACCACACCATGGTCGCGCATATGACCCTGACCGAATACCTGCACCAGACCCGTCCGGGCCAGCTGATGGGCGGTATGCTGGCGCACCAGCTGGTCTATCCGGCGACCTGTAAACCGCGTGATATCTTCTGCGCCCAGCAGTATGACGAATTCCTCAACCAGAACCTGCTGCGTGTCTTTGCCGGCCAGGGTTACAGCCCGGCGGTGATGGCCGTCGTGGAACAACAAGGTTTTGCGGATATCTACCGCGCTGAGGATCTTGCGCTGCTGGCGCGTACCAAAAACGACTATATGGCCTTCAGCTACTACGCCAGTAAAACCCTCGACAGCGATGCGATCCCCGAAGGAACGCCGGTCAACGATTACCTTCTGCACGGTGATAAAAATAACCCGTACCTGAAAGCGACCGAATGGAACTGGCAGATTGATCCGCTGGGCTTTCGCACCATCATCACCCGCTATTACAACGACTGGCGTATGCCGGTATTCCCGATTGAAAACGGTATTGGGGTGATCGAGTCCTGGGACGGTGTGAATCCGATTGAAGATACCTACCGTATTGACTACCACCGGGCGCATATCGAGGCGATGAAACAAGCCATGTTTGAGGATGGCGCAGAGGTGATCGGTTACCTCGGCTGGGGCTTAATCGACATTCTGAGTTCACAGGGAGACATGCGTAAGCGTTACGGCGTGGTCTATGTGAACCGTGAAAACTACGACCTGAAAGACTTAAAGCGCGTACCGAAGAAGAGCTACGCATGGTTGAAACAGGTTATCCATACCAACGGACGCGAGATGTAAGCCGTACGCTGCCGGGCCGTTTTTGTGACTGATTGAAGGGAAATATCCGCTATGTCTGAAACAAAAATAACACCGCATATGCAGTCTTTTGTCGACAGATTTGTTGAGTTCTCGGCGCGCCTGGCAAACCAGGTGCACCTGCGTTCCCTGCGCGATGCCTTCGCCACGGTCATGCCCATTTTCATCCTTGCCGGTCTGGCGGTGCTGGTGAATAACGTGGTATTCCCATGGATTTTTGAAGGCGACACGCTGGCGCATTTTAAGGTGTGGGGCGAGGCTATTATTAACGGTACGCTGAATATCGCCGCGCTGTTGCTGGCACCGATGATTGCCTGGTCGCTGGCACGCAACAAAGACTTCGACAACCCGGTCTCGGCAGTGGTTATCGCCATCAGCAGTTTTATCATTATGATGCCGATGCGCTTACAGCTCACGCCCGTCGGCAGCGACGCCACGGTGAACGTCACGCAGGTGCTGACGTTCTCCAATATTGGCTCAACCGGCATTTTTGCCGGGGTGCTGATTGGTCTGCTCTCAACGGAACTGTTTATCGCCATTTCTCGTCTGAAAGCGCTGCACATTTCTTTAGGTGAAAATGTACCGCCTGCGGTCAGCAAATCGTTTACCGCGCTGATCCCGACGATCCTGACGCTTTCCCTGTTTGCCATACTGGCCGCGCTTCTGGCGAACGTCTTGCACACGGATCTCATCCACCTGATCACCACTTTTATTCAGCAGCCGCTGCGCCTGATCAACACCAGCCTGCCGGGCACGATTTTTATCTATAGCTTTGGTAACTTCCTGTTCACGCTTGGGATCCATCAGTCGGTGGTTAACAGCGTGGTGCTGGAGCCGTTTCTGCTGATCAACACCAACGAGAATATGCTGGCCTTTGCCAACGGTCAGCCTGTCCCACATATCATCAATAATATCTTTGTACCGACCTTTGGTATGGTGGGGGGCACCGGCAGCACGATTTCACTGTTGATTGCCATTTTCGTCTTCTCACGGCAAAAATCGGCGAAACAGGTGGCCCGTTTGTCGCTGGCGCCGGGTCTGTTTAACATCAACGAGCCGGTCATTTTTGGCCTGCCGATTGTGTTCAACCTGCCGCTGATGATCCCCTTTGTGCTGCTACCTGCCATAGGTATCTGGTTTGCGTGGTTCTGTACTACCCTGGGGTTAATGTCGCGCTGTGTGGTTATGATCCCGTGGACAACTCCGCCCATTCTGAGCGCCTGGCTGGCAACGGCAGGGGACTGGCGCGCCGTGGTCGTGCAGTTGGCAATCATTGTATTTGGTGTATTCTTCTACCTGCCTTTCCTCAAAATTGCCGAGAGAGTGGCATTAAAAAACAGCGGGACAGAAAACTAACAAAAAGGAAGGACGATGGCGGCGAAGTACATCACCATAGCGCGGGAAATTAAGAAACGCATTATTAGCCAGCAATACGCCGCCAACGAACCGCTCCCGGACCAGTTTGCCCTGGCGGCGGAGTTCAGCACCAGCCGGATGACCATACAGCAGGCCATACGCCAGTTAATTGTGGAAGGGCTGATCTATACCCGTCAGGGGCAGGGGACGTTTATCCGCAAAAATTTCCTGCAACTCTCGCAGTGGGATCTTTCCGGCAGCGACTACTTCGGCGCAACAAAAACCTGGGAGCATCTGGGCACCGTTTCCAGCGTCGTGGTCCATTTCGAGCTGCGCTTTCCGAACGAGAAGGAGCAGGCCTCGCTGATGATTAACGCCGATGCGCCTGTCTATGACTTTGTTCGTCTGCGTCTGCTCAACGGTGAGCCGATGTCGCTGGACTCCACCGTTATGCCGCTTAATCTGGTGCCCGGTCTGAATAAAAGCCATCTTGAAGGCTCCGTGTTCCGCTACGTGCAGGAGACGCTGGGGCTGAAAATTATGGGGTCGTACCGGGTGGTGCGGGCGCTAAAACCGAACGCGCTGGATATGCAACACCTTATCTGCGAGCAGACCGATCCGGTGCTGGAGGTGGAGCAGGTTATCTATCTGGAGGATGGCACACCGCTTGAGTATGCCCACTGTCACTACCGTTACGACCACGGTGGGATAGTTATCGTCAATAACGGATAAAAAAAAGCGGGCATCAGAGCCCGCTTTTTTATTCTCAGACCCGGTCAGCAAAGCGCCACCGGGCAGAGGGTCAGTTCAGACGCACTGGCATACCAGAACGGTTCTGAACGGCCTGGTCAACAATCGCTGTCTCTACATCCGGCTGAGAGGTCACGGACTGCACCGCGCTGTTCAGCGTAACCGGAACGATTTCGTTGTTGTTGATCTGGTCTTCGCTGGTGGACAGCGGGTTATGTACTTCAATGTAACGGCTGCCATCCGGCTCAGACGTCGCTTTAACCGGTTCGTTGATGAACTGGACGCGGGTACCGACCGGCACGTTTTCGAACAGGAATTTGATGTCTTCGTTACGCAGACGTACGCAGCCGTGGCTTACGCGCAGGCCGATACCGAAGTTGGCGTTGGTCCCGTGAATCGCGTACAGACGGCCAATGTACAGCGCGTACAGACCCATTGGGTTATCCGGGCCTGCCGGTACAACGGCTGGCAGGGGTTCACCCGCAGCGATGTACTCTGCGTGCATTTTGGCGGTTGGCGTCCAGGTTGGACCTGCTTTCTTACGCTCAACTTTGGTCGTCCAGTTCATTGGGGTGTCTTTACCCAGCTGGCCGATACCGATTGGCAGCACGATAACCGTGTTGGTGCCTTTCGGGTAGTAATACAGACGCATTTCCGCGCTGTTGATGACGATACCTTCATGGACGGTATCCGGCAGGATCAGCTGCTGAGGAATGTTCAGCACGGTACCGGCTTTAGGCAGATACGGGTCAACACCCGGATTCGCTTCCAGCATGTTAGACAGGCCCAACTGGTACTGCGCCGCGAAATATTCCAGTGGCTGAGCGTTACCTTCAGGCACCGTGACCACCTGGTTTTGACCAACCAGACGGCTACCGTCTGTCGGCAGCGGATAAGTCACCGCAGAAGCGGTTTTGCAAAAACCTACTACGGCTAACGCCGCCGCAAAAAGCGTTGTTAATTTCATGTTCATGTTGTGCGAGGTATCTAAGCCATTCCGGCGATGAGTTGATAAGTCTGAATCTTGATGGGAGCGCATTATATGTGCATTCCCGCTAACAGGGAATTCAGATGTGTACGAAATCACATTTTTTTCGATTTTGTTAAAGTTTAGCGGATTGCCGCAACGCGGGATCTCAATTCGGAATTGTGGCATAATGCCGTGTTTATCACACTTTTCGCAGGAATCTCCCCGTGTTAGTTACCAGCAACGTCACCATATAGTTTCAAAGGGGGAAATTAAGAGATGCGGAGAGAAGTTTCTTTCATCCTGCTTGCGTACATTGGTCAGTCTTCGTTGTTTAAAATTTTGGTTTCATTTGGGTCAATATCCTTATACTGGCCTGGTGGTTTTAACCACTCAACCCAAGAATATCATAAGGTCAACCAGCAAATCGGACCCACTGTTCAGCCCGGATAAATTTTAAATTGCATTTTTTTTTCTTTCTGTTATGGTGGGAGGTTGAATAAATACATTCGTAAACTTTGTTCCGTAGTATTTCTCTCCTCCAAAACATCCCCAACGTCAGATATAAGGCGGCTTTGCGCTATCGCAAATGCCCTCATTTTACCGTGGTTTTAGGTAGTAACTATGTAGGAGGTGTGATCTCTTTCTGAATACAAAAAGGCTAATTTAACAATGATGCAACAATCTGAAATGCAGTTTCAATCGTCGATTTTATCGACAACAAGTTTTCGTACCATCTACCATGAACACGGACGTTACAAAACCATTAATGGCAACTCCTTTGTTTATGATGGTCACGAATACCGGGTTAACACAAGAATCGGATCTGGTGTTCGTCATGATATACTTATGCCGATAGTTAACGAACTGAAAGCAATCCTGAAGCTCTACAGTCGAGTGTTCCTGACCCGTTTTGATCTCCACCTCCCTGAGTTCACTTCTGTTGAAGCAGGTAACAAATACATACGCAACCTGTTCAAACGATTACGTGACCGCCTGGAGTCTGGAAACAACGGTTTATCAGAACCTATCATCGATTTTGCTTACGGTTGGGTTTGCGAACAGGAAAAGGCTTCACAACCCCATTACCATTGCTGGATTGCACTTCCACATCGTTCGGTAAGGTGGTTTGGAACGCCAGAAAGAGGGATCGCTGGTATTATTACGGAAATCTGGATGAAACTGACAGGTGGGAAAGCAACACTTGTGAACTTGTCTAAAGCCACTAAAGACTATCCCGATCACTACGTCATTCATCGTGATGATCCTTCGACACTCGAAGGTCCGGTATTCTGGCTTTCTTACCTGGCAAAAGAACGCGGGAAGTCGCAGACAGGGAAGGGAACGCGCTTGTATTCAACATCGAAATTGAGTGGTAAAGCACTGAATTCGTAAATGTCGCACTGGAAGCCCGTAGAGCGTTTTTCTTTCCAAGGTATGCAATCGCATTACCCATATCATAAAAAACGCTTACAGCTTCGCTCAGAGCGTTTTAAGGCATGATTTGAACCTGATTAACTTTAGCTTCGGTCAATTGCATGATAGTTCAACGATAGTTGCTTTGCTTATAGATTCATACATTTCTTCAAAATTCCGAGCGAAGCGAGGGACACGAACGTAGTGAGTGTCTAATGTCTACTATTATATTTTTATATTTTATATATAGAGAAAAGTAGACATATCCGTATACTTTTTAACCAGTTTGGCTATCCGTCTTCGCTTCGCTTGACGAAACTCGCTTCGCTCGTAATTCAGGACATCACTTCAGCATTTGAAGCAAGTACACGAACGTAGTGAGTGTTTAATGTATTCACAGCCCGCAGAATGTTTTGTTCGATGATTATTGTCCGGTCGGGATCGAGAAAAAAGTATTAGATCAGATTTGGCCTGACACAGCTTTGCCGCAGAGCCGGAGGCAATTTGACATTCCGCCCCTTGCCAGAAGCGTAAGTTGAACAACCATCTGTGCGATCAAAATATGACAATACTTTGATGGTGTAGCGGGTATTACTACCTTAAGGAAGGTGCGAACAAGTCCCTGATATGAGATCATGTTTGTCATCTGGAGCCATGGAACAGGGTTCATCATGAGTCATCAACTTACCTTCGCCGACAGTGAATTCAGCAGTAAGCGCCGTCAGACCAGAAAAGAGATTTTCTTGTCCCGCATGGAGCAGATTCTGCCATGGCAAAACATGGTGGAAGTCATCGAGCCGTTTTACCCCAAGGCTGGTAATGGCCGGCGACCTTATCCGCTGGAAACCATGCTACGCATTCACTGCATGCAGCATTGGTACAACCTGAGCGATGGCGCGATGGAAGATGCTCTGTACGAAATCGCCTCCATGCGTCTGTTTGCCCGGTTATCCCTGGATAGCGCCTTGCCGGACCGCACCACCATCATGAATTTCCGCAACCTGCTGGAGCAGCATCAACTGGCCCGCCAATTGTTCAAGACCATCAATCGCTGGCTGGCCGAAGCAGGCGTCATGATGACTCAAGGCACCTTGGTCGATGCCACCATCATTGAGGCACCCAGCTCGACCAAGAACAAAGAGCAGCAACGCGATCCGGAGATGCATCAGACCAAGAAAGGCAATCAGTGGCACTTTGGCATGAAGGCCCACATTGGTGTCGATGCCAAGAGTGGCCTGACCCACAGCCTAGTCACCACCGCGGCCAACGAGCATGACCTCAATCAGCTGGGTAATCTGCTGCATGGAGAGGAGCAATTTGTCTCAGCCGATGCCGGCTACCAAGGGGCGCCACAGCGCGAGGAGCTGGCCGAGGTGGATGTGGACTGGCTGATCGCCGAGCGCCCCGGCAAGGTAAGAACCTTGAAACAGCATCCACGCAAGAACAAAACGGCCATCAACATCGAATACATGAAAGCCAGCATCCGGGCCAAGGTGGAGCACCCATTTCGCATCATCAAGCGACAGTTCGGCTTCGTGAAAGCCAGATACAAGGGGTTGCTGAAAAACGATAACCAACTGGCGATGTTATTCACGCTGGCCAACCTGTTTCGGGCGGACCAAATGATACGTCAGTGGGAGAGATCTCACTAAAAACTGGGGATAACACCTTAAATGGCGAAGAAACGGTCTAAATAGGCTGATTCAAGGCATTTACGGGAGAAAAAATCGGCTCAAACATGAAGAAATGAAATGACTGAGTCAGCCGAGAAGAATTTCCCCGCTTATTCGCACCTTCCCTCTGTCTGCGGAAACTGTCAGTGCGAGTCAAAGCCAATACACTTATTTGAACTAGCTTACCAATTCCTTTTTGATCCGGTAGAACGTTGCACGACTGATATCAGCAGCTTTCATTATGTGGGCTGGTTTAACGTTCTGCGCCAGCATTTCGCGAACAGTCTCACGGGCTTCCATATCTTTTTCTTTCCCCGTATACAAACCTGCCTGTTTTGCTCTCTCGATCCCCTGTGCCTGACGTTTACGCCGAGTTTCATAATCCTGTCGTGCCATTGTTGCGAGGATATCGATTAGCATGGAGTTGACTGCCCGAAGAATGCCACTGGTAAGGTCATTACCGGACATTTCAACCATCTGCCAACTGGTCGGTAAGTCCATTGATACGATTACCAGCCCTTTACTATTCAACGTAGCTTTGAGTTCAGCCCATTCTTCATGTTGAAGACGACTGAGACGGTCAATTGCTTCAATAAGAAGCAGATCACCGGGTTGTGCTTCCACCAGTAGATGCATGAGTTCAACACGATCAAGCTTCGCACCACTTGCATTCTCAACGTATTCTCCGGCAACCGACCAGTTTTTGCTTTGCGCAAATTCGCGCAGGCTAACTAATGCACGATCAGCATGTTGGCCTTCCGTAGATGCACGGCAGTAGATACGGACATTCATTATGTATTCTCTTTGAAATATCAATCCAATATCCATATGATACATTACGTTATTTTGCTGTCAATAGAGTTAAATTTAAACCCTATTGATACTTTGTGTCATGGTCTTTATCAGGTATACCTAAAAGAGATATTGTTCGGATGGTATTCAGATCTTGCTTGGGGTATACGATTTGGTCAGTTTCTGTAGCTGAAGCACTCCGGTTTCATTTCAGCAGGTCTTAATCAAATTCAGTGTGCCATACATGCGGCACGAAAAAGTCTGGCATCAATGTGACCAGTTCTATCACCCACCACAGTCACTACAGTGGCCACACAGTTGGGGACCCAAAGGATGTTGTTTACCATTTTGCAATGGTTGACAGCTACCCGAAAGCAACTCCTCTTCGAGAGCGCTCAATTCCTCAGTTAATCGGGTTTGCAATTTTAGTTTGTTGAACCCATCCACACTGGGCGTAAGTGTATAGTTGTGATAACTGTCAACTTTTCTTCTCTCTTCTGTTCAGAATAAATTAATGTTCAGGCGTTATGATAAATAGATGTTATCGCCACCATGGCGCGGTCTTTACAGGAATAAATCTCACCATTTTTATATTTTCACCACAGTACCTCAAAATTTCATATACCAAAACTGAACTTGGCCGGGTAGTATTGGCTGCTTAGTATTAACTGTAGATGCTGTTATTAGGAGTTTCAGGTGCAGGTAAACAAACTTACGGATGATATTGATATTAGTTCTCATGAGCGTTTCCTCGCGGCCCGTAAAAGCACATGGGTTAGTGTGCTTGTTAATTGTTTTCTGACATCCGGGCAAGTGATTACTGGCGTATTTTCCGGATCTCAGGGGCTTATTGCGGATGGTATCCATTCTCTGTCTGATTTAGTTTCAGACTTTGTGGTGCTTATTGCTAATCATAAAAGTAAAAAAAATCCCGATGATGACCATCACTACGGGCATCATCGTTATGAAAATGGTGCATCATTAATTCTGGGGACAATTTTATTCATTGTTGGCATCGGGATGTTATGGTCAGCAGCAAATAAAATGCAACAACCAGATGATATTCCTCAGGTACATATTGTTGCTCTGTGGGTGGCCTTAGCCGCACTGGTTATCAAAGAGCTTCTTTTTCGCTATATGCTGGCAGTAGCAACCCGAGTAAAATCCACTATGCTGGTTGCCAATGCCTGGCATGCCCGCTCTGATGCCGCCTCATCTTTGGTGGTGGCTATTGGTATTATTGGTAGTTTATCAGGGTTTAAATTGCTTGATCCGGTAGCTGCACTGGTTGTGGGACTGGTTGTGACCAGAATGGGATATTCATTTATGTCAGATTCGCTTCATGACTTGATGGACAGGGCCGTGGATATTGAAACTGAAAATAGTATAAAAACAACATTATTGTCCACGCCTGGGGTCGAAGGCATCCATGACCTCAAGACCAGAAAAATGGGGGACCTTGTTGTGGTTGATGTTCATCTGGAAATTGATGGTGATTTATCAGTGAAAGTAGGACATGACATTGCTGTTTTGGCCAGGAAATCAGTTTTAGATAATCATCATGTTTTAAATGTTATGACACATGTTGACCCTTATTTTAAAGGTGATAATAGTCCTGGTTGCGGGGGCAAATAATCCTGAAAAATAATATGAATGCTGCTGTTTTTTGAGAAGATTGGGAAGGGATTATTTTTTTGCGCAATATTACCCCTTCTGACTGTGAAAACGAGAGTAAACAATATGGAGGCTATTATGAGAAAAATTATGCGTACTGTTGTGATAGGAGCCACCCTTCTTTTATCCCCCTGTGTAATGGCTGGTTCTGACGGTGTTGAACATGCCATGAAGATGATGAATAAAAGCTACCGCGCAGCACTTAAGGAGGAGGACGTTACATCCTTCAGGAAAGATATGCGGGAACTGAAAGCAACAGCAGAGTCCATCCTGAACAGCCCTGTAGAAGGGTATGACAGGGAAACGTATGTTGCAGGCATGTCACTTCTAATTGATGAGGTAACTGCCGTTGAAAGTACCGCTGAGAAGGAAGGTCTTGACGCCGGGAAAATTGCAGCACAGAAACTAGGCAGTCTGATGAGAAAATACCACAATAAACTAGGTGTTGACTGAGACCGGGAATTATTCGGTGAAGGTAGATATGCTGGAAAGATATCCCTGAACTGACATGATACACGTGCCTGTAATCAAGCAGATAGCTATGCACTGGTGAGGAAATTTCACAACGTTATCTTATCTGCAAAATACATATAAAAATGTTGGGGTAACAAACATGCATTATCAATGCTACATATTTTAGTTTGTTGCCTCAACATAAGTTAAGTACCTATTGGTGTTGCGCGGGGTGGATTCAGGGGGCCAAATTATATTTGGTGGTCACGCGTCAGTCTGTGTTTTGTTTGTTGGTCATGATGACCTGCTCCCCGTTGATTAGTACACCCCGATGTTAGTAATGTCTTCATAAGCCACATGAGGACATCCCCATGAAGAAGCGTTTTTCCGACGAACAGATCATCAGTATTCTCCGCGAAGCCGAAGCTGGGGTACCCGCCCGTGAACTCTGCCGCAAGCATGCCATTTCCGATGCCACGTTTTACACCTGGCGTAAGAAGTATGGCGGTATGGAGGTGCCTGAAGTTAAGCGCCTGAAGTCGCTTGAGGAAGAGAACACCAGACTCAAGAAGCTGCTTGCCGAAGCCATGCTGGATAAAGAGGCGCTTCAGGTGGCTCTTGGGCGAAAGTACTGACGACAGACCAGAAGCGGGAAGCCGTGATGTTGATGTGTGATGCGACCGGTCTGTCGCAACGTCGTGCCTGCAGGCTTACAGGTTTATCCCTGTCGACCTGCCGCTATGAGGCTCACCGTCCGGCTGCTGATGCGCATTTATCAGGGCGCATCACTGAGCTGGCACTAGAGCGCAGGCGTTTTGGCTACCGTCGTATTTGGCAGTTGCTGCGCCGTGAAGGGCTTCATGTTAATCATAAGCGCGTGTACCGGCTTTATCACCTCAGTGGCCTGGGCGTAAAACGCAGAAGACGTCGTAAAGGGCTGGCAACAGAACGTCTGCCGCTGCTCCGTCCGGCGGCGCCCAATCTGACCTGGTCGATGGATTTCGTCATGGACGCACTTTCCACCGGTCGCAGGATCAAGTGTCTTACCTGCGTCGATGATTTCACAAAGGAATGCCTGACGGTCACTGTTGCCTTTGGGATTTCAGGCGTTCAGGTCACGCGTATTCTGGACAGCATTGCACTGTTTCGAGGCTATCCGGCGACGATAAGAACTGACCAGGGGCCGGAGTTCACTTGCCGTGCACTGGATCAATGGGCCTTTGAGCATGGTGTTGAGTTGCGCTTAATCCAGCCGGGCAAGCCAACGCAGAACGGATTTATTGAGAGCTTTAACGGACGATTTCGCGATGAATGTTTGAATGAGCACTGGTTCAGCGATATCGTTCATGCCAGGAAAATTATTAATGACTGGCGGCAGGATTATAACGAATGCCGCCCGCACTCCACGCTGAATTATCAGACACCGTCTGAATTTGCAGCGGGCTGGAGAAAGGGTCATTCTGAGAATGAAGATTCCGACGTTACTAACTGAGTGTTGTATCTAATCGTGGGGGCAGGTCAATTACTGAGTGCATCTTGGTTTTGAGAAGTTAAGGTTATCATTAATAAAAAGGCATAATATTGAGTGGTCAACCAACCTTAAAAAAGTGGCTAAATTATGAACGAAAATTTACGTAATGCTCTTCCTCACAAAAACACACCATTTCTACGTGTGCTGCATATCATCGTAGCTGTATTGATTTTATTGCAGATTATTAATTCAAACCTTACCGAAAGCGATGCGCTTAGTGACTATACTCTCACTGGGTTCGTAACATGGTTCCATGTTATCACTGGGTTATCACTGATTGTCCTTGGGTTTGTCATGCTTGCATGGATGCTGACACAACGAGGATTTCGTTACTATTTTGCCTGGGTGGTCCTTGATTTTCGAGGTGTGGTTGAAGATATCAAAATGCTGATATCATTCCGTCTTCCTGAAGCTCATGCTGGTGGGATTGCTGCTCTGGTTCAGGGGCTTGGTGTACTTGCACTATTGGGCGTTGCATTATGTGGTGGATTCTGGTTTGCTCTCAATACTGCTCTTGGCACGTCACCTGTGCTGACAGAAACCGTCCTGCAGGTGCATAAGTTTCTGACTGTATTTATTGAAACCTATTTCTGGGCACATGGTGCGATGGGGTTGCTGCATATCTTCCTCACCGTTCGTAGCCAAAGGAAAAATCCCGTTACCGAATAGTGCTGTAGGTTTATGATGGATAAGATGCCCTGTAATGGTTGGCTAAAACAGACTATAACCGCGCATTTATCCGTCAATGCATTTTCTATTTATCCGTAATTCCGATGAGTATGCGTATTTGAAGGAAAAAATATATGCATCTTGAACGACATAGTATCGAAAAAGTGGGATGGCTGAGGGCAGCTGTACTGGGGGCAAATGACGGAATTGTTTCGACAGCGAGCCTTGTTCTTGGGGTTGCATCTGCAAATAGCAGTCCTTCCGGTGTTTTACTTGCAGGTGTTGCAGGACTGGTTGCCGGAGCTATGTCAATGGCTACAGGGGAATATGTTTCCGTCTCATCTCAGGCGGATACCGAAAACGCAGCACTTGCCCAGGAAAAAAGGGAGCTGGAAACTGATTATCAGGGAGAGGTGCGGGAACTGACTTCACTTTATATGCAACGTGGACTGGAGCCAGAGCTTGCCCGGCAGGTTGCGGAGCAACTTATGGTCAAAGATGCCCTGGATGCTCATGCCCGTGAAGAACTGGGGTTGACGGATATAAATTCTGCACAGCCCCTACAGGCAGCTGTCTTTTCTGCCCTGAGTTTTTCCGCTGGTGCGGTGTTACCCTTAATCGTGGCATGGCTCTCCCCTCTGAAACTGGCTTTTTTGTTGATAATCCTTTCCACCCTTTTTTCACTGGCGGTCCTTGGCTATATATCTTCGGTTTTGAGTAAAGCCTCTCCTGTCAGGGCGATCATAAGAATTACGTTCTGGAGTACCATGGCTATGCTTTTGTCTATGGGGATTGGTCATTTTGCAGGGCAGGCCCTGCTTTAATGTTATGAAGCACAATTCGAGTACCATCTTACTGGCGATGCTTCGCAAAACAATTTGCAATGCAGCTCCCTTCAAACTCGATTCCTGCTTGCGCCAATACCTGTTGAAGGGGTGATGGAGGGGATTCTCCCCCTCCATTTCAAGGGCAAGGACAACGCTACTTCTGGCAAATTTCCCGGTCGTAAACGCCACCATTGACAACCAAAATTTGTCGTTTCTTCTTTGAAATCATATCAGTCATTATCTTCGAGTCATCAAGAAAGATACCACCAAAGGTTCCAGGTCGTGCATTCTTCCCGGCGATTATAATCAGATCCCCAATATTCAATGCAGCAACTTTATCGTTATTGTAATTCGTATCTTCAAATATGAACTTCAGGCCTTCATCTGAACCGGGAATACCCAATGTTACTACAGGATTTTTTCTGAAAGTAACAGTACCGATACCAGTTATTTTTCCTGTTACCATTAACTGACATTTTTTGAAGTCATTTGTTGCCCTGAATTCATGTTGTTCAAACCGCGCATAAACTTCCCCTGTTGTATACATTCGCGGAAGTATATCGATTATCGATGGTTTGGATGGTTGCTCAGGTTGTTGCTGAGTTACGGTATCAGCATTTACCTTGGCCTTCACTTCGGGGGTTTTAGGCTGATATGGGGGGGGCGTCAGCCCGTAAAGGAGATTGATGCCGTAGGCTATTGCGACGGTTATGACTGCTATTTTAATATAACGTTCATAGGGTGATTTCATTTCGTTCTTCCATGAATTCTATTTTGGTAACATGATTGCCATTGCGGTGTATTTTCATATTGTCTGTTGGGGACTTCACCGTATTACGAATTTCGTTCATTGTTTCTTTCGATAACATATCGCAGCCTTCCATATACATAACCCTACGGGTATCGGTATCTGGTATGTTAGTGAAACTGCTACTGACCCATAAATCGGGTATTTCAATTCCATGTATCAGCTTCATATACACAACGATGAACGCATCTGTCAGGTGAAACCGTCCAACTGTGTATTTTCCGGTATAGGTATTACCAGAAGACGATGCTACCCAATCGTTTTTTAAAACCAAAGTCAGTGCATTATTTTCCATATTCAGACTCCAGTTCACGAATGCGATTGTTCGTCATGTCGGTAAGACATTTCTGTTCATTATTGCAGCCGGATTTGTGCTTTATCCATTCTCTTTGAGAAGGAAGCAATCGTTTTCGGGTTTCAGGGCTAAGGCTTTTCCAGACCGAATTAAGTTTCTCATCGCTTGCTTTATAACTGTGTGTATCGACGTTTGAGGTTACTGCATTGTTTTTGGGAGCTTCGCTACCGCTGCTATAGAAAACGGGTGCACGTACTCCCTGAGCGTAGTCTTTAGCTGCTTTTTCCCCCACGGCTTGCCCATTCGCAGTCAATACCTTTCCGAACTCTGTAGTGTCGAAACTGTAATTGCGGATCTCGCCATTGAAGTCCAGCTTCACGTTAACGGTTGTTGACTTCGAAATGGCAGTCAAGAAATCACCAGCTTCGGACCCGAAGGAACAAGTGACTTCTTTAGAATCACTGACATTAGGGCGTAACCCGTGCATCGTGAATCTGCCGTTATCAGTTGTAGCAGTGATATCTACCAGCGGAACGATTGATGATGATTGCTTTGTCATCGCGAAGCATATTCCCTTCAGATTTACATCCCTGTCCATCCCGAGAAACATCAGTGCGTTTTTGTCGCTGCTGGCGACACCCATTGATTTTGCCTCTGGCAAGAAATACACGGTACTGGAGGCGGTGGTTAAACCTGAAACGAAAACAACACCTGACGCCATGATTTTTAACGTTTTAATAAGAATTGTCATTCTGGATACCTTCTTTCTTTCGCACTCCATCGTGGACAGAGTATTCATTCCGTGAGTCTTGTTTACGAGAAACACTAACCGAAGAATCATGATCTTACATTGATCTATGAAATCTATCAATATCGTATAATTGATCTGTAAAAACGATCGATTAACATGGGGAGAAGAGGGGGAAGATGCGAAGGGTATTGTTTTTAAAGGGTTTTAAAATGGTTCATATGCTTGGTGTTAACGTCGGGCGGCGGGCAGCGGTTAGTCTTGAATACTGCGATTGAAAGACATAACAATCTACTTTGTGCGGGCTTTCCTGCAACCATAGAGGTGTTTCGATAAGAAGTGGTGCAATTGTACAGTTCGTAGACATAATGAATACGATGTAATTTTGAACCCTTGCTCTACAACGCTCTGTATCAAGTTTTACGGGGGTTTTATATTGAACGATGCCTGAAGTCTGCTTTAATCGCTCTGACAAGATACAGAGCGATTCATGGCTATATAGCGATGGATAGACGCTCATTTTAGCCCCAGGAGTTAACGAGATCTAATATTTCTTTAGTATCGGTAATGAAAGTAATGTTTTCGCCATCCCAAAGGAAACTCTGAACGTGTTTGTTTTTGTACTGAACCTTTATTCTCCACTTTTTTCCTATGTTATAGACAATGATATTTTCGATGATTCGTTTAAGCATCATATTCAGTTCTTGTGGCTCTTTGATATCCTGTAATAGTTTCAAGTCAAACGCCCGCTCAGAGATAATCATACTATTCTGTTGTTTTATTTTTTCTTCAACTTCTTGTAGTTTATCTTCAAGGTTATTTATCGTTTCCATTACACTTTTCGGGATCTTGGCCGCAGTAAGAAGCATATCATTTAGTTCCTGAATCCTCTTTTTTATTGTTTCCTGTTCTAACGGTAATGCCCCGTCAAAATTGGTGTTTTTCTCAAGTTTAAGTTTTTTCATTATCCTGTAAAGTGCTATTTCTATATTTTTGAAATTCTTGGTTGTGTTACATTTTCCATCTCTTGCATTAGCGCAAACATGGTATTGATATGTTTTTCCGGAAGCGATGTGAAATTTTCTGACAAGTGAGCCGCCGCATTCGTGCTTTAATATTCCGGCGAAGGCATTATGTTCAGATTTATATCCCGGTTTGTTTTGTTTATGATCAGACTGTAAGAGCATGAATTCTTCTTTACTGATAACAGCAGGATAATAATCCTCTATGATATCAAGCAGAATGATTTTGCGATCTTTAGTTGTCTCTGATGTTTGATATGCACCGTAAAGTGCAACCGAATTTATTGTTTTTCCAACTGTTGTATGATTCCAGCCAGCAGAACGTAATGGTTTGTGACCTTCGTCATTTAACACTTTAGCGATTTTATTTGTTCCAAACCCTTCACGTCGTAACTGAATGATTCTCCTGACCGTATCAACTTTGTCACTAAAAACAAATTTACCTTCTTTCCGTTTTAACCAGAAAGGCAGGATTTTATTGATAACCTCACCGCTTAGCGCTCGTTGTCGCTGCTGACTTTTCGTTTCACGCAGGCGCTGCGATTTTTTTTCAGATTCTTTATGGGCAAGGTCCGCAGCCAGAGCTATCCTGATGACACTCACGAGGTCATTGACGGATTCACGATTAAGTAATAAACCATCAACCAGTGAAGCGATAAAGACGTTGTGTTGCAGAATCGACTTAATTATCTGTTGAGTCACGTCAATACCTCTGCGGCTCAGACGATCTAACGACTCGATGATGATGGTTGAACCGGGTTCAATCTGTCCTTTCTCGATTGCTTCGAGCATGTCGCCCAGCGAAGGCCTGTTTCCCTCTTTGAATGCTGAGATTCCGAGGTCTTGAAAGTTCTTATCTGATAGAATCAAGCCATGCACGTGTGCGTACTGTTCTGCAAGCTCAGTTTGACGTCTTACGGAGTCACCTTGTTCTTGCTTCTTTGATGAGAACCTTATGTAAGAGTATGCTTTTCCGTTTTGTTTCATAAGTACCTCAGTAACTTACAAGAGAGTATCAATTTTGCTTCTTTGCAACAATATTACTATGCAGTTTGGCAGTAAGCCGCTGTTCGAAAACATTTCCGTCAAATTTGGCGGCGGCAACCGTTACGGCCTGATTGGCGCCAACGGTAGCGGTAAATCTACTTTTATGAAAATCCTCGGCGGTGATTTAGAGCCGACGCTGGGCAACGTTTCGCTCGATCCAAACGAGCGCATCGGTAAGCTGCGTCAGGATCAGTTCGCCTTTGAAGAGTTCACCGTCCTTGACACCGTTATCATGGGACACGCGGAGCTGTGGGAAGTGAAGCAGGAGCGCGATCGCATATACGCGCTGGCGGAGATGAGCGAAGAAGATGGCTACAAAGTGGCCGATCTCGAAGTGCTGTACGGCGAAATGGATGGCTACTCTGCGGAAGCGCGTGCGGGCGAGCTGCTGCTGGGTGTGGGTATTCCGGTAGAACAACATTACGGCCCGATGAGCGAAGTTGCGCCAGGCTGGAAACTGCGTGTTCTGCTGGCGCAGGCGCTGTTCTCTAATCCGGATATCCTGCTGCTCGACGAACCAACGAACAACCTGGACATCGACACCATCCGCTGGCTGGAGCAGACGCTGAACGATCGCGACAGCACCATGATCATCATCTCGCACGACCGTCACTTCCTGAACATGGTGTGTACACACATGGCGGACCTGGACTACGGCGAGCTGCGCGTTTATCCGGGCAACTACGACGAGTACATGACGGCAGCCACGCAGGCGCGTGAACGTCTGCTGGCGGATAACGCCAAGAAGAAAGCCCAGATTGCTGATCTGCAGTCTTTCGTCAGCCGCTTCAGCGCGAACGCCTCTAAATCTCGCCAGGCGACCTCTCGTGCGCGTCAGATTGACAAGATCAAGCTTGATGAAGTGAAAGCGTCCAGCCGTCAGAACCCATTCATCCGCTTCGAGCAGGACAAGAAACTGTTCCGTAATGCGCTGGAAGTTGAAGCCCTGGCTAAAGGTTTTGAAAACGGTCCGCTGTTTAAAAACTTTAACCTGCTGCTGGAAGTGGGCGAGAAGATCGCCATTCTGGGTGCCAACGGCGTGGGTAAATCCACCCTGCTGAAAACCCTGGTCGGCGAACTGCAGCCGGATAACGGTACCGTGAAGTGGTCTGAAAACGCGCAGATTGGTTATTACGCACAGGACCATGAATACGAGTTCGAAAACGACCTGACCGTCTTCGACTGGATGAGCCAGTGGAAGCAGGAAGGCGACGACGAGCAGGCAGTGCGCAGCATTCTGGGTCGTCTGCTGTTCAGCCAGGACGACATCAAGAAGCCTGCTAAAGTGCTGTCCGGTGGTGAAAAAGGGCGCATGCTATTCGGTAAGCTGATGATGGAAAAACCTAATATCCTGGTGATGGATGAACCGACTAACCACCTGGATATGGAATCTATCGAATCGCTGAACATGGCGCTGGAGATGTATCAGGGGACCCTGATCTTCGTCTCTCACGACCGTGAATTCGTCAGCTCGCTGGCGACCCGCGTGATCGAAATTACGCCTGAGCGCGTGGTGGACTTCACCGGTAACTACGAAGATTACCTGCGCAGTAAAGGTATCGAGGGTTAAAAAAAAAGCCCGGTGGCGCTACGCCTACCGGGCCTGTGTTTGATGCCCTCTCCCTGTGGGAGCGGGCATCAGGCCGTACTAGACCACCCATTCATTCCCTTCAATACCATTCACCAGCAGCGTGCGTTTTTCCCCGGCCGGTAACGATATCTTCAGCGCTTTCCACGCCGGACGATAATCTCCCCGCGCACTGACCTTCAGGTTGATGGTGGCACCGTCGCATGCCATGTCCCATTCCACCCACAGCGCATTGCCGTTCTGATAGCCCCAGCTTTCACCATCGTCTTCAAACAGCAGGCCCGCGGTTGAACCGACGCCTTTCACCGGGAACAGTTTCAGCTCACGGGTAGTGTCTTTTTCCGCGCTGACATGCGCAATGCGTTCGCTGAGCGGCAGACCCGCACCGGCACGTACCAGCAGCGGCAATTTCTCCAGCGGCGCATCACGTACGATCCACTGCCCGCCAGCGAACCACTCGTGGGTGTAAAAATCGTACCAGCCCGTTTCGTTATCCGGCAGCCAGACGCATCGCTCGCGCTGCCCGGCCTCCACCACGCTTGCCACCAGCAGGTCGCGACCCAGCAGGAAATCATCGTTCTCCTCAAACGTCTGCGCATCGTGTTCGTGGTCGAGGAAGGTCGGGCGTAGCATCGGTTCGTCGTCGGTATGCGCTTGCCAGAGCAGGGTATAAAGGTACGGCAGCAGACGATAGCGTAATTCAATGGCACCACGAATAGCCGGCGTCACGCCCGGATACATCCACGGCTCGTTAACGGTGTGGTCATCATTCCATGAGTGAATAGTAAAGCGCGGATGCATCACGCCGTTTTGCACCCAGCGTACGAACAGTTCCGCGTCGGGTTTGTCGCCGGAGAAACCACCGACATCATGACCCACATTAAACAGCCCGGACAGGCTCATTCCCAGACCCATGCGGGTGTTATAGCGCAGGGTGTCCCAGCTGGTACGGTTATCGCCGCTCCAGGTCTGGACGTAACGCTGCATGCCCGCGCAGCCGGAGCGGGAAATGAGATACGGACGTTTTTCCGGGGCAAAACGCTGCTGCGCTTCCAGCGAGGCACGCATCATCAGCAGCGGCATCACCGGGCGAATGTGCTTGATCGCGATTTCCTTGCCAAAGCCGTGGCAGCGGGCTTCGCCATCCCACACTTCATATTCGTTGTTGTCGTTCCAGGTGGCGTCGATCCCCATCTCAAGCAGCTGCGTGGTTACCCCTTCCTGCCACCATTTCACCGTCTGTGGGTTGGTAAAATCGAGGTGAGAACCTTCGTCATCCCAGAAGCTGGAGCGTTCTGGCGCGTCGGTTTCCGAATCGCGGATGAACAACCCGTTTTCCGCCACGTCGTTATAGCGCGGGTGATCCTGCAGCAGGCATGGCTTGATGTTGGCCGCCAGCTTTAACCCTGCGTCGTGGAAGGCCTGGGTCATCACCTTCGGCTGCGGCACCTTGTCGTGGTTCCAGTTAAAGACGTAGCGCTTGCCGTTGATCGAGGTATAGCCCGAAGAGAGCTGGAACGAGTCGCAGGGAATAGCATGTTCTTCGCACAGACGAATAAAGTTCATCAGCTGGTTCTGCGCATCCGGCGCGTCGGTGTAATGCATGGTCGAACCGCTGTAACCCAGGCTCCATTTCGGCCCGAAGAGCGTTTTCCCGGTCAGACGCACGAAGGCTTTGGTCACGTCCAGCGCCCGTTTTCCCGTGAACAGGTAGTAATCGATGTCGCCCGCTTCCGCCTGCCAGCGACGATAGGCGGTGTGATAGTTGTCAATCTCGTTGCCCAGATCCAGCCAGCAGCTGCTCAGGTTGTCGTAGAAGAGACCGTAGCTCACGTCATCGCGACGGGTGAGGGTGAACGGAATATGTTTGTACAGAGGATCGGTGCTGGCCGCGTTGTAGCCCATTGCATCGAGGTTGCGCATCTCGTAACGTTTACCGTTACGTTGCAGATCGCCGGTTTTCTCACCCAGACCGTAGAAGTGTTCATCCTTGCGGCGGCTCAGGTAGTGCGCTGCACCGTCGCCATGGGCGTTCAGCAGATAGGCACTGGTCGGACGGTCGTTCACCAGCGGCTGCCACTCACCCGCCTCATTGCGGTAGTGCCACTCCAGCCACAGCGGCTGATGCACGGTCACACGCAATTGTTCGGTGGCAACCGTCAGCACGTCGTCCCGCTGCGTTAGCGTCCAGGCGGGGCAGGTGAAACCACTCAGATCGTCGCGGCGGCGACCTTCCCACGGCACATCTTGCTGCGGGGCGATGCTCCAGGTGCGATCCAGCGTCAGCTCACCTTTGCGTTTAATCAGCACGCGGAACAGATTTTCTTCCAGCACATACAGGCACAGACGGTGCTGGTTATCGACCAGCAGTTCCAGATGATTTGCCGACTGCTTATCAACGGTCCAGTTTTTCAGGGTTTTCATATGCAATACATCCACTATCAGGCGCGCTTGGCGCGACGTTCAGCAATAAATGCCACCAGGAAAACAGCGCCAATCAGGTCAAAGAACCCCATGGCAATAAAGAGCGGGTTAAAGCCGATTTTGTCGGCGGTCACCCCAATTAACAGGGAGAACAGGAAGCTGGCGATCCAGGCCGCCGAGCCGCGCATGCCGTTAACGGTCGCCATCTGACCTTTATCAAATGACTCCACGACCAGGGCGCTGAGCATGCAGGAGATGATCTGATGCCCGAAACCGCCGATGGAGATCAGCACGATGGTGATATACGGGTCGCGGGTAATGGCCACGACCGCCAGGGAGATCATCAGGAATGCGCCGGTGACGGAGCTGGCCACCACCGAGTTCACACGGCTGCAGCCGAACAGTCGGGCATACAGACGGGTGAGGTAGCCGCTTGCCACGCTGCCGAGGTCCGCGGCAAGGAACGGCAGCCAGGCAAACATCGCAATCTGCTTCAAATCCATGCCGTGCTCTTTGGCGAGATACAGCGGAACCCAGAAGCTCAGCACGGCCCAGGCCGGTTCGGCCATAAACGCCGGAAGGGCGATACCGTAGAAGCGCTTATTTTTGGAGACATTTTTCAGCGCGGTGAGGAAGGGCAGTTTTACCGCAGGCGGTTCGTTATCCTGCTTGATAAACGCCAGCTCGTCCTTGCTCAGGTTCGGATGCTGTTCCGGGTTGTGGTAAAAAGCCCACCAGAGGATCACCCACAGCAGCGCCAGCACGCCGGTAAACATAAATGCGCCCTGCCAGCCAAACGAGGCGTGCGCGAAATAGATGATGGGCGGTGCCAGCATCGCGCCAATGGAGAACCCTACGCCCGCCCAACCGGCCGCGACAGGACGTTCCGATTTCGGGAACCACTCGCCAATGGTTTTCGCATTCGCCGGCGTGGCGGCCGCTTCAGAAGCACCCATAAAGAAGCGCAGAATAGCCAGGTGCAGCCAGCTGCCCGCCCCGGCGTGGAAAATACACATCAGCGCCCAGATCCCGGCGCAAACCATAAAGCCAATCTTCAGACCAATCACGTCGATCAACCAGCCGCACAGAGGCTGGAAAATGGTGTAGGCAATCTGAAATGCCCCGACGATCCAGGAGTATTGCTCGGTAGTGATCCCAAGGCTCTCTTTCAACTCAGGGGCGAGAATACCCAGCGAGTTTCGGGTGATGTAGTTAACGGTGACGCCCAGTAAGAACAGCACCAGCACATACCAGCGCAGGTTCTTAATGACGCGACGGGTTTTGCTTGTCGCAACGGTGTTATTGATGTCCTGACTCATTTTACTCTCCACAAGACGGACGGTAAGGGGACGGAGGTTCAGGTGTCACACAGATTTTTATGGCTTTGATTTCTATCCGTTTTAATTTCGAAGTTGCTATACAACTAGTATGGAAGTGGTGTGACAAATTCACCTTAAGGGAGAAAATGAGCGGGCAATAGTGGATTTTGTGCAAAATTTCTCATCAATGACATAAATCATCTGGCATGATGCTTTTCATGCCAGTTACTGCCTGATGAGTACGCTATGAAAATTTTTTCATTTCGCAAATGGAGCCAGATCACAAAATGGACAAAAGGCTAAAAATCACCGAAATTGCCGCCCGCACACAGCTCTCCATCAGCACCGTGTCGCGGGTGCTGGCAGGAAAAGCGAACACCAGTGAAAAAGCGCGCGCCAGAGTACTGGCTTGTGCGCGGGAGCTGGGGGTGATGGACGGTCTGGCGGCGGGGCGTCTGCTGCTCAACAGCCTGGTGGTTTTTGCGCCACAGCGCGCCTTTGACGAGCGGTCCGACATCTTTTACTACCGCGTGATTCAGAGCGTGAGTAAAGGCCTTGCTTCCCACGATGTCCGTCTGCGTTATTGCGCGCTGGAAGAAAATGACAGCGACGCACAGCTTTTTCTGGCACGGATGAACGAGCCGGAGACACAGGCCGCTATTCTTCTCGGTATCGACGATCCGCATATCCACGATCTGGCGGTGGATGTGGGTAAACCCTGCATGCTGATTAACTGCCGCGACCGGCATATGCGCCTGCCTGCAGTGGCACCGGACCACCGCGCGATAGGTGAGCGGGCCGCGGACTATCTGTTTGAAATGGGACACCGTGAGGTGATGAATGTCCTCTGCCTGCGGCGTTACACCATGGAACTGCGTCTGGCCGGGATCCGCGATGCGTGGCAGTCTCACAACCTGAAATTCAACGATAAACGCGATCTGCTGGTGGCTCCGAGCTTCAGCGCGCGTGAAACGGAAGAGCTGGTCACCTCCTGGCTCCGTCAAATGCAGGGTAAGGATCTGCCCACCGCATTTTTGGTCGGCGGCGATTTTATGGCGGCGGGCACCATCAGTGCGCTGCAAAAACAGGGCTTGCGCGTGCCGCAGGATATCTCGGTGATGAGCATTGACGGGTTTAATCTGGCGGCCATTCAGGATGTTCCGCTCACGGCGGTGCACGTACCGCGCGATGAACTGGGAACCGAAGCGGTGCATATGCTTCAGCAACGGCTGATGCGCCCGGATGCGCCGGTGGGAACGTTATTGCTTAACGGCACGCTGGCCGTGCGGGGATCTGTCCGGCGGATACGTCAGGGGAAACGACGCACCGCCGTGGAGCGGGAAGGGTTATACGACAGTTAAGCCATACCCAGTGCACGCTTGCCGTGAATATTCAGATCGTTCACGGTAAAGCGGTCCTGCCAGTTTTTTTCATAATCTTCGCGCGGGAAATCGCCCGGCGATGCACCGGTTTCCAGCGCTGCTTTCACTTTTTTCGCATAGGCGAGGTTTTTCTCGCACATCGGGGCGGCAGGGATATACATCACGTTGCCCCAGCCTTGCTGATTTTCCACCGGTGCAACGGAGTGGATGACGTCACAGTGCCACCACACGGAATCGCCTGCTTCCAGTGCAGGAATGCTGCTCAGCGCTTCGATTAACAGCGGATGCCATTTCTCGGAGACCGGCAGGACACGTCCCGGCGCGACGCCGCAGAGTTCATCTTCCGGGACATCATCCAGCAGCGGACGCAGCAGAATGTAAGCCATCGCTTCCGGAATAGGCACCACATGCAGTAGCCCCTGACCCGGGATCATATCTGACAGCGCCGTCCAGCCCTGGAAGGTGCGGAATACAGAACATTTTGTGGTGTTATCCACGGTGTACTCTTCCACTTCGGTACGGTGTGCGGCGTTCCACGGATCGTATTTATCCACGTTGCCGTCAAAAACGCGGGCAAAGACCTGCTGATAGGCCGGCAGCAGCCAGCGCTCCAGCGCGCCGGAATCGGTATGCGCGCCCAGCCCTTTAGAGGTGGTACCCGGTGGGCGACGACGAATACGGTCCGGATAAATGACGCTGACGTCCGGATCGAACCACTGCTTGCCATTACTCTCGAAGGTCCATAAACGGTTCAGGAACGACTGTACCTGCGCCATCTCTTCACTCTGGCGGGCCTGCATTTGCGCCTGCGACCAGTAGATAGGGTAAATTTCCGGACGTGAGGCGGTTAAGGTACCAAAGAAGTTATCGCCCGGACCTTTATAGACCTCATCAAACCGGTTGAGATCGAGGTAGTCGAGCATCGATTGATCCCACGCCAGCGCCTGCTCACGAGGGAAGTGACCTTTAATCACCGCGCAGCCACGGCGTTTGACCGCGTCACGCTGTGCCTGGGTGATCGTCCCGTTTTTCACATCCGCAAACGGGATAACCGGCCAGACGGTTTCACCTTTGTTCTTCAGGGCATTAATTTCCGCCACGCGGGTCGCGATTTTATCGCTGAGCGTGTCGAATACCGCCTGAACGTCTCCGATCTGCGCACGTAGTTCACGCTTCAACTGACGAATCGCTGCTTTATGGTCCGCAGGCAAACTTTCACTGGTAAACGTCATAACTGCCTCGCATCTTTCATTCGAAAGTAAAAATATCTACAAGTGATACTTTAAGTTAAAAATTAGTTAATGCAAGTTTAAATATTTGACGTGTGCCACAGGATGGAAAAAGAGTGAGGTGCCGGAGCAGTGCTCCGGCAAGAGAGAGATTACGCGTCGAACGGGGAGTGGTCGTCAAGCACGGCCTGAATCACATTCAGTGCGCCCTGATGGTTGTTGTCATCCGTGCTGTAGCGGCAGATCGTTTTGATGCTCTGCGCCGCGTTGCCCATGGCAAAATTGTATTTCACCAGCTTCAGCATTTCCGCATCGTTGCCGCTGTCGCCGATGGCCACGCACGCCTGTGGGGAGATTTTCCAGCGCTTCAGCAGACGGCTAATGCCGTTGGCTTTGTGCAGGCCCGGGATAATTAAATCGACAAACCCAAAACCGCTGGTGACGGGTTTCATAATCCCGTCGAGGGAGACGTGCAGTTTGTCGACAAGATTCGGGATATCGCTGTCCGGCAGATTCAGGGAGAATTTGAACAGCACGTCGTCAATTTCGCGGTAATCACGGATGCGTTTTAAGCGGTGGTAGTGCTTTGACATGAGCGCCACAAACGCGTCCGGCGCCCGTTCGCTGACGTAGGCGCTCTCCAGCCCACAGGCCACAAAGTTGAGCGCGTTGTCTTTCAGCAACTCGCCAATGACAATTTGCGACTCATGGCGGGTCAGTTCACCGTGAAAAATCTGCTCACCGTGATCGAACACCAGCGCGCCATTTTCCGCCACGAAGGAGATCTGATCTTTCAGTTCCGGGAAGAAGGAGATGAGCTGGTAATACTGGTTGCCGCTGGCGACAACAAATTCAATATCACGGGCTTTAAGCTGCTCAAACTGTGCCTGAAAGCGGTCGCGGTCGTACTGCTTGGCATCATCAAGGAAAGTTCCGTCCATATCGGTGACGATAACTTTTACGGTCATACTGTGCTCCTGAGTCACTGCGTTTGAAACATTCTAATAACAAGGTGACGGAGAGCACAAATTTAATTTCATTCGAAAGTCAAAGCAAAGCGGCAACCGAAATTGCCGCTTAAAGACAGGTTCCCTCTCCTTGATGGGAGAGGGCATAAGTCTGAAGAGAGTTAAAGCGTGTGCTCGGTACGCGCAATAATATCGTCCTGCGCATCCGGCGACAGGGCGGTAAAGAACGCGGAGTACCCTGCGACGCGCACCACCAGGTCACGATACTGGTCCGGGTGTTTCTTCGCTTCCAGCAGCGTTTCACGCGAAACGATGTTGTACTGAATATGCCAGCCCTTGTGCACTTCAAAGAAGGTACGCAGAAGCACCATCAGTTTCTGACGGTCACTGTCATTTTCCAGCGTCGACGGATTGAGCTTCTGGTTTAACAGTACCCCGCCGAGGATCGCTTCGGTTGGCAGTTTGCCGACAGAGCCAATTACCGCCGTCGGGCCGAGGTGGTCAGTACCGGAGGCCGGGCTGGCTCCTTCTGCCAGCGGAGTATGCGCCTTACGTCCATCCGGGGTTGCCATCGTTGCCGCGCCAAACGGCACGTTCGCGGAGATAGATGACGTGCCGGCATAGTAGTTACCGCCAATCGGACCACGGCCATAGCGCGGGTTATGGTACTGCTTCAGCTCGGCGATATAGGTTTCGTAGGCACGGGTCAGCAGCATATCCACGCTGTCGTCATCGTTACCGTATTTTGGCGCGCCGTTGATCAGCCGCTGACGCAGCTGCTCGTGGGTCAGCCCGTCGAAATCATCGGCCAGAGCGGCGGCCAGCTGTTGCTGACCTATCGTACCCTGTTCGAAGACCAGTTTTTTCACCGCGGCCAGGCTGTTGCCCAGGTTAGCAATACCCACCTGCAGGCCTGACACCCAGTCATACTTCGCGCCGCCTTGTTTGATGCTTTTCGCGCGTTCTATGCAGTCATCCACCAGCGCTGAGCAGAGAATATCGGGGACGTTCTCTTCCAGCATCGTGTCTACCACATACTCAATCTCGATAGATTTGCGGGTGTAGTAGCGGATCTGGGTATCCCACGCTGCCATCACCTCTTCGAAGTTATCGAAGTTACCGGCAGAGAGTGCTTTCTCCTGTGGCAGGAATACCTTACCGCTGGTGGCATCGCGGCCGCCTTCCAGCGCTGCCAGCATCACGCGGGCGAAGTTGATAAAGCTCATGCCGGTGCAGCGATAACCCCATTTGCCACCCACTGCGGTTTCGATGCAGCCAATCGCGGCATAGTCATAGGCATCCTCTTTTTCGACGCCGAGCTTGATGAATTCCGGAATGACAATCTCATCGTTGTTGAACGCGGGCATACCAAAGCCGCAGCGGATCACCTGCACGCAGGCGTCGAGGAAGTCATTGCTCATGCCCGCATGATAACGCACGCTCAGGTTTGGCTGCGTGGAGCGCAGACGACCGCAGGATTCCAGAATCGCGTAGCTGAGCGGGTTGACCGCGTCCATAGGCTCACCGTTGATCAGCGTCTGTCCACCAATGGTGACGTTCTGATACAGCGGGCTACCCGCTGAGGCTTTGGAGTGCGAACCGGAGCGGATTTTGTTCACTTCCAGCAGCTTCAGCCAGCAGCTGTGCAGCAGCTCGATGGCATGTTCGCGGTCGAGGCTCTGGTTCAGCTCCACGTCGCGGCGGTAGTACGGATAGAGGTACTGGTCCATGCGGGCAAACGAGACGGAGTGGCCGTTGGACTCAATCTGCAGAATAAGCTGGATGAAGTAGCACAGCTGCAGCGCCTGCCAGAAGGTTGTTGGCGGCTGATGGGCAATCACATCACAGTTTTCTGCCATCGCCAGCAGCTCGTCGCGACGGCTTACACGGGATTCGGTTGCCGCCATTTCACGCGCCAGCGCGGCGAAACGTTCGATGTGCAGGCTGACCGCTTCCAGCACAATATCGATCGCTTTCAGGAACTGTTCCCCGTAAAGGTCGTCGAGCACCGTCAGGTTGATACGCGAACGACGCTCGGCCACTTTGTCGCGCAGACCATCGAGGCCTTTCTCCAGCAGCAGCGGGAAGTTAACCGCCAGGTGTGCGTCGCCGGAGGTCATGTTACCTTCCGCTTTGATAATGCCGGTTTCCAGCAGCCCTTTTTGCTCGTCGGTGAACATGCCGTAGCAGCGATCCTGCACCGTCTGGCCGCGCCACCATGGGCAGATCTCATGCAATACGCGCTTGTTTTCTTCGCTCACCGCAAAGCCTGCGCCCGGACGGTCCGCCAGATCGTCAATCTCTTTTTCAATCCACGAGACGGTGTATTCCGGGAAAATTGGCGCGGCGCGGACTTCACTGGCCTGGTTACCGATGATGAGCTCATCGTGTTTTATCCAGATGGTGCGCTGCGCGAGGTGATGCGCCAGCGCCAGCGCGCGACGCACCGGGATCGGCTTGTCCATATGCTGCTGGTACATCTCGGTGTAATGCAGGGCGCGCTCGGTACAGACCGGCGGCTTCACGATATGCACGAGGGCCGTTTTGTGTGCTTTTATGCGCTCGCTAAGGGTGCTGAGATTCAGGGTCGTCATAAGTTTATCCTCGTAAGGTCGCGGTTAACCCTTTCTGGCAGGCGTACTGCTGTGCGAAGTCCAGAAGCGCAGGATCATCCAGCGGTTTATCAGGGGCAGAGTAGGGTTGGCCGAGCAGGGTATATTTGTTCATGCCCAGCGTGTGGTACGGCAGAAAATGGATCTCGCGGACGTTGAGTTCGTCTGCGGCAAAGTTAGTGATGGCGGTAATCGACGCTTCATCGGCGTTGAAGCCCTGAATCAGCGGTACGCGGAGGGTGACCTGTTTCCCGGCGGCGGCCAGGCGTTTCAGGTTATCAAGGATCCGTTTGGCGGAACCGTCGGTCCACTGTTTGAACGTCCTGCCATCAACGTGTTTCAGGTCCGCCAGGAACAGATCGACATACGGTAATGAGGGTGCAATATAATGCCATGGCACGTGGAGACAGGTTTCCACGGCGGTATGTATGCCTTGCTCATGGCTGGCTTTAAACAGGGCATGAGCCAGATCGGGATTCATAAACGGTTCACCGCCGGACAGGGTTATCCCGCCGCCGCTGCGGTCATAGAACGGTTTGTCGCGCAGTACGGTGGACATAATCTCTTCAACCTGCTTTTCTTCACCACAGACGGTGAGCGCCTGCGTCGGGCAGCAGTCGGTGAGGGCGTCGAGAGTCTCTTCGTTAAGCTTTTCACGGTGGATAACCAGCCCATTCAGCGCACGATCGATAATGCCCGGCGCCGCTTTCTGGCACAGGTCGCAGCCTTCCAGGCACAGCCGTGCGTCAAAGAGCACATCCCGGTGGCGGGAGCGGCTTTCCGGATTCTGGCACCAGCGACAGCCCAGCGAGCAGCCTTTCAGGAACACCACGGTACGAATACCGGGGCCATCGTGGGTAGAGTAACGCTGAATATTGAAGATCATGTTTTCGCCTCTTATCTTGCATATGAAGATTAAATTACTTTCGAATGAAAGTTATCTTGATGCAGGTCAACTCCTGAGCAGGTTTTGTCGTGATAGGGTAAGTGCAGGCTAAATTTGAGGGTTACATCATGGAACTTTATCTCGATACTTCCGACGTCGCGGCAGTGAAACGGCTGGCGCGTATCTTCCCGCTGGCGGGCGTGACCACGAACCCCAGTATCGTGGCGGCAGGGAAAACGCCACTCGAGGCGCTGCTACCGGCGCTGCAGGATGCGCTCGGTGGGAAAGGTCGCCTGTTCGCGCAGGTCATGGCGACTACCGCTGAAGGGATGGTGGAAGAGGCGCGTAAACTGCGCACCATTATCAACGACCTGGTGGTTAAAGTGCCGGTAACGGCGGAAGGTCTGGCGGCGATCAAAATGCTGAAAGCGGAAGGGATCCCGACGCTGGGTACGGCGGTGTACGGTGCAGCACAAGGGATGCTGTCCGCGCTGGCGGGCGCTGAGTATGTTGCCCCTTACGTTAACCGCGTGGACGCGCAGGGCGGGGACGGGATCCAGACGGTGGTTGAACTGCAGCAGCTTCTGACGCTGCATGCCCCGCAGTCAAAAGTGCTGGCCGCGAGCTTCAAAACGCCGCGTCAGGCACTGGACTGCCTGCTGGCAGGTTGTGAATCCATCACCCTGCCGCTGGATGTTGCTCAGCAGTTTATTACTTCGCCTGCGGTGGATGCGGCAATAGTGAAGTTTGAGCAGGACTGGCAAGGGGCGTTTGGCAGAACGACGCTCTGATACGGTTGCCGGGTTATGCTAACGCTTACCCGGCAACCATTTAGCGTCCGCAGACCTCGCAGCCGGGGTTGCGCATCAGTTTCATCTCGCGGAACTGGCAGGTCATCGCGTCATACATCACGATTTTCCCCGCGGCAGGCGCCCCGTAATGCGCCAGCACTTTGATCGCTTCCATAGCCTGCAACGAACCTATAACGCCGACTAACGGAGCCATGACGCCCGCCTCCACGCAGGTGAGGGCGTTCTCGCCAAACAGACGGCTCAGGCAGCGATAGCAGGGTTCGCCTCCGGCGTAGGTAAAGACGCTGATTTGGCCTTCCATGCGAATGGCGGCACCGGAGACCAGCGGCGTTTTGTGGGCAAAACATCCTGCATTCAGCTGATTGCGAATGGTGACGTTATCGGTGCAGTCCAGCACCAGATCGTGTTGTGCTATCTGTGCCGACAGCGCCTCATCATCCAGCAGGGCGTCAATCAGGGTGAACTTCACGTTAGGATTGATGCGCGCCAGCGCCGCACGGGCCGATTCCACTTTTGGCTGGCCGAGGGTCGTGTCGCTGTGCAGCGTCTGGCGCTGAAGGTTCGACACCGACACGGTATCAAAATCCAGCAGCGTCATATTGCCCACCCCCGCCGCGGCCAGGTACTGGGCCGCAGCGCAGCCCAGCCCCCCCAGCCCCACGACCAGCACCCGTGCTGCCTTAAGCGCTTCCTGACCGTCGAAATCAAAACCGCGCAGAACAATCTGGCGGTTATAGCGCATCATCTCCTGGTCGCTGAGTTCAGCCGTCATGTTAGCCTCCGAAGAGGTGGTTAAAGCTTTCCACCTCAACCCATTCACCCGGCTCCACGCTGCCGCGTTCACGCTCGAGAACGATAAAACAGTTGCCCTGGCTGAACGAGCTGAAGATGTGTGAGCCCTGGTGTCCGGTGGTGCTAACTTCCAGCTCGCCTTCAGCGTTGCGCGTCAGAATACCGCGCTGGAAATCAAGACGGCCCGGTGATTTCTTCAGGCGCGTCGCCGCACGTACGCGCTGGCGAACCGGCAGCGGGTGGGCCTGGTTACCAGACAGTTTTGCCAGCAGCGGAATGACCAGCTGGTAGAAGGTCAGGGCGGCGGAAACCGGGTTACCCGGCAGGCCGCAGAACCAGCTGTGTTTCAGCTGACCAAACGCGAACGGTTTGCCCGGCTTGATGGCCAGTTTCCAGAAGCCGATCTCCCCCAGCTCTTCAAGAATGGTTTTGGTGTAATCCGCTTCACCTACGGAAACGCCGCCGGAGCTAATTACCACGTCCGCAGACTGGTCCGCTTCAATAAACGCGGCGCGCAGTTTCTCCGGATCATCCGGAATGATGCCAAGGTTAATGACCTCACACCCCAGCTGTTCAAGCATCAGGTGTACCGCGAGGCGGTTAGTGTCGTAAATCTGGCCGTCCTGCAGTGGCTGGCCCGGAAGCTGGAGTTCATCGCCGGTGGAAAAGACCGCCACGCGTACCTTGCGGATAACGTCAATTTCTGCGATGCCGAGCGAGGCCAGCACCGGCAGTTCGCCCACCGTCAGTTTCTGCCCGGCGGCAAATACCGTTGCGCCACGCGTGATGTCTTCACCGGTACGACGGATATTCTGTCCCGCTTTAACACTCGCGGTGAAGCGGACGCCCGCTTCCGTTTGTTCGGTCTCTTCCTGCATCACCACCGCTTCGCAGCCTGGCGGTACGGGGGCACCGGTCATGATGCGTATGCAGGTACCCGCAGGCCACTCACCGTTAAACGGCTGACCGGCAAATGCTTTACCCGCCACAGGCAGCGCCGTATCCGTCCGGATATCCGCCAGGCGTACCGCGTAGCCGTCCATTGCGGAGTTATCGAACCCAGGCACGTTAAGCGGAGAGATGATATCGCGCGCGGCAATACGACCAAAACAGCGCACCAGTGGCAGCGTCTCGTGGTCGTGCAGGGGGGAAATTCGGTCAAGCATCTGCGTGAGTGCCGCCTCAAGCGGCATCAGTCCGGCGGTAAAATCCATGGTGGGCTCCTGCGGAGTAACGACGAAAGCGTCCATTATGGCAGAAAAGTGCCACTAACTGTATGACCCGATGGGTGTACGCTTTACATCACAGTTGCGTCTTTCTATATTCAAAAATCATCTGAAGTTTCAGCGACGATAATGATATTTATAGAAAAAGCCGCAAATCAGGCTAACGGGTGATGGGAATGGTTAATGCGGTAATCGCAATTCATGGTGGCGCCGGGGCAATCACCCGTGCCCTGCTCAGTCCCGAGCAGGAAAAACGTTATATTGATGCGCTGTATGCCATTGTGGAAACGGGCCAGCGGATGCTGGAGGCGGGCGAGAGCGCGCTGGATGTGGTTACCGAGGCGGTACGTCTGCTGGAAGAGTGCCCGTTGTTTAACGCGGGCATTGGTTCGGTCTTTACCCGCGATGAAACGCACGAGCTGGATGCCTGCGTCATGGACGGTGTCACCCTTAAAGCGGGCGCCGTCGCGGGGGTGAGTCATCTGCGTAATCCGGTGCTGGCCGCGCGTCTGGTGATGGAGGCGAGCCCGCATGTTCTTCTGACCGGGGCCGGGGCGGAGACGTTTGCCGCGGAACATGGCATGACGCCAGTTTCTCCCGATCTGTTTTCAACGCCGGAGCGTTATCAACAGCTGCTTGAGGCGCGCTCGGCAAACGTGACGCAGCTTGACCATACCGCGCCGCTCGATGAGCGCAGCAAAATGGGCACGGTAGGGGCGGTGGCTCTTGATAAAGCCGGGAATCTGGCTGCGGCCACGTCGACCGGCGGAATGACCAACAAACTGCCGGGCCGGGTCGGTGACAGTCCATTGCCGGGGGCAGGGTGCTATGCCAATAACGCCACGGCGGCAGTGTCGTGCACCGGAACCGGTGAAGTGTTTATTCGCGCCCTCGCGGCGTATGACATCACCGCGCTGATGGATTACGGCGGGTTAAGCCTGGCCGAAGCCTGTGAGCGCGTGGTGATGGAGAAACTGCCCGCGCTGGGGGGTATCGGTGGGTTAATTGCGGTGGATCGTGAGGGCAACGTGGCATTGCCGTTTAACAGCGAAGGTATGTACCGCGCGTGGGGTTATGCCGGTGATGAACCCAGTACGGGGATCTATCGTGAATAAGGGGGCAAAGCGTGCCGCACAGTGAAGAGCTGGACAACCGTGAAGTGCTGGCTGTCCATCAACTGAATATTGCGTTTCAGGAAGAGCGGCAGTTCATCCCCGCAGTACAGAATTTATCGTTCTCGCTCAACCGCGGCGAAACGCTGGCGATTGTGGGCGAGTCCGGTTCAGGGAAATCGGTCACCGCACTGGCGCTGATGCGTCTGCTGGAACAGACCGGCGGACAGGTCAGCTGCGAAAAAATGCTGCTGCGCCGGCGTAACCACCAGGTCATTGATTTAAATGAGCTGAGCGCCTCGCAGATGCAGAGCGTGCGCGGGGCCGATATTGCGATGATCTTCCAGGAGCCGATGACCTCGCTGAACCCGGTCTTTCCGGTCGGGGAACAGATTGCCGAGTCCATCCGCCTGCATCAGGGGTTGAGTGGTGATGAGGCGCTTCGTGAAGCGAAACGCATGCTTGACCTGGTACGCATACCGGAAGCGCAGGCCATTCTGGGGCGCTACCCGCATCAGCTTTCTGGCGGTATGCGTCAGCGCGTCATGATTGCGATGGCGCTCTCCTGCCGTCCTGCGGTGCTGATTGCCGACGAACCCACGACGGCACTGGATGTGACTATTCAGGCGCAAATTCTGCAGCTTATCAAAGTGCTGCAGCAGGAGATGGAGATGGGGGTGATTTTCATCACCCACGATATGGGCGTGGTCGCCGATATTGCCGATCGCGTGCTGGTCATGCACAAGGGCAACGCCGTGGAAACCGGCACGGTTGAGCAGATTTTCCATGCGCCGGTTCATCCTTACACCAAAGCGCTGCTGGCGGCGGTTCCGCGGTTGGGGGCGATGAACGGCAGCGATTTACCGCGCCGGTTCCCGTTGATTTCTCTCGAAGCGGCAGGCCAGCAGGAAGATGAAATCGAGCAGGATACCGTGGTACCCGGAAAGCCGATTCTGGAAGTGCGCGATCTGGTGACCCGTTTTCCCCTGCGCAGCGGAATGTTTAACCGCGTGAAGCGCGAGGTGCATGCGGTTGAAAACGTCAGTTTTGATTTATGGCCAGGCGAAACGCTGGCGCTGGTGGGAGAGTCAGGCTGCGGAAAATCCACCACCGGGCGGGCGCTGCTCAGGCTGGTGGAGTCCCAGGAGGGCAGCATAACCTTTAACGGGGAACGCATTGATACCCTTCCGGACAGCAAACTGCAGGCGGTGAGGCGAGATATCCAGTTTATTTTCCAGGATCCGTATGCCTCCCTCGACCCGCGCCACACGGTGGGGTATTCGCTTATGGAGCCGCTGCGGGTGCATAACCTGCTCGACGGTGAAGCCGCGCAGCGTCGGGTGGCCTGGCTGCTTGAGCGCGTGGGACTGAAGCCGGAACATGCCTGGCGTTATCCGCACGAGTTTTCGGGCGGTCAGCGGCAGCGTATTTGCATTGCCCGCGCGCTGGCACTTAACCCGAAAGTGGTGATTGCAGATGAATCCGTCTCGGCGCTGGATGTCTCTATCCGGGCGCAAATCATTAATTTACTGCTCGACCTGCAGCGGGATATGGGGATTGCCTTCCTCTTTATCTCCCACGACATGGCGGTGGTTGAGCGTATCAGCCACCGTGTCGCGGTGATGTTTATGGGGCAAATTGTGGAGATAGGACCGCGCAGGGCGGTATTTGAAAATCCACAACACCCTTACACACGCAAGCTTATCGCCGCGGTGCCGGTTGCCGACCCTGAGCATCGCCACGGCCAGCGTGTGCTGCTGCAGGACGAAATGCCGAGCAATATTCGTAAACGGGGCGAGGCGGTGGAGCGCGTGGCGCTGCGCGAGGTTGGCCCGGGGCATTTTGTGGCCCCCCCGCGTCAGGACAATGCATTCTCGCGGTTATAACTTAAAACAGGCAGGAGAACACAATGGTTAAATTTGTAGCGCGCAGATGGTTACTCGCCGCGAGCGTGACGGCAGCCCTGGCCGCCGCGCCGGCGTTCGCTGCCAAAGATGTGGTGGTCGCCGTCGGTTCCAATTTCACCACGCTGGATCCGTATGATGCCAACGATACGCTCTCCCAGGCGGTGGCGAAATCGTTCTATCAAGGGCTGTTTGGCCTGGATAGCGAGATGAAACTTAAAAATGTGCTGGCGGAAGGGTATACCGTTTCCAGCGACGGGCTGGTGTATACCCTTAAGCTCAGAACCGGTGTGAAGTTCCAGGACGGTACAGATTTCAACGCGGAGGCGGTGAAGATAAACCTCGATCGCGCCAGCAACCCGGAAAATAGCCTCAAGCGCTACAACCTGTATAAAAACATCGCCAGCACCGAGGTGGTCGACCCGACGACGGTGAAGATCACCCTGAAAGAGCCGTTCTCGGCGTTTATCAATATTCTGGCGCATCCGGCCACGGCGATGATTTCGCCTGCCGCGCTGAAAAAATACGGCAAAGAGATCGGGTTCCATCCGGTGGGGACCGGCCCCTACGAGCTGCTCACCTGGAACCAGACCGACTTTGTGAAGGTTAAGAAGTTTGCGGGTTACTGGCAGCCGGGCCTGCCGAAGCTGGACACCATTACCTGGCGTCCGGTGGTGGACAACAACACCCGCGCGGCGATGCTGCAGACCGGCGAGGCGCAGTTCGCGTTCCCGATCCCCTATGAGCAAGCCGCCATTCTGCAGAAAAACAGCAAGCTGGAGCTGGTCGCCAGCCCGTCCATTATGCAGCGCTATATCAGCATGAACGTGACGCAAAAGCCGTTTGATAATCCAAAGGTGCGAGAGGCCATCAACTACGCCATTAACCGCCAGGCGCTGGTAAAAGTCGCCTTTGCTGGCTATGCCACGCCGGCTACCGGCGTGCTGCCTCCGGCGATCGCCTATTCGCAAAACTATCAACCGTGGCCTTACGATCCGGCCAAAGCGCGTGAGCTGTTAAAAGAGGCGGGCTTCCCGAACGGCTTTAGCACCACGCTCTGGTCGTCGCATAATCACAGTACCGCTCAGAAGGTGCTGCAATTTACCCAGCAGCAGCTGGCGCAGGTAGGTATCAAGGCACAGGTCACCGCGATGGATGCCGGTCAGCGTGCGGCTGAGGTGGAAGGGAAAGGGCAGAAAGAGAGCGGCGTACGGATGTTCTACACCGGCTGGTCGGCCTCTACCGGTGAAGCGGACTGGGCGCTGTCGCCGCTGTTCGCCTCACAGAACTGGCCGCCGACCCTGTTCAATACGGCCTTCTACAGCAACCCGAAGGTGGATAAAGACCTGGCGGATGCCCTGAAAACGACCAAACCGGAAGAGAAAGCGCGCCTGTATAAAGAGGCGCAGGATATCATCTGGAAAGAGTCACCGTGGGTACCGCTGGTGGTGGAAAAACTGGTTTCCGCGCATAACAAAGCGCTGACCGGGTTCTACATCATGCCGGATACGGGCTTTAGCTTTGATGAAGCAGATTTAAAATAATACTCATGCCCGCAGGCCACCGCCTGTGGGATGAGAGGGAAAGGCATGCTGAATTATGTTTGTAAACGCCTGTTGGGGCTTATCCCGACGCTGCTGATTGTGGCGGTGCTGGTGTTTTTGTTTGTTCATATGCTGCCGGGCGATCCGGCACGTCTGGTTGCAGGGTCAGATGCGGATGCAACGGTTATCGCGCTGGTGCGAAAACAACTGGGCCTCGACCAGCCTTTGTATATGCAGTTTCTCCACTATATTGGCAACGTTCTGCAGGGTGACTTTGGCACTTCTATGGTGTCACGTCGTCCGGTGTCGGAAGAGATTGCCAGCCGCTTTATGCCCACGTTCTGGTTAACCATTGCCAGCATGAGCTGGGCGGTGCTGTTTGGTCTTGGCGCAGGAATTGTCGCTGCCGTCTGGCGCAACCGCTGGCCGGATAAGCTCGGTATGGCTCTGGCCGTCACGGGCATTTCCTTCCCGGCATTTGCACTGGGGATGCTGCTGATGCAGATATTCTCCGTGGAGCTGGGCTGGCTGCCGACGGTCGGGGCCGACACCTGGAAACACTACATTCTGCCCTCGATGACGCTGGGCGCGGCCGTCGCGGCCGTGATGGCCCGCTTTACCCGCGCCTCGTTCGTTGACGTGCTGAGCGAAGATTATATTCGCACCGCCCGGGCGAAAGGGGTCAGCGAGAAATGGGTCATCCTCAAACACGGCTTTCGTAACGCGATGATCCCGGTGGTGACGATGATGGGGCTCCAGTTTGGTTTTCTGCTGGGTGGCTCGATTGTGGTAGAGAAGGTCTTTAACTGGCCGGGGCTGGGACGTCTTTTGGTGGATTCAGTCGAAATGCGTGATTACCCGGTTATTCAGGCCGAAGTCCTGCTTTTCTCACTGGAATTTATTCTTATCAACTTAGTGGTGGATGTGCTCTACGCCGCCATTAACCCGGCCATCAGGTATAAGTAAAATGCGATTGTTGAACTGGCGTCGTCAGGCCATGTTAAACGCTATGCCGGGGCTAAAGCCGGACCATATCCGCACGCCCTGGTCTGAATTCTGGCGGCGTTTTCGCCGTCAGCCGGTCGCCATGACGGCGGGGCTGTTTGTCCTGCTGCTGATTGTGGTGGCGGTCATTGCGCCGTGGGTAGCACCGTTTGATGCGGAAAACTATTTTGATTACGACCGTCTCAATGACGGACCGTCGATGCTGCACTGGTTCGGCGTGGACTCGCTTGGGCGCGACATCTTCAGCCGCGTGCTGGTGGGGGCGCAGATCTCTCTCGCCGCCGGGGTTTTTGCGGTACTGATTGGCGCGGCAATCGGCACCGTGCTGGGTCTGGTCGCCGGATATTACGAAGGCTGGTGGGACCGCATTATCATGCGTATCTGCGACGTGTTGTTTGCCTTCCCGGGCATTCTGCTGGCGATTGCGGTGGTGGCGATAATGGGCAGCGGTATGGCTAACGTCATTATTGCGGTTGCGGTCTTCTCAATACCGGCGTTTGCGCGTCTGGTACGAGGCAACACGCTGGTGCTCAAACAGCAAACCTTTATTGAGTCTGCGCGCAGCATGGGGGCCAGCGATGCCACTATCCTGTTCAGCCATATTCTGCCGGGGACGGTGTCGTCTATCGTGGTCTATTTTACCATGCGTATCGGCGTGTCGATTATCTCGGCGGCCAGCCTGTCGTTTCTGGGACTGGGTGCGCAACCGCCTACACCGGAGTGGGGCGCGATGCTGAATGAAGCAAGAGCGGACATGGTCATTGCACCGCACGTGGCCATCTTCCCGAGCCTGGCCATTTTCCTGACCGTGCTGGCGTTTAACCTGCTGGGCGATGGGTTACGCGACGCGCTGGATCCGAGGATTAAGGGGTAGGATGGAAACCCTCTCCCGGCGGGAGAGGGTGAAGGGAAGGGTAAACGCCATTAAACCCGGCTTCCCCACAAATCATACTCGTCGGCGTTTTCAACTTTCACACGGACAATATCGCCCGGCTTAACGCTGGTTTCGCCGTTCAGGTAGACCGCGCCGTCGATTTCAGGGGCGTCCGCCATGCTGCGGCCAATTGCGCCTTCTTCGTCCACTTCATCGATGATGACCAGAATTTCGCGGCCCACTTTTTCCTGCAGACGTTCAGCAGAGATCTGCTGTTGCAGCTGCATGAAGCGGTTCCAGCGCTCTTCTTTCACCTCTTCCGGAACCTGATCCGCCAGTTCGTTGGCGGTCGCGCCTTCGACCGGGCTGTATTTGAAGCAGCCTACGCGGTCCAGACGTGCTTCTTTCAGGAAGTCGAGCAGCATCTGGAAATCTTCTTCGGTTTCGCCCGGGAAGCCCACGATGAAGGTGGAACGCAGGGTCAGGTCCGGGCAGATTTCACGCCACTGTTTGATGCGTGCCAGCTGGCGATCGACGGAGCCAGGACGCTTCATCAGCTTCAGAATGCGCGGGCTGGCGTGTTGCAGCGGGATATCCAGATACGGAAGAATTTTCCCTTCTGCCATCAGCGGGATGACATCGTCAACGTGCGGATACGGGTAGACGTAATGCAGACGTGTCCAGATACCCAGTTTGGCAAGCTGTTCGCACAGGCCAACCATGCTGGTTTTCACCGGCTCGCCGTTGTGGAAACCAGAGCGATGCTTCACGTCGACGCCATAAGCCGAGGTATCCTGGGAAATGACCAGCAGCTCTTTAACGCCTGCGTCTGCCAGACGTTTGGCTTCTGCCAGCACTTCACCAATCGGACGGCTGACCAAATCGCCACGCATGGACGGGATAATGCAGAAGGTGCAGCGATGGTTGCAGCCTTCGGAAATTTTCAGGTACGCATAGTGACGCGGGGTCAGCTTCACGCCCTGTTCTGGCACCAGGCTCAGGAACGGATTGTGCTTAGGTTTAGGGACGTAGTGATGAACATGCTCCAGTACCTGCTCGTAGCTGTGCGGGCCGGTGATCTCCAGCACTTTCGGGTGCACTTCGCGGATCTGGTCCACTTTCGCGCCCAGACAGCCGGTCACAATCACTTTGCCGTTTTCCGTCAGGGCTTCACCGATGGCTTCCAGTGACTCCTGAACCGCGCTGTCGATAAACCCGCAGGTGTTAACGATCACCATGTCGGCGTTGTCGTAGCTTGGCACCACGTCATAGCCCTCGGTGCGCAGTTCGGTCAGGATGCGTTCAGAATCCACCAGGTTTTTTGGGCAGCCCAGGGAGACGAAGCCGATTTTAGGCTGGTGCGTAACATTGCTCATAGGTTAAAAATTCATCAATTATGGAGTTATCAGGGCGGGATTTTACAGCGTTCCGCGGGGGATTTATACACTCTTTGCGAGGCGGATGACCGACGAGAAGGTTGTAACATTGTAAATAATGTTAATCAGTTAAGAATTATTGATCTCAGGCATTAAACTGTACAAAAAATAACCTTATTCTGAATGTGCACAATGGCTGACAGAGGAGGAAAGAGCATGTCCGTTGACAGACTGAAACGCGATCTGCTTAACAAGCTGATCAATGCCCGAATCGACCTTGCCGCGTACCTGCAGTTGAGGAAGGCAAAAGGGTATATGTCAGTCAGCGAAAGCGAACATCTGCGTGATAATCTCTTTGAACTTTGCAACTTCATGCGTGAAAAAGCACCCGTCCTGAAAGCGGAATACGCCGAAAGCGAACTCGTTGCGCTGCGCCGCGCCGCCGAGGTGCTCTCCATTGCAGGGGTATGTTTGATGAACGGACGCCACGACTGCCCGAATTTTATCGCTGTTAACGCGGAGAAGCTTGAAAACTGCCTGACCACGCTCTCTCTATGCATCATGTGTCTGAACAAGCACGAGACGCTTGAACAACACTGACACCGGGGGAGGCAACTCCCCCTTCTGATTAAGCTTTTGTAAAAGTGATAACGTGCCCGGACCCAGTGGCTAACCTTTATGCCATAAACCGATAAAGGAGCGCGTTATGCATCGATCTTCGCTGATTTTCCTGCCTGCGTTATTTTTCCCGATTTCTCTCCTCGCCGCCCCTGACGCGGTAAAAGTCGACGTTGTGCAAAACCGGCTCGATCATCCCTGGTCGATGGCGTTCCTGCCGGACAATAAAGGGCTGCTGGTGACCCTTAAGGGAGGCCAGTTAAAGCACTGGCAGGCCGGAAAAGGGCTTTCCGACCCGATCGTCGGCGTACCCAAGGTCTGGGCAAACGGCCAGGGCGGGTTGCTGGACGTGGCACTCGCCCCGGATTTTGAAAAATCGCGCCGCGTCTGGCTGAGCTATGCCGAGGCGGGGAATGACGGCAAAGCGGGAACGGCGGTTGGCTATGGCCGCTTAAGCGATGATCTCTCCCGAATTGAAGGTTTCCAGGTGGTCTTCCGTCAGATGCCGAAACTGTCCACCGGTAACCATTTCGGTGGTCGACTGGTCTTCGACGGTAAAGGCCATCTGTTTATTGGTCTGGGTGAGAACAACCAGCGTCCGACGGCGCAGGATCTGGATAAACTGCAGGGCAAAGTTGTGCGCCTGACGGAGGACGGCAAAGTGCCTGCCGATAATCCGTTTGTGAACACTCCCGGCGCACGGCCCGAAATCTGGTCTTACGGCATTCGTAACCCGCAGGGGATGGCGATGAACCCCTGGAGCGACACGCTATGGCTTAACGAGCACGGCCCGCGCGGCGGGGATGAAATCAATATCCCGGAGAAAGGCAAAAACTACGGCTGGCCGCTGGCGACGCACGGTATCAACTACAGCGGCCTGAAGATCCCGGAAGCCCAGGGCGAGCACGTCGAGGGAACGGAAAAGCCGCTGTTTGTCTGGAAAGTGTCCCCCGCCGTGAGCGGGATGGCGTTTTACAACAGTGACGTATTCCCGCAGTGGAAAAACACGCTGTTTGTCGGGGCGCTGAAGGAGAAAGACGTTATCGTGCTGAGCGTGGAGGGTAACACGGTCACCGAGAAGGGGCGAATTTTAGGTGACAGAGACCAGCGCATTCGCGATGTGCGGGTGGGGCCGGATGGGTATCTGTATGTCCTGACCGATGAGACGGACGGGCAACTGTTGAAAGTCAGCCCGTCCGGATCGTAATCAGGTCACCGGAATCATCACCACGTGACGGTATGTCGGGCGCTCGCTCAGTTGCTTCAGCCAGCGCTCAAGATGCGGGCGCGGCGTCCAGGTAACGTCAATATTAGTCAGGTTCCAGATGAAGGGCGCAACGGCAATATCGCCTACGCCGAAGCGTTCGCCTGAGAACCACGGATGCTTCGCCAGTTCGTCGTCCATCATCGCAAACAGGTTTTCACAGGTGTCCTGGGCTGCATGAATGGCAGGATAGTCGCGGTCAGCTTCGGGGGTTCTGACAAGCCCCATCAGGATCACACGGTGTGCGGGGGAGAGCGTCTGGTTTGCCCAGTCCATCCACTTTTCACTCTGAGCGCGTTGGGCCGGACTGTCCACCCACAGGCGGCCCTGACCATACTGTGCCGCGAGGTAACGCACGATGGTGTTGGACTCCCACAGCGTCACATCGGTCTCTTCGTCGCGCAGCAAGGGCACCAGACCGTTTGGGTTCATGGCCAGATAGTCGGCATCTTTATTTACCCCAAACTGCAAACCTGCCATCACCTGCTTAAATGGTAAATCCAGCTCCTCCAGCGTCCAGAGGACTTTCTTAACGTTGGTTGAATTGTTCCTGCCCCACAGCGTAATCATAGAAACTCCCGAAATAGTCAAATAACCTGAGATGTGAATCAACGCCAGCGATTTGCCATGGTGAGATAAACCTAACAATTACGCAACAGAAGACAAAAAAATCGCCTGAATCAAAGCGTATCTGAATGTTATTGCATAAACTTTAATAACTTTACCTTGGTTAGGTTTCTTTAACCGTTTTAGTGCGCTATTACTCATCGCTTCTTGCGACACGGTGATGTGACGTAATTTTTGAATGGACACTCGGGTGGCATTTATGACGCGAAAAATGACTTCTCTGCGCAGCCTGGCGGCAGGCTCTGCGCTCCTTTTCCTGTTTGTACCAACTCTCTACGCAGCGGAACAGGCTGCGCCCGAAGCGCCGCCTGTGGATGCGCGCGCCTGGATCCTGATGGATTATTCCAGTGGTAAAGTGCTGGCGGAAGGCAATGCGGATGAGAAACTTGACCCGGCAAGCCTGACGAAAATCATGACCAGCTATGTGGTGGGTCAGGCGCTGAAAGCGGGTAAAATCAAGCTTGACGATATGGTCACCATCGGGAAGGACGCCTGGGCGACCGGCAACCCGGCGCTGCGTGGGTCATCGGTGATGTTCCTCAAACCCGGCGATCAGGTGTCAGTGTCTGATTTGAATAAAGGGGTCATTATCCAGTCCGGTAACGATGCCTGTATTGCGCTGGCCGATTACGTTGCGGGCAGCCAGGACTCCTTTATTGGCCTGATGAATGGCTACGCGCAAAAACTGGGCCTGACCAATACCACCTTTAAAACCGTGCACGGCCTGGATGCGCCGGGTCAGTTCAGTACCGCGCGCGACATGGCGCTGTTAGGCAAAGCGTTGATCCACGACGTGCCGGATGAATATGCCATCCACAAAGAGAAAGAGTTTACCTTCAACAAAATCCGCCAGCCGAACCGTAACCGTCTGCTGTGGAGCAGCAACGTCAACGTCGACGGTATGAAGACCGGCACCACGGCCGGCGCGGGTTATAACCTGGTCGCTTCCGCAACTCAGGGCGATATGCGCCTGATCTCGGTCGTGCTGGGCACCAAAACCGACCGCATTCGTTTTAATGAATCAGAAAAATTGCTGACCTGGGGTTTCCGCTTCTATGAAACCGTCACGCCCATTAAACCGGATGCCACGTTCATCAGCCAGCGCGTCTGGTTTGGTGACAAGAGTGAAGTGAACCTGGGGGCGGGTGAAGGCGGGTCGGTGACCATTCCCCGTGGTCAGCTGAAAAACCTGAAAGCCAGCTACACCCTGACCGACAGCCAGCTCACCGCGCCGCTGAAAAAAGGCCAGGTGGTCGGGACGATTGATTTCCAGCTGAATGGCAAATCGATTGAACAGCGTCCGCTGATTGTGATGGAAGCGGTAGAAGAGGGCGGTTTCTTTAGCCGGATGTGGGACTTCGTCATGATGAAATTCCACGGATGGTTTGGCAGCTGGTTCAGTTAAGCCTCCATTGTCGGGTGGCATCGCGCCACCCGGCATGACCTCTGCACCTGACTCAGTACATCAACTTCACCTGCTGCGCTTTCGCGTAGGCCACGGTCTCTTCATCCGGACGGCAATCGCTGACGATGGCGTCAAAGCGCGACAGCTCACCCATTCTTGCCGGACGAACCTTGCCAAACTTGCTGTGATCGACCACCAGCACATGGTACTGCGCGGCGCTTAATGCCCAGTGCTTGACCGGCAACTCTTCCAGGTTAAAGCAGGTTGCTCCCTGACGGATAGTGACCCCCGCTGCGGAATAAAACGCGATATCCGGACATACGTTGCTGAGCGTATCCTGCAGATTCAGCGGCTTAAAGATGGCATTGCTGGCGTGAAACTCACCGCCACAGAGGATCACCCGGCACTCGGGTTTCTCCTGCAGTGCCAGAAAGGTATTTAGCGAGTAACACACCGCCGTAAACGGGATGCTGCTGTCGATCGCTTCGATTATCCACGGCGTGGTGGTGCCGCAGTCAAAAAACAGCGTCTGATGCGGCTGTACCAGCGAGGCCGCAAGCCGGGCGGCTTTGCGTTTCTCTTCCACCAGGCGCGTCTTTTGGTCGCTGATTAGATAATGGCTGGCGCTACGCGGTTCAAGCACAATGTACCCGCCCAGCAGCACAACAGGCGCGCTCTCGCTGTTCAGATCCCGGCGAATGGTCATCTCAGAGACCCCGAGGAGACTGGCGGCTTCCTTAAGATGAAGCTTATCACTGCGCTTCAGCGCCTGTATCAGCTGAGCAATGCGGTCATCGCGACGTGTTTCCATAGTTCCTCGGGATAAAAAAGTGAACCCCCGCAGGGCGGGGGTTCAAGTGTAACCTGTCAGACTGGGGTTAGTCACGTATCCAGCCTTTGCGGATCGGGATAGCAAAAAGGGTGCGATACAGATAAGACAGGCCGCGGTAGAGCGCTTCACCGAAGAGATTCCACAGGATCGCTGCGCTGACGCAGCCGATGAGACCGACCAGCAACCCCCCCACCATATCCATCGGCCAGTGGACGCCGAGATAAACGCGAGACCAGGCGATAGCCCCTGCCACCACCATCAGCACCACACCCGACCACAGACGATGCCAGAACAGGAAGGCCAGCGCGAAGGTAAAGATAACCGTCCCGTGATCGCTTGGGAACGAGTCATCCGGGGCATGGTGCAGGAAGGTATACCCCGCGTGGTCGACAAAGGGGCGGTCGTGCGGGAACGTCAGGCCCAGAATGTAGCTGACCAGCACGCTGATCCCGAGGGCCATCGCCATCTTAATTACCAGCTGACGCTGCGCCTTCACCTGGCTTCTCGGCCCCCACAGCCAGAGGATCGCCGCCAGCACCGGCACGATACTGATCAGATCTTTTGCCAGGAAGGTGGCGAAATCAATCATCCACTCTGGCGAGGCCGGAGTGGCGTTGATGAGATAAAACAGCTGGTAATTCAAATTCTCTAACATAGCGTTGTCACTCTTTTGCAAACCAGGTGGAGACCAGACCGTAGACCACCAACTGGGAAAACCAGACCCACCACCCAGCCCACAGGTTGTGAGAGAAAAAATGCGCCCCGCGCATGACCTGGCCGTAACCCATCGCCAGACCTAAAACGACGCCCAGCACGACGAAGCACCAGGCAAGACGCGGACGCTCGCGCCAGAAGGCAAAGAACAGTCCCATCACCATAAAGCCGCTGGAGGCATGACCGCCGGGGAAACAGCGCCCCGGACCGCTGTCAGCGGGAGCGGCACTGAACAGCGGATAAGAAACGGCCTTACCGCCATACTCCACCAGATCCCACGGGCAGCTGTGATGGCTTATGCTTTTCAGTACGCCAACCACCAGCGCGCCAAGCCCCATCAGCAGCGCGGCCGTGACCAGTCTCGCATTGCGCCTGAACGCGCCATAAATGAGCGCAACAGCACCTGCGGCGATGGCGATGTACTTCGCCAGTCGATGGTTCAGCAGGTCCAGCAGGTGGTCTTGCTGCAGTGGAAAACGGTGTGCAGCCGCGTCATACCATAAACCGGTGATCCATCTGTCGAGCGTTTCATCGCGGGATAGCCAGGTAAACAGCACGGCAAGGGCTATCAGTATTAAAAGCTGATAACCATAAAAGCGGGGTGGTAGACGGTAAAGTCGTTTTGTCTTATTTGTCTGTAAGTTAGACAATTCTGAACGGCTGGAAGTGGGTGCCATAATCCGGAGTCGTTGACGAGAAATGGGGCTATCATAAATCTGTCAACTTAAGGAAACCTTAAACAAAGACGATATGTGCTTTATTTCTGTTTCTTCTGGATAAATCACTATCTCGGGCCAGGGCATTTCATTACACTCGTCGCGATTTTGTCACGATAAAGAGATTGCATGTTAAACCGTTCTTCTTCTGGTTCACGTCTGGGTCGTCAGGCGTTGCTTTTCCCCTTATGTCTGGTGCTCTACGAATTCTCTACTTACATCGGCAACGATATGATCCAGCCCGGCATGCTGGCCGTTGTCGAACAGTACAACGCAGGGATCGAATGGGTACCGACCTCCATGACTGCCTATCTGGCTGGCGGCATGTTTTTGCAGTGGCTGTTAGGGCCGCTGTCGGATCGTATTGGCCGTCGTCCGGTGATGCTGACGGGCGTGGTGTGGTTTATCGTGACCTGCCTCGCCACGCTGCTGGCGCAAAATATTGAGCAATTTACCCTGCTGCGCTTCCTGCAGGGGGTGAGCCTCTGCTTTATCGGTGCCGTCGGGTATGCCGCCATCCAGGAATCGTTTGAGGAAGCGGTGTGTATCAAGATTACCGCGCTGATGGCGAACGTGGCGCTGATCGCGCCCCTGCTGGGGCCGCTGGTGGGCGCTGCCTGGGTACACGTTGCGCCGTGGGAAGGGATGTTCGTGCTGTTTGCCGTGCTGGCCGCCGTCGCTTTCTTTGGCCTGCACCGCGCGATGCCGGAAACCGCTACCCGTCTGGGTGAGAAACTGTCGCTAAAAGAGCTGGGCCGGGATTACAAAGAAGTGCTGAAGAACGGCCGCTTTGTGGCGGGCGCGCTGGCGACGGGGTTTGTTAGCCTGCCTCTGCTGGCGTGGATTGCCCAGTCGCCGGTCATTATCATCAGCGGCGAGCAGCTCAGCAGCTATGAGTATGGCCTGCTGCAGGTGCCGATTTTTGGCGCGCTGATTATCGGTAACCTGGTGCTGGCGCGTCTCACATCCCGCCGTACGGTGCGTGCCTTGATCATTATGGGCGGCTGGCCCATTGCTGCCGGGCTGGTTCTGGCGGCGGTCGCGACAGTGGTGTCGTCCCATGCGTATTTGTGGATGACCGCAGGATTAAGCGTTTACGCGTTCGGTATCGGTGTGGCGAATGCCGGACTGGTACGCCTGACCCTGTTTGCCAGCGAGATGAGCAAAGGCACGGTGTCAGCGGCGATGGGCATGTTGCAAATGCTGATTTTCACCGTTGGAATCGAGGTGAGCAAACACGCCTACGCATTTGGCGGCAACGGTCTGTTCAGCCTGTTTAATCTGGCTAACGGCGTGCTGTGGGTTGGGCTTATCGTGGTGTTCCTGAAGGATAAACGCGTCGGGAATGCTTTACAGCCGTAAGCTGTTTTCCCTCTCCCGGCGGGAGAGGGCCATGGTGGCGTTAATAAAACGGCGCTTCGCCGTTCAACACCTTATCAATTACATCCAGCACGCCTTCGTCGTTATTGTGCGGGGCTTCAAAGCGCGCCACCGCTTTAATATGCGGCCTGGCGTTTGCCATCGCAAAGCTGAACCCTGACTGGCGCAACATTTCTACGTCGTTCCCGCTATCGCCAAAAGCCACCACTTCGCTGTCATTAATGCCCCAGCGCTTTTGCAGTATTCGCAGACCGTTGGCTTTATGCACCCCGGGGATGATGAGGTCGATACTGCCGTGGCCGGTCGTGACGGGCACCATAATGTCGTTCAGCTTTTCGTGCAGCATCGCCTGAATACGCGGGATGTCGTCGTCAGAGACGTTAAGCCCGAATTTGAAGAAAATATCGTTCAGGTTGCCGAAATCACTCACCATTTCGAGACGGTGGTAGTACTTTGCCGCGATATCCTTAAAGCCGTCGTCATAGTGCTTCAGCGTATAGGCGCTGCTTTTTCCGCAGGCGATAATCTCAATGCCCGGCACATCGTTTAACACGGCGGCAACGGTGTCGAAGTGCGTCTTCGACAGTTCACCGTTGAAGACATCTTCCCCGGCGCTGACCACCCAGCCGCCATTTTCCGCGACAAACGCAATTTCCTGGGCAATCTCCGGGAAAAAGGAAATCAGCTGGTAGTACTGGTTGCCGCTGGCAACCGCAAAGCGAATGCCTTGCGCTTTCATTCGTGCATATTGCGCCAGAAAACGCGGGCGGTTATAGGTCTTGGCATCGCTCAGAAACGTGCCATCCATGTCGACGGCGATCAGTTTAACGCTCATATCCCTTCTCCAGTGTCGTTTGTTCCGTTTCCGGCTTCGCTACCGCGCGCGCTACCAGCGCTGCGATGATCACTAACCCTAACACCACCAGCATGGCGCTGCGCAGCCCGTAGTGCTCACCGAGGAAGCCAAGCAACGGTGGCCCCACCAGGAAGGCGAGGTAGCCCGTGGTCGCCACCACGCTGACGCGGGTCGGTGCATCCGGGCCAGTGTCGCTGGCGGCTGAAATGGTGAGCGGGAAGCCAAGCGATGCCCCCAGACCCCAGAGGATCACCGACACGCCGGCAATCCAGTCCACGTCCACAAAGATGATCATCGCAATCCCCAGCCCGCCCAGCAGGGCGCTGGCACGCACCACCGCCACGCGGCTGTAGCGGTCAATAAACCAGCCACCGGTAAAGCGCCCAACGGTCATCCCGAGGGTGAAACCGGCGTAGATCAGGGAACCGGAGGTTGGACTAAAACCGTGGCCGTCAACCATCAGCAGCGGCAGCCAGTCGTTAGCGGACCCTTCCGCAAAGGCCATCGCCAGCACCACCACGCCGATCAGCATCAGCTGAATGTCGCGGTAAAACGGCAGCCCTTTTTCCGCGGTGGCGTGTTCGTCAGAGGTGTTCTTGCCGGTGCCGTCAGGGATCGCCCGGATACCGGTCAGAATGGGGATAATACATACCAGTGCGGCCAGCAGAATATGCAGGTTCGCGGCGACGCCCGAGGCCGTCAGCGCCATCCCCACACCCGCACCGGCCAGCGTGCCAAGGCTGTAAAAGCCATGCATCATCGGCAGTACGGTTTTATTCATCTCACGTTCAACCGATGCCCCTTCAACGTTAATGGCCACTTCAGCGGCACCGAAGCTGCCGCCAAACACCGTCAGCCCAAGGGCAAACAGCACCGGCGAGGCAAGCCACAGCGCCACGCTCAGCACCAGCATCCCGAACACGGCACAGCACATGGTGGTGCGGATGACCGCCCGTGTACCGAAGCGTTTGACAAGCCACGCGGAGCACAGAATACCGCTCATAGAGCCTATCGACAGGCCAAATAGCACGATGCCCATCTCGGCCGTTGAGACGGATAAAATATCGCGAATGGCCGGGGTACGCGTGGCCCATGAGGCCATCAGCAGACCGGGAATAAAGAAGAACATAAACAGCGCCCACATGCGCAGCTGCAGGGTTCTACGGGGGGAGGTCAGAGTCATTGAAGTCAGCACCGGAAGTACAACAATAGCGACAACACTAGCAAGTTTGTGTACATTTGTACACAAACCACGTGGGGAATTTATGAGCAGAGCACCGAACGATCCTCAACGCCGGGAGAAGATCCTGCAGGCGACCCTGGACACCATTGCAGAGCACGGTATTCATGCCGTGACGCACCGGAAAATCGCCACCTGCGCGGGCGTGCCGCTGGGGTCGATGACCTACTATTTTGACGGTATGGAGTCGCTGCTGGAAGAGGCCTTTACGTGGTTTACCCGGCAGATGTCGCAGCAGTATCGGGATTTCTTCGCCGGCGTGACCGGGCCAGAAATGGCGTGCGAATCCATCACCACGCTGATCCACAGTTCGCAGGTCACGACGCCGCAGAATATGGCGCTGATGTACCAGCTCTATGCCTTTATGCACCGCAGTGCGGCGCTCAAAACGGTAATGCAGGACTGGATGAAGATGAGCCAGACCACGCTTGAGCAGTGGTTCGACCCGTTGACCACCCGCGCGCTGGATGCCTTTATCGAAGGGATGACGCTGCACTTTGTGACCGACAGAGCCCCGCTCACCCGGGAGGAGATCCGGGCGATGGTCGGCAGGATAGCGGGCGAGAGCGGACGTTAGATTGTGGTCGCGCCGGCCGTCATGTTTACCGTTGTTCCCGTGATGGCACCGGCTGCATCTGACGCCAGAAACGCGATGCTATCTGCCACCTGCTCCAGCGTCGGCAGGCGATTCAGCATCGTGCTCTGTGCCGCGCCCTCCAGAAACTGCTCCACGGTGATGCCCATCGCCTGCGCCTTGATGGCGAACAGGTCACCCACACCGGAACCGGCCTGAACCGCGTCGGCTATCGCATGCGAACGCACGCACAGGACACGAATATTCTTTGCCCCCAGCTCCGCCGCGAGCGCACGGGTTAACGCTTCCGTCCCCGCACAGCCGACGATATGCCCGAGATGTCCCGGCATCGCCATATTTGCAGCCGGCGCAACGACGGTGATAAGCGTTCCGGCACGCTCACCGCCCATACGGGGTGCGACAGCTTTGGCGATGTTGAAATAGGCGGCCAGAAAAGGGTCGAACCCCTGTCTGAATTCACTGAGCGTTAATGCGTCGAGGCGTTTACCCTGGTCGTGCATAAAGCCCGTGGCATTCACGACGATATCAATCCCGGCAACGTCCGGGAGCGTCGCGTCGGCATTGAGAGCATCGAAAACAAACAGCCGGGCTGACCCGCCAGCGGCGTGAATGCGGTTAGCGACATGCTCCAGCCTGGCCTGATCGCGTGCCGCGAGGTAGACCGTCGCCCCTTCACGGGCGAGCGCGTACGCAGCGGCGCTGCCAATAGCGCCGCTGCCACCAAAGATAACGGCGGTTTTATTTTTGAGACTCATACCTGCATCCCCTCACCAGACCGGTCCATCAAATTATGGGTCGGGTGACGACGGATGCAACTCCGCCACGGGGCAGGGGATGTGGCTGACAAGACTTACGGCATCACTATCAGCGGATTAGCTGCCGGAGATTTTTTTTCCGCTGGCGTCCACCACCGCTTCGCCATCTTCTTTCGTAAACGCCCCTTTCTGTGCATCAGGCAGGATATCGAGTACGACTTCGGAAGGGCGGCACAGGCGAGTGCCCAACGGCGTCACTACGATCGGACGGTTAATCAGGATCGGATGCTGCAGCATAGAATCGATAAGCTGGTCGTCGGTAAACCGGTCCCCGGCGAGGCCCAGCTGTTCATAAGGTTCGACATTTTTGCGCAGCAAATCCCGCACGGAAATCCCCATCTCAGCAATCAGTCTGATCAGTTCATCACGAGACGGTGGGTTCTCGAGGTACAGAATAATTTCGGGTTCAGTGCCGCTGTTGCGGATCATCTCCAGCGTGTTGCGCGAGGTGCCGCAGGCTGGATTGTGGTAAATGGTGATATGGCTCATATCCGTTACTCATTACAGTGTGAAGGAGAGACGTAACGCCAGCGCGGCGAGCGTCACAAACAGAACCGGCAACGTCATGATGATGCCTGTCCGGAAATAATAGCCCCAGGTGATCGTCATGTTTTTCTGTGCCAGGACATGGAGCCAGAGCAGGGTGGCCAGGCTGCCGATAGGCGTGATCTTCGGACCCAGGTCGCAGCCAATCACGTTGGCATAAATCATCGCGTCCTTAATCACACCCGATGCCGTGCTGCCATCGACAGAGAGTGCCCCAATCAGGACGGTCGGCATATTGTTCATTATGGATGACAGGAACGCCGTGATGAACCCGGTACCGAGCGTGGTGGCCCACAGGCCATGCCCGGCGAGGAGATTGAGTACCCCTGACAGATACTCCGTCAGCCCGGCATTGCGCAGTCCATACACCACCAGGTACATCCCCAGCGAGAAGATAACGATCTGCCACGGTGCGCCACGAAGCACTTTTCCCGTATTAATGGCATGCCCGCGCTTTGCAACGGCAAACAAAATCAACGCGCCTGCTGTCGCGATAGCACTGACCGGAATACCGAGCGGTTCAAGTACAAAGAACCCGACAAGGAGCAGTAACAGAACAACCCAGCCCGTTCTGAAGGTTGGAAGATCGTTAATCGCGCGGGAAGGCTCGCGGAGTTTTGACAGGTCGTATACCGGCGGAATGTCCTTTCGAAAGAACAGATGCAGCATCACCAGCGTGGCCGCAATCGCGGCGAGATCCACGGGGATCATCACCGAGGCGTATTCGCTGAACCCCAGCGAGAAGAAGTCTGCCGATACGATATTGACCAGGTTCGAAACGATCAACGGCAGGCTGGCAGTGTCGGCGATAAATCCAGCCGCCATGACAAACGCCAGCGTGGCCTGCTTGCTGAACCCGAGGGCGAGCAGCATGGCGATAACGATGGGCGTGAGGATAAGCGCCGCGCCGTCGTTGGCAAAAAGCGCCGCAACGGCCGCACCCAGCAGAACGATATACGTAAACAGTAACCGGCCGTTGCCATTACCCCAGCGGGCCACATGCAGCGCCGCCCACTCGAAAAATCCGGACTCATCAAGCAGCAGGCTGATGATGATGACGGCGATAAACGTGGCCGTCGCGTTCCAGACAATATTCCACACCACCGGAATATCGTTAATGTGGATCACGCCGCTGACCAGCGCCAGTACAGCACCCATCGTGGCGCTCCAGCCGATACTTAACCCTCTGGGCTGCCAGATGACCAGCACCAGTGTAAACAGAAAAATTGCCCCAGCCAGAAACATCGTGAACTCCGTTATATCTGTTTTTATGAATGTGTTTTAACACGCGCCCGGAAGACGGTTTTTCAGCTTTGTGCGGGTCTCTTCCCGCAAGCAGTTCCAGCTGTTGTCAATCACGGTGGCAGCCCATGCCGGCATAGTGGGGGACAAACGGTAATAAACCCATTTCCCCTCCCGGCGATCGCTCACCAGCCCGGATTCACGCAGCAGAGCCATATGGCGCGATACCTTGGGCTGTGATTCAGCCGTGGCGGAACAGAGATCGCAGACGCACAGTTCCCCGGCTTCGCGCAGCAGCATGACGATGGACAGGCGGGTCTCGTCGGAGAGGGCTTTGAAAAGTTGGACCGGATGTAGCATCGGCTTTCCTGCGGTTGGTTATATATGGTTAAGCATATATGTTTGGGTGGGAAGAGGGAAGGCGGAATGTTGACGAGGGGAATTTCAGGCAACAAAAAACCCATCAACCTTGAACCAAAACGGCGGGGTTGATGGGCTCCACAAATTGGGGACATCAAAGAAAAGCAGTGGCAATAGTTATGACTGCCCCCTGATAAAAAAGTTCTGCGCGTAACGAAAATTTTTTCGTCGTGCGCAGAACTTAAGAGTTATCCGAGTCCAGGCCAGATGATGATGATCAGCGTACCCGCCAGCGTAAGCAGTACGTTAGCGATAGCGTAGGTGCCCGCATAGCCCAGCGCAGGAATATTGCTGCGTGCGGTATCACTGATAATTTCCATTGCCGGGGCGCAGGTACGGGCCCCCATCATTGCCCCGAAGAGCAGGGCGCGGTTCATGCGAAGCACATAAGCACCGAACAGGAAGCAAATCACGACCGGTACCAGGCTGACAATAAGTCCGGAAACCAACATCTGCCAGCCAACAGCCCCCAGGCTGTGGCCAATGCCGCTACCGGCGCTTAAGCCGACACCCGCCATAAAGACCATCAGACCAAACTCTTTCACCATATTGAGCGCCCCCTGCGGAATGTAGCCGAAGGTCGGGTGGTTCGCTCGCAGGAAGCCCAGCATGATGCCGGCGAACAGCAGCCCGGCAGCGTTACCGATGCCAAAGCTAAAGTTGCTGAACTGGAAGGTGATCATCCCAATCATCAGGCCAACGATAAAGAAGGCGCAGAAGGCCAGCAGGTCGGTGACCTGGCTGTGAATAGAGATAAAGCCGATGCGGTCTGCAACGGTTTTCACGCGTCGCGCATCGCCGCTGACCTGCAGAACGTCGCCTTTGTTCAGCACGACGTTGTCGTCAATTGGCATCTCGATCTGGCTGCGGATCACGCGGTTGAGGAAGCAACCATGATCGGTCAGCTTCAGCTGCGCCAGACGACGGCCGACGGCGTTATGGTTTTTCACCACAATCTCTTCGGTGACGATACGCATGTCGAGCAGATCGCGGTCAAACACCTCTTTACCGTTGCGGAAGCTCGGGTCGAGGCGGGCGTGGGCATCCGGGTAACCGACCAGGGCAATGTCATCGCCCATCTGCAGCACGGCGTCGCCGTCCGGGTTTGCCAGAATGCCGTTACGGCGAATACGTTCGATATAGCAGCCTGTCTGGCGGTAAATCCCCAGCTCGCGGAGGTTTTTCCCGTCCGCCCATGCAACCAGCTCGGGCCCAACGCGGTAGGCGCGAATCACGGGCAGATAGACTTTACGCTTGCTGTCGGTGTCCAGACCGCGTTCGCGGGCAATTTGCTGAGCGCTGGTCTGCAAATCCTGGTGCTGCAGTTTTGGCAGGTAGCGGGCGCCCACAATCAGGCTCACCAGACCAATCAGATAGGTCAGGGCATAGCCCAGGCTCAGGTGGTCGAGCGCGGTAGAGAGTTGCGCACCGGCCATGCCGGAGTGGCGCAGGGTATCGCCTGCACCCACCAGCACTGGCGTGGAGGTCATCGAGCCGGCGAGCATACCGGCCGTTAGCCCGATATCCCAGCCAAACAGTTTACCCAGCCCTAAGGCGATCAGCAGCGCGCTGCCGACCATGACCAGCGCCAGCATCAGATAATTTTTGCCGTCGCGGAAGAAAATAGAAAAAAAGTTGGGCCCGGCTTCCACACCAACACAAAAAATAAACAGCATAAAACCTAAGTTGAGCGCGTCCGTGTTAATGCTGAAATGCTGCTGGCCTAATAATAGTGAGACGACTAAAACGCCAATGGAATTACCAAGTTGAACCGAACCAAGGCGCAATTTACCCAGGCAAAGGCCCAGCGCCAGTACCACAAATAATAACAGGATGTAATTCCCATTTAACAAGTCTGCGACGTTTATATTCACGGAGGCTAACTTCTTGTTTACCAGTAAGTTGTTGAATGAAAGGACTTTTTGGGCTACTGTTTTCTGGGTCAGGGAAAGGCTTTAACGCTCCCTGTTTCCAGCTTTATTCCCTAAAACATTAGCTGGCGGTTAGTTTAATCGTATTAGCTACTGACAGCCACCTATTATCGCTTCACCCTGTGTGTACTTTGGCAAGGATTGCCGCATTGCTTTATCTGACTGGGCGTCTACCCGACGAAAGTGTATTTGATAGAGATAAGTCAGGAGGATAGTTTGAACATTAAACGAAACTGGGCGGGGGTGATCAGCTGCTTTTTGCTGTTCATTGTCGTTTGCATGTCCCTCGCTTTTAATGTGAAGGGGGCGTTCAGGGCGTCGGGTCATCCGGAGCTGGGGCTGCTCTTTTTCACACTGCCAGGGGCTGCTGCCAGTTTTCTCTCCCGCCGGGGGGAAGTGGTGAAACCGTTACTGGGCGCAATACTTGCAGCGCCGCTGTGTCTGCTGCTGATGCGGTCACTGTATATTTCAACGCGAAGTTTCTGGCAGGAGCTGGCGTGGTTGCTGAGTGGCGTCTTCTGGTGCGCACTGGGAGCGCTATGCTTTTTGTTTGTTCATAGCATGTTGGCCCGGCGCAGACAGCACAAATAAAAACGCCCTCAGGGTGAGGGCGTCTTAGCATTACTGAGCGGCAAACAGGCCCAGATGTTCTTTAGCGTATGCTTCAAAGTCTGTGCAACCGCCGATGTGTTTCTGATCGAGGAAAATCTGCGGTACGGTTTCAACCGGTTTACCCACGGTTTTTTCCAGATCGGCTTTGCTGATCCCTTCCGCGTGGATATCAACATAACGGAAGTTAAAATCATCACGCTCTTCGGTCAGTTTCTCAGCCAGCTCTTTCGCGCGCACACAGTAAGGGCACCCTGGACGACCAAAAATTACTGCAAACATTTCTCTCTCCTCGAAAACAAGCCTGACGGCGAATGGGTCTATAGTGCCCGATAACCTGCCGTCATTAAAGAAGGTTTCGCCTGTCGTTATAATACCTCTCAGCTATGTTTCGCCAATTACATCGCGCGCATCATTGCCTATACTGGCTGCGATATGATTCACGCAAGACAAAGAGAGACAAGATGACGCCAACCATAGACCTGCTACGTTCCCATCGTTCAATTCGCCACTTCACCGACGAGCCGATAACGCCGGCGCAGCGTGAAGCCATTATTGACAGTGCAAGGGCGACATCCAGCTCCAGCTTCCTGCAGTGCAGCTCCATTATTCGTATTACCGACCCGGCAATGCGTGAACAACTGGTGACCCTCACCGGTGGACAAAAGCATGTGGCACAGGCAGCCGAGTTCTGGGTGTTCTGCGCCGATTTTAACCGTCACCTGCAGATCTGCCCGCAAGCCGAGCTTGGCCTTGCCGAGCAGCTGCTGCTGGGTGTGGTGGACACCGCACTGATGGCGCAAAACGCCTTCACGGCGGCGGAATCGCTGGGGCTGGGCGGCGTGTACATCGGCGGGCTGCGTAACAATATCGAAAGCGTTACCGAACTGCTGAAGCTGCCAAAACATGTTCTGCCCCTGTTTGGCCTGTGCCTTGGCTGGCCTGCGGATAACCCGGATCTCAAGCCGCGCCTGCCTGCGGCGATGCTGGTGCATGAAAACCACTACCAGCCTGTCGATCAGGATGTGCTGGCGCAATACGATGAAGAGCTGGCGCACTACTACATGACGCGCGACAGCAATAACCGTCGCGATACCTGGAGTGACCACATTCGTCGCACCATCATTAAAGAGAATCGCCCGTTTATTCTCGACTATCTGCACAAACAGGGCTGGGCGACACGATAGCCCATTCATCCTGCGCCTGCCTGCGTGTATGATACGCAGGCTTTTTCCATGTCTTTAGAGAGGTGCAGGGTGAAAATTGCCATTTTGTCCCGGGATGGAACGCTCTATTCATGTAAACGCCTGCGAGAAGCGGCGGCAAAACGGGGGCATCAGGTTGAGATCCTCGATCCGATGTCCTGCTATATGAACATTGATCCTGCTGCCTCATCGATTCATTACAAAGGCCGCAAGCTCCCGCATTTTGATGCGGTTATCCCCCGCATCGGCTCCCAGATAACCTATTACGGCACGGCCGCGTTGCGCCAGTTTGAGATGCTGGGCAGCTATCCGCTCAATGAATCCGTTGCGATATCTCGTGCCCGCGATAAGCTCCGTTCGCTGCAACTGCTTGCCCGGCAGGGAATCGATCTTCCGGTTACCGGCATTGCGCATTCACCGGACGACACCAGCGATTTAATCGATATGGTGGGTGGCGCGCCGCTAGTGATCAAGCTGGTGGAAGGCACTCAGGGCATTGGTGTGGTGCTGGCCGAAACGCGGCAGGCGGCGGAAAGCGTGATTGACGCCTTTCGTGGGCTGAATGCCCATATTCTGGTGCAGGAGTACATTGAAGAAGCCAAAGGACGCGACATTCGCTGTTTTGTTGTCGGTAACGAGGTGGTTGCGGCCATCGAACGCCAGGCAAAAGAGGGCGACTTCCGCTCTAATCTGCACCGTGGCGGCGTGGCGAGAGTCGCGGATATCAGCGATCGCGAGCGTGAGATTGCCGTGAAGGCGGCGCAAACGCTGGGGCTGGATGTGGCGGGTGTTGATTTACTGCGGGCGACGCGCGGGCCGTTGGTGATGGAGGTGAATGCCTCACCGGGACTGGAAGGGGTGGAAAAAACCACCGGGGTCGATATTGCGGGTAAAATGATCTCATGGGTCGAGCGCCACGCAACGCCGGGCTACTGTCTGAAAACGGGCGGTTAAATGGATTACAGCGCACTTTTTGCGTACTCTATGCGAAGTTTTTATTAAAGAGGCTGCACAGCGATGGATTTACAGGTCGTTCCAACACTGGATACGTTACGTCAATGGCTCGATGATGCCGGTATCACTTTCTTTGAATGTGATTCCTGCCAGGCGCTGCATTTGCCTCATATGCAAAATTTCGATGGTATTTTCGATGCCAAAATCGATCTCATTAACGACGTGATCCTCTTCTCTGCGCTGGCCGAAGTGAAACCGTCTGCGCTGCTGGCACTGGCCTCTGACCTGTCGGCCATCAACGCCAGTTCTTTGACGGTGAAAGCATTTCTCGATATACAGGATGATAATCTGCCAAAACTGGTCGTTTGCCAGTCTTTATTCTCCGGTGCCGGCCTCTCTTTCAAGCAGTTCTCCTGGTTTATGCGCTTGAGTGAAGAGCAAATTTCGATGGTAATGATGGAAGCCAATGCGCACCATTTGCTGTATAGCGCGGAAGATGATGCAGAGAATAATGATGCATCTCCCAATTTTCTTCACTAAGCCTGTCTGACTTTTGCGCAGTCGCTGCCATAGCGGCTGCATAACGCCATTTTTTCTGCTGCTTTTAACCTTTCTTTAAAGAATTTTTCACCTCCCCAAACGCCATTTCGGCTTATCACGTAGACATAACCTGCATAAAAAATTGATAAAAGGCGTTTTTTCGTCTGGGCTATAGCCGGAGACACGGGCTACAGTTATTCTTGCGATGCTTAAAAAAGCGAGCGGATCCTGCCGGGTAAAGAGGTTTCTTTTTATTTCGTGCAGAGCGACAAACTATGCATGATTATTGCATATCTTCAGATTGCACAGTTTTAGTTCGTTTGTTAACGAGCTTTAAGAAGGAATAACGATATGATCGCCTTGAATAAAAAATGGTTATCGGGTCTGGTTGCGGGTGCTCTGATGGCCGTCTCTGCCGGCACGCTCGCTGCGGAACAAAAAACGCTGCACGTTTATAACTGGTCTGACTATATCGCGCCGGATACCGTCGCTAATTTCGAAAAAGAGACCGGCATTAAAGTGGTCTATGACGTTTTCGATTCCAACGAAGTGCTGGAAGGGAAACTGATGGCGGGCAGTACCGGTTTTGACCTGGTGGTACCTTCCGCAAGCTTCCTTGAGCGTCAGCTGACGGCAGGTGTTTTCCAGCCGCTCGATAAGAGCAAATTACCGAACTGGAAAAACCTCGATCCGGAAGTGCTTAAGCTGGTCGCCAAGCATGACCCGGACAACAAATACGCGATGCCGTATCTGTGGGCGACCACCGGTATTGGCTATAACGTCGATAAAGTCAAAGCGGTGCTGGGTAAAGATGTCAAACTCGACAGCTGGGACGTGGTACTGAAGCCGGAAAACCTTGAGAAGCTGAAAAGCTGCGGCGTCTCTTTCCTGGATGCGCCAGAAGAGATTTTCGCCACCGTGCTGAACTACCTGGGCAAAGATCCTAACAGCAGCAAGGCCGATGATTACACCGGCCCGGCAACCGATCTGCTGCTGAAGCTGCGTCCGAACATTCGTTACTTCCACTCCTCGCAGTACATCAACGATCTGGCAAACGGTGATATCTGCGTGGCGATTGGCTGGGCAGGGGACGTATGGCAGGCGGCTAACCGCGCCAAAGAAGCCAAAAACGGCGTAAATGTTTCCTACTTCATTCCGAAAGAGGGCGCGCTGGCGTTCTTCGATGTCTTCGCCATGCCGGCTGACGCGAAAAATAAAGACGAAGCTTACCAGTTCCTTAACTACCTGATGCGTCCGGAAGTCATCGCGCATATCAGCGATCACGTCTACTACGCTAACGGCAATAAGGCCTCTGTGCCGCTGGTCAGCGAAGAGATCCGCAATAATCCGGCTATCTATCCGCCGGCGGATGTGTTTGCCAAGCTGTTCACCCTGAAAGTTCAGGATCCAAAAATTGACCGCGTACGTACCCGTGCGTGGACCAAAGTGAAAAGCGGTAAATAACGGCGTCCGGTACGGTTGCCCGGTGGCGAAAACGCTCACCGGGCCTGCTAAACCCGTCGGTCGGGCTGGCGTGAGCGCCGCCCGACGATGCGCACCCTGATGGTGCGTTTGCACCAGTTTTGATTTCTGCCGGAGAGCACCCCTTGAATGACGCGATCCCCCGCCCGCAGGCGAAAGTCCGTAAAGCGCTGACCCCGCTTCTTGAAATTCGTAACCTCACCAAATCTTTCGATGGTCAGCATGCCGTGGACGACGTCAGCCTGACTATCTACAAAGGTGAAATTTTTGCCCTTCTGGGCGCATCTGGCTGCGGTAAATCGACCCTGCTGCGTATGCTGGCCGGTTTTGAACAGCCTACCGCCGGGCAAATCATGCTGGATGGTGTCGATCTCTCCCGCGTGCCGCCGTATCAGCGCCCGATAAACATGATGTTCCAGTCTTACGCGCTCTTCCCCCATATGACGGTGGAGCAGAATATCGCCTTTGGTCTTAAGCAGGACAAACTGCCGAAAGCCGAAATCACCGCCCGCGTGGCAGAGATGCTCAGCCTGGTGCACATGCAGGAGTTCGCGAAGCGTAAACCGCATCAGCTCTCTGGTGGCCAGCGTCAACGCGTGGCGCTGGCCAGAAGCCTGGCGAAACGTCCTAAGCTGCTGCTGCTCGATGAGCCGATGGGTGCCCTGGATAAAAAACTGCGTGACCGTATGCAGCTGGAAGTGGTGGATATCCTTGAGCGCGTGGGGGTGACCTGCGTGATGGTTACCCACGACCAGGAAGAGGCGATGACCATGGCCGGGCGTATTGCGATCATGAACCGCGGTAAGTTCGTACAGATTGGCGAGCCGGAAGAGATTTATGAGCATCCGACCACCCGCTACAGCGCGGAGTTCATCGGGTCGGTCAATGTTTTCGAAGGGCTGCTGAAATCGCGCGAGGAAGACGGTCTGGTGATTGAGTCGCCGGGGCTGCAGCATCCGCTTAAGGTCGATCCGGATAGCTCGGTGGTGGATAACGTGCCGGTGTATGTCGCGCTCCGCCCGGAGAAGATCATGCTGTGCGAAGATCCGCCTGCCGATGGCTTTAACTTCGCCGTCGGGGAAGTGGTGCACATTGCTTACCTGGGTGACCTCTCCATCTACCATGTGCGTCTGAAAAGCGGGCAGATGCTCAGCGCCCAGCTGCAGAACGAACATCGTTATCGCAAGGGACAGCCGACCTGGGGCGACGAAGTGCGCCTGTGCTGGGATGCGGACAGTTGTGTAGTGCTGACGGTATAAGGAGCGGACAATGAGTACCTTAGAACCTCCAGCCCGCGTTGAAAAACCGGGTGGCTTTGCGCACTGGCTGGCGCGCATGCAGATGAACCACGGACGCAAGCTGGTGATTGCCATGCCTTACGTGTGGCTGATCCTGCTGTTCCTGCTGCCGTTCCTGATTGTTTTTAAGATAAGCCTGGCGGAAATGGCGCGGGCGATCCCGCCCTATACCAACCTGCTGGACTGGGCTGACGGACAGCTGACGCTGACCCTTAACCTCGGCAATTTCCTGCAGTTGACGGAAGATCCGCTCTATTTCGAAGCTTATCTGCAGTCGTTGCAGGTGGCGGCGATCTCGACGATCTGCTGTCTGCTGCTGGGTTACCCGCTGGCATGGGCAGTGGCGCACAGTAAATCGTCGACGCGCAACATTCTGCTGTTGCTGGTGATCCTGCCGTCATGGACCTCGTTCCTGATCCGCGTCTACGCGTGGATGGGGATCCTGAAAAACAACGGCGTGCTGAATAACTTCCTGATGTGGCTTGGGGTTATCGATCAGCCCCTGACGATCCTGCATACCAATCTCGCGGTCTATATCGGGATTGTTTACGCCTATCTGCCGTTTATGGTGCTGCCAATTTATACGGCGCTGACGCGTATCGATTATTCGCTGGTGGAAGCATCGCTTGACCTTGGTGCCCGTCCGCTTAAAACCTTCTTCAGCGTTATCGTTCCGTTGACCCGGGGCGGCATTATTGCCGGGTCGATGCTGGTCTTTATCCCGGCGGTAGGGGAGTTTGTGATCCCGGAACTGCTCGGTGGCCCGGACAGCATCATGATTGGGCGCGTGCTGTGGCAGGAATTCTTTAATAACCGCGACTGGCCTGTGGCGTCTGCGGTGGCGATCGTGATGTTGCTCCTGCTGATCGTACCGATCATGTGGTTCCACAAACATCAGCAGAAACAGATGGGAGACCACGGATGAACAACTTACCGGTAGTGCGCTCCCCGTGGCGAATTGCCATCCTGGTGATTGGCTTTACTTTCCTGTATGCACCCATGTTGATGCTGGTGATCTACTCGTTCAACAGCTCCAAACTGGTAACGGTATGGGCCGGCTGGTCGACGCGCTGGTACGGCGAATTGTTCCATGATGACGCGATGATGAGCGCGGTGGGGCTGAGCCTGACCATCGCCGCGCTGGCGGCCACGATGGCCTCCGTGCTGGGGACCATTGCCGCGCTGGTCATGGTGCGCTTCGGGCGTTTTCGGGGGTCAAACGGCTTTGCCTTTATGATCACCGCGCCGCTGGTTATGCCAGACGTTATCACCGGTCTGGCGCTGCTGCTGCTGTTCGTCGCCCTGGCGCATGCCATTGGCTGGCCGGCAGATCGCGGCATGCTCACCATCTGGCTGGCACACGTCACCTTCTGTACCGCGTACGTGGCGGTGGTTATCTCTTCGCGTTTGCGCGAGCTGGACCGCTCCATTGAAGAGGCGGCGATGGATCTCGGAGCGACGCCGCTGAAGGTCTTCTTCATCATCACGCTGCCGATGATTATGCCGGCGGTGATCTCCGGCTGGCTGCTGGCGTTTACGCTGTCGCTCGACGACCTGGTTATCGCCAGCTTTGTCTCAGGACCGGGCGCGACGACGCTGCCTATGCTGGTCTTCTCCAGCGTACGCATGGGGGTCAATCCGGAGATTAACGCCCTGGCCTCGATTATCCTCGGGGTGGTCGGAATTGTCGGATTTATCGCCTGGTATTTGATGGCGCGCGCGGAAAAACAACGTGTGCGTGATATCCAGCGTGCAAGACGCGGCTGAAGGATTTAAAATTTCCAGTGATGTGCCGCGCATGACGCGGCACTGTTTTTCAGGGAAGTAAAACATTGGGATTATTAAAAAAATCACGTCTTACGCACGCTCGTCCAAACGTTCCTGCACTGGTGCAGGTGGCGGCGCTCGCTATTATTATGATCCGCTGTCTTGATGTGCTGATGATCCTTAACACCCTGGGTGTGCGCGGTATGGCTGAATTCATTCACCGCAGCGTACAGACGTGGAACCTGACGCTGGTCTTTTTGAGCAGCCTGGTACTGGTGTTTATCGAGATTTACTGCGCATTTTCGCTGGTCAGAGGACGCAACTGGGCACGCTGGGTCTATTTGCTGACGCAAATTACGGCGGCGAGCTATCTGTGGGCCGCCTCGCTGGGGTATGGCTATCCGGAACTGTTCAGCATTGCGGGTGGATCAAAACGCGAGATTTTGCACGCGCTGTTTTTGCAAAAACTCCCGGATATGCTGGTGCTGTTCTTCCTGTTCGTGCCTGCTTCCAGTCGGCGGTTCTTCCAGCTGCAATAATGTGTATAATCGCAGCCCTCGTGATTCTTAAGGTTTTGATATGCAGTGCGCACTCTATGACGCCGGTCGCTGCCGCTCCTGTCAGTGGATAGAACAGCCGGTTTCTCAGCAACTCACCGCCAAAATGGCCGACCTGCAACACCTGCTGGCAGACCATGCCGTGGGGGAATGGTGCGCACCTGTCAGCGGGCCGGAGCAGGGCTTTCGTAATAAAGCCAAAATGGTGGCGAGCGGCAGCGTTGAAAAACCGCTGCTGGGCATGTTGCATCGCGATGGTACGCCTGAAGATTTAACCGACTGTCCGCTTTATCCTGCCTCCTTTGCGCCGGTCTTTGCTGCGCTCAAACCGTTTATTGCCCGTGCCGGATTAACGCCCTATAACGTTGCCCGCAAGCGCGGCGAGCTGAAATACCTTCTTCTTACCGAAAGCCAGGTAGACGGCAGCATGATGCTGCGCTTTGTTCTGCGCTCAGAAGCCAAGGTGGAGCAGCTTCGCGCGGCGTTGCCATGGCTTCAGCAACAGCTTCCGCAGTTAACCGTTATCACCGCGAATATTCAGCCGGTGCATATGGCTATCATGGAAGGGGAGCGGGAGATCTTCTTCACCGAACAGCATGCGCTGGCAGAAACGTTCAACAATGTACCGCTGTGGATCCGTCCGCAAAGCTTCTTCCAGACCAACCCGACCGTCGCGAGTGCGCTTTATGCCACCGCCCGTGACTGGGTGCGGGCGTTAAATATCCATCATATGTGGGATCTGTTCTGCGGGGTGGGCGGCTTCGGTCTGCACTGCGCCACGCCAGACATGCAGCTTACCGGGATTGAGATCTCCGCCGAAGCGATTGCCTGTGCCAGACAGTCTGCCGCAGAGCTTGGGTTGACCCGGCTGCACTTCCAGGCGCTGGACTCCACGCAGTTCGCGACGGGGCAGGACAATGTGCCTGAACTGGTGCTGGTGAACCCGCCGCGCCGGGGCATCGGGAAAGCGCTGTGCGACTATCTGAGCCAGATGGCACCGGACTACATCGTCTACTCCAGCTGCAACGCGCAGACGATGGCTAAAGATATCGCGACGCTGCCGGGCTACCGCATTGAACGCGTCCAGCTGTTCGATATGTTCCCGCATACCGCGCATTATGAAGTCCTGACGCTACTCGTTAAATCTTAAACAAAATGTGAACTCTGTCCGCCTGTGAAATCAGGTAAGCTTATCTCATCAGAATTGAAGAAGGCTTACCCATGAAGCAGATCCTGCTGGTGGAAGATGACCACGATATCGCGGCGCTTCTGCGCCTCAACTTAGAAGATGAAGGCTACGCCATCACCCACGAGCCCGACGGGGGCAATGCCTTACAGCGCCTCGAAAAGCAGCCGTGGGACGCGGTGATCCTCGATTTAATGCTCCCCAACGTCGACGGTCTGGAGATTTGCCGTCGCATTCGCCAGATGACCCGCTACCTGCCGGTGATCATTATCAGCGCCCGCAGCAGCGAAACCGACCGCATTACCGGGCTGGAAACCGGGGCGGACGATTATCTGGCCAAGCCGTTTTCGGTACAGGAGCTGATCGCGCGTATCAAGGCGCTGTTCCGGCGCCAGCAGGCGATGGGGCAGGCGCAAAGTGCCGGGAATATTCAGGCTCACGGCCTGATGCTCGACCCGCTGGCGCGCAGCGTGCTTTTGCACGGACAGGTGGTGGATCTCACCCCGCGCGAGTTTGAACTGCTGTACTTCTTTGCCCGTCATCCCGGTGAAGTTTTCTCGCGTCTGGCGCTGCTGGAACAGGTCTGGGGCTATCAGCACGAAGGTTACGAACACACCGTCAACACCCACATTAACCGCCTGCGCATCAAGATTGAGAAGGACGCCGCCGAGCCGGAGATCATTCGCACCGTCTGGGGCAAAGGCTACAAATTTGCGGAGCCAAACGATGCGCCGCTTTAGCCTGAGCCAGCGTCTGACGCTGCTGTTTATTCTGCTGCTGACGCTCTGTGCGACCATCGCCTGCGCGGTGCAACTTTACAGCACCACGCAGTACGGTAATGCAATGGTGCAGCGGCTGTCCGGTGGTCTGGCGCAGCAGATTGTCCAGCGGGAACCGATTCTGGATGCGCAGGGCAGGGTTGACCGCCACGCGCTGAAACCGCTCTTTGACCGGCTGATGACCTTCAATCCAAGCGTCGAACTGTACGTTGTCTCGCCTGATGGCGAACTGCTGGCTGACGCCGCGCCACCGGGGCATATCCAGCGGCAAAAAATCGACCTCGGGCCGGTGCAGACTTTCCTCAGTGATGCCGCGCGGCCGGTACTGGGCGATGACCCGCGAAGCCAGAACAAAAAGGTTTTCAGCGCAACGCCGTTGCGTCAGGACGGAGAACTGAAAGGCTATCTGTACATTATTCTGCAGGGCGAAGAGTCAAACGCGCTGGCGGAGATGGCCTGGCATCAGGCGCTCTGGAGCACCGTCCTGTGGTCATTGATGTGGGTCGCGCTGTTTGGTTTGCTGGCGGGGTTACTGGTCTGGTACTGGGTAACGCGTCCGGTCAAACGTCTCACGCAGGAAGTGGCCGGGCTGGAGCAGGACAGCATTAGCGCCATTAAGCAGCTGGCGGCGCAGCCTACTGAAACCACGGTAAAGGATGAAGTGGCCACGCTGCGCAATACGTTTATCGAGCTGGCCCGTAAAATCACCCTGCAGTGGGATCAACTGGCCGACAGCGATCGCCAGCGTCGGGAGTTTATCGCCAATATTTCGCATGATTTACGCACGCCGCTCACCTCCTTGCTGGGCTATCTCGAAACGTTATCGCTGAAATCCGCGACGCTGACGCCACAGGAACACCAGCAGTATCTCGCCACGGCGCTGCGCCAGGGTCAGAAAGTGCGTCATCTTTCGCAGCAGCTGTTTGAACTGGCGCGTCTTGAGCACGGCGGCATCAAACCGCAGCGCGAGCGTTTTGCCATGGGTGAGCTGATTTCAGACGTGGCGCAGAAATTTGAACTCACGGCCCGCACGCGGGAGGTGAACCTGCGCATTGATGTACCGGGCCCGTTGCCGCTGGTGAATGCCGATGTCTCGATGATTGAGCGGGTGGTGACTAACCTGCTGGATAACGCGATGCGGCATACGCCGACCGGTGGAGAGGTTCGTCTGGCGGTCTGGCAGGAGAACGCGCAGCTACAGGTTGAGGTGGCTGATAATGGAACCGGCGTTGATGCTTCTCTTCGCAACGATCTGTTTGAGCGTCCTTCGGCGTTAAATCCGCAGGCATCACGGGAAAACCGTGGCGGGTTGGGGCTGTTGATTGTGAAACGCATGCTGGAACTGCACGGCGGGGGGATCAGGCTGATGGAGTCCACGAACGGGGCTCGCTTTCGCTTCTTTGTTCCACTGTGAAATTGCCGGGTTTGCCCGGCCTACAGACCACCCCCGTAGGCCAGGCTACCCGACAAAAGCTGTTATTGCGGGAACCACTGATCGCTGATTTTCTTGTACGTGCCGTCAGCTTTAATTGCTTTCAGCGCGCCATTCAGTTTTTCCAGCAGGGCTTTGTTATCCGGACGCACCGCAATGCCCAGGCCCGTACCGAAGTACTGTGGATCGGTCACTTTTTCGGTCGCGGTGCCCAGCTGTGGGTTGGTTTTCAGCCACTCGTTCACCACCGCAGTGTCACCGAAGACACCATCAATACGGCCATTTTTCAGGTCGATAATGGCATTCTGGTAGCTGTCATAGGCCACGGTTTTCACTTCAGGATGTTTGTCCTGCAGGTATTTCTGGTGCGTGGTGCCGTTTTCCATCCCAATGCGTTTGCCTTTCAGCTGGTCAAAGGATGTGTAAGCCCCTTTCTTCGCAATGACCACCGCCGAGTTGGCGTAGTACGGGTCGGTGAAGGTGACCTGCTTGCTACGCTCTGGGGTGATGTCCATCCCGGAGATCACCGCGTCGTATTTTTTGAATTTCAGCGACGGGATCAGGCTGTCAAACGCATGGTTAGTGAACGTGCAGTCGGCCTGCATCTGTTTGCACAGGGCTTTGGCGAGGTCGATATCAAAACCGACAATCTGGTTGCTGGCATCCAGCGACTCAAACGGCGGATAGGTGGCCGAAACGCCGAAGTTGATTTTATCTGCAGCTGATGCGCCAGCGGCGAAAGTGGCCAGTAAAGCGGCCAGAACTAACTTTTTCATTGTAATGCTCCCGTCTGTCAGTCTGTCTTATGCGCCGTGTCTGCGGCATGGAAATACAATGCCATTTAGTGAATTTATATTCAATAAAAATGATTAAATATTATTTAATCCATAAAAAAAGACGGGCAGTCATTATACTTGCCCGTCTTCGTCAATAAAATTTATGCAAATCGGTGATTAATTACGGCGCTCAAACGCCAGCGCTTTACGCTCAATAAGGCGCATCATCAGCGTCAACAAACCGTTCACCACAAGATAGACCACGCCCGCGGCACCGAACACCATGACGTCATAGGTGCGTCCGTAGAGCAGCTGCCCGTGGCCCATGACTTCCATCAGCGTGATGGTGTAGGCCAGAGACGTACTCTTGAAAACCAGCACCACTTCGTTGGAGTAGGAGGAGAGCGCACGTTTAAACGCGTACGGCAGCAAAATAGCCAGCGTGTCTTTCTTGCTCATGCCCAGCGCACCACAGGACTGCCATTGCCCTTCCGGGATGGCACGGATAGCCCCGTAGAACAGCTGCGTGGTATAGGCCGCACTGTTCAGCGAAAGGGCAATCAGGGCGCACAGCCATGGCTCAGAAAGCAGGTGCCAGATAACCGGATACTCCTGCAGCGACGGGAACTGACCCGGGCCGTAGTAAATCAGGAAGATCTGCACCAGCAGCGGTGTACCGGTGAACAAGGTAATGTAGGCTCGCACAATCCATACCAGCACCGGCGTTTTTAGCGTCAGGACGATGGTAAAGATCAACGCCAGGATGAGCGCCACGATGATCGATGCGACGGTCAGCGTCAGGCTGGTGTGCAGCCCTTTCATCAGCTCCGGAAAATAGTCAAGCATCAGCCTGGTCTCCGTTCAAAGCGCGTCGCACGCAGATCAATGCGCTTGAGGATGTACTGACTCACCAGCGTGATCACCAGGTAGATAGCCGCCGCCACGATGTACCAGGTAAACGGCTCCTGGGTACGGGTCGCGATACTTTTGGTTTGCAGCATTAAATCGTTCACGCTGATCAGGCTTACCAGCGCGGTATCTTTCAGCAGCACCAGCCACTGGTTACCCAGCCCGGGCAGCGCATGACGCCACATCTGCGGCATCACCAGACGGAAGAAGATCGCCGATTTCGACAAGCCTAACGCCTGGCCAGACTCCCACTGTCCCTGCGGAACCGCTTTCAGCGCACCGCGCAGGGTTTGCGAAGCATACGCGGAATAGAGCAGAGAGAGGGCAATCACGCCGCACAGGAACGGGCTGACGTCAAAGTTCTCAATCTGCATCTGCACCGGGATCTGCACCACACCCAGATTGAGGGTGAAGCCGTCCGACAGCGTTAACAGCAGCTGCGAGGAGCCAAAATAGATAAACAGGACCACCAGAATTTCAGGCAGCCCGCGCAGCACGGTGACCAGCGCTGAGCCGGCCCATGCGACAGGGAACCATTTTGCTGATTCCCATACCGCAAAGATCATCGCCAGCACAAGGCCGATAATCAGTGCGCAAACGGCAAGGCCGACGGTCATCCCGGCGGCGCTTGCTAAAGGAAAAATTTCATTCATCAGGAATTACTTCTGGAACCATTTTTTGTAGATGGTTTCGTAGGTGCCGTCTTTCTTCACTTTTTCCAGCGCAGCGTTGAATTTCTGCTGCAGCTCAGTGTTGCCCTGACGAACGGCAATACCCAGACCCGTGCCGAAGTAATCCTTGTCGGTCACTTTATCGCCCACTGGTGCCAGTTTATCGTTGGCTTTCAGCCATTCGGTCACCACGGCGGTGTCGCCGAACACGCCATCAATACGGCCGTTCTGCAGATCCAGCTTCGCATTCTGGTAGCTGTCATACGGAACGGTGGTGATTTCCGGGTGTTTATCCATGATGAATTTCTGGTGCGTGGTGCCGTTCTGCACGCCCACTTTCTTGCCTTTCAGCTGATCAACCGACGTGAATTTGCCTTTCTGACCAATAAACAGGGCAGAGTTGTCGTAGTAAGGGGTGGTGAAGAGAACCTGTTTTTCGCGCTCAGGGGTGATATCCATTCCGGCCATAACGGCGTCGATACGGCGGAACTTCAGGCTTGGGATCAGGCTGTCGAAGGCCTGGTTGCTGAAGGTACAGGTTGCGTCGATCTCTTTACACAGGGCGTTTGCCAGATCCACGTCAAAGCCGACAATTTTATTGTTCGCATCAATGGATTCAAACGGAGGATAAGACGCTTCAGTCGCGAAACGAATCGTCTGGGCTGCGGTAGCGGAAAGGGTGACGCTGGCGAGCAGCGCGGCAAGTAATACTTTTTTCATTATCATTTCCCCTGACACAATCAATGAGATAAATAGTTTTTGAACGCATCGGTTTGCGGGTTTGAGAAGCAGCTCGCATCACCTTGCTCAACGATATACCCGTTTTCCATGTAGACCACGCGGCTGGCCGTTTTGCGCGCCACTTCCACTTCATGGGTTACGATGACCTGAGTAATATGGGTTTCCGCCAGCTCGCGAATGATGCTCACGATCTGGGCGGTAATTTCGGGATCCAGCGCCGCGGTCGGTTCATCAAACAGCAGTACCGCAGGCTCCATCATCAGCGCACGGGCAATCGCCACACGTTGCTGCTGACCACCGGACAGGTGCAGCGGATAGCGGTCGCTGTAAGGCTTGAGGCGCAGACGCTCCAGCAGCTTATCCGCACGCGCGATCGCCTGATCTTTGCTTAAGCCCAGCACGCGGCACGGGGCTTCGATCAGGTTTTGCAGTACGGTCAGATGCGGCCAGAGATTGTATTGCTGGAAGACCATGCCAACGTTTTGACGCAGTTCACGAATCGCTTTATCAGACGGTGTTTTCGCGAAATCAAAATGGTTACCGGCGATAGCCAGCGTACCCGAACGGGGCATTTCAAGCAGATTAAGGACACGCAGAAGGGAGCTTTTACCTGCACCGCTTGGGCCAAGCAAAACCAGCGTTTCGCCTTCCGGGCAGTCCAGCGTGATGTCAAACAGCGCCTGGTGTGCGCCGTAGAAGCAGTTAATGCCGTTTAGTTTAATACTCATCGGGGCAGTCTTTACTCATCCAGGCAATCTATAGCAATTGAGGCCGCAGATAGTACCGTTGACAGAATAGTTATGCAATATTTCTGCGTTAAAAGTTAAATATAACCCGCAATACCCTCTAAACATAGCACAAAATAGCGAACGGCAATGTCGGCGAGTATAAATGTCGGCATTCCGCATGAAATGCCGCACATTTTACGGGGTTAACGCTTTTTAAACGGGAGGCTTAGCGGTTTTCAATCGACTGGCGGAGCGTGCCTGCCGGGGCGTGAACGCTGCCACCGACGTACCTTACGTCGTCCACCGCCCAGCACTGACCTTCACGGATCATCAGCACTTCATCCTGCCAGGTCTGGGTTCCCTGGGTCAGTTTGACGCGCAGGGGAATGTTTCGCGCATCGGTGTTTGGGATCGTTGAAGCACTGGTGACCTCGGCGCTGTCAGGCAGCGTGGCGCGGCTGGAGAACGGATCGGATTTAAGCAGCGCGTTATGCTGCGGATCGCGGGTGGCGTCGCTCAGCAGTTTCGCCAGGCCGTCACTCAGATACGGTCGCAGGGCGGTAATATCATTGCTGCGGTGCTGTATGCGGTAATCATAGAACTGTTGCGCCACGGTATCCGGGCCGCCCTCAATGCATGGGCCGCTGCGGGTACCAATATCCTTAAAGGCTGGCGTGACCGTGGTGGTGCAGGCGCTGAGCACCAGCGCGCAGGGCACGAAAAGTGTTAAAGCTGAATAGCGCATGTTGATTTCCTTATTTATTAACTATCCTTTCAATCATAGCGTAACGAACCGATAATGCTGTACCTAAGGCATTGAACGCTAAAGAAGGAGAGAAAGTATGCAGTTTTCAACAACGCCTACCCTGGAAGGGCAACCTATTACCGAGTACTGCGGCGTGGTCACCGGCGAAGCCATACTGGGCGCGAACATTTTCCGGGACTTCTTTGCCGGCATTCGCGATATCGTGGGGGGACGTTCTGGCGCGTATGAGAAAGAGCTGCGCAAAGCCCGCGAAATTGCGTTTAAAGAGCTTGGCGAACAGGCCAAGGCGCTGGGTGCAGATGCCGTGGTAGGCATCGATATTGACTACGAAACGGTCGGTAAAGATGCCAGCATGCTGATGGTGAGCGTAAGCGGTACGGCGGTGAAAACCCGTCGATGAAGCGCTCGCTTGCCACACTCCTGCTGGCGCTGTTGCTGGCAGGGTGCGCCACGGAAAAAGGCATTATTGATAAAGGTGCCTATGAGCTGGATACCCGCCATCAGGCCCAGGCGGCTTACCCGCGTATAAAGGTGCTGGTGATCCACTACACCGCCGATGACTTTGACAGCTCGCTGGCGACGTTAACCGACAAGAATGTCAGCTCTCACTACCTGATCCCCGCCAAACCGCCTGCCCCTGAGGGCAAACCGCGTATCTGGCAACTGGTACCGGAGAGCGAACTGGCATGGCATGCCGGCATCAGCTTCTGGCGCGGCACCAACCGTATTAATGACACCTCCGTGGGGATTGAGCTGGAAAACCGGGGCTGGCAAAAAACGGCGGGAGTAAAACACTTCACCCCGTTCGAGCCGGCGCAAATTGCTGCTCTGATCCCGCTCGCCAAAGACATTATCGCCCGCTACGACATTAAGCCGCAGAACGTCGTCGCGCACTCTGATATTGCCCCCCAGCGTAAAGACGATCCCGGCCCGCTGTTCCCCTGGCGCGAACTGGCGCAGCAGGGAATGGGTGCCTGGCCCGATCCGGACCGCGTCAACTTTTATCTCAATGGGCAGCCACGCTATCAGGAAGTGGACAGCGCACTGCTGCTCGATCTGTTAGCGCGGTATGGCTATGAAGTGCCGGAGGCTGCCACAGCCCAGCAGCAGAAAAGAGTGATTACCGCGTTTCAAATGCACTTCCGTCCACAGCTGTGGAATGGTGTGGCTGACCGTGAAACGCTGGCCATCGCTGAAGCGCTTCTGGAAAAGTACGGACAGGGGTGATCCTGCGGGATACCCCCTCGTGAGTATTTTTCGCGTAATTTAAGTAAGATTAATCTTAAGTACAAACTCAATTCATTTTTAGTTAATTGACTTAAAATTATCCGGATTTAAGATGGACACATAGCTTGCTAAGTAAAGCAGCAAATTAACGTAAACAATTTCTACTTTTATTTTCTCCTTGAGTGTTTCATCAGGAAAATATTCCTGGGTTGAGGCCTTACGTCTTAATCCTGAGTTTTATATTTCACATCTTAAATTGGGTATAATAATGTTAAGCATCTACGGTAAAAAATTACGTCCGCAAAACGAAGTCAACGCAATTATTTCTGCAACGTCAGGATTTGAAGAGAAGACGTTAAAAAAGTGGCAGAAAATATCTACCAGTGATTCACAGTATATTCATATTATCGTCAGTGGCGACGTTGAGTTCCGCCGCGAATCTGATGAACTGTGCATGTTCACCGTTCAGGGGCCGTGTATATTTGGGCTTTGTTCTATGTTTTACAGCGCCACGCACATGTATGGCCTCATTCGGTCAAATACCGTCGTGCGCTCGATAAAAAAAGAGGACTTCGCCCAGCTAATGACTGAAAACAATCTGTGGCCGGAACTGACGAAAGTGCTCTCCTGGTATATTTGTATGCTGAGCAAGCGTGACGATGTGCTGGTTGCCCGCAGCGCCTATTCGGTAGTGCGCGAATTTTTATACGAGATTAATGAACTGATTGTTCAGCATCAGCGTGATATCAATATATATGACTATATTCAGGAATACACCAACCTGGCACGCAGTACCATTATTAAAATTCTCTCCGACCTGAAAAAAGGTCAGTATATTGTGGTGGAAAAGGGGCGACTCCTTAACCTGACATCCTTGCCTGAAAAATATTAATTACTCCAGCCGGTCTCCTTTATGACGTAAAGGGGACCGGGAAATATCCTGCGTTTCGTCAACCGGCGGCGCGGGAATTTTGCCTTGCGAATAATCCTGCTCTTGTTCTTTTAACGCCTGCTTAAACAATTCTGTTAATGAGGAACTGTCGCTGCCAGCCCGTGCAGAAGCGTCGGTGTGCGCCCCGGTTCTGGGTAACGTATCCCGCGCGGTATCATGCTGAGCCGCTCCTTCAGGCGCCTGCTGCCAGTCGGTATCATCGCCGTTAATCGGCAGATCCTGCAGGGCAGGCATATCCTCATGCACCGGCGCAGGTTTAGGGTGCGGATGCGGGAAGGGTTTGCTCACATACACATAATGCATATCTGAAAGCTGTGTTTCCGGTCTGGCGCTGCTCGCGTTGATGGGGGCGGGTGCAGGGTGGCGCAGATCCCAATATACATGCGCGTACAACCCGGCCATCAGCATGGCGCACAGACCCAGGAGTCCTAAAACGATGTGGGCAAAAACGTTTCTCAGTCCGGGAAGGCGATATGAAAACCAGACCGCTTCCCCGGTAGTGTAACTGCGCTGAGCCGCAAGGCTGATAGTAGACATCAGGAATGCTTCTCCTGCATTTTCGCATCCGGTATCGCATGCGAAGCCTGGATCAATACGCTCGGCGTGGTGTTGGTTTCCCGCATTAACTGCATCAATGTCTCTTCGCCGGGAATACCGTCCACATGCAGATGCATTTTTTGCTGGAACGCGCGAGTGCGTTTCATCATCTCCGCAGTCCAGCGCTGAGCGTGGGTTTCAGGCTGAGAAAGGGCCTGGCTCAGTTGCTGATCAAGCCAGGTCATCTCTTTGCCGTCACTGGTTGTGCTGATGGCGTCTTTACCTTCCGGCGTCAGGCGGTGCAGTTGCGTATAGTTTCCGGTTGCATGCCGGTTAAACCAGCTGCGACTGACCTGCCAGGTCCGGTTATTCATCAGCAGGTCCATCGAGGTTTCTCCGACGCGGGCAACTACCGCATAGTTAAGATGATTGCCGGTTTTGAGCTCGCTCACCCACGGATAACCTTCGCCTGCCAGCGCATCCGGAGAGGCATTTCCCTGCTTACACATCAGGTTTACCTTCACCGCGTTTTGACACAGCGCATCGTCCGCCGAGGCGTCATACCCCCACATCAGATAAAGCTGATGCATCGCGTCCGCCTGATTGACTATTTCCTTGTCGATAACCGGCACGACGGGGGCCTGAAGGGGGGCGGCTGGGTGTTTCCAGCTTATCGGGACCGGCAGAGAAACCGGGAGGCGAGCAGTCATTGAGGCGGTGAAATACCAGCCGCAAGCCGCGAACAGCACAGAGGCAAACAGTGAAACCGTTGCCAGACGCTTACCCTGTTTTTTCGCGGGCAGCACCTCCGCGGCCGCCAGGCGTAAATGTCGCGGACTGACCTGGCTTGCGCGTTCGGTCCAGGCCGCGAGCATCGACAGGTGCGCCAGCGCATTCAGTTCACTGATTTTCCCTTTTGTCATTGCGTGCATCTTACGCACGCGCGCCGGGGATAACGGCGAGCTTTCGCCTCCGTGCTCTTCGCACTGCGCCTGCACGTAGCTGAGATATTCACGGCATGTCAGGGGGCGCAAGGTGTGGTGGGTATGCACATATTCACGCAGATCAGATTGCTGTAGCAGCGCCGCCTGATTTTCCGCGCCCGTCAGCACCACCGATAAATGAAACCCCAGCTCCTGCGCACGGGTGAGCAACATCCCCAGCACCGTCCGGCAGGTCTCTTTCATGGCTTCAGTATGGGAAATGACCAGCACGGTGGCCTGCGTTTTCCCGGCCTGCCACTGCTGCAGCACGGTATCGACCGCCTGAATACGGCTGGTGATTGCTTTCGTGTCCGGGCTGAGCTTGTACAGCAGGCTACTGGCGCTCAGTTTTGGAAACGCGTTGATGGCAAGAACGCGGTTGTCGCTGTTTTTCAGCGCATCGCTGAACTGGCCCAACAGCGAGGTATCATCGCTAAAGAGCCCGCATATTCCCGCCTGTTGGGTTTTCTCTTTCAGCAGGTTAAAGACGTCCTGATGATAAGGCACCAGAAAATCCCCGGATAAGCGGGTGACCTTCCTGAAGGGCGGGGTTTTAAAAGTAAAGTGGCTCTGATACATAACGACTTACCGTCTCTGATTAGGAATAGCAACAGGTCGTGAAATTACGGTAAGGAGACGGGGCGATCAATTTTTCAACTGGGTAAAAATATCCGGCAGAAATGTCCTAACACCTCGATTTTAGACGGTCAATAATTTTCTTTATTAAAGTTGGTGGCGAAGTCGATGGTCGTATTCACCGCGTCTCATTACTCTCTTCACACGTTTTGTCGCAGCGTGATGCTGCTTATTTTCGCTTTGTTAAAGGCCAGATGAAAAATGAGGTTCTCATTTCTGTCACGGTGGATAACCCCTTGCATGATGTTGGCGCTGTTAATTTTTAGCGGCCAGCAAGGGTATTTCACGTTTAAAGATTATAAAAAGGTTACGAATAGGTTGGCTAACTCTGATGCGCAGCCGCTGAAAAACCGCCGCGAAGAGAAAACATTCACGCTTTTCACGGCTGCAGCACGTCAGGACATTGGGCCGGCTGCGCTAAAAGCCCCGCTGGCGGCGGAAATAGAAGGCATTGTGCGCAGTGATGACCCCTGGCTTTCCTTCGTTGTTATTAAAACGCCCGCGGGCCAGAAGAGCTACCGCGAAGGGGAGCCGCTGACCGGGTTTAACGATGCCTTTATTCAGGAAATTAACAAAGACAGTGTCGTCGTGAATTATGAAGGCATCACGCAGACGCTGGCCTTAAAGAAACCGGATTATTTCAAGGGTGGCGTTGATAGCGGCCCGGTAACCAAATCGACAAAAGATGCAGGCGCAGACACACTGCATCTGAATGATTATCTGGTATTAAAACCGGTTGTCGAAAAAGGCCAACTGGAAGGCTATGCCATTAATCCCCGGAATGCCTCTTCCTTTTATAGCCATTCAGGACTGAAAAAAGGGGATGTGGCAGTCGAAGTGAATGCTGTCGATATGACCGATGAAGTCAAGGCAAAAAATATTATTGCTGAATGGTCAAAAATGAAAGAAGCGGAGGTTGTCGTCAGACGTCACGCTCACCTTGAAAATATTCGGGTCAATGTTCTTAACAATTAATAAGTGTACAGACATGAAGAAATTTCCATGGGCGTGCGTGGCGCTGACCGCATTGTCGTTATATTCGGGTTCGCTGCTCGCAGCCAACTTTAGCGCGAGTTTTAAAAATACCGATATCCGCGAGTTTATCGATACGGTAGGCCGCAACCTTAACAAAACCATTCTCGTCGACCCGTCGGTTCAGGGCTCCGTATCTGTCAGAACCTACAACGTGCTGACGGAGGATGAGTATTACCAGTTCTTCCTGAGCGTGCTGGATCTCTACGGTCTCTCGGTGATCCCGATGGATAACGGCATGGTTAAAGTGGTGCGCTCAAGCGTGGCCCGCACCGCCGGTGCGCCGCTGGCAGACAGCACAAACCCGGGCAAAGGCGATGAGATTATTACCCGTGTCGTGCGCATGGAAAACGTGCCGGTGCGTGAACTCGCGCCGCTGTTGCGTCAACTGAACGATGCTACCGGCATCGGCAACGTGGTGCACTTCGAGCCTTCCAACGTGCTGCTGTTAACCGGTAAAGCGTCCGTGGTGAACCGGCTGGTGGATCTGGTCCAGCGCGTGGATAAAGACGGTGTTCAGCGTCGCGAAATCGTCCCCCTGCGCTTTGCTTCCGCCAAAGCGCTCTCCGACATGTTGAATAATCTCAACAACGAAGAGCAGAAAGGGCAGAACGCGCCGCAGTTGGCCACCAAAGTGGTGGCAGATGACGAAACCAACAGCCTGGTGATCAGCGGTTCGGAGGATGCGCGCACGCGTACCCGCAGCCTGATCCATGAGTTAGATCGCGAGCAGAACAACGAGGGGAATACCCGCGTCTTCTATCTCAAGTACGCCAGCGCCACCAAAGTGGTTCCGGTGCTCACCGGTATTGGCGAACAGCTGAAAGACAAAGCCGGCACCGCGAAGGCGAAAACTGCCACCGCGGCAACCGATCTGAATATTACCGCCGACGAGTCAACCAACTCGCTGGTGATCACCGCGCAGCCTAACGTGATGAACTCCCTGGAGAAGGTGATCGATAAGCTCGACATCCGCCGTCCGCAGGTGCTGGTGGAAGCCATCATTGCTGAAGTGCAGGACGGCAACGGTCTGGATCTCGGCGTGCAGTGGACCGGCAAGCACGGTGGTGTCCAGTTCGGCTCCACCGGCCTGCCCATTAGTCAGATAAAAAATGGCACCATCAAGGGCGCCAGCTTTACTGGCCTGGCGACCGGCTTCTTTAACGGTGATTTCGGTGCGCTGATGACCGCGCTCTCAACCGACGGCAAAAACGACATTCTTTCCACGCCAAGCGTGGTCACGCTGGATAACAAAGAGGCGTCATTCAATGTCGGTCAGGACGTGCCGGTGCTTTCCGGTTCGCAGACCACCAGTGGCGATAATGTCTTTAACTCCGTAGAGCGCAAGACGGTGGGGACCAAACTGAAAATTGTGCCGCAAATCAACGACGGCGACATGATCCACCTGAAGATTGAGCAGGAAGTCTCAAGCGTCGACAACAGCGCAACGGAAGACGCCAGCCTTGGCCCAACCTTTAATACCCGAACCATCAATAACGAAGTGATGGTGCACAGCGGGCAAACGGTGGTGCTCGGTGGCCTGATGGAGAATGTCACTAAGCAGTCGGTGTCCAAAGTGCCGCTGCTGGGGGATATTCCGCTGGTCGGGCAGCTTTTCCGCTACACCTCGCAGGACGCGTCCAAACGCAACCTGATGGTCTTTATTCATACCACCGTGCTGCGTGACGACGACAACTACAGCGCGGCGTCGAAAGAGAAATATGACCAGATCCGCGCCCGCCAGCAGCAGCGCGTTGAGGAGAAAAAGCTCGGGATCATTGAACCGGCGGATAACGCCGTGTTACCCGCGTTCCCTGCTGCGAGTGCTGCAACGGTGAAAACCAGCGCGTCCCGCAATCCGTTTAAAGAGTAAGGCGGAGGTATCACGTGGACGAACTGAGCAAAACCCTGTGTAGCAGCGGCTACGCAAAAGATAACGGCGTTTTATTTTATCACGATGCGGTCTATATCCGTGATGACACCCCGGCACTCGCGCTGCTGGAAGTGCGTCGGGTGCTGGGACGCGCGTTTGTCCCGGTCACCCTGACGGCGGAAGCCTTCGATGAAATGCTGGCCAGGATCTGGCAGCAGAGCAGCGGGGTGTCCCAGCAACTGGTGGACGATATGGACGCCGATATCGATCTGATGGCGTTAACCGAGGAGATCCCGGATAACGAAGATCTGCTCGATAACGATGAAAACTCGCCGGTGATCCGCCTGATCAACGCCATTCTCGGCGAGGCGGTAAAAGAGGGCGCGTCGGATATTCATATTGAAACCTTCGAGCGTACGCTGAGCATTCGCTTTCGCGTCGACGGCGTGCTGCGTCCGGTGTTGCAGCCCGCGCGTAAGCTCGCGCCGCTGCTGGTTTCGCGTATCAAGGTGATGTCCCGGCTGGATATCGCGGAGAAACGTCTGCCGCAGGATGGCCGTATTTCCCTGCGCATTGGCCGTAAGGCGGTCGACGTGCGCGTATCGACCATTCCGTCCCAGTATGGTGAACGCGTGGTCATGCGTCTGCTCGATAAAAGCAATCTCAAGCCTGATATCAACAAGCTTGGGCTGATTGATGAAGAACGGGAGAAGTTACAAGGGCTGATTGACCGCCCGCACGGCATTATCCTGGTCACCGGGCCAACGGGTTCCGGTAAAAGTACCACCCTGTACGCGATTCTTTCGGCGCTGAACGGCCATGAGCGCAACATCCTGACCGTAGAAGATCCTATTGAATACGAGCTGGAAGGGGTGGGGCAGACGCAGGTTAACCCGCGCGTGGACATGACCTTTGCCCGCGGGCTGCGCGCGATTCTGCGCCAGGACCCGGACGTGGTGATGATCGGCGAAATCCGTGACGCCGAGACGGCACAAATTGCGGTGCAGGCGTCGCTCACCGGTCACCTGGTCATGTCTACGCTGCACACCAACAGCGCCGCCGGGGCGATAACCCGCCTGCGGGATATGGGGCTGGAGTCATTTTTAATCGGTTCATCGTTACTGGGGGTCATTGCCCAGCGTCTGGTGCGTCGGCTGTGTCCGCACTGCCGTACCACCAGTCCGCTGGATGACAATGAAAAGGCGCTGTTCAGCTTTATGGACCAGCCGCCACACGCGATCTATCGCGCGGTGGGGTGCGAACACTGCCGCCAGAGCGGCTATCAGGGGCGCGCCGGTATTCATGAATTTCTGGTGGTCGACAGCACCCTGCGCCGCGCCATTCATGAAGATAAAGACGAAATGGCCATCGAAACCGAGCTCTTTAAGCAGGCCTACAGCCTGCGTGAGAACGGGCTGCTGAAGGTGATCGGCGGCGTCACTTCGCTGGAAGAGGTGATGCGCGTCACCGCCGAGCGCGGAGGAGATGCGTAATGGCCTTCTACGCCTGGACGGCGAGGGATACCGCGGGCAAAACCCGGCGTGGCACGTTGCAGGCTGAGGGGCAAAAGCAGGTTCGCCAGATGTTGCGCGAGCAAAAGCTGATGCCCGTCAGTATCAACGAAACCCGTGAGGTTGCGGCTGCCGGTAATGCGAACGCCGGGGCAAAACTCTCCACGCCGGTGCTGTCGATGTTTACCCGTCAGCTGTCGACGCTTGTCAACGCTGCGCTGCCGCTGGAGAGCGCGCTGAAGGCAATCGCGAAACAGACGGAGGACAAAAAGCTCGCGGCGATGGTGGTGGACATCCGCGAGAAGGTAGTGGAAGGGCATACGCTGTTTGACGCTTTCAGCCAGTTTCCGCGCAGCTTCGACAAGCTCTACTGCACGTTGGTAATGGCCGGTGAAAAGACCGGCCATCTGGGCGACGTGCTGGAAAAGCTGGCCGAGTACAACGAGCAGCGTCAGAAGATGAAAAGCAAACTGACGCAGGCGATGGTCTACCCGATCACCCTGACCGTGGTGGCCATCGCGGTGATCGGCATTCTGCTGGTGGCGGTTGTGCCCCAGGTGATTGAGCAGTTCACCCATATGAAACAGCAGCTGCCGATCACCACCCGCACGCTGATCGCGGTGAGTGATTTCCTGCAGGTTTACGGCCTCTATATCGTCGGCAGCCTGGCTGGCGGGATGATGGGTTTTAAGGCCTGGCTTCGAAACGCTAAAAATCGTTTTCGCTGGCACAACTGGCTGGTGAATGGTTCGCCCGTCAAAAAGCTGGTCTGCGCCATCAACAGCGCCCGCTATATCCGTACCCTGAGCATTCTGCAGGCCAGTAGCGTGCCGTTGCTGGAGGGGATGTATATCGCGATGGACGGGATCGAAAACCGGTATGCCCGGCAGGTGCTGGAGCAGGCGGCGGATACCGTGCGCCAGGGGGCATCGCTTTATGCGGCTCTGGAGCAGGCGAAATTATTCCCGCCGACCATGCTGTATATGATTGCCTCCGGGGAAGAGAGTGGGGAATTAGGCCATTTAATGGACCGCGCGGCGGAAAACCAGGAATCGGCATTACAGCATCGTATTACGTTAACGCTGTCGGTATTTGAACCGGCACTGGTGGTATCTATGGCGACGATTGTTTTATTCATCGTCCTGTCAATATTACAACCGCTTCTGCAACTTAATAATATGGTAGGTTAAATCATGGCTATAAAACGTAAACACCTGGCTCGCCAGGCGGGCTTCACCTTGCTCGAATTAATGGTGGTTATTGTTATTCTCGGCGTACTCGCGAGTATGGTGGTACCCAATTTAATGGGCAATAAAGAAAAAGCGGATACCCAAAAAGCGACCAGCGATATCGTCGCGCTCGAAGGCTCGCTGGATATGTATAAGCTGGATAATCACCGCTATCCCACCACCGAACAGGGCTTGCAGGCGCTGGTCACGAAGCCAGAGATTGCGCCCATTCCCAACGGCTACCGTGCGGACGGTTATATCCGCCGCCTGCCGCAGGACCCGTGGGGCGGGGATTATATTCTGGTCAGCCCGGGTGAACACGGTGCCGTAGACGTTTTCTCCGCCGGTCCGGATGGCGAAGCCAATACCGCCGATGATATTACAAACTGGTCTCTGGATAAGAAAGAGAAATAATGAAACGTCAACGCGGCTTTACGTTGCTGGAAATTATTCTGGCGCTGGTGATATTTGCCAGTTGCGCCATGATGGTGGTTTCAACAATACCCTCACGCAGCGGTGCGGATATATTTGGTCAGCAATTAAAAGCCCTCGTTGATTATGGTTCAGACCGGGCAGTGATGGACGGAAATATCGTGGGGTTGGTTATGACCGCGGATAAATATCGGCTGGTGACGCTCGAGGATAAAAACGGTGAACGTCACTGGGTGTCGTTATCCGCGGGGCGGATAACGACCCGGGGTGATTTTCCGCCGGAGATGCACGTCTCGCTCACGCCGCAGCGTCTCGCCGCCACGGTGACATCCGAACCGCAGGTGTTATTTCTGCCGGACGGTGAAATCAGCCGCTTTACGCTGGCGCTGCAAAGCCGCGACAACGCGCACCATTTCCGCGTGGTGTCGCAAGGCGCGGCCCCTGTAACGGTAGAAAACGATGGCTAACGGCAAGAGAAAGCAAAAGGGGATGACTCTGCTGGAGGTGATGGTCGCGCTGGTCATCTTCTCCACCGCCGCACTGGCGCTGATGAACTCGGTCTCCCTGAACGTGCGTTTCACCCACGGGCTGGCCGATACATTGCAGGCCAGCTGGGTCGCCGAAAATCAACTGGCGGAGGCGCAGCTCAACAGACGTGATTTTCCTGACGCTGAAGCGCAGGGGGCAGAGGTCATGGGCGGGCGCAGCTGGGCCTGGCGAAAGCAGCGCGTAAAAACCGCGTCTAACGGCTGGGCGAATGCCATCCGCGTCTATGCAGAAGGCGATGAAAGCCAGCCGGTTATTTCACTGCAGGTTATCGCGCCGGGAGAGGAACCGTGAAGAAAATCCGACGCCAGCGGGGATTTACCCTGCTGGAGATCATGATTGCGCTGACCATTTTTGCGGTGATCAGCACCCTGGCCTGGCAAATCCTCGACGGGGCGATGCGCACCAGTTCGGCGACGGAGGCCAGCGCGGCAAAGCTCAATCAGCTTCAGCGTGCCTGGAGCCTGATGGAACGCGATTTCTATCAGCTTCAGGCGCGTGCGCCGCGCAACGAGCCGGATACATTTCGTCAGGGGGATGACGGCCTTGAGCTGACCACGCTGAACGGCGTGAGCGGAACCGTACAGCTGGAGCGCGTGCGCTGGCGGCTGGAAGAGGGGCGACTGTACCGGGATGTCTGGCCGGTGATTGACAGCCCGGCGGGTGCCAGACCCGATGCGGTGCCGATTGTCGGCGAGGTGAAATCCCTGCAGTGGCGTTTTTACCGTCAGGGCTGGCAAAAAAGCTGGAACGACCCGGCACATCTGCCGGATGGCGTCGAGCTGACGCTGACGATGGAAAACGGGGAAACCTGGCGCTGGGTGTTTACAACGCCGGGCGATATCCCCGAGGCCGCCGCGCCAGCGCCCGCAGACGCACCTGCCGCGCCACCTGCAGCGGAAGCGACATCATGAAGGCTTTACGTAAACAGAAAGGCGTCGCGCTGCTGGTGGTACTGATCCTGCTGGTCATGATGTCGGCGCTGGCTGCCAGAATCAGCCAGCAGTTCTGCCGCAATCTGCAGAAAACCCATTACCAGGTGAGTCAGCAGCAGCTGCGCTGGGCCATGCAGGCTCAGGAGAAGGTGGTTAAAGATCGTCTGCAGAGCGACGCCAGCGGTGAGAGTAAAGCCCTTACCCTGCAGGGTGACTGGCACCAGCCGCTGGAGACCCGGGGTGACGATTACACGGTGGTCAGCCAGGTGGAAGACGCCCAGGACTGCTTCAACGTGAATAATCTGCTGGCGGCCGATGACATCGCGCAGGGGCAAAATGCGCCCGCGGTGCCGGAAAAACCGCGGAAAGAGCAGATTGTTGAGCAACTCCTGACCGGGAGTGGCCTCAGCCAGTCCACGGCGCACGAGGTTTACTCGCAGCTGGTGGACTATCTGGATGGCGATACCACCACGGCCAGCGAGGGGGCGGAGAGCGATGCCTGGGCAGGCGTGGTGCCCCCCCGGCAGCCCGCAAACCAGATGATGCGCACGATCGCTGAGATCACGCTGCTGCCGGCATTTCCGGCAACGGCATACCGGAAGGTGAGCACGCTGCTGTGTGCCTTACCGGATACCGCCAGCAAGGTGGATGTGAACACCCTGAAACCGGAACAGGCCGCCTTACTGGCCGCCATGTTCCCCGGAAAAATAACGCAAGACGATGCCGTTCGCCTGATTGAATCGCGACCTGAAACCGGCTGGGAAAATATGGAAACCTTCAGCAACGTGCTGGAGCAGGCCTTCCCGCAGGTGAAAGACGACCTTCCGCAGGTGGCCGGACAACTCTCCACCCAAAGCCGGTACTTCCGCGTTAACTATACCGGCAACACCGATGCGCTAACGCTTCGCGTGGTAAGCCAGCTTCAGGTCAATAACGAAGCCGGTGAGATCGTGACGTGGCAACGTCGTTACCGAATGATTGAATAAGAAAAGCAGATGGCTATGAAACAGGTACTTTTTGTTCGTCCCGACAGCCGTGAGGGCGGGAAAATAATGTGGTGTGCTTCCGGCAGCCAGCAGGTTGACGTTGTGGAGCGCCTTGACGCGCTGGCAGACCATCCTCTCGCGGCCCGGGTCTGTTTACTGTTGCCCGCGGGCAACATGATCTTCCGCCATTTTACGTTGCCGAAAAAAGTTGCCTCTCAGACGGCGGCGTTCTCGTGGCTGGCGGAGGAGACGCTCATTGGTGAGGTGGACAACCTTCACTGGACGGTGCTTCACAAAAAGGGGGCCGACGTTGACGCGGTGGCGATTGATACCGATCTTATGCGCGGGTGGTTAGCCCGTTGCCAGGAGGCCGGTTTGAAGGTGATTCAGGTGCTGCCGGATGCCTGGCTGCTGCCGGTGACGGCAGGAGGAAGCACGCTGGTTGCCCTGGATGACCGCTACTGGCTGCGCCTGTCGCCCCATGTCGCCAGCGAAATGGAGGCCAGCCTGCTGCCGCTGCTGATGCAAAAAAACCCAGACGGTGACGTGTGCTGTTACGGCGAACCGCCAGCCGGTGTCGGGGTGGATCTTCTGCACCCGTGGCAGCATCCGCTGGTGTTGATCCAGCCCCAGTGGCAATCCTGTCGGGTCACCCTCCTGCACGGTGAATTCAGCCCGAAGGCAGGGAAAGGCAGCGCGTCTAAAGGAATAAAAATCGCGATGGCGGCGGCGGGCCTGCTGTCTCTCGGGCTGTTGCTGGGCCCGCGGATCGCGATGGCCTGGATGCTGGTACAGCAGGAAAATCGGGTTCAGCAGGAGATCGTTCAGGTTTATCAGCACCATTTTCCCAGCATGCGCCAGCAGACCAATATCAAATACCACTTTGGTCAAAACATGAAAAAGCAGCACAAAGGGATATTCCTGCAGCTGGATGATCTTGAGCAAGCCAGGCAGGCCGTACCCGCACTTGAGATCTCCCTGCTTGAGTACGATGCGCAACAAAATGCGCTGACCCTGAGCGTCAGTGCGCAAAGCCAGGCCGCGCTGCAGTCGTTTGTGGAGAAAACAGGGGAGCATTTTGATTTCACCCTACAGCCTGTTTCGACCACTGCACCTTATACCGCCATGATCGCAGGGAAATATAAATGAAAGAGCGAATCACGAAGCTTACGTCGCGTTATCAACAATACAGCATCCGGGAGAAATATATTATAAAAACCGGTGCCGTTGCCCTCCTGGCCGCGGCTGTTTATTACGCGGGCATGATGCCACTGGATAATATGATTCAAAATAGCAAATCAACGCTGACCCGACAAAAAGAGACGCTGAACTGGATGCGCAGAGAAATAGATAAACACCACCTTCCGGTGATGATCATTAAAACGGATAACCCGCGCACGGTGGTGGAGAACAGCGCTCATGAAATTAACCTTTCCCTGACGGAGGTGCGTCAGGACGGGCAAACCTTATCGTTCGTGGTGAACCGCGTAAATGTGTATGAATTAAAAAACTGGCTGCGGGAAATCAACCAGACCTCCGGCGTCAGGCTGCAAAAAATGAACCTTACGCCGGTCGATCACCTCAGTGATGTGAAAGCAGAAGTGCAGCTCACCTGGCGCAAAACCGCATGAACACCGTTGCGCTGATGCGGGAAATCTACCCGGTGGGGTTCCCGGTGATGAGTGCGATCCTGGGCAGCATGGTGGGCAGTTTTCTGGGGGTTGTCGCCGAGCGCGTGCCGGGCATGGTGATGGAGGAGGAAGGCGCGGGCAACTTGCTGTTTCCGGCCTCTCACTGCCCGGTGTGCCAGCATGATCTTGCGGCCTGGGAGAATATCCCGCTGGTCAGCTGGCTAGTATTGCGCGGGCGCTGCAGGCAGTGCGGTACGGCCATCCCGCTGCGCTTATTGATGCTCGAACTCGTCACCGCGCTCTTTTTGGGCCTCACCGCCTTGTGCATTCCGGGCGAACCGGCGTTGTTCTCACTGTGGTTGCTGGCCGCGTTTCTGCTGCCGCTGGCGATGATTGACTGGCAGCATCAGTTGCTCCCTGACTGTCTGACCCAGCCGTTGCTGTGGGCAGGACTGTTGTTACACCTCGTTGACCACACGCTGCCGCTTAAGGATGCGCTGGTGGGGGCGGTGGCTGGCTACCTTTCGCTCTGGTCTCTCTACTGGGCATTTCGTCTGCTTACCGGACGAGAAGGATTAGGCTATGGCGATTTTAAACTTCTGGCGGCGTTAGGCGCCTGGTGCGGCTGGCAGGCACTGCCCACCCTGGAATTGATTGCCGCGTTAAGCGGTATTGTCGGATATTTCGCGACAACACATGCGAATAAAAATAACCGCATTATTTCTTTCGGGCCTTATTTAGCTTTTGCCGGCATGACGGTTTTTGTTTATCAGGTTGCCTGTTCCACATTCTGAATACACCGGTCAAGTTTTTTTAGTGATTTTTTCGATTGGGGAATGAAAGGAATACAGTATTTATTCAGCGTATCGTTAAAGACATAAGCTTCACAGAATTCGAGCTTGTATCTTTTAATGGAGGAATACAGCGCGCCACAGAAATAGCGGTTAACGATTATTGCTTAAGTTGAAATTCAAAGTCTGTAAAAAACTATTCCATGTTTTAAAGGAAGACATGGGTCATTAACGTTTACAAATAAATTTATCAGGAAATAAAAATGAAATTTATGAAGCCTAAATATCTGGCGCTTTTCGTTGCAGCGGCGTCCAGCTCTGCCTTCGCGGCGGCGCCAGGTACGCCAACCCTCAGCAGTGGCAATGATAAGTTTGCGATTGTTGAAGTTGACCAGGCAGCGCAAGACTATAACAGCCTTGTGAAAGTCCATGATGGCGCGGATGTGAAAGTTGAGTGGAACGTCTGGAGCGGCGATGCGCCAACCTCGGCGAAAGTGCTTCTGGATGGTCAGGCCGTGTGGAGTGGCGCCGCAAGCGCCTCCGGGTCAGCCACCTTCAAAGTGAAAAAGGGCGGACGCTATCAGGAGCAGGTTGAACTCTGTAACGCCAGCGGGTGTTCTAAAAGTGCCAGCAAACTGATCATCGTGGCGGACACGGACGGGAGCCATCTGCTGCCGCTGAACACCACCCTGAAGGAAAATAACAAAACTTTCTCTCAACATACGGACCAAGTGGTGGGTGCCTATTTCCCTGAGTGGGGCGTCTATGGGCGTGAGTTCCCGGTGGATAAAATCCCTGCGGCGAACCTGAACCACATTTTGTACGGTTTCATTCCGATCTGTGGTGGTGATGGCATCAACGACGGGTTAAAAACGGTTGAGAACGGCAACAGCTTCGCCGCGCTGCAGCGCGCCTGTGCGGGCCGTCAGGATTACACCGTGGCCATTCACGATCCGTGGGCGGCATTGCAAAAACCGCAGGTCGGCGTGACCAACTGGGACGACCCCTACAAAGGTAACTTTGGTCAGTTGATGGCGCTGAAAAAAGCCCATCCGGATCTGAAAGTGCTGCCTTCCATTGGCGGCTGGACGATGTCCGATCCGTTCTTCCAGATGCATGATTCAGCGATCCGTGCGCGCTTCGTCTCTTCCGTGAAAGAGTTCCTGAAAACCTGGAAATTCTTCGACGGGGTCGATATTGACTGGGAATTCCCAGGGGGTGGTGGTGTGTCGGAAAATCTTGGCAACCCTGCTCAGGACAAAGCTACCTATACCGCGGTGATGCACGATCTGCGTGCGATGCTGAACGAGCTGTCAGCAGAAACGGGCCGTACGTACGAACTGACCACCGCCATTGGTTCCGGTAAAGACAAAATTGAAGACGTGGATTACACCACGGCGCAGCAGTATCTCGACCACATCTTCCTGATGAGCTACGACTTCTACGGCGGCTGGAGCAACACTGATCTCGGCCACCAGGCGGCGCTGCATGGCGCGGAGTGGAAACCGGACACCAACTACACCACTGAAAACGGCGTGAACGCGCTGCTGGAGCAGGGCGTGCAGCCGGGCAAGATTGTTGTGGGGGCGGGCATGTACGGTCGCGGCTGGACCGGCGTTCATGGCTACACCGGCGATAATCCGTTCACCGGTACGGCAACGGGCGCGGTCAAAGGCACCTGGGAACCGGGCGTGGTTGACTACCGTCAGATTGCGAACGAGTACAAAGGCAAGCCAGGCTGGGAATACAAATACGATGCCGCGGCAGAAGCGCCGTATCTGTTCAATAAAGCCACCGGCGATCTGATTACCTATGAAGACGCGCGTTCTACCACGGCAAAAGGTAAGTATGTGCTGGCGAAAAACCTGGGCGGTCTGTTCTCCTGGTCCATCGACTCGGACAATGGCGACATCCTCAATGCGATGAACGAAAGCCTGTTGGGCGGCGGTTCAACGCCGGTTGATCCCGTTGTCACCAACCATGCGCCGATCGCTGCGGCTGCCGATCAGACCGTGACCGGGCCTGTTACCGTCACCCTCGATGGCTCTGCGTCTGGCGATCCGGACGGCGACGCCATTACCTATAAGTGGACCCAGATTTCCGGTCCAGCCGTGACCCTTACCAACAGCACGAAAGCCAAAGCCTCCTTCGGCGCGGCGGCAGTGACTCAGAACCAGACGCTCTCCTTCCGCCTGACGGTGAAAGATGCGAAAGGCCTGACGAATGCCATTGATGTTCAGGTCGTGAACAAAGCACCTAAAGCGAACCAGGCACCGGTGGTCAACCCGATGGAAAGCATCACGCTGCAGGCGGGTGAAACCTATGCCCTGCATGCGCAGGCTGCCGATCCGGATGGTGACGCGCTGACCTATGCCTGGAGCGTGCCGGCGGACATGAACGCAACCGGAACTGACACCGCGAACGTGAATATCACCGCACCGGCTGTCGCTTCCGATTCCACCTACACCCTGAGCGTGGTGGTCAGCGACGGTAAAACCAGCGTTCAATCGAACGTGCAGGTTATTGTCACGCCAAAAGCAGCCGATGAGGTCACGCCGCCATCTGACGAGGTGACACCACCAGCCGATGAGGTCACGCCACCTTCTGATGAAGGCTCTGCCACCGGCAGCTGTGATGCACCTGTTGATGCCAGTGCCAGCCAGTACCCGGCCTGGAGTGCGAGCAAAATCTACAACAGTGGTGACACCGTGAGCGCCGACAACCTGGTGTGGAAAGCGAAGTACTGGACACAGGGCAATAAACCCGGCTTTGACGCGGATGCGTGGGAGCTGGTCAGCCAGGTGAAGATGAACTGGCGTTCAGATGTGGTTTACAACGGTGGCGATACGACCACCTACCAGGGGTATGTCTACCGTGCGAAATGGTGGACCCGTGGCGATAAACCAGGTAACAGCGATGTATGGGTGAAAGAAGGCGCGTCAGCAGACTGCAAATAACCTTCTTAGCCTGAGGTTGCGGGTTTGATATCACCTGCAATCGTTGACCACACCCCGTTTCGGGTGTGGTCAACCCCTTCCGGAATAAGACAGCGTGCGCAAGGAGAAGGATCGTCAGTAAATAAACAGGTAATGAGATGAAACGCTTTTTATTGTTATTGCTTATTTTAAGTCAGAGTGCGACAGCAAATTGCTGGGATAAAGCGGCGCATTATTATCATGTCGATCCGTATTTATTATATGCCATTGCGCAGGTGGAATCCGGTATGAATCCGAATGCCGTGGGGTGGAATCAGGATGGCTCGCGGGATGTGGGATTAATGCAGATTAACAGCACGCATTTCAGCGAACTGCAGCGCCAGGGCATTGACGAGAACCGGCTTGTGACCGAGCCCTGCACCTCCATTATGGTGGGCGCGTCAATACTGTCGACGATGATCAACGTATATGGCTATAACTGGGAAGCCGTCGGGGCTTATAACGCGGGAGTGAAAAAAGAGAATTATTCAAAGCGTATGAATTATGCCCGCAAGGTCTGGGCGAAATATCAGGAGATAAAACCTCGTTCCTCTTATTAATTCTGCTTTTTGTTTTTTGAAGCGTACCCAGAGGTGCGCTTCAGAAAATGAAAAATTACCGCACTCTTTGGTTTATTTATTAAGGGAATAATACATAAACCGTGATTGCATTAACCCTTGTTGCTATATATAGGATGAGTTGAAATGACCAAAAGGACCTTACTGAGCGTGCTCGTTGCGGGTGCATGCATTACGCCTTTCATGGCACAGGCTGCGACGCTGCAGGCAACCACCAGCGAGCCGTTCACCCTGAAAGCCAGCGATCTGGCGAAGAAAGAACAGGAACTGACTAACTTTCCACTGATGGCGTCGGTTAAAGACACCATTCGTACGCTGGATAATGCCCAGGTTGAGCTGATTGAGCCAGGCCGTGCAGCGAACCCGGATAACGTCAAACGCGTTGAAGGCATTGTGAAGGCCAGCGACTGGGAATACCTTTTCCCGATGCGAGCACAGTCCTACACCTACAGTAACTTCCTCAAAGCGGTGGGCAAATTCCCGGCGCTGTGTAAGACCTACAACGACGGCCGTGACAGCGACGCCATCTGCCGTAAAGAGCTGGCCACCATGTTTGCCCACTTCGCACAGGAAACCGGCGGTCACGAAAGCTGGCGTCCGGAAGCCGAATGGCGTCAGGCGCTGGTTCACGTTCGCGAAATGGGCTGGACCGAAGGGCAGAAAGGCGGTTACAACGGCGAATGTAATCCTGATATCTGGCAGGGACAAACCTGGCCGTGCGGCAAAGACAAAGACGGCGATTTCGTGAGTTACTTTGGCCGTGGGGCTAAACAGCTGTCTTATAACTACAACTACGGTCCGTTCTCTGAAGCGATGTTCGGCACTGTCCGCACGCTGCTCGACAAGCCGGAGCTGGTGGCTGACACCTGGCTGAACCTGGCAAGCGCCATCTTCTTCTTCGCCTACCCGCAGCCGCCGAAACCGAGCATGCTGCAGGTTATCGACGGCACCTGGCAGCCAAACGATCATGACAAAGCCAACGGCCTGGTTCCGGGCTTCGGCGTGACCACCCAGATCATTAACGGTGGCGTAGAGTGTGGCGGCCCGACTGAGATTGCCCAGTCTGAAAACCGTATCAAGTACTACAAAGAGTTTGCGAAGTACCTGAAAGTGCCTGTCCCGGCAAATGAAGTGCTCGGCTGTGCCAACATGAAGCAGTTCGATGAAGGCGGCTCCGGTGCGCTGAAGATTTACTGGGAGCAGGACTGGGGATGGAGTGCCGATACGCCAGACGGTAAAACGTATTCCTGCCAGCTGGTCGGTTATCAGACGCCGTTCAGCGCCTTTAAAGAGGGTGACTACACGAACTGCGTGAAGAAATTCTATAACGTCAACATCATCAACGATGACGGTTCCGCCGTGACGCCGGACGAGCATCCGGTCACTCCGGCACCGACGCCATCGGAAGATGAAACCCCGGCACCGGCACCGGTTCCGGACGAAACGCCGGCAGAACCGACCGTGGTGAACCACGCCCCGGTCGCGCAGATTGCGGGCCCAATCGGTGCGGTGGAAGCGGGCGCGCAGGTATCCCTGAGCGCAGAAGGATCCACTGACCAGGACGGCAACACGCTGACCTACACCTGGCGTTCACAGGATGGCCAGACGGTCACCGGTGAAGACAAGGCGGTGGTGACCTTTACCGCGCCCGAGTCTGCGACGGCTCAACAGTATGAAGTCAGCCTGACCGTGAGCGATGGCGAGCTGAGCAGCACCACTTCCTATCTGCTGAACGTTAAAGCGAAAGCCACGACGCCGTCTGAAAACGACGGTACCTCAGGTGCTTACGCCGCGTGGAGCGCGAACAGCAAGTACAAGGCAGGCGATATCGTGAATAACCACGGTAAACTGTTCCAGTGCAAACCGTTCCCGTACAGCGGCTGGTGTAACAATGCCCCGGCGTACTACGAGCCAGGCGCGGGTCTGGCGTGGTCAGACGCCTGGACGGCGCTGTAAAACAAAACGGCAACCTTCGGGTTGCCGTTTTCGTCTCTGTTCTCTGAGATGAACGCGCTCAACTAGCGATGCAATTTACCGTGGTCACGCAACCAGGCGGCAGTACGCACAATCCCTTCATCCAGGGAGACAATCGGCTTATACCCCAGTTCGTTTTCTGCGCGGGTGATATCCAGCGTAAAATCAAAGTTGAGCTTTGACACACCGTAGTGCGTCAACGCAGGCTCTTTCGCCGATTTACTCCCAAGACGCTCCATACTGCGGGCAATCATATCCAGCATCGGGTAGGGCACGGAACGAATACGGCAGTCGATTTGCAACTCGTCAATCAACCTTTGCACGATACTGCGCAGCGTGCAGGGCTCACCGTTGGTGATATTGTACGCGCGACCGGAAATCAGGGTATCGCAGTCCGGCTGGCTTGCCAGCCACATGGCGTGGACCGCATTTTCGTAGTACGTCATATCCACCATCGCATCGCCACCGCGGGGCAGCAGCACGCTGCCGTAGTGGTGCATCATCTGCGCCAGACGCGGGATAAACACTTTGTCATGCGGGCCGAACAGGCTCTGAGGACGCAATACGGTAAAACGGGTGTGCGGGTTCGACTGCGCCAGCAGATCGATCACCTCTTCGCTGGCCGCTTTACTGCGGGCAAACTCACAGGCAAAGCGCGCCGGGCGAAAATCTTCCTGCACGTCGCGGTGATGGTGATAGTCGAAATAGAGAGACGGGGAGGAGATATGAATAAAGTTACGCACGCCCCAGGCCACGGCCCATTCACCCAGACGACGGGTGGCACGCACGTTGGCGAGGTCAAAAGCTTCCTGGGTGCCCCACGGAGAGGTAAAACTGGAGCAGTGCCACAGCGTATCGATACCGGCCAGCATCACCTTGGCCTGAGAGGAGACCAGCTCCGTCAGGTCGGCATGGACAAACTCTGCGCCCATTTTTTGCAGCAGTTTACCCATCGCTTCGTTGCGACCGGTGGCCCTGACGCTGATGCCTTTGTTGCGCAGAAACTCGACCGCATTTCGGCCTAAGCCGCTGGTCGCCCCGGTAACCAGTACCTTCATATCAATCCACTGTGTTGAAAAAGAATTTCGTGCGCATTCTTTCGTGAATTACGGCGGGTTGCAATGGGAAAGGTGAAAGAATAAGAGTTTTATTGAGTTATTTTCGTCTTTTGTTCTGCCAGCTGCGCGATACGTTTCGCCATTCCGCGAAAGATAAACAGGTGAGCGGGGATCATTAACAACCAGTAGAAAAGCCCCGGCATACCGTGCGGGTGCCACCAGGCACGAACGTCCAGTTCACGATGGTCGCCTTTGTCTTTTAGCGTAAAGCACAACCGTCCCAGACCGGGCGCTTTCATGCCAAACAGCAACGCCAGCTGTTTTTCGGGCTCGACGATAATTACCTTCCAGCTGTCAACCGTATCGCCTACCGCAAGATACGGGTGCGCAGGACGGCCTTTCGCCAGCCTGTGTCCTACCAGCAGATCCAGTGCGCCACGGGTTTGCCAGAGGATATTGCCGAAGAAATAGCGTTCTTTGCCGCCAATCTGATTCACCACCTCCCACAGGTCTGCCAGAGTTGCCGGGGTGTTCACCGTGCAGCCCGCCTGTTTAGGAAAGTAACCGTATTCAGGCCGCCAGCGGGCAAACGCCTGGGCGTCGTAGCCCCAGTCGCTGGAGTTCATCAGCTGTTCCTCTACCTTGAGCGTATTGCGTACCGCATCATCGAAACGGATCAGCGTCTGGGGGATCAGCGCACGCAACGCACGATCGTCGGCCAGCAGATCGTGTTTTAGCCCCTGGATCAGCGCTTTTGCGGTCGTCGGTGGCACGGACGTAATGACGTTTAAAAACCACACCGAGATCCAGCGGGTAGGGAAGGGAATGGGGATCAGCCAGCGTCGGCGGCCGCTGACGCGCATAAAATGTTCGAACTGTTGCTGGTAGCTCAGCACTTCCGGGCCGGCAGCCTCAAGCACGCGGTGTTGCTCAGCCGGATGGTCCAGCAGGGCCACCAGATAATGGCGTAAATTTTCCAGCGCAATCGGCGTGGTCCGCGATCTCACCCAGCGCGGCGGGGTAAGCACCGGCAGGTTGTACACCATGTCGCGCATCACTTCGAACGCGGCGGAGCCAGCCCCGACGATGATCCCCGCCCGCAGTTCGGTGACGGGAATATTGGCGCCGCGCAGGGTTTCAGCCGTGAGCTGACGGGCGCGAAGATGATCGGACTGCTCGTTAGCAGGCGCCTGCAGCGAGCTTAAAAAAATCACCTGCTTCACCGGTGTGCGCAACAGCGCGTCGCGGACGTTCATCGCCACCTGACGCTCGTGGGCGATAAAATCGCCCCCTTCGCCCATGCTGTGAACAAGGTAGTAAAGCGTGTCGACCCCTTCCAGTAACGCCGGCAGCGTCGTGGGCCAGTTGAGATCGACGTTGTGACAGGTCACCCCGGGCAGGTGCAGTTTTTGCAGACGCTCCGTGTTGCGTGCCACGGCCAGCACCTGGTGTCCCTGCTGACTTAACGCAGTGGTGAGATGCTGACCGATATACCCACTGGCACCGAGTACCAGAATACGTTGCGGCACGCTCTGCTCCTTAGCGCTGTAAAAACGCCTGCCAGTGTTTCACCACGTCTGCCAGCTGCTGACGATTAACGTCTAAGTGCATAACCAGGCGTACCACCGGCGAGGCGTTGATCAACACGCCACGGGCTTTCATAAACTCACCCAGCGCGGCAGCGTGCTCTTCGCCCACGCGAATGAACAGCATGTTGGTATCGTGGCGCATAACGTCTGCACCAATCTCGCGTAGCTGTGCGGCCATCCACGCGGCGTTTTCATGATCGTCTTTCAGGCGGGCCACGTTGTTTTTCAGGGCGTACAGTCCGGCTGCCGCCAGAATACCGGCCTGGCGCATCCCGCCGCCGGTCATCTTACGCCAGCGGACCGCGCGTTTGATGTAGTCCGCATTGCCCACCAGCAGCGAGCCAACGGGCGTCCCCAGCCCTTTAGACAGGCAAATAGTGAACGAATCGCAATACTGCGTGATGTCTTTCAGCTCGCAGCCATACTCCACCACGGCGTTAAAGATGCGCGCGCCGTCCACGTGCAGCCCGAGTTTGCGCTCGCGGGTGAATTCCCACGCTGCTTTCAGGTACTCGCGCGGCAGCACTTTGCCGTTGTGGGTGTTTTCCAGACTGAGCAGCCTGGTGCGGGCGAAATGCACATCATCGACTTTGATTTTCGCCGCGACCTTGTCGAGCGGCAGGGTGCCGTCCGGGGCGGCATCAATCGGCTGAGGCTGAATGCTGCCCAGTACCGCCGCACCGCCTGCTTCGTACAGGTAATTGTGCGCGCCCTGACCGGCAATATACTCTTCACCGCGTTCGCAGTGGCTGAGCAACGCCACCAGGTTGGCCTGGGTGCCGGATGGCAGAAACAGGGCAGCCTCTTTACCGCTTAGCTCGGCGGCATAACACTGCAGCGCATTCACCGTCGGATCGTCACCGTAAACGTCGTCCCCGACCGGGGCGGCCATCATCTCTTCGAGCATGGCGCGACCCGGACGGGTAACGGTATCACTGCGTAAATCAATCATTTCACATCCCTTTAATTTAAGAGGTTATGTGAAATGTTTTACCTGAGCCAGTTGGTTTTTGCCAGTTCGATTACCTCATCACCGCGTCCGCTGATGATGGCGCGCAGCATATAGAGGCTGAATCCTTTGGCCTGCTCGAGTTTAATTTGCGGTGGGATCGCCAGCTCTTCTTTCGCCACCACCACATCCACCAGTACCGGACCGTCGATGGAGAAGGCGCGCTGCAGGGCTTCATCGACTTCTGAGGCTTTCTCTACGCGAATACCCGTGATGCCGCAGGCTTCAGCGATGCGCGCGAAGTTGGTGTCGTGTAGCTCGGTGCCGTCCGTCAGATAGCCACCTGCCTTCATCTCCATCGCCACAAAGCCCAGCACGCTGTTGTTAAAGACCACGATTTTCAGCGGGAGCTTCATCTGCACAACCGACAGGAAATCGCCCATCAGCATGCTGAACCCGCCGTCGCCGCACATCGCCACCACCTGACGCTCTGGTGCGGTGGCCTTGGCCCCCAGCGCCTGCGGCATGGCGTTGGCCATCGAACCGTGGTTGAACGACCCCAGCAGACGGCGTTTGCCGTTCATCTTCAGATAGCGTGCCGCCCAGACGGTCGGGGTGCCCACGTCGCAGGTAAAGATGGCGTCGTCGTCCGCGAAATGGCTAATTTGCTGCGCCAGATACTGGGGATGAATGGCTTTGTCGCTCGGTTTGGCAAGATCGTCCAGTCCTTTGCGTGCATCGCGGTAATCACTGAGGGCTTTGTCGAGGAACTTCCGGTCGGTTTTTTCTTCCACCAGCGGCAGCAGGGCGGCGAGGGTGGATTTGATATCCCCTACCAGCGCCATATCGACTTTACTGTGGGCACCAATACTGCCCGGGTTAATATCAATCTGAATGATTTTGGCATCCGTCGGGTAAAACGCGCGGTACGGGAACTGGGTGCCGAGCAGGATCAGCGTGTCGGCGTTCATCATGGTGTGGAAACCGCTGGAAAAACCGATCAGTCCGGTCATGCCCACGTCATACGGATTGTCATATTCGACGTGCTCTTTGCCGCGCAGGGCGTGAACAATCGGGGATTTTAACTTGCCGGCAAATTCCACCAGCTCTTTGTGCGCGCCCGCACAGCCACTGCCGCACATCAGGGCGATATTGCTGGAGTAACGCAGCAGCTGCGCGAGCTTTTTGAGCTCTTCTTCAGCCGGTGTGATGACAGGCTGTGGGGCGTGATACCAGTGCGAACTGGCACCTTCAGGCGCGGCCTTCAGCGCCACGTCACCGGGAATAACGACCACCGAAACACCGCGGTTAAGCACGGCTTTGCGCATTGCAATGGCCAGAACCTGAGGGATTTGTTCTGGTGAGGAAACTAATTCGCAATAGTGGCTGCATTCACGGAACAGCTCCTGAGGATGCGTCTCCTGAAAATAGCCGCTGCCGATTTCGGAAGAAGGGATGTGGGCAGCAATCGCCAGGACCGGTACGTGATTACGGTGGCAGTCAAACAGGCCGTTGATCAAGTGAAGGTTGCCCGGTCCGCACGATCCGGCGCAGACGGCCAGTTCACCCGTCACCTGCGCTTCCGCACCAGCCGCGAAAGCGGCAACCTCTTCATGACGGGTTGGCATCCATTCAATGGTCTTCATCTTATTGAGGCTATCGCTCAGCCCGTTCAGGGAGTCGCCGGTTACGCCCCAGATGCGCTTTACGCCTGCCTGTTCGAGGGTTTTTGCTATGTATGCTGCCACGGTTTGTTTCATGGGTGTCCATCTCCTTTAAGTGATATCGCTTACAAGCTTAGAAGAAAGTCACTGTATTGCCGCGCTTTCCCCCTTATTAAAAGGTGCTTTTCACCCGCAATGATTCGGCATAATCTGGTCATCACACAGATGAAAACAGGAATCATTTCAAATGGTTAAATCATTGTTAATTGCTGTTAATGAAAAGCTATCGTGCGACGATGCCGGCAAACTCTTGTTACGACTTGCCGTCGGTGGGCTGATGCTTTTTCACGGTTTACACAAGTTATTGGGTGGCGTGGGGTTCATCAGCGGCATGCTGGTGGAAAAAGGCTTACCGGGGTTTATCGCCTACGGCGTGCTTATTGGCGAAGTGGTGGCGCCTGTCCTGATTATCGTGGGGCTTTTTACGCGCCCGGCGGCACTGGTGCTGGCGTTTACCATGATTGTGGCGTGGCTGATGGTCGGGACGGGGGAAACCTTTGCGCTGGACGCGGTAGGTGCCTGGGCGATTGAGAGCCTGGTGTACTTCTTTATCGGTGCGCTGGCGGTAGCATGTTTAGGCGCTGGGCGTTTTGCGTTGGGGAAAGCGCCGGTCTGGCGGTAGGCGTACTAACCGGGGGTAAACGCTAGCGCTTACCCCCCGTCATTCGCGCGTTGGCTGATTACGCCAGCACAAGATCGCCCTGTGGATGACACGAGCACGCCAGCACGTATCCGTCGGCGATTTCTGCCTCGGTCAGGGTCATGGTGCTCGTCACTGTGTACTCACCGGAGACCACTTTGGTCTTGCAGCAGCCACATACACCAGCACGACATGCTGCCACCACCGGCACGTTGTTGCTTTCCAGCGCGTCCAGTAGCGTGGTGCCGACCCGGCCAAAGAAGGTCTGAGCAGGCTGCAGTCTGGTGAACGTAATTCCGCTGGTTGCCGCTTCCGCGACCGGGGTGAAGAACTGCTCTTTGAAGAAGCGGGTCACGCCCAGCGCTTTCACGTCCTGCTCAACGATATCCATATACGGCGCCGGCCCACAGATCATCACGGTACGATCCGCGAGATCCGGGACGCTTTGCAGCAGTTCGCGGCTCAGACGACCGGCGACAAAACCGTGGGTTGCGTTATGTTCCGCCACCAGCGTCACCGGATAGTTACGCCACTCTTCGGCAAAGATCACATCTTCCGGCGAGCGCACGCTGAAGATCACCTGAACATCAGCCTGCGGACGGTTTTTCGCCAGCCAGCGACGCATTGACATGATCGACGTGACGCCGCACCCGGCGGCCAGCAGCAGGAATTTATCTTCCGCTTTATCGTCACAGGTGAAATCCCCGTGTGCGTCGGACAGCCAGAGGTAATCCCCGCGCTTCACGTCCCGGGTCAGCCACTGCGAGCCTGCGCCATCATCGATACGGCGGATAGTGAGCGTGATGTACTCGCTCACGCCCGGCGTTGAGGAGATCGTGTAGGCGCGCAGCGTGTCCGCTGAGTTGCGGACACTGACCAGCGCATACTGACCTGCACGGTACGGATAGTAGTCATGGCACAGCAGGGACAGCGTCCACACATCCGGCGTCTCCTGATGGATGTGATGAACCTGCATCCGCCACGGACATTGTGAGGTTGGCATGGTCATGAATAACTCCTTACGCGCTCAGCAGCTGCTGCATATCTTCTTCTACGGTGGTCACGGAACGCAGACCAAACTTCTCGTTCAGCACGGCAAGTAGATCCGGTGTCAGGAAGCCGGGTGCGGTGGGGCCGGTCACAATGTTGGTCACACCGAGAGAGAGCAAGGTCAGCAGGATGACAATCGCTTTCTGTTCAAACCAGGAGAGCACCAGCGACAGCGGCAGATCGTTGACGCCGCAGCCCAGTTTTTCCGCCAGCGTGACGGCCAGAATGATGGCAGAGTAGGCATCGTTACACTGACCCGCATCGACCAGGCGTGGCAAACCTTCGATGTTGCCGAAGTCCAGCTTGTTGAAACGGTATTTACCGCACGCCAGCGTCAGGATCAGGCAATCTTCCGGTACGCTGGTGGCGAAATCGGTGAAGTAGTTACGCTCACCGCGCGCACCGTCACAGCCGCCAATCAGGAAGATATGGCGCAGTTTTTCACGGCTCACGAGGTCAATCAGTGAATCCGCGGCACCGAGCAGGGTTTCGCGACCAAAGCCGACGGTGATCAGATGTTCGATTTCGCTGTACGGGAAGCCACCCATCTGCTGCGCCTGGGCGATGACCGGGCCGAAATCATCCCCTTCCAGGTGGCTCACACCCGGCCAGCCAACGATGCTGCGGGTCCAGATGCGGTCGTCATACGCGCCAACGGTGGGGTCGATGATGCAGTTAGAGGTCATCACGATGGGGCCCGGGAAACGGGCGAACTCAACCTGCTGGTTCTGCCAGCCGCTGCCGTAGTTCCCGACCAGGTGTTTAAATTTACGCAGTTCCGGGTAGCCGTGTGCGGGCAGCATTTCGCCGTGGGTATAGACGTTAACGCCCGTGCCTTCGGTCTGCTTCAGCAGGTTATAGAGGTCTTTCAGGTCATGGCCGGAGATCAGGATGCACTTGCCTTCGGTCGCTTTAACGTTAACCTGCGTCGGCGTCGGGTGGCCGTAGGTGCGGGTTTCACCGGCATCCAGAATACGCATCACGTTGAAGTTCATCTGACCGATTTCCATTGAACATTCGAGCAGCGGATTCATCTCGGCAGGCCAGGTACCCAACCACGCCATGATTTTGTGGTACTGAGCATAGATAGCGTTATCGTACTGGCCCAGAACGTGCGCGTGTTCCATATAGGCCGCGGCCCCTTTCAGGCCGTACAGGCAGAGCAGACGCAGGCCGAGAATGTTCTCGCCAATCGCCGCTTTATCTTTGTTGGGGGTGAATTCTGCTGCCTGACGCTGCAACTCGCCCAGGTCGTCGCTCACCAGCTGCAGGTCTGCCATTGGGTTTTCTACCCGTGCGTTGGCATCGGCGCTCAGGCACTGCGCTTTGAGTGCTTCACGCAACGCAATCGCTTCGCGGGCATAGCCGACGATGCGCGGGGAATCAAAGTTAACGTTAGTCAGCGTGGAGAAAAAGGCGCGGGGGGCGAAACTGTCTACATAGTGGTCAATAATGCCATATTCGCGGGCCTTGAATGCCCATGCGGAAAGGCCTTGCAGGGCGGCAATCAGCAGATCCTGCAGGTCTGATGTTTCTGCGGTTTTGCCGCACATACCTTGCGCATAAGAGCAGCCATTGCCTGCCGGGGTACGGATGGTTTGTTCACATTGCACACAAAACATAATCACACCTGTTAAAGTTATATTTGATATACATGTTTGAGATTATGCCTGTGACTGAACGGTGAAAAGGGCTTTCTTCTACAAAATAGAGGGAGATTGATTTAGCGCAATTTTGGCGGCAGAAAGCCTACCGCCAGAGGAGTATCAGGCGGAGAAAAACGCCATCAGAACGGGAACCAGCAGGCTCAAAATAAAGCCATGCACAATGGCGGCAGGCACCATCTCCAGCCCACCTGAACGCTGCAGGACCGGCAGGGTAAAGTCCATCGACGTGGCGCCACACAGCCCCAGTGCGGTCGAGCGACTGCGGCGCACCAGGCCCGGGATCAGCATAATGGCAATTAATTCCCGCGCCAGGTCGTTAAAGAAGGCGGCGCTCCCGATGACCGGACCGAACGATTCGGTCAACAGAATACCGGAAAGGGAATACCAGCCAAATCCGGAGGCCATTGCCAGACCGGTTTTTAACGGCAGACCGAGAATAAAAGCGTTAATCACGCCCGCCACCAGTGAGCTAATGACGACGATAACCGCGACGATCATTCCACGGCGATTAAGGACAATCTGTTTCAACGTCATGCCATTATTTCGCAGCTGAATACCGATAAGGAACAGCAGGAAAATGAGGGTATATTCACTGGCTTCCGTCGCGTGCTGTAAAAAATTCCATCCGCTCAGCCCAAGAACAAAACCCAGCACCACGACGCCGCATAATTTTAAAGATTCCAGCGCCATTGCAATTCGTGACGGCAGTTTTTCCTGATGGTGGTGATTTTTCCACGGAATAGTGCGCTCAAGCCAGAAAAGTGCGGCAATATTGCACAGCAAAATAACGGCGCAGGTGACGACAGAATAATGCAGGATCGCCAGCAGATTGGTGGCCAGATTATCCAGAAACGCCAGGCTTATCCCCATAAAGAAAAGAATGACGTAGACAATCCAGCTCAGAAAACGGTTAATAAGCCGTAACGCGGATTCGCGATGCAGCGGGATAAGGTAGCCCACAATCAGAGGCAGCAGAATGATGAGGAGTCCTGAAAACATGAACAACGGGTCCTTGTGAGTATCTGTTAAGCGCCAGAGACACTACCCAATAAACGTTGTCAGGTAAAGGAGCAACAAAAAAGCCGGGTGGCAGCAACGCCTGACCCGGCCTGAGTGTTGTCATGCAGGTCGGGTAAGCGTAAGTGCTACCCGACTGCACACGCAATTAATCGCGTTTTTCCAGCAGGGTGCGATACAGCACGCCGCCCAGAATACCGCCGATGATTGGCATTACCCAGAACAGCCACAGCTGCTCAAGCGCCCAGCCGCCCTGGAAAATAGCGACGGCAGTACTGCGCGCCGGGTTTACGGAGGTGTTGGTGACCGGAATAGAGATCAGGTGGATAAGCGTCAGCGCCAGACCAATGGCAATAGGCGCGAAGCCCGCCGGGGCGTGTTTGTCGGTTGCGCCGTGGATCACCAGCAGGAAGCCTGCGGTCAGCACAATTTCAATCACGATGGCAGAGAGCATGGAGTAACCGCCAGGGGAGTGTTCGCCGAAACCGTTTGAGGCGAAGCCGCTTGCGGCGGCGTCAAAGCCGGCTTTACCGCTGGCAATAACGTACAGAACCGCTGCAGCAATAATCCCGCCAACAACCTGGGCCACAATATAACCAATGACTTCTTTAGCAGGGAAACGACCGCCCGCCCATAAACCTAATGTCACCGCCGGGTTAAAATGACCACCGGAAATATGACCCACGGCGAACGCCATGGTTAATACGGTTAAACCGAATGCCAGCGCAACGCCGACAAAACCAATACCTAATTCCGGAAATGCTGCTGCCAGAACGGCGCTACCGCAGCCACCAAACACCAGCCAGAATGTACCAAAGCATTCTGCTGCTAATTTTCTAAACATAACCACCTCAATAATAAACTTCACACGCGTTCCTGCGTGCGGGATATCGTCAAAAAAGGGATGACGACTCAAAGAGCCATTATTTTAAAAACAAAAACATCCCTTCGCCACTAAAATTAATTCGGTTAATTTGATTTATGGCAACGTGATGTCATTCCTTGTTCAAATCGACGGTAAATAGAGCATAGACCAATTCTCTGCAGCACGAAGGTTGTGCTGTCGTGTCAAAGTTCCTGCCGCTATACTGCTGATAACTTAAAGGAAAAAGTGATCATCTCGCGGGGGATTTATGCTTCTCGAACGTGTGGAAATTGTTGGGTTCCGCGGTATTAACCGCCTGTCGCTGCAGCTTGAGCAGAACAACGTCCTGATCGGTGAGAACGCGTGGGGTAAGTCCAGCCTGCTGGATGCGCTGACGCTGCTGCTTTCGCCCGAAGACGATCTGTATCATTTTGCCCATGATGATTTCTGGTTTCCTCCCGGCGATGTGAATGGCCGCGAAAAACACCTGCACATTATTCTGACGTTCCGCGAATCCGAGCCGGGGCGTCACCGCGTGCGTCGCTTCCGGCCGTTATCACCCTGCTGGGTCCCGTGCGACGACGGTTTCCACCGAATTTTCTACCGGCTGGAAGGTGAGATGGCAGAAAACGAGGGCGTATTAACCCTGCGTGATTTCCTCGATGAGAAAGCCAACCCTATTCCGCTGGATGACATCGACGACCTGGCTCGCCACCTGATTCGCCTGATGCCGGTGTTGCGCCTGCGTGATGCGCGTTTTATGCGGCGGATCCGCAACGGCACCGTACCGAATATGCCGGAAGTGGAAGTGACCGCCCGCGAGCTGGATTTCCTGGCGCGAGAGCTGGTGGCGCGTCCGCAAAATCTGACCGATGGTCAAATCCGCCAGGGGTTGTCGGCAATGGTACAACTGCTGGAACACTATTTTTCCGAGCAGGGGACGTCGGAGTCGCGTCATCGTCTGATGCGCCGCCGCTCTCACGATGAACAACGCAGCTGGCGTTACCTCGATATCATTAACCGGATGATCGACAGGCCCGGTGGCCGTACCCATCGGGTGATTTTGCTGGGGCTGTTTTCGACGCTCTTGCAGGCCAAGGGCACCGTTCGTCTCGACCGTGACGCCCGCCCGCTGCTGCTGGTGGAAGACCCGGAAACGCGCCTGCACCCGATCATGCTCTCGGTGGCGTGGCACCTGTTGAATCTGCTGCCGCTACAGCGCGTGACCACCACCAATTCCGGCGAGTTATTGTCCCTGACCCCGGTTGAGCACGTCTGCCGTCTGGTACGTGAGTCTTCCCGCGTCACCGCCTATCGCCTCGGGCCCGGCGGGATGAACGCGGAAGAGGGGCGCCGTATCTCGTTCCACATCCGCTTTAATCGTGCGTCGTCGCTGTTCGCCCGCTGCTGGCTGCTGGTTGAGGGAGAAACGGAAACCTGGGTTATCAACGAACTGGCGCGTCAGTGCGGCCACCATTTTGATGCCGAAGGTATCAAGGTCATCGAATTTGCCCAGTCGGGGATCAAGCCGCTGATCAAATTCGCCCGGCGGATGGGCATTGAATGGCATGTGCTGGTGGATGGTGACGAGGCGGGAAAAAAATATGCCGCGACCGTGCGTGGCCTGCTGAATAATGAGCGCGAAGAAGAGCGCGACCACTTAACCATGCTGCCGGCCATGGACATGGAGCACTTTATGTACCGTCAGGGGTTCGACGACGTGTTCCACCGGATTGCGATGGTGCCGGTGGATGTGCCAATGAACATGCGGCGCGTGATTGCCAAAGCCATCCACCGCTCTTCAAAACCTGATTTAGCGATTGAGGTGGCGACGGAAGCGGGGAGACGTGGCGTGGAGTCCGTGCCGACGCTGCTGCGCAAGATGTTCTCCCGCGTGCTGTGGCTGGCACGCGGGAAAGCGGATTAAGTGCGGGTCGCCTGCGTGACGTGTTGCGTCAGGCTGTCCAGTAGCGCATAGCGGCGGCGGTACTCAGCGCGCTTTTTGCTCGCAATCTCTTCCATCGGCTTACGGGGCATGGCGAGCGGCAGCATGAAGTGGCCGTTATCCTGTTTTTGCCCACCGAGGGAGAGCCAGAAGCTGTCATAATCGGCCAGCAGTTTTCCCTCTTTTTTCTTGCGGTAACGCCAGCTGCGGTAGATATGCGTGGCGTTACTCACCGCGACAATATGCTCAACCGGGAAAGCTGCGCCAAGCGTCATTGCCGTTTCAACCAGCAGGCGTTTCGGGAACAGGCCGTGACACGCTTTGGTCGCTCCCTGGATCAGTTCATGTGAAACATGTGCTTTTGCCCCCTGCAGGCCGCCGATGAACAGCGTTGTTTTTCCTTCAAACGGGCACAGCGTGAAGGTCATTTCCGCCAGCACGGTATTCTGATGGTTACAAAAGACGAGGGTGGCTTCACCCTCTTTATCCATGAAGGCGTCGGCGCACAGGCGCACAGTAAACTGCTGTTCGTCTTTTCCGGTCAGGGTCAGCAGGGTTGCCCCCTGCGGTGAAAGGTAACCCTTGACCAGCGTTGCCGGAAGCTGGCGCGTCATGGTCCGGTAGTGCCAGGTCAGCGATTCCAGCGCCTGTCGGCGATCCATGTCCACCGTTAACCACGGGCGGTGCAGGCGGCACGGCAGCCCCGGTTGCACCTGCAACATTTGCATCAGGCGCGGCTGCTTTGCCAGCTCTGACAGCAGACGCGTGGTGCTGAACGGTGTCATCAGCGAACGGAGCATGAACTTACGTCGATAAGCGGGGTTTTGCCATGCCAGCCCCGGAGTGATCTTCCCGAAGGCCAGATTATTGAAGAGCTGCCAGCCGGATTTAGGCTGGTGCTGATGAGAAATAAGTGTATCGACGATGGAAGACATGTTAGATCCTGCTTCTGAAGGAAGGGTTCTATTTCAGCAGGCGAAATTTCAATAACTCATCAACAAATTGAGGCGATTTCGGTGCGCGGGGGTTTCGTTGAGGAGTCGTTTAGATAGAATCAACGTTTATAATTGCCAGAACATTTATTTGGAATATTTATGAACCTCAAGGGAAAACGCAGAACGTGGTTTCTGCTGCTGGCGGTAATTGTTATCGGGGGAGGGTTCTGGCTATGGCAGATCCTGAATGCCCCTGTACCACAGTATCAAACACTGATTGTCCGTCCGGGCGAGCTGCAGCAAAACGTGCTGGCGACGGGAAAACTGGATGCCCTGCGCAAGGTTGACGTGGGTGCACAGGTAAGCGGTCAGTTGAAAACGCTGTCGGTTGAGATTGGCGACAAGGTGAAAAAAGGCCAGCTGCTGGGCGTTATCGATCCTGAGCAGGCGCAAAACCAGATCCGTGAGGTGGAAGCCACGCTCATGGAACTGCGTGCCCAGCGTGCACAGGCGCAGGCTGAGCGCAACCTGGCCCAGGTAACGTTAACGCGTCAGCAGGCGCTGGCCAAAACGCAGGCCATCTCGAAACAAGATTTAGACACGGCTGCCACCGAGCTGGCGGTTAAGCAGGCGCAGATCGGGACTATCGATGCGCAGATCAAGCGCAACCAGGCCTCGCTGGATACGGCCAAAACCAACCTCGACTATACGCAGATTGTGGCGCCCATGGCCGGGGAAGTGACTCAAATTACCACGCTGCAGGGGCAAACGGTGATTGCGGCGCAGCAGGCGCCCAACATTCTGACCCTGGCGGACATGAGCACCATGCTGGTGAAAGCCCAGGTCTCAGAGGCGGATGTTATTCATCTGAAGCCGGGGCAGAAAGCCTGGTTTACCGTCCTCGGCGATCCTCAGACGCGCTATGAAGGCGCGCTAAAAGACATTCTGCCGACGCCGGAAAAAGTGAACGATGCCATCTTCTACTATGCGCGCTTCGAGGTACCTAACCCGCAGGGCGTGTTGCGTCTGGACATGACCGCACAGGTGCACATTCAGCTTACCGGCGTGAAAAATGTGCTCACCATTCCTCTCTCTGCGCTGGGTGAATCCACCGGCGAGAGCCGCTATAAAGTGAAAGTGCTGCGCAACGGCGAAACGCGTGAGCGAGAAGTGGTCATTGGTGCACGTAATGACACCGACGTGGTGGTGGTCAAAGGGCTGGAAGAGGGTGAGGAGGTTGTTACCAGCGAAAGCCTGCCCGGAGCCGCTAAATGACGGCGTTGCTTGAGCTGAATGACATTCGTCGCAGCTATCCGTCGGGCGATGGCCCGGTTGAGGTGCTGAAGGGGATCACCCTGCGCGTCGAAGCGGGCGAGATGGTGGCGATTGTCGGTGCGTCCGGCTCCGGTAAATCGACGCTGATGAATATTCTCGGCTGTCTGGACAGACCCACCAGCGGCACCTATCGGGTGGCCGGAATGGATGTTTCCACGCTGGACGGTGACGCGCTGGCAAAACTGCGGCGGGAACATTTCGGTTTTATCTTCCAGCGTTATCATCTGCTCTCTCACCTGACGGCGGCGCAGAACGTCGAAGTGCCGGCGGTCTATGCCGGCGTCGAGCGGAAAAAACGCCTTGAGCGCGCCCAGATGCTGCTGACGCGTCTGGGGCTGGCGGAGCGGGTGGAGTACCAGCCCTCGCAGCTCTCCGGCGGCCAGCAGCAGCGTGTCAGTATCGCACGCGCGCTAATGAACGGCGGTCAGGTGATCCTCGCAGATGAACCGACCGGGGCGCTCGACAGCCATTCGGGTGAAGAGGTGATGGCGATCCTTCACCAGCTTCGCGATCAGGGGCATACGGTCATCATCGTTACCCACGATCCGCAGGTGGCTGCACAGGCCGAGCGCATCATTGAGATCCGCGACGGAGAGCTGGTCAGCAACCCGCCGGCGCGACACGCCCGGGCGGCGGCGCCGAAAGAAGTCCTGCCGGCGTCAACCGGCTGGGGACAATTTTCCAGCGGGTTTCGTGAGGCGCTGACCATGGCCTGGCTGGCGATGGCCGCCAATAAAATGCGCACCCTGTTGACCATGCTGGGTATCATCATTGGTATCGCCTCGGTGGTATCGATTGTGGTCGTGGGCGACGCGGCCAAACAGCTGGTGCTGGCGGATATTCGGGCCATCGGGACCAACACCATTGATGTCTATCCCGGCAAAGATTTTGGCGATGACGAGCCGCAGTATCAGCAGGCGCTGAAGTATGACGATCTGGCGGCTATCCAGAAGCAGCCGTGGGTGAATTCGGCCACGCCGGCGGTCTCGCAAAACCTCCGTCTGCGGGTAGGCAATGTTGACGTTGCTGCCAGCGCCAACGGCGTCAGCGGCGATTACTTTAACGTCTATGGCATGACCTTCAGCGAAGGTGCCACCTTCAATGCCGAGCAGTTAGCGGGCCGGGCGCAGGTGGTGGTGCTTGATGCCAACTCGCGCCGGCAGCTCTTCCCCAATAAAACCAACGTGGTGGGCGAGGTTATCCTGGTCGGAAACATGCCTGCGACGGTGATTGGCGTGGCGGAAGAGAAACAGTCAATGTTTGGCAGCAGCAAAATCCTGCGCGTCTGGCTGCCCTATACCACCATCTCCGGGCGGATTATGGGGCAGTCCTGGCTGAACTCCATCACCGTTCGCGTGAAGGAGGGCTACGACAGCGCGCAGGCCGAGCAACAGCTGGAACGGCTGCTGACGTTGCGTCACGGGAAGAAAGATTTCTTCACCTGGAACATGGACGGTCTCTTGAAAACGGCGGAAAAGACCACACGTACTCTTCAGCTGTTCCTGACGCTGGTGGCGGTGATCTCACTGGTGGTCGGCGGTATCGGGGTGATGAATATCATGCTGGTATCGGTCACGGAACGTACCCGGGAGATTGGCATCCGCATGGCAGTCGGTGCCAGAGCCAGCGATGTGCTGCAGCAATTTTTGATTGAAGCGGTGCTGGTGTGTCTGGTGGGCGGCGCGATGGGCATTGCGCTGTCGATGATGATCGCGTTTGCTCTGCAGCTTTTTTTACCCGGCTGGGAGATTGGTTTCTCGCCGGTGGCCATTCTTACCGCATTTTTGTGTTCGACTTTTACCGGCATTTTGTTTGGCTGGCTGCCTGCCCGCAATGCGGCGCGTCTGGATCCTGTGGATGCGTTGGCTCGCGAATAGGCTGAAAATAAAAATGCCAGCCGATCGGGCTGGCATTTTGACGGCGGGATGTACACAATAAAACAGAGAGCTATGCGACCGTTTCTGCTTCAATGGGTACGATCAGGCTTGCATGATTGCCTTTTGGTCCCTGGTGTACATCGAACCGGACGGACTGCCCGGCTTTGAGCGTTCTGTAACCATCCATCTGAATGGTGGAATAGTGAGCGAAGATATCCTCGCCGCCGCCTTCGGGGCAGATGAAGCCAAACCCTTTGGCGTTGTTGAACCACTTAACAGTACCCATTTCCATGCTTCGACATCCTTCGTAAATCTTATAAGTTAAGATGGAATGAACCGGTGGTGGAGTGGGGGCTGTTCAAAACCTCGCCATCTCACGCTTGTACAATTTAGAGAAACGAAAGAAGTCGTCAAGCGTTTGGCGCTTGAGATGGGACAATAATCAACCAAAGTTTGAAGCAGTTAACGCTATTGCAACAGTTTGTGACAGACATCGCGGATGACAGTAATAGATGATTGTTATCTAACATCTGAGGTAGATTCAAAGTGGTTATGCAAAATGGGTAAGACCAACGACTGGCTGGATTTTGACCAGCTGGCGGAAGATAAAGTGCGTGACGCGCTAAAACCGCCATCTATGTATAAAGTTATGTTAATGAACGATGATTACACGCCGATGGAATTTGTTATTGACGTGCTACAAAAGTTCTTTTCTTATGATGTAGAACGTGCAACGCAACTGATGCTTACCGTTCATTATCGTGGCAAAGCTATCTGCGGCATCTTTACCGCCGAAGTGGCGGAGACCAAAGTCGCGATGGTGAACGATTATGCGAGGGAGAACGAGCATCCGTTGCTGTGTACGCTGGAAAAGGCCTGATAAGGCATAAAATTTGGGGGAGGTGCCTATGCTCAATCAAGAACTGGAACTCAGTTTAAATATGGCTTTCGCCAGAGCGCGTGAGCACCGACATGAGTTTATGACCGTCGAGCATTTACTGCTCGCACTGCTTAGCAACCCATCTGCCCGCGAAGCGCTGGAAGCCTGCTCCGTGGATCTGGTGGCGCTACGTCAGGAACTCGAAGCCTTCATCGAACAAACCACACCGGTGCTGCCAGCCAGTGAAGAAGAGCGCGACACGCAGCCGACGCTCAGCTTCCAGCGCGTGTTGCAGCGTGCGGTCTTCCACGTCCAGTCTTCCGGGCGTAGCGAAGTGACGGGCGCAAATGTGCTGGTCGCCATCTTCAGCGAGCAGGAGTCACAGGCTGCCTACCTGCTGCGCAAACATGAAGTCAGCCGACTCGACGTGGTTAACTTTATCTCTCACGGAACGCGTAAAGACGAGCCGAACCAGGCATCGGATTCCAGCAATCAGGTCAATAACAATGAAGAGCAAGCAGGCGGGGAGGATCGTATGGAAAACTTCACCACCAATCTCAACCAGCTTGCTCGCGTTGGCGGTATCGATCCGCTGATTGGTCGCGATAAAGAGCTGGAGCGCGCGATCCAGGTATTGTGCCGTCGCCGCAAGAACAACCCGCTGCTGGTGGGTGAATCCGGCGTCGGTAAAACCGCGATTGCCGAGGGGCTTGCCTGGCGTATTGTGCAGGGCGACGTACCGGAAGTGATTGCCGATTGCACCATCTACTCGCTGGATATTGGCTCGCTGCTGGCGGGCACTAAATACCGCGGCGATTTTGAAAAACGCTTTAAGGCGCTTTTGAAACAGCTCGAGCAGGACACCAACAGCATTCTGTTTATCGATGAGATCCACACCATCATCGGTGCCGGTGCGGCCTCGGGTGGCCAGGTGGATGCCGCTAACCTGATCAAACCGCTGCTCTCCAGCGGTAAGATCCGCGTGATTGGTTCCACAACGTATCAGGAGTTCAGCAACATCTTTGAGAAAGATCGTGCCCTGGCGCGTCGCTTCCAGAAAATCGATGTGACTGAACCCTCTGTTGAAGAAACCGTGCAGATCATCAACGGTCTGAAACCGAAGTACGAAGCGCACCACGATGTGCGTTATACCGCCAAAGCGGTGCGTGCGGCGGTGGAGCTGGCGGTGAAATACATCAACGATCGTCATCTGCCGGATAAGGCCATTGACGTGATTGATGAGGCAGGGGCGCGTGCGCGTCTGATGCCAGCCAGCAAGCGTAAGAAAACCGTTAACGTGGCGGATATCGAGACCGTGGTGGCCCGTATCGCGCGTATCCCTGAGAAGAGCGTTTCTCAGAGCGACCGTGACACGCTGCGCACCCTTGGCAATCGCCTGAAAATGCTGGTCTTTGGGCAGGATAAAGCCATTGAGGCGTTAACCGAAGCCATCAAGATGGCCCGTGCCGGACTGGGGCATGAACATAAGCCTGTCGGTTCCTTCCTGTTCGCCGGTCCGACCGGTGTGGGGAAAACCGAGGTCACGGTTCAGCTCTCCAAAGCGCTGGGCATTGAGCTGCTGCGTTTTGATATGTCCGAGTACATGGAGCGTCACACCGTCAGCCGTTTGATTGGTGCGCCTCCGGGCTATGTGGGCTTTGACCAGGGCGGTCTGTTAACCGACGCGGTGATCAAGCATCCGCACGCGGTACTGCTGCTCGATGAAATCGAGAAAGCGCACCCGGACGTGTTCAACATCCTGCTGCAGGTGATGGACAACGGGACGCTGACCGATAACAACGGGCGCAAGGCGGACTTCCGCAACGTAGTGCTGGTAATGACCACCAACGCCGGTGTACGTGAAACGGAGCGCAAATCTATCGGCCTTATCCATCAGGATAACAGCACCGATGCGATGGAAGAGATCAAGAAGATCTTTACGCCGGAGTTCCGTAACCGTCTGGACAACATTATCTGGTTCGATCACCTCTCTACCGAGGTAATCCATCAGGTAGTGGATAAGTTCATCGTCGAACTGCAGGTTCAGCTGGATCAGAAAGGCGTGTCGCTGGAAGTGAGCCAGGAGGCCCGCAACTGGCTGGCTGAAAAAGGCTACGACCGTGCGATGGGGGCCCGTCCAATGGCGCGTGTGATTCAGGACAACCTGAAGAAACCGCTGGCGAACGAGCTGCTGTTTGGCTTGCTGGTAGACGGCGGTCAGGTGACGGTCGCGCTGGACCAGGAGAAGAATGAGCTGACGTACGATTTCCAGAGTGCACAGAAGCACAAGCCGGAAGCGGCTCACTAATTTCCAGCATTAGTCTTAAAAACCGGGCAACTCACTGCCCGGTTTTTTTATGCCTGCCCGCACCGAAACTTTGCGAGGCGCTTTCCATATTTTCATCTCACTCATTGCTGTATAAATTCACAGTCCTAGAATGGCGGCGCACCTGCAAAATCAGGTGTCAGGATTGGCGTCCTGAAAGTGTGTGAGCAGCACCATTGCTGCAGGCTTCGTTCGCCCTAAGGAAAAGGGTATAATTCTGCATCTGGCGGGCGAATCGGAAGCTTCTTTTGAAGCGCCAGTAGCACACACACTGGTACGCCAATTCCTTTTCGTCCGCCGCCAGCGAATCTGGCGTTTCCTGCGGTGGTAACTCAACGTGTGTGAAGGTATTACCCAATGAATACAGAAAACTCTTTCTCCCAGCTCTACAGCGAACTCTCCCTCAACCCCGATCTCCCGACCCTGGCCGGGCGGTGCATGCTGCTCACCGAAATTCTGCTGGACTGCAACGCCCACCCGCAAACGCAGCCCGTGTGCCGCTGTTTAGGCGCGTATCTGGAAGAAGTCAAAACCGGACTCACAGAATCAATGCGTGATTTTCAGATAGTGGAATTTGAGGAGGACGCTGAACCACCGCGACAAAAAGCGTGGCTTCTGGAAGATACCGAAACAAAGTGCGACTACTGCCGGGCAGTAAACCACGTGCTGCTGGTGTCCCATTTTGATCGGGATATGCTGCCGCACCTGACGGGATTGCTGCATGAGATGGCGCATTCCATGGCCGGGGATTTAATCACGCCGGCGCAGCCCCGCATGACAATACATCTTCCTGCCCGGCATTAAGCCGTTAAATAAAAAAGGCCGGGGTTAACCCGACCTTTATATATTCATCTGCCATTACAGGCGAAAACAATTAGCGACTACGGAAGACAATGCGGCCTTTGCTCAGGTCGTACGGGGTCAGTTCAACAGTCACTTTGTCGCCCGTTAAAATGCGGATATAGTTTTTGCGCATTTTACCGGAGATGTGCGCAGTTACCACGTGACCGTTTTCCAGCTCTACGCGAAACATGGTGTTAGGCAACGTATCAAGTACGGTACCCTGCATTTCAATATTGTCTTCTTTGGCCATCTAATCCTCTGGGGTATCACTACCAAGTTTTGAACCGGCAAGATAATGCCGAAATTCATCAATTAAGTAAAGAATTGCGCGTTTAAAACGCAGCAAAATAGTTTCGGCGCATTGCCCAAGCGTCACGGTACAACCGAACGGAAAGCGCATTCGTAAAGGGGATACAACAGGATAAACGTCAGGACGTTATCTGAAGCGGAGGACCCAAACGGCGGCGAGGCAACAGGCAGAACCTACTCTGCGGCATAATTATAACACCCTCACAAAAAATATGCGGAAAACATTTAGGCATTGGGCATAAAGAGCGTTCTTGGTACCCAGAAGTCTCGCGGCAGCTTCTCCTGACGGCAAACGTCCAGATGTTCTATGTAGTGGCGGCGGGGGATTTCAACCGCGCCGAGCGAGGCAGTATGCTCATTGAGGACCTGACAATCCATCAGTTTTCCGCCGCGCTGGGCAAACTCCTGGCAGAAGATCAGCAGCGCGGTTTTCGAGGCATTCACGGCACGGGAGAACATCGATTCGCCGCAAAACAGCGTCCCCTGCGCAACGCCATACATCCCGCCGACGAGTTCACCGTCTTGCCAGACTTCAATGGAGTGCGCGAAACCCAGCTCATGCAGCTGGTGATAGGCGGTAATGATATCGCGGGTGATCCAGGTTCCTTCATGACGGTCTTCGGCACAGCCTTCAATGACCTGACCGAAGGCATGATTCAGGGTGACGCGGTAGGGTGATTTCGCATGGAAACGCTTCATGCTGCGGCTCAGGTGAAACTGCGCCGGCCACAGCACGGCACGGGGATCGGGCGACCACCATAAAATCGGGTCGCCGGGTGAAAACCACGGGAAAATGCCGCGCTGGTAAGCCATCAAAAGCCGCGCAGGACTGAGGTCGCCGCCAAGGGCCAGCAGCCCATTAGGTTCACGCAGCGCTCCCTCCGGCGAAGGGAACGCGATGTTATGACGAGAAAGCTGGACCAGGCGCATGACAGCAGAACTCCAATACGCGAGTTAGGATCGGTACAAATATAGTCTACAGACGCTGTTTAAACTGGTAGTAGCGACCCTGTTTCGCCAACAGTTCTGTGTGACTACCTTGCTCAATAATATGTCCGTTGTCCATCACAATTATCTGATCAAAACTCGCCAGCCCGCGCAGGCGGTGGGTGACCATCAGCACGGTTTTTCCGGTCATAACATGGGCCAGTAAATCAAGGATTTGGCTCTCGGTTGTTGCGTCCAGCCCTTCGGTGGGTTCATCAAGCAGCATCAGCGGCGCATCGTGCAACAACGCGCGTGCAATCGCCAGACGGCGCAACTCGCCGCCGGAGAGCTGACGACCGCCTTCCCCGAGCCAGCCGTTCAGCCCGTCGTTCTCAAGCAGTTTTTGCAGCCCAACCTGCTCCAGCATGGCGCGCAGATCATCGTCGGAGGCCTGAGGTGCCGCGAGCAGCAGGTTATCACGCAGCGTTGCGCTGAAGAGGTGCACTCGCTGCGGAACCACGCTCACGGTCTTGCGCAGCGCCTGTTCGCTAAAGTCGGTCAGCGGCGTATCGTTAAACCGAATCTGACCGTGCTGCGGATCCCAGGCGCGGGTCAGCAACTGAAGAAGGGTGGATTTACCGCAACCGGTACGACCGAGGAGCGCAATCCGCTGGCCTGCTTTAACAGACAGCGTGATCCCTTCCAGCGCGTTCTGCGCCTGTTTTTCATAGGCAAAGGTGACGTTATCCAGGGTCAGCGCAACCTGGGTCGGCACGGCGGTCTGAGCGCCGCTGAACGTAACTTCCGGCTCCTGCTCGGCAATCTGGGTGATGCGCAGGGCAGAAGCGATGACCTGCCCAAGATGCTGGAAGGCGCCCGTCACCGGGGCCAGCGCTTCAAACGCGGCCAGGGCGCAGAAAACGAAGAGAGCAATCAGAGGGCCGGGCTGGGTATTCCCGCCTACGCCACCTGAAGCCATCCACAGCATGGCGATGACCGCCACGCCGCCGATTAACATCATCAGCGCCTGGGAGAATGCCGTCAGCTCCGACTGGCGGCGCTGAGCTTCATGCCAGTTCAGCTCAGTGCTTTCCATTTGACTGCGATAACGCGAGCTGGCACCAAAAATGGTCAGTTCCGCCTGTCCCTGCAGCCAGGATGTCAGCTGTTGTCGGTAGTCCCCTCGCAGTCGCGTCAGGTTCTCGCCAGTGGATTTACCTGCACGATAAAACAGCGGTGGCAGGATAATCAGCGTCAGCAGCATGATGCCACCCAGCGTGAGCGCAACGGGAACGTCCAGAACCGACAACCCCAGCGTGACCACCACAATCACCACAAACGCCCCCACGATGGGTGAGATCACGCGCAGGTAAAGGTGATCCAGCGTGTCGACATCGGCTACGACACGGTTGAGTAACTCACCCTGACGAAAACGTGCCAGCCCGGCAGGGGAGAGGGGTAGCAGTTTGCTGAAGGTGTAAATGCGCAGGTGCTGTAGCACGCGGAAAGTGGCATCGTGGCTGACCAGACGCTCAAAATAACGTCCAGCAGTACGCGTGATTGCGGTGCCGCGAACGCCTGCCGCCGGAAGCATATAGTTAAAGCTGTATAAACCCGCGAACCCCGCGACGGCCGAAGCGGACAAGAACCAGCCGGAGAGCGTAAGCAGACCGATGCTGGCAAGCAGGGTAACAATCGCCAGCACAATGCCCAGCAGCAGCATCCATTTATGGCGTTTATAGAGCGCAAGATAGGGAAGCAGAGCACGCATCAGATATCCTCCTGACGGTTTGCCAGCAGGGTGGCAAACGGGCCCTGCGCGGCAACGAGAGAGGCGTAATCGCCTTGCTCAACAATATGACCATTTTCCATAACCCAGATCTGATCCCAGTCAGCAATACCTTCCAGCTGATGGGTGACCATCAGGGTGCTCTGCTGCCGCGAGGCCGCATTCAGGGCATCCATGACGCGTTGCTCACTGTGTGCGTCAAGGCTCGCTGCTGGCTCGTCGAGCAGCATGAGCTGGCATGGGTTAAGCAGCGCGCGGGCAACCGCCACACGCTGGGCCTGACCGACTGACAGGCCGGCAGACTGGTCACCGACAACGGTATCGACACCCTGCGGAAGCTGCGGCAGAAACTCGCTGACCCAGGCGCGGTCGAGAACGGATTGCAGTTCATCGTCACGCGCATCCGGGCGAGCCAGCAGCACATTGTCTCGCAGCGTGGCGGCAGGAAGCTGAGGGTTTTGTCCCACCCAGCTAAGCTGTTTACGCCAGGCAAGCGGATCGAGATCGCGCAGTTCAGTTTGGTTGATCCGCAGCGATCCGGTGTAGGCCATAAAACCCGATAGCGCATTGAGCAGAGAGCTTTTCCCTGAACCGCTGATGCCTACGAGCACCACACGTTTTCCGGCCGGAAGGGTAAAGTTAAGCGGGCCTGCCAGCACGTTGCCTTCAGGCGACAGAATGGAGAAATCACGCGCTTCAAGGGTAACCGGCTCTTTGGCGTTCAGGGTCACGTCACCGCGTTCCGGATGCGCCAGTGGCGTTTCCATAAACGTCTTCAGGCTGTCAGCCGCGCCCACGGCCTGCGCTTTTGCATGATAGAAGGTGCCCAGATCGCGAAGCGGCTGGAAAAATTCGGGGGCCAGTATCAGCGCAAGGAAACCGGCTGAAAGGGTCACAGCCGTGCCGTAGTGGCCAAAATCCAGCGCGCCGAGATACGAGAAGCCAAAGTAGACCGCCACAAGTGCAATCGACAGCGAGGTAAAGAATTCGAGTACGCCGGAGGAGAGGAACGCCAGACGTAACACTTCCATGGTGCGCTGACGGAAATCCTGCGATACGAGGCGGATATTTTCAGTTTCCGCTTCACCGCGGCCAAAAATGCGCAACGTTTCCATGCCGCGCAGACGGTCAAGGAAATGGCCGCTTAAGCGACCCAGAGCCAGAAAGTTACGTCGGTTAGCGTCCGCGGCACCCATGCCCACCAGCGCCATAAACAGCGGGATCAGCGGGGCTGTGCCCAGCAGGATCAGCGCTGCCATCCAGTTGACCGGGAAAATGGCGATGACAATCAGCAACGGAACGAAGACGGCTAGCGCCATCTGTGGCAGATAGCGCGCATAGTAGTCATGCATATCGTCAATCTGCTCAAGGATCAGCGTCGCCCAGCTTCCCGCGGGTTTACCCTGGATCCACGCCGGACCGGCCTCCTGAAGGCGGTCAAGCACCTGACGGCGGATCTCATAGCGGATATGCTGTCCGGCGTGAAAACCCACGCGCTCACGCAGCCAGACCACCCAGGCACGAAGAACAAAAATCAGGATCAGGACGATAAAGGGCAACAGGAGCGCTTCGCGCGGAATGTTCTCCATGATCATGTGATTAAGAATGCGGGCCAGCAGCCATGCCTGGGCAACAATCAACAGACCACTGACAAACCCCAGAAAACGGGAGATTGTTAGCCAGCGGCGGGAAAGAACGCTTTGCTGTTTCAGCCAGCGTGTTAACTCTTGTTGACGGGTTTTTTCCATTGCGTACTTAGCAGGTGACGTTATTAGAAGTTGGGCAGCGCAATGTTACAACGGAGAGACAATAAAGGCGACTTATCGCCGCCTTTATTTACGTTTGTTACTGACTTGTAAAGATTATTTACCTTGTTCCGCCAGCCCGTCGAGGTAGCGTTCCGCGTCCAGCGCGGCCATACAGCCGGTGCCAGCAGAGGTGATCGCCTGACGGTAGATATGGTCCATCACATCGCCAGCAGCGAATACGCCAGGAATGCTGGTCTGGGTCGCGTTGCCGTGAATACCGGACTGCACTTTGATGTAGCCGTTTTCCAGCTCCAGTTGCCCCTCGAAAATCGCGGTGTTCGGGCTGTGACCGATCGCCACAAACAGACCCGCCACTTCCAGCGTTTCGACGTTATCGGTGTTCTGGGTATCACGAATACGCAGACCGGCAACGCCCATCTGATCGCCCGTGACTTCTTCCAGGGTACGGTTGGTGTGCAGCACGATATTGCCACTCGCCACTTTATCCATCAGACGTTTGATCAGGATCTTCTCTGCGCGGAAGGTGTCACGACGGTGGATCAGGTGCACTTCAGAGGCGATGTTCGCCAGATAAAGGGCTTCTTCCACGGCAGTGTTGCCGCCACCGATAACCGCCACTTTCTGGTTGCGATAGAAGAAACCATCGCAGGTTGCGCAGGCGGAGACGCCACGGCCTTTGAATGCTTCTTCAGACGGCAGACCGAGGTAACGGGCAGAAGCGCCGGTCGCGATGATCAGCGCATCACAGGTGTACTCGCCGCTGTCGCCCGTCAGACGGAACGGACGGTTCTGCAGGTCAATCTTGTTGATATGATCGAACAGAATTTCGGTTTCGAATTTCGTCGCATGCTCGTGCATACGCTCCATCAGCAGCGGCCCGGTCAGGTCGTTCGGGTCGCCTGGCCAGTTTTCCACTTCCGTGGTGGTGGTCAGCTGACCGCCTTTTTCCATGCCGGTAATCAGAACCGGTTGCAGGTTAGCGCGTGCAGCATAGACCGCCGCGGTATATCCCGCAGGTCCAGAACCAAGAATTAGCAGCTTACTGTGTTTGGCCGTGCCCATGAGATCCCCATTGTTGTTGGCAGACATTTGGCTGGATTGTAGGGAATTTGTTGCCGTAAAAAAAGAGCGCAGCAATTTTGATATCGATATGTGCAATAGCCAGCGACGATGAATTAAGCGCTATAACATCACGCTTTGCGCCGAAATTCGCTCGTTTGTACGGCAATAAAATGAGGATTAATACCCTGCCGTAATGAATATCCGGCATGTTGTACTAAAAATCGATGTTTTGCTTTGACAATCCCCTGCGCTTTTGCGAAAACATTCAAGGAAGAAAAAAAACCGCGTTAACCGCATGCCGCATAGGCATGCACGTAAATGCCATTTTTACCGGGTCAGTGAAATCTACGCATGGCGTGGACAGACGCCATACGTGATATCGGTGACTGCCTTCGGGCAACGGTCTTCTTACCAACAGAACCCGAATCCGCATCGCGTCTAATACATAACCAGGCGATGTGATGACTAACGGGTACAGGCTCTGAACAGTGATGTGCACAGGGTCCAGGCAGGAGTAGGGAAGGAATACAGAGAGACAATAATAATGGTAGATAGCAAGAAGCGCCCTGGCAAAGATCTCGACCGTATCGATCGTAACATTCTTAATGAATTGCAAAAGGATGGGCGTATTTCCAACGTCGAGCTTTCAAAACGTGTGGGACTTTCCCCGACGCCGTGCCTTGAGCGTGTGCGCCGACTGGAAAGACAGGGTTTCATTCAGGGCTATACGGCTCTGTTGAACCCGCATTATCTGGATGCCTCACTTCTGGTATTTGTTGAGATTACTCTGAATCGTGGTGCGCCGGATGTGTTTGAGCAATTTAACGCCGCTGTACAAAAACTTGAAGAAATTCAAGAGTGTCATCTGGTATCCGGTGATTTCGACTACCTGTTGAAAACCCGTGTGCCTGATATGTCCGCCTACCGTAAGCTGCTGGGTGAAACCCTGCTGCGTCTGCCGGGCGTGAATGACACCCGTACCTATGTGGTGATGGAAGAAGTCAAACAGAGCAATCGTCTGGTTATTAAGACGCGCTAACACGGAACAGGTGCAAAATCAGTGTAGTTTGATTACACTCCTGTTAATCCATACAGCAACAGTGCCGGGGATACCCGGCGCTGTTGTCCGTTTTAGCAAACAGGCAGGATATGCCTGATACCTGGAGAGCCTTTCTTGAGCCAGGAATACACTGAAGACAAAGAAGTCACATTATCGAAGCTAAGCAGCGGACGTCGTCTCCTCGAGGCTTTGCTGATTGTTATTGCCCTTTTTGCCGTCTGGCTGATGGCAGCCTTACTCAGTTTCAACCCCTCAGATCCCAGCTGGTCACAAACCGCCTGGCATGAGCCTATCCATAACTTAGGCGGTGTTCCCGGCGCCTGGCTTGCAGATACGCTCTTCTTCATTTTCGGGGTGATGGCCTACACCCTTCCCGTCATTATCATTGGCGGATGCTGGTTTGCCTGGCGCCATCGTCAAAACGATGACTATATCGACTATTTCGCGGTGTCGCTGCGCCTGATTGGCGCACTGGCGCTGATCCTCACCTCGTGTGGGCTGGCGGCTATCAACGCCGATGATATCTGGTATTTCGCCTCTGGCGGGGTGATCGGCAGCCTGTTGAGTTCTGCGCTACAGCCCATGCTTCACAGCAGCGGTGGCACGCTTGCGTTGCTCTGCATCTGGGCGGCAGGACTGACGCTGTTCACCGGCTGGTCGTGGGTGAGCATCGCTGAGAAGATCGGCAGCTTTATCCTCACCCTCCTGACCTTCGCCAGCAACCGTACCCGTCGCGACGATACGTGGGTTGACGAAGATGAATATGAAGATGAGTACGAAGAGGAAGACGATGCTCCCGTTCAGCGTCGCGAATCTCGTCGTGCCCGCATTATGCGCGGCGCGCTGGCGCGTCGTCAGCGTGTTGCCGAGAAATTTGCCAACCCGCTAGGCCGTAAAACCGATGCGGCGCTCTTCTCCGGCAAACGCATGGATGAAGACGATCAGGTTGAATATCGTGCAGCCGGTGCGGCTGTCGATCCAAACGATGTGCTCTTCTCCGGCAACCGTGCCACGCCGGGGGCGTTTGATGAATACGACCCGCTGTTAAATGGCCACTCCGTGACCGAGCCGGTCGCTGCAGCGGCCGCCGCCACTACGGCTTCACAGGCGTATGCCGCTCCAGCCGATGCGGTGATGCCTTCAGCACCGGTTCCACCACCCGAATCCGCCATTCAGCAACCTCAGGTGGAGTGGCAAACCGCCCCTGGCGCTCATACGCCTGAGCCGGTTATTGCGCCAGAGCCAGAGAGCTATATTCCTGTCCAGCAGGAAGCCTGGCAGCAGCCTTATCAGCCGGAGCCGGCATATGAGCCTCAGGGATATCCGCAGTACGCGCAGCCTGCCGCACAGCCTCATCAGGAGTACGTGCCGGAGCCGGTTGAACCTGAACAGCCATACGTAGCGCCTCAGCCAGAGCCTGACGTGGTGGAAGAGGCGAAACCGTCTCGTCCGCCATTGTACTATTTTGAAGAGGTCGAAGAGCGTCGTGCCCGCGAGCGTGAACAGCTGGCGGCCTGGTATCAGCCTGTGCCTGAACCGGTGCAGGAGCCTGTAACCAAAGCACCTTCTGTTTCGGTTCCTCCGGTTGATCCAACGCCTGCCGTTGCACCTGTTGCTGAAAGCGTGAAGCAGGCTACAGCGGCAGCCGCCGCGGCTGCCCCGGTCTTTAGCCTCGCCACAGGCGGTGCGCCACGTCCACAGGTGAAAGAGGGCATTGGCCCGCAGTTACCTCGCCCAAACCGTGTTCGCGTGCCAACGCGGCGTGAGCTGGCCTCCTACGGTATTAAGCTGCCTTCTCAGCGTATGGCTGAGGAAAAAGCGCGCGAGAATGAGTATGAAGATGACGTTGATGAAATGCATCAGGATGAACTGGCGCGCCAGTTCGCCGCCCAGCAGCATCAGCGCTATGGCGAAGAATACCAGCATGAAGCGCATCATCCACAAGACGAAGATGACGCGGCTGAGGCGGAATTAGCGCGCCAGTTCGCGGCCACGCAGCAGCAGCGTTATGCCGGTGAGCAGCCTGCCGGAGCGAATCCGTTCTCGCTGTCGGATTTTGAATTCTCGCCAATGAAAGATCTGGTTGATGATGGCCCGAGCGAGCCGCTGTTCACGCCGAGCGTGATGCCGGACGCTGAACCGACGCGTCCGCAGACTGCGCCAGCACCGCAAGCGTATGCACAGCCGCAACAACCGGCACCGCAGGCGTATGCACAGCCGCAACAACCGGCACCGCAGGCGTATGCACAGCCGCAACAACCGGCACCGCAGGCGTATGCACAGCCGCAACAACCGGCACCGCAAGCGTATGCACAGCCGCAGCAACCGGCGCCGCAGGCTTACGCGCAACCGCAGCAACCGGCACCGCAAGCGTATGCACAGCCGCAGCAGCCACTACAGCCGCCGCAGTTCCAGCAGCCTCAGGCACAGCCGCAGGAGAGTCTCATTCACCCGCTGCTGATGCGTAACGGCGACAGCCGTCCGTTGCAGCGTCCAAGCACGCCTCTGCCGTCGCTGGATCTGTTAACTCCACCGCCGGCTGAAGTCGAGCCGGTCGATACCTTTGCTCTTGAGCAGATGGCTCGTCTGGTGGAAGCGCGTCTGGCGGACTTCCGTATCAAGGCTGATGTGGTCAACTACTCCCCAGGGCCGGTGATCACTCGCTTCGAACTTAATCTGGCACCAGGCGTAAAAGCCGCGCGTATTTCTAACCTTTCCCGTGACCTGGCGCGGTCTCTGTCGACCGTGGCGGTGCGTGTTGTAGAGGTTATTCCGGGTAAACCTTACGTCGGTCTTGAACTGCCGAATAAGAAACGTCAGACCGTTTACCTGCGCGAAGTCCTGGATAACGCGAAGTTCCGCGATAACCCGTCACCGCTGAGCGTGGTTCTGGGTAAAGATATTGCGGGCGAGCCGGTGGTGGCCGATCTGGCAAAAATGCCTCACCTGCTGGTGGCAGGTACCACCGGCTCCGGTAAATCCGTCGGTGTGAACGCCATGATCCTCAGCATGCTCTATAAAGCGCAGCCGGAAGATGTCCGTTTCATCATGATCGACCCGAAAATGCTGGAACTGTCGGTCTATGAAGGTATCCCGCATCTGCTGACAGAAGTGGTTACCGACATGAAAGACGCGGCCAATGCCCTGCGCTGGAGCGTGAATGAGATGGAGCGTCGCTACAAGCTGATGTCTGCGCTGGGCGTGCGTAACCTTGCCGGTTATAACGAGAAAATCGCCGAAGCGGCACGGATGGGCCGCCCGATTCCGGACCCTTACTGGAAACCGGGCGACAGCATGGATGCCCAACATCCGGTGCTGGAAAAACTGCCTTACATCGTCGTGCTGGTGGATGAATTCGCTGACCTGATGATGACCGTCGGTAAAAAAGTGGAAGAGCTGATTGCACGTCTGGCGCAAAAAGCGCGTGCGGCCGGCATCCACCTGGTTCTGGCGACGCAGCGTCCGTCTGTGGACGTCATTACGGGTCTGATCAAAGCGAACATTCCAACCCGTATCGCGTTTACCGTATCGAGCAAAATTGACTCGCGTACTATTCTCGACCAGGGTGGCGCGGAGTCGCTGCTGGGTATGGGGGACATGCTTTACTCTGGCCCGAACTCTACCTCTCCGGTGCGTGTTCACGGCGCATTTGTTCGCGACCAGGAAGTTCACGCCGTGGTGCAGGACTGGAAAGCGCGCGGTCGTCCGCAATATGTTGATGGCATTACCTCCGATAGCGAAAGCGAAGGCGGGGGTGGTGGCCTGGACGGCGGCGAGGAGCTGGATCCGTTATTCGACCAGGCGGTTAACTTCGTCACCGAAAAACGTAAAGCTTCTATCTCGGGTGTGCAGCGTCAGTTCCGCATCGGCTACAACCGCGCAGCGCGCATCATCGAGCAGATGGAAGCGCAGGGCATTGTGAGCGAGCAGGGGCACAACGGTAACCGTGAGGTGCTGGCACCGCCGCCGTTTGATTAACCTTCAGTGATTGCAAAGAAGGGTAAATCAGCCAAAATTAAGCATTTTCTTCTGTCGCCTGCCTTCGGGCAGGTACACAATAGAGGGCAGAACCCCATATCGGGATGACGTATTTTAAGGAATAACAATGAAAAAAATCGCAATCGCCTGTGCATTACTCACCAGTTTTGTCGCCAGCAGCGTCTGGGCTGATGCAGCCAGCGACCTTAAAAGCCGACTGGATAAAGTGAGCAGTTTCCACGCCAGCTTCACGCAAAAAGTGACTGACGGCAGTGGCAATGCGGTGCAGGAAGGTCAGGGGGATTTGTGGGTAAAACGCCCGAATCTGTTTAACTGGCATATGACTCAGCCGGATGAGAGCATCCTGGTTTCTGACGGTAAGACCCTGTGGTTCTACAACCCGTTTGTCGAGCAGGCTACCGCGACCTGGCTGAAAGACGCGACCAGCAATACGCCTTTCATGCTGATTGCGCGTAACCAGTCCAGCGACTGGCAGCAGTACAATATCAAACAGAATGGTGATGAGTTTGTTCTGACGCCGAAAGGCAGCAATGGCAACCTTAAACAGTTCACCATCAACGTGAGCACCAACGGAACCATCAATCAGTTTGGTGCGGTTGAGCAGGACGACCAGCGTAGCAGCTACCAGCTCAAGACCCAGCAAAACGGCGCGGTTGACGCGTCTAAATTCACCTTTACCCCGCCGCAGGGCGTAACGGTGGACGATCAGCGCAACAAGTAAGAGGCATGAGTGAGCAATCTGTCGCTCGATTTTTCTGAGAATGCGTTTCAACCTCTGGCCGCGCGTATGCGGCCAGAAAATTTAGCGCAGTACATCGGCCAGCAACACCTGCTGGCTGCGGGGAAACCCTTGCCGCGTGCCATTGAGGCCGGGCATCTGCACTCCATGATCCTCTGGGGTCCACCCGGTACAGGCAAAACCACGCTCGCGGAAGTTATCGCCCGCTATGCTAACGCGGATGTCGAGCGCATCTCGGCGGTCACGTCCGGCGTGAAGGAGATCCGCGAGGCGATTGAACGTGCGCGGCAGAACCGCAATGCCGGGCGACGTACCATTCTCTTTGTCGACGAAGTTCACCGTTTCAATAAAAGCCAGCAGGATGCTTTCCTGCCGCACATTGAAGACGGCACCATTTTCTTCATCGGTGCCACCACCGAAAACCCGTCGTTTGAACTCAATTCCGCACTGCTTTCCCGTGCACGTGTTTACCTGCTCAAATCCCTGACCGTGGAGGATATTGAACAGGTTCTCACGCAGGCGATGAACGATAACGCGCGCGGCTACGGCGGGCAGGATATCGTTCTGCCTGACGACACGCGCCGGGCGATCGCTGAGCTGGTTAACGGCGACGCCCGCCGGGCACTCAATACGCTGGAAATGATGGCCGATATGGCCGAAGTGGATGCGTCCGGCAAGCGGGTACTGAAACCGGCGTTGCTCACCGAGATCGCCGGGGAGCGCAGCGCGCGTTTCGACAATAAAGGCGATCGGTTTTACGATCTGATTTCGGCACTGCATAAGTCCGTGCGCGGCAGCGCGCCCGATGCGGCGCTTTACTGGTATGCCCGTATTATCACCGCCGGTGGCGATCCGCTGTATGTGGCCCGTCGCTGCCTGGCGATTGCCTCTGAAGATGTCGGGAATGCCGACCCGCGCGCCATGCAGGTGGCTATTTCGGCCTGGGACTGCTTTACCCGCGTCGGGCCTGCTGAAGGCGAGCGTGCTATCGCTCAGGCGGTTGTTTATCTGGCCTGCGCACCGAAAAGTAACGCTCTCTATACCGCCTTTAAAGCGGCCATGTCCGACGCTCGTGAACGCCCGGATTATGACGTGCCGGTTCATCTGCGCAATGCGCCGACCAAACTGATGAAAGAGATGGGGTATGGGCAGGAATACCGCTACGCCCACGACGAACCCAATGCCTACGCCGCCGGGGAGGAATATTTCCCGCAGGAGATGGCACAAACCCGCTATTATCACCCCACAAACAGAGGTCTTGAAGGCAAGATTGGCGAAAAGCTCGCCTGGCTCGCCGGACAGGATCAAAATAGCCCTATAAAACGCTACCGTTAGTGCGATCGTTGCGGTAATGTTGGCAATGTATCCCTGTGGCCGCAGGCTGTGGTCACATTTTCCTATTTTAATTCGATAAGCACAGGATAAGCATGCTCGATCCCAATCTGCTGCGTAATGAGCCAGACGCAGTCGCTGAAAAACTGGCACGCCGGGGCTTTAAGCTGGATGTAGATAAGCTGCGCGCTCTTGAAGAGCGTCGTAAAGTTCTGCAGGTACAAACTGAAAATCTGCAGGCAGAGCGTAATTCTCGATCGAAATCCATCGGCCAGGCGAAAGCGCGCGGGGAAGACATTGAGCCATTACGCCTGGAAGTGAACAAACTGGGTGAAGAGCTGGATCAGGCGAAAGCGGAGCTGGACGTGCTTCAGGCCGAGATCCGTGATATCGCGCTGGCGATCCCGAACATTCCTGACGATAGCGTACCTGTCGGTAAAGATGAAAACGACAACGTTGAAGTGAAACGCTGGGGCACGCCTCGCGAGTTCGACTTCGAGGTTCGCGATCATGTGACCCTGGGCGAAATGCATGCCGGCCTGGACTTTGCGGCCGCAGTTAAGCTGACCGGTTCTCGCTTCGTTGTGATGAAAGGCCAGATTGCTCATCTGCATCGCGCTCTGGCGCAGTTTATGCTGGATCTGCACACCGAGCAGCACGGCTACAGCGAAACCTACGTCCCGTATCTGGTTAACCACGATACGCTGTACGGTACTGGCCAGCTGCCAAAATTTGCCGGCGATCTGTTCCACACCCGTCCGCTGGACGAGGAAGCTGACAGCAGCAACTACGCGCTGATCCCAACTGCGGAAGTGCCGCTGACTAACCTCGTGCGTGATGAGATCATCGACGAAGACGACCTGCCAATCAAACTGACAGCACACTCTCCGTGCTTCCGTTCTGAAGCGGGTTCTTACGGTCGCGACACCCGTGGTCTGATCCGTATGCACCAGTTCGACAAAGTAGAGATGGTGCAGATTGTCCGCCCGGAAGAGTCGATGGACGCGCTGGAAGAGATGACCGGCCACGCTGAGAAAGTGCTGGAGCTGCTGGGTCTGCCGTACCGTCGTATGGCGCTGTGCACCGGTGATATGGGCTTTGGTGCCTGCAAAACCTTCGACCTGGAAGTCTGGGTTCCTGCGCAGAATACCTACCGTGAAATCTCCTCCTGCTCTAACGTCTGGGATTTCCAGGCGCGTCGTATGCAGGCACGTTGCCGCAGCAAGTCTGACAAGAAAACCCGTCTGGTGCATACCCTGAACGGTTCTGGTCTGGCTGTCGGTCGTACACTGGTTGCCGTGCTGGAAAACTATCAGCAGGCGGACGGTCGTATTGAGATCCCTGAAGTGCTGCGTCCGTACATGAAAGGCCAGCAGTACATCGGTTAATGATTTGACGTGAAACAAAAAAGCGCCTCAGGGCGCTTTTTTTATACCTTAGAATTGATACGACGCAATAACCCCTCCCTCCAAAGTAGTAATAATCCTCCGAATGAAAGTCAGCATAAAAAACCAATAACGAAGTTATTCGTTATATATAAAACTATATAGCGGCTTATGCCGCCTCTCTTTTCTTTGTGAGCAACCAAAGTGAGTCTCTATGAAAATCAAAGCGCCTGAAGCGTTAATGGCTGCCGAGGTCACTCGCCGTGGGTTGATGAAAACCACGGCAATTGGTGGTCTGGCCGTTGCCAGCAGCGCCTTTACGCTCCCTTTTTCTCGTCTGGTGTCGGCGGCGGATGCACTGTCCCCGACCACCCCGGAAAAAGTGGTGTGGAGTGCCTGTACCGTAAACTGCGGTAGCCGTTGTCCACTGCGTATGCATGTGGTGGATGGTGAGATTAAATATGTCGAAACCGATAATACCGGAGACGATAACTACGAGGGGTTACATCAGGTCCGCGCCTGCCTGCGCGGCCGTTCAATGCGTCGTCGCGTTTATAACCCGGACCGCCTGAAGTACCCGATGAAACGCGTTGGCAAGCGTGGAGAAGGGAAGTTCGAGCGCATTAGCTGGGATGAAGCCTACGACATTATCGCGACGAACATGCAGCGTCTGATCAAAGACTACGGCAACGAATCCATCTATCTGAACTATGGCACCGGGACGCTCGGCGGCACGCTGACCCGCTCCTGGCCACCGGGGAAAACGCTGGTGGCCCGTCTGATGAACTGCTGCGGCGGTTATCTGAACCATTATGGCGACTACTCTTCGGCGCAGATTGCCGCCGGTCTGAACTACACCTACGGTGGCTGGGCAGACGGTAACAGCCCGTCTGATATCGAAAACAGTAAGCTGGTGGTGCTGTTCGGCAACAACCCGGGTGAAACGCGCATGAGCGGTGGCGGGGTAACGTACTACCTCGAACAGGCGCGCGCCAAATCGAATGCCCGCATGATTATTATCGACCCGCGCTATACCGACACCGGAGCAGGGCGTGAAGATGAGTGGATCCCGATTCGTCCTGGCACCGATGCTGCGCTGGTCTCCGCGCTGGCGTGGGTGATGATCACTGAAAATCTGGTCGATCAGCCGTTCCTCGATAAATACTGCGTCGGTTATGACGAGAAAACATTGCCAGCCAGCGCGCCGGCTAATGGCCACTATAAGGCCTATATTCTCGGTCAGGGCAGCGACGGTATTGCCAAAACGCCTGAATGGGCGTCCACCATCACGGGAATTCCGGTAGACCGTATTGTTCAACTGGCACGAGAGATTGGCTCGGCTAAACCGGCCTATATTAGTCAGGGCTGGGGTCCACAGCGTCATGCGAACGGTGAAATTGCCACCCGTGCCATTTCGATGCTCGCCATTCTCACGGGTAACGTGGGCATTCATGGCGGTAACACGGGTGCGCGTGAAGGCTCCTATGAAGTGCCGTTTGAACGTATGCCGACGCTGGAAAACCCGGTTCAGACCAGTATCTCCATGTTTATGTGGACTGATGCCATTGAACGCGGCCCGGAAATGACTGCGCTGCGTGACGGCGTGCGGGGTAAGGACAAACTGGATGTCCCGATCAAGATGATCTGGAACTACGCCGGAAACTGTCTCATCAACCAGCACTCTGAAATTAACCGCACCCATGAAATCCTGCAGGATGACAAGAAGTGCGAGATGATTGTGGTGATCGACTGCCACATGACATCTTCGGCAAAATATGCCGATATTATTCTCCCGGACTGCACGGCCTCTGAGCAGATGGATTTCGCGCTGGATGCCTCCTGCGGCAACATGTCCTACGTCATCTTTACCGATCAGGCCATTAAACCTCGCTTTGAGTGCAAAACCATCTATGAGATGACCTCTGAGCTGGCGAAACGTCTTGGCGTTGAGCAGCAATTTACCGAGGGGCGCACGCAGGAAGGGTGGATGCGCCATCTGCATGAACTCTCCCGCAAAGCGATCCCTGACCTTCCGGATTTCGATACCTTCCGTGAGCAGGGGATGTACAAACAGCGTGATCCGGAAGGCCACCACGTGGCGTACAAAGCTTTCCGTGACGATCCGCAGGCCAATCCGCTGACCACGCCATCGGGCAAAATTGAAATTTATTCAGAAGAGCTGGCAAAAATTGCCTCTACCTGGGAGTTACCGGAAGGGGATGTTATCGATCCGCTGCCGATCTACACGCCGGGCTTTGAAAACTACAACGATCCGCTGACCGCGAAATTCCCGCTGCAGTTGACCGGCTTCCACTACAAAGCGCGTGTTCACTCCACCTATGGCAACGTCGACGTACTGAAAGCTGCCTGCCGTCAGGAGATGTGGATTAACCCGATGGATGCCAAAGCCCGTGGGATCAGCAATGGCGACCGCGTGCGCATCTTTAACGGTCGCGGTGAGGTACACATTGAAGCCAAGGTGACTCCGCGCATGATGCCTGGCGTTGTCGCGCTGGGGGAAGGGGCCTGGTATAGCCCGGATGCGAATCGCATCGACCAGGCAGGCAGTATTAACGTACTGACCACGCAGCGTCCGTCGCCACTGGCGAAGGGCAACCCGTCCCACACGAACCTTGTTCAGGTTGAAAAGGTGTAAGGAGTAACCGATGACAACCCAGTATGGATTTTTTATTGATTCCAGCCGCTGCACCGGGTGCAAAACCTGCGAGCTCGCCTGCAAGGATTACAAAGATTTAACCCCGGACGTCAGCTTCCGCCGTATTTATGAATACGCGGGCGGTGACTGGCAGGAAGACAACGGTGTCTGGCACCAGAACGTGTTTGCCTACTACCTGTCGATTGCCTGCAACCACTGCGAAGACCCGGCCTGCACCAAGGTCTGCCCGAGCGGAGCGATGCACAAGCGTGACGACGGGTTCGTGGTGGTGGATGAAGATGTCTGCATCGGCTGTCGCTACTGCCACATGGCCTGTCCGTACGGTGCCCCGCAGTACAACGCCGCCAAAGGGCATATGACCAAGTGCGACGGCTGCCACACTCGTGTGGCAGACGGCAAAAAGCCGATCTGCGTGGAGTCCTGCCCGCTGCGTGCGCTGGATTTCGGTCCCATCGACGAACTGCGTAAAAAACATGGTCAGCTGGCGGCCGTCGCGCCGCTGCCGTCCGCGCATTTCACGAAGCCGAGCATCGTGATTAAACCTAACGCCAACAGCCGCCCGACAGGGGATACCACCGGCTACCTGGCAAACCCGAAGGAGGTGTGAGATGGGAAGTGGATGGCATGAATGGCCGCTGATGATCTTCACGGTCTTTGGGCAGTGTGTGGCGGGCGGTTTTATTGTCCTCGCGCTGGCGCTGCTGAAAGGAAATCTCACTGCTGAGCAACAACAACGTTTAGTGTTGAGTATGTTTGGCCTGTGGGTGCTGATGGGAATTGGCTTTATTGCCTCTACGCTGCACCTCGGCTCACCAATGCGCGCGTTCAACTCCCTGAACCGGGTGGGCGCGTCGTCACTCAGTAATGAAATCGCCAGCGGGGCGATCTTCTTTGCTGTGGGTGGGCTGGGTTGGCTGCTGGCAGCATTGAAGAAATTGCCGGCAGGGCTGCGCAGCGTGTGGCTGATTGTCACGATGGTGCTGGGCGTGGTGTTTGTGTGGATGATGGTGCGGGTCTATAACACCATCGACACCGTGCCGACCTGGTACAGCATCTGGACGCCGATGAGCTTCTTCCTGACGCTGTTTATTGGTGGGCCGCTTCTTGGCTTCATGCTGCTGCGCGTCGCGGGTGTTGACGGTTGGGCGATGCGTTTGCTGCCAGTCGTTTCACTGCTGGCGCTGGTGGTGAGCGCAGTCGTCACCCTGATGCAGGGCGCGGAGCTGGCAACCATTCACAGCTCTGTTCAGCAGGCATCTGCCCTGGTGCCGGCATACGGCTCGCTGATGGCCTGGCGCGTGGTACTGCTGGTGGCGGCACTGGTGTGCTGGATTGTGCCTCAGCTTAAGGGGTATCAACCCGCGCTGCCGCTCCTGTCACTGGCTTTTGTGTTGGTCCTCGCAGGTGAACTGATCGGCCGCGGTGTGTTCTATGGTTTGCATATGACCGTAGGTATGGCCGTCGCCAGTTAACGTTGCAGTGGGTGAGATAAAGCCGGGACGGAGCGCCCGGCTTTTTTTATTTTAATCATGAAATTTTTCAACTGACGTTTTGTTTTCACTTCGGGCATTAATAAATAAAAACAGATACATAATTAATATCTATAGCAGGCGTTGCATTAGCAGGATAAGTTTTTTAAATCGACAGGGAACATATCGTGCGTGGCGGTGAAACCAGTGGATTGACTTTGTTTTTGCCAGTGGCATGATGCGCACGAAATCTGAACTTCCTCACGGTTTTTAATCCATGACCATCTATACCCGGCCAGTGCTTTTATTGCTCTGTGGCCTGCTTCTGCTGACCCTGGCGATCGCAGTGTTAAATACGCTCGTCCCGCTGTGGCTCGCCCATGAAAACTTACCGACCTGGCAGGTGGGTATGGTCAGCTCGTCCTTTTTTACCGGTACCCTGCTGGGTACGCTGGTTACAGGAAGCCTGATTAAACGCTTTGGTTTTAACCGCAGCTATTATCTGGCCTCGCTGCTCTTCGCTGTCGGATGTGCCGGGCTGGGCCTGATGGTCGGCTTCTGGAGCTGGATGGTATGGCGCTTTATCGCCGGAGTGGGTTGCGCGATGATTTGGGTGGTGGTTGAAAGCGCGCTGATGTGCAGCGGCACGTCACGTAACCGCGGACGCCTGCTGGCAGCCTATATGATGGTTTATTACATCGGTACCGTGCTTGGTCAACTGATGGTGAGCAAACTGCCAACCGACCTGATGAGCGTTCTGCCGTGGGTGACGGGAATGGTGCTGGCAGCAATCCTGCCGCTGCTCTTTACGCGCATTGTGAACCAGAATAGCGAACACCAGGAAGCAACCCACGTCTGGCCAATGCTGAGACTGCGTCAGGCGCGCCTTGGCGTTAACGGCTGTATTATCTCCGGAATTGTGCTTGGTTCACTGTATGGCCTGATGCCGCTTTATCTGAACCATCAGGGCGTCAGCGATTCCGGGATCGGTTTCTGGATGGCGGTGATGGTGAGTGCGGGGATTGTCGGTCAGTGGCCGATTGGACGCCTGGCCGATCGCTTTGGTCGCCTGTTGGTGCTGCGTGTTCAGGTTTTTGTGGTGATCATGGGTTGTCTCGCCATGCTCAGCAATGCGGCGATGGCGCCTGCGCTGTTTATTCTGGGTGCCGCAGGTTTTACGCTCTATCCGGTCGCGATGGCCTGGGCCTGTGAGAAAGTTGAACACCACCAGTTAGTGGCAATGAACCAGGCGTTGTTACTGAGCTATACCATCGGCAGCCTGCTGGGACCGACCTTTACCGCGATGCTGATGCAGAATTACTCCGACAATTTGCTGTTTATTATGATCGCCAGCGTATCGTTTATTTATCTCTTAATGCTGCTGCGCAAAGTGGGAGAACACCCGACGCCTGTGGCGCATGCCTGATTAATAAAAAGCCAGTCGATGACTGGCTTTTTTGTCCCCATCACATATAAGACTTTTACGTATTGTTTGTTTATTGCACCAGGCGATAATTCAGGTGAGTTATATCACTAAAAGGCAACAATCATGTCTACTCGTCGTTTTACCACTACCGCTCTGGCAGTAGTGTTGTCTTTAACGTTTGCTGCAGCTCCGGTCATGGCTAACCCGGGTAACGGGAATGGCAGTGGTCACGGGAACAGTGGCGGACAAGGTAATGGCGGCAGTCACGGCAATTCCGGTAGTCATGGCAACGGAAATTCCGGTACCCACGGTAATAAACAAAATAACGGACAGGAAAATCCAGGTAAATCGAATAAAAGCGTCAGTGACGATGTCGACGCCCGTGTGAGCTTCGATCATGCCCGTCACCTGGCACTCAATTACGGCTTAACAGGTTATGAGTCACTGCCTCCGGGTATTGCGAAAAACCTTGCACGCGGTAAACCACTCCCTCCGGGCATTGCGAAGAAAACCGTGCCGGCTTCTATGCTGGGCCAGCTTCCTTCCTATCCTGGCTATGAATGGCGTGTCGTCGGTGACGATCTGGTCTTAATTGCGCTGAGTACTGCGGTTGTGACCACCATTATTAATGGCGTCTTCAGATAATATAAAAAAGGCCCGGTTCTCAGCGGGCCTTTTCTTAATACATTACCTTGTGGCCGTACTGTTCAAGAATACCTTTCACGCGTTCCATCGTCTCTTTCTTCGGCGGCTTAACGCCATCGAGTTTATATTCTTCGCCCATGGCGACCCACTTGTGTTTACCCAGTTCGTGGTAGGGCAGAAGCTCAATTTTCTCAACGTTGCCCATATCGCGGGTAAATTCTCCCAGCCGATGCGCGGAATCGTCATCATCTGACCAGCCAGGTACAACAACATAGCGGATCCAGGTTTTGATGCCTTTCCCGGAGATGTATTTGGCGAACTCCAGGGTACGGTGGTTGGAAACACCCACCAGATTCTGGTGGATCTCATCGTTCATCTGTTTGAGATCGAGCATCACCAGGTCGGTGACGTCGAGCAGTTCATCAATGACCGGATCGTAGCGGCGGACAAAACCGTTTGTATCGAGACAGGTATGAATGCCTTCTTTGCGACAGGCGCGGAACCAGTCGCGCACAAATTCGGCTTGCAGAATGGCTTCACCGCCGGAAGCGGTTACGCCGCCGCCGGATGCGTTCATAAAGTGACGATAGGTCACCACCTCTTTCATCAGTTCTTCGACGGTCACTTCTTTGCCGCCGTGCGTATCCCAGGTGTCACGGTTATGGCAGTACAGGCAGCGCATCAGGCAGCCCTGGAAAAAGGTGATAAAGCGGATACCCGGGCCATCGACAGTGCCACAGGATTCAAAGGAGTGAATGCGACCAATAATTGACATTGCGGTGATATCTCCAGCATCGGCCCGTCCGGGGCCTGTGTATGCACAGCTCAAAACCGGCTGTGTTTAAGTCTGTTTTGGCTGTTATCCATAGAGTATAGATAGCGGACAAAAGAGACTGTGATGGAGAGAGTGTTAAAAAGGCCCCACGTATGTGGAGCCTTTATTGTACGCCTTTTAACGCGTGATTTCAGTCAATTCCACTTACATGGACTGAGTGAAAGTACGGGTGATAACGTCCTGCTGCTGTTCTTTCGTCAGGGAGTTAAAACGTACTGCGTAGCCGGATACACGGATGGTCAGCTGAGGATATTTCTCAGGGTGTTCCATCGCATCAAGCAGCATTTCACGGTTCATTACGTTCACGTTCAGGTGCTGACCACCTTCAATGGACGCTTCGTGGTGGAAGTAACCATCCATCAGACCCGCGAGGTTAGTTTTACGTACTTCGTCGTCTTTACCCAGCGCATTTGGCACGATAGAGAAGGTGTAAGAGATACCATCTTTCGCGTAAGCAAACGGCAGTTTAGCAACGGAGGTCAGAGAGGCAACAGCACCTTTCTGGTCACGACCGTGCATTGGGTTAGCACCTGGGCCGAATGGCGCACCTGCGCGACGACCGTCTGGGGTGTTACCGGTTTTCTTACCATACACAACGTTAGACGTGATGGTCAGAACAGACTGAGTCGGGATAGCGTTACGGTAAGTGGTCAGTTTCTGAATTTTCTTCATGAAACGTTCAACCAGGTCAACCGCCATGTCATCAACGCGAGAGTCGTTGTTACCAAACTGCGGATATTCGCCTTCGATTTCGAAGTCAACAGCCAGACCGTCTTCGTCACGAATTGGTTTAACTTTCGCATATTTGATTGCAGACAGGGAGTCAGCCGCAACGGACAGACCTGCGATACCACACGCCATGGTGCGGATAACGTCACGGTCGTGCAGCGCCATCAGAGAGGCTTCGTAGCTGTACTTGTCGTGCATGTAGTGGATAACGTTCAGGGCAGTGACGTACTGTTTAGCCAGCCAGTCCATGAAGTGATCCATACGCTCCATGACTTCATCGAAGTTCAGAACGTCGCCTTTGATTGGTTCAGACTTAGGACCAACCTGCATTTTCAGTTTTTCATCAACGCCGCCGTTGATTGCGTACAGCATGGTTTTCGCCAGGTTTGCACGCGCACCGAAGAACTGCATTTGTTTACCAACAACCATTGGGCTTACGCAGCATGCGATAGCGTAGTCATCGTTGTTGAAGTCCGGACGCATCAGGTCATCGTTCTCGTACTGCAGAGAAGAGGTGTCGATGGACACTTTAGCGGCGAATTTCTTGAAGTTCAGAGGCAGTTTTTCAGACCACAGAACGGTGATGTTCGGCTCCGGAGAAGGACCCATGGTGTACAGGGTGTTCAGGAAGCGGAAGCTGTTTTTGGTAACCAGAGTACGGCCATCAACACCCATACCACCGATAGATTCCGTTGCCCAGATTGGGTCACCAGAGAACAGCTCATCGTATTCAGGGGTACGCAGGAAGCGAACCATACGCAGTTTCATGACCAGGTGGTCAATCATTTCCTGAGCGTCTTGCTCGGTGATTTTGCCCGCTTTCATATCACGTTCGATGTAAGCATCCAGGAAGGTGGATACACGACCGAAGGACATTGCTGCACCGTTCTGAGACTTAACTGCAGCCAGGTAGCCGAAGTAGGTCCACTGGATAGCTTCCTGAGCGTTGGTTGCAGGACCAGAGATATCGCAGCCATATTTAGCCGCCATTTCTTTGATCTGACCCAGCGCGCGATGCTGTTCAGCGATTTCTTCACGCAGACGGATAGTCGCTTCCAGGTTTACACCGTTTTCCAGATCAGACTGCAGGGAAACAAACTGCGCGTATTTGTCTTTCATCAGGAAGTCGATACCGTACAGCGCAACGCGACGGTAGTCACCGATGATACGGCCACGGCCATAGGCATCTGGCAGACCAGTCAGAACGCCAGATTTACGGCAGTTCAGAATGTCTTTGGTGTAAACATCGAATACACCCTGGTTGTGAGTTTTGCGGTATTCGGTGAAGATTTTTTTCAGCATTGGGTCCAGCTCGCGGTTATACGCTTTGCAGGAACCTTCAACCATTTTGATACCACCGAACGGGATGATCGCACGTTTCAGTGGTGCTTCAGTCTGCAGACCAACGATTTTCTCAAGGGCTTTGTTAATGTAGCCAGCATCGTGAGAAGTGATGGTAGAAGCAACGGAGGTGTCAAAATCAACTGGCGCGTGAGTGCGGTTTTCCAGTTTTACGCCTTCCATTACGCTGTCCCACAGCTTGGTGGTCGCGTCAGTTGCACCAGCCAGGAAGGATTCGTCACCTTCATACGGGGTATAGTTTTTCTGAATGAAGTCACGTACGTTTACTTCATTCTGCCAGTCACCTTTCGCAAAACCTTCCCAGGCTGTGGCTAACTTTTCATTAAGCTCGGACATGTAACACCTACCTTCTTAAGTGGATTTTTTATTTACTGCCTGAGATAACCATCAATGATGGTCGTCGCCACGCAGGTAAATGACCCAGTATGTCAACCCAACTAACAGACCCCCACCGATAATGTTCCCGATAGTGACAGGGATCAGGTTATCAGTAATGAAATTCATAATAGTCAGGTGAGAGAAACTTTCCGGGGTTGAACCAACAGCAGTCCAGAACTCCGGGCTTGCAAAGTTGCGGATTACAATTCCCATTGGGATCATAAACATGTTCGCAATACTGTGCTCGAAGCCGCTGGCAACAAACATCGCAACCGGCAGAACCATAATCATGGCTTTATCCATCAGGCTACGACCCGAGTAGCTCATCCAGACAGCCAGGCAGACCATCAGGTTAGCGAGGATGCCGAGAGCAACGGCTTCGATAAATGTGTGGTGCATTTTGTGGTCTGCGGTCTGCAGGACGTTGAGTCCCCAGCCACCGTTGGCGGTCATATACTCGCCAGAGAGCCACATCAACAGAACAAAGAGCAGACAGCCAATCAGGTTGCCAACATAGACATTAAGCCAGTTGCGCGCCAGTTGACCCCAGGTAATTCTTCCGCTGGCTTTTGCCACGACAATCAACACTGTAGAAGTGAAGAGGTCGGCGCCGCAGATGACGCAAAGAATCAGTCCCAGTGAGAAGCAAATACCGCCAATCAGTTTCGCCATGCCGAAAGGCATCGCGGCAGTACCGGTGGTGGCAGTGATGTAGAAGACAAACGCGATAGAGATGAACACACCAGCCGTGATCGCCAGATAGAACGTCTTCATCGGGTGTTTCGTTGCTTTATAGACACCCGCTTCTTCGGCAACTTTGGCCATAGCAGCTGGGAGTAAAAGATCAAAAGGGTTGTCAGCTTTCACACTAACTCTCTCTTTATTAAGTCGGCGACGAGATACTAACAAAGCATTATAGAAGAGAAATTGATATAGATCATATCTCGCCTGGCTTATAGGCCCGCAATGTGTATGGATTTACAGCAAAAGCGGAGTAAGTATTTGATTATCCGTATAAAAATAAATTTTAAAAGTTATGAAAAGAGTTGAATTATTTCTTTCGGCCACCTCTGCAACAGTTAATTAATATGGAGTAATTACCATAAAAAGTAACAGTAAAGCCCAGGTAAATATTATTATATTTACCCATATTTAACTTTATTATTACAATCAACAGTCATTGCCGAAAAAAATAAAAAACGGGGCAATGAAATTGCCCCGTAATATAGCCCAGACGATTGAATACGCCTACAGCTGATAATGTTATATGCGCTTATTTTGACCAGTAAGCGGATTTCGCCTTCTGCAATTTTTCATACGCTTTCAGCAGAGACTGATGTGCCGGGAAGGCTTTCAGATCGCTATCCACAGCCTGAAGACCGTAGAACGGCGCTTCACCGCTCAGTGCTGCGCTGGCGGCTTCAACGGCGTCAGCACCGTACATGCGAACAAACGCATTCAGGTATTGCAGCGGCTGACGATCTTCTTCCTGCGCGAGAAGCAGCAGGGTTTGCAGGCAGCGATAGTAGTTAGTGCGCTCGGCAGAGAAGACAGACTGGTTAAACTCCATAGTCCACTCGGTCCAGGCCAGAGCCTGATCCAGATCGCCACCAGCCAGTGCCAGCATTGCTTTCAGCTCACCGATACGCAGGGTATACCAGCCGTTATCTTTACCGGTCGCCAGACCCAGCAGCTCGCGTACGCGGGTGAAGTCATCATGGCCTTCTTCGTCCAGTTGCGCGATCAGGTTCAGGTAATCTTCTTTTTCCCATTCGCTGCCCGGCAAGGCCAGCAGGGTTTCACGCAGGTGCGCGCCCATGCTGTTGTTCGCCAGCCACAGATCTTCTGCCGGATAGATGTCGGACATGCCCGGCACCAGAATGCGGCAGGCGTACACGCCAAGGTGTTCGTAGTCAGCGATGTAGACTTCTTTATCTTCCGCCTTAAAGATAGCCATCAGCGTGGCGAACTCTTCTTCGGTGGTACCTGCAAAGCTCCAGTCGACGAACGGATAGTCCGCGTCCTGCTTAAACAGATCCCAGGAGATCAAACCGCTGGAGTCGATGAAGTGGGTTTCAAGGTTGGTGTGCTCGGCCACTTCTTCGTCGTCAAAGGTCGGTGGCGTAAACACGTCCAGATCTTTCAGGCCACGGCCCTGCAGTAACTCGGTGACGGTACGCTCCAGCGCCACGCCAAAGTCAGGGTGCGCGCCGAAAGAGGCGAAGCAGGTTCCGTTTTCAGGGTTAAACAGCACCACACAGATAACCGGGTATTTACCGCCCAGTGAGCCGTCATAGGCAAAGATTGGGAAACCTTCCGCTTCCAGCCTGGCGATGGATTCCACCACGCCCGGGTAGCGCGCCAGCACGTCAGCCGGAATTTCAGGCAGGCTGATGGATTCGGCAATGATGCGGTTTTTAATGTGGCGTTCGAAGACTTCAGACAGCCCCTGTACGCGCGCTTCATTACGGGTATTACCGGCAGACATACCGTTGGACACGTACAGGTTGCCAATGATGTTCATCGGGATATAGACGGTCTGTTCATCAGACTGACGCGTGAACGGCAGGGCGCAGATACCACGATCCTCATTGCCGGACTGCAGATCGATCAGCATGCTGGCGGTCAGTTCGTTTTCCGGATCGTAGAACGCACGCAGACGCGCGTCGAGAATGCCTTCCGGCAGCGCGTCGTCTTCAGGCAGCGGGAACCATTTTTCGTTCGGATAGTGCACGAACGGGCCGTTGGCGATGGTTTCACCCAGCCAGAAATCGGCGAAGAAATAGTTGGTCGACAGACGTTCAAAATACTCACCCAGCGCAGAGGCCAGTGCCGCTTTTTTTGTCGCGCCTTTACCATTGGTAAAGCACAGGGCACACTCTTTATCGCGAATATGCACGGACCAGACATGAGGCACCGGGTTGAGCCAGGAGGCTTCTTCGATATTAAAGCCCAGGTCGGTCAGTTTCTGCTGGAAGCGAGCGATGGAATCTTCCAGAGCGGCGTCTTTGCCGGGGATAAACGTTTGAGTCATGGCGTTCACTTTTATCGTACGTAAAGCGCGCAATGATACGGGTTTTGCGTGACAGGTGCTATCTTCGGCGAAAATAAAAGACTCGACTATGCTTACAGACAGTAACTTACTGTTAAGGCATAGAAAAATGAAAGCATTTGATCTCCAGCGGATGGCGTTTGATAAAGTTCCTCCCGAATTTTTGGGCGAAGTGGCCCTGCGCAGCCTGTATACCTTTGTATTGGTCTTTCTGTTTCTCAAAATCACCGGGCGGCGTGGCGTCCGGCAGATGTCCCTCTTTGAGGTGCTGATTATTCTGACGCTGGGTTCAGCGGCGGGGGATGTCGCCTTTTACGACGATGTGCCGATGGTGCCGGTCTTTATCGTTTTTGTCTCACTGGCGCTACTTTACCGGCTTGTCATGTGGCTGATGTCGAAAAGTGAAAAGCTGGAAGATCTTCTCGAAGGGAAGCCGGTGGTTATTGTCGAGAACGGGCGGCTGGCCTGGGAAAATGTACAGAGTGCCAACATGACCGAGTTCGAGTTTTTTATGGAACTGCGTCTGAATAGCGTTGAACAACTCGGGCAGGTACGGCTGGCAATCATGGAAACGAACGGACAAATCAGCGTCTATTACTATGCTGACGACGAGGTGAAGCCGGGGCTCTGTATTCTGCCGGATATGCTTATTGAGCGTTTCACCACCGTGCCTGAGTCAGGCGAATATGCCTGTATAAGATGTAGCCATGTTGTGGCGATGCAGCCGGGCAATCATCAATTATGTCCCCGCTGTACAAATCCGGAATGGACGAAGGTTAGCCGGGCCAAACGCCTTACCTGACAGCCATATTGTCGGTTTTGCCGCAGTGAGATGGCAGATTGTATTGTGTGACGCGGGACACATTTCACCGGTCATAAGTTTTAGACATTGCGGCGCGTGTCACTGAATGATAAAACCGATATCCACAGTTATAACTTATTGCTTTTAGCGTGGTGAGGGGAAATGGCTCAAGTCTTTAATTTCAGTTCAGGTCCGGCGATGTTGCCGGCAGACGTGCTTAAACAGGCTCAACAGGAACTTTGTGACTGGAACGGTCTGGGTACGTCGGTGATGGAAATCAGCCACCGTGGTAAAGAGTTTATTCAGGTGGCGGAAGAGGCAGAAAAGGATTTTCGCGATCTGCTGAACATTCCCTCAAACTACAAAGTTTTGTTCTGCCACGGCGGTGGCCGCGGTCAGTTTGCTGGCGTCCCGCTGAATATCCTCGGCGACAAAACCACGGCAGACTACGTTGATGCGGGTTACTGGGCGGCAAGTGCGGTCAAAGAAGCCAAAAAGTACTGCTCGCCAAATGTTATCGACGCCAAAATTACCGTTGATGGCCTGCGTGCAGTGAAGCCGATGAGCGAATGGCAGCTCTCTGATAACGCTGCGTACCTGCACTATTGCCCAAATGAAACCATCGACGGGATTGCCATCGACGAGACCCCGAACTTCGGTAAAGACGTGGTGGTTGCAGCCGATTTCTCCTCTACCATTTTGTCCGCGCCAATTGACGTCAGCCGCTACGGTGTTATCTATGCGGGTGCGCAGAAAAATATCGGCCCGGCGGGTTTGACGATCGTCATCGTGCGCGAAGATTTGCTGGGTAAAGCCCATCAGTCTTGCCCGTCTATTCTGGATTATACGGTCCTCAACGATAACGACTCCATGTTCAACACCCCCCCTACGTTTGCCTGGTACCTCTCTGGCCTGGTCTTTAAATGGCTCAAGCAAAACGGCGGCGTGGCGCAGATGGACAAAATCAATCAGCAGAAAGCCGACCTGCTGTATGGCGTGATCGATAAGAGCGATTTCTACCGTAACGATGTCGCGAAAGCTAACCGTTCTCGTATGAATGTGCCGTTCCAGCTGGCGGACAGCAACCTGGATAAAGTCTTCCTTGAAGCGTCCTTCGCTGCAGGCCTGCATGCGCTGAAAGGCCACCGTGTTGTAGGCGGTATGCGTGCCTCTATCTATAACGCGATGCCGCTGGAAGGGGTTAAAACCCTGACCGATTTCATGATCGACTTCGAACGTCGCCACGGTTAATTACGCTGTTTTTCACCCCCGTAGCCCTGCTGCGGGGTTTTTATTATGTTGAGTTGAGAGTTAAGTTTCATGGAATCCCTGACGTTACAACCTATCGCGCGGGTAGATGGCACCATTAATCTGCCTGGTTCAAAAAGTGTCTCGAACCGCGCTCTGCTGCTGGCAGCTCTGGCAAACGGCACCACTGTCCTCACAAACCTGCTGGACAGCGATGACGTGCGCCATATGCTCAATGCGCTGAAAGCGTTGGGAGTTCATTACACGCTGTCTGACGACCGCACCCGCTGTGAAGTGACCGGCAACGGCGGCGCGTTACGCTCGGCTGAAGAGCGTGAACTGTTTCTGGGTAATGCGGGGACGGCGATGCGCCCGCTGGCGGCGGCCCTGTGCCTGGGCAGCAACAATATTGTGCTGACCGGTGAGCCGCGCATGAAAGAGCGTCCTATTGGCCATCTGGTGGATGCCCTTCGTCAGGGCGGCGCGCAGATTGAGTATCTGGAGCAGGAAAATTTCCCGCCTCTGCGTCTGCGCGGTGGTTTCAATGGCGGTAACGTCGAGGTGGATGGCAGCGTCTCCAGCCAGTTCCTGACGGCTCTGCTGATGACTGCGCCGCTGGCATCACAGGATACGGTCATCACCATCAAAGGCGACCTGGTCTCTAAACCGTACATTGATATTACGCTGCACCTGATGAAAACCTTCGGGGTTGAGGTGGAAAACCGCGCTTATCAGCAATTTGTGGTTCGCGGTGCGCAGCAGTACCAGTCTCCGGGTCATTACCTTGTGGAAGGTGATGCTTCGTCTGCCTCCTATTTCCTGGCGGCAGGGGCGATTAAGGGCGGTACGGTGAAAGTGACCGGCATTGGCCGTAACAGCGTTCAGGGCGATATCCGTTTTGCTGACGTGCTGGAAAAAATGGGCGCCACGATTACCTGGGGCGATGATTTCATCTCCTGCACCCATGGCGAGCTGAACGCTATCGATATGGACATGAACCATATCCCGGATGCGGCGATGACCGTTGCCACGGCGGCGCTCTTCGCAAAAGGCACCACGACGCTGCGTAACATTTACAACTGGCGCGTAAAAGAGACTGACCGTCTGTTCGCGATGGCGACCGAACTGCGTAAAGTGGGCGCCGAAGTGGAGGAGGGCGAAGACTACATCCGCGTCACGCCCCCGGCAAAACTGCAGTTTGCGGAAATCGGCACCTATAACGATCACCGCATGGCAATGTGCTTCTCGCTGGTGGCGCTCTCCGATACGCCGGTGACCATTCTCGACCCGAAATGTACGGCGAAAACCTTCCCGGACTACTTCGAGCAATTGGCGCGTATCAGTACCCCTGCCTGATTTGCCTTCGCGCCAGCCTCTGTGCTGGCGCGCTTACACCGTTCCCACTCATTGACGTGATGATCTACACTTCTGAAGATGTGCGCCTGCCGCCTGCAAGCAACGCGAACGATGTAGAAGTATCATTGCGCAATAATTCTTCATCTAAATACCTGTAATTCGCGTTTTTGCACACAACGTTAACGATTGTGGGCATAGGCGCGTATAATGCGCGGCGTTTACGTTAACGGTATGCCTGTTTAAGGAGATAAAGATGACGGCAATTGCCCCGGTCATAACCATTGATGGCCCAAGCGGTGCAGGAAAGGGCACCTTGTGCAAGGCAATGGCGGAAGCATTGCAATGGCATCTGCTGGACTCTGGTGCTATTTACCGCGTGTTAGCGCTTGCGGCGCTGCATCACCATGTTGATGTGGCCTCCGAAGACGCGCTGGTTCCGCTGGCTACCCATCTTGATGTTCGCTTTATCTCTACCAACGGAAATCTGGAAGTGATTCTCGAAGGTGAAGATGTCAGCGGTGAAATTCGGACTCAGGACGTGGCGAATGCCGCGTCACAGGTTGCCGCTTTCCCGCGCGTGCGTGAAGCACTGCTGCGCCGTCAACGCGCCTTCCGCGAACTGCCTGGCCTGATCGCTGACGGGCGTGACATGGGAACCGTTGTCTTCCCTGATGCGCCAGTGAAAATTTTCCTCGACGCCTCCTCGGAAGAACGGGCTCAACGCCGCATGCTTCAGTTGCAGGAAAAGGGGTTTAGTGTTAACTTTGATCGCCTTTTGTCCGAGATAAAAGAGCGCGATGACCGCGATCGTAACCGCGCCGTCGCCCCACTTGTTCCTGCAGAAGATGCATTAGTTCTGGATTCAACCAGTTTAACTATTGAGCAAGTGATTGAAAAAGCGCTACAATATGCGCGCCAAAAACTGGCACTCGCGTAATTGCGACCGATTTAGCAGTACCCCCGCTGCAATGGATTGACGGCGGGTATGTGAAACAACCCCATCCGGCACGGAGCCAGGTGGACGTTATATTAACCTGAAGATTAAACATGACTGAATCTTTTGCTCAACTATTTGAAGAATCCTTAAAAACAATCGAAACCCGTCCGGGTTCCATCGTTCGTGGTGTTGTTGTTGCTATCGACAAAGACGTAGTACTGGTTGACGCCGGTCTGAAATCTGAGTCCGCCATTCCGGCAGAGCAGTTCAAAAACGCCCAGGGCGAGCTGGAAATCCAGGTTGGTGACGAAGTTGACGTTGCTCTGGATGCAGTAGAAGACGGCTTCGGCGAAACCCTGCTTTCCCGTGAAAAAGCTAAACGTCACGAAGCTTGGATCACGCTGGAAAAAGCTTACGAAGAAGCTGAAACTGTGGTCGGTGTTATCAACGGCAAAGTTAAAGGTGGCTTCACTGTTGAGCTGAATGGTATTCGTGCGTTCCTGCCAGGTTCTCTGGTAGACGTTCGTCCAGTCCGTGACACCCTGCACCTCGAAGGCAAAGAGCTTGAGTTCAAAGTAATCAAGCTGGACCAGAAGCGTAACAACGTTGTTGTATCCCGTCGTGCCGTTATCGAATCCGAAAACAGCGCAGAACGCGATCAGCTGCTGGAAAACCTGCAGGAAGGCATGGAAGTCAAAGGTATCGTTAAGAACCTCACTGACTACGGCGCATTCGTTGACCTGGGCGGCGTTGATGGCCTGCTGCACATCACCGACATGGCGTGGAAACGCGTTAAGCACCCAAGCGAAATCGTGAACGTGGGCGACGAAATCACTGTTAAAGTGCTGAAGTTCGACCGCGAGCGTACTCGTGTATCCCTCGGCCTGAAACAGCTGGGCGAAGATCCATGGGTAGCTATCGCTAAGCGTTACCCAGAAGGTACTAAACTGACTGGTCGCGTTACCAACCTGACTGACTACGGCTGCTTCGTTGAAATCGAAGAAGGCGTTGAAGGCCTGGTGCACGTTTCCGAAATGGACTGGACCAACAAAAACATCCACCCATCCAAAGTTGTTAACGTTGGTGATGTAGTGGAAGTTATGGTTCTGGATATCGACGAAGAACGTCGTCGTATCTCCCTGGGCCTGAAACAGTGCAAAAACAACCCATGGCAGCAGTTCGCGGAAACCCACAACAAGGGTGACCGTGTTGAAGGTAAAATCAAGTCTATCACTGACTTCGGTATCTTCATCGGCCTGGACGGCGGCATCGATGGCCTGGTTCACCTGTCTGACATCTCCTGGAACGTTGCAGGCGAAGAAGCAGTTCGTGAATACAAAAAAGGCGACGAAATCGCTGCAGTTGTTCTGCAGGTTGACGCAGAGCGTGAACGTATCTCCCTGGGCGTTAAACAGCTCGCAGAAGATCCGTTCAACAACTGGGTTGCACTGAACAAGAAAGGCGCAATCGTAAACGGTAAAGTCACTGCAGTTGACGCTAAAGGCGCAACCGTAGAACTGGCTGACGGCGTTGAAGGTTACCTGCGCGCTTCTGAAGCTTCACGTGACCGCGTTGAAGATGCCACTCTGGTTCTGAACATTGGTGACGACGTTGAAGCTAAGTTCACCGGTGTTGACCGTAAGAACCGTGCAATCAGCCTGTCTGTTCGTGCTAAAGACGAAGCTGATGAGAAAGATGCAATCGCAACTGTTAACAAACAGGAAGATGCAAACTTCTCTAACAACGCAATGGCTGAAGCTTTCAAAGCAGCTAAAGGCGAGTAATATCAGGTTGTCCGCATCATTTTGAGCTGTAACGCATTTACAGCGAGAAGGATGAGGAGCAAACTTGACAGATTAGAGGATTCGTCCTGTAATCAATAACAAAGGGCGGCTACGGCCGCCCTTGTTTAATGAGCTGTTCAGCTAATTGGTTTGAAAGGAACCGGAGGAATCATGACCAAGTCAGAATTGATTGAAAGACTTGCCAGTCAGCAACCGCATATCCCTGCGAAAGCAGTGGAGGATGCCGTAAAAGAGATGCTGGAGCATATGGCCTCCACTCTTGCCCAGGGCGAGCGCATTGAAATCCGCGGTTTCGGTAGTTTTTCTCTGCACTATCGTGCTCCACGTACCGGGCGTAACCCGAAAACTGGCGATAAAGTCGAACTGGAAGGTAAGTACGTTCCACACTTTAAGCCGGGTAAAGAACTGCGCGATCGCGCCAACATTTACGGCAACTGAGTTTAGCCATCAGCGCTAAACTGGGTTCGAAAGAAAGCACCTGCGGGTGCTTTTTTTGTGCCTGTCGCTTTTATTCTGAAGATGCCGCGCAATTTTCCTTTTGTTTTCTGCAAACGGATAAAAATGCTTCAGCGCCCGCTGTAAACCGCGTTTCTTCTGGCTGACGACTCACCCTGCCTGCTTCCATACTGTCACCCTCAAACAGGGAGGTAGTAATGGGCATTCCCGCGATAAGTCTTTGCGCCATTCTGGCGATCATGCCGTTACTCTGGTTACCCGTCCTGCCTGAACGTCATACCGTGTGGGTAATGATAGCCGGTGGGATAGCGCTGGCCGCCCAGCGACACAACGTCCTGAAGTATATGGGGATTATAGTGTTATTTTGTGCCTGGGGTCTTCTTGCTGCGCAGGAAAGCGTCTGGCCAATGCAACATTTAACGACGGGAGCAGTGCAGGCAGAGATAGAAATCACGGCCACCGATGGTGCAACAATGCATCAGGGCAACATTCTGCGGGTCGATGGTCAACGCTGGTGGGCATCCACGGGCGTGACGCTGTATGGCAATTACCTGCCGCAAAAGGTGTGTGCCGGTCAGCGCTGGGCCATGACGCTCAGGCTCCGGCCTGTGCATGGCGAGCTAAACGACGGGGGATATGATCCCCAGCGAAGCGCCTTTGCCCGACACCAGACGCTCAGCGGACGTTTCACGCAGGCGAAAATCGTCGATGAAAACTGCAGCTTGCGTGCTCAGTACCTGATCTCACTGCAACAGCGACTTTCTGCTTTTCACTGGGGCGCGGTTATGCTTGGGCTGGGGATGGGAGAACGTCTGGAGGTGCCCCGGGAAATTAAAGATCTGATGCGCGACACCGGCACGTTGCACCTGATGGCAATTTCGGGTCTGCATATTGCGCTGGCCGCATCCATCGTCTGGTTACTTGCGCGTGGGCTTCAGTTTTTGATGCCGGGCCACTGGATCCACTGGCAGATTCCTCTCCTGGCCGGGTTGCTCTTTGCCGCTTTCTACGCCTGGCTTACCGGGCTGCAACCGCCCGCATTGCGAACGGTTATCGCACTTGCCGTGCTGGCGGCATTGCGCATTGGCGCCCGTCAGTGGTCTCCCTGGCAGGTGTGGTGTTGCTGTATCGCGGCAATCCTGATAAACGATCCCTTAGCCGTGCTTTCTCAAAGTCTGGCCCTTTCAGCTTTTGCCGTCGCCGCGCTGATTTTCTGGTTTCAGTGGCTGCCTCTTCCTCGCGGGCACCGGGTTCGCTGGTTACAGCCTTTGCTGAATCTGCTCTATCTGCAAACCGGCATGTTGCTTCTGCTCATGCCATTACAGGTGCTGATTTTTCATGGGCTTAGCCTCTCTTCCCTGGTGGCTAATCTCTTTGCCGTCCCCCTGGTCACTTTTGTCTGCGTACCGCTGATCCTGTCCGGAATGTTGCTTCATCTGTTGCCGCTGACGGCGCTGGAAAGTGCCCTCTGGTTTGCAGCCGATAAATCCCTGGGGGGGTTGCTCTGGATGCTGATGCGCCTGCCGGATGGCTGGCAGAATGTAGATGAACGATGGCAATACCTGACGTTATTGCCCTGGCTTGCCATTATCGGCTGGCGCTTTCATGCCTGGAAATCCGTTCCTGCAGTGTGTCTGGCAGGGAGTGTCTTACTGGCATTTCCGCTCTGGCGAACGGTGAGAAGTGAGGGCTGGACACTGCATATGCTGGATGTGGGGCAGGGACTGGCAATGGTCATTGAACGCCACGGTAAAGCCCTTCTTTATGATACCGGGCTCGCCTGGCCGGGTGGTGATAGCGCCCGGCAGTTAATCATTCCGTGGCTACGCTGGCACCATTTGCAACCAGAAGGCGTCATTCTCAGTCATGAGCATCTCGACCATGCGGGAGGCCTGGCGACGCTGCAAAAAACATGGCCCACGTTATGGATAAGAAGCCCGTTAGGCCGGGGGGAGCATCGGCCTTGTTTTCGCGGGCAGAGATGGATATGGGAGGGGTTAACCTTCACCGTCCACTGGCCACCTGAGGGTTATTCCGAAAGGGGGAACAATCGCTCCTGTGTGGTAAAAATCGACGATGGTGAGCAGAGTGCGTTGCTTACGGGGGATATTGAATCGCAAGCGGAACAGACTATGCTTAGCCATTACTGGCGTCATCTGACGTCCACTGTAATACAGGTACCCCATCATGGCAGCAATACGTCTTCATCATTGCCACTGGTGCAGCGGGTAGAGGGGAGGATCGCGCTCGATTCTGCGGCCCGCTATAACGCATGGCATTTTCCGTCGGCAAAAGTTATCAGACGTTATCGAAAAGAGGGCTATATCTGGCACGATACCCCCCATTCTGGACAAATATCGGTGACATTCTCGCAACATCGATGGCAAATACAGCGCGTACGTGATGAATATTTACCGCGTTGGTATCATCAGTGGTTTGGCGCGCCCGGAGATAACGGGTAGAATATGCGGCTATTTCAACAGATGCTGGTTTTTTGAATGCATAACGACAAAGATCTCTCCACGTGGCAAACCTTCCGCCGACTCTGGCCGATGATTGCACCTTTTAAAGCAGGCTTGATCGTGGCGGGTGTAGCGTTAGTTCTCAACGCAGCCAGCGATACGTTTATGTTATCGCTTCTCAAACCGTTACTGGATGACGGTTTTGGTAAAACAGATCGCTCAGTGCTGATATGGATGCCACTGGTGGTTATTGGACTGATGATCTTACGCGGTATCACCAGCTACATTTCGAGCTACTGTATCTCCTGGGTTTCCGGGAAAGTCGTTATGACCATGCGCCGTCGGCTGTTTGGCCACATGATGGGCATGCCAGTAGCGTTCTTTGATAAGCAGTCTACCGGTACCTTGCTCTCACGTATTACCTACGACTCCGAGCAGGTGGCATCATCGTCGTCCAACGCGCTGATTACCGTGGTACGTGAAGGTGCATCGATTATCGGTCTGTTCATCATGATGTTCTATTACAGCTGGCAGCTGTCACTGATCCTTATCGTGCTGGCACCGGTTGTCTCTATTGCTATTCGCGTCGTTTCAAAGCGTTTTCGCAACATCAGTAAGAATATGCAGAACACGATGGGCCAGGTTACGACCAGCGCTGAGCAGATGCTGAAAGGGCATAAAGAGGTGTTGATTTTCGGCGGGCAGGAAGTCGAAACCAAACGCTTTGATAAAGTCAGCAACAAAATGCGTCTGCAGGGGATGAAAATGGTTTCGGCCTCTTCAATTTCTGACCCTATCATCCAGCTGATCGCTTCTCTGGCGCTGGCCTTTGTTCTGTATGCGGCCAGCTTCCCGAGCGTGATGGAGACGCTGACGGCAGGTACCATCACCGTGGTCTTCTCATCGATGATTGCCCTGATGCGTCCGCTGAAATCACTGACGAACGTCAACGCTCAGTTCCAGCGCGGGATGGCTGCCTGCCAGACCCTGTTCAGCATTCTGGATACCGAACAGGAGAAAGATGAAGGTAAACGCGAGATTGAACGCGCCCACGGCGATGTTGAATTCCGCAATGTGACTTTCACCTATCCTGGCCGCGAAACGCCGGCTTTGCGTAATATCAACCTGTCCATTCCCGCGGGTAAAACCGTTGCGCTGGTAGGCCGCTCTGGCTCAGGTAAATCCACCATCGCCAGCCTGATCACCCGTTTCTATGATATCGACGAGGGTGAAATCCTGTTGGATGGCCATGACCTGCGGGAGTATACCCTGCAGTCGCTGCGTAACCAGGTGGCGCTGGTCTCCCAGAATGTGCATCTCTTCAACGATACTGTGGCAAACAACATTGCCTATGCGCGTACAGAAGAGTACAGCCGTGCGGAGATTGAAAAGGCGGCTCGTATGGCCTATGCGATGGACTTTATCAACAAGATGGATAACGGTCTGGATACCATTATCGGTGAGAACGGTGTACTGCTCTCCGGTGGCCAGCGCCAGCGTATCGCCATTGCTCGTGCGCTGTTGCGTGATAGCCCGATTCTGATTCTGGATGAAGCAACCTCTGCGCTGGATACGGAATCTGAACGTGCCATTCAGTCTGCGCTGGATGAGCTGCAAAAGAACCGTACGTCGCTGGTGATTGCGCACCGTCTGTCGACTATCGAGCAGGCTGACGAAATCGTTGTTGTTGAAGATGGCGTGATTGTCGAACGCGGAAGCCACTCTGATTTGCTGGCGCACCGCGGCGTTTACGCCCAACTGCATAAGATGCAATTCGGCGAATGATTGCACGCATCTGGTCCGGTGAATCACCGCTGTGGCTGCTACTTCTGCCGCTTTCCTGGCTTTATGGCCTGGTGAGCGGCCTCATTCGTCTGCTTTACCGCCTGGGGTTAAAGCGAGCATGGCGCGCGCCGGTGCCGGTTGTCGTGGTGGGTAACCTGACGGCTGGCGGCAACGGTAAAACACCGGTGGTGATCTGGCTGGTGGAGCAACTGCAAAAACGCGGTATACGCCCAGGCGTGGTATCGCGTGGGTATGGCGGAAAAGCGGCGCAGTATCCCCTGTTGCTGACGGCGGAAACTACGACCGCTGAAGCGGGTGATGAGCCAGTATTGATATACCAGCGTACAGGTGCACCTGTTGCGGTTTCCCCGGTACGCAGTGATGCCGTTCAGGCACTTCTTGCCGAACACACGGTAGACATTATTATTACTGACGATGGTCTGCAGCATTACGCGCTGGCGCGTGATAAAGAGATTGTGGTCATTGACGGGGTTCGCCGGTTCGGTAACGGCTGGTGGCTACCCGCCGGACCAATGCGCGAACGTGCTTCGCGTCTCAGGTCCGTTGATGCGGTGATTGTTAACGGTGGAGAGGCCAAACCGCGTGAGATCCCTATGCATCTCAGGCCGGGAATGGCGGTGAATCTGTTGAACGGAGAGCGCCGTGCTGTCTCCTTGTTACCCGCGCTGGTGGCCATGGCGGGTATCGGTCATCCTCCGCGTTTCTTCGCGACGCTGGAACAGTGTGGCGCCCGGCTTGAAAAACGCGTTCCGCTGGCCGATCATCAGGCGCTGGTGCCAGATCAGGTCGCGGCCCTGACTGCGCCGGGGCAGACGCTAATCATGACTGAAAAAGATGCGGTGAAATGCCGTGCCTTTGCGAAGGAGAACTGGTGGTATCTGCCGGTTGACGCTGAACTCAGCGGTGAGCAACCGGAACAATTGCTCAAGGAACTGATTGCGTTAGTGCAGTAATGGCTTACGCGGTTCTGGTGGCGCTTTGACTGACAGGAAAACGCATGTCTTTACCGCAACTCTCGCTTTCAGCCGCACGTCATTTGCACCTTGCCGCACAGGGGCTGCTCAAAAAGCCCCGCCGCCGCGCGCAGCCCGCCGATATTCTCTCTACCGTTCAGCGCATGTCGCTCCTTCAAATTGACACCATTAATATCGTGGCCCGTAGCCCTTACCTTGTGCTGTTTAGTCGACTGGGGAATTATCCTCCTCAATGGCTGGATGACGCGCTCAGTAAGGGGGACTTAATGGAGTACTGGGCGCACGAGGCCTGTTTCCTGCCGCGCAGCGATTTTGCCCTGGTTCGCCATCGCATGCTGGCCCCCGAAAAGATGGGCTGGAAATACCGCCAGGAATGGATGCAGGAGCACGCGACTGAAATAGCACAGCTTATCGAGCATATTCAGCAAAACGGCCCTGTACGTTCCGCCGATTTTGAACATCCGAGAAAAGGGACCAGCGGCTGGTGGGAGTGGAAGCCGCACAAACGCCACCTTGAAGGACTGTTTACGTCCGGCAAAGTCATGGTGATTGAACGGCGTAATTTTCAGCGCGTGTATGACCTGACGCACCGCGTGATGCCCCACTGGGACGATGAGCGTGACTTACTCACCCAGGAGGCAGCGGAAGCTATCATGCTGGAGAACAGCGCCCGCAGTCTGGGCATTTTCCGGCAGCAGTGGCTGGCGGATTACTATCGCCTTCGCCAGCCGGCCCTGAAACCGCTGCTGGAAATGTGGCAGCGTGAACATCGTGTTATCCCCGTCACGGTAGAAACCCTCGGGGACATGTGGCTGCATTCGGATCTCCTCCCGCTCTTACCCCAGGCTCTGGACAGTAAGCTTCAGGCAACCCACAGCGCGGTGTTATCGCCTTTCGATCCGGTCGTGTGGGACAGAAAACGGGCCGAACAGCTGTTTAATTTCAGCTATCGGCTTGAGTGTTACACCCCCGCGCCAAAGCGTCAGTACGGCTACTTTGTGTTGCCTCTGCTGCACAAAGGGCAACTGGTCGGTCGAATGGACGCCAAAATGCACCGCAAAACCGGCACGCTGGAGATTATCGCTCTCTATCTTGAAGAGGGGATCAAGACCACAGCGGCGCTGGAAAAAGGATTAACCTCCGCCATTAGCGAATTCGCATGCTGGCAGGGGGCCCACGACGTGGCGCTGGGTCGGGTGCCTGACGGGTTGTTTAGCACCTGTCGACGTGGCTGGGAAACAGACACTCCCTGAAAAAGGAATGTGTTAAGCTTTAGCGATTACCCATACGGAGGAACTATGGATCACCGTTTACTTGAAATTATTGCCTGTCCGGTGTGCAACGGCAAACTTTATTACAGCCAGGACAAACAAGAGCTGATTTGCAAGCTGGACAGTCTGGCATTCCCGCTGCGCGACGGTATTCCGGTATTGCTGGAAAACGAAGCCCGCTCCCTGGTGGCAGAAGAGAGCAAACCATGAGTTTTGTTGTCATTATTCCTGCGCGTTATGCATCAACCCGTCTGCCGGGTAAACCGCTGGTGGATATCAACGGCAAACCGATGATTGTGCATGTCCTTGAACGTGCGCGTGAGTCCGGTGCTGAGCGCGTTATCGTGGCAACCGACCATCCGGACGTTGCCCGTGCGGTTGAGGCGGCTGGCGGAGAAGTGTGCATGACCCGCGCCGATCACCAGTCCGGCACAGAGCGCCTGGCAGAAGTGGTTGAGAAATGCGGTTTTAGTGATGATACGGTCATCGTTAACGTACAGGGCGACGAGCCGATGATCCCGGCGGTCATTATTCGCCAGGTGGCGGAAAACCTGGCGCAGCGCCAGGTCGGTATGGCTACACTCGCGGTTCCTGTGCTCCACGCTGAAGAGGCGTTTAATCCGAACGCGGTGAAAGTGGTGATGGATGCCGAGGGCTATGCGCTCTACTTCTCTCGCGCCACTATTCCCTGGGATCGTGATCGTTTTGCGGTTTCAAAAGAGACCATTGGTGATTCATTCCTGCGTCATCTGGGGATCTACGGCTACCGCGCTGGCTTTATTCGTCGTTATGTCACCTGGGCACCCAGCCCGCTGGAGCATATCGAAATGCTGGAGCAGCTCCGCGTGCTCTGGTACGGGGAAAAAATCCACGTTGCCGTTGCGCAGGAAGTGCCAGGTACGGGTGTTGACACCCCGGAAGATCTTGAGCGCGTCCGCGCCGAATTGCGTTAATAGCGCCCGCATCCCTCCTTACGGGGGGATGTTCTCTCCCGGTTATTTTCCCTTTCTTTTCCATAATTGATCTCTGTCGGGTGACATCTTCTGTCCGCGCGCTCATTATAAAAGCAGTAGTCTTAATGGGGGTAATCTCATATGGAACAGCTGCGTGCTGAACTGAGCCATCTGCTGGGTGAGAAGTTAAGCAGGGTTGAGTGTGTGAACGAAAAAGCAGATACCGCACTCTGGTCGTTATATGACAGCCAGGGAAACCCAATGCCGCTGATGGCCCGAAGTTTTACCTCGCCGGGCGTTGCCAGGCAGTTGGCCTGGAAAATGTCGATGCTTGCGCGACAAGGGACCGTCCGCATGCCGACGGTGTATGGCGTGATGACGCATGAAGAACACCCCGGCCCCGATGTCCTGCTGATTGAGCGGTTACGTGGCGTGCCTGTGGAAGCGCCTGCTCGTTCACCGGAACGCTGGGAACAGCTGAAAGATCAGATTGTCGAGGCGCTACTGGGCTGGCACAGACAAGACAGCGGTGGGCTCGTCGGGCCGGTAGACAGCACCCAGGAAAACCTGTGGCCACTGTGGTACCGCCAGCGGGTCGAAGTGTTGTGGGGCACCCTTAACCAGTTTAATAACACCGGTTTGACCATGCAGGACAAACGTATTTTGTTCCGCACCCGGGAGTGTTTGCCCGCGCTGTTTGACGGCTTTAACGACAACTGCGTGCTAGTTCACGGCAATTTTACCCTGCGCAGCATGCTGAAAGACCCTCGCAGCGACCAGCTTCTGGCAATGGTAGGGCCGGGAATCATGCTCTGGGCACCGCGCGAGTACGAGTTGTTCAGGCTCAGCGACAGCGGGGCCGCAGAGGGGTTACTCTGGCATTATCTCCAGCGCGCGCCGGTTGCAGAAGCGTTTCTCTGGCGCCGCTGGCTCTATCTGCTCTGGGATGAAGTGGCGCAACTGGTCAATACTGGCCGTTTTAATCGCGCCAACTTCGATCTCGCCACGAAATCACTCCTGCCCTGGCTCGCCTGACGCGCCTTTTAGCCATTGCCAGAGGCGTCCAAGTGTTTCGTAACCGACACGATCGCTGTGCATCAGCCATACCGGGGACGGGATCGCCCGTTCCCACGGGTTAAGCGGCGCGTCGATGGCCATCTGGTTAGCCGGCGCGGGGAGGGGATGCAGGCCAACTCTTTCGAAGAAAATCATCGCCCGCGGCAGGTGCGAGGCGGACGTAACCAGCAGGAACGGGGCATCGCCAATCGCCTGCTTCACGGCGGCAGCTTCTTCTTCGGTGTCTTTTGGGCTGTCCAGCGTGATGATAGCGGAACGCGGTACACCTAGCGATTCAGCCACTCTGGCTCCGGCTTCGGCCGTGCTGACCGGGTTTGTTTTTGCCGCCGCACCGGTAAAGATCATTTTCGATCCCGGATTCGCCAGCCACAGGCGAATACCTTCGTTCAGTCGAGGCAGGCTGTTGTTAATCAGGTTTGAACTGGGGGCCCAGTTCGGATCCCAGGTGTACCCCCCACCCAGCACCACGATATACTTCACCTTCTGATGACCCTGCCATGTCGGGTACCTGTTTTCGACAGGGCGTAACAGGCTATCCGCAACCGGCTGCAGACTCAGCAGCAGCAGAACCAGCCAGCCGACGGTAATAAGCGTTTTGCCACTTTTCTGAAAGCGACTAAACCACACCAGCGCCAGCCCCAGCGCAATGATGATAAGCAGCAGTGGAAGGGGAAGCATCATCCCCCCAATGTATTTCTTCAGGGTAAAAAGCATCCTTTTTGGTTCCTTTTTTAACCATATAGCAGGTGATTACTCGTGATATTACACCAGAGAGGTTCATTCTCCGCGCGGGTGTGACAAAATAGCGGTTTTGCAGTTAGCGAGTGGAACTCTCCCAATGCGGGATCGCAATTTTGATGACATCGCGGAAAAGTTTTCGCGCAACATTTATGGCACCACGAAAGGGCAGTTGCGTCAGACGATCCTCTGGCAGGATCTGGACAACATCCTGGCCTCGTTTGAGGGGCAAACGTTGCGCGTGCTGGACGCTGGCGGCGGTGAAGGGCAGACGGCTATCAAAATGGCCCAGCGCGGTCATCACGTAACGCTTTGCGATCTTTCTGCTGAGATGATCGCGCGTGCGACGCGTGCCGCAGAAGAGAAAGGTGTGAGCGACAACATGCATTTTATACAATGCGCCGCTCAGGACATCGCACAGCATTTGGAAACCCAGGTTGATCTGATATTGTTTCATGCAGTGCTGGAGTGGGTTGCCGATCCGCAAAGCGTGTTACGCACCCTGTGGTCGATGTTGCGCCCGGGCGGTACGCTGTCACTGATGTTCTACAATGCTAACGGCTTCCTGATGCACAACATGGTTGCGGGTAACTTCGACTATGTTCAGGTCGGGATGCCAAAAAAGAAAAAACGCACGCTTTCCCCGGATTATCCGCGCGATCCGCAGCAGGTGTATGGCTGGCTGGAAGAGATTGGCTGGCAGATAACCGGGAAAACGGGCGTCAGGGTGTTTCATGATTATCTGCGTGAAAAACACAAACAGCGTGACTGTTTTGACACCTTAACAGAATTAGAAACGCGGTATTGCCGTCAGGAACCTTTTGTCAGTCTTGGCCGCTATATTCACGTCACCGCGCACAAGCCGCAGATGCAAGGATAACCTATGAGTGAATTTTCCCAGACAGTCCCCGAACTGGTTGCCTGGGCCAGGAAAAACGATTTCTCCATCTCGCTGCCGGTAGACAGACTCTCCTTCCTGCTGGCGGTTGCCACGCTGAACGGCGAACGGCTGGATGGCGAAATGAGCGAGGGTGAACTGGTGGATGCGTTCCGCCATGTCAGTGATGCGTTTGAGCAAACCAGCGAAACCATTAGCGTGCGTGCCAACAACGCAATCAACGATATGGTGCGTCAACGTCTGCTGAACCGCTTTACCAGCGAGCAGGCGGAAGGAAACGCCATCTATCGTCTGACGCCACTGGGTATCGGCATCACCGATTACTACATCCGCCAGCGTGAATTTTCCACGCTGCGTCTTTCCATGCAGCTCTCGATTGTGGCGGGTGAACTTAAGCGCGCCGCCGATGCAGCGGATGAAAACGGTGACGAATTCCACTGGCACCGTAACGTCTATGCGCCGCTGAAATATTCGGTGGCAGAGATTTTCGACAGCATCGATCTGACCCAGCGTCTGATGGATGAACAGCAGCAACAGGTAAAAGACGATATCGCGCAGTTGCTGAATAAAGACTGGCGTGCGGCCATCTCCAGCTGTGAAATGTTGCTGTCGGAAACCTCGGGTACGCTGCGTGAACTGCAGGATACGCTGGAAGCCGCAGGGGATAAGCTTCAGGCGAACCTGCTGCGCATCCAGGATGCGACCATGGCCCATGACGATCTGCATTTTATTGACCGTCTGGTGTTCGATCTGCAGAGCAAACTCGATCGTATTATTAGCTGGGGTCAGCAGTCGATTGACCTGTGGATCGGTTATGACCGTCACGTGCATAAATTTATCCGTACCGCGATCGATATGGATAAAAACCGCGTCTTTGCTCAGCGTCTGCGCCAGTCGGTACAGACCTATTTCGATGCGCCATGGGCGCTGACTTACGCCAGTGCCGATCGTCTGCTGGATATGCGCGACGAAGAGATGGCCCTGCGCGATGAAGAAGTGACCGGTGAACTGCCACCGGATCTGGAATATGAAGAGTTCAACGAAATTCGTGAGCAACTTGCGGCGATGATCGAAGAACAGCTCGCTGTCTACAAAACCAGACAAGTGCCGCTGGATCTTGGGCTCGTGGTGCGCGACTATCTGGCGCAATATCCTCGCGCGCGCCACTTCGACATCGCCCGCATCGTGGTAGACCAGGCCGTGCGTCTGGGCGTCGCGCAAGCAGATTTCACCGGGCTGCCGCCGAAGTGGCAGCCGATTAACGATTACGGAGCCAAGGTACAGGCGCATGTCATTGACAAATATTGAACAAGTGATGCCAGTTAAGCTGGCACAGGCGCTGGCGAATCCGTTGTTTCCGGCGCTGGACAGCCAACTGCGTGCCGGTCGTCACATTGGCTTAGACGAGCTGGACAATCACGCCTTTTTGATGGACTTCCAGGAGTACCTGGAAGAGTTTTACGCCCGCTATAACGTGGAGCTTATCCGCGCACCGGAAGGGTTTTTCTACCTGCGTCCACGTTCCACAACCCTGATTCCGCGTTCCGTGCTCTCTGAGCTGGATATGATGGTCGGCAAAATTCTTTGCTACCTCTATCTCAGCCCGGAGCGTCTGGCAAATGAAGGCATCTTCACCCAGCAGGAGCTTTACGACGAGCTGCTGGCGCTGGCGGATGAGAGCAAGCTGCTTAAGCTGGTGAACAACCGCTCCACCGGCTCGGATCTTGACCGCCAGAAATTGCAGGAAAAAGTTCGCTCTTCCCTTAACCGTCTGCGTCGTCTGGGCATGGTCTGGTTTATGGGCCATGACAGCAGCAAATTCCGCATCACGGAATCTGTCTTCCGCTTCGGCGCCGATGTGCGTGCGGGCGACGATGCGCGTGAAGCGCAGCTTCGCATGATCCGCGACGGTGAAGCGATGCCGGTGGAAAACCATTTGCAGCTCGATGATGAGCATGAAGAGAATCTGCCGGATAGCGGGGAGGAAGAGTAATGATTGAACGCGGTAAATTTCGCTCACTAACGCTGATTAACTGGAACGGCTTCTTTGCCCGGACGTTCGATCTGGATGAGCTGGTTACGACGCTCTCCGGTGGTAACGGTGCGGGTAAATCCACCACCATGGCGGCGTTTGTTACGGCACTGATCCCCGATCTGACGCTGCTCCATTTCCGTAACACCACCGAAGCGGGGGCGACCAGCGGCTCTCGCGATAAAGGCCTGCATGGTAAGCTCAAAGCAGGCGTCTGTTATTCGGTTCTGGACGTGATTAACTCCCGACATCAGCGTGTGGTGGTGGGGGTACGTCTGCAGCAGGTCGCAGGCCGTGACCGTAAAGTGGACATTAAACCGTTTGCCATCCAGGGTCTACCAACCTCCATGCAGCCCACAGCGCTGCTGACGGAAACCCTGAATGAGCGCCAGGCGCGCGTGCTGACGCTGCAGGAGCTGAAAGATAAGCTCGAAGCCATCGAAGGCGTGCAGTTCAAGCAGTTCAACTCCATTACGGATTACCACTCCCTGATGTTCGATCTGGGCGTTGTGGCGCGTCGTCTGCGCAGCGCGTCTGACCGTAGCAAATACTACCGTTTGATCGAAGCATCGCTGTACGGTGGTATCTCCAGCGCCATTACCCGCTCCCTGCGCGACTACCTGTTGCCGGAAAACAGCGGCGTGCGTAAGGCCTTCCAGGATATGGAAGCCGCGCTGCGTGAAAACCGCATGACGCTCGAAGCCATTCGCGTGACGCAGTCTGACCGTGACCTGTTTAAGCACCTGATTAGCGAGGCCACCAACTACGTGGCGGCGGACTATATGCGTCACGCCAATGAACGTCGTGTCCATCTCGATCAGGCGTTAGAGTACCGCCGCGAGCTATTTACCTCCCGTAAACAGCTGGTGGCTGAGCAGTATAAGCACGTCGAAATGGCGCGTGAACTGGGCGAGCACAACGGCGCCGAAGGCGATCTGGAAGCCGATTACCAGGCTGCCAGCGATCACCTGAACCTGGTGCAGACCGCCCTGCGTCAGCAGGAGAAGATCGAGCGCTATGAAGCGGATCTCGATGAGCTGCAAATTCGTCTCGAAGAGCAAAATGAAGTGGTGGCGGAAGCTGCCGGCATGCAGGAAGAGAACGAAGCACGTGCCGAGGCCGCCGAGCTGGAAGTGGATGAGCTGAAAAATCAGCTGGCCGATTACCAGCAGGCGCTGGACGTGCAGCAGACGCGTGCAATTCAGTATACCCAGGCACTTCAGGCGTTACAGCGTGCAAAAGAGCTGTGTCATCTGCCTGACCTCACCCCGGAAAGCGCTGACCAGTGGCTGGATACCTTCCAGGCCAAAGAGCAGGAAGCGACCGAGAAACTGCTCTCGCTTGAACAGAAGATGAGCGTCGCGCAAACGGCGCACAGTCAGTTTGAGCAAGCGTACCAGCTGGTTGTGGCAATTAACGGACCGCTTGCGCGTAACGAAGCGTGGGAAGTTGCCCGTGAACTGCTGCGCGACGGTGTGAACCAGCGCCATCTGGCCGAGCAGGTTCAGCCGCTGCGTATGCGCCTGAACGAACTGGAACAGCGTCTTCGCGAACAGCAGGAAGCCGAGCGTATGCTGGCGGAGTTCTGTAAGCGCCAGGGCAAAAATTACGATTTCGACGATCTTGAAGCTCTGCATCGGGAGCTCGAAGCGCGTATTGCTGCGCTTTCCGATTCCGTATCCAACGCCAGTGAACAGCGCATGACGCTGCGCCAGGAGATGGAGCAGCTGCAGTCCCGTTCTAAGGTGCTGCTGCAGCGTGCACCAGTCTGGCTGGCTGCCCAAAGCAGCCTGAACCAGCTCAGTGAACAGTGCGGCGAACAGTTTGAGTCCAGCCAGGACGTGACCGAATATCTGCAACAGCTGCTGGAGCGCGAGCGCGAGGCGATTGTTGAGCGCGATGAAGTCGGCGCCCGTAAACGCGAGATCGATGAAGAGATTGAGCGTTTAAGCCAGCCTGGTGGTTCGGAAGATTCGCGTCTGAACGCCCTGGCTGAACGTTTTGGCGGCGTGCTGTTGTCCGAAATCTATGACGATGTCGGTCTGGACGATGCGCCGTACTTCTCAGCCCTGTATGGCCCATCACGTAACGCGATTGTGGTCCCGGATCTGTCGCTGATTGCTGACCAGCTGGCAGGGCTGGAAGATTGCCCGGAAGACCTCTATTTAATCGAAGGGGACCCGCAGTCGTTCGATGACAGCGTATTCAGCGTCGATGAGCTGGAAAAAGCGGTTGTCGTCAAAATCGCCGATCGTCAGTGGCGTTATTCTCGCTTCCCTGAGCTTCCGCTGTTTGGTCGCGCAGCGCGTGAAAACCGGATTGAAAGTCTGCACGCCGAGCGTGAGACGCTGTCTGAACGTTTTGCGACCCTGTCGTTTGACGTGCAGAAAACCCAGCGTCTTCATCAGGCGTTCAGCCGCTTTATCGGCAGCCATCTGGGCGTGGCGTTTGAAGCTGACCCGGAAGCCGAAATTCGCAAGCTCAACACCCGTCGTGGCGAGCTTGAGCGTGCGATCTCAAACCATGAAAATGACAACCAGCAAAGCCGCGTTCAGTTCGAACAGGCGAAAGAGGGCGTTGCGGCCCTTAACCGCATCCTGCCTCGCCTGAATCTGCTGGCAGATGACACGCTGGCTGACCGCGTGGATGAGATTCAGGAACGTCTGGATGAAGCTCAGGAAGCGGCACGTTTTGTTCAGCAGTACGGTAATCAGCTGGCGAAGCTCGAACCAATGGTCTCCGTGTTGCAGAGCGATCCGGAGCAGTTCGAGCAGTTAAAAGAAGATTACGCCTGGTCGCAGCAGGTGCAGCGCGAAGCGCGCCAGCAGGCGTTTGCCCTGACGGAAGTGGTGCAGCGCCGGGCTCACTTCGGCTACTCCGATTCCGCGGAGATGCTGAGCGGTAACAGCGATCTCAATGAGAAGCTGCGTCAGCGCCTTGAACAGGCTGAAGCGGAACGTACTCGCGCCCGTGACGCGATGCGTAGCCACTCGGCACAGCTGAACCAGTACAATCAGGTCCTGGCCTCGCTGAAAAGCTCCTTCGACACCAAGAAAGAGCTGTTAAACGATCTTCAGAAAGAGTTACAGGACATTGGCGTCCGTGCTGACAGCGGAGCAGAAGAGCGGGCGCGTATCCGTCGTGATGAACTGCATGCGCAGCTCAGTAATAACCGCGCACGTCGTAATCAGCTGGAAAAAGCGCTGACCTTCTGTGAAGCGGAAATGGATAACCTGACTCGTCGCCTGCGCAAGCTGGAGCGTGATTATCACGAAATGCGTGAGCAGGTCGTGACCGCGAAGGCGGGCTGGTGCGCCGTCATGCGGATGGTGAAAGACAATAACGTTGAACGCCGTCTGCATCGTCGCGAGCTGGCCTATCTCTCTGCGGATGAACTGCGCTCTATGTCGGATAAGGCGCTGGGTGCCTTGCGTCTGGCGGTGGCGGATAACGAACACCTGCGCGATGTGCTGCGTATGTCCGAAGATCCGAAACGCCCTGAGCGTAAGATCCAGTTCTTCGTGGCCGTTTATCAGCACCTGCGTGAGCGTATTCGTCAGGACATCATTCGTACCGACGATCCGGTCGAAGCCATTGAGCAGATGGAAATCGAACTGGGCCGCCTGACGGAAGAGTTGACCTCCCGCGAGCAGAAGCTGGCTATCAGTTCCCGCAGCGTGGCGAATATCATCCGTAAAACCATCCAGCGCGAGCAGAACCGAATTCGCCAGCTGAACCAGGGCTTGCAGAGCGTATCGTTTGGTCAGGTGAACAGCGTGCGTCTGAATGTGAACGTGCGTGAAGCGCACTCGACGCTGCTGGAAGTGTTGTCTGAACAGCACGAACAGCATCAGGATCTGTTCAACAGCAACCGTCTGACCTTCTCCGAAGCGCTGGCGAAACTGTATCAGCGCCTAAATCCGCAGATTGACATGGGGCAACGCACGCCGCAAACCATTGGTGAAGAGCTCCTGGATTACCGTAACTACCTGGAAATGGAAGTGGAGGTTAACCGTGGTTCAGACGGCTGGCTCCGTGCGGAGTCCGGTGCACTCTCTACCGGTGAAGCTATCGGTACCGGGATGTCGATTCTGGTGATGGTGGTCCAGAGCTGGGAAGATGAAGCACGTCGTCTGCGCGGCAAAGATATCTCCCCATGTCGACTGCTGTTCCTGGATGAAGCGGCGCGTCTTGACGCCCGCTCAATTGCCACGCTGTTTGAACTCTGTGAGCGTCTTGATATGCAGCTCATTATCGCTGCGCCGGAGAACATCAGTCCTGAGAAAGGCACCACGTATAAACTGGTGCGTAAGGTATTCCAGAATACCGAACACGTTCACGTGGTCGGGTTACGCGGTTTTGCCCCACAGCCGCCAGAATCCTTACCGGAAACAACGGCAGACGCGTCCTGAGGCGTTTTCTAACCGTGAGCGGCGCACCAGCGCCGCTTTTTTTTTCGCTTAACTTGTGTTTAAGGCTGCGTTATCTTTAAACTTCTTTACATAAGGTAAGGCAACAGGTTTGCCGTCACCCTATAATAAAAGAAAGCCCCAACGTGATGGGCATGTCGTGAAAACAGGGGGCAAGGGATGTTGCTAAAGAAAAAATGTGGTCGTCAGCTGTCTGCGCTAAGTTTATGCCTGGCAGTGACGTTTGCTCCACTGTTAACCGCTCAGGCCGACGAGCCTGAAATTGTGCCGACTGACAGCACAGCAACGACTGGCACACAGCCAACGTCGCTGTCTCAACCGCTGGAGCAGTCTCCTGCGACGGCCATCATGGCCGGTATTAAGCCGTTGCCAGAAGGCATCGACGCGGAATCGCTTCGCCAGCAGCTGCTGTCTGGGCTGCCAGCAGGCTACACGCCTGTCTATACCAGCCAGCTCACGCTGCTCTATGCGGCGCGTGACATGAAACCCATGTGGGAAAACCGTGATGCGGTGCGCGCGTTCCAGCAACAGCTGGCAGAAGTCGCCATTGCAGGGTTCCAGCCGCAGTTCACAAAATGGGTTGAGCTCTTAACCGATCCTGCTGTCACCGGGCAGGCGCGGGACGTGGTGCTTTCCGATGCCATGATGGGGTATCTCCAGTTTGTGGCCGGTATTCCGGTCAATGGTAACCGTTGGTTGTACAGCGATAAGCCTTACAAGCTGGCGACTCCGGCACTGTCGGTAATTAACCAGTGGCAACTGGCGCTGGATAGTGGCGATCTGCCGCGCTTTATTGCGAGCCTCGCGCCGGCACATCCGCAATACGCGACCATGCATCAGTCGCTTCTGGAACTGGTCGGGGATTCACGTCCGTGGCCGCAGATGCGTGGTACCGCGACGCTGCGTCCTGGACAGTGGAGCAGCGATGTGCCTGCCCTGCGTGAGATCCTCAAACGCTCCGGTATTCTGGATAGCGGGCCTAAAATTGCCCTGCCGGGTGACGATGCGCAAAGCGTCGTTGTCAGCCCGTCAGCCCCGGTGAAAGAGAAAAAAGCCGCCGTTCTGAGTGATAAGCCCGCGGCCTACGATCGGGAGCTGGTTGCAGCGGTTAAGCAGTTTCAGGCTGCTCAGGGGCTGGGTGCTGATGGCGTGATTGGCCAGTCAACGCGCGACTGGCTGAACGTCTCACCTGCGCAGCGGGCAGGGGTGCTGGCGCTCAATATCCAGCGTTTACGCTTGCTGCCAGGGACCCTCTCTACCGGCATCATGGTGAATATTCCGGCGTATTCGCTGGTCTATTACCAGAACGGCAGTGAAGTGCTGGCGTCACGCGTGATTGTGGGACGTCCCGATCGCAAAACGCCGATGATGAGCAGTGCGCTGAACAACGTGGTGGTTAACCCGCCGTGGAACGTACCGCCGACGCTGGCGCGTAAAGACATTCTGCCCAAGGTCTGGAACGATCCGGGTTACCTGGAACGCCATGGCTATACGGTGATGCGCGGCTGGAACAGCAAAGAGGCGATAGACCCCTATATGGTCGACTGGTCAACCATTACCGCGTCTAATCTGCCATTCCGGTTCCAGCAGGCACCCGGTGCACATAACTCGCTCGGACGCTACAAGTTCAATATGCCGAGTTCAGATGCTATCTATCTGCACGATACGCCGAACCACAATCTGTTCCAGAAAGATACCCGCGCGCTGAGTTCAGGCTGTGTGCGTGTCAATAAAGCCTCGGAGCTGGCTAATATGCTGTTGCAGGATGCAGGCTGGAACGATACGCGCATCTCTGACGCCCTGAAGCAGGGGGATACGCGTTACGTTAATATTCGCCATAATATTCCGGTCAATCTTTATTATCTGACGGCGTTTGTGGGTGAGGACGGGCGGACGCAGTATCGTACAGATATTTACAATTATGATCTCACGGCGCGATCCGGCGCACAAATTTTGCCAAAAGCTGAACAATTAATCAGGTAAATGAAGCAGTTCGGGAAAATAGGTTGTCGTAAGTAATGGTGAATACGGGGCTATATGGCTGGAGGCCGCGTATTTACTGGGGTTGGGTGCCTTGACGTAGTCGGCTTTGCCAGTTAAGGTGCCCTTCGTGCGCTAAGCATATTTACGATAAACATTGACCTGTAGACCTGATTATCATGGACAAATTTGACGCTAATCGCCGCAAACTGCTGGCGTTAGGTGGTGTTGCGCTCGGCGCAGCGGCCATCTTGCCGACGCCAGCATTTGCCACCCTCTCGACACCTCGTCCGCGAGTTTTAACGCTCAACAATCTCCACACCGGTGAGTCGTTAAAAGCGGAGTTCTTCGATGGCAGAGGCTATATTCAGGATGAATTAGCAAGACTTAACCATTTTTTCCGTGATTTCCGCGCGAATAAAATAAAAGCCATCGACCCAGGACTGTTTGATCAGTTATTCCGCCTTCAGGGCCTGCTGGGTACCAGCAAGCCAGTGCAGCTTATTTCTGGTTATCGCTCTGTTGATACCAATAATGAACTGCGCGCCCACAGCCGTGGGGTAGCGAAAAAAAGCTATCACACGAAGGGACAGGCAATGGATTTCCATATTGAAGGCGTTTCGTTAGCCAATATTCGCAAAGCTGCGTTATCTATGCGCGCAGGTGGTGTAGGATATTACCCAAGTAGCAACTTTGTGCATATTGATACCGGTCCGGTCCGGCACTGGTAATAACGAAACACAGGAGCAGTATGAACTATCGTATTATTCCGGTTACTGCATTCTCCCAGAATTGTTCATTAATCTGGTGTGAGCAAACCAAACTGGCCGCGCTTGTCGATCCCGGCGGTGACGCTGAGAAAATCAAGCAGGAAGTCGCTGATAGCGGTGTCACGCTGATGCAGATTTTACTGACGCATGGTCATCTTGATCATGTTGGTGCGGCGGCGGAGCTGGCACAGCACTTCGGTGTGCCTGTGATCGGTCCGGAAAAAGAAGATGAGTTCTGGCTGCAGGGTTTACCAGCCCAGAGCCGCATGTTTGGCCTTGATGAGTGTCTGCCCCTGACGCCCGATCGCTGGCTAAATGAAGGAGAGCGCGTTAACGTAGGGAATGTGACTTTACAGGTGTTGCATTGTCCTGGGCATACGCCAGGCCATATTGTCTTCTTTGATGACCAGTCCCGTCTGCTGATTTCCGGCGATGTGATTTTCAAAGGTGGCGTAGGACGCAGCGATTTTCCACGTGGCGACCACGGACAGCTGATTCAGTCGATTAAACAGAAGTTGTTGCCGCTGGGCGATGATGTGACGTTTATCCCTGGACACGGTCCGATGTCGACGCTGGGTTATGAACGACTCCATAACCCGTTCCTTCAGGACGAAATGCCTGTCTGGTAACCAGAATAAAAAAAAGCCTGCATTACGCAGGCTTTTTTTATGGGGGCAATTTACAGCACGGCGACGATGGCTTCGCACAGCGGCGCCATATTGTCTGGGGTCATGCCTGCAACGTTGACGCGGCCAGACGCCACGGCGTAGACGCCAAACTCTTCACGCAGACGCAGAACCTGTTCTTTGGTCAGGCCGCTGAAAGAGAACATACCGTTCTGCTTAATAATAAAGCTGAAGTCACGGTCAGCGCCTTTCTCCGCAAGGGTGTTCACAAACAGCAGACGCATGCGCTGAATACGCTGACGCATATCGTTCAGCTCTTGTTCCCAGATAGCACGCAGTGCATCGTTGCTCAGGATAGTCGCAACGACAGAGGCACCGTGTGCAGGCGGGTTAGAGTAGTTAGCGCGGATCACGGATTTCATCTGGCTGAATGCACGATCAACGGTTTCAGTGTTCGCCGCAACCAGCGTACAGGCACCGACACGCTCATTGTACAGACCGAAGTTCTTGGAGTAAGAGCTTGCCACGATCAGTTCCTGATGCACGGCAGCAAAAGCGCGCAGGCCTTCCGCATCTTCTTCCAGACCACGGGCGAAGCCCTGGTATGCAAAGTCAAACAGCGGCAGCCAGCCTTTTTCTACGGAGAGCTTCGCCAGCTGTTCCCACTGTTCAAGCGTTGGATCAATACCGGTTGGGTTGTGGCAGCAGCCGTGGAACAGCACCACATCACCCGCCTGAGCCTCGTTCAGGCTGGCCAGCAGACCGTCGAAGTCCAGAGAGTGGTTAGCCGCGTCGTAGTAAGCATATTCGCGTACTTCCAGGCCTGCAGAGTTGAATACGCTCTTGTGGTTTGGCCAGCTTGGGTTGCTCACCCAGACACGCTTAACAGAGGTGTTTTTCGCAAGGAAATCCGCCGCGACGCGCAGCGCGCCGGTACCGCCAGGAGTCTGTGCTGTACGCGCACGCTTGTCGCTCACAATTGCACTGCCTTTGCCGAACAGCAGTTCCTGAGTGCAACGACCAAATTCAGGGATACCATCAATACCGAGGTAATTTTTGGTGGTTTCATTTTCCAGCAGATACTGCTCAGCTTTTTTAACGCTGGTCAGCACCGGGGTTTTGCCGGTTTCATCTTTATATACACCAATACCCAGGTTGATTTTACCAGGGCGGTCGTCGGCACGAAACAGATCGGCCAGGCCCAAAATAGGGTCGGCAGGAGCGGCGGTAATGTTCTCAAACATGACGAAGTTCCATTGTGATTACAGAAGTGAAATCCGCTATCAGGTTAACGGTAGATTTACAAAATGCCAACCGTTTGCGACAAAAAGCGTGCGGCTTTTCAAAAGTCGCCATTTTTTGCTATCAGACATAAAAAAAACAGGGCCGAAGCCCTGTTCATTAAGCATATAACAAAGTGGTGTACTGATTAGAACTGGTAGGTCACACCCACAGCTGCCATATCGTCGTTGCCGTTCAGACCGCCAACCGCTTTCGCGTAGTCGGTGTCTTTGTCCAGCAGGTTGATATAGTAGTCAGCCCACACGTTGAAGTTTTTGTTGAAGTAGTAAGTGGTACCCACCTGGATGAATTTAGCCAGGTCTGCATCGCCACCGCTGAAGCCGCCGACGGCAGCCAGGTCTTTACCTTTGGTCTGCACGTAGGAGATGGCTGGACGCAGGCCGAAGTCGAACTGGTACTGAGCAACCACTTCGAAGTTCTGAGTTTTGTTAGCAAAACCAGCATCACCGCTAGAACCGGTACGGGTGGTGTTACGGGTTTCTGCATAGGTGGTTGCCAGGTACAGGTTGTTAGCGTCGTATTTCAGACCAACACCCCATGCTTCAGCTTTGTCACCCTGACCATCAGCCTTCTGGTTCAGAGTACGGTTAGCGTTGCTGTAAGATGCGATTGCACCGAAGCCTTCGCCGAAGTCGTAACCCAGGGAGTAACCTACGCCGTCACCGTTAGAGGTTTTAACGTCAGCACGGTCGTTTTTACCCTGGTACTGTACGCCCATGCTCAGACCGTCAACCAGACCGAAGAAATCGCTGTTACGGTAGGTCAGCAGGCCAGTGCCACGGCTGGTCATAAAGTTATCAACGTAGTTACCGCCCCAGGTCATACCTGAGAAGGACGGCGCCATATCGGTGTATGACTCAACGTCATAAACGATACCGTAGTTACGACCATAGTCGATGCTGCCAGCGTCACCCGCTTTCAGGCCCGCGAAAGCCAGACGGTTTTTGTTAGCCTGAGCAGTGTTCTCAGCCTGGTTAGCCATGAAACGGTATTCCCACTGGCCATAACCGGTCAGTTGGTCGTTGATCTGAGTTTCACCTTTGAAACCGATCTGCGCGTAGGTAGCGTCGTTGTTATTCGTGTTATCGCCAGAGGTCACGAAATCGTGCTCGGCGTTAACTTTCCCGTAGAAGTCCAGTTTGTTGCCGTTCTTGTTATAGATTTCTGCAGCGTTAGCTGCACCGGCTACCAGCAGGGCAGGGATTACCACTGCCAGAATATTGCGCTTCATCATTATTTATTACCCTCATTGGTTTTTTTATGACACTCGCCACTGCCGTCAATAAATTCTGTCAATAAATATTTCCGGAACTATTGATGAGAGTTAGGTGTCTTTATGTATCTGACAGGCATCTTTCCATTCATAGAACCGTTTCGCTAGCCTGAAAGTGCTACAATTCTCAAGATTAAGTTACAAAAAGAAATCATGTGTAACTAAATGTGTATTTTTCGGAACTTTGTGAACCACCTCAAATTTCAGCGTCCACTGGCGAATTAAACGGCAGATACTTTGATATCTATATGAAAAGCTTATAATTAATTTAGATAAAGGCAATTCCTATAAACAGAAGCCAAACGGCTCATTTTTTCTTATGACCCGAAAAAGACTTCTGGATGGCTGTAAAACTGGTTGAATTTTGTGCTATTGCTTCAGATTGCAATAAGCGCAATAAGAATAGGGTTTATTTTTTGTGCGTAGATGTTTCGTGGAAACAAAACGTAACAGGTAGTGGTTGTAACGGGGTTGTGGTTTAAAAATGCTGACTTTGCGCTGACGAAAACTGACAATGCAGAATAAAATAATGGCCAGCAATTGCTGGCCATTTGTTATTCAGTCGATTAGAAGCTGGCGTTACGCGGTGTGCGTGGGAATGGAATAACGTCACGGACGTTCTGAACACCGGTGACATAGGCGATGAGACGCTCAAAGCCCAGACCAAAACCGGCATGCGGGACGGTACCGTAACGGCGTAAATCGCGATACCAGCTGTAATCCGCAGGATTAAGGCCCATCTCTTCCATGCGTGCGTCCAGTACGTCAAGACGCTCTTCACGCTGAGAACCACCGATGATTTCACCAATGCCCGGTGCCAGGACGTCCATCGCCGCAACGGTTTTACCGTCTTCGTTAAGGCGCATATAGAAGGCCTTAATGTCTTTCGGGTAGTTTTTCACCACAACCGGTGCTTTGAAGTGCTTCTCGGCCAGGTAACGCTCGTGCTCAGACGCCAGGTCAACGCCCCAGTAAACCGGGTTCTCAAACTTCTCACCGCATTTCTCGAGGATGGCCACCGCGTCGGTGTAGTCCACCTGCGCGAAATCTGCTGAGACGAAACGCTCCAGACGTGCGACTGCATCGCTGTCGACACGCTCTGCGAAGAATTTCATGTCATCAGGACGCTCTTCCAGCACCGCTTTGAAGACATATTTCAGCATCGCTTCTGCCAGACCCGCGACATCATCCAGATCTGCAAACGCCACTTCAGGCTCCAGCATCCAGAATTCCGCCAGGTGACGGCTGGTGTTGGAGTTTTCTGCACGGAAGGTTGGACCAAAGGTGTAGATTTTGGACAGCGCGCAGGCATAAGTTTCACCGTTGAGCTGACCAGAAACCGTCAGGAAGGCCTCTTTACCGAAGAAGTCTTTGTCATAGTCCACTTTACCTTCTGGCGTACGCGGCAGGTTTTCCATGTCCAGCGTAGAGACGCGGAACATTTCACCCGCGCCTTCCGTATCGGACGCGGTGATCAGTGGGGTAGACACCCAGAAATAACCCTGCTCGTCGAAGAAACGATGCAGCGCCTGCGCCAGCGTATGACGCACACGGGCAACCGCACCAATCAGGTTGGTGCGTGGACGCAGGTGCGCCACTTCACGCAGGTATTCGATGCTGTGACGTTTTGCCGCCATTGGGTAGGTGTCGGGATCTTCAACCCAGCCAGTGACTTCAATGGCTGAGGCCTGAATTTCGAAACTCTGACCCTGACCAGGTGATGCCACAACAACACCGGTTACGATAACGGAACAACCCGTTGTCAGGCGCAGAACGTCATCATTGTAATTGGGCAGAGAATTATTAATGACGGCCTGTACAGGATCAAAGCAGGAACCGTCATAGACGGCAAGGAAGGAGATGCCAGCTTTAGAATCTCGGCGAGTACGCACCCATCCGCGCACGGTGACTTCTTGGTCAACGGCGACACGGCCCTGGAGTACGTCGGCTACAGGCACAACGCTCATAATATTCTCTCTGTTAATAGTCGGAAAAAATAAACCCTTGTCCACCCTTACTAGGGGGGATATCTATGTTACCTGGCATCCGCCATCAGACAAGCAGATTTCGCAGTCAAAAGAGAAGAATTAAGAAATAAATTGAGGAGAGGGGAGCCTGAAAGGCTCCCGAAAGCAGTTAACTGGCTTTTTTGATCTGCGGCAGATCGAATGCTTTGCGTAATGCGCGCACAAAGGCTTTGTCATGGCAGATGGTTTTACCGGGGCTATCGGAGAGCTTCGCTACCGGCTTACCGTTACATTCCACCAGTTTTATCACGATGTTCAGAGGTTTTACCTGAGGGATGTCGCAGGTCAGACGGGTACCAATCCCAAAGCTCAGGTTAATTCTGGAGGTGAAATGACGATAGAGATCGACCGCTTTTGCCAGATCGAGGTTATCAGAGAAGACCAGCACCTTGGTCATTGGGTCAATGCCCAGTTTTTCGTAATGGGCAATGGCCTTTTCACCCCATTCAACCGGATCCCCGGAATCATGGCGTAATCCCTGATAACGTTCGGCAAATTCAGGGCCAAAATCACGCAGGAACGCGTCCATCGTAATACAGTCGGTAAGCGCGATGCCCAGTTGATTGGGATATTCTTCCAGCCACGCGGCCAGTGCGGCACGCTGGCTGTTTGCCAGGTCCGGGCTTATCTGCTGATGCGCCTGGAACCACTCATGCGCCTGGGTACCCATTGGGGTCAGATCCAGACGACGTGCCAGATCGTAGTTGCTGGTGCCCACGAACCACGGCTCCTGCTGCAGACGCTTCACAATAGCCTGCTGCACTTCGCGAGAGAAACGGCGACGCGTGCCAAAATCCATCAGGCGGAAGCGGGACATATCCAGCCCTTCGGTCAGCGTTGAGAATGCGGCCAGTTTATTTTCCAGCGACGCGACTGCCTGCTCAACGCCGGTTTCCGGCGAACGGTAGCGGTGGGCCAGTTCACTGATCACCGCGAGAAGCGGAACTTCCCACATGATCACTTCACGCCACGGGCCTTCAAGACGAATATCCAGCTTGCCGTTATCATTGACCACGGTCACCTGCTCCGGCTTATAGCGGAAGTCGCGCAGCCAGTTCAGGTAGTCAGCTTTAAAGAAGGGCAGGCCAGAGAGCCACTGATATTCGTCGTCCTGCAGCGTCAGATGCTGCATAGCATCGACCTGTTCACGAATGGAGTCTGCGTAGATACCGAGCAAGTCGTCACCACGGCAGCGGAATTCCGCCGCGACATGGACGTCATAGTAATGGTGGAAAACGGCTTGCTGCATATGCAGTTTATACGCGTCGGTATCCAGCAATGTATGCAGAACAGGAGAAGCGAATTGAGTCATAGGTGCGCAGTAGCATCCTCTCACAGGAGCGTTTAGTACAATAAACAACTCCGGAGTATACCTTGTTTAGTGATTTATTGAACCCCGATCACAACATAAGCGCTCTTTATGGTCGAGGGCATTTTGTGCCCCGTGTTATACAAATGTAGCAATAACACTGCTAATCATCTGATATTTATTGTTTTTAGCGAACCTGTGTAATGGTCTGGGGCATGGGTGGGGCAAAATGTGATAAAGCCTGGTTCAAAATAGAAACCTGCTCTGCACTTTTCTCCGACATCCACTTTCCGTAAACCTTATAAACCATCTGTGCATCTGTGCATCTGTGCATCTGTGCATCTGTGTGACCCATCTGCGTAGCTATGAAGTTTGGGTTCGCCCCGGCGGACAATGACCAGCAAGCGTAAGTATGTCTTTACTGGTAAGCGTTTCGGTAGCGTATGCCAGCGCGTTTTATAATTGGCGCCCAGATTTTGTTAATTGAATTGACCGCGTAGTGGTAACCTCTTCGCGGACCCCGTTTGATGCATTGTGGGCTGAAAACGAATGTGCATGGATGCATAACTGCCTGGCCATACTCACGCAACTTCACCTCTATTTCGTACTGCCGGCCAAGTTGAGTAAGATGCGCCTGGATCTTCAGTGCGTCGATAGCTGGCTGAATAAGATAGATAACCCTGTCAGTTCCAGCGTCTGTTTTTGGCAGGGTGAACTCATCCGTTTGAGTCAGGTTACGTTTCACTGTAATGGTTCCCGCGTGCAGATCTATATCCTCCCATGCCAGCCCGCACAATTCCCCGTGCCTCATGCCGGTATAGACTGCCAGCGACCAGAGATTTTGCATCTGCTGGTGACCACACGCCCGCATAAACCGGATAAACTCATCTGTAGACAGCGGGTCTGGTTCTCCCTTTGCCCTCTTGAGACGGTTAATTCCGCTAAACGGGTTTTCTTTTGTGTAGCCATTATCAGCACCGAACTGGAAAATCTCAGCCATGGGCATCATGTAATTGTTGACCGTGGATGACTTTCTTCCTTTCACCTGTTGACGGTGATCCTTCTTCATCACATGAAAACCGGTCAATAACTCTTTTCTGACACACAGCAAATCCTCTGTCGTGACAGACGAAACGAGGTTGTTTTCTCCGATGCGCGGCAGCATGTTTTTGGTAGATACTAATGGAGATGTTTGGTTAGTTGTCAATGTAGGGATAAAACCAAATGCGCCTGATATTTATGGAGTATCGGTTATATGGGCTGCAGCAATAGGCTGCAAATGCAATAATTTAGATAATTTAACATTCGATCCACCCCAGTTGCGCCTTCAGGATATCAGCGTTCAACGTCTTGACCCACAACTCCATCAGGATCTACAGGGTTGATACATTATTGCTATAAAGAACGAATATAATAAGCATATCGAGATATGGCGTTCTAATACTGTGGTTGGTGGATATGTACAAATTTCAGACCTTGACTATGGTGGTATTGACGTAGAGGGTCCATGCTTAACCAACTCCAAGCGATTGCAGCAATGGTACTGATATGCTGATGCATTCAACATTCTTGGTGAGTATTATTACGTAACAACTAAGGACTTTGTGACATGGAGCGCAGCAGCTCCTGTTCGTAGCACTGAGGGTATTAGGCACGGAACTATACTTAACCTGTCTATGCTTCCGGAAGGGCGGCAGGCAGCAGGTTCATTTACAAGAGCAGCAACAATATTAGGGCAGATGACCCCGCAATATCCTCTTACAAGTAACCATGGACAGTTCACTACCACAGGAATATCAAATTTGGTTCCTGAAAACGGAACGGTATACCGGGTGTTTGGCAGCGCAACAAGGCGATTCTTTGTTGATGAAGTTGGGACGGAAAGTCATTTTTATCTAGCAGTGACTTCTGACTCCCCGGCCGCAGGTATTGTCATTAGTAGTGCCAATCATATTGGTGGCATTCATTATGTAGGTTTTGGTGTAAACAATAATAAACTAATTAAGGTATCGTATGATAAAAGGAACCGGGTTTACTTTATTGAGGGTGGTTACGAGGATCCACCTTCTACAAACGCAGTATCAATAAGCACCATAGGCAATGGGTGGCCAAATGTAGCTAACACATGGACACCTCAGCATGGACTTACGTACACAATTGCTTCAGTATCCGACAATACCGATATCAACGGTATCGCTCAGCCATCCAGAGACGGAATGTATTTCCATATTGTGATAACAAACGATACCGCAGGTCAAATTACATTAAAATCCGGCGAAATAGGACTAGCGGTAGGAACAAGTGATAAGATTTTCACTGGTTCATCTCACGGAAATAGAGTGATTACGGTTAAAAAAATAGCTGGGGCGTGGTGAGTTCTTTTATAGAAAGAAAAGCCCCGCAAGGGGCTTTTTTTAGTTTAAAATCTTTCTCGCTAGTTTTATTCCGGGCTTCTCGATGAGTCGATGTAATATATAAGATAATGCTACAGTCAATATAATAACAGTAGTTACTTTTACTATTGAGTTATCAGGATTCCATTCCTTCGGGTAGAAGGTAATATAGGTTTTTATAATCATCCAATGACAAAGATACATTGCGTATGAGATGTCTCCAAGGAAAGAAAGAATTCTTATTTCTTTTGCATGACTAAAATCTATGAGAAGAACAAATATGAAAGAGGATAGTGCGAGAATGAATTTTTGAGTTTCACTTATGCTAAAAGACATAATCAGGATTATGGAAATAACAAACCCTGAGAAAGATACAATCATTAAGGATGAGGAATTAACACGCACATGAACCTTTTTCATCAGCATTGATAAGAGAATTCCAATAGCGAACTCAAAATAAATTGGACATCCAAGAACACGTATTAATCCGAATGCAGGGTTGTCAGAGGGAGGATTAGCTGTAGCATAACTGCTAAGAGAAAAAGATCCATTGAAATAAAGTTGAAGGCCAGCAGGTATGGCAATAAGCATGATGATGCATAATAAGCCTCTATATTTATGACTTATTAAACATGAAACCATGAAAAGAAGATAAAAGATAACCTCAAAAGTCAATGTCCATGCTGGCCCAATCATGTTAAAGCCAAACCCTGGAGCGCCAACTTTGTAATCGTTATGTATAAAAAACAATGCCCTTATAACCTCTGAAAAAGGCTCGGCTCCATAATTCAGAATTGATGTAATCAGCCAAACAACAAAAAATAGCGGATAAATTCTAAGTATTCGCTTTGTAAAATATACATTCCCTTTAGCCTCGCCAGGATTGCTGGTGGCGTAATAAATAATAAACCCACTAATTATGAAGAATATATCAACACCAATCCCGCCATTAGAGAACAAGGATCGATACTCTACCGGCATGAGAGATTTTATATGAAGCAATACAACCAGCAAGCATGCAATCCCTCGCAAGTACTGAATAGAATATATCTTTCCCACAATGTATACCGTTAATGTTTATGATTTTTAAATAATAACATCTTTCACTTGATAGATGCCACCTAAAGTAAAGGGCCGCCTAGAATGTTTTTTCATTTTGTGCTACAGCCACATCATCATATCTATTCAAATTACCTGACGTGTAATTTCTATATCCTTGACCCTATCTTACAGCACCTACAGGCGCTTTAATCACTTCAGAAGATGCCCTTTGACAATCAGCAAGCCTTTAAGAAAGACACTTAATCTGATATCTCTATCAGAAAACCAACATTGTCTAAGGATTTTTCAGGAACAGTGAATCCTAACTCGGTCAGTCGATCAAAGGTACGCTTAAGAACGTAATAAAAATCGTCTTTGCTCAATTCTTCGAGCTCGAGATCACCAAGGGGTATATGAAATCCCTTGTGTCCCATCCTGGCCTTCTTATTGATTTCTGAGAATGTGCGCTTAAATATAATGTCAGATAATTCATCTTTTGCACTTGCGACAATTTTGATTACATCCTGAGCTGATAGAACCTCATCATCTGCAAGTTCAGTAAGGTATGTCCTCTCCAGTCTTTGCACAATTTCGGCATTCATTGACCGGTTGTTTTCTTTGGCAGAGACTTCAATTTTCTCTTTCAGTCCAATAGGAAGTCTGATTCGTAACTGCGGATCTTCTCTGCTCATGTTCTGTTTTTCACCTGCAAAAATTCACAATATGTAAATTATGCCCCACGGTGGGGTTGACAGCAATGACGCACGGTGTGACACTTATTGCGTGCCTCACGGTGGGGCGATTTTAAGGAGGGTAAGTGGAAAAGGCAAAAGACATGTATCAGCGCAAGGGGAGATTCCCAGAGGACGTAAAACGCGCCATTGAAAAAATGGAGAGGAAGAATGCCGCTGGTTCAATACAGAGCTGATTTATCAACTGGGGAAGGTGTACGGACTTATTGGTGATAAAAGTGCGCAGGCTTAAAACGACGAAGCCCTAACTACTTGCGATAGTCAGGGCCTCTTATCGAACAAACCACCGAGGATGATCGACATGATTAGTGTACAGAACAACGAATTAACTTTCCACAATACCAACTTCTCCTACATGGAGATGGCGGGGCAAATTTGGCTAACAGCATCTGAGGTGGGGCAAGCTCTTTCTTACGCTGACGACAAGGCAGTGCAGCGTATCTACACCCGTCATGCTGATGAGTTTACAGATAAAATGACAGGGGTGGTCAAGTTGACCACCCTCGTGGAATGCAGGATTCTCGCATTTTTTCACTCCGTGGAGCCCACCTCATCACGATGTTTGCCCGAACGCCAAAGGCTCAAGAATTCCGCCGCTGGGTACTGGATATTCTGGATCGTGAGGTTCAGTACTCACCGATCGCTAAGCAACTTACCGATCAGGAGCTATGTGATTTGGCTTGGTTATGGCGTGCCGGGGCTGTCATGAATGAGGCGTGTCGTAAGATATACCCACTATTGCGAGTAGCTGAGCACCGCGAAGCTGGGCGTTTTTACTCAATCGCTCAGGAATACCCAAGGACACTTAATAAAGCTCGTGAAATCCTCAAGCGCGAAACAGCACATATAGAATTTCAGCCATGGAGGGATGATAACTGGAGCAGGGTATTACCACACCTGCGTCAGGAAATGTTGCAGTGATGCAAACAGAAAAGCCGACAGTTACGAGCTGCCAGCTTCCATTGAAACATGTCAGAAGGATCCAACTAATGACTTCATTAAATTTAGCACTTCAAGAGCGAAATGTCGATCCCCAGCCGCTGCCAGTGATTGAATGGACTGGAGTCCGTGTAGTAACCACAGAGACTTTGGCATCTGGTTATGGCACTGATGAAGCTAATATCAGGAATAACCTTTCGCGAAACCTTGACCGGTTCGAAGATGGTCAGCATTACTATCTTCAGTCAGGTTCTGAATTGCGTGAGTTCAAGAACAGAGTAACTGACGGACACTCTGTTGGTAAAAATGCTAGATCCCTAACGCTGTGGACAGAGAAGGGAGCGGCCCGTATCTCCAAAATTGTCGACACTGACGAGGCCTAGTCTTTCTTCAAACGTCTGGAGGACTCGTATTTTCGTCCAGTCGCCTCTGCTGGCATTCCACTTACCTATGAAGCAGCACTGGAAGATCTGCTGTCAAAGGTAAAGAAAAACCGCATCATAACAGAGCAGCGTGACCGAGCAGTAAAAGAGAAGCTTTGGATCTCTGAAAAACGAGAAGTTACCGCTATGGCTACTTCATCAGCAGCGGTGAGAGCCAAAAACAAACTGGCAGAGCGTGTCGGAGAAGGTAAGAACTATGCCGCCATTATTCCGGTAGAAAAGAAGCTGGGGCAGAAATTCAAATGGCAGCCACTTCGCAAATGGTGCCGGGAGAATGACGCCACCCCGCATGATGTTGAAGATCCTCGCTTCGGTAGCGTAAAGTCCTAGCCTCGCGCGGCCTGGCTTGCAGTGTACGGTGTAGATCTTCGAAAACTATTCTAACCACAGCCAAATTTAAACCCGCTTCGGCGGGTTTTTCACAACTAAATTTCAAGCCTCCTCTGTTACTTACCTTAACTCGGGGGAAAGCCTACTTGATCGAAAGAGATGATAGATAATGATGTATGTATATACAGTAACTATCGGAGGTGCATCATGGGGTTTCCATCGCCAGCAGCAGACTACGTAGAAGAGCGTATATCACTTGACCAGCGTTTTATCGCTCATCCTTCTGCCACGTACATGATGGTAGCCGGCACTACATACCTTCGTGCTGGGATACTGAAAGGTGCGATGCTTATCGTGGACTCATCATTGACGCTGAAAGACGGATCACTTCTTGTGTGTGCAATTGATGGGAATTTAAAATCAGGCGTTACAGGACGTATCCTCAGCCTTATCTGGAGAACGCTGAAAATGGAAGGAGAGAGTCGCTGCCATCTAAGGATGAAACCAGTGACTCTTCACGACCAGTGTTTGGGGTGATCACCTACATCATCAATGATGCTCGCTCTGGGGAGTTCGACGACTGCCCAGTGATGTAATGGGGCATGGATGGGACATGGATGGGACATAAAACAGCACTCGCTCTAAGGTGAACTTAGACGACTGATGTTTTCGACTGGCCTAATCATCTGTTATGTAGTGCGCTCTTGGACGGTCTTTGTCGATATTAAAATTTATGGGTTCATATTATACAAATGTAGCGAAAAAGGTGTTTGTACCTGAAAAGATGAACATTCTGCATAGCGCGTTTTACACAACAGGAATAGACTGGATTCGTTATTCGACAAACGATGCATAAGGTTTTCTATGACACAACAGCCACAAGCCAAATACCGCCACGACTACCGTGCGCCGGATTACCTGATTAGCGATATCGATCTGACTTTTGACCTGGATGCCACTAAAACCGTTGTCACGGCGGTAAGCCAGCTCACGCGCCAGAGCGCGACGGCTGTGCCGCTGCGTCTGGATGGTGAAGACCTGACGCTGGTCTCCGTGCAGATCAATGATCAAGCATGGTCTGACTATAAAATAGAAGGCAACCAGCTGGTTATCGACAACCTGCCGGAACGCTTTACGCTGCGCATCGTGAATGAAATCAGCCCGGCTGCCAACACGGCGCTGGAAGGGCTTTACCAGTCTGGCGTGGCCCTGTGCACCCAGTGTGAGGCCGAAGGTTTCCGCCACATTACCTGGTATCTTGACCGCCCGGACGTGCTGGCACGCTTTACAACGAAAATCATCGCCGATAAAACCCTCTATCCGTTCCTGCTTTCCAACGGCAACCGCGTAGGTGAAGGCGAGCTGGAAAACGGTCGCCACTGGGTACAGTGGCAAGATCCATTCCCGAAACCGTGTTACCTGTTTGCGCTGGTGGCGGGTGATTTCGACGTGCTGCGTGATACGTTCAAAACCCGTTCAGGCCGCGACGTCGCGCTGGAGTTGTTCGTCGACCGCGGCAACCTGGACCGCGCGCCATGGGCGATGACCTCGCTTATCAACTCCATGAAGTGGGATGAAGAGCGCTTTGGCCTCGAGTATGACCTCGACATCTATATGATCGTTGCTGTCGACTTCTTCAACATGGGCGCGATGGAGAATAAAGGTCTTAACGTCTTTAACTCCAAATACGTGCTGGCACGTACCGATACCGCGACCGATAAAGATTACCTGGATATTGAACGCGTCATCGGACACGAGTATTTCCATAACTGGACCGGAAACCGCGTCACCTGCCGTGACTGGTTCCAGCTGAGCCTGAAAGAGGGCCTGACCGTCTTCCGTGACCAGGAGTTCAGTTCCGATCTGGGTTCCCGTGCGGTGAACCGCATTAACAACGTGCGCACCATGCGTGGCCTGCAGTTTGCGGAAGATGCCAGCCCAATGGCACACCCTATCCGTCCCGATAAAGTCATCGAGATGAATAACTTCTACACCCTGACGGTGTACGAAAAAGGGGCGGAAATTATCCGCATGATCCATACCCTGCTGGGTGAAGAGAACTTCCAGAAAGGGATGCAGCTCTACTTCGAGCGTCATGACGGCAGCGCAGCCACCTGCGACGATTTTGTGCAGGCGATGGAGGATGCGTCTAATGTCGATCTTTCCCATTTCCGCCGCTGGTACAGCCAGGCCGGGACGCCGATTGTCACCGTCAAAGACGACTACAACCCGGAAACCGAGCAGTACACCCTGACCATCAGTCAGCGCACGCCGCCAACGGCAGAGCAGGAAGAGAAACACCCGCTGCACATTCCGTTCAGTATTGAACTGTATGACAACGAGGGTAACGTGATCCCGCTGCAGAAGGGCGGCCATCCGGTCCACCACGTTCTGAACGTGACCCAGGCGGAACAGACCTTTATCTTTGATAACGTCTATTTCCAGCCGGTTCCCGCGCTGCTGTGTGAATTCTCTGCGCCCGTGAAACTGGAATATAAGTGGAGCGACCAGCAACTGACGTTCCTGATGCGCCATGCGCGCAATGACTTCTCACGCTGGGATGCGGCGCAAAGCCTGCTGGCGACCTACATCAAGCTGAACGTTAATCGTCATCAGCAGGGCCAGCCGCTGTCGCTGCCGGTTCACGTTGCGGACGCATTCCGCGCAGTCCTGCTGGATGAGAAGATTGACCCGGCGCTGGCGGCTGAAATTCTGACGTTGCCATCCGCAGGCGAAATCGCCGAACTGTTCGACATCATCGATCCGATTGCCATTGTGGCGGTGCGTGAAGCGCTGACCCGTACGCTGGCGAACGAGCTTGCAGACGAATTCCTTGCAATCTACAACGCCAATAAGCTTGACGCTTATCGTGTGGAACATGCTGACATCGGTAAACGTTCCCTGCGTAACACCTGCCTGCGTTATCTGGCCTTTGGTGAGCGCGAGCTTGCAAACACGCTGGTGAGCAAGCAATATCACGAAGCAGACAACATGACCGACGCGCTGGCAGCCCTGGCTGCGAGTGTTGCCGCCGAACTGCCATGCCGTGATGCGCTGATGCAGGAGTACGATGACAAGTGGCATCAGGATGGTCTGGTGATGGACAAGTGGTTCATCCTGCAGGCCACCAGCCCGGCGGCCGATGCCCTCAGCAATGTACGCACTCTGCTGAAGCATCGCTCCTTCACCATGAGCAACCCAAACCGCGTGCGTTCCCTGATTGGCGCGTTTGCCAGCAGCAACCCGGCGGCGTTCCATGCGGAAGATGGCAGCGGTTATCAGTTTATGGTGGAAATGTTGACCGAGCTGAACAGCCGTAACCCACAGGTGGCGTCACGCCTGATTGAGCCGCTGATCCGTCTGAAACGCTATGATGCACAGCGCCAGGCGAAAATGCGTGCTGCGCTTGAGCAGCTGAAAGGGCTGGAAAACCTGTCTGGCGATCTGTACGAGAAGATCGCTAAGGCACTGGCCTGATCGAAAGACCCATCCTCCCTCTCCCGGTGGGAGAGGGAGGATGTCAGCCGTGAGCCGTCATTAACGCTCGCTCGCTGACCCCGCGCTTCATCACCCGATTCAGCACTTCCGCCTCCAGCTCTGCCAGTCTTGCCGACCCTAAGCGGCGCGGACGCGCAATATCGACCGTGACATCAAGACCGATTTTCCCTTCTTCTATTAGCAGCACGCGGTCTGCCATCGCGACGGCTTCGCTCACATCGTGCGTCACCAGAAGTACCGTAAAGCCATGCTTTTGCCAGAGTGAGGCAATCAGGTCCTGCATTTCGATTCGCGTCAGGGCGTCGAGCGCGCCGAGTGGCTCATCCAGCAGCAGCAAGCCCGGACGATGTATCAGCGCCCGCGCCAGCGCCACGCGCTGCTTCTGCCCGCCGGAGAGCGCAGCAGGCCATTCATCCGCACGGTTTTCCAGCCCTACGGCGGCCAACGCCTGGCGGGCTTCATCCCGCCAGTTGCCGTTGAGGCCCAGTCCGACATTATCAATCACCGTTTTCCAGGGCAGCAGGCGCGCGTCCTGAAACATCATGCGGGTATCATCCTGAATAGTGGCCAGCGGTGTCGCGCCTGCCAGAATTTCGCCGCCGTTGGGGCATTCCAGCCCGGCTAAAAGGCGTAACAGCGTACTCTTGCCGCCACCACTGCGGCCCACAATGGCGACAAATTGTCCGGCAGGAATATGCAGATCCAGCGTGTTGAGAATCGTGTTTTCGCCATAGCGCTTCGTGACACCGTTAAGGAGCAGCGGTGTACCCTGAGTCAGTCGGGCAGTATTCATGCTTTAGCCTCCTGTGAAATATAGGCTGGATTCCAGCGCAGCCAGCTGCGTTCCAGCCACTGGGCGCTGACGTCGGCAAGTTTGCCGAGCAGGGCATAGAGGATAATGGCCACCACCACCACGTCCGTTTGCAGAAATTCGCGGGCGTTCATCGCCAGATAGCCAATCCCTGAGTTTGCAGAGATGGTCTCTGCCACAATCAGCGTCAGCCACATCAGGCCGAGCGCAAAGCGCACGCCGACCATTATGGAGGGCAGGGCGCCCGGCAGGATCACATGCATAAAGAGGGCAAAACCGGACAGGCCGTAACTGCGTGCCATTTCGACCAGTCCGCGATCGATGTTGCGGATCCCATGCCAGGTATTAATGTAAATCGGGAACAGCGTACCCAGCGCGACGAGAAAAATTTTGGCGCTCTCATCAATACCAAACCATAAAATGACCAGCGGGATCAGCGCCAGATGCGGCACATTACGCAGCATCTGAATGGAGGTATCGAGCAGCCGCTCGCCCCAGCGAGAAAGCCCGCTGATCAGACCCAGTACCAGGCCGATGCTTCCGCCAATCGAAAAACCAATTACCGCGCGCCATGAGCTGATGGCCAGATGCTGCCAGAGTTCGCCGCTGACGCTCAGCGACCAGAATGCCTCTATTACGCCCTCCGGAGAGGGCAGAATACGGCTCGACAGCCAGCCGGCAGAGGACGCGAGTTGCCAGACAAGCACAATGCCAACGGGTAAAAACCATGGGGCGGCACGTAGCAACCATTTTTGTGAGGGGGCAGACATGGCAACTCCTTAGCTTTGTGCGGCTCTTCGCGGGATAAACTCGTTAGCCACGGCTTCGCCCTGAAGCTGGAGCTGGCGGGGCTGCGGTACGTCCGGGATGGCGACATCCAGATGCGGGAATAACAGCTCGCCCACTTTGTAGGCCTCTTCCAGGTGCGGATAACCGGAGAGGATAAAACTGTCGATACCCAGGTCTGCGTATTCATTGATCCGCGCAGCCACAGTTGGACCGTCGCCGACCAGCGCGGTACCCGCACCGCCGCGCACCAGGCCGACGCCCGCCCACAGGTTCGGGCTGATCTCCAGATTCTCGCGCTTACCGTTGTGCAATGACGCCATTCTGTGCTGGCCGACGGAGTCGGTTTTCGCAAACGCCGCCTGAGCTTTAGCGATAGTCTCATCATCGAGATGCGCGATCAGCCGGTCGGCCGCCTGCCAGGCTTCTTCATTGGTTTCACGCACAATCACATGCAGGCGAATACCAAAGCGCACCTTGCGACCATGCGCTGCCGCTTTGGCGCGCACCTGGGCAATTTTCTCTTTGACCAGCTCGGGCGGCTCACCCCAGGTGAGGTAGAGATCAACCTGTTCAGCCGCCAGATCCTGCGCCACATCTGATGAGCCGCCGAAGTAAAGAGGAGGGCGCGGCTGCTGCACCGGCGGGAAGTAGAGCCTGGCGTCGCGAACGTGAATATGTTTACCTTCGAAGGTGACGGTTTCCCCCTCCAGCAGACGTCGCCAGACGTGGGTGAACTCGGCGGACGCTTCATAGCGTTCGGTGTGATCGAGGAACACGCCGTCACCCGCCAGCTCCTGCGGATCGCTTCCGGTGACCAGGTTAAACAGGGCCCGGCCGTTAGAGAGCCTGTCGAGCGTTGCCGCCTGGCGCGCCGCGACGGTCGGGGAGACCACGCTCGGGCGCAGTGCCACGAGGAACTTCAGGCGTTGGGTCACGGGGATCATCGATGCGGCTACCAGCCACGCATCCTCGCACGAGCGTCCGGTGGGGATCAGTACGCCAGTAAAACCGATTCGGTCGGCTGCCTGCGCAATCTGCTGCAGATAGCCGTGGTCAACCGGGCGTGAACCCTCTTCTGTGCCAAGATAGTGTCCATCACCGTGGGTGGGTAAAAACCAGAAAAGATTCAGACTCATGATTTGGTTCCTTCTTTGCCTGCGGGTTGCCAGATGCGTTCGCGAATATTCACCTGTTTTGGAACAAGGCGATTTTGATAGAAGAGATCTGCGGTTTGCTGCTGCAGCGCAGCGACGTGTGCGTCCACCGGGGTAATGGTGGTCTGTGGACGGTGATCGAGATAGCTCGCGATCACCGGCTCAGGTAAGCCCATGGTTTTCGCCAGCAGGGTAATGCTCTCCTGACGTTGGCTTTGCGTTAGCGCATCCGCCTGAGTAAAGGTGTTGAGAACATCCTGAATAAAAGCGCCATTCTTTTCCGCATACGGGCGCGCGGCGAGGTAGAACGAGCCGGTTTGTTTCAGCGTGGTGCCATCTTTTAATACCCGCACGCCACCCTGCAGTAAAGCTGCGGAGTAGTAGGGATCCCAGATAGCCCATGCGTCGACATTGCCCTGCTGGAAAGCGGCGCGAGCATCAGCCGGCGTCAAATAAACGGGTTGAATGTCGGTGAATTTAAGCCCGGCCTCCTGCAGGGCCCGCAGCAGCAGGTTATGCGAGCTAGAGCCTTTCTGGAATGCAACCTTGTGGCCTTTGAGATCGGCGACCGTCTTAATGGTGCTATTTTCAGGGACCAGAATGACCTCAGCCTTCGGCTTGGCCGGCTCAACGCCGACATAAACCAGATCGGCCCCCGCCGCCTGCGCGAATATTGGCGGAATATCCCCGGTGCTGCCGAGGTCGATGCTTCCGACATTCAGAGCTTCCAGCATTTGCGGGCCAGCAGGGAACTCAATCCAGGAGAATGTGGTCTTCGGGAAGCGTTTTTCCAGAAGCTGATGGCTTTTAGCCAGCACCATACTGACGCTGCCTTTCTGATAGCCGATGCGTAAATGTTCAGGCGCCGTCTCTGCCGCGTGGGCCAGCGACGTGAGCGCCAACAGCCCGGCCAGTCCGAGACGGGTTAATCTTTTAAACATGGGCGACTCCCTGTGACGGGTTAAACGCCGGGGCGTGGATATCTCTGCGGTGCAGGGCATGCCAGAAGGTTTCCAGGGCGCTGTCGAGACGGGTTTGCAGATTCGGCGTGAAGTGAGGTTTGTGTTGATAATCGATAACCTGCGAGTCGTCGGCAAAGACACCGTGGAGGATCTCCTGCGCTTTTAGCGCATTCAGTACCGGCTTGAGGGCATAATCCACCGCCAGTAAATGGGCCACCGTGCCGCCCGTTGCCAGTGGCAGGACCACTTTGCCGTCCAGCGCACGTTCTGGCAGCAGATCGAGCAGGGTTTTCAGGGCCCCGGAAAACGAAGCTTTATAGATAGGCGTCGCCACGATTAAGCCATCAGCCCCTTTAAGCTGTTCAGTCAGCGTTTGCAGCGCCGGACTGTCAAAACGGGCGTAGAGCAGATCCTCGGGGTCGAAGTTATGCAGATTCCAGTGGCATACTTCCACATCCAGAGCATTGAGCTTTTCACGGGCATATTCCAGCAGTGCGCTGGAGCGAGAGGGGAATCGTGGACTTCCGGCCAGGGTTATGACGCGCATGCATGCTCCTTATAACTAATTGTTTGCTTTTATCTAACATTCATAACAATTTTCAGGAGTGTGACACTGCCCGGTTATTCCACTAAATGATTTATCTGCAATTAAAATGCGAAAAAGCGCATAAGAACGGAGCGGCAGGTAAACGATTGCGTATAACGGTGTTTTTTTTGCCACAGGTCAATTCCCTTTCCGGGCCGGATCGCACATAATCCCCTCCCGGTTTGCACACCGGGAATCCAGGAGAGTTCATGTACTACCCCTTCGTTCGTAAAGCCCTTTTCCAGCTCGATCCTGAGCGCGCTCATGAATTTACATTCCAGCAGTTACGTCGTATTACCGGAACGCCGCTGGCCGCACTGGTGCGTCAAAACGTGCCGGAAAAACCTGTGCAATGCATGGGCCTGACCTTTAAAAATCCGCTGGGTCTCGCGGCGGGTCTGGATAAAAATGGTGAGTGCATTGATGCCCTGGGCGCGATGGGCTTTGGCTCCATCGAAATCGGTACCGTCACGCCTCGTCCGCAGCCAGGTAATGATAAGCCGCGTCTGTTCCGCCTGGTCGAAGCCGAAGGGCTGATCAACCGCATGGGCTTTAATAACCTCGGCGTTGATCACCTTGTTGAGAACGTAAAAAAAGCCCATTTTGATGGTGTATTAGGCATCAATATTGGCAAAAATAAAGACACGCCGGTAGAGCAGGGTAAAGATGACTATCTGATTTGTATGGAAAAAGTCTATGCCTACGCGGGGTATATTGCGGTGAATATTTCCTCACCAAATACCCCGGGTCTGCGCTCTTTACAATATGGCGAAGCACTGGACGATCTTCTGAGTGCCATTAAAAATAAACAAAATGAGCTCCAGGCGATCCACCATAAATATGTTCCGGTCGCGGTTAAGATCGCACCGGATCTTTCTGCTGAAGAATTGATCCAGGTTGCCGACAGTTTAGTTCGCCATAATATTGACGGGGTGATTGCGACCAATACCACACTCGATCGCTCGCTCGTTCAGGGAATGAAAAACTGTGACGAAGCGGGTGGGTTAAGTGGACGTCCGGTACAATTAAAAAGCACAGAAATTATTCGTGCCCTGTCAGCAGAATTAAAAGGACGACTGCCGATTATTGGCGTCGGTGGTATCGACTCCGTGATTGCGGCTCGCGAGAAGATGGCGGCGGGTGCCTCACTGGTGCAAATCTATTCCGGTTTTATTTTTAAAGGACCGCAGCTGATTAAAGAAATCGTTACTCATATCTAATCTTTTCTCTTTATCAGACAACCAGGGCTTTATTTCCAGCCCTGGTTGTTTTATATTCCGTCATTGTTGCTTATTTAGTCATTATAGTCTTTTATTAATGGTGTTATAAACGAAGCGGCAAACAGGACATTTTTAGTACAGGAAGTTTGGGGACGGGAGAGAAACATGCGAATTAAACCTGACGATAACTGGCGCTGGTATTTTTGTGACGAGCATGATCGCATGATGCTCGATTTAGCCAATGGTATGTTGTTTCGTTCCCGTTTTGCTCGCCGAATGTTAACCCCGGACGCCTTCTCCCCGTCAGGCTTTTGTGTTGACGACGCTGCGCTTTATTTCTCCTTTGAAGAAAAATGCCGCGACCTGGTGCTTTCTAAAGAGCAGCGTGCCGAACTGGTATTAAACGCGTTAGTGGCTATTCGATTCCTGAAACCGCAAATGCCGAAAAGCTGGCATTTTTTACCGCATAGCATGAACTGGTCCCCCGCCACCGGCGATGCGGCGAGCGTAAACCTGAGCGATACCGCTGAAGAGGTGAGCCTGCTGGTGGTTGAGCCTGGCGAAAATGCCGCACTCTGTCTGCTGGCCCAGCCCGGTGTGACCATTGCCGGGCGGACGATGCAACTGGGGGATGCCATTAAGGTAATGAATGACAGGCTGAAACCGCAGCAACGCGTAGACGCTTTCAGCCTCGAGCAGGCCGTTTAAGCTTCCAGCTGTACCGACGTTTTCGGAATACAGCTGCAGCACAGAATTGTACCATCATCGCCAATCGCGGATTTTTTCAGCGCGCTGACTTCCCCTTCGACCAGCTTGATTCGACAGCACCCACAGATGCCTGCCCGGCAGGAGTAAGGTACGCGGATCCCCGCTTGTTCCAGCTGTTCAAGTAAAACCTGCTGATTGTTGCCGCGGATAACGGTGCCCTGCCAGTGAATGTCTACGGGCGAGCTGGCTGGCGTCTCAACGTCGACGAACTCTTCTTCCTGACCTGCGCCGTACACTCTTGCGGGCCCACGGGCGAGAATTTCGACTTCGTCACCCACGCGGATGACGCCGCTTGAGCGCGGAATGAGGTTCTGGCCGAAATCCACATCGCCATTGTCCTGCGCTGTGCGGAATGACTGCAGGGTTTTTAACGGCTCGCCGGAAGGGTGTTTCTGGCCTTTTTCGGGACTGACGGTGGTAAAGATACAGCGGCTGCAAGGCTTCACGACATCAAATACCACGCTGCCGATACGGATCACCTTCCAGGTATCCTCTTCCCAGGCGTCAGCGCCTGTAACAACCAGGTTGGGACGAAACTGCTCCATCTGAACGCTGGCTTTACAGCGACGCTGCAGGTCGCGCAGGGAGGCGTCGTTAGTCAACAGGAAGGGGAAGCCGTCCGCGAATGAGAGCGGGACCGCCTCGTGGCGCTTAACGCGCCGCGTCAGCGCCGGGCCGACCCAGCGCAGCTGCACATCCCGGGAGAAGAAGCCGCTCAGCCAGCGGTTAATGTCATCCGGGGCGATGCGCGCGGTAAAATGATTGCCCCACACTTCCGTTGGCGCTTCGACAGGCGCAAAATCAGCAAAGCGGATCACCACGCTGGAGCCATCCGGCGCGGTGAGATGCAAACCGTCATAAAGCGGGGAAGGGGTAAAGCGAACCATTTGTGGGAACTGGCGTGCGGTAATGAACGTACCGTCAGGTTCGGTGACCATAAAGATACGATCGAAGGCAAATCCGCTCATGTCGGCCAGCGCGTGTGAAACGCCGATCCCGCGCATGGATTTCACCGGATGAATAAAAAGCCTGGATAACGTCGCCACTGCACAGCCCCTCGAATGAAAATAAGCCTTCAACTTTATGACATACACGCCATATTAGCTATAATGCGCGACAATTTTCTAAGAGTAAAAGTGACGATATGAATTCTCTGTTTGCCAGTACGGCCCGTGGGCTGGAAGAGCTGTTAAAAACTGAACTGGAAACCCTGGGTGCGCAAGAGTGCCAGGTGGTTCAGGGTGGTGTCCATTTTGAGGGCGACACACGGCTTATTTACCAGAGCCTGATGTGGAGCCGTCTGGCATCACGCATCATGCTGCCGATGAAAGAGTGCAAGGTTTACAGCGACCTTGACCTCTATACCGGCGTACAGATGATCGACTGGACAGAGATCTTCTCCCCGAATGCCACCTTTGCCGTGCACTTTAATGGCGTGAACGATGAGATCCGCAACAGCCAGTACGGTGCCCTGCGCGTTAAAGACGCCATTGTGGACTGCTTCACGCGTAAAAATAAGGAACGCCCAAACGTCGATCGTGAAAATCCCGATCTGCGGATCAACGTCTGGCTCAACGGCGACACCGCCAGTATCTCTCTGGATCTGAGCGGCGCGGGTCTGCACCTGCGTGGTTATCGCGATCGTACCGGTATGGCGCCCATCAAAGAGACTCTCGCCGCCGCCATCGTGATGCGTTCCGGCTGGCAGCCAGGCACACCGCTGCTCGACCCGATGTGTGGCTCCGGTACGCTGCTGATTGAGGCCGCTATGCTGGCCACCGACCGCGCACCGGGCCTGCACCGCGGCCATTGGGGCTTCGGCGGCTGGGCGCAGCACGATGAGGCGCTGTGGAAAGAGGTCAAAGACGAAGCGCAGACCCGTGCACGTAAAGGTCTGGCGGAGTACACCTCCCATTTCTACGGCTCTGACAGCGACTCACGCGTCATTGAGCGTGCGCGCAGCAACGCCCGCCGTGCCGGTATCGGCGAGCTGGTCACCTTCGAAGTGAAAGACGTGGCGAACCTGACCAATCCGCTGCCAAAAGGCCCATACGGTACCGTTATCAGCAACCCTCCTTACGGCGAGCGTCTTGATAGCGAACCGGCGCTGATTGCCCTGCACAGCCTGCTGGGCCGTAATATGAAAAATGACTTTGGCGGCTGGAACCTGTCGCTGTTTAGCGCCTCGCCAGAACTGCTGAGCTGTCTGCAACTGCGTGCCGAACGCCAGTTTAAGGCGAAAAACGGTCCGCTGGACTGCGTGCAGAAAAACTACCATCTGGCCGAGAAAGCGGCGGACAGTAAACCATCGGGTGTGGCGGAAGATTACGCTAACCGCCTGCGTAAGAATCTGAAGAAATTCGAAAAATGGGCGAAACAGGAAGGTATCGAATGTTATCGCCTGTATGATGCCGATCTGCCGGAGTACAACGTGGCGGTTGACCGTTACGCTGACTGGGTTGTGGTGCAGGAATATGCGCCGCCAAAAACGATTGATGCACAAAAAGCGCGTCAGCGTATGCTGGACGTGATTGCGGCAACGATTTCGGTGCTGGGCATTGCGCCTAACAAACTGGTGCTGAAAACCCGTGAGCGTCAGAAAGGAAAAAATCAGTATCAGAAAATGGGTGAGAAGGGTGACTTTATCGAGGTGGGCGAATACAACGCGCGCCTGTGGGTTAACCTGACCGATTATCTGGATACCGGTCTGTTCCTTGACCACCGTATCGCCCGCCGCATGCTGGGCCAGATGAGCAAGGGTAAAGACTTCCTGAACCTGTTCTCCTATACCGGCAGCGCCAGCGTGCATGCTGGCCTTGGCGGTGCGCGCAGTACCACCACGGTGGATATGTCCCGTACTTACCTGGAATGGGCGGAACGTAACCTGCGCCTGAACGGTCTCACCGGGCGTCAGCATCGTCTGATGCAGGCTGACGTGCTGGGCTGGCTACGCGAAACGGACGAACAATTTGATCTGATCTTCATCGATCCCCCAACGTTCTCTAACTCCAAGCGTATGGAAGATAGCTTTGACGTTCAACGCGATCACCTGCGCCTGATGACCGACCTGAAACGCCTGCTGCGTAAGGGCGGTACCATTATGTTCTCGAATAACAAACGCGGCTTCCGCATGGATCATGAGGGGCTGGCTGCTCTGGGACTGAAAGCACAAGAAATTAGCCAAAAAACGCTGTCCCAGGACTTTGCCCGTAATCGTCAGATCCATAACTGCTGGTTGATCTCCGCGGTCTGAAAGGAATAATACATGTCTTTAATTAGTATGCACGGCGCGTGGCTCTCTTTCAGCGACTCGCCGCTTCTCGACAATGCAGAACTGCACATCGAGGACAACGAGCGCGTCTGTCTGGTCGGCCGTAATGGCGCGGGTAAATCCACGCTGATGAAAATCCTCAACCGCGAACAGGGTCTGGACGACGGGCGTATTGTTTACGAGCAGGATCTTATTGTCTCTCGCCTGCAGCAGGATCCGCCGCGTCACGTGACCGGCAGCGTTTACGACTTTGTTGCCGAAGGTATCTCTGAGCAGGCTGAATACCTGAAGCGTTATCACGAGATTTCACACCTGGTGATGACCGACCCGAGCGACAAGAATCTTAACGAACTGGCGAAAGTGCAGGAGATGCTCGATCACCACGGTCTGTGGCAGCTCGAAAACCGCATCAATGAAGTGCTGGCGCAGCTCGGACTGGAACCGGACATGGAGCTGTCGGCGCTTTCTGGCGGCTGGCTGCGTAAGGCTGCGCTTGGCCGCGCGCTGGTCAGCGGGCCGAAAGTGCTGCTGCTGGATGAACCGACGAACCACCTGGATATCGAAGCGATAGACTGGCTGGAAGGGTTCCTCAAAACCTTCAACGGAACCATTATCTTCATCTCCCACGACCGTTCGTTTATCCGCAATATGGCCACGCGTATTGTCGATCTCGATCGCGGCAAGCTGGTGACCTACCCTGGCGATTACGATACCTATCTGCTGGAGAAAGAAGAAAACCTGCGTGTGGAAGAGTTGCAGAACGCTGAATTCGACCGCAAGCTGGCGCAGGAAGAGGTCTGGATCCGTCAGGGCATCAAAGCCCGCCGTACCCGTAACGAAGGCCGCGTTCGCGCGCTGAAAGCGATGCGTCGTGAACGCAGCGAGCGCCGCGAAGTGATGGGCAGCGCCAGAATGCAGGTTGAAGAGGCCTCCCGTTCCGGCAAAATTGTCTTTGAAATGGAAAACGTCAACTATCAGGTTGATGACAAAGTGCTGGTGAAAGACTTCTCCGCACAGGTCCAGCGTGGGGATAAAATCGCGCTGATCGGGCCGAATGGCTGCGGTAAAACCACGCTGTTGAAGCTGATGCTGGATCAGCTGAAGCCTGACAGCGGCCGCATTCACTGCGGTACTAAGCTCGAAGTGGCTTACTTCGACCAGCACCGTGCGGAGCTGGATCCGGACAGAACGGTGATGGATAACCTGGCGGAAGGTAAACAAGAGGTGATGGTTAACGGTAAGCCGCGCCATGTGCTGGGCTACCTGCAGGACTTCCTGTTCCATCCGAAACGTGCGCTGACGCCGGTACGCGCGTTGTCAGGCGGTGAGCGAAATCGTCTGCTGCTGGCACGTCTGTTCCTGAAGCCAAGTAACCTGCTGATCCTCGATGAACCAACAAACGACCTGGACGTGGAAACGCTCGAACTGCTGGAAGAGCTGATCGACGGCTATCAGGGAACCGTGATGCTGGTAAGCCACGACCGTCAGTTCGTCGATAACACTGTGACCGAGTGCTGGATCTTCGAAGGTGAAGGGCGAATTGGACAGTATGTGGGCGGCTATCACGATGCGAGAGGACAGCAGTCGCAGTCTCAGGCGCTAAAACAGGCTAAATCCAGAACCAGTTCCGAACCTGCTGTAACAAAAGCAGAAACTGTCAAGAAAACCTCGGTTAAACTAAGCTATAACCTGCAGCGCGAACTGGAAGGACTCCCTCAGCGTCTTGAAGAGCTGGAAGCCGCACTTGAAGATCTGCAGGCGCAGGTCGCTGATGCGTCATTCTTTACCCAATCGCATGACTATACTCAAAAAGTACTGGCAGAACTGTCCGCGGCTGAAAAAGCCCTGGAAGAAGCATTTGAGCGCTGGGAGTACCTTGAGTCTCTGAAGAACGGCGCATAAACAGGGATACAATATGTGTGACCAGCACCATGCCGACAGGCATATATTATGCTCTCAATGCGATATGCTCGTGGCGTTGCCAGAGCTTGGTCACGGACATAAAGCCCTGTGTCCCCGTTGCGGTACGACGTTGACAACCGAGTGGGACGCACCAAGGCAGCGTCCCACTGCTTATGCGCTGGCGGCGTTGTTCATGCTGCTGCTTTCCAATCTCTTCCCCTTCATTTATATGAAGGTGGGAGGGATGACCAGCCAGGTCGATTTGCTTGAAATTCCGGGGGTTATGTTCTCGGAAGACTATGCCAGCCTCGGCACCTTTTTCCTCCTGTTCGTACAGATCGTCCCGGCTTTTTGTCTGGTCGTCATTCTGTTGCTGGTGAACCGCGTTGCGATGCCCCTCGCGCTTAAAATCTGGCTCGCGCGTATCCTGTTCCAGTTAAAAAGCTGGGGTATGGCCGAAATCTTTCTGGCGGGAATCCTGGTCAGTTTCGTCAAACTGATGGCGTATGGCGATGTGGGTATCGGCAGCAGTTTTGTTCCCTGGTGTCTGTACTGCGTTCTGCAACTGCGCGCCTTCCAGTGTGTGGACAGACGTTGGGCGTGGGACGATATCGCGCCGGCACCGACGCTGGTGCAGACGGTAAAGGTGGGGGTGCCAGGCATTCGTCAGGGGCTTCGTTCTTGCCCATGCTGCACCGCTGTGCTGCCAGCCGATCTGGATGTGTGCCCGCGCTGCGAAACAAAAGGATACGTGCGACGTAAAAATAGCCTGCAGTGGACAATGGCGCTGCTGGTGACTTCCGTCATGTTGTACCTGCCGGCCAATATCCTGCCGATTATGATCACCGATTTGCTCGGTGACAAAATGCCCTCGACAATCCTTGCCGGGGTAATACTGCTGTGGGGTGAAGGCTCCTATCCCGTTGCGGGGGTGATCTTTATTGCCAGTATTATGGTACCCACGTTAAAAATGATCGCTATTGCCTGGCTCTGCTGGGATGCGAAAGGCCATGGCAAACGCGACAGCGAACGCATGCACCTGATTTATGAAGTCGTCGAGTTTGTTGGACGCTGGTCAATGATTGATGTGTTTGTTATTGCCGTTCTCTCTGCACTGGTGCGGATGGGCGGATTGATGAGTATTTATCCCGCGATGGGGGCATTAATGTTTGCGCTGGTCGTTATTATGACCATGTTCGCGGCCATGACCTTCGACCCTCGTTTATCGTGGGATCGTGAGCCTGAATCAAGCCATGAGGAACAGTAAGAGCATGGAAAATAAGAGTGGAGAGGCGAAAGTGCAGAAGGTCAAAAACTGGTCGCCGGTGTGGATTTTCCCCATCGTGACCGCGCTGATCGGTGCATGGATCCTGTTTTATCATTACAGCCATCAGGGACCGGAAGTGACGCTCATCACCACCAATGCCGAGGGGATTGAGGGCGGTAAAACGACCATCAAAAGCCGTAGCGTCGATGTGGGCGTGGTTGAAAGCGCAACCCTGACCGACGATTTAACCCATGTGGAAATCAAGGCACGCCTGAACGCGGGCATGGAAAAACTGCTGCACGGTGATTCAGCTTTCTGGGTGGTCAAGCCGCAGGTAGGACGTGAAGGGATCAGCGGCTTAGGTACGCTGCTCTCCGGTGCCTACATTGAACTGCAGCCGGGTAAAAAAGGAAGCCAGCCGGCGCAATACCAGCTTCTTGACTCGCCACCGCTTGCGCCGCCAGATGCGAAAGGCATCCGCGTGATCCTGGACAGTAAAAAAGCGGGCCAGTTAACGGCGGGCGATCCCGTGCTGTTCCGCGGTTATCGCGTGGGATCGGTTGAAACAAGTACCTTTGATCCGCAAAAGCGCACCATCAGCTATCAGCTGTTCATCAACGCGCCAAACGATCGGCTGGTCACCAGCAACGTCCGTTTCTGGAAGGACAGCGGGATCGCGGTTGATCTAACGTCAGCGGGAATGCGCGTGGAGATGGGCTCCCTGACCACGCTGTTTGGTGGCGGTGTAAGCTTTGATGTGCCGGAAGGGCAAGATTTGGGACAGCCGGTTGCAGAGAAAACGGCGTTCAGGCTCTTTGACGATCAACGCAGCATTCAGGACGCACTCTATACCGATCACATCGACTTCCTGATGTTCTTTAAAGATTCCGTCCGTGGCCTTCAGCCGGGCGCGCCTGTCGAATTCCGCGGCATTCGCCTGGGTACGGTGGGGCAAGTTCCGTTCTTTGTACCGGGTCTGCAGCAGGTACTGGATGACGATTACCGCATTCCGGTGCTGATTCGCATTGAGCCGGAACGTCTGCTCAACCAGATTGGCGAGAATCAGGATATTGGTACGCATATTACCGAACTGATGAACCGGGGTCTGCGTGGGTCGCTGAAGACGGGCAACCTGGTGACCGGTGCGCTGTATGTGGATATGGACTTCTATCCAAAAGCCCCACCGATTACCGGTATCCGGGAGTTCGGTGGTTATAAGATCATCCCGACGGTGAGCAGCGGCCTGGCACAGATCCAGCAGCGTCTGATGGAGACACTGGATAAGATTAACAATCTGCCACTGAATCCGATGATTGAAGCCGCGACCAGTTCGCTCAGCGAAAGTCAGGCAACGATGCGTCGCCTGCAAACCACGCTGGATAACATCAACAAGATTACCGCAAGCCAGAGCATGCAGCAGCTGCCACAGGATATGCAGAAAACGCTGCGTGAGCTTAACCGCAGTATGCAGGGCTTCCAGCCTGGCTCGGCGGCGTACAACAAGATGGTGGCAGATATGCAACGTCTTGATCAGGTCTTGCGTGAACTGCAGCCGGTTCTGAAAACGCTCAATGAGAAGAGCAACGCGCTGGTGTTCGAAGCGAAAGATAAAAAGGATCCTGAGCCTAAGAGGGCAAAAGAATGAATAAATGGCTATTAATGGTTGGCGCTCTGCTGTTAACGGCGTGCAGTTCAGGCGTGGAGAACAAGAGCTACTATCAGTTGCCTCTTGCCGCGCAAAACGGGGTACAAAGTACCGCCAGTCAGGGAAACCGTCTGCTGTGGGTTGAGCAGGTTGCCGTGCCGGATTATCTGGCAGGCAACGGCGTGGTCTACCAGACCAGCGACGTAAAATACGTGATTGCGACAAACAACCTGTGGGCCAGCCCGCTGGATCAGCAGCTGCGCAATACGCTGGTGGCCAATCTGGGCAGCCAGCTTCCGGGTTGGGTTGTCGCGTCGCAGCCGCTGGGTAACGACCAGGATACGCTGAACGTCACGGTTACGGGTTTCCATGGCCGTTATGACGGTGCGGTGGTGATTAGCGGAGAGTGGTTGCTGAACCATCAGGGCCAGATGATTAAGCGTCCTTTCCATCTTGAGCTGAAACAGCAGAAAGATGGCTACGATGAAATGGTGAAAGTGCTGGCCCAGGGGTGGGCGCAAGAGTCGGCCAGCATCGCCAGGGAGATTTCCCGGCTGCCATAAGTAAAATTCATCGGTAAAAACCGCAATCGGCCTGTTGCTGATTGCGGTTTTTTTTCAGTTTCACTTCAGACCGTTACTTGTGCCGGGTCACAATTTTTGTACAAATGATCTTCCAGGTAGCTCACAAATATGACACCCGTATGAATTTTGAACATTGACGCTGCGACTAATTCGGGGTATTCGTTATCTGTGCCTGCGCAAGTTTGTGCAGACACTGTTTTCTTTCCACCAGACAAAAGAATGAGGGAAACGAGGCATGAAGAGACAGAAACGAGATCGCCTGGAACGGGCTCATCAACGTGGTTATCAGGCCGGCATCGCTGGACGATCTAAAGAAATGTGTCCTTATCAGACGATAAATCAAAGGTCACAATGGCTTGGAGGCTGGCGAGAAGCCATCGGCGACAGGGCACTCATAGCCTGATAACGTCTCTTTCAAAAAAAGAAACCTCCGCACTGCGGAGGTTTCGCCTTTATGGGGTCGCTCAACGCGAAATCAGAACGCGGAAGTGTCCTGGAACAGACCCACTTTCAGGTCGTTTGCGGTATAAATCTGACGACCGTCTACCAGCACTTCGCCATCTGCCAGGCCCATAATCAGGCGGCGGTTAACGATGCGTTTGAAGTGAATACGATAGGTCACTTTCTTCGCAGTAGGCAGAACCTGTCCGGTGAATTTCACTTCGCCCACACCCAGCGCACGGCCTTTACCTTCACCACCCAGCCAGCCCAGATAGAAGCCAACCAGCTGCCACATTGCATCCAGACCCAGACAGCCAGGCATTACCGGATCGCCAATAAAGTGGCAACCGAAGAACCACAGGTCCGGGTTGATATCGAGTTCTGCTTCTACGTAACCCTTATCGAAGTTGCCGCCGGTTTCGGTCATTTTCACGACACGGTCCATCATCAGCATGTTCGGGGCCGGTAACTGTGGGCCGTTAGCGCCAAACAGTTCACCGCGACCAGAGGCAAGAAGGTCTTCTTTTGTATAGGATTCGCGTTTATCTACCATGTTCTCAGTAAGCCTTATTTTAGTGAAGGACGCAGGATAGCTAACACGTGTACGCTGAACAAGTCCGATCAGTTTGAACTAAACCAGCCTAACCAGCGTAACGGCCAGGGATAACGATGACGAGCATCCTGCTGCGTCGCCTGAGCAATGCGCTCCTGGATAGTCTGCATCAGGGTTGTTTGCCCTTCGCCGTCCCATACCAGGTTTGTCAGTAAGGGTAGTGCATCATCAATGCCTTCGATGGCCCAGATGGTGAATTGTTCCTGTTCCACGGCATCAAGAATGTCCTGGCTGAGGCTCAAATGGCGGGCGTTAGGGGCAGGAATAATCACCCCCTGTTTGCCGTTTAACCCACGCTGCTGACAAATCGAGAAGAAGCCTTCAATCTTTTCGTTCAGACCACCCACTGGCTGCGCACGACCAAACTGATCGACCGAGCCGGTGATCGCGATGTTCTGATTAACTGGCACTTCTGCCAGGGCGCTGATTAAGGCGCACAGCTCCGCCATAGAGGCGCTATCACCATCGACTTCACTGTATGATTGCTCAAACGTCAGCGAGGCGGAGAAGGGGATTTGCTGCTCAAGCTGCAGCTCTGACATCAGGAACGCCTGCATGATCATCATGCCTTTAGCGTGAATGTTGCCGCCCAACTCGGCTTTGCGTTCGATATCAGTGAACTCACCGTCACCGACATGCACAACGCAGCTGATACGGGAAGGCTCCCCGAAAGCGCGCGGGTGGCCGGGGAATTCAATCACCGACAGGGCATTGATCTGCCCGATACGTTCGCCTTCGGTCTCAACCAGAATTTGTTCCAGCAGAATTTCATCCTGCATACGGTCAGCAAGATAGCCTTCACGCCACTCACGCTGCGCCAGCATCTGGGTAAGCTGCTCACCGGTGAATGCGCCGTTACCGCTGACGACACCCACTTCACGTAGTTGCTTGCCTATCCAGAGCGGGCAGAGCGGCAGCGTCTCCTGGTCACCGGTGTAGCGAACCGCTTCGCGGATCAAACCAGGCCAGGCGTCGGCCGCCGGCGTTGGCAGTGCGAAACGTTCCGCAACGCTCAACACCCACTGGCACCACTGTGCCATATCATCGGCATCGGTAATCTGGATGTTATCTTCGTATTCGCTGTAGACCGCTTGATCAGCCAGTTCGGGCTCCATCTCCTGGAAGTCAGCCAGCGATTCACGATCACCCGTCAGCACCACGGTCAGCGACAGCGGCATTGAAGGAACTGAGACGGGCAGGGGACGAGACTCGTCGTAGCCAACCCAGTCAAACCGCTGCTGGCTAACCACCGTTTTCAGGCGCATCCACAGCAGAGGTTGTGAGAGGAGGGTGCGCAACGAGATGATCAGTACGCCGCCATTCGCGCGGTGCACCAGCCCAGGTTGCAGCGAGAGCTCACCGTTAAACTGGCGCAGACAACCAAAGAGTTGTTCAGCCTCGACCCAGTTAGCGGTAATCACTTCACCCCTGGCAGCAAAGCGGTCGTCGGGCTGCTCTGCCGGTTCGAATGTGACATCATGTCCCGCGATACGATATTGGCCGCCAAAGACGGCGTTCGCTTGCGGTCGCAACTGGCGCATGGCATCACCCAGAAGCGTCAGATATTCCGCTTCTTCCGGGGCCTTGAGCATCATGAAGGGTGATGTTGCCCAGGGGCTTAACACCTGCTCCAGCGCATAATGCAAACGGGGTTGCGTATCACTAAGGATGAATTCGTGTTCTTTTGCGAGATCGGGTCGTGCAAACAGTTCCTGATAGCTCTCGGTATCCGGAACGAGGTCACGCCATGCAAGTTTCGTAATGGTCAAAGTTGATGTTTTTTAGTTAGATGTAAAAGCGTGGAGTATACCGTAAGCGGGGGGCTCTACCCAAGCAGGATTGGGTATTTCGGCAGGGTGATTGGCTGCATTCACTCACAGGATATGATTTCTTTTCAGCAGATTGCCAAAAAACTGATATTCTGAACAGAGTTACGTGGTAACACTGAGATCGCAATGAAATATCAACAACTGGAAAATCTCGAAAGCGGCTGGAAATGGAAGTACCTGGTCAAAAAGCACCGTGAAGGGGAGCTGATCACCTGCTACATCGAAGCCAGCGCAGCGCAAGAAGCCGTGGATATTTTGCTGACCCTCGAAAATGAACCGGTACAAGTTAACGGCTGGATTGAGAAACACATTAATCCTGCGTTGTTAAACCGGATGAAGCAAACTATTCGTGCGCGTCGCAAACGGCATTTTAATGCGGAGCATCAGCACACTCGCAAAAAATCCATCGACCTTGAGTTTATGGTCTGGCAACGTCTGGCAGGGCTTGCGCAACGGCGTGGGAAAACGCTGTCAGAAACGATAGTGCAGTTGATTGAAGATGCCGAGCATAAAGAGAAGTACGCCAACCAGATGTCGACGCTGAAGAATGATCTTCAGGCTCTGTTGGGTAAGAAATAGATTTTTGTTTTCTTCAGATTCAGATAATAAAAAACCCCGCAGTGCGGGGTTTTTTTATAAGACGATAACTTATGCCGCTGGCTGAGTTACAACGTCTTTGATGCCTTTAACTTCGATCTCTACGCGACGATCTGGAGCCAGGCAGTCGATCAGTGCAGCGCGAGCTTTAACGTTGTCACAGGTGTTGCCAGTAACTGGGTTAGCTTCGCCCATACCACGTGGGGAGATCTTGTTAGCTGGGATACCTTTAGAGATCAGGTAATCAACAACAGACTGAGCACGTTTCTCAGACAGTTTCTGGTTGTAAGCGTCAGAACCGATACGGTCGGTGAAGCCCAGAACCACTACAGAACCGTCTTTAGGATCCAGGTTGCTCAGCTGGGTGTACAGCTGATCCAGTGCCTGCTGACCTTCTGGTTTCAGGGTAGCTTTGTTGAAGTTGAACAGAACGTCAGACTTCAGAGTGAAGTGCTTGGTCTGTACTTCTGGAGCTGGAGCCGGCGCTGGAGCAACGATTGGCGCTGCATCTTCCTGCTGGCCGAAACGGTAGGAAACACCTACGCTCAGCATGCCGTTGTCCGGACGAACACCAACGGTGTTGCCGTCGCCGATGTTGTTAACCCACTGGTATTCCAGACGGGTAGCGATATCACGGGTCATAGCCCACTCAACGCCACCAGCGAATACTGGGGAAACACCGGTGTCATGGTCGTCGCCAGCGATGCTGTTGCTGGAGTCAGCGCGCCATACCATGCCGCCCAGACGAGTGTACACGTCCAGATCGTCAGTTACTGGGTAACCCAGTTTAGCGGTCAGCTGTACGCCCTGAGCTTTAAAAGCGCCGTTTACGTTGTCGCCTTTGTATGGCATACGACCTAACCAGTCGTAACCCATTTCAAAACCAACATACGGGTTAACCTGATAGCCACCGAACGCACCTGCACCAAGCTGGCTCTCGTGAGTAGGGCCATCGTTGTTCAGGCTGCTGTTGTACCAGCCGGTGTCATGGAACTGAGACCAGCCCAGTTTACCACCTGCATACCAGGTATTATCTTTCGGAGCGGCCTGCGCTACGGTAGCGAAGCCAGCCAGTGCCACTGCAATCGCGATAGCTGTCTTTTTCATTTTTTGCGCCTCGTTATCATCCAAAATTCGCCATGAAGGTCTCAATAGAGATTCACGGTTAAATCCTTCACCGGGGGGCGTGGTCAAATATAAATCTACCGATATCTTCGGCTTAGGCCGAGCACCCCTGGCGATGTAAAGTCTACAACGTAGCTGAAAACTTACAAGTGTGAAGTCCGTCAGGCATATGAAAAAAAAAGTTCCGTATACCGATTATTTAACATTTTTCGAACGAGTTTTGTGCAATAAAATTAAGGAGAACCGCACCAGACAAGCCTTGCCGCAGTTTTGGCGCCTGGAACTAAAATCGCATCTTGTGGTCAAAAAAAATTCCAGGAATAATCTTAATTTTCCTCAATGATACAAATTTGAGTGAATTTTTAGGCCAGAAAGTTGTCCTCTGCGATAAGAATCTGGTCGAACCGGACGCATGATCAACCCGATCGCACTACCTTCTTCAGCCGCTTCCGTCAGTCGAAAATGTTCCTCATCGGTCAATTCGTCTGATAACCATCCAATCACCACGCTATAATTCCCCGTACGTAACGCCCGGATCATCGATTCCACAGTATCGCAGGGAGAGAGTTGGTTAATTTGCATGACCTTTGTCAGCGGCAGGCCCGCGGACTGCACCCATTCACGGCTCAGTTTTTGTTGAGGCGTCAGCCAAAGCTGCCAGCGCGACTGCTGACCAAGCTGTTGTAATAACGGCAACAGCAGAAGTTGAGTGAGCAGGGGCTGGTCTTCACGATAAACCACTTCACTGATAAGCCCTGTCGAAACACGCCCGGTGGAATTCTGCGTGACATTGCCAGCGGAAGAAGAGAGAGAGGTTGAGCGATTTGCATAGCCTGAAGTGTACATATTCATTCCAGCCCTGTAGTTACTGTATGGATATACAGTAACCCCTGTATGCATAAAGATCAACCTCATTTTCGGAAAGCGACTCGCAAATTTCATTCATTATTGATGCGCCTGGAAAAATCATCTTGCTCAACGACGATAAGTTGCCTATTTTCCTGCTAACGGATCCGCTAGTAAGAAATTTCGTTGTTACTTTATGATTTTGAAGGGAAATGTCATGAAAAAGATATCTTATGAACGGATTTATAAATCCCAGGAATACCTTTCACCCTTAGGTGAAATCCACCATCGTGCGCTGTTCGGTGGGTATACCCTGGCCGTAGATGATGCCGTCTTCGCTATGGTCTCCGACGGGGAGCTGTATCTCCGGGCCTGTGAGGAAAGTGCAAAATACTGTGTAAAAAATGCCTTATCATTCTTAACCCTGATGAAACGGGGTCGCCCGGTGCTGCTCAATTATTATCGTGTCGATGACGGACTGTGGCAGGACAGAGAACGGCTGCTTCAGCTCTCCTCGTTCGCGCTCAATGCGGCACGAAAAGAGCGTTCGCAGCGTGATCGGCGAAACCGCCTCAAGGACTTGCCCAATCTCACCTTTCAGCTTGAAGTGCTGCTCTTTGAAGCCGGAATTACTGATGAAGAGACGCTGCGGGAGCTGGGGGCCCGTGCGAGCTGGCTGAAGATGCGGGCGAAGAATAAAGCGCTCAGCATTAAAGTGCTCTTCGCACTGGAAGGGGCCATCGCCGGACTTCATGAAGCGGCACTCCCGGCGGGAATTCGCCGGGAGTTAACGGAGTGGTTTAATGCGCTGCCTGAGCCACAGGAGAATCACTCCTCCAGGTAGCGATCTGCAGTTGCAGTCGGCAAATTTCTGGCAGCAGAGCGATAAGGAGGCCAATCTGCTGAAGAACCAGCGGTGCTTTGCTGTCGCTTCCCGGGTCAATATGCGTAATACGCTGAGCCAGTTCATCCAGCGCGTGTTGGACGCGAGGCTCATCGGCTGGTCGGTGATGAAGCGCGTCATCGACATAGCATACGGCATCATCCAGCAGGGCGAGGATGGCCGGGTGAGTCAATTTCTCACGGTGGGCACCCAGCGTCGAAATATAGCTGGTGAAGGTATGGTTCAGACAGAGCAGGCGGAAAGCCGTTTCCCGAATTTCTGCCGTGGCGCGAGGCTCCGTGGACATGTTAGAGACCACCGAAGCCAGTTCAGCATCACAGTTATGCGCATCGCGGCGTGCGATACGATAAGCCAGACGGTTATCGCGACCCTGATGATACTGCTCAAGGATGGCATCAAGGTATCGACAGTTCGCGTTCATCGCCCTGTCTACCACACGCGGTAAATTACGGAACCGCCAGTCCGGCCAGATAAAACTGACCGCCGCCCAGGCGATAGCGCAGCCAATCAGCGTATCTATCACGCGGGGCAGGGCCACTTCAAATCCTTCACCCAGCAGGTTAAAGCAGAGTAGCACCAGCAGCGTGATGAACATTGTGGCATGCGCATACTGCACATTACGAAAGGCGAAGAACAACACACCGGTGATCACGATCAGGATCAGCTGGCCTTCGACAGAGGGCACGAAATAGAGCACCGGCAGCCCAATAGCGACGCCCACCAGCGTACCAATAATACGTAGCGCAAGGCGGTGGCGGGTGGCGTTATAGTTTGGCTGGCAAACAAACAGGCTGGTCAGCAGGATCCAGTAACCGTGATGTAACCCGGTTATCTGAATGATGGCATAACCCACGCACAGCACCAGTGACATCCTCACCGCATGGCGAAACAGTGCAGATTCTGGCGTAAAGTTGCGGCTCAGTCGCAGCCACATATCGCTGAAGCTATGCACGCTGTCATCAGCAAGCTGATTCTCCACATCTTTATCGGGGAGCGCCATCGCCTGCTCGGATTCAATGGTAGCCAGCTGAGCATCTATCGCCCGCAGGTTATTCAGCAAAAATCCCAGTGCTTTAATATGTTCCGGCGACGTTCCACTGGCCTGAACGCGATCGAGCGCCGCATCAAGATGGCTAAATACGCGTTCGAAGCGCGGATCATGTTGATAGGGCGTACGCAGCAAAATGGAGCGTGCCAGCTGCTGGCATGCCTGAGACTGCATCGACAGCAGGCGCTGGAAGCGGAACATCACGTCGCTGTAGCGGAACTTCTCGCGCAGGGCAGCATACTGAACGTGCGAGGAGCTGGCACGCTCATGTATATCCTGCGCCGCGAAATAGTAGTGCAAGGTTCTTCGCGTTCCGCGCTGACCGCGATCGCCCCGCAGACGGGTAAGCAGTGAGGCTTTCGTCTGGTTAAGTGTGGCGACCAGTTGAACGTTGGCCAGAGCCAAATCGTAGAGCGGAGACTGGCTCTCCTCCTCGATATCCGGATCGAAGAGCCGGGATTTTAGCTCAAGATAGTGGGCCAGTTGCTCAAAGCTGCGGGCAAGGTTGTCCTGAAGAGGGCGAACCGGAAAAATAAGATGCCCGGTTAACGTCAGCAGGTTATACCAGATGGCCCCCAGCAACAGCAATATGGGTTGCTGGTACCATTGATCGTAAAGGGAAACACCCAGCATGGTGTAAATGGCGATCAGCAGGGCACCAAAGGCGATAGTGGCATAGCGCTGCCCAAGGCCGCCAAGCAAAATAAACCCGCTGGTAGAGAGCGTAAGGCCAATGGCAAACAGCCAGGGCCAGGGGAAGAGCAGCTCCACGGAGGCTGACGCGATAAAAAAACAGACCAGCGTAATTACAAGATTACGCAGGCGCCCGGCAAGGCGATCGTCCAGATCCGCCAGCGCCCCCGCAACCACTCCCAGCGTGAGCGGGATGGTGAGTTTTACGTCATTCAGCCACCACGGCAGGGCAACCGTGCCGCAAAGTGCGATAAATATTCTGACGTTATAAAGCCAGATGCTGTTCCAGGTATAACGGCGAAGCAGTGGGCTTAGCATAAGCACGGCCAGTCCTTATTTACTGAAAACGACGACGCGCGTTTGCTTCACGTGCTGCCTGTGCCACTTCTACCGGAACGACCCTGCGCCCGACTGGCCAAAGCGCGATGGCGGCAATCTTAAAGTTCGCGATCCCCACCGGAATACCAATAATGGATATGCACTGGGCAATACCGGCAAAGATATGCATCACACACAGCCACCAGCCGAAGAAAACCAGCCACAGAATATTGAGGACCGTGCCTCCCGTGTTCAGCAGTGCGTTTTTGCTCTCCGGGTTCAGTTCGTCAATGTGGACGGCTTCATTCCCGTACGGGATGAAAGAGAGTTTGGTGATTTCCCAGCAGGAGCGGGTCAGGGGGAGCGTAAAAATAAGGACGATGCTCACCAGCGTGGCAAAAAGCCAGGCAAGAGTGGTGGCAAAACCGCCTAACACAAAATTCAAAACATTCAGAACAGTACGCATAAACCCTCAGTTCCTTTCGATATGATTAACGCCCAGTGATTGTAACGTTTTTTTAGGCTGGAGCACCTTAAAACTGGCAGTTAAACTGTCAGGTAAATTATCTCTTCGTGGATTCGGCTGGACATGGAACTGAAAGCAACATCATTAGGCAAACGCCTGGCGCAACACCCCTACGACAGGGTTGTCCTCCTTAATGCCGGAGTGAAAGTCTCCGGAGAACGCCACGAATACCTCATTCCGTTTAATCAACTGCTGGCTATCCACTGTAAACGCGGGTTGGTCTGGGGCGAACTGGAGTTTGTCCTGCCTGACGATAAAGTCGTGCGCCTTCACGGTACCGAGTGGGCTGAGACCCAGCGCTTCCATCATCACCTGAATATGCTCTGGCAGCAGTGGAGCCAGGATATGAGCGTGATTGCCGCTCAGGTACTGCAGCAGGTACTGAACGATATTGCACAAAGTAACGAGCAACAAACGTGGCTCACCTGCCAGCAGACGGCCGGGTTGCAGCAAAAGATCAGGCAGGCGCTGGCGGCACTGCCGTTATCCGTGACGCGTCTTGACGAGTTCGACAATTGCCGTGACGCCTGGCGTCAGTGTCAGGCCTGGCTTGGCGATACAGACAAGAGCCGGCTGGCGCACAACCAGGCGTGGACAGATGCCATGCTGACCCGTTATGCCGACTTTTTCAGCACGGTTGAATCTTCACCGCTTAACCCTGCACAGGCGCGCGCCGTGGTTAACGGCGAGCACTCCCTGCTGGTGCTGGCGGGTGCCGGAAGCGGCAAAACGTCGGTGCTGGTGGCCCGTGCGGGTTGGCTACTGACAACGGGTGAGGCTGTTGCCGACCAGATACTGTTGCTGGCGTTTGGCCGTAAGGCAGCCGAGGAGATGGACGAACGCATACAGGAACGCCTGCATACCCGGGATATTACCGCCAGAACCTTCCATGCCCTGGCGCTGCATATCATTCAGCAGGGCAGTAAAAAAGTGCCTGCCATCAGCAAGCTGGAAAACGACACGCAGGCGCGTCAGGCGTTGTTCATTAAAACGTGGCGTCAGCAGTGCAGTGAGAAAAAGGCGCAGGCTAAAGGGTGGCGTCAGTGGCTGGAAGAAGAACTCAACTGGGACGTACCGGAAGGCAATTTCTGGCAGGATGAAAAACTGGCTCGTCGCCTGGGCTCTCGCCTCGACCGCTGGGTTAGCCTGATGCGGATGCACGGCGGATCGCAAGCCGAGATGATTGAAAGCGCGCCGGAGACGATCCGCGCCCTGTTTTCGAAGCGGGTTAAGCTGATGGCCCCGATGCTGAAAGCCTGGAAAACCGCGCTGAAAGAGGAAAATGCCGTCGATTTCTCCGGTTTGATCCATCAGGCCATTATCATTCTTGAGAAGGGCCGTTTTGTCAGCCCGTGGAAGCATATCCTGGTGGATGAATTCCAGGATATCTCGCCGCAACGTGCCGCGCTGCTCTCGGCGTTAAGGGCGCAAAATAAACATACCTCGCTGTTTGCGGTGGGCGATGACTGGCAGGCTATCTATCGCTTCAGCGGGGCACAGCTCTCCCTGACGACTGCATTCCATCACTATTTTGGCGAAGGCGATCGCAGCGATCTGGATACCACCTACCGCTTTAATTCCCGGATTGGTGAAGTTGCTAACCGCTTTATCCAGCAGAACCCGCATCAGCTGGCAAAACCGCTAAATAGCCTCCGGGCCGGGGACAAAAAAGCCGTTACCCTGCTGGCGGACGATCAGCTGGAGCCGCTGCTGGACAAACTGAGCGGCTATGCGAAGCCGGATGAACGTATTCTGGTGCTGGCACGCTATCACCATCTTAAGCCTGCGGCGCTGGAAAAAGCCGCGACCCGCTGGCCGAAGCTGCAGCTCGATTTTATGACCATCCACGCCAGCAAAGGACAGCAGGCCGACTATGTGATAGTGATGGGGCTTAAAGAGGGGAGCGATGGTTTCCCGGCTCCGGCACGAGAGTCGGTAATGGAACAGGCATTACTGCCGGTCCCGGAAGATTTTCCGGACGCCGAAGAGCGGCGTTTGCTGTACGTGGCGATGACCCGCGCGCGTCATCGCGTGTGGCTGCTGTTCAACAAAGAGGAGCCGTCGGTGTTTGTCGATATTCTGAAGAGTATTGATGTGCCAGTGGTGAGGAAGCCTTAACGGGATAGCGGAGCGGTAATATTGCAGGCCCGGTAAGCATGTCGCCACCGGGCAAAAAACTACTTCAGTCTTTCGGAAAGATAGCGCTGATAATCCGGGATCAGGATCTCAACCGGTGAGTTGAAGTGTGGTGATTCAATGATGAAATCTGCCGTCGACAGGTTCGTCGCCACCGGAATATTCCATACCGTTGCCAGACGCAGCAGGGCTTTGACATCCGGGTCGTGCGGAACCGCATTCAGCGGATCCCAGAAGAAAATCAGTACATCAATTTTCCCTTCAGAGATCTGAGCGCCGACCTGCTGGTCGCCGCCCATCGGGCCGCTCAGCATGGCATTGACCTCCAGACCCGTTTCGCGGTGGATCAGGTTACCGGTTGTCCCGGTCGCTGAGAGAGCATGCTTTTCCAGCAATGGCTGATGGCGGCGAACCCAGTTAAGCAGCATTTGTTTACAGTGATCGTGCGCAACCAGAGCAATGTGTTTGCGTTCCGGTAGCGTGCGTGTTGTCAGTTCCATAATCTTATCCATCAGGTTAACTGACTACACGATGACGGGAACCGCCTGACGCTGCAAGAGAAAGGCGAAAAAAATGTGGCTTATGATGAAGGTTGTTGCTTTACCCACTGTAAAAAACGGGCCCGGGTCTCAGGATCGGCCTGCTGGAACCAGAATTTAAGACGCTGTTCCGTCAGCGTCTGGGACTGTGGCGGAATAACATCCAGCTCTGAGACACCGGACAGCAGCGTACTGTCGTCGGCCATCCTGGTGGCAAACTGTGGAAGGGAAGCGCGTTTGCCCGCCTTGTTATAGATTTCGGTCGCGGCCTCGTAATCGGTGCCTTTCGGGGACGAGGTTAACGCCAGAATATCGAGTTTTACCGGAATCGGCATTGAATCCCCGTCCAGCAGTTCAAGGCGCGGAGAGGCGTCAAAGGCCGCCGACTCTTTTTCGGTTTCAAGACGCGGGAGGGTAATGTTCACCTGACTGACCCGCTGGGTATTAAAGCTGACAATCAGCGGCGCAGAGATATACATGCGTTGTTCATGATTAGCGAGGCCGATGGTTTTTTCTACCCGCAATACCAGCTGGTGTGGCCCATTATCAAGTTCGATGCTGTCCGCACCGCGCAACAAGGAACTGGACACTTTTTTTCCGTCCAGCACCAGCAGATCAATATCCGTTGTAAGCCGTAGCGTGGTCGCAAAGACGCAAACTGGCATCACTAACGCAATCACAGCAGTGGCAATGCCGGTTTTCATAGAGGGCTCCTGTTGAAATGACTCGGCCGCGGTAATGTATCCAAATATTTCGATAATCACGTTTACTAACATATAGACATATTCTGCCGTTTTGCCCTCATGCATCTGCATGGGATGCATGGTTGAGATGTGCGCTTTGACGTACACTCATAAAAAAGCCTGGAGGAAAACCATGAAAGAGAACGAAATTGCCGAGATTCTGACATCGACGCGCACGATTGCACTGGTAGGGGCAAGCGATAAACCGGATCGCCCAAGCTACCGGGTGATGAAGTACCTTCTCGATCAGGGCTATCACGTCATCCCTGTGTCGCCGAAAGTGGCCGGTAAAACCTTACTCGGTCAGCAGGGATACGCCACGCTGAAGGAGGTACCTGAAAAAGTCGACATGGTGGATGTTTTCCGCAATTCCGAGGCGGCGTGGGGAGTGGCACAAGAGGCCATCGCCATCGGCGCGAAAACGCTGTGGATGCAGTTGGGTGTCATTAACGAGCAGGCGGCGGTGCTGGCGCGAGAAGCCGGTCTGACGGTGGTAATGGACCGATGTCCGGCGATTGAGATTCCCCGTCTGGGGCTGGCGAAGTCATAAAAAAAAGCCCGTTTATCGGGCTTTTTTTACACGCTTAGTTCCGCAGGCGCGGGGCCTGTAACTGTTTGCGGATAGTCTGAGCAAGTTCATCCATCGTGGGTTGCTCTGGATGCTCATCCTGCAGTTCGCTACTCAGCTGCGCTTCAGCAAGGTAGGTGTGAACGGGTTGTCCATCATCCCCCTCCATCACCACATGATACCAGGGCGCGGCGCGAAGCTCTGCGTTAACCGCCAGCTCATCCGCTGACGGTTCATCAAGGGAATACTCCGGGTCGATATCCACGACCACACCCAAATACCCTAGCAAAGTGTGGCGGACCTGCTGGCCGATACCGAATTTGCTGGCAATCATAGTCACCTCCCGGGAAACACTACTTACACGTTATGTGCGGGCAATATTTCTCTTTTCAAGTTACATGACGCGACAGGCAAACCCTTTCAGATACAGCCCTTCCGGGTAGGTAGCGATCACCGGGTGATCGGCTGCCTGACGGAACTGTTCTATAAATTGTACATCACGACCAGCATCTATTGCGGCATCAGCGATGATTTTCTGAAATAAATCTGTGGTCATCAGTCCGGAGCAGGAGAAGGTGAGAAGCACTCCACCCGGGTTCAGCAGCTGGATGGCCAGCATGTTGATATCCTTATAGCCGCGGCAGGCACCCATCAGCTGACTTTTGTTCTCCACAAACTTCGGTGGATCCATCACGATGACGTCGAATTTCTCGCCCTGATCGCGATACTTACGCAGCAGCTTGAAGACGTCATCGCGAACAAACTCGGCTTTGCTCAGATCCAGCTTGTTCAGCTCGACGTTTTGTTTCGTCACGTCCAGCGCTTCCTGAGAGGTATCAACGCTGACAACCTGGGCACAGCCGCCCATCAGCGCCGAGACGGCGAAACCGCCGGTATAGGAGAAGCAGTTCAGCACGCGTTTGTCGGCAACATACTGGCGAGTGGCCAGGCGGCTGTCACGCTGGTCCAGGTAGTAACCCGTTTTATGGCCGCCCTGGATATCCACCAGCAGCTTCATACCGTGCTCTTCGATTGGCAACAGGGCAGGCGGCAGTTCACCAGTGACCGGACCTTGCGTCAGCTCCATGCCCTCTTTTTTGCGCACTGCCACATCGCTGCGGTCATAAATGGCGCATTCCGGGAAAACCGATTGCAACGCGCTGATCAGCGCAGCACGTTGATATTCAGCCCCTGCGCTTAACAGTTGCAGTACCAGGAAGTTACCGAAGCGGTCGATCGTCACGCCAGGCAGACCGTCAGACTCACCGGCAATCACACGGTAGCTGTCCAGACCGTCACGCTTTGCCAGCCACTCACGCCACTGCTGCGCCTGCTGTAAACGACGAACGAAGAAATCAATATCGATCGTTTCATCTTTATCAAAGGTCCAGACGCGAGCGCGGATTTGGGACGCTGGCGAATATGCGCCTCGCGCTAACCATTTCCCCTGATGGTCAACGATATCGATGGTCTCTCCGAGGCTGGCTTTGCCTTCCATACGGGCTACTGCACCGGAAAAGACCCAGGGATGGCGGCGCAATAATGACTTCTCGCGCCCTTTGGCTAACACTAAACGTACACTCATAATTTGCTATTCTGTCGATTCCAGGGAAATGGCGCGTAGAGTAGCACATTCAGCAAGTCGCAATCATCTGCGGATGCCTTTGAGCGTTTCGGCACAAAATCAAATCGCTTAGGCACAGTGCTGCACTGCAGTGGGCTTTACAGTAGGGTTTCCGGTACAGCAAAGGGAAACACAAATGAGAAAGCGCCTTGCGATAGCAGTAACCACCCTGGCGGTGGTCAGTTTTCATGTTTTAGCGGCATCGTCTTTCACCATCAGCAGTCAGGATCTGGCCAGTGAACGCCCGTTGTCGCAACAGCAGGTGTTTGACGGGTTTGGGTGTCACGGTGGGAATCACTCTCCACAACTGGCGTGGAAAAATCCGCCTGTCGGGACGAAAAGTTTTGCAGTCACGGTATTTGACCCTGATGCCCCTACCGGAAGTGGATGGTGGCACTGGACGGTGGTCAATATTCCCCTCCAGACGCTGGCGCTTCCCGCCGATGCCGGAAACCCGAAGGGTGAGACATTACCGGCCGGGGTTGTGCAGGGGCGTAATGATTTCGGTTATTCTGGTTTCGGCGGCGCATGTCCGCCCAAAGGGGATAAGCCGCACCGTTATCAGTTTACCGTCTGGGCGCTGGATGTGGATAAATTGCCTGTCGACAGGAATGCCAGCGGCGCGCTGGTGGGTTTTATGCTTAACAGTCACGTCCTGGCGAAGGCCAGCTTAACCGTTACCTACAGCAGATAAGGATGGCATGGTGCAGGGAGTCCAGTTTCAACATAAACATTTGACGGCTGGTGAAGTGAGCGCCAGTAAAATGCATCACCTGCACCAGGTTAAACTCTTTCTTCCTGCCATTTGCCATATCACTCACGGCAGTAAAGTGATTGTTCAGGACGATAACCGCCTGGTGGCGACGAAAGCGTCGCTGATCATTATTCCCGCCAATACGCCGCTGGAGATCATAAATCAACCCGCGAATGGTCTCTTTCGTTCTGACTTATTGATGTTGTCACCGGAGCTTCTGGCGGAGTTTAAAACGCATTACCTGAAATCCTGGCCGCGCACAGAATTACATTCCCTCTGTGCTCCCCTGAGTGAGGGGCTGGCATTTATGTGGGGTAACCTGCTGCATGCCGTGCGTCAGGATTTACCGGAGGCGTTACAAAAGCATCAGGCTTTCGGCCTTTTGCTGGCATTGCTACATGACGGCGTCGCAGGGCCGTTGCTTATAGAGCGTAATAGCCACCTGTCCGAGCAGGTGCGGCAGTTCATCATGCTGTCGCCTGCCAGGGCCTGGACTGCACAGGATGTTGCCAGCCGCCTGGCATTAAGCGTGCCGACGCTACGCAGACGGTTACGCGAAGAGTCGCAGAGTTTTCGCCAGATTGTTGAGGAGGTGAGGATGGCCGTTGCGCTGTCACACTTACAGTCAACCCGGTTACCTATTGGCGAAATCGCATTACAATGTGGTTATCTTTCCAGCTCTCGTTTTACTGCCCGTTTCCGGCAACATTATGGCTGTTTGCCGAAAACGCTACGTTAAGGAGTAGAAAAATGTCAAAAATCTGCACAATTGCCTGGGTACACGGCATGGTTCAGGGCGTCGGATTCCGTTACAGCACGCAGCGCGAAGCTATGCAGCTGGGGCTCACGGGATACGCGCGAAACAGGGATGATGGCAGCGTTGAGGTCGTTGCCTGTGGTGATGCGGAGCAGGTTGAAAAGCTGGTGGCATGGCTGAAAGCTGGTGGGCCGCGCAGCGCGCGGGTTGATAAGGTTTTAACCGAACCCCATCAACCCGGCCGGGAATACGTTAACTTCGGTATTCGCTACTAAATGCATTTCACCGGTTTTGGCAGGCCGGCGATTTTGGTGGCCTGTTTTGCCGGGCCTTTCGGGAACAGGCGATACAGGTAACGGCTGTTGCCTTTCTCTTCACCGAATTTATTGGCCATCGCCTTGACCAGCATGCGGATCGCCGGGGAGGTGTTGAATTCGAGATAGAATTCGCGCACAAAACGCACCACTTCCCAGTGTTCCGGGGAGAGGGCGATACCTTCGTTTTCGGCGATTTTTTCCGCCAGCGGCTCGCTCCACTGGCTGCTCTCTTTCAGATAACCGTCGTTATCAGTTTCAATCTCTTTACCTTCAAAACTCAACATAGTCATTCACGCGTCAGTCAAAAACCGCAGCAGTGTACCAAAAAACAAAGCCCCGCATAAGCGGGGCTCTGGTTCACAGCATTGTTGATTAATCGCGGCTGGCGAAGCCCAGGATGCTCAACAGGCTGACAAAGATGTTGTACAGCGATACATACAGGCTCACGGTGGCGCGGATGTAGTTCGTCTCACCGCCGTGAATGATGTTGCTGGTTTCATACAGGATTGCGCCAGATGAAATCAGAATAAACACGGCGCTGATCGCCAGGTGCAGGGCTGGCAGCTGCAGGAAGATGTTTGCCACCATACCTACCAGCACCACCACGATACCGGCCATCAGCATACCGCCGAGGAAGGACATATCCTTACGGGTGGTCAGCACGTAGGCCGAACAGCAGAAGAACACCAGCGCGGTACCGCCCAGCGCCATGCCAATCACGTCGCCCATACCGGCGGACAGATAGGCGTTAAGGATGGGCCCCAGGATATAGCCCAGGAAACCCGTAAAGGCGAACGCGGACAGAATACCCACCGGTTTATCAGCAGTTTTGTAGGTCAGGAACATCAGACCATACATCCCCACCAGCGTCAGGATCAGACCCGGTGACGGCAGCATCAGCACGGTGCTGGCCGTTGCGGTCATCGCCGAGAATGCCAGCGTCAGGCTGAGCATGAAATAGGTATTGCGCAGCACCTTGTGGGTACTGAGTAGCGATGTGCGGTCGCGTGAAGAAGTAATTATACGATCCATGAGTCACTCTCTTATGACAGATGTAATTAGCGGAAAGAATAGGAAACGGCGCGCCAGTCTCAAAGTGGTTTTACCCATCTTTACTCAGGACGTTAGCGTTACTGCTGGTTGTTTATTCTTCAGAAAACCTTTTCAGCAGAATGAACAACGGTTTGCTTCATTTATTCAGATCAAGCTCTTATAGGTTACTGAAAAATATTGCGTTATTACACGTTGAGCGCTAAGTGTTATTTCCGGATCGTCAAAAAACAGACAATAAGGCGAAGGAAATGAAACCACAAGCACGCACGCGCTTTACACTCTCTTTGTTAACGGCAGGGATCCTGTGCGCCAGCACGGCGACCTGGGCGGCTAACGTGCCAGCAGGAACACAGCTGGCCGATAAACAGGAACTGGTCAGAAACAACGGTAATGAACCGGCCTCACTCGACCCGCATAAAGTCGAAAGCGATGTCGAATTCAATATTATCAGCGATATCTTCGAAGGGCTGGTTAGCGTTTCTCCGACTGGCGAAATACAGCCACGGCTGGCAGAAAAATGGGAGAACAAAGACAACACCGTCTGGACTTTTCATCTGCGTCCAGGCATCACATGGAGTGACGGCACCGCGATTACCGCGCAGGATGTGGTCTGGAGCTGGCAGCGTCTGACAGACCCCAAAACTGCCTCACCGTATGCCAGCTATCCGGGCAACATGCATATTGTTAACGCCGCTGATATCGCTCAGGGGAAAAAAGCACCGGATACGCTGGGTGTAAAAGCCATTAACGATACTACGCTTGAGGTCACGCTGACTCAACCTAATGCCGCATTCCTTGCCATGCTGGCCCACCCGTCGCTGGTGCCGGTGGATAAGGTGCTGATTGGTCGGTTTGGTGATAAGTGGACCAAACCGGAGCATATCGTCACCAGCGGAGCGTATAAACTGTCGCAGTGGGTGGTTAACGAGCGCATCGTGGCGGAGCGTAACGCGCGCTACTGGGATAACGCACATACCGTTATCAATAAGGTGACCTATCTGCCGATCACCTCCGAGGCCTCGGATGTAAACCGTTTTAAAGCAGGTGAAATCGATATTGTTTATACGGTGCCGATCAACCAGTTTGCCCAGCTCAAGAAAACCCTGGGTAGCCAGCTGGATGTCTCCCCGCAGCTTGCCACCTATTACTATGAATTCAACACCACCCGGCCGCCGTTCAACGACGCGCGTGTACGTAAGGCGCTGAACATGGCGCTGGATAAAGAGATCATTGCCGGGAAGGTATTAGGGCAGGGGCAGCGTCCGGCGTGGCTTATCAGCCAGCCAGATATTGGCGGTGTGACGCTCCAGAACCCGGACTATGCCAACTGGCCGATGGATAAACGTATCGAAGAAGCGAAAAAGCTGCTGGCCGAAGCCGGCTTTAACGCCAGCCATCCGCTGCGTTTTAACCTGCTCTATAACACCTCTGAATCGCACCAGCGCATCGCGATTGCCGCCAGCTCTATGTGGAAGAAAAACCTCGGGGTGGAGGCGAAGCTGCAAAATCAGGAGTGGAAAACGATGCTCGATACGATGCATACCCACGACTTTGACGCAGTGCGCTACGCCTGGATTGCCGATTACGACGATGCTGCCACTTTCCTGAACAACTTCCGTACCGGTGACAGCGAAAACACCAGCCAGTACAGCAATCCGGAGTATGACCAGGCGCTGGTGAACGCCGCGAAAGCCAAAACACCGGCAGAGCGCGGTAAGTTCTATCAGCAGGCGGAAGATTTGCTGGCGCGCGATGTGCCTGCCATTCCGGTTTATCACTATGTCCGCACGCACCTGGTCAAACCGTGGGTGGGAGGATTCACGCCGGACAAGCTGGGGTACTATTTCACCAGGGACATGTATATCAAAAAACACTGAGTATGAACGCTGAATTTTGTGCTGATAAAATGGCCGATACGTTGTCTATTCAACCGATTAAACGCGTTTTGGCTATTTTTAAAGCGAACGAATGCGGTCACTCTTTACAGCATGCGGAGAGGTGTTTATAGTTCGCCTCACTTAGGAAGTGTGGCCGAGCGGTTGAAGGCACCGGTCTTGAAAACCGGCGACCCGAAAGGGTTCCAGAGTTCGAATCTCTGCGCTTCCGCCAGACATAAAAGCCCTGCGATAGTCATATCGCGGGGCTTTTTGCTTTTAAGGGGCATGGATAGCACCCGCAGAAAAAAAATAGAAAAATTCCTGCTTTACAAGGCGCTAATAGATGTTTATAGTGCGCCTCACTTTGGAAGCGTGGCCGAGCGGTTGAAGGCACCGGTCTTGAAAACCGGCGACCCGAAAGGGTTCTAGAGTTCGAATCTCTACGCTTCCGCCAAATTTGAAACCCAGGTCGTTATGCGACCTGGGTTTTTTGTTTTTGTCGGTTTTCAGTATGCCATTGCCGTCTGGCTTGTGTCGGTGGGGCTAAGAATCCATCGGACGGATTAGTAACCGGCATCTGTTACATCTTGCTCCTGGTGTTCCAGGATAATGCCAGCGATGATGTCATTGGGGTTATCCACCCGATCTGGTCGTTTAATGACGTGAGTCGTTCCCTTCTCAAAATAGTTAATAGCAAACATCTCATCTTCATAACGATTGCAATGCCTGTTTTCATCAATGAGAGCATTCAGTCGTCTGGTTACATTTTCATGGTTATCGGATGTAGCCACACGATCTAAGGGAATCAGCCTCACAGGTACGCCCTTATGCATATAACTTACGGAACGATCGACACCCTTCAGAATTTTTCAAACTACACAGAACAGGTTGTTGTTCAAGGTCGTACCCACTCCTCGAACGATACCTGAGATGTACATATCATGAGTACTGGGTCGAGGCATGCAAAAATCCCCTGCGATATTTGTTTTTCTGATGAAAATAATAAGACCCATTTAAATAAATAATAAAAATGGTGAAGGCCAGTAAATATCGCCAATTTTTCACACAGGCAGGCACGTTCTGCCTTTCATTTTTTGATAAAAGTACAAAATCAGATATTTCATGTGATTGATGAGATTTTATACAAAGTTGTCCCTAAATTAAATTGATCACTTACTGTACACCCTTATTTCATAAGGGTTAAAGGGGTATGCAAGAAAATTCTTATAAATCAGAAAGATGATCTTTGGCTGTCAGAATTTCTATGGGAAACATTTTGTTACATTTTTTGATTTCCGATCGGGTGGTGAACGTTCCTACACTCCGGCCATTGGGTCTTATCCGAAATTTTTTCATTTCAGACAAATACTCAAAAACACAATGTCGATATGCTGGTGAATGGAATGTGCCCGCTTTTAATTCCGGGGTTTTGATTTTCGTCCGATGACGTGAGCCTGGAAGTTGTTCTGGCTGGGTTTGCCTTTCTTATTAATTTCTCACTGGCATTGACCGTTTTTATAACTCCATAAAACAGGGATAGCCATGTCTAACTCTTCTTTTCAGTCCGAAATACCCAAGGCACGTATTAATTTAAAGCTTGATTTGCATACGGGCGGAGCGAGCAAGAAAACTGAGCTCCCCCTGAAATTACTGGTGGCGGGAGACTTCAGTAATGGTCAGGAGACTGCACCACTATCGGAGCGCAAAAAAGTTAATCTGAATAAAAACAACTTTGACTCTGTACTTTCCGAATATTCCCCAATCGTAAATATTACCGTTAAAAACACGCTTGCTGGTGATGGCAGTGAAGACAACATCAATCTGACATTCCAGAGTATTAATGATTTCTCTCCGGAGCAGGTTTCGCGGCAAATACCTCAGCTGAAGGCCATGCTCTCCATGCGCAATTTGCTTCGCGATTTAAAAGCAAACCTGCTTGATAACCAGGCTTTCCGAAAAGAGCTGGAAAAAATTCTTCTCGATCCTGCATTAAGTGCAGAACTCAGAGCCGAACTCTCAGCCCTGGCTCCGAAACAGCCATAACGGCCATATGCTTTTAACGGATTAATAAGGAATATGTTGATGTCTGTAAAAAATGAGAATGCCGCGGGTAACGAGAGTGTAGTGCTTGAACGTCCTGCAGCAGGCGGGGTATATGCGTCCCTGTTTGAAAAAATCAATCTTAACCCTGTCTCTGAGCTAAGTGCGCTTGATATCTGGCAGGATGCACAGGCGATGTCGGATGCAACAGCAGACGAACGTTTAACTGCCGGCATGAAGGTGTTCCTGGAATGTCTGACAAAAGCGGGCTCAAAAGTTGAGAAACTCGATAAAAACCTGATTGACCACCATATCGCGGAACTGGATTACCAGATCAGCCGTCAGCTTGATGCTGTTATGCATCATGAAGACTTTCAGGCGGTAGAAAGTCTGTGGCGCGGTGTGAAATCTCTTGTCGACAAAACCGATTTTCGCCAGAACGTGAAAGTTGAACTACTGGATATGTCTAAAGAAGACCTGCGTCAGGACTTTGAAGACTGCCCGGAAATCGTCCAAAGCGGGCTGTATAAACATTCATATATTGATGAGTATGATACCCCCGGTGGCGAGCCGATTGCTGCGCTGATTTCCGCTTACGAATTTGATGCGTCTGCGCAGGATGTAGCCCTGCTGCGCAACATCTCTAAAGTGTCTGCTGCTGCACATATGCCGTTTATCGGTTCTGCCGGCCCGAAATTCTTCCTGAAAGACAACATGGAGGACGTGGCGGCCATTAAAGATATCGGTAATTACTTTGACCGCGCTGAGTACATCAAGTGGAAATCCTTCCGCGAGACGGATGATTCCCGCTATATCGGTCTGGTCATGCCGCGTGTACTGGGGCGCCTGCCTTATGGTCCGGATACCGTACCTGTGCGTAGCTTCAACTACGTCGAAGAAGTGAAAGGTCCGGATCATGACAAATACCTGTGGACCAACGCCTCGTTTGCCTTTGCATCCAACATGGTACGCAGCTTCATTAACAACGGCTGGTGTGTACAAATTCGTGGCCCGCAGGCCGGTGGCGCCGTTCAGGACCTGCCTATTCATCTGTACGACCTCGGTACCGGCAATCAGGTAAAAATCCCGTCTGAAGTGATGATCCCGGAAACCCGCGAATTTGAGTTCGCGAATCTGGGCTTCATTCCACTTTCCTACTACAAGAATCGCGATTACAGCTGTTTCTTCTCGGCGAACTCCACGCAGAAGCCGGCCACGTATGACACCGCTGATGCTACTGCCAACAGCCGCATCAACGCCCGTCTGCCTTACATCTTCCTGCTGTCGCGTATTGCGCACTACCTGAAGCTCATTCAGCGCGAAAACATCGGCACCACTAAGGATCGTCGTCTTCTGGAGCTGGAGCTGAACACCTGGGTTCGCGGTCTGGTGACGGAAATGACCGATCCCGGCGATGAGCTGCAGGCGTCCCACCCACTGCGCGATGCGAAAGTGGTGGTGGAAGATATCGAAGATAACCCGGGCTTCTTCCGCGTGAAGCTGTACGCCGTGCCGCACTTCCAGGTAGAAGGGATGGACGTCAATCTGTCACTGGTATCCCAGATGCCGAAAGCCAAAGCATAGGGCAGGAGCAGGGATGAAAATATATCGTCCACTGTGGAACGAGGGGGCTTTACTGTCCCCTCAACAGTTCCAGCAGCAGGCTGAATGGGAGTCTTTTCGCAGTGCCGGTGCATCAGCGCTAGCATCCCCATTCCCCTGGGGGGTAGAAAAGATTGAGTTTAATGACAGCCTTCTTTCGTCTGGTCTGATCCAGATTACGCTGCTACGCCTCTGGCTGGACGATGGATCGCTGATTGATGCTCAAAGGAGCGATCTGCCTCCACGTCCACGGGAGTTAAATGCCAGCCAGCTGGCAGGTCTCGATTCCGTAACCGTTGTCATCGCACTGCCTCACATGCAGCCGGGTATTGCCAACGTAGAACAGGAAGGTGTTACCGCAGACCGCCCGCTCCGCTATCGCGAGGAATGGGTGACGTTGCAGGATGCCTTCGGGTCCGAAGAAGAATCCATAGCCGTTGCCCGGTATAATTTCACCATCCGGTTTGCCCATGAAAGCAATGATTCCTGGAAAGTGTGCCCGGTGGCCAGACTGATCCGTGATGGACAAAATGCATGGCGACTGGATCCGTCCTTTATTCCGCCCGTTGCGTCTTTTGCGGCAAGCCCTGTCCTTCGCGAACGTCTGGTGCTACTCAATCGTCAGTTACGCTCCCGACGCCAGCGCCTGATGACGATGCGTCGTGAAAGCAACGAAAGGCTCGCCGACTTTGCCGTCGCCGATGTTTCCCTTTTCTGGTTGCTGAATGCACTGAATTCTCACGCCAGAGTGCTGACAGAATACGAACGTTTTCCTTCCCGGCCACCTGAACAGGTGTGGGCGGAGCTTGCACGTCTGGCAGGCAGTATGCTGACCTTTTCCCTGAACCATGATCTTGACGCCATTCCGGGTTATGACCACGAGGAACCGGCCAATGCGTTTCCTCCGCTGTGGCTGACTGACAAAATCAAAGGTGCTCAGCAGGACGCGGAAACGGCTGCGAAAGGGGTGATATTCGGACCAGAAGGCACTGTAAAAGAGGCGGATAAGGCATTGACTACGCTGTCTCAGCGCCTGCAAAAAGCCGGTATAACACAGATACTGAATAATCCGGCACATAACGGCCTGCTTCAGTTATCTTCCCGTCTTCAACACGAATTGAAAGCCAGTCTGGCTGTTTTACTCAGCGGGCTGATGCAGGGATCTGCGGCCTGGCGTTTACGTGGTGTCATGTTCAGCCCCGAACTGGCCGTTGCCGGAACGGTACCAAATACACGCCTCGACACACCGACCTGGAAAGCCGTCATTGATGACTGTGATGCCGTCAGCGGCAGAAAGCTGGGCTTCGACTGGCTGAAGATGCTGCGGTTAATTCTGCTTTCCCTGATTGTTCTGTGGGGGGCCGGTACACTGCTGTCCCTGATCGTTAACCGTACCCAGATTTATCAGGCACAAGAAACGGCGATGCAGGCAGCGGATACCGCAAAACCCCTGGCAGAACGCCTGCACAACCAGCTCGTACTCCAGCAAGCCATTGCCCGTCTGCAACACCGTGAGGCGACCGGCGCTCCATGGTATACCCGATTTGGTCTTAATCAGGACAGCGACACGCTGGCCGCACTCTGGCCGCTGTATGCGAAAAACAACGCACAGCTGATGAGGGATGCCACCGCAGATTATCTCAGGCAGCAGCTGAATGCTTTTGTGCAACTGCCTCCTGCCAGTGATGCCCGTACGCAGGGCACACAGCACACCTATGACGTGCTCAAAAGTTATCTGATGCTGGCCCGTCCGGATAAAGCGGACGCGAGCTGGCTGGCAAAAAACGTGCTGAAAGCCTGGCCGAAGCGTCAGAATGTGCCGGATGGCACATGGCAGGACCTCGCACCGAAACTGCTGGGCTTTTATGCGCAAAACCTCCCGGCTCATCCGGAATGGAAAATTAAGCCTGACACTGAATTAATCAGCACGATCCGTCAGATCCTGCTTAAGCAGGTAGGTCAGCGTAACGCTGAATCTGGCTTGTATCAGGACATGCTTAAGCGCGTGGCCAGCAACTGGCCTGATTTAACGCTTGCCGATATGACAGGCGACACCGATGCCTCAACGGTATTCAGCACTGACGAAGTCGTCCCCGGTATGTTTACGCGTCAGGCCTGGGAAGAGCAGGTTCAGGATTCGATTAACGAGGTCGTCAAGACACGCCGTGATGAAATTGACTGGGTACTGACGGATAAGACGCACCAGACAGGGAGCGATATCTCCCCGGAGGTGCTGAAGGCCCGCCTGACTGAACGCTATTTTACCGATTTTGGCAATGCCTGGCTGAACATGGTCAACAGCATTCAGTGGCAGGAAGCCACGTCACTTTCTGAGGCGATTGCCCAGCTCAACCTGATCGGCGATGTCCGTCAGTCGCCGCTGGTGGCACTGATGAACACGCTGGCCTGGCAGGGCAAAACAGGGCAAAAGGGCGAGGCACTGGCCGATTCGATTGTCGATTCGGCGAAAAAGCTGATCGGTCAGAAAAAAAATGGCAGACAGTTTATTGAACAGGCACAGGGCCCAAAAGGGCCGCTCGATGAGGTGTTTGGACCGCTGATGGGGCTGATGGAAGGTAAAGAGGGCACCGGTGCCAACGGTAACCTCAGTTTCCAGTCCTGGCTTGCCCGCGTCACGCAGGTACGCCTGAAACTCCAGCAGGTTACCAGCGCCCCGGATCCGCAGGCCATGTCGCAGATGCTGGCCCAGACAGTATTCCAGGGCAAAGCCATCGATCTGACCGATACCCGCGACTATGGCAGTCTGGTTGCGGCGAGTCTGGGGCAGGAGTGGAATGGATTTGGCCAGTCGTTATTTGTGCAACCGCTTGATCTGGCCTGGCGGCAGGTACTTGCCCCGGCTGCGGGAAGCCTCAATGCCCGCTGGCAGTCGACCATTGTCGAACAGTGGAATAAGGCCTTTGCGGGGCGCTATCCGTTTAAAGCCACCGGCAGCGATGTCTCGTTGCCGTTGCTGGCTCAGTTCCTGCGTAGCGACTCGGGTCGAATCACGACCTTCCTGAAAACGAATCTTGGCGGGATCCTCCATCAGGAGGGAAATCGCTGGGTCGTTGACCTTTCCGCAAGTCAGGGGATGGTTGTCAGCCCGGATTTCCTCCGGGCGATTAATCAGCTGGCGGAACTGTCAGATATCGTGTTTTCTCAGGGCGATGCGGGTGTTCACTTCGAACTGATGGCGCGTCCTTCACGGGATGTTGCCAGAGTGCAGCTTACCCTCGATGAGCAGAACCTGGATTACTTCAATCAGATGGAAAGCTGGCAAAGCTTCACCTGGCCTGGAAACACTTACTATCCTGGCGTGTCGCTCAGCTGGCGTAGTGTGAACAGCGGCATGCAGCTGTATGCCAGTAACCAGGGCAACTGGGGTTTCATTCGCCTGCTGGACAAGGCTCTCATCACTCCGCTTGACGCCAGCCGTACACAACTGGTGTGGATCACCGCCGATGGCAACCCTCTGAAGTTTGTGATGCGTAGCGAGCTCGGTACAGGTCCCCTGGCATTGCTGAAACTTCAGGGATTCACGCTGCCCGACACTATCTTTAGCGTCGCAGCTGGCGGAGAAGAGCGCCAGTAATGATGGGCGGGAAAATTTACCCGGCACTGGCTTTCGCAAAACAGGTTGAAGGCTGGTCTCAGGGTATTTGCAGCAAAGTGAACCGATGGCACGAAACTGAATCCTCATCCCCATGCCAGTTTATGACCTTTCGGCAGTGTCGCGCATGGCTCAGCGACTGGCAGAAGCATAATCCAGCACCAGGTACACGAGGGGACAGCGCCTCCGCGCCCCATCGGCGCCTTCGTCCCCATGTCAGAAAAGCCCACTGGTGAAGCTACTGGAAGGCCAAACCCACTCAGGGGGAGGAGAAAAGTATGCTGCTGAAATGGAAGCTACCGCAAATCGTCAATGGTAAGGACGACGCTTCTCTGGAAGCGGTCGTGAGGTTTATGAAAGAACAAACAAACGGGAAAAAGAATGAGCTCACCGGAAGAACTGTTAACCGCCTGCGCCACCAGGCAGGAAGAAAGGCAGCGCCTCATCTCGCGGGCAAATGATGCCCTGTCGCTCTGGGATAACTGGCTGCACCCGTTCACCTCCGGGGCAGAAACCGGGGACGATCCCGCATATGATGATAATTTTCAGCTGATGCGTGAGGAGATCAACAAGCTTTCAGGTACCGATTCAGCGTTATTGTGTGAGCTGGCCCAGAAGTGTCTTTGCGAATGCGCCAAAGACATTCGTGTCGTGACCTGGTACGTGCTGGCCCGACTCAGCCGCGACGGTGAAAAAGGGTTATCCGAAGGCTTACTGCTGCTTGTCGCGATGCTGACCCGCTACGGGCAGGCATGCCATCCCCGGCGTCCCGTAGCCCGTAAAGCTGCGCTGGAGTGGCTGAACAGTGCAAAAGTAATTGATGCACTGCTGTTATGGCCCGAGGTGGACAGCAATGATGCCGGTCTGACGGCTGGCGTCATCAGCCTGCTTGAATCAACACTGGCTGACTGGCCGGAAGCCGAGAAACCGTCTTTTGCAGGCCTTTGTACCGCTCTTGAAAACCGTCTGGCACGTTCGGGTGGTATGGAAGCGCTGGTCCCCCAGAACAGCAGTACGCATGAGCACGGGCGTGAACCTGCCCATTCTGATTCTCCGCAGCTGTCAGCCGTGAAATCTGGCCGCGATTTACTCGACCAGTGGAGGTGCAGGCGCAAAACGCCAGCCTGCGGTTGTTCGCTGAGAAGAAGCTGACGCTGAGCTCGGCGAATGACATCTCCCTGGCCGGAAAAAAACGTATCACGCTGATCGGCGGCGGAAGCTATCTGCGACTTGAGGCCGGGAAGGTCGAGTATGGTACGACGGCGTCGTATATGCGCAAAGTTAAAAGGACGATGGCGGCGGGAGCTGCGTCACAACAGCCGGAAATGCCCTGGCTTGCCGACCCGGTTAAATCCACTGCCAGTGTGCTGATGCAGTATCTGTATCACGACGATGTCCCGGTAGTGGGCGCGTCTTTCAAAGTGACTCTTGCTGATGGCTCTGTCCGGGAAGGTAACCTTGACGGTGCGGGATATCTGCATCTGGAAGACGTCCCGCCGGGGAGTGTGCAGGTGGAGTTCGGGCCGGATATCCGGAATTATTTACGTAAAAATAAGATCGATAATCAGTCGTTTGTTGGGACATCTCTCAGCGAGGCAGACATTGACTCACTGATAGCGAAACACAGCGGAGGTGTGGAATGAGTGGGGTGAGCGTTGCTTGGTTTAAGGAAACCAGCCTGGAAACTGGACAGTGGATCTGGGGTACGCTTCAGGGGGCATTTAATGAAAAACAGACCATCGGGCAGATCATCGTTGATGCGGTGATCGGCATGATCCCGCTGGTCGGCGATGTAACGGCAGTACGCGATCTGATTGCTGTTTCGATAGGACTGGCGAAAGAACCGAAGAAACGGGAAAGCGTGACTGAATGGGTATTTCTGGTGATCCTGCTGTTTGCGCTAATCCCGGTAATTGGTGGCGTGATAAAAGGCGTCGGACGTCTGGCCCTGCGTGTGACAACAAAAGCGGCAGAGAATGTGGAAACCCTTGGCGCTGTGATTAAGTTTCTGAACCGTATCGGCGAAGGTGATGCGGTGAAGTGGCTGAATAAGCAGAATGTCGTTGAGTATCAGGCAGAGTTGATTGAAAAGATGAGTGATTTTTGCAACACGATGATCACAGCCATCAATCAAATCCTGAAAGCCCGCGTCGGGCGGATGTTGCCGGAGAAATGGCAGGCGGACTTACTCCGGGTACGGGATGGTTTTACGGCACTGCAACAGCTGGCATCGAGAATGATCCCGCAGGCGCTGAAAGAGCTGGATGCGAAACTGCGAGTGTTACAGGCGCTGGTGTATAAAGGTGAAATACATACGATAGCAACGGGAACAGGACGCGCTGAGGTCCGGCGTGAGGCTGAGGCGTATTTGATTGAACGTCCGCTGCGGGAAGCGCTGAAGCAAGGGACGCGGTATCCGAGTGTTCATGCGGAGGAATTGTATAAAACGACATTGCGTCGAAAATACTCTAAAGCCGGGTATCCAGATTTGATAAGAAGTAAAGGGAAAAGTCCTGCTTTTGGTAATAAGCCAGTATTTACATCCATCGCTTCATTTAGTGGTGACATCACGGCTAAAAGCGCCCGTGATATGGCGGGAAGCACTATTTTTCGTGCCTTTGGTAATCCCACAGATTTGGCTCCTAATGGTTCGTGGGCTGCTGGTGGATTCTGGGGGTATCAAAAAGTGCCGGGCAGTGCTGAAGAATGGCGCCAGTTATCGGCGGTACTGGATGAGTGGAACGGCAACGGTTTTCTGGTGGTGCTGCATCTGCCGGAAGACCTGGCAACTCGTATGCCGGGTAGCAACGCCTGGCATGGGAAAATAGCTGAACAGTTCGGTAGTGCAATTCCAGCTCAATATCTGAAAGGTGGTGGCGAACAGGTGATTATTAATCTGGATGAGATGCTTAAACAAGAGGTTAACCGTATTGGGGAACAGGTCAAAGCTATCGGACAGGCTGCCAGTGTTGAAATTAATGGCGTAAAGGCTGAGTTTTATCCCACAAATTGGCAGGATGTTAACGGCGTGCATGGCTACAGTAAACCAGAAGGGATAGAGCCTCCATATGCCACGACCACGCGTGAATTGCATGATGATGAACTGCGCAGCAAAGTGACAGATCGGACGATACTGAATGCAGCCCGTTTTGAACGGCAGACAACCACAGGGAGTGAACAATGATAACCATTGAAAAAACAAAGTATCCAATGACGGATGAACAAGTGCGCCGCAAACTGTTCTGGTTGTTACAGCGACTGAGCAGCTATACCCTTTGGCAGCGCAAACGGGATGCCTGGGCCTATTTTGTGCAGAAATATGAAGAAGCGTTAAAGACCTGGCCGGAAGAAAAAACATATGGTTTTCATCCAAAGAATATTATCTGGGCCTATGATGCGCTACGTCTCTATGACGAAGGACTTGCAGAATTGGCTGTGGGTAATCGGCAAGTATGGCAGTTAAAAACTGGTGAATTTGAGCAGCTTGAGCGAGCGGTTGGATTGATCGACAGCTTTTTTTACCCTCTCTGTCATGAACGAGGCTCTCAGCAGGAACCTTACCCACCAGATATAGAAAAGCTCAATAAGCTGAAGATTGCAGCAAAAATACATGGTGACTATCTAATATATCCACCACATGATAATGTATGCAACTTTTTCGATGCTGCATATTTATTAGAATTAGATAATTATGAATATAATTTTAATAAGTTAGCGTATCCGGCTTTCCCGAAAAACTTGTCTCCTGTTCCGGAGCGCAGTGATATTATTATTAAAACCGATGACATGGTGCCCTGCGACGGCATCTGGGAACCGGTAAAGATTCATTACAACCATAAGCTATTGATTATTAAAGACGGCATCAGCGGATTTAATAATCTCGGGCCGTATAATTATTTTATTCGTGGAATGAATGCTCCCCGCCAGGTGTATTACGACGTATTAATTGAAAGTGATACAGAAATGGTTATCCCTGACGACCCAATCCGTTACCGGGACGTTCACTGGCGTCTGGTCTGGGAAGATACCCGCTACTGTGACGGAATTATCCCTGATGAATCAGAATACTTTCTGGATGATGCGCCAGGCAAACGCATTACCTGCCCGAGCGGGGAGCTTTGTCCGCATTCAGGCCTCTGGGCGACCATAGCCGGAGGACATCAGCAGTTTGTTGATGTTCAGGCCGGGCAGTTGATGCCAGAAGCAACCAAATATCAGAGCAATATATATGCGGCTGAAATTCATCTTCCTGCGTTATGGAGCCTTTTACACCGGGATGATGAGGGGAGTGTTTATATAAAGGATAGTTGAATATCTGGTTAGCGTTTTTCGACGGACAGACCCGATATTTTCTGGATATCAATGACAGTTCGGTGAAGCCGGATGTTCTGCGCTTTCGCGGCAGGGAAGCGCTGAGCGAGCCGTTTAAGTGGGATATCGAGTTCACCACTTCGCAGAGGAACATTTCCCCTGAACAGGTCCTGATGAAATATGCCTCTTTCCGGATGCGGAGCGGTAAAAATGTCCACGGCATTATCACCCGCCTGGAATGGCTTTCCACTTCAAAGGATCAGTCCCACTACCGTCTTACGCTCAGTTCCCGCCTGGCGCTCCTGGGATACACCCGGCAGTGTGCGGTATATCAGAACCAGTCAGTTCCTGAGGTGGTGGAGCAGGTACTGCGCAAACACGGGCTGGAGGGACCCGATTTTGAATTCCGCCTGGAGCGCACCTACCCGCCGCGTGAAATTATCACCCAGTGGCGGGAAACGGACCTTGAGTTTATCCGGCGCATTCTGTCTGAAGTGGGGATTTACTGGCGTACGGTGATGGACGACGTGCGCGGTCTGGATACGTACATACTGGCCGACAGCCAGCTCAACTACCAGTTTGATGTGCGCCTGCCCTACAGCGAGCCGTCGGGTCTGTTTGACGGTGCGGCAGAGTCGGTCTGGGATGTACGAACCTGGCACACCCTTGCCACCGGCACGGTCGCCACGCGGGATTATAACTACCGGACAGCCTCCACACCGATGGATGCGACGGTCAGCGTGCGTAACGACGCGGTCACCACCGGAAAGCATTACCGCTACGCAGCGCCTTATCGTGACGCAGGTGATGACACCAGCCCGGAGCCGGAGACCGAATCCGGCGCATTCTACGCCCGACTCCACCATGAGCGTGAGCTGAACAGGACTGCCTGTATTCACCTGTTCAGCAATGCGGCACACCTCACTCCCGGGCAGGTGCTGGAGCCGCAGGGCGATGTCATTGCTGCCCTGAAGGAAGGCGTGCTCCTCACGCTCGTGACCTTCCGGGGCGCCAGGGATTCCCGTCTGCATGTGTCGGTCTGGGGGATGCCTTATACCGAACGCTACTGTTTCCGCCCAACTGAAATCCCGCGCCCTGAAATCCACGGCACACTTCCGGCCCGCGTCGAGAGCCGGGAGAAAAATGATATCTACGCGCACCTGGATGAGCAGGGTCGCTACCGGGTAAAGCCGGACTTCGACCGGGAAGAATCTTCTGTTCATTAAGATCCTGACTTATATGAAAGCAACAGACAGTGAAAAAATATGGAATGAGGACAACTCTTGCTATGCTATTACTTATATTCCTGACTACAAGCCTTTTGGCGGCGTAGGGCGAGTATTACGTCTTTTTTCAAATCAATCATTTTTCGTTGTCTATGACAAAACTGGAAAAAATGAAAAGTTCAGCTTGGCATTTTTGGGAATATCAGTTCTCTGATTTAGTTGCACCTGAATGGTCAGGCATTGATTTTCTTTACCCTTCTGATAGCGGGTTTTCAGGCTGGACTTTACCTGAATCCAAAAAATAAAAAAATTTAGTAAAACTAATAATAACCTTCCTTGGATGTATTACCGTTCTGGCAGTGCATCATTTGGGTTACGAATGGTACATAACTTACTTTAGACCAAGGAGTAGGGGGTAGGATTCGGATTTGTAATCTTCTATATGAGATACATTATCATACCCATTACATTTCTAACAACATTTATAAAACCAAAGCACTCTTCAGTAATCTTTGGTCTGGTTATTATCTTTATGTTTTATTCTTGGTATGGAACAAATCCACTTCGAGTAATATTGATGTTTTGTTCCTCATTATCCGGTTGTTCAATAATTATTTTTGCAAAAAAATCCTTAAAAGAAACATAAGGTAATTTACATCCCTTAGAACCTAAACCTCTATCATTTAAAATAATTTGCTATATTATGAATCAAAAAACGCCATCTTTATATGAAATTCTTACCGGCAACTTTACAGGGGATCTTCCCCTTGAAGTTGTAAACGAAGAAGACCAGGTCATTTTATCTGTACTGGATAACATCCAGCGTATTTTGAACGCCCGAGCCGGGACCATATCCCATTTACCAGATTATGGTTTGCCGGACATGACCAAAATTCTGCAAGGCATGCCGGGTACAGCCCACGAGCTGATCGATACGCTGGCCGGTGTCCTGCTCAAGTATGAACCCCGTTTGCAGTCCCTCAATGTAACTTTACTCGAACAGCACGTGCCAGGAGAGTTGCGTTATGCCATTGATGCTGAGCTTAAGGGCATTGGCCTCGTACGTTACGGCACCGAGTTTATGCCCGAAGGACGCGTGATGCTGAGGCACCTGAAGCAACAGCAGTATCTCGATACCGCAATTCGTATGTAAGGCCAGGCAGCGTTCACCAGTTCCAACACCCAGTAAGAGTCAGGCCGATATTGCAGAGTTTGCCAGCGAATGCGCAGCTTCAGGAGCAAATGGACGCGTGGCTGGAAGGTACCGGATTGAACGAGGGGACGCTGAATACATCCGTTACGGATCTGCTGGTGGAGTACGGGGCTCTTGAGATTACCGATATCTTTCTGTGTGTAGATGACCAGTCTGTGAAATTGACACCAGTATTTTTGTACGGCCAGGGCGTGACCGGATGCATGGAAGTGACCCTTCATGCAGAAGGCTGCGTGATCTCTCTGGGGCGCCTGTTCATACGGGCAGGTCATTTCAGTGACTGGACCTTTAATCCCCCGGGGATGTTGCTGCGCACAGTACAACCTTTTGATCAAAGTACTTCTTTTTGTCTGATTTTAGCGCTTCTTCCATAGCTGTTAACCTGGCAGTACCAGCAGACTTGTGGTGAAGCTGCATAAACAGGAAGTACAGCACCGCAACCTTCATTTGGATATTCAGCCATGAATGACATCAATCCACGAAAAATCAAAACCGGTGGCGATCCGCGCACGCTAGCGGATTATGCCACCCTGCGTGATGAACTGAGTAAACTGACACATCCGGCCCGTCCGGATGTGAACTGGCATTATGTCGAAAAACTCTGCCTTTCACTGTTTGAGCAAAACGGTGTGGAGTTACAGACGGCGGCCTGGTACACGCTGGCACGGACGCAGCTGGCCGGCTTATTCGGCCTCAATGAAGGCCTGGCGATACTGGATGCGCTGATAAGCCATCAGTGGGGCACACTGTGGCCGCAGCCGGTACATGCCCGCATGGAAATCCTCAGCAGTCTGAACCAGCGTCTTCAGCAACGGATGCGCTCGCTCCCGCTCAATTACAGCGACCTCAGACAACTGTATCGGGCTGAGCAACTGCTTGGCAGTCTGGGGGAGGTGCTTCAACGTCTGGAGCTTAAGCATCTGAGCCAGCTCGATACGTTGCGTTCCCTGATGCACAACAGCGCTGTCCGGCTGGAAAACAGCAACGATACAACCAGTACCGGGTCGAATATTCAGTCTGGTATTGTCCTGCCTGCCACCGTAAAGAATGGTGCAGTAATATCAACAGGCTCTCATACCGGTAGTCTCTCTGAAGAGACCCCTGCGCCAGACAGCCCAGTGAAGTGGGTATTCGTTGCACAGCCAGAACACCACGCTAATGTGGAAGTACTGACGGCAATGCCCACTCAGGTAAAAAAGTGGAAATCCTTCGCTGCCGGAATGTGTACCATGCTGATAATAAGTACGGGCGCAGTGTGGAGCTGGCAATTTCTTCACCGGCCAGACCCGCTACAGACTCAGCTTGCTGCCTCACTGGCTCCGTTACCTGCACCTCTCGCGCCTGAAAAACTGGATATGTTGCGTCAGCAATCTCCGTCATCACAAACAATGATAGAACAAACACAGCAGCAGCTTGCCCGACTGGATAAATTGCCTCCTGACTGGAGTATTACTTACAGCCGAAAACTTACAGAACAGGCTCAGGTGCTGTGGCCGGAGCAAGCAAAACCCCTGACACAACAGTGGCAGCAACACCTTAATGCTGCCGCATTACCGGTAGAACAGCTCAATGTCTGGTATAAGGGGATGTCAACGCTACAAAAATTGAGTGACCGGCTGAACGGGCTTGATGAGCAGAAAGGCAAATACATGACGGTCAGTGAACTGAAGTCGGTTGTATTTTCCGTCCGGCAGTCTTTTAACCAGTCCATACCGGCTGAAGAGCAACTGCGTATCTTGTCAGAAAATCCTCCTGGTGTACCTTTACCTGCAGCTGCGAGATCTCAGTTGGAGATGCATCTGAAACAACTGGCAGCCCGATATGCTGAAATAAAACGGAATGCATCAGAGTAAATCCATCGTTAAGATACTTTAAAACTCGTCATTATGACGGGAAGCTTCGCGGATATTTCCCCGTTTTAAGATGATGAAGTGTCAGGCCAGTTATGCTGCCATGAGGGATCGTTTTATCGTCCGGTTTGCTTTTTTTGAGGTGATATCGGTGATTATGGACATGCTTTTTCTCCGAAACCCGGTATGCCGTTTGTTTTGACTATCCGTGGATCCCGCCAAATCCGAAAACCCTGCGATAGCAATATCGCAGGGTTTTTTCGTTCTACAACTCAACCACCAGTTCCCTTGAATGGCTTCGCGAGCAGCACAGCGCCACCTGCTGGTCTGCCGCGCTTTTCTCCGCCTCCGACTGCACGCTATCCCGGTGATCCACTACGCCGTCGATAACCGGCGTCAGACAGGCGCCGCAAATCCCCATTTCACAGGAGAGGGGTACCGCCACGCCGTTTTCCAGCAGCACCTGCGCGATAGTTTTGTCCGCCGGCACTGGCCAGCGCTCGCCGGTTGATGCCAGCTTGACTGTAAAAATCTCGCCCGTTTCATTACAGTCGGCGGGCATAACGGGCTGGAATGCTTCGCTGTGAAGATTGCTCTCAGCCCAGCCTCTCGTGAGGGCGACCTGATACACTTTCTCCATAAAGCCTGCCGGCCCGCAGACCCAGGCGTGGAAACCGGGCGCTGGCGTGGGCATGTGCTCTGCCAGCGCAGTGCGCGGGCTGATGGTATGGATGACACACTCGCCGTGTTTAAATTGCATGAGTTCACGTGCAAACGCCGCGTTGCCATGCTCTTTAACGTAATAGTGCAGCGTAAACGGGGTGCCGGAAGCCTCCAGCAGCCGGGCCATCGCATACAAGGGCGTTATGCCTATCCCTGCCGCCAGCAGCAAGAAGCGTTCAGCCTTGTGCAGCGCAAACAGATTGCGCGGTGAGGAGATAAGCAGTTTCTGCCCCGGACGTAGCGTCTCGTGAACATAGCGTGACCCGCCGCGCGAGGCGGCTTCACGTCCTACGCAAATAAGATAGCTCTCGCTGTCGCTTGCCCCGGTCAGCGAATACTGGCGAACCAGCCCGCAGGGCAGATGCACGTCAATGTGCGCCCCGGGCTGCCAGCCTGGCAGGGCTTCACCGCATTCTGACACCAGCCTGACGGCGAGACTCTTATCCCCCTCACGCCAGAGACCGTCGGCAATAACGCTTAACATTTCGCTCATCACGTTCCTCCGTCACACCAGGAAAAACTCGCCGAAGCCCATCTTTTTCAGCCCCCGGCGGTAGGCAATCGAGCTTTTATCCGCAGGGATATGGGCTTCCAGAGTCAGATCCAGCGGCAGGCTTTCCGGGCGCTGCGTCTCAACCATCAGGCGGTCTTCTTCAAAAATACGCAAATTGAAGGCGTGCACTTCCTCTACCGGAATATGCAGGTCAAAGTTGCGCGCGATAGGGGCGAACATGCGGGTTACCCGTGAAGAGACGGGTGAGGCGGCGTTCATGATCACCAGCCTGGCTTCCCCCGGGAAATGGATCGTCAGCGTGGCGGTAAACGGTAAATGCATTTCAAAATGACGCAGCCACTGGAAGCCTTCCGGCGCCTGGACATCGGAGCTGGCGGGGTAGTTGCTCACCGAGCTCCAGTAATCGGCAACAAAGCCAAACGGCGTCTCCTGGGGCTGATAATGGGGAACCAGCGGATTATTGGGGTCAGCAAAGGTGTCAGTGTGGATCCAGGCAAAATGCGCCACGTCCAGAAACCCTTCCACCTGACGGCCGGCGAAGCCATTCACTTCAAACGCCGGGCAGTTGATCTGCTGAAATCCGTCGTTATCCCAGTGCGGCATGGTGGGCAGCGGCATTGGGTTATCCGGATCAAACGCCAGGCAGGTCCAGATCAACCCAAAGCGCTCCTCCACGGCATAGTTAATCAGGTTAAGCTTCGCGGGAACCGGCTGGTCAGGGCTGGACGGAATGCGGTTGCAGCGTCCATCTTCACCAAAGCGTAAGCCATGATAAGGGCAGATAATCCCGTGTTCATCGTGAAAGCCCAGCGTTAGCGGTACGCCGCGGTGCGGGCAAACGTCCCGGGCGACCACAACCTGGTCTTTGACGCGGTAGATAACCAGTTGTTCGTCGAGCAGGGTGGCTTTGACCGGTGCCGCGCCGATGTCGCAGGCGCGAGCAACCGGGTGCCAGCATTTTGCCAGACGCAGCCAGTCCTCTGGCTCAAACGTACAATGGGCGGGTGGAGTCGGTTGTATTTTCATGGTTGTCCCTCTCGCGTTCAGCCTAAAGGCCCGGCTTGAATGGTGTCGCACAGACCGTTAATGATGCGCTCTCCGGTCTCTTCTTTGAGCTCCTGGTACCAGGCCCGGGTCAATGCCATGTCTTTACCATGCGTGATATCACAGCGTTTACGGGCCTTAAGCACCAGGTCGCGGACCCGGTCACAGCGCAGCGCTTCGTACTGCCGCAACGCCAGTGCGATGTTGTGGTTCTCGCGCAGGCAGTTACCCAGCACCACGGCGTCCTCCATCGCCGCGCATCCGCCCTGGCCGATATCCGGCGTGGTGCTGTGCGCGGCATCGCCAAGAAGCGCCACGTTGCCGCGCACCAGGGTGTCGAACGGTTCAATGTCGTGGATTTCGATACGGTTGGTGGTCTCGGGATCCAGCGCGGCGATGAGCTTCTGCACCGGTGGCGCCCAGCCGCGGAAGTAGCCCGTGAGATCGGCGCGAAGGGTAGTGCGATCTTCCGCCAGCCCGAGGGGGAGCGGAACATCAAAAAAGAAATAGAAGCGTCCGCCGGCGACGGGCATCAGCGAAACGCGCTTGCCCTCGCCGACGAAGGTGGTCCACTGGTGCGCAGGGGCAATCTCTTCATCAATCTTCACCAGCCCGTTCCAGTTGACGTAACCGGCGTAGCGGCGCTCAGGCGTATAGCCCAGCACATACGGGCGAACCGCGGAGTGACTGCCATCGGCGGCAATCAGGAAATCCCCCGTCGCGGTAGTACCGTCGGTGAAGGTGACGGTGACGCCAGCCGCGTCCTCATGGACGCTTTCAACGCGTTTGCCGAACTGAACGTTCTCGTGCCCCCAGAAGTTCAGCATTTCGCGCTGCAGTTCCGTACGCGACACGGGGCAGGGGCGACCGCCCGTGCGCTCGACCAGCGGGGCAAGGCTAAAGCGGGTGAGGGTATCGCCTCGCCGGTGATCCTTATAGGCCATAAAGCGCATAGGGCCGCCGTAGGTCTCGATGATGTCGCCCATCCCGAGGTGCTGCATGCATTTCACCCCATTGGGCCAGATGGAGATGGCCGCACCGACGGGCTTCATCTCTTTCACGGCCTCAAACACGGTACAGTCGATTCCCGCCTTCTTCAGCGCTACAGCGGCGCTCAGGCCGCCAATGCCCGCGCCAATAACGATTGCTCTCATGCTTCTCTCCTTTTGCAGGGTATAAAAAGGGAAGAGCAATTTGCGTACCAGGCTGCAGAGTGGCGAAAAGCGCGTTGTATGGGGTGGTTTTGCACTGCTAAGGTGCGCAAACGCGGTGAGAATGCCTTTTTATGAATCAATAATTTCCTGTTGTGCGATCCGGAATCGACTGTTTCATGGGGGGTGGCAAGAGTGGCGTAGTTTGTGCAAAGCGATAAAACGACGATATGACGGGAGTGAGTATGATTGCACTGCAAACTTTTAATCAACTGAGCCACGAAGAGGCGCTCGCGCGGTTGCAGCCCTGCGTGGCGTTGCCCGACTGGGCCAATGCGCTGGTGCAGGGGCGGCCCTATTTACACCGCAAAGCACTGTTCGACGCCGCCCTGACACTGGCGCAAACCTGGGATGAAACGGCGCTTACGCAGGCCCTGAATGCGCACCCGCGAATTGGTGAGAAACCGACGGGAGCCCGGGCGGAGGCGGTGCTTTCGCGCCAGGAGCAGGGTGCCGTCGACAACCGCGACAGGCAGCTGGCACAGGCACTGCAGGAAGGGAACGCTCGCTACGAGGCCCGTTTTGGACGCGTGTTTTTGATCCGCGCGAAAGGCCGTAGCGGTGAGGAGATTTTACGCGCCCTCAACGCCCGGCTGGAAAACAGCGATGCGCAGGAGGTACAGGCCGCACTGGAACAGCTGCGGGAAATTACGCTGCTTCGGCTGGAAGGAGTCATTGACGAATGAGTACGTTAAGCACACATATTCTTGATATTTCGACGGGAAAACCTGCGCAGGGCGTAAGGGTTTATCTTGAGCAGGACGGCGTCGTATTGGCCACTGCTTTCACTAACGCCCAGGGGCGCATCACCGCGTTTATCCCTTTCCTGCCTGCAGGACGTTACCGGCTGGTGGCCGAGATAGGGGCTTGGTTCACCGAAACCGGCCGCGACACGCTTTACCCCTGCGCGCAGATCGATTTTGTGACGGGAGAAACGGCAGACGAGCACTTCCACCTGCCGTTTGTGATTGCGCCGGGCGGGTGGTCAACCTACCGCGGCAGTTGACCACACCTGCACACCGTTGACCCAGGTCTCGCTAATATTGCGCTCGTCGCCCAGGGTCATCAGCACAAACAGCTGCTCATAAATGTCCTGACAGCGCCGGTTACGCAGGCGCTGTAGCGGCGTAACGGCCGGGTCGATGACGATAAAATCGGCCTCTTTGCCGGGGGCGAAATTGCCAATCTTATCGTCCAGCCTCAGGGCGTGAGCGCCGCCCAGCGTGGCGTGATAAAACGCTTCGCTGGCGCGCAGGCGGTAGCTCTGCAGCTGACCCACCTTGTACGCCTCCCCGAGGGTGCGCAGCATGCTGAAGGTGGTTCCGGCACCCACATCGGTGCCAATGCCCATACGCACCTGGTGTTGCCAGCAGGCGGGTAAGCGGAACAGTCCGCTGCCAAGAAACAGGTTCGAGGTGGGGCAAAACGCCACCGCCGAGCCGGTATCGTGCAGACAGCGCCACTCGCTCTCATGGAGGTGGATCCCATGGGCAAACACGCTGCGTTCGCCGGTCAGCCCGTAATGATGATACACATCCAAATAACGTTCATGTTCCGGCCACAGATCGCTCACCCAGGCCACTTCATTTGGGTTTTCGCTCAGATGGGTCTGCATCCACGTGTCGGGAAACTCCTCTCTGAGCAGGCTGACCGCGGCCAGCAGTTCCGGTGAGGAGGTCGGGGCAAAGCGTGGCGTAATGGCGTAGCCCAACCGTCCACGGTGGTGCCAGCGCTGGATCAACTCGCGCGTCTGCCGGTAGCTCTCTTTCGCGGTTTCACTCAGGTAGTCAGGCGTGTGGCGGTCCATCATCACCTTCCCGGCGATAAGGCGCATGTTAAGGCGCAGGGCCTCGGTGAACAGCGCCTCGACCGATTCAGGATGCAGCGTACAAAACACCAGCGCGGTGGTGGTGCCGTGGCTGACCAGTTGGTTGATGAAAAACGCCGCAATCTCTTTCGCATAGGCCTCATCGGCAAACTGGCTTTCTACCGGGAACGTGTAGGTGGTCAGCCACTCCAGCAGTTGCTCACCAAAAGCGCCAATTATCTCCGTCTGCGGGTAATGGACGTGGGTATCGACAAAACCCGGGAGCAGCAGTTTGCCGCGCAGGTCGGTGTACCCTTTATAGGGATCAAGATACTGCTCGCCCTCCTGCCAGGCCATCTGCGCCAGAATTTTGCCGTCATGGATGAACAGCAGCCCGTCTTCAAGGTATCGCGCCTGTTGGGCGATAACGTCTGCACTGTCGCAGACCCGGGCAATATCAAAAAATGCACCGCGGATCGCAGTCTGGTAGTCCATCATGATTCCTGCCTTAGTGTTTGCGTAGCGGGGTGATGAGACTGAGCAAAAACGGTGCCAGAATGAAAAAGGCCGCAGAGGAACTGCGGCCCGGAGGAAGGGTCACTCTTTTTGCGTCGCCACGCGGGGGCTGAACGACGAGGCGCCTGCCGCTTCACGCTCTTCCCGCGCCAGCCAGCGGTAGATGACCCCGCCCAGGAAGACGCCGATAAACCAGCTAAAGTTTGCCACTTCATGCAGGGAGGGAATAAAGCTTATCACCAGTCCAACGGCAACGGATGGCACCAGCGCGCCGATGGCTTTCGGGTTGAAACCGTTGCGATACCAGTATTTGCCTTTTGGCGTGTCATCAAACAGATCGTCTACGGAGACCTTGCCGCGCTTAATCAGGTAAAAATCGGCAATCAGAATCCCGAACAGCGGGCCAATAAACGCCCCGAGCACGTCCAGAGTGTAGTGGATAAGCTCCGGCGAGTTAAACAGGTTCCACGGGGTTAACAGGATAGAGCCGACGGCGGCGATCATCCCCCCGGTACGGAAGCTGATTTTTTGCGGTGAACAGTTAGAGAAATCAAACGCCGGGGAGACGAAGTTCGCCACGATGTTGATCCCGATGGTGGCGGTGATCATGGTCAGCAAGCCAATGGCCACGGCCAGATCGTTGCCCACACGGCTGACGGTTTCAATCGGGTCAGTGATCATGCGGCCAAACAGCGATTGCGTACCCGACACAATCACCACGGTAACGATGGAGAACAGCAGGAAGTTAAACGGCAGGCCCCAGCGGTTACCGCGGCGGATCTCCCCCATGCTTTTACCGTAGCGGGAGAAGTCACCAAAATTGAGCAACGGGCCGGAGAAGTAAGAGACCACCAGCGCCGTGGCGGTGATCATCTGCCAGGTCTGCTCACCGGCGCTCAGGGATTTACTGGCGAGGGTAAAGGAGATGCCGTCAAAACCGGTCTTGTATACAATCCATCCCGCCAGCGCCAGCATCACCACGTAGACCGCCGGACCGGCGATATCAATAAAGCGCTTAATGGCGCTCATGCCGTGCCAGAAGACCATCGCCTGCAGCACCCACATGATAGCGAAACAGATCCAGCCAAGATGCGACAGGCCCAGGAACGAACCGGTGGTGAGCGTCGCGAGTGAAGGCCAGAACTTAAGCGCCACCAGCATCAGCGCGTTGGCGGCCAGGTAGGTCTGAATACCGTACCACGCGAAAGCAATCAGCCCGCGGATCACCGCCGGAATATTGGCCCCGAAAACGCCAAATGCCTGACGGCAAATCACCGCGTAGGGTACGCCTGCCATCTGGCTCGGTTTCGCCACCAGGTTGGCGCACAACTGCACAATGCAAATCCCTATCAGCAGGCAGAGCAAAACCTGCCAGCTTGCCAGCCCGAGCGTAAAGAAGCTCGCGGCAACAACATAACCCCCCATGCTGTGGACGTCCGACATCCAGAAAGAAAAGATGTTGTACCAGCTCCAGTTCTGGTCACGCGTCGGTGCCAGATCCTCATTGCAAAGCCGTGGGCTGTAAACCGCACCGGAATCAGCGGCCGTACCGTGCTGCGCGTTTTGTCTGTTTGGCATGAAACCTGCTCCTGTGAATGAAAACCCGTTAAGTGGGAGTGCAGACGGTGTTGCAGGATCCAGGCCAAAATAATAAATCTTGTATGCAATATTTTATTTTTATGTATACGATTCGATAGCGAAAAGTAAAAATCGGAGTGGTGAATGAACAACATAAACAGCCTGCAGACCGCGCCAGACCTGCATGACAAAGATGAATCCATCTTTCAGGCGCTGATGACCGCGATAGTCGAACATCAGTTGCTCCCGGGAAGTAAATTGCCTGAAGAGGCGCTGGCTGAGGTCTTCGGCGTGAGCCGCACCGGTATTCGCAAGGTGCTGCAACGACTCGCCGCTGTGCAAATGGTCACCTTAACGCCCAAACGTGGTGCACACGTGGCCAGCCCGACGGTAGAAGAGGCGCAGCAGATCTTCCGCACGCGCGCTCTGCTTGAGGTGGCTAACCTGCCGGACGTGCTGGCCCACTGTCAGCCGCCGCATCTGGCTGCACTGGAAGGGATTATTCGCCAGGAGCAGCAGGCGCACGAGGCGTATGACGGTCCCGCCGCAATCCGCCACTCCGCCAATTTCCATATTCAGCTTCAGGCCATTTCAGGAAATCAGGTGCTGACAGAGATGGTGACCGGACTGAGCCAGCGGTCGTCGCTGGTGATCGCAGCCTGGGGCGCGCCGTGGCGTCAGGGCTGCCGCTGCAATGACCACGAGCAACTGGTGGAACTCTTGCGTCAGAAGGCGCTCCAGCCCCTGAGTGAGGCCTTAATGCACCATTTTGAACATATTGTCGCCAGCCTCTGTTTCGAACGGGCCGGTGAGTGCCTGCCTGATTTTGCCCGGCTGTTCGCCAGCCACAAGGAGTCGTAATGTCGTCTGTTTGTATACAAGTGATTAACCCCAACACCAGCCTCGCGATGACGGAAACCATCGGCGCCGCAGCCCGCGCGGTAGCAGCACCGGGAACGGAGATCCTCGCCGTCTGCCCGAGCGCAGGTGTGCCCTCGATAGAAGGTCATTTTGATGAGGCCATCGCCGCCGTGGGCGTTCTCGAACAGATAAAACGCGGACGGCAACAGGGTGTGGATGGACACGTGATTGCCTGCTTTGGTGACCCCGGCCTGCTGGCGGCGCGCGAGCTGGCGCAGGGGCCGGTCATCGGTATCGCAGAAGCTGCGATGCATATGGCCACGCTGGTGGCAACACGCTTTTCTGTTGTGACCACGCTGCCGCGCACGCGGATTATCGCCCGTCATCTTTTGCACCAGTATGGTTTCCAGGACCACTGTGCAGCCCTGCATGCCATCGATCTGCCGGTGCTGGCACTGGAAGACGGTAGCGGCCTGGCTCAGGAGAAGGTGCGCGCGCGCTGCATCCAGGCGCTGAAAGAAGATGGCTGCGGCGCGATTGTGCTCGGCTGCGGTGGAATGGCGACGCTGGCGCAAGAGCTGACGCGCGAGCTGCACGTGCCGGTGATCGACGGCGTCAGCGCGGCGGTGAAAATGGTCGAGTCGCTGGTGGCGCTGGGGCTGTCAACCAGCAAGCACGGGGACCTGGCTTTCCCGGAGAAAAAAGCGTTGAGCGGACACTTTCAGGCACTGAATCCATTTTAATTGAGGGGGTGATAATGGCGCTTTTTAACGAGGATTATCCGCGGGACTTACGCGGCTATGGAGGCAAGCCGCCGCACGCGCAGTGGCCGAACCAGGCGCGCATCGCCGTGCAGTTTGTACTCAATTATGAAGAAGGGGCGGAAAACCACGTGCTGCACGGTGATGCCGGCTCAGAACAATTCCTCTCGGACATCATCGGTGCGGCCAGTTATCCGGACAGACACATGTCGATGGACTCTCTCTATGAATACGGCAGCCGCGCCGGGTTCTGGCGGATCCATAACGAATTCTGCAAGCGTGGCCTGCCGCTGACGGTCTTTGGCGTGGCAATGGCGCTGGCGCGACATCCCGATATCGTCGACGCCATCAAAGCAGCTGATTACGACGTGGTTAGCCACGGCTGGCGCTGGATCCACTATCAAAGTATGGATATCAACCAGGAACGCGAGCACCTGCACAAGGCGGTGCATGTCCTGACTGACCTGTTTGGCAAACCGCCTGCCGGCTGGTACACCGGGCGTGACAGCCCAAACACCCGCCAGCTGGTAGTGGAGCATGGGGGCTTTGACTATGACAGCGACTACTATGGCGATGATTTACCGTTCTGGACGCAAGTGACGTGCAGCGACGGCACGCGCAAACCCCACCTTATTGTGCCGTATACGCTGGATGCCAACGACATGCGCTTCGCGACCGCGCAGGGGTTCAACACCGCCGAGCAGTTTTATACCTACCTGAAAGACAGCTTTGACGTGTTGTACGAAGAAGGGGAACGTGCGCCGAAGATGATGTCCATCGGCATGCATTGCCGTCTGCTGGGGCGTCCGGGGCGTTTTCGTGCACTCCAGCGGTTCCTCGATTACCTTGCGCAGCACGATCGGGTATGGGTCTGTACCCGCCAGCAGATAGCCGATCACTGGCGTGAGGTGCACCCGTTTCAACAATAACGGTCCAGCAGTGCGCCGGGGGGCGGTGACGCCTGTCCCGGCCTGCTGCTTATCTGATGGGAAAAGCGCTACCGGGCAGGGTTATTAACATTACGCCATTACGCTCACCTGCGCCGCCACAATCCGCCAGCCGTACGGGAAGCGTACCCATGTCTGCTGCTGGCGGCCAATCCGCTCCGTTCCTTCGCGGGTGAATTCGGTGCTACACACGGCGTAATCCTCTCCGAAGGTGGTGATTACCGTATGGCGCAACGTCCTTTGCAGGCCCGCGGACGGGCGCGCCGCCCGAAAGGCGCGGATTTCCTCAATGCCGTACAGGTTTTCGCCCGCACCGAGACGCACCGTGTTTTTGTCGTGCCAGAACAGCTCATCCAGCACCGGAATGTTGTTGCTTACCAGCGCATCTTCATAGCGGTAAAAGGCTGCGGTCACTTCTGCAACGACCCACGGAAGGTTAATGTCATCGTGATTTATCATGGTGCCATCTCCGCTGGCCGGGCATCGGTTATTCCGCTTGCTTCCAGCACCCGCGCCACACGCAGGCAGGCTTGCTCGTTAAACGGCGCGGCGATCAACTGCAGGCCAACAGGTGCGCCCTGAGCGGTGCGCAGCGGGACGGTGGTAACGGGTAAACCTAAAAACGAAATCGGCTGCGTCAGCATGCCCATGCTGGCGCGAACCGGTAAAGGTTGGCCGTTGATCTCCATGATCTCTTCGCCAATTTGCGTTGCACTGCGCGGCGTGGCCGGGGCGATCAGCACGTCGGCCTGCGCAAACAACGCTTTAAACGCCTGTCGGGCCTGCGTGCGAAAACGCTGGGCCTGAATATACCAGGCAGAAGGGATCATCGCGCCGGCCAGAAGCCGTTCGCGCGAATGGGGTTCAAAACGCCCGGGCTCGCGGCGAAGCGCGGGCAGGTACTGATTTCCGCCTTCCGAGGCGCTGATGATAAACGCTGCGGAGCGGGCCAGCTCGGCATCGGGGAATTGCAGCGTTTCCTGCACGTCGAGAGCTTTTGCCACCCGCGCCACGGCGTCTCGCATGTCGCTGTCGCACCAGGTACTGAAATAGCCGCCGAGCACCGCGCAGCGCAAACCATCCAGACCGCGGTCGAGCAGGGGCCGGGTCTGCTCCCGGGAGCTCTCCGCCTGAAATCCGTCGCTGGTATCCCGACCCTGCAGTGCATCGTACACCGACGCCAGATCGCTCACGCGACGGGCAAACGGCCCGATGTGATCCAGACTGGCGACAAACGGATGGCTGCCGGCGCGTGACAGACGACCAAAAGTGGGCTTAAGACCGTATATTCCGCACAGGGAGGCCGGTACGCGAATCGACCCGTTGGTGTCGGTACCGAGCGAAAAATGAACCAGTCCGGCAGCGACCGCGGCGGCAGAACCGCCGGACGATCCTCCGGCAATGCGCGTCACATCGTGCGGGTTACGCGTTGCGCCGTAGTAACTGTTTTCCGTCGTAAAGCCGTAGGCGTAGGCATCCATGTTGACCATCCCCGACAATAAGCCTCCGGCACTGCGCAGCTGGCGTACCGCAAAGCTGTCAGCGGTGGCGGGGGGGCGCTGGCTGAACAGCTCTGCACCGGCAAGGGTCGTATGCCCGGCGACGTCGAACAGGTTTTTCACCGCGTAGGGAATACCTGCCAGCGGCGGCAGAGGGCGTTTCTCCCGACGCAGGGTGTCGATATTCTCGGCTTCGGCCAGCATGCGTTCTTCCGTGACGGTGGTCCAGGCGTTGATATGGGGATTGATGCGCGTAATGGCTTCCAGCGTCTGGCGGGCGATGTCATGAGCGCTCAGGTCGCCTGCACTCAGCGCCTGCTGGATCTCACTGATACTCATCTCGTGTAGCGTCATGCTTTGTATACTCCTGCGATCTCCAGATGGTCATCAAGCGGCAGTGCCATCAGCGGGCCGGCCATCGCCGCGATACGGCAGAACTGCACATGGAGTTCTGCCCGGCGGGCGTCATCCAGCTCAACGCCCAGCACGGACTCCATTTGCGTCAGATAGGCATGCCAGTCAGGTTGTGTGGTATTCATCAGTCTCTCCTTAAAATCCGGCGGCGGCGCCGTTGCTGCGCGGGTCAAATGCCCCTTCAAACAGCCCGTTAGGATGGCGAACAATCGCACCCGCGTGGCCCATGGCTTCGCTGAATGCCGGGAAGCACTCCACGTCGTGGCCCAGCGCCTGCAAGCGCGCGACGGTCTGCGGCGTAAAGCGGCCTTCCACCTTCAGGGTGTCGGACGTCTGTCCCCAGGTGCGCCCCAGTAACCAGCGCGGGCGGGCGATGCTCTCCTGCAGCGGTACCCCCTGCACCACATAGCGGGTAAACAGGGTGGCCTGAGTTTGCGGCTGGCCGTCACCGCCCATCGAGCCGTAGACCATGACGCGTCCGTCATGCAGACGCGCGGCTGCCGGGTTCAGGGTGTGGAACGGTTGTTTTCCTGGCGCAAGCGCCAGCAGGTGACGGGGATTGAGGCTGAATGAGGCTCCCCGGTTTTGCCAGACGATGCCGGTATCAGGCAGGACCACGCCGCTGCCGAACTCGTGATAAATGCTCTGGATAAACGACACGGCAAGACCGCTGTTATCCATCACCCCCATCCAGACCGTATCACCAGGGCCTTTGCCGCAGCCCCACGGTGCGGCCTGGTTATCATCGACCTGGTCGGCGAGGGTGGCCAGTGCGGCAGGATCCAGCAGACTCTGGATATCGGTTTTCAGCTCGCGCGGGTCGGTGATATGGGCATCGCGCAGACCAAACGCCAGTTTGGTGGCCTCCACAATGCGGTGAACGGTGGTCGCTTCGTCAGCATCGGCCATGGACAGGCGGTCGGTTATCCCGAGGATCGCCAGCGACACCAGCCCCTGCGTTGGCGGCGCAAGGTTCCACACTTCGCCTTGCTGATGCTGTAATTTCAGCGGCGTGGTGCGCCGGGCGACATGCGCGTTTAGGTCAGCCAGGGTGATGGGCAGCCCCAGCGTTGCCATGCCCCGGGCCAGACGCTCCGCCAGCGGGCCGCGATAAAAACTGTCCAGACCGTCTTTTGCGAGGAGCGAGAGCGTGGAGGCCAGCGCCGGTTGATAAAACCGGCTGCCGACCTGCGGCGGTTTGCCGTCCGTCAGCCAGGTCTCCGCGAAGCCGGGCAGGTCCTTCAGTTCATCCAGCTTACTGGCCGTGGCGGCGGCCTGAGACGCGGTCACCGGCGTGCCGTTTCGGGCATAGTCAATGGCGTCTGCCAGCAGGCGATTCAGGGGAAGAGCGGTGCCCGTCAGCGTGCGCGAAACCTTCAGTGCTTCGTCCCAGCCGCTCACCGTTCCCGCCACGGTCAGCGCCGCACGAGGCCCGCGATGGGGGATCTGAGAGACATCGTCATAGGCGGCTAGCGTCGCCAGTGAGCCAGCTGCGCCGCTGGCGTCAATGGCGACCGGTTCGCCGTCAGGCGGCACGATAAGCCAGAAACCGTCCCCACCGAGACCGTTCATGTGCGGGTAAACCACGGCAATGGTTGCGGCGGCGGCGACCATTGCCTCAATCGCGCTACCGCCTTCGCGCAGAATGGCCAGGGCGCTCTGGCTGGCAAGATGGTGGGGCGCCACGGCCATTCCGTGTACGGAGACATTACTTTGCATGGAGAGTCCTCATAACCCAAAAGTCACAAGGTGCTGCAAAAGCTGTTCCAGTTATGAATGAAAAGTTTCACGTCAGTCGTAACATAACGTTTTAAGAAGCTGGCATGCTTAATGAAAGGTATAGTGAGGTGAAACAAAAGTTACAGAGGCTTTATGGAACAGCTTGATGAACGTCTGAAAGCGCAATACGCGTCGTTGTCACCGCAGGAGCAACGGGTGGCTGATTTTATTTTTGATCATTTCGACGACCTCATTAGTTATAACAGCGCCGAGCTGGCGCAGCTGAGCGGGGTGTCGAAAGCCACGGTGAGCCGTCTGTTTAAGCGTCTGGGCTATGAGAAGTATAAAGAGATGCGCGACGAACTGCGCACGCTGCGCCAGAGCGGCATGCCGCTGACCGATAACCGCGATGCGGTGCAGGGCAACACTCTGCTGGCGCGGCATTATAAGCAGGAGATGGCAAACCTCACCCAGTGGGTCAACGCTCTGGATGCTCAGCAGTTTGCCGAGGCCATGGCCTCAATGGTGAAGGCGCGGCGGATTGTGATTATCGGGATGCGCAACGCCTATCCGGCGGCGCTGCACCTGCGCCAGCAGCTGTTGCAGGCGCGCGGGCAGGTGCTGCTGCTGCCGCAGCCGGGGCAGAGCCTGAGCGAGGAACTGGTCGATCTCACGCCCGACGATCTGGTGATTATGATGGCATTTCGCCGTCGCCCGCGGATCGTTCGGCCGCTGTTGCAGCAGCTTCAGCACAGCGGTATTCCGGTTCTGCTGATGTGTGAGCCGCAGGCGCACAGCCTGTTTCCGCTGACCAGCTGGCAGCTCTGCGCCCCGCTGGACAGCGTCTCGGCGTACGACAGCTACTCGTCGGTCAACAGTCTGATCAACCTGCTGGCTAACGCCTTCCTGCATGAAATCCTCGATAAAGGCCGTCCCCGGATCCACGATATCGCCTCCCTGTATCAGCAGCTGGACGAACTGGAACAGCGATAATGGGGCATCAGGCTGGTGCTTTGCATTAAAATAGTGCAGAAAAGCGGGGCGGAAAAGGGAGGCCTTTTCCGCCCCGCTCTCGTTATATCAGGCCTTCAGAGAAAATTTCCCGTTTCGCTTCATCTGGCACATTAGTTGCAAAATCCAATTCAAAGAATCTTTTGTTTCATGTTAACGTTACGGGGAAGCACCATGAAAAAGTTATTGATTGCACTGACCGGGGCCGTCTGTCTGTTTGCAAACCTGCCAGCAAAAGCTGACCAGCTTCAGGATATTGAGAAACGCGGCACTCTTCGTATCGCCGTCCCGCAGGATTTTCCTCCGTTTGGTTCGGTCGGGACCGATCTCCAGCCGCAGGGCTACGACATTGACATGGCGCGCTATCTGGCAAAACAGATGAAGCTCAAGCTGCAGCTGGTGCCGGTGACCAGTGCCAACCGCGTGCCGTATCTGCAAACCGATAAGGTGGACCTGGTGATCTCAAGCCTCGGTAAAAACGCCGAGCGTGAAAAGGTGATTGATTTTAGCCGTGCCTATGCGCCGTTCTTCCTCGGCGTGTTCGGCCCGAAAGGGGCTGAGCTGAAAGATGCTGCTCAACTGAGTGGAAAAACCATTGGCGTGACGCGCGGCGCGGTGGAGGACATGGTGCTGACCAGCCTTGCGCCGAAAGATGCAGACGTCAAACGCTACGAAGACAATAACACCACGCTGTCGGCTTACCTGTCCGGTCAGGTCCAGTACGTGGCGACAGGCAATCTGGTCGTGGCGGCGATTTCCCGCCAGAACGCCGCCAAAGCCCCGGTTCCGAGCTTTATGCTGAAGGACTCGCCGTGCTTTATCGGGCTGAAGAAAAACGAACCGGCGCTGAAAGCGAAAGTTGATGCGGTGATTGAGCAGGGAATTAAAGACGGCACCCTGAATAGCCTCTCTGAGCAGTGGCTGAAAGCGCCGTTGCCGGCAAGCCTGGGCGTGTAAGGCGATGACAGAGCAACTCCATTTCTCTGCGCTCTGGCCGTACTGGCCGGCGCTGCTGGCAGGGCTATGGGTCACCATTCAACTGACGGTGATGGCAACCCTCGGCGGGCTGGCGATCGGTATTTTCGGGGCGGCGATTCGCAGCGGCCGGACGACGTGGTTCAGCAGGATCTGGGGCGGCTACGTGGAGATTATCCGCAACACGCCCTTTGTCGTGCAGCTGTTTTTCATTGTGTTCGGTCTGCCGAATCTGGGGCTGAAGATGACGGCGGGCGAAGCGGCGCTGCTGGCAATGGTCGTCAACCTGGGTGCGTACAGCACGGAGATTGTCCGTGCTGGTATTCAGGTTACGCCCAAAGGACAGTGGGAGGCCGGCCGCGTGCTGGGGCTTACCCGCCTGCAAACGTTTATACGCGTGGTGCTGCCACCGGCACTGCAGCGTATTTATCCGGCGCTGGTCAGCCAGTGCATTATCGTTATGCTCGGTTCGTCGGTGGTGTCGCAGGTCTCCTATGAAGAGCTGACTTTTGCCGCCAACCTGATTCAGTCAAGAACGTTCCTGAGCTTTGAGGTCTATCTGGTGACCACCGGAATTTACCTGGTGCTGTCAATTACCCTGCGCCAGCTAATGATGGCGGCAGGACGGAAGTGGCTGGGGGTACAGGCATGATGACCACCTTTACCGACTGGGACATTATTCGCAATCTGCTGCTCGCCGGACGCTGGACGGTGCTGCTATCGCTGGTGGCGTTTGTCGGCGGGGCGGCGGTAACGCTGCCGCTGTTGCTGTTGCGCCTCACGGGTGGGCGTACGGTAAAACGTCTTATCCGCGGCTATATCGAACTGTTTCAGGGCACGCCGCTGCTGATGCAACTGTTCCTGGCCTTCTTCGGCGTGGCGCTGTTGGGTATCGATGTTTCGCCGTGGACCGCTGCGTCGCTGGCCCTGACGTTCTACACCAGCGCCTTTTTGCTTGATATCTGGTTTGGCAGTATTCGTGCGCTGCCGAAAGGGCAGTGGGAGGCGTCGCGCTGTCTGGGGCTGACCTTCGGCCAGACGCTGTTTCGCGTGGTGGCTCCCCAGGCGTTACGCATCGCCATCGCCCCAACGGTGGGGTTCGCCGTGCAGGTGATTAAGGGGACCGCGCTGGCATCCATTATCGGTTTTATCGAGCTGACCAAGGCCGGGACGATGCTGACCAACGTGACCTATCAGCCGTTTAAAGTCTTTGCGCTGGTGGCGCTCGGCTACTTCATTCTGTGTTATCCGCTGTCGCGCTACAGCCGTTATCTGGAGACTAAATTCAATGCCTCTCATCACCATTAATCAGGTGCAGAAGTACTACGGCGATAACCACGTGCTCAAGGGCGTGGATCTGGACATCGACATGGGCCAGGTTATTTCAATTATCGGGCGCAGCGGTTCGGGTAAAAGCACGCTGTTGCGCTGCATTAACGGCCTCGAAGGGTATCAGGACGGCAGCATCAAGCTCGGCGGCATGACCATTACCGACCGGGATTCCCAGGCGCGTGAAATCAGCCGCTCGGTCGGCATGGTATTTCAGAACTTCAACCTTTTCCCGCACATGACGGCGATGGAAAACGTGATGCTCGCGCCACGTCGGGTGCTGAAGAAAAGCGCAGCAGAATGTCAGGCACTGGCGCAGCGCATGCTGGAGAAAGTCGGGCTGGGTGACCGTCTGGATTACTACCCGTCAAGCCTCTCCGGCGGCCAGCAGCAGCGCGTGGCGATTGCCCGTGCTCTGGCGATGTCGCCTAAAGTTTTACTCTGTGACGAGATAACTTCCGCGCTCGACCCGGAACTGGTGGGCGAAGTGCTCAAGGTGCTGGAACAACTGGCCGCTGAGGGGATGACGCTGATCCTGGTGACCCATGAAATGAATTTTGCCCGCGAAGTGGGCGACCGCGTGGTGTTTATGCATCAGGGGCGCGTCTGGGAGCAGGGCGACAGCAAAACGCTGTTCGCTAACCCACAGACCACTGAGCTTAAACAGTTTATCTCCTCCGTGCGCGGCCTCAATTAACTAAGGACTTAAAAATGGATATCGCTCAATTTCCGCAAATCAATCCGCCACAACGTCTGCTGATGGGGCCGGGGCCGATCAACGCCGATCCGCGCGTGCTGCGTGCCATGTCGAGCCAGCTTATCGGCCAGTACGATCCGGCGATGACCCACTACATGAACGACGTCATGGCTCTCTACCGCGGCGTGTTCCGCACGGAAAACCGCTGGACGATGCTGGTGGACGGCACCTCCCGCGCGGGGATTGAAGCGATTCTGGTATCGGCCATTCGTCCGGGGGACAAAGTGCTGGTGCCCGTTTTTGGTCGCTTCGGCCATCTGCTGTGCGAAATTGCCCGCCGCTGCCGCGCAGAGGTCCACACCATCGAGGTACCGTGGGGCGAGGTGTTCACACCGGATCGGGTGGAAGATGCCATTAAACGCGTGCGTCCGCGCCTGCTGTTAACCGTGCAGGGGGATACGTCCACCACCATGCTGCAGCCGCTTGCGGAACTCGGGGCAATCTGCCGTCGTTACGATGTCCTGTTTTATACCGATGCTACCGCGTCGCTCGGCGGCAACGCCCTGGAGACCGATGCCTGGGGGCTGGATGCGGTCTCGGCGGGGATGCAGAAATGTCTTGGCGGTCCCTCCGGCACCTCGCCTGTTACCCTGAGCCCACGGATGGAAGAGGCAATCCGTCGCCGCAAATGCATCGAAGAGGGGATCCGTACCGATGCCCATCGCGACGGCGACGAGGAGATGATTTACTCCAACTATTTCGACCTCGGCATGGTGATGGATTACTGGGGACCCGAGCGTCTGAACCACCACACCGAAGCGACCACCGCGCTGTTTGGCGCCCGCGAATGTGCCCGCCTGATTCTGCAGGAAGGGCTGGATAACGGTATCGCCCGCCACAAGCTGCACGGGGATGCGCTGCTGAAAGGTATTCAGGCGATGGGACTCGAGACCTTCGGCGACCTCAGGCACAAGATGAACAACGTGCTGGGCGTGCTTATCCCTCAGGGCGTAAACGGTGACCAGGTGCGTAAACTGATGCTGGAGGATTTCGGCATTGAAATCGGTACTTCGTTTGGTCCGCTGCACGGCAAAGTGTGGCGTATTGGCACCATGGGCTATAACGCGCGTAAAGACTGCGTGATGACCACCCTGAGTGCGCTGGAGTCGGTACTGAACTACCTGAAGTTTTCCACTACGCAGGGTGCTGCGATGCAGGCTGCGTGGGATCATTACCGCACTGAGACGGCGCTATGAATCACGCGACACGCCAGCAGGCGGCAGAACGTGTGATGGCCCGCGCCGATGCGCTGGCCGCCATCAGCGAAACCCAGGATTCTCTTACCCGCGTGTATCTCTCTGCCCAGCATCTGCAGGCTAACCAGCTGGTCGGGCAGTGGATGAACCAGGCGGGCATGACCGTCTGGCAGGACAGCGTGGGGAATATCTGCGGACGTTATGAAGGCGAGCAGGAGGGCGCACCGGCGGTGTTGCTTGGCTCGCATCTGGATACCGTGCGCAATGCCGGGCGCTACGACGGGATGCTGGGGGTGCTGACGGCCATTGAAGTCGTTGACAGCCTGCATCAGCAGGGAAAACGGCTGGCGCAGGCCGTTGAGATTGTCGGCTTTTGCGATGAAGAGGGTACCCGCTTTGGTATCACGCTGTTGGGCAGCCGCGCGCTGACGGGCACCTGGCCTGTGGGCTGGCTCGACACGTGCGATGCCAGAGGTATCAGCGTGGCGCAGGCGATGGTACAGGCAGGGTTAGATCCCAGCCGTGTCGCGATGGCCGCGCGACGCCCGGATGATTTCAGCGCCTGTCTGGAACTGCATATTGAACAAGGACCGTGTCTGGAACAGGCCGGTCTGGCGCTGGGCGTGGTTGAAGCCATTAACGGCGCGCGTCGTCTGAACTGCCGCTTCACCGGTGAGGCCGGCCACGCCGGGACCGTGCCGATGGCGCATCGTAAGGACGCGCTGGCCGCCGCCGCCGAATGGATGGTGCTGATTGAAAACACCACCCGTCAGCACGGCGGCAACCTGGTGGCCACGGTGGGTGAGTTGCGCTGTCTGCCTGGTGCGGTAAACGTCATCCCCGGCGAGGTCGCGCTCTCGTTAGATATTCGCGGCCCGCAGGATGCGCCGCTTGACCTTCTGCTTACTGCACTGCTGACGCAGGCGCAGGCAATAGCGGCCCGTCGCGGAATACATTTTGCAGCCGACGAATTTTACCGAATCGCCGCCACGCCATGCGATACACGTCTGCAGGCGCTGCTGGCGGAGGCTGTAGAATCGGTGCAGGGGAAGACATTATCGCTGCCGAGCGGTGCCGGTCATGACACCATCGCCCTGGCGGAGCGCTGGCCGGTAGGGATGTTGTTTGTGCGGTGTAAGGGAGGCGTCAGCCACCATCCGGCGGAATCGGTGATGGCTGAGGATGTCGCGCTGGCGATTGATGCCTTTACGCGTGCGGTAACGCGTCTGGCGGGTTAAGCGACTGAGCGTACCGCTTCATCGATGTCGGCACTCACCCGCACATCCTGCTCGTCAAACACCATGCAGTGGCGATCGTCAAAAGCCACATCAATTTGCTGCCACGGTGCGAATTTCACATCGCCCGGCAGCAAAATCTTCACATTGTCGTGGCCGTAGCACTGACCAAAGAGGTAGGTGTTATTGCCCAGACGCTCAACCACTTCACAGTTAAACGTCAGCCGCGTGCCGTGGCGGAGATCGGTGGTTAAATGTTCCGGACGGATGCCCAGCGTCACCGGGCTGCCTGCGTTCAACGGTGTGGTGGTCAGGGCCAGTGTGAGTGTCTTCTGCTGGGATAATCTCACCGTCAGCTCACCCGGTTGCCAGGCCTCTACCGTTGCCGGCAGGAAATTCATCTTCGGCGAGCCGATAAACCCGGCCACGAACTTGTTCGCCGGTTTGTAGTAGAGTTCCATCGGCGCGCCCATCTGCTCAACCTTTCCGTAGTTCATCACCACAATTTTATCAGCCAGGGTCATCGCTTCTATCTGGTCGTGGGTGACATACACCATGGTGGTTTTCAGTTCCTGGTGCAGACGGGCAAGATGCAGACGCATCTCCACGCGCAGCTCGGCATCCAGGTTGGAGAGCGGTTCGTCGAACATAAAGACCCGCGGATTACGCACGATGGCGCGGCCAATAGCCACACGCTGGCGCTGGCCGCCGGAAAGCTGCTTAGGTTTGCGATCCAGAAGGTGGGAAAGCTGCAGCGTTTTGGCCACCATCTCGACCTGATGGCGGATCTGATCTTTCGGCACCTTATTGACCTTCAGGCCGTAGCCCATGTTTTCGGCCACCGTCATATGTGGGTAGAGCGCATAGGACTGAAACACCATCGCCACGCCGCGGTGGGAGGGGGCAACGTCGTTCATCACCTCGTCACCAATTAACACTTCCCCTTCGCTAATGTCCTCCAGTCCGGCAATCATGCGCAGCATTGTCGATTTACCGCAGCCGGAAGGACCGACAAAGACGGCAAACTCACCGTCTTCAATCTCAAGATTCACGTTGTGCAAGGTTACGGTGTCGCCAAAGCGTTTGGTGACATTCCTCAATTGTATGTTCGACATCTGTATTCCCCGAGTAAACCGCCGCGTATGTATTACGTATAACAATTATTTGCTACATGGCTGGACGGTGCAATTTGTCTGCTCTGACTATAACTTCCAGTATTCACGCACCCTATACTGATATTCCATTAATGTTATGACGATCACACAACTTACAGTTTTTTGTAGAGTTATCATGATGCGAAGGGTAGCGTATACCAAACCAAAGGCATTTGATGTTATACGTTGTACGCCAGTGTTAGTCGGTTTTCTGGCGAAGGTGTATGGCGGTGAAATGCAATAACAACCATAAAATTGTTATACCTTCACATGAGGTTGATAATGAAAAAGAACATACTGGCTGCTCTGATCCTCTCTACGCTCGCGGTGCAGGCTTATGCCACCACGCAGCTTAACGTCTGGGAAGACATCAAAAAGTCGTCCGGCATTAAAGACGCGGTCGCCGATTTCGAAAAGCAGTACGACGTTAAGGTTAACCTGCAGGAGATGCCCTACGCGCAGCAGCTGGAAAAACTGCGCCTCGACGGCCCGGCAGGAATTGGCCCGGACGTGCTGGTCATTCCCAATGATCAACTGGGCGGCGCGGTTGTGCAAGGGCTGTTGACCCCCCTGAATCTGGAGGCGAAGCAGACCGCACAGTACACGCCGGCGTCCATTAATGCCTTCAAAATGGATAACACCCTTTACGGTGTGCCGAAAGCGGTTGAGACGCTGGTGCTGATTTACAACAAAGACCTGATCGCGAAGCCGCTCAACTCACTTCAGGACTGGTATGACTTTTCTAAACAGCAGCGCGCCAAAAACCAGTACGGCCTGCTCGCCAAGTTCGACCAGATTTACTACAGCTGGGGGGCCATCTCCCCGATGGGCGGGTACATCTTCGGTAAAAATGATAAAGGCGGTTATAACGCCAGCGACGTGGGCCTGAACAAGCCGGGCGCGGTAGACGCGGTCACCTACCTGAAAAAATTCTATGCCGATGACGTATTCCCGGCGGGGATCATTGGCGATAACGGTCTGAACGCGATCGATTCTCTGTTTACCGAGAAAAAAGCGGCAGCCGTCATCAACGGTCCGTGGGCGTTCCAGCCGTATGAAGCGGCGGGCATTAACTACGGCGTTGCGCCGCTGCCGACGCTGCCGGACGGTAAGCCAATGAGTTCATTCCTGGGCGTGAAGGGCTATGTCGTCTCTACCTGGAGCAAAGACAAAGCCATGGCGCAGAAATTTATCGAATTTATCAACCAGCCGCAGTACGTCAAAACGCGCTATATCGCGACGCGTGAAATTCCGCCGCTGACCGCAATGATTGACGATCCGCTCATTAAGAACGACGAGAAAGCCAGCGCGGTTGCCGTGCAGGCCGCACGGGCGACAGCGATGCCGGGCATTCCGGAAATGGGTGAAGTCTGGGCTCCGGCGAACGCGGCCCTCGAGCTGAGCCTGACCGGTAAACAGGATCCGAAAGCCGCGCTCGACAGCGCAGAAAAACAGGTTCAGATGCAAATCGAAGCCATGCAGGCCAGCAACCAGTAGTTTTCTGACGTCGCAGAACGGGAGGGTGTCTCTCCCGTTTTTTGAAAGGAGTTGTTTGTGAGTATCATCCCGGAACATTTTGCCAAACCGCGCGTGGCCGGGCGTCACGCCTGGACCAGCCTGCTGCTGGCGGTCATTCCCGGCTTCGGTCAGTTTTACCACCGTCAGTGGCTGAAAGGGGTCATCTTCCTGGTGCTGCTTGCCAGTTTTATCGGCGTATTTGCTGATTTTCTGCGCGAAGGGCTGTGGGGACTGGTGACGCTGGGTGAGGAGGTGCCGCGCGACAACTCCATCTTCCTGCTGGCGGAGGGGATCATCAGCGTGTTAATCGCTGCGTTCGGCGTGATGGTGTATTACCTGTCGATGCGTGACGCGTGGGTCAATGGCCTGAAACGTGACGAAGGGTTGCAGCTTAACAGCGTGCGTAAACAGTATCAGATGCTATTGAGCGACGGCTTCCCGTATCTGATGATCACCCCGGGCTTTATCCTGCTGGTGTTTGTGGTGGTGTTTCCCATTTTGTTCGGGTTTGCCATCGCCTTTACCAACTACAACCTCTACCACACGCCGCCGGCTAAGCTGGTTGACTGGGTCGGGTTTAAGAACTTCATCAATATCTTTACGCTCTCTATCTGGCGCTCCACCTTCTTCGACGTGCTGCAGTGGACGGTGGTCTGGACGCTGCTCGCTACCACGCTGCAGTGTACGGTGGGCGTACTGCTGGCGATTCTGGTGAACCAGAAAGATTTACGCTTTAAGCCGCTGATCCGCACCATCTTTATTTTGCCGTGGGCGGTGCCGGGCTTTGTCACCATCCTGGTTTTCGCCGGGATGTTTAATGACTCGTTCGGGGTGATTAACAACGCCATTCTGGCCTTCTTTGGGATTGCGCCTAAAGCCTGGATGACCGATCCGTTCTGGACCAAAACGGCGCTGATCATGATGCAAACCTGGCTTGGTTTCCCGTTTGTTTTCGCCATGACCACCGGCGTGCTGCAGGCCATTCCTGATGACCTGTATGAAGCGGCTACCATGGACGGCGCCAGCAGCTGGACCCGGTTGCGGACCATTACGCTGCCGCTGGTGCTCTACGCCATAGCGCCGATCCTGATTACGCAATACACCTTCAACTTCAATAATTTCAACATCATCTATCTGTTCAATAACGGCGGACCGGCGGTGGTGGGGTCGAATGCGGGCGGCACCGACATTCTGGTGTCGTGGATCTACAAACTGACGATGTCATCTTCGCAATATGCCATTGCGGCGACCATCACCATCCTGCTGTCTGTTTTTGTCGTCGGCCTGGCGCTATGGCAGTTCCGCGCCACCAAATCTTTCAAAAATGACGACATGGCGTAAGGGACGTAACAATGGCTAAATCACAAAGTATTAAACGTGAGAAATGGGTCCGCCTTTCACTCTCCTGGCTGGTTATTGTGCTGGTGTCGGTCATCATCATTTACCCGCTGGTGTGGACGGTGGGCGCCTCACTCAACGCGGGCAACAGCCTGTTAAGCTCCTCTGTTATTCCACAGAACCTGTCGTTCCAGCATTATGCCGACCTGTTTAATGGTCAGGTGAACTACATGACGTGGTACTGGAACTCGATGAAAATCAGCTTCCTGACCATGGTGTTGACCTTAATCAGCGTTAGCTTTACCGCCTATGCCTTCTCGCGTTTTCGCTTTAAGGGGCGGCAGAACGGACTGATGCTCTTCCTGCTGCTGCAGATGATCCCGCAGTTCTCGGCGCTGATTGCCATCTTCGTGCTCTCGCAGCTGTTGGGCTTAATCAACAGCCATCTGGCGCTGGTGCTGATTTACGTTGGCGGCATGATCCCAATGAACACCTATCTGATGAAGGGCTACCTGGACGCCATTCCTAAGGATCTGGATGAGTCCGCGCGCATGGACGGAGCCAGTAACTTCCGCATCTTCATCGAGATCATCATGCCGCTTTCCAAACCCATTGTGGCGGTGGTGGCGCTGTTCTCCTTCACCGGGCCGCTGGGGGATTTCATTCTCTCCAGCACCATTTTGCGCACCCCGGACAAATACACCTTACCCATCGGGCTTTATAACCTGGTGGCGCAAAAAATGGGTGCCAGTTACACCACCTACGCGGCAGGCGCGGTGCTGATTGCGGTGCCGGTCGCGATCCTCTATCTGGCCTTACAAAAATACTTCGTCTCCGGTCTGACCTCCGGGAGTACTAAGGGATAACCATGAAAAGACTCAAACCCGCTTTGCTTGCTGTTTGTCTTTCTTGCGGTCTTGCCGCGAGTGCGTTCGCCGCGGACGGGGTAAAAACGCGTCCTTTTAACGCCATGCCGGCAGACTTTATTAAGGGGGCCGACATCTCGACGCTGCTCGAGGCTGAACAGCATGGCGCAACATTTTATAACCAGAATGGCCAGCAGCAGGACGCGATTGCCATTCTGAAAGCCAACGGCGTGAACTATGTGCGCCTGCGTTTGTGGGTGGATCCGCAGGATGCCAACGGAAATACCTACGGGGGCGGCAGTAACAATCTGGAAAACACGCTGGCGCTGGCGAAGCGCGTGAAGGCCCAGGGCATAAAACTCCTGCTCGATTTCCACTACAGCGATTTCTGGACCGACCCGGGCAAACAGTTCAAACCTAAAGCCTGGGAGAAGATGGATTACCCGCAGCTTAAAACGGCAATCCATGACTATACGCGCGACACCATTGCCCGCTTTAAAAAAGAGGGCGTGCTGCCGGACATGGTCCAGATTGGTAATGAAATCAATGGCGGGCTGCTCTGGCCGGAAGGCAAAAGCTGGGGGCAGGGTGGCGGCGAGTTTGACCGCGTAGCCGGGTTACTCAACGCCGCAATCAGCGGGATGAAAGAGAACCTGACCGACGGCGAGCAGGTGAAAATTATGCTGCACCTGGCCGAAGGCACTAAAAATGACACCTTCCGCTGGTGGTTTGATGAGATAACGAAGCGCGATGTGCCGTTCGATATTATCGGCCTGTCGATGTACACCTACTGGAATGGCCCGATCGGCGCGCTGAAAGCCAATATGGATGACATCAGCAAACGCTATAACAAAGACGTCATTGTGGTGGAAGCGGCCTATGGCTATACGCTGGAGAACTGCGATAACGCAGAAAACAGTTTCCAGGCCAAAGAAGAGAAGGACGGTGGCTATCCCGGCACCGTGCAGGGTCAGTACGATTATATCCACGATTTAATGCAGGCCGTGATTGACGTTCCCGATCGTCGCGGTAAGGGCCTGTTTTACTGGGAGCCGATCTGGATTGCCGTACCGGGAACCACATGGGCCACCAAAACCGGCATGAAATATATCCATGATGACTGGAAAGAGGGAAATGCCCGCGAAAACCAGGCGTTGTTTGATTGTCATGGCAAAGTGCTGCCGTCGATAACGGTATTTAAATAGTATTCTGTTTCACTTCAGGACGTTTTTAATATGAATAAATTTGCGCCTTTAAGTTCGAAGGTCGCTGCGTTATTGCATGGCGCCGACTATAACCCGGAGCAATGGGAGAATTACCCCGGTATTATTGAAAAAGATATTGCCATGATGCAGCAGGCGAAATGTAATGTCATGTCGGTGGGCATATTTAGCTGGGCGAAGCTCGAACCGCGTGAAGGGGAATATGATTTTGTCTGGCTGGATAACGTCATTGATAAATTATATTCAGCGGGGATCCATATTTTCCTCGCCACGCCGAGCGGTGCGCGGCCGGCATGGATGTCGCAAAAATACCCGCAGGTGCTGCGCGTAGGGCGTAACCGCGTGCCTGCGCTGCACGGTGGACGTCATAACCACTGTATGTCTTCCCCGGTGTACCGTGAGAAGACATTCAAAATGAATACCTTACTGGCTGAGCGTTATTCACAGCACCCGGCGGTGCTGGGCTGGCATATCTCCAATGAGTACGGTGGTGAGTGCCACTGCGATCTGTGCCAGGAGCGCTTTCGTGACTGGCTGAAAGCGCGCTACAAAACCCTGGATGCGCTGAACCAGGCATGGTGGAGCACCTTCTGGAGCCACACCTATAGCGACTGGTCGCAGATTGAGTCCCCTGCGCCGCAGGGCGAGGTGTCCATTCACGGTCTGAACCTCGACTGGCGCCGCTTTAATACGGCGCAGGTAACAGATTTCTGCCGCCATGAGGTTGCGCCGCTAAAAGCCGTCAACGCAGCGTTGCCGGTGACGACCAATTTCATGGAGTATTTCTACGATTACGACTACTGGCAGCTTGCGAAAGCGATCGACTTTATCTCCTGGGACAGCTACCCAATGTGGCACAAGGAGAAAGACGAAACCCTGCTCGCCTGCTACACCGCCATGTACCACGACATGATGCGCAGCCTGAAAGGCGGCAAACCTTTTGTGCTGATGGAGTCCACGCCGAGCACCACCAACTGGCAGCCGACCAGCAAGCTGAAAAAACCGGGGATGCATATTCTCTCGTCAATGCAGGCGGTGGCACACGGGGCCGATGCCGTACAGTACTTCCAGTGGCGTAAAAGCCGCGGTTCGGTGGAGAAATTCCACGGGGCGGTTATCGACCACGTGGGACATCTTGATACGCGTGTCGGGCGCGAAGTGACGCGTCTGGGCGAAATGCTTGAGCGCCTGCCGGGGGTGGTCGGGTGTCGCACGCAGGCACGGGTAGCGATTATCTTCGACCAGCAAAATCGCTGGGCGCTGGACGATGCCGAAGGGCCGCGCAACATGGGGATGGAGTACGAAAAAACCGTTAACGAACACTACCGTCCGTTCTGGGAAAAAGGCATCGCGGTGGATGTGATTGATGCCGACGGCGATCTCAGCCAGTACGCGCTGGTGATTGCGCCGATGCTTTATATGGTGCGGGAAGGCTTCGCCGAACGCGCAGAAGCGTTTGTCGCCGGGGGCGGCCATCTGGTGACCACCTACTGGAGCGGCATCGTGGATGAAAGCGATCTTTGTCATCTCGGCGGGTTCCCGGGGCCGCTGCGTAAACTGCTCGGCATCTGGGCAGAAGAGATCGACTGTCTCGGTGAGGGAGAACGTAATCTGGTACAGGGGCTGGCGGGTAATGCGGCTGGCCTGCAGGGGCCGTATCAGGTTCGTCATCTGTGCGAACTGATCCATGTCGAAAACGCTCAGCCGCTGGCGACCTACCGGGATGATTTCTACGCCGGTCGGCCTGCCGTGACGGTGAACCGTTTCGGTAAGGGGAAAGCGTGGCATGTGGCGTCGCGCAACGATCTGCCGTTCCAGCGTGATTTCTTCGCCGGGATTATTGACGAACTGGCGCTGCCGCGGGCCATGGAATGCGATTTCCCACCGGGTGTGGTGGCAACGGCCCGCACGGACGGCGAAACCACGTGGGTGTTTGTGCAGAACTACACCGCCCAGCAGCAGCTCATTACGCTGCCGCAGGGGTATACCGACTGCATGACCGATGCCGCCGCCACGGGTGATACCGCTCTGCTGCCGTGGGATTGTCGGGTACTCAGGCGTAAAGCGTAGTCGCTGAGGGCGTCGCGTCGTACAACCCTGGCTAATCAATCTGAAGGCGCCTGCTCTATAAGCAGGCATTTTTTTATCTGCATAACAGAGAGGCGTATTATGGACAGTGAAATAACTCAGCGTTTAATTCCTGCATTTGGCGGCGACGATAATATCGAACATGTTGAAGCCTGCATTACCCGTCTGCGCGTCACGGCAAAAGATTTAAATAAGGTGGATACGCAGGCGTTACAACAGGAGGGGGCGCTGGGCGTAATTATTATTGGCCAGCAGGTGCATGCGATATTTGGCCGGCAGTCTGATACCTTGCGGCAATTATTAGATGCGCATTTTAATCATTAACATTAAAAAAGGGATAGCCAAAATAATGGCTATCCCAAACGAGGAGAATAGACTGCCAGTTGTTGGAGATACAATAACGATTAACGCATATCAGGAAATAAACATTACCACCAGGCTTCCACCTGCACGCCAAAATTCCAGGTATTATTTGCGGTGCCGTCTTCGAAGGATTGTCCTTTCTCGGAGTCATTCAGGTAAGAGGCGAAGACGCGCAGTTCCGGACGCGACATAAAATCAGGCCCATCCGCCAGTCCGAGTGCGAGGGTGTACTTCTCTCCGCTCTGCTTGTAGCTGGAGCCGTCGGTGTAAGTATCTTTCTGGTAGAAACCGCCCACTTCACCAATCAGACGCACGTATTCGGTGAACTGGTACTGCGCGCGACCCACCAGCGAGACAAGGCGCGATTTATCGGTGAATTGCGTGGTGTCATCCGCCGAGCCCCAGGTCAGCACGTGGTTGAAGGAGAGCTTGTCCGTAATCGGAATTAAGCCGGTGTTAATCACACGGTAGCCGCTGGCGTCGTTCACGTAGTTCCACATGTCATACCAGCCGCCGCCCTGGGACACCATGTTCTGCGCCAGGCCTTTGTTCGCATACTGCAGCACCAGCTTGTTGTAGCCGCCTAACATGTCCTGGCTGATCTCACCGGTGACCATGACGCCGTTGTCGGCCTCATACAGCCCACCATACTCTTTCTGCTTATTGGTGGGGTTTGGCATGGCGTAATCAATGCCCACTTCTGTCCATGCACCCGCCCACGGCTTCCAGCCCGCATAGCGAAGGTCGATGTAGTTGATATTGACGTCGCTATCGCCGTCCACGCGGTAGTCCACGTCGTTGGCATCGCCACGGATCCAGGCCACGGACACCGCACCCGGTCCGAGGGTGTAGTTTTCGATACCGGCACCCGCGCCTGAGATGTTCCAGTATTTGGTGTCAATGATGTGCAGGTCATGGCGCTGGTAATAGCGCTTACCGCCCCAGATCACCGCGTTCGGATCGCCGGGGATCAGCCCCTTGATCTGCAGATTCAGCTGACGCAACCCGAACTGCGCATCGTCGCCGAAGGTGGTTTCATTGTCGTTAGAGCCGTCAGAGACCATGCTCACCATGCTGTCGAGGTAGAAGCTGACATCGTTCTTTTTGTACACCTCTGAGCCCAGCTCCAGCTCGCCGTAGGTATCGGCCTCGTTACCCAGACGGCCAATTTTATTTTTTTGCCACTCCTCCATCCCACCATCCCGTGAGACGCCCACACCGGAGCGAAGATACCCATGAAAATCAATTGGTACTGAAGACGCTGCAAACAGCGAAGGAGACGCTAACGCGGCAGCCAACGCAACAGATACAGAGCGGATCGTCGTGTTCATTGTTACCCTCTTATTGTTTTGTAATACGTTCACAAATCCGCTGTCATAAAATGCCTAAACCTTTTTTCTGGCAATTGCGTGATCGTTAATCTGTGATTAAGTGCAAATAAAATAGCCAATTTTGTTACGATTCATGAGGTGTGACAAGAAATGTAGTATTGTGAACGTAATACTTTTTGATGGTGTTATGGCAGCCAAAAGTGCCCAGTGGGCGTTTTTTTATATCGCCCCTGATACAATCAGCTCATAACAACATAAGGAACCGGACCATGAAGTCGAAAAGCGCAACGTTAGAGGACGTCGCACGCCATGCGGGCGTCTCCTATCAGACCGTGTCCAGGGTACTGAATAAATCTGCCAATGTATCCGAAGCCACGCGTCACAAGGTGGAGAAATCCATAGAGTTATTGCGGTATGTCCCGAACCGCCTGGCACAGCAGCTGGTCGGAAAGCAGACCCAGACCGTCGGACTGGTGACGATTTCGCTGGCTTTGCATGCGCCGTCACAGGTCGCCGCGGCGGTAAAACGCTATGCAAATGTGGAAGGGTATCAGGTGTTGATCTCCATGATTGATGAGAACGTCAACCACAGCATCCAGGATTCGATCAATGAACTGAAATCTCAGCTCGTCAGTAAGGTGATCATCAATGTCCCGCTGGAAGCAGAGCAGGCGCAGAAAATCGCGACGGACAACGACGATATCGTCTGTCTGTTCCTCGACGTTGACCCTTACAGTTCCGTGTTTAACGTTTCGTTTAACCCGGCAGATGGCACCCGTGCCAGCGTCAAATATCTCTACGAACTGGGGCACCGGGAAATCGCGTTGCTGGCGGGGCCAGCGTCTTCTGTCTCGGCGCAGCTCAGGCTGAAAAGCTGGATTGAAACCCTGAACGGTTACGGTCTGGAGCCGGCCTCGGTGATCCGCGGGAACTGGGATGCGCAGAGCGGTTACGCGGGTGCGTTGCAGATGCTGCGCGAGACGCCGCAATTTTCTGCCGTGCTGGTGGCCAACGACCAGATGGCGCTGGGGGTATTAAGTGCTTTCCATCAGCATCAGATTTCCATTCCGGGTGAAAAATCGGTGATTGGCTACGATGACACCTACGAAAGCTCATTCTTCTATCCGGCATTGACCACGGTATCGCTGGACCTGGATCTGCAGGGGAAAGAGGCGGTGCGCCGCATTCTTGACAGTGGCGAAGACAATGCCGTGCGCATGTCATCCATTCTGCCTGCCCGGCTGGTGGTGCGGCAGTCGACCGGGCCGAAAGGTGAGAAGGGCAAAAACCTGCAGGCGCTGGCGCAACAGCTTCGTGATATCGCACATCAGCTTGGCGATATGTAAAACGGTGAGCACCTCAACCCGGTGGGTGAGGTGCTGCACTCTTATTCCAGCCCCAGCGTGTACTGCGCAATCTTGAAGTAGATAATCAGACCGGTTCCGTCGATAAGCGTCGCGATAAAGGGCGCGGAAACGACGGCCGGGTCAATGCCGCAGCGCTTCAGTACCATCGGAATAACTGACGAGACAATCGCACTCCACAGCGTAATACAGACCAGCGTCAGGCTGACAATAAGGGTAATTTCCAGCCCGATACCCATCATCCAGGCGCGAACACACCCGGCAAGACCAAGCGTGGCGGCAATCATCAGCGAGGTGGTCATCTCCTTTCGTAACACACGGCCAACGTCGCGCAGACGCACTTCACCCAGCGCCATTGCACGCACCAGCGTGGAGGTAATCTGCGTCCCGCTGTTCCCACCGGTCCCTATCAGCAGCGGAATAAAAAAGGCCAGGGCAATGGCGGATTCCAGCGCTTCTTCGAAGTGCTGAATAACCGAGCTGGTATAGGCTTCAGCGACAAACAGCAGCAGCAGCCAGACGGAGCGTTTTTTCCACAGGCTGAAGGGGCTGGTTTCCAGATACGGCTTTTCCAGCGGCAGCGTTGCTCCCTGGAGCTGGGCATCTTCGGTGACATCATCTTCCAGCAGATGGGCGATTTCGCGTTCGGTCAGGCAGCCGACCACTTTACCGTGCGTGACCACCGGCACGACATCCGCCTCGCCGTGGGCCAGCAGCCCGGCGACATCGGCACGCTCGTCTTCCGGTTTGACCTGCAGAAACTGAGAAATCATCAGCGTTTTCACCGGTTGTACCGTATCGGCGGTCTGCAGCAGTTTGCGCACCGCAACCATGCCCGCCAGCCGACCGTTATCTTCGAGGAAAATATGCGATGGAATATCATCGTCTTTTAATTTTTCGAAAAATTGCTCGCGTGCCAGCGCCACGCATAATGAAATATCGAGGACGATAAAATCGGTATTCATATATTGCGCGATTGCGCTGTCATTGAATGCCAGGTTTTGATTGTGAATAGCGTAAGACATAGTGAATTCCCTTTGAATAATAAAATCTCTCAGGGGCGAGCAAGACAGGGCATGTCGAAGAGGAGATCCCCACGTCCTGGGTTCAGCACTGTACACCGTATCCCGTAAGGGAAGTTATACTGACAAAGCCTTGATTCGACAGTGCCTGTTTTACCCTGTGCCGGTTCTCTCGAACCCACCAGAGCGATAACGTGTATTTGTACAGGAGCCTCGCCATAACGAGATCGTTGTAAAACGAGAGGGATAATACGCCACTTTAAACATCGCGCTGTGGAATTTAAAAGACGTTTAAGAAACGTTTAGAACAATAATTTAATCCCGCGTATTAATGACATCGATTATTCATCAATGACGGTGGTTATTGCTCAAGAGAGTATAATTCCACACCTCTGTGTTTCTAAATGGCGCTGACATTTTCGCGTGTCGTTAATGCCTTCCTGCTGGAGGTCTGAGCGGTTGATACCCCATTTAAGGTTGTTCGTTTCTAATGGTCAGCATCACGAACGCTGCGGGGTGGAATATGACGTGGTTTGACAATCTGCTGAATCATTTTGCGCTCTATCCGACGCATCTGTTCGCGCTGCTTTTCGTCATCGCGCTGAGCAAGTCTACGGTACTGGTTTCCTCCGTGCTTCCGCCGGCCTCGGTGATGCTGCTGGCAGGGATCACCGTCAGCCAGACCAGCCTGCATCCGGGACTGACGTGGCTGGCTGTCGCGGCGGGTGCCGCAACAGGGTCGGTATTGAATTATCATATCGGCCAGTTGATGGGCCACACGCGGCTGGTCACGCGCTTCACCTCCCGGCACGCCGAGAAATTTTTGCGGGTACAACATCAGCTGCAGAAAAACGGCGTGCTGGTGCTCTTTACCGCGCGTTTCCTGGCGGTGCTGCGCTATATCGTCCCGCTGGCAGCGGGCATGCTCAGACTGAACGCGGCGAAGGTTTACGCGGTAAGCCTGATTTCAGCCGTCGTATGGGCGGCGCTGTATGTCGGCATCGTCACCGGCATCAGCGCCTTTTGACCTACAGGTTTCCCATTACGCCGTCGACCAGCAGTTCCGTTCCCACCATATAGCGCGATTCGTCAGAGGCAAGATAGAGTGCGGCTTTCGCCAGCTCCGTCGGCGTGCCCATTCTGCCCAGCGGCACAAGTTTGGTGATATCCCCCAGCATCGCCTTGAGCGCTTCCTCGCTTAACCCCGTTTTATTAAATGCCGGTGTTTCCACCGGACCCGGGCTCAGGCCGTTGACGCGAATACCGCGCGGCAACAGCTCCCCTGACAGCGTGCGTGCCAGCGACAGTAATCCCGCCTTGCTGGCGGCATAAACGCTGCTGGCAGGCAGCCCGATGCGGGCGCTCACGGATCCGCACAGGATCACAGAGGAGGGATTATTGAGCAGCGGCAGCAGGGCCTGAATCAAAAAGAACGGTCCTTTAAGGTTGATGCCCATCAGGCGATCCCAGGCGTCTTCCTGCCACTCTTCAAGCAGCCCGTGCGTCACATCGCCGGCGTTAATAAACACGGCATCAAGATGCGACCAGCGAGAGGCGAGCGTGTCCGCCAGCGCTTTTTGCGCGGCGATGTCACCCGCATCGGTCGGAATAACCCAGGCATTATCGCCCAGAATGCGTTGTGCTTCGGCAAGGGTATCCGGGTTACGTCCGGTGACAGCAACGTGCGCCCCTTCGGCAATAAATTCCTGCGCGGTAGCGAGACCAATACCGGAAGTGCCGCCGGTAATCAGCGTATATTTACCTGCTAAACGACCCATGTGCTTCTCCTGAAATGACTCTGGAGAAAGCACTATAGAAACGTTAGTATCGAAAGGAAACCAGGTACCATTTGGATACTAATGAGGCAAGAGGTGTGCTATGGCGGAATCACTCAATATACCCTGTGAAAAAAAATCTGAGGTTTATCTCTGCCCGATGACGCAGTTTGTAAACCTGATTTCCGGTAAGTGGGCCATCCCGGTGCTCTATCGCCTGATTATGCTCAATGCACCGGTCCGGTTTGGCGATCTGCTGCGCGCCGCCGCCCCCATCACGCAAAAAGAGCTCACGAAGCAGTTGCGCCTGTTTGAGCAGCGCGGGCTGGTGTCGCGCACTATCTACCCGGAGATCCCACCGCGGGTGGAGTATCAGATAACCGCGCTGGGGTTAACCCTCCAGAGCGCGCTCTCCCCGCTGGCCGACTGGATGAGCGAATACGGCGATCGCCTTGAAAAGTAATCCTCAGTTTGCGAAACGCTTCCCGGAAAATTGTCACGAATCTGTCACACTCACTGCGACATTTTAAAACGAGTGAGGAATTAGGGATGAGAAAAGCACTACTCGCGCTGGCAATCGCCGGTTCCATTGCAGTGACATCTGGCGTGCAGGCGCAAGAGACGCCGGAAGGGTATCAGCTGGAACAAGTTTTAATCATGAGTCGCCATAATTTGCGCGCGCCGCTCGCCAATAATGGCAGCGTGCTCGAGCAATCCACACCGAAGCAGTGGCCAGAATGGGAGGTGCCAGGCGGTCAGCTCACCACCAAAGGTGGCGTGCTTGAAGTCTATATGGGCCACTATATGCGTGAGTGGCTGGCACAGCAGGGGATGGTGAAAACCGGCGAGTGCCCGGCCGCGGATAGCGTATATGCCTATGCCAACAGCCTGCAGCGCACTGTCGCCACCGCGCAGTTCTTTATCACCGGCGCCTTCCCGGGGTGCGATGTGCCTGTGCATCATCAGGAAAAAATGGGCACCATGGATCCGACCTTTAACCCGGTGATTACGGATAACTCACCTGCATTCCGTGAAAAAGCGCTGAAGGCGATGGAGACTGAGCGGCAGAAAATGCAGCTTGGCGAGAGCTACAAGCTGCTGGAGCAGATGACGAATTACGCCGATTCACCGTCCTGTAAAGAGAAGAACGTGTGCTCGCTGGCAGAGGCGAAAGATACCTTCAGCGCCGACTATGAAAAAGAACCTGGCGTATCGGGGCCGTTAAAAGTCGGTAACTCGCTGGTGGATGCCTTCACGCTGCAGTATTACGAAGGCTTCCCGGCAGACCAGGTTGCCTGGGGTGAAATTAAAACCGATCAACAGTGGCGCGTGTTGTCGCAGCTGAAAAATGGCTATCAGGACTCGCTGTTTACCTCCACCGAGGTGGCGCAAAACGTGGCCAAACCGCTGGTGAAGTATATCGACCAGGCTCTCGTCACCGGGCAGGCGAAAGCGCCGAAAATCACCCTGCTGGTGGGGCATGATTCCAATATCGCGTCGCTGCTTACGGCGCTGGATTTCAAACCGTACCAGCTGCATGACCAGCACGAGCGGACGCCAATTGGCGGGAAAATTGTTTTCCAGCGCTGGCATGATAAAAACGCCAACCAGGAGCTTATGAAGATTGAGTATGTCTATCAGAGCGCCGACCAGCTGCGTAACGCCAGCGTATTGTCACTGGATGCGCCGGCACAGCGTGTGACGCTGGAGCTGAAGGGGTGTCCGGTTGATGCGAACGGTTTTTGCCCAATCGATAAATTCAATGTGGTGATGAATAACGCGGCGAAATAGGTAAAACCCCCCGCTCAGGCGGGGGGAAACGTTCAGACGTTTTTACGTTCGATGGTTTGCTCACCCCAGAAGAGCGCGTCTTTGTCCGTTTTCCCGAAGGCACGTTCCAGCACTTCATCGCTGCCTTCTTCCCAAATCTGCTCTGCCAGCTTCTCGTCATAGTTCGCGACTTCAAAAATGGCTTCGGCGATCTCCGGAGAGGTGTTGCGTAAACTTGCCCATTCACCCACGCGGTGGGCTTTGGATTCTTGAGTTGGCATACTTGTCCTCCTGTTGAGTTAGCCGTTCAGTTTTTTGGCGAGGCCTGCGACATACTCACCCTGATAGCGGGCGATAGTGAGCTCTTCGTTGCTCGGCTGTCGGGAGCCATCGCCACCGGCAATGGTGGTGGCGCCGTACGGTGTCCCGCCACGAACCTGGGAAATATCAAACAGTTCCTGCGCGCCGTAGCCAATCGGCACAATCACCATCCCATGATGAGCAAGGGTAGTCCAGGTTGACGTAATCGTCTGCTCCTGACCGCCGCCGGTCCCGGTGGAGCTGAAGACGCTGGCGAGTTTGCCGTATAACGCTCCGGATGCCCAAAGTCCTCCGGTTTGATCGAGGAAGGTCCGCATCTGGCCTGACATATTGCCAAATCGGGTAGGGGTGCCGAAAATAATGGCATCGTAATCAGCCAGTTCCTGCGGGGTGGCAACCGGGGCATTTTGTGTTTTCCCCCCGGCTTTGGCGAACGCCTCAGCCTGCATCGTTTCCGGTACGCGTTTCACCACAACTTCTACGCCGTCCACTCTGTTTGCACCTTCTGCTACCGCGTGAGCCATGGTTTCAATGTGTCCATACATGGAATAATAGAGCACCAGAACTTTTGCCATTTTGCATCACTCCTCGTTTGTGTTTTCTGACAGCGGATCGCTGCGTTCATTTAAAGATATGTCATCACAGCCAGACTGCAAAAATGAACGGCATTTCTTTGATTTATAACAATATGGATACAAAAGCGCTTTGTAGCAAAATGAAACAACTTTCCCGCTGCGGATTTTTAAAATGATAAGAAAGGCTTATAAATGGCCGTCGCGTAATCTCACCCGAATGGCTGAGATCATGTTGCAGAATATTACCTCTGACTTGCCGGATAGCCGCATTCCACTAAGCTTAATTTCACGCGGCACAGATAAAGGCACTGTCCTTCAGCCGCGCGGTGAAAGAATCCTCTTTTACTGAATGCAATATGATGTCTAATGTTTCACACTCTGGAGGTTAGAGATGGCAAACCATCGTGGTGGTTCAGGTAATTTCGCTGAAGACCGTGAAAGAGCATCAGAAGCAGGTCGTAAAGGTGGCCAGTCTAGCGGGGGGAATTTCAAAAATGACCCTCAGCGCGCATCAGAAGCTGGCAAAAAAGGGGGCAAAAACAGTCATGGCAGCAATAAGTAATACGCCGGGCTGATACCCTGCCGCCGGGATCTCCCGGCGGTTTTTTATTTCTGCAACATTGAACTGTAACCAAAGGCATCGCACACTAGAGGATTGATGCTTATTTGCTGGTGCCGCATGTCTCTCTCCCGTTTCACATTCTCCGTCAAACCTCAGGAAGCCCTTCTCATTCTGATCACCATGTTCTGGGGCGGAACCTTTCTTGCCGTCCAGTATGCGGTTACGCTGAGCGGTCCGTTCTTTTTTGTCGGCCTGCGCTTTGCGACGGCGGCGATTGCCGTGGGATTACTCTCGCTTAAAACCTTGCGCGGGCTGACGCTTAAAGAACTGAAGGCCGGGGTGGCCATAGGGGTTGCGATTGCCATGGGCTACAGTCTGCAGACGTGGGGATTACAGACCATCACCAGCAGCAAATCGGCGTTTATCACCGCCATGTATGTGCCGCTGGTGCCGTTACTGCAATGGCTCTGTCTGGGGAGAATACCGGGTCTGATGTCCTGCACGGGGATCGTACTGGCGTTTATTGGCCTTATCTTGCTTGCCGGGCCGGAAAACAACCTGCTGGCGCTGGGGCCGGGCGAAATCATTACGCTGGTGGGCGCTATCGCGATTGCAGCGGAAATTATTCTGATCAGCGCCTGGGCTGGCAAAGTGGACGTCAAGCGCGTCACCGTGGTTCAGCTGGCGACCGCGTCGCTGGTGGCTTTTGCCACCATGGTGCCGGCAGGGGAGTCTGTTCCGCCGATGTCCACCGGGCTGGTTGTGGTGGCGCTGGGGCTGGGCATCTTTAGCGCCATTATCCAGGTCACCATGAACTGGGCGCAGCGCAGCGTTTCCCCGACGCGTGCGACGGTTATCTATACCGGTGAACCGGTATGGGCGGGCATTTTCGGGCGTATCGCGGGAGAGCGTTTACCGCTGCTGGCGCTGGTGGGTGCGGCGTTTATTGTCGCCGGCGTGCTGGTGAGTGAGCTGAAGCTGAAACGGAAGAAAAAAGCGCTGCCAGAGCGTGACAGCGCTGCGATAAATCAAGAGTCCTGATGTACCACGTCGCCCTGCGGTGCGGCCGCTTCCCGGCGGCTCAGCAGGGCGTTAAGCAGGATTGCGCCAAAGGTTGCGGTGCCAATCCCACCAAGGGTGAAGCCGCCCAGCGTCAGGGCAAAATCTCCCGCCCCCAGCACCAGCGTGACCGCCACCATAATCAGGTTGCTGTTCTGGCTCAGATCGACACGATGCTGCACCCAGATGCGTGCCCCGGCAACGGCAATCAGACCAAATACCACAATCGATGCCCCACCAATCACCGGCGCGGGAATGGTGTGGATCAGCGCGCCGAATTTCGGTGAGAAGCCGAGGAGCATCGCCATCACCGCTGCCGCCAAGAAGACCAGGGTGGAGTAAACTTTGGTCACTGCCATCACACCAATATTTTCAGCGTAGGTCGTTACACCGCTACCGCCGACCGAGCCGGAGAGCATGGTAGCCAGACCGTCGCCGACAAAGGCGCGGCCCATGTAAGGGTCCATGCTGCGCCCGGTCATACCCGCAACGGCTTTCAGATGGCCTAAGTTTTCTGCCACCAGGATCACCGCAACCGGCGCGATTAACATCATCGCCTGCGTGTTAAAGACCGGAGACGTCACCTGCGGCAGGCCGAACCAGGCGGCGTTATGCAACAGTGTAAAATCAACCGGCTTGCCCAGACCGAAGACGTTTGCCAGCAGGGCGTACACCAGACAGGCAACGATTAACCCCACCAGGATCAACAGTCGCTGGATCATCCCCCGCGTAAACACCGCCACCAGGCCAATGCAGAGTACCGTGATCACCGCCATCCAGCTTTCAAAGGGCGAACCGGAGACGCTTCTGACGGCTATTGGCGCAAGGTTCAGACCAATTGCCATCACCACAGCCCCGGTGACGACGGGAGGCATCATCCGCTCTATCCAGCGCGTCCCGACTTTCATGACCACCAGGCCAATCAGCGTGTAGACCAGCCCGCAGGCGATAATGCCGCCGAGCGCGACGCTCAGATTCGGGTTGATGCCCTGACCGTTAAAGCCGGTGGTGGCGATGACCACGCCGACAAACGCAGCGCTGGAACCAAGATAGCTGGGCACGCGCCCGCCGGTGATGAAAAAGAACAGCAGGGTACCGATACCCGACATCAGAATGGACAGATTGGGATCAAGCCCCATCAGCATGGGCATCAGCACCGTTGCGCCGAACATCGCGACCGCGTGCTGAACCCCCATCACTAAGGTTGGCCCGAGCGGGAGCCTTTCATCCGGCGCGACCACGCCAGGTTCCGTAGAGGTCGATTTCAACTGCCAGTGGGGAAAACCGAACATTGCCATGAGCTGACTCCTTAAGGAGGGTTAACAGGCGGGTCGCATAAGCGCGTGATAGCCGCGGTCAAACCACACCAGCCCTTGCGGCGCGGGGTGGCGAATAATCGAAACGATGTCGCAAAACAGGATGTCGTGCGTGCCCACGCTCACCACCTGGCTGATACGGCAGTCAAACGAGGCCAGCGCCTCCTCCAGACGCGGGCAACCCGTTTCGCCGGTCTCCCAGCGCGCGGCGGCGAAGCGCTCGTCCATCGGGGTTTTCCCCCCAAACAGGTTTGATAGCGGCTCTTGTCCGGCGCTCAGGGTATTGACGCACAGGGTGCGGTTTTCACTGAAGGTCGGCCAGACGGATGCGCCACGGTTCAGGCATACCAGCAGCGTGGGCGGCGAATCCGTTACGCTGCACACCGCGCTGGCGGTGAAACCCGCCATCCCGGCAGGACCGTCGGTGGTGATGATATTGACCGCCGCACCGACGCAGGCCATGGCATCACGGAAGGTTTGTTTATCGGGTGTCTTCATGGTGGCTCCTTATGCCAGTGCGCATGCGTCTTCAAAGGCCAGACGCGGCAAACGGCCGTAGAGTTTGCTGGTATCGCCATAGCCAATATTGATAAGCAGATTACTTTTCAGCGACGTGCCGGTGAAAAACGCGTCGTCGACTTTTTGGCGATCAAAGCCTGACATCGGGCCCGTATCGAGCCCCAGCGCCCGACAGGCGAAAATCAGGTAAGCCGCCTGCATCGCGCTGTTGCGAAAGGCGGTCTCTTCGGCAAGCGCCGGGCTTGAGGTAAACCAGCTCCGCGCATCCCCGTGGGGGAACAGGGCGGGCAGGCGTTCATAAAATTCACTATCCCAGGCGACAATCGCCGTGACCGGGGCGGTAAGGGTTTTCTCCAGGTTGCCGCTGGAAAGCGCCGGACGCAGTTTTTCTTTTCCCTCTGCGCTTCGTACAAACACAATCCGCGCTGGCGAGCAGTTGGCGGACGTGGGACCCCATTTCATCAGGTCGTAGATCTCGCGCAGCGTCTCGTCGCTGACGGGGATCGCCTGCCAGCCGTTATGGGTGCGTGCGCCGGTAAACAGTGATGCCAGCGCGCCAGGGGTAATCGCTTCGCTCATCAGGGCTCCTTATAAAGCGGGTTCAGGGCTGTGCAGCAGGCTGGCAAGCCCGTTCAGCAGCAGCGTATTAAAGGTTTCTGGCTCGGTGACGTTGCAGGCGTGCCCGCCCTGACGCATCACCACCTTGTGGCTGCCGGGGATGGCCGCCTGTAGCTCAGTGGAACAGACCGCAGGGATGAGCAGATCGTCGGCGGAGCAGATGAGGTGTACCGGGCAGTGAATGCGTGAGGCGTGGCGACTGAAGTCCGCTTTCTTCAGGGCATTCAGCCTGTGCAGCAGGTTGTTTTTGCCCTGGAAGTGGGCCAGTGCCAGGGCCTCTTCGGCCTCCAGGCGCGGCGCGCGGGCGGCCATCCAGTCGGCCGGGTAAAGAAACAGCGGCTGCGCCTCTACCCACGCCTGTGCGCCGCCTGCATGAAGCAGGCGTTCGCGGATCTGGAAACAGCGTCGGGTATGAGCATTCAGAGTGAGCCAGCCGTTCACGCACACCAGCGCGCTGAGGGCATCGGGGTGGTCGAGCGCCAGCTGCAGGCCGATCAGCGCCCCCAGCGCATGACCCACGACGCAGTAACGAACGATCCCGGCGGCATTCAGCACCCGGGCTAGCTCGTCGGCCATCATCGCCAGGCTGTAGGCTTCCGGCAGCACGTCGGGATTATTGCCCGTCCCGCGCTGGTCGTAGCACACCACCTGGTACTCTTGCTCCAGGACGGCAAGCTGCGGTAGCCAGTAGCTGCCGCCCCCGCCAAGCCCGGCAATCAGGACAACCGTGGGCGCGCCGTCGTAAGGGGGAGGTGAGACAGAGAGCTTCATGGCCGCCTCACTTTGCGATGTGTGCAACGGTCGCGATTTCAACCAGCGCATCTGGCTTCACCAGCCCACACTGAATGCAGAACCGGGCCGGTTTATCACCGGGAAAGAACTCGGCGTAAATGTCGTTAATCGCGGCGTAGTTTTTCCAGTCGGTGATAAAGATACTGTTGAACGTCACATCCTCCATTGTACCACCCGCTGTTTCGATCACTTTTTTGATCGTCTCCAGCACGTGGCGGGTTTGCGCCTTTGGGTCGTTGGGGTAGACCACGTTATTGTGCTGATCAAACGGCAGCGTGCCGGATACATACACCACACCATCGGCCAGCGTGCCGGGCACGAACGGGGCAATCGGGGTACTGGTTCCTGGCGGAATAATCACGGATTTCGGCATGGTCTTGTTCCTCAGGCAATACGGGCTAACGGTGGATTCAGGGCGTCGCAAAAATCCGCGACGTTGCTGACCCAGCCAAAAAAGGTTTCGATGTTGAACAGGGCCGCTTGCTGCGCAAACGCCGGCCCGGCCTGATGGGTGGCGTCTTCCAGCACCACGCCAAAATATTCCAGGAAGAAGCCGTCGCGCAGGGTGGACTCCACGCAGACGTTGGTAGCGATGCCGGTAAAGACCAGATGACGGATCCCCCGGCTGCGCAGCAGGCTGTCGAGCGGGGTGTTAAAAAAGCCGCTGTAGCGCGGTTTGGGCAGCACGATATCGCCTGCCTCTGGCACCAGCTCATCCACCAGCTGGTAATCCCAGCTGCCTTTCGCCAGCAGTGTGCCCTGCAGTTCGGGCCGTTTGCGCATGGTTTTCAGGGCGTTCGATTTATGGAAATTGGGAGATCCCGGGCCACCGGCCTCCACATATTGATCGTCCCAGCCGTTCTGGAACCAGACGATCAGCATGCCTGCCGCGCGGGCTGCGTTGACTGCGGTTTTAATGTTCTCAATCACCGGTCGGGTGGCGGAGACGTCAAATCCCGCCAGATCCAGATAGCCGCCCTGGCTGGCATAGGCGTTTTGCATATCCACCACAATCAGGGCACTTTGGTGCGGCGCAAAGGTGATGGCTTCCGGACGTGCTGCAAGCGTGGTCATTACGCGACCTCCTTTGTGATAGCAGGAATGTGGGCGCGGCACTGCATCAGCGGCTGAATGCGCTCGCCGAATGTTTCCACACCGGTCAGGAACTCATCGAAGGTCAGCAGCACGCCTTCCGCACCGGGCACGGCGGCCACTTCATCGAGCATTCTGGCGACGCTGGCATAGGAACCGACCAGCGTGCCCATGTTGATGTTGACCGCTGAGGTCGGGTCGGCCATCTGACGGACGTTGGTGTCCGAGCCGGAACGGGTATCTTTCTGGCTCTGTTCGGTGAGCCAGCTCAGCGCTTCATCGTCCGCGCCCGCCTTATACCGTTCCCATTTCGCGCGGGCGGCGTCGTCGGTTTCGTCGGCAATGACCATAAACAGGACATAGGAACCCACATCGCGACCGGTTTTGTCCGCGGCCTCTTTCATGCGTGCCGCGGTCGGGGCGAAGGCGGCTGGGGTATTCACGCCTTTGCCAAAGCAGAAGTTGAAGTCGGCGTATTTAGCGGAGAATTCCATTCCTGCGTCGCTCTGCCCGGCGCAGATCACTTTCATCGGGGCGGAAGGCTGCGGGCTAACGCGGCAGTCGTTCATGGTGAAGTAATCACCTTTGAAGTCGCTTTTGCCGGTGCCCCAGAGATCGCGCAGCACCTGCACATACTCGGTCAGGTAGTCATAGCGGCGGGAGAAATACTCGTCGCCCGGCCAGATCCCCATCTGCTCATACTCAGGTTTTTGCCAGCCCGTAACCAGGTTAACGCCAAAGCGACCACCGGAGATGGAGTCGATGGTGGAGGCCATTCTGGCAACGATCGCCGGCGGCAGGGTGAGGGTGGCGGCCGTCGCGTAGATCTGAATGCGTGAGGTGACGGCTGCCAGCCCGGCCATCAGGGTGAAGGACTCCAGGTTGTGATCCCAGAATTCGGTTTTGCCGCCGAAACCCCGCAGCTTGATCATCGAAAGCGCAAAATCGAAATGGTAGTGCTCCGCCTTCTGCACGATAGCTTTATTCAGCTCAAAAGTAGGCATGTATTGCGGGGCGGTGGTCGAGATTAGCCAGCCGTTGTTGCCGATAGGTACAAATACGCCAATTTTCATCACGAACCTCTCTTTACGACGTTGCAGGTAAAAAGGGTTTTGCAAAGGCAATGCCAGTTTTGAAAATGGCTTTGTTATTAATGTGTTAATCAATGGTTGGTTAATTGAGGTATGCAAATGTGGACTAAATGGTCAAAAACATTGCACAGAAAACAGGCATTCATGCGCGATCGGAGTGCAGAGTGTCGTGGTCGGTGAGGGGTTTTGCTATGCTGATGGCAACGCAAAATATGGAGAGCGGGAATGACACAAGGTGCAGTGAAAACACCCGGTAAACGTTCGCAGGCAGTCAGTGCGAAGAAGCAGGCCATCCTCGGTGCGGCGCTGGAGACCTTTTCGCAGTTTGGTATTCATGGCACGCGTCTTGAGCAGGTGGCAGAACAGGCCGGGGTGTCGAAAACGAATCTGCTCTACTACTATCCGTCGAAAGAGGCGCTTTATATTGCGGTGATGCAACAGATCCTCGATATCTGGCTGGCGCCGCTCAAGGCGTTTCGCGAAGAGCTTGCCCCGCTGGTGGCGATCAGGGAGTACATTCGCCTGAAGCTGGAGGTGTCGCGTGATTATCCGCAGGCGTCACGGCTGTTCTGCCTGGAGATGCTGCAGGGCGCACCGCTGTTGCAGGCGGAGCTGACCGGGGATTTAAAACAGCTGGTTGACGAGAAATCGGCCATTATTGCCGGATGGGTGGCGGGCGGGAAGCTGGCTCCAGTTGACCCACATCATCTGATCTTTATGATTTGGGCCTCCACTCAGCATTACGCTGACTTTGCGGCCCAGGTTGAAGCGGTGACCGGTAAAACGCTCCAGGATGAGGCGTTTTTCCACAGCACGCTGGAAAACGTTCAGCAGATGATCATTGAAGGGATCCGCGTGCGTTAGTTTCCCGGCGGAAGAGGGCAGCTTAAATCGCCCTCTTCACACTGCATCAGTGAGGCAAGAAACGCTTCACGCTCAACGGTTTTTTCGTTCAGGCACTGGCTGATGATCATCGGCTGGACGCTGCCTCCCTCAGTACCCGACCCGATAAAGTTGCAGTCGGCATCGCGCAGGGCAATCCACGCCTGCTGTGCCTTTTTCAGAAGCTCACGCTGTGGGGCTTCTGCGCGTTTGATGGCAGCCTGATACGTCTGATTCAGTTTTTTATCGGCTGCCTGGTACTGCTGCGCCGTACAGGTGTTCATTTCAAGCTGGGTGGTCGCATTTGCGCACTCTTCTGCCAGCGCGTTCGCGCTCAGCAGCAATGCAGCCCCCGCGATCAGATATCTTTTCATCATCCCCTCCATGTAAAAAAGCCGGATGCGCTGTGCTTATCCGGCCCTGGGTTTTTTTGTCACCCCGGTAAGCGTAGTGCCACCGGGGATATTTTACACGATTAACCGATTGTCATCAGGCTCGCGTTACCGCCCGCCGCCGCGGTGTTCACGCTGAGCGAGCGCTCAACGTACAGACGTTCCAGCAGCAGGTTGGTTTCGCCGCGGGCAAAGCCCTGCACCGAAACAATCGCACCGCTGCGGGCCGCCACCTGCTCGCACAGTTCGCGCAGCTGGTCGGAATCACCGTGATAGATAACGGCATCAAACGGCTGAGTCAGCAAGGCATCGGGCTTCGCAAAATGAATGCGGGCAGAGACCGCTTTCGGCAGCTGTTTCGCCAGGTCACGATGCAGTGCATCTTCCGGCCACAGCACTTCACAACCGGTTGCAGCAGCGGCGGCCAGCTGAACCAGCGCATCCTGCTCGTTGTCCGCCACGCACAGCACACGCTCGCGCGGCATCAGCGTCCAGGTGTTGCGCTCACCGGTTGGCCCCGGCAGCAGGCGCTGGGTACCCGCCTGCGCCAGTTCGCCATACTGCTGTGCGACAGCGCGCAGTTCCGGGCGTGTTTCTGCCCACGTGATGAGCGCCTCCAGCGGCTGTGTCAGCACGGCCTTCAGCTGCGCGTCCACCGGACGTTCGGCATCCTGACGTGCCAGCGTCACGCCGAGCGCATTGTCCGGACGGTTTGCCAGCAGACGGTACAGGTAGAGTGGACCACCGGCTTTTGGACCGGTACCTGACAGACCTTCACCGCCGAACGGCTGTACGCCCACCACCGCGCCGACCATGTTACGGTTGACGTACAGGTTGCCTACTTTAGCGCTGCCGGTCACCTGAGCGATGGTCTCATCGATGCGGGTATGCACGCCGAGGGTCAGGCCATAGCCGGAGGCGTTAATCTGTTCAATCAGCTCGTTGAGGTTGTTACGGTTGTAGCGCACCACGTGCAATACCGGGCCAAAGACCTCTTTTTTCAGCTCGTCGAAGCTGGCCAGTTCAATCAGCGTTGGCGGCACAAAGGTGCCGGTCTGCCACTCGCGGGCATCCTCGCTGTTTTCACGCACGGCCTGGAAGACCGGACGGCCTTTGGCGCGCATGGTCTGAATGTGGTTTTCGATATTTGCTTTGGCTTCCGCGTCGATAACCGGCCCGATATCGGTCGTGAGACGGCCCGGGTTACCCATGCGGCATTCGGCCATCGCGCCGCGCAGCATCTTCAGCGTGTGGTCTGCCACGTCATCCTGCAGACACAGCACGCGCAGGGCGGAACAGCGCTGGCCCGCGCTGTCGAAGGCAGAGGCGAGAACATCGACCACCACCTGCTCGGTGAGCGCGGAGGAGTCGACGATCATGGCGTTCATGCCGCCGGTTTCAGCGATGAGCGGCGTTGGACGCCCCTGCGCATCAAGACGGGTGGCGATGTTGCGCTGCAGCAGGGAGGCCACTTCAGTCGAGCCGGTAAACATCACGCCGCGCACACGGTTATCGGCGGTCAGTTTCGCCCCGACCGTTTCACCGCGGCCCGGCAACAGCTGTATGACACCCGCAGGCACGCCTGCTTCCAGCAGAATGTTAATACCCTGAGCGGCAATCAGCGGGGTCTGCTCCGCCGGTTTTGCCAGCACGCTGTTGCCTGCGGCAAGTGCGGCGGCAATCTGGCCGGTGAAGATCGCCAGCGGGAAGTTCCACGGACTGATACACACCACCGGACCGAGAGGACGGTGGGTTTCGTTATCGAAATCATCACGAACCTGGCCTGCGTAGTAGTGCAGGAAGTCGACCGCTTCACGAACTTCGGCAATGGCGTTGCTGAAGGTTTTACCTGCTTCGCGCACCAGGATCCCGATGAGCGACTGCATCTGGTCTTCCATCAGCACCGCAGCACGTTCCAGAATGGCGCCACGCTCTTGCGGCGGTGTCGCGAACCAGATTGGCGCGTTATTCACCGCGCTGTCCAGCGCCTGATCCACTTCTGCTTCGGTTGCTTCCCGCACGTAGCCGACGATATCTTTTGGCTCCGCCGGGTTAATCACGGGCTGCATTTCGCCATCAGCGACGGGCTGCTCCAGAATCGGTTTGGCCTGCCATTTCTGCAGCGCGCTGTTGAGCAGGGCGGAGGAGAGGGAGGCCAGACGGTGTTCGTTCGCCAGGTCCAGGCCCGCGGAGTTCACGCGACCTTTGCCGTACAGTTCACGCGGCAGCGGGATCTTCGGATGCGGCAGGCCAATCTGACCTTCCTGGGCAGCCATCTTCTCAACCGCCTGCACCGGATCGGCAACCAGCTCGTCAAGTGGCAGGGTGGTATCGGCGATACGGTTAACGAAGGAGGTGTTCGCCCCGTTCTCCAGCAGACGACGCACCAGGTACGCCAGCAGGGTTTCATGGGTGCCCACCGGGGCATAAATACGGCACGGACGGTTCAGTTTGCCATCCGCCACTTTACCGGTGACCTGCTCGTACAGCGGTTCACCCATGCCGTGCAGGCACTGGAACTCATACTGACCCGGATAGTAGTTCTGTCCGGCCAGGCTGTAGATGGCCGCCAGGGTGTGGGCGTTATGGGTGGCAAACTGCGGGTAAATCAGGTTCGGCACGCCGAGCAGTTTTTTTGCGCAGGCGAGGTATGAGACATCGGTGTAAACCTTGCGGGTATAGACCGGATAGCCTTCCAGACCTTCCATCTGGGCGCGTTTAATTTCGCTGTCCCAGTAGGCGCCTTTCACCAGGCGGATCATCAGGCGACGGCGGCTGCGGCTTGCCAGGTCAATCAGGTAATCAATCACGAACGGACAACGTTTCTGATACGCCTGGATAACGAAACCAATTCCGTTCCAGCCTGCCAGCTCCGGCTCGAAGCACAGTTTTTCCAGCAGATCGAGGGAGATCTCCAGGCGGTCGGCCTCTTCGGCATCGATGTTGATACCGATGTCGTACTGGCGCGCCAGCAGGGTCAGGGATTTCAGGCGCGGATAGAGCTCTTCCATCACCCGGTCGTACTGCGCACGGCTGTAGCGCGGATGCAGGGCCGAGAGCTTGATGGAGATCCCCGGGCCTTCATAAATACCGCGACCGTTTGACGCTTTACCAATGGCGTGAATCGCCTGCTGGTAAGAGACCATATAAGCCTGCGCGTCGGCGGCGGTCAGCGCCGCTTCACCCAGCATGTCGTAAGAGTAGCGGAAACCTTTATCTTCGAGCTTACGGGCGTTGGCCAGCGCTTCCGCGATGGTTTCGCCGGTAACAAACTGCTCGCCCATCAGGCGCATCGCCATATCCACGCCTTTTCGGATCAGCGGTTCACCGCTCTTGCCGATGATGCGGTTCAGGGAGCGGGAGAGGTTGGCTTCATTATGGGTCGAGACCAGTCGGCCGGTAAACAGCAGGCCCCAGGTCGCCGCGTTGACGAACAGCGACGGGCTGCGGCCAATGTGTGACTGCCAGTTACCGTTGCTGATTTTGTCGCGGATCAGTGCGTCACGGGTGGCTTTGTCAGGAATACGCAACAGCGCTTCCGCCAGACACATCAGCGCTACGCCCTCCTGAGAGGAGAGGGAAAACTCCTGCAGCAGACCCTGTACCATTCCGGCGCGGCCGGTGGCATTTTTCTGGTTACGCAATTTGTCGGCAAGTTGATACGCCAGGCTGTGCGCCTGAGAGGCAATGGCTTCTGGCAGACGGGCCTGCTCCAGCAGCATCGGTACGGCGTCGGTTTCGGCACGACGGTAAGCACCGGTAATGGCGGCGCGGCTGACGGACTGAGGCAGGATCTGCTCGGCGAATTCAAGGAACGGCTGATGGTTTTCGTCAGCAGCGGCGGAAACCTCATCACTTTCATTGGCTGCACCCGCCAGCAGCGCGGGCAGCTCTGGCAGCCCCTCATCGCTTTCGAGTCTTTCGAGGTAGTTAAAAATCGCCTGCTTGATTAGCCAGTGCGGCGTGCGGTCAATGCGGGTTGCTGCGGTCTTAATCCGTTCGCGGGTTGCGTCATCCAGCTTAACCCCCATGGTGGTCATACCCATGCCAAAGCTCCTGTTGTTCTGTCGTCGTGTGCTATCGATAGCGTGAAATATCCACCATGTTGCAACTTTGTGCAACCGTGTTAAATGTGACCTGGTTTGCAACCCAGGAAATGAATGGATTGTTAAGAGATGGTTAGCTGGAAAAAAGTGCTGGCTTCTGGATGAGAGGCCTGTTTTTATGCGGGACTTAACACTTTTAAAAGGTGCAACCCGTAAAAGCGTGAGCGAGTGCAACCTATACGAAAGACGTATAAAACCAGGGATGAATTTGATGTAAATGCAGTGTTAAATCGTTTGTGTGCGAGCACTGCTTACGGCAGGATACGCGCGGCCAACAGAAACACATACACACATCACTACGTTCCGGTGATGACATAACAAGGCAACCCGGACGGTTGTCGCTCGACATTTTGGAGAATTTGAATGGCAATTAGCACACCGATGCTGGTGACATTTCTCGTTTATATATTTGGCATGATCCTGATAGGGTTTTTGGCATGGCGTTCAACAAAGAACTTTGACGACTACATTCTGGGCGGGCGTAGCTTAGGGCCGATGGTCACCGCACTCTCTGCGGGCGCGTCCGACATGAGCGGCTGGCTGCTGATGGGTCTGCCGGGGGCGATTTTCATCTCCGGTATTTCTGAAAGCTGGATCGCCATTGGCCTGACCGTCGGGGCATGGATCAACTGGAAGCTGGTTGCGGGCCGTCTGCGCGTGCATACCGAAGCCAACAACAATGCGTTGACCCTGCCGGATTACTTCACCGGACGCTTTGAAGATAACAGCCGCGTGCTGCGTATTATCTCTGCGCTGGTTATCCTCGTGTTCTTCACCATCTATTGTGCCTCTGGCATTGTGGCCGGTGCGCGCCTGTTCGAAAGCACCTTCGGCATGAGCTATGAAACGGCGCTGTGGGCCGGTGCTGCGGCAACCATTCTCTATACCTTCGTGGGCGGTTTCCTGGCCGTAAGCTGGACTGACACCGTGCAGGCGAGCCTGATGATCTTCGCTCTGATCCTGACGCCAGTCATTGTCATCTTCACCGTCGGCGGCTTTGCTGATTCGCTGGAAGTGATTAAGCAGAAGAGCATTGAAAACGTCGACATGCTGAAAGGGCTGAACTTTGTCGCCATCGTTTCTCTGATGGGCTGGGGTCTGGGCTACTTCGGTCAGCCGCACATTCTGGCGCGCTTCATGGCCGCTGACTCTCACCACACGATTGTTCATGCCCGTCGTATCAGTATGACGTGGATGATCCTCTGCCTGGCGGGTGCCTGTGCGGTTGGCTTCTTCGGCATCGCTTACTTCAACAATAACCCGGCGCAGGCAGGGGCAGTAAACCAGAATGCCGAGCGTGTGTTCATCGAACTGGCGGGCATTCTGTTCAACCCGTGGATTGCCGGTATTCTGCTCTCCGCGATCCTGGCGGCCGTGATGTCCACCCTGAGCTGCCAGCTGCTGGTCTGCTCAAGTGCAATCACCGAAGACCTCTACAAAGCGTTCCTGCGTAAAGATGCGAGCCAGAAAGAGCTGGTATGGGTGGGGCGTTTCATGGTGCTGGTGGTGGCCTTAATTGCCATTGCGCTGGCGGCAAACCCTGAGAACCGCGTGCTGGGCCTGGTGAGCTACGCGTGGGCGGGCTTTGGTGCGGCGTTTGGTCCGGTGGTGCTCTTCTCGGTGCTGTGGTCGCGCATGACCCGCAACGGCGCGCTGGCGGGGATGATTATCGGTGCGCTTACCGTTATCGTCTGGAAGCAGTTCGCCTGGCTCGGTCTGTACGAAATTATCCCGGGCTTCATCTTCGGCAGTATCGGCATTGTGGTGTTCAGCCTGCTGGGTAAAGCGCCTTCTGCCTCAATGCAGAAACGTTTTGCTGAAGCAGACGCACACTATCACACTGCACCTCCGTCAAAGCTGCAGGCTGAGTAATTTTTTTCGCTGATAGACAGGCCGGGTAAGCGCGCGCGCTACCCGGCTTTTTTCTTGCCAAAATCCGCAATTTACGATGATATCGCTGTGCTTATAACAATGAGGATAGCGAAGCATGACAATCAAAACAGGGGTAATGGCAGCGGCATTATTGATGCTGGCGGGCTGCAGTGTGCCGTCGCAACACGCGGCGATGGAGACCTGCAAAGCGGATAACCAGATGCAGCAAACCACGCTCTATTTCGGGCTAAACCGTCCCGCAGGCGCGCAAATCACCACCGGCGAGTGGCAGCAGTTCGTTGACCAGGACGTGACGCCGCGTTTTCGCGATGGCCTGACGGTCTTTGATGCGCGCGGGCAGTGGCTGGGTAACGACGGGAAAGTGGCGCGTGAACCGAGCAAGGCGCTTATGCTGATCCACGGTAAAGATGCGCAGAGCGAGAAGAATATTGAAGCGTTGCGCGGTATTTATAAATCACGCTTCGCGCAGGAGTCGGTGATGCGAGTCGATCAGCCGGTGTGCGTGCAGTTTTAATGAAAAACGGCGGGAGAACCCGCCGTTATCGCTTACAGCACCAGTCCTGCAAAGCTGGCGGACAGTAAACTGACCAGCGTCGCGCCATACACCAGACGTAAGCCAAAACGCGATACCACGTTCCCCTGTTGCTCGTTCAGGCCTTTGATCGCCCCGGCCACAATGCCGATAGAGGCAAAGTTAGCGAACGACACCAGGAAAACGGACAAAATGCCCAGTCCGCGTGGTGACATCTGATGCGCAATTTTTTGCAGCTCAATCATTGCCACAAATTCATTTGCGACCAGCTTGGTTGCCATAATACTGCCGGCATTCAACGCGTCGCTCAGCGGAATACCAACCAGCCATGCCAGCGGGTAAAATACATAGCCCAGGATCTGCTGGAAGCTCATACCAAATACGCTGGAGAAGAGGGCGTTAACGGCGCTAATAAGGGCAATAAAGCCAATCAGCATCGCCAGAATAATCATCGCCACTTTAAAACCGGCCAGAATATACTCGCCAAGCATTTCGAAGAAGCTCTGGGACTCGTGCAGCTTTTCAAGCTTGATGTCCGGCTCTGCTTCCGGGCGCGCCGGGTTGATAATGGAGAGAATAATAAAGGTGCTGAACATGTTCAGGATGAGTGCGGCAACGACAAATTTGGCGTCGAGCATGGTCATATAGGCACCGACAATCGACAGAGATACCGTCGACATGGCCGTGGCCGCCATGGTGAAGAGACGACGAGAGGAGAGGTCGCCCAGTACACCCTTGTAGGCAATAAAGTTTTCAGACTGTCCGAGGATCAGCGAGCTCACCGCGTTGAACGATTCCAGCTTACCCATGCCATTCAGTTTTGACAGCAGTGTCCCGATCACCCGAATAAAAATCGGCAGAATTCGCCAGTGCTGAAGAATACCAATCAGTGCGGAGATAAAAATAATCGGGCAGAGTACGCCGAGGAAAATGAACGCCAGTCCTTTTTCACCCATCCCGCCAAAGACGAAATTGGTGCCTTCAGCCGCGAATTTCAGCAGTGACTCAAAGAATCCCGAGACATATTTAATAATGAACAGCCCGCTTTCGGCATGCAGGAAAAAGAACGCCAGGGCTATTTCAATGACAATCAGCTGTAAAACAAAACGAATGCGAATTTTTCGGCGGTCGAAACTCACCAGCCAGGCAAGCGCAAGAATAATCACCAGCGCCAGCAGGAAATGGATAATGTTAAACATGGTTAATTTTCAGTTGGTTTTTGAGGCAGATATTTAGCCACAGCCCTGATTAACCGTAAATGGGCATTTTCGCTATAACTTATAAACTTAACGATAACGCCAGCAATTATTACCAGGCTGGGTGTTTACAACTCGTCATCAAAACAACACACATTTCGCTTGTTTTTCTTGCTGGCGTAATGATAATCACTATCACAAGAATTTACCTTTCTTTGCATCAGTTGACCGCGATAAACATTTAAGGTGTCGGCATGTTTGTTCCATTTCTCATTATGTTACGTGAAGGTCTCGAAGCGGCCCTCATCGTCAGCCTCATCGCCAGTTATCTGAAGCGAACCCAGCGTGGACGCTGGATCGGTGTCATGTGGATTGGGGTATTCCTCGCCGCAGCACTCTGTCTGGGCCTTGGCATTCTTATCAATGAAACCACCGGTGAGTTTCCCCAGAAAGAGCAAGAGTTGTTTGAAGGGATCGTGGCCGTTATTGCCGTGGTAATCCTTACCTGGATGGTGTTCTGGATGCGTAAAGTGTCCCGCAACGTGAAGGTGCAGCTGGAGCAAGCGGTGGATAACGCCCTGCAAAAGGGCAATAACCACGGCTGGGCGCTGATCATGATGGTCTTTTTCGCCGTGGCGCGGGAAGGGCTGGAGTCGGTTTTCTTCCTGCTGGCGGCATTTCAGCAGGATGTGGGGATCTGGCCACCGCTGGGTGCGATGCTGGGTCTGGCCACTGCGGTGGTGCTGGGATTCCTGCTCTACTGGGGCGGCATTCGCCTTAACCTGGGTGCATTCTTTAAATGGACCAGCCTGTTTATTCTGCTGGTAGCCGCTGGGCTGGCGGCGGGAGCGATCCGCGCTTTCCACGAAGCGGGCCTGTGGAATCACTTCCAGGCAGTGGCGTTCGACCTCAGTAACGTGCTCTCAACGCACTCCCTGACCGGTACCTTGCTCGAAGGTATTTTTGGTTACCAGGAAACGCCGAGCGTCAGCGAAGTGGCGATGTACTTTATCTATTTGGTTCCGGCGCTGGTGCTGTTTGCCATGCCGCCGCGCACCGGCACTCAGACGTCGCGCGTTGCGCCGTAATCTGTCTGCATTAGTTACAACATACTTTTAAAGGGAAGAGTCATGGCAATTCAGTTCCGTCGTAGTGCGTTATGCGCAGGCATTGCCGCGCTGTTCGCTTCAGCATTTTCCGCCTGGGGCGCGGATGTTCCGCAGGTCAAGGTTTCGGTCAATGATAAGCAGTGCGAGCCAATGACCATCACGGTCAACAGCGGCAAAACCCAGTTTATTATTCAGAACCACAGCCAGAAGGCACTGGAGTGGGAAATCCTGAAAGGCGTCATGGTGGTGGAAGAGCGTGAAAATATCGCGCCGGGCTTTAGTCAGAAGATGACCGCCAACCTGCAACCGGGTGAATATGAGATGACCTGCGGGCTGCTGACGAACCCTAAAGGCAAGCTTATCGTGAAGGGCGACGCCACGGCCGATGCCGCAAAAGGCACGGCTCTGTTGAGCCTGGGTGATGCGATTACTGCTTATAAAGCGTATGTCATCAAAGAGACGGCGGACCTGGCTACCGGTACCAAAGCCTTCACCGATGCAGTAAAAGCGGGCGATATCGCGAAAGCGAAATCCCTGTATGCGCCAACCCGCCAGCATTACGAGCGGATTGAGCCGATTGCCGAGTTGTTCTCTGATCTGGATGGCAGTATTGATGCCCGTGAAGATGATTTTGAGCAGAAAGCCGCCGACCCGAAATTTACCGGCTTCCACCGTCTGGAGAAAGCCCTGTTTGGCGATAACACTCTCAAAGGGATGGATAAATATGCCGATCAGCTGAACAGTGACGTACTTGAGCTGCAAAAACGCATCGGGGAGCTGGCCTTCCCGCCATCAAAAGTGGTGGGCGGTGCCGCGGGTCTGATTGAAGAAGTGGCGGCAAGTAAAATCAGCGGTGAAGAAGACCGTTACAGCCACACCGACCTGTGGGACTTCCAGGCGAACGTCGATGGCGCGCAGAAAATTGTCGATCTGCTGCGTCCTCAGCTGCAGAAAGATAACAGCGAACTGCTGGCGAAAGTGGATGCCAACTTCAAAAAAGTCGACACCATTCTGGCGAAGTACCGTACCAAAGACGGGTTTGAAACCTACGATAAACTGACCGATGCCGACCGTAACGCGTTGAAAGGCCCGATTACCACACTGGCGGAAGATCTCTCCCTGCTGCGTGGCGTACTGGGTCTGGATTAAGCACGATGAACAAGCAGAATGAACACGACGTGGTGGAACCTTCACGTCGTCGATTGTTAAAAGGAGTAGGGGCGCTGGGGGGCGCCCTTGCTCTGGCCGGAGGGTGCCCGGTGGCGCATGCGGCGAAACCGCAAAGTGCTCCCGGCACGCTGTCACCCAATGCACGCATGGAGACGCAGCCTTTTTATGGTGAGCATCAGTCGGGCATTTTGACACCACAGCAGGCCTCCATGATGCTGGTGGCTTTTGATTCGCTGGCAAGCGATAAAGCCGATCTTGAGCGTTTGTTCCGCCTGCTGACGAGGCGCATCGCGTTTCTCACCGCCGGTGGTCCGGCGCCGGACACGCCTAACCCGCGTCTGCCGCCGATGGATTCCGGTATCCTCGGGGCATTTATCGCTCCGGATAACCTGACGATAACCGTTTCGCTCGGTGAGTCGCTGTTTGATGCGCGCTACGGGCTGGCAAAACAGAAGCCAAAAGCACTGCAGAAAATGACGCGTTTCCCGAATGATTCTCTGGATGCTGCTCTCTGCCACGGCGATCTGCTCCTGCAGATTTGCGCCAACACCCAGGATACGGTGATCCACGCGCTGCGCGACATCATCAAGCACACGCCGGACCTGCTGAGCGTTCGCTGGAAGCGGGAAGGGTTTATCTCTGACCATGCCGCCCGCAGCAAAGGGAAAGAGACGCCGGTTAACCTGCTGGGCTTTAAAGACGGCACGGCCAACCCGGACAGCCGTAATGACCCGCTCATGAAAGAGGTGGTCTGGGTGACGGCCGATCAGGGCGAGCCGGCATGGGCTGTGGGGGGAAGCTATCAGGCGGTGCGGATTATTCAGTTCCACGTGGAGTTCTGGGACCGTACGCCGCTCAAAGAGCAGCAGACGATTTTTGGCCGCGATAAACAGAGTGGCGCTCCGCTCGGGATGAAGAACGAGCATGATGTGCCTGACTACGCCAGCGATCCGAATGGCGATGTCATCGCGCTGGACAGCCATATCCGCCTGGCCAATCCGCGTACCAAAGAGACACAATCCAGCCTGATGATGCGTCGGGGATATAGCTATTCACTTGGCGTAACCAACGCCGGCCAGCTCGATATGGGGCTGCTGTTTGTCTGCTATCAGCACGACCTGGAGAAGGGCTTCCTGACCGTACAGAAACGCTTAAACGGGGAAGCGCTGGAAGAGTACATTAAACCCATCGGCGGCGGTTATTTCTTTGCCCTGCCTGGCGCACGCGATCGCAACGCCTATCTCGCTCAAGGGTTGATTGAAGCCTGATAATTGTCCCTGCGATAATTCGCGGGGACATTATTTTTTCATATGCCTGTCCTGCTGTTATATTTCTGTAATATTCCTGTATGAGACTGATTTCCACTGTAGGGACAGTCTTAAAGTTACGTTCAGGTAAAATAAATGTTGCATTTATGATAACTCCTGATGTACTTAAGATAAGACAGCGGTAGTTCCCGGCAGTGATGCTGAATCACTATGGAGATCGCGAATGGTTGCGTCCTGTACTGGACATGGTAAACACAACACCCGCAGCACCCGGCGCGGAGGCTCAGACTCCGGCAGCGATTTCCTCACCACAAAATTATCCCCCTCGACTCAAGAATCTCTTTCGACCGACGTGCAGAATGGTGCGCGTAGCCGTTCTGTTGCGTCATCCGGTAAAGCAAGCAATGGCTTACAAGGAAGCCAACCCTCTGATGTTCGTGCGCATAATCGTGCTGAAACTGGCACGTGTGATGAATACCAACAACTCAAGGTGCTATCCATGGGAAGACAAAAAGCAGTGATCAAAGCTCGTCGCGAAGCAAAACGTGTGCTGAGACGGGATTCACGTAGCCATAAACAGCGTGAAGAAGAATCGGTCACCTCGCTTGTGCAGATGAGTGGCGTAGAAGCAATTGGCATGGCCCGAGACAGCCGTGATAATTCTCCAATTGTGGCGCGCAATGAGGCTCAGGCGCACTACCTGAATGCTATCGAGAGTAAACAGCTCATCTTTGCAACCGGCGAAGCCGGATGCGGGAAAACGTGGATCAGTGCAGCCAAAGCGGCAGAGGCGCTGATCCATAAAGACGTGGAGAGAATTATTGTCACCCGTCCGGTACTGCAGGCTGATGAAGATCTTGGCTTCTTGCCCGGAGATATTTCAGAGAAGTTTGCCCCTTACTTCAGGCCCGTCTATGACGTGCTGGTGAAACGTCTGGGAGCATCCTTTATGCAGTACTGTCTGCGACCAGAGATTGGCAAGGTGGAAATCGCGCCGTTCGCTTATATGCGCGGACGTACATTTGAAAATGCGGTCGTCATTCTTGACGAGGCTCAGAACGTGACCGCAGCGCAAATGAAGATGTTTTTAACGCGCCTCGGGGAAAACGTGACGGTCATCGTCAATGGTGATATTACCCAGTGCGATCTGCCGTCGGGCGTGAAGTCCGGACTGAGCGACGCCATGTCACGTTTTGAGGAAGATGAGATGATTGGGGTGGTACGCTTCACGAAAGAAGACTGCGTGCGTTCAGCGCTCTGCCAGCGCACGCTGCAAGCGTACTATTGAGTTAGCCGTTGTGTTCAAGGCCCGGGAAACCGGGCTTTGTTTTTTGTGCGGGCGTCCTGTCCGGGGAATATAAAAGAAAAAAGCCCGTACTTTCGTACGAGCTCTCATCTTGAATATGGCGGTGAGGGGGGGATTGACTCGCTTCGCTCGCCCTGCGGGCAGCCTGTTCGCTGCGCGCTCAGTCTGTCCAACTGGCTGTCGCCAGTTGTCGAACCCCGGTCGGGGATTCTCATCCCCCCCTGTCCGGGGAATATAAAAGAAAAAAGCCCGTACTTTCGTACGAGCTCTTATCTTGAATATGGCGGTGAGGGGGGGGTTGACTCGCGTCGCTCGCCCTGCGGGCAGCCTGTTCGCTGCGCTCTCAGTCTGTCCAACTGGCTGTCGCCAGTTGTCGAACCCCGGTCGGGGATTCTCATCCCCCCTGTCCGGAGGATATAAAAGAAAAAAGCCCGTACTTTCGTACGAGCTCTTATCTTAAATATGGCGGTGAGGGGGGGATTCGAACCCCCGATACGTTGCCGTATACACACTTTCCAGGCGTGCTCCTTCAGCCACTCGGACACCTCACCATATTGTTTTGCTGCCTGACCGCTTGGGGGGCAACGGGGCGCTACTATAGGGAGTTGCGCTAAAACGGTCAAGCAGATTTTCTGCTTTAGTGCTTGTTCGGTTAAGCAATAATCAGCTCCACGTCTTTTTGACCGTGGAGCCGGTGATTAACGCTGTGAATCGAGCACTTCGCTGTTTTTGACCACCTCTTGTGCTCTGGTATAGCTTTCGATCAGCAGCTGATAGGCAGGGAAGATATGGGTATACACTTCAGCCCACTCGGCTGCATCTTCCCGGTTCCATGTCCGCTGGATCTCAGAGGCAACCGCCGCGGTATCCATTGGTACCACCCCGGCCTGGACCACGCGCGCCAGAGTAATCTCCTGAGCCATTTTGCTGTAGGTGCCGGAGGCATCAATAACCGCAAACACTTTATAACCCTCCGCGACTGCGCTAATAGAGGGAAACGCCATGCAGACGCTGGTGATGGTGCCGGCGATGATCAACGTTTTGCGCCCGGTGGCTTTCACCGCAGCCACAAACTCCGGGTTATCCCAGGCGTTGATCTCACCTTTACGTGGAACGTATTGCGCATGTGGCGCATTAGCGTGGATCTCCGGGATAAGGGGGCCATTCGGTCCCTGTGGAACAGAAGCGGTGGTGATCACCGGGATCTTCGCCAGGGTAGCGATTTTTGCCAGCGCCGCAGCACGTGCGCGCAACTCTGGCATTGGCATATCCCCCACGGTCTGGAAAAGTCCGCTCTGGTGATCGATAAGCAACATCACCGCATCGTTTACATCAATAACCGGGCGTGAGCCGTTAAAATTTGCAGGTGCAGACATCTTCTTCTCCTTTATTACCATCAGATCTGGCCGAAGCGGCCGGAGTTGAAATCACGAATGGCTTCCGCGATTTCGGTTTTACTGTTCATCACAAACGGCCCATAGCCCACGATGGGTTCATTCAGCGGTTCGCCGGCCATCAGCAGGACTTTGGCATCGAGGCTCGCTTCCAGATGGAGTGTGTCGCCTTGCTGGCTTAATACAACCAGCTGTGCCTCGCCTGCCTGGGTTGTTCCGTTCACTGTAATGGTGCCTTCCATCACAACCAGCGCCGTGCTCCATCCCTCCGGCTGACTGAGCGTGAGATGGCTACCCTGATTGAGCGCGATGTCCCAGACGTTTAGCGGCGAAAAGGTGTGCGCGGGGCCTGCAACATCCTCGTAGCGACCTGCGATAACCCGCAGCGAGCCGCTGTTATCCGGCAGCGTGATCACAGGGATATCCGCCTTAGTGATGCTCTGGTAGCCCGGCGTCGCCATTTTGTCTTTGGCAGGCAGGTTGACCCACAGCTGCATCATTTTCAGTTCACCGCCTTTCTGCGCGAACGCGCTGGAGTGGAACTCCTCGTGCAAAATGCCAGCGCCCGCCGTCATCCATTGCACGTCCCCGGGGCCTATTACGCCGCCTCTGCCGGTGGAATCGCGATGTTCAACTTCGCCGGAATAGACGAGGGTGACCGTTTCGAAACCCCGGTGCGGATGCTCGCCGACGCCGCGCTTTGCCCCATCCGCCGGGAAGGTGTATGGCCCGGCGTAGTCCAGCAGCAAGAACGGGCTGAGCGGCTCGCCGTGTGTCTGGTAAGAAAACATTGAACGTACCGGGAAACCATCACCAACCCAGTGTTGACGGGGAGCGGTATACACGCCTGTTACGTTTTTCATGATGAACTCCTGAAGCGTTGTTGATGTAATTAGCTTATATTTAGCGTTAATATCCCGGTAGATAGTGAAAATGGCATTCACTGTTCTGAAAATAGAACGATGAGGATTTATGCAGGATCTCAATGACTTCGTCTGGTTTGTGAAGGTGGTCGACTACGGTGGTTTTGCTGCCGCGGGGCGTGCGCTCGATTTGCCGAAGTCCCGGCTAAGCCGCCGGATAGCTCAGCTGGAAGAGCGGCTTGGCGTGCGGTTAATACATCGCACAACGCGGCAGTTTACGGTGACAGAAGTTGGCCAGACCTTCTATCAGCACTGTAAAGCGATGATGGTGGAAGCAGAAGCTGCTGAGGAGGCGGTGGCCGCGTTACAGGCTGAGCCGCGCGGTATTGTCAGGATCACCTGCCCGATAACATTGTTGCATGTCCATGTTGGCCCGATGCTGGCGAGATTTATGGCGCGCTATCCAGGGATCGCGCTGCAGCTTGAGGCAACCAACCGGCGGGTAGACCTGGTGGGGGAGGGGATTGATGTCGCGATCCGTGTGCGCCCGCGTCCGTTCGATGACAGCGATCTGGTGTTAAGGGTACTGGCTGACCGGGGACATTGTCTGGTCGCCGGACCGGCGTTGATACAGCGGATGGGTAAACCGTTGGTGCCCTCTGAACTCAGTGCCTGGCCTGGATTAAGCACGAACGAGGGTAAACACATCCATAAATGGGAACTGAGTGGACCCGAAGGGGCGAAGGCGGAAATCCATTACCATCCTCGCCTGATCACTACCGATATGCTGGCGCTGCGTGAAGCGGCTATAGCGGGTATCGGCGTGGTGCAGTTGCCCATATTGATGGTGAAAGATCAGCTTGCGTCAGGGGACCTCATTCGCGTACTGGATGCCTGGGAGCCACGACGTGAGGTGATTCATGCTGTGTATCCTTCGAGACGCGGGTTACTCCCGTCTGTCAGGGCACTGGTGGATTTTCTTACCGAAGAGTATGCGCGGATGGTGGAAGATTAATCTTTCCCTCTCCCCTGGAGCGAGGGTGAGGATCTTACACCACACAAGGTCTCATGCTGCGCGGGCGGAGGATATAAAAGAAAAAAGCCCGTACTTTCGTACGCGCTCTCATCTTGAATATGGCGGTGAGGGGGGATTGACTCGCGTCGCTCGCCCTGCGGGCAGCCTGTTCGCTGCGGGCTCAGTCTGTCCAACTGGCTGTCGCCCGTTGTCGACCCCCGGTCGGTGATTCTCATCCCCCCTGTCCGGGGGATATAAAAGAAAAAAGCCCGTGCTTTCGTACGAGCTCTTATCTTGAATATGGCGGTGAGGGGGGGATTGACTCGCGTCGCTCGCCCTGCGGGCAGCCTGTTCGCTGCGCGCTCAGTCTGTCCAACTGGCTGTCGCCAGTTGTCGAACCCCGGTCGGGGATTCTCATCCCCCCTGTCCGGGGAATATAAAAGAAAAAAGCCCGTACTTTCGTACGAGCTCTTATCTTAAATATGGCGGTGAGGGGGGGATTCGAACCCCCGATACGTTGCCGTATACACACTTTCCAGGCGTGCTCCTTCAGCCACTCGGACACCTCACCATATTGTCATCCCGTTGTTGCCGGGACGGGCGCTAATGTAAGGAAAAGCCGAACTGGCGTCAACTCACTTTTTCAGTAAATCAGCGCATTTAGACAAACTTCAGTCAACATGGCTTTTAAATGTGCTGAAAGCGCCTTTTTTATCAACAACGCGGTGGCGGGAAAAATTTGTTATGCTGGCAATCCAGTTGAAAATGAACACAAAACAGCGCAATAAAAGGCAGGAATGACTATGGATATAATCTTCTATCACCCCACTTTTGATACTGCTTACTGGATTAAGGCACTTTCGGCGGCGTTGCCCGGGGCGCGCGTGCGGGAGTGGAAACGTGGTGATAACGAACATGCTGACTACGCGCTGGTCTGGCATCCGCCGGTAGAAATGCTCCAGGGCCGTAAACTGAAGGCCGTTTTTGCACTGGGCGCCGGCGTGGATTCGATTCTGAGCAAACTGAAAGCACACCCTGAAATGCTGCCGGAAGAGATCCCTCTTTTCCGTCTGGAAGATACCGGCATGGGCCAGCAAATGCAGGAGTATGCCGTCAGCCAGGTGCTGCACTGGTTCCGCCGCTTCGACGACTATCAGGCACTAAAACAGCAATCCCACTGGGAGCCGCTGCCGGATTATCAGCGCGAAGATTTTACCATTGGTATCCTCGGGGCTGGCGTGCTCGGCTCAAAAGTCGCTGAAGCACTTGCCCCGTGGGGCTTCCCACTGCGCTGCTGGAGCCGTAGCCGCAAGGATTATCCGGGCGTAGAAAGTTTTGCCGGCGCTGATGAGCTTCCTGCGTTCCTGAACGGTACGCGCGTGCTCATCAACCTGCTGCCAAATACGGCCGAAACGGTGGGGATTATCAATGGTGCACTGCTTAATCAACTGGCTGACCAGAGTTACGTAATGAACCTGGCGCGCGGGGTACACCTTGTTGAGTCCGATCTGCTGCAGGCGCTGAACAGCGGAAAACTGAAAGGGGCGATGCTGGATGTGTACAGCCGCGAGCCGTTACCGGCCGAAAGCCCGCTGTGGGCACATCCGCGTGTGGCGATGACGCCGCACATTGCAGCGGTCACGCGTCCGGCGGAAGCTGTGGCCTATATTACCCACACCATCAGTGAGATGGAGCAGGGCCATCGGGTAACCGGACAGGTCGACAGACAGCGCGGCTACTGAGTGAAACCCGGCGTTAGCCGGGTTTTTGCTAATATTCGCTGCAGATAACTGCTATCCTTTGGAAAAACCGCAGAGGAGAGAAAGATGTATCCCGTTGACCTGCATATGCACACCGTCGCCAGTACCCACGCGTATAGCAACCTCCATGATTATATCGCGCAAGCGAAACGCAAGGGCATTACGCTTTTTGCGATTACCGATCACGGCCCGGACATGGCAGATGCGCCGCACTACTGGCATTTTGTGAATATGCGGATCTGGCCACGTCTGGTGGACGGTATTGGGATACTGCGCGGCATCGAGGCAAACATTAAAAATACAGACGGTGAAATCGACTGCACCGGACCGATGCTGACCTCTCTGGATCTGATCCTTGCCGGTTTCCACGAGCCGGTTTTCGCGCCGCAGGATAAAGAGACGAACACCCGAGCGATGATTGCTGCTATAGCCAGCGGCAACGTGCACATTATTTCTCATCCGGGTAATCCTAAATACCCGATTGATATCGAGGCTGTTGCCCAGGCGGCAGCGAAACACCACGTGGCGCTGGAGATCAATAACTCTTCTTTTGTTCACTCGCGTAAGGGCAGTGAAGCAAACTGTCGCGCCGTGGCAGCTGCAGTGCGGGATGCCGGTGGCATGGTGGCGCTGGGTTCCGATTCCCATACCGCGTTTACGCTGGGTGATTTTAGTGAATGCCTGAAAATACTGAATGACGTGGATTTCCCGGAAGACAGGATCCTTAACGTTACCCCACGCCGCATGCTTGATTTCCTCGAGTCACGCGGAATGGATCCGATTGATGAATTTGCCGATCTTTAATTGTGTAATGGAATAAAAAAATGAATGAGTTTTCCATCCTTTGCCGCGTGCTGGGTACGCTGTTCTATCGTCAGCCGCAAGACCCGCTGCTGGTTCCACTCTTTACCCTGATTCGTGAAGGGAAACTGGCGCAAAACTGGCCGCTGGAACAGGATGAGTTGCTGGAGCGTCTGCAAAAAAGTTGCGATATGCAGCAGATTTCAACGGATTACAACGCACTGTTTATTGGCGACGAATGCCGCGTTTCGCCGTACCGTTCAGCCTGGCAGGAAGGGGCGACGGAAGCGGAAGTGCGCGCGTTTCTCTCTGAACGCGGAATGCCGCTGACGGATACCCCTGCGGACCATATCGGAACGTTGCTGCTGGCTGCATCCTGGATTGAAGATCACGCCGCTGATGATGAGAACGAGGCTATCGAAACGCTCTTCGAAGCGTATCTGCTGCCGTGGTGCGGTACTTTCCTCGGCAAAGTTGAAGCACATGCGACCTCGCCGTTCTGGAGAACGCTGGCTCCGCTGACCCGCGACGCCATTGCGGCAATGTGGGATGAGCTGGAAGAAGAGGATGAAGAGTGATTTAGATCACATAAATTCTGCAACCATACATTTCATCTTGCACGGAATGTGCATCTGATCTCATTTCCATGGCGCGCTTCTGCTAAGATGCGCGCCATGAACATATTACTGTGTATCGCATTCACGACAGGCATTCTCTCCGGACTATGGGGATGGGTGGCGGTCTCTCTCGGGTTGCTCAGCTGGGCCGGGTTTCTGGGCTGTACGGCCTACTTTGCCTGCCCGCAGGGCGGCGTAAAAGGGCTTTTTATCTCTGGCTGTACCCTGATGAGCGGTGTTATCTGGGCACTCGTGATTATGAAGGGCAGCGCGCTGGCCCCGCATCTGGAGATCCTGGGCTATATCATGACCGGCGTAGTCGCGTTTTTGATGTGTATCCAGGCAAAGCATATGCTGCTGTCGTTTGTACCCGGTACCTTTATGGGCGCATGCGCGACGTTTGCAGGGCAGGGGGACTGGGCACTGGTGCTTCCCTCGCTAATGCTGGGGTTGGTGTTTGGCTATGCCATGAAGAACAGCGGCCTCTGGCTGGCCGCCAGACGGGATAAAGCGCAAAACATCACTGCGGTAAGCGAATAAAAAAAGGCGAGATGATGATCTCGCCTTTTTTATGCGCTTCCTGTCAGGATTCCGGAGGCACCGACATATCGCGGTATTTAACCAGTATCGGGTTTTGCGCCTCTGCTTTGTTCTGCAGGTCCCACAATCCACGATCGATACCATCATTAATCAGGAAGATTACCCCGGTTTCTATGGCTGACATCAGACACATCATGACCGGTTCGTTAGAGGTATACCCGATTTCACCCTCCAGCAAACGCTGGTAATCGATGAAGCGGAAAACCCCGGCCTGCACTTCATAAGAAAGAATGGTTTTGCTGGTCGTTACCGAAGAGAGCACTTCGCCCGTGCTGACGTTGACGACACGCAGGTTTACGGCGATTTGGTCGAGCTGATATTGCGTATCAGCACCGATACCAAAGTAACGCGCGCCCACACCACCTGATTTAACGTTGCTTTCATAACCAATAATCGATCCCTCGATCATGACGTTCGCCGCGGCCAGTGATTCCAGCGGCATGCGGTTATTATTCGCGACGGTGCCATTTTCCTGAGCAGCGCGAATAATTTTCCGTTCATTTAACAGGTTCTGCAGACCCTGACGTTCCAGAGGAATAAACCAGTGCGAATCCTTCAGGGCGGTCACCAGCATGGCGGTGGCGCTCTGTGGCACTGCCGTAGAAAAGTTACTTGCCGGATAAGGTTTAAATTGTCCCGTTTCATCCTGAATGTTATAAACCGAGACAAATATTTTACCGGTCGGCGCAGGTAAATGTGTTAAATCACGATAACTTTGAGCCCGAGGCATTAATGTTGGTTTTGCAGCTTCTTTAGGTGGAGCAGTTAAACAACCGCTCAATAAGCACACTGCAACAAATATCAGGAAGCGATGCATGATCGTTGTCCTTATTTCGTTGTTGTTTAAAAGTTCGTTGAATCACTTTGTAGACCGGAAACCTGAATGGTGGAGGTTTTCCCGGTTTTTCGATCGGTAACGTTCAACTGGAGTTGTCCGTCCTTGTTGGCGATGTCGACAATGAAGTCGTTGGTCACCATTCGGCCGGGTTTGCCGGTATTAATGTTGGTCAGCAACCCTCCCAAAATCTGCGACTGGATAGCCTGCGTGAAGTTGTCCAGTGCCGATGGGGTATCGACGCTAAAATCCTTAAAGCTGGGATCCTTATAGGAGTTTTGCGCCTGGGCTTCGTTCAACAGAAACGCCCCATTATTGGGATTACCGCCAAAGTTAGGGTTACGGAACTGGAACGTCATATTTCCGGCCCAGCTTATAGGGGTTATTAGCATTATCGAAACAACTGCATATGCAATACGCATGACAGCCTCCGGATATAGGTTCGCTAGAATTCGTCTTTTGCTAAATCGCTGGTGCTTAATAGCGCTTTATCAATTTGCAGGCGATTAATAGCATCTTCTGATTGAGCCAGTGCTAAGGCTACGTTTTTATCGAGGTCTATTTTCGTGGGGAATAAAAATGTTTGATAAATAACGTCCTGATTAGCCGTTATTGTTATCCAACTTCCCCATCGTGCACTGGGCCGCTCGTTGATTGTTATATTTCCAGTAAATGTACTGTCCCATTTGTCACTGAATGCACGATAAAAATTGTGCCCGACCGAGGAGACAGTGTGGTCTGTTAACAATCCAGGAACTTCGACCTCGACGGCCCGTACGTTCCCGGCAGCGAGCATAAAACTCGCTGCGGCGATCCAACTCAACGTGCGTTTCATTTGATTAACGCCTGAGGTTATCGTTTGCCCATGAAACAGCCTGAGTTCGGTTCTTAACAGCTATCTTCTTGAAAAGATTATAAAGGTGCGTCTTTACCGTATTTTCGCTGATAAATAACGAACGGGCGATTTCAATATTTGAAGCACCAATGCGCAATTTGTTCAGGATCTCTTTCTCACGGTGCGTTAGCAGCGCTGACTCTGAACTGTTATAGCGGTAATTTCCGGAGTGCGTGATGAGGTAGCTGGCAAGTTTTTGCGAAAAATAACACTCGCCGCGCAATATACCTTGCAGACCTTCGACCAGCCGATCTTCTTCTTCCGTGATATAGAACACACCATTGATATGCGGCCAGCTTTCAATATCTCTGAAGGGATACTCATCAGGGGTATTCAATAATAACACGCGGATATTATTGTTTTTCCTGCTTAAATTATCTTGCCAGTAATGGATAAGCTTTTTATCCGCTTCCATCATATCAATCAGAATGATACTGCCAGGTGCAATATCATCAAAAGAACGTTGAATATTATGTAATTTCCCGTGCAGAGACAGCGATTGCTTTAAATGTTGTAATAAAGCGGTCGCTTGCAACGAAGGTTTTGTGATCAACAGTAACGTATGACCATGTAAACTTTGGACTTCATTATACATGATGAAACCCCACTTTTTTATGACACCTGACAGCGGTCCTCCAGATAAAAAAGAGGACCCCAGAAGTACTGACAGATGTTGCACTGCTGTGTGAAGAAAAAAACCATAACCTCCAGCAGGAGGTAAATATAAAACAAATTTCGTACATCTGATTTCAATCTAGCTATTACTAACTTTAAAGCAAGTGTTAAACGTGTAACAGGATGTAAAAATCAATATTAATTTGTGAAAATGGACTCTTTTAAATGTTGTGGAATGATAAGAAAGTTGTACATGTAAATAACCCTGCACAGATTTTAAAAATCATACAAATATTTATAATTGTTTGATTTTTATTAATATTAATTATTTATTTCTTCCCGTAAAGAGGTATGAGTCACAGAGATTTTCTAAGTCCTGGAATGAACGATGCTGCGTCTTAAGAAAACAGGTCTCGTGTCACGTGTTGTGTAAAATGTCCTCCTGGCGTTTCGTTTAGCGTCCGTTGCATGGGGGCTTTACCCCTCTCGTCCCGCTGCACAATCGATTATTAAGAAAGGCTTAATAGAAAAATAAGAACCCCGGTCTATAACGTTTTTTTGCATGGAATTACTACTTTGAGGTGACGTGATAAATAAAAATAAGCCACGCGGGTGAGATATTTAAAATGTTTCGGCAGACATACTCATCACCGTAACGACGCGTTAACAAATTACGAGTCGTTCTAACACGAAGTCACAGTAACAAGGTTATGGCGTTATCAAATAGCCAGGTCCAGGGTGACAACATGAAAAATACATCGTTATTTATGATGTTTACATTACTGGGTGCGCCTGGATTTGTAATCGCGGCTGATTCAGATTTGGCTAACGCTGAATATAACTTCACGGTTAATGAATTAAGTCGTTCATCATTAAATCAGGCAGCCATTATTGGTCAGCAGGGCATGTTAAATGATGCTCAGGTTCGCCAGGACGGGTCAAAATTATTGTCCATTGTTTCTCAGGATGGAGCAGGCAACAGAGCGAGAGTTGATCAATCAGGGACTTATAATATTGCCTGGATCGATCAGAGCGGTAGCGCGAATGATGCAGGTATTACGCAAGATGGATATGGTAATAGTGCGAAAATTATCCAAAAAGGGTCGGGTAATAGAGCAAATATTACGCAGTACGGTACGCAGAAAACCGCAGTTGTAGTGCAGAGACAGTCGCAAATGGCGATTCGCGTTATTCAGCGTTAGTTATTTAGCGGCGACTTTAATCAATCCGATGGGGGTTTACCATGAAATTTATCAAAGTGGCAGCAATTGCAGCAATCGTAGTTTCTGGTAGTGCTATGGCCGGTAGTATTAATCAAGGCGGTTGGGGTAACGGGCATGGCCACGGTGGTCATGACAGTGGTCCAAATTCAACGCTGAGCATTTACCAGTACGGTGGCGGTAACTCGGCTCTCGCTTTGCAAACCAGTGCGAGAAATTCCACACTGACCATTAATCAGAGTGGCGGCGGTAACGGTGCTGACGTTGGTCAGGGCTCTGATGACAGCTCAATTAGTCTGACTCAGAATGGTTTCGGTAACAGCGCAACGCTTGACCAGTGGAATGGTAACCACTCGGTGATGAACGTTAGCCAGTACGGTGGTGGCAACGGTGCTGCTGTTGATCAAACCGCATCCGGATCCACTGTGACTGTTCAGCAGGTTGGTTTTGGCAACCACGCGACTGCACATCAGTATTAATTTCCAGTCTGTGCTACAAAAAACAGGGCATTTGCCCTGTTTTTTTTCGGGAGTTCATCATGAATACCTTAATTCTCCTCGCGGCGCTTTCCAGTCAGATCACGTTTAAAACATCGCAACAGGGAAATATGACCACCATTATTCCGCAGGTTATTCTGACGGAACCGTGTGAATGTCAGGTGCAGATTGTCTCTTTGCGACAGGGGCAGGGGGGGCAAAGTTCTTCACGGCAACAAAACACACTTTTTATTCCCGCTAATCAGACGATTGATTTAATGCGGCTGAGTTTAAATATAGATTCCGGAGACAAGGTGAACATTACTGTCACCGTCTCTGACGGGAAATCGCTTCATTTATCACAGCAATGGTCCCCGGCGGGAAGTGCGCTCTAATGATTATGAAATCAAGACGTTGTGGATATGGCGGGCGTGCGCGGTTGAGCTATGCTGTTATCAGGAACTGTGCAGTGCTGTTCCATAACGTGATGCTTCGTTTGCCCTAGCGGAGCGCGTTTACCCCTCAAGGACGACTTTCATTGAGGAGTACATATAGTGACCAAATATTTAGCCCGACGGGTTTATGGTTTAGGTTTGATCCTCTCTGCATTTATTACTCCCGCTTTTTCAGCCACGATTGTCGACGGTGGTGTGATTCATTTTCGCGGCGCTATTGTCGCAGACCCCTGCGTGGTCACACCGCATCATGACGCGTTTGCAATGACATGTCCGGATAATAATCGGATGCAAACGCGCAGGGTCAGCTATGAAGATGTACTTAACGGTCAGGTCAACGATTCCAGCCTCGCAACTCTCAGCATGAAGTACCTTAATCCCGAAAAAACGCTCGCGGTTGTTCAAATTCAGTATCGTTAATTCTCGCTCTTCCGCTCCCCGGCGGAAGAGGTTTTTCCCCGATAGTTTTTTATCCATACCTCCTCTGCGATACACTTAAGAAAAAGGCGGGTAGCAGAGGGTACGTATGAAACCGCAAATTGAAGTCATTCATGGCGATATTACGACGATGCACGTCGACGTGATCGTTAATGCGGCCAATCCATCACTGATGGGTGGGGGCGGTGTTGACGGCGCAATCCACCGGGCTGCAGGACCGCAGCTCCTTGAGGCCTGTAAAGCTGTGCGTCAGCAGCAGGGTGAATGTCCTCCGGGTCATGCGGTGATTACCCTCGCGGGAGATCTTCCTGCCAAAGCGGTGATTCACGCAGTGGGGCCTGTATGGCATGGCGGCGATCGGCATGAGGCGAGTATTCTGGAGGAGGCGTACCGCAACTGCCTGCGCCTGGCAGCGGATAACGGCTATAAGACGATGGCTTTTCCGGCTATCAGCACTGGGGTATACGGATATCCAAAACCTGCCGCTGCCACGATCGCGGTAGAGACCGTTTACCGATACCTCTCCCTCAAGCCGATGCCTGAGAAGGTGATTTTTGTCTGTTTCGACGAAGAAACCACGCACCTTTATCAGCGGCTTCTCACGCAGCGTGGACAGGACGTAGAGAGCTAAAACAAACGCGGCGCACTGAGTGCGCCGCGTTTGTTTATGAGGCTTTAGCCTGTGGTTTTCCTGAAAAGAGGAAACGCAGGAGCGGGATCCGCAGATGGATTTCATAAAGCACGATGGCAATCCCAATCACAAAGACCAGTCCGGTAAAGAAACCCAGCGTGTTGGACGCAATATGTGGCGTGATATAAGCGCCGAAGAACAGCGTCAGCGGGTGGTGCACCAGGTAAATAAACAGTGAAGCATTGACGAAGTAGGTCACGCGGCTGGACTTAAAGTTCAGCAAGCGGTGTCCCAGCGCGAAGACCACATTCACCATCCACAGGCCCAGCAGCATGGTGATCACGCTTTCTGTTTCATACATCCAGCCATCGCCGCTGCCATAGCGCTGATTTAACAGATAGGCCGCAAACGCGATAGCGGCACCCAGGGCGCACCATGGCGACGGGGTGGTAAACAGCGATTTAAGTTTGGGATGAATAAATGCCAGCGCACCGGCTAAAAAGAAGGGGATGTAAAACAGCGACTGCATCACGACGAAATTGAACAGCCCGTCACTCAGTATCGGCGGATACACGATAAATAGCGTGCGTCTCACGGCCGCATAGGCGATACCCAGCAGCAAAAAGAGCAGAGACAGTTTACCCAGCGTAATATTGGCGAAGAAGGTATCGGCCTGGGTACTCAGGCGATGGCGCAGGCGGCTGAAAATGACCAGGCTGACCGTGGTGAGCACCACCAGGACCAGCAGGAACCACAGGTGAGACACCAGTTCCCAGACCAGGGTATTGTACTTTTCATACAGCGTCAGATTTGGCCAGTTCTCCGCCTTGCCTTTGACGTACTGCAACATAATAAACTGCGGCAATGTCAGCAGGGGAATGGCGGTCAACATCGGAATGCCCACACGTTCCACGCGCACTTTCCACCAGCGTTTTACCGGGTAGCGTAAGAACAGCATGTAGGAGAAATAGCCGGATATGACAAAAAACACCTGCATACGGAAGGCATGGATAAAGTCATTAAACAGCGTGAGCCACCATGAGGGCATCTGGCTATTCACATGCCAGGTGTGGCTGGAGTAAATCAATGAAATGTGAAAGGGGATCCCCAACAGCATCAGCCATGCCCGGATCGAGTCGAGGAAATATTCACGTTCTACAGGTGTTGAGCTCATATAACTTTGTGCATTCTCAGACTTTTCGCCTTATCCCTAAGACTCATAATGGTTACATTCGAAGCCAACCCTACACCAAGACCGACACCCTGTCTCCAGGATAAGCACGCAAAGTGAAAAGCGGGTTCTTTCATTTGCTTAATCCATGAGCCAGCGAGCTGAACAAAGCAGTGATAATGTTGTCGGATTGCCTGAGTTTCCATTAAAATGGATCGGATCGATATAAGCACACAAAGGGGGAAGTGCTTACTTATTATGAAACATAAACCACAGATGATGAAAATGCGTTGGTTGGGTGCTGCAGTGGTGTTATCTCTGTATACCTCATCGGCACTGGCCTTTAACATCGACGATGTCGCAAAACAGGCAAAATCGATGGCAGGCAAGAGCTACGAAGCGCCAAAAAGTAACTTGCCCTCCGTTTTCCGCGACATGAAGTATGCGGACTATCAGCAGATCCAGTTCAACCATGACAAAGCGTACTGGAACAACATTAAAACCCCGTTCAAGCTTGAGTTTTATCATCAGGGAATGTACTTCGACACGCCTGTTGCCATTAATGAAGTGACGGCGACCGCGGTACGTAAAATCAAGTACAGCCCGGATTACTTCAATTTTGGCAATGTTCAGCACGATAAAGATACGGTTAAAGACCTGGGCTTCGCTGGCTTCAAGGTGCTTTACCCGATCAACAGCAAAGATAAAAACGACGAAATCGTCAGCATGCTCGGTGCCAGCTACTTCCGCGTGATCGGGGCAGGGCAGGTGTACGGGCTTTCTGCGCGTGGCCTCGCCATTGATACCGCGCTGCCATCAGGTGAAGAGTTCCCGCGTTTCCGCGAGTTCTGGATTGAACGTCCAAAACCTACCGACAAACGCCTGACTATTTATGCACTGCTGGATTCCCCGCGTGCGACCGGTGCTTATCGCTTTGTGATTATGCCTGGCCGTGACACGGTCGTTGACGTGCAGTCCAAAGTTTACCTGCGCGATAAAGTCGGCAAACTGGGCGTTGCACCGCTGACCAGTATGTTCCTGTTTGGGCCGAATCAGCCGTCACCGGCGACGAACTTCCGCCCGGAACTGCACGATTCCAACGGTCTTTCTATTCATGCAGGTAATGGTGAGTGGATCTGGCGTCCGCTGAATAACCCGAAACATCTGGCTGTCAACAGTTTTGCGATGGAAAACCCGCAAGGTTTCGGCCTCCTGCAGCGTGGCCGTCAGTTCTCCCGATTTGAAGATCTGGATGACCGCTATGACCTGCGCCCAAGCGCCTGGGTCACGCCGAAAGGTGACTGGGGTAAAGGTAAGGTTGAACTGGTTGAAATTCCAACCAATGACGAAACCAACGATAATATCGTTGCTTACTGGACGCCGGATCAGCTGCCGGAAGCCGGTAAAGAGATGAACTTCAAATACACCATTACCTTTAGCCGCGACGAAGACAAACTGCATGCGCCGGATAACGCATACGTCATGCAGACTCGCCGTTCTACGGGTGATGTGAAGCAGTCTAACCTGATCCGTCAGCCTGATGGCACCGTGGCCTTTGTTGTGGACTTCGCGGGCCAGGATATGAAAAAACTGTCCCCGGATACTGCCGTTGCGGCTCAGGCCAGCATCGGTGATAACGGTGAAATCGTTGAGAACACCGTACGCTATAACCCGGTAACGAAAGGCTGGCGTCTGACGCTGCGCGTGAAAGTGAAAGATCCGAAACAGACCACTGAAATGCGTGCTGCGCTGGTCAGTAACGATCAGCCGCTGAGTGAAACCTGGAGCTATCAGCTACCTGCCAATGAATAATACATCTGAATATATTGATGCCATGCCGCTGACGGACATTGAAAAAGCGGCGCTGCCTAAAAGCGACATCCGCGCGGTGCATACCGCGCTGGATGGCGAACACCGTCCGTTTTCACGTGACGATGATACGCCGCTGGGGTCAGTAAAGGCGCGTCTGGAGCAGGCATGGCCAGACTCGCTGGCAGAAGGGCAGTTGATTAAAGACGACGAAGGACGCGATCAGCTTCAGGCAATGCCGAAAGCCACGCGTTCCTCAATGTTCCCTGATCCATGGCGCACCAACCCGGTTGGCCGCTTCTGGGATCGTCTGCGTGGGCGTGATGTTACGCCGCGCTATCTGTCGCGCCTGACGAAAAAAGAGCAGGCCTCCGAACAGAAATGGCGTACCGTGGGGACCATTCGTCGTTACATTCTGCTGTTACTGACGCTGGCGCAGACCGTGGTCGCTACCTGGTACATGAAAACCATTCTGCCTTACCAGGGCTGGGCACTTATCAACCCTGCAGACATGATGGGCCAGGATATCTGGGTCTCCTTCATGCAGCTGCTGCCGTATATCCTGCAGAGCGGCATTCTTCTGCTGTTTGCCGTTCTCTTCTGCTGGGTGTCAGCCGGTTTCTGGACCGCGCTGATGGGCTTCCTGCAGTTGCTGATGGGGCGGGACAAATACAGCATTTCAGCCTCAACGGTCGGGGATGAACCCCTTAATCCTGAGCACCGTACGGCGCTGATCATGCCTATCTGTAACGAAGACGTTGACCGCGTATTTGCGGGTCTGCGTGCGACCTGGGAGTCCGTAAAGGCAACCGGTAACGCGGCGCATTTTGACGTCTATATCCTGAGTGACAGCTACAACCCGGACATCTGCGTTGCCGAGCAAAAAGCCTGGATGGAACTGATCGCGGAAGTGCAGGGTGAAGGCCAGATCTTCTACCGCCGTCGTCGTCGTCGCGTAAAGCGTAAAAGCGGAAACATCGATGACTTCTGCCGTCGCTGGGGGAATCAGTACAGCTACATGGTCGTGCTCGATGCTGACTCCGTAATGAGCGGCGACTGCCTGAGCGGTCTGGTGCGTCTGATGGAAGCCAACCCGAACGCGGGGATTATCCAGTCTTCGCCAAAAGCGTCCGGTATGGACACGCTTTATGCGCGCTGCCAGCAGTTTGCAACCCGCGTCTACGGGCCGCTCTTTACCGCTGGTCTGCACTTCTGGCAACTGGGTGAGTCTCACTACTGGGGTCACAACGCCATTATCCGCGTGAAGCCGTTCATTGAGCACTGTGCGCTGGCTCCGCTGCCGGGTGAAGGTTCGTTTGCGGGGTCTATTCTGTCGCACGACTTCGTGGAAGCGGCGTTGATGCGTCGTGCTGGCTGGGGCGTCTGGATTGCTTACGACCTGCCGGGATCTTACGAAGAGCTGCCACCGAACCTGCTGGATGAGCTCAAGCGTGACCGCCGCTGGTGTCACGGTAACCTGATGAACTTCCGCCTGTTCCTTGTTAAAGGGATGCACCCGGTTCACCGTGCTGTGTTCCTGACTGGCGTAATGTCTTATCTCTCCGCACCGCTGTGGTTTATGTTCCTTGCGCTCTCTACTGCGCTACAGGTGGTGCATGCTCTGACGGAACCGCAATACTTCCTGCAACCGCGCCAGCTGTTCCCGGTGTGGCCGCAGTGGCGTCCGGAGCTGGCGATTGCGCTGTTTGCCTCCACCATGGTACTGCTGTTCCTGCCTAAGCTGCTCAGTATCATTCTGATCTGGTGCAAAGGCTCGAAAGAGTACGGTGGTTTCTGCCGCGTGACGCTCTCGCTTCTGCTGGAAGTGCTGTTCTCCGTGCTGCTGGCGCCGGTGCGTATGCTGTTCCATACCGTGTTTGTGGTCAGCGCGTTCCTCGGCTGGGAAGTGGTCTGGAATTCACCGCAGCGTGATGATGACTCCACGCCGTGGGGGGAAGCCTTCATGCGTCATGGCTCGCAGCTGCTGCTGGGTCTGGTATGGGCGGCAGGTATGGCCTGGCTGGATCTGCGCTTCCTGTTCTGGCTGGCACCGATTGTCTTCTCGCTGATCCTGTCACCGTTTGTGTCAGTGATTTCGAGCCGCTCAACGGTGGGGCTGCGTACCAAACGCTGGAAACTGTTCCTGATCCCGGAAGAGTATTCGCCGCCACAGGTGCTGGTGGATACCGACACGTATCTTGAGCAGAACCGCAAACGTTCGTTGGAAGATGGTTTTATGCACGCGGTGTTTAACCCGTCATTTAACGCTCTGGCGACGGCCATGGCGACAGCGCGTCACCGTGCAAGCCAGGTACTGGAGATTGCCCGCGATCGTCACGTTGAGCAGGCGCTGAACGATACGCCGGAAAAACTCAACCGCGACCGTCGTCTGGTGCTGTTGAGCGATCCGGTTACGATGGCACGCCTTCACTACCGTGTGTGGTCTGCGCCGGAAAAATACTCTTCGTGGGTCAGCCACTATAAAGAGATTAAAATTAATCCACTCGCGCTGAAGGCGAAGTAAGCCTTCTGTGCCCGGCGGCGTTACGCTACCCGGCAAATAAAAATACCGGCTGAAAAGCCGGTATTTTTTTAGAGGTCATTGATGAAAATAATCCTCGCCGTGATGATGGCGTGTTTACTCAGCGGCTGTGGCAGCATCATCAGCCGCACCATTCCAGGACAAGGCCACGGTAATCAGTACTACCCCGGGGTAAAATGGGATGTACGTGACTCAGCGTGGCGCTATCTCACCGTGCTCGATTTACCGTTTTCACTGGTATTCGATACGCTATTGCTGCCAATCGACGCTCAGCACGGCCCTTATGAATAGGGGAAATTAACGCTCATCCCACTCATCGGCTGCGGTCTGTCCTTCTTCCGTATCCAGCGGCGGCTCGAGCTGAAATTCGCCCTCATCCCACTCGTGCAGGGTGTTTTCTTCAAGCCATTCCTGCCGTAGTTCGATTTCGTCATAGTCGCCATCAAAGACGGCCTGCGCACCTTCTCCGCTCAGGACCGGCAAACATTCTCCTTCCTCGCCATCATCAGCAAAGAATTCGGCCTGCCACATAATATCCCCGTCCTGCAGAACGTATTTCTGGATATTAAGTTGTTGCACGTCAGCATTTTCTTCCTCAACGCCAGGATTATCGGCGAGGAACTCTTCACGAGCGGCATCAATAGCTTCTTCCAGTGTGGCGTACATGGTCATTGGTGTCTCCCTGTTTTCCTGAAGGTTTCAGGGAAAGAATAGCTGAATATCGGGTTCTGCAAGTATGAATGCAAAAATAAGCTGTCACGCGTTCGTCTTATTAACGACCGGTCGTAAAGCCCTCGATAAACTGAACCACGAATAAACCGCATTAAACAACACCACGCCCGCGGTGACGATAAACACGGCGCGGAAACCAAAACTGGCGGAAATCCCGGCTCCGACAAGCGGTCCGGTGACGTTGCCGATATCGCGAAATGACTGGTTATAGCTAAAAATGCGGCCGGCTATCTGGTTCGTTGAGTTGTACACCAGCAGGGTCTGAACCGCAGGCAGTAACGCGCCGTCTGCCGCTCCCAGTAAGAAACGCAGCAGGCCAAGCTGCCACGGTGCTTGTACCATCGACATCGGAATAAGGAGCAGAACGGAAATCACCAGGGCGCATATCAGGATTTTTTCCGGGCCCACGCGGTCCCCCAGTTTTCCCAGCCTCGGGGCGCTGAGCAGCGCCGCCACGCCGGGCACCGACGCGATAAGCCCGCTGATAAACGCAATATTACTGACGTCACCGGCCAGATCGCGAACGTAGAGCGTCAGAATAGGGGCAATCGACCCGGTTGCTACCTGAATAATCAGGGTCGTGACGAACAGGCTTAGCACCAGCCTGGGATTTTTAAGCGAGGTCAGCACATCCCGTGCGTGGAGCATCTCTTTTCGGGGGATCGGGGTGAAACGTTCACGGATACAAAGCAGCGTGACGATAAAGCAGAGAAAAAGGACGCTGGCAGTAATGAAAAAGACCGGACGCAGGCCGTAGTTATCCGCCAGCAGCCCGCCTGCCAGCGGTCCCAGCAATGCGCCGCTCACGCCACCGGTGGAGAGCGTACCGAGCGCCCAGCCGCTTTTGTGTCGCGGAATTTGGGTGGCGATGAGCGCATTTGCGTTAGGAATAAAGCCCCCCAGCAGGCCCAGTAACGCGCGCAAAATCAGAAATTGCCAGACGTTCTGCGCAAGGCCCATCAGCGCCATGATGATGGCCATCCCTAGTGCTGAACGCAGCAGCATGATCTTTCGTCCTTTGCGATCGGCAAGGCCACCCCAGAAGGGCGAAGCAATCGCGGAAAAGAGAAAGGTGATACTGAAGACCAGGCCGGACCACATATTGAGCGCACTGTGACCGGTGACGCCAAGTTGTTCAACGTAAAGCGGCAGGAAGGGCATCACCAGGCTAAACGCCGCACCGGTGAGAAAACAACCAAGCCACGCAACCGTGAGGTTACGCTTCCAGTTTATGGGGGCATCTGAGGGTGACATAACAATCCGCATAATGAGGTGCAGAGCACCATAGGCCTGAAGTAATAAGCCTGCTAAGTATGCGCCTGGGTTATGATCGCTGCAATGCGGAGGCGCTTTTAAAGCTAAATGAGCGTGCGGCCCTGATGGCCGCACGGAAAATTAATAGCGCGACGGCATACCCTCTGGCCGCGTTTTGAAGCGACGATGGAGCCACATATACTGCTCCGGCGCGAGCATGATGCATTTCTCAACCACTCTGTTCATCCAGCGAGCGGTCGTTTCCGCATCGTCCAGCGGCGGTGCGAGTTCCGGCTCGAGCATCATTAACTCGTAGCCTGAGCCATCCGGCTTGCGACGCGGGACAAACGGGACGATCGCGGCTTTGGACATTTTCGCCAGCATCCAGGTACCGGTGGTTGTGGCCGCCTCTTCAACGGCGAAGAACGGGACAAATACGCTGGATTGCGGGCCATAATCGTGGTCAGGGGCATACCAGATCACTTCACCTGATTTCAGCGCGCGGATCATCCCCTTCAGGTCTTTACGGTCGATCATACTTTTGTTGGAGCGCATACGACCATTGGTCTGGATTAAATCGATCACCGGGTTATCGTTGGGGCGATAAACACCAATACCGGGTGCCTGCATGCCAAACATACGCGCACCGATCTCCAGCGTCAGAAAATGCACGCCAATCAGCAGTACGCCTGTCTTATTGGCCTGAAGCGTATGCACAGGCTCCATACCTGTCCCGGTGACTTCACTCCAGCGGGCCATCCGTTTGTCTGGCCAGAACCATGCCATACCGGTTTCCATTAGCCCCATGCCAACGGATTCGAAATTCCTGGTAACCATCTCATGACGTTCCGCCTCGCTCATCTGCGGGAAGCACAGCTCAAGGTTGCGGTAGGCAATCCTGGCGCGGCGTTTCATGAATTTTTGACCAATACGGCCCACACATTTGCCCACACGGAAAATCACAGGGTAAGGGAGTTGGACCATCAGCCATAAAAAACCAATGCCAAGCCAGGTCAACCAATAGCGGGGATGCAAAAGGGCGACAGTAAATTTCGGTAACTGGGTCATGTCTTTCCTGTGTTCTAACGTCCTGTTTAGCTATTGTCTCATTTTTTGAGGCGTAGCCAAAATGTCTGTCTTCGAAACGTGTACGAATGCAGCAATTGTTAAGTCTGACTAACTAGGGTGTGTGAAATGTAGCGTAAATTGTGTGGATGTAAATTGTCATTGTTTGCTATATGATGCCGACCGATTTTTCATTCTCTCTAACGATTGCAGGACTTGTACACCATGCCAGTGTTACACAACCGCGTTTCGAATGAGATGTTAAAGGCGCGTATGTTGGCTGAAACCGAACCGCGCACGACAATCTCATTCTACAAATACTTCACCATCAACGATCCACAAGCGACCCGCGATGCGCTTTATCAGGCCTTCACGACGCTGAATGTTTTCGGGCGCGTCTATCTTGCCCGTGAAGGCATCAATGCCCAGATCAGCGTACCGGAAAGCAAAGTAAACGCCTTCCGCGACCTGCTTTACGGGTTCGATCCGGCTCTCAACGGTGTACGCCTGAACATTGCCCTGGATGATGACGGTAAATCATTCTGGGTACTGCGCATGAAAGTGCGTGAACGCATTGTCGCGGACGGTATTGACGATCCGGCGTTTAACGCCGCTGATGTCGGGGAATACCTGAAAGCGGCGGAAGTGAATGCGATGCTGGACGATCCGGATGCGGTGTTCATCGATATGCGTAACCATTATGAGTACGAAGTGGGGCATTTCGAAAACGCGATGGAAATTCCGGCTGATACCTTCCGCGAGCAACTGCCAAAAGCGGTTGAGATGATGCAGGAACATAAAGATAAAAAGATCGTGATGTACTGCACCGGTGGGATCCGCTGTGAGAAGGCCAGCGCCTGGATGAAGCACAACGGGTTTAATAAGGTCTGGCACATTGAAGGCGGCATTATTGAGTACGCCCGCCGTGCCCGTGAGCAGGGTTTACCGGTGCGTTTTATCGGTAAGAACTTTGTCTTTGACGAACGAATGGGCGAGCGTATTTCAGAGGATGTGATTGCCCACTGTCACCAGTGCGGTACGCCGTGTGATACCCATACCAACTGCAAAAATGACGGATGTCATTTGCTGTTTATTCAGTGTCCGGCCTGCGCCGAGAAATTTAACGGATGCTGCAGCGAACTGTGCAGTGAAGAGAGTATGCTGCCGGAAGAGGAACAGCGCCGTCGTCGTGCAGGACGGGAAAACGGTAACAAGATTTTTAATAAATCCCGTGGCCGTCTGAACACCAAACTGGGTATTCTCGACCCTGAATAAGGCTGATGCCCGGCAGTGTGAAAGCCTGCCGGGCGTCGTTATTAAGACTTCTGCTGAACGCCTTCAACGGAAATAATCAGTTCGACATACTGAGAAGCCGGGCCCAAATCGGTAGTAATATTAAAGTCTTTCAGGTGAATTTTACCTGCGGCTTCAAATCCGGCACGTTTACCCCCCCACGGATCGTCACCCTGGCCCATTAATTTTGCATTCAGCGTAACCGGTTTTGTCACGCCGTTGAGCGTCAGGTTGCCGGTAATATCCAGCTTATCGCCATCTTTTTTCACTTCCGTGGAGGTGAAGGTGGCCTGCGGGAATTTAGACACGTTCAGGAATTCCGCACTGCGCAAATGTTTATCGCGTTCTGCATGATTGGTGTCGACGCTGTTGGTACTAATGGTCACGTTGACTTTATCGGCGGCAGGATTTTTTTCGTCAAAGCTGAATGTGCCGTCAAAATCATTAAAGGTGCCATACAGCCAGCTATACCCGAGATGCTGAATACGGAAATTGACGAAAGCATGTTGGCCCTCTTTATCAATTTTATAGTCAGCAGCAACGGCTGAGCCGGTGGTAAATAACAGAGAACCCAGTGCGATACCCAGCAGGTGTTTTTTCATTTTAAGCTCCAGAGTCAACTGACGAGCGGCCAAGCATGCGCTTTAGCGTATCGTCTTTATCGATGAAATGATGTTTAAGGGCGGCAAGCCCGTGCAGCACGGACAGGATAACCACGCTCCATGCCAGCCAGAGGTGAATCACCCCGGCAATATCGGCCTGTGATCCCGCATCGGCAAGCGTTGCCGGGACATCAAAAATGCCAAAAACGCTTATCGGTTTACCCTCTGCTGTCGAAATGAGATAGCCGCTGATCAGAAGAGCGAAGAGCAGCGCATAAAGCGTAATATGCGCGGCAACAGCGCTGATACGGGTAAATTTACTGTGGGTCTTTGGCGCGGCAGGCGGCGGTGAAATGTGTCGCCAGATCACGCGAATAACCAGCCCCATCATCAGCAGCACGCCGATGCTCTTATGCAGCTCCGGGGCCTGGTGATACCAGCCATCGTAATAGCTGAGCGTCACCATCCAGAGGCCAAGTCCGAACATGGCATAGACCGCAATAGCAAATATCCAGTGCAAGCTTATGGATATTATTCCATAGCGCCGGGAGGTGTTACGCAATTGCATCAGGATTACCATTATCAAATAAACAGAGCAGTAAAAATGAACGGGAAGGAATGATATTGCAACTGAAATAAGTCGATATTGATTTTTATTTTATTTATTTCAGCGGTTTTGAAAATGATCCGCAAAGGTAATTCAATGTCTTCGTGCAAGACTTAACAAAGGGCTAATTGAGGAATTGTTCTAACTTAAGCAAATATAAAGTAATGTCAATAAATGTCAGGCAGGCTTTCAGTAAAATACAATGTAAATAAAATCAATGATGGCCAGCAGCGCCCACAATAAGATATAGAGCATCAAATGCTCACGAATATTATTGATGAGAAAACCCACAACTTTGCGCATAGCGCCCCGCAAACCGTTACAAGAAGAGGGGCTCCGGAACGTCCGAAGCCCGTGGTGGATTATCCGTTAAAACGTGAAAGAGAGAAGGGCTTCAGATCAAACTGCGGTGTAATACCCTGGGCAAACTGCGCGGCAATTTCACCCAGAACCGACGCGAACTTAAAGCCGTGACCGCTCAGACCGGTGATGAGCAATGTGTTCTCATGCCCGGGCAGCGTATCGATAATAAAGTCTTCGTCCGGCGTGTTGTCGTAGGTGCATGCCGCGCCATAGAGTAAGCCACCGACGCCCGGCAGAATATTTCGCAGGAACGAGAAGGCTTCAGAGCCATCCTGTGAGTAGGCGCCAAACGGTTTACGTTCTTCAGGAGAGGAGATAATTTGTCCCCCATTGTGTTTCCCGATTTTGAGCGCGTCTTTATCCGAAGGGAAGCCGTAGAACTGATCGCCGTTGGGTAACTCGCCGGTGAACGCCGGGAATTTATTCTGCGTACTGTAACGGCCATCAGACTGGAACCAGGAGAAGACCTTGCGCACCGGCTGTACGGGCAGGTCTGGCAGCAGACGGGTTACCCAGGTACCTGCACTGATGAGCAATCGGGAGGCCGTGTACTCTCCGTCCAGGGTTGTCACCGTGACGCCGTCAGCGTCATGCTTAATGGCCTCGACCGGACAATTGAAAAGCTGGGCGCAGCCTGCTTTCGCGGCCAGCGCTATCCAGGTTTTTATTGCTGTTTCGCAATGCAGCACGCCGGAATGGGCTTCAAAGAGACCAACATAATCGTCCGGGACGGTGATTTCCGGCCAGCGTGACATGATCCCCGCCGCGTCGAGCTTCTCAACGTCCAGGTTAAATGTCTTCGCGCTGTGTTCGACGTTGGCGAGAAAATCAGAGCGGGCAGGACCAAGGTTAATGATGCCCGTGCGTTCGAAAATGCGCTCCTCAGTCTGTTTAGCCAGTTCGTCCCAGAGCGCTTGCGCGCGAAGTACCAGAGGGACATAGCGCTCGCCTTCACCATAGGCGTGACGAATGAGGCGAGTATCGCCATGATGGCTTCCCTCTGAATGAGGGGGAAGATGGGCATCTATCATCAGAACCTTGAGGCCAGCCTGGGTGGCATAATATCCGGCGGCAGAACCAACGGAGCCGCTACCAATAATAATCAGATCATATTTCATGGGCATCTCTTAAACTAACGCTTTGTTAGCAGAGTAATTAACATCGGGGGCTTATACAAGGGAGAAATAAATAAGGCACCCCGAGGGTGCCTGTAGAGTGAAAAGTGGGCTAAACGCTAATGCCGTTTATACTCATTTTCCTGGTAGTCGCCAGATTCTATTTTTGCGATGCCTGCTTCCAAAATAGAAATAAACTGACGGGCGACGTCTGTCGTAAGCCACAGCGTCTGTCCAACTTCCGCTTCTTCACGGTTCAGCTGATTTGGGGTCTGGTAGTGCAAACGCAGCATCAGTGCATCGTAGCTGTCTACGGTACTGATATCCCAGCCAACGAGTGGGTGGGTCTGGATGACTTCGCTATTCTTTTCCATTATAACCCCCATAATGCGTGTTAGAAGACAACGACTTCGAGGTTCAATGCATGTTTTTCTGAAGCAACTTCAGTATACAAGTAATAAGGGTTCCTAAGGGAAAAATAAACAGCTAGCAACACATTTTTCTGCTTTTTAGGATTGTTCGAACAATAAAACACCATGTTGTTCACGATTTTTAAAGAAGTTGCCGAATTAATTTGAACTTTCTGGATTTTCAGGCGAAAAAAAGCCGGGGCGACCCGGCAAAAAAACACAATGAGGGAGCAGGGTTAATCTGTGATGAACCAGTCGTCGGCGCTTTCCCACGTTTCCTGCAGGATTTCGGTGATACGCGCTTTATCTTCTTTCGCGCCGCCAATGACGGAGAGGTTGTTTGCGGCCGCATAACGCACCGTTACGGCACCGTCGTTTTCGGGAAAGGTGTTGTTAATACGACGGGATAATTCGCCTGCAAGCGCATCAAGCGCGCCGGCAGGCAGAACAGTAGTTTTGGCTATGGTGACTTCAATACGCATAAATGCCCCCTGTGTAATATACTGTTTATTTATACAGGTATATTATCGGTTTGACAACAAGGGGCACTGATTTTTTAGCGTTTTACCGTCCAGCGAACGGTTTCACCTGCCAGGAATGGGATCAGCGTGTCATCGGTCAGTGGAATGGCTTCCTCAACCTGGCTCTCTTTACGTTCCAGCTCAATGAAGGTCTCATTGACCGGCAACCCATAAAAACGGGGGCCATTGAGTGAGCAGAACGCCTCGAAATGCGGCAGGGCATTCATCTCTTCAAACACGGTTGCATAGCTGGCGAGAGCGGTTGGGGCATTAAAGCAGCCCGCACAGCCGCAGCTTGCTTCTTTGCGATGACGCGCATGAGGTGCGGAATCCGTGCCCAGAAACGCGCGGGAGAAACCGCTGGCAACCAGTTCGCGCAGCGCCTGCTGGTGAATGTTACGCTTGAGGATCGGCAGGCAGTACAGATGCGGACGTACACCGCCAACCAGCATGTGGTTACGGTTAAACATCAAATGCTGTGGCGTGATGGTGGCGGCGATAAGCTCGTTACCGTCGCGGACATACTCAGCGGCATCTTTGGTGGTGATGTGCTCGAAGACCACTTTGAGCGCGGGAAGGCGCTGACGCAGGGGCTCCATCACGGAGTCGATAAAACGGGCTTCACGGTCAAAGATGTCGATCTCGGCATGCGTGACTTCACCGTGAACCAGCAGCGGCATACCCAGTTTCTGCATGCGCTCCAGTACCGGCATGATGGCATCAATGCTGGTAACGCCGTGGCTGGAGTTGGTGGTGGCATTGGCCGGGTAAAGTTTCGCAGCGGTGAATACGCCTTCGTTAAACCCGCGTTCCACTTCGTTTGGATCCAGGGAATCGGTCAGGTAGCAGGTCATCAGCGGGGTGAAATCATGGCCCGCCGGGACGGCATCCAGAATGCGCTGGCGATACGCCATTGCGGCATCGACGGTGGTGACTGGTGGCACCAGGTTAGGCATGACAATCGCGCGGCCATAAATTTCGCTGGTATAAGGCACGACGGTTTTGAGCATATCGCCATCGCGCAGATGGATATGCCAGTCGTCAGGGCGGCGGATTTTAAGAACCTGGGGTTGTGCAGTCATGGAAGCTCCGGCTTGTCAGGAATCAGTCATTCGGATGGCTGTTTTTGCCGGACACAAATCATAAGCGGAAACGTTTTCGTTTGCACACTTTTCCGTAAAAAAAAGGGCGCCTCGGCGCCCTACGGGTTAATCAGTGAAGGGAATAATGATTTCTCCCGGTTTCACCTCTATCCCTTTAGCATACTTTTTCGCAAGCGCTTCACCCTTGCTCTTGTCTTCACTTAAGACATAGGCTGGCTGCTGATTAAAATAGTTACGCAGAGACTGATTCAGATAAGGCATCAGGGTTTGCAGCACAGATTTCATCTTGTCCGGCGTGACTTCCGCATCGACAACTTCCATCTCCTGCAGGTAAATAGCCCCTTTCTCTTTGTTAAAGACCGGCAGCGCTTTCAGCTTCAGCTTGATATTGGCTTTCTGGTTGCCGAAGAGGGAGGTCATATCGAGGTTTGCATCCCCGTTCAGCGTTACTTTGTTTGGCTCTTCACGTCCTATCTGGCTGGTCAGGTTACTGAGGACGATATGCGCATCGGCAAGCCCGGGCACGCCGATGTCTTTTGAAAAGTTGTTATGTTTTTCCAGCGCCTGATTAATTTCCTGTTCACTGACGGTGTATTGCGTAAGCTGGTTACAGCCCACCAGCAGACCGCTGACAATGAATGCAGCGGCAATGACAATTTTCTTCATAGTGTTCCTCAACGAAAAATCGGCGCTTCTGTCCTGTTACGTCAGTATGTCAGTGTGAAATGGCAGAAACCAGCAGAAAAAACTGAGAAGTGAGGCGGGAGCGACCTCCCGCCAGAGGGAAGGGCTACGCGCCCGGTTCGAGCATGCCGCTTGCGCTGCGCTTCTGGCTGAACTGCCACCAGAGGGCCAGCAGCGTCATAAAGCCCACCGCGCCGAGCATCATCCACGGCAGTTCCGGTTGATTCAGCGCTTTGCCTGCATCAAACAGCCAGCCGCCGCCGGCGTAACCCAAAGCCCCACCAAAGGCCAGACCGAGTCGGCTGAACCCCATATAGCTGCCGCGGGCACGCGCATCTGCAAGCGAGGCGCTCAGCGTCTCACGAGCCGGCTCGGCGATGATAGAGCCGATATAGAAGGTGCAAATCAGCGTAAACAGCTGCTGGAGAGAATTCACCAGACCGATGGGCATCATGCTCAGCGTCATTAAAAACAGCCCGGCCATCAGACGATGCTCCAGGCGAAAACGCCGTTCGCTCCAGCGGGCAATCGGATAGAGCAGCGTCAGCGAAAGCGCGGCTTCGATGGCGTACATCCATTTCACGGCGGCCGGGGTTCCCGCAATATCATTGACCATGATAGGCAGCATCAGCATCACCTGCACGGCAAGCATGTAGTAACCCGTCAGGGTCAATACGTAGGTGACAAAACGTTTGTCGTGCAGGACGCGGCCCAGCCCTTCGCGTACCGGCGCTTTCACCGTCGACAATTTCCATGCTGGCAGATACAGGCCATTAAAGAGGGCGCACAGAATAAAGAGCACCGCGCCAGCCGCGCAGACCAGACGGAAATCGTACTGCAGCAACCAGCTCCCCAGAAGCGCGCCAATTACCGCGCCCGCGCTGTCCTGCATCATCAAAATCGAGAAGAAACGTCCGCGGTGCTGCGGGCGAATTAACTTCACCACCAGCGCGGTACGCGGCGGGTCAAACAGGGTTCCGCCGATCCCGGAGAGAAAGCAGGAGAACCACAGAAGCCAGGGCTCATGGGCAACCGCCATCGTGGCAAAGCCTGCCGCACGCAGCAGCATACCGGTCACAATCATCGGTTTCGCGCCGAAGCGGTCAGCAATGGCGCCGCCAAACACCCCAAGGCCTTGCTGGACAAACTGGCGTAAACCCAACGCGATGCCAACCATCAGCGCCGCCCAGCCCATCTGATCGACAAAGCGGATCGAGATAAGAGGAAACACGACAAAAAAGCCGAGCACGACCAGCATGTTATCGACTAGCAGGAAATATTTACCCAGGCTCCTCGCCTGTGATACGCGGGACATTTTCCCTCCAGGGAAAACAGGATGGTGAGCACGCTAACATTCTGCGGGGTTACTGCGCGTTTTCCCACCCCTGGGCGTGACAATATTTTTTTATCAAAAGAGCGCTTTGATAGAGAGTTCTCATCGAAAAATGTGAAAAGAGGTCAAAATGGTATGTCACTGTTTTCACAGACGGCGCAGGCACAGGTATAGTAAAGCTAATGGGTCAGCAGAAGTGACGGGAAGGAGTGGTATCGATGTTTGGCTATCGCAGTAATGTGCCAAAAGTGCGTCTGACAACGGACAGGCTGGTCGTTCGTCTGGTGCATGAGCGTGATGCCTGGCGTCTGGCGGATTATTACGCCGAGAATCGCCAGTTTTTAAAACCCTGGGAACCCGTTCGGGATGAGAGCCATTGTTACCCATCCGGCTGGCAGGCGCGCCTCAGTATGATTGCGGAATTTCATAAGCAGGGAAGTGCGTTTTATTTTGCGCTGCTGGATCCTGAAGAAAAAGAGATCATCGGCATCGCCAACTTTTCAAACGTCGTGCGCGGATCGTTTCACGCCTGCTACCTCGGCTACTCCATCGGTCAGAAATGGCAGGGGCAGGGGCTGATGTATGAAGCATTAACGGTGGCGATCCGTTATATGCAACGCACGCAACATATCCATCGTATTATGGCGAACTATATGCCGCATAATCAGCGCAGCGGTAATTTGCTGGCGCGTTTAGGGTTTGAGAAAGAGGGTTACGCCAAAGACTATCTGCTGATAGATGGAGAATGGCGCGACCATGTCCTCACGGCATTAACCACCCGGGACTGGACAGCGGGTCGCTAAGGAGAAGAGATGAAATATCAGTTAAGCGGTGCAGAAGCGCGCGTCGTCGGATGCCTGCTGGAAAAACAGGTCACGACGCCGGAGCAATATCCGCTCTCTGTCAACGCCGTCATGATGGCCTGCAACCAAAAGACCAACCGCGAGCCGGTAATGAACCTCAGCGAGCATGACGTTCAGGATGTGCTGGATGAACTGGTGAAACGCCATTATCTGCGCACCGTCAGCGGCTTCGGAAACCGCGTCACCAAGTACGAACAACGTTTTTGTAATTCCGAATTCGGCGACCTGAAGTTAAGCGCCGCGGAAGTGGCGGTGATCACGACTCTTTTACTGCGCGGGGCACAGACTCCCGGCGAGCTGCGCACGCGGGCTTCCCGTATGCATGAGTTTGCGGATATGCAGGAAGTGGAACAAACCCTGGAAGGGCTTGCAACCCGTGAGGATGGCCCTTACGTGGTGCGTCTGGCACGCGAACCGGGCAAGCGTGAGAGCCGCTATATGCATCTCTTCAGTGGCGAAGTGGATACCGCGACGCTGGCAACGGAACAAGAGTCCACTGTTGTCAGCGGCAGCCTGACGGCGCGCGTGGACGCGCTGGAAGAGGAGGTCGCTGGGCTGAAACAGCGCCTGGACGCACTGCTGGCACATTTGGGAGATTAACAGTGAAAAAATTACGTGTAGGCGTGGTGGGGCTTGGCGGTATTGCGCAAAAAGCCTGGTTACCGGTATTAGGCGCGGCAACGGACTGGACGCTTCAGGGCGCGTGGTCACCTACCCGCGAGAAGGCTGAACGCATCTGCGCAACCTGGCGGATACCTTACGCCGCTTCGCTGTCTGATCTTGCCCGCGAGTGCGATGCGGTATTTGTGCATACCTCAACGGCAACACACTATCAGGTGGTCAGCGAACTGCTGAATGCCGGTGTTCACGTCTGTGTGGATAAGCCCCTGGCGGAGAACGTTCAGGATGCCGAGCGACTGATAGAGCTGGCGGCACGCAAGAACCTGACGCTGATGGTGGGCTTTAACCGCCGCTTCGCTCCGCTTTATCAGCAGCTGAAGTCACAGCCGGGCGCGCTGGCCTCCCTGAGGATGGATAAACACCGTACCGACAGCGTCGGGCCAAGCGATCTGCGCTTTACGCTTCTCGATGATTATCTGCACGTGGTGGACACGGCGCTCTGGCTGACAAACGGCCAGGCTCAGCTGAAAAGCGGGACCCTGATGACCAACGATCTGGGCGAGATGGTCTACGCCGAGCACCACTTTGCGCTGGAACATCTGCAGGTGACCACCAGCATGCATCGTCGTGCGGGCAGTCAGCAGGAGTTTGTCCAGGCCGTCACTGACGGTGCGCTGTATGACATCACCGACATGCGGGAGTGGCGTGAAGAGAAGGGCAACGGTGTGGTCACGCTTCCGGCGCCTGGCTGGCAGAGCACTCTGGAGCAACGCGGCTTCGCGGGATGCGCCCGTCACTTCATTAGCTGCGTGCAAAATCAGACGGTTCCGGAAACCGCCGGTGAACAGGCCATCATGGCGCAACGCATCGTGGAACGGCTCTGGCGAGAGGCCATGAGTGAATAACCCTCTGTAACATCTGCCGATAGTAATTCCCTTAAATCCGGGTAGACTAAGCGCCGATTGTTGGTTTCGCCGGGAGGCTTTTCGCCTACCCGGCCTGCAAATCCGAAGGCCTGCGCAAGCGCAACGCCGTCGGGCATTCATTACGCCTGCTCTGCAGGCGTTTTGCCGTATGGTTGTGGAAATTCACATTAATGAACTTATTAAAATCGCTGGCAGCCGTCAGCTCGATGACCATGTTTTCTCGCGTACTGGGTTTTGCGCGCGATGCCATTGTGGCAAGGGTTTTTGGTGCTGGGATGGCAACGGACGCCTTTTTCGTCGCGTTCAAACTGCCGAATTTATTGCGCCGTATTTTTGCTGAGGGGGCTTTCTCGCAGGCCTTCGTTCCAATTCTGGCGGAATATAAAAGCAAGCAGGGCGAAGATGCTACGCGGGTGTTTGTCGCCTACGTCTCCGGGCTGCTGACGCTGGCGCTGGCTATTGTGACAGTCCTGGGGATGCTGGCTGCGCCCTGGGTGATTATGGTGACCGCGCCGGGGTTTGCCGACACCGCTGATAAATTTGCGCTTACCACCCAGCTGCTGCGCATTACCTTTCCTTATATTCTGCTGATCTCACTGGCCTCGCTGGTGGGGGCAATCCTCAATACCTGGAACCGCTTCTCCGTTCCGGCGTTTGCGCCGACGTTTTTGAATGTCAGCATGATTGGCTTTGCCCTGTTTGCCGCACCGCATTTCAACCCGCCGGTACTGGCGCTGGCCTGGGCGGTGACCGTGGGCGGCGTCCTGCAGCTGGCATATCAGCTGCCGCATCTGAAGAAAATTGGCATGCTGGTTCTGCCGCGCATTAATTTCCGTGATGCTGGCGCAATGCGCGTCATGAAGCAGATGGGACCTGCAATCCTCGGGGTTTCTGTCAGCCAGATCTCACTTATCATCAATACCATCTTTGCCTCTTTCCTGGTGTCCGGTTCGGTCTCCTGGATGTACTATGCTGACCGTCTGATGGAGTTTCCTTCTGGCGTACTGGGCGTCGCGCTGGGGACGATTCTGCTGCCGTCGCTCTCTAAAAGCTTTGCCAGCGGCAACCATGATGAGTATTGCCGCCTGATGGACTGGGGCTTACGCCTCTGTTTCCTGCTGGCACTGCCAAGCGCGGTGGCGCTGGGGATCCTCGCGAAACCGCTGACCGTCTCGCTGTTCCAGTACGGTAAATTTTCAGCCCATGATGCGTCCATGACTCAGCAGGCGCTGGTGGCGTACTCGGTGGGATTGATGGGGCTGATTGTTGTTAAAGTGCTGGCACCAGGGTTCTACTCCCGTCAGAACATTAAAACGCCGGTGAAGATTGCCCTGGTGACGCTGGTGATGACCCAGTTGATGAACCTGGCGTTTATTGGCCCGCTGAAGCACGCGGGGCTGGCTCTGTCTATTGGTCTGGCGGCCTGTCTGAATGCCGGGCTGTTGTACTGGCAGCTGCGTAAGCAGGATATCTTCACGCCGCAGCCGGGCTGGGCGAGTTTCCTTGTGCGACTGGTTATCGCGGTGCTGGTGATGGCAGCGGCGTTGCTCGGCATGATGCACGTGATGCCGGAGTGGTCGCTCGGCACCATGCCTTATCGTCTGCTGCGACTGATGGCCGTGGTGGGTGTTGGGGTTGTGGCTTACTTTGCCACCCTCGCCGTGTTGGGCTTCAAAGTGAAAGAGTTTGCCCGCCGTACGGCATAAACGCCAAAAGGGGAGTTCACCTTATGGTGCTCCCCACTGCTTGATTTGTCGCTTATGCTTCAAATCGAAATCTTTTTCCCGCCCGTAATACGTGCCGTCGCTGTCTGCCCATCCGCACCGTACAGCCCGGTTTCTTTATGCGGTTTTAACACCTCAAGCGCTTGCTGATTACGCTCTATCTGACCTTCAAGCAGCCAGCCGTTATGCTGGTTGAGATCGCGAAGGTGCTGGGTTTTTTCTGTAATAGTCTGCCAGCGCTCAACGATATCGTCGTTAGCACTGCGCTTAGGATCCTGCTCAGCGCGACGTTGCTGCTCAAGGTAATCCAGCGTCGCCAGAAGCGAGCTTTTGTCTTCAGTAATACGCTGCAACGCGCTGCCGTTGATGTGACCGGAAGAGAGGTGCTGTTGCTCAGCGTCCATTACCGTTTTCAGGTCGTTCAGGACAACCGTCATTTGATCCAGTATTTCTGACAGTCGACTCATACGGTTAGTTACTCTGTAAGAAACTCTGCGCTTCCTGAATCAGGGCGTCAGCAATTTTGCTGGTGTCCATTTTCAGCTCGCCGTTACGAATAGCCGTTTTCAGCGCTTCAACGCGTTCCATGTTGATATCGTTGCCGCCTGGCTGCATCAGTTTTGCCTGGGCATCGCTCAGGGTTACGCTGGTGCTGTTAGACGTTGACGGTTTTTCCAGACGCGTTTTCTGCGGCGTAGCGTCATTCGTTTCGCGAGGTTGTACAGCGCTTACCGGCTTCAGGGCTGATGTACGATCAATGCTCATAGTGTTGTCCTCATCGAGGGTTCGCGGCGTTGGCGCCTGACATCATCATTAGTTGAATATTTATCGGCAGCTGCAGCGAAATCTTTAAAAAGATTATAGGTTAATCAGAATATTCCCATCAGAATCGACGGTTCCGCTAACCACCTGCCCTGAAGACATTCTGACGCGGGCATTTTGCGCTACCGCGGCATTGTTTAACGCTTTCCCTTCACTGTTGATACTGAAGCCATCTCCATTGGCCACCACCAACACCTGTTGACCCGCCTTGACGCGCCACGCCTGGCGCAGCATCGACAGCTGTATCGGCTGGCCCGGTGCGACATCACGCAGGCTGACGGCGTCCTGCGCCTGGTTAATTTCAAGCATTGTCCGTGGCGGCAGCTGATCCAGACGGCCGCGCTTCAACGTCACGCTGTTGGCCTGCAGTGCGGTACCCCGGGCAATGGGGACAGCGGCGACAACATAATTGCCTGTCGCCTGGACTGCAACCTGTAAATACCGTTTTTCGTTGGCGCAGCGTGCCAGCACGTTCACGTTCCCCCACAGTCTGGTGGTGCCGGTCACGGTAAATGACGGCTGCTCACAGGAGGGATACAGATTTGGTGGCGTGCGTACCGTGACGACAACTTCATCGCTAAAGCCCGCCAGCTTCTGGGCAAAAAAGGTGTTTAGCTGATCCTGTAAACCATCCGCCTGCACCAGGGGGCTAAAAAGCAAGAAAGTTGCCATCAGGCCACGTTTTAACGTTTGCATCGCAAGTTCCACCGTTTCCAGAATTGAGTGAATTCTACCTGCAGTGGTTTTTCATCAACGCAATAAATAGCGACGCATTTTGCGCTTATTCCGTCGATAAGGCGGATGGGTTGAGATTTAAGCTGTGAACTGAAATTTTGCCATCAGCGGAGGAGACATGCTCGATAAACTCGACGCCGCGTTACGTTTTCAGCAGGAAGCGCTCAATTTACGTGCCCAGCGGCAGGAAATTTTAGCCGCCAATATCGCTAACGCCGATACGCCAGGGTATCAGGCGCGCGATATTGATTTTTCCAGTGAGCTTAAAAAAGTGATGGAGCGTGGACGCGCAGAAGGGAGCGGTGTCGCGCTCGCGCTGACCTCCTCACGCCATATTCCCGCTCAGACGATGACCGCACCAACGACCGATTTGCTTTATCGCATTCCCGACCAGCCTTCACTCGACGGTAACACCGTGGACATGGACCGGGAACGTACACAGTTTGCCGATAACAGCCTGAAATACCAGACAGGCCTGACCGTTCTCGGCGGACAAATCAAAGGCATGATGAACGTCCTGCAGGGGGGCAACTGATAAATGGCCTTGCTGAATATTTTTGATATCGCCGGCTCGGCGCTTACCGCGCAGTCCAAACGTCTGAACGTAGCCGCCAGTAACCTGGCGAACGCCGACAGCGTGACCGGACCAGACGGTCAGCCTTATCGTGCGAAACAGGTCGTCTTTCAGGTCGATGCGGCGCCAGGCGCGGCCACCGGCGGTGTGAAAGTCTCTGATGTGGTTGAGAGCCAGGCACCGGACAAGCTGGTGTATGAGCCTGGCAACCCGCTGGCGGATGCGAACGGTTACGTAAAAATGCCTAACGTGGATGTGGTGGGTGAGATGGTGAACTCCATGTCGGCGTCACGCAGTTACCAGGCAAACGTCGAAGTGCTTAATACCGTGAAGAGCATGATGCTCAAAACACTCACTCTCGGCCAGTAAAGGAGACATGCATGTCCATCGCCGTAAATGTGAATGATCCCACGAACTCAGGTGTTAATGGCGCCAAAAGTTCGACGGGTTCCAACGCCCTGACGGGCAGTAACGCGTCCGATCTGCAGAGCAGCTTTCTGACGCTGCTGGTGGCGCAGCTGAAGAACCAGGATCCCACCAATCCGATGCAGAACAACGAGCTGACCACGCAACTGGCACAGATCAGTACCGTCAGCGGCATTGAAAAACTCAACACCACCCTTGGCTCCGTTTCCGGTCAGATTGACAACAGCCAGTCTCTGCAGGCTGCGAATCTGATTGGTCATGGGGTGATGATCCCGGGGACCACGATCCTTGCTGGCACCAGCACTACCGAGGGGACGTCAACCACGACCACCACGCCGTTTGGCGTTGAGCTGCAGCAGCCGGCTGACAAAGTGACTGCGACGATCAGCGATGCGAGCGGGGCAGTGGTACGCACCATTGACATTGGTGAGCTGAAGGCAGGCGTACACACCTTTACCTGGGACGGCAGCCTGACCGACGGCACGAAAGCACCAAACGGTTCTTACAAAGTGGCGATCAGCGCCAGCAACGGAACCACCCAACTGGTGGCGCAGCCGCTGCAGTTCGCGCTGGTTCAGGGCGTGATTAAAGGCGCCGGCGGTAACAAACTGGATTTGGGTACCTCGGGTACCACCACGCTCGACGAAGTTCGGCAGATTATCTAAGCCTTAACACTTATCAGGAGTAAGTCATGGCCTTTTCTCAAGCGGTCAGCGGCCTGAATGCTGCGGCCACCAACCTGGATGTCATTGGCAACAACATCGCCAACTCCGCGACCTATGGTTTTAAATCCGGTTCTGCCTCATTTGCAGATATGTTTGCCGGTTCCAAAGTGGGTCTGGGCGTGAAAGTTGCGGGCATCACTCAGGACTTTACCGACGGTACGACGACCAACACTGGTCGTGGTCTGGACGTTGCCATCAGCCAGAACGGTTTCTTCCGTATGGTCGATTCCAACGGCTCTGTGTTCTACAGCCGTAACGGTCAGTTCAAACTGGACGAAAACCGTAACCTGGTGAACATGCAGGGTCTGCAATTAACCGGTTATCCTGTTGCGGGTACCCCGCCAACGGTTCAGACCGGCGCTAACCCGCAGGCGATCAATATCCCAACGACCTTGATGGCGGCGAAATCCACCACCACCGCGTCCCAGCAGATCAACCTGAACTCCACTGACACCGCGCCAACCACGGCCTTTGATCCGACCAACCCTGACAGCTACAACAAAAAAGGGACGGTGACGGTCTTTGACAGCCAGGGTAATGCGCACAACATGAACCTGTTTTACGTTAAAGACGCGACTCCGGCAAACTCCTGGAAAGTCTATGCCCAGGACGGCAGCGTTGCAGGAAGCACGCCATCCCTGGCGACCACGCTGACCTTCAACACCAGCGGCGTACTGACCGGCGGCGGCAGCATCAATATCACTACCGGCACCGTTCCAGGTGCAACGCCAGCCACGTTTGCGATGAGCTTCGCCAATTCCATGCAGCAGAACACCGGCGCCAATAACATCGTGGCAACCAACCAGAACGGTTACAAACCGGGTGACCTGGTGAGCTACCAGATCAACGACGACGGCACCGTGGTGGGTAACTACTCCAACGAACAGACCCAGGCCCTGGGCCAGATCGTGCTGGCTAACTTCGCTAACAACGAAGGTCTGAAGTCTGAAGGCGATAACGTCTGGTCTGCCACCCAGTCTTCTGGCGTGGCGCTGCTGGGTACCGCGGGCTCCGGTAACTTCGGTACGCTGACCAACGGTGCGCTGGAAGCGTCTAACGTGGATCTGAGTAAAGAGCTGGTGAACATGATCGTCGCGCAACGTAACTATCAGTCGAACGCGCAGACCATCAAAACCCAGGATCAGATCCTCAACACGCTGGTTAACCTGCGTTAAGCGGCTGACAGGAAAGCGCAATGGATCACGCAATATATACCGCGATGGGCGCGGCAAGCCAGACGCTCAATCAGCAGGCTGTTACTGCCAGCAACCTGGCAAACGCCTCTACACCGGGCTTTCGTGCGCAGCTTAATGCGCTGCGTGCGGTCCCGGTGGAAGGGCTCTCCCTGCCGACGCGTACGCTGGTCACGGCCTCTACGCCGGGTGCGGATATGACGCCAGGGCAGATGGATTACACCTCACGCCCGCTGGACGTTGCCCTGCAACAGGACGGCTGGCTGGCGGTGCAGACCGCTGACGGCGGTGAAGGATATACCCGTAACGGTAACATCCAGGTGAGTGCCACGGGCCAGCTGACGATTCAGGGTCATCCGGTAATGGGTGAAGCGGGTCCGCTGACGGTGCCGGAAGGGTCTGAGCTGACTATCGCGGCCGACGGGACCATTTCGGCATTGAACCCGGGCGATCCGGCCAATACCGTTGCGCCCGTAGGGCGTCTGAAGCTGGTGAAGGCGGAAGGCAAAGAGGTGCAGCGTGGCGATGACGGGATGTTCCGTCTGACCCAGGCGACCCAGGCCACTCGGGGGGCCACGTTACAGGCCGATCCGAGCATCCGCGTGATGTCCGGCGTTCTGGAAGGCAGTAACGTCAAGCCGGTCGAAGCGATGACCGACATGATCGCCAGTGCCCGTCGTTTTGAAATGCAGATGAAGATTATCAGCAGCGTTGATGAGAACGCGGGCAAGGCTAACCAACTTCTGGCTATGAGTTAACAGGACTCCTTATGATCAGTTCTTTATGGATCGCGAAAACTGGCCTGGACGCGCAGCAAACCAACATGGATGTGATTGCCAACAACCTGGCAAACGTCAGCACCAATGGTTTCAAGCGTCAGCGTGCCGTTTTCGAAGATTTGCTTTATCAAACCATCCGCCAGCCGGGAGCGCAGTCTTCTGAACAAACGACGCTGCCATCCGGCCTGCAGATTGGTACCGGTGTTCGTCCGGTAGCCACCGAGCGTCTGCATAGCCAGGGCAACCTGTCTCAGACCAACAACAGCAAAGACGTGGCAATCAAAGGCCAGGGGTTCTTCCAGGTGCAGTTGCCTGACGGTACTTCTGCCTATACCCGCGACGGATCGTTCCAGGTCGATCAGAATGGTCAGCTGGTGACGGCGGGTGGTTTCCAGGTTCAGCCTGCGATTACCATCCCGGCGAATGCCCTGAGTATTACTATCGGGCGTGACGGCGTGGTGAGTGTGACGCAGCAGGGGCAGGCCGCACCTGTTCAGGTTGGACAGCTGAACCTAACCACCTTCATGAACGACACCGGTCTGGAAAGCATTGGTGAGAACCTCTACACCGAAACGCAATCCTCCGGTACGCCAAATGAAAGCACCCCGGGCCTCAACGGTGCGGGTCTGTTGTATCAGGGTTATGTGGAAACCTCGAACGTGAACGTTGCGGAAGAGCTGGTGAATATGATCCAGGTCCAGCGCGCGTATGAAATTAACAGTAAAGCAGTGTCGACGACCGACCAGATGCTGCAGAAACTAACGCAACTCTAAGGTGTAGCCCGGTGCGGTCAACGCCGCGCCGGCTCCCTGTTTTCGAAGATGAAGGCAATGCAAAAAAACGCGGCGTTTCGTTATCCGATACTGACTGTTCTGGCTGTCACCCTCAGCGGGTGTGCCTTGATCCCGTCTAAACCTTTAGTGCAGGGTGCGACTACCGCCCAACCCGTTCCTGGCCCGGCGCCAGTGGTGAACGGCTCCATTTTCCAGACCGCGCAGCCAATCAATTATGGCTATCAACCGCTGTTTGAAGATCGCCGCCCGCGTAATGTCGGCGATACGTTGACCATTGTGCTGCAGGAAAACGTCAGCGCGAGCAAGAGCTCGTCGGCGAATGCCAGCCGCGATGGCAAAACCAATTTCGGTTTCGATACCGTTCCACGCTATCTGCAGGGCCTGTTCGGCAATGCGCGTGCTGATGTCGAGGCCTCTGGCGGCAATACCTTTAACGGTAAAGGTGGCGCGAATGCCAGCAATACCTTTAGCGGCACGCTGACGGTGACGGTTGACCAGGTCCTGGTTAACGGCAATTTACACGTTGTGGGTGAAAAACAGATCGCCATCAATCAGGGCACTGAGTTCATTCGTTTCTCGGGCGTGGTTAATCCTCGCACCATCAGCGGCACCAACACCGTTCCGTCCACCCAGGTGGCGGATGCGCGCATCGAGTACGTCGGTAACGGCTACATCAATGAAGCGCAAAATATGGGTTGGCTGCAGCGTTTCTTCCTTAACTTATCGCCGATGTAAGCGAGGTGACCCATGTTTAAATCGATCTTCGCCGTGGCGCTGGCGCTGGTGGCAACGTTTGCCCAGGCTGACCGTATTCGCGATCTCACCAGCGTTCAGGGCGTGCGCGAAAACTCGCTGATTGGCTATGGCCTGGTGGTGGGTCTGGACGGAACGGGCGACCAGACCACCCAGACGCCATTCACGACTCAAAGTTTGAACAACATGCTTTCCCAGCTCGGTATTACCGTCCCGGCGGGAACCAACATGCAGCTGAAAAACGTGGCCGCGGTCATGGTCACCGCCTCCTACCCGGCGTTCGCGCGCCAGGGTCAGACGATTGATGTCGTGGTCTCGTCAATGGGTAACGCCAAAAGCCTGCGTGGCGGCACGCTGCTGATGACTCCGCTGAAAGGGGTCGACAGCCAGGTTTATGCGCTGGCGCAGGGGAACATTCTGGTCGGCGGTGCCGGCGCGTCTGCGGGCGGCAGCAGTGTGCAGGTGAACCAGCTGAACGGCGGGCGTATCACCAATGGTGCGATCATTGAGCGTGAACTGCCGACCCAGTTTGGCGCAGGCAACACCATTAACCTGCAGCTGAATAATGAAGACTTCACGATGGCGCAGCAGATTGCCGACACCATCAACCGTAGCCGCGGCTACGGCAGCGCCACGGCACTGGATGCCCGTACCGTGCAGATCCGCACCTCTACCGGCAGCAGCAACCAGGTCCGTATGCTGGCTGATATCCAGAATATGGAAGTGAATGTTCCGGTTCAGGATGCCAAAGTGATTATCAACTCGCGCACCGGTTCGGTCGTAATGAACCGCGAAGTGTCGCTCGACAGCTGTGCCGTGGCGCAGGGTAACCTCTCCGTGACGGTCAACCGCTCCGCCAACGTCAGTCAGCCTGATACCCCGTTCGGGGGTGGCCAGACCGTGGTGACGCCACAAACGCAGATTGATTTGCGCCAGAGCGGTGGATCGCTGCAGAGCGTACGCTCCAGCGCGAACCTCAATAGCGTGGTTCGGGCCCTGAATGCCCTGGGGGCGACGCCGATGGATCTGATGTCGATTCTGCAATCCATGCAAAGCGCGGGCTGTCTGCGCGCCAAACTGGAAATCATCTGATGCTGACCGATAGCAAGCTGTTGACCGGTGCTGCCTGGGATGCCCAGTCGCTCAACGAACTGAAAACCAAAGCAGGTAAGGACCCGGCGGCGAATATCCGCCCGGTCGCCCGCCAGGTGGAAGGGATGTTTGTACAGATGATGCTGAAAAGCATGCGTGAAACCCTGCCGAAAGACGGGATGTTCAGCAGTGATTCAACCCGTCTTTACACCAGCATGTATGACCAGCAGATTGCGCAGCAGATGACCGCCGGGAAAGGACTCGGTCTGGCTGATATGATTGTCAAACAGACCGAAGCCGCGCAGGGCATCCAGCCGGATGATAAGCCACAGCAGGTGCCGATGAAGTTCGACCTGCAAACGGTGACCAGTTATCAGAATCAGGCCCTGACGCAGATGGTGCGCAAAGCCGTACCGAAGGCCACGAGTACCAGCGATGAGCCACTTTCTGGCGACAGCAAAGACTTCCTGGCGCAGCTCTCGCTGCCGGCACGTCTTGCCAGTGAACAGAGCGGCGTGCCTCACCACCTGATCCTCGCGCAGGCGGCGCTGGAGTCCGGCTGGGGTCAGCGGCAGATCCGTAAAGAAAACGGCGATCCGAGCTTTAACATCTTCGGCGTGAAGGCCACGTCGAGCTGGAAGGGGCCGACCACCGAGATCACCACCACTGAATATGAAAACGGTGCGGCGGTGAAGGTTAAAGCCAAATTCCGCGTCTATAGCTCCTATCTGGAAGCCTTATCCGACTATGTGGGCCTGTTGAGCCGAAATCCGCGTTACACCGCCGTTACACAGGCGGCAACCGCGGAGCAGGGCGCTCAGGCACTGCAGAACGCGGGCTACGCCACCGATCCGAACTATGCGCGTAAGCTCACCAGCATGATTCAGCAGCTGAAATCGATGGGCGAGAAGGTCAGTAAAGCCTATAGCACAGATATCGAAAATCTGTTCTGAAAGTTCTCAAGTCCCGGTGGAGGCTGCCGATAACCTTCATCAGGACTCGTGTCTGAACGTATAAAAGGAACCCCCATGTCCAGTTTGATTAACAGTGCCATGAGTGGCCTCAGTGCTGCGCAGTCGGCACTCAATACCGTCAGTAATAATATTTCAAGCTATAACGTGGCAGGTTATACCCGCCAGACGACAGTGCTGGGCGCGTCGAACAGCACGCTGACCGGCGGTGGCTGGGTAGGTAACGGGGTTTATGTCTCCGGTGTCCAGCGTGAGTATGATGCATTCATTACCAACCAGCTGCGCGCCGCGCAGACCCAGAGCAGCGGCCTGACTACGCGCTATCAGCAGATGTCAAAAATCGACGATGTGCTCTCGGATACCACCAACTCGCTCTCTACCACGCTGCAGGACTTCTTCAAAAGTCTGCAGACGCTGGTGAGCAACGCGGAAGATCCGGCTGCGCGCCAGACGGTGCTGGGCAAAGCGGATGGCCTGGTCAATCAGTTTAAAACCAACGATCAGTATCTTCGCGATCAGGATTCTCAGGTGAATACCGCGATTGCGACCAATGTTGATCAGATCAATAACTATGCGAAGCAAATAGCTAACCTCAACGATCAGATTTCCCGTTTGACCGGTGTGGGCGCAGGGGCATCGCCAAATAATCTGCTCGACCAGCGTGACCAGTTGGTTAGCGAGCTTAATAAGATCGTAGGTGTAGAAGTTTCCGTCCAGGACGGTGGCACCTATAACGTCTCATTTGGTAATGGCTACAGTCTTGTTCAGGGTAGCAAAGCCAATCAGCTGGCGGCTGTGAAATCCAGCGCAGATCCAACGCGCACTACCGTTGCATATGTGGATGAGGTCGCGGGTAATGTTGAAATTCCTGAGAAACTGCTCAACACAGGTTCATTGGGCGGTTTATTGACGTTTCGCTCTGAAGACCTTGATAAAGCGCGTAATACGCTGAACCAACTCGCACTGGCATTTGCCGATGCAATGAATACTCAGCATGAGGCAGGCTTTGACGCTGAAGGTAATGCTGGTGGTGCGCTGTTTAACATCGGCTCTCCGGCGGTGGTAAGTAATAGCAAAAACAGCGTTCCGGGTGCCTCTATTTCTGCCAGCATTGCAGACAGCTCTCAAGTGCAAGCTACAGACTACAAAGTAGAATATAACGGCACTGACTGGACGGTTACCCGACTTTCTGACAAAACATCTTTTACAGCGGCGCCAGATACAAACGGCAAAATGTCCTTTGACGGTTTGACTATTAACGTAAGCGGAACGGCTACTAACAAAGACAGCTTTATTGTTAAGCCAGTGGCGAATGCTATCGTGAATATGAGCGTGGCGATTTCAGATGAGTCTAAACTTGCCATGGCTTCAGAGGCTAACGGTGGTGAAAGTGATAATCGTAACGGCAAGGCTCTGGTCGAGTTACAAAACAGCAAAGTGGTTGGCGGGAATAAGACCTTCAACGATGCCTATGCCTCACTGGTCAGTACTGTGGGTAGCACCACTGCATCATTGAAAACGAGTAGTGCGACCAAAAATAATGTTGTCACACAACTCAGTAACCAGCAGCAGTCCATTTCTGGGGTAAACCTCGACGAGGAGTATGGCAACCTGCAGCGTTATCAACAGTATTACCTTGCAAACGCCCAGGTATTGCAAACGGCCAATACGCTCTTTGATGCGTTAATTAATATTCGCTAAAGACGAGGTAAACAATGCGTATTAGCACCCAGATGATGTATGAGCAAAATATGCGAGGGATCACGGACTCCCAGAGTCGCTGGTTAGGATTTGGTGAACAGATGTCCACGGGGAAACGTGTAAATCGGCCTTCAGACGATCCTATTGCCGCTTCTCAGGCGATTGTACTTTCTCAGGCACAGTCACAGAACAGCCAGTATGCTCTGGCGCGCACTTTTGCTACGCAGAAAGTTTCTCTTGAAGAGAATGTACTTGGACAGGTCACCACGGCTATTCAGGCTGCACAAGAGAAGATTGTTTATGCAGGTAATGGCTCATTAAGTGATACCGACCGCGCGTCAGTGGCAACAGATTTAAAAGGGATTCGCGATCAGCTGATGAATCTTGCAAATAGCACTGACGGCAATGGACGTTATATTTTTGCCGGTTACAAAACTGACAATGTGCCATTTGATCTAACCAATGGTGATTACAATGGCGGCGCAGTACCGATCTCTCAGCAGGTTGATTCTGCACGTAACATGCAGATTAGCCATACAGGGACTGAAGTCTTTGATACTTTTACCAGCAATGCTAAGCCAGAACCTGATGGCAGCACACCTGAAACCAATCTGTTTAAAATACTGGATAATGCTATTACAGCACTTAATACGCCTACCGAGGGTGATACAACGAAGGTTGATGCACTTACGGATAGTGTCAATAAAGCGAATCGAGGTCTAAGCAATTCGCTGGATAATGTTTTGACAGTACGTGCCGACCTGGGAACCAAATTGACTGAACTGGACAAGCTTGATGAACTTGGCGATAACCGCGCGCTTGGACAAACTCAGCAGATGAGCGACCTGATTGATGTGGACTGGAACGCAGCGATCTCCTCTTACACCATGCAGCAGGCCGCGCTGCAGGCATCTTATAAAGCGTTTAGCGATATGCAGGGCATGTCCCTGTTCCAGCTGAACAGATAACATCTTGACCTCTTGGAACATGTCTTGAAACTGGGCATGTTTTACTGCCCAATCCGTGTGGATTGGGCATTTTTTTTACGCGATTTCTGCCGGTGCGGAGGCGACGCGTGCACTTTCAATCAGACGTATTGCCAGCGCAATGACACCGCATACCGTTGCCAGGGCAACCACGCCCGTCCAGCCAGCCAGCGTGTAGATTTTACTCCCCGCAGCCGAACCCAGCGCCATGCCGATAAAGACCACCGTAAAGAGCAGGGCGTTAAGACGCCCCCTGGCCTGAGGCTCAAGGCTATAGACCAGATTCTGGTGCGCCACCAGACTGGACTGCAGCCCCAGATCAAACCCGATGGCTGAGACAGCAATCAGAATCAGTTGTCCATGAAGACCCAGCGCGGGCATCAGGAACATCAGGGCAAACGAGACGGTAACCAGTGCCGCGCCAAGCTGCGTGACTTTTCCGGCGCCCAGCTTGTCCGCCAGACCTCCCGCCAGCGGGGCGGCTAAGGCCCCCGCGGCCCCGGCAATACCATAACCACCCGCGACGGCGCTCCCCAGGTGATAGCGCTCCAGCAGCATGACCGCCAGCGTTGACCAGAAGGCGCTAAAGGCAATCGACAGAAAACCCTGTGCCAGTGCTGCACGACGCAGAGCCGAATAACGACGCCACAGATGTTCCATTGAGCGCATCAGGGCGGGATAACTCAGCGTGGAGTGAATGGCAAAACGCGGGAGTACCCGCCACATCACCGCCCCAATAAATGCGATGCTTACAGCGGCCAACTGATACATGACGCGCCAGCCAAAAGCTTCGCCCACCACACCGCTGACGGTTCGCGACAGCAAGATACCCATCAGCAACCCTGTCATCACGGTTCCCACGGTTTTTCCCTGTTTCCCTTCGGGGGCGAGGATAGCCGCTGCGGGAACGATATCTTGTGCCATGGTCGCGGCCATGCCAATCAGCAGGCTTGCCAGCAGCAGTGAGTGCTGCTGCCCGGTCAGGCTGCAGCCCAGCAGAAACAGTGCCAGGGCGGCGCTTTTTATCAGGATTAACGTCCTGCGGTCGTGACGATCGCCAAGTGGCAACAGAAAAAGAATACCGAGCGCGTAGCCTGCCTGGGTCAGCGTCGGGACCAGCCCCATCCCTTCAATACTAAGATGAAGGTCGGCGCCTATCAGCGGCAGCAGCGGTTGCGCGTAGTAAATGGATGCGACGCTAAAGCCAGCCCCCAGAGCCAGCATAAAAATCACCCAGCGACTGGCGGCATGGGGAGCAGTTGTTGTGTTCATAAGACGTTCCTCACTCATAATGTGCCGCTATTTTTTATCACTACGCCTTGCGACGGTAGAGGGCCTGGTGGTAAAACGCTTATACGTTTGGCGTATAGCAGGGAAAATGATGAAGCGAGTTGAGCGTATAGACAGGGTTGAACTCATGCGCACATTTGTTCGTATTGTGGAAAGCGGATCGCTATCCGGGGCGGCAAGACTGCTTGCGACGAGCCAGGCCACGGTGAGCCGCCGTCTTCAGTCTCTGGAAACGCTGCTGGGGGTACGGCTTTTATTGCGAACCACCCATGCAACAAAACTTACCGATGACGGCGAGCGCTGCTATCAACATGCCCGGCGGGTCATTGATAGCTGGCTGGCACTGGAAGATGAAATCGGTCAGACAGAGGACGAGCCGGTCGGGGTGTTACGGGTACGTGCACCGCACGCCTTTGGGCAGGATCAGCTTCTGAGGCCGTTAACGGAGTTTTTGCAGCGTTATCCTCAGCTGTCGGTGGAGTGGATGCTCAACGATAAGTCGGTGGATTTTCTGAGCGACAATCTGGATTGTGCTATTCGAGTTGGCGCAGAGGTGGATCCGGCAACCGTCTCCGTGCTGCTGGCGGAAGTGCCACGCTGTGTGGTGGCTTCGCCTGCGCTGCTGGACCAGTTTGCGCCGGTTCACACACCGGAGGATCTGCAGGCGCTGCCCTGGATTGCCATCAGCACGTTCTATCAGCGACATGTGGAGTTGTGGGATGATCTTGCGCAGGTAAAACGCATCTCCATTGCGCCACGGCTAAGCGCGGATAGCCTGCATGTTGCGCGCAATACCGCCCTGACAGGGTTAGGGGTGGCGATGGTTTCAAGCTGGACGGTCAAGGAGGATATCCAGGAAGGGCGCTTAGTGCATTTGCTTCCACAGTGGCAGCCCGCCGCGCTCCCGGTTCATCTGGTTTATCCGTGGTCGCGTTATTATCCGGCGCGTTTACGCCGTTTTCTGGAGATGATGAAGAGGGTAATGCCGGACATTGCGGGTATGAGAAAGCCGGCACGCGAGCAATAAAAAAGCCGACCCGAAGGTCGGCTTTTTACGCTATGTGTCGTTACTCAACAGACTGCGGACGGGTAGCCGGTGCCGTCGCCTGATGCGTTGCACTGTGGCCACCGGCAGAGCCTTTACCGTCAAAGTTGAACGCAGGGCGGACCCAGTCACTGTGACGCGGCGCTTCCGGCACATATTCCGGCGCTGGTGCGCGAGTCATCGGGGCTGTCGCAACGTGAGCAGGGGCCGGCGCTGTGATTACCGGCTCGGCTTTCACTTCTGGCTCTTCTGCTTTCGCGGCTTCACGCACCGGTTCGACGTCAATTTCAACGTCCTGAACCACGTCTTCAGTCACGGTTTCAACAACCACGTCCGGGGTCTCTTCTACCGCTGCTGCTGGCTGAACCTCAGCAACAACGTCTTCAGCGACCACGGTGTCTTCTTCAGCAATAAGCTGCGGTGCGGCGTCAACCGGCGCGGCAATCACTTCAGGGTGCGTGGTTTCAACGTCTACTGCATGAGGCGCTTCTGACTCAACGGCCTGTGGCTCAACCACGATAGCGGCTTCATTTACCGCTTCTTCAGTTGCGGCTACCGGGGCAATCACCTCTTCGGTGACAGCCTGTTCTTCCACAACCTGCTCCTGACGAGCAACCGGGTAGCGGATCCAGACTTTACCGGAAGCCATTTCAGGAGACGCGCACGCCACGGTTAATGGCATTGGCGACTGTGTCGGATAACGCTCGTCGCGATAACGACGACGACGTTGACCGCTGACGCGCAGGTGACGCGGAGAGCGGCGTGAACGACGTGGCATACCCGCGTTATCACGGCCTTCACCGTTATCGTCTTGCTCAGCGTTGTTTTCGACGACGGCCGGCAGATCCACTTTCGCCAGTTGGGTGCCCGGTGCAGTGTCACTTGCTTCTGCAGGGACGATGACGGTCTCTTCCACCGGCAGGGCGCCTACACGCACTTTCTGTGAAAGCTGGCGCTGCTTACGACGCGGCATAACCTGAGTACGTTCTTCCTGCTCGCTTTCCTGTTGTTCAACAGGCTCTTCGCGGTTCAGGTTTTTGACTTCCTGCTGCGCCTGGCGCTTCTCGTCGTTACGACGACGGCTACGCTCACGGCGTGGCTGCTGCTCGTCGCGCTGTTTGCTCTTCTCAGACTCATCGCCCGCCTGCTGGCGAATTTCACGATCTTCAACATTCTGTGGTTGCTTCTCGCGACGGTTGCGACGGTTGTCTTCGCGTTGCTCACGACCCTCATTATTGTCCGAACGGTTGTCACGGCGTTCGTTACGGTCATTACGATCGTTACGGTCACGGCGGTTGTTCTGACGTTTACGACGGTCCTGCTGACGTTCAGGTTTCGCTTCTTTCGGTGCTTCTTTCGGTTGCTCAGGCTGCTGGACTTCTTCGCCTGCAAACATCTTCTTCAGCGCACCGAAGAGGCGGCTCAGCAGACCCGGTTGTTCTGGCTGGGCTTTGACCGCAACGGCTTCTGGTTTTTGCGCAACCGGTTTGGTCACGGGTTTTTCCAGTGCCGTTTCTGGCGGAGCTTCAGGCATGATGAAGGTCGCTAAGGCTGGCTGCTCTGGCAGTTTGCGCTCGGCAGGTTCTTCATCGGAAGGCAGCGCCATCTCTTCTTCATGCAGCTTAGGCAGCAGATAGCTGAGCGTGCTGGTCTCTTCACCCTTACGGACACGCAGCACGTGGTAGTGCGGAGTTTCCATCTGATCGTTAGGCACGATGATGCAGCGAACATCGCCCTGGCGTGATTCAATTGCGCTGACGGCCGCACGTTTTTCGTTCAGCAGGTAGGACGCAATTGGCACGGGAACAATGGCATGAACCTCTTTGGTGTTCTCTTTCAGCGCTTCTTCTTCAATCAGACGCAGAATAGAGAGGGACAGAGATTCGTTATCACGAACGGTACCGGTACCGGAGCAGCGCGGACAGACGTGATGGCTGGATTCACCGAGTGAAGGGCTCAGACGCTGACGGGACATCTCCAGCAAGCCGAAGCGTGAGATATGGCTAATCTGGATACGAGCACGATCCTGACGTACCGCTTCGCGCAGACGGTTTTCAACCGCACGCTGATGGCGAACAGGGGTCATGTCGATAAAGTCGATAACAATCAGACCACCCAGGTCACGCAGGCGGAGCTGGCGGGCGATTTCATCAGCGGCTTCAAGGTTGGTGTTGAAGGCGGTCTCTTCGATATCACCGCCGCGCGTAGCACGTGCGGAGTTGATGTCGATGGCGGTCAGCGCTTCGGTCGTATCAATAACGATAGAACCACCGGATGGCAGACGCACTTCTCGCTGGAAAGCGGATTCAATCTGCGATTCGATCTGATAGTGGCTGAACAGCGGGATTTCACCGGTGTACAGTTTGATTTTGCTGGTGAAATCCGGACGACCCAGCGCAGCAATGTGCTGGCGCGCCAGCTCAAGCACTTTCGGGTTATCGATCAGAATCTCACCGATGTCCTGACGCAGGTAGTCACGGAAGGCACGCACAATCACGTTGCTTTCCTGGTGAATCAGGAACGGCGCTGCGCGGCTTTCTGCCGCTTTCTGGATTGCTTCCCAGTGCTTCAGACGGAAGCTTAAGTCCCACTGCAGCGCTTCGGCAGATTTGCCGACGCCTGCGGTACGCACGATAAGCCCCATGCCGTCAGGCAGCTCAAGACTTGCCAGCGCTTCTTTCAGCTCGGTACGGTCATCACCTTCGATGCGGCGAGAGATACCACCGGCGCGCGGGTTGTTTGGCATCAGAACCAGGTAACTTCCCGCAAGACTGATAAAGGTGGTCAGTGCGGCACCTTTGTTGCCACGCTCTTCTTTATCAATCTGAACAATGACTTCCTGACCTTCACGCAGCACATCTTTGATGTTTGGGCGGCCATGGGAGTTATAGTTTGCAGGGAAATATTCGCGGGCGATTTCTTTCAGAGGGAGGAAACCGTGACGCTCAGCACCGTAATCGACAAATGCAGCTTCAAGGCTTGGTTCAATGCGGGTGATTTTACCTTTGTAAATGTTCGCTTTTTTCTGTTCGTGTCCAGGACTTTCGATATCCAGATCGTACAGGCGCTGCCCATCCACAAGGGCGACACGCAACTCTTCTTGCTGAGTTGCGTTGATTAACATTCTTTTCATCGTAACTTACTCGTTATTCTTACATTGACGACAAAGCTGCGGGCAAGGTGACGCTTTCCGGGGTATGAACCGATGGCCTCGTGTCTATTCACGTCGCCAACCTCACGGTTGTCGCTCGCTTAAGAGGCGCAGAGTGTCGGTTGCCTGTATTTCATACGGAAACACAGCGCAATTATCAGGGGAATTGCCTGGGTAGAACTCTCCAGAGAACAATCCTTATACCGGGAAGTACTGCAACCCGCAGCCCGCTAACTGCCTGAAAGATCAATACGTCTTACGCCATTGCTGCGTGGATGATCGGTCAGACAAAATTGGTCATTCCGTCGAGATCCTTACTTAACCAGGATTTAACACGGAAAACGAGTTCATTATTCCACTGCTCGCCGGGTTATAGCAAGATGACTTTTACCAATTATCACCCGGTTACTCACAGTTTCTTCACTTCAAGGTGGTGATTGGTTTAATAACCACCAAATCGATTGCGTGAAACAGGGGACAGGCCGGATAAAAGTAAATATAAGCATAGAAAAATGAGTGGCGCTAATGGCTGACGATATTTAGAATCGCCAACCATGAAAACAGAGACTCCAGCCGTAAAAATGGTTGCCATCGCGGAAGACGACGCGGGGCAACGTATCGATAACTTTTTGCGCACCCAACTCAAAGGCGTGCCAAAGAGCATGATTTACCGCATCCTGCGCAAGGGTGAAGTGCGGGTTAACAAAAAACGCGTGAAGCCTGAGTACAAACTCGAAGCCGGTGATGAAGTGCGTATCCCGCCGGTCCGTGTTGCGGAACGCGAAGAAGAGGTCGTTTCACCCAGGTTGCAGAAAGTGGCCGCCCTGAGTGACGTTATCCTTTATGAGGATGATCATATCCTGGTGCTGAATAAACCGTCAGGTACCGCTGTCCATGGCGGGAGTGGTCTCAGCTTTGGCGTGATTGAAGGCCTGCGTGCGCTGCGCCCTGAAGCCCGTTTCCTTGAACTGGTTCACCGTCTCGATCGCGATACCTCCGGCGTGTTGCTGGTCGCAAAAAAACGTTCTGCCCTGCGTTCCCTGCATGAGCAGCTGCGTGAAAAAGGGATGCAGAAGGATTATCTGGCGCTGGTTCGCGGCCACTGGCAGTCCCACGTTAAGGCAGTGCAGGCACCTTTGCTGAAGAATATTTTGCAAAGCGGTGAGCGCATTGTACGTGTGAATCAGGAAGGGAAGCCGTCTGAGACGCGTTTCAAAGTGGAAGAGCGCTATGCGTTCGCCACGCTGGTGCGCTGCAGCCCGGTAACCGGCCGTACCCACCAGATCCGCGTACATACGCAGTATGCCGGTCATCCGATCGCATTTGATGACCGCTATGGCGACAGGGAGTTTGATAAGCAACTGGCGGGCACCGGGTTGTCACGCCTGTTCCTGCATGCGGCGGCACTGACGTTCACTCACCCGAATACCGGCGAAACAATTCGCATTGAAGCCCCCCTTGATGAGCAGTTAAAACGCTGCCTGAAGGTGCTGCGCGGCTGATTTGGCTGGCACTTACCGACCTGAGGTCTCTCAGGCCGGTGAGTGATGCATCAATCGTAATACTCACATCTTCAGCGGATTACACTCCTCGCGTCTGAGCATCTGGCACAATGCTATCAACGGCAACCCAACCAGCGTGTTTGGGTCACGTCCGTCCAGCTTGTCGAACAGGGCAATCCCCAGACCTTCACTTTTGAAGCTTCCGGCGCAATTGAGCGGTCGCTCCCGACGCACATAGTCGGCGATTTCCTGCTCACTAAGATGGCGAAAATGGACGTCGAAAGGTTCGCATTCGGTTTGCAGGTGACCCGAGGCGGAGTTGTAGAGTGCCAGACCCGTATAAAAGGTGACGATATTGCCCCGCGCTTGCATAAGCTGCTGACAGGCATTCGCTTCAGTGTGCGGCTTTCCGGTGATAACACCGTCCAGCACACAAACCTGATCGGAGCCTATAATCAAATGCGAAGGGTAGCGTGCGGCAAGTGATTGCGCTTTCTCCTTCGCAAGACGGGTGACCAGGTGACGCGGTGATTCGCCCGGCTGCGGCGTCTCGTCAACTTCCGGCGCCGCGCATTCAAACGGGATCCCGAGCTTTTCCAGCAACATTCGGCGGTAGGGTGAGGTGGAGGCAAGAACGAGATTTGGCATATTTTTATCACCAGATATAGCGTATCGATGCCAGCCATTTTAAACTACAGGCCGCAATGTGTGCGAATAATTGGCAAAAGGCAGCTGTGGTTGCCTTTTTCTTTGACTATATGACGTTACAAAGTTAATATGCGCGCCCTATGCAAAAGGTAAAATTACCCCTGACTCTTGATCCGGTTCGCACGGCTCAAAAACGCCTCGATTACGAAGGTATTTATACTTCCGATCAGGCTGAGCGTGTCGCCGAATCCGTAGTCAGTGTGGACAGTGATGTAGAATGCTCCATGTCGTTCGCTATCGATAACCAGCGTCTCGCCGTTTTAACCGGTGATGCAAAGGTGACGGTAACCCTCGAATGTCAGCGTTGCGGGAAACCGTTTGTACAGCATGTTCACACAACGTATTGTTTCAGTCCGGTCCGTTCTGACGAACAGGCTGAAGCACTCCCGGAAGCGTATGAACCGATTGAAGTTAATGAATTCGGTGAAATCGATCTTCTGGCTCTGGTTGAAGATGAAATCATCCTCTCCTTGCCAGTCGTTCCGGTGCATGAATCTGAACACTGTGAAGTGTCCGAGGCGGACATGGTCTTTGGGGAACTGCCTGATGAAGCGCAAAAACCAAACCCATTTGCCGTATTAGCCAGCTTAAAGCGTAAGTAATTGAGGAGTAAGGTCCATGGCCGTACAACAGAATAAACCAACCCGTTCCAAACGTGGCATGCGTCGTTCCCATGACGCGCTGACTGCAGTTACCAGCCTGTCTGTAGACAAGACTTCTGGTGAGAAACACCTGCGTCACCACATCACCGCTGACGGTTTCTACCGCGGCCGCAAGGTTATCACTAAGTAATCACGCGTCAGCGTGATTAGGCTTAGTGAGGATTTCCCCGTGCAAACGGGGAATTTACCGAACCAGGCTGTGACGATACCTTGACACGTCTAACCCTGGCGTTAGATGTCATGGGAGGGGATTTTGGCCCTTCCGTGACAGTGCCTGCAGCTTTGCAGGCACTGAATTCTAATTCGCAACTCACACTTCTTTTAGTCGGCAATCCCGACACAATCACGCCATTACTTGCAAAAGCTGACTTCGAACAACGTTCGCGTCTGCAGATTATTCCTGCGCAGTCAGTTATTGCCAGTGATGCACGTCCATCGCAGGCGATTCGCAATAGCCGGGGCAGTTCTATGCGAATGGCGCTGGAGCTGGTGAAGGAAGGACGCGCGGAGGCTTGCGTCAGTGCGGGAAATACCGGCGCGCTGATGGGGCTGTCGAAATTGTTGCTCAAACCTATTGAAGGTATTGAGCGTCCGGCGCTGGTGACGGTATTACCGCATCAGCAGAAGGGCAAGACCGTGGTGCTCGATTTGGGTGCTAACGTCGATTGTGATAGTACAATGCTGGCTCAGTTTGCCGTGATGGGGTCGGTGCTGGCAGAAGAAGTGGTCGGGATAAACAATCCCCGTGTTGCGTTATTGAACATCGGTGAAGAAGAGACCAAAGGCCTGGACAGTATTCGCGAAGCTGCCGAATTGCTCAAACAGGTTCCCTCCATCAACTATATTGGTTATCTCGAAGCCAATGAGTTGCTGACGGGGAAAACGGATGTTCTGGTGTGTGATGGCTTCACCGGGAACGTAACGTTGAAGACCATGGAAGGGGTCGTGCGAATGTTTCTTTCACTGCTTAAATCGCAGGGAGAAGGCAAAAAAAGCGCCTGGTGGTTGATTTTATTAAAGCGTTGGTTACAAAAAAGCCTGACGCGGCGATTCAGTCACCTCAACCCCGACCAGTATAATGGCGCCTGTCTGTTAGGATTGCGCGGCATTGTGATTAAGAGTCATGGTGCCGCCAATCAGCGAGCATTTACTGTCGCCATTGAACAGGCAGTGCAGGCGGTGCAGCGACAAGTCCCTCAGCGGATTGCCGCTCGCCTGGAATCTGTATTAGCTAAAAGTGACTGAGCGTACATGTATACGAAGATTTTAGGTACCGGCAGCTACCTGCCAAAACACGTGCGTACCAACGCCGATCTTGAAAAAATGGTAGATACGTCTGACGAGTGGATTGTCACGCGCACAGGTATCCGTGAACGTCGTATTGCCGCGCCAGACGAAACCGTTTCGACCATGGGTTACGAAGCCGCGCAGCGTGCTATCGAAATGGCGGGCATTGATAAAGATCAGATTGGCTTGATCGTGGTTGCCACGACCTCTGCCACGCATGCCTTCCCAAGCGCAGCGTGCCAGGTGCAAAACATGCTCGGCATTAAAGGCTGCCCGGCATTTGATGTTGCCGCAGCGTGCGCTGGGTTCACCTATGCGCTGAGCGTTGCCGATCAGTATGTTAAATCCGGTGCCGTGAAATATGCGCTGGTCATCGGTGCTGACGTGCTGGCACGTACCTGCGATCCAACCGATCGTGGGACGATCATTATTTTTGGTGATGGTGCGGGCGCGGTACTGCTCGGTCAGTCCGAAGAGCCGGGCATCATCTCTACGCATCTGCATGCCGATGGCAGCTATGGCGAATTACTGACCCTGCCTAACGCCGATCGCGTTAATCCGGATAACGCTATTTACCTGACGATGGCGGGTAATGAGGTGTTCAAGGTGGCGGTGACTGAGCTTGCGCACATTGTCGATGAAACGCTGGAAGCGAATAACCTTGACCGCTCCGCACTCGACTGGCTGGTGCCACATCAGGCAAACCTGCGTATCATCAGCGCGACCGCTAAAAAGCTGGGCATGTCGATGGATAACGTTGTGGTGACGCTGGATCGTCACGGCAATACCTCTGCGGCGTCAGTACCGTGCGCATTTGATGAAGCGGTACGTGACGGACGAATCAAACGGGGCCAGTTGGTCTTGCTTGAAGCCTTTGGTGGCGGGTTCACCTGGGGTTCCGCGCTGGTTCGTTTCTAGTATAAGGATTAAATAATGACGCAATTTGCTTTTGTGTTCCCGGGCCAGGGTTCTCAGGCCGTTGGGATGTTGTCTGAAATGGCAGCAAAGTATCCGGTTATCGAAGAGACTTTCCGTGAAGCTTCCGCTGCGCTGGGTTATGATTTGTGGGCGCTGACCCAACAGGGACCAGCCGAAGAGCTGAACAAAACCTGGCAGACTCAGCCAGCGCTGTTGACGGCATCCGTTGCGCTGTGGCGTGTCTGGCAGCAGCAGGGCGGTAAAGCGCCAGCGCTGCTCGCGGGCCATAGCCTGGGTGAATACTCTGCGCTGGTGTGTGCCGGTGTTATCGCGTTTGCTGACGCGGTGCGTCTGGTTGAACTGCGCGGTAAGTTCATGCAGGAAGCAGTACCTGAAGGCACCGGTGGCATGTCTGCTATCATCGGCCTCGATGATGCTGCGATTGCAAAAGCGTGTGAAGAATCCGCTGAAGGTCAGGTGGTGTCTCCCGTTAACTTCAACTCGCCAGGCCAGGTGGTTATCGCCGGTCATAAAGACGCGGTTGAACGTGCTGGTGCAGCCTGTAAAGCTGCAGGGGCGAAACGCGCTCTGCCGCTGCCCGTCAGCGTACCGTCCCACTGCGCACTGATGAAACCTGCTGCCGATAAACTGGCCGTTGAGCTTGAAAAAATTACTTTTAACACACCGACAATTTCCGTTGTGAACAACGTCGATGTGAAATGCGAAACCTCGCCGGACGCTATCCGTGATGCGCTGGTTCGCCAGCTCTACAGTCCGGTACAGTGGACCAAAACCGTTGAGTTTATGGCCTCTCAGGGCGTTGAGCATCTGTATGAAGTCGGCCCAGGTAAAGTCCTCACCGGTCTGACAAAACGTATTGTTGACACCCTGACTGTTTCGGCAATTAACGAGCCGGACGCGATGTCAGCGGCACTCTCGCAATAAAAGAGGAATACCATGAGTTTTGAAGGAAAAATTGCCCTGGTCACTGGCGCAAGCCGCGGTATCGGGCGTGCAATTGCTGAAACACTGGTTGCGCGCGGCGCGAAAGTGATTGGTACAGCAACCAGCGAGAATGGCGCTAAGGCCATCAGCGAGTATCTGGGTGCGAACGGTAAAGGTCTGGTTCTGAATGTGACCGAACCTGCATCTATCGAATCTGTTCTGGAAAATATTCGCGCAGAATTTGGCGAAGTGGATATTCTGGTAAATAATGCCGGGATCACTCGTGATAACCTGTTAATGCGAATGAAAGACGACGAGTGGAACGATATCATCGAAACCAACCTGTCATCTGTATTCCGTCTGTCAAAAGCGGTAATGCGCGCTATGATGAAAAAGCGTCATGGTCGTATTATCACTGTCGGTTCTGTGGTTGGTACCATGGGAAATGCTGGTCAGGCTAACTACGCTGCGGCGAAAGCAGGTCTGATCGGTTTCAGTAAGTCGCTGGCACGTGAAGTTGCGTCCCGCGGTATTACTGTAAACGTTGTTGCTCCGGGCTTTATTGAAACGGACATGACGCGTGCGCTAACTGATGAGCAGCGTGCGGGTACGCTGGCAGCTGTTCCAGCGGGCCGCTTAGGCGACCCTAAAGAAATTGCCAGCGCGGTTGCATTTTTAGCCTCTGACGAAGCGGGTTACATCACTGGTGAGACCCTCCACGTCAACGGCGGGATGTACATGGTTTAATCACGATGAAAAATATTTGCGTTATTAGGGCGAATGGCCTCAAAATAACGTAAAATCGTGGTAAGAACTGCCGGGATTTAGTTGCAAATTTTTCAACATTTTATACACTACGAAAACCATCGCGAAAGCGAGTTTTGATAGGAAATTTAAGAGTATGAGCACTATCGAAGAACGCGTTAAGAAAATTATCGGCGAACAGCTGGGCGTTAAGCAGGAAGAAGTTGTGAACTCCGCTTCCTTCGTTGAAGACCTGGGCGCAGATTCTCTTGACACCGTTGAGCTGGTAATGGCTCTGGAAGAAGAGTTTGATACTGAGATTCCGGACGAAGAAGCTGAGAAGATCACCACCGTTCAGGCTGCCATTGATTACATCAACGGTCACCAGGCGTAAGTGAACATCTCCAGGCGGTCATTCGACCGCCTGAGTTTTATCTTTTTTGTCCCACGAATCCCTTTTTTATCCCTCCCTGGAGGACAAACGTGTCTAAGCGTCGTGTAGTTGTGACCGGACTTGGCATGTTGTCTCCTGTCGGCAATACCGTAGAGTCCACCTGGAAAGCTCTCCTTGCCGGTCAGAGCGGCATCAGCCTAATCGACCATTTCGATACTAGCGCCTATGCAACGAAATTTGCTGGCTTAGTAAAGGATTTTAACTGTGAAGAGATCATCTCGCGCAAAGAACAGCGCAAGATGGATGCCTTCATTCAATATGGAATTGTCGCTGGCGTTCAGGCCATGCAGGATTCTGGCCTTGAAATTACGGAAGAGAACGCAACCCGTATCGGTGCCGCTATCGGTTCCGGGATTGGCGGTCTGGGTCTGATCGAGGAAAACCATACATCTCTGATGAATGGCGGCCCGCGTAAAATCAGCCCGTTCTTCGTTCCGTCCACGATTGTTAATATGGTGGCAGGTCATCTGACCATCATGTTCGGCCTGCGTGGGCCAAGCATTTCTATCGCTACCGCATGTACCTCTGGCGTGCATAACATCGGCCAGGCCGCGCGCATGATTGCGTACGGCGATGCAGATGCTATGGTTGCGGGCGGTGCGGAAAAAGCCAGTACTCCGCTGGGAGTGGGTGGCTTTGGTGCAGCGCGTGCGCTGTCTACCCGCAACGATAACCCGCAGGCGGCAAGCCGTCCGTGGGACAAAGACCGTGATGGTTTTGTGCTGGGTGACGGTGCGGGTATGATCGTACTTGAAGAGTACGAACATGCTAAAAAACGTGGCGCGAAGATTTATGCTGAAGTTGTCGGATTCGGGATGAGCAGCGATGCATACCATATGACGTCACCACCAGAAAATGGTGCGGGTGCCGCGCAGGCAATGGCCAACGCGATTCGCGACGCGGGTCTTACCCCGGAGCACATCGGTTACGTTAACGCGCACGGTACTTCTACGCCTGCAGGCGATAAAGCAGAAGCTCAGGCTGTTAAGTCTATCTTCGGCGAATACGCCAGCCGCGTGCTGGTGAGCTCCACGAAATCCATGACCGGTCACCTGTTGGGTGCGGCGGGTGCAGTAGAGTCTATCTACTCTATCCTTGCGCTGCGCGATCAGGCTGTTCCGCCAACCATCAACCTGGATAATCCGGATGAAGGTTGTGACCTGGACTTCGTTCCTCACGAAGCGCGTCAGGTAAGTGGTATGGAGTACACTTTGTGTAACTCCTTCGGCTTTGGTGGTACTAACGGTTCACTGATCTTCAAAAAGATCTGAGCCTGACTGCATCATGGCGATTAAAAAAGGTCCGCTTGTCGGGCCTTTTTTATTAAGCCTAATCTTCTTGTCGGCTGCATGGCATCCTGCCAGACTAAATGCCCACGCATAAGGAGCCACCATGTTTTTAATCAATGGCCTTGAGCAAAACACGCTGCCTGCTAGTGACAGGGCAACTCAGTTTGGTGATGGCTGCTTTACGACAGCGCGCATTCTCGACGGCAATGTCTGCCTGCTCGAGGCGCACCTTCGTCGTCTTCAGCAGGGTTGTGAAGCCTTGATGATCCCCTTCACGCACTGGGACACATTGCGTCAGGAGATGTGCCATCTGGCTGCCGGGAAGCAAAGCGGTGTTTTGAAGGTGATTATCAGCCGCGGCAGCGGTGGCCGGGGATACAGCGGTACAGCTTGCCAGCACCCAACGCGGATCCTTTCGGTGTCTGCCTGTCCTGCTCATTATCTGCGCTGGCGTGAAGAGGGCGTTACGCTGACGCTCAGCCCGGTACGTCTGGGGCGAAACCCCATGCTTGCCGGTATAAAACACCTCAACCGCCTTGAACAGGTACTGATTCGCACTCATCTTGAACAGACGGACGCTGATGAGGCGCTGGTTCTTGACAGCGAAGGGTTTATTACGGAATGCTGTGCGGCTAATTTACTCTGGCGGCAGGGGAGCGATGTTTATACGCCGTCGCTCGAGCAGGCCGGCGTCAACGGGATTATGCGTCAGTTTTGTTTGCAGCAGCTGGCACACTCTGGCTTTCGCGTTGTCGAAGTGAGCGCGAGAGAAGAGGCGCTGCACCAGGCTGATGAAATTATCATCTGTAATGCGCTGATGCCGGTTGTACCCGTCCGCGCGTATGGTCAATACAGCTTGTCCTCGCGCGAGCTGTTTCAGTTTTTAGCCCCGATATGTGAGCAAACCCGATAGTCATGAAGAAAATGTTGCGCTTTGTCCTCCTCCTTATCGTTGCGCTGGGTGTTGCCGGCGGAGCGGGAGTGTGGAAAGTTCGTCAGCTGGCGAACAGTAAGATCCTGATTAAAGACGAGACGATTTTTACCCTGAAAGCGGGGACGGGCCGCCTGGCGCTTGGCGAACAGCTTTATGGCGACAAGATCATTAACCGTCCGCGCGTGTTTCAGTGGCTGTTACGTATCGAGCCTGAACTGTCTCATTTCAAAGCCGGTACCTATCGCTTTACGCCGGGGATGACCGTCAAAGAGATGCTTCAGCTGCTGGAAAGCGGTAAAGAAGCGCAGTTCCCGCTGCGTTTTGTTGAGGGGATGCGCCTGAGCGATTATCTCGAACAGCTGCGCGATGCTCCGTACATTAAGCATACTCTGAAAGATGACCGCTATCAGACGGTGGCCGAGGTACTGAAATTTGAACACCCTGAGTGGGTGGAAGGCTGGTTCTGGCCAGACACCTGGATGTACACCGCAGGCACGACCGATGTGGCTATCCTTAAGCGGGCGCATAAAAAGATGGTTGCAGCCGTCGATTCCGCCTGGGAAGGGCGCATGGACGGTCTGCCATACAAAGATCAAAACCAGTTTGTCACGATGGCCTCAATTATTGAGAAAGAGACGGCCGTCGCCGCCGAACGCGATCAGGTGGCATCGGTCTTCATTAACCGCCTGCGTATCGGCATGCGTCTGCAAACGGACCCCACCGTCATCTACGGAATGGGCGAGAGTTATACCGGTAAGATTTCAAGAAAAGATCTGGAGACGCCAACGGCGTATAATACCTACGTGATTAGCGGTCTGCCGCCGGGCCCGATTGCCACGCCGAGCGAGGCTTCCCTGCGTGCGGCTGCGCATCCTGCTAAAACACCGTATCTCTATTTTGTGGCTGATGGAAAAGGGGGGCATACCTTTAACACCAACCTTGCCAGCCATAATCGCTCCGTTCAGGACTATCTGAAGGCACTTAAGGAAAAAAATGCGCAGTAAATACATTGTCATTGAGGGACTCGAAGGGGCGGGTAAAACCACGGCCCGCAACGTGGTGGTGGATACGCTCAAATCGCTTGGCGTTGCGGACATGGTATTTACCCGCGAGCCCGGCGGTACGCAACTGGCCGAAAAGCTGCGAAGCCTGGTGCTGGATATCAAATCCGTAGGTGACGAGGTCATCACAGATAAAGCCGAAGTACTGATGTTCTACGCGGCGCGCGTGCAGCTGGTGGAGACGGTCATTAAACCGGCCCTGGCTAATGGCAAGTGGGTAATTGGCGATCGTCATGACCTGTCGACCCAGGCTTATCAGGGCGGTGGGCGTGGTATTGACCAGACGATGCTGGCCACGCTGCGCGATGCGGTGCTGGGTGATTTTCGCCCTGACCTGACGCTCTATCTGGATGTGACGCCGGAAGTGGGTCTCAAGCGCGCCCGTGCTCGCGGTGAGCTGGACCGCATTGAGCAGGAGTCCCTTGATTTCTTTAACCGTACCCGCGCGCGCTATCTGGAACTGGCGGATCAGGATGGCAGTATTCGCACCATTGATGCGACGCAATCCCTGGAAGAGGTCACCCGCGCTATTCAGAAGACGGTTACGCAGTGGCTACAGGAGCAACAGGCATGAAATGGTACCCATGGTTGCGCCCGCATTTTGAAAAGCTGATCGAAAGCTATCAGGCTGGTCGGGGGCATCATGCGTTACTGATTCAGGCACTGCCGGGAATGGGGGATGATGCATTGATTTACGCCATCACCCGCTTCCTGATGTGTCAGCAGCCGGAAGGGCACAAAAGCTGTGGTAAATGCCGTGGCTGCCAGTTAATGCAGGCGGGCACGCACCCTGACTATTACACGCTCGAGCCTGAGAAGGGCAAAAGCGCGCTCGGTATTGATGCCGTGCGTGAAGTCAGTGAAAAATTGTACGAACATGCGCGGCTCAGCGGCGCAAAAGTCGTCTGGCTCAAAGACGCAGCACAGCTTACCGAGGCGGCGGCGAATGCGCTGCTTAAAACGCTGGAAGAACCGCCGGAGAAAACGTGGTTCCTTCTCTCCTGTCGTGACCCGGGGCGTTTGCTGGCAACGCTGCGCAGCCGTTGTCGTCTTCATCACCTCGCGGTGCCTCAGGAATCATGGGCGTTGAGCTGGCTTGAACGAGAAGTGACAACGTCACAGGAAGGGGCGCTCTCTGCGTTGCGCCTGAGCAGCGGTGCGCCCGCGGCGGCGCTGGCATTACTGCAGCCAGAGGTCTGGTCACAGCGAGACGCGCTCTGCCGGGCCGTTGAGTCTTCCATCACCAGCCGCGACTGGCTAAGTTTATTGCCTGTGCTTAACGGCGAGCAGGCCGCGGAACGTCTGCACTGGCTGGCTTCCTTACTTCTGGATGCGCTCAAACTCCAGCAAGGGGCAACGCTACTGACCAACCCGGACGTCTGGCCGCTGGTTAACACGCTGGCGAACAGCCTGTCAGGCGCATCATTACACGCTATCCTTCACGATATCTGTCAGAGTCGTGAACAGCTTTTAACAGTGACCGGTCTTAATCGCGAGCTTTTACTGACCGACCAGTTGCTGCGTATCGAACATTACCTGCAACCAGGCGTGACACCGCCTGTTTCCCATCTCTGAGAGAGACATTATGTTTTTAGTCGACTCACACTGCCATCTTGATGGCCTGGATTATCAATCCCTGCATAAAAACGTGGACGACGTGCTGGCCAAAGCCGCTGCCCGTGATGTGAAGTTTTGCCTTGCCGTGGCGACAACGTTACCGGGGTATCGCGGCATGCGTGAGCTGGTGGGCGAGCGCGAGAACGTTGTTTTCTCCTGTGGCGTGCATCCGCTCAATCAGGATGAAGAGTATGACGTTGAGGAACTGCGCCGGCTGGCCACGGAAGAGGGCGTCGTGGCGATGGGGGAAACCGGGCTGGATTACTACTACACGCCGGAAACGAAACCGCGCCAGCAAGCGTCCTTCCGCCATCATATTCGCATTGGTCGCGAGCTCAACAAGCCGGTGATTGTCCATACCCGTGATGCGCGCGCCGATACGCTGGCGATCCTGAAGGAAGAAAAGGTGACGGATTGCGGTGGCGTACTACACTGTTTCACAGAAGACAGAGAAACAGCGGGTAAACTGCTTGATTTAGGGTTTTATATCTCGTTTTCGGGGATCGTGACGTTCCGTAACGCTGAGCAACTCCGCGAAGCTGCGCGCTATGTTCCGCTCGATCGCATCCTCGTGGAAACAGACTCTCCGTATCTGGCACCGGTGCCGCATCGCGGTAAAGAAAATCAGCCAGCCATGACGAGAGACGTAGCCGAGTACATGGCCGTGCTTAAAGGCGTCAGCATTGAAGAGCTGGCCCGCGTCACGACGGACAACTTCTCTACGCTGTTCCATATCGACCCCGCCCGCCTGCAATCTGTTTGATACGCCTGTTTTTTTTAGGCTCGTAATTAATACATAAAACGAGTAAAGTTCACCGCCTCATTTGGGGCGGTGAAGGTATATTTAGACACATCCAGAAACGCTTTTTGTAAATAACTGAAAGTTTTTCGACCGTCTTAAGCTGAAACGTGATAGCCGTCAAACAAACTCAGAGGGAATTATTTTACTCTGTGTAATAAATAAAGGGCGCTTAGATGTCCTGTCCACGGCACGGTACTCCCCCCGGGCCAATGCGTGAAAGCGTAAAAAAAGCACAAATACTCAGGAGCACTCTCAATTATGTTTAAGAATGCATTTGCTAACCTGCAAAAGGTCGGTAAATCGCTGATGCTGCCAGTATCCGTACTGCCTATCGCAGGTATCCTGCTGGGTGTCGGTTCTGCTAACTTCAGCTGGCTGCCAGCCGTAGTTTCCCACGTGATGGCCGAAGCAGGCGGTTCCGTCTTTGCTAACATGCCTCTGATCTTCGCTATCGGTGTGGCGCTGGGCTTCACCAATAACGACGGCGTTTCTGCGCTGGCTGCAGTTGTTGCCTACGGCATCATGGTGAAAACCATGGCAGTGGTTGCGCCACTGGTTCTGCATTTACCGGCAGAAGAGATCGCTGCGAAACACCTGGCAGACACCGGTGTTCTGGGCGGTATCATCTCCGGTGCGATTGCAGCGTACATGTTCAACCGCTTCTATCGCATCAAGCTGCCTGAGTATCTGGGCTTCTTCGCGGGCAAGCGTTTTGTTCCGATTATTTCTGGTCTGGCAGCGATTTTCACTGGCGTGATCCTGTCCTTCATCTGGCCACCAATCGGTTCCGCTATCCAGACCTTCTCTCAGTGGGCTGCTTATCAGAACCCGGTTGTGGCGTTTGGTATCTACGGCTTCATCGAGCGTTGCCTGGTACCATTTGGTCTGCACCACATCTGGAACGTTCCATTCCAGATGCAGATTGGTGAATTCACCAACGCTGCAGGTCAGGTATTCCACGGTGATATCCCACGTTACATGGCGGGTGACCCAACTGCAGGTAAACTGTCTGGTGGCTTCCTGTTCAAAATGTACGGTCTGCCGGCAGCGGCAATTGCTATCTGGCACTCTGCTAAACCAGAGAACCGTGCAAAAGTGGGCGGTATCATGATCTCCGCAGCGTTGACCTCGTTCCTGACCGGTATCACCGAGCCGATCGAGTTCTCCTTCATGTTCGTTGCGCCGATCCTGTACATCATTCACGCGGTTTTGGCGGGTCTGGCGTTCCCAATCTGTATCCTGCTGGGTATGCGTGACGGTACGTCCTTCTCTCACGGCCTGATCGACTTCATCGTTCTGTCCGGTAACAGCAGCAAACTGTGGCTGTTCCCAATCGTTGGTGCGTGCTATGCCGTTGTTTACTACACCATCTTCCGCGTGCTGATCAAAGCACTGGACCTGAAAACACCAGGTCGTGAAGATGCGTCAGAAGACAGCAAAGCCACCGCGACAAGCGAAATGGCTCCGGCTCTGGTTGCCGCATTCGGCGGGAAAGAAAACATCACTAACCTGGACGCGTGCATTACTCGTCTGCGTGTTAGCGTTGCCGACGTCGCGAAAGTAGACCAGCCGGGTCTGAAAAAACTGGGTGCAGCAGGGGTTGTTGTTGCTGGTTCGGGCGTTCAGGCAATCTTCGGGACTAAATCCGATAACCTGAAAACCGAAATGGATGAGTACATCCGCAACAGCTAAGCTGTGACCTGGGGAGACTAAGGCAGCCGAATGGCTGCCTTTTTTATGGGTAGAAACTTAAAAAGAGTAATTGGCGCTGACGGAGACGTTCAGCGGCGCGCCATAGACAACGTATGACCCGACGTAGTCGTAGTATTTTTTATCAAACAGGTTGTTAACGTTGGCCTGCAAGGCCAGGTCCCTGGTGACCTGATAACGGCTGAAGAGATTCACCAGCGCATAGCTGCCCTGTTCTGCACGTGACTGGCCTACCGGGCCACCCTCCACATCCGTCCACACTTTATTCTGCCAGTTCACCCCGCCGCCCACCGCCAGTTCTGGCAGCATAGGCAATTGATAACGGGTAAACAGCTTCATGGTCGTGCGTGGCTGATCGGAACTGATGGCATTCCCGCGCTTATCTTCTGCAATAAACCGTGTCGCCCCGAAGGTTAACTGCCAGTTGTCGGTCAGTGCACCGTTTAGCTCAAATTCAATCCCTTTGCTGACCACGCCATCCAGTGATTCATAAATAGATTCACCGCTCGGCATATAGGTGTAGGTATTGCTCGCCACGTTATCCTGTTCAATACGAAAAACGGCCAGTGAGGTGGTCAGGCGGGTGTTGAACCAGTCCGCTTTCACCCCCGCTTCGTAGCTCTTACCGGTCGTAGGGTCGAGGTAACGACCGCTCGCGTCACGCTTGTCCTGTGGCTGGAAAATAGAGGTGTAGCTGACATAGGTCGACCAGTCTTCATTGATGTCATAAACCAGTCCTGCATAAGGCGTTACGTCATCTTTGGAACTTTCCAGACGGGTATCCGGGGAGCCTGCCGGGTTGTAACGAATGTTATAGTTGGTGTAACGCGCGCCAAGGATCAGGTGCAGCGGGTCGGCCAGCGAGAATCGGGCCGAGGTATACGCCGATGACTGGCGAATGTCGTCCTGGCTATAGAGCTTCCACGGTGTCCACTGCGGGTCGGCGATAGTGCCATTCCAGTTTTTAAAATTACCCACATCCACCATACCGTATAACGCATCCGGCATGCTGTTATCGTAATGGTTACGCTGGCGGCTGAAGCTCCCGCCAAACATCATCTCATGCTGACGACCAAAAAGGCTGAAATCGCCACGCAGGAAGGCGTCGATGGCATCCTGCTTACGTTCACCGCGGTTCCAGCCGCCGTAGCCGACCATGCCCGCCCCGGTCTCTTTATCCGGATAGCCGGACATATACATCAGTTTGCTGTCGAAATGGGTTTCCGCATGCATGCCGTTGATGTGCGCTTCCCAGCCGTTGTCAAAACGTTGGGTCAGGTTGGCAAAGATACGGGTGTTGTCTTTATCCGAGTAAGCCCAGTCAGGCGCAACGGTCTGGCTGCGGTCGTAATGGGTTTTGCTTCCATCGCTATACCAGGTTGGCAGCCCGCCCCAGGTGGGATCGGCGGTGTGACTTTCCTGGTATTCATAGCCTACGGAGAGGGTCGTGCTGTCGGTGACGTCGGCATCCACCACGCCATAGAGGAATTTTTTACGGTAGTGGTAGTTATCCACAGCGCTGTCGTTGTCCTGGTAACCGGTGATCAGACGACCGCGCACCTTGCCGGATTCTACCAGCGGGGCCTGTAAATCCAGCACATAGCGCTGCTTGTCCCAGCTGCCGTAGCTGGCGGAGACGTTCCCTTTGAATACGTTACTGTCTGCGTGCTTGCGTACCATATTGACGTAGGCGGATGGGTTACCGGTGCCGGACATCAGCCCAGTAGCGCCGCGAACCACCTCTATACGGTCATAAATGGCGGTGTCGGCGGCGGTGTCGCCGAAGTTCCATACTTCGCTGATGGAGGTCGGCAGGTCATCGAACGCATAGTTACTGACGAAGAATCCGCGCGAGTAAAATACGGTGCGGTCGCTGTCCTGCACCTGGGCCGTTACGCCGGTGGTGTTGGTTAACACCTGGCCGACTGACTGCAGGTTCTGATCTGCCATGCGCTGCTGGCTAATCACGCTGACGGACTGGGGGATATCGCGGGGAACAAGTAACAGTTTGGTCCCGGTGGTGGTGGTTTTTACGCTGTAGTCCTGATCCTGTCCGCTGGAGGGATCCTGTGCGTTATCAAAGCCACCCTCCACAACTACCGTATCTTCGGTCGTGGAGGCGGCAAAACTGACGGTTGGCATCAATGCCATAGCAATACAGGCTGCCAGCAACGAAGGTGTTGCGACAGGCTGGCGTTGCCCATCCCTGGTATGAGTAATGAAAGACATCATCAAACCCTTAATGAATGGTGAAGGTGGTCTGCATCAGTCCCGCGTGTGCGGGCTGATGTCGTTTTCTATGTTGAAAATGCGCATGAAAATGCAAATGCGAAATATACGCATTGAGATTAACGGTGTAAACAGATGTGTCAAAAGGAACTGAAATAATGTTTCAGGCGATCGCGACGCGTCAGCGCTCACTCTCCAGGCAGCTGGAGGACATTCAGGAAAGAAATCGGTGGAGAAGGTTGAAAGGACAGGAGAATCTCGCTCATACTCTTGTGTTGTGTCACACAGTAATACTGAGAATGTGTTAATGGCGGCGCACTACGCCAGATTAAACAAAAAAGGAAAAGGTCATGGCTGAAGAAACGATTTTTAGTAAAATTATCCGCCGCGAAATCCCTTCGGATATCGTTTATCAGGATGAGCTGGTGACGGCTTTCCGGGACATTTCTCCTCAGGCTCCGACACATATCCTTATTATTCCTAATATTCTGATTCCGACCGTAAACGACGTAAAAACCGAGCATGAAGTAGCGTTAGGTCGTATGCTGACAGTGGCCGCAAAAATTGCTGAGCAGGAAGGGATTGCTGAAGACGGTTACCGTCTCATCATGAACTGTAATCGCCACGGTGGTCAGGAAGTTTATCATATTCACATGCATCTGCTGGGTGGACGTCCTCTGGGGCCGATGCTGGCACATAAAGGTCTTTGACATGCTTAAAGGGCGTATTGCAGCGCTGGTAATGACGATGTTGATCGTAGGGTGCAGCACGCGTCCGGCGATCCCCGTCAGCGATGAACAGACGCTGGTGATGGAATCCTCCGTACTTGCTGCGGGCATCACGGCGCAACAACCTGCGTTGTCGATCAGTGAAATCAACTCTTCTGCTTCCTCTACGCTCTTTAATGAAAGACAAGAACCAGTGACGGTGCACTACCGTTTTTTCTGGTATGACGTACGAGGTCTTGAAATGCATCCGCTGGAAGCGCCGCGCAGCGTCACTATTCCGGCAAGATCGTCGGTAACGCTCTATGGCAGCGCCAACTATCTGGGTGCACATAAGGTGAGACTTTATCTTTATCTGTAAGGGGTGAACCTTGATTAAAAATTTGAGCCGTTATGCGCTCGTGACTGCTTTCGCTCTGTTCCTCGCAGGGTGTGTGACCCGAACTGAAGAGCCTGCGCCTGTGGAAGAGGCCAAACCGGGTACCGAGCAGCCGACACAGCCCACGCAGCCGCCGCCAACCGTACCGACTGTGCCGTCTATTCCGTCGCAGCCTGGTCCAATTGAACATCCGGATCAGACATCGCAGCCTGCGCCGCGCGTTCGTCATTATGACTGGAACGGTGCGATGCAACCGATGGTCGGCAAAATGCTACAGGCTCAGGGTGTGACCGCGGGCAGCGTATTGCTGGTTGATAGCGTGAATAACCGTACCAACGGTTCGCTGAACGCGGGCGAAGCGACAGAAACCCTGCGCAATGCCCTGGCCAATAACGGTAAGTTTACGCTGGTCTCGGCACAGCAGCTCGCGGTAGCCAAGCAGCAGTTGGGCCTGTCACCGCAGGACAGCCTCGGTTCACGCAGCAAGGCGATTGGGATTGCCCGTAACGTCGGTGCGCAGTATGTGCTTTACTCCAGTGCCACCGGTAACGTAAATACGCCAGCCCTGCAGATGCAGCTGATGCTGGTTCAGACAGGTGAGATTATCTGGTCAGGTAAAGGTGCCGTTACGCAACTCTGACTGTACGCGTGAAGAGATCCTGACGCGTTATTTTCCACAGTATCGCCTTATCGCGCCGCAGGCCCCTTCCGGGCTTGGCGGCGCGAGTTGCATTATAGAGCAGGGCGAGCAACGTCTGGTATTGCGGCAGAATCACGATCCCTCAGCGTCTGCATCCCATTTCCGCCGTCAGTTTCGGGCACTGAAACGCCTTCCGGCGGATCTGGTGCCAAGGCCCCGTTTTTACCGCCAGGGCTGGATGGCCGTGGAGTATCTGGCAGGGGAGATCGGCAACACGCTACCGGAAACGGCAGTGCTTGCAGCTATGCTCTGTCATCTGCATCGGCAACCGCGTCTGGGGTGGCGGGTGACGCTGCTGCCGTTGCTTGATCAATACTGGCAGCAGGCTTCAGCCGACAGGCGAACCCCATTCTGGCTGGCACAGCTAAAACGGCTGCGTAAAACGGGCGAACCGCAGCCGCTTCGGCTCTCGCCGCTGCATATGGATGTTCATGCCGGAAATATTGTTCATACGTCCCTCGGTGCGAGGCTTATCGACTGGGAGTATGCCGGTGACGGAGACGTGGCGCTGGAGCTGGCGGCCGTCTGGTCGGAAGATGATACTGCGCGGCAGCGGCTCATCACCGACTACGCCCGGATAGCGCACATGAATGCCGACGCCCTGAGGCGTCAGGTGAGGCGCTGGCGACCGTGGGTCGTCATGCTGATGGCTGGCTGGTTTGAAATGCGCTTTCAGCAATCCCGAGACAAACAATTTATTGCGCTGGCAGATGATGCCTGGCGTCAGTTACAAACTAAAGGATAAGAGAGGTTGGTGTGGGTCCAGTCATGTTGGATGTAGAAGGGTTTGAACTGGATGCGGAGGAGCGTGAAATACTGGCGCACCCGCTGGTGGGAGGCTTGATCCTGTTCACCCGCAACTATCACGATCCGGCGCAGCTGCGAGAACTGGTGCGCCAAATCCGTGCTGCATCGCGCAATCATCTGGTGGTGGCCGTCGATCAGGAAGGCGGACGCGTACAGCGTTTCCGCGAAGGCTTTACTCGCCTGCCTGCCGCCCAATCTTTTGCGGCATTACTGGGCACGGAAGAGGGGGGCAAACTGGCGCAAGAGGCCGGCTGGCTGATGGCCAGCGAGATGATTGCCATGGATATCGACATCAGTTTTGCGCCGGTTCTGGACGTGGGGCATATCAGCGCCGCCATTGGCGAACGCTCATACCATGAAGATCCGCGTATTGCGCTGGCGATAGCGAGCTGTTTCATTGACGGTATGCACGACGCGGGAATGAAAACCACCGGGAAACATTTCCCGGGGCACGGTGCGGTGACCGCCGACTCGCACAAAGAGACGCCGCGCGATCCGCGTCCGGAAGCTGATATTCGTGCCAAAGATATGTCGGTGTTCCGCTCCCTGATCACCGATAACAAGCTGGACGCCATCATGCCAGCGCACGTGATTTACAGCGACGTCGACCCGCGTCCTGCAAGCGGGTCCGCGCACTGGCTTAAAACCGTTTTGCGTCAGGAACTGGGGTTTAATGGCGTGATTTTCTCTGACGATTTATCGATGGAAGGGGCGGCGATTATGGGCAGCTACGCGGAGCGCGGTCAGGCGTCGCTGGACGCAGGTTGCGATATGATCCTCGTCTGCAATAATCGTAAAGGTGCCGTCAGCGTGCTGGATAACCTGTCGCCGATCAATGCACAGCGTGTTACACAATTGTATCATAAAGGTTCATTTAGCCGTCAGGAGCTGATGGACTCGGCGCGCTGGAAGACGGTCAACGCGCAGCTTGAAGCCCTGAATGAACGCTGGCAGGCACATAAAGCCAGCCTGTAAATCCTCCCGGAAGGCGTAGCGTGGTGAGAAGACAATGATCATCTATTTACACGGTTTTGACTCAAACAGTCCTGGTAATCATGAGAAGGTCCTGCAGCTGCAGTTTATCGATCCGGATGTCCGGCTGATCAGTTACAGCACACGCCATCCAAAGCATGATATGCAGCACCTGCTCAAAGAGGTGGACAAGATGTTGCAGCTCAACATCGATGACCGTCCGCTGATTTGTGGCGTGGGATTAGGTGGCTACTGGGCAGAGCGAATTGGATTCTTGTGCGATATCCGCCAGGTGGTGTTCAATCCTAATCTTTTCCCGAATGAGAACATGGAAGGTAAAATTGACCGCCCTGAAGAGTATGTCGATATTGCCACCAAGTGCGTCAGTAATTTTCGGGAGAAAAACCGCGACCGTTGTCTGGTGATCCTGTCGCGTAATGATGAAGCCCTTAACAGCCACCGTGCGGCTGAGCTGCTGCATCATTACTATGAAATTGTCTGGGATGAAGAACAGACCCACAAATTCAAGAACATCTCCCCGCATTTGCAGCGGATCAAAGCCTTCAAAACCCTGGGCTAATCCACTGCGTACGACCTGCCAGGCCCGGCCGCGAAAGCGCGCCGGGCTTTCTTTTTGTCCAGAATTGTCTACTTTTAAGCCATCAAAACTTGATGCATATCAATTTTGGTATGACCAATGCGCCTGACGTGGTATTCTCAATGCACCTGAATGGTTTCAGTGCTGTAACCTGTTGTTAATTAAGGGTTATTTTTATAACTTTTAATTAACAATTGGTTAATAATTTGAGGGGGTCACGTTGACTACGCCATTGAAAAAGATAGTGATTGTCGGCGGTGGTGCTGGCGGGCTGGAGCTGGCTACACAGTTAGGCAAGAAGCTCGGTCGCGGCAAAAAAGCCAAAATTACACTGGTGGATCGTAACCATAGCCATCTGTGGAAACCGCTGTTGCACGAAGTGGCGACCGGTTCACTGGATGAGGGCGTGGACGCGCTGAGCTATCTGGCACATGCGCGCAATCACCATTTCCAGTTCCAGCTGGGCTCCGTGGTGGATATCAATCGTGAGAGCAAAACCATTACCCTGGCAGAGCTGCGCGATGAAAAAGGGGAACTGCTGGTTCCTGAGCGCAAACTGCCGTATGACACGCTGGTCATGGCGCTGGGCAGTACCTCCAATGACTTCAACACACCAGGTGTAAAAGAGCACTGTATCTTCCTCGATAACCCACATCAGGCACGTCGTTTCCACCAGGAAATGCTGAACCTGTTCCTGAAGTACACCAGCAATATGGGTGCGAACGGGAAGGTTAATATCGCGATTGTTGGTGGGGGGGCGACGGGCGTCGAGCTTTCTGCTGAGCTGCACAACGCGGTGAAACAGCTGCACAGCTACGGTTATAAAGGCTTAACCAATGACGCGCTGAACGTGACGCTGGTTGAAGCGGGTGAACGTATCCTGCCGGCGCTGCCTCCGCGCATTTCCGGTGCGGCGCATAATGAACTGACCAAGCTGGGCGTGCGGGTTCTGACCCAAACCATGGTGACCAGCGCTGACGACGGCGGCCTGCATACCAAAGATGGCGAGTACATCAAAGCAGACCTGATGGTCTGGGCTGCTGGCATCAAAGCGCCTGATTTTATGAAAGAGATTGGCGGGCTGGAAACGAACCGTATTAACCAGCTGGTGACCGAGCCGACCCTGCAAACCACACGCGATCCGGACATTTTCGCCATCGGCGACTGTGCTTCCTGCGCGCGTCCGGAGGGCGGTTTTGTGCCTCCGCGTGCTCAGGCAGCGCACCAGATGGCAAGCCTGGTACTGCACAATATTCTGGCGCAGTACAAAGGTAAGCCGATGAAAGCCTATGTCTATAAAGACCATGGTTCTCTGGTATCGCTCTCGAACTTCTCTACCGTCGGCAGCCTGATGGGTAACCTGATGCGCGGCTCTATGATGGTGGAAGGACGTATTGCACGCTTTGTCTATATCTCGCTCTATCGTATGCACCAGATTGCCCTGCACGGTTACTTCAAAACCGGGCTGATGATGCTGGTGGGACGAATCAACCGCGTTATTCGACCACGCCTGAAGCTGCACTAATATTCTCTCCCTCCGGGGCCTCCGGAGGGAATTTTTAGCATATCATGCTGCTCAACGTACATTGAGTGCTTAAGAGTTCTCCTAAACACGATATATCTCTCCTCCACGTCCACTTTTTGATCCTTTGTCTTATTGGCGAAGCGCGACCTGCATTGCAAAATTGTTACCAATAGCAACAAAGGAGGAAGTCCCGTGAATAAATCAATGTTGGCGGGTATAGGGATTGGCGTCGCTGCTGCGTTAGGTGTGGCTGCCGTTGCCAGTCTCAACGTACTGGATCGCGGCCCACAATACGCACAGGTCGTGTCTGCTACCCCCATTAAAGAAACCGTGAAAACGCCTCGTCAGGAGTGCCGCAACGTCTCCGTGACCCATCGCCGTCCGGTACAGGATGAAAACCGTATCGCCGGTTCAGTACTGGGTGCGGTTGCCGGTGGTGTGATTGGCCATCAGTTTGGTGGTGGTCGTGGTAAAGATGTGGCGACCGTGGTCGGCGCGCTGGGCGGCGGCTATGCCGGTAACCAGGTGCAGGGCGCTATGCAGGATAACGACACGTACACGACGACTCAGCAGCGCTGCAAAACCGTCTATGACAAGTCGGAGAAAATGCTGGGTTACGACGTGACGTACAAAATTGGCGATCAGCAGGGCAAGATCCGCATGGATAAAGACCCGGGCACTCAAATTCCGCTGGATGGAAACGGCCAGCTGGTACTGAATAACAAAGTGTAAAAAAGATGTTCTCTGAACTTAGCTCCTCAAGCGCTCAGGCTGAGGAGCTTTTTTTTTACGTCAGATTTTAAGCAGTTCAGGCCACAGTTTCAGCGTGGTCGCGGTAATGGTTTGCAGTTTTTCCAGCGTAGCCCCTTCACGGGCGCTTATCGACATACCCTGCAAAATACAGTTCAGGTATTGCGCCAGCATCTGTGGATTGCAATGCGCAGGAATTTCACCTCGTTGTTGGCGCTGAGACAGGAACGCGCTTAGCGTCTCTTCCTGCATGGCATGGCGCGATTTCACCGTGTTGGCAATCTCTTTTGAGGAGGCCGCAAGGGTGGCAGAGGTGTTAATCATAAAGCAGCCCGCAGGGGTATCTTTACTGGTGAAGCAGGTCGCGACGGTGGTGAAATAGTCCCGTAGCGCCTGTTCGACGCTTTTCTCTTCACAAAACAGCTGGGCTTCGTGTTTCGCCGCAAAGCGCGAAATGTATCTGTCCAGCACTGCCCTGAACAGCCCCTCTTTATTGGTGAATTCAGCATACAGCGTGGGTGCTTTGGCACCGGTAGCTTCCACCAGATCGGAAAGCGAGGTCGCTTCATACCCATGTTGCCAGAAGAGAGTCATGGCCTTATCAAGCGCTGCATCCCTGTCGAACACTTTTGGTCGGCCACGGCTTTTCTTCGCGCAACTCGTCACGTCGGTTGTCATTTGCCGTTGGTCCTCTGTTTGTTTGTTGAATAATCATTATAAAAATAATCGCGGGTGACCACCAGCACTGATGAGAGAAAAATAAATTAATCATATGGGTATGAAAAATAAAGAATTTAAAATTTAATTAATGTTCGTTATAAAAATATGTTGACGCGTGAGCTGGATCACATTTATGATTTACCTATCGATCGTTAACTAAATAGCTAACGACCTCCAAATCATCTGCCCAAAGGTAAAAATCATGAAAAACGTAAAAACCCTCATCGCTGCTGCTGTTCTGAGTTCACTTTCTTTCGCAAGCTTCGCTGCTGTTGAAGTGCAATCAACCCCTGCTGACCAGCATAAAGTCGGGACTATCTCTGCTTCTGCTGGGACTAACCTGGGCTCACTGGAAGATCAGCTGGCGCAGAAAGCTGACGAGATGGGTGCAAAATCTTTCCGCATCACCTCAGTGACCGGTCCTAACACCCTGCACGGCACCGCTGTTATCTACAAATAAGCCTGGCTAAACCCTCATTTATGCCACTGCGATGCCACTGAAAAAAAGCCCTGCTCAGCAGGGCTTTTTTTATTGGGGATCACATCGACTGCTGGGTGACATCCTGATGCCGGGTGACATCGGTGGGCATCCCGGAACGCGCCTCCATCGCACGCTCCATCACGATGCCATCCGTGCGGGCATTCGTTTTAAAGCTCACCATCGCGGCATTCAGATTAATTGGCAGTGTCTGCGGATCGTCGCCAATGTTTTTCGATAACGGCTGGTGAATTTCAACCAGTCTTACGCCACCCGGCTCCTCAGAAACCTTAATGGGCGTATTAATAATATTCACTCGGGTACCAGGCGTGATCACGCTATAGAGCGTCTTGATATCATCATCGCGCAGACGAATACAGCCGGAACTGACGCGCATCCCGATACCGAAATCCGCATTTGTTCCATGCAGAAGGTAAACTCCACCATAGGCCGCAAGACGGATCGCGTGGTGACCCATCGGATTCTCCGGACCCGCTGGCACCACAGCCGGCAAATCAATCCCCTGTGCTTTATAGCGAGCACGAATATTAGCCGTTGGCGTCCAGGTTGGGTTGGCACGTTTATCCGATACGGTGGTGACCATTGTTGGGGTCAGCGTGTCGCCGCCCAACTGGCCAATACCGATTGGATAAACGGTGACTTCATTTTTACCCGGTGGGTAATAGTAAAGACGCAGCTCGGCAAGGTTTATCACGATCCCTTCGCGCGCGACATCCGGGAGAATGGTCTGCAACGGGATGGTCAGGACGCTGCCAGCACGTGGCACATAGGGGTCGACGCCAGGGTTAGCCTGCAGCAGAGCCAGAAAGCCTACGTTATATTTTTTGGCAATCGCTTCGAGCGATCCCCCATTATTTTCAACCACATGAAAACGGTTTTCGCCCACGAGCTTGCTGCCAGCAGGGGGAAGAGGCCAGGTATTTGCGCGTGCAGGAAGCGCAACAGCGACCGTTGCTGCCAGCGCAAACACGGTTATCCAGCGGGTAAAACGCGAAGAGGTCATCATCACCATAATCCATATAAATAATAAGGTTATTGTTTTATAAGGCGTTAACGATAATTATGGCGAATGGGTATGTCGGGAAATCCAGGTGAAGTGCAAAGAGTTTGTAAATTGTCCCCCCGTAAGCATTGCGCCAACGGGGGGAAGGGGGAATTATGCAACAGCGTTCTCTTCCAGCTGACGCATAAAGTGACGAACCCACTCCATCCGGTTTTTACGATCCGTCAGCTCCTGCGTAAATTTCAGACGCGTTGGACCATCCAGACGGAAATGCTGCGGCTGTTTCTGGAGCAGACCGATTAGCCACATCGGATTAACGTGATTCTTCTCGGCAAATTCAATCACGCCACCTTTTTCATTGCCTTCGAGCTTACGAATGCCCAGCTTCTGTGCCTGCTGGCGCAGCCTCGCAATATCCAGCAGGTTTCTCGCGGCATCCGGCAACAGGCCAAAGCGATCGATCAGCTCTACCTTAATTTCATCCAGTTCGTTCTCATTTTTCGCACTGGCGATACGTTTGTAGAACGACAGACGTGTGTTGACATCCGGAATAAAATCATCCGGTAGCAGGGAAGGCATGCGCAGTTCCACCTCAGTTTGCTGGCTGGTCAGATCTTCCAGCGATGGCTCACGTCCGGCCTTCAGGGCATCGACCGCATTTTCCAGCAGCTCCATATAGAGCGAGAAGCCGATGGTTTCCATCGAGCCGCTCTGGTCTTCGCCCAGAAGTTCACCTGCACCGCGGATCTCAAGGTCGTGTGTCGCCAGCGCGAAGCCCGCGCCCAGATCTTCCAGCGACGCGATAGCCTCCAGACGTTTTTGTGCATCGGTGGTCATCGCTTTCGGATGCGGGGTCAGCAGCCAGGCGTAGGCCTGATGGTGTGAGCGGCCAACGCGGCCACGCAGCTGGTGAAGCTGCGCCAGTCCAAAGTGATCTGCGCGCTCAATAATGATGGTATTGGCCGTCGGAATATCGATCCCGGTCTCAATGATGGTGGTACACACCAGGACGTTAAAGCGCTGGTGGTGGAAATCGTTCATCACCCGCTCCAGCTCGCGCTCGCGCATTTGACCGTGACCGATAGCGATGCGCGCTTCCGGCACCAGTTCGGCCAGCCTGTCCGCCGCTTTCTGGATATTTTCCACGTCGTTATAGAGATAATAGACCTGACCCCCGCGCAGTACTTCACGCAGAATAGCCTCGCGGACGACCAGGTTGTCGTACTCACGAACAAAGGTTTTTACCGCCAGACGACGTGCCGGCGGCGTGGCGATAATCGACAGGTCGCGCATGCCGCTCATCGCCATATTCAGCGTTCGCGGAATCGGTGTGGCGGTCAGGGTGAGGATATCGACGTCGGCACGCATCGCTTTAATACGCTCTTTATGACGGACCCCGAAGCGGTGTTCTTCATCGACGATCAATAGCCCCAGATCTTTCCACTTCACATCACTCTGCAGCAGCTTGTGGGTGCCGATCAGAATATCGATCTTACCCTCGCTGGCCTGTTCCAGAATCTGCGTCTGCTCTTTGGTACTGCGAAAACGCGACAGCATCTCAATACGAACCGGCCAGTTGGCGAAACGGTCGCGGAAGTTGTCAAAATGCTGTTGGGCGAGCAGGGTGGTAGGCACCAGCACCGCGACCTGTTTGTTGTTTTCTACCGCGAGGAAGGCGGCGCGCATCGCCACTTCGGTTTTGCCGAAGCCGACATCGCCGCAAACCAGCCTGTCCATCGCCAGCGGCTGGCACATGTCGCTCAGCACAGCATTAATGGCCTGGGCCTGATCCGGCGTGGTTTCAAACGGGAAGCTATCGCAGAACATCTGGTACTGTTGTTTATCATGCCTGAAGGCAAAGCCTTCTTTGGCCGCGCGTTGGGCGTAGATATCCAGCAGTTCTGCCGCCACATCACGCACTTTTTCCGCGGCTTTCTGCCGCGCGCGCGCCCAGGCGTCGCCGCCCAGTTTATGTAATGGCGCATGATCTTCTGCACCGCCGGCATAGCGGCTGATGAGATGCAGGGAGGAGACCGGCACATAGAGTTTGGCGTCATTGGCGTAGGTCAGCATCAGGTATTCGCCCTTGATGCCACCGGCTTCCAGCGTCGTCATGCCCTGATAACGGCCCACCCCGTGCTCGAGGTGAACAATCGGCTGGCCGGGGTGCAGTTCGGCGAGGTTACGGATCAACGTGTCCGGATTAATGGTGCGACGGCTGTCCTGACGGCGGCGCGCCACGCGTTCCCCCAGCAGGTCGCTTTCGCAAATCAGCGCCAGATTGTTGAGGGTATCCACAAACCCGTGCTCGGCGGAGCCAATCATCAGATAACGGCCATTACCGGTGGCTTCACTCAGGCGCAAAATACGTTTCGGCGCGATTTTGATCCGCCCCAGCAGTTCACCCAGCGCTTCCCGGCGGCCTTCGCTTTCAACGGAGAACACGACCGGCCCGGTAAAGGACTCGAGGAACTTGCGCAGATTATCCAGCGGCGACTTCTGCTGCGCCTGAACGGATAAATCCGGTAGCGTGCGGAAGGCGAGGTTGGTATTGGCGGCCTTGTCGGCGAGCGAATCGGTTTTTAGCTGCATACGCGGCCAGCGTTTCAGCTCGGCGTTCAGCTCGTCGGTGCGCAGCCACAGCACCTCCGGTGGCAACAGCGGACGCATCGGGTCCACGCCCCGGTTTTCAAAGCGGGCGCGAGTTTCGCTCTCAAAACGGCTGGCGCTGGCGTCGATATCACCGGTGTTAACAATCAGCGTATTGGCCGGGAAATAGCTGAACAGCGCGGGCAGAGGCTCGTTAAAGAACAGCGGCTGCCAGTATTCAATACCCGCCGGCAGCGTCCCTTTGCTGACCTGCTGGTAGATATGTTCGGCATCGCGTTTGACGTCGAATCTGTCGCGCCACTGGCTGCGGAACAGCTCAATTGCGGTTTTGTCTGTCGGGAACTCATGTGCGGGCAGTAAATTGATGGAGTCCACTTCTTCCAGCGTGCGCTGCGTGTCGGCGTCGAATACGCGCAGGCTGTCAATTTCATCATCGAAGAAATCCAGACGATACGGCTGGTCGCTGCCCATCGGGTAAAGATCGAGCAGTGCACCACGCGTGGCATATTCCCCGTGCTCCATCACCTGATCGACATGGCGATAACCGGCGCTGTCGAGCTGCGCGCGCAGGGCGTCCCGGGACAGGCGCTGGCCTTTTTTCATCACCAGCGCATGGCCATGAAGATAGCTGTGCGGACAGACGCGCTGCATCAGGGTGTTTACGGGGACGATCAGCACGCCGCGCTGCATCGTCGGTAACTGATACAGGGTCGACAGACGAGAGGAGATGATCTCCTGGTGCGGCGAGAAACTGTCATACGGCAGCGTTTCCCAGTCGGCCAGACTGAACACCAGATTGTCAGTGAACTGGCGGATTTCATCATGCAGACGCAGGGCATTTTGCATATCCGGGGCAACCAGTACCACCGGACCCGGGTGCCGCTCAGCGATTTCTGCCACCAGCGTGGCGCACGCCGCGCCAGTAAGTTCGCCCAGTTGGCGCTGATCGCCCGCTTTGACAGGCAAGGAATATCGATAGTGTTCAGGCATGGCTATGTCAGAGTCTCTTGGGGATATACCAACAGTATTGGGGCATATCACTGATACGCAATGTCTTTATTATCCTCGATCGTTTTACATAATCAAACCGGAACCGCACAGGGAGGAAATTCGCCCCCAAAAGGGGGCGAAAAGCGCATCAGCGGCTGGCCGATGACGGAGAAAGCGTGGAAGGCGGGGAGAAGAACACATCACCAAACAGTGCGGTGGAGACCTTACGCACCCCAAGCCCGGCAACGGTGCAGAGCAACAGGCTGGCAAACGGGTAGACCAGAATCAACGTCAGCTCCGCCCAGACCGGCCAGTATGCGGCATTCATCTCACCAATCAGGAACAGGCTAAAGGCCTCAATCAGGATGCGATGGGTGGTATAAATCGCGATGGTATTAGAACCGATCACGTTAAGCAGATTATTAGGATGGACGGCATAACGTTGCTCAATGCTGTAGAAAAGCTTCATGATCAACACAATCGACAGCAGGGAGAGCAGCAGCGGGACGTTAGCAAACCACAGCACCACAGAAATGGCAGCGAACGCGGCTAACGCCAGCCAGGCGCGACGCAGATTGAACCCTTTCATCCACGCCATCAGCTCAGCGCCATACCACGCGCCGAGGCTGTAGTAGATCATGTTGCGCACCACGCTGTTCATTCCCCACCACGGCAGCGGCAGGAAGTTTATCGCGGCGCTCGCCAGTGCCAGCAGCCCCAGTACCGGCAGCTTCCAGCGGCTCAGCAGTTTACACAGCGTGAAATAGACCACAAGGGCATACAGATACCAGAGACTGGTGCTGGCGGTGAGCATTCCCTTCACAAACCCGGAAAGGGAATCGGCATAGGCCGCATTGGAGGAAGTGGCCAGTTCACGCTCGGGAGCAAGCCAGGCGTTGAGGTGGCTCAGCGCCTGCCATTGCAGAACGCCCCACAGCGCCAGAACCCAGACAATGCTCCAGATCCGTTTATCGAGACTGGTACGCCAGTCCACCTCATCAATGTAACGTCGAATCAGATAGCCGGAAATGAAGAAAAACACCGGCATGCGGAAGGGAGCAAGATAGAGATTAAAATAGACCCAACATTTGGCGAGAAGACCGGATAACGGATGTTGTAACCCATTGAGATGGGGATAAAAGGTGATGACTGAATGGTAGATAACCACCAGGCAAATACACAGCCCTTTTATCTGGTTAATCCATAATGCTTTTTGCTTCATTGTTCGCGACTACCTTTTTGCCATAAACGAACGAACAATTGTTGTTAAACAAAACCGTGATGTAACGGGTAACAGTCTGTATCAGGAGGTTTTTCGGAAAAGGTGGAGGCTGTACAGTGAGGTTTCAGAGAGTAGTACCCTGATTTATCTGAATTTTTCAGAAAAATGATTACCAAAGCTTACGGTTTCAGTCATTTACGCTTAAGGGATTCGCTTATATACTCGTGGGTCTGCTATCAGCAAACAGACGGATTTCATGTACCAACCTGTCGCACTCTTCATAGGCTTACGTTACATGCGTGGGCGCGCCGCGGACCGCTTCGGTCGTTTTGTCTCCTGGCTTTCGACTATTGGCATTACGCTTGGCGTAATGGCTCTGGTGACGGTTCTTTCCGTCATGAACGGCTTTGAGCGCGAGCTGCAAAACAACATCCTGGGGCTGATGCCGCAGGCTATCCTCTCCTCAACCAACGGTTCCGTTAACCCACAACAGCTCCCGGAAAGCGCGGCGAAGTTACAGGGTGTCACGCGCGTTGCGCCGTTAACCACGGGCGATGTGGTGCTGCAAAGCGCCCGTAGCGTGGCGGTCGGCGTGATGCTGGGCATTGACCCGGCGCAAAACGACCCACTGACGCCATTCCTCGTGAACGTGAAGCAGACCGACCTGGAAGCTGGCAAATATAACGTGATCCTCGGCGAGCAACTGGCCGGGCAGCTTGGCGTCAACCGTGGCGACCAGCTGCGCGTAATGGTACCGTCGGCCAGTCAGTTTACGCCGATGGGACGTTTGCCAAGCCAGCGCTTGTTCACGGTGGTTGGCACGTTTGCCGCCAACAGCGAAGTCGATGGTTATCAGATGCTGGTGAATATTCAGGACGCGTCACGTCTGATGCGCTATCCGGCGGGGAATATCACCGGCTGGCGCCTGTGGCTCGACGCCCCGCTAAAAGTGGATACCCTCAGCCAGCAAACGTTGCCGGAAGGGACCAAATGGCAGGACTGGCGTGAACGCAAGGGCGAGCTGTTCCAGGCCGTGCGGATGGAAAAAAATATGATGGGGCTGCTGCTGAGCCTGATCGTGGCGGTCGCGGCCTTCAACATCATCACCTCACTGGGGTTGATGGTGATGGAAAAGCAGGGTGAGGTCGCCATTCTGCAGACTCAGGGGCTAACGCCGCGCCAGATCATGGCGGTATTTATGGTGCAGGGTGCCAGTGCCGGGATTATCGGTGCGCTACTCGGTGCGGTGCTGGGGGCGCTGCTCGCCAGCCAGCTTAACAATTTAATGCCGATCATCGGCGCTCTGCTTGATGGTGCGGCGCTGCCCGTGGCTATCGAACCGTTACAGGTGATTGGAATTGCGCTGGCTGCGATGGCCATTGCGCTGCTTTCTACGCTTTATCCTTCCTGGCGCGCTGCCGCCACTCAACCCGCTGAGGCTTTACGTTATGAATAAGATCCTGTTGCAATGCGACAACCTGTCCAAACGCTATCAGGAAGGCACTGTGCAGACTGACGTATTGCACAATGTGAGCTTCAGCGTGGGCGAAGGTGAGATGATGGCGATTGTGGGCAGTTCCGGCTCCGGCAAAAGTACGTTATTACACCTGCTCGGTGGGCTGGATACACCCACCAGCGGTGACGTGATTTTCTCCGGCCAGCCGATGAGCAAAATGTCATCTGCGGCAAAAGCGGAGCTGCGTAACCGCGAGCTGGGCTTTATCTACCAGTTCCACCACCTGCTGCCGGATTTCACGGCGCTGGAAAACGTGGCGATGCCGCTGCTGATTGGTAAAAAGAAACCCGCAGAAATTACTACCCGCGCCAGCGATATGCTGAAAGCGGTTGGGCTTGGGCATCGCGGTAACCATCGTCCTTCTGAACTTTCCGGCGGTGAACGCCAGCGTGTGGCCATTGCGCGTGCGCTGGTCAACAATCCGCGTCTGGTACTGGCGGATGAGCCAACGGGTAACCTGGACGCCCGCAACGCGGACAGTATTTTCCAGCTGCTGGGGGAGTTGAATGCCTCGCAGGGAACCGCGTTTCTGGTGGTAACCCACGATCTCCAGCTGGCAAAACGGATGGGACGTCAGCTTGAGATGCGCGACGGTCATCTGAACCCAGAACTGACCCTGATGGGGGCGGAGTAATGGCTTCACCGTTATCGTTACTCATAGGGTTGCGTTTTAGCCGCGGACGTCGTCGCGGCGGCATGGTGTCACTGATCTCGGTGATCTCCACCATCGGTATTGCGCTGGGAGTGGCGGTGCTGATCGTGGGCCTTAGCGCCATGAACGGCTTTGAGCGTGAACTGAATAACCGCATCCTGGCGGTGGTCCCGCACGGTGAAATCGAACCGGTGAATCAGCCGTGGACGCACTGGAGCGATGCCCTGAGCAAAATCGAAAAAGTGCCAGGCATCGTGGCGGCCGCGCCTTACATTAACTTTACCGGGCTGGTCGAGAGCGGCGTTAACCTGCGCGCCATTCAGGTAAAAGGGGTGAACCCGGTGCAGGAAGAGCGCCTCAGCGCGTTGCCGAAATATGTTCAAAACGGCGCGTGGGCAAACTTTAAGGCCGGTGAACAGCAAATTATTATGGGCAAAGGCGTTGCCGAGGCCCTGAAGGTTAAGCAGGGCGATTGGGTCTCTATCATGATCCCGAACGCCAGTGCCGACCACAAGCTGCAGCAGCCTAAACGCGTACGTCTGCACGTCACCGGTATTCTTCAGTTAAGCGGCCAGCTCGATCACAGCTTTGCGATGGTGCCGATGGAAGATGCGCGCCAGTATCTCGACATGGCCGACAGCGTGACGGGTATTGCCATTAAGGTCAACGACGTCTTCAACGCCAATAAGCTGGTGCGTGATGCCGGTAGCGTGACCAATAACTATGTCTACATCAAAAGCTGGATTGGCACTTACGGTTATATGTACCGTGATATCCAGATGATCCGCGCCATTATGTATCTGGCGATGGTGCTGGTGATTGGGGTCGCGTGCTTTAATATCGTTTCGACGCTGGTGATGGCGGTCAAAGACAAGAGCGGCGACATCGCCGTCCTGCGTACCCTGGGGGCAAAAGACGGTCTTATTCGCGCCATCTTTGTCTGGTACGGTCTGCTGGCTGGGCTGTTCGGGAGCCTCTGCGGCGTGGTGATTGGCGTGGTGGTTTCTCTGCAGCTGACGCCAATTATCAATGGCATTGAGGCGCTTATTGGCCACCAGTTCCTGTCGGGTGATATCTATTTTATTGACTTCCTGCCGTCTGAATTGCACTGGCTGGACGTTTTTTATGTGCTGGTAACGGCACTTTTACTGAGTCTGCTGGCAAGCTGGTATCCGGCGCGTCGCGCAAGCCGAATTGATCCGGCGAGGGTACTAAGTGGCCAGTAATTACGTCATGATTTAGCGGTCGTCAGGCCGCCAAATCAAAAAGAGGAATGCATGATGTATTATGGATTTGATATTGGCGGCACCAAAATTGCGCTGGGCGTGTTTGATAAAAACCTCAAACTGCAGTGGGAAACCCGCGTTCCCACGCCACGCGAAAGCTACGATGAATTTTTAACTGCCATTGCCGCACTGGTGGCGCAAGCTGATTCACGCTTTGGCGTGAAAGGCAGCGTCGGCATTGGTATTCCGGGAATGCCCGAAACTGACGATGGTACGCTGTATGCGGCCAACGTTCCTGCTGCCAGCGGTAAACCGCTGCGCGCCGATCTCTCCGCTCTGCTTGAACGCGACGTGCGTTTAGATAATGATGCCAACTGTTTTGCGCTCTCCGAAGCCTGGGACGATGAGTTTCAGCGCTATCCGCTGGTGATGGGGCTGATCCTCGGCACGGGCGTAGGGGGAGGGATCGTCATCAACGGTAAGCCGATTACCGGGCGCAGTTACATTACGGGAGAGTTCGGCCATATCCGACTGCCGGTTGATGCCCTGGCGGTCGTCGGGCGCGACTTCCCGCTGACCCGCTGCGGTTGCGGTCAGCATGGCTGTATTGAGAACTACCTCTCCGGACGTGGGTTTGCATGGCTTTACGAACACTTCTATCATCAGAAACTTGAAGCCCCTCAAATCATTACCTTGTGGGAGCAGGGGGATGCGCAGGCGCGAGAGCACGTTGAGCGCTATCTGGATCTGCTGGCGGTGTGTCTGGGAAATATTCTCACCATCGTCGACCCGGATCTGCTGGTGATTGGGGGAGGGCTTTCAAACTTTAGCGCGTTAACGGAACAGCTGTCCGGGCGTTTGCCCCGACATTTATTGCCGGTTGCCCGCGTGCCGCGTATTGAACGTGCGCGACACGGGGACGCAGGAGGAATGCGCGGAGCCGCATTCCTTCATCTCACCGATTAGTTTACGAGGTTTTTATGCTGTCGCGTCGCTTAGGTCGACTCAGCCGTTTTCGCAAAAATAAACGCCGCTTACGTGAGCGCTTGCGCCAGCGGATCTTTTTCAGAGACAGAATGATGCCAGAAGCGATGGATAAACCCAGAGTGGTGGTGCTGACTGGGGCGGGGATCTCCGCAGAGTCAGGTATTCGCACTTTCCGCGCTGCGGACGGGTTATGGGAAGAGCACCGTGTTGAGGATGTGGCGACGCCGGAAGGCTTTGCCCGCGATCCGGATCTTGTGCAGGCGTTTTATAACGCCCGCCGTCGTCAGCTGCAGCAGCCAGAGGTTGTGCCTAACCCGGCGCATCTGGCGCTGGCGAAGCTGGAAGAGGCGCTTGGCGATCGTTTTTTGCTGGTTACGCAGAATATCGACAATCTGCATGAACGGGCCGGTAACAAAAACATCATCCATATGCACGGTGAACTGCTGAAAGTTCGCTGCGCCTGGAGCGGTCAGGTGCTGGACTGGAAAGAGGACGTGCTGCCTGAAGATAAGTGCCACTGCTGCCAGTTTCCGTCGCGCCTGCGTCCGCATGTGGTCTGGTTTGGTGAAATGCCGCTTGGTATGGATGACATCTACAGCGCGCTGGCCATGGCGGATGTCTTTATCGCCATTGGCACGTCTGGCCATGTCTATCCGGCGGCCGGCTTTGTTCACGAAGCGCGGCTGCACGGTGCGCATACGGTTGAGCTGAATCTTGAGCCGAGCCAGGTTGGCAGCGAGTTCGAAGAGAAGCACTATGGCCTGGCCAGTACCGTCGTACCGGAGTTTGTCGATAAACTCCTGAAAGGGCTGTAATCGCGATAGCCTGAAAAGGCACCCGTCCTGCGGGTGCCTTTTTTGTTTATGGCGTAAAGTACGCCAGCGTTTTCTCCAGCGATTTCGCCTGCTCGTCCAGTGACAGGGCCGCTGCCGAGATCTGTTGTACCAGGGACGCGTTTTGCTGGGTCGTGCTGTCCATCTGATTGACGGCAATGCTGACCTGGCTAATTCCCCGATTCTGCTCATCCAGAGCCTGAACAATATCGTTAATCACCAGATGCACATGCGACACGGCCTCAATGACCTGCTTCATCATGACGCCGGTTTCATTGACCAGCTCAACGCCTTTGCTGACACGGCCTGAAGACTCGGCTATCAGCTGGGAGATCTCTTTTGCCGCGTTGGCGCTTCGCTGGGCAAGGTTGCGCACTTCACCCGCCACCACTGCAAAACCGCGCCCCTGTTCGCCCGCGCGCGCCGCTTCTACGGCGGCATTCAGCGCCAGAATATTGGTCTGGAAGGCGATACCGTCCACAATGCTGTTGATCTCTCCAATCTTACGGGCGCTTTCGTCAATTTCCCCGATCACCACCACGACATCGTTGACCAGCGTCTCGCTATGTCCGGCAAGGGTCGCGGCACGATCGGTAAGGGTGGTAGCTTTGTGCGCATTGTCGGCGTTATTTTTCACCGTGACCGAAATCTCTTCCATGCTGGCCGCGGTTTCGACAATCGCCGCTGCCTGTTCTTCGGTGCGTGAGGCCAGATCGAGATTGCCTGCCGAAATTTCACTGGTGCCACCGTGAACGGAGTGGCTGGCTTCGCTGATGTTACCCACGATGCGCTTGAGCTGCATCTGCATGGTGTGCAGGGCGTAAAAAATACTGCTGGTATCCCCGGGACGCACCGGGATAGCGTTGTTCAGGTCGCCTCCGGCCACGGCCAGCGCGATCCCGGCGGCATCTGACGGTTCGCCCCCCACCGGGCGGTCCACTTTACGGGTAAAGATTTGCGCCATGACCAGGCTGACAACCACAATGCTTAACACCATCAGGAGGATGGCTTTTAGTAAAAATTGTCTTGCCTCGGCCATCACTTCGCTGACCGGGGTGACGATAGCCAGCTTCCAGGGCGTCTGACTGTTGCCGATGGTAATCGGCTGCCAGGTGATAAACGCCTCTTCCTTCAGTTGAGGATCGTTTGTGCGTATCACCTCATCCCCTGTGACAGTTCCGGTGTAAGGCTTGCCTACGGCACGTTTATCCGGGCTGGAAACCACGCTGTTGCCCGCTGACAGAAGCAGGGCGTAGCCTGTACCGTTCCACGGTTTAATCGCCCCGATCATCGATTGCAGGGTGGCGAGTGAGAAATCCGACGTGACGGACCCCAGGAACTGACCCTCACGCATGATGGGTGCGGCAATCGAGGTGAGCATTACGTCCACCCCATTGTAGGGATAAATATAGGGTTCGATGATGACATCTTTTTGCCGTTGCTTCGGCAGCAGATAATAATCGCCGCTGCCGGGCGTTTCGATGTCCGTCAGCAGATGTAATGCCGGTTTGCCTGTGGCGTCGCGGTCAACGTAGCGGGCGTAACGTCCGGCGGGATCTTCACCGCTCTGACCGGCAAAGGTGGCATCGTTGCCATCGAAGGAATCAGGTTCAAAGGCCATCGACATTGAAAGAAACTGAGGGTGCGCTGAGAGATAATGGATTAGCAGCTGGTTGAGTCCCTGTCGATCAACGATGCCCGCGTCGCGCAGTGCCTGAGCGCTATTTCCCATGTCACGCGCGGCCGCCAGGGCGGAATCCATCTGTTTACTGACCTGCAACGACTGCACTTCAGCAATCTGACGGATGTGTTTTTTAGCCAGCACTTCTTGCTGATCCATCCACTGCCACATCATAAAACCGATCGTTGCCGTAAAGCCCACCGTCACGGTGAGGAAAATGGACAATAGCATCAACGTCTTGACTCTTATTTTTTGTTTTCGGACCATGGCGTCTTTCATTCTCAACTCCCGTAATGACGTGCATGTCGGGCAGGCACAGATCACTTATCGGATATTTCGCCATGTTTCTGTAGAGCACCGGGTATATTTAATTTAAATTTTTGATCGCTAATTCCCGTTAATTAGTGTGGATGCTTTTATTTTGTGCATTCAATCAAATTAGTGTTCGATAATGCTCGTTATCGTTGTGCAGATATGGGATGCTAATAAATATAAAGACGTTCAGGAGGATGGGATATGTATGGATTTATCGCGAGACAACCCATTTTTAACCTCGATATGAATACCGTGGCCTATGAGCTGCTTTTCAGAGACGGAATGACCAACCGTTTCCCCGATGTGTCGGCGGAATATGCCACGTCCAGAATGATATCAGACCAGTTCTTATCCGTGCCGTCCCAGCGCATCGCCGGGGAACATACGTCGTTTATCAATTTTCCTTCCCGGATGATCATCGACCGCAGCGCTGAGGCGCTGGACAAAAACAACGTGGTCATTGAGATCCTTGAAGATGCTGACCCGGGTGAGGCGCTTTTGCAGGCCGTGAGAGAAATGTATGAGCACGGGTACTGCTTTGCGCTCGATGATTTCACTCTCGCACCGGAATGGGATGTTTTTTTGCCCTATATTTCCATCATCAAATTCGATGTCCAGAATTACACCTTAGCGCAAATTAAAAATTACCTGAGTGAGCGTAAACGCCTGACCGGGCATATTAAATATCTGGCTGAAAAAATTGAGACTAAAGAGGAATTCAAACAATACAGCGATGCCGGATTTTCTCTTTTTCAGGGATATTTTTTCTGTCGTCCGGAGGTGATTAAATATAAACGGCTATCGCAAAATCAGCTTGCAATTTTCCGTCTGCAAATGGAAGTAGGGCGCAATAAACCTGACTTTCGGATCATCGAGTCGTTAATCAAAAGCGACCTCACGCTGTCCTATAAAATCATGCGCTATATGAAGCACACCGCTTTTAAACACATGGGGGCCTGTAATTTCAGCAAGTTAACGCTGAGTGAAGTGCTGAGGTATCTCGGGGAAAATCAGCTCAGAAGGTTTGTGGCCGTTGTAGTGCTGGCAAGTGCAGCCAACGACACCGTCACCGAGCTTTACCCGATGAGTATGATGCGCGGGAAATTCTGTGAACTGCTTGCCGAAAAGCTGAACGAGCCGATGCTGGCTGAGAATGCGTTCATGTGCGGTCTGTTCTCACTGCTTGATACCCTGCTTGAGCTGCCGATGGCAGAGCTGATGACGCAAATTGCTGTCCCGCAGAGCGTGAGTAATGCGTTGTGTCATCAGGAAGGGCAGTTAGCGGACATGGTACGCCTCTGCCATTACTACGAGCAACAGCAGTGGGATGAGGCAAGCAGAATAAGTCACGCGCTGGGGCTGGCAGAGGAAGACATCGTAGAGGCGATGAGGAAGGCCACGATCTGGGCCGGTGAGAACGCCGTCAGTTAATCGTTCCTCACTCCGCTAAGACGGAGTGAGGAAGAAAGCCTGGCCGCTTAACGGCCCGCTTTTAATTTCTGGTAATACTCTTCATAGATGCGGCTTGCGTCACCGACATCGTTTTGCCACTCGCCTTTACTGATGGTTTGCGCATCCGGATAGAGCGATTTGTCGTTCGCGACGGCCGGGCTGAGCAGCTTGCGCGCGGCGAGGTTCGGGGTGGGATAACCAATGGTCTCCGCAACCTGTTTCGCGACGTCCGGGCGCAGCAGGAAGTTAATCAGCTTCAGGGCACCGTCAACGTTCTTCGCGTTTGCAGGAATAGAGAGGCTATCCATCCAGAAGATCCCGCCTTCTTTCGGCCACACTACCTCCAGCGGCGTACCGGCCTGACGGGCAACATACGCGGAGCCGTTCCACACCATGCCCAGATTCACTTCGCCTTCCATATAGGGGTTTGCCGGGTTATCAGAGTTGAATGCCGCCACGTTAGGCATCAGCTTTTTCAGCTCGTTATAGGCCGCTTCAATCTCTTTCGGGTCCGTCGTATTGCCTGAGTAGCCGAGCTTACGCAGCGCTACCTGGAACACTTCGCGCGCGTCGTCGGTTAACAGCAGGCTGCCTTTGTATTCCGGTTTCCACAGATCGGCCCAGCTTGTAACGGTTTTCGGATCGATAGCCTCGCTGTTGACACCAATGGCGGTTGCGCCCCAGATGTAAGGAATGGAGTAGTCATTATTCGGGTCAAACGGCTTATTGAGCATCTCCGGATCGAGATTGTTGAAGTGAGTGAGCTTCGTTTTATCGATCTTCTGAATCATGCCCTCTTTGCGCATTTTATCGACGAAATAGGTCGACGGGACGACCAGATCGTACGCGCCTTCTTTGTAAGTTTTGAGCTTGGCGTACATGGTTTCATTCGACTCATAGGTAGAATAGATAACCTTGATGCCCGTCTCTTTCGTGAACTGCTCGAGCAGGCCAGGTGGCACATACTCGGTCCAGTTATAGAAATAGAGCGTTTTGCTGTCATCAGCGTGCGCGGCACCCATTCCGAGCACCAGTGCCGCAGCGGCAAGCATTTTTTTCATTTCATTGTCCCCTGAGATTTTGTTTTATCACGAGCAATAACCTGGCTGGCAATCACCAGCACCAGCGAGAACACTAACAGTATGGTCGCCAGCGCGTTCACCTCGGGCGAGACGCCGACTTTCACCATTGAATAGATCTTCAATGGCAGAATTTCATAACTCGGGCCGGTGACGAAGGAGGAGACCACCACATCGTCCATCGACAGGGTAAAACTCAGCAGCCATCCGGCAGCAACGGCGGGCATCGCCAGCGGCAGGATGATTTTGCGCAGGATCGTCATCTCACTGGCACCCAGATCTTTTGCGGCTTCCAGCATGCGTACGTCAAACCCTTTCAGGCGTGCGAAGACGGTGACCACCACAAACGGCAGGCAGAAAGTGATGTGGGAGAACAGCAGTGACCAGAAGCCCAACTGGACGCCCAGCAGCATAAACAGCACCAGCAGCGAAATCGCCATGACGATATCCGGCGACATCATCACCACAAACAGCATCCCGCTGACGAACGGTTTACCCCGGAAGCGATAGCGATAGAGCGCCACGGCGGTAAGCGAACCAATCAGCGTGGCGAAGGTGGCGGAGAAAATCGCCATCGTCAGGGAGTGCTGAGCAGCCTGCAGCAGACTGTCGTTGTTCATCAGCAGGCTGTACCAGTTGGTAGTGAAACCTTGCCAGTTGATACCGAAACGCGCGCTGTTAAACGAGTTCACGATCAAAATAATGATCGGAATATAAAGATAGGCATAGATGGCGGTCATAAAACCGCCGCGAAGCAGTCGACCGATCATTCGAGTTCCACCTTTTTATTCAGTAATCGTGAAGCACGCCAGTAGATCAACAGCATCAGGCCCATTACCACCGTGAGCGTAATGCTGGTGGCGGAACCGAACGGCCAGTCGCGAATGTTCAGGAACTGACTCTTAATCACGTTGCCGATAAGCAGGTTTTTCGCGCCACCCATCAGGTCGGACACGTAGAACAAGCCCATTGCCGGCAGCATTACCAGCAGACAACCTGCAATGATGCCAGGCATGGTCAACGGAATGATAATCCGGATAAAGGTCTGCAGTTTGCTGGCGCCCAGGTCTCTCGCAGCTTCCAGCAGCGGTTTATCCAGCTTCTCAATGCTGGAGTAGAGCGGCATCACCATAAAGGGCAGCAGGATGTAGACCAGACCCACAATGACCGCACCCGGCGTAAACATGATGCGCACTGGCGTATCAATCACGCCCAGCCACAACAGGAACTCGTTCAGATAGCCTTTGGTGCTGAGGAAAATTTTCAGCCCGTAGATGCGGATCAGGGAGTTGGTCCAGAAAGGCACGATCAGCAAAAAGAGCAGCAGTGGACGCACTTTTTGCGGCAGACGTGCCAGAAACCATGCAAAGGGATAACCCAGCACCAGGCAGGCAACGGTGGCGATCAGCGCCATATTAAGCGAGTGCAACAGCACGTCAAAATAGAGCGGATCGAGCAGACGCGAGTAGTTGTCCAGCGTAAAGACCAGCTTTACGAAGTCAGTATCGTCGCGGGTCAGGAAGCTGGTGGCGATGATCATCAGGTTGGGTAAGAAGACAAACAACACAAGCCAACCGACGATAGTAGCAATCACCACATTCTGGAATTTACTTGTGTTCTTCATCAGCCAGTACAACCTCCCAGCTTTCTACCCAGTTGATAACCATTTTCTGGTCGAGGGAGTGGTCGAAATCAGGGTCGTCCTCATTAAAGAACTCGCTGACCATCACCATCTTACCGTTTTCCAGTTCGACGACAGACTCCAGCGTCATCCCTTTATAGTTGCGCTCCCGGATATAGCCAATCAGGCCCTCGGCATCAGTATTGCCGTGGATCTCTTCAACGCGCAGATCCTCCGGGCGCAGCAGGACGTTAAGCTTTTGCCCTTTTTCGACGGCGAAATTCACGGTGATATTGCACTCGCGGCCTTCTACGTTGGCCCGCACGCGCTGTTCGTCCAGGCGTTCAATCACCGTGGCGTTGAAAATGTTGATCTCCCCAATGAAGCTGGCCACGAACAGGTTTTTCGGCTCTTCATAGATTTCACGTGGCGTGCCGTCCTGCTCGATTTTGCCGTCACGCATCACCACGATACGGTCCGACATGGTGAGTGCCTCTTCCTGATCGTGGGTAACGAAGACAAAGGTAATGCCGAGCTTGCGCTGCAGGGCTTTAAGCTCGTTCTGCATCTGCTTGCGCAGTTTGTAGTCCAGCGCGGAAAGTGACTCATCCAGCAGGAGCAGACGCGGTTTATTGACCACAGCGCGGGCGATAGCAACGCGCTGCTGCTGGCCGCCGGAAAGCTGGTGTGGCTTACGCTGGGCAAATTCTTCCAGTTGCACCATGCGCAGCGCGTCGGTAACGCGAGCAGGGATCTCGCTGGCCGGCGTTTTTTGCATCCGCAGGCCAAATGCGACGTTCTCGAACACGGTCATGTGCGGAAACAGGGCATAGCTCTGAAAGACGGTATTCACGTGCCGCTCTTCGGCGGGAACCTGGGTGATATCCTGGTTTTCAAGGTGGATGTGACCGCTATCGACGTTTTCCAGTCCGGCGATAAGGCGCAGTACGGTTGTCTTGCCGCAGCCAGAGGGGCCAAGCAGCGTGAGGAACTCACCGTCATTGATGGTCAGGTTGAGCCCGGAAATAACATCTTTACCATCAAAACTTTTACGAATTCGTTCCAGTTGCACCAGCGGTGAACGTGAACGGGATTGTGTATTCAATTTTTGCGCTGTCCCATATAGACGCTCCGGGATGCAGACCGAAGCGGGGTTTGTGTGTAACCACCTTGGTGACTCGTAATGAGGGCGGACATTCTACGGCAAACCACTGTAATCGCCAATCCTTGTCACTGATTCATAAGCTACATTTACTAACGGATACGATATAAACGGAAAATATTCTCGTTTGCGGGATAAAAGTGACCTGACGCAATATTTGCCTTTTGATGCTTATTGATAATGTTGTCACAAAAAGTGAGGGTGACTGCATGGATAAATTACTTGAGCGTTTTTTACAGTACGTTTCGCTGGATACCCAATCTAAACCGGGTGTCCGCCAGGTGCCAAGCACCGAAGGCCAGTGGAAGTTATTAAACCTGCTCAAAGAGCAGCTCGACGCCATGGGGCTGGTTAACGTCACGTTAAGCGAGAAAGGCACTGTGATGGGAACGCTGCCTGCGAATGTCTCCGGTGATATCCCGGCGATTGGCTTTATCTCCCATGTCGACACCTCTCCGGATTTTAGCGGTAAACATGTGAACCCGCAGATTGTTGAAAACTACCGCGGCGGCGACATTGCGCTGGGGATTGGTGACGAAGTACTGTCGCCGGTGATGTTCCCGGTGCTGCACCAGCTGCTCGGTCAGACGCTCATCACCACCGACGGCAAAACGCTGCTGGGTGCCGATGACAAAGCGGGGATTGCCGAGATCATGACGGCGCTGGCGGTGCTGAAAGAGAAAAATATCCCGCACGGGGATATCCGTGTCGCCTTTACGCCGGATGAAGAGGTCGGCAAGGGGGCAAAACACTTCGACGTAGATGCCTTTAACGCGAAGTGGGCCTATACCGTCGACGGTGGCGGCGTAGGGGAACTGGAGTTCGAGAATTTCAACGCCGCGTCCGTGACAATCAAAATCGTCGGAAACAACGTTCATCCTGGCTCCGCCAAAGGGGTCATGGTGAATGCGTTGTCGCTGGCGTCGCGTATTCATGCGGAAGTTCCGCCAGAAGAGAGCCCGGAACAGACCGATGGTTATGAAGGTTTTTATCACCTGACCAGCATTAAGGGCACCGTAGACAGTGCGCAGATGCACTACATCATTCGCGACTTTGACCGTAAAGCTTTTGAAGCGCGTAAACGTAAGATGATGGAGATAGCCAAAAAAGTTGGTAAGGGCCTGCATCCGGATTGCTATATCGAGCTGATTATCGAAGACAGCTACTACAATATGCGCGAGAAAGTGATGGCGCATCCGCATATCCTCGATATCGCGCAACAGGCAATGCGTGACTGTGATATTGAACCGTTGTTAAAACCGATTCGTGGCGGCACAGACGGTTCGCAGCTGTCGTTCATGGGGCTGCCTTGCCCGAATCTGTTTACCGGTGGCTACAACTATCACGGTAAGCACGAGTTCGTGACGCTGGAAGGAATGGAAAAAGCGGTGAAGGTGATTGTGCGAATTGCGGAACTGACCGCGGCGCGGTAATGACGAAAAAAAAGGCCGGGTCAGGCGAAGCCGCCACCCGGCACGCTTTTCTTTACGGTTTAGTCCTCAAAGAACCAGTACCCGCTATTCACCAGCGCGGCGAGCATCGCGAGGAAAGAGGGATCTTCCAGCGCATCGCCAAAGGTATCAGCCGTTAAGGTCAGGTGGCTGGCAATAGCCTCCAGCGCCGGACGGTGAGGGGAGTCCAGCTTCTCGCCGTTAACGAAAACATCTTCACCGATGCGCAGTACGCGCAACCCGCCCAGACGAACCAGTTTGTCGCCCTGCTGCAGTGCGTCATAAATCTCGTCGGCCTGGTATGGCGGCTCTGGCGGTGCCACATCCAGCTCATGGCGTGACTGGCTGATAAACTCACCAAACCACTGGCTGAAATGCGCCGGTTCATTGATCAAATCCAGCATCATGCCGCGAAGCTTGTCCAGTTCGGCTGGCACAATATCAGCAGGGTGCTCGCGTGCAGGCACATCCGGATCGCTGTAACGATGGCTGCCCAGTTCACGCTGCAGCACGTAGTCAGCAAAGCCGCTGATCATTTCGCGACCGCTTGGTGCGCGGAATCCGACGGAGTAGTTCAGCGAGTTTTCCAGCGAATACCCTTCGTGCGGGAACCCAGGTGGGATATAGAGAATATCACCCGGCTCCAGCTCTTCATCGATAATCCCTTCAAACGGATCGACCTGAAGCAGGTCCGGATGCGGGCAGTGCTGTTTCATCGGCACTTTGTCGCCCACGCGCCAGCGGCGGCGGCCTGTACCCTGAATGATGAATACGTCGTACTGGTCCAGATGCGGACCAACGCCCCCTCCTGGCACGGAGAAGGAGATCATCAGATCGTCCATTCGCCAGTCGGGCAGGGCGCGGAACGGACGCATTAACGCCGCAGTCGGTTCATGCCAGTGGTTAACCGCCTGAACCAGTAATGACCAGTTGTTTTCACCGAGGTGATCGTAGCTTTCGAAAGGACCGTGGCTGACCTGCCATTTCCCGTCCTGGTGGCTTACCAGGCGGCTGTCGACTTCGCTCTCCATGGCCAGGCCGGCCAGTTCGTCAGGGGAGAGGGGATCGACAAAATTGCTGAACCCGCGTTTAAGAACGACCGGGCGTTTCTGCCAGTAACGTTCAATAAATTCGGGCCAGTTAAGTGTTAAGTGATAATCCATATTTTTTTATTCCGCAGGCTCTTACTGACTCGGATTATAACGGAAGCACAGGAGCCTGGGTGCGAGATCCTCGCATTTTTCACATAACGGGTTAACTATCGTTCGATGTGGGCTGCTGGCGACCGAAAATGACCTCCATTCTGGCGCCTCCGAGTAAACTGTCTTCGGTTTCAATTTTTCCGTCGTACTGGTCGACGATTTCGCGTGCCACCGCTAACCCAACCCCCTGGCCGGGGCGCAACGTATCCGCACGCTGACCGCGGTCGAATACCACATCACGTTTATTGCGCGGGATCCCCGGGCCATCATCCTCAACGATAATATGCAATTCGTTATCCGTCTGACGCGCGGAAACTTCCACGAATTCCAGGCAATATTTACAGGCGTTATCCAGCAGATTGCCCATCACTTCCATGAAATCATTTTTTTCACCAACAAAGCTGATTTCGGGAGAGATATCGAGGCTGATATTGACCCCTTTGCGCTGGTAAACCTTGTTAAGCGCGGAGGTGAGGTTATCCAGAAGCGGTGCCACAGGATGCAGTTCGCGGCTCAATAACGCGCTGCCGGAACGCATGCTGGCACGGTGCAGATAGTAACCAATTTGCTGAGAAATACGGCTGATCTGTTCCAGCATCACCGGCTCGGCGTCATCAACGCTCAGCTTTGAGCTGCGCATCGAACGCAGGGTACTTTGCATCACCGCCAGCGGCGTTTTCAGGCTATGCGTGAGGTCGGTGAGGGTGGTGCGGTATTTATCATAGCGCTCACGTTCGCTTTTCAGCAGACGGTTGAGGTTACGCACCAGGCTTGTCAGCTCGCGGGTAGTCTCCGGGTTGAGCTTCTCACGATGATGTTCTTCCAGCTCGCGCACCTCTCTCGCCAGCGATTCGATGGGGCGTAAACTCCACCACGCGGCGAGCCACAGCAGCGGGATCACCAGCAGCAGATTCGCGGCCAGAACATAGACGAACCAGTTCCATACCATATAAGAACGTTTAAGTTCGACCGGGATGGTATCGACTACCACGATGGTTAACTGCGGCATGTTCATCGTGGCCGGGTAGAGGTTAATCGCCACGGAGAGCGTCATTTCTGTTTCGGCATCGTCTGCGCGGATCTCATTCAGCTTTTGCTGCAGGGAGCGGTCCTCGCGCAGCAGCGAGCTGGTGGTGTTCAGATCGGCTTCAAGTTCGTGGAAACCATTGGTCTTAAGCCATTCCGGACGAATACTTTTAACCAGCCATGGGATATCGCGTTGTGCCCAAAGTAGTTTTCCCTTTTCGTTATAAATCAGGGCCAGGGTCGGGCTTTGCTGGTTAAGGTTTTCCGGCATTTCGACGGTGATCGTGTTGTTTTCCCATTTCGCCAGGGTATAAAACAGGTTGCTTTCACCACGCAACAGTCGAAAAGTTGTTTTATCAAAACTGACGCTGTAGCCCACCAGAGCCACCATGCCGTAGGAGAGGGATAACACCAGCACGACGGCGGCTGTTGCCAGTAAAAAGCGAACCCGCAGCGAGAGGGGCAGAATATGACGCAAGATCCCTTTCATTTAGCGTATTTCGAACAGATAACCCTGACCACGGACGGTCGTGATCACGTCCAGCGGGTACTCCGCCTGAATTTTCTTGCGCAGACGTCCCATCAACACATCAATCGTGTGGCTCTCACGCAGCTCGGCATCCGGATAAAGCTGAAGCATTAAGGAATCTTTGCTCACCACTTTGCCGCTGTTGCGGATTAACGTTTCCATGATGGTGTATTCAAACGCGGTCAGCTTAATGACTTCATTATTGATCGAGAATTCACGACGGGAGAGATCAACCTGGAAAGGGGGAATCGAAATCACCTGGGAGGCCAGGCCGCTGTTGCGGCGTAGCAGTGCCTGCATGCGTGCCGCCACTTCTTCGATGTGAAACGGCTTGGTGACGTAATCATCCGCGCCCGCGCTGAGCACTTCAACCTTGTCCTGCCAGCCTTCACGTGCGGTCAACACCAGAACCGGAAGGGAGACATCATGGCTGCGCCAGCGACGAATCAACGACAAACCGTCTTCATCAGGCAATCCGAGATCGACGATGGCGATGTCCGGCAGGTGCTCATTGAGATAATAATCGGCTTCTTTTGCATCTTCGGCATCGTCCACCTGATGTCCCATCTCCTGAAGCTGAACCTTCAGGTGATGGCGTAGCAATGCGTTATCCTCAACAACCAGTACGCGCATCATCTTTTCTCCCTATATGAATGGTATGAATAGTTTAACGCTGATTATGTTGTTGTGGGGATAAACATTAAGTAAACCGGGGAAAAGCAGCCCCCTTTCCAGGCGGAAAGGGGGAAGGGAGGTTACTTCAGCTCGTCAACCATGGTGATGGCACGGCCGATATAGTTTGCCGGGGTCATCGCTTTCAGGCGGGTTTTCTCGTCTTCTGGCAGTTCCAGACTGTCGATAAACTGTTTCATGCCTTCGGCGTCTACGCGTTTGCCGCGCGTCAGCTCTTTCAGTTTCTCGTACGGTTTTTCAATGCCATAACGACGCATGACGGTCTGAATGGGCTCTGCCAGCACTTCCCAGTTGTGATCCAGCTCGTCCAGCAGACGGTCGCGGTTCACTTCCAGTTTGCTTACACCTTTCAGGGTGGACTGATACGCGATCAGCGCGTAGCCGATACCCACGCCCAGGTTACGCAGCACGGTGGAGTCAGTCAGGTCGCGCTGCCAGCGGGAAACCGGCAGTTTGCTCGCCATGTGCTGCAGCACCGCATTCGCCAGACCCAGGTTGCCTTCGGAGTTTTCGAAGTCGATTGGGTTGACTTTGTGCGGCATGGTTGAGGAGCCAATTTCACCGGCGATGGTCTTCTGTTTGAAGTGGTTCAGCGCGATGTAACCCCACACGTCACGATCGAAATCGATCAGAATGGTGTTGAAGCGAGCGATACAGTCAAACAGTTCCGCGATATAGTCGTGCGGCTCAATCTGGGTGGTGTATGGGTTCCACTGAATGCCCAGAGAGGTCACGAACGCTTCGCTGAACTGATGCCAGTCCACTTCCGGGTAGGCGGCGATGTGGGCGTTGTAGTTACCTACCGCACCGTTGATTTTACCCAGAATCTCGACCTGCTCCAGCTGACGATACTGACGTTCCATACGGTACGCCACGTTTGCCATCTCTTTACCCATCGTGGAGGGAGTGGCCGGCTGACCGTGGGTACGGGACAGCAGCGGAATATCACGATATTCGACAGACAGTGCTTTTACCGCGTCGATGATTTTACGCCAGTAAGGCAGCACCACGTCTTTACGTGCGGTGGAGAGCATCAGTGCATGAGACAGGTTGTTAATGTCTTCTGAGGTGCAGGCGAAGTGAATGAATTCAGACACGGCATGCAGCGCAGGCACGCTTGCCACTTTCTCTTTAAGGAAATACTCAACCGCTTTTACGTCATGGTTGGTGGTGCGCTCAATAGTTTTAATGCGCGCAGCATCTTCTTCGTTGAAGTCAGCAACGATTTTATCGAGGTAATCGTTTGCCTGGGCGTCAAAAGCAGGAACTTCCTTGATTGCTGCCTGGGCGGCCAGCTTTTGCAGCCAGCGTACTTCAACCTGAACACGGAACTTCAGCAAACCATATTCGCTGAAGATCCCGCGCAGCGCGCTGACTTTATCGCCGTAGCGTCCATCTACAGGGGATACGGCGGTCAGTGAGGATAATTCCATAATTCGCAACTCCGGGAGGTTAACAATGAGCAAGAATTTGTTTTGCCTGAGTCGTCAGGCGATTACGAGAAAACATTAACTGCAGGCGGCCACCGCCAACCTGATGCCACAGCACGGCGGCACGAATACCCGCCAGCAGGGAGGCGCGGACTTTTGCCTGAACCTGCGGGCTTTGCAGCACGGCAGGAGAGCCGGTGACCTGAATACGTGGGCCCAGCGGGCTGATGACGCCAACATAAATGCCGGCCATGGCACTGAGCAGCGTTTCGGACTGCAGATCAAAATGGTCGAGCTGGCGCTGCAGCCCGGCAATGCGGTCACCGAGCGTATCAAGCGCGCCTTTGGCCGCACTGAGCTTACGCTCCAGTACCATCAGGCTTAACGTGTAGCGGGTCAGCTCCGCGTTCAACCCCTGACGGCTACTGGCGTTAAGCACGCCAAGCAAAGTTTCAAGACCGAGACGAAGATTGGTTTCACTCCCACCGAAGACACCCAGAGTCGAACCGGGGTTGAGGTCGATAACGCTGTTGAGTGAAACGTGCAGCGCGTCAGCATCGCAATGACCCTGATGCGCCAGCTGTTGCACCAGACGGGCAGACTGGCAAATTCCAGCCAGTGCCAGGGTGATGTCATAATAGTTCTTCGCCACACGTTCTCCTTTATGTGTGCAATCGTGTTAAACGGCCGGCAGCGGCAGGCGCTGTTCAATGATCCCGCCGCCCAGACAGATTTCGCCGCTGTAGAATACGGCGGACTGGCCTGGGGTGACCGCCGCAACCGGCTCGTCGAAACGCACATCAATGCGTTCATCATCCAGCGCGGTGACGGTACAAGGGATATCGGTCTGGCGATAGCGTGTTTTTACCGTGCAGCGCAGCGTACCCTTCAGCGGCTCACGATCGACCCAGTGCAGCTGTTGTGCGATGAGGCCGACGGACATCAGACGCGGATGGTCGTGGCCCTGAGCAACAACCAGAATATTGTTTTCGACATCTTTATCTACGACGTACCACGGATCTTCGCTGCCTTCTTTGGTGCCGCCAATACCCAGCCCTTTACGCTGGCCCAGCGTGTGGTACATCAGCCCCTGATGTTGACCAATCTCATCACCGTCGACGGTAACGATTTTGCCCGGCTGTGCCGGCAGGTAACGACCAAGGAAATCGCGGAATTTACGCTCGCCGATAAAACAGATACCGGTAGAATCTTTTTTCTTCGCGGTGATCAGATCCAGCTCTTCGGCGATTTTACGCACCTGCGGCTTTTCAAGCTCGCCTACCGGGAACAGGCTTTGCGCAATCTGTTCGTGGCTGAGTGTATAAAGGAAGTAGCTCTGATCTTTGTTGCCATCCAGACCGCGCAGCAGCTGGCTTTTGCCATTCACATCGGCACGACGCACGTAGTGCCCGGTCGCAATATAGTCTGCGCCCAGATCTTCTGCGGCGAATTCCAGGAAGGCTTTAAATTTGATCTCTTTGTTGCACAGAATGTCCGGGTTCGGGGTACGACCGGCTTTGTACTCTTCCAGGAAAAGCTCGAAGACGTTGTCCCAGTATTCTGCGGCAAAGTTAACGGTGTGCAGTTCAATGCCCAGCTTATCGCACACCGCCAGCGCATCGGCGAGATCCGCAGCAGCAGTGCAATATTCCTCGCCATCATCTTCCTCCCAGTTCTTCATGAACAGGCCCTCCACCTTATAGCCCTGTTGTTGCAACAGGTAGGCGGAAACGGAGGAATCGACACCGCCGGACATGCCGACGATCACTTTTTTCTGGCTGTTATCTGACATGGAATACTCACGACATTGAACTTCAAGGCGGCGTATTCTATCACGCCCCCCCACCATTGGCACCCTCTGTAAACGGCCAGTTAAATTCTCCAATCACCTCAAGCGGCAGGCGACCAGCAGACTGCCAGCAGCGGATACTCTCGGCAACCAGCGGCGAGCGCAGGTTTGGCGCATTTAGGATCTCTTCGGCAGTGACCCACAGGCAGCGATCGATATCATCGTCCTGCGGCTCTGTGGCGCACGTTTCGCTAAGCTCGACGGCAAATAAAAAGCGCAGGAACGGGGTGTGATCAGGGGCAATCCACTGGTGCATACGGATGAAGTGCTGCGGCTCCGCGTGGATACCGGTCTCTTCCCACAGTTCGCGTTTGGCGGCCTGCAGTAAGGTTTCATTGGCTTCAAGGTGCCCGGCTGGCTGGTTCCAGAGCGCCTTGCCGTTAATACTCTCTTCTACGACCAAAAACTTACCTTGCGCGTGAACCACGCAGGCGACCGTGACATGCGGTTTAAACATAGTGACTCCTTAAGGGGTAACGTCCCGCCATTCACCGTTTGCCAGTGAATCCAGGGTGTAGTTGCCCATGGCGTAGCGAATAAGTCGCAGGGTAGGGAAGCCCACGTGTGCGGTCATCCGACGAACCTGGCGATTACGGCCTTCATAAAGGGTGATCTTGAGCCAGCTCGTCGGGATGGATTTGCGCTCGCGGATCGGCGGCGTGCGTGGCCACAGCCATTCCGGCTCGCTGACGAGCTCAATACCTGCAGGCAAGGTAGGACCATCGTTTAACGTCACGCCGCGGCGTAATGTCGCCAGCGTCTCTTCATCCGGTTCACCTTCAACCTGGACGAAGTAAATCTTTCCCGTGCGTTTGCCCGGCTGAGTGAGCCTGGCCTGTAAGGCACCATCGTTGGTTAAGACCAGAAGTCCTTCGCTATCCCGGTCCAGACGGCCGGCGGCGTAGACGCCCTGAACAGGAATGTAATCCTTCAGCGTGCTGCGTCCGGCTTCGTCAGTAAACTGCGGCAAAACATCGTAGGGTTTATTGAACAAAATAACCCGCTTTGGCTGGGATTCTTGTGGTCTTCTGGCGGCTTGTCGTGAGCTGAATCGCTCAACCCGGTGTTTTGTAAAAGAAGTTTTCTTCATGGTATTTTCAGACGTTATCAATTGCCGCATTATAGCCTATTAACGAAGACCTTTCATGGCGTCGGACAATCAGGTACTATCGAAGGGCTCATTACAATTTATTAACATAAGATCAGTAACAACCAGAAGCGCTCGAAGGAGAGGTTAATGGAAAGCAAAGTAGTTGTTCCGGCGGAAGGTAAAAAGATCACCCTGCAAAACGGCAAGATTAACGTTCCTCACAATCCGATTATCCCGTTCATCGAAGGTGACGGTATCGGTGTAGACGTTACCCCGGCAATGCTGAAAGTGGTTGATGCCGCTGTTGAGAAAGCCTACAAAGGCGAGCGTAAAATTTCCTGGATGGAAATTTACACCGGTGAAAAATCTACTCAAGTTTATGGCCAGGACGTTTGGCTGCCAGCTGAAACGCTGGACCTGATCCGCGACTACCGCGTTGCTATTAAAGGCCCTCTGACAACTCCAGTCGGTGGCGGTATTCGTTCCCTGAACGTTGCGCTGCGTCAGGAGCTGGACCTGTACGTGTGTCTGCGTCCGGTTCGTTACTATCAGGGCACCCCAAGCCCGGTTAAGCACCCTGAACTGACCGACATGGTTATCTTCCGCGAAAACTCAGAAGACATTTACGCGGGCATCGAGTGGAAAGCGGACTCTGCTGACGCAGAGAAAGTGATTAAATTCCTGCGCGAAGAGATGGGCGTGAAGAAAATTCGCTTCCCTGAGCATTGCGGTATCGGTATCAAGCCTTGCTCCGAAGAAGGGACTAAACGTCTGGTGCGTGCGGCCATTGAATACGCGATCACCAACGACCGTGACTCTGTGACGCTGGTTCACAAAGGCAACATCATGAAGTTCACCGAAGGCGCATTCAAAGACTGGGGCTACCAGCTGGCGATGGAAGAGTTCGGTGGTGAGCTGATTGACGGTGGTCCATGGCAGAAGATCAAGAACCCGAACACCGGCAAAGAGATCATCATTAAAGATGTGATCGCCGATGCGTTCCTGCAGCAGATCCTGCTGCGTCCTGCTGAATATGACGTTATCGCCTGTATGAACCTGAACGGTGACTACATCTCCGACGCCCTGGCGGCGCAGGTTGGCGGTATTGGTATCGCCCCTGGTGCGAACATCGGTGACGAGTGCGCACTGTTCGAAGCGACCCACGGTACGGCACCAAAATATGCCGGCCAGGATAAAGTGAACCCAGGTTCTATCATCCTGTCTGCAGAAATGATGCTGCGTCATATGGAATGGTTCGAAGCCGCAGACCTGATCGTTAAAGGTATGGAAGGCGCGATCAACGCGAAAACCGTAACTTACGATTTCGAACGTCTGATGGAAGGCGCTAAGCTGCTGAAATGCTCAGAGTTTGGCGACGCGATTATCGCGAACATGTAATCCAGAGTCTGGGTTAAACAAGAACGGGAGCCAACTGGTTCCCGTTTTTTATTATTCGATTTCGTACGGTTATCAAAACCCCTCCTTCAATAGCATTTACCGTCCACGTTTTACCGGGCCATCATGCGCTTTCGTCGTTTGATTCGGCGATGTATACCCCAAAATTTCTTGAATATCTTAATTCCACGTCTCACTAAATTCATTGTTATGGTGTACGGCCTCATCTGGTGCCGCGATCATGAATACCTGATCTAACTTATCGGGTACGACGATTACGGTGAAACCCTCATTAATTCTGTTGTCAGCATAACTTTCTGGTGTGCGGAATATCACTCGTATTACGGGAGATAGCACAACGTGAATTAGCATCATTTTAAGTAGACGGCTGATATAAATATCCCTGTCGCAGCAAGTTGTTTAATCAAACGGTATTGCTGCGCTGGCACTGTCCGCGGTAGTGGTAAACGCCAGACAAACTGTACGAAAAAATAAAGCCGGGCAATGTCGGTTTTATTGTGTACGTAGCAAACACGCATGGTCATTCATTGCCATGTATTTTCCAATCGAGACGTAAGGATATTCTACAAATGAGTACTTTTACTGTAGTACCCGCAAATCAGTCTGCAGATAATAATGCGAAAATGATTTATCAGTGGTTGAGTGGTCTGTCCGAACGACAGGGTAAAAAGCTCATTTCAGGTATTTTTGGTGGCTATAGCAATATCGGCGGCGTCGATGCTTTTTCCCTGCAACAAGGAAAAGACCTGCAGACCCTGACCGGGAAATTCCCCGCTATTTATAGCGCTGACTATGCCCGTGGCTGGGATGCCTGTACCCCTGGAGAGGAAGCCAGTTTGATCGATTTTGGTTGTAATGCCGATCTGATCGACCACTGGAAAAAAGGCGGACTGGTTGCGATCAGTCACCATTTACCAAACCCTTGTTTTGCGGGGAATAATCCTGGTGATGGAAAGGGGGCTCTCAAGCATCCTGTGAGTAATGATGAATTTTCTGCAATCTTACAGTCTGGAACACCGTCGCGTGGGCGCTGGCTGGCAATGCTTGATAAGGTCGCTCAGGGCCTACAGCAACTGAATGAGAAAGGTGTCACCGTCTTTTATCGACCCTTGCATGAGATGAATGGCGAGTGGTTCTGGTGGGGGGCAACCGGTGAGAATACAAACGATACTGTACGTATGGATCTGTATCGACGCCTGTATCAGGATATCTTTAACTATTTCGTTAAAACGAAAGGGTTAAACAATTTACTCTGGGTCTTCTCTCCTGATGCAAACCGGGATTATAAGACATCTTATTACCCTGGCGCAGAGTATGTTGATATTACTGGCCTGGACTTGTATACAGACAATCCTGCCACTGTAAACGGTTACGATGAAATGGTGGCATTGAATAAGCCGTTTGCCTTTGCAGAAGTGGGGCCATCAACAATTAACGGCCAGTTTGATTATGCAAACTTAGTGAGTGTTATTCTTCAGAAATACCCTAAAGCAACCATGTTTATCCCCTGGAACAATGACTGGAGCCCGCTGAAAAACCTGAATGCCTCTGGTGCATACAATAATGACCGGGTAATAAATCTCGGAGAGGTATGGAACGGCAGCGTTCTGAGTTAATGTACGTTCCGGTGTCACGTTGATGCACCATATAAAATGGTTGAAGTCGCTGGCCCGATCGTTAACGCTATAGAAGATGCTAAAATGTTCAGAGTCTGGCGACGCGATCATCGCGAATATGTCATCCAGATTCTGGGTTAAACATGAACGGGGGCCAGAGGGTCCCCGTTTTTTTCCTCTGCCTGCGGGAGACTGCAAGATGTTAGCTACGATCCTTGTCGCTATTGTTGCATTAATTCATCTCTACATACTTGTGCTGGAAATGTTCCTGTGGAACACAAAAACAGGCCACAAGGCATTTAATCTCAGCCCTGATTTTGCACGCGACACCCGTGTGCTGGCCGCAAATCAGGGGTTGTATAACGGTTTTCTGGCAGCGGGACTGCTCTGGGGACTGTGGCTTGGTGAAAGCGGTGTTCCTGTGGTCTTCTTCTTTTTGACCTGCGTGTTGATTGCGGGCATTTACGGTGCCATGACCGCCAGCCGAAAAATACTCTATGTTCAGGCTTTACCGGCGCTGGCTGCATTGATTGCACTGTGGTTGCGTTGATTAACAAGGCTTTGGTCTAAGAGTGCCGTCCGATATACTCAGGCATTACCCTTAAAGGTCAGAGAAGAGACTGTTTATGCACAATGAAGTTCCACTTAAGTATTATGACATCGTCGATGAATACGCGTCGGAAGCCGCGGAGCCGGTAAGTGAGGCAGAGCGCGATCCTCTTGCCTGTTATTTCCAGTTGCTGCTCACCCGTTTATCGAACAATGAAGAGATCAGCGAGGAAGCCCAGCAAGAGATGGCGAGTGAAGCCGGCATCCGTAGCGCGCGCATTGATGATATTGCGAACTTCCTCAATCAGTGGGGAAATGAATAGTCCGCCTCAAAAACCGTTGTGCTGATGCTTTGCTAAACAGCTCAGCATCACGCTATCGGACCACATGCATTTTTTATCCGGGATGTGCGTTGAGGGTTTACCGATGAGCAGGGCGAAAATAACGATCAGGAAAAAGAGTACCAGCGGAAACAACAGAGAATTTTTCACGTTTTAACCAAATGAGAGTGTGCTTCAGGGTAATCTACGGTCTGAATGTGACGACTATATGTTTTTAGGAAAGAAATGGAAACGTCTGATCTGGAAAAACATTACCACGACACCAACGCTAAGACGCTGGCACTCTGGGAAAAGCGGGACGGTATCGGAGCGGTAAGGGAGCCGTTTTATTCTACGCAAAAGCTCGCACTGGCGACAGTTTTCCAGCCGGAAACGGCCGCGTCTGTCGACATGTTGTTTCGGGAACTGCGGGCGTTGACCCGCCACGACTCGTTAGTAGACCTCCAGCCGCCATCCGGCTTCCATTTCACCTTCGTACCCATAACGCTCCCTCTCTACGACGAGAATGCACCGTTACCGGCGAAGACGCATCAGCTTATCGACGCATGGACCCCTTTTGCCGGTCTGGGTATCACGGTTCGTGAACTCAGGCTGGTGGCATTGCCCAACCAGCTCTTGCTTGCAGGCATACCCGATACACTTGCCTTGAGGCAGCGGCAGGCGTTTTGTGAACGTCTGTTAACCACGGACTGGCAAGCGGCGTTGCGCTTACGCCATGGCAATACCCCTTTGCCAGCGCCGTTCTGGCACACTACGCTTTTGCGCTACCAGGCAGACTGTCTGCCTGAATCACTGAGGGCGTTTTTCCGTGAGCGCCGCATGCAGCGTTACGGTGAGGTTTGCGGAGAGCTAAAACTCAACGTCGTGAATTATAACTGGACGCTATGCAGAGCCGTCACGTCATCAATGTTGACACGTTAACGTGCTGGTTTTTGCTTATCGTTGTTAAGTTGCTGCGTCAGTTCACCAATGGTCAGTGATTTAGAGAAATACCATCCCTGAATCAGGGCATCAGGATACCGGTCAGCGATAAAGCGATATTGCGTTTCGCTTTCCACACCTTCAAAGACGAGCGTTTTATTCAGTCTGGCGAGGGCGTCACTAAAGATGACGAATATATTCTGTTTATAATGCTCATTAATACCATCTACCAGCGATTTATCTATTTTGATCTCATCGTATTCCAGAAGCGATATGCGGGCGAGGTTAGAGTTTTGCACTCCAAAATCGTCAATTGATATTCTCACACCCAGTGATTTTAACGCCTGACAAAACCCTTCGAGAACATCCGCAGTGGAGACCGCCTTTTCAGAGAGTTCGACTTTTATCAAGGAGAGTGGAATGCTATTCACTAAACACTCACGACACAGAATCTTAATGAATTGCCCGTCTTCAATCTCGGTTCGACCAATGTTTAATGAAATCACCAGCTGATGTTTAATCGCCAGCGAGGCGATTTCTGCCAGGGATTTTTCGATGATATTGATATAATACTTTTGATACAGGCCAATTTTCTTAATTAAGGGAATAAAGAGCTCAGGCGAGACCTCTCCATGATTGTTATCGCGCCATCTCGACAGAACTTCAACGCCCACCATTTTTTTATCCTGGATTCGAATAATGGGCTGGTAGTTAACGCTGATGGTATTGGCTTTTACCGCGTTAACCAGCGTGCGCTCCAGTGAGAACCGATCTTCATAGATGCGGAAGAAAAACAGCGTGATCGCTATCCAGATGAAAGCCAGAATTGCCGTGAGAAGGGTAAACACCACCAGCGACAATGAAGCCAGCCCTGCGTTGTGATGCTTCACGATCACACACAAATCCCATACGGCGCTGCACTGCGTCAGGGTTAAGGTAAACAGATTCGAATGCAGCCAGCTCTGTTCTTTTATCACCGGGGAGGTTGAGAAAAATGTTCTGCCGAAATCTTTGGTCGTCGTACTCAGTGAATAGTTCGCCGTAATCGGCGTGAACTTATCGTAAGCATAGCGGGAGGTGAATATAATCACGTTATTATAAATTGACGCATTGCCTGTAAAAAAATCTTTTCTGGAAAACTGTGCCAGAAGAAAACCCCGTGGCGTTTTATGTAGCTCTGCAGGAAGGGCAACGGGAGTGGCGAGTTTACCCCAAAAAGCAGTACAGGCTATTTTCCCCTTTTCAATAAAACCGATATCCCCGAAATAGAGGCTATCTAACTTTATCTGCCTGTAACTATCAAGACTGGTTTTATCACAACCCTGTGTAGTAATGCTTTTGAGCGCCTGCGCCACACTTTGAGAGAGGCCTTCTGAATATTGTAAAAGGGAATGGGAAACCTCGAGCTGTTTGCTCTTTTGCTGGGCCACGATAACCGCATTAACCGCGTAGAGAGAGAGGGCGACCAGCAACGTTGAAATGATAGCAACGGCAATGATCTTTTTCATTTTCCAGTGGTCCCGTCCGCTCCCTGATTGCACAAATCTTAACACAGCCAGGGCAAGGCACAAGCCTGATAATAACGGAGGTTTATCTTATTCAGTCAGAGTAACTCATGCGGAAGTACCAGTTTTTTAAGATAAATCTTAACTAAACTTTTCACATTGCTTTAAGCAGCGCAGAGTTTGCCAGGCGATCGCCTTATACAGGTCATAAATGAGCATTTTTCTCTTAAGGAAAAAATCGTGCGCAACGTTATGCTCCCCATTCTGTGTGCCTTATTTGTGTTTCTGAGTGGCATGCTGATCATTAACTGGCAGTTGTGGCATATGGCCCGGTCAAATTATGCCGAAACCACCGCCGCAAGCACGCGTAAAATTGAGGCCATTCTTGCTGAGGCTGTCAGTGCTGCAAATACCGCAAAACGGGTCGCCGCCAAAGGGTGTACCGACACCGGACAGCGTGAACTGGGTTCGGAAGCTGCGCTGAAACCGCATCTTCGCGCCATTATGATTGAGCAGCAGGGCAGGATCGTCTGTACCTCCCTTCCCGGAAACGGCGTATTGATTGTTCGCCCGCAGACGCTGCCCAACAAAGGATTGATGCTGCTCCCCGGTAATCGCCTGGTGAACGGCATTCCGGTGTTACTTTTTCAGATGCCTGTCGCGAAAGGGCGCGTTATCGTAAGCGTTAGCGACGCGCATTTGCGGGATGTTATTGCGAGTGCAGCAAACAACACGGGACTGAGGCTGGTTGTTGGCGATAAAGCAATAGCCGGCGCGGGCGATGTGACCGGCTGGCCCCCCGTGAAGTGGGCGGGTTCCTCAACAGCATCGGCACATTTTCCGTTTAGCATGGCCTGGCAGCCTCCCGCCTTTTTCAGCCTGACGCGTTTACTGCATCAGGGATGGAGCGTGATACTGCTTATCCTTGCGTTATCTGCGGCTGTTGGCATTCTTATCCGTCGCTACAGGGGGAAAAGCAGCTCGTTTGAAGACGATCTGCGTAAAGCCATCATCCACGGCCAGATCGTTCCGTACTATCAGCCGATCGTGAATGGCGATACCGGCGGTTTGTATGGCGTGGAAGTACTGGCAAGGTGGAAGCACCCAAAATCAGGCTTTATCCCACCGGATGTTTTTATTCCGATTGCCGAGCGCAGCGGCCTGATAATTCCGCTGACCAAAAGTTTAATGGCGAAAGTGGTGACCGAGCTTAAGCCGCTTTTGCCTAAGTTGCCGGACGGATTTCACATCGGGGTGAACATCAGCGCCAGACACATCAATGCGCCTTCTTTTATCGCTGACTGCCGGGTCTTTGGAAAAGGCTTTTATGGTAAAGAGGTCAAACTGGTTCTCGAAGTGACCGAGCGTGAACCGCTGATCGATAATCCTCATCTGGTGGAAAATCTCAATGCGTTACATAACGCCGGTTTCGTTATTGCGCTTGATGACTTTGGGACCGGGTATTCCGGACTCTCCTGTCTGCACGCGCTGGCGATTGATTATATTAAAATCGATAAAAGTTTCGTGAACCGGGTATCAGAGGCGAAAGACTCTACAATCCTGCTGGACTGTGTGATTGACCTGGCGAAAAAACTCTCACTGCATATCGTGGCTGAAGGGGTAGAAACGAAGGAGCAACTGGACTATCTCAACCGTAATCAGATTACCCTGTTGCAGGGATACTATTTTGGTAAACCGGTCTCGTATAAAGAATTTATTAAAGTCATCTTATCTAAGCCGCTGGAGAAGGTCAGTCTGTAAGAGATTTTTTTCTGTGAAAGGGGCCCAGTAATAATATCTGATGCCCGTTTGCGAAAAGCGAAATATCATCAGATTTCTGTTGTATGCTTAAGTGCAATTCATTTTCCTCTTATCCTGAGCTTTGTTACAGTGACTCTAGTTGTCAGCCAGGGATGTCAGGCGTGATAAGGTGGAAGAGCTCGTGCATGTGAAAAATACTTTTTACACAACAACTATTACCGTCATCATTGTCTCATTGATCATTTCGCTGTCGCTTGCCGTCCAAATTACCACGTCCAGGCAGCAGTCAATCCAGCAAATAAACACCAGCGTTGCCAACCTGAGCCATACCTTAGACGTGTACAGCGAAGGGATCATGCGCCAAAGTGAAATGTTGATTACTTCGGTTTCCGACATAATCAAAATTTATGGCATGACCCCACAACAGGCCAAAAATATCCAGCGGATGATAAGCAATCAGGATAATCTTCTTATCCAGATAAATAATGTGGTTGTTTACGATGCGCAAGGGAATATTTTTACGGCACTGCATGAAAGTTTTTCCGGACCCCGGAAAGGGGTGGACAGGTCGTTTTTTATCTACCACAAAGAAAATAAGAGCCAGCAGATTTTTATTGGCCAGCCGGTGGTCAGCAGAACGAATGGTAAATGGGTCATAACCATTAGTCGTCGGCTGGAAACCCCTACCGGCGCGTTTAACGGTGTCGTTGTGGTTACGCTGGGTATCGAAAATTTTCTGGCGTTATACGGGCAGATCAATATTGGTCACTCAGGCGTGATCGGCTTAACAACCCAGTCAGGCGTGTTGCTGGTACGTCATCCGTTTAAAAATAATTACATTGGCGCGATTGTTTCGGATTCGCCTCTCTTCAGGACATACCTCAAGGTACAAAACGCGGGTATCGCCAGCTCTGTCTCAAGGTTTGATAAAATCGAACGCATTTATGCCTTCGAGAAGAACAAGCGCTACGGGCTCGTCACCACCGTGGCGGTCAGTACGCAAGAAGCACTCGCCCCCTGGCGCAAGCAGGCTCTCCAGCTTTCTGTACTCATTTTGGTTTTTACCGCGATACTCATTGCGGCGTCCTGTTTCCTCTATTCCGATTTATCCAGAAAAACACGGGATAACAGAGCGCTGAAGATTATTGCGTCTGAAGATGCGCTAACCGGGCTTTTCAACCGACGCATTTTTGATGAAAAAATTCTGTCAGAAATTGCGGCCTGTGCGGCCAGCGACGCCCCGATTTCGGTGTTGATTGTCGATGTGGACTACTTCAAAAAATACAACGATAACTATGGTCATCCCGAAGGGGATCGCTGTTTAACCCTGCTGGGAAATAGCCTCAGGGAGAGCCTGAACCGGGACAACCAGGTTGTGGCGCGCTATGGTGGGGAAGAGTTTGCACTGATCCTGCCAGACACGGATATCCAGGAAGCGATCCGCCTCGGTCAGACGATCATTCGCAATGTCTTTTCGCTGCATATTGAACATGCTTTCAGTCCCTTCGGGCGGGTCACGGTTAGCGTCGGGATCTCCACTGCGCGTGCCGTGGATATCGCGGGCAGCCAGCAGAACATCATTATAGCCGCTGACCAGGCGCTCTATCAGGCAAAACGTGCAGGGCGAAACCGGCACGCTTTTGTTGCGGTGTAGGCAAAAAAAAGCCCACTTTAGAGTGGGCAAGAAATACTGGAAGCAATGTGAGCAATGTCGTACTGAATATCTGAGTGTTTCACTCAACTATTCAGTGTTGAGAAAGATAATCTTTCTCAACAAAAGATGCAACCCCATATTTCTTGTGGTGCTGTTGATGAATAAACGCGCACTCTCTCACTGTGATGCTTATCACAAATTTCCTTTCTGAAATCCTGTGCTATCCTTTCTTGTGTCGTTGATTTAATGACAAAAACCATACGGAGAGGAAACTTATGGGAATTTTATCCTGGATTATCTTTGGGCTTATTGCAGGTATTCTGGCGAAGTGGATTATGCCGGGCAAAGATGGCGGTGGGTTTATCGTCACCGTAATACTGGGGATTATCGGTGCAGTGGTGGGCGGTTGGATCAGTACGCTGTTCGGCTTTGGTAAGGTCGATGGCTTTAACTTCGGCAGCTTCGCTGTCGCGGTGATCGGTGCGTTGGTTGTTCTGTTTATCTACAGAAAAATCAAAAGCTAAGCCTGATAAATGTTGAAAAAGGCTGCCATATGGCGGCCTTTTTACGTGGTGGGTTTACCACCAGCCTAGCTGCGAGCCTGCAACAGCCACGATTGCCACGATCAGCATAATGAGGGTTGTTTTTCTCATTTATGCCCCCGGAGCAGCGTAACCACCGACAAAAAACCAGGCCAAAAACACTACCGCCGTTATAAAAATAACGACCGGGAAGAGGATCCCTATTCTCATACCATCACCTGTTTCGGTTTTTATAACGTCGTAGAGTGTACGGGGTTAATCCATCGCGAGAAAGCGCGTTTTGCTTTTTCCTTTCTTATGCTGATACATCGCGACATCAGCCGCGCGTAACGCACTGTCCGGATCGGTCACGGTGGGGTCAACTTCAATCACACCGAAGCTGGCGCCAGGATAAATAATGTTCACGCTCCCCAGCCAGTATTCTCCTGCAATACGGGCGTCGAGGCGCGTTTTAAGCAGGTTAATCTGTGTGTTCTCACCTGTACTGTTGGTTTGGCTAAGCGAGGCCACCAGAAACTCATCACCGCCCAGCCGGCCGATTATCTCGTCCGCCTGTTTTTCTTCAGTCAGACGTTTACCCACTTCAATCAGGAACCGATCGCCTGATTCATGCCCGTAACGGTCGTTAATCAGCTTGAAATCATCAAGGTCGATAAACGCGATGATGGCGTTGCGTTTAAGGTGCTTTGCCAGCGAAAACAGGGTCGTCAGCTCTTCGAAGATGGCGCGGCGGTTTGGTAATCCGGTAAGGGCATCGGTATAAGAGTGCGCAATGAGTGCTGCATTGGCTTCCCGAAGCTGGATCACCAGCGACTCTTTCTGAATATACTGGGCAATCAACCCGGCGAATAATTTCAAAACTTGTTCACCGCGATCGCTGGGATGTTTCTTTTCCGTGCTGGTGGCGCAGAGCGTGCCATAGAGTGAACCATCCGCAAGGTGAATGGGGATACTCATGTAGGTTGTAATGCCAAGGGCTTTCGCGGCATCGCAATCCGGCCAGCGCTCAGCCACCTCGTTACTGAACAACGTACCACTCTCGATGGCGCGCTTACACAACGTGTCGCCCCACGGAACGCTCAGCCCCTCAGGGATCTGCATCTGCTTGCTGTTGCGGGCGTAGAGGATATGCTGCAGCCGCGCATTGATATCGACCTTCGTCAGGTAGGTGGACTCCATTTCAGTCACAATCTCCAGCATCTCCAGCAGCTGGCGAACGAGACTTTCAAGGGACTGCTCAGTGGCGAGCGTTTCTGAAACACGGGCAAGGATAATATCCGACATGACGTAGGCTCACTCCCATGCAGAAGACGTCTGCATCTGCATGTTATGCTGAATTTTTCGACTTCGGGCATAGTAAAACATGAATATAAAAATTTTAATATTCATCACAGGGGAGCGGGGGAGAAAAAAAGCCCCGATGTTGAGACCGGGGCAAAGACATCTTGATTACGGAATGATGTTCTCTGGTCATTGAGAACACGTGCCACTGTAGTGTGGAAAAGTGCAGTTAAGATGGAGAAATCGTGGAGAAAGCGGCGATGACCCGTTACCCTTAAAGTCTGATGAAGTTAAAAGGATCAATGAGATGAGATTACTGCTTCTGGCACTGGCGTTACCGCTGGCTGCCTGTACCTCCAAAACATCCCCGCCTGATGCCCCGAAACCGCCCCATGTTATCGGGATGGCTAATCCCGCCTCCGTCTACTGCCTGAATAAAGGCGGGGAACAGGTCCCGGTTCAGAGCCCGCAAGGGGTTCGCACGGAGTGCAAGTTGCCTGGCGGCGAAGTAATCGATGAATGGGCGCTTTATCGTCGCGATCATCCGCAACCTGCCAGGTGACAGCGGGACAGTGGCTGCGGTACACTTCTCTTTAGGATTATTCTTAGCCTTTCGATGGCTACCGTTATCGTGAGAGAAGTATGTTTCAGCTTAAACCGGGCAGCATGGCGATGATCATCGGTGCCCGCACGGCGTCCGGCCGTCGTAATATTGGTAAATCTGTTGAACTGTTTGGGCTGTGTCAGCCCGGCCAGCGTTTCGTTAATCCGGTCAATGGCGTCATGACGCAGCTACCCACCACCTCGGATCGCGCGCTTTGGCTGGTGACCGGTGATGTCTTCGCGTTTGACAATCAGCACGGCTTTGCGTTTATTCGCGCCGAACATCTGATGCCGCTTACCCCGGATACGGCGCCGCAAATCCTTGATGAACTGATGATCGACTGACTAGACATTACGCAGCCAGTCGGCTAACACCAGGGCGTGATTGTGTTCCTTATCTTTCGCGCCATAGAGAAGGGTTAAGGTCTGCTTGCTGGCCAGCGCCGCAAGACGCAACCCCTCGTCCTTGTGCTGCGCCAGCTCTTCCCGGTACGCCTTGCTGAAGGCGTTGAAATCAAGGGTTTCGCTATGAAAAGCCTTGCGTAAATCGTTGGACGGGGTGAGTGTTTTACACCATTCATCATACGCGAGATCGGTTTTCTTCACGCCACGCGGCCAGAGTCTGTCTACCAGCACCCGATAACCATCGTCCGGGCTTGCCTGTTCGTATACGCGTTTACACTGGATCATCTTTTCTCCTCAGGTGCGGCAAAACGTTCTGCGTATTACTCTAGCACTTTGTCTTTACCCACCCAATTTAAGGTATTGTGATAATTGCAGAAGATCGGTAGTCTGAGGTTCCTTATGTTATCTGCTAATACTCAGGCATAAGGAACCTTTCATGGAACACCTCCCGGCTAAAACCACACTGCGCATTGCGCTGGTTGGCGATTACAATCCCGATGTTATTGCGCACCAGGCGATCCCGCTGGCAATTGACGACGCCGCTGCCGTTCTTGACCTCACCGCTGATTATGACTGGCTCGCGACCACGGAACTGACCAGCCCGGAAGATCTGGTGGGTTATGACGCTATCTGGCTGGTTCCTGCAAGCCCGTACAAAAACACGGCGGCGGCCTTTATCGCTGCACGCTACGCACGCGAAAACAGTATTCCCTTCCTCGGTACCTGCGGCGGGTTCCAGCATGCGCTGATTGAGTACGCCCGTAATGTGCTGGGCTGGCACGATGCGGCGCACGCCGAAACGGATACCGAAGGCACAATGGTGATTGCGCCATTAACCTGCTCGCTGGTGGAAAAAACCGATGCAATTGAGCTGCGCAACAATACGCTCATCGCCAAAGCCTATGGCAAACCGGAAATCGTGGAGGGATATCACTGCAATTACGGTGTGTCGCCGGAATTTGCACGGGAGCTGGAGAGCGGTGAAATGCGCGTCACCGGCTGGGACGAGCAGGGTGAAATTCGCGCCGCGGAGCTACTGACCCATCCGTTCTTCGTGATCACCTTATTCCAGCATGAACGTGCCGCGCTGGAAGGTCGACCGGTGGTGCTGGTACAGGCAATGCTGCGCGCGGCGCGCGGATAAAAAAGGCAGACCTGGTGGTCTGCCATTCTACTAACGGGGCGTGACCTCCCGGTCACGCCCGGCAAGCATACCACAAACGGCCATGATCACGGCGGCCAGTGCACAGGCCAGAAGCGGATACCGCCAGTCACCGGCAGCATCGTGAATTTTGCCCATCAACGGCGGGCCACAGGCGGCCAGCAGATAGCCAACCGACTGTGCCATGCCGGACAAGGCCGCGGCCTGATGGGCAGAGCTGGCGCGCAGCCCGATGAAGGTCAGGCCAAGGATCATCGTTGCCCCGGTACCAAAACCAAAAACCAGCGTCCACATGACCGCCATTCCCGGCGCAAACCACAAACCTGCTGCGCTTATCGCGCACAACAGCGCCACGATGCCGGCGATTGCTCGCTGATCCTTCAGACGATGGAGGATTAGCGGGACAGCGAGACCCGGCACGGCGGTGGCCAGCTGTAAGAGTCCGTGCACAGAACCCGCCTGGGCTTCGCTATACCCGTGGCTGAGCAGGATCGCCGGTAGCCAGCCGATGATGACATAGTAAATCAGCGAGTTAATCCCCAGAAAAAGGGTGACCTGCCAGGCGAGGGCAGAGCGCCAGATGGCGCGGTTATGTAACGCGCCTGCACCGGTCACCGTCGCAACGTGTTTCTGACGCCACTGTGGCAGCCAGAGCAGTAGTGCAGCCAGCGGAAAGGCCATCAGCATTAGCAGGGCGCCATGCCAGCCGGCTTCCCCCTGCGCCAGCGGAACAATCAGTGCGGAGCCTAACGCCGCGGAGATCCCCATCGTCAGGGAATACGCGCCGGTGAGTCTGGCAACCTGTCCCGGGAAGTCACGTTTAATTAACCCAGGCAACAGCACATTGCCCAGTGCGATACCGCAGCCAATCACCGCCGTACCGATGAAAAGCAGGGGGGCGGAAGGCAGGGAGCGCACAGCAATGCCGACGCAAATCAGCAGCAGGGCGATAAACAGGCTGCGCTCCATGCCGATACGCCGGGCAACACCTGCGGCGAGCGGGGAGATAAGGGCGAAAGCCAGCAGAGGCAGGGTGGTCAGCAGACCGGTTTGCGCCGTACTCAAGCCATAATCGAGACGAATGGTATCGAGCAGCGGTGCTGCTCCGGTAAAAGTGACGCGAAGCGTAGTGGCAATCATCAGGATACCTGCGATCAGCAGCGCGCCCTGTTTTCCTGAAACCCGAATTGCAGTAGTCATTGTGTTCTCATACGTTCAAGCGAGCGCACACAATACCGATTTTCTCCACGGTTGAAATCAGGCTAAAATGACAGTTTATCGCTAATATCGGACAACCTGATGATTGGTCTCGGACTGGACGGCTACGATCCCGATAGCCAGCATGATGCGGCTGTCGCGTTTCGCATCCGCGTGGTGGCGGAGGAACAATACATTCCGCGACACCAACATCGTAAGGGACAGCTGATTCTGGCGCTGGGGGGAGCCATTACCTGCGAAGTGGAAAACGCCATGCTGATGGTACCGCCCCAATATGCCGTGTGGATCCCTGGCCAGATGCCGCACAGCAATAAGGCCACGCCGGGTGCCCAGCTTTGCTTTTTGTTTATTGAACCCGGAGCGGTAAGTTTGCCCGATCGCTGCTGCACCCTGAAGATCTCCCCTCTGGTGCGGGAACTGATCTTATCGCTGGCGGAAAAATCACGTGAAGCGCTTTCGCTTGCTGCCACATCGCGTCTGGTGGATGTTCTTTTTGACGAGCTACCGCTGCAGCGTCAGGAACATTTGCAACTGCCCGTTTCGCCTCATCCAAAAATCCGGCTGATGAGCGAGAAGATGGCGGAAGAGCCTGCTGCCTGGCAGACGCTGGCGCAATGGGCGAGCCACTTCGCCATGAGTGAGCGCAATCTGGCGCGCCTGGTGGTAAAAGAGACGGGCCTGAGCTTTCGCCGCTGGCGGCATCAGCTGCAGCTTATTGTGGCGTTACAGCTGTTGATTGGGGGTAAGTCGGTACAGCAGGTGGCACAGTCGCTGGGGTACGACTCCACCACCGCGTTTATCACGATGTTTAAGAAGGGGCTGGGGCAGACGCCAGCGCGCTATATTGCCAGCCTGACTATGACTTCCCGATAAACAGTGAGACCAGCCCGGCCGCAATCAGCGGGCCCACCGGGACGCCACGAAAGAGCGCCACACCGAGCACGGTTCCCACCAGCAGACCGGCTACCAGCGAGGGCTGGCTGCTCATCAGCGTAACGCCACGCCCGCCCAGCCACGAGACAAAAACGCCTACCGCTATCGCTATCAGCGATTTCCAGTTCACAAACGAGTGCAGCAGCGTCGAGGCAGGCAGCGTACCGCTGGCGATAGGTGCCATCACCCCAATGGTCAGAATGATGATCCCGATGGTGAGACCTTGTTTTTCTATCCACGGGAAAAAGGTGTTTAACGGGGTCACGCGCACAATGATCAGCACCAGAATTGAGATAGCGACGGTGGTGTTATGGCTGACAAAGCCAAGCGCAGCGAGGGCCAGAAGAATGAGCAGAGTCGGGTCAAACATAAGGAATCCTTGCCAAAAGAGTAAGCCTGCTTACTTTACGCGGAAACACGGCTGAAGACAGTTTTTAAAAAGATTTTACTGCTGTCATAACCCTGTCATTTACGGGGGATAAAACAGGGGCAGGCATCGAAAAAGGGTCGCAAAAATGTACGATCACATGTTTGTCGAAACGCTGATCATCTCTTCATCGTTTTTCGCTGTTGCCATTATCCTGGTCGCGTCAGTTATTTTTCTGGAAAAAAAAGGCTGACGTGATGCCAGCCTACACGATTACGCTTTATGGAACGTCACCAGCTCAGGACGGGCGATACGCAAATAATCCTGCGTATCCATAATCACGGATTTTTCCAGCAGACCGGCGTTAAACGCGATTTCATCAAAACGCTCAAACAGGAGCGGGTCGGCCACCAGTGCCAGATCGGGATGGAAGCTAAAAGGCGGAATGGCGCCAAAAACGCAGGCGGTCAGGGTATCGACTTCGGCAGGGCTTGCGAGAGACGCTTTTATCCCCCCAAAATGGCTGGCAAGCTGGCTTAAATCGGCCTGCAGATCGGCGGCGAGGATCGCCAGAACGTGTTTTTTAACGCCGTTTCCCTTCACCTTACAGACCAGTGCTTTTGCCCCTTGCCCCAGATCGGTTCCGCGGATCTCACTCACCGCTTCACATTTCCCCACGGCGTCATGCTCCATGACGCGAAATCGTGCGCCCTGCTGGGTTAACAACGTAATGAGTTGCTGGTGGGTTGTTGTTCCCTTAACGTCATCAGACATAGCGATTTACCTGTTAAATACCAATACGCAGCGTTTAACCTTAGCACAGAATATTTCGCCGTTGGTATAGACGTTGCTGTTGGGCGATTGTTTTTCCCGCTGATTAAGTGTCGGCATCAGAAGAGATTATATCCAGCTGCAATGTGCTGGTGAAATCGGAGAAAGATTTAAAAACGCTTAACAGGCATGAAGCTTCTCAGGTTTCATAAAGTGAAAGTCCTGAGAAGCGAGAAAAATTACAGATGTGATTTCTTTATCTCGAACTATTATCGGCGATACTCTTCAATTGCTCGTCAATAATATTCAGTATAGGCCGAACATCGGTATCCATCACGCGGCGCTCTTTCAGTCTAACCTGGATAGCTGATTCATAGTTTGGTCCCCAGACATCAGCATTATCTGCCTGAGCGACAAGCATTTTAAATGGATAGAGGCAAATTAGTTTTTTCTTAAATGCTCTGGATACATGCACGAATGATGTATCTGGAGAAATGACGAGTGCACTCTCTTTTATAATTTGTGCAGCCGAAAAGAATGAGGGCAATGAGCTCTTAGTGACATGATCTGAATCGGGAATAGGCTTTATTTTATGTTGTTCGCCAAGAATGATTAAGTGAAAAGTATCTTTATATTTAGCCATGTGACTGGTAATGGCCTCAATCTGCCCTGTTGAGAAGAAACGTTCACTCACACTGCCGTAAGGAATGAACGCAACCGTTTTTTTATCAGTGGTTTTCTTAAGAAAATCCTTTGCTTTTTGTACATCGTCGTCAGGTATGATCACTGTGTAATCATAGTTCTGTGCCGATATCCCCAGATGCATCAGGAAATCAATGTATCTTGTGCTTATATGTGACAAAGGGCAGCTAATGTTAATTACTTCATCATAGATACGATACTTCCTGGTAAAACCGATTGTTTTGTGTGGTTTTATTAGTCTGATTAAATTAAATGTTTCGACATTTGAATGAGTTATTTCATGCGAGTCAACAAATACAAAAGGTGGAAGTTCCCTTAACACCTTGATTAGCATCTTTTTGTTGTTAGGTTCATAAAAGTAAAGAGCTTCTAAATTGCGCCATTCTTTGAAGAGAAAGTGCGTCCTTTTATCTGCAATAACAGAGACCTGAAAATTGTTTCTTACCAGAGTCTCAATCACACCACCAATGACAATAGCATCACCAATCCCTTTACCAATGAAGGGGATAATCAGATGGTTTGTGCCCGACCCATGTCTCGTTCGAGAAGTACGCCCCTGAGCGGCAATCATACTCAATAAGTTAAGTTTTAACTTAAGTTTGATCCTTTTCAAAAAATAGTTTTTAGATCTGTTTGCTTTTTTTATCCATCGAAACATTAAAGACTCCTTGAATACTTATCTGGTGTTAGTTAGCGTAGTACCAATTTCTTTTCATTTTGACTAAAAGTCAGCGCGACATCCATAAAAATAGTATATGCATTCCCATCCCCGAGGAGGCTCTCCACCCGTATATTACCTGTAGTGATTGCTACCAGTCAGTACTGCGAGGTAGGCCACCTGTGCGTCAGTAAACTCTGGTGCGCCCTGGAGTTGGGTAAGTTGTTCTGCCGTCGGTGGAGAAATATTTTCAATGGCTGCATAACGCATCTGTGAAAAGGCCCTACGGGGCTTAACGCTTAAAATTATGTGTAAATGGCCGCGAGTTGATGACTCTAACACTGGAGGTAAGGTGGATTCAATGTTCGGTTTTGGTAGGTCAGCAATACGTTCCTGCTTTGGGCAATTTTTATGCGCCTGTTGTTCTTCCTTCTCCGGATATGCTTATCCTTAGTTTATCGTATAGCTTATCCAACAAACATATAACCCTGGTAGGGGTGTGCCAATATCGGAAGAAAGAATTTTAGTCAAACATGGGATTGTTGAAGTATTAAATAATCCGCTTGCCCTTTACAGGCAAATTACCCTGAAAGCCAAAAGATCAGCCAGTTAGTATAAATAACTGGCTGATTAATGATGATTAACTTGTTGTTGAACTTTGTTTATGGAACAGTTCCCTGAACACCGGATAGATATCATCCTGATCGCGGATATGCTGCATGGCAAAGTTATCGAACATCGATTGCAGATGTTCATACTCACGCCACAGCGTCTGGTGAGCACGGCGGGTAATTTCGATATAGCTGTAGTAACGCACCACCGGCAGAATTTTCTTCGCCAGAATATCGTGACACAGCGGGGAGTCATCTGCCCAGTTATCGCCATCTGATGCCTGCGCGGCATAGATGTTCCACTGCGCCGGGTCGTAACGCTCTTTCACCACTTCATCCATCAGTTTCAGAGCGCTCGACACGATGGTGCCACCGGTCTCCTGCGAGTAGAAGAACTCATGTTCATCCACCTCTTTCGCCTGAGTGTGGTGGCGAATATAGACCACTTCCACGTTCTTATAGGTTCTGCTCAGGAACAGATAGAGCAGAATATAAAAACGCTTCGCCATATCCTTGGTGGCCTGGTCCATCGAGCCGGAGACATCCATCAGACAGAACATGACCGCCTGGCTCGACGGTTCGGGGCGTTTTTCGTAATTTTTGTAGCGCAGGTCGAAGGTGTCGATAAACGGTACCCGGTCTATTTTAGCCCGGAGTTCGGCTATCTCTTTGCGCAGGCGTTCCTCTTCCAGCAGTTGTGCCGGTTCCGTATTTTCCACCACCTTCAGGTTGCTCTCCAGCTCGCGGAGTTCGCGCCGTTTACCTGCCGTCATGGCCGTGCGTCGCGCCAGAGAGTTCTGCAGCGAACGGACCACGCTGATGTTGGCGGGCACGCCGTTTGCGGTATATCCCGCGCGATGGGTTTTGTACTCGTTAAGCTGACGATGCTGGTTCTTTTTCAGATTCGGCAGCGCAAGATCCTCAAACAGCAGGTCGAGATACTCATCTTTTGAAATCTGGAAGACAAACTCATCCTGTCCTTCACCGTCCTGGCTGGCCTGTCCCTGACCGCTTCCTGAACCGCCCCCGCCGCCTTGCGGGCGCTCGATTCTGTCGTTCTGCACGAAGTGGTCATTACCTGGGTGTACGCGATGGCGCAGGCCGCCACGTCCCTGATGAAACATCGGTTCGCTGATGTCATCGGTGGGGATGGAGACAGATTCGCCGCTGTCGACGTCGGTCACCGAGCGTTTGTTGATGGCCTCGGAGATCGACTGTTTAATTTGCGCTTTATAACGGCGCAAGAAGCGCTGGCGATTTACCGTGCTCTTGTTTTTGCCGTTAAGACGACGGTCAATAAACCAGGTCATATATCCCCCGTACTGCATTTGCCAACTTGCAGTGTCCGGACGTGCCGGACATTTTTTTGTAGCCCGGCAGGCGTATGCGCTACCGGGCATTTGTACTTGTATTAAGACGATTTACGTACGCGCAGATACCATTCGCAGAGCAGGCGAACCTGTTTACGGGTGTAGCCTTTCTCCATCATACGGTCGACAAAATCGTCGTGCTTTTTCTGCTCATCGGTTGACGTTTTGGTGTTAAACGAAATCACCGGCAACAGCTCTTCGGTATTGGAGAACATTTTCTTCTCGATTACCGTGCGCAGTTTCTCGTAGCTGGTCCAGTTCGGATTACGTCCGTTGTTATGCGCTCTGGCGCGCAGGACGAAGTTCACAATCTCGTTACGGAAGTCTTTCGGGTTACTGATCCCGGCCGGCTTCTCGATTTTTTCCAGCTCTGCGTTCAGGGATTCCCGATCGAACAGCTGGCCGGTATCCGGGTCGCGGTACTCCTGATCCTGGATCCAGAAGTCAGCATAGGTGACATAACGGTCAAAAATGTTCTGCCCGTACTCTGAATAAGACTCCAGGTAGGCGGTCTGGATCTCTTTGCCGATGAACTCCGCATATTTCGGGATCAGATAGCCTTTCAGAAACTCAAGGTAGCGTTCAGCCTGTTCCTGCGGGAACTGCTCGCGTTCAATTTGCTGCTCCAGCACATAGAACAGATGAACCGGGTTCGCCGCCACTTCCGCATGGTCGAAGTTAAACACGCGGGAGAGGATCTTAAAGGCGAAACGCGTGGACAGACCGTTCATCCCTTCGTCCACACCGGCGTAGTCGCGGTACTCCTGATAAGACTTCGCTTTCGGGTCGGTATCTTTCAGGCTTTCCCCGTCATACACACGCATTTTCGAGTAGATGCTGGAGTTTTCCGGCTCTTTCAGGCGCGAGAGAATGGAGAAGCGCGACAGCGTTTCCAGGGTGCCCGGTGCGCAAGGTGCGTGTACCAGCTCACTGTGGTTAAGCAGTTTCTCGTAAATTTTTATCTCTTCGGAGATCCGCAGGCAATAAGGCACTTTGACGATGTAGACACGGTCAAGGAACGCCTCATTGTTTTTGTTGTTACGGAAGGAGACCCACTCAGATTCGTTTGAGTGCGCGAGGATAATGCCGTTAAACGGCAGGGCGGAAATACCTTCCGTACCGTTGTAGTTGCCTTCCTGGGTGGCCGTCAGCAGCGGATGCAGCACTTTAATCGGTGCTTTAAACATCTCAACGAACTCCATAATCCCCTGGTTGGCGCGGCACAGCGCACCCGAGTAACCGTAGGCATCCGGGTCGTTTTGCGCGTAGTTTTCCAGCTTACGAATATCGACTTTACCCACCAGGGCGGAGATATCCTGGTTGTTCTCATCCCCCGGTTCAGTTTTGGCGTTAGCAATCTGTTCCAGAATGGATGGCCACACCTTGACGACGCGGAATTTGGTGATATCCCCACCAAACTCGTGCAGGCGTTTTGCCGCCCAAGGCGACATGATGGTGCCAAGATAGCGCCGCGGAATACCAAACTCTTTATCCAGAATTTGCGCATCTTCCTGCGGATTAAACAGGCACAGCGGATGGTCATTCACCGGGCTGCGTTCACCGTTAGCGCTCAGCACATAAATAGGGACGCGCTGCATCAGTGATTTCAGACGTTCAGCCAGTGATGATTTACCCCCACCCACAGGGCCGAGTAAATAAAGGATCTGTTTCTTCTCTTCCAGACCCTGGGCGGCATGCTTCAGGTAGGAGACAATCTGTTCGATGGCATCTTCCATACCATAGAACTCTTCAAACGCCGGGTAGCGGGCGACCACCCGATTCGAAAAGAGACGGGAAAGCCGAGGTTCCAGGGCAGTATCAACCATGTTTGGCTCACCAATAGCCATTAATAGCCGTTCTGCCGCATTGGCATAGGCACTGCGATCTTGCCGACAAATGGTAAGAAACTCCTGCAGTGTGAACTCTTCGTCCTTGGCAGCTTCATAACGCTGGCGATAGTGATCGAATATATTCATGGCATGCCGTCCTTTTGTATAATCTGGGAACATTTGTGAATCAGCACTTTTAGCTTAATTCTTCAACGGGATAAAAAATGCTCCGTCCTATATGTTATGAGAGAGTTTCAACAATCTATCAAGCAGTGATGGCAAATGGTTTGGACGACCAACGGTCATCTTTGACAGCATATTTAGACCGAAATGCTGGAAAATTCAGTACTGACAGGATTTTTATACAGGACGCAGGATTATCGGCATACAAAAATGCCAACATTTCAGCTACGTCGAATCTTGGTAAATTTTTACAGGATGTGCGGGATCGCAAGTACGGTAAGGGTGACGCACTTATAGTCATTAGCCTTGATAGGTTATCGCGTCGTTCAAGTTGGGCTGAAAGTACTATCCAGTTCATCGTGAATAGTGGGATTGAGATTCACGACATTTCTACAAACCTTGTGTTACGGGAAGATGATCCTATGTCGAAAATCCATATGGAACTCATACAGCATCGCTCGCACAATGAATCATTGATGAAGTCGGTACGTGCTAAGTTAGCTTGGGATAACAAAATTTTACGTGCATTACAGAATGGAGAGGTGATTTCCAATCGTATGCCTAACTGGTTAAAAAATGTTGATAACAAGTATCAGGTGATCCCTGAACAGGCTGAACTTATTGTTAAGTGTCTCGAGTGGTATAGGGAAGGGCTTAGTACTGGAGAGATTGTTAAGCGTATCGGTAAAAAGTGGCAGATGGTAACAGTGTCAAGGCTAATACGTGACCGCCGCTTATTGGGTGAACATGAGCGATATAATGGTGAGGTTGTACCAAATGTTTACCCGAAAATAATTGATGAAGACTTGTTCTTAACGGCGAACAGAATGATGGATCGCGTAATGCTGGAGAAGAAAAAGCCAGCCGAGGATCTGTTACTTGAACCGGATGTAGTTCGTGAAATTTTTAAACTGTACGAAAGTGGACTTGGCTCAGGGGCAATTGTTAAACGCCTGCCCAAGGGATGGAGTACCGTGAATGTATTGCGAGTACTACGCGATAAGAAAGTAGTTACTATGAAGATTATCGATAATCTCACTTTTGAACGGGTCAATGAGAAGTTATCAAGGAATGGTATAGCCAATCGTATTCGTAAGGATATAACAATTGCTCAGGATGATTACATCACAAACCTGTTCCCCAAAATATTAAAGTGTGGTAATTGTGGAGGGAACATCGCCATTCACTATAACCATGTCAGAACTAAGTACGTCATTTGTCGCAACAGGGAAGAGAAGAAGATTTGTGATGCCAAATCTTTCCAGTACACAAGAATTGAGAAGAATATTCTTCAGCTTGTCAAAAACATCGATTTCAATAAATTAATGATGGAAGGACAGTCTGATTCTGACCTTTTGCTGGCATCGTTACGAGAAGAATTGTCTACTCTGAAGAAGGAAGAGGAAACCTATCAGATAAAAATTAATGAACGTAAGGTAGCAGGTAAGAAGACCTCTTTACCATTAATGACTGGTTTGACCGAGGTTCAAGATAGAATTGAAGAAATTGAATCCGATATTTTAAATGCTAAAAATATCAAAGAAATCCCTGTTTTTGACTTTGATATTAATAAAGTACTTGATCCGATGAATGTTGAACTACGTGCAAAGCTAAGAAAGGAATTAAGATTAGTACTTAAATCAGTAAAGTACTGGATTTTTGGAAAGCGTATTTTCGTTCAGTTAGAATATTTCAATGAGATCCTATCCCATGTACTTGTGATTGATAATAAGCGTGGTGGTGGTGAAGTACTACATGAAATTGTCATTTCAGAATCTAATGGTGAACGTGTTTATACGGTCAATGAAGAAGGTAAAACAGTATTCATTGCGTCAGTAACATCTGGTACTGATATGTGGTCACTTGCTATTAGTCGTACAAAAACACTGGATGATGTTGGATTGTATCTTAATTTACTCAATCGTGAAAATTTTGAGATCTTGGTGAATGAAGATTTGATTGATTGGATAGATTAACTTATGAACACTCTTGGCTGATTGATAATAAACAAGAGTGTTCAAACCCTCACATACTACCTTTCATTTCAACAACTTTTTGAAGGTTCCGAATAAATATCTAAAAGATAATTAAAAAGGAACCTCAAATGAATTTTCTAATAGAAGTACTCGCAGCCATTCTTTACATTTTAGTTATATTCCCCATGTACATAGTCTGTTCAATCTTCTTTATGGTGCTATGTATCATTACACTACCTTTGAAGATACCAGTAATAAATAGATGGGTTAGGAACTACCTGAAACGGGAAAAATAAACATGGTATAATACAGGTATCAAGTACTTAATGCTGTTTCCCAACTTCTTCAGTACTTCCAGATTGAATCAACAATAAGGATTTAAAAATCCGTGAAACGATTTTGAAAAAAATCCTATACTAAAAATGTCTTCACATATCTCGCATGTTTCGAAAAATAATAATAAATAATATATAGATTGTGACTCATCTATCCTTCCATTGAAAAGAACCCTACGCCGTAGGGTTCTTTTTACATAGGTTTTATTACGAAATCGAAATCATTAAATAAGGAAAAATAAATGAAAAACAAAAATGATGTAAAAACTAATTGTGTGACCGTGCGATTAACTGACGCTCAGTTAATCGCATTGCAGGAACTATCTAAGAGTGGCGTCTGCGAGCGTGAAACATTGGCAAGTGCTTTTCAGCACCTACTGACGCAATTCATTATTTTGAAAAAAGGCTAATGCTGTACGCCTAATAAAGTTATAGCAAATGGTGAGACAGGATGTTTCACCACAAAAGAAAGGATTCTTAAAATGGAAAGAGTTAATAATTTAAAAAATGTACGTGAACATAAAGACTACCCAAATCTAAAAGCAGGTCGTAAGGCATTCAATAACATGTTCGATAGGACATTGTACAATCCTGATTATGCTGATGTAGATGTTAGTAAAGAATTTAGTAATCTAACATCATTCTTAGATTGGCATGATCAGAATTATGTAAAAGATTGGCAACTTGATAAAGATATACTAACTCCTGGTTCTCGTGAGTACTCACCTCAAAACTGTATGTATGTTCCTCCTGAAGTTAACCAACTCTTCAAAAGTACCAAACCTGGTAAGTACATGAAAGGTGTTGAAGCATCAGGTAAGAAATTCAAAGCTTATTGTAGTGTTGATGGGAAAAAGATTTGTTTAGGTACTTATCCCACAGAACTTGAAGCACATAAAGTACATATGAAGTGGCGTAAGGCACGTTTGATAGAACTCGCTGAGAAGTACAAGGGGTTTGAAAAACTAAGTGCGGCACTATTAGAACACGCTAACAAAATTTAATAAAAAAGGCACTACGTGGAGGTAGTGCCATAAAATATATGGAGATATTATATAATGTATAACTATTTATCGAAAAATAAAATGAAGTTTATCAGCGGTGATTGTGGTAGTGGTAAAACACACTCGTTGGTACAGCAAATTTTACGAACACCAGATAACTATATTGTTGTCCAGGGTACATTACATCTTACACAGCAGACCGCAAAAGATTTAGGTGAAGTGGCAAAACTAATCACATCAGTAACTTCAAAAAATGTCCATGAGGATATGATTGAGTTTCTACTAAACCCTACACACCGTGTACTAATAATAACTGATATTGCTTTCCTAAAGATACGTGATATTACGTTACTACAAAAATGGAAAATCTATCTTGATGATGTTGTTTCTTTCCATCACTTTGCTACACCTAATACAAACCAGAAATCACTCATTGAGAATGAGTTGTTTCATAGCTTTGAAGCAGTAGGGGATAATCACGTAACGGCTAAACCTGTCACCGATTTTGATGATGTAGTACTTGAAAATGCCGCTAAAGCGTTTGCTTTCGTGCAGCAGTACGATCACTTCCTTTTCAATGCACGTTTCTTTGAGAAAGTAGGTGGTACTAATCAGTACAAGCAGGAGAAAGACCAGCTACAGGTTATGTCATGGGTGAACCTAAAACGCTTCATTGGGCTTGATATTACCTTTATGGCTAATGACTTTGAGAACACCCTTGTGTACTTGTCATCCCCTGATAGTTTTGAACGTACAACATTGTCACTTAGAGAGCGAACAGTACCCCTAAATCAACGCATGAGAGTACATTACTTTAGTGATGTACCTTTGACGGCATCACTACGTTCAAACTCCCCAGAACAGTTTGAGAAGGTTTTAGCATGGGTAAGAGAGAACCTTACTGATTACATCTTTACCGTGAACAGCGATCAGAGTGAAAAGGTACTTAATGGTAAGTATGTACCGCCAAAAAGCCGTGGTATCAATGATTACAAGAGCTATACAAAAGCCGTTTGGTTAAGTAGTCTCAAACCTTCCAATGTAGAAGTAAAACAGTGTGAACTAATGTTTGGTCTTACATACGAACAGATAGTACAGGCACGAGAGAAGGAAGAACTATATCAATTCGTACAGCGTACCAAACTACGCGATTATAAAAGTGATGAAGTAGTAGATATCTATGTGTTCGATAAAGAACAAGCACTTTCACTTTCAGATACACCTATCTTCTTAGATTTAGGAATTGAAGTAACAAATAGTGCCAAATCAGTTAGTACTTTTGTTCCTTTAAATCTCAGTACTTCACAGAAGAAGGCATACCAACGCATATCTCTTGAACAGTTCCCTACAATTGAGTTATTCAATAAGTGGATGAACAAGAAAGCACAGTTAGTACTCAATGAACAACAAAGAGCACATTTTGTATCTAAGTACAATTCACTCCTATGATCATAAAAATGTCTCTAAAAACTATCTAATATTATAGGTAATAAAAGGAGACAAAATTAGAAAAAAAAACCGAGCAAGAACAAAAAGAACGGGCTTTGCTCGTTCTTTTTTTCGCAGTGAGTTCGACATAAGGCGGTTGCTTGCAACTGCCTTATCGAGATTAATATAAAGAAGCACAAACGCTAACGCGTTCGGCTTTGAATTTCTATTTCTATGTGCTCGCTTGAGTAGTTAATGTACTTCTTCCTGAAAGTACCTAATACTGGCGAGTACATACAAATATCATTCAATTTCTTTTTTCATTAAGTACATAAAAGTAGGGGGCGGCACTACGTGCCTAAGGTATTTCGCTGTACCGCTTCGCTCAAAGGGCGGGGTATCGGGCTGTTTAAGCCCTTTATGTACTGACAATTACCCTTGTTATTATTCCAACCAAAGGGGTGAAATTCGCTGTAGTGAAACATAGTTCTTCAGTACCACTATCGCTATCTTCCTACCATTTTTTATAGGTCTGCTCAATGCACTATCCATATGATAGAATTGCCAGATGCAAACAGCAGGGAAAACAAAATGCAAATAATGAGGATGACATACGACGACATTGATAATAATGGCTATGCCAAATTACACGTCTATGGAATAGGAACTTTCTCGGTTTTCAGTGGGCAAAATCCATATACCAATGATCCCAACTGTGCGTTTATGCCTAACAGTGCAATACCTACTGGACGGTACTGGATAGTAGACAGGCCAACTGGCTCTACATTGAATAAGATCCGGGCATGGGGCGTTGATACAATCACAGGTAATGACCACTCCGAATGGTTTGCACTCTTTAGTGCTCAAACCATGACAGATAGCATAATGATTAACGGTGTATCACGTGGTAGTTTCCGGTTACATCCACTCAGGCCGGATGGCTCTGGTTTCTCAGAGGGGTGTATTACTTTCGTCAATCGACCGGATTTCTATACTGTACGTAGTCAGTTGCTCCGTACTAAAAAGGTTAAAGTACCAGGATCAAGGACTGGATTGATGGCATATGGTTATGTTGATGTACAAGGGGGGAGCGACTATGCGAAGTGCAGGATTCGTTAAGAATGCGGCCATATACAGTATCTGTATTGTCTTTGCATGGTGGCTATCAAGTTTCGGTAAGCCTCTCAATGGACTAACTCAATGGGTCATGGATACCGCCTATAGTACTTTCGGTTCCGGCCTGAGTGGTTCATATGAAGCTGATGCAGATCCGGTAAGGTTCATTGCCTTAATCCTGATGGTACTCATCTACGCTACGGTACTGTTCTTGCTCGCACGTTTAGTACTAAGAAAGTTTAAGGCCAATCGTTAATACCCAATTTTATTAAGTACCCTCACTGCATATGGTGAGGGTATTTTTCAAATAGTCATATGCTCTGTTTTAGTGATTACTTCATGATTATTAGTAAATACCTGTAAAGGTTAGCAGTACTAACCCACTATAGGATTTACGAAATGATAAGAATGGAATTTAACACCTACGATGATGGGACATACTACTTCCTGTATGTTACAGAGGAAGTACGTATTGAAACTAATGGTGCTGATGGTTTGCAGATGGAAACCTTCGATTCGAGGGTAAGAGATTTAGGTGAGCCGTTCCAGTACTTAACCATCAGAGATAGAAAGGATGAGTACTTCAATGAAAGCCTAATAAATCAGTACTTAGAGACTGTTATTGAAGCTGCAACAATGCTTTATACTATTTTAGTTTTTAATCTTAAATGTATGCCACAGTGATAAGATTGTGATACTTACTTCATAATATTAATAAACGCAGTTATTGATTTATTATCATTGTAAATCGATTTGACAAAATCCTTCAAGTAATTGTTTAATTCGATAGCCTCAAGCTGTAAATTGCTAATTTCTTGTTTCGTTATACTTATAGCTTCTTCACCTGCATGCATAAGCATTGGAACTTCAGAGGCCGCCTGTTCAAATTGAATTTGAAGACTATTATAACTATCAGCTATATGCTTTATATTGTTCATTATATTCACAGTATAAGGGGTGATAATATAGTTATACCTCGGGATGGCCTTTAATCTATTTTGTATTGAGTATGATAAATTGAAAAATTCGATTAGCAAATTTTCTACTTTGTCTAAAGTCTCCCCCATTTGGTGAGGTAACTCTTCATGATTTCTTAAGCATGTTTTAAGAGTCATGCATGTATGGACAATATGGCTTTTATATTGATTACTAAGTGATGACAGCTTTCGCAAGTCTTCATATATAGCTTCTTCAATAATCTTAGAAACTACATCGTAGTGCTTTTGAGACATCCATTCTGGTGCTTTTTTATATGCGGCATAAGCAACCGCTAAAGTCCCCAGCGTTGATAAAGAACTAATCCAATCTGTGAAACTTCCCCATGAAAAGTTATTACTTCCAAAAAAAAGTGCTTTCAAGATGACACAAATCAAAAGTAATGAAAGAATCAATACAACTGCAAGTATTGTTTGGTTTAGAATTTTATATTCCATTTACTTGTTTCCGGCATGATAGTGAATCTTGAGTTAGTACTTTACCATTACAGCCACAATCAAGTACACTCTGAACATCACGCCCACCCACTTTGGGTAGGTTTGTTTAAGTTTAAGGTGTGGGTGGGCGTGTGACTTCACAACATTTGTTAATCATTAACTAACTACTCCTGTTCTGTAGGTAATCAATTTAGGAAATGGTTATTTGACCTTGAAGAAAGTTATAAATTTTTGTTTTTTAAATTTATTATAGGCTATTTCTGAAATAGCCAGGGTTTTTAAATATTCCTCATAATGTTGTTTGAAATTTTTCTTACTTAACTCAAAGCCTCGTTGGTTATTGTTGACGCATTCAAGAATGCTTGATTGGACTGATATAAAAGCGTTGCAAGCAGATGCATTAACTTCTCTGAGCGATTTAGTGACTCCGAGGATAATGTCTTTGTTTTCAACTTTAATTGACCATCTTTCCATAAGATCCAATTCTTTTACTAAATTGTCAATTTTTGATATAAATTCTCTGTGTTTATTTTCTGACAACTCAAATTCTTGAGCTTTTTTTAAATCGGGTTTTTTTAGACCACTATTCAATTCATTAAGATAATTAAGGACTGGATAAAGTTCTTCTATGGTTTTATATGTTGAGTTATATAGACAATCAGTTGTAGATAAAATTTCCTCCGCTTTATCAAAACCCTTAGTGTGAGATCTTTGAGAGAACCATTGTTTGGCATTAAACGCGGCATATGCAGCAGCACCAGCCATTACCCAATCCGCTATTGTCCCAGTTACTTCATACCAAGCCATAAGTCACCTCAATCAGTAAATAGTTCGCTATAGTGCTTTATTATATTGTTATGTGAGGCTCGAACAGTTCTATACTTTTCACTTATCCTCATGTCGAAATCAAAACAAACAGGTAGTTTTACAAAAATCTCTTCAGATCCAACAGATAATGCATCACTTATTGTGTATGTTAAAGATAAATGTGACTCTATTATTTCAATGAAATGGCGTCCATTAATAGGCTGCAATCCCCAAAGATCCATCCTTTCCATCGCTGTACGTAAATTGATTATATTTTTTCTATATGTTGTTTCTCTTTGCAAAAGCTCTTCCCAGAGCAGCCTGAATTTAGCTTCATCATGTTGCTCATCAGGTTCTGTATTAATCAATTGTTTAACATCACTATGCAAGTAAAAAGATTCCTGTTGTAACTTACAGAATTGATCAATAAGTTCATCTGCAAATTTAAATTTTCGCTCATTAAGTTTAGGTGAAAGCCAATCTTTTGCATTTGCAGCAGCATACACAGCTACCACTGCCATTACTGCATTACAGGCAGCACTAATCAGATCTGAACCATTGCCCCAATCCATGAATCACTTCCCGATAAAATCTTTTGTATTGTATGTACCACAACATTGTTTAAGGTGCTATCAAAACGGCAGCTCACCCTGCATATCACAGAATGCATCATCCTTATCATGTGCCTCTAACATAGCTTGTTGTGCGTAGAACCAACTACTGACAGCAAAGATATCCACTGGTTGAGCTACCTCAAGCATAAAGTAGTATGCGTTACTTGAAGCCACACCGAACCAGTACAAACGAGTACCATCCTCATGAGGTGTTGTCTCGAACAAGACACATTGCCCGTCTTCAATACATTCCAAGTATCCTCCAGAATGAACAACTACTATCAGTTGTCCGCACTGCCAAAACATTTGAACACCCTTTCTAACACTTGGATCAAACAGATTCTTATTACCCATTTTCCTGCCCTCCGATGAGATCACGATACTGTAAATTTATACAGTGGTTTGGTGTTGATCAATACGAAACGCTAAAAATTACATAAAAATGATCATTTTCAATAGCTTAAGTAATGTTATTTGGCAGGGTAGCTCTATCATTGATATCTAAAAATGATCAATAATTGATCATCTACCATTTTTAGAGATAAGCACGGATGATAACTAAAACCTTCATTGCGGAACCAATAATGACTCCGGCAGGCCAGCTTGTAGGATGCGAACTGCTAACACGCTTTCACCGTGAAGAACTTCCAGTACTGAACAGTAAGTACTTCATCATGGCCATGACGGTCGAAGGGAAGAAGGAACTACTCAAACAACAATTAGAGACAGTAGAAGTTCTTGCGTCATGGTTCAGAGAACACCGGCTTTTCTGTACCGTTAACGTTGATACCGTACAGGCACGGCTATGTGTCTTTGACAGGGATATTATTCAGCTATTGGATAAGATGGATTTCATCAGGCTTGAGATCTCAGAGAACTTTGAAGGGCTTGAAATGGGTATTGAACATCCGATACTCAGAACAATGTTAAACGTTGGCTATCGTTTGTTCCTTGATGATCTTGGCTCAGGCCGTGCCAATGTCGAAGCACTAACTACTGGATGCTATGAGGCGGTAAAACTTGATAGAGCGTTCTATCGTCAGGAAGTACAGAAACCCACATTCAACATACTGATGAAGAACATTATGAAGTACTGCCCGTATGTGATCGTTGAGGGAGTAGAGCAGCGGCAAGAACTACCAGTACTACGCAATGCTGGAGTATCAGCAGTACAAGGTTATCTGTACAGGTCAGTTAATTTTCTAAAGGTAGATACTTTAATTTAAACCAAGGCCGCTTTTTGAGTGGCCTTAAAATGTATCAATTTTACTTGTTGCTTGGGTAGCTGACGCAGGTATGACCAGAACTCATCAAAGTCATCTGGTTGCCTTCAAGAGGAACAAAAGGGAAAGAAACATATTTGAAATTACTGGAAGTCATGTTGAAGTACAGCTTCTTATCATTCATCGTGAGTTGTGTTGCGTGTGCTGGGAATGTACCTTCACCAGCTTGTGTTACTAAAAAAGCCATTGGGTAGAAATGTAGGCATGAACAAACACAGTTATGACCGTTATTAAAGAAGCCAACAGTTTGGGCTGTTATTTGCAGCTTGTGAGGATAAAACCAATAGTAAAAGTCGTGAGTAGCGTGTATGTCCTCATTTTTACCAAGAACAAATTTTTTTAAAGGGGTGTAAAAAGGTGAATCAACAGGTGGGTTTATGCAATCTGTTACTGAAGTAGCTGCAAGCAAATGGCCTACCATTGCTCGTGTAAATACAACAACATCGGCCTTGAAAGAAATCATGTTGTAAGGAAATGATGTACCCTTAAAATAATGATTTAGTAGTAGCGTGAATTCTTTTGTTACTTTACCAATCTCATTATCAAGCGAGCCTAACAGGTCGTTATTGCATTTGATACATATGGTTTTAAAAGTTGTACCAATTTTAGCATCAAGAGGGCGAACTTCACTAAGTGAAAAATATTCTACAACAGACTTCTGAAGCATTTTCTCCGGCTTGCATGCACTCTTAGGCGGTACGTGGTCTCTGGTGAGTCTCCCAAAATTCCCGCATATATTGCAGTAACCCTCATCAATTCTTACATGTTTAAGTCTTTCTGTAATTTTGCTCATGCGTTCTTATCCTCCAAGGCAATTAGAAAGAATATAAAATTAATTGAATAAATAATCAACTATAAAAAAATAGGTTCTCCCTGAACTTTCTAAAGACCGCGTAGTTTCGCCACCGGATTTAATCATTTGTGTGTGAACGAAATAACTATACCCGCACCGCAATCAAAAAAGAACAACGCCAATTTCATTTAATTCACATTGGCAATTATATCTTACGGGACACTCACATAGTTTAAAAACAGCGTAAGAGCCATTGAGTTCTTCACTAACGTACTTTTCCATAAAATGGATATCATCTGGTTCACAAAAAAGATGAAACCCGACACCAAGATAATTACGCATTTTGTAGTTACACTGTCTAATAGCACTAATTTTCTTTTGGTCGGCCGCTAAGCCCCTAACCAATGATGCAACACGTTTAGTACATTTAAACTCTATAAAAATATAATCATCAGAGGGTGAGGATTTTTCACGCAGAATTAAATCTACTTTAGCAAGTCTGCTATCAGGGTAATCTATTGGATCGAGGTATATTGTGACTTCACGATGTAGCTCGTACTTCTTTTTTGAAGTGAGATAATGAGCAAATTCTATTTGCAGCCATTTTTCCCAATCATTAGTTTCTTTTTCAACAAAAGAATATAGCCGTTTTTTTATCTCATCTTTCTTCAAAAACCCGTTCAGCAATTTGACTAACAGAGAAAAATCATTGTTACGGTCTGACATTGAAAACCCTATAAATAAAATAAAAAGGATTAAATATGGATATCTCATTAAGATCATTAGCAAGACAGTACGGATACGATGAATCTACAGTTCGAACTTGGGTAGAAAAGGGAATGCCGACAGGCACTGATTCTAACGCAAGAAGTTGGATTGTAGATAATGTACTAAAGCCGTTGCGTGATACTAATACAAAAGAACAAATTGAACAAGAACGTTTGAAGAAACTTTCAGCAGAAAGGCAGTTAGCAGAATTAGAATTAGCAGAAAAGAATGGGCTGGTGGTCAGTACTGAATATGTAGAACAAGTACTAACAGAATATCTATTCCAGATCAAAACAGCAGTACGTGCAATACCATCAAAAACTTATCTTGAATTATTTGCACAATCAGATGCAAAGGATTTACGCGATGTATTAAGAACGCATATTGATAAAACATTATACCAATTAGGCTCAATGGAATTTGAGCTACCCGATGACATGGAAGTATTAGAGGATGGAAACAAACAAAAAGAAATTAACGAGGATTCTGAAGAAAGTACTACCAACGATACAACCGCCGAAGATTCAGAAAACCAGTGAGTGGATTAGTAATGGTGTAGTTAAATTTGTTGATGGGCCGAATATGGGCCTTGATTGGATACCCTTTAGTTTCCAAAAAGAACCAATGGATATAGCTCAAGAGAGAAGTACTAAAAAGATTGTACTTCAATCATGTTCACAGCTTTTGAAAACAACAGTACTTCAATCAATCGCTTTTAGTCTAATGGCAAATGATCCCTGTAACTTTGCTTTTGGTAGTAGTTCTGAATCAGAAGTGAAGAAATTCAAGGATGGTAAATTTCTTCCAGCAATTGAAACAAGTGAAGGGCTTTGTTGAATAAATCAGATTTCGGGTAAGTCTCCCCCGTAGCGGGTTGTGTTTTCAGGCAATACGCACGCTTTCAGGCATACCTGCTTTCGTCATTTTGTTCAGCGCTCGTACCAGGGCCATAGCCTCCGCAACCTGACCATCGTAGTCACGCAGCGTCAGTGAACCCCCGAACAGCTGTTTTACCCGGTACATCGCCGTTTCCGCTATCGAGCGACGATTGTAATCTGTTGTCCATTTCCACCGCGCATTACTCCCGGTCATTCGCTGATTAGCCACTGCACGGTTACGGTCTGCATATTCACCGGGCCAGTAACCCGCACCTTTTCGGGGAGGGATAAGCGCGCTGATTTTCTTACGCCGCAGTTCATCGTGACATAGCCGGGTATCGTAAGCGCCATCGGCGGCGGCTGACCTGATTTTCCGGTGGGTTTGCCGGATTAACCCGGGGAAGGCCTCTGAGTCCGTAACGTTGTTCAGCGACAGGTCAGCGCAGATGATTTCATGTGTTTTACTGTCAACGGCGAGATGCAGCTTACGCCAGATACGGCGGCGTTCCTGGCCATGCTTTTTGACTTTCCACTCGCCTTCACCGAAGACCTTCAGCCCGGTGGAATCAATTACCAGGTGTGCGATTTCACCCCGGGTGGGCGTTTTGAAACTGACATTAACCGACTTTGCCCGCCTGCTGACACAGCTGTAATCCGGGCAGCGTAGCGGAACGTTCATCAGAGAAAAAATGGAATCAATAAAGCCCTGCGCAGCGCGCAGGGTCAGCCTGAATACGCGTTTAATGACCAGCACAGTCGTGATGGCAAGGTCAGAATAGCGCTGAGGTCTGCCTCGTGAAGAAGGTGTTGCTGACTCATACCAGGCCTGAATAGCTTCATCATCCAGCCAGAAAGTTATGGAGCCACGGTTGATGAGGGCTTTATTGTAGGTGGGCCAGTTGGTGATTTTGAACTTTTGCTTTGCCACGGAACGGTCTGCGTTGTCGGGAAGATGCGTGATCTGATCCTTCAACTCAGCAAAAGTTCGATTTATTCAACAAAGCCTGAATGATGATGTAGGTTTAAACCAGACTTATGCTCAAGATTTTATTTTACGTTGGGATGACCAGGCTAACATAGCCGTAAATGGTAAAACATTTGCTGATTTCTTCAAACACTATGAAATTCGTGTGTATGACCGATACAGGAACTACATCACCTCGTATTACACCAATACAAGTAACTGGACATATACATTTGCAATGAATACCACTGATGGCCTAAGCCGTTACCGTGTATTTGGGATTATCGCTCATGGTTGGGGTACTGGTATCTATAGTGAAGAAGTTCAGATTGAAGTTAGTAACCCACAACATCCACAGTTGTTAGGTATCAATTTGAAGAGTGGTTATGATTCCGTGTTCATTGACTGGACAGAATCAAACGTACCGGATTATGCGGGGGTAGTTCTTCAAATCGCACTTGATGAGGGGTTTAGCTCAGGCTCGAAGTACTTTAGCAGTGCTAACCGCTATTCAGCATCGTTTGGAATTTTAGATAATTCATGGTTCGCACGTGTAGCAGCCTACGACGTGTTCGGACAGGATGAATTGGTATGGTCGCCTACTATCGGCTTTAACCAGAATACGAAGGTTCCATACAGCAAATTGAATGAAGATGTTATTGATAGTCTTCTTAATAGTGATACGGCTACTGGCATTGTTGAGAAACAGATCGTAGATGAACTTGGTTCACGCTGGCAGCTACAGGTATCGAACAATGGAAATGTTTCTGGTATTGCCTTGGCCGCAGACGAAAAAACATCAGTCTTTACCGTCATGGCGGATCGCTTTAGTGTCATCAGTACTGATAGTGCCAAACTATCAGACAGGGTTTATCCACTTGTTGTTCAAAATGGGAAAGTTTTTCTTAACTCAGCGGTGATAGCGTCAGCGAGCATAAATGAGGCTATGATAAATGACCTGTCCGTTTCACGGGCCAAAATTCAGTCCGAGGCCGTGGACAGTTCAAAAATTGCACAAGCCTCGATCCTTAATGGGCATATTGTTAATGGGGTTATTGATTCGGCTAAAATTTCCCAGCAAATTCAATCATCTAATTGGGATGGTACGAACGGGTGGATGATTAACAAGAACGGTACGGCCAATTTTGGTAACGTAACTGTACGTGGGAATATCCAGGCAACTTCTGGTGTACTTAACAACGTTACTATCAATGAAAACTGTAACATTCTTGGTACGTTGAGTGCCGCACGTATCGTAGGTGATATTTGCCGTCCACAATCGACGGGTATCAACCCTGTACCGTTTATCTTTGGTTCACGTACTGTTTCAGGTGGTCAGGCCGCATTAGATCCAGTAGCTAACCAACACTATGTAGCGTTGCGTATTCGTGGTGAAGATTTCGCACGTTACTTTGATAGTGATTTATCAATTAGCTTGACTTCATATGAACGTCAATACTTCTATATTCGTATGGGTGGTGATGGAATTGGTTTAACTAACTTGTTCTATTATGATGCTGGTAACGGCGGTAGTTCTACATCGTTCAGATTAAATTCTATATATGTACCTCCTGTTGGTCGCGGAAATTGGAACTATATCTATGTGATGTGTACAACTTCACGTAGTGGCATTGCTTCACTTAATGTTCCTGCTAACTGGTCTTCATTCCTATATCGTGCTGGTGATCAACCTTTATATAATGCGTAATAAATACTATTACCAAATATAATATATAGGAATATAAATGGACATCTTAACGATTGGTTCATTGATTGTTTCAGCTTTAGTATTGTGCTGGACTGTTTATAGGGATACAACATCTGATGAAGAGGAATTGGATGCACGTATTTCTACCGTTGAAACGAAAGTTGCTTTGATGGATCAGTTGACCTGCCCCCACGATTAGATACAACACTCAGTTAGTAACGTCGGAATCTTCATTCTCAGAATGACCCTTTCTCCAGCCCGCTGCAAATTCAGACGGTGTCTGATAATTCAGCGTGGAGTGCGGGCGGCATTCGTTATAATCCTGCCGCCAGTCATTAATAATTTTCCTGGCATGAACGATATCGCTGAACCAGTGCTCATTCAAACATTCATCGCGAAATCGTCCGTTAAAGCTCTCAATAAATCCGTTCTGCGTTGGCTTGCCCGGCTGGATTAAGCGCAACTCAACACCATGCTCAAAGGCCCATTGATCCAGTGCACGGCAAGTGAACTCCGGCCCCTGGTCAGTTCTTATCGTCGCCGGATAGCCTCGAAACAGTGCAATGCTGTCCAGAATACGCGTGACCTGAACGCCTGAAATCCCAAAGGCAACAGTGACCGTCAGGCATTCCTTTGTGAAATCATCGACGCAGGTAAGACACTTGATCCTGCGACCGGTGGAAAGTGCGTCCATGACGAAATCCATCGACCAGGTCAGATTGGGCGCCGCCGGACGGAGCAGCGGCAGACGTTCTGTTGCCAGCCCTTTACGACGTCTTCTGCGTTTTACGCCCAGGCCACTGAGGTGATAAAGCCGGTACACGCGCTTATGATTAACATGAAGCCCTTCACGGCGCAGCAACTGCCAAATACGACGGTAGCCAAAACGCCTGCGCTCTAGTGCCAGCTCAGTGATGCGCCCTGATAAATGCGCATCAGCAGCCGGACGGTGAGCCTCATAGCGGCAGGTCGACAGGGATAAACCTGTAAGCCTGCAGGCACGACGTTGCGACAGACCGGTCGCATCACACATCAACATCACGGCTTCCCGCTTCTGGTCTGTCGTCAGTACTTTCGCCCAAGAGCCACCTGAAGCGCCTCTTTATCCAGCATGGCTTCGGCAAGCAGCTTCTTGAGTCTGGTGTTCTCTTCCTCAAGCGACTTCAGGCGCTTAACTTCAGGCACCTCCATACCGCCATACTTCTTACGCCAGGTGTAAAACGTGGCATCGGAAATGGCATGCTTGCGGCAGAGTTCACGGGCGGGTACCCCAGCTTCGGCTTCGCGGAGAATACTGATGATCTGTTCGTCGGAAAAACGCTTCTTCATGGGGATGTCCTCATGTGGCTTATGAAGACATTACTAACATCGGGGTGTACTAATCAACGGGGAGCAGGTCACAGTCTCTAACTTCGCTTGAGCAGGAACAAGATCAAATGAAGAAGACATTAAAAAACTTAGAAGATAGTGTACATATGCTTGATATTAAAATTGAGCGTGTAATTACAATGCTTGAAACGCTAAAAAATAAAAGGGGCTAAATAGCCCCTTTTTTATTTGTTGGTGAGTTCTGCAATCATCTGATCTACTCGTGATTTGGTTTGTCTGTACCAGAGTGAATCCTTTGCCTGTACAATCGCTTCCTTATAGTTTTTTTCACGTAAGGCTTGCATCATCTTTCTGAACTTTAAAGTACCTGATAGGCCAAGTTGAAAAACCATAATGGTCAGGAAGTACTGCCAGTCAGCAGGCAAATCTAATCCTAATGAGCTAACAGCAGACTTAGCAGTACTGATATCTTCTTCTAACATCCGTTCGGCTTGTTCTGGTGTAATACCGTTTGGATATGATTCACCAGGTTTTAGTAGTCGACCGTACCCAATAGTTGGATAACCAAGACTATCTTTATATGTCCAAAATTTACCATTCTTAAAATAACCAACTTTAGTTTGATAGGCAATTGATCCCTCATAGCTAATTAGCCTGTTTTTTAAATCCATTAAATAAATACCTTATAACAATTATCATAGGGTATTTATATGAAGCAGTGGAATTACAATGATAATTGGAGTGAGGAAGAATTAACAAACGGTAGTTATGTTGGATTCGTGTACTTGTTCCAGTTTGAAGACAGTACTTTTTATATAGGTAGTAAACAGATGTATAAGAGAGTTAAGGACGTTAAGAAACTAAAAGCTAATTCAGTTGAAAATGGATGGCGTGAGTACAGTTCAAGTTCAAAGATAGTTAATCAAAAGATAGAAGATGGATTAGATTATACTCGTACCATTTTATGGGCTTTTCCATCAATGAAAGAAACACTATTTGTAGAAACAGCACTAATCATTAATCAGGGATTGAAAATGGGAAATATTAATCTTTCCGTTATGCATAAGGCACGTCTGCCAAGTGGTAAGGATGCTGTACGTATAAGTGGAATCCTACAATCACTATATGAAATTTTAAATTAAGGATGATTTATGGCATGGCGTAGAGGGCATAGCCCACAAAATATGAGAACCTTCATTAACCGAAACAGCCCACGTATAGGTTCACAGTTCAAGAAAGAACTAAGTGATCGTATGCGGATTGTTTCGAAAGAAATTCAACAGAAGATAAGCAGTGAAGCGGCAGGCGGGGTAGTGTCATTTACATCACGTTCTGTATTCTTCAAATTTCAAAAAGTTAATAACTTTGAAACCGTAAACCAGATCATAGTATTACCTAACCAAACCTCATACTTAAAGTACATCCTTGACCCTTCCTATAAGACTACTACAGAAAAGAAAATCATTCCTATTAGTAGTAACGCAAATATGACTAAAGAAGGGAACATTAAGCAACTTCGGGCTAAATCCAGAAGTAATAAATACAAAAAGGTGAAGAGCAGGAACGGTAACTCGTACTTAATCGACACTACCAAGAAATCATCTAAGCGTAATCCAAAGCTGGCACGTGAAAAGAGGGTTATTGGTTACTATGGTTCCGTAGGCAGAAAACCATTGTTTGATTTCTACGATGAAACCGAGAAACAAGTAATAGAACAATTAAGAACATTACGCGGTACGTTTGATTACCGTTGGAGGAATTAAGATGGATAACTTAGAAAATTTCCCATGTTATGATCATTCTGTACTAACAGATTTTTCTTTTCAGACAATCCAACCAGTAAGTGTAACCATACCATATGATAAAGCACTATCTGGTAGTAAGCTCATAAAAAAGAAAGTAGACAAAACAAAAGGCGATTTAGTCGTATATAGTTTTCATCATCATACAACACCTAAAGTAAATGAAGATGATGTATTGATGGTTGAACTACTAAAAGAACAATTAGAAGTAAAGGTACTATTATCTTACAACCACATCTTTAAAGGTCATCGCGTAGTTTCTTGTGTTTGCCAAATACAAGGATAAAATATGTTAAGTATTATCATGGATCTTATCAAATCAGGGATTAGCCTTTTTACCAAGAATAAAACCGAAGTTGAAAAATCTAAAGACGAACTTGAAACAGAAAAAACGAATGAAGCACAGGAAACAAACCGTGAAGAGATCAAAGCTGGTAGAGGCTGGAGATCATTCTTAGGTTATGCATGTACTATCATTATTACATACAACTACATTATAGTACCTATCTTAGATTACTTTGGTATCGTTGTATTCTCGTTGCCACTATCTGACATTATCAGAATTCTAATTTTGCTACTTAGTGGTAACTAATTATAAAGCCCCATAAGGGCTTTTTTAAATTTTAAAAGGGTTGCTTATGTTGTTTTTTAAATGTATAAAAGCAATTGTGTTGTTAATAATGTATGCAAAACAATTTCGTTGGTTTATGAAGCAATTAATAAGAAATTATGCTATATAGTGTTAATTATTTTTATAAAACACTTGAAATTAAAAGCTCTTTGTTGATAACATTACATGTATTTTGTTGATCTAATGTTGATAAATCGACCGCACTTGAACATAAGTTAATATATTTTAGAGGTATTGATTGTGAAATATATAATCTCCACGGCTGTGGTTCTGATTTTTACATTTTTGTTATTGTGCTCGCTGTTTATTTTTAATCCTGCTCTATTCAAAGATGTTAAAATTACTGATTATATAAGTGCTATATCATCGATGGTATCGCTTTTAATAGCTTTTTATGCCTTCTATTTTGCAAAAGATTATTTAGTTCAGGAAAAAAGAAAGAATGCAGCAAAATTAGCTTTTGATATAATTCAAAAGGATTTGCCACAGATTTCACAATTAGATGAGGTTTTTGATAGCCTCTATGTTTTGGAGCAGACTATAAAACGGTTTCATAAAAGTTTGACCCCCGATGAAGAGCATTATTGTATTGATGTTTTTATTAAGTATAATGAAAAATTAAGTGCTGTAGTTAAAGATTTACATAATAAAAATAATATATTAAAAACAAATTTGCTGAGTGCATCTATACTTGGTTGCAAAATTAGAGATGATGTTGATACTTTTGATAAAATTCTGAGAAATCACCAATTTTTGATGCTTAGTGTGATTGGTATTCGAGAAGTCCTTATAACTTCATTAGAATATGAAAATAATGAAGAACTTGGTCAGTTTGTTAACCCAGGTAAGGTAGAGTCACAACTTGACAAGCTCAATGACTCTATTACGCAATCCTTATATTATTACAAACAGTTCAATAATGAAGTTTCTAAAATACAAAGTGATACTGTCGATGTGGATAGTTTATTTGTTTTTAAATGATTAGATTAATTATTAGATGTTATAGAGAATTATTTTAGGCTACATTAAATTGTAGCCCAAAAATTTATTCACACTTCCAGATCGTATTCTGTACACCACTACCTTTAGGTAGATGTGGGTTCATATTGGCACTATGAACGTATGTTGCCTTTTCCTTTCCATACTGCTGACATGCTTCATTTGCTGTTTTTTGTAAGCTATCTAAACCATACCAACCGTCAGACTGAATACTAACAGTTTTACCATCATTATATTCTACTGCTGCACATCCCGCTAATGTTAACGGGATAAGAATCATTATTAGGGATTTCATTATTATTTCCTAAATACCCGTACAACTACTGTACAAGGGTATCTTATGGCAAGAATTACTAAAAAGGAATCAGCATTACACATTCAGGTTATGGATCTCATCCACTCTGATAAGCAACTCACACAAGACAATAAAGAGTTCATCTTCAACAACTACAAAGGCGATGGTATAGGAGCAACTGGTGCTTTCTTTACCCCTGAAATGCTTGCATGGGATTTCATACTTGATGCTGGGTGTACTGGTCGGTGTATCGAACTATGTGCGGGTATCGGTCGACTCAGTTACTACCAATACTTAAGAAACAAGCCAACGTACATTACATGCGTTGAACTTAACCCTGAATACGTGATGATTGGGAAGAGGGTACTACCGGAGGCGGAGTGGATCACTGGTGATGCTCTCCACTACTCACCAGACCGTTTCTATGATGTTGCCTATGGCAATCCACCTTTCGGTAAGATCAACACATCAGAAGCGTATATAGGCCGTTATACAGGCTCAGAGTTTGAATACAAGGTGATTGAACATGCGAGTACCTTATCCTCATATGGGGTATGGATCGTACCGCAAGGTTCCGCAGGGTTTAAGTACTCAGGCCATAGGTACTATGACGCTTCAGTACAAACAGCTAAGTACCAGAAGTTTGTTAATGATACGGGGTACACTTTCCAAGCTGGTTGCGGTATTGACACCAGTATCTACAAAGATGAGTGGAACGGTACAACGGTCATTTGTGAGGTTGTGACGGTTGAGTACTAAAAATGTGATTTCATGCAAACGTAACGCTACATATAGTGTCTATAATTAGAAGTGACACCATATGGTGTACTTCACACAGCAGGTAACTGGTATGGGTAAAAAACAACATGTAGTGCCTCATAACGGACAATGGGCTGTCAGAGGTGAAGGTAACGGAAAAGTGACATCAACTCACCGTACTCAGCAAGAAGCTATTGATGCTGGGCGAGCTATATCCCGAAATCAGGGGAGCGAATTAGTCATTCATCGCCCTAACGGACAGATTCGAGATAGCGACTCGCATGGTAAGGATCCATACCCACCGAAAGGTTAATGCTCACTAAGACAAAAGAGGCTTTTGGCCTCTTTTTTTTGAATTTTACAAATGTTCCTATTGATGATCATATGCGTCCTTTCGTTTTTTAGCACAGGATAAGAGCCGTTCGTATGAGTAGTGGAGGCTCCCGGAAGAGAATCTCTCGCACCTCACTGCCAGAGCAGCAACCTGTGTGCCAGGTCAGACGCTAAGAACCGCAGGGTGTTCAGAAAAAACTCTTCTTAATTTAAAGCGTAGATGGCATTTGCAAAACTTGCATGCCGATAAAATCTAATTTCAATGACATATCAATAACTCATCCAAAAATTTACCCTGCTGTTTTAGGGTAAAAGCACGTTTTTCATTCAGTAGTCATATAAATGAAAGCAGGCTGTCACCTGAAAAGTTGAAAATAACGGGTTAATCAGACTGATTAGCAGGCAAAAAATTTTGGGATGTACGACAATGGCGGTTAAACTTCTCTCGCTGATTATTTGACTACAGGAAAGAATGGATTGTGACCAAACTCAAACTTCTGGCATTGGGCGTACTTGCCGCAACCGCTGTTAGCACTGCACAGGCGGCGGAAAGTCAGTGGACTGTTGGCGCGGGCGTTGGCGTGATTAACAGCCCATACAAACAGTATGATCGTGATGTTTATCCAGTTCCGGTTGTCACCTATGAAGGCGATAACTTCTGGTTCCGCGGTCTGGGCGGTGGCTACTATCTCTGGAATGATACGGCCGACAAGCTCTCCATCATGGCTTACTACGATCCGACGCACTTCAAGCCGGGTGACAGCGACAGTCATGCGCTTCGCCAGCTCGATAAGCGTAAGAGCACCATGATGGCGGGACTCTCTTATGTGCATAACACCGAATATGGCTTCCTGCGTACCGCGCTTGCGGGGGATACGCTGGATAACAGCAACGGTTTTATCTGGGATCTGGCCTGGCTCTATCGCTACACCAACGGTGCGTTAACGCTAACCCCGGGTATCGGTGTGCAATATAACAGTGAGAACTACAACGACTACTACTATGGTGTTTCTAAGAACGAATCCCGTCGTAGCGGTCTGAAGAGCTACAGTGCGGACGACGGCTGGGATCCGTACCTTGAGCTGACGGCAAGCTATAACTTCCTCGGTGACTGGAACGTCTACGGTACCGGGCGCTATGAGCGTCTGAGCGATGAAGTGAAAGACAGCCCGATGGTTGATAAGTCCTGGGCGGGCATATTCTCAGTCGGTGTGTCCTACAAGTTCTGATTGTGCATTAAAACAGTGCAATCATTGCATCAAAACGGGGCGCTTGCGCCCCGTTTGCATTGGTGTGGTGCAACGAAAAAGAGGGGATGATATGAGCGTAAAAACCGTGACCTTTTCCGCAGGGCGTCCACTTCCGGCTATTGGACAGGGTACCTGGTATATGGGAGAAAAAGCCAGCCAGCGTAAATCCGAAGTGAATGCACTGCGGGCGGGCATTGATCTGGGGTTAACGTTAATTGATACCGCTGAAATGTATGCCGAAGGCGGAGCGGAAGAGGTGGTCGGGGAGGCCATTAAGGGCCAGCGCGACAACGTTTTTCTGGTATCAAAAGTCTACCCGTGGAACGCTGGCGGTCTGAAAGGCCAGGCGGCGTGTGATGCCAGTCTGCGACGTCTCGGGACAGACCACATCGATCTCTACCTTCTGCACTGGCGCGGTAACTATGGCCTGGATGAAACCATTACGCTGATGGAAAGACTCCAGCAGCAGGGAAAAATTGGCCGCTGGGGCGTCTCAAACCTGGATTATGAAGATATGCAGGCGCTGTGGCGTGAAGAGGGCGGTTCCGCCTGTGCCACTAATCAGGTGCTTTATCATCTGGCGTCACGGGGAATTGAATTTGATCTGCTTCCCTGGTGTCAGCAACAGGCGATGCCGGTGATGGCTTACTGCCCGCTGGCTCAGGCCGGGCGCCTGCGTTCGGGGCTGATGAACCATCCGGTCGTGAATGCCATCGCGCATAACCACCGCGCCACTGCCGCCCAAATTCTGCTGGCGTGGGTTATCCGCCAGCAGGGTGTTATTGCCATACCGAAAGCGGCCTCGATTGAGCATGTTAACGCCAACGCTGGAGCGCTGGAGATAACCCTCACCGCGGAAGAACGTCACAAACTGGATAATGCTTTCCCACCACCCACCCATAAACTCCCGCTGGATGTCGTTTAATCCTGACGCATGCCCCTCTCCTTTACAGGAAGAGGGGCGGTAGCGTATTAGCGCTTCACAATACTGATTGTCTGCCCTAAGCGAGACGGTTTTTCTTCGCTGGTTTTTTGTGGCGCAGTGACGCACGCCGTTTCCACACAGACGAAGGTTTTGTAACCGTCATCAGGCACGTCGGCCATACTGACAGAAAGTGCCGGGCCTGGGTTCCAGCCCACCACGTTGCTGTGATGGTGGTGTACCACTTCGATACCACGGTTCAGGGCGCTGTCGTGGATCACGTTGCACGCTTCCGGATGCAGGTAAACGCGGTCAGTACGGTCCGGGAACGTCTGAATGCCGTCGCTCAGTTTTCCTTCTTTCGCGTTATCCACTTTGTCGATAAAGGTATCGCCAAGGCCGCTCACCTTCACAGCGCTGATGTCACCAACGTTGAAATAGGTGTGCAGGGCGGAGGTGGTTTCAAATTCACCGTGCGCTTCCAGTTCGATTTCGCAGGTTTTGCCCAGCTTGAAGCGTGCGTACAGGGTGAAATCGTGCGGCCACAGGGCGCGGGTTTCATCATTCGCCTGCAGCTCAAAGGTCAGTACCGCACCGTTATCGTCTTCATTGTGCGCTTTCAGCGTCCACTGCTGGTTACGGGCAAAACCGTGAGAAGGCAGGCCTTTCTCAGCGGAAGGACCAAACCATGGCCAGCAAATAGGCACGCCGCCGCGAATCGCATCCCCTTTTTTAAAGGAAGTCGCGTCGCTCAGCCACAGTGCTTCCGTTTCGCCTTCAGGTTTCCAGGAGAGCAGGTGTGCGCCGTTCAGCGCCACGGAGGCTTTTACGCGCGGGTGGTCAACGACGATGATATCCGCACCATCAATCTGGCGGCGGGAGAGCACAGGGGTAAGTTGTTCGACTACCGGAAGTGCAAAAATTTTATTAATCATTAAGCAATCCTCTGTCTAAAAACAATAAAAAAGGCGACCGAAGTCGCCTTTTTGGATCAAGCACTCATCTCAACTTATTTGGAGATGTGAGCGATCAGGTCCAGTACTTTGTTAGAGTAGCCGGTTTCGTTGTCGTACCAGGAAACCAGTTTCACGAAGTTGTCGTTCAGTGCGATACCCGCTTTAGCATCGAACACGGAAGTGCACACTTCGCCGTTGAAATCGGTAGATACAACGTCGTCTTCGGTGTAGCCCAGAACGCCTTTCATTGCGCCTTCGGAAGCAGCTTTGATTGCTTTCTTAATTTCTTCATAAGAAGCAGCTTTTTCCAGACGAACGGTCAGGTCAACAACGGATACGTTAGGAGTTGGAACGCGGAACGCCATACCAGTCAGTTTGCCATTCAGTTCTGGCAGTACTTTACCTACAGCTTTAGCTGCACCGGTAGAGGATGGGATGATGTTCTGAGCCGCGCCACGACCGCCACGCCAGTCTTTGTGAGACGGGCCGTCAACAGTTTTCTGAGTCGCGGTGGTCGCGTGGACGGTAGTCATCAGACCTTCGACGATGCCGAAGTTGTCGTTGATTACTTTCGCCAGCGGTGCCAGGCAGTTGGTGGTGCAGGATGCGTTAGAAACGATGTCCTGGCCAGCGTAAGTTTCGAAGTTTGCACCACGAACGAACATTGGGGTGTTGTCTTTAGAAGGACCGGTCAGAACAACTTTTTTCGCACCCGCGGTGATGTGTTTACGCGCAGTTTCGTCGGTCAGGAAGATACCGGTAGCTTCAGCTACAACATCAACACCGATTTCGTTCCATTTCAGGTTAGCTGGGTCTTTCTCAGCAGTAACGCGGATGGTTTTGCCATTAACAACCAGGTGGCCGTCTTTCACTTCAACGGTGCCGTCGAAACGACCGTGAGTTGAGTCGTACTTCAGCATGTACGCCATGTATTCAGCGTCCAGGAGATCGTTGATACCAACGATTTCGATGTCAGAACGTTTCTGAGCAGCACGGAAAACAATACGGCCGATACGGCCAAAACCGTTGATACCTACTTTGATAGTCATATATTCCACCAGCTATTTGTTAGTGAATAAAAGGTTGCCTGTAAAATTACAAAAACCTTACGCAGCGTCAAGCGGAATCGTGTCAATCATTGCGACAAATCAATCCTGTGACTAACGTTTGTGCGACTGACTCGCCTCACTTTCCCTTTGAGCTAGCAACCACATGGGGGCTGCGCGCGGCATTTTAAAGTCCTCGCAGGATAAAAATGTGAACATGATCACAATTGCCTGACCGCCTTTTCGCGACACATAAGTTTAGAACAAAAGTGCACGCAAGGGTGTTAATGTTTTGTTAGAATCCGGGTTAAAAGGTGTCTGTTTCTACAGCGAGATGTAAGCATATGTCGAACCAACGTAACCCTGACGATTTGAAAAAAAACCTCACCGAAATGCAGTTTTACGTGACGCAAAATCACGGAACCGAACCGCCTTTTACTGGCCGTTTACTGCACAACAAGCGCGACGGTGTCTACCACTGTCTGGTATGTGACGCCCCGTTGTTCAATTCCCAAACGAAGTTCGATTCTGGCTGTGGCTGGCCAAGCTTTTATGAGCCGGTCAGCGACGATGCGATCCGCTACCTGAGCGACACGTCGCACGGCATGGTGCGAACTGAAATTCGTTGCGGAACCTGTGACGCCCACCTTGGACACGTCTTCCCGGATGGCCCTCAACCGACGGGTGAGCGTTTCTGTGTGAATTCAGCGTCGATGAGCTTCACCGATGATGAAAACGGTGACCAGATCAAAGGTTGAAAAAACGATTCAGCAAATTATTCCTTTGAAAGGGAGAGATCGTGAATATTGATGACATGATTAGCGGTATGACGCCGGAGGTGTATCAGCGCCTGGTGACTGCTGTTGAACTGGGAAAATGGCCGGACGGTGTCGCGCTCACGCCGGAGCAAAAAGAGAACAGTCTGCAACTGGTGATGCTCTGGCAGGCGCGTAACAATACCGACGCGCAACACATGACTATCGACACTCAAGGCCAGATGGTGATGAAGAGCAAGCGCGAGCTGAAAGAGGACTTTGGTATCACGCCAAAGCCGATCGCGACGATAAAGATGCAGTAACGGTGGGGCGGCAGTCCTGCCAACGCCCTCTCTCTGGAGAGAGGGCGTGCTTATCTTACTCTTTGGGTTTAATTCCCAGCGACTCCGCCAGCTGTTTCGCTAACTGGTTATTGTCATCCGCGCCGTACTCCCAGAACATCGCCCCGGCGAGACCTTTCTCCTTGATGTAATCCGCTTTGATGGCGACGGAACGCGGGTTCTCATAGGAAAGGGCAAACAGCGCCTTGCCGTCCGCCGCATTCACTGAAAGCCACGGCACTTGCGCCCGTTCGTCCCAGTGTTCGGTAAAACGCTTCTGCGGATCGTTTAAGAGCTTTTTCACAATATCGTTGTACTTCACATACGTATCTTTGGTCAGGTCGTAACCCAGTGACGCGAACAAGCCGGTTTCCTGAGGCCCAAAGTAGGGCTGGGTCACCGGATGGTTTTGCGCATCGGGTTTTGTCCAGTCAATACCGGGCTCCACGGCGCGTTTCGGCACGCGGCCGTAAAAACCAATCCCGAGGTTCATCTGCTGCGGCTTCAGCCCGGCCGCCAGATAGTTGTTCACCACAAAATCCACGCTGTATTTATCTGCGGCGGCCACCGTTGGCCAGTCGCTGGAGTCATACAGATTGGCGTTGAAATACTGTGTGCCATACGCCATGTCGTAGGTCATCAGGTTGATGTAGTCGAGCAGCGGGGCAATGGCCTTCACATCCACCCAGCTTTTCGGACTTTCTGCATTTGCCCCCACCGCGATGGTGACCAGTTTTTTATGGCCGAAGGCGGCGCGCAATTCTTTCAGCAGTGCGGTGAAGTTATCGCGATCGGCTGGCGTGCTGGCCACCAGTCCCCATGCGCCATTTACCGGGTATTCCCAGTCAAGATCGATGCCGTCGAGTGCATATTTTTCGACAATCTCCTGAGCCGAGCGGATAAACACCGCACGGCTCTCTTGGGTCGCGGCTGCGCCGGAGAAGCCACGCGCACCCCATCCGCCCACGGAGAGCAGCACTTTCAGGTTTGGATTTTGCTTACGCAGCATCGGGATTAGCGCCAGATCGGCGGCGACTTTTGGCGACAGCCAGATCTGATGAAGTTTCGCCGGATCTTTCAGCGCAGCATGGGTTTCGTCTTTCTCATCGTTATAAACCAGACCAAATGAGTAGTTCAGGTGGGTAATCTGACGAACGTCGAGCGTATTGATATCACCACCGGGACCGGCGGTGACATCGCCACCGCCATTAAAATATCCCACAGACATCAGGGGAGTGGCGGAAGCAACTGACGCGCAAAGCAGGGGTAATGCTGCCAGCAAAGGCAAACGTTTCATACAAGTTCCTCTTTGACTTAACAAAAATAACCACGCCACGGAAAAGGCGTGGCGAAAAAACAGCCTGAAGAGAATAGCATTGCCGCTTCGCTGGTGATGCGAGGGAGTTCACTTTATGGGGAATGAGACGGGGCGTGCCGGGCAGCACTGTGGCTTGCCCGGCGAGAAGGTCAGGCGTGCGTTTCCAGCCAGTCTTCCAGGGTATACAGGGTGGCGCCTTCCGCGGCCATATCCATAAACGCCTGGGCGCTGTCCTGCGCCTGAATGTTCACCCCACGACAGCCGTCGGTGATGACGCTGACGGTATAGCCTAGCTGGAGGGCGTCCAGCACGGTGAACTTCACGCAGTAATCCGTCGCCAGACCCAGCACAATCAGTTCGGTGATTTCGTGATGGCGTAACCACCCGTCCAGCGCCGTTTTCTGGCGATGCCCGTTATCAAAGAAGGCGCTGTAGCTGTCGATAGACGGGTTTTCCCCTTTATGAAACACCGCGTCGATGGCCTTCTGATTCAGCAGCGGATGCAGCTGCGCACCTTCCGTCTGTTGCACGCAGTGATCCGGCCAGAAGGTTTGTGCCAGGCCGTCAAGTTCACCCTGAGTGAAGGGCTCAACGCCGTGCTGGCTGGCAAAACTGCCGTGGTCAGCCGGGTGCCAGTCCTGGCTTGCGACAACTGCCTCACCTCGCGTTTTGCACCACTCAATCAGCGTATTCGCCACGTCTACGGTGCTGTCACCTTCAGCGACGGCCAGTGCGCCGCCCGCACAGAAATCATTTTGCAAATCGACCAGTAACAGGGCGCGTTGCGTCATGGTGCCTCCTTATTCGTCCGGCGTCAGTTCGCCGCGCAGGTTTTGCATCATCGCGCTGCGGATGGACTGAATGTCCAGATCCTGACTCAGTAAATAGTGAAGTTTAGTCAGCGTGGCTTCAACGGTCATATCGAATCCGCTGATAACGCCTGCATGCGCGAGGGCGTTACCGGTGGCGTAACCGCCCATGTTGACTTTACCGGACATGCATTGCGTCAGGTTAACCACCACGATCCCGCGCTCGCTCGCTTCCTGCAGCTCTTTCAGAAACTCGCCGTTCTGCGGGGCATTGCCCACGCCGTAAGAGCGCAGGATCAGCGCTTTCACCGGCTGGCGCAGGAAGTTACGCACCACATCTGCAGAGATACCCGGGTAAATCGTTACCACGCCAATCGGTTGCGGCGTGATCGGATGAACAATCAGTTCGCCCGCCGTGCTCGGCGCAGGCGGGGTGCCCAGACGACGAATATGGATGCCCGCCTCCAGCAGCGGCTGCAGGTTCGGTGAGGCGAAAGCGTCAAAACCATCGGCGTGCGCCTTCGTGGTCCGGTTGCCGCGATACAGTCGGTTGTTGAAGAACAGCGACACTTCGTTAATCGGGTAATTCGCTGCCACATACAGGGAGTTGAGCAGGTTGATCTGCCCGTCAGAACGCAGCTCCGCCAGCGGAATTTGCGAGCCGGTGACGATGACGGGCTTGCCCAGATTCTCCAGCATGAAGGAGAGTGCCGAGGCGGTAAACGCCATTGTGTCGGTACCATGCAGGATCACAAAGCCGTCGTACTGGTCGTAATGGGCTTTAATGTCGTCCGCGATATGCTGCCAGTCTTCCGGCGTCATATCGGAGGAGTCCATCAGCGGCTCGTATTCGTGGATGGTGAAGTCAGGCATTTCAGGACGGTGGAATTCAGGCATCAGCGCGAGCTGGCGCTGAAGGTGGCCGGAGACCGGGATATAGCCGTTTTCAGAGCGCTGCATACCGATGGTACCGCCAGTGTAGGCTACATAAATCGATTTCTTCTGCATGGTAGTGAGTTCTTGTTCTTCAAAAGAAAAAAATCCCCTCTTCACGGGAAGAGGGGACGGTGTTTAACGGACGTTTGCACAGGTCAGACAAAACGCGTAACGGCTTTGTGGATCGTTGAAGGCCGCCAGTTTGTCGCTTTCCGCTTTCATCGCTTTAGCCGCCGTCGCGACTGGCGCAGGCAGATACGCCTGCAGCGCCTCAGGCAGCATGGCACGCACGGAGCCGGACATGCTGTTCATCACCAGGTCAAAGAACGACGGCTCGTCCTGGTAATACTCAACGTGCCACTGCTTGAGCTTCGCCAGTTCGGCGGCTTTCTTCACCGCGTCATCAAAGTCGCCCAGGCTGTCTACCAGACCATTATTCTTCGCATCCTGGCCGGTCCAGACGTGGCCCTGCGCAATGTCGTCGATCTGTTGCGGTGTCTTTTTACGGGACTCTGCCACCAGCGTAATAAAGCGCTTGTAGCCGTTCTCGATACTGAGCTGCATCATCTCAGAGACTTCAGGCGGCAGCGATTTGGTGACCGACACATCCGCCAGCGGTGAAGTGGCAACGCCATCGGTATGGACGCCCAGATAATCCAGGCTGTTTTCCACGGTGTTAATCACCCCAAAGATGCCAATCGAGCCGGTCAGCGTGCTCGGGTTGGCGACGATGTAGTTAGCCGGGGTTGAAATCCAGTAACCGCCCGAGGCCGCCATTCCACCCATCGACACCACTACCGGCTTGCCGGCTGCACGTGCCGCGGCAAGTTCAGCGCGGATCACTTCAGAAGCGCTGACGCTGCCGCCAGGGCTGTTTACGCGCAGTACGATCGCCTTCACTTTCGGATCAAGGCGAGCATCACGGATTTGCGATGCGGTGGTATCGCCGCCCACGTTACCCGGCGTTTCCTCGCCGTCCATGATGGCACCATTAGCAAAGACCACCGCGACGCTGTCACCGCTGTCATCCGGCTTTTTGGTCGCATAATCGTACATGCTGATAGCGCTGAAGTTTTTATCCTCTTTGCTCCAGCCAAACTGTTTGCTCAGTGATTTTTCGATATCCGCGCTGGTGCCCAGCGCATCGACCAGTTTGTTATCCAGCGCATATTTTGCGGTATCACCATCAACCTTGCGCAGGCCTTCCAGCACGCCCTGCGCGCCAGGGAACACCTGTTCAGCGGTTATCTGGCGGTTAGCGGCCACGGTGCTCAGATAGTTTTGCCACAGCTCACCAATCCAGCGGCTGTCCGCTTCACGGGCCGCAGGGGACATATCATCACGAATAAACGGCTCCACGGCGGATTTATAGGTTCCGACGCGGAAGACGTGGGTGGTGACTTTCAGTTTGTCGAGCAGCGATTTGTAATACAGACCGTTAGTGGCAAAGCCATGCAGATCGACCGTACCCTGCGGGGAGAGCCAGATTTTATTGGCGAAGCTGGCCAGATAATATTGCCCCTGGCTGTAGCTGTCCCCGACCGCAATCACCGGCTTGCCGCTGTCGCGGAATTCGCGCAGTGCTTTACCAATGTATTGCATTGAAGGCTGGTCGCCGCCGGCAAAATCTTTCAGATCCAGCACGATGCCGGTAATGTTGCGGTCATCTTTTGCCTGACGAATGGTGTCGACGATATCGAACAGGGAGTTTTCCTGAAGACGGTCTGATGTCGCGCCAAACAGCTGACGGCCAATAACGCCCAGACGATTGCTGGTGGACGGCTTATCGACGATGACGCCCGTGATATCAAGTAACAGCGCCCCGCGAGTCGAATGCTGCGCCTGATTTGCGTTGCTGATATGCATCCAGACGCCTGCGCAAACCAGAACCAGGAGGATGAAGAAGATATTCATCACCAGGTTGCGGACGAAGTTGAGCAGTCGCCACGTCCATTTAAAGAAACCGGCAATGATTCGCCAAAGGGTTCGCATGTATTCTCCCTAACCAGAAAATGACTGTTTCCGTCGCCACGGGACGGCAATGTGCGGTTATCGTAATGACCCAACCGTCACTTGTCAGCAGGAATCGCCTGCTACGCTGTAACAAAATCTGCCGCCGTGTTAATTTTGTGAGTAAATTTCAAGAAAGGAGTTAACCAATGGACGCACTTGAACTGCTTGTTAACCGCCGTAGCGCTTCACGTCTCACCGAGCCGGCGCCGGCAGGGGAGCAACTGGAGAATATTCTGCGTGCCGGCCTGCGTGCACCGGATCATGGTACGCTGCAGCCATGGCACTTCTTTGTGATTGAAGGTGAAGGCCGCGATCGTTTCAGTCAGATACTGGAGCAGGGGGCGGTTGCCGCAGGTCAGGATGAGAAGGGTATTGAGAAAGCCCGCAGTGCGCCATTCCGTGCGCCGATGATCATCGCTGTCGTGGCGAAATGTCAGGCCGACCACAAAGTGCCGGTCTGGGAGCAGGAAATGTCTGCCGGCTGTGCCGTCATGGCAATGCAAATGGCCGCCGTGGCGCAAGGGTTTAACGGTATCTGGCGCACAGGGCCGCTGACCAACAGCCAGCCGGTTCGCGACGGATTCGCCTGTGGCGAACATGATAAAATTGTCGGCTTCCTCTATCTCGGCACGCCTCAGCTTAAAGCCTCCGCCACCATTAATGTGCCGGACACCACGCCTTTCGTCAGCCGTTTCTGATAACGCGCGCTAAACTGTCTGGATTCTGAGCATCTGCCGCAGAATTCAGACAGTCATACTTACCTCTTTATGGAATGAGCGCTACCATAGCGCGATTGAGATGACAGGAGACGTCCATGAGCGAGCAAACCATTCGTTTAACGCAATACAGCCACGGAGCCGGTTGCGGTTGTAAAATTTCCCCGAAAGTGCTGGAGACCATTCTCCACAGTGAACAGGCGAAGTTTGTCGACCCGAACCTGCTTGTCGGTAACGAAACGCGTGACGATGCGGCAGTTTATGACCTGGGTAACGGCACCAGCATTATCAGTACCACCGACTTCTTTATGCCGATTGTCGACAACCCGTTCGATTTCGGGCGTATTGCGGCCACCAACGCCATCAGCGATATTTTCGCCATGGGGGGCAAACCGATTATGGCGATTGCCATTCTGGGCTGGCCGATTAACACCCTTGCCCCTGAAATTGCCCGTGAGGTGATTGAAGGGGGACGTTTTGCCTGCCAGCAGGCGGGGATCGCGCTGGCCGGTGGTCATTCTATCGATGCGCCGGAGCCGATCTTCGGTCTCGCGGTCACGGGCGTGGTGCCCACCGAGCGCGTGAAACGCAACAGCACCGCGCAGGCGGGCTGCAAGCTGTTCCTCACCAAACCGCTGGGCATTGGTGTCCTCACTACTGCGGAGAAAAAATCGCTGCTGAAGCCGGAACACCAGGGGCTGGCAACCGAGGTCATGTGCCAGATGAATCTCGCGGGTGCGGCTTTCGCGAATATCGACGGCGTGAAAGCCATGACCGACGTGACCGGTTTTGGCCTTCTCGGACACCTCTCCGAAGTGTGTCAGGGCGCGGGCGTACAGGCGCAGGTCTGGTATCAGGACGTGCCGAAGCTGCCGGGTGTGGAGGAGTACATTGCAGCGGGCGCCGTTCCGGGCGGTACCCAGCGTAACTTTGCCAGCTATGGTCATCTGATGGGCGAAATGCCTGAAGCGTGGCGCAATCTGCTGTGCGATCCGCAAACGTCCGGTGGTTTGCTGCTGGCGGTCACGCCAGACGCTGAAGCCGACGTCCAGGCGACGGCCGCAGAGTTTGGTATTACCCTGACGGCGATCGGTGAACTGGTGACCGCGCGCGGTGGACGACCGATGATTGAGATCCGTTAATTCAATGCGGTTGTTTATTGCCGAAAAGCCGAGTCTGGCCCGTGCCATTGCCGATGTGCTGCCGAAGCCGCATCGCAAGGGAGACGGCTTTATCGAATGCGGTAACGGGCAAGTGGTCACCTGGTGTATCGGTCACCTGCTTGAGCAGGCGCAGCCGGATGTCTACGACAGCCGCTATGCCCGCTGGAACCTCAATGACCTGCCCATCGTCCCTGAAAAATGGCGCCTGCAGCCACGGCCTTCCGTCACCAAACAGCTCAACGTGATTAAACGTTTTTTGCATGACGCGACGGAAGTCATCCACGCGGGTGACCCGGACAGGGAAGGGCAACTGCTGGTGGATGAGGTGCTGGACTATCTGGAGCTGGCGCCGGAAAAACGCCAGCAGGTCCAGCGCTGCCTGATTAACGACCTCAATCCGCAGGCCGTGGAGCGGGCCATTTCACGTCTGCGCGCGAACAGCGAGTTTATTCCGCTGTGCGTTTCCGCGCTGGCCCGCGCTCGTGCGGACTGGCTTTACGGGATCAACATGACCCGCGCCTACACCATCCTGGGGCGTAATGCCGGTTATCAGGGCGTCCTCTCCGTCGGGCGTGTGCAAACGCCGGTGCTGGGGCTGGTGGTGCGTCGTGACGAAGAGATTGAGAATTTCGTCGCCAAAGATTTCTTTGAGGTTAAAGCGCATATCGTCACGCCGAAAGACGAGCGCTTTACCGCCGTCTGGCAGCCAAGCGATGCCTGCGAATCGTATCAGGATGAAGAGGGGCGGTTGCTGCACCGTCCGCTGGCGGAGCACGTGGTCAACCGGATTACCGGTCAGCCTGCTATTGTCACCAGCTATAACGATAAACGGGAATCAGAACCCGCGCCGCTGCCGTTCTCGCTTTCCGCGCTGCAGATTGAAGCGGCGAAACGCTTCGGTCTGAGCGCGCAGAACGTCCTTGATATCTGCCAGAAGCTCTACGAAACCCACAAACTCATTACCTATCCGCGTTCGGACAGCCGGTATCTGCCAGAAGAGCACTTTGCCGGCCGTCACTCGGTGATGAACGCCATTGCTGTTCACGCGCCGGATCTGCTGCCACAACCGGTTGTGAATCCGGACATTCATAACCGCTGCTGGGATGATAAAAAGGTGGATGCCCACCATGCGATTATCCCGACGGCGCGCGCCAGCAATGTTAACCTCACGGAAAACGAAGCGAAGGTGTATAACCTGGTGGCTCGTCAGTACCTGATGCAGTTCTGCCCGGACGCAGTGTTCCGCAAATGCGTGATTGAGCTGGAAATTGCCAAAGGAAAATTTATCGCCAAGGCGCGTTTCCTGGCGGAGGCTGGCTGGCGCACGCTGCTTGGCAACAAAGAGCGTGACGAAGAGAATGACGGCACGCCGCTGCCGGTGGTCGCCAAAGATGACGAGCTGCTGTGTGAGAAAGGCGAAGTGGTTGAACGCCAGACCCAACCGCCGCGCCACTTCACCGATGCGACACTGCTCTCGGCAATGACCGGAATCGCCCGTTTTGTTCAGGATAAGGATCTGAAGAAGATCTTGCGTGCTACCGACGGACTGGGCACGGAAGCGACCCGTGCGGGCATTATCGAGTTGCTGTTTAAGCGCGGTTTTCTGGAGAAAAAAGGGCGCTATATCCACTCGACTGAACCGGGGCGCGCATTGATCCACTCGCTGCCTGAGCTGGCCGCAAGGCCGGACATGACGGCACACTGGGAATCTGTGCTGACGCAAATCAGTGAAAAGCAGTGTCGCTATCAGGACTTTATGCAACCGCTGGTGGGGACCTTGTACGAGCTGATTAACCAGGCGCGTAATACGCCGGTGAAGCAGTTCCGGGGGATGGTTGCACCGGGTGGTGCGCCGAAGAAACCGTTCAAAAAGAAAAAAAGCGCAGCCTGATGTGCTTTCGGTTGTCGCCCTCTCCCAACGGGAAAGGGCGACAGCGTGCTTAGATAACCCCTTGCCCAATCATCGCATCCGCGACCTTCACGAACCCGGCGATATTTGCGCCACGCACGTAGTTGGTTTGCGATGCCTCACCGCCGTACTCGACGCAGGCGTGGTGAATATCCAGCATAATGTGGTGCAGACGCGCATCCACTTTCTCTGCCTTCCAGCCGAGGCGCGCGGCGTTTTGCGCCATCTCCAGGCCAGAGGTCGCCACGCCGCCGGCGTTCGCGGCTTTGCCCGGCGCAAACAGCATGCCAGCCTCAAGGAACAGATCGGTCGCTTCGATGGTGGTTGGCATATTCGCCCCTTCGGCCACGGCCTTCACGCCGTTGGTAATCAGGGTGCGTGCGGCCTCGGTATCCAGTTCGTTCTGGGTCGCACATGGCAGGGCGATATCGACCGGCACGCCCCACGGCTGTTTGCCTTCGAGCCAGGTCAGACCAAATTCACGGGCATAATCCGCCAGACGGCCGTCGCGGCTGGCTTTAATGTCGCACAGGCGAGCCAGCTTCTCGGCCGTAAAACCGGCTTCATCCACCACGGTACCGCGTGAATCTGACGCGGTAACCACGCGGGCACCAAACTGCATTGCTTTCTCAATGGCGTATTGGGCCACGTTACCGGAGCCGGACACCGCCACGCGCATACCTTCAAACCCTAAGCCGTGGCGCTTCAGCATCGCCTCGGTAAAATAGACCAGCCCGTAGCCGGTGGCTTCCGGACGGATCAGGCTGCCGCCAAAGGAGAGCCCTTTGCCCGTAAAGACACAGGCGCTGTTATTCGAAAGCTTTTTCATCATGCCGGCCATAAAGCCCACTTCACGCGCACCGACGCCGATATCGCCCGCCGGAACGTCTGTATCGGGACCAAGATGACGATAGAGTTCGGTCATCAGCGCCTGACAGAAACGCATCACTTCGCCTTCGCTTTTGCCTTTCGGATCGAAATCACTGCCGCCTTTCCCGCCGCCCATGGGCAGGGTCGTAAGGGCGTTTTTAAACGTCTGCTCAAAGCCGAGGAATTTTAAAATCGACAGATTCACGGAAGGGTGGAAACGCATCCCGCCCTTAAACGGGCCGATGGCGGAATTAAACTGCACGCGCCACGCGCGGTTAACCTGGACCTGATTACGGTCATCTACCCAGGTCACGCGAAACTGGATCACGCGCTCCGGCTCCACGAGGCGCTCAAGCAGTGACATCTGGCGATAACGCGGGTTTTCTTCAAGGAACGGCCACAACGTGGTCATGACTTCACGTACGGCCTGCGCAAACTCACTTTGATGCGGGTCGCGCTGTTGAACATAAGAGAGGAAAGTTTCCAGAGAGCGTGTCTGATCCATAGATATAAGAACCCCTTATATTATTTTATGTATATTGCTTATACGAATTGTGTTGTTTTTTTGACTATACCATCCGTACCGCTTTGTGAAGCAAGCAGAAATGCATGCCGAAAGGGAAATTAATCAGCGGGGCTGCGTCATAACCAAAAGCGATGACGAGATAAATTAAAGGTTCTGCGCCGGTTTACCGTTATAGTCTTTATCAGGGCACAACAGGAAAATAAGTCTATGAACCGTTACGTGATAGCCGCGTTATGTTTGATGTTTACCGCAGGCGCGCAGGCAGACCGCATTCGCCCGGATGTGGACGTGAATGTGCCGCCGGAGGTGTTCAGCTCCAGTGGCCAGCGAGCGCAGCCGTGTAACCAGTGCTGCATCTATCAGGATCAGAACTATTCGGAAGGGGCAGTGGTAAAAGCGGACGGTATTCTGTTGCAGTGCCAGCGTGATGAACGCACCATTAGCACGAATCCGCTGGTCTGGCGTCGCGTAAAACAATAAACGCCTCCAGCAGCGGGATGTCCGCAGGCGCTAAGTTGAAACCAAATGCGTCTTCGGGCGTACACCACACCAGCGCACTGTGGTAATGCGCCGTCAGCGCGCCGCTGAATGCCGGAACGTGCCAGGCGTGAAGGTTGATTAACCGCTGTGACACCTCACGCTGATGGCTTGCCACATACTCACCTGGCTGCGCGTGGATGCCGAGCTCTTCGTGCAACTCGCGGACAAGCGCCTCGGGCTGTGTCTCACCGGCTTCTACTTTTCCGCCTGCGAATTCCCACATGCCCGGCTGGTCGGCATGAGCCGGGCGCTGGGCCAGTAAAATTTTGTTGTCTTTTTCGATGATTGCCGCAACGACATCGACTGTTTTTAGCATGGTCGTCAATACTTGTTAGCGAAAAACACCATATTATCGTGCCCTTTCTAAGAGTCCAGCCATCAGGAGAATCAGGTGAAAGAGACGTCCACTTGGGTAGATCCCATCGCCACCCTTCCGGTCAGCATAAAACCGATTGCCGCCATGCAGAAAAAACACTTTGGTGCCGTGCTTAACCCCACGCGCTGGTGGGGAAGGATGCCACGTCTTTTCTGGCTGGTGGCATTGTTCGTCGGTTTTCTCGAACGTCGTCACGCGCGCCTGTCGCCGGTGCTCCGTTCGCTGTTAATGACCCGGGTATCGCAGCTTTGTCACTGCGCTTTTTGTATCGATGCCAACAGTTTGCGCCTGGCGGAGCGCTCGGGCGCATTGGATAAGGTTCAGGCCGTCAACGCGTGGCGTGATTCCGCTCTTTTTAGCGAAGAGGAGCGTGCGGCTCTGGCCTATGCCGAGGCTGTCACCGCGACGCCGCCCCGTGTGGATGACGAAATCAAAAGTGAGATCAAACGCCATTTCAGCGAGGACGCGATCGCCGAAATGACGGCGCTGATTGCGTTTCAGAATCTCTCTGCACGCTTTAATGCCGCGCTGGACATCCCGGCGCAGGGGTTATGTGCCACGTTTAAAGAGGATCCCCATGCTTGATCATCATCTGCACCCGCGGATTAAACCCACGCTCAACCGACTGGTGTCAGTAGTGGATAAGCCGGGGATCACGCCTGACGGATTAACCCTGACCGGGTTTGCCATAGGCGTTCTGGCCTTACCGTTTCTGGCCCTCGGCTGGTATCCGGCGGCGCTCGTCGCCATCGTGCTGAATCGCCTGCTGGATGGTCTGGACGGTGCGCTGGCGCGCCGGCGCGGGCTGACGGATGCGGGAGGATTTCTTGATATCGCCCTCGATTTTCTGTTTTACGCGCTGGTTCCCTTCGGATTCGCGCTGGCGGCCCCCGCAGAGAATGCGCTTGCCGCTGGCTGGCTGTTGTTTGCCTTTATCGGTACCGGGAGCAGTTTTCTGGCATTTGCCGCGCTGGCAGCGAAACACAACATCGACAACCCCGGCTACGCGCATAAGTCGTTTTACTATATTGGTGGGTTAACGGAGGGGACGGAGACGATCGCGCTGTTTGTGCTGTGCTGCCTCTTTCCAGCGAACTTCAGCGTGCTGGCGTGGATATTTGGCGCGTTGTGCTGGCTGACCACCACAACGCGCATCTGGAGCGGGTATGTGACGCTGAAGTCACTTACCCGTTAGCGTGAACTTTCTGGCCCGCGTTTTCCGCTGGAGACGGGGTTCTGTGGATGACTGCTCCACTCGTACCAGCCGCCGTCATAGACGGCGACATTTTTCCAGCCCATCGCCCGTGCGTACATAAACGTCTCGGACGCACGCCAGCCGGTGCCGCAGTAAAACGCGACGTGCTGTTCCGGCAGGATGTTCCAGGTTTTCCACATGGCGGCGATGTCGTCAGCGCTGCGCATGGTGCCATCCGGATTATGGAAATCTTCCATATGGGTGGCGTCGCTACCGGCATGACCCCAGCGGGCACCGGCAATTTCACCTTTTGGCTTGATGTAGCTGTAGCCGCTGGTTTCGCCGATGAACTCCGGCCAGGAACGAATGCTGACCAGCGACGCGTCCTGGCGATGCAGCATTCCGCGTGCTTGCGCCATATCCACCATCAACTGCGGCTGGCCGGGGATCGGTGCACCAAAATCGGGGGCGGGCTTCACGTCTTTGGGCATTCCCCGTTCAACCGGCAGACCCGCGTCAGACCAGGCTTTCCAGCCGCCATCAAGAATGCGGACGTCCTTCACGCCCGCATACAGCATGATCTGCGCCACGCGGGCGGCGGCATATACGTCACGGCCATACAGAATGACGGTCGTATCGTGACGGATCCCGTGCTTCGCCAGCATCGCTTTTAGCGTGTCGTCAGAAACTTTATTCCACAGCGGTTCGCTTTCCACTTCGTTGGTATCAATGTAGCCGGCACCGGGAATATGGTTCAGCAGATAAAACTTCGGCGCGCCCCATGCGGCTTCAATGACTTTCCAGTCGCCCGTTGGCGCAGCAGTGACGGGTTTACCCTGCTGAAGCCGGTGGATCCACTCCGGGTAGACGAGTTGTTCAAAGTGCGGCAAACGCTGCAGACGCTCAGGTACCTGCAGGGCATCGTTGAGCACGGAAATCTGGTGGTAGCCGGCTTTTTCCAGCCGCGCTTTGACCGCCTGATTATCGGCGTCGCGACCGTAGAGCGCGATCGTCATGGCCGGCGTAAGCTGGTGCTGTCTGGCCCAGACGGCAATCTGGTCATCGCTCATCGCGCCAAGCCAGGAGGCGGAAAGGTTAAGTGCGGCGGGCTCATGCCCGGAGGGCGCGCTCAGCGTTTGCGGCCAGCCGTTGTAAAACGCGCTGGCGCGGGTGTCGATCACCGCGCCGTGTTGTGCCTGAAGTTGAGACAGCGTCATGGCGTGCGGCATATCAGCAGCCAGAGAGGAAAATGAAGCGAGGCCGCACAGCATGGCCAGCGCGGTCAGTTGAGAAACACGTTTCATCGAATAACCTGACGTCAGTAAAAGAGGGGGGCATTGTCGTCTCTCCTGAAAGGTAAAACATTGCGTTAGCACATTATTGCCAGCGAGAAATCTCAATCACTTCGCCGCCCGGGGGCACGTCTTCGTCGTCATGCGTGACCAGAACCACAGGAATATTGCGTGCGCGGGTAGTGTCAAATACCCATGCCCGAAACGAGGCGCGTAACGCATTATCGAGACGGCTGAACGGTTCATCCAGCAGTAACGCCTGCGGCTCTGCAAGCAGGGCACGCAGCAGACTGACCCGGGCACGTTCGCCGCCGGAAAGGGTCGCCGGATCGCTGGCGTAATGCCCGGCAAGCCCGGCAGAACCGAGCGCCTGCTCGACCGCTTCTCGCCGTGCTCGTCCGACAATCCGTTCAGGTAATGCCAGCAGCAAATTTTGTCCGACGCTGAAATGGTCAAACAGCAGGGCATCCTGAAAGAGGATCCCCAACCCGCGGGCCTCCACGGGCAGTCCGTCGCAGCGACGTTCATCAAGCCACAGTTCGCCCTGAGCCTGAAAGTCGTTTGACAGTGCGCCCACCATCCAGGCAAAAAGGGTTGATTTTCCGCTGCCGGAAGGCCCCATCAGCGTGACTATTTCGCCGCGTGGCACACAAAAATTGACCTCGCGGAAAAGCGGTTCAATGGTGAGATTGCTGACCTGCAGCATTAACGTAATCCTCGTCGGTAACGGCTTGCGAGCCGGGATAGCAGGGCGGCAAGGGCAAACACGCTCCCCGTGACCAACAGCAACCCCAGCGCCCGGTTAGCCAGAAGCGGAATGCTGCCTCCACTGCTGAGCGCCACGGTTTCAGTGGTCAGCGTCGCAAAACGGCCTGCGCCCAGCCAGAGGGTTGGCATGTATTGCGCCATGCTGACGGAAAACCCGGTCGCGAAAGCCAGCAGCGCCGGGCGTACCAGCAAGGGGCATTTCAGTAAGCAGAAGATTTTTCCCCGCCGCCAGCCGAGCGTTCTGGCGGTAAGGATCAGACGGGGATCGATCCTCTGCCAGGCTGGCTGGAGGACCAGCAACATCCACGGTAAAACCCACAGCAGATGGCTCCACAGCACGGCGGCATAGTGCCCGTCGATACCCAGTCGCAACGCGATAACGTATTGTCCAGTAACGAGGGGCAGCGCCGGCAGCGCCAGCGGCAACCACACCCACTGTGTGCCTCGCTGCGGTCCCCACTCAAGCCAGAGAAAGATTACTCCCAGCGAAATCAGGCTGGCGAGCAGACCAAAGGAGAGACTGGTGCCAACCGCACCGATGTCGTCCCGCTGCGCCAGCATGAGCAGCACGACCGCGCAAAGCACCCCGCAGGCGGGCAGAAATCCGCTGAACAGACGCGCTGGTGGCGCGATAAGCGACATTCGACGGCGTCCGCTCAGGTCCGGTAACGTGCGACGCCAGAGTCTCCATGCGCCGTAACCCAGTGCAGAAAACGCGGCCAGCAGCAGAAGGAGAAGCAGGCACAGCAGCGTTCCCTTTGTCTGCTGCTGCGCATCGCCCTGACTGAGCCACTGCCACGCCAGTACGGCAAGCGTCGGGGGATTGCCAGGCCCGAGCACCATCGCCACGTCCACAACCGACAGGGACCAGGCCAGCACCGCCAGCATCACCGCGCCAAGAGCCGGCGCGATCGTTGGAAGGATGAGCCAGTTCAGCGCCTGAAAACGCCCGTAGCCGAAGGTATGCAGCACGACCTTTTGCTGCGCAAGGCGTTTTTCCGGCAGGACGGCGTAAAGGGCCCACAGCACAAACGCGCTCTCTTTTACCGCAAGCGTCAGCCCCAGCCCTGCACCGTATCGGTCAAGCGGTGGCGTACAGACGCTACACACCTGATACAGCAGGCCCCCTTCGGCAAACAGCAGTAAAGCGCTGGTGGCAAAGGCCACATGAGGAACGGCGAGCAGCCACGGCAGCCGGCTGCTGAGCCGTCGCCAGCGCTCGCCCGGCCACAGGAGGGCCACGATCACCAGAGCGATAAACATCGACCCCAGCGTCGCGATAAGCGTTGAGACCAGCGTGGCGACCGTTGCCTGTGGCAGTTGCGGGTCGTTAAGCAGCAACTGCCAGTTGTTCAGCGAGAATGCCGGGGCAAACAGTATGGCGGCGGCGGGGAGCAGCGGCATATAGATGACCGCCATCGCCAGCCAGACGAGCCAGCTCAGCGGGTGCCGTAACGACGCAGCCATTCCTGCTCCAGCGCGTTAACCCAGGCAGCGTGCGGCTCGGGAAGTATTTTCGGCAGCCCTGCCGGCGTATGGGCAGCGAGCTGCTTCGCTTCTTTTTCGGGCAGTGTTTTCGCATCCAGTACGCTCGGGTCTCCCCAGATGGCCGGGTCGGCCTTGCGAATTTGCGCCTGCGGTGAAAGGAGGAAATTGGCGACCACCTTCGCGCCTGCGCTTGCGCTGGCATTCGACGGAATGGCCACAAAATGGACGTTGCCTATCATTCCGTTGTCAAAACCAACGCTGTAGCTGTCGGCAGGCAGTTCACCGCTGGCCACTTTTTGCTGCGCATGTGCCGGGTTAAAGGTCAGGGAGAGATTAAGACTACCGCTGGCAAGCAAGGTATCCATTCTGGCGGGCGAGGGAGGAAAGTCCTCTCCCTTTCGCCACAGCAGCGGGTGTAATTTGTCCAGGTAGTGCCACAGCGGAGCCGTCACCTGGGCAAAGGTGTTATCAGGGGCTTTTTGCAACGCCTCCGGGTGAGCGGTGAGGGTCAGGAGCAACTGTTCCAGAAATGCCGTACCGGTAAAATCGGGCGGGCGTGGGTAGCTGACTTTGCCCGGATGCTGCTGCGCATACGCCAGCAACGCCTGAGGATCGTTTGGGGGCGCAGGCAGGCTTGCGTGGCGGGCAATAAAGGTGAGTTGTGCACCGCCCCACGGGGATTCCGCGCCATCGGTGGGGACAGCAAAATCCTCCATAACCGGTTTACGGGTATCGACATAGCGCCAGTTGGGCAAGGTCTGCGCCCATCCGGTTTGCAGCAGGTTAGCGGCTTTAAGGGTACGGAAATTCTCACCGTTGACCCATAAGAGGTCGACTGACCCGTTCGTTTTCCGGCCTGCGGCGGCCTCTGTTTGAATACGTTTGACCGCATCGGCGGCATCCGCCAGTGGGACGATTTTAAGGGTTATGTCGTAATGCGTTTTCATCTCACCGCTTACCCACTCGAGGTAGCGGTTTACCGCCCGATCGCCGCCCCAGGCGTTAAACCAGACGGTCTGGCCTTTAGCTTGTTGTTGGATAGCCTGCCAGTTGTCCGCTGCAAACAGCGGGGCTGCCAGCAGCAGACCGCTCAGAAACGTGCAAAAACGCACACGGCGCATAATGCCTCACTTTTTTGATGATGGGGTAAAACGGGAAAACAGCCAGCGCGTCGCCAGCGGCAATAACCCCAGTAGTGTAAAGGCGAATATCAGTCCCGGCGATAAAATATCGCGAAGCGAATTCACTTTCCCCAGCGCGCGTCCGGCGTTCAGAAAGATAATGGTTGCAGGCAGCATGGCGACCTGGCTCACCCACCAGTAGCGACTGACCGCAATACGGGTCAGCCCCATGAGCAGATTCACCAGAAAAAACGGGAACAAGGGCATCAGACGCAGGGCAAAAAGATACCTTGCACCGTCTCGCGCCATACCGGCATTCACCGTATTCATCTGCGATGTGAATCGCCGCTGTACCCAGTCGCGCAGCAGATAACGGCTGGCAAGCATCGCCAGCGTGGCGCCGAGGGTAGAAGCAAACGAGACCAGCAGGGTACCTTCCCACAGCGTAAACAGCGCTCCCGCCAGCAGCGTCAGTATCGCCGCACCGGGTATCGACAGGGCGGAGACCAACACGTAGAGGGCGAAAAAGAAAAACGCGCTTTGCCACGGTGCCTGTTCCACATGCAAGAGAAGCGACTGCTGGTGCGTTTTGATGGTTTCCAGGGAGAGCGTCCCCGGCGGAAGAAAGACGAAGGTCAGAACAAATGCGCCCAGAAGGGCGCACATCAGGAGTATTTTTTGCGTGTTCACACGAGGTTACAGTTTGAATTTCGCCCAGACCGGCGCATGGTCAGACGGTTTTTCCATGCTGCGGATATCGTAGTCGATGCCGGTTTCGATGCAGCGTTCCGCCAGCGGCGGGCTGGCCAGCAGCAGGTCAATACGCAGACCGCGGTTGTCATCAAAGCCTTTTGAGCGGTAGTCAAACCACGAGAAGCGATCCTGCGTTTCCGGGTTGGCGGTGCGGAAAGTATCAACCAGACCCCAGCCGAGCAGGCGTTCCATCCACTCGCGTTCTTCCGGCAGGAAAGAACATTTACCGGTACGCAACCAGCGTTTGCGGTTCTCTTCTCCAATGCCGATATCGAGATCGGTCGGGCTGATATTCATGTCGCCCATGATCAGCACCGGATTCTCTTTTTTCAGTTCGGTGGTCAGGTAATCCTGCAGATCCTGATAAAACTTTGCTTTGGCCGGGAATTTTGTCTCATGGTCGCGGCTCTCACCCTGCGGGAAATACCCGTTAATCACCGTGATATTGCCAAGTGGTGAAGGAATTTCCGCCATGATGATGCGACGCTGCGCTTCGCCATCATCGCCCGGGAAGCCACGACGTACGGAAACCGGCGTCTCTTTGGTCAGCAGCGCCACGCCATAGTGACCTTTCTGTCCGTGATAGAAGACGTTGTAACCGAGCTTCGCCACCTCTTCGAGGGGGAACATATCGTCGTGAACTTTTGTCTCCTGCAGGCCGATCACATCTGGCTGATGTTGCTCAACAATTGCTTCAAGCTGGTGAGGGCGGGCACGCAGGCCGTTGATATTAAAAGAGACAAATTTCATAGTCGCTGCCAATGCAAGGTGAATAGTGCATGGATGGTAGCAGAATTTGCGTCAACTGTTACGGGGTTCGACCAATAACTGCGACAGATCATGCCAACGGTGCAATATTTGCACCATTCTGACGCGCATTGCCCCCCAACAGGGCGTAAAGAACCGATAAATTTCGCGAGCGATCACAATTCCAGAATTATATTTGGCTTCTGCATACTCTTTCTTATTTTCGTGCGGCAAAGCGCCGCTTGTCGTAAAAATATTCACTTTTTATGCAATAACAGTGAATAACTCCATATCGTAACTTATTGATATTCTGTAACCCTAACCCGTTTATGCATTTTTATCGCTGGCTGGCACGAAGGCTGCAATCTACATTCACAGTGCAAACACTCAATTATTTAACATCTAAATAACCTTTTATTTACCGGATGAGGTCGCTATGTCTCTGTCAATTACGCGTGAAAATTTCGATGAATGGATGATGCCGGTTTACGCTCCGGCGGCTTTTATTCCGGTACGGGGGGAAGGCTCACGCCTGTGGGATCAACAGGGCAAAGAGTATATCGACTTTGCAGGCGGGATTGCGGTAAACGCGCTGGGTCACGCGCACCCTGCACTGCGTCAGGCGTTAAACGACCAGGCGGCGAAGTTCTGGCATACCGGTAACGGTTTTACCAACGAGCCCGCTCTGCGACTGGCGAAAAAGCTGATCGACGCAACGTTTGCCGAAAAAGTCTTTTTCTGTAACTCAGGTGCGGAAGCAAACGAAGCTGCCCTGAAGCTGGCACGCAAATATGCACACGATAAATTCGGCGTTCATAAGAGCGGCATTGTGGCGTTTAAAAACGCGTTCCACGGCCGCACGCTCTTTACCGTCAGCGCCGGCGGTCAGCCGTCATACTCGCAGGATTTTGCGCCACTGCCGCCGGATATTCGTCACGGCGTGTATAACGATCTGCAGTCCGCCAGCGAGCTTATCAACGACACCACCTGTGCGGTGATCGTCGAGCCTATGCAGGGTGAGGGTGGGGTCCTTCCGGCGCAAAAAGCGTTCCTGCAGGGGCTGCGTGAGATGTGCGATCGTCATCACGCGGTGCTGATTTTCGATGAAGTCCAGACGGGTGTGGGGCGTACCGGTGAGCTGTATGCCTATATGCACTACGGCGTAACGCCGGACGTGCTCTCTACGGCGAAAGCGCTGGGCGGCGGCTTCCCGATTGGCGCCATGCTGACCACTGATAAATTCGCCAGCGTAATGACCGTGGGTACGCATGGTACAACGTACGGTGGTAACCCGCTGGCTACCGCCGTGGCCGGGCAGGTTCTCGACATCATTAACACGCCGGAAGTGCTCAAGGGCGTTAAACAACGTCATGACTGGTTTGTTGAGCGCCTGAACGCCATCAACAGCAAGACGGGACTGTTTAAAGAGATCCGCGGTCTGGGTCTGTTAATTGGCTGCGAACTCACACCTGAGTTTGCCGGAAAAGCTAAACTTATTTCACAGGAAGCGGCAAAAATGGGCGTGATGGTACTGATTGCCGGTGCCAACGTGGTGCGTTTTGCCCCTGCGCTGATTGTCAGCGAAGAAGAGGTGAGAACCGGTTTAGACCGTTTTGCACTGGCCTGTGAACATGTTAAGTCCGGGGTGTCATCATGATGGTCATCCGTCCCGTTGAGCGCGGCGATATCGCCGGGCTCATGCAGCTTGCCGGTAAGACGGGAGGCGGGCTGACCTCGCTTCCTGCCGATGAAAAAACGCTGTCGGCGCGCATTGAGCGCGCCCTGCAAACCTGGCAGGGGACGTTGCCAAAAAGCGAACAGGGTTATGTGTTCGTTCTGGAAGATACCGACACCGGTACCGTGGCCGGCATTTGCGCAATCGAAGTGGCCGTCGGGCTTAACGACCCGTGGTACAACTACCGTGTCGGTACGATGGTTCACGCCTCAAAAGAGCTGAACGTCTATAACGCGCTGCCCACGCTTTTTCTCTGTAATGACCACACGGGAGCCAGCGAGCTTTGCACGCTGTTCCTCGATCCTGCGTGGCGCAAAGAGGGCAACGGTTATCTGCTCTCCAAGTCGCGCTTCATGTTTATGGCCGCGTTCCGCGATCGTTTTAACGAAAAGGTCGTCGCCGAGATGCGCGGCGTGATCGACGACACCGGCTATTCACCTTTCTGGGAGAGCCTCGGCGAGCGCTTCTTCTCGATGGAGTTCAGCCGGGCGGACTATCTGTGCGGCACCGGGCAGAAAGCGTTTATCGCCGAACTGATGCCGAAACATCCCATCTATACCCATTTCTTAAGCCCACAGGCGCAGGCGGTGATTGGCGAAGTGCACCCGCAAACCGCGCCGGCCCGGGCGGTGCTGGAAAAAGAGGGTTTCCGCTACCGTAACTATGTGGACATCTTTGACGGCGGACCCACCCTGGAGTGCGATATCGACCGCGTGCGTGCGATCCGTAAAAGCCGGCTGGTTGAGGTTTCCGAAGGCCAGCCTGCACCGGGTGAGTGGCCGGCATGTCTGGTGGCTAACGAGCAGTACAACAATTTCCGCGCCATGCTGGTGCGAACCAACCCGAAAAGTGAACGTCTGGTGCTGACGGCCGCGCAACTGGATGCCCTGAAATGTAACGCCGGCGACACGGTTCGCCTGGTGCGTCTCTGCCCTGAGGAGAAAACAGCATGACTTTATGGATCAACGGTGACTGGGTCACGGGCGAAGGCGAGCCGCGCATAAAGACCAATCCGGTCGGACAAGAAGTGCTCTGGAAGGGAAATGATGCCAGCGCCGGGCAGGTCGAACAGGCCTGTCACGCCGCCCGTCGCGCCTTCCCGGGATGGGCGAAACAACCGTTCTCCGTACGTCAGGGAATTGTCGAGAAATTTGCATCACTGCTGGAGGCCAATAAAGCCGAATTGACGCGCGTTATCGCTCAGGAAACCAGCAAGCCGCGCTGGGAGGCGGCCACGGAAGTGACGGCGATGATCAATAAAATCGCCATTTCGGTGAAGGCGTACCATACCCGTACCGGTGAGCAACATACCGATATGCCTGACGGCGCGGCCACGCTGCGCCACCGTCCGCACGGCGTGCTGGCGGTATTTGGCCCCTATAACTTCCCGGGGCATCTGCCGAACGGGCATATCGTGCCCGCGCTGCTGGCGGGCAATAGCGTGATTTTCAAGCCGAGTGAGTTAACGCCACTGACCGGTGAGGTGGTGGTGAAGCTCTGGGAACAGGCTGGTCTACCGCACGGGGTGCTCAACCTGGTGCAGGGGGGGCGTGAAACCGGCCAGGCGCTGAGTGCGTTGAGTGATATCGACGGCCTGCTGTTTACCGGCAGCGCCGGAACGGGCTACCAACTGCATCGCCAGATGGCGGGGCAGCCGGAAAAAATTCTCGCGCTGGAGATGGGCGGTAACAACCCGCTGATCGTTGAAGATCCCGATGATATCGACGCGGCGGTGCATTTGACCCTCCAGTCAGCGTTTATTACCGCCGGACAGCGCTGCACCTGCGCGCGTCGTCTGCTGGTGAAACGGGGTGCACAGGGCGATGCCTTTCTCGCGCGGCTGGTGGAAATCAGCGCGCGTCTGGTGCCTGCGCAGTGGGATGCCAACCCACAGCCGTTTATCGGCGGTCTGATTTCCGAGCAGGCCGCGCTGAACGTGCTGAAAGCCTGGCAGGATCACGTGGCGCGCGGGGCGAAAACCCTGCTTGAGCCAAAGCAAATCAAGCCCGGAACATCGCTCCTGACGCCGGGCATTGTTGAGATGAGTGGCGCACGCAACGTGCCGGATGAAGAGGTCTTTGGCCCGCTGCTCTGCGTCTGGCGTTATGACGATTTTGACAGCGCCATTGAGATGGCCAATCACACCCGCTATGGCCTGTCGAGCGGTCTGATTTCCCCGCATCGTGAGAAATTTGATCAGCTGCTGCTCGAAGCACGCGCCGGGATTGTGAACTGGAATAAACCGCTTACCGGTGCGGCGAGTACGGCACCGTTTGGCGGGGTAGGCGCTTCGGGTAACCACCGCGCCAGCGCATGGTATGCCGCAGATTACTGCGCGTGGCCGATGGCGAGCCTGGAAACGCCTGCGCTGACGCTGCCGGAAACGCTGAGTCCGGGGCTGGATTTTACTCAGGGGGATCGTCATGAAAGCGCGTGAAGTTAACTTTGACGGGCTGGTGGGGCTGACGCACCACTATGCCGGCCTCTCGTTTGGTAATGAAGCCTCGACGAAGCACCGTTTTCAGGTCTCTAACCCGAAACAGGCGGCGAAGCAGGGGCTGCTGAAAATGAAAGCCCTGTCGGATGCCGGTTTCCCGCAGGCGGTGATCCCGCCGCAGGAGCGCCCGAACGTGGCGGTGTTACGTCAGCTCGGCTTTAACGGCAGCGATGAGCAGGTTATCGAAAAAGCGGGTACGCAGACGCCTCACCTGCTTTCAGCGGCGAGCTCTGCCTCGTCGATGTGGGTGGCAAACGCTGCTACCGTTGCACCGTCGGCCGATACGCTGGATGGCAAAGTGCATTTAACGGTGGCGAACCTGAATAACAAATTCCACCGTGCCACTGAAGCGGAGACGACCGAGCGCGTTCTGCGTGCGATTTTCCGTCATGAGGCTCACTTTGAGGTCCATCAGGCGTTGCCACAGGTGGCCATGTTCGGGGATGAAGGAGCGGCAAACCATAACCGTCTTGGGGGGGATTATGGCGATCCCGGCGTGCAACTGTTCATTTACGGGCGAGAAGAGGGCGGCCATTCGGCACCTGTCCGTTATCCCGCCCGCCAGACGCTGGCGGCAAGCCAGGCCGTCGCGCGGCTGAATCAGGTGAATCCCTCACAGGTGATTTTTGCTCAGCAGAACCCGCAGGTGATTGACCAGGGGGTTTTCCACAATGACGTCATTGCCGTCTCTAACCGCCAGGTGCTGTTCTGCCATGAGCAGGCGTTTGCCCATCAGGAGAAGCTGCTCGCTACGCTGCATGAGCGGGTGCCGGGATTTATGCCGATTCAGGTGCCGACCCAGGCGGTCAGCGTACAGGACGCGGTTGAAACTTACCTCTTTAATAGCCAGCTGTTGAGCCGTGAGGACGGCAGCATGATGCTGGTGCTGCCGCAAGAGTCGCAGGACCATAAAGGGGTGTGGCGTTATCTGTCTGAACTGGTGAAGGCCGATAACCCGATCGATGAACTGCGCGTCTTTGACCTGCGCGAAAGCATGGCCAACGGCGGCGGTCCGGCCTGTTTACGCCTGCGCGTTGTGCTGACGCAGAACGAAATGCAGGCTGTTAATCCGGCCGTGATGATGAATGAGACGCTGTTTAACTCCCTGAATGACTGGGTGGATCGTTACTATCGTGACAGATTAACGCAGGCCGATCTGGTCGACCCTCAGCTACTGCGTGAAGGGCGTGAGGCACTGGACGCGTTAACAACAATCCTGCAGTTGGGATCGGTTTATCCGTTCCAGCGCTAAAGGAGTGGCTATGGAAAATTTACTGGCGTTGACACTGGCCGATGAAACCCCCGAACAGCATGAGGGGGAGGGCCCCTCATTTCACTGGCGGTGGCTGGGTCGCGGCGTCCTTGAACTGACACCGGCCGCGAAGAGTGAGTTATCGCTGCTGCTTTCAACCGGCATCCATGGCAATGAAACCGCGCCGGTTGAAATTGTCGACCTGCTGCTTCGCGCGTTGTATCGGGGAGATATCACCCTGCAGTGCCGTCTGCTGGTGGTGCTTGGCAACCCGCCAGCGCTGGCGCAAAACAAACGTTATCTTGAGAGCGACCTTAACCGCATGTTTGGCGGCCGCTGGTCACAGTTTGTGCCGGGCGATGAAACGTCGCGGGCGCAGTGGCTTGAGCACGTGGTTGCCACATTTTTCGCCGCGGCCGGTCCCGTGCGCTGGCATCTCGACCTGCATACGGCAATTCGCGCCTCTTATCATGTGCGCTTTGGTGTTCTGCCCCAGCGTAACCAGCCGTGGGATGAGGCGTTTCTGAGCTGGCTGGGCGACGCCGGGCTGGAGGCTCTGGTGTTTCATCAGTCGCCGGGGGGCACATTTACCCATTTCACCTGTGAGCATTTCGGCGCGCTGGCCTGCACGCTGGAGCTGGGAAAAGCGCTACCGTTTGGCCAGAACGATCTCGCGCGCTTCGCGCCAACGCATCTTGCGCTTCGCGCGCTGCTCGGAGGATTGGCACCCGAGCCAACGGAACAGACTGTCGTGCGCTATCGGGTCGTACAGCAGATCACTCGTCGCAGCGAGGCCTTCCGGCTGCATATGGCCGCCCACACGCTGAACTTCACCCCTTTTCGCAAAGGCGTTCTGCTGGCGGAAGATGGCGACGAGCGTTACGAGGTGCAGAAAACCACTGAATATGTTCTGTTCCCAAATCCATCGGTAGCGTTTGGCCTGCGCGCCGGGCTGATGCTGGAAAAAGTGTCCTGAACATCTCCCCTCTCATTGCCTGAGAGGGGAACGTCAAAATATTTTTCTTAGCGATTAAAGCGCAATGACAACTATTGCAGAATATTCCTGGTGAATTGCTTTATTATTGGTCTTCACTTCGCTATACTTTTTTAAATTGCTTTGAAAATCATCATTTTGAATATTTTCGTTGCAACTCTCCATCCTTTATCCTTAATTCCTCCACATTTGGCGATAATTTGTTTTTTACACTTTCATTGTTTTACTGTTGCTCTGATTAATTGACGATAAAGCCCGTAAAGTTAATCTCGTCAACACGGCATAGCGCCGAAGAATAACTGAAAGTAAGGAAATAAATTATGCGTAAGTTTACTGCACTGTTTGTTGCTTCTACCCTGGCTCTGGGCGCTACCAGCATGGCGTTCGCTGCAGATACCGCGACCACCACCACTGCCGCGCCTGTCGAAGGCAAAATGATGATGCATCATAAAGGCAAGCCGGGTATGCACCACGAGATGATGATGTTTAAAGATCTGAACCTGACGGATGCACAGAAACAGCAGGTCCGCGACATCATGAAAAGCCAGCGCGACCAGATGAAACGTCCGTCACTGGACGAACGCCGCGCGATGCATGACATCATCGCCAGCGACAGCTTCGATAAAGCAAAAGCCGAAGCGCAGATCGACAAAATGGCTGAGCAGCATAAAGCCCGCATGCTGGCGCATATGGAAACCCAGAACAAGATCTACAACATTCTGACGCCGGAACAGAAAAAACAATTTAATGCCAATTTTGAGAAGCGTCTGACAGAACGTCCAGCAATGGAAGGTAAAATGCCAGCACCAACCGAATAATCGGTTCAACATCTTAAGACCGCCGGGATCCTGTCCACAAAAGCGCTAACGCTGTGGACAGGACCGGCGGTTTTTCTTTCCTGCCCTCTTGTCTGCCACCGCCAGAGCGGTATTCTCCTGTAGTCGCTTCAGAGAATGTTTGCAGAGTCATGGCGTTATAATTTTTATTAACGTTCCGCTAAGGCCTGCCCCTCTGCTGCCGATACTGTGTCTGTGAAAACCCAACGATAACAAACAAGACAGCAACGATAGCGATATCCTTGCCCTGGCCAGGAGTGGTGATGGAGTTCTTTGATATCCGTAAGATGCCGGTCAGCCTCTGGCGCAATGGCGCAGGCGAGACGCGGGAAATTTGTTGTTTTCCGCCCGCAACGCGCGATTTTTACTGGCGTGCCAGTATCGCGACCATCGCCAGCAATGGCGAATTCTCCTCTTTTCCCGGTGTCGATCGGGTGATTACCTTGCTTGAAGGGGGTGAGGTAACGCTGGATGCCGGTCAGGCGTTCTGCCATACCCTGAAACATCATCAGCCATACCATTTTTCCGGCGATCAGCCGGTGAAAGCACTGCTTTCCGAAGGACGGATGTCGATGGATTTCAACATCATGACCCGGCGTGACCGTTGTCAGGCGAAAGTGCGTGTCGCTGACCGCACCTTTACCACGTTCGGCTCCCGCGGGGGCGTCGCGTTCGTGTTAAGCGGGGCGTGGCAGCTTGGCGATAAGTTGCTGACGGCCGATCAGGGCGCCAGCTGGGAGGAGGGCGTCCATACTCTCCGCCTGCTGGAGGCTCAGGGCACCTTATTATTCAGCGAAATTAACTGGCTGCCGGGGCACTAAGCTCAATGACCTCATACTTGCCGGTTAACACGGGCTTGCAGAGAATTTTGTAGCCATCGTGGTCGAAACCGGCGGGTGTGCGCAGCAAGGTTGCCGCATCGTTTACATCGTCAACAGCACCCAGCCAGAGCCAGTTGTTGATGATGTGATACTGGGTCATCGCGTCACCGACTTCTTTTAGCGCAACGGCACCCTCCCACGGCCAGCAGTTAACGCTAAGCGCCGCCAGCCCTGCGAGGAGCCGGGCGTGGTGTTCCTCAATGCTTTCTTTCCCGCAGCAGGCCCCTGCGCAGCGCTTTAACGCTGAGCGGAAACAGGCACGCCCGCGGGTGGTTGCTTCGAGGCCTAGCAGGCTGTAGCACAGCTGTAATTCATCGGCCAGCGTTTGCAGAGCTTGCAGAGCCGCCCGTTTGTTAGCGAACAGCCCGTAGAGATTGGGGGCGTGAGAAAAATCGACTTCGCGGGCGTAGACAACCTGCGGCTTACCGGCGTTTATCTGCAGGGAGCAGAGCTGCCGGTTGCGGCGCAGGCGCTTATTGAACAGCGGCTGTTGCTCTTTGATCAGCCGCGCTTCCAGTAAAAGCGCGCCCATCTCTCCGGCGGTACGAAACCAGGTGATGCGTCGCGACTGGCGCAGCATTGCCGCCTCGTCTGGCGTGCGCAGATGAGACATGACCCGGCTGCGAATATTTACGCTTTTGCCAATGTAGAGCGGAAGGGTGTCACTCTCACCGTGAAAGATATACACGCCCGGCTGTTTAGGCAGTTCCTCAAGCCAGGGGCGAAGATGTTCGGGATATTCGTAGATAGCCGCCGCTTCAAACTCAAGACGCGGGGCGGATTGACGCCTGCTCACATACTACTCCATATACTGTTCAGGCATACAGTGTATCAGAGCCGGTTTGGTTAAAAAAGAGCCGGATGGCGCAACGGACGGTGCGGGCGAACACCCTCTCCCCAGAGAGAGGGTGCCAGAGTGTTACTTTTTCCAGAAATCATCGAACACGGTGATCGGTGGGCGACGCTTGTGCTCGGTTTTCAGATACCAGCTTTCAATGATCTTCGCGGTACCTTCATCCAGTTTTTTGCCTTCCAGATAATCATCAATATTGTCATAGGTGACACCCAGGGCCGCTTCATCCGGCAGGGAGGGGCGATCGTCTTCCAGATCTGCCGTTGGCGCTTTCTTGTAAAGGTGCTCCGGGCAACCCAGCGCGGCAAGCAGCTGCTTACCCTGACGTTTATTGAGACGGAAGAGCGGGTTAATATCGGTACCGCCGTCGCCATACTTGGTGAAGAAACCCGTGATGGCTTCTGCCGCATGGTCGGTACCGACCACAACGCCTTTGGTCATCCCGGCAATGCTGTATTGCGCTTTCATACGTTCACGGGCTTTTTCATTGCCGCGGACAAAATCGCTCAACTCAATGCCTGCTTCGCGAAGCGCCTGCTCGCTGGCCAGCACCGATCCTTTGATATTGACGGTGAGTACGCGATCGGGCTGGATGAAGGCGATGGCATCCTGGCAATCCTGTTCATCGGCCTGCACGCCATAGGGAAGACGCACGGCAATAAACTGCAGCGCGTCATCACCCGTCTCTTCGCGGAGCTCTGAAATTGCCATCTGGCAGAGTTTACCGGCCAGGGTAGAGTCCTGACCGCCGCTGATGCCCAGCACCAGGGATTTCAGGAACGAGTGAGTTTTTAAATAAGACTTTAAAAAATCCACGCTGCGGCGGATCTCTTCTTGTGCGTCTACCGCGGGCTTTGCGCCCAGCGCCTGAATAATCTCTTGTTGCAGAGCCATCACGCCCTCCATATGCAGAACATAAACAGATTGTGTTAACTGTTAAAACTAACCCTTTGAACGAGAAACGACAAGGATCACAGTTTCGAGTGCGCTAAATTGCGGCGATTTAGCAGGTTATCGTTGTTTTATTAGAATTTTCCGAAATTCGTCTGGCGGAATTCACAAAGTTGAACAATAGTACTTTTTATTCCATGCTTAGATAACACGCTGATAAACAAGAGGACGGAATATGAACAAGAACGTAGCAGGAATTCTTAGCGCAGCGGCGGTACTGACTATGCTGGCAGGGTGTACGGCCTACGACCGCACCAAAGATCAGTTTACACAGCCCGTAGTGAAAGATGTCAAAAAAGGCATGACCCGTTCGCAGGTGGCTGCGATTGCCGGCAAGCCTTCTTCGGAAGTGACAATGATTCATGCACGCGGTACCTGCCAGACCTATATCCTGGGTCAGCGTGATGGTAAGGCAGAGACCTACTTCGTTGCGTTGGATGAGACTGGTCATGTGATCAACTCCGGTTACCAGACCTGTACTGAATACGATACCGATCCGCAGGCACCTAAGGCGCAGTAACCCTTCTTGCTTGAGTATGTTAACAAACCGGCCGTTGGGCCGGTTTTTTTATACATACGTAAATCTTATTTCTTCTCGCGAATTATTTGCCTGAAATGTGAAGGTAGTCAACACGGCAGGTCAATGAGAGACAATTTTCCCCTGTGCAGAATTATCTCCTGTCTGTACCATTGCGTATACTCACTCCAACGACAAACAACAGTAAGCAAACTACCTGTCTGCCAGGATAGCGAGTCGAGTGATAGCGCGATGGCAGGTAGTCATACGAGAGAGAAGTTACTATGGAAAAGAAACATATCTATCTGTTCTGCTCAGCAGGCATGTCAACCTCGCTTCTGGTGTCAAAGATGCGTGCTCAGGCTGAGAAGTATGAAGTCCCGGTGGTGATCGAAGCGTTTCCGGAGACGCTGGCGGGCGAAAAGGGCCAAACAGCCGACGTCGTTTTACTGGGGCCGCAAATTGCCTATATGTTACCCGAAATTCAACGTCTGTTACCCAATAAACCGGTCGAAGTGATCGATTCGGGATTGTACGGCAAGATTGATGGTTTAGGTGTATTGAAAGCTGCTGTTGCAGCCATTAAAAAAGCTGCTAATTAATTTTTATTTTTCCCGTCAAAGAGTTATTTCACACACAATACGCCGTAACCTGCGTTGCGGCATTTAAGGGTATTTTCCTATGAGTAAAGTCATCGCTTCACTTGAAAAGGTACTCCTTCCTTTTGCTGTTAAAATAGGAAAGCAGCCTCACGTTAATGCCATCAAAAACGGTTTTATTAGATTAATGCCGTTGACGCTGGCTGGGGCAATGTTCGTTTTAATTAACAACGTTTTTCTGAGCTTTGGTGAAGGTTCCTTCTTTTATTCATTAGGAATTCGATTAGACGCTTCCACAATTGAAACCCTTAATGGTTTAAAAGCCATCGGCGGCAACGTATATAACGGTACGTTAGGTATTATGTCGCTGATGGCACCTTTCTTTATTGGCATGGCACTGGCGGAAGAGCGGAAAGTGGATCCGCTGGCCGCAGGTTTATTATCCATTGCCGCCTTTATGACCGTGACGCCATACAGCGTCGGTGAGGCCTATGCCGTAGGGGCCAACTGGCTGGGGGGCGCTAATATCATCTCCGGTATCGTTATCGGTCTGGTGGTTGCGGAGATGTTCACCTTTATTATTCGTCGCAACTGGGTTATCCGTTTACCGGATAGCGTGCCGGCGTCCGTTTCTCGTTCATTTTCCGCGTTGATTCCAGGCTTCATTATTCTCTCCATCATGGGGATTATCGCCTGGGCGCTCTCTCATTGGGGCACTAACTTCCACCAGATCATTATGGACTCTATCTCAACGCCGCTGGCGTCAATGGGTAGCGTGGTCGGTTGGGCGTATGTGATTTTCACCTCCCTGCTGTGGTTCTTTGGCGTGCATGGTTCACTGGCACTGGCGGCGCTGGACAGCGGTATCATGACCCCATGGGCACTGGAAAACGTTGCACTTTACCAGCAGTACGGCTCCGTTGACGCGGCGCTGGCAGCCGGTAAAACCTTCCATGTGTGGGCGAAGCCGATGCTTGACTCTTATATCTTCCTGGGGGGTACCGGGGCGACGCTGGGTCTGATCATCGCGGTCTTTATTGTTTCTCGTCGCGCTGACCATCGTCAGGTTGCGAAGCTGGCGCTGCCGTCAGGCATCTTCCAGATTAACGAGCCGATTCTGTTTGGTCTGCCAATCATCATGAACCCGGTAATGTTCATTCCGTTCATTCTGGTTCAGCCACTGCTGGCGGCCATAACCCTGACGGCCTATTACCTGGGCATTATCCCGCCCGTCACCAACATTGCGCCGTGGACCATGCCGGCGGGTCTGGGGGCGTTCTTCAACACCAACGGTAGCGTGGCTGCCTTCCTGCTGGCGATATTCAACCTCGGGATTGCAACACTGCTCTATATGCCATTCGTGGCGATAGCAAACAAAGCTGCAACCGTTATCGATGAAGAAGAGAGCGAAGAGGATATCGCCCTCGCACTGAAATTCTAAAATTGCACGGCGCGGGGCAACCCGCGCCAGCCAAAAGGAGCTTAAAAATGTTAGATTTGGACAGTATTGTCGCAGAAGAAACCGCAGAGAACGATCTGGAAGAGGTGGTGATGGGGCTTATCATCAATTCCGGGCAGGCGCGTAGCCTGGCGTATGCCGCGCTCAAGCAGGCCAAGCAGGGTGATTTCGCAGCCGCGAAAACCATGATGGCACAGTCCCGTACGGCGCTGAACGAAGCGCACCTGGTGCAGACAAAGCTTATCGAAAGTGACCAGGGTGAAGGCAAGATGAAGGTCAGTCTGGTGCTGGTGCATGCGCAGGATCATCTGATGACGTCGATGCTGGCACGTGAACTGGTGGCCGAGTTAATTGAGCTTCACGAGAAGATGCAGTAAGGCAGATTTTGCAGCAGGAGGTCAGCGCGATGGAAATAAAAACCGCACTTGAACAGCAACTGTTTAATGGCAAAAATTTTCACGTGATTATTTACAACAAGACGGAGAGCGCGAGCGGTCTGCATCAGCATGACTACTATGAGTTCACGATTGTTCTGACCGGTCGCTACTACCAGGAAATCAACGGCAAGCGCGTCCTGCTTGAGCGGGGAGATTTCGTCTTCCTGCCGATGGGGTCCCATCACCAGAGCTTTTATGAATTTGGTGCAACCCGCATTCTTAACGTAGGTGTCAGCAGACGCTTCTTTGAGAAACACTATCTGCCGCTGGTGCCGTTCTGCTTTGTGGCCTCGCAGGTCTATCGCATCAAAAACGAGTTCATGACCTGGATTGAAACGGTTATCGCCTCGCTTAACTTTCGCGAGAATGAATTTGATGAGTTTATTGAAACGGTGACGTTTTATGTGATTAACCGTCTGCGCCATCATCGTGAAGAGCAGCAGGTAAGCGATGATATTCCGCAGTGGCTGCGCAGTACGGTTGAACTGATGCACGATAAAGGACAATTCAGCGAAAATGCGCTGGAAAATATGGTCGCTTTGTCCGGTAAATCACAGGAATATCTGACCCGAGCAACTCAGCGTTATTATCGTAAAACGCCAGTGCAAATTATTAATGAAATCCGCATTAATTTTGCTAAAAAACAGCTGGAAATAACCAACTACTCGGTTACCGATATTGCTTATGAGTCAGGCTACAGTAGCCCCAGCTTGTTTATTAAGACCTTTAAGAAATTGACTTCGTTCACACCGAACAGTTACCGGAAGAACCTGACGGTAATTAATTAAATTTCGGCGGATTTACCCGCCACAAATATTGCCTTGATTGCTTGCCCACAGAGCGGGAAGAGTACGCTACACCTTGCAGGCGATTAACCTGATATGCTAAGGGAGATATTATGCAGAAGAAATTAAAAGTCGTAACCATTGGCGGCGGCAGCAGTTATACCCCGGAATTACTCGAAGGTTTCCTGAAACGTTATCATGAATTACCGGTCAGCGAATTATGGCTGGTGGACGTTGAGGAAGGTCAGGAGAAACTGAATATCATTTTTGAGCTCTGCAAGCGGATGGTCGCGAAAGCCGGTGTGCCATTGACCGTGCATAAAACCCTCGACCGTCGCCTGGCGCTGCAGGATGCCGACTTCGTGACGACCCAGCTGCGCGTCGGCCAGCTCAAAGCGCGTGAAATGGATGAACGTATTCCACTGAGCCACGGCTATCTGGGGCAGGAGACCAACGGCGCGGGTGGCCTGTTCAAGGGGCTGCGTACCATTCCGGTCATTTTTGACATCATCAACGATGTGGAAGCGATCTGCCCCAACGCGTGGGTGATTAACTTCACCAACCCGGCCGGGATGGTGACCGAGGCGGTCTATCGCCACACCGGTTTCAAACGCTTTATCGGCGTCTGTAATATTCCGATTGGCATGAAGATGTTCATCAGCGATGTGCTGGAGTTGACCGATACCGACGATCTTTCTATCGATCTCTTTGGCCTGAACCACATGGTGTTTATCAAAGATGTCATCGTGAATGGTCAGTCTCGCTTTAGCGAACTGCTTGACGGCGTAGCCTCCGGACGTCTGACCGCTGCGTCAGTGAAAAACATCTTTGACCTGCCGTTCAGCGAAGGGCTGATCCGCTCGCTTAATCTGCTGCCTTGCTCATACCTGCTTTACTACTTCAAACAGAAAGAGATGCTGGCCATCGAGATGGGTGAGTACTATAAGGGTGGCGCACGCGCTCAGGTGGTGCAGAAAGTTGAAAAGCAGCTGTTTGATTTGTATAAAGATCCGAACCTGAACGTGAAACCGAAAGAGCTTGAGCTGCGCGGCGGAGCGTATTATTCCGATGCGGCGTGTGAAGTGATCAACGCCATTTACAACGACAAGCAGGCCGAGCACTACGTCAATGTGCCGCATCACGGTCATATCGACAATATCCCGGCTGACTGGGCCGTTGAGATGACCTGCATTCTGGGACGTGATGGCGCCAGGCCGCATCCACGGATTACCCACTTTGACGACAAAGTGATGGGGTTGATCCACACCATCAAAGGGTTTGAAGTGGCAGCCAGCAACGCGGCGCTGAGCGGTGAACTCAATGACGTTCTTCTGGCACTCAATCTCAGCCCGCTGGTCCATTCCGATCGCGATGCCGAGCAACTGGCCAGCGAAATGATTCTGGCGCATGAAAAATGGTTGCCTAATTTTGCCGCCACGATTGAGAAGCTGAAATTCAAACAGCACTGAGAGGATGTGTGATGGAAAACCTGCTGATCGTCAATGCTGATGATTTTGGTCTCTCAAAAGGTCAAAACTACGGCATTATTGAAGCCTGCCGCCGGGGTGTGGTGACCTCAACAACGGCACTGGTTAATGGTGACGCGGTTGAACACGCGGCGCAGCTCAGCCGCGAGGTGCCAGCGCTGGGCGTCGGCATGCACTTTGTATTGACGCTCGGGATGCCCCTTTCACCGATGCCGGGACTGACGCGGGACGGACAGCTGGGCAAATGGATTTGGGAGCAGGCAGAGCAGGGCACGCTGCCGCTCGAGGAGATTACCCGCGAGCTGGACTGTCAGTTCAACCGTTTCGTCGATCTCTTTGGCCGTGAACCCACGCATATTGACAGCCATCATCACGTGCATATGATCCCGGCACTTTTCCCGTCAGTGGCGGAATTTGCACAGCGCAAAGGCGTGGCAATGCGCGTGGATCGTGAGGTGCAGGCGCTGCACGGGCTGTCATTGTCTTCTGTGCCCACAACGGACGGGTTCAGTAGCGCGTTCTACGGCGACGAGATTAGCGAAGCGCTGTTCCTGCAGGTGCTGGATGAGTCCGCCACGCGCGGGGAACGGTCGCTGGAAGTGATGGCACACCCGGCGTTTGTCGATAACATTGTGCGTAAAAGTGCCTACTGCTGGCCGCGACTGGCGGAACTGGATGTGCTGACGTCGGCATCGCTGAAATACGCCATTGCCGAGCGTGGGTACCGTCTGGGCACCTTTGAGGATGTATGAAAATAGCCCGGAGGCGCGGTGCCTGCCGGGCTGAGTAAACGATACCAATCAGCGCCGGGTCGGGCAAAGCCAGACCCGGCTTTTCTTATGCCGGTATACGATCAATCTTACTGCTGCGTGACCACACACGGTGCGCTGCGAGCAGATCGAACAGCTTCGTCATAAACGCATCATCGACGTTATCGCCTTCGACAATGCCATCTTCACCTTGCTCAGCCACCTTCAGGTGCGCTTTAAACTGTCGCGCATCGCCGGACAGGGCGATCGGCTTCAGGTGCTTATAGGCTTCCAGCAGATAATAAATCGCATCGCCATTGTTCAGCAGACTGTCGATGTCGCCGCACGGCACAATCACCGCATCAACGGTGAGCGATGGTGCTCCGGCAAAGGTGGCCGCAACCGGCAGCACTGAACCGTCGTCGGCGGTCACTTCCCCCATGCGGGAATAGAGCAGTTTGGCGTGAACGCCTTTGGTTTTCAGCGCCTGCATAATCCCCAGCACGTCGCTGGCACGGGTTTTGTCATTCAGCAGAATGGCCACTACCCGGCCTTTTATCGAGCCACCCGGCACCGCATACAGACTCAGGGACGGATCTTTCTTCAGTCCGTTAACGTCTTTCGGTGGGGTCGCATTGCGTTGCTCATCCGTCAGCGTAATGCCAAGGTTATCCGCCACGCTCTGGGCAAGCTGAATATCGATATGGGCGAGCTGATCGACCACGCGCTCGCGGATGTAAGTCCGCACCACTTTGCTCAGTTCAAAGCTAAAGCCACCGATAATGTGCTGTTGCTCGATCGGCGTCTGGCTGTTCCAGAACAGGCGAGGTTGGGCATAATACTCGCCGAATGACGGGCTACGCTCGCGGATTTTATTGCCATCGATGCGCTCCTGGTACGACTCAAAACCACCGCGTTTCGGTCCAGGCGGCGTTTCGCGCGGCCAGTTATCGTTGATGGAGTTCGGCTCATAGTTAGCCGGATTGGTATCGATATCCTGGCGATGCATCCCGTCGCGCTGGAAATTGTGGTACGGGCAGGTTGGACGGTTAATCGGAATTTCGTGGAAGTTGGGCCCGCCAAGGCGACTGATCTGCGTATCGGTATAGGAGAACAACCGCCCCTGCAGGAGGGGATCGTTCGTGAAATCCAGCCCCGGAACGATATGCCCCGGGTGGAACGCGACCTGCTCATTTTCGGCAAAGAAATTGTCCGGGTTACGGTTGAGCACCATTTTACCCACCAGCTGAACCGGCACCAGCTCCTCTGGGATCAGCTTTGTCGGGTCGAGAAGATCGAAATCGAAGTTAAACTCATCCTCTTCCGGGATCAGCTGTAACCCCAGTTCATATTCCGGGAAGTCACCGGCTTCAATCGACTCCCACAGCTCACGACGGTGGAAGTCCGGATCGCGCCCGGTCAGCTTCTGGGCTTCATCCCACACCAGCGAGGCTTTGCCCGCCACAGGCTTCCAGTGGAAGCGTACGAATGTGGCTTTCCCGTCCGCGTTGATCATCCTGAAGGTATGAATACCAAACCCTTCCATCGTGCGGTAGCTGCGCGGAATGCCACGGTCTGACATCGCCCACATCACGTTGTGTAACGTTTCTGGCTGCAGTGAGACATAATCCCAGAAGGTGTCATGCGCACTTTGTCCCTGCGGTATGGCCCAGTGGGGCTCCGGTTTTACCGCATGGACAAAGTCAGGAAATTTATGCGCATCCTGAATGAAGAACACCGGGGTGTTATTGCCGACGAGATCGAAAATACCCTCTTCGGTATAAAATTTGGTGGCGAAGCCGCGGATATCACGCACGGTATCTGCCGAACCCGCGCCGCCCTGCACGGTTGAAAAGCGGACAAAGACCGGTGTGATTTTGTCCGGATCGGAAAGGAAATCCGCTTTGGTTATCTCTTTGAGGCTTTTGTAGGGCTGGAAGTAGCCGTGTGCCGCGGAGCCACGCGCGTGAACGATGCGCTCAGGTATACGTTCATGGTCAAAATGGGTGATTTTTTCCCGCAGAATAAAGTCTTCCAGCAGGGTCGGTCCGCGCGTTCCCGCACGCAGCGAGTTCTGATCGTCAGCAATGCGCACGCCCTGGTTGGTGGTAAGTGCAAAACCTTCGCCGCCTTTACGGTGGGACTCAAGGGATTTCAGCTTCTCGTTTCCGGTATCCGGGGATTTCATACTTCCCGGCGCGGTAGGCTGTTCGCCAGGTGCGGAAGGGCCGGGGGACGGGCGGTGAGAGCCGTCCGCTGGGGCCAGAGAGTCCATGCCTGGTTGAGATTCTTCAGTGCCATGAATGGGTGATTGATGTGTTTCATCTTTGTTCGACATTGCACGCTTCTCCTTTATCCATTGCTAAAAACCTTGTTAACTATAGAACAATGTGGCGAAAGGGCGGGCGAACTAAGAGTTTTCAGATGACCTGGTTAAGGAATGCGCTATCAGAGCGATGCAGGGCGCGACGCGTGGGGGGAGGATCGGCTATCATAGAATTTTCCTGCTTCCAGAATGTGCTTTAGTGAACCCGTCGCTTATGAAACCTTTTCGTCAACAAAACCGCCCTGTCATTAGCTACGTGCCCCGCGTCGAACCCGCGCCGCCCGAACATGCCCTGAAGGTGGATGGTTTTCGTGATGTCTGGCAACTGCGCGGTAAATACGTAGCGTTTGTTCTGATGGGAGAACACTTCCGCCGTTCGCCCGCGTTTTCGGGGCCGGAGTCGGCCCAGCGATGGGCGAACCAGGTCCGCCAGGATGAAGAGATTGAAGAATAACAGCCAAAAAAAACCGCCATCAGGCGGTTTTTTTTATTCATCCGTGATTAACGGTGCGCCAGTTCAGCGTCGTCTTCACTTTCCAGAATGGTTTTATCGGTCTGCTTCAGCCACTGGCTGGTCAACGTACCGGCGGTCATGGAACCGCTCACGTTCAGCGCAGTACGACCCATGTCGATCAGCGGCTCAACGGAGATCAGCAGGGCAACCAGCGTCACCGGCAGACCCAGGGCCGGCAGGACAATCAGCGCGGCGAAGGTTGCGCCACCGCCAACACCCGCAACGCCTGCGGAGCTGATGGTAACAATCCCGACCAGCGTGGCAATCCAGACGGGATCCAGTGGGTTAATACCCACGGTCGGAGCAACCATTACCGCCAGCATTGCAGGGTAGAGACCTGCGCAACCGTTCTGACCAATGGTGGCACCAAAGGAGGCAGAGAAGCTGGCAATAGATTCCGGTACGCCCAGACGACGGGTCTGCGCTTCAACGTTCAGCGGAATAGACGCGGCGCTGGAACGGCTGGTAAACGCAAAGGTCAGTACCGGCCACACTTTACGGAAGTATTTCAGCGGGCTAACGCCATTGACGCCCAGCAGGATACCGTGCACCACGAACATAATGCCCAGACCCAGATAAGAGGCGACGACGAAGCTACCCAGCTTAATGATGTCCTGCAGGTTAGAGCCGGCAACCACTTTGGTCATCAGCGCCAGAACACCGTAAGGGGTCAACTGCATCACCAGACGGACCAGCTTCATTACCCAGCTTTGCAAGGTATCGATAGCCACCAGCACGCGCTCGCCTTTCGGCGCGTCGTCTTTCAGCAGCTTCAGCGCCGCCACACCGAGGAAGGCCGCAAAGATCACCACGCTGATAATGGAGGTTGGGCTGGCACCGGTCAGGTCAGCAAACGGGTTCTTCGGCACGAAAGAGAGCACCATCTGTGGCACCGTCAGGTCAGCGACTTTACCCACGTAGTTGGTCTGAATCGCCGTAAGACGCGCCGTTTCAGCCGTACCCTGGACCAGACCTTCAGCGGTCAGCCCGAACAGGTTGGTGACCAGCACACCGACCAGAGCTGCAATCAGCGTGGTAAACAGCAGCGTACCGATGGTCAGGAAGCTGATTTTACCCAACTGGGTGGCGTTATGCAGACGGGCAACGGCGCTCAGAATAGAGGCAAACACCAGCGGCATAACGATCATCTGCAGCAGCTGGACATAGCCGTTACCGACGATGTTGAACCACTGAATAGAATCTTTCAGAACTGGATTATCGGAGCCATAAATAGCCTGCAACGCCAGACCAAACACGACACCCATGGCCAGACCAACCAGCACTTTCTTCGCGAGGCTCCACTGTTTGTGGCGCGCCTGCGCGAGAAGCAATAGCAATACAACGAACACCACAATGTTCGCGATGAGTGGAAAATTCATCCCCGTTCTCCTGATTTATTATACGGTCGGTTTTTACCGATCCTGTTGGCGCAAGGTTATCAGAAGTGTGATGTGGCGCTTATATCCAAATGGAATGGGTTATGACAAATGGAAATAATTTGTGTGCTTAGTGTTCAATCTGGTGATTAATGAACCGATTAAACTGAAATTGCAGCGAATTGATCATCTGGGATGACCAGCGCACTGCACTGTTTTCGGGCAAGGTTTGCGGCATCCAGACGGCGTAGGCAAAGAGCGCCATACACAACACACGCTCAAGCTGATTACCTTTCTGCGGCGCAAGAATGGGCAAACGGAAACGCCAGCGGCATGGCCAGAGCAGCGGCACGCCCGCAGGCGTCAGCATATCGGCAAGGATATGGCTTAAATAACCCAGCACCATTCCCTGGATAGCATCGCCGGGCACTACCCAGCTCTCAGGGACTTTTAAATAGAAAAGGGTGAGCAGGCCGAATACGGCCAGCAGGCTGTGGGTAAACCCACGGTGACCAAACGCGCGGGCGATGGGTTTTGATATCCACTTTAGCCGCTGTCCCAGGAACGATTTTGGATGGTCGATATCGGGCAGCAGACAGGTCAACACGGCGGACGGAACAATATGCCACCAGTCCCCCTGTGCGAGCACAGGGGTAAGTTCAGCGTTTTTGGCAAAAACTGCGCACGCAATGGAAAAAAGCAGATGGCCTTCCGCCGTCATGATAAAACCCACGAAACTGTCAATTCATACAGTATAGGGTTTTTATACAGTAGACGAAAGAGGTGACGGTGTAACTGTATGTCACAAACGCGCCTAGCGCGCCAGCCAGCCCCCGTCGACGGCTAACGTATGACCGTTCACGTAATCCGAGGCGGCGGAGGCTAAAAAGACCACCGCTCCCTGCAGGTCTTCCGGTACTCCCCAGCGCCCGGCAGGTATCCGGTCGAGGATCTCCTGGCTGCGTTGCTGGTCATCTCGCAGTTGCTGAGTGTTGTTGGTCGCCATATAGCCCGGCGCGATGGCGTTAACATTGATGCCGTGTGTCGCCCATTCATTCGCCAGCAGACGCGTGATCCCCAACACGCCGCTTTTGGACGCGGTGTAAGAGGGCACGCGGATGCCACCCTGGAATGAGAGCATCGAGGCGATATTAATGATTTTCCCGCCCTGGCCCTGCGCAATAAACTGTTTAGCCACGGCCTGGGAGAGGAAAAAAAGCGATTTCAGATTCAGGTTGATGACGTCGTCCCAGTCCTTTTCGCTGAACGCGAGAGCATCTTCACGGCGTATGGTCCCGGCATTATTCACCAGAATATCGACTCGCCCCATCTCAGCAACCGCGCTGTCAACAACGTTCTGAAGACTCTCCTGCTGACTGAGGTCGGCCCGAATCGCCCTGAACCGCCTTCCGAGTGCGCTAATGCAGGCAGCCGTTTCCTCCGGCGCTTTGCGGTTAACACCCACGATGTCGCATCCCGCCTGCGCCAGCGCAATGGCCATGGCTTGTCCCAGACCGGTATCACATCCGGTGACGATGGCCACTTTTCCAGACAGAGTGAAGTTATCCAGTATCATACGCGCCTCAGAAGTAAGGTTATTGTCATTCTGACGCTAAGGATAGAAGCGGGGGATAAGAAAAGCAAACAAAATGAAACGATGTTTTGTTTTTAAAGCAGGCAGCCTGACGCTGCCTGAAAGGGGCGGGTTACTCGCCGCGCAGGTGCTGCGCCGTCAGCTCAACCAGTGAGTTCAGCTTCACGTCGGCAAGGGCAAAACGGGGATCGTGTCGGCCTTCCTCCGCGGGAACAACAATCGAGCGCATGCGCGCGGCCTTCGAGGCCACCATTCCGTTAACGGAATCTTCCAGCGCGACACAGCAGAGGGGATCAAGACCGAGCTTAGCGGCACAGTCGAGATAGACCTGCGGGTGCGGCTTGCTGTATGGCAACGTTTCCGCTGAGGCCAGCGCGTCGAAGCTGTCGCGCAGCTCAAACATGGTCAGCACTTTTTCCAGCATATGCAGCGGTGAAGCTGACGCCAGGCCGACTTTCAACCCCTGTGCTTTACACAGCGCGACGGCTTCACGCACCCCGGGCAGCAGGGGCTTGCTCTCTTCCACCAGTGAGATGGCGCGGCTGATAATGCGCGCGGTCACTTCGTCGCGATCGGGTCCCACCCACGGCTGCTGGGCATACCACAGGTCCACCACCATATCGATGCGCAGACCAAGCGTATCCGGAAGTTCATTACGGCGGCTGATATCAACGCCTAGGCTGGCGATAACGTCCAGTTCGGCGCGATCCCACAACGGTTCGGAATCGATCAGTAATCCATCCATGTCAAAAATTGCGGCAAGAATCTGGCGCGGTGTCGACATCACAACGTCTCCTTATCCAGGGTGTACGACAGACGATAAATGCTAAGTGCACTCTGCAATTTAGCATATTGCCTTTAAAGAGCGGGCGAAAATGATGGTCAGCAGGTAGACTTAGGCAGAAATAACGCGTCTTTATGAAGGGGAACTGATGACGTATCAACAAGCTGGACGCATTGCTGTCTTAAAACGTATTGCTGGCTGGCTAATTTTTATTCCAGCCGCCATTTCGACGCTGATCTCTGTGCTCAAATTTATGTACGATCACAGTGAAAAACAGCCAGGTATTAATGCGGTAATGCTTGATTTTGCTCATGTCATGATTGAGATGATGCGTTTTAACACGCCGTTTCTGAATGTCTTTTGGTTCAATTCGCCGACGCCGAATTTTCATCAGCAGTTGAATCTCGGGTTTTGGGTGATCTACGCGCTGATCTTTATTGGTATGGCGTTGCAGGCCTCTGGCGCACGCATGAGCCGTCAGACGCGCTTTTTACGCGAAGGTGTGGAAGACCAGATGATTCTCGAACAGGCGAAAGGCCCGGAAGGGATGAGCCGCGAGCAGATTGAGTCCCGCATTGTTGTGCCGCGTCACACCATTTTCCTGCAAATTTTCCCGCTGTATATCCTGCCAGTCATTATCATCGTGGTGGGGTACTTCTTCTTTTCGCTGTTGGGATTCCTGTAATCGATAAGGGTGGCGACATAGCCACCCGTCCCGCCATTACGCGGCAAGCACACGTTCAAGTGCCCTCTGGGCATTGACCAGATGCTCTCCGCCAAACAGAATAGCGCGGTTCATCAGTGTGTAGAGCTGATACACCGGCTGGCGCTCAAGAAAACCCTGCGGCAGAGGCAGCACGGACTGATAACCGTCGTATATTTGCGGCGGTTGCTCAGGGTGCAGTGGCAGCATCGCCAGGTCACACTCCCTGTCGCCCCAGTAACAGGCCGGGTCGAAGATATAGGGGCCGTCAGGACCCAGCGCGCAGTTATCTGACCACAAATCGCCATGCAGCAGAGACGGCTGAGGCTGGTGGGATGCCAGACGCTGCTGAATGTGTTCGACGATGGCATCGATATTGCCAAACTCCAGACCTTTCTCCGCAGCCAGTTCCAGCTGCCAGCCAATGCGTTGCTCAGCAAAGAATGTCGACCAGCGTCGTTGCCAGGCATTGGGTTGTGGGGTGGTGGAGAGGTCGTTGTCAAAATCGAGACCAAACTGCGGCTGGTCGCTCCATTGATGCAGTCGCGCTAACTGTTGGCCGAGAATGAAGGCGTTATGGGCGTCTAACGGGCGGGCAGGAAGAAATTCCATGACCAGAAAACTGTAGTCGCGGTCGCTGCCCACGGCCCAGACCTGCGGGACCGTCACCGTTTTACTGCGCGACAACAGTTCCAGCTGGTCGGCTTCGGCGGTGAAAATCGGAAGCAGCTCTCGCTCATCGCATTTAACAAAAAGATCGCGCCCGGCGTAGCGTAAGTGCCATGCGGCGTGGATTTCTCCGCCTGGCAGTTCGTTCCGCAGTTCAATTTCACCTTCATCCAGTTGCTCACTTAAAAGATGACTGATAGCCTGCCACATGTTGTCTCTCCCATGTTGTCTGCCAGATCATAAAGTTAGCGCATAATTGCGGTAAAAAAATACGAACTAACGCACACCTGAGCGGTTTAAATTCATGCAGGGCACTTATTGTTCTTTTTTCTGCCAGCTTTCCCAGGTATCAAGATCAATTTCTGCCGCTTTGTCGGTCACGCTTTCGACCAGACTGGCCGCCAGAGCGTGAACCTCTTCTTTACTCAGGGCGCTGATCAGGCCAAACGTCAGGGTGCCTAAATCATGGATATTGCCCTCGTCATCCGTGAGTGTGAGCAGGAAATTGGCCCGGGTAAAGGCGTTGTTGAGCTCATTAAGCTCGGTCAGCGACGCTTGATGAATGTTGATGGTAACGACGTAGCGGGTGATGTCACCACTGCTCATAATTCACCTCATTGTTATCTTGGAAGTTTTCTTAGCATAGTCGATAGGCTGCGTTTGGCGACTATGGCGCGTATTTCCCCTTCACAGAGAAGGGGAAAAGGGGGATTAATTTCGGGACAGGTAATCGACGATTTTTTGCGTGTCGCTAAGCGAGCAGAGACGTGTGCCCTGGTTGATGGTGGCAGCGCTACCCGCTGCGACGCCGTAGCGTGTCATCTCCAGTAATGAAGCACCCTGGGCCAGTTTCAGGGTCATCGCTCCAACCATGCTATCACCTGCGCCCACGGTACTCTGGCTTTTCATCGGCGGCGGGACAACCTGAACGGACCCCGTTTCGTCCACGGCCAGGGCACCCTGCGGGCCAAGGGAGACCACGACCCGTCGCGCTTTGCCGCTGTGAACCAATTCCTGCGCGGCGGTGAGAACATCGTCCGGCTGGTTCAGTTCGCGGTTCACCAGCGCGCTTAACTCTTTCTGGTTGGGTTTAACCAGTTCAAGATTGCCCGGCGTCAGGGCTGCCTGCAGCGCCTCGCCGCTACTGTCGACAATGCAGCGGATACCGCGTTGCTGCGCGGCCCGAATCAGCGCCGTCAGTTTTTCCGTGCTGACACCGGGCGGCAGGCTGCCGCTTATCACCAGCAGAGCACCGCTCTCAATGGCCAGCACCTTCTCTTCAAGCTGACGAAACTCATCTTCACTGAGTTTTGCACCCGGCATGACGAAACGGTATTGCTCGCCGCTGGACTCCACGTGCACATGCAGGTTTTGCCGCGTCCAGTCTTTGGCCTCGACGGTCTGCGAGGCCACCTGTTCATCGGCCAGCAGAGAGACCAGGTGCTCACCGGTCGCGCCGCCTGCGGGGAAAATTGCTGTCGCCTTTCCACCGAGGTGCGTTATGGCTCGCGCCACATTGATACCGCCGCCGCCGGGCTCAAACACCGGGGCGCTGCAGCGCAATTTACCTTCCGGGTAAATCTGGGGCGTCAGGGTGGCGGAGTCGAGGGAAGGGGAGAGCGTCAGGGTGTAGATAGAAACCATCATTACCTCCTTTTAGCGTGGGTTCCTTTTAGTCTGGCACCATTTGTCAGGAAGGCAATGTAAATAACAGTATGATTTTAAATATGAATACTGACATAAAGTCTGCTGCGGCTTATATAAAATAAAACGCTTTTTGAGATCGTTCTTATTCAAAAAATGAAATAAGAAATCATTGCTATGTTATTTGCGGCTTTTTATAATTTGTTACCTTTCTCTGGACGCCTTGTCATTGATCCTCAAGAAAGTTTCCGGGACCGTGTGGTCTCTTTTTTTGTTGTACGGACTCCTTAATAAAATGAAGCTTTTGAAGACAGTACCCGCTGCACTGATGCTGGCGGGTGGCGTGTTTGCTGCAATGAACGCGACCGCAGATGATTCCGTTTTTACTGTCATGGACGATCCAGCCACCGCGCAAAAACCGTTTGAAGGTAACCTGAACGCTGGCTATCTTGCACAATCCGGTAACACGAAAAGCTCCTCTCTCACGGCGGACAGTACGCTGACCTGGTACGGTAATACCACCGCCTGGTCTCTGTGGGGAAATGCCAGTAACACCTCCGCGAATGACGAACGCTCTTCCGAGAAATATGCGGTTGGCGGACGTAGCCGTTACAACATGACCGACTTTGACTACCTGTTTGGTCAGGCCAGCTGGTTAACTGACCGTTACAACGGCTATCGCCAGCGTGATGTGTTCACTGCCGGTTACGGTCGTCAGTTCCTGAACGGTCCGGTACACAGTTTACGTTTTGAATTCGGTCCAGGTGTGCGCTACGACGAGTACACCGACGGCGAAACCAAAACTCAACCGCTCGGTTACGCTTCCGGCACCTATGCCTGGCAGATGACTGACAACACCAAATTTACCCAGGGGGTGTCTGTGTTTGGTGCCGACGATACGACGCTGAACTCAGAAACAGCGCTGAACGTGGCTATCAACGAACACTTTGGCCTGAAAGTGGCCTACAACGTCACCTGGAACTCTTCTCCTCCTGATTCTGCTCCGGATCATACCGACCGCAGAACCACGGTTTCACTGGGTTATAAAATGTAATATTCTCGGGCCGATTACGCTATCGGCCCGTTTTTTATTTTTTGAAACTGTGCTGTTTTATATTAAACACTGTTTTGAAATATCTGGTCTGCTGATATCTCCATCATTTCTTCATAATGCATTTTCATTAATTTGCGGCTTATTTGACACGAATTGATAACGTAACAGGCTAGGCAAAAGTGTGATCTGGATCTACACTCTTAGCACGGGCAGAATTCGGCCTTAAGGAATTTAGCATTATTAGTATTAAATGTAGAAAGAGAAAAAACATTATGAAAAAAATCAAAACTGCCGCAGCAGCGATGGTGCTTTCCGCACTGTCTTTTGGCGTATTTGCTGCTGATGAAACCACCCCGACAGCCAGTGAGACCCACAGCCAAATCGGCATTGCGAAAGCCGCTGACGTTGAAGCCGGGTCTAACATCGCGCCAGCCTCTCAGTCCACCGGTCAGTCTATGAATGATGCTTTTGACGTCCATAAACTGGTTGCAGGTGAATGGTCCTGATGGGTTTTGCCGTGTTGTTATTGACGTTTAAACGCTAATTCATCGCGCCAAAAAAACCGGATTTTGTGGTACCGGTTTTTTCGCGGCAAACCTATTTGACGTAAACGCATCGTCCGTATTTCGTCCTGGCGATGAATACCCGCAAAAGGGTATTACGGATAACGACGTTATTCCCTGCGCAGTTATTTATATCCCCGTTCAGCCCCAAATCATTGCCGCCCAACGCAGAAGCAGCATCGCGCCGCAGATGGCAATCAGCACCAGTACCATTTTCCAGTGTTTTACGGCAAATCGTTTTGTTGGCATAACCTGATCCTTGTAAGTTGATGCGAACAGTCTACCAAACAGGGCGGGGAAATGCCCCTTCTCCAGTGGTGAATCAGGTTATGCCTACTTCCGGTTCGGTTAGAACCAGTGGAATCGTTCTGCAAGAATCAACAATAAACCGGTGGCTGAAAGGATGTTCAATATCACAACCGTTCTACTTGATACGTTCATGGTATGCACCTTTGGGTTTAAAGACTTGTTCAAGAGTAGCCCAGCATCTCTGGAATGCGAGCGCCGGAGATATGCGCCCTGCAAATTCATGCGAAAGTGCCAGCGCAGCAATCTGCCAGCAAAGGGTGCAATCTCTCTTTTGTTAGTGTTACCATTGCAGGGCTTGCCGTAAATCCGCATTTATCTGATTTTCGGCGGGTGAATGATCGCGAGCCAATTTGACGATTGTTGGTCAGATGGTGTCGTAATCTATTGTCAAATCACGATTATTTTCTTTGTATATGCTCTTATGTGTGGGGCATCACTGCAAATAAGGATATAAAATGCCTGTAATTACTCTTCCTGATGGCAGCCAACGCCATTACGACCACGCTGTAAGCCCAATGGATGTTGCCCTGGACATTGGTCCTGGACTCGCGAAAGCAACCATCGCTGGCCGTGTTAATGGTGAGCTGGTTGATGCATCTGACCTGATTGAAAGCGATGCGCAGCTGTCTATCATCACAGCGAAAGACGAAGAAGGTCTGGAGATCATTCGTCACTCCTGCGCGCACCTGTTAGGTCATGCGATCAAACAGCTGTGGCCGAACACCAAAATGGCGATCGGTCCGGTTATCGACAACGGTTTCTACTATGACGTTGATCTTGACCATACCCTGACTCAGGAAGATATCGACGCGCTCGAAAAACGTATGCACGAGCTCGCCGAAACTAACTATGACGTCATTAAGAAGAAAGTCAGCTGGCACGAAGCGCGTGAAACCTTCGTGAAGCGTGGCGAGAGCTATAAAGTCTCTATTCTTGATGAAAACATCTCTCATGATGACAAGCCTGGCTTGTACCATCACGAAGAATACGTCGACATGTGCCGTGGACCGCACGTGCCGAACATGCGCTTCTGTCATCACTTTAAGCTGATGAAAATCGCGGGCGCCTACTGGCGTGGCGATAGCAACAACAAGATGTTGCAGCGTATCTATGGTACCGCGTGGGCCGATAAAAAAGCCCTTAACGCCTACCTGCAGCGCCTGGAAGAGGCGGCTAAACGTGACCACCGTAAAATCGGTAAGCAGCTTGACCTGTACCACATGCAGGAAGAAGCGCCGGGTATGGTGTTCTGGCACAATGACGGCTGGACTATCTTCCGTGAGCTGGAAACGTTCGTACGCTCTAAGCTGAAAGAGTACCAGTATCAGGAAGTGAAAGGCCCGTTCATGATGGACCGTGTGCTGTGGGAAAAAACCGGCCACTGGGACAACTACAAAGATGCAATGTTCACCACTTCTTCTGAGAACCGTGAATACTGCATTAAGCCAATGAACTGCCCTGGCCACGTTCAGATCTTCAACCAGGGTCTGAAATCCTACCGCGATCTGCCGCTGCGTATGGCAGAGTTCGGTAGCTGCCACCGTAACGAGCCATCAGGTGCACTGCACGGTCTGATGCGTGTTCGTGGCTTTACTCAGGATGATGCGCATATCTTCTGTACTGAAGATCAGGTTCGTGATGAAGTTAACGCCTGTATTCGTATGGTCTACGATATGTACAGCACCTTTGGCTTCGAGAAGATCGTTGTCAAACTCTCAACGCGTCCGGAAAAACGTATCGGTAGCGATGAGACCTGGGATCGCGCAGAAGCGGATCTCGCCGTGGCGCTGGAAGAGAACGGCATTCCGTTCGAATACCAGCTGGGCGAGGGCGCATTCTACGGTCCGAAAATTGAATTTACCCTGTATGACTGCCTCGATCGCGCATGGCAGTGCGGTACTGTACAGCTGGACTTCTCCCTGCCGCAGCGTTTAAGCGCCTCTTATGTTGGCGAAGACAACGAACGTCAGGTACCGGTTATGATTCACCGTGCAATCCTCGGTTCTCTGGAGCGCTTCATCGGCATCCTGACTGAAGAGTTTGCCGGCTTCTTCCCAACCTGGCTTGCGCCAGTGCAGGTCGTGGTGATGAACATTACCGATTCTCAGGCTGAATACGTTAAAGAATTGACGCAGAAACTACAAAATGCGGGCATTCGCGTAAAAGCAGACTTGAGAAATGAGAAGATTGGCTTTAAAATCCGCGAGCACACTTTACGTCGTGTCCCGTATATGTTGGTCTGTGGTGATAAAGAGGTGGAAGCAGGCAAAGTTGCCGTTCGCACCCGCCGTGGTAAAGACCTGGGGAGCCTGGACGTAAGTGAAGTGATTGAGAAGCTGCAACAAGAGATTCGCAGCCGCAGTCTTCAACAACTGGAGGAATAAGGTATTAAAGGCGGAAAACGAGTTCAAACGGCACGTCCGAATCGTATCAATGGCGAGATTCGCGCCCAGGAAGTTCGCTTAACAGGTCTGGAAGGCGAGCAGCTGGGGATTGTGAGTCTGAGAGAAGCGATCGAAAAGGCTGAAGAAGCTGGAGTAGATTTAGTTGAAATCAGCCCTAACGCCGAACCGCCAGTTTGTCGTATCATGGACTACGGCAAGTTCCTTTATGAAAAGAGTAAGTCTTCTAAGGAACAGAAGAAAAAGCAAAAAGTTATCCAGGTTAAGGAAATTAAATTCCGTCCTGGTACCGACGATGGCGATTATCAGGTAAAACTCCGCAGCCTGATTCGCTTTCTGGAAGATGGCGATAAGGCCAAGATCACACTGCGTTTCCGCGGTCGTGAGATGGCCCACCAACAGATTGGTATGGAAGTGCTTAACCGCGTCCGTGACGATCTGAGTGAACTGGCAGTAGTCGAATCCTTCCCTACGAAGATCGAAGGCCGCCAGATGATCATGGTGCTCGCTCCTAAGAAGAAACAGTAAGGCCTTCAAGCAGCAAAACCTGTGGAGCCTTCGGGTCTCATAGGTTTTGTTCGCCTATGTTTCGTTTATTTAACAATGCGAAGTGGAAGTAATTAAGATGCCAAAAATTAAGACCGTACGCGGTGCTGCTAAGCGCTTCAAAAAAACCGGTGGTGGTGGATTTAAGCGTAAGCACGCAAACCTGCGTCATATTCTGACCAAAAAATCTACTAAGCGTAAACGTCACCTGCGTCCAAAAGGCCTTGTTTCTAAAGGCGATCTGGGTCTGGTTATCGCGTGCCTGCCGTACGCATAAGCCGTTAACGTTTAATTTTTTACTAAGAATATAGATACAGGAGAGCACATATGGCTCGCGTAAAACGTGGTGTAATTGCACGTGCACGTCACAAGAAAATTTTGAAACAAGCTAAAGGCTACTACGGTGCGCGTTCACGCGTATACCGCGTTGCCTTCCAGGCTGTTATCAAAGCAGGTCAGTACGCTTACCGTGACCGTCGTCAACGTAAGCGTCAGTTCCGTCAACTGTGGATTGCGCGTATCAACGCAGCAGCACGTCAGAACGGTATTTCTTACAGCAAATTCATCAACGGCCTGAAAAAAGCCTCTGTTGAAATCGACCGTAAGATCCTGGCTGACATCGCAGTATTCGACAAAGTAGCGTTCACCGCTCTGGTCGAAAAAGCGAAAGCAGCACTGGCATAAGCCAGTTGAAAGAGGGGGCTTCGCTCCCTCTTTTCATTTAACACCATCAGAACATTGACTTTTACCCGTGCAACCTTTTCAATAAGGTCTTAACGGTTTTTTACCACACAAGGTAACGCAAGCATGAATGCTGCTATTTTCCGCTTCTTCTTTTACTTTAGCACCTGAATTCAGGAGGCTAGCGCGTGAAAGATGAAACGAAAAACAGCGCCAGATAAGCCTCCTGATGGAGGCTTTTTTTGTGTCTAAATTCGAGAGAATAACTCCACCAAATCGGTGTCTGCACCGACATAATGAGGAAAATCATGTCACATCTCGCAGAGCTGGTTGCCAGTGCAACAGCCGCCATTAATCAGGCCTCAGATGTTGCCGCGTTAGACAATGTCCGCGTCGAATATCTCGGTAAGAAAGGGCATTTGACCCTTCAAATGACAACCCTGCGTGAACTGCCGCCAGAGGAACGCCCGGCAGCGGGTGCGGTCATTAACGAAGCCAAAGAGCAGGTGCAACAGGCACTGAACGCGCGCAAAGCTGAGCTGGAAAGCGCGGTGCTGAATGCGCGTCTGGCGGCAGAGACTATCGATGTCTCCCTGCCGGGTCGCCGTATTGAAAACGGTGGTCTGCATCCGGTTACCCGCACCATTGATCGCATTGAAAGTTTCTTCGGTGAGCTCGGCTTTACCGTGGCGACTGGCCCGGAAATCGAAGATGATTACCACAACTTCGACGCCCTCAACATTCCAGGCCATCATCCGGCACGTGCTGACCACGACACTTTCTGGTTCGACGCCACCCGTCTGCTGCGTACTCAGACCTCGGGCGTTCAGATCCGTACCATGAAGGAACAGGAACCCCCGATCCGCATCATCGCACCGGGCCGCGTGTACCGTAACGACTACGATCAGACCCATACCCCGATGTTCCATCAGATGGAAGGCCTGATTGTTGATAAGAACATCAGCTTTACCAACCTGAAAGGTACGCTGCACGATTTCCTGAACAACTTCTTTGAGGAAGACCTGCAGGTTCGTTTCCGTCCGTCCTACTTCCCGTTCACTGAACCGTCTGCGGAAGTTGACGTGATGGGTAAAAACGGCAAATGGCTGGAAGTGCTGGGCTGCGGCATGGTGCATCCAAACGTTCTGCGCAACGTGGGTATCGATCCAGAAGTCTACTCCGGCTTTGCGTTCGGTATGGGCATGGAGCGTCTGACAATGCTGCGCTATGGCGTGACCGATTTGCGTGCATTCTTCGAAAACGATCTGCGTTTCCTCAAACAGTTTAAATAAGGGCAGGACAGAACAATGAAATTCAGTGAACTGTGGTTACGCGAATGGGTGAACACCACGCTTGATAGCGAAGCGCTTTCCAACCAGATCACCATGGCGGGTCTGGAAGTTGACGGTGTTGAGCCGGTTTCTGGCGCTTTCAATGGCGTCGTTGTGGGCGAAGTGGTTGAGTGCGGTCAGCACCCTAACGCAGACAAGCTGCGTGTGACAAAAGTTAACGTAGGCGGCGATCGCCTGCTGGATATCGTCTGCGGCGCGCCAAACTGCCGTCAGGGCCTGAAAGTGGCCGTGGCGACCGTGGGGGCTGTACTGCCTGGCGATTTTAAAATTAAAGCAGCGAAACTGCGCGGTGAGCCGTCTGAAGGCATGCTGTGTTCGTTCTCTGAGCTGGGTATTTCCGACGATCACAATGGCATCATTGAGCTGCCGCTTGATGCGCCTATTGGTACCGACATCCGCGAATACCTGAAACTTGATGACAACACCATTGAAATCAGCGTGACGCCAAACCGTGCGGACTGCTTAGGTATTATCGGCGTGGCCCGCGATGTGGCCGTGCTGAACCAGACTGAACTGAACGTACCGGAAATCGTACCGGTTGACGCTACCATCAGTGACACACTGCCGATTCAGGTTGAAGCCGCTGATGCGTGCCCACGCTACCTTGGTCGTGTGGTGAAAGGCATCAACGTAAAAGCGCCAACCCCGCTGTGGATGAAAGAGAAGCTGCGTCGCTGTGGTATTCGTTCTATCGACGCCGTCGTTGACGTGACCAACTATGTTCTGCTGGAGCTGGGTCAGCCGATGCACGCGTTCGATAAAGATCGTATCGAAGGCGGTATTGTGGTGCGTATGGCGAAAGAGGGCGAAACCCTGTTTCTGCTCGACGGCAGCGAAGCAAAACTGAATGCTGATACGCTGGTGATCGCGGACCACGTTAAAGCGCTGGCGATGGGCGGTATCTTTGGTGGCGAACACTCCGGTGTAAATGATGAAACGCAAAACGTTCTGCTGGAATGTGCGTTTTTCAGCCCGCTCTCTATCACCGGTCGCGCACGTCGTCACGGCCTGCATACCGATGCCTCTCACCGTTATGAGCGTGGCGTCGATCCGGCACTGCAGCACAAAGCGATGGAGCGTGCGACGCGTCTGCTGATCGACATCTGCGGCGGTGAAGCGGGCCCGGTTATCGACGTCACCCACGAAGCGACGTTGCCGAAGCGTGCGACCATTACCCTGCGTCGTAGCAAGCTGGATCGTCTGATTGGTCACCATGTTGCTGACGCACAGGTCAGCGATATCCTTCGCCGACTGGGTTGTGACGTGACCGAAGGGCAGGACGAGTGGAAAGCCGTTGCGCCATCCTGGCGTTTCGACATGGAGATCGAAGAAGATCTGGTGGAAGAAGTGGCTCGCGTATACGGCTATAACAACATCCCGGATGAGCCTGTTCAGGCGGGTCTGGTGATGGGAAGCCACCGTGAAGCAGATTTGTCTCTTAAGCGTGTGAAAACCATGCTGAACGACAAAGGCTATCAGGAAGTGATCACCTACAGCTTTGTTGATCCAAAACTGCAGCAGATGATCCATCCGGGTCAGGAAGCGCTGATCCTGCCAAGCCCAATCTCCAGCGAAATGTCTGCGATGCGCCTGTCCCTGTGGACCGGTCTGCTGGGGACTATCGTTTACAACCAGAATCGTCAGCAAAACCGCGTGCGAATTTTCGAAAGTGGTTTACGCTTTGTACCGGATAATCAGGCAAATTTAGGCATCCGTCAGGATCTCATGCTGGCTGGTGCCATCAGCGGTAACCGTTACGAAGAGCACTGGGACCTGGCAAAAGGCACGGTTGATTTCTACGATATGAAGGGAGATCTGGAAGCAATTCTCGATCTGACCGGTAAATTATCTGAAATTGAATTCCGTGCAGAAGCGATCCCTGCGCTGCACCCAGGCCAGAGCGCGGCTATCTATTTAGACGGCAAACGCATTGGTTTCATTGGCGTTGTTCATCCTGAGCTGGAGCGCAAGCTGGACCTGAACGGCCGTACCATCGTGTTCGAGTTGGAATGGAGCCCGGTTGCAGACCGCGTCATTCCTCAGGCCCGCGACGTCTCACGCTTCCCGGCAAACCGCCGTGATATCGCGGTTGTGGTCGCGGAAAATGTGCCCGCAGCAGATATTTTGGCCGAATGTAAGAAAGTTGGCGTAAATCAGGTAGTTGGCGTAAACTTATTTGACGTGTACCGCGGCAAGGGCGTAGCAGAAGGTTTCAAGAGCCTCGCTATTAGCCTTATCCTTCAGGATACCAGCCGTACACTCGAAGAAGAGGAGATTGCCGCTACCGTCGCCAAATGTGTAGAGGCATTAAAAGAGCGATTCCAGGCATCATTGAGGGATTGAACCTATGGCGCTTACAAAAGCTGAAATGTCAGAATATCTGTTTGATAAGCTTGGGCTTAGCAAACGAGATGCCAAAGAGCTGGTAGAGCTGTTTTTCGAAGAGATCCGTCGTGCTCTGGAAAATGGTGAGCAGGTAAAACTCTCCGGTTTTGGCAATTTTGATTTGCGTGACAAAAACCAACGTCCGGGCCGTAACCCGAAGACGGGGGAAGATATTCCGATTACAGCCCGCCGCGTGGTGACCTTCAGACCCGGCCAGAAGTTAAAAAGCCGTGTCGAAAACGCAACGCCCAAAGCAGAGTAATATGAACTAACTAAAAAGGCCGCTCACGCGGCCTTTTTTCTTTGCGCTCTCTGGCAAACCCGCCGTAAAATCAATTACATCACACGCTACTAAAACCATGTCCATGCTTGATTATGCCCATCGCCAGCACCGTTTAGATCAACGACACCTGCTTTTGCTCGTGCTGCTGCTCATTGTTACCGCAGGCGTTAGCCTGTGCGCCGGGGAACAGTGGATAGGGCCTGAACACTGGTTTGAGCCTGAGGGGCAGCTTTTCGTCTGGCAAATCCGTCTGCCGCGCACGCTGGCGGTGATCCTGGTGGGCGCCGCGCTGGCATTGTGCGGCACCATTATGCAGGCATTATTTGATAACCCGTTGGCGGAGCCCGGGCTGCTCGGTGTGTCGAATGGCGCGGGCGTAGGGCTGGTGGCGGCGGTGATGTTGGGCGGGGGGGAACTCTCCTCATGGGGGATTAGCCTCAGCGCCATTATCGGCGCGTTGCTGATAACGGTAATCCTTTTGCGCTTTGCCAGACGGCACTTATCAACCAGTCGGCTGCTGCTTGCCGGGGTGGCTCTGGGGATCATCTGTAGCGCGCTGATGACCTGGGCGGTGTACTTCTCCACGTCCTTTGACTTGCGTCAGTTGATGTACTGGATGATGGGCGGCTTCGGGGGCGTAGACTGGCGCCAGGGCTGGCTGATGGCACTGCTGATACCGGTCTTGCTGTGGGCAGGCCTGCAGGCACAGCCGCTGAATATTCTCGCGCTGGGGGAAACCTCGGCCCGCCAGCTTGGCATGCCGATAGGCTTCTGGCGTAACGTGCTGGTCATTGCCATTGGCTGGCTGGTTGGTGTGAGCGTGGCACTGGCCGGGGCGATTGGCTTTATTGGGCTGGTTATCCCGCACATGCTGCGTCTGTGCGGGATCACCGACCATCGAACCTTACTGCCGGCCTCGGCGGTTGCCGGGGCGGTAACGCTACTGGTGGCGGATATCATCGCCCGGCTCGCCCTGACAGCCGCTGAGCTGCCAATAGGCGTGGTGACCGCCACGCTGGGCGCGCCGGTATTTATCTGGCTACTATTAAAATCCGGACGTTAAATCACTACCCGTAAGATAACCTGAGGGAATGCTATGCAGTCTGATATTTTGAATACCGAAGTGACCACCATTGAGGGTGAGAAAACCACGCTGGAAAGCTATAAAGGCAACGTGCTGCTCATCGTGAACGTGGCCTCCAAATGTGGCCTGACGCCGCAGTACGAACAGCTGGAAAACATTCAAAAAGCCTGGGAGAAAGACGGTTTCACCGTGCTGGGCTTCCCGTGCAACCAGTTCCTGGGCCAGGAGCCGGGCAGCGAAGACGAAATCAAAACGTTTTGCAGCACCACCTACGGTGTGACGTTCCCGATGTTCAGCAAAATCGACGTTAACGGTGAACATCGCCATCCCCTGTATGCGAAGCTGGTGGCGGCCGCGCCGACCGCCGTTGCGCCGGAAGGCAGCGGTTTTTATGAGCGCATGGCCAGTAAAGGACGCGCGCCGCTCTATCCGGACGATATCCTGTGGAATTTTGAAAAATTCCTTATTGGTCGTGACGGACAGGTGGTGCAGCGTTTTTCACCGGACATGACGCCTGAAGATCCGATTGTGATGGAGTCTATCAAGCTGGCACTGGCGAAATAATGACGTTGCTGATGCAGCTCACGGACGTCGCCGATACGGGGCGTCTGGAGCCGATAACCGGTGCCATCAATGCAGGCGAAATCCTGCATCTTGTCGGGCCGAACGGCGCAGGAAAAAGCACCTTACTGGCGCGCATGGCGGGGCTGACCGCCGGCGCGGGGGAGATAACCCTGCTGGAGCATAACCTTGCTGACTGGTCGCCAGTCTCGCTGGCGCACAGGCGCAGCTATCTGGTGCAGCAGCAGGTCCCGCCCTTTGCGATGCCCGTCTGGCACTACCTGATGCTGCATCTGCACGATAAACAGCATACGTCGCTGCTCACTGAGGTGGCGGCGGGATTAGGGCTAGAAGATAAACTGTCCCGGCATGCCAGCCAGCTTTCGGGGGGCGAGTGGCAGCGCGTGCGTCTGGCGGCCGTCATTTTGCAGATTCACCCGGCCGGCAATCCACATGGCAGACTGCTGCTTCTGGATGAACCGATGAGCGGTCTGGATGTGGCACAGCAGGCCGCGCTGGACACCCTGTTAAGCTCCCTGAGCAGAAAAGGGATCGGCGTGGTCATGAGCAGTCATGACCTGAACCATACGCTGCGTCACGCCCACCGGGTGTGGCTGTTGGCGCGAGGAAAGATGATTGCCAGCGGCACGCGCGATGCGGTATTGACGCCGCCAAATCTTGCCCGCGCGTACAATATGTCTTTCCGCAGGCTGGATATAGAAGGGCATAAGATGCTGATTTCTACCGCGCAGGCGTAACCGTTTCTTGCCTGTTAACGCCGTTGCACGCTAAATTACGAAAAGAACAAAAAAAGCAGAGGATTCGTCTGAAAATGCGATTCTGGTTTCTCCTGATGGCCGCGTTATTTCTTGCGGGATGCAGTAGCCATCGTGCGCCGCCGCCTAACCCGCGGCTTTCAGATTCTATTACCGTCATTGCCAGCCTTAACGATCAGCTGAGCAACTGGCGCGGCACGCCCTATCGTTATGGCGGCATGAGCCGTGGGGGCGTAGATTGTTCTGGCTTTGTTCTGATGACGTTTCGCGATAAGTTTGATTTACAGCTTCCGCGCGAAACGCGCAAACAGGCGGAAATTGGCACGGAAATCGATAAAGATGATTTGCTGCCCGGCGACCTGGTTTTTTTCAAAACCGGCTCGGGTGACAGTGGGCTTCACGTCGGTATTTATGATACCGATAATCAGTTTATTCACGCCTCGACCAGTCGTGGGGTGATGCGCTCGTCGCTCGATAATGTTTACTGGCGTAAAAACTTCTGGCAGGCACGACGTATTTAGTCTGTCAAAGAGCAGTCTCTTATGATGGCATGATAACTAATAAATCATGCCATTTTTTCTCAAATAAGAGGTTTAAAGTTAAATTTACGAAAAATGACTTATCTCCTCAGGTGTCTGTTTTATCTAAAACTGGCTATTACTGAGCAACCAGGATAAGATTATTTTAGATTCAGGGATAAATCTGAAAAATAATACGGAACTAATGAAATTAATCTTATTAAAATCAAGACAGTGGAATTGTGTCGGCAATTGCTCCAGGATGTCCTCTCTCATCTTTAATGCGGGGCGAGTGCAATGATTATTACGCATAGATAATGCTTACCAGTCTGAACTGATGCTTCTGCCTGCCCGTAATAGCGCCGGTGAGCTTAAAGGTTTAGAGGTTCTGGTTAACTTTACTGGCGTCGGTACCCACGTTCGGATCCCCACCGAACTCGTTATCCCGCGGCTTTCGGCTGAAGAAGAGTTAGCGTTGTTTAACGAGAAATTGCAATTGCTTGATACCTGTAAACTGTTTTTTATTCAGCATCAGTTAATTGCATGGATCAATATTACACCTGTAATTGTTGAATTTTTATTAAGTAATGGGAACGCTGTTTCAATACTTGAGCGTTATCCGTTTCTTGAGTTTACTGTTAATGAGAATTATCCAGGTTTAAATAACGGGAAGGACGATCTGCAACTGGCGAGAATGGCAATCCATTTTCCGCTGGTGCTTGCAAACTTTGGCGCAGGCGCAGCGTCGTTGAAAGCCGTTTATGATGGATTGTTTAAACGGGTCATTCTCGACAAGGGATTTATCCAGCAGCGTGCTTCTGAACTCTCTTTTGAGCCTTTTATGCGCGCAATCCTCTGGCAAATAACGCCTCACTGTCAGTCAGTGCTCGTCGGCGGCATTGATGACCACGGTTTATTGCAGCGCGTCTTGTCCTTTAACTTTGGCGCAATGCAGGGGGCGCTCTGGCCGGCCGTCTCTGCAGAGCACGTCACCACGCTCGTTCAGTGATAACCCTCTCTTTCGCCCGTGTTTAAGTCCGGGTAAACCCACTACACTAAAAGCAGGAGGACCTATGACCCTGTCTTTTACTGCTCACTGGCATGACGAGTTGCCGGGTTTTTATACCGCACTCAAACCCACACCGTTACAAAATTCCCGTCTTATCTGGCATAACGATCGGCTGGCAGAAGAGCTGGCTGTTCCACCTGAGATGTTTCAGCCCTCCGACGGCGCTGGCGTCTGGGGAGGCGAAACGCTGCTTGCCGGTATGCAGCCTCTGGCTCAGGTCTATAGCGGACATCAGTTTGGCGTCTGGGCAGGACAACTGGGCGATGGCCGGGGGATCCTGCTGGGCGAACAACGGCTGCCCAACGGGGAGACGGTGGACTGGCACCTGAAGGGGGCCGGCCTGACCCCTTACTCGCGAATGGGCGACGGGCGCGCGGTATTGCGTTCGACTATTCGCGAATGTCTGGCATCCGAAGCGATGCATGCGCTGGGGATCCCCACCACTCGCGCACTGTCGATTGTAACCAGTGACACCCCGGTGGCACGTGAAACGATGGAAAAAGGGGCGATGCTCATGCGCGTTGCGCAAAGCCATCTGCGTTTTGGCCACTTTGAACACTTTTATTATCGTCGTGAGCCGGAAAAAGTCCGCCAGCTTGCGGATTATGCCATTCGTCATCACTGGTCTCATTTCCAGGACGAGGCCGATAAGTACATTCTCTGGTTCCGCGATGTGGTAGCCCGTACCGCAACCATGATTGCCCGCTGGCAGACGGTCGGGTTTGCCCATGGGGTGATGAACACGGACAACATGTCACTTCTCGGGTTGACCTTTGATTACGGTCCGTTTGGCTTCCTTGATGACTATCAGCCGGGTTATATCTGCAACCACTCTGACTATCAGGGACGTTACAGTTTCGACAATCAGCCGGCTGTTGGCCTGTGGAACCTGCAGCGCCTTGCGCAAACTCTGTCGCCGTTTATCGACGTTGATGCCCTGAATGATGCGCTCGACAGCTACCAGGACATTTTACTGCGCGAATACGGCGCGTTGATGCGCAACAAACTGGGGCTGGTGACGCAGGAGAGGGGCGATAACGACATCCTGAACGCTCTGTTTGCACTCATGGAACGTGAAGGCAGCGATTACACCCGCACCTTCCGGATGCTGAGCCAGACTGAGCAACACAGTAGTGCCTCACCGCTGCGCGACGAGTTCATTGACAGGCAGGGCTTTGACGACTGGTTTGCGCTTTACCGTGCGCGATTGCAGCAAGAGCAGGTCGACGACGCAACCCGGCAGGCGCAAATGAACGCGGCGAACCCGGCGATGGTGTTGCGCAACTGGCTGGCGCAGCGGGCCATTGAACAGGCAGAACAGGGTGAGTATGACGAATTACATCGCCTGCATGTGGCTCTGCGTACGCCGTTTGCTGACCGTGATGACGACTATGTCAGCCGTCCGCCGGACTGGGGAAAACGCCTGGAAGTGAGCTGTTCGAGCTAGCCCGGGCGGACAAAACCTGACACCTTGCGGTGCCAGGTTTTTTTATGCCGATACCGCGGTCACTGTGCGACCCATCCGCCATCCATATTCCAGGCGGCGCCGCGGACCTGTACGGCGCTGTCACTGCACAAAAACAACGCCAGCTCGCCTAGCTGTTCCGGCGTAACAAACTCACCGGCGGGCTGTTTCTCTGCCAGCAGTTGCTCACGAGCGACATCCGGTGCGACGCCATCGGCAATACGTCTGTCGATTTGCTGCTGCACCAGCGGGGTCAACACCCAGCCCGGGCAGATGGCATTGGCGGTAATACCGGTGCGGGCGGTCTCCAGCGCCAGGGATTTGGTAAAGCCCACCACGCCATGCTTGGCGGCAACATAGGCGGATTTCTCTTTCGACGCGACCAGCCCATGCACGGAGGCGATATTAATGATGCGCCCCCAGTTTTTCGCCTGCATCGCAGGCAGCGCCAGCCGGCTGGTGTGAAAGACGGAAGAGAGGTTGATGGCGATAATGTCGTTCCATTTCTCCACCGGGAACGCATCAACAGGTGCGACGTGCTGTATACCGGCGTTGTTGATCAGAATATCGACTCCGCCATACCGGCTTTCGGCGTAGTGCATCATGGCTTCAATCTGCTGGACGTCACGCAGGTCCGCATCGTGATAGCCCGGCGTTTTACCCCGTTTCGCGATTTCGTCTCTTGCCGATTCACTGTCGCCGAAACCGTTAAGAATCAACTGCGCGCCGGCCTTCGCCAGCACGCCAGCGATCCCAAGTCCAATACCGCTGGTCGAGCCGGTCACCAGTGCGGTTTTACCGTTCAGATTCATTTTATTCTCCTTACACAATGCCGGTGAGATAGAACACGGCAATGACAAAAAGCACCGCCAGACTTTTGATGAGGGTGATAGCGAAAATGCCGCCATACGCCTGACGATGGCTCAGACCCGTAATGGCAAGCAACGTAATTACGGCCCCGTTATGGGGAAGCGTATCCATGCCGCCGCTGGCCATCGAGGCCACGCGGTGGAGAACCTCCAGAGGGATATTGGCTGCGTGGGCGGCCGCGACAAACGTATCGGCCATGGCCGCAAGGGCGATGCTCATCCCGCCCGACGCCGAACCGGTGATCCCGGCAAGCACGGTCACGCTGATGGCTTCGTTGAGCAACGGGTTCGGGATAGCGGCGAGCGCTTTGGATAAGACCAGAAAACCGGGCAGCGCAGCGATCACCGCCCCGAAACCGTATTCAGATGCGGTATTCATTGCCGCCAGAATGGCGCCGCTGACCGCCGTCCGGCTGCCTTCTGCCAGCCGTCCCCGGATATTGCGAAATCCAAAAAGCAGTACCATGACAATACCCGCGATCAGCGCCGCTTCCACGGCCCAGATGGCGGTGATTTTGCTGACCTCGGTGACAATCGGCTTCGCCAGCCCGGGCAGGGTAAGCTCATGGTGCGTCCCGTACCAGCCGGGGATCCAGCGGGTAAACAGCAGGTTGAGGATCCCCACCAGCAGCAGAGGGGAAATGGCGATCAGCGGATGGGGCAGATTAATGTTGTCCGGCGTTTCAGGTTCATTTTTCAGATCGGAACCGTAGCCCTCATTGTTGTTGAGCGCCTTTCGCCGCTGACGCTCCAGCCAGATCAGGCCAAAACAGAGGATAAACAGCGAGCCAATCAACCCAAGCCACGGCGCGGCCCAGGCGTTAGTGCCAAAGAAGCTGGTGGGGATAATGTTCTGGATCTGCGGCGTACCGGGCAGGGCGTCCATGGTAAACGAGAACGCACCCAGAGCCACGGTCGCCGGGATAAGACGTTTGGGGATGCCGCTCTGGCGGAACAGTTCGGCCGCAAAAGGATAGACGGCAAAGGCCACCACGAAGAGCGAAACGCCGCCGTACGTTAACAATGCACACACCAGCACAATGACCGGAATCGCATGGCGGCGCCCGAGGATCTGGATCGCTGCAGCGACGATAGCGCGTGAGAAACCGGAAAGTTCAATCAGCTTGCCAAACACGGCACCCAGCAGGAACACCGGGAAGTAGAGCTTGACGAAGCCGACCATCTTTTCCATAAACAGACCGGTAAACGTCGGGCCGACGGCCCCCGGGTCGGTCAGCAGCACGGCACCCAGCGCTGCGATGGGGGCAAACAGAATAACGCTGTATCCGCGATAGGCCGCAAGCATCAGCAATGCCAGCGCCGCCAGGGCAATCAACACACTCATTATGACTCCTCACTATCATTGTTATATTCGGGTACCAACGAGATGTCCGGGCGCGGTTAGCGCGCAAGGGTTAACGCAATGCCTTGCCCACCTCCCACACACAGGGTGACGAGCCCTTTTTTCGCGTCGCGGCGTTGCATCTCATGCAGCAGCGTGACGAGGATCCGACAGCCAGAGGCGCCGATGGGGTGGCCAAGCGCAATCGCACCACCGTTAACGTTCACCTTGCGTTCATCCCAGCCGAGCAGTTTGCCAACGGCCAGCGCCTGCGCGGCAAAGGCTTCATTCGCTTCAATGATGTCCACCTCATCCAGCGCCCAGCCTGCCCGGGCCAGAGCCGTCTGGCAGGCGCTGACCGGCCCGATGCCCATCACCGATGGATCAACGCCGGTCACGGCATAACTCGCGACCCGTCCCAGGATCGGTAATCCGCTTTCCCGCGCTTTTTCACCGCTCATCAACAGCACCGCAGCGGCACCATCGTTCAGGGTTGAGGCATTACCCGCCGTGACCGTTCCATCTTCACGACGAAAGGCAGGGCGCAGGTGCGCGAGTTGCTCAGCGGTGGTTCCCGGCCGGGGTTGTTCATCACTGTTGACCAGGCGCGGCGGCTTTTTACCCTCGCTCACCGTGACCGGAGCCATCTCCGCGTTAAACAGACCGCGCGCAATGGCCGACGCCGCTTTTTGCTGCGACCGGGCGGCAAAAGCGTCCTGCTGCTCGCGGGAGATGCCATACTGGCGGGCAACGTTTTCCGCGGTGATGCCCATGTGATAATCGTTAAATGCGTCCCACAGGCCATCCGTTATCATGCTGTCCTGCAATCCTGTATGACCAAAACGCAACCCTGACCGCGCACCGTCCAGCAGGTAAGGGGCATTGCTCATGCTCTCCTGGCCGCCAGCGATAACCACGTCGGCATCGCCGCAGCGGATAGCCTGCGCGGCGAGCTGTACCGCTTTTAAGCCGGCACCGCACACCAGATTGACGGTTGTCGCGGGCGTACTGACGGGCAATCCGGCCGTGAGAGCGGTCTGACGGGCGGGGTTTTGTCCACACCCTGCCGTCAGCACCTGACCGAAAATCAGTTCGTCTACCTGATCTGCGCACAGCTGGCTGTTCTCAAGCAGGCGACGAACCGCTACGGCACCCAGTTCAACCGCGGAAAGGGAGGAGAGCGATCCGCGAAAACTGCCTACAGGGGTTCGCGTGGCCCCGACAATCATGACCTCATTCATGTTCACTCCTCAGTTGAAGCGCATCTCGCGCACGTCGTCCGCCACGATGATTTTCCCGGCTGTTTTACTGACGATGTCGTCAATACTGACGCCGGGGGCGTATTCCCGCAGAATGAACGCGCCGTCTTCAATCTCCAGCAACGCAAGGTCGGTTAACACCCGACGGATGCAGCCAGCGCCGGTCAACGGCAGCGTGCAGCGCGGCAGCAGTTTTGACTCTCCGTTTTTTGCGGCATGGGTCATCACCACAATGATGTTCTGCGCCCCGGCGACCAGATCCATCGCGCCTCCCATCCCTTTCACCATCTTGCCCGGGATCATCCACGAGGCGATGTTGCCTTCGACATCCACTTCGAACGCCCCGAGTACGGTCAGGTCAACATGGCCACCCCGGATCATGGCGAACGACTGAGCCGAGTCGAAAATGGCGGCACCGATCCTCGCGGTGACGGTCTGCTTACCGGCGTTAATCATGTCGGCGTCAAGGCTCTGCTCATCCGGAAAGGCTCCCATCCCCAGCAGGCCGTTTTCAGACTGGAGCATTACGTCCATTCCCGCCGGAATATAGTTCGCCACAAGGGTCGGGATCCCTATCCCCAGGTTGACGTAGTAACCGTCGCGCAGTTCTCGGGCGACGCGCATGGCCATCTGTTCACGGGTTAACATCTTCAGACTCCCTCTGCGCGCAGCGTGCGCTGTTCAATGCGTTTCTCGAACTGGCCGACAATCAGCCTGTCGACGTAGATCCCCGGGGTATGAATGGCCGACGGGGGCAGTTCGCCCGGGGCGACGATCTCTTCCACTTCCACCACCGTTATCCGGCCCGCGGTGGCCATCAGCGGGTTAAAGTTTTGGGCGGTATGGCGATAGATAACGTTGCCGTACCAGTCCGCTTTCCAGCCCTTGATCAGCGCAAAATCGCCGGTGATGGCCTCTTCGAGGACATAATGCTTGCCGGCAAACTGGCGAACTTCCTTGCCAGCAGCCACGGGGGTACCATAGCCGGTGGCCGTGTAAAACGCCGGAATACCCGCTCCGCCAGCGCGAACCTTTTCTGCCAGGGTTCCCTGTGGGGTGAGTTCCACTTCCAGCTCGCCGCTCAACACCTGTTGTTCGAACAGCGCGTTTTCGCCCACGTACGACGCCACCACTTTTCGTACCTGGCGCGTCTCAAGGAGTATCCCGAGACCAAAACCATCGACGCCGCAGTTGTTTGAAACCACCGTCAGCCCCTGCACCTGACGGCGTCTGACTTCGGCAATCAGGTTCTCAGGAATGCCGCACAGGCCGAAGCCGCCTGCCAGCAATGTCATTCCGTCCGTCAGCCCGTCCAGCGCCTGCGCATAGCTGCCGACGCGCTTATCCAGTCCCGCCATAATCATCCCTCCCGTTATCCGTGCCGGTATCATTAGGGGCGGCGACTCATTTGTTAATTTTGAATTTGTGACCCACTCATTTGGTTTTTTTATTAATTTGCTGTTAACTAAATTTTTTCAATTAGTTAACAAGGTGAAAAATGAGAATGAGTGTCAAACAGTTACGCGCGTTTTTAGCGGTAGCTCACACTCTGAATTTCGCGCATGCCAGTGAACGGCTGAATCTTTCCCAGCCGGCGCTTAGCCTGACGATTAAAGGCCTGGAGGAGGCGCTGGGGGGACCGCTGTTGCAGCGCAGCACCCGCAAGGTGGCGCTGACGCAGGAGGGGGAGACCTTTTTACCGATGGCGCGGCAGCTGCTGGCGGACTGGGATAACGCCGAAGAGGCCATGCATCAGTGCTTTACGCTGCAGCGCGGCAAAATCTCAGTCGCGGCGATGCCGTCATTTGCGGCGAATGTCCTGCCGGAGGTGCTCAAGGCATTTCGCGATCGCCACGCCGGGATCAACGTCACCGTGCACGATGTTATCAACGAGCAGGTAATTGAAATGGTGCGGGAAGGGCGGGTCGAGATGGGGATCGCGTTTGAACCGGCGCCGACCCATAACCTGCTTTTTACGCCGTTGGGTCTCGATCGATTTGTCGCCATTGTGCCGAAATCATCCGCTCTGGCAGCCAAAAAACGCCTTTCATGGGAGGCGCTACTGACGCTGGATTTTATTACCCTGCAGCGCCCTTCGGCCGTTCGTCTGATGATGGAAGAAGAGCTGGCCCGCAGCGGTCGTAAACTGGATGTGGCTCTGGAGAGCCATCAACTGGTGACGGTGGGCAGAATGGTCGCCAGCGGTCTGGGCGGCAGTGCGGTCCCGGCACTGTGTGAGGCGCAGATGACCTCGTTAGGCGCGGTCTGTATTCCACTCGATAACCCGCCAATTGAAAAATGCATCGGCGTGATCCACCCCGGGCACACGCAGCTTTCAAAAGCGGCGCATGCCCTGCTTGAGACGCTGAAAGATTTTTATCAGCCCGGTCAGGGGGCGAGAAATACCTGCGGTGAGGCGTGAACCGGATGTGGGCCAACGTATACCTGCGCGCCATACCACCGGGCCAGCGCGTCGGCCTGTAAAACCGTTTCCGGCGTGCCCTGAGAAACCAGCGTGCCGTTATGCAGCAGCAGGATCCGGTCCGCCCACAGCGCTGCCAGATTGAGGTCGTGCAGCACCACGCACACGTGAAAATCGCCCTGACGGGTCAGGGATTTCAACAACCGCAGCAGATGCTGCTGGTGGTAAAGATCCAGCGCGGAAGTGGGTTCATCGAGAAATAGCCAGCCGCGCGGACCGCCGTCATGCCAGAGCTGCGCCAGGGCGCGGGCGAGCTGGATCCGTTGTTGCTCGCCACCGGAGAGGGCCGAAAAGTGTCGGTCTGCGAGGGGCAGGCAGCCCGTTATTGCCATTACGGCTTCGACAACCGGGGCTTCAGGGTAGCGCGTCCAGGGCGCGCGGCCCATACCCACCACCGCGTCGACCGGCCAGTCGAAACCGAGCTGCGTATTCTGGCGCATCACTGCCCGGCGGCGTGAGAGCTTTTGCGGGTGCCACACCTCAAGCGGCGTACCCGCCAGGCTGCATTGCCCACCAGAAGGCGTGAGATAGCCTGTGAGCAGGCGCAGTAACGTCGATTTTCCGGCACCGTTAGGCCCAATCAACGCCACCATTTCCCCCGGAGATAACGCCAGCGACACGTCGTTGATAAGTGTCCGTTGCCCGACCTGATAAACAAGACGTTCCGCGCAGTAGCGTTCAGCCATGTGCGCCTCCACGACGAAAAATGAGCCACAGGAACCACGGCGCGCCGAAGATACTGGTCAGTAAACCGACCGGCATTTCAGCCGGTGCGACCAGCGTGCGCGCCACCGTATCGGCAACCAGCAGCAGCGACGCCCCGGCCAGTACGGAGCCGGGGATCACGGCCCGGTGATCGGCGCCCAGCCACATCCGTATCAGGTGCGGCACCACCAGACCGACAAAACCAATCACCCCGCTGACGGCAACCGCGGCGGCAACCAGTAAGGCGCTGCACAGCAACAGGATCCGCTGTACCGTCGCCACCGCCACGCCAAGGTAGTGCGCTTCTTCTTCACCCAGCTGCAGTAAATTGAGCGCGCAGGCAAGACGCCAGATAATCAGAACGCCTGGCACCATCAGCGAGGTGACGGCCAGCAGCGTAGACCACTGCGCCTGACCCAGGCTGCCCATGCCCCAGAGGGAGAGCTGGCGAAGCTGGGCATCATTGCTGAGCCATGACAGTACGCCGACTGCCGCACCGCACAGGGCATTGAGGGCAATGCCCACCAGTAACAGCCGTGAAAGTGTGCTGTTACGCTGCTGGCTTAGGACGAAAATGACGAAAGTGGCCGCCAGCGCACCCCCAAATGCCGCGATCATGGGAGCGTAAAGCATCATCAGCGCGGGGAGCGAGAGGGGAATAACCACCCACAGCGCCACGGCCAGCGCCGCGCCGCTGCTGATCCCAAGCAGCCCCGGATCCGCCAGCGGATTACGAAAAAGCCCCTGCATTACGCAGCCTGCCAGCGCCAGCGAGCCGCCGGTGACCAGCGCCAGCAGGACCCGGGGGAGACGAATGGTCAGCCAGATCTGACGCAGGCTTTCATCACTGCCGCGCCACAGCAGACTGACCGGCAGATGCAGTGCGCCAGCCCCGGAGGCCGCCAGCGTCATGATCGTCAGGATGGCGGCCAGCATCCACAGCGACAACGCGATCCGTCTGGACATCAGGGCAGTTGCTCCGCCCGGGTGCGCAATTGCTGTATGGCCTGCGGCGTGCGCACGCTAAAGCCCAGCAGCGCCATATCGTCGATGGTCAGCACCTGCCTGTTCCGTCCCGCCGGCGTTTGCGCCAGGCCGGGAAGTGTCCACACATTCGCTTCGCCACCCAATGCCTTTACGCCATCCTGCGAAATCACCACAAGGTCAGGCTGGCTGGCAATCACCCCTTCCTGGGACAGCGGCTGATAACGGGTAAAGGCCTGCATCGCGTTTTGCAAACCCGCTGCGCGAATGGCTGCATCCGCGGCGGTCTGTTGTCCGGCAGCCATCGCGGTCATCCCGCCGTGGTTGAGGATAAACAGCACCCGTTTGTCGAGTGGCGAGGTGGGCAGGGCTGCCAGCGCCTGGCGCAGCCTGGCGCGCAATGCGTCACCCTGTGCTTCGCGATGCGTCGCTTCGGCAATGACTCGCACCTTTTCGTCAATCACACTCAGATCATGACTGCCGGGAACGGTGACGACACTGACGTGACTTTCCTCGACCTGTTTTAACGCCAGAGATGGTTGTGCCTGAGCACTGGCCAGCACCAGCGTCGGGCGCATGGATAAGATCCCCTCCGCGTTAAGCTGGCGCAAATAGCCGACGTCGGGCAGGGCGTTCGCCGCCTGCGGCCACTGGCTGGTGCTGTCGCGGGCAACCAGTGACGATCCCGCGCCAAGGGCATAAACAATCTCAGTCACGTCACCCCCCAGGGCGACAATTTTCTGCGGTGTGGCCGCGAACGTCACCAGCGGCAGGGCGCAGAGCAGGGCGAGCCATTTTTTCATGCGGCCAGCCCTTTTCGGGTCAGGGCGTCAACCTGGCTGCGCCACTGACGCTGCTCTGGTTCACCTTCGCTGCGTTGACCGTACAGTTGAGCGATTTGCGTCCCGTCGGCGGCGAAGAGCTCCAGGCTGGTGACGTGCCCGTCAGCGGTGGGTTTACGCGTCACCCATGTTTCGGCGATGGACGTATCCCGCAGATGCAGGGTAAAGGTTGGGTTGAAGATGTTGAGCCAGCCTTTCATCGGGACGACGTTTTCCACCACGCCGGTAAAGATCTGCACGCAGCCGCGGTTGCCGACGAAGATCATCATTTCATTCCCCTCCAGGCGGACCGTTTCCAGCAGCTGTGCCAGAGCGGTGTTGTCCACCCTGCAGGCCAGATCGTCGCCCACCAGACGAAACGCCTGCTGGCGGCTCAGATTGTGGCGCTTCAGCAGGCCGAAGAACTGATGCACGTCGGTCATGGCGCGCCACTCCTGGTCAACGAGGGCGGCATCAGCCTTTTCGTTGTGGGCAGGGACATCGGCATGCTTCAGTGCCAGTGGCGGATTATCGGCAAAGATAAAGCGCGTAAGCAGGTCGCCCCAGGCAGAAATATCGGTGTTATCGGTCGTGTAAACTTTCAGCAGGGCATCGCCCTGAAGGTCGAAGAACTGAATGCTCTGACGCTCACCGCGGGCGGTGGTTTCACTGATGTGGAACGCGCTCGCCCACTGGTTGAGAAACAGGCGCAGATCCAGCGCCCGCGGATTCAGTACCAGCCCGGCGTGGCCGCTAAGGTGTTGATGCGTAAACGCGCCCACCTGCTCGTGAACTGCATAGTCGTTACGACAGATGCATTTGGTCTCGCCCACGGCTTCCAGCGCGCCGATGATTTCGCGGATGTCGCCGTGCAGGCGCCAGGCGTCGTGGCCCACGCGGGCGAAGGTCAGCTCTGCTTCGCTGATGTTCATTAAGCCTGCGATGTCACGTGCGTATTGACCTGGATTTTCTTCTTTCAGCGCAAGCCAGCGTGTGTAGTGATTCATTGTCTCTTCCTTTCGAATAAGGGCCCCGGCAGGCCGGGGCGTGGGGATTACCACTGGTAACTCACAAAAATCTTACCGTTGCGTCCGTCCTGAGGAATGCCCTGAGGAGACCAGTACGCCTTGTCGAACGCGTTACCCAGCACCAGCGTCGTGGTTACCCCTTTGAGCTGCTCCTGGCCTTTATAGCTTACGTAGAAATCGTTAACCGCATAGCCCGGCTGTTCGCTGTAGCTACTGCTGATATGGGTTGAGCGATCGACGAAGGTGCCGATCCAGCCGACGGAGAAACCGCTTTGCGCCACCGGGATATCCAGCTTGCTGGTGACGGTATCCGGGTTAATGCTGGAGATATACTCGCCCGTATCGGTATCTTTTCCCCGGGTGCGGTTGTAGGCGACGTCGAGGTTGAACAGGTCGGCCGTGTATTTCGCCATCACGTCCCAGCCCCAGATTTTGGCGTGGGGAACGTTCATGGACATGGTGGTCGCAGCCGCAAAATCGACGCTGGTGGAGATGTAGTCTTTGGCTTTGGTGTCGAAGTAGCTGGCCTTGAATTCCAGCGCATCGTTAGCAAGCATGACGTCGTCAAAGCGCAGTCCGAAGCCAAACTCCTGCGTTTCATTGGTTTCCGGACGCAGGTTCGGGTTCGGCACCCAGTAGTTAGTGTAAAAGCGGCCGATGGAGAAGTGTTTGGCGTCGTTATACATTTCACCCATGGTCGGCGCACGGAAGGCCTGTGCGTAAGAGCCGAACAGCATCAGCCAGTCGGTCGGGCTGACGGTCAGTCCGGCACGGGAGGACCATCTGTCCGCGTTCACATCGTCGTATCCTTCGCTGCTCCCGCGGTAATTATCGTAACGGGTACCGCCGAGAAGCGTGACCGGCAGGTCGCGCAGGGTGATCTCGTCCTGCAGCCAGCCGGAGCTGAAATCGATTTTAGCCTCCGGGAAGCCGGTGGTGGTGCCCCCCGGATGTTGCTCCTGACGGTAGTATTCGCCGCCATAGGTCAGAAGATGTGAGGCAAACGTGTCGCTGAACAGACGGGTGCGGTTTTCCACTTTGCCACCTTTGGTGGTCTGCTTGCGAAACTCGCCGGTGCCGTCAATGTTCTGGGCGTTAATGCGCGCTTCAGACCAGTAGAGTTTCGTATCGGCATTCAGCCAGTCGTTGCCCTGGGGAGCCAGGTGATAGCCCAGCTGAGCGTCTCGCTGAATGGTGGAGCGATCGGTCATGGGATTGCTGCTGGCGTCCGCGGCGGGGGTTTGCGGGTTTTTTGGCTCCTGCGCCGCGTTATTGTAATAGCGCAGGGATCCGCTCAGCGTCTGGGCCGGGTCGATGGCCCAGCGACCTTTTGCCAGCATGTTGTTGATGGATTCGTCATTCGGCGCTTTTCCACCGTCGCTCTGGCGCAGATCGCCGCGATCGCGGCTCGACCAGGCAACCAGTCCGTCCAGGGTTTCGGTACGCCCGTAAGCGCTGGCCCCCATGCCCAGACTGTGATCGCCCGTCGCGCCCGTACCAAACACGCGGTAGCCGCTGTTTTTTCCCGGTTCCAGCAGGTCATTTGCATCGGCGGTGTCATACGCGATCACGCCCCCCAGCGCGCCGCTGCCGTACAGTAAGGCTGACGGGCCGCGAACCACTTCGATACGTTTAATCAGGGCCGGGTCGAGGAACGTGCTGTTCAGGTGGCCAGTGTCGGTCCCCTGGCGCACGCCATCCACCAGCACCAGCACGCCGCGGCGGTCGTAACCGCGCAGGTTGACGTCCTGACCGTTGGTGCGCCCGGTGCCGTCAAGCATCAGGCCTGGGACGTAGCGCAGCAGGTCGGCGGCCGAGCTGGCGGTCTGGTTTTCCGGGGCCGCGGTGTCAATCACGCTGACCATCATCGGGGCTTCGAAGGCGCTGCGGGCGTTGCCGGTGGCGATAACGGTCATGTCATCTGTGGCCGCAAACGTGACGCCCGGCAGGGCGCTGACAACGGATAGCGCAAGGCAGGACGGGCGCAAAAATGCGGAATGCAGGTGTGGCATAGCAACTCTCCATAAAGAATCGAAAGCGCTGGCTGCCTGGGGATCACCTGGGTGGCTGGCGAAGGTATTGTGGTATTTATTTGGTGAGGATCAGCTTCCCGGCATGGGTCTGGCGCAACAGATAAAGCTGGCCGTCATGCTCGATGATCACGCGTCCCTCGTCCCCCAGCAGGCTTTTACTGTCGATCCGACGATCGGTGCGCGCTGGGGCAGGTGCTGTGTGTGTGTTTTCGGGCGTTGCCGCGTTGTTATCCGTACGTGACATAATGTTTATAAATAACAATCAATGTAACAATGATAATCATTATCAACAAAGTGAAAATTCACGGCAAGCGTTTTTGTGAAAAAACTGTGATGGGATCAAAACAGAAGAGGATGTGGCCGTGCGCGAACGTAGACCCTCTCCCGCAGGAGAGGGTAAAAGGCAAGGACTAAAAACGTGAATCGACTGCTGCCGCCAGTTTCTCCAGCAGCAGTTCGCTGTCTTCCCAGCTCAGGCACGGGTCGGTGATCGACTGGCCGTAAACCATTGGCTGTCCGGCTACGATTTTTTGCGTGCCTTCCCGGATAAAACTTTCGGCCATAATGCCCGCGATGGCGGTTGAACCGCTGACGATCTGCTGGCAGATCTCATCACACACGTCCAGCTGGCGGCGATGCTGTTTCTGGCAATTGCCGTGGCTGAAATCCACCACCAGGTGTTCCGGCAGGTCGAACTCGGCCAGCGTTTCACACGCCGCAGCAATATCTTGCGCGTGGTAATTAGGCTTTTTCCCGCCACGCATGATGATATGCCCGTATGGGTTGCCGCTGGTCTGATAAATGGTCATCTGACCGCGCTTATCCGGCGACAGGAACATATGGCTGGCACGCGATGCACGGATCGCGTCAACGGCAATTCGCGTGTTGCCATCGGTACCGTTTTTAAATCCAACCGGGCAGGAGAGGGCAGAGGCCATCTCACGGTGGATCTGGCTTTCCGTGGTGCGCGCACCGATAGCGCCCCAGCTGATGAGATCGGCGATAAACTGTCCGGTCACCATATCGAGAAACTCGGTGGCCGTCGGTACGCCCAGCTCATTGACCTGCAAAAGCAGTTTACGCGCCAGCTCAATACCATAATTAACACGGTAGCTGCCGTTCAGGTCCGGGTCGGAAATCAGCCCTTTCCAGCCCACGACGGTGCGCGGTTTTTCAAAGTAGGTGCGCATGACAATTTCAAGGCGATGCTGGTACTTGTCCCGCAGTCCCTGAAGCCGTTTTGCGTAATCCATTGCGGCATCCAGATCGTGGATGGAGCAAGGGCCAATCACCACCAGAAGACGTTTGTCTTCGCCATTAAGGATTTTTTCAATGCGACGGCGGGATGCCGTGACATGTTCCGCTACACCCGCGGAAACAGGATGCCGCTGTGCCAGTTCAGCCGGTGTGACCAGGCTGTCAATGCGCGCAGTGCGGAGTTCATCGGTTTTATTCATGAAATGTCTCAGAAAAATTTTTGCTTCATCGGCAGACTACCGGGAAGTGATGGGCATCACCTTAAACCAATCCCTGCTGAATTCAAGTTCGGCGCGCCTGCGCGCCGAGGATGTGGTGATGATACCCGATTCTGAGTTATTGTACTAGCATGTTAGTACATGCGTCGGTTGAGCCCCATGATATCGAGGATTTTGGTGGCGATCTCTTCTACCGAATAGTTAGTGCTGTTTAGCCACGGGATCTGGTTTTTGCGGTACAGCGCTTCCACCTCGGAAACCTCCATTCGACACTGGCGCATTGAGGCGTAGCGGCTGTTCTCACGGCGTTCTTCACGTATTGCCGCCAGCCGTTCCGGGTTGATGGTCAGGCCAAACAGCTTGTGCTGGAGCGGCTTAAGGGCGGCTGGAAGCACCAGATTGTCCATGTCGTCAGCAATAAAGGGGTAGTTGGCGGCGCGGATACCGAACTGCATCGCCAGGTAAAGGCTGGTCGGGGTTTTCCCGCAACGCGAGACGCCAAGCAGTATCACCTGCGCCTGGTCGAGGTTACGCAGCGAAATACCGTCGTCGTGCGCCAGGGTGTAATCAATGGCGGCGATACGCGCATCGTATTTGGTCAGGTTGCCGGGGTTCAGCCCGTGCGTTCGGTGGGCGATAGGCGTCGGGTCGAGTTTCAGTTCGCTCTGCAGCGGGGCCACCAGCGCCTGGACGATATCCTGACAGAACCCTTCACTTTGCAAAATAATCGCGCGAATTTCAGGGATCACGATGGAGTAGAAGACCAGCGGGCGGACCCCCGTCTGCTGGAAGATGGCGTCAATCTGGTCCTTCACCGCCTTTGCACGGCTCTCATTTTCCACAAACGGCAGCGTGATGCTGTTAATCGAAACGGGGAACTGCGACATCACCGCATGTCCCAGCACTTCGGCGGTAATCGCCGTACCATCAGAAATATAAAAAACGTGGCGATCGACAGCATTATCCATTTTACCCACCCTGAATATCGTACGTAATTGTCTGAAAGCATAAATTAAAAAAGTAAATTACACAGCAAAGAACTTATCCTAATTATAAATGAAACGGTGTTTTTGATTTTCCTGAAAAGTGGATTTCATTTTTCAATTAGCGACTTTATTTTTAGGGTTTTGGCTGAATATATAGGAATCATCGGGTTAGCGGATGGTGGGAAAGTATCCGAAAAGTTGAAAATTTAAATTGCTTACACGATTCACCGTTTTTTTAGCGGAAATAATTATGCCAGTATAAATACGTAGTCAGGTGTTTCTTACTCCGATCAAATATCACAAAAGGATTGTTTCGATGTCCAACAATGGCTCGTCACCGCTGGTGCTTTGGTATAACCAACTCGGCATGAATGATGTAGACAGAGTTGGGGGCAAAAATGCCTCCCTGGGTGAAATGATTACAAATCTGTCGGGTATGGGTGTCTCCGTACCGAACGGGTTTGCCACAACCGCCGATGCCTTTAACCTGTTTTTAGACCAGAGCGGTGTAAACCAGCGCATTTATGACCTGCTGGATAAAACGGATATTGATGATGTGACCGAGCTTGCGAAAGCCGGTGCCCAAATCCGCCAGTGGATTATCGACACACCTTTCCAGCCGGAACTGGAAAAAGCCATTCACGAAGCCTACAACCAGCTCTCTGCGGATGATGCTCAGGCGTCGTTTGCCGTGCGTTCTTCTGCCACCGCGGAAGATATGCCCGATGCGTCATTCGCCGGACAGCAGGAAACCTTCCTTAACGTCCAGGGTTATGACGCCGTGCTGGTGGCGGTGAAGCACGTCTTCGCGTCCCTGTTCAATGACCGCGCCATCTCTTACCGCGTGCACCAGGGCTATGACCATCGCGGCGTGGCGCTTTCTGCTGGCGTACAGCGCATGGTGCGCTCCGACGTGGGCTCTTCCGGCGTGATGTTCTCCATCGACACCGAATCCGGCTTCGACCAGGTGGTGTTCATCACCTCGGCGTGGGGTCTGGGTGAGATGGTAGTACAGGGCGCGGTGAACCCTGACGAATTCTACGTTCATAAGCCGACACTGGCCGCAAACCGTCCGGCGGTCGTTCGCCGCACGATGGGCTCGAAAAAAATCCGCATGATCTATGCCCCGACGCAGGAGCATGGCAAGCAGGTTAAGATTGAAGACGTACCGCAGGAAATGCGTGACCGTTTCTCCCTGACCGATGCAGAAGTGCAGGAGCTGGCGAAACAGGCGGTACAGATCGAAAAACACTACGGCCGTCCGATGGATATCGAATGGGCCAAAGATGGCAACACCGGCAAGCTGTTTATCGTGCAGGCGCGTCCGGAAACTGTCCGCTCCCGCGGTCAGGTGATGGAGCGTTATACCCTGCACGCACAGGGCAAAATCGTGGCGGAAGGCCGCGCGATTGGCCATCGCATCGGTGCCGGTCCTGTCAAAGTGATCCATGACATCAGCGAGATGAACCGCATTCAGCCAGGCGATGTGCTGGTGACCGACATGACCGACCCGGACTGGGAACCGATCATGAAGAAAGCGGCGGCCATCGTCACCAATCGCGGTGGCCGTACCTGCCACGCGGCAATCATCGCCCGTGAGCTGGGGATCCCTGCCGTTGTCGGTTGCGGTGACGCGACCGAGCGCATGAAGGACGATCAGAAAGTGACCGTCTCCTGTGCGGAAGGCGATACCGGTTACGTGTATGCCGATATTCTCGACTTCAGCGTGAAGAGTTCAAGCGTCGATACCATGCCGGATCTGCCGCTGAAGATCATGATGAACGTTGGTAACCCGGACCGTGCGTTTGACTTTGCCTGCCTGCCGAACGAAGGCGTTGGCCTGGCGCGTCTGGAATTTATCATCAACCGTATGATTGGCGTTCACCCGCGCGCGCTGCTGGAATTCGACGACCAGGACGCGAAGCTGCAGAACGAAATCCGCGAGATGATGAAAGGTTACGACTCGCCAAAAGAGTTCTACGTCGGTCGTCTGACCGAGGGGATCGCCACGCTGGGCGCGGCGTTTTATCCGAAGCGCGTGATCGTGCGTCTGTCCGACTTTAAGTCAAACGAATACGCGAATCTGGTGGGGGGTGAGCGTTACGAGCCAGAAGAAGAGAACCCAATGCTCGGCTTCCGTGGCGCCGGACGTTATGTTTCTGACAGCTTCCGTGCCTGCTTCGCGCTGGAATGTGACGCCGTGAAGCGCGTGCGCAACGACATGGGACTGACCAACGTTGAGATCATGATCCCGTTCGTGCGTACCGTGGATCAGGCGAAAGCGGTGGTGGAGGAGCTGGCACGTCAGGGTCTGAAGCGCGGCGAAAACGGGCTGAAGATTATCATGATGTGTGAAATTCCGTCCAACGCCCTGCTGGCTGAGCAGTTCCTGGAGTACTTCGACGGCTTCTCTATCGGCTCGAACGACATGACGCAGCTGACGCTCGGTCTTGACCGTGACTCCGGCGTGGTCTCTGAACTGTTTGATGAGCGTAACGAGGCGGTGAAAGCGCTGCTGTCGATGTCCATCCGCGCGGCGAAGAAACAGGGTAAATATGTCGGGATTTGCGGTCAGGGTCCGTCTGACCATGAAGACTTTGCCGCATGGCTGATGGAAGAGGGGATTGACAGCCTGTCCCTGAACCCGGACACCGTGGTGCAAACCTGGCTGAGCCTGGCCGAACTCAACAAGTAACGCCATCAGCACCAGAAAAAGGCGAGGATATATTCCTCGCCTTTTTTATTTCATGCCTTATTTGCTCCCCATCACAAATAAAGTAAAAAACCAAATATCATAATTTGTCTGTTAATTTAGACAATTGTTAGCGCGCAAAGCGTTGCTAATACTTGAGCCTTACCGCGCATTTCCCTCGCTGATGCGCAACTGGTTGAAATACGTTTTAACCTGATAAAAAGGCAAATAACAATGACAATCTCCTCTGTATTGCGTACCAAAGATAAAATAGGTTATGGCTTAGGTGATATGGCCAGTGCGCTGGTCTGGCAAACGGCAACCTTATTTCTCGCCTATTTTTATACGGATGTTTTCGGTTTGCCAGCGGCCATCATGGGCACCATGTTTTTAGTGGTGCGCGTGGTGGATGCTTTTGTCGACCCCTGCATTGGCGCGCTGGTCGACCGCACTCAGACGCGGCACGGTCGCTTTCGTCCCTGGCTATTGTGGTTTGCCATCCCATTTGGCGTAAGCTGCCTTATCACCTTCTATGTACCGGACGTCGGGCCGACGGCGAAAATCGTCTATGCCTGCGTTACTTACGCCATCTTAAGCCTTATTTATTCCGCGATTAACGTCCCGTATTGCGCCATGCCCGGGGCGCTGACGCTGGATCCGCGTGAGCGTCACTCGCTGCAGTCCTGGCGCTTCGGCCTGTCGTTCATCGGCGGGTTGATTGTGACAGTGATCGCCTTACCGCTGGTCTCGCTGTTAGGCCAGGGCAACGTTCAGAAAGGCTATTTCTATGCCATGAGCATGATGGGCCTGCTGGGTATTATTCTCTTCTTCTGCTGTTTTCTGATGACCCGCGAGCGTTATTCCCCGCGCAATGACACCTCGGGTTCGATGATCGGCGATTTAAAACTGCTGGCCGGAAATAGCCAGTGGCGAATTGTTTTCCTGTTTAATATTTTGCTGTTAACCGCAGTGGTGACGCGTGGTTCTGCCACCATGTATTACGTGAAATATGTGCTTCTGCGCCCGGAGCTGGTATTTGCCTTTATTGTTTCCGGGATGGTGGCGTCCTTAACGGGGGCATTATTATCTGAACGTCTGTTGGGGAAATTTGACCGCGTCCGTGCCTATCAGTGGACCATTATTTCCTTCGTGATTTTCGGCGCGCTGATTTTCTTTCTGCCGCCTTCGCAGATCTGGCTGATTTTTGGCCTCAACATTATCTTTAGCTTTATTCAGAACCTGACCACGCCGCTGCAGTGGACCATGTTCTCTGATGTGGTCGATTATGAGGAGCATCGCAGCGGCCGTCGTCTGGATGGTCTGGTCTTTTCTACCGCGCTGTTTGCCATCAAATTTGGTCTGGCGCTGGGCGGGGCGGTGGTCGGTTGGGTTCTCGGGATGGTGGATTATGCGCCCGGTCAGGCAACCCAGGCACCGCACGTGCTCTCTACCATTAATGCGCTCTTCACCCTCATCCCCTGCGTGCTGTTCCTCTGTATGGTCGCGCTGCTGACCATTTACAAACTCAACAGCAAGCTCGTCAATTCCATCGCCCGCGAGCTGGCCAGCAAACGCGAGGTGCGAGACGAGACAGGACAACTCACCCCGGCCACCCATTCCGCAATACAGGAGTAACACATGACTGCGATTTATAAGGACGCGGGACGTCCCGTGCATGAACGCGTCGCCGACCTACTGGCACGCATGACCCCGGAAGAGAAGTTCGCCCAGATGCATGCCTACTGGTTGATCCTCGATGAAAACGGTAACCACCGCGAACGCAGCGATCTGAGCGATGAATTCGCGGGTGTGAGCGAACAGGCTGCGCTTAGCGAACGGCTGAAACTGGGGGTGGGACAGATTACGCGTCCACTGGGCACCCATATCGTTGATGCGAAAACAGGCGTGCGTGCCGCTAACCGCCTGCAGCGCATGATGATGGAAGAGACGCGCCTCGGTATTCCGGCGCTGTTCCATGAAGAGTGCCTGGTGGGGCTGTTGTGCAAAGATGCCACGCTGTTCCCGTCGTCGCTGAACTACGGTTCGACCTGGGATCCGCAGCTGGTGCAGCGTGCGGCAGAACAGATTGGCAAAGAAGCACGCTCTGTTGGCTGCCAGCAGGGGCTGGCCCCGGTGCTGGATGTCTCTCGCGACGTTCGCTGGGGACGCACCGAAGAGACCTTCGGAGAAGACCCGTGGCTGGTGGGGGTGATGGCTACGGCATACGTGAAGGGTTTGCAGGGCGATAAGCGCGATCTTCTGGCAACGCTCAAACATTATGTGGGCCACTCCTTCAGCGAAGGGGCACGCAACCACGCGCCGGTGCATCTGGGCCTTAGCGAACTGAACGACACCTTCCTGCTGCCGTTTGAGATGGCGGTGAAGCTGGCCAACGCCGGTTCGGTGATGCCTGCCTATCACGATATCGATAACCAGCCCGGACACAGCGACCACTTCCTGATGACAACCGTGCTGCGTGAGCAGTGGGGGTTCGATGGGATCATCGTTGCGGACTATGGCGGCGTGAGCCTGCTGCACCAGCATCATGGCATCTCGCACGATGCCGCCGAATCTGCAGCGCTGGCCTTCAATGCCGGGCTGGATGTCGAACTACCAAAAGATGACTGCGCGCGTCATCTGGCACACGCCGTTGAGCGCGGACTGATTTCCATGGCGAAAGTCGATGAAATTGTTGCTCGCGTCCTGACCGAAAAATTCCGTCTTGGCTTGTTTGAAAAACCGTATGCCGATGAACAGGGCATCGATTTGCAAAATGAGGCAACGCGTCAGGTTGCAAGGGAAGTGGCGACCCGTTCGCTGACGCTGCTTGAGAATAACGGCATTTTGCCCCTCGGCGGCAACCCTCACGTGGCGGTCGTCGGGCCAACGGCAGACGATCCGCTGGCGCTCCTCAGCGGTTACAGTTTTCCGGTGCACTTAATTATTAGCGACATGGTGGAAGAGACCTCGCAGGTCACGACACCGCGCGCGGCGCTCGAGCAGTATCTGGGGGCCTCGCGGGTACGTTATGCCAAAGGCTGTCACATTATCGAAAAACGGATGGCGGGTGCGCCGGTGTTTCCGGGTGACAGCGGCGGTAAACCCATGCAGCAATCTCCGGTCTCGCAGCGTACCGACCTGATCCCTGAAGCCGTAAAAGCCGCACAGGAGAGTGACGTGGTGGTGGCCTGCGTTGGCGATCTCGCCGGGCTGTTCCAGAGCGGAACCGTCGGGGAGGGCTCTGATACCGACTCTCTGAATCTGCCGGGCGTACAGCAACAATTGCTGGCTGCGCTGGTGGCCACCGGCAAGCCGGTTATCGTGGTCATGACCGGCGGGAGGCCTTACAACCTTCAGGGGCTGGAAGATAACGTCGCCGCGCTGATGATGGCCTGGGCGCCAGGGCAGGAGGGCGGCTGGGCGATTGCGGATGTATTAACGGGCCGTGCTGAACCGCAGGGACGTCTGGTGGTCAGCGTGCCGAAAAGCGCGGGAGCAATGCCCTATTACTACAACCACAAGCTCAAAAGTGGCGGCACACCGTTCGCTTTCCATTTTGGCTCCCGCTATCCCTTTGGCTTCGGTCTCGGCTGGACGCAGTTTAGCTGGGGAGCGGCGCGCGTGGCTGAACCCCGCGTTCCGATCGACGGCGAGGTGGTTGTAAGCCTGGATATCACCAATACCGGTGAGCGCAGCGGCAGCGAGGTGGTACAGGTCTATGTCCGGGATAACGTCGCCACGCAGGTGCGGCCATTGCAGGAGTTGAAGGCGTTCCAGCGCGTCACGCTCTCACCGGGTGAAACCGCCACGCTCACCTTTACGTTGCCCGTTGAGATGTTCAACTTTACCCGTCGTGACGGCAAACGGATCGTCGAACCGGGTGAATTTGAGCTGCAGATTGGTGCATCGTCGGCGGATATTCGCGAGGTGGTGACGGTCAATGTGACCGGGGAAACCCGTGTATTGTCAACGGAATGGCGGATGCTCAGCACCTGTGACGTCAGCCGCGCGTAATCAGGATAAAAAAAAGCCCATCGTGGGAGATGGGCAAAGACTACACACAGCAATTCGTTGTTTCACTCAGGGGATTTCCATGCTTATAAATCAAGGTGTTGATTTATAACCGTGTCCTAATAGTAGGCATGTCAGCTTTTAGCGTCGATCAGATTCGTCTCAATAGTTAAAGAGACGTAAAGATTTCTTGAGGTTAATAGGGGACTTAGAGCCGTAATAGCGGGTCTGACCAGTGCGCAACGAATAAATACTTTAGCAACGTTTAAGTATTGAAGGGGAATATGTAGGCCGGGTACGCGACTGCGTTACCCGGCCTGTCCATTACTGCTTGTTCTTATCTTCCAGCTCTTCCAGTTCGCTCAAAATCACGTCCGGGTCCGTTCCCGGAGGCGGGATTTCGTGCACCCAGGCGGAGAACAGACGCCAGGTCACGGCCAGAAGCACCGGACCAATAAACAGACCAATCATCCCAAAGGCAATCAATCCACCAATTACGCCTGAGAGAATAAGGATCAGCGGCAGGTCTGCGCCCATGCGAATAAGGATGGGACGAATAACGTTATCCATGGTGCCGACCACGCAGCTCCATACCAGCAGAACGGTGCCCCACGTGGTATCTCCGGTCCAGTACAGCCAGATAATGCTGGGTACCAGCACCAGCAACGGACCCAGTTGCGCAAGGCAGGTCATCAGCATGACCACGGTGAAGACGGTGGCGTACGGCACGCCAGAAATCGCAAGACCAATACCGCCCAGCACCGCCTGAACCAGCGCCGTTACCACGACGCCAAGCGCAACCGCGCGCACGGCCTGCGCCGCCAGCAGAACCGCGGCATCACCCCGTTTGCCCGCCAGGCGAGTGGCAAAATGACGCACGCCCAAAGCCACCTGCTCACCGCGCCAGTACAGCAGGGCACTAAAGACCAGCATCAGCGTACAGTGCATCATAAAGCGGCCAATGTGCGCCGCCTGACCCACAAACCAGGTGGTAGTGGTGCCAATATACGGGCGCACTTTCGCCATCAGCGCGCTGCCACCCATCTCCAGCAGGCCATGCCAGCCGCTGTAAAGTTTTGCGCCAACAACCGGAATGCTGTTAAGCCAGGCGAGATCCGGCGGCGTCAGATCGCCACTGGTCACGGCGCGAATCACCGGGCCGCTGGAGTCGACAAGGCTGTTGACCAGCAGCGCAACGGGAATAATGAACAGCAGGAACAACAGCAACGTCATCACCAGGACCGCCAGCCCACGACGTCCGAAGAGCAGTTTCTGCAACCGTAAGAGTAAAGGCCAGGTGGCAACCACAACGGTTGCAGCCCAGGCGAAGCCGAGAATGAAGGGTTGAACGATCCACAAACACGCAATAATCATGAGGGCCAGGAACAGCACCGACAGCAAAATTTGCGCAACATCCCTGGGCTGGCGAAGATTGACCATAAATGAAACTTTCCTTAATTGAACACCAGCGTGGCTGGCGGGAACGGAAAACCGCGATTCTCTAATCATTAATGATTTCAGCGATTTTTGACAGGCGAATTCTGCCTGTAATTCTGCAGAGCGTATAAGAAAAAAATGTGATAAAACTTTTACGATACACGCAAACGATTTCACACCTCTAATTAGGGTCGACAGTAATGATCCCACAGATTTCTCAGGCACCTGGCGTCGTTCAGCTGGTGCTTAATTTTTTGCAGGCACTGGAGCAACAGGGTTTTACAGGGGATACCGCCACACATTATGCCGACAGGCTGACAATGGCGACCGACAACAGTATCTACCAGCTTCTTCCCGATGCAGTCGTGTTTCCCCGTTCAACGGCCGATGTGGCGCTTATTGCGCGACTGGCAACGCAGGAGCGATTTACCTCGCTGGTGTTCACGCCACGCGGCGGCGGCACCGGCACCAATGGTCAGGCGCTGAACCAGGGCATCATCATTGATATGTCGCGCTATATGAACCGCATCATTGAGATCAATCCCGAAGAAGGATGGGTGCGTGTCGAAGCGGGCGTCATCAAAGATCAGCTTAACCAGTACCTCAAGCCTTATGGTTACTTCTTTGCCCCTGAGCTCTCTACCAGCAACCGTGCGACAATCGGTGGGATGATTAACACCGATGCCTCCGGGCAGGGGTCGCTGGTCTACGGTAAAACCTCCGATCACATTCTTGGCGTGCGTGCGGTGCTGCTGGGCGGCGATATCCTGGATACCCAGCCGATGCCGGTCGAACTGGCGGAAACGCTGGGTAAAGATAACACGGCCAACGGGCGGATTTACCGCACCGTGCTTGAGCGCTGTCGCGAAAACCGCCAGCTGATCCTCGACAAATTCCCTAAACTGAACCGCTTCTTAACCGGCTACGACCTGCGTCATGTCTTTAACGATGACCTGACGCAGTTTGATTTAACCCGCGTGCTGACCGGCTCCGAAGGGACGCTGGCATTTATTACCGAGGCGCGGCTGGACATTACGCCGCTGCCGAAAGTGCGTCGGCTGGTGAACGTCAAATACAACTCCTTCGATTCTGCCCTGCGCAATGCGCCCTTTATGGTTGACGCGCGGGCGCTGTCGGTGGAAACCGTCGACTCTAAAGTGCTTAATCTGGCTCGGGAAGACATCGTCTGGCACTCGGTGAGTGAGCTTATCACCGATGTACCTGATAAAGAGATGTTGGGTCTCAACATCGTTGAATTTGCCGGCGATGACGAAGCGCTGATTGAAAGCCAGGTCACCACGCTCTGTCAGCGGCTGGACGAACTGATTGCAGCAGGCGAAGGTGGGGTGATTGGCTGGCAGCTTTGCAGCGAACTCTCCGGCATTGAGCGTATTTACGCGATGCGTAAAAAAGCGGTGGGGCTGCTGGGCAACGCGAAGGGGGCTGCCAAACCGATTCCCTTTGCTGAAGACACCTGCGTCCCGCCTGAGCATCTGGCGGATTACATCGTTGAGTTCCGCGCCCTGCTGGACAGCCACGGTCTGAGCTACGGCATGTTCGGCCACGTGGATGCCGGGGTGCTGCACGTGCGTCCTGCGCTGGACATGTGCGATCCGCAGCAGGAGATCCTGATGAAACAGATCTCCGACGATGTGGTGGCGTTGACCGCGAAATATGGCGGCCTGCTCTGGGGAGAACACGGGAAAGGGTTCCGCGCGGAGTACAGCCCGGCGTTCTTCGGTGAAACGCTCTACGCTGAGCTGCGTAAGGTCAAAGCGGCATTCGATCCGGATAACCGTCTCAACCCGGGTAAAATTTGCCCGCCAGAGGGCGTCGATGCCCCAATGCTGCAGGTGGACGCCGTTAAGCGCGGCACCTATGACAGACAAATCCCGATTGCGGTGCGCGCCTCCTGGCGTGGTGCAATGGAGTGTAACGGTAACGGTCTTTGTTTCAACTTCGACGTGAAAAGCCCAATGTGTCCGTCGATGAAAATTACCAGTAACCGCATTCACTCGCCCAAAGGCCGCGCGACGCTGGTCCGCGAATGGCTGCGTCTGCTGGCCGACCGCGGGGTTGATCCGCTGAAGCTGGAACAGGAATTACCGGAAAAACGCGCCAGTCTGCGCTCGCTGATTGAACGTACCCGCAACAGCTGGCATGCGAACAAAGGCGAGTATGATTTCTCCCACGAGGTGAAGGAGGCCATGTCCGGCTGCCTGGCCTGTAAAGCCTGCTCAACCCAGTGTCCGATCAAGATTGATGTGCCGGAGTTTCGCTCACGGTTCCTGCAGCTTTACCATACCCGCTATCTGCGTCCAATGCGTGACCATCTGGTGGCGACGGTGGAGAGCTATGCCCCGCTGATGGCGCGTGCGCCGAAGACCTTTAACTTCTTCATCAATCAGCCGCTGGTGCGAAAGCTTTCCGAAAAACATATCGGGATGGTGGACCTGCCGCTGCTGTCAGTCCCTTCGCTACAGCGTCAGCTCGTGGGGCACCGCTCGGCGAACATGACGCTGGAGCAGCTTGAGGCGCTGACCCCTGAGCAGAAAGCCAATGTGGTGCTGGTGGTGCAGGATCCGTTTACCAGCTACTACGATGCCCAGGTGGTGGCCGATTTTATCCGTTTGGTAGAAAAACTGGGCTATCAGCCGGTGGTACTGCCGTTCTCACCAAACGGCAAAGCGCAGCACATTAAAGGTTTCCTTACCCGTTTTGCGAAAACGGCGCGGAAAACCGCTGACTTCCTCAACCGGGTGGCGCAGCTAGGGATGCCGATGGTCGGTGTCGATCCGGCGCTGGTGCTCTGCTACCGCGATGAGTATAAGCAGACGCTGGGGGAGCAACGTGGTGATTTCCACGTCATGCTGGTGCACGAGTGGCTGCCGGCGGCGCTGCAACAGGCGACCGTGAAGGATGTGAGCGGTGAATCGTGGTATCTGTTCGGCCACTGCACGGAAGTGACGGCACTGCCGGGCGCCCCGGCGCAGTGGGCTTCTATCTTTGCCCGCTTCGGGGCGAAGCTTGAGAGCGTCAACGTGGGCTGCTGCGGCATGGCAGGTACCTACGGGCACGAAGTGAAAAACCACGAGAACTCGCTCGGTATCTATGAGTTGTCGTGGCATCAGGCGATGCAGCGTTTGCCGAGGAACCGCTGTCTGGCCACGGGCTACTCCTGCCGAAGCCAGGTGAAACGGGTTGAAGGGAACGGGGTGCGTCACCCATTACAGGCCTTACTGGAGATAATTGGATGATCTGGAAACGAGCCGTGACACTGCAGGCGCTGAATGCCATGGGCGAGGGGAATATGGTAGGGCTGCTGGACATTCAGTTCACGCGTATTGGCGAGGATGAACTGGAGGCCACGATGCCTGTCGATCATCGCACGCATCAGCCGTTTGGTTTATTGCACGGCGGCGCATCCGTCGTGCTGGCCGAAACCCTGGGGTCCGTGGCGGGTTATCTTTGCACCGAAGGGGAGCAAAAGGTCGTCGGGCTTGAGGTGAACGCGAACCATATTCGCTCGGTGCGAAGTGGACGGGTGCGCGGCGTTTGTCGCGCGCTACACGCCGGTAGCCGCCATCAGGTGTGGCAGATTGACATTCTTGACGAGCAGGATCGGCTCTGCTGCTCGTCGCGACTGACGACGGCGGTCGTGTAAAGTTTTCAGATGTTTTGCCTTTGGTCAAAAACTAGCCAGCCTCTTGTGATATACTGGTCAGGTTTTGTACATAAGCGAGGACATCATGGATACTGAAATAACCCCAACACAGCTGGCAATTGAATATTTACGTCGTGATAAAAGCAACCTGTCTCCGGCGCAGTACCTGAAAAAGCTGAAACAGCTTGAACTGGAGTTCACAGATTTGCTGGCGCTCTCTTCAAATGAGCTTAAAGAAGAGATCTACTTTGCCTGGCGGTTGGGCGTTCACGTCCATTGATCGTGACAGTAAAAAAAAGGCCGCGTCAGCGGTCTTTTTTGTATCTGACGTTCAGTACCGGGCAGGCAGTTTATTGATTTTAACGAGCCTGCCATCTTCTATCTCAATGAACCCGCCTGTTTTCAAATCCGCCAGAATACGCATTACCCCACTGCGCGACAGCTGGGTTTTTTCGCGAATATACCGCTCTGCGGTGATGGCGTTGCGATAACTCTCATCTTCATCCATCAGCTTTATCAATTGCTGGCGAATCATCTCATAGGCCGTGGGCGCGCCCTGAGGCATCACATTATTGTATAGCCGGTTATAAACAAACATCAGGTGCTTAGACAACAACCCCCATAACCCATTCTCTTTGATAACGGCTTCCACCTGAGCGGTGGTAAGCATACCCGTCAGGCAGGGGGTCACGGTTTTCAGATAATCATTGAAGTAGATGTCTGTCAGATTGGCGAGGCCAAAAAGCGCCGGGCTACGTGCGGTAGTGAGCATCATGTTGTCGCTTCTGCGGTAGATAGCAACGGTGCCTTCGAGGATCAAATAGCACACGCTCTGGCCATTAACCTGGAGATCCAGCTGTTCGCCGGGAGCGACATTGCGCGTGGTACAGTAGGGTTGCAGGAATGAAATCAGTTCTCGCGCGTAAGGAGAACCACGATGCGTTTTTTCAGTAGAGGACATAACCTATAACCCGTAGCGATAACCCCCCTGATTATAGCGTTACTCCTTATCGTAAACACGAGGCCAATCAGTATTTACGTGGTAAATGACGGATTTCCAGCAGCACGCCACGCTCCATCGTGATGTACTTTCCGGTACGCAGTTCCGCGAGAATACGCATAATCCCACTGCGTGAAAGGTAGGTTCGACTCTTGATATACGCTGCCGCCGTGATGTTTTTCCGTACGGCATCTGGCTCCTGCATCAGTTCGACCAGCTGAAACCGGATAATGTCATAGGCTGACATCTGCGATATTTGTGCGCAGTGCTCGTATACCCGGGAGGCGGTATAGATGAGTAACTTTGAAAAATGTTCCCATAAGTTTTTTTCCGCCACGATCTTATTAAAATTATCCAGAGAGACATGCGCTATTTCTGAGGTTTCAAGCGCTCTGACGTACAGATGTTCAGAGGAGAACTGGCTGCTGACACCCAGAATAAAAGGTGAGGATTCTGAGTTTAAAACAATACCATCGCCACGACGATGCAGCGCAACGCTGCCGTGTAACAGCAAAAAACAGAGGCGAACATCATTATTGTGATACTGGATAATTTCGCCTTTCGCGAGAATATGCCTTTCCGTAAAAGGCAGCACAGTACTGATTAACTTATCAATATGGGCATACGGCTTTAAATCCAGTACGGTAGATTTTACATCGGTGAGGACCGCTGTCATTCGCGTGTTCATAAGGTGCTCCACTGCTTTCATTGCGATCATGGGTGACCGGCGTAGAGAATTATCTTAAAAAACAGCGACTACGGGAATATGCAGCACAGGTCTAAAAGTAGACTTTCAATATTATCCTGACTAACATTTTGAATTTAATGATCTTAACACTCCGGTCTATTAATAGACTGCCTGTTATATGCATAAGGCATTCCTTATTTACAATGTTTTATTTTTGTTAATTACGGGTCTACGGAAAGACTCCGAAAATGATTGTCGACGTCAACGGAGTTGTATAAATTTTATTTCATCGACAGCAAGTCATATGCGTCTTCAGACGTTTAATGAAATAAAGTTATTTCATTTTTTTCGCTGCTGTCTGTAAAAGGCAAAACATTAAGCGGGTGAAAAAACCGACGCGTCTTTTTGTCTGAATGTTAATAATAAATAAAGTAATACAGGATATAGCATGATGAAAAAAACACTTCTTCTGGCAACGATCGCAGCAGGTTCCGTACTGACAATGGCCAATGCGTTTGCCGCTGCAGGTACCGTTAATTTTAACGGAAATATTCTGGATTCTGCCTGTGATGTTGATGTGGCATCGCAGAACCAGGTGGTTGTACTTGGGGATTATTATAAAACAGAGTTTACCGCGACGGGGGCGAGAACCGCGGCAACGAAATTCGATATTATTTTGAAAAATTGTCCGGTCTCGGTCACGAACGCCAAAGTGCGCTTTGACGGTACTCCGGATGCGTCTAATAGTAATCTTCTGGCGATTGACACCTCCGTGGCGGGTGCCGCAACGGGCGTGGCGATCAACCTGATGACCGCGGATAAAGCCGACCTGCCTCTGCATGGCAGCAATGGTTACACCTACATGCTCAGCAGCTCCGCAGACAATACGCTCAATTTCTATGCCCAGTATATTTCGACCACGGCCAGCGTCACGGCAGGCCCGGCGAATTCTGTCGCCAACTTCTCGGTGGTTTATAACTAGCTCTTTTGCCTGAACGTCGGGGGTCGCCCCGGCCCCCAATTTTATGAGGAACAGAATGTATTTTTTCAGAACCCCTTTACTGGCAACAGCGTTGTTATCTCTGATGCTGTCAACGGCTCATGCCGGCGTCATTATTGGTGGTACGCGCATTATTTTTGATGGCGCTAAAAAGGAAACGTCACTCAGTGTGAATAACCCTGATGGTACGCCGTATTTAATTCAGTCATGGATCGACGTGCCGGAAGGGGCGTCAGGCAAGGTGCCTTTTATTATTACGCCGCCTTTGTATCGTCTTGATGGCGGGCAAAAAAACGTTGAGCGCATCGTGATGACGGGGGCACTGCCTCAGGATCGGGAAAGTTTATTCTGGCTGAATATTAAAGCGATTCCGTCTGCCTCAACGCAGATGAACGCATTACAAATTGCGGTTAAAACGCGCATCAAACTGATTTATCGGCCCGCTGAGCTGCACGCGTCCACGCCTGACGAACAGGCCAGTCAATTACGCTGGCGCAGAACCGGGAATGAACTTCAGGTTAATAACCCGACCGCGTATGTCATCAATTTTAATGAAATCACCCTTGGGGGTAAAAAAATCGATGACGTGTCGTATGTCTTACCCGGTGGCTCAGTCCGTTTCACGTTACCGCAAGGGGCCAGCAGCAGCGTACTGACGTTTAAAGTGATTAATGACTTCGGCAGCCCTGGGGGCGCGCATCAGGCAACCTTATAACCGGTGAAATGCGGGCATTGCCTGTCATAAATGAGTTCAAAGCGATGGCAATACATTATTTTCGGGCTCGACCTGCACCCTGGCGACAGTGATCGGATTAATACTTGCAGGTTCATCGCAGGCGCTTTTTGCCGGTGAGACATTTAATGCCGAACTGGTTGAACTTGATAATCCAGGAAGGGGGAGAACGGATTTATCGGCATTTGAATCCGGATCGCAGGCACCCGGCACCTATCACGTCGATATTGTTCTTGATGACCAGCTAATGGCGACCCGCGATATCACCTTTACTGCAGTAAAAGACGAAAAGGGCAATGACGTCCTCCGACCGTGCCTGAGTCTTGACCAGTTAAAACAGTGGGGCGTAAGAACCACGCTTTTCCCGCAGCTGGCGGCGAACAACGGTGAATGCGCAAACCTTCAGGCGATCCCGCAGGCCAGCAGCGATTTTCAGTTTGGCGCACAGCGGCTGGTGATCAGCATTCCTCAGGCCGCCATCGACCTGCCAGCCAGGGACGCGGTTCCGCCAGAGATGTGGGATGAGGGGATTAATGCCGCCATGCTTAATTACAGTCTGAGCGGCGCAAACGCGTGGGCGAAGAACACTCGCGGCAGCCAGAATGATAGCCAGTACGCCAACCTGCGCCCCGGGGTCAATATCGGGCCGTGGCGCTTACGTAATTACACCACCTGGTCACGGGATTCCACCGGTGAGGATCGGTGGGACAACGTGTATACCTATGCGCAGCGCGCCGTCATTCCGCTGAAAGCACAGCTGATTATCGGGGACAGTACCGCACCGGCGGATGTTTTCGACAGTATGCCATTTCGCGGCGGTCAGCTGGCCTCGGATGATGACATGCTGCCGGACTCTCTTAAAGGCTATGCGCCCGTGGTCCGCGGCATCGCGCGAACCAATGCGCAGGTGGTGGTCCGCCAGAATGGTTATCAAATTTATCAGAGCTACGTGGCGCCAGGCGCGTTTGAAATCTCGGACATGTATCCCACCGGCGGCGCAGGCGATCTGGATGTGACCATCAAAGAGGCTGACGGGAGTGAGCAGCATTTCACGCTGCCTTATGCCTCGCTGCCGGTCCTGCAGCGGGAAGGACGACTGAAGTATGCGGTGACGGCCGGGCAGTATCGCGCCTACAACAGCCGCGTGGAGAAAACGTCCTTTGGTCAAATCACCGGTATTTATGGGATTCAGCACGGCATCACCCTTTACGGTGGGATGCAGGGGTCTGATAAATACCGTTCAGTGGCGTTTGGCATCGGTAAAAACATGGGGGATATCGGCGCGATCTCTGCCGACGTGACCCAGGCCTGGTCAACGCCGAATAACACCGACAAAACATCCGGTCAGTCCTTGCGCGCGCGTTACAGCAAAAATATGGCGAAGACCGGGACAAACTTTTCAATTGCGGGATACCGATATTCAACCCGTGGCTATTACGGGATGCAGGACGTGCTGGATTCCTACGGCGACAGCAGTGCCCTGCAGGACCGGCGGCGTAACCGTGCTGAACTGACCATGAGCCAGACGCTGGGCGGCGCACTGGGTTCACTGACGCTCAGCGCCGCACGCGAGGATTACTGGAATTCTGGTCAGGCGATGGCCTCCTGGAGCGTGGGCTACAACAATGACTGGAACAACGTCAGTTACGGTTTGACCTGGACCTACAGCAAGAATGGACGCGGGAGCGCGCAAAACGCGGACCACGATCGGTTGCTGGCCTTTAACGTCAGCGTACCGTTGGACAAATTCTTGCCGCGTACCTGGGCTAACTATGGCATGAACGCCAGTAAGCACAACGGCACGACGCACGTGGTCGGGCTGAACGGCGTGTCTCTGGAAAACAGCGCCCTGAACTGGAACGTGCAGCAAGGTCATGGCACACAGGGCACGGGAAATACCGGCAACCTGAACGGCGACTATAAAGGCACCTATGGCGAAATTGTCGCGGGCTACAGCTACGACAAACACAACGAGCGCCTGAATTACGGGTTGCAGGGGGGCGTCATTGCTCACCGTGACGGCATCACGCTTTCGCAGCCGCTCGGTGAAACCAATATCCTGGTGAAAGCGCCGGGTGCAAACGGTGTCGATATTCGCAATCAACCCGGGGTTCGTACGGATTTCCGCGGGTATACAGTGGTTAACAATCTGTCGGTATACCGAAAAAACGACATCACTCTTGAGCCGGAAACTATGCCGGATGACGTGGAACTTGAGATTAATACGCGCACCGTAACACCGACCCGCGGGGCGATAGTGGAAGCCGATTATAAGTCTAAAATCGGGCGCCGGGTGCTAATGACCCTGTCCGACGGACAGTATGCCGTTCCGTTTGGTGCGGTCGTCACGCTCAAAGGCGACAGCAACAGCAGCTTTATTGTGGGCGACCGTGGTCAGGTCTATTTAACGGGACTGCCCGGACAGGGAGAAATCGTGGCAACCTGGGGAAATCAACCCGGTCAGCAGTGCCGCGCGCAGTTTAGCCTGCCTGCACATCCCACCTACGGCGGAATAACCGACGTTAACGCGCTTTGCCGCCAGGAAGGTTAAAAATGAAATTTGCTTTATCTCTGATCCTGCTCTGTTTACTGAGCGGGTGGAATAGCGCCCGTGCCGGCACCTGTACAACCATCACGCCGCAAATATCGACGATATCTGTGGGCACGATTAACGTGCAGCGTGATGCCCCCGTGGGCACCATTATTTTTTCTCGCGCCGCCTCATCAACGGGAACCTATTTAACGGGATGTTCTAACCCGCTGATGCTGGGATTCAGTATGCGATATAACATTGGGAACCTGAGCAGCTACGGTAACCATGTTTATGCCACCAATGTCAGCGGTATTGGTATTCGCTTTTCCTCGGGGAATTATTTTGAAAACCCGGCTTACACGTTTTCGTATAACGCGGTGACGTCGTATGTGGATTGGTTTGGTGGAAAAGTTGAGCTGGTGGTGACCGGCCCGGTAACGTCGGGCGCTTTAACGCCGGGCGTTATCGGAACCGTGGCGCTTCAGGGAAGTGACGGTGTTTATCGTGACGGTCTGACGGTCCAGTTAACTGACGGCACAATTAATGCGCTGGCATGCACGATAACGACGGCGCAGTTGACGTTCCCGATAGGCGATATTCCGGCCTCATCGTTTGGCTCCGTTATTGGAACCACGCCATCCGGCGCCCAAAATACGCAAAATCTGGGGTTAACCTGCAGTGCCGGCACCAATATCAGTGTGTCACTCAGCGGTATGCAAAATCCGGACAGCGCCAATACCAGCGTCATGGCATTAACCGGTCAGGGGAATGCCGGTACGGCAAAAGGGGTAGGGGTTCAGCTACTTTATAACGGTTCTCCTTTGGTGATGAACGGTCGACTGTTATTAAAACAGTCTGCGGGAGGACAGGAGACGCTCCCGTTAACCGCGCGCTATTACCAGACGTTAACCACCGTGGAATCAGGCTCGGCAAATGCGTCAGCCACGCTTACGATAACCTATCAATAACCGGTGAGATGATGAAAATAATTCCCACGGCGTTGCTTGTGTCGGGTTTACTGTGCGGCAAAGCGCTATGTGCAGACAGCGTAAATATCGGGGTCTCCGGAAATATCGTGGCCTCACCCTGCCTGTTTAATAACGGCAATACGAATCTCGATATTAATCTGGGCAATATCCAGGCGAGTAATATGGTGACGCCAGGATCATCATCAGACCCGGTTACGTTTGATCTGTTATTTACCCAATGTCCGGTGGGGACGCGTAGCGTCACCGCTACCTTTACGGGTACACCCGACCCTGTTGCCGGCGCCGACTATTACATTAACCGCGGTACGGCCACCCACGTGGCGATAGCAATGCGCGAGGCCGGAAGTGGCATACTGAAAGGGAACGGCTCCAGCATGACGGAATATGTTGCCTCAGACCGGACGGCGAAGATGGCGATGCAGGCTGCGGTTATATCCACCGGAGGCAGGGCGGCGCCCGGCACCCTCAGCGCAGTGGTGGTCATTACGCTGCAATACAATTAAGTCGCGCGGGATTTCACGCGCATTTTTGCTTCCCGTCGGTGTAGCCTATGTTGAATATTTTAATTAGCGAGACGGATTCGTTATTTCAGTCTGGTCTGCAGTATTTTTTTATGGATTTCTTTTGGCGTAATTTTAATGACTGTATTCACTTTGATTATGAAATGACGCCGCATAACGTCAGCACGGCGGATATTATTGTCCTCTCTTTATGCCAGGGGGAAACCCTGACCTGTTTTCCGGAATTACAGTCACGGCAAAAAGGCATTGTGATCGGCTGGGTTGACGATGAGCAACGGTCTACGGCGTCGCAATCCTGTTATCAGGATATTATTTTCATCTCCCGCAGGGCCTCTCTTGACATGATTGGCGAGACGGTATGGTGCGCGTGGCGTAAAACGCAGTTGAAGGGGCATGTGCTGCAGAAAACGTCCTGTTTCGATTGCGAGCATAAAATATTATCACCGCAGCAAATACGCATCGTCATGAACCTGTATAAAGGCTTATCCGTTATGCAGACGGCAGACGCGTTACAGATCAGCTATAAGACCGTTTTTGCACACAAGTACATGATCATGCAAAAATTTAACCTGCGAAGTGATTATGAGCTTATCGCGCTGCTCAACAGGATGGTGAAGAAAAACGGCACCCCCAATATTTTTCGTGATTCTGTGAGACAGGGTTTACAGGACCGCCCCTGTCTGGAGGCGTAAAGGCACTTTTATTGATGACAGGAATAACGGAAACAAGTGTTCGGTTATGAAACTTTAGAGTTGCATCTGCAGCATGTTATTTTTACGTTTTATATAACGATTAATTAGCGATGCAAATTCATAAAACCCTGAAACCGATTTTTGTGACCAGGTTCAAGTGTGTGGGCCCGGAATGTTTAATTTCCTGCTGCCGCGGCTGGACAATTTCCATTGATAAAAAAACACATCAAAAATATCTTTCATCAACGCATCCTGGTATCGCTGCAATAGCCAAAGACAATCTGATTCTGCAGCGTAAAGGCAAAGTAAATTATTCCCGTATTAAACTGGATGAAAAAGGGGAGTGTCCGTTTATCGATGAAAATAAGCTTTGTATGGTACACCGTGATTTAGGTGAAAGTGCCTTATCGCACACCTGCAGTACTTATCCCCGAAGCTCAACCCGCTATCTGGATGAAACTCGCCACAGCATGACCCTTTCATGTCCGGAAGTGGTCAGGCGGGTTCTCTTCGACCCCGACGCGATGTTATTGCAGGAGCAGGATGAACTGCTGGCCGTTTATAAAACCAATCTGATTGGTCAGCGCCAGTCTATGCCTCAAAGCAGCCAGGTCATTCATCTCCTTGCGTGGAAAATAATCCAGTCGCCAGCGAGGAATGTTGAAGAAAATTTGATGGCGCTGGCTCAGTTGATCCTGACCTTACAGCATGTGAACTTCGATTTGCACAATCAGTATGAGCAGGTTGAACGCTTTTACGAAGCCTTGCTGGAAGCGTTGCAGAGCGGTAAATCGCTGCTCTCTGAAAGCAATGTCGGGCGATCAAATGCGATGAAATATCTGGCGTTGTCGATCCTCGGCACGAACGTGGCGCGAGATTCTGCACGGGATGGGTATATCAACGAAGGGCATCGGCAAATTGCTGACTTTTTGAATTTCAGCCATGACAGCGATCCCGCCAGGCTGGCGCAGAAATTCGACGCGATTAACCAGCAGTGGGGGAAACTTTGCCAGGAATCCTGTCTGTCAGAGCCGTACGTATTACGCAACTATCTGTTGTACAAACTCTACAGCGGCTATTTCCCGGGTAAGAATACCGCCACCATTATGCGTCAGTTTTATCGCATCGTTCTGGACTTTTTCTACCTGAAAGTTTTCCTGAGCGTCAAATCAATGGATGAACAACTGGACCAGCAGATGGTCATGAAAACCATCGCCAGCTTCTCAGAAAAGACCCTGCACAATCAGACCATTGATGCCCGTATGGATTTTGCTATCGATAAGATTAACGGTGGGGACGACCTCTCGTGCCTGCTGCTCATTGGCTAACGTATAACGAGGCTCGCCGTGGCGAGCCTCTTTTTCCTCAGACGTTTACTGCCGTGATTAACCGCGTCTTCATGGTCTGATAAGACGACGCCGCAAAGTCTTCCGCCCAGCGTTGGTCTTCAATCGCCTCAAGCTTAACCGCACAATACTTGGTTTCTGGGGTTTTGGAGACCGGGTCAAGGTTATCCTGCGTCAGTTCGTTACAGGCACCAATCCACCACTGGTAGGTCATATAAACCGCACCGGCGTTGATGCGCTCGCTGATGCTGGCACGGGTAATGACTTTGCCCCGACGGGAATGCACCCACACCAGCTGTCCGTCTTTAATGCCCAGGTTGTCCGCATCAAGGGGGTTCATTTGTACACGGCCTGGTTCGTCGGCAAGGCTTTGCAGCGCGGCGCAATTGCCGGTCATTGAACGGCAGGAGTAGTGGCCGACCTCACGCACGGTGCAGAGCACCAGCGGATACGTTTCGTCCGGGATCTCGGCAGGCGCGCGCCAGGCTGCCGCAAAAAGCTGGCCTTTGCCGCTCGGCGTATCGAACTGGTTATCTTTATAGAGATACGGCGTCCCCGGGTGATCGAGCGTTGGACACGGCCATTGCACATGGCCCATTTCACCCATTTTTTCGTATGTCACGCCATAGAACAGCGGACAGAGCTCGCGCATCTCGTCCCAGATCTGCTGGTTGGATGCGTAATGCATCGGATAGCCCATTTCGGTAGCAAGCAGGCTGATGATCTCCCAGTCACGTTTCACGTTGCCGCTGGCCTCAATGGCTTTACCGAAACGCTGGAAACCACGGTCGGCACAGGTAAAGACGCCACCGTGTTCTCCCCACGATGTGGCAGGTAACAGAACATCCGCCACTTCCGCCGTTTTCGTCATAAAGATGTCCTGAACCACCACGAAATCGAGTGCTTCAAAACCGCGGCGCACCAGCCCCAGATCGGCTTCAGTCTGCAGCGGATCCTCGCCCATGATGTAATAGGCTTTTACCTTGCCTTCCAGCGCAAGGTGAGGGACTTCGGTGATACGCGTTCCAACCTCTTTGTCCATAATCCCGACATCGATTCCCCAGGCAGCGGCGAATTTCTGCCGGACCGCCGGGTTCGTAACGTCCTGATACCCCGGGAACATATTGGGCAGAACGCCCATATCACACGCGCCCTGAACGTTGTTTTGACCACGTACTGGCCCAACGCCGACAGCAGGTCGACCAAGATTTCCGGTCAGCAGTGCCAGGCTGGAGAGACCTTTGACCACGTCTACAGCCTGACCAAACTGCGTTACGCCCATGCCCCACATGACGGTGGCGGAAGGCGCAGCCGCGAACGTCCGCATCGCCTGACGCACATCCCGGGCTGGAATGCCGGTGAGATGTTCGACGTTTTCGGGCGCGTAGTCTTTGACCGTTTCCCGATAAGCGTCAAGCCCTTCGGTGAAGCGCGCGACGTAGTTTTTGTCGTACAGCTCCTCTTCCAGAAGGACATAGCCAAACGCATTGACCAGCGCCATGTTGCTGCCGTTTTTCAGCTGCAGGTGCTGGTCGGCAATGCGTGCGGTTTCAATGCGACGGGGATCGCAGACGATGATTTTCGCGCCATTTTCGCGGGCTTTTAAGACCCGACGGGCGACGATGGGGTGCGAATCGGCGCAGTTATAGCCAAACACCAGCAGGCATTTTGAGTTTTCAATATCGTTAATGGAATTGCTCATTGCACCGTTGCCGAGAGTTTCCTGTAACCCGGCAACAGAAGGGCCGTGACAGACGCGCGCGCAGCAGTCCACGTTGTTGGTATTCAGCACCGCACGGGCAAATTTTTGCATCACATAGTTCGTTTCATTCCCTGTTCCCCGGGAGGAACCGGTGGTCATGATGGACCGTGGGCCATACTGCTCTTTTATGCTCCTGAGTTTATGGGCGGTATAGCGGATAGCCTCTTCCCAGGTGACGGGGGTAAAAGCCTCTCCCTTGTGGTAGCGGATCATGGGCTGAGTCAGACGGGGGGTAAGCAGACGCGTATCGTTCAGGAAGTCCCAGCCATAAAAGCCTTTCAGGCACAGGGTGCCCTGGTTTGTTACGCCTTCGGCCGCTTCGGCACGGAGGATACGGTTATTTTCGACGACAAGGTTTAATTTGCAGCCTGCACCACAGTAGGGGCAGACGCTGGCGATTTTTTTCATCAATAACAGACCTGTTAAGAAATGAAGCAAAGTTGACTGGATAGCCCAGTCCCGTAAACGGGAGTAAGCAGGAACCATGCCACATTTACTTTGTAGGTTTTACAGGGTGTTATACGAGGAGGGAACGTGTCATCGTCAGCCCGATCGTCAGTTTTGACGATGACACGTTAGCCTTCACAGAGGGGAGGGTTTTTAGAGATCGTCCATGGTGTGACCCACAACGATTTCCAGGGTCTTACGAATGACATCTGCCTGCACAACGTCGTTTGTGGATTCCAGCGTCTGGATCAGCCACAGAATGATCGCTTTATTGGACAGGTGTCCTTCAGAAGCCAGAACACAGCGTACTGCAGTAGAAAAAACAGCGGACTCTTCAGCAAAACGATCGCCTGCGTGACGGAAATATTCCGACAGCGCGCTTTCTAAAAAAGCGGAATGGTATTCGGGTTGAAGCTGAATATTTTGTCTCATTTGTTCTCACCGTAGCTGTAAAATTGCAGTCAATGTATTTTCCTGGGATCGGACGGTTTTCCATTTCCAAATAACGGCACTACATTGTCTCTTTTAACGTTGAGAGATCCCTCTCTATCGGTTCGTCCTTGCGCGGTTCTGCGACGTTTCAGGGCGATGTTGTTTGAACCGATGTCGGCAATCACCATCGCAAGTGTCTCCCGCCGCTGGGGATCCTTTTCATGCGCTTTCATATCACGCAGACGCTGGACCAGAGCTTCGGTTGTGACGGGGCCTCGCTCTTTCAAAAGAGAAAGAACGGCTTCACCGATAAGCTGGTCAATCAGTCGGTCTGCATCACTGCTGTTCATAACATTACCGTTCGAAAAGCAGACCAAGCAGCATGTGGTAATGCTGTTCCTCTTCAGGCCCATCGGCCTTTTCGAGGCGGCTTAAGAGTTTGGTACAGAGCGATTTGCGATTCAGATTTCGCCCGTCGCTAAGAATCTCAACCACGACCTGACCAAGCGTCTCCTGTTGGGTAGGAAGCGCGGCCTTCTCGAAGTAGTGCGCGATCGCTGCTGCTGAATCTGCGACATAGTCCTTCTGCTGCATGTTTCGCTCCTGTAAAAAAATGTAATCACTAACGTTACATTTAAGGTATACACAATTTCAAAATCTGTACATAGAAAATGTACAATTTTTTAAAATAATTGTGATATATTTTATAAATTCTATGTTTATCAGGCGGTTGGGTCATAAAAATGAAGCATTTCCGTTACAGAATATATTGTACAATACGCACGGTGATGGATAAGTTGTACAACGCAGGAAACGGATGCATTAGGTGCCGTAAATGATTGAGATGTAAATTATTTGTCACGTAATTAATATGCTATAACAGATGTTTACCGACGTGTTTTTGTGGCCAACCCCTAACCCCCTTCAGGATAAGCATGCTTACAACCATCATATACCGCAGTCATATCTGCGAGGACGTTCCAGTGAAAGCGCTGGAAAACATGGTAGCTGCTGCAAATAGTAAAAACCGGCAATCCAATGTCACGGGGATCTTGCTGTTTAACGGCACGCATTTTTTTCAGTTGCTCGAAGGCCCTGCGGAAAACGTTTCATCCATTTACGAGCAGATTTGCCAGGACACGCGCCACCATAACGTGGTGGAGCTGATGCGCGATCACGGCCCCTCCCGACGCTTCGGCAAGGTTGGCATGGAGCTTTTTGACTTGCGTCAGTTCGACAGGGAAGAGGTGCTTCAGCAGGTTCTCGACAAAGGCACCAGCAGGTATCAGCTGACATATAGCGATCGCGCCCTGCAGTTTTTCCGCACTTTCGTGGAGGCCACGGAAAAAGCCAACTACTTTGAACTGCCCCCTGCAGATGCCTGGGATTTTATCCCGGAAGAGACGCCTTTATCGGCGCAACCGGAGGTGGTGGCTAAAGGCGCGGATTGCAGCTTTGCGTTCCAGCCTATCGTGGATCCGTTTATGCAGCAGGTCGTCTCCTGGGAGGCCTTGATCCGCACGCCCACCGGTGAATCGCCCGGAACCTATTTTGCCCAAATTCCTCGTGAAGAGGTGTACGCCTCTGATTTGAAAAGCAAGCAGGTTGCGCTCTCCATGGCGAGCGCTCTGGGATTACAGGATCAGACATTATCCATTAACCTGCTGCCCATGACGCTGGTCAACGTGCCTGGCGCCGTGGATTTCCTGCTGACGGCCATTGACGCGAATGGCTTTGTGCCGGAGCAGATTGTGGTGGAATTCACCGAGAGCGAAGCGATTTCCCGTTTTGAAGAGTTTACCCATTCGGTCAGGCAGCTAAAAAGTGCCGGTATCAGCGTAACCATCGATCACTTTGGTGCCGGTTTTGCCGGTCTGCAGTTACTGGCGCAATTCCAGCCTGACAGAATTAAGATTAACCGCGATCTGGTCGCGAATGTGCACAAAAGCGGCCCGCGGCAGGCCATCATTCAGGCGATTATCACCTGCTGTTCCTCGCTGGAGATCCAGTTCTGTGCCGTCGGCGTTGAGAAGCCTGAAGAGTGGATGTGGCTGGAGTCTGCAGGCATTTCCCAGTTCCAGGGGCATCTGTTTGCCAGCCCGCGTCACGGGGGAATTCCGGCGATCGCGTGGCCAGAGAAGAAGTTTGAATTTTGAGAAAGCTGTACATAAACCTGCAAGCTTGACTGTACGCGCGGCAAAATTTGTACAACAATACATTAACGGGTGAAGGAACTTGTATACCCTTCACCCGCTCAAAAAGAGGCCTTAGTTATACAAATGGTTTGTACAATCTGATAAGGTTGGTCTGGTTGGGTATGGAAGTTCTAAGCGTGAGGGAGTTAATGGCCTATTACAGTATCGGCGAAGTGGCCGAACGATGCGGTATCAACCCCGTTACGCTGCGTGCCTGGCAGCGCCGTTATGGATTGTTGAAGCCGCAGCGAAGCGAAGGGGGCCATCGTCAGTTTGACGATGAAGATATCCTGCGTATTGAAGAGATCAAACGCCTGATGAAAAGCGGCGTTTCGGTCGGCAAAGTCAAAGGCTTGCTGGAAAACAAAGAAGTGATGACTCAGGGTAACTGGGCATCAATCCAGGAAGAGATGATGACGGTTTTGCGTTATGCCAGCCCGGCAAAGCTGCGCGCCAAAATAGGCGAATTCCGCCGCGATCACGCGATGGATGCGCTTATCGATAATATTATTTCTCCCGTTCGTCAGCGAATGAATCAGGATCAAAATACGGTGCGACATATGGCGAGCCTGCTTGACGGTGTGCTGATAGAGTTTGCTGTCGCAAGCCTGGCGGAGTCACGTAAGAAAGCCGGTAAAGATGCTCTGCTTATTGGCTGGGAGTGCGATGACCGGACCCACCTGTGGCTTGAGGCTGCGCGTCTGGCACAAAAGGGGTGGCATATTGACGTGCTGGCCGACCCGATTGATTCCCCTCGTCCGGAGCTTTTTCCTGGGCAAAGAATTTTCGTCTGGACCGGTAAAGCGCCGACGCCGCGTCAGCAGGAACTGCTTGACCACTGGCGTGAACAGGGTTTTGTTGTCTCCTTTCATCATTAATTTCCGCAGGCCTTGAAGGCCTTTTTTTTTTGCTCGTCGTTCCCCTGGATAAAATCTATCTTAAAAATAGGCATTTCCGATGCATATTTTACTTTTCCCCTTTACTCCGCTTTTCTGATTCGATAACCCATTATTTTTCAAAGTATTGAACAATTAAATCCATCCCGCCCGCATCCGCTGACAGGGTCTATGCTTAATAAAAGTATGCAAAAAGGGCGATTTAGCCCAATGCCCCTGCTGACAGAGGGTTGAAGTGATAATCGTTATCACTAACATGGTGTTATGCCCTGGGGCTTATTAGATGAGGTGGACCTATGGAACTGCATTCAGAAACCTTCAATCCTGCCGACTTCGCCTGGCGTGGCTTAACGCTCACGCCAGCGGCGGCGGCACATATTCACGAACTGGTGGCGAAAAAGCCAGAGATCCTCGGCGTGCGCCTGGGGGTGAAACAGACCGGCTGCGCAGGATTCGGTTACGTGCTCGATACCGTCACAGAACCCGAGAAAGATGATCTGGTATTCGAAACTGACGGCGCAAAATTGTATGTCGCCCTGCAGGCCATGCCGTTTATTGACGGCACGGAAGTGGACTACGTACGTGAAGGTTTAAACCAGTTATTCAAATTTCATAACCCGAAAGCCCAGAACGAATGTGGGTGCGGCGAAAGCTTTGGGGTATAGGCGGTACTATGTCACGTAATACTGAAGCAACGAGTGATGTTAACACCTGGAGCGGCGGCCACCTCAATTATAAAGAGGGGTTCTTTACCCAGCTGCAGACCGATGAACTGGCGAAAGGCATCAATGAAGATGTCGTCCGGGCGATCTCGGCCAAACGCAATGAACCTGAGTGGATGCTGGAGTTTCGTCTGAGCGCCTTCCGGGCCTGGCTGGAAATGGAAGAACCTCACTGGCTGAAAGCGCATTATGACAAGCTGAACTATCAGGATTACAGCTACTACTCTGCGCCATCCTGCGGGAGTTGCGACGACACCTGCGCCTCACAGCCTGGCGCGGTGCAGCAAACCGGTGCGGACAACAGCTTCCTGAGCAAAGAAGTGGAAGAGGCGTTTAACCAGCTGGGTGTGCCCGTTCGCGAAGGGAAAGAGGTGGCGGTGGACGCCATTTTTGACTCCGTCTCAGTGGCGACAACCTACCGTGAAAAACTGGCAGAGCAGGGGATTATTTTCTGCTCCTTCGGCGAAGCGATTCACGAGCACCCTGAGCTGGTGAAAAAGTACATCGGCACCGTGGTGCCAAGTAACGATAACTTTTTTGCCGCGCTTAATGCGGCGGTAGCGTCTGATGGCACCTTTATCTACGTGCCAAAAGGCGTTCGCTGCCCGATGGAGTTGTCGACCTATTTCCGCATCAACGCGGAAAAAACCGGTCAGTTCGAACGCACCATTTTGGTGGCCGATGAAGGCAGCTACGTCAGTTACATTGAAGGGTGCTCCGCACCGGTCCGTGACAGCTACCAGCTTCACGCCGCGGTGGTTGAAGTCATCATTCATAAAGATGCCGAGGTGAAATACTCCACGGTGCAGAACTGGTTCCCGGGCGATGGCAACACCGGCGGTATTCTGAACTTCGTGACCAAGCGTGCGCTGTGCGAAGGCGAAAACAGCAAAATGTCCTGGACCCAGTCGGAAACCGGCTCTGCGATCACCTGGAAATACCCGAGCTGTATTCTGCGTGGGGATAACTCGATCGGTGAGTTCTACTCCGTGGCCCTGACCAGCGGCCATCAGCAGGCAGATACGGGTACCAAGATGATCCACATCGGTAAAAACACCCGATCGACCATTATTTCCAAAGGCATCTCCGCCGGGCACAGTCAGAACAGCTATCGTGGGCTGGTCAAAATCATGCCGACGGCCACCAATGCCCGAAACTTTACCCAGTGTGACTCGATGTTAATAGGCGCAGACTGCGGGGCACACACCTTCCCGTACGTTGAGTGCCGTAACAATACCGCCCAGCTTGAGCACGAGGCGACGACGTCACGTATTGGGGAAGATCAGCTCTTCTACTGCCTGCAGCGCGGGATCAGTGAGGAAGATGCCATCTCAATGATTGTGAACGGCTTCTGTAAGGATGTGTTCTCTGAACTGCCGCTGGAATTTGCCGTTGAAGCCCAGAAACTCCTCGCCATTAGTCTTGAACACAGCGTCGGTTAAGGAAAGCACATGTTAAGTATTAAAGATTTACAGGTTAGTGTGGAAGACAAAGAGATCCTGCGTGGTCTCAATTTTGACGTCAAACCGGGTGAAGTCCACGCCATTATGGGGCCCAATGGCTCCGGGAAAAGTACGCTCTCCGCGACGCTGGCAGGACGCGAAGATTACGAAGTGACCCACGGGTCGGTCGAGTTTAACGGCAAAGATTTGCTGGAGATGTCGGTGGAAGAGCGGGCCGGTGAAGGTATCTTTATGGCCTTCCAGTATCCGGTGGAGATCCCGGGGGTGAGTAACCAGTTCTTTCTGCAAACGGCGCTGAACGCGGTACGTAAATATCGCGGACTGGAGGCGCTGGACCGCTTTGATTTCCAGGACCTGATGGAAGAGAAGATTAAGCTGCTGAAAATGCCGGAAGACCTGCTGACCCGCTCGGTCAACGTCGGTTTTTCAGGCGGTGAGAAAAAGCGTAACGACATTCTGCAGATGGCGGTCCTTGAGCCTGAACTGTGCATTCTGGATGAAACCGACTCCGGTCTGGATATCGATGCCCTGAAGATTGTCGCCGACGGGGTGAACTCCCTGCGCGACGGCAAACGCGCGTTCATCATTGTCACTCACTACCAGCGTATTCTGGATTACATCAAGCCGGATTACGTCCATGTGCTTTACCAGGGGCGTATTGTGAAATCCGGTGATTTCACGCTGGTTAAACAACTGGAGGAGCAGGGTTATGGCTGGCTTACCGAACAGCAGTAATGCGCTCCAGCAGTGGCACCGTTTGTTTGAAGCGCAGGGCAATACGCGCTCGGAACAGGCGCAACAGCACCTGCAGCAGATGCTGCGTCTCGGTTTGCCGTCACGCAAGCAGGAGAACTGGAAATACACGCCGCTTGATGGCCTGCTGAACGGCGAGTTTGTCACCCGCCTGGCAGACATCAGCCCGGCGCAGCGTGATGCCCTGGCATTGACCGTGGATGCCGTGCGTCTGGTCTTCGTCGATGGTCAGTTCCGCCCTGAGCTGAGTGACAGCATCCAGGATAGCGGGTTTGAGATTGCCATTAACGATGACCGTCAGAACCTGAGCGCCCCGGTACAGCCCGAGGTCTTCCTGCATCTCACCGAGAGCCTGGCGCGGAGCGTGACGCATATTCGCGTTAAGCGTAACCAGCGTCCGGTAAAACCGCTGCTGCTGATGCACATCACCCAGGGAGCAGACGGCGACGAGATCAACACTGCTCACTACCGCCACCATCTTGAGCTGGCGGAAGGGGCGGAGGCCACGGTGATTGAGCATTACGTCAGCCTCAACGAGGCCCGGCACTTTACCGGGGCGCGTTTGACAATGCATGTTGCCGCCAATGCCCAGCTTCACCATATCAAACTGGCGTTTGAAAACCCGCAGAGCCACCACTTTGCGCATAACGACATGCTGCTAGGACAAGATGCCGCGGCATACAGCCACAGCTTTTTGCTGGGCAGCGCGGTACTGCGCCACAACACCAGCACGCAGCTTAACGGCGAGAATACAACGCTTCGCATCAACAGCCTGGCGATGCCGGTTAAAACGCAAGTGTGCGATACACGCACCTGGCTTGAGCACAACAAAGGCTACTGTAACAGCCGCCAGCTGCACAAAACCATTGTCAGCGACAAAGGGCGGGCGGTGTTTAACGGCCTGATTAACGTGGCGCAGCACGCGATTAAAACCGACGGGCAGATGACCAACAACAACCTGCTGTTGGGACGCCTGGCGGAAGTGGACACCAAACCACAGCTTGAAATCTATGCTGATGACGTGAAGTGCAGCCATGGCGCGACGGTTGGGCGAATTGATGACGAACAGATGTTCTATTTACGCTCCCGCGGTATCGACCAGCAGGCGGCGCAGCAAATGATTATCTATGCGTTTGCCGCTGAACTGACGGAAGCGCTGCACGATGGCCTGTTAAAACAGCAGGTGTTGGCCCGTATCGGGCAGCGTCTGCCTGGAGGCGAAGCATGAGTTTTCCCGTAGAGAAAGTACGGGCAGATTTTCCGGTTCTGACCCGTGAAGTGAACGGTCTGCCCCTGGCGTATCTGGACAGTGCGGCCAGCGCGCAGAAACCGAATCAGGTGATCGAAGCGGAAGCGGAATTCTACCGCCACGGTTATGCCGCCGTGCACCGGGGGATCCACACCCTGAGTGCGGAGGCGACCCAGCGTATGGAAAATGTGCGTACCCAAATCGCCACTTTCCTCAATGCACGCTCGCCAGAGGAACTGGTGTTTGTGCGTGGTACCACCGAGGGGATCAACCTTGTTGCCAACAGCTGGGGCAACGCGCAGGTCCACGCGGGGGATAACATCATCATCACCCAGATGGAGCACCATGCCAATATCGTACCGTGGCAGATGCTCTGTGAGCGTGTCGGCGCGCAACTGAGGGTGATCCCATTGAACGTTGATGGCACCCTGCAGCTTGGGCAACTTGACGCGTTGCTGGATGCGCGTACGCGGCTGGTGGCCGTGACCCAGGTTTCTAACGTGCTGGGAACCGAGAACCCGGTGGCAGCGATTATTGAGAAAGCCCACCAGGCTGGCGCGAAGGTGCTGATTGATGGTGCGCAGGCGGTCATGCACCACGCGGTCGACGTCCAGGCGCTGGACTGCGATTTCTACGTCTTCTCCGGGCACAAGCTCTATGGGCCGACCGGGATTGGCGTGCTGTACGTGAAAGAAGATATTCTGCAGGCGATGCCACCGTGGGAAGGGGGCGGCTCGATGATCGCGACCGTCAGTCTCTCAGAGGGGACCACCTATGCACGCGCACCGTGGCGCTTTGAAGCTGGCACGCCGAATACCGGCGGGATTATCGGGCTGGGGGCGGCCATCGCCTATGTCACGTCTGTTGGCCTTGACGCGATTCAGGAGTACGAACACCTGCTGATGCACTACGCGCTGCAGGAGCTTGCCAGCGTACCGGCGCTGACCCTGTATGGTCCGGCGGACCGCCAGGGGGTGATTGCGTTCAATCTCGGTAAACACCATGCATACGATGTGGGCAGTTTCCTCGATAACTACGGCGTGGCCGTGCGTACCGGACACCACTGTGCTATGCCGTTGATGGCGTTTTACCAGGTGCCGGCGATGTGCCGCGCATCGCTGGTGATGTACAACACAACGGAAGAGGTCGACAGACTGGTGGCGGGGCTTAAACGCATTCACCAGTTGCTGGGCTAACGGAGAGGCGAAAGATGGCAGATTTGCCGGATAAAGAAAAATTACTGCGTAACTTCGGGCGTTGCGCAAACTGGGAAGAGAAGTACCTCTATATCATTGAACTGGGCCAGCGTTTACCACCGCTCAGCGAAGAGGCACACAACCCGGAAAATATTATTCAGGGCTGTCAGAGCCAGGTCTGGATTGTGATGGATCAGACGCGCGACGGCGTGATCGAATTACAGGGCGACAGCGATGCCGCTATTGTGAAAGGGCTTATTGCGGTGGTATTTATTCTCTATCACCAGATGTCAGCGCAGGATATTGTCGCTTTTGATGTCCGCCCGTGGTTTGAAAAAATGGCCCTGACCCAACACCTCACCCCGTCCCGTTCCCAGGGGCTGGAAGCGATGATTCGCGCCATCCGCGCCAAAGCTGCAATCCTTAGCTAGACTTACAAAACAGCATTCATTCTGTTTCGCGAGGTGGTTCCCGCCTCGCTGGTTTTTCAGCTTTCTGGCATCCGGCCAGTGAATAAGGAATCTCAGCATGAAGCGCGCGTCTCTAATAACTCTATTACTCCTGGGTTCGCTCGGTGCTCTTAATTCGGCCCGCGCGATGGATTACCCGTTGCCGCCCGCAGGCAGCCGTCTGATTGGGCAAAATCAAACCTACACGATACAGGAAGGGGATAATAAACTTCAGACCATCGCTCGCCGGTTTAATACTGCAGCACAGCTTATCCTTGAAGCCAATAATACTATTGCGCCGGTAAACCCTGCGCCGGGGACGGTGATCACGATCCCTTCGCAGATGCTGTTGCCCGACACGCCCCGTGAGGGGATTGTCGTGAACCTGGCGGAGCTGCGGCTTTACTACTTCCCGCCGGGCGAAAACATCGTTCAGGTTTTCCCTCTCGGCATTGGGCAACTAGGACTTGAAACGCCGGTCACCACCACCCGGGTCAGCCAGAAGATCCCTAATCCTACCTGGACCCCAACACCGGGCATCAGAGCGCGCTCTCTGGAGCAGGGTATTAAATTACCGCCCGTGGTCCCGGCCGGGCCAAATAACCCGCTAGGACGCTTTGCATTGCGTTTAGGCGTGGGTCACGGGGAATACCTGATCCACGGCACCAGCGCACCGGACAGCGTCGGCCTGCGGGTCAGCTCCGGCTGTATGCGCATGAACGCGCCGGATATCAAAGCGCTGTTTGAGCAGGTGCGGGTCGGCACGCGGGTGCAAATCATTAATGAGCCGGTGAAGTTCTCCGTCGAGCCTGACGGTAAACGCTATATTGAAGTGCATCGTCCGCTGGCGCAGGTTGAGGGTGAAAACCCCCAGATGACACCCATTTCGCATTCCGCAGACTTTGCGACGTTTGTCTCGCAGTCAGGAAGTGATAAAGCGCTTATCGATAAAGCCTTGTCACGCCGCGCGGGGATCCCGGTAGCCGTGTCGGCCGATAACGGCGCGTCAGCGCGTCAGAACGTGTTGTCAGTACAGAACAGTCGGACATCCGCTGCGGTCGCGGAAGATGACGGTGAGAAGGTGACGCAGTAGGGGTTTGACGCAGACAAAAAAAATGGCGCACAATGTGCGCCATTTTATTAACAGGTACTATTACTTACGGTATTTAGTTGCCTGGTTGTCCAGACGCTGGTTAGCGCGAGCTGCGTCGTCTTTAGCAGCCTGAACGTCGGAACGCATTGCGTTCACGTCGTTGCTCAGCTGGTCAACTTTAGCGTTCAGAGTCTGAACGTCAGAAGACAGCTGATCGATTTTAGCGTTGCTGGAGCAACCAGCCAGCAGAGTAGAACCCAGGATTACCGCGCCCAGTACCAGTTTAGTACGATTCATTATTAATACCCTCTAGATTGAGTTAATCTCCATGTAGCGTTACAAGTATTACACAAAGTTTTTTAGGTTGAGAATATTTTTTTGATGGGAATACGCCTATTTTTGATCGTTCGCTCAAAGAAGCATCGAATCGGCCCTTTTTTGGCAAAAAGCTCTGTAAAAAAAGGCATTTTTCATCGGATTCATCTTAGATAATTCGCAATTAAATAGAGAAACCCGATTTGCTTTTTGAATGACTTTGGCTAATGCATGAAATAAAAAAAGCGTCCCGGAGGACGCTTTTTATGAAAATTAATTCGTTCGGGAATTATTACAGCACGTGAACAGATGCTGTGTTGGTGGTTCCGCTTGGTACCAGCGCACCAGAAACCATGACCACAACGTCGCCTTTCTGTGCCAGGCCGCTTTCCAGCGCCAGCGCTTTACCCTGAATGTAGAAATCGTCAGTAGACGCGATTTCTTTCACCAGATGCGCAACCACGCCTTTGCTCAGCACCAGCTGACGGGCAGTGGTTTCGTTGGTGGTCAGCGCCAGGATCGTCGCGTCCGGGAAGTATTTACGGACTGCGCGAGCAGATTTACCGCCCTGGGTGGCAACCACAATCAGAGGCGCTTCCAGTTTCTCAGCGGTTTCTACCGCACCGCGGCAGACTGCTTCGGTAATACGCAGTTTGCGGCTGTCGTTGTTGAAGTCCAGACGGCTGGTCATCACGCGGTCAGTACGTTCGCAAATGGTCGCCATGATGCCAACGGCTTCCAGCGGGTATTTACCTTTCGCGGATTCGCCGGACAGCATGACTGCATCGGTGCCGTCGAGGATGGCGTTAGCCACGTCGCCAGCTTCTGCGCGGGTTGGGCGTGGGTTTTTGATCATGGAGTCCAGCATCTGCGTTGCGGTGATAACCACTTTACGCGCGCGAACACACTTCTCGATCATCATCTTCTGCGCGAAGATAACTTCTTCAACCGGGATTTCAACACCCAGGTCACCACGTGCAACCATGATGCCGTCTGACGCTTCGAGGATTTCGTCGAAGTTGTTCAGGCCTTCCTGGTTTTCGATTTTGGAGATGATCTGGATCTTCTCGCCGCCGTGCGCTTTCAGGTGCTCACGGATTTCAACCACGTCGGAACGTTTACGGATGAAGGATGCCGCAACGAAGTCGACGCCTTGCTCGCAACCGAAGATCAGGTCTTGTTTGTCTTTTTCAGCCAGGGCTGGCAGCGCGATGGAAACGCCTGGCAGGTTAACGCCTTTGTTTTCACCCAGGTCGCCGTTGTTCAGCACTTTACAGATAACCTTGTTACCTTCGATGGCGGTCACTTCCATGCCGATCAGACCATCGTCTACCAGCACGGTGTTGCCAACGGACAGGTCGCTGGTGAAACCTTCATAGGTGACCGCAACGATTTCGTTGTTACCGACAACAGTCTTGTCAGTGGTGAAGGTGAAGGTCTGGCCCGCTTTCAGAGAGACGTCGTTACCGCCTTCCAGTTTGATGGTGCGGATTTCTGGACCTTTGGTATCCAGCAGGATGGCTGCTTTTTTACCGGTCTTGCTCATCACGTTGCGCAAGTTCTGGATACGCTGACCGTGTTCAGCATAGTCACCGTGGGAGAAGTTCAGACGCATAACGTTCATGCCGGCGTCCAGCATTTTGCTCAGCATCTCTTCAGATTCGGTTTTCGGGCCGATAGTACAAACAATTTTCGTCTTTTTCATGACAGTCTTAGTCTTTAAGTTGGGAAGGATATGGAAATCTCGCTCCGGGGGCGCACCGCCGCGGAGTCAAACCTGTGTTGCAAAAGAGTATATGACACGCACTAAGGATAGGAGACATCAAATGAGCGTGCAGAAGAAAGTGTGCCTGAGTGACAGCCCAACGAAGGAGAGGAGTAGTTGTACGTTGTTTTTTGTATTCCAAGCGCTGAAACCATTCACCAGGGATTAGGCGCGCATTATACGCTGATTTTAAGATAAAAGGAAAATGAAAACAGCGTTTCAAAAATAATCTGTGCAGATCCACATGAGATTGTTATCAAGGCGTTAAGGTTAGATGACATCTTATCGCGGCAGGTGCGTGACCTGCCGCGTTTTGCTTAGTTTTTCAGCGCCTGGCTGAGGTCGGCAATCAGGTCTTTGGCATCTTCAATGCCCACGGACAGGCGAATCAGCTGCGGTACGATGCCGTTGGCCAGCCGCTGCTCAAGCGGAATCGAAGCGTGAGTCATGCTGTAAGGCTGGCTGACCAGACTTTCCACGCCACCCAGGCTTTCGGCGAGGGTGAATAATTTCAGTGTGCGGATCACCTCTGTGGCCCGTTGCGCATCGCCTTTCACCACCAGAGAAATCATGCCGCCCGGCAGCGCCATCTGCGTGCGGGCAAGCGAATATTGCGGGTGTGATTCCAGCCCCGGATAAAATACCTTTTCGACCTGCGGCTGTTGCTCCAGCCATTGCGCAATGGCCAGCGCGTTGGTGCTGTGCTTTTCTACCCGCAGCGACAGCGTACGAATACCGCGTAGCGTCAGGAAGCTGCTAAACGGATCCAGTACACCGCCGACTGCGTTCTGCAGGTAGGCAAGCTTGTCCGCCAGCGCGGCGTTATCCCCCACAACTGCCAGTCCGGCGACCACGTCCGAGTGACCATTCAGGTATTTGGTGGCAGAGTGCACGACGATGTCGAAACCCGTTTCCAGCGGGCGATGGATGACGGGCGATGCGAAGGTATTATCGGCCACGCTGATGACGTGATGACGACGGGCGATGTCGGCGATAGCCGCCAGATCCGCCAGTTTAAGCAACGGATTGGTTGGCGTTTCAACCCATACCATCCGCGTATCCGGCCGAATGGCGGCTTCAAGACCGGCCAAATCGTCCGGCTTGATCCAGCTCACCTGCAGGCCGGTGCTACGTTTGCGCACGTTTTCAATCAGGCGCCAGGTCCCGCCGTAGACATCGTCAATGGCGACGATATGGCTGTCTTTGTCCAGCAGTTCAAGCACGGTAGAGATGGCGGCGAGGCCGGAAGCGAAGGCATAGCCGCGGGTCCCGCCTTCCAGTTCGGCGATGGCGGTTTCCAGCGCATGGCGGGTCGGGTTGCCGCTGCGCGAATATTCATAGCCGGTGTGCTCGCCAGGTGACGGTTGCGCAAACGTGGAGGTGGCGTAAATCGGGGGCATGACCGCGCCATGCCGATCGTTAAACTCACCGCTGTGTACGCTCAGGGTTGCCAGATTTTTCATCATGTATTCCTTTATTGCTGAAGACGGTTGCGCCAGGCGGTAAGAACATCGCTGCGCGTAATCAGGCCCAGGAAGCGGTCATTGTCATTAATGACCGCCACCAGACCGCGATCGAAAATGGCGTTCAGGGCGCTTTCCGGGGCGTTTTTATCGAGGAACTCCACCTGACGGGTCATTGCCGCGGTCACGGGAAGCGAGAAGCGGTCGCCATCGCCACCGATATGGCGCAGAAGATCCCACTCGTCAATGATGCCCACGACCTGACCGTTCTCCAGAACCGGCAGCTGGGAGATATCATACAAACGCATCCGCGCCAGTACGGTGGAGAGGGTGTCATCTGGCGCGGCGGTGACGGTTGCGCCTTCATCGTGGCGCAGGGCAATGTAGTCGGAGAGATCGCCAGCCTGCGGCCGGGAGATCAAACCCTGCTGGCGCATCCAGTCATCGTTGAACATCTTTGAGAGATATTTGTTACCACTGTCGCAGGCGAAGGTCACAACCCGTTTCGGGGTGGTCTGTGCCTGGCAATATTTCAGCGCGGCCGCCAGCAGGGTGCCGCTGGAGGAGCCTGCCAGGATGCCTTCCGTTTTCAGCAGCTCGCGGGCGGTGGTGAAAGCCTCGCGATCGGTGATGCGCCAGGCACGATTCACCCCTTCGATGTGTGCCAGCGGAGGAATAAAGTCTTCACCAATCCCCTCAACCAGCCACGAGCCCGCATCCTGATAGCGTCCCGTTTCTACCTGATCGGCCAGGACCGAACCGGCCGGATCGGCCAGCACAAATTCAGTCTGCGGTGAGTGCTCAGCGAACCACGCCTGTAGCCCACCCAGCGTCCCGCCAGACCCCACGCCGACGACGATGGCGTCAATCTTACCGTCAAGCTGTTCATACAGTTCAGGCGCAGTGGTGGTGCGGTGCGCCAGCGGGTTGGCTTCGTTATTAAACTGATCGATGTAATAGGCCCCCGGCAGTTCATTCGCCAGACGTTGCGCGTAATCCTGATAGTAGGCAGGGTGGCCCTTATTGACATCGGAGCGGGTCAGTACCACCTGAGCCCCCAGTGCCCGCAGGTGGAAAATCTTCTCGCGGCTCATTTTGTCTGGCACCACCAGGATCAGCGAATAGCCTTTCTGCGCGGCGATCAAGGCCAGGCCAAGACCGGTATTTCCCGCCGTCGCCTCAATGATGGTACCGCCTGGCTGGAGCTGGCCGTTGCGCTCCGCTTCGTTAATCATCGACAGTGCAACGCGGTCTTTAATCGAACCGCCCGGGTTCTGGTTTTCCAGCTTCAGAAACAACGAGCAGAGACCGGTATCAAGCTTATGCAGCTGGATAAGCGGGGTGTGGCCAATCAGTTCGGTGACGGAGTGGTAAATCGTCATGGTGTTTTCCTTTCAGGAGGTCATGACAGGATGATAGGGTGGGGAAATCAACCCCTTAAAGAATCCTTCACTCCGTTTTAGAACAGAAAAGAATATAAATGCCGTTTTTGGATGGAAGGATAGCAAGACGTAAAGTGCTCTGGATGTGAGGATGGCTATATCAGTCAAAAATGCTGCAAAATTAACCGTTTTCATCAGGTGATGACCCGCTGATATGCACATGCCAGATAATCATTTCTGAAATTGGTCTAAATGCCTGCCGGCGCGAAAACCGCTATTTATTCCTGCAAGTTATAACAAATTCCTTTTTGTTCATTTAAAAGGTGATAACGCCTGTTTACTATCATTTGGACATCCATACTGCTAAACCGCCATGCGCGGGACGGATTACACATAAGAATGATTGTACTCAGCAATATTTCGAAGGTTTTTGACAACGGGAAGGTTGCACTCACAGCCGTTGATAACGTCAATTTGACGATAGAGCAGGGGCAGATATACGGCATTATCGGTTACAGCGGCGCGGGTAAAAGTACTCTTATTCGTTTGCTGAATGGACTGGAAAAACCCACTCGCGGCAACGTGACCATCAACGGACAGGACATTTCTGCCGCAAAGGGCGAAGCACTGCGCCAGGCGCGTCTGAAGATCAGCATGGTCTTCCAGCACTTCAATCTGCTTTGGTCGCGCACGGTGAGTGAGAATATCGCGTTCTCAATGCAAATCGCCGGTGTGCCAAAAGCCAACATTAAGGCCCGCGTGGCTGAACTGGTCGATCTCGTTGGGCTGAAGGGACGCGAGAACGCCTATCCCTCGCAGCTGAGTGGCGGGCAAAAACAGCGTGTGGGGATTGCACGTGCATTGGCCAATAACCCCGACGTATTGCTGTGCGATGAAGCCACGTCAGCCCTCGACCCGCAGACCACCGATCAAATCCTCGATCTGCTGCTGGACATTAACCGCCGCTTCAGGCTGACCATTGTGCTGATCACGCACGAGATGCACGTGGTGCGCAAAATTTGCGACCGCGTGGCGGTGATGGAGAACGGCAAAGTGGTGGAAGAGGGGGAGGTGCTGAGCGTCTTTACCCGTCCGCAGCAGCCTATCACTCAGCAGTTTGTCCGCCAGGTGAGCCAGTATGCCGAGGAAGAGACGTTTAATACGGAGCTGGCAGCTGACCTTGAAGGTAGCGTCATCAGGTTGACCTTTACGGGCCACAGCACCCATAAGCCGATCGTGGGCGAGCTGACTCTGCGCTACGGCCTGCCGTTTAACATTCTGCACGGAAAAATGACCCAAACGGCCCACGGCGTATTTGGGCAACTCTGGGTACACGTCGTGGCATCGGATGAACAACTGAGCAATATCCTCGCCGACCTGAAGCACAGCGATATTGAAGGCGAGGTAATTAAACATGGCTGAGACGCTTTTTCCTCATCTGAAGTGGGAGCAACTCTGGGCGGCGACGCTGGAAACGCTGTACATGACTGCCCTTTCCGGCGTGGCAACCTTTGTTCTTGGGATCGTCCTTGGCCTGGCGCTGTTTTTAACCGCGCGCGGCGGGTTGTTCCACAACCACGCGGTCTACAGCGTGATTTCAATTGTGGTGAACGTGTTTCGTTCTATCCCGTTCATCATTCTGATTGTGCTGTTGATCCCGTTCACGAAAACCCTTGTCGGCACCATTCTTGGCGCCAACGCGGCGCTGCCGGCTCTGATTGTCGGTGCGGCACCGTTCTACGCACGCCTGGTCGAAATTGCCCTGCGTGAAGTGGACAAGGGGGTTATTGAGGCCACGCGCTCAATGGGCGCACGACTGAGCACCCTGGTGTTTCGGGTTTTACTGCCGGAGTCATCACCTGCACTGGTATCAGGTATTACGGTAACGCTGATTGCGCTGGTGAGTTACAGCGCCATGGCGGGGGTGATTGGCGCAGGCGGTTTGGGAAATCTGGCTTATCTGGAAGGATTCCAGCGCAACCATGGCGACGTCACGCTGGTGGCGACGGTGACCATTCTGATCATCGTTTTCATTATCCAGTTCTGCGGCGACGTCCTGACCTCACTGTTAGATAAACGATAATCTCTAATAACACACAGGAACCATCATCATGAAAAAAACACTGACACTGATCGCCGCAGCAACCCTGAGCGCCCTGAGCTTTGCCACCTGGGCTGATACCCTGACCGTGGGGGCATCCAACACGCCGCACGCCGAAATTCTGGAGCAGGCGAAGCCTATCCTGGCGAAGCAGGGTATCGATCTGGAGATCAAACCTTTCCAGGACTACATTCTGCCCAACACCGCGCTGGCGGGTCATGATATTGACGCTAACTATTTCCAGCATATTCCTTACCTGAACAGCGTGCTGAAAGATCACGCCGGTGATAAGGATTATGATTTTGTCAGCGCGGGCGCGATCCACATCGAGCCAATCGGGATCTATTCCAAAAAATACAAATCCCTGAAAGATCTGCCGCAGGGCGGCAAAATCATCATGCGTGATGCTGTATCTGAAGAGGGCCGTATTCTCTCTATCTTCGAAAAAGAGGGGGTGATCAAACTGAAGCCGGGCATCGACAAAGTGACCGCGCGTATCAGCGATATCGTGGAAAACCCGAAAAAACTGCAGTTTACGCCTAACGTGGAAGCCTCTCTGCTGCCACAGATGTACAACAACGACGAAGGTGACGCGGTCGTGATTAACGCCAACTACGCGATTGATGCGGGCCTTGATCCTGTACATGACCCGATTGCGGTAGAGAGTGGTGAAAATAACCCATATGCCAACATCATTACCGTTCATCGTGGTGACGAGAAGAAGAAAGATATCGTCGCGCTGGTGAACGTTCTGCACTCCAAAGCGATCCAGGACTGGATCCGCACCAAATACAAAGGCGCAGTGATCCCGGTAAACAACTAATTTATTGATTTTACGAATGAAGCCCGGCGGGACTCTCGCCGGGCTTCTTTTTTGTATCCGGGCGATGAATCATTTAAGCTGAGAGTTTAGGGCAATGGAGTGATGACGATGGGTAATGTGACCAAAGACGAAGCGCTGTATCAGGAGATGTGTCGGGTGGTCGGGAAGGTCGTTCTGGAGATGCGTGATTTGGGGCAGGAGCCGAAGCATATTGTCATTGCGGGGGTGCTGCGTACGGCGCTGGCGAACCAGCGCGTAAAACGTAGCGAGTTAACCACCCAGGCAATGGAAACCGTGGTCAAAGCGCTGGCCGGTTGAAGCGCCAGCGTTTCGCAAGCTGCTCAAGGGAGCAGCAGAGCAGGTAATAGACCACACCCGTAAAGATAAAAATGGCTGCCGGGTAAATTTGCACCCGGTTGTTCACCTGGCCGGCCACCGTGGTGAGCTCAGGGACATTCACAATAAACGCCAGCGACGTATCCTTCAGCAGGCTGATAAAAATCCCCACCAGTGACGGCAGAATATCGCGCATCGCCTGCGGCAGCAGCACGCGCGACAGCGTTTGCCGGGTACTGAAACCCTGAGACAGGGCGGCCTCGTACTGCCCTGACGGTAAGGCGCTGAGTCCGGCCAGTACTGAATGCATAACCGAGGCCGCGGTAAACCAGGCCAGGGCCAGCGTGACGGTGAGCGCCCCCGGGAGATCGCCGCCGGTGATGAGCGGCAGCAGATACCACATCCAGAAAATCACAAAGATTAGCGGGATCCCGCGAATTAATTCCGCCCATACAAAGAGCGCCTTGCGCACAAGCCCCGTAAAACGCCAGGCCAGGCACGCGAGAGCAATTCCACCGGGCAGGGCGAGAGCCGCCGCGCCCAGCGCCATCAGCAATGAGAGCAAGACCCCGCCAGGCTCCCCAACTGCCGCACGTCCCCAGAGCAGGTAATCCAGGTTATCGGTAATGACATTAAGTCCGGCAAGCATGGTTTCCCCTCCCTGAGATTGGGCCGAGGCGCACCAGCACCGCCCCCATCAGCATACCGGTAAGCAGGTACAGGACGGTGCCGACGGTAAACGCCTCCAGCGCATGGGCGTTGTAGCTTTCAATCTGTCTCACCTGATAGGTCAATTCGGCAAAGCCAATGCCGCTGGCGAGCGATGAGAGTTTCATCAGATTGAGATACTGCCCGACAACGGGTTGCCAGGCGTTGGCCAGCCCTTGCGGCAGAAGGATGTAACGAAACAAGCGCCACGCGGAAAATCCCTGTGCGAGCGCCGCTTCCCGTTGCCCGGCAGGGACTGAACGTAGTCCCGATGCCACTTCCTCAATCAAGAAAGCCGAGGTGAATACGCCTAACCCCCATGCAGAGCATAAAAACTCGGGGGTAAACCACCAGACGTCACCGGGCAAAACGGACCAGCGGTGATCCGCATTCACGGCATCCCGGAACGCCTGCGGTAACCCGTTCCAGGCGGCGAAATACCAGAACAGCAGTTGCACCAGCAGCGGTGTATTGCGAAACAGCGACACCCAGCTACTGACGACCGCGTTCCCGACACGTCCACCCGTCAGGCGAAGAAGCAGAAAAAGCAGCGCGAGCAGGGTTGCCAGCAGCATCCCCGCGAGCGTCACCCACAGGGTGGTGAGAAATCCGGATACGATCCACTGCAGGGGCTGTCCGGTCAGCACGCCCTGCCAGTCAAGTGTGGGCATTAGAGATGCTCCTGATGCAGCGGGTTCAGGACTTTTTGCAGGAATCGCTGAGCGCGTGGGTGCGACGGTTGCCTGAAAAATTGCTCCGGTGGCGCGGTTTCAAGAACGTGCCCGGCGTCGATAAACACAATCCGGTCGGCAATTTCCCGGGCAAATTGCATCTCATGCGTCACCACAATCATGGTGATCCCGCTGTGCGCAAGCGCCTTCATCACGAACAGCACTTCGCCAATCATCTCCGGGTCAAGCGCGGAGGTTGGCTCATCGAACAGAATGATTTGCGGTGAAGAGGCCAGCGCGCGGGCAATCGCCACGCGCTGTTGCTGACCGCCGGAAAGTTCGGCAGGGAAATGGTGTGCTTTTTCCAGCATCCCCACTTTTTCCAGCAGTGCCAGCGCCCGCGCCTGAGCTGGCTGGGCCTTCCAGCCGTGAACATGCTCCAGCGCCAGAGTGATGTTTTGACTGGCGGTGAGATGGGCGTAAAGATTGAACTGCTGAAACACAAACCCGACGCGGCTGCGCAACTGACGCAGCGCGGTACCGGCGAGCCGTCCGGTGGGTTTGTTATCGATCAGGATCTCCCCACCGCTCAGGGTTTCAAGCTGATTGATAAGCCGGATCAGGGTAGATTTACCGGAACCCGAAGGCCCGAGAATGGCCACCACTTCACCTGGCGTGATGGTGAGGTTAATGCCCTTTAAGACCTGATGGTTACCGTAATGTTTCTGCACATCGCGAAACTCGACGCTGGCGTGTTCCAGATGTGAAAAATCCGCGGCACCGGCCGCGGAGTGTGAAAAAAGCGCTGAGAGCATATTACTGAGCTTCTATTTTAAAGGCACGAGGCTGTGGGGAGGGGGTATCCGGACCGAACCAGACGTCATAGATTTTTGCCGCCTGACCGTTCTTCTCAAGGTTAACAAGCTCGTCGTTGACGGCTTTCAGCAGAGCGGTTTCGCCTTTTTTTACCCCCACGCCAATCTCTTCTTTGCTGAGCAGATCGGGCAGGATTTTAAAGTTCGCCTTGTCCGGCGCCTGCGCCAGCAGACCGGCCAGAATCGTACTGTCCTGAGTGATAGCCTGCACGTTACCGTTGCGCAGGGCCGTCAGCGCCAGCGGAATATCGTCATAAGAGAGCACGCGGGCGTGCGGGAAACGCTGGTGCAGCGCCTGTTCACCCGTTGTGCCTTTTACCGCGCCAATGCGCGCCCGGCTATAGGCCTCAAGCGTATCGGCAGCTTTTACCGGTACCAGGAACTGCTGGCCGGTCACGAAATAGGGAAGGGAGAAATCAACCACCTGCGCCCGTTCCGGGGTAATGGTGATATCTGCCACAATCAAATCCGCCTTACCGGACTGCAGGAGGGGAATGCGGTTAGCCGGGTTGGTGGCAACCAGTTCAAGCTTCACGCCAAGTGCACTGGCAAGCGCTCTGGCGAAATCGACGTCGTAGCCGACAATCTCATGGGTCTTTGCATCGATGGAGCCAAACGGCGGATTGGCATCAAAGGTGGCAACTTTGACCACGCCTGCGGCTTTAATATCCGCCAGTTGATCGGCCTGCACCTGCATTGAGAACAGACCGCCTGCCGCCAGTAAGCCCAGCACCAGTGTCCTTTTTTTAAACCCTTTCGTGTTTGCTGCCATAGTGATTGTTCATCCCGTTGTTTTTGTTTTACCCCGTTACGCTCCCATAAGCGAAAGCTCTCGCCAAATAAGAAATCGTTCTTTGCTATTAGCAAAAAAGCATTAGTGAACAAGGTGTTAATGGTGAGTAAAAGAATGGAGGGCTATTTGCAAATCCTGCACATCGACAGTGGATTTTGGTATTTCCCCTGTGCGGGTGTTGGGTGTTTAACTTAGGGCAAGTGAAGCGAAAGGGGGAAAGACGATGAAAAAGTGGATAAACACGTTACGGCGGTTTTTTGCGACCCGACCAGCGAATGCGGAGAACAGCGCGCAACGTGTTCTTGAGTCCGTACTGCCTGTCGCCAGCCTGTATGGCGTGGACGTTGCCAACATTGATCCGGAGTGGTTCCATGATAAAACGTCACGCTGAACTGCGCCGCACGCGCGAAATGTACTGGAATGAGCTGTGCGAAATTTTGTTCTGACAACGGTTAACTGCTAATGTCGGCAGGATGAATCTCCTGACCCGTTAACGGAATGAATAACACTCTTTTCAGGCGCACGGTTATTGTCTGGCTCCTGGCGTGCCTCATCAGCGGCGTTTTGCTTTATGCCGAACAGATCCGCCGCCAGTTCTGGGTACGCGATCGTGAGTTTTCGACACGCTATTCCACCCTTAGCGCCGTGCTGACGCAAAATGAATCTGTTTTGCCGTTACTCAACGGTGAGGAAGACCTCGCGGCCCTGCGCAAAAAATTCCCGCACATCCTCGCCCTTGAGAAAACCTCAGGCCGTGCGCTGAACGCTGCCCGTGTGGAATCGACCCGCGATTATCAGTACTGGCTGTATAATCCCTGGCGTCAGATCCGCGTACTTATCGATCTTGCGCCGCTGCTCAGCACCCAACATACCTTTGACGCACTTGCCATTCGCTTCAATGACGCAGATAACGCGCTCCCTGCCGGGGCTTTCTGGCACTGGCAGCGGACCTTCACGCAACCCACACAACCCTTTACCCTTATTGCCACGGCAAAGCCGCACTGGCTGGCTGTCTCCTGGTGGGTATATCCGTTCCTGTTCTTCGGCTGGGCAGTGCTTATCGCCGCGGCCAGCCTGCTGCTCTGGCAACGGCGGCAGCGCCAGCACGCCGAACAGCGCGCACACTATTACCAGCATGCAAGGCTCAACACCCTGGGAGAGATCACCGCTGGGATCGTGCATGAGATAAACCAGCCGCTGACTGCCGTTCAGACCTGGATTCAGGGTGCTCAGCGCCAACAACTGCAGGCGAATCCGCAGGCCGTATCGCAGGCGCTGGCTGCCGCGCTGGTACAAACCCAGCGTATCAGCGCGCTCTTAACCCGCTTTCGCGAACATGTGGTTCAGGAAAAAGTCACCTTGCGCGACATCGACCTGAAACCGTGCTGGCAGCAGGTGGTCGATCTCCTGGAACATGAACGCCGCTCTGAGCATATCGCGGTGAGCCATGCGTTCGCGGCAGGTGCCACGCGGGTTCTGGCAGACCGACTCTGGCTTGAACAGGTGCTGCATAATCTGCTCAGTAATGCCATTCAGGCCCAGCAAGAGTGCGCGCAAGGGTGGGTAAAAATAACCAGCGAGAAACGGGAAAACTGGATTTATATCACCCTCACCGATGGCGGACCTGGCTTTAGCCCGGAGGCTTTGCAGAACGCCTTTATGCCGTTTTACAGCGGGCGGAAGGAGGGAATAGGGCTGGGAATGACGTTAACGGAGTCGTTGATGACGCGCATGAACGGATCAATTACGCTGGGCAATGCGCCCCAGGGCGGGGCGCAGGTCCGGTTACAACTGGCGAGTGGAGAGGTAAATACGCGTGGATAACACAGTCTGGCTGATTGATGACGATGAATCCATCCGTGAGTCGCTGGCCTTCTTACTCTCGGGAATGGGCTGGCAGGTCAATGGGTTTGAAAGCATTGACGCGTTTACGTCAGCGCACGGTGGGCGCGCGGCGCTCGTCGGCTGTCTGCTGCTGGATATGCGCATGCCGGGAAAAGGCGGGCTGACCTGGCTGGAGGAGGGCAAATGGCCCTGGCCGCTGCTGCCGGTTATCGTCATGACCGGACACGGCACCGTTGATGCCTGCCGCCGCGCCTTTCGCAATGGCGTCTTTGAGTTTTTCACCAAGCCGCTGGATGCCGATAAGCTCATTGAAACGGTAGGGCTCGCCTTCGAAGAGAGCCAGAGACGACTGACCCGCTGGCAAGAAACGTCGCGGATTAAAGCGCGTTTCGAACAACTGACGGCGCGTGAGCACGAGGTGCTGGCGGTGCTGATGGAAGGATGCAGCAATAAAGAGGTGGCCCTGCAGCTGAACCTCTCGCCCAGAACGGTTGAAGCGCACCGGGCCGCGGCGTTCGCCAAGCTTGGCGTGACCAGCCTGGTGCAGGCAATCCGCGATTACGACAAATTACAATCCGTATAACTACCAGGATAATTGCGTAATCAACCGAATTACGCTTCATCGCGCGTCTGAGTACGATCGAACGGTATTCAATCATTCGAGGACGTGCGATGAAAAAAGTAATGATGGCAGCCGCGCTTGTCGCCGGTAGCGTAAGCCTGACGGCACAGGCCGACGCATTGAACCAGAAAAATCTCTCCCTGGCGCAGGCCAACGCGCTGGCGACCTCCGCCATTCAGGCCTGCGTAGCGAAAAACTACCAGGTGACGGTAACCGTGGTGGACCGCGCCGGTGTGGTCAAAGCGGTGCAGCGTACCGACAATGCCGGGCCACACACGGTAAAAGCCAGCGAAATGAAAGCCTATACCGCGCTGAGTGCAAAAAATGCGTCAGGCAAGGTTATGGAAGCCGCGCAGAGCAATGCCGGCGCACAAAACATGCGTGATATTCCGGGCTTCCTGCTGCTGGCCGGTGGTCTGCCGGTGAAAGAGGGGGATGAGGTGATCGGCGCAATAGGGATCGGCGGTGCGCCGGGTGGTCATCTGGATGAAGCGTGCGCGCAGGCGGCGATTGACGGGCTGAAGAAATAATATAAAAAAGCACCGGGTTTTCCGGTGCTTTATCATCAGATCTTGCAGGCATCACCGCAGTCGTCATCGGCGATAATCGACTGCGCTTTTTTATCAGCGTCGTCGAGACGTTCCGCGTTACGCTCTTCAGCTTCATCCAGCCCGTTAAAGACCAAGTTTTCGAGATCAATTTCCATATGGCACCTGCTTTGTTCGGTTTTTGATACTGGCACAGTATAGGGCAAAAAGAGCCGGCAATGTACCGCGCAGCACATAACGATAATCCCTGCCATACTCAGTGCTTTATCGCTGAGGAGAGCTCATGATTACACTGTGTAAAACCTGCGGTACCTCTTATGACGCAACGCCGGCGCGATGCCCTGTGTGCGAGGATGAACGCCAGTATGTTCCGGCCAGCGGCCAGGCGTGGAGTGATTTTGCGACGGTGACGGCCACACACAGCAATAAATGGCAGCAGCTTGAGCCGCAGCTGCTCAGTATCAAAACGGTGCCCGCTTTTGCCATCAACCAGCGCGCGCTGCTTCTGCGTACCCCCCACGGCAATATCCTTTGGGATTGCATTGCGAATCTCGACCCGGCAACCAGAACCATCATCACGGCGCTCGGCGGCATCAGCGCGATCGCGATTTCACATCCTCACTACTACACCACGATGCAGGAGTGGGCCGGGGCTTTCGATGCGCCGGTTTACCTGCACGCGAACGATCGCGAGTGGGTTATGCGCGACAGTCCGATGCTCCACTTCTGGCAGGGCGATACGCTGGACATTTTCCCCGCGGTAACGTTATTACGTCTCGGAGGACATTTCGCTGGCGGAACGGTGCTGCACTGGCAGGAGGGTGATGGTGTCTTGCTGGCAGGCGATATTCTACAGGTCACGCCGGGCAAAGATGCCGTCTCGTTTATGTGGAGCTATCCGAATATGCTGCCGTTGCCCGCCCGCAGCGTCGAAGACGTGACCAGGCGGCTGGTGGGGAAAAAATTCGCTCGCCTGTACGGCGCTTTTGAAGGGCAAAATATCCTGGCGAATGCGGATGAGATTGTGCAGCGGTCGGGCCAGAAATATATTGCTTGTCTGAAGTAAAGTCCGGTGGGTAAACTTTACTTGTGTGATCCCGATCATACCTAAACTAAAACAGATAAAAGAGAAATTGCTATGCAACATATCATTGAAGGTTTTCTCAGCTTTCAAAAAGAGATTTTCCCGCAACGTAAAGAGCTCTTCCGCAGTTTAGCGTCCAGCCAGAATCCCAAAGCGCTGTTCATCTCATGCTCTGACAGCCGTCTGGTCCCAGAACTGGTCACTCAGCAAGAGCCAGGACAACTCTTTGTCATTCGTAATGCTGGCAACATCGTGCCACCGTTCGGCCCTGAGCCAGGCGGTGTCTCCGCAACGATTGAATACGCGGTTGTCGCGCTGGGCGTGACCGATATTGTTATCTGCGGCCACTCCAACTGTGGGGCGATGAAAGCCATTGCCGACAATGCGGACCTCGAACCTATGCCGGCGGTTTCTCACTGGTTACGCTATTCCGATGCGGCAAAAGCGGTGGTTGAGAAGAAAACCTGGGATAAGCCAATCGATAAAGTGAATGCGATGGTGCAGGAAAACGTGTTTGCGCAGCTGAGCAACATTAAGACTCACCCGTCAGTGGCGGTGGGCCTGCGCAACAACGCCATCCGTCTTCACGGCTGGGTGTATGACATTGAAAGCGGCAAAATCCTTGCACTGGATAAAGAGACGAAAACCTTCGTCTCTTTATCCGATAACCCGCAGGTTTACTTCGAGTAATCCCGCGTTGCAGGGCACGGATGCCCTGTCAGTCATCACTGTACGGTAATTTCCTTCTTGAACCCGATGCGGTTTTCTCTGCGGCTTTTGCCATCGCCTCTGCTATCTCTGCACATTCCGCCAGTCCCTGAACAAAAGGGTGATCGTGCATCAGCCACGGGATTGCGCCAAATGCAATGCGTCCGCGAAGCGTTTCCGGCGCTTTTAACGTGTAATCCTCGCCAATATCCGGGATCTCATCGCCCGTCGCCTGTAGCTGCTTGCGCAGCGTCGGGAAGGGCAGATCTTTTGTTTTAAGCGGCTTTTGCCCGCGGGCATCAATAAAGACGTCGAAACGGTAGGTCGTCTCTTTTGTGGTGATGACCGTCTGCGCGCTGCCAATATCCAGCGTGTAATCATCACCCAGCGCCACAACGCTAATGATGCCGGCCTCACGAAGCGCGAGAAGCCTGCGAATGGATTGCGGGGGAATGGCGGCATAGTTGTCGATAAAGACGCGTGCCAGCCCGTTTTTAAAGCGTTCAGCGTCCTCCTCGGTAAGATGAGGAACCATCTCCTGAACCACTTCATGCAGCCGAAGCACGGTGTAGCGCCAGGCCACCGTGCGCCGGTCACGTTTGTTCCGCTCGACCTCATTCAGGTTCTCTTCAGCCCAGGTAAACGGACCGTGCTGTTTTCGATCCTCAAACCACGCTTCGCGAAGGCTGTCCGCCGTCTGCATGCGCAGCGATATTTTCTCACACCAGGCCGGGTCGGCGAGTTCAAGCTCTTTCACCATCAGGGCGAAAATGCGGTCAAGCAGACCGTCTGATCCTTTGGCGATTTCGGCTTCGAGTACCGATTCGGTTAATACCGACAGCGGTTCGTACGGAATAGGGCAGTAAAAATCGGCCTCTGGCAGAATCCCGGTCCTGGACATGAGTACAATTTTTAACGCTTCACTTCCTTTATCGAGGAGGAACGTGCCGTCGCGAAATTCACCGTGCTGCATGACCACGGCCATCGCCGCGTCTAGCCCGCTTAAGGATGTTCCCATAATACCGACGCGGCAGGGGCGGATGCGGGCATCCATCAACCCTGACCACGGGCTTGGGAAATACGCGCGCGTGGCTTCCTCTTCTTCTGGCCAGACATGCCCGGTGGCGATCACGGCGAGATCGAATCGTTCCGGAAACGGCGTGTCATTGACCGAAAGCGTCACGCCGGAGGAGGACGGGGCAACATCGGTGACGGTGGCAGACGTGTGGATCTCAACCTGAAATCCCCGTCTCTTAGCTTCCTGGACTATTGTCTGGAAACTGTCGCGAAAATACTCGCCCAGCAGAATACGGGGCAAAAACTGTCTGTCATGCAAGGCGGCTTTATCAACCTTAAAGCGCGCCAGATGGGCTTCACTCTGGCGCTTAAGCCAGTCGAGGTAGGTCATAAAAAGGGGCGGGATCTCAATGCTGGCAATGTTGGCCAGCATCAGGCGAGAGTTATCGTCGTCGTTGTAGGGCATTCCCACGCCAGCTTCGTCTGCCTGTTCAAAAACGGAGACAGAGAGCGGCGACGCGTTCTTAAGAAGAGAATAAAAGGTGTAAATCCCTGTAGGGCCGGAGCCGATAATGGCGATTTTCTTCATCGACAGTCTTCCTGTTTTTTTTCCATAAGAAAAGCGTAGCAGGAGAATAATGATGAAATTGGGGTATTAAGAAAAATCAGGGGTTAAGAAGAGGATTTGCACCATTTCAGGACTGAAATGGTGCGTCCGAGTGGACTCGAACCACCGACCCCCACCATGTCAAGGTGGTGCTCTAACCAACTGAGCTACGGACGCAGAATGGTGCGTTCAATTGGACTCGAACCAACGACCCCCACCATGTCAAGGTGGTGCTCTAACCAACTGAGCTATGAACGCAACGTGTTGTCGGTGACAACGGGGACGAATATTAGCGGCACAGCATCGTTGAGGCAAGAGGGAAAATGCATTTTTCTCTCTGATTTCACGCGATTGCTTTATTACCGCGCAAAGTGAAGAGAAAGTAGCCGCCAGCTGGCGGCTACTGCGTATTTAACGTGCAGCGCGTTGCAATATTACCGAGGATGACTGGCGTTGCAGGAAGCGCATGCGCAGCATCATCATAATTGCCGCAGAGGTTAAGCCGATGATAAAGCCCATCCAGAATCCTGCCGGCCCCATGCGGTCAACCACCAGGTCGGTAAGCGCCAGGATATAACCACACGGCAGACCCAGCACCCAGTAAGCGATGAAGGTGATAAAGAAGATCGAACGCGTATCTTTATACCCACGCAGTACGCCGCTGCCAATCACCTGTATGGAATCGGAGATCTGGTACACCGCGGCAAGCAGCATCAGATGGGATGCCAGCGCCACCACTTCCGGGTTGTCGTTGTAAAGCAGGGCAATTTGCTCACGCAGCGTGATGGTAAACAGTGCCGTACAGATGGCCATACAGACACCGACGCCAAGCCCCGTGCGGGCCGCCGTTTGCGCATCCAGCGTCGAACCTTGCCCCAGACGAAAGCCCACGCGAATGGTCACCGCTGCGGCCAGCGACATCGGCAATACGAACATCAGGGAACTGAAGTTCAGCGCAATCTGGTGACCGGCTACGTTCACAATGCCGAGCGGAGAAACCAGCAGGGCGACCACGGCAAACAGCGTCACTTCAAAGAACAGCGCCAGTGCAATCGGCAGGCCTAACTGCACCAGACGCGTCATGATGTTCCAGTCTGGCGTGCTGAACGAACGTTCATTGCGGATATCGCGCATTGAACGGGCACGTTTCACATAGGAGATCATACTGAAGAACATCACCCAATAGACGGCAGCCGTCGCCACGCCGCAGCCGACGCCGCCGAGCTCCGGCATACCGAAGTGACCATAGATGAAGATGTAGTTCACCGGAATATTCACCAGCAAGCCGATAAAGCCCATCACCATTCCGGGCTTGGTTTTCGCCAGACCTTCACACTGGTTACGCGCGACCTGGAAGAACAGATAGCCAGGCGCACCCCACAGCAGGGCCCGCAGGTAGCCGACGGCTTTCTCAGCCAGTGCCGGGTCAATATTATGCATGGCGCGGATGATATGACCGGCATTCCACAGCACAACCATTATCAGCACGGAGACAAACCCTGCCAGCCAGAACCCCTGTCGAACCTGATGGGCAATACGTTCACGTCGCCCTGAGCCATTTAGCTGAGCGATAACCGGGGTGAGGGCGAGCAGCAGGCCGTGGCCAAACAGGATGGCCGGAAGCCAGATCGAGGTGCCTATTGCCACGGCGGCCATATCGGTGGCGCTGTAGCCACCCGCCATTACCGTATCCACAAATCCCATTGCGGTCTGGGCCACTTGCGCGATGATCACTGGTATAGCCAGTGCCAATAACTGGCGCGCTTCATTCATGTACTTCTGCACGTGAACACCTTTATATTCTAGTTATTTGAGAGACTAAAAAGGCCGCCGTAACTGGCAGCAAGAAGAAAATGCAGGGGGGTGCCAGCTATTGTAGCGGGGTTTAGCTATTTATCTAGTGAAAAAATCGCCACAAAATGCGCTCCGCTGGCAACCTGTTTTTCCAACTGTTATTGTGGTGGGATTAAACGGTGTCACCACCGTCCGGAAAAAACAGGAGTTGTAAGCATGTTTACTGGTATTGTGCAGGGCACCGCCAAAGTGGTGTCCATTGATGAAAAACCTAATTTCCGAACTCATGTGGTTGAGCTTCCGGAATATATGCTTGATGGCATTGAAACTGGCGCCTCGATTGCACATAACGGCTGTTGCCTGACGGTAACCGAAATTAACGGTAACCAGATTAGCTTTGATTTAATGAAAGAGACGCTGCGCATCACCAACCTGGGCGAGCTGGTGGTGGGGGATACCGTAAACGTAGAGCGTGCGGCCAGGTTCAGCGATGAGATTGGCGGCCATCTGATGTCAGGCCATATTATGACCACCGCGGAAGTGGCGAAGATTGTCACCTCGGAAAATAACCGTCAAATCTGGTTTAAAGTGCAGGATCCTTCATTAATGAAATACATCCTGTATAAAGGATTTATTGGTATTGATGGGATTAGCCTGACGGTTGGGGAAGTGACGCCGACCCGTTTCTGCGTGCATTTAATTCCTGAAACTCTCCAGCGTACAACCCTGGGGGCGAAAAAACTGGGGCATCGGGTTAATATCGAAATCGATCCGCAGACTCAGGCGGTTGTGGATACCGTTGAGCGGCTGTTGGCGGCAAAAGAAGCCGCAATAATAAAGACCGCAGAAGAAGAATAAAATGAACCCCGGATATCCGGGGTTTTTTTTAGCGTGCGACCCGCAAACCGTGTTCTATCCCTCGGCTGAAAACAACCTGCCAAAGTTGAATATCACGCGCGCGAAAGGCGCCTGCGCAGGCATTGAGATAATAGCTGAACATCCGTTTAAACCGTTCAGAATAGTTGTCCGCAATTTCTGGCCAGGCTTCCTGGAAACGTGAATGCCATGCCATCAACGTGGTGTCATAATCCGCGCCAAAGTTATGCCAGTCTTCCATAATGAAATGAGGTTCACTGGCGTTAGCAATCTGGCGAACGGACGGCAAACAGCCATTCGGAAAGATGTATTTGTTGATCCACGGATCGACGTTATTGTCGGTGCGCTTAGAACCAATGGTGTGCAGCAGGAAGATGCCGTCAGGTTTCAAGTTACGGTCCACCACGCTGAAGTAGGTGTCATAGTTTTTCGGCCCCACGTGTTCGAACATGCCGACGGAGACTATGCGATCAAACTGCTCGTTCAGGTCGCGATAATCCTGAAGGCGAATATCCACATCAAGGCCCTGGCAGCGCTCCCGTGCCATTTTTTGCTGTTCAGCTGAAATGGTCACACCGACCACGCTGGCACCATAATGCTTCGCCATAAAATAGGCCAGACCACCCCATCCACAACCGATATCCAGCACACGCATGCCCGGCTGTAGCTGCAGTTTTTCACAAATCAGACGCAGCTTAGCCTGCTGTGCTTCTTCAAGGGTTGAGGCCTCTTTCCAGTAGGCGCAGGAATATTGCATGAAAGGATCGAGCATGCGGCTGAACAGGTCATTACCGAGGTCGTAATGCTCCTTGCCGACGATCCACGCCCGTTTTTTGCTTTGCAGATTAAACAGCCGGGCGGAGGCGACACGTAACGTATCTTTCAGATTGCGGGGGAGCTGGTTTTCCAGACCGGCGCGTAACACGCTGGAGAAAAACATATCCAGCCGTTCACACTCCCACCAGCCGTCCATATAACTTTCCCCCAGGCCTAACGATCCCTCCCGCAATACGCGTTTAAAAAAGTCGGGATGCTTAACCTGTGGATCGGATGGCGAAGATCCATTAATAGTGATGCCTGCACGACCTAACAGTTCACTGACGATCCGGGACCAGTTATCGTCCGGAACGCTGACTTCTTCTATACACGATGAACTCATAGCTTCTCCATCACCTTACTGTGATCAGAACCTTCAAACAGCGTAGACGCTTTTTATGGTTTGTGAGAAATCTCACGGTATTTCCCCGTGAGGCTAGTATCCGACGTAGAACAGAGGAAGGGAGATAACCCTTGCCGAAATGCCTTCCATGGTAAAACGGGAGCGCTCCGGCTCCCGTTAACACTTAATATTTATCGTATTTAATCGAACCAAATTTAGTATAGGCCTCAAAATTTGGTGATTCAATAGAAAATTCTTAGCAACCTAATCACTGATATTTAACATAATTTCTGGCGCGATTATGCATGCGAGGTTTTCACCTCTGCGCGGTCATCCTGCTCACGTTGTGCCGCTGACTGCATACGGTATCCCAGAAGGGCCAGTGCAACCGTAACCAGCATGACGCTGGTGGTGGTCAGGAGCGGCGTGGCAATCAGCGCAGAGACAACCAGGCTTGCCAGGAAGCACAGACCCAGCTGCAGGGTATTCTGAAGCGCAGCCGCACGGCCTGTTGCCTGTGGGAACGGACGTAATGCCTGGGCTACCACGATAGGGTAAATCGCACCGTTCGCCACGGCCATCACGCAGAAGGGAATCAGAATTTCTGCCAGACCTGCGCCCGGGATAAAGCCCACAGCCCAGGTGGCGATCACGCTCAGCGCGTAGAGCACCAGCAGCCAGGGCAGCATCTGCTGGCCTTCCCATTTTTGCAGCGCCGCGCGACAGCCATAACCCCCGACCAGAAACGCGATGGTCTGCGGGACATAGCTCAGACCGATGGCGGCCGGGCTGTAACCCATATCGTGAAGAATGAACGGCGAACCGGTCAGCCACGCGAAGAAACTCGCCGAGCAGGCGGCATAAATCAGGACATTACCGCGGTACGCTTTGGTGCTCAGCAGAGAGGTAAAGGTCACCGGTGTTGTGTCAGCAGGCGTCTCTTTCTTATGTGCCGCTTTGAGTGTGAATGCCGGGATCATCAGGACCAGCGTGATGGCAAACAGCGTAGCGAAAATGGCCTGCCAGTCGAAATGCGCCAGGATCCAACTCCCGAGCAGCGGGGCGAGGGCAGGCGAAAGCCCTACCAGCGGCATAATGGTGGCGAAAATGCGGTTTGTCCGGTTGGCCGGATAGTAGTCGGTGACCAGCGCCTGCCAGGTCACCGCGGCAGCACAGACGCCAACGGCCTGCACGAAGCGCAGTACCAGCAGCCAGGTTGCATCGCGTACCCATAACATTCCCAGACAGCCGACGGCAAAGATAGCCAGCCCCAGCAACAGCACCGGTTTACGGCCAAAGCGGTCAGAGAGAGGCCCCCAGAGCAGCTGCGCGAAGGCAAAGCCCGCGAGGAATAAGCTCAGGCTGGCGCTGATGGCTGCCGCCGGGGTCTGTAAATCTTCCTGCATTGCGGCGAAGGCGGGCAGGTACATGTCAGTGGCTAAAAAGCCCAGCACGCTTAAACCACCGAGCCAGACTAAAAATCCTTTCCTGGGTTGCATTGTTTTTTTCTCCTGAGGGAGGCAGGTCTATGTTTGCGCAGAGTGTAGGGAGTGCAAAGCAGCTTGTGAAACGCTAATATTTGGCGAGTGCATTCAAAATTTTTGCAGGCAGAAAATGTGGTCAGATTATTCTCTTGAAGTGGTCGATGCTGTTGCGCGCAACGGCAGCTTTAGCGGTGCAGCGCAGGAGTTACACCGCGTCCCCTCAGCAATCAGCTATACGGTGCGTCAGCTTGAGGAATGGCTGGCCGTTCCGCTGTTTGAACGGCGTCACCGTGATGTGGAATTAACGCCCGCCGGGGCATGGTTTTTGAAAGAAGGGCGTTCTGTTATCAAAAAAATGCAGATCACCCGCGAACAGTGTCAGCAGATCGCTAACGGCTGGCGAGGACATCTTTCCATTGCCGTGGATAACATCGTAAAACCGGAACGTACCCGGCAAATGATTGTCGATTTCTATCGCCATTTCTCGGATGTCGAATTGCGGGTATCCCAGGAAGTGTTTAACGGCGTCTGGGATGCGCTGGCGGATGGCAGGGCAGAGATGGCGATCGGTGCCACGCAGGCGATCCCGGTTGGGGGACGCTTTGCCTTTCGCGACATGGGCATGCTCAGCTGGAAATGTGTGGTGGCAAGCGATCATCCGCTGGCGGCCATGGACGGGCCGCTCAGCGACGAAACGCTCCGTAACTGGCCCTCGCTGGTGCTGGAAGATACCTCGCGTTCGTTGCCCAAACGCATTACCTGGCTGCTGGATAACCAGCGACGGGTGGTTGCGCCGGACTGGGAATCCTCAGCAACATGCCTCAGCGCAGGGCTGTGCGTTGCCATGGTCCCTGGCCATTTTGCACGGCCCCGAATCGACACCGGTGAATGGGTTGAACTGACGCTGGAAAATCCTTTTCCGGATGCGGCCTGTTGCCTCACCTGGCAACAAAATGATGTGTCGCCCGCAATGGCCTGGCTGCTGGATTACCTGGGAGACAGTGAGACGCTTAACCGGGAATGGCTACGGGAGCCAGTATAACTGGCCCCGTAAAAGATTAACGACGATAGTCGCGGAACGGGCCATCCGCAACGGAACGGCGTTCGATAAGACGCGGGTGAACTTCAATAGACTGAGACTCTTCACGCTTGTTGACGATCCTGTCCATCAGCATATTGAAGGCCGTTTCACCCAGCGAGTCTTTTGGCTGGTGGATGGTGGTCAGCGCCGGGGTAAAGAAGCGCGCGTTGCGCACGTTGTCATACCCGATCACGGAAATGTCCTGCGGCACGCGCAGACCCAGTTCATCGGCGGCACAGAGAGCACCCATCGCCATAATGTCACCGCCACAGAAAACGGCTGTCGGGCGATGCGACTGGGAGACAATCTGCTGCATCGCGCGGTAACCGGATTCCGGTTCAAAGTCACCCTGCACGATCCAGTTTTCCGGCACGGTAATCAGCGCCTCTTCCATTGCTTTCATAAACCCGGCCAGACGTCCGGCACCGGTGTTGCGCTCCAGTGGACCCGGGATCACACCAATCTCGCGGTGACCGCGTTCAATCAGATAACGGCCTGCCATATAGCCGCCTTCAAACGCGTTATCGATGACGGAGTCGGTGAAGTCTGCACGTGCTTCGCCCCAGTCCATGACCACCATAGGAATATGGCGGTACTCTTCCAGCATGGAAAGCACGGACTCCGGATACTCTGAACACATCACCAGCAGGCCATCCACACGCTTTTGCGCCATCATGGAGAGATAAGCGCGCTGTTTTTCAATGCTGTTCCACGCGTTGCCCAGAATCAGGGTATAGCCTTTCTGGAAGCAGTTTTTCTCGACCGCTTCAATGATCTCGGCAAAATAGGCCGCTTCACTGCTGGTTGCCAGCAAACCAATGGATTTGGTGTGATTAACTTTGAGGCTGCGCGCCACCGCACTCGGTGAATAGTGTAATTCTTTGATTGCCGCCCAGACGGCGTTGCGCGTCTCTTCCGCCACAAAGCGGGTTTTGTTAATTACATGTGATACGGTTGTAGTGGAAACGTTTGCGCGTTTTGCTACGTCTTTAATTGTTGCCATTAAATGTCACTCCAGACCATATCCTAAACTCCTGAAAAACTTGAAGGTAAACGTTTGCCTTCTCTCACCCTTATCACGCAATCTTGAATTGCGGCACGCCGGGAAAACGACACAGGACGTCAGGAGGGGGTCAATGGCCGGTACGCTAATAAATTTAGCGTGGAATTTTGTCCTATCTTGATGAAAAGGGGAAGAGCTAAAGTGGTTATCAGTTTAAATCTAGGAAGATTTTTGAACTAAACTGTGTAAAAATGAGCAGGCTCACTTTTCGTGGGGAGATTAAAAGGAGAAAAATTGATGAGCTACGATCTGAAGTTTTCGCTGGTGACCACCGTTATTGTACTGGCTCTGATTGTTGCGGCGGGTCTGACGGCTGCATTGCATTGATTTACACGGAGGGAGAGCTCTCTCCCTCTCAGTTTTCCTGATTGTTACGCCTGCGGCAAAAATCTTTTGCCAATTTGTTAACTTCTCATTTTTTGTGATTGATGTCATGCTTTCGGCTTCTTTGTTCTGTGTCACGACATGACACGGCATCCGGAGTTGACGCATGAAAATCAATTTTCCCCTGCTTGCCCTGGCGATTGGCGCTTTTGGGATTGGCACCACTGAATTCTCCCCGATGGGGTTACTGCCTGTTATCGCCCGGGGCGTGGATGTTTCTATCCCGGCGGCCGGGATGCTCATCAGCGCCTACGCCATTGGCGTGATGGTGGGGGCACCGCTCATGACGCTTCTGCTTTCACACCGCGCGCGCCGCAATGCGCTGATTTTCCTGATGGCGATATTTACGCTGGGCAACGTGCTCTCCGCCATTGCTCCGGATTACACCACCCTGATGTTGTCCCGCATTCTGACCAGTCTTAACCACGGCGCGTTCTTTGGGCTGGGATCGGTTGTGGCTGCAAGCGTGGTGCCAAAACACAAGCAGGCGAGTGCCGTGGCAACCATGTTTATGGGTCTGACGATTGCCAACATTGGCGGTGTACCTGCCGCAACCTGGCTGGGTGAGGCGATCGGCTGGCGCATGTCGTTCCTGGCGACGGCCGTGCTGGGTGTTATCGCCATGGTGGCGTTGTACTTCTCCTTGCCGAAAGGCAGCGCTGGTGAACGTCCTGACGTCCGCAAAGAGCTGTCGGTACTGATGCGCCCGCAGGTGCTCTCCGCGCTGTTGACCACCGTACTGGGGGCGGGCGCCATGTTTACCCTGTACACCTATATTTCACCGGTGTTGCACGATATCACCCACGCGACGCCTCTCTTTGTGACCGCGATGCTGGTGCTGATTGGTGTCGGGTTCTCTATAGGCAACTATCTCGGCGGAAAATTCGCCGATCGTTCCGTGAGCGGGACGCTGAAAGGCTTTTTAACGCTGCTGATTGTCATCATGATCGCCATTCCATGGCTGGCGCGTAATGAAGTCGGGGCGGCGATGGCGATGGTTGTCTGGGGGGCTGCGACCTTTGCCGTGGTTCCGCCGCTGCAGATGCGCGTGATGCGCGTTGCTCATGAGGCGCCGGGTCTCTCGTCGTCGGTCAATATTGGCGCGTTTAACCTTGGCAATGCGCTCGGTGCCGCTACCGGTGGAGCCGTCATTTCTGGTGGCCTGGGATACAGCTTTGTGCCGGTGATGGGGGCGATAATTGCCGCGCTCGGCCTGCTGTTAGTGATGATGTCTGGCCGTAAACAGCCGGACGCAGCGTGCGCTGCTGAATAATGAAAAAACGCAGAAGGGCAACCCCTTCTGCGTGTCTCTTACGCGGCGAAGTTCTTCGCCACAAACGCCCAGTTAACCAGTGCCCAGAAGTGCTCCAGGTAGTTCGGACGCGCGTTACGGTAATCAATGTAGTAAGCGTGTTCCCAGACGTCCACGGTCATCAGCGGCGTTGCGCTGGTGGTCAGTGGCGTACCCGCGTTCGAGGTGGAAACGATAGCCAGTTTGCCATCCGCGTCTTTCACCAGCCACGTCCAGCCAGAACCGAAGTTCTTGACTGCAGCATCCGTAAACTTCGCTTTAAAATCAGCAAAGCTGCCAAATGCCGCGTTAATCGCGCCAGCCAGTTCACCCGTAGGTTCGCCGCCTGCATTCGGTGCCAGGCAGTGCCAGTAGAAGGTGTGGTTCCACACCTGAGCGGCATTGTTAAAGACACCGCCCTCTGAACTGCGGACGATCTCTTCCAGCGTTTTGCCTTCAAAATCGGTGCCCTTGATCAGGTTGTTCAGATTGGTGACGTACGTCTGGTGATGTTTGCCGTAGTGATACTCCAGGGTTTCCGCAGAAATGTGCGGGGCCAGGGCGTCTTTTGCATATGGTAGTGCAGGTAATTCGAACGACATTGCTTCTCTCCTTATTGTTTTTTATGTTGCCAATAACCACACAGACAACAGGGACAGAATAGCAAATTGAAAGGGTATGCAAAAGAGGAACTTACCCTGCCACGGCTGTGGCAGGGCAGGGGTTAGCGAATGGTTTTTGGCGTCATCACGCGGCGTGCGCCGACATAGTGACGTACCCAGTAGTCTTCACTGAGAGAGGTTATCTGGATGTCCTGGCCGCTACGTGGGGACTGGATAAATTTCCCGTTGCCTACATATACGCCAACGTGGTCAGCCGTGCCGCGCCCCTGAGTGCGGAAGAAGACGAGATCGCCATTCTCCAGTTCACCGCGGTTGACCGGTGACGCGTCGCGCAGGTGATACATCTCATTGGCGGTACGTGGAATTCGGAACTTCACCAGATCTTTATAGGCGTAATAGACGAGGCCGCTGCAGTCGAAACCGGTACGTGGTGAGCTGCCGCCCCAGCGATAGGGTTTACCGATCTGCCCCATCAGTTTGTTCAACGCCGTTTTTTGTGCTTTCTGCACGCGAACCTTATGCACTTCCGCTATTTTCGTGACCTTCGTACATTTCGCTTTATGACCTTTGCGGGGGATGCATTTTTCCGTCACGAGATTAGCTGCAGTTTGCGAGGCTTTGCTTTTGGTTGGGTGGGCAGTGCGGGAAGGTTTTGTTTTCGTCTTGCTGGAGGCGGTCTTTTTAGTCTGGGTGGTGGTCTTTTTCTTGTCGTTCTTGCTGGTGGTTTTTTTCTTACGGTCTGTGGTTTTGGCCAGATGCGTTTTTTGTACAGCAGAGTGCCGCACCTGTTGAGAGGCGTTCGCCACTGGCGTGAAAGTGAGTGTTGTAAACAGTAAAGCACAGAGCGTGATCGAGATTTTATTTATCCGCGCCACTGGGCAGTCCCCTGATAAATGCAGGTCATCAATAATACCCGCGAATGATTTACAAAGCCTGTCGATTCTAATCTATAAAAACCCGATAAGTTAATAGCATTTTTCAATCTACAATCCTGTTTCGTTAGCAAGTGCAAAAAAATTCATCAATCTGTCGCACTATTGTTCACTCCCTAAACAAAACCCTGAGTGCCGCAGGGTTAAACACCATTTGCAATGCAACTTTTCATCACTCGCGGTAAAATAAGAAAGACGTGACAAAAATGTTATTTTCCGATGGCAGTCTGAACCGCTACAATGACAGACGAATGCCGTAACAGAAGTTAAAGGAAGCAAGACATGAGCACCACTATTGAAAAAATCCAGCGCCAGATCGCTGAAAACCCGATTCTGCTGTATATGAAAGGTTCTCCGAAGCTGCCAAGCTGTGGCTTCTCCGCGCAAGCGGTTCAGGCGCTGTCTGCCTGTGGTGAGCGTTTTGCTTACGTTGATATCCTGCAGAACCCGGACATCCGCGCTGAGCTGCCTAAATACGCTAACTGGCCGACGTTCCCACAGCTGTGGGTAGACGGTGAGCTGGTCGGCGGTTGCGATATCCTGATCGAAATGTATCAGCGCGGTGAACTGCAGCAGCTGATCAAAGAAACGGCTGCGAAGTACAAAACGGAAGAGCCAGACGCGGAGTAAGTTATCTGCGAAGACAAAAAAGCGACCTCATGAGGTCGCTTTTTTTTATTCTTCACTGTCACCCATCGGCAGCGGCCAGCCACCCAGACGCTTCCAGCGGTTCACAATTTCGCAAAACAGCTCCGCCGTCCGCTCGGTGTCATAAAGCGCGGAATGCGCCTGCGTACCGTCAAACTCAATGCCTGCCGTAATACAGGCCTTTGATAATACCGTTTGTCCCAACGCCAGACCGCTCAGTGCCGCGGTATCGAAGGTCACAAACGGGTGGAAAGGGTTACGCTTGAGCGACGCGCGCTCAGCGGCGGCCATGGTAAAGGTGTGATCGAACGTGGCGTTATGCGCCACCATAATGGCGCGGCTGCAGTTGCTCTCTTTCATACCTTTACGCACCATTTTAAAAATGGCGTGCAGCGCGTCATATTCACTTACCGCACCACGCAGCGGGTTATGCGGATCGATGCCGTTAAAGGCCAGCGCCTCGGGCTGTAAGTTGGCCCCTTCAAACGGTTCAACGTGGAAATGCAGCGTGGTGTCCGGTGTAAGCCATCCCTGTTCATCCATCTTCAGCGTGATGGCGGCAATTTCAAGCAGCGCATCGGTTTTAGCGTTAAATCCGGCTGTTTCAACATCGATCACAACAGGATAAAAACCACGAAAACGGTCGCACAGACCGCTAAATTGAGCGTTATCGGACATCAGGGTCTCTTACATGGGGAAAAAAGCAGTGCGCATTATGGCAAATTTTGGATGGGGATGCAGTAAAAGTACGGGCGCATGTTGCGCCCTGCGGGATCAGTTGCCCAGACCGCGACCAGCGTCTTTGGCTTCAATCAGTTCGATTTTGTAGCCGTCCGGATCTTCAACAAACGCGATCACGGTGGTGCCGCCTTTGACCGGGCCAGCTTCGCGCGTCACGTTACCGCCGTTGCTGCGAATACGTTCACAGGCTTCGGCTGCGTTGTCCACTTCCAGCGCGATATGACCATAAGCGGTGCCCAGCTCATAGCTGTCCACGCCCCAGTTGTAGGTCAGTTCGATGACCGCTTCGTCCGTTTCCGGGCCGTAACCCACAAACGCCAGCGAGTATTTATATTCCGGGTTTTCGCTGGTGCGCAGCAGTTTCATACCCAGTACGTTAGTGTAGAAATCGACAGAACGTTGCAGATCGCCAACGCGCAGCATGGTGTGAAGTAGGCGCATAATTTCCTCATTAACCAATGGAATAGAATATCTATTTGAACAGAAACGATGTTTTAGTATAGCGGCGAAAGGTCGCCGCTATCAATGAGCAATGAAGAGATTACAGGGTAGGGTAGTCGGTATAACCTTCAGCGCCGCCGCCGTAGAAGCTTTCCGGACGCTGAGGGTTCAGCGCGGCTTTCTGCTGCAGACGGGCGACCAGATCAGGGTTAGCGATAAAATCGCGACCAAATGCAACGGCGTCGATCAAACCTTTGCTAATCAGATCTTCAGCTTTCTCAGGGGTATATGCACCTGCACCGATGATCACACCGTGGAAGCGTTCGCGTACTTTCTGACGGAAGGCTTCAGTGTAAGGCTGACCACCGGCCCAGTCTGGCTCGGACATATGCAGATACGCGATACCCCGTTTTGCCAGCTCTTCAATCAGATAAAGGGCATCCGCTTCTTCGTCCGGGCCGTTATCAACGTTCTGGAAAGAACCAATCGGGGAAACGCGGATACCAATGTGGTCCGGGCTCCACTCCTGACATACGGCATCCACCACTTCCAGCACCAGGCGCGCACGGTTTTCAACGCTGCCGCCGTACTGGTCGGTACGATGGTTAGAGGACGGTGACAGGAACTGGTGCAGCAGATAACCATGCGCGGAGTGCAGTTCAACCAGGTCGAAACCGGCTTCACGCGCATTCGCCACGGCCTGGCGGAAATCGTTAACAATCCCCGGGATCTCGTCCAGTTCAAGAGCGCGCGGCATAGACGTATCAACGCGGATCGCATTGCCGTTTTCATCACGCAGGGAGGTGCGGGTGTTCGCGCTCAGGGCAGAGGCGGAAACCGGTGCCTGACCGCCAGGCTGGATGCTGCTGTGAGAGATACGACCGGTATGCCACAGCTGGACCGCAATATGACCCTCTTCAGCGTGAACGCCAGCCGTGATTTTTTTCCACGCGGCAATCTGTTCCGGGCTGTGCAGACCTGGTGCGCCAGCGTAACCCTTAGCCTGAGCAGAAATCTGAGTGGCTTCGGTGATGATCAGGCCAGAGCTTGCGCGCTGACGGTAATATTCACCCATCAACGGGGTAGGGATATCACCCGGCTCAATGCTGCGCAGACGGGTAAGCGGGGCCATGAACACACGGTTTGGCGCGGTAACGGCACCCACTTTCAAGGGGGTAAATAATTTTTCAGCGGACATAAAGGCTCCTGAGTAGACCAGTCGTCTAGTAATTACGTAAATAAAAACGCCTGCTATACGCGAGGCGTAGTAATGCTGCTTTTTACATGTGCCAGTGCGCTTTCAAGCGGCACCGCACTGCGTGAAATCTTGGCCTGCAGGTTCGCGCCTAACCAGAGGGCGTATAAAACCTGCGCCTGGGTTAAAGGTTCGCCGGGAAAAGTCAGCGTTTTTTCATCGCGGCCTTTCTCCAGCGCCTGTGCCATGAGGGCGATAACCCCGCGGGCCCCTTTATCCATTGCTGTGCGCATATCTTCTGAAAGATCGCACACTTCGGCAGAAAGTTTTACCGTCAGGCAACCGCTGATGATGCCCTGCTGACAGAACTGGTTCAGCGTTTCCTGATAGAAGTGCAGAACACGATCGCGATAATTACCTTCGCCCGTGGCAAAGTGCGCTGCCAGGCGCTGATGGTAGCTGGCATAGTGCCGCTCCAGCATTGCCACGCCAAACGCCTCTTTGGACCGGAAGTAGTGATAAAACGACCCCTTCGGTACCTCAGCGGTTTTTAATAACTCGCTCAACCCCATACCGGTGAACCCGCGATGCATGCAAAGTCGCTCGCCGGTCGCCAGTAAATGTTCTCGGGTATCGTGTTCTGTATTTCTGCTCATGGCCGCACTCTAATAGACCGTTCGGTCTATTGCAAGCGTGTTCAGTGGCGACATGCGTTCAGAATATCCAGCTGTTGTTGATAAACCTTTGATTTAATGTCCATCATACCCAATACGGTAGAGAACAAATTGTCCTGCGAAACCGCATTTTTTGCTGCATGGTCACGTAAACATTGCTCGTTGACGCCGAAATTTTTCGCATAGTCTGGTGATAACCAGAACATAAACGGAATGTGCGTTTGTTGCTCTGGTGCCAGCAGATACGGCGTGCCGTGCAGATAAATCCCGCTTTCGCCCAGCGACTCCCCGTGATCCGAAAGGTAAATCAGGGCGGTATTCATGCTCGCCTGACGCGCTTTCAGGGCATCGATGGTTTTACTGACCATGCTGTCGGTATACAGGATGGTGTTGTCATAGGTATTCATTAGCGCCTGGTGATCGCAATCCTGAATTTCATTGGTATCGCAGGTTGGCGTAAATTTGCGGAAATTATCCGGATAACGGCGATAGTATGCCGGGCCGTGGCTGCCCATCAGGTGGATGACCAGTACGGAGTCCTGCTTCAGGCCATCCAGAACATTGTCCAGACGGGTGAAGTTCACATCGTCAATGCAGGAGTTGTCTTTGCAGAACTGATCGAGTTTCCACTGGGTCATGTCGGTATGGGGAACGCGATCGCAGGCGCCTTTACAACCGCCATCATTGTCACGCCACAGCATATTGATCCCCGCATGGGCGAGCACGTCCAGCAACCCTTCCTGGTGATGGGCCAGATCGGCATCGTATTTACTGCGCGTCATACCGGAGAACATGCAGGGCACGGAAACGGCCGTTTCGGTGCCGCAGGAGGAGGCCTGCGGGAAGTTAATCACATCCTGCTTTTTCAGCTCGGGGTTTGTTTCACGCCCGTAGCCATTCAACGAGTAGTTCGCGGCACGTGACGCTTCGCCGATGATCAGCACCAGAACGGTTTTCTTTTGTTGGCCTGCAATCAGCGGCCCTTTATGGGCATCTTCACCGATCCGGACCAGTGTTTGATCGCCTGCAAACCAGCGCATTTTGCTGTATTTGACCATCGCGCTGACATAGTTTGCGGGGGTCACCATTTTGACGATGCTTTTGTTATTGCGAAACAGCGACGCGTAGTCTTTATAAAACAGGGCGGCGATGAGGATGATAACCAGCAGGGCGCCGAGCATTGCGGCAAAACGGGTCAGCAGGGCGTACCACCATTTCCCGGTGCGAATGCGGATCATGGCCAGCACCACGGACGGAACAAGACCGGCAACGACAATCCACAGGATCATCTGCGGCGTCACCAGGGCAGTGGCTTCCTGAGAGTTGGTTTCGAACACGTTAACAATCATGTTCTGATCGATAACCGCGCCGTAGGTATACATAAAGTAAGTCGCGGCGGCGCATCCGACGGTCAAGACAATCAGCAGCGGCTTACGGATAAACGGGATATTAAGCAGACTAAAAACAATGACCCAGCCGCAAAACAGCACCAGTGGAACGGACGCGGCAAAGAGGACGTCATGGATATGCGCGGGCGCGATAATTGCCCAGCTACGCTGAATAAACAGCGCGTTTAATACGGTAAAGAAAAGTGCACAGCCCAGAGTAAATTTTATATCGTTACATTGTAACTTTTTAATTAGCCACATCGATCAGAAAACCTGCAATTTTAATGATGGGGCGAGTATAGAGAACGAAGATTAGTGAAACCTTAATGCCACAAAACTGTGGTAAAGCCCTTGCACGCGGGACGTTTACCGTCTTCACTGTAGGTGATAGTCGTTATCGGGAGGTGAGTGTGGCAGAGCAACTGGAGTTTTTCCCCATCCAGAGCCCGTGCCGGGGTATTTGTCAGGTGGATGAACGCGGATATTGCCGTGGCTGCATGCGCACGCGCGATGAGCGTTTTAACTGGCAACACTTCAGCGACACGCAGAAACAGGAGGTGCTCCGTCTCTGTCGACAGCGACTTCTGCGCAAAATACGCGCAAACAAAGCCGGTGACACCGAAGAACCCCAGCAACCTTCACTGTTTTAACACGGTAATTGCGTATACTCATGACATCACGTCCTTGAGGAAAATGTTATGGTTCAGCGAATTACCCTTGCCCCCCAGGGGCCAGAATTCTCCCGCTTTGTGATGGGCTACTGGCGCCTGATGGACTGGAATATGTCCCCCCTCCAGCTGGCAAGCTTTATTGAAGAGCATCTCGACTTAGGGATCACCACGGTCGATCACGCTGATATTTACGGTGGCTATCAGTGTGAAGCCGCGTTCGGCGAGGCACTCAAACTGGTTCCTGCGTTACGCGAACGCATGGAGATCGTCACCAAATGCGGGATTGCCACGACGGCAAAACCGGAACATGCTCTCGGCCATTACATTACCGACAGCGCGCACATCATTAAGAGCGCCGAACAGTCGCTGGTTAACCTGGCGACCGATCATATCGATCTGTTGCTGATCCACCGCCCCGATCCGTTGATGGATGCCGATGAGGTGGCCGAAGCGTTTCTGAATCTGCATCAAAGCGGCAAAGTGCGTCATTTCGGCGTATCAAACTTTACCCCTGCACAGTTTGCGCTGCTGCAGTCTCGTCTGCCGTTTACCCTGGCCACCAACCAGGTTGAAATTTCTCCGGTTCATCAGCCGCTGCTGCTGGATGGCACGCTCGATCAGCTTCAGCAATTGCGTATCCGTCCGATGGCGTGGTCGTGCCTGGGCGGCGGACGTCTGTTTAATGATGATGAATTCCAGCCGCTGCGCACTGAGCTTGAGAACATTGCCCGCGAACTGAATGCCGGAAGCATCGAACAGGTGGTGTACGCGTGGATCCTGCGTTTGCCGTCAAAACCACTGCCAATCATTGGCTCGGGCAAAATTGAACGCGTACGCGCCGCCATTGCCGCGGAAGAGTTGCAGATGACCCGTCAGCAGTGGTTCCGCATCCGCAAAGCGGCGCTGGGTTACGACGTCCCGTAACCGGTAAAACGTGACTTTCCGGTGAAATCTTTGCCCCTGGTATAAACTTAAGGGGCAAAAAACAACCCGTGGAGGTCATATGAAGCGTTTTACTCTGGCTCTCGTCACGCTGGTGGTCTGTGCAGGTGCGCAGGCGGCCAGTGATGAAGTGGAAATGAATCTCGTCACCTCTCAGGGTGTAGGTCAGTCCATCGGCACGGTGAAAATCACTGAAACCGACAAGGGACTGGAATTCGCGCCCAATCTCAAAGCCCTTCCTCCTGGCGAACATGGTTTCCATGTCCATGCCAACGGTAGCTGTCAGCCCGCATTAAAAGAGGGTAAAGCCTCGGCTGCGGAGGCGGCAGGCGGCCACCTCGACCCACAACATACCGGTAAGCATGAAGGTCCTGACGGTATGGGACATCTGGGCGATTTGCCGGTGCTGGTGGTGAATAACGACGGAAAAGCCACGGATCCCGTCGTCGCGCCGCGGCTGAAAAAGCTGGATGAAGTGAAAGGCAAGGCGCTGATGATCCATGTCGGCGGCGACAATATGTCCGATCAGCCAAAACCGCTTGGCGGTGGCGGGGCTCGCTATGCCTGCGGGGTGATGTGATCCCCAATTGTACCCGGAGCCGGTGCCTGTTCCAGCTGCGACAGTGAGCAGTGCAGGCGCCAGATTATCGAGGCTAAATCTCGTGCTGCAGGTGAGTGGTGGTGCGCAAGGGTATCGCAAATTCGCTGAAGTTCAGCAAGCGTGGTTTCCAGTGGCCGCTGCTGGACACCGCGTTCGCTCATGACATCGCGTAGCAGGGTGATGCAGACATCACGAACCTGCGACAGCGGGTCGGACCGTGTTTCCCATGCCCTAAGTTGCCAGACCACGTGAGAGCAGTTCAACAGCACCACACCCCAGCGCAACAGCCATCGGCGCGAAAGGGAGTCCTGGCTGTTATTGAGCTGGCTGACATAGTGATAGACCAGCGATTCATACTCACTTTCACGTAAATGCGGTTTTCGACTCAACTGATCGACAAAACCTCTGCGTAACTCGCGGATATGCCGGCGACTCTTGCGCGCATCTGAACCCGGACGTAACACCGCAAATGCCAGCCACGCCAGCCCAACGCCAAGGATCTTCGCCAGATTATCATTGAGAAAATCGGCGTAGTCATAAACCGGCGGGTTAGTGACGGAGATAAACGAGCCCATAAATACAATCAGCTGTCCCCACAGCCCCGCGAGTTTGGGCATTTGCAGCTTTAGCAGCTGCATGGTGGTTAACAGCGGGAACAGGAACAGAAGGAACTGCCACAGGTCGCTTATCTGCACCATCAACCCAAACTTCACGGCAAAACTAAACAGCGAAAGCAGCACCAGGGTGCGCAGCAGCAGCGTGAGGGAGTTGAACGGTGACGCGGCGACGGAGTACAGCACGCAGCTGATAGCAGCAAGCGTCAGGGCCGCAGGGCCTGACTCCCACTGGGTGGTGATACTCCACGCGCCGACCAGCGTGAGCGCGCAAAAGGTACGAAAACCGCTCCACAGTGCCTCCATCGAGTCTGTGTGTCGTGCCAGCGCCGGGCTACCGGGGACAGCGAACTCGGTTACCGGGGTGGCATTTTCCACGGCGTTAATCCAGCGGCTGCTGCGCAGATACAACCGGCAAAAATAGTTGAGACGCTGCCAGAAGGCGCGGTGACGGTAATCGTACTCATCTACTGGCGCGAGCGGGGCGATAATCTTCGCGACGGTGTAGATGTCGGCATCCGGGCGTGCAAGCGCCGCAAGCAGCGTTTCAATTACGGCGCGCGTATGTGCAGGGGGCGTGGGCCAGTTGAGCAGCATCCGGCGCAGGCTGGAGATTGAACTGGTCATACGCAGCTGCTGATGCAACAGATAGTTCAGCAGGGTGTTCTGACGACGAAAGCGATAGTGGCTCCAGAAGGCCTGAATGCGTAACAGATTCATGGTCAGGATCTGGCCGATCACCTTTTCGTGCGCGAGACGGATGTCGTCGTTGGTATCCGGTTGCCAGAGCAGGCTTGCGTGCTCCAGTAAACGGGTATGCATGGTCTTCAGGGCGGTAATAAGCGCGGTGCCATCGGAGGTGCTGGGCAGTATCATCATCATGAAACCGCCGCTCAGAATACCGACAATTACTTCGCAGACGCGCGCCTGTGCGATGTCCCACAGCTCGGTGGTATCGAGCACATTCACCACCGGAAAGGCGATAATGGCGGCGGTATAGCCGGCCAGCTGGAAGGCATAGGCAACGTTATTCGTAAAGTGCGCGCAGGCCCAGGTACAAAAGCCCAGCCATATCGCCATGCTCAACAAAAAAAGCCACGGATCGTTCAGCGTATGACCTGCAATGATTAACGCTGCGGTGGCACCCAACAGGCTGCCGGCAATACGTCCAAGACTCTTGCTGATCACCCCGCCGACGGTGGGGAAACTCACCACCGCGGCAGAGGTCATTGCCCAGTAGGGCTGATCAAGGTTGAGGTAATAGGCGACAGTCAGCGCCAGACACATCGCAATGCCATTACGCAGCGCATAGCGCCACTGCGGACGTGTCGCTTTCATCCACGGCGTATTTCGCCAGGAGAAGGCCTGCAGGTTCATCAACGGGTCCCGATGGCGACGGTGCAGGTTGTGCCGGAGACCAGCGTTATGCCCTGCGGTAAATGGTCAAACTCCACACGAACCGGTACGCGCTGGGCCAGACGCACCCACGGCACGTTCGGTTTAATGTCCGGTACCAGGCCTGAATCCATTTCAACACTCTGATCGTAGATGGCGCGGCCAATGCTGGAGACGTGACCCTGTAACCTCTGCGAGCCGCTGTAAAGCGTAATGGTAGCGGGAGACCCTTCGCGAATATGGCGAAGCTTGGTCTCTTCAAAATAACCCACCACATAGAACGAGTGGCTGTCGACAAGGGCGAAAACGGGTTGCCCGGCGGTGGCATAATTCCCCACGCGGGCTGACAGGTTGGTGATCCATCCATCGACTGGCGCGGTAATAACGGTTTGTGTCAGCTCCCACTGCGCCTGTTTGAGCGTAGCCTCTGCGACGTTCACGCTCGCCTGCATGGCCTTAACGTTGATATTGGCAGTATCTAAATCTTCTGCGGAAATATAGTTGCGCGACAAATGCCGGCGGCGATTGGCTTCGTTATTGGCTTTTGCTAAATCAGACTGGGCCTTCGCCAGCTGTGCCTGGGCGTTAAGGATCGCAATATGATAGGGGGTGTCGTCGATACGGAATAACACGTCACCCTTTTTAACGTACTGGTTATCTTTCACAACAAGCGTCGTAATGCTGCCCGAAACCTGTGGGGTAATGCTGACCTGCTCAGCCCGCACTTTGCCGTCACGTGTCCAGGGTGACTGCATATAAAAATTCCAGAGCCACCACCCGGCAACCAGGGCCAGAGCAAGAACAATCAGCGTGGAAAAGTACTTCAGCGTTTTCAGGGGCATATTCACCACACAATCAAGACAGCTAGGCCCAGGCATACGGAAAGGGCAAACAGGGAGAGATCCATTAACATGGGGTGCCAAATCTCGCCGGAGTACATCCAGTCGCGAAGCAGGCGATGGGCTATGAGCCAAATCATAAAGCCGACCAGGACGGCCTTAAACAAGGGCGGAAAGTAGACTGACGCACCGAAAATCAGGTCCTGAAGGGGGAGTCCCACGGAGCTTTGAAAAAACGTCACGGGCAGAGATCCTTTGCTGTGAACAAAATGCCGCGAGGGCGAGTCTTAATCTGATGGAACATCACAATTCAGTGTAAGTCATCCTTTTAAGTTCGATGAATGCAGTATTGCATTTGTTTTGCCAATACAAATGCTGCACACTATTCTAAAATCAGTATAATAACTTAGCAAGCTAATTATAAGGAGATGAAATTGGAATCGCCATTAGGTTCTGATCTGGCAAGGTTGGTACGCGTCTGGCGTGCTCTGATTGACCATCGCCTGAAACCTCTGGAATTGACACAGACGCACTGGGTCACGCTGCATAACATTCATCAGCTGCCACCCGACCAGTCACAAATTCAACTGGCAAAAGCGATCGGCATTGAGCAACCATCACTGGTACGTACGCTTGACCAACTGGAAGAGAAAGGACTCATCTCCCGGCAAACCTGCGCCAGCGATCGTCGCGCTAAGCGGATTAAGCTCACTGAGAAAGCGGCACCTATCATTACTGAAATGGAAGCCGTTATCACCAAAACGCGCGGCGAAATCCTTTCCGGGGTTTCACCCGCAGAGCTTGAACTGCTCATCAGCCTCATTGGGCGCCTTGAGCAGAACATCCATGAGCTGCAGTCACGCGACTGAGACCATCACAAGGCCTTGCAGCAGCAAGGCCTTTTTTACCTCGACACAACGACGCGGTTACGCCCGGTCTCTTTCGCTTCATACATCGCCTTGTCAGCATTCTCCACGCACGCTTCAGCGGTCGTCGTCGGAGAGGTGGCGGTAAACACCCCCATGCTAATCGTGATGGATTCAGGTAACTGACCCCCGCTGCTGACCTTATCAAAACTGCTCAGCCTTAGCCGTATGCGTTCAGCCACCTGGTACGCTGCTTCCGACGAAGTATTGGTCAGCATCAGGACAAATTCTTCCCCGCCAATACGTGCCGCGATGTCCTGTGGGCGGACGGAATCCATCAGTAGGTTGGCGACAAACTGCAATACTTTGTCTCCCTGCAGATGGCCGTAGCAGTCATTGATGCGCTTAAAACGGTCGAGATCGCTGACGATAACCGACACAGGGTGGTTGGCTTTGCTGATGCTGAGTGCCTGATTTAAGGCGTCGTAAAAATAACTGCGGTTGTAGAGGCGCGTCAGCGGGTCGCGGATCGAGTTCTGATAAGACTGCTGATACTTTATGTGCGAGTCGCGATACAGGTTAAAGACGTCGTACAGCAGGACAAAAATAATCATCAGCGTCGCCACGGTTTCGAATAAGCGAGCGTGATACCAGGACGTGTCCTCAGCATGCCCGCCGGCTAACAGTAATGAGAGCGTCAGGACATAACAAACACATAAGAAATTACCGCCAACCCAAAAAAGATTCCGCACCCGGGTAATCGTCATTAACGTTGCTAATGCCACAACCCAGAGAAGAATCAAAAAGATATTTATGACCTGGCTCCAGAGAACCATAAATTGCCGGGTTTCATTATCCACCAGATCCAGTGTTATCAGTGCCGAGTGGCTGGAGCAGAACCAGGCCAGGGCGACTATAGAAACCGTAAACAGCATTGTACCGATAACCACGGCAATATGCGCGGGGCGTGAAAGGGGATAATCCCGAATAGAATAGAGCAAGGCTGAGACTGTTATCAGCACCGCCATAAGAATATGACGGAACATAAAGAAGATCATGGCGTCGTTATAGTCGACCACATTGAACTGATAGAGATCCAGCCATGACGGGAAGCTGGACAGGGTACCGGCCATCAGCATCGTCGACCCGGCGAAGGCCGAGGCGAGGGCGATAAGGTACAACCGCCGTCTGTCGCACCAGTATTTCATGACCATGAAGCAGGCAATAAACAGGTGGAATACCAGCAAAAATATGGTAAGTGTCGGGAATAGCAGCGGTGAGAATGAAGGGACTAATTCGACCAGTTTTACAAAGAGACCTTGTAATATTCCAACGACGACGATGCATCCAAAACAGAATGTAATATAAGGGTTCTTAAAATATCGTTGTAGTGCAAGCATAGGGATTTGACGGAATAATAAAATTAAAAAATGTAAAGTAAGAAAGAGAGTAACAGGCGTGGAGAGTAAATACTTTGCGCAGGAACAAGATATACCGCGCTTAATGATTCATGGCGGGAATGTTTTTTGTAAAAATATTGCTGGTAATTATATTATATGTAAATAGATTTGTTTACGGACTTCGCTAAACGGATTTGTTAAATAGATTTGTTAAATGGATGTGGTCTGATGACCACATCCAGTTTGAATTAGCGTGGAGAAACGGTGACCTGGCTTCCGTTGCTCGCCAGAACAACGCGCTGGCCGGCAGAGAAACGGGTATTACCTTGTTTCTGTACTACCATGATGGTGCTGCCGTCATCTTTACGGATTTCCAGTTCTACGCCCTGGCTTTTGTTCATTGCACCCTGAACGCCCTGGCCTGCAACACCACCCGCAACGGCACCTGCTGCCGTGGCCAGCGAACGACCTGTGCCACCGCCTACGGTATTACCGAGGAAGCCACCCAGCACAGCACCGCCGATGGCACCCATCACGTTGCTGTCATCGCCACCCTGAATTTGTACAGGACGTGCGTTAACAACGGTACCGTAAGTGACGCTCTGAACCTGTTTGGCTTCAGAAGCGCTGTACACGTCGCCAGAAAGTGAACTGTCATTCACACAGCCTGCAAGGGTTAAACCGATCAGCGAAACGCCCAGTACACGTAAAATCATTTGAATCTCCTGTTCACCAAAAACGCCCGATGGCGGGCATCCGTTATGGCTAAATTATATGGCATAAGGGGCCATAGTTCATATCTTTGCACTAACAATAAGAAAATTGTACTTGAATTTAACTTAACGAGACATAAACGGGCACCCGGCAGGTTACCTGTCTGAGATTGTTAAAAAATATTATCGCCGGATAGCAAAGCGGCGCTGTTTATGGTTGAGTGGAGAGCATTAGCCCACGCAACGTAAGGAAAGCGCATGAAATCGGGTCGCTACATTGGTGTGATGTCGGGTACCAGTCTGGATGGCGTAGACGTCGTTCTGGCCGCTATTGATGAAAACATGGTGGCACAGCAGGCGAGCCTGACCTGGCCTATCCCCCTGGCGCTGAAAGAGGACATTCTCAGTGTCTGTCAGGGGCAGCAACTGACGCTTTCTCAGCTTGGTCAGCTTGATGTGCGGCTGGGGGCGCTGTTTGCCGATGCGGTACTGGCCCTGATGCATAAAGAAAAGCTTCGCCCGCAGGATGTCGTCGCTATCGGCTGTCACGGACAAACGGTCTGGCATGAGCCGGTCGGCGATGCACCGCATACCCTGCAAATTGGCGACAACAACCAGATTGTGGCGAAGACGGGCGTGACCGTAGTCGGTGATTTTCGGCGTCGCGATATTGCGCTTGGCGGGCAGGGCGCGCCGCTGGTGCCCGCTTTTCATCAGGCATTGTTGACCCATCCGACAGAGCGCCGAATGGTGCTGAACATTGGCGGTATTGCCAACCTGTCTCTGCTTATCCCGGCTCAACCCGTACGCGGCTATGACACCGGCCCGGGTAACATGCTGATGGATGCCTGGATCTGGCGTCAGCGTGGTCAGGCGTATGATAAAGACGCGCAGTGGGCCAGCGAAGGCAAAGTGATCATCCCGCTGTTGCAGTCCATGCTAAGCGATCCGTACTTCGCTTTACCGGCGCCCAAAAGCACGGGGCGCGAATATTTCAACTATGGCTGGCTCGAACGTCAGCTGGCGCAGTTCCCGGCGCTTGCACCGCAGGATGTCCAGGCGACGCTCGCCGAGTTAACGGCGGTTTCGATATCGGAACAGGTTCTTCTCAGCGGTGGCTGCGAACGCCTGCTGGTGTGCGGCGGTGGCAGCCGTAACCCGTTGGTGATGGCACGTCTTGCCGGGTTATTGCCGGGTACCGAGGTGACGACCACCGATGAAGCCGGCATCAGCGGCGATGATATGGAAGCGCTGGCCTTTGCCTGGCTTGCCTGGCGCACCATTGCCGGGCTTCCGGGCAATTTGCCGTCGGTGACTGGCGCACGTGAGGCCAGCGTCCTCGGGGCCATTTTCCCGGCGAATCCGCGTCATAATCAGAGTTAACTGAAATTCAGCGCGGCGTGTGGTCGTTAGAATGGAATGAAACAGGAGGGCAGCCATGCCCTCCAGGACCAGGAAAGTCTTCGGAATACGCCCATGAAAAAACTTCTTCTTATTGCCGCGCCTTTATTGCTGTCAGGATGCAGCGTCTACAACCAGTTCCTTGATCGCATGCAGACCGATACCCTGGAGTATCGCTGTGATGAAAAACCGCTGACCGTTAAGCTGAACAATCCGCGTCAGGAAGCCAGTTTTGTCTACGACAACAAATTGCTCACCCTCAAGCAGGGCATTTCTGCCTCCGGCGCACGCTACACGGACGGAATTTATGTCTTCTGGTCGAAAGGCGACAGTGCCACCGTCTACAAACGCGACCGTATTGTGCTGAACAATTGCCAGCTCGAAAATCCGAAGCGTTGAGATTTTTACAGGGGCGGCGCACAATAGCGCCACCCAATGTCAATGTCAGCTAACGCCATGTCAGATAACGACGAACTGCAGCAAATTGCGCATCTGCGCCGTGAATACACCAAAGGCGGCCTGCGTCGCCAGGATCTTCCCGCCGAACCTCTCGTGCTTTTTGAACGCTGGCTGAAACAGGCCTGCGAAGCGAAACTCGCCGACCCAACGGCAATGGTTGTCGCAACGGTAGATGAAAACGGTCAACCGTATCAGCGTATCGTCCTGCTCAAACATTATGACGAGAAAGGCCTGGTGTTTTACACCAACCTGGGCAGTCGTAAGGCACACCACCTGGAAAACAATCCTCGTATCAGCCTGCTGTTCCCGTGGCATATGCTGGAGCGTCAGGTAATGGTCACCGGCAAAGCAGAGCGTCTCTCCACGCTGGAAGTGGTGAAGTATTTCCACAGCCGTCCGCGTGACAGCCAGATTGGTGCCTGGGTCTCAAAACAGTCCAGCCGCATTTCGGCGCGTGGCGTGCTTGAAAGCAAATTCCTCGAACTGAAGCAGAAATTCCAGCAGGGCGAAGTTCCGTTGCCCAGTTTCTGGGGGGGCTTCCGCATTCCGATCGAGCAGATGGAATTCTGGCAGGGCGGCGAACACCGTCTGCATGACCGCTTTTTATACCAGCGTGAAAATGGCGGCTGGAAAATCGACAGGCTGGCACCGTAATCGCCGAAATTTGTTGATTTAAGCGCTAGCGCAGGCCGCGCTTGCGCTTTATTCTATGTACCTTTCGCATCAGGCGAAAAGTCGTGTACCGGCAAAGGTGCAGTCGTTTATACATGGAGAATTTGATGGCAAGCAGTAACTTGATTAAACAATTGCAAGAGCGGGGCCTTGTGGCTCAGGTGACGGACGAGGAAGCGTTAGCAGAGCGACTGGCGCAAGGCCCGATCGCGCTCTATTGCGGCTTCGATCCTACCGCTGACAGCTTGCATTTGGGGCATCTTGTTCCATTGTTATGCCTGAAACGCTTCCAGATGGCGGGCCACAAGCCTGTCGCACTGGTTGGCGGCGCGACCGGTCTGATTGGCGACCCAAGCTTTAAAGCTGCCGAGCGTAAACTGAACACCGAAGACACCGTGCAGGAGTGGGTGGATAAGATCCGCAAACAGGTTGCGCCTTTCCTCGACTTTAACTGCGGTGACAACTCTGCGATTGCGGCCAACAACTATGACTGGTTTGGCGGCATGAACGTGCTGACCTTCCTGCGCGACATTGGCAAACACTTCTCTGTTAACCAGATGATTAACAAAGAAGCGGTGAAGCAGCGTCTGAACCGTGACGACCAGGGCATCTCCTTTACCGAGTTCTCCTACAACCTGCTGCAGGGTTATGACTTTGCCTGCCTGAATAAACTGCACGGCGTCTGCCTGCAGATTGGCGGCTCTGACCAGTGGGGCAACATCACGTCGGGTATCGATCTGACGCGTCGTCTGCACCAGAACCAGGTCTTCGGTCTGACCGTTCCACTGATCACCAAAGCCGACGGCACCAAATTTGGTAAAACCGAAGGCGGCGCGGTATGGCTTGATCCGAAGAAAACCAGCCCGTACAAATTCTACCAGTTCTGGATTAACACGGCGGATGCCGATGTTTATCGCTTCCTGAAGTTCTTCACCTTTATGGACATTGAGACGATCAATGCTCTGGAAGAAGAAGACAAAACCAGCGGTAAAGCGCCACGCGCTCAGTACGTACTGGCTGATGAAGTGACCAAACTGGTTCACGGTGAAGAAGGTCTGGCCGCGGCAAAACGCATTACTGCAAGCCTGTTCAACGGGACGCTGAGCGATCTGAGCGAAGCGGACTTCGAACAGCTGGCGCAGGATGGCGTGCCGATGGTTGAGATGGAAAAAGGTGCCGACCTGATGCAGGCCCTGGTGGACTCCGAGCTGCAGCCATCCCGCGGTCAGGCGCGTAAAACCATCGCCTCGAACGCTATCACCATTAACGGTGAAAAACAGGCCGACCCGGAATACACCTTCGCTGACAGCGATCGTCTGTATGGCCGCTACACGCTTCTGCGTCGCGGTAAGAAAAACTACTGTCTGGTCTGCTGGAAATAATTAAAAGTATCCAGGGGCGTGGGAAACCACGCCCCTTTTGTTTTTTCAGGGTTTGGTAAGTAAAAATGAAGAACATCCTCGCCATTCAGTCCCACGTGGTCTTTGGGCATGCTGGCAACAGCGCCGCGGAATTTCCGATGCGCCGCCTCGGTGCCAACGTCTGGCCCCTCAATACTGTGCAGTTCTCAAACCATACTCAATACGGTCAATGGACCGGCTGCGTGATGCCGCCTTCGCACCTCACCGACATTGTGCAGGGCATTGCCAATATCGATCAGCTAAAACGCTGTGATGCGATACTGAGCGGATATCTCGGTTCGGCAGAGCAGGGAGAGCATATCCTGGGCATTGTCCGCCAGGTGAAAGCGGCAAACCCGGCGGCGAAATACTTTTGTGATCCTGTTATGGGGCATCCGGAGAAAGGCTGTATCGTGGCCCCCGGCGTGGCTGAATTCCATGTGCGTCACGCGCTGCCGGCCAGCGATATTATTGCGCCGAACCTGATTGAGCTGGAAATTCTCTGCGAGCATCCGGTGAATAGCGTAGAAGAGGCGGTAAGCGCTTCTCGCGAGCTAATAGCCCAGGGGCCGGAGATTGTCCTGGTGAAACATCTCGCGCGCGCAGGGCTGAGCAGGGACCGTTTTGAGATGCTGCTGGTGACGAAAGACGAAGCCTGGCATATCAGCCGTCCGCTGGTGGACTTCGGCATGCGTCAGCCGGTGGGTGTCGGTGATGTGACAAGCGGTTTGCTGCTGGTGAAATTACTTCAGGGAGCCACGCTGCGGGATGCGCTTGAGCATGTGACTGCTGCGGTGTACGAAATCATGAAGGCGACAAAAGAGATGCAGGAGTATGAACTGCAGGTGGTCGCGGCACAGGATCGTATCGCGAAACCGGAGCATTACTTCAGCGCGACCCGGTTATAACGGTTCACGTTCCTGTCAGCCGGGTAGCGACAGCGCCACCCGGCCATACAGTGCGCCGGTCAGTTCAACCCTTCTGCTTTAAGCGCTGCAGCCACCGCAGGACGCGCGGCTACGCGATCCATGTACGATGCAATGTGGTCCAGCCCGTCCATGTTGAGCTTAATGGCCCGCGCCCAGCGCAGCACGGTGAACAGATAGGCATCGGCAATCGTAAAGCGCGCGCCCCCAATCCACTGATCGTCTTTCAGCGATGCGTTAACGTACTGCAGTTTTTTCTCCAGCTGAGCACGTACGGTCGGTTTGTACTCTTCCGGCGTCTCCGGACGGAACAGCGGCGTAAAGCCTTTGTGCAGCTCGGTCGCAATGTAGTTCATCCACTCCAGCGTTTTGTAGCGAGAAACCGTGCTTACCGGTGCCAGCAATTGCCTGTCGGGCACGCTATCGGCGAGGAACTGCATAATCGCCACGCCTTCGGTCAGCAGGGTACCGTCATCCAGCAGCAGAGCCGGAACTTGTCCCTTCGGGTTAATAGCAAAAAAATCATCGCCGTTTTCCAGGCGTTTTTTCATCAGGTCAACGCCATCCAGCGTGAAATCTTTGCCGCTCTCGCGCAGGGTAATGTGGGAAGCAAGAGAGCACGCGCCCGGTTTGTAGAACAGTTTCATCGGTAACTCCTTTTTGCTGAGGTTTCAGCTATGTTAGTGCGCGAACGGGTAAAAAAAAAGCCGCTAATACATTAGCGGCTTCTGTTCAGTCGTTTCTCAGTGACATTATGCGGTAGCGGTTTCGGTCGCTTTCGCCGTCTTGTCGTCGTCCTGAGTCATGCGATTCAGCTTCGGCGCAGTCAGCATCATCAGAACCGCGATAACCGCAGTAGCAATACCAATCTGCATGAACACGGTACCGTAGACGTTCAGAGAGACCAGTGGGTCAGTCACGTTATCCGGCACGGCCATCAGGTTTGCAATTTTACCTGCGATGATGGCGGCACCCGCAGTGGTCAGGAACCAGCTACCCATGATGAAGCCCATCAGACGCTGAGGAACCAGTTGTGCAACCATCGCCAGGCCCAGACCGGAGATCATCAGTTCACCGATAGACTGCAGCGCGTAGCTCAGGATCAGCCAGTTAACGGAGACGATACCGGCGTCAGTCGCAAATTTCGTACCCAGCGGCAGTACCAGGAATGCGCCAGAACACAGCAGCATACCGATAGCAAATTTGTGCGGCATCGGCAGACGGTCGCCCATCTTGTTATAGATAGCAGCCAGAATCGGGCTACCAATCATGATCCAGAACGGGTTCAGGGCCTGATACTGCTCCGGCTCGAACGCGATACCCAGGATTGAGTGTTCAACGTTACGGATAGCGAAGAAGTTCAGAGACGTTGGCATCTGGCTGTACAGAACGAAGAAGATAATCGCTTCCAGCATAAGGATGAAGGCCACAATCATCTTACGACGAGCGGCACCCTGCATGGCGAAGGCTTCTTTCGCGAAGATGATCACGATACCCAGCGCAACCACACCCAGAACCGCACGCGCGATGCCCTGGTTATGCAGCAGCCAGGTTGCGATTGCCGCGAGGATCACCACGCCGACAATGGTCGCCAGCAGTTTGCCAATGTGAACCGGTTCGAAGTCTGGTTTGGAGCCGTAGTCTTTCACCCAGCGTTTGCAGAAGGCAAAGTTAACCACGGTGATCAGCATACCGACAACGGACAGGGAGAACGCAACGCTCCAGCCGAATTTAGCGGCCAGCCACGGGGTTGCCAGCATGGAGAAGAAGGAACCGATGTTCACGGACATGTAGTACATGGTGAATGCACCGTCCAGACGCGGGTCATCTTTGTTGTAACAGGTAGAGAGCAGGGAAGACGGGTTCGCTTTGAACAGACCGTTACCGACGGCGATAGTCGCCATACCCATATACACCACAGCGGCATCGTGACCAGACCATGCAACCAGCGCATAGCCAACGGCCAGGACAATCGCACCCAGCATAATGACACGTTTAGTCCCGAGGACTTTATCACCCAGCCAGCCGCCGATAGCGACCAGACCGTACACCAGGGCACTGAAAGAGGAGAACAGCGTAATGGAATCTGCTTCGGACATACCCAGCTGTTTTACCAGGTAAACCGCCATGATCCCTTGCAGGCCGTAATAACCAAAACGCTCCCATAACTCGATAGAGAAGATGAGATAGAACGCTTTAGGTTGTTTAAAAGCGTTAAGACTTACGCTTTCATCTGTTGGTTTATTGTTTGCAGTCGACACATATACCTCTTTTTTTACATCCCATATTAACGGGGGTGTTCATCGCGTGATGGCCGTAGTCCATCCGCCTTATAGTTATATTGGGAGGAGAAACGGCGGGTAATGTTCACTATCCTGCACCGTCTGGCAATACGTTCGTAATAATCTGTTACATATAACTGGGCCGCTATAATCGGCGGTTCATACAAATGTTATTCAGCGTTAAATTTCATACGATCTGTAAAGGGAGTTTTTTTAACTGGCATTCACCCGTATTTTGCCCTCAATGGCGATATGTTCTGCTATTTGAGGTTTATTGCAGTGATATAGCCCATATTCTGAAAAATAGCTGGTCTTATGTGTTGCTCGTGATGAGTTTGATCTTGTCTGGCAAAGGGTTTACGCCGCTTTTAACAACAAAAATTCAACACGAAGTTATCAGGGTGATCTTGATCACATATGTATAGAAATTTTCGGCTATGAAAAAAGTATTAACCTGTTTGAGCGTTAAAGGCTCGAACAAGTGATAAGGGAAGCGGTAAGGAAGGCGGATAAATTATGGTCAAAAGAAGGTCTTCTGGTAGACCCTCTTTTGGTAAGGAATTGCCGTTGCGTCAGAAAACGAAAAGCGCAAGATATCAGGGATACACTTTCTCTTTGTACTCGCAGAGATCTTCGATAATACAGGAGCCACAGCGAGGCTTACGGGCAATACAGGTATAACGGCCATGGAGAATGAGCCAGTGATGGCAATCCACCTTAAATTCGGCGGGAACCACTTTTAGCAGTTTCTCTTCAACCTGCTCGACATTCTTGCCCGGTGCGAAGTTCGTGCGATTAGAGACGCGGAAAATATGGGTATCAACGGCGATAGTCGGCCAGCCAAACGCGGTGTTAAGTACCACATTCGCAGTCTTACGACCCACGCCGGGTAATGCTTCCAGCGCGGCGCGATCTTCCGGCACTTCACCCCCGTGCTGTTCCAGCAGGATCCGGCAGGTTTTGATCACGTTCTCAGCCTTGCTGTTAAAGAGTCCAATGGTTTTGATATAGGACTTCACCCCGTCCACGCCCAGCTCCAGCATCGCCTTTGGCGTGTTGGCGACCGGATAAAGCAGGGCGGTCGCCTTATTAACGCTCACGTCGGTAGCCTGCGCAGAGAGCAGCACGGCGATCAACAGCTCGAACGGGGAGTTAAAATTCAGCTCCGTCGTCGGGTGTGGGTTCTCATCCCGCAGACGGGTCAGGATCGCAATGCGCTTTTCTTTATTCATGAGGCCTTCTCGGGTATCCCTTCCTGTACGCTGCGCTCAGCCGCGCGGCGCTTACGTTTTTCATCAATCAGATATTTTATCGCCAGCATCATGCCGAGGCCAATAAACGCGCCTGGCGGCAGCATGGCCAGCAGGAACGGCGTATCGGTGTGGAAGACTTCGATGCGCAGCGCTTTAGCCCAGCCGCCGAGCAGCGCATCTGCGCCATCAAACAGCGTTCCGTTACCCAGGATCTCACGCATTGAACCGAGCACGAACATGGCACCGGTTGCCCCCATACCAATAGAGAAACCATCCAGAGCCGACATCGCCGGGCTGTTTTTCACGGCAAAAGCTTCCGCGCGCCCGACCACAATACAGTTGGTTACGATGAGGGGAATAAAGATCCCGAGCGACTGATACAGACCGAACGCATAAGCGTTAATCAGCATCTGGACGATACTCACCACCGACGCGATGATCATGACGTAAATCGGAATACGGATTTCCGATGGCGTCCAGCGGCGCAGGGCAGAGATGGACAGGTTGGTCAGGGTGAGAACCAGCGTGGTTGCCAGCCCCAGACCCAGCGCGTTGGTGGCGGTGGATGTCACCGCCAGCAGCGGGCACATCCCCAGCAGCTGTACCAGCGCGGAGTTGTTCTTCCACAATCCCTGGACGATAACCTCTTTAACCTGGCTCATGATTACTCCTCACAGGCCGGAAGATTGTTCATCTGCGCGGGCAGCGTTTCCGCATACAGCCCGGCTCGTTTAACGGCATTGACCACGGCCCGTGGGGTAATGGTTGCCCCCGTGAACTGGTCAAACTCGCCGCCATCCTTTTTCACAGCAAACGCAGGATCCGCTTCGCCGTGGATCACTTTTCCGGCAAAATGCAAAATCCAGTCGCTCAGACGGGTTTCAATTTTATCCCCCAGTCCTGGCGTCTCATGATGTTCCGTCACGCGCGTACCCAACACGGTACCGGAGAAATCGCTGCCGACCAGCAGTTGAATCGCCCCGGAGTAGCCATCGGGCGCCGTCGCTTCCATCACCGCGCCTACCGCATTATCCCCCTTACGGGCAATAAAGACGCGGTGCGGGCCTTTGCCTAACTGAGGTGCCTGGACCACGAAGCAACTTTTCTGCAGGTCATTATCGTAGAAATCAGGGGGGATCACCTGATCGAACAGGGCTTTTTGCTGCTTCACCGCCTGTTCGTCGATGGTCGATTTGGTCAGGTTGTTCACCAGGGCCGTCAGTCCGGTGAGGACCGCGGCGAAAATGGCCAGCGTGACGCCGTGTTTTTGCATTGTTTTCAGCATCGCGAAACCCTTAACGGTGGACGTACACGCGCGGACGCGTGTAGTAGTCGATGAGCGGAACGGTGATGTTTGCAAGCAGAACCGCGAATGCCACACCGTCCGGGTAACCGCCAAAGCTGCGGATGAGCCACACCAGCAAGCCGGCCAGCGCACCGAAGATCAGGCGGCCACGGTTCGTGGTAGATGCTGTTACCGGATCGGTCAGGATAAAGAACGCACCCAGCATGGTTGCCCCCGAGAGAAGATGCATCTGTGGGCTGGCGAGCGATTCTGGCGAGAACACCCATCCCAGTGTGGCGCAGACCGCCAGCGTCACGAGGAAGCTGACCGGAATATGCCAGCGGATCGCTTTCTGCTGCAGCAGGAACAGCCCGCCCAGCAAATAAGCAAGGTTCACCCACTGCCAGCCCGCGCCCGCCAGCATGCCGCTGAAGATGGCAGATTTCATAATCTGATCGACGGAGTGCCCGGCATGCAGGGAGGTTTTAAACGTATCGAGTGGTGTGGCCTGGCTGATGCCATCCACGCCCATACGCAGCGCGTTCATATCCGCACCGAGCGCGGTATGGCCGGTAAAGATAACGTGCAGGGCATCCATAAAGCCGGGTACCGTCGCGGCAATGTCATGCGGCGGCAACCAACTGGTCATCTGAACCGGGAAGGAGATCAGCAGTACGACGTAGCCAATCATCGCCGGGTTGAACGGGTTATGGCCCAGCCCACCATAAAGCTGTTTGGCAATAATGACTGCAAACACCGTACCGAGCACCACCATCCACCACGGGGCAAACGGCGGAATACTGATTGCCAGCAACAGGCCAGTCAGCAGTGCTGAGTTATCGGCAAGGATGCGGGAAACCGCCAGCTTACGCAGTTTAAGCACCAGGGCTTCTGCCCCTAAGGCACTGGCACAGCCCAGCACTATCTGGAACAGCGTTCCCCAGCCGAAAAACCAGCACTGTACGGCAATGCCCGGCAGCGCCGCCAGGCACACCAGCATCATGATGCGTGATGTCTGGCGCTGATTATGGGTGTATGGGGAACTTGCGATTCTGAAAACCATTTAATCCTCGTTAACTGCTTGCTGTGCGGCTTTCTTCGCCTGAACGCGCGCAATGGCGGCGGCGACTGCGGCTTTACGTGGGTCGTCGTTTGCGGCCGGTTGCTGTTCTTCCTGCTGTGCTGCTTTGCGGGCCTTGGCGCGGGCAATGGCGGCTTCGACAGCCGCTTTACGCGGGTCGGCGGGGGCTTCAGGCGTAGCGGTTTCAGTCTGCGCCGCTGCTTTGCGCGCTTTAGCGCGCGCGATCGCCGCTTCAACAGCCGCTTTACGGGGATCTACGGCCTCCACTTCTTGCTCAACCACCACGTTTTGCTCGCCGGCCTTACGGGCTTTGGCGCGGGCAATGGCGGCTTCAACGGCGGCTTTACGCGGATCGATCTCAGCGTCAGAGGAGGCTGACCGTGCTTTTTCTGCCTGACGGGCGCGCGCAGCCGCTTTACGCGCTTCGCGGGCGGCAATCGCTTCGCTGTTATCCGGTTTTTCACCGGCCGGGATCACCACGGTCTGGGCTGCCGTCGCTTTTTTCTCCCGCACGCGTGCCAGTGCGGCATTAATCGCATCCTGGTCTTTTTCGCCGGGCTGAACTGCGGCCTGTTTGTGACGCGCCTGACGGGCCAGTTTTTCACGCTCCAGACGCGCCTGACGCGCTTCAAAACGTGCTTTCGCTTCGGCTGCGCGTTTCTCTTCCATGGAGATGGCATAAATCTCGGCCTTCTCCTGGCGGAAGTACTGCACCAGAGGAATGTTACTTGGGCAGACCCAGGCGCAGGCACCGCATTCGATGCAGTCGGCCAGGTTATGGGCCTGCGCTTTATCGTGCAGCTGACCTTTGCTGTACCAGTACAATTGTTGCGGAAGTAAATCCGCCGGACAGGCATCGGCACAGGCGCTGCAGCGGATACAGCCTTTCTCCTCCTGCTCTTCACCCATTTCGGTCGGGGAGGGGGCAAGCAGGCAGTTTGTGATTTTTACTACCGGGACATCGAGCCACGGCAGGGTAAAGCCCATCAGCGGGCCACCCATGATCACCATCTGGTCGCTGGCCGGGCAAAAATCAGCCTGTTCCAGTAGATGACGAACCGGCGTACCCAGACGCGCCCAGACGTTGCCCGGACGTGCGACAGATTCACCGGTCAGCGTAACCACGCGCTCGGTCAGCGGTTCACCGTCCACCACCGCACGTTTCACGGCGTAGGCTGTCCCGACGTTTTGCATCAGCACCCCGATGTCCGAAGAGCGTCCGCCATGCGGAACCTGCTTGCCGGTCAGAATTTGCGTCAGCTGTTTGGCGCCGCCAGAGGGGTACTTGGTTGGGATAACGCGCAGGCCGATATCGTGGCTGCCGTTGAGGACGGCGCGCAGCATCGAAATAGCCTGTGGCTTGTTATCTTCAATGCCAATCAGCACTTCGCGCGGCTGCAGAATATGGGCAAGAATGCGGATCCCTTCCACGACCTGCGCGGCGCAGTCCTGCATCAGACGATCGTCGGCGGTGATGTAGGGTTCACATTCTGCTGCATTGATGATCAGAGTCTGAATTTTATCGCCGCCGCCGTGCAGTTTGACGCCAGTAGGGAACCCCGCGCCGCCCAGGCCGGCAACGCCGAATTGATGAATACGCTCGATAAGCGCTTCGCGGCTCCGGTTGCGGTAGTCGCTCCAGCCGTCACGGTCTATCCAGCGGTCTTCTCCGTCGGCTTCAATAATGACGCTCAGTTCGGAGAGCGCAGAGGGGTGTGCTACGGTATGGGGGGCGATCGCCACCACTGTACCGGACGTCGGAGCGTGGACCGGCAGCATACGTCCGCGACCGAACGTTAACGGCTGGCCGCGAAGGACGGTATCGCCTTCTTTCACGCACAGTTCACCCTCAGCACCGATATGCTGTTTCAGCGGCATGACGTAACGGGACGCCAGCGGAATTTGGCGCAGCGGCGTGCCGTTGGACTGGGTTTTCATTTCAGGTGGATGGATACCACCGTCAAAGTCCCAAATCTTCTCTTTTCTGAAAGCAGAAAATAACTTAAGCATGTTGTTCCACAGGAATGATGCGAACCGGAATGGTTTGAAGATCCCACTTCCAGCTTTCGGTAGTCGGTTCAACCGGGCGCAACGCGATACATTGCGTCGGGCAGGGTGCCACGCAGAGGTTACAGCCGGTGCACAGATCCGCCACGACGGTGTGCATGGCGCGCGTTGCGCCAACGATGGCGTCGACAGGGCATGCCTGGATGCATTTTGTGCAGCCGATACAGTTCGCTTCGTCAATCACGGCGAGGGCGCGAACCGGCTCCTGCACATCTTCATCGCCGTCAACAGGTTGCGGGTCAACGTTAAGCAGGGCGGCTATTTTCAGCATTACCGCTTCACCGCCGGGTGCGCAGCGGTTAATTTTTTCACCCTGCACGCCTACCGCTTCGGCATAGGGGCGGCAGCCAGGATAGCCACACTGACCGCACTGGCTTTGCGGCAGAAGCTCATCGATTTTTTCTACAACAGGGTCGTCCTCTACCGCGAAACGGCGGGAGGCGTAACCCAGAATAAGGCCAAACACCAACCCCAGCACGCTGATAGAGGCGATGGCTATCCAGACAGTACTCATTACAACTTCACCAGACCACTAAAGCCCATAAAGGCCAGAGACATTAAACCTGCTGTCACCAGGGCGATCGCGTTACCGCGGAATGGCGCAGGGATATCCGCTGCTGCCAGGCGCTCGCGAATCGAGGCGAACAGCACCATCACCAGAGAGAAACCGACGGCGGCAGAAAAACCGTACAGCGCCGATTGCATGAAGTTATGCCCAAGGTTGATGTTCAGCAGCGCCACGCCAAGTACTGCACAGTTGGTGGTAATCAGCGGCAGGAAGATACCCAGCAGGCGATAGAGAGCCGGGCTGGTTTTACGCACCACCATTTCTGTGAATTGCACTACCACCGCGATGACCAGAATAAAGGACAGCGTACGCAGATAGATTAAATCCAGCGGGATGAGGATCCAGTTATCAATCAACCACGCGCAGATAGACGCCATCGTCATCACGAAGGTAGTGGCCAGCCCCATGCCCATCGCAGTTTCCAGCTTTTTGGAAACCCCCATAAATGGACACAGGCCAAGGAACTTCACCAGGACGAAGTTGTTAACCAGCACAGTGCCGACAAAGAGCAGTAAGTAATCGGTCATTATTTAGCCTGAAATAAAAAAGCCGCCTATTATCGGACAAACCACCGCAGGCGACAACAGGTTATCTGTAAGGTTATTACGGGTTCACAAAGGTGTTCTTCACCCGCGTCGAACGCTTGAAATAGGGCACCAGCAGCGCGGCGGCCAGTAACGGGAAAAGCAACTGGCGAACGGCCAGGGCATCAGAAACTGGTGAAAAAGCAAAGGCTTTCACCGCCAGCAGGACCGAAATCAGCAGCCAGATAATGTAGTGTTTAGGGACACCCTTACGGCGCTTAAAGAAGGCAATGGTCAGCCATAGCGTGTAGTACCACATCCCGATTGCAAAAACGAACGACACAAACCACATCGTAATATTAAGCACACTTTGCGACATCAGGGTCTGGATTGCATGAGGTGTAATCAGTGCGGTGGTATAAAGCAGCAGCGCAAGTGATGCGCTTAATAAGGCAACCAGCAGCCATGCCAGTGGGGCGATTAACCAGCCTCCAATTCGTTCTCCAGGCGTTGCGGTCATGAACTCTCCCATAATCTGCGCGAAATGTTGTACAGCCAGTTTGCAGGGCGGAGAGTATATAACATTTCGCGCGGATGGCTACTTTCTTATAAAACGTAGCGCCATACAGACTTAGGCACTTCACCGACGTTGAACAAACGGCCACCGGAGACCAGCTCCGCACGGCGGTGGTCAGCGGCGCGATACATATTGATGATTTCCTGATTATCCGACAGCGTGTAGTTCAGATGGTCAAACAGTTTTTCCAGGCTCTCAAGCGAATTGATCTTGCGAAATTTTAATAAATAGTCCTGAACTGTCATATTAATAAGTTTCCATATAAAAGTGAGTAATACCAGTTAAGGTAATTCGTCCGAATAATAAACGGATTAATAAAGACGTAAACAGCCCACTCAGATAACGCGACTAAATTAGGAGTTTTCTTTGCTGAAAGTACAGGCATCAGACGATGCCTGGAAGAGAAGGTTAACCGTGTTCACCAGGGCTGGCAATAAGTAACTGACATATTATGTCACTCTTTATTGCGGTAACCGGTTACTTAGGTTGGGCGACGGTGACAGGCTCCGGCGGCTGGTAGTTATCGATATGGCTGGCAACACCAAGCAAAATGACCGATACCCCAAGGACAATCCATCCCGCTAATTCAATGATTCGATTAATAATTGACGTCATGACTGGTACGTGTAATTTATCCATAAATACAGGTTGCAAATGTTACAGCGCCGTTTCCCCCGCGGCAAGTGCTTTGGGAACGGTTCCCCTAAACAAAATCAGAACGTTAAATCTATGTAACAAAAACAACCGGCATAGCCTGCTATTTTACGTCATATGGCACATGATTAATCTGTAAGAACGTCAGAGTAGCCAGTGTGAAATAAGATAGTCATAAAAGAGGGCAACATTATGAGTGATAGCATCCGCGTCGGGCTTATTGGTTACGGTTACGCGAGCAAGACTTTTCATGCGCCTCTGATTGCCGGGACGCCGGGCATGGCGCTGGCGGCAGTTTCCAGTAGCGATGCCACGAAAGTGCATGCCGACTGGCCCTCCGTGCCGGTTGTTTCTGAACCTAAGCATCTTTTTAACGACCCTAATATTGATCTGATCGTCATTCCCACCCCCAATGACACGCATTTTCCGCTGGCAAAGGCCGCACTGGAAGCCGGTAAGCACGTTATTGTCGATAAACCTTTCACGGTGACGTTGTCACAGGCGCGCGAACTGGATGCGCTGGCAAAAAGTTTTGGAAGAGTGCTTTCGGTATTTCATAACCGCCGCTGGGACAGTGATTTCCTGACGGTAAAAGCGCTCCTTAATGAAGGTACGCTGGGCGAAATCCTCTTTTTTGAATCGCACTTTGACCGGTTCCGCCCTCAGGTCCGAAACCGCTGGCGTGAGCAAGCCGGGCCGGGCAGCGGCATCTGGTACGATTTAGCGCCGCATCTTCTCGATCAGGCCGTAAATTTGTTTGGCCTGCCGGTCAGCATGACGGTCGATCTGGCCCAGCTCAGACCCGGAGCGCAAACCACTGACTACTTTCATGCCGTCTTGAGTTACCCGCAGCGGCGTATTGTACTGCACGGGACAATGGTGGCAGCCGCCGAATCAGCGCGTTATATCCTTCACGGTACCCGCGGGAGCTATGTGAAGTTTGGTCTCGATCCTCAGGAAGAACGCCTGAAAAACGGCGAGCGTTTGCCGCAGGAAGACTGGGGCTATGACATGCGGGACGGGGTTGTGACGCGGGTGGAAGGCGAGGAGAGGGTTGAAGAAACGTTACTGACGATCCCGGGTAACTATCCGGCGTATTATGCCGCTATCCGTGATGCGCTAAACGGGACGGGGGATAACCCGGTTCCGGCCAGCCAGGCGATTCAGATTATGGAATTGATTGAACTGGGGATTGAATCAGCCAAACACCGCGCAACGCTCTGTCTGGCATGATTCTGGCAAAGCCGGGTAAGGCGAAGCGCCCACCCGGCAACGGGATTAGCCGCGGGCGACCTTATCCCGCAGCGCCTGTTTCTCTGCTGGCGTCAGGAAAGCGATGTCCAGGCCGTTAATCTGCGCCTGGCGGATCTGATCCTGACTCAGGCCAGCCTGCGGTGCGGCGACGGTGTACTCATGAATAATATCCACGCCCTGTACTGCCGGATCGTCCGTGTTCAGTGAGGCCAGAACACCGTGCTCCAGGAAGGTTTTCAGCGGGTGATGCGCCAGTGATGCCACTGTGCTGGTCTGAATATTGGACGTCAGACACGATTCAATACCAATACGCTGCTCGGCAAGGAAATCCATCAGGGCGCGATCTTCAACGGCTTTGACACCATGACCGATACGCTCTGCACCCAGCTCACGGATGGCCTGCCAGATGCTTTCAGGGCCTGCCGCTTCACCGGCATGCACGGTAATGTGCCAGCCGGCGTCACGCGCGCGGTTGAAATGAGAAAGGAACAAACTGCCCGGGAAGCCGAGTTCATCACCCGCCAGGTCAACGGCAGCGATCGCATCACGATGTGCCAGTAACCCTTCCAGCTCCTGCAGGCAGGCCGCTTCACCGAAGGTACGGCTCATAATGCCAATCAGGCGAGCCTGAACGTCGAAGGTTTTACACCCTTCGCGCACGCCGTCAATTACCGCTTCAACCACGCCTGCAACGGGCAGGTTGTGGGTCATCGCCATATAGCCTGGCGAAAAGCGCAGTTCAACGTAGTGCAGGCCATTACGGGCGGCATCTTCAATATTTTCGAAAGCAACACGGCGGCAGGCATCCAGCGAGGCCAGCATCTTCACGCCCCAGTCGAGTTTGCTCAGGAAACTGACCAGATCCGGTTCATTTGAGGTAACCTGAACGTGGGGGATTAGGGTCTCAATCGTTTGTGCAGGGAGCGTGAGATTGTACTGGCGGCCAAGATCGAGGATGGTTTGGGCACGAATGTTACCGTCAAGATGGCGGTGAATATCAGTTAGTGGCAGGCGTGTATCAATCATGGTCGCACTCTTTTCTGGTTAAAGTGCGTCATATTATAAAAACAAAACGAGGTAAAAAGCTATTTGCGCAAGGGAATATTCCGTTGCGCAATCTGATTACAGGAGCGTCGTTATGCCAGCGATCAGCCGCTGAACCCCTTGCTCAAGCTTGCTACGCGGGCATCCCGCGTTCAGACGGACAAAACCGTTACCCTCTTCGCCGTAGGTGTATCCCGGCATGATGGCGACCTTTTGCTGCTCAATCAGGACTTTTTGTAGCATTTTATCGTCAAGGTTGAGTGGGCGTAAATCGATCCAGGCCAGATACGTGGCTTCGGGTGGCTGCCAGTTGAGCGTCGGAAACGCGTGGTGTAATTCGCGTGCAATGTACGCCAGATTTTCCTCCAGATACGCCCGCAATGCATCCAGCCATGGCTCTCCCTGCTGATAGGCAGCAATGTGGGCCGTCAGCGCCAGTACGGAAGGGGAAGAGAGCCCGTCACGACCTTTTAATGCGCTGAGGTAACCGTTATGGCTCTCTTCATCGCCAATCAGCCCCCAGGCACCGGTGAGCGCCGGTATGTTAAAACTTTTTGAACCAGAGCTCAGAAGTGCCCATTTACCGCGTGCCACTTCATTCCACGGCGTATGGCGACGGCCTCCCCACACCATGTCCATATGAATTTCATCGCTGATCACCGCCACGTCATAACGGGCGCACAGTTCTGCCATGTGACTCAGCTCTTCACGGGTCCAGACTTTACCCGTGGGATTTTGCGGGCTGCACAGCAGCAAAATTTTGTTTTCCGGTTTTGCCAGCGCCGCCTCAAGGGCGGCCCTATTTCCCTGCCAGCCCGTGGCATGTTTTTCCATCGCCACGCCGACCACCTGGCGGGCATTCCCCTCGATGGCCTTATAAAACGCATCGTAAGCGGGGGTATGGACCACCACGCCGTCGCCGGGAGTTGACCAGAGGCGAATCAGTTCGGACACCATATAAATAACGGAAGGCCCGTACACGAGCGATTCGGTATCAATGTGGCTGTTAAAGCGCTGCCGGAACCAGTGCGCCACAGCGGCGAGAAACTCTTCATTTTTCCAGCGGCTGTAGCCAAACACCCCGTGATGAATACGCTGGTGCAGCGCTTCGGTGATGCAGGGCGCGGTCGCGAAATCCATATCGGAGATGGTGAAGGGCAGCAGATCGGCCGCGCCAAAGCGGTCGGCGACATAGTCCCACTGCGTGCACCAGGTGCCGTGTCGATCCACGACGGTTGAAAAATCGAACATGACTCAAGTCCTTAAAGAAAAACCCCCTCAGCGCGAGGGGGTGAGGCATCAGGCTTCCACTGTACGCATCAGGGTTGCCAGCTCATCTTTCACTGACTGGACCTGCGGGCCGATAACCACCTGCAAATTATGTTGATTTAACTGTACCACGCCGATGGCCCGGTTGGCTTTCAGGGCGTTGGTGTCCACTTTCGACATGTCCGCCACCGACAGGCGCAGTCGGGTGATGCAGTTATCCAGAGAGGTAATGTTATACGCACCGCCCAGCGCCGCCAGAATAGCAGGGGTGTTATAGCCGGACTTACCCACGGTACCTGCAACAGCCTGCTCAACGCTGCTGGCGGTATCGGTATCCCGCCCAGGCGTTTTGAGGTTAAAGCGGGTGATGGCGAAGCGGAAAATTCCGTAGTACACCGCGAACCAGATAGCGGCGACCACCGGTACCAGGTACCACTTAGTCGACAACCCGTGCAGGATCCCGAACACCACAAAGTCGATGACGTTGCCGTCGGTATTCCCGATGGTGACGCCCAGCACCGCCATCACGGTGAAGCCCAGACCGGTCAGTACCGCGTGGATGAGATACAGCACTGGCGCGACAAACAGGAACAGGAATTCGATTGGCTCCGTTGTACCGCCCACGACACAGGCGATGACCCCGGAAATCAGCAGCCCTTTAATTTTATGGCGGTTTTCCGGACGAGCACAGTGATACATGGCCAGCGCCGCACCCGGCAAGCCGCCGAGGAAGGCCGGCATTTTACCCTGTGACAGGAAGCGGGTCGCACTTTCAGAGAAGCCGTGCGTGGTCGGGCAGCTCAGCTGTGCCTGGAAGATGGTCAGCGCACCGCTCACATCGTGTCCGCACACCTCCATTGTGCCGCCCGCTTCGGTAAAGCGGATCAGCGCCACCAGAATATGTTGCAGACCAAACGGCAGCAGCAGACGTTCGCCGGTTCCGAAGATCATCGGACCAAAATCGCCCGCACCGTTGATGATGCGGCCAATCCCGTTAATCCCCAGCGCAAAGACTGGCCAGATCAGCGGAATAATAAGGCCAAACAGACCCATGACCACAAGGGTTACAATGGGTACAAAGCGGGTGCCCCCGAAGAACGCCAGCGCATCAGGCAGGCGGATATTGTGGAAGCGCTCATGCAGCATCCAGATAATCACCCCGGCGATCACCGCACCGAGGATCCCGGTATCAATGGACTGAATTCCGATAACGCTCTGAATGTTGTTCGCTTTAAGCACGGCGGCATCGGTAGTGGGCAGAATCCCTTTAGCCGTCAGCCAGAAGTTCACCGCAAGGTTCATTACCGCATAACCGACAAACCCGGCAAAGGCGGCCACGCCTTTGTTCTCGCGTGCCAGACCCAGCGGGATAGCAATACAGAACATCACCGGCAGGAAGCTGAAGGCGAAGGAGCCGACTTTACTCATCCAGATAAAGATCGCCTGCAGCACAGGTGTCCCGAGGAACGGGATCAGCGTGATGACGTCCTTACTGCTCAACGAACTGCCGATCCCGAGCATGATCCCGCAGAACGAGAGGAGTGCCACGGGCAGCATAAAGGTTTTACCCAGTTGCTGGAAAAATTCCCACAGCGATATTTTTTGTGCTGCTTTCGCCGTCATAAAACGACTCCTTTATTGTTAAAATCAGTTTATCTGCTTCAATGCTGCGAGAAGATAAAACGTTTTATCAAAGTTTAGTGCGCTCTGAATCACATTCTCAGGCTTTGACTGGTAGTATAAAGATTACATATTGATAAAACGTTTTACCGATCTCATTTCAGGGAGTCACGCCGACACATGGCTGTAGCGAAAAAAATCACCATCAACGATGTCGCGCTGGCGGCGGGGGTTTCCGTCAGCACCGTTTCACTGGTGCTCAGCGGGAAAGGACGCATTTCTCCCGCGACCGGGCAACGGGTTAACGAGGCGGTTGAGCAACTGGGCTTTGTACGTAACCGCCAGGCATCAGCGCTGCGCGGCGGCCAAAGCGGTGTGATCGGTTTGATTGTGCGTGATCTGACCTCTCCCTTTTATGCCGAACTGACCGCGGGCCTGACCGAAGCGCTTGAAGCGCAGGGACGGATGGTCTTTTTGCTTCACGGCGGTCGCGAGGCCGATCAGCTCCTTTCCCGTCTGGATATGCTGCTTACGCAGGGCGTCGACGGGGTGATCGTCGCCGGCGCGTCGGGTGTGAGTAATGACTTGTGCGAGCGCGCCGCCGAAAAAGGCGTGCCGCTGGTGTTTGCCTCGCGCGCCAGTTATCTGGACGAAGCCGATACCCTGCGACCGGACAACATGCAGGCCGCACAAATGTTGACGGAGCATCTCATTCATCGTGGGCATCAGCGCATTGCCTGGCTTGGCGGAAAAAGCTCGTCCCTGACGCGAGCCGAGCGGGTAGGCGGTTACTGCGCGACGCTGATTAAATACGGCCTCCCGTTCCACAGCGAATGGGTGGTGGAATGCGAATCCCGCCAGAAGAAAGCCGCGGAAGCGATAAACGCGTTATTACGGAGTAGCCCGACGATAAGCGCCGTGATTTGCTATAACGAGGTGATTGCGATGGGAGCCTGGTTTGGCCTGATCCGCGCCGGGCGTCAGAGCGGCGAGGGTGGGGTTGAAACCTTCTTCGGCCACCAGGTGGCGTTAGGGGCATTTGCCGACGTCGGTGAAAACGCGCTGGACGATCTGCCCATTGTCTGGGCCACCACACCTGCCCGGGAGATGGGTTACACGCTGGCGGACAGGATTATGCAGCGCATCGAAAAAGCAGACGTGCAGGCCGGGCACCAGATTGTGTCGGCACGGTTAGTGACGGTGAAATAGTATTTCGTGGCACCAGTCTGAGTACCTGCAACCGGTAATAAAAAACCCCTCAGAGAGGGGTTTTGATGATTACTGCTGTGGTGCAGCGGGTGCAGCGGGTGCAGCGGGTGCAGCGGGTGCTTCAGGCACGGCCGGCGCTGCAGGTTCAGCCGGTTCCGGCATCCCCAGGGCAGGCATACCAAACATCCCGACAAAATCTTCCAGCGGCATTTTATCGCCGTTCAGCGTGACCTGACCGTTGGCATACTGCAGGCTGGTGGAAATGGTGTTGTCTTCCATCTTCGTGATGCGGAACATCTGGCCCATTGCCGCCAGGCCTTTCACCTGCTGGCTCGCCAGCTTGCCGGCATCTTCATCACCATACCCTTCAAGCTTCGCAATCTGGGTCATAAACTCGGTCGCCATATCCACAGGGATGGTCAGCTTGCTGTCGAGTGACTTCACGCTGCGATCCACTTCCTGCGCCAGGGTCTGAGGTTCACCCGTTGCGGTTGCCGGGTCTTTCAGGAACAGGGACAGATTAAAGTTGGTTTCGCCTTTGCTGTTTTTCCAGCTCAGCGGGGCCACGGTGATAACCGGCTCGCCTTTCAGCAGGATGGGCAGGTTGTTCATCAGCACCGCCATGGCCTGCTGCTGGTAAACTTCCGGATTCTGCTGCAGCGCGGCATTGCTCAGCAGTGCCTGGCTCTCTTTGCTGTATTTCTGGCTAAATTCATGCCACGCCTGGCCGTCGATATTGCCAATCTTCAGCGACAGTTTGCCGGTCCCGAGATCCTGGTTCTGCACTTTCAGGCTCTTCAGGGCGTAATCCAGTTGGGTATTGATGCTCTTACCGTCTTTAGACACGTCGGATTTGCCGTCCACCTCCATGCCTTCCAGCACGGCCATCTCTTTACCTTCAACCGCGATAGCAATCTTGTCGAAAGAGAGTTTCTGATTACCGATACGCTCTTTAAAATCGGTCATCTTGCTGTCGCCGTCGGCTTTCAGGTTATTGAACGTCAGCTGAACCTTTTGACCGTATTCATTGACGGCATTGATCAGGCCGCTCTCTGCTTCACCGGTCAGGGAGAAGACATTTCCATCGCGGTCAGCATCAACCTTGAAATTCCCCCCGCTAAAGGTCACTTTCTCGTTATCTTTCTCGTAGTTCAGTGCTTTCAGATCGATACTGGAACGTGTGTCACCGGCGTAGCTGATGCGGGTGTTAACCTCGAAAGGTGACTCATTCTTTGCCAGATCAAACAGAGGTTTGGTTAAGTCGTTATTCACCAGTACAGTATGAACGGACGCCATCGACGGGATCAGGTTAAAAGACGCTAACTGTGCCAGCGGGAACGGACCGTGACTGACCACTTCATCCAGCACCACGCTTTGGCCCGGTTTCAGCCAGCCATTTTCATTACCGGCAACAGGCTTGACAACCACCTGCATATGGCTGGTAAAGACACCACGCTGATAATTCTGGTAGGCAAGCTCCACGCCTGCTTCCGGCGCGCCACGCTTAAGCTCTCCGTTAGCCTGTGCCACCATCTCAGCCAGACGGCTTTCCAGCTGTTTCCCGGTAAACCAGGAGGCACCTGTCCAGACCACGCCTAACGCTACAATCACTCCTACCGCTACGACCGATTTTTTCATTGCGACTATCCCTAAAATGAAACCAGGCGGTAGAAACCGCCCGGTGATGTAAAGTCTTCAACTAGCTTAGCAAGAGTTGTTAAAAAATTCAGTAAGTGCTTATAGCTTATTAAAAACACGCGCCAGACGACCGGTACCGCTCACGCTCACCGGCGACTCGTTTGCCGCTACAAATGCCGATTCGCCTGGTTTGAGCACCAGACGCTCGCCACCTTTATGCAGCGTTGCTTCACCCTCAACGCAGAACAGGATTGCCGCGCTCTCCTGCGCGATGGCGGTTTCTGCCGGGCTCAGGTCATGCAGTGAGAAGGCAAAATCATCCACCGGGATTGGGAAGTCCAGCTCCGCACCCTGTTTAACAGGCTGAGTCAGCAGATGATCCGCAGGCTTCGCCTCAAACTTCACGTTGGCAACCAGCTCAGGGATATCAATGTATTTCGGCGTCAGGCCTGCACGCAGTACGTTGTCTGAGTTGGCCATCACCTCCAGCGCCACGCCCTGCAGGTAGGCGTGCGGGGTTTCAGCAAACAGGAACATCGCCTCGCCCGGGTTCAGCTTCACCACGTTCAGCAGCAGAGGGGAGAACAGGCCGCTGTCGTCCGGGTAGAATTCAGAAATCAGGCGGATGGTATCCCACGTCTCACCGTGCTGGCTGTCCAGCGCCGCTTTCAGCACCGCCAGGGCGTGAGATTTCTCTTCACCCTGCATGTTCAGAAGGCTGGCGAAAAGCTGGCTCAGGCCTTCTGCATTCGGGTTTTCCAGGAAGTGAGCGATAGCGTTGTTAGCACCCGCCACCGGCTGCAGCAGGGAGATAATTTCTGAGAACTCGCGAAACGCGTTCATCGCCAGGAAGGGGGTCAGCGCAAAGACCAGCTCCGGCTTGTGGTTAGGATCTTTGTAGTTACGCTCGGCGGCATCTAACGGAATACCGGCCGCGTTCTCTTTCGCAAAGCCCATCTCAGAGGCTTTTTTATTCGGGTGAACCTGAATCGAGAGTGGCTGGTCGGCGCACAGCACTTTAAACAGGAACGGCAGCTCACCAAAACGGCTGGCAACCTTGTCACCCAGCAGGGTGGCTTTGTCGGCATCAATCACGTCGCGCAGAGAGCGAACCTGGCCGCTTGCGTCTTCAATTTTTGAGCTGCTCTTCGGGTGCGCACCCATCCACAGTTCTGCCATTGGCAGGTTGTTTGGGTTCGCGATACCGTAGAGATCCGTTAACGCAGTTTTACTTCCCCAGGCGTAGTTTTGCACTGAGTTAATGAGTTTTTGCATTATCAAGCCCTGATTCAATGGTGGAATTAACTCCGGGTATTAAAGCAATAAACCACATGGAAGTAACCTGTGGATGTAAAAAGTCGTACTAGTCTCAGTTTTTGTTAAAAAATTGTGTAGGATAAGCTGACTCGCTTTTAAGCGGGCAGCGGAACATCTGCCCAAATAATCAGACTGAAGCAGTAAGTGAGAGAACAATGTCGAACAAACCCTTTCATTATCAGGATCCTTTCCCCCTCAGTAAGGATCAAACCGAATATTACCTGTTAACCCGCGATCACGTCTCCGTCTCTGAATTCGAAGGGCAGGAGATCCTCAAGGTCGATCCGCAGGCGCTGACGTTACTGGCGCAGCAGGCTTTCCACGATGCCTCGTTTATGCTCCGCCCTGCGCACCAGCAGCAGGTTGCCGATATCCTGAGCGACCCGCAGGCCAGCGAAAACGACAAATACGTCGCCCTGCAGTTCCTGCGTAACTCGGATATCGCGGCGAAAGGTATTTTACCTACCTGCCAGGACACCGGCACGGCCATCATTGTGGGTAAAAAAGGCCAGCGCGTCTGGACCGGCGGCGGCGACGAAGCGGCGCTGGCGCACGGCGTGTACAACACCTACACCGAAGACAACCTGCGCTACTCGCAAAACGCGGCGCTGGATATGTACAAAGAGGTCAACACGGGCACAAACCTGCCTGCGCAGATTGACCTGTATAGCGTGGACGGTGATGAATACAAATTCCTCTGCATCGCCAAAGGTGGCGGTTCAGCGAACAAAACCTATCTCTACCAGGAAACCAAAGCGCTGCTCACGCCGGGCAAGCTGAAGAATTACCTGGTTGAGAAAATGCGCACGCTCGGCACCGCTGCCTGCCCGCCGTACCATATTGCCTTTGTGATTGGCGGTACGTCGGCAGAGAGCACCCTGAAAACGGTGAAGCTGGCGTCGACCAAATACTACGACGGCCTGCCTACCGAAGGGAATGAGCACGGCCAGGCGTTCCGCGATGTTCAGCTCGAACAGGAACTGCTGGAAGAAGCGCGTAACCTCGGTCTGGGTGCGCAGTTCGGCGGCAAATATTTTGCCCATGATGTGCGTGTGATCCGTCTGCCGCGCCACGGCGCCTCCTGCCCGGTCGGGATGGGGGTCTCCTGTTCTGCGGATCGTAACATCAAGGCGAAGATCAACCGCGAAGGTGTCTGGATCGAAAAACTGGAAAACAACCCAGGGAAGTACATTCCTGAAGCGTTGCGCAAAGCGGGCGAGGGTGAAGCCGTTCATGTTGACCTGAACCGTCCGATGAAAGAGATTCTGGCGCAGCTGTCTCAGTATCCGGTGTCGACCCGTCTCTCTCTTAACGGAACCATCATCGTTGGTCGTGACATCGCTCACGCGAAACTGAAAGAGCGTCTGGACAACGGTGAAGGGCTGCCGCAGTACATCAAAGATCACCCGATTTACTACGCAGGCCCGGCCAAAACGCCAGAAGGCTACGCCTCTGGCTCGTTAGGCCCGACCACCGCAGGCCGTATGGACTCGTATGTTGACCAGCTGCAGGCCAACGGCGGCAGCATGATCATGCTGGCAAAAGGAAACCGTAGCCAGCAGGTGACGGATGCCTGCCATAAACACGGTGGCTTCTACCTGGGCAGCATCGGCGGTCCGGCTGCCGTACTCGCGCAGGGCAGCATTAAGAGCCTTGAGTGCATTGAATACCCGGAACTGGGTATGGAAGCTATCTGGAAAATTGAAGTGGAAGATTTCCCGGCGTTTATCCTTGTGGATGACAAAGGTAACGACTTCTTCAGGCAGATCCAGTCCTCTCAATGTTCGGCGTGTGTGAAGTAATCTACTATAGCCGGGTGGCGTTCACGTCACCCGGCACATCAAAGAGCGCACAAAGCGCCATTTCTTTTCTGTAAAGCAATCAATACTTATCTCTGAAGCATGTGAGCAATCCCGACAGTGTTATCAAGGAGAAAGTAATGACTACGGTACGCCGTGAGAAAGACTCTATGGGCGCGATCGATGTCCCGGCTGACAAGCTATGGGGCGCGCAAACCCAGCGTTCGCTGGAACATTTCCGTATTTCGACCGAGAAAATGCCCGTCTCGCTGATTCAGGCGCTGGCGCTCACTAAACGTGCGGCCGCCAAAGTGAATCAGGATTTAGGCCTGCTGGCGGCAGATAAGGCCACCGCGATTATCACTGCTGCCGATGAAGTGCTGGCCGGCAAGCATCCCGATGAATTCCCCCTCGCCATCTGGCAGACCGGTTCTGGCACCCAGAGCAACATGAATATGAACGAAGTGCTGGCGAACCGGGCAAGCGAACTGCTGGGCGGCGTGCGCGGTATGGAGCGTAAGGTTCACCCGAACGATGACGTAAACAAAAGCCAAAGTTCGAACGACGTCTTCCCGACGGCGATGCACGTGGCGGCGGTGATTGCGCTTCGTGAACAGCTGATCCCGCAGCTCAACGTGCTTAAAACCACCCTTGGCGAGAAGGCGCAGGCTTTCAGCGATATCGTCAAAATAGGACGTACTCACCTGCAGGATGCCACGCCGCTGACGCTCGGCCAGGAGATTTCCGGCTGGGTGGCAATGCTAGAACATAACCTCAAGCACATCGAGTACAGCCTGCCGCATCTTGCAGAGCTGGCGCTGGGCGGAACGGCGGTCGGTACGGGGTTAAATACCCATCCGGAATATGCGGTGCGCGTTGCCGACGAGCTGGCGGCCATCACCGGGCAGCCGTTTATCACGGCGCCGAATAAGTTTGAAGCGCTGGCCACCTGTGATGCGCTGGTTCATACCCACGGTGCCCTCAAGGGGCTGGCAGCGTCGTTGATGAAAATCGCCAATGATGTGCGCTGGCTGGCCTCGGGTCCCCGTTGCGGTATCGGTGAAATTAGCATTCCGGAGAACGAGCCGGGTAGCTCAATCATGCCGGGCAAAGTAAACCCGACCCAATGTGAAGCCATGACCATGCTCTGCTGCCAGGTAATGGGTAACGACGTTGCCGTTAACATGGGCGGCGCATCCGGTAACTTTGAGCTGAACGTCTATCGCCCGATGGTGATTCACAACGTGCTTCAGTCCATACGCCTGCTGGCGGACGGTATGGAGAGTTTCAACGAGCACTGTGCGTCAGGCATTGAGCCAAACCGCGAGCGCATCAGCCAGTTGCTCAATGAGTCGTTGATGCTGGTGACCGCGCTGAATACCCATATCGGCTACGACAAAGCTGCCGAGATTGCGAAAAAAGCGCATAAAGAGGGGCTGACGCTGAAAGCCTCCGCTCTGGCATTGGGTTACCTGACGGAGGCTGAGTTTGATGCATGGGTACGCCCGGAATCGATGGTCGGCAGCCTGAAATAATCACTGCGCCACATACAGGTGCAGCCGCGGAATAATCAGCTGCATCGGTTGCGCCTGAGGTCTGTAACGATGCTGGACATTTTCAGCATCGTAATTCAGCAGTTCGCCAATATCCGGCACAATGGCCCCCTGATCGGCATCATAAAGTGCGATCAGCGGCGTCGGGCAGGCATACTGTACCTGCTTTTGCTGGCCGGAATACCAGACGCGCGCGATAGGTTGCACCTTCACCGGACGCTTAATCTTAAGCCGGGTATCCGCAGGCAGTGAGGCGATGCTGTGGTACTCCTGCTCAAGCCGTTCAATCCACTGCTCGCGTGACCACGGTGCGACAGTCCGCGGTGCCTTCAGACTCTTTTCCAGCTGCGCCAGAATGTCATCCCGGGTGAAGTTTTTAATGATGTGCTTGTTGGCCCAGCCGAAGCGAAGCGTAGCGGGATGACGCAGTACCGTGAGCGTACGGTAGGCATTCAGGGTGATTAATCCCGGTAGCTGTCGGTGTACCCATTCAAAACGGGCGGCAGGGGCCAGACCCGACTCTTCAGTGATGATCTTTTCAAACGTCGCCTTAAGCGTGTTGATATGCGCAATCTGGTTTTCCAGCGCTTCTCGCGTTGTTGCATCAGTTTGCAGGCAGATTACGCCCGGCAGACGAACGGCCGCCTTACTGCTGCGGTTTTCTGACTGCTGCTGGATAAACAGGCGACGGTAGTGCCGCAGCGTCAGTTCCAGCGCCGCTTTGCCGATATGCTGCTGTACCTCTATGGTTTCCAGCGGGTCGTGTTCAGCGCCTTTCACCACATCCGGCAGGGTAAAGACCCGCGCGGCTAACAGACGGCAGGTCTGCAAACGTTCGGTCAGAGTCAGTAACTCGTGTTCAATGTCGCGGAACGTGCTGTTCAGCCTTTCGATGAGATCGTACGTCGCCATGATAACTCTTCATTAGTTACAACATACTTATCATATAGCACAGCACGCCGGGTCAGGCCAGCGTGCGATAAAGGTCAGGCAGGGACGGGAAGGGTGATGTTGTGATATACCGGCCAGCTAAAGCAGAAGCGCGCGCCGCCGAGTGCGCTCTCTTCACAATGCACCGTGCCGCCCATCGCCTGCGCAATGGAGTAAACAATTGCCAGCCCGAGGCCACATCCCCCCGTGGCACGATCGCGGCTGGGGTCGAGGCGTACAAACGGCTCAAACACCGTTTCACGCGCTTCCGGGGCGATGCCCGGTCCGTCGTCCTCAACCGTCAGACAGGCCTGACTAGCCTGTAAATCTAAGCCAATCTGCAGCGTGCTCTCGCTATAGCGCATGGCGTTGTTCATCAGATTATCCAGCACGCGTTCCATCAGACGCATATCCAGTGCGCCATAATCGCCGGGCGTGACGTGTGTCAGCAGGGTACGTTGCGGGTTTACGCTCTGGACATCATCAATATGGGTTTGTAACCAGCCGGGCAGGTCCGGCGTACTGAGGTTCAGTTCGTTTTGCGGGCGATCGAGGCGCGCGTAGGTCAGGAGCTCCTCAATGAGGCCCTCAAGCTGACCAATGTCGCGGTTCAGCGCCTGAGACTCGGCCTCCGTCAGGTTTTCGCTCATCTCCAGCCGATAGCGCAGGCGTACCAGCGGCGTACGCAGCTCGTGAGCAATTCCGTCAATGAGCTGTTTTTTACTGATAATCAGCGCATTGATGTTATCAGCCATCTGGTTAAACGCCACGCCAAGACGCTCGAAGCTGGAACCGCTGTCGAAGTGAATGCGCTCGGTAAAATGCCCGTCACCAAAACGTTGCGCAGCTGATTCCAGTTTCAGCATGTCCTGCCAGTGTGGCCTCATCCAGATAAAGACCGGGAACGCGAGCGAAATGGCAATGAAAGCCAGCAGGGCAAGGTCCAGCAGGCGCATCTGATGCAGATAATAGAGATAAGGTACCGGCCCCACGGCCAGAACGTAATGGCTCCGTGGAATGCGCTGGATAAAGGTATATTTCTCATCCAGCGCCACAATGTCCCCGTCACGCAGTCGCTGCATGGCGGGTGGCTCTAAATCGAAATCCTTCATCGGCTCGATGCGCAGATCAAACGACAGGTTCAGATCCAGCTCTTTTAAGGTCTTGGCCCAGTCGTGTGGCGGGATCTCTCGCAGCTCGCTGCGCATCAGGTAGAGCGAGCTTTTCATTAAATCATCCAGTGACTGCCTGCCCGCACGTTCGGCGGTGAATTTATAGACCAGCCCAACCAGCATGGTCATCACCAGGAAGCAGACAAACAGCAGGAGGTAAAACTGTACGAACAGCTTTTTCATTCAATCTCACCGAAAATCAATACGTTAACAACCTGCGTCGAAGACAAACACGCAAACCCAAACTAGTTACACATACCGCTCGGTTTTTTACGGGGCCCGCATTGTGAGTAATCCCACAGAACGTACCCTTTTGATTTCATACAGTCTTCTATTTTTTTGATCCTGGAATCCTGCTGTTCTATCGTTTCGCCCGGCAGCAGGCGGTTACGACTGAAGTTTTCGTCCCATGAATTGAGCGAATACTTTCGATCAACGCCGCAGGCGTACAAATCCTCACGGCGTTGTTGCACATTGGTATGGCCCGGGGTCCAGGGATTCTGGATAGTCTGAATATACGGAACATAGTCATAATGACTTGAATCCATATCTGCGACAACGCACCCGGTTAACCCAAAACTGCAGATCAGGCTGAGTGTTCTTATTTTATGCAACTGTCAGACCTCGTCTGCGTAATGTTTTAAACAGTGTCGTGGGGAACCGGCATCAGGTTTCCCAGGCGTGAGGCGCGAACAGATAGCCCTTGTTACGCACGGTTTTAATGCGGTACGGCTCAGTGGCATTATCCTGCAGTTTTTTACGCAGGCGCGAAATAGCCACGTCAACGCTGCGATCCATTCCGTCGTAGCTGACGCCGCGCAGGTTTTTCAGTAATGCATCGCGGTCCATGATCTGCCCGGCGTGGGTTGCCAGTTCCCAGAGCAGGTCAAAATCTGCGGTGGAAAGGGCGATAAGCTCGCCAGAAAGCAGAACCTGACGGTTAATCGGATCAATAGACAAGGTACCAAAACGCATCGCTTTGTGCGGGGTCAGTGACTGAGCAGGCGCTTCTCGTTCAACGCTGGCACGCTGGCGTAAATGAAGGCGCAGACGAGCAAGGAGGACGGCAGGGGGCGTGGTTTTAAGAATGTAGTCATTGGCACCCATTTCGAGTGACAAAATATGGTTCATGTCGCTGTCCAGCGAGGTCAGCAGTACGATAGGGCCCTCCCACCGGGCGCGCAGATCGCGGCAGACCGTCATGCCATCTTTGCCGGGCAGCATAATGTCCAGCAGCACCAGGTCCGGGTTTTCACGTAAGACCACCTCTTCGGCACGATCGCCACGAGGCTCAACAATGACGTCCATATCATGTTTACCCAGATAGGCGGCGATCAATTGCCCCACTTCGGGCTCGTCTTCAACATAAACAATCTTATTCATACAACGTCTGTTATCGTGAAAAAAGCCAACATACACCGCACAACCTTAACGTTCCATTAATCTTTCATAATTAACGCCAGTTCCGTTATTCTGGCTCATAGTGTTATTTGATTGTTATAGGGAAAAAGATGGGGCTGGTGATAAAAGCCGCGTTGGGTGCGCTGGTGGTGTTACTGATAGGTGTTCTGGCTAAAACCAGGAATTATTATATTGCCGGGCTGATCCCACTCTTCCCGACCTTTGCGTTAATAGCGCACTATATTGTCGCCTCAGAACGAGGCACGGAAGCATTGCGTACGACTATCGTGTTCGGGATGTGGTCGATCATCCCTTATTTTCTTTATCTGCTTTCACTCTGGTACTTCACCGGTTTTATGCGACTTCCCCTGGCGCTGAGCGGGGCCGTTGTCTGCTGGGGACTCAGCGCCTGGGTGCTTATCTTCTTCTGGAGCCGCTTTCACTAGCGCAGCGGACGACCGCCGTCCACGGCAAAGGTTCTGCCAGTGACGTAGCAACTGGTGAGCAGATAATCGATAAGATCGATAACCTCTTTTTCACCTGGCGCAATTTTCATCAGCGATTTATTCAGCGCCTGCTGGCGATACTCCGCATCATCGTCTTCGTTGAATAAAATCATCGCCGGGGCGATGGCGTTCACCTTAACTTCAGGGGCAAGTTTACGGGCGAACGAGCGCGTCATGTTATCGAGTGCAGCTTTACTGGCCGCATAGGCGATGTGCTTGTCGCTGCCGCGCTCCACGACGTAATCGGTGAAATGAATAATATCACCCGCCGCATGTCCGTGACCGCGCAGCAGGTCGAGCAGGGCATGGTTCAGCAGATAGGGCGCATTGACGTGGATCTGCAGCATGCAGGAGAGCGTTTCGCTGAGTGGCGTACCGGATTTTTCGGGAAGCCAGGCGCTGGCATTATGGATAATGGCGCGCAGCCCGGGGGTGGTAGATTTCACTTTATCAGCGAAGGCCAGAATACCGTCATCGGTTGAGAAATCGGCCTGAATGCAGATCGCACCGGCTTTGCGTAGCCCCTCAATCGAGGGATATTCGCTGCGGTAACTGATGATGACCGGATGGCGAAGATTGAGAAAGTGATGGGCAAGGGCGAGGCCGATACGACGGCCTCCACCAGTAATCAGTATTGGGCGTTGCTGCGCGTTTCCCATCGTGTTCTCCTTTTCAGTTCAACAATGGGAAAGGCGATTCTATCCCATTAACATCCAGGTTGCCGGTACGGCAGCAACCAGTAACAGCCCGATTAAGGCCATCTCACGGCGTCTAAGCGCGTTCTCTAACTGATGCGTGCGGCGGGCGTAGATAAACACCAGCAGGCCCGGTGCATACAACACCACCGACAGCAGCAGATGCATAGGCCCGGAAGCATACAACAACCACAGGCCGTAAATACAGGCTCCGACACCCACCACATAGTGCGCCGGACGTGTGGCGATTTTTAACAGATACGCACCCACTAAGAAATAGGGTACCAGAATCATCTCCGAGGCGATGGTCAGCAGAGTGTTATAGTCTGAACCTGTGAGCCAGATCAGCACCAGACAGACCTGAACGCTGATGTTGGTCAGCCAGAGTGAGGCCGACGGCGCGCTGTTTTTGTTTTGACGAGCAAACAGGCGTGGAAATGCTTTGTGCGTTGCGGCCAGAAACGGCACTTCTGCCGCCATAATGGTCCAGCTCAGGTACGCGCCGCACACGGAGATAATCAGCCCCGCGGCAATCACCACGTCACCCCACGGTCCGAACATTTTCACCATCAGGCCCGCCATCGACGGGTTACGCATTTCGGCCAGTTCAGGACGCGCGACCACCCCCAGCGACAGCAGCGTCACCATCAGATACACGCCCAGCGCCGCCAGTACCGCCAGCAGCGTGGCGCGACCCACATCGCGCTTATTCCGCGCCCGGGCAGAGACCACGACGGCACCTTCAACACCGATGAAGACCCACAGGGTGATCAGCATGGTGTTTTTGACCTGCTCCCAAACCGGTACGCCCAGCGCGACACCGCTGAAATCGAGACTGAACACATCGAGACGGAACGCCATAAAGGCCAGCACGATAAACAGGCCGAGCGGAACCAGTTTGGCCAGAGTTGCCACCAGGTTAATGCTGGCCGCCGTCTGTACGCCACGTAGAATCAACCAGTGAACAACCCAAAGCAGTACCGAGGCGCCCACAATGGACTGCCAGGTATTGCCGTCGCCAAAGAACCGCAGTTCAGGGGTATCGGTAAAGAAACTGAGCGCCGAAAAGACGATCACCAGGTAGGAGACGTTTGCGATGACCGCACACAGCCAGTAGCCCCATGCGGAACAGAAGCCAATCAGTTCGCCGAAACCTTCACGGGCGTAAGTGAAAATCCCCCCATCCAGATCCGGGCGGATGCGGGTCAGCAGCAGCATTGCGAACGCCAGCAGCAAAATCCCGGCACCCGTGATGCCCCACCCTATAAGCAGTGCGGCAGGGCTTGCGACCGCCGCCATATTCTGCGGTAAGCTGAACACGCCCGCACCCAGCATTGAGCTCAAAACGAGTGCAGTCAAAGCACTCAGGCCTAGTTTCTTTTCCATTGGCTTCCTGTTATGAAAGGTCCAAATCCAGAATAATTATTTCGCACAGGCGCATAAAAATGGTGGATCACACTAAGGCGCGGGATTTTACGGAGTGTCACGAAAGCATGCAATGACGTGGGGCCGAAATTCAAAAAAAAGTAACAAAAAAGGCGGCATTGCGCCGCCTCGGGTCAACCGTTCTGTTACTTGTACAGGTCGGCGCTGATGGTCACGTTGTTACCACGTTCCTGCCACTGGCGGGTGATGTGGTAATACTTCGCCCCTTTCTTCGCCGCACGTTTCGCGACCTGATAAGAGACTTCCGTCATGTTGCCGTAGTTGCCGGTAAATTTAATGCTGTCGAACGGCACCATCTGCGCTGCAGTGGCTTTGTTCAGCTCTTCAATTTTGGTTCCGTCTGGCAGGGTAACGGAGTAACGGCCACCTTTGGTGGATTGCGTTTCGAAGAAACGGCCCACTTCAGCGCTTGGTGCGGCAGAGGTGGCTACGCCTGGAATTTCCACTTTCTTCGCTTCTTCGCCGCCTTTCGCTATCGCCGCACGACCCGCTTCGGAATCTGCAGGGATGGCGTCCGGGCTTTGCAGAACGCGTTTCTTCGCATCTTCTTTATAGATGAACGCGGTAATGCGCTGGTTGCCACCCTGGTTAGCATCGACCTGACGCACGATAAAGAAAGAGTACGCGCCTTTTTCTTTTGCGGCTTTGGTGATGGCATCGTTCACTTCAGGCTGGCTGCGATAGAAGCCCTGCACGGTGACGGTGTCATAAGGTTCCAGCTCAATCGCCTGATCTTTCGGTAATTCAACGACGCCGTTAATCACGCGGTTTTTCGGCGCGTCAGCTTTCGGCGCATTGTCTTTATACAGCGCAATGGTCACGCGCTGGTTACCGCTGTTGCCGGAGTCAGACTGATCAACAACGTAAAACGAGGCCGCACCGTTTTTATCGGCGGCTTTTGATGCGGCGGCGACGGCATCGCCAATAGAATTATAACGACCCACAATGACCGTATGGTCAAAAGGTTTTAACGCTGCCGCTTGCTCCGGCGTTAACTCTGTCGCGGCATTCGCAGACAGGGCGGTCGCGGAGAGAAGTGCGGACGCCAGGAGTGTGTTCTTAAGCTTCATAAAAATAATCCTTCGCCTTGCGCAAACCATGTACTGGTATTGTTGTTAATTTGAGACGGTCCCGATTATGGCATTTAAAACCCGTCGCTGTCTGCGCCATTTTTCACAGCCTGTGCTCACTGAATCATCTGATTTGATAACATTTAGTGATATGTTGAAAAAACAGGCGTCTGACAAGCAAAACTGATAAAGCTTATGACTTTTACAAGTTAATTTAATGTTAATAAGTTGTTCTCTAATGGCGCTATATCATGTTTTTACCGCTTCGCTTGCGCTATTTATCGGTCTCAGCGATGAATTTAAGGTAAATATCACTGTCAGCGACGCAGATCACTTATTTTTCACAGATAAAGTAAGAAATAGTGTTTTCTGGCGGTAGATCACGGGCGTTATTTTCAGTAGGTTATAGAAAGTTTGTTACTGTTTTATTTTCTGGGGTTAATCATATGTCGTCGCTGTCCTGCTGGCGAAAGTTGATACAAACCGCGGGCATTTATCGACAAACCATCATCAAAAACCGATGGAAGGGAAAACTATGCGTATTGGGGTACCAAAAGAACGGTTAGCCAATGAAACCCGCGTAGCGGCAACACCGAAAACGGTGGAGCAACTGCTTAAACTGGGTTTTACCGTCGCAGTTGAACGCGGCGCGGGCAAACTGGCGAGTTTCGATGACGAGGCCTTTATTCAGGCTGGCGCGGAAGTGGTGGACGGTGCTGAAGTCTGGCAGTCGCCCGTTATTCTCAAGGTTAATGCGCCGGAAGAGAGCGAGATTGAACTGCTGAATCCCGGCACGACGCTGGTGAGCTTCATTTGGCCTGCACAGAATCCTGAGTTGATGGAGAAGCTGGCAGCACGTGGCGTGACCGTGATGGCCATGGACTCCGTACCGCGTATTTCGCGCGCGCAGTCGCTGGATGCCTTAAGTTCCATGGCGAATATCGCCGGTTACCGCGCGATTGTTGAGGCGGCGCATGAGTTTGGTCGCTTCTTTACCGGTCAGATCACCGCGGCAGGGAAAGTGCCTCCGGCGAAAGTGATGGTGATTGGCGCGGGCGTGGCGGGTCTTGCGGCTATCGGCGCGGCTAACAGCCTGGGCGCTATCGTACGCGCTTTTGACACCCGTCCTGAAGTAAAAGAACAAGTCCAAAGTATGGGTGCCGAATTCCTTGAGCTGGACTTCAAGGAAGAAGCGGGCAGCGGTGACGGTTACGCGAAGGTCATGTCCGAAGCCTTTATCAAAGCGGAAATGGAACTCTTCGCCGCGCAGGCAAAAGATGTCGACATCATTGTCACTACCGCGCTTATCCCCGGTAAACCCGCGCCGAAGCTGATTACCCGTGAGATGGTTGACTCAATGAAGTCGGGCAGCGTGATCGTCGACCTGGCGTCGCAAAACGGTGGCAACTGTGAATACACCGTGCCAAATCAGGTGACCACCACTGCTAACGGCGTGAAGGTGATCGGGTATACCGATTTGCCGGGCCGTCTGCCAACGCAGTCTTCTCAGCTGTACGGTACCAACCTTGTTAACCTACTGAAACTGCTCTGCAAAGAGAAAGACGGCAACATCACCGTTGATTTTGACGATGTTGTTGTGCGTGGCGTAACGGTGGTGCGTGAAGGCGAAATCACCTGGCCTGCGCCACCGATTCAGGTGTCCGCGCAGCCTCAGGCGGCACCGAAAACGGCGCCTGAGCCTAAAGAGCCAGCTAAACCGGCTTCTCCGTGGCGCAAGTACGCGATCATGGCGCTGGTCATTATTCTGTTTGGCTGGCTGGCAGATGTCGCGCCGAAAGAATTCCTCGGCCACTTTACCGTCTTCGCGCTCTCGTGTGTGGTGGGGTACTACGTCGTGTGGAATGTCTCCCATGCGCTGCATACGCCACTGATGTCGGTCACTAACGCCATCTCCGGGATTATCGTGGTCGGGGCGCTGCTGCAGATTGGCCACGGCGGCTGGGTAAGCTTCCTGAGCTTTATCGCGGTGCTGATCGCCAGTATCAATATTTTCGGTGGGTTCACCGTGACTCAGCGCATGCTGAAAATGTTTCGTAAAGGCTAAGGGGTAGCATATGTCTGGAGGATTAGTCACAGCCGCATACATTGTTGCTGCAATCCTGTTTATTTTCAGTCTGGCGGGGCTTTCCAAACACGAAACGTCTCAGCAGGGAAATAACTTTGGTATCGCCGGGATGGCGATTGCGCTGATTGCCACCATCTTCGGGCCGGACACCGGCAACGTTGCATGGATCCTGGTGGCGATGATTATCGGTGGCGCGATTGGTATTCGCCTGGCGAAACGCGTTGAAATGACCGAGATGCCGGAGCTGGTGGCCATTCTGCACAGCTTTGTGGGGCTGGCGGCGGTGCTGGTGGGCTTCAACAGCTACCTGTACCACACACCCGGTTTGGAACCGATTCTGGTCAATATCCATCTGACGGAAGTGTTCCTCGGCATCTTCATTGGTGCGGTGACCTTCACCGGCTCAATTGTCGCGTTCGGCAAACTGCGCGGTAAGATCTCTTCTAAACCGCTGATGCTGCCAAACCGTCACAAGCTGAACCTGGCGGCGCTGGTCGTGTCCTTTGTGCTGCTGGTGGTCTTCGTGCGCACTGAAAGCGTGGGCCTGCAGGTGCTGGCGTTACTGGTGATGACCCTGATTGCTCTGGCCTTTGGCTGGCACCTGGTGGCCTCCATTGGTGGTGCCGATATGCCAGTGGTTGTCTCCATGCTGAACTCCTACTCCGGTTGGGCCGCGGCGGCGGCAGGCTTCATGCTGAGCAACGATCTGTTGATCGTCACCGGTGCGCTGGTCGGTTCTTCTGGTGCGATCCTGTCTTACATCATGTGTAAGGCGATGAACCGTTCGTTTATCAGCGTTATCGCGGGTGGCTTTGGTTCGGACGGCTCCTCAACCGGTTCTGACGAAGAAGTGGGTGAGCACCGTGAGATCACCGCGGAAGATACCGCAGAGATGCTGAAAAACTCACACTCGGTCATCATTACCCCAGGCTACGGCATGGCGGTGGCGCAGGCTCAGTATCCGGTTGCGGAGATCACCGAGAAGCTGCGTGCGCGTGGTATCAAGGTTCGCTTTGGCATTCACCCGGTAGCGGGGCGTCTGCCAGGCCACATGAACGTGCTGCTGGCGGAAGCGAAAGTGCCTTACGACATCGTGCTGGAGATGGATGAGATCAACGATGATTTCACCGATACCGACACCGTCCTGGTTATTGGTGCCAACGACACCGTTAACCCGGCGGCGCAGGACGATCCGCGTAGCCCAATTGCCGGTATGCCGGTTCTGGAAGTGTGGAAGGCGCAGAACGTGATTGTCTTCAAACGTTCCATGAACACCGGTTATGCAGGGGTTCAGAACCCGCTGTTCTTTAAAGAGAACACGCACATGCTGTTTGGCGATGCAAAAGCCAGTGTCGATGCGATTCTGAAATCGCTGTAAATCAGCGACAAAAAAAACCGCCGGAAACGGCGGTTTTTTTATGTCTGAACTTAGTCGTCTTCCGGGTCGTCCAGTTCAACCGGTGTCTGATACTCATCCGGCTTGATGACCAGCAGGTCACAGCGCAGATGGTCGATCACCTGTTCGGCGGTATTGCCCAGGAATGCGGCAGAAATACCGGTCCGGCCAATGGTACCCAGTACCACAATCCCCGCCTGCAGATGTTCTGCTAAATCCGGGATCACCTCTTCAGGCAACCCTTTTTCCACATGTGTCATTTTCTCATCGATGCTGAATTTCTGGCGTAACGCCTTCATGGCCAGCAGGTGCTGCCCCCGGATCGCATCGTTATACACGCTCGGGTCAAATTCAGGCAGCTCGATGGCAATATTAATCGGTGTTACCGGGTAAGCGCCCACCAGATGGACTTCAGTGTGGTTAACCTGCTCGGCAAGCTGGATCGTCTCCTTGACCAGCTTTTCATTGAGCGAATTGTGGTAATCCTCCTCGCTCGCCAGGTTGACAGCCACGACGGCCTTGCCGCCTTCTGGCCACGGCTGGTCTTTCACCATCCACACCGGGCAAGGGCATTTACGCAGCAGGTGCCAGTCGGTAGGGGTAAAGATCACGGATTCCAGCTTGTCGTGCTGGTGCGCCATTTTCAGCAACAGGTCGTGCCCACCGGCGACCACTTCCTGGATAATGGCTTCGAAAGGTCGGTTATGCCAGACCACTTTAATATCGATAGGAACACCCGCTTCCAGGTAATATTTGGCCTGTTCACGGATCCACGCGGTACGCTGGCTGATCACTCCCTGACGCATTGCGGTGCGTTCGTCAGGCGACAGAAGGGTGGTCATCTCATATGAGAAGTCATAGATCGGCAAAAACGCTTTGATTTTGCCACCAATCCGTTGATGTAGATACACAGCACGTCGTAATGCCGGCTGATCGTCCTGGTTAGGATCGATAGCCACCAGCATGTTTTGATACTTTGCCATACAGGTCTCCTTACTACTGTCACCACAGTCTGTAATTAAAAGAGTAACCTATATATCTTGAATGAAACAGGGGGGAAGTTTTTGTCAGATCAATAAATCATGAAAATCTGTCACAGAAAAAGAACCGTTGTTGTTACCGCGATAAAGGCAATCAACAGCAGTACCATCACCGCAATCGCAAACGTCGTTGAATCCTGTACGTAGGTTTTTTCTTCACCCTTCATTGGCCCGACAAGCATGATCCAGATGAATATGAAGGTCACTGAGGCGATAACGACTGAAACGAAAAATAAACTTTCTCTCAATTCATAACCTCAACAAGAACCTTTCAGGGACTGAGTGGGGCGGTGCCAGGGAAACGTGGTGAAACGGAAGTGGTGACGTACCAGACCAATAAATCATAAAAATTTATCGGCCTGGCATCAATCATGCGGGGGCGTTATGCCACGTTGCGGGAGTGACCGGCAAGAACGGCCAGAGCTTCACCGTTTTCGATGGTAATGTATTTACCCTTAACGGCCAGCATTCCGCTTTTCTGGAAACGACCCAGCAGACGGCTGATGGTTTCCACGGTCAGGCCCAGGTAGTTACCGATATCGCCACGCGTCATGGTCAGACGGAATTCACGCGGGGAGAAACCGCGCTCCGCGAAGCGGCGTGAGAGGTTATAGATAAACGCGGCCAGGCGTTCTTCTGCATTCTTTTTGGAAAGTAGCAGAATCATGTCCTGATCGCCTTTGATCTCACCGCTCATCAGACGCATCATCTGCTGACGCAGATTGGGCATTTTGCCTGAGAGATCGTCCAGCGTTTCAAACGGGATTTCGCAAACCATTGAGGTTTCCAGCGCCTGAGCAAAGCTCGGGTGATGGCCAGTACCGATGGCATCAAAGCCAACCAGGTCACCCGCCAGATGGAAGCCGGTGATCTGCTCATCACCCTGTTCCGTGATGGTGTAGCTTTTGATGGTGCCAGAACGGATAGCATAGAGCGATTTCAGTTCGTCTCCCGCTTTAAACAGCGTCTGCCCTTTCTGAATAGGCTTTTTGCGCTCGATGATATTATCAAGCTGATCGAGTTCATGCTCATTCAGGGTAAACGGGATACAGAGCTGGCTGATGCTGCAATCCTGGCAATGGATAGCACAACCGCCAGACTGAATGCGTCGTATAATTCGCTTTTCCGGGATCATAGGTTTGCTCAAGCCTTAATTGATATTGGTCAATTTTAACATCTTTTTGGTAAGTACGTAAGCCTGCCAAACCATCAATAAGGACAAGAGACGGCAACCTGTTGCCATCTTCTTGAAATTCCACAGCTTGATTATGGATTTTTAGCCTAACCGGAAGAAAATTAAGCACTAAAAGCCTGGAAACTAGAGCAGGAGATACCCCTCGTGACGCAGTAACCACTCCTTGCGCTGCACGCCACCGGCATAGCCAGTCAGGGTGCCGTTGCGGCCAATCACGCGGTGGCAGGGGACCACAATACTGACGGGGTTAGCGCCATTTGCCGCGCCGACCGCGCGGGCCGCGCCGGCACGGCCGAGTTGCCCGGCGAGCTGGCCGTAATGCATGACCTGTCCGCACGGAATACTGCGCAGTGCCTGCCAGACTTCGCGCTGGAAAGGTGTGCCTGCCGTGGCGGTCGGCAGGGTGTCAATGATGCTGAGATCGCCCTCGAAGTACGCCGTCAGTTTGTCGCTCAGGCCGCCGGGGTTGGTGGCGCTGATACGTTCATAACCCTGCGCGCGATAGTGCACGTTGAGCAACGTGTCCATCCTGTCGCTGTGTTCTTCCCACTCAACGGCGCGCAGACAGAACTGCTCGTCTGCAATCACCCACAGTGGACCAAGCGGCGTGGCAATTTTATCTTCGAGTAATCTCAGCATCGTTAATCCTTTAGTGCAGCCTTGGGTAAATCCCCGGCCCAATCGGCAGACCGACAAGATACCATGCCACCAGCATCACCAGCCATACCCCTAAAAAGATAAGCGGATAGGGTAAAACCAGCGAATAGTAGGTACCCAGTTTTGCCTCTGGTTTATAGCGCTGCAGGAAGCCTAAAAACAGCGGAACAAACGGTGAGACCGGTGCCAGCGGGATGACGGAGGAGTCTGCGATACGGAACAGGATCTGGGCAAACGCGGGGTGGAACCCCAGCATCATAAACATCGGCACAAAGATGGGAGCCAGAATCGACCAGATTGCCGAGCCGCTGGCGATAAACATGCACAGCAGTGACGACAGCAGCGCAAGGCCGACAAATGCCGGGACGCCGCTTAACCCCGCCGCTTCCAGCGCATCGGTCAGCCCCACGGCCATAAATTTGCCCATGTTGCTCCAGTTAAACATCGCCACGAACTGCGCCAGCGGGAACACCATCACAATAAAGCCCGCCATCTCTTTCATGGGTTCGATCATAAGCTGCGGCAGATCGCCCTGACGGCGAATTTTGCCGGTGGCGATCCCATAGGCGAGCGAAACGACAAAGAAAAACAGAATAATCAGCGGCACAATGCCCTGAATAAACGGCGAGGGGAGAACGGTATGTTTTACCGGATCGCGCAGGATGCCGTTTTCCGGTACCACCATCAGCGCGACCGCGGCAATAAACGCCAGCGAGACCACGCCTGCCACGCGCAGGCCAACGCGTTGCTCTTTACTCAGCGTCTCCAGCTTCTCATCACTTCGGCCTTCCCATTTCCCTAAACGCGGCTCAATGAGCTTATCGGTAATCAGTCCGCCCACCAGGGTCAGCAGGACCACCGAGCTGGCCATAAAGTACCAGTTGTCGATGACGCTGACGTGCATCGCGGTGTCGATGGTTTTGGCCGCCTCCGTGCTGATGCCTGAGAGCAGAACATCGGTGGTCACGATCAGCAGGTTGGCGGTAAAGCCGCAGCCTACGCCCGCAATTGCCGACAGCAGACCCGCCACGGGATGGCGTCCGACGGCGAGGAAAATCAGAGCGCCCATGGGCGGCATGATCACCAGCGCGGCATCAGAGGAGATGTGGCTAAAGAAGGCGATAAACAGCACCATGTAGCTGGCGTAACGCGCGCTGACGTGGGAGGCCATTTTCACCATCAGCGCCGGTAACAGACCGACACGCTCGGCAAGCCCGGCGCCCAGTACCAGCGCCAGAATGGCTCCCAGCGGGGCGAAGCCGCTGAAGTTTTTAACCACATTCGGTAAGAACCAGTGCAACCCTTCGACACTCAACAGGTTCTTGACCGCCACCATACTGCCATCGGCCGGACTGCGCACGCTGACATCAAAGGCGGACAGCACCGCTGTCGCCACCATCAAAACCACGATCAACCAGATAAAAAGCAGGAAAGGGTGCGGCACTTTATTGCCGATCCTTTCAACCCAGCCATAGAGCTTACCGGATGGGGAATGCGAAGGTATGGAAGACATACTCATGGGCGTTCCTCGTGACTGTTGTTGTGTTGTTGTGTTGTTGTGTTGTGTTTTATTATTTTAAAGGTGACGGTGTCACGCCTGCCGGAATCGGACACACGTACGGCTTTTCGGTGATTTGTTGTTCGAACTCTTCCCGGCATTGTTGCAGCAGCGTTGCATCCTGGAGCAGATTTAGCGCGGTTGCGCCCATCACTTTTCCGGCCAGCAGCATGCCTTTATGAGCAATGGAGGTTCGCCCCTGAGCCACGAGTTGCCAGGTATGCAAAGGCGTTCCGATGGTAAAGCAGGGGCTGAAACACTGTGCCACCGGCATTTTCCAGCTGACATCGCCCACATCGGTTGACCCGGCCAGTACGTTATCGGTAATGGCGTAAGGTGCGACCTCATCTGTCAGTAACATCTCCTGCTGACGGCGCGCAAAAGCGTTACCGGCTTCTCGCCCCGTCGCGGCAATGTTCTTCAGGCTGTTTTGCAGGTCATTTGGCGTTAGCGTGGCACGAATATCCTGCGCAAACTGGCGCTCCTCTTCCGTCCACTCCGGTGTGCCGTAATGTTGCAGGGCGCGATACATCGCCGCTTCGAGCGTGCGGTTGGGCAGGTAGCTGGAGCAGGCTTTATCAAAGCGACACGCAACGGTGGTTTCGGTCATCATTGCCGCGCCCTGAGCGATTTTCTCGATACGTTCGTAGATCTGCTGCGCATCGGCCATTTCCGGCGCGCGGATCAGATACAGCACTTCAGCCTGCGCCTGCACCACGTTGGGTGAGATTCCACCGGTATCGGTGATAGCGTAATGAACGCGCGCTTTCTCAATGATGTGTTCGTTGAGGAAATTGGTGCCGGTGGTCATCAGCGTTACGGCATCCAGCGCGCTACGCCCCAGATGTGGCGAGTTAGCAGCATGTGCCGCCACGCCGTGAAACCGCCAGGCGGCCTGAATATTGGCCAGCGTGCTGACGTTAAACATGCCGGCAAATGCTTCAGGGTGCCAGGTGACGGCGGCATCAACGTCATCAAACAAACCTTCGCGCACCATAAAGGTTTTACCTGAACCGCCTTCTTCACCAGGACAGCCGTAGAAACGCACGGTGCCGCTCCCCCCGTGCTGCTCCAGCCAGCTTTTCACCGCAATGGCACCCGCCAGCGCTGCCGTTCCCAGCAAATTGTGGCCACAGCCGTGGCCGTTGGCACCCGGCGTGGCGGACTGTGCCGTCGCGCAATGTGCCTGCTGGCTCAATCCGGCCAGAGCATCATATTCCCCCAGCAGGGCGATAACGGGTTTACCGCTGCCGAAGCAGGCGATAAAGGCATTCGGAATCCCGCCGGCTTCACGGGTCAGGGTGAAACCTTCCGCTTCCAGCGCGCCGGCAATCCGTTCCGCGGACCAGAACTCTTCAAAACGCGTTTCAGGGTGATCCCAGATGTCGTCGGCAATATCGGTTAACAGCTGACATCGCGTGTCGATGGCATCGGCAATAAAAGCGTAGTTCTCCTGCATTACACACCTCGCGTCCACGGGAAATTAAGCGCAGTGCGCGCCAGCGTTTCGATAGCGAGGTTCATGACCTGCTCATCGAAATCAAATTTTTCATTGTGATGACCTGCGCTTAACTCGGTACCGAACACCATATACGACGCCATTCCGCCGTTCTGCTGCACGCGGGCCATCATCAGCGTCGCGTCTTCGGAACCTGCGGGGGCGTTGACTCTGTCAATGGCCTGCACCACGCCGGTCACCTGGCTTGCCTGCTGGCGCAGATAATCTACCCAGGCCGGTGTAGGGGCACTGGCGGTGGCGGCGCCCATCAGACGCATCTCGACGCTCACGCCGTAGAGTGCCGCCGCACCGGTAATCACGGCCTGCGCGCGTTCAAAGACGTACTGGTTAATGGCTTCGCTTACGCCGCGGGTTTCAACCTTGAGCAGGGCGTTAGCCGGCACGACGTTGCGTCCGCTGCCGGCCTGCATCACGCCGACATTCACCCGCGATGCACCTTCGCTGTGTGGGGCAATGCTGTGAAGCGCGATAGCGGCCTGAGCCGCGGCGAGCAGGGCATTACGGCCGTCCTCCGGTTTACCGCCGGCGTGTGCGGCAACCCCGGTAAAATGCACATCGAACTTGGTGGTGGCCATAAAGTTATCGCTGCCGCAAATTACCACACCGGCGGGCACACCGGTGCCAATGTGAATCGCGGTGAAGTAGTCCACGTCGTCGAGCGCCCCGGCGGCCACCATGGCGCGAGCGCCTCGGGTGCCTTCCTCGGCAGGCTGGAAGATCAGTTTGATGGTGCCATTGAGTTGCGATTCATTCTGCTTAAGCACGTGCGCCAGCCCCAGACCAATGGTGGTGTGGCCATCGTGGCCGCAGGCGTGCATCATCCCCGGGTTGCAGGAGGCAAACCCGTCGCGGAACGGGCGATGGCTGTCATCGAGTGCTTCGCTTAAATCCAGCGCGTCCATATCCACGCGAAACGCCAGCGTCGGGCCTGGCCGGCCGGTATTCAGGGTCGCCACAATGCCGGTAAATCCCCCTTCAAACGGGGCCAGCCATTTCTCTGGTGCGCCTTGCGCCCGGGCGCGGGCAAACTCTCGCGCCAGCGTGGCGTCATCGGGTAATCCCATACGGCTTTCGGCGTCCACCACGTCGCGGCCCATCGCCAGCGAATAACCCAGCTGGTCTAAGATTTCCGCGACTTTCGCCGCCGTGCGAAATTCGAGCCATCCGGACTCCGCGAAATGGTGAAAATTGCGACGCCATGCGCTCAGTTGTGGGGCTAATGTCTGGATGTACTGCGCCAGTGATTCCATATCTGTTCCTGTCATCATTAAAATATGTGAACTGCTTCACGCTGTGATAGTTTTTACTTATCACTAACCGTTTTTTCACAGTTTTAACCGTTCAGGAATTACCCTCGCACATCCATTTCCATTAAAGTAGATGACAGTTTCTTTACTCTGATAAACAACGGTTATCGGTCGGGCTATGTCATTTCAGATTAAATTTCATCAAATCCGGGCGTTTGTTGAAGTCGCGCGTCAGGGCAGTATCCGCGGTGCTAGCAGGACGCTTAATCTTTCGCAACCGGCGCTGACCAAATCGATCAAAGAGTTGGAAGAGGGGATGGCGGCGCAGCTTTTTGTGCGCAGGAGTAAAGGCGTCGCATTGACCGAGTGTGGGGAAGGGTTTTACTCGCGCGCCAGGCTGATTCTGGAAGAGTTACGCGCGGCGCAGGATGATATCCGCCAGCGCCAGGGGGAACTGGCCGGGCAGATTAACATTGGAATGGGAGCCAGTATTTCGCGAAGCCTTATGCCCGCGGTGATCACCCGCTTTCATGCACAACATCCGCAGGTAAAAGTCCGGATTATGGAAGGGCAACTGGTGTCGATGATCAATGAATTACGCCAGGGCGAGCTGGATTTCACCATCAATACCTATTATCAGGGGCCGTACGATCATGAGTTTACGTTTGAAAAATTGTTCGAAAAGCCTTTCGCCGTATTTTGTCGGGAAGGGCATCCGGCGACGGGCGCGACATCCATTACCGAATTGCTGAATTATAACTGGACAATGCCGACGCCACGCGGGAGTTATTATAAGCAATTAGAAGATGTTTTTACTCATCGCTCGCAAATACCACGCATTGACGTTGTCTGCGAAACGTTTTCTTCCTGCATTAGCCTTGTTGCACAAAGTGATTTTTTAAGTATCCTGCCAAAGGAACTGGGCTGTGACCCGCTGCTGGCGCACCGTCTGGTTATGCTGCCCGTTGTCGAATCGCTACCTAAAGCGGCCTATTATTTAATTCAGCGTCGTGATTCTCGTCAGACACCCCTGACCGAATCGTTAATTACGCAATTCAGAAGAGAGGCGCGGAAAATAGTATCGGAGTGAAGTGGGGAGTAAAATAAAAAAACAGAGCCTGTCCGACATCAGACAGACCCTACAACACACAGCAGTGCTTCCCTTCGCAGATCCTGAATGTTATATCCGTGAAGCAGGTTTATTTAATTATAACAGCCAACCCTCAAAAAGATATGTTTTAGCATCATTGATTCCACATTTTTTTAACCTAAACTTTCTGTTTTATGTGTGCTGAAATTTAAGTTAAGTCGCGTTTAACTTTTGCGAAGAAATAATTTTTATATTCATCAGGTTAATATTTATGCCCTCATCCTGGGGTAGCGGTTATTGAGGCCCATGCCTGGCGCAGGTATAGTACAGGCTCAGATGTAGCGGGAGGATGTCCATGAACCCTGACGACAAATCACTTTTTCTTGACGCCATGGAGGGTATCCAGCCCCTGAAGCGCTGCACGGATATTCACTGGCAGCCGAGCCGCAACACGCGAACGCGTCAGGAGATTGATACCGAGCAACTGGATAACTTCCTGACCCTGGGCTTCCTGGAACTTCTGCCCCTGGATGAGCCGCTGGCGTTCAGACGGGAAGGGGTGCAACAGGGCGTTATTGATAAGCTCCGCTCGGGTAAATATTCCCGCCAGGCCAGCTTAAATCTGTTACGCCAGCCCGCCGAGCGTTGCCGGCAGATGCTGTTTTCCTTTATCCGCCAGGCTGGACGCGATGGATTACGTAACCTGGTGATCATTCATGGAAAAGGGCGGGAGCAGAACGCCCATCCCAACGTGGTACGCAGCTATCTGGCGCGCTGGTTAACCGAGTTCGAGGAAGTGCAGGCCTTTTGCGTGGCGCTGCCGCATCACGGCGGCAGCGGAGCATGCTATGTTTCGCTACGAAAGTCTGACGAAGCGAAACAGGAGAACTGGGAACGGCACGCTAAGCGCAGCCGTTAAGCGCTTCTGGCGGGCGAGACGTTCGCCCGCCTGTCACTCAGAAGGTTTCCCAGTTGCTGTCGGTGGCGGTGTTGGCCGTTGCCGGGCGTAACAGCTGTGGGGTTTTCACCGTGGCCGGGCGGGGCGCGGTGGCTTTTTCCTTTCCGTTCAGGCGAAACGCTGCCACAGCCTGGCGCAGTTGTTCCGACTGATCTTCCAGGGCCGCCGCCGCCGTGGCGGATTGCTGTACCAGCGCGGCGTTTTGCTGTGTGACGCTGTCCATCTGCGAAACGGCCAGGCTCACCTGTTCGATGCCGCGGCTCTGTTCATCGGACGCCGACGAAATCTCGCCCATGATATCGGTCACGCGGGTCACGGCAGCGACAATCTCCTTCATGGTTGCGCCCGCTTCGCTGACCTGCTCTGAACCGGTATTCACCCGGCTGACGGAGTTCTCAATCAGCCCTTTGATCTCTTTCGCCGCCTGCGCACTGCGGCTGGCCAGCGTGCGGACTTCACCTGCGACGACCGCAAAGCCACGACCTTGCTCCCCGGCACGCGCGGCTTCCACCGCCGCGTTAAGCGCCAGAATGTTTGTCTGGAAGGCAATGCTGTCAATCACGCCGGTAATGTGCGCAATTTGCTGCGAGCTGTCGGCGATTTCGGTCATGGTACGGACAACGTTATCGACCACGTGACCGCCACGGGCCGCCGTTTCTGAAGCGTTCTTCGCCAGTAGCGTAGCCTGACGGGCGTTGTCGGAGTTCTGTTTAACCGTTGCGGTCAGCTCTTCCATGCTGGCTGCCGTCTCCTCCAGCGAAGCCGCCTGTTGCTCGGTGCGGGCAGACAGATCGTTGCTTCCGGCGGCTATTTCACCTGCGCCTGTGTAAATGGAGTCGGTGCTACCACGCACGGCGCTGACGGTGGTCACCAGCGACTGCTGCATCTCATGCAGACCCGCCGCCAGCTGACCCATCTCATTGCGGCCAGACAGGGCGATATCCTGCGTCAGATCGCCGCCCGCAATGGCGCGAATATGGTTCATAATCATGTGGAGCGGTTTTAACAGCAGGTGTTGTAAACCCTGCCAGATCACCACCAGTACCGCGATCACGGCCAGGAAGATCGCTGCCAGCGTCCATTGCATCTGGGTAAAGCTGCTCTGGTTCTCTTCGGTTGCGGCTTTCAGCAGGGTGTTGTTTTCGGCGCGCCAGCGGTTATAAACCCCTTCCATATCGTCCTGGGCCTGTTGGGCATCCAGATCGCCATAGGCCTGGTAGTTGTCGGCACGCAGATACGCAATTGAGAGACGCATCACTTCATGCATCTGGCTCCATGATTTCTGCATTTCGTCGGTTAATGCCGCGTTCTGGCCGTTAACCTGCGGCATTTTCTGCCACTCTTTGTTATAGGCTTCCGCTTTAGCCAGAGAATCAGCCGCGGTGCCAAGCAGTTTGTTGATCGCCGCAAGGGACGCCGGGTCGCGCTGGTTTTTCAGGTAGCGGATCGCCACGCGGGTGACGGTGACGCGCGTTTTGATCAGCGTGTTCACGCTGTCGCTCAGGCTCTCCTGCTGGGCATTGAGCACCCCGGAGTTCTGGAAGTTATGGCGGTCGTTGCTGACGGCAGAGTAGAACAACCCTCCCGTGACAACTTGCAACAGACAGAATATGGTGAGAGCAAAGATAATACCGGTAATCACGTGCAGATTTTTCAGCATAGCGGTCGTCCGTTAGAGAAGATGCAGGGTTACACAAATACTATCGTCGTAGAGAAATTAAACTTTAATTTAACTCGCGCTTAACTACGGGGTCTGTTAAGGAACTCGTTGTAAATCCGGATCATTTTTATGAGGAAGGTCGACATGAGCAGCATTGATAAAAGCGGGACGTACGCACTGGGGTCGCGGACGGTTAAACGGCTTGGCTATGGCGCGATGCAGCTTGCCGGGCCGGGCGTGTTTGGTCCTCCAAAGGACAAAAATGCCGCGCTGGATGTGCTCCGCGAAGCGGTGGCTGCTGGGGTGAATCACATTGATACCAGCGATTTTTACGGGCCGCATATCACCAACCAGCTGATCCGTGAGGCGCTTCATCCGTACCGCGACGATCTGACGCTCGTCACCAAGATCGGTGCCCGTCGCGGCAGTGATGCCTCCTGGCTGCCGGCCTTCTCCGCGCAGGAACTGACGCATGCGGTACATGACAACCTGCGTAATCTGCAGCTGGATGTGCTGGACGTGGTTAATCTGCGCATCATGTTCAGCGCACACGGGCCAGCAGAAGGCTCAATTGCTGAACCTCTCGCCACGCTGGCCGAGTTACAACAGCAAGGTTTGGTGCGCCATATTGGCCTGAGCAACGTCACGGCCACCCAGGTTGCGGAAGCGCAGAAGATGGTGCAGGTGGTGTGTGTGCAGAACATGTACAACATCGTGAACCGTGGCGATGATGCGCTGGTGGATTCGCTGGCGCAGCAGGGGATTGCGTATGTGCCGTTCTTCCCGCTGGGCGGTTTTACACCCCTGCAATCATCCGGGCTGCAGGCGGTCGCTGATTCGCTGGGCGTAACGGCAATGCAGGTCGCGCTGGCGTGGTTGCTGCAACGCTCGCCGAACATCCTGTTGATCCCCGGCACCTCCTCCGTGGCGCATCTGCGACAAAATCTTGCGGCGGCGGAGCTGGTACTTCCGGCTGACGCGCTGGAAACGCTTGATTCGCTGGCGGATTAAGACAGACAGGCATAAGCCCAAAGCAGTGCTTTGGGCTTTTTTGTCCCTCTTGAAACCTGAATGTCGCTGCCGCAGGCGTTATCTGGCTATTCTTTCGCCGATGCGCAGGATACGGCTGAATTAAATCCGCTCACACTTCAATGCGTTTGGGGTGACCTCCGTAAAGGACCTTGATCCTTGTCCATAATCCGTAATACTGTATTTATATACAGTATCTGGCGAGAAAGGCATTTATGGACACTCTCTTTTCTTATTATCCAAAGCAACCCCTTGAATTACCGTTATTTGTAGAACGCGTAGCGTGTGGTTTTCCAAGCCCGGCGCAGGATTATGTGGAAGATCGTCTCGATCTTAACCGCCTGGCCGTCAGGCATCCCAGCGCGACCTACTTTGTGAAGGTGAGCGGAGACTCGATGATCGGCGTTGGGATCGGCGATGGCGATCTGCTGGTCGTCGATCGTTCGTTAAACGCCGTGCACGGGGATATTGTGGTGGCATCCGTCGCGGGTGAGTTTACGGTCAAAGAGCTGCAGACCCGCCCGATCCTGAGGTTAGTGCCGCATAACGTTCGCTATCAGCCGATCACGTTTCAGTCCGAAGAGGAACTGCAGATCTTCGGTGTTGTCACCCACACACTCAAAACGCATAAACATGTTCGCGCTGGTTGATGTGAACAGCTTTTATGCCTCCTGCGAGACGGTGTTTCGGCCCGATCTGCGGGGCAAACCCGTGGTGGTGGTCTCCAATAACGACGGCTGCATTATTTCGCTGTCGCGGGAGGCAAAGCAGTTCGATATAAAAATGGGCGAGCCGTATTTCAAATTCAAAGAGAAGCGCTTTCCCGCGCGGGTTTACGTCTTTAGCTCGAACTATGCGCTTTACGCCGATCTCAGCAGCCGGGTGATGCAGACGCTGACCGACTTCGCCCCGGCCATAGAGATTTACTCCATTGATGAGGCGTTTGTGAACGTTGCTGGCGTCAGCAACTGCATGGCGCTGGAGGCGTTTGGTCATCATATGCGCACGCAGGTGTTTAAAAATACGGGATTAACCGTTGGCGTAGGCATTGCCCCCACGAAAACGCTGGCGAAGCTGGCCAACTATGCGGCAAAGCGGTGGAGCAGCACGGGAGGCGTAGTGGATTTATCGGATCGCGAGCGGCAGCGTAAACTGCTGGCGCGCGTACCGGTAGAGGAGGTGTGGGGCGTCGGGCGGCGCATTACCAAAAAACTTAATGCGATGGGCGTCACCACGGCGCTGGATCTGGCACAAGCTTCCTCGTGGGTCATCCGCAAACATTTTAACGTTGTCCTGGAGCGCACGGCGCGCGAGTTGCGCGGCGAGCCCTGTCTTGATCTGGAAGAGTTCACGCCCACGAAGCAGCAGATTATCTGTAGCCGCTCGTTTGGACACCGTATTACGCAATACGAGGAGATGCACCAGGCCATTTGCGCCTACGCTGAACGGGCTGCGGAAAAGCTGCGCAGCGAGCATCAATATTGTCGCTTTATCAGCGTGTTTTTGCGTACCAGCCCGCATGCGGACAACGAGGTTTATTACGGCAATCAGGCGTCTGTCACCCTGATGACGCCCACCAATGACTCGCGCGATATCATCCGTGCCGCCACCGATGCGCTGGGGCGCATATGGCTTGACGGCTATCGCTACATGAAAGCGGGGGTGATGCTGGCGGACTTTTTCAGTAGCGGCGTCGCCCAGCTGAATTTATTTGACGATAACCGTTTGCGCGCCAACAGCGCGGCGCTGATGGCGCTGATCGACAGCGTGAATCATTCCGGGAAAGGGAAGATATGGTTTGCCGGGCAGGGGATTGAGAAATCCTGGGCGATGAAGCGCGAGATGTTGTCACCGGCTTATACGACGCGGTACGCGGATTTGCCGGTAGCGAAGTAGACGCCGGTTATTTGGCAAGCGACGGCAGGATTTGTTCGATCACCTGTATCACGCTTCTGACGCGTTGTGGGATAAAGCGGGCGTCGGGGTAGACGGCATAGAGATACCGGTCAGGTAACCGCCAGGCCGGTAATACCGGCACCAGCGTGCCGGCTTGCAACGCCTTTGCCGCAAGCGGCAGCTGCATGCCGCCAATCCCGATGCCTGACTCCAGCGCCTGTAACAGGGCGTCACTGGTGTTGGCACGAAAAACGGTATGCACTTTCACGTCAATTGTTTCCTCACCGGCGATCAACCGTAGAGGCGCATCCCGCGGGATGCCGCTAAATCGCACATGGGGATGTGCCGCCAGTTCGCTGACGGAGTGTACCGCCTGAAAGCCGGGAGCAGCGAACAGCGCGGTTTCAATCCGCATCAGCAGACGTGCCGCATGCGATTGCGGAGGCTCAGCGCTAAGGCGTAGCGCGACATCCACCCCTTCGCTCACCAGGTCGGCAATGCGGTCATCCAGGGACAGCGTCAGGTGCAATGCCGGATGCAGGCGCTGAAGCGCCAGCAGAGGGGGCAAAACGATCTGCCCCAGACCGCTTGGCAACTGAACATGGACGCTGCCCTGAAACTGATGATCGGCAGGGTTCAACCGTCTCTCCGCTTCCTGCATGGCATCCAGCAAAAGCTGCATATCACGGCGATAACGTTCACCCTGCTCGGTGAGCTTCATCATTCGCGTTGTCCGATGCAGTAATACCACCCCGAGCTCCTGTTCCAGGGCGGCAATCTGCTGGCTGACGGCAGACTGCTTCATTCCGCTCTGGCGAGCGGCTGCCGAAAAGGAACCCGCTTCTGCGACGCGCAGAAAGGTGGAAATGGCGTTGAGCTTATTGTTCATTTAATGTTTTTTCTTATAAGTGCCATCGAATTCAGGGGATATGTAGGGAAAAAATAATATATCACACTGTGTCTGTCACCCTAACTGGAGAAACACCGTGAATAAGATGCAGCCACAAAACGTCGCGCTGGTCGCTGGCGCCAGCGGGATCGTAGGCAGACAGCTCGTCAAAACGCTCCTGGACAACAAATGGCAGGTGATTGGCCTGAGCCGCCATGCCTTATCCCATCCTGATGCTATTTCGCTGATCAACGTTGATTTACTGGATGCGGAGGATAGCGCCAGGGCTTTGCAAGCCGCTGGCGAGATCACCCATATTTTTTACAGCGCCTGGATGAATGCCGGGAGCTGGACGGAAATGGTTGAACCGAACGTCACGATGTTGCGCAACCTGGTCAGCAATATTGAAAAAACGGCACCTTTGCAGACGGTAAGCCTGATGCAGGGATACAAAGTGTATGGCGCGCACCTGGGACCGTTCAAAACCCCGGCACGCGAAAGCGATCCGGGCGTACCCGGGGCAGAATTTAACGCCGCTCAGCTCGCGTGGCTCCGTGATTTTCAGCGGGGAAAACGCTGGCACTGGAATGCCATCAGGCCAGGCGTGGTGGGCAGTTCGGTGCCAGGCAATACCATGAACCTTGCGCTGAGCATCGCACTGTATGCGTCCCTGTGTAAGGCTCTGGGTTTACCTCTGCGTTTTCCCGGTTCGGAACAGACCTGGCACAGCATTGTTGATCATGCTGACGCCGGATTGCTGGCGGAGGCAACGCTGTGGGCAGCCACATCACGTAGGGCTAATAACCAGGCTTTCAACGTGAATAATGGGGACATCTGGCGCTGGAGCGAGCTGTGGCCGCGCATCGCTCGCTGGTTTGAACTGGACTCTGCGCCGCCGGTCAGATTGTCATTCCATCAGCTGTTTAAGGACTATCGTGCGTTATGGCGCGACATTGCCGGGGATCGGTTGGTGGAGGCGGATATTTTGCAGCTGAACGACGGGCATTTTGCCGATTTTGTCTTTAGCTGGAATTACGACATGTTTGGCGACGGCAGTAAGCTCCGCCGGTCAGGGTTCACGCGAATGCAGGCAACCGATGAGATGTTTTTCAGCCTGTTCTCGCAGCTAAGAGCGGCACGTATTATTCCGTAAAAAAAGGGGAGTGCGTTTCTGACGGCAGTAAAAAACGCGAACCCGGATGCAGGGAGTAAAGAACGCTCAATGTTCACTTTCTGGAATAGGGCCAGAGGAGCCGGCCAGTTCATGACAAAGCGCGCCAATCCGATCCACCGCATTCAGCAGGAGAGGCGTGGGTTCGTTGGCACAATTTAATCGCAGGTAATTCGTTAAGTGTGCGCGGGGGGAGAACAGCGGCCCGGGGCTAACGCCAATGTTCAGTGCCAGCGCGCGGCGGTGCACCTCCAGTGCATTCACCTGGTGTGGAAGTTCAACCCACAACAGGAAACCGGCAGCCGGCACGTTAACGCGCGTGCCGGGAGGGAAGCTTGCCTTGACGCGCGCAATGACGGCACCAATCCCCTCCGCGATGCGCCGCTTTAGCCGCCGCAGATGACGATCGTAGTCGCCACTGGTCAGGATTTCGCTCGTTGCGGCCTCGAACAGCGGCGCGCCTGCCCAGTCTCCGGCCATACGCGCCTGCAGGACCTGGGCGTGGTAACGTCCGGGCGCAATCCAGCCGATGCGCCATCCGGGCGCAAGCGTTTTAGACAATGAACTGCAGTAAATGACATTCCCGCTCTGGTCGAACGCTTTACAGGCCGGAGGACGTTGCCCTTCGCCGACCAGATCGCCATAAACATCGTCCTCAATTAACGGGATACCTGCATCTTCCAGCAGGGCAACAAGTTCCTGCTTGCGGGGGACGGACATACTGGCGCCCAGCGGATTTTGCACGGTGGGCGAGGCCAGAACGGCCGCTGGATGATGGCACCGAATAGCATCGGCGAGCGGCGCCAGCAACAACCCTTCTTGAGGATCGGTTGGGATCTCCAGCGCCTTCAGGCCCAAATCTTCCAGCAGCAACAGCGTACCGAAATAGGCGGGTTGTTCTATCGCTACCACGTCGCCAGGCTGGCACACAGCCCGCAACGCCAGACGCAGCGCCTGTGTCGCGCCAGCGGTAATGATGAGATCCTCTGCACCAAAACGGCCGCCCCATTGCGCTGCCCGGGCTGCAATCTTACTGCGCAAATCAACCCGTCCCGGAGGCAGACTATAGCTTTGCCCACGTGCTTCCAGACGTCGACCTGCAGACTGCAGCGCACGTTGCAGGGTATCGCCTGGTAGCCACGCGGGGTCGGGCAAGGCAGCCCCCAGCGGTACCAGCCGGGCTTCTGCACTACTGAATAACGATCGCGCGACGGCTGACATTGTCACAGGCACGGGGCCGGGCAGGGAACGCGTGGGCTGCACGCATCGGGACTGGCGGGTCTGACGGACGTAGTAGCCCGAACGCGGACGCGCAACGATCAGGCCTTCGGCCTCAAGGCAGCGGAGTGCTTCCAGTGCCGTCGGGAGACTGACCTGTTCGCGCTCGGCCAGTTTACGTGCAGAGATCATCCGGTCGCCGATTTGCAACGCGCCTGAAGCCAGCGTAAGACGCAGCATCTCAGCAATCCGACGGTAATGGGGGGACGGGGCGGCCATGGGGATCTGTGCAGTCAAATTTTCGATAAAACTGACTATACAGCCAATGAAGTGCCCCATCTATAGTGTCCGGCATGTTCCAGACAAGGAGGCACTATGCACAGCGACAATTTCGATATTTCTGCCTATTTCAGGCGCATAAACTATACCGGCCCTGCGGCTGCCGATACTGCAACCCTGCATGCGCTTATGCGCCATCAGCTCTTTTCGATACCCTTTGAAAATGGGGATGTACAGGCGGGTAAAGTCGTTTCGCTGGTACCCGAAGACATTGCCGATAAGCTGTTGAGGCAGAAGCGCGGCGGCTATTGCTATGAGGTGAATGGGCTATTTGCGATGGCGCTGGAGGCATTGGGCATTCGCTGGCGTTTTGTCGCGGCGCGCCCGATGTTCTACCCGGTGCGTCGGCCTAAAACCCATATGGCACTCATTGCTGAGACTGACGGTCGTCAGTGGCTTTGTGACCTCGGGTTCGGTAGCTACGGCATCCGTGCGCCGATGGCGTTAGACATGCTTGATACGGATATCCGGCAGGATTTCGACACGTTCCGGCTGACCCGTAACGCGGAGGGTGAGTATCTGCTTCAGGCATGGGTGGAGGGTAAATGGGCCAGTCAGTACGGCTTTGACCTCTCTCCTCAGGAGTGGATTGATTTTGTGCCTGCTAACTACCTTAACTCCACGCACCCGGACGCCATTTTTGTGCAGAAGCTGCTCGTCGTACAGCATCGCCCGGAAGGACGCCAGATTTTGCTGGGTAACGTGCTGAAAACGATCACCGCGCAGGGCGTGGAAACGCAGCAGCTGGCAGAAGATGATATTGCCTCTGTACTGAAAAATTGTTTTGCGCTGACGGTTGAGTGATCCACAGGGGGACGCTGGACTGTATCGAGTCTGCGCATGCGTCCCCGGCTTATCATCGACAATGCGGACTGTTAAATACAGAGGCTACCTGAGACGTCTTCAGGGCAGAAACCGTATCCGCTACGTAAAAAGCGTCGTAATAATCAACCCTATAATATACAGGGAAAGGATGCCCTGGATGCTACTTAAAGCCCACCGCAAGTAGCGCCACTGGTAGCGTTCTCTGGCATTGGCCTCGGCAATGGGGCCGGTAGCGTCAGGGGCTTCTTTTCTGAAGCGCTGCAGGGTTTGATGACACCACCACACCAGCAGTAATACCAGCACGGTTTTCATGAGCAGTGAGCCATAAGCATTGAAAAAAACGTCCCAGTAGCAACGGAGTGTATCCATATCCTTTTACCTGTAACTGTGCGGCCCATATGACGAAGAGGGGCAATATTAGGGAATTATTTCTTCTTATTCATCATCGCTTTTAGATCGGCAAACGGGTTGAAAGTGGCCACGCCCATGTCTTTTTGCGCGTCTTCACCCGCCACAACGGTAGTACCGTACTGATCTGCTTCGGTGTATTTCGAGTGTTCATGGTCGTGGCAAAACAGGCACAACAGCTCCCAGTTGCTGCCATCTTCCGGGTTATTAGTATGATCGTGATCGATATGGTGAACCGTGAGCTCGCGCAGGTTTGAATAGACGAACTCGCGTGAGCAGCGTCCACAGACCCAGGGATAGATTTTTAATGCCTTTTCACGGTAGCCACTTTCCAGTCGCGCGTAGTTTTTAGGGATCAGAGCCATTGCCGGTTTTACCTGCCAGGGAAAAAGAAAGACGCACTATATCTCATTATGGGGCGTCATTGCGATCCGCTCAATTCAGTCAATTTATTTGAATTATTCCGTTAAATAAAGGGCATTTATTCTCCCCGGGTAATGCGTAAAGTAGAGATAACGCAAAGCATCATCAGGATATCTCGTTATGAAAAAGATCGGCTTTTTGTCATTTGGTCACTGGACACCGTCACCTCAGTCCGGCACGCGTTCCGCGACGGACACCCTGTTGCAATCCATCGACCTGGCCGTCGCTGCTGAAGAGCTGGGCGCAGACGGTGCCTATTTCCGTGTGCATCATTTTGCCCGTCAACTCAGCTCTCCATTCCCCTTACTGGCGGCGATCGGTGCGAAAACGAAAAGCATCGAAATCGGTACTGGTGTGATCGATATGCGCTATGAAAATCCGATGTACATGGCGGAAGATGCGGGCGCGGCGGATTTAATCTCCGGCGGACGTTTGCAACTGGGGATCAGCCGGGGCTCTCCGGAGCAGGTCATTGATGGCTGGCGTCATTTTGGTTATGTCCCGCAGGAAGGGGAAAACGAATCAGATATGGCGCGCCGACATACCGAGGTACTGCTTGAGGTGCTGCGCGGAGAAGGGTTTGCAAAACCGAACCCACAACCCATGTTCCCAAATCCACCGGGACTGCTGCGCCTGGAGCCACATTCCGAAGGTTTACGTGAGCGCATCTGGTGGGGCGCAGGGTCGAACGCGACAGCGGTATGGGCTGCAAAACTGGGGATGAACCTGCAAAGCTCAACCCTGAAAGATGATGAAACCGGTGAGCCATTCCATATTCAGCAGGCAAAACAGATCCGCGCCTACCGACAGGCCTGGGCGGAAGCAGGGCATACTCGTCAGCCGCGCGTCTCGGTCAGCCGCAGTATTTTTGCGCTGATGGACGATCGTGACCGCATGTACTTCGGCGCAAGCCGGAACGACAGCGATAGCGTGGGTTACCTTGATGAGAAAACGCGCGCAATTTTCGGACGCAGCTATGCCGCTGAGCCTGAAAAGCTGATTGAGCAGTTGAAACAGGACGAAGCGATTGCCGAAGCGGACACCTTATTGCTCACCGTGCCGAACCAGCTCGGGGTGGATTACAACGCGCATGTTATCGAGTCCATTCTGAAGCATGTTGCACCGGCAATGGGATGGCGCGAGTAGCCATTTTGTTGTGCGCCGGGCGCCGCGCGCGAAGGCCGTAACGCCTGCCTGTCTCGTCACCCCCGGTAAGGGAGACGAGACAGGCATCTGCGGAGGTTATTCGACTGGCTTATGGCTCATATCGCTCAGCAGCACGGCGATACTTTGCCCGCCCGCCGTCTGTTCGAGGCCAATCTTCACAATGATGGTCAGCGGAACGGAGAGCAACATGCCGACCGGGCCGAGCAGCCATCCCCAAAATATAAGGGACAGAAATACCACCAGCGTGGACAATCCCAGACCACGCCCCATCATGCGTGGCTCAAGAATGTTCCCGAACACCAGGTTAATCACCAGATACCCGGCCAGCAGAATCAGAGCATCATAGAACCCACTGAACACCAGCACCTGCAGAATAGGGGGGATAGCGGCCAGCACCGAACCGATGTTGGGGATATAGTTGAGCGCAAAGGCCAGTAATCCCCAGACGAACGCAAACCGGACATCCAGCGCCATCAGCATTCCCCAGACCACGGCCCCGGTGACCAGGCTAATGGCGGTTTTCAGGACCAGATAGCGGGAGACGCTATCCAGCGCGCGTTGAATCGCCCCCATGCCTTCAACCGGACGGACCATAATTTGCTGCAGTTTTGCGGGCAGTTGCGGTACTTCCAACAGCATGAACACCACCGTTAAAAACAGCAGGAAAATCGAGGTCATGGCGTTAGAGAGCTGCGCCAGCAGGCCAGTGACGAGGGTCATGGCGGCATTCGGATCAATGTACTTCAGCAACTCCTCAACGGAGACTTCGATTCCCGCACGCTGCAGCCAGGGTTCTAGCTGCAACAGCGGTATCGCCAGCGACGAGCGGTATTTCGGTAACGTTCGCGTCAGTTCATTGAGGGAGGTGCCGAGATAAGCGACCAGCAGCACCATGGCAATAATAATGATGCTGATAAGCATCGTGATTGCCAGCACGCGCGGGATGCGGAACCGCGTCATGCGCTGTATGAGCGGGTTAAGGATCACCGCAATAAACAGGGCCAGAATAAACGGCACGATGATGTCGGCGGCAAAACGGACGCCCGTCAATATGATCACCAGCATGCCCAGCATGATGACAATTTTTAGCCCGTTCAGGGTAATGATGGGTTTAGCCATGGGGGTTCCTGAATAATATTTTTATTTATAATAAAGGCGAAAGCCGTTTCAATAAACTAACCAAAATCAAACGGGATGGGTAAAGAATTGAAAAGACTTTGAGTAAAAGCCTTACTTATGGTACAAATTTGGCGTGTTCAACTACCGAGGACAATTTTCATCCGCAAAGACGAGAAGCAACAACGCGGATAATTGTAATTTTATGGACAATTTGTTCAGGACGTATTCTTCAAACAACACCGCTGTATTTTTCACTTCCTTCTGCCTTCTTTCTGGTGAGCAACACTGGCGCAACGCGCTATAGTCACATCTTCTGCCTAAGCTGGCGCTACGCGCTTAGCTGTCTGATTTAATTTCATATTTTTGGGTTTGCTGCACGCAGCAGGCCACGATGGATTATATTCTCAAGCAGGAGAAAAACATGTTTTACTGGATTTTATTAGCCCTTGCTATTATCGCTGAAATTACCGGCACGCTGTCGATGAAATGGGCAAGCGTCAGCGATGGCAATACCGGCTTTATTTTAATGCTGGTGATGATTTCACTTTCCTATATTTTCCTGTCGTTTGCAGTGAAGAAAATTGCGCTGGGTGTGGCCTATGCGCTGTGGGAAGGGATCGGTATTTTGTTGATCACCCTGTTCAGCGTCTTATTATTTGACGAAACATTATCAACAATGAAGATTGCCGGGTTAACGACGCTGGTAGCAGGTATCGTGCTGATTAAATCGGGTACACGCAAACCGACTAAGCAGCCGAAGGAGCAGACCCATGCAGCAGTTTGAATGGATCCACGCGGCCTGGTTGGGGTTTGCCATCGTGCTGGAGATTTTAGCGAACGTCCTGCTAAAATTCTCTGACGGTTTTCGTCGTAAAATTTACGGACTGTTGTCGATTGCCGCCGTACTGGGGGCGTTCAGCGCCCTGTCACAGGCAGTGAAGGGTATCGATCTGTCCGTGGCCTATGCGCTGTGGGGCGGGTTTGGTATTGCCGCCACCCTGGCAGCCGGCTGGGTGCTGTTCGGTCAGCGTTTAAATAACAAAGGTTGGATTGGACTGATATTGCTGCTTGCCGGCATGATCATGATAAAACTCGCCTGATACACGTTAAGCCATTATTTACAGGCAGCGAAATTCGCTGCCTGTATTACTCTTAAAAAAAGCAAAACATTGAAGAGGATGGCTAATGTATCGCACATTAAGCTGGCGCAATATTCCCACCGCGAGAACATTGTTCGCCATGATCTTCATGGCGGGGATCGGCTTAATCATCTCCATTGTCGCGCTGCTCTATTTATCTCTGCACCTGATCAGCACCAAAACCAATGAAATTGACGAGCACCGCACCACGCTTTCCGTGCAGGGTGCGATACAAACGTCGGTTAACCGTGTCTCGACCCTGGTGATAGATAATGCCGTCTGGGACGATGCGGTACGCGAGGTCTACCGCCCAAAGCTCGATACCGAATGGTTATACAACACCTGGGGAGCGGGCTTTAAAGTCAATAACCTCTATGACGGCACTTTCGTGCTGGATGAGCATTTCAACGTTATCTGGGGATCGTTTCAAAGCCAGCCTTTTGCGGAGACGAATCTCGACTTTTTTGGCAAAGGCCTGCAAGCGCTTATTCAGCAGCACGGACGTGAATTACCCAGCCAGAAGAATATTTATGCCGGGATCACTCGAACGCGTCACGGCGTCGCGTTTGTCGGAATAGGGCTGATCCGACCGATGATCGGGCGATTGCAGGTTAACGACGGTACGCGCCGCTATCTGGTGATTACCCGCCATTTGAATAGCGGCATATTATCCGATCTGGGGCAGACCTTTCAGATTGATAACCTCAACTTTACCCCGGATAAAATCAACAGTCTGAGTATGCCGCTGCGCAGTTCTGCTGGGGAGTTACTGGGTTACCTCAACTGGCAGGCACGCCTTCCTGGCGCGCAGGCGGCCCGGGCCGCATCATCTGATATCACGCAGATAGTGGTGCTGGCATCGGTGCTGATCCTGCTGTTTATTATGGTGAGCTGTGTGGGCCTGTACAAACTGGCCCGCGGAGAAAGCCAGGCGCGTCTGGTCGCCAGAACGGACTGGCTAAGCCATCTGCCGAACCGCCGCGCACTCATTGAAGCGCTGGACCGCGTGAGTTTGCGTGGCGATATTGACGTCAAAAGCGTGGTGTTTATCGATCTGGATGGCTTCAAGGACGTCAACGATATCTACGGCCACAGCGTCGGTGACGATCTCATTGTGACCATCGCCAAAACGCTGAATGAATGCGTTCCACCGGGTGGGATGCTGGCGCGCATGGGAGGCGATGAGTTTGCCATGACCATCGGCGGTGAAGGGGCAGAAGCGCTGGCGACCACCTTTGCCGAATCCGTACTGGATTTTCTCAATACCCCCATTCGTCTGGGGGAGCGCACCATTCATATCGGTGCCAGCATCGGGATTGCCAGCGGAACCCTGATTGAATGCACCAGTTCCGAGCTGTTTCGCCGCGCCGATATCGCCATGTACCATTCCAAAATTAGCGGGAAAGGGCGTGTCACCCACTATGACGCGGCGCTGAATAACGCCCGGGAACGCAAGCTTGCGATTGAAAACCAGATCCGTAACGGACTGGAGCGAGACGAGTTTGAGGTCTGGTACCAGCCGATTATTGACGCCCGCAGTCAGAAAATGAGCAGTGTGGAAGCGCTGGTTCGCTGGCCGCGTCGTCCGGAAGGTGAACTCGGTCCGGATACCTTCATTTCCATTGCGGAAACGAGCGGGCTGATTTACAAACTGGGCCAGTTTGTTTTGCAGCGTGCCTGCCAGGATCTGGAGCCGTACAGCGAATTAAAGCTCTCCGTTAATATCTCCCCGGCGCAGTTTCGCGATCCTGAATTCGAAGAAAAAGTGGCCTGGGTTCTGGAAAGCACCCGTTTCCCGGCCAGGCGACTCCAGCTCGAAGTCACGGAGACCTATGTGCTGGAAAACCCCGAGCGTGCCCGCACGGCGATTGCCAACCTTAAAGCGCTGGGCACCGCGGTGGCGCTGGATGATTTTGGCACGGGCTATTCGAGTATTGGCTATTTGCGGCGTTTTAATTTCGACACCATTAAGATCGATAAATCACTGGCCGGGCTGGTGGACAACGATGAGCAGGCGGCGGCGCTGGTGAGCGGCACGGTGAGGATCGCCAATGCCCTGGGCATGGCGGTGGTCGCTGAAGGGGTGGAAAACGAAAAGCAGATGAAATTGTTACGACTGGCTGGCTGCGATCAGCTGCAGGGGTTCTGGTTCAGCCAGCCGATGCCGATTGAATCAATCAGGGCGTTACGTCAGGTCAGACAGTGCTGAGCTACTGCTGCGCCAGTGCTTCCAGCTTGTCACGAAAACCGGTCACGGCTAAGGCCCGGTTATCTGCACGCCATCTGTCTTTTGCCGCTGGCGCAGAGCTTTGAACACCAATCAGTTGCCAGCCGTTATCCGTTTTTAACATCAGCGGCGAGCCGCTGTCACCGGGTAACGTATCGCACTGATGCGAGAGCACGCTGTTTTGCGCCCATCCTGTGACAATACAGTCCGTGTGGGTGTAAAGCGCGTCCAGATGATCGACAGGGTAGCCTGATTGCGTCACCTTACGGTCGGCGGCTTTCAGTGCGGCAGTGAGCGCGGCTTTGTCTCCGTCAAATAACGGAAGCGGGGTAATGCCAGAAGGCGGGTAGCGCAAAATGATCAGGCCAAAATCCCAGGATGCCGCTGACGGAGGCACTATCCAGCCGTCACCGTCGGGCTTCAGACGTTTGCCGAGAGAAGCATCAACCCGTCCCTCAATACCGTGAATTTCATAACGCCACATCCCTTTTTGCGACACAAATCGCAGGGCAACGGCTTTGTCTGGCTTGCCGTCTGGCGGTGTCAGCAGGCAGTGGCCTGCCGTCAGGGCAAGTTGCGGGGTAATCAGCGTAGCGGTACATAAATTACCGCTGGCGGTTTCCAGTTGCCCGATAGCGTCCCAGGGTGCCTGGGTAGGATCGGCGACGCGCGTACGATCGTCATGACCGAAAAACAGCGTTTTAAGCTCTTTCGCGCTAATGGTTTCATCACCGCCATCATCCGCATGTGAGAATCCAGAAAAAAGACCAAACGTTCCCAGTAACAACACAACAGATTTACGCATATCACACTCTGGTGGGGGCAATTATGATTATTAAAAGTGAACCCTATGAAAATACTATAGACGGGACAGCGCTAAAGTGGGAGTAAAATCAGCGTGCTACGATCAGGAAAGATAAAAATGGCTTGCGATGAGCGCGCATAAAATAAGCAGGATAAGAATCAGCTCAAACCGATAGCGCCGCAGCATACGCCCTCCGGATAAAAAAAACGGCGCTGGACCTTTCCGGTTCAGCGCCGGTTTACCAACGTGCCCCGAAAGGCACGGTTAAGCTTGTACTCTTACGCAGCTGGCTGTGCAGCTGGTTTAGCAGCTTCGTGTTTTACTGCTTTTTTGTGATGCTTTTTAGCGGCCTGGGCTTTCTGTTCTACAGCAGGTTTGGTCGCTTTTTTGTGGTGCTTTTTAGCGGCCTGCGCTTTCTGCTCTACAGCCGGTTTAGCGGCATCTTGTTTAACGGCTTTTTTGTGGTGTTTTTTAGCAGCCTGGGCTTTTTGCTCTGCAGCAGGTTTAGCGGCTTTATGGTGTTTCTTGTGGTGTACGGTTTTTGCCGGAGCAGCAGTCGTTGTTGCAGCTGGAGCAGCAGCAGCCGGTGCAGCAGTGGTTTCAGCAGCAAACGCAGCAGAAGACAGACCCATAGCAGCGGCAACAACCAGAGCTAATACTTTTTTCATGTTCATACCCTCGAATTTGGTTTTTCATTTAACCCCACTGCGGGGCCGTTGAAAGAACTATATCCCTGTAAATTCGGGGTTTCCGTGAGTGATTGGTATCGGCGTGTAACGGAATGTACAAAGGGCGGTACAGGGTGCGCAAAAGGAAAACGGCCGGAGCGTACTCCGGCCGCTGGATTACAGATAACGGGACGTCAAATGCTCGCGGAAGTAACGGATATTCAGGTCTTCACCCGTCGCCTGGGTAATCAGTTGCGAAGTGGTGAAGCGGCTACCGTGCTGCCAGATGTTCTGACGCAGCCAGTCAAACAGGGCGGAGAAATCGCCCTCAGCGATGGAGGACTGCAGACCCGGCAGCGCCGTTTTGGCCGCATGGAACAATTGCGCGGCGTACATCGCGCCGAGCGTGTAGGACGGGAAGTAGCCAAAACCGCCGTCGGTCCAGTGAATGTCCTGCATACAGCCGTTGCGGTAGTTATCTTTGGTTGATAACCCGAGCCAGGCCTGCATTTTCTCATCCCACAGTGCCGGAATGTCATCCACCTCGATATCGCCATTGATCAGCGCACGTTCAATTTCATAGCGCAGCACCACATGTGCCGGGTAGCTGACTTCGTCGGCATCGACGCGGATATAGCCCGGTTTCACGCGCTGGTTCCAGGCAATAAAGTTCTCTTCACTGAACGCCGCCTGACTGCCAAAACGGGCGTGAACCGCAGGGAGGAGATGTTTAAGGAAAGCGTCGCTGCGCCCCAGCTGCATCTCAAAGAACAGGCTCTGGGATTCGTGGATCGCCGTTGAACGGGCCAGCGCGACAGGTTGACCGGCCCACGTTCGCGGCAGGTTTTGCTCGTAGCGCGCGTGTCCGGTTTCGTGGATCACGCCAAACAGCGCGCTGAGCAGCTCGTCCTCATCATAACGCGTGGTGATGCGCACATCTTCCGGCACGCCACCGCAGAACGGGTGTGCACTGACGTCCAGGCGACCGCCGTTAAAATCAAAGCCGAGCATCTTCATGGCTTCAAGCCCGAGTTCACGCTGCGTTGCCGTCGGAAAGGGGCCCTGCGGCGGAACGAACGACTGCTGAGCCTGTTTTTCCACAACGTTTGCCAGCAGGTCCGGCAGCCAGGATTTCATATCCGCGAACAGTACGTCCAGGCGCGCGCTGGTCATGTCCGGCTCGAAAATATCCAGCAGCGCGTCGTAAGGGCTGCAGCCTTTGGCTTCAGCACGCAGACGAGCCTCCTCGCGGCTCAGTTTGACGACCTCTTTCAGGTTGGCGGCAAACCCCTGCCAGTCATTGGCCGGGCGCTGGGTACGCCAGGCGTGCTCACATTTGCTGCCTGCCAGCGATTTGGCTTCCACCAGCGCTTCCGGCAACAGCGACGCCTGCTGGTAATGACGCGTCATTTCACGCAGGTTGGCTTGTTCAATATCATTCAGGTCCTCACCGGCCGCGGCGGTGAGCCATTCACCCACCTTTTTATCGGTCAGGATCTGGTGTTGCAGAACGCTCATTTCGGCCAGCGCTTCACCGCGCGCGGCACTGCCGCCCGGTGGCATCATGGTAAACATATCCCAGCTGGCGATGGAGGAGAGGTGGGAGAAACGGGAGAGGCGCTGGAAGGTGCGGGTGAGTTGTTGGTAGTGGCTGTTTTCGCTCATTTCGTTTTCTCTTTGCAAGGCGATGTTTCAGGCATGAAGAGTGAGTAGTATCAAAATTCCCGCCTGAATCCAAGCCATTACCCCTTAGAGTTTGGTGCTATTTCGTTCAGTAACGCTGTGCTATAACCCTAAAAAAAACGACTGCCGGATGGAAAATGAACAAGGTTGTGAGTGTAGGGATTGCAGTGTTGCTGACGGGATGCCAGACACATCATCATGACGTGATCCCGTTCAACACCGAAGAAGACTCCGCGCACGCATGGGCGTTTGCGTATGTGGAAACAGTGAAACAAAGGATGACGACCACAGAGCAGTATGAAGGGAAGCTCTGCTCGTTAAAGATTCACCAGCCCAAAGGCGCGGCCTATGTGACCCACATTCAGGTGGTAAAAGGCAGCGATCCGGAACTGTGTAAGGCCGCCATTGCGGCCTTACAGTCTGCCAGTGACGATCATGTGCTCCCAGTGGTACCTGGTGAGCGTATCGGGGAAAACTACACGCTCGATTTCAAACCCTGAATCAGTGCAGACGCTGGTGTAAACGGGTCCCTACCAGCAGCGCCCCGCAGAGCATCAGCGCAATAAAACCGCCCACGCCGTTCCAGCCATAGTTATGCCAGAACACCCCACCCAGCGTCCCCGCAAAGCTGGAGCCGAGGTAATAGCTGAACAGATACAAAGATGACGCCTGGCCTTTGGCCCGGCGAGCACGTGGCCCAATCCAGCTGCTGGCCACCGAGTGAGCGGCGAAGAAACCGGCAGAGAAAAGCAGCATCCCGGCGAAGATAAGCCACAGGGAGGCGAAAAGGGTCATCAACAGGCCGAGCAGCATGACGGCGGTAGAGACCAGCATAACCGGACCGCGTCCAAAGCGGGCCGTCATCGCTCCGGCTTTAGGTGAACTCCACGTACCGGTGAGATACGCAACAGAGAGCAGACCTACCACCGCCTGGCTCAGATGCCACGGGGAGAGCATCAGGCGATAACCGATATAGTTAAACAACGTAACGAATGAGCCCATCAGCAGAAAGCCGGTCAGGAACAGCAGCGGCAACCCTTTGTCACGCCAGTGCAGACGGAAGTTGATAAACAGCGTTTTCGGGCGCAGGGAGGTAGAACGAAAATGACGTGATTCCGGAAGGATTTTCCAGAACATCAGCGCAGACGCAAGGGCAAAGCAGCCGATCACCGCCAGCGCAATACGCCAGTTAAAGAAGTCCGTAAACACCCCGCTCAGCAGACGTCCACTCATTCCGCCAATCGAGTTCCCGCTGATGTACAGCCCCATAGAGAAGGCGACAAAGCTCGGGTGGATCTCTTCGCTGAGATAGGTCATCCCGACCGCCGCCACGCCGCTCAGGGATAACCCAATTAACGCGCGCATCACCAGGATACCGTGCCAGCTGGTCATTATCGTCGAGAGTAACGTACAAATCGAAGCCAGCATCAGGGCGGTAACCATCACCGGTTTACGGCCAATGGCGTCGGAAAGTGGCCCGGTGAAAAGCAGACCAATCGCCAGCATGCCGGTAGAGATGGAGAGCGAAATACTGCTGCTGGCAGGCGATACGCCAAATTCATGGGAAAGAACGGGCAGGATCGGCTGAACGCAATAGAGCAGGGCGAAGGTTGCCAGACCCGCTGAGAAAAGCGCCAGCGTGACGCGCATAAACTGGGGGGTACCACGTTTAATGAACTGAACCGGCTGCGATGCTGCGGGTAAATCATCAATATCTCTGGCCGGATCGATATCAATGGTAGATGTACGACTCACACAATGTCCTTGCTTAAACATCCCCGTGGTTTCGGGTGACGGGTATGACCACACGATCAGAGTAGGAAAATGTAAATATTCTGTCTAATATATTAATAATCTCAAATGATACTTTAAAAATATGAATATCGAACTGCGTCATCTGCGCTACTTTGTCGCCGTCGCTGAAGAGCTTCATTTTGGCCGCGCGGCGGCAAGACTGAATATCTCACAACCCCCGTTAAGCCAGCAGATCCAGATCCTTGAGCAACAGGTTGGGGCGCGCCTTCTGGCACGGACCAACCGCAGCGTGAGCCTGACGGCGGCCGGGAAGCAATTTCTGGCCGACAGCCGACAAATTCTCAGTATGGTGGATGAGGCGGCAGCCCGGGCAGAGCGGCTTTATCTCGGGGAAACCGGAGAGTTGCGGATTGGGTTTACCTCGTCTGCACCGTTTATCAGCGCTGTTTCACAGACCCTGTCGTCGTTTCGCCGGCATTTTCCGGATGTGCATATTCAGACGCGCGAAATTAATACCCGCGAGCAAATCGCTCCGCTGAATGAAGGTTCTCTTGATTTAGGTCTGATGCGTAACACCCAACTCCCGGATACGCTGGCGTGGCAGGTTATTCTGCGCGAACCGTTGATGGCAATGATCCCGCACGATCATCCGCTCGCCTCGCGTTCGGCGGTCACGCTGGCAGAGCTGGCAAAAGAGCCATTTGTTTTTTTCGACCCGCAGGTAGGTACCGGTCTGTACGACGATATTCTGGGCCTGTTACGACGCTACGATCTTGCCCCGATCATTACGCAGGAAGTCGGGGAAGCGATGACCATCATTGGGCTTGTCGCGGCGGGGCTGGGTGTCTCTATTCTTCCGGCCTCGTTTAAACGGGTACAATTGCGTGAAATGCGCTGGGTTGCTATCGCCGAAGACGATGCTGTTTCGGAAATGTGGCTGGTATGGTCGAAACATCATGAGCAGAGCCATGCAGCGCAGCGGTTTAAAGCACAGCTGTTAAGCGCCTCTGCAGGACGATATTTAGAGGGAAAAGTGGGTAAAAATGTGCAGTAAATCACATGGCTAAGTAAATATTTGACGACGGCCATTGAAGTGCTTCACCATAGCCCACAGTTTATTTCGATGCTCGAAAATAAGGGAGTACGAGGTGGTTGCTGATAGTCAGCCAGGGCACATTGATCAGATTAAGCAGACCAACGCTGGCGCGGTTTATCGCCTGATTGATCAGCTTGGCCCGGTTTCGCGTATCGATCTTTCGCGCCTGGCACAACTGGCACCTGCCAGTATTACCAAGATTGTTCGTGAAATGCTGGAAGCCCACCTGGTCCAGGAGACGGAAATTCAGGAGCCGGGCAGCCGCGGCCGTCCGGCGGTCGGCCTGGTGGTGGAGACCGAAGCGTGGCACTACCTGTCACTGCGCATTAGCCGGGGAGAGATCTTCCTTGCCCTGCGCGATTTAAGCAGCAAGCTGGTGGTAGAAGACCGGCTGGAGCTGCCGCTCAAGGCTGAACAATCGCTCCTCGATGCCATTGTCACCCATATCGATCACTTCTTTATTCGCCATCAGCAACGCCTTGAACGCTTAACGGCCATTGCGATCACCATGCCGGGTATTATTGATACCGAAAATGGAATCGTGCACCGCATGCCGTTCTACGACGATGTTAAAGAGATGCCGCTGGGCGAGGTGCTGAAAAATCACACCGGCGTGCCGGTCTATATTCAGCATGACATCAGCGCCTGGACGATGGCGGAGGCGCTGTTTGGCGCATCCCGCGGCGCAAGGGACGTGATTCAGGTGGTGATTGACCATAACGTCGGGGCGGGCGTCATCACCGACGGACGCCTTCTGCATGCCGGAAGCAGTAGTCTGGTCGAAATAGGCCACACGCAGGTCGATCCCTACGGCAAGCGCTGTTACTGCGGCAACCATGGCTGTCTGGAAACCATCGCCAGCGTGGAAAGCGTGCTGGAGCTGGCGCAGGTCAGGCTCAGCCAGTCCATGAGCTCTTCGCTGCACGGACAACCGTTGACCGTCGATTCACTCTGCGCCGCAGCGCGTCAGGGGGATCTGCTGGCAAAGGATATTATTACCGGAGTGGGGAATAACGTTGGCCGCATTCTGGCCATTATGGTGAATCTCTTCAACCCGCAAAAAATCCTGATTGGCTCACCGCTGAGTCAGGCGGCGGAAATCCTCTTCCCGGCTATCTCGGCCTGTATTCATCAACAGGCGCTCCCGGCCTACAGCAAAAATATTGCCGTGGAAAGCACCCAGTTTTCCAATCAGGGCACCATGGCTGGAGCAGCCCTGGTCAAGGACGCCATGTATAACGGCTCGCTGCTGATCCGCCTGTTACAGGGTTAACTCTTTTCCGCAGATGTACGAAAAATTGCGCTATCTCAAGCTGGGTAGCGCACGCATCCCGTAGACTTCCCCCACTGAATTATTTCTCTGGTTTATATTTTCGAAGCATACCCAAGAGGTGGAATGAGTCATGCTTAAGCGTTTCTTTGTTACGGGTACAGATACCTCTGTCGGCAAGACCGTTGTATCCCGCGCGTTGCTACAGGCTCTGGCAGCAAGCGGTAAACGCGTTGCAGGGTACAAACCGGTCGCAAAAGGCAGTAAAGAGACGCCCGAAGGATTGCGGAATAAAGACGCCCTGGTGTTACAAAGCGTCTCGTCACTGGAACTGCCATATCACGCGATCAATCCCATTGCCTTAAGCGAAGATGAAAGCAGCGTGGCGCACAGCGGTCTGATTAATTACACCCTGTTGTCCGACGGTCTGGCGAACCTGAGCGAGATGGCCGACCATGTCGTGGTGGAAGGTACCGGCGGATGGCGCAGCCTGATGAACGATCTGCGCCCGCTTTCTGAGTGGGTGGTGCAGGAGCAACTGCCGGTGATCATGGTGGTCGGTATTCAGGAAGGGTGCATCAACCATGCGCTTCTGACGGCGCAGGCGATTGCCAATGACGGATTGCCGTTGATTGGCTGGGTCGCAAACCGTATCAACCCGGGCCTGGCGCACTACGCGGAAATCATCGACGTGCTGAGCAAAAAACTGCCGGGACCGTTGGTGGGCGAGCTGCCTTATCTGCCGCGTGCCGAACAGCGTGAATTAGCGCAGTACATCGATCTCTCTTCCCTCGGTCGCATGTTGTCCGTAGATCGAGTCGTGGCGTAACGTCCGCGACAAGACGGACGCGATCACGCAGGCAATCAGCAAACCGGGCAGCAAAAAATACTGCCCGGTCATTTCACAGACCATCAACGCAGACATAATGGGCGCATGGGTCGTCGCGGCGAGTAACGTCGCCATGCCTGCCAGCCCCAGCAAAATCACCGTTTCAGACCCCGGAAACCACAGCCCGAAGAGTTGTGCAAACAGCATTCCTGTGGCCATGCCGACAAACAACGTCGGTGTGAAAACCCCGCCCGGCGCGCCAGAACCGCTGCTTGCCAGTACCGCCAGCAATTTACAGATAAATACACCTGCTATCACTGACAGCAGCGGTGGGGCGAGCAGAAAAGCCTGAACCACGCTGTAGCCATTCCCCCACACGTCAGGCGTCAGGAGCGACAGCAGCCCGACGATCGCTCCGCCGAGCGCCAGTTGCCAGGGCGGCGAAAGCCTGAGACGCAGAAATAACGAATGGCTGAACGCCATAAGCCACATCAGCAGCGGTCCGCACAGTCCCGCCAGCAGGCCTGTCGCGACAAGCAGGCCATAATCTGCCGCACTGAGTAGGCCACTCAGATGGACGTCATAGAGCGTACCGGCACCGGGCGCTAAGAGTCGCGTGGTAAGCAGGGCTACCGCCGCCGCAATCACCACCGGCCCGAGCGAGGCCAGCATCAGCGTGCCAAACAGAATTTCGGCAATAAACAGGCTACCGGCCAGGGGCGCGTGATAGGCGCTGGCCATCCCGGCCGCGGCTCCGCAGGCAATCCATAATTTCCATTCGGATTTCGGCGTAAAGCGTTGGGCGAAAAAGGAGGCGGCCAGCGCCGCAAGTAGGATCATGGCACCTTCGCGGCCGATGGCGCTCCCGCTGGAGACAACCAGCAGTGACGCAAGGGATTTTACGAGGCTCGAGCCATAATCAAACTGGCCGTCGCCCGTCTCCAGTGCTTCCATATAATCTGTCGGCGCATGAGGACGTTGCGCCGTAAGCCGCTGCCATCCCCACAACAGTAACCCCGCCGCCAGCCCTCCCAGCGCGGGCGTCAGCGCGCGACGCCACGGGGATAACGCAGCCGCGGCATTCACCAGACTGCCGCTGTTGTTACTGAGAAACAGCCACTCCAGCAGATACATGCTGTGGCGGAACACCGCGACGGCCAGCGCGGCCAGTATGCCGATAAGGGTGGCAATCAGAAGTCTGCGAAACATCGCGCGGATGTCGGGATAAGCGTGAAGACGTTGCATGGGCCGCAATTAAACGTGGGAGATACAATATTGTGAGGGGAAATCGCGGGGTTAGCAAAAGGTATGCGTGCGATGAACCGTGTCGGCCTGAGCAAATGCGCTGTAGGGGAGCGTGCCGCCGGGCAGGTCAGCGCCATACGTCTGGCCCGCCCGGCGGAGTGTTTTCGCTTAACTCTCGCTGTGAATATTCAGCGCCCGGCGCGTACGGCCGGAGCTGAGATACTCGGCAATATAATCCTGTGAGATCTCGCCGTTATAGCGGCCCTCTTCGTCGACAATCGGCATCCAGCTGGTGTTGCTCTCATACAACCGTGAAAGCACCACGCGCAGGTTATCCTCCGCTTTGCCGGTCATACGGAACGGATGCAGGATATCGGCACAGGTGCCGCTGGCATTACGCGCTTCCCGACGCTTCACAAAGCCCAGCGGTTTACCCCGATCGTCCACGACGGTAATGGCGCGAATATCGTTGTCATCCATGATCGCAAAGGCGTCAGAAAGCAGGGTAGAGCCCCGCACGGTGAGGGTCGGTTGCTGGTCGGTGACATCGCCTGCCGATACCAGCAGCAGACGCTTGAGCGTACGGTCCTGGCCGACAAACGAGCCGACGAACTCGTTCGCCGGTTTTGCCAGCAGTTCGTCCGGGCTGGCGCACTGGACAATACGCCCCTGGCGGAAGACGGCGATACGATCCCCAAGCTTCAGGGCCTCGTCGATGTCATGGCTGACCAGCATCACGGTCTTTTTCAGTTTGCGCTGCATCTCCAGGAACTGGTTCTGGATCACCTCGCGGTTTATCGGGTCCACCGCACCGAACGGTTCATCCATCAACAGTACCGGAGGATCCGCCGCCAGGGCGCGGATCACGCCGATACGCTGCTGCTGACCGCCGGACATTTCACGCGGATAGCGGTTGAGAAATTTATGCGGGTCCATGGCCACCATATCCATCAGCTCTTCAGCGCGGGTTTTACACCGGGCTTTATCCCAGCCCAGCATGCGCGGCACCACGGTGATGTTCTCCTCAATGGTCATGTTCGGGAACAGACCAATCTGCTGAATAACGTAGCCAATATTGCGGCGCAGGGTCACGGTATCCATCCCGCTGGTGTCTTCGCCGTTAATCAGGATCGTGCCGCTGCTTGGTGCGATCAGACGGTTAATCATCTTCAGGGTGGTGGTTTTCCCACAGCCTGACGGGCCGAGCAGGACGCACATTTCCCCTTCAGGCACGTTGAGGTTGACGTTGTCGACGGCCTTAACGCTCTGGCCGTGTTTCTGTGAAAATTGTTTGGTGAGGTTTTCCAGTTTTATCATTATCGTATCCCCTTTGGAGTCAGAACGACCTGCAGACGATGCAGCAGCCAGTCGAGCACAATCGCTAAAAGACAGATCATCAGCGCACCCGCAATTAACATACGAATATCGCTACCGCCGATGCCGTTAAGCAGCAGCAGGCCAAGGCCGCCAGCGCCAATCACTGCGGCAATGGCCATCACGCCGATGTTCATCACGACGGCGGTGCGGATACCGCCAAAAATCACCGGCAGTGCCATCGGGATTTCAACCCAGCGCAAACGCTGCCAGAAGGTCATCCCGATACCGCGTCCGGCTTCACGCAGGCCCGGCGGCAGGCTGTCCAGCGCGGTATGGGTGTTACGCACAATTGGCAGCAACGAGTAAAGAAACACCGCCGTGATAGCGGGCAGGGCACCAATGCCCTGACCGATCAGCGAAAAGAGCGGGATCATCAGGCCAAACAGCGCAATGGACGGTATCGTCAGCACGACGGTGGCAATCCCCAGCACCGGCGTCGCCAGCCATTTGTGGCGGACAATCAAAATCCCCAGAGGGACGCCAATGAGTATGGCTAGCCCAACCGCCAGCGCCACCAGCCACAGGTGTTGCAGCGTCAGGGTTAACAGATAGTCCCAGTTATCCAGAATGTAGTGAATCGTCTCCATAGCGCCTCCTACAGCAACTGTTTGCTACGCAGGAAATCACGGGCGACCTGCTGCGGTGACTGATGGTCGATATCCACCTTCTTATTCAGTTCGGTGATAACGTCGTTATTGAGCTGGGCGGAGAGAGTATTCAGCGCCTCTTTCAGACCCGGATTGGCGTCAAGGGTGTCTTTACGCACCACGGGAGTGACCGCATAGCTCGGGAAGAAGCCTTTATCATCTTCCAGCACCTTCAGGTCGAAGCCTTTTACCCGCCCGTCGGTGGTATAGATAAGCCCTGCATCGACGAAACCGTCCCGCACCGCGTTATAGACCAGGCCCGGGTCCATCTGGCGGATCTGCGGGCGATCCAGTTCCATGTTGTATGCCGCCTGCAGCGGTTTCATCCCGTCGCTGCGTCCGGCAAATTCGAGGTCCAGACCCAGCAGCCAGTTTTTATCCGGATCGGTTTTACGGATCTGCTCAATCTTTGCGACCATTTCAGACATGGTGTGGATGTGTTCCGCTTCGGCGCGTTTACGCTGCATGGCGAAGGCGTAGGTATTGTTCATATCGGCGGGGTTGAGCCATACCAGACCGTGCTTCGCGTCCAGGCGTTTCACCGTCTCGTAAGACTCCTGTGGCGACATGCGCTTGTTGATGTGGTTAAAAATGATTAACGACGTGCCGGTGTACTCCCAGGTCATATCAATTTGTTTGTTGATCATCGCGTTGCGGGAAATTACCGTGGCAATATTGGTCTGTGGCTGGACCTGAAACCCCTTCTTTTGCAGATACTGGACGGTCATGGCCGAGAGAATGTGCTGCTCGGTAAAGCTCTTGGTCGCCAGGATCAGCGGGGCCGCTATCGCCTGGCTGGTGAACAGTGCCGCGGCACACAGCGCCGTCAGGCTGGATATCAGTCTCATAAAAGCTCCTTGTTATTGTTATCGAGCGAGATGTGGACTCATCACGCGACCCAGCGCAGCCAGCAGGGTGTCGAGGATCAGAGCAAACAGGGCGGTGGCCGCCGCGCCGAGGATCAGCGTCGGGAAGTCGTTGAGGTAGATACCGGGAAAAATCAGTTCGCCGTAGCTGCTGGCACCAATCAGGAAGGCCAGCGGGGCGGTACCCACGTTGATGGCGGTGGCAATGCGGATCCCGGAGAGCATTACCGGCCAGGCGTTGGGAAGTTCGACCTGGCGCAGACGCTGCCATTTCGTCATCCCAATGCCATTAGCCGCTTCCAGTAACGACGCCGGAACCGAGCACAGTCCGGCATAGGTGTTTCGCACTATCGGCAGCAGCGAGGCGAGGAACAGGGCGATAATCGCAGGCGTATCACCGATACCAATCACCACCATTGCCAGCGCCAGAACGGCCAGCGGCGGCAGGGTATTACCGACGTTAAAGATCTGCATCACGTATTCAGCGATACCGCGTGCTGACGGGCGGCTCAACAAAATGCCGCTGGGAATGCCCATCAGCAGGGCAAAGAACATGGAGGAGAATACCAGGATTAAATGCTGTTGCCCGAGGTAAATCAGGTCAACCTGACGCGCCTTAATTGTATCCAGCCCAATTCCCCAGGTGAGGAGGGCAATGACCACAATAATGGCGCCGACAAAAAGCAGCGAACGTTTGAGTAATGGGTGCATTGCGATGTGTCTCCCTGTGCGCATGCGTTATAGCAACCACGGGTTGCCTGTTGTTATGCCATGTTTCGGCAGGGGTAGATGACCTATAGCAAGCGTTTGGGATGGGTTCCAGCGAAGGGGGAAAATCAGTAACCCTATGAAATTAGTGACAACCTTAGGTTAAGCCTTATGGAGCAAGGGCTGGCTGTGGGGCAGACAGAATTGTCCTAAAGCGTAATTTAAAATGTGACGGTGTCACAGAGCGTGAGCGTTTCCTCACGCCTGCGACCCTCATTATCGGCTGAAGGCGGCGCGCACCCGGCGAACGCGCACTGAGGTGCTGATGATGGAAAAGGCGGCGACAACGACGAGCATTACCCCAAGCGCCAGCATGGCGTTAAACCCAATCCACCTGAACAGGAGCAGCCCGGCGATACCGCCGGTAATAAACGAGAAAATGGTGGTTAAGTGGGTTTTGAGCTGACTTTTTTGCGCTGCCGTATCTTTGGAATAATCCCGGCGGAGCATCGCCACCAGGACCGAGGCCAGAGATATTCCCGCGTCCGTCAGCGTGCCGGTAATATGGGTTGATCTTACCCGGCCGCCGGAAAGCTGGGTCGATGTTGAATTATGAATCCCCATCAGACCACAAAGAAAGATAATAATTTCACGGTTAGTCGTGAGGGCATGGAAATACATCTCGTAACAGGAAACGCCGGTCAGTAATAATCCCTCGACCAACAGTATCTGGCAAAAAACCAGCCTGATATTATGGATAATCCCCCATAACACGATGATACGGGCCATGATTGCGCCGGCAACAAAAGACAGAATAATGGCGCCAAAGAACAAAATATCATTCAGATCGGTAGAGGAAACTTCGCTGGATAATTGGGAGGTATTGCCGGTCATATGGGAGGGAAAAAAGCCAAATGCCCCGAGGGCGATGGCGTTGAGCAAGCCTGCAGAGGTCGCCAGCCAGAGTGCGAGCAGGCGATCCTCCTGATGCGTTCGTTCTTTTTTGAGTTTAATCAGCAAGAATACCTCCGGGTTGAGCTTTGCCTGACTATTCAGGCTAGCAAAGCGGTGCAACGGGCTGTCCAGGATATTGCTTAATTATTATTCCTGATAACGGCATTCAGGGTTTTGTAATTAAATAAAATATCCTTGCTGAATGTGTGTGGGCTGAAAAACTTACACCATACCGTTATTCCCGTGACGTAAAAATGCCGGTCGCTGATTAAGCCGTTCGAACCAGGCGTTAATTGCCGGCACATCAGGCTTATCAAATGGCGTCATTTTCCAGCGGTTCACCGAGAGACCAAGTACCACGTCTGCAAGGGTAAACACCTCGCCCGCCGTATAGGCTGCGGTGCGTTGCAACTGCTCCTCCAGAATAGCAATGCAGTGGTTCCACGCTTTAATTCCGGCGGCAATACGCTCCGGGTCGTTATAGTCCGGGTTATTGCGTCCCAGTGCCGGAAAGACATACCGCCAGGCATTGTTAAATTCGCTTGCCTGCCAGTCCATCCAGCGTTCGACGTTGGCGCAGGCCTGCGGTTCCGTTGGCAGGAGATCCTCACGGCCGGCTTTACGGGCCAGATAACGGCAGATTGCGTTAGATTCCCAGAGGACGAACTCGTCATCGAGCAGCACGGGAACCATGGCGTTGGGATTCAGGGCGCGGAAGGCAGCGGTTTGCGTGGAGGCAAAACCGCTGCCGTAGTCTTCCTGGTGATACTCGATACCCGCTTCTTCGCAGGTCCAGAGCACTTTACGTACGTTGATCGAGGTTGTCTTGCCCAGGATGCTTAACATGATGCCGGTGTCCTTTTAGAGATGCAGTGTTTAAAAACTCTACACCGGTTCTGGCGAACGGGTGGAGAAATCTGGAAACGATACCGCAGGCAAGGAAACGAAACGCTTAGTCAGTGGTGACAACGAACATTTTTGCCTGCTGTGCCAGCTGGCGTTCAGCTTTGATCGGGGCATATTTTTCCGAATGGTAAAACGCCAGCGCCTGCTGCAGTGAAGGGAACTCAAAAATGCCGGCAAAGGGTAGCGGTTCTTCATCGCCTTCAAGGACTTCAACAATAGGACCAAAATGCAGAATTTTGCCGCCGGCCTCTTCAAGTGCCAGTCTGAAGCGAGGTGCAAGATTGGCCTGCCGTGCAGGGTCGATAACACGTAAATTGATATGGATAAATGCGGGCATCATGATACCTTGAATAGCGTTAATAGTGTATATACACTATTTTATCTCACCGTATCTGTCGAGCGTAAAGTATGAACACTGTTGATCTGGCGTTACTAAAAACCATCCCCGAAACCTGTCCGGCGTATCAGGCACGTGCAACAGCACGGGCTATTACGCGTTATTACAACGCCTGCTTCAGACCTTATGAATTGACGGCAGAACAGTTCAGCCTGCTGGTGGGGATCGGCGGTGGCGTAAATGAAACGGTGGCAGGGCTTGCATCAAAGGCCGGGGTGGATGCAACCACACTGAGCCGAAACATACGGATTATGGAGTCCCGTGGGGTTATTGAATCAACGGGGGGGCGCGGACGCCGTGGAAAACAACTTAGCCTGACCGCGCAGGGGTGGGCGCTTCTGACATCCGTGATCCCCGTATGGCAGTCCGCAAGAGAGGAATTGTCACGTAAAATGGGAAGCGAGCAGCTCAGCCTGACGACGACGATGATGAAAGACCTGGCAAAAACCAGCACATCATTTTGAGCCTTTCCTGCTGTCGCAGACACGTTCTGTGGGCAACGCCGTCAGCACCACGCGTCATCCCAAAGAGCACCAGCACGGTGCACTCAATTCGCCTTGTCTCACCAAAACGGTGAAAGAGCCTGCACAGGCAGACTTAACAGTTTAATAATTAACATAAAAAATTCTGGCATATCCCTTGCAACGCTTAACACTGAAGGGCAGCACACCACAATTTGAAAAATAGCTGGCTAGGGTTCCGGTTCACTGCGGTGAATGGCTGGTCCAAGAGCTGGCGACCTCTGAGAGGTTACACGGCGGGACAAAAGCCCGGGAGACAGCAGCACCTGAAGGTGTCGCGCTGCCCCCTAATTTTGTGCCACTCAGAGGTCAAGCATGAAGAAAACGCCATTATTCCGCACCCTGGTACTCTCCCTGGCGATGCTGGTCAGTCTCCCCACCTTTGCTGCGGTGAAGAAAGAGTTCAACGTCTGCTGGACCATCTACGCCGGCTGGATGCCCTGGGGCACCCTCAGCAGTAGCAAAATCATCGATAAATGGGCCGATAAATACGGCATCAAAATCAATGTTGTTCAGCTCAACGACTATATCGAATCCATCAACCAGTACACTGCGGGCCAGTTTGACGGCTGCACCATGACCAATATGGATGCGCTGACCATACCGGCCGCGGGCGGCGTTGATACCACGGCGCTGATCCTTGGCAGCTATTCAGAAGGCAACGACGGCGTGGTGATGAAGGGCGAGGGCAAAACGCTCAACGACCTGAAAGGGATGAAAGTCTACCTGCCTGAGCTCTCTGTTTCCCACTATCTGCTGGTGCGCGGCCTGGAAAAAGCCGGCCTGGCCGAAAAAGACGTCACCGTGGTAAACACGTCTGACGCGGACATCGTCTCCGCTTTTGGCACGGCAAATGTGCAGGCGGCGGTAGCCTGGAACCCGCAGCTGTCGGTCATCAAAGGCACGCCAAAAACAACAGAAGTGTTCAGCTCCTCTCAGGTACCGGGTGAGCTTATCGACATGATGGTGGTCAACAGCGAAACCCTGAAAGACAACCCGGCGCTTGGCAAAGCATTAACCGGCGCATGGTACGAGATGATGGGGCTGATGAAAGCGCAGGATGCCACCGTGCTCAACGCAATGGCCGCCGCCTCCGGTACCGATCTGGCCGGTTATCAGGCGCAGCTGAAAACAACCCACCTGTTCTATACCCCGCAGGACAATATTGCCTTTTTAACGTCGCCGGAGCTGGCGAAAACCATGCAGCGCGTAGCCACGTTTTCGTTCGATAAAGGGCTGCTGGGCGATGGGGCGCAAAGCGCGGATTTCATCGGCATGCGCTTCCCGGGCAATGTCACCCAGGGCGATGCCAGCAACGTGAAGCTGCGCTTTGACGACAGCTTCGTGAAAATGGCCGCTGCCGGCACGCTGTAATAACGGACGGAACATCCATGCGACAAATTAATCGCCATCCCACGCCCGGCATGCGGCTGATGCTCGTGATGCTGCCTTTCGTCCTGCTGCTGGCCGCGTACTTTTTCGGTTCCGCGGTCAGGCTGGAGGCTAACCCGCAGGACAAGCTGCTGCCTGGCCTGCAGCAGATGCTGGACGCGCTATCACGCATGGCGTTTACCCCGGATAAACGCAGCGGTGACTATCTGTTCTGGGTGGATACGCTGGTGAGCCTTGCCCGTCTTCTGACGGGGCTGGTCATCGCCTCGATCATCGGCCTCTGTGTTGGCGTCACCGCCGGTGTTTTCCCGCTGTGGCGCGCGTCGCTCTCGCCGCTGATGACGGTGCTGTCGATGATCCCGCCGCTGGCGATCCTGCCAGTGCTATTTATCGTTTTCGGGCTGGATGAACTGTCGAAAGTGATGCTGATTGTCATCGGCATCACTCCGATGCTGGCGCGCGATCTGGAGCATCGCGCGTGCGAAATCCCACCGGAGATTCTGATCAAAGCCCAGACGCTGGGTGCCAACAGCTGGACGCTGGTGTTGCGCGTGGTACTTCCGCAGCTGCTATCGCGGCTGCTGACCTCGCTGCGTCTGCTGCTGGGGTCGGCATGGTTATTTCTCATTTCGGCAGAGGCCATCTCCTCAACCGCCGGGCTGGGCTATCGCATTTTCCTCGTGCGCCGCTATATGGCGATGGATGTGATCATTCCGTACGTCCTGTGGATCACGCTGCTGGCCTGGCTGATGGATCTGACCCTGCGCCAGTTACATAAAACCTGGTTTCCCTGGGCGGAAGGAGGGAAAGCATGAGCTTTATCACCATCAACAATATCTGGCAGGAGTACGGCGAACACGTGGTGCTGGAGCGCCTCAATCTGCAGGTGAAAGAGGGCGAGTTCTGCTCAATGGTGGGGGCCTCTGGCTGCGGAAAATCCACGTTTTTGCGCCTGCTGCTCGGTCAGGAAGCGCCCAGCCGAGGGTCCATTACGCTCGACGGTAAACCGCTGCGCGCCGAGCCGGACAGCAGCCGGGGGGTGGTGTTTCAGCGCTACTCCGTTTTCCCGCATCTCAGCGTGCTGGATAACGTCACCATAGGTCTGGAACTGCCGCAAGCGCCGCTGTTCGGGCGCCTGTTTGGGGCAAAGAAACGCGCGGCGCGTGAGCGGGCCACCGGGATGCTGGAAAAAGTCGGTCTCGGGCATGCGATGCACAAATACCCGGCCCAGCTTTCCGGCGGTATGCAGCAACGTTTAGCCATTGCGCAGGCCTTCATCATGCAACCGCGCGTGTTGCTGCTGGATGAGCCGTTTGGCGCCCTGGACCCGGGTATCCGTAAAGATATGCACGCCTTGTTGCTTCAGCTGTGGGGGGAGACCCGCATGACTGTCTTTATGGTCACCCACGATCTTTCGGAAGGCTTTAACCTCGGCACCCGCTTACTGGTGTTCGACAAAGTGCGCCTCGACCCGCAGGCGCCCAACGCCTTTGGCGCCCGTATTACCTACGACATTCCGCTCAACGAGACGCGGCTCTCCGCGCTGAGTGGAACGGCTCCCGATAACGTTTATGCATTAAGGGGTTAACACCGTGAATACCATGACCATGTTACGTGAAGAGATCCTGCCCGGCGGCGGTCACCTCTCATTTGTGCTTAAGCGCGGGCAGATCCTGCGTATGACCGACATTGAAGGTGGAGCAAACGTCAGCCTGCTGATGCTGAATCCGCACGAGAAAAGTGAACGTCTGAACCTGCCCGACACCCTGAAAGGCCAGCACACCGCGCGTCTGACCGCCGGACATTGCTTTTACTCCGACATGGGACGCGTGCTGGCAGGCATCACCGCAGATACCTGCGGCTGGCATGACCCGTTTGGCGGCGTACTGAACGCCGCCGAGGTGACTGAAAAGTATGGCCAGGGACGCTATCAGGAACTGCGCAACGGGTTTTACCGAAACGGAACGGACAACCTGCTGGTGGAGATGGGGAAGTGGGATCTCAATCTCGAAGATCTGCTGATGGTGGTCAACTTCTTCAGCAAAGTCACCGTCGATGACCGCGGTCAGTTCACCTTCCACGGCGGCTATTCGCAGTCGGGCAGTTACGTGGAGCTGTACGCCCCCATGGACACGCTTGTGGTGATGACCGCGCTGCAGCATCCGATGGATCCGTCCCGGGAATATGCCCCACGACCGGTCGCGCTGAGCTGGCGACAGGCTGAGGATGAAGAGGGGGCCGTTAACGCGCTTCTGACGCGCCCGGAAAACGAACGCGCCATGACCAATACCCGGCTTTTCGCCCTGTAAGGAGCAGTAAAATGACCATGATCTCTGAAAAGCATGTGCAAGACGCGGTATTTCGCCACGTGATCCCGGCAGGTGAACCGTACCTGTTCGAGGTGAAACAAGGGCAGACGTTGCGCCTGCTCGACCTGGAAGGTAACCAGGCGGTCGACACGCTGTTCTACAATGCCGATAACCCGCGTGAACGTTACGATGCACAGCGCACATTGCGCCGTCAGAACAACGCCTATCTCACGCGGGGCAGCGTCCTGTACTCCAGCCTCGGTAACCCCCTGCTCACCATTATCGACGATACCTGCGGGCGTCACGATACCCTCGGCGGGGCCTGCGCCCAGGAGAGCAACACCGTGCGATACGCCCTCGATACACGCCATATGCACAGCTGTCGCGATAACTTCCTCTGCGCCTGTCTGCACGATGGCCGTCTGCAAAAACGCGACATCACGGCCAACATCAATTTCTTTATGAACGTGCCGGTGACGCCAGAGGGCGGGCTGACGTTTGAAGATGGCATCTCCGCGCCGGGGAAATACGTCGACCTGCGCGCCGAGTGCAACGTCATTGTCTTGATCTCCAACTGTCCACAGCTGAATAACCCCTGCAACGGCTGGAACCCAACGCCTGCTGAGGTGCTGGTATGGAACTGACGCCCACCCGCTGGCAGCGACTGCGCCAGGCGCTGTACCGCCTGTTTGAAGTTCGTGCCGGACGCATTCTGCCGTAACCGCTTTTTCCCCCATGGACGACCATGGGTGAGCCGATTTTCGGCGGGACGACCCGCCACGATTGAGTCTGACCTATGTTGACGACACTCCTGATTGCGAACCGCGGGGCGATAGCCTGCCGCATTTTACGCACCCTGCGCACCATGAAAATCCGTGGTGTGGCAGTCTATTCCGAGGCGGATATCAGCAGCCTGCATATTCGCGAGGCCGATGAAGCGCTGAGTCTGGGCGATGGCCCGGCGGCGAATACCTATCTGGATAGCACGAAGATCATCGCCGCCGCGAAAGCCAGCGGGGCACAGGCCATTCATCCGGGGTACGGCTTTCTCTCGGAAAACGCCGCGTTCGCCGAAGCGTGTGACGCCGCGGGGATTGCCTTTGTGGGCCCCACGCCGGAACAGCTGCGTCTGTTTGGGCTAAAACATACCGCTCGCGCGCTGGCGAAAACGCACGGTGTTCCGATGCTGGAGGGCACCGACCTGCTGGCCGATGTTAACCAGGCCGTCAACGCTGCCGCCGGGGTGGGATATCCGGTGATGCTGAAAAGCACAGCGGGAGGCGGCGGCATCGGTATGCGCGTCTGCTATGACGCAGAAGAGCTGCGTGACGCGTTCGATGCGGTAGTGCGTCTGGGGAAAAATAACTTCAGCGACGCGGGTGTCTTTATCGAAAAGTACATTGAGCGGGCGCGTCATCTGGAAGTACAGCTGTTTGGCGACGGCAAGGGTGAGGTGATTGCCCTCGGCGTGCGCGACTGCTCTGTGCAGCGGCGTAACCAGAAAGTGCTGGAGGAGACGCCCGCGCCAAACCTGCCGGTGGGCATGGCGCAGGCATTGTGCGAGGCGGCGATAACGCTGGGTAAAGCGGTCAACTACCGCAGCGCGGGCACCGTTGAATTCGTCTATGACAGCGACGCCGCCCGCTTTTACTTCCTTGAGGTGAATACCCGTTTGCAGGTGGAGCACGGCGTGACCGAACAGGTGTGGGGCGTGGATCTGGTGCGCTGGATGATCGAACTTGCCGCCGGAACGTTGCCGCCACTGGCGACACTGCGTGACACCCTGAAACCGGAGGGGCATGCCATTCAGGCCAGGATCTATGCCGAGAACCCGGGCCGCCAGTTCCAGCCTTCACCGGGACTGCTCACCGACGTGGCTTTCCCGCCCGATGACCGCGTTACGTTGCGCATCGACAGCTGGGTTGAGGCCGGATGCGAAGTCCCGCCGTTTTTTGACCCCATGTTAGCCAAAATGATCGCCTGGCAGCCGACACGCGAAGCCGCTATCCGCGTGCTGCATACCGCGCTGGGGGAGACCCGTCTTTATGGCGTTGAAACCAACCGCAGTTATCTGCAGCAGATCCTGACCTTCGCGCCGTTTGCCGCAGGTGAGCCCTGGACCCGCTGTCTTGAGCACCTGATGTACCAGGCATCCACGCTGGAGGTGCTCAGCGCCGGTACGCAGACCACGGTGCAGGATTACCCGGGACGCACAGGTTACTGGGCGGTTGGCGTTCCGCCATCCGGGCCAATGGACAGCCTGGCGCTGCGTCTGGGTAACCGTCTGCTGGGCAATAAAGACGATGCCGCCGCGCTTGAGATCACCCTCAGCGGCCCGACGCTGAAATTCAACTGCGATGCGCAGCTGGTGGTGACGGGCGCTGAAATTGCGCTCACGCTGGACGGTGAACCGCTGGCCAATAATCACGTTTTTCGCGTACGTGCGGGCATGACGCTGCGTATGGGAGAGGTCCGCTGTGCGGGCGTGCGCAGCTATCTTTGCCTGCGCGGCGGGTTTAACGTGCCGGAATATCTGGGCAGTAAAAGCACCTTCACGCTGGGGCAGTTCGGGGGGCACGCCGGACGGGCGCTCCGCACAGGTGACATTTTGCACCTGGCCCCGTTAACCGAGCCGGTAGCGGACGCGCCGCTGCCGCAGGCGCTGCACACGAGGCTGGACGCGGTGCGCGAACTGCGGGTGATTTACGGCCCGCACGGTGCACCGGAGTATTTCACGCCGGATTACATCGCGACGTTTTTCGCCACCGAATGGGAAGTGCATTTCAACTCCAGCCGGACGGGGGTACGCCTGATTGGCCCGAAACCGGAATGGGTTCGCGACAGCGGCGGCGAGGCGGGCCTGCATCCGTCGAACATTCATGACAATCCGTATGCCATCGGCGCGGTGGATTTTACCGGCGATATGCCGGTGATCCTCGGCCCGGATGGCCCAAGCCTGGGCGGGTTTGTCTGTCCGGTCACCATCATCGAGGCCGATCTGCACGCGGTAGGGCAACTGAAGGCGGGAGATTACGTTCGCTTTGTGCCGGTGGATATTGACACCGCGCGACGGCTGGCGCAGGCGCAGGAGCGCCAAATCGCCAGCCTGACCCCGCAACCTGTCACGTGGCAACCTGCCGTTCTGGACTCACCGATTGTGCTGACGCAGGGGACTGCCGATAAACGTCTGGTGGCGAGAGTGTCGGGTGATACCCATCTGCTGCTGGAGATTGGCGAGCCTGAGCTGGATCTGGTGCTGCGTTTTCGCGGCCACGCGCTGATGCAGGCGCTGGAGGACCGGGCGCTGAAAGGCGTTATCGATCTCACGCCGGGGATCCGCTCCCTGCAAATTCATTATCAGCCGGAAACGCTGCGCCTGGATAGCCTGCTGGAGGTGATCGCCGGGCTGTGGCAGGGCGTTTGTGACCAGGACTCGCTGGACGTGCCGTCGCGCATCGTCTGGCTGCCGCTCTCCTGGGACGATCCGGCGTGTCAGAAAGCCATCGACAAATACATGACCACCGTGCGCCGCGATGCGCCGTGGTGCCCGAGCAACCTGGAGTTTATCCGTCGCATAAACGATCTGGCTAACATTGATGAAGTGTATAAAACGGTGTTCGACGCCCGTTATCTGGTGATGGGGCTGGGGGATGTCTACCTCGGCGCGCCGGTGGCCACGCCGCTCGACCCGCGACACCGTCTGGTGACCACCAAATACAACCCGGCGCGTACCTGGACGGCGGAGAACTCGGTGGGCATTGGCGGGGCATACCTCTGCATCTACGGTATGGAAGGGCCGGGCGGGTATCAGTTTGTGGGGCGAACCCTGCAGATGTGGAATCGCTATCGCACGGTAGAGGATTTCGGCGGCAAGCCCTGGCTGCTGCGTTTCTTCGATCAAATTCGCTTTTATCCGGTTTCTGCCGGGGAGTTACAAAATATCCGCCGGGATTTCCCGCTGGGGCGTTATCCGCTGCGTATTGAACACACCACGCTGAAACTGGCGGAGTATCAGCAGTTTCTGGCTGACGAAGCACCTGAGATTGAGGCATTCCGTACGCATCAGCAGGCGGCGTTTAACGCCGAGCGTGAGCGCTGGATAGCGGGCGGGCAGGCGCATTTTGACAGTAGCGATGAACTGACGGATGACGGTGACGACGCGCCGTTACGGTCGGGAGAATCCGGTGTTGAAAGCCCGGTTGCCGGCAACCTGTGGCAGGTGAACGTTGAGGTCGGCAACACCGTGCGCGAAGGCGATGTGCTGGTGGTGCTGGAGTCGATGAAAATGGAAATCCCGTTAGTTGCCACTCAGGACGGCGTGGTCAGTCAGGTCCGTGTCCAGCCGGGGTCGTCGGTGCGGGCGGGCCAGTGCGTGGTCGTTCTGGAGAAAACAGCATGAAGCCTCTTTATGATTTACGTCTCTCTGTGCTGGCAGAGGCATACCGTGAAGGCCAGATCGTCCCGCGTGAGGTGATAACGGCATTACGCGAGCGCGCGCTGGCGCTGAACCCGTCATTTAACGCTTTTATTTATCTGCTCACCCCTGAAGAGCTGGAGCCGTACCTCGCCGCGCTGGAGGGCGTAGCGCCGCACGCGCTGCCGCTGTTCGGCGTGCCCTTTGCCATCAAAGACAATATCGATCTGGCGGGTATCGACACCACCGCCGCCTGTCCGGCATTTGCGTATCGGGCAGAGCAGGATGCAACGATAGTTTCGCAGCTGATTGCGCTGGGGGCGATTCCTCTGGGGAAAACTAACCTCGATCAGTTCGCAACCGGCTTAAACGGTACGCGCTCGCCGTATGGCCCATGTTGTAACAGCGTTCATCCGGATTACCCGTCCGGTGGCTCCAGAGCGGGGTCGTCGCTGGCGGTCGCCCTGGGTCTGGCGAGCTTCGCGCTGGGAACGGACACGGCCGGCAGCGGGCGCGTACCGGCCTCGCTGAATAATCTGGTCGGCCTCAAAGCAACCAAAGGACTCATCTCTACGGCTGGGGTTGTGCCAGCCTGCCGCACGCTGGACTGCGTCACGTTTTTCACCGCGACGGCAGCAGAGGCCAGCCAGCTGCTGGCACTCACGGCGCGACAGGATCCGCGTGACGAATACAGCCGGTCCAACCCGGCGTGGAACGGCCCGCAGGCTTTTGGTGTCCCTGCTGCGGGCTTTCGCTTTGGCGTGCCGGAGACGCTGGAGTTTCTCGGCTGTGCAGAAAGCGAGGCACTGTATCACCGCGCGAAGACGGGGCTTATCGCGCTGGGGGGCGTGCCCGTGACTCTCAACTTTGCACCGTTTCTGGCGGCCGCGAAACTGCTCTATGACGGCCCGTGGGTCGCCGAGCGTTATCACCTCGCGGGTGCGCTGATTGAATGCCAGCCCGACGCGGTGTTGCCGGTTATCCGTGATGTCCTGCAAAACGCGCCTGCAGCCACTGCGGTGGCGGCGTTTGACGCGCAGTACAAACTCCAGCGGTATAAAGCCGAGTGCGATGCCATGATGGCCGACCTGGAGTGCGTATTAATCCCGACGTATCCCCGCCCGGTGAGTCTGGCTGAGCTGGCCGATGAGCCGGTTAAAAGCAACTCGGCGCTGGGCATCTATACCAACTTTATGAACCTGCTCGACTATGCCGCCGTAGCGGTCCCGGTCGGTGAAATGAACAATGGGCTGCCATCCGGCGTCACGCTGTTTGGCCGCGCGTTTACCGATCAGTATCTGCTCAGTCTGGCTGATGCGTTACAACGTCACACAAAATTAACGTTACCGGGCAATCGTGCCATGCTGGACGACGCGCCGACCTGCACCGCAACCCATGACCGCCTGCGGATAGTGGTCTGCGGTGCGCATATGGACGGTCTGGCGCTCAATGTTCAGTTACGAGAGCGCGGAGCACGCCTTGTAGACGCGACCACCAGCGCACCTTATTACCGTCTGTATGCGCTGGCGGACGGTAAACGTCCCGGAATGGTTCGGGTGGCAGACCAGGGGGCCGGGATTGCGGTCGAAGTCTGGGAGCTACCGCACAGCGAAGTGGGGTCGTTTCTCGCCGGGATCCCCGCACCCCTGGGGCTGGGAAAAATCGAGCTGCAGGATGGACGGTGGTTGACCGGGTTTATCTGCGAGGCGTATGGCCTGGAGGGGGCACGGGATATCACGGAATTTGGTGGCTGGAGAGCCTGGCTTGCCCGGAAGCGGTGAGCAAGCCAGGTGCTGGCGTTAGCGGTAGAGCGTTTTTTCCGCGACCGGAATAATTAACGTGTCCTGCCAGTCCGCGAGCGTCAGCTGTGCGAGTTTGCCCAGTGCGGTGTAGAACGGGTGCCCGGCGTTTTCAACAAACACGGACAGGAAGCGGGTACTCCACGGCAGCAGGTGCCACGCCAGAAGCTGGTCGCGTTCAGCGTCGCGGCCATTTTCTGCCAGCCACGCGGCCAGTAACAGCAGGGTACCGATGTGATCTTCCGGTTCGTTCTGCTTCATCTCGAAGGCAATGTTGTTTTCACGCATCCACTGGCGCAGCGCGAGGGTGGAGTCGCCGAAGAGCACGGATTCCCGATCCAGCCAGACGGAACCCCATGGCGGTGACGGCAGTGCGTAAGGGCCAATAAACAGACGTTGCCAGGCATCTTTTAACGCTTCATCGGATGGCGTTTTGAACGCATCTGCAACGGGCTGCAGCGTTTCCGGCGCCAGCGGCCAGTCCTGAATCCAGTCGCCTGCGGTGAGCGCCTGCACCAGCGGCGCAGTCTGCTCGCTATCCGGAGCAAAATAAAACAGCGCGCCCAGTACCCGGGCGCTGAACGCGAACGAATCACGCTGTGAGACTTCTTTCATGACTACCTTCCTTGCTCGCGCGGAGTAGCCCGCGCGACTGTGTTAACCCGCAATCGCCATACCTGCGGTCATGTGCAGACCATAGAAAAGACCACGGCCAATCAGTTCACCCACGACGACCAGTATCACGCCTGCAAAAAGAGCGAGGGCTTTAGGCTCCTGCCGACGCATCAGCGGGCACAACCAGCAGCCGAGTCCGGCGGCAAGCAGTACGATACGCCAGATTTGCAGTGCGCCATAGTCAGGCAGCAGGGCACTCGCCTGTTGAACGGAACTGTGGATTGTCGCCAGGTCATTGCTCTGCAGCACGATGACCGCCACGCAGGCCAGGAGTGCCAGCACGCTGACAGAGGCCGCGAATGTGCTTTTATATGTCGTGTTTGCCACGCGCAGCAACAGGGCTGCAAACAGCGGCCCTCCCAATACCAGCGTCAGGAAAAAGGCCAGCGTGGTGTAACCCGTGTACCAGGTCGGTACGGTATCAATTTGATAAACCCGGGTCATCGCCCAGACAAAGACAACGCCCAGGATCTGGCTAACGACCAGCCAGATTTTACCCAGTGCCGGGGGCATTTTACCGATAACGGATACCAGCCACCAGAAACCGCCAACGGCAAAGAAAATGGATCCCGCGGCAATTTCGTTACTGAGCGCCGAAGCACCCACGCGGTTGAGCGAGTTAAAGGCCCGTAGCGGGGAGCCAAGGTGCAGCACGGACGCCAAAAATCCGATGCCCATCACCAGCCACAGAAAGAACATACTGCGGACAAGGCGTGTTTTCACCGCGTCGTCTTTTTCAGTAAGCCAGACGAGCCCCATAACGATCAATGCCCCGGCGACGCACTGTCCGAAGACGGTGAAGATCACCAGCGGCCATTCATGCCATCCACTTCCCATCTCACACCTCTTTCGGGTTTGCCAGGTAGCCGGTGGTATCCCCTGTCGGGCGGCTGTTGGCGTTAGGTTTAATCACGATGCTTGGCTTCGTGAAGTGCGCGGACGGCAGCGGCGCGACGGCCGCCAGCTGACCATGTTTTTTACGCAACTCGTCGATAGGACCGAAATCCAGCGCGCGCAGTGGGCAGGACTCCACGCAGATCGGCTTTTTGCCGTCTGCCACGCGGGTGTGGCAGCCGTCACACTTGGTCATATGGCCTTTGGCGGCATTGTACTGCGGGGCACCGTACGGACAGGCCATGTGGCAGTAGCGACAGCCGATGCAGACATCTTCATCCACTACCACGAACCCGTCGTCACGCTTGTGCATCGCCCCGCTCGGGCAGACCTTGGTGCAGGCCGGGTCTTCGCAGTGGTTGCAGGCAATCGACAGGTAGTAGGCAAACACGTTCTGGTGCCAGACACCGTTGTCTTCCTGCCAGTCACCGCCCGCGTATTCGTAAATACGGCGGAAGCTGGCGTCCGGGGTTAAATCTTTGTAATCCTTGCAGGCGAGCTCGCAGGTTTTGCACCCGGTGCAGCGGCTGGAATCAATAAAAAATCCATACTGAGTGGTCATCACTTACTCCTTACGCCTTCTCGATCTGCACCAGATTGGTGTGCTGCGGGTTACCTTTGGCCAGCGGTGACGGGCGGTGCGTGGTCAGGGTGTTGATGCATGAACCGTGGTCGACACGATCGCCGTTCATATTGGCGTCATGCCAGGCTCCCTGGCCCATCGCGCTCACGCCGGGCATGATGCGTGGTGTGACTTTGGCTTCGATGCGTACCTCGCCGCGATCGTTAAACACGCGCACCGTATCGCCATTTTTGATGCCGCGTTGCGCCGCGTCCACGGGGTTAAGCCAGACCTCCTGACGGCAGGCGGCTTTCAGCACGTCGACATTGCCGTAGCTGGAGTGGGTGCGGGCTTTGAAGTGGAAGCCGAAGAGCTGCAGCGGGAATTTATGACGTTCCGGGGCGTCCCAGCCGTCAAAGGTCGAGGCATAGACCGGCAGCGGGCTGATGGTTTCGTCGTCGGCGAGCTCCCAGGTAGCCGCAATCTCTGCCAGCTTGCTGGAGTAAATTTCAATCTTGCCCGAGGGGGTGTTGAGCGGATAAGCCTGCGGATCATCGCGGAATTTTTTATAGGCCACGAAGTGCCCGGCCGGATCTTTACGCTTATAAATACCCCTCTCTTTCAGTTCGTCATAGGACGGCAACTGCGGATCTTTTTCGAGCATTTTGGCATACAGATACTGCAGCCACTGCGCCTGGGTACGTCCTTCGGTAAATCGCTGATGAATATCCGGGCCGAGGCGTTTCGCCACTTCACTCATGATCCAGTAGATCGGTTTGCGCTCAAATTTCGGCGCGGTCACGGGCTGAAGGAAAATCAGGTAGCCCATGTTGCCTGCATAATCGTTAGGAATAATGTCTTCCTGCTCAACGGTCATTAAATCGGGTAGCAGGATGTCAGCATATTTCGCCGACGAGGTCATAAAGTTGTCGATCACCACGATGGTTTCGCATTTACTCTCGTCCTGCAGAATATCGTGGGTTTTGTTGATGTCGGAATGCTGGTTGATGATGGTGTTGCCAGCGTAGTTCCAGATGGACTCCATTGTCAGACGGATGGATGGACTTGAAGTAGTTGACTCAATGCTACTTAAGGTCCTGATATGACTGACATTAATCATGATAATACTGTGTATTCATCCAGTTCTTTCTCTGGGTCTCCCTATCTGTATCAGCAAGTCTACACCTCAAGTCCTGACACAAGGCTGACACAAATCAATCTACTCGGCGTAGCTAAGCCTCAGTTAGTCCGTAGAGCCAATGGTCGATATACTATCCGCTTCAGACTCAAGGGACAGACCACACCGTTTCTTTCAGTATCGACCCGCAGCACAGACAGGAGAGTAGCCAAAATGCGTCAGAGAGAGCTTGCAGCCACAGCTAAGGCCTTCATGTTGGATAGACCTGAAGTCTCGCTACAGGAGCTTACGGACCACCTCCGGTCTATGGCTGAGCAGTTCCTGACAGACGCTAGTGATGACTACTGGAATGGACTTGAGGTCGCTACTCTGGTGGACGAGAAGTCGAACCTGAAGGAGCTAGCAGCTACGCAGGCTCTGAGTCTGGACCAGCAGAAGGGCATAAGGTTAGCGCTTGAAGTCCTGACCGCAGCACAGCAGAGGGTAGACACTGGTGATACCTCTGGCCTGATTGATATTGTGATGAATAACCCTACGGATTACTCAACTATATGCGACTCTATGGCAATTCTGAGTAACGAGCAGGGAGTCAGCCCAGAAGTATTCACGCAGGAGCGCCAACCTGAGGTCGCTATCTGTAGTTTTTCTGAGCTTGTGTCCTCACTGCTGGCTGAGAAGGTCCAGACCCTGAAGTCCTCCAGCTACAAGGACCTCTCGTCCTCACTAAATACTGTCTCCCGGTTCCTGCCTGAAGACATGGACCTGATGTCTCGCTCTGAGTGGCTGGCTGTCAGGGACGCTATGCTGGCTTCTGAGGTGAGACCATCGACAATCAACAAGCTGCTGACCAAAGCGAAGATGTGTCTCGATTATGGCCTGATGAATGGGCAACTTGAGGGCCGCAACCCTATTGAACGGATGAAGCTGACCAAGGATATCGACTCCAAGCGTAGAGCATTCACTGACGAGGAGCTGGAGAGACTTCTTGTCCGGGTAGAGGCTGAGTATCAGTTCACACGACATACCGCTCACACGACCTCTGAGGCTCGCAGGTGGGCGACTCTGGTCTCTGTGGTCACTGGTGCTCGGTCTGCTGAGGTCTGCCACCTGACTAAACGTGACATTGTAACCTTGGACAATGGACTGGTCTGTATCGACATTAATGAAGATGGGGACGGGAAGTCCGTAAAGAACAAGCATTCAGTCCGACTTGTACCGCTGACCGATGGCGCTTATGGGTTTGACCTGACGTCCTTCCTGTCGTGGGTAGACGCTCAGCCTGATGATGGTCCTCTCTTCGGGATGACACCGAGCGCCTACTCTAACTGGTTTAACTCAAGGGTCCTGACTGAGGCCCTGCCAGACGCTGATAACGTCTCGCTTCATAGTCTGAGGCATTGGCTGGCGACCCGTATGAAAGAGCGTGGAGTCAATCTGGTGGACGCTCAAGGCATCTTAGGTCATAGCTCGCAGTCAATCACTTACGACCTGTACGGGAAGGGACACGCGGTAGGACGTCTGGCTGATGCGCTGGCTGTAGCGTTGTCGACCCCGTAGTCCTTGAGTGGGCGGTAAGCGATGGGTCGTTAAGGTGGGCGACCCTTAGTCCCTAGCGGTAAGCTCACTTTTCAGCTTTTCATTTTCTGCTGATAACCGCCAGTTGTTCCATTCCAGCTTTTCTATTCTTTTTGTCTGGGACCATATATGCCCAAGTAACGCTAGCAGGATGACACCCAGCCCAATTATTGTCGCCATGTTGAACTCGCTTAGTGTTTGAAATAAAAGTCATCTTAGGTCTCTCTGCATGATTTATATGCTTTTGTCAAGGGAATCTATAAGGAGGGGCTTAACTATCACAGTAGGATGGATTACATCCTCACTATCAGGAGATTAACGTTAGCTGCTCGCCAGCTCACAGCCTCGCCTCTGGTCCTTTGCGGAGCGTCCATGCGGGAAGTCTTCCACACTTAATCTAATCACATCGTTAACCTTTCCACGGAGGGACATCACATGTCTAAACGCTACGAGTCCGACACTTTCCGCACTCGCCTGTACGACTATCTAACTTTCGACTCAACCATACCGGAGCTACTCCGAGTTAAGAAACCTTACGGCAAATCCAGGCGTGCAACCGGAGAGCCTGTGAGTTTCGCTGTAAGTGAGCAAGGCTACGCCAATGTGAATGTACTGGGTAAGACCTATCGTCGCTCCAGAGTCATCTACAGCCTGTGTAAAGGCCGCATCCCTGACGGGTACGTGGTAGACCACATCGACGGTAATCGTCTCAATGACCATCCTGACAACCTACGGGTCTGCACGTATCAGGAGAACCGATGGAACGCAGATAGTCACGGCGGTAAGCGTCAGAACTATTTGCCTAAGGGCATTAGCTACTACGCCAAAGCTGACCAATATCGGGCTATGCTTCGTCTTAGCGGTCGACACTACACGCGGTTGTCGCCTTCAGTCTCCGACCTGATTCTCTTCCTTCAGGAGCTGCGTCAAGAACATCACAAGGAGTTTGCTTTTGATGGTTGGACCGAGTGGACGGAGAAGGACCAGAAGGCTGCGGACATCAAGTACCAGACTGGACCTGTCCTCGGTAAGGTATTGACTGGCGGTAAGCCAGCTCACGTCCGACTAAACCGCGCTACTGGTCAAATGTACAGGCAAACAGCCGATGGTAAGCGACATTCGGTAGCTGAGTCTGACCTTATTCAACTGTGAGTCATTAGGCTGAGAGCGGCGCCTGCTCTGGCCTGTAATAAACTCTCACTAGTAGGAAGAACGGGCAGACACTGAGACCAGACCAACCAGCGATGGGGGGTAGGGGGGCAGACCAATAGATGCCGACTTAAGGTTAGACTTAAGTTAAGACCTAAGGAGGCAGACTGAAGTTAGTACCTTAGGCTCATCCAAAGTCATTATTATGATTGTGGTAACACAATTCCTATTACTACCTACAGTCCAGACTTCAAGCATCGGGACCCTGTATACATTGGGTCGTTGCTTGCGGTTGGGTATGTATGTATGACCAGTGGTAGGGCTTAACTATCACTGTTAGAAAGATTACACCCTCACTATCGGGAGACCATACATTCCGCCTCTGGTCTTGATGCGTCAAGTTATGCGGAAGCTCTCCCGACATTAAGTCTTTCTCCTAAGTAAGCAAGGCCAGCAGTCCGCCTCTGTCAGACCTCCTGTATCGACCTCCAGCTCGTTAGCGTTCTTTAGTCGTCTCATTGGCTTAAGTCTATCACCGCTCACCATCTGGAGTCCTTACAGCTCGTCCTGACATGCGGCCTGCAACCTTCGTCTCTATGGTCGAAGAACTTAACGCGCTCAAAACTGAGCAGTCCTCAAAAGAGGAAAATTTCCTTTTATTAGCCGCTATGGTCATCTCTGGTTTTCACACGACCTCATCAATCCTCAAGTCTTTCTGTATGTCTCCTGTTGCCTGTGAGTCTCCCTATCGTTGGGGGCTTGAGTAGGCTTTCAGGGTGTGACTTCAGGAGACATAACAAAAGGAGTACAACGATATGTCAAAGCTTAACGCTAACCACATCATCTACATCGATGGTCAACCATTCAAAGCGAATGAGGACGGGATGTGGAACCTGACCGAAATCTGGAAGACCCTGGAGCTGCATCGCGGGAAGTCTCCCTCCGAGTGGAGGACCAAAGACGCTAAGCGTTTCTCTACCGTCCCGCAAAAAATGCGGTCCGCTCGTAATGAGCTGGGTCATGATTATATTCTGGCTGACAAGCAAGTGACCATGAAGTATGCCGGATGGGTCTCTCATGATTTCGAGGACATGGTCTACGCTGCCTTTGAAGCTGTTCTGGCAATGCCTGAAGTCCAGACCGTTGTCGTTAACAAGATGGTTGAGCTGGGCTATCACGCCGAAGCTGAGCTACTGGAGCGACACTCTAACGCTGACCGAGACTACGCCCATCACCAGATGTCTACCCTGTTTAGCAAAGCGGACGGACGCAAGCCTGAGCGACTGTATAAGGCTGTTAAAGCTGGTCACATGACCAAAGGTATGGCGCTGAGTCTCATCCCTACAGGGAGCGTCTGGGCGTCCCGAGTGGAGGGACTCTAAGATGATTGACCCTCGTACACCTATCGGCAAAGCGACCCTTCGTTACCGTGGTCTGCCTACACGTCATCTGCTGTCCCTGCTGAGACTTGGAGTCGAAGACCCCGAACGCCCGTACTACAGTCGAGACGAGCTGATAGCTATGTTGGTGGACCGTGATTTAGACAATCAGTTACGCCGAGCCTTTGCGAAGTCTAGCGCAGCTAGTGAACTGGAGTCTTGAACCTTATGGGGCAGAAAAACCGCCGCATAAACCTATCGTCTGCTGACCGAAGTTTCGACGCATTGAGCCAGACGGAAAAGTTTTCCTGCTGGTAAACCACCTTAATTTAAACACCTTTTGAGAATGACCGATGCGGGGAGACCCGTAGGCATAACTGTGTCTGCGATACCGATAGTTCTCACCTTCTCAATAGGAGTACTACCTTATGTTATTCAACAACAACGACTGGAAACTATCAGTCACCGACATCAATCCCTATGAAAATACTGTGAGTCTGGACGGTCAGTCCTATCCGCTGTCTCTGGCGATTAAGACCCTGATTCCGGGCTACCTGTCAGGCTTACCGTCCACCAGCCGCGAGGCGATGGAGTTACTGGAAGCTCTGGCTGAAGCTGGCGTGACCATTGGTAACTTCTTCAGTAATGACCTGATGACCGCCTATGGTCGCCGCCAGCAGAACAAGCGAGTCGAAGCCGAGCGTATTGCTAAAGAGCAGCGCATTCAGGCTGAGCGTATGCGTGAAGAGAACATGACTGATGCAGAGTGGCAGAAAGAGCTACAGCGCCGTGAACAGGTCAAAGCTGAACGCCGGACCTATGGTGAGCACCTCCACAGTGCTACCCATTCCGCTGGGCGCTCCCGTGCTTCTATGGTCGCTGACATTGAGTCCACGGACAACTGGATGGACAGCCTCTAAGACACAGACACACAAGTGGTCCTGACCCGATGTCGGGACCCACAGTATCCAAACTAATTCAGGAGATTGATTATTATGACGATTAAAGACGCTTTCCAGTTCGGCATTGAGCCAGTACGTATCACCGACACCGACAACATTCAGATTAACGAAGGTTTGCCAACTAACGCAGACCCTCAGGTCTACGCCTTTGAGCTGGCTAAACTGGTTAAGACAATGCTGAATGGTGTGCTGAAATCTGCTCAGGAGAACATCCCGTTCCCTGTAGAAGTCCTGCCTACCCGCAATAGCCTGCCTACTCCAATCATTGCTCACACTCTGGCTGATCGCTCTGTGGTCGTTCCTGTCCGTGGTGGTAAGCGACCTGAAGTCGTGACCGTTCCGTCTGGACAAGAAATCGTGGTCGAACCAATCGAGCAGGCTATTCTCATCTCTGAGCAGACCAAGCTCTGGGACGCCAAGTCATCCACCGGATTCACTCAGGGCACACTTCAGCAGGACGCTATGAACATCTGTGAGAATGTGGTCCGTACCATCAACGCTCGCATGGTCGACGTTCTGGAGTCCTCCAAACTGTTGAAGACCGTAGAGCTTCCTGTCCTGACTGGTAGCCTGACCGCTAAGGCAGACGCTATCATGGACGCTCTGTATGACAACACCGAGCCATCTTTCGGTTCTGAGGTTTCTGACTATGGCATTATCGCCCATGAGTCACACATCAAGGCTCTCTCTCGTCTGGCTGCTAAGCAGGGCTTTGGTGGTGAAGACGCTATCGTCGATATGCTGGGGACAGACATCGCCTATTACAACGGTGAAGACCGTGGCGTCTTCATGATGGCTAAGCGCTTCACGGCTCTGAGCTTCGGTTGCTTCCGTCACGATGGTGCAAACATTACGGTGGTCCTGTCCCGTGATGGTGACTCTCAGTCTCACTCTCTGGAAATCCTCGGTAAAGTGTTCGTTGTCGCTGAAGCTGCTACGACCGTCAAGATGGGCACTGGCTCAGCTACTGCCGTCCTGCCTGTAGTCAAACGCCTGAAGTTCACCAAGACCGAAGCGTAAGACCAATGGGTAAGAGGTAAGTCTGGACTGAATATCAGCAGGACTTCAGGTGGTGGGCTATCACTGTGATTAACTAACTATGGTCTGGACCAATGGTCTGGACCTGTTGTTAATGTAATAATATAACATAACAGATGGGGGGCTTTATGTCTATGACTTCCGCAGACCTGAAGTCCCTCCTGACTCTGGTCTATAAACTCGTGTTCCTCTCTGTGGGTCTCTACATGGTCCTCTCTGGTCGACTCGGTGTGGATGTGTTCGACACTCTGTCTAAGGCTGTGGGTGGACTTCTAGGTCCTTAGGTTTGGACTCACAGTGGGACCGATGGTTTCTGACAGAAAAATGTGAATGACCATCTAATACATTAAGCCAGCAGACTTCCCCCATAGGCCCACCTCAAGTCCAGACCGAGGCCACCGGGGGTCCTGACCAGCCGTCTAGACATCCCGTCTAATGACACAAGTCTGGCACAAAGAATGACACAAGGTCTTGACTCAATGCAGGACCTCAGGCCTACTAAGGGTCCGCTTCAAGTCCTTGAAGTTCCAGATGAATTTGATCGGCACATCCAGCTTCTCTTTTCCCCGCACGCCGTCGCGCAGGGCGGTCATTTCGGGTCCGCGCGCGATGGCGTCGGTCCAGCTAAAGCATGAGATTTGCGTTTTCACCGGGTTATCCGGCAGTGGCATACGCTCAATGGTGATCGTGTAGGTCGATTCACGTGCGCCGCTGTTACCGCCGTTGATACCGACGTTTCCGGTCAAAATCGGCAACATGGCAATGGCGCGGGAGGTCAGCTCGCCGTTGGCCTGGCGCTGTGGGCCCCAGCCCTGACAGATGTAGGCCGGTTTGGTACTGCCAATTTCCCGTGCAAGCTTGATGATGCGATCGGCCGGTATGCCTGTGATGCGCGAGGCCCATTCCGGCGTTTTGGCGATGCCATCATCACCCTGACCGAGAATATACGCTTTGTAATGCCCGTTAGCAGGCGCACCTTCCGGCAGCGTTTTTTCGTCATAGCCGACGCAGTACGTGTCGAGGAACGGCTGATCGACAAGGTTTTCGTCGATCAGTACCCAGGCGATACCTGCGACCAGCGCGGCGTCCGTCCCCGGGCGAATCGGGATCCACTCGTCTTCGCGCCCGGCGGCGGTGTCGGTATACCGCGGATCGATGACGATCATGCGCGCGTGAGAGCGCTCGCGGGCCTGCTCGAGATAATAGGTTATCCCGCCGCCACTCATGCGCGTCTCTGCCGGGTTATTGCCGAACATCACCACCAGCTTCGTGTTTTCAATATCTGAGGTGCTGTTGCCATCGTTGCTGCCGTAGGTGTAGGGCATTGCACAGGCTATTTGCGCGGTGCTGTATGTGCCATAGTGGCTTAAAAAGCCGCCGTAGCAGTTCATCAGACGCGCGACCAGCGAAGCATAAGGGGAGGAGCGGGTGATATTGCCGCCCACAATGCCGGAGGAGTAGTTAATGTAGACCGCTTCGTTGCCGTATTTTTCGACGACATCTTTCAGGCTGCGGGTAAGGGTGTCCAGGGCTTCATCCCATGAGATACGCTCAAATTTTCCTTCACCGCGTTTCCCTACGCGCTTCATGGGGTAGTTCAGACGATCGGGGTGATTAATCCGACGGCGAATAGAACGCCCGCGCAGGCAGGCGCGAACCTGATGATTGCCATAAATATCCTCACCGGTGTTATCCGTTTCGACCCAGTAAACTTCTTCATCACGGACGTGAAGGCGCAGCGCACAACGGCTCCCGCAGTTGACCGAGCAGGCACCCCAGACCACTTTGTCTTCAGCGGGCTTTACGGCGTTTTGTACCGCGGCAGCGGCGCTTTTGAGGCCAAAAGGCAGTGAAATCCCCCCGGCGGCAAGTGCCAGAGAGCCTATTGCAGTGGATTTAACCAACGTTCGACGGCTGATCCCGCCGTGATTTTCGACATCGGACATAACTCACCCCATCATTTTAATTGCGTATTATTTTCGACCGTGATTACAATCGGGCTAATGATGGGGTGAATGTTACTTATTTGGAGGTATTAAATATTAATCCTCATCAAGTCAAAGGGAATTGGCCGCGAGAAAGTGATTAAAATCACTGAGGTTCGCCCTGACCATTATCCTGCATCCCTGATGCGGCACCGCTACCGGTGCGGGTATAGAGAATTTTAAAAGTATCGTTCGCACAATGACCGACTACCTGTGCATCCGGCTGGTCAGCCTGATCGTTTGGCACAATATTTAACGTAAAGCCGGACTCGGGCACGCCGTTATTGATGATTTTCTGCTGAATATCGCTTTTTACGCGCTCGCAGGAATCCGGGGCAGCCAGAGCCGCTGTAGAAGCGCTCATTAACAGCAGGGCGGTAATCCAGGGTAACCGTTTCATCTGTAGCTCCTTTTCTCTGTGTGTCGGTTAAGCTTAGCAGGGTTCGTGTAAGCTTTTGTTATTGGGGATAACTTTCTGAACAATCTTATACAGGCTTCCTGCGCTCATTTTCCCCAATTTCCATCAACACGTCCTGCGGGCGGTTATACCCGCCCGGCATCGTGACGCTAAGCGCGGTGCGTTTTGCTCTGCACCTGTCGTTCGCCGGAGTGATGCCGTAAGTCATCACACATCGCCTGTAACTCATTGAACAATCTTGCCACATGGAAACCATCGCACACGGAATGATGGACCTGCACGGCGAGGGGCAACAATACTTTTCCACCCTGGTTGACGTATTTCCCCATCGTGAACATGGGGGCAAAAAAGTTCTGCATATTGGCTACGTTGATATTAAAACTGGTAAAACTTGACCAGGGGATCGCCGACACGAAAAATACATTTTCCCGCGACTCTTCCTTCGGCCAATAAGAAAGGGTATTACCATAGCGAGCAACATCTTCCGAATAAACGTTCTGGAAATGGTCAATATTGCCATCGAAGTGACTCCATAAAGAAGAAAAGGTCTCCGTTTCATTATGGAAAATGGTATAGCTTGGATGAATTTCATTCCATATGACAAGTTCATTGTTCTTCATGGCCATACGGAATTCCGAATGGTTGTTGACGATTTTAGAAAGGAGGGAAATCATCGTCGGATAAAATTTCCAGCCCAGTTCTTTTATATCCTTGCGCAATGCGGTGATGTCTATTTGAACAGTTTGATTAAATGTAGATTGAGCAAAGGACTGAAATACCTCGAAATGTTCTTTTCTGGCCCAACGTGATAAGTCAACAGGCGTATATTCAGGGATTGTTTTTTTCATTTTTTAACCTTTGATGAGCAATCAAAAATCAGCGTTTTGCCTACGTTTTTTCATGAATAAAGAAAGCATAGAGATTCCAGGCGGTTTTGGACGCGAACGCATTTGTGAGGGTAGCGCATCCTTATAGAGGAAGAAAGGGGATGGTAAACATTTAATATATCAAAGAAAAAAGTTAGATGGCGCAATCTGCCGGCGTTTTCATGTTGTTAATATGCCACATAATATCCGTCATGCGCTCAAAGCAGGTGTGTTTCCTGTTCAACAGCAGGCACAGCGCCTTCTCGTTCTGGCGAGGTTTTGCAGAGGGCAAGAGAGATTAATGCATTGATTGTACGTCTCTTTTCGCCTGACATTTTGCTATCGTGTGAACAACGGTATTTGCTAATATGATCGGGAATACTCTCCCTGATTCGGTAAATGATGTGAAGAACTACGCAGCGATAACGCTACTGGCAGCAACACTGGTGGGGTGCGACAACCCTTCCGCGCCGCTGTCGTTTACGCCCGAGATGGCGAGCTTCTCCAATGAATTTGATTTTGACCCTCTGCGCGGCCCGGTAAAAGACTTCACCCAGACACTGTTCAATGACAAAGGTGAAGTCTCCAAACGGGTAACCGGTACGATGTCGACGGAAGGGTGTTTCGATACCCTCGAACTGCACGACCTCGAGGCCAATACCGGCGTGGCGCTGGTACTGGATGCTAATTACTACCTTGATGCGGAAACCCAGCAGCGAAAAGTGAAACTGCAGGGGAAATGCCAGCTGGCCGAATTGCCGTCGGCGGGCGTAACGTGGGATACCGACGATAACGGGTTTGTGGTGGCGGCGCACGGCAAAGAGATGGAAGTGAAGTACCGCTATGATGCGGATGGCTATCCGCTGGGGAAAACCACCGTCTCCGGGGACCAGCATTTATCCGTCCAGTCGACGCCGTCTAAAGATCTTCGCAAAAGAATGGATTACTCCGCCGTGAGCATGCTGAATGACAAGCCGCTGGGCAACGTCAATCAGAGCTGTGATTACGATCGACACAATAATCCGGTGAGTTGCGATCTGACGATCACCGACAACAGTGTGAAGCCCGCCGTTGAGCGCAAGTACACCATTAAGAACAGTATTGAATACTACTGAGAAAAAGCCGCGCAGGTTACTGCGCGGTGGGTTTCAGCAGGCTGGCGCCTGACGGTTTGTGTCCGGCCAGGTGCTGATGCTGGAAGATGCACATGCGAATGGTGTTGCGGTATTCACCGTTGATAAAGAACTCGTGAACCAGCTCGCCTTCCACCATAAAGCCCAGCTTGCGGTAGATATGGATTGCTTTCTCGTTCTCTTTATCCACGATGAGATAAAGCTTGTAGAGATTGAGGACGTTGAATCCGTAATCCATCGCCAGCTTCGCCGCCCGCGTGGCAAGACCTTTCCCCTGATGCTCAGGTGAAATGATAATCTGAAATTCTGCCCGACGATGAACGTGGTTGATCTCAACCAGTTCCACCAGACCGGCTTTTTCACCTTCACACTCCACGACAAAACGGCGTTCGCTTTGATCGTGAATGTGCTTGTCGTAGAGATCCGACAGCTCAACAAACGCCTCGTAAGGCTCTTCGAACCAGTAGCGCATCACGCTGGCGTTATTGTCGAGCTGGTGGACGAAGCGCAGGTCTTCACGCTCCAGCGGGCGGAGCTTAACGTCACACTGCACTGACATTATGGCGCTACCGTGCGGCCAGTACGACGATCCAGGCAGCGCAGGGTATTTGGCTCCCAGTAGGCGTTAACGTTGGCACTTTGCTGACACTTATCGCGCGCGTCGAAAGCGACATCTTCTTTGTCCCACTCTTTTTCAACACGTTTGTTCACCTTCTGGCGAAGGCTACGGGTGTCATTCCATTGTTCTTTGTCCATGGCGGCGTTCTGACGGCTTTGCGCGCTGTCGCCAGACTCAATAATGAGTTTGCTGGTTTCAGCGGTGGCAGAGGCGGCAAAGGCGAACGATGACAGCGCCAGCAGGGCTGTCAGACAAAGGCGTTTGCTTAATGTAGTCATAGCGTTTCCTTTTAAATGGGCGCAGATAATTAAGTTATCCCGTTCAGATTCTACACCAAAGAGAAATAACGGCATACCCGCGGCACGGGTATGGAAAAGTAAACGATATCATCAGGTATGATGTCTAAATAAATCATCACATGAACGTAAATATGCTCAAAACCACTCTGCTTTTTTTTGCCACCGCGCTGTGTGAAATCATCGGCTGCTTCCTTCCGTGGCTCTGGCTAAAGAAGGGGGCAACCATCTTCCTGCTGATCCCGGCGGGCATTGCGCTGGCCCTGTTTGTCTGGCTGTTGACGCTGCACCCGGCGGCCAGCGGGCGCGTCTACGCCGCTTATGGGGGCGTTTATGTCTGTACCGCGCTGCTGTGGTTACGCGTGGTGGATGGTGTGAAGCTCAGCGCGTATGACTGGGCCGGGGCGCTGGTTGCGCTGTGCGGCATGTTGATTATTGTTGCCGGATGGGGGCGCGCCTGAGCGCCCGATTTTTTTGTGACCGTTCGCTGATTTTATGATCATTATACTTGTATGGTAGTAGTGCAGAAGAGTAAGTTTTCAGCATCACAATGAGCGATGTAAGGAAATGGATTATGAAGATTGTCGGGGCTGAAGTCTTTGTTACCTGCCCGGGGCGTAACTTTGTCACCCTTAAAATTACCACCGACGAGGGCATCGTCGGGCTGGGTGATGCCACCCTCAACGGACGTGAACTTTCGGTGGCCTCTTATCTGAAAGATCACCTTTGCCCGCAGTTGATCGGCCGTGATGCGCACCGCATTGAGGATATCTGGCAGTTCTTCTATAAAGGCGCCTACTGGCGTCGTGGTCCGGTCACCATGTCGGCCATTTCCGCCGTGGATATGGCACTGTGGGATATCAAAGCCAAAGCGGCCAATATGCCGCTCTACCAGCTGCTGGGCGGCGCATCCCGGGAAGGGGTGATGGTCTATTGTCATACCACCGGACACTCCATTGATGACGTGCTGGAAGATTACGCCCGGCATAAAGAGATGGGCTTTAAGGCGATCCGCGTTCAGTGCGGCGTGCCGGGTATGAAAACCACCTATGGCATGTCGAAAGGAAAAGGGCTGGCCTACGAGCCCGCCACTAAAGGTGACTGGCCGGAAGAGCAGCTCTGGTCCACCGAAAAATACCTCGATTTCACACCGAAGCTGTTCGATGCGGTGCGCAATAAGTTTGGCTTTAATGAGCATCTTTTGCACGACATGCACCACCGTTTGACCCCGATTGAGGCGGCGCGATTCGGTAAGAGCATTGAAGCATTCCGTATGTTCTGGATGGAAGATCCTACGCCTGCGGAAAACCAGGCCTGCTTCCGTCTGATCCGTCAGCATACGGTCACGCCGATTGCGGTTGGAGAAGTGTTTAACAGCATCTGGGACTGCAAGCAGCTTATTGAAGAGCAGCTTATCGACTATATCCGCACCACCATTACCCACGCGGGCGGCATCACCGGCATGCGGCGCATCGCGGACTTCGCCTCGCTTTATCAGGTGCGTACCGGTTCACATGGACCGTCGGATCTGTCGCCTGTTTGCCACGCCGCCGCGCTGCATTTTGACCTGTGGGTGCCAAACTTTGGTGTACAGGAATATATGGGTTACTCCGAACAGATGCTGGAGGTCTTCCCGCACAGCTGGCGCTTTGATAATGGCTATATGCATCCGGGCGACAAACCCGGGCTGGGCATTGAATTTGACGAAAAACTGGCGGCGAAATACCCGTACGATCCTGCCTATCTTCCGGTTGCCCGTCTCGAAGATGGCACATTGTGGAACTGGTAAACGAGGAGCGAACGATGAAAAGCGTAGTGATTCAACAACCCAATGCACTGGTGATTGAAGATCGTCCACTCCCGGAACCCGCGGCAGGTGAAGTGCGCGTCAACGTCAAACTGGCCGGTATTTGCGGTTCAGACAGCCATATTTACCGCGGGCATAATCCGTTTGCCCGATACCCGCGCGTGATTGGCCATGAATTTTTTGGTGAGATTGATGCCGTTGGTGAGGGAGTTGACCCGGCCCGCGTGGGCGAGCGCGTCTCGGTTGACCCGGTGATCAGCTGCGGACACTGCTATCCGTGCTCCGTGGGCAAACCCAATGTCTGTACCTCTCTGGTGGTGCTGGGCGTTCATCGCGACGGAGGCTTTAGTGAGTATGCCGTCGTACCGGCAAAAAATGCCTGGGTTGTTCCGGATGCTATTCCTGATAAACACGCGGTAATGATTGAGCCGTTCACGATTGCCGCTAACGTGACGGGGCACGCACAACCCACCGGGCAGGATATCGCCCTGATCTACGGCGCAGGTCCCATGGGGCTTGTCACCGTCCAGGCGCTGAAAGGTGTCTATAAGGTGAAGCAGGTTATCGTTGTCGATCGGATCGATGAACGGCTGGCGATGGCGCAACGCAGCGGCGCGGACTGGGTGTTCAACAACGCGGAGCTGTCGTTACAGGCGGCGCTGGAAGAAAAAGGGATCAAACCGACGCTTATTATTGACGCAGCCTGTCATCCGACAATTTTACAGGAAGCCATCACCATTGCCTCTCCGGCGGCACGCATCGTGCTGATGGGGTTTTCCAGCGACCCAAGCCAGATTGTTCAGCAGGGGATCACCGGAAAAGAGCTGGCGATATTCTCATCACGGCTGAATGCCAACAAATTCCCGGTCGTCATCGACTGGCTGGAAAAGGGGTTGATCGACCCGGACAAACTGATCACCCACACTTTTGACTATCACCACGTAACAGACGCCATCGAACGGTTTGAAAAAGATCAGCGGCAGTGCTGCAAAGTCTTACTCACGTTCGGGCAATAATAATTCACGCGGTTAAGAGCCTGCGCAGACAGGCTCTGAGTGGTACGCATCTTACCTTGCAGAGATAGCCATTATGACGCAAACACAACCACAAAGAACGACTTCAGATCTGGTGAAAGCTGCCGTTTCCGGCTGGCTGGGAACCGCACTGGAGTTTATGGATTTCCAGCTCTATTCGCTGGGGGCCGCCCTGGTATTCCATGAGATCTTCTTCCCGGAACAATCGGCCGCAATGGCGCTGATTCTGGCGATGGGGACGTACGGCGCAGGCTATATCGCGCGCATTGTCGGCGCCTTTATCTTCGGGCGAATGGGCGACAGCATTGGCCGTAAAAAGGTGCTGTTTATCACCATTACTATGATGGGGATCTGCACGACCCTGATCGGGGTCTTGCCGACCTACGCGCAGATTGGGATTTTCGCGCCCGTCCTGTTAGTGACGCTGCGTATTATCCAGGGGCTGGGGGCAGGGGCTGAAATCTCCGGTGCCGGCACCATGCTGGCGGAGTACGCCCCTAAAGGGAAACGCGGCATTATCTCCTCGCTGGTGGCGATGGGCACCAACTGCGGGACGCTAAGTGCAACGGCTATCTGGGCAATTATGTTCTTCGCCCTCGACCGCGAACAGTTGGTTGCCTGGGGCTGGCGTGTACCGTTTCTTGCCAGCGTGGTGGTAATGATCTTCGCCATCTGGCTGCGAATGAACCTCAAGGAGAGCCCGGTATTTGAAAAAGTGAACGAGGCTGAGACAACCGCACCGGTGACAAAACACGATTTATCATTTGCAGCGATGGTGAAGAGTAAGTCCTTCTGGCTGGCAACCGGGCTGCGTTTTGGTCAGGCGGGGAATTCGGGACTGATCCAGACGTTTCTTGCCGGGTATCTGGTTCAGACGCTGCTGTTCGATAAAGCGATCCCCACCGATGCGCTGATGATAAGCTCAATTCTCGGGTTTATCTCTATCCCGCTGTTGGGCTGGCTCTCCGATAAAGTGGGGCGTCGTCTGCCGTACATTCTGCTCAATATCTCCGCCATTATTCTGGCGTACCCGATGCTGTCGATTATCGTTGATAAGAGCTATGCGCCGGGCGTGATCATGCTTTCCATCATCGTTATCCATAATTTCGCCGTACTGGGACTGTTTGCCCTGGAAAACATCACGATGGCGGAGATGTTTGGCTCGCGTAACCGCTTTACCCGGATGGCTATCTCAAAAGAGGCGGGCGGGCTGGTGGCGGTAGGCTTTGGGCCAGTGCTCGCCGGGATCTTCTGCAATATGACCGGTTCCTGGTGGCCAATTGTCGCCATGATGATCGCCTACTCCGTGATTGGGCTGATCGCCGCCATCTGCATGCCAGAGGTCTGCGATCGTGATTTGAGCGTGGCGGAAGATGCGGCGGAGGGGCCGGCACGTGATTCCGTTGGCTATGGGGCGGTTTCATCGCGGCGGTAATGGTTTATATCTTGAGTGACCTGTCACACAACTTTGTGTTCATGTCACACCACATGCGTAAAAGTTAATATAAATCAAAATCTCAAACTGCAGGATCAGTATGGTTAATGGCAGTTCTTTTTTACCCCGACTGCCATTCTAGTTGGTGTAGTCAGCAGGCGCTGCTGCTCATATAGAGCGGCAGCGAATCCCAGCGTACATAACTTAACGAGTCTTAATCATGGAAAACCGGTTATTACAGGCGAAAGCGACGCTTCCTCAGTACGCTCGCGAACGCCTCAAGGCACGCATTGTTCATTTAGGGTTTGGCGCATTCCACCGTGCGCATCAGGCGGTGTACGCCGACATTCTCGCCGCGGAGCACAACAGCGACTGGGGTTACTGTGAGGTAAACCTGATTGGCGGTGAACAGCAGATTGCCGATCTAAACGCACAGGATCATCTCTACACCGTGGCGGAAATGTCTGCCGATGCGTGGACATCGCGGGTGGTGGGCGTGGTCAGGAACGCACTGCATGCGCAGGTTGACGGGCTGGAACGCGTGCTGGCCGCACTGTGTGAGCCGCAGGTGGCGATTGTCTCGCTCACCATTACTGAAAAGGGATATTGCCACTCGCCGGCGACCGGGAAACTGATGCTCGATCACCCGTTAATCGCCGCCGACCTGCAAAACCCGCATCAGCCGAAATCTGCGCCGGGTGTGGTGGTGGAAGCACTCGCGCGACGCAAAGCTGCCGGGCTGCCCGCGTTTAGCGTCATGTCCTGTGACAATATGCCGGAGAACGGTCACGTCATGCGTAATGTGACCTGCGCTTATGCCCGCGCGGTTGACGGCGAGCTGGCAGACTGGATTGAATCCAGCGTCACTTTCCCGTCCACCATGGTGGATCGTATTGTTCCCGCGGTTACACCGGAGACGCTGGATAAAATTGAACAGCTGACTGGCGTTCGTGACCCGGCAGGCGTGGCGTGCGAACCGTTCCGTCAGTGGGTGATCGAGGACAACTTTGTTGCAGGCCGTCCACAGTGGGAAAAGGCCGGGGCGGAGCTGGTTTCAGACGTCATTCCGTTTGAAGAGATGAAGCTGCGCATGCTTAACGGCAGTCACTCTTTCCTCGCGTATCTTGGCTATCTGGCGGGGTACCCGCATATCAACGACTGCATGGAAGACGCGCACTACCGTACTGCCGCCCATGCGCTGATGCTGAACGAGCAGGCGCCGACCTTAAAAGTGAAAGGCGTTGATTTAGGCCACTATGCTGACCTGTTGATTGCCCGCTACAGCAACCCGGCGTTACGTCACCGTACCTGGCAAATCGCGATGGACGGCAGCCAGAAGCTCCCGCAGCGTATGCTCGATTCCGTGCGCTGGCATCTGGTGCATCAAAAAAGCTTCCCGCTGTTGGCATTAGGCATTGCAGGCTGGATGCGGTATGTCGGTGGTGTCGATGAGCAGGGCAACGCTATCGACGTGAGCGACCCGCAGCTGGCGGTCATTCAGGCGGCGGTGAAGGGAAGTGCTGAGGGCGAAGTCCGGGTGAAGGCGCTGCTGGGCATTGAGGCCATTTTTGGCAAAGAACTCCCGCATGAAACCGTCTTTGTGGATGCGGTAATGCGTGCTTACCAGGCGTTACTGCAAAAAGGTGCAAAAGCCACGGTCGCAGAGTACGCGGCGAACTGCTAAGTCATCACATGCCGCCGCGTGCGGCGGCATGATGTCGCACGAATCAGTGCATACCCAGGCGAATCAGTTCAATCGGTTCGAACTTACCTTCGCAACCTTCCACTTCTACCGTTTTGCTGCGACGCACCTGCGCGGCATCCAGCCCTTCGCTGTGGATCGCTTTAATCACGCCGGTGTGTCCTGTGCCATTGATCATTACACGGCTGCCGGTGGTAATTGCGTTACGGTTACGGTCGTATGTCATCATGGTATTTTCTCCTCTCTCACTTATCCGTTACGGCGCTATTTCAGGTTTCACCGTTCACGGGGCACTATAAATACGCCTGTCTGCATCTCATTTTTTTGTTTTTGATCAAACTCACACTTTTTTCTCAATATTGGTGGGTGCTGACGGTTCACGACAGCAATTTACAAAGCCCACATTTATTTTCCTTTATTGATAGTTTCTGCAGGCAAGCGTTTAGGGTTTGTTTATATTGCGGCTGTCATTCTTGAAGCAGGGAATACCCCTTTCACAGGAATAAGGAGTCAGGCTTATGTATAAGAAGATTTTAATGCCTGTTGATGTATTTGAAATGGAATTGAGCGACAAAGCGGTTCGCCACGCGGCTAACCTTGCAAAGGCGGAAGGCGCGTCGATTACGCTGGTGAACATTCTCCCCAACAGCAGCCGCTCGTTGCTGCGCGGATTCAACGCCGATATCAAAAAGTTTGAAGCGTTTATGACCGCTGAATCCGGGAAGAAAATGAACGAGCTAAAAAGGCTGTTTGATCTCCCCGGGGAGAATATCCACAGCCTGGTCTGCTTTGGCAACGTGCGTGACGAAATTATCAAACTGAGCAAAGAAGGGGAATATGACGTGATCGTCATCGGGTCGAAAAACCCGAGCATCAGCACCCATCTGCTCGGTTCAAATGCGGAATCTATCCTGCGCTATGCGAGTATTCCGGTGCTGGTGGTTCGCTAATCTCTTCGCCGCAACCGAAACGGGGGCGGCGTATTTTACTCTTCGCTAAACCAGTCGCTGTTTTCCTGACGAATTAACTGTACGGATTCGCTGATTTCCTGCAGGTGCAGCGTCATCGCTTTTTCTACACCGTCCTGATCGCGTTTTTCCAGCGCACTGAAAATATCATGATGCTGTCGGAGCAACATTTCCGGTGGGGAGACATGGTCGAGGCTCATATAGCGCACGCGGTCGATGGTGGCTTTGATGTTTTCAATCGTGTCCCAGGCCAGCTGACAGTCCGCAATTTGCGCCAGCTTCTGGTGAAACTCGTCATCAAGCTGGAAGAAGTCGTTGAGCTGTTTGCGGTCAATCGCAATACGCTGCTGATGCAGGTTTTGCTCCAGCAGGTAGCACTGGTTGTCATCAATCAAGGATGCGGCCCGGCGCGCCACCGCGCACTCAATGGCCTGACGGACAAAACACCCGTTACGCACCTGGGAGAGCGAGATTTTGTTCACATAGCTGCCGCGCTGCGGGCGGATCTGAATCAGACCGTTTTCTGCAAGCTTGATAAACGCCTCACGCACGGGCTGGCGGGACACGTCAAACCGCACGGACACTTCTTTTTCAGAGAGCGGCGTTCCGGGTGGGATCAGGCAATGGACAATATCACGTCGCAAAATGCGATAGATTTGCTGGTTTACGGGCTGGGTAGGATTGAGTTGCGATTCAGCGGCCATGAGTTGTCATTTCTCAGAGAGTTAGCCTGAACATACTACCATTCTTTTATGGCCTGAAACAGACCCGGCCCGCAGGCCGGGAAGGGCAATGTTAGCCACGATGGACGCTAAGTCCGCCAAAACTCTGGCTGACTGGCATCATTTCTACCGTGTTAATGTTGACGTGTTTTGGCAGTGTTGCCACCCACCAGACCGCTTCGGTGACATCTTCCGGCGTCAAGGCGTTCGCATTCTCGTAGGTTTTGTCTGCTTTCGCGTCATCACCTTTAAACCGAACGTTGGAAAATTCGGTTCCGCCTACCAGGCCCGGCTCAATATCGGTCACGCGAATGGCGGTGCCGTGCAGATCGGTACGCAGGTTAAGGCTGAACTGACGCACGAAGGCTTTGGTCGCGCCATAAACATTACCGCCCGCATAAGGCCAGCTTCCGGCGGTCGAACCGATGTTAATAATGTGGCCGCGATTGCGCTCAACCATGCCTGGCAGCACGGCGCGGGTCATGTACACCAGCCCCTTGTTATTTGTGTCGATCATGTTTTCCCAGTCTTCGACGCTGGCTTTGTGGGCAGGCTCCATACCGAGCGCCAGACCGGCATTGTTGACCAGCAGGTCAATGGCACGCCATTCGGCCGGCAGGTTAGCAATCATCTCTTCGATGGCGGCACGGTTACGGACATCAAGCTGCGCGGTCAGAATGCTGTCACCCAGCTCATCTTTCAGCTCCTGCAGACGCTCCTGACGACGACCCGTCGCAATCACCTTATGTCCGTTGGCGACGAAGCGACGCGTGATGCTTTCACCAAAACCTGCCGTTGCCCCGGTAACTAAAATAATCATCTCACTGTTCCTCAACGCTTTTTGTGTTGTACTAACATAGCACGGCCGCGAAGGATGCGTTAAGGCAACATTTGTATGACGGCATTGCAGGCAGTGGCGGCCTGGCCTACTCTGGGAAGATAACCGTACTCAGGAGTGAAAGATGTCGGCCACTAATCCCTTTTTTGAAAGCAGCCTGTTGCCTTATCAGGCACCCCGATTCGACGAAATCAACGACGGCCACTACCGCCCGGCATTCGATGAAGCGATACGCCAGAAGCGAGCCGAAATTGACGCGATTGTCGCGCAAACGGCCGCCCCCGATTTCAACAATACCGTGCTGGCACTCGAAAAAAGCGGTGCCATGCTCTCGCGTGTCAGCAGTGTTTTCTTCGCCATGACCTCTGCGCACACCAATGATGACTTACAGGCGCTTGAGGAGCAGATCTCTACCGAGCTTGCTGCGCTGGCGAACGATATCTGGCTTAACGACACGCTGTTCTCTCGCGTGGAGAGCGTCTGGCAGGATTGTGCTGCGCTGGACGCCGAATCCCGTCGGCTGGCAGAAGAGATGTACCAGCACTTTGTGCTGGCCGGTGCGCGGTTAAATGATGCAGAAAAAGCGGAGCTGAAAGCGCTGAATACCGAGGCGGCGACCCTCACCAGCCAGTTTAATCAGCGTCTGCTGGCCGCCACCAAAGCCGGTGGGCTGGTCGTGGATTATGCTCATCAGCTTGATGGACTCAGTCCTGACGAGATTGCGACGGCCGCCCATGCCGCCGCGGAGAAAGGGCTGAACGATCGCTGGTTGATTCCGCTGTTGAATACCACTCAACAACCCGCACTTTCCGCGCTGCGTGACCGTCAGACGCGGGAAAATTTGTTTAACGCGGGCTGGACGCGTACCCAGAAAGGGGATGAAAACGATACCCGGGCACTGATCCTGCGTCTCACCGCGTTGCGTGCGCGTCAGGCAAAATTGTTGGGGTTTGAGGACTACGCAAGCTGGAGTATCGCCGATCAAATGGCGAAAACACCAGCCGCCGCGTTGGCTTTTATGCGCGGAATTGTGCCCGCCGCACGCACCCGAGCGACGCTTGAGCAAGCCGATATCCAAAAAGTGATTGATGACGAGCAGGGCGGGTTCACCGTGCAGGCGTGGGACTGGGCCTTTTATGCCGAGCGCGTGCGCCAGGCGAAATATGCCCTCGACGAGTCGCAAATCAAGCCGTACTTTGCGCTCAACACGGTGTTGCAGGATGGCGTATTCTGGGCTGCAAGCCAGCTGTTTGGCCTCCGCTTTGTCGAGCGTTTCGATATTCCGGTTTACCATCCTGATGTCCGCGTGTGGGAGATTTTCGACCACACCGGCGAAGGGATGGCGCTGTTCTACGGTGATTTCTTTGCCCGCGAATCGAAAGCCGGTGGGGCGTGGATGGGGAATTTCGTCGAGCAATCGTATGAGTTTGCCTCGCGCCCGGTTATCTACAATGTCTGCAACTATCAAAAACCGGCTAACGATCAGACGGCGCTGATCTCCTGGGACGATGTGGTTACCCTGTTCCACGAGTTTGGTCATACGCTGCACGGTCTGTTTGCCAGCCAGCGCTACGCCTCCCTCTCCGGCACCAATACGCCGCGTGATTTTGTCGAGTTCCCATCGCAAATCAACGAGCACTGGGCGAGCCACCCGCAGGTGTTTGCCCACTATGCCCGCCACTATCAGACCGGAGAGCCGATGCCGGAGGCGCTGCGCGATAAAATGCTTAACGCGACGCAGTTTAATAAAGGTTATGACATGACCGAGCTGCTTAGCGCTGCGCTGCTGGATATGAACTGGCACGGCATCAGCGAACCCGTGGACGATGTTGACACCTTTGAAGCGGCAGCACTGCACAAAGAGGGGCTGGATCTGCCCGCCGTTCCACCGCGCTATCGCAGCAGCTACTTCGCCCATATCTTTGGCGGCGGCTATGCGGCAGGGTATTACGCTTACCTGTGGACACAAATGCTGGCAGACGATGGCTATCAGTGGTTTGTTGAGCAGGGCGGGTTGACGCGTGAAAACGGACAGAAATTCCGTGAAGCGATTTTGTCGCGCGGGAACAGCACTGATTTAGCTGAACTTTACCGGAACTGGCGTGGCCACGATCCGAAGATTGAACCGATGCTGGAGAATCGTGGATTGAGCTCGTAAGGGCTTTTTCAGGCTGGTAGCAGAACCGGGCGCGGTGCCCGGTTTTTGCCCGATTTTTTCTTCCCCAAAACTCCTCCAAAATTCCTCCCCAAAATGAATTCTTGAATTCTGCGAAATTTGCAGGGGATACGGTCCAATTATTCACGTAGCTACACCTTCACTTTCACCCAGTCGAGACCGCGATCGTTATGATACTGCGCTGTCATCCTGTCTGATGAGTGACCTAGTAGCTGCTGGGTATTGATGCCTTGTCCCTCATACAGACGCTCCGATAGAGAACGCAGCTCGTGAAAAGTCGGCATTGTTTTTCCATCCTCAACGGAAATTCCTGAGTCCCTCAAGTCTTCGCAAACAGTGGGATCAGCTCACCACCAAACGGCTGCGCGCAACCGGAACGGTAAAACCTACCCGGGGCGGCATTGACCTGCATAACACCGACTGGATTGACGGGGTGCTGGAATGAAAAACCTTGCCGAGAGTATTCGCGATTTTGACCGGGAACAGGCTCGTCGTGTGGCGCAAAACTTGCCTGAGCAGTACACCGAGCGCGAACAAACGCAGCAGGTAGCGCAGATTATCAACGGGCTATTCGTACAGCTGGCCGCCGCGTTCCCGGCAAGCCTGGTTAATCGAAGCCAAGACGACGTGAACGAAATCCGCCGACAGTGGGTGCTGGCCTTCAAAGAAAACGGTATAACCACCATGGAGCAGGTTGAAGCAGGCATGCGCATGGTTCGTCGTCAGGAGCGTCCATTCCTGCCGTCGCCAGGCCAGTTCATCAAGTGGTGCAGGGAAGGGCGCAGCGTGCTGGGGATCACTACCGCTGACGTGATGGCTGAATACTGGAAGTGGCGCAAGCTCGTGTTCCGGTATCCGAGCAGTGAGCAATATCCATGGCCTAAGCCGGTTTATTATCACATCTGTCTGGAGCTGCGGCGTCTCAGCACAGAAGGGCAGTTGAGTCGTCAGGAACTGGAGCGCGAAGCGGCAAAAGTGCTGATTTCCTGGGAGAAGCGTGTAGCCGCAGGAAACTCCGTTCCGCCGGTTCGCCGTGTGCTCGCCGCTCCAGTCGCACCCAAAGGGCCAACACCGGCGCAACTTCTCAAAGCTCAGTATGAACAACTGAAATCTGGCGGGAGGGTATGACCATGGCCAGCAATAATTTCTGGGCAATCATCCATGCAATTGAAAATAGCGGAAAGAATTCAGCCCCCGCCAGTCTGTCGCCAGAGCTTGCGGGGTATTAGATACTAACGGTTTATGGACACGTCCATGTTGCGTATACGGTAACCGATTTATTGCCAGGTTGTGCATTTGAGGCCAAATTTAAGCCAAATTTTAGAGGAGGCGTAAATTGTCTAGCGGCTTGGACGATTTCATTATTCACAACAAGGAGTGTTGATTCTGTTGGGGAAATTGGTTGAATATTAATGGGTATGTTATTTGTGTTCATTGTGTAGGTCATTGATTCAATTAAGTTATTATTTTTCCCAGCAGACAAAGATCCTAGATCGGGATAGTCAGGAAAAACCATAGAGTCTGTCACAGTTTGTTTTGCAAGTAAGGTCGTGCTACCTGTGATAGTTTGATCTGATACTTGGATATTGTTTGAAGTTACAAGCATAGATATTTCTATTGGATTGCTTAATAATGGTAAAGTTATGTCCGTGTTGACTGCTGCCTTTGTAAGTCCCTGTTGAGTCGAACTTAATAATACCCATGTTGATGTGTTTTTATAGTCGCACTGCGTGGACAAATTGGCTACGCATGGAATGGTCACGGAGAATTGAGTAACACCTGAAGGTATAGCTGTTGATGCAGCTAGGGAAGCATTACCACTACTTGATTGATTGTATATTTGAACCCAATTGCCTGCCAAAGCATCGCTTACTGAAGTGCTTGGAAAATTTAATGTGACGTGATAATTCTTAACTTTGGGTGAACCTAATGCACTCGTATTCCATGTAAAATTATTTATGAGTATTGAGGCTGAACCTTCAGGTAGCACACTCGTGCCGTTAAGTGCCCAGCCTTTAAGACTTTCACACTGTAGTGTTGCTGTCGAGGCTGGAAGTGTGATGAAGCTTGCTGCTATAACTATTGCTTTTACGAGTAGTTTTTTCAATTTAATTATCTTCCCATGTGGTAATCGTAAAGTGTTTTTGCTAATACATGTTGTTAACTGTATTCCAATGAAAAAACGACCAAAGCTTGAAATAATCCACCACTTACTCTTCCCGCACCGGTTTCAGCGTATCCAGCTGAGAAGGTGTATTTTCCGCCTGACTCATTGTAATTAATTGTAATCTTGCTTGAACCATCTGGCTTTAATACTCCCCCGGTGTTGTCCAGTAGCCTTAGTCCAATATTTCTGGCTGAGCTAGTATTTAAGAACAAAGAGCTATCGCCGTTCGAAACCGCCATGCCTGAGGGAGTAATATTCACTTCAGTAACTCCACCACTGCAATTTATCGATAAAGTAAAGTCTGTTTTCCCTTGAATGGAATTACTGCCGACCAGACTTCGAGTATCCACTTCTGGTAGGTCAATTGAGCGTGTCGTTTCATTGAACGTACAGGTTTTCGCTTCCAGAACGCCGGTGATGACGAACGCAGTCGAAGTAATATTGGCGGCCTGTACTGTAAAATTGAGTGATAACAGGTACAGAGTCAGCCCATACAGTACGTGTCGTTGAGAGATAATTCCCATCATATTTTCTTCCTTTTATTTTGGTGCGCATTACCGGCATGAGGCGGTAACATTCGCGATAGTGGCATTTTGTTCCTGTTCACTGATCCGGTAACTGATAGCGCACTGCTGATTACCCTGTACACCCCACTTCGCCTTAAGTGTGCCGTTATCTTGAAGGCCTGAGAGATATACTTGACCGCCATCTCCGACAATGCCGCTGACGTTCTCACCGGCAATCATGGTGCCAAATGGAAGCGGTTTCCCGTCATAGGTGAGGGTCATAATGACGCGGTGACCACGTTGAACATCAAAGCGTGCCCGCACAATCGCCCCTTTAGTCGGTACTACGCGTGCTACTCCGCTCTCGATATCGGTTTTGTCATCAAGTGTACTGGTGTCCAACGACACATTGTTTTCACGATAGGCAGTGGCATAAGGTTGGATCGCATAGCCTCGCCAGTCCGTGGATACACCGGTTGCTCCCTTCACATTCACACCGTTGGCGCCTGGAGCGGCTACCAATACCGCGCTTCCCACCACCTGTTGTCCCTGTGTCAGCCCATTACGATGCGCGATCAGCGCGCCGCTCAGACCGTAGTTGACGCGCTGGTAATCCTCGCTGTAGCTGTAACCCAGAGATGAAGTGCCATAACCACCGCGGTGATTCATACCGGCATTCCCGGTACCGCCGCTGCTGTACCCATTACTGCTGTGACTGTAGCCCTGAGATACACTCCAGTTCAGGGTATTGCCGTCGAGTGCCGTTCCGCTCAGCCCCGCCTGCTGACTTAGGTTGCCATGGTTATCCCGGCTACCATTGAAAGTTGCGTTGACGGAACGCGAATTACTATTCCATGAAAATAAGCGGTCAAGTGGTACCGACAGTGACAGATTGAATGTCTTATCAGTCCATGATGGGTAGTTTTGATTCTTTTGCTGGTTATAGCTGTACGATAGGGCGTAATTAACTGGCCCCAGAATGCTGCTATAACCACTCTGCAGGGAGGTGGTGGAATTTCCCGAATTCCAATAAGTCTGTCGGATTCCTGTGATATAAAGCGATCCAGCGTTACCGAGGCTTTGAGAAATATTGGCTTCTAACCTTGCCCGTTTGGTGTTGTACAGGTTGTAGTAGTCAGAATAGGTATCCTGGACTCGATTACCGTATTCATCATATTCGTCATGTTCATACAGACGGCCTCGCATAGTTTTCAGCGCCGTTTCGTCGAGGGTATGGAAGCCTTTTGTTGAATAGCGATAACCGGTCAGCCGTAAATTTGTTCCAGTCGGGTTAAATGAATGTGCATAGAGGAATCGGACTGATTGCCCCTTATGACTGGAACCATCGGCAAGAGTACTGTCTGCATGTGTCACGTCCGCAGAGAATGCGCCGATTCTACCCAGATTTATACCCAGCCCCAGTTGCTCAGCCAGATAGTTATCAGAATACTGAGCGCCGCCATACACGGTTACGTTATGAGGTAGGCCCCATAGCAATGAGGCTTCGCCAAACGCGGGGTTGTCGTACCGATCACTGCTGCCGGAAAAGCGACCAGCGGTCAGGCTGTACGTCACGCGGCCTTCACGCTGCAATATTGGAACTGAGGAGTAAGGCACGGTAAATACTTGCGTGTTACCGTTGGCCTCTTTTACGCTGACCTCCAGATCACCGCTGCTGTACATGGGGTAAAGGTCAGTTATCTCAAATGCCCCTGGAGAGACGTTCGTTTGGTAAATGTTGTAACCATTCTGGCGAACCATCACCTGCGCATTACTTTCTGCGATGCCGCGGATCACCGGCGCAAATCCTCGCATGGTGTCGGGATACATGTTGTCATCAGTGGACAAGTTGATGCCCTTAAAGCCCATTGAGTCAAAAACCTGGTTTGAGGTCGAACTTTCTCCAATCACCAGATTGCTGCGTAGGGGAATAACAGAGCGCTCAGCGTACGTTTTAAGCCGTTGCCAGGATTGCAGGGTCTGGTATTTGTTACTGTAATAACTCCAGGTCCGGAAATCGCGCAGGCGCCACGCTCCGAGATTCAGCCCGCTATTCAGGTTCAGGAAATAATTATCACTATTAAAATCACCGGCGAATGTACTCCCCCCACTGAAATTGTAATTAAGCAAAGCGGCATTAATTCCCTCATCCCAGAGCGAAGGTTCGATATACCCGCGCGCCTGGTTATGCAGAGAAGCTTGCGGGATACTGATAAACAGCTGCATTTTGGTGAAGTCAAAGCGGGTGTTAGCATCCGGAATTATTTTTTCCGGGGTTACGCATACTTCTTCCCCCAAGGATTTCAGTTCCGGAAATAGTGCGATTTTCACGCCCAGAGAAGCCATCATTTCCTTTGTTAGACATACCGAGAGGCCGGTGTTGTCTCTGCTGCGAACCTGATCTGTTTGGGTTTCGCGCCTGTTAAATGTCAGCGTTCGCTGCCCCTGATTCCTATCATTCAAAAAAACTTCCACCAGGTATTCACCCGGACTCTGCGCACCGGCAGACTGGAACATATCCAAGTCAGCTGTGTCAGCGTCTGCTCCCATAAATTCAGGGGGGAAATAAAGATCAGAGGCGTGGGCGACAATACCCGGCTGAAAAATAAAACTAGTCAAGGCTAGCGATATATATGATTTCTTCATAATAAAAACCAGAGGCCGCTCAGATAAGAGGTACAGATACTTTTCAGTGCATTACAGGCTATGTCGTTGCTGTTCAGAAACAGCACCATAGTCATTGATAGTGCTATAAGTGATGGTTCTGGGGGTTCCTGGGCTTGCTAGTGCTTCTGTGCCAAACGGCGCCACCATAGTGTTTTCTACCTTTCGACCATCTAACGCAATCTGAACTAACGTCACATGATATGGAGAGGGATTACTGATTTGCACTGTGTTGCCGTTACGTTTAAACGTCAGCATTGACGGCGCTTTTTCGACCTGAACGTCCAGCCCTTTAGGGCGAACGAACAACTTAATGCGTGTCACAGCTGCCAGCAGCAGGGTGTTCTTACCTTCGAGTTTTGACTTGTCGACTGACGGAATAGCCTTAGCATTAAAGTAATAAAGGGTTTCTCTATCCATTGGCAGGGAAGAGCCGCTGAATATCACACGCAACATATTCTGATCCCCAGCATTACTGACATATAAGGGAGGTGTGATTATGAAGTCAGTGGATTTAACACCCTGTGAATTCTCCGCCCAACTTTGAACGAGATAGCTGTTCTCTTTTGAGGAGTTACGCACAGACAAAGTGACCTGTTTAGCATCCATCGGATACACCAAACGGGTGCCACCAAGAACAATCCCTTCCGCTGACGCCAACTGTGGCAGCAGCATGGTCGAGCACAATAAAAATGCTGACAGCGGCTTAAGAAACGAATGAGAAAACATATTATTCTCCTGGAAAAAGGAATGAGAAGCGACAGCGCCCCGGGACCACTGATACCGGGGCGCTGAAATTACTGGTATTTCACGGTAAACTGCGCGGTAGCATTTGCCTCCCCAGCCGAGACGCTGTTGTCCAAAGCAAAATAACGGGCTGAGAAGTTGAACTCATCTGCGCTGCCGGCCCCAACTGCTTTAATCGCTGACGCAGCTGAGCCATCGACCTTCAATGGGGTGCCGTTTTCCAGGATTTGAATACCTAACCCTGAAGCAACAGTCCCGCTACCGGTGACACTCAACACTTCATCAGTTGCGGTAGTGCCACTAAAGGTGATGGAGGCATTAGCCGAATCGCACTGTTCGAGAGCAATGGTGAAATTGACCGGCTGGGATGCCGAACCTGCAGATGCAAATACGCTGGACTCTACATCCCCCAGTTGCACAACCTGTCCTAAAGATCCATTAGCTAGCACACAGGTGTTTTCTTTTATAGAGCCAGTAAATGTTACAGTACTGGTTTCACCTTCATTTGCTGCGAATGTGTACGGAGAAACCATAATCATGGTAGAAATAGACGCAACAGCGAAAATCTTTTTCATTGATATATCCTTAGTTTCAAAAAATATTAATTCTGCATTCAGAATTAATAGGGTGGAATGCACTACGGGCAGTGAATGATACATACTGCTCGCAATGACTTTTATTTGCATAGTGAATGCGTGAACACAAAAATAACTATAAATAATTAATCTCGCTAGCAACAAAAGTTCTTACTTCATTCAAATGCCTCAAGTTTAATTTTCTAGCTATGATCGCTATGCGAGTGTAAATTGTTTTGTTATTGACATTGGCTAGTTTCGCAACGCTTGATACATCTGTATGTTGAGCTACTGACCAAGCGATTTCTTTATCTTTTCTGGATAGTACTGATAGTTCCGACATCATAATTAAGTGTTGCTTTAAATCTGACCAGTCAATAGGCTCTCCATTTTTCAGCAAGTGTATAATGTCAATCAAGTTGTCATCACGGCCGAATGTTGCTAATGGACTTAACACTTTTGAATGAACATTAATTCCTTTTAATAAATATATGTACTGGTTGGCTTTGAGTTCGATACCATCTATTTCATCCAGTATTTCTGAAAGAGATGTATAGGAGTCGATGTCAACAATGCAAGCATGTGTTTTAGGAAAGATTTCCCTAAGCAAATGAATGAATGCAATTTTGATATAGTTGTTCTTTGTAAAAATTCTGTGTCGCATTTAAAGACTAAAACCTATCGATGAGAATCTAATACGAATATTGCATATTCTCATTTTTTTGTTAAAGATACTTAATGGCAAAGTGTTCAAGACATACTGGACGAGAGAATAAATATCCCTGACAAGTGAGAACACCTTTCTCTTTAAGCAGTTGATATTGTTCTTCGGTCTCAACTCCTTCAGCAATAAGCTGCATACCGAGACTCTTAGATAACATTAAGATGGCATCAAGCACTGTTGAGTAAACCAGAGAACCATTGCTGATGACGGTAAGACATCTGTCGATTTTTATTGTGGAAAACCCAGCATGTTCAATGTACTTGAGACATGAGCTTCCACTTCCAAAGTCATCAATAGCAAAACGTACACCTGACGCGGTCAGTTGTTGCATAGATTCAAGAGCAAAATCATCGAAGTTCATGGTTCCGCGTTCAACAATTTCCAGCACTACAGCTATACGGTCTTCAAATGTTTTATTAAAATCTGTGACAGCTTCAATTACTCTTGGTGCGTTCAGTTGCCTTGCACAAATATTGAAAGAAAGATAGAAGTCGTTTGGTAAATCTCCTTCATATCCTTCAAAATAGCTTTTTACCCCGGACAGTAGAGAACATGTTACATCATTAATCATCTCACATGACTCCATGGCAGATATGTATTTTTCTGGAGAGTGAAAAACGCCATCTTTTAGAACTCTCAGTAACACCTCTCCACCAACAATCACGTCATCCTTGTACACCGGTTGAACATAAGGCACAAATTCAGCACCGGTTAGTTCCGCTGATAAGATCGTTTCTCTAATCAATGTGCGTGCTTTAATGAAGAAACGTTCTGCCTTCATGAGCATTTTGGTGCGTACCATTCTGTCTCTCCTTACCTATTGGATTCGTAACCCGAGATGAATCTTCTTTTTCTCAATACTGTGAATGGCGGTAGTTTGGATGACTATCCCTTACGAATAAGAATCCGCTCATTCACTTCTGCGAATAATCCTATCAACCAAAAACGCCATGTAGATATATGTATTGTTAATTTGTTAAAATACAAATCAATATCCTAATAATTCGTGCATTTACAAACAATGAAACTGGGAAGGCTGCTGTCGCGCCTGGCTGTGCTAGGATGAAACAAAGAAGCTGATGGGTTTCTGTAGGTTGGAGAAACGAGAGAAACCATTCAATTACCATCATGGATAAGGAGTCAGAGATGGTTTTCGTGATTGATAATAGGGTTTTCTATCGCTCGGAAGATGGTGCTATATGGCCATCCGGAGACGAAGGCTCTACTGTCATTCTGACCCTGACAATGAACAGACTTCTTGCATGTCTTCTGGAAAAGCATGGTCAGGTTCTGACGCGAAATGAACTTCTGGCGAGTGTCTGGGATGCTTACGGTCTGCGTTCGTCCAGTCATACGCTGAATAAATATATTTCTGAGTTGAGGAAGCACTTCGTGCAACTGGGCATTGCCGATGAATGTATCACCACCTTGCCACGGGTGGGCTTTATGTTTAACAGTGATATTGAAGTGAGGGAAATCGCTAATCCCTCAACGGGCGAAGCGGTTACGGCAGAAAATAACAGTCAGATCGATGCACCTTCGATTCGCAGGACGCGACCACAGGGCAGATTTAAGGTCTCTTATTACGCGCTCTCTGTGATTGTCATTTTCATGAGCGCTGCCCTGTTCTGGTCAGGGTTGGCAATACAGTCAGAATCGCCGCGCCAACTGGAAGCTGTAACGCCACATTTTTTATTTAACTTCGGCACCTGTCCCGTTTATACCGTACAGAGAAACTCAGCATCGCTTATTGAACAGAAGAAAAAGATATTTGAAGAAGTCGCTGAATCAAACCAGATCCAGTGTCTGGAAGGTTCGCATTTCTTGTATCAGGTTTCGGAATATTATCTTTATGGTAGCAAGGGGAGGGTATTCATAAGTCGGTGCACTCAAAAAAACAATGAGTATATCTCTTGCCTGAACAACTACTGGAGTGGTTATGAACGCCACCAATAAAAAATACGGTATCGTAGCTGTTATTTTACTGACGCTTCTTGCGTTGTCTGCCTGGTTCTTTGTGCATATGCGGCAGAAACAAGGAGCCCTGAATGTTAACTGCTCCACCATTTTGCAGTATAACCATCAGGCACCCAACTTCACCGCCACTCTTGAATATATTTTCCGCCTTGAGAAAAACCTCGATGGTTATGTGGTGATATCTGGCAATATTCATTCTGAGCGGGGGGGTCACGTAGTTTCCCGGACAATTCACTTCAACTATGTCATGAACAGGCCGGGCGAGATCGAGATTTCGGATATGCGTTATATCAAAAATGCCAGAGACACTGCGGATGACGAGAGTTTCAAACGTAGCTTCTTTTATGTTCCTGAGGGAGCCGTTCGCCAGCTTCGGATCAACCCGTCGCGTAACGGCTGGCTTATGGGTAACCTCCAGTCTCCATTTGCGCTATGCGTGAACAGGTAAGGCTTTAACATTCACATTTATGCTGCGGGTAGATACATACGCCCGTGGCTAAATGACTATTCAATCTTCCACCCACATCAAACTTACAATCCACTAGAACTAAGCGCCTCCTTAATTGCCCGTGAAAGTTGCTAACTGTCTGCCATAATCATTGATGCTGCACCTGAAAGGTGCAGCACATTTTCGGGAGAGAGTCTGGATGAAAAAAATATTATTCCTGTTATTTATTATCATCACGAGTTTTTTATTCCCGGTTCGTGCCGGTAATTCTTTACAGCCAGACAAGGAAGAAGTCGTGACCATTAAAATGACTATCAATCAGCAAACTTTTTACATTGAACTTAAGAATAATCCAGCCGCAAAGGCATTTATTGAACAGCTTCCCCTGACTCTAACGATGGAGGAACTTAACGGGAACGAGAAATTTGCTGATCTGCCCCATCCCTTACCGACCCACCAGGTCAAACCTGGAACCATTAATCAGGGCGATCTCATGTTATATGGCCATCGTACCCTGGTGCTTTTTTATGAGACCTTTCAGACAAACTACGGATACACACCCGTTGGCAGAATAGCGCCAGAAAATCTTGGTAAAATTGCAGATGAAAAAGAAGTAATAGCAAGGTTTACCACAGATAAAAAAGGTTGATCTGTATTATCAAACACTGAATCTGGATTACCTATAGACGCAAATGCTGGCAGACGATGGCTATCAGTGGTTTGTTGAGCAGGGCGGCTTAACCCGCGAGAAAGGGCAGAAATTCCGCGAGGCGATTCTGTCGCGCGGCAATAGTAGTGATTGAGCTGAACTTTACCGGAACTGGCGCGGCCGCGATCCGAGGATTGAACCGATGCTGGAGAATCGCGGGTTGAGTGCGTAGCGCTTATTCAGGTCAGAAACCAAACCGGGCGTGATGCCCGGTTTTTGTTTGATTATGTCTTACCCACAACTTTAATTATTTATGCCGTGTAAAAGGTATAAAAATTTCTGATGCCGTATGAAACATTTTAATAATTGCCGAATATGATGTAATTCGTAATGACCATTAATGTGGGATGAGATATAACATGTTTTGAAAAATTAACATTCTCATAACGTCATTAAGGTTAAGCAAATGAAGCAGGTTGGTATTGTTGGTTGGCGAGGAATGGTGGGCTCTGTTTTGTTACAAAGAATGGTCGAAGAGAACGACTTCGACAATATTTCCGCGCATTTTTACAGTACTTCCAGTGCAGGTGCCGCTGGTCCCGTCATTGGTGGCGTCAACCACACACTCAAAGATGCTAATTCTATTAGCGCCCTGGCCGAAATGGATATCATCATAACCTGTCAGGGCGGGGATTATACCAAAGCAATTTATCCTGCGTTGATTAGCTATGGCTGGCAAGGCTACTGGATTGATGCGGCCTCAGCGCTCCGGATGGATGAAAAAGCCTGCATTATTCTCGACCCGGTTAACCGCACAAATATCGATCGTGCCATCAAAGAGGGAATTAAACTTTTTGTTGGGGGCAATTGTTCCATTACGCTGAGTCTTATGGGACTGTCAGGCTTAATTAGAGCTGATCTGATAGAATGGATGAGTGTGATGACCTATCAGTCTGCATCCGGAGCGGGTGCTAAATATGTCCGGGAATTAATTGCTCAAAGCGCTTATATCAGTAAACATTTATCTTCTGATGAGCTGGAATCCTCAGGTTCAGTGCTTCCTTTAGTCAATAAAGTGAGTGAATTAATTAACAGTGCTAACATGCCCATCCAGAATTTCGGCGCGCCTTTAATGGGCAGTATTATTCCATGGATTGACAGCGATTTAGGGGATGGTAATAGCAGAGAAGAATGGAAGGGTGAGGCAGAAACGAACAAAATTCTTGGTCTCTCTCCGGGTACGATTGCAGTAAATGGCTTGTGTATTCGGGTCGGTGTGATCCGTTGCCATAGTGCTGCAATAACCCTGAAGCTCAAGCGTGAAGTCAGCGAAGAAGAATTTGCAGAGCTTGTGACGCATTCCCATCCATGGGTTAACTATGTGCCCAATAATAAGGATGACAGTGTCAGTAAATTGACTCCCGCTAACATTAGCGGTTCGCTGCAGGTGGGTATTGGCCGTTACAAGAAAATGTCGCTTAACAATGACCCTATATACTCGGTTTTGACGGTCGGCGATCAGCTGTTGTGGGGCGCTGCGGAACCCTTGCGACGGATGTTGAATATTCTGCTTGGTAAAGTCTAATCACGCTCACACGGTCATGGCGCGCTGCGCGTAAGGCGTGGGTTTAACGAGAAGCTGGAGACTGAACTCCAGCCTCTAGGAATGGGTTTCAATCTGAGGCCGTTTCGCCTGGGGCTTCCTTTAACGACTCGATACTTATCTCTGAGTCATTAGTTTCGAGTAGCTGGGTTAATAAAATCAGGTTATTGAATTCGTTCAGTAACATTTCAGCGTCGGATTTGAGCGGCGTATCTGCTGCTTCAAGCGCCGCGTTGATCGCTTTTCTGACATTCTCGAGCATTTCGTTCATACCGCCATTTTTACCAATGGTCAGTAACAACGCGCCTATCAACAAAGACTGTGCTTCTACTTTGGCCGCCAGCTCTTTAGCTTCAGCGTCCATTTTGGAAATTTTTGCGATAACACTGAGTATCAAGTTTTTCATAATGCCCCCTTATTTTCTTTGCGAGATTAACTCCTTAATAAATTTTGAGCGAGGTTTATTTTATGGCGACAGCAATTGTCTTTGTTGATGAAGCAGGGCACGGTGCCAGCAGTGATCAACACCGTGCGCTTCCTGTTAACGGAAGAAGTCTGCCAGGGCCTCACTCAGGGCCTGAGGTTGTTCATCCGGAATGAAATGACCGCAATGAGCAAGCGTAATGCCACTCACCGTCTCTGCAAACTGGCGAAGCGGGGCAGCCATATCGGCAATCGAACCCTGATCGGCACTGACAGCCAGCAGCGGCACCCGAAGTTTTTGTGTTTCAGCCAGCGTCCGGTTTTGAACAGCGGAGACCGCCGCTTCTCTGTAAGGGGCCAGCCCGGCACGCAGCGCCCCGTTTTGCTGCATCAGGCGGACATACCGGGCGATATCCGCATCGCTAAAGGCCATCGGACTGGCGGTTTTTCGCCGCAGGAACCATTCGAGGTAAATCTCTTCACGCCCGCTAATTAAGGCTTCCGGCAGGTCGGGGAGAAGATGAAACGCGAAGTGCCAGGTTTTCCAGGCTTTTTCTGGCGTCGCGGGCAGGGCGTCCGGCAAAGTAATACCCGGAATACCGGCATCAAGCAGAGCCAGCTTGATTACCTGCTGTTCATAACGCAGGGCATACGGCCAGGCAACCCATGCACCTACATCGTGGGCGGCCAGGTAATGTCTTGTGATCCCGAGTGCCTGCACCAGCCCAAAAACCGAACTGGCCAGCGTGAGAGTATCGTAGCCAGACTGTGGCTTATCGGAGTCGCCCTGGCCCGGGAGGTCGAGTGCGATGATATCGTAACGATCGGCTAAAAGAGCCATCACCTTATGCCAGGCAAACCCGCTTTGCGGGAAGCCTGCAAGCAGCACGATTGTTTCACCTTGCGTCTGTCCGCCTCTGACATAGTGCAGGCGAACCCCATCGACCGTTGAGTAATAGTGCGCAAAACCGGGCAAGCCCGCGACAGGCTGCGACCACGGAAGGGGGATTGAATTCTCAGACATGACTACCTCCAGCTATTTAGGAAATGATCATTTCCTTTATGGGTAAATTTTTTAGGCGAGTAGCGCCATCACCGTCTCTACCAGCCGTTCGCGTGCCGGTAATTCTCCGGCTTTGCCCGCCACACGCATGCCCAGGACCAGGCACAGCAAAACGCCGCTCAACGCCTGCGCGTCGTGTCGCGAATTAACTGAACCGTCCTGCATACCCTGTTCGATCAGCTGGAGGATCGTGTGCTGATTTCGTGCAAGCGCGCTCTGCACCAGCCCGGCAATTTCGCCGTCAAACTGGCTGAGTTCAAGGGTGCTGCCGACCACCAGGCAGCCGCGGCGCCCTTCGACAGCGCTGGCCGATTCAAGATAAAAGTTCAGCAGCTCGGCTATTTTGGCCCGGCCATCAGGTTGTCGCGCCAGACGCTCGCGCAACGATTGATTGCGCAGGGAGGTATAACGCGCGAATACCTGCAGGAACAGGCCACGTTTATCGTGAAAGGCTTTATAAATACTGCCCGCAGTGAGCTGCATCGCATCGCTCAGGTCACTTATCGACGCGCTGTGGTAACCCTTTTCTCTGAATACCGGCATCGCCAGATCCAGGACCGCATCGAGATCAAACTGCCGCGGACGTCCGCGCTCGCGTGCGTTCTGTAGCTTCTCAGACATTGTGCTCATCATTTAGGAAACAATCGATTCCTAAATACTCCCATAAATGGGCGTATCTGGAAAGCGTGAAGTTCTATAAAAAGAGTTTGCCGTGGCAGAAGAGTGGAGTGGTCATTTTAGCTTCAACACGCTCCGGTATACTGCATCGTGATTTTAACAGGGCGTCGAACGTACAGGCCGTCGCTAACAGAGCCAGTCAATATGCAAAAGGCAGGAAGTATGTCTCTTGGTTCACTGCGGGCGTTGTGCCTGACAAGTTTTTTCATTGCTGATGTTCGCGATGGCCTTGGGCCCTTCCTCGGCATCTTCCTGACGGAACGTCACTGGACCCCGGATGATATCGGCATCCTGATGACCACCGGGGGGCTGGCGGGATTACTGGCAACGCTGCCGGCGGGATTTATTACGGATACCTCCCGCAATAAGCGTTCGGTTCTGGCACTGCTTTGTATCGCCATTACGCTGAGTACGCTGCTGCTCTGGTTTAGTCAGCAGAGCGGCGTCGTCGCCGTCTCGCAAATTATCACCGGTATCTGCGCGGCGTTTGTGGGGCCATTGATTGCGGGTATTACGCTGGGTCTGACGGGCCCGAGCGGGTTTAGCACGCAGATGGGGAAGAACGAGGCGTTCAACCACGCCGGCAATTTCCTGACGGCGGTGATTGCAGGCGGCATTGCCTGGTTCTGGGGCGTCGGGGGCATTTTCCTGCTGATGACCTGTACGACGCTTCTGACGTTGTGCGCGCTGCTTGCCATTCGTCATACAGATATCGACAACGATGCGGCGCGGGGGCTGACCTCTTCAGCCCGTCAACCAGTCCCCGGCGTCGCGGTGCTGATTAAAAACCGGGCGCTGTTGATAACCGGGCTGACGCTGCTGCTGTTCCATCTGGCCAATGCCGCACTGCTGCCGATGCTGAGCATGAGGGTTGCTGCGGCACCGGCAACCATCAATCCCGGATTATTTGCGGCGGCCACCGTCATCATTTCTCAGGCGGTGATGATCCCCGTCGCCATTGGGGTGGCAGGTCGAATTGAGCGCTACGGTTACTGGCGTTTCATCATGCTGGCCCTGCTGATCATGCCCGTTCGGGCGGCACTGGCAGCCTCCACAGACGCCCCGTTGATGATGATCCCGGTACAAATTCTTGATGGTCTGGCCGCGGGGATCCTGGGCGTTGTCGTGCCGTCGTTTATCGTGGTGCTGTTGCGCGGGAGTGGGCACGTGAATGCCGGGCAGAGTGTGGTAATGCTGATGCAGGGTGTCGGGGCAGCAATAAGCCCGGCGTTAACCGGCACCATTGCCGGTCATTACTCTTTTGCGACGGCCTTTAGTGTGCTCAGCGCCATTGCGCTGCTGGCTGTCCTGCTCTGGTGGCGCTTTGCTCACCGGAGCTGGACACCAGACCGGGCGTAGCTGGCCGGGCAGGGCAGAGCCGCACCCGGCACACGGGTTTACACGATAGCGTTAGGGCACTCTTCACCTTTTTCCAGCTGCTGCAAGTTCCCCAGCGTGGTTTCTGAAATGCTGATCAGCGCTTCGGCAGTCAGAAACGCCTGGTGTCCGGTGAACAGGACGTTATGGCAGGCAGACAGACGGCGGAATACGTCGTCCTGGATCACGTCATTAGATTTGTCTTCGAAGAACAGATCGCGCTCATTCTCATACACGTCCATCCCCAGCGCGCCAATCTTCTGGGTCTTCAGCGCTTCAATAGCGGCCTGGGAATCAATCAACCCGCCGCGGCTGGTGTTGATGATCATCACGCCATCTTTCATTTGGTCAAACGCCGCCTGGTTGAGCAGGTGGTAGTTTTCCGGCGTCAGCGGGCAGTGCAGGGAGATAACGTCAGACTGTGAAAACAGCGTCGGCAGGTCGACATATTCCACGCCCAGATCCAGCGCGGCAGCGCTTGGGTAAGGATCAAACGCCAGCAGACGCATACCAAACCCTTTCAGAATGCGCAGAGCGGCGACGCCAATCTTACCGGTACCGATAACGCCTGCGGTTTTACCGTACATGGTAAAGCCGGTCAGTCCTTCCAGAGAGAAGTTGGCATCACGGGTACGCTGATAAGCACGGTGAATACGACGGTTCAGCGACATCATCATACCGATGGCATGTTCCGCGACCGCTTCCGGAGAATATGCCGGGACGCGGACCACCTTCAGCCCCAGCTCTTTTGCGGCATCAAGATCCACGTTGTTGAAGCCAGCGCAGCGCAGGGCGATATATTTCACGCCCTGTTTTTTCAACTCTTCCAGCACCGGACGGCTGCCATCATCATTCACAAAAATGCAAACGCCTTCACAGCCGTGCGCCGTTTTGGCGGTTTTTTCGGACAGCAGAAAGTCGAAAAATTCAAGCTCAAACCCGTAAGCCTCGTTAACATGTTGCAGATACTTTTTGTCGTACTGCTTTGTGCTATATACCGCGAGTTTCATAAGACTTTCTCCAGTGATTTTGCATTCACGTTAGCATGATTAAAATTATCTTACAATTTCTGAAATATTATTGAATTCAATAAGTTCTATCAATTATTTTAGAGCATCTATCCTTAAATTTGGCATTCTCTTCAACTGACTGGCTAAACATGCGACAATGATCGGCACTGTCGGCTTAATTCTTTCGCTAAATCAGGATATTAACTGCCCATGAGGGGTACATACAAAGCCGCAATCGCGCTCTTACTGCTGTTCATTCTGGTGCCGCTGACGCTGCTGATGACCCTTGCCCAGTGGGTACCAACCCTTGCCGGGATCTGGCTTCCTGTCGGGACACGCATCGCCTTTGAACAAAGTCCCAGACTCACGCGTCATGCCCTGATCATCCCCGATCTTCGCTATCTTGTGGATGACTGCGAAATTGCCCGAGTCGATAACGCGACCCTGTCGCACCCCAGCCGCTGGAAACTGGATGTCGGCGCGCTCGAACTGAACTCCGTTTGCCTCAATAAAATTCCCCAGTCCGCACCGTCCACGGTCGCGCCCAAAACGCTGGCGCAGTGGCAGGCGGTGTTACCGAATACCTGGCTTACTGTCCATCGTCTGACGCTCTCGCCCTGGCAGCAGTGGCAGGGAGAACTTCAGGCGTCGCTGACGCCTGCGCGTCAGGAGATTACCTACAAAGGTGAGCAGGTCAGCATTAAAGGGATGCTCCGCGGTCAGACCCTCTCTGTCACCCAGTTCGATGTACAACTTCCCGACCAGCCACAGCCGATAAAACTGGTGGGACAATTCACCCTGCCGCTGGTGCCGGACGGCGTGCCGGTTAAAGGCCATGCTGTTGCGACCTTTAACGTGCCACAGTTAACCTCGCTGGTCGATGCCGATCTCGACTGGGAAGCCAATCAGGGGCAACTGGTGGTCATGGCGCGGGATAACCCCGATCCGCTGCTCGATCTGCCGTGGCAAATAACCGCGGAACAGCTGAATATCAGTGACGGACGCTGGAACTGGAACCTTTCCGGCATGCCGCTGAGCGGGCGCGTTGGCCTTCGTGTCGATAACTGGCAGGCGGGGCTTGAGAAAGCGACCCTGACCGGGCGTCTGAATGTGCTCACTCAAGGGGATGCGGGGAAGGGCAACGCGGTGCTGAATATCGGACCGGGCAGGCTCAGTATGGAACAAAGCGACATGCCGCTTCATCTGAGCGGCGAGGCGAAACATAACGACCTGGTGCTCTATGCCAGACTGCCGGCAAAACTGACCGGAAGCCTGTATGAACCGCAGCTCTCCTTTGAGCCGGGCGCGCTGCTGCGCTCACGTGGTCGCATTATCGATTCACTGGATATTGATGAAATTCGCTGGCCGCTGGCGGGCGTCAGGCTGACCCAAAAGGGTGTCGATGGACGCCTGCAGGCCATTTTGCGGGCGCACGAGAACGAGATGGGTGATTTTGAACTGCATCTGGATGGCCAGGCCAGTGACTTTTTACCCGACAACGGCCTGTGGCAGTGGCGCTACTGGGGCAAAGGGGGCTTCACCCCAATGAATGCGCGCTGGGATGTTGCCGGAAAAGGCGAATGGCGCGACAACCTTATTGAGCTGACCGCGCTTTCAACCGGTTTTGACCAGCTCAAGTACGGTGCCATGGAGGTCAGTAAACCCCGTCTGGTGCTGGATAACCCGGTGCGCTGGTATCGCGATCCTGACAAGCCGACGTTCAGCGGAGCGCTGTCGCTGAATGCCGGGCAAACCCGTTTCAGCGGCGGCAGTGTATTGCCGCCGTCGGTGCTGACCTTCAGCGTAGACGGAACAGACCCGACACTGTTCCAGTTCAAGGGCGATCTGCATGCCGATGCTATCGGTCCGGTACAGGTGAACGGACGCTGGGACGGGGAACGCCTTCGCGGGCAGGCCTGGTGGCCGAAACAATCGCTCACCGTGTTCCAGCCGTTGATCCCGCCAGACTGGAAAATGACGCTGCGTGACGGCGAACTGTATGCGCAGGTGGCCTTCTCGGCGGCCGCGGGTCAGGGCTTTGAGGCGGGCGGTCACGGCGTGCTGAAAGCCGGTAGCGCCTGGATGCCAGACAACCAGATCAACGGCGTCGACTTTGTCCTGCCGTTCCGGTTTAGTGAGGGCACCTGGTCGCTGGGAACGCGCGGCCCGGTAACCTTACGGATTGGCGAGGTGGTAAACCTGGTGACCGCGCGGAATATCACGGCGGACCTGCAGGGTGACTACCCCTGGAGTGAGGCGAACCCGCTTTTGCTCACCAATGTGAAGGTGGAAACCCTCGGCGGAAAAATCACCATGCAGCAGTTGAGGATGCCGCAACACGATCCGGCGCTGCTGCGGGTAGACAATATCTCCTCCAGCGAGCTGATCAGTGCCGTTAATCCGAAGCAGTTTGCGATGTCTGGCCCGGTGAGCGGGGCGCTGCCGTTCTGGCTGGACAATGAAAAATGGATCATCAAAGATGGCTGGCTGACCAACCCCGGCCCGATGACGCTGCGTATCGATAAAGACACGGCGGACGCCATCGTAAAAGATAATATGGTGGCGGGTGCCGCAATTAACTGGCTGCGCTATATGGAAATTTCTCGCTCGTGGACAAGAATCAATTTAGATAATCTGGGTGAATTAACCATGCAGGCGACCCTTAAGGGAACCAGCCGGGTAGAGGGTAAAAGCAGCTACGTTAATCTGAACTATACCCATGAAGAGAATGTCTTTACCCTCTGGCGTAGCCTGCGTTTTGGAGACAACCTGCAAACCTGGTTTGAGCAACACGCGGCAATACCTGGTATCCGCAGTTCGACTGGCAAGGAAAGTGAGGAACAACAATGAAAAAGATGGCTGGTGTGCTCACCGTTGCCGTTGCCGCGCTACTGACCGGCTGTACGCCGCGCATTGAAGTCGCCGCGCCGAAGGAGCCGATTACCATCAATATGAATGTCAAAATCGAACATGAGATCCACATTAAGGTCGATAAAGACGTTGAAACCCTGCTGAAATCACGCAGCGATCTGTTCTGAGGATGCCATGAAACGATTAGCTCTGATGTTACTGGCGCTCGGCATGAACGTGCAGGCGGCAACGCTGACCTTAAATGACGCCCGGACGCAGGGGCGCGTGGGGGAAACCCTGAGCGGTTATCTTGCGCCAATCAAACAGGATGCGGAAACCCTGGCGCTGGTCAATCGCATTAACGCCGCGCGCACGGAAAGCTATCAGAAGCTGGCTGACAGCAACAATCTGCCGGTGGATGAAGTGGCGAAAATGGCAGGGCAAAAGCTGGTTGCCCGCGCCCAGCCGGGCGAGTACGTGAAAGGCATCAACGGGAAATGGCTGAAGAAGTAGTTAGCGAAAGCGCTTACGATATTCGCCAGGCGAGACGCCAAAACGCTGCTTAAAGGCGGTTGAAAAATGGCTGTGGTCGGAAAAGCCCCAGCTGTAGCCAATGCCCGCCAGCTTTTCATCATCGCTGGCGGAGCGCAACACTTGTGCGCACAGGTCGAGACGGCGGTTTTTAATGTACTGGGCGACCACCAGCCTCTTATCAGCAAACATGCGGTAGAGGCTTCGCACCGACATCCCGCTCTGTGCAGCAATCCATTCCGGTCGTAGTGATTCAGACTGAATATGATCGTCAATCAATGACAGCACATTGCGGAACAGGCGTTCTTTACGTGGCTGAGTCACGTCGCGCTGCTGGAACGCGGGGCGAAGCAGACAGATCATCGCTTCCAGCGCCGCTTCACTCTCCCGGTCACTCAGATCGGCATTCCCCATACTTTCCATCAGCAGGTGGTGGCTTAACTGAACGGTGGGCAGCGTGCGCGAAAGGGTGAGCGCGCAGCTTACCTCCTGAAAACGACACTGTTGCTCAATAATCTGGCGCGGAACCAGCAGCGAAATCTGGCGGGATTTTTCATGCCAGGCAATGGAGCACGGGCGGGAAGCATCAAGCAGCGTGATATCGCCGGTCTTCAGCACCGCGCGGCGGTCGTCCTGTTCAATCTCCGCGCTGCCTTCCAGCTGAAATACGGTGTAGAACCAGGCATCGTTACTGTCGTTAATCTCATGGCGGGATCGGAACAGGTTAACGCCACCTGCGGTTACGGTGCTTAACTTCAGGCTACGGGCATAGCTGGTTTCCAGCTCGCCGACGAATTCCCCCTCCAGCGGACGCGCATTAAAACGCCCGCAGACCTGGTTAATTTGTGCCAGCCACTGTTGATACTGTTCCTCTTCGCTTGCACACGCCATCGCTTATCTCGCTGCACCGTCAATGTTTTTGCATTGTTGCATTTGTGTTGCATTTTGTCAGGGCTATGAGGCTGACTATAGGAAAGAACACTCACCGGTAACAGCGTTATAAGACGGAATTATCACGATTTGCGGAGCCTGTCACAGGTGGCAAAGCGAATGTCACAGAGACAAAAGCGAGAATCCAAAACCCCTCTTAGACTGCATTAACACCCTGCGAATAAAAACGAAGGAGTACCCTATGTCTGAATCTCAGGTAGCCGTTCAGCCTGCCGTACAGCAGTTTTTAGACCGACATCATGGCCTGTGGATTGAAGGGCGTCAGGCCGCGTCGGACAGTGAAAAGCGGCTCAATGTCTATAATCCGGCAACGGGCGATGTCATCGCCTCCACCGCCGATGCCAGCGTTGATGATGTCGACCGCGCCGTGATGTCCGGCTGGCGTGCGTTTGTTGCCCGTAGCTGGGCCGGAAAATTACCGGCAGAGCGTGAGCGTATCCTGCTGCATTTCGCCGATCTGGTTGAGCAGCACAGCGAAGAGCTGGCCCAGCTTGAGACGCTGGAGCAGGGGAAATCCATTCATATCTCCCGCGCCTTTGAAGTGGGCTGCACCCTGAACTGGATGCGCTATACCGCAGGGCTTACCACGAAAATTGCCGGTAAAACCCTCGACCTCTCCATCCCCTTACCGCAGGGGGCCCGCTATCAGGCGTGGACGCGCAAAGAGCCGGTTGGCGTGGTGGCCGGGATTGTGCCGTGGAACTTCCCGCTGATGATCGGGATGTGGAAAGTCATGCCTGCGCTGGCGGCGGGGTGTTCCATTGTCATTAAGCCTTCAGAAACCACGCCGCTCACGATGCTGCGCGTGGCGGAACTGGCAAGTGAAGCGGGCATCCCCGACGGGGTGTTTAATGTGGTCACGGGAAGCGGTGCGGTGTGCGGTGCCGCGCTGACCTCACATCCGCATATTGCCAAAGTGAGCTTTACTGGCTCAACGGCGACAGGCAAGCAAATTGCCCGCGCGGCGGCGGATACGCTCACGGGGGTGACGCTGGAGCTGGGGGGTAAAAACCCGGCTATCGTGCTGAAAGATGCTGACCCGGCCTGGGTAATTGAAGGCCTGATGACCGGCAGCTTCCTGAACCAGGGGCAGGTTTGTGCTGCGAGCTCCCGTATCTATATTGAAGCGCCGCTGTTTGACACGCTGGTCAGCGGGTTTGAGCAGGCGGTGAAATCCCTGAGCGTCGGGCCGGGCATGTCGCCGGAGGCGTTCATCAACCCGCTGGTCTCGCGCGCGCACTGCGATAAAGTGCAGACCTTCCTCGACGAGGCAAAATCGCGCAATGCGGAGTTGATCACCGGTAACCGGGGGCCGGATGGCAAAGGTTATTACGTGTCGCCGACGCTGGTGGTGAACCCGGATGCCGCGCTGCGACTCACCCGCGAAGAAGTGTTCGGCCCGGTGGTCAACCTGGTGCGCGTCGCGGATGGCGAAGAAGCGCTGGCGCTGGCCAACGACACCGAATACGGGTTAACGGCCAGCGTCTGGACGCAAAATATCAGCAAGGCGCTGGAATACACCGACCGGCTGCAGGCGGGGACCGTCTGGGTGAACAGCCATACGCTGATCGACGCCAACCTGCCGTTTGGCGGCATGAAGCAGTCCGGCACCGGGCGCGATTTCGGCCCGGACTGGCTGGATGGCTGGTGTGAAACCAAATCGGTATGTGTACGGTATTAAAACAAAGCGTGTCGGGCTGGCGCAACGGCCACCCGACACGGCTATCGTGACCAGCGGTCCCGTCCGGCCGCTTTCGCCCGGTACAGCGCCTCATCGGCGCGGGCGATAATCTCCGTCCCCGCCAGACCCTCTGCCATTCCTGCAATGCCCATGCTTACGGTGACGCGATCGCTGACTTTTGAGGCATCGTGCGCTATTGCCTCCGCGCGCAGGCCGTCCTGAATACGCATGGCAACTTTTTCGGCTGTGTTTTCCGGGCAATCAAAGAGGATCACCACAAACTCTTCACCGCCGTAGCGAGACACGACATCGTCAGGTGTTCGCACCGACTGCCGAAGCACCTGCGCCACGCGGGTCAAACATTCGTCACCGGCCTGATGACCATAGGTGTCGTTGTAAAGTTTGAAATAATCTATATCCAGCATAATCAGTGAGAAGGCTTTTTTCTGCTCAACGGCATTCTCCAGCACCACTTCCATCTTGCGACGGTTGGCGGTCTGGGTTAACGGATCCTGATGCGCCAGCGCTTCCAGCCGCGAAATCAACAGCTGGTTTTGCTGGTTACGTCGCCAGGCCTCATCAAACCAGCTTATCAGGATGAAACGCCCGCAGAGCAAAATCAGCGTAAAGACGGTCCAGACGGCGGCAAAGTGAAGGTTGACACCATCATTGAGTACCCAGCTTGCGACCGGTAGCGTGACCCAGAGCGGGATCACGAAGGAGAGTAACCCACGGGGGTAAAAGTAGAGCGCCGTCAACCCGGCGAGTAACAGAATCGCGCACAGGGGCCAGACGTGAGGCAGCAACAGATCGGTGATAAACCAGAAACAGGATATCGACCAGATGACGCTACAGAAAAAGAGCACCACGCTGATGCCGGCAATACGTCGCCAGGCCATGATGATTAACGCAGCTGACAGAATAATAATGCCGAACATCGAGGCATCGATAAACTTCAGCAAAGGCAGCGACCGGAGGTAGAGGGGGTCGTCGGGCTTAAGCGAGACGTGGCGCAGCAGGATCATCACGGCGAAGCTGATGTTGACGAATGCCAGCCACGGCAGGTTCATCGCCAGCCCGTGCATAACCATCGCCTGACGCGTCGGCCAGGCAGCCCGCTCTGGCGTCGTTTTTTTTCTTTTTTCCATAAATGCTCTTTATCCTTTTCTGGGAGCAAGTGAGACAGGAACGGGCGGAGGAACCGTCCGTACATATCGCCGTTACGGTGTCACAATATTAAACCATAAGAGCTAACCCATACAGCCAAGTATGGCATCGCGTTGGGCGCTGTCACGACGGAACTTAAGACTAGCCAGCAGAAGGTGTTAAAGAATGGCTGGAGTAAGATAACGATAAGCAGGACGAGACAGTCAGCAAATAAAAAACCGGGCATTACGCCCGGTCTGTTTTTATTTTTGTTCGTCTTTTTTCCTGCCGAGTGTCGGCGTTTCGTCGAAGAAGTTCCACGGTTTGAGCAGGGTATGCACCCATTCCGTTGGCATGATTGGCCACTCTTCGGCGCGCGCGACGTGGGTTGTGCCGGTGGTCATCCAGACGACGTCATCCTGATCGTTTAGCGACTCGTTATCTTTGCTGTATTTGCCAAGCCCCGTATCGTGGGTTGAGCGGTTTGGGAATTTGCCCTCCGGGTACATCTCATCCGGATGGTAACGCGTGACCCACAGCTGTTTATCCATAAAGCTCAGGCGGTGATAGATCCACTCGTCCGGGGCAAATTTCGCGCCGGTCGCCACCGGGTGCGTCCCCCCGGCGTAAGGGATTATCTGATACGAAATTGGGTTCCCCATGCGGTTCTCTTTGCTGGTGTTGCTCAGCAGACGAATGGTGCCCGGGTCAAATTTCTGCGCCGCCTGCTGCTCGGTATCAATAGCGTACTGATTGATCTGCATGGTGCTGGTTCGCGGGCCGCCGGCGGTGTTCGGTTTCACCTGTGGATCCATTGCCACCAGCGTGTTGTTGATGCCATCCACATCCATATCGAGACGGAAGTTATAGATGTGCTGGTGGGTGGTCCCGACGATGTTGTGATCAATTAATGTGCCGTATCGGGTATCGTCTTTGGCAGTAGGGTCATGCATCGTTTTCGCCTGTACGCCTTTCACCGCCTCAATCCCCGTTGCACCGGCATCAATCCCGATGGAGCCATTTTCGTGGAATACCCAGTCGAAAATGTAGTCGTAGTTGCCAACGGTGCTCACCCAGCGAACCACCAGCTCGCGCCGCTCGGTACTGACGTTAGGCTGACCCATCTCCTGGTGTTTATATTCCGGTCCTGCGTAGCGTTCAAAAATGGCGATGGCGCGGGGGATCTCCATCGGCGCACCGGTGTAATCGGCAATGGTTTCATTGAGCATCACGGCGTTGGACGGCACGTCTTTGCCGCGCACCAGCGGAGAGGTCAGGGTGCCCATGCCGTAATCGCCGGAATCCAGATAGGCTTTGAAGTACCAGCCCACGTCAGGGTCACCGTAAGGAACGATCATCCCGCCCAGGGAGCCCTGATACATAATCTGGCGTTTTTTGCCGTTGTCATTGTAGGTGACGGTAGAAATCATTGGGCCCACGCGGGAATCCAGACTCAGATGGAAATCCCAGTTCTGCCAGTGAATCATATCGCCGGTAATGGTGTAGTTTTTGCCTTCCGGCTCAATGATGTCGAGCGGCTTTTTCGGCGTGTTAATGCGATCACGTCCATCATACGGACGCGGCGTCATCGGCACCGGCACAACGGCACCTTCTTCAATCTTCTGGATCTTCTTCTGCTCAAGGTCGACCACTGCCACCAGGTTCTCAATCGGGTGCGCCCAGTAGTTGCCGTCGCCCACGTCCAGATAGCTCACCACTTTCAGCAGCCGGTCTTCCTGTTTCAGGCCATCTTTGCCGTCAAAATAGCCGACGGTCAGTGGCGTGGTGATCACTTTCTTCGTATCGGTAATGCCGCGCTTTTTCAGAACCTCGGCAAACTCTGCACTCTCGTTGATGATCTGCTGAACGGTCGCAAAATCATCCAGCAGCACCATGCCGTGGGCATCTTTAATGGCGTCCCAGCGCAGGATCTTTTTATCCTTCAGGTCCACCAGACTTTCAATAACGTGTTTCCCGTCCAGCATGGTGATGTTCGCCTGGCGGGGAGAGTCCACCGCCGTGCCGTTGAGCACAAAGTCCCACACTTTGGCTTTCTCGGGTTCGGCCAGGGCTATCTGGGTGAAGCGGGTGTTCGGTTTAAAATCCGCAGAGCCTTTCACAATCTCCACGGCTTGCTTAATTTCGTCAGCCGTTAGCGCGTTTAACGGGTGAGGGCGTTTTTCAACCTGGAAGGTCTGGTCGAGACCAGACTGGAAAACGTCGTTGATGAAGGTCTCGGAGATGAACGCTTTTTTGCCTTTCATGACTACCGGCACCTGCAGCGTGAGGGTTTTGCCGTTCACAATAGCGGTTTTCGCGCCGGGCTTGACCTTCACATATGCCCCGTCCTTTGCAATAGTGAACATCTGTGCGTAATCATCCCACTGCACATCGGCGCCAAACGCCTGCAGCGTTTTGTCCATCGGGACCATATGCGCCTCACTGCCGTGTGCGAAAACAGGTGATTGCCAGGCGCAACACAGCGCAACGGCCATAGCCAGTGCCGTTCTACGGGCAGAAAAAGAAGAATTGCTTCCCATCGTAGACCTCATCTTGTTGTGTTTATTGTGTTGTGACAGCCTTATCCTGACAGGCGCCCGAGAAAAGCGTTTGCCTGCATCTGCCAGGTTATTTGTTGGTCTTGCCAGGTTAAAAAAAGACCGGGGCAATATCACACCCCGGTCAACGTGCGAGAGAGGAACGTGTCAGAAGTCGCCGTGCTGGCGCGCCACCAGCGTCAGGATGGAGTAGAGCGCGACCGCCTGCTGGTGCTGGTTAAAGATCTCAACGGCCCATTCGACCACGCCGGTTGGCTTCTCATCGGCGGTCCGTTGTTTCTTGAGCGTTTTACGTTTACAGGTGAGGCGCACCTGAATGGTATCGCCCGGCTTAACCGGTTCGATAAAGCGCAGGTTTTCCATGCCGTAGTTGGCAATCACCGGCCCAACGCCGGCATCAACAAACAGACCCGCCGCGGCAGAGATCAGGAAGTAACCGTGTACCACCCGTTCGCCAAAGATGGATTCTGCCGCGCCGATTTTGTCCATATGGGCGTAGAAGTGATCGCCGCTCAGGCAGGCAAAGTTAACGATATCGGCTTCCGTCAGGGTGCGGCGCGGGGTCAGCAGGCTGTCGCCCGGCTGCAGTTCTTCAAAGTATTTCCGGAACGGATGAACGCGATCTTCATGAACCGCAGCACCCCGTACCCACTGTTTGCCGATGGTGGCAAGCATGGTCGGGCTGCCCTGAATGGCGGTGCGCTGCAGATAGTGCTTCACCGCACGCAGTCCTCCCAGCTCTTCACCGCCACCTGCGCGGCCAGGACCGCCGTGCACCAGCTGCGGCAGCGGAGAGCCGTGTCCGGTGGACTCCCTGGCGGATTCGGCGTTAAGGATCTGAATTCGTCCGTGCGCCCGCGCCGCGCCGGCAATAAACTGGCGGGCGATAGCCGGGTCGGCGGTGACCAGCGTACCGGCCAGACTCCCGCCACCCGCTCGTGCCAGCTGCATCGCGTGGTCTGAATTGCGGGAGGGCATCAGCGTGGCGACCGGCCCGAAAGCTTCGGTGCAATGCACGGCGGGGGTTTCATCTGGCTGTGGGCAGAAAAGCAGCGTCGGCGGGAAGAATGCCCCCGCAGCCTGCAGATCCGCTTTTCCGCCGAGTCTGACCTGGCAACCCGCCGCAATCAACAGATCGACTTTCTCCTGCACGTCCGCGCGTTGCTCGCCGTTCACCAGCGCGCCCATCTTCACCCCGTCCTCTGCCGGGTCGCCGACGACCACGTTTTGCAGCCGCGCGATCAGCGCCTGGCTGACGGCATCCATCCGATCCTGAGGCACAATTATGCGGCGGATGGCGGTACATTTTTGCCCTGCCTTGGCGGTCATTTCGCGTACCACTTCGCGAATAAACAGTGCGAATTCTGGCTGTTCCGGCGTCACATCCTCCCCCAGAACGCAGCAGTTGAGGGAGTCGGCTTCCATTGTAAATGGAATGGAATTCGCCACGATATTCGGGTGAATGCGCAGGCTCTGGCCGGTGCTGGCGGAGCCGGTAAAGGTCACCACATCCTGGCTGTCGAGATGATTCAGCAGATCGCCCGCGCCGCCGCAGACAAGACTGATAGCGCCGTCCGGCACCAGACCGCTCTCCACAATCGCTTTCACCATCGCCTGCGCGACCTGCGCGGTGGCGGTGGCGGGTTTGATAATGGCAGGCATCCCCGCAAGCCAGGTAGGCGCCAGTTTTTCCAGCATTCCCCAGCACGGGAAATTAAAGGCGTTGATATGGACCGCCACGCCCGATTTTGACGTCAGTACGTGACGCGCAGCAAAGCCGCCTTCCTTCGACAACGGGATCAGCTCATCTTCCGGCCAGAGTGTGTCATCAGGCAGCTCGCGGCTCCCGAGGCTGGCATAGGTGAACAGCGTCCCGATCCCACCCTCAATATCCACCCAGCTGTCCGCTCGGGTCGCCCCGGTCTGGGCAGACAGGGCATAGAACGTCTCTTTCTCACTAAGCAGATGTTTCGCCACCGCCTTCAGCATGGCGGCACGGTCGATAAAGGTCATGGCGCGCAGGGCTTCGCCGCCACGCGCGATCGCATAGCGACGTGCATCCGCCATGTCCAGCCCTTCGCTGGTCACGGACCACAGCGCTTCGCCACTGATGGCGTGATGGATAGTACGTTCGCGGCCCCGGCCAGACTGCCAGGCACCGGACAAGAAGCTGGCTAACTGCTGCATCGCTTATCTCCAAGTGTTACGTAATTTCACTATCAATAGTTTAATCATGAATCATAAAAAGCAAGCTGAGTTTTAATGAATTGTTAACATTGTGATCCAGCGTAATGAAGTGGAAGGCCGGAAGCCCTGTTGTGCAGGCCTTGTGCAAAAAGCCTTGCGAGCACCATCACAAAATGGGGAAACATTTCTTGGGTTTGTATTTAACCTTTGTGTAACTTTTAAGAAATGAAGTGATTCAGTATTTCACTTTAAGTGGTAAATAATAGAATCATAAAGGTGATGACGTGACGCAAGAACAACGCTTTGAGCAGCGCATAGCGCAGGAGACGGCGATTGAGCCTCAGGACTGGATGCCTGATGCCTATCGTAAGACGTTGATCCGCCAGATTGGTCAGCACGCGCATTCCGAAATTGTCGGCATGTTGCCGGAAGGAAACTGGATCACCCGCGCGCCGACGCTGCGCCGCAAAGCGATCCTGCTGGCGAAAGTGCAGGACGAGGCCGGGCACGGTTTGTACCTCTACAGCGCGGCCGAGACGCTGGGCTGCGCGCGGGAAGACATCTACCAGAAGATGCTCGACGGCAAGATGAAATACTCCTCCATCTTCAACTACCCGACCCTGAGCTGGGCGGATATCGGGGTGATCGGCTGGCTGGTGGACGGTGCGGCGATTGTCAACCAGGTGGCGCTGTGCCGCACCTCATATGGCCCCTATGCCCGCGCGATGGTGAAAATCTGTAAAGAAGAGAGTTTCCACCAGCGTCAGGGCTTTGAAGCCTGTATGGCGCTTGCGCAGGGGAGTGACGCCCAACGCCAGATGCTGCAGGACGCCATTAACCGCTTCTGGTGGCCCGCTCTGATGATGTTCGGCCCAAACGATGACAACTCGCCGAACAGCGCCCGCAGCCTCGCCTGGAAAATCAAACGCTTCGGCAATGACGAACTTCGCCAGCGCTTTGTCGACAACACGGTTCCGCAGGTAGAAATGCTGGGTATGACGGTTCCGGATCCTGACCTGCGTTTTGACGAAGAGAGCGGTCACTACCGCTTTGGCGAGATCGACTGGCACGAGTTTGATGAGGTCATTAACGGGCGCGGTATCTGTAACCACGAACGTCTGGCTGCCAAACGTAAAGCCTGGGAAGACGGGGCGTGGGTGCGTGAAGCCGCACTGGCGCACGCGGAAAAACAACACGCCCGCAAAGTGGCTTAAGAGGAAACACGATGAGCAATGTCTACTGGCCGCTGTACGAAGTGTTCGTACGCAGCAAACAAGGGTTGTCCCACCGTCATGTGGGAAGTCTTCATGCCGCCGACGATCGCATGGCGCTGGAAAATGCGCGTGATGCCTATACCCGTCGCAGTGAAGGCTGCTCTATCTGGGTGGTGAAGGCGAGCGAGATTGTCGCCTCTCAGCCGGAAGATAGCGGCGAGTTCTTCGACCCGGCGGAAAGTAAGGTTTACCGCCATCCTACGTTTTACACCATCCCTGATGGCATCGAGCACATGTGAGGTCAGGGATGAAAACATTATCCGCATATGCCCTGCGTCTGGGCGACAACGGTCTGGTGCTCTCCCAGCGTCTGGGCGCCTGGTGTGGTCACGCGCCGGAGCTGGAAATCGATCTCGCGCTCGCCAACATCGGCCTCGACTTGCTGGGGCAGGCGCGCAATTTCCTGACCTATGCCGCAGCGCTGGAAGGTCAGGGCGATGAAGACACCCTGGCGTTTGGGCGTGATGAACGCCAGTTTCACAACGTGTTGCTGGTGGAACAGCCTAACGGCAGTTTCGCCGACACGCTCGCGCGCCAGTACTTTATGGATGCCTGGAACGTAGCGCTGTATGAACGCCTGACCCACAGCAGCGACAGCCAGCTTGCCGCCATCGCCGCGAAAGCCATTAAAGAGGCGCGCTACCACCTGCGCTTCAGTCGTGGCTGGCTGGTGCGTCTGGGTGACGGAACGGAAACATCTTCACAGCGTATGCAGCAGGCGGTTGACACCCTGTGGCGGTTTACGGCCGAGCTGTTTGAAGCCGATGACGTCGAGCTGGCGTTGATTGCCTCCGGCGTCGCGGTTGATCCGCGCGAGCTTCGTCAGCCGTGGGAGCAGGAAGTGTTTTCCGGTTTGCAGGAGGCCACCCTGAGCGTGCCGTCGGAAGTGGCGTATCGCTCGGGGGGCAAGCGCGGGCTGCATACCGAACATCTCGGCCCAATGCTGGCAGAAATGCAGTATCTCCAGCGTGCCCATCCGGGTCAGCAGTGGTAAGTACGGAGGTGAAGATGCAGCGTTTTGCCGGGATTGCACCCGCGGAGATCCCTCAAATCTGGTCGCTGTTAAGCCAGATCCCGGACCCGGAAGTGCCGGTGTTAACCATCACCGATTTAGGCATGGTGCGTAGCGTATCGGCGCAGGGCGAAGGCTGGGTTATTGGCTTTACGCCAACCTATTCAGGCTGCCCGGCGACGGAACATTTGCTTGGCGCGATTCGCGAGGCGATGACCGCACACGGCTTTACGCCAGTGCATATTGTGCTTCAGCTCGAACCGGCCTGGACCACCGACTGGATGACGGCGGATGCGCGTGAACGCCTGCGCGCATATGGCATCAGCCCACCGGTGGGCCACAGCTGCCACGCGCATGCCCCGGTCGAGGTGAGTTGCCCACGCTGTGCCAGCACACATACCTCGCTTATCAGTGAATTTGGTTCGACGGCCTGCAAAGCGCTTTATCGCTGCAACGACTGCCGTGAGCCTTTCGACTATTTCAAATGTATTTGAGGTTGCCATGACAACGTTTCATTCATTAACAGTGGCAAAAGTGGAACCCGAAACCCGCGACGCGGTGACCATCACTTTCGCGGTACCGCAGGCGTTGCAGGACGCCTATCGCTTTCGTCCCGGACAACATCTGACCCTGAAAGCGAAGCTGGGTGAGGATGAGCTGCGTCGCTGCTACTCTATCTGCCGCAGTACCGCGCCGGGTGAGATCAGCGTAGCGGTGAAAGCCATCGAGGGCGGACGTTTTTCCCGCTATGCCCGGGATGAGATCAAACAGGGCATGGTGCTGGAGGTCATGGTGCCGCAGGGCCAGTTTGGTTACCAGCCGCGCGCCGACCGGGAAGGGCATTATCTGGCCATTGCCGCGGGTTCAGGCATTACCCCAATGCTGGCCATCTTATCCGCCACGCTCGCCACCGAGCCGAACAGTCATTTCACCCTGATCTACGGCAACCGCAGCAGCCAGAGCATGATGTTTCGCGAGGCGCTTGCCGATCTGAAAGACAAATACCCGCAGCGTCTGCAGCTGGTCGCCATCTTCAGCCAGGAGGTACTCGACAGCGATCTGCTGCATGGACGTATCGACGGTGAGAAGCTGCAGGCGCTGGCAAAAACCCTGATCAACTTCCGCCAGTACGACGAAGCGTTTATTTGTGGCCCGTCCGCCATGATGGACGATGCGGAAGCGGCGCTGAAAGCGCTGGGGATGCCAGAGAAATCGATTCACCTTGAGCGTTTTAATACGCCAGGCTCGACCGGCAAACGCACGGTCAGCGTGCAGGCTGAAGGGCAGAAAGTCACCGTGCGTCAGGACGGTCGCGACCGGGAAATTACTCTCACGGCAAACGATGAAAGCATTCTTGATGCCGCCCTGCGTCAGGGCGCCGACCTGCCGTATGCCTGCAAGGGCGGCGTATGCGCGACCTGCAAATGCAAAGTGCTGCGTGGCAAAGTTGATATGGCGACGAACTACAGCCTCGAGCCGGACGAACTGGCGGCCGGGTATGTGCTGAGCTGTCAGTCGCTGCCGTTAACCGCTGACGTGATCGTCGATTTTGACTCCAGGGGGATGGCATGAGCGAACTGATGGTCACCCGTCATGGTCGTGTCCTGCAGCTGACGCTTAATCGTCCGGCGGCACGTAACGCGCTGAATAACGCCCTGTTAGAGCAGATTGCTGATGCGCTCGACGCCGCTGCGGCCGATCGCGATCTCTCCGTTTGCGTGATTTACGGCAACGCACGCTGCTTTGCTGCCGGCGCAGATCTCAACGAAATGGCGGAGAAAGACCTGCCTGCCACCCTGAACGATATCCGTCCCCAGCTGTGGGCCCGGATCAACGCCTTCAACAAACCCCTGATTGCCGCCGTCAACGGCTTCGCGCTGGGCGCGGGCTGCGAGCTTGCGCTGCTGTGCGACATGGTGATTGCCGGGGATAACGCCCGTTTTGGTCTGCCGGAAATTACGCTCGGGATCATGCCCGGGGCGGGCGGTACGCAGCGCCTGATTCGTAGCGTGGGCAAATCGCTGGCCAGCAAAATGGTGCTGACCGGGGAGAGCATTACCGCGCAGCAGGCGCAGCGCGCCGGGCTGGTCAGCGATGTGTTCCCGGCTTCATTGACGCTGGAATATGCCCTGAAACAGGCGGCGCTGATGGCACGACACTCACCGCTGGCGCTCCAGGCGGCAAAGCAGGCGCTGCGCCAGTCTCAGGAGGTTTCCCTGCAGGCCGGACTGGTCCAGGAGCGACAGCTGTTTACGCTGCTTTCAGCGACCGAAGACCGGCGAGAAGGCATCGACGCATTCTTACAGAAACGTACCCCCGACTTTAAAGGACGCTAATCGTGGAATTTATTCTCAGTCATGTAGAACAAGGCGTGATGACCCTGACGCTGAACCGTCCGGAGCGTCTGAACAGCTTTAACGACGTGATGCATCAGCAACTCGCTGAGTGCCTGAAGCAGGCCGAGCGCGATGACACCATCCGCTGTCTGCTTATTACCGGGGCGGGGCGCGGCTTCTGCGCGGGTCAGGATCTTAATGACCGCAACGTCGACCCTAACGGCCCGGCACCGGATCTGGGAATGTCCGTGGAGACGTTCTACAACCCGCTGGTTCGCCGTCTTGCGACGTTGCCGAAACCGGTGATTTGCGCGGTCAACGGCGTGGCCGCCGGGGCCGGGGCCACCCTGGCACTGGGGTGTGACATGGTCATTGCCGCCCGTTCTGCCACCTTTGTGATGGCCTTCAGCAAGCTCGGATTAGTGCCGGACTGCGGGGGAACATGGTTCTTGCCGCGCGTCGCCGGGCGCGCCCGCGCAATGGGGCTGGCGTTACTCGGAGACAAACTCAGCGCCGAACAGGCTCACGCCTGGGGGATGATCTGGCAGGTGGTGGATGACGAACACCTCTCCGCCACGGCCCAGCAGATGGCGCTGCACTTTGCTTCTCAGCCCACCTTTGGTCTGGGGCTGATTAAGCAGGCGATTAACGCGGCAGAGACCAACACCCTCGACGCCCAGCTTGACCTGGAGCGCGATTATCAACGTCTGGCCGGTCGCAGCGACGACTACCGGGAAGGGGTCAGCGCCTTCCTTGCCAAACGCGCACCGACATTCACGGGGAAATAAGATGGCGATCACGGTTCGTACTGTCGCCGTCATTGGAAGCGGCACGATGGGCGCGGGAATTGCGGAGGTCGCGGCGAGTCATGGGCATCAGGTTCTGATGTATGACATTGCTTCAGACGCGATTTCACGCGCGATTGACGGGATCCGCCAGCGTCTCGCCTCCCGGGTGACTCGCGGAAAACTTTCCGCCGATGCTGGCAGCCAGATACTTGCCAGGCTGCTGCCGGTAACGGATATCGAAGCGCTCGCCGCGGCAGATCTGGTGATTGAAGCCGCGTCTGAGCGTATCGACGTCAAAAAAGCGCTGTTTGCGCAACTGGCTCAGATTTGCCCGCCGCAGACCTTGCTGACCAGCAATACCTCCTCCATTTCTGTTACGGCGATTGCGGCGGATGTTCACCATCCGGAGCGCGTCGCGGGGCTGCATTTCTTTAATCCTGCACCGGTCATGAAGCTGGTCGAGGTGGTGAGCGGGCTGGCGACATCGCCCGAAGTGGCCGATGCGCTGTGCGAGCTGGCGCTGAACTGGGGGAAACAGCCCGTCCGCTGCCAGTCAACGCCAGGGTTCATCGTCAACCGCGTCGCGCGTCCGTTCTATTCTGAAGCCTGGCGCGCCCTGGAAGAGCAGGTCGCCGCGCCAGAAGTGATTGATGCCGCCCTGCGCGACGGCGGCGGTTTCCCGATGGGACCGCTGGAGCTGACCGACATGATTGGTCAGGACGTCAACTTTGCGGTGACCTGTTCCGTGTTCAATGCCTTCTGGCAGGAACGTCGTTTCCTGCCGTCGCTGGTGCAGCAGGAACTGGTGCTGGCGGGGCGGCTGGGCAAAAAAAGCGGGAAGGGCGTTTACGACTGGCACGGTGAGAAACCGTCTGTGGCGTGGCTTGACGCAGTAAACGACAGCTTTACCCCCCTGCGTGTGCAGCGAAGAGGTGACGGTGTCACGGAAATTGATGAGCTCCTGTTGATTGAAACCCAGGGGGAGACCGCTCAGGCGCTGGCCCGGCGTTTTCACTGTCCGGTCGTGGTGATTGACCGCATCGAACGCGACGTGGGGGTGATCGCAGCCGCATCGGATAACCCGCATACCGCCACGCAAAAAGCCGTCTGGTACCTGCAGCAGCAGGGACACCGGGTACTGCGCATTGCCGATTACCCTGGCCTGCTGGTCTGGCGGACGGTGGCGATGATCGCCAACGAAGCGCTGGATGCGCTGCAAAAAGGGGTGGCCAGCGAGAAGGATATCGACACTGCCATGCGCCTCGGCGTGAATTACCCGAACGGGCCCATTGCCTGGGGTGAGCGTCTGGGCTGGCAACGGCTGTTAACGCTGCTTGAAAATTTGCAACGCCATTACGGCGAAGAACGCTATCGCCCTTGTTCACTGCTGCGCCAGCGTGCGCTTCTGGAGAGTAGCTATGAGTCATAACGCCTGGCATAACGCCCGTACCATGTATGAACAGGACGCCTGCGCCCAGGCGCTGGGGATCGACATCATCGACATGGACGATGGCTACGCGGTAGTAACGATGACCATCACCCCGCAGATGCTCAACGGCCACAAAACCTGCCACGGAGGGCAGCTGTTTTCACTGGCCGATACCGCCTTTGCCTACGCCTGCAACAGCCAGGGGCTGGCGGCAGTGGCGTCAGGCTGTTCAATCGATTTTCTGCGCCCGGGGTTTGCCGGCGACACGCTGACCGCCACCGCGCGGGTTAAGCATCAGGGCAAACTGACCGGCGTGTATGACATTGAAATTCAGAACCAACAACAGAAAACCGTTGCCCTGTTTCGCGGAAAATCTCACCGCATCGGCGGCAGTGTGACAGGAGAAGCCTGATGCGTGACGCTTTTATTTGTGATGGCGTTCGAACCCCGGTGGGGCGCTATGGCGGGGCGCTGGCCAGCGTTCGCGCCGACGATCTCGGCGCGGTGCCGCTGCGTGCGCTGCTGGCCCGTTATCCGCAGCTCGACCTCGAGCGGATTGATGATGTGATCTTCGGCTGCGCCAACCAGGCGGGGGAAGATAACCGCAACGTGGCGCGTATGTCGCTGCTGCTGGCCGGACTGCCTCAGACGGTCTCCGGCACCACGCTGAACCGCCTGTGCGGTTCGGGTCTGGACGCGATTGGCTTTGCCGCGCGGGCAATCAGGGCGGGCGATGGCGACATGCTGCTTGCAGGCGGCGTCGAGTCAATGTCCCGGGCGCCGTTTGTAATGGGTAAAGCCACGGCGGCGTTCCAGCGTCAGGCGGAGATTTTCGACACCACCCTCGGCTGGCGATTTGTGAATCCGCTCATGCATCAGCAATTCGGAACTGACAGCATGCCGGAAACGGCAGAGAATGTAGCTGAATTGTTAAATATCAGCCGGGCCGATCAGGATGCTTTCGCGCTGCGCAGCCAGCAGCGTACTGCTCAGGCGCAGCAGAACGGCATTCTGGCGCAGGAGATTGTGCCGGTGCAGGTGCCCGGCAAAAAAGGAACGGTTACGGAAGTTTCGGTAGATGAGCATCCCCGTGCTGATACCACGCTTGAACAACTTGCCGCGCTGAAAACACCGTTTCGCAAGAACGGTGTCGTGACGGCGGGTAACGCCTCCGGTGTAAACGATGGCGCTGCGGCGCTGATCATCGCCAGCGAGTCGATGGCGCACGCGCAAGGGCTTGTCCCGCGCACGCGGATCGTGGCGATGGCTACCGCTGGTGTGGAGCCACGTCTGATGGGCTTAGGACCGGTGCCAGCCACCCGCAAAGTGCTGGAACGTGCCGGGCTCAGCATCAACGATATGGACGTGATTGAGCTTAACGAAGCTTTCGCTTCTCAGGCGCTGGGCGTGTTACGTCAGCTGGGATTGCCGGATGACGCTGAACACGTCAACCCGAACGGAGGGGCCATTGCGTTGGGCCACCCGCTGGGCATGAGCGGTGCCAGACTGGCGCTGGCCGCGAGCAATGAATTGCATCGACGCAACGGGCGCTATGCGCTGTGTACGATGTGCATCGGTGTGGGTCAGGGCATTGCCATGATCCTTGAGCGTGTTTGAGCGAATAACAGTGTGAGTACCCTACAATGACAAATACAACAAAGCTTGATCCGATCGAAACGGCCTCCATTGACGAATTACAGGCGCTGCAAACCGAGCGTCTGAAATGGACGCTGCATCACGCCTATAACAACGTTCCGATGTACAAACGCAAGTTTGACGCCGCGGGCGTTCACCCTGACGATTTTAAAACGCTGGAAGACATCCGTAAGTTTCCGTGCACCACCAAGCAGGACCTGCGTGATAACTATCCGTTCGATACCTTTGCCGTACCGATGGAGCAGGTGGTGCGTATTCACGCCTCTTCCGGCACCACCGGAAAGCCAACCGTCGTCGGTTATACCCAGCATGACATCGACAACTGGGCCAACCTGGTGGCCCGTTCTCTGCGCGCCGCGGGCGGCAGTGCGAAAGACAAAATTCATGTGGCCTATGGGTATGGCCTGTTTACCGGTGGGCTGGGCGCGCACTATGGCGCAGAGCGTTTAGGGGCGACCGTTATCCCGATGTCCGGCGGCCAGACGGAGAAACAGGCGCAGCTGATCCGCGATTTCCAGCCGGACATGATCATGGTGACGCCATCCTACTGCCTTAATCTGATCGAAGAGCTGGAGCGCCAGATGGGAGGCGATGCCAGCGCCTGCTCCCTGCGTGTGGGGGTGTTTGGCGCAGAGCCGTGGACGCAGGCCATGCGCCGCGAAATCGAGAAACGTCTGGGGATCACCGCGCTGGATATCTATGGGCTTTCCGAGGTCATGGGGCCAGGCGTGGCGATGGAGTGTATCGAAACCGCCGACGGTCCGACCATCTGGGAAGATCATTTCTATCCGGAGATCGTCAACCCGAACGACGGCACGCCGCTTAATGATGGCGAGCAGGGCGAACTGCTGTTCACCACGCTGACCAAGGAGGCGCTGCCGGTTATTCGTTATCGCACCCGTGACCTGACGCGCCTGCTTCCTGGGACCGCCCGCACCATGCGTCGTATGGACAGGATCAGCGGTCGCAGTGACGATATGCTCATCATCCGCGGCGTCAACGTCTTCCCGTCCCAGCTGGAAGAGGAGATCGTGAAGTTCGAACACCTCTCCCCGCACTACCAGCTGGAGGTCAACCGCCGCGGCCATCTTGATTCACTTTCCGTGAAGGTGGAGCTCAAAGAGAGCAGTCTGACCCTGACCCACGAGCAGCGCTGCCAGGTGTGCCATCAGCTGCGCCATCGGATTAAATCGATGGTCGGGATCTCCACCGACGTGATGATTGTCAACTGCGGCAGTATCCCGCGCTCAGAGGGCAAAGCCTGTCGGGTGTTTGATTTGCGTAAAGTTGCGGCTAACGGTTGAGTTTCCCTCACCCCCTCATCCTAACCTTCTCCCCGGAGGGGAGAAGGTACGTTGTCCCCCTCTCCCTTTGGGAGAGGGCCGGGGTGAGGGGAATATGCTATGATTCATCCAGACCAAAAATAACAACAGAATGAATCACATGAATAAACTCGATGCCTTTATCCAGCACGCGGTTAGCTCGGTTCCCGTTAGCGGAACGTCGCTTATCTCCTCATTATACGGTGACGCGCTTTCACATCGCGGCGGCGAGATTTGGCTTGGCAGCCTCGCCGCCTTACTGGAAGGGATGGGGTTTGGCGAGCGCTTTGTGCGCACTGCGCTGTTTCGTCTTAACAAAGAGGGCTGGCTGGATGTGTCGCGTATCGGACGACGCAGCTTTTACCGGCTGAGCGACAAAGGGCTGCGTTTGACCCGCCGCGCGGAGAGTAAAATCTACCGTGCTGAACTCCCGGCATGGGACGGCAAGTGGCTGTTGCTGCTCTCGGAAGGTCTGGATAAAACCACCCTTGCTGACGTCAAAAAGCAGCTGATCTGGCAGGGTTTTGGCACCCTGGCTCCCAGCCTGATGGCCTCCCCGTCGCAGCATCTGGCGGATGTGCAGTCGCTTTTACACGACGCAGGCGTGGCGGAAAACGTCATCTTCTTCGAGGCCCATTCGCCGCTGGCGCTGTCCCGCGCGGCGCTGCGTGCCCGGGTCGAGGAGTGCTGGCAGTTGACCGAACAGAACGCGATGTACGAGACGTTTATCCACTCGTTCCGTCCTCTTCTGCCGCTGCTGAAAGAGGCCGCGCCGGACGAATTAACGCCGGAACGCTGCTTCCAGATCCAGCTGTTGCTGATCCATTTTTACCGTCGCGTGGTGCTGAAAGACCCACTGTTGCCGGAAGAGTTATTGCCTGCACACTGGGCCGGACAAAGTGCGCGACAGCTGTGCATTAATATTTATCAGCGTGTGGCACCGGGGGCGCTGGCGTTTGTCAGCGAGAAAGGTGAAACCTCCGTCGGCGAACTGCCTGTGCCCGGCACGCTCTACTATCAACGCTTTGGTGGTCTTACTATCGTATAAGGAGTGGAGATGCCCGTTTATCAAATTGACGGTCTGACGCCGGTGGTGCCTGATGAGAGCTATGTTCACCCGACGGCGGTGCTCATCGGCGACGTGATCCTGGGCAAAGGCGTGTATGTTGGCCCGAATGCCAGCCTGCGCGGCGATTTTGGCCGGATTGTGGTGAAAGACGGTGCGAACATTCAGGATAACTGCGTCATGCACGGTTTCCCGGAGCAGGACACGGTGGTGGAAGAGGACGGACATATCGGCCACAGCGCGATTCTGCACGGCTGTATTATCCGCCGTAACGCCCTGGTAGGGATGAACGCAGTGGTCATGGACGGCGCGGTGATTGGCGAAAACAGCATTGTCGGCGCGGCGGCCTTTGTGAAAGCGAAAGCGGAGATGCCCGCCAACCATTTGATCATTGGCAGTCCGGCAAAAGCGATACGTGTGCTGAGCGAGCAGGAAATTGCCTGGAAGAAGCAGGGCACGCGTGAGTATCAGGTGCTGGTGGATCGCTGCAAGCTGACCCTGCATCAGGTCGAACCCCTGCGCGAAGTAGAGCCCGGCCGAAAACGTCTGGAGTTTGACGAGGATCTGCGACCAAAATCGGCGTCATGAAGGGGCGCGCACCTGCGGAAGTAAAGCAGCGCATCGAAAAAGGCCCCGTCAGGGGCCTGTGAATGTTTACGCTGGCCTGATGCGTTGCGCGAAATCAGAACCGGTATTGCAGACCGGCGGTAACGGTATAGTTTTTGTTGGAAATGCCCGCCGCATCACCGCCAATTGACCCGGATTCGCCCGTGTTAGTATCAATAATCTGCGTGCCGCCTTTGCCCTCTTTGTAACGGCTATACGCGAACTCGGCAAAAACTTTGGCGTGTGGCGTGACGTAATATCCTGCATCCACTGACGCACCATAATAGCGAGAGTCTGAGGTTTTCTCGCGGAAGGTCAGGTCGCGCATATAGTGCTCGTCGTTATCATGAGCGCGCACCCAGTCACTGAATTTAAACAGGCCATTAAATTCGAAATTATTAATACGATACTGCCCCACAAGCCCAATATAAGGCATTGAGAAGCGCTGGCTATAACCAATACCGCGTTCGCCCGCCGGGAAATTCCCCGTGTTGGTACCGTTATCATAATTATAAGAGCCACCGGTCGCCGTCCAGCTAAAACGGGTTTCCTGATAACCGGCAGTCACGCCCGCTTTATAACTTTCGCCCTGCAATATCCAGCCTTTTACATTGAGATCGTATTCATTGGCATAATTGACGTTAGTTGCCGGATGCGTCGAATGATCTGTCCAGCTGGATTGTCTTTCGTTCATCCAGTCATAGTCATCCATATGACCCGACCCGGATGCCAGCGAGGTCCAGCCGCGTGCGTTCAGGGTCAGGAAAGGGTACGCATCCCAGGAAATATCGCCTTTCAGGATGGCGACATTTTTAATTTTCCAGTCCAGTTGGCTGATTTTTCTGCCTGTGACGTCGTCATACACCATTTCATGGGATTTCCCGCTGAGCATCCCGCCCGAGGCTGAAACGGTGACGCTGTCAGGTGAGAAATTCGGCGTAAATTGCGTTTCCCCTGCGTATACTGCGCCTGAAAAGGCGGCCATCATCGTCAGTAAAAGCGTATTTCTTGTCATTTTTATGTCCCTAATTAAAATTTAATAAATACCTTGCAATTAAATTTTAAAAGCCACGCAAATAACAATCAACTGCCAGTTTTAGTCATTATTCGCATTTGCGCTGTATATTCCTTTCACAAGAAACGTCCCTGGGCGAGATAATATTGCCGTCCGGCCTCCGACAATTAGCGTGAATATCTTTAGCAGGATATTAATCAAAGTACGGTTTTAAAATGACTTCCGTCCAGTGCATAAAAGCTCTGACACGCTGCGATAAATTACGCCGATGGGCGACCACAAAAGCGGCATTAAGCGGTTCAGGAGGCAAATGGGGAAGCACTTCAACCAGCGCGCCGCGCTGGATATGGGGCGCCAGCGCGGAATACCCGCCCTGAATTAAGCCCAGACCCGCCAGCCCGGCTTCATGATAGGCCGGTACGCTGTTGACCCGCGCGGCGCCGGGTAACATGACGGACCGGTAGCCATCACCGTCCGGGTATTGCCAACCATCAGGCCGGGCACCAAAATTTCGCATGTAATGCACCATTCGGTGTCCCTGACGAAGCAGGTCGTCAATCGTCTCGGGCACCCCGACGCGCTCCAGATAGCGTGGGCTGGCGGCGTTAATCATCCGTAACTGACCCAGCGGTCGGGCAATGAGGGTCTCATCAACAATGGGCCCAAAACGAATTACGCAGTCAAAGCCTTCCTGAACCAGATCGACTCGCCGGTCTGTGCTTGAAAGTTCTATTTCAAGTTCAGGATGCGCGTCCAGCAGTTGTGGCAGGGCGGGAATCACTATGCTTTGGGCCAACACTGCTGGCATATCGACGCGTAAACGTCCCCGCAGTGACATGCCGCCAGGCGCAAACATGGACTGCAGATCTTCTGCATCTGACAACAAATCCCGGGCGCGGGAATAAAAAGCCCGACCGTCTTCGGTCAGCTGTACCGCACGGGTAGTCCGGTGCAACAGCGTCGTCCCGAGGTCATGCTCAAGCTCACGTACGACCATTGAAACGCGGCCTTTCTTAATGCCCAGGCTCTCCGCCGCCTGAGTAAAGCTCTGCATTTCTGCGACACGCGCAAAAATAGTCAGTGCATGCAGGTTTTTCATTGTTCACCTTCCGGGTAACAGTGCGTTATTTTTTGGGTGATTTATTCCCTTATTGATGACTAATAGAGTGTCTTCATACCGCGTAACGCTGTCAAATAGGTTGATGCGTTTTACACCACCGGCAACAGTTCTCAGGAAGGATAAAGAAGATGAATAAAGGTTATTTAATCGCCCACGTGACCGTCACAGATCCTGCTGCCTATGCAGAATATGCGAACGCTGCCGGGGAAGCGCTACAGGGGTTCAACCCCCGGGTCATCGTCTGGTCAGGGGAATATGAAAATCTCGAAGGGGAGGCGCATGAACGCCATGTCGTTTTTGAGTTTGATTCGTATGCTGAGGCCAAACGTTTTTATAACAGTCCCGGGTACGTGGCCGCCAGAAAGCTGCGCGCGGGGGCGGCAACCGGGACATTTGTTGTGGTTGAAGGGGCTTAATCCTGCGCCAGCGGCAGGAAGGCGTCAGCAAATATGTCCGGCTCATACCCGGCTGAGGTAAAGAGATGATGACGTGATTCATCAATGGCCTCGCGAAGGCGGGTGATGTCTACCCCCAGCACGTTGCCGTCTTGCTTCACGATTCGTCCGGCAATCATGACGGTATGGATGTTGCTGCGCTCTGCCGCATGGACCACCGTGCCAAATGCATTGCCGGACGGATAGAGGTTGAGATCGCCGGCGCTAATAAGCACCAGGTCGGCCTGTTTACCCGGCGTCAGGCTGCCGATGCTCTCCTGTAACCCTGCACAGGCCGCACCATCGACGGTGGCTGCTTTCAGGAGCTGTTGGGTATGAAGCGTATTTACGGTGTGCGCTGAACCACAGCAGTGCTGCTGATGCATGCCCATGACGCGCTGGAGGTAAAAAGCCACGCGCATTTCCATAAACATGTCGCCGCTGTACGACGTTTCATTGTCAACGCTGAGGCCGGGGCTGATGCCGTGGCGCAGCGCGGACTGAAGGGCAAACATGCCGTCTTCAATCCCATAGTGCGCATCGGAACGGGGGCAGACGTTCACGCGTACGCCCGCATCCCGCAGGATTTTCCATCCGTCGTCCGGCAGTGCGGTGCAGTGATTAAAAATATTGTCCGGTCCCAGAAGCCCCTGCTGATGCAGCGCCTCAAGCTGCGACGCCATTTCACCCCCAAAGAATTCGGTCACGATTGGCAACCCCAGCCTGCGGGCCTCCAGCCATCTCTCCGGTTCCAGCTGGGCCATGACCGCCAGCGAAACAAGACTTTCAGGGTTATTCTGGAAATACTTTTCTTGCAGGCGCTGCCAGTTACCGGGCCAGTGCGCGCGGTCCCATTCTCCGGACACCGGTGCACCGGAAGCGTGTACGGCGCGGATCCCTGCATCCAGCAGGGCCTCAACGGCCGCGTCCGAATGCGCAGCGGTGCGGCTGTTATGGGAATTATCAATCACCGTGGTGATTCCGGCATCAATACACCCCAGGGCGGTGAGCAGGTTGCCGATATAAATATCGGCAGGGCGATAATACCTGGCAAACGAGAAGTGCGTGGCGTTGCAGTAATCTTCAAGCGTTTTGGCGTCGGGGTTAATGCGGCGCAGTTGTCCCTCCCAGGCATGGCGATGGGTATCCACCAGCCCCGGCATGGCAATCATATGTGTGGCATCTATTATGCGGGCGCCTTCTGCTGCCAGATTTTCACCAATGGCGACGATCTTTGCGCCTTCGATAAGGATATCGCCGCGTTCAAAATTACCCACCCTGTCATCCATGCTGAGCAGGGTTGCGCCCTTAATCAACGTGGCGGGTGGAGTTATGCTTTGATTGTTAATCATATTTCTCAGGTAATCGCTCATCTTCTTGTCCTTTGTCTCTTCATGGGTGAGAAATTACGCCACCCGATTACGGCGAAAAAGATGCTTAACGTGTTTTCATTATTCATAATCTACGAAGAATAATGTGAGCGACGGTCGGGGGAGAAAAAATGGATCGTATTCAGGCAATGCAGATCTTCATGCGGGTAGCGCAGGCCGGAAGCTTTGTCCGCGCAGCCGAAACGCTTTCTCTGCCTTCGTCAACGGTCACCAGCAGCATAAAAAATCTGGAGAATTACCTCCAGGTGCGCCTGCTTAACAGAACGACAAGGCGGGTGAGCCTCACCGCTGAAGGTGTGCAGTATCTGGCGCAATGCCAGGAAATACTGGCGTTAATCGAGCATGCGGAAACGAGCCTGACGGCGTCAGTCCGGCGCCCGCAGGGACGCTTGCGGGTGGATATGCCGGGCGGGATCGCGGATTTCATCGTGATGCCTCACCTGAAAGATTTTTACCGGCTTTATCCGGATATCTACCTGATGTTGGGCGTCAACGATCGGCAGGTTGATCTGGTGCAGGAGGGGGTGGACTGTGTGATCCGAACGGGGGATCTGAATAGCTCGACTCTTGTTGCCCGTCCTCTGGGCCGGTTTCGCTGGGTGACCTGTGCCTCACCGGACTATCTCAGGAAGTTCGGTATTCCCCGCTCGCCAGACGACTTATCACAGCATCGGGCGATACACTATTTTTCCGATCAGACCCGACGGGCGGATGCGTTACGCTTTGTCCGCGGGACAGAGACCGTCTCCATCCCTGTCCGCGGCGAAGCGGCCGTAAATGCCACCGGGCTTTATATCAACATGTGCCTTGAAGGTTTCGGGCTGGCGCAGCTGGCTGAGAGTATTGTCTCAGCGCATCTGCGGGAGGGAAGGCTGGTTGAGGTTCTGGCTGACTGGCAACCGCCTTCGGTGCCCGTTACGTTGCTTTATCCCCATCAGCGTTTTCTCTCTCCCGCAGTGCGTGCTTTTGCAGACTGGATTGCCGGGCTTATCCCGAACGCCAGCCCGGCACCGTCAGGCGGCGGGCTTGATCCGAAACCAGATCGCATACATCGCAGGCAGGAAGACGAGGGTAATAATGGTTCCCCCTAGCGTTCCGCCAATCAGCGTGTAGGCCAGCGTTCCCCAGAACACGGAGTGCGTCAGGGGAATGAACGCCAGCACGGCGGCCATGGCCGTCAGTAAGACCGGCCTCGCGCGCTGTACGGTCGCCTCAACCACGGCGTGGAACGGTTCGAGACCGTCCTTCTGGTTGTGATCGATTTGACCAATGAGTATCAGCGTATTTCGCATCAGGATCCCCGAAAGCGCGATCAGGCCGACGAGGGCATTGATGCCAAACGGCTGATTGAAAAGCAGCAGCGTAGGAACCACACCAATAAGCCCCAGCGGTGCGGTCAGGAATACCATGACCATGGCCGAGAGTGAACGCACCTGCAGAATGATTATCAGCAGCGTCAGGGCAATCATGATGGGGAACAGCGGGGCCATGGCCTGGGTGGCTTTGCCGGATTCCTCAATCGATCCCGCCATTTCGATGCGATAGCCAGGTGGAAGCGAATCAACAATGGGTTGCAGCTGTTTCATGATGGCGGTTGACACATCCGGGGGCTGAAGGTTTTCGGCAATGTCTCCCCGCACGGTAATCGTGGGCGTACGATCGCGACGGCGCAACAGCGGATCTTCCATTCGGATCTCAATCTCCCCGATTTGTGACAGCGGAACGCGTTGCCCGGCGTTACCCACCAGGGTAAAGCCCTCTATCTTCGCCGGATCAAGGCGGATATCACCCGCGGCGCGGCCCGTAACCTGTACCGAACGAATATCTTCCCGCACGGAGGTGATGGGAACGCCCGACAGCAGGAACTGAAGCTGCTGGGCAACGGCGTTCGATGTTAAACCGGTAGCCTGCAGGCGGTTCTGATCGAGGGTGAAATGCAGGGTCGGTACGCGTGAACCCCAGTCGGTATTGACGGTTCTCATCATCGGACTGGCCTGCAGCACACCTTTGACGTTATCTGCAATGTCACGCAGTTTATTGACATCCGGTCCCATTACTCGCCAGGCGACCGGGAAGGGAGAATAAGGCCCGAACACCAGCTGCGTTACCCGCACGCGTGCCTCCGGAGCCAGCCCGCGGGCTACCGCTTCGCGAAGGCGGAACTTAAGCGCCTCGCGTGACTTCTCGCTGTCCGTCATGACGACAACCTTCGCGAAAGAGGGATCGGGCAACTCAGGGGCCATCGCCAGATAAAAACGCGGCGAACCCTGGCCAATGTAGGCGGTGACGATGCTGGCTTCAGGCTGTTTGCGCAGCCACGCTTCGATTTTCGCGGTGGCGGCGCTGGTTTGCTCAATCGATGTGCCATACGGCATCTGCACTTCCACCAGCACCTCGGGGCGGTCGGACGTCGGGAAAAACTGTTTTTTAACCAGCCCCATCCCCAGTACTGCGAGGGTGAAGATGGCCACGACGGACGCGGCGACGATCCATTTTCGGGCGATTACGCGGCTCAGGGTATGACGAAAACGGTTATAGCGCGGGGTGTCATAGATGGCGGCATGACCGCCTTCGACTTTTGCGATGTCCGGCAGGATTTTGACGCCCAGATAAGGGGTGAATACCACCGCCACAAACCACGAAGCTATCAGGGCGAGGCCGACTACCCAGAACATATTGCTGGTGTACTCCCCGGCGGTTGACTGCGCAAAACCATTCGGCATAAACCCGATGGCTGTCACCAGGGTTCCGGCCAGCATTGGCGCGGCGGTATGGCTCCAGGCGTAGGCGGAGGCTTTGATTCTGTCGTAGCCTTCCTCCATTTTTACCACCATCATTTCGATGGCGATAATGGCATCATCAACCAGTAAGCCGAGGGCAAGAATAAGGGAGCCCAGGGTAACGCGGTCGAAGTTTATACCGGAGGCTTCCATCACGACAAAAACGACCGCCAGCGTCAGCGGCACTGCCGCCGCGACAACGATGCCCACGCGCCACCCCATACTGACAAAACACACCACCATCACCACCAGCAGGGCGACGAAGAACTTGATCATGAACTCATCGACCGACGAGCGGATATTCACCGACTGATCGGTGACTTTCGTCAGGGTCATCCCCAGAGGCATATGGGCATTGATGTTTGCCGTTTCAGCATCCAGCGCTTTACCCAGCGCCAGGCCGTTCCAGCCTTCACGCATGACAATACCGAGCAGCAGGGTGGGTTCTTGCTGGTTACGGATCTGCAGGGTCGGTGGATCTTCATACCCCCGTTCAACCGTTGCCACGTCGGACAGCCGGAGCGTTTTGCCCTGCGCGATAAGGGGCGTATCGCGGATCTTCTGCAATTTATCGAAAGCGCCGTCGAGGCGGATAAAGATTTGCGCCCCGCGCGTTTCAATCGAGCCCGCCGCGGTTAATGCGTTCTGGCTGTTGAGCGTAGTGAAAATATCCTGCGGGGAGAGCCCCAGTGTTGCCAGACGGTCATGCGAGAAGGAGATGTAAATCCGCTCGGCCTGTTCCCCGATGATGTTCACTTTCTTTACACCTGGAACGTGCAAAAGCTGCTGGCGCAGGGCTTCGGCGTCACGCACTAACAGACGCTGTGGTTCGCCTTTCGCTTTCAGTGCAAAAAGGGCAAAGGTGACATCGGAAAACTCGTCATTGATCATCGGCCCCATGACGCCTGCCGGAAGGTTTTTGGTTTCATCCCCCAGTTTCTTTCGCGCCTGGTAAAACTCTTCCTGAACCTGAGAAGGCGGGGTTTTGTCCTGCAATGACAACGTGATAAACGCCATACCGGGGCGGGTATACGTTTCCGTGCGGTCATACCATTTGAGTTCCTGCAGACGTTTTTCCAGCGGCTCGGCGACCTGATCCTGAATTTCCTGTGCGGTTGCACCGGGCCAGACGGTGATAACCGTCATTTGCTTAACCGTGAAGGGGGGATCTTCCGCGCGGCCAAGGCCAAAAAACGAGAAAATACCGGCAAGGGTAACCAGAATAATCAAGAACAGCGTGACCGAGCGCTCGCGTACCGCAAGCGCTGACAGGTTGAAACGACCTCCACTCATGGTGTCATCCCCGCCTGAGTGGCATCGCGCTGTTCCGCCAGCCGGACCGCTTCGCCTTCGTGCAGAAGATGGACGCCTAACGCAACAATCTTCTCTCCGGGCTGCACGCCGCCGGTCACTCTGGCGATATCATCCCCTACGCTAAGCACCCTGACAGGCTGCCAGACGACTTTTGTCGGCTGAGCGGAAATACGCCAGACGCCAGGCCCTTTCCCCGCATCGTAGAGAGACGCCAGAGGAACCTGCATCACCCGGCTGTCGCCTTTGCCGTGTTCGATGCTCAGCGTCACGGTCGCCCCCAGCGGCGCGTTCGCCAGCGCGCCATCCAGCACGTATCGGGCCTCAAAGGTACGGGTGGTCGCATCGGCTGAATCAGACAGCAGGCGCAGCTTCGCGCTAACGGGCTGCTTTTCGTTACCGTAGAGCGTTGCCAGGGCTGTACTTCCTACGGCAGGGCGCAGGGTTTCCGGCAACTGGACCAGCGCCTCGCGCTGCCCCGCGCGGGCCAGACGGATCACTGCCTGCCCGGCGCTGACAACCTGTCCAGGCTCGGCAAGCGTCTCCATCACCACGCCGTCTGAATCGGCAAGTAGCACGGCATAACCGGTGGCGTTTTGCGCCACGCCTGCCTGTGCCCGGGCAGCGCTGAGCTCCGCTCTGGCGCTGTCGGCTGCGGCTTTAATCTGGTCGTATTCCGACGCCGACACTGCACCGGATGCCACAAGGCCGCGATAACGCGCCTCATCGCTGGACGCTTTACGTGCGCGCGCCTGGGCAGCATCCACCGCTCGCTGCTGGGCCTGCGCCTGTAATTTCAGATCAACAGGATCCAGACGCATTAAAGGCTGGCCCTGCTTAACGGTTTGACCCGTATCGACAAGACGTTCGAGAATTTTGCCCTGCACCCTGAAGCCTAAATCACTTTGCGTTCTTGCCACCACCACGCCGGTAAAGGCGCGTGACGTCTCGTTCGCAGGGATCACGGACGCAGACCTGACAAGCGGTGGCTGCGTGCGCGGATCGTCACTGGCGTGGTTATCGCCGCATGCCACCAGGGCAAACGGCAGGAGGCATACGGCAAGGCGGGCTGAATGAAGCCTGAGCATGGGAACCCTTATTACATTAACAGGACGGTATCCGCATTCTCATTCTAGTGACCAATAAAGTCAATGGTCACTAATCAGGGGGCCAGGCTTCGCAAAATCAGAGAGGAGAGGACAACCGCCGCGGTCGGGGCGGCTTCAAGGTTGTACTGCAGCTGAACAGGGTTAATGAAAGGGCACATCACCATATAGATCGCCAGTGTAGCTTCGTCCAGAGGGGTTTTTCTCTCGAACTCACCGGCTTTTCTGCCCTCGACAACAATGCTCTCAATCAGCTTCAGCAGACGTTCTGAATACCTTTCGGTTGAAGGCCACTTGTCCCGCGCGGCAACGGCGGCGATGTCGTAGAGTTTACGCTCATGGAAAAACAGTTCACTTCCCGCCTCGGTGAGCGCCCTGAACAGACGACGCAGCTTTTCGCTGGCGGATGGCGCATCAGCGATGGCTGCATTGACCGCCGCCATGATCATATCAAGACGGTTCGCGCAGATGACCTCGCCGATTGCCTGCTTGGAATCAAAAAATTTATAGATATAGGCTTTTGAAAAACCGATGGCTTTGGCAAGTTCGGCGACGGTGGTTTTTTCATAGCCGTAATGGCCGAAATGCTCATACGCAGCTTCGACGATTTGCTCTCGGACCGTGTGATCGAGTGGACCACGTGTGGATGGGGTGTTCATGTCTTTAGTCATTATTTCAGCTTAGCGTGACAGGCTCCGATTGACAACGTGTGACCATTTGGTAATTAGGTCACGTGGTTGAGTGGGCAGATGGCACATGCACAGTCGTCTGTGGAACCCGAGGGATAATACTCGTTAGCCCTGAGCCGTTAAGACTGCATCATCAACCAGGTCAGCTAAGTGTATCACTGTTTTTCGCGGGATATTGTCAGTCTTTGCGAGAGGTTGCGCGCGTTTCAGTGCAATTGCGCGGCACTGAAACGTCGCGCTTTGGCCTGAACGGGATTATGCGTCTGAGCGCGACCCCTGACCGGCGGGCTTAGGTCGTAATACTTTTTCAGCAATGATCGCCAGACGTCGGCGGGTGACAAACCGGTGTAACTGGCCCAGCAGCCAGTTGCCGCAGCCGGGGATCAGCGTATTGCGTTGCGTATCCACGGCCCGTAACGCCAGCGCGACTACGTTCTGCGCTGGCATTCTTTTGCCCACTGACGCTTCCTCGGCATTCACCACCTCAAAAAAAGGGGTATCCGTTGCGCCGGGGCAAAGCGCCAGCACGCGGATGCCGTGAGCGCGGTATTCTCCCCACAGCGCGTTCGAAAAGGAGAGTAAAAATGCCTTTGTTGCCCCATAAATTGCCATATACGGATCCGGTTGCATGGCAGCGGTTGAGGCCACGTTAATCATCACGCCTGAACCTTTACGCAGCATCGCGGGCAGCAGGGCGTGCGCGAGTGCCACGGGGGCGACGCAGTTGACGTTGATCTCTTCACGCTGGCGCGCCAGAGATAGTTTTTCAAATCGCCCGTAGGTGGCAAACCCCGCGCTATTAATCAAAATATCGGGATAAAGCCGTAACGCTTCCAGCCGTTCCACAATGTGGGTAATGGCCTCAGGCAGCGTTAAGTCCTGCACGATAACGGTGAGTGATACGCCGTGCGTTTTGTGTAGCTCAGCCGCAAGCGCCTGCAGCGTTGCCTCGGAGCGGGCAACCAGGATCAACCCCACGCCACGGGCCGCGAGCTGGCGGGCGAACTCCCGTCCTATGCCCGAGGATGCACCGGTAACCAGTGCTGTTTTTCCTGTATAATCAAAAGAATTCATAACATAAATCCCGTTTTCCCTGTCTGTGCGGCACAGGATAAACCGTGTACTCAGGTACACGGTCAAGCGTGATTTTTACAAGGTGAGAACGACGCGATGAGGATCGGCGAGCTGTGTGCCAGAACGGGGTTATCGAAAGAGACGGTGCGTTATTATGAAAGGGCGGGCTTGCTGGAAAAAATTCCGCAGCCAAACGGCAGTAATAACTACAAAGTCTACTCGGCTGTGGATTTACAACGGCTGAAGCTGATCGGGCATGCCAAAATGCTGGGGTTTACTCTGGCTGAAATCGCCGATGTTCTGGCGGTCTGGGTTGATGACCGCTTTACCGCGGAGGAAAAACAGGCCGCTTTGCGGCGCAAACTGGCGCAACTGGCGGAGAAAGAAGCGGCGCTGAATGAACTTCGGACCCGCTTGACCGATGCCCTTCATAAAGTCGGTCAGCCGTGTGTTGATGTATTTTAAACGGCCGACGGGGGCCGTTTAACGCAACCGGTGGCTTCACGACGTCATCAGCTCACCGCGTTCAGTCTTTTTAAGCCAGTCGATAAAAAATTGGCTAAATGCGGTGACCTGAAGCGGCTGGAGTTTCCGTTGCGGGTAGACAAACTGTAGCCCGACATCTTTGCGATCAAACCGGCTAAAGCCGGTGAAGCTCCCGGCAAGCAACACTTTCAGCCTACCTTTCTCGACATCGTCCTTCACGTCCCACCACGATTTGCCCGCAATGCCAGCCCCGTCGAGGGCCCACTGACGAAGCAGCGCCCCGTCATCACAGACCATGGCAGGCTCTACGCGAACGACGCGCTCTTTCCCCTCAACCTCAAACCGCCATTCATTCATCACCACCCCTTGCGACTCCAGCGCCAGACAGCGGTGGTCCGTCAGCGCGTCACAGGAGGCAGGGATACCCAGGTCGTCAAGATACGCTGCTGACGCGACCAGCACCCGGTGATTGGGACGGATATTTCTGACCACCAGGCTGCTGTCTGGCAGGTTGCCGAAGCGAATGCTCATATCCAGCCGGTTAGCGACCAGATCCTCTACGTGTTCTCTTAAGTAAATGAAAAATTTGATTTCCGGATGCAGGCGGGAAAATGCCATGACGGCGGGGCTGAGATACTGCCTGCCAAAGTCAGAGGGGGCGGAAAGACGAATGTTGCCGCTGAGCACGCCCTCTTTTTGTGCCAGTAACGACTCGGCATGATGCATCTCTTCCAGCACGCGCAGTGCCGCATGGTAAAACTCTTCACCCGCCCGGGTGAGGGAGATAGCCCGCGTGGAACGGTGAAACAGGCGCGTCTGGTAGCGTTCTTCAATCGCTTTGAGGCGGGCGGTCATGGTGGCCGGGGAAAGTGACAGGCGGCGGCCAGCGGCGGAAAGCCCGCCAGCCTCGGCCACTTCAACCAGCAGCGCCATATCTTCGAATTTACCCATTATTCATATTTACCGAAAAGTGCATCTGATTTTAGTGTAATTATCAAGATCAGATGCCGCCTGTAAAGTGATTTCATCGTAACCACAAGGGACGTCCAGATGAACCAGACCTCACTTTTTGAACGCTACAGGTTAGGGGATCTCAACCTGAAAAATCGCATCGTCATGGCACCCATGACCCGTGCCCGCGCTCTTCAGCCGGGAAATATTCCCTCGACGCTGATGGCTGAATATTACCGACAGCGGGCCAGCGCGGGCTTAATCATCACCGAAGCCACGCAGATCTCGCCTCAGGGCCAGGGCTATTCATGGACTCCGGGGATCCATACGCCAGAGCAGGTTGCGGGGTGGCAACTCACTACCGGCGCGGTCCATCAGGCGGGAGGGGTGATTTTTTCCCAACTCTGGCACGTGGGGCGGATGTCTCATGCCCGTTTTCACGAAGACGGACTGCCCGTCGCGCCCTCCGCGCTGGCACCCGATGCGAAAGTATGGGTGGTGAATGAACATGGCGAAGGTCAAATGGTTGACTGCCCGACGCCACGCGTGCTGTCGCGAAAAGAGATCGCGCGCGTCGTCGAACAGTACCGACAGGCGGCGCTCAATGCCGTTCAGGCCGGGTTTGATGGCGTGGAGGTGCACGGCGGAAACGGCTATCTGATTGATCAGTTCCTGAGATCCACGTCAAACATCCGCACGGATGAGTATGGCGGCAGTCTCGTGAACCGGATCCGCTTCGCGCAGGAGGTGCTCGATGCCATTGCGCAGGCCATTGGCGCTGAGCGCACCGGTATCCGGCTTTCGCCGTTTATTACACAGCGGGGAATGAACGATCCGCAGGTCATCGAAGCCATTCTCACCCTCGCGGCCTGGTGCCAGCAACGAGGCATTGCGTTTATTCACCTGGCGGAAGCCGACTGGGATGATGCGCCACAGGTTCCGGAAAGTTTCCGCAAAAAACTGCGTGAAACATTCCGTGGCACCCTGATCGTGGCAGGAAATTATACCCCCGAAAAGGCGGAAAAAATCCTCGCAGCAGGGTATGCCGATTTGATTGCGTTTGGACGCCCGTTTATTGCCAACCCCGATTTACCACAGCGGCTGGCGCATCACTGGCCGCTGAATGACGTCAGCGATCCCGCCACGCTCTTTGGTGGTACAGCGGTGGGGTATACCGATTACCCCACTTACAACCTGTGTGAGGAAAAATGATGACCCGTAAAACGTTAATTATTGGCGGCGCGTCCGGTATTGGTTTTGCTGTAGCCCGTGCCCTGGCAGCACGCGGCGACGCCATTATTCTCGCGGGACGCAATAAAGAGAAACTGAACGCTGCCCGCGCGCGGCTCAGTCCATCTCCCGCCTCTGTTGAGACCCTCGTCCTCGATATTAGCAATGAAGCAGAGGTGATCGCGTTAAGCGAAACGCTGGGTGAGGTCGACAATATTATTGTCACGGCCGGCTCTCAGGCACCGGGAGGGCCGCTTTCCAGCCTCGACCCTGGCGCGGCGAGACTGGCTTTTGATACCAAATTTTGGGGCAGCATGCATGTCGCCAGGTATCTGAGCGGGAATATTTCGCCCCGCGGTACGCTGACGCTGACCAGCGGATTTGTTGCACGCCGCGTGGTAGCCGGTGCCATAGTCAAAACCACCATGAACGCCGCCATCGAGGCGGCAACAAAAGTGCTGGCAAAAGAACTTTCACCGCGTCGCGTAAACGTCATCAGCCCGGGTCTGACCGATACCGAAGCCCACGCCGGGATGGATGCGGCTGCGCGGGAAAAAATGCTGACTGTTGCAGCACAGACGTTGCCCGCTAAAGCGTGGGGACGAGCGGAAGACGTTGCTCAGGGCTATCTCTTTGCCATCGATAATGCCTTTGTTACGGGCTCGGTGATTGATATTGAGGGCGGGGCATTAATTAACTGACCCCGCGTTGATCCGAATTGATTCCGGCAGTGAACATGCTGGCGGAAAACGTAATCACAGGTTGTAAGCGTTTATGCAATATTCAACATATGCACGTCCAGCTGTGCTGGCGTTAATTCTGGCTGGCGTATCCGGCGTGGCTTATTCGGCCCAGAGCGACCGGGTGAAACCGAATCTTCTTATCGTGGATAACACGCTGTCGCAAACGCAATTAACGGCGAGCGAACATGCGGCCGTTACGTATGCCACGTTCTGGGATACCGGCAAAGAGTCTCTGGCGCGGGAAGCGCTGGCGGTTAATTTTGTGGATAAAACCCCACCGGAAGGCCGTAAACAGGGGCCAGAGGGCGCCATTATGGCCTCGAGGGCATTTCGCACCGCGGTGCCGGATTTACGCTGCGAGGTGGAACAAATGATCGTTACGGGTAATCGTGTCGTGTCCCATTTGCATTTCCACGGTCATTTCAGCGGGACATTTGGCAAAATAAAAGGGCAGGGTCAGACCGTGGATTTTATCGCGACGGATATCTATGAGATCGGCAACGGTAAAATAGTGTCCAACTGGCATATTGAAGATAACCTGACGCTGATGAAACAGTTGGGTGTGATTTAAATAATAGTCTGCCTCTTTTTCATGGTGTAAAAGATAAGCCCGCCCGGGTAACCGCAAGGTTACCCGGAGCGTATAACCCCCCGTAATGGCGAAGCATGATCCTGACGAAACCTACAGCCCCAGGTCGCTCAGTGAAGGGTGGTCATCAGGACGTCTGCCCAGCGGCCAGTGAAACAGGCGCTCAGACGCTTTTATCGGCATATCGTTGATGCAGGCGAAGCGGCGCTTCATCAGTCCATCCGGCTCGAATTCCCAGTTTTCATTACCGTAAGAGCGATACCAGTTGCCTGAATCATCATGCCATTCATAGGCATAGCGCACGGCGATACGGTTTTCCGTAAATGCCCACAGCTCTTTGATCAGACGATAATCCAGCTCTTTTTTCCATTTGCGCTCCAGGAATGCCTGCGCTTCCTGACGGTTAGTGGCAAACTCCGCGCGGTTTCGCCACTGGGTATCGAGCGAATAGGCAAGTGCGATTTTGGCCGGGTCGCGACTGTTCCAGCCATCTTCTGCCAGTCTGACTTTTTCGATGGCACTTTCACGCGTAAAAGGCGGTAAAGGGGGGCGTGTGTTCATTTCGGCTACCTCTGGTTGGTATTAGGTAGACAGGTCTGTCTACTGGTGTTAATCTAGGCCTGTAAATTAACGCTGTCAACCTGTCAATTGAGGCCGTCGATCTGTGAACAGAGTCAACTTGAATAACGATAAAACAATCAGTGTGAGGGAAAAAATATTGCTTACCGCGCACGATCTGTTTTATTCCAGCGGATTTAAAGCAACGGGCGTGGATACCATTATCAAGCAGGCTAAAGTCACGAAAGTGACGTTTTATCGCCATTTTCCGGGAAAAAGTTTACTGATTGTTGCCTATCTCCACTATCGACACGAAATATGGATTGACTGGTTTGAAAGCACGCTGCGTCGACATCTTGCTGCGGGTAAAACCCCGGCCAGTGCATTATCTGACACGCTGTATGAATGGTTTATTTCGGCGTTATTCCATGGGTGCGCCTTTATTAATGCCAGTGCAGAAGCAAAATCTGAAGAAAATGAAGGCGAAATAAAAGATATTTGCCGCAATCATAAAACCGAAACAAAGGCAAAAATAGCGTCCCTGACCGGCATAACCGATGAGAAAACCGTTAATGAAATCATGATGCTGATCGACGGTGCGATTATTCATGCGCAAATGGGGATCGCAGCGGATGAGGTCATAAGCTCATTGAAAAAGGGAGTAGAACGGCTGACAGAAAACGCCGCCTGACCCGGGGCACGATCGGCCGTCGACGAAATACGCTTAGCATGGAAGGGCTGGCGCTGAGCCTGGCAGGTAAATGCCAGGCTCCTGCCTTTAGTCATCATCTTCTGCCCGTTCCGCCAGCGCCAGCGAGCTGGCACTGGCCGGATCAAACAGGGAAATACTCTCGATCTGATTCAGCATGATCACCTTTCTGAAGTCCATTGCGCTTCCGGGTTCTGAATCCAGAGTAATGTCGTGGCGGGCATACCATTTGCTGTAATTATTTTCGATGCAAATCCGCATTGTCTTTTCATCGCGATAGCCGCTTAGCATGGGGATCAGCACGATATTGGCGGTTTTTTCATACTCGAGCGTTGCGGTGTGGATCATGCCGACATAAATCCGTCTCGAGCGCAGCGTCACCTGCGCCAGCTCCCCTTGCTCCATACACTGATACAGCAGTTGTTCGATACCGCTCGACTGCGCGAGACGTTTGTAGAGCTTCTTCCTGCCTTCACCGTCCAGCCTGGCGCTGCCTGCCCAGTTAGAACGATAAAGACAAAACAGGATGGCGAAGGCCAGCATGACGACAACCGGTGCCTGAATACCTAAAAAGCTCCAGTTCATAAAATCTATTTGCCAGTCGGCATAGGTCTGCGCCGTGAAGTGGAAGGTGTTGTCGGCGGCAGAAAGTGCATAGAGCAACAGCCAGAGCAGCCCCGTGGCGATCACCCCTTGCAGGACGAAGATACAGCCATACAGGGCAACGAGAAAATAGACATCCCAGCCGAAAGATCGCTTGATTTTAAAACGGGTCGACAGGTCACGGCTGGTGTACCAGTAGCCACAGACCATCAGCACCATAAAGATAGCCGTTCCCATATCAGGCCCTCTTCAGCGCGTTAACATGACGCAGGAAATCCTGTCGCACCTCGTTGCTCTTGTAGTTCACCGAGGCGTTCCCGTCCTGGTCGATGATGATGCGATCGCCATCCTCCACGGCTTCGATAATTTCCTGCTGGCTCATCACCTGGAGCAATGATTCCGGACTGGAGAAAAGTGACAGAAAGAAACGTTTCATCGCGGGGTTTCCTCATCCTTATGATTAAAAAGGATAAGTCTGGAAGAAGAAGGGGAAATTCGCCTTAAGGTAAAACTGAAAAGCAAAACGGGAAACAGGTGCGTCAGAAAATGCTCTGAAAAAAGCATCGGCAACACAGGTGTAACTTTTTGAAAAATAATATAAATAAAAAATAGTTTTACACAAACTTGGACAAATAACGTTAATTGTGTAAGTTTTAATTATGCGATTACGCCACGTTGTTTACCGCCAGGATGTGACCCATGAGCACTTTGCCCTCTGTCGTGAGTCGGTTTGTTGAGTACTACACCGCACTGGATAGCCAGCCGCCCTCAGCGCTGGTCGGGCTTTATCATTCGGATGCCACGCTTATCGATCCGTTCGGCGAGCATGACGGGATTTTCGCGCTCCAGCGCTATTTCACCCATTTGCTGGCCAATGTAGAAAATTGCCGTTTTACCATTGATCCTCCGCTGTTCGGTGACCGCCGTTTCGTTGTCACGTGGATTATGCACTGGTCGCATCCGCGCATTGCCGGAGGCGAGCCGCTCGACCTGCCGGGATGTTCGGTGGTGGAGACCGAACATGGGTTGATTACTCGCCAGCGTGACTATTACGACGCTGGAGAGATGATCTACGAACACCTTCCGCTGCTCGGTTGGGCAGTGCGCGGCGTGAAGCGGAGGGTGAACGCATGAGCACGGTTCTGATTACCGGAGCAAGCTCGGGCATCGGCGCCGGGCTGGCGAAATCCTTCGCTGCTGACGGCCACACGGTTATCGCCTGCGGGCGCGATCCGGCGCGTCTGGACGCCCTGCATCAGCACAGCCCCACTATCACGGTTCGCCTGTTCGATATGACAGACAGGGACGCCTGTCGCCAGGCGCTGACGGGCTGCTATGCCGACCTGGTTATTCTCTGCGCCGGTACCTGCGAATACCTTGAGCAGGGCGTGGTGGATGCAGCGCTGGTAGAGCGGGTGATGACCACCAATTTCCTCGGGCCGGTGAACTGTCTGGCCGCGTTACAGCCGCAGCTGGTTTCAGGCAACCGCGTGGTGCTGGTCAGCTCCATGGCGCACTGGCTGACGTTCCCGCGCGCAGAGGCTTACGGCGCGTCCAAAGCGGCGTTGAGCTGGTTTGCCGACAGTCTGCGGCTCGACTGGGAGCCGAAAGGGGTCGCCGTGACGGTGGTATTCCCGGGCTTCGTTGATACGCCGCTGACGCGAAAAAATGACTTTGCCATGCCGGGCAGGGTGAGCGTTGAGGAGGCCGTGCAGGCCATTCGGGCCGGGCTGGCCAAAGGGAAAATGCAAATTGCGTTTCCGGTGGGGTTTGGCCTTATTTTGCGGTTGCTCTCAGGGCTTCCCGCATTTCTTCAGCGCACACTGCTGCGCAGGATGGTGCGTTCATGAAGATTGCCATTATCGGCAGCGGCATCGCCGGGTTGACCTGTGCCTGGCGACTTGCCGGTCATCATGAGGTGACGCTGTTCGAAGCGGGGGCCACTCCCGGCGGGCATACCGCGACGGTTGACGTGCCGACGCCACAGGGCACTTTCGCCATCGATACCGGTTTTATCGTCTACAACGACCGTACCTACCCGCGATTTATGGGCCTGCTGAGCGAGCTGGGTATCAGTGGGCAAAAGACGCAGATGAGCTTTTCGGTGCATAACCCGCAAACCGGGCTGGAATACAACGGACACACCCTGACCTCGTTATTTGCCCAGCGACGAAACCTGGTGAACCCGTCGTTCTGGCGGCTGCTCGGGGAGATTGTCCGCTTTAATCGCCTGGCGAAACAGGCGCTGGAGAGCGAGCCAGACCCGCACGCGACGCTGCAGACGTTTCTGGACAGGCACCGCTTTACGCCGTTTTTCGCACGTCACTACATTCTGCCGATGGGGGCAGCCATCTGGTCATCGTCGTTGCAGGAGATGAAACGTTTTCCGTTGCCGCTCTTTTTGCGTTTCTTTGACAATCACGGCCTGCTGGATGTGACGCATCGTCCGCAGTGGTACGTCGTGCCCGGAGGTTCGCGGGAATACATCCGCGCCATGCTGGATAAACTCGGTGACCGCCTGACGCTGCACCTCAACGCCCCGGTGCAGCGGGTGATTCGTCAGCAGAATGGGGTAACGATCCAGCTCGACAACGCGAGCCACAGCGTTGATCAGGTGATTTTTGCCTGTCACTCCGGGCAGGCGCTGGCGATGCTTGACGCGCCGAGCGCGGCTGAGCAGGACGTGCTGGGCTATATCGGCTGGCAGCGTAATGAGGTGGTGCTTCACAGCGATCCGCGCTGGCTACCGGTACGTCAGCGTGCTTGGGCGAGCTGGAACTACCGTCTGAGCCAGCAGGATCAGGCCAGCGCCTGCGTCACCTACAACATGAATATTTTGCAGGGGTTGCCTGCGGGTAGCCCGCTGTTCTGCGTCACCCTTAATCCGGACATCCCCGTGGATGAACGCTTTGTTATGAAACGCTTTGTCTATGAACACCCGCTGTTTAACCCCAAAAGCTGGCGTGCACAGGCGCGTCGCGGTGAGATTAACGGCCACCAGCGTAGCTGGTTCTGCGGCGCTTACTGGTACAACGGCTTTCATGAAGATGGCGTGCGCAGTGCGCTGGACGTGGTGAATGCGATAGCCGTCGGGGAGGGGAACTGAAATGAACAGCTGCCTCTATCACGGTGTATTACGCCATCGTCGCTTCCGGCCGAAAGCGCACCAGTTCCGCTACAGCGTCTTTATGGCCTGGCTCGATCTTGATGAGCTGGAGACGTTGCCCGCGGTCGGGGTCCGTCGCAATCGTGTTGCCGCCGCTTCGTTCCATGATGCGGATTATCCGCTGGGCACGCCGCTTAAAGAGAACGTCCTCACCAGGCTTGAAAGCCTGACCGGAGAACGGCCGCAGGGGCGGGTTATGCTCCTGACGCAGCTGCGCTACTTCGGATTCCATTTTAATCCGATCAACTTTTACTACTGCTATGACCGGGCGGAGACGCTGCGCTGGGTGCTGGCGGAAGTTCGCAATACCCCGTGGAATGAGCGTCATTACTACGCGGTGAATGGGCAGGATGCGCGTCCCACAGAAAAAGCGTTTCATGTTTCCCCTTTTAACCCGATGGACATGGTTTACCACTGGCGCTTTAACCCGCCTGACGACTCGTTGCATATGCACATTGAAAACCATCAGGAAGCGAAGGTGTTTGACGCCACGCTGGCGCTACGCCGGGAGCCGCTTACCCGGGCGGCACTGCGGTCGCTGCTGCTGCGCATTCCACTGATGACCCTCAAAACCGTTTTCGCTATTTACTGGCAGGCGCTGCGGCTGTGGCTCAAGCGCGTGCCGTTGTATAACCATCCCGTCAGCAGGAGTGAACGCTCATGACCGATCCCGTCTTTGCGCTTGAACCCGATATCCCGCGCAACGTCCGCATCGCGCGCTGGCTGCTGTTTCGTCTGTTAAGCGGTATCCGCGGCGGCTCGCTGACCCTGCGTGAGGGTGCGCAGACGTTCCATTTCGGCGAGACATCCGCTGCGCTGCATGCGGACGTTCAGATCCTGAGCCCGGGCGTGTACTGGCGTGTCTTAACGGGGGGCAGCCTCGCCGCCGCTGAGGCCTGGATGGATGGCGAATGGGAAACCACACAGCTCACGCCATTGCTTGAGATCCTGGCGCTTAACGGGCAGGTGCTTGGCCGGCTGGAAAAGGGATTTCGCCTGTTCAGCAGGCCGCTTGAACGGCTTCGTCACTGGACGCGGCGAAACTCACGCGCCCAGGCCCGCGAAAATATTGCCGCGCATTACGATCTGGGTAACACCTTCTATGCCCATTTTCTGGACAACGAGTTGCTTTACTCCAGTGCGCTGTTCACCGCAGATGAGCAGGATCTCACGACGGCTCAACAGGCCAAAATGGCTCGCCTGTGCGATCAGCTGGCGCTGAACGCCAATGATCACCTGCTGGAAATTGGCACCGGCTGGGGCGCGATGGCGGAATATGCCGCCCGTCATTATGGCTGTCGGGTGACCACCACGACGCTGTCGCAGGAGCAGTATCTCTGGGCGAAAGAACGGATTGTCCGCGCCGGGTTGCAGGATCGCGTTGAGGTACTGCTGTGCGATTACCGCGACCTCACCGGAGAGTACGACAAGCTGGTCTCGATAGAGATGATTGAGGCCGTGGGGCAGCGCTATCTGCCAACCTTCTTCCGCACCTGTCAGGCCAGGCTGCGACCGGGAGGTCGTATGGCAATACAGGCCATCACCATTCAGGACCAGCGCTATCGCGACTACAGCAAAAACGTCGATTTTATCCAGCGCTACATTTTTCCCGGCGGTTTTTTACCAAGCATCACCGCCATGAATGAGCTTATGACGCGCCACACCGATTTCGTGATGCGCAATCTCTTTGATATGGGGCCCGACTATGCCCGCACGCTGGCTCTCTGGCGCCAGCGCTTCGTGCATGCATGGCAGGAGATTGAAAAGCTTGGGTTCGATGAGCGGTTTCGTCGGATGTGGCTGTACTACCTCGGCTACTGCGAAGCCGGGTTTAACGCCCGCACCATCAGCGTGGTGCAACTGACCGCCGAGCGCGTATGAAACATTATTTGCAGGTCTTTCTGCTGGCTATCGCGTTCGATTTTTACTGGGCGCTGGTGGTGCTCTTTCGCGAGCAGGGCCTGATTATCTGGATCGTGCTGGCGGTTGTGGCCTGCCTGCTGTTGCCGTCCGCGTACCGACTTTACGCCATTGCGCTGGCCGCGGCAGGGAGCCTGCTGGATACGCTCTGGGCGTTGACGGGCCTGCTTGCGTTTACGGGTGAGTCACTGATGCCGCTGTGGATGGTGGCACTGTGGCTGATGTTCGCCACCGTCTGGACTCAGCTGACGCGCACAACAACATTACCCGGCTGGCTGCTGACCCTGCTGGCAACCGTGGGCGGGCCTGTCGCCTATCTGATTGGCGAACGGCTTGGCGCCATTACTTTTCTGGAGCCGACCTTTATTGTCATCAGTTGGATGGCACCGGGCTGGCTGGTTTTGATGCTGTTTTTCCATCTGCTGGTGGGGAGACAAAAATGAGAGCTGCGGCACTGCTTCTCTTACTGATAATCCTGTCCCCCGTGGCTCAGGCTGCCGACTGGCTGACCTGGCGCAAGGTCGGTGACGCCACGCTGACCTGGGGGCCGTTCACCGTCTATACCTCACAGCTTCGCACGCCGGAGGGGCGTTACAGCGGGGAGAGCGGGGATCGGGCGTTGATCATCACTTACGCGCGTGAAATCGACCGTGACGACCTGGTTGAGGCAACGCGCGATCAGTGGCAGGCGCAGGGGATCCTCGAGCAGGAGCCCCAAAGCGAAGCCTGGCTGCGTATGCTCCAGTCGCTCTGGCCCGATGTCGGGCCGGGTAGCCAGCTGGCGTTTGTGGTCACCGACAGGCAGGGGCAGTTCTGGTACCGCGCTTCGGCGGCGCAGAAAAACTTTATTCCACTGGGACCACGTCAGTCCGCCGCGTTCAGTACGCGCTTTCTGGCAATCTGGCTCAGTCCCCGCACGCAATATCCCGCGCTGCGTCAGCAGCTGACAGGAGGACAACAATGAAACGTATACTGGTCATCACGCTGGCGGTAACGATGCTGCTGGCCGGCTGCAGTACAGAGGTGACGGAATACCGTCAGCAGCAGCCGAAGCTGGATATCTTCCGCTATTTTCAGGGGAAAACCGAAGCGTGGGGCATGGTGCAGGATCGCAGCGGTAAACAGTTGCGCCGGTTTCACGTTGAGATTGCCGGGGACGTTATCGGCGATACGCTGACGCTCAATGAACATTTCGTCTATGACGACGGCGAAAAGCAGCAGCGGGTATGGCATATCCGACGGATGGGGGGCGATCGCTACGAAGGCACGGCAGGGGATATCGAAGGGGTGGCGACCGGGCAGGCGGCGGGAAACGCCTTCAACTGGCATTACAGCATGCAGGTGAAAGCCAATGGCAGCACATGGCTGCTGCACTTTGACGACTGGATGTACCTGCAGGATGAAACCCATCTGTTCAATAAAACAGAGCTGAAGAAACTGGGCGTCACCGTCGCCACGGTGACGCTGTTCTTTACCCGCAAGGCGTGACGTTACTCGCTCCCGGGCGCCGGTTCGGCTGGGGTTTTGCTGCTGAGGTAGATGAAGATCAGCGCAATGGCCAGGCAGACGATGGCCCCGAGACGGCTCAGCGAAAACGGAATGACGGCGTTACCCAGCCAGCCAAAGCTGTCAATCAACATGCTCATGGTGAGCTGGCCGAAGATCACCGCGACCGTGGCGACGGCGGTACCGATACGTTGTACCGCCAGTACCATTATCACAATGTAGGGCACGCCGAACAGGGCACCGAGCAGCTGCCATTTGGGCACGTCCATCAGGGTAACGGCCTGTTTGGGTTCAAAGAAGAAGATCAGCAGGGCGGTGACCAGCGCACCAACGGAAAACGTCAGAAACGCGCTTTTAAAGACGCCCACGCTGCTTCCCAGCTGTCCGTTGATGGCGGCCTGGATGCTCAGCGTCGCACCGCCACACACTGCCAACATAATCATAATCAGTGTCATTTTGTTACCCCTGTGCAACCAGAATCAGCGCGGCAATGATGAAAAGCAGCGCGATGATGCGTTTACCGTTAATCTTTCTGGGCGTGGTGCCCAGCAACCCATAGTGGTCAATAATAAGACTCTTAAAGACCTGACCTGCCAGAATGCCAATCATCGTCAGGGCAATGCCGATGGCCGGCGTGGCGAGGGTCAAAATGACGACGTAAACGGGCCCGAGTACGCCGCCGAGCAGTTGCCATGCGGGCTGCGCGAAAAACGACGGGCTGTTACGCGGGCTGAAAAACAGCATCAGCAGAAACGTCAGCGCGGCACCTGTACCGAAAATACTGAACGTGGCCCATAAATCGCCGACTTCCCCACCCAGTGGCCCCAGCAAGCCAGCCTCTACGGAGAGGCCCATGCCGCCGAGAATAACCAGTAAAATTAACATCCATTGCATATTCATTATCTCTACGTTCTGAAGGCGAAACAGACTAGCCCTGAACATCGATGAGAAAAATGCCATAATGCAGGAAACACCTTTGCAGGAAATGCACTAATGGTTGATGCCGGAAATATGAATATCCGCTCGCTGCGGGTTTTTATTGCGGTTTACGAAGCGCAAAACTTTTCTGTGGTCGCCCGGCGGGAGGGGATGTCTGCTTCGCAGGTTTCACGCGTTATCCATCAGCTTGAGGATGCGCTCGGCCAGCAGCTTTTCTATCGTAATACCCGGGCGGTGATCCCAACGGAAAGCGGCCACCTTTTTATCCGCTACGCCAGAGCGATGGTGGAAAGCCTGGAGGAGGCGCGTCGGGAGCTGGATGAGCGTTCGACGGAGCCTTCCGGCACGCTGCGCATAAATGGCCCGGTGTACTTTGGGCAGCGACACGTTGCCCCTGGCCTGCCTGCACTGGCGGCGCGGTATCCCCGGCTGAATATAGAGCTGACGCTGACCGATGACTTTATCGACCCGCACAAAGATGCCGCCGACGTTATCTTTCGCATCGGCATGCTGACGGATTCAACCTTTCACGCGCGGGTTTTTGGCCAGCAGCGTTACCATCTGGCCGCGTCGCCGGACTATTTGCGAAAACACGGTGTGCCAGACGGGCCGGATGACCTCAGTCGTCACCGGTGCCTGGTCTACCGCGGGTCGTCAGGTCCCAATCGCTGGCTGGTGCGAGGTCAGGGGGACGCCTGGGTGCATTACCCCGTGGTGCCGCTGATGACCTCCAATAATGCGGAGTCGCTGCTCATTGCCGCGCTGGGCGGGATGGGGATCGTGCTGTTTCCGGACTGGTTGATTGGCGACAGACTGCAGAAGGGGGAACTGGTCGCACTCCTCGCGGAACGGGAGTGCGCCATAAATACCGAGCCGCTGAACATTGCGGCGATCTATCCTCACGCCCGTCATCCGCCCCTGAACGTCAGGGCGGTGATTGATCATTACGTGGCGCGTTTCGGCACCCCGCCTTACTGGCAGACGTAGCGATTATGCGCCGAGTTCTTTACGGATAATGTCGGCGCCGGCGCTCAGGGCGTTGAGCTTTCCGTTGGCTACCTGACGTGAGAGCGGGGCCATCCCGCAGTTTGTTGATGGCCACAGCTTGTCGGCATCGACAAACTGCAGTGCTTTACGCAGCGTATCGGCCACTTCCTCTGGCGTCTCAATGGTATTGGTCGCCACGTCAATGGCACCCACCATCACCTTTTTGCCGCGGATCAGTTCCAGCAGGTCCATCGGTACGCGGGAGTTGTGGCACTCCAGCGAGACGATGTCGATATTGGACGTCTGCAGTTTAGGGAAGGCTTCTTCATACTGCCGCCATTCTGAACCGAGCGTTTTTTTCCAGTCGGTATTGGCTTTGATGCCATACCCGTAGCAGATATGGACCGCGGTCTGGCAGCGCAAACCTTCGATGGCGCGTTCCAGCGCGGCAATACCCCAGTCGTTCACCTCATCAAAAAACACGTTAAAGGCCGGTTCATCAAACTGGATGATATCAACGCCTGCCGCTTCTAACTCCCTCGCTTCCTGGTTGAGAATTTTGGCAAATTCCCAGGCCAGCTTTTCGCGGCTTTTATAGTGAGCGTCATAGAGGGTGTCGATCATGGTCATCGGGCCGGGCAGAGCCCACTTGATCGGTTTATCCGTGAGCTGACGTAAATACTTTGCGTCATCAACGAACACCGGTTTTTGACGCGCGACGGCATCCACCACGGTCGGCACGCTCGCGTCATAGCGGTTACGAATTCGCACGGTCTGGCGGTTCTCAAAATCAACGCCGCTGAGGTGTTCAATAAAGGTGGTGACGAAGTGCTGACGAGTCTGTTCGCCGTCGCTGACAATATCAATGCCCGCACGGATCTGCTCATCCAGAGATAAACGCAGCGCATCCTGTTTACCGGCAAGTAATTCCTGATCCTGCAATTTCCATGGCGACCAGAGCGTTTCGGGTTGCGCAAGCCAGGTTGGCTTAGGCAAACTGCCAGCCGTTGAAGTCGGGAGCAATGTTTTCATAGTAGAAGACCTTTATTATCGATTAATTAAAGCGTGTTGTGACCTGACCACTGCTCAAGAAGAGGTTTATAGGGCTTGATGAAATACGCTTCCGTAAATTTGCCCTGTTCAATTGCCAGCCGGCTGCGTTCTTCGCGGTCATAAACAATTTTTGTTAATGAATGATCCTCATGATTCAGATCGGGCTGGTAGCATTCTCCGGCTGTCGAGTTCGCATTGTAAATTTCAGGGCGATAAATTTTCTGGAAAGTCTCCATGGTGCTGATGGTGCTAATCAACTCCAGATTGGAGTAATCCCGTAATAAATCGCCGGTGAAATAAAACGCAAACGGCGCTGCGCTATTCTCAGGCATAAAGTAACGAACCTGCAGACCCATTTTCCCGAAGTACTGCTCGGTTAAGGATGTACCGTCCGGACGATACTCGATGCCCAGTACCGGGTGCTGGTTGCCCGTGCGGCGGTAGGTGTCTTTGCTGGAGACGCTCAGGCAGATCACCGGTGCCTTTTTGAAGTTCTCTTTGTATTCAGGTGAGTTAACGAAATGCCGGAAAATAGTGCCGTGCAGCTCACCAAAATTATCCGGGATCGCGAAGCGGGACTGATTTTTATTGTGCTCCGGCAGCAAGACGCTGAAATCATAATCGCGGACATAGGACGAGAAATTATTTCCAACGATACCGTCGATGCGCTCATGGGTCTTTTTATCAACGATCGTTGTTTGCAATATTTCGATGGCCGGGAAGGGCTTCTCAGCGCCGATATGTAAATCCACAGAAATAATGTCCAGTTCGAGCGCATAGCGATCGGCTTTTGGGTTATCCCAGCGCGCTAACGCGTTAAAACGGTTATTCATCATCACCAGCGTATTACGCAGGTTTTGCTGGCGTTTTTCGCCACGGGCCAGGTTGGCGAAGTTGGTGGTGGTACGCGTATTTTCTGAAGGGTTATAATTTTCATCAAAGCAACTACGCTTAAGGCTAAATGTAAAAGCATTACTCATCGTCGTTATACATCCTAAGTTCTTGTTGCTAAGAAGTTACCAATGCATAATTTATGCCTGAGCCCGTGACGGAGGGGAAGTGACTTAATTTCACTGCAACATGAGCTATCTTCATGAACAGCGCCTTTCCAGGTATAATCCCCAAAATTTCAATACGGTTTAGAAACGATCATGACAAAACTCACCCTACAAGAGCAGATGCTGAAAGCAGGCTTAGTCAGCAGTAAAAAGATGGCTAAAGTTCAGCGCACGGCCAAGAAATCGCGCGTTCAGGCCCGTGAAGCAAGGGAAGCAGTAGAAGAGAATAAAAAAGCGCAGCTCGAGCGTGACAAGCAGCTGAGCGAGCAACAGAAGCAAGCGACGCTGGCGAAAGAGTTTAAAGCGCAGGTCAAGCAGCTGATCGAAATGAACCGCATCACCGTGAACAGAGGCACCATCGCCTTTAACTTTACCGACGGCAATCTCATCAAAAAAATCGAGGTCGACAAGCAGACGCAGGCCCAGTTGATCAATGGCCGCCTGGCGATTGCGCGTCTGGTGATTAATGCCAATGGCGACTGCGACTATGCGATTATCCCGGCAGTGGTGGCCGATAAAATCGCCCAGCGCGATGCCGAGAGTATCGTGTTAAATAGTGCCCTGAGTCAGGAAGAGCAGGATGAAGACGATCCGTACGCAGATTTCAAAATTCCTGACGATTTGATGTGGTAAGCAGCGCTTAAAACGGTGCGGCGTGACGGGCGTTAATTGCCTCTGCGCTCACCGGATGCACAAAATCCAGCTCACTGGCGTGCAGCATCAGCCGCGGTATCGGTTCGGTGCCCGGCAGTGCAAGACCACCATACAGATCGCAGCCTAAAATAGGGTAGCCCAACTGCTGGCAGTGAATACGCAGCTGGTGGGTTCGCCCGGTCTCCGGGGTCAGTCTGACCCGCGTCAACGGCAGTTCCGCATCATAAAACCGGTCCACCACCTGATAGCGTGAGCGTGCGGGCTTGCCGGTAATTGCACAAATCGACATCAGCGGGAACAGCGCCGGATCTTTAGCAATCGGGGCATCAATCACTCCCTCGTCGTTTTCCACATGCCCGCAAAGCAGGGCACTGTATACCTTTCGCACGGCGCGCTGGCTGAACTGGTGACAGAGAGCGGCGTTAATCGCTTTATTGCGCGCAATCACCATCAGCCCGGATGTACCGAAATCCAGACGATGCACCAGCGTGCAGCCGGGAAACGTCTGTACCAGTCGATAATGCACGGAATCGCGGTTTTGCGGATTTTTGCCTGAAAGGCTGAGCAGACCGGAAGGCTTATTAATCAGGACCAGATGTTCGTCCTGCCAGAGGATCTCGATCTCGTCGTGACACGGTGGGGCAATAAAAGAATCTATAATCGCAGACATCAGACGGCCCGACAGAAGAGTGGGTGCGGATGATAGCGAATTTTTAGCGGCGGGGACAGAAAGAAACCCTCCCACCAGGCGGTGAGAGGGGGATGATTAAGCGGCTACGAGGCTGTCGATAGCGGCTTTCGCGTCAGTCTGCGCTTTGGTCGCAACTTCCGGGCCGTAGGCAATACCTTCAGCAAACACGAAATTCACGTCGGTGATACCGATGAAGCCCAGGAACAGAGTCAGGTACGGTGCAACCAGGTCAGTTGGGGTGTCTTTGTGAATACCACCACGGCTGGTCAGTACAATCGCACGCTTACCTTTCACCAGACCTTCAGGACCGTTTTCAGTGTAACGGAAGGTTACGCCGGCACGGGCAACCAGGTCGAAATAGTTCTTCAGCTGAGTAGGGATGTTGAAGTTGTACATTGGCGCGTTGATCACGATAACGTCGTGCGCCTGCAGTTCAGCAATCAGCTCGTCAGAGAGGGCCAGGGCTTCCTGCTGACGTGGCGTCAGGGGAGCGTCGCCTGGACGCAGCGCGCCAACCAGTTCGCCATCCAGCACAGGAATCGGGTTTGCAGCCAGGTCACGCACGGTGATTTCATCAGCAGAATGCTGTTCACGCCACTGTTCAACGAAGTAGTCAGAGAGCTGACCAGACTGTGAGTACCCTGCCAGAATACTGGATTTCAATACTAATACTTTGCTCATGGGTGATTCCTGTTTTTGCATTTGATTGAAGGGGGTTGCCCCGTTGCTTGTTGACACTCTATTCACAATCCTGTCGCAGGGATAGCGCAATATATCGAAGTCTATGTTCGAATTTTTTGAATAAGGCACTCAAAGCGCCAATGTGATACTCTATAGCAATCATTAAAAAGAGATTTTACCCGGCAGTGCACTGCCCGTTAACGCTATGACAGAACAACAAAAATTAACCTTCCCGATGCTCCTGCAACAGCTTGATTCACTGATGCTGCGTGATAAACAGCGGTTCGCCCGCCGTCTGCACGGGGTGAAGAAGGTTAAAAATCCTGATGCACAACAGGCCATTTATCAGGAGATGGCGAAAGAGATTGAACAGGCGGCAGGGAAAGTCGTGCTGCGCGAAGCCGCACGTCCGGAGATTACCTACCCGGAAAACCTGCCGGTCAGTCAGAAAAAACAGGACATTCTTGACGCCGTGCGCGACCACCAGGTGGTGATTGTCGCAGGGGAAACCGGTTCAGGGAAAACCACTCAGCTGCCGAAAATTTGTATGGAGCTGGGGCGTGGAGTGAAAGGGCTGATTGGTCACACCCAGCCGCGTCGTCTGGCGGCGCGTACCGTGGCGAACCGTATTGCCGAAGAGCTGCAAACGCAGCCCGGCGGCTGCATTGGGTATAAGGTGCGATTCAGCGACCACGTTAGCGATAACACTATGGTTAAGCTGATGACTGACGGTATTCTGCTGGCGGAAATCCAGCAGGATCGCCTGCTGATGCAGTACGACATGATCATTATCGATGAAGCGCACGAACGCAGCCTGAATATCGACTTCCTGCTCGGGTATCTGAAAGAACTGTTACCGCGTCGCCCGGACCTGAAAATTATCATCACCTCCGCCACCATCGATCCGGAGCGTTTCTCAAAGCATTTCAACAATGCGCCGATTATCGAGGTCTCTGGCCGAACGTATCCGGTGGAGGTGCGCTATCGCCCGATAGTGGAAGACGCGGACGATACCGAGCGCGATCAGCTGCAGGCCATCTTTGATGCCGTCGACGAGCTGGGAAATGAAAGCGCGGGCGACATTCTGATTTTCCTGAGCGGCGAACGAGAAATTCGCGATACCGCTGACGCCCTCAGCAAGCGCGATCTTCGCCATACCGAAATTCTGCCGCTGTATGCGCGCCTGTCAAACAGCGAACAAAACCGCGTGTTCCAGTCGCACAGCGGACGTCGTATTGTGCTGGCCACCAACGTGGCGGAAACCTCGCTTACCGTGCCGGGCATCAAATATGTGATTGACCCGGGTACGGCGCGTATCAGCCGCTACAGCTATCGCACCAAAGTGCAGCGCCTGCCAATTGAGCCGGTTTCTCAGGCTTCCGCTAATCAGCGTAAAGGCCGCTGCGGCCGTGTGTCGGAAGGGATCTGTATTCGCCTCTATTCCGAGGACGATTTCCTGTCGCGACCGGAGTTTACTGACCCGGAAATTCTGCGCACCAACCTGGCGTCGGTCATCCTGCAGATGACTGCGCTAGGGCTTGGCGACATCGCCGCGTTCCCGTTTGTCGAAGCGCCGGACAAGCGCAACATTCAGGACGGCGTGCGCCTGCTGGAAGAGCTGGGTGCCATCACCACCGACGAGCAGGCTAGCGCCTACAAACTGACGCCGCTGGGTCGTCAGCTCAGCCAGCTGCCGGTTGACCCGCGTCTGGCGCGCATGGTGCTGGAAGCACAGAAACACGGCTGTGTGCGTGAAGCGATGATCATTACCTCCGCGCTCTCGATTCAGGATCCGCGCGAGCGTCCGATGGACAAGCAGCAGGCGTCTGATGAAAAACACCGTCGGTTCCACGATAAAGAGTCCGACTTCCTCGCCTTTGTGAACCTGTGGAACTACCTCGGCGAGCAGCAGAAAGCGCTGTCGTCGAACCAGTTCCGCCGCCAGTGCCGCGTCGATTTCCTCAATTATCTGCGCGTGCGCGAGTGGCAGGATATCTACACGCAGCTGCGTCAGGTGGTGAAAGAGCTGGGCATTCCGGTTAACAGTGAACCGGCGGAGTACCGCGAAATTCACATTGCGTTGCTGACCGGTCTGCTCTCCCATATCGGGATGAAGGATGCCGACAAGCAGGAGTATACCGGGGCGCGTAACGCCCGTTTCTCCATCTTCCCGGGGTCCGGTTTATTCAAGAAACCGCCTAAATGGACCATGGTGGCCGAACTGGTGGAAACCAGCCGCCTGTGGGGCCGCATTGCGGCGCGCATTGATCCCGAATGGGTTGAACCTGTTGCCCAGCACCTGCTGAAGCGCTCATACAGTGAACCGCACTGGGAGCGCGCGCAGGGCGCGGTGATGGCGACCGAAAAAGTGACCGTTTACGGTTTGCCGGTGGTTGGCGCGCGCAAGGTTAACTACAGCCAGATAGACCCCGCGTTGTGCCGCGAGTTGTTTATTCGTCACGCGCTGGTGGAGGGCGACTGGCAGACACGTCATGCGTTCTTCCGTGAAAACCTCAAACTGCGTGCCGAAGTGGAAGAGCTTGAGCATAAATCCCGTCGCCGCGACATTCTGGTCGACGACGAGGCGCTGTTTGAGTTTTACGACCAGCGTATCAGCCACGATGTGATTTCTGCCCGCCACTTCGACAGCTGGTGGAAGAAGGCCAGCAAAGAGACCCCGGACCTGCTCAACTTTGAAAAGGGCATGTTGATCAAAGAGGGGGCGGAGTCGGTCAGCAAACTCGATTACCCGAACTTCTGGCATCAGGGCTCTCTCAAGCTGCGTCTGACCTATCAGTTTGAGCCGGGCGCGGATGCGGATGGCGTCACCGTACACATTCCGCTGCCGTTGTTAAACCAGGTCGAAGAGAGCGGATTCGAGTGGCAAATTCCAGGGCTGCGTCGCGAGCTGGTGATTGCGCTGATCAAATCGCTGCCAAAACCGGTGCGTCGTAACTTTGTGCCTGCGCCAAACTATGCCGACGCGTTTTTAGGCCGCGTAACGCCGCTGGAGTTGCCGCTGCTGGATTCGCTGGAGCGTGAGCTCAGGCGCATGACGGGCGTAACCGTCGACCGCGACGACTGGCACTGGGATCAGGTGCCCGATCACCTGAAAATCAGCTTCCGCGTGGTGGACGACAAAAACAAAAAGCTGCAGGAAGGCCGATCGCTGACCGAACTGAAAGAGGCGCTGAAAGGTAAAGTCCAGGAGACGCTTTCTGCGGTAGCTGATGACGGTATCGAGCAGAGCGGATTGCACATCTGGAGCTTTGGAGAGCTTCCGGAAAGCTATGAGCAAAAACGCGGCAACTACAGGGTGAAGGCCTGGCCTGCACTGGTAGATGAGCGTGACAGCGTGGCCATCAAACTCTTTGATAATCCACAGGAACAACAGCAGATGATGTGGCGTGGTCTGCGTCGTTTGCTGCTGCTTAATATTCCGTCACCGATTAAATATCTGCACGAGAAGTTACCGAACAAAGCCAAGCTTGGCCTCTACTTTAACCCGTACGGTAAAGTGCTGGATCTGATTGACGACTGCATCTCCTGTGGCGTGGACAAGCTTATCCACGAGGCGGGCGGTCCGGTCTGGTCAGAAGCGGAGTTTGCGGTACTGCATGAGAAAGTCAGGGCAGAACTGAACGACACCGTGGTCGACATTGCGAAACAGGTCGAGCAGATCCTCACCACCGTGTTCAATATCAACAAACGCCTGAAAGGGCGCGTGGATATGACCATGGCGCTGGGGCTGTCGGACGTGAAAGCGCAGATGGCCGGGTTAGTGTACCGTGGATTCGTTACCGGCAACGGCTTTAAACGCCTTGGCGATACGTTGCGTTATCTGCAGGCGATCGAAAAACGTCTGGAGAAAATGGCTATCGATCCGCATCGTGACCGCGCGCAGATGCTGAAAGTGGAAAGCGTGCAGAAGGCATGGCAGCAGTGGCTCAACAAATTGCCGCCGGCGCGCCGTGACGATGAAGACGTGCAGGCGATCCGCTGGATGATCGAAGAGCTGCGCGTCAGCTTCTTTGCCCAGCAGCTCGGTACGCCGTATCCCATTTCGGATAAACGTATTTTGCAGGCAATGGAGCAGATTTCGGCGTAACGTCGGGTGTTCGCCCTCTCTCTGTGAGAGAGGGCATCTGCGTTTAGCGATTCACCACGGCCAGGGTAAAGCCATCCCAACCTTTACTGCCCACCGTTTGTAGCGCGGTCGCCGTCAGGCGCGGGTTATCTCCGATCATCTCAATAAATCGTCTGACGCCCTGTACGCGGGCATCGTCGCTTTGCGCGTTAATCACTTCGCCATCCCGGACCACATTATCCCCGACGATCAGCGTTCCCGGGCGTGAGTAGTACAGTGCCCACTCCAGATACCCCGGATTGTTTGGCTTATCGGCATCGATAAAGATCAGGTCGAACGGCGGAATATCACCGACGTGTTCAAGAGAGTGCAGCGCCGGGCCTTCAATGAGCTCAATCCGATCGCTGAGCCCCGCCAGCTGGATATTCTGCCGTGCAACGCGGGCATGGATGGGGTCCGCTTCGAGGGTGATCAACTTCCCGTCAGGTGGCAGCGCACGCGCCATCCAGATAGTGCTGTAGGCGCCCAGCGTGCCGATTTCAAGGATCCGCCGTGCCTGCGTCATGCGGACAAAAAGCGCCAGCAACTGCCCTTGATTTGGCGCGACATCGTGTTCGGGTAAACCGGCACGCTGGTTGTTTTCCAGCACCCGCTGGAGGATATCATCCTCGGGAATGAGTGAAGAGATCATGTAATTATCAACTGCAGACCACTGTTGTTGCATAGATTGACTCCTGAGTGGCAGACACCGGGTTGCGCTGCGATCCGGTTTTCGCCCCCTCCATGCCGGAGAGGGCCTGTGGGGTATCAGGTCACGCGTTGCTCCAGCCTCCGCCCAGTGCTCTGTACAAATCAACCTGCGCCAGCAGCAGGTTATTTTTGACCTGCACGACGCTGGTTTGTACCGAGAACAGCGTGCGCTGGGCATCCAGCACATCCAGGTACGACGAATAGCCGTTGCGATAGCGGTTTTGCGCTATGCGCAGCGTCTCTTGCGCCACATCTTGTTGGGCAAGCAGCTCCGTCAGTTGTTCCTGATAGCGCGTGATGGCATCAAGACTGTTATTGACCTCGGCAAAGGCGTTACGGACGGTTTTTTCATAACTGTAAAGCGCCTGGTTGCGCTGGGACTGCGAAATATCCACCTGTGCGTTCAGCGCCTGGCGGTTGAGCAGCGGAGCAAGAATGCTGCCGCCGACGCTCCAGAGCTGCAGCGGGTTGTCGAGTAAGCCGGAGAGCGTGCGATCCTGTATCGATCCGGTTGCGGTCAGGTTGATCGACGGCAGCAGGCTGGCGCGTGAGGCAGCCAGCGAGGCATCAGCCGCAACCAGTTGCTTTTCAGCCTGCACAATATCCGGACGGCGATTAAGCAGCGAGGAGGGCAGTTGCGAGGGCAATGTCAGGGGCGTCAGGGCCGCGAAGTTTTCACTGTGCGCGACCTCGCCCGGGTTGCTCCCCAGCAGCAGGCTCAGGGCGTTCTCCTGCTGTGCAATCTGATGCTGCAGCAGGGGAACCTGCGCCCGCGTGGAGCGCAGTTCGGAGTCGGACTGCATCAGCTCCAGGCGTGAACTGTAGCCCGTTTCAAACTGGCGTTTAGCGAGAGTGAATGCCTCTTCCCGGGACTTCAGCGTGGAGCGGGTGACGCGAAGCTGTTCATCGAGGGACAGCAGGGTGATATAGCCGGAGGCGACCGAGGATGCCACGGTAAGATCTGCTGCCGCCGCCGCGGCTTTCTGCGCGTCCAGCGAGGCTTCAGCCGCATTCGCGGTGCTGCGGTTTACGCCCCAGATATCGACATCATAGCTGGCGGTGAGGCTGCCTTTATACAGGCTGCTGTAGATCGGCAGACCGGTGGCCGCAGATTGTGTCCGCGCGCGGGTGCCCGTGACGCCAGCATCCAGCGACGGAAACAGGCTGCCGTCGGCCGCGTAGACCCGCGCCTGATACTCGTTAATCCGTTCGCGGGCAATCAGCACGTCGCTGTTGTTCTTAAGCGCCAGGTCCACATAGCGGTTCAGATTATTGTCGTGGAAATTACGCCACCAGAGCTGTTCTGCTGGGCTTGCCGGGCCTGCTGTTGCTCGCCATTGCGTGGGGATGTGCAGCGACGGCTGCGCCGGTTTCACGTCGACCGACTGGCAACCGGCCAGCACGGTCATCATCATCAGAACGGCTATCGGGCGAAGGGTCATTGCTTCGCCTCCCGCGTATCAATGGTCACCTGCACCGACATGCCCGGACGCAGAAGCTGATAGGCTTCCTGGTCACCCAATACTTCAATTCGCACCGGAATACGCTGGGCAATTTTGACAAAGTTACCCGTGGCGTTATCCGGCGTGATGGCGCTGAACTCAACGCCGGTTGCCGGAGAGATGCTCTCCACGCGGCCCTGATAGGCCTTATCATTTAACGCATCGACGGTGAATTTCACCGGCTGACCCACCCGAAGCTCCGCCAGCTGCGTCTCTTTAATATTGGCGATCACCCAGTGCTGAGGCGGCACGAGGGTGGTGAGGTGGGTTCCGGCGGTAACGTAAGCCCCCAGACGAACGGCGATCTGACCAAGCTGGCCGTCGCGTGGCGCCACAATGCGCGTGTTTTGCAGGTCAATTTGCGCCAGCTCCAGCGCCGCTTTGGCGTTTTCCACATCCGCCTCCAGCGCGCCGCGATTGACGATCACCGTTTGCAGATCCTGGCGCGACATTTCCAGCGTGGCTTTCGCCTGATCAATGTCGGCGCTGCCCTGGGCTGCGCTTGCCAGCGCGGCGTCGCGCTCACGGATAGACAGTGAACCATCCGCCGTCAGGTCCTTTACGCGCTTCAAATCCGCCTGGGATTTCAGACTCTGGGCGCGGGCATTTTTCAGAGCCGCTTCGTTTTTGGCGATCACCGCTTCGGCGCTTTTGCGCTGTTGCAGGTTGTTGTTCAGGGCGGCAATCTTCATCGCCAGCTGCGCTTCGGCCTGATGCACCCGCTGGCGGTAGATACGGTCATCAATCTGCAGCAGCAGCTCGCCCTTTTTGACCCGGTCGAAATCCTGCACCTTCACCTCAGTGATATAGCCGTTAACCTGCGGGCTGATAAAGGTCGTCTGTCCGCGCACGTAGGCATTATCAGTAAACTGCGAGTGGCGGGTGAACGGGGGTAGCTGCCAGGCGTAGAGGATCACCAGTACGCCGACAATACCGATTGCCGCCGCGGTGAAAACCGAAACGATACGAACATTTTTACGGGTGTTGGCCTGCTCTTTAGCGGCATCCTGCTGACTCATAACATCTCCAGAGAAATCATCTTCATATTCATTACTTGTTGCCTGTTGCCTTCTTCAGGGCCATACGGGCAGTCAGGCGCAGGCGCAGCAAGCGCCATAAAATCCAGACCAGGGTGGCGGCGGCAATGCTCGCCGTCAGTAAATAAGTATCGTTATAAGCCAGAATATTTGCCTCAAGCGATGAAACCGTTTGCAGCTGGGTGATGGCCTGGGTGCCCAGCAGCGAGCTGTCGCCAATCAGGCTCCGGTACAGCCCGGTGTAAGCCTGAATACGGTCATTCACCAGCGGGTTCAGGGTTGTGAGCTGATCGGCCAGCATGCTGGAGTGGTATTTCTCGCGCCAGGTCTGGAAGGTCCCCAGGATGGCAGAGCCGAGCAGGCCGCCGAGGTTCTGGCTCATGCCAAACATCACCGAGAAGCTCACCAGGTTGCGCGGATCGGCGATTACCCCGCCAATGGCGGCCAGCATGGCAGGCGCGAGGAAGAAGGCGCTGCCGAAGCCCAGCAGGAACTGGCTGAGCATCAGCTGGTCCGGGCGGGTCAGGTTGTTCGACTGGCTGTCCAGCAGGGAGGCAACAATCATGAGCGCCAGCGAGGTAATGATCGGCCACGCCAGTTTTGTGGGCTTGATGGTCAAACAGCTGGTCACAATCCCGCAGACAATACCGGCAAAAATAGACCACGCCAGGTGGGTCATCTGCTCATTCTGCAGGCCGACATACTGCAGCCAGCCGATAACGCCGGTGTTTTGCTCCGCCAGCACGATGCGGATCAGCAGCATAATGAGCCCGAGACGCACGATGCTGCCGCTCGACAGCCAGCGGGTATTCAGCAACGGGTTAGAACGGTTATGTTCAAACACGATCGCAGACACGATTAATACCAGCGCTAATGCCAGCGACCAGCCGATCCACGGCGCTTCAAACCACCAGTAAAGACGGCCTAAGGAGAGCACCGCGCAAAGCAGCGCCATCCCCGGGGCCAGTAAAAAGAAGGTGATGAAGTCTTTTTTCTCGAAGACCTTGCGCCGGTCGCCAGGAGGCAATTTCAACGCTATCACGCAGGCCAGTGAAATGAGCGCCAGCCCGAGCTCAAAGAAGTAAAGCCCGCGCCACTCGTCAAGCTGCAGCAGCTCGGTCGAAAAGAGGCGGGCGAGGGGGATAGCGAGCGATGACCCGGTAATCCCGATGGTCAGCGCCTTCAGACGGTGTTTCGCGGGCCAGGCCTGTATCTGGTAGTAAATACCGAGGGAGCTGAGCGCGGCGGCCACCATCCCGTGTGCGGCACGCACCATCAGCGCGGAGCTGAGATCGTTTACAAACAGGTGGAAAAAGGTGACCAGCACATACAGCACCAGAAAACCTTCCGTGAAGGCACGCAAACCATACTGCTGGCGGAATTTCACCAGCAGCAGGTTGATGGAGATGTTGGTCATTACATACACCGCCGGGAGCCAGGCGATTTCTGTCGACCAGGCCCCGAAGGTTCCCTGCAGATTTTGCAGATTGGCGGTGACCACCGCATTACCCAGCGCCCCCGTCAGGCACACCAGCAGACCGACAACCCCGTAGGCAATCCGTTTTGGCGTGCTGTGTTCTGGCGTGGAGGGTGAACCCAACAGGGCGGGTTTCTCATGAGGCTGCCACTCGCGAGGAGCATAAGGGTCGCGTTCGGGCAGGCGCATAACGTCTTTTACCTTAGAAAAAATTGAATAATGAGTGGGCTAACGATTCTACGTTTGCCGCAAATGATAATTCAAGTGAATATGATTTTCGCAGGTTAATCAAATGTTGAAGAACAGGTTAAGGAAAAAGAGCGGCCCGGGAGGCCGTTGTTTTGTCGATCTGAAGTCGTTAATCTGAACCAGAGCAACTGAGGACATCACCATGGTTCAGACGCATTTTCCCCTTCTGCCGGAGTCAACCCTGGCGGCAATCAACACGGTCGGCCAGTGGCTGGCACAGGATGATCTGGGCGATACCCGCGACGTGGCGGCGGTTGACAGGGTTATTCTGGCCGGAAACGCGGTGATGCCGACTATCGACGCTGCCTGCCGTCTTGCCGCTGAACACGACGTTCCGTTACTGATTAGCGGAGGGATTGGCCATTCGACCGCGTTTTTGTATGCGGCCATCGCTCAGCATCCGCGTTATCACACTGTCCCGGTAACGGGGCGAGCGGAAGCAAGCATTCTGGCCGATATTGCCCGCCAGTTCTGGCAGATCCCTGATGCGCGCGTGTGGGTTGACGATCAATCAACCAACTGCGGAGAAAACGCGCGTTTTAGCTGGAACATGCTCAAACAACATCAACAGACGTCCGGGCGCGTGCTGGTCGTGCAGGATCCGACCATGCAGCGCCGCACGATGGCAACCTTTGCCCGCGTGTGCCGTGACGAGTCTGCTTCGCCGCAGTGGGTCAGCCACCCGGGCTATACACCGGTGCTGAAGAATGGCGAAAACGGGCTGGTGTTCAGCGGGGAGAGCGCTGGCCTCTGGCCGGTAGAGCGCTATCTCTCGCTCATGTTAGGCGAGCTTCCGCGACTCTGTGATGACATGAACGGCTATGGCCCGGCCGGGCGTGATTTTATTGCACATGTTGAATTCCCCGACGAGGTGACTGCAGCGTGGGCACGATTAAAGCAGGATCCTGTGCTTACGGATGCCCTGAACCACCGGTCGCTTCTCTGAGCAGAGGCCGTTTGCGGTTTTCCCCTCTCCGCGGAGAGGGGACAGGCATTACAGCGAGGCGAATTTGTCCAGCGTGCGCACCAGCTGGGTGACGAAACCGTATTCGTTGTCATACCAGGCGACGGTTTTCACCAGTTGCAGATCGCCAGCCTCTGAAACTTCGGTCTGTGTGGCGTCAAAGACAGAACCAAAGTGAGAGCCAATCACATCAGACGAAACAATCTCTTCATCGGTATAACCAAAAGATTTATTCCCCTGTGTCGCTTTTTTCAGCGCGGCGTTGATCTCCTCAACGGTGACCTTTTTACCCAGAATCGAGACCAGCTCGGTCACTGAACCGGTTTTCACCGGTACGCGCTGGGCGTGGCCTTTCAGCTTGCCGCTGAGGGCCGGAATCACCAGACCGATGGCTTTGGCCGCCCCGGTGGTGTGCGGAATGATATTCTCCGCCGCGGCGCGTGAGGCGCGAAGGTCTTTCCCGCGCGGGCCATCCACCAGCGCCTGCGTGCCGGTATAGGCGTGAATGGTTGTCATGGTGCCCACTTTTATTTCAAACGCATCGTGCAGGGCTTTTGCCAGTGGGGCGAGGCAGTTGGTGGTACAGGAAGCAACGGAAATAATCGTATCACTGGCGTCAATGGTATCGTCATTCACGTTATACACGATGGTTTTCATCTCACCGGCAGGGGCAGAGATCAGCACTTTTTTGGCACCGGCCTCAAGGTGTGCCTGTGATTTTTCTGCCGACGTGTAGAAGCCGGTGCATTCCACGACGATATCCACGCCCGCGGCTTTCCACGGGATATGTTTTGCCTCTTTTTCGGCGTACACGGCGATAGTTTTTCCGTCAACAATCAGGGCGTCTTCGGTGAAATCTACGCTCCACGGGAAGCCACCGTAGTTGGAATCATGCCTGAGCAGATAGGCCAGCACTTTGGGAGAGGTGAGATCGTTGATGGCGACGACGGTGTTGCTGTCCTGGGTTTCAAGAAGGCGACGCAGGACAAGGCGTCCTATGCGTCCAAATCCGTTAATGCCAATTTTACTCATGGTGTACTCCTGTGAACGCGTCTTTGCGACAGTTTGAACTCATCCAGGCTTAGACCATCACGGACAGGGCGGCAATTGAAGAAGCTTCATGCGAGGGGAAGTATTTGAAAAACCATACAGAAAAATTAATGAATTTTTAAGGAAAGGGGATTATGTTGGCGCGATATCGGTTATTTATCAGGAAATCTCATGCGTACTAAATATACAAGCCTGCAAATTGCTATCCACTGGCTGGTGTTTTTGTTAATCATCGTCGCCTACTGCGCGATGGAATTCAAAGGCTTCTTCCCACGCACCGCCCGGCCGGTAATCAACATGATCCACGTTTCGTGCGGCATCTCTGTACTGGTGTTGATGGTGACGCGTTTAGTGGTTCGCCTTAAATTCCGCGCACCGCCGATTGAACCAAAGCCAAAACCGATGGTGACCGGGCTGTCCCATCTTGGTCATCTGGTGGTGTATCTGCTGTTCATCGCGCTGCCGCTGATTGGTATTGTCATGATGTATAACCGCGGTACTGACTGGTTAGCCTTTGGTCTGGTGATGCCGCACGCGGCAGAATCGAATTTTGATCTGGTCGACGTTCTGAAAGAGTGGCACGAGACGCTGGCCAACGTGGGGTACGTTGTGATTGGTCTGCACGCGATGGCGGCGCTGATGCATCACTATTTCTGGAAAGACAACACCCTCCTGCGCATGATGCCAAAAAAACGCCAGTAACCCATAACCGCGAGCCCTGCAGCAGTCTGCAGGGCTTTTTTTTAGCGTTTTATTGCAGTTGAGCGCGTTCTTCCGGGGTTAACTCCAGCGCCTGAGTGGTGCCCGTCTCTGAGGATTTCACGGCCGCTTCCAGTACCGCCATCACCGCCAGCGCCTCGACCGGATGAACCGGATTGGTGATTTTTCCGAGTAGCGCATCACGCACGTTGATGTAGTACTGACGCTGATCGCCTTTCGGCGTGGTAACGGTCTGCGGCTCACCGTTTGCACCAAAGAACACCATGCTGTCACTGTCCTCGCCCCAGGCCTCACTGCCGGGGATCACGCCCGCCAGCAGCTGCGCTTCCTGTTGGTCGATTCGGGCTTTCACCACGCTGCCTTTATCGCCGTGAACGGTAAAACGTGCCGTTCCGCCAGCCACCAGCATGCTGCAGTGCAAAATCACTTTATGTTGCGGATAATCTAAGACCACGTGTGCCCAGTCGTTAATTTCCGCGCCGTCACGCAGCGTGGCGATATTGCCCTGTACCGACTGTGGCAGTCCAAAGAGCTGCAGCGTCTGGTCAATCAGGTGCGGCCCCAGATCAAACCACAGACCACTACCGGGCACGTTTTGCTCTCTCCAGCGCACGCGCACTTCCGGGCGGAAACGGTCAATGTGCGACTCAAGGTGTTTGACCTTGCCAAGGGTTCCTTGCTCAATAATCTGCTTAATGCCGAGGAAGTCGCTGTCCCAGCGGCGGTTATGGAAGACGGAGAGCAGCCGTTGCTTCTCTTGCGCCAGGGCAATCAGGTCGCGGGCTTCCTGCATGTCGAGCGTGAACGGTTTATCCACGACCACATGTTTGCCTGAATTCAGGGCAAGCGTTGCCAGCGGCGCGTGGGTGGCGTTAGGGGAGGCAATCACCACCAGATCGACATCTGGATGCTGAATTGCCTCTTCCGGGGTTGCCACCACCTGAACATCAGGAAGATCGCGTTTAACCTTCTCTTCATCACGAGACGAAACCACCGCCAGCTTAAGGCCGTCCACGGACTGGATCAGCGGAGCATGGAAGGTCTTGCCTACAAATCCATACCCGATCAGCGCAATGCTGATTGTCTTCACTTTACTCATGACCTTCTCCACGTTATTTCGCGCAAACCGTAATGTGCATTGCGCCAGGGTCCCCAAGCTCAGGCCAGGGACGATCTAAAAAGAGGTGCTGGATGTTGGATAATCCGCTGACCAGATACGGTTCACAGCGGTTTAGTTTCAGATGGTCGGCGACAATCCAGCGCTCATGGCTGGCCGCGAGCATCGCCCGTTTGACCTCGGCATCGGCCTCTTTTCCGGCGCTCAGACCGAGTTCAGCATGGATAGCACAGGCTCCCAGAATGGCGATATCCGCGCGGTAGCGTGACAGCAGGGAGAGGGTGGCGCTGCCGGCAAACAGTCGCTGCTTGTGATCCCATTTTCCGCCGAGCAGGATCAGTTCGATATCGTCACGGTCGCTGAAGTGCCACGCGATATCCAGCGAGGTGGTGATGATTGTCAGCGGTCCCTTCAGGAACGAGGCGACAGCCATTACCGTGCTCCCCGCATCCAGAAACAGCGTCGAACCTGGCGGAACAGCCTGCGCCACCTGTTTACCAAGACGTTGTTTGGTTTCCGGCAGCAGTGTATTGCGCCCCTGACGATTCATGGCCGACAGATTCAGGGCAATTGCCCCGCCGTGGTTCTTTTGCGCCAGCCCCTGTTTCTCGAGATCGGTCAGATCCCGGCGGATGGTGTCCGCTGAGACCTGCAGTTTGTCCGCCAGTTCCGTAATGCTGGCCTGCCCGTGCTCACTAATGATATCAAGCACATATTTTTGTCTGGCCGTTTTGTGCATGGGTGAATCCCGCAAAATGTCGCAATAAGTTGCATATTACAGCATTTTACCGCAGAGGGAAGGGTGTTGATCGAAAGTGAGTATCAATGTCCGGTATTGTTTACATTGGTTATTATTTAAATGTTATTAATACGGTGTGAGTGATTCATTCCAAATGTTAACAGCAATGTTATTGTTGTGTTTTATTAAACACACTGGCGGATATAACCATTGTGATACCAATATGCAACCATTAATGCTTTAATGAAATTAATAAATAGCAATAAATTCTGTGTTTATTTATATACATAGATATTAATGTTGTATATGGCATTATGGTTACTTAAACTGACATTTCTTTGAAAATCTTTGTGTCTGACGCATGCTGAAATTAACGCAAAAATGTGCATCCGGCGATTCTAAAATTTTACTTAAATAACAAAGACTTTATTTGTTTCATTTGAAAGCCCCTTTTTAAGGTTTTGTCCAGAAACCCCATCTTTTTTCTTATCTGTAACACCACATTAACATTGTGGGTGTAGTTGCCTATAGCGCATTTTGTTATGCTGCAAACCAGTTAAAGAAATAAGTAAATTCTTATTGTCATAAGAATATGGTCGGCTCTCATCTCCAATGGAAATGGGGTTGGGGAGCGTTTGTCCAATATTTATTCGGACCCAGGTAAGATATTTGTCGAATTATTTATACCCCTTTAGGGGTAAATATTTAAGCGTCATTCAGAGTCAGGGAGATAAAAATGACTATCATGCGAAATAATATGTTGCTGAGATTTCCAGTCGCCCTGGCATTAATTTCGTTGGCCTTTAATACGGCCTCTGCGAATAGCCGCCAGGTGGGGATTGCTCCGATTGCCGCGACAACATTAAAAGAGAGTATTCTTTTTGCCATCGATCGCGATCCGTCGATTAGCCAGCAGGCCGCGCAACTGGGAATAGGTCAGGCACAAATAGATGAAGCACGCAGCGGCTGGATGCCACAAATATCGTTAAACGGTAGCACCGGCCATAGCCAGACCACCGATTCCAGCGGCTCGCTGCGCAATTCTGCGGCCTGGGGATTGAGTCTGACGCAGCTGGTATACGATTTTGGCAAGACCAACAACAGCATCGACCAGTCCACGGCGCAGCGCGATAGCTATCGTTACCAGTTGATGAGCACTTTGTCTGCGGTGGCGGAAAAAACGGCGCTCAGCTACGTAGAAGTCAAACGCTATTCCGACCTGTTGCAGGCCGCCAAAGAGAACGTTCAGGCGCTCAAAAACGTTGAACAACTGGCCAAACTCCGCGCCGACGCAGGCGTCAGTTCAACCTCTGACGAGCTTCAGACGCGCACGCGCATTGCCGGTATGCAGGCCACGGTCGAGCAGTATAACGCGGCGTTAAACAGCGCCCGCGCACGGCTTGCGGTGTTGACTGGCATGGAGGCCGAGCGCTATTCACCTGTACCGGCGAAGCTTGCCGTTGAGCAAGATTCGCTTAATCGCATTGATTACTCGGCCATTCCCGCGGTCATGGCCGCGCAGAATATGGAGCGTTCAGCTCAGTATGGCGTGGCAACGGCAAAGTCTCAGCACTGGCCGACGTTAAGCCTGAAAGGAGGCCGCACCCGCTACGAGTCCGACAACCGTTCTTACTGGGATGATCAGATTCAGCTCAATATTGACGCACCGCTATACCAGGGTGGCGCCGTTTCAGCCCGCGTTCGCCAGGCCGAAGGGGCAAGGGCCATGGCATCGTCTCAGGTTGACCAGGCGCGGTTCGATGTCCTGCAAAAAGCCTCTGTCGCGCAGGCTGACTGGACCGGCGCGCAGGGAAGAATGCAGGCAGGGAAGCTGCAGCTGGAAAGCGCATTACGCGCCCGGGATGTTTACAGAAATGAATATACCCTGAGCAAGCGGAGCATTAACGATTTGCTCAGCGTTGAACAGGATGTCTGGCAAGCCACCTCAGCCAAAATAATGGCTGAATATGATGGCTGGAGTTCGGCGATTAATTACGCATCTGCCGTTGATAATTTGATGCCGCTGATCGGAATAGAGAAAAACGCTGCCGCAAAATTACCTGATTTGAGTTAAAAAACACGCGTCTTTTTGTGCGAAATAAGTAAGAAAATAATGGGTGCTTTTTCCCAGGGATAGCTACATCCATTTGGTGGACATATCCACAGGAATCCGGACACCTGCAAGGAGAGGAAAATGAGTAACGTAAAAATTGTTGATGTCATCATTCGCAAAACGGCCGAGAAAACGAAATTAACCGGTGAGGGTAATTTGTCGGTTTCTATTTCTTCGCCGAGTGTGATTGAAATTCAGGGTTCTGCTCAGGATGTTGTGCGTTATGTTCGCCAGGGTAAAGACCTGCTTATTTATATGAAAGACGGCAGCGTTATTCGCTGCAATAACTATTTTGTTGAAGATCCACAGACCCATAATCAATCAGAACTGGTCTTCAACGATCAGCAGGAACTGACGCATATTTCTTTTGCCGATGCCGGGGAAGCGTCTGGCGTTGCTGTTACCGAGTTAACCGCGCAGGCTACGCCGGTTGCCAGCATTGAGCCTTTCCTTGAGCAGGGAAGCGTTCTCAATGACGCGCCATGGGGATGGATTGCAGGCGCTGCGTTGGGCGGCGGTGCCATTGGCGCACTGCTGGCGCACGGGGGTGACGGCGAAACCAAAACCAAAGTCATCGACAACACCAAAGATGTTGAAAGCGCGACGCCGACCTTTTTGCTGACGGACAACGCGGGTGATAAGCAGGGTGTGCTGAGTGGAAAAGCGATCACGGACGACAACACCCCAACCTTTAGCGGTACCGGGCAGCCGGGGGCGACCATTCAGGTTAAAGACAGCAGCGGAAGCACCATTGCCAGCACCATGGTCGGGAAAGAGGGTACCTGGACCGTAAAACTCCCGACTCAGGCTGACGGCGAACATACCTGGTCTGTCGTGCAAATCGACGGGAGCAAAACGACGCAGGCGGGCAGCATTACCGTCACAATCTCTACCGCTGACGCCAGCATCACGCTGGGGACAACGGCCGGTGACAACGTGATCAATGCCAGCGAACACTCCGCTGGCTTTACGCTGTCCGGCACCAGCAAAAATCTGGCGCAGGGAACCGGGCTTACCGTCACGCTGAACGGTAAAACCTACACGGCGGAAGTGGGGGCCGGCGGCGCATGGAGCGTGAACGTGCCTGCCGCGGATGCACAGGCGCTGGGTGATGGCACCTGGACGGTGAACGTCAGCGGTAAAGACGCCGCGGGCAATACCGTGAGCGGCAGCCAGACGATAGGTGTGGATACCAACGCGCCAGCGCTTTCTGTTGATACGATTGCGCAGGACAACATCATCAACGCGGCTGAGCACAACCAGGCGCTGACGCTCACCGGTAAAACCGATGCGGAAGCCGGCCAGATTGTGACGGTAACGCTCAACGGGAAAAATCATACCGCCACGGTGGGGAGCGACGGCACGTGGTCCGTTACGCTGCCCGCCAGCGAGGTGCAATCGCTGGCGAATGGCGACCATACGCTAACGGTGAACGTCAGCGATAAAGCGGGGAACGGATCTTCCACGACCGTCGATTTCACCGTGGACACCACCGCCCCGGTCGTGACGATTAACACCGTTGCTGACGACAATATCCTCAATACCAGCGAGCAGGGCCAGGCGCAGATTATTTCCGGTACGGCGAGCGGCGCCGCAGCAGGGGATGTCGTGAGCGTAACCGTTGGCGGTCAGACCTTCACCGGTGTGGTGCAGGCGGACGGCAGCTGGAGCGTGGGGGTGCCTGCGTCCGTGGTGGGCTTGCTGGGAGAAGGCAACCACAACATTACGGTTTCCGTTACCGATGCCGCGGGCAATACCGGCAGCGCCACACACGGCATTACGCTGAGCGGTAACCCACCGGAATTTACCGTTCATGCCATCAGCCAGGATAACGTTCTCAATGCTCAGGAGGCTATGCAGCCGCTGAGCCTGACCGGCACCAGCACGCTGCCAGACGGCAGCGCCATCACCGTGACGCTGAACAACGTCAATTATCAAACCGTTGTCGAGAACGGGAGCTGGTCAGTTCAGGTACCGGTTTCCGACGTCCTGCAACTGGCGAACACGCTGTACACCGTCAGCGTCAGCGGTACCGACAGCGTGGGCAACAGCGGCTCAGCAGAGGCCACACTGCTGGTTGATACCGTGTTGCCACAGGTGGTCATCAATACCTTTGCCGGCGACAACCGGGTGAATAACGCCGAAGTGGCCGCCGATCAAACGATCAGCGGTCGTGTCACGGGTGCAGCGGCAGGGGATACGGTGTCTGTTTCCGTTGGCGGCAAGCATTACAGCGCCACCGTGGGTAGCGATCTGACCTGGAACCTCACTATCTCGTCTGCGGATCTCAGGGCATTCGGCGACGGCGACCTGACCATTACCGCGTCAGTCACCAACAGCCACGGCAATACGGGCAGCGGCGAGCGCGATATCAATATCAACGCGGCGCTGCCGGGTCTACGCGTTAACACCCTTTCCGGTGATGACGTGATCAATGCCATTGAGCAGCATCAGGATCTTACCGTGACCGGCTCCAGCAGCCATCTGGCCGCAGGCACGCAGATCACCGTCACCATCAATAACGTCGACTATGTCACCGTGGTCAACGCCACCGGTGGCTGGCAGATTGGTGTCCCGGCGAGCGACCTCCAGTCCTGGACGCCGGGCCATATCGCGGTGCACGTCAGTGCAGAAGATGCGTGGGGCAATGCCGTTGCCGCTGAACATCCGATCGAACTCGACCTGAACGCCGTGGCGGTGACTGTTGATGTCATCTCCGGTGATGACCGGCTGAACGCGGCGGAAAAAGGCAGCGATCTCACGCTCTCTGGCCAGACGCAGGGCGTGGAAGCCGGGCAGACTGTGGTGGTGAAATTCGCCGATCGGACCTATACCGCGCAGGTGCAGCAGGATGGCTCCTGGAGCCTGACCGTACCGGCCAGCGCCATGGAAACGTTGATTGACGGCCGCGTGCAGGTGAGCGTCAGCGTGACGAACGTTAACGGCAACAGCGCCGATGCGTCGCGCGTGGTGACGGTCGATACGCTGCCTCCGGACATCACGATCAATAATCTGACCGATGACAACATCATCAGTGCCGCCGAAGCACAGCAGGATATCGTGTTAAGCGGTAGCAGCACGGCGGAAGCGGGCCAGACGGTCACCGTCGCGCTGAACGGTAAAACCTACCAGACCACCGTTCAACATGACGGTAGCTGGCAACTGACAGTACCTGCTGCGGACGTCGGCGCACTGGCCGATGGCACCGTCACGGTAACGGCAACCGTGAGCGATGTGGCAGGTAACAGCAGCAGCACTGATCGCGTCGGGCTGGTGGATGCCACCGTACCGCAGGTGACTATTAACGATTTTGTCACCGATACCAATACCATTAACCAGCTTGCCCATACCCAGGCGCAGGTCCTCAGCGGCTCCGTGACCGGAGCGGCAGCGGGTGATTGGGTCACGGTGACCATCAATAACGTGGATTACACCACCGTGGTGGATGCGGCGGGCAACTGGAGCCTCGGCCTGCCTGCGTCTGTGGTACAGGGCCTGGCGGACGGAACCTGGACGATTACGGTCTCTGTGACCGATCAATCTGGCAACACCGGCAGCAGCACGCTGGAGGTGGTGGTTAATACCGTGACGCCGGAGATAGGTATTCACACTCTGGCGGCGGACGACGTGATTAACGCCACCGAAAAAGGCGAAAACCTGCTGCTTTCCGGGACCAGCAACCAGCCAGAAGGCACCCCGATCACCGTGGCCCTGAATGGCATTCACTACACCGCCATTACGGATGCCAGCGGTAACTGGAGTGTTACCGTACCGGCCTCCGCAGTAAGCGCGCTGGGCGAGGCGCACTACACGGTGACGGCGAGCGTCACGGACAGTGTGGGTAATAGCGCGTCGGCCACGCATGATGTGCTGGTAGACAGCTCGCTGCCGGTGGTCACGCTCAACACGCTGGCGGGCGATAACATCATCAACGCGGCGGAACTGGCGGCAGGCCAGACCCTGACGGGGAAAGTCGCCAACGCGGCGGCAGGCGACATTGTCACCCTTACCCTGGGCGGCCAGACGTATACCGTTGCGGTGCAGGACGATCTTACCTGGAGCCTGCCGTTAACCCAGAGCCAGTTAACCGCGCTCGGTAACGGTGAGCTGACGGTTACGGCCAGCGTGACGAATGCGCACGGAAACACCGGTTCTGCCGCGCTGGACTTCACCATCGACGCCCAGTTGCCTGGTCTGCGTATTGATACCGTGGCGGGCGACGATGTTATCAATATCATTGAGCACGGGCAGAACCTGATTGTTTCCGGTACCAGCACCGATCTGGCCGCGGGCAGCACCGTTACCGTGACCATTAACAACATTGAGTACGTCGCCACGGTCCTGGCCGACGGAACCTGGAAAGCGGCTGTGCCTGCGGCGGATGTCAGCCAGTGGCCGGACGGTCCTCTCAACATTACAGCCCGCGCACAGGATGCTTCCGCCAACCCGGTGAATATCGGGACCGTGGTGGATGTCGATCTCGCCCCGGTCGCGATAAGCGTTAACAGCGTAACCCCTGATAACGTGCTCAATGCGGCAGAGAAGGGACACGATCTGGCGCTCTCCGGCACCACGTCTGGGATCGAAGCCGGTCAGACGGTGACGGTCACCTTTGGTGGCAAAAGCTACACCACCACCGTGGATGCGAATGGCAACTGGGCTTACACCGTTCCGGCTGCGGATGTAAGCGGCCTGAAAGAGGGCGATGCCCGCGTTCAGGTGAGCGTGAGCAACGTGAATGGCAACCCGGCGTCTTCGTCACACGAATTCAGCGTCGATACCACTGCGCCGGCGGTCACCATCAATACGGTCAGTCACGACAACATGCTCAATGCGGCAGAGGCGGCACAGGATCTCACCCTGAGCGGCACCTCGACTGCCGAAGCGGGGCAGACGGTCACGGTGACCTTTAATGGCAATCAATACACCGCACAGGTACAGGCTGACGGCAGCTGGACGCTTGACGTGCCGGCAGCCGATCTGGCCGGTATCACCGACGGCACAGCCGTCGTTACGGCGACCGTGTCGGATAAAGCCGGTAACCCGGCCAGCACGGATGCGTCTGTGCTGGTGGACACTACCGTGCCGCAGATCACCTTCAACACCGTTGCCGGTGATGACATTCTGAATATTGCTGAACACGGTCAGGCGCTGATCGTTTCTGGCACAGTCACCGGGGCACAGGCAGGCGACGTGATCACCGTGACGATGAACGGTAAAAATTACAGCGCAATGCTGGACGCGTCCGGCAACTGGAGTATGGGTATTCCGGCGGCTGACGCGGGCGCGCTGGGCAATGGCGACCATACGATGTCTGCGACCCTCACCGACAAAGCGGGCAACAGCACCACGCAGACGCATGAGATTGCGGTTTCCCTGACCGCTCCGGTTATCGCTATCAATACCGTTGCGGGCGATGATGTGATCAATGCCATCGAGAAAGGCGAAGATCTGCAACTCTCCGGCACCAGCAACCAGCCGGACGGCACCACGATCGTCGTGACCCTGAATGGCATTAACTACACTGCCACGACTGACGCCAGCGGCAACTGGAGCGTGACGGTACCGGCAGCAAACGTCTCGGCGCTGGGCGAAGCGAACTACACCGTTACCGCGAGCGTGACCGATACCGCAGGCAACAGCGCGAGCACCAGCCATCAGGCACTTGTCGACAGTGCGCTACCGGTGGTGACCGTTAACGCTGTCGCCATTGATGATGTCATCAATGCGGCGGAAGTGACTGCGGGACAGACCCTGAGCGGAAAAGTCAGCGGTGCCGCAAGTGGTGACACTGTCACGATTTCAATGGGGGGCAACACCTGGACCGCCACCGTTCAGGATGATCTGAGCTGGTCGGTCAATGTGCCGCCTGAAGTCTTAAAGGCCATTGGCAACGGCGATTTGACCGTGACGGCAAGCGTCACTAACGGTCACGGCAATACCGGCTCCGGCAGCCGCGACATCACCATTGATGCCAACCTGCCGGGTCTGCGGGTCGATACCGTGGCGGGCGACGATGTGATTAACAGCATCGAGCATGGTCAAAACCTGATTATTAGCGGCTCCAGTGATGGGCTGAAAACCGGCTCTGCGTTGACGGTGACCGTCAATGGTAAAACCTATGCGGCGACGGTTCTGGCCGACGGAACCTGGGCGGCAGCGATCCCGGCCGCCGACGTCAGCGCGCTGAGCGCAGGCAAGGTGACGGTAACCGTTGAGGGTCAGAGCACCGCAGGAAACCCGGTGACGATCGCGCATGACGTCACGGTCGATCTGGCCGCGGTGGCGATCAGCGTCAACGCGATTGCCACCGACGACGTGATCAACGCGGCGGAAAAAGGCACGGACCTGGTCCTGTCGGGTACCACCACCCACGTCGAAGCCAACCAGACCGTGTATATCACCTTTGGCGGCAAGTCTTACACCGCGACCGTGGATGCCAGCGGTAACTGGACCGCTACCGTGCCTTCTGCTGATTTAGGCAGCCTGAAGGAGGGCGATGCCAGCGTGCAGGTTAGCGTCACCAACGTGAACGGCAACAGCGCGTCAGCGGGCCGTGAATACAGCGTGGATACGACCGCGCCGACGGTCACTATCGACATTGTCAGCGACAACAACATCATTAATGCGTCTGAAACGCAGCAGGATTTGGTGGTTAACGGCATCACAAACGCGGAAGCGGGTCAGACCGTGACCGTTACGCTGAACGGCAAGGATTACACCACCGCCGTGCAGGCGGATGGCAGCTGGAGCCTGAGCGTACCGTCAACCGACCTGAGCGGCATTACCGACGGAAACTACACCATCACCGCGGCGGTATCCGACAAAGCGGGTAACCCGGCCTCGGTGGATCGTGACGTGCTGGTGGATACCACGGTGCCGCAGTTGACCATTCACACCGTTTCGGATGACGACGTCATCAACAGCGTTGAGCACGCGCAGGCGCTGATTGTCACCGGGTCTGTCACCGGCGCGGCAGCGGGTGATGTGGTCACCGTCACCATCAATAATAAATCTTACACCGCCACGCTGGATGCTGCGGGCAACTGGAGCGTGGGAGTGCCTGCGGTCGACGTCAATGCTCTGGCCGCCGGGGATCACACCATCACCGCGACCCTGACCGATAAAGCGGGTAACAGCAACAGTGCGACGCACGACGTGGCCGTCAACCTTACCGCTCCGGTGCTGACCATTGACACCGTTTCAGACGACGATGTCATCAATAGCACCGAGAAAACGCAGGATCTCACCCTCACCGGCACCGCGTCAGGTCTGGCGGCGGGCGCGATCGTCACCGTGATGCTGAACGGCAAAGCCTACAGCGCGACGGTGGATGATAACGGGCTGTGGACGGCTACCGTACCGGCGGATCAGGTCGGCGCACTGGGTGAAGCGATCTACACCCTCACCGCGTCTGCAACCGATGCTGTTGGCAACAGTACCAGCGTGACTCACACCGTGAACGTGGAGTCTGTCCTGCCGGGTGTCACCATCAACACCGTGGCTGGCGACGATATTATCAATACCGCGGAGCTGGCGACCGGCCAGACTCTCAGCGGTACCGTGGTGAATGCCGAAGCAGGCAACACCGTCACCGTGACCCTCGGCGGTAACACCCTGACCGCCACGGTGCAGGATGACCTGACCTGGTCCGTCAACGTACCGCAGTCCATGTTAACCGCACTGGGTAACGGCGAACTGACCGTCACCGCCAGCGTGACTAACGGCGTGGGCAACAGCGGCACCGGCGAGCGCGATATCACCATCGACGCCAGCCTGCCGGGCCTGCGCGTGGATACCGTGGCGGGTGACGATGTGATCAACAGCATCGAGCATGGTCAGAACCTGATCGTGACCGGCACCAGCGAAGGACTGGCGGCAGGGACCGCACTGACCGTAACGGTAAATAATAAAACCTATCCGGCCACCGTGCTGGCTGACGGCACCTGGAGTGCGGCTATTCCGGCGGCCGATGTTGGCGCGCTGGCGGCAGGCACGGTAGCTGTCACCGTTGAGGGGCAGAACAGCGCCGGTACGCCGGTGTCCATTACCCACAATGTGACGGTGGACCTTGCGGCGGTCGCCATCGGGATTGACGCCATTGCCACGGATGATGTGATTAACGCGGCTGAGAAGGGCGCGGACCTGGTGCTCTCTGGCACCACCTCCAACGTGGAGGAGAATCAGACCGTCAGCATCCTCTTCGGCGGTAAAACCTATACGGCGTCGGTGGATGCAGACGGCAAATGGACGGCGACGGTGCCGTCTGCTGACCTGACCGGTCTGAAAGAGGGCGATGCCAGCGTGCAGGTGAGCGTCACCAACGTCAACGGCAACAGCGCGTCTGCGGGCCGCGAGTACAGCGTGGACACCACCGCGCCGTCCGTAACGATTAACACCCTGGCGGCTGACGACATCCTGAATGCGACCGAAGCGAAAGCTGACCTGACGGTGTCCGGTACCAGCACCGCCGAAGCGGGCCAGACGGTCACTGTAAGCCTGAACGGGAAGGACTACACCACTACCGTGGGCGCAGACGGCAACTGGACGCTGGACGTTCCGGCAGCCGACCTGGCGGCGCTCACGGACGGCAGCGTGACCGTGACGGCCGCCGTCAGTGACAAGGCGGGTAACCCGGCCTCGGTGGCTCACAACCTGGCTGTCGACGTGACGGTGCCGGTCGTGACCATCAACACCGTGGCGGGCGACGACGTGATTAACGTGGCTGAGCATGCGCAGGCGCAGATCGTCAGCGGCTCCGCCACCGGCGCGGCGGCGGGCGATAAAGTCACCGTGACCCTTGGCAGCCAGACCTACACCACCGTGCTGGACGCCGCGGGCAACTGGAGCGTGGGCGTTCCGGCGAACGTGATTTCCGCGCTGCAGGATGGCACCGTGACGGTCAGCGTCAGCGTCACCGATGCCGCGGGCAATACCGGATCCGGCACCCATAACGTGACCGTCGATACCGGGCTGCCTTCCGTGGGCTTCAGTACCCTGAGTGGCGACAATGTGCTGAACGCGGTGGAGAAAGGTCAGGATCTGAGCGTCAGCGGTACCAGCGCCAACCTTGCGGAAGGTACCCTGGTCACCGTGACCCTGAACGGCAAACAGTACACCGCAACAACCGCGGCGGACGGCGGCTGGAGCCTGACGGTACCGGCAGCGGATCTGGCCGCGCTGGGTGAGGCGAACTACACCCTGAGCGCAACCGCGACGAACACCGTGGGGAACAGCGTCAGCAATACGGCGAACCTGCAGGTCGACACCGCGCTGCCAACCGTCATCATCAACACCGTGGCCGGTGACAACGTGATCAATGCGGCGGAAGTGGCGGCAGGTCAGACGATCGGCGGGAAAGTGATGAACGCCGAAGCGGGCAATACCGTCACCGTTACGATGGGCGGTAACAGCTGGACGGCGACGGTGCAGGATGACCTGACCTGGTCCGTCAACGTGCCTTCAGAGGTGCTGACGGCGCTGGGTAACGGCGGACTGAGCGTGACGGCCACCGTCACCAACGGGCACGGCAATACCGGTTCCGGCGAACGCGATATCACCATTGACGCCAGCCTGCCGGGCCTGCGTGTCGATACCGTGGCAGGTGACGATGTGATTAACAGCATCGAGCATGGTCAGAACCTGATTGTCAGCGGCTCCAGCGATGGGCTGGCAGCGGGCACGGCACTGACCATCACCGTGAACGGCAAAACCTATGCGGCGTCCGTACTGGCGGACGGGACCTGGAACGCAGCCGTGCCGGCCGCAGACGTCAGCGCGTGGCCGGAAGGCACCGTGAAAATTACCGTTACCGGCGATAGCCCGACGGGCAACCCGATGACCATCAGCCACGACGTGACGGTGGATCTGGCGACCGTGGCGATCAGCATTAACGCCATCGCTACCGACGACGTGATTAACGCGGCGGAAAAAGGGACCGATCTGGTGCTGTCAGGTGCGACCACCAACGTGGAAGCCGGACAGACCGTCTCACTCGCCATGGGCGGTAAAATCTATACCACCACTGTCGATGCCAGCGGTAACTGGACTTATACCGTACCGTCTGCCGACCTGACCGGTCTGAAAGAGGGCGATGCCCGCGTGCAGGTGAGCGTCACCAACGTCAACGGCAACAGCGCGTCTGCGGGGCGCGAGTACAGCGTGGACACCACCGCGCCGTCCGTAACGATTAACACCCTGGCGGCTGATGACATCCTGAATGCGACCGAAGCGAAAGCTGACCTGACGGTGTCCGGTACCAGCACCGCCGAAGCGGGCCAGACGGTCACCGTAAGCCTGAACGGGAAGCACTACACCACTACCGTGGGCGCAGACGGTAACTGGACGCTGGACGTTCCGGCAGCCGACCTGGCGGCGCTTACGGACGGCAGCGTGACCGTGACGGCCGCCGTCAGTGACAAGGCGGGCAATCCGGCCTCGGTGGATCATAACCTGGCTGTTGACGTGACGGTGCCGGTCGTGACCATCAACACCGTGGCGGGCGACGACGTGATTAACGTGGCTGAGCATGCACAGGCACAGATCGTCAGCGGCTCCGCCACCGGCGCGGCGGCGGGCGATAAAGTCACCGTGACCCTTGGCGGCCAGACCTACACCACCGTGCTGGACGCCGCGGGCAACTGGAGCGTGGGCGTTCCGGCGAACGTGATTTCCGCGCTGCAGGATGGCACCGTGACGGTCAGCGTCAGCGTCACCGATGCCGCGGGCAATACCGGATCCGGCACCCATAACGTGACCGTCGATACCGGGCTGCCTTCCGTGGGCTTCGATACCCTCAGCGGCGACAACGTGCTGAACGCGGTGGAGAAAGGTCAGGATCTGAGCGTCAGCGGTACCAGTGCCAACCTTGCGGAAGGCACCCTGGTCACCGTGACCCTGAACGGTAAACAGTACACCGCAACAACCGCGGCGGACGGCGGCTGGAGCCTGACGGTACCGGCAGCGGATCTGGCCGCGCTGGGTGAGGCGAACTATACCCTGAGCGCAACCGCGACGAACACCGTGGGTAACAGCGTCAGCAATACGGCGAACCTGCAGGTCGACACCGCGCTGCCGACCGTCATCATCAACACCGTGGCCGGTGACAACGTGATCAATGCGGCGGAAGTGGCGGCAGGCCAGACGATCGGCGGGAAAGTGGTGAACGCCAAAGCGGGTAACACCGTGACGGTCTCTGTCGGTGGCAATACCTACACCACAACGGTACAGAGCGATCTGAGCTGGTCTGTAGACGTCCCGCAGTCCGTGCTGACCGCGCTGGGTAATGGCGACCTGACCGTCACCGCAACGGTTACCAACGGGCACGGCAATACCGGTTCCGGCGAGCGTGATATCTCCATCGATGCCAGCCTGCCGGGCCTGCGAGTCGATACCGTGGCAGGCGACGATGTGATCAACAGCATTGAGCATGGTCAGAACCTGATTGTCAGCGGCTCCAGCGATGGGCTGGCAGCGGGGACCATGCTTACGGTAACGGTGAACGGCAAAACCTATGCGGCGTCCGTACTGGCTGACGGGACCTGGAACGCGGCTATTCCGGCGGCGGATGTAAGCGCGCTGCCGGCAGGAACGGTAAGCGTTACCGTTGCAGGCCAAAGCACCACGGGCAACCCGGTGACCATCAGCCATGACGTCACTGTTGATCTGGCGGCCGTCGCCATCAGCATTGATACCATTGCCGTTGACGATGTGATTAACGCGGCGGAGAAAGGGGCAGATCTGCTGCTTTCCGGCACCACCAGCAACGTGGAAGCCAACCAGACCGTCAGCATCACCTTTGGCGGCAAGCACTACACGGCCACCGTTGATGCCAGCGGTAACTGGACTTATACCGTACCGTCTGCTGACCTGGCCGGTCTGAAAGACGGCGATGCCAGCGTACAGGTGAGCGTCACCAACGTGAACGGCAACAGCGCCTCAGCAGGGCGCGAATACAGCGTCGATGCGACCGCGCCTGCCGTGACGATTGATACGGTTGCCGGCGACAACGTGATCAACGCCAGCGAAGCGTCTGCAGGTGTGGCCATCACCGGCACCACCACGGCAGAAGCGGGTCAGACGGTCACCGTAACGCTCGGCGATAAGCAGTACACCGCGCAGGTTCAGTCAGGCGGCACGTGGAGTGTGAATGTGCCCGGGGCCGACCTGACCGCGATGGCCGACAACGGCTACACCGTACAGGTTAGCGTGAACGATGCGGCCGGTAACCCAGGCAGTGCGGATAAAGCCATTACCCTTGACACCACGCCACCGGTTATCAGCTTTAACGCGGTCGCCGTTGATGATGTGATCAACAGCGTGGAGCATGCGCAGGCGCAGATCGTCAGCGGTAGTGCAACCGGTGCAAACGTCGGCGACAGGCTGGTGATTACCGTCGGGTCTCATCAGTACACGACAACCGTGGATGCGAGCGGCAACTGGAGTGTGGGCGTACCGGCCAGCGTAATTTCCTCGCTGGCTGACGGCACCGCGACCCTCAGCGCAACCATTACCGACAGTGCGGGCAACAGCAGCACGAAGACCCATGATGTGGTGGTCAACACGGCCTCGGTGGCGCTGACCGTGAATACCATTGCCGGCGACGACGTGATCAACGCGGCAGAAGCAGGCACCTCGCTGGTGATTAACGGCTCGAGCGCGCAGTTTGCCAGCGGGACGCAGGTCACGGTAACCCTGAACGGTAAAAGCTACACCGCCACCATTCAGAGCGACGGCTCCTGGACGACTACCGTGCCGGCTGCTGATGTGGGCGCACTGACCGATGGCGGACATTATCCTGTCGCCGTTGCTGCCCAGGACAGCGCGGGCAACAGCGCGTCGGCAACGCACAGCATCAGCGTGGATACCACCGCGCCGGTGATCGGTGTGAATACGCTCTCTGGCGACGACGTGTTAAATGCAGCAGAAGCACAGCAGCCGCTGACCGTGCACGGTTCTACCAGCGCGGAAGCCGGGCAGACCGTTACCGTAACGCTGGGGGGTAAAACCTACAGCGCAACGGTGGCGAACGATGGTACGTGGACGCTGGATGTGCCGGCCGCCGACCTGGCGGCCCTGAATCAAGGGGCGCTGACGCTGACCGCTTCAGTCAACGATAAAGCGGGTAACAGCGGACAGACTGCTCACACCCTAACGGTGGATACCGTGGCGCCAACCGTAACCATCGGCACTGTGGCGGATGACGATATTGTCAATAACGCTGAGCAGCTGGCAGGCCAGACCATCAGCGGCACCACCACGGCGGAACAGGGCCAGACGGTGACGGTTTCCTTCAACGATCACAACTATCAGGCGACCGTGGGGGCGGACGGCTCGTGGTCGGTCTTTGTGCCGGGGCATGATTTCCTCGGCCTGAGCGACGGGAATTACACCCTAACGGCGACGGTGAACGATAAGGCCGGTAACCCGGGCAGCGCGACGCACGACGTGACGCTGAACGGTGATGTCCCGACCATAACTATCCACACCTTTGCGCAGGACGATATCGTCAGCGCCGCTGAACATGGTATCCCTCTGGTGGTCAGTGGTACCACCGACGCGCCTGCGGGCCAGACGGTGACCATCACCCTGAACGGCAAAACCTACACCACAACCGTGCAGGCTGACGGTAGCTGGAACTACACCGTAGGCAGTGCAGACGTGACCGCGCTGGCAGACGGAGGATCGTATGTGATCCATGCCCAGGTGAGTAACACCATCGGTAACACTGCCAGCGACGATCACACCGTGACCGTGGATCTGACCGCGCCGTCAATTGGGATCAGTATCGACGCCCTGCAAAACGATACCGGGCTGAGCGCGAGTGATTTCATCACCAACGACAGCCAGATTATTGTTAACGGTTCATTGACCGCGCAGCTCGGCAATAACGAGAAAGCGCAGATCAGCGTGGACGGCGGGGCGAGCTGGATTGACCTGGCCGTCACGGGCACCACCTGGCGCTACACCGATGGCCGCACCCTGACGGACGGTACGTATCAGTACCAGGTCCGCGTGATTGATAACGCGGGTAACGTAGGGGCAACGGACAGCCAGAACGTGGTGGTGGATCTCACCGCGCCTGCGGCGACGACCATTACGGTCGATTCCGTCAGTCAGGATACCGGTTTGTCTGGCAGCGACTTTATCACCAGCGATAACCAGATCAGCCTGAAAGGGACGCTCGGTGCGGCGCTGGGGAGTGGCGATCACGCGCAGATCAGCCTCGACGGCGGCGTAACCTGGACGGATGTCAGCGTCAGCGGACTGAGCTGGACCTGGGTTGATACCCGCACGCTGGCGGACGGCGATTATAACTATCAGCTTCGCGTGATTGACGATGCGGGCAATATCAGCGCCACCACCAGCCAGGTGGTCACCATTGATACCGTGGCACCTGATGCCAGTAAAACCATCGTCATTGACAGCATCAGCGATGACACTGGCCTGAGCAGCAGCGACTTTATCACCCATGATACCTCGCTGACGCTGCATGGCTCGCTCGGTGCGACGCTGGCTGACGGCGAATATGCGCAAATCAGCATCGACGGTGGCGTGACCTGGCAGAACGTGATTGTCACCGGCAACAGCTGGTACTACGTGGACGGCCGTACGTTGGGTAATGCCACCTATGACTATTATGTGCGCGTGGTGGATGCCGCAGGTAACGTGGGATCCAGTGCCCATCAGCAGGTGACTGTCGATACGGTCGCCCCGGATGCGGCGATTACGGTGACCGTGGATAACATCACCGTGGATACCGGCTTTGACAACAACGACTTCCTGACCAGTTCAACGTCATACACCCTGAACGGGACGCTGGGGGCGCAACCCGGTGCGGGCGAGTATGTTCAGGTCAGTATGGATGGCGGCACCACCTGGGTTAACGCGACGGTGAATGGCACACAGTGGAGCTATAACGACACGCGTACCCTGGCCGACGGTAGCTATAACTATCAGGTGCGGGTGGTCGATCTGGCCGGAAACGTCGGGGCAACCACGTCGCAGACGGTCACGGTTGATACCCACGCGCCTCAGTACGGCATCACCATTGACAGCATCAGTGAAGATACCGGGCAGTCCGGCACTGATTTCATCACCATGGACACCACGCTTACGCTCAACGGCTCGCTTGGCAGCGCGCTGGCCAATGATGAACGCGTGCAGATTAGCCTGGACGGCGGGAATACCTGGACAGATGCAACGGTAACCAACCAGCGCTGGAGCTACACCGATACCCGCGATCTGGCTGACGGTGATTACACCTATCAGGTGCGGATTATCGACCAGGCAGGCAACGTGGGCTCAACCTCATCGCAGGTGGTGACGGTGGATACCACGCCGCCAACCACCGTGGGAACCGTGGTGAGCTATACCGATGACGAAGGTGAGCGTCTGGGCTCCTTTGGCAGCGCGATGGCGACGGATGACAGCTCGCCGCTGATCAACGGAACGCTGAACCGCGCGCCGGATGACGGTGAGATTGTGCAGCTTTATCGTGACGGGATCCTGCTGGGCCAGGTCACGATGAACGGTAGCGCAAGCTGGTCCTTCCAGGATAACGGCCTGAGCGATGGCAATCATACGTATATCCTGCGGGTAACCGATAAAGCCGGTAACTATACGGAATCGGACGGGTTTGTACTGAACGTCGATACCAGTATCCCGACCACCACGGCGGCAATTACCGCGCAGACAACATCGGATACCACGCCGATTGTCAGCGGAACGGTCTCCGCGGATCTGGTGAACGGCGAGTACCTGGTGGTGAATGTGAACGGTAAAACCTACACCTCGCAGACGGGCGGCGCGGTGGTGGTCGACCCGGATCACAACACCTGGTATCTGCAGATCCCGGACAGCGATGCACTGAGCGTTGCCAGCTATAACGTAACGGCACAGGTGAAGAGCAGCGCGGGTAACGGCAATACCACCGGGACGGCGAGCGGCAGCCTGGTGATTGACACCACCACGGTGAATACCAGTTGGGCCACCACGGCGGGTAACAGCGAAAACTCGACCATGACCGTCGGCATGAACAGCAGCGGCCTGTGGAATATCATTGCTAACGGACAGTCCTATTCCAGCAGTGATGATTCAACCTACGCGGCGAACGCGCTGACCAATACGCGTGGCTTCCCTGCCGTAAGCCAGACCGCCGCCGATTTCGACCGTAACGGCACGCAGGACATCTTTGCGACTGAAACCACCTACGGCGGGTCTACACAGGTGATGTGGACCTACGATGGCAGCACTTACAACGCCAGCCAACTGGGTATGGGAACCACTATCTGGTACGGCGGTGTCATTGCCTACGATAAAACCGGTGACGGGTATCTGGACCTTGCGTATGGCGATGCCGGTGCGGACTCCATTACCTACCTTATTAACAACAAGGGGGTACTCACGCCGGATGGGAACTATGGCGGCGCCGGGTTCTGGGGACAATTCACCACCATGCGTGAAATCTCCGGCGTTGACCTGAATAACGACGGCACCGTGGATGTGGTTCAGCACACCAACCGCAGCGGCGCGTACTCGCTTACCGTGATTAACAACAACGGTAACGGGACGTTATCCCTCGGTCAGAACCTGACTAACGTGTTTGTGGCAAACGTGGCGAATACCACCACAGCGGCGTCGATGACGTGGGCGGATTTCAACGGCGATGGCTACATGGATCTGTACCTGGGCAGCAGCTACAACAACAACGGCGGGGTGATCTACTACAACGACGGTACCGGGAAACTGTCCACCACCAAGAGCGCGGTTGAGGCCTCTAACGCGTCAGCAGGGTATCTGTCGGTGGCGGTGGACTGGAACGCTGACGGCCAGATGGACGTCATCAAGCTCAGTACCTACAGCGGAGCGCAGACCGCAACCCTGTTTACCAACAACGGTTACGGTTCAAGCTGGACATCAAGTCAGCTGGCTTCCGGACTGGCGAACGTCACCGGTGTGGCCGCCGTGGATTACAACTGGGACGGCGCGCAGGATCTGCTGGTGTCGCAGCAGAACGGCAAAGTGGTGCTGGTGCAAAACAGCAAAACCGTTGCCGACGGCACGGCGATGCATCTGCACATTGTCGACAGTGAGGGTATCAACGCCTACTACGGTAATACGGTCAATCTGTATAACGCGGCGGGCGTACTGGTGGCCTCGCAGATCATCAACGCCCAGTCCGGTATTGGTTCGAACGATACCTCTGCACTGGTGAGTTTCTACGGTCTGGATCCGAATGAAACTTACTCGGCCGAGATCCTGAAAATCACCAATGACGTGTCGGATAACGTCACCTGGAGCGGTCTGGAAGCCGGCAACGGCAAAGAGGGCTACGTGCTCACTGCCGAAGCAGCAACCGGGGGGCACAGCGGGACGCTTACCGGTACCGGGTATAACGACACCTTTATCGCCGAGGACGGCACGTATACCTATAACGGTTCCGGCGGCTGGACGACCCACTCGGATCACGACACCTGGAGTAACACCGGGGGGATGGACGTGGTGGACTACCGCAATGCGACGTCCGGCGTGACCGTCGACCTGCGTCTTTCTACCGCGCAGGACACCGGGTTTGGTACCTCACGCCTGCTGAACATTGAGGGCATTAACGGCTCGGACTTTGACGATGTCATTACCGGCAACAGCGGTAACAACCAGTTCGAAGGCCGTGGCGGTAACGACACGTTCAATATTGGCAGCGGCGGTCACGATACGCTGCTCTACACGTTGATCAACGCCTCCAATGCCACAGGCGGTAACGGCAGTGATGTGGTGAACGGCTTTACGGTAGGCACCTGGGAAGGCACGGCGGATACGGATCGTATTGACCTGCGCGACCTGCTTTCAGGCAGCGGCTACACCGGTACGGGCTCAGCGAGCTATGTGAACGGGGTCGCCACGCTGGACGGCAGTGCGGGGAATATCACCGATTACATCCGCGTGGTGCAAAACGGCAGCAATACCGAAATCCAGGTTGACCTGGACGGTAGCGGCGGTCAGTTCTCACCCACAACGCTGGTCACGCTGAACGGCGTGCAGACCGATCTGGCTACGCTGCTGGCAAATCATCAACTGTTAATTGCGTAAAACTATGCCGCGAGGAGCGATCCTCGCGGCCTTTTGCGTGGCTACAACGAAGAGCGATAAAAGATTTCACAACATTATGAAGACACATCCACAGTACGAACCCTGGTTGCAGGGCATGCTCATCATCGCGAAGCACTATCGGCTGGACTTCTCGGCAGAGCATGTTCGGGTCACGATTAACCATGAAAGCCAGTCTCCACGCCAGCTGGTGCTGGAAGAGATGGCACGCCAGCTTGGGTTAGGGATGCGTATGGTGGCGGCCGACGCGGTCTCCCTCGACCCGTGGCGTTTACCTCTGCTTGCGGAATTTACCGGCGGGCAAATCGCGGTCATTAACCGCATGGACAGCGAGGGCAACGTGAGCCTGCAGTTCAGCGGTGACGGCGGCCTGGAGACGACGCTGACGCGTGAGGCGCTGTGCTCACGGTTAACTGGACTGCTGGTGCTGCGCCCGCTCGAGTCCACGCCGGATGCCCGGGTGGATGATTACATCAAACCGTATGAGAAAAACTGGTTCTGGCAGCTGGCCCTGAAGGACTGGCGACGCTACAGCGATATTATGCTGGTGGCGCTGGTCGCTAACGTCCTGGCCCTTTCCGGCATGGTCTTTTCCATGCAGGTGTATGACAGGGTGGTGCCCTCGCAATCGGAAGCCACGCTGTGGGTCCTGTTTGGCGGCGTGATGATCGCCATTGTTTTCGAATTCATCATGCGCATGCTGCGCGTGCACATTTCGGATGTGGTGGGTAAACGCGCCGACCTGCGTATTTCTGAACGCGTTTTTGCACACGCGCTGAGGATTAAAAACGGGGCGCGCTCTAAGTCAACCGGGTCGTTCATTGCCCAGATCCGCGAGCTGGAGTCGGTTCGTGAACTGATCACGTCCACTACCATTGCGGCCATCTCCGATCTGCCGTTCTTCCTGCTGTTTGTGTTCATTTTGTGGATGATTGGCGGTCCGCTGGTACTGGTTGTCCTGCTTGCCGTGCCGCTGCTGCTTATCCCGGGCCTGCTGGTCCAGCGCCCGCTGGGCAAACTGTCCAGCGAAGGGATGCGCGAGTCCGCCATTCGTAACGCCACGCTGGTGGAAGCGGTTCAGGGCATAGAAGACATCAAGCTGATGCGCGCTGAACAGCGCTTCCAGAATCAGTGGAATAACACCAATGATGTTGCCGCTAACGTCGGCATGAAGCAGCGCTGGCTGACCGGGCTGTTGCTGACCTGGACGCAGGAGGTGCAGTCGATTGTGTATGCCGTGGTGCTGCTGGTGGGGTGCTACCTGGTTATCAGCGGGGACATGACCACCGGTGCGCTGGTGGGGACCTCTATTCTCGCGTCGCGGACCATCGCGCCGCTGTCGCAAATTTCAGGCGTGCTCTCCCGCTGGCAGTCGGCGAAAGTGGCGCGTAAAGGACTCGACGATCTGATGCAGCGCCCGATTGACGATCCTCAGCAGGGCAAGAAGGTGCATAAAGCCCATCTGCGGGGGGATTATGCGCTGGAAGAGGTGGGGTTCTGGTACGACGATGAAGAAAAACTCACCGTTCTGAACATCAGCAAACTGCAGATTCGCGCCGGTGAGCGGGTGGCGGTGCTCGGACGCAACGGCTCCGGCAAAAGCACGCTGCTGCAGCTGCTGGCAGGGATGCAGGAGCCTCAGCAGGGCAGCATTCTGCTGGATGATATCGCGTTGAACCATCTGGACCCGGCTGACGTGCGCCGTGACATGCAGCTGCTGAGCCAGCAGGCGCGGCTGTTCTTTGGCTCTGTGCGGGACAACATTCTGATGGGCAACCCGCTGGCCACCGACGATGAAATCCATCAGGCGCTGGTGAACAGTGGTGCGCTGGAGTTTGTCCGCAAACAGAAAATGGGGCTCAACTACATTATCAACGAAGGCGGTGCGGGCCTGTCCGGCGGGCAGCGTCAGGCGTTATTACTGGCCCGTGCTCTGATCACCTCTCCAAACATTTTGTTGCTGGATGAACCTACCGCCTGGCTTGACGAGATGAGTGAGAAGCAGTTTATCCAGCACCTTAAACCGTGGTTGGGCAAGCGCCGGACGCTGGTGGTCGCGACCCATCGTCTGCCTATTCTGGAACTGGTTGACCGTATCATCGTGCTGGAAAACGGCAAGGTGATCATGGATGGCCCGCGCGACGCCATTCTTCGCCAGCACGGTATGGCGCCGCAAAAAGCCTCACAGCGTACCGTGACCATGAAACCGACACCAGTAGCAGAGGAGGGCGTAGCATGACTGATTTCTCTCGCGTCAACAGCCGCCTGAAGGAGCCACGCTTGCCGCGGTCAACCTGGGTCGCCTGGTCGCTGTTCGCCCTGCTGGCGGTATTTATCACCTGGGCAAGCCTGTTCAGCCTTGATGAGGTCACCACCGGTAGCGGCAAGGTGATCCCCTCTTCGCACGAGCAGGTGATCCAGTCCCTTGAGGGGGGCATTATTCACAGTTTGCTGGTGCGTGAAGGCGACATCGTTGAGCGTGGTCAGCAGCTGGCACAGCTTGACCGGACGAAAACAGAATCAAGCGTGCTGGAGAGTGAATCGCGCCTGAATGCCGCGCTGGCAACCGCCTCGCGTCTGAAGGCCGAAGTGAACGACACGGCACTGGCTTTTCCGGCAGAGCTGGATGATGACGTTGAACTGGTCAAACAGGAAACGGCGCTGTATCAGTCTCGTCGCGAAAGTCTTGAGAAAGGGTTGGCAGGGTTACGGCAGGGGGCCGAGCTGGTGCAGCGAGAGCTGTCGCTAACCCGTCCGCTGGTGACGCAGGGGGCAGCCAGTAAGGTGGAGGTGTTACGTCTTGAGCGTCAAAAAAATGAGCTTGAGAACAAAATCACCGAGATGAAAAACCAGTATTACGTTCGCGCCCGTGAAGAGCTGGCGAAAGCGAACGCGGAGATTGAAGCGCAACGTTCGGTGATGAAAGGGCGTGAAGATTCGTTGACCAGACTGACCTTCAATGCGCCGGTGCGCGGGATCGTTAAGGATATCGACGTGACAACCGTGGGAGGGGTGATTCCGCCAAACGGCAAGCTGATGAGCCTGGTTCCGCTTGATGACCAGATGGTAATTGAAGCGAAAATCTCGCCGCGCGATGTCGCCTTTATTCATCCGGGACAAAAAGCGCTGGTGAAAGTGACCGCCTATGACTACTCCATTTACGGTGGGCTGGAGGGCGAGGTGACCATGATTTCGCCGGATACGCTTCAGGATGAGGTGAAAAGGGATGTGTATTACTATCGGGTCTATATCCGCACTGACAGTAACCATCTGACCAATAAACAAGGCAAAACCTTCCCGGTGTTTCCGGGGATGATTGCGACCGTTGATATTAAAACAGGCAGTAAAACGATTCTGGATTATCTGTTGAAACCGCTTAATAAGGCGAAAGAGGCACTGCGGGAACGGTAAACAAAGGGCGTTCGGGAAACCGAACGCCAGAAACATTATACCGTCGACGTTACGTTAACAACGTGGCGTCGTTCTTTAGGAACGACGTTGATATAGTGAGTCACATAGGCGAAGTATAATCCGGCATAGTTTTCGACCAGTTCTATAAACGCCGGGTAAATCGACATCTGGCCATCACCCTGATCTTTAAGATAACCCGCCTCTTGCGCCGATTTGATAATACGGTTGACGTGGATCCGTGAAACAAAAAATTCTTTAGCCAGTAAGTTGGCTGAATAAGGTATTACTGCACCATGTGCGGTTTTATTTTTTATGGCCTGCAGGTAAAGATATAACATTATCATTCGCCCTCCATCTTTATCAATAAACAATCCCACTTCAGGCAAAACCTTCCTGAACGTTAACCCCCTGAAAAGGTATTCCGCTGCGCGACGGAAAAAGTTATTTCGCAGGATGTCGTTATCCAGCAGATTAACGTTGATATTAAACTTTGGGAAAAGAATACTTACCGGCAAAAATGCGCCGGACATGTAGCGTTTAAGTTCATTAAGTCCCTTTTCAGTCGGTGCGATTCTCGTTTTGCGTCTGTCTTCACTGCAGCGCCAGGTCTTGATGCGCCCGGTGGTTCTGAGCAAGGTGATGATCGCAATCACACTGTTGGGGCTGGCAATTTTATAACGGGAGCATAATTCTTTAATTTCTGATACTGACTCAGCCTGATTTCCAAAGATAAAACAACACATGGAAAGAATAATGTTGAACCGTGATTCCTGAAGCATCGTTTTGTAGAACAAAGGTTGTTTTTTGTAGATGGCGTCATTAATGGTGTAGTGCTCTGTTATTGCCTCACTGAATCGCGGATTGTTTTTAATGACATCCCTTCGATGTAGCAAGGCCCTGGATGAGATATGATTATCCATAGCGTTTGTCTCTTATATGAATGAGCCGATAGATGAAGTATCCAGTCTTCTTTCGGATTTTTCATTATACCTTGAGATTGACATATTTACCGTTATTATTTGATGCGAATTTTATATTTATACTGCATATGGATACAGGCGGTGATTAACACAAAGATGTTCTCGTTAGTCACGTTGATAACGGTTTCTTAACCTGATGGTGTACTGTAAAATTATTATCAACAACAGGGTTTTTTATATTTTGTTACATTCACAAATGGGATATATGTTTTTGTGCCCAGGAGCAGGTTATGACCCAAAATATTTCTTTCAGAAATGCTGCTTTTTATGAGCAAAAATTTGTCATCTCAACCTGCCATTTCACATTTCAGGGGTACAGTCTGTTACTCAAACAGTACGGTATAGACGCTTCGCACGTTCGTTTTGAGGGGGATGAACCTTCCCGGCAGGATCTGGAAAATATCCTTAGCAGTCAAAACGCTCAAATCTCGGTGTTTCTCGGCAAAGGTGTGGTCTCTCTGCTGGAGAGCCTGAAGCGACTCGCTTGCGTGCTAAATAAACTTCCTGTTATTCGAAAGGTAACCCTGTACGGGGAAATGCCGGATGGCTGGCTGTATCGAACGCTGGGGAATCTTTTAAATAATACTTTCCAGCTTTCATTGATTCGTATAGCCAGCGTGTCTGATGTTATGACCTGTTTTCGTATGCATAATGACGTATTTAAGGATAACTCACGTTCATTGCGTGACCAATACTGGGGGGTGTCTTATCAGGAAAACGTAAAAGGTTTAACCGAAAGAGAGGTAAGTGTTTTATTAAATTTTTATCGCGGAATGTCAGTAAAAGAGCAGTGTGAAAAAATGGGGCTGTCTAATAAAACGGTTTATACCCATCGTAAGGAAGGGGTGAAAAAATTACACCAGATCCGACGCTGGCTGAAAGATCCGCATGCCTTAAGAATGGAAGGCAGCACGGAACGGTTAACGCAAAAAGAAAGTCTCTCTGCCAAAGAGACGGCGGTTTATAATGCATTGCTAAAAAGAGAGATATTCCCTGCGTATTAGATCATAACCGATCGGTATAAGAAAGGGGTGGGGTTTGAGATACTCATTCGCTGGAATAATAATGGTAGAATTATCAAACCAGTTAATTTTCTTACTGATATTTCAAGCCAGGAAATATGGCTAAAAATTACTGCGCTAGTGATTCATGCTGCGGTGTCGGGTATTAATAAATATAACGGTAAATATTATTTTTCCGTCAATATCCCCCCGCGACTTGCCTCGGGGAATGCACTTCCCGACATGGCCAAAAAGGCTGTGGCGATGCTGCTCAATCCGCAGTGGGCCGACAAACTGGTCTTTGAATTTGCCGAAGAGATTGATGTGACCAAAGATAGGACGATCCCAGAAACCATGCGGCGTTTACGCAATACCGGGTGCCGGCTGTTTCTCGATGACTGCTTTTCCAACCATCAAACCATGTTCCCGGTAAGGCAGGTGCATTTTGATGGATTAAAGCTTGACCGGGATATCGTCGAGCATTTTGTGGCGAATGACAACGATTATAATCTTATTAAAGCGATACAGATATACAGCGATATGACAGGCACGGATTGTATTGCTGAAGGGGTGGATAGCGAAGAGAAGTTTGAGAAGTTAGTTGCCCTTGGGGTTAAAAGCTTTCAGGGCTATTATCTGTCGCGAGCGGTGAAAGAAGACGAATTAGATCGCATGGTCAGATTGTTTAGCTAAAGCGCAAAAATAAAGCCCCGAAGGGCCTTTATTTATTTTCGACCCAGTAACAGGCCGAGAACAATACCTACCGCCCCCGCAGCAATTAAACCCGTCAGGGGATTGTTTCTCACCGCTTCAGTGACATCGGAAACGGCGTCGCTGGCCTGTGCGGCATATTTCTTGGCAGCACCTTTAACCTGATGCTTAGGGGAGTCAACGAAATCGCCAAACTGCTGCTGGGCTGAGCCTGCCAGTTCATCGAGTTTATTTTTCGCTTTGTCTTCTGCAAACTGTGTATTTTTATCAGTATTGAAATCAGTCATTTTTGCCTCCTTGTGTTGATAGTATAAGGATAGCCTCTCTTTTGCGTTTTAAGGGAAGCAGGGCGGAATTTGGCACAAAATCCTCCTGTTTTCGGATATATCTCTATGCCATAAACCTTTTATTTCTCATTCTCATCCTGACCGTAATACAGTTTCCCAATCCGGATAAGCGGGCGGCCCTGAGACTTGCGGTGCAGGTTACTGTCCCTGAGCGAATACACGCACCCGCAATATTCCTGCTGGTAAAACTGTTCCCGCTTGCTTATCTCAATCATGCGCGAGGAACCGCCCTGTTTGCGCCAGTTGTAGTCCCAGTAGACCATCCCCGGATAGCGCGCTGCCGCACGCTGGCCGCAGTCATTTATCTGCTGCATATTCTTCCAGCGGGAGATCCCTAATGAACTACTGATGACGCGAAAACCATTTTCTGCCGCATACAACGCTGTGCGTTCGAAACGCATATCGAAGCACATGGTGCAGCGGATACCGCGCTCGGGTTCCCATTCCATGCCCTTAGCGCGTTCAAACCAGTTATCGGTGTCGTAATCGGCATCGACAAACGGCACGCCGTGTTTTTCCGCAAAGCGAATATTCTCCTCCTTACGGATGAGGTATTCCTTTTGTGGATGAATATTGGGGTTATAGAAAAATATGGTGTAATCAATTCCCGAGGCCTGGATGGCCTCCATCACTTCTCCCGAGCAGGGGGCGCAGCAGGAGTGCAGCAGCAGTTTGTTGGCACCGTCTGGCAGGGTAAGTTGAGGGCGGATAAAGGGGGTTGTGCTCATCGTATCAACTCTATGTGAATGAAATTTATTGAATTGTAGTCCCGTAATCGAAGAAAGTGAACGTTCAGGTCAAACCTCGGCGAACGTAAACATACACGTTTCTTTTCTATGGCTCCGATCACGTCACCTCATATTCCCCCGATCCTGCGACGACTCACAGCAATCATGCATTGACCGAAGGAATAAATTCGACATAATTTATTTCTGTGGTGAATCCTCTTTGACGAGAGGGCGTTTCGGACTACTGCTGTCCGCAGGTATACACGCGTTTTTGCTTACCAGGGGAGAGTCACTGGGATGCACCCGACACCACGATTCTTTCTTTTCATTTTTTATCCCATTGGAAGGGTATAGAGTGCACAAGTTTAATTCCTCTCTTCTTGCGATTTTTTTGCTGACAGGTTGTAGTTCCGATCTGGTTCTCAGCCCACCTCAAAAACCTGAATACAAGGCTATGCCAGAGATAACCCAGTCTGTGACGCCATCCCAACAGCGTGCGATCATGGCTGGCGAGAGGCCTGATTGGTCAGAAAGGACGCCAGTCGGCACCATGAAACGATATTGATAAATACCTAGCGACCAGGGCTGCCATTAGGTGGCCTTTTTTATTGTGATGAATGCGCGGGATGTGATGGCTACAGTCCCTTGTTTGCTCAGCCACAGGGCTCTCGTGCCTGGTGCGACGTTGTACCTATCAATTGGCTAAGAATAAGTGGGTGTAGAGATGTAAACTACTGAATATTTTAGAAAAATAGGTAATGGAATGAGTATAAAGTTACTTTATGTCCGAAAGAGCCTTTTACCCCCTCAGCTAACTACACGATAACCACGTCAAACCTAATGTTTACATAAAGCTGCTTTCAAAGATACAATACCCCCCTATAGTATCAGGAGGGCGTATGCCGCATTCACCCGCAGATAAAAAACGTATTCTGACGCGCGTCCGCCGCATTCGAGGGCAGGTTGATGCTCTTGAGCGTGCACTGGAATCGGGCGACCCCTGTCTGTCCATCCTGCAGCAAATTGCCGCCGTGCGCGGCGCTGCGAATGGGCTGATGGGCGAAATGGTTGAAATTCACCTCAAAGATGAGCTGGTGACCGGGGAGACAACGCCGGACCAGCGGGCCGTTCGCATGGCAGAAGTCGGCCATTTGCTGCGCTCTTATCTAAAATAAACCCACAGACCTCACAATAAGGGAAGAGACATTATGAAATCTCGCGCTGCTGTCGCATTTGGCCCCGGCCAGCCGCTCAAAATCGTTGAAATCGACGTGGCTCCGCCGAAGAAAGGCGAAGTCCTGATCAAAATTACCCATACCGGCGTGTGTCATACCGATGCGTTTACCCTTTCGGGTGACGATCCTGAAGGCGTGTTCCCGGCGGTACTCGGCCACGAAGGCGGCGGGATTGTGGTGGAAGTCGGCGAGGGCGTGACCAGCCTGAAACCGGGTGACCATGTGATTCCGCTGTACACGGCAGAATGTGGTGAGTGTAAGTTCTGTAAATCCGGCAAAACTAACCTCTGCCAGGCGGTTCGCGCTACTCAGGGTAAAGGTCTGATGCCAGACGGTACCACTCGCTTCTCCTATAACGGTGAGCCGATCTATCACTACATGGGCACCAGTACCTTCAGCGAATACACCGTGTGCGCGGAAATTTCGCTGGCGAAAGTGAACCCACAGGCGCCGCTGGATAAGGTTTGCCTGCTGGGCTGCGGCGTGACCACCGGGATTGGCGCGGTGCATAACACCGCAAAAGTGAAAGAGGGCGACACCGTTGCGGTGTTCGGTCTGGGCGGTATCGGTCTGGCGGTTATCCAGGGGGCGGTGCAGGCGAAGGCGGGTCGTATTATCGCTGTCGATACTAACCCGGAGAAATTCACACTGGCAGGCGAAATGGGTGCCACTGATTTCGTGAACCCGAAAGACTACGATAAGCCGGTTCAGGATGTGATCGTTGAGATGACCGATGGCGGCGTTGACTTCAGCTTCGAATGTATCGGTAACGTTAACGTGATGCGCTCCGCGCTTGAATGCTGCCACAAAGGCTGGGGTGAGAGCATCATCATTGGCGTTGCCGGTGCGGGCCAGGAGATCAAAACCCGTCCATTCCAGCTGGTGACCGGCCGTGTGTGGCGTGGTTCAGCGTTTGGCGGCGTGAAAGGGCGCACCCAGCTTCCGGGCATGGTGGAAGATGCAATGGTCGGGAAAATTCAGCTCGACCCGTTCATTACCCATCGCCTGCCGCTGGAGCAAATCAACGACGCGTTCGATTTGATGCACGAAGGTAAGTCCATCCGTACCGTGATTCACTTCGGCGACAAGTAACTCTTCTGCCAGCGGTTTTTTTGCCGCTGGCGTTTCCTGCATAATCTTCTCTAAAGTGTGACCTGCCTTGCGCTTTTAGCCGTAAGCTAATCTCTAGCCGTGCCGATGACTATTTTACAGGCGTGTTTTTACGCATCTTACCTACAAGAGAGTCGACGGTCATGGACAACACAACAACGATGCAGGCGCAGCGCACGCTGAGCTTTTTGCATCATATCAGGCTGGTTCCGCTGTTTTCCTCCATTCTCGGTGGCATTATTTTGCTGTTCGCCTTGAGCTCAGGTCTGGCGGGCTATTTCCTGCTGCAGGCAGACGCCGATCAGCAGGATGTCACATCAGAAATTCAGGTGCGTATGGGGCTGTCGAACAGTTCTAACCATCTTCGCACCGCGCGTATCAATATGATCCACGCTGGCGCGGCCAGCCGTATCGCCGAGATGGATGCAATGAAGCAGAACATCAGCGAGGCGGAAAAACGTATTAAGCAGTCTCAGGATGGCTTTAATGCGTACATGAACCGCCCCGTTCGTACGGCGGAGGATGAAGCGCTGGATGCCGAACTGAAAACACGCTTTGACGCCTATATCGCGGGCCTTCAGCCGATGGTTAAATTTGCCAAAAACGGCATGTTTGAAGCGATCATTAACCATGAAAACGAATCCGCGCGCCCGCTGGATGACGCCTATAACGCCGTCCTGCTGAAGGCGATTAAGATCCGTACCGACCGGGCCAATGCCCTGACGGCGCAGGCGCACAGCCGCACGCAACTGGGCCTGATGTTTATGGTCGGGGCGTTTGCCCTGGCGCTGGTGCTGACTGCGCTGACCTTTATCGTGCTGCGCCGCACGGTCATCAATCCGCTTCAGCGTGCTGCCACCCGAATCGAGAACATTGCGAAAGGCGACCTGACGATGCCGGATGATGTCGCCGGGCGCAGCGAAATTGGCCGACTGACGCGCGACCTGCAAACCATGCAGCACTCGCTGGAGACCACGGTTGGCACCGTACGCCAGGGGGCGGAAGAGATCTATCGCGGAACCAGTGAAATCTCGGCTGGCAACACCGATCTCTCATCCCGTACCGAACAGCAGGCGGCCGCCATTGAGCAGACTGCCGCAAGTATGGAACAGCTGACCGCGACGGTGAAACAGAATGCCGATAACGCGCACCATGCCAGCAAGCTGGCGGAAGATGCCTCCGGTAAAGCCAGCCGTGGCGGCCAGATGGTCTCCGGCGTGGTGAAAACGATGAGCAATATCTCCACCAGTTCGAAGAAGATCTCTGAGATTACTGCGGTGATTAACAGCATTGCGTTCCAGACCAATATCCTGGCGCTCAATGCGGCAGTAGAAGCAGCGCGTGCGGGTGAACAAGGACGCGGCTTTGCGGTGGTGGCAAGCGAAGTGCGTACCCTGGCGAGCCGAAGTGCAAATGCCGCGAAAGAGATTGAAAGCTTGATCAACGAGTCGGTTTCCCTGATCGATCAGGGTTCGGGTGAAGTGGTCGCCGCGGGCAACACCATGAACGACATCGTCGATGCGGTGAAACGCGTCACCGATATTATGCTGGAAATTGCCGCCGCCTCCGACGAACAGAGCCGCGGTATCGAGCAGGTCAGCCAGGCGATTTCGGAGATGGACAAAGTGACGCAGCAGAACGCCTCGCTGGTGGAAGAAGCCTCTGCGGCGGCGGCCTCCCTGGAAGAACAGGGCGCGCGTCTGACCGAGGCTGTCGGGGCATTTCGTCTGAGTGGCGCAAAGCCTGGCCGTTCAGTCTCGTCTGCGCCAGCGGTGAAAAACGCACCTTTACGTCCTGCGCCTGCGGTGTCGGGTGATAACTGGGAAACGTTCTGAGTCGTCCGGGGTAAACGGGTGAAAAAAAAAGGGACCGTCAGGTCCCTTTTTTATTGCGTTACTGCTTATCCGGCAGCGCGTAGGCAATCACGTAATCACCGCGATCCGGCGACTGACGGGCACCCCCCGCGTTGATGATGATGTACTGTTTACCGGTTTTCGGTGAAACATAGGTCATCGGTCCGGACTGGCTACCGACCGGCAGACGGTCTTTCCAGATCTCTTTCCCGGTGGCGGTATCAAACGCGCGCAGGTAGAAATCCTGAGTGCCGGCAAAGAACAGCAAACCGGACTGGGTAGCGAGGGACGCGCCCAGGGTCGGCATACCGATTGGGATCGGCATATGCATGCGAATGCCAAGCGGGCCAGTATCTTCCACCGTACCAACCGGAACCTGCCACACCAGCTTGCCTGATTTCAGGTCAACGGCTGACATGGTGCCAAACGGTGGCTTCTGACACGGAATGCCCAACGGCGACAGGAAGCGTTCACGCATAGCCCCGAACGGTGTACCGTCCATAGGCACAATACCCATCTCAATGCCGCTGGCGTTTTTCGCCACGTTGGCACGCGGTACCATGTAGTTTGCCAGGCCCAGGCGCATATCGTTAACGAACATCAGGCTGTTGTTCGGGTCGATTGAGACGCTGCCCCAGTTCATCCCGCCAAGGGAGCCCGGGAACTGCAGGGAACGGTCGAGACCCGGTGGGGTGAAGACGCCCTGGTGACGCATCTCTTTAAACTGAATGCGGCACAGCAGCAGGTCTACTGGCGTCGCCCCCCACATATCCGATTCGGTCAGCGTCTGGTTGCCAATCATCGGCATGCCAACAGAGTACGGTTGGGTCGGGGAGTAACGTTCACCTTCAACGTTACCGGCCGGTACCGGGCGCTCTTCGACTTTCGCCACGGGCTTGCCGGTTTCGCGGTTGAGCATAAAGATCATGCCCTGCTTGCTGGTCTGCACCAGCACCGGCGTGGTGCCACCTTTACCGTCGGGTAAATCGTACAGCAGCGGCTGGGAAGGGAGATCAAAGTCCCACAGGTCGTGGTGGGTGGTCTGGAAATGCCAGCGCACCTGACCGGTGGCGGCGTCCACCGCCACGATGGAGGAGCTGTACTTGTCATCCAGCGCCGTACGCTCACCCGCCCAGAAATCTGGCGTGGCGTTGCCGGTTGGCAGATAGATCAGGTTCAGTTTTGCATCGTAAGACATGGCAGACCAGACGTTCGGCGTGCCGCGTGTATAGGTCTGTCCTTCCGGTGGGAGGCCGGTCAGTTGCGGATTACCCGGATCCCATGCCCATGCCAGCTTACCGGTATGAACGTCATACGCACGCACGATGCCCGGCGGTTCACCGGTGGAGAAGTTATCCGCGATACGACCGCCGACCACCACCACATTCCCCGCGACCAGCGGCGTGGAGGTCTGCTGATAGTAGCCCGGCTTGATTTCCCCCATCCCGATGCTCAGGTCAACGGTGCCACGATCGCCAAAGTCTTCACAGACTTTGCCGTTATCCGCATTGATGGCTATCAGTCGCGCATCGGTGGTCGGCAGGAACAGACGACGAGGGCAGGCCGCAGGCTGTGCATCTGCCTGTGACGTTGTCACGCTGCTGTGGTCTTCAAAATAACCCAGACCGCGGCAACGCTGCCAGTTCGGTGCCGAGGCTTTCGCGTCGTAACGCCATTTCTCTTTACCGGAGTCGACGTCCAGCGCCAGGACTTTACTGTACGGCGTACAGACATACAGCGTGTCGCCAATTTGCAATGGGGTGTTCTGATCTTCCGCACCGGAGCCGTTGCTCTGAGGAATATCCCCCGTGTGGGCAATCCAGGCCACCTTCAGATCGTTCACGTTTTGTTTGTTAATTTGATCGAGGGCGGCGAAGCGGTCACCGTGGGTGGTATTGCCCCAGTGCGCCCAGTTTTTCTGCTCCTGACCTGGTGCGACCGGTTTTACCGGTACCGGCTCATTCGCCGCCACCAGCGTTTGCGGCTTGAACATCCAGCCGAGGCTCACCAGCATCACGACCGCCAGAACGGCCGCGACGCCAAACGCCGGTGCTTTGTTCGGGGCGTTGTGGTTTGCTGCGCGCATAAACGGCCAGACGATGGCACAGAGGAAGGCCAGCACGGCAAACGTAAAGAGGCGCGAGAAGAGCGGCCAGAAATCCCATCCGGCATCGCTGACGGCCCAGAACAGCGAGGCGATAAACGCGATGCCATAGAGGACGATCCCGCTGGCGCGGTTGATGAAAATCAGGACGGCGGCAATCACCATCGCCACGCCCATGATCAGGAAGTACCCACTTCCGCCTACGGTAACAAGCTTTAAACCTAAGCCGCCAACAGCCAGACCGATGAGCGTCATCAGTCCGGCAAGGAGCCACTGCAGGATACGGGGTATCCCACGTGGCGCGCTGCCAAATGCCATTTCTGTCTCCTTTAAATCCCCCGCGTTGCGGAACGGTGCCGAATATGTACCAATTGGGTAATAATCGCGGAGGGGGATGAGGTTTTATACGGTTTATCCGCATTATGTGCGGTTGAATTCCTGTTTAACAAATAGCATGCGAACCATTTGGTGAATTCGCGGCTATGATAAAACTGTTAAATTGTTTTACGCAATTGTTAATGGATGATTTCGCATTTTTTGACCACAGAAACAAAAAACCCGTCGACAGGACGGGTTAGTGGTTGAAGTTGTAAAGGCGTCTCAGGCAGGCATGGATTTGCGGATGGCGCTGAGCAGCGTCTGCGCACCCGGGGAGAGCGGGGTATCCACGCGGGTTAATATACCGATAGGTTCGCCCGCACCTGGCGACGTTACCGGCAGTGCGGTAAGCGTGCCCTGGCGAAGATCATCTTTCACCGCGCCGGAGGGAACGAACCAGACGTAGTCATAATCCACCGTAAGCTGGCGCGAAAGCGAGGCCGACAGCGTTTCGATGCAACCTGAAGGCAGTGAGCAGCCCTGCATCTGCAGCAGTGTCTCGGCGTTCTGACGCGGAACGGTGCCTTTTGGGGATACCACCACCGGCCACTCCATCACGCGGCTTAACGTCACCGTATCCTGCAGCAGGGGGTGGCCGGGACGCACGACCAGCTTCAGGGATTCCAGGAACAACAGCTCGTAGTTAAGCCCGCCCATAAGCTCGGGGTCGGACATGCGCCCGATACCGAGATCCAGTTCGCCGGATTTTAGCCCGGCGAGCAGCATAGTGTTATTCATGGTGGCAACCTGAATAGTGGTATGCCGCTGATGTTTGTGGAACTGTCCAATGACCGGAGGCAGAATGCCGAGCGCCGCCGTTGGCAGGGCACCCACGCGCACAATCTCCGTGGCGTGCTCCTCTTTGCGGTTGAGCGACTGTCCGGCAGTATTCAGCGCATCGAGAACCTTGACGGCGTGCGTAAGAAATTGTTCACCCACGAGGGTGAGTTGTGCCCCCAGCCGACCGCGGTCGAAGAGACGGGTTCCGGTGAGTTGTTCCAGCTCGTTCAGCGTTTTGGAGAGCGCAGGCTGGCTTAGGTTGAGAGTTTCAGCCGCTCGCCCCAGCGTTCCCTGTTGAGCGACGGCCACAAATGTATGCAAATGGCGCAAGCGTATGCGCTGACTGAACAGACCATTTTTTTCCATAGGCGATGTTAAAAACAGAGCGATGCGGGTGACAAGCTAAGTTGTTTAATTTTGATAACTTGATAGCAAAATATTTTTAACATTTGATCTGTTTGAGTTACAACATGTTTTTTGGCAGGAGGGAGAGGAAGAACGTCCTTGTTCTTTTCGAGCACATTGAGAGCGTTACGTCAGTGTATAGCCGGGTTAAATCACGCCATCACCGCCGTCAGAGCACCATACCTGACCGGAGGTAAATGAACATTCATCCGAGGCCAGCGTGACATAGAGCGGTGCGATTTCAACAGGTTGACCCGGACGCCCCAGCGGGGTATCACCACCAAACTCTTTCACTTTTTCCATCGGCTGGCCGCCGCTGGATTGCAGCACCGTCCAGTAAGGACCCGGGGCAACCGCGTTGACGCGTATTCCTTTTGGACCAAGCTGTTTCGCTAAGGATTTGGTGAACACCGCCAGACAGGCTTTTGTCTGGGCATAATCCAGCAGCACAGGGCTGGGCTTAACCGCCTGGACGGAGGAGGTATTAATGATAGAGGCCGACGGTTTCAGATGGCGCAGCGCCGCTTTGGTTATCCAGAAAGGCGCATAGACATTGGTTTTGAAGGTCGCGTCAAAATCTTCCGTGGTGAGCTCTTCAAGGGATTCCCGGTATTGCTGACGACCAGCGTTATTCACCAGAATGTCCAGTCCCCCCAGTTTGGCCACCGCCTCTTCTACCAGATTCTGGCAGAACGTCTCATCACGGATGTCACCCGGCAGCGCGACGGCAATGCGTCCTTCCGCTTTGATAAGCTCAATGACGTCAACCGCGTCTTTCTCTTCTTCAGGCAGATAGTTAATTGCGACGTCAGCCCCTTCACGGGCGTAAGCGATCGCGACTGCGCGACCAATACCGGAGTCACCTCCGGTGATCAATGCTTTCTTGCCGGCAAGGCGGCCATGCCCTTTATAGCTCGTTTCCCCGTGGTCGGGTACGGGTTGCATTTCTGATGCCAGTCCCGGCGGCGTTTGCGGTTGCTCCGGGAAAGGGGGTTGCGGGTAAGCGTTCTGACGTTGTGTAGTATCACTCATAGCTGACTCCTTAAGCCAAGGGGTGAGATTTGATGGATAGTTGCAGCGTTAACGCTTCGCTGAATTATTTCTGCAAATGATCGACGCGCACGACAGGCGGCGATGATTTCTTATCAAGCGATCCGTTGATACTGATCATCTGATCGGGTTTTACTGTTCTGCCGTCGAATACTGCCTGGGGAATAATAACGTCTATTTTTCCGGTTTTATCCTGGAATACAAACTTATCGCCGCTACCGTCAATAAGGTTTCCGCGTAATGAAATAGTCGCACCATCATGCATTTCTTTTGCATGATCGATGGTCATAATTCGTGCATCATCGGTTCCACGATAACCGCTATCCAGTGCGTGCGGCGGTGGCGGTGCTTCACCTTTTTGTAACCCGCCGTTATTATCTGCCCATGCGGTCGGTACCAGAAATATCAAAAAAGCGGAAATAAGCGATAATTTCATCTGATATCCTTCATTTTGTGTGTCTTGACTTATTAAGTATTGTTGCTATTCCTTTATGTGGCAAATGTGATAAGTCTTAAAAACATTCGCTTTTGAAATCAAAAATATCGGTTAATAAGCGAAACGGTGATAGCCGCCATGAAGCGTCAAAGTGATAAGCTACCTGGGATAGATGAGAATTACCGATTGCTGACGTTTGAATATGGATTTCGTCAGGTGGGTTTTATTGTCCTGCTGGCCATTATCGTTGCGGCGATAGCGGGCTTCTTTTCAAGCGGAGTGGTGAGTGATACGCAAAGAACAAACTCGGCAAAGTCGCTGACCATCAACTACGAGCGCTTTGGCCGACGCCAGACGGAGTCGAAGATCCACCTTTCATTCCCGGTCAGAACAGAAGGGAAATACACCCTGAGTGTGACCAGCGAGAGCAACGATGTTTACGAGCCAGGAAGCGTTTGGCCGCAACCGGACAGCATGTTCAGTCGCGGGAATACACTCTTTTTTGTTTATAACAACCTGAAAATGTCCGACAACTTCTCTGTCTTACTTTTCACGACCCCTGCACGCGCAGGTAAATGGAACAATGTCGTTCGCATAAACAACGAGCCGGAAATCCCTTTCTGGCAATTTATTTACCCGTAGGAGGCTGATATGGATATGGTCTTTCGTGCGCTGGCTATTTATCTGTTCCTCGTCGTGGTATTTAAAGTTGCCGGACGGCGCGCTTTGCTGCAGATGACCAGCTTTGATCTGATTCTCCTGTTAATTATCAGTGAGGCAACGCAACAGGCGCTGCTCGGGGAAGATTTTTCGGTCACCGGCGCAATGATTACCATTACCACGCTGGTGGTAGTGGATATTATCTTTGGGATAATGAAAAAATATTTCTCACCGGTAGAAAATATTCTTGATGGTACTCCGGTGATATTGGTTGAGAACGGCGTGCCGTTAGCAGATAAACTCAAAAAAGTCGACGTTTCCTGTGATGATATTCTGGTATCGGCACGCCAGAATAATGGTGTTACGCAGCTGAGTGAAATTAAATATGCCATTCTTGAGCGCAATGGACATATTTCAATCATTCCTTTTGAGAAGTAAGAGGCCACGAAATGAGCAACCTTCACCATGATAACAATTATACCGTCGCCGAACTGACCAAAAAAGTGGCGAGCAAATTGACAGACTTAGGGCTTCGCTTAACCACGGCAGAATCCTGCACCGGCGGAAAACTCTCCGTCGCCCTTTGTGCTGAAGAGAACACGGCCGAATTTTATGATGTCGGCCTGGTCGTGTTCAGTGACGGCGCAAAAGAGCGCATTCTGGGCGTGCGTCCTGAGACCCTTGAACGGTATACGGCCGTGAGTGAACCGACGGTAACCGAAATGGCCGCCCGGATTCTGGAGATTGCCCAGGCGGATGTCAGTATTGCCATCAGTGGTTATGCCGGGCCAGAAGGGGGCGACGATGGCACGGCGGCAGGGACCGTTTGCTTCGCCTGGAACCTTCGCGGACACACGGAAACCCGTACCGTCCTGTTTTCCGGCGACTGCCAGGATGTGGTTGAGAAGGCGGTGCAATATTCATTGTCTGAATTAGTGACCAGATTATCCGGCTGGGATAACGAGTAAATTAACGCGGAGGTTCTATGGCTGTGATTGTCATTACCGGCGGTACGGCGGGTGTGGGAAAGGCAACGGCGCTGCACTTCGCAAAGGCAGGCTACGATGTGGGCATTATTGCCCGCGATGAGACAAGCCTGCACTCGACCCAGGAGGAGTTAACGCGATTTGGCGTCAAAGCCTGTGCGGTACAGGCGGATGTCGCCGACAGCCAGGCGGTGGTGGACGCGGCAAACGAGATTGAATATCGCCTCGGCGCGATTGATGTGTGGGTTAACAATGCGATGGGTGCGGTGCTGGCACCGTTTCGTACCCTGACGCCCGATGAATTTCGCCGCGTCACTGACGTGACCTATCTTGGCTTCGTAAACGGAACCCGCGCCGCGCTGGAATTGATGGTGCCACGCGATCGCGGCGTGATTATTCAGGTCGGGTCCGCGCTGGCCTACCGCTCGATCCCGTTACAATCGGCCTACTGCGGCGCCAAAGCGGCGATTCGGGGATTCACCGATGCGGTGCGCACGGAACTGATGCATGAGAACAGCCGGGTGCAGCTTTCAATGGTGCAGATGCCGGGGCTGAATACACCGCAGTTTGACTGGGCAAGAAACAAATTCGCCTGGGCTATGCGTCCGGTTCCGCCAGTGTTTGAGCCTGAAGTTGCCGCGAGCGCGATTTTTAAGGTCGCGCAAAAACCGGTGCGCGAACTGTGGGTGGGCAGCAGTACCATTCAGTCGATCGTCGGACAATTCCTCTTCCCGGGTTTCCTGGACCGGCTAATGGTGAAGAAGGCCTGGGAAGGTCAGATGACTGACGATCTGAATGACCGGGATCGCCAGGATTATCTCGACCAGCCGGTCAACGACCTGCACAAAATCCATGGGCGTTTTACCCCGGAAGCGAAAAACCGCGCCACGGCGATCACGTCAGGTGTGCCCGGGAAAGTCCTGTTAGGCTCCCTCGCGGTGGCGGGCGTTGTGCTGACGCGGCTCATGACCCGGCGTAAAAGGTAATCAGCACAGCGCGCTACGGTTAGTCCAGAACCAGCGATAGCCGTAGCCGCTGAGGGTAAGCTGGACGGTTTTGCCACAGACTAACGCGTCGTCATAGCGTTTATCCGCCAGGCAGGCGGTCCAGGTGGCGTGACGGATCCCGCGGGCGGTAAACTGGACCGACTTGTCGCTAAAGTTAACGAAGGTCAGGATACTGCGCGCTTCGGCCTCGTAATAAATGCCCAGTACCGCGTCATCATCAATATTGATGAGACGAAACGGTGCGACAGCAATCTCCGGAAATTCAGAGCGCGTATTGGCCATGTCGATGATCCGGTGCAGCAGGGAATTGCGGTGCAGCAGGGAATCGGCCACGTTGATTTTCTGATAACGCCAGGGACCGCGATCGATGATTGGGGCGATAAACCGCTCAGGATCCGCTGCTGAAAAGCCACCGCCTTCTGACCCCGCCCACTGCATTGGCGTTCGCACGGCATAGCGCTCTTCCAGCGTCAGATCATCACCCATGCCAATCTCATCGCCGTAGCGCATGACCGGCACGCCTGGGAGTGAGAAGAGCACCGCGTGGCAGAACGCCAGCCGTTTTTGATCGCCCTTTAACATCGGTGCCAGACGGCGTCGTATCCCGCGCTGGTAGACGTTCATCTCTTCGTAAGGGGCGAAGGTGTCGACCACAATCTGTTTCTCTTTTTTACCAATCCCTTCCAGATCTAACTCATCGTGGTTGCGCAGCCAGTTGGCAAAGCAGCACGAGTCAGGCGGGACAATCATCTTCCTTATGGCATTGCGCAGCGGTCGGGCGCTTTTCCTGGCAAGGCTGACGTAGAAATACTTATTGAGCCAGAAATTCAGCACCAGATTCAGACGGTTATTTTCGCCGAAATAGTCTTTATACGCCTCCACGTCGACGTCCACCTCACCGAGCAGGATCGCTTCCGGATTACGTGCTTCAATAAGGCGGCGCATATGCTCCAGGATCCATAACCCCTTTTTCTCGTCACCGCCGCCTGCCTGCGCGGTCAGGTGCGTTGCGGCATCGAGGCGAAATCCCGACACCCCGAGCTTGAGCCAGAAGAGGATAATATTTTCGATCTCGTTGAGCAGCGCGGGGCAGCTCAGATTCAGGTCGGGCTCGTGGTGATAGAACATATGTCGGTAGTATTGCCCGGCCTCGTCATCCCATGTCCAGACGCTCTCTTCCACGCCGGGAAACATCGGGGAGGTATCGTCCTCGTTATTATCCGACCAGATGTAATAGTCACGAAAAGGTGAAGTTGGGTTGCGGCGCGCCTGCTGAAACCAGGGATGGGCGTCCGAGGTGTGCTGAATCAACAGCTCAATAATGACCTGCATACCCAGCTCCCGGGCCTGTTCAATAAAGGCGATAATGTCGGCCAGCTTTCCGAAGCGAGGATCAACCTGCAGATGGTCGCTGACGTCGTAGCCTTCATCCAGAAACGGGGTGAGGTAGAAAGGGGTGATCCAGATAACCGTCGCCCCCATGCGGCGAATGTAGCGCAGCTTTGCGCCAATCCCGGCGATGTCCCCGCAACCATCGCCGTTTAAATCATAAAAGAGTGCAGTATCAATCTGATAAATAATGGCTCGGGTATGCCAGTCTGCCATAGTTCACCTCAGTGATAACCTTCCGTGTCGGAAACTTTGCCCCGGAAAACGTAGTAGCTCCAGGCGGTGTACACCAGAATCACCGGAATAATCAGTAACGTTCCGACCAGCATAAACAGCTGGCTGGCCGGTGGTGCCGCAGCCTCCCACAGGGTAATGTGCGGCGGAATAATGTTAGGCCACAGGCTAATTCCCAGACCGCTAAATCCGAGGAAGATCAGCCCAAGGGTCAGCAGGAAGGGACGCGAGTGGCTGGCCGGGTTGCGCGTCAGTCGCCAGATCCACAGGCTAAACACGCCTACCAGCAGGGGAACCGGCAGGAACCAGATGAAGTTGGGGAAGGTAAACCAGCGGTAGGCAACGTACTGCCAGCCGAGTGGCGTCCAGATACTCACCACCGCGATCACCACCACCAGCGCCAGCAGCACGTGCCGGGTCAGCTCACGCATGCGGTTTTGCAACGCGCCTTCACTTTTCATGATAAGCCACGTAGTACCGAGCAGGGTGTAGGCCACTACCAGCCCGATGCCGCAGAAAAGATTGAAGGGCGTTAACCAGTCAAGGGCGGAGCCGACAAAACGCCGGCCCTCAACGTCAAAGCCGTTAATCACTGCTCCCACCACCACCCCCTGGGTGAAGGTGGCAAGCAAAGAGCCGCCGGCGAAGGCGTAGTCCCAGAATTTGCGGTGCGAAGGCGTTGCCTTAAAGCGGAACTCAAAGGCCACGCCGCGAAAGATAAGGCCAATTAACATGGCGGTAAGAGGGATGGTCAGCGCATCGATAATCACCGCATAGGCCAGCGGAAACGCGCCGAATAACCCCGCACCACCGAGCACCAGCCAGGTCTCGTTGCCGTCCCACACCGGTGCCACGCTGTTGACCATTACGTCACGCTCTCTGGCATCGCCCACGAAGTTAAAAAGCAGCCCGATGCCCAAATCAAAGCCATCCATGATGATATACATCAGCGTGGCGAATACGATGATAGCAAACCAGATAACTGAGATATCGACGCCCATCAGTTTCTCTCCTGTTCCGGAACAGACTCAGCGGCAGACAGCGGACGGGCAGGGGTGCCCGAGGTATTTGACGTCAAGGTATCAACGGGCTGCGGACCTTTCTTGATAAGCCGAATCAGGTAGACGTAGCCCACGCCAAACACCGACGAATAGACCACAAAGAAGGCCAGCAGGCTAATGCTCATCTGCAGCGTGCTGTGCAGCGAGACCGCGTCGATCGTGCGCAGATAGCCATACACCACCCACGGCTGACGACCCACTTCGGTGGTGACCCAGCCGGCCAGCAGCGCCAGTAGGCCCGCCGGTCCCATGCACAGCGCGAACCAGTGGAAGGGCCGCGACTGGTAGAGTCGATGGCGATAGCGTAGCCAGACGCTGACCAGACCCAGCGTGATCATCAGCAGACCCATGCCGACCATAATGCGGAATGACCAGAAAACAATCGGTGAGTTCGGGCGATCTTCTTTCGGGAAGTCTTTCAGTGCCGGGACCTGTTTATCCAGGCTGTGGGTCAGAATCAGACTGCCAAGGGCAGGAATTTCCAGCGCGTAGCGGGTGCGCTCCTGCTCCATATCCGGCAGGCCAAACAGCAGCAGCGGTGTCGCTTCGCCTGGCGGGTTCTCCCAGTGACCTTCGATGGCAGCAATTTTGGCTGGCTGATGTTCGAGGGTATTCAGGCCATGCATATCACCGACGATGGCCTGAATGGGCGCGACCAGCAGGGCCATCCACATCGCCATGGAAAACATGGTGCGTATCGCGGGCGTGTCGTTACCGCGCAGCAGATGCCATGCGCCCGACGCTCCCACAAACAGCGCGCTGCTCAGGAACGCGGCGATAGCCATGTGAATGAGACGGTAAGGGAAGGAGGGGTTAAAAATGATGGCCAGCCAATCCTCCGGAATGACCTGACCGTTCTGAATACTGAACCCCTGGGGCGTGTGCATCCAGCTGTTGGAGGCGAGGATCCAGAAGGTGGACATCAGCGTACCCAGCGCGACCATACAGGTCGAGAAAAAGTGCAGGCCCGGGCCGACCTTGTTCCAGCCGAACAGCATCACGCCAAGAAAACCGGCTTCGAGGAAGAAGGCGGTTAAGACTTCATAGGTCAGGAGGGGGCCGGTGATACTGCCGGCAAACTGTGAGAATCCGCTCCAGTTAGTGCCGAACTGATAGGCCATGACCAGACCGGAAACGACCCCCATACCGAAGTTAACGGCAAATATCTTTAGCCAGAAATGGTACAGCGAGCGCCACACCTCATTTTTGGTGCGAAGCCACATCCCTTCGAGCACCACCAGATAGCTGGCAAGACCGATGGTGATCGCCGGGAAAAGAATATGAAACGAGACGGTAAAAGCGAACTGGATTCTGGCGAGGTGAAATGCGTCGAGTTCGAACATGGTCCGTACCTCTGGAACTGTTGCGCACGAGGATTGCCAGGCAGTCCGGGGCTGCCTGGCAAAATCGGTTACGGTTTTTTCTTCCCGGCACCCAGTTCGGCGCCGGTCAGCGGGTCGGAATGTGGATCGGACTTCGTGCGGGCCGACATCGCTTTGACCAGCGTGGCCTGTTCGGTCGTCAGCGTCACGCTTGCACTCCCGTCTCCGCCGTCAACGGCAGGTTGGGGGGATTCAACGTAGTCGAAATGTTTATCGCTGTTCCAGCTTCCGCGAACCTCTCCACCTTCAGACATATTGTAGTACTTGTTGGTGTATTCCTCGATTGGCGGTAGTTTTCCCGGAGGGAAATTATTACGAATGGACTGAAGCGCCTTCTCAAAGGAGAGCTGATGCGCTGCCTCACGCGTCATCAGAAACGCCAGCGCATCCTTCACGCCCGGATCGTCCGTGACGTTAATCAGCCGTTCATAGATGATCTTCGCTCGGGCCTCGGCAGCCACATTTGAGCGCAGATCGGCGGTCGGCTCGCCAATGGTGTCGACATAAGCCGCCGTCCACGGCACCCCGGCGGAGTTGGTCAACGGAGTACCGCCACCGTAAAGCAGGGAGGTAATATGGCTGTCGTTACCGTTTTCGGTCATGGACCGATACAGCTCGGCTTCATTTTCCACGCCCTCCGCCAGTGCGCCTTTAGCCCCTTTATTAAGCATACCCACCAGGGTACCGATAATTTCAAGGTGGCTTAACTCTTCGGTCGCGATATCCATCAGCATATCTTTACGACCCGGGTCGTCATCACTCAGCCCCTGAGTAAAGTAACGGCAGGCGGCGGCCAGCTCGCCCTGAGGACCGCCGAATTGTTCCAGTAATAAATTGGCAAGGCCGGGATTCGGTTCGGCAACCCGAACCGTATATTGTAATTGTTTGACGTGTCGAAACATGTCTTCTCTCCTGAGGTTATTTTTTTGCTTCGACACCGGATGCGTCTGAACGCAGCAGGAACTGTTCGGTGGTCTGTGGAATGTGGCGAATCAGCCAGTCGGCCATCTCGCGCTCTTCCGCCAGGATACTTTCGATGGCGGGCACGGAAGCCATGTCGCCCGCTTTTTTGGCCGCGGCCAGCAGGGAGGTGTAGCAGGCTATTTCAAACTGTTCGAAAACATAGCCGCTGATAGACCCTTTGACGATCTCATCAGAGGGGAACATCCCGCCAATGGACTGTCCGAGCGCCGCCATTTTACTCATCGAATCTTTTAAAACCGAACGCGAAATATCATTACGGTCGAGGATCTCTTCCAGTAAGGTAATTTGTCGCTTCGTTTCACTAATATGCTGCTCAATTCTGGCGCGAACATCGGGATAATTATCGATACGGCTGGCCATGGATTCCAGCATAGATTCGGCTTGCTTTTCCATCGCATGGGCATCGCGTAGCCAGTCATGGTAGTGTTCTACGTGATTCATTATAATGTCCTCATTATGGTATCGCTTATTTGGTCTCACTCTCAGCAGCCTGATCGGCACGCGCAGCACTGTAGCCAGATAAATGGCCGACAATATTGGCGTAGATACTGATGATAATGACCCATAGCACGCTGCTCTTCCACCATAAAACGGAAGGGATAGCGAGTATGAACCATATTATTGCTGCCGTTAAATGGCACCGTTTAATAGTCCTGGGACTGATGCTCATTTTATTTAACCTTTGCTATAGCGTCATTTTTGCGCTTTTTGGTTAATATTGCCTACGGCCAGGTCGGTAAGTTTAAGATCGGTTTCTTTCTCTTCTTCCAGCGTTTCGGCCAGAAGTTTAACGGCTTTTTTATAGCCCAGTTGTTCTGCTAATGTGGCGAGGGTACCGTAACTGGCAATTTCGTAATGCTCCACTTTTTGTGCTGCGGCAATTAATGCGGCGTCACGCACCTCATTTTTCTCGGTGCTCTCAATGACCTCATTGGCCTCTTCAATCAGGCCTTCCATTGCTACGCACTTCATACGCTTGAGCTTAAGGCCAGATTCTTGCTCAATAATCTGGTCGATACGCTCAATCTGTCCCTGCGTCTCTTCAAGGTGTGCACTAAAGGCTGCGCTCAGTTTTTCACTGGAGGCAGCACGAGCCAGTTTGCCGAGCGCGCGGGTCAGCTGCTTCTCAGCGCTGTAGGTATCGGACAGGAGGTGAATAAACACATCTTCGACACTTTTCATATTCATCATTACGCTCCGGTAAAATAAAGAAGGGGTACTGCGAGCCTGGAGGCCCGCAGCATGCTCTCTGTTTTAAATAAAAGAGATTTACATCAGATCAGGAGTTTTTACGGCCACCACCGTGGCTGTTTTCTCCTCCTTTCTTACCTGCTTCAGATGCGCGTTGCGGATCGTTTTTAAAATTACCGCCGCTGTGCTGGCCACCTTTACGTCCAGCTTCTGATGCTTTTTCACGGTCTTGTGCGAAATTACCGGAACCACCACGATGCTCTGCCATATTAAACCTCATATATTGGTTATGTCAGTTAAGATACGAAAATATTCCGTATCACTCGTCGTTCGAATAATAACTTTAGTCGGTGTTTCATATTCGTCAAATATGTTTTGTAAACCATCGCTTCGTTGCTGAGATATTTCTGATGGTTAACGCTTCGTTTAATATGAATATATCCTGGATGGCTTGCGGTTAACTGCCTGTCTTCATGGAGTTAATCCGCGAGCCGCAGGGGATAACTGTTTTTTCTTGCATTGTTTATGCCTGAAGCGCGTGCGGCAGTCTAAAAATTACAGACTAATCTTAAGGAGAAATATTGAAAATCCGCTTGTTGCGTTAACGAAATAAGATATATGCCACTAATATTTGTTTTTAATGAGATATTACCTCTTAAGATAATGCTATTTATTACCTCTTAATGGTTAAGCGATGAGGTTATTAATAATACAGTTTAATCAGGAATCGCTTTATTTAGAGACGGTGAATCTACATTTAGAGAAGGTGAATCTGCCAGGTCATATGGGTGTCAGGGCAGGCCAGCACACGCTTTAACCACTCCTGTCTTAAGATCACAAATCGGAAATTCTTCCCCCCAGAGGGAACGGGTTTCTCTACACTCCAGGTAATATTCACTGGAGGCATGACATCATGGCGAACACCATCACGGCTGATGATATTCGGGAACACTTTTCGCAGGCTATGTCGGCGATGTACCAGCAGGAAGTTCCGCAGTACGGCACCTTGCTCGACCTGGTTGCGGACGTAAACCTGGCGGTTCTGGAAAATAACCCACTATTACATGAACAACTGGCGAACGCGGATGAACTGGCGCGCCTGAATGTGGAGCGTCACGGGGCGATCCGCGTGGGTACCGCGCAAGAGCTTTCGACCTTGCGTCGTATGTTTGCCATTATGGGGATGTACCCGGTCAGCTATTACGACCTCTCTCAGGCGGGCGTGCCCGTCCACTCCACGGCGTTTCGCCCGGTCGATGATGCGGCGCTGTGCCGAAATCCGTTTCGTATCTTTACCTCGCTGCTGCGCCTCGAACTGATTGACAACGTCGTCCTGCGTGAGCGTGCCGCGGAGATCCTGTCTCACCGCAATATCTTTACCCCGCGTTGTCTGGAACTTATCGCGCTGCATGAGGCAGAAGGGCACTTTACGGATGCGCAGGCGCAGGCGTTTGTACAGGAGGCGTTAGAAACCTTCCGCTGGCATCGTCATGCGACGGTCGACCAGGAGACCTATCTGGCATTGCATAACGAGCACCGACTGATTGCGGATGTGGTCTGTTTCCCGGGGTGTCATATCAACCACCTCACGCCACGTACGCTGGATATTGACCGGGTGCAGGAGCTGATGCCGAAGTACGGGATTGAACCCAAAATTCTGATTGAAGGACCACCGCGCCGCGAGGTTCCCGTATTACTGCGCCAGACCAGCTTTAAAGCGCTGGAAGAGCCGGTGCTGTTTGCCGGGGAGCATACAGGAACGCATACCGCGCGCTTTGGCGAAATTGAACAGCGTGGCGTGGCGCTGACGCCAAAAGGTCGTGCGCTTTATGACAGCCTGCTTGCAGAGGCCGGTACCGGTAAAGACAACATGACGCACCAGCTCCATTTGCGCGAAATCTTCAGCGCCTTCCCGGACAGCGAATTGTTGATGCGCCGTCAGGAGCTGGCCTATTTCCGCTATCGCCTGACGCCATCCGGGGAAGCGCATCGTCATGCGTTTCGTCCGGGAGACGATCCACAGCCGTTAATTGAGCGCGGGTGGGTTGTCGCTCAGCCGATCACCTATGAAGATTTCCTCCCGGTCAGTGCCGCAGGGATTTTCCAGTCGAATCTGGGCAATGAAACCCAGGCGCGTAGCCACGGTAACGCCAGTCGCGACGCGTTCGAAGCGGCGCTGGGTTGCCCGGCGTACGATGAGTTCATGCTCTATCAGGAGGCTGAAATCCGCAGCAAACAGCGTTGCGGTTTGCTCTGAAATCGTTACTCTTCTGGGGTGTGATGGAAACAGAAGGTTGTTATGCAAAATCCCTCCGCCCCTGTGATTGAAACGCGCCAGGGCGCACTGTCTGGTTTAACGGATGAAAACGTTCATCTCTGGTGTGGTATTCCCTATGCGGCGCCTCCCGTTGGCAACTGGCGCTGGCGTTCGCCACGGCCGCCTGAACGCTGGGAGGGGCTGCGTCTGGCCACCGCTTTTTCGCCCTCAAGCTGGCAGAACAGTGAGTATTGCCAGGCGTTAGGCGGTGGCGATCCCGGCCGGTTTTCAGAAGATTGTCTGTATCTTAACGTCTGGTCACCCGTCGAGCGCCCGACGCCGCTTCCCGTCATGGTCTGGCTGCACGGCGGGGGGTTTACCATTGGCGCGGGTGGCCTGCCGCCCTATAACGGTAAGGCGCTGGCAACGCGTGGCGTGATGGTTGTGACGATCAATTACCGTCTTGGTCACCTTGGCTTTTTTGCCCATCCCGCGCTGGAGGGAGAAGAAGACCGGGTGGTGCATAACTTTGCGCTGCTGGATCAGATCGCTGCCCTTGAATGGGTTCGGGAGAATATTGCCGCTTTCGGTGGCGATCCTGACAACGTGACCCTGTTTGGCGAATCCGCCGGCGCGCGCAGCGTGCTGTCGCTGCTGGCGTCTCCGCTGGCGAAGGGACTCTTCCACAAGGCGATTGTGCAAAGCGGATACACCCTGCCGGATACGCCGCGGGAACAGGCCCTGCAAAAAGGGGAAGCGCTGGCGGCGCATTTCGGCCTTGAGGAGGCGTCAGCAGAACAGTTACGTGCCATTCCCCCCGAAGCGTTCTGGCCGCTGGCCGCGCCGCTGAACATCGCCCCGGCCCCCATCGTCGGAGACTGTGTTCTGCCGGAATCAATGCTCGATGTGTTCTTTGCCGCGCGTCAGCATCCTGTTCCGGTGATGATCGGGTCGAACAGTGACGAAGCCAGCGTGATGGCGGTATTTGGTATCGATCTCGCCGGTCAGATCCAGAAGCTTCGCCGTGAACGTCGCTTTGGACTGGGGCTGATCAAACTGCTCTATCCGGGTGTGAAAGGGGATGTGGAGCTTGGCAGGCAGGTGTGCCGGGATATGGCTTTTACCACCATGGGATATGTGGTGATGCAGGCCCAGCAGCGCGTGGGCGGCTTGTGCTGGCGTTACTGGTTCGACTATGTGGCGGAAGCAGAGCACGCAACCTATATCAACGGTGCCTGGCACGGTAATGAGGTGCCGTACGTGTTTGACACCCTTGGTGAGATTGAGCCTTCCTGCCACTACGTTAATGCGCGAGACCGGCAATTCGCAGCGCAGGTTGCAGATTATTGGGTGAGCTTTGCGCGTGACGCCGGTCACCGGGAAAGTCTTCCTGGCCCGACGCACTGGCCGGCCTGTCGAAAAGGAAGGGACGTGCTGCTACGTATCGGCGTGAATAAACATGCAGGTTTCAGGCTTGAAAACCGCTTTATGCGCGCGCGAATGAGCCTCTTTAAGCGCGTCATGAAACACCATGTGAGCCTCGACTGAGCAGGCAGGCGCGAAACGCCGCCAGCCCATTTTCCTGGCCAGGCGATTCGCGCAGAACCAGTCTGTAGCTCGCTCCCGTTTTAATGCTGCTCTCAAAAGGCCGCGCCAGCCTTCCGGCGCGGACATCTTCTTCCACCAGCGTTTCGTCAGCAATGGCCACCCCCAGCCCCTGAATGGCGGCCGTGATGGCAAGGTCCATCGTGTCGAAGTGTTGATTTTTGTGCATAACTACCCCCGGGCCTTCCTGCTTCGCCAGCCACAATGACCAGTCTGTCTTATCCCGTGTCGGGTGAAGGAAGGTTAACGCGCCCAGTTCGCAACCTGCTCGCAGGGGGCTCATTACCGGGGTTAACGCCTCTTCAAACAGCAGATCGCCCGCGCTCATATGGGTGCCAAATACAATGGCCGCGTCGTAAGATTCCGTTTTGAAATTGACGTTATGGTCGGTAGTGGTGGTCAATGCGATCTGCAGATCCGGCTGCTCACGCTCCACCTCCAGCAGACGAGGCACCAGCCAGCGCATGGCGCAGGTGGGTGCTTTGAGTCGGATCACGGTTTGCTGGGTACGGGCCCGATCGGCCAGGGTCAGCAGCGTTTCAAAAGTGGATTGCAATTCCGGAAGCAGGGCGCTGCCCTGTGGGGAGAGGCGCAGGCCGCGCGCATGGCGCTCGAACAGCGGAAAGCCGAACCACGCTTCAAGGGTGGCGATTTTGCGACTTACGGCTCCCTGCGTCAGACAGAGCTCTGTTGCGGCATGGGTCAGATTCAGATGACGCGCGGTGACTAAAAAGGCGTCGATGGCATTAAGCGGGAGCGAACGGCGCGACATTAAACACCTCAGGTATGCGTTTTTCTCATGGCTATTATGACAACAATTCGATTGTCCCGACAACTGACTTGTTGTTTGAATAGTTATGCATTCATCATGAGAAAGGAAAGAGGATGACGTTACACACTCCGGTGCACACCCGTTCCAAATTACCCGATGTGGGAACCACGATTTTTACCGTTATCGGCCAGCTCTCCGCCCGGCATAACGCCATCAATCTTTCTCAGGGTGCACCCAATTTTTCCTGCGATCCCAAACTGGTCGCCGGGGTGACCCGGGCGATGGAGGCAGGGCACAACCAGTACGCGGCAATGACCGGCCTGCAGCCGCTTAAAGAGCGTATTGCGGATAAAATTGCCACCCTCTACGGCACGCGCTATGACCCGGCCAGCGAAGTGCTGGTCACCGCCAGTGCCAGTGAAGGACTCTATTCGGCGATCAGCGGGCTGGTGCACCCGGGCGACGAAGTGATCTACTTTGAACCGTCGTTTGACAGTTATGCCCCGATTGTTCGCCTGCAGGGGGCCACGCCGGTTGCCATTAAACTGACGGTGCCGGATTTTGCCGTCAACTGGGATGAAGTCCGTGCGGCGATCACTCCGCGCACGCGCATGATTATCATCAATACCCCGCACAACCCGAGCGGGCAGGTCTTCTCAGCAGAGGACCTGCAGCAGCTGGTGGCGGTGACCCGCAATACCGATATCATTATTTTGTCTGACGAAGTGTACGAACACGTCGTCTTTGATGGTGAACCGCACCACGGTATGGCGACACATCCGCAGCTGGCGGAGCGTAGCGTCATTATCTCTTCCTTCGGAAAAACCTATCACGTGACCGGCTGGCGCGTGGGTTACTGTGTTGCTCCGGCGGTACTGATGGATGAGATTTGTAAAGTCCATCAATTTCTGATGTTTTCGGCCGATACGCCAATGCAGCATGCGTTTGCAGAACACATGATTGACCCGCAAACCTGGCTGTCGCTGGCGGCGTTTTATCAGCGCAAACGCGATCTGCTGCAAAGTTTGCTGGAAGCATCACCGTTCAGACTCTTGCCGAGCGCCGGTTCGTTTTTCCTGCTGGCCGACTACAGCCAGTTTAGCGATGAGCGCGACAGTGAACTGGTGAAACGGCTGATCGTTGAGTATGGAGTGGCCACCATTCCGCTGTCGGCGTTTTATGCGGATGGTACGGATAATAAATTGATTCGTCTCTCTTTTGCGAAAGATGAGGCGACGTTACGGGCAGGTGCCCAGGCCCTGTGTCGGGTTAAACCACGCTAAGGAGTTGGAGATGAAATTACGCGCGTTAGTTGTCGGCATGGGATTGCTGTGTACGTTTTCGTCATTTGCGGCCACCGAACTGCGGTACGGGCTGGAGGCGGAATATCCGCCGTTTGAAAGCCGAAATGCTGCTGGCGAACTGGAAGGGTTTGACGTTGAGCTGGGCAATGCCATCTGCAAAGCCGCAGCGCTGAAATGCACCTGGGTTGAAACCTCTTTTGATGCGTTAATACCGGGCCTGGTGGCGAAGAAATTTGATGCCATTAACTCGGCGATGAACATCACCGAACAGCGACGTAAAAGTATTGATTTTACCCAGCCGATTTACCGCATCCCGTCGCAGCTCGTCGGCAAGGCCGGTACCGCGGTAGAGGCAACGCCCGCGGGGCTTAAGGGCAAAACCATTGGTGTCCTGCAGGGCTCCATTCAGGAAACCTATGCGAAAGAGCACTGGGAAAAGCAGGGTGTCACCGTGGTGTCTTATAAAGATCAGAATATGGCCTGGGGCGATCTGCTGAATGGCCGTATCGACGCCTCGCTGGTCATGTCCGCGGCCGGGCAGGCAGGTTTCCTCAGCAAGCCGCAGGGGAAAGGGTTTGGCTTTATCGGCAAACCGGTGTCGGACGACACTATCCTCGGCAGTGGGATCGGCTTTGGGTTGCGTAAAGGGGACGAGGCCACCAAAAAGCAACTTGATGCCGCAATTGATAAAGTGCGTGCCGATGGCACGATCGCTAAACTCGCTGATAAGTACTTCCCAGGTATCGATGTCAGCGTAAAATAACCGCCTCATTTGCCCCGACTGACGATGTCCAGCCGGGGCATTTTTATACACGTCTTTATACCTTTCTTTACACCTTTTTCGGGTCGTTCTGGTCGACAGAAAATATTTCGCACTTTGTACAGATAATCGCCGCCCAACAATTGGATTCTTAACCATTTTTGTTTAGGCTGTGCGTTCTTTCTTGCCGTCATTTCGCCGAGTGCGAAACACATTCACACGACCATAAGGACGTTTTTCCAGGCATGAATCGCAGACGTTTTCTAAAAGGCTCGCTGGCAATGGCAGCCCTGAGCGGCACAACTGGCCTTGCTTCCCTGTTTTCCAAAGCGGCTTACGCTGCTGACTCTGACATTGCTGACGGTCAGAGCCGTCGTTTTGACTTCTCCGTACTGCAATCCATGGCCCATGACCTGGCGAAAACCCCGTGGGGCGGAGCACCGCGACCGTTACCGGACACGCTGGCGACCATGACGCCGCAGGCCTATAACGCCATCCGTTACGATGAAAAACAGTCACTGTGGAATAACATTGAAGGCCGTCAGCTGGACGTGCAGTTCTTCCATATGGGCATGGGTTTCCGTCGCCGCGTGCGCATGTTCTCGCTGGATCAGTCAACGTCACAGGCGCGCGAAATCCACTTCCGTCCTGAGCTGTTCAGCTACGGTGAAACCGGTGTTGATACGAAGCAGCTGGAAGGGCAAAGCGATCTTGGGTTTGCCGGTTTCCGCGCCTTCAAGGCACCGGAACTGGCGCGTCGCGATATCGTCTCATTCCTGGGGGCGAGCTATTTCCGTGCGGTTGATGATACCTATCAGTATGGTCTTTCCGCGCGGGGTCTGGCGGTGGATACCTTTACCGACACGCCGGAAGAGTTCCCAGACTTTACCGCGTTCTGGTTTGAAACCGTCAAACCGGGCGACACTACCTTCACCGTCTATACGCTGCTGGACAGCCCAAGCATCACCGGTGCGTATAAGTTCGTGATCCACTGCGAGAAGAGCCAGGTGATCATGGAGGTGGAAAACCATCTCTATGCGCGTAAAGACATTAAACAGCTCGGCATTGCGCCGATGACCAGTATGTTCAGCTGCGGTACAAACGAACGCCGCATGTGCGATACCATCCACCCGCAAATTCATGACTCCGACCGTCTCGCCATGTGGCGCGGTAACGGGGAGTGGATTTGCCGTCCGCTGAACAACCCGCAGAAGCTGCAGTTCAATGCGTTTGTGGACAAAAACCCGAAAGGATTCGGCTTGCTTCAGCTCGATCGCGATTTCTCGCATTATCAGGACGTCATGGGCTGGTATAACAAACGCCCAGGCCTCTGGGTGGAGCCGCGTAACGACTGGGGTAAAGGTGCGGTTGGCCTGATGGAGATCCCGACAACGGGTGAAACACTGGATAACGTGGTCTGCTTCTGGCAGCCAGAAAAACCGGTGAAAGCGGGCGATGAGCTGGACTTTAAATACCGTCTTTACTGGAGCGCCATGCCGCCGGTCCGTTCCCCACTGGCGAATGTCTTCGCGACCCGTACCGGTATGGGTGGGTTCCCGGAAGGCTGGGCGCCGGGCGAAAACTACCCGAAAGTGTGGGCCCGTCGCTTTGCTATCGACTTCGTCGGGGGCGATCTGAAAGCTGCCGCGCCAAAAGGCATTGAGCCGGTCATTACCCTCTCCAGCGGTGAAGCGAAGCAGGTTGAGATCCTCTACGTTGAGCCGTTTGACGGCTATCGCATTCTGTTCGACTGGTATCCTACCTCGGATTCGACCGAACCGGTGGATATGCGCCTGTTCCTGCGCTGTCAGGGAGATGCGATCAGTGAGACCTGGCTGTATCAGTATTTCCCGCCTGCGCCGGACAAACGTAACTACGTTGACGATCGCATCATGCGTTGACCATTTATTCCCTCTCCCCGGCGGGGAGAGGGTGACGGGAAGGGACCATGACCGCCACTGAATCTGAAATTATCCCGGTGACTGACCATCTCGAGCTTCGCGCCGTCGAAGAGCGCTATACCGCCGATTTGCACAACATGGTCATCAGAAACAAAGCCTGGCTGCAAACCGCCTTTGACTGGGCGCAGCATGTGGGCACCGAAGATGACACCCGTCGTAATGTGCTGAGTAATCAGATGCTGCACCAGCGCGGCTACGCCAAAATGTTTCTGATTTTCAAGGATGAGGACCTGGTCGGCGTGCTGTCGTTTAATGCGATTGAACCCGCCAACAAAGCCGGATACATCGGTTACTGGCTGGACGAGGCGCATCAGGGACAGGGCATTTTGTCGCAGGCGCTGCAGGCGTTTATGCGCTATTACGTCGAGCAAGGCGAGATCCGCCGTTTTGTCATTAAGTGTCGGGTGGCGAATAAACCCAGTAACAACGTTGCCCTGCGCAACGGTTTTACGCTGGAGGGGTGCCTGCGGGAAGCAGAGTTCCTGAATGGCCGTTTTGACGATGTGAATCTCTACGGCAAAATTTACCCGCTATAACGCCCCCAATAGAGGCGTACGGGTGATGCGCTGGTCGCCGTTAATCACCTTTTCGCCGCGCAGGTGGATGTTCTCACCGGCAAAAGCCTCAATCACCGCATCGTCGGTGATTTCAACCCGATGCTCAATAAGCACATCGCCGCTGATGCGCGCCCGTCCCTGGATCACGACCTTATCGTCAAGCAGGATAGGGCCGCCGCGCAGCCAGGCCTGACCGCCAATCAGGACGTGGTGTTTAATGACACAATTTCCTTCCACCACCGCGTTTTCAGCCACCTGAGAGCTGTAGCGGACGGTAGGGATGGCATCGTCGTCAAAACCGGCAATGACGCGGGCGTTACCGTACACTTTTGCGCAGTCACATACCCAGACGTTATTGAGATCGTTGCCTTCGAGGATGGCGCTGTCGAAAACTTCCGCCCGGTGTTCAACGAAGGCATAATTAACCATTGCCTCGCCGTAGATTTGCGCCTGATGCACAATGCGTGACTGGCTCACCGTCGCCTTGTCATAAATTTTCAGGATCTGCTCATGGTCCGGCGTAAGCCCTTTGGCAGCAATCACCACGCTGTTATGAAGCACCCGCGCCTCGCCGAAAATATGGCATTCGCCGCGTACGCAGGATTGCTGTATCGTGACGTTGTCACTTATGCGTGCGCCGTGACTGACCTCTGCGCCGTCCAGCCAGCAGTTGTCGCCAATCTGCGCGTCATGACTGACGATGCAAGGCAGGGTAAGGCGCGCGTTGCCGGACACCGTCGCACCGGCAAAGACGACGCTGTTTTCATCGTAGATCCAGCAGTCGCCTTCGTGCGCGAGGGCGCTCTCATCTTCAACCCAGCCGCCTTTCGTGCCGCTCACGATGTCGTTAAAATTCGCCGTGGCAATAATCTGTCGTAACGACGTCGTGTGCGTTGTCTCGCCGTTTTTCCATTGCCAGAGGCGGGTGTCCTCGCTGAGCCTGTACTTTTTCATCATGGAGTCTCGGGTAAGCGTCTCCACTAAACGTAGCAAACTTTCGGCGTTTCGTAGTGCTGGCATCCGTCGCGGAAACCCCTTAAAATGGCATTTAAAATACATTTTAAAAATTCAAATTAATGAATAAAAATAACAACACTCAACAAGTGCTTAACCTGCCCGCGGGTTACTTCGGTATGGTGCTTGGCATCATTGGGATGGGCTTCGCCTGGCGATACGCCAGCACGCTCTGGCCCGTGACGCGCTGGCCTGGTGAGGGCCTGGTGGCCCTTGCGATTGTGATTTGGTTTTTGCTGACGGTGGCGTTTATCGCCCGGGCGATCCGTTTTCCGCGAAGTGTGCTGGCCGAGATGCGCCACCCGGTGATGAGCAGTTTTGTCAGCCTTTTTCCCGCCACAACGATGCTGGTCGCCATCGGTTTTGTGCCCTGGCTGCGCCCGGTGTCACTGGTGTTATTTGGCTTCGGGGTGGTGATACAGCTGGCTTATGCTGCCTGGCAAAGCGCCGGATTATGGCGCGGTAACCATCCGCAAGAGGCCACCACGCCGGGGTTATATCTGCCCACGGTGGCAAACAACTTTATCAGCGCCATGGCGTGCGGCGCGCTGGGGTTTAAAGATGCCGGGCTGGTGTTTCTCGGGGCGGGCGTTTTTTCCTGGCTCAGCCTTGAGCCGGTGATTTTGCAACGACTTCGTAGCGCCGGGGAGTTGCCTTCCGCGCTGCGAACCTCGCTGGGTATTCAGCTGGCCCCCGCGCTGGTGGCCTGCAGCGCCTGGTTTAGCGTCAATGGCGGTGAGGCGGATACATTTGCCAAAATGCTGTTCGGCTACGGCCTGTTGCAACTGCTGTTTATGTTACGGCTGATGCCATGGTATTTGTCCCAGCCGTTTAACGCCTCGTTCTGGAGCTTCTCGTTTGGCGTGTCGGCCCTGGCCACCACGGGGCTTCATCTTGGGCAGAGCAGTCCGTCGGGCTTTTTCCACGCCATTGCCGTCCCACTGTTTATCTTTACCAATGTCATCATCGGGATGCTGCTGGTACGAACGTTTATCTTGCTGATACAGGGCAAACTTCTGGTGCGCACTGATAAAGCGCTGCTTATGCAATCTGAGGAACAATAATGGCTGTTGATGAAAATTACTTCACAGAGAAATATAGCTTAACCCGTACGCACTCAGAAGTGCTGTACAGCGCGGGCATTGTGAAACCGGGTAAAACGCTGGATCTGGGCTGTGGTAACGGGCGTAACAGCCTCTATCTGGCAGCCAACGGTTACGACGTGACCGCGTGGGATAAAAATCCCCTGAGTATCGATAATATTGAGCGCATCAAAGCGGAAGAAGGCATCGTAAACCTGCAGACGGCAATCAAAGATCTGAACAACCTGAGCTTTGAGGGCGAATACGATTTTATTCTCTCTACCGTGGTGCTGATGTTCCTGGAAGCGAAAACCATTCCGGGTCTGATCGACAATATGCAGCGCTGCACCAGACCCGGCGGTTATAACCTGATTGTTGCCGCGATGGACACGGCGGATTACCCGTGCACCGTCGGCTTCCCGTTTGCGTTCAAAAGCGGTGAACTGAGCAACTACTACGAGGGCTGGGCGTTGCTCAAGTACAACGAAGAAGTGGGCGAACTGCACCGCACCGACGAGAACGGTAACCGCATCAAACTGCGTTTTGCCACGCTGCTGGCGCGTAAGCCCGCTTAACGGGCGGCCAGCAGGCAGAGCTGCAGGGCCGTGTTGTATGAGGCCTCGAACGACGACAGCGGCAAAAACTCAAACTTCGAGTGGAAGTTATGCGCGCCGGTGAAGAAGTTTGGCGTGAGCAGGCCTTTTGCCGAGAGCGCCGCGCCGTCAGTACCGCCGCGCATTGGCGTCGGTTTGGGCGTGATCCCAAGGGATTCCATGGCCTCAAACATCAGGTCGATAGCGCGACGATCCTCACCAATCGCATTGCTGATATTGCTGTAGGTATCTTCAATGCGATACTCCACCTTTGCCGTAGGATGCTGTCCGGCAATCAACGCCGCGACATCGGCAATCTGCTGCTTGCGGGCGGCAAACTGTGCTTTATTGAAATCACGGATATACGCTTTTAAGACGGCCTCGTTTTGCCCCGCCTGAATGCCGTTAAACCAGATATAGCCTTCACGCCCCTCTGTGCATTCCGGGGTTTGCTGGCGGTCAAAATGGCTGATGAAGTCTGTCGCCATCAGCAGTGGGTTAACCAGCACGCCTTTGGCGGACATGGGGTGAGCCGTTACGCCGGTAAAGCGAATTTCTGCCGCCGCGGCGTTGAAGTTCTCGTAAACAATCTCACCCAGCTCACAGCAGTCGATGGTCCAGGCAAAATCAACGTCAAAACGGTTTAGATCCAGCGCCTTCGCGCCACACAGGCCGATCTCCTCATCCGGCACAAACGCGACCACAATGTCGCCATGCTGATGTTCTGGCGTCAGGTTTTCCAGCAGCGTCATGACCACGGTGACGGCGGCTTTATTATCTGCGCCTAATACGCTGGTCCCGTCGCTGAAAATAATATCTTCACCCGGATAAGCCAGAATTTCCGGATGCTCTTTTACGCGTAACCAGATTGATTTCTCTTTATTCAAACAGAGGTCTTCACCCGTAAATTTTAATATTTGTGGATGAATATCCGGTGATAAACCGACATCGACGGTATCAATATGGGTAATAAAACCGATGCGTGGCGCCCCGGCTACATTACCTTTTTTAACCGCAGTAACCGTCGCGTATTCATCAATCACAATATCGTCTAAACCCAGCTGCGCCAGCTCCTGGGCCAGTTCACGCGCCATGTCGTGCTGGCCCGGCGTAGAGGGAAGGGTGTTCACTCTGGGATCGCTCTGGCTGGTGATGGCGAGATAGCGGAAGAAGCGGTGCGTTAATTGTCTGGAGAGTGCCGAGCCCATAGTGATTCCTTCTGTATTTATTTTTCAGGTGTTTGCTACATCACTTTAATGATATTTATGAAATGGCAAAAGAATTAATTAGCCGTCGAATTAAAAAGACAGGAATAAATGATGAAAAGCAAACTCACAATGTTAACGCTGGCACTTGCTGCGCTCACGGTCAGTTCCACCGTCGCGGCAAAAACGCTGGTGTATTGCTCTGAAGGATCGCCGGAAAATTTTAATCCTCAGTTATACACGTCGGGAACCAGCGTGGATGCCAGTGCCGTGCCGGTCTATAACCGGCTGGTCGATTTCAGGGCGGGTACAACGGAACTGGTCCCGAGCCTCGCGGAACGTTGGGAGGTGAGCGAGGACGGCAAGGTTTATACCTTCCATCTGCGTAAAGGGGTGAAATTCCAGAGTAATAAATCGTTCAGGCCGACGCGCGACTTTAACGCCGACGACGTGATTTTCTCGTTTATGCGCCAGAAGGATGTAAATCATCCCTATCACAACGTCTCTAACGGCAGCTATTCCAACTTCGAGAGCCTTGAGTTCGGTAGCCTGATCACGGCCATTGATAAAGTCGATGAGCACACCGTGCGCTTTACGCTCGCCCATCCGGAAGCGCCGTTTGTCGCCGATCTGGCGTGGTATTTCGCCTCGATCCTGTCGGCGGAGTATGCCGACGCGATGCTGAAAGCCGGCACGCCGGAGAAGGTGGATATGGACCCGATTGGCACCGGGCCGTTTAAGCTGGCGCAGTACCAGAAAGATTCGCGTATCCTGTTCACTGCGTTTCCGGAGTACTGGCAGGGCAAATCGAAGCTGGATCGACTGGTGTTTAGCATCACGCCCGATGCCTCGGTGCGTTTTGCCAAAATCGAGAAGAACGAATGTCAGGTGATGCCGTTTCCAAACCCGGCGGACCTGCCGCGCATGAAGGCTAACAAAGACATTAATCTGATGAGTAAAGCCGGGCTGAATACCGGTTTTCTGGCCTTCAATACGCAAAAACCTCCGCTGGATAACGTGAAGGTCCGCCAGGCGCTGGCAATGGCCATCAATAAGCCGGCCATCATTGACGCGGTATTCCACGGCACCGGCACGGCGGCGAAAAACCTGCTGCCACCCGGCGTCTGGAGCGCCGACAGCGAACTGAAGGATTACGACTACGATCCTGAAAAAGCGAAAGCGTTGTTGAAGGAGGCTGGTTTTGCAAACGGCATCAGCATCGATTTATGGGCGATGCCGGTTCAGCGTCCCTACAATCCGAACGCAAAACGGATGGCGGAGATGATTCAGGCCGACTGGGCGAAGGTTGGCGTCCAGACCAAAATCGTCACCTATGAATGGGGCGAGTATCTTAAGCGGGTGAAGGGCGGTGAACACCAGGCCGCGCTGATGGGCTGGACGACCGCAACCGGCGACCCGGACAACTTCTTTGGTCCGTTATTTACCTGTACTTCGGCTAACGGTGGATCTAATTCCGCCAAATGGTGCTACAAACCATTTGATAAAATTATCGCTGAAGCGAAATCGATAACCGATCATGATAAACGCGTGGCGCTGTATAAAGAGGCCCAGCAGATGATGCATGACCAGATGCCGGCAGTAATGATTGCCCATTCGACGATTTTTGAACCGGTGCGCAAGGACGTCACGGGCTATGAAATCGATCCGTTTGGCAAGCATTTGTTCTGGCAGGTTGATATTAATCAGTAGTTTTTCTCTGCCCGGCGTGCAGTCGGGCAATCTTTTCGCAATTTGTGCTGCTTACATCATTTTTTGTCACAACAAACCCGCCAGACTTTTGCTATAACTTCAAATGCATACTTGCAGATAACATGGAATACCATCATGCGTACTCACACTTTTTTTAAAGTTGCAGTGCTTTCTGGTCTGTTGGCGTTAGCGGGCTGTTCGTCTAAAGTCGCCGCCCCCGAACAATATTCAGGCTTTTTAAAAGATTATTCTGGATTGCAGCAAACAACGTCCGCAACGGGTAAACCGACGCTGCGTTGGGTCGACCCGTCGTATAACGAGGCAAATTACGACAGTATTTTATGGACGCCAATCACCTATTATCCAGCGCCAAAACCAACGACCCAAATTGGTCAAAAAACGCTTGATGAGCTTCTGGCTTATACCAACACCAAAATGAAAGCGGCAATCAGCCAGCGTAAACCTGTTGTTACAACGCCAGGTAAACACAGCCTGATCTTCCGCGGTGCGATTACCGGTGTGAGTTCACAGAAAGAAGGTCTGCAGTTCTATGAAGTAGTGCCCGTCGCGTTAGTGGTTGCAGGTACGCAGATGGCAACGGGGCACCGCACCATGGATACCCATCTCTTCTTCGAAGGCGAGCTGATTGATTCGGCCACGAATAAGCCGGTCATGAAGGTCGTGCGTAAAGGCGAAGGTAAAGAGCTGGCGAACGAAAACACGCCAATGGGCTTCGCAACGTTAAAACAGGTTGTGGATGACATGGCGACGGATGCCACCATGTTTGATGTTAAGAAAACCGCGAAATAATCAAAACGGCCTGCAGCAATGCAGGCCTTTTTTTATGCCATACGCAAACGTCTGAACCAGGTTTCCGGTTTCGTAAACATCACCATATTCCCGCCCAGAATCAGCAGTAATCCAATGATGCCGTTGAGATGCCACACGTAACCTTCATATACCGTGGAGATTGACAGCGCCACCAGCGGGAAGAGCAGCGTACTGTATGCCGCTTTGCCCGGGCCAATGCGTCCCACCAGCGTGAAGTAGGCGCCAAAAGCGATGACCGAACCAAAAATGGCGAGATAAAGCAGCGCGCCAATGTAACTCACCGTCCATTCGGGGATAAAACTGTCACCCCGGAACAGAGCAATGCAGCCCATAATGACCGTACCGTAAAACATCGCCCAGGCGTTGGTGGTCATGGTCTCCAGCCCTTTTCGCTGGTGGCGCATGCTGATCATATTGCCCAGCGAGAACCCGTAGGTCCCCAGTGCTGAAAGACCAATCCCCGTCAGCAGGGAGGCACTCCAGCCACTCGCCAGCAGGTCGTCCCAGAAGAGGGTGATGATCCCGATAAGCCCCAGGGCCGCCGCCGTCCAGAAGCGTGCGGGTGGGCGCTGACCGAAGAAAATAAAGCTGTTGATGGCGTTATACAGTACGGCCATTGAGAAAATGACCGACTCCAGCCCGGTATTGATGTGCGCGGCGGCGGTGTAAAAACACCAGAAGTTGAAGCAAAAAACGCAGCATCCCTGCAGCATGCAAAAGAGATGATCCCGCAAGGCCAGCTTACGAAGCCGGCGCAGGGCAATTAAGACGATCATTATCGTGGCGCAGGCCACGGCAAAACGCCAGAAAATTGACACCGGGGCTGCGACTGGCCCCTGTTGCAGGAAAATGGCAATCCAGGTTGTTCCCCATATCACCACCACCAGTCCATAGAGTAATGCGTTCATTGTTGCTCTCTTCTCACACAGCGAAAAGTGCAGTCTGGCGCGAGTGGCATGACATTGCTTTCATCGATTTGCGGTGGACTTGCATATTCTTGCGCTTTTTTGTGGCTGCAGATCTGGCATCGTGGCGCAACACTTCATAGACTGAGAGTCTGATTACTCACCCGTTAATAGCTATGTCTCGCGCTTACGATACCTTTGAAACGCTACGCCAGCAGAACGCCGTGCTGCGGGAAACCGTTGCGCTGAATTCCGGTATTCAACTGGCAGCCTGGTACAACAAGCACGACACGATAACCGTAAAAAGTAATCACCATACCCTCAGCCTGTACGTGGCGGACGGTTATGAGAGCTATCAAAAAACGCCGGGCGGCTGGAAAAACGGCGGCGGCCCGGACCGTTTCTGTCTGATGCCAAAAGAGAGTGAATCGACGTGGGATATTCGCGATGACCTGTCGTTTGTCCATCTCTACTGCACCGATGAGCATCTGCGTGATGTCGGGGAAAAAATCTGGGACAAGCGCCCGCTGTCCCTGACGCTGGATGAAAAGATCTTCGGCAGCGACCCGAAAATTACCGCGCTTTACCGTCAGTTTTTGCTCGGCTGCGACTGGCAGCAAAAAGCTAACCAGCTCACCCTGAGTACCGCGTCTACGCTGTTGATGACCCACCTGTTACAGCATTACTCCAGCGTGCAGTGGAAGCTGCCGGTGGTGACCGGCGGGTTGTCGCCGTTTGTGCTGCGTAACGTGCTGGCGTTTATCGAAGAGAACCTTTCCCAGCCGCTGACGCTGGCGGAACTGGCCGAACAGGCCGCGCTGAGCGAGTATCATTTCGCCAGGATGTTCCGTCAGTCCATGGGGCTGGCACCGCATCAGTACGTGATGCAGCGTCGGATGGAGAAAGCCAAAGCGCTGGTGCAGCATACAACCACACCGCTCACCGATATCGCGCTGGCCTGCGGGTTTAACTCCGCCAGCCATTTCAGTAACCGCTTTCGCAGCATGATGGGCATAACGCCCTCGCAGCTACGCGCGGCGAAGGTGTGAAAAGACCGTATAACATACACCGCCCAGCACCAGCCCCCAGAACGCAGAGCCAATACCCAGGATCGTGACGCCGCTGGCGGTCATCAGAAAGGTGACAATTGCCGCGTCGCGCTCCGTTTCGTTGTTCAGTGCCTGATACAAGCTCCCGCTGATGGTGCCCAGCAGCGCCAGGCCGGCGAGCATCTGGATCCAGCTCAGGGGAAGGGAGGCCATCAGCCCGGAAATGGATCCGCCAAAAATGCCCGCCAGCAGATAAAACCCGCCTGCGGCCATGGCGGCAAGCCAGCGTTTGGTGGCATCCGGGTGCGCATCCGGGCTCTGGCAAATCGCAGCGGTGATCGCGGCGATACAGATGGAAAAGACGCCGAGCGGGGATAACACCAGTGCCAGCCCTCCGGTGACGATCATCAGCGGTGATACGGCCAGAGGATAGCCGGAAGCCTGCATCGTGGCGAAGCCCGGCGCATTCTGGGACGCCATGGTGACCAGGAAGAAGGGCACGCCAATGCTTATCAGACTGGTTAACGTAAAGGTTGGCGCGATAAACGTGGGCATCACCAGGGAAAGGGTTAACTCTTTTGTGACAACGTCACCTCCCGCCCAGGCCACCATACTGCCCACCAGCAACGTGGCGACAATGGCGTAGCGGGGGGCCAGCGCTTTGGCGAACAGCCATGCCGCCAGCATGCTGCCGCACAGTAAAAAATGCCCCTCAAGATTGCTGAACGCCTGCAGTCCAAACCTGAGCAGCACCCCGGCGAGCATAGCGGCGGCAAGGGAATGCGGGATAAGCTTCATCAGACGAGCAAACAACCCGGTTACGCCGCACAGCAGAATGAGCGCGTTGGCAAAGATAAAAATCCCGATGGTCTCGGCAAGCGTTACCCCGTGCAGGCTGGTGGCTAACAGCGCCGCGCCGGGCGTAGACCAGGCGGTGAGTACCGGAGCTTTATACCACCAGGAAAGCGCCAGCGTGCTGACCCCCATACCTATCCCCAGGGCCGTCATCCAGCCGGCGATCTGCTGCGCGTTTGCGCCTGCGGCAGCAGCGGCTTGCCAGATAATGGCGGCGGAACTGGCATATCCCACCAGAACGGCGACAAAACCGGCGAGAACGGCAGGAAAGAGTGAGGATGAAGGGCGCATAAAAACTCCGTTGTGCGTTATAACGTCCGCCCTAAGGTAACACTGTGCGTTATAGCGTACAAGTGGTATGATCGGTCGCATCAGGAGGGAACATGGACATCACACAACATCTTGCTTACACACTGAAAACCGAGCGTCAGGCGCGTGGCTGGAGCCTCGCCAGACTGGCGGAAGAGACCGGCGTTTCAAAGGCCATGCTCGGGCAAATCGAGCGCAATGAATCCAGCCCGACGGTATCCACATTGTGGAAAATCGCCACGGGGCTGAACATCCCTTTTTCTGCCTTCATCACGCCGGCAGCTGACAGGCAGGCGGTATTCGACCCGGAGCAGCAGGCGATGGTGGTGAAACCGTTATTCCCGTGGGATGAGACGCTAAAATTCGACCACTTTTCGATAACCCTCGCTGCCGGTGCCCTGAGCGAATCCACGCCCCACGAGGCTGGCGTGATTGAACACGTGGTGGTGATCAGCGGCGAACTGGAGATGAACATTGATGGCGAGTGGCAGACCATTACTGCCGATTCGGGGGTGCGTTTTGCCGGGGATAAACCGCACGCCTATCGCAACAGCAGCGACCGGCCGGTGCATTTTCACTCCCTGATCCATTATCCCCGCTGAAGCGACGCAAAACTGTTTCGCTGCCGCATACTTCTGACTACAATAGCCGCCATTTTGACCATAACGGATAACGACGAAGTATGCGCCTGCAATCCCATCATCTCGAACTCTTAAGCCCGGCCCGCGACGCCTCCATCGCCCGTGAAGCGATCCTTCATGGTGCTGATGCCGTCTACATTGGTGGGCCTGGCTTTGGTGCCCGTCATAACGCCAGCAACAGCCTGAGCGATATTGCTGAACTGGTGCCGTTCGCCCATCGCTTTGGGGCGAAAGTGTTCGTGACCCTGAACACCATTCTGCATGATGATGAGCTGGAGCCTGCGCAACGTTTAATTACCGCTCTCTACCAGACCGGCGTCGATGCCCTGATTGTGCAGGATATGGGCGTGCTGGAGCTGGATATTCCTCCCATTGAACTGCATGCCAGTACCCAGTGCGATATCCGCACGGTAGAGAAGGCGAAGTTTCTTTCTGATGTGGGTTTTTCCCAGATCGTGCTGGCGCGTGAGCTGAACCTGAACCAGATCCGCGATATTCACCAGGCGACCGACGCAACCATTGAATTCTTTATCCACGGCGCGCTGTGCGTCGCCTATTCTGGACAGTGCAATATTTCCCACGCCCAGACGGGGCGCAGCGCCAACCGCGGAGACTGTTCTCAGGCATGTCGTCTGCCGTATACCCTGAAAGACGATCAGGGCCGCGTTGTGGCGTTCGAAAAACACCTGCTCTCGATGAAAGATAACGATCAGACCGCCAACCTGGGTGCGCTGATTGACGCCGGCGTGCGCTCCTTCAAGATTGAAGGGCGTTATAAAGACATGAGCTACGTGAAGAACATCACCGCTCACTATCGTCAGATGCTGGATGCCATCATTGAAGATCGCGGTGACCTGGCGCGTGCGTCGGCCGGTCGTACCGAGCATTTCTTTATTCCGTCAACGGACAAAACTTTCCACCGCGGCAGCACTGACTACTTTGTGAATGCCCGTAAAGGGGATATCGGTGCGTTTGATTCACCAAAGTTTATTGGTTTACCGGTGGGTGAAGTGCTGAAAGTGGCAAAAGATCACCTCGACGTGGAAGTGACCGAGCCGCTGGCCAACGGCGATGGACTGAACGTGATGATCAAGCGTGAAGTGGTGGGCTTCCGTGCGAATACGGTGGAAAAAACCGGTGAAAATCGCTATCGCGTATGGCCAAACGAGATGCCTGCGGATCTCTACAAAGCGCGCCCTAACGCGGCACTGAACCGTAACCTTGACCACAACTGGCAGCAGGCGCTACTGAAAACCTCGAGCGAACGTCGTATCGCGGTGGACATTGAACTGGGCGGCTGGGAAGAGCAGCTGATCCTGACCATGACCTGTGAAGACGGTATCAGCGTGACGCATACGCTTGATGGTCTGTTCGAGGTGGCAAACAACGCGGAAAAAGCCCTTAACAACCTGAAGGATGGCGTGGCGAAGCTGGGGCAGACCCTTTACTACGCGCGTCATATCGACGTTAACCTGCCGGATGCCCTGTTTGTTCCGAACAGCCAGCTGAATCAGTTCCGCCGCGAGACGGCAGAAATGCTGGATGCCGCCCGCCTGGCTAACTATCCACGCGGCAGCCGCAAGGCCGAAACCGTTCCTGCGCCGGTTTACCCTGACACGCACTTGTCCTTCCTGGCGAACGTCTATAACCACAAAGCGCGTGAATTCTATCACCGTCACGGCGTACAGCTGATTGACGCAGCCTATGAAGCGCATGAAGAGAAGGGCGATGTGCCGGTGATGATCACCAAGCACTGTCTGCGCTTCGCCTTCAACCTCTGCCCGAAACAGGCGAAAGGGAATATTAAAAGCTGGAAGGCCACACCGATGCAGCTGGTGAATGGCGACGAAGTGCTGACCCTGAAATTTGACTGCCGTCCGTGCGAAATGCATGTGATTGGCAAGATGAAAAATCATATTTTCAAAATGCCGTCACCGGGTAGCGTTGTGGCCTCCGTGAGCCCGGACGATTTAATGAAAACCCTGCCGAAGCGTAAGGGTAATTAATTACCGAAAGTGCGTGTCTGGTTTGCGCGATTTCTGCCACAGGTGGTGTTCGCGCAAACCTTCCGCTGACTCTTCGGCAACGCTGCGTAATTCATCGCTATCCGCTTCATGGCGGAGCTGATGTTCCACATTCTTTACCCACACATATTCATGGCCTTTATGTCCTGCCATGAGCTGACCTGAAAATAATCCACACACCAGCAATATCAGCGTTAACCCTTTTCTCATCATTATTTCACCGTTGAATGCCATCGCGGGACTATCATGCCAATAATTTCTTCGGGAAATTATTCAAAAATTCAAATTAGCGCAAAGAGAGTGTCAAATTCTGTGCGGCGACAGCCGTGATGAGACTTTTCCTAAAATTAGCATCAAGTTTGTTAACCGCCAATTCTGGTACGTAATTAGCCACTAGCTTTAAGGATAAATCCTATATAATGGTTAAACTCTGGCTAAGGAATGGGTCTTGTTAAATGAAAAAAATGATAGCGCTTGCGCTGCTGGTGGTTGCTGTTGGGGCGGGTGCAGGTATTTACTCTATTAGTAATGACGAACCAGAATATATTCAGTCCGCGAAAGCGCGTGTTGGGTCATATTTAACCAGCGATTACGGACGCGTGGCCTGTAATAGCACCAGAATTGATGACCAGCGCTGGCAATTAGGCTGCACCAATCAGGCAAGAGGTAAAACATTCGAGTTCGCGGTTTATCCGTCTGAAAAAGCACCGTATGGTGTGTCGCGTTCGTTTTATCTGGAAGCCATCAATGATGATGCAAAACAGAGCGCGGAGCAGGGTCTGATGCGTTATTTGCAAATCAATACCAAAGCGGGTTAATCAGGCTGTTTACCTTTCATTGAGACTATGGATGTTAGTTTGTAAGAGATCCGCTGCCCGGCCATGGAGTGTCGGGACGTAGAGACCAAAATACAAATCTATCCATGCAAGCATTTACCGCCATATTATGGCGGTTTTTTTTGTCTGCAATCCGGCCACTAGCGGGCAGGACGCGAATAGTGTTTGCGATACTGGGCCGGTGAAAGGGCGAACTGCTGCCGAAAATGGTGACGCAGGGTCGATGCCTGACCGAATCCGGTCTGCTCCGCGATGCTGTCGATACTTAAACGACTGCTTTCCAGATAATCTTTTGCCCTCAGCAGGCGCTCATTGAGCAGCCAGCGCGCGGGCGTGGTGCCGGTCGCATCCTGAAAGCGGCGCAGAAAGGTGCGTTGACTCATGCCGACCCGACGCGCCAGTGAATCAACGCTGTGCGATACGGCAAGATGGGTGTGCAGAAAATCAAACAGCTGACCGAGACGTTGACTTTCGCGCAGTTGCGCCACCGGGCGGCTTAGCTGCTGCGGCTGTGAGCCATCCCGGTGCGGGGGAATGACCAGACGACGCGCTACGGTGTTGGCGATTTCCATCCCATAATCCCGCCGGACCACGTGCAGGCATAAATCAATGCCTGCCGCGCTGCCCGCCGAGGTGAGAATGTCGCCGTCGTCCTGATAAAGTACATCTTCAACCACCTCGATGGCCGGGTACCGGGCCTTAAGCGCCTCAATATAGCGCCAGTGCGTTGTGGCTTTACGCCCATCCAGCAGCCCGGCAGCGGCAAGAACAAACACGCCGGAACAGATCGACAAAAGCTGGCATCCCCGCGCATTGGCCTTACGTAATGCCGCGCAGAGCGCGGGCGGAACCGGTGAATCCAGTCCTCGCCAGCCGGGCACAACGATCAGGTCGGCCGTCTCAAGCAGGGTTAAATCGCCGTCGGTGATGAGGCGAATCCCCCCGGTCGCCCGAAGTTCACCGCTGTCTACGCCCGCCACGGCAAAACGATACCATTCGTCTCCCAGCTCCGGACGCGGCAGACCAAAGATTTCCACTGCCACGCCAAACTCAAAGGTACACAAACCGTCATACGCCAGCACAATGACCTGAGGGCGGGAAATCTGTCTTAAGTTTGTCATCTTTTTGCTGTTTTCTGGCATAAGCGAGCGCATTCACGGGCTGAATTTGTGGATAGAGTAGTGTTAACACAAACGCCAAAGATGAGGAAGGATCATGAGTTATGTTACTGAATTTCCGGCTGCTGAACCCCAGGAAGCCGTTACCCATTTTCTGCGACGCCTGAGCGTCGAGACCGATTGCGCCGATGTGCATCATGCCATCACGAATCACGAGCAGGATTTCGTCCTGCTGCACGTCGTCGGGAGCCCGCAGCAGTTCGCCCGCCGTCACGTTCCCGGTGCGCTACATATGCCGTGGAGTCAGATCACCGCCGAACGCATGGCCCAGTGGCCTGACGGCACGCTGTTTGTGGTCTATTGCGCCGGGCCTCACTGCAACGGTGCGGACAGAGCCGCGCTGAAGCTGGCGCGTCTGGGGCTGCCGGTGAAAATTATGCTCGGTGGGATCACCGGCTGGGAAGATGAAAAGTTTGAGTTTGCGAGCCAGGAATCGCTCTCCGCACTGTGAAGATGAATTTTTTTCAACACCCGTGAAATTTTCTCGTTTGCCGGCTGGCGGCAGGTATGACATCTTTTTTGGACATTTAGACATCCAGAAGTCTAAAGATTCAAATAATGAATTATCACTGCAGGCAATTATTGTCGGCAGATAAAGGAGATTTCCATGCAACGACACCATGCCCCATACCGCGCCGATGTAGTTGGCAGCTTTTTACGTCCGGATGCCATCAAACAGGCTCGCCTGAAATTCGCCAGCGGCGAAATTGATGCCGGGCAGCTTCGTGCGGTTGAGGATGAGGCGATCCGCCATGTTGTCGAGCAGCAGTGCGCCTGTGGCTTGCATGTGGTGACCGACGGTGAATTTCGTCGTGCCTGGTGGCACTTTGATTTCTTCGACGGTCTGCAGGGTGTTGAGCGTTACGATTCTCAGCAGGGAATTCAATTCAACGGTGTACAGACCAAAGCCCACGGCGTGCGCGTGACTGGCAAACTGGGCTTTGGCGATCACCCGATGCTGGCGGATTTCCGCTACCTGAAAAGCATTAGCGGCAATGCTCAGCCGAAGATGACCATTCCCAGCCCGAGCGTGCTGCATTTCCGCGGTGGGCGCAAAGACATTGATGCAACGGTCTACCCGGATTTGAAGGACTATTTTGACGATCTGGCGACCACCTGGCGGGACGCGATCCGGGCGTTTTACGACGCGGGCTGCCGTTATCTGCAGCTGGATGACACCGTCTGGGCCTATCTCTGTTCGGACGATCAACGTCGTCAGATCCGCGAGCGTGGTGACGATGCCGACGAGCTGGCGCGTATATATGCCCGCGTTCTGAATAAGGCACTGGAGGGCAAGCCGGACGATCTCACCATCGGGCTGCATGTCTGTCGCGGAAACTTCCGTTCAACCTGGATTTCCGAAGGGGGCTATGAGCCGGTGGCTGAAGTGCTGTTCGGGACGGTCAACGTGGATGCCTTTTTCCTTGAGTACGACAATGACCGGAGCGGTGATTTTGCGCCACTGCGTTTTGTTCGCCCGGGCAAGCAGCAGGTGGTGCTCGGCCTTATCACCACCAAAAATGGCGAGCTGGAGAACCCGGAAGGGGTGAAGGCGCGTCTGGAAGAGGCGGCGAAATACGTGGCTAAAGAGCAGATTTGCCTGAGCCCGCAGTGCGGATTTGCCTCTACCGAAGAGGGCAACAGCCTGAGTGAAACCCAGCAGTGGGACAAAGTCCGCCTGGTGACGCAGATCGCCAGCGAAGTCTGGTAAACCCTCCGCCACAGCGCTGCATTATAAAAGTGCAGCGCTGTACCATTCTGAGTCGTTCTTTTTACATCCTTCGTTACTTCTCCTGTCATAGCGCTTTATCCATCCTGGCATCCTTTTTGCTCTCTCTAAGCTGACGTTTTTATTTTCTGCGTCCCCGCCGTAACGGACGCCTTTGCACAGCTTTCTTTTTCAGGAGTGAAAATATGCACCGTCGTACCTTATTAAAAGCCTTCGCATTGTCCGCGTCTGTCGTAGCTATGGGGATGAGTTTTGGCGCTCAGGCGGCCGATACCATCAAGGTGGGGATCATGCATTCCCTTTCCGGCACGATGGCGATTTCTGAAACGCCGCTTAAAGATGTTGCGCTGATGACCATCGATGAGATCAACGCCAAAGGGGGCGTGCTGGGTAAGAAGCTGGAACCGGTAGTGGTTGACCCGGCCTCGAACTGGCCGCTGTTTGCCGAAAAAGCGCGCCAGTTGCTGAGCCAGGACAAAGTGGCGGTGGTATTTGGTTGCTGGACGTCGGTGTCGCGTAAATCGGTGCTGCCGGTGTTTGAGGAGCTGAACGGACTGCTGTTCTACCCGGTGCAGTATGAGGGTGAAGAGATGTCACCTAACGTCTTCTATACCGGTGCCGCGCCAAACCAGCAGGCAATCCCGGCGGTGGAGTACCTGATGAGTGAAGACGGAGGCAGCGCGAAACGCTTCTTCCTGTTAGGCACCGACTACGTTTACCCCCGCACCACGAACAAAATCTTGCGTGCTTTCCTGCATTCGAAAGGGGTGGAAGACAAAGACATTGAAGAGGTATACACCCCGTTTGGTCACAGCGATTACCAGACAATCGTTTCCAGTATCAAAAAATTCTCTGCCGGAGGGAAAACCGCGGTGGTTTCCACCATCAACGGCGACTCCAACGTTCCGTTCTATAAAGAGCTGGCTAACCAGGGCCTGAAAGCTACCGATGTTCCGGTTGTGGCCTTCTCCGTGGGAGAAGAGGAGCTGCGCGGGATCGACACCAAACCGCTGGTGGGCAACCTGGCGGCGTGGAACTACTTTGAGTCCGTTGATAACCCGACCAACCAGGCGTTTGTGGCGGATTACAAAGCGTATGCCAGGGCACACAAATTGCCGAACGCCGACACCGTGGTCACCAACGACCCGATGGAAGCCACCTACGTCGGGATCCACATGTGGGCGCAGGCGGTTGAAAAAGCAGGTACCACCGACGTCGATAAAGTTCGGGCGGCAATGGCCGGTCAGTCCTTCAAGGCACCTTCAGGCTTTACGCTCACCATGGATGCCACCAACCACCATCTGCATAAGCCGGTCATGATTGGCGAAATTGAAGGTAACGGCCAGTTTAATGTGGTCTGGCAGACGGAACAGCCGGTGCGCGCCCAGCCGTGGAGTCCCTTCATTGCCGGTAATGACAAAAAGCCCGATCAGCCGATGAAAACCGCCAGCAACTAAGTTATCACCGCAGGGAGAAAAGTCATGAACGCCATACGCACGATCATCGCTATTGTGTGGCTTACCGGACTGCTGCCAGGGATGGTGCAGGCATCGGATGCCGACCAATTCGTGGCCGCCAGTCGCAGCCAGCAGGCAGAATTGTTGACGCAGTGGGCAACCGCGCCGGAGGCGGCACGGTTGCCGCTGCTCCAGGCGCTGCAGAGTGAAAGTCTCTACACCGACAGCCAGAAACATGCGTTTGCACAACGCCAGGGGGCAATGGTTCCCCTGGGTGAAACAAAAGCCGCAGCAGGCCAAACCAAAGCCGTGCGTCTGACCAACCGGCTGCGCAATCTGGTGGCGACGGCAATGGCAACCCATCAACTCGTGAGTGACAGTGTCACGGAAAGGCGTACGGCAGCCCGTCAACTCCAGCGGGATGCACAGCCTGAAATGCTCGATTTCCTGCAAAAACGGGTGAGCAGCGAAACGGATGATGTGGCCCGTCAGTCGCTGATGCTGGCGCTGGCGAACCTCCAGCTGGCAAGTCCGCAGGCTGCGGTGCGCCTGAACGCTGTGGCGCTGTTAGGGCAATCAGACGATCCGGACGTTCAGTCCCGGCTGACGCCGTATACGCAGGCAGCAACGGAGCCGGATGCCGGCGTGCGTGCCGCCGCTGCCGAAAGTCTGAAACTGATTGAGCATCGCCTGATGTGGGGCGATCTGCTTGGTCAGGCGTTTATGGGGCTCTCGCTGGGGTCGGTACTGTTGCTCGCCGCGCTGGGGCTGGCAATTACCTACGGCCTGCTGGGGGTGATTAACATGGCCCACGGGGAGATGCTGATGCTGGGCGCGTACGCCACCTGGATGGTTCAGCAGGTGATGGCCGGCTTCGCCCCACAGTGGCTGGCGCTCTACCCGATCGTTGCGCTGCCGGTGGCGTTTATTGTGACCGCCAGCATCGGGATGGTGCTTGAGCGTACCGTTATTCGTCATTTGTATGGCCGACCGCTGGAAACGCTGCTGGCGACATGGGGTATCAGCCTGATGATTATTCAGCTGGTACGCATGACGTTTGGCGCCCAGAACCTGGAGGTGGCAAACCCGGCATGGCTGTCCGGTGGCGTGCAGGTGTTTGCCAATCTGACGCTGCCGTGGAACCGCATTGTGGTACTGGGTTTTGTGCTGCTGGTGCTGTTCTTCACGTGGCTCATTCTGAACAAAACCCGTCTTGGACTGAACGTGCGCGCAGTGACGCAAAATCGCAGCATGGCGGCCTGCTGCGGGGTACCGACAGGTCGCGTCGATATGCTGGCCTTTGGGCTTGGCTCGGGGATTGCGGGTCTGGGGGGCGTGGCGTTATCGCAGTTAGGCAACGTTGGGCCAGAACTGGGCCAGGGTTACATCATCGACTCGTTCCTCGTGGTGGTGCTTGGCGGGGTGGGTCAACTGGCAGGTAGCGTGGCCGCGGCGTTTGGGCTGGGGATCTTTAATAAAATTCTCGAACCGCAAATGGGGGCAGTATTGGGCAAAATCCTGATCCTGGTGGCGATTATTCTGTTTATTCAGAAACGTCCGCAGGGGTTATTCGCACTGAAAGGGAGGGTTACTGACTGATGAGCCAGCCGCTTACCTTAACGCTGGCGCGCAAAGCGCCACGCACGACGCAGATAGCCGGTAGCCTGATCGTGGCCTGCCTGCTGATTTTACCGTTTTTCGCCTTACTGCCCGCGACGCATCCGCTGGCGATTTCGACCTGGATGCTCACGCTCACGGGTAAGATCCTCTGCTATGCCATTGTCGCCGTGGCGCTCGATCTGGTGTGGGGCTATGCCGGAATGCTCTCCCTGGGCCACGGTATCTTCTTCGCGCTGGGCGGCTATGCGATGGGCATGTACCTGATGCGCCAGGCGGCGGGTGACGGGCTGCCCGCGTTTATGTCGTTTCTCTCCTGGAGCGAACTGCCATGGTTCTGGTGGGGGACGCAACACTTTGTCTGGGCACTGGTATTAATTGTGATGGTACCGGGGCTGCTGGCGCTGGTGTTTGGCTGGTTTGCCTTTCGCTCAAAAATCAAAGGGGTCTATTTTTCGATCATGACCCAGGCGCTGACGTACGCGGGGATGTTGCTGTTCTTTCGCAATGAAACCGGCTTTGGCGGGAATAACGGCTTTACCGGTTTTACCACGCTGCTTGGGTTTTCCGTTACCGCGACCACCACCCGTATTGCGCTGTTTCTGGCTACCGTGATGCTGTTGCTGATAGCGCTGGGCACAGGCTTCGCGCTGGCGAAAAGTAAGTTCGGTCGCATTCTGACCGCGGTGCGTGACGCCGAAAACCGCCTGACGTTTTGCGGGTACGATCCCCGCGGTTTCAAGCTGCTGGTGTGGACACTTTCAGCCGTACTATGCGGTCTGGCTGGCGCACTGTATGTGCCGCAGGTGGGCATTATCAACCCGGGTGAAATGTCACCAACCAACTCGATTGAAGCGGCCATCTGGGTTGCGCTGGGGGGGCGCGGCACGCTGGTCGGCCCGGTGATAGGCGCGGCGCTGGTGAACGGTGCGAAGAGCGTCTTTACCGTCGCCCTGCCGGAATACTGGCAGCTGTTTCTGGGGCTGATTTTCATCGCCGTGACGCTGTTTTTACCGCGCGGTGTCTACGGTCTGTTTCGTAAGGGAGAACACTAATGCAGCCAGCCGAAGGATTATTTACCCGCCAGTTACCCGGGGATCGCTATCGCGACCAGACCGATCCGGTACTGCAGCTTGAAGCCATCAACGTGAATTTTGATGGTTTTCAGGCGCTGACGGACCTCTCACTGAATATTGGCGTGGGTGAATTGCGCTGCGTGATTGGCCCAAACGGTGCGGGTAAAACGACATTAATGGACGTGATTACCGGCAAAACGCGGCCTAAAAGCGGCAGAGCGCTGTACGATCAGTCCATCGACCTGACGGCGCTTGAACCCGCCGAGATCGCCCGCCAGGGCATCGGACGTAAGTTCCAGAAGCCCACGGTCTTTGAAGCGCTCACGGTGTGGGAAAACCTTGAGATTGCGATGAAAACCGATAAATCCGTCTGGGCGAGCCTGCGGGCCAGACTCAACGGCGAGCAGCGGGACCGTATTGACGAGATGCTGCTCTTGCTGCGGCTTGGCGGCGAGCGCGATCGCCGCGCCGGGCTGCTTTCGCACGGGCAAAAGCAGTTTCTGGAGATTGGCATGCTGCTGGTGCAGGACCCGCATCTGCTGTTGCTGGATGAACCGGCGGCCGGAATGACCGACGCTGAGACCGACTATACGGCTGAGCTGTTCAGAACCCTTGCGGGCAAACACTCTCTGATGGTGGTCGAGCACGATATGGGCTTTGTCGAAACCATTGCCGACCACGTGACGGTGCTGCACCAGGGACGCGTGCTGGCGGAGGGGTCACTTCGCCAGGTACAGGCGAATGAGCAGGTCATAGAAGTCTATCTGGGACGCTAAGGAGCCGTCATGTTACAGGTGAACGAACTGAATCAGTATTACGGCGGCAGTCATATTCTGCGCGGGGTCAGTTTTGAAGCGGCGACCGGTGAAGTGACCTGTCTGCTGGGGCGCAACGGGGTGGGGAAAACCACGCTGCTGAAGTGTCTGATGGGCCTGATCCCGGTAAAAACAGGCGACATTATCTGGCAGGGAAAAAAAATCACCCACAGCAAACCGCACCAGCGCGTGCAGTCCGGTGTGGCCTATGTTCCGCAGGGGCGTGAGATTTTTCCACGCTTAACGGTCGAGGAGAATCTGTTGCTCGGGCTGTCACGCTTCCCCGCCCGCGACGCAAAGCGCGTCCCGGAGGATATCTGGCAGTTGTTCCCGGTGCTTAAAGAGATGAAACATCGTCGTGGAGGCGATCTCTCCGGCGGTCAGCAGCAACAGCTGGCGATTGGTCGCGCCCTGGCGAGCCGGCCGCAGCTGTTAATCCTCGATGAACCCACGGAAGGTATTCAGCCGTCGGTAATCAAAGAAATAGGCCTGGTTATCCGCAAGCTGGCGGACAGAGGGGATATGGCAATCCTGCTCGTAGAGCAGTTTTACGATTTCGCCGCTGAACTTGCCGACAGCTATCTGCTGATGTCGCGCGGGACCATCATTCAGCGTGGACGGGGCGATACAATGGAACAAGAGGGCGTTCGCGGACTGGTTGCGATTTGAAATGTTATATTATAACATCCTCATTCTTATAAAACGGAGTGAGGAGTTTGTTTTGGCTGCACATATTGGCAAATTTGCAATGACTCTGGGGGCGCTGCTGGTAAGCGGTCAGCTGTTTGCCCATTCGCATGGACATCAGATGACGGAAGCGGAACAGAAGGCGGCGAACGGCGTCTTTGAGGATAAAGACGTCAAAGACAGAAAGCTGTCTGACTGGGATGGGACATGGCAATCCGTCTATCCGTTTTTGCTCGATGGCGCGCTGGATCCGGTTTTTAAACAGAAAGCGCAGAAGGATAAAAAATCCTTCGACGAGGTGAAAGCTTACTACCGCACAGGGTATGCGACGGACGTTGAGGCTATCGGCATCGAAAACAACGTGATGGAATTCCACAAAGGTAAGGCGATCGGTCGCTGCCAGTATGATTACAGCGGCTATAAGATCCTGACTTATGCATCAGGTAAGAAAGGGGTTCGCTATCTGTTCGAGTGTAAAGATCCGGACAGCAAGGCGCCGAAGTTTGTCCAGTTCAGCGACCATACCATCGCCCCAAAAGCCTCTTCCCATTTCCATATTTTTATGGGCAACACCTCCCACGAGGCGCTGCTAAAAGAGATGGATAACTGGCCGACGTACTACCCGAACGAAATGTACAAACAGCAGGTGGTAGACGAGATGCTGCACCATTAATGGCCTGCCCGATGCCGGGTGGGCGTCATGCCGCCCGGCGTTGAGGACTTAAGCCACTTTCGGCATTTCGCACCACGCCTTCACGCTCATCCCACGCAAAATCATCAGCCAGGCAATCACGATGGCAACCATCATGATCGCAAACAGTGACCAGTGCGGCAGGTTGGTAAGGATAATACCGGTGATCATCGGGTTTGCCGCCGCCCCAAGCCAGCCCAGCGCCTGGGCAGAGAAGTAACTCGCTTTCATACCCGGCGGGGCAATATTGTCGATCAGCATATATTCGCCAGGTGCATAGATAATCTCACCCAGCGTAAACACCGCTGCCGCAATGCCCCAGTAGACCAGGTTTTCCCCGGAGAGCATAAAACCGCCCAGACCCAGGACGAAGAAGAGTGTTCCCGCCGTCATCAGCGGACGTATATTGCTGGCGGAGATCTTGCGACCGATAACGTATTGCAGGGTGACGACCACCGCAGCATTCACCGGCAGCACCACGGCGACCACGTTTTGCGCAAAGTTGCTGTCGGCATTCGCAGCCAACACGTACTGCGAAATACAGCTGGCGAATGACCCGCCCACATACGACGCCAGCAGGCCGGAAAGGGTGTACCAGAAGAGCGCGCGGTCTTTAAGCAGTACTGACGGTTGCCACGGCATTTTCTCTTCGGTGGCATCGAGCGCAACGCTTTTTTGCACGAAGAAATGGATAAAACCGAGCGGCAGTGCGGCACAAAAAGCGGCCAGCCAGAACGGCAGCTGCAGGCTGTACATCACCAGTAAGGTGCCCACCGGCGGCCCGATCGTCCAGCCAATGTTCAGGAAGCTATAATTTAGTGAGAAAACGCGCGCTTTTTGGCTCGAGGTCAGCACATCGGCAAACCAGGCCTTCAGCACCGTTGAAAATACCGAATAGGCGCAGTTAATCAGGGAAAAGAAGAGCACCACCAGCGTGACGTTATCCACCAGCGGGATGGCAACAAACCCGGCAATAAAGGCGACGATAGAAATCAGCATGTAGCGCTTTTTATCAAACTTATCGGCGAGGATGCCAAACCCCATACTGAATACCACACCGACGGTAAGCGCAATGGTCAGGGCATAACCAATATTCTCAACGCTCATATTAAATACGCGCGTGAGATAGATGGTCATAAACGGCAGCGTTGCCCCACGACCAATGGTTAATAATAACGACGACGCCAGCAGCGCTGCGGTTGAGCGCCTGAGTGATGGTTTCATATTCCTGCCTGACAATTGCGTTTGTTTTTTTTGAGCCGCAGAGATTCTGGCCGCGCTTGCTCGCCGCCATCCTGCAACGTGTATTATTTTAGGTATATATCAGGAGTATCACGACATAAGGGGCTTGTATAGCACCTAATTTATCCGTAAGTGCTTCAGTTGACTGCCAGAAATAATGATCTTCTCGTGGCATGTTTTTTTCGTTACCTTGAAGTGTTTACAAAAATTTAATCATTCAGGGGCAGAGTATGACGCGAAAAGACGGGCTGCTGGCGTTGCTGGTGGTCATCGTATGGGGTCTGAATTTTGTGGTCATCAAGCTTGGGTTGCATAACATGCCCCCACTCATGCTGGCCGGTTTGCGTTTTCTGCTGGTGGCTTTCCCGGCGCTCTTCTTTGTCGCGCGCCCGAAAATTCCGTTCAGACTCTTACTGGGATACGGCCTGACCATCAGCTTTGGCCAGTTCGCGTTTCTGTTCTGCGCCATTAAGTTCGGGATGCCCGCCGGTCTGGCTTCTCTGGTGTTACAGGCTCAGGCGTTCTTTACCATCATTCTCGGGGCGTTTGTCTTTGGCGAGCGTCTGCAGGGTAAACAGCTGGCGGGGATCACCCTTGCGGTGTTCGGCGTGCTGGTGCTGATAGAAGCCAGCCTGAACGGGCAGCACGTGGCGTTACTGGGCTTTATGTTAACGCTGGCGGCAGGACTGAGCTGGGCCTGCGGGAATATCTTCAACAAGCTGATTATGCAGCATGAGGCGCGCCCGAAGGTGATGTCGCTGGTGGTCTGGAGCGCCTTGATCCCCATTGTTCCGTTTATGGTTGCGGCGCTCATTTTTGATGGGCCGGACGTGATGCTGAAAAGCCTGGTGGAAATCGATCTCACCACCATTTTATCGCTGATCTACCTGGCGTTTGTGGCCACCATTATTGGTTACGGGATCTGGGGATCGCTGCTGGGTCGCTACGAAACCTGGCGCGTGGCGCCGTTATCCCTGCTGGTTCCGGTGGTAGGGTTGGCCAGCGCCGCGCTGTTGCTCGATGAAAAGCTGAGTGCGCTGCAGCTGCTGGGGGCCGTGCTGATCATGGCCGGGCTGTACATCAACGTGTTTGGTTTGCGCGTGCGTCGGGTAACGCGGGCAAGAGGATAGGCATAAAAAAAGCCCCGCATCCGCGGGGCAAAAACGAATCAGAAGCTGTGCTGATTATAATAAGGCACGCCTAACTCGTCGGATTTGTCACTACCAGCACCCATGTGGTTGAAGTCATAAGGTGACTGGTCATGTGCTGACGGCAAAATCATCGTGTCACGATTATTTTGCTGCGTTGCACGAGGGGTTTGCTCCGCGAAGGTCTGGCTGGAAAACAGCACCAGCAAGGCGAGGGCGGCGGAGGCTGTAACTTTCATGATTTCCTCGGTTACGTCTTTACAGGCGATGATTAACTACAATGTTTTAGTGGATACAGGTATCGGGATTCACCCGGCACGCTGGTAATACGGTATTTGTGAGGCGGCACGTCGAAGTAGTTCTTAAACGTACGCGTCAGGGTTTGCTGTGATTCAAAACCGTAACGTTCCGCCAGATAAAGGATCGGCTCATTGCTTTCTTTCAGCTTCTGGGCAATTTCCGTCAGCTTGCGGCTGCGAATATATTGACCTAATGAATGGCCGGTCTCTTTTTTGAACATCCGTTGCAGGTGCCATTTGGAGTAACCTGAACGCTCTGACACTTTTTCAAGGGAGAGCGGCGATTCCAGGTTATCTTCGATCCAGTCCAAAATGCTATGAATAGTAATAGCGTCAGTATTGCGTCTGGACATCGTCATACCTCTTTTTCTGTTTACGGCAGTATTTTCTTAAGCAAAAGCTCAAGCGTTGCCACTTCATCTGCCGTTAAGTTTTTTGTTAGTTCCTGATGCAGTGTTTGTCCTACTAGTTGATGACATTGCTCGCACATAGCCGCGCCATCGCTGGTGAGTTTCACCAGGACGCCGCGTTTGTCATTCGGGTTAGGGCTTCGTTCTATCCATCCTTTGCAAACGAGACGATCGAGCATGCGGGTTAGCGCACCCAGATCGACAGAGAGCACCTTTTTCAGCTCAACCGGCGTGATACACACTTCGCAGCGAATGGAGCACAGCACTTTGAACTGCGTGGCGGTGATATCCAGCGGTGACAGATAGTCATTGAGCAGGCGATCTTTTTTCTGGTTAACCATATGAATAAGACGACCCAGCGGAATAATGTCGTTAAAGAGATCACTGGTGCTTTTCACAATGGTTGCCCTGGCAAGTAGTTTAGTCACGGCAGATATTATTGCTCAGGCAAGTATAAGTCAACTGAATGGATCAGCGGATGCCACGAATTGCTAAAACGTTTCATGAACTTTTTTTGCATGCTTTCAATTCAAATAGATAACGAAGGGTTATCGTTAATGACCGTAAATAATCGTTACGTTGAGCGAATGGCTGAACGTCACACTTTCACCCTATAATTGCGGTGATAAACATGGATAAGGACAACGACGCACTATGTTGGATTTGATTAAAGCAATTAGTCTGGGGCTGGTGGTATTGCTGCCGTTGGCTAACCCGCTAACGACGGTTGCGCTCTTTCTGGGGCTGGCAGGGAACATGAACAGCGCCGAGCGTAACCATCAGTCGATGATGGCTTCAGTCTATGTGTTTGCCATCATGATGGTGGCTTACTACGCCGGACAGCTGGTGATGAACACCTTCGGAATCTCCATCCCGGGTCTGCGTATTGCTGGCGGACTGATTGTTGCCTTCATCGGGTTCCGTATGCTGTTCCCTGCGCAGAAAGCGCATGAGTCACCTGAGGCCAAAAGCAAATCCGAAGAGCTGGAAACCGAGCCCAGCGCGAATATTGCTTTTGTCCCACTGGCGATGCCCAGTACGGCGGGGCCAGGAACGATTGCGATGATCATCAGCTCCGCGTCAACGGTGCGGGATGGCTCGACCTTTCCCGACTGGGTCATCACGGTTGCGCCCCCGCTGATTTTTGCACTGATTGGTATCATCGTATGGGCATCCTTGCGCAGTTCAGGCGCGATCATGCGCTGGGTCGGCAAGGGCGGTATTGAGGCGATTTCCCGCCTGATGGGCTTCTTACTGGTGTGTATGGGCGTGCAGTTTATTATCAACGGCGTGCTGGAGATTATTAAGACGTACCATTAATCACCCGCCCGGTAACGTAAAACGGCAACCAAGGTTGCCGTTTTACGTTGACTGCGGTCTACCCGTGATGGGCCTGTTCTTCCAGTGCGACCGGCCATTTACGGAAGATGAGCAGGGACCAGATGAGCGCCACCAGTGCCGGAATGGCACCCAGATAGCCAATCGCCGACATCGACACGTGAAGGCTAATCTGATTTCCCAGCAGCGCGCCCGCGCCAATACCGAGATTGAAAATCCCCGAGAACAGTGACATCGCCACATCCGTTGCGTCCGGGGCGAGGGCCAGTACCTTCACCTGCATACCCAGACCGATAATCATGATCGCCACTCCCCAGAACAGGCTCAGGACGGCCAGATGACCCTCGCTGCCCGCCGCTGGCATGAGTAACACCAGGCACGCCAGCAGTAAACCAATGGCGCTGCTGACCAGCGCCGACGCGTGCTGATTGCCGAGCTTACCAAACAGAATACTGCCAATAATGCCCGCGCCCCCCAGGATCAACAGCAGAACGGTGGCAAAGTTGGCGCTAAAGCCGGCCACGACCTGAACGAACGGCTCAATATAGCTGTAGGCGGTGTAATGCGCCGTGACCACAATGACCGTCAGCAGATAGATACTCAGCAATGCCGGACGACGCATTAACAGCGGCAGGCTTTTCAGCGAGCCGGAGTGTTCGCTTGGCAGCTTCGGCAGCAGTTTAATCAGGCAGACCAGTGTGATCATTGCCCCCATGCCGATAGCGAAGAACGTGGTTCGCCAGCCAAAGTATTGCCCAACGATACGGCCAATCGGCAGGCCCAGGACCATAGCCAGTGCCGTGCCGGTGGCTATCAGGCTCAACGCCTGCGCGCGTTTACCCGCAGGTGCCAGGCGGATGGCCAGTGACGCGGTGATCGACCAGAATACGGCATGGGCAAAGGCGATACCGACGCGGCTGATGACCAGCACCGTAAAGTTCCACGCCAGAAACGACAGGACGTGGCTGACGATAAACAGGGCAAACAGCCCGATCAGCAACTTTCGCCGTTCCATCTGGCTGGTCAGCAGCATAAACGGCAGTGACATCAGTGCCACCACCCAGGCATAGATGGTCAACATAATGCCCACCTGCGCGGTTTCCATGTGGAAACTTTCAGCGATGTCAGACAACAGCCCAACCGGAACAAATTCTGTGGTATTAAAAATAAACGCGGCAATTGCCAGCGTGACCACGCGTAGCCACGCGACTCTGCGGGTAACTGTGTTCGTTGTCATAGCGATGTCGGAGATTCGTTGCTGAAAAGAAGAGGGGACGATCTTAAAACGTCAACCGGCGAAAACTCAACCATTATGTGATGCAGATCTCAAAATTCACCTGGTAAAAGCGGTAGCCGGGGGCATGGTTTTCATTGAATATAAAAGAACATCACAACAAAAACAGGCGGTAAGACAATGCAGGAGATTGATTTTTATCTGGTAGATGCGTTCAGCAATGCCTCTTTTGGTGGAAACCCGGCGGCCGTGTGCCCGTTAGACGCATGGTTGCCTGATGAGACACTGCTCAGAATGGCACAGCAGCATAATCAGTCGGAAACCGCGTTTTTCGTCTGCAGTAAAGCGGGAATTGAGTTACGCTGGTTTACCACCCTTACCGAAGTCAACCTTTGCGGACATGCCACACTGGCAGCCGCGTACGTCCTGTTTAATGAACTCAACTATCCTGACCCGCGTATCCACTTTGATACCGCCTCTGGCCAGCTGACGGTTAGCCGGGAAGGGGACTGGATGACGCTGGACTTCCCGGCATGCCCGACGCAGGAAGAGACGCCCCCGCCGGCGATGCTTGCGGCGCTGGGGATCGGCCATTACGTTGAGGCCCGTAAGGGGCGAGCCTGGATGGTGGTTCTGGAAAACCGCCAGCAGGTTGAGGCGCTTGCGCCGAATATCTCGGCAATGACGCCTGGCGAACATAAGGTCAGCGTGACGGCGCGGGGAGAGGGGGATTATGATTTTGTGAGCCGCTTTTTCTCACCGGGAGTTGCCGTCTGGGAAGATCCGGTCACCGGATCCGCGCATACAATGCTTATTCCCTACTGGAGTGAAAAACTGGGTAAAACAGCGATGTTTGCCCGCCAGGTGTCGGCTCGTGGCGGTGATCTGCGCTGCGAACTGAAAGGTTCACGCGTGCTGATGAGCGGGCAGGCCTCGCTTTATCTGAAAGGCACCGTCTTTCTGCGCTAAATAACCATAACAAAAGAGGAAAAGACAATGCAGGAAATTGATTTCTATTTGGTCGATGCCTTCAGCGACAGGGCGTTTGGCGGCAACGCAGCGGCGGTTTGCCCCCTGGAAGAGTGGCTGCCGGACGAGACGCTGCTCAACATGGCGCAACAGCACAATCAGTCTGAGACGGCCTTTTTCGTACGCACTGACGGCGGATTCGAGCTGCGCTGGTTCACTACCCTTGACGAAATTAACCTGTGTGGACATGCCACACTGGCGGCATCGCATGTCATTTTCGAATACCTTGATTATCCACACACGGAAATCACCTTCACCACCCGTTTCGTCGGCGAGCTGACGGTAAAACGCAGCGGTGACTGGCTGACGCTCAACTTCCCGGCCTGGCCGACGGCGGTCGTCGACAATCCGCCAGCGCTGCTGTTGAGCGCGCTGGGCATTGAGCGGGCAAAAGAGGTGCGTGTCGGGCGCGATTACATGGTGGTGCTGGAGAACCAGCAGCAGGTAGAGGCCCTTACGCCGGATATCTCAGCAATGATTCCGCTGGATAAGATGGTCTGCGTCACGGCACCGGGCGATGAATATGACTTCGTCAGCCGCTTCTTCTGTCCGGGAGAAGGGGTGCCGGAAGATCCGGTCACGGGGTCCACTCACAGCATGTTGATTCCCTACTGGAGCGAAAAGCTGGGCAAAACCGTGCTGAACGCGCGCCAGGTCTCGCGACGGGGCGGGGATTTACGCTGTGAGCTGGCGGGGGACCGGGTGTTAATCGGCGGTCAGGCCACCCTGTATCTGAAAGGGCATATCTATTTACGCCAGGCGATGTAAGCCAGGAATGGGCCACCGTCATTTCATCATCGGGAATGACGGTGGCTTGCGTTAATCAAACGTTCGTTTTTCCCCCTGCCAGCCAGACGCAATCAGAAATTCACGCCACGTTAAGGTGGCAGGGTTTATGGTTCTGCTCCAGGTAAGATCCCGGTCTTTTCCGTAATAGCCGTAGTTCACGGCATATTCCGTCATGCCGGTAATTTCACTGACCAGTGCCGCGTTGTCTGCGAAATCGGGGAAGTGGTGAAGGAGTTCTTCTCGCGTGTAGGCTGAGCGATACCGGGCTTTTATGCCGGTGACCTCCGTGAAGGTTTCCACCATCTCACGCGGCGAAAGACACTCACCGACAACGGGTAACGTCATGCCGTTGTAGTGTTCGGGGTTATCGAACATCTCAAGCACCGCAGGGCCGGTTGCCGTGAGCGGGTCGACAAAGGGCGCCCGAACGTCTTCCGGGAGATAGAGGGGAAAGATCAGCTCGTCACCTTCTTTACGCGGCGGATAATATTCGGCCAGATTGGTGTAAAAGAACGCCAGTTGAATAAACGACGCGCTGACGGGGAGTGTGCGGATGTACTCCTCAATTCGGCCCTTATCGCTGAAATGAGGAGCCCATAGAGTTCCGGCCGTTATTCTCTCGACGTTTTCCAGACTGCTGAAGACAAGGTGTTTTACCCCGGCGTTGACGGCGGCATCTGCAAGCCTGTAACCCAGCGCCGTTTCACCCGTTGGCATCTGCGTCGATACGGGGATGAAACCTGGTGTCATCAGAAACGCCCCGTCTGACTCGGCAAACGCCCCGATCAGATGCGCATCATTGCCCGTCTGAAGGGTGATTTGTCTCAGTTCAGCACCCCGTTCCGCCAGCTGTTTCGCCGCAGGAGAGTCCGTGTTTTGCGTTAAGGCGCGCACCCGATAGCGCCCACTTTGCAGCAGGGTTCTGGTTACGCTACGTCCTTGTTTACTGGTGGCACCAAAAACTGTTATGAGTGGTTTTTTATCATACGACATTTCATTCTCGCTCTGTGTTGTTGCGGTAGTGCATTATCGGAATGCGGGCGGCGAGCGTGAAATCGATTTATTTCTTACATGATATCCATCCTATGAATACCAAAAAGCCTGACGTAAACCTGCTGCTGACTCTGGAAGCGCTGGTCGCGGAGCAAAATGTCACCAGGGCCGCCAGCCGGCTTTGTCTTAGCCAGCCTGCCGTCAGCGCGCAGCTTAACCGGTTGAGGGGGATGTTTAACGATCCGTTATTGATCCCGGGGCGCAGGGGGATGACGCCAACCCCCAAAGCTCTTGAGCTGATGGCGACGCTTGGCGGGGCGCTGGCAAAAATACGGGATACGCTGCAATCACATGAGGACTTTGATCCGCTGCACGATTCGCTAACGGTCTCTCTGGCCTGTACTGATTACGTGCAGGCCGCGGTCATTATGCCGCTGATTGTGACCCTGCAAGAGATTGCCCCCGGCGTGCGTATTGCTGTCAGGAATTACGATCCGCATCAGCTAGCCCATCAACTGAGCTCAGGCGATGTTGATGCTGCCATTGCTACGCCAGACCCTGCGCAGGCGCAGCTCAGAACGCAACATCTTTATGACGAATCGTACGTGCTTATCGGGCGCCCTCAGCATCCTGAACTGAACGACCAACTGACAATGGAAGCGTTCGCAAAACTTGAGCATATTATCGTGTCCCCCTCGGGAGGCGGTTTTACCACGCCGCTCGATGTCATGCTGGCGGAGTCAGGGTTGCAACGTAAGGTTGCGGTGTCTGCGGCATCATTTCTGTTTGTTCCCGGCATGGTGCAGATGAGCCATCTGGTAGCACTGGTGCCCCGACGATTGATTATGGGAACCGTTAACCCGCTCACCGTGGTGGAACTCCCCTGGCTGAAAGAGACGTTTGACGTCAGTCTTATCTGGCATGAACGCAGCCATAACCACGCCGGACACCGCTGGTTAAGGAATACCCTCGTCAGCCTGAACGGCAATGCTGATATAAGTTAACGGTATGAAGCACGTGTGCAGGGCTGCGCTATGTTGAAATAAAAACAACAAGGAGCCCGCCATGTATTCCATTACCGCTGAATCTGCACATCACCCTGATATTTTGCATCTGATTGCCGCGCTTGACCGCTATCAGAGCGAACTCTATCCCGCTGAAAGTAACCACCTGCTCGATCTGACCGAACTGCCGACAGCCTCGCTGATCCTGATGATTATTCGGGACCGGCAGCTTCATGCCGTCGGGTGTGGTGCCGTGGTGCTCAACGGCGACGGGACCGGTGAAATGAAACGGGTGTATATCGATCCGGCTCATCGCGGGCAACATCTCGGCGAGATGCTGCTGGCGGCGCTGGAAGATGAAGCCCTGAGCCGTCACTGCCACACGCTTCGCCTGGAAACGGGCATCCGGCAACATGCCGCCGTCCGTCTGTATGAGCAGTGCGGCTATGAGCAACGTCCGGCGTTTCCGCCATATGTTGATGACCCGCTGAGCCTGTTTATGGAGAAGGCACTGGTGGTTGACGTTCGTTTAGCAGCGCTATAAAAGCCTCCAGCGGGCGGGTCATAGCCCCGCGGCGCCAGACCAGCCAGGTGGTAAGCCAGCGCCAGTTTTCTGCCAGCGGCCAGGCTTCCACCTGATGGTGGCCTGGCATACTTTCCAGCATCGAACGAGGCATCAGCGCGATACCGGCGCCCGCGATGACGCAGGCGAGCATGCCGTGATAAGACTCCATCTCATGAATACGCCCGGGCGTGGCTCTGTCGGCGTGAAACCAGCTTTCCAGATGTCGGCGATACGAACAGTTTGCGCGAAAGGCGTAGACGTCACTGCCGCTTACCTGCGTGGCGCGTGCCACTTCTGCATGCCCGGCGGGCGTGACCAGCATCATCTCTTCCCGGTAAACCGGCATGCCTTCCAGTTCCGGATGCGAAAGGGGGCCATCGACAAACGCGGCGCTTAAGGTTCCCTCCAGTACGCCGTCAATCATTGTGCCGGACGGCCCGGTAGAGAGGGCAAACTGGATACGTGGATAACGCTGGTTAAACTGCGCCAGGCTTTCCGGAATACGCACGGCGGCGGTACTCTCCAGCGCGCCAAGCGCAAATAATCCCTGTGGTTCATCACCGGCGACGACCATTCGTGCCTCATCGACCAGCGCCAGGATCTGCTTGCTGTAGCGCAGGAAGTTATGCCCGGCGGGAGATAAACGTAAACGCTGGTTCTCACGAATAAACAGCTCAACGCCAAGATCGGCCTCCAGCTGGCGGATGCGGGTGGTCAGGTTCGACGGAACGCGATGCACCTTTTGCGCTGCCTGGGTGATGCTGCCGGTGAGCGCCACGGCGTTAAACATTTCAAGCTGAGTTAAGTCCATACCATTCTCGATTCGTGAACAAGGTGGTTAGTATTATTCATTTTTAAGAAATAGCAGAGTGCGCCACAATGAATCAACCGTTATTACGTGGAGACCATCATGACTTATTCCTCTGCTACACATGCCCTCTCTGTTAACCCAGCCACCGGTGAGACGCTCGCGGCGTATCCGTGGGCGAGCACCGACGACGTTGAACGCGCAATTGCGCAGGCTGATGCCGGTTTTCGTCAGTGGAGACGCGTAAGCGTTTCAGACCGGGCGCAAAAGCTGCGCGATCTCGCCAGCGCGCTGCGCAACCGTGCAGACGAGATGGCCCGAATGATCTCCCGTGAGATGGGCAAACCTATTTTGCAGGCGCGTGCTGAAGTGGCAAAATCCGCCAGCCTCTGCGACTGGTATGCGGAACACGGCCCGGCAATGCTGCAGCCTGAACCGACCCTGGTAGAAAACCAGAACGCGGTGATTGAATACCGGCCGCTGGGACCTGTTCTTGCCGTCATGCCGTGGAACTTCCCGCTCTGGCAGGTACTGCGTGGCGCGGTACCCATCCTGCTGGCCGGGAACAGCTATCTACTCAAGCATGCGCCAAACGTACTCGGCTCGGCCGACCTTATTGCGCAGGTATTTGCTGACGCCGGTTTTCCGCAGGGTGTCTTTGGCTGGGTGAATGCCACGAATGAGGGCGCGAGCCAGGCGATCAACGACCGTCGTATTGCTGCCGTAACCGTAACCGGCAGCGTGCGCGCGGGGGCGGCGATCGGTGCGCAGGCGGGGGCAGCACTCAAGAAATGCGTCCTGGAGCTGGGCGGTTCAGATCCGTTTATTGTGCTCAATGATGCTGATTTGGATCTGGCGGTGAAAGCAGCCGTGGCCGGACGCTATCAGAATACCGGACAGGTTTGCGCCGCCGCTAAGCGCTTTATTGTGGAAGAGGGCATCGCTGATGCTTTCACCCAGCGTTTTGTCGAGGCGACGGCAGCCCTGAAGATGGGGGCGCCGGATAGCGAAGAAAACTTTATTGGCCCGATGGCGCGATTTGACCTGCGTGATGAACTGCATCAGCAGGTGCAGGCCACGCTGGCCGAAGGCGCCACGCTGCTGCTTGGCGGGGAGAAAGTTGCCGGTGAAGGTAACTACTATGCACCGACCGTGCTGGGGAATGTCACTGCCAGCATGACGGCATTTCGTCAGGAGCTGTTTGGTCCGGTTGCGGCGGTTAGCGTTGCGAAAGACGCGGAGCACGCCCTGCAGTTGGCTAACGACAGCGATTTTGGTCTGTCCGCAACCGTCTTTACCGCGAACGATACGCTGGCGGAGAAATTCTCCCGTGAGCTGGAGTGCGGTGGGGTGTTCATCAATGGTTTCAGCGCCAGCGATGCGCGCGTGGCCTTTGGCGGCGTGAAGAAGAGCGGTTTTGGTCGTGAGCTTTCCCACTTCGGTCTGCACGAGTTCTGTAACGTGCAAACGGTATGGAAGAACAGAGTCTAGTTCGCTCTCCGATAACGGCCTTCAGCACGAAGGCCGTTGTCATTTTCCTGCAATGGTTCTGTCATTTTCGTTTCGTAGACTCGCACGCGTCTAACGTCTTGTTACTGAAGAAAATTATGAACCTAACGCAAATTTTTCGCCGTATTGCGCAGCGCCTCATCCCTCGTCAGTTTGGCCTGCTGACCGGTATTTTCTGTATTATTGGTCTTTTCTCCGCACTGCAACTCTCCTCTTCATTTTTGCTCAATGCTTCCCTGAAGGACGCTCAGCGCAACGAGCAGCAAAATCTGCTGGCGTACCAGCAACAGAGCAAACTGGATCTGGCCCGCGTGTCTCTGCTGGCAGCAAGCGATCTGCTTAACCGCTCCGGCGTCTGGTTTATGCAGGATAAAGAGACCGGCTCTGAAGGAAGCTGGCACAGCCTGATGGACGAAGCTCAGGCGTCGCTGACGGTTTCTCAGCAGGCCTGGAACGCCTGGCTGGCGCTCAATCCGCCAAAAGATGATGCCCTGATCACCAGCTACCAGCTTTTCTACGGTGCCATCAAGGAGCAGGCGGAAGGGCTCATCAAGACCAACACGATCGACGCCTTTTTTGCCGTACCTGCCCAGGCTTTTCAGACTGACTTCAACGAAAACTATGCCCGCTATCAGCAGGCCAGCGAGAAGCAGGCGATGCAGGGCCGCCAGAGTCTGATGGCGCAACTCTCTGGCCTGCAAACGCTTTTTCTGATAGCGCCGGTTCTGCTGCTTGCCATCGCCATTCTGGTGTGGTTCGGCATGTCCCGCTGGGTCATTACGCCGCTGCGACGGTTGATTGCTCACATTAACCAACTGGCGGCAGGAGACCTGTCCGGTACACCGCCGGGCGTACTGCGCTTTAACAAGGAGATCGGACAGTTAAGCGACAGTGTTTCCACCCTGCAACACGGACTGCAGGAACTGGTGACCCAGGTCAGCAATGCCACCCACGCAATGGTTGAAAATATAGGCTCGCTGGCTCAGGGCAACCAGAAGCTGTATCTGCAGTCGGCTCGTCAGGCGAAAGAGCTTGAGGATGTGACGACACACATTGCCGCGCTGGAAAACCACGTGGAAGGGAATACAGGTTATGCAAAACTCGCCAGCTCACGGGCGAACGAGGCGCGCCAGGTAGCCGCGGGTGGCGATCGGATGATGACGACCGTCAATGCCTCCATGCAGGCGATCGTTGACCGATCGTCAGAGATGCGCGGGATCGTGGCGATGATCGACAGCGTGGCGTTTCAGACCAACATTCTGGCACTGAATGCGGCCATCGAGGCCGCCCATGCGGGGAACCACGGGCGCGGGTTCGCCGTTGTCGCCCGGGAAGTGGGGCTGCTGGCCAGAAAGAGCAGCCATTCGACGCAGACTATTCAGGCGCTGATCAATCACTCTTTGCAGGGCATCGAAGACGGTTCCCGGGCCGTTAACCTGCTGGAAGATAATCTGCAGCAGGTGATCGGGCTGGTGGCTAATTTAAGCAGTCTGCTGAATGAGATCTCGGTCGCGACCCTGAGCCAGGGGGAGAGCATTCATCAGATGACGCGGCAGCTTCAGGCGTTGAATCAGGTTTCCCGTCAGACCGACATGCTGGTGTCTGACGCGTCGGATGCCTCTGAACGGCTGCATAAGCAATCCGATCTTTTATTGCAGGCGGTTTCGCGTTTTCGTCTTAGCGCCTGACGCAACATATAAGCCTCTGTTATACTCGCAGCCCGTTTTAGCCTGAGGGCAAGGAGCAAAGTGTGGCTGCGGTCATCCATAATGAGATGTTGGACGAGATTCTGTCGCAGGTTCGTCCGTTAATTGGAAAAGGGAAGGTTGCCGACTATATTCCGGCCCTTGCCTCGGTCAGCGGGAATAAGCTGGGTATTGCCATTTGTACGGTAGACGGGCAGCGTTACCAGGCCGGTGACGCCACCGAGCGTTTTTCAATTCAGTCCATTTCAAAAGTACTCAGTCTGGTTGCGGCCATGCGCCAGTATGAGGAAGACGAAATCTGGCACCGCGTGGGGAAAGATCCGTCCGGGCAGCCTTTCAACTCACTGCTTCAGCTCGAAATTGAACAGGGTAAACCGCGTAACCCGTTTATCAATGCCGGTGCGCTGGTGGTTTGCGATATGCTGCAAAGCCGTCTTAGCGCCCCTCGCCAGCGTATGCTTGAAATTGTCCGCCAGCTCTCGGGCGTCGCGGATATTGCCTACAATGCGGTGGTGGCGCGCTCGGAGTTTGAACACTCCGCCCGTAACGCGGCTATCGCCTGGCTCATGAAATCGTTTGGTAACTTCCATAACGATGTCGCCACCGTGCTGCAAAACTATTTTCATTACTGCGCGCTCGAAATGAGCTGTGTTGAACTGGCACAGACATTCTTGTTCCTCGCCCATCAGGGGCATGCGCCGCATCTCGCGCAAGATGTTGTCTCGCCCATGCAGGCGCGTCAGGTGAATGCCCTGATGGCGACCAGCGGGATGTATCAGAACGCCGGAGAGTTTGCCTGGCGCGTCGGTCTTCCGGCCAAATCCGGTGTCGGCGGCGGGGTGGTGGCAATCGTGCCTCACGAAATGGCGATTGCCGTCTGGAGCCCGGAGCTGGATGAAACGGGAAATTCACTTGCCGGTGTGGCAGTTCTGGAGAAACTGACCCAACGTCTGGGACGTTCCGTATACTGATGTCGACCCTGGATCCGCTTTTTGCCCGCCTGGCGCGATCGCCTTTTCGTTCGCGCTTTCGCTTAGGCACGAAGGAACGGCAGTACTGCTGGGACAAAGGTGCCGAAACCATTGACCAGCACGCCGCCGATTTTATTGCCCGGCGTCTTGCACCGGCCCATCCCACCAATGACGGGAAACAGACGCCCATGCGCGGTCATCCGGTGTTTATCGCTCAGCATGCCACCGCCACCTGTTGTCGTGGCTGTCTGGCAAAGTGGCATAACATTCCGCAGGGTGTTCAGCTCAGCGCGCAGCAACAGCATTATATCGTCAGCGTGATCCACCACTGGCTGGTGCTGCAGATGAACGCCTAAATTTGACGAGTTATGATCCTGTTGTATTTGTGTTATAGATGCAGGTTAAGTTAGTTCAGATCCTGCTGACGATCGACATAATCGCCATAAGTTATTATACGGAATGATATTTAATGCGTTCTGCTCTCTCTGCCTTCAGGTTTTTTCAACCCGATACTCCGCTGCGTAATGCGTCGTGGATCTTTATTCTCACCACCTTATTCTATTTTGTGGGTGCTGAATTGCGTCTGGTTGAAGCGTTGTCGCTGTTCTGGCCACTGAATGGCGTTATGGCGGGAGTATTCGCCCGTTATGCTTATCTGAATCGTCTGCATAACTACGCGGTCGCGTATGTTGCCATGCTGATGTACGACGCGGTCACCACCAGCTGGGGAATGGCCTCGCTGGTGATTAACCTGTCGAATATGATTTTTATCGTCGTGGTCGCCATACTGGTTCTGCGTGATAAACGGCTGATGAAAACCCCCGATCCGCTTAATGCGCTGCGTCTGTTTAACTACTGCCTGATTGCTGCGCTGCTGTGTGCCTTGCTTGGCGCGGTGGGGTCGGTCGGTATCGACAGTCACACCTTCTGGCCGCTGTTTGCCGACTGGTTTAGCGAGCAGTTTTCAACGGGGGTGCTGATTGTGCCGTGTATGCTGACGATTAGCCTGCCCGTACGTGATATTCAGTTACGCCTGGAGCAGCTGTTCCCGGTTATGGCGTTGATAGTCTCGGTGGTCGCGTCGGTGGTGATAGGCGGCGCGGGGAGCCTCTGTTTCCCGCTGCCGGCGCTTATCTGGTGTGCGGTACGCTACCCGCTGCCCGTCACCTGTTTACTGACGTTTCTCACGGGCGCCGTTGAGATCATTCTGGTTGCCAACTCCATTATCAATATTGCCGTCGCGACACCGCTTTCGACCCCGATGATGTTCTCAGCCCGGCTGGGCATTGCCACCATGGCTATTTGTCCGGTGATGGTCTCCGTCAGCGTGGCGGCCATTAATTCACTGATTCGTCAGGTGTCACTGCGGGCAGATTATGATTTTCTGACGCATGTCTATTCCCGATCCGGGCTTTATGAAGCGTTAAAGCAAGAAGAGGCGCACCGGCATTCGCGTTTTTTAACCGTCATGCTGCTGGATATCGATTACTTCAAAAGCATCAATGATAACTACGGTCACGAGTGCGGTGATCGCATACTGGCGGCCTTTGCCCGGCAGGTTCAGCAGGTTGTCGGTGAGGACGGTATGGTGGCGCGAATGGGCGGAGAAGAGTTCGCGGTGGTCGTGAACTCCGGGGATGCGCAGCACGGTTTTGAACTGGCTGAACGCATCCGAACCACCGTCGCACATCATCCGTTTACCTGGCGCCAGCAGACGCTGTATCTGACCGTCAGCATTGGCCTGGGCAGCGGTAAATCTGAATCATGGCAGTTGACGGAGGTCTTTAATAAGCTGATGGCTGAAGCGGACGATCATCTCTATCGTTCAAAGAAAGCGGGGCGAAATCGGACCAGCGCCCGGCTGTCGGATGAGCAGGTTACTGCAACGTCCGGCAGCGAAACATCACTGCATTAGTCGTCATGAGCCAGTGACGTTAACAAATAGCGTCTGAACAGGATATTCGTACACTGACAATGTCTCTGTTTAAGCTACGCTTTTAGTAAAGCTTGCGTCAGGAGACGTTATGAAAACACCTGCAACCCCTGAAAATGAAACGGAACGTCTGAACTCGCTGCGCGAATCAGGCCTGCTTGAAATCGACAGTTCGCCGGCCTTTGACCGCCTGACGCGTCTGGCAAAACGCTTTTTCCAGGTGCCGCTGGCGATGGTCAATCTTATCGATGAGCATTCGCTGATCGTGAAGTCGGCTGATGGCCAGGCACCGGACTCTGTCCCGCGCAATATCTCATTTTGTGGCCATACGATCCTCAGCGAAGCGCCGCTGGTGGTGGGGGACATGCGTCAGGATGACCGCTTTGCCGATAATCCGCTGGTGGCCGGTGAGCCCGGCGTTCGTTTCTACGCTGGTTTCCCGCTGCGTCTGCGCGACGGCGCGAGCGTCGGATCGCTTTGCCTGATTGATTATTCTCCGCGCGAGTTTACGGCGGCCGATCTTGCCGTACTGGGAGACCTGGGCGCGCTGGCAGAAGATGAATTTGCCGCCGTCAGTGCGGCGACTACCGATGAACTGACGGGCTTATTCAACCGTCGGGGCTTTAATCAGCTCGTCCGGTTTACCCTGTCCGTCGCCCGACGCCGTGCAGAGCCGTTAACCCTCGGCTGGCTGGATCTGGATCGTTTTAAGGAGATAAACGATCGCTACGGTCACGAGGAAGGGGATAAGGCGCTGAACGTGATGGCGCAACTGATGCGTTCCTCCTTCCGTGAGGCGGATCTGCTGGTTCGCTTTGGCGGGGATGAGTTTGCCGTGCTGTTCGCCGATACGGATGAGCAGGGGGCCTGGATTGCGATGCAGTATCTGGCCGAGCAGGTCGAAAATTATAATGCCCGCAAACTGCATCCGTGGTCGCTTCTGTTCTCGTGGGGACTCAGTGAATTCGACCACAATGGCCATGACCTGCAACAGTGGCTAAAAGAGGCCGATGAAAAGATGTATGCCATGAAGCAGCAACGCCACCGCGAAAGATGACATAACAAAAGCCTATGATCGATCCGTTTGCGTTAATAAGATGTTAATTGCACAGTGACGGTATTCAACGTAAGGAAAAACAATGAATACCTCACTGCACATCAAAAACCTCACCCGGGAAGAGATCCTCACCCACCTTGATGCGTTGTCCGCGATCCTCGAAAACTGCGTTAACGGCGGCGCATCCGTCAGTTTTATGTTGCCCTTTAGCCCGGAAAAAGCACGTGCTTTCTGGCGCGGTATTGCTGAGAGCGTGGGACGCAATGAACGTCTTGTGCTGGCCAGTATCGATCCGCAGGACGGTGTTATCGGCACGGTACAGTTGATCACCGATCAGCCGGAGAATCAGCCGCATCGCGCGGATGTGGCAAAACTGCTGGTCCATGAAAAAGCGCGCCGTAAAGGGGCGGCAATGGCCCTGATGGAAGAACTTGAAGTACAGGCCAGAGCCAGAGGCATTTCGGTCCTGGTACTGGATACGTCCACCGGCAGCGGTGCCGAGACGTTCTACCAGCGTGCTGGCTGGCAAAAAGTGGGGGAGATTCCGCGCTATGCATTGATGCCGGATGGCGCGATGACCGCCACCTCCGTGTTCTATAAGTTCTTATAATTATTTTTCACAACTCCATCATGAATTGATCAAAACAGGGTTCCCGGTCGTAAAGTTTTGATAAGTTATCGTACCAATCTTATCAGGCTGTATGACTAATTATAAAAGGAACCCATTGTGAACACACTTAACCGTCATGATTTTCCCGGTCCACACTATCCGGAACGTATCATTCAGTTTGGTGAAGGCAATTTCCTGCGGGCGTTTATCGACTGGCAAATCGACCTGTTAAACGAACATACCGATCTCAACGCCGGTGTGGTGGTCGTTCGTCCCATTCAAAGTGATTTTCCGCCGTCGCTGAATACGCAGGATGGACTGTATACCACGATCATTCGCGGCCTGAACGAAAAGGGCGACGCGGTGAGCGATGCACGTCTTATCCGTTCCGTTAACCGCGAAATCAACGTTTATAACGAATACGATGCGTTCCTCAGGCTGGCTCATAACCCGGAGATGCGCTTTGTGTTCTCGAATACCACGGAAGCCGGGATCGGTTATCACGCGGGCGACACCTTTGAAGATGCGCCTGCCGTCAGCTACCCGGCGAAACTGACGCGATTGCTCTTCGAGCGTTTCAGTCATTTTAACGGTGCGCCAGACAAAGGCTGGGTCATCATTCCGTGTGAACTGATTGACTACAACGGGGATGCGCTGCGGGAACTGGTGCTGCGCTACGCGCAGGATTGGGCGCTGCCGACGGCCTTTACTGAATGGTTGAACGATGCCAACTGCTTCTGCTCGACCCTGGTTGACCGCATTGTAACGGGTTACCCGCGTGACGAAGTGGCCGCCCTGCAGGCTGAACTGGGTTATCAGGACGGGTTCCTGGATACCGCCGAACACTTCTATCTGTTTGTGATTCAGGGCCCTGACTCCCTTGCCAGCGAACTGCGTCTTGATAAGTTCCCGCTCAACGTATTGATCGTGGATGACATCCGGCCTTACAAAGAGCGTAAAGTCGCCATTCTGAACGGTGCGCACACGGCGCTGGTACCGGTAGCCTTCCAGGCCGGGCTGGACACGGTAGGCGAGGCGATGAACGATGCTGACGTGTGCGCTTTTGTCGAAAAAGCTATCTATGAGGAAATTATTCCGGTACTGGATTTGCCGCGTGATGAGCTGGAATCGTTCGCCAGTGCGGTAACGGGTCGTTTCCGTAACCCTTACATCCGGCATCAGCTGCTGTCGATTGCCCTCAACGGGATGACCAAGTTCCGCACCCGCATTCTGCCGCAGCTGCTGGCAGGGCAGCAAGCAACCGGGTCATTGCCTGCGCGACTGACGTTTGCTTTAGCGGCACTGATTGCGTTTTATCGCGGGGAGCGTAACGGGGAAAGTTACCCGGTTCAGGACGACGCGCACTGGCTGGCGCGTTTCCAGCAGCTGTGGACACAGCATCACGATCGCCAGATCACTACCCGCCAACTGGTAAAATCGGTACTGAGCGTGAGCGAACACTGGGAGCAAGATCTTACGCAGGTTAACGGCCTGGTCGAGCAGGCTACGCGGGATCTGGATGCTATTCTGCTTCAAGGAATGCGTGCGGCGGTTAAACCGCTCTGCTAACACCGTTGCCCGGCTTCGGCCGGGTTTTAATGGGGACCTTATTAGTTACAACATACTATTTGCTCTGTTTTTAAAAAACACCTTTGGCACCGTGCGGTTTAGGCTAGCGAGGTCAGAAAATTCAATGTTTTATTAACATGCTTGCAACCGTGAGGGGGATCACGTTTAATAGCCACGCTCTTTTTCTTTCCTGAAACTCACTATGATTGTTCGTCCTAAACAGCACTGGTTACAACTCATCTTTGTCTGGCATGGCTCGGTACTGCCAAAAATCTATACCCGCTTGCTACTCAACTTCCTGCTTTCTATCGCCGTGATCCTGATGCTGCCGTGGTACACGTCCCTTGGCATCAAATTTACCGTTGCGCCCTTTAGCATTCTCGGTGTGGCGATCGCTATCTTTCTCGGTTTCCGAAACAACGCCTGCTATTCCCGCTACGTTGAGGCGCGCCAGCTTTGGGGGCAACTGATGATAGCGGCACGCTCTCTGTTTCGCGAGGTAAAAAACACCTTGCCGGACGATAAACATCTTGGCGAGTTTGTCCGCCTGCAGATTGCCTTTGCCAACTGTTTGCGCATGACCCTGCGCCGGGAAACGAACGCCGAACAACTTTCCCGTTATCTTCCGGAAGATGATTTACGCAAGGTGATGAACGCCAACTCGCCGGCGAACCGTATTTTACTGATCATGGGGGAGTGGCTTGCCGTCAGGCGTCGCAATGGCGAGCTCTCAGATATCCTGTTCCACAGTCTCAACAACCGGCTGAACGACATGTCCATCGTCCTGTCGGGTTGCGAGCGTATTTTGACGACACCCGTACCGTTTGCTTACACGCTGATCCTTCATCGTACGGTGTATCTGTTCTGCATCATGCTGCCGTTCGCGCTGGTCGTCGATCTGCACTACATGACGCCTTTTGTGTCAGCGCTGATTTCTTACACCTTTATCTCGCTGGATACGCTGGCGGAAGAGCTGGAAGACCCGTTTGGTACCGAAGATAACGACCTGCCGCTGGACGCCATCTGCAACATGATGGAACGTGACCTGTTGCAGATGAACGATGAAGAAGAGATCCCCGAAAGACTGTTACCGGATAAATATTATCAACTGACCTGACGGGCATTCCATTCGTCACGGGTGATTTCCCACAGTTCGGAGTCCAGTATGCCGCTGACGTACGCTTTCTTTTCTGTCCTGATAAGCCGCATGCCGCTACTGTCTGAAATACGACGGGAGCGGCTGTTAGCAGCCGCTTTTGGCGCACGCAACACCGGCTTGTTCAGGGTGTTAAACCAATAATCCGTCGCCGCAATACTGGCCTCACGCATGTATCCCTTACCCTGAAACTCCGGCGCCAGCCAGAACCCACGGTTATTATCTTCAACATCGTACAGGCAGATAATCCCCATCAGCTCATCCGGCGCCTCGCGACGTCGAATACTCCAGAACCAGGCAATGCCTTTTTCCATATCCGGCAGCGCAACGTTATTAACATAATACTCCGCGCCGTTATCCGGGTAGGGCCAGGGCACTGAGGAGACCATATAGCGAACGATTTCCCAGCGTGGATAAAGCTGCTGTATCTGGACGGCATCTTCCGCGACCAGGGGAATGAGTAACAGGCGGTCTGTCGTTAGCGTCGGTATTGTCATCCGTGGTTCTCCCTGTTTAAGCGTTATGTTTTTGTTCACCTTCTGGTATTTTCATCTCTATCACATTCTTTTTCGGTGTGCTGGACTTCTTTACTACCAATAACTGCTTTTAAAAGGCTTTCGATTTGTAATATGAGGAATATATGGCTGTTACGGTAAGAGCTTTACGCGCAGAAGATTATTCCCAGTGGCGTCCGCTGTGGGACGGCTACACTCATTTTTATGACTGTGTCCTCGATGAGTCCGTGACAGCCGCGACATGGCAAAGGGCGCTCGACGAGCGATCATCGATGTTTTGCCGGGTTGCGGAAAGCGACGGCAACGTCATCGGCTTCGCCATGTGTATTTTGCACGAAGGAACCTGGTCGACAGCGCCCGTTTGTTATCTGGAAGACCTGTTTGTTGCTGCCAGCCAACGGGGAGCAGGGACCGGAAAAGCGCTCATTGACGCCCTGATGGACGAAGGCAAGCGCGAAGGGTGGTCGAAACTTTACTGGGTCACGCGGCAGAACAACCCGGCACGTAAACTCTACGACCAATATGGCGAAGCCGACGATTACGTTCGTTATCGCGTCTCGCTTTAAGACGCAATGACCTGTGTTTGTATCACATTGTATCAACGCCTCTGATACATACACAGGCTTGCAATAAAGGCCCATTCGCACATATCCGCTATACAAACCGATGTTGTTATATCCCCGTGAATCGTACTCAATCGGAGATAACAACATGTTCAGCAAACTCGCATACTCAACTCTGGCGTTAACCGTTTCTCTTGGTACCGTCATGTCCTGTCAGGCCGAAGCAACCGGTACTGATTTCGCGACGGCGTTTGATCATCCTCAGCAGATTAACGCCGGCGACCTTAACGTCGGTTATGTCGACATCGGCCCGAAAAATGGTCAACCGATCATTTTATTACACGGCTGGCCCTACGATATTCATAGTTATGCGCAAGTCGCTCCCGCGCTGTCTGCCAAAGGATATCGGGTGATTGTGCCTTCTCTGCGTGGCTACGGAACTACCCGTTTCCTCTCAGACAAAACGCCGCGTAACGGCCAGCCTTCGGCCATGGCGAAAGACATTGTGAACCTGATGGATGCCCTGAACATCAAGCAGGCCGTTTTTGCAGGATACGACTGGGGTGCCCGTACGGCGGACATCGTCGCGGCGCTGTGGCCAGAACGCGTTAAATCGCTGGTCTCCGTCAGTGGATACCTGATCAGCAGCCAGCAGATTGGCAAACAACCCTTACCGCCGAAAGCAGAAGTTCAGTGGTGGTATCAGTTCTATTTCGCCACCGAACGTGGTGCTGAAGGCTACGCCAAAAACACCCATGACTTCGCCCGTTTGATCTGGTCGCAGGCATCACCTGACTGGAAATTTAGCGATGCAACGTTTAACGCCAGTGCCAAATCCCTTGATAACCCGGACCATGTCGCGGTGACGCTCAGTAACTATCGCTGGCGTTTAGGGCTGGAAAAAGGGGAGCGCAAATACGACAGTTATGAGCAAAAACTGGCAACGCTTCCGAATATTACCGTCCCGACGATCACCATCGAAGGCGGAAACAACGGGGCGCCGCATCCTGCTCCACAGGCCTACGCCGGGAAGTTCACCGGCAAGTATGAACACCGTACCTTTGGCAAAACCGTAGGTCACAACCCACCACAGGAAGATCCGCAGGATTTCGTCAACGCAGTTGTGGACGCAGATAAACTCTGAAATGTGCTATTTTCAATACGTTACCCTTCAGTCTGGAGATTTCTGTGGAGCATATTGATCATATCCTTGTCGTCGACGACGACAGGGATATTCGTGAGCTGATTGTCGATTACCTCGTTAAGTCCGGATATCGCGCCTCTGGCGCGGCAAATGGCAAAGAGATGCGAGTTGTGCTTGATAAACAGCATATCGATCTTGTGGTGCTGGATGTCATGATGCCCGGCGATGACGGATTAACGCTGTGCCGTCAACTCCGAAGCGGTAAACATAAAGACTTGCCCATTCTGATGCTCACGGCGCGTAACGAGGAAACAGACCGGATCCTGGGGCTGGAGATGGGGGCAGACGATTATGTCGTGAAGCCTTTTGTTGCACGCGAGTTACTCGCGCGGATCAAAGCCATTTTACGTCGTTTCCGCACAATGCCCCCTAATTTACAGGTGACGGAAGCCGGACGACTGGTCACGTTCGGAGAATGGCAACTGGACACCGTGGCCCGTCATTTAATCGACAGTGAAGGGATGGTGGTGGCGCTCAGCGGGGCGGAATATCGTCTGCTGCGCGTGTTCCTCGATCACCCTCAGCGCGTCCTGACCCGGGATCAACTGCTAAATCTGACCCAGGGGCGCGATGCCGAGCTTTTTGAACGATCGATTGATCTGCTGGTGAGCCGGGTGCGTCAGCGTCTGAATGAAGACGCCCGCACGCCGGCCTATATCAAGACCGTGCGCAGTGAAGGCTATGTCTTTACAATGCCGGTGACCATAAAAGAGGCCAATGAATGACGCTTTGGCCACGCTCGTTGCTGTCCCGGCTGTTGGTCATCGTGCTGGCTGGACTCTTACTGGCCAATACCCTCAGCCTGACGCTGGTGATGGTTGAACGTATGCACAGCGCCCGCACCGTAATGCTGGGTAATCTGGAAAACGATGTAGCCACTAGCGTGGCCATTCTTGACCGGCTTCCCGCCCAGGAGCGGGCGGCCTGGCTGCCGCGGCTGGAGCGCGGTAACTATCGCTATATTCTTGGGCCTGGAGAACCGGGCGCACCGCCTGAGGATAAGCGTTCACGCGATGCCATTCGAACGCTAAAAGAGACCCTTACGGCTGACTACCCGCTCACGTTTACCGCCGTTCCCGGTCCCATTTCCCATATTCAGGCGCATCTCACCTTACGTGATGGGGCACCGTTGACCATCGATCTGACACCACGCATGCCGCCGGTCGCCAGCTGGTTACCTGTCGTGCTGGTATTGCAGCTGCTGCTGCTTGCGGCCTGTGCCTGGATCGCCGTGCGTCAGGTGATTCGGCCTTTTTCTCAGTTTACCCGTGCGGTTGACGCGCTGGACCCGGCGGCAAACACACCAATGACGGAGAAAGGGCCGGTAGAAGTGCAAAGAGCCGCGCATGCCTTTAACGCGATGCAGGCGCGCATTCAATCCTATCTTCGCGAACGCGCGCAGATCCTGGCATCCATTTCTCACGACCTGCAGACGCCCATCACGCGCATGAAATTGCGCGTCGAGATGGCCGATCAACCCGAGTTACGCGACAAGTTATTGAACGACCTCGATAACATGACCCGTCTGGTGCGGGAGGGGATTGCCTATGCCCGGTCATCAGAATCCCTGGAAGAGACCTCGCTAAAGCTGGAGCTCAATGCCTGGGTAAACAGTATTGCCTGTGATTATCAGGACATTGGTAAAAACGTGCAGCTTCAGGCAAACGACGCCCGCCTGCCGATAGTGACTCGGCCGCAGGCGCTTCGCCGGGTGATGACCAACCTCCTGGATAACGCGCTTAAGTTTGGTGGCTATGCCGTTATTGAGATTGATGATTCTTCTGCCGGACACATTGCTATCCATATTCTGGACGGCGGGCCGGGGATACCCGAGGCTGAACTCGACGCGGTATTACAGCCTTTTTATCGGGTAGAAACATCGCGTAACCGTGATACCGGCGGAACCGGCCTGGGGCTGGCGATTGCCGCACAGCTGACCGCGCAGCTTGACGGGAAACTGCGGCTGGCAAACCTTCCTGAAGGCGGGCTGAAGGTCACGGTAACGCTGCCGCGTCGCTGATTGTACGGTTTTGTATCCAGTTGCGTGACCGATACGAGAGCAGACAAATCGTCCCTTTTTGCACACATCCCAAACACATCCGTACGATGAAATACCCTCACTGCAGCGTCGCAGGCCATCTGTAATGTGAGGTTTTTATGTTTTTGATAATCGCGTTTCTGGGCGGGATGATAAGCCTGCTCAGTCCATGTACGCTCCCGGTGATACCTCTTCTGTTTGCCGGTTTTCAGGGGCAGCGAAGACATATCCTGGCTCTGCTGGCAGGGATGATCGTGATGTTTACCGTGGTGGCGATGGTTGTCACGGTTGCCAGTGAATGGATCACGGATGCCACGATAATAGGGCGCTGGCTGGCACTCATTATTCTGGCTACAGCCGCGCTGGCCTTAATTTTCCCGTCCTTCGCCCAGCGTATATCCGGGCCTGCGGTCAGCGCGGGCAATATCCTCAATACCCGCAGCGGACAAACGCGCGGAATGTTTTCCGCTTTCCTGGCCGGACTGGCCGTCGGTCTGCTCTGGTCTCCCTGTGCCGGACCGATCCTTGGGGCTATTTTCAGTATCAATATTGCGGGTCATTCGGCCATCACCACCGGCGCGCTGTTGGCGGCGTATGGCAGCGGATGTGCGCTTATGCTGGGCCTGCTTATGGCCGGCGGTCGGAAACTGATGGCACCGCTGCGGGCCAAATCAGCGCTGATGGAAAGGTTGCGCAAGGGGGCGGGCGTGGTGATGTTAGCGGCTGTGGCGTTCAACGCCACGGGGATGAACTCGGTGCTGAAGGGTGCAAATGGGGTGGCAGACAGTCTTGAAACCACGCTGTTGACCCTGGCGAAGCCCGCCACTGCGCCAGTAAAACTGCAGCCGGTCGTCATGACCGAACCCAGCAGTCAGTTGCCTTCGTTAAGTGGAGGTACCGGGTGGATTAATGGTGACCCTGTCACGTCTGAATCATTGCGGGGTAAAGTCGTCCTGATTGATTTCTGGACCTGGGACTGCATCAACTGCCAGCATACGCTCCCGCATGTCCGCGACTGGGCCACGCGATATCAGTCCCAGGGTCTGGTGGTCATCGGCGTGCATACGCCTGAATATCCGTGGGAAAAACCGCTCTCGTCGGTGAAAAACGCGGTGAACAAATGGCAACTGCCGTATCGGGTCGTGACGGATAATAACTACCAGATCTGGAACGCCTTCGGTAACCAGTACTGGCCGGCACATTATTATTTCGATGCCAAAGGGCAGTTACGTTATACCTCTTTTGGTGAAGGTAACTATGAAGAACAGGAAAAAGTTATCCAGCAGCTGCTTAAAGAGGCCCGCTCATAACGTTGCTCAGGGCTGACGTTGAGCAATGATAAACAACCGTGGAAAAGCCAGCAGTATCTGCCCGTTTTCCTGGAGCGGATACTGCTCTTCCAGCATTTCATGGTAGCGCTTGAGAAAACGTTTCTGCTCGCTCTCATTAAGCTCCTGCAGCCACGGACGTAAACCGGTAGCGCTTACCCAGTCAATGATGGCCTGGTGTGAGCTCATTTTATGGAAATAGGTTGTCCGCCAGATATCCACATCACAACCGGCGTCTGTCAAAATGTCGTAATAGGCATGCACGCCGGGCAAGGCTTCACGACCCCGGTCGGGATAGCCTTGCTCCCAGGCAACTTCACGCATCGCCACATGAGTGGGCTCAAGCCAGTTGTCAGGCATCTGAATGGCCAGTACGCCATTTAACGTGAGCAGAGAGACCAGGTGCGGCAGGAGATCGTAGTGGTCAGGCACCCACTGCAACGCGGCATTGGCGTAAATCAGGCTCAGCGGCTGGCCGGGCTTAAACTGGCGGATATCGGCCTCAACAAAGTGGCAATCCGGTAAGGCGCTGCGGGCTTCGTCGAGCATCGCAGGTGAGTTATCGACCCCTGTGACGTGCGCTGAAGGCCAGCGATGTTTTAACAGCGCCGTACTGTTTCCAGGCCCGCAGCCCAGATCGACGATGGATGACACGTCATCCAGGGGAATTCTGGCGAGCAATTCAGCGGCGGGGCGCGTACGTTCGGCTCCGTATCGCAGGTACAGGGAAGGGTTCCAGTCAGCCATCTTTGCATCTCCGTTGTGCATGCTTCAGCAAGAATAGCACACGCAGACACCTGCACTGCGGCAGGTGTCTGTCCTGCGGCAATTACAGAATGCCTTTCAGGGCAACATGATAAAGCAGCATGATGGTTTTCCCGTCGACAATCCTGCCCGTTTCAATGCCGCGCAGTGCCTCTTCAAGCGTCATTTCCAGTACGTCGATATCCTCACCCTCCGCTTTGAGTCCACCGCCTTCACTGGTTCTGTCTTTCGGCTGGTATTCGGCGAGATAAAAATAGAGTTTTTCAGTGACGGAGCCCGGGCTCATGTAAGCTTCAAAAATTTTCTCAACGCGGGAAACGCTATAGCCGGTCTCTTCTTCCGCTTCTGCTTTAATCCGGCTTTCCGGATCCATGTTATCGAGCAAGCCCGCAGCAGCTTCAATAAGGTCATCTTCGTGCCCGTTAATAAAGACAGGGAAGCGGAACTGGCGGGTCAGGATCACCGTCTTTTTATCCCGGTTATAAAGCAGGATGGTGGCTCCGTTTCCCCGGTCGTAAACTTCGCGATTTTGCCGCTGCCATTCGCCATCGCGTCGCTGCAGATCAATGGTGAATTTTTTCAGGATGTACCAGTTATCAGACAGTGTTTCACTTTCTATGATGCGTACATCTGCACGTTTTGATTGCACGTTTGTTCCTCCTTACGTAGAGTAATTATCATAAACAGCATTATCGTGCAGTTTCAAGATTAAACGTGCAATATCAGGAATTCCTTATGCTCACAACGCAGCGAAAACAATTGATCCTTGAAAAGCTCGAGGCTGAAGGTCAGGTCCAGTCGAAAGCGCTCAGCACGCTTTTCGCGGTGTCTGAAGACACCATTCGGCGTGATTTACGCGAGCTGGCGGCAGAAGGGCGTTTACAGCGTGTTCACGGCGGGGCGCTGCCGTCATCCTCGGCCATTGCCCCGTTTGCTGAGCGTAAATCGGTAAAGATGGATGCCAAGAAAAATGTCGCCCGTAAAGGTGCGCAGCTGATTTCTGACGGCCAGGTGGTGATCATTGACGGCGGCACGACCACGTCAGAGCTGATTACGTTTTTACCTCCTGATTTGAAGATAACCGTGGTCACGCACAGCCCTGGCATTGCGCTGGGACTTGTCGAACATCCCTCCATTGAGGTTATCCTGATCGGTGGCCGTCTGTATAAACACTCTATTGTTGCGGTCGGCGCGGCTGCTATCGAAGGCATCGAAAAAATCCATGCGGACCTGTTCTTTATGGGAGTGACCGGCATCCATCCTGATGCGGGCCTGACGACCGGTGATTTTGAAGAGGCGAGTATCAAACGTGCATTTTCCGGCAGAGCCGCCGAAACGGTTGTGCTGGCTTCCCCCGAAAAAATCAATACCGCGTCATCTTTTGTGATTGGCGATCTGTCGCTGGTGAACACGATTGTCGTTGAAGACGATACCGATAGCGCCTGGATTAACGCGGTAAAAGAAAAGGGGGTTTCCGTGGTGATGACCTCTGAACCGGAAAAGGCATAACCCACGCGAAAAGCCTTTATGATCCGGCCTGTCGGTAAGCCGACAGGCTGGCAGGCAACATCAAACCTGAGGGATATCCTCAAGCGCAGTGTAAATCTTAAGCCCCAGCGTTTGCGCCACCTCAATGTCCATATCGGCCCCTTTGGACGCGCCGGCAATCCGGTAGATAGCATCACATTTCGCAATGAGTCGGTGCGCGACGGGATACAGCATTGCTTCACTGATTTCATCACCCATCGATTTCGAGCCAGCCGCTTTTGCCAACGGTAAGGCCAGCCATTCGCCAATAACCGGAACGTGGCCACGTTGATAGACGGCTAACGCCGCATTTTCAAGACGAGCAAGGTTTTCATCAATGCGCGCCTGCACGCCATCGGTGCCGCTACGATAGGGGCCGGCGATTAAAATCAACTGTTGTGTCATATCAACCTCAGTAAGTAAAAATGCATGAGTTTGCACGTTTGTGCGTCTTTTGTTTCTGGCTTCATATTAATCGCCAATTTCGTGCAATTTCAAGCAATATTGTGCATTATGGTTTTTTTAAGACAGTTGCAGAAGAGTCGAGCTGGTCTATGCTCAAAAAACAGAGATCAGCCATTCTCTGGGCGTATTGAAAAATAACAATAATCTTGCGTTTCAGGGGGTGGAAATGAAGAGGATCCTGCTCGTTACAGTGTCATGCTTGCTCTCGGTAATCTCCTTTCTCAGCGTAGCCGCAGAGCCGCGCCAGGAGCCGACAGATCGGGAGCGCGCCAGAACGGTTTATATTTTCCATCAGCCGATAGTTATGCTGCAGGCAAAATTCGGTCTGACCACGCCTGAAGAGCGAGTTTTGCGCATTCGTAATACGCTGCGCAATTTCTCTCAACAGGATGTTCGGGAGCCCCTGAAAATTATTCCGGTTACCCGTTACAACCAACCGGGAAGACTGATTGTGATGAACGGCAAGCCGGTGATGTTACTGGCACAAGCCGATCTCGATGAGGGTGACGACCTGACGCTTGATGAAGCTGCTCAACGTGTGCTGACCCGAATGGAGGCACAACGTACGGCACTTCGCGATCAATATGACGCCGGGTGGCTGGCATTATCGGCAGGCAAAACGGCCGCAGGGCTGCTGGCACTGTTTGTTTTCTGGTACGGTGCCTGGCGGTCATGGCGTGGAGTAAGGCGTTTTTACCGAGGCCGCATTCTTGAGAACCGCAGTATCATTCCACAACGCTGGCGCAGGTTTGTCGGCGCGATTGAGACTCGTTTGTATGCTTTGCTGATGATTATTTTGGGTATTCTCGGGCTTTATATCTGGCTAAGTTGGGCATTCAGTCTGTTTCCCTGGACGCGCGTTTGGGGGGCATCGCTGGGTGACTGGACCATGCGTGTTCTGCGGGATATTGCACTGTCGATTGTCTCGGCTATGCCGGGCATTTTGATCGTCCTGATTATTTTTCTTATCACAGCCTTCATTCTAAAACTCCTTAAAGTCTTGTTAAATCAGGTAGAAGCAGGGCGTTTACACCTTCCAGGGATCCATCCTGAAACCGTCGGCGCGACGCGGAAGTTAATTTCTGTGGTGGTGTGGTTATTTGCTCTGTCTGCAGCATACCCGTTTTTACCGGGGGCCAATTCACTGGCCTTTAAAGGTATCAGTGTATTCTTTGGGCTAATGTTGACCCTGGGATCTGCCGGGGTGATGAACCATGCCATGAGTGGCCTGGTACTGATTTACTCGCGAGCCTTGAGAAAAGGCGACATCATTCGGGTCGCGGATAACGAAGGGTTGGTCACCGAGATAGGTATGCTCGCGACGAAAATCATTACGCGGGAGAATTACGTTGTAACCGTACCGAATGCTGTCGTAGTTAGCGGCAAAATCACTAATCTCAGCGCGCAAAATCCAGATGGTGGCGTAAACCTGACGACAGGTGTCACTATCGGATACGACACGCCATGGCGGCAAGTTCATGCCATGCTGGAGATTGCCGCCAGACGGGCGAAATGTATCGATCAGTCACAACAGCCGCTGGTAAGACAATTGAGTTTGATGGACTGGTATATTGCTTATGAACTTCAGGTGAAGCTGCGTGCCGGGCAATCACTGGCGGAGGCCCGCAATGAACTGCACAGCAATATTCAGGATGTCTTTAACGAGTTTAATGTACAAATCATGTCGCCAAACTTTGTGATGCAACCAGAAGGCGCGGTCGTCGTGACGGAAGATAACTGGTATGCAGCGCCGGCAGAGAAGCCAGAGAATAAACAGCGTGAGTGAAGATGGCTATGCAGGTTTAGAGGATTCGGAGCAGATAAGGTGCATTAGAGGCTGTCAAACACCAGAACAAGGATGACCACAAAAAGCCAGATTCTGCCTTAATCCATGTAAGTGCGCATAATGTATATTATGTTAAATTGATTATTATGATCCATTCCTGAGCAATGCTAATTACGCAATCCTACCCTTTTCTAATTCCTACCTATTCTGGCTGGCCCCAAGATATTGGATCAAAGTTTTAACACTGCTATCATCGAAATCATAAAATTACTCTGCTTGCCGTTTGAATATTCAGGCAGTCCACAAAAGCGTCATTTGCCCTCATGGAACGAAGGAGTTCTCTGATGAACCTCCCTGGTCAACCTTCACCTGACAACACTTTACCTGGTTACGACCTTTCTCGCAGTCTCGGTAATCAGACAGGTGCAGATATCGATTTTAAAAAACTGGCTGAACAGCTGGACTGCATGCGAAATTTTTACAACGTCGGTATTATTTTTGACGATGGTAGACAACGCTGGCTTGTACGCCCTTCCCGCCGTATCGCGGATGCTAATCAGAGCACCGTGAGCCATGTGGTGATAAGTAAAGTGCCGGATATCAAGCAACACAGTGCAGAAAAAGCCGTTGTTGCTGCTCTCACAGCGCCGTCACTGGCCACTGAAATTACCTCAACTGGTTTTGCCTGTGGTGCGATGATCGTAACGTTGGTCATGGCGTTTGGTGCCGGTGCGGCAGTACCAATGACTGCGGGAGGATCCGGGGTAATAGCTGCAATTAGTCTATCAGGTGCACTCGCGACCGGTGCGCAGTGCATGATTGGAGCTGGCAGACTGCTGGCTATTAATAACGATCACGGATCCGATGTTGCCTGGCTGGACAGCCAGGACTGGTATATTGCCACTTCTACAGTCTTGGATGTTATTTCGCTGGCTGCTGCTGGAACGGCACTGAAAGGTACATTAGAAACTTACAAGCTGATGAAAGCGGCTTCCTCAAGTAAAGTTATAACTTGGTTCCAGAGCCTTAGTCGTGCTGAGAGAAAACGAATTACAGAAGAAATCATCAAAGCTCAGAATCCTGGCATCTCCAGTTCCGGAGTTAAGGCTGCAATTCGTGCAGGTGTTTATCCGAAACGATTCCCCAGCGAATCATTGCAAAAATCACTGCAGCGTGAGTTGGTTAATGCGGTAACCAATGCCTCGGCATTTGTTGGTAGTTCACTTACGGGCACCATTCGAAATCCACAGAACACAGTCAAGTCTGGGCGCTATGTGGTAGGACTATTACAGTCATTTTCCCCAAATTAAGCGTAGAGTATTCAAATGCTTAAAGAGCTATCCCGTCGTCTACAACACTGTAATGACATAGCGGTACGTATAAATAATGCCAACGCTTCACAGTTGCAAGAACTGAAAACGCAGTTGGCCCAGCAGATGGGTAAGCCCGTGGGACTACATACTATGGGCATCCCTGCGGTAATCAGCACCCTCGGGGTGATTGTCAGTTTTGCTATTCCGCAGCTATGGTTGGGCTACGGCGTACTCGCCGCACTCAATCAGCCGGCAGAAAAGGTATTTGTGTGGGTAGTGCTGATTGCCCTTCTGTTCGCCGGCATCAACGGTCTGACGATGTTTATGATGGGTAAAGGCAGCATTCGCGCCGTGCGGGTACATCTTTCTCTGGCATTCATAAGCCTTCTGCTGACGGTCATTTATCTGCTTGCGGCTCTGAGCGGCACCATCTGGCCAGGCGTCAATTTAACAGCCGCACTGGTGAGTGTTGTCATGTTGCTGCTCAGCGGTTTCTGTATACGATCTCCTTCCTTCTATAAGATGCTGCTATTTACCCTTCATAATCGCGCATGGCGCCAGCAAATTCGCCAGACACGCAATAACATGCAGCGTTAAACACATTCCCGCCACTACTGGCGGGACTTCGCCCTGTGCCTGCGCAACCTTATCGCTCGGTCGCGGAGATCAGAAAATCAATCAGGGCTTTCACCCTTTTCGTTTTCCCCGCGTTTTTCGGGTAATAGAGATACACTGGCGGATAGGTTTTCCAGAATCTCTCCATCACAGGTACAAATTGTTCCCGATCTGGCTGTAACCGCCAGATGGGTTCGAACAAGCGCCCAATTCCCAGTCCGTTACGAATTCCGTCTGCCATAACGTCAATATCGTTGCTGATTAACTGTCCGGGCATCTCAACGGTTAACTGTTCTCCGCGATCGTTCAGGATCAACGGAAGGATGCGGTTGTTAGTGATAAAACGGTAACCAATCAATCGGTGATGACTGAGATCTGCCGGCACCTCAGGCATACCCTGTTCAGCGAGATAGGCAGAGGATGCGTAAAACCCTTCACGAAACGGTTTCATTAATGGCCGTGCTACCACCCCACCCTCCAGAATATCGCCAAAACGAATCCCCAGGTCAAAACGCTCCTCGATAATATTCACGGTACCGTCGAAGACCGAAATTTCCAGTTGGATCCTTGGGTATTGCTGACAGAACGCAGCCATTGCAGGCTTGAGAATTAACAGATAGGCGAAACGCGAGAGCGTAATTCTTACCACACCAGAGGGTTCCTGATTCCGATCGCGAATGCTTTCCAGCGATTTTTCCAGCGAATCCACCGCGGCGGCCGTTTGTTCCAGCAACTGTTGCCCGGTTTCGGTCAGCTCAATACGCCGGGTCGTGCGCACAAAAAGCGGATGACCAATATGCTCTTCCAGCAACTTAAGCGCATTGCTGACGGAGGGCGGCGTGATTTCAAGTTTCCTCGCGGCTGCCGAGATATTTCCTTCACGTGCAATGCTCTGAAAGATGCGGATCTGATTATAAAGAGCGTTATTCATAGCATTTTCCTTAAGCAATTACCGCCTGATTATTAAGTACAGGCTAAAGATGCTTAAGTCAATGGTCGCCTTATCTTCTCACATTGAGGCTCTTATACTTTCTGCTAGAACGGTTCGAGTGAACGGTTTGTTGGCCGGGCGTTGCGTGATATGGCGAAGCGCGATGATGTGGTGCTGGCTACAAAGTTTCTGCCGCGGACGCACGCGCAAAATGCCGAGGGGATCAGCGGAAAACAGGCAATAGCCCGCTCGCTGGATCTGAGTCTGCAAAATCTGGGTATGGACTACATAGACCTCTACATTTACCACATCTGGGATTACAACACGCCCGTTCCCGAGGTGCTTGAAGCGCTGCATGCCGCCGTTACTGCCGGCAAAGTGCGCGCTATAGGGATCTCAAACTGCTACGCCTGGCAGCTGGCTAAGGCGAACGCGCTTGCAGAACGCGAAGGGCTGACGCCCTTTGTTTCCATGCAGAGTCACTACAACCTGATTATGCGTGAAGATGAACGTGAGCTCTTCGGTTTATGCGCTGAGGATGGGATCGCGTTGACGCCCTATAGCGCGCTGGCAAGCGGCCGCCTCTCCCGCAAAGAAGGCCACACGCGGCGAGCCGTCGAGGATGACTACGCCCGCGGGAAGTATGACCGGACGGCAGAACAAGATCGGATCATTATCGAACGCGTTGCCGAGCTTGCCGAAGAGTATCAGGTATCCATGACGGAAATATCTCTCGCCTGGCTACTGACCAGGGTCACCTCACCTATTGTCGGTGCCACGCAAAAACGTCATGTCGAAGGTGCGGTAAACGCCGTGAGTCTGCAGCTGAGCCCGGAGGCGATCCGCTATCTGGAAGAATGCTATCAGCCCCACCTTCTGACGGGGGTTATGGCGCAAAATACGCCGCATACCAAAGATGTTAAGCAGGTCTGGACGCGGTAGCCTGTCTCTGGTTTAGAAAAAGGATCATCATGAAAAAGAGTCTCATGTTTTTAACTTTCCTGCTAATAAGCAGCCCTGCCTTTGCAGAAAGTCAGGGCATACAGGATACGCCCGTGATGAATATCGTTGAGATAAGCATCACACCCGATCGGGACAGGCATTTTGATGAGGTTGCCAGGCAAACAATCACCGCTTCGGTTGATCATGAAGTGGGCACGCTGGCGATGTACGCGCTGAAACGCAGTGACAATGCGCGTCAGGCATATATGGTTGAGCTTTATGCAAGCGAGTTGGCCTACCGCAAACATCTGGATGCCTCTCCATATAAAGCGTTTGTTACTCAAGCACCTGATATGATTGATCGGAAGCTGAAAATCACACTGGTGCCGCAATTTACAGGGGACAAACACATCATACCCGATGGGCGGACCATCAATAATCTGGTGGTAGTCGAGGTGAAGCCGGAATATCAGACCGAATTCAAAAACATTGTCCTTCCTGAAATGGCTCAGTCGCTCAACATAGAAAAAGGCGTGCTTGCCATGTATGCCGCGACAGACGTAGATGATCCCCACCGCTGGTATTTTTATGAGATTTACGCCAGTGAGGAAGATTATCAACTCCACAGACAGACGCCGCACTTTAGGGATTATCTAAAGCAAACGGCGCACATGAGTACCCGTAAAACGTCTATTCCTGTCAAACCACTATTTCTGCGTAATAAAGGCGGGATAACCGCAGAAATCGCCCCTGGCGGCTAAAGCGTAGAAAAATGGCGTTTACGCAGGCCAGGTGTGATACATTCCGGGCGCTCTAATGACCACCACACATGACAGGTATGCAGAACATAACTCAACATTTTCGCTGGCTTCTGCTTGTTATCCCGTCATTGAGCGGTTGTGGCACCCTCTCGCAAATGTCCTCCCCGGCAGGAACACAGGAACTCCTCACCCATAAATCGCTGGACGGCGACGTTGATAGCGTGGTCCGTCACTATATGGCGCAAAAATCCGTTCCCGGGATGACGGTTGCGGTGATCCATAATTACGGTTCTCCGCAGTTTTACAGTTGGGGCGTAACCGATGCGGCCAATCGCTACCCGATCGGGTCCAATACCTTGTTTGCCCTCGGTTCGCTCAGCAAAGGGATTACGGCGGAAGTGGTGGCTTGTCTGGTGAACGAAGGAAGGCTGAGTTGGGACGATAACCTGGCGACATTGCTGCCACCGGGTACGCCCTTAAGCGCAGATGCACAAAAAATTACTCTACTGGAACTGGTGACCCACACCTCTGGCCTGCCCCGTCAGAATATGGATGTTCCGATGCTGGGAAAATTCATCAGCTATTTAAGCAGTGGCGATAACTTTTATGGCGAACTGGATAGCGATAACGTATTGCGCTATTTAGCCAACTGGCATGCACCGCAGCATAAAATGCCGCAATACTCTAATACCGGCTATGCCCTGATCGGCTATATCCTGAAACACAAAACCGGCGAAGATATTCAGAGTTTAGCCTCGCGCTATATTTTTCAACCGCTGCAAATGGCTAACAGTAGTTTTACTCCCCAGACGTTAAAGGGATACCCGCAGCGTGCGCTTGGCCACGCTGGCGATCAGCCCAAATTCATCCCGCGCGGTCAGCTGACGCCCGACTGGCATTTTTCCAACAACATGGTAGCGGCAGCGAGTTTATACAGTAACGCCGAAGATCTGGCTGCGTATGCCCGCTATCATGTGGCGACAACCGACAATCGCTTATTGGATAGCGTCTTTGCTGAAGTCAGTAATACCGATATTCAACGCCCCGATGGTGTACAGGGTATTGCCTGGACCACCGACTTTATCGGTCTGGAAAAAATTACTTATCAGGTAGGCTATATTGGCGGCTACTCAAGCTTTATCGGTTTCGATAAACAAAAAGGCAATGCGGTAGTCGTGCTTCAAAATGCTTTTAACTGGAGTAACTATATTGGTATCGCATTATTGATGGATATGGCGAAGAACGATAGCCAGAGAGAAGAATATTCTCGCGCGCTGTAACCTCGCCTGGTCATGTCTGCAAACCAACTGCAGCGCTTCTCCGTATCGGCATGATACTGCTCAGCGGTGGCTGCATCCTTAGAAGAACTTCTAAAAGATGCTGAAAACGCCCCACACTCGAGGGGCGTATACCCGTGACATCCACCACGCGCCAGTTAATTCGCCTGATTCATACGGCGATGTTTCTCTGCCTGTTGCTGATGAATAACAGAAGACGGCCCATTGTTCACCGTTTCATGCACAACGGCGGCCTTCTCATGCTCATTCATCGCGGAGAAAGACTTTGCCGATTCGGGAGTAGTATTACAGGGGCCAGCTTTGAGCATTTTCTTGTGCATCTCAGCCATGGTTTGATGCGCAGTTGCCTGAGCGTTATTAACCTGGTCGTGCATGTTGATCGTTTCTGCTGCCCAGCCAGATGAGGTGACAGCCATAATGGTGACAATGGATAACAGGATCTTTTTCATGGTCGAATCGGCTTTGTTGAATAAATCGAACTTTTGCTGAGTTGAAGGATCAGATCACGCATCTTCCCGACAACGCAGACCGTTCCGTGGCAAAGCAAAAGTTCAAAATCACCAACTGGCCCACCTACAATAAAGCCCTCATCAACCGTGGCTCCATAACTTTCTGGCTGGATGATGAAGCTATTCAGGCCTGGTATGAGTCAGCAACACCTTCTTCACGAGGCAGACCTCAGCGCTATTCTGACCTTGCCATCACGACTGTGCTGGTCATTAAACGCGTATTCAGGCTGACCCTGCGCGCTGCGCAGGGCTTTATTGATTCCATTTTTTCTCTGATGAACGTTCCGCTACGCTGCCCGGATTACAGCTGTGTCAGCAGGCGGGCAAAGTCGGTTAATGTCAGTTTCAAAACGCCCACCCGGGGTGAAATCGCACACCTGGTAATTGATTCCACCGGGCTGAAGGTCTTCGGTGAAGGCGAGTGGAAAGTCAAAAAGCATGGCCAGGAACGCCGCCGTATCTGGCGTAAGCTGCATCTCGCCGTTGACAGTAAAACACATGAAATCATCTGCGCTGACCTGTCGCTGAACAACGTTACGGACTCAGAGGCCTTCCCCGGGTTAATCCGGCAAACCCACCGGAAAATCAGGTCAGCCGCCGCCGATGGCGCTTACGATACCCGGCTATGTCACGATGAACTGCGGCGTAAGAAAATCAGCGCGCTTATCCCTCCCCGAAAAGGTGCGGGTTACTGGCCCGGTGAATATGCAGACCGTAACCGTGCAGTGGCTAATCAGCGAATGACCGGGAGTAATGCGCGGTGGAAATGGACAACAGATTACAATCGTCGCTCGATAGCGGAAACGGCGATGTACCGGGTAAAACAGCTGTTCGGGGGTTCACTGACGCTGCGTGACTACGATGGTCAGGTTGCGGAGGCTATGGCCCTGGTACGAGCGCTGAACAAAATGACGAAAGCAGGTATGCCTGAAAGCGTGCGTATTGCCTGAAAACACAACCCGCTACGGGGGAGACTTACCCGAAATCTGATTTATTCAACAAAGCCGGTCGAATCTCCTAAGTTTACATGCTCTGCAATATCGCTGAATGAAAAGTCAGAGATAAATGCATCGGCGTCTGAATTATCATTGATTATAAAAACCGACCTCTGTTTATCCCGTGACGGGCTGATGACATTTCTGTCACTGGGCCATACGGGGAATAACCCCCTGCCCCATACGCATAAAAAAGGACACTCCAGCGTGTCCTTTTAATATCGTCGCGCGTTTATTTATGTCTTCGCAGCCAGATTAATTTGTAGGCGGCCGGAATAATGAACAGGGATAACAGCGGAGCCGTAATCATTCCTCCAATCATCGGCGCGGCTATCCGGCTCATGACTTCTGAGCCCGCACCGGTTCCCCAGAGGATGGGCAACAGACCGGCAATGATAACCGCTACGGTCATTGCTTTCGGTCTCACGCGGAGTACCGCCCCCTGATAAAGGGCTTCATCGAGCCCTTCCGCGGTAAAGGTTTCCCGCTGGGCAAGCGCCGGATGGGCTTCAATGGCATGACGCAAGTACATCAGCATCACCACGCCAAACTCTGCTGCCACCCCGGCCAGGGCAATAAAGCCGGTTCCGGTCGCCACGGACATATGGAAGCCCTGCCAGTACAGGAACCAAATTCCGCCGACCAGGGCGAATGGCAGACTCATCAGAATAAGCAGTGCCTCATCAACACGACGGAATGCCAGATATAACAAAATGAATATGATCATTACCGTCATCGGCACCATCAGTTTCAGTTTTTTATTGGCGTGCTCCAGCAATTCAAACTGTCCGGAGAAAGAGACACTGGTGCCCGGTCTTAATTTTACGTGCTGGCTGATAGCGGTTTTAATGTCGTTCACAACCGACACCATATCCCTGCCACGGGCATCAATATAAATCCAGCTGGCAGGACGGGCATTTTCCGTTTTCAGCATGGTAGGTCCGGAAACGACACGAATATCAGCGACATCGCCCAGGGTAATTTGCTGTTTCATGGGCGTCAGAATGGGCATCTGTTTCAGTGCCTGTGGGCTGTTTCGGTAATCCTGAGGGTAGCGGATATTGATCGGGTAACGGGCTACGCCCTCAACCGTCTCGCCGGTTGTTGCGCCACCGATGGCTGATGAGACAAACAGCTGCACATCACCCACCGTCATTCCGTATCGGGAGGCTTTCTCCCGGTTGATATCCACATCGATGTAGCGTCCGCCTTCCAGACGTTCTGCCAGTGCTGAAACCACGCCCGGCACGGTTTTAGCCACCGCTTCGATACGTTGTGCAGTGGCATCAATATCAGACAAAACGGTGCCAGACACCTTGATACCGATTGGGCTTTTAATGCCGGTGGAGAGCATATCTATACGGTTACGGATCGGCGGTACCCAGAGGTTAGCCAGGCCGGGCAAACGCACGGTCTTATCCAGCTCATCAACGATCTTGTCAATCGTCATTCCTGGTCGCCACTGATCTTCAGGTTTGAGCTGAAGGGTGGTTTCGACCATTTCCAGTGGCGCGGAGTCGGTCGCCGTTTCGGCCTTACCGGTCTTACCAAATACGGACGCCACTTCAGGGACGGTTTTGATTAATTTGTCTGTCGTCTGCAAGAGCGCGGCAGCCTCTGCCGGCGATACGCCAGGTAACGTTGAAGGCATGTACAGCAGATCGCCCTCATTGATCTTTGGCAGAAATTCCCCCCCGACCTGACTCAGCGGCCATATGACCGTAAAAATAGTTAACGCCGCAATCAGCAAGGTCGTTTTCGGCCAGTGGAGCACGCGAAGCAATAACGGATGATAGGCATTAATCAGCAGTCGGTTCAGCGGGTTGCTGGTCTCCGCGGGGATTTTCCCTCTGATCCAGAACCCCATCAGTATAGGAATGACGATGATTGCCAGCGCGGCCGCGCCCGCCATGGCATACGTCTTCGTGAAGGCCAGCGGCCCAAACAGGCGCCCTTCCTGTCCCTCAAGCGTGAAAATGGGGATGAACGACAAGGTGATGATCAGCAGGCTGATAAACAGCGCCGGGCCCACTTCAACGGACGCATCGGTAATGACCTTCCAGCGGGTTGCGTTGTCTATCTGCTCCCCTGGGTGTTGATGATCCCACTCTTCCAGCCGTTTATGCGCATTTTCAATCATCACAATGGCGGCATCCACCATCGCCCCCACGGCAATGGCAATCCCGCCCAGAGACATAATATTGGCGTTTAGCCCCTGGAAATGCATGACGATAAAGGCAATGCACAGGCCAAGCGGCAGAGAAACGATCGCCACCAGCGCAGAGCGGATATGCCAGAGGAACAGCGCACAGACGATGGCCACCACGATAAACTCTTCAAGGAGTTTGTTACTCAGGTTATCAATGGCGCGGTCAATTAACTGGCTGCGATCGTAGGTGGTCACCACCTCGACACCCTCTGGCAGGCTGGCTTTCAGCGTCTCCAGTTTGTCTTTCACTGCGGTAATAACTTCACGTGCGTTTTTCCCCGAGCGCAGGATCACGACGCCACCAGCAACTTCGCCCTGGCCGTTAAGTTCTGCAATGCCACGCCGCATTTCCGGGCCCGTTTGCACGCGGGCCACATCGCGCAGATAAACCGGCACGCCGTTCTCGCCCGTTTTCAGGACGATATTATTGAAATCATCAATGGACTGAAGGTAACCGCTGGCGCGGACCATGTACTCCGCTTCCGCCATTTCAATGGATGATCCCCCTGCTTCCTGGTTAGATGATTCGAGAGCCTGTTTAACGTCGGGCAGCGTGACACCGTACTGCGCCAGCTTCAACGGGTTAACCTGAATCTGATACTGCTTAACCACGCCGCCTACTGACGCAACCTCCGCGACGTTAGGGATGGTTTTCAGTTCGAATTTCAGGAACCAGTCCTGAAGGGAACGCAGTTCTGCAAGATCGTGTTTTCCGCTGTGATCCACCAGGGCATATTCAAATATCCAGCCGACACCGGTGGCATCTGGTCCTATTTCTGAGCTTACACCGGCAGGCAATTTGCCCTGCACCTGATTCAGGTATTCCAGAACGCGTGAGCGGGCCCAGTAGAGGTCAGTACCGTCTTCAAAAATGACATAAACATAGGAGTCACCAAACTGGGAAAAACCACGCACGGTCTTTGCGCCGGGTACCGACAGCATGGTTGTCGTGAGCGGATACGTGACCTGATTTTCAACAATCTGCGGGGCCTGACCGGGATAGCTGGTTTTTATGATCACCTGCACATCAGAGAGATCGGGCAATGCATCCACAGGGGTATTGATGATAGTCCATGTTCCCCAGACGCTGAGAAACAAAGCGCCCATCATCACCAGGAAACGGTTGGCGACGGAGCGCCGGATAATCCATTCAATCATCATCGTCTCCTTAATGGCCCGAATGCGCGTCGTCAGTTTTTTCAGGATGACGCATGCGCTCCAGCGCACCGCTAATATTGGCTTCGGAGTCAATCAGGAACAGACCGCTGACCACGACAGAATCGCCTTCGCTCAGTCCGCTGCCAATCGCGGACTGCTGCTGAGATTCATGCAGAACATGAATGCTTTTCGGCACAAAACGCCCTTCCGCATCGACCACAATCACCCGCTGTTCTTTGCCCGTATCAATCACGGCCTGGGATGGGATCAGCAGCATCTCCTGGCTCCTGGCGTTCAGTTTCAGGTAGGCGTTCATGCCGGGTTTCAGGCTTTCGTCTTTGTTGGAGACCTGCAGACGGACCTGCAGCGTGCGGGTAGTTTGATCCACGCTGGGGAGAATGTTCCATTTTTCAACGGCAAACGATTTATCCGGATACGCGGGCACTGAAATTTCAAACTGCGAGCTGTCTTTGAGAAGATACGCAATGGATTCCGGCACCGCCGCACTGATCCAGACCGGATCCATCCCCTGTATCTGTGCCACCACGTTATCTTTGGTAATGTTCATGCCCGTGCGCAGGTTAAACGCCGTAATCACGCCATCTATGGGGGCCTTGATAGTAAAACGGGTCTGGATACTCCGGGTCGCACGCAGACGTTGAACATCCTCTTCCGGCATGCCGGCAAGACGTAGTCGCTCCAGAACACCTTTTATCTGGGTAGGGGTTCCGCCGGTACCCGATAACAACAGGAACTCGCTTTGCGCTTCTACCCATTCCGGAATGGTGATATCGATAAGCGGCGTCCCTTTTTTAACATGATCGCCCACGGTCAGTGGGTATACTTTCTCGACGAAACCCTCAGAACGCGCCTGCACAATGACAAACTGATATTCGTTATAACTGACGTTGGCCGGTATGGTCTGGGCGTAATTCAGCGATCCCCGCGTCACTTTCTGCGTTTTGAGTCCCAGGTTCTGAACCTGCGTCGGGTCAATACGAATACCCTCACTGCTTTTTTCGTCATTTTCATCGGCATATTTCGGCACCAGATCCATATCCATAAACGGAGACTTGCCGGGTTTATCAAACCGGGTATCCGGCTTCATCGGGTCATACCAGAAAAGTACCTTTCTCTCCGTCGTGGTCTGTTCTGTTTTTTCTGCGGAATGCACAGACTGCCAGGCGATAACTGAAATCAGCCCTCCTGCAATAAGGCTGCCGAGGGTGACGGCAGCAAATTTTATTCTTAAAGAGGCCATGCTTTTTCTCGCTATTTAATGCTCTTGAGTAAAGAGATATTGCCCTGCTGAACAAACGTAAAATTAACGTGGCTGCCGGCTTTTAAGGCGAGAATAGTTTCGTCTGCCTGGACAAAGGTGAAACGCATGGTCATGGCGGGCCAGCCAATCGCTGGAATAGCATCGTGCGCGATAGTGATTTTTTTAGTGCTCAGATCAACCGCTTTCACCACGCCGGTTCCCGCGATAACCTGCTCTGGCGTGGCTTGTGCGGCTGTGCTCATCTCCCCGTGCTGATGTGTTTCAGCATGCAGGCCTGCAGAAAATATAACGGAGAGTGCACCCAGTACGACCGCGTTAAATAAACTGTTCATTTTTTGATTTCCTGATGGAGTAATTAAAAGGAATTACTCAACCCAACCGCCACCCAGCGCGGTGAATAAGTTAATTTCATTCACCTGTCGGGAATAGATAAGGTCGAGAATGGTTTGTTGTGTTGCAAAAAGAGAACGTTCAGCATCGAGCACTTCAATGTAACTGACCGCGCCACTGGAATATAAACCTCTGGCTCGCTGCAGGGTGATATGTAGCGAATCAAGATAACGCTGCTGGGCGTCGAGTTGCTGACTGATGCTGTCCCGCAATGCGAGCGCGTCGGCGACCTGTTTAAAAGCCGCCTGAATTTTTTGTTCGTAATTGACGATTGACTGCTGCTGGCGAATTTCAGCCAGTTTGAGGTTGGCTTTATTCCTTCCGGCATTAAAAACAGGAATGTCAATTTTCGGAATAAAATTCCACATCCCGCTTCCTGCGGTGAAGAGGCTGGATAATTCCGTACTGCTTGCTGAAAGCCCGCTGGTTAGCGTAATGGACGGGAAAAAGGCGGCACGCGCCGCGCCAATATTGGCATCAGCCGCTTTCAACTGATACTCCGCTTCCATAATGTCCGGGCGCTGAAGCAATATTTCTGACGGCAGACGAGGCGGCAGTTTGACGGGTGTAATCTCATCGACGCCGCCTCCTTTCTCTGCCGGCAGCGCGCGATAGGTTCCCAGAACCTGCTGCAGGGCATTATTGGCCTGAGCCAGCTCGCCTTCTCTTTTCGCTATTTCTGCACGGGTACTTTCAATCTGCCCCCGGGCCTGTTCAAGTGCCAGAACGTTGGTGCTGCCCGTTACCAGCTGTTGTTCAACAAAAGCCCAGGATTGTTGATAGTTCTTTAGCGTATCGCGGGCAATACGACGTTGTTTGTAGGCCAGTTGCTGGCTGAAATAGCTCTGCGACACGCTGGAGACAAGCAGGATATGCACGGCACGGCGAGCCTCCTCGCTGGCAAAATAGTTCTGTCTGTCAGCATCACTCATATTCCTGAGTTTGCCGAAGAAATCGAGTTCGTAACTGAGGTTCAACCCTGCGTCGTACTGCTGTGTGGTCGGCTTGTCCGTTTTCAGCCCACCGCTGTAGGTTACACCTGACGAGGCATTCACCTGCGGATACCTGTCGGCATCCGTCACGTTGAACTGCGCACGCGCCTCTTCAACCTTGAGGGCGGCCATTTTTAAATCACGGTTGTTATTCAGGGCTTCGGCGATCAGTGCTGCGACCTGAGGATCGGTAAAAAAGCTACGCCATCCGCTGTCGTGATACCCCGCCACCACCGGCGTGAGGCTATTTCGGGATAACGAGAACTGCTGCGGAACCGGTGCTGGCGGACGCGCATATTCTGGTGCCAGCGAGACGCAGCCTGCCAGGAAAAATATTGTGCTAATGCTAAGTCGTTTTAATGTGCACATCACGCTTCTCGTCCAGGCAGACCTGGTAAATGTTTCAAATGAAGTCCAGAGTATTACCAGGGTTACTCTACAGCGTGCTTCCTGTTTGCCTGGTGACAGGATAATGACAATGTTGTCATTCTTAACGTAAGTCATTGATAACGGTTTGAGGCTCTCTAGAATGTCCAGAGCAGCCAGTCAGGGGAGTAAGATGAAAATACTGATCGTTGAAGACGAGATAAAAACCGGGGAGTACCTCAGCAAGGGGCTGACTGAGGCGGGGTTTGTGGTGGACCACGCTGACAATGGCCTGACCGGATATCATCTCGCCATGACCGCCGAGTATGACCTCCTGATTCTGGATATCATGCTTCCCGACGTGAACGGCTGGGATATCATCCGCATGCTACGTTCCGCCGGGAAGGGAATGCCGGTTCTGTTACTCTCAGCCCTTGGCACTATTGAACACCGGGTGAAGGGTCTTGAACTGGGCGCGGATGATTACCTGATCAAACCCTTTGCCTTTGCGGAGCTTCTCGCCCGCGTCAGGACGCTTCTGCGACGGGGCAATACGGTGATCACGGAAAGCCAGTTTCAGGTGGCTGATCTGATGATTGATCTCGTGTCCAGAAAGGTGAGCCGCGCGGGAAACCGCATCCTGCTGACCAGTAAAGAGTTCAGCCTGCTGGAGTTTTTTATGCGACACCAGGGGGAAGTGCTGCCCCGCTCCCTGATTGCATCCCAGGTCTGGGACATGAATTTTGACAGCGACACCAACGCGATTGATGTCGCCGTCAAACGGCTTCGCGCGAAAATAGACAATGATTATGAGCCGAAGTTGATCCAGACGGTCCGCGGCGTGGGGTACATGCTGGAGGCACCGGATGCGCGTTAAATTACCCGGACGCCCTTTTTCACTAGCCCTCAGGCTGACGTTTTTTATCAGCCTCTCCACGATACTGGCATTTTTCGCCTTCACCTGGTTTATGCTGCACTCCGTTGAAAAGCATTTCGCCGAGCAGGATATCAACGATCTGCAGCAAATCAGTACCGCGATGCACCGTATCCTGCAGTCCCCGGCAGATCCGGACGAGAAGAAAATCAGTAAAATCAAAGAGTCAATTGCCAGCTATCGTAACGTTGCGGTTCTGCTTCTCGACGCGCGTGGGGAGGTGTTGTTCAGTACGGCGCAAGGGTCAGCGTTACGCCCTGCCGTGAACACGGCGGCGTTCAGCACGCACAGTCGGGCACGGGATGTGTTTCTCTGGACGGTAGATGCCCCCACCCTGCAGAGTCATTCCGGCGATGAGATGAAAAGTGACACGTACCGGATCATCGCCTCGTCAGGCACGGCAACGCTGCAGGGAAAAGCGCAGAATTACGTTATGCTGATCGGGCTTTCTATTAATTTCCATCTCCATTACCTCGATGCGCTGAAAAAGAACCTGATTGCGATTGCCGTGGTGATCAGCCTGCTGATTATTCTTATCATTCGAATCGCGGTCCGTCAGGGACACCTGCCGCTGCGTAACGTCAGCAATGCCATTAAAAATATCACCTCTGAAAATCTCGATGCGAGGCTGGAACCGTCGCGCGTTCCGGTTGAACTGGAGCAACTGGTGATATCGTTCAATCATATGATTGAAAAGATTGAAGATGTGTTCACCCGCCAGGCGAATTTTTCTGCCGATATCGCCCACGAAATCAGAACCCCCATCACCAATCTGGTGACCCAGACTGAAATCGCACTCAGCCAGAACCGGACGCCGAAAGAGCTGGAAGATATCCTCTACTCCAGCCTTGAAGAGTATAACCGGATGACCCGGATGGTCAGCGATATGCTGTTCCTGGCGCAGGCGGATAACAATCAGCTGATCCCGGACAGGGTGATGTTTGATTTAAGCGCGGAGGTCATTAAAGTCTTTGATTTCTTCGAGGCCTGGGCGGAAGAACGTCATATCACGCTGACGTTTCACGGGATGCCCTGTCTGATCGAAGGCGATCCGCAGATGTTCAGACGCGCAATCAACAACCTGTTATCCAATGCCCTGCGCTATACGCCGGAAGGCAAGACGGTAACCGTCTCAATCGCCGAACGGGAAAACGATTTTGAGCTGATGATTGCCAACCCCGGGAAACCTGTCCCGCAAGAACATCTACCCAGGCTGTTTGACCGTTTTTACCGGGTGGATCCTTCCAGGCAGCGAAAAGGCGAAGGCAGCGGGATTGGTCTTGCCATTGTGAAGTCAATTGTCACCGCGCATCATGGCAAAGTCCGCGTCGAATCGGATGCTCAGTCGACGCGCTTTATCTTGTCCGTGCCTAAGCGGGTTACCCAGTACTGAGTGGTTGCTGCACAGCCCGACACACGTCCAGCACTTTCTCTCTCAGCCAGCGGTGCCCCGGATCCCTTTCCATTCGCGGGTGCCACATCTGCGATACCGTAATGGTTCGGGTTTTAAACGGCAGTTCAAAGACATGCACACTCTGCGCCATCGGCTGGTTCAGCAGATACAATGCCGGAACCATGGCGATCAGATCGGACGCCAGCGCCACGGATAACGCCGTCGGGAAACCGGGCACGACGCTGGCAATTTTGCGCTTCATCCCCACTTCTGCCAGCGCATCGTCGACAAAGCCGTGTAGCGACCCGTCGGGCGCGGCAACCACGTGGCCCCAGGAAACATAATCGTGAAGGCTGACCGTGGGGTGTGCCGCCAGCGGATGTCCCTTACGCACCGCGGCAATGAACCGATCCTGAAATAATCGCTGCAGGCGTATTTCAGGTCCCATGTTGCTCTGCACGCCAATTTCCAGGTCAACCAGCCCTTCCCGCAGATAGCGTGACGTTTTCTCAGGCTTCGGCGAGAACCGAATACACACATCGGGCGCGGCTTCGGCCACGGCGGCAATCAGCAATGGGCCAAATGCGACCACAAAACCATCATTGGCTCTGATGGTAAACAGCCGCTCGAGGTTTTCCACCTTCAGCGTTTCAGTGGAGGGCTGCAGTACGGCTCTAGCCTCATACACGGCGCCTCGGGCTCGCTCCCGGGTGGCCTCGGCCCAGGGCGTCAGCACCATATTACGCCCTGCCCGCACCAGGATCGGGTCGCCGGTCACCTCTCGCAGCCTGCTCAGGGTACGGCTCATGGCTGACGTACTCAGGTTTAAACGCCGCGCCGCGCCCGCCACGCTGGCTTCGGCCAGCAGGACGTCGAGGGCGACAAGCAAATTAAAATCCGGATCGGACATGATGCATCCTCAGATAAGGCGTTGTATGCAACTGAACAGTGCAACTGCTGCGTCTTCCGCCTTGTATATCCCATGATTATAGTTTCGTCATCAACATTCTTTCCGGAGTTACGACGATGACGCTATTTTCAAACCAGCCCGGCGACGAAGGATTGCCCGGCCATGAACGCGCCCGGGTGATGGCCGCAGTAATGACCACCACGCTGATGGGCGTTTTTGATGGCACCATGATCAACATCGCCTTGCCTTCGATGGCAAGCGCAATGCAGGTGCCCGCGAATGTGGCCGTCTGGTTCGCCAATGGGTATCTGTTGTCCGCGGCCATGACTCTGGCCATCTTCGCCGCCCTTGCGGCCCGCGTTGGCTACCGCCCGGTGTTTCTGACCGGACTTGCCGTCTTTACACTCACCTCGCTCGGCTGCGCGCTGGCCCGCACCCCGGACATGCTGATCGGGATGCGGATTTTGCAGGGGATTGGCGGGGCGGCCACACTGAGTATTGCCCCGGCGATACTGCGCGCCGTCTTCCCCGGTCGACTGCTTGGCCGCATTCTGGGACTGCACGCCCTGCTTATCGCCTCCAGCACGGCCATTGCACCCGTACTGGGCGGGACGATCCTGGACGTACTGCGCTGGCAGTGGTTATTCGCCATTAACCTTGTTCCCGGAACGATTGCCCTGCTGTTGGCCTGGAAGGCATTACCACGACAACCGGCTTCAGATCCCTCTCCGTTCGATACCCCGGGGGCACTGCTCTCCGCGGTCCTGTTGGGGGCGATGATCATGACGGCCAACAGTTTCCAGCATGCTTCGCACCACATCAGCCACGAGGCTATCAGCTGGGCGCTGCTCGCCACGATTAGCGCCATCACCTTTGTCTGGCATATTCGCCGCGCCCGAAGCCCCATACTGCCTCCCGTTATTTTCCGCAACGGACGCTTTACGCTCGCCGCGCTCACGTCGCTGGCCTCGTTTGTGAGCCAGGGCATCACCTTTATCGCCCTGCCGTTCCTGTTTCAGAGCGTATATGGCTACAGTCCGGTGGTCTCCGCGCTGCTGTTCACACCCTGGCCGATAGGTATCGTACTGATTGCGCCGCATGCGGGCCGCTGGGCAGACACAATTTCAGCCCCGCTGATATCTACCCTTGGGCTATTCGTGTTTGTGGTGGGGTTGATCCTGCTCGCGACACTGCCCGCCAGCCCTTCCGCATGGAATATCTGCCTGAGAAGCCTGGTGTGCGGGATCGGTTTTGGCTGTTTTCAGAGTCCCAATAACCGGGAAATGCTCTCTAACGTGGTGCGGGAGTATGCCAGCTACGCATCCGGCGTACTGGCTATCGTGCGGACGTTTGGACAATGCCTGGGGGCTGCCGTGGTCGGCGTTCTGCTGGCCACAACGCAGAATCAGCCGGCCTTTGACGATCGGGCCGTTCATTATTCACTGTGGATTGCGGTCATTGCTTCGGCGGTTTCTGTCGTGTTTAGCGTGAGCCGGCTGCGCGCCACGCGTCAGGCTACGGCATAAACACGGTGCAGCGCACTACGCGCTGCACCTGTGAATTACTCCAGCGCCAGCAGCGCAAAACTCGCCAGCCAGTGTCCACCGCTGTAGTGGCTTCCCACCACATGCTCGACGCTTGCCGCCAGATGTCGGTTGACTGCCTCGCGCAACGCCTGTTGTCCCGGATGGTTATCGGGCAACGCGCGGGCAATATGCTTCATGCACCAGGCGCGGCTGAGGTTTAACCCATCCAGATGGGCAATTTTCGGGTCGGTACGATCGCTCACTTCTGCCGGGTGCATCAGGGCCGAAACAGCCCCCACATCAGGAAGAAAGGCGTCAAACCACGCCGGGAAATGCTCCGCCACCTTACTCATCAACAGCGCTTCCGTCAGCGCGCCGGAAATGTACTCATCACCACCCGGTTCATAGTGGGCCGGGTAATGCGTGTCAGCCAGATAAAAGCGCGTCGCCGCCGTCAGAATAGCCTGTTCAAGGGCGTTATCCTGCACTTCACGGGCGTAATCAATCCCCAGCGCCAGGGCAAAAGCGGTGTTGTAATGCGTACCGACACGGATCGGATAGGTGAGCTTGCTGAGGTAATCCACCAGTCTGTCGCGAATGTCCTGCGTTAACGGCTGCAGTGTCTGATACCAGCTGGCGGCCTGAGGTAACGCGGATTGCTTCAGCTCCTGCGTCAGCGCCAGAAGCCAGCCGTAGCCATAAGGGCGCTCGAACGAGGCGCGAAACGATGCCTTGAAATAGGCCAGCTCTTTCGCCACCTTCTCCTGCGTGATGTGTTCATCAAACAGGGCGACAATTTCATCCCGGCACGACAGTTCAGGGTAAAGCCGCACGCAGCGCAGCAGCAGCCAGTAGCCGTGCACCGCCGAGTGCCAGTCGAAGCAGCCATAAAAAATGGGGTGCAGTTCGCGGGGTGGCAGGACATCACCATCATCATTAAGCAGGTGCATAATGTGGTTCGGATATTCCTGGCGTAAATAGGTCAAAGGCATGCGGGCAAACGCGTCGGCCTGGTGTTGCGTTAATTCCATATCAGCTCCTTAGATCGTTGCCGCGCTTAGCGAAAAACGAGGAAATACATTAAGAACACGTTGACCACCAGCAGGGTTAACGCCGTTGGGATCTGGATCTTGATCACCTGGTACTTATCTTTAAGCTCCAGCAGCGCGGCCGGAACGATATTAAAGTTGGCCGCCATCGGCGTCATCAGCGTGCCGCAATAGCCCGCGTACATGCCAATCGCCAGCAGCGGTGCCGGGTTACCATGGTGAACGTTAATCAGAAACGGCAAGGCGATACCGGCGCTGAGCACCGGGAATGCCGCGAAGGCGTTGCCCATGATCATGGTGAAAAGCGCCATGCCCACGCAGTAAATCACCACCAGCATGAACCGGCTGTCGGGGTTCACAAACAGGCTTACGACCTTCTGGACTGACTCGCCGGTGTTCGCCACCACAAACACCCCGCCCAGCATGGCCAGCATCTGTGGCAATATCACCGCCCAGCCAATGGTGTCGACCAGGCGTCGGGACTGGCGAATAGCCTGCAATGGCGTGCCTTTTGTCAGCCACCAGCCGGTCAGGATCGCCGCCACACAGGCGACACACAGTGCCGCCAGCGTGAGCTGTTTCTGGTCAAGAAGGAATACGCCCCCTATCGACACCCCTTTCAGGAATAATGTCCCGATCACCGTAACCACCGGGATCATCAGCGCAGGCAGGAACAACCAGTTTTTCAGCCGCGTTGACGAGGCTTCGCGCTCGGCATCGGTAGCCATTTTATAATGCCCCTTCCCGACCAGACCAAAGCCCGCCAGCAGAGCAATCACAATGACGCAGCCGCCGATAATTCGATAAGCAAGGGATTTTCCCAGCTCCTGCACCATCAGGTCGCCAAACAGGAAGATCCCGCCGAACAGGAACCAGAACAGCGCGGTGGTAAAACGTTTAGGATTCGCGCGATCGCGCAGGGTCATCACGACCAGCAGCATCACGACAAAGCCGATCAGGTAATACACGCGGTTAATGGTGATCAGGGTCATCATGGCGCGATCTCCTGTGTACCCTGCTCAGCGCGCCAGGACATAACGTCACGACGGATGCTGGCATCCAGACGCAACAGGCGCGTCATATGAATAATCAATGCCGCGATGGCGGTCGGAATGGCCCACAGACCGATATGCAACGGTTCAATGCCCTGTATCCCATTCTCTTTCAGGAAAGCGTCGATCAGCAGCACCGCGCCAAACGCGATAAAAATATCTTCGCCAAAGAAAACCGCGATGTTGTCGCATGCCGCGGCATGCGCTTTGATCTTGTCCCGGATATGTTGCGGCAGTTCGCCATACTCATTGAGCGCTGCGCCTTCGGCCATTGGTGCTAACAGCGGACGAACGGTCTGAGCATGCCCACCCAGCGACATCAATCCCAGCGCGGCCGTCCCTTCACGCGCCACAAAATAGAGCATCAGAATACGTGCCGAGGTGGCGCTGGCAATCTTTGCCACCCACGCCTGTGCCCGCTCTTTCAACCCGTAATATTCCAGCAGGCCAATAACCGGCAGGATCAGAATAAAGGTTGCCAGGGAACGACTGTTGACGAACTTCTCGCCAAAGGTCTCCAGCAACATCCCAAAATCCATGCCAACCAGCAGTCCGGTAGCCAGCCCCGCCACCACAACCACCAGTAGCGGGTTGAAACGCAGAGCAAAACCAATAACCACCACCGGTATACCGATGAGCGGCAACAGTGTCGAACCGTCCATAAACGTTTACCCTATCCAAAGTGAGCGTTGCGCGCCGGCGGCTATTTTTTTAATACTTCGCATCATGGCGAAGCGGGATGCAGTGCGGCGCGCGATGTTGTGTTTTGCGTCAGGCTCTGCAGAACCTGCACTAAAAAGCTATATCTGAACCACAAAAACATGTAAACAATTTATCAATAAAATGTTCTTATTTTATCGATGAGTTTACATTTCCGGGCCAACGTCACCCCCCGTAAGGAACGTTATGACTGCAAAGAAGAGTGCTGGATCATCAAATCACGACGATATAACCGATGGCCGTATCGTGTCCTCTCGCCATCTGGTATCGGAACGTTGCGCGGAATTATCAGAGCTGGAGTACGCGTTGATCATGACCAGCAACGCGTTTAACAAATGGATGGTGCGCTGCATGACCGCCGCCGGTGAGCCAGATATGGGCGCTTTTGATGTCTCGCTTCTGCATCACGTGAACCACCGCGATCGCAAGAAAAAGCTGGCCGACATCTGTTTTGTCCTGAACGTGGAAGATACCCATGTGGTGACGTATGCACTGAAGAAGCTGGTCAAGGCGGGCTACGTGACGAGTGAAAAAGCCGGAAAAGAGCTCTATTTCTCAACGACGGAGGAAGGGAAAGCGCTATGCATGAAATACCGCGACGTGCGGGAAGCGTGCCTGATCAATATCCATGCGGAGAGCGGGATTTCCGGAGCGTCTATAGGTGACACCGCGCAGCTGCTCCGGACCATATCTTCCCTGTATGACACCGCCGCGCGGGCGGCGGCATCACTGTAGTTAAGGGCGTCTGAAAAGCGAAATACTTCGTCCGGCCAGATGGTATTCCACGGCTTTGGTGATGACCGTCCCGGGGACAACGTCATCCGCCGTGGAGAGTTCCAGTACCCAGCCTCCTTCGCCAAACTGGGGGATCTGGAACGGCACGGTACCTTCAAACGGGTTAAACAGCATCAGCACATCGTGCCAGAGGCCCGGCTCCTGTCTGAGGTCCGGTCTGCTGATGGATACGCCGAGGGTTGAACCTTCATCCCACTGCTCATCCTGCTGCGGGCCGCCGCCGGCGTTAAACCAGCGGATCTCAAGCCCGTCGCGCCAGCTTTCACGCCGCAGCAACGGCTGTTTCGCGCGAAGGGCAATCAGATGGCGGGTAAAGTCGCGCAGGGCGGTGTCGTTTTCCGATAACCCCTTCCAGTCGATCCAGGAGATCTCGCTGTCCTGGCAATACCCGTTATTGTTGCCCTTTTGCGTACGGCCAAACTCATCCCCGGCCAGCAGCATTGGCGTGCCGTGAGAGAATAACAGCGTGGTGAGGAAATTACGCTTTTGCCGCTCCCGGGTAGCGATAATATCCGGATTCTCTGTCGGCCCTTCCTCTCCGTAGTTATACGACCGGTTATCGTTGTGCCCGTCGTTATTGTCTTCACCATTGTCGGCATTATGCTTTTCGTTGTAAGACACCAGGTCGTTCAACGTAAAGCCGTCGTGGGCGGTGATAAAGTTGATGCTGGCCCACGGACGGCGTCCGCGCAGGTCGTACAAGTCACCGGAACCGAGCAGGCGCGCGGCGAAGTCGTTAGACACGTTATCGCCCTTCCAGTACTCACGTACGGTATCGCGGTATTTGTCGTTCCATTCCCCCCAGCCTGGCGGGAAGCCGCCGACCTGATAACCGCCGGGGCCGATATCCCAGGGCTCACCAATCAGCTTCAGACGGGATAACACCGGATCCTGCGTGACGGCATCGAAAAAGCCACCGCGCGGATCAAAGCCTTCGGGCTCACGGCCCAGAATTGTCCCGAGGTCGAAACGGAAACCGTCAATATGCATCGATTCGGCCCAGTAGCGCAGCGAATCCATCACCATCTGCAGCACTCTCGGGTGGGAGGTATTCACCGTATTCCCCGTGCCGGTGTCGTTAATGTAATACCGGTGTTGATCGGGTAAGGTGCGGTAATAGCTGAAGTTATCGATGCCCTTAAACGACAGCGTTGGGCCGAGCTCATTGCCTTCTGCCGTGTGGTTATAGACAACATCGAGGATCACCTCGATGCCTGCGTCATGATAGGCGCGCACCATATCGCGAAAACCCTGGATCCCCGCCGGACCGTAATAGCGTGACGCCGGTGCAAAGAAGCCGAGCGTGTTGTAGCCCCAGAAGTTTTTCAGCCCCCTGTCGAGCAGGTGTTGATCGTCCGGGAACCAGTGAACCGGAAGCAGTTCAACCGAGGTGATGCCAAGGCTTTTAATGTAATCGACCGAGGCTTTGTGTCCCATCCCTTCAAACGTACCGCGCAGTTCAGGCGGGATCGCCGGGTTAAGCTGGGTAAAGCCCTTCACGTGGCTCTCATACACAACGGTATTCGGCCACGGAATGGTTGGCCGGTTATCATCCTGCCAGTCAAAAGCATTGGGGTCGATGACCTTGCATTTTGGCGTGAACGGCGCGCTGTCGCGGGTATCAAAACTGAGGTCGAGATCGTCATGACCCAGCTCATAGCCGAAATGGGCGTCGTTCCAGTCGATATCGCCCACCAGTTCACGGGCATACGGATCGATAAGCAGTTTATTCGGGTTGAAGCGATGGCCGTTTTCCGGGTCATAGGGGCCGTAGACACGATAGCCGTACAGCGCGCCAGGCTTCAGATCCGGCACATAGCCGTGCCACACTTCATGGGTATATTCCGGCAGCTCCAGCCGGGCGATTTCGGTTTTTCCTGAAGGGTCAAACAGACAGAGCTCAACCCGCTCCGCATGTGCTGAAAACAGCGCAAAGTTGACCCCCTTCCCGTCATAATTTGCGCCTTGCTGCTGGCCATGACCGGCCCGAATTTCAAACGTATTATCCTTTGGCATTTTTTGTTCTCCACGATCATTCGCAGGTAAGCAGAACCATTAAGCATCCCGTTTCAGACGTTACATCCAGCGTCTCTTGCAGAACCCGGCTTTCACCGGTGAACAGATCCCGGTAGCGTTTTCCTGCCAGCGCATCGGGTATAGCAATAGTGGTATTGGCCCACAGTGCTTCATGGGTCGTCACGTCGAAGACCAGCCGCGGCACGGCAACAATCAGCGCCTCCTCGTCTTTCACGCGTGCATAAACAATCAGGTTCTCCGCCCGCTCGCCGCTCACCTTCAGCGGCAGCCAGTCACCGTAATGGAATAGCGCGGCATAATGCGGACGAAGCCGTAACAGCGTGGCGGTGACATATTGCTTAACGCTTCCGTCTCGCCAGCATTCCGGGCGGGCAAACACCCCGTCATCCGCCGTGCTGAGGTGGTGCACCAGCGCGGGGAAATCCGGTTCCCGTCGGTTATCCGGGTCGACAAGGCTAAAGTTAAGCGCTTCGCAGCCCTGATAGATGTCCGGTACCCCAGGTGCGGTGAGTTTGATCACCGTCTGGCTGAGGCTGTTCATCAGCCCGGCACGGATAAAGGGCTGCATCGCCTCACTGAAATCCTTCAGGAACAGCGTGTTGCCCGGTGAAAGCAGATGCCGGGCATAGCTCAGCACCACGCTCTCATAGCTTTCGTTGCTGTCTATCCAGTCTGTGCGTTGTTTGGCTTCGCGCAGCGCTTTCTCCAGGAAGCCGAGGAAGCGCTCTTCGAGTGATTTCAGCCCGTCGACATCGTCAGGTGACAGCGTGGCGGGCCAGACGCCAGCCAGAGCCTGATAAATCATCCAGGTATCGGCAGCGTTCGGCGCGGTACCGTCGCTCAGAAAACGCACGTGGGTTTGATTCATCTGCCGCCAGCGGGCCAGATTTTCGCCCCACTGTTCCGGCGCTTCCGTCAGGGTATAGAGGCGTGCCCGGGCATCTTCACCGCGCTTCGTGTCATGGGTGGATGTCCCGAGTAGGGCGTCAGGCTGGCGGGCAAGACGGATGCGCATTTCCTGATGAAAACGCGATAGCGAAAAGGCGCGCGGCGTCGGGTCTGCCCCCACTTCGTTAAGCGCCAGCTCCAGGTTATGCCGAAAGAACAGCGTATCTTCCACGGATTTCGCCATCAGTGGCCCGGTGAGTTGCTGGAAGCGGGTTCTGAAACGAGCCGCGTCGTCGTGGCAATTTTCAGGAAGATCGCCGGTGAGAATGCACACGATCAGGCTCAGGGCCGCTTCAGAGGTGTTAACGCTTGCGACAACGCGATTGAGCAGCGCCACGTCAGAGGCGGTTAATCCTTCACGGGTGCCGTAGGTCCGATACACCGGAAACGCGATCAGCAGCTCGCGCAACGCATGGTGGATCTCATCGGGTTGCAGTTCAACCGCATTGCGTCGGGCAAGATCGGTGGCGATAGTTAACAGGGTAGTGAATTCGCCCTCGAAATTGCGATCGGTCATCAGCCCTTTGGCATCCCGTAACGCTGCAAACCGATCAACGGTTTCCCCGAGCGTGTCGTCATGGATTTTCTCCAGGCGGTCCAGGCGACTGTCGTCCACCAGAACTTCCGCCAGCGAGGCAATAAACTCGTACCCCGTGGTGCCGGAGACTGGCCATTCGACGGGCAGCTGTTCCCCTTTGGCGAGAATTTTTTCAACTGTGATGTAACACGCCGGTCCGGTTGCCTGGCGCAAACGCTGCAGATAGCCCAGCGGATCGGCCAGACCGTCGATATGGTCAATTCGCAGACCGTCAACGACGCCAGAATGAACCAGTTCAAGGATCAATCGGTGTGTATCACTAAATACCGACGCGTCTTCAACCCGCACGCCCACCAGGCCGGTGATTTCGAAGAAACGCCGCCACGAGAGCTGTTTCGGGGCTTCACGCCAGGACATCAGCCTCCAGCTCTGGGCCTCGTGCAGCGCCGCAATGCTTTTACCCTCCACAAAGGTCCCGGGGTTAAGAGGATAGGCGGTGTCGTAGTAGACCAGCGCGGCTTTGTCCGTGACAGGGTCACGTTTTACAGTGATGGCACCCTTCTCAAGCTCCGCCTCAAAGGTGTCGCCCAGAAACGGCAGCGTAAGCGGCCGTGACCAGTCAATATCGAAATAGCGTGCGTAGCGGCTCTGTTTGCCATGCTCAATCACGTCTCGCCACCAGTGATTCTCCAGCGAGGTCGACATGTGGTTAGGCACAATATCCAGTATCAAGCCCATTCCCGCCTGCCTGAGCGCGGCCGCCATACGGTCGAATCCTTCTCGTCCGCCAATGGCGGGGTCAATTTCATTCGGGTCGGTCACGTCATAGCCGTGTGTAGAGCCGGTCGTGGCGGTGAACACAGGTGAGGCGTAAAGATGGCTGATGCCGAGATCTTTCATATACGGCACCAGTTCCACGACACGGTCAAACGTCATGCCGTTACGGAACTGAATACGGTAGGTCGCGGAAGGGATCATAACGATGCTTCTCCATCAGCAAAGCGAACAACAATACTGTTCGGCGGTAACACTTCGTTCACCTCCGGCCAGCTAAAGAGCGTTTCTCCTGTCAGTGCAGGCACATCAACAGCCTTATTGCCGGTATTGAACGCCAGAGACAACGTTCCGGTCGGGAATCGCCAGCTCACTGCAATCATGCCGGGTGCCGTCCTGATGACTTTGCTCTCCACCGTGACGCCCTTACGCAGTAACGGAACAATATGACGATGGCGCAACGTCAGCAGCGTTCGCGTGAAGCGAAGCCACGTTTTGCCGTCATCGGTGGCGACCTTATTCCAGTCAATTTTGGAGCGAACAAAGGTCTTCACGTCATTCGGGTCGGGGACAGACGCATCGTGCCCGGCATGGCCGGTAAACTCTTTTGCGCGCCCTTCCCGCACGGCTTTGGCAAGCTCACCGTGAAAATCGGTAAAGAACAAAAACGGATTGGTTTCACCAAACTCTTCCCCCATAAACAGCAGCGGAATATGGGGCGAAAGCAGCAGTGCAGCAAGCAACACCCGTGTTTTATCGGCCCCCGCAAGGGCGATCAGTCTCTCTCCCTGAGCGCGGTTGCCGGTTTGATCGTGGTTTTGAATAAAATCGACAAAAAACTGTGGCGGCTGCGTGTGACATTCCACGCCGCGCGATTTGCCGGTCTGGAGAGAAACCTCGCCCTGATAGACAAAACCTTCTGTCAGCGCACGGGCGAGTTTTTTCTCCGGTTCAAAGGCAAAATCCTGGTAGTACGCATGCGTTTCGCCGGTGGCAAAGACATGCGCGGCATTGTGAAAGTCATCGTTCCACTCCGCGGTAAAAAGCGGGGTCGCACCGTGTGCGTCACGCGGATGCAGGAAGATAACGTTACGGCTGTCTTCGGTGGTGAGATGGATCTGCCGCCCGGGGATAGCCTCGCGAATGCGTTCGGCAATCTCCTGCAGGATATGTTTATCCGATGCGTCTTTAATCTGGTCGATGGCATCAAACCGTAATCCATCAAGATGGTATTCCGTCAGCCAGAACAGCGGGGCTTCGGTAATGTATTGCCTGACTGGCTCAGCCTCGTAAGCAATCCCGTTGCCCCAGGGCGTCATCCGGTCCGCGTCGAAAAACGCGGGTGACAACACAGGCAGATAATTGCCTTCCGGGCCGAAGTGGTTAAGCACAATATCCAGCACGACAGAAAGCCCAAGCCCATGCGCAGCATCGATAAAGGCGTGGAAGTCTTCTGGCGTGCCATAGGCAGAGTGCGGTGCATACAGCAATACCCCGTCATATCCCCAGCCGCGCGATCCACCAAACTGTGAGACGGGCATGACTTCAATCTGGGTAATGCCAAGTTCAGCCAGGTAAGGCAGTTTTTCAATGGCGGCCCGGAAGGTGCCCTCCGGGGTAAAGGTGCCGATGTGCAGCTCGTAAATCACCGTGTCTTCCCACGGACGCCCTGCCCACTCCCGGTTGCCGGGCGGATACCGTCTGGCATCGATAACAACCGAGGGACCGTTAACATCCCCAGCCTGGGCGCGCGACGCCGGATCGGGTACGGCCATGCCGTCCTGCAAAACATACTGATATTCTGTGCCGTGCGTGACGCCGGGGACGTCAATCTGGAACCAGCCGCTGCCGACCGCCGTCATTGGCAAGTCGTTTTCTGCCAGACGTAGCGTAAGTTCTTTCTGTCCTTCTGCCCAGACGCGAAAACGTACAACGTCATTGGAAATAAACTCAGCACCCCAGTGTTTTTGAAATGTCCTGAATTCCATTCATTGTCCTCGAATGACCCACATTTTACGCGGAATGAAGTACAAGCTTAGTTCAGGATCAAAAGAGTGTTACGCCAGCGGTTTTAATGGCTTCATCTATTATTTATAAAAATATTCGCCACAAGGAATACCATGCAGATTCGAAAAGGATTAAATACCGACCTCGCACGTCTTGAATGCTGTGACTTTTCATTCACCGTCAGTCACGTTGCGCGGGAGCCTTTTATACATTGTGATTTGCATATCGACGCTGTCGCCGTGCCTTATCATAAAACGTATGAGCTCGATATGCAGACCCTTGAAAATCATTGCATTAATCCGGACGCTATATTTCTTGTGGCCGAAACAGATGAGGGAGAAATTGCCGGTTTTATCACCGCCTCAATGAGCTGGAATAAATTTATCGCCGTTGACTATATTGCCGTTGAGCGCACGAAACGCAGAGCTGGCGCGGCGCAAAAATTGATGGCGGCCGCACACGTGTGGGCGCGAAGCGTCAACGCGGCTGGATTAAGGCTTGAAACCCAGAATGTGAATGTTTCTGCCTGCCTGTTCTACCGTCATTATGGCTTTACGTTAGGCGGATACGATCGTTTCCTCTACAACGCATTACCGGAAAAAGACGAAATCGCCCTGTTCTGGTATTACATGCTGATCTGACCCTGGCTCTAACGGATATTGGCGGACGAAAGCGATTAGTCTGAAAATTATCCACCCGGCGCGCAAGGGAATGTGCGTCAGAATATGACTCACCTGCCTCCCTTCATTTTTCTGTCACTTAATTTCAATACGCTTACATGATTTTGACAATGACGTTAAGGAAAGAAGAGTGAATTCAATGGCTAAGGCATTACTGCTGGCATTACCTGTTTTGAGCGCGACCGCCACGGCAGCCGACCACGATATCTGTGAGCCGAAAGCGTATGAGATGGCGCTGCGCTATCAACAGAAATCGGCAGAAATCATGGCACTTCAGCTGCAGACCTATCGTTTCGCCACCGAGCGTTTTAACGAAAAAATAAAAGGGCTGACTGCACCTGAGAACTATGCCGTTGTGATGGATCTTGATGAAACGGTGCTGGATAACACTCCGTTACTGGCGCGTGATGCCGAACAGTGCCACGACTACACGAAATGGGACACCTGGAGTGACTGGGAAAAACAGGGAAAACCGGAATTAATTCCTGGCGCGAAGGCGTTTCTTGATCGCGTGAATCAAAGTAAGATCCGTATTTATTATGTATCTGACCGGATGCAGGAAAACAAAGCAGATACGCTCAATACGTTAAAATCCCTTGGCTTACCGCAGGTTTCAGAGGATAGCGTTCTGCTCGATACGGTCAGTAAAGAAGCCCGCCGCCAGAGCATCCTGAAGAAACAGCAGATAATCATGCTCTTCGGTGACAGCCTGCCCGATTTCGCCGCGCAATTTAAAAACAAAAAGCCGAGCGAAGCGCAGCGTGAACTCGTTGAGGCCAGCGCCGATCGCTTTGGCAGTGACTGGATTGTGTTGCCCAATGCCGCGTATGGCTCGTGGTCAAAAGCCACGCTTGAAGGCTGGAAAGCCCCGCTGAAGCAATAACGTCTGGCTTGCCGGGTGGCACATTGCTGCCACCCGACATTTGATCCGACCTATTCATCCCGTTTATAGGTCCTATCATTATCAGGCGGGTTCATATAATTTTACGGAGAAGTAAGATGAGCTCTTTCTGAAGGAGACCCTTATGCTGACCGTAAAAAAACTTGCCCTGACAACGCTGATTTCCAGTTCGTTATTGTTCTACCCTGCGCTTCAGGCTTCGGCAGAAACGCCCCAGCACGTGGTTAAACAGCCTGCCGGGGGGTACAGTGTGCAGGTTGGCGATATTATGGTGACCTCGTTTACCGACGGTACCGTGGCGCAAGACCTGCACAAATTACTTCGTCGGACGACCCCGCAGTAAACCGATGCGTTGCTCACACAAAATTTCCAGACCAACCCGGTAGAGGCGTCCATTAACGCTTTTCTGATTGCGCTACCCGGCCACAAGATTCTGGTGGATACCGGCTCAGGCCAGCTTTTTGGCCCCGGTAACGGCGGGCGACTGATTGAGAGTCTGGCAACGCAGGGGATCGCGCCGCAGGACATCACCGAGATTTTACTGACCCATGCACATTCCGACCATGCCGGTGGCCTGGTTAAAGATGGCAAGGCGGTGTTTACCAATGCGCGCGTTTTTGTCGGCAAACCTGACATCGACTTTTTCTTTAACAACGATAATCAGAAAAAAACCGGCTACGACCAGAACTACTTCGATGTCGCGCAGAAAACCTTAAAACCGTATCGTGATGCCGGCAAGGTGGTTCCTTTTTCCGGAACCTCGCAGCTTCTGCCCGGGATAACCGGCACGGTTCACCCGGGCCATACGCCTGGATCAGCCTTCTATACGCTGGAAAGTAAAGGCGAGAAAATCACCTTTGTCGGCGATATTATCCACGTCGCGGCGGTACAGTTCCCGCAGCCCGCCGTGACCATCGCCTACGACCAGGATCAGGACGGTGCGGCACGTGTCCGCCAGGATGCTTTTGCTGATTTTGTGAAAAACAGAGACCTTGTCGCAGCCCCCCACCTGCCGTTCCCGGGTATCGGTTACGTCACGAAAGGCGAGCACGGCGGTTACGCCTGGGTGCCCGTCACCTATACCAATCGTGACAGCCACAGCGCAAAGTAAAACGGATAACACGATGACGCCCGTTGCTGAGATGGATATCGACCTGATCCTGACGCTGGATGCATTGCTCCAGGATCAGAACATCACCCATGCGGCCGCGCGGCTCGGCATCAGCCAGCCCGCGATGTCCGCCCGTCTGGCGCGCCTGCGTTCGCTCTTTGGCGAACCGTTGTTTATCCCTTCCCCACATGGACGTGGGGTGTTGCCCACGCCCAGAGCGGAAGCGCTGCGGCCGCAGGTCATGACCGTATTGCGGGGCATTAACGCGATGTTTGCCCCCACCACCTTTGATGCGCAAACCAGCCAGCGGACATTTGTGATTGCCCTGCATGAAAATCCGGCCCTGATGCTGGGTGCCGAACTGCTTAATCAGTTCCGGGCCCATGCCCCGGGGATCCGCTTGCGGTTCGCGCTGCCAGAAATGGCAACCCTGCCACAGCAGCTGGAAAAGGGTGATGTGGATGTCTATATCGGTGTGAGCACCGGCGCGCACGACGGCTGGGTCAGACGTAAACTTTTCGATGACCAGTTTGCAACAGCCCAGCGAAAAGGCCACCCCCGCGGTGTCGGGCCACTGGATCTGGAGCACTATTGCGCGCTCTCTCATCTGGTGGTCTCTTCAGAGGGTGACCCGTTTACCGGCTTTGTGGATCAAACCCTGGGCGGACTGGGGCATCAGCGCAACGTGGTGATGTCCACACAGAGCTACGCCATGGCACCTCCGCTTGTCGCCAGCACGGACCTGCTCTGCACCTTACCGGAACGTATGCTGCAACGCTTTGCCTCGACGCTGGATATCTTCCCCCCGCCGCTGCCGCTGCAGCCGATTACCATCAGCATGTACTGGCACCCGAAAAACAGTCAGGATCCGGCAAGCCTCTGGCTGCGCGAGCAACTGCTGCTGGCCGCGGGACGTCAGATGTGATCGAGGGTGTGCAGAAATTTCTTTAACACCTCTGAGCGAATGATCCGGTGGCACACCAGCTTCAGCTCGCTTTCCCTGAGCCTGTCAATGATGTCGACGTACACGACATTCTCCACGCTGACTGCCCTGGCCGAGGCCGGCAATAGCGCCATGCCAAACCCCGCAGAGACCAGGCTGATGACAGTAGGTACGTCGGTGGCGTTTTGTACCACCTCAGGCTGGAATCCTGCGACGTAACAAATGTCATAGAAGTACTGTTCGAGGCCCATTCCCTCCGGGTCGCGCAGGGAGATCCATTTTTCATCTTTCACCGAGGCGAGCGTAAGCGCGGACGATTTCGCCAGAGGGTGCTGTGAAGAGAGTGCCAGCACCGTTTTCTCGGACGTAAACGGGCGGCTTTGCAGGTCGTCAGGCAGAGACGGCAGCGGCGCCCGGATGATGGCCACATCCAGCTGGTTGCTTTGCACGGCGGTATAGAGCGTCTGCACATTCCCCGTCATTAGCGACATGGTGATGGCAGGCCACCGACTGTGCATCTGGCGCAGCGCGGCAGGCAGCCTGGTGTCAAACATGGCGCTCGATACGCACCCGAGATTCAACACCCCTTGCTCCCCCCTCGCCGTTTGCCTGGCGTCCAGTACCGCCTGTTCCGTCAGGGCGATCGCCAGCCTGGCTTTCTCCAGGAAAGCTTCACCGGCCGGCGTCAGGGTTAAACGGCGGTTCGCCCGGCTAAAGAGCGTAACGCCTAACCGTTCCTCTAACGTTTTAATCTGCTGACTCAGCGCGGGTTGTGCCATGTTCAGGCGCTCCGCAGCCCGGTGCATGTGAAGCTCTTCCGCAACGACAATGAAATTACGCATCTGACGAAATTGCATAACGCTTCCCCGGATTTTTTGATAATAAATTTCTTATCAAAATAGTAGTAATGATGCAATTGATGCTATGGGCTATTGCCATAAAAATGGTGGCATGCAAACACGGGAGGAAAAAATGGAAAGCCCAGTCAACGATCTCAGAAGTGCCATCGCGTTACTGCAACGCCATGAAGGACAGTATATTGAAACGGATCATCCGGTGGATCCCAACGCGGAGCTGGCGGGTGTTTATCGACACATTGGTGCGGGCGGCACGGTGAAACGCCCTACCCGAACGGGCCCGGCCATGATGTTCAATAACGTTAAAGGCTATCCGGATTCGCGTATCCTGGTTGGCATGCACGCCAGCCGGGAAAGAGCGGCACTCCTTCTGGGATGTGAACCCTCGACGCTCGCGCAGCACGTCGGTCAGGCCGTGAAAAACCCGATCGCGCCGGTTGTTGTCCCGGCATCGCAGGCCCCTTGCCAGGAGCAGGTATTCTACGCTGACGATCCTGATTTTGATCTGCGTAAACTGCTTCCGGCCCCGACCAACACGCCGATTGATGCTGGCCCGTTCTTCTGTCTGGGGCTGGTACTGGCAAGCGATCCGGAAGACAGTTCGCTGACTGACGTCACGATTCACCGTCTCTGCGTTCAGGAGCGCGATGAGCTTTCCATGTTCCTGGCCGCGGGGCGCCACATTGAGGTCTTTCGTAAAAAGGCTGAAGCAGCCGGAAAACCGCTGCCGGTGACGATCAACATGGGGCTCGACCCGGCGATTTATATCGGTGCGTGCTTTGAAGCGCCCACGACGCCGTTTGGTTATAACGAACTGGGCGTTGCCGGGGCGCTGCGTCAGAAACCGGTCGAACTGGTACAGGGCGTGGCGGTAAAAGAGAAAGCGATCGCGCGGGCTGAAATCATTATCGAAGGCGAACTGCTGCCAGGGGTGCGCGTTAGAGAAGATCAGCACACCAACAGTGGCCATGCGATGCCGGAATTTCCGGGCTACTGCGGCGAGGCAAACCCTTCTTTGCCCGTCATCAAAGTGAAAGCCGTCACCCTGCGTCACCAGGCAATTCTGCAAACGCTGGTGGGGCCAGGTGAAGAGCACACCACGCTCGCTGGCCTGCCAACGGAGGCCAGCATCCGCAATGCCGTTGAAGAGGCCATTCCGGGCTTCCTGCAAAATGTCTATGCGCATACCGCGGGCGGCGGTAAGTTCCTCGGCATTCTGCAGGTGAAAAAACGCCAGCCATCCGATGAAGGACGTCAGGGACAGGCGGCGCTTATCGCACTCGCGACCTATTCCGAGCTGAAAAACATCATTCTTGTCGACGAAGACGTGGATATTTTCGACAGTGACGACATCCTGTGGGCGATGACCACCCGCATGCAGGGAGATGTCAGCATCACCACTATTCCAGGGATCCGCGGCCACCAGCTGGATCCGTCGCAGTCGCCGGATTACAGCACGTCGATTCGCGGAAATGGCATTTCCTGTAAGACCATCTTCGATTGCACGGTACCGTGGGCGCTGAAGGACCGCTTCGAACGCGCGCCGTTTATGGAGGTTGACCCACGTCCGTGGGCACCAGATTTGTTTGACACAAAACACGACTAGCGCGTTCGCGATACAAAAGAGCGTATGGCTTTCGGGTCATACGCTCTTCTGTTTTTCATCGCAGGCAAAAAGGGAAATTGCCGCTTCCCCTGCTTTCTTGTACCCTTTCGTCGTTAACCCCAACCCCACAAGAACTGAGACATCCGGACGCTTATGACTGCACACCTTTCTAAAGACCCTTTACATGGCGTAACGCTGGAGATGCAGGTCAATGCCCTGGTTGCACGATATGGCTGGAGTGAGTTGGGCGATCGAATCAAAATTAACTGTTTCAGAAAAGACCCAAGCGTTAAATCGAGCCTGAAATTTCTGCGCCGCACGCCCTGGGCTCGCGCAGAAGTTGAAGCCCTGTATCTTGATTCCCTGAATGATGAGGGGATCGCAGAACCGGACGAACCCGCCTTTAACCCCTGGGCTAACAGTCGGATAACCAAGAGCTAAAACGCAAATGACGCGACATGTAAAACGGATTGGTGCGCTGACTGCCTGCGCACTTTTACTTGTTAGTTGCTCCTCAAAACCACCAAAATCACTGGTAACGCCTCTCCCAACCGCGAGCAAACCGACCCAGCAGGCTAACGAGCCGATGCGTGGGATCTGGCTGGCAACCGTCTCACGCCTGGACTGGCCCCCGGTGGCCTCAGTGAATGGCCGTGATGCGCAAGACCGTATCGCGATGCAAAAACAGGCCCTGACGAACAAGCTCGACAAGCTTAAGCACCTCGGTATCAATACCGTGTTTTTCCAGGTCAAACCGGACAGCACGGCGCTCTGGTCGTCTAAAATTCTGCCGTGGTCAGATATGCTCACCGGCAATATCGGCGAGTACCCGGGCTACGATCCGCTGCAGTTTATGCTCGATGAAGCGCACAAGCGCGGCATGAAAGTCCATGCCTGGTTCAACCCTTACCGCGTTTCAACCAATACCAAACCGTCGACCATTGCCGCGCTGAACCGCACGTCGTCATTGCACCCTTCCAGCGTTTATGTCCAGCACCCGGAATGGATCCGCATTGCCGGCGATCGTTTTGTGCTCGACCCCGGCATTCCGCAAGTGCGTGACTGGATAACGCAGGTAGTCACCGAAGTGGTTGCGCACTATCCCATTGATGGCGTGCAGTTTGACGACTATTTCTATACCGAATCACCGGGATCCGCGCTCAATGACGCGCAGACTTTCAGACAATACGGTCAGGGATTTGCCTCTAAAGCAGACTGGCGCCGCCACAATACACAGCAGCTGATTGTGCAGGTCTCCCGGGCCATTAAGCAGACGAAACCGGGCGTGGAGTTTGGTGTCAGCCCGGCTGGCGTATGGCGTAACCGCTCATTCGACCCGGCAGGCTCAGACACGCGCGGTGCCGCAGCCTACGATGAATCCTATGCCGACACGCGTCAGTGGGTGCAGCAGGGTCTGCTGGACTATATCGCGCCACAAATTTACTGGCCTTTCTCCCGGGATGCGGCGCGCTATGACGTGCTGACGAAATGGTGGGCAGAGGTGGTGAAACCGACGCATACCCGCCTGTATATCGGCATTGCGTTCTACAAGGTAGGTGAACCGTCGAAAAATGAGCCGGACTGGACGGTTCAGGGCGGCGTGCCGGAGCTGAAAAAACAGCTCGATCTCAACGATTCTCTGCCCAACGTGAATGGCACGATCCTGTTCCGCGAAGATTATCTTAACCAGCCGCAGACGCAGGAAGCCGTCAGCTACCTGCGCGGACGCTGGGGTAGCTGACCGGTCAACATCAGGCAGAAACACCCTGTTTCTGCCTGTTTTTTTTACTACGGCTTCGGCCCAAACATCGCCTCAAGCTGTTTCTCATCCGGCATGCCGACCACCTGCTGAAGCTCATTATCGGCATTCAGATAATAAATGGCGGGCGTAGCGTTCGCGCCCAGGTTGTCCATTAACGTCTGGTGTTTTTGCAGTATGTCGACGGTTTCACGGGATGCAGTGCCCTGCGGTTTTGGCAATTTTTTCCCGCCAGAAAGCTCGTAATCACGCCATGCCGAAACGGGATCTTTCGCATTCAGGATAGCGGAGGCATTACGCCCACTGTTGGGGTTGAGAAACGCCACCAGCAGCGTATTAAGCTGCACCTTGCCCGCCTTCACCCACGGCTGCGCCTCGGACCAGAATTGCTTGCAGTATGGGCAGAACGGATCGGCAAAGACGAAGACTTTGCGCGGAGCGTTATCCGCCCCCTCTTTCAGGGGATGCGCCGCGTTCAGTTGCTTCCACATTTCGCGTCCCATCGGGGCGTAGATCTCTTTCTGGAAATAGCCTTCACTCAGGTTTTTTCCCTTTTCATCGTACAGATAGCCAGAAATTACGTGCTTGCCGTCAGGGGTTAAAAACAGCGTAACGCCCATATCCTGATACTGCCCCAGCCAGGCCGGCGCGCCCCCTGGTGCATCAATTTTCTTAATGATTTTGATATTCTGCTGCTCGCTGAAGAGCTTCACCACATCCGGTATCGCTTCAGCGGCCTGCGCCAGCCCTGACGTTGCCAGCACCGACAGTAACAGTAATTTTTTCATTTTCCGCTCCGGGATTATTGGGGGGCGAACCGCCCCCTTCACGTTAACGATTTTTCAGTGCGTCACTGACCATTTCATCGAACTGTTCAAAAGGAACCCAGCCCGGGAGTAACCCTTCGCCAATCAGCGTGGCCGGTGTTCCCTGGATACCCATCTTTTCGGCGATAATCAGGCTGCGTTTGATCGTCACCAGGCTCTCATCATCAGGCGTTGTGACGTTCACCCCGGCCCGCTTTTGCGCCTCCTGAATGCTGGCGTCATCGTGATATCCCTTTTTGGCCATCAGGGTATGGTTAAATTTCATAAATTGCTCAGGATGCGCGCGCCAGACGGTTAAGGCATCGCGTGCTGAGGTCAGTGAACTTTCCGACCGGAAAGGCAAAAACTTAAATACCACCGCCACATCCGGGTGTTTTTCGACGATCTTTTCCAGGTAAGGATCGAATTTCTTGCAGTACGGGCAGTTGTAATCCGTAAAGACCACCAGGGTGAGCTTCGGATCCTTAGCGCCAATGCGCGGCGAGTCCGGGTCGTTAAACAGAAAGTCATAAACCATCTTCTGTGCACGTTGCTCCTGTTCCGGCGTCATGGTCTGCGCCGCCATCACCTGTGCTGAGGTCAACAGTAGCAGAAGCGTTATAAGGATTCTTTTCATAATACATTTAGCCTTTAGCGTTGTTCAGGGTGGCAATAAGCGTGTCTTTATCCAGCAACGGCGAAAGCATCTCCCCCTCAGGGAAGCCCGGGCCGTACACCTCATTAAACGGGATGGCGTAACGGTTTCGCTTTTCAAGGAATTCGGCGATAAACGCTGACGGCTTGCTCCAGTCGCCACGCAGCGCCACCACGTCCGGCTGGCTAAGCGCGGCAATAACGTCAGGCTGGTTCAACACCCGATGCTCATTTACCTTGCAGGTGACACACCAGTCCGCGGAGATATCCACGAAGACCCGTTTGCCCTGCGCAAGGGCACCCTGAATAGCGTCTTCACTTAGCGGTTGCCACGGGATTGCCTGAGCGACGCTTGCGGTGTTTGTTACAGGCGGTGAGGTAAGCAACCCGCGCAGCTGGTACCCGCCAAAGGCTGACAGCGCGATCACCACGCACCAGAACAACGGCGAGGTTTTCTGCCCGGTCATCGCAAGCAGTGCGATAGCGACGACGATAAGCACTAACATCACGCTCTGGCTCACCGCCTCACCCAGATGCGGGCTAAGCAACGTCACCAGCCACAGGCTGGAAGCCAGCATCATCAGGCCAAGAATAATTTTCAGGCCGTTCATCCAGCGACCGGGTTTTGGCAGCAGCATGGCGGTTTTTGGAACCAGCGCAACGAACAACCACGGCAAACTCATCCCCACGCCGAGCATCAGGAAGATAAGCCACAGGGAATGCAGCGGTGCGCCAAGGGCAAATGCCACCGCCGTGCCGAGGAACGGCGCAGAACATGGTGTGGCCAGCAGCGTGGCAAACATCCCTTCGCAGAAACTGCCGGCAAGCCCCGTTCCCCCTGCCGTTGCCAGCCGTCCTGCGGCGGCAGATGGCAGCAGCATCTCAAACGCCCCGAACAGATTGAGTGCGAAGAGGAAGGTCACCGCGACCATCAGGCCAATAAACCACGGATTCTGGAACTGAATACCCCAGCCCAGCGAGGCACCGGTCAGCTTAAGCGCGGTCACCATTGCGGCCAGCAGCATAAAGGAGACCAGGATCCCGGCACTGGTTGCCAGAAAACGGAGCCTGATCATCCGCCTGTCTGAGCCCGCATGGAGCACGCTGTTGAGCTTCATGCCCATCACCGGCAGCACGCAAGGCATCAGGTTCAGGATCAAGCCGCCCAGTAGCGCAAAGAGCACCATTTTGCCGGTTCCCTCAGACACGCCCGCCGCTGACGGTTCCGCGGGCGTTGCCCCGACGGTCATCACGGTTTGCTGCGCTTTATCGCCATTGGTGAGCACAAACGACAGCGCTTTTCCCTGCAGCGAAGTGGGTTTATCTCCCCACTCATCGGTCACGGGCACCGTTACCCTAAGCTGATTGCCGTCGGCTTTGAGGGTCGGTTCTCCGGGAAGAATGTCGCCTTCCAGCGGGTCAAAATAGATCCCTGGCTTGTCCCATTGCCCTTGTGTGGTTCCCGTAATGATCAGCTTGTCGTCTGATAACCAGGCTGACAGGTCTGCGGACACGCCAGATGTCGCGGGAATGGCCTGCATCGCGCGTTCAAACGCGTGGCTGAATCCCTCATCCACCGGCTGGTTAAAATCAAGATGCAGCTTATAGTCCGTCAGCAGACAGACATTACTGCACGTGGAAAGGGTAAGCGTCCCGTCGAGCGCATCCCCCGCCGCACCGTCGAGGGTGATGGGGATGATGACCTTACCGTGATAGCCCTGGGTGGTCATCCCGGAGATATCAAAGCGCGAAGGCACCGGCCAGTGCCAGTCATCCGTTACGCCAGCCGGCCAGGTGATTTTCGGGGCTACGCCGCCCTCGCCGGGTGAACGCCAGTAGGTTTTCCAGCCTGGCTGCAGCTCAACGGTGAGCAGCGCGAGGATGCGGTTTTGCTCCCTTTCCGCCTGAACGCGGATCCGGGCATGATCGTTTTGCGGGGAAACCAGCCAGCCTGTATCCGCCGCATGGACAATGCCGATGCAGGACAGCCACAGGAAGACGAATCCCCTGAAGAGGTTAAACATGTTTTACTCCGTGAATAGTGAAAATTATCGTGTGGTGACGATGCTTTTCATTCACGAAAAACGCAGTTTTTGAGGTGTATTCGGGGAGGCGGTGCCTGAACGGGCTGTTCTCTCGGAACGCATGCCCGCCCTTGCGTAAACAACTGAAGTAGCGCGAAGAAGATGATAATCGCCGGTAGCGCACCATCAAAGAACAGCGGCTGAGCACAAAGCAGCGAGTGTGCGCCTAACTGACACGGCGATGGCCCGGACGGCTCAGCGTCGCTGGTTTGAGCCGGGGCATCAGCAATCAGGGTCGTTTGCGGATCCAGTCCCTGCAAAAAATGGTTGAGATAAACCGCACGCTGCACCAGGCAAATAGCCATCGCCAGACACGTGATTATCAAAAGCCATTTTCCCAGAAGCTGACGGTTGCGCATAACGTTCCAAATTTACCAGACGCCCCGATCATAAACGATAGTGATGAATCTACAAGTCCTGACAATGTAAGGTTTTGTCTGTCGGCGTTAGTCACCGGTCAGCGCATCATAGACGTCCCGCAGTCGCGTGCGCAGGAAAAGCACCGCCTTGTGCTTACGCGATAACAGCGCCTGCTCACTGGCCCCGGTTTCCTCTGCCAGCATTTTAATGCTGTAGCCCTGGAGCTCCGTTTTTTCAAAAACCTCGCGCTGAAGCAGCGGAAGTTCAGACAGCGCCTGGCCCAGTTCTTCCCACAGCAGCGTTTTGAGGTACTCCTCCTCCGGCGTATGCGGGACACCGAACAGGGTTTCCGCCAGTTCATCTTCGGGGAAGTCCTCATCATCCCCGGTAAAATATCCTGAAAGAGAGACCTCACGTTTTTTCCGCGCCCGGTCGGTCATCTCATTACGTGCCGCGCGAAACAGCCAGGCGGCGACGTTTTCGACCGGCTGCTCCACTTTCATCAGTTGATAGGTGACTTCCTGCAAAATATCGTCGGCATCATCGCGCACGGACGTTCGTCCGCGGATAAAGGCTTTCAGCCGGGCGCGGCAGGCATTAAGCGCCGACATTAGCAATGACTCTCCCGCCAGCCCGGTTTTCATCTCGCTCACTCTGCTTCCGGCGTTTTCGGCGTGCTGTCGTCGCGTTTATCTTCGCGATGACCGTGCCAGCCGCAATGCCCGCGACCATGGCGACCAAAGCCTTCGCGACGCTGCTGAATAAACGCCTCACGCTGCTCGGGGGTCATGTTCATCCAGCGTTCGTGCATACGACGGTGCGCGCCGAACATTCCCGGACGGAAGCCCAGCCCACCGAACAGGATCCGGCTTAATACCAGAATCCCCAGCGCCTGCCAGAAACCGATGGCTTTCACGCCAAGAATGGCCGGGAGTAAGGCATTCCAGAGGGTCATGACCACCAGTCCAAGCACAAGGACGATTACCGCGCCTATCACCAGCCCTTTACCCATACGGTGGCGGCCAAACCCGCGTCCGTGCCCTCTTCCGTGCATATCGAAATCTCTCATGGTGTTTACCTCATTTACAGTGATTGAGTATGGCTTGTGATGAGGTAGACGGATGAGGCGGGGAAATATTGCTGGGGAGAATATAAAATTTTTTGTACTTATGGATTTTAACGCATATCACTCACGACGGGTGGGCGCTATGCATCGCCTCCCGACACATCATCTCGTACGAAAAATTCGTTTAACTAATTAGCCCCTCTAAGGACTGCTGAATGCGCAGACAGTGGTCAGTGTCCGACTCCATGACGGCTGGCGTAGGAGGAAACGTCGTGTCGTCTGCGGGGGATGCTTGGTAGGCTGAGCACCCCGTTTTCTGACTGGAATTTGATGACCGCCCCGACAGGACATGACTCATGTAATGCATCAGGCGAGGCCGATAGAGCGGGATGGACATCAGAGAAATAACCGGTAATACAAATGACGTGTCGAGCCCACCACCGATAGCCAGCAATCCCTGCTCACCAACCGAGGGAGCCCACCATACGAGAGAGCGACTGGCGCGGGAGGTGAGTCAGTTTAACCAGATGGTTTGCATGCCGCCAGTCTGGACGCGGCAAAGCCTTCGTCGTGGCCGACGTTGGTCACGATGTCGCTGCTGATAAGATTGCGAGATCGCGCGTGCGATTTCCTGCAGAAAATCTAAATTATTTATGAGGAAAGAATGCCGCCGGGCAAGGCCAGCGGCAATCGAGAGGGGGTTTGTGATAGGTGAGATAATTAAAAATATTTTTATCAACTAAAACAATCAGTTACATCAAATGGCTGGTAATTAATTTATTAAAGATTAGCACGATCCCAGTGTTTTTTTTCGAAACCTACTCTGCAAACCATTTAATAATCTAAGAAGTTCTCTCTCCATGAATCATCCATATCCCAATCAGATTTATGATAATAACCGTCATCACTTCGCTCATACCCATTAATCAAACTCAAAATATTATTTTGCTCTTTAAGTGGACGATATTTTGCCATTTCTCTGAGCGTAATTAGCGCAGGGCCTATATTGTGATATTTCATAGTAAACTCTTCAATGAGTGAAAAAAACTCACAACTTTGAGCATATAGACATAAAGCGCCTCTCCACCAATCATTCTTCAAATATGAAACCAATTCGATAGACCTATTAAATAAAAGCTCGAGTGATGTTAAATGCTCTTGATATCGCAAATGCCCAAACGAATATGTTCCTGAAATTGTATCGAGCACAAGAATATTGCAAGGATCAATCAACTCTTCCACAGCCGTAATGCACGTATTTTTATCATAATTAAAACCGGCATCATTATTAAGATATTTAATAATATCACTTTTTTGGGCAGAGCGTTGATTGCGTGAATGCAAAGAGTAAGCTATCTTTATTGCTGCCTTTTGTAAAATACTTTGTGAAAGAGTCGTCCTCCGAATATCTTTATATGTATCGTAAACGCCACAAAATAGCTCAAGTCTTTTAGTAAAAATTTCACTCTCACTTCGAGGTATGTCTATACCCTTTTCAGCTAAGTCACATAATAACGTAGCAAGCAAGGGGGTCTTGACTATTTCGGCAACATCCTTCCCAATTATACTATCAATCACCCTTTCGCCTAATTCTACATCTTTATTTTGGAACCAAGATCTAATGAACTTATAAAGCTGGGGTTCACTAAATGGAAGAAGAGTGATTCCGAGAAAGCAAACTTTAGAAAGGTAACTCACACAATCCCTACTCGATATCAAGATTTGTATTGAAGGATGCTTTGTCTTGAACTCATTTATTGCATCAATTATTCCTGGATACTTTGCATAGGCCTCATCAAGACCATCAAGCACTAACTTAAGCTTATCCTCTTCAGAAAAATAACTCTTAATACTAAGAATATTTTCGGGGTTTGATTCTAAATTCTTAGCTGTTAATATTATAGAAAGCAAAACATCATAATTCTTGACTTTATCATCCAGCACAACACTTATTTTATTGATGTAACGATTTAACGCAATGTATATAACTTTGCTCAATGGATCTTTTAGTAATTTTTTAACATACATCTGAAGTGTTGTTGTTTTACCAGCGCCAGCACCACCAAATACTGCAATATCATATTTACTGTCAAAAAGCTCGAACGGTGAAATTGACAACCCATCACAATAACCACTCGCCCTCTTATTAACTGAAATGTATTTCTTGCTATCCTCTGCCTTGTTAATAAATACATCCAGTACATTAAGAGTTTTTTGAGTATCTGATAAAAACAAAACCAAATCAACAGAATCACTTTGGTTATTGATGTCTGCAATACCTTGCTTATATGCTTTGCATTTATTTTCAATCCACCTTTCAATCTTCTCATGTAGAAAGGTTAAAGATATTTGAGGCTCTTCAAGGTATTCAGATTTAAGCGCAAAATATTCATTTTTCTGAGTAGCGATACTATCAATTATTTTTCTAGCCTCTAAAAAAGCAGGAAAAACACTTTGCTTATACTGCTCTGCAAGCCTACCAATCCCAGATTCACTTATAAAAATATCTAGTTTTCTTATATCTGTCTCATCGAAAGATGAATTCACCAAAGTTTTCAATAAATTAAGGCTTTCAAAAACAACTGGTAACAATGCATTGTCTGTCTTTTGAGATAACATTCCATTGACAGATGAATCTACTGAAGACATAACACTTCGTATCGCCTGAGTGTTCGTAGCAATCAACTGCTCCGCCTGGGTTATATCGTCCTTTATTTTTTGATTTTCTTTTGACTTATATTTAACTAACTCATGATTGTAATGTTTTTCAATTTCGTAACTTGATTGCATTAAGGGATAAAAACCAATCAATTTTTCTAAAGGCTTAAATACTTCTTTATTCATTAAATCCCAGGAGCCTTTAGATAGGGTAAACCTTTCTTTTTTTATAGTAAAAGTACTATCAAGAAGCACATTGCTATCTATTGTACCCATAAAAAATGCCAAGTCACTGTAGCAGTTTAACTCATCTATGGAATTTTTTTGATTCAGTGCAGAGATAAGCTCTAAATTATTTAATTGTTCACAATCATGAAGTTGGAGTTTATCGCTTAAAGAAAGAAGCTTCTCCAGCAAAAGAGGTTTAAATTCTCTAATTAACTCTATTACTCTCGGCCCGTCTAAAATTTCAATCCTCTTATCACCCCAACAAAGCTGCTCGTGAATCTCTGTCAATAACCGTTGACTAATTTGAAATGGCGTCGCCAGATAAACATGATCAGGTAATTGTTCACTTCCATTGTGAAGCTTTATTTTCTTTGAAAAACACTGTCTTAACTGTACAATCAAATCAGAAAGAACACCTTTTTCAGAAGTGTTTGATTTTTCCCCAATTTTCTTAGATTGGATTGCGTAAACACTTGTGCCTTTTAGTGGGATTTCATGTAGCGCAACTAAATCTTTACCGTATTCGTATGGACCACCAACAAAATCCACTCTAGAAAAAGACATGGACTCAAAGAGAGGTTTAAGAACATTTCTCGAAAAATCATCCTCTTTGAGTTCTTGCAAAGCTTTTAAATAAAGATTTAGATTGCTGTCATTGTTATTCATATATAGAGATTCTAAGTTCAACAATAAGATTGAAAGCATGCTGCCATATTTTTCAATATGTTAGAAGAGTTAGCTGATTTTTTTTGTGACACACATTTCATTAATGTATAAATTTTCTTATTAAAACCAGCCGATTCTTAGCTTACCTAATCTATGCAGTCTTCTACAGACTTGCTTACCTGAAAATTTAGAGAATTAGCTATGATTCGTAACATACCTGCGACAGTGCGGAATGCGCGGTAATGGCTCCGCCACTAGTTGCCGGTGAAAAAAATCTCCATACTTGAGCGCCATCGGTGGAAAGTTATCGATTTTGCCGTACATGCCAAGGTCATCAGGTCACTCACCGAAAAATACACCGTCGACTATATTGGCGTTGATGCGATCGGCGTCGATCAGAGTGTTTACCAGCTGGTGCGATCATTCTTCTCAGCAGCACATGTCATCCGCTACATGCCGGAAATGAGAACCGCAATCGCGTACCATTCCAGCTGCTGAGTGGTAAAGGCGCGCTCGGCGATGTTGAGAAAGTATCACGAATATTTGTGCGTAACGAGCTGACGTCGCTTCAGGAGCGTTTCAAAGAGATAAACGACTGGCTCGGAATGGAGGTGATCCGCTTTAAGGATTACAGCATCGAGACCGAATGACCCCAGTTAAAATGTCGCCTCCAGGCGGCACATCCCCAGAGCTCACCAGACGCACTTTACGCCACGCAATCCCGTCACCGTCTCATGAGTCGACCTCACCACTTTGCACGCTAATACAACGTTTACAGACGTGCAAAATAAATCTTGTCACCACGTCTGGCTCATTCCAGCCGATAACCCCGCGCTCAATCAGATTTAACACCGCTGCGGCTTGCTCAGACAGTGTGAGGGTCATATCTGGATCGCCACCGCCGGTGAGCTTTCCACAGTTATCGACAGGACTCCGAGGCGCGGCAAGGCTGCTTTTTGGAGTCAAAGACTTAACGACCAAAAGCTTTGGAACGATGCGTCATTCGGCTACTCAGGTAATTTGTACCAGCTCAGAGTCCAAATGCTGGCCGTAAATGCCCCCACGCTTTCCTGGTAAGAGTGCTTCCGCGGCTTTCCAGCTACACCAGACATTAAAAAGGCTCCCTCAGGAGCCTTTTTAAAAACCTCAACGCAATGAAATAAAAGGATTTATTTCAGGTCATGTCCACATATTGACCATGTCGAATGATAAAGCCCCGATTATTCGGGGCTTCAAATTTTAGTGCCAGCAGATAAGTAACAAATCAAACTGATGAATTTTATATTTATTAGTTCAACGTTTAAACAAAAACATGTGTTTAATATGATTTTATTCTGAGGTAGAAGGGAGTTTGCGCTCAACAGGACAATTTAATTTGAAAATTACCTCACCTGCTTTTTCATCAACTCCTGTTAACCACAAGTCGCAGTCACGTCTGTCAGATTTTATTTTTGTACTTTCCCCAACATTTAAGAATATAGTATCTGAATTTACATTGATAACAGCGCGGCTATTATAAATTGCGCCAATACCAAGCATTACTTTACCTCGTATCAACTCAGCCGCAATACCAAGCTTGAGTTTAATATCTTTTGTTTCTGGCACATATGATTCCAATTCGCTTTTCAAATTTTGAATTTGAGCAGCGCATTGTGTTTGCTCTTTAGTAGAACTCTCGGTCATTTGAGTTATTTTTTGCTCAGACTCTTTCAACTTCACTTCACAAACACCTATTCGCCTTGCATACTCATCCACTCTTGTTTTTGCATCATCCAATGCATGCCTTTCAGTCGCAGATAATTTTAATGCATTTGCTGACTGTCTCAACGCAGAAATTAGATTAGGCGCATCAAGTTGGCTTGAATTTTTGTATTCTTCAATTATTTCTTTTTGATGTTCTACTTGAGCAGAATTTATTGACTGCCCTACGGCATACGCACCACCAATGAAACTAATAACTACTGGAATTAATATACTAAGCCCTGTACCACTGATTTTTATCTCCATGTGATTTTAAATACCCTTGTAATTTAACAATATAATCAATTGAGCCCAGACTAGGCTATTAATAAAGTCATAGGAAAAATAGACCTAACTACTTAACACCAGACTTAAAAACAAAGCAATAGATTATTACAATTCCTCATGCTAACTCTTGTGTCGCAATAAAATCAATACTTTATGAGCTCATTATTACAATACGACCATGTCTTTTTCAAAAAACTGCTTTCCGAAAAGACATAAAAAACCTGCATTTATGGCTTTTGACTGCTAGTAGTAAAACGTGAAGCCTTGTCTGGCGCGGCTTTCCAGCTACGCCAGACATTAAAAAGGCTCCCTCAGGAGCCTCTCATTATCAATCAAGCCTGCGCCGGCAAACTAAAGCTCGAAATACTCCTTGAGAGCTGCTGCGCCTGCTCTTCCAGGGAAGCGGCGGCTGCGGCGGACTGCTGAACCAGCGCGGCGTTCTGCTGGGTCACGCCATCCATCTCTGTCACCGCCTGACCAACCTGGCTGATCCCACGGCTCTGCTCTTCAGAGGCCACGGAGATCTGCTCCATCAACGTATTCACTTTATTCACGGAACTGATAATAGAATCAATGACCTCGCCTGAACGGTTCACCAGTTCAGCACCGTTTTTGACGCTGGAAACCGACTGGGCAATCAGGCTTTCAATGTCTTTCGCGGCAACCGCGCTTTTCTGTGCAAGGGTGCGCACTTCACTGGCCACCACGGCGAAGCCGCGTCCCTGTGTACCGGCGCGTGCTGCTTCAACCGCGGCGTTCAGCGCCAGAATGTTGGTCTGGAAAGCAATGCTGTTGATGACGCTGGTGATGTCCTCGATGCGCTTAGAGTTCGCCGCGATGGTATTCATCGTTTCGATCACTTCGCGGGTCACGGCCTCACCGGTGTGCGCATTGTTCACCGCGTCCTGCACCAGTTTTCCTGCCTGGTGAACGTTATCGGTGTTATTCGCCACGGTCGCGCTCAGCTCTTCCATGCTGGCCGCCGTCTGGGTTAACGCGGAGGCCTGCTGCTCGGTGCGTGAAGCCAGATCGATATTCCCGGAAGCAATTTCCTGCGCGGCGTGGGTGACGGTATGGCTCGCGTCACGCACCTGAGCGATAGTCGACAGAAGCGCCTGGCGCATCTGCTCCATTGAGCCCATCAGGTGATCGATTTCATTGCCGGAGGTGCCTTTTACCGGCACTGGAATGTCCAGTTTACCGGCGGCGATCTGGCTGCAGTGCTTGCGTGCCAGGTTGACCGGCGCGAAAACAAAGCGCTTCATCAGCAGGCTGACGGCAACAATCACGATTACAAACAGGAAAGCAATCGCCGCAATGATCGCCAGACCGGAGATGAAATTACTGCTCGCATCCTCGTTCAGGGTTTTGGCATATTTCTGGTGAACGGCAAGCACCTGATCGAGAACGATTTCATACTGACGGTCGAGGCGGGACACCTCCGGTATAAGCGCATTAAACTTCGCGACATCGTGCGCAGCGACGGCGTCAATCAACGGTGCCAGCCCCTGGTTACGGTAGTTTTGCCAGGCATCCTGATACGCGCTCACCAGCGGCGCTTCATCCGACAGGCGCGGAGACGCCATAAACGCCGCAAAGGCATGATCCGCTTTTGTGAGGGCCTCTTTAACCGCGGAAAGTTTCGCTGACTCATCAGCCGAGTTCCCCGCTTCCACCATCTTCACGTACTCCATCACCCTGACACGCAAGGTACGGCTGTGGTTGATGGGATCAATGATCGACAGCACAACCTGGATTTCTTTGTTCACATTATCCAGGGAATTATTACTTTTAATAATGAGGCCAACGCTGGTAATGGTGCTGACGACAAAGAAGAAAAGCAGAGCAAAAAGGACAATCAGGGATGATTTTTTTAACGACATGGACCGATACCTCAAGAATAAACATTCCCTATCGTTATCGGCCGATCCAAAACTTAAATTAATTAAAGTTATTAACGTTTCCCTTCAGCAGCCAGGGCTATGCTTTCGCTTTATAGCGCCGCAGCAGGGTGGCATCCAGTTTTCGCTGTAACGGTTGTGGCGTTTCGCCGTCGATCAGTTTGCCAATCAGATCAAAGCAGTGCCACGCCAGCTGGCGGTTATCCTGGCGAATGGTATCAACCGGAATGGTGAGCGAGTCGTAAAGGTAGTGATCGTCAAAGCTGGCTAACCGGATATCACTTTGCATCAGGTTATGCTGCCCCATATAGCGCAATACCCCTTCCAGCAGACCACAGGCGGCAGTGAACAAGGCTTTTGGCGGGCGTCCCAGGCGGGCGCACAGCTCGGCGAACATCTCGTAGCCGGAGCTCGGGTGATAGTTTCCGTGAATGATCCACTCCGGGCGCAGCGCCACATTGGCCTCTTGCAGCCCTTGCTTAAACCCTTCCAGACGATCGCGCGTCGGGGAAAGCCGCGGCTGCCCGCCAAGGAAGTAAATTTCATCAGGATGCTGGCGCGCAATGTCGGCCACCAGTTCCGCCGTCGGGGTAATGGAATCGGTGATCACCAGCGGCAATGTGCTGTCGTTCATATGGCGGTCAAAAAGGACGACCGGCAGCTGTTCGCTCAGCTTCTGGTAGTCGGCATCATTGAGCATGCTGGAGGCCACAATCAGCCCGTCCACCTGACGCGCCACCATGTTATTAACCACCACCGTCTCCTGCCCCGGGTTTTCATCACTGCAGGAGATGAGCAGTTGAACGCCCGCCTCACGGCACAGCGTCTCCAGTTCGTGAGAAAACACCGCAAAGCCGTAGTTAGTGATCTCCGGCACCACCAGACCGATGGTGTGGCTACGGTTATCACGCAGCGAGCGCGCGTGAATGCTGGGCTGGTAATGATGCTCTTTCGCAATCGCCAGCACGCGCTCACGCGTCTCTTCCGCCACGCGAAGCTCTTTGCTGCGCCCGTTCAGTACCAGGCTGGCGGTGGCTTTTGAAACCCCCGCCAGTTCCGCGATGTCTTTAATTGTGACGCGTTTTGTTTTTCTCACAACGACTTAGATCCGGCTGCCAAAACCCTATTCTACCATGCAGCCGCGCAGCGACCAGTAGCGTAATGTGATGTCGGACCCACCTTCGAATCGCACCCGTGCCGGATGGTCAGGAAAATAGCGGCTGCTCATCACCCCTTCGCCATGATTGATGAAAATTTCAACGCTGGAGCTGTCACACAGGACGCGTAAATGATGAACGTCGCCCCGCCAGTAACGGGTCAATGTTTCCCCGGTTTTCAGGCTGGCGCGTTCCAGACGCAACCCGCTGTCCTCGACAATAAGGCGCAACGCACCGGCGAAATCCACGGTTACTGAAGATGAGGTGAGCTCGAACTCAAGGCGCGTCGCATCAAGAGCCGGGGCATCGCTGGCGTTACCCTGCCAGCAACATTCCTCTTCGCGCAGTGCGTGCAGTTCGCGCACCGGCGTCTGCCACAGTTTGCCCTCACGGAAGTGTAATTCTCGCGGGCAGGTCATCTGATGGATCCACCCCTGCGCCCGTGTGGGCTGAAGCATCTCTTCTCCGTCCGGCACGCCCATCCATCCAATCAGGATCCGCCGTCCGTCTTCCGCCACCGTGGTTTGGGGAGCATAGAACTCGAAACCGGCGTCCAGCTCGTGCAACTCGCCATGTTCAAACAAAGCGCGGGTATGGTCGAACGCCCCGCTCATCCACGTGGCCGGATAGGTATTGAGATAGCGATGCGGTTCGCGCGCCAGCCCCTGCGGACAGCAGATCAGTACGTGTGTCCCGTCGAGGGCAAACAGGTCCGGGCACTCCCACATGTATCCCGCCTCGGTCAGGCCGTTCACGCCATGACCGGCAATCTCTCCGCAAGACGCCCAGTGGTGCAAATCGGCAGATGTGAACAGCAGCACCTTGCCGCGTTTTTGCAGATCCTGCGCCCCCAGTACCATGTACCACACCCCGTCGTGCTGCCACACTTTCGGGTCACGCACGTGCCCGGTGTAGCCTTCCGGCAGCGCAAGAACCGGACCGAGTTTTTTGAACGTACCGTCAGCCTGTTGCGTGGCAAGGCACTGCCAGGCGGTGCGGCTGCCATCATCAAATTTCACGTTGCCGGTATAACACAACGTCAGGACACCGTTGTTATCGACGGCGCTGCCGGAATAGCAGCCGTTGCGGTCATACTCCTCATCGGGCATCAGCGCCATCGGTTCATGCTGCCAGTGCACCAGGTCTGAGGAGCTCCAGTGTCCCCAGCACTTATAGCGATGGTCGCAATCCAGCGGATTCCACTGATAGAACAGGTGGTAACGCCCGGCAAACCAGATAAACCCGTTAGGATCGTTCATCAGCCCCGTCACCGGTGCCGGATGCCATTGCGGATAATGGCTGTCGGCGTACGCACGCGGCTGGCCTTTCATGACGGCCTGCAGGATTGCAGGCCAGCGGGAAGGTAACGTCATTATTCAGAATCCGTTTTATATTTCAGCAGCAGCGAGACGGTAAACGCCACGCCGAAGGCAATCACCATGCCGATAATATAGTTGAGTAGCGAGCTTGCCTGCACGATCGCCATGCCCGGGATGGCAGTCAGCCCGACGGCGGTCATATAAACATGTACCGAGACCACCCACGCCCCGCCTGCCGCACCGCCAATCAGCGCGGCGATAAACGGTTTCACGAAACGCAGGTTGATACCAAATATTGCCGCTTCGGTAATGCCCAGCATGGCCGAAAACGCGGACGGTAACGTAATGGCTTTAATTTTTGCGTCTTTGGTTTTAAACCAGACCGCCAGACAGGCTCCCCCCTGCGCCACGTTGGCCATCGCCCAGATAGGCAGCAGGAAGTTAACGCCAATCGACGGATTCCCCAGTAACCCGGCTTCAATGGCATGGAAACTGTGGTGAATACCGGTGATAACGATAACCGAGTAAAGCCCGCCAAATAACAGCCCGGCCAGCCAGCCCGCATGGGCGATCAGGGTGCTCAGAACAAAGGAAATGCCATCCCCTAACGCACGCCCGGCCGGGCCAATGATCAGCAAGGCAATAAAGCCGGAGAGAATAACGGTGAGGAACGGCGTCAGGATCAGATCTAACGCATCCGGAATAATACGGCGCAGGTTTTTCTCCACGATACTCATAAACCAGACGGCCAGCAGCACCGGGAACACCGTTCCCTGATAGCCAATCATGGCAATCTCAAGGCCGAAGAAGTTCATGGTGTGGAAGCCAGACGCCACGCCCCAGGCGTTAGTCAGCGCCGGATGCGTCAGAATGCCGCCGAGGGTCGCCCCCAGATATGGGTTACCGCCAAATTCACGCGCGGCCGTGAAGCCAATCAGGATCGGCAGAATGATAAACGCCGCTGAGCTGCACATATCCAGCATGATATAGAGTGCGTTATCGGCATTGACCCAGCCGTAGGTTTTGACCATCCCGAGCAGGCCCATCAGTAAACCGGAGGCCACAATCGCAGGAATGATCGGCACAAAGATGTTCGAGAGCAGTCGGGCAATGCGCTGGAACGGGTTCAGCTTGCGTGCCGCCATGTCGGCCGCTTCGGACTTGCTGGATTCGCTAATCCCTGCCGCCTGGATAAACGCGGCGTAGACCTTGTTAACCACCCCCGTACCAAAAATCACCTGCATCTGCCCGGCGTTGCGAAAACAGCCTTTAACGCCGTCAACCTTGCCGATGGCCTGCTGATCGGCAAGCGTGTCGTCGACCAGCACCAGTCGAAGACGCGTTGCGCAGTGCGCCGCACTGGCGATGTTCTCTTTGCCACCGAGCAGCGGAATGAGCGCGCGGGCGATATTATCAAAATCCATAGATACCTCTGCCTGACTGTATTTTTATGATGTGAAAAACGCCCCCGCACTGCGGGAGCGTAAAAGGTTAAAACCAGGTTTCCATCTGTACCCCAAAGTTCCATTCCCCGCCGGCGTTGAAACCGCTGCTGCCAAAGGCATCATCGCTGGCGTAATTATCCAGTTTGCTGCTCCAGTCCATCCAGGTGGCGAACAGACGCAACTCAGGACGGCTGAAGAAATCGCCGATCTTGCCCGCTTTTAACGTTGGGGCAAAGGTCAGCTTGTAGAAACTTCCGTTGACGGCGTTTCGGTCTTTATACCCTTCCGGATTTAAATCCATGTACTGATAGCTGCCCTCAAACGCCAGGGCGAAATTCTGCGTGACCTCTTTAATCAGGCGGGTATTGAGCGTGACCCACTCATAGCTGTCGCCTTTGACATAGCGGTCTTTACTGCTCTGGGCCAGAACGGCAGGCGCGATATGCCAGCCACCACCAAGAGGCGTGACACCGTAACTTGCAAAGCGCCAGGTATCGGCCTCAGAGAGCAATCCACCATCGGAACCGATGCTCTTCACCTCTGCCCCCAGCCCGTGGCCGTACAGCAGCGCCGTTTTGGCTGAACCTTCGCGGAGGCCGTAGAAACTTTCATTGTGCAATCCGACCAGGGCATGAACGCCATTGTTGGCGGCGTCAGTTTTTATCAGATCGCCATTGCTGTCTTTGCGGTCGTCGTTGTCTTTTGCCCGCAGGCCGCTCACCATCAGCTGGAACGGCCCGGCGAAGTGGTTCATGCTGAGGATGTAGTTTTGAACGTTATTGTCGATTTGCTCTTCGCTGCCGAAGTTACGCCCGTAAAGAGAGAAGTTGCTGCGCAGCGATTCATTCCATTTCACGTCATACACGCCACCACCGGTACCGGCCAGGAACACCACATCGGAGTCCAGCCAGTGAATATCAAAGTTATCCCGGTCAAAGCGTTTGCCGGCCCAGAAGGTACTGCCCTTCAGAGCGCCGGTAAAATCAGGCAGATTGCCCAGTTCAGCAAACGCCTGACGAATATTGAGATCGCTGGTGTCAGCGGACCAGTCATTGTAGGTTTTCTGACCATCCGCCAGCATGGCCTTGAAGCGCGTGGTCGCCCCGTTATCCAGGGTCTGTTTGTGTTCCACGTTCAGCTCAACATAGGTATCGGCTTCATTCCCCAGACGCCCGACCGCGCCACCGGTTTCCCCGGCTGGCGTCAGATAAGGACCGCTTTTACTGCTCGACGCCGCATCGTTCATCAGCAGGCCAGAACGGGCATAGCCATGAAACTCAAACCCACTGCTCTGATCGGCTTTCTTCTCCAGTGCGGCGGTACGCTGCGCCACTTGCTGGGTTGTTGTTTGCGTCTGCTGCTGGGCAGTCACCAACTGCTGCGTTTTTTGTTCTGCGTCGGTGGCGCGTTTCTCCGCAACCTGCGCGCGGGTTTCCGCAGCCTGAAGACGCTGCTCCAGAGCAGCAAGACGCGCTTCGATACTCGTCATATCCGTTTGGGCAAAAACAGAGGTACTCCCGGCCAGCATGCCTATCATCACGGCAAGTCTGCGTTTTTTATACATTTTGTCGCATCCCTAAAAGAAGTCATTGAAAGTGCTAAATTGCTAAACCGGTTTAGGTTGATGATACTAAACCTGCCAATTTTGGATCGGCAATCTTTTTTGCTAAACCGATTTAGTAAGTGTGATCGAGGCGACAATTCAGGCCGTCGACAGACGGCCCGTTGCGGGAGGAATTACAGTTGCGGGTGATAAGGCAGCGCGGTCATCGCCCCTTTAGCCGTGGTGGCTAACGCGCCGCAGCGCTGGGCTAATGCGATCACGCGTGGAAGATCGTGGCTGTCGATACTCCCAGCGGAAGCCAGTCCATAAAGCAGTCCCGCCACGAAGGCATCACCTGCGCCGGTGGTGTCCACGCATTCAACGGGGGTTGCCGGATAATGCTTCATCGTTCCGTCATGCCAGGCGATGACTCCATCTTTGCCCTGAGTGACCAGCACCAGCCGGGCCGGACAGCGGCGCATCAGCGCGGCCAGCCCTTCCGTGACCCCAAGGTCGGCGGTTAAAAAAGCCAGTTCTTCGACGGAGAGTTTGACGACGTCAGCGCATTGCAGCGCCTGTTCGAGGCAGCGGCGCAGGTCGTCCTCATCCGGCCAGAGATCCGGGCGGATATTGGGGTCGAAACTGACATAACCCCCCGCTTCCCTGACCGCGTTCATGGCCTGAAACGTTGCAGAACGGCTCGGTTCAGCGCTCAAAGCAATGGAACAAACATGCAGCCACTCTCCTGCGCTAAAGGGCGGCAGGTCGGCTGATGCCAGAAACAGATCGGCGCTCGGGCGAACCATAAAGGTGAAAGAGCGTTCGCCCTGTTCGTCCAGATCCACGACCACGGTTGACGTGCGGTGTGCCGGGTCGAGGCGCATCCAGTTTACGTCAACCTGCTCGTCAGCCAGCGTTTTATGCATAAAGCGACCGAAAGGATCGTCGCCGACTCTGCCGATAAAGGCGCTTTTCCCGCCCAGACGGGCAATACCGACCGCCACGTTCGCCGGCGCGCCGCCGGGGCATTGCAGCAACCGGCCTTCTCCCTCCGGTAATAAATCCACTACCGCATCGCCAAGTACCCAGATTTTTTGCATGTGATCCTCTCAGCTAAACAATGTTAAACCGTTTTAGCTATTTAAGCACAGGCAGGACGAAGGGGAAATAATACGGAAGGAAAATTGGCTTAACGCACCAGGTGTGGCCAGCTAATATCGCCTACGCCATTCAGCGCTGGACGAGCAAACAGAAAGCCCTGAAAGCGTCGGATCCCGGCAGATTCAAGCCAGCACCACTCTTCCAGCTTCTCGATGCCTTCCGCCACCAGGGTGATTTCAAGGTCGGTGCAGCAGCTGACTATCGAGCGCACAATCGCCTGTTTTGGCCCACTGAGATGAATATTGCTGACAATTTCGCGGTCAATTTTAATTTTATCCGGCTGGAATCGGGTCAGCAGTGAAAGCCCGGCGTATCCGGAACCGAAATCATCGATCGCCAGGCCAATGCCTTCAGCGCGCAGGTGTTTAATGGCGCTATTAAACTTGTTGAACCCGGAAATCATCTCGTTTTCGGTCACTTCAATGACCACCTGCTCCGGCTGAAGCCCATGTTGTTTAATCTGTTCAACCAGAAACTCCACGGCGCCAGGCACTTTCACCAGCGACATCGGGAGAAGATTTACCGCGATTTTATGGCTCCCGATCCCCAGTTTATCGGCCAGCGCAAAAGCCCAGGCTTTGGTCTGGAGATCGACTTCATAGATTTTGTCCTGATCGAGGCGGCTGAAAAAATGCTCCGGGCTTCCCCCGTCATTACCGCGGATAAGGGCCTCAAGCGAACTGATTTTCCCTTCCAGCGGTTCGACGATGGGCTGGAGGGCGAACTGGCAGGTTTGTTTGTCCAGCAGACCCAGACTCTCGCCAAACGGCGATTTCTCACGCGAGAGCGTCCATTTCTCCGGGGCAAAACGCGCCCCCGACGGGGCCGGACGTTTGCCGGTAATAAACGTCTGAATAAATTTGAACACCCGATCATCAGATGTCAGATAACTGTCCAGTTTGCTGTAATGCAGCACCGACTGCAGAACGTCTTTCGGCGACTGGTTCTGCAGGTCAAACAGCAGCATACCGACATTCTCAAAACGTCTGCGGGGGCCGTAATCCCGCATAAGCTCAACCACGCCGCTATGCCGCTTATCCTCACGGATCTTCTGAAACAACCTAACCACACTCTCTTCCGAGCCTTCGAGGAGTTGCAGGACATCATCCCCTTTTGAAAGAAGAACGCCGGTAATATTCAACCCGGCATTGCGCGTCCTGGCCTGTTCAACCAGCGCCTGGAGTTCGGCGGATCGGCAGGATAAATTCAACTGGCTGCGGTAGATAAGAGTAGTCAGCACAAAAACGTGTTCCGATAAGAGGTATGCGTTGGACATTACTGTTTAACATACTTCATCTTCGCGACCTAACAGATTAACCCCTTGCGGGAGAGGCTACTTTTTCTCATCCCCGATGCGTCTGTCAATTCTCTCCTGCATGTAGGCATAAAACGGGTTCGACGTCACCCGCATTAACGCGTCTTTGCCTACGCTCAGCACGGAGGTTTCCCCCCACAGCGCAATCGTGCCGAGGCTAATGCCATACCGGTTTTTCTCCGCAGGATGTCGGCCATAGAGATCGTCATCAGGCGGGAACGGCACGGCGACATGCGACAGTGAATAGACCTCCTGCGGCCAGGACATCGCCAGCGGTACCGCGGTCTCATCGGTGCCTCCCGCCGGGGTTATTTTCGCCACCGCGGCGAAACTGTCCGCGCTGGCATTGGTAATAATCGTGACACCGTAACGCCTTTTCGCCACAGGCAGTAACTCAGAGGTCGCCGCCCACGACGACGGTTTAAAGAGAGGACGGAAGCTGGCGGCCTGATTGATATCAAATACAACCAGCTCGCTGCCGTTCGCCGGAAGCTGGTCAAATAACCCGGTGACCACGGCGCGGGTGCTGACCGTTGAATCCATCACCGACTGGAATGCGAGTACCGGCGGCAGCTGGTCCAGTCTGTGCTCCCGGGCATCCCGCCCCATTTGCTCCTGCAGGGCCTGGGTCAAGAGCCATGACTGGCGCGCCGCATTGACCGGGAAGGAATTGTATTTATACGGGTTATATTCCGGCGAGATGTTTAACCATGCCGCTTTGGCAAACGGCGGTAACATCGCCGGCAATCCGGCCAATCCTGCAAACCGGGCGAACGCCGTGACGCCAATCATTGGCGAGAGCAGAATGAGCTGTTGCGGTTTGCGAAGCGCAGGCGTGTCCAGCGCATCAAGGGCATATTTCATCGCCAGCGCCCCACCGTTGGAGTAACCCACCAGATGCAGGGGAACATTGTCTCCCGCCAGCCGCGTGGCTTCGCGAACGGCAAGGCGCGTCGCCGCCAGCCACCTCTCCCAGTCAACGTCGGTCAGCGCGCCGGGCGCGGTGCCGTGCCCGGGCAGGCGTGGGACCACCGCCACAAAACCGTGCTGCTGATAATCACGGGCAAGATGCCGGACACTGTAAGGCGAATCTGTTAGCCCGTGCAGCAACACCACCGCGCCGCGTGGCGTTCCGGCGGGCATCAGCACAAAGGAGCGGTTGGCATCGGGTGAAAATTTACCGGGCCAAACCAGGCTCTGACGGTAGTAACGGTTTAACGGCGTGCGCTCCTCACCCTGGGTTTTGCGCGTTACCGCGTTATCCAGATCGGTGAAAATGGCGTTTTCCCGGGCGACATACTGGGCAAAATTCGCCTTATCGATCTCGCGTACGGACATCTCATCTGCCCGCCAGGTATGCCAGAGATGCAGTTCCGGTCCCTGCTGCGAGAGATAAACCCGAACCGCGAGCAGGACGATCAGTACCACTCCTGCGATCGTCGCCATTTTCTTTGCGAGCGCCATCAGGCGCACGCTGATACGCCAGGGCAAGTTCGCCATGCCGGGATCCCTTTCATATTTACGTTGTCTCTATCTTATCAAAAATGTGAAGACGCTGACGTATTCACGAAATTCATACCTCCCCGCTCAGCCAGTGCACCAAAAGTGAACTACGCTGCACAAATGTTGATCATTGGTTAACTAAATATTGCATGAAGTTTGCAGCACAGCGGCGTCCCGTCTCTCTGTGGACATGGCACGCGTCATGCATTGTTAATCAAATAACACAAACCTGATGACTGATAGCCTGTTAACAGCGAGGCGGTATGACGACGAAACCCGAGGTGTTGAGCCGTATTGAAGCCACGTTCAGCCAGCTGACCCCCAGCGAGAAGCGGGTGGCGAGCTGGTTGCTGGCGCATGCCGCACAGATCCCGTTTGAAACGGCTGAAAGCGTGGGTCTGGCGACCGGCACCAGCGGCATTACCGTGGGACGCTTTCTGCGAAAACTCGGCTACCGCAATCTGGAAGATGCCAAAAAGAGCCTGCGCGACCCGCATCAGCCCTGGGGTATGAACGAGCGGCTGGACTCCTGGCAGCAGCAGTCCCCTCTGCCCAACCGCCTTCAACACTCTCTGTCGCTGGAGGTGGATGCCATCACCCAGGTTTATCAGCTGGCGCACACCGACGCATTCCGCCAGGTGGTTCATCAGCTTGCCCACGCGGATGCGGTTTTTGTGCTGGGGATCCAGTCGACTCGTGGGATAGCCAACGCCTTCTTCAGTCATCTTGAGTACCTTCGCCCGCGCGTCAGCTACGCCGAAGGCGCGTCCGGCAGCTGGGTTGAATCCCTGAACTCCGGTTTCGCCCACCCCTACGTGGTGCTGACCGATACCCGCACCTATTCCACCATTGCGCGTCAGTACTGTCGGGTCGCCAGCGAAAAAGGTATTTCGCTGGCCCTGATCACCGATATCTGGTGCCCGTGGGCGCGGGATTACCCGCTTGATTTACTGCAGGTGAAAACCGAAACCGGCCATTTCTGGGATTCGCTGGCACCTGTGAGCTGTCTGTTCAACCTGCTGCTGTCAGGTGTCGTGGAAGCGCTGGGTGATGCCCTTCCACAGCGGCTGGCGGTAAACCGGCAATTACAACAAGAGTTTGGTCAATTCGAACGTTAAAGGAGCGGAGCTATGCCCCCAGAGAGTGAACTGATTGATGTGGCGAAGACCTTCCCTGCGCTGCATATCGATCTGAAATACGCCACAGCCGACAACATCACGGGCCGTCCGATTTATCAGGAGGCGCTGTGCCTGCTGCATACCGATGCGGCCACCGCGCTGGCGAAAGCCATCAGCATCGCCGCACTGGCCGGGCTGAAGCTGGTGGTCTACGACGCTTATCGTCCGCAGGAAGCGCAGGCTCAGTTGTGGGATGCCTGCCCGAACCCGGAATACGTGGTTGATGTGGCGATTGGTTCCAACCACAGCCGCGGGACGGCCATCGACGTTACGCTGATGGACGAACAGAACACCGTGCTGGATATGGGGGCCGGTTTTGACGAAATGCACGATCGCTCGCACGCCTGGCACCCGTCCGTGCCGCCGCACGCGCAGCGCAATCGCCTGCTGCTTAACGCCATCATGTCCGGTGGCGGCTTTGTGGGGATCAGCAGCGAATGGTGGCACTTCGAGCTGCCGAACGCGGCCAGCTATCCCCTGCTTGACGATCGTTTTGCCTGTTTCCCGTTGACGCACACCCCTCTTTAAAACTGGAGCACTGCCATGAAAACAACGCTTCTTACTACCCTGATCGCCGCCTCGCTGGCACTCAGCGCCCCGGTTGCGCTGGCTGCCGTCCCGAAAGATATGCTGGTGATCGGGAAAGCGGCCGACCCGCAAACGCTCGACCCGGCGGTGACCATTGATAACAACGACTGGACGGTGACTTACCCCGCCTATCAGCGTCTGGTGAAGTACAAGCCAGGCTCCACCGAGGTGGAGGGCGACCTGTCAACGGGCTGGAAAGCGTCAGAGGATCAGAAAGAGTGGACCTTTACCCTTACCGATAACGCAAAATTCGCCGATGGCACGCCGGTTACTGCCGAGGCGGTAAAACTCTCCTTTGAACGTCTGCTGAAGCTTAGCCAGGGGCCGTCTGAAGCGTTCCCGAAAGATCTCAAAATTGATGCGGTCGATCCGCACACGGTGAAATTCACCCTCAGCCAGCCGTTTGCCCCGTTCCTCTACACCCTGGCCAACGACGGTGCGTCGATCGTTAACCCGGCGGTGTTAAAGGCGAACGCTGCCGATGATGCACGCGGTTATTTAGCGCAAAACACCGCCGGGTCCGGGCCATTCATGCTGAAAAGCTGGCAGAAAGGTCAGCAGCTGGTGCTCGTTCCGAATCCACACTGGGCGGGTGAGAAGCCGCACTTCAAGCGCGTTTCGGTGAAAATTATTGGTGAAAGCGCTTCACGCCGCCTGCAGCTTTCCCGTGGCGATCTGGATATCGCCGATTCACTGCCCGTCGATCAGCTTTCAGCCCTTAAGCAAGAAGGCAAAGTGGCGGTGGCGGAATATCCGTCCCTGCGCGTGACCTATCTTTATCTGAATAACAGCAAAGCCCCGCTCAATCAGGTGGATTTACGCCGGGCCGTCTCCTGGGCAACGGATTATCAGGGGATGGTGAAAGGCATCCTGAGTGGCAATGGTAAACAGATGCGCGGCCCGATACCGGACGGCATGTGGGGGTTTGACGCCACGGCAATGCAGTACAGCTTTGACGAGGCCAAAGCCAAAGCCGCGCTGGAGAAAGTCAAAGACAAGCCCGCAAGCCTGACATTCCTCTATTCAGACAACGACCCCAACTGGGAGCCGATCGCCCTGTCCACGCAGGCGAGCCTCGGCAAGATCGGCATCAACGTGAAGCTGGAAAAACTGGCTAACGCCACCATGCGCGATCGTGTCGGGAAAGGTGACTATGACATCGCTATTGGCAACTGGAGCCCGGACTTTGCCGACCCGTACATGTTCATGAACTACTGGTTTGAGTCGGACAAAAAAGGGTTGCCGGGTAACCGCTCGTTTTACGAGAACAAAGAGGTTGACGACCTGCTGAAGGCAGCCCTGAAAACCACCGATCAGGCGGAGCGTACCCACGATTACCAGCAGGCGCAGAAGGTGGTGATCGACGAGGCGGCCTACGTGTATCTGTTCCAGAAGAACTACCAGCTGGCGATGAACAAAGAGGTGAAAGGCTTCACCTTTAATCCAATGCTGGAGCAGGTCTTTAACATCGCCACCATGAGTAAATAACGGTTCTCGCCGGGGGAAAGTGTATGACGTTCTGGAGCATTGTGCGCCAGCGATGCTGGGGGTTAATCCTGGTTGTGGCCGGTGTCTGTATCATCACCTTTATTATTTCACACCTGATCCCCGGCGATCCGGCCCGCCTGCTGGCCGGAGACCGCGCCAGCGACGACATTGTGCAAGGCATCCGCCAGCAGCTGGGGCTGGATCAACCGCTGTATATCCAGTTTGGTCGCTATGTGGATGCGCTGGCCCATGGCGATTTAGGCACCTCTATCCGCACCGGACGTCCGGTCGCGGAAGATTTGAAGGCCTTTTTCCCGGCCACCCTGGAGCTGGCTTTTTGTTCCCTGCTGCTGGCGCTGGTTATCGGCGTGCCGCTGGGGATTTTATCGGCGGTCTACCGCGACCGCTGGCTGGATCATCTGGTGCGGTTAATGGCGATGACGGGCATTTCAACGCCCGCATTCTGGCTTGGGTTGGGGGTGATTGTCCTCTTCTACGGGCATCTGCAACTTCTGCCGGGCGGCGGAAGGCTTGACGACTGGCTCGATCCACCGACGCGCGTTACTGGCTTTTATCTGGTGGATGCGCTGCTGGAAGGCAACGGGGAGGTCTTTTTCAATGCCCTGCAGCATCTGATTTTACCTTCAATGACGCTGGCATTTGTTCATCTTGGCATTGTAGCGCGTCAGGTCCGCTCGGCCATGCTGGAGCAGCTCAGTGAAGATTACATACGAACCGCACGCGCCAGCGGATTGCCCGGCTGGTACATCGTGCTGCGCTATGCCCTGCCCAATGCGATGATCCCGTCGATTACCGTGCTTGGACTGGCACTGGGCGATCTGCTGTATGGCGCAGTCCTCACTGAAACCGTCTTTGCCTGGCCGGGAATGGGCGCCTGGGTCGTCACCTCTATTCAGGCACTCGATTTCCCTGCTGTTATGGGCTTCGCGGTAGTGGTCTCACTGGCCTATGTGCTGGTTAATCTGGTGGTCGATCTGCTCTATCTGTGGGTTGACCCGCGAATCGGGCGCGGAGGTGCCGAATGATGTTGACTCAGGAAACGCCCGTCCCGATTAAAACAGCGAAAGCAGGCATCAACTGGGCAAAACTGTTCTGGATGCTGCGTAAAAGCCCCCTCACGCTGATTGGCGCCGCGATCATGATCCTGATGCTCCTGCTGATGGTGACATCACCGTGGATTGTGCCGCATGACCCCAATGCGCTGGATTTGACCGCGCGTCTGCAGGCTCCGTCTGCCGAACACTGGTTTGGCACCGATGAGGTCGGCCGCGATCTGTTCAGCCGGGTGCTCGCCGGCAGCCAGCAGTCGATCAGCGCGGGGCTGGCCGTCGTGGTGATTGCGGGCGGTATTGGCTCGCTGCTGGGCTGTTTGTCTGGCGTGCTGGGCGGGCGCGGCGACGCCATTATTATGCGCATTATGGACGTTATGCTCTCCATTCCCTCGCTGGTGCTGACCATGGCGCTGGCAGCGGCGCTGGGGCCGAGCCTGTTTAACGCAATGCTCGCCATCGCGATTGTACGTATTCCGTTTTACGTGCGTCTGGCTCGCGGGCAAACCCTTGTCGTGCGCCAGTTTACCTATGTTCAGGCGGCCCGCACCTTCGGCGCATCACGCTGGCATTTAATCAGCTGGCATATTCTGCGCAACGCCCTGCCGCCGCTGATTGTGCAGGCTTCGCTGGATATTGGCAGCGCCATTCTGATGGCCGCCACGCTGGGCTTTATCGGTCTGGGCGCACAGCAACCCACCGCCGAATGGGGCGCGATGGTTGCCGTAGGGCGCAACTATGTACTTGACCAGTGGTGGTATTGCGCTTTTCCTGGTGCGGCTATTTTGATTACCGCCGTGGGCTTTAATCTTTTTGGTGACGGCATCCGCGACCTGCTGGATCCGAAATCAGGAGGGAAACAGTCATGACCGACTCGGTTTTAACCATCGAGGATTTACATCTGAGTTTCCCGATATACCGCGGTGAGGTTCATGCGCTGAACCACGTCTCGCTGGAGATTAAACGGGGTGAGATTGTCGGCGTAGTGGGCGAGTCGGGGTCGGGGAAGTCAGTTACCGCCATGCTCGCCATGCGCCTGTTGCCGGAAGGCAGCTACCGAATTCATCACGGTCAGGTGACATTGCTGGGAGAAGATGTTCTGACCGCATCGGAGAAACAGCTTCGCCAGTGGCGCGGGGCAAAAGTGGCGATGATTTTTCAGGAGCCCATGACCGCCCTGAACCCAACGCGACGGATTGGTAAGCAAATGGTGGAGGTGATCCGCCAGCATCAGCCGCTCGACCGTCGCGCGGCGCAGCAAAAAGCGATTGCCCTGCTGGAGGAGATGCAAATCCCGGACGCGAAAGCGGTGATGGCGCGTTATCCGTTTGAACTGTCCGGCGGCATGCGTCAGCGAGTGATGATCGCCCTTGCCTTCTCCTGCGAGCCTGAGCTTATCATCGCCGACGAGCCGACCACGGCGCTGGATGTAACCGTGCAGCTGCAGGTACTGCGTCTGCTGAAGCACAAGGCGCGGGCCAGCGGAACCTCGGTGCTGTTTATCAGCCACGATATGGCCGTGGTTTCCCAGCTCTGTGACCGGATGTATGTGATGTACGCGGGAAGCGTAATTGAGAGCGGTGCCACGCAAACGCTGATCCACCATCCCGTTCATCCCTACTCCATCGGCCTGTTGCAATGTGCACCTGAAAATGGTGCGCCGCGCGAGTTGCTTCCGGCCATTCCCGGCACGGTGCCTAATCTCAGCCAGCTTCCACAAGGCTGCGCGTTCCGCGAGCGCTGCTTTGCCGCCGGGACGAAATGCGGTGAGGCACCGCGCTTGCTTCCCAATGGTGCAGAGGGCCAGATGGCTGCCTGCTGGTACCCGCAACGGGAGAAACACCATGTCTGACATTTTGCTTGAACTGGATAGCGTGCATGTCAACTTTCCCGCGCGCAAAAACTGGCTGGGCCGCGTCACGGAACAGGTGCATGCCCTCAATGGGCTGGACCTGCAGATCCGTCGCGGCGAAACGCTGGGCATTGTTGGGGAATCCGGCTGCGGGAAAAGCACGCTGGCACAGCTATTGATGGGCATGCTCAGGCCCAGCACCGGCGACTATCAGCGGACGCATCACGCGGGCGGCATGCAGATGGTTTTTCAGGACCCGCTCTCGTCCCTCGACCCGCGTTTACCGGTGTGGCGCATCATCACCGAGCCGGTGTGGGTGCAAAAACGCAGCAGTGAACGCGAACGGCGCCAGCTTGCAGAGACGCTGGCGATGCAGGTGGGTATTCGTGCGGAATATCTTGACCGGTTACCGCATGCCTTTTCAGGCGGGCAGCGCCAGCGCATTGCTATCGCCCGGGCGCTGTCGTCCAATCCGGACATCATCGTGCTCGACGAACCCACCAGCGCGCTGGATATTTCCGTGCAGGCGCAAATCCTCAACCTGCTGGTAAAACTGCAGCAGGAACGGAACCTCACCTATGTGTTGATCTCACATAACGTCTCGGTGGTCAGACACATGAGCGATCGTGTGGCGGTGATGTATCTGGGCCAGATCGTGGAGCTGGGTACCACCGATCAGGTCCTTGTCAGGCCGCGCCATCCCTACACCCGGCTGCTGCTTGATTCCGTTCCCAGAACCGGTGAACCGCTGGATGAAAACCTGGCGCTGCGTAAAACAGAGCTTCCTGGCAATCGTCACCTTCCTACCGGCTGTTATTTCCGGGACCGCTGTCCGCAGGCAGCGCAAGGATGCGAGCGCCCGCAGTCGCTACAGCCTTCAGTTGAGGGCTGTAGCGTGCGTTGCTGGCGCAATCTGAGCGAGTAGCCACGCAGGGTGGCGCTGTTTCACGTTTAAATTTGCGCCATTCCACCGTCGACAAACAGTTCGGTGGCGTTGATAAAGCTTGCTGCATCTGAGGCCAGAAACGCCACCGCTTTCCCCACTTCCCCCGGCGCGCCTAAGCGTCCCAGCGGCACCTGGGCGGCCAGCGCGTCATACAGCCCCTGACGATGTTCTTCCGGCACCAGGTCACCCAGCCCCGGGGTTTTGATGGGCCCCGGGCTCACCACGTTGACGCGAATACCGCGCCCCTGCAAATCCAGCGCCCACGAACGGGCAAAGTTGCGCACGGCGGCTTTACTGGCGCTGTATACGCTAAAGTTTGCGGTTCCTTTAATGGACACCGTGGATCCGGTCAGAATGATCGACGATCCGGCAGATAACAGCGGTAACGCTTTTTGCACGGTGAACAGTACACCGCGAACGTTGGTTGCAAAGATGCGGTCAAACTGCTCTTCAGTGATAGCGCCTAACGGCAGCATGTCGCCACCCCCCGCATTGGCGAACAGAATATCCAGACGCCCTTCGTCTTTTGCAATCTGTGCATAGACTTTATCGAGGTCGGAAAGTTGAGAGACGTCCGCACGGATGCCGACCGCCGCGGTGGCAATTTGTGCAACGGCAGCGTCCAGCTCCGCCTGACGACGTCCGGTGATATAAACCTTCGCGCCCTGGGCCGCCAGTTCCTGCGCGGTGGCGAGACCGATACCTGTGCTACCGCCCGTAACCAGGGCAATTTTACCTGCGAGAGATGTATTCATATTATTAACCTTTAATCATGTTTTCAGGATGCCCGCAAAAACGGTTGAAGAGGTTTTCGCTTGCGTTGAATAAACTCTATCGGTTGCAGGATTAATGAAAAACGGGCAAAAATGAAAATCACTATTCACAGGTGGAAATAATCCGGAGTACGAATGGACCAGCTCATGGCAATGCGCGCATTTACACGGGTGGTGGAAACCGGAAGTTTTACGCGTGCGGCTGATTCTCTGAATATGCCTATCGCCACCCTGAGCAAGCTGGTGAAATCGCTCGAAGCACACCTGGAGATCCGGCTTTTACATCGCACGACACGACGGGTAGTCACCACACCGGAAGGTGCCGGGTACTATGAAAAAGCGCTCAGGGTGCTGATTGATATTGAAGATATCGATACGTCGTTTCGCGTTTCTCGCGCGACGCCGAAAGGCCATCTGCGCGTGGATGTGGGCGGTTCAACCGCGCGCGACGTGCTGATCCCCCTGCTCCCGGATTTTATGCAGCGTTACCCGGAAATACGCATCGACCTTGGCGTGGCCGACCGGCCCGTGGATTTGATCAGCGGTAACGTTGACTGCGTGATCCGTGGCGGCCCTCTGGACGACTCCTCCCTTATTGCCCGTCATCTGGGCAACGCCGAAATGGTCACCTGCGCGACGTCCGATTATTTAAAACTTCATGGCGTACCGGCCTATCCGCGGGAACTGTGCAATGGCCATAAGCTGATTAGCTACCTTTCTCCCGTCACCGGTCGGGCCTTTCCGTTTCGCTTCAGGGAAAAGGGAGAAAAGCTGGAGATAAGCATTCCGCACTTCCTTGGGGTGAATGAAAGCAACGCTCATCTGTCGGCGGCGGTGGCAGGTTTAGGCATTATTCAGACGTTTCAGTATTCGGCAAAAAGGCATTTACAGGCGGGGACGTTAACTGAAATTCTTAGCAACTGGCGACCTGACGCTTATCCGTTTCATGTGGTTTATCCGCAGAACCGGCATCTGACACATCGACTGAGAGTGTTTATCGCCTGGCTGGCAGAGGTGTTTCCTGCCGCGCTGAAGGGATAGCCGGGTGTTAACCCGGCTGAGGTTTAATTGAGCGTGTAATCCAGCGTGATTTCCGCGTTCAGCAACTGGGAAACCGGGCAGCCGGCTTTTGCTTTCTGAATAACGCCATCGAACTGCTGAGGGTCAATGCCAGGGACAGTAACCTTGCTCTGCAGTGCGACCTTCGTAATGGCGAAACCGCCCTCTTTTTTATTCAGTGACACGTCGGCGGTGGTATCAATGGAATCGGCGGTGTAGCCTGCTTCACCCAGCATCAGCGACAGTGCCATCGAAAAACAGGCTGCGTGTGCGGCACCAATCAGTTCTTCCGGGTTGGTCCCTTTTTCGCCTTCAAAACGGGTGTTGAAGCCGTAAGGCTGTTGATTGAGAACGCCGCTCTCGGTAGAAACAGTTCCTTTTCCGCGTTTAATATCGCCAGACCAGTGTGCTGAACCGTGCTTATGAATTGTCATTCTTGCTCTCCTTTTGGCTTACAAAGGGTTAAGTATAGACCAGAGATCTGACGCGTCCTGGAACACAGAGTATTCTGGTTGGCGTTGATGCGATACATCACTTCGAACCATCAAAAGGGAAAGGCCTATGATGCTAAACACCAGGATTGTCGTGGCGCTGACCACGCTCGCCGTGACGTTCCCCCTCTTTGCCAGCACGCCGGAGAATTTTATCTATACCAGCTCGGGCGACCTTGATGCCGCCGCCGCGTTTATCGCCCGTCGTGATATCGGTGGCGCGCAGATTGTTTATAACTGGCGTGCACTGGAGCCTGAGAAAGACAGATATGACTTCTCACCCATAGAGCGAGACCTGGCGCGCCTGAAGGCCAGCGATAAAAAGCTGTTTATTCAAATTCAGGATCGCTTCTTCGAAAAAGATGCCCGGTATGTCCCTGATTATCTGATGGCAGACACGAAGTACAGCGGCGGTATTTCTCCGCAGTTTGACAACCCTGGTGAAGGGAAACCAACAGGTTCAGGCTGGGTAGCCCGGCAGTGGGATCCTGCCGTGCGTGAACGGTATCAGGCCTTACTGGCAGCCCTGGCGAAGCGTTTTGATGGCCAGGTTTATGGTGTGAACTTACCGGAAACCGCGATTGACCTTGATGAGAAAAAGCCGCCGACAGGATTTTCGTGCGACAACTATTTTGCCGGAGAAATGGAAAACCTCGCCTTTGCGCGAAAGGTTTTCACGCAATCCCATGTCGTACAATATGTGAACTTCTGGCCGTGTGAATGGAACAATGACCATAATTACATGGGGCGGCTGTTTGAATACGCCAGTGCCCATAATATCGGGCTTGGCGGACCGGATATTGTTCCCAACCGCAAGGCGCAAATGAAAAACGCCTATCCGTTCTTTAACCAGTATAAAAACAAACTGCCGCTGGTCGCCATGGCCGTTCAGGAGCCCACGCTCACCTACCGAAACCCGGCTACCGGCAAGCCCTTCACCAAAGACGAATTTGTTCAGTTCGCAGAAGCGTATCTCGGCGCAGATATTATTTTCTGGAGCACGACGTCGCCCTGGCTGACGACGAAATAAGCCACAGGCTCACTGCGCGGGCATCAGTTCAGATGCCCTGCAATTTCATCAAGAAAGACGCGCAGGGCCGCAGGCTGATATTCCCGCGACTGGTAAATCCCGTGAATGGCGAGCGGCTTAGGCACTAAGTCTGTGAGCACCGGGACCAGCAGCCCTTGCTCGAGCGCCCCTTGCGCTTCGTGCTCGGGCAGCATTGCAATACCGCAATGTTTAACCGCCGCGTCCATCAACAACGACGAGATACTGGCGCTAAGATTGCCGCTCACCGCGACGCTCACGCTTTCGCCTTCCAGCGTCACAAAATGCCACGACTGACCCGCGAAGAAGCTGTAATGCAGACAATTGTGCTGCGCCAAATCCTCAGGCGTCACGGGCGTGCCGTGCTGCGCAAGATAGTCCGGCGAGGCGCAAAGCACCGAACGGCACTCGCCCAGCCTGCGGGCAATCATCCCCGGCTCCGGGTTATCGGTAATTCGCACGGCTACGTCAATACGCTCGCCCACCAGACTCACGGGATGGTTATTCACATCCAGTTCAATTCTGAGCTGCGGATAACGCGCCAGCAGCCCGGGCAGTACCGGCGCAATCATGTGCATGGCGGTAAAGTGCGCGCAGGCTACCCGTAAGGTGCCGGAAGGTAAATCTTTCTCCGACTGACCTTCAATCTCCTGCGACAGTTGCGAAAGGGTACGCGTTTTCTGCAGTACCTTTTCCCCTGCTGCGGTCAGCGTCAGCTTGCGCGTTGAGCGGTTCACCAGCCGGGTCCCCGCCCACTTCTCCATCTGCTCAAGATAACGGCTTACCATGGGCCGGGAAATGCCCAGCGCACGGGCTGCGGCACTCAAACTTCCCAGCTCGCAAATCCGGTTATAGACCTGTGCGGCAATAACGCGATCCATATAACGCTCCATTTGCTCGATTTATGAAACTAAGCATGTCTTGTTTCAGGAATTCTGGCAAATGTAGAGTTCGGTACAATAGGGTCTTTCCTGATAAAAAGAGACATGATGATGAAGCTCACTCGCCTTGCACTGCTATGCACCCTCTTCACGCCGGCGGTCTTCGCCGCACCGTTGACCATTGATACCTGGAACCCGCAGGAGAAAGGTATTTTTGCGGTCTCGTCGACGCTGGTGTCCGGCCCGAAAGAGGCCGTCCTGTTTGACGCGCAGTTCAGCGTGAAAGACGGTGAAGCACTGGTGGAGAAAATTCGCCGCAGCGGTAAAACCCTGAACAAGATTGTGATCACCTCCGGCGATCCGGACTTCTACTTTGGTCTGCAACCGCTGGTTAAAGCGTTCCCGAATGCGAAAGTCGTGGCGACTCAGCAGGTGGTTGACCATATCAAGGCCACCAAAGATGCCAAGCTGGCCTTCTGGGGCCCACAGATGAAAGACGGCGCGCCAACTACGCTGATCGTTCCCCAGGTGCTGACCTCCACCACGTTTATGGTTGATGGTGAGAAAATCGATATTGAACAGCCAGACAGCTACGCGGCCTATGTCTGGATCCCATCAGCGAAGACGATTCTTGGCGGCACGGGCGTTTCATGGGGCATCCATCTGTGGACGGCCGATACCCAGACCAGGGCGCGTCGCCAGCAGTGGCAGGATACGCTGGAAAACATGGCGGCGCACAAACCTGAGCGCGTGATCCCGGGTCACTATCTGGGGACGCCACCGTCAGGTACCGGCGCTATCGATTTTACCCGTGAATATCTGCAGCGGTTCGAGCAGACTCTGGCTAATCACAAAGATTCTGCTGGCGTCATTAGCGCCATGAAAAAAGCGTATCCGGGCCTGGCCGAAGAGAGCTCGCTGGAATTAAGTGCGAAAGTGAATACCGGCGAAATGAAATGGTAAATTAATCTCTGCACCTGCTATTTTCTCGGATAGCAGGAGCGGCATCAAAATATCCCCCCTCGTCCCCTGTTATTATTTCTCCATTTCTAAAAGTGTCTAAAAGCATGCACTTATGTCATTTTTATTTCTAAGATGAATCTTAGACACAGCAAGGAAAATATTTGCCATTCTGTTTGTGAATTACATTTTTTGCGAGCCGTACCATTACACAGACAACGACACGGAGGCAGCATGTTTACTTATTACCCGGCAAATACTGCAGCAGCACAACCTGAACTCGTTAACGCGATCGCACAGGGTCTTCACGCCGAACACGGTGCTGTGACTGAAGATGACATTTTGATGGAACTGACCAAATGGGTGGAATCCACAGACAATGACATCCTCAGTGACATCTACCAACAGACCATTAACTACGTGGTCAGTGGACAGAATGCCTCTTTGTAAAAACCTGCTAAGCTGGATCTGCAACCTAAGGGGTTACATTTCGTTTGCGCAAGCAAACTTGTCCTTAAAACTATCAACAGGATTGAGGAGTAAAGATGAAATCGAACCGTCAGGCACGCCATATTCTGGGACTGAACTACAAGCTTTCTAACCAACGTAAAGTGGTGATTGAGGGCGACAGTGAAACGCAAGTCACCCATGCCACCGGCAGAAAACGCCACGCTGGCAAGTAAGTTCCAGTAAGAGATCCTGAACACCATCGGCAAAACCGATGGTGTTTTTGTTTATGTGTTGCGGTAATTAACATTTAGCTCCTTTATAATACCGCCTGACCGCACCCCACCGCACAGGCCAGAAAGATGACAAACAGCAGTGTCAGGGACGGATCTTCAAAAAAAGAGTGAGTGACATGGACAACAAACTGAAAAAACATCGTTCCTTATATATCCCTTATGCCGGTCCGGTTTTACTGGAATTCCCCCTGCTCAATAAAGGCAGCGCCTTCAGCATGGAAGAGCGCAGTAGCTTCAACCTGCTTGGTCTGCTGCCCGAAGTGGTGGAAACCATTGAAGAACAGGCTGAACGTGCGTGGATCCAGTATCAGGGTTTCAAGACTGAAATCGATAAGCACATCTACCTGCGTAACATTCAGGACACCAATGAAACCCTCTTCTATCGCCTGGTTCAGAACCACCTCGAAGAGATGATGCCGGTGATCTACACCCCAACGGTGGGTGCGGCCTGTGAACGTTTCTCTGAGATCTACCGTCGCTCCCGCGGCGTATTCATCTCTTATCAGAACCGTCACAATATGGACGATATTCTGCAGAACGTGCCGAACCACAACATCAAGGTCATTGTTGTGACCGACGGAGAACGTATTCTCGGCCTCGGGGATCAGGGCATTGGCGGAATGGGGATCCCTATCGGTAAGCTCTCCCTGTACACCGCCTGTGGGGGTATCAGCCCGGCGTACACCCTGCCGGTAGTGCTGGATGTGGGTACCAACAACCAGCAGCTGCTCAACGATCCGCTGTACATGGGTTGGCGTCATCCGCGCATTACTGACGATGAGTATTATCAGTTTGTTGATGATTTTATCCAGGCCGTTAAGGCTCGCTGGCCGAACGTGCTGCTGCAGTTTGAAGACTTTGCGCAGAAGAACGCCATGCCGCTGCTGAACCGCTACCGCGATGACATCTGTTCATTCAACGACGACATTCAGGGCACCGCCGCCGTGACCGTTGGGACGCTGATCGCCGCCAGCCGTGCGGCAGGCAGCCAGTTGAGCTACCAGAAAATCGTCTTCCTGGGGGCAGGCTCTGCGGGCTGCGGTATTGCCGAGCAGATTATTGCTCAGACGCAGCGCGAGGGCTTGAGTGAAGAACTGGCCCGTTCCCGCGTCTATATGGTTGACCGTTTCGGCCTGCTGACCGACGGTATGCCTAACCTGCTGCCGTTCCAGACCCGACTGGTTCAGAAACGCGAGAACCTGAAAAACTGGGATACCGACAACGAGGTGCTCTCCCTGCTGGACGTGGTGCGCAACGTGAAGCCGGACATTCTTATCGGCGTTTCCGGGCAAACCGGTCTCTTCACCGAAGAGATTATTCGCGAAATGCACAAACACTGCGAACGCCCTATCGTGATGCCGCTCTCTAACCCGACTTCCCGTGTAGAAGCAACACCGCAGGACATCATCGCCTGGACCGAAGGTAACGCACTGGTGGCAACCGGCAGTCCATTCGACCCGGTGGTGTGGAAGGATAAAACCTATCCGATCGCGCAGTGCAACAACTCCTACATCTTCCCGGGGATTGGTCTGGGGGTTATCGCGTCCGGTGCGTCACGCATTACCGATGAAATGCTGATGTCCGCCAGCGAAACCCTGGCGAAACACTCACCGCTGGTGAATAACGGTGAAGGCCTGGTGTTACCAGAGCTGAAAGACATTCATAAGGTGTCCCGCGCGATCGCTTTCGCAGTAGGAAAAATGGCACAGCAGCAAGGCGTGGCGGTGAAAACCTCCGCCGATGCGCTGCAGCAGGCCATTGACGACAACTTCTGGATGCCGGAATACCGCAGCTATCGCAGAACGTCTATCTAAAGAACAGGCCGGGTCAGGCAATCATGCCTCCCGGCCTGCCATTCTGCCCGCGCTTGCCGGGCCGTAAAATCCCCGCTACACTGCCTTCATCCATTAACCTACTGAATATATAAGGAGGCCAATTATGCTGTACTGTGAAATTTTCAATGTTTCACATACATTTGGTGATCGCACCAGCTCAAGCGTTATCGGTATCGTGCTGCGATAACTTCTGCTTGAGCGAAGACACCAACCCCTAAATCCCTTCTCTCGGGCTTACTGAGTTATCGTCAGCGATGTTTGACGAGGCATAAACATGCCTGTAACTCTTGGGTAAGCAACAATGAGCACTTTACTCACTGCACAATCTCTACGTGTTGATACGGCGTTTGGTACGCTCTTCGACTCGCTCTCCTTTACGCTGAAAAAAGGCGATCGCATCGGTCTGCTGGGCGACAACGGCTGCGGTAAAAGTACGTTGCTGAAGGTGCTGGACGGTACGGACACGCCTGCCGCCGGAACGGTCGCGCTGGCCGGGCACTGCATCATGGCGCGCGTAGAACAACATCTGCCGGACGGGATTTACCCCCTGAGCATGCTGGATGCCGTGCTGGCACAACTGCCTGCAGCTGAACGCGAGAGCCTGCGCTGGAAAGCGGAAACGCTGCTGGCGAGTATGGGCTTTACGCCGCAGGACTGGACATTAACCTCGGCAACATTGAGCGGCGGGCAACATACGCGTCTGCTGCTGGCGCGGGCTTTGATTAATGCGCCGGACCTGCTGCTGCTGGATGAACCGAGTAACCACCTCGATTTACCCACCATGCTCTGGCTGGAGCAGTTTTTACAGGCCTGGTCAGGCAGCTTTGTGCTGGTTTCACATGACAGGCAGCTGCTGGATGCCGTAACCAACGGCAGCTGGATCCTGCGCGATAAGATGCTGCATTACTTTGCCCTTCCCTGCACCGCCGCACGCAAAGCGCTGGATGCGAAAGACGAAAGTGATGCGCAGCGCCACAAGGCAGAACAAAAGGAGATCGACCGCGTCGCGGCCAGCGCAAAAAGACTGGCGACCTGGGGCAAAGTCTATGACAACGAAGACCTGGCCCGCAAAGCGAAACAGATGGAAAAGCAGGTTGAACGGCTGAAAGAGAGCCAGACGGAGGTCACGGCGGGAAGTCAGTGGACATTAACCCTGCGCGGCGACGCGCTACGGGCCGACCGTCTGCTGGAGCTGGAAAACCTCGCGGTGCCGCCGGCTCCCGGGCTGCCTGCGCTGTTTAACATTGACATCGCGCGTCTCAAAAGCGGCGATCGCGTGGCCATCGTTGGACGTAACGGCTGCGGTAAATCATCCCTGATGAAGCTGATCTGGCGGCATTTTCGCGGCGAGCAGGCTGACGATGGGCTGAAACTCCACCCACGCGTATCGCCTGGCTATTATGACCAGACGCTGAACCAGCTCCCGGACGATGCATCGCTGTTTGACGCACTGGAGCCGTTTGCACCCGATCCGCAGAATCGCAAGATGGCCCTGATCGGTGCCGGCTTTGCGTGGCCACGTCACGGTCAGAAAGTCAGTACGATCAGCGGTGGAGAACGCTCTCGCCTGCTGTTTGTTGGCCTGACGTTAGCGCGCTATAGCCTGCTGATGCTGGATGAACCGACCAACCATCTGGACATGGAAGGCAAAGAGGCGCTGACAGAAACCCTGCAGCAATTTGAAGGTGGCGTGCTGCTGGTCAGCCATGATCGTCAATTAATCAGCCAAAGCTGCAACCGTTTCTGGCTGATTGAGGACGGCAGGCTGAGTGAATGGCATGACGCCGAAGCGGTCTTTGAACGGCTGCGTGAAAGTGCAGGCCTGATAACATCGCCGTGTTCACCGAAACAACAGCACGATCGCCCTTCGCAGTTTGACGACCTGCTTGAACGGCTGATCGCGCTGGAGACATTGCTGGAGGAAGACCTGGCCCGCAAACCGAAGCACCAGAAGCCGCAGTTGCAGGCGCAATGGCGCCAGGAGATTGAGGCGATAGAAGCAAAACTGTAAGTCCGCGCCCGGCGAGTGTCTCGCCGGGCCGCTCTCCCCCTGAACGCCCCCCTGATTATTAGAGGATCGCTGTATTCTTAATCCGAAATCGAATCAAATGATGACATTATGTTGCTGCCACCTTGCATTAACGCGCCTAAGTATTAATCCTTAAGAAGTAGTACACCTGCTATGCAGAATCTCATCATGAACAAGGAGAAACATATGAAGGCTGCTGTTGTCACTCAGGATCATCAGGTCAATGTCACCGAAAAATCATTACGTCCGCTTAAGCATGGAGAAGCCCTGCTGAAGATGGAATGCTGCGGCGTATGTCATACCGATCTTCACGTGAAGAACGGTGATTTCGGTGATAAGACCGGGGTGATCCTGGGTCACGAAGGAATAGGGATCGTTAAAGAGATTGGCCCAGGCGTCAACTCGCTGAAAATTGGCGACCGTGCGAGCGTGGCATGGTTTTTTGAAGGCTGTGGACACTGCGAATACTGTAATACCGGCAACGAAACCCTGTGCCGGGATGTGAAAAACGCGGGTTATTCCGTTGACGGTGGGATGGCTGAAGAGTGCATCGTGACCGCCGATTATGCGGTAAAAGTGCCGGACGGTCTGGATTCCGCAGCGGCGAGCAGCATCACTTGCGCGGGGGTCACCACCTACAAAGCGGTAAAAGTGTCCCACATTAAGCCGGGCCAGTGGATTGCGATTTACGGTCTTGGTGGTCTGGGTAACCTTGCGCTGCAGTACGCTAAAAACGTATTCAACGCCAAGGTCATCGCCATTGATGTGAACGATGAACAGCTGAAACTGGCCGCGAGCATGGGGGCAGATTTAACCATTAACTCTCGCAGCGAAGATGCAGCGAAAATTGTTCAGGAGAAAACCGGAGGCGCACATGCCGCGGTGGTAACTGCCGTGGCAAAAGCAGCCTTCAACTCAGCGGTGGATGCCGTGCGTGCGGGTGGCCGCGTGGTCGCCGTGGGCCTGCCGCCGGAAGCGATGAGCCTGGATATTCCACGCCTGGTTCTGGACGGCATTCAGGTCGTCGGTTCGCTGGTGGGAACCCGTCAGGACCTGATGGAGGCATTCCAGTTTGCGGCAGAGGGCAAAGTGGTGCCAAAAGTGACAATGCGTCCGCTGGAAGATATCAATGCCATCTTTAAAGAGATGGAGCAGGGTCAAATCCGCGGTCGTATGGTGATTGATTTACGCTCTTAATCGCCGGTTGCCGGGGGGCGGTTTTGCCTTACCCGGCATTTCACTACGACGATCGCCGGTCAGAAATCCACTCCTGAACCTCAATCTGAAAGGTATCCGGCGCTTTGCGGTACATCTTGCGCGCCAGATCGAGAATGGTATGTCGCGCTAACTCCTCTTCCATCCGTTGCTGTGCGCTGTCCATGACCGAACGTACGCCACACGGGCCATTGCACACCCAGGCAGGAGGCGTTTCATTAAACACCGCCAGCCGCTGACGCACCTCGCGACACTCAAACATGTTCTTCTCACCGTCAATGGCGTGCGCCACATCCAGTACGGTGATCAACTCCGCCGGGCGCGCCAGTTTAAACCCGCCGCCCTTACCTTCCGTGCTGCTCACCAGCCCGGCACGTGACAAACGGGTGAAGATTTTTCCCAGGTAATCATACGGCACACCCTGCAGGGCGGCCATTTCCCGGACGCTCATCTCACGCTCATTGCCTTTTGCATCCACCATGCACATCAGGCTGTGAATGCCGTATTCCACACCGGAACTGTAAAACGCCATGGTTAACTCCGAAGTTATTTATCTGGGTCATTATAACGGCGTTATTGCCCACAATCACAACTACCCTCCCCTTTTTCATTAACATGCTGATTTTATGCAGCATTAAAATTTAACTCAGAAAGAAGTTGTCGCAGTTAACTGCGACAAGTATAGTTGCAGTTATGTCAGGTATACAGCGTGATGATCAAAAGGATCGAAGATGAAGAAGCAGATTTTAATTGTGGGCACCGGTTTTTCCGGCATGTGGGCTGCCGTCAGCGCCGCGCGTCTGAATGCGCTGGAGGGCAATAACAGCCTGAAGATCGCCGTACTGGCACCCGCCCCCGAGTTGCGTGTTCGCCCGCGCTTCTATGAAGAGAACGTGACGTCGCTGGTCTCTCCGCTGACCGGACTGTTCGCTGAACTGGGTATTGATTTTATCGCCGGTAAAGCAGAATCCATTGATATAAAAGGGAAAAGTGTTTCCTATCGTGATACAAATGGCGTAACTGCCGCAGTGAGTTACGAGCGGTTAGTGCTGGCCACCGGCAGTCAGAGCAAGCGTCCACCGATTGCCGGGCTGGCTGAGTACGCCTTTGATATCGATCAGCTTGAATCCGCACAGACCTTTGAGCAGCATCTTGACTCCCTGGTCTCGCGCCCTTCCACCGCTGCGCGCAATACCGTGGTTGTCTGTGGCGGCGGTTTTACCGGCATTGAACTGGCAACCGAGCTTCCTGCCCGACTGCGCGCTCGCTTCGGTGATGATACGGCGACAAGAGTTATCGTAGTTGAAAGGGGTCATGTCATTGGCGGACGATACAGTGAAGCATTACGTAACACCATTGAAGACGCGAGCCAGGAACTGGGGATTGAGTGGCGTCTGAACAGTGAAATTGAGGCCATCGATGCGAACGGCGTAACGCTGAAAAACGGCGAACGTATCCCCGCTGCAACCGTAGTCTGGACGGCAGGCGTTGAAGCAAACCCGCTTGGACAACAGATTAACGGCGAACGCGATAACCAGGGGCGTCTGAAAGTGACAGAAACGCTGCAGGTTCCGGCTCATCCGGACGTGTACGCGACGGGAGATATGGCCTACGCCAGAACGGACGAGATGGGGAACACGGCGCTTATGACCTGCCAGCACGCGATCCAGTTGGGTAAATTTGCCGGCCACAACGCGGCAGCCAGCCTGTTGAATCGCACGCCTTATCCTTACCGCCAGGTTAACTACGTGACCTGTCTGGACCTGGGTGCCTGGGGTGCCGTTTACACTGAAGGGTGGGACCAGGCCGTCAAATCGGTGCGTGATGACGCAAAGAAAATCAAAATCGCCATCACCAATGAACTTATCTACCCGCCAGCAGCGGACAAAGCCGTGGCGTTTGCCGCTGCCGATCCGTTGGCGAAATTTGTCTAGCGCCCTTCTACCGCGCCTTACCGGCGCGGTTCAACGTGCGGAAGCGAACGAACCGGCGTCTGCCTTTCTGGCCCGAAGATGTGCGTAGATCAGCAGTGAACTCATGGCTGAGAATGAGAGCACAGCCGCTGGCAGCGTGACATAGCTCCAGCTAAAGCCAAGCGTGATCATCATCCCGCCAAAATACGCCCCTATCGCACTGCCGAGGTTAAATGCCATCTGCCCGCCTGCGGCACCCAGCATCTCACCGCCCTTCGCATTTTGCAGGAGAAGGATCTGCAGCGGCGCAGAGAGTGCAAACAGCCCGGCACAGCAGATAAAGCCCATCACCAGCGACGCCGTTTTATGTTCCCCAAAGGCGAATAGCAACAGCAGTGACGCGACAATGACCATGTCGGTGGTGGCGGCAATACGCAGCGGACTGAAGCGACCCGATAATTTCCCGCTCAGGAGATTACCTAACACCATACCCAGCCCCATCAGCATCATGATGACCATCATGACGCCTTCGGAGAAGCCAGAGACGTTGACCATAAACGGTTTGACGAAGCTGAACCACGCAAACACGCCAGCATTGCCAAACATGGTGGCGGCAAAAATCAGCCACGGCTCCGGTTTTTTCAGAAAGGAAAATTGCGCGGTCAATTTGATTTCGGAGCGATCATGGATGTGCGGCACCCAGACCAGTACCGAGATGATCACCAGAGCATCAAACAGGGCAATCAGGAAAAAGGTATAGCGCCAGCTGAATTCATGACCCAGCCAGGTGCCCAGCGGTACGCCCACCAGATTGGCAACCGTCATGCCGGCTATCATGCCCGCCACGGCGACCGTCACCTTCCCCGGAGGCGCAATTCTCGAGAGAATAATCGCCCCGACGCCAAAAATGGCGCCGTGCGGAAAACCGGAAATCAGCCGCCCTATCGCCAGCCAGGCATACGACGTAGAAAAGGTAAAAATTGCATTACCGACGGCACACAGCACCACCAGAAACAACAGCGTGGATTTTAACGAAAATTTGCCTGAGAACAGCGCCACAATCGGGGCACCAATCACCACACCAAAGGCGTAAAACGAAATCATATTCCCGGCGGCGGGAATTGAAATTCCGGTGTCATGGGCCAGTTCAGTTAATACGCCCATAATGCCAAATTCAGCCATTCCCAGGCCAAACGTGCCAAGTGCCAACGAAAAAATTGTCTTTTTCATACCACAACCACTGGTTAACAACGCGCGACGGGCATTATTGAACAATCTTGTATGGTGAGCCAGTTCAAATCAGCTGGCTGACACGTTAATCCATTAATTCAGGTGGATTACACTTCATAGTGCGGCCCCGCTTTTTCCCGCGCCGGACAACCTGAGGATGACAATCATGGGAAGCAAGAAGAAAACCAGTGTCGCAGTTGATGTCATAAAGCATGAGCCGTTAAAAACGAAAGAGTATGAAAAAGAGCTTCGTCGCCTCCACGTTGAACTGGTTAAGCTCCAGCAGTGGGTCGTCGCAAAGGGTTTAAAGGTCTGTATTGTCTTTGAAGGGCGCGACGGTGCCGGTAAAGGCGGAACCATTAAAGCCATCACTGAACGCGTTAGCCCACGCGTCTTCCGGGTTGTTGCGCTCCCCGCCCCGACGGAAAAAGAGAAGACCCAGCTCTATTTCCAGCGTTATGTCCCCCACCTGCCAGCCGCCGGCGAAATTGTCATTTTTGACCGCAGCTGGTACAACCGCGCGGGCGTTGAACGGGTGATGGGATTCTGCACACCGGAGCAGGTCGAGAAGTTTCTTGATGGCACGCCGGTGATGGAAAAAGCAATGGTGGATGCCGGGATCATCCTGCTTAAATACTGGCTGGAGGTCACGCCGAAAGAACAGGAGCGTCGTCTGCGCGATCGTATTAACGACGGGCGAAAGACCTGGAAATTATCGCCAATGGACATTAAGTCTTTCAATTTGTGGGATGAATATACCGTGGCACGAGATGCGATGTTTGCTGCCACCGACACCGCCTGGGCGCCGTGGTTTGTCGCCCGTTCGGAAGATAAAAAACGCGTGCGCCTGAACATTATTTCGCACCTGCTGGCGCAAATCCCGTACAAAGCCATTCACATCGAAGCGGTGAGTTTGCCGAAGCGTAAGATTGGTAAAGTGAAGCCGACCCAATACCCGTTCCGGTATGTTGAAGAGCGTTTTTGACTGAAGCGTTCGCGGGTCATTCGCTGACCCGCGAACGCGGGACTTACGGCATCCCTTTCGTACTTTCCTGTTTCGCTTCCAGCCGCTCAACGTCACGGTACCAGCGCGGGTGGTGTTTCTGCGCCCAGCGGCGACTCACCTTCCCTTCAATCATGCCTTTAATCGACCCTTTGACCCAGAAGGCCATATACATGTGGATCAGGATGGCGTGGATCAGAATGATGGCTGACGTCGCGTGAATGAGCAGCGCGTAGCGAATCACCTGAATGGGGAAGTAGTGCGCAAAGTACGGCCGCCAGATAATGACGCCGGTGACCAGCAGAACAAAAATCATGCTCATGATGGTCCAGAACATCATCTTCTGCCCGGCGTTGTATTTCCCGACCTTCGCAACCTTATGCTCATTGCCCTTCAGAACCTCAATAATCCCCTTCAGCCATGGAATGTCATGCTTGTCCGGAATATTGTGATGTACGAAGCGCGCAAACATAAACATCAGCACCACGAAAATCAGCACGCCGAAGAACGGATGCAAAATACGCCCCATCTGTGGCGTCCCGAAGGTTTCCGTCAGCCACTGCAGCGTCGGGAAGAAGAAGGAGATCCCCGAGACCGCCACCAGGAAGAAGCAGATCACTACCGTCCAGTGACAGGCACGGTCGACAAACTTCGTGCGCACAATCCATGACTTACTCATGAGGTTCCTCCTCGTCGTCATCCACCTCTTTGTTGGGTCCGATACCGATGTAGTGATAAATCAACCCGGCGAAAGTAGCGATAAAGCCCGCCGCAGAGAGCGGTTTGAGCGCCCCTTTCCACAGGTTGATCGAGGTATCGATCGCAGGATCTTTCGGCAGATTGTGGTACAACTCCGGCTGGTCGTTATGGTGCAGAACATACATCACGTGCGTTCCCCCCACCCCCTGCGGGTTATAAATGCCCGCACTGGCGTAACCGCGCGCTTTCAGTTTGTCCACGCGCTGCTGGGCTACCTCCAGCATCTCTCTTTTTGTCCCGAAGTGGATAGCCCCGGTCGGACAGGTTTTCACGCAGGCAGGCTCCTGCCCGACGCTCACGCGATCGACACACAGGGTGCATTTGTAGACCCGGTTATCCTCTTTACTGAGGCGCGGAATATTAAACGGACAGCCCGCAATGCAGTAGCCGCAACCGATGCAGTTATCCTGCTGGAAATCGACAATCCCGTTGGCGTACTGGACGATGGCCCCGGCTGACGGACAGGCCTTCAGGCATCCCGGATCTTCGCAGTGCATACAACCGTCTTTACGGATCAGCCACTCCAGCTTGCCGTTCTGATCGGTTTCGCTAAAACGCATCACCGTCCAGGATTTGGCACTCAGATCCGCCGGATTATCGTAAACGCCGACGCAGTGTCCCACTTTATCGCGGATATCGTTCCACTCCGAGCAGGCCACCTGGCAGGCTTTACAACCCACGCAGGAAGTGACATCGATAAGCTTGGCGACTTCTGCCTTATCATCCCGCGCACGAGGCGCGGGGGTGATGGAGTTGGTCGCGGAGCGTTTAATAATGTCCTGTGTTTCCATTGCCATGTATTCGCTCCTTACGCTTTCTCGATGTTGACCAGAAACGCTTTGTACTCCGGCGTTTGCGAGTTGGAATCGCCGACGTTTGGCGTCAGGGTATTGGCGAGGTAGCCTTTTTGCGCCACCCCTTCAAAGCCCCAGTGCAGCGGAATACCGACGGTTTCCACCTGCTGACCATGCACGTTCAGTGCCTGCAGACGACGCGTTACCACCGCAACCGCGCGAATAAAGCCGCGCTTGCTGCTCACCTTCACGCGGTCACCGTTGGCAATACCCTTCGCTTTCGCCAGCGTTTCGCTGATCTCCACAAACTGTTCCGGCTGGGCAATGGCGTTAAGCCGTGCATGCTTGGTCCAGGTATGGAAATGCTCGGTCAGGCGGTAGGTTGTCCCGACATACGGGAACCTGTCCTTCTTGCCTAAACGCAGGACGTCCTCTTCATAGATACGCACCACCGGACTGGATATGACGTTCGGATGCAGCGGGTTGGTGCCGAGCGGCGTTTCCATTGGCTCGTAGTGTTCCGGGAACGGCCCCTCCGCCAGCTTATCGAGGGCAAACAGGCGTCCCAGCCCTTCCGGCTGCATGATAAACGGCCCGGTCTCACTGCCCGGTGCGGCGGTGCTGAAGTCCGGAATATCGTTACCCGTCCATTTGCTGCCGTTCCATTCGATCAGCATCCGTTTCGGATCCCACGGTTTGCCGTTGATATCCGCAGAAGCACGGTTGTACAGCACGCGACGGTTCAGTGGCCATGCCCACGCCCAGCCCAGCGTATTGCCCAGCCCTGACGGGTCAGCGTTATCGCGGTTCGCCATCTGGTTACCCTGCTCCGTCCAGCAGCCGGTGTAGATCCAGCATGACGATGCGGTCGTGCCGTCATCCCGCAGCAGCGCGAAGCTGTTGAGCAACTGACCTTTCTTCGCCAGCAGCGTGCCGTTCGCGTCATACAGATCCGCCAGCGCAACGCCGTTATTCTCTTTGGCGACCTCTTCGGATTCAGGATGGTCCGGCTGTTTGTAATTCCAGCTCATCCTCAGCAGCGGTTCAGCGCCTTTCCCCCCTTCGGTGCGATACATTTCACGCAGACGATGGTAAATCCCGGCCAGGATTTCGCCGTCGTTGCGCGCTTCACCCGGTGCATCCTGGCCTTTCCAGTGCCACTGCAGCCAGCGGCCGGAGTTGGCAATCGACCCGTCTTCTTCTGCAAAACAGGTGGACGGCAGGCGGAACACTTCGGTCTGAATCGATGCAGGATCGACGTCGTTCATCTCGCCGTGGTTCTGCCAGAAGTTGGAGGTCTCGGTCACCAGCGGATCGATAACCACCATGTATTTCAGTTTGCTCAGGCTGCGAACGACCTTGTTTTTGTCCGGGAAAGACGCCACCGGGTTAAAGCCCTGGCAGATGTAGCCCGTAACGTTGCCCTTATCCATCATGTTGAAATACTTAATGACGTCGTAGGCCTGGTCCCATTTCGGCAACCACTCGAAGCCCCAGTCGTTTTCCTTCTGCGCGGCATCGCCATAGAACGACTTCATCAGGCTGACGAAGAACTTCGGATAGTTACTCCAGTAGTTCACCTGATCGGCACGCGTCGCTTTTGGCGTGTTGGCCGCCAGATAGCTGTGCAAATCAGTCTGCTTTTCAGACGGCAACGTCAGATAGCCTGACAGGCTGGTCGACAGCAGGCCCAGATCGGTCAAGCCCTGAATGTTGGAGTGTCCGCGCAGGGCGTTCACGCCGCCGCCAGCCATCCCCATGTTTCCGAGCAACAGCTGAATCATTGCCATGGTGCGGATGTTTTGCGCACCGACGGTATGCTGCGTCCAGCCGAGCGCATACAGGAACGTCGTGGTTCTGTCGGCGGCGCTGGTAGAGGCCAGTACATCACACACCTTGAGGAAATCTGCTTTTGGCGTGCCGCAGATATTCTCCACGACGTCCGGCGTATAGCGGGAAACATGCTGTTTCAGCAAATTCCATACGCAGCGCGGATGGCTCAGGGTCTCATCGCGTCTGGCGTAGCCGTTTTCATCGAACTGGTAGTTCCAGGACGATTTATCGTACTGCCGTTTTTCCGCGTCATAACCGCTGAACAACCCCTCTTCAAAGGCAAAATCATCCCGTACCAGGAGGCTGGCATTGGTGTAATGCTTAACGTATTCAGCGTTAATTTTGTTGTTTTCAATCAGGTACAGCAGAACGCCCGAGAGGAACGTAATGTCCGTACCGGAGCGAATAGGCGCATAGATATCCGCCACCGATGCCGTACGCGTAAAGCGCGGATCGACAACGATCAGCGTCGCATCGTTATTGTTTTTCGCTTCCATCGCCCAGCGGAAACCCACCGGATGGGCTTCAGCGGCATTACCGCCCATCACCATCACGACGTTGGCGTTTTTAATATCAACCCAGTGGTTGGTCATCGCACCGCGACCAAATGTTGGAGCAAGACTTGCTACCGTTGGTCCGTGTCAGACGCGCGCCTGGTTATCTACCGCCAGCATGCCGAGGGAGCGCACAAATTTTTGCGTCAGCATGCCGGTTTCATTACTTGCCGCGGACGCGCACAGCATGCCGGTCGACAGCCAGCGGTTCACCGTAACGCCCTGCGCGTTCTTTTCGATAAAGTTGGCGTCGCGGTCAGCTTTCATCAGTTTTGCGATTCGGGAAAACGCCTCATCCCAGGAGATACGCTGCCATTTGTCAGATCCTGGCGCACGGTATTCCGGATAGCGCAGACGGTTTTCGCTGTGGACATAATCCAGCAGACCCGCCCCTTTCGGACAAAGTGCGCCACGGCTCACCGGATGATCCGGGTCCCCTTCAATATGATAAATCGCTTCTTTGGCGTTCTTCGCACCATCGCCCAGGCTATACATTAAAAGCCCACAACCTACGGAACAGTATGTGCAGGTGTTACGGATCTCTTTCGCGCGCAGCAGTTTATAGTTGCGTGCCTGAGCCAGCGCCATTTTGGGTGCAAATCCCAGCATTGCGGCTGTTGTTCCGGCCATACCGCCCGCGCAGATTTTAAAAAATTGTCTGCGGCTGACGTCCATTGTTGTCCTCGTTTTCATATAAGACTTCGCGCCGCAAACTAGCAGTAAAGCCCCTGATTTTTTTGCGTCAAATCAAGGTCACTTGTCTTCACCCCCTTAATAGTCACCCCCACGGAATTTAAATACCTCTTTTTGATTAAAGACTTAAGAGAATAATTCGCGATGGCAGGAGGATTAATGCTATAAATTTTTCCTTTGATTTTTATAGCGGTGGCAGGGTTATGGACAGAAAGAGAGCAACGCTCACGGGACTGGCGGCGATACTGTTGTGGAGCACCATGGTTGGCCTCATTCGTAGCGTCAGTGAGGGGCTGGGACCGGTGGGAGGCGCCGCAATGATATACACCCTCAGCGGATTACTGTGCCTGGTGACGGTAGGATTTCCTGATATCAGACGGTTTTCACCCCGGTATCTTATTGCCGGCAGCGTGCTGTTTGTCAGCTATGAAATTTGCCTTGCCCTGTCGTTAGGCTATGCCGCAACGCGCTCCCAGGCTATCGAAGTGGGAATGGTCAATTATCTCTGGCCAAGCCTGACGATTGTGTTTGCCATTTTATTTAACGGCCAACGGTCCACCCTGTGGGTGATCCCGGGCTTAGCCGTCTCATTGTTGGGCGTCTGTTGGGTATTAGGCGGAGAGCAAGGGCTACATCTTGATGACATCATGCGTAATGTCATCTCAAGCCCGCTCAGCTACGCGCTGGCGTTCGCCGGGGCTTTTATCTGGGCGGCTTACTGCACCGTCACCAGTAAGTTTGCCAACGGGCAAAACGGGATAACGCTTTTCGTGCTGCTCACCGCGCTCAGTCTGTGGGTGAAATATGCGTTCAGCGAACAGCCGCAAATGGTGTTTACTCTCCCGGTGGTCGTAAAGCTCATCATGTGCAGCGTCGCACTGGGGTTTGGCTATGCGGCATGGAATATCGGTATTCTTCATGGCAACGTCACGGTACTCGCAGCGGTATCCTATTTCACGCCTGTACTCTCAGCAGCACTAGCTGCCGTATTGCTGAATTCCCCCCTCTCGTTTTCTTTCTGGCAAGGCGCATTAATGGTTTGTGCCGGGTCTTTGTTGTGCTGGTACGCCACGCGAAAATAATATCGCTATCTTCTGCCGGGTCCATAATCGCCCGGCGGGAATTAACATAAATTTAATATGTGATCGCGCGTCAAAATAATGATCGGCGCGTTAGAAAAGCCGTTTAGATTCTGTTTATATTACCGCCCTTTCGTAAATCTCCGTCGTCCTTTATTGACATAACTTGACACCGTTACGTTATTAATCCCTTGCGAATATTAACAATGTATATAGCACAAAGTGCAATAGTGTGTTTCTGTGTGTTTCATGTCCAACAACGATTATCCCGTATAATGAAATAGTTAACTTACTGATTTTAAACAAATGACATTTATATCAAACGCGTAAAAAGACAGAAAATACCGACAATTAACAAAAGAAACTAAAACGGCTGAAAACTATATTGCGGCCAATGGTTTTGTTGAATAATTCATCAAAAAATGCACAAATCACCACCATCTCATTCGTTACAGCCGCAATTTATCCGATCCGGATCACACTAATTGAAATTATTGCTAATATTTTGAAACTTATTATTGAAACCCTACTACAAGATTCTTAAAAATAGCATGCCATTGATGATTAGCCTCGTTTAGAAATCGTTCAAAGTGGCTCAGGAAATACTGAAGAAAATTATAAGGAATATTTAAGATGAAACTTAAATTAGTTGCAGTGGCAGTGACTTCCATGTTGGCAGCAGGCGTTGTAAACGCGGCTGAAGTTTTTAACAAAGACGGTAACAAACTGGATCTGTACGGCAAAGTAACAGGTCTGCACTATTTCTCTGATGACGCTGGCAACGACGGCGACAAAACCTATGTTCGTCTGGGCTTCAAAGGTGAAACTCAGATCAACGACCAGATGACCGGTTATGGCCAGTGGGAATACGAGTTCAAAGGCAACCGCTCTGAATCTCAGGGTTCTGACGGCAACAAAACCCGTCTGGCATTCGCGGGCCTGAAATTCAACGAATTCGGTTCTTTCGACTACGGTCGTAACTACGGTGTTGCTTACGACATCGGCGCATGGACTGACGTTCTGCCAGAATTCGGTGGTGATACCTGGACTCAGACTGATGGCTTTATGACTGGCCGTACGACTGGCGTTGCAACTTACCGTAACACCGACTTCTTCGGTCTGGTTGATGGCCTGAACGTGGCTGCTCAGTACCAGGGTAAAAACGACCGTAACGACATCACCGAAGCGAACGGTGACGGCTGGGGTCTGTCTTCTACTTATGAATTCGAAGGCTTCGGTGTAGGTGCTACCTACGCGAAATCTGACCGTACTGACCGTCAGGTTGCTGCTGCAAGCAATCTGAATGCAGGCGGCGAAAACGCGGAAGTATGGGCTGCGGGTCTGAAGTACGATGCCAACAACATCTACCTGGCAACCACCTACTCTGAAACCCGTAACATGACCAACTTCGGTAGCGGTTTCATCGCTAACAAAGCGCAGAACTTCGAAGTGGTTGCTCAGTACCAGTTCGACTTCGGTCTGCGTCCATCCATTGCTTACCTGAAATCCAAAGGTAAAGACATTGGTACTTACGGCGACCAGGATCTGGTTGAATACGTTGACGTTGGCGCGAGCTACTACTTCAACAAAAACATGTCTACCTACGTTGATTACAAAATCAACCTGGTTGACGACAGCAGCTTCACTAAAGCAGCTGGTGTTTCTACCGACAACATCGTTGCTGTTGGTCTGACCTACCAGTTCTAAGATTTGTTAGTATAAAAAAGCCAGCCTTCGTGGCTGGCTTTTTTTATTCGGTTTGACTGGCGTAATAAAGGAGCACGCCATGCATATTTTCAAAGGACGCTGCCTGTGTGGGATGAGCCAATTCAGCGTTTCCCTCAACAATTTCGACGTCTATGCCTGCCACTGTACCCAGTGCCAGAAATGGTCGGGGGGAATGGCCATGTATCTGGAAGCGCAGGGGCAACCGCTTGTGGAAGAAGAGTCGATAGCCCCTTCTCATTTCACGTCATCTGCGCGCGGCGAACGCTGGTTTTGTCCCGGATGCGGTTGCCCGCTGTGGTTCACGCTGACCGCACGCTCAACGACGCGCTATTTCATTCCCTGGACACAGCTTGAGATGAGCGAAGACGAACGTCGCCGTCTGATACTTGCCGCTGAAATCTATACAGAAACGCAACCCGCATTCTTTGGCCTGACCGGGCAATACGCGCGCTTTAGCGGCACCGAAATTGAAGCACACGACAAGCGCTGCCTGCTGACTCCCCATGACGCACACTGAGGGTTGCCCGGTAAGCATTGCACCACCGGGCCTGATTTTACTGTTTCGGTACGTTTGCCAGGCTAAACCAAATCCCGACCGCCAGCACCAGTAACATTGCGCCAGCACTGCCTAACGCCACGCTGTGTGACGTGATAAAGGCCGTTTTTGCCGCCGCAATTAACGACTCCGCCAGCCCTGGAGTCAGGCTCTGTGCCACGTTTACCGCTTCGCCAATCGATGACGAGGCCTTATCGGCCAGCGTCGCGCTCAGTCCCTGCGGCAGGACAATTGACGCCGAGAAGCTGCGGGTTAACAGCAGACCAAAAATGGCAATGCCCAACCCTGCGCCCAGCTCATAGGACATGGTTTCAATCGCCCCTGCGGCAGCCGCTTTCTCTTTTGGCGCAGCCGCCATAATTGCCGAGGTTGAGGCCAACAGCGCACTGGCGGCACTGAAGCCCTGCAGCACCATCAGACTCCATGCCTGCCAGTGCTGCGTGCTGAAGTCGAGCATCGACAGACCGATAAAGCTGACGGCACTCAACCCCATTCCGCCTGCTGCCACCAGGCGCAGCCCCAGACGACCGACCAGCACACCGGCAATCGGCCCGCTAAACCCGCTGGCAACCATCAGCGGCAGCATAAACATCCCCGCTTCAAATGGCGTAAAGCCATGCACAAACTGCAGCTCCTGGGCCATCAACAGCTCAAACCCCACCAGCGCGATCATGGCGGTCATCGCCATCACGACACCGCTTAAAATAATGCGATGACAGAACAGACGCATGTCGATCATCGGCACGCGGGCGCGAAGCTGGATCCGCACAAAGATCATCAGCATCACCGCTCCGGTGAGCAGCGTCATTGCCACCAGCCACGGAGAAAGCACCCCTTTGAGCGCGGTTTTCACGCTGTAGACCAGCAGCAATATCGCCACAATCAGCATGATTGCATGGGCAATATTCAGCGGCTGTTCCGGGCGTCCCTGTTGACGAGGCACCAGACGCGCGGCAAGGGAAACAACGATGACCACGATCGGCACGTTGATCAAAAAGACCGATCCCCAGTAAAAATGCTCCAGCAACATACCGCCAATCAAAGGACCAAACGCCGCACCGCCTGAACCGACGGCGGCCCAGACCCCAAGCGCGATGTTGCGATCGCGCGCATTAACGAACAACGTGCGGATCCCCGCAAGCGTGGCCGGGATGATCATCGCCGCCCCAATCGCCAGCGAGGCGCGGGCAGCAATCAGCCATCCTGCTGAAGGCGCAAATGCGGCAGCCAGCGATGACAAGCCAAACAGCGTACTGCCAATTATCAACAACCGTTTAAAACCAATGCGGTCACCCAGTGCGCCCATCGGCAGCACCATCCCCGCCATCACCAGCGAGTATATATCGATGATCCACAATAATTCGTTACCGCTGGCACCCAGCGTCATACTCAACGTCGGCGCCGCTACGTGCAGTACCGTCGCGTCGATCGCCACCGGGATATACACCAGCACGATAATGACTAACGCTAACCACTGACGAAACATAAATTTCCTTTTCTTTTAAATCATGGACACATGTCCAGCTTGCGATCCTACGTAAAGTTGAACGAGTGTCCAGCTTTTTGTTACACTTGTTTCAGTCCCATTAAGAGTGAGTGAAAATGCGATATCTGAGCAAGGATGAAAGGCGGGAAGAGATTTTACAGGCCGCTATGCGCGTGGCGCTCTCTGACGGACTTTCCGCAATGACGGTACGGCGAATTGCCGCCGAAGCCGGCGTCGCCACCGGACAGGTCCACCACCATTTCACCTCTGGCGGAGAGCTAAAATCGCTGGCTTTTGTGCGATTGATCCGTGAACTGCTGGATGCGGATGTAGTCGGCAAGCAGGCCAGCTGGCGACAGCAACTGCATGCCATGCTCGGCAGCGATGATGGCCGGTTTGAGCCCTATATTCGTCTGTGGCGTGAGGCGCAGATCCTGGCAAGCCGGGATACGGACATCAGGGGTGCATATGTACTGACCATGGAGATGTGGCACCAGGAGACCGTCGCCCTTATCAAAGCAGGCACTGACGCGGGAGATTTTACCCCGGGCGATCGGCCGGAAAATATTGCCTGGCGTTTAATTGGTCTGGTGTGTGGCCTGGACGGCATTTATATATTAGATATCCCAGAGATGGACGACGCTGCCTTTAATAACCATCTTGATAAATTAATCTCTCTGGAATTGTGTTAATACTCACTTATGAGTATTAACAGCCCTCACTTACAATTAGTAACACATTAAGCGAACCCTTATTTCCCCTCCCGACTCAGGGATTCGCTTTTTTATCTATCCTTTCAGATGTATCCCAAACCATCCAATAATTCCATAAACACACTGTCAGACATCCACCTGTTTTTATTCCATTTTTTCTTTTTATGGTTACGCAAGAGGGCGACATGTCACAACAAAGTGAGAAGAATAATCCTTATCTGCTGAGCAACTGGAAACCCGAAAATGCGCAATTCTGGGAGAATAAAGGAAAACATATTGCCCGAAGAAATCTTTTAATTTCTGTGGCTTGCCTGTTATTAGCGTTTTGCGTATGGATGTTATTTAGTGCCATTGCGGTCAATCTGAATAAAGTTGGATTTAATTTTTCCACCGACCAGCTTTTTATGCTAACAGCCTTACCCTCCCTGTCCGGTGCGATATTGCGCGTCCCCTATTCGTTTATGGTTCCTCTCTTTGGTGGACGCTACTGGACGGTGTTAAGCACGGTGATCCTGATTGTTCCCTGCGTCTGGTTAGGGATCGCGATTCAGGACACTGCCACTCCCTACTGGATCTTTATCGTCATCGCGCTGCTGTGTGGTTTTGCCGGCGCTAACTTCGCCTCCAGCATGGGCAATATCAGCTTCTTCTTCCCGAAAACGAAACAGGGTAGCGCCCTGGGGATTAACGGCGGGCTGGGGAATCTGGGCGTGAGCGTAATGCAGCTGGTCGCGCCGCTGGTGATCTTCCTGCCCATGTTCACCTTTCTCGGCGTAAACGGCGTGCCGCAGGATGACGGCTCAACGATGTGGCTGGCCAATGCCGCGTGGATTTGGGCACCCCTTCTCCTGCTGGCCACGATTGCGGCGTTTTTCGGCATGAATGACATCGCGAGCTCTAAGGCCACGATTGCCAGCCAGCTACCGGTGTTAAAACGTTTTCACCTGTGGCTCCTGAGCCTCCTCTACCTGGCAACCTTCGGTTCGTTTATCGGTTTTTCAGCAGGCTTCGCCATGCTGTCGAAAACCCAGTTTCCTGACGTCAATATCCTCCATCTGGCTTTCTTTGGCCCACTGATTGGCGCGCTGGCCCGTTCTGCGGGCGGGATGATCTCAGACAAACTCGGCGGCGTACGCGTCACCCTGATTAACTTCGTCTTTATGGCGCTTTTCAGCGCCCTGCTTTTCCTGACGCTTCCCGGTTCCGGGTCGGGCAGTTTTCTCGCCTTCTATCTGGTCTTTATGGGTCTGTTCCTCACCGCCGGACTGGGCAGCGGGTCAACGTTTCAGATGATTGCCATCATTTTCCGCCAAATCACCCTCACCCGCGTGAAGCAACAAGGGGGAAGTGACGAGCAGGCGCAGCATGAAGCAGTCACCGAAACCGCGGCAGCGCTGGGCTTTATCTCCGCCATCGGTGCCGTCGGCGGGTTCTTCATTCCGAAAGCCTTCGGCACGTCGCTGGCCATGACCGGCTCGCCTGTGGGTGCCATGAAAGTTTTCCTCGTGTTTTACATCGTCTGCGTCCTGGTGACCTGGCTGGTTTATGGCCGCAAATCTTCACAACAATAACAATTACACATTCGCCTGAGAGTGGGCAGCCCTCTCCGAAAAGGCTATCGAAGCAGGAGAAATGTCATGAGTAAACTGTTGGATCGCTTTCGCTATTTCAAACAAAAAGGCGACAGCTTCGCCAATGGACACGGGCAGGTGTACAACACCAACCGTGACTGGGAGGACAGCTACCGACAGCGATGGCAGTTCGACAAGATTGTGCGGTCCACCCATGGCGTGAACTGCACGGGCTCCTGTAGCTGGAAAATCTACGTCAAAAACGGCCTGGTTACCTGGGAAACCCAGCAGACCGACTACCCGCGTACCCGCCCCGACCTGCCTAACCACGAGCCGCGCGGCTGCCCGCGCGGTGCAAGTTATTCCTGGTACCTTTACAGCGCCAACCGGCTGAAATACCCGCTGGTGCGCCGCACGCTGATCGAACTGTGGCGTGACGCCCTGGCGCAACACAGCGATCCGGTGCTGGCCTGGGATGCCATTCAGAACGATCCGCAGAAGAGCCGGAGCTACAAGCAGGCTCGCGGACACGGCGGATTTATCCGCTCCAGCTGGAAAGAGCTGAACCAGCTGATTGCTGCCGCCAACGTCTGGACCATTAAACATTACGGCCCCGATCGCGTGGCCGGTTTTTCACCGATTCCGGCGATGTCGATGGTCTCGTATGCCGCCGGGACGCGTTATCTCTCTCTGCTGGGCGGCACCTGTCTCAGCTTTTATGACTGGTATTGTGATTTACCGCCCGCCTCGCCCATGACGTGGGGCGAGCAGACCGACGTGCCGGAATCCGCAGACTGGTACAACTCCAGCTACATCATTGCCTGGGGGTCTAACGTTCCGCAGACGCGTACGCCAGATGCCCACTTCTTTACCGAGGTCCGCTACAAAGGCACCAAAACCGTGGCCATCACCCCGGACTTCTCCGAGGTCGCCAAACTGAGCGATCAGTGGCTGGCACCCAAGCAAGGCACCGACAGCGCGCTGGCGATGGCAATGGGCCACGTGATCCTCAAAGAGTTCCATCTCGACAACCCCAGCGAGTACTTCCTCAACTACTGCCGCCGCTACACCGACATGCCGATGCTGGTGCTGCTGGATGAACAGGCCGATGGCCGCGTGGTGCCGGGGCGGATGCTTCGGGCCTCTGATCTCACGGACGGGCTGGGTGAAGCCAATAATGCTGAGTGGAAAACCGTCGCCTTTGATATCGCCGGCGATCTGGTGGTGCCGAACGGGTCCATTGGTTTCCGCTGGGGCGAAAAAGGCAAATGGAACCTGGCGCCGCTGGCGGCAGATCATGAAACTGAACTCACCCTCTCGCTGCTGATTACCCACGACAGCGTGGCAGAGGTGGCATTCCCCTATTTTGGCGGCAATGAAAATCCACACTTCCGTAGCGTCAAGCAGGAGCCGGTCCTGACGCGCCGTGTACCGAGTAAAACCCTGACGCTGGCCGATGGCAGCCAGAAACGGGTGGTCAGCGTCTACGATCTGATTCTCGCTAACTACGGCCTCGATCGTGGTCTGGAAGACAGCAACGCGGCGGGCAGCTATGACCAGATCAAAGCTTACACTCCCGCCTGGGGCGAGCAGATCACCGGCGTCCCTGCTTACCTGATAGAGAAAATTGCCCGTGAGTTTGCCGACACGGCGCACAAAACACACGGCCGGTCGATGATTATCCTCGGTGCCGGGGTGAACCACTGGTACCACATGGACATGAACTACCGCGGGATGATCAACATGCTGGTGTTCTGCGGCTGCGTGGGTCAAAGCGGTGGCGGCTGGTCACACTATGTGGGTCAGGAGAAGTTGCGTCCGCAAACCGGCTGGCTGCCGCTGGCGTTTGCGCTGGACTGGAACCGTCCCCCGCGCCAGATGAACAGTACGTCGTACTTCTACAACCACGCCTGTCAGTGGCGTTATGAAAAACTGACCGCGCAGGAGTTACTCTCTCCGCTGGCGGACGCGACAAAATTCACCGGTCACCTGATCGATTTTAACGTCCGGGCAGAGCGTATGGGCTGGCTGCCCTCGGCACCGCAGCTAAACCTCAACCCGTTGCACATTAAAGCCCGGGCCGACGCCGCTGGCATGACCCCGCAGGAGTACACCGTGCAGGCATTAAAATCGGGCGATATACGTTTCGCCTGCGAACAGCCTGACAACGGTAAAAACCACCCGCGCAATCTGTTTGTCTGGCGGTCTAACCTGCTCGGCTCTTCGGGGAAAGGTCACGAGTACATGCTCAAATACCTGCTCGGTACCGAAAGCGGCATCCAGGGCGAAGATTTAGGGTCGACGGATGACGTGAAGCCCGAAGAGGTGGAGTGGCAAACTCAGGCCATCGAGGGCAAGCTTGACCTGCTGGTGACGCTCGATTTCCGCATGTCCAGCACCTGCTTGTTCTCCGATATCGTGCTGCCCACCGCGACATGGTATGAAAAAGACGACATGAATACGTCGGATATGCATCCGTTTATTCATCCGCTTTCAGCTGCCGTCGACCCGGCCTGGGAATCCCGCAGCGACTGGGAGATTTACAAAGGTATTGCCAGCGTTTTCTCAGAGGTGTGCGTCGGCCATCTTGGCACCGAAACGGACGTGGTACTGCAGCCGCTGCAGCACGACTCCCCGGGGGAACTTTCACAGCCGTTTGATATTCAGGACTGGCGCAAAGGCGAATGCGATCTCATTCCGGGTAAAACGGCGCCGACGATTGCGGTGGTCGAACGTCATTATCCGGAAACCTACGAGCGCTTTACATCACTCGGCCCGCTGATGGACAAACTCGGCAACGGCGGGAAAGGCATTTCATGGAATACCCAGAGCGAGGTCGATTTCCTTGGCAAGCTGAACTACGTGAAGCTCGATGGCCCGGCAAAAGGACGCCCGCGTATTGAAACGGCGATTGATGCCTCTGAAGTGATCCTCGCCCTCGCCCCTGAAACGAATGGCCAGGTGGCAGTGCGAGCCTGGCAAGCGCTGGGCGAACTGACCGGTCGCGATCACACCCATCTGGCGCTGAACAAAGAAGATGAGAAAATCCGCTTCCGCGATATTCAGGCCCAGCCGCGGAAAATTATCTCCAGCCCCACCTGGTCGGGCCTTGAAAGTGAGCATGTCTCCTATAACGCCGGTTATACCAACGTTCACGAGCTTATTCCCTGGCGCACCCTTTCCGGTCGTCAGCAGCTGTATCAGGACCATCCGTGGATGCGCGCGTTCGGGGAGAGTCTGGTGGCCTATCGCCCACCGATTGATACCCGAAGCGTTAGCCATATGCGCGAAATCCCGCCGAACGGTTTCCCGGAGAAGGCACTGAACTTCCTGACGCCACACCAGAAATGGGGCATTCACTCGACCTACAGTGAAAACCTGTTGATGCAGACGCTGTCACGCGGGGGGCCTATCGTCTGGATCAGCGAAACCGATGCCAGAGAGTTAGGCATTGAGGATAACGACTGGATCGAAGCCTTCAACGCCAACGGGGCCCTGACCGCCCGGGCAGTGGTGAGCCAGCGCGTCCCGCCGGGCATGACCATGATGTACCACGCGCAGGAACGTATTCTGAATATTCCGGGTTCAGAAGTCACCGGCCGTCGCGGCGGGATCCATAACTCGGTGACGCGCGTCTGTCCCAAACCGACACACATGATTGGCGGCTACGCCCAGCTGGCGTACAGCTTCAACTATTACGGCACCGTCGGCTCTAACCGCGACGAGTTCATCATGATCCGCAAAATGAAAAACATTAACTGGCTGGATGGCGAAGGTCGGGATCAGGTACAGGAGGCGAAAAAATGAAAATACGCTCACAGGTTGGAATGGTGCTGAATCTCGACAAATGCATTGGCTGTCACACCTGCTCGGTCACCTGTAAAAACGTCTGGACCGGGCGTGAAGGTATGGAATATGCGTGGTTCAACAACGTCGAAACCAAACCGGGGATTGGCTACCCGAAAAACTGGGAAGATCAGGAGGAGTGGCAAGGCGGCTGGGTACGCGGGATCACCGGCAAGCTGACGCCGCGTCTCGGCGGGCGCGTGGGCGTGCTGTCAAAAATCTTTGCCAACCCGTCCCTGCCCGGCATTGATGATTACTACGAGCCCTTCACGTTTGATTACCAGGATCTGCACCGTGCACCACAAGGCGATCACCTCCCGACGGCCCGCCCGCGCTCGCTGATTAGCGGCAAACGGATGGACAAAATTGTTGGCGGCCCGAACTGGGAAGAACTGCTTGGCGGCGAGTTCGAAAAACGCGCCCGCGACCGCAACTTCGACAAGATCCAGAAGGAGATGTACGGCCAGTTTGAAAACACCTTCATGATGTACCTGCCGCGCCTGTGTGAACACTGCCTGAACCCGAGCTGCGTGGCCACCTGCCCGAGCGGTGCCATCTACAAGCGTGAAGAAGACGGCATTGTGCTGATTGACCAGGACAAATGTCGTGGCTGGCGCATGTGCATCAGCGGTTGCCCGTACAAGAAAATCTACTTCAACTGGAAAAGCGGAAAGTCGGAGAAATGCATCTTCTGCTACCCGCGCATTGAATCCGGCCAGCCAACCGTCTGTTCTGAGACCTGCGTCGGGCGTATTCGCTATCTGGGCGTGCTGCTGTATGACGCGGATCGCATTGAAGAAGCGGCCAGCACCGAACATGAAACCGACCTCTATGAACGCCAGTGTGACGTGTTCCTTGATCCGCATGACCCGGCGGTCATTGAAGAAGCCTTCAAGCAAGGTATTCCGCAGAACGTGATTGACGCCGCCCAGCGTTCCCCGGTTTACAAGATGGCGATGGACTGGAAGCTGGCGCTGCCGCTGCATCCGGAATACCGCACCCTGCCGATGGTCTGGTACGTTCCGCCGCTGTCACCGATCCAGTCTTACGCAGACGCCGGCGGCCTGCCGCTCAACGACGGCGTATTACCGGCGGTCGAAAGCCTGCGCATACCGGTGCAGTATCTGGCCAACATGCTCAGCGCGGGCGATCCTGCTCCGGTGCTGCGCGCCCTGAAACGCATGATGGCCATGCGTCATTACAAACGCTCTCAGACCGTTGAAGGCGTGACCGATACGCGTGCCATCGAAGAAGTGGGCCTTAGCGTCGAGCAGGTCGAAGAGATGTACCGCTATCTGGCGATTGCCAACTACGAAGATCGTTTCGTGATCCCCACCAGCCACCGCGAAATGGCGCGCGACGCCTTCCCGGAACGCAACGGCTGCGGCTTCTCCTTTGGCGACGGGTGCCACGGTTCCGACACCAAATTCAACCTCTTTAACAGCAGCCGCATTGATGCCATCAACATCACCGAAGTGCGCGACCACGGGGAGGGAGAGTGATGCAGATCCTCAAAATCATCGCCCTGCTGATTGAGTATCCCGATGAAACATTATGGGAAAATCGCGAGGAAGCACTTTCCCTGATAGAACAGAATCTCCCTGCGTTACTGCCCTTTGCCCGCCAGCATCTGGATGCCGCGCTGCTGGATAAGCAGGCCGAATGGTGCGAGGTGTTTGAGCGGGGTCGTGCGACCTCGCTGCTGCTGTTTGAGCACGTTCATGCTGAATCCCGCGATCGCGGCCAGGCGATGGTCGACCTGATGAGCCAGTACGAAAAAGCCGGCCTGCAGCTGGACTGTCGCGAGCTGCCGGACTATCTGCCGCTCTACCTGGAGTATCTCAGCCTCGTCACCGACGACGAGGCCCGCGAGGGACTACAAAACGTTGCGCCGATCCTGGCACTGATTGGCGGTCGCCTGAAGCAGCGCGGCGTGGCGCATTATCAGCTATTCGATGCGCTCCTGACGCTCGCAGGCACGCGTCTGACCAGCGACAGCGTGGCGAAACAGGTTTCCACCGAGAAACGGGATGATACCCGCCAGGCGCTGGACGCCGTCTGGGAAGAGGAACAGGTCAAGTTTATCGAGGACAACGCCACATCGTGTGATACCTCACCGATGCAGCAATATCAACGACGCTTTAGCCAGGACGTTGCCCCGCAGTATGTCGACGTCAGTGCGGGAGGCCCAAAATGATCCAGTTTCTGAACGTCTTTTTCTACGATATTTACCCCTACCTGTGTGGCACGGTTTTTCTGGTGGGAAGCTGGCTGCGTTACGATTACGGGCAGTATACCTGGCGCGCCTCCTCCAGCCAGATGCTGGATAAGCGCGGCATGGTGCTGTGGTCAAATCTGTTCCATATCGGGATCCTGGGGATCTTCTTCGGACATCTTTTCGGGATGCTGACGCCGCACTGGGTTTATTCGTGGTTTCTGCCGATGTCGCAGAAACAGCTGATGGCGATGATTCTGGGCGGCGTTTGCGGCGTGCTCACGCTGGTGGGCGGTGCGGGATTATTGATTCGCCGGCTGACGAACCCGCGTATCCGGGCGACCTCCTCTACGGCAGATATCCTGATCCTCTGCATTTTGCTGGTGCAGTGTATTCTTGGGCTCACCACCATTCCGTTCTCCGCGAAATATCCCGACGGCAGCGAGATGCTCAAGCTGGTGGACTGGGCGCAGTCGGTAGTGACCTTCCGCGGTGGCTCGTCCGAACATCTGGCGGGCGTGGCGTTTATCTTCCGTGTTCATCTGGTGCTGGGCATGACCATTTTCCTGATCTTCCCCTTCACCCGACTGGTGCACGTCTGGAGCGCGCCGGTGGAGTATTTAACGCGCAGGTATCAGGTGGTGAGATCGCGCCGCTGAGTGTTGCCGGGTGGCGCTACGCCTGAGCGCAGCGCCACCGGTCTATTTCCCGGCCTGAGGATGTGTATCAAACCCGGCCATCACCGCCGTCAGCGCGTCCAGCGAAAACCCGTGTTTGGGATCGTCAACGCCCAGTCCAAACCGTGACTGCATCACCTGATACAGCGCGTTCGCGTCGGGAAGATGGACCTGCTCTTCCACATGCCCCTTCTGCCAGTGGGTAAAGTTAAAGTTGGTCAGGGTCAGCTTTCCGCCGTCAGGCAGATGGCGACACATCAACAGATGGTGGCGAAAATGGGATTGCGGCCAGTGCGCCGACCAGAAGTTGCCCATCACGTAATCGCTGAAATACTGTGTTGTCAGATCAAAATGGTACATCGACTGCCAGTGATCGTGGTGACTGAACTGCAGGATCCAGTCGTTGCCCTCGCTCAGCAAACGGTACAGCCCGTGGGGTGTCTCCTGCTCCTCGTTGGCGAGCAAACGAATCGGCGCCGTCAGCGTCTGTCCGCCAAAACCGACGTCGGCAATCCAGCGCTCGCCGTTGAGTTCAACCAGCAGCAGACGATGCGTACGCGGCGGCATCTGTGGCGGACTGGCTAAGACCACGCGGCCCAGCACGCTGCGAACCGTATAGCCCACTTCACGCAAAACGCGTTCAAAGAGGCCGTTCTGCTCAAAGCAATAGCCTCCACGACGCGCCGTCACCAGTTTGTCGACCAGGCACTGATCTTCCAGATGGATCTCGCGCGGCATCACGACGTCAATATTCTCGAAGGGGATCGCGCAGTTGTGGTGTAGATGCAGCGCCCGCAGGGTGTCGATGTCAACCTGTACAGGCTGTTGCCAGCCCGTACGGGCAAAATAAGCACTCAGAAATGGGGACATGATTCGCTTCCATGATGTGATGTTCCCTGTTTATAAACTATTTTCCGGCCTCCATATGCGCAAAAGTGCTTTTTGCGGGTGCATCTTGATTTCGGCTACCCATCAGACGTTTAATGCCAGCATACCTGCTGAGAGGAATGTTCATGAGCGCGTTTCGTCCCGTTGAATTAAAGCATGCCAGCCGTCTGCTGAACCATGGCCCTACGGTACTGATTACCAGCCGCGATGAGTCTATCGACCGTCGTAACGTCATGGCTGCGGCCTGGTCGATGCCGGTAGAGTTTGAGCCACCGCGTATCGCAATTGTGGTGGACAAAAGCACCTGGTCGCGCGAACTGATTGAGCGCAGCGGAAAGTTCGGTATTGTCATCCCCGGCGTGGCAGCGGCTAACTGGGCTTACGCCGTCGGCAGCGTGAGCGGTCGCGACGAAGACAAGTTCAACTGCTACGGGATCCCGGTTGTGCAAGGTCCGGTACTCGACCTGCCGGTGATTGAAGAGAAATGCCTGGCGTGGATGGAGTGTCGTTTACTCCCGGTTACCGCAGCTGCAGAAAAATACGATACGCTGTTTGGTGAGGTTGTTTCGGCAGCCGCAGATGAACGCGCGTTTGTCGCCGGACGCTGGCAGTTTGACGGCGATAAGCTGAACACCCTGCATCATCTGGGGGCCGGGACGTTTGTGACCAGTGGGAAAATGGTAAAGGCGCTGGAAAAATAGCCTATAAAAAAAGCCCTCTCCGCGAGGGAAAGGGCTTTTAAATTACTTCGCGCGCCGTGCAATAATTTCATCCGCAACATTACGCGGTGCTTCCGCGAAATGATGGAATTCCATCGTGTAGGTCGCGCGGCCTTGCGACATCGAACGCAGCGTCGTGGCATAGCCAAACATCTCCGCCAGCGGCACATCCGCGCGAATAATCTGACTACCGTACTGCTCTTCCATTCCCTGCACCATGCCGCGGCGGGAAGAGAGATCGCCCATGATGTTGCCGGCGTACTCTTCCGGTGTTTCCACCTCGACATGCATGACCGGTTCAAGAATCACCGGGTCCGCTTTACGAGCGCCCTCTTTAAAGCCGAGGATCGCCGCCATGCGGAACGCCATTTCCGAGGAGTCGACCTCGTGATAGGAGCCAAACGTCAGGGTCGCTTTCACATCGACAACCGGATACCCCGCCAGGACACCGCTGTTCATGGCTTCGCGCAGGCCTTTCTCCACAGACGGAATATACTCGCGCGGGACAACGCCGCCCTTGGTGGCATCTTCAAATACAAAACCACTGCCGGGCTCTAACGGCGCCAGACTGAGCACCACATGGCCGTACTGCCCTTTACCGCCGGACTGTCGGACAAATTTCCCTTCGATATCCTTCACCGCTTTACGCAGGGTTTCACGGTACGTGACCTGTGGGCGACCAATGTTCGCCTCAACGCCGAACTCACGCCTCATGCGGTCAACGATAATCTCAAGATGTAACTCACCCATCCCGGAGATAATTGTCTGGCCAGACTCTTCATCGGTGTGCAGACGAAACGAAGGGTCTCCCGCTGCCAGGCGCTGCAATGCAATGCCCATTTTCTCCTGATCGCCTTTGGTTTTCGGCTCGATCGCAAGCGAGATAACCGGGTCCGGAAACTCCATTCGTTCTAGCGTAATGACGGCGTTCGGGTCGGTGAGCGTGTCACCGGTTGTCACATCTTTCAACCCAACGCAGGCCGCGATATCGCCCGCGCGCAGCTCATCCACTTCGTGGCGATCGTTAGCATGCATCAGCACGATGCGCCCAATGCGCTCTTTCTTCCCTTTCACCGGGTTGTACACCGCGTCGCCTTTGCGCAGCACGCCAGAGTAAACGCGGATAAAGGTCAGCTGTCCGACGTACGGGTCGCTCATCAGTTTAAAGGCCAATGCGGAGAACGGCTCGTTGTCGTCTGGATGACGCTCGGCATGCTGCCCATTCTCATCCACACCATCAATGGCGGGCACGTCCAGAGGCGACGGCATCAGTTCAATGACCGCATCGAGCATGCGTTGCACGCCTTTATTTTTAAACGCGCTGCCGCACAGCATCGGCTGGATTTCACCGGAGATGGTCCGCATACGCAGCCCCCTGATGATTTCCGCTTCCTCTAAATCACCCGTTTCCAGGTATTTATCCATCAGCTCATCGCTGGCTTCCGCCGCCGCAGAGACCATTTTTTCCCGCCATTCCTGCGCAGTACTCACTATGTCATCCGGCACAGGAGCATAGGTAAACACCATGCCCTGGGTAGCATCGTCCCACAAAATGGTACGCATTTTGATGAGATCCACCACGCCGGTGAAGTGTTCTTCTGCCCCCACCGGAATAACAATCGGGACCGGATTCGCTTTCAGACGCTCCTGCATCATTCGCACGACGCGGAAGAAGTCCGCCCCCGGGCGGTCCATTTTGTTGACGAAGGCCAGCCGCGGGACATGATATTTGTTCGCCTGACGCCAGACGGTTTCCGACTGCGGCTGCACGCCACCGACGGAGTCATACACCATGACAGCGCCGTCGAGTACACGCATGGAACGTTCCACCTCAATGGTGAAATCCACGTGGCCCGGGGTGTCGATAATGTTGATCCGGTGCGGTTCAAAGCCCCGGTCCATACCTGGCCAGAAACAGCTGACTGCCGCAGAGGTAATGGTTATCCCGCGCTCTTGCTCCTGTGCCATCCAGTCGGTAGTTGCCGCGCCATCGTGTACTTCACCCAGTTTGTGGCTCATACCGGTATAAAACAGGATGCGCTCGGTGGTGGTCGTTTTACCGGCATCGATATGCGCGGAGATACCGATGTTGCGATAACGTTCGAGAGGGATGGGTCGGGGCATAATATTTCCTTAGTCATTAAGACTGCGTTGTGACGACCGGGATGGTCGCGTGTTCGTTCGTTTGCTATAATAGTCCTATTGTACGAGTATTATCGAACTATTTTTTTACGGTTGACCTATTGTTGATATAGCTCAATCTGACACCAGACGCAGGAAAACGATGATCCCGAACCACCCTGAAATTGAACAAATACTGCTGGAAAATGTGCTTTTTGCCCTCGGTAACCCGCTCCGGCTGTCGATTATCCGCAGGCTGGCCGATGGCAGCGAACTGAGCTGTAACGCGCTGCGCCCGGACGAGGTGGTGAAATCGACGATGACCCATCACTGGCGCGTCTTGCGCGACAGCGGCGTGATTTGGCAGCGCCCGCAGGGACGAGAAAATATGATTTCACTGCGCAGGGACGATCTTGATGCCCGCTTTCCGGGGCTGATGGCAATATTGCTGCAGACGAAGTAACGCGTGTGTCGTGTCGGGCGACTCCGCGCCGCCCGACCCTCTCTCACATTGAATAGCCGGGTTTCTTAATTAAGTGATCCAGGTTGGGTTCAATTTCGGTATCCCAGACCTGCGCTTTCCAGTCGGCTTCCTGCACTTCGTTCAGGGCGACCGAAATAGAGCGATCTTTACTGTTCAGATGACGGGTAATCACCTCGGCAATATCCGCCGCCAGCGCGGTTTTTTGGTCGTCGTTCAAATCACGGGGAAAACATTTGATATCTACGTGTGGCATATGCAGGCTTCCAGTTATGAATGTGAGTTCCACGTTATCAGATTATCTCGTTTGCCTTTAACACCTTGTGCAGTTCCGGCAGCTGGCACACGGTATCCGCAATCGCCGTTATCTTCGGCGTATTCGCCGCAAACCATGCATGGCGAGGCCCCCAGGTGCGTGCAACCGTGATGTAGACGTCAAGCAGCGTCAGCCGTTCCCCGAGCGCAAAAGGGGTGGCACTGAGCTGGCTGTCAAACCACAGATAGAGTGATTTTCGGTATTCAATACAGCTGTTTTTCAACTGCTCCGGCGCATCCGGCACCCAGCGTTCGGGGTAGTCAGCGTAGGTAAAGGTGGGATAAACGTTCGCAACAAACCAAATGAGCAACCGCTGAAACTGCTGCCGCTCAGCCTGCCCGATGGCAGGTGCAAGATCGGGACATCTGTCCAGCACCATCAGGGCAATCGCCGCCGTTTCGGTCATGATCGCCCCGTTTTCCAGTTCCAGCGTGGGTACCTGACACAGCGGATTGCGTGCTTTCAGCAACTCACGCTGCGGGCCGGGCTGGTCGAACCCGTCCACGTTGATAAATTGATAAGGGATGTCTGCCAGAGTCAGCATCACTTCACTGATTGCCGATCCCCAGCCGGGTACGCCATAGAGTTTAATCATGTTGCCCCCTCCGGGATGAAAACCCTAAGTGTAGACACGACTAATAGGTTATCCCAGTCGGGTTCACGTCGGATTGCGTCACCGCTTCGCCCTCTTCTCCCCAGCGTGCCAGCACCCGCTGGTACTCTCCACGCGTAATAGCGCCCTCCAGCGCAGCCTGCAAAGCATAAACCAGCCCATTGCCTTTTTTGGTCGTCGTGGCGACATAGGCTCTCTTCGGCCCGAGACCCACTACGCGCGTTTTGCCGGTCAACGCCGCTTTATAGGCGGATACGGATTGAGGTCCGAAGAACACATCCGCCCTGCCGGACTGAATATAGAGGTTGCCGGAAGCATCATCGGTCAGATAGACCGGCAGCGCAGGCTCACGACCGGCTTTTTTGTTCTCTTCATTCCAGCCCAGCAGAATGCGCTCCTGATTGGTCCCGGAACCGACAATCACCTTTTTGCCTGCCAGATCTTTTGCGCTGTTAATCGCCTGGACCGCGCTGGTGGATTTCACGGAAAACGCCAGTGAGTCGACGCGATAGGTCGCAAAATCAAATTTCTCTTTTCGCTGTTCGGTCACCGCAATATTCACCAGCGCCACGTCATAGCGTCCGGAGCTGATCCCCAGCGGCCAGTCTTCCCAGGCCGTGGGAACCAGCTTCAGCTTTAACCCCAGACTGCCCGCCAGCAAGCGGGCAATATCCGGATCGCTGCCAATCCGCGTCCTGTTATCGCTGGCAAGCAGCGCCAGCGGTGGAGAGTTGAGCGCTGAGATCGCTACCGTGAGCGTGCCCGGCTCAACAAATTTATAGTTCGCGGGGATCTTCGCGACGGCCTGCCGATCTACCGTCACCGGCAGCGGCTGCTCGTTGGCGTGTAAATCGATACCCGCATGGCTCGCGGTCGTAAAAGCCAGACCGGCCAGAAAAGCATATTTCATCTGCACTCCTTACAGCACTTTTGACAGGAACTGGCGCGTTCGCGGGTGCGACGGACGGGTTAATACGTCGTCACTGCTGCCCTGCTCCACAATTTTGCCGTCGACCATAAAGACCACCTGATCCGCCACTTCCCGGGCAAAGCCGATCTCGTGGGTGACGACCACCAGCGTGGTACCCGAGCGGGCGAGCTTTTTAATCACGTCCAGCACTTCGCCAACCAGTTCCGGGTCGAGCGCTGAAGTGGGCTCATCAAACAGCATTACCCGGGGACGTAACGCCAGCGCGCGGGCAATGGCAATACGCTGCTGTTGGCCCCCAGAGAGATGGCGCGACCAGGCGTCGGCTTTATCGCGCAGCCCGACCACATCCAGCAGGCTGTATGCCCTTTCAACGGCTTCTTTCTTACTCAGTTTTTTATGGGCGATGGGCGCCTCAATCAGGTTTTCCAGCACCGTGAGATGCGGAAAGAGATTAAAGTTCTGGAAGACATAGCCCACATTGACGCGCTGTTTGAGGATCTCTTTCTCTTTCAGCTCGTAGAGTTTGTCACCCTGACGGCGGTAACCGATGTAATCACCGTCAATCTGGATAAACCCTTCGTCGACGCGTTCCAGATGGTTAATGGTGCGCAGAAGCGTCGATTTACCCGATCCGGAAGGCCCGAGGATCACCGTTACCGATCCGGGCGGGATCTCCAGCGAGACGTTATCAAGCGCTTTATGGCGGCCAAAAAACTTACTGACGCCGGTAATCGAAATATGCCCTTCAGGAGAGGTTTGCATGGACGGGCTCCTGTACTGATGCGGTGGATACAGAACGGACGCGACTGGCTACTCGGTTTTGATTAACGGCTGAACGGCGTTCGCTGCGGGCAAGCCCGCGCTCCACAACATGCTGAATGGCAGACAACACGGTGGTAATCACCAGATACCAGACCGCACCGACCATCAGCAGCGGGATAACCTCCTGCGTGCGGTTATAGATCATCTGAATGGTATAGAAGAGTTCCGGCATCGCCAGGACATACACCATGGCCGTACCTTTCGCGAGACTGATAATTTCATTAAATCCGGACGGCAGAATCGTGCGTAGCGCCTGCGGCAAAATGATACGCACCGTGCGACGCCAGGCTGGCAGACCGAGCGCCGCCGCCGCTTCATACTGACCATGATCCACCCCCAGAAAACCGCCGCGAATGATCTCGGCGGTATACGCGCTCTGAACCAGCGTCAGTCCCACCACGGCGGTGGAAAACTGTCCCAGCACGTTGATGGTTTCGAAGCGACCCCAGGTAATGGCGGTGAAGGGTACGCCAAGCGAGAGCGTGTCGTAGAGATAGGAAAAGTTATAGAGAATGATCAGAACCACAATCAGCGGCAACGAACGAAACAGCCAGATATACCCCCAGGCCAGGCTGCTCAGCAGCCAGGATGAAGAGAGCCTCGCCAGCGCCAGCAGGCCGCCAATGACCACGCTCAGCGCAGTGCCGATCAGGGTCAACAGCAATGTCTGCCCTACGCCTTCAAGGATAACCGGATCAAAGAACCAGCGGGCAAAGACAGACCACTCCCAGCGCGGGTTAAAGGCCACGGACTGAATGACCACCGCAAGCACAAACAGCGCCACCACGGCACCGACAGTCCGCAGCGGATAACGCGCCGGGACCACCTTAATGGTTTCAACGTTGCTCATTGTCATTCCTCATGCTGTTTTACTGAACGCTTCACTGATCAGCGTTTTGGTGAAACGCAGCCGGCCATCAAACGGCGGCTGGCTGTACACTTCCGGATCGCGGTTCAGATCGAACTGCGGCTGATAGCCCTGACTGATATAGAGCCTGACCGCCTCCGGCTGACGAAAACCGGTGGTGAGGTAGATCTGGCTGTAACCGGCCTGTACCGCCCGACGCTCCAGCTCCTGGACGACGCGGGCCGCCAGCCCCTGTTGACGCAGCGCCTTGTGCGTCCAGATTCGTTTGATTTCAGCGGTGCGTTCATCAAACGGTTTATACGCGCCGGTGGCGATGATGTCGCCGTCACGCTCAAGGACAATAAACAGCCCCTGCGGGGCCAGGTACCACTCCGTGAGCTCCACTTCCGCGTCTTTAGAGAAATAGTCGCCATAGCGGGCGGCATATTCACCGAATAATCCGTCGATAATGGGCTGAAGATCGGCGTCTTCCGGTGACACGTCCCGAAATTGCTCGCGCATAGCGCCTCCTTAGTCACCCAGTCCTGCCGGGTTCACTTCTGATTGAGGGATACGTTCTACCCCTTCCCCCCAGCGGTTCAGCACTTTGTCGTAATCGCCGTTTTTGATGACCCCGTTAAGTGCGGTCTGTACCGGCTCGACCAGGCCGCTGCCTTTTTTCAGCGTCACCGCAATGTGCGCCGCCTTCGGCCAGCCGCCGTCGACAATCCCAACCCGTTTGGTTTTCCCGGTCAGCGCCGCTTTCCATGCGCCAGTCACGTTCGGGCCAAAGAACGCATCTGCGCGGCCTGACTGGAGAGACAGGGTTTGTGATGCATCGTCTTTGGTGTAGATCGGGGTAAACGGCTTCAGGCCTTTCTTCACGTTCTGCGCATTCCACGCCAGCAGGATAGCCTCCTGGTTGGTTCCGGAACCTACGATGATGCGCAGCCCGGCGATGTCCTCCGCCTTCTGCAGCGAGGTAATCGGACTGGTCGATTTCACATAGAAACCGAGGGAATCTTTACGGTAAGTGGCAAAATCAAACTTCTCTTTGCGCTCTCTGGTCACGGTGATGTTGCTGATCGCCGCATCGTATTTCCCGGAGGCGACGCCGAGAGGCCAGTCCTCCCAGGAGGTTGGCACCACGTTCAGCTCCAGCCCAAGGCTGTCGGCCACCAGACGGGCAACGTCCACCTCGCTTCCGAGCAGCGTTTTATTGTCGTCGGAAAAAACGGTCAGCGGCGGTGAGTTAAGCGCGGCAACCGCCACGGTGAATTTGCCCGGCACGGCGAAGCGATAATCTTTCGGCAGTTGCGCGATGGCGTCGCTGTTTTTGGCGGTGTTGACGGGCGTTTTGTTGGCTTCCAGGCTCACGCCAGTACCGTTAATGTTCACATTCTCTGCCCAGACGGCAGGGGAAAAGGCCAGCGCAAGCGCCAGAATAAGCGATGATTTCTGCATAACGAGGTTCTCTATTATTGTTGTGTGAACTGGTTTTGCGGTTCGTCTAAACCCAGACTGTCGCGCAGCGTAGTGCCGGGATAGTCGGTGCGGAATAACCCGCGGGCCTGTAACACCGGGACAACCTGGTCAACAAAACGCGGGAACGTGTCCGGCGTTCCACCCTGAATAATGAAACCGTCCGCGGCGAATGCCTCAAACCAGCCCTGCAGACCGTCTGCCACCTCCTCCGGCGTACCGGAAAAGCGCGGGCGCGGGGATGCCGCTTCGAGTGCAACCTGACGCAGGGTTAAGTTGCGTTCGCGAGCATTACGCTTAATTTCATCGGTCGTGCTGCGAAAACTGTTTTTACCCAGTTCACCGATGTCCGGGAACGGCTCGTCAAGCGGGTACTGGCTGAAATCGTGATGTTCGAAATAACGGCCGAGGTAATTCAGGGCATCGTTAATCGACACCAGAGCCGCGGTTGTCTGATACTGGTTCTCCACGTCCTCCGCGTCTTTGCCAACAATCACGCTGACGCCCTGAAAAATATGTAAGTCCGATGCCCTGCGGCCATTGGATTCAAGCTGATGTTTTACGTCGCGATAAAACGCTTTGGCTTCCTCTAACGTTTCATGATGGGTAAAAATGGCGTCAGCATGTTTCGCGGCCAGTTTTTTTCCGTCATCCGATGCACCTGCCTGAAAAACAATCGGGCGTCCCTGCGGCGTGCGGCCAATATTGAGCGGGCCGGCCACCTGGAAGAAATCGCCGTGATGATCAAGCGTATGCAGTTTTGCCGGGTCAAAGAACTGCCCGCTCTCTTTGTTGCGCACAAAGGCATCCCCCTCCCAGGAATCCCAGAGTCCTTTCACCACGTCGAGGTATTCATCCGCTATCCGGTAGCGCAGCGCATGTTCAGGGTGTTTCTCGCGCGAGAAGTTTTTCGCCGACCCCTCGAGCGGTGAGGTCACCACGTTCCAGCCTGCGCGTCCGTTGCTCAAATGATCCAGGCTGGCAAACTGGCGCGCCACGGTAAACGGTTCGCTGTAGGAGGTCGATAAGGTACCGACCAGACCGAGGCGCGACGTCAGACTTGCCAGTGCGGACAAGACCGTTAACGGCTCAAACCGGTTTAGGAAATGCGGAATGGATTTCTCGTTAATATAGAGGCCGTCGGCGACGAATAAAAAATCAAGCTTCCCCTCTTCGGCTTTTAACGCCGTGGCTTTTACAAAATCAAAATTAATGCTGGCATCGGCGACCGCCGTCGGATGGCGCCAGGCAGACATATTTCCGGAAGCACCATGCAAAATGGTTCCCAGCCGCAATTGTCGGGTTGCAGACATATTCACCTCTTCAGAATTAAACGTGTTGCAGGGCTTTTTCCGCAAGCTGTGCAAAATAGCGGGCAGCGGGCTCAATTAATGCTTCATCCGGGTTGAAGGCCGGGTGATGTAAACCGAACGGACTGGCGCTACCGATGCTGACAAACGCCCCGGGGATCTGCTGCAGATACACCGCGAAATCTTCCCCGCCCATATGCAGCTCGGCGTGCTGCGTTTCATACCCAGATTCTCTGGCGACGGCGGTGGCAAATTCGGCCCAGTGCGCGTCATTGACCAACGCGGTAGGCCCGGCGTACCAGGTGATGTCGATCTGCGCGCTAAACGCGCTGGCAAACCCGGCGGCAATTTCGCCGACGCGTGCTTTCACATTCTGCTGCACTTCCACGCGGTGGGTGCGAAGCGTGCCTTCCAGTTCAACGCTTTCCGGCAGGACGTTCCAGGTATTGCCCCCGGTAATGCGCGTGACGCTAAGCACCACGGAATCAAGCGTGTTGACGTTGCGGCTGGCAACGCTCTGCAACGCCGTTACCAGCTGGCTCGCCAGCACGATGGCGTCGTTACCTTCATGCGGACGTGCAGCATGCGCGCCTTTACCGGTAATTCGGATAACAAACCGGTCGACGTTGGCGTAGAACGGCCCACCGCGGGTGGCAAATTCCCCGACCGGCAGCCCCGGCTCGTTATGCATCCCGAAGATGGCACTGACATCACGTAAGGCACCGGCCCGCACCATACTTTTCGCGCCGCCAAAGTTCTCTTCAGCCGGCTGAAAGAGGATCCGCACGCGCCCGTTTAAAGACGCTTCACGCTCTTTAAGTTTTAACGCCGCCCCGAGGATCACACTGGTATGAATATCGTGTCCGCAGGCATGCATCACACCCGCACGCTGTGAACTAAACGGCACGCCGCTGCGCTCTTCAATGGGCAAGGCGTCAATATCGGCCCGCAGCGCGATCAGCTTTTTCCCCGTGCCGATTTCGGCCACCACACCGGTCTGAAGCGCATAAGGCAGCGGCGTAATGCCAGCCGTCGTCAGCCACTGACGCAGGCGAGCGGTCGTTTCGACCTCCTGGCCGGACAGCTCCGGGTTCTGGTGCAGCTCCCGGCGCCAGGCAATCAGTTGTTCGTCAAAACGCATACGGCGACCTCCTTGTTAAGCTTCGCCTGCGCCAGCAGACGCAGGGACTGTATTCGCGTTACGCCATCCGCAACGGGGGTATCAATAATGAATTCATCAATGCCCCATTTTTCGTGCAGGGCGTTCAACTGTTCCAGCACCGATTCGGCTGTTCCCGCCAGCAGCGACTGTGCCCGACGGGCAATGCGCACCGGCTCGCTGCCGGCCTGTCGGGCAAAGGCATAGGCCTGCTCTTCGCTGGCCACGGTGACGCGCTGCCCATTTGCCAGTTCGACGCCCCAGACTTCAACCTGTTGTGCCAGTGCCTCCGCCTCAGCCTGCGACTGGGCGACGATGACCTGCACCGCCACAATCGCATCCCGGGCGCTGTGGTTACGCCAGGTGGTGATGACTTCACGCAGCAGCGCCGGATCCCCATTCAGGTGAGCAGCAAAGACAAAATGCCAGTCAAGTTTCGCGGCCAGCAGCGCGCTTTCGGTACTGGCCCCCAGCAGGAACCCCTGCGCCGGAACCGGCGGCAGCGGCGTCGCGCGAACGGCCTCGTCCACCGACTGATTTTCCGGCTGGATCCAGTGATGAAGCTGTGTCAGCTGTTCGGCAAAACTGCCTTTTTGCTGTTGATCGAGGCCCTGCTGCAGCGCCCGGGTGGAGAGCGGCAGGCCGCCTGGGGCTTTCCCGACGCCCAGATCCACGCGTCCGGGAGCAAGCGCGGCCAGGAGGTTGAAATTTTCTGCGACTTTGTAAGGGCTGTAGTGCTGGAGCATGACGCCACCAGAGCCCACGCGGATACGCCGGGTTTGCCCGAGGATCCAGGCGATTAACAGTTCGGGTGAAGGGCTGGCCAGCTGGGGCGTGTTGTGGTGTTCGGCAATCCAGAAACGGTGATAGCCCAGATTTTCTGCCTGCTGTGCCAGCGCCAGGGTTCGCGCCAGTGCATCGGCAGCCGTTTCGTTTTCAGCGATGGGGCTTTTATCCAGAATACTGATTCGCCAGGACATGTTGCGTTCTCGTTTGACTTAACATGTCGTCATTATTAAAGGCGTATTTCACCTCTGAGAAACAATTAATTTACATTTGGTTTGCCGGAAATCAGATATATAAATCCATGCTACGCGTGTGACTTAAGCGATGAAATGAGGTTTTCCACCTCACTGCGGCGGGTAATGCGGACAAAATGAATATGGGCGTATTGCGGGTCTACCATATCGCGTGCATAACGTGCGCGGTTGCTGCGCCAGGTTTTGATTGTCCAGATAATAATGGACTCACGGCTCAAGAATGAGCGACGAAAACTCTCACAGTTTCCCGTACCGGGCCACAGTTCCTGTTTGTGCCAGGCGCGCCTGAACGCTCGGGTGACAGCCTGATACAGGGTTCGGGCGAACCCATAATCCACCCACACCACCCGATCCACGTCTCGCCATTTCACAGGACGCGTACGGTTATAGTTGCCATCAAGCACCCACTCCGCTGACGCCTTTAGCGTCGTCTCCAGTTTTTCCAGCAAGATAGCGTCCGGTGTGCCCTGCCAGTCCGGACACCAGTAAAGTCGGTCCATTTCGATGTAAGGAATATCCAGTTCTGCGGCGATACGCTTCGCCAGGGTGCTTTTTCCACTCCCGCTGGTGCCAATCACATTCACTTTCACCCTGTTGCCCCCTGTTGAAGAAAAACCCTTAAAGCATAGCGTTTTCATCTTGTTAACGAAACGCTATTTCGGCGGGTCAGTTTACGTCGAAGCGTGATCTCCCGCTTTTAATTTGCCTTATGGCGTTTATTTGCAGGGTGCTACAAAAACGCACCGATAAATATTTTCATTTTTATTACATCGAACGCATTTTAAAAATAAAAAATACTAAACACAGGGTATTCCGGAACGCATAACTTTCGTAGAGAATATGCCGACAGTAAAAATAAAAACAAACCTTTCAATCTTGCCTGAATGTTTAACGGGCTCTTTTTTATTGATATATGACCATGGGGTTACTGATGCGGAATAACACTCCCGTTACACAAAACGAGTATTTACTTAACGAAGGTTCGACGCTCATGTCGACCACCAATACGCACAGCCATATTACCTATGCGAACTCTGCCTTTATTGACGCCAGCGGCTATAAAGAAGAGAGTCTTCTCGGTGAGCCGCATAATCTTATTCGCCATCCCGACATGCCTGCCGAGGCGTTTGGCGACATGTGGTTTACCCTGCAACAGGGTGAGACCTGGACGGGGCTGGTCAAGAACCGCCGCCAGAACGGCGATCACTACTGGGTGCGCGCAAACGTCACCCCGGTTTATCAGAATGAAACGTTAACCGGCTATATTTCTGTGCGGAATATTCCTTCGCGTGAAGAGATTGCTGTCAGTGAAAAACGGTATGAGAAAGTGCGCAATAATGAATTAAAACATCACCGCTTTTATAAAGGCCTGTTTGTTCGCCACGGTCTGTTCTCTTTTACGTCGCTGTTTAAACGCCTCAGTACCAGTAAAAGGATCCATCTTGGTATTGCGATAACCGCCCTGCTCGCCTGTCTGCAGCTGTTTATATTTGCCGATCGTATTGTTGAGACTGTAGGTCTGGCTCTGCTATTTATTGCCCTGGCTGTTTATCTTCATGCGCAAATTGCAAAGCCGGTAAAATCCATTGTCCAGCAAATGCAGCGGGTGGTTTCAGGACGTAAAGCGGACTATTACCATTTTGACCGCGTCGATGAAATCGGCCTGATGATGCGCATGGTGAATCAGTCGGGTCTGAACCTCCATTCGCTGGTGGACGATGTCGGTGCGCAAATCAGCGGTATAAGTACAATCAGCCAGCAGGTGGCGAAAGAAGGTATGGCGTTACAGACACGTACCGAAGAAACCGCAGACTTTCTGCAGCAAACGGCCTCAGCCGTGGAAGAAATTGCCAGCGCGGTTCAGCAGACGGCTGAAACGGCGAAAGACGCGATCCTGATGGCAGATCGCACCCGCACCAGCGCTCACCGCGGTGAAGCAATGATGAAAGAGACTATCGGCATGATGCAGTCCTTGTCGCAGGATAACAGCCAGATCGTCGACATCATCAGCGTCATCGATCGTATCGCCTTCCAGACCAATATTCTGGCGCTGAACGCGGCCGTTGAAGCGGCGCGTGCGGGTGATGCCGGACGCGGTTTTGCGGTCGTGGCGGCCGAAGTCCGCAACCTTGCCCAGCACTCTGCCACCGCGGCCAAAGAGATCAAAACGCTTATAGAGAAAAACGTTTCCAGCGTGAACGCCGGCGTGGAGAAGGTCGAGCAAACTGAATCGCAGCTGACGGTGATGATTGGCAATGTCATGGAGATGTCTTCTCTGATTAAGGAGATAGGCCACGCCACGCAGGAGCAAACGCAGGCGCTGACCCTGATTAACGCGTCCATCTCCCGCATCGGTACAATGACCCAAAACAATACCGGTATGGTGGATAACGTGACGGACGCCGCACACCATCTGACGCAGCGCACGACCCGCCTGCAACAGGCGATTGCCGTTTTTGGCGGTTGAGAAAAGGCGCCGTTATGCGCTGGTTGCTTTGCGCAATCATTAAGCGAAACTGATGATTAAAGCACCACTTCATTAATGGATTTGTCTAAAAACTCACCGCTATTCAGCGTGTTGTGATCCCCGTCTGCTCTGACCACACGATTTCCTTCGACGTGCATCACTTTCGGCACGGTTATATTTTGCGTCGCTTATGAATTGCAGGTAGGATGCCTCGCCATGTTTCGCCTTATCCATACGCAGAATGACTGGGAAGGCAACATGTGTTTGCGCAGAAGCAATCGTTTGTATTGCACTCTGCCAGGCAGGACTATCACGATAATGGTTCAGACAGGCAAACAGGTAACTCAATGAAAACAAGCAATAAAAGCGCAGCCGATCATCACGCTGCTAAACGTCGCTGGTTAAACTCCCATGAAGAGGGCTACCACAAAGCGATGGGCAACCGTCAGGTTCAAATGATCGCCATCGGCGGCGCTATCGGAACGGGTCTGTTTTTAGGTGCTGGCGCTCGTCTGCAGATGGCTGGCCCGGCTCTCGCCCTGGTCTATCTGGTGTGCGGGATCTTCTCTTTCTTCATTCTTCGTGCATTGGGCGAACTGGTACTGCATCGCCCTTCCAGCGGCAGTTTTGTCTCTTACGCCCGTGAATTCCTCGGTGAAAAAGCGGCTTACGTTGCTGGATGGATGTACTTCGTCAACTGGGCAATGACCGGTATTGTCGATATCACCGCCGTCGCGCTTTACATGCACTACTGGGGCGCGTTTGGTGATGTGCCACAATGGGTGTTTGCGCTGGGCGCACTGGCCATTGTCGGCACCATGAACATGATCGGCGTGAAGTGGTTCGCGGAGATGGAGTTCTGGTTCGCGCTGGTAAAAGTGCTGGCCATCGTGGTGTTCCTGGTCGTGGGTACAGTGTTCCTCGGTAGCGGTAAACCGCTCGATGGCAATGCCACCGGTTTCCACCTGATCACCGATAACGGCGGTTTCTTCCCGCATGGCCTGCTGCCTGCGCTGGTGCTGGTTCAGGGTGTGGTGTTCGCCTTCGCGTCCATTGAGCTGGTCGGCACCGCGGCGGGTGAATGTAAAGACCCACAGACCATGGTACCTAAAGCCATTAACAGCGTTATCTGGCGTATCGGTCTCTTTTATGTTGGTTCCGTGGTGCTGCTGGTTCTGCTGCTGCCGTGGAACGCCTATCAGGCGGGTCAAAGCCCGTTTGTGACCTTCTTCTCTAAACTGGGCGTGCCTTATGTTGGCAGCATCATGAATATCGTGGTGCTGACGGCTGCGCTCTCCAGTCTGAACTCGGGTCTTTACTCTACCGGTCGTATCCTGCGCTCCATGTCGATGGGCGGTTCGGCGCCGAAATTCATGTCGAAGATGAGCCGTCAGCATGTGCCTTACGCGGGCATTCTGGCGACGCTGGTGGTGTATGTCTTCGGCGTGTTCCTGAACTACCTGGTACCGTCTCAGGTATTCGAAATCGTGCTGAACGTTGCCGCGCTCGGCATCATCGCCTCCTGGGCCTTTATCGTGGTCTGCCAGATGCGTCTGCGCAAAGCGATCAAAGAAGGCAAAGCCGCTGAAGTCAGCTTTAAGCTGCCGGGCGCACCGGTGACCTCCTGGCTCACTCTGCTGTTCCTGTTCAGCGTGCTGGTGCTGATGGCGTTTGATTACCCGAACGGTACCTACACGATTGCCACCATTCCTCTGCTGGCCGTATTGCTGATTGCCGGCTGGTTTGGCGTGCGTAAACGCGTACAAGAAATTCACAGCACGGCGCCGGTTCATCCTGATGATGCCAAACACGACGCCCCGCTGGTTGAAGAGACGTCGCGTTAATATCGACCTGCTGGTTAATACAAAGGGAAGGCATTGCGCCTTCCCTTTTTCTTTGTGTTGAGGAGCGAAACTTAGAGCGTGATACGAATCACGTCATCAGGCTGGGTGGCTTCCTGCTGACGGGTCGATTTTTGTTTTACCGTCACATACAGGGTTTTGCCATCCGCTGAGAGCGCCAGACTGTTCGGGTAGACCGGGGTGTCGAAGGTTTTGGTAACGTTGTAGGTTTTCGCGTCGATTACGCTCACCTTACCCGCTTCACGGTGCGTCACATACGCTTCGTTGCGCGCCGGGTTAAACAGAACGGCTAGCGATTCAGGCACGGCAATTTTCTTGATGACGCTGCCGTCCTTCAGATTCACCACCAGCACTTCCGGCTGCTTTGAGTCGGTTAAGAACGCACGCTGTCCGGCGGTATCCAGGCTCAGATTCAGGTAGAAGTGCTCCTTACCGTCGTCCTGCACTTTTTTACGGCTGAGGATTTTATGGGTTGCCGTATCAATCGTCACCAGTTCGCCATCAGCATTGGTGGTGTAAAGACGTTTTGCCTTCGCATCCAGCGCCAGGCCGGTACTGAATTTACCGGTACTGCCGATGGTCTCTTTCAGCTTCAGCGTTGCACCATCCACCACCCAAATCGCGCTCTCCTGGCCTACGCCGGTGATGTAAACCGTGTTTGCGCTGTCATCGGCCACCAGCTGGCGCGGCTGCAGCGGTTTGACGGTTTCACTGCGCTGACGGTTATCCAGCACCAGTCGCCCTTTCACCTCACCCGTTTTGGCATCAATCGCGGTTACCGCGCCGTTGATGGTGTTACCAAACCACAGCGTCTGGGTGGCATTATCAAGGGTGGCACCGAACGGTTTGAGATCGTTATGAATGACCTGCGTCACGTCCAGCGTGACCGGGTCAAGGCGATAGACAATCCCGCCTTTGTCCGTTTTGCGGCTCTGCGATGTCGCGACCCACAGCGCATTCTCCTGCTGGCTCACGGCCATTTCATATGCGCCTTTCCCTACCGCTTTGCGCAACATCTCTTCGGCAGCATGAACCTGGAAGGTTCCGGCAAACAGTAACGCCCCTGACAGCAGAGACATACTCAGGCGCGGCGAGCACAGATGACGTAAAGACATAACAATTCCTTTTTTGAACACAGGGTTTACTGCTGACATCACTTCCGGCAGGCAACGTCATGGCATTGCCGTTTTGATAATGAGAATAGTAATCATTTATGAGTTAAATGTGGAGTTTTTCTTTCCTTCCCGGCCTTTCATTAACGCAATGTGCGGTTATAGTTTTCAAAAGATTTACAAAAGATTTAACATATATGGACATGTTCCATTTGGTACGTTTTTTCCATAACCGGTCTATTTCATGAAAATCATTTCTGCCCGTAAGGCAACGCTTCCACTGCTGCTGGTTCCTGTTATCTCTGCGCCTCTCACTGCGATGAGTGCCGATGAACAGACCATGATCGTCAGCGCCACGCCGCAAACCGTCTCGGAGCTCGATACCCCGGCGGCGGTTAGCGTCGTGAATGGCGAGGATATGCGTCATGCTGCGCCACGCATTAACCTGTCTGAATCTCTTGGCAGCGTGCCGGGACTGCAGATCCAGAACCGCCAGAACTATGCTCAGGATCTCCAGCTTTCAATGCGTGGATTTGGTGCCCGCTCAACCTTCGGCGTGCGCGGTATCCGTATGTATGTCGACGGTATTCCGGCAACCATGCCGGATGGACAGGGACAAACCTCCAATATCGATCTTTCCAGCGTGGACAGCGTAGAAGTGCTGCGCGGCCCCTTCTCTGCCCTTTATGGCAACGCCTCTGGCGGCGTGATCAACATGACGACCCAGACCGGGCAGCAGCCGCCGACCATCGAGGCCAGCAGCTATTACGGCAGTTACGGTACCTGGCGCTATGGAATGAAAGCCACCGGCGCGATGGGTGACGGGACGCATGCCGGGGATGTGGACTACACCGTGTCCACTACCCGTTTCACGACCAAAGGTTATCGCGACCACAGCGGCGCGCGGAAGAATCTCGCCAACGCTAAACTGGGTGTTCGTATTGATGACGTGAGTAAGCTGACGCTGATTTTCAACAGCGTGGACATGAAAGCCAACGATCCGGGTGGACTGAGTACCCAGGAATGGCATGACAACCCTCGGCAGTCTCCGCGTGGCGATCAATACAATACGCGCAAGACCATCAAGCAGACCCAGGCTGGCCTGCGCTACGATCGTCAGCTCAGCACCCAGGACGATCTCAGCGTCATGATGTACGCCGGCGAACGTGAAATGACACAGTACCAGTCAATTCCTTATCAGCCTCAGCTGAGACCTTCCCACTCCGGCGGCGTGATTGATATGCAGCGCCATTACCAGGGGATCGATACCCGCTGGACGCACCGTGGCGAACTGCTGGTTCCAGTAACCTTTACCACCGGTCTGAACTACGAAAACATGAGCGAAGATCGTCGCGGATACGAGAACTTCGTCATGAACAACGGCGTGCCGGAGTACGGCGTCAAGGGCGATAAACGTCGTAACGAACGTAACCTGATGTGGAACGTCGACCCGTACCTGCAAACCAGCTGGCAGTTAACGCAGAAACTCTCCGTGGATGCCGGCGTCCGTTACAGCTCGGTCTGGTTTGACTCCAACGACCATTACGTGACCCCGGGCAACGGAGACGACAGCGGTGACGCAAGCTATCACAAGTGGCTCCCGGCCGGATCGGTGAAATATGCCGTGACCGATGCGTGGAATCTCTATGCTGCGGCAGGTCGCGGGTTTGAAACGCCAACCATCAATGAGCTCTCTTATCGTGCGGATAACCAGGGCGGCCTCAACATTGGCCTGAAACCTTCCACGAACAATACCTATGAAGTGGGCAGCAAAACCCGTATCGGTAATGGTCTGCTGACGGCAGCGCTGTTCCGCACCGATACGGATGACGAGATTGTCGTCGATGCCAGCGCTGGCGGTCGTACCAGCTATAAAAACGCCGGTAAAACCCGTCGTCAGGGGGTTGAAGTTTCCCTGGATCAGCAGTTTGCTGAGAACTGGAAGCTGAAAATGGCGTGGACCTATCTGGACGCCACCTATCGTACCAACGTGTGCAGCACCGGCGACTGTAACGGCAACCGTATGCCAGGCATTGCCCGCAACATGGGTTATGCCTCGTTTGGCTGGCAGCCGGAAGAAGGCTGGTATGCGGGATCGGATGTGCGCTACATGAGCGATATCATGGCGGATGACGAGAACACGGCGAAAGCCCCGTCCTACACGGTGGTTGGGCTGAATACCGGGTATAAATTCAACTACGGTAACTGGGGAATGGACGTCTTTGGTCGCGTCGATAACCTGTTCGATAAAGAGTATGTCGGATCGGTTATCGTGAATGAATCCAACGGGCGTTATTACGAACCTGCACCGGGCCGTAACTACGGCGTAGGTCTGTCGGTCTCTTATCGCTTCGAGTAAGCAAAAAGCATTCTTTTTTGCTGAATATTATTTTTATAAATGGAATAACGCTCCTGATGGCAATAAGCCATCAGGAGTATTTAACCAGGAATATAATTCGCGGCAGGATATAGTCGCTCTGCTAAATAATCTCTCAGTTAAAATATTGTCGCTGTAAAAGCGTGTTCGCTTCATCAATCAACGTCTCTATCGCCTTCTGACTGCCATCAACATCTCTTCGCTCAAGCGCGGACAGGGGCTCGGCGTAGTGATAAGTCGACACCTTGATGTCGTTAAGCTCCTGATGCAGATAGTTCATGCAAGGTCCAATACGCACCCATAGCTGCTCAATTAAGGCGCTGAGTGTCGGCATTTCCGCGTACTGATAAAGCGTAAACCGAAAGATGCGGTTTGCATGCAGCGCCTGCTGAACGTGCCCGTTGCGCATGGCTTCATGGAATGTCTCTGATAACTTGCGCAACACCTCCAGCTTATTTTCCGTCATATGCTGACAGGCGGCAGCTACCGCCATAGGCTCAAGCTGTTTCCTGATGGCGTTAATCTCGTTATAACGCTCAAGCGTGACCTCAGGAACCAGAAATGCCTGGGCTGGCGTGGCGTGCAATGCCCCAGACGACACCAGACGCAAAAGCGCCTCGCGAACCGGGGTAATACTGGTTCCTAATTTATCAGCAATTTCTTTGGTAATCAGTCGAGCGCCAGGTTTCAGTGAGCCTGTAATTAACGCGCCTTTCAAACTGAGTTCGACTTGCATGGTAAGACTGATCCTTTGCGCTTTTTCTAAATGGTCCAAATCAAGCATGTTCAATTCCTGTAGCTAATACTTAATGCTATTTTTAAACGCCGTTTTTTATAAACGACGCTGTTCCGATATATCCTGTATCGTCATGCCTGGTGATGGGAAGTCTGTAAAAATGTCAAGAAAAGCAAAATTTATTTTTTTTCGTTTTCGTGCTCATCTGAACGGAAGGCGCGAAAAGCCATGTCCAGTTAATTAAAGACAATATATCGTATCTTCACAAATAAATATGGCGGGAAACCCCGCCATATTTTAGATTATTTATTGTCACCCGCGACGCGAATCACGACTTTGCCGAAGTTTTTTCCTTCAAGAAGGCCAATCAGCGCCTCAGGCGCATTCTCCAGGCCGTCTGTGACCTGCTCACGGTAGTGAATTTTGCCTTCCTGCACCCAGCGCCCCATCTCATCCTGGAACTCCTTGATGCGATGGCCGTAGTCCTGAGCGATGATAAACCCCTGCATACGAATACGTTTCTTCAGAATCGTCGCCATCAATAACGGCAAACGATCCGGCCCTTCCGGCAGACCCGTCGCATTGTAACCGCTCACCAGACCACATACCGGTACGCGCGCCGAGGTGTTCAGTAAGGGCAACACGGCGTCAAAAACTTTCCCGCCGACGTTTTCATAATAGACATCAATCCCTTTCGGGCAGGCCTTTTCAAGCTGGGCCGCGAAGTCATCGGCATGGTGATCCAGGCACTGGTCAAACCCGAGCACCTCGACGGCATGGCGGCATTTTTCTGCACCACCGGCAACGCCGATCACCCGGCAACCTTTGATTTTACCGATCTGCCCGACCGTCGCACCAACCGGCCCCGTCGCCGCCGCAACCACCAGCGTTTCACCGGCTTTAGGCTGGCCGATGTCCAGTAGCCCCATATAGGCGGTAAACCCTGGCATACCCAGAATGCCCAGCGCCCACGAGGGGTGAGAAATATTATCGCCCAGTTTCACCAGGCCGCTGCCGTCTGAAATTTCATACTCCTGCCAGCCGCTATAGCCCAGCACCCACTCACCCGGCGTATAGTCCGGATGGTTTGACTGCTCAACGCGACTGACCGTTCCCCCCACCATGACCGCCCCAATTTCCACTGGCGGTGAATAGGAAGGTGCATCACTCATGCGCCCACGCATGTAAGGATCAAGCGACAGCCAGACCGTGCGCAGCAAAAGCTGTCCTGCCTGAGGTTCAGGAACAGGCTGCTCTTCCAGACGAAAATTCTCCGCGACCGGGGCACCGTGCGGACGAGAAGCCAGAACCCAGCGGCGATTTTGCGAAACAGATTGATTCATCAGGAACTCCTTCTGGTACAAATGTCATTAGAGCCTGGCTCATGATCGGCGTAAACGCTTTAACTTTACGAGCCAGACTGGTTAAGCCGCACAACCAGATAGATACAGGTTTCATTCGTCTCATTAATGAACCGGCAGTCGTTGGGCGGCCCCAGTTCCAGGCAATCACCGGCGTGCATTTCATGACGGGTATCGCCCTCCTGGAAAACCAGTTCGCCAGACTGCAGCCAGATAAGCTGGCGCGCCAGCGCATACGACGAGGCGGGCATAGGGACATCGCTTCCCGCCGGCAGCTCAACCTGAACAAGATCGATGGGCAGATCGGTGCGGGGTGAAACGTGGCGGCGGAGGTAGTGTGTCTGAGGGTCACGCCAGACGGGCTGGTTTTCCAGACGCAGCAGCTTTCCTTCCTGCATTTCGGCTCTGGCGATCAGCGTTGACATGCTGATGCCAAACGCGCCGGATAACCGCGCAAGCAAGGTCGCCGTCGGGCTGCTGTCCCCGCGCTCTATCTTGTGGATCATGGCGCGCGAGACACCGGCCCGGTCAGCAAGCTCGCTTAATGACCATCCTCGCGACTCGCGTTCAAGGCGAATTCGCGCGCTAATCCTTTGATTCATTGTGTCTGCCATAGTATTCATGACGTCATACTATAGTGTATGAACGGCATTTCAACGCGGTTTTGATAACAAAAAAATCTGGCTTATGTCATAGCCATCCGTCTGTACAGTTGTGTAATATCGTACTCATAACGTAATACTATAGTGAACAACACACTCAGAGGTTCAAACATGATCGTTCGTCATGCCTGCAAAGAAGACTGCGCCGCTATTGGGGAGATTTACAACCACGCGGTGCTGCATACTGCCGCGATCTGGAATGATAAAACCGTCGATACGGATAACCGCATTGCCTGGTTTGAGGCGCGTGCCCTCGCAGGCTACCCGGTGCTGGTGAGTGAAGAGAATGGCGTTATCACCGGCTACGCCTCGTTTGGCGACTGGCGCGCCTTTGACGGTTTCCGGCATACGGTAGAGCATTCTGTCTACGTTCATCCGGATCATCAGGGGAAAGGAATTGGCCGCACGCTGATGAGCGCGCTGATTATTGAAGCGCGGACCCTCGGCAAACACGTCATGGTGGCGGGCATTGAGGCGCAAAACCAGGCCTCTATTCATCTTCATGAGACGCTCGGTTTTGTGACCACCGGCCAGATGCCGCAGGTGGGCACCAAGTTTGGCCGCTGGCTGGATCTGACCTTTATGCAGTTGCAGCTTGATGAGCGCAGCGATCCGGACGCTATCTCATGAATCAGTCTCTGACGCTGGCTTTTCTGGTGGCGGCGGGAATTGGCCTGGTGGTGCAAAACACCTTAATGGTGCGCATCACTCAGTCCTCCTCGACCATTCTTATCGCGATGCTGCTGAATTCGCTGGTTGGCATTGTGCTATTTGTCAGCATTCTGCTGCTAAAACAGGGCTTCGCCGGATTTAGCGAGCTGGCCTCAACGATCCGCTGGTGGACGTTGATCCCGGGGCTGTTAGGGTCGTTTTTTGTTTTTGCCAGTATCAGCGGCTATCAAAATGTTGGCGCAGCGACAACCATCGCCGTGCTGGTGGCAAGCCAGTTGATTGGCGGGCTGGTAATGGATGTACTCAGAAGCAATGGCATCCCCTTGCGCGCGCTGATTGGCCCGGTGTGCGGTGCCGTAATGCTGGTGGTCGGGGCGTGGCTGGTCGCGAGACGCCAGTTCTGACCCCCGGCTCACCGCTACAGAATCGTACCGCCTTTGGTCAGCAATTCCTGACGGGCGTCCATCTCTTCTTTATGTTGCTTACCGTGATGTGCAATCGCGGTACGCAGACGCTGCTGCTGACTGTAGCGATCTTCACGGCTTAACGCTGCGTCGTCGCTCAGTTCGATCAGCAGTTCATTCATTCGGCTAATCACTCCCTCTTCGATGGTGGTATCGACACGGGCGATAACTTCATTTAAATGTGACATTGTCACTCCTTGTCAGATGCCCGGCAGGCGCGGTGCCTGCCGGGAAAAATGTCAGTTCAGTTTCGCTTTGGAGAAATCGCTGCCCATCAGGCTCACGCTGTACCCCGTTACGTTGCTGCGGGTGGCGTAGAACGTTTTGCCGTTCGCCAGCGCAATCCACGGTGCCTGGGCATAGAAGATCTCCTGCGCCTGGCTGTAGAGTTTTGCACGCTCACCCGGGTTGCTGGTCAGTTTGGCTTTCTTGACCAGATCATCATACCCCTTATCGCACCAGCGCGCGGCGTTCGATCCGGTTTTGATGCTGTCGCATCCCAGCAGTACATCAGCAAAGTTATCCGGGTCGCCGTTATCGGACATCCAGCCAAACAGCGCGGAATCATGCTCCCCTTTACGCATACCGGAGAGATACTCGCCCCACTCGTAAGAGACAATTTTGGCCTTCACGCCGACTTTTGCCCAGTCGCTCTGGATCATCTCCGCAATACGCTTCGAGTTAGGGTTATACGGACGCTGCACAGGCATTGACCACAGCGTCACGTCCGCACCCTTCTCCAGACCGGCCTGTTTCAACAAAGCTTTCGCTTTTTCAGGATCGTAGCTGTAGTCCTTCAGATCGTTATTAAAGCCCAGCATATTCGGCGGAATGGGGGATTTCGCCACCGTACCGGAACCCATAAAGACCGCATTCACGATGGCTTTTTTGTCCGTCGCATAGTTCAGGGCCTGACGCACCAGCACGTTATCAAACGGTTTTTTCTCGGTATTGAACGCCAGATACCCCACGTTCAACGCCTCCACGGCGTGCAGCTTCAGGTCTTTATTTTTGTTAATAACATCAAACTGAACCGGTGACGGCGCAGGAATAATCTGGCATTCGTTGGTCTGCAGCTTCGCCAGACGCGTTTCTACGTTTGGCGTGATGGAGAAAATAAGATGTTTCGTCGGAACCGCACCTTCCCAGTAGTTCGGGTTAGCGACGTAGCGGATCAGCGAATCCACTTTGTACTGTTGCAGAACGTACGGCCCGGTACCAATCGGCCAGGTATCGACATTCTCAGGCGTCCCTTTTTTCAGCATCGCGTCAGCGTATTCAGCGGAAAGAATAGAGGCGAAATCCATCCCCCAGTCAGCAAGGAATGCGGCGTTTGGTTCGCTCAGCGTAAACTGCACGTGATAATCATCAACCTTTTTGACGTCCTGAATCAGCTTGTCCAGGCCTACATCATTAAAGTATTCGTAATTACCCTGCGAGACATTGTGATAAGGATGCTTAGGGTCTTTCTGACGCATGACGGAAAAAATAACGTCATCCGCATTAAAATCACGGGTCGGCTTGAAGTATTTATTGCTGTTGAACTTGACCCCTTTACGCAGCGTAAAGGTATAAGTCTTACCGTCCGGGGAAATTGTCCAGGACTCTGCCAGCGACGGTACCGGGGTGTTTTTCACCGGGTCGAAATTGATCAGACGGTTATACAGGACCTGAGAGCTGGCCACGAATGACGGGCCTGAGCTGGCGATCTGCGGGTTGAAAGACTCCGGTGATGCTTCAGAGCAATAAATGATGGTGTCATTATTCGCCGCCCATGCGGCACCTGCTGGTAAGAGAGTGCTCAGCGCGAGGGCGAGCAGCGTTTTCCCTGTAGACATGGTTATAACCCTGGCAGTTTTATTATATTGGACTGTAATAACAGCACAGCCGCTATAACCTGGCAAATAACGAATCACTATCAGGTTATTCTAAAGCAACGTTTTCCGCTGGTTTTACAGCCAGTGCGCCAGAGGTTGATTTGCCTTAAGTGCCATTATTCGTCAAGCACAACCGCACCTTTCTATGCCACAAGAAATCGTCCCTTTTGGCGTCTCTTCCTCCGTTTGGTTGCTTCCCGATTTCGTTAAAGTAACGGTGTGAAGAAGTATATGGGATCAAATCGTGGCAAAAACTCTTTTACGCAGCGGTAATCTGGATGACTTTCAGGCCGTTGGCGGCGGCGGACAAGCCGTTTTTGAATCAGCGTTACAAATCCGGGAAGCGCTCCGGTTACGCAAACAACAGGCGATTGTCGACTGTCTGGCTATTCCGCAGGTCAATGATGGTGGCGACCGTGTCGACTGGTATTCGCCGGTCGACGGTTGTGTAACCAGCTGGAAAGCGGCGAACGAAGACGATCGTTATCGCGCCCTGCGCTATCTGGAAAATACGCTGGCCAGCGTTGAATCGCTGAGTAAGAAATGCCTGCAGTCGCCAAAAACAGCGCAACAGCTTTTCGGCTCCCTGCTGTCGAAAGCATTTCAGTTTCCCGGCGAAAATTTCCTTTTCCTGGTTGATGGAAAGCCGGTCATAAGCTTCTGGGGGTTTGTAAACCTCAATGAGAATGCGCGTGACGACGTACTCGACTGTTTACGTGAATCGCTGATCCCTGAGCCAGCCCCGATTGTCATTGAAGACCCTGAACCCGAGCCGGAACCGACCCCAGTCCTGACCTTTGAACAGGCCGATGAGCCGCTGATCGCCCCGGCCACGGTGGTGCGCATCACGCCGGACGAACTGTATACGCCTGAACCTGCACCGGTCATTGTGCCGCCTGTGGAAGAACCCGAGCCAGAGCCTGCGATCGTAGCCAAAAAACGCCGCGTTCCCCTGTGGACGCTTCCGGTTGCCGCCGTGATCGTTGCCGCGATTGCCACCCCGTTGCTGTGGCCAAAACAGGCCCCTTCTGCCGAGCCAGTGGCTGTCGTTGCCCCTGAACCTGTCGCCATTGCGCCAAAGCCGATTAAAGCCGTTGAGCCACTGCCGATGAAATTACCGCTGCATCAGGCAGAGGTGGTCGCGAGCAAAGAAAAAGAACCGGCTCCCGTTGCCGCCCCAGCGCCTGCGCCGGTTGTGATTGCGGCGATCCCGAAAGACGCCATGGTCATGGAAGCAAACCAGGTGAAAGCGGGGTCGACGCGTTTTCTGAACGGAACATGGCGTGCGATCCTCGACGTGAAAGATCCGATTACCGGCAAACCACCGTCGCTGCGCTATCAGATCCAGAACAATAAAGGCTTCGCTCGTGTTGTTCACGGTGACAATGTTGTCTGCCGCGTGGAGGTTTTCTCCGGGCTACACAGCAATGGCGAACTGATGATCAAGAGTCGCGGTAATGCCCGCTGCACAGACGGTTCACGCTACCCGATGCCGGAAGTTGCCTGTAAAGCAGGCACCAGCGATGTCGCTGAATGTAATGCCCGTTATGATGCCAAAACCGTCGTTCCACTGACGTTCAAGAAAGCAGGTGCCTGACCCTATGCTGGTAAATCTTTGCGACTATAAACAGAGCGTCACGCTTATTGCCAACAGCGGCGTGCAATTCCTCGATTTTGGCCTGACTCCGCAGGACACCGCCAGCAACGGGCGCTTCGTACGTAAAACCGCCAACGGTCCGCTTCTGCGTCTCGATTTCGATCTCGTCAACGGCCGTTACACGCTGCCGGGATTGAACGGCGGACAGCCTGAAGTGGTGAAACCGGAAACCACGATCCCACTGCATCAGTCCCTGACGGTGCTGGATGGTGTCTGGCTCCCCATTCCCTTCCTGCGCTTCAATCCGCCACGTACCTTTGTTGACGGGCCGGATAACTGGGCGCGTGTCCAGGTGCGTAAACTTGAAACGCCTGATGCGGCAGGTAATACACACCGCGTCACGCTCGCTCTCGACAGCCAGATTGCAGAGCATGCTACTGCCGCGCTGTCCCCGGTTGAAAATGACATTCTCAACGGCACCCGTTTCGGACTGGCATGGCGTGACGATGAGGTGGAAAGCTTCCTCGACCAGACCTGGATTGACGGCTGGCTGCGCGAGGCGTTTACCCACTATGCGACCGACGTTGAAAACCGCGCGGAACGCGACCTGCAGCAGGCAATGCGCAGCTTTGAGTACCAGGCACACTGGCTCAACCTGCTGTCCATGCTCGGTGAACAGCTTACCGTGCCGGAAGTGAAATTTGTCACCCATACCCTCAGTACGCCGGCTATTCCGGTCGACCTGATCCTCGACGTCGGGAATACCCATACCTGCGGCGTTATTATTGAAGATCACGGTGATGCGAACGACGGTCTGCGCCAGACGGCCGAACTGCAGGTGCGCTCGTTAAGCGAACCACAGTTCCTCAATGAGCCGCTGTTTACCAGTCGTCTGGAGTTTTCAGAAGCGCGTTTTGGCAAGCAGCACTTCTCGGTGGAAAGTGGGCGTGAAGATGCCTTTGTCTGGCCGTCTATTGTCCGCGTGGGCGATGAAGCCCGCAAACTGGCTACGCGCCGTCTGGGCACGGAAGGTAACAGCGGTATCTCCAGCCCGCGTCGCTACCTGTGGGATGAAACCCCGGTGGTCCAGGACTGGCGCTTTAGCCAGATGAACAGCAAAACCCAGCGCGAACCGCTGGCGACCGCGTTCCCGCTGATGAACCTGATGAACGATGACGGTGAACCACTCTTTACGCTGCCGCAGGACGAGCGACTGCCGGTCTTCTCCCCGCAGTACAGCCGCAGCACGCTGATGACGCATATGCTGTGCGAACTGCTGGCACAGGCGCTGGGGCAGATCAACAGCGTTGCCACACGCCTGCGTCTGGGTTTTCCGGCCTCGCCACGCCAGCTGCGTACGCTGATCCTGACCCTGCCCTCGGCGATGCCGAAGCAGGAACGCGAGATCTTCCGTCGCCGCATGTTCGAAGCGATCGCTATCGTCTGGAAAGCGATGGGCTGGCACCCGCAGGACGACGATTTTGCCACCCGTAAGCACCAGGAAAAAAGCGTGGTGCCGGTACCTGCAATCCAGATGGAGTGGGACGAGGCCAGCTGTGGTCAACTGGTGTGGCTGTACAACGAAGCGATCTCGCATTTTGGTGGTCAGACGGAAGCGTTCTTCGCCTCCCTCGCCCGCCCGGATCGTGAACCTGAACCGGGCGTGCAGCCGGGGCGCTCGCTGCGTGTCGCCTCTATCGACATTGGCGGTGGCACAACCGACATGGCGATCACCCATTATCAGCTGGATGACGGCTCCGGTAACAACGTCAAAATCACGCCGCAGCTGCTGTTCCGTGAAGGGTTTAAAGTGGCCGGTGACGACACCCTGCTGGACGTCATCCAGCGCTATGTGTTACCCGCCCTGCAAACCCAGCTGCAGAAGTCCGGCATCGCCGATGCCTCTCTGCTGATGGCCTCGCTGTTTGGTGACTCAGGACGCATCGATACCCAGGCGGTATTGCGCCAGCAAACGGCGCTTCAGCTCTTTATGCCGATTGGTCACGCCATCCTTGCCGCGTGGGAATCCAGCGACATCGACGATCCGCTGGCAGGCTTGCATGCCACCTTTGGCGATCTGCTGTCGCAGAAACCGACCCGCAACGTGATGAATTATCTGCAACAGGCCGTCGATCATGCCTTGCCGGCAGGTTCAGAAGCCTTCGATCTGTTTGCCGTTCCGCTGCACGTGAATTTCCGTGAAATGCAGGATGCGATGCTGGCAGGCCAGTTCACGCTGGCGTCACCCCTGCATGCGGTGTGCGAGGCCATTTCACATTACAGCTGCGATATTCTGCTGATCACGGGGCGTCCGGGCTGCCTGCCTGGCGTTCAGGCGCTTATTCGCCACCTGCAGCCGGTGCCGGTTAATCGCATCGTCTGGCTGGATAAATACCAGGTTCATGAATGGTACCCGTTCAGCCAGCAAGGACGCATTGGTAATCCAAAATCGACTGCCGCCGTCGGCGCGATGCTTTGCAGTCTGGCGCTTGACCTGCGTCTGCCGCGCTTTAACTTTAAAGCCGCGGATATCGGTGCATATTCAACAGTTCGCTATCTGGGCGTCCTGGATAACACCGTAAACACCCTGCGTGAAGAAAACGTCTGGTATCAGGATATCGACCTGGATAAACCGGGTGCGAAACTCGACGCTCGTCTGCACTTCCCGCTGCGCGGAAATGTGACGCTCGGTTTCCGCCAGCTGGCGAACGCGCGCTGGCCGGCAACGCCGCTCTATACGCTTAGCATCAACTCGGCCGAACTGGCCAAAGCGATTGCGGGTGACGGCGTGCTGAACGTGCGGCTCAAACTTTGCGGCGGCAATAAGCATGAAGGGCCTGAATCCTTCGCGCTGAGCGATGCCTGGTTGCAGGACGGGACGCCGGTTCCGCCTGATGCTTTAACCTTCAAACTGAATACTCTGGCCGATCGCCGTCATAGCGGCAGCCACTACTGGATCGACAGCGGGAGCGTATACCTGAAATGACTGCGACGATGACCACCACTCAGGCCTTAATCGGGTGGATAAATGAGACGCGCCTGAACGCCCCTGTGCTGGATAACGAGGCCGATGCCCTTCTTGCGCGCATCAACGCGACGCAGGCACGGGAGCAGGCCATTGACCGCGCTCTGTCCCGCCCGGGCAGTATTGGACTTTACGGTCATTCTCAGAGTGCTAAAGCGCATCTGCTTTTATCGCTGTGCGGCAGCGGTAATGGCCGCCTGAACGTTACGCCAGGCCAGCGTACATTTGACTATTTTTCGCACATTAATCCGGGACATGCCCTGACCAACATGGCCGTGCGGTTCACCCGCGGAAATGCAGAGGTGATGGATGAGGCGTTCCCGCTGCGCCTGAGCCTGGTGACAGAGGCAGAGCTGGTTCAGCTGTTTATCGCCCGCACCACGCTGCAGCCGGACATCCGCGCCGTGGATAAAGCGGTCATTGAGACGCGCCTGGAGAAGTGGCGTGGCCTGCGCCAGCCGCAGGGCGTTCCTGGTATTACGGCTCAGGACGTGGGTGCCATCGCCCGCTTCTGGCAAAGCTCAGTACCTGCCGCGAAACAGCAAATTGATGATGCCCTGTGGCATCAGTTTGCACAGCTGGTCCCTTCGCTCGATCTCAGCACGCGAGCCAGCGTCTGGTCGCTGCTGTGGGGTGAGCAACAGGAGTTGACCCAGCAGTGGTTAAAGCTCGCTCATGTCCTGCATCAGACCAGCCATGCCGGAGCACTCGCCGCCCCGCTCAGCCTGCTGGTCGATAACTTCGGGCTGCCGGGCGAAGGGTTCCTGACTCACGGCACATTTACCCTTCCGGAGGCCCAGGAGACGCTGCTTCATCCGCTGAACAACGGCGAGATGCTTAACGCCATCAGTATCCCTGTCGATACGCTCGCCTTCCTGACGCGTGAGCTGGTCTTGCCGGTCGAAAGCAGCGCCCTGGATAATGTCGATATTATTGATATTCCGGTCTTTTCAGATAACAGCGCCGATGCACTGAATCAGGCTAAATGCCAGTGGTTGCTGGAGCATTATCGCCAGCAGCTGCAGCCGGACGTGCTTGTTATCTGCAATGCGACAGCCCAGCACGAGCAAACGGCTAAAAAAGCCCGGGTGCTGATGAACTGGGTCAAAGAGACTCAGCCGGTTGAAGAATCCGCCCTGCCGGGGCTGGTGTGGGCGATTACGCCTCACGACGCACGTTTTACCACCCGTCAGAACCTCGATGAAACGGTACAGCACCTGTTGGGCAAACCGGGTGTGCGCTGGGGGACACTGCAGGCGCTGGACAGCCACAGCATGCAGCGCGTGATCGAGTGGTTGTCTCAGGCCACGTTACCCGCTCAGCGGCAGAAGCGTCTTAGCACGCTGAAAGCAATGCTGCACCAGGAACTCTCGGCCCTGATGAAGGGGTATCTGGCACCGCTGGTTGAGGAACCCGGCGCCAGACGAACTCAGGCCGAAAACATGGTGCGCGTTCTGCAAAGCTCCGCTGCCCGCCACGGTGAACTGCTTGAAGGTCTTCTGCCGCCGCTTAAAGCCTTTGAAACCCTGCTGGCCGTTCAGCAGCCCCGCGAGGAGCAGGTGAACGGACTGTTTACGGATACCATTGACCTGTTTGCCGAGCATGCCCAGGAGAACGCCAGCCCATTCCAGACCAAAGACAAAGCTCGCCTGGCACATAAAGTCTGGATAAACCATCTGCGCCAGTGGAGCCGCAACGATGCCACTGCCGCGCGCCTTGGGCTGGAACCCGCTGTTTTGCAGCAAATTGCCGACGTTCTGGTGGTGGCCAGCTACCGACTGAACCTGCCGCAGCAGCTGCAGAACATTGTTGAAACCGACAAGTGCAGTGCAGCCCAACTGCATGCCGTGATGGGCAACTTCATTGGCTGGCTGGGCTACGATCGGACACCTGCAGAGGCACGCCCGGCGAGCCGCATCCGTAAAGGCCAGGCAATCTTTGTCACGCCGGTGGTCAACAGTACCGCGCCGCGCCTGACGCGTCTGGGAGAACAGCCCGTACATGCGGCAACGGTGTATGTCTATGACTGGCTGGTCGCCCTCTATAGCCGGGCAATAGAAAACATCGATTTCCGCCACCCGCACGATGTACAGCCTGCCGCACGCCAGGCATTACAAGCCCTGTTACGTTAGCGCTCCTGGCCCGCAGAGATGCGGGCTATTCTTTCAGGTCGTGGTCATACACTCTGCTAACGTCTGCGCCAGTGCCGACGGATTTTCCCATGACATGGAGTGTCCGGCCGCTGGGATGATTTTCACCTCAGCGCCCCGCTTTTGCAGAGAGTCCACATCATCATCAGGCAGAGACCGCTCGCCGAAAATCAACGTCACCGGGCAGCGCAGAGACAAAAACTGAACCTCCCATTCCGGCTCTACCCCTTCCACCAGGCTGGACGCGCCACGCCACACGGCATACGGCGCATTGCTTTGCAGACTGCCCGCCCAGGGTGAGGTTTCTGCATTGAGCAGCGCATCATACCCCTGCGCCAGGAACTGTTGTTCCGTCTGTGCAGCGATAGAGCGGCTGAACATGCCACCCCCGGCGTGAAAATTGGGTTCCGACACCATCAACCCTTTTACGCGTGGCGCCATCAGTCCTGCTACCTCGATAGCAATGCTGCCACCCATACTATGGCCATATAGCCAGAAGCTATCGAGTTTGAGATGGTCCAACAGTTCAGCCACCACTCGCGCCTGCTCGCTGGTGCGATAACGATACTGCACGGGTTTGTCGCTGTAACCGCTGCCGGGGAGATCGATAAGAATGGCTCTGCGCGCACCAAATCGGGCGTCAGAGACGATACGAGGATATTCATAAGAAGAGGCGCAGCCTAACCCGTGAATAAACACCACAGGATCGCCAGAGCCGGGAAGATCGTGCCAGCGCACAACGCAGCCGGCCTGCTGCGAGTAAAAACTGTTCATAAGCACTCCTTTAACGATTCACTGTGTATTTATACAGTCTTCGTGTCTGGAATGCTATGTTCATCTTTTAAAACGGGAAGCGTGCTTCAGAAAAGCGAGATCAACAGCGCAACGGGAAAGCTCATTGGCCAGGTTGACCCCACCAGAAAAGCACTGAGCAGTCGGATACGTTTGCGGTCTTTAGAGAGGAACCAGGTAATTAATGCACAGACAGAAGCCATGATTGCGTAAAAAACCAACATCTTTTGATACAACGTCATTCTGTTTACCAGAGCCGAAAAAATAACCGCACGCAATATGCGTCATATGTTGATACAGATCAAGTTTTTTCGTTACAGAATAACCATCTGAATACTATGGACAATGTACTGAAAGGAGAGAATGCCCGGCGCTGAATGCGACCGGGCATGGGGGCTTAGTGCTTTATCATCACGTGGCGGACAACGGTATAATCTTCAAGGCCGTACACCGACATATCTTTGCCGTAGCCGGATAACTTCATCCCGCCGTGCGGCATTTCGCTCACCAGCATAAAATGGGTATTAACCCAGGTGCAGCCGTACTGCAGACGCGCGCTCATCCGGTGGGCACGCCCTACATCGCGGGTCCAGACCGATGACGCCAGGCCGTACTGCGAATCGTTCGCCCATGCCAGCACCTGCGCTTCGTCATCAAACTCGGTGACACTTACAACCGGGCCAAACACTTCACGCTGAACGATAGCATCGTCCTGTTTTGCCCCTGCCAGAAGGGTTGGCTGGAAATAGTAGCCTGCCCCCTCTTTTTTGCTGCCGCCGGTCACCACGCGAATATGGCTCAGGGCTTTAGCCTCATCAACTGCCTTACAGACGCGTGAAAGATGGGCTTCGGAACTCAGCGGGCCCAGCTCGGTGGTTTCCTCCTCCGGCGCGCCCATCTTCAGGCTCGCCACCGCGGCACCCAGTTTTTCCACCAGCGCGGCATAAACGCCTTTCTGCGCATAAATACGACAGGCTGCCGTACAATCCTGCCCGGCATTGTAGAAACCGAAAGTACGTACCCCGTCAACAACCGCATCAAGATCGGCGTCGTCGAAAACGATAACCGGGGCTTTGCCGCCCAGCTCCATATGGGTGCGTTTAATCGAGGACGCCGTGTGTCCAATAATATGTTCGCCGGTGGCAATAGAACCGGTGAGCGACACCATACGCACCTTTTCGTGGCCGGTCAGCGGATCGCCGACCGTTTTTCCGCGGCCAAAAAGAACGTTCAGAACGCCTGCCGGGAAGATGTCTTTCGCCAGTTCCGCCAGCTTGAGGGCCGTCAGTGGGGTAATCTCTGAGGGTTTGATCACCACACAGTTACCTGCGGCCAGCGCGGGTGCCAGCTTCCATGCCGCCATCATCAGCGGATAGTTCCATGGCGCAATGGAGGCGACCACGCCCACCGGATCGCGGCGTATCATCGATGTGTGACCGTCAAGATATTCGCCGGCGGCCAGCCCGTTCAGGCAGCGGGCGGCGCCGGCAAAGAAACGGAAAACGTCGACCACAGCCGGAATTTCATCTCCCAGCGCACAGTGCAGCGGCTTACCGCAATTGAGCGATTCGAGACGGGCAAATTCTTCGCCGTGGGCTTCAATCACGTCAGCCAGCTTCAGCAGACACTCGGCACGCGTTTTAGGCGTGGTTTGTCCCCATTCAATGAATGCGCGATCGGCGGCCTGGACCGCCGCGTCGACCTGCGCTGCTGACGCTTCAGCAATCTCCAGAAGTACCTCTCCGGTGGCAGGGTTATAGACCGGCTGTTTTTCCCCATCTCCGGCGACCAGTTCACCATTTATCAGCAGTTGTGTTTGCATAGCATTGTCCTGTTGAAATCAATGTTATTTCCCGCTTCCGGCACTGTTTTCGCCGTCGCGGGTGAGCCACCAGGCTCCCAGAATGGGTAGGGTTGTGACCAGCATCACCAGCAGTGCAACGACGTTGGTGACCGGCACGTCGCGCGGACGCCCGAGCTGATTAAGCAACCACAGCGGTAACGTGCGCTCGTGTCCCGCGGTAAATGTTGTGACGATGATTTCGTCAAACGAGAGTGCAAACGCCAGCATCCCCCCGGCCAGCAACGCCGAACCGAGATTCGGCAGGACCACGTAACGGAAGGTTTGCCAGCCGTCGGCCCCCAGATCCATTGACGCCTCGACCAGACTCCAGGAGGTGCGTCTGAAACGGGCAATCACGTTGTTAAACACCACCACCACGCAGAACGTGGCGTGACCGACCACGATGGTGAAAAAACCCGGCTCAAGGTCAATGGTTTTAAACGCCGTCAACAGCGCCAGACCGGTGATAATCCCCGGTAACGCAATCGGCAACAGCAGCAACAGCGAGATCGCATTTTTGCCAAAAAACGCGCTTCGCCACAGCGCCGCTGCAGCAAGCGTGCCAAGCACCAGCGCGATAGCCGTCGACAGCGCAGCGATTTGAAGTGACAACGTCACTGATTCAATGATGTCGCCACGCCCCGCGGCCACGGTGAACCACTTCAAGGTCAACCCCTGCGGCGGAAAACTGAACGCGGCGTCTTCGGTGTTAAAGGCGTAGGTCGCAATAATCAGCAGCGGGAAATGAAGGAAGATAACGCCTCCCCAGGCTGCCACTTTGAGGAACAACGGTGCGCGTTCAGAGTGCATCGAATGCTCCCAGACGTTTCACGAACGCCAGATAAAGCGAGATGAGGACAATTGGTACCAGGGTGAAGGCCGCGGCCATGGGCATATTGCCGATAGCGCCCTGCTGGGAATAGACCATATTGCCAATAAAGTACCCCGGCGGCCCCACCAGCTGTGGAACAATGAAATCGCCCAGCGTCAGGGAAAAAGTGAAGATTGACCCTGCGGCAATGCCCGGGATTGCCAGCGGCAAAACGACGTAACGAAAAGTCTGGTGTGGTCGCGCGCCGAGATCGGCTGAAGCCTGCAGTAACGACGCGGGCAGCCGCTCCAGCGCCGCCTGTACCGGCAGGATCATAAACGGCAGCCAGATATAGACGAACACCAGAAAACGCCCCAGCCCGGAGGTGGAAAGCGTGTTTCCGCCAATGGCCGGTAGCGTAAGGATCGCGGTCAGGATCGGCTCCAGCCCCAGGTGGCTCAGAAACCACTGCGCCACCCCGTCTTTCGCCAGCAGCAGCGTCCAGGCATAGGCTTTAACAATATAGCTGGCCCACATTGGCAGCATCACGGCGATATAGAAGAACGCCTTCCACTTGCCGCGAGTGTAACGTGCCATGTACCAGGCCATCGGAAACGCGAGGATAGCGCTGGCGATGGTCACCGCAATGGCCATCATCAGCGTACGCAGAATGATGTCATAGTTTGCCGGATTAAAAAGCGCCAGGATATTGGCGAACGTCAGTTCCGGCGTGACCGCCATGGTGAAATCGTCAAAGGTATAAAACCCTTGCCATAAAAGCGTGAGAAGCGATCCCAGGTAAACGATGCCAAACCACATTAGCGGCGCGAGCAGCAGCAGGAACAGCCCAAGCGATGGCTTACGCCAGAACAGTGCGGTAAGGCGGCTCATGCGGCTACGGTGGGCGGGAGGCGGCGCGACATGCGTGTTCATGTCACCTCTCCTCTTGCAGGCGAACCATGGCATCACGTGACCACGACGCCATCACTGCCTGCCCCGGCGTCACGCCGCTCAGCGTTGCGGCATCGCTAAAATTGGCCTGGCTGACCAGCAGTTTTGCACCGTCAGCGAGTTTTAGTTCAAGTCGCGTTGCTGCCCCCTGATACTGTACTGCCTGCACCACGCCCTCAACCTGAACCTCACCGCTCTCATTGAGGCGAATATGTTCCGGCCGTAAAGAATAGATGCCTTCCATCCCGCACACGTTGTGTGCCATACCGGCGTCAAACACGTTTGAGGTCCCGACAAAGCTCGCCACGAATGGCGTTCCTGGACGCATATAGAGATCGCGCGGGGTGTCGACTTGCTCAATGCGGCCATTATTGAAAACCGCGACCCGGTCAGACATCGACAGGGCTTCCCCCTGATCGTGAGTGACGAAAATAAAGGTGATGCCGAGCTCCTGTTGCAGCTTTTTCAGCTCGAACTGCATCTGCTCACGCAGTTTAAGATCGAGCGCGCCGAGCGGTTCATCCAGCAGTAATACCCGGGGTTCATTGACCAGCGCCCGCGCGATGGCGACACGTTGACGTTGCCCGCCGGAAAGCTGCGAAGGCTTACGCGTGACAGCAAAGGTTAGCCCCACTTTTTCCAGCGCTTGACGCGCCTGCGCATGCCGCGTTTTCTTGTCGATACCTTTGACCATGAGTCCGTACGCGACGTTATCGAGGATCGACATATGCGGGAACAACGCATAATCCTGGAACACGGTATTCACATCACGTTCCCATGGGGGAAGTGCGCTCGCCTCTTTACCGAAGATTTTGATTGCGCCGCCTGACAGCTGCTCAAAACCGGCTATCAGACGCAGGCAGGTAGTTTTGCCGGAGCCCGAAGGCCCCAGCATGGAGAAAAACTCTCCGTCATGAATAGCAATGGTGACCCCATCCACCGCCCGCACTTCACCGTACAGACGGGAAACGTCATTAAACTCTACTGCGTACGTCATGTTCTGCTCCTGCGATTAACGGCCGCCCATGATGGCGATGTAATCCTGTGTCCAGCGGCTGTAAGGAACGAATTTGCCGCCTTCTGCAATCGGGGTTTTCCAGAACATGATTTTGTCGAAATAGTTGTAGCCGTTCGTTTCGCAGCCTTTATCGCCGAGCAATGTGCTGGCTTTACATCCTTCCGGTACCACGGGCAACGAGCCAAACCAGGCCGCCAGATCGCCCTGCACTTTAGGCGTCAGCGACCAGTTCATCCATTTGTAGGCGCACATCGGGTGCTTGGCCTGCGCGTGCAGCATGGTGGTGTCCGCCCAGCCGGTTACCCCTTCTTTCGGGAAAACAGTGGCGACAGGCTGGTTCTCCGCTTTCAGGGCATTGGCCTGATAGGGCCAGGCGCTGGAGGCCACTACGCCTTCATTTTTAAAGTCGCTCATCTGAACGGTGGTGTCATGCCAGTAGCGGTGGATCAGCGCATGCTGGTCACGCAATACCTTCAGTACGGCGGCATACTGTTTTTCTGTTAGCTGGTACGGGTCGGTGATACCCAGCTGCGGCTGCGTGGCTTTGACAAACAGCGCCGCATCGGCGATGTAAATCGGGCCATCATAGGCCTGCACGCGGCCCTGATTGGTTTTACCGTCAGGTAAATTCTGTTTCGTAAAGACGACGCTCCAGCTGTCCGGCGGCGTCGGGAACGTTTTGCTGTTGTACATCAGCAGGTTTGGCCCCCACTGATACGGCGTGCCGTAGACGTTGCCGCCGACGTTAAACCATTCACCTTTGACGATCCGCGGGTCGAGAGTTTTCCAGTTTGGGATAAGGTCGGGGTTAATCGGCTGAACGCGTTTCCCCATGATCAGGCGCAGTGAGGCATCGCCCGAGGCAGTGACCAGATCGTATCCGCCTTTCGCCATCAGGCTAACCATTTCATCCGAGGTGGCCGCGGTTTTTACGTTCACCGCGCAGCCGGTCTCTTTTTCGAACTGCGTGACCCAGTCATAATTTTTATCGGTTTGTCCCCGTTCGATGTACCCGGGCCAGGCAATAATATCCAGTCGTCCTTCCCCGTCGCCGATTGCCTTCGGTGGCTCTGCGGCGTGCGCTGTCATGAGGGTCATGCCGAGCGCGCACAGGCTGCTGCGGGCAAATTTTTTGCTCATAAGAATTACTCCTGTCGCAATGAAATTTAGCGGCAGCCGTGCCGTAAAAATATCTCCCTTATTAAACGTAGACCGCGCAAATGCGCCGCACCGTGCGGCTTAAAGAAATTTCATCAAGGTGTGACCGAGGGCGCATTCCCCGTTAACTGGATTATAGACAAGGAGTTAGCGTTGAGAGGCGGTATGCAGATTTCCTATGATGCGGTACTGCGGAATATTCGCCCTACCGCCATCAGGATAAGGAATGATTATTTTAGAAAGGTGCGGAGATTATTATTCGAGCATGCTGCTAATTAATTTCCCTAACTGAATCACAGCCTGTTCTTCCCGCTCCCCCCACGCCCAGGAGGTATTAAACCGGAAGAACGGTGTCCAGGCGTCAGAGGTCGAAAACATCTTACCGGGGGCAATACTGATGTGGTGCATTAGCGCTTTCTCGCTCAGCAGCCCGGCATCCAGCTGCGCCGGGAGTTCCAGCCACAAAAAATAGCCGCTGTCGTTGTGATGAATTTTGACGCCTGCCGGCATATGGCGCAAAAGCGACTGCCACGCCTGCTGTTTGCGTTCGGCCAGCGTGCGGCGCAGGCGGCGAAGATGGGCGTCATAGCGTTTTGTCGCCAGGTAATCCACCAGCGCCAGCTGCATGGGTGAACTGGTCGATAAGGTGCTCATCAGCTGTAGCTGCTGAATGCGTCGCGCATGTTTACCTGCCGCCACCCAGCCGATGCGAAACCCCGCCACCAGACATTTCGAGAAGGACGAGCAGTGCAGCGTCATATCGTCACGATCCCAGGCTTTCGCTGGCAGGGGTTTCTCCCGGCCAAAATAGAGTTCGCTGTAGACATCATCTTCGATCAGGGTGACGTTGTGCCTGGCGAGAAGCGCGACCAGGTGCGCTTTTTTCTCTGCGCTGAGCGTGAAGCCGAGGGGATTTTGACTGTTGGTCATGAGCCAGCAGGCTTTGACCGGATACTCATTGAGCGCCTGCTCAAGCGCATTCAGATCGATCCCTTCGCGGACGTCCGTCGCCACCGACAGCGCTTTGAGTTTCAGGCGTTCCAGCGCCTGTAGCGCACCGTAGAAACAGGGGTTTTCGACAATCACCCAGTCACCAGGCTCGGTAACGGCCTGCAGGCTAAGATTCAGGGCTTCGAGTGCGCCTGCGGTAATGACAATCTCATCCGGCGAGATATTCATTCCCTGCTGCGCATAGCGGCGGGCAATGGCGTGGCGAAGGTCAACGTTACCCGGAGGCAGGTTTTCAATTACGCTCATTGCTGTGGCGGTTTTACTGACATTGGCCAGCGAACGGTTAAGTTGCTGCAGCGGGAAAAGTCGGGGATCGGGGAAGGCCGAAGCGAAAGGAACAACCGACGGGTCGCGGCTGGCCTGTAATACCTCGAAGATATAGGTGTTGATATCTACCACTTCGTCCCGCATCACCTGGGCAGGCGGCGCAGGTTGGTGTGCGGTCGGGCGCGAGGCAACGTAATAGCCCGACTGCGGCCTGGCGACGATACGCCCCTGGCTTTCCAGCATCTGATACGCGTGGCCAACGGTCATAAAACTCATGCCGCTGCTCGCGACCTGCTCTCGCAGAGAAGGCAGCTTATCGCCCGGCAACCATACGCCAAGCTCGATCTGCGAGATAATTTGTTGCGCCAGACGCTGGTATTTTTTCATCAGATTCTCCTTATGACCGACAGTGTATATCAGCAGGAGAAAAAGAGAAGATTTTGCTAACTGTTATAGTTAGCCAGATGCATTACTTACGCAGTTCGGTGACGTTACGCTGAGCGTGGCGGGCAGCGGCCAGATGATCGAGGGTAATCATCGACGATTTGCAAAAAATGCATTTTGCACCGAACGGGTTTTTCTCAGACACATCAAAAGCTGAGGTACGGTACTGCGAACCATGGCAGCATGGGCAGCGGAAATGGATATAAGAAGTCATAGGATTCTCCTGTAAACGTAAAAACGTTAATTGCTTAATGGGCCCTTCAGGCGATAGTGGTTTGAAACAAAAACTAATCGGAGTGTAGAAAAAGACCCAAGAGAGGCTGCGGAGAGGCACAACGTGATGAGAACTGCTTTATAAAACTACGTCAGATGTTTATTTGGACTCAAACCCAGAGAGCCATTAACGCATGTTGTTGATAACAAGGCAAGCTGTTTAATGCATAAATTTCATAAAAATAATTTTTTTATTCTCTCACGCGAGCTATATCAGATGTGCAAAGCGTGATGTTTTCATGAACTGTTATAGGTAAATTTCGCTTTTCTGCGTCTGATACTCGTTATTTCGCCCCTATACCATAACAGCACACCGTTTGACATTGAGGTTGTGCATGTTTGGTTTAGATGCTTTTCATCTTGCACGGATACAGTTTGCCTTTACCGTATCCTTCCACATTATTTTCCCGGCAATCACCATCGGTCTGGCGAGTTATCTCGCTGTGCTAGAAGGCCTGTGGCTGAAAACCAAAAACCCGGTCTGGCGTTCGCTGTACCATTTCTGGTCGAAGATTTTTGCCGTTAACTTCGGTATGGGCGTGGTCTCCGGGCTGGTCATGGCCTACCAGTTTGGGACCAACTGGAGTGGGTTTTCACAATTTGCCGGCAGTATTACTGGCCCGCTCCTGACCTACGAAGTGCTTACTGCCTTCTTCCTCGAGGCAGGATTCCTCGGCGTTATGCTGTTCGGCTGGAATAAAGTCGGGCCGGGTCTGCATTTCTTTGCAACCTGTATGGTGGCGCTGGGGACCGTTATCTCAACCTTCTGGATCCTCTCATCAAACAGCTGGATGCAGACGCCACAGGGCTTTGAAATCGTCAACGGACAGGTGGTGCCGGTGGACTGGTTTGCCGTGGTGTTTAACCCCTCCTTCCCGTATCGCCTGCTGCATATGTCGATAGCGGCCTTCCTGAGTAGCGCCCTGTTTGTCGGCGCATCCGCAGCCTGGCATTTGCTGCGCGGAAACAACACCCCCGCCATCCGCGCGATGTTTTCCATGGCGCTGTGGATGACCCTGATTGTGGCTCCCCTTCAGGCGATGGTGGGTGATATGCACGGGTTGAACACCCTGAAGCACCAGCCCGCTAAAATAGCAGCCATTGAAGGCCACTGGGAGAACCCACCGGGTGAACCCACCCCGCTGCTGCTGTTTGGCTGGCCGGATATGGAACAGGAGCGCACCCGCTTTGGGCTGGAGATCCCGGCGCTTGGCAGCCTTATTCTGACGCACAGCCTCGACAAACAGGTTCCGGCACTGAAAGAATTTCCAAAAGAAGACCGGCCAAATTCCACCATCGTCTTCTGGTCATTCCGCATTATGGCGGGCTTAGGCATGCTGATGCTGCTGCTTGGGGTGACGGCACTCTGGTTACGTTATAAAAAGCGCGTGTACGCTTCGCGTCCCTTCCTGTGGTTTGCCCTCCTGATGGGACCCACCGGGCTGATTGCCATCCTGGCCGGATGGGTCACTACCGAAGTGGGCCGCCAGCCTTGGGTCGTCTACGGGCTTCAGCGAACGAAGGATGCGGTTTCTGCGCATGGTGACTTGCATATGAGCGCGAGTCTGCTGGCCTTCTTCGTCGTCTACACCTCCGTATTTGGCGTGGGTTACAGCTATATGGTCCGCCTGATTAAAAAAGGACCTCAGCCTCATGAATCGTTTGCCACCGAGTCCGATGGACGTCCCGCACGCCCGCTTTCTGCCGTTACTACTGAACATAAGGAGCAACCATAATGGGTATCGATCTTTCCATTATCTGGTTTGTTATCATCGTCTTTGCCACGCTGATGTATATCGTGATGGATGGTTTTGATCTGGGGATAGGTATCCTGTTCCCGGCTACGCCTGATGCCGACGATCGCGATGTGATGGTGAACAGCGTTGCGCCGGTCTGGGACGGCAATGAAACCTGGCTGGTGCTCGGCGGTGCAGCGCTGTTTGGCGCGTTTCCGCTGGCCTATGCGGTCATTATTGATGCCCTCACTATTCCGCTGACGTTAATGCTGATCGGACTTATTTTCCGGGGTGTGGCATTTGAGTTTCGTTTTAAAGCCACGCCGGCACACCGCCCTTTCTGGGACAAAGCGTTTATCGGCGGTTCGATCCTGGCGACCTTTACCCAGGGCATGACGGTGGGCGCAGTGATCAACGGCTTTAGCGTCACCGGGCGTGCCTACAGTGGCGGACCGTTCGACTGGCTGACCGTTTTTAACCTGTTCTGCGGCGCAGGTCTGGTGGTGGCCTACGCGCTGTTAGGCTCGACATGGCTGGTGATGAAAAGCGAAAACGCGCTGCAACAGCGAATGCGACGGGTATCCAGAACGCTACTGATCCTGCTTCTGGTATTCATTGCAGCAATCAGCCTCTGGACGCCACTGGCGCAGCCGGCCATCGCCGCGCGCTGGTTTACCCTGCCGAATCTTTTCTTCCTGCTGCCCGTGCCGGCGCTGGTGGTGATCCTGAGCCTGTGTCAGTGGCGTTGCCTGAATAACCCAGAGAGCCATCATCTGCCGTTTATCCTGACGTTAGGGCTGATTTTTCTCGGCTTTAGCGGACTTGGGATCAGCATCTGGCCGCACATTATTCCCCCGTCAATCACGCTCTGGCAGGCGGCGGCTCCGACACAAAGTCAGGGCTTTATGCTGGTGGGCGCGTTGTTGATCATTCCCGTGATTCTGGTCTACACCTTCTGGAGTTACTACGTGTTTCGCGGAAAAGTACAGCATGGAGAGGGTTATCACTGATGCAACAACCTTTCTGGAAAAGAGTCATGTGGCTGGCCATTATCTGGGGCGGCAGCGTACTGGCACTGGCGGCGGTCAGTATGCTCTTTCGCATGTTAATGACGGCCGCAGGGTTTAAATCGCACTGATCGTATTGCGGGCAACGACAACGTTGCCCGGTACCCGCCCGCACTTTCAGATAAACCCCATTAACGCACGGCAGAGTATCGTTACACTGAAAAAAAGATTCACAGTATCTATCGTCTGAGAAGAAAAATGAAAAAGCTCATTGCGTTAAGTTTTATCAGTCTTGTCCTCACCGGGTGCGTTAATCCTGGTAAAGCCTCCGTTCAGCCGGACCAACTTAAGAGCCACCGTTTTGTGCTGGAGAATGTGGACGGGAAAGCCGTTAAGGCCACGACAACGCAACCAGAGATCAGCTTCAAAGCCCTGTCTGATATCAGTCTGGTTAATAACATTAGCGTTTCCGGCGTGATGTGTAACACGTTTAACGGACAGGGGAAATTGTCCGAAGGTGAGCTCAAGGTCAAAACGCTCGCCATGACGCGCAAGCTCTGTACCGAACCACAGTTGAACGAACTGGATCAGGCCATTGGCGACATGCTGCGCAAAGGGGCGCAGGTCGACCTGACTGAAGACCAGTTAACGCTGGCGACAGCCGATAAAACGCTAATGTTTAAGCGTGCGGAGTAATCAGTAGTTTCCGCAGGATCCTACGGCAAGCGACTGTTCACTGCAGCGTTTGCCGTTTGGCAATGCGCACATCCCGATAGCTGAGCCGTCAAGCTGGCGGGCAACAGACAGCGAGCCGCCAATCATCGCGCAGTTGGCTTGTCCGGAGCTGGACATCGCCGCTTTCATTCCCGGCGTTACGTGTGCCGCCGTTGCCTGCTGAACAGGTTCACTGCTGCATGCCGATAATAATAACGCGGCACACCCGACCCAAAATGCTGAACGCATGCTCTCTCTCCCCCATTAATAATGCGAAACCTATGCATAATAGGCATCACATGCCGTGTCGTCGAGAGCGAAAGTGCGTATTTATGCGCTCCTGAAACAATTTCTCGCAATTTTTTCGCCAAAAGATTGATCTACTCATTGATGTCGAGAATACCGAGGACACAAAAGCGAAAATCGTAAAATCCGACCTTTGCTAAACTAAGGGAATAATATTCAAAGCCCGTTGTGTTTTTTTCGGGCTCCTTTTTTTGCGCAATGTAAGGGTGTTGTCCTATGCAAACTATTGACGGTAATGGTGCAGTCGCGTCCGTCGCGTTTCGCACCAGTGAAGTTATCGCCATCTACCCAATTACGCCAAGTTCTACGATGGCCGAACAGGCCGATGCCTGGGCGGGCAACGGACTGAAAAACGTCTGGGGCGACGTCCCAAGAGTTGTGGAAATGCAGTCTGAGGCTGGCGCTATCGCCACCGTCCACGGGGCGCTGCAGACCGGTGCTTTGTCGACGTCATTCACGTCGTCGCAGGGATTATTGTTGATGATCCCGACGCTCTATAAACTGGCAGGACAACTTACCCCGTTTGTGCTTCACGTTGCCGCACGAACCGTTGCGACACACGCCCTCTCCATCTTTGGCGATCACTCAGACGTGATGGCCGTCCGCCAGACCGGTTGCGCCATGCTGTGCGCCAGCAGCGTTCAGGAAGCACAGGACTTCGCGTTAATTTCGCATATGGCGACGCTGAAGAGTCGCGTGCCCTTTATTCATTTCTTTGATGGTTTTCGTACCTCTCACGAAATCAATAAAATCGTTCCGCTGGCAGACGACACGCTCCTCAATCTTCTGCCGCAAGCGGATATCGACGCGCATCGCGCCCGTGCGCTGAACCCGGAACACCCGGTGATCCGCGGGACATCGGCCAACCCGGATACCTATTTCCAGTCCCGGGAAGCAACGAACCCGTGGTACAACGCCGTTTATGATCACGTTGAGCAGGCGATGGATGATTTTGCCGCGGCCACCGGACGTCAATACAAACCGTTTGAATACTACGGTCATCCGCAGGCGGAACGGGTCATTGTGCTCATGGGGTCAGCCATTGGCACCTGTGAAGAGGTAGTGGATGAACTGCTGACCCGTGGTGAAAAAATCGGCGTGCTCAAAGTGCGGCTCTACCGACCGTTTTCCGCGCGACATTTGCTCTCCGCCCTGCCGGAAAGCGCGCGCACCGTGGCGGTGCTCGATCGCACTAAAGAGCCTGGCGCCCACGCAGAACCTCTGTATCTGGACGTCATGTCCGCGCTGGCTGAAGCGTTTAATTGCGGTGAGCGCGAAACACTGCCGCGCGTGATCGGGGGTCGCTATGGGTTGTCCTCCAAAGAGTTTGGCCCGGACTGTGTGCTGGCGGTGTTTAATGAGCTGAGCGAGGCTAAACCAAAACCGCGCTTTACCGTCGGTATTTATGATGACGTGACCTACCTCTCTCTGCCCCTGCCGGAAAACACGCTGCCTTCCACCGCAAAACTTGAGGCGCTGTTTTATGGACTGGGCAGCGACGGTAGCGTCTCCGCGACCAAGAACAACATTAAGATTATCGGGAACTCCACGTCGTGGTATGCCCAGGGGTATTTTGTCTACGACTCCAAAAAAGCAGGCGGGCTGACCGTTTCCCACCTGCGCGTCAGCGAGCACCCTATCCGCTCGGCGTACCTTATCTCGCAGGCTGATTTTGTGGGCTGTCACCAGCTGCAGTTCATCGATAAGTACCAGATGGCAGAGCGCCTGAAACCGGGCGGTATTTTCCTGCTCAATACGCCATACAGCGTGGATGAAGTCTGGTCGCGACTGCCGCAGGAAGTGCAGGCGGTGCTGAACCAGAAAAAAGCCCGCTTCTACGTCATTAACGCTGCAAAAATTGCCCGCGAGTGTGGCCTTGCCGCGCGAATTAACACCGTGATGCAAATGGCCTTCTTCCACCTGACGCAGATCCTGCCGGGAGACAGCGCGCTAATGGAACTGCAGGGGGCGATTGCCAAAAGCTACAGCAGTAAAGGTCAGGAGCTGGTCGAGCGTAACTGGCAGGCGCTGGCGCTGGCACGCGAGTCTTTATTTGAAGTACCGCTGCAAGCGGTTGATGCGTCCAGCCCGAACCGTCCACCGGTGGTTTCTGACGCGGCACCGGATTTCGTGAAAACCGTGACGGCAGCCATGCTGGCCGGGCTGGGTGATGCCCTTCCCGTCTCCGCGCTGCCGCCGGATGGCACCTGGCCGATGGGCACCACGCGCTGGGAAAAACGCAACATCGCCGAAGAAATCCCCATCTGGAAAGAGGAGCTGTGTACCCAGTGCAACCACTGCGTAGCAGCCTGCCCGCACTCGGCCATTCGTGCCAAAGTGGTCTCCCCGGAAGCGATGGAAGACGCCCCGGCCAGCCTGCATTCACTTGATGTGAAATCCCGTGATATGCGCGGACAGAAGTATGTTCTGCAGGTCGCTCCGGAAGACTGCACCGGATGTAATCTGTGCGTTGAGGTCTGTCCGGCGAAAGATCGTCAGGATCCGGACATCAAAGCCATCAATATGATGTCGCGCCTCGAGCATGTCGAAGAAGAGAAGGTAAATTATGACTTCTTCCTGAACCTGCCGGAGATCGACCGCAGCACGCTGGAGCGTATTGATATTCGTACCTCGCAGCTCATTACTCCGCTGTTCGAGTATTCAGGCGCCTGCTCTGGCTGCGGTGAAACACCGTATATCAAGCTGCTCACGCAACTGTACGGCGACAGAATGTTGATCGCTAACGCCACGGGCTGTTCATCAATCTATGGCGGTAATCTGCCTTCCACGCCGTACACCACCGATGCCCATGGCCGCGGTCCGGCATGGGCGAACTCGTTGTTTGAGGATAACGCCGAGTTTGGTCTGGGCTTCCGTCTGACCGTTGACCAGCACCGCGCACGCGTGATGCGGTTACTGGAACAGTTTGCTGTCCACATCCCGGCGGAGCTGAATGAGGCGTTGCACGCTGATGCAACGCCAGAACGTCGTCGTGAGCAGGTTGCGGAACTGCGCAACGCTCTGCAGGACGTGGAAGGTGCCGGGCAGCTGTTGACCGACGCTGACGCGCTGGTGGAAAAATCAATCTGGCTGATCGGCGGTGACGGCTGGGCGTATGACATCGGCTTTGGCGGGCTGGATCACGTGTTAAGCCTCACCGAAAACGTCAACATTCTGGTTCTGGATACGCAGTGCTATTCCAACACCGGTGGCCAGGCGTCAAAAGCTACCCCGCTTGGCGCAGTAACTAAGTTTGGTGAACACGGCAAGCGCAAGGCGCGTAAAGATCTCGGCGTCAGCATGATGATGTACGGCCACGTGTATGTCGCGCAAATCTCGCTGGGCGCGCAGCTGAACCAGACGGTGAAAGCCATTCAGGAAGCGGAAGCCTACCCGGGTCCGTCGCTGATCATTGCCTACAGCCCGTGTGAAGAGCATGGCTACGACCTGGCACTCAGCCACGATCAGATGCGCCAGCTGACCGCAACCGGCTTCTGGCCGCTCTACCGGTTCGACCCGCGCCGCGCCGATGAAGGTAAATTGCCTCTGGCGCTGGATTCACGCCCGCCTTCCGATGCGCTGGCCGAAACGTTAATGCAGGAACAGCGCTTCCGTCGCCTCAACGCGCAACAACCAGAGGTGGCCGAGCAGTTGTGGAAAGATGCCGCCGCCGATCTGCAAAAACGGTATGATTTCCTGGCGCAAATGGCCGGAAAAGCGGAAAAACCCACCCGCGACTGACGCTCCTGCTGCCCGGCTTGTCCGGGCATTTTTTTGCCATAAAAAAAGCCCGATGTATTCACACCGGGCGAGTCCAGATAATTAATGAATATCACGTTAATTCACTAAATGACATTCACATAAATTATGGATGAAAAATCTTAAAGGCATATAACGCCGCTGAGATTATCCGATTTAATAGGCAATTAATAATTTTTATTTAATATGATTAGCTTTAAATCATTCATAAAACCAATGACTATTACCGTCGCATAATCCGGTTAAGAATTAACTTAACTCGTAACAATTATATTTTATTATTCTTGGTCAGGTGTGATTTAGCATGAGACAGCTTTCTCGTGCGGAAAGTTCAATACGTAATTAAATAAAAACAACTGCAAAGGAATTCCAAAATGCAAAGAAAAGTACTGGCCCTGATGATTCCAGCGCTGTTAATGGCTGGCGCTGCTCATGCTGCAGAAATTTATAATAAAGACGGCAACAAATTAGATCTGTACGGAAAAGTAGATGGTCTGCATTACTTCTCCGACGATGCCTCTAAAGATGGCGATCAAACTTACATGCGTCTGGGCTTCAAGGGTGAAACCCAGATCAACAACATGATGACCGGTTACGCCCAGTGGGAATACAACATCCAGGCCAATAACACTGAAGGGTCTGATAACCAGTCATGGACGCGTCTGGCCTTCGCCGGTATTAAAGTCGGTGACTATGGCTCCTTCGATTACGGTCGTAACTACGGCGTTCTGTACGACGTGGAAGGCTGGACCGATATGTTGCCAGAATTCGGTGGTGACTCTTACACCAATGCAGACAACTTTATGACTGGCCGTGCCAACGGGGTCGCCACCTACCGTAACACTGACTTCTATGGTCTGGTACAGGGTCTGAACTTTGCCCTGCAGTATCAGGGTAAGAACGAAGATGCCAGCAACAACCAGGAAGGCACCAACAATGGTCGCGACACGCGCCATGAGAACGGTGACGGCTTCGGTATCTCCACCACCTATGACTTTGGCATGGGTATCAGCGCGGGTGCTGCCTATACCTCTTCTGACCGTACCAACGAACAGGTGATGAATACCACTGCCGGTGGCGATAAAGCGGATGCCTGGACTGCAGGCCTGAAATATGACGCCAACAATATTTATCTGGCGGCAATGTATTCTGAAACCCGCAATATGACCCCTTATGGCGATAATACGGATGCCGTGGCCAATAAAACGCAAAACGTTGAAGTGACCGCGCAATATCAGTTCGACTTCGGCCTGCGCCCGGCAATTTCTTATCTGCAGTCTAAAGGTAAAGACCTGGCCAACGGTCAGGGCGATCAGGATCTGGTTAAATATGCTGACGTAGGCGCAACCTACTACTTCAACAAAAACATGTCCACCTACGTTGATTATAAAATCAACCTGTTGGATGAAGATGACAGTTTCTACAAAAATAACGGCATTAGCACGGATGATGTCGTTGCATTAGGTCTGGTTTACCAGTTCTGATCCCAAGAGCCCGCATCGTGATGCGGGCTCGTTATTTTCGTTGCGACGCCTGAAGCCAGCCCTCCTCTTCTCTCCCATCATATTTCCCTCTCTTCGCGCCTCTCGGCTCAGTGAATGTGTGAATCATCTCAAAAGGAAATTTTATGACGGTGTCGTTAAGGGTAAGTTTAAAGAAACCCATGTAGACTAGCCTTATAGACTTTGCTTCATTAAGGATAACTGCGTTGTTTGGTCGTGTATCAGTTGCCGTACTTACCCTTCTGGCGATTATATGGATGGCGTTAATTTTTGATTTTGGTGGTGTCGTTGGGCATCTCGGCGCGCTGTTGAACCATCTGGATGGCAGTTAAGGTTTCCCCCAAACAATACGCCACCAGCAGGGCCGGTGGCGGGAAACGTATCAACGGACTATTTTTTGACCGGCTGAGGCTTTTTATCACCTGACTCAGGCGCCTCACGCGGATCGTCTTTCTCAACATACAGCATATTTCTCTCCTGTTTCGGATACCCACTCCCCACTATAGGCCGCATTGTTAAAATCTGGCCAGGCGGCAGTTATGCTTCTTTTTGACGAAAAGAGAGGTAGCCGAAAACCCCGCTGTCGCCATCCGCGGGATGATTAACGCCGTCCATCACCGCCACTTCGGCAAAATCAAAGGGGGTCACATTCTCAAAACAGGCCACATTCACGCCGTATTCGTTGGGATTTGAACGCCGCTGATGGAAGGTATAAATCCCGCAGACCGAGCAGAAGAAATGGCGGGCTGTTCCTGTGTTAAAACGATATTCCGTGAGCTTATCCGCCCCTTTTGTTACGGTAATGCCTGACAGCGGTGCCGAGACCACCACGGCGCCCCGCATCCGGCAAAAAGAGCAGCTGCAGCGCCGGGCGGTATTTAATCCGTCTGAAAGTTCAACGGTAAACGCCACCGCGCCACAATGGCACTGTGCATGACGAATATCAGCCATCGGTTACACCCCCTTTCTCACGAGCTCGGCAGCCTTAACGAAAACCTCATCTTCAACGCCATCGCCTTTCTGTCTGCCGAGTCTGACCAGTTCACTCACAATACTGTCGCGATGGATGGGTTGCTGTGCTGAAACAAGACCGATCACGGCGGCACCAATTGCCAGTCCCACTAATCCCGTTTGTTCATCTTTGTTCTTCATGTTTGTGCTCCCTTGTACAACACAAAAAGCGTAGCAGGATTGTGGTAAAACGTGGCGTTGTCACGGATGCTATTTATTCTATGATACAGGGCGTAACCCCTTAGCTAACAGGTGATGAGGTCGAGGTGTACGTGTCAGAATCGCGGCGCGAGGCCGTATTTGGGCGCATTAATGTTCGCGGCCCAGACCTTGATGTCGTTTTGAAGAAGTAAGGTAAAATCCGATTTCAGATGGTTAACCATGCCGTTAACGCTCTGTGCATCTTTCACCGAAAAATGCTCTATCCGGTTCTGCCCGACCTGAACACAATAATACGTGGCCGGAAGCACTTTGCCATTCACGTTAAGTTCTTGCCGGGTCCCGTCACAGCGCCCTTCGTTGATATAGGAGACCAGCAAATTTGCTGATTTCCGCTCAGGCTGAGAGATGCTCAACATGACCGGGAAACCGTCTGAAGTCTGGGTTATATCGTAAAGAACAGCATTTTTTATATACCAGGTATTATATTCCCGCTCCTGAAAAGCTGACCTCGAAGGCGCAGAAATGACCACCAGCATTGCCAGTGTAATAGTTTGAATTTTCATGAGATGTTGTCATCCGTGTCGTTGCACACATTATTCAGATCGTGCAAAAAACAGCAACACCTTAAGAATATTCCTACTACTATTGGCAGTCGTTTTGAGTTATCTACCGTGGTCAGCGCGTTATTGCATTCCGTTTGTACACGCTCAGTACGTTAAAACAGGAAAGAGTTGGTACACCGCCACCATCGCTGAAATACTGACAATGACAGTGACAATGAAGTAGGTTTTGAAGGGCTGCTTTTGCGTTTTATGGCGAAACAGTTGCTGACCTATAATCGCCCCGGGCCATCCGCCGATAAGGCCAAATACCAGCAGTGTGGCTTCCGGCACTCTGCGCATGGCCCTTCGCGCCGCCATTTTGTCGGCGCCATACATCGCTAACGTCAGTACGTTGATAAGCAGGAGCCACAGGATAAACGGATGCGAGGTGAATAGACTTCCGATTGCGGCGATCAACAGAAGCAAATAACAAAAGCGATTGAGGGTCATAGCACAAGCCACTGGAATGTTCAGAGTATGTCGAAGCCGCATTATACGCGATATCACAAAGCAAGGTTGCTGCCGTCCACAATTCAAAATCCTGTAAAACGTGCTGGCATTCGGCGCAACAATCCGTACCATACACGGCACACTTTCGCATGCTGGTGGTTAACCGCAGGCGCTGACCCGTCTTTTATTGCCAGTCAGATGGGGCACTAAAATGCGCAGAGGGTGTTTGAAATCTAAGCTTCATAGAGTGAAGAGATGAACAGCAAAGAGAGGGCAATGCGGAAAGAAGCTGCCCCTCTAAACCGTTTGCCCCACTGGTGCCCCATTTGAAATTTGAGTACAGATTAAATGCAACAAAATCAAGATATTAATAAGAAAGAGCAATACAACCTGAACAAACTGCAAAAGCGTCTGCGCCGTAACGTTGGTGAAGCCATTGCAGACTTCAATATGATTGAAGAAGGCGACCGCATTATGGTCTGCCTGTCAGGTGGTAAAGACAGTTACACCATGCTGGAGATCCTGCGTAATCTTCAGCAAAGCGCGCCGGTGAAGTTTTCCCTGGTGGCGGTTAACCTCGATCAAAAGCAGCCTGGTTTCCCGGAACACATTCTGCCGGAATACCTCGAAAAACTGGGCGTTGAGTATAAAATCGTAGAAGAAAATACCTACGGGATTGTGAAAGAGAAGATCCCGGAAGGCAAAACCACCTGCTCGCTCTGCTCTCGTCTTCGCCGCGGCATCCTGTACCGTACCGCGACAGAACTGGGTGCAACCAAAATCGCACTCGGCCATCACCGCGACGATATCCTGCAGACGCTGTTCCTGAATATGTTCTACGGCGGTAAGATGAAAGGCATGCCGCCAAAACTGATGAGCGATGACGGCAAACACATTGTGATCCGCCCGCTTGCCTACTGCCGCGAGAAAGATATCGAGCGGTTCTCTCAGGCCAAAGGGTTCCCGATCATTCCATGTAACCTGTGCGGCTCTCAGCCGAACCTGCAGCGTCAGGTGATTGGTGACATGCTGCGTGACTGGGACAAACGCTACCCGGGCCGTATCGAAACCATGTTCAGCGCGATGCAGAACGTGGTGCCTTCTCACCTCGCGGACGTTGAGCTTTTCGATTTCAAAGGTATTAACCATGAGTCGGAAGTGGTGAATGGCGGCGATCTGGCGTTTGACCGGGAAGAGATCCCCGTGAAACCTGCTGGCTGGCAGCCAGAAGAAGATGACAATCAGTTTGAAGAACTGCGCCTGAATGTCGTGGAAGTGAAATAGTGGAATAATGCAAACGCGTCTCAGACCACCGTCTGAGACGCGTTTAAACCTTATTTCAGCAGACGAACGCGACAGGTTTTACCCTTGATTTTCCCGTTCTGCAGCTGTTTCCAGGCCTTATGGGCAACCGACTGGCGAACAGCAACATAAACATGTGCAGGATGTACCGCAATCTTGCCGATATCCGCCCCATCCAGCCCCACGTCTCCGGTCAGCGCACCGAGCACATCACCCGGACGCATCTTGGCTTTTTTACCGCCATCAATACACAGCGTTGCCATTTCTGCTTCCAGCGGAACGAGACTGACGTTGCCCGGTGCATTCACCCAGTTAAGCTTAATCTGCAGCATTTCAGACAGAATATTGGCGCGCTGCGCCTCTTCCGGTGCGCAGAAACTGATGGCCAGACCGCTGTTTCCGGCACGCGCAGTACGGCCGATACGGTGAACGTGTACTTCAGGATCCCATGCCAGCTCGTAGTTCACGACCAGCTCAAGCGATTTAATATCCAGACCGCGCGCCGCCACGTCGGTGGCAACCAGCACGCGGGCGCTGCCGTTGGCGAAACGGACCAGCGTCTGATCGCGATCGCGCTGTTCCAGATCGCCATGCAACGATAACGCGCTCTGACCTGCGGCGTTCAGGGCGTCACAGACCGCCTGACAATCTTTTTTGGTGTTACAGAACACCACGCAGGAAGCGGGCTGATGCTGACTGAGCACCTTCTGCAGGAGCGCGATTTTTCCATGCTGGGACGTTTCATAAAACTGCTGCTCGATAGCAGGCAGCGCATCAACACTGTCAATTTCGATGGTGAGCGGATTTTTCTGCACGCGGCCACTGATTGCGGCGATCGCTTCAGGCCAGGTCGCCGAAAATAACAGCGTCTGACGGTCTGCAGGCGCGAAACGGATCACTTCATCGATAGCATCGCTGAAGCCCATATCCAGCATCCGGTCTGCCTCATCCATGACCAGCGTGTGTAATGCATCCAGCGAGACCGTACCTTTTTGCAGGTGGTCGAGCAGTCGGCCAGGCGTCGCCACAATGATGTGAGGTGGATGCTGAAGCGAATCACGCTGCGCGCCAAACGGTTGTCCGCCACAGAGGGTTAAAATCTTGGTGTTAGGCAGGAATCGCGCCAGACGACGCAGCTCGCCCGCGACCTGGTCCGCCAGTTCGCGGGTTGGGCACAGCACCAGAGACTGCGTCTGAAACAGCGCAGCATCAATATGCTGTAGCAGACCCAGACCGAAAGCCGCCGTTTTTCCGCTCCCTGTTTTAGCCTGAACGCGTACATCACGCCCCTCAAGAATGGCGGGCAATGCGGCCGCCTGAACAGGCGTCATGGTGAGGTATCCCAACTCGTTGAGGTTATCGAGTTGGGCGGCGGGCAGTACATTCAGGGTTGAAAAAGCGGTCACAATAGTCTCTCGTGGTCATCTTTGCGGTCAGATGGCGCGTATCCTCGCAGATCTCGGGGTTCGATGCGACAATTTAATCGGTTCTTCATCGGGCGGCGGGTCAGGCATGGGTTGCGGACGCGGAACAGGATCGGGCATCGGCGTCGGATCGGTGGGGATCGGATCGGACTGACGTGAATACTGCAGTTGCAGAGCGAGTAAGATGCTCATCATTCCCTCCAGGTTTTACTGACGTCCCTTTTAGGGTAGACGCTGGGGAACAGGAGGCAAAAAAAAGCCGACTAGTTAAGTCGGCGTCGTACGAATCAATTGTGCTATGCAGTAATTCAAAAAAGGAAGTAAGACAATATGGAGCGCAACGCCCATCGCTTGACGTTGCATTCACCTGCGGGAGTAATATTGCACCTTACGGGGTCATTGTTTATTGACTTCGCTCAAATAAAAGAGCGTTTTGATCTCCGTAAAAGCTGAAAAAAGCGTAAATTTACAGCCATTTACTACGATGCAACCACCATGCAACACCACCGATCAAAACAACTAACATGACGCAAAATGCGGTAAAGCCATAATGGGCCGCGCCGCCGGGAATTCCGCCCAGGTTTACGCCAAACAATCCCGTCAGGAATGTGCTCGGCAGAAAGACCATTGCCATCAGCGACATCGTATAGGTTCTTCTTGCCAGCGACTCCTGCATCACCTGCGCGATTTCATCCGCCATGACGCCCGTGCGGGCAATACAGGAATCGATTTCATCAAGTCCGCGCCCCAGCCTGTCGGCAATATCCTGCATTCGGCGTCGCTGATCGTCATTCATCCAGTTGAGCCTTTCGCTGGACAGACGCGCGTATACGTCCCGCTGCGGCGTCATATAGCGGCGCATGACAATTAACTGCTTACGCAGGAGCGCCAGAAAACCGCGCGGCGGGATCTGCTGATCGAGCAGGTTATCTTCGAGGTCGATGATTTTATCGTGCAGCTCTTCGATAAACTCACTCGCATGGTCAGTCAGCGCGTCGCAGACGTCCACCAGCCAGCTTCCGCAATCGGTCGGCCCGGTGCCCTCTTTCAGATCGTTCACGATATCATCCAGCGCCAGAACTTTACGCTGACGGGTGGAGACAATCAGACCATCGTCCATATAAACACGCATCGCGACCAGCTGGTCAGGACGTTCATCGGTGCTGCCGTTAATGCAACGCAAAGTGATGAGCGTGCCGTCCCCCATTCTGCTCACACGTGGCCGCAGGCTTTCACCCGCCAGCGCATCACGCACGTTGTTCGGCAGGAGCGGCGTCGTGGCCAGCCAGTCGGCACTGTCCGGATGGGTATAGTTAAGGTGTAGCCAGCAGGGATGCTCATTATCAATGACATCGTTGTCTTCCAGCGGTCGGGCACCGCCACGACCATCCAGCACCCAGGCAAAAACTGCATCAGGAACGTTTAGTTCTGATCCTTTTATACTCTCCACCGTGCCTCCCCCTTTTCAGCTCTTTCGTTGTCAGTCTAGCTTTCATCAGGGGTTAAGCAACAACTATGTTTCGCATCGCGCTGAATTCGCTCAGGAAATAACCGTATTCCGCCAGGCGCCTTTTCAGACCGCACGGGAGGGTCATTCAGCGGCGAGAAGCCGGGATAAAAGAGCCCGGTTAACCGGGCTCTTTTCGTGCATCAGAGGGAGTGACCGGGACGCGAGTGGAATGACAGCGGGCCAGCATGAGAAGGCGTGGATTCAGCCTGATATCCCTTTTCGAGCCGGAAGTTACGCGTCCGCGCCTGCAGTTCACTCACCTGATTACGCAGTACATCAGAGGATCCGTTGAGTTCTTCTGCCATCGTAACGTTACTTTGCGTGACCCGTTCCAGCTCAGACAAGGCCAGCGTAATCTGGGAAATGCCTTTCTCCTGCTCTGACGTCGAGGTGAAAATGTCATCCATCAACTGGCTGACATTGCCGGAGCCGGTCACAATTTCTTGCATATTCTTTTCAGCTTCGGACACAACGGTCACGCCCTGAGTAACGTTATTGCTGGTCACTTCAATCAGCGTTTTGATGTTTTTGGCGGCATCCGCGCTGCGGTGGGCCAGGTTTCGCACCTCTTCTGCCACCACCGAAAACCCTTTTCCGTGGTCACCGGCTCTGGCCGCCTCAACGGCCGCGTTTAGCGCCAGGATATTCGTCTGGAAGGCAATGCCGTCGATCATTGAGATAATCTCCGTCATTTGCTGTGCACATTCGGTAATGGATTGCATATTGGTGGCCACCTGCCCCATCAACTCGCCACCTTTACGCGCCTGCAATGTCGCCCTGTTTGCCTGCTCGCTGGCCAGTCGGGTGTTATCGGCATTATTTCGGGTACTTGCTGCCATCTGCTCCATGCTGGCAGCCGTTTGCACCAGCGATGCAGACTGCTGCTCTGTTTTCACCGAAAGCTGCGCGCTACGCGCGGAGAGTTCATCGGACAAGGTCATGGCGGTTTGCGACGAGGCCCTGATCTCGCGTACCAGGGTCGCGATGTTGCTGGAGAGGCTGTTAATCCCGGGGATTAAACGCCCTGCACAGTTATTGCCAAATTCAGGGATAGTCACGCCAAGATTGCCTGCAGTCACTTCTTCAATACTTTTTTTCACCGTATTGATCGGCGTCACAAGATACTTTGTCATGTAGCCCCAGAGCAAAAATAGCGCAACGAAATTAATGATATTGAGTGAAATAAAGAGAGAGGATTTGCTGGAAAATAGAACAACGACACCTGCATCAACCAGGAAAAGACATAAAAGGAACCCGGCAATGAAGGTTCTGACACTAATATTTCTTAGCATGATTATATCCACGATTTTATATTTAGGTCGGCATTAAGATTTATAGCATTCGTGTTGTTGTTTGTCCTGATGAACAACGCTGGTTTCACCTTTCGCCGTTAGCCACCTGAGATTTAACTTAAGTCAGATAAAAACAGGGTATTAGTGAAAATGTTATATGCAGCATCCTGTGATACTGGTTTCCTGCCACTTTAAGCGATACCATCGCCTGCGATGAGACAATATGGCCGCGCTCATATTTAAGGAGCTTTGCTGCAATTATTCGCCTTTGTTTAGCAATGCTTAATAGGTGCCGGAAAGAATATATTTTATATTCACCGCCAGCCTTAACGTTTTAATATGACCGGTCGTTTTGCACGATACCTAACTCATATTATTTGAATGCGCATGTACGTTGCCAGTTAAAGACGTGCCCGGCAGGCGAAATCGGTAACCCTCTTTGGCGTGGGATTGCATAATGCTCAATATATCGTGGGACCCTGTGTTAATAGCCCTCTCGTATCTGGTGGCCTTTATCGCCTCATTTGTGGCCCTGGACAGCGCCGGAAAAATCCCGCTTTCCAGCCGTAAAACGGCGATGTTCTGGCGTATCGCCGGAGGCGTCACGCTTGGGATCGGGATCTGGTCAATGCACTTCATCGGCATGCTGTCGATGCAAATGCCGATGATAATGAGCTATAACCTCTGGTTAACCCTCGCCTCACTGGGCGTGGCGGTGGTTGCATCCACGGTCGCCATCAATATTGCCGTAACGGGTAAAACCCTTTCCCCTTTTCGATTGATCGTTGCCACGGTGCTCCTGAGTGCTGGCGTGGTCTGTATGCACTTTATCGGTATGGCCGCACTGATGCTGGACAGCCATATTCTCTGGGATCGACGCATTGTTGCCGTGTCCGTGTTGATTGCCGTTATGGCCTCCGGCGCTGCGCTGTGGCTGGCATTTCGCCTGCGGGATATGCGCAAAGGGGTGTTTATCAATCGTATTCTCGCGGCCTGCGTGCTGGGTGTCGCCATCTGCGCGATGCACTACACCGGCATGCGTGCCGCCCATTTTCAGGAAATGACGCATACCCTGCCCGGCGGTATCAGCGAGTTGGGGTTATCGGTCTGGGTTTCTGTCACCACACTGTGCCTGCTCGGCGGTATGTTAATGATTTCGCTCATCGACTCGCACCGGCGGACGAACCGACTGACCGATAACCTACGCCAGCTTAATCGTCAGCTTGAACTGCAGGCGCGGTTTGATGCGCTCACCGGTCTCGCTAATCGCCACCAGATGGACATTCGGATGCAGGATTGCCTGCGCAGCGCATTGCTCAGCAAGAAGCCATTCGCCGTGATTTTCCTCAACGTCGATCATTTCAAACGCATCAACGATACCTGGGGCCACAACACCGGGGATGAGTTGTTAATCTCTCTCGCGCAGCGCATTACCGCCCGCCTTACCCGCGAGATGACCCTCGCCAGGCTTGGCGGCGACGCCTTTATCCTGCTGGTTCCCGAGTGTGACGACGATAAACTCAACGCGCTGCTCACGACATTGCTGGAGGATATGCGCCGCCCGTTTTCACTTTGTGGGCACACGCTGAGCACAACAATCAGCGCGGGGGTCAGCCTCTACCCGCAGGATGGCGAGACGCTGCATGAGCTGAAGCTAAAAGCCGATGCGGCCCTGAATCGCGTCAAAGAGGATGGACGAAACGGCTGGGCCGTCTACCGGAACGAGATGTCAACGGCCATTCCGGCCAACCCCGGCTTCCTGCAGGAGTTAACTCAGGCGCTGGAACGCGATCAGTTTGAACTGTGGTATCAGCCGACCTGGCATGCAAAAGACACCACTATTCACGGTTTTGAAGCCCTTCTGCGCTGGCGGCACCCTGAGCAAGGGGTGTTGCTGCCTAATCTGTTTTTACCGTCGCTGGAACAAACGGGGCTGATCATCCCGGTGGGGAACTGGGCGATTGAAGCGGCATGCCGTCAGCTTCATTTCTGGACAGAACAAGGTTTCAGCCAGTGGACATTGTCCTTTAACCTCTCCCCCGTCCAGTTCGAACAGCCGGATATCTTCCACATCATTTCGTCGATGTTGCATAAATATAATCTGTCGCCCTCCCGGCTTATCCTTGAGGTGACAGAAAGTACCGCACTGAAAAATCTCGACCGCAGTATTGAATTACTCAATGCGTTCAATCAAGCCGGGATTACCGTCTCGATTGATGATTTTGGCACCGGCTATTCCAACCTGTTGATGTTGAGCGTTCTGCCCGCTAAAGAGCTAAAAATCGACAAGAGCTTTGTGCACTCGATGCTGGTAAATGAAAAAAGCCGCAAGCTGGTGGAAACCATTATTAATATCGCCAGGACCATGGAAATGAATGTGGTTGCGGAAGGGATCGAGACGCAAGAACAACAGGTGGTGCTGACGGACCTCGGCTGTGATTACCTGCAGGGGTTTCTTTTCTCCCGTCCATTACCTGCCGAACAGGTTCCCTGGCTGCTGCTGCAAAAAAACTCAGACAAACAAATTATACCCATTGGTAAAATTCACGCGGAACCCGCATATATTTCACAAAAAAATCATGCCTGACCGGGTTAAGTAGAGTATGTTTCAAAGGAGTCCACTCCCGTTAATTCTGTCATGATCCTCAGGCACATTGTGCCGATGTACAGGAATACGCTATGTCGCAAAATTGTTTTGATGCGCTGAATTTAATTAAAACCCCCGTGTGGCTCATTTCACCTGCTTCAGAACAGATCATTTTTGCAAATGTGGCCGCCGCTCAGATCATGGGCGATAAAACCCTGGATGACCTACGCAAAGGTACCTATTCCGCCAATGCGCATCACGTGCTGTCGATGTATGTGCCTGAACTGAAGAGTGAGCAGGAGATCGTCGAAATCTGGACCATCTCCCGCGATGGACATGAAACCGCGCTGAGCTGCCGTCTCTCGCTTGCCCATTTCGTGCCCCAGGGGAATGTTATTGTTTTTGAAGGGCTGACGCAGCAGGTTCTCTCCGGGCTTAAGGCCAGCCGCTCCGCGACCTACCAGCGCAAAAAACAGGGATTTTACGCGCGCTTTTTCCTGACCAACAGCGCGCCAATGCTGCTTATCGATCCGTCCCGGGATGGCCAGATTGTGGATGCCAATCTGGCGGCGCTGACTTTTTACGGTTATGCGCATGATGAAATGTGCAGAAAACATACCTGGGAAATCAATACTCTGGGGCGGGATGTGATCCCCGTGATGACGGAGATTGCCGCGTTGCCGGGCGGCCATAAGCCCCTCAACTTTATCCACCGTCTGGCCGATGGCTCCACCCGCCATGTTCAGACCTATGCCGGGCCGATTGAAATTTACGGTGACAAATTGATGTTGTGCATTATCCACGATATCACCGAGCAAAAAAGGCTGGAGCAGGAGCTGGAACACGCGGCACTGCGTGATTCCATGACGGGCCTGCTCAACCGGCGTCAGTTCTATATCATCACCGACCAGGCCAACACCTATCATCTTCCCGCGCAGCAGCAATTTAGCCTGCTGCTGGTGGATACCGATCACTTCAAAAATATCAACGACCTCTTCGGCCACCTGAAAGGTGATGAGGTGCTGATCTCACTCTCGCGCACGCTGGAAGCCTGTAGCCGCAAAGAGGACCTGGTCTTCCGCTGGGGCGGTGAGGAGTTCGTCATCCTGCTGCCGCGCACCCCGCTCGACACCGCCCTGCAAATCGCCGAAACTGTGCGCGATGCGGTCGCCCGTATCACGATCCCGGGTTTACCTCGCTTCACCGTCAGCATTGGCGTGGCGCGACATAATCCGGGCGAGAGTATGGATGAGCTGTTTAAACGTGTGGACGATGCGCTTTATCGCGCCAAAAGTGATGGGCGCAATAAAGTCCTGGCGGCATGAAACTGGTGTATCTTCGTAAGCCTCGTTACAATGCCCATCTCGAATAAATGGACCACAGGTGGGTAGATGTGCAATGGGAAAAACAGAAATAATACTCACCATAATTATTTTATTCGTTATTATATTCGGCTTCTGGTTTATTTTCAGCGGTGAGATCTGGTTTCTGGTGGAATACCTTGAGAACAGTATCTACCCCACCTTCGATGCGCTATGACGCATGTTTAATTCCTTGTTTCACCTACCGAATTTGTCAGGTATCAGCACCGGTAAGAGGTGCGTAAAATACGCAACGTTATCCTCCAACAAGTTGATAACGAATCATTAAATCATTTGCTTATTTCGCCCGTTCTCTGACGGGCTTTTTTTATTTCCGGCAATTCAGCTGTGCCAGGCTATATCTTAAACATCGTTAAACCTAAAGGTGAGAAATGATGAGCAAGAAAATCCTGATGTTGGTCGGCGATTACGCCGAAGATTATGAAACAATGGTGCCCTTTCAGGCTTTACAGATGATTGGCCATCAGGTGGATGCCGTCTGCCCGGACAAATCCCGTGGCGACTACATCATGACGGCGATCCATGATTTCGACGGCGCCCAGACCTACAGTGAAAAGCCGGGCCACCGTTTTATCCTCAATGCCGATTTTTCCGCCGTAAAAGAGCAGGATTATGACGCGCTGCTAATCCCGGGCGGACGAGCCCCTGAATATCTCCGGCTAAATGATGACGTGCTGAAACTGGTGCAGGCCTTCGACGCCGCGCGCAAACCGATTGCTGCGGTTTGCCACGGACCGCAACTGCTCGCTGCTGCCGGCATATTAAAAGGACGAACCTGTAGCGCCTATCCCGCCTGTGCGCCTGAAGTCCGCCTCGGCGGTGGGCACTATGCCAATATTGGTATCGATCAGGCGCACGTAGACGGTAATCTGGTCACTGCCCCCGCCTGGCCTGCGCATCCGCAATGGCTGGCGAAATTCAGTGCATTGTTAGAATAACGTTGCCCTGCTCCCGCAGCAGCGCCTGGCGGGAGCAATCTGCTGGGAATAATGTGTCGCCCGGCGATTTAGCGATCCTGCTGCTCCCACTGCGCTTCCCGCTCACGCGCTTTTCTGCGGGCTTCCTCTTTTTCACGATACAGTGGCGGATAGTAGATGTTCCCCCAGTCCCATTTACCGAACCAGAGACTCATCAGCGTACTAAAGATGATAATAAGTACGGTATAAAACAGAACGGTTCCGCTTTCATCGCCGTGGCTGAACAGATCGATGACCAGCGAATGCTGCGCGTCGCTAAACCACTGCGGATGGTCATCAAGCATCATGAAAAAGAGGATCCCAAAGAGTAAATCCCCGACTTTAAATCGTTCATGAAATTTCGTGCGCCAGTTTGCATTATGTTTTTCATAATAATTCAGCAGGAACTGGTTGTTTTCCTTCAACGCTAAATCAAGTACTTCGCCTGAAGGAACTTCACCCGACCTCTTCTGATAATCACTCTGCGCGCGCAAGAAATCCGGGAAGATACTGCTGTAGATGAGCTCATTGAGTAATAGCCTGACGATATTGGCTATAAAAGGCATCAGGGTGGTGGCAATCAAACCTAAGGCAGCGAGCGCCACGCAGAAAAAACCCAGATGTTCGGTCCAGTTAAGTGTCTGAACAGGCCAGGTCAACATTCCTTGCCCGCTGTATACCAGCAGCGCCAGATCGGCGAAAAGGACAATATAGATGAAGCGGATAATCCATTGCCATTCCCAGATTTTATCCATAATCCCTAACCCTGCCGGGAAAGACGCTTTCTCTTTCTTTTCATCCGTCATCATTTACCTCCCCTTTGACTCACGGAACAAACATCCCTCGTTCAATAAAGAAAAACTGGCGCAAATGCGCCAGCTCTTAATTTAACGTTCACAACGAAGCCCGGCGGTTACCGGCTCGTCAGTGTTTCTCAATATACATCGTCCGGCTATAAGCCACGTCTTCCGGGTTATTAATGGGGTAACCTTTCACCCATGGTTTGATCAGGCGGCCGTTGGTGTACTGGTAAATAGGTGCGATTGGCGCTTTTTCCGTGAGGATTTTCTCCGCCATGTTGTAGTCTGCGTTACGCGCTTTCGCCGTATTTTCGAGCGTTGCCTGATGGATAATTTTATCGTACGCCGGATCGTTGAAACGCGAGATATTGCCGCTGTGGGTTGAGGTCAATAACGACAGGAAGGTCGATGGCTCATTGTAATCCCCGACCCATGACGCGCGGATCACATCGAAATTACCGGTATTACGGCTGTCAATGTAGGTTTTCCACTCCTGGTTTTGCAGTTTGACGTCAACGCCGAGGTTTTTTTTCCACATCGAGGCCACCGCAATCGCGATTTTCTGATGGTTTTCTGACGTGTTGTACAACAGGTTCAGCTTCAGCGGGCGCTGAGGGCCATAGCCCGCGGCCTGAAGCAGCGTTTTCGCCTGGGCATTAAGTTCCTGCTGTGACATCTGCTCAAACGGCGAGGTTTCTGGCGTAAACCCTGCCGTCACGTCTGGCGTGAAATGCCAGGCGGGCTTCTCACCGGTTCCTAACACTTTGTCCGCCATGATGCGGCGATCGATGGTCATGCTCAGGGCGAGACGTACACGGGCATCGGCCGTGGGTCCTTTTTGCGTATTAAACGCATAGTAATAGGTGCCCAGCTGAGGCGGTGTATACACCTGTCCCGGAATGTCCTTGAGCAGCTTCTGATACATGTTTTTCGGGAACGATTCGGTGATATCAATATCATCCGCCAGATAGCGTTTAGTGGCCGAGGATTCCTGGTTAATCGGTATGAACGTCACTTTTTGCAGGACGGTTTTGGCGTTATCCCAGTAGTGTGTATTTGGCACCACAACCAGTTTTTCATTCACCACGCGATCTTTCAGAACGTAGGCGCCATTTCCGACCAGAGCCCCCGGACGCGTCCACTCTTTGCCGCTCTCCACATTGGCCTTTTGCACCGGATAGAAGGCAAAGTTTGCCGTCAGATTACTAAACCACGGCAGCGGTTTATCCAGCTGCACACGTAAGGTTTTTGCATCTACGGCCGTCACGCCCAGCGTATCTGGCGCGGCTTTACCATCAATTATCGCCTGTGCGTTATGGATACCCGCCAGCGCCGCAAACCAGGCAAACGGAGACGTGGTTTTCGGATCAACCAGACGCTGCCAGCTATAGACAAAATCCTCAGCGGTAACTGGAGAACCGTCAGACCATTTCGCGTTATCACGTAAGGAGAAGGTCCAGATACGGTTATCGTTACTCTGCCAGCGCGTCGCCACGCCTGGGGTCAGTTCACCTTTCTCATTCTGATTAACCAGTCCTTCAAAAAGGTCGCGAATGACCTGTATCTCGGGTAATCCCACGGCTTTTGCCGGATCAAGGGAAGCCGGCTCATCTTTAATGTGTCTGACCAGCTCCTGTTTTTGCGCCAGTACCGTGCCCTGTGGCACATCAGCGGCGTACGAAAGTGAAGAGAGTCCGCACAGCAACAGTGCAGCACAGAGACGCGAAACAGGATGCTTCATAAGATCCCCTTTTATGAATTCAGGTAATAAGCAGATGCGTAATTATTTGTTTCGACAATGAGAATTGCAAATACCTTCCTCCGGAAAGTTGATATCCGGCAATTTTCCCGCCATACGGAAACTATTTGATTAACCGCGAGTTTTGCACAACACTGCCAGTAGAGACTTCTTTATCAGGATTTCCTATGGCAATCACCCGACCCAGAGCGGAACGCGGCGCCTTCCCGCCAGGTGCAGAGCAGTATGGCCGTTCATTTTTAGGCGCATCGCTGATTTGGTTTTCGGCCCCTGATGCCGATCGCAACAGCGGTTTGATCATTGCCGGCACGCACGGCGACGAGAACTCGTCTGTCGTCACGCTCTCGTGCGCGCTGCGCACGTTGACGCCCAGCTTACGACGTCATCACGTGATTCTGGCCGTCAACCCGGATGGGTGTCAGCTTGGGTTACGCGCCAATGCGCGGGGCATCGATTTAAACCGTAATTTCCCTGCAGCAAACTGGCGCGCCGGTGAAACGGTTTATCGCTGGAACAGCTCCGCCGAAGAGCGTGACGTTGTCTTACTGACCGGCGACACGCCGGGCTCGGAGCCGGAAACACAGGCGCTGTGCCAGTTAATCCATAAGATCCACCCGGCCTGGGTTGTCACCTTTCACGATCCGCTGGCCTGCATCGAAGATCCGCGGCACACCGAGCTGGGCGAATGGCTGGCGAATGCTTTCGCCCTGCCGCTTGTCTCCAGCGTGGGCTATGAAACCCCTGGCTCATTCGGCAGCTGGTGTGCCGACCTGGGATTACCTTGCATCACCGCGGAATTCCCGCCGATATCGTCAGATGAAGCCAGCGAAAAATATTTAAAAGCCATGGTGGAGCTTCTGCGCTGGCAACCTCAAAAATGAAGGACGCCGCTGGTAAACGTGAGTGCCGGTGAAACGTCAACCGCCAGCCATGTCGGGCCATCAAGATCGGCAAAACTGACATGATTTACCAGCGGCAGCGCCGCGTTGATCGCCCGGGATGTACACAGCATACATCCCAGCATGATTGAAAACCCCTGAGCTTGCGCCTGTTCTGCCAGCGCCAGCGCCTCTGTCAGCCCACCGGTCTTGTCGAGTTTGATATTGACCATCTCGTAACGGCCCTGCAGTTCAACCAGGCTATCGCGCGTATGGCAGCTTTCATCCGCGCAGATGGGCAGCGGGTGGATAAAATTCTTCAGCGCCGCATCATCCTGTGCCGGCAGAGGCTGTTCCAGCATGGCTACGCCCAGGTCGGCCAGCAGCTGACATCGTGCGGCAAGGCCTTCGGGATGCCATGACTCATTCGCATCCACAATTAACGTGGCTGTCGGGACTGCCGAGCGGATAGCGACCATACGCTCGCTGATCAGACGATCGTCAAGCTTCACCTTTAACAGCGTCGCCCCCGCATCAAAGAGTGCTTTTGCGCTGGCGGCCATGTGTTCAGGCTCGCCAATCACCACCGTTTGCGCCGTGACAACCGATGTCGGCAACGTGACGCCTAGCAGCGTCGTCAGCGAGGTTTGCTGTTTGGCAGCCTCCAGGCTCCACAGTGCGCAGTCAATCGCATTACGCGCCGCGCCGGCGGGTATACGCTGCTGTAACGCCTCGCGGGTGAGCCCTTTTTCCAGATCGGGAACGAGCGTCATGATAAGTGCCATTACCGACGCCAGACTTTCGCCATAGCGCGGGTACGGCGTGCATTCGCCGACGCCCTTAATGCCGTCCTCTTCTATCTCCACCACAACCACACTGGCTTCGCTTCGACTGCCGCGGGAGATCACAAACGGGGTATGCAATGGCCAGGCTTCTTCATAGACCTTAACGCTTCTCATCACTGACTCCTTGCGGCCCGGAAAGGCGAAAAAATTGGTTTGCCGTGTTATCCGCTGATGGCATACACTAGCCCCGACGTTAACTATATGTAAACAGGAAGATATCTATGTCACAACTCGTTCATTTCCAGGGCAACCCGGTTACTGTTGCAGGTTCCATTCCACAGGCTGGCAGCAAAGCACAGGCTTTTACTCTGGTGGCTAAAGATCTGTCTGACGTCACACTGTCTCAGTTTGCTGGCAAACGCAAAGTCCTGAACATTTTCCCAAGCATCGACACCGGCGTCTGTGCTGCATCCGTGCGCAAATTCAACCAGCTGGCGACGGAAATGGATAACACCGTTGTGCTGTGTATTTCTGCCGACCTGCCGTTCGCCCAGTCCCGTTTCTGCGGTGCTGAAGGCCTGAGCAACGTCATTACCCTCTCTACCCTGCGCAGCCCGGATTTCCTGGAAAACTACGGCGTGAGCATCGCGGAAGGCCCACTGAAAGGCCTGGCAGCGCGCGCTGTACTGGTTATCGATGAAAATGACAACGTCGTCTTCAGCGAACTGGTTAACGAAATCACCACCGAGCCGGATTACACTGCCGCGCTGGACGTGTTGAAAGCATAATGAATGCTTAGCATTCTATATAGCTTAGCAATCTAATGAAATAACAGGGTTTATTTCTCTTTGCAGGCTCTGGAAGACGACACATGACAAACCTCGCACTGGCGGGGTTTTTTATTCCCTTTAAGCTGAATCGTTAAAGCTACCCCCTTCACCGTTCACATTTACTGTGCAATTAATTGTATTGAAGTTAACTTAATTGCGATCTTATTCTCATATTAGACCTTAAATATTCATATTTTCTTCCCCAGTGAAGCACATCACATTTCCCTTCAGGTCAAAACATTAGATTTGCTGACGAAAGCAAATAATCGTTTCAGCAAAAAGGAAGGGATATGAAAATTAAACTGGCTATTACGCTCCTTGCAGCTTTGATTTCGGGTCATGCTGCGGCGAAAACCTGGGTGCTGACAAGCGCTGAAAGCGGCGTGGAGAAAGGAAACTGGAAAATAACGAGCGATGAGCTGAAGGTAAAAGATCAGGCGTTCAGCATTGAACAAAAAGTGTTGCACGGTGGCAAACAGGAAGGCAGCAAAATCCTTGTTATCAGCAGTAAAAGTGGCCTGACCATTACCTTAAGCCCTTCTCGCGGCATGAACCTGCTCCATGTGGAAGGCTTCGGCACCAGAATGGGCTGGGATTCCCCGGTAAAAGAGGTCGTGAACCCGGCATATATTAATCTGGAAAGTCGCAACGGGCTTGGCTGGCTGGAAGGTTTCAACGAGATGATGGTGCGCTGTGGCTATGAGTGGACTGGGCATCCGGTCACGGCTGACGGCCAAATCTACACGCTTCACGGCAAGGCGGGCAATACGCCTGTCTCGCAGGTTGAAGTTGAGGTGGCTGACGCTGCCCCCCATGAAATTCGAATTCGCGGTTTGATCAAAGAGAGCACGTTCAAAAAAGCAGATTTGCAGACCATGACCGAACTGCGTTACGTCCCAGGAACCAACCAGTTCAGTTTGCATGATGTCCTGACAAACCATGCCGATTACCCGCATGATTATCAAATCATCTACCACAGTAACTTTGGTACCCCGATCCTCGAAGAAGGTGCACGCTTCCTTGCCCCGGTCGCAAGCGTCAGTCCATTCAATGACTACGCAAAAGCCGGTGTCAACGACTGGCAGACCTATGCCGGGCCAACGAAAGGCTTTGATGAGATGGTGTTTAACCTCAAACCGCTTGCGGATAACAACCACGAAACCCTCGCGGCCGTGGTGAATAAAGCCGGTGATAAAGGGGCGTCCATTCAGTTTGATACCCGCCAGTTGCCGGTGCTGACCTTATGGAAAAACACCGACACCCTCAAGCAAGGTTATGTCACCGGTATTGAGCCGGGTACCAGCTACGCCTACCCGGTCACCATTGAGCGCGAACAAAAACGCGTTAAGCAATTGCAACCGGGAGCCAGCACACAGTTTGATCTGACCTATACCCTGCTCCATAACCCGCAACAGGTGAAAGACGTGGAGAATCGAATTGCATCGATTCAGGGAGAGACAAAGGTCGACATTAATAGCACCCCTATCGCAAAAGAATGAGTAAAAAAAAGCCTCTTTACAGAGGCTTTTTACCGTTATTCGTCACCCTTCTTCTGATTCAAACCATACTCTCGCAACTTATTGGCAATCGCCGTGTGTGAAACGCCAAGGCGTTTTGCCAGCTTACGGGTGCTTGGATAGCTACGGTATAGTTGCGTCAGCACGGAGCGCTCAAAACGGCTGGTAATGTCATCCAGCGAACCTTCCATCGCCTCTTCACCTACTGACACCGTCCCGGCATCGTAATCCGGTAACAGAATATCCTGCGGACGCAGTTCATAACCTTCCAGCTGCGTCAGTGCGCGGTAAACGGCGTTCTTGAGCTGGCGAATGTTGCCCGGCCAGCCGTAGCGCATGAGCACCGTGCCGAGATCGGCTGAAAGCTTCGGACGCGGTACCCCCTGCTCGTCGGCAAAGCGCGCCACAAAGAGTTCGGTCAGCGGCATGATATCCTGCGGGCAATCGCGCAGCGGTGGGATATTCAGGGTCAGGACATTCAGGCGGTAGTAGAGATCCTCGCGGAATACCCCTTTTTGCACCAGTTCGACCAGGTTTTTCTGCGTCGCACAAATCACACGCACATCCACATGAACTTCGTGATCCTCGCCTACGCGGCGGAACGTGCCATCATTGAGGAAGCGCAGCAGCTTGGCCTGCATGCGTGGCGACATTTCACCAATCTCGTCCAGCAGCACGGAACCGCCATTAGCCTGCTCGAAGAACCCTTTTTTACCTTCCGGCGCGTGACCAAATAATTCGCTTTCGACGGCATCTTCCGGAATCGAGGCGCAGTTAAGGGCCAGATACGGTTTTGCCGCTCGCGGGCTGGCCAGATGCACAGCGTGCGCCAGCAGGTCCTTTCCGGTACCGGTATCGCCGGTAATCAGCAGTGGCGGGGTCAGACTCGCGAGTTTGCGCGCCTGATCCACCACATGCCGCATTTTCGGGCTGACGGCAATAATCTGGCTGAATGCCCCCACATCCTGACTGGAGATATTTTGCAGCTGACGGCCCATGCGCACGGTGGAACGCAGCATGATCACGGCACCGGTCAGAACGCGCGTGTCGGCCTCGCCTTTCAGATAGACCGGCGTTATCTCCATTAAGAAATTCTGCCCGTGGATAACCACATGCTCGCTGTGGGTATTCTGCGGATTGCTGTCCAGCCAGCGCTGGAAGTTAAAGCCGGGAATCAACTGTGCTGCGTTGTGGTTGCTGAGTTTTTCCTGACTCTGCGCGAACAGCTGGCAGCTGGCATGGTTAACACGCTCAACCTTACTTTTTAAATCCAGGGAGAGGAAAGGCTCTGGCATGGCTTCAAGCAATGCGCTCAATGCCAGATGCTCACGCTCCGACGGCATCCAGGGGATGGTGCGTACATCCGTAACGCCAGCGATACGGCGTATTTCTGCCATCAGGCTACTGAACGTATTAAATTCAATTTCGGCAAAATTGAGGTAAATTCGCCCGACAGGATCGATCTCAATGCCACGTAAATCAATGCTACGTAAAACAAGAAGATCGAGTAATTCGCGGGTCAGACCGAGACGGTCTTCACAGAAGACTTCAAGACGCATGGGAAATTCACCGTTTTAAGCCAATAACATTAAAATGATATGTCAGAACACGGTGATCGGGAAGATGGCTGTCAACAAATATTGACAGCCAGCACGATTAATGACCAAACCGGCTACTGAACCGGTTTTTTATTGAGCGTCTCTTTGAGCTGACCGATTAACTCACGTCGGAAATCCCCCAATCGCGGCTTATCGCCATCAATCCACGGCAGTGGACGGCACACTTCCATCGCTTTGATGCCCAGACGGGCGGTCAACAAACCGGCGCCAATACCCTGCGCGGCACGGGCAGAGAGACGCGCCGCCAGATCCTGCGACATCCAGTCCATCCCCACTTCCCGCACCAGCTCGCTTGCTCCGGCAAAGGCGATGTTGAACAATACCAGACGGAACAAGCGAAGGCGGCTGTAGTACCCCAACTCAATGCCGTATAAAGCAGCAATCCGGTTAATCAGACGCAGGTTACGCCAGGCGATAAACGCCATATCCACCAGCGCCAGCGGGCTGACGGCAATCATCAGGGTTGATTCCGCAGCAGAGCGGCTGATTTCGCGCCGCGCCTGGGCATCCAGCACCGGCTGCACCATGTGGGAATACAGCGTCACCACTTCACGATCGTTCTGGGTTTCGTGGATAGCGGCATACCAGCGCTGAAGCGCCGGGTGCGACTGGTCAATACCCGCCTGACTGGCCAGCTTTTCACAAAACGCACGGCCTTTGCCGGTTCCGTGACTGTGGAGCAGATCCCGCGCTTCATCACGCTCATGGGCGCGCTGTCGCAGGCGCCACAGGCGACGCCACTCGGTCGCAACAGACCCGACACCCGCCCCCACAATCAGAGCACCGGCAGCGCAGCCGCCCAACGCGACCCAGTCCTGGGTTTGCCAGGCATTGACCGCCCACTGGACGCCTTGCCCAACCACGCTGACGCCAAACAATGCCAGCCCGGCAGTCACCATCTTTCGCCACAGGCTGCGTTTTGGGCGTAGCGCGGCTTCCACGACCGCTTCAGCCGGCCCCTCTTCAACAAGCAGCTCTTCGGTCAGCGCCGGGGCAAAATTATCTGCCTGCGGGCCATTAAACGTCTGCGCAGTTTTAAACGCCTCTGGGTGCTCTTGCTCAAGCGTTCCGGTAAAATCAATGCGCGGTTTTAACGGTTCCGTCATCGCAATTTATCTCCAATCAAAAACTCCAGCGCCGCATCCAGACGGATATGCGGTAACGGCTGATCGACCGTCATGGCCTGCGGGCGGAAGGCTTCAAACTGGAAGCCCTGGTTCTGCCAGAAGGCCGGCCCCGGAAGGCGTGCGGGCACTTCGCCCGGATAGACAGTAAGCGGTTCGCCGTCGCTGAGACGGTTCCCGCGCAATGCCGGTATTTTCTCGCCATTAAGGTCAATCAACCCACTCTGTGTCGCCTGTACGGAAGCCAGTCCAAGGCAATCCATGCTGATCCCTTCGAACGCGGCATTCTGCCAGGCGTCCTGCACCAGTTGCTGCAGCAGCGACACCATATTGGCATGCTGATCGACCGTCACGTGATCGGCTTTTGTGGCCGCAAACAGCAGCTTGTCGATAACGGGTGAGAAGAGACGGCGAAACAGCGTGCGCTGCCCGTAGTGAAAACTTTGCATTAACTGTGTCAGCGCCAGGCGCATATCGTTGAAGGCCTGCGGCCCGCTATTCAGCGGTTGCAGGCAATCCACCAGCACAATCTGGCGATCAAAACGTAAAAAGTGGTTTTTATAAAAACCTTTCACCACTTTTTCACAGTAGTAATTGTAACGCTCGCGCAGCATTCCGGCGTTAGTGTGTTTGTCCGCCTGGGCCAGTTTTGACTCCCCGATGCCATCCACGTCCGGCCACGGGAAAAACTGCAGCGCAGGTGCGCCCGCCAAATCTCCCGGCAGAACAAAACGGCCCGGCTGGATGAAATGCAGCCCTTCCAGCTTACACTGATGCAGATATTCCGTCCAGGCCTCGGCAATCGCCGCCAGCCGGTTTTCATCGGCAGGCGCCAGCGGATCCAGGCCTTCGCACAGTTTTCGCCATTTCGTCGACCACTCGGCGCGGTTGCCCTGCAACAGCCCCGTCATCTGCCGTGACCAGCTGAGATAGTCCTGTGCCAGCATAGGTAAATCGAGCAACCACTCACCGGGGTAATCCACAATTTCCAGATACAGGGTGGAGGTATCCTTGAAGTGGCGCATCAGGGATTCATTAGAGCGAAAACGCAGCGCAAGGCGAATTTCACTCACCCCGCGCGTCGGCGTCGGCCAGGTGGGCGGTTCACCATAAAGCTGAGCCAGCCCTTCATCATAGGTAAAACGGGAAATGCCAAAATCGCGCTGAGGCACACGTTTAACCCCCAGCAGGCGCTCTTCCCGCACGGCGCTCAGCAGCGGCAGCCGCGCCCCACTGTGCAGGTTAAGCAGCTGGTTCACCATCGCGGTGATAAACGCCGTCTTGCCGCTGCGGCTCAGCCCCGTCACCGCCAGACGCAGATGACGGTCAACGCCACGGTTCACCAGTGAATTGAGTTCGTTCTTAAGTCGCTTCATCGCCGTCCTTCATTGCCCGGAAGCCTCAAATACATTGCTTCAGAATACAATAAATGGGGGCAGATCGTTGATTATCAATTCTTATTTATTGCTATTGCCGTTTTCTCTCCAGTAAGATGAACGACATTGCTGTTAGTCAGGAGTGAGTAAGGTGTATGTCACCCACCATCTATGATATCGCACGGGTTGCCGGCGTTTCGAAATCAACCGTCTCCCGCGTTCTGAATAAACAAACGAATATTTCTCCTGAAGCGCGTGAAAAAGTGTTGAAGGCGATTGACGAATTAAATTATCAACCCAATAAACTCGCCCGCGCCCTGACCTCTTCTGGCTTCGACGCCATTATGGTTATTTCGACACGCTCGACGAAAACCACCGCCGGCAACCCTTTTTTCTCTGATGTTCTGCATGCCATTACAGCCAAAGCTGAAGAGGAAGGTTTTGACGTTATTTTGCAAACCTCGAAAAGCAGTGAAGACGATCTGCTGAAATGCGAAAGTAAAATAAAACAAAAAATGATTAAAGGGATCATCATGCTGAGCTCACCGGCAAATGAATCCTTTTTCACAACGCTGGATGCTTATGGCGTACCGGTGGTCGTCATCGGGAAAGTCGAAGGTGATTTTCAGAATATTTACTCGGTCGACACGGATAATTTTCACGACAGCGCCACGCTAACAGAAACCTTTATTAAAAATGGCCGACGTAACATTGCCTGTCTGCATGCGCCGCTCAATTATCATGTTTCGATTGATCGTCTTGCCGGTTATAAATCCAGCCTGGAAAAGCACGGCATCGCCATTAACCCGGCGTGGATCATCGACGGCGGATATACGCATGAAAGCGCGCTTGCCGCGGCCACAGAATTGCTCTCCTCGGCCACGCCACCTGATGCAGTATTTGCCACCGACAGCATGAAGTTACTCAGCCTTTATCGCGCGGCGAATACTCTGGATCTGAGGATCCCCGAGCAGGTGGTGATTGCAGGATACAGTGACCCGATGCTCTCCCTCATTTTAACGCCAGCACCCGGGGGTTTTGATATCCCAACCCGCAAGCTGGGTGAAGAGAGCTGCAATCTTCTTTTCAGGCGTATCGCCAGTCAGCCTGCGCCACAAAAAGTGCTTGTCGATACCCGCTTTACGTTAGCGCCCTCTCTTCGCTAAAACCAGGGGCTGAAAGCCCCTGGTATCCGGTCTGTCAGAACGCGTAATTAACGCCAACACCCGCGTAGTGGAAACGGTCGCTGTCGCCTTCGTCATGGTTTTCCCATTCGTAGGCGTATTCCAGCGTCATGGATAATCCATTGTTGAAGTCATATGCGTACAGTAAACCCAGTCGGTTGAAATCGTGTCCTTCACGATCGGGATCGTCCTGCCAGTCCCAGTTCGACCAGCGATCCAGCCCCAGACGGGTATATGGCGTGAGCGTCGTCTGGCCTAATGAAACAGGCAGATACGCGCGAATTTCCTGCGTTGAAAATTCGCCGTTATTACGTGAACTGTCCATATTGAAACCGCGCTCAAGATAATAGTTCACTTTTGCAGAGAAGGTTTCATTAATGGTCCAGGTAAAACCCGTTTCCGTTTCTACACGGCTGTCGGCATAACCGGTTTTTTCCAGGTCATTTGCAAACTGATACATGGCAAACCAGCCACCAAAACGCCAGTCGTCGGACAATTTAATATCCCAGTCCGGCTGAATTTTGTAGCGCTGCATATTTGCGCTACCGTCTTTGGCACCGTGTTCATCTTTAAAGTGATAACCGTAATTACGGAAACCGCCGGTCAACCCGAGTGTAAAATCATCGGTGCCAATAAAGCGATAGCGTAATTCAAATTCCGGACGGTCAAAATAGGTCCCACGGGTCATGCTGCTGTAATCAACCGGTCCTTCCTGATACATTGCCAGCGAAAGGGTCCAGGCATCCCATGTGGCATTAAACCACACAGAGGGTTCATATAATCCATCTTTATCGTCGCCCTGACCTTCGACGTTTTCAATTTCATACATGGCACCGATATTAAATTCCCAGTGTTTTGCTGATTCCGTTGCGTGCGCGCAGCTAACCCCTGCGCACAGAACGAGCGCAGCACTTCTTAGTAGAGTACTCATTTAAATGTTCCCTTTATAATTAACTCAAAAAAAACCGGAAATTTGCATTTCCGGCGAACGCCTTTCTTATCTAATAGCCACTTCAGTATCAGCGTCGAAGAAATGACATTTATTCATATCGAACTGGATGCCGATATTATCCCCCGCCGCATAATCATTTACCGCTCCTGCACGAACGACCAGCTCATGCCCGCCCACGGTGGCATAGAGCATGAACTCAGCCCCGGTCAGTTCGGCCACGCTGACTTTTGCCGCAATATCATCCCCACGGTTTTGCAGCGTCAGAATATCTTCCGGCCGGATCCCAAAGACCACGGCTTTACGCTGATATCCGGCGGCATTCACCGCCGCCAGCGTGTCTTCAGGTATCTCCAGACGCAGCGTTTCCGTCACGAAATAGCGATCGTCTATCGCGCCCCGGATAAAATTCATTGCCGGTGAGCCGATGAAGCCCGCCACAAACATATTCGCAGGTTCGTTGTAGACCTGCTTAGGTGCCCCCACCTGCTGAATAACGCCATCCTTGAGGATCACAATGCGGGTCGCCATCGTCATCGCTTCCGTCTGATCGTGGGTCACGTAAATCATTGTGGTGTTGAGCTTCTGGTGCAGCTTGCTGATTTCAGCGCGCATTTGCACACGCAGCTTGGCGTCGAGGTTAGAAAGCGGTTCATCCATCAGGAAGACGCCGGCTTCGCGCACAATCGCCCGTCCTAACGCCACGCGCTGACGTTGGCCACCCGACAATGCGCCAGGTTTACGCGTGAGGTAATCACGCAACCCCAGGATTTGTGCCGCCCAGTTCACACGCTCTTCAATGACCGCGGGGGGAATTTTCTGCATCTTCAGGCCAAACGCCATGTTGTCGTAAACCGTCATATGCGGATAAAGCGCATAGTTCTGGAAAACCATCGCAATGTCGCGGGACTTGGCGGGCACATCGTTCATGCAGACACCGTCAATTACCAGCTCACCGGCAGAGATCTCCTCCAGCCCGGCAATCATACGAAGCGTCGTCGATTTACCGCACCCCGAGGGACCCACAAAGACGATAAACTCCTTGTCCTCAATTTCGAGGTTAAAATCCTTAACCACATGGACCTGGTTATCGTAGATTTTCTGAATATGTTTCAGAGACAGTTGAGCCATTTTTAATTCCTTATCATTACCGTTCGGGATGCCCAGAAATCCGTCAGGCATTTCCAGGTCAGTTCCTGCGTTGAATGAAGTTGTAAGCCCGCATGGTTCAGGCCAGGCCCAATCCCGACCGAGAGCATTCCCGCCGCGTTGATTGCCTCAACGCCGGCTGCAGCATCTTCTATTCCGATAGCCTGCTCGGGGCGCACGTTCAGCCCGGTGCAGGCCGCAAGAAAGATCTCCGGGTCCGGTTTTGAGCGGGCAATGCGCGAGGCATCGGCGCAGAAATCAAAAGCCCTCTCAATGCCCAGCGCCTGCAAAATACCGGGGGCGTTAAGGGACACAGAGGCCAGCCCGATTTTGACGTTCGCCGCACGAATTTCCGCCAGCACCTCGCGGATGCCCGGAAGCAGAGAATCCTGCGTCAACGACGCCAGAGACCCGACGTAGCGCGCGTTCTTTTTATCCGCGAGCGCCTGCCGCTGCTGGTCGTTAAACTCCCCCTCTTTTCCGCCATGGCGCAGGATCCGTTGCAGCGATTCCATACGGCTTATCCCTTTCAGCTCGTCGTTGAACGCCACGTCGAGCGAGATGCCAATTTCCTGCGCCACGGCACGCCAGGCCAGAAAATGCAGATGCGCGGTATCGGTGATCACACCATCAAGATCGAAGACAACGGCCTCAGGCATCATGATTTGCTCCTGTGGTAGCGGTCCCACCAAGAGATGTAAAAAAATCCCTGAAAGAACAGATCTGCCGATCCGTTATGCACAGGGTTTTACCCCACAGCGTTAAGGTCACCGGTGCAGTGGTTTCAATCGTTAAAACATCATTTTCAAACGTGAAGTGCATGCGCGCGTTTCTCCATCGCAGCGGGAAAGCCAGTTTTCGCCAGTGGGCAGGCAGCTTCGGGGCAAGATGCAATTCCCCCTGGACGATCTGCATGCCGGCAAATCCCTGAATAACGCCGGACCAGATAGCCCCGGTGGCGGCAGCATGAATACCGTCATCGCAGCTGTGCGGATCGTCGCCCAGATCGATGGCGACACCCTCGCGCCAGAAGGCGTAGGCCCTTTCCGTATCGCCACACCGGGCAGCAACAATTCCGTGAATCGCTTTGCTCAGCGAAGAGTCGTGTATGGTACGCGGCTCGTAGTACGCCAGGTTGGCAGCACACTGCTGCGGGGTAAACCGTTCCGGCAGCAGGTAGTTGAGCATCACCACATCGGCCTGTTTAAGGATCTGCATCTCGTTCACTTCCGCGCGGGAGTAATCGAGCAGAATGGTCTGTTTACCCGCTTTCGCCTTATAGCGGCTCAGATCGATAGCCGGTTTCGCCATGAAGGTGTTATCCTGAGGAAGGACCCCTTCTGCGTTGGCTTGCGGTAACCACAAACGGGACATAAACCGGCTGGCATTCTCTATGAAGCCATCATCTTCACGATTGAACATCGCCATAAACTGGCGCGCACAGGCGACATTGTGCCAGGCCAGATAGTTGGTGTACGCATTGTTATTGACGTGCTCCGTGTACTCATCCGGCCCGATCACATCGTGGATTTCCAGGCGACCATTGACTTCCGTCGCCCGCCCCATCCAGAACGTTGCCGTCTCTATCAGTAGCGTCAGCCCTTCGTTACGCATAAAAGCGTCATCATGTGTCGCCTGCCAGTAGGCCACGACAGCCCAGGCAATGTCCGCCACAATGTGATGTTCTGCCAGCGCAGAGGCCACTTTCTGGCGCGTGCCCGTGCGGATGTTGATTGCTGCATATTCCGGCGTTTCCTCCTGACCGCTCGCGGCGCTCTCCCAGGGGAAAAGTGCGCCAGGCCAGCCGTTGCGACGCGCTTTTTCACGAGCCCCGGCCAGGTTGAGCCAGCGATAACGCAGCAGACTGCGGGCGACCTGCGGACGCGTAAAGAGATGGAAAGGCAGCAGGAAAATTTCGGTATCCCAGAAGACGTGGCCTTTATACCCTTCGCCGGTCAATCCTTTCGCGGCGATACTGCAGCGCTCATTGTCGGCAGGCGTCATGGCGGTCAGATGCCAGACGGTATAATCCAGCGCGAGCTGATCCTGCGGTTCCGCAGACGTTACCGCCACCCGCGCATCTCGCCAGACGTCTTCCCAGGCGCAGGCAGAGCTCTCCAGCAACGATGCGTAGCCTCGCGCTGCGCACACCTTGAGTTCGGCCAGTGCGTTACGCGCAAACGACGCCTGCGAAAGGGCTTTGTCACTGCGGTGGGCGACCCAGACGATCTTTTCAAGCGTGACAGTATCACCCAGCGAAACGTTCAGGTCGTAATGCGCACTGATGCGACGATTTTTAGCGGTAAAGCAGCTTTCGCTACCCGCTGAAAGCCGGCAGAACGCGGATATAACGACATCAGAAACCCGGTCCTGCGTTTCATACACGCCCTGCATACAGTTCTGGTCGAATACCCGGACTGAAATCTCATCCAGATGCTGCCTGCCGGTGTTGGTTTGCGTCGCATCGATTCCGGTTTTCAACACCACCTGCGAGGGCCCATCAAGGGGAGTGATGGCGAGTTGCATTGCCACTAACGGCAACTGAGCGAGAGAAACGAAACGACGGCTCTCCAGGCGATAGCGTTTCCCGTCGGGCGAGCGCCAGAGCACGCTGCGACGCAGTTCACCATTGGCAAACGCCAGCTCGCGCTGCCACTCAAGAAGCGCCCCGGAAAGCAGGGTAAAATTCACACCATCCAGTTCAACCTCAATACCGGTAATATCCGGCAGGTTGATTAACTCCGTGGTCTCATTGCGACCTGCGCGATGATAAAGCCCGGCGAGATACATGCCTCTGGTTTGCTGGGTGTAATCCTCTTCGTGTGCCGCGCGAATGCCCATGTAGCCATTGCCGCAAGCCATGATGGAGGCGTATTTATTCAGACTGTGGGGAGAGAAGCCCGGTTCGGTTAAAACAGACACATTCAGCATAACGTCACGCTTTCCCCTGTATCCGCCGATTCATAAAGCGCGGCAACAAGTTGCTGGATAACCAGCCCCTGTTCCGCATCTGCGATCATAACCGGCTCTCCCAGCACATGGCGTACAAACGCCTCCATGCTGCGCAGGTGACGCTGGTCGTCTGCCTCATCACGCTGCATGAGGGTCTGTAAAACGCCCGCCTCATCGTGGTAAATGTGTGCCGGGAAGAGCGTGGCCCCCGCCTTTTCCCCACAGAATGAAACATTCATGATCGACTGCTCGCGGATATTCAACGCAAACGACGTATCCAGGCGCAGAACGCCGCCATTGCAGAATTCAATTGTGCCAAACAAAGCATCTTCAACGGTAAACCGGGCGGGATCCCACTCGCCAAACTGTCCACTGTTTTTACGGTTCCCCAGCTTCTGGAAGCTGTGGGCGGTCACCCTTTTTACCGCCGGGAAACCCAGCACATACATCGCGGCATCCAGCATATGAATACCGATATCGATCAGCGGTCCGCCACCCTGTAGCGATTTGTTCGTAAAGACGCCCCAGCCCGGCACGCCGCAACGACGCAGCGCCTGCGCCGACGTAAAGTAGATCTCACCTAACGCCCCGTTTGTGACAGCGTCACGTAGCAGCTGCGTGTCGAGCGCAAACCGATGGTGAAAATCATACGCCAGCACTTTTCCCGCTTTACGGGCCGCCCTGCGCATCTGGTCAGCCTGTTGCGGCGTCATGGCAGGCGGTTTTTCGCACATCACATGACATCCGGCCTCCAGTGCCGCCATGACATGTTCAAAATGGAACCGGTTTGGGGAGCAGACGCTGACCACATCAGGTTTTGCCGCCTGCAGCATTTCAGATGCATTCTGCCAGACCGAAGGAATTGCATGACGTTCCGCAAACGCCTGTGCCTGTTCAAGGCCGCTGTCCATGACAGCGACCATTTGAACATCACTGCGTGTGGCGTAATACGAGGCATGCACTTTGTCCGCGACCTGCCCGGCGCCAATAATGGCGACGCGCAGAAGCGAAGGTGTTGAAGCACTCATCACGCTCGTCATCCTTAGCATTCACGCAGATACGTGAGTGAATCCTGGTAAGCCTGGGCCGGATCGTCGGCGCGGACACGGCACTCATACACCACGTAGCCCTGATAGTTGTCCGCACGAAGCTGCCCGAACAACGTGGCAAAATCCAGCGTCCCGCTGCCAGGCTGATAGCGATGGTTATCGGCGATATGCACATGACCCAGCAGATCCCGGTTGCGATGCAGCGCCTCTGTTAGCGAATCTTCTTCGATATTCATGTGGTAAAAGTCGCCGATGATCTGTACATGTCTGAGCGCGTTTTCTTCGATATAGCGACGCGCATCCGCGAGCGTGTTGATCATGTGATCCTGGTAGCGGTTGAGCGGCTCAAGGTAAACGGTGGTCCCGGTACGCGCCGCCACTTCATCCAGCCAACGCAGCGAAGCACTCACCGCTTCGCGGTCACCCGCCAGGCTGCGTGGAGAGGTCATCGGCGGCAAACGGAAGGTAAACATTCCCCAGGCGGCGGGCACAATAATCCCCTTTCCACCCACTTCAGCCAGTGCTTCCAGGATGCGTTCTATCTGTTTTAATCCGTTCAGACGACGTTCTTCAATGAAGTCACCAATCCAGCCGTCATATCCCCCACAGGCGGTGGTCACAGGCAGGCCCGTGGCGGTGATTGCGGCTTTCACTTCATCGAGATTATCCACCAGCAGTTTGCCGTCAATTTCAAAGCCATCAAAACCCATCGCTTTGATGTACTGGAATTTCTGCAGAATAGAAATCGGGAAAAAGGCCTGGTTTTGCGTTGCGATTTTCATTGATGCTCTCCTTAGCTTAAAAAGTGACGCCCATCTTGATGCTCAGTTCCGGATGCTGATCGACATACTTCATGTAGCTCTCAGCGCTGGTGGTAAAGGTGACAACCGGGTCAATCAGATCTTCGCAGTTCAGATAACCGTTCATCAGCAGTTCCCAGCAGGTCTCTTCAATACGCTTTCGGCTCCAGCGCGGGTAATCCGGGTTGGGTTCGCTGCAGGCGCGCGAGAAAACGATTTTCGCGTTATTGAAGTGGGCTTCACGCCCCAGATTGAACCCTTCTGCGAACGGTTTCGCGAAAGCCACGTAGGCGATCGTTCCACCGTAGGCGAGCCCGCGCAGCGCAGACTGCAATGCATCGGCAAAACCGCTGGTTTCGATAATCACGTCAGCGCCCTGCTTTCCGGTCAGTTTTTTAATCTCCAGACCGACATCGGTGCCAAACGGATTGAGGCAGTAATCGGCCCCGTGACGGCGGGCAATTTCGCAGCGATGTTCGATAGGATCGACACCGATGACGATGGATGCACCGGCTTTTTTCGCCAGCTGAATCGCAATCTGCCCAATGGCACCCAGTCCGACCACAACGACAAAATCCCCTACCCGCACGTTAGCATCACGCACGCCGCTCATGGCGAACTGCGCAGGGTCGTAACAGACGGCATTTTTCCAGGAAGACCCTTGCGGCATTTTGCGCAGCTTGTAGTTATTAACGGCATTCACGATGACCGTCTCCTGCAGCGGCCCATAGCAACAGACACGGTCACCCGTCTGGTACTCCGTCACGTCATCGCCGCATTCGATAATGTCGCCAACAATCATGTTGCCCAGCTGGAACTTACCAAACTCAATGCCCCGTGCCGCGCCCTCTTCACGCGGGGTAAACATCTGCCACTCCGCGTTAAACTCCTCATCAATGAAGGGACTTGCCGCCCGGAAATCTACCACTTCGGTGCCGTGTTTTGGCGCGCCGAAGCGCGCACGAATTTTCACTTCATGGACGGCAACAGGACGATCTTCATATTCCACCAGCGCCGCTACACGAGGCGCTGTCGCAACTAACTTTTTCATGACTGACTCCTAGTTAAAACTGGCCGCCTCAGCCTTTAACGCCACCGGCGGTCAAACCACTTTTGATAAAACGTTCAGACAGTGCGTACATGATGACCACCGGAAGCGCCGTTACCAGCGATGCCGCCATCATCCGACCCCAGATATAATCTGGCGTGCTAAAGAGGGTGTTCAGCCCAACCGGCAAGGTGAAATTGCTCGCGCTGGACAGGAAAATCGATGCAAACAGGTAGTCGTTCCATGCCACCATGAAGCAGTAGACGAACACCGACACGAGGCCGGAAATCGCCAGCGGAACGGTAATGCGGAAGATAATTTGCAGGCGGTTAAGCCCGTCCATCATCGCGGCTTCTTCTATTTCATCCGGAATGGTGTCGAAATAGCTGCGCAGCATAAAGACGGCTGTCGGCAGCGTCTGGGTCACCATGGTGATAATCAGCGCCAGCTCCGTGTCATAGATCCCCAGCGCGGTGATGATTTTGAACAGCGGCACCACCAGCAAAATCCCCGAGAACATATAGACGGTATAAAAACTCGCATTGATCGTCGTGCGTCCTTTAAAACGCAGTTTGGATAACGCGTAAGCCCCCAGCGTGCCGAGAAAAACGGCAATCACCGACGAGGTCAGCGAGACCACCATGCTGTTTCTGAAGTAATCCACAAACGGGAAGATCAGCGGATTAAAGATGTCGATGTAATGCTGCAGCGTCCATGCCTGCGGCAGGATGGTCGGATGGAGCGATATCGCCTCTTTCGCGCTCTTAAGCGAGGTCATTAACATCACAAAGAACGGGAACAGCGTGATGATCAGAAACACCGCCAGCCCCAGATAAAAACCGAGACGGCTCAGTACGCGTTTATTTGTTGCCATTGAGGTTTACCCTTTTTCTGGTCAGCAGAATGACGGCGAAGATGATCACGAACAGCACCACGGAGATGGCAGCGGCTTTCCCGAGGTCATTGAAGGCAAATGCGGTCTTGTAGAGATAGACGCCCAAAATATCGACCTTGGTGGTCAGGAGATAAACATCAGCGAACATATAGAACATCCAGATGGTTCGCAGTGTAATCACCGTGGCCAGCACCGGCATAATGGCGGGCAGCGTGACGATACGAAAACGCTGCCAGGCATTTGCCCCATCCATTTCCGCGGCTTCGTACAGCGATTTATCAATGGTCTGCAATATCGCGAGGAACGAGATAAACGCGTAGGGGAAGTAACGCCAGATGGCGAACAGCACCACCAGTACAAAACTGCTGCCCGGGTTGTCGAACCACAGCGGCGCCTGGTCATACAGGTGCAACAGATCGACACCCAGATAGTTCACAATGCCGTAGCCGTTGTTGAACATGTATTTCCATGCAAACACCAGCGAGATGGATGGTGTGACGTAGGACAAAATCACCAGTGAACGTGCCGTTTTCCGCAGACGAAATTCCCGGTTAAAAAAGAGGGCAACGGCCAGCCCCAGCGCCGTGCTGCCCATCACCACCAGGGCGGTGTACCAGAACGTCATCCACAGGGAGTGCCAGAATGCGCCATCGCTGAGGATACGAACATAGTTATCCAGCCCGACAAACACGGCGCTAATGCGCGGGTTAAGCGGCAAACGTAAAAAGCTGATTTCAATATTGGAAATCATCGGCCAGGCCACCAGGCCCCCCAGCAAAATCAGGCTGGGGGCCAACAGCAGCATGGCGAAAGGCATATCTGAACGACCAGAAAACAACGTCTTCATAATTTCCTTCCGCAGAGCGCTCCTATCGTTGTGAAATCAGGTCAGTCAGTCGCTTTTGGCTGTTGCTTAACGTTGCAGTGAGATCCTGTTGACCTACTGTGACGTTATGCACCATGGAACTGATGATGCCGGACCCCGTTACATCACCCATGCGGGTAAAGTTTTTGTCGCCCACGGCGCCAAATACCTGCACATTCGGGAACTGGGCGATAAGCTCATAGGGAAGTTGACCAAACGCTTTAATGACCTCGTTGTCTTTCCAGGAGTCCGTGCCGACAACCAGTTTGTTCACCGGTAGCGCGGCACCCGGGGACATCATCACCCAGTCAGACGCGTTCTGTGCCTGCTCCATCCAGGTGACAAACTTCTGTGCAGCCTGGGTTTCATCTTCGGTTTGACCGGAGGTGATCGTCAGCGATGTGACCATGCCGTAGACCGCTGAAGACGTTTCAGTCGGAACGACAAAGCCCAGGTTGGCCGGGTTGCCGTCTTTATAAACCGCCGGCAGGATATAGGTGGAATACACCGCCATCGGCGCCGAACCATTCATAAAGGCATCTTTAATCTCCATGACATCGTTCGAGCCCGGCATGGTGGTCGCGGCCAGTGCTTTATAGAACGCCAGCGCGTTCACCATTTCCGGGGTATCAATGTTGATTTTCCCGTTGGCGTCAAAAACGTTCGCGCCACCGGAAAGCGCAAACTGAGAAAACGCCTGCTCGGTCATCACGCTTTCCGCAGTGGGTAGCGCAATGCCATAGCGTTTTTTAGCCGGATCGTTGAGGCGTTGGCTGGCTTTCAGCAGCTGTTCCCAGTTATGCGGCTCCTCAATACCCGCCGCAGCAAGCACATCTTTGTGATACCAGACACCAGACAGCCAGGCGCTGATTGGCACCCCCGTCCAGGCTGAGCCGTCTTCCGTGCGAACGACACGTAAAATTCCGTCATAGAAGGTGTTTTCGCCCACCGCTTTGATGGCGGCGTTGATCGCATCCCGGTCCAGCAGCTGCTCTTTATCCATGACTTTTGCGTAGTCATGGCTGACCTCAATGACCTCGGGCAGCGCACCGGTGCGGGCCAACGTAATCACTTTGGTGTTGTAGGCATCCTCTTCTACCGGTACCTGTTTAACCGTAATCGTCGGGTTCTCTTTCTCGAATTTTTCAATCAGTTTTGTAATTACCGCCTGACGCTCCTGTTCAACTGAGGAGTGCATAAACTCAATGGTGACAGCAGAGGGTTTGTCATCCTTACAGCCTGACAACAAGGCGCACGAAACCAGTGCTGATATCAGCACAATTTTGGGCATATTCATGTTTAAGGTCCTTTTTTAGTTTTCTTTAATCCACAACACCTGCCATGGATTAAGGGTCAGAGTCGTACCAGTAATATCTTTCCCGGCGATCAATTCCCTGCCGGATGGAATATTTGACTCAAGCGTTTGAACGCGATCGCTGAAATTAAATAACGCGGTAACTTTTTCGCCACTTTGCGCAATACGCATTATTTTTAATACATGCTCGCCTGCCGTACTAAAACAAGCCTGACTGTCAGGGTGGAATGCTTTTTCTGCACGCCTCAGGGAGATTAATTCACGCAATCTATAATAGACTGTCTGCCGCAGGCTATTTTCATTCTCAAGTTCACTGTCGATTGCACCGGCGAGGTATTTTTTGCGGTTAATCGCACGGTTATATCCCAGGCGCTCCACGCCCTCATAATCATTACGCGAGCCAAGAATACTTTGAATATAGACGGCAGGCACACCGGGGAAACTCAGGAGTACAGCATGAGCAAGAATAAACCGGGCAATACGGTGATTGTTATCGCAGTCCCTTGTGCTTAACGCATCAAGATAAGTGACATTGATTTCATACGGGCTTCGCGTTCCATCCGGATTGTTTTTCCAGTTGACCAGCGCCCCCTCGGCCTGAAGTTTCTCAACCAGCGAGAGGATCTCAGACTCGGGTAAAATTCCGCGTAACGGATTGAGGCCAATCCCATCATGCGAGGCCAAAAAGTTAAACCAGGTGGTTTTCGTGGAAGGAAGCGTCAACGACGACGCCCACTGACACAGCGCCCGGACATCCTGACGGTGTACCGCATGCAGCACAAGCGGCGGCAAGGAGAACTGATACACCATCTGCGCTTCATTGTTGCCGTCACCAAAGTAGGCAACGTTGTCTTTATGCGGGACATTGGTCTCTGTGATAATCACCGTACCCGGCGCGACAGCCTCGGTAATGGCACGGAAAAGCTGGATAAGCTGGTGGGTTTGTTCCAGATGGATACAGCTCGTTCCGGGTATCTTCCACATAAACCCAACGGCATCCAGACGAATGTAGCGCGCCCCTTCAGTCAGGTAGTGCAGCAGCACGTCTACCATCGCAATCAGAACCTGAGGAGAGGCAAAATTGAGATCGACCTGGTCGCTGCTGAAGGTGGTCCACAGGTGGCGTACGCTGCCATCGTGAAGCGTAAACGGCGTGAGGAGGGGCAAAGCACGCGGTCGCGTGACGGCCGACAGATCCGTTTCAGGGTCAACAGAAATGAAGAAATCGTTATACCCCGGCATTTGCTTAAGGTAATTCGCGAACCATTGACTTTGCGCCGACATGTGATTGCAGACGAAATCAAACATCAAACTGGCTGATTGTTTTAATTCGGCGATGTCCTGCCACGTTCCTGTTTCTGGTGCGACGTCGTGGTAATCAATAACAGAAAAACCGTCGTCAGAAGACCACGGATAAAAAGGTAAAAGATGAACATGTGAAAAGGAGTGAGAGAGCCACTTATTATAAAACCGTGTGAAAACCGGCAGGGCTTTCTCCCCTTCTGCCGAAAACTGATCGGCATACGTAATCAGGACAACATCTTTTTCATCCCACCCCACCTTACGCTTATCTGTAATAACAGAAATCGCGTTATCAATCTTTTCCAGCAACACCGAAAAATGGGTGTCGGAAAATGATTCCCCGTAAACAAGATTAATGATTTCTTTAATTTTAGCCTGCATTTTATTTTCCATGGTAGCGGTCCCAGGGAACGCAATCTACTCCCATGAAAAATATCTGTCAACGGACCGGGACGCAGAAAAAGGCGATTGCAAAGCAGCTCAACGCAGTATTGTGAGCTGCCGCAAAGAAAGAAAGGGAAAGCGAAGAAGTATCGCTAGCCTGCCCCGAAAACGAGAAAGGCTAACGTACGCAGGAATTATTGGGGAAAGTAGCGGCGTGAAAGCCGTTTTGCCACTTTTTGCAGCAGGGGTTCGAGCGCCACAGCCAGCAACATTCTTACCGGCTTGCGGGCAACAGATTTTATCGCCCAACCCGCCACACCTGCCGGGCCGAAACGTAATGCCGTCAGCAGGACCATTTTACCTGCGATTTTCAGGCCGGGTTTTACCTTCTGACCGGCCTGTTGCCAGTTTTGCTTCATGTATATTCTCTCTTAAAGCTGACGAAAACGGCTTCTCAGCGTGAAGGTGTCAGATGTGACATAGCGCTCCATCTCACGTAACCGCTTCTCCCCAGCGGCGAGTTGATCGTCAACCGCGTTGAGAAGATCGTTGCTGGTCGGTGCGCCTTCTGCGGCCAGTTCACCTTCCGGCATCGGGTCGAGTACAAACGACAGCACGATGTACGCCACCAGGGTGATAAACGCCAGACCGAAGAAGATCGACAGCACCGTTACCACGCGAACCAGTTTGACCGGGACATCAAGATAATGAGCCAGTCCGGCACAGACGCCGCGTACCATTCCCTGCTGCGGAATGCGCCACAATTTTTTGTTCAGGTTCAGTCCAGCCATTAACGGTCTCTCCAGTTTGGATGTTCTGCATCGAGGATATCTTCCAGCGCCTGAATGCGTTCGCGCATTTTATTCGCCTGTTCGGTCAGCTGTACGAGACGCTGTTGTTCACTCTGGGAAAGTTCACCACGTGAAGAACGGTTGCTGTAGTGCAGCCATAACCAAATCGGCAGAACAAACAGCACGAAAATGGTCAGGGGAATAGCCAGAAAAAGCGCGCTCATGTGTACTCCTTGTCTTACGATGCGTGGCGGCACGCTCAGGTGCCGCACAAATTATTATTGGTTGTCTTGCTTCATTTTGGCTTTCAGCGCAGCAAGTTGCTCGCTGATTTCATCGTCCGCTTTCAGGTCAGCGAACTGCTGATCCAGTGACTTTTGTTTACCAATGCTGTGACTTTCCGCTTCCGCTTCCATATGGTCGATACGGCGTTCAAACGACTCAAAACGTGCCATTGCTTCATCCAGCTTACCGCTATCCAGCTGGCGACGTACATCGCGGGATGAACTTGCCGCCTGGTGGCGCAATGCCAGCGCCTGCTGACGCGCACGCGTTTCGTTCAGTTTGTTCTCAAGCTCACCAATCTCTTTCTTCATACGCGAAAGCGTATCATCGACCAGTGTGACTTCATGCTCGAGCGTCGCGACCATGTCTGCCAGCTTCTGTTTTTCAATCAGCGCGGCGCGGGCCAGGTCTTCTTTATCTTTACGCAGCGCAAGTTCTGCTTTTTCTTGCCATTCGTTAAGCTGAGCGGTCGCCTGCTCAATGCGGCGCGTTAACTGTTTTTTCTCAGCCAGCGCACGGGCGGAGGTAGAACGCACTTCAACCAGCGTATCTTCCATTTCCTGAATCATCAGGCGCACCAGCTTCTGCGGATCTTCCGCTTTCTCAAGCAGTGAGTTGATATTGGCGTTCACGATGTCGGCGAAACGAGAAAAAATACCCATAATGTGATCCTCATAGTTCTGTTATCGGGCGATGCCCTGCTACATAACTAATACAAATACCGTGCCAAGTTTTTATCTTGTTGATTTTACTTGATGTGGTTGATTTCCAGGCATCGGCACACTATGCTCACCTGGTGAATATCACTAAGGAGTGGTTAATTTCATCATGGCTGGATACAAAGACAATTTACTCGGCGAAGCCAACAGTTTTCTGGAAGTCCTCGAACAGGTCTCCCGTCTCGCGCCGCTCAACAAGCCAGTGCTTATTATCGGTGAGCGCGGCACGGGTAAGGAACTGATTGCTAACCGTCTACATTATTTATCCGGACGCTGGGATGGCCCCTTCATTTCGCTTAACTGCGCGGCGTTGAATGAAAATCTGCTCGACACGGAGCTTTTCGGTCATGAAGCCGGTGCTTTTACCGGTGCCCAAAAACGCCATCCGGGTCGTTTTGAACGCGCCGACGGCGGCACGCTGTTTCTTGATGAACTGGCCACCGCGCCCATGCTGGTACAGGAAAAGCTGCTGCGCGTGATTGAGTATGGCGAGCTGGAGCGCGTCGGCGGTAGCCAGCCGCTGCAGGTCAACGTGCGTCTGGTGTGCGCGACCAATGCCAACCTCCCGCAAATGGTGGCAGAGGATAAATTCCGTGCCGACCTGCTCGACCGGCTGGCCTTTGACGTCGTTCAGCTCCCGCCGCTGCGCGAGCGAAGAAGCGACATCATGCTGCTGGCAGAGCAGTTTGCGATTCAGATGTGTCGCGAGCTCGGCCTGCCGCTTTTTCCGGGGTTCAGCGAGTATGCAAAGGAGACACTCCTCGCTTACCACTGGCCGGGAAATATCCGTGAGCTAAAAAACGTCGTGGAGCGTTCTGTCTATCGCCACGGCAGCAGTGAGACCGAGCTGGATAACATTATTCTCGATCCTTTTCAGCGTAGCCCGCAGCCAGCTTCCGCCCCGCCCGCGTCCGGAGCTTCCCCTGCACTTCCCCTGGATTTGCGGCAGTTCCAGCATGAACAGGAACAACAGCTGCTTGAGCAGAGCCTGAAGATGGCGAAATATAACCAGAAACGGGCGGCTGAACTCCTGGGTCTGACCTACCATCAATTAAGGGCATTGCTCAAAAAGCATCAAATGCGCTGACAATATCAGCACTTACCCGCAGACATTTTTACGAAGCAGGCGTAAGTGCGATACACTTTGCAGATCGAACCTAAAAACCTTAAAAATTATGCGTCTGGTTTTATCGTCCTTCTTTGCACTTGGTCTGTTCAGCAGCCTGGCGTTTGCTGCGCCCGAACCCGCTACGCAACCTGATATTCGCGACAGCGGATTCGTCTATTGCGTAAGCGGTCAGGTTGATACATTTAACCCGCAAAAAGCGGGCAGCGGCCTGATTGTGGATACCCTTGCCGCGCAACTCTATGACCGTCTGCTTGATGTGGATCCCTACACCTACCGTCTGGTGCCAGAGCTTGCCGAAAGCTGGGAAGTCCTGGATAACGGCGCGACCTACCGTTTCCACCTGCGCGATGATGTCGCATTTCAGCACACGCCATGGTTTACCCCAACACGCAAACTGAACGCAGATGATGTGGTCTTTACGTTCCAGCGTATCTTTAACCGTAATCACCCGTGGCATAACGTTAACGGCAGCAATTTCCCCTACTTCGACAGCCTGCAGTTTGCCGATACCGTTAAAAGCGTTCGCAAGCTGGATAACCGCACGGTGGAGTTTTCGCTGAAGCGCCCGGATGCCTCTTTCCTCTGGCACCTGGCCACCCACTATGCGTCCGTTATGTCTGCTGAGTACGCCGCGAACCTGAGCAAAATCGATCGTCAGGAGTTAATCGACCGTCAGCCAGTCGGTACCGGTCCGTTCCAGCTGGCCGAATATCGCTCCGGACAATATATCCGCCTGCAGCGCCATGCGCATTTCTGGCGCGGCACGCCGCTGATGCCACAGGTAGTTGTCGATCTTGGCTCTGGCGGGACGGGGCGTTTATCAAAACTGCTGACCGGGGAGTGCGACGTGCTGGCGTGGCCTGCTGCCAGCCAGCTCACCATTTTGCGCGACGATCCGCGTTTGCGCCTGACGTTACGCCCCGGCATGAACATCGCCTATCTGGCGTTTAATACCGATAAGCCGCCGCTGAACAACCCTGCCGTACGCCACGCGCTGGCGCTGGCCATCAACAACCAGCGTCTGATGCAGTCGATCTATTACGGTACGGCAGAAACCGCCGCCTCTATTTTGCCGCGAGCCTCGTGGGCCTATGACAGTGAAGCTAAAATTACGGAATACAACCCGGCAAAAGCGCGTGAACAGCTGAAAGCGCTGGGGGCGGAAAACCTGACGCTGCAACTCTGGGTACCGACCAGCTCTCAGGCCTGGAACCCAAGCCCGCTGAAGACCGCCGAGCTGTTGCAGGCAGATATGGCGCAGGTGGGGGTGAAAGTGATCATCGTGCCGGTTGAGGGTCGTTTCCAGGAGGCGCGCCTGATGGACATGAACCATGATTTAACCCTGACAGGCTGGGCGACCGACAGTAATGACCCGGACAGCTTCTTCCGTCCGTTGCTGAGCTGTGCGGCGATTAACTCCCAGACCAACTATGCCCACTGGTGCAACCGGGAATTTGACGGCGTGCTGCAAAAAGCGCTGGCGTCCCAACAGCTGGCGTCACGCATAGACGCCTATGATGAAGCGCAGAAGATCCTTGCCGAAGAGCTGCCCGTGCTGCCGCTGGCCTCGTCCCTGCGCCTGCAGGCCTATCGCTATGATATTAAAGGCCTGGTGTTGAGTCCGTTCGGCAACGCCTCCTTCGCCGGCGTATCTCGCGAAAAAGAACAAGAGGTGAAAAAACCATGATCATTTTTACCTTGCGCCGCCTTCTACTGCTGTTGGTGACGCTCTTTTTCCTGACCTTTGTTGGTTTCAGTCTGAGCTATTTCACCCCGCACGCCCCGCTCCAGGGGTCGTCGCTGTGGGATGCGTGGCTCTTCTGGTTTAACGGTCTGCTGCACTGGGATTTCGGTGTTTCAAGCATCAACGGACAGCTCATCTCCGAGCAGTTGAAGGAGGTTTTCCCGGCGACAATGGAGCTGTGCATTCTGGCGTTCGGTTTTGCCTTAATGGTTGGTATTCCGGTAGGGATGCTGGCAGGGATTTATCGCAACAAATGGCAGGATAAATTTATCAGCGCCCTCGCCCTGCTCGGCTTCTCGATCCCGATCTTCTGGCTGGCGCTGCTGCTGACGCTTTTCTTCTCCCTCAACCTGGGCTGGCTGCCGGTTTCTGGCCGTTTTGACCTGTTGTATACGGTAAAAACGGTGACCGGGTTTGCTATCGTTGACGCCTGGCTGTCTGATTCAGCCTGGCGACATGAGATGATCGTCAGCGCCGTACGCCATATGGTCTTGCCGGTACTGACGCTGGCGGTGGCACCGACAACCGAAGTGATCCGCCTGATGCGCCTGAGCACCATCGAGGTGTTCGATCAGAACTATGTCAAAGCGGCCGCCACGCGCGGCTTATCGCGCCTGACTATCTTGCGCCGTAATGTGCTGCATAACGCCCTGCCACCTGTTATCCCGCGACTGGGGCTCCAGTTTTCCACCATGCTCACCCTGGCGATGATTACCGAAATGGTCTTCAGCTGGCCGGGGCTGGGACGATGGTTGATCAACGCTATCCGCCAGCAGGACTACGCCGCCATTTCGGCGGGCGTCATGGTGATTGGCTCTCTGGTGATTATTGTTAACGTGATTTCCGATATTTTGGGTGCTATGGCCAACCCGTTGAAGCATAAGGAATGGTATGCCCTACGATAACGTATACAGTGAAAAGCGCACGCCCGGTGCGCTGCGTACCGTGTGGCGTAAATTCTATGGTGACACCACGGCAATGATTGGCCTTTATGGCTTCGCCGGGCTGGTGTTGCTCTGCGTTTTTGGCTCCTGGTTTGCGCCCTATGGTATTGATCAGCAGTTCCTTGGCTATCAGCTGCTGCCCCCATCCTGGTCGCGCTACGGTGAGGTCTCTTTCTTCCTCGGTACGGACGACCTCGGGCGTGACGTATTGAGCCGCCTGTTGAGCGGCGCGGCGCCGACGGTCGGCGGTGCATTTGTGGTGACGTTTGCTGCCACCATCTGCGGTCTGGCGCTCGGCATCTTTGCCGGGTCGACGCATGGCCTGCGCTCGGCGGCACTGAACCACATTCTCGACACCCTGCTCTCTATTCCGTCCCTGCTGCTGGCCATTATTGTGGTGGCGTTTGTCGGGCCACACCTGTCGCATGCCATGTTCGCGGTCTGGCTGGCGATCCTCCCTCGCATCGTGCGTTCGGTATACAGCATGGTGCATGACGAACTGGAAAAAGAGTATGTCGTCGCAGCTCGCCTGGACGGTGCAACAACCTTAAACATCCTTTGGTTTGCCGTACTGCCGAACATCGCTGCCGGGCTGGTCACGGAGATCACCCGCGCCCTGTCGATGGCGATTCTGGACATCGCGGCGCTCGGTTTTCTCGATCTCGGCGCGCAGCTGCCGTCGCCTGAATGGGGCGCGATGCTCGGTGACGCGCTCGAGCTTATCTACGTTGCGCCGTGGACGGTCATGTTACCGGGCGCAGCCATTATGGTGAGTGTGCTACTTGTCAACCTGCTGGGCGATGGTATACGCCGTGCAATTAATGCGGGGGTGCAATAATGCCGCTTCTTGATATTCGCAACCTGACCATCGAGTTCAAAACCGGTGAAGGCTGGGTGAAAGCCGTCGATCGCATCAGTATCACCCTTGCTGAGGGTGAAATTCGTGGGCTGGTGGGTGAATCCGGTTCAGGGAAAAGCCTGATCGCCAAAGCCATCTGTGGTGTGGCGAAGGATAACTGGCGCGTTACCGCTGACCGTATGCGTTTTGATGATATCGACCTGCAACGCCTTTCTCCTCGCGAGCGTCGCAAGCTGGTCGGCCATAACGTATCGATGATTTTCCAGGAGCCGCAATCCTGTCTTGACCCGTCCGAGCGCGTGGGCAAACAGCTGATGCAGAACATTCCCGGGTGGACCTATAAAGGCCGCTGGTGGCAACGGTTTGGCTGGCGTAAGCGTCGTGCTATTGAGCTGTTGCACCGCGTCGGGATCAAAGATCATAAAGATGCCATGCGCAGTTTTCCGTACGAACTGACCGACGGTGAGTGTCAGAAAGTGATGATTGCCATCGCGCTGGCCAATCAGCCGCGTCTGCTGATTGCGGATGAACCGACCAACGCGATGGAACCGACCACGCAGGCGCAGATTTTCCGCCTGCTGACGCGTCTGAACCAGAACAACAACACCACCATTTTGTTAATCAGTCACGACCTGCAAATGCTCAGCAAATGGGCTGATAAGATTGATGTGATGTACTGCGGGCAGACGGTCGAAACCGCCCCGAGTGAAGACCTCATCACCGCGCCGCATCATCCGTATACGCAGGCGCTGATCCGCGCCATTCCAGATTTTGGCAGCGCCATGCCGCACAAGAGTCGCCTGAATACCCTGCCCGGGGCTATCCCGCTACTGGAGTCCTTGCCGATTGGCTGTCGTCTGGGGCCGCGGTGCCCGTATGCGCAGCGTAAATGTATTGAGACGCCACGCCTGACAGGGGCTAAAAATCATCTATATGCCTGTCATTTCCCGCTGAACATGGAGAGAGAGTGAAATGGTCGAAACCTTACTGGAAGTCCGTAACCTGAGTAAGACCTTTCGCTACCGTACCGGGCTGTTCCATCGTCAGACCGTTGAAGCCGTGAAGCCGCTCAGCTTTACCCTGCGCGAAAAACAGACGTTGGCGATCATCGGTGAGAACGGTTCCGGTAAATCCACGCTGGCGAAGATGCTGGCAGGCATGGTCGAACCCTCCGGCGGCGAAGTGCTGATAGATGACCATCCGCTGGAATTCGGCGATTACTCTTTCCGCAGCCAGCGTATCCGCATGATCTTCCAGGATCCGTCGACATCGCTCAACCCGCGTCAGCGTATTTCGCAAATCCTCGATTTTCCGCTGCGTCTGAATACCGATCTCGAGCCAGAAGCGCGACGCAAACGCGTTTTTGAAACCCTGCGGATGGTTGGGCTGCTGCCCGATCACGAGAGCTATTATCCGCACATGCTCGCCCCCGGCCAGAAACAGCGTCTTGGGCTCGCGCGTGCGCTGATATTGCGCCCGAAAGTGATTATCGCCGACGAAGCGCTCGCCTCGCTGGATATGTCGATGCGGTCGCAGTTAATTAACCTGATGCTCGAATTACAGGAAAAACAGGGTATCTCGTATATCTACGTGACCCAACATCTGGGGATGATGAAACACATCAGCGACCAGGTGATGGTCATGCATCAGGGTGAGGTTGTTGAACGTGGCAGTACCGCAGATGTTATGGCCTCTCCGCTTCATGAACTGACTAAGCGATTGATCGCCGGCCATTTCGGTGAAGCATTAACCGCGGACGCGTGGAGAAAAGACCGCTAGCGCGTTGGTGCAAGGGGCGGATTAACAACGCTCACCACACGCGAAATCCTCGCGGCGTTTTAACGCCCCTTATCCGACAAAAATGCCCCCGGCACCCCCGTTCCTTTAAGGGTTAAATAGCAGCTCGCGCGCGTTAACCCTTTCCTTTCACTGATGGCGTAACCCGCTTGCAAGCAGGACAAACACCTCAATCGCATGTGGCAACGTCTTCTGCGGATCCTCACTGGCGGCTATCAACAGTGCAGCATTGAGCGCAGCGCCATTTAACAGCTGTGCAGCGACGTTTGCATCCATGTCTTTCAGGACCTTGCGTTCAATCATTTTTTCTATGGTCTGACGGGTAGATTCCAGGCAGCTATTCTGGCTGGGCCAGTGGGCCGGGTCCCCCAGAACAGCCGGACCATCACGCAGTACAATACGCTGCACTTCCGGATCGAGCGCCATTTTGATGTAAGCGACGCCTTCGGCCAGTAGTCGCTCCCAGTCATTCTCGGCGCTGGCGGCAATTGCCTTCGCCTTTCGTGCCATTTCGCTGTCTATCTGGGCGACCACCGCAGCCAGCAAGCCTTTCTTGTCAGTGAAATTATGGTATAGCGCTCCACGTGTTAACCCCACGCTTGCGGTCAACTCATCCATGGAGGCTGCGGCATAGCCTTTCTCGGCAAAAGCTTTGCGCCCTGCCTGAATCATTTTTTCGCGATTTTCCTGGGCCGTTTCGGCACGGCTTTTTGCAGCCATAAGACGTCCTTGGTTACGTTGTGTTTTTCCGTTTGACATACGTGGCGTATGTGGTTTAGATTTTGACATACGCCACGTATGTTAATACGACCGCGTGATCTCAACAATACCCCCAATCGAAAAGGAAATGCCATGCACCCACGTGAACCTGTATTTCCCGCTAATCGTCATGCCCTCTATGAAGAACATGGCTATTCTGCTGCCATTCGCTCTGGCGATCTGTTATTTGTCTCAGGCCAGGTTGGAAGCCGCAGCGACGGCACACCTGAAACGGATTTCGGCGCTCAGGTACAACTGGCTTTTGATAATCTCCAGGCTACGCTTTCTGCCGCGGGATGTACGTTTGATGATGTGATCGACGTGACGACGTTTCATACCGATCCTGAAAATCAGTTTTCAACCATCATGGAAGCCAAAAAATTAGCGTTCCCCCGCCCCCCTTATCCGAACTGGACGGCTGTGGGGGTAAACTGGCTTGCGGGCTTTGATTTTGAAATTAAGGTCATTGCCAGAATCCCACCGCAATAAAGCGAGTATTCGGCATAATCCCCACCGGCAATTTATTAATTACGTCATGACGCCACACGCTGTAGATATCGAATGAAAGAAAGTATTAGTAAATATATTCTCACCTGGGTAGAGGAAAATAACTTTTCTATTTTACATATTGATCAACTGGTTAAAGATACCGGGTATAGCAGAAGAACCATCGAAACATGGTTTAAAGAGAAATATCACTTCTCTTTAGGTGAGTACATCCTAAGGAGAAGGCTGAGCCTTGCGGCCATCATGCTCAGAATGACATCGCTTCCCGTTACGGACATTGCTTATTTATTTCACTACCAAAGCAGCCAGGGGTTTTCAAGAGCCTTTAAAAAGATGACGGGACTCACCCCTTCTGAATACAGAAATGCAAAAGAGTGGGATTTTGATATCCTTCAGCCCTCATTTTTATTAGACGATCTTCAAACACCCAAAATAACACTCTGTGAACTCAATCAGATTTTTCCGTATACCCATGAGATTATAGAGCACGATCATCTTTTTGATACTGCGGTGCACGATGTCACTAAAAAAATCAAAAAACTCCTGCTTGAGAATCGCGATCGGATCCAACAGCTTGCCATAGTGCCGCGCCGACCAGAACGTCTGGGTAAAAGCCGTTCCTATCTGGTAGAAGTCTTAATTTCATATTGTTTAGACAGCACTAAAACAACAAAGAAAGACACACTTTTACTTACCGGAAAATATGCAAAAATGTCCTTTGAAGGCAGCTGGGAATGTTATAGCGCCTATAACAAAATTGCGTTTGTTAAGGCAATGGTGACGAACCGCCTGACGTTGCGCGATGGCATTCATTTAATGCGTTTTAACGCCTGCAGCGATGAGCGCGTTAACTTTGATATTTACATTCCTGTGTTATAACCCCGTTTTTTCTTGCGCGTAAATCACACCGCGGGAGGCGCGCAACGCCGGATCAGACCGACCCTGCGGCCTGTCTGCACACGGTTCTGTTTTTACCACCGTGCTTGGCCTCATACAGTGCTTCATCCACATCACGAATGATATCGCTACTGTTGACGTTTTCCTGAATGGCTGAGCACACGCCAATACTTAATGTTACCGTCAGGGGCACCGCGTACAGGTTACCCTGCCCGGTGCGTTGCTCAACATTCTTGCGAATACGTTCTGCGACGGCTACGGCCATACTCCTGTCCGTGTCGGGCAACAGCAGGCCAAACTCCTCACCTCCCAGTCTGGCAAAGACGTCGTTATCACGAATACTGTCTTTAATAATATCCACGACCGCCAGAATGACGCGGTCCCCCACAGGATGTCCCCAGGTGTCATTAATGGTCTTAAAGTTATCGATATCCAGCATCATAATGCTGGTGCCCTTTTCTGTTCTGAGCATGCGGAGCCGCTGAAGTGCCTCAAAAAAGTACTTGCGGTTGAAGATCTGTGTCAGGGGATCGCGGTTAACCCGATCGCCAAAAAATCTCAGCAAGCTGAAGACATGTAACAGTAAGGTACAGATAACAAATAGTTTACTGAACACTTCTACCGCCCGGCTGATATACCAGAGCGACAGGTTATACGTATCGAGTAAGAGCAGGAAAAAGTTATAGGTGATCGCAGAAAGGCACACCACGATGATGCTGTTCCAGACGCCAGATGAAAAGCGTGTCACGTAAGTCATGTAGCAGGCCAGGGCCGACCAGAGCACTATCAGAGCGTTAACGTAGCGGACATCCCAGACAGGATGATACTGATCGGGGCGATACGCGGCTATCGTTAATGTCCAGGTTGGATTGTAGCTGCTCAACGCATGGGCCAGCACCGGGAACATAACCAGTGGGATTAACGATATTAGCGCCAGCCAGACCTTATTCCGTAATGTGAACCGTCGCCGTGCCGTGTGTTTCTCCACCCATACAGCAAGCCCCAGCAAAAAAATAAAACTTAACTGGCGGAAAAAATAAAATACCGCCGTATCGTTAGTTTTTAGCGTATGGGTTAACCCTGCGTCTTCAGGAAGCTGAATGACGATAATCGTTTCTATGAAATAGATGAGACCGCTCAGAAACGCCATGCTCAGGATTAACAGGGATAAATGAGATCGGTCAGACGCATACTGCATCTGGATAAAAATAGAGATAATGGTATCCAGAAAAAATAGCGCAATCATGACGATCAAATAGGTTGTCATGGGTACCCTGAAACCTGGATTATCATTAACAAAAAAGGAGTTCACCGCGATCATCAGTGCAAACAGCAGCGCACCGGACAGCACGATCATTTTCTCAGCCAACGTAATGTTATTCATGTTCATTAATACCGCATAAATAAAAGACGTGAAACGGCAGAGCGATTTACACCATTCTCTGCTTAACATCGAGGGGCAAACCGGTCAGGCTTGCCACCCTCTTTTCAGATGCTTCAGTTAACCGACCTCAGTCTGTTGAAGTGGATTATCCCGGTCGATGTCGTACCGAACCGGGATATTCCCTACTGCGCTTTACTCACCAGTGAGATCACTCTTACCGGCAAGGCCAGAGGCAACGCTAGCGCCATGTGCTGACATTCACCACATCGCCGTGGCTATTGAAGTCTACATACAGCCGCTTATTGTTCTGAAACGTCTGATAAACCGATTCCGAAAGCGCAAGGCTCGTTGCCAGCTCCGTCTGGCCTGCCACATGAGAGGCAGGAACGGCGAGATTCTGGTGTCTATAGCGGTTATAAAAATAGTTCTTTTTGCTGAGCTTACCGTAGGCGCACCAGCTACCGTCATACCGCATAACGGCATATTTACCGGAAAAATGATATTCCTGTTTTTGGTGCGACGTATTATCCGGTGACAGATAATCAATTATGACTTCAGCCATGTTTTCCCGGCTTTTATCCAGGCCTTCTGGACGCCGTCCCCTGATGGCGATTTCTTTTACCTCCCTACGATGATCAAGCAAAAGTTTTCTCAGTCTTTTGGTCACATCCTGTATCGCAGGATTAAAAATATGATCATATTCCGTCAGGGTATCGTTATAGGAAAACGTCCGCGCCAGCCGACATATCTTCACGTCAGGTTTACGGAGCCCTTCTAATAACAGTGAAGGATGGTAACGCTGGAAGTCCCATATTTCATCGCTTCGATATTGAGACGGTGTTTTCCCGGTCAATTTCTTAAACGCGCGGGCAAAACCCTGTCCACTATGATACTGAAAAATGTGAGCGATTTCGGTGACCGGCAGAGACGTCATCCTTAATAAAGACGCGGTATAGCTCATTCGTCTCCTGAGCATATACTCACCCAGCGACTGGTGGTATTGGTGTTTAAACCAGATTTCGAGCGTCCTTCTGCTGTAACCCGTTTTTACGACCAGCCGATCGATATGCTCCAGAGATAAAATATTATCTTCAACCCAGTCTATAACGTGTTTGTTAATGATTTCTTTCATGTTTTGACTCTAACTGGATTGTAATACGTAAAATCCACTGAACGGATCATTTTGCGCAAAAACGCCCGCCTCTGGTTGGATGAGGCGAACCGGTCGCGCAGTGATATAATGGACGGATGCCTGTGAAACAGCGTGATAACGCGTTCGCTCACCCCCTTCCATGACATACGTCACGGGCTTTGAGCGAGAAATAGCGTGACACAAGGGGTATTGAGTGGGATATAATTTCGAGCTAATTTCGAATGACTTTGAAATGTTGCCTGTAATGCTATGATTTACAAGGCAAAAAATAAGCAATGAATATAAGGATTAAATCTATGGGTTTTCTTTCCGGTAAGCGCATTCTGGTAACTGGCGTTGCCAGCAAACTGTCCATCGCATACGGCATCGCACAGGCTATGCATCGCGAAGGCGCTGAGCTGGCGTTCACCTACCAGAACGACAAGCTGAAAGGCCGTGTAGAAGAGTTTGCCGCGCAGCTGGGTTCCAGCCTTGTTCTGGAATGCGACGTTGCACAAGACGAAAGCATCGATGGCATGTTTGCTGAACTGGCAAAAGCATGGCCGAAATTCGACGGTTTCGTTCACTCCATCGGCTTCGCTCCTGGCGATCAGCTGGACGGCGACTACGTGAACGCGGTAACCCGTGATGGCTTCAAAATCGCTCACGACATCAGCTCCTACAGCTTCGTGGCAATGGCTAAATCTTGCCGTGCGATGCTGAACCCAGGCGCAGCTCTGCTGACCCTGTCCTATCTGGGCGCAGAACGTGCTATCCCTAACTACAACGTTATGGGTCTGGCTAAAGCGTCTCTGGAAGCAAACGTCCGCTACATGGCGAACGCGATGGGTCCAGAAGGTGTGCGTGTGAACGCTATCTCCGCGGGTCCAATCCGTACCCTGGCAGCTTCCGGTATCAAAGATTTCCGTAAAATGCTGGCGCACTGCGAAGCGGTTACGCCGATTCGTCGTACCGTTACCATTGAAGATGTGGGTAACTCTGCAGCGTTCCTGTGCTCTGACCTTTCCGCGGGTATCTCCGGCGAAGTGGTTCACGTTGACGGCGGCTTCAACATCGCTGCAATGAACGAGCTGGAAATTAAATAAGCTGTGACTCTCTTCCCTCACGGGAAGAGAGTTTTCCTTCCTCCGCCCGACCCCTTCGTTATTCCGTTCAGCTATTTGTTATCACCTAACAATATTTTTCCCCACATCTGCCTTACGCCAGGATATTGATCGCCATTTTGAGATCAAGGAACGCCCATGGAACAACGCCGTTTTTCCGGCAAAGGCCACTGGTACCACGAAACCCAGTCAAACCACGCGCAGACAGATGTTCTGCCTCTGGTGCCCGAAGCCGCTAACGTCGACGATCGTTTTTTGCTCGATTTAGCCCTGCCTGACGAGATTGTCGCCGCCTGTACTGGCTGGCTCACCCCTGCCAGAACCTTATGCCACCTGTTGTTTCCGCTCTCAATCTCCGTTAACCGGCTGCATACGCTCAGCGCCTACGACAGATTGAGTACTGCATTAACGGTCGCGCAGGCCTGTGGCGTCCAACGGTTGTGTAACCACTATGCCGCCCTCCTCGCCCCGCTTCCCGGCCCTGACTCCTCACGCGAAAGTAACCGCCGCCTGGCACAAATCACCCAGTACGCCCGTCAGCTCGCCAGCTCACCTGATGTCATCGATGATAAAGCACAGCAGCAGCTTGATGAGGTGGGCCTGACAACCTACGACATGGTGCTTATTAATCAGATTATCGGCTTTATCGGTTTTCAGGCACGCGTGGTGGCCGTCTTTCAGGCCCTGCTGGGGCATCCTGTACGCTGGCTACCCGGCCACCATATTCAGCCGCACACGCTGCCAGCCGCTCCTGAATCCTGGGTGGCGCTTTTACCTGTCGTTGAACTGCGTTATGCCAGCGCGCATCAGCTTGAATCGCTTTCCCGCTGGCAGGCCGAACCCGCTCTTGAAGCGCTGACGCCGGTACTCAGCCATGAGCCCATCCTGCTCGACCTGACGGGTGAGATCCTGGTAAACAGCCATGATGATATTTCTCTTGATTCGCCGGCGCTTTCGGCGGCAATCGACTTGTTGACGCGTTCTCCGGACCGCTTCAGTGCCGCACAGTTCACCCCGCTCACTGAACAAGGACTGCCCGCGGTACGGGCGATAAAACTGCTCACCCGGAGCGCGATGGATGGCTGGCTTGAACGCCTGAAAGTCGCGTTTGGCAAAGGGGAATAACCATACTAATTACCCAAAGACCGCTTGCTGTGACAGTGAGAATCGCGTAAAACTGTCAGCCGCTCAATGGCTACGAAAATAGAACATTATGTTTCAGGACAACCCGCTGCTAGCGCAGCTTAAACAGCAACTGCATTCCCAGACGCCGCGTGCAGAAGGGGTCGTAAAAGCCACGGAAAAGGGCTTTGGCTTCCTTGAAGTTGATGCGCAGAAAAGCTACTTCATTCCGCCACCGCAAATGAAGAAAGTGATGCATGGCGACCGCATTACGGCCGTCATTCATACCGAAAAGGAACGAGAGTCCGCCGAGCCGGAAGAACTGATCGAACCGTTCCTGACCCGCTTCGTGGGCAAGGTCCAGCGAAAAGACGATCGTCTTTCTATCGTGCCGGATCATCCCCTGCTGAAAGATGCCATTCCTTGCCGCGCCGCCCGTGGTGTTGAGCATGATTTCAAAGAAGGTGACTGGGCCGTAGCAGAAATGCGCCGTCATCCTCTGAAAGGCGATCGTGGCTTTTATGCTGAACTGACCCAGTTCATCACCTTTGGCGACGACCATTTCGTGCCATGGTGGGTGACGCTTGCACGCCATAATCTTGAGAAAGAAGCGCCAGACGGCGTAGCGACTGAAATGCAGGACGAAGGCCTGACGCGTCGCGACCTCACTGCCCTGGAGTTTGTCACTATCGACAGCGCCAGCACAGAAGATATGGATGATGCGCTGTATGCGGAAGAGAGCGCTGATGGCAAATTGCATTTGACCGTCGCCATTGCCGATCCCACCGCCTGGATCGTTGAAGGCAGCAAGCTGGACGATATGGCAAAAGTCCGATCGTTCACTAACTACCTGCCGGGCTTCAACATCCCCATGTTGCCGCGCGAACTGTCTGATGACCTCTGCTCACTGCGTCCAAATGAAGTGCGTCCGGTCCTTGCCTGCCGCATGACCATCGCCGCCGATGGCGGGATCGAAGACGATATTGAATTTTTTGCCGCAACCATCGAATCGAAAGCCAAGCTGGCCTACGACAATGTTTCCGACTGGCTTGAGAATACCGGCACCTGGAAACCGGAATCAGACGCGATTGCCGCACAGATCCGCCTGCTGCACCGCATTTGTCTGAACCGCGGCGAGTGGCGTAAAACCCATGCGCTGGTCTTTAAGGATCGTCCGGACTATCGCTTTGTGCTGGGTGAGAAAGGCGAAGTGCTGAATATCGTGGCTGAACCGCGTCGCATTGCGAACCGCATTGTTGAAGAAGCGATGATTTCTGCCAACATTTGTGCCGCTCGCGTCCTGCGTGACAAGCTGGGCTTTGGTATTTACAACGTCCACACCGGTTTTGATCCGGCCAATACCGAAGCGCTGGCGGCTCTGCTGAAGAACCACGATGTGCACGTTGACCCTGAAGAAGTGCTGACGTTGCAGGGCTTCTGTAAGCTGCGCCGCGAGCTGGATGCACAGCCATCCGGTTTCCTCGACAGCCGTATCCGTCGCTTCCAGTCCTTTGCTGAAATCAGCACCGAGCCGGGTCCACACTTTGGCCTCGGCCTGGAAGCCTACGCGACCTGGACGTCACCTATTCGTAAGTATGGCGACATGGTCAACCACCGTCTGCTGAAGGCGATCATTAAGGGTGAGTCCATTGCGCGTCCGCAAAATGACACCACCCTGCAGATGGCCGAACGACGTCGCCTGAACCGTATGGCGGAACGTGACGTGGGAGACTGGCTGTACGCACGCTACCTGCAGGATAAAGCGGGTACAGATACTCGCTTCGCCGCAGAAATCATTGATATCAGCCGGGGCGGTATGCGCGTTCGCCTGGTGGATAACGGTGCCGTCGCCTTTATCCCTGCCCCGTTCCTGCATGCCGTCCGTGACGAACTGGTCTGCAGCCAGGAAAATGGTACTGTGCAAATCAAAGGTGAAACAGTTTACAAAGTCACAGACGTGATTGACGTACACATCGCTGAAGTTCGTATGGAAACCCGCAGCGTTATCGCGCGCCCGGTCGCCTGATAACCGCTTAAACTGTCGGCCGTTTCCCTTCGGGAAGCGCCGACAATTTTTCTTTTGAACCCCCGCCGCAAAATCATTATTTTTTCGTACTATTTTCAGCGTCTTCCCGCCCAAAATTGCCATAATTATCTACAGTAAAAGAGTGCCGTTATATTCGGTTACGTGAATTTTTATACAATAAATATCCTTTTTCGCCAGACGCGTTTTTTATAAGAAAACCGGGAAAAAACACGACGTTCATTTTGGGGTTGCCGCTGTTTCACAACGGAAAAGTCGACGGCAAATGAATGATTTGTGCGCTAATGAGCAGCTGCGGGAGAAAACATGATGGACGATCTGGAGCAGAATTTGCTGTTTCGTTACATGGGTACGCATAGCCCCTGGTGGCGAATGACAGCTGACAGCAACGCTCTGCACCTTGCCGCCAGCGAAAATGCCGATGTGACTGAGGTGGTGGCGCTGGATGATGAACAAGCCGAACTCATCCGCCAGTTAACCGTCATTACTTCCAGCATCTCCATGACGCTCTCGTTGTACGGCGAAGATGTCCCGGTTCATCTTGTGGGGCGCAAAATAACCCGAAATGAATGGGCCGGCACCGCGTCAGCGTGGAACGATACGCCCTCCGTGGCTCGTGACTTGGCTCAGGGCCTCTCTTTTGCTGAGCAGGTTGTCTCTGAAGCCAACTCCGTCATCGTTATTCTCGATCATAACGGTAATATTCAGCGTTTTAACCGGCTGAGTGAAGAATATACCGGTCTGAAAGAACAAGAAGTTATTGGCCAGAACGTGTTCAAGCTGTTTATGAGCCGCAGCGAAGCGGCAGCTTCAAAGCGCAATATCACCGGTTTTTTTCGCAACGGCAGCTCCTACGAGGTCGAACGCTGGATCAAAACGCGTAAAGGGCAACGGCTGTTTTTGTTCAGAAACAAGTTTGTTCATAGCGGCAGCGGCAAAAATGAAATTTTCCTTATCTGTTCCGGCACCGACATTACCGAGGAGCGCCGCGCCCAGGAGCGTCTGCGCGTGCTGGCCAATACCGACACCATTACCGGTTTGCCAAACCGTAACGCGATCCACGAACTGATTTCAGATGCCATCGCCAGCCGCGGTGAAACGCAGGTCGGCGTGGTGTATCTCGACCTGGACAACTTTAAAAAGGTCAACGACGCCTACGGGCATATGTTTGGCGACCAGCTATTGCAGGCTGTCGCTCTGGCCATTCTGAGCTGTCTGGATGACGGTCAGGTGCTGGCGCGACTCGGTGGTGATGAGTTTATTGTCATGGCCACAGATACCTCTCAGGGCTCTCTGGAAGCGATGGCGTCGCGGATCTTAACCCGTCTGCGCCAGCCGTTCAGAATCGGCCTGATAGAAATCTACACCGGTTGCTCGCTCGGTATCGCCCTCGCCCCCCAGCACGGTAACGACAGGGAAAGCGTCATCCGTAATGCCGATACCGCCATGTACACGGCGAAAGAGAATGGCCGGGGCAAGTTCTGCGTCTTCTCACCTGAGATGAACCAGCGCGTATTTGAATATCTCTGGCTGGATACCAACCTGCGTAAAGCGCTGGATAACGATCAGCTTCTGATTCACTACCAGCCTAAAATTACCTGGCGGGGTGAAATCCGAAGTCTGGAAGCGCTGGTGCGCTGGCAGTCGCCGGAGCGCGGTTTGATCCCGCCACTGGAGTTTATCTCTTATGCCGAAGAGTCGGGATTGATTGTCCCGCTGGGCCGCTGGGTGATGCTTGATGTGGTGCGCCAGGTGGCTAAATGGCGCGATAAGGGGATTAACCTGCGCGTGGCGGTCAACGTCTCCGCACGTCAGCTGGCCGACCAGACCATTTTCAGCGATTTAAAGCAGGCGCTGAAGGATCTGGATTTTGAATACTGCCCTATCGACGTTGAACTCACGGAAAGCTGCCTTATCGAAAACGAAGAGCTAGCGCTCTCTGTGATCCAGCAGTTCAGCAAACTTGGCGCGCAAATTCATCTTGATGATTTCGGTACCGGCTACTCGTCTCTGTCGCAACTGGCGCGGTTTCCTATCGACGCCATTAAACTCGATCAATCCTTCGTCAGGGATATACATAAACAATCGATCTCCCAGTCTCTGGTGCGGGCCATCGTCGCGGTGGCACAGGCCTTAAACCTGCAGGTCATTGCTGAAGGGGTCGAGAGCGCGAAAGAAGACGCCTTTCTGACCAAGAACGGCGTCAACGAACGGCAGGGCTTTCTCTTCGCTAAGCCAATGCCCGCTGCCGCATTCGAGCGATGGCTAAAGCGATATCAGTCGCGAAAACAACGTTAACTGGCTTTGCGTAATGCCCCATGATGGCGGTTTTGCAGCATCACCAGACGCTCCATGTAGGCGATATCTTTTGGCTCGAGGCAAAACGCCGCATCAACCCAGTCTTCCGTGATATCCATCAGTTCACTGCGCGGCAGTTGCAGTACCCGGGTTCGGGCGCGCAACATCGCCCTTACCCCGTTCAGTTTCGGCCGCAGCGTGTCGATGAAGGTTCTGACGGAGACGTAGCTCTGCCCGGGCTCAAACAGCACATCGACCAATCCATGTTGTTCGTACCATTCTGCCGTATGCGACTCTCCCTTGTAGATGAGTTCTTCCGCCAGTTTCATCCCTGCCCGACGTGCGACCAGCGAATATGCCCCCATGCCCGGGAACAGGTTGAAGGCAATTTCCGGGAAGCCCAGACGGGCATCGCGCTGAGATAGAACAAAATGGTGTGCCAGCGCAGCCTCAAACCCACCGCCTAGCGCGCTGCCTTCAACCAGTGCCAGAGAGACCGCGCCCGTATCAAACCCCCGCGACGCTGCGTGCACACAGTCGACGCAGGCACGTGCATACGCGCGTAACGCTTCACGCCGTCCATTTTGAATGCACTCTACGAAGAATTGTAAATCGCCTCCCGCATTATACATTTCAGGAACCAGTGACCCGGTTACCCAAAAATCGACAAGATACCCGGACTGGCGAACCAGCCAGGAGAGGTTCATGATCTCCTCAATTAACGCATGATTAAAACAAGGACGAGGTTGCGCCCGCAGCATCATCCAGATGGTGTGCCGCTCTTCCTCGTAGTAGGCTGACAACTGTGTGAAACGTTCAGTATCGGTAAACAGGGTGCAGGTAGGCTGGTTGATAACTGTCATAGTCTAATTCCTCACAGAAAAAGCGCCTTGCGCGCAGTTTTAGACTAATCCACTCATTAAGCCCGCAGCATGTGGGGGAATAAATTTATCACTTTCATTTATGTGATTTAGTTATTGCATTTTTTCCCTTCTCTTTTGATCCCATTTTCTGCATCATTGAAAATATTACCTTTTCGCACCTGGGGTGAGATTATGTCTACTATTGATGCACAAGCTGTAGCACAACGTATTGATACCGTGCTGGATATCCTGGTGGCAGGCGATTATCACTCGGCGATCCGTAATCTGGAGATCCTGAAGTCTGAACTTCTTGCTCAGAAGGGTGCTGAAAACGCGCCTGAGAACGGACAGCCAAAAGCGCCGTGGGAAGTTTGATCCTGCTGTTTTCGAACCTGTTTCGCTTTATTAATTGGATGCTATGAATTCCCGACAACAAATCATTTTGCAGATGGTCATTGACCAGGGACGCGTCAGCGTAGTCGATCTCGCTAAAACCACCGGCGTTTCAGAAGTCACCATCCGCCAGGATCTTAACCTGCTGGAGAAACAGAGCTACCTGCGTCGTGCGCATGGATATGCGGTCCCGCTCGATAGCGAGGACGTTGAGACGCGCATGATGAACAACTACGCCCTGAAGCGTGAGCTGGCGGAGTTTGCCGCGTCTTTAGTTAACAATGGCGAGACGGTGTTTATCGAAAACGGCAGTAGCAATGCCTTACTGGCGCGCACGCTTGCCGAACAGAAAGACGTTACTATCATCACGGTCAGTAGCTATATCGCGCACCTGCTCAAAGAGACCCGCTGCGAGGTGATCCTGCTGGGCGGCATTTACCAGAAAAAAAGCGAAAGCATGGTTGGCCCCCTGACCCGCCAGTATGTTCAGCAGGTCCATTTCAGTAAGGCCTTTATTGGTATTGATGGCTGGCAGCCAGAAACGGGCTTCACCGGCCGCGATATGATGCGTTCTGATGTGGTGAATGCGGTGCTGGAAAAAGAGTGTGAGGCCATTGTGCTGACTGACAGCTCAAAATTTGGCGCCGTTCACCCTTATACCATGGGGCCAGTCTCTCGCTTTAGCCGTGTAATTACCGACGAACGTTTGAGCGATGAGCATCGTATTAAACTGGAAGATGACGGTCTTATCGTCAATATTATTAAAAAGTCGTCCTGAGTCCTTTAAGCGCCCGAATGTCGGGCGCCTATGTCCCTACTGTCTGAGATGATTCCTAACCCTCCTTTAAGAGTTTTTACCTGTTTAACCCGCCTTAAAGTCGTAAAATTAATGTTAGCGATATAACAGGAAGTGACTATCACCTGCGTGATTACGTAACGCCTGCGCGACCAGCTTTCACGGAAAACAGTTTTTAAGTATTCAATTCGTCTATACTTAAAGCGTAGCTCTTTCCGTGAATCGATAATTCAGGAGAAAGTATTATGACCTTAACCAGCAAAAAATTAGCCGCCGCTGTTCTGGCAATCACTGTAGCAATGTCCCTGAGCGCTTGCTCTAACTGGTCTAAACGTGACCGCAACACCGCAATTGGTGCCGGTGCTGGTGCTCTGGGCGGTGCGGTATTAACAGATGGTAGTACGCTGGGTACATTAGGTGGCGCTGCTGTCGGTGGTATTATCGGTCACCAGGTCGGCAAATAATTATTAAATAAGCCTTCACCGGTACTGCGATATTAGAACGCATTTCAGGTCTGACTTGCGCACGTAAAAAAAAGAGCCACGGCAAATGCCGTGGCTCATCTATTTTAGCCGCCCGCCAGTTTCACTTTCATGCCTTTGGCTTCGAGCAGGGATTTAATTAAATCACGTTTATCGCCCTGGATTTCGATAATACCGTCTTTCACGGCACCACCGCAGCCACATTTCTTTTTCAGATCGGCGGCCAGCTTAACCAGTTCCGCGTCGTCAAGATCAATGCCGGAGATAAGGCATACGCCCTTACCTTTACGCCCACTGGTTTGACGCTGGATACGAACAATACCGTCCCCCTTCGGGCGCTCGGCTTTCGCTTTTGGTTCGTCTATACGCCCACTTTCTGTTGAGTAGACCAGACGACTGTTTGAATCAGTCATTATGCCCCCTTTTTCAGTGATGCATTGATCGCTTTGAGCGTCTCTGACGGGTTAGCAGACTGCGTCACAGGACGCCCAATGACCATATAGTCTACCCCTGCCGCCAGCGCCTGTTCAGGCGTCATAATGCGACGCTGATCGCCTGCCTCGCTGCCGACCGGGCGGATACCTGGGGTAACGAGTTTGAAAGCCTGGCCCAGTTCTGATTTGAAACGCACGGCTTCCTGCGCGGAACAGACGACACCATCAAGCCCGCAATTTTGCGTCAGGCGCGCGAGACGCTCTGCATACTCAGCAGGTGACAACGTCACGCCGAGATCGCGTAAATCACTCTCATCCATACTGGTCAGCACGGTAACCGCAATCAGCAACGGTGCGTCGCTGCCGAACGGCAGGAGCGCTTCACGGGCCGCGGTCATCATTCTTGCCCCACCCGATGCATGCACATTGACCATCCACACCCCCAGTTCTGCAGCAGCAGCCACGGCGTGCGCGGTGGTATTCGGGATATCGTGGAATTTAAGGTCGAGGAAAACGTCAAAACCGCGCTGTTGCAGGTCGCGTACGATTTGCGGTCCAAACAGCGTGAACATCTCTTTGCCAACTTTCAGACGGCAGTCGCGAGGGTCTATACCGTCGACAAAGGCCAGTGCCGCGTCACGTTTATTGTAATCAAGCGCAACAACAACAGGAGAATCAGTATTTACGCGGGAAGCGGAGGAAGTAACAGACGTCATGACCAGCCCTTTTCGTCTATGGGCGCGCAGCGGCGCGGAACAGATAAACGGCGAGCATTCTACCTGCCAGCACTGCAAATTGACAGGATCGATTTACTCTCCTGCCTGGCCGGCAAACCGCACGGACTCAACGGCTTCTGAAAACCCATCAGTATGTTGTAACTAAAATAGAGCGTTTTTAAAAATTACTGCCCATCAAGGCCACGGATTGGCTTGATGGTGGACCATGCCCGGCATGAAGGACAGTGCCAGTACAGTGTATACGCCGTAAACCCACACTTCTGGCAACGATAGCGCGGTTTGCTTCGTACCTGCTCGCCTACCATGTCGCGCAGTACCATCAGGCTCTCTTTGGCGCGCCCTTCCTCTGCATCGTTGAGGTGGTAGTCCATCAGCTTATGGAATACCCGCATGGTCGGATGACGCTGCAGCTGACGCGTAATATAGACCTGCGCGGTATCACTGCCCTCATACTGCTCAACCACGTCCGAGAGCATCAGTTCGGCAGTCGCGCCGGTGTTCTCTTCCACGCAACGACGCAGGAACGCCACCCATTCATCCTGCTTATCCAGTTGTTGGTAGCAGGTTTGCAGCATGTCGAGTGTTTCACTGACCAGCTCTTTATCCTGGTCAATAACTCGCAACAGGCTCTCTACAGCTTTGGCATAGTCGCCATTTGCCATAAATACCCGCCCCATCATGATGGAGATACGTGCGCTGTTACGGTCAGCGGCGGCACCCTTTTTAAGCAACGCCATGGCTTTGTCCATGTCGTCGTTGCCCATTTGCTGAAGGGCCAGTTCACAGTAGAAGTGGGCTATCTCAACTCGCTGCTTATCTTTGCCCAGCTTCACCAGACGCTCGGCCGTATCAATGGCTTTCTGCCAGTCACTGGTGGCCTGATAAATCTGCAGCAGCTGCTGCAAGGCACTGACGCGGAAATCCGTTTCATCCACCAGCTGCGAGAACATGTCTTCTGCACGGTCGTACAGCCCCGCCGCCATGTAATCACGGCCCAGCTGTTGTACCGCCAGCAGGCGTTGATCGTAGGTCAACGAGGCGCTTTCCATAAGGGTCTGGTGAATACGAATGGCGCGGTCAACCTCGCCGCGCGAGCGGAACAGGTTTCCCAGGGTGAGATGCGCTTCAACGGTGCCCGTATCCTCTTTGAGCATATCGAGGAACAGGTCTACTGCTTTGTCCTGTTGATTGCTCAGGAGGAAGTTCACCCCAGCAACGTAGTCGCGGGAGAGTCGGTTAGCCTCATCCTGTTTTGTTTGTTGCGCACTTCTGCGGCCCATATACCAGCCATAGGCTGCGGCTACAGGCAAAAGCAGAAACAACAACTCCAGCATAGTCGATTATTCCTTGACGACCGGCACACCAGAGCTTTCCGGAATGTCGGACGCAGGTGCAATTTGATGTTCGAGTCGTTTAATTTTACGTTCAGCGCGCGCAAGTGAAACACGAACTTTCAACCAGAAAAGACCGCATACCAGCCAGCCAATCGCAAAGCCCGCGGCGAATAAAACCGCCAGAAGGCTCGATACACGATACTCGCCCTGCGCCAGCAGATAGTTAAACGTCACCTGTTGATCGTTTTGTGCACCCAATGTGACTGAAATGACAAAAATCGCCAATACCAGTAAGAAAATGAGTAAATATTTCACATTACTTCCCGTTATGTGGTTCAAGCGAATAAAGTGTGTTCAACTCGCCGCAATCAGCCTTATAAACTACCATTTTAGTGACGGGCGCGAAACGGAAAAAGTGACGCGCCAGTCATGGATTTATGGGCAAAACACGGAATATCAACCGTCAGGCGTCGCTTTGGTCCCTTTCGGCGATCTCTTCTTCCTCGACAGGCGGTGGCGTTAACGGACCGCAGATGCGTTCAGCAAGCCATGTTGCCAGCGTCACAAGCAGCCATGAGATCAGCGTAGCCACCACCAAATCCCGCGGCCAGTGCATCCCCAGCAGCAAACGACTGCCCATCACCCCTGTGGCCCAGACCAGTAAAATCGCGATCGTGACAGTACGTCGCCGTGGCCAAAGCAGCCCTACTCCCAGTAACGCCCAGCTGGCGGCAAACATGGTATGGCCGGAAGGAAAAGCAAACCCGGTCTCTTTTTGCCAGTGTTTACGTAAGAACTTCGGGATATCCTGCTGTTCCGCAAGCTGTTCTTTGACCAGCGCACCACGATCTTTACGTTTTAAATTGTAGAACTCATCCACCGGAACATGGTGCGCTTTTTCCAGCCAGACGACAAAAGGACGCGGCTCCTGGACATGATCTTTAACCCAGGACTTCACGCCCTGACCGATGAGGATCGCCCCACCCAGTATCGCAAAGAGCATCAGCGCCGCACGCAGACGAAAGCGCAAACACCACAGAAACCAGGCGCAAAGGATCACATGCGTGATAATTCCCCACGGCTGGGTGACCGTCTCCGTTATCCAGTATAATGTTTTCAGCCATGTGGCGTTCTGCCCCGGCTGCCACATCCAGCCTGAGACCCATACGGCCAGCGGCATAATAAGTAGAATGGCCGCACCTGCTGCCGTACGTCTGGCGATTGAAAGCATGTCTTCTCCTTTTTCGCTAAGCACCACAATCATAACTGAAATTCATCTGTTGGGTGGATATGTCGGATCGTGCGTTTAACGTCCATATAGCATGGCGCCCATTAGGCGAACGTGCTGAGCTTGTGGCAAAATGAACAGATACAGAAAGCCAAACAGGCGAAAGGCACGAAACGTGTCAGCCTACTCTGGAGAATCACATGCAGCTTAAACGTGTGGCAGAAGCCAAACTGCCAACCCCATGGGGCGATTTCCTGATGGTGGGATTTGAAGAACTGGCAACCGGACAGGATCATGTCGCGCTGGTGTTCGGTGACATTTCAGGACAGACGCCGGTACTCTCTCGCGTACATTCGGAGTGTCTGACTGGCGATGCCTTGTTCAGCCTGCGCTGTGATTGCGGTTTCCAGCTTGAAGCAGCCCTTTCTCACATCGCTGAAGAAGGTCGTGGGGTGCTGCTTTATCACCGTCAGGAAGGTCGTAATATTGGCCTGCTGAATAAAATCCGCGCCTACGCGCTGCAGGATCAGGGATACGATACGGTTGAAGCGAACCACCAGCTCGGGTTTGCCGCCGATGAGCGCGACTTTACCCTGTGCGCCGATATGTTCAAGCTTCTTGGGGTAGATGAGGTCCGTCTGCTGACCAATAACCCGAAAAAGGTGGAAATCCTGACCGAAGCGGGGATCAATATCGTCGAACGTGTTCCGCTGATTGTCGGCCGTAACCCGAAAAACGCCCACTATCTTGATACCAAAGCCGCCAAAATGGGTCACCTCCTGAGCGAGTGATCGCGAGATGCCCGGCATCGCCATCGCGAGCCGGGCTGAGTGCGTCAATCCAGCATTTTACGAATTACGTAATGTAATATGCCGTCGTTCTGGTAGTAAGTCAGCTCGGTTGCCGTATCAATGCGACACCGGCATTCAAGCACTTCCGTTTTACCGTCTGCTCGCGTTAACGTCACCGGAACCGTTTTACCCGGCTGCAGGTTTTGCAGACCACTAATATCAATCTGCTCTTCCCCGGTCAGCCCCAGCATTTTACGGGTGACGCCCTGTGGGAACTCTAGCGGCAGGATCCCCATCCCGATAAGATTCGAACGGTGAATACGCTCGAAAGATTCGGCAATGACCACGCGTACCCCAAGCAGGCGCGGACCTTTCGCTGCCCAGTCTCGACTGGAGCCGGAGCCGTACTCTTTACCAGCAATCACCGCCAGCGGCGTGCCTTCCTGTTGGTATTTGACGGCGGCATCATAAATCGAAACCACTTCCGTGCCAGGTAAATGACGCGTCATGCCCCCTTCCACGCCTGGAACCATTTCGTTGCGGATGCGGATGTTGGCAAACGTCCCGCGCATCATCACTTCGTGGTTACCACGACGCGATCCGTAGGAGTTGAAGTCCCGGCGTTCCACCCCACGGCTTTGCAGATAGCGGCCTGCCGGACTGTCGGCTTTGATACTGCCCGCCGGCGAGATGTGGTCCGTGGTAACGGAGTCGCCCAGCATCGCCAGAATACGCGCCCCGTGGATATCCTTAAGCGGAGCAGGTTCAGCCAGCATGTCATCGAAGAACGGTGACAGACGAATATAGGTCGAATCATCCTGCCAGCCATAAGTATCCGAGCCCACGACGTTAATTGCTTTCCATTCCGGCGTGCCCTCAAACACTTCCGCATACTCTTTGCGGAACATTTCGGTTGAGACCTTTTCAACGGCTCGCGCGATATCGCGTGAAGACGGCCAGATATCTTTCAGGTAAACAGGCTCGTTCTTGCGATCGTGACCAATCGGGTCTGTCGTGAGATTGATGTTCATGTTTCCCGCCAGCGCGTAAGCCACAACCAGCGGCGGCGAGGCCAGCCAGTTGGTTTTCACCAGCGGATGAATACGCCCTTCAAAGTTGCGGTTACCGGAAAGAACCGCACCCACGGTAAGATCGCCCTGCTTGATCGCCGTTTCAATCGGCTCAGGCAGCGGACCGGAGTTACCGATACAGGTAGTACATCCGTAACCCACGAGGTTAAAGCCCAGCTCGTCAAGGTACGGGGTGAGTTTTGCCTGCGCCAGGTAATCTGAAACCACTTTAGAGCCCGGTGCCAGCGAAGCCTTAACCCACGGCTGCGGTTTCAATCCAAGCTCAACGGCTTTTTTGGCCAACAGTCCCGCGGCCATCAAAACGCTTGGGTTCGAGGTGTTGGTGCAGGAGGTGATAGCGGCAATAACCACCGCGCCATCCGGAAGTTGATACTGATGTCCGTTCAGGACATAGTCTATTGGACGGTGATCTTTTTTCGCGACATTGACTTCCAGTTCATTGCTGGCGGCAAAAGCTTTCGGCACGTCCGGTAACGCGACCCGATCCTGCGGGCGTTTTGGCCCGGCAAGGCTCGCCTCGACGCTTCCCATATCCAGCTCAAGCGTGCTGGTAAATACCGGCTCATCACCCGGGTTTCGCCACATCCCCTGCGCTTTAGTGTAGGCCTCGACCAGCGCGACCTGCTCTTCACTGCGACCACTCAGGCGCATATATTCCAGCGTGACGTCATCGATGGGGAAGAAGCCACAGGTCGCGCCATATTCCGGCGCCATATTGGCGATCGTGGCGCGATCGGCCAGCGGCAGCGAATCCAGTCCGTCACCGTAGAATTCAACAAATTTACCCACCACCCCATGCTTACGCAGCATCTGGGTAACGGTCAACACCAGGTCGGTCGCGGTAATGCCTTCCGACAGCTTACCGGTGAGCTTGAAGCCCACCACATCAGGAATGAGCATCGACACCGGCTGACCAAGCATAGCCGCTTCCGCTTCAATACCCCCGACGCCCCACCCCAGCACACCGAGGCCGTTAATCATGGTGGTATGTGAATCCGTCCCGACCAGCGTATCCGGATAAGCCACCCACTCTTTATCCTGCAATTCACTCCAGACGGCTTTGCCCAGATATTCGAGGTTAACCTGATGGCAAATACCGGTTCCAGGCGGAACCACGCTAAAGCGGCTGAACGCCTGTTGCCCCCATTTCAGGAAGACATAGCGCTCGTGGTTACGTTCCATCTCCAGACGTACGTTTTCGCCAAAAGCGTCATCATCACCAAAGTGGTCAACGGTCACGGAGTGGTCAATCACGAGGTCAACGGGAGAAAGCGGATTCACTTTTGCCGTATCGCCACCGAGGCGCTTAACGGCTTCGCGCATGGCGGCTAAATCAACCACGGCGGGAACACCGGTAAAGTCCTGCATCAGGACCCTCGCCGGGCGATAGGCTATTTCTCTGTCGGCATGGGCACTCTTCAGCCACCCCGCCAGCGCCTGGATATCCTCGAGGGTGACGGAATCGCCATCCTGCCAGCGTAAGAGGTTTTCCAGCAAAACTTTCAAGGACTTGGGTAAACGCGAAATGTCCCCAAGCGTTCTGGCAGCCAGTGGCAGGCTATAGTAATGCCAGGTTTTGTTTTCTGCCTGTAATGTGTCCTTACTGGCTTCGCGTAGGGTTAACGACATAAGCTCCTCCTTAATTACAGAGATGTCCTGACAATCATCAGGGCTGTAATTAAAGATAACACAAAGATGTCGTAACGTTTTGATAACAACCCGAATTGATAAATTTAGGAATGGTCCAGTGAAGTGCGAAAACAAAAAACCCCGCCGCAGCGAGGTTTTGGATTTACAGGAAGGCCAGCCAGATGAGCTGAGACCAGAACAGGATCGACACAGAAAAAACGCCGAGCCATGACCAGTATTTGTGAGACATCATGTTATTCATCATAGGGTACACCAGGCATTATTTTTAAAAAGGCTCCGAGGTTTGCCCTCAGTTCTATATTGCTGATGTGTATTTATTAAAGAGTACAAAGGTGCAGAGTCTGTATTCAGACTATTTGCATCATTACGCAATTAACTAAATTATTGTTTTTTGGGTTCGTCTTCTGCGAACACATCAATAAAGGCTTGCTGCTGTGGCGTCAGTTTCCAGGACGCGGGGACAACGGTCGCAGGTGCTTTGCGTCCTTTGTGACCACTGTCACGATGCTGACACATCTGTTTTACCGTTTCTGTACGTACCGTCACTGCCATATTCAACCCCAATATTTCCAGGCAAGGAGAGCAACCACTACCCAAAACAGGGCGGAGACGAGAAAGACCGCCAGCCAGGCTTTACGCTTGAGCGCAGGATCCCTTTGCGGTTCTTCACTTCCTGAAGGCATTGCTAACCTCATACAATCGATATCGCTTATCATTTAGGACCAAACAATTGGTACAATTAATCATCTGTTGAGATAAATCCTAAAGAAACTTTAGCCGAAAAGCCAGTGAATTTACGCATCAATTGGTGGGAAATATTCAATCTTTTGACCAGAAATAAATAATTGAAAAGAAATATTTGCGTAGCCGTAAATTACTTTCTACTTTTGTCGCCAATTCACGACATTAAAACCATACAGATTAAATGGGTAATGACATTATATGGCAGGGAAAATGTAGATGATGATAATTATGATTTAGCTTTGAGGAGTTAATTCGGTATCTTTCCGTGAGGGAAAGATACCGGGAGTGATTATTTTGCCGGAAGTTTGATGTCTTTAAACATCTCTTCAATATCTTCATTTGAGCGTAATGCAACCGCCGTATCGACCACGTCACGCGTTAAATGCGGGGCAAAGCGTTGAATAAAATCATACATATAGCTGCGCAGGAAGGTGCTGCGACGGAAACCAATTTTGGTCGTGCTGTGGCTGAAAATATCGTGCGCATCAAGACGAACCAAATCCGGGTCTGAAACCGGGTCGACGGCCATGCTGGCAATCACCCCAACGCCCAGGCCAAGCCGCACATAGGTTTTAATGACATCAGCATCCGTGGCGGTAAAGACAATGCGCGGCGTTAATCCCGCCCGGTTAAAGGCCGTATCAAGCTCAGAACGTCCGGTGAAGCCGAAGGTGTATGTCACTAAAGGAAATTGCGCCAGCTCTTCAATAGTCACCGCCCCTTTCCCCGCCAGCGGATGATCCGGGGTCACTACGATAGAACGGTTCCAGTGGTAGCACGGTAGCATAACCAGATCGTCATACAGGTGAAGCGCTTCTGTCGCGATGGCAAAGTCCGCGTTGCCCTTTGAAACTGCTTCAGCGATTTGCGTGGGCGAGCCCTGATGCATATGCAAAGAGACGCGCGGATAACGTTCTATAAAGCCCTTAATAACGCCTGGCAGCGCATAACGCGCCTGAGTATGCGTTGTGGCAATATAAAGCGAGCCTTTATCCGGCCAGGTATGTTCACCCGCCACGGACTTAATAGCGTCAACTTTGGAGAGGACTTCCCGGGCAATACGAATGATTTCCTGCCCGGCGGGTGTCACCTGCGTGAGGTGCTTACCGCTGCGAGCGAAAATCTGGATACCTAATTCGTCCTCCAGCATACGAACCTGTTTGCTGATGCCCGGTTGCGAGGTATATAACCCCTCAGCGGTAGAAGAGACGTTGAGGTTGTGATTCACCACCTCAACGATATAACGAAGCTGCTGTAATTTCATGCCAGACCATCCGATTTAGCGCACGCGGTCAATCGCTTAAGACGATTTGATAATAAGAAAAGGGTTAACTATAACCACTATATCATTTATAGCCTGACTGTATAGTACGGAACAAAAAATAATAACAAGGTAATAAAAAAGGGCCGGAAGCCCGGCCCTTTTACAGGTAAGTTACGGTAAGGGAAGATTATTTCTTGCCTTCAACCCATTTTCCGTCGACAAAGAAGGCGGACCAGCCGGTCGCTTTCCCCTCTTTCTCAGCCGCAACGTACTGCTGTTTTGTTTTACGGCTAAAACGTACCACCGTTTTATTGCCTTCAGGATCCTGCTGTGGCGCATCGGCCAGATAACGCAGTTTCTCAGGCAGACGGTCGCGGAAGCGATGCAACTCTTCCACCAGCGGCGCGCGGGTTTCACGCGATTTCGGGAAGGTGTTGGCCGCGAGGAAGACCCCGGCAGCACCGTCACGCAGCACGAAATAGGCGTCAGACTTCTCACACGGCAATTCTGGCAGCGGAACCGGATCTTCCTTCGGCGGCGCGACTTCACCGTTACGCAGAATCTTACGGGTGTTCTTACACTCGTCGTTGGTGCACGCCATGTATTTCCCGAAACGCCCCATTTTCAGGTGCATTTCCGAGCCACACTTCTCGCACTCAACGATAGGGCCGTCATAGCCTTTGATGCGGAACTCACCCTCTTCGATCTCATAACCATCACACGTTGGGTTATTCCCGCAGACGTGCAATTTACGTTTCGGATCGATCAGGTAGCTGTCCATCGCCGTGCCACATTTCTTACAACGACGTTTGGCACGCAGGGCATTGGTTTCTGCATCGTCACCTTCCAGCACGTTAAGAACTTCGTTCTCAGGTACCAGGTTGATGGTGGTTTTGCAGCGCTCTTTCGGCGATAACGCATAGCCAGAGCAACCGAGGAAGACGCCTGTTGTCGCAGTACGGATCCCCATCTTACGGCCACAGGTTGGGCAATCGATGCTGGTCAGTACCATCTGGTTAGGCAGCATGCCGCCCTCTTCAGGATCTTTCTCGGCTTTTTCAAGCTGGTTGGTAAAGTCGCTGAAGAAGCTGTCGAGCACTTTCTTCCATTCCGCCTGATGGCTGGCAACCTGGTCAAGCCTGTCTTCCATCTGTGCGGTAAAGTCGTAGTTCATCAACTCGCGGAAGTTAGCTTCCAGACGGTCGGTTACGATCTCACCCATTTTTTCAGCGTAGAAACGGCGGTTTTCAACACGCACATAACCACGATCCTGAATGGTCGAAATGATTGACGCATAGGTTGACGGACGACCAATACCGCGTTTTTCCAGCTCTTTTACCAGCGATGCTTCGCTAAAGCGCGCAGGCGGCTTGGTAAAGTGCTGAGCTGGCACGAGGTCAACCAGAGAGAGTTCATCCCCTTTGTTCACCGCCGGCAGCGTTCGGTCTTCGTCGCCTTTACGCAGTGCAGGCATGACTTTCGTCCAGCCGTCGAAACGCAGGATACGGCCACGCGCTTTCAGACGGAAATCACCCGCACCAACGGTAAGCGTAGTGGAATCATACTGCGCGGGTGTCATTTGACACGCGACGAACTGGCGCCAGATAAGCTGGTACAGCTTCTGGGCGTCGGCTTCCATATCCTTCAGCGATTCCGCTAACACAGAGACGTCAGAAGGACGAATGGCTTCGTGCGCTTCCTGTGAGTTCTCTTTGCTGGCGTACTGGTTAGCGCTTTCCGGCAGGTATTTCTTACCGAAATTGTCACCGATATAGCCGCGCACCATGTTAACCGCATCCTGACTCAGGTTAGTCGAGTCAGTACGCATGTAGGTGATGTAACCCGCTTCATACAAGCGCTGGGCCATCATCATGGTTTTCTTAACGCCATAACCCAGACGCGTGCTTGCGGCCTGTTGCAGCGTAGAGGTAATAAACGGTGCGCCAGGCTTACTGCTGGTCGGTTTGTCTTCACGCTCCAGAACCTGATAGCGTGCTTTTTCCAGCAGCGCCACCGCGGCCATGGTCTGGTCACGGTTTTCAGGACGGAAAGGCTTGTCGTTCTGATGGCTCACCTGCAGCGGCAGAGCATCCCCGCCCGGCGTGGTGACATTCGCGTCGACTTCCCAGAACTCTTCTGGCACAAACGCTTTAATTTCACGTTCACGTTCAACGACAAGACGCACGGCAACGGATTGCACACGGCCTGCGGACAGACCACGGGCAATCTTTTTCCACAGCAGTGGAGACACCATGTAGCCCACAACACGGTCCATAAAGCGACGTGCCTGCTGCGCGTTTACACGGTCAATGTTCAGTTCGCCCGGCTTTTCAAACGCCTGACGAATCGCATTCTTCGTAATTTCGTTAAACACTACACGGCTGTAGCGTTTGTCATCACCACCGATCACTTCCCGCAGGTGCCACGCAATGGCTTCCCCTTCGCGGTCAAGGTCGGTTGCGAGATAGATGTGGTCTGCTTTTTCAGCAAGCTGTTTCAGCTCATTAACAACTTTTTCTTTCCCGGGCAGCACTTCGTATTGTGCATCCCAGTTGTGCCATGGGTTAACACCCATGCGGTTGACAAGCGCGCTACGTTCATCCTTTTTAGGCTTTTTAGCCCCTTTGGTGGAGGTAGAGTCTGCGCTCTTTTTGCTGGCTGAGCCACTGGTCGGCAAATCGCGGATATGACCCACGCTGGACTTAACCACGTAATCATTACCCAGATACTTATTGATCGTTTTGGCTTTTGCCGGGGACTCAACGATGACGAGAGCTTTACCCATATTCACCTTTACCTAATTTAATTCTTCCAGGAATACGCCGCACGTTGATTTCCCTTCCACTGACGACGCGTCATTGATATTGCGACTGCGTCAGGGGATATCAACCCCTTTGTCTTACCGAACGTCAGAGAAAAGACGCCCAGGTGATTGAGTTTTCGGGTATTTTTCTCACGCCTCATATGATTCGTGACGAATTACCGGTCGAATGTCAAGCAATTCTGTTGCCAGAATGACGAAAGCGCACACTCTACCTGATAAAATCCGTTACGCAACTTTATTAGCATGCAAAAGCAAATCACGCCAGCCAGGCTCCTGCGCCTTATCCCCTCAGATTACAGGGAAAATTTGCCCCCAAAGCGCCCTCGGCGTAGACTATTGTCACTGTTTAAGGAGTGGATTATGCACAATACAACCCAACCAATTGACCGAGTCTCTCTGCTTATCGAAGCAAACAAGCTTATCCGTGATCATGAAGATACTCTGGCGGGCATTGAAGCCACCGGCGTAGAACAGCGTAATGGCGTGCTGGTTTTCAGCGGCGAATACTTCCTTGACGAACAGGGGCTACCTACCCCGAAAAGCACCGCCGTGTTTAACATGTTTAAATACCTGGCGCATACGCTTTCAGAGAAATATCACCTGGTTGATTAATGCAAAACGCGAGGCCTGAGCCTCGCGTTTTTGTTTACAGCAACGGTTTTTGTCCGCGCTGTAGCCAGCGGAGCAACAGCCGATCGGCACTTTCTGCCGCACTGTTGGTAAAGCGATCGAGCAGACGCTTGCGCTGCGTAAAGCGCACGCCCACCAGCTCACGGCCATCCATCAGGTTCAGCAGCAGGTCATCGCTGGTGCCCACTTCATCTACCAGTCCTTTCTCCTGGGCCTGGATCCCGTACCAGTGCTCACCCGTGGCGACCTGCTCAATATCGAGCGATGGGCGCATACGGTGCACAAAGTCTTTAAAGAGGTGGTGCGTTTCATTGAGATCTTCACGGAATTTCTGACGCCCCTCTTCCGTGTTTTCCCCCAGCAGCGTCAGAGTGCGTTTGTACTGCCCGGCCGTGTGCAGTTCAATGTCGATCTCTTTGTTTTTGAGAAAGCGGTTAAAGTTAGGGATTTGCGCAACCACACCGATTGAACCAATAATAGAAAACGGTGCCGCCACAATTTTATCCGCGACGCAGGCCATCATGTAGCCACCGCTCGCCGCGACTTTATCCACCGCAACGGTCAGCGGGATCTGTTTTTCACGCAGGCGCTGCAGCTGTGACGCAGCCAGTCCATAACCGTGTACCACACCGCCCGGGCTTTCAAGACGCACCACCACCTGATCCTGCGGTTTTGCCACGGCAAGAACGGCAGTGACCTCTTCGCGCAAAGAAGAAACTTCATGCGCATCCATGCTGCCTTTAAAGTCGAGCACATAGACGCGTGGCTTTGCCTCATCCTGCGGTGCATTGAGCTTTGCTTTCGCTTTTGCCGCTTTGGCTTCCTGTTTATGCTTTTTCTTCTGCGCTTTAAGCCACTGCTTCTGTTGATGGCTATCGAGCAGCGACAGAGACATATCTTCCTGCATCTCTTTATACTGCTCACTCAGGCGGGTAATGCGTAACTCCCCACGCTGACGCTTACGCTGCGTCAGGTTTACAATCAGAACGGCAATCACCGCAATGGCAATCACCACCGTTGCGATTTTGGCCAAAAACAACCCATACTGAGAAAGTAATTCCACGCGTTCCACCTTGTTTAACCACGATTCTTTCACGGCAGTGTACAACAGCCCTGCCCATGCGTCTCGCTCGTGACATTACCTCTGCGAGCCTGCTTCAGGAATCCCCTCATGGGGGTTTAAATATTTGCAAATTGTTAATTTTACAGTAATGCCTCCTGTAGACTGATTGAATTCTCATGCTAATTCGGGCATAAAGCCGAAAAGTCATAAAGAAGGCGTCATTGCGTCACTGCGCGCCAGAGGAGTCCCCGTGCATTATCAACCGCAAAAAAATCTGCTGCAAAATCGCATCATTCTGGTCACCGGTGCCAGCGACGGAATTGGTCGCGAGGCGGCCCTGACCTACGCTGACTATGGCGCGAGCGTTATTCTTATTGGTCGTAACGAAGAGAAACTGAAAAGCGTCGCGCAGGAAATAGAGGCGGCAGGCGGCATTCCGGCCCCATGGTATACCCTCGATTTACTCACCTGCACGCCAGCGGTGTGCCAGGAACTTGCTCACCGTATTAGCGCCCACTACCCGCGGCTGGACGGTGTCCTGCACAATGCGGGTTTGCTGGGAGAAGTCCGTCCTATGGATGAACAGGATCCCGATATCTGGCAGCAGGTGATGCAGGTCAACGTCAACGGCACGTTTTTCCTGACGCAGGCATTGCTTCCTTTATTACTTAAATCCGAGTCCGGCTCGCTGGTCTTTACCTCCTCAAGCGTAGGCCGCGAAGGTCGAGCCAACTGGGGGGCATATGCCGTCTCGAAATTCGCGACTGAAGGGATGATGCAGGTGCTGGCGGAGGAGTATCAAAGCCGCCATCTGCGCGTAAATTGCATTAACCCGGGTGGAACGCGCACCAAAATGCGCGCCAGCGCCTTCCCGTCGGAAGACCCGCAGAAACTCAAAACACCCGCAGACATTATGCCGCTCTATCTCTGGCTGATGGGCGACGACAGCCGACGTAAAACGGGGATGACCTTCGATGCCCAGCCGGGCCGTAAACCAGGGATTTCGCAATGAGTGAAGAACGCCATCAACAACGCCAGCAGCGTCTGAAGGAACAGGTCGATGCGCGCGTTGCGGCCGCACAGGACGAGCGCGGGATAATTATCGTCTTTACCGGTAACGGCAAAGGTAAAACTACCGCGGCATTTGGCACCGCCACGCGTGCTGTCGGTCACGGGCAGAAAGTGGGCGTCATTCAGTTCATCAAAGGCGAATGGCCGAACGGCGAACGTAATCTGCTTGAACCGCATGGCGTTGAATTTCAGGTGATGGCGACAGGTTTTACATGGGATACGCAGAACCGGGAAACCGATACTGCAGCTTGTCTTGCAGTCTGGGAGCACGCCAAAAGAATGCTGGCAGACCCCGCCCTGAATATGGTTCTGCTGGATGAGATAACCTATATGGTGGCCTACGACTATCTCCCGCTGGATGCGGTACTGGAGGCGTTACAACATCGCCCGGCGCACCAGACGGTTATCGTCACGGGGCGTGGCTGTCATCGGGAAATACTGGAGCTTGCTGATACCGTCAGCGAACTGCGTCCGGTCAAACACGCGTTTGACGCGGGAATCAAAGCGCAAATCGGTATTGATTACTAAGAAAAAAGCCCGGTGATCATCACCGGGCTTTTATGTTAACCGTTGTTGTTACGGCTGCCAGAGCGGCGGTTGCTGCTCACCTGGCTATGGCGTTTCACCGCACGACGGATCTGATTCGCCTTCATACGACGACGATCTTTTTCCACCGCCACTTTAGAGGTGGTTTCTGGCGTCAGGCCAACCAGTTCACGCAGGTAGTTAGTCTGTGTCAGATCCAGCTCGGTATAACCACCCCGTGGCAGACCTTTTGGCAGCAGGATGTCGCCATAACGGACACGGATCAGACGGCTCACCTGCACACCTACCGCTTCCCAAAGACGACGCACTTCGCGGTTACGGCCTTCAGTCAGGGTAACGTTGTACCACTGGTTAATGCCTTCGCCACCGGTAAATTTGATGGTTTTAAATGCCGCAGGACCGTCTTCCAGCTGAACGCCGCGTGACAGATCGCGCAGTTTATTCTCATCAACCTGGCCGAAGACACGCACGGCGTATTCGCGTTCCACTTCACGGCTAGGGTGCATCAGACGGTTTGCCAGTTCACCATCAGTGGTAAACAGCAGCAGGCCGCAGGTATTCACGTCCAGACGCCCCACGGCAATCCAGCGAGCGCCGCGCAGTTTAGGCAGACGGTCAAAAACCGTCGGGCGACCTTCAGGGTCGTTGCGCGTACACAGCTCGCCTTCTGGCTTGTAATACGCCAGCACACGGCAAATCTGCTCAGCGGACTCTTTCACGGAGATAAGATGACCGTCGATGCGGATCTTCAATCCCGGTACGATTTCTACGCGGTCACCCAGCGTGGCGATTTTACCGTCCACACTCACGCGACCCGCTTCAATAATGGCTTCGATTTCACGGCGTGAACCGTGGCCGGCACGCGCCAGCACTTTCTGTAACTTCTCGCTCATTGAGCTTCCTCAGGTGTCGCCTTCACAGGCGTCGAATCAGGTCAAAAGAGGGCTCAGCCCTGCTTTGATGGCCGCGTAGTATATCTGCTTACACCCTTACAAGAAAGGCTTAACATCACCCGCGCCTTCACGAATTACTTCTGGCGCATCTTCGGTTAAGTCAACAACGGTGGTTGGCTGCTGACCAAGGTAGCCACCATGAATAATTAACTCGACCACCTTTTCCAGACGGTCTTTAATCTCTTCGGGATCGGATTCGGTGAACTCGCTGCCTGGCAACATTAAAGAGGTCGAAAGCATCGGCTCGCCGAGGGTTTCCAGCAGCGCCTGCGCAATCGGGTTGGACGGTACGCGCATCCCGATGGTTTTACGCTTTTCCTGTAACAGTCGGCGCGGCACTTCCTTGGTTCCTTTAAGAATAAAGGTGTAGTTGCCCGGCGTGTTATTTTTGATCAGACGAAACGCCACGTTATCGACATACGCGTAGGTCGACAGTTCAGAAAGATCGCGGCACATCAGGGTAAAGTTATGGCCGTCCGGCAGCTGACGAATGCGGCAAATGCGCTCCATCGCCCCTTTGTCTTCAATTTTACAGCCCAGCGCGTAGCCAGAATCGGTCGGGTAGACAATCACGCCGCCTTTGCGAACGATCTCCACGGCCTGATTAATTAAGCGTGGCTGCGGGTTATCCGGATGAATATAGAAAAACTGACTCATACTTCCCTCTCTTCAATTTTCTGCGGCTGTTCCCAGAGCTGCCAGACGGGTTCAACGCCTGCGGGCAACCAGAGCTTGCGTCCCAGCTCGATCCACGCACAGGGTTGATGGAAATCCGACCCTTGCGAACCCAGCAGACCGAACTGACGCGCGTAGGTTGCGAGCTGCGCACGCTCATTGGGCGCCTGCTGACACTGGGCGACTTCCATCGCCTCACCGCCACATTCGGCAAAGTGTGCCAGCAGTCTTTTCAGCCACTTAGCAGAAAGATTATACCGCCCCGGATGGGCGAGCACGGCCTTACCGCCAGAATGATGAATGACATCAATAGCTTGTTTTATTGTACACCACTGTGGCGGAACGTAACCGGTTTTCCCGCGTGCCAGATATTTTTTAAACACGTCCGCCATCGTTGTGGCTTTGCCCGCCTCAACCAGAAAACGGGCAAAATGGCCGCGCGTCACCGCCCCACCGTTTGCCAGTTTCTGTGCACCTTCCAGCGCTCCGGGAATATGCGCTTTTTCCAGTCGCTCACCAATCATTTCGGCGCGTTCGTTACGGCGCAATTTTTGTTCTTGCAAAAACGCACGCATTGCCGGATGTTCAATATCGATATTGAGGCCAACAATGTGAATTTCGTGATTTTCCCAGACTGTCGAAATTTCGACGCCGGGCACCAGATTCAGCGCCAGTCCGCTGCGGGCAATTTCGGCGCGCGCCGCGGGAATAGCATCTGTCGTATCGTGATCGGTTATCGCCAGCGTGCCGACACGCATTTCAACGGCGCGATGAACCAGGGCTTCGGGTGTCAGCAGGCCATCAGAGGCCTGAGTATGGCTGTGTAAATCATAAATTACGGCGTAGGTGGTATCGCTCAAAGCACTTCCCATAGCAGGTTAAAGACATCCGAAACCCCTATGATAACGGCTTGGCGCGAAATTCTGAAATCAAGGGTTGACAACTTGCCATCGAACTAGTTAACTAGTACGCAAGTTCACACGAGAAAGGTATCTAAAAATGACAGCACATTTCACTCTGCACGGTTGGTGGCGCACATCCTGATTATCGGGCAGTGTCACACGTCTGCGAAATGCAAACAGATACCCAGCCCGCGACTAAGCGGGCTTTTTTTTTGAACAGAATAAATGAGAACAACATAATGCAAACAGCCAAACCACACCTCGAATTGCTGACCTGCGAGGCGGTCTATCGCCACAACCCAACCGCGCTGTTTCATCAGGTCTGCGGTGCGCGTCCGGCAACGTTGCTGCTGGAATCCGCGGATATTGACAGTAAAGACGATCTTAAGAGCCTGCTGCTGGTCGACAGCGCATTGCGCATTACCGCGCTGGGTGACACTGTCACGATTAAGGCGCTCTCTGAGAACGGTGCCGCGCTGCTGCCACTGCTGGACGCTTCCCTGCCAGCGGGCATCGAGAATGAACGTCACCCGGAAGTGCGGGTACTGCATTTCCCGCCGGTCAGCCAACTGCTGGACGAAGATGCACGCCTCTGTTCTTTGTCAGTCTTCGATGCCTTCCGCCTGCTGCAAAACCTGGTCTCGGTACCAGAAGATGAGCGCGAAGCGATGTTCTTTGGCGGGCTGTTTGCTTACGATCTGGTCGCCGGTTTCGAAGACCTGCCGGAAACCGAACAGGGCAACCGCTGCCCTGACTACTGCTTCTACCTGGCCGAAACCCTGCTGGTGATCGACCATCAGAAAAAATACACCCGTATTCAGGCGAGCCTGTTCACGCCATCCGTGACCGAAAAAACACGTCTTGAGCAGCGCATTGCTCAGCTGCAACAGCAAATGACCGAAGCGCCACCCGCACTGCCGGTTCAGCATGTAGAGAAGATGACCTGTGAGGTTAACCAGACCGACGATCAGTACGGTGCCGTGGTGCGTCAGATGCAAAAGGCGATTCGCGCCGGGGAAATTTTCCAGGTCGTCCCGTCCCGTCGTTTCTCACTGCCCTGCCCCTCGCCGCTGGCGGCCTATGACGTGCTGAAAAAGAGCAACCCAAGCCCGTATATGTTCTTTATGCAGGACAACGAGTTCACCCTGTTTGGCGCGTCACCGGAAAGCTCCCTGAAATACGACGCCACCAGCCGCCAGATCGAGATCTACCCGATTGCCGGTACACGTCCGCGCGGGCGTCGCGCCGATGGCTCTCTGGATCGCGATCTCGACAGCCGTATCGAACTGGAAATGCGCACCGACCACAAAGAGCTCTCCGAGCACCTGATGCTGGTTGACCTGGCGCGTAACGATCTGGCCCGTATTTGTACTCCCGGCAGCCGCTATGTGGCTGACTTAACGAAAGTCGACCGTTACTCCTTCGTGATGCACCTGGTGTCCCGCGTGGTGGGTGAACTGCGCAACGACCTCGACGTGCTGCACGCCTATCGCGCCTGCATGAATATGGGCACCCTGAGCGGTGCGCCGAAAGTCCGTGCAATGCAGCTTATCGCCGCCGCCGAAGGGCGTCGTCGCGGCAGCTATGGCGGTGCGGTGGGTTATTTCACCGCGCACGGTGACCTTGATACCTGCATCGTTATCCGCTCTGCCTATGTTGAAGACGGCATCGCCACCGTCCAGGCGGGCGCCGGGGTGGTTCTTGATTCTGTTCCGCAGTCTGAAGCTGACGAAACGCGCAATAAAGCTCGCGCGGTATTGCGCGCCATCGCTACCGCACACCATGCACAGGAGATTTTCTGATGGCTGACATTCTGCTGCTCGATAACATCGACTCCTTTACCTATAACCTGGCAGATCAGCTGCGTGCGAATGGTCACAACGTCGTTATTTATCGTAACCACGTCCCGGCGCAAACCCTGATTGAGCGTCTGGCAACCATGCAAAACCCGGTGCTGATGCTCTCTCCTGGCCCCGGTGCCCCAAGTGAAGCGGGCTGTATGCCTGAACTGCTGACCCGTATGCGCGGCAAGTTGCCTATTATCGGCATCTGCCTGGGGCATCAGGCGATTGTTGAAGCCTATGGCGGATACGTCGGCCAGGCGGGTGAAATCCTGCACGGTAAAGCCTCCAGCATTGAACATGACGGTCAGGCGATGTTTGCCGGGCTGCCGAATCCGCTGCCGGTGGCGCGCTACCACTCGCTGGTCGGCAGCAACATCCCGGCTGGCCTGACCATTAACGCCTCGTTCGAAGGTATGGTGATGGCCGTGCGTCACGATACCGATCGTGTCTGTGGGATGCAGTTCCATCCGGAGTCAATCCTCACCTCTCACGGTGCGCGTTTACTGGAACAGACCCTGGACTGGGCGCTGCAGAAACTGGAACAGACCAACACCCTGCAACCTGTTCTGGAAAAATTGTATCAGGCACAGACCCTGAGCCAGCAAGAGAGCCACCAGCTCTTCTCCGCCGTGGTTCGCGGTGAACTGAAGCCTGAACAACTGGCGGCCGCGCTGGTGAGCATGAAAGTTCGCGGTGAAAGCCCGCAGGAAATTGCCGGTGCGGCAACGGCGCTACTGGAAAATGCCGCCCCGTTCCCGCGCCCGGACTACATGTTTGCGGATATCGTCGGTACCGGTGGTGATGGCAGTAACAGCATCAATATCTCCACCGCCAGCGCCTTCGTGGCGGCTGCCTGTGGTTTGAAAGTGGCAAAGCACGGTAACCGCAGCGTCTCCAGCCGGTCGGGATCGTCGGACCTGCTGGCCGCATTCGGCATCAATCTCGAGATGAACGCCGAACGTTCGCGTGAAGCCCTGGACGACCTGGGCGTCTGCTTCCTGTTTGCGCCGAAATATCACACCGGTTTCCGCCATGCGATGCCGGTTCGCCAGCAGCTTAAAACCCGCACGCTGTTTAACGTGCTCGGCCCGCTGATCAACCCGGCCCATCCGCCGCTGGCGCTGATTGGCGTCTACAGCCCGGAGCTGGTTCTGCCGATTGCAGAGACCCTGCGCGTGTTGGGTTATCAACGTGCCGCGGTGGTTCACAGCGGGGGAATGGATGAAGTGTCGCTGCATGCGCCAACGCTGGTGGCCGAACTTCGCGACGGTGAAATCCTGAGCTATCAGCTGGAGGCGAGCGACTTTGGTTTAACGCCTTACCATCAGGAAGCGCTGGCGGGCGGCACGCCTGAAGAAAACCGTGACATTCTGACGCGCTTATTACAAGGTAAAGGAGAGGTCGCCCACGAGGCCGCCGTGGCTGCCAACGTCGCGATGCTGATGCGTTTACACGGCGAGGAAGATCTCAAAGCCAACGCACAAAAAGTTCTGAACGTACTGCGCTCAGGTGCAGCTTACGATCGCGTTACCGCACTTGCGGCAAGAGGGTAAAGAATGCAGACCGTTTTAGCGAAAATCGTTGCCGATAAGGCCATCTGGGTGGAAGCACGTAAAGCACAGCAGCCGCTGGCCAGCTTCCAGAATGACGTTGTCCCGAGCAGCCGTCGTTTCTATGATGCTCTGCAGGGCGCACGCACCGCGTTTATTCTTGAGTGCAAAAAAGCGTCCCCGTCGAAAGGCGTTATCCGTGACGATTTCGATCCGGCGCGAATTGCCGGTATCTACAAACATCATGCGTCAGCCATCTCCGTGCTGACGGATGAGAAGTATTTCCAGGGCAGCTTCGATTTCCTGCCCGTTGTCAGCGGGATCGCGCCACAACCGATCCTGTGCAAAGACTTTATTGTCGACCCGTATCAGATCTGGCTGGCACGCTTTTACCAGGCCGATGCCTGCCTGCTGATGCTCTCAGTGCTGGATGACGAACAGTATCGCCAGCTCGCTGCGGTCGCGCACAGTCTGAATATGGGCGTGCTGACCGAAGTGAGCAACGAAGAGGAGCTGGAACGCGCCATTGCGCTGAAAGCCAAAGTGGTCGGCATCAACAACCGCGATCTGCGTGACCTGTCGATTGACCTGAACCGCACGCGCCAGCTGGCGCCGCGTCTGGGCTCTGGCGTCACAGTGATCAGTGAATCCGGTATTAACAGCTACGCACAGGTCCGCGAGCTGAGCCATTTCGCCAACGGTTTCCTGATTGGTTCTGCAATGATGGAACATGACGATCTCAATGCCGCGGTGCGCCGCGTACTGTTGGGTGAAAACAAAGTGTGCGGCTTAACCCGTGAAGAGGATGCCCTGGCTGCGTATGAAGCCGGTGCGATTTACGGCGGGCTGATTTTTGTCGCCTCCTCCCCGCGCGTGGTGACCGAAGCGCAGGCACGTCAGGTGATGACGGCAGCGCCACTCAGCTATGTGGGGGTCTTTCGCAACGCGGATATCGCCGACGTGGTAGCAAAAGCCGAAGCGTTATCTCTGCATGCGGTACAGCTTCATGGCAACGAAGATCAGGCCTATATCGATTCCCTGCGCAGCGCGCTGGCACCTCAGGTGCAAATCTGGAAAGCGCAGAGCGTGGGCGACAGGTTGCCTGAGCGTAACCTGAATCATGTTGATAAATACGTACTCGATAACGGCCAGGGCGGCACGGGACAGCGTTTTGACTGGTCCCTGTTGCACGGCGAAGTGCTGGACAATGTTTTGCTGGCGGGTGGACTTAGCCCGGATAACTGCGTGGAAGCCGCCAAAGCGGGCTGCGCGGGCCTCGATTTCAATTCAGGCGTAGAGTCGCAACCGGGCATCAAAGATGCCAGTAAGCTGGCCTCGGTATTTAAAACTCTGCGTGCATATTAAGGAAGAGAAGATGACGACATTACTAAACCCCTATTTTGGTGAGTTCGGCGGGATGTACGTCCCGCAAATCCTGATGCCCGCCCTGCGCCAGCTGGAAGAAGCGTTCGTGAGCGCGCAGAAAGATCCGGCGTTTCAGGCTGAGTTTACCGACCTGCTGAAAAACTACGCTGGCCGTCCAACGGCCCTGACGAAATGCCGTAACCTGACCGAAGGCACCAAAACCACGCTGTATCTTAAGCGTGAAGATTTGCTGCACGGCGGCGCGCATAAAACCAACCAGGTGTTGGGTCAGGCGCTGCTTGCAAAACGGATGGGTAAAACCGAAATCATTGCTGAAACTGGCGCAGGCCAGCACGGGGTGGCATCAGCCCTTGCCAGCGCCCTTCTCGGTCTGAAATGCCGCATTTACATGGGCGCAAAAGACGTTGAGCGCCAGTCGCCTAACGTATTCCGTATGCGTCTGATGGGCGCAGAAGTGATCCCGGTGCACAGTGGCTCCGCGACGCTGAAGGATGCGTGTAACGAAGCGCTGCGCGACTGGTCTGGCAGCTACGAAACCGCACACTATATGCTCGGCACCGCTGCAGGCCCGCACCCGTTCCCGACGATTGTGCGTGAATTCCAGCGCATGATTGGCGAAGAGACCAAAGCGCAGATCCTGGAAAAAGAGGGTCGCCTGCCGGATGCGGTGATCGCCTGCGTTGGCGGTGGCTCTAACGCTATCGGCATGTTCGCTGATTTCATCGACGAAACCAGCGTCGGGCTGATTGGCGTTGAACCTGCAGGCCACGGGATTGAAACCGGTGAGCACGGCGCACCGTTGAAACATGGTCGCGTCGGGATCTACTTCGGTATGAAAGCGCCGATGATGCAGACCGATGACGGCCAGATTGAAGAGTCATACTCTATCTCGGCAGGCCTGGATTTCCCTTCCGTTGGGCCTCAGCACGCCTTCCTGAACAGCACCGGTCGTGCAGACTACGTTTCCATTACCGATGACGAAGCCCTGGAGGCGTTTAAAACGCTCTGTCGCCACGAAGGGATCATTCCTGCTCTGGAGTCCTCTCACGCCCTGGCGCATGCGCTAAAAATGATGAAAGAGAACCCGGAAAAAGAGCAACTGCTGGTGGTTAACCTTTCCGGTCGCGGTGATAAAGACATCTTCACCGTTCACGATATTTTGAAAGCACGAGGGGAAATCTGATGGAACGCTACGATAACGCATTTGCAGCACTGAAATCTCGCCAGGAAGGCGCGTTCGTTCCCTTCGTGACGCTGGGTGATCCGGGTCCTGAGCAGTCGCTGAAAATTATCGACACCCTGATTGAAGCCGGTGCCGACGCGCTGGAGCTGGGTATTCCGTTTTCCGATCCTCTGGCCGATGGCCCGACTATCCAGAACGCAACGCTGCGGGCATTCGCGGCCGGTGTCACCCCGGGGCAATGTTTCGAGATGCTGGCCGCTATCCGCCAGAAGCACCCGACCATTCCGATTGGCCTGTTGATGTATGCCAACCTGGTCTTCAGTCGCGGTATTGATACCTTTTATGCAGAATGCGCGCGCGTGGGCGTTGACTCGGTGCTGGTGGCAGACGTACCGGTTGAAGAATCTGCGCCGTTCCGCCAGGCGGCGATGCGCCATAACGTGGCACCTATCTTCATCTGCCCGCCAAACGCCGATGATGAACTGCTGCGCCAGATTGCCTCTTATGGTCGCGGGTATACCTACCTGCTCTCCCGTGCGGGTGTAACCGGCGCGGAAAACAAAGCGGCGCTGCCTCTGCATCATCTGGTCGAGAAGCTGGCTGAATACCACGCGGCCCCTCCGCTGCAGGGCTTTGGGATTTCATCTCCCGATCAGGTCACGGCGGCAATTGACGCTAACGCAGCCGGTGCAATCTCAGGCTCCGCTATCGTTAAAATCATTGAGAAGAACGTGGACAAGCCAGAGCAAATGCTGGCTGAGCTGAAAACGTTTGTGAGCGCAATGAAAGCGGCAACGCGTAAAGCGTAACCTCGCCACCGTCTGGCTCCCCGCCAGACGGTGTTTCTGCCGATCAGTTATCCGGGTTCATCGTAAGCACTATCCGGTAGCGCGCCTTTCCCTGCCGTAACCTGTCGAGCGCCTCATTTGCCTGTTCAAAGGGCATCAGCTCTGTGACTGGCAGCGTCTGAAAGAGGTGGCTAAAGCGCAGTGCGCGTTCGGTTTGCGACGGGGTGCTGACAAATGAACCTGTCAGGGTGCGTTCCGCGCCAATCATCATACCCGGCATGACCTGCAACGGTGTGCGTCCGGCACCCAACAGGATCGCTTTTCCTCTGGGGACCAGGGCTGGCAATAACGCTGAAACCGCGTCTGCATCCGGGGCAGTGGCCACAATAATCTCGACGCCGCCTTCCGCTCTCAGCCGTTCCGCCGCGTTTTCCGTCTGCGCATCGATATAGTGATGGGCGCCCAGCTGTAAAGCGTCATGCGCCTTTTCACTGCCGCGCGCAATCACGATAACCTCAAACCCCATCCTACGGGCGTACTGAATCGCCATATGGCCTAAACCACCAATACCGAGAATAGCCACCCTGTCTCCCGCGCTGGCACCGGATTGACGCAACGCGTTAAAGGTTGCCGTACCGGCGCACAAGATCGGGGCCGCGTGAACGGAAGTGAGCGCTGAAGGAATGGCAATCAGCGCGGTATGGCGGATAACAACATACTCGGCGTAACCTCCGTCACAGCTCAGCCCCGGCGTTAGCTGATTTTCACACAGGTGAAAAAGCCCGTTACGGCAAGGCGGGCAATGCTGGCAATATCCCCCAAGACGCCCGACGCCCACGCGCTGACCGGTGTGCCAGATCCCGGGAACTGCATCTCCTTTCCGGGTAATGTGGCCCACAATTTCATGGCCCGGAATACGCCCGGGCTGCCCCGCGTCCGGTACCTTCTCCGCGTCCTGAAGATCGGCACCACAAACGCCGCATACCTCAATTTTAATCAGTACGTCCTCGGGTCCCGGCTCGGGCAACGGTCTGACGACCATTTCAAGCACGCCCGGCGAGGAAATCTGCATAGCACGAAAAGTTTTATTCACGGTATCACCTGTGATGAGCGGTGTATTATGCGTTACGGCCAGCCATGACGCCGCCGTCAATGTCCCAGATTGCGCCGGTGACCCAGCCTGTCTTGTCAGAAAGCAGGAAGGCTACCGTTTCAGCCACATCGCCCGGCGTACCCACGCGGCCAATCGGATGGAAGCTGTCGAAGCTGTTCATCACCTCTTTTACATCGTCTTTCGGGATGAAGCCTTCATAAATTGGCGTGTGAACAACGGCCGGAGACACGGCATTGACGCGAATGCCTTTCCCGCCCAGCTCAATAGCCAGGTTTTTGGTCCACGCATGCAGGCCGGCTTTCGCCATGGAATATGCGGAAGACGGCGTGGCCCCGATGGCCTGCTGTGCCCACATAGAGCCGATATTGACGATGGAGCCTTTAATACCGGCATCAATCATATTGCGCACCACATCACGGGTGATGAAGAAGGTCGCGCGGTTGATGCTCATGTACATGTCGTAATCTGACGCTTCATGTTCAGTAAATGGTTTCGGGAAGAACACGCCAGCGGCATTGACCAGCAGGCTGATGTCTTTATGTTCAGCATTGATGGTATTCATCACGTGCTGCATACCCTCTTCTTTCATCAGGTCGGCCACGATGATGGATACCGGCCCGTCGACCGCCAGCGCCTGACGAGCCTGCTCCGCTTTGTCCTTGCGGTTCCCCACCAGCACCACGCTGCCACCGTTTTTCAGAACCCGCTTCGCCGTTTCGAAGCCCATACCGCTTGTACCACCGACCACTAACAGCTTTTTACCGGCAAAAGATGCGTTCATCGCTAACCTCTTTTAAAACATTTGGTTGTCATTGATGAAAAGCCTCGCTCCTCATCGTGTGCATCCAGAATGCCACCCTGCACCAGGGTTGACGACTGAGAAGAAATTGCGACACAGGAAAGAAAATCTTCTTCGCTCAGGTATACTGAAAGAAAGAATAAATCGGAGTACCTGCAATGCGTTCCCTGAACAGACTTAAATGGCTACATGCTTTTGAAGCGACCGCCCGTCACGGTAGCTTTACCGGTGCGGCACAAGAGCTTGGCGTGACGCCTGCCGCAGTGGGCCAGCTTGTTCGTTCGCTCGAAGACTGGGTTGGTCACCCGCTGCTTCGCCGTACGCGGTCGGGTAAGGAGCGTCTGACGCTGGTGGATGAGGCTCAGGATGCGCTGCAGGACATTACGCAGGGCCTGGACAAGCTGGAAAGCGGGTTAAACAAACTGCGCGGACGTCGCGCACGTTCTGTCGTGGTCGTCACCGCCTCTCAGGTATTAATGATGAACTGGCTGATGGAGCGTCTTAACCGGTTCTCAGAAACACATGACACAATCGATCTGCGGCTTAACGTCACGGAAAAGCTGATGGACGTATCGCACGGCGAAGCGGATATCGGCATTCGCTGCGGACAGGGAGACTGGCCCGGCGTGAATAAAACCTGGCTGATGGATGAAGAGGCGGTGCTGGTCTGTAGCCCCCGCCTGGTGCCTCCGGAGAAAATTGCCTGTGGTGACTGGCTCGCCACGCAGAAGCTGATCCACGATGACACGCCGCACCCGGGCGCGAATTTTCCCTCATGGGACGACGTTCTCCGTACCGTCAATGCCCCTGGCGCGCTGGAAAGCAGGCTGCATATTAACTCCACCTCCGCCGTAATTCTCTCGGCCCTGAGCGGCCGGGGGGTGGCGATTGTACGTCACGCGCTGGTGAAACAGCTGATTGAAACCGGGCAACTGGTTCAATTGCACCCAGACCATCACTGGCCGTTAACATGGTCTTACTACCTGGTGACCCCGCAGCACACCGCCATGCGTGAAGAAGTAAAAATATTTCACGACTGGCTTCTTCATGACGTGGTCTCTGACAATCCATAACCCGCCTTTTTTAAGCATCACGCAGCAAGGGTCATCGCGTACCGGCATGATGCTTCTCTCTTCAGACGTCCGACATAGTTTTTCTTTTCTGCAACGCAAGATTAACTGATTTGTTGAAGATAACCGGCTTTCTCATAATCGCCCTCAACGAACGGTAAAGCAGGCCGGTACCTTATCCGGCCGCCTTGCCTTAACCCTGAGCGAAGGAGAGAACGATGGCTTATCTGCAAATCAGCCTTGATATCAGTAATGAAAACCGTGCGGCAGCCGCCGGGGTCTACCAGCAATACAAAACCCCGTTCCTGACCACCATCGACGGTGCCACCTCTAAAGAACTGCTTGTTCGTGACGAGGACGTACAGGTCCTGCACGGATTTAAAACCGTGTCCCAGGCACAGGCGTATCTCAGCAGTCCGCTTTTCACCCAGGACGTCGTTGAAGCACTGAAACCGTATCTGAACAGCGCGCCTGAAATCCGCATTTACGACGTCCTGTAACGGGCATTTTCTGAAACCTACACGTACCGGAGCTATGAATGTTTTTAAACTGGAATGAATATCGCACCAGCCTGCTGGCCACCGTCGGGAAATTTGCCAGACTGCAGCCTGAATTTATGAAAGGCTTACAGCAGATGGATAAAGGGGCTTCTGAAAATCAGCACCTTGATCCCAAGACCCACGAACTGATTGCGCTGGCTGTTGCCGTTACCACTCGCTGTGATGGTTGCCTGGCGGTACATGTGGAAGCTGCGGTTAAGAAAGGCGCAACGCGTGAAGAGATAGCTGAAGCGCTTTCCGTTGCCATCAGTCTGAACGCCGGTGCTGCGTTAACCTATACCGCCCGGGCTCTGGATGTTTTTGACAACCTGCCAACAAAATAAACCTGCATACGGCACCGCCTGCGGTGCCGTTTAATGACTGACTATGATGTTACTGAATTCTGATTTTTCACAGCGAGCCATCATTACTCCTGATGACTACCGCTGGGTGCCTTCCCCGCAACCCGGTGTGGAGCGCGTCATGCTTGATCGCATTGGCCGCGAGCAGGCCCGCGCAACCAGCCTTGTCAGGTATGCCCCTGATTCTGTGTTTCCTGAGCACACCCACCCCGGCGGAGAAGAGATCCTGGTGCTGAGCGGTACCTTTACGGAAAACGCAACCGATTATCCGGCTGGCTGGTATCTGCGCAGCCCGGACGGCTCGTCGCATCGACCGTCCAGTCGTGACGGCACCACCCTGTTCGTTAAGCTGCGCCAGTTCGCCGCCGAAGAACAGGAACCGGTCAGGATCAATACCAACGAGGCGAGTCGCTGGCACGGCCAGCCGCACAGACTCATTTGTCCCCTGTTCGCAAGCGTAGCGGAAACCACCCAGCTTCAGAGGATCGCACCGGGTGAACGACTCTTCTGCGCTCCGCTCGCCGGAGGAGCCGAGCTCCTGCTTCTCGAAGGGGAAATCAGCGCACCGGAAGGTCGTTACCTGAAAGGAAGCTGGCTAAGATTTCCTGAAGGCGATTTGCCGGCGCTGACGGCCGCCGCCTCTGGGGCACTTTTTTATCTTAAAACGGGACATCTCAGCCCGACCACACTGACCGGAGCGATACCATGAAAGGCAGCGTTATTATCATTGGTGCGGGTGTCAGCGGCCTGTATGCAGGCACACTGCTTGAAAAAGCGGGAGTGGATTACGTGATACTGGAAGCGAGGAAAAGAACCGGCGGTCGCGTACTTTCAGGTCAGGCGTTAGCAAACACGCCTGATGGGGTTCATGTGGACATGGGTGCGACCTGGTTCTGGCCGGAAATTCAGCCTGACTTCGCACACCTGGTTCATCAACTTGGATTAACGCCTCTCCCTCAGGGGCGACCGGGGGATATGCTTTATGAACGCCAGACGACGCCCCCTGCGCAACGTTATCCTGCCTATGTGACATCACCGGAGTCGTTCAGGCTTCAGGGTGGAATGCAGACGCTGACGAGCGCATTAACACGCCAGATCCCGGCGCAGAAGATTAAGTCAGACCATCAGGTGGTTTCTATTTCCCGTCTCGGCGAGGGTATGCAGGTCGCGACGCAGTCCGAAACGGGCGAAGGCTCACTTTTCACCGGTGAACACGTTTTCCTCGCCCTGCCTCCCGCGCTGGCAGCAAAAATGACGTTCGAGCCGGCATTGCCGGAGCAGGTACTTTCACACTGGCGTAAAACGCCAACCTGGATGGCGCCTCACGCAAAATATGTCGCCCTGTACCAGACCGACTTTTTGCAGGCACAGCATCTCTGCGGTGATGTAAGCAGCCGTGTGGGTCCGATGGTTGAAATTCACGATGTGTCAGAGCCCGATACCGGCAAAACGGCTATCTTTGGTTTTATTGGCGTACCGGCAAAATCGCGATGGACGGTGAGCGAGGCCGAACTCAAACGACTCTGCCGGGAGCAACTGGTGCGACTCTTCGGAGAAGACGCGGCAGAGCCTGAAGCCGAGTGGATAAAAGACTGGGCCGCCGATCCGTTTACGACGACAGAATTTGACCTGCAGCAGGACGTCGGGCACGCACAGCCTCAACAGGTTCCGGCGCAGGAAGAATGGGCTGATAAATTAACCGGGATTGCCAGCGAATGGTCACCGCAATTTTCGGGTTATCTGGCCGGCGCAATTGACGCTGCTGCTGAAGGCGTTGGGCACTGGTTACGCCACGTTGCCAGACCCTGAGGCCTGTATCTGCCGATAACAAACATTTTGCTTCCCGGACCGGATTAATGAAATTTATTCATTTTTCTATTCTGATAACGCCTATTAACACGCGGTTTATTTCTGTTAAGAATAGTTGCCAATGACTGCAGACGAATGCCGGCTGGCGCAACGAACTCATACAGGAACACCCGATGAAGATAAAAATTATACTCAACGACAAGACGCTGACCGCAACGTTAAATAGCAGCCAAACCAGTCGTGACTTTATCGCACTGTTGCCCCTTACGCTGCAGCTGAAAGATTATGCCGGGGAAGAGAAAATCGGCGATCTTCCTCGCCGCCTGTCCACGGCCGGCGCACCCGCGGGTACCGCGGCCGCTAAGGGTGATATCACGCTATATGCCCCGTGGGGAAATCTGGCGATTTTCTATAAAGCACACGGATATGCGTCGGGATTAATTACGCTGGGGCAATTAGACGAACCGGATGCCTTGCCCGTATCACCTGCTGAATATACTGCCCGATTTGAGCTACTGACGGATAAGTAGCCGCCCGAATATGTATTTCCGGCACAGCCGGCGAATCTCATCACAACACATTTATCCCCTTCTCTTTTTCCCGGTACCGGGTTTGCCGTTTCATTCACAACAGGAGAGTATGATGATCCGTTTCACCTCTGTAGCAGCATCACTATTGGTATTTGCAGGTATGTCCGCACACAGCGAAACCACCCCTTCAGCTCAAATGACCGTGTCTGAAACGGGCAGTCGCGCGACGATTGCCGAACCCGCTGACCACTTTACCGGACGTGCTTACATTGACCCCCTCTTCTCACCTGTCGCCCCGCAAAGAACAGGCGCCGCGTATGTCACCTTCGTGCCCGGCGCACGTTCCGACTGGCATATCCATCCGCTTGGGCAAACACTGGTGGTCACGTCCGGGACGGGCTGGGTGCAGGAGTGGGGGCAGGAGCGAAAAACCGTGCACGCCGGGGATGTCATTCAATGCCCGCCAGGGGTTAAACACTGGCACGGCGCAACGGATAAAACCACGATGGTACATATGGCCATTCAGGAATCGAATGAGCAGGGGCAAAACGTGAACTGGCTTGAAAAAGTCAGCGATGCGCAGTACCTGCAGGCGGGAGGGCATTAATGCTGAACAGAACCGCCCTGCTTTTCGTTTCACTCTTATTGATTAACGGATGTGTCTCCCAGACTACTCAAAACAGGAGTTCGACAATGAAACCGGAAGACTCACGGGACGCTGTAGCCCAGGTCGCGCCAGCAATGGCTGCCTATTCAGAACAGTTTATTGACAAAGATCTCTGGAATCGCCCGGAACTGTCGCGACGCGATCGAAGCCTGGTGACGGTTGCAGCGCTGATCAGCCGCAATGATACGGCGGAACTTCCCCACTACCTCAACGTGGCGCTGGACAGCGGCGTAAAACCTGCGGAAATCTCAGAGACAATCACCCACCTGGCTTTTTACGCCGGCTGGCCGAACGCCACCTCTGCGGCGCTGATCACGCGTCAGCTGTTTGCGCAACGCCATATCGATACCGCTTCCTTGCCAGGCGGAAAGGTGGATTTCCTGCCGCTGGATGAGGAGTCGGAAAACAAGCGTGCCACGCTGGTTGAATCAAACTTTGGCAAGGTCTCGCCGGGCATAGTGAAATACACGACCGACGCGCTATTCCAGAACCTGTGGCTCAGGCCCGGACTGGCGCCTCGGGACAGAAGTCTGATCACGGTCAGTGCGTTGGTCACTGCCGGCCAGGTGGCCCAGGTTCCTTACCATCTCAACCGCGCCATGGACAATGGTTTAACCCGGACCCAAGCGTCCGAAGTCCTGACGCAACTGGCCTTTGTTGCGGGCTGGCCCAATGTTTTCTCGGCGATGCCGGTCTTTAAAGAGGTGTTTGCCGGCAGGGATCCAGCCTGACGTTTAGCCACGCAACTGTAAACGCCAGGCACCGGATGAGGGGCCTGGCTTTGCGTTGCTGACAAACGTCTCTCTTCAGGGATGTTTGTAATGGCGTAGCGCGTCGACCACCAGCTGGAATGCTTTCGATAGATTTCGGTTCTCGGGATAGTAAATATAATAGCCATCCCAGTAGGGGCACCAGTCGTCGAGCACGCTAATAAGCTCCCCACGGGCAATATGCTTTTCTGCGATATCACGCGGAACATGCGCCAGGCCGTACCCTTCCACTGCAGCCTGAAGGCACTGATAGATCCGGCTAAAGACCAGCTGGCCAGTGACTTTCACGTTCAGGCTTTTACCCTCTTTTTCAAATTCCCAGACGTATAAATTGCCATGCGTCGGAAACCGCAGGTTGATGCAGTTGTAATCAATCAGATCGTTAGGGTGCTGCGGCTGAGGATTGCGGGAAAAATAATCAGGTGAGCCGACCACGGCAAAACGGACATCCGGGCCAATACGCACGGAAATCATGCCGTTGGAGATCTGTTCCCCCAGACGGGTTCCTGCATCAAACCGCCCGGAAACAATATCCGTCAAGGCATAGTCATCAATCAGCTCCAGACTAATGTCAGGATATTCTTTAAGCAGCGGTTCCAGCTTCGGCCAGATAACAGACCCGATAGCATAATCTGACGTTGATATGCGCACCGTACCCGCAGGTTTGCTGTTGAGATCTTTCAGGGACTGCAAACGCCCCTGAATACCATCGATGTAAGGCCCCAGGTCATCCAGCATGGACTGACCAATATCGGTTAACGCAATACTGCGCGTGGTGCGAGTCAGCAGTTTCATCCCCAGCCGAGATTCGAGGGTACGCATAGTATGGCTCAGGGCTGACTGCGATACGCCTAATTGGGCCGCAGCTTTGGTGAAGCTTTTTTCGCGCGCAACGGCAATAAAAGCCATTAAGTCATTAAGATTTTCTCGTGCCAATCTGGGCCTCTGATATCCGGAAAAAATGGGTGGCTGATTCATCCCAATACACTGTCTCTTCAGACGAAAAGCGTTCTGGCGGTATGGCGTTCATTATAAATGACGGCCGCCAGCGCTGTACGAGAAGCAGTCTATCTAATTTATGAAAATTCCTCATTACTGCATTTTGATTTAGTCAGTTTTAACAACATCACATTTCCCGCAGAATACTTTTACACAACGTGAGACGTCTTCATTGCACGTGATTCCACGGTAAGAGGTATCAAATGGTTAAGTATGATTTTAGTGGCAAGGTGGCGCTGGTCACCGGCGCGGCTTCCGGTATGGGACTCGCGACCGTCAGGGCATTTTGCGAATCTGGCGCAACGGTGGTGATGGCGGATATTCGCGAGGATGCGTTATCTCGCGAAGCGGATGTGCTACTGGCTGAAGGGTATACCGTGAAACCCGTCGTCTGCGACGTGACTGACGAAGAGCAGGTCAGACGCATGATTGAGAACGCAGTACAGGCGTTTGGTCAGCTCGACGCCGCCTATAACAACGCCGGTATTCAGAGCCCCATTGCAGAAACCGCAGATGCCAGCGGCGAAGAGTTTGATCGCGTCAACGCGATTAACCTGCGGGGTATCTGGAACTGCATGAAATATGAGCTGCAACAAATGCGCCGTCAGAAAAGTGGCGCTATCGTTAACTGTTCGTCTCTGGGCGGGCTGGTCGGCATTGCCGGGCGCGGCGTTTATCATGCGACAAAGCATGGCGTCCTCGGGCTGACCAAAAGCGCAGCGCTGGAATATGCCGCACGTGGAATACAGATCAACGCCGTTTGTCCCGGCATTATCCGCACGCCAATGGTCGAAAATATGCTGAACAGCGAGCCTGACGCAATGGCCGAGCTCATGAAACTGCAGCCAATTGGTCGCCTGGGCGAGCCCGAAGAGATCGCGCGCGCCGTCTTATGGTTGTGCAGTTCCGATGCCAGCTTCGTCACCGGACAGGCTCTGGCAATTGATGGCGGTTATACGGTTCAGTAATCAGATGTCATTCTGGTTTATTCCCGACAGGGTGTAGACCAGCGTATTCAGCGATTTGAAAGAATAAAGACGATTACCACGGGTTCGTCGTGGTTCTGTTTATACTTTTGAATGGTGTCTAAACAGGGTGGAGGGACTCTTCAGTGGAATATACAGTATTAAGCAACAACCTCAGAATGCCGATGGCGGGTTTTGGTGTTTTTCAGGTCACCGATAAAGAAGAATGTAAACAGTCAGTACTGAGCGCCATTCGTACAGGCTATCGCCTCATTGATACCGCAGCAGTGTACGGCAATGAAGACGCCGTGGGCGATGCCGTTCGTGAAGCCATCGCTGAAGGTCTGTGTACCCGCGAGGAGTTATTTATTACCTCTAAGCTGTGGGTGCAGGACATGGCAAGCTACGAGACCGCCAAAGCCGGTATTGAGGCCTCGTTAAAAAAATCGGGATTAGGCTATTTCGATCTCTACTTATTGCATCAGGCAATGCGTGATTATTTCAGCGCGTGGCGGGCTTTGGAAGATGAGTATGATGCCGGAAAGCTAAAAGCGATTGGCGTGTCTAATTTCTACGCCCACGTGCTCACCAACTTCTGTGAAACGGTCAGAATTAAGCCCATGGTAAATCAGGTGGAATTACACCCTTACTTTGCGCAATCTGACGCACTCGAGACCATGAAATATTACAACGTTCAGCCAGAAGCCTGGGCACCACTTGGCGGCGGAAGGCACAAACCGTACGAAAATGAAATGCTCAAGGGGATTGCCGAAGCGCATCAAAAAACCATCGCTCAGATCATTCTGCGCTGGAATGTGCAACGTGGCGTTACCGTCATTCCTAAATCCACGCACCAGAACCGGATTGAAGAGAACCTGGCTATCTGGGACTTCTCTCTGACCGATGCCGAAATGGCGCAAATCAGTTCGCTCGACTTAGGCTATGTTGGCGATGCGGTTAAACACTTTAACCCTGAGTTTGTTCGCGGGTGTCTGGGTGTAAAAATCCACGACTAAGCGCGACGCGGCGTGCCACCCTCTTCCACTTCTGCAGAGAATGTTACGCCCCTCTCCCTGCTTCGGTACCGAACAGGGAGAGGATATATGTTTTAGCGATCCAAATGCTGAAGGTGGGCATCGTCTGCTTTTATTGCCTGGAACGGTTCTGGAAATAAAGTTACCGACCGAAACAAAATAGGTCTGTGCGACTTAGGATTCAGGTCGTGGACTTGTCTGTACCGGATATGCCATTATATGATTTGGTTAAATCTTTGTATTTATCTTTTGAATAAGGTTAATACAAACTGGCATACTTATTCAGGCGATAAGCGATGGTGTACTTGGATTATTTATTAACATTTATAGAAAGCAATCCGGCTCTGGCCATTGGATTTAATCTTATTCTGTTGGTCATCTCAGGTTTCTTTGCGCACCTGATGTGCAAATTCCTGCTCATAAAAATCGTTCGTAAGGTCTTCTTTGCCAGCCATAAACAGGATGTCCCGCTGGAAAAAGATCGACGCATAGCCGAAAAGCTGTCGAATTTCATTCCGGTTATTATCGTTTATTACGTCCTGCAGTTTATGCCCAATATGCCTGCATCGCTGGTGACGGCAATAAATACCATTTGTGGGATTCTATTCTTTATTTTTCTGTCGGTTTTCTTCAATGAGATGCTGGATATTGTCAACAGCTCATATTTACGCAAGACGAAGCGTAAAAATCACTCTATCAAAGGCTATATCCAGATAGGGAAAATATTTATTCACGTCATCGCCGCGATCATGATCCTTGCCGTCATGTCGAATAAATCCCCCGCGATTATTATTTCCAGCCTCGGGGCCGTGGCGGCCGTGCTGATGTTAGTCTTTCAGCATACCCTGCTTTCGCTCGTTGCCAACATCCAGCTTTCGTCAAATGACGTCCTGCAGTTGGGGGACTGGATTGAAATGCCCGATAAAAACCTGAGTGGCGAAGTGACCGACATTGCGCTGCACACCATTACTATCCGTAACTGGGATAACACGATCTCGCGTATCCCGACCAAAAACTTTCTGACCGAAACGTATACCAACTGGCAGGCCATGTTTTCGTCAGGCGCACGCCGGATTATGCGCAGCACCACGATCGATCAGCACTCCGTTACATTTCTCACGCAGGAAACGCTGGCCCCGATGCTGGCCCTGCGCGGCACGAATGAACCGCTGGCAAAACTCATCGACGGGCGTGATCCCCTGGGCGTACCGGACAGTTGGTTTATGGATAATGGCCTGACAAATTTAACGCTCTTTCGGCACTACCTGATGGCCTGGCTCGCCGATCGGCCTGATATTATCAAAGATATGTATATTGTGGTGAGAACGCTGAAGCCTACGCCGTCGGGTATTCCCCTGGAAATTTATTGCTTTACCTCTTCCGTACTGTGGATGGAGTATGAAAATACTCAGTCAGCGATATTTGAATACATCACCGCTGTCGCCGGTCAATTCTCGCTCCGCTTATATCAGTATCCGGCAGGACATGATTTCTGGCGTTTATCACAGGAACACAGCCTTCGGGACCGCACCCCACCTCCGGGTGAAGGTTAAGTTTTTTTGAAAACAGGCCGGTCAAACGGAATAATAGACAGCCTATCACCATCCTGAAGCCATAAAAAAACCCGCACTTGGCGGGTTTTTTTATTATCGGTGAAGCTTAACTGCTCAGACTCGCGTCTTCATCGCTATCGTAAGGCTCACCGACAATGTGCGCGACTTACAGCGGAGAAACGTTACCCGCTGCTGGGCCTTTAGCGCCATTTTCAATGGTGAAGGACACTTTCTGGCCTTCATCAAGAGATTTGTAGCTGTCGCTCTGAATAGCAGAGAAGTGTACGAATACATCTTTGCTGCCGTCGTCAGGAGTGATAAAGCCAAAACCTTTATCAGAGTTAAACCATTTTACTAAACCAGTCATTTTATTAGACATAGATAATTCCTTATTTTTTGAGCCACTAAGCGCGGCGATGATGGCCTGTATTTAGAGAGTAACTTATTTGGCACTTAGGAGGAGGCTCACGAAGAAGAGTATCTATTGATAACACCTGAACTGAGGACTGCTTTACTAAACTGCTTTAATAAGGTCTGTATTCCAAACCGATGACGCTATTTAGGCACAGAAAAATTTTTTAAGCAAAGTTTTTATTTTTTATTATAACCACTTAAACACCCGGACGGCTGAATGGCTATGGAAATTAAGGCGCTGGCGCAGCGTATTCACGCCCTGTTTAGCTAAAGCATACTTCCCCTTTTGAGGGTGGATACCCGTCTGACGATGGGTCATCGTATGCACGTGACTGCTCAACCAGAGGCTGAACTCGTGTGACATGGGATTACATCGCTCAGGCGACTTTCCACCTGGATTTCTGATGCAAGGCTGAAGTCTGAGGTGGAAAGCTAATGCGCCCTCGCTAAGTAGCTCAAAATGCTTAAAATTCATGCCTATAGCGCACAAAGTGAAATAGATTTTCGTTCGAAGCCACTTATCATAGGTGTTTTGAATGAAAGTGGTGGTGTTAATGTCTGTGCTCAAAAGCTTTTTCTTCTTTCTCTTCGCGTCAGCAGCCTGCACTGTGCCCGTGCTTTGCCTGTGGGCGGATATCTATTTATTTAACCTGGATATACCGGAGATATCGCTGACCGAAATTGTGCAGGAAACAGTTTTAGGGGGCATCGTATTTATACACTTCCTGCTGGCGAAGAAATGGGCATTCATGCGCTATTGCAACATCCTGATTGGCGGCTTTTTCCTCTCCATGCTGATTCGAGAACTGGATGCATTTTTCGATCTTCTGGCTCACGGAAGTTGGGTATGGTTTGCACTGCTTTCCGCCGTTTGCGCTTTGCTTTATCCCGTTATGCATTATCGTCTTACCCTTACGCAACTGGCAGACTATACCCGTACCCCGTGGTACGGCGTGATGCTCAGTGGTCTGCTGGCAGTCCTGGTCTTCTCCCGACTGTTTGGAATGCACGGGTTATGGTACGCGATACTTGATCAAAGCTACGTCAGGGTAGTCAAAAATGTCGTGGAGGAAGGCAGCGAGTCATTCGGGTATATGCTCTGCCTTATAGCATCTGTAGGGTACTACTGCTCTTTCCGGTCGCTCCCCCGCCAGAAATGATTCTGGTATTTAGAGAGCACGATAAACACGCCAATCTTCCTGTGACGATGAGTTGAACGCCACAGGGAGAGCGGACTTCTATTCTCAAAAGCAAACGTTGTAGCGCCCAATATAATATGTTACATCTCTCTTAACGCCATCCGCGTGCTCCGTGTTCAGGTAATGCCCTTATAAAGTGAAAAAGAATCAATAGTCGTTGAACAGATGAAGATAAAAAAACAACATCAAAAATCTCTTCTTCAGATTTTTAATGGTGAAGTCAATCTCCCTCGCAGCAAAAATTCACGTGATTATATGTGAATTCGCAGACTAACATCTTAACGCTCTATTAATTCGGCGAATCTCTCAAGAAATGCACTAAATGCAGCTTTCGGTAGCATCGGAACGACTTTAATTATAACCGATGGTGATATATCTCGCAGGGAAGGATAGTCTAATACCTTTTCCATACCCAGATCCCTCGCTTCAGTAGCGAGCATGATCCGATCAGCATGCTTAACTTCTGAGGCTTTACAGGAGGAAATATTAAATTTCACTCTGATCAATGACTCAATTTCTTTCTCAAGGTTTATATACTGCGGCATACATTTTTTTAAAGGAGAAGGGAAATCTTTTATGTAAGCCTCGGTGGCATCATGAAGAAGCCCTTCCAGAGCCAAATGCACTGGCGTTAAATAACTTACCAGAACGGAATGCTGAGCCACTGAATAGAAACTTTCGCATTGCCCACCAAAACGGCATTCATTTGACAAGCCCTTAGCGATATCAATTATATCTATATCATTTATACTGAGATTAAGAAAATCAATTTTCTTGCCGCTAAAAGTAACGATAGTGGTTGCTGAATGCATAAACCCGCCCCAAATAAAATAACTCTCAGACCATTTACCTGGAGTATAAAAAACGCTTTATCGAAAAAAAAGGACGCATGTCCTTTTTTCGAAAGGAGTTTTATTATAAGAATTGATGACGATTTGAGAAAATGGTATAGATGCGCCAGAAATATCATCGCTGACAGGTTAACCTGGGGATGCCAGGCATATGACTTGAGATTATTTCATGCGCAATCTATAATAATTCACAAACAAAGCGTTGAGTCACCTTTATGAAATCATTACAAATAGATTTATCACATTCTGACATTCTGAACTCTAAACTTAAATTCATTTTACCAGATGACATACTCAGCAGAGCTAAATTACTGATTTTTAATAAGGGAGAGATTTTACTCCACCAAGGAGATTCCCCATCGGGAGTTTACTGTTTAATTAAAGGTAAGGTACAAATAGAGCATTTATCTAAAGATGGTAAAGATATTACTTTTTGTATAGAAGAACCTCTCTCTGTGATTGGTGCCATTGAAATTTTCCAACATGATAGCACCAGCAGAAATCTGAGTACAGTAAAGATCCTTAAGACGTCAACGATAGTTTATTTTTCACTTAACTATATAAATACTATTGGATTTAATGAGCCAGTTTTTCTTCGTTTTCTTTGCCAACAACTTGCAAATAAATTATTCATCTCTTCTCAATTAAAAACCACTATGTGTTTAAGTTCATTACAGAGAGTTTCAAATTACCTCATGAATGAATATAATAAACATGGTTCCGTTATCAGGCTTGAGCGAAGAGAATTGGTCGCATCATTTCTTTCCATTTCGGTGAGACATCTCAATCGAGTTTTAGCAGAGTTACAAGAAAATCAAATCATAGAACTCAAGAATAAAACGATTATAGTGAAAGACAGTGAATTATTAAAGCCAGAGTAATCTGCAAATAACCTTCGCACCACATTCTACCACAGCCGCTTTCAACGCCATCGGAAGATGGTTCATTTATATGAAGCCTTTTTTAATCACAAGTTTTTTATTTTATAAAAGCACTAACCATATATAAAAACTATGGCGCGCGATTTTTTTCACAAATATCTTAGCGAAGTTAGCGCTCAGAATACTAATCGTTATTGAAGCGAGACCGACTGGCATGTCCACTAAAAAGAGATAGATGTCCTTTTTTTTGGATGCATTGTTCGTCATCTTATCTCGTGACAAGCTTCCTTACTGAGAGAAATACTATGAGAAAATTACTTATTGATACTGATACCGCTTCTGATGACGCAGTCGCTATTGTGATGGCACTCAGAGAGCGTACCGTTAGGGTTGAAGCAATCACAGTAGTCGTTGGTAACTGTGAGATCGAACAGTGTGTTCAAAACGCATTAGTGAGTATTGAAAAAGCCGGAACATATGCTCCTCCTGTATTTTCCGGAATGACAAAGCCGCTTTTTAAAACCCACTTCACTTCTCACCATATTCATGGCAAAGATGGTATGGGTAATATGGAAAATCCCCCCACCACCCTAAAGTCGGAATCACTTCATGCGGTAGATGCGATTCTTCTTTATGCAGAAAAATTCAAAGGTGAACTTGAGATCGTTACCCTGGGACCTCTGACTAATCTGGCAATGGCAGTACTGAAGGAACCAACGCTTGCGAAAAAAATTAAACATGTTTATATCATGGGCGGTGCCGGCCTTACTTCGGGAAATATCACGCCTCTGGCTGAGTTCAATTTTTTTGTTGATGCGGAAGCCGCTAATATTGTGATGCAATCAGGGCTCCCTATGACAGTCGTTGGGTGGGAAATAGGCATGGGAGAAGCTTTCATTAATGAAGATGATATAGCATACCTCAATCAACTGAGCCCCTTGGGTCAGTTCGCCGTAAGATGCAACAAATCCTTGATGGAGTTTAATGCAGGCCGAACGGTACGCAAGGGTTTTGATTTGCCAGACCCCACCACCATGGCAGTAGCGCTTTTTCCTGATATTGTTGAGGAGGCGTTTTCCCGTTATTCCTGGGTGGAGTACAAATGTGAGTCATCGTATGGACATTATGTTATCGATGCGACAAACCTTACAGGGAAAGCACCTAATGTCAGAATTATACTTAAAATAAAAAGTGGTATGTTCAAAGAGAAATTATTCTCGTTACTCGCAGACTCCGCAATGATGTATAGAGGAACTTTAGATGCATTTTAATTCCCGAAGGATTCCGAAAATTGAGCTTCACGTTCATTTGGATACTTGTATTAGCTATCATTGCGCAAAAATGCTGATGCCTGCACTGAATCTTAAAGTATTTCAGTCGAATTTTATCGCACAGAGTCAATGTACTGACCTGGGAGATTTTTTAAGAAGAATTTCTCCGCAGCTGAGCTTATTACAAACCCACACTGCATTACGTCAGGCCGTCGAAGACATGTTTGATCAACTCCATGCTGATGGGGTAATTTATGCTGAGTTACGCTTTGCGCCACTCTTACATCTTAATCAATATCTTACGGCTGAAGAGGTCATTGAAACCGTCCTGGATGCCATGCAGATAAATAGCCATATTTTTGATATCAAAGCCAATTTAATATTATGTACACTGCGTCATTTTACGGCAGAACAGAGCCTTGAGACGGCAAGACTGGTGACAAAATACCTGCATTATGGGGTTGTCGCGCTTGACCTTGCAGCTGATGAAGCCCGCTATCCGCTGGATAACCATGTTGAGGCGTTTAATTATGTACGCCAGCATGGAGGCAACTGTATCGCACATGCAGGAGAGGCTAAGGATTTCGTCAGCGTAAATGAAACGCTTAATAAACTGAAAGTTTCTCGCATCGGACATGGCGTCAGAAGCATTGCTGACAGAGCGACACTAGATCGGTTGCTTGCAGAGCATATCCATCTGGAGATTTGCCCGGGTTGTAACATTGTCTGTAATATTTATCCTTCCATTGAAGAGCACCCTGTTAATGCGCTTTTTCGTGAAGGCATTTCATTAAGCATTAATACTGATGCCAGAACCGTTGCCAACACCTCACTGGATAAAGAATATCAACTATTACATCATGTTTTTGGATGGGACACAGAAGAATTTCTGGTTTGCAATATCAATGCTATTGACGCATGTTTTGCCTCGCTACCGCTGAAGAAACAACTCAAAGCCAATCTTACGGGGTGATAATCCCAGACATACATTTAAACAACAGGCATGAGCGCTCATTACATCGAATATGAAATAACATGACCACATTTTTGTATCTAATACTCTGTGCGATGTCTACCGCCGCCGGCACCGATATGGTTTTGCCTGCTATTCCACTTTTTGCTACAGTCTTTAATATCTCATCGGAGATATCACAAAGGATACTCTCCATATATGTAGCAGGTAGTGCCTGTGGTTTATTACTATTTGGTAACCTGGCCGATCGCTTCAGCAAAATCAGGATGCTCTTCTTTGCGCTACTTTTATTTTCACTAACTTCTTTTGGTTGCGCGTATGCTCCAGAAATAACACTTCTTTTAATATTACGATTTATACAAGGGATGGCTTCTGCTGCAGCATCAGTTTTCATCCCTGGATTTATTAGAGGTTTGTTTCCTCATCGGAAGGCAGCCCGGGCAATTGGATTGTTAGGGAGCATACAGGCATTAGTTCCGGCGATAGCCCCTGTAGTAGGTACACTTATCCTGCAGTTCTTTAACTGGAGAATCACGTTTATCTCTCTGGGCGTACTGACGATGGCTTTAGCTGTAATGATAAGGTTTGCAAAGGGACCAGAACGAAACCCAGGCCAGCACACGCCTGGAACGTACGTACAATTATTGAAAAATGCTGTTTATCTTCGCTATGCATTGAGCCAGGCTTTGGCCGTTGGCGGTCTGATAACGTTCGTATTCGGAGCACCAAGCGTCATTATCCTTTCCATGGGCGGGAACCTGAATGACTTCATCCTTATGCAAATGTTGAACGTAGGAGGTTACATCATCGCCGCCAACATTTCTCCGGGATTGGCTGAACGTTTTAGCCATGAAAAAGTAATTCTTGCCGGCACGCTTATGGCATTGCTCAGCGCCTTCGCGCTATCGGGATATGGTTTCCTGAACGGAAGCCGGGCTTTTGTTATGACCATACTCTTTACGCCAATGGGTTTTGCGCTGGGGTTAAGGGGCCCCGTCGCCTTCTACAGGGGTATCGTTTCTGCAGGCAGTAATGATGCCAGAGGATCTGCGCTTATGATTTTCCTCACCTTCATAACGACTGCGCTGGGGTCACTCATAACTGGACATTTTATTACGGGTGGGCTCACCCCTCTTGCCATGTCAGTCACCGCCATGTTCTTACTGTCATTTTTGCTTTTTGTGTTATTGCCAAAACTGAACCGCCAGTGAATAAACAACAATGGGTAAGTCAATATTCTTTACAGCAGTGCATGAACGCTGTTGAAGAGTCGCTTCGGGGCGCAGCGGACATTGCACCCGCCCACCCCGGCAGTTAAAGCAAAGGAACTCCCCGGTACCTGTCTTGTCAGTCACCAGACGTACACTTATCAGGAACCCGAATCCGCCTCAATCAGGATAGGTCATCGGCGTCCGGTTTCTGCGCACGGTGGATCTTGTCACGGATCTTATCAACTGATGCTTTGATGTCAGCAATGATGTCGGCATCCATGCCAAGGGTATCCACGATACAGCGCGTGATAGTGCTGGTCTCGCTTTTCAGCGCCTCACCCTTCTCCGTTAGGTGGATAAGCACTTCGCGCTCATCCTTCGGATTGCGTGTCCGGGTGATCAACCCCGCAGTCTCCAGCCGCTTCAGTAAAGGGGTCAGCGTGCTGGACTCAAGAAAAAGAATTCCACTCAGTTCCTTCACTGTTCGCCCATCCTGATTCCACAAGGTGACCATTACCAGATACTGGGGATAGGTCAGGCCAAGCTTATCGAGCATGGGACGATAGAGCTGGGTAAAAGCATGTCCCGCTGAGTAAAGAGAGAAACAGAGCATACCGTGCACATCGGGCAGGGAATCCTCGGAAGTAGTGTGTTTAGTCATATGTCCTCCAGTCCCTCTAAAATAATTTGCATACGATTTAATTGCAAGCGATTGACAAAGGCAAAAAGGGCTGCCATATTCATTTGCACACAAACAAGTCGCACACAAACTAATAGCACAACACATGACAGGAGAACGAAATGACAACTTTCACCACCACAGACGGAACAGGCATTTTCTACAAAGACTGGGGTTCAGGTCAGCCTATCCTCTTCGCTCATGGATGGCCGTTATCGTCTGATGCATGGGATCAGCAGATGCTGTTTTTCAGCCAGAAGGGTTTCCGGGTCATCGCACACGACCGTCGCAGCCACGGGCGTTCGGACCAGACTTTCCACGGTAACAATATGGATCAGTATGCGGACGATCTCGCTGAGCTGATTGAGGCGCTGGATCTGAAGGATCTGATTTTAGTGGGTCACTCAACAGGGGGCGGCGAAGTTGCACATTATATCGGTCGTCATGGTACCTCACGTGTGGCTAAAGTCGTTCTGGTCGGCGCAGTCCCTCCTCTGATGCTCCGGACGGATGCCAATCCTGACGGCACCCCGATGGAGGTGTTTGATGCCATCCGCGAAGGCACGGCCAAAAACCGCTCACAGTTTTACTTCGACCTGACGGTTCCGTTCTATGGCTTCAACCGTGACCATGTCCCCACCAATGACGGGTTGCGGGAAAACTTCCGCAGAATCGGCCTGCAGGGCGGTATTAAGGGGCAATATGACTGCATCCATGAGTTCTCTGAAGTCGATTACACACACGACCTGCAACAGATTGATCGCCCTACTCTGATTATTCATGGCGACGACGATCAGATTGTCCCCATTAAGGCATCTGCACACCGCGCCGCTGAGATCGTCGCGAATGCAACGCTGACGATATATGCCGGCGGTTCACATGGACTGGCGGAGACAGAAGCCGATCGCTTTAACGCTGACGTACTGGCCTTTATTCGCAACTAACAATGTGGCCTGTTCCAGACAGGCCGCAACCTTCATACGCATAGCCTTTAAACTGAATTGAAAAGAGGAACGATCATGTCCAAATTTGCTGCCTCCCTTGCCGTTGCCACCGTTTTGCTGTCTGCCAGTGCTATCGCAGAAACCGCTAAGCCGACTGTTGTCCTGGTTCATGGTGCCTTTGCCGACTCTTCTAGCTGGAATGGCGTTACCCAAATCCTGCAAAAGGACGGGTATAACGTCGTCGCTGCGGCGAATCCGCTGCGCAGTGTTTCGACTGATGCGGCTTACGTCTCTTCCGTGGTGAACAATATTAAGGGGCCGGTCGTCCTTGTCGGCCATTCCTATGGTGGCCAGGTCATTACGAACGCGGCCCTTGATACAAACAATGTGAAATCGCTGGTGTATGTCGCCGCATTTGCTCCGGATGCCGGTGAAGCGGCGGCCGACCTGGCCGGAAAATTCCCTGGCGGCACGCTTGGCCAGGCGCTCGCCGCACCGGTGAAGCTGGCTGATGGTAGCGTCGATCTCTCCATCGACCAGGCGAAGTTCCACCAGCAATTCGCACATGACGTTTCAGCTAAAGAGGCGGCGCTGATGGCCGCAGGGCAAAGACCGATTACCGAAGCGGCTTTAACTGAAAAGTCAGGTGCGCCTGCCTGGAAAAAACTGCCCTCTTACTTCATTTACGGTGACGGCGACAAGAATATCCCCGCCCAGGGTTTGCGATTCATGGCTGAACGCGCGGGATCAAAACACACCGTGGTGATCAAGGGCGCATCCCATGTCGTGATGGTTTCTCATCCGCAGGACGTTGCCACACTTATTGAGGAAGCGGCGAAGTAAACATCGCTCTCCCTCCTGAACGCCATCCCTCGTCTGAGGGATGGCCGTATAGGTAATGCCTCTTATGTTCCTGCCGGTATGACATCAGCGGTATTCTTAATAATCCCAGGGACCCGGAATGCAACGGAACGTATCGCCGTCGACAGCAACATGGCAGACAGACGGGAATGAGAGATGAGTAGCGATCAACGACTCTCTGTTATCTGCCAGTTCCTGCAGCAGACGAATGCGAATCTGTGCCGCTTCTTCGGGATAATGGTCGAAACCATTGAACCAGTCAGGATGTTCAAACCCAACCTGGAAAATAGCATCGCCGGCAAAGGTGAGTCGTTCCCCCTCAGAGGCCAGCCTCACCACGCTGTGTCCGGGAGTATGCCCGCCTGTACGAACGACACGCACGCCGGGTGCAATCTCGTATTCCTCTTCGAATGTGTGCAGTTGAGTCTGGTACGCTTGCAAAAATTGGGTAGCGGTTTGGCGCAGTGCTTCCGGGAAACCAGGCGGCATGGAAACCTGTGAAAAATCGGGGTCACGCCAAAATTCCACCTCAGCAGCAGCGACATGAATGCGAAGGTCTGACCGCATGCGCGCTTTCACACCCTCAATAAGCAGCCCACCAACGTGATCCATATGCAGATGCGTGATAATCACATCCGTGACGCTGGCAAGATCTATCCCCGCTGACGCCAGGCGGTTAACCGTTCGACCGGCGCGGGGTAAATCAGGGAAAGCCTCCCCCATCCCTGCATCAACCAGGATCGTCCGGTCACCGCTATGCACGAGAACCACATTTAATGCCCAGTCGAGAAAATCGGCAGGCAGAAACTTATCTTCAAACCAGTGGGTACGTTCGGAGGCCTCCGCGTTATGACCCAACATGGGTCCAGGTAATGACAACACGCCGTCACTGATCACCAGAACATCAATCTTACCGACCTGTAGTGCATAACGTGATGGCACCTTTTCATAAACGGCTTCAACATGCGAAGTACCATTAACAGGTGCTAACGACGCTGCATCATTCTTAGATATCGCCATATTTCCTCCAGACAACATAATTAATCGATTTAAGGGTATACACACCGTAGAAATGACTTTTTCCCCTCTGTTATTTCCCATCATCAAAAATAAACATGCAGACAGAACACAATGAAACAGGGTTAAAACATCGCTATACTCTTATGATGCCCACTGTTATTAACAGGTATACTCATGAAAAATCATGACATTCCTCTTGACGATGCCGTTCATAAAATGGCTCAGGTATTAAAGAACCGACCTGAATTAGGCATAGACAATGGAGATGCGCTGCAAATTCGCTGTTATCACTGGCCGCATGGGCCATTGCATGAAACTATCCCGCCACTCGATCAACATGTGATTATTGCTCACGTTGGACATATGCAGCGTGTTGAGCGAAAAACAGAAAATAAAATCGTTAAAAACACGATCCGGAAAGGCGCCATCACGACAATTCCTCAGGGAAGTACATCTCGCTGGGATATTGCTGGTCTTGTAGATGTTATGCATTTATATATTCCTGATAATATTTTCGCCGATCTTCTGAATCAAATGGAGATACCCACTGCAGAGTTACTCTTACGCACAGCGCATTTTGATGAGACGGCATCAAAAATTACGCTGGCCGTTGCGGAAATCATTTCGGACAATAACAAAATTAACCAACTGCTCTGCGAGCACTTAACACTGTCATTAATATTACAGTTAATAAAAAACCACTCCAACACGCTGGCAGCCGCAGGCCAGTCGCAAGGAGTATTGTCTTCGCGCGCATTAAAAATGGCGCTGGAAAAACTGGATAACAGCCCGATAGGTGATGTCACGATTAAATCACTGGCCCTTGAGCTGGGAGTTTCCTCCGCTCATTTCTGCCGTGCCTTTAAAAACAGTACCGGCTTAACCCCGTACGGGTGGCTTAAGCAGCGCGTAATGGAACGCGCTTTCCACGAGTTACAACACACCGATAAACTGATTACAGAAATTGCCATTGAAAGCGGCTATGGCTCGCAAAATGCATTTACCCAGGCCTTCAGAAAAATAACAGGCTTGACCCCCGGTCAATGGCGTGAAAAAAAGAACACGCGTTGATGCTGCCTGCCGCCAGGCAGCATCAACAGAGATGCCCTGTTACGGAACAATAATATAATCAGGGTTAGCAACAGAAAACATTTTCTCTCTGTCGGGTTCTGGCGGATAAATCCACTGAGTATTAATTTCCTGCTTTATTTTTTTCGCTTCCATGCCCTGGTACATAACCTGATGATCCCAGCCTTCCGTGTAGACCGCCCCCCATTTGCCCAGATCAAGACAGGTAACATATTTTGGCTGACTGTAAGGATGCAGCGGTAATCCCAGTATTTCTGCTGCCGCGTTATGACCGGCGACGCGCCCCAGGCTCATCGCATGCTGACAGGACATGACGTTATAATTACCTTCATCATCCGTAGGGACTTTTACGGTATCGCCGGTAACGAAGATACCCCTGGCGGCAGGTGCCCGCAGATACGCATCCCCTATAACACGACCCAGATTATCGTGGTCGCCCGGGATGAGAGCGGCTAACGCGCTGGCCCGCATTCCCGCCGTCCATATCACCGTTTTGCTGGGGATAAATTCATCGTCCGAAAGCATCACCCCCTCAGCGTTGATTGCGCGCACTCTGACGCCCGTTCGAACAGTCACGCCATTACTGGCCAGCGCCTGATTGATGATCTCACAGGCATCCTCACCCATCGCCTGACCCATTTTGTTCGAACTATCCACAATAATAACCTGCAAATGGCGCTCCGAACCCAAGAGGTCTCTGAGGCGTTCCGGCATTTCAGTGGCGGTCTCAAGCCCGGTCAGGCCCCCACCGGCGACAACAACAGTATTTCGTGCGGGAGAATCAGGCTCTGAAGCTAACGACATGAGGTGTTGCTCCAGTTCATGAGCAGCATTCAATGAGTTCACGTCAAAACTGTATTCCGTGATCCCCGGCAGTTCAGGGTGAAATGCCTGGCTTCCGGTGGCCAGCACAAAACTGTCAAAATTAACTGAGGTTTCGCCACTCTCTTTTTTTACCGAGATAGTTTTATTTTCTGCATCAATACCGGTGACATAACCGGCAATATAGTGCACACCCGCAGCCTCAAGAACATGCAGAATAGAGGGTGCCATATTTTCAAGTACGGCTTCATACAATCTTGGACGAATGGTTAATGCAGGTTCCGGAGAAACCAAAAAAATCTCAATCCGATCATTTGCCTTTTCCATATGTACCAGCCTTGCTGCTGAAATGGCGGCCCACATACCTGCAAAACCCGAACCGGCAATAATAATACGTTTTTTCATAGCGATACCTGTTAACAGCGGATGATGAAAATGTCGTTACCGCACCAAGAGTAGTGAAAGTCAAACCCGCCTGCTCTAGCAAAATTGATGTGCTTTAATCAAATTTGATGTTTTTTTATCAGCGCTGCGCGCGCCGCTAAATTTGCCCCATCCCGCCATCGACAGACAGGTCGATACCCGAAATAAAACTGCTTTCATCCGATGCAAGAAACAGCGCTGCCGCGGCAACCTCGTCAGGCTTGCCTAATCGACCTAACGGAATACGACTTGCGATGCTGGCGTCAAAAACCTCGCGATCGCTCTGGGAAACGCCCATTTTACTGATAATCGGTGTGGCGACGGGTCCTGGGCTCAGACAATTCACGCGGATCCCACGGCCTTTAAGGTCGGTCGTCCAGCTGCGGGCAAAAGATCGCAGCGCGGCTTTTGAGGCGGCATAGATATTGTGTCCATCGAACCCTTTATAATGCGCAATGGAGGACGTTAATATTATCGAGCCACCGTCGGACATTAACGGGAGGGCCTGTTGCACGGCGAAAAACGTCCCTTTTACGTTGATATCAAACTGCGTATTAAAATCATCTTCGGTGGAGGCCGGGAAATCGGAAAGCACAATAACGCCGGCATTTGCAAACATCACATCCAGCTTGCCGTACTTTTCGTTAATAATGCGAAACAGGTTTTCATGGCTTCGTATGTCACCGTTATCGTGTTGTATTGGCAGTGCATTATCGTCACCGAGTTCATTCATCGCCTGCTGCAGGGTTTCTGCATTCCTGCCAGTGATAATCACCTTTGCACCTTCTTCACTAAACCGTTTGGCCGCGGCCAGCCCGATACCGCTACTGCCACCGGTAATTAACGCGACTTTATTGTCTAACTGTTTCATGATGATGTTTCCTGTTATTACTGCTCAGACAGAGCGATCACTCGTAGGCGTGAATACGCGTGGCAAGTGTATTTCTGCGTTCATTAAGTAATTCGATAAGCGTGTCCAGTGCCCGAAGTTTTTCTCTGTGCTGCGCCAGACACTGGATAAAACGCGCATCATCCATGTCGCTTACCTGAGAAAACTTTTCCAGCTCTGCAATCTGTCGGGTACTGAACCCACATTTTAAAAGCGAGGTTATCCATCTCACTTTCTCGACGTCTTTTGCGTCGTAATTCCTATAACCGTTGTCCAACCGCTGAGAAACAATCAGTCCTTTAGCTTCATAATGTCTTAGCACTCGGGTGCTGACGCCAGTGAGCGCCGCCAGTTCAGATGGTCGCATACCTTTCTCCTCGTCATAGATGCACTCTACAACATTGACACTAGTGTCAATGTAAAGAGCATAGCGTTAGCTGGAATGTAAGCAGATATTTCCTGAGACAGGCAAAATTAACTCCGCCAACGAAGATTGCAGCAATCTTGATTTTGCCTTGACCGTTTATTGATTAACGGTCGGGATAATCAGCCTGTTCAGACAGAACTGCCCGGCGCTGACAGCGCCCTCTGATGAGATTGCAAGGAGAAACAATAATGGGCTTCAGACATTCGCTTTTTGGATGGGAACGTTCACACTTCACGCATTACCAGGCGGCTTATTATAAGTACGGCGGCAGTGTTAATACTCACCCCGACATTATCAATTTCTTTATGCAGAAGAAGGAAAAAGATTTCGCATTCTGGCATTACCGACGCGATGGCGAGGTCACCGCAGCGTACTTTACCAGTGATGAAAATACCTTCGGCCTGAATGTCTGGCGCGATTACCCGGTATCTTATGATGAAATTATTATCCCCATGGCTGCCGATCAAAAAATCGTTCTGCCAGTAAAAACAAACCGGCTGTCTTCATCGCTGCGTGGGAATATAATAAATGCCACCTATGCTTTTCGTGAAAAACGTAAGGTTTGCCTGATTAAAACGTCTTTCTCAGGTAAAACGGTGAAAAAAAGAAACGGCGAGCTAAAGAAAATGCTGGCTGCGGGCGGAGAATGCATACCGCTCAGAGAGATGTCACCGGCGGATATTGCTGATATTTACGTGCATCTTTTCAGGCTGCGTTTTGCTGACAGCGTCAGATGCTATAACAGGAAAAACATCACTGAACTGTTAACCGCCCTGCCACATATGGTCACCGGCAATGTACTTTTCTTTGAAGGTGCCCCCGTTGCGATAGATCTCGTACTGTGTGCCCGTAGTGAAAAAAGCCTGTATTTTGATGTTCCTAACGGAGGGATTGACCCGTCGATCACCGCATTCAGTCCAGGAAGTCTGCTCATGTGGAAAAATATTGTTGATGCACGAGAAGTGTGTCGCAATGAAAATAAGGCAATGCAATTTTCAATCGGATTGTATGATAAAAAATGGGACTATAAACTGCTTTGGGCCGAAACCCAGCCGACAGGTAAATCACTGGTTCTTTGAACTGTATTCGCCGCCCTGCCCTCAACAATTATTTATCTCCTTTCGGCGCATCCAATAAAATAATAATGATAACCTGAAATATGACAATCACCGGTGCGATGTACAGTAAAAAACATCCACATCGTACCATTTTACGAAAGGCAGAAAGCAGAGAGAGAAGTAATTCAGGTGACATGGTAAACCCCCGTTTACCATGTATTTAAACTCAATTTTTACAAGATTCAGTTCACCCTTTGTTAAGGAACCGTCAATGCTGTCCCTTTTCGCTTAGCGGTATCGTCATCGTGAACGATAGCCCTCCGCTGGCATTCCGTTCTGCAAAGACAGTACCGCGATGAGCCTCGCATATCGCTCGGGCAATAGAGAGCCCAAGCCCGGATCCACCGGTATGTCGTGAACGGGACTGCTCCTCACGCACAAACGGTGAAAATATGGTTTCAAGCAGTGCGTCCGGGACTGCCGGACCGTTGTCGCGGAAAATAACGGATACCTTTTTATCGCTGACATGATAACGAATATCCAGGATGCCCCCTTCCGCAGCGTAATGCAGCGCATTGTCCATCAGGATCAAAAAGACCTGGCCTATCCGGTACGGATCAACCCGACAGGTCACAGATTCCCCCTCATGGTAGATAATGTTCACTCCCACCCTTTGGGCTGAAGGCATCGTCCATGCCACTTTCTCACGGATTATCTGGTCCAGGCTGGTTGATACCAGGCTCAAATTCAGCTGGTTGGCATCAGCCAGTTTTAACAGATGCAGATCGTCAACCAGTCTGTTTAAATCATTCATCTGCTGCATAATCATGTTCAACTGGGCCTGACTGGGTTCAAATACGCCATCCATAATGCCCTGCAGACGACCGATGGCAGCCGTCAGCGGCGAGCGCAATTCATGTGCCATGATCACATGCGATTTTTTCAAATCTTTCTCGTAGCGTTCCAGCTGCATCGACATCCCGTTAAAGTTCTCGCTGAGGCTACGCAATTCAAGCGGCAGATTGTCCGGGACGGGCACACGGGTCCCAAACCCGCCTTCAGCAACAGACCGTGCCGCACCGGCAAGCCGGCTAATATGATGGGATATGGGGCGCGCTGTTTTCAGCGTAAGCATAAAAATAATCGGTATGAATATCAGAACCAGGATGCCAAGAATCACCCAGTCCTTAATCCCCATCGTCGGATCTGAGTAGGACAGCCCATACCAGGTGTCGATAATTTCATGATAGCGGTTGATGTTCTGTTCAGGGTGCTTGCTCAGAACTGAGAGTTCAGCCCTGACGGCCTCTGGCATCCGGTAGGCGTGCCATTTGTTTTCAACAAAAAATCGCACCCACATAAAAAAGGCGATAAGAATAATACTTCCGACTGCCAGAGATATCAGCCGCTTGCATATCCAGTTCCACAGCGTACTCGGTTCGCCTCGTGGCGATAACGTAAACTTTTTCATGCATTTGCAAATCGGTAACCGATCCCTCTTACGTTTATCAGCAAATCAGTCTGCCCCGCTGACTCGAGTTTTTTTCGCAAGTTATAGATATGCGTGTCCACAACGCGCTCCAGGGCTTCACTTTCTGGGAGACACGCTTCAAGAAGCGCCTGACGGGTGAAAGCCTTATTCGGTGACTTAAGAAATGTCATCAGCAGCAGCAGTTCCGTCGGCGTTAAATCCAGCGCTGTCCGTTGCCCGTTCTCGCTCTCAACGCTTACCGTCATGGACTCTGTATCTGCCTGCAGTCCCCGGTACTCAATAAGCGTGCTGCTGCGCTCGCCGGAATAACGACGAAGTACAGCATGGACTCTGGCGACCACCTCACCCGGGTTATAGGGCTTCACCACATAGTCATCCGCGCCAAATCGCAGGGCGCTGATTTTGTCGCTGCCGTCGCGGATGGCGGTGATCATAATCACGGGAATATCACTGCGCCGACGCAGGGCCAGCAGAACATCGTTCCCGCTCATGCCGGGCAACATCACATCCAGCAAAATAATGTCGGGCTTCCAGCTGAATGCCAGTTCAAGCCCCCGGTTACCGCTGCTGGCCGAAGAGGTCTGAAACTGATCGCGCTTAAGGTAGGCCTCAAGCACATTCGCGGCATCCAAATCGTCTTCAATAATTAAAACACGTTTCACATTCGCACCTTGATGGAATCTTGATTAAATCTTGCAGGAATATTGATTGACCGCCCGCATACTCCGCAATTCATAGATATAAGCATAATTCATTCAGGAAGTTTTATGAAGGAAATAAAAATCGCCTTAGTAACACTCATCGCTGCATCGTTCGCTTCACAGGCATCATCAGATAAAAAAGCATCTTATGTCACGATTGGCGTGGGTTCACAATATGCGCCTGAATATACCGGCTCGAATAAATATGATGTCAATACGCTGCCGTATTTCGGATGGACTCACGATGACTGGTCCGTCAATACCGACAAAGGCATTGTCTATTCCCATCAGTTCAGTAATGGCGTTTACCTGGGGCAAGCTCTGGGGTATTCCCTTGGCCGCACGGATAGCGGAAACGCCTGGCTTCAGGAAGGCTCTGATAAACTTAAAGGTATGGGTAAGATTAATACCGTAATGAATACCACCACCACGGCAGGATGGTGGATGGCACCCTGGATAGGCTTTGAGGGAAATATTACGGCACCGCTGACTGAAAGCCAGGGAATGCAATATAAAATTAAACTTAATGTCGTTCTTTTTGCTAACGACACAGATACTCTGCTAATCAGTACCGAAAGAAAATACGGCGACGCACGGTATAATAATACCTGGTTTGGGGTGAATAAGAATCAAAGTATCCATTCCGGATATAGGCCTTTCAACGCGGGTAGCGGATTAAACAGTGTGAATTACGATATTAACTGGCAACACACATTTAATGATAACTGGTCCGGCTATGCGGATTTAGAGTATATCACGCTTGCAGACCGTGTAAGCAGCAGCCCCATTGTGCAAAAGGATGAATATCTTCTCTTTACCGTCGGGGCATTTTATACATTCTGATGCAGGATATCGGTTATCTGGTGATCTGACCGCCAGATAACCTGGTTTACTGCGTTTTAAGCTTATTAATAAACCAGCGTCCGGCTGGCCCTGGAGGATATTGCGTCATATGTACCGCATGCATGGAAAAACCAGGGCCAACATCGGGCTGCATCTCCAGGTTCAGGATAACCAGTCTGCCATTAGCAAGATCGTCCTCAACCATAGGCAAAGGCATATAACCCCAACCGAGGCCCGCACGCAAGAATGCATGTTTTGCCCCCATGTCACCCAAACGCCACGTCTTAGCCGACATCACACCAAAGTTGCGACCCGCCGTGAGTGATGAGCGGTCAGCCAATACAAGCTGCACAGCGTTCTCCATAACCGGCCGAAGAATTGGGCCAGCCATTTTAGCCAAAGGATGATCGGGTGAGACCACAGCCACGGCAGGAACACTGAGCAGGAACTCAGAGGCACACCCGGTCGGAACATCCGGTAGCGAGCCGATAATCGCGACCCGACAGTTGCCGGCCAGCAATGGCTGAAGTACCGCGCCCAGCGCCTCAACATAAAGACGCAACGGTGTGCCGGGAAAGGCCAGATGAAATTCCTTCACGACTGCGGTCAGTACCTCTATCGGAAACATCACATCCACAGACACGGCGAGTTCGGGTTCCAGGCCTTCTGCCAGGATACGCGCCTTAGCCTTAAACGCGTCCATTCCGGCAAGCGTATGGCGTGCGGCCTCCAGTAAGGCTGCCCCCGCCTCCGTCAGTTTTGGGTAACGTCCCGTTCGCTCAAATAAAGGAAAGCCTACCTGAGATTCCAGATTTGCCAGCGTAGCGCTAACGACGGACTGCGCCCGGCGAAGTTTACGACCCGCGGCCGAGAAACTGCCTTCATCAACCGCAGCAATGAAAGTACGCAGTTGATCAATCGACATACCATCCAGCATGTATCGCTCCTTTAGATGTATACCATCTAATTATATAGGCTACACAGATAGATCGGTGAGCACTATTCTCCTTTCATGTTCTCAAGCAACGTCGCCAAACACATCAACGCATCTGTTCATTTAAGGAAACAAACTATGAAAACAAATACTGTCGGCATTATTGGTGCAGGCGCTATCGGACAAGCCTTTGCCCACCAACTGGTCAACGCAGGCGTGAATGTCATCCTCAGTAACAGTCGTGGCCCGGACAGCCTGGCTGAAGTGATTGAGGCATTAGGCGACAAAGCTCGCGCCGGAACGGTACAACAGGCTGCCGAAGCCGAAATCGTTTTTATAAGTACCAACTGGAACAGAACCGAGGCCGCATTAAGTGGGGTGAACTGGGAGGGTCGTATTCTGATTGACGCGACTAACCCGGTACTTTTGCCGGGCTACACCCTTGCAGATCTGGGGGGTAAAAATTCATCCCAGCGCGTTTCAGAGTGGGCAGCGGGAGCCCGGGTCGTCAAAGCCTTCAACACGCTTCTGGCAAACGTTCTTGCGCAAGACCCGTCCCAATCTGGCGGGCGCCGCGTGGTCTTTATGTCCGGCGACCACGCTGATGCAAAAGCGGACGTTGAGGAATTAGCCACCCGAATGGGCTTCGCCAGTATAGACTTAGGGAGTCTTGAGATTGGGGGATATCTGCAACAATTCCCGGGTGGTCCCCTTCCCGCGCTAAACCTTGTGAAACTGGCTTAAGAGACGTTATTGACGAATATGGCTCAACGTACTTCCGCTGAATCATTCGAAGCGTACATTCCGGGCGAATTGCTCAAGGAACATCGGGCACAATCTTCCCGGGATGTCTTCATTCAAATTCTGGCGCGTCGACAGAGGCAGGACAACGTTATTATCCCGGCCGTGCCAGAGCCTTTTATTGTCTGGATACTCTCTGGGCGGGCCGTCGTTGAAGAACGGCCTCTGGGCGGAGAGTGGTCAGAAAACCACGTTACCGCAGGTGATTTTTTTCTCACGACCGACACCTCTCCGACAGAGATGAGATGGCAAGCCGAGCCAGACAGCCCTTTCATCGTTATGCACGTCTATATTGGTGTGTCCATGATGCAGGATATTGAGCTGCGGGAAGTGTCGGGCGAACGCGATGAAACACTGTCAGCCCTGCTGGAACTTATGCGCGCAGAGCTTTATTTTCAGCACCCACCCAGTGGACATTACATCCAGGGTATCGCTCAAGCCCTTGCGGTACACCTCTCCCGTGCTTACCGGACATCGGCAAAGCGACACCACGGCGGGTTGCAGGCATATAAATTACACCGGGTATTTAAGGCGATGCATGAAGAGCTGGCTCACCCCTTTGACTTAGCACGTCTGGCTGGCCTTGCCGAGCTTAGTGAATTCCATTTCAGCCGGGTCTTTAAACAGTCTACCGGGCTTTCGCCTTCCCATTATTTTATCCGCTTGCGAATGGAAGAGGCGCGCCGCCTGTTGTCCGAGACAGAGGATTCGATGATCAGCATCGCCCTGACCGTGGGCTACAACAGCCCCAGCCATTTTGCTGCCATATTCCGCAAGCACACCGGTATTTCGCCCTCTCAGTATCGCCACGAAAATATGCGTAGCAAAACACCGACAGTGTGAGCAAACCACCGCGCGAAGAGAGTGCCTTTTGCAGACATGATTGACCCGAACTTCAGATGTTCTTTGCTGAAGCGCTGAAACAAACGCATAAGCGGATTAATCATGGAACTCAACGGTAAATCAGCCATCGTGACCGGTGCATCAAGCGGTATCGGCGCAGCCACCGCCATTAAATTGGCCAGAGAGGGGGTCAAAGTGGGACTCGCGGCCCGCCGCCGGGATCGTCTCCAGGCGCTGGTGTCAGAAATCAAGGCCTTCGGCGGAGAAGCCATTGCGCTGGAAATGGATGTGACTGACCAGGCGTCAGTCTTCGATGGCGTGAAGAAACTGCACGACGCCTATGGCCACATTGATATCGCCTTCAACAATGCCGGACTCATGCCCATTTCAGACATCGCCAGTCTCAAACTGGAGGAGTGGCATCGTATGGTTGATGTCAATATTAAGGGCTTAATGAACACGGTTGCCGCGGTACTCCCGGTGATGCAAGCGCAAAAGTCAGGGCATATCATCAATACGTCCTCGATTGCGGGCAGAAAAACGTTCGCTGGACTCGGGGTATATTGCGCGACGAAACATGCGGTAGCCGCATTTTCAGATGTATTACGCATGGAGCTTTCGTCTCAATACAATATTCGCGTAACCTCACTTCAGCCAGGCGCGGTTGAAAGTGAATTATTCGAGCACATTACTGACGAAAACTACCGTGCACAGATGGAAAACCTGAAGGAACACATGACGTTCCTGAAGTCAGAGGATATTGCTGATTCCATCCTTTATGTGCTGCGCGCGCCGGATCATGTCGACGTGGCAGAATTGTTCATCATGCCCACAGAGCAGCAGTGGTAAGTTTGTCATGCGGGCCAAACCGGTTGTCTGGCCCGCGTTATGACCTTTTCAATACACATACAATTTTCACCCTGCACTCTGTGACGCGACAAAAAAGCTGCCTTACAGGCAGCTTTCGTGATGCATATGCGTTAGCCAGTTCAGTTCGCAGACGCGGTAGGTCGAATCGTGATTTCTGTTGTATCAACATTTTCAGGCGCTTCAATCACTTGCCGAACAGCGCGGGCAATATCAGCCGGCTGGAGTGCAATGGAACGGTATACCTCCATTGCCGCCTGCGTTTCCGGATGAGTAATGGTCGAGGCAAGTTCGCTTTCCACCACACCGGGGTTGACGCAGGTGACACGGATGCTGGCACTTTCCTGTCGCAAGCCATCTGAAATCGCCCGAACGGCGAACTTTGTGGCGCAATAGACGGCGGCTGTCGGCACCACAGAGAGCGCGCCGATAGAGCCAATATTGATTATCTGACCGGAGCCCTGCGCTTCCATGGTGGGAAGCACGGCGCCAATCCCCCATAGTACGCCCTTGATATTCACATCAATGGTACGTTCCCATTCATCATATTTACCCGCTGCCAGCGGAGAAAGGGGCATTATTCCCGCGTTGTTGATCAGAACGTCAATACGCCCCCACGTAGTCAGTGCCGCCTGCACGAAATCAGATATCGACTGGCGATTTGTGACATCCAGCTCGCAGGCTTCAGCATGCCCGCCTGTACTGCGGATTTCTGCAGCGATAGCTTCAATACGATCTTTCCTGCGTGCCCCAAGTAATAACTTCGCGCCTGCATTGCCAAGCTCTCGTGCAATACCCTCTCCGATACCGCTGGATGCACCGGTGATCAAGATGACTTTATCCATGATTTACTCCTTCAGTTGAGTTCAGAGGGATAATAGAACGAGGGTATTGTTTCGTGTATCCTGCCACTGGTGTACACACTGGTTAGCAAACCTAAACAATGAAAATTGACCTTAATCTTTTACCTCTGTTTCTGGCTGTCGCAGAGGAACATAGCTTCAGCGCTGCCGCCGAACGTCTTGGCGTGACGCGATCGGCGGTCAGCCAGGGGATCAGACGCCTGGAGGATACGTTCGGGACCCTGCTTGTCATGCGCACCACGCGTTCGGTAAACCTGACTGAAGCGGGAGAACGGCTGCGAAAATCGTTGTCCGTACCGCTATCAACGATTGACGCGGCGTGCGAAGACGTTCTCTCTGACAACGAGCCGCGAGGGCATCTGAAAATTGCTGTCACCTCAATTGCAGAAGAATTTCTTTCAGGCCCTCTGCTCGCGTCCTTTGCAGCCGCTAACCCTGCCGTCACCATCGATATCGTCGTGTCGGATGACGAATTTGATATCGTGGCAGCGGGCTATGATGCCGGCGTAAGGCTCGGTGACGTGATCGAAAAAGACATGATTGCTGTCCCTCTGACGGGACAGCAACGGGAAGTGGTGGTGGCATCACCAACGTATCTGGCGGCCCACAGCGCACCGCGCCATCCGCGAGAGCTTATCCGCCATCGCTGTATCGGCTGGCGCCCATCGCCAGACGTCGCGCCCTATCGCTGGGAATTTGAGGAAGCGGGAATACCTTTCGACGTGGCGGTTGAACCGCATATCACCACCAACGATCTCCGTCTCATGCTCAGGCTCGCGCTTGCGGGAGGAGGAATTACCTTTGCAACCTATGAAACATTCAGGCCATTTATTGAAAAAGGACAGCTTGTTTCATTACTGGATGATTTTCTTCCGCCTTTTCCTGGGTTTTATCTGTACTTCCCGCAACGTCGAAATATGGCCCCCAAGCTGCGGGCTCTGATTGAACACGTCAGGCAGTGGGGGAAGACGTCACTGCAGTAGTTTCAAACCCGCGCAGAATATTTAGCTTCCGGAGAGTTGCCGCGCCGTAGCAGCGAATGACGCATGCTCGACTGGGCAAGTCATTAACCGGGGTGTACCTCAGGCAGGCACGAAATTTTGTTCAACCGTTTATTAAACAGCCTCATATTCGAGTTTGAGAACTATAGCTGCCCTTTTGTTACCGAGCGCGTAAGGCTTGTGCGAAGTTCGTTTTCAAGGAAAGCGACACATGCTCGTGTTTCAGCGGAGATGATATTAGCCGGAGGATAAAGTAGATATGCAGGGAATGAAGGAACAAGGTAGTCGGGTAACACAGGTACGAGATGCCCGTCGGCAATCTCCTGTCGGCAAACCGGAGACTGCAATACCCCGATTGCCTTTCCTGCCAGAAGCACAGTACGTAACGGCCGCCAGTGGCTGGAAGTGAATGTTATTCTCACAGGGACGGTGAGTAACGCGTTGTCAGGCGCGATCAGCCTCACATGGTTATTCATAAACAGGCCCGAAACACGAGCAAACGCATGTCGGGCGAGCTCGCCCGGTGTACGGGGCATATCATAACGCTGCAAATACTCGGGAGAGGCCACCAGCAACCGCTCAATTTTCCCCAACGGGCGGGCAACATAATATCCTTCCCCCGCCTCACCAAGACGTAGCGAGATATCCACACCTTCGGTGACCGGGTCCGTCACTCTGTCACTGAGCACCAGATCAATGTTGATGCCCGGATAGGCCAATTGCAGTTTAAGCAGGGCGGGCATAAGTAACTCTTCCCCGGCACCATAGGGTGCGGCAATGCGCAGGGTTCCACTAATTGCCTCACCATTATCCGCGATTGCCAGCGCATGGTCAGCCGCTGCAATGGCGCTTTTGCTCCGTTCATAGAACAGCGTCCCGCTATTGGTGAGAGACATTCGGCGCGTGTGACGTCGCAGCAGGCGGGTATTAAGATGAGCTTCCAGACGCTCTATCCTTTCACTGACCGCCGGCTGTCCGATGCCGAGATCGCGCGCAGCGGCAGACATGCTTCCGCGCTCAACCACCCGAATGAAAATACGCATTGCCGTAAGTAAATCCATTCACCGATTATATTGGTAAAACCGATAAATGAAAGTGGTCCCGCCCCTCTACTGGCAGGCCCTTCGATTAATGAAAATCTGTGCGTCCACGGCTGGTGTAGCTATGGCGCACAGAACATTTCATTTTTTACGGGAAAAGAAGCATGTCAGATATCAGGCTTTATATGTTCCAGTCGGGCTATCAGCGTTGTAAATATCACGATATCAGGATGAATCAGGGTGAAGGCTCCGACTACATTATACCTGTCCCCTGGTTTTTACTGACGCATCCGCAGGGGAATGTTGTTATTGACGGTGGTCTTGCGGTGGAAGGGCTGAAGGATCCCCGCGCCTACTGGGGACCGACTGTTGACCAGTATCAACCCATCATGGATACAAACCAGGGCTGTAGAAGACAACTGGCGAAGCTCGGAATAAGGCCAGAATCGGTGCGTTATGTTTTACTCTCCCACCTCCACTCTGACCATACCGGCGCGATTGGCCGCTTTCCTGAAGCCACTCATCTTGTGCAACGTGCTGAGTACGACTATGCCTTTTCACCGGACTGGTTTACCGCCGGGGCCTACTGTCGGAAAGATTTTCATCGCGAAGGTCTCAAATGGCAGTTTCTGGCAGGAGATGCCGATGACGGTTTTGATCTGTATGGCGATGGCGTTCTGAAAATCATTTACACGCCAGGCCACTCACCGGGTCATCAATCTTTTGTCGTCTCCCTGCCGAGTGGAAAATCGTTCACCCTGGCGATAGATGCTGCCTATACGCTTGACCATTTTCAGGATAAAGCCCTGCCTGGCTTGATGACATCGGCCAGTCAGGTGGCACGATCGGTGGCAAAACTAAGAGTGGTTACCCAGAAGCATAATGCGGAAATTATTCCCGGGCACGATCCTGATATCTGGCCGCATTATGCGATGAAGACGGAAGGTTATAACTGATACGAACGGTGATAGTGACTATACCTCTCCCCTAAGGCGATAACCCTGGTCATTTATGCTTAGCGCAGAGGCAAGCCTTCGTCGCTATCACTCATGAATTTTAACCACCACTTTCCCCTTTGCATGCCCACGAGCAAGATACGCGAAGGCGTCGCCAGTTTCGGCAAAGGGGAAAACGTTGTCGATAACGGGCTTGATGCGTTGAGCGTCCATGAGTTCAGCGATTTGGCTAAGCTGGCTGCCATCAGGGCGGACAAAGAGAAACGAATAGGTTAATCCTCGTTTTTTTGATAGTTGCATGATTTTGCGGCTCATCAGCCCTAATACGAAACGCAGGAAAACATTGAGGTGTCTTTCCCGGGCGAAAGCCGTATCCAACGGCCCGATCAGGGAAACTATCTTCCCTCCCGGTTTAAGGATTTGGGTGGATTTCTCAATCGCGTCACCTCTGATAGTACCGAGGACAATATCGTAGCCGCTCAGCACTTTCTCGAATTCCTGCTTTTTATAGTCAACCACCTCATCTGCACCAAGGCGGCTCACCCAGTCAATGTTGGCGGTGCTGGTTGTCGTCCCTACCGTTGCGCCAAGGTGTTTTGCCAGTTGGATAGCAAAACTGCCAATTCCACCGGAGCCGGCCGGGATAAATACTTTCTGCCCCGCTCGCAGCTTCGCGCGTTCCGTCAGCGCTTGCCAGGAGGTGAGACTGACCATCGGAAGCGACGCTGCCTGTACGAAATCCAGGGTGGCGGGTTTTAACGCTGCAAGGTTTTCTGGCACCCGCACAAATTCAGCAAGCGAACCCGTTCCCCTGTCAAAAATACTGGCAAACACCTCGTCGCCTGCGTTGAAACGCGTCACGCGGCGTCCTGTGGCAACGACAACGCCGGACACGTCACTGCCCAACGTCGCGGGGAGACTGAAATGCAGAACACGTTTGAACATGCCGGTCGGGATCATGTTATCGATCGGGTTCAGACCTACTGCATACACTTTGACCAGAATTTCATCATCACCAGGGGACGGAAAATCTACGTCGTCGAATCCCAGTTCAGGGGATTTACCATAGCGTTTGAACGTAAATGCTTTCATCGTCTTCTTATTCATTTGTCTTTTACTCTGCCGGGTTTGCCGGTGGCGTGTTTCTTACCAACGCTGTTGCTGAGTAAAAAAGCGATACCCAGGAATAGCTCGATAAATACTGCAATAACGATCTGCCCATTAACGTGTCCTGCATACCACTCAACAACGCCGGACACGGCTAAAATCAAACATAACGTACCGATCCCTGCTGCCAGGGCATAGCGGGCCAGCGAGGGCTCTGCGTGCCTGGCGAATAAACACATCACCCCCAGGCCCGCGTACAGGGCGGCAGAGCGATGGCCGAGCACATCTGTTCCCGGTGTTGGCGTGATTCCCCACTGCGTTAACAGCAGTTGCGGGCAGAACATCCATATCGCCGCCAGGATGAAAAACAACCCGGCAGTCAGAATAGTCAGTTGAGAAAATTTCATATTCTTATTCTTTCGCGTCGAGCTGAAGACTGTTGCGTACTACCTTGTCCAGAAGTGAAGCCGGCGCAAAGCGGCGAATGAAATTCAGTTTCCCCGCCAGCGTGCCCGCCGTATAACGCACCTTAGGCCGTAAAGACTGGGCAGCCTTTACCACCACATCAGCCACCACTTCCGGACGTTCCGCCTCGTCCATTGCCTTGCTGACGACGTTGTTCAGCTTAGCCCGGAGCGGTTCATATTCTTCTAGCTTCGCGTCAGGTTCTACATTGTTTGCGTCGAACTGTGTCTTTATATAGGCCGGCTCGATCACGGAAACCCTGATACCCTGTGTGCGCAGTTCATGGTCCAGCGCGCCCGTATACCCTTCAACCGCATGCTTACTGGCTGCATACAGTGCCACGTAAGGTAGCGGGACAATCCCTAATATCGAACCAATGTTGATGATGCGGCCACTGCCCTGACGGCGCATGTGCGGGATCACTGCCCGCGTCATTCTGACCAGGCCAAGAAAGTTGGTGTCGAAAATACGCCTGGCCTGATCAATCGAACTTTCTTCCGCGGCCGCAGGAGCAACCCCAGAGCCCGCATTATTCACCAGCAAATCTATCCGCCCTTCCAGGTGCAGTAACGCCTCAATGGCGGCGCTCACGGACGCATCGTCCGTCACATCAAGCGTTAATAACGCAAAGGGATGCGTGCCTGCCTGCGCACCGCGCCGGCTGGTGCCATAGACCGTATACCCCGCGGCCAGCAGTTTTTTAGCCGACGCCTCACCGATCCCCGAAGAAGCTCCGGTCACCAGTGCTACACGTTTTTTTGTCATTCTCACTACGCTCTCTTGATGGAGTCCTGCTCACCCTGCAGCGCAACAACACGCTGCAGGGAAACAACGCGGCATAGGGTTATGCCGAATCCCCGTGGCTACACTGTGTACCGTTCTGCCGCTTTAGCCTGATTGATATCCGCCAGCAGAGCCTGACGCGCCGTCTCCAGGTCATCCCAGTGGGCAGCATTTTGTAAAGGAGGGATGGTGACGAGTTCGCGACGATCAAAGCCGGCCAGGGCTGCGTCAACTAACTGACCCACTTCCATCATCTCGGGCGCCTTACTGATATCAATACCTGCACGTTCCCAGATTTCGGTGTAAGTGCCGGCCGGAAGTACCGCCTGGACGTAAACGCCCGCGGAGGACAGCTCAAGATGCAATCCCTGCGACAGGAAAAGCACAAAGGCTTTGGTTGCACCGTAAACCGTCATGGCAAATTCCGGGGCGAGCCCAACGACGGAACTGATATTGACGATTGCGCCTTCTCCGGTTTTGACAAACCGAGGCGCCGCGGCACTGGCAAGCCTCGTCAGCGCAGTGACGTTCAGGGCGATAAGACGCTCAATTGCCTCAGGCGTCTGGCCGGTAAAATTGCCCGACTGTGCCATGCCCGCGTTGTTAATCAGCACCCCTATTTTTTCGTCTTCACGAAGACGAGCTTCCACCGTCGCTAAATCCGCTGCCTGAGTGAGATCGGCTGGCAGAACATCTACAGAAACGCCCTTCTCCTGTCGCAGACGCTCGGCGAGTGCGTCTAATTTTGTTTTATCGCGGGCAACCAGAACCAGGTCATGTCCACGGCTCGCAAACCTTTGCGCATAAACAGCACCAATACCCGTCGATGCGCCTGTAATGAGAACTGAAGTTTTCGTCATATGTGATCTTCTTTATTCAATGTTGAACAGAATCTGCACTGTTCGATGCAGGTAAATCCGGGGATATGTCCGGCTCTCTTTGCTGATCTCAGTCAGACTGACGGAGCGCGCATACCTCTGCGAAGCGCCGTCGGGGACATGGATTTAATGATGATGATCATAATCTATAAAGTCAACTGGTTTGATTATGATCATCATCAATGTATAATTAAGCCTTGTTTTGTAAGGGGGCGGGAAAGCATGAAAGTGTCAAAAGAGCAGGTTCGGGAAAACCGGATGCGCATTGTTGAAACGGCATCAGAACTTTTTCGTGAGCGCGGCTATGACGGCGTGGGCGTGGCGGAGCTGATGTCTGCGGCGGGTTTAACCCACGGCGGGTTTTATAAGCACTTTGGTTCAAAGGCCGATCTGATGTCAGAAGCCATGAACTGTGGTTTTGTACACGCCGCGGAAAACCTGGCGGGTGTGGATCGAGAAAAATTCATTGAATATTACCTCTCCCGACAGCATCGCGATGATATGGCCAGGGGTTGTGTGATGTCTGCCCTGGGCACCGACACCGCCCGTCAGTCCGAGTCCATCAAAGAGACATTTGCGGCTGGGGTTGAACGTCAGCTGGCAATGTTAAGTGACGAAAATGTCTCACGTGCTGACCTGATAGACACCTTTGCACATCTTGTCGGGGCTCTGGTGTTGTCCCGTGCCTGCCCGGATAATTCTGCGCTCGCTGACGAAATTCTGGATGTCTGCCGCTCGCGTATTCTGCGTGAGGGGCCGCGAAAAGAGTGAATATTTTGCAGCCGGGTGAGTGATTGCCAGGAGATATCAGGAAGATTTGATGACGGAGGTCATAAAAAAGGTAGGTATTTTTGAGAAAAGTTTTGGAGAGGTTTTGGAGCAAGAAAAAAAGTTATATATTCCAGCCCGTTAAATCCAAATATACCTTCTGAGTTCAGAGGCTTACTCATGTCATGGCAATACTTCAAACAGACTTACCTGGTTAAGTTCTGGTCACCTGTACCCGCCGTTATCGCAGCGGGGATCCTGTCTACTTACTACTTCGGCATTACCGGTACGTTCTGGGCTGTAACCGGCGAGTTTACCCGCTGGGGTGGACAGCTGCTGCAGCTTGCCGGTGTGCATGCTGAAGAGTGGGGTTACTTTAAGCTCATTCATCTGGAAGGCACTCCGCTGACCCGCATCGACGGGATGATGATCATCGGCATGTTCGGCGGCTGTTTTGCCGCCGCGCTGTGGGCAAACAACGTTAAGCTGAGAATGCCAAAAAGTCGGATCCGCATCGTACAGGCGGTCATCGGCGGCATGATTGCCGGTTTCGGTGCGCGCCTGGCGATGGGCTGTAACCTTGCCGCCTTCTTTACCGGTATCCCACAGTTTTCGCTACATGCCTGGTTCTTTGCCGTCGCTACCGCCATCGGTTCTTACTTTGGCGCAAAATTTACCCTTTTGCCGCTGTTCCGTATTCCCGTCAGGATGGTTAAGGTCAGCGCCGCATCGCCGCTGACGCAAAAACCGGCTCAGGCACACCGTCGTTTCCGCCTGGGGATGCTGGTCTTTTTCGCCATGGTGGCATGGGGACTGTGTACAGCGCTCAATCAACCTAAACTGGGTCTGGCAATGCTGTTTGGCGTGGGCTTTGGTTTGCTTATTGAACGCGCGCAGATCTGCTTTACTTCAGCGTTTCGCGATATGTGGATCACCGGGCGGACAATGATGGCAAAAGCGATTATTGCCGGGATGGCGGTGAGTGCTATCGGCATCTTCAGCTATGTTCAGTTAGGTGTTGAACCGAAAATCATGTGGGCCGGCCCGAATGCGGTGATTGGCGGCCTGCTGTTTGGCTTCGGGATTGTGCTGGCTGGCGGTTGTGAAACCGGTTGGATGTACCGCGCCGTTGAAGGTCAGGTGCATTACTGGTGGGTTGGCCTGGGGAACGTGCTCGGGTCAACTCTCCTTGCGTACTACTGGGATTCCCTTTCTCCTGTCCTCGCGACAAACTGGGATAAGGTCAACCTGCTCAGCACGTTCGGCCCGCTCGGTGGCCTGTTAGTAACGTACGCCCTACTGCTGGTCGCTTTTTTACTGGTGATTGCGCAGGAGAAACGGTTCTTCCGCCGTGCCGCTGTCAAAAATGAAACGCAGGAGAATGCCGCATGAAAGAGATCGTGCCTGACTATCGTCTGGATATGGTGGGCGAACCCTGCCCTTATCCCGCTGTCGCTACGCTGGAAGCCCTGCCTCAGCTCAGGAAAGGGGAAATTCTGGAGGTGGTGAGCGACTGCCCGCAGTCTATCAACAACATTCCTCTGGATGCTAAAAACCACGGTTACACCGTGCTGGACATTCAACAGGATGGGCCAACCATTCGTTATTTGATACAGAAATAATCCCGCCACAGACGCTCCTTAACCGGGGGCGTCTCCTGCCCCAAAAATCCGCCTTACGTCCCACTTTGGCGGTAAATACAGTCCCCTGCTCTCCCCCGGAACTACACTTAAAGTGGATAAAAAACAAACAGGAGGTGTGGCATGTTTGCGTCAATTCTCGTTCCTGTCGATATTTCAGAGCGTCGCCTGACCGAACAGGTGATTCCCTATGTTCAGGCGAACGCAGCAATCAGTAACGGCAAAGTGCATTTTCTGACTGTCGTTCCTTCTTTCCCCTACTATTCCTCTCTTGGTCTGGCCTATTCCGTTGAGATGCCAAAACTGGAAGAAATGCAGCAGGAGGCGCTGGCGAAATTGAATGAGATCGTTACGCAGTTCAATTTACCGGCCGACCGCATTCAGACCCACGCCATTTCTGGCACGCCTAAAGATCAGATCCTGAAACTGGCTGAGAGTATCAATGCAGACCTGATAATTATTGCGTCTCATCGACCTGATATTTCGACCTATCTGTTAGGCTCTAACGCTGCGGTCGTCGTGCGCCACGCAAAATGCCCGGTGCTGGTGGTGCGTTAGCGTGCCTGCGAGGAAAGATAAGCCCCGGGCTATCGGGGCTTATTTACTGTGAAAGTGACCGTTTCTGTTTGACGGCTTTTATTCGGTGATAAACACCATAATTGCACGGCACGCAGCGTTTCGCGTTCAAACACCCCTTCAGGCTGTGCAGAGACAATACGTATATCGTGTGGATGACCATCGTCGCCCACAGAAAAAGAGACAACAACGTTACCCTCAATGCCCAGCGCCTGTGCCTTTACGGGCATGGCAGGGAAAGGCTTATTCGTTATTCCATTGCACGGTTTCTGCGCCGGTTCAGGTTGCATGGGCTGTTGATGGCAGCCAGAAATGAGCATAACCGCAGCCGCAATAATTATTCTTTTCAATATTATGTCCTGTAAAATTTAACGTCTCGCTTTTCGAGAACAGTATATTGCGGCATCTGGCATTAATCTCCTCCCAACTCCGATAGCCTGCTTGCGGAATAACTTTCATAAATGGACTTTCTCATGAATCAAATTCTTTCGTCAGTGTGTATTACTGCTGTGCTTGCCGGATGTGTTCCCCTTCCCCCTAAACGCTGTCACAAACAACGTGCCCCCGATGCCTGTACTTATAAGCATTCCGGTAAAGCCTCGGATAACAATATCCACTGGCTACAGGCCTGCGCCATTGAGCAATCACTGGACGCCGCACTGACCGATCCTCACGCATAAAGCGGTAAGCGGTAAGCGATGCAACCTGCACCTCGACTTTAGGAATGGTGTGAATAGGTTATGGTCAGGCGTTGACTGACGCGGCTAAACGGGCAGTATTTCCGCCGTTTACGGTTCAGCATGTATTTGATGAGATGAGTTCAGCACGCTGGAATATGGAGGGGCAACCTTAATCGCCCCCCGAAGCAAGACTGGCCATAACCAGGCCAGTCTCAGGGGATAAATCAGAAACGATAACCCGCGGAGAACATAAACACCCACGGATCGAGGCGAGTGCTGATACTTTGCTGTTCACCGCCCGCTTTAAAGCGAACGTCGGTATCAATGTCCATGTACCAAACCGAGGCGTTAATTAACCAGTCACGGTTAATCAGATAATCCAGCCCCACCTGCCCCGCAACACCCCACGAGTCTTTCAGGCTGAGATCGGTAAGCCCGGCTTCTTTACCGGTATCGTTAAATTTCTCGTCGAAGAAGGTGGTGTAGTTCACCCCTGCGCCAATATACGGACGCACCTTACTGTTAGCATCACCAAAGTACCACTGCGCCATCAGTGTTGGCGGTAAATGGTGCACCGTCGCGATATCCCCGGTTGGCCCTAAACCGACGCGATGACGGAATGGCGTTGCTGCCAGAAGCTCAACACCAATGTTCTCCGTCGCCATATACGTAAAGGTCAAACCGAGCTGGGTATTGTTGCTGACGTTAAAACCGCCCATACCCAGAACGCTATCAGAGCCTTCTGTTGGACGCACCGTTGCCGAACCGGCACGAATAAAGAATTCACCTGCTTCATGCGCATACGCGCCGCCAGAGAGACTGCTTAATACAAGGGCTGCCACCGCTAATTTTTTCATATCCGCTCCATCGTTGTGGTTTTAGTCGCGGAGGAGAATATACTCACAAATGAGTAATAAGTGATCTGCTACAGATCACATTAAAACCAGTAAGTTAACATTCATTGATCTGGGTTAATTTTTGGTGACACACCGTAAAGCGATAAGTTGTCGTCAGGTCAATTTCTGGCATTTCGGCGTTACAAAATTTTCTCTTTTCACCCTCTTGCTCTTCCTCTCGCGGCTGGATAATTTAGCGCTCTCACAAGTTGATTTGATGCGTTCTTCTTTTGCAGGTGTGCCATGAGTGATGTTAACCCGTGCATGACGTGCGGAGCCTGTTGTGCGTATTTTCGAGTCTCTTTCTACTGGGCCGAAGCCAGCGATGGCGGCGGTACCGTTCCGGTTCATCTCACTGAACCGTTAACGCCTTTTCTGCGCTGCATGAGCGGCACCAACCAAAAACCGTGCCGATGCGCTGCGCTTCAAGGTGAACCTGGGGTGTCCACCCGGTGCTCTATCTACGAGCACCGCCCCAGCCCGTGCCGGGAATTTTCCATGTCAGGTGAGGATGGGCAGGTCAATGAAGCCTGTAATCGTGCCCGTGCGCGCTTTGGATTACCGCCGCTTTACAAAGATATGCTTTTCCATACAAGCCTTGATGCTGCCACGACAGTGTTATCCGGTGTACAATTGCCGGCTAATTAACACCTGCAATACTCAAGGAGAGTGCATGTCTATCACGGCGAAGTCTGTCTACCGTGACACGGGAAACTTTTTCCGCAATCAGTTCTTAACCTTTTTACTGATCGCGTTGCTATGCGCCTTCATTACAGTGGTGCTTGGCCATGCGTTCTCGCCAAGTGACGAACAGATTGCCAGCCTGAGCCAGGGCGACAACCTTGCAGATAGCGTGGGGTTGTTTGAACTGGTACAAAACATGACGCCGGAGCAGCAACAAATCCTGCTGCGGGCTTCCGCTGCTTCGACATTCTCTGGTCTTATCGGCAATGCGATTCTGGCAGGTGGCGTTCTGCTGATGATTCAGCTGGTTTCCGCCGGTCAGCGCGTCAGCGCCCTGCGGGCGATTGGTGCCAGCGCGCCGGTATTACCGAAGCTGTTTATCCTCATCTTTTTAACCACCATGCTGGTGCAAATGGGGATTATGCTGGTCGTCGTGCCGGGTGTATTACTGGCTATCGTGCTCTCTTTCGCGCCGGTAATGGTCGTGCAGGATAAACTGGGGATCTTTACCGCGATGCGCAGCAGCATCCGGCTCGCCTGGGCAAATATACGCCTGGTGGCACCGGCTGTTATCGGCTGGCTGTTGGCGAAAACGCTCCTGCTGCTGTTTGCCCCGAATTTTGCGGTACTCACGCCAAATGTTGGCGCGGTGGTGGCAAATACGCTGAGCAACCTCATTTCAGCGGTACTGCTGGTCTATCTGTTCCGCCTGTATATGTTAATTCGTCAGTAATCCTGTGGCCGGGAACGTCAGCCCGGCCCTACACAGAAGATGGAATCACAGAATGAAGCAGTTTCTTGATTTTTTACCGCTCGTGGTCTTTTTCGCTTTCTACAAGCTGTATGACATTTATGCCGCCACGACTGCACTGATCGTGGCCACAGCGGTTGTGCTGATCTACAGCTGGGTTCGCTACCGTAAAGTTGAAAAAATGGCGCTGGTGACCTTCGTCCTGGTCGCGGTGTTTGGTGGACTCACCCTGTTCTTCCACAACGATGAATTCATCAAATGGAAAGTCACGGTGATTTACGCTCTGTTTGCGGGTGCGTTACTGATTAGCCAGTGGGTGATGAAGAAGCCGCTGATCCAGCGCATGCTGGGCAAAGAGCTGACGCTGCCTCAGGAAGTGTGGTCTCGACTGAATATCGCCTGGGCGATCTTCTTTATTCTCTGTGGTCTTGCCAATATCTATATTGCTTTCTGGCTGCCGCAGAATATCTGGGTCAACTTCAAGGTCTTTGGCCTGACGGCTCTGACGCTCATCTTCACGCTGTTAAGTGGCGTTTATATCTATCGCCACATGCCACAGGACGACCAGCACTGATCGTTCACCGACCAGAACGTGTGCAGCAGGCGTTCTGGTCTATTCTCTCCAGCCTGAAATCATAGTAGCATCCCGCCTGAAGTCTTCAGTTACGAGTTAAAACAATGACAACAAATAACGCCCCTCAGGGCGAACTGGTTTTACGCACACTGGCAATGCCCGCTGACACCAATGCCAATGGCGATATTTTTGGCGGCTGGCTGATGTCGCAAATGGATATGGGCGGCGCTATTCTGGCAAAAGAGATTGCACATGGCCGGGTAGTGACGGTGAGAGTGGATGGCATGACCTTCCTGCGCCCGGTTGCAGTGGGTGATGTGGTTTGCTGTTACGCGCGTTGCGTAAAACGTGGCAATACCTCCATCTCCATTAACATAGAAGTGTGGGTGAAAAAGGTCTCGTCCGAACCCATTGGACAGCGTTATAAAGCGACAGAAGCGCTGTTTATTTATGTGGCCGTGGACAACGAAGGTAAACCCCGACCGCTTCCTCAGGCCTGATTGCCCGGTAAAAAAAAGCCTCCTTGCGGAGGATTTTTTTATTCCATCTGTGCCCCGCCATTCAGGCGGAAGACAATATTCACGATCAGTCCGTTGCCCGGTTTACCGGCTTCATAACGCCATCTGCGCATCGCCGTTTTCACTTCTCTTTCGAACATATTAGACGGCTGCGCGGACAGTATTTCCACGTTCTCAACACGCCCTTCCGGCGTAACATCAAATTTCACCCGTACACGCCCCTCAATACGTAATGCCTGAGCACGAGCCGGATACTGCGGCTGATTACGGCTGACCGCACGCGGTCCCGCGGGTGCGGTAACTGTCGGTTTGGCGGTCGTCGTGGTGTTATTCATCACCGGACGCGAAGGTGCTGCGTTTTCTACCGTCTGCGTGGCGCGGGGTTCAACCGGACGCGTTTCGCGTTTTGGACGTTCTTCTACCTTTTTCACCGGTTTTGGCTTCGGCTTAGGTTTCGGCTTCGGCTCGGGTTTGTGGATCACCACCGGAGCTTCTTTTGGCGGTTCCGGCACCGGTTCAGGTTCGGGTTCCGGTTCGGTGACGGGCTGTGGCGGCGGAGGCGCAACCTGCGGCGGTTCGAGATCCGCTGGCGATACCATCGTCACAGAAATAGGCTGTGCGGGCGCTGGCATTTCAACAACCTGATGAACCGAGGTATAAAGCAAACCCGCCACGACAGCACCGTGAATAACGACAGAAAGCAGCGTCGGCCAGGGAAAGCGGCGAGGTAAATCAAGGGTCATCGAAGTCATAATCATCAACGTTAAAAAACCGAACACTGATTTTAAATGCAAATAGCAATCATATTCAATAAGACACTTTGTCCTGGCGCAATTTAAGCGCAAGAGAGGCCAAAAAAGGCGCATTCAGATCAGGGTTTTAACATTGTTTTTATCTTTACATTGCAGTCAGTTGCCCTTTCACATAACGTTACTGACACTTTTAATGGTTAAGGAGCTTCACCGTGCTTTACGTGATTTACTCTGAAGATGTCGCTGATTCCCTCGAAAAACGCCAGTCCGTTCGCCCTGCCCATCTGGCGCGTTTACAACTGCTCCAGGATGAAGGTCGATTACTGACCGCGGGTCCAATGCCTGCGGTAGACAGCAATGACCCTGGCGCTGCCGGTTTCGCGGGCTCCACGGTGATCGCCGAGTTTGAATCCCTGGAAGCGGCTCAGGCCTGGGCTGATGCAGACCCGTACGTTGCCGCAGGTGTCTATGCGAAGGTGACGGTTCGCCCGTACAAGAAAGTGTTTTGATGCAAAAGTGGCTCCGAAAGGAGCCACTCATCTCTTCAGTGCAGTGACGCTAAGCGCGCCGCAAATCCGACAAACAGCAGCCCAATCAGCCCGTTCCCCAGCTTTGCCAGTTTCTTTTTGGTTTTCAGATAACGCGTGACAAACGCACCAGAGAAGATCAGGAAGCTCATATACATAAAGCTAATCAGCTCCAGCGTGGTCGCGAGGATCAGGAAAGACGTGCCCGTGTTTTTCGCATTCACATCGATGAACTGCACAAAGAACGAGACATAGAACAAAATAGCCTTCGGATTCGTCAGGCTCAGCACCAGCGAGCGTTTCATGATCATGCTCGCAGGCTCGGTTCCGCTCTCATGGCTATTCTTCTGACGGGTGATGACTGACCAGAGCATTTTGCCGCCGAGCCACAGAAGATAGAAAGCACCAAGGTAGCGCACAATATTAAACAGAACCGGGGTCGTCTGGATTAATGCTGCGACGCCCGCCCAGGCCAGAAACATCAGCACTGCATCGCCGATAAATACGCCAGTGGCGGCGAGATACCCTTTTTTAACACCGTGCCCAATACCGGTTTTCAGTACAAACAATGTGTTCGGTCCAGGCACCAGCACGATAAAAAATGCCCCTACAACATAGGTCCAGAAATTAAGTACACCAAACTCCGCAAACACCTCTCCCTCCTTTTGCTAAAAAACGACGGGAATATCGCTGCAAATACGATATCCCCAAAATCAGACGCTATTGTACGCCGTTATAGCCATCAAGATAAGTCGTAGCCAGTTCGTTACCAAATAAAACGGCGTCCTTCTCTTCCATTTGAGACGTCCATTTATCCGCGGTATTACCGTCGAAAGCATGCTCCGTTTTCGCCTGATTCTTCAGTTGATCGCGAATGCTTTGGGCGTACTGGTTAGCCTCAGACAGTGTGCGTCCTGCAGCGCGATCGGTTTTCCCCTGCTCATACAGCTCACGGAACTGAGGAACATTCAGACGATAATTTTGCGATACACTTGACGTAAAATTGCCGCCAGTAAAATTGGTTTTATGCGACACGAAATAATAAGCATGCCTTTCCGGTGACGTTTTACTGCTGGCACAACCGCTCAACACGGCAATCCCAAGAAGGGCAGCAACCACTTTTCCGTTCATCTCTTTTCCTTTTTAGTTTATCCAGTGCGATATCCCGCTGAGCAGTAAATTAATCAACGCGGATAATGACGATAATGACGATAATCCTGCGTTTTCCCTGATCGCATCCAGCGCAAGCAGCACAATAAATACCCAGAGATAAGGATTCATCTTTGAAATGCATAAGATTAAGAGGGCGGAGTATATCGCGGAATGAATCGGGGGAGAGACTGCGAAAAATGATAGCCTGAAAATCAGTGGGCACCTTAACGGTGCCCTGATGGTTCTCAGATAACCTGTGTAGCGAACAGCAACGCGTTACGGTGTCTGGTCATTCCACATTTTCTGATGGCGTGTATACGCATATTGCGGCGGGATTGTGCTTCCAGCCAACGAGCCTTGCGACGACTCACCTGTCGCAACATGCGCCAGCGCCCTACTTCTGTTCTACTGCGCTTCATGTTTACAACTCTTTCTCTAACAGAAACCCCATTATAAACCCAACCCCGCAGCAAACCAGCGCTTTTAACTGGCGTTTTTATTTGCCAGATGATTCCTGATGCGTACACTCATAACAATACGCTTTCAAAAGGATTTTTTTACCTATGACAACCTTCTACACCGTGGTGAGTTGGCTGGTCATTCTGGGATACTGGCTGTTAATCGCGGGTGTGACTTTGCGCATCCTGATGAAGCGCAGAGCCGTACCCTCTGCCATGGCCTGGCTGCTGATAATCTACATCCTGCCGCTGGTGGGGATTATTGCCTATCTCTCTTTCGGTGAGCTTCATCTGGGTAAACGCCGTGCCGAGCGTGCCCGCGCCATGTGGCCTTCAACCGCCAAATGGCTCAACGATCTCAAAGCCTGCAAACATATCTTTGCCGAGGAGAACAGCAGTGTTGCCTCCTCGCTGTTTAAGCTGTGCGAACTCCGTCAGGGTATTGGCGGCGTTAAGGGCAACCAGCTCCAGTTGCTGACCTCCTCGGATGACGTCATGCAGGCCCTCATCCGCGATATTCAACTGGCTCGCCATAATATCGAGATGGTGTTCTATATCTGGCAGCCTGGCGGCATGGCCGATCAGGTTGCAGAATCGCTGATGGCCGCTGCGCGTCGGGGCATTCATTGCCGACTGTTGCTGGATTCCGCTGGCAGCGTCGCCTTCTTCCGTAGTCCCTGGGCGGGCATGATGCGTAATGCCGGTATTGAAGTGGTTGAGGCGCTGAAGGTCAATCTCTTGCGTGTGTTTCTGCGCAGGATGGACCTTCGCCAGCACCGTAAAATGATCATGATCGACAACTATATTGCCTATACCGGCAGCATGAACATGGTTGACCCGCGGTTCTTCAAGCAGGACTCGGGTGTCGGGCAGTGGGTAGACCTGATGGCGAGAATGGAGGGGCCCATTGCCACCTCGATGGGCATCGTTTATTCCTGCGACTGGGAGATAGAAACCGGGAAACGTATCCTGCCGCCACCACCGGATGGCAATATAATGCCGTTTGAAGAGGCCAGCGGGCACACCATCCATACTATCGCTTCCGGACCGGGCTTCCCGGAGGACCTGATCCATCAGGCGTTGCTGACGGCCACTTACGCAGCGCGTGAATATTTGATCATGACCACCCCCTACTTTGTTCCCAGCGATGACCTGCTGCACGCCATCTGTACCGCGGCACAGCGCGGTGTCGATGTGAGTATCATCTTGCCACGCAAAAATGACTCGCTTCTGGTGGGCTGGGCCAGCCGGGCATTCTTCAGTGAACTCCTGGCTGCGGGGGTGAAAATCTACCAGTTCGAAGGCGGATTACTCCATACCAAGAGCGTGCTTGTCGACGGCGAGTTAAGTCTGGTGGGTACGGTTAACCTGGATATGCGCAGTCTGTGGCTGAACTTTGAAATCACACTGGTGATCGATGATGCCGGCTTTGGCGGCGATCTGGCCGCGGTCCAGGATGATTATATCTCCCGCTCGCGACTGCTGGATGCCAGACTGTGGGTTAAACGCCCGCTGTGGCAGAGAATTACCGAACGACTGTTTTACTTCTTTAGTCCGTTGCTGTAAAACGTGCCCAACGATGTTAAACAGGTAGTCATCATGGAAATGGATCTGAACAATCGCCTGACCGAAGACGAAACGCTCGAACAGGCCTATGACATTTTTCTCGAACTGGCGGTTGATAACCTCGATCCCGCAGACGTGATCCTCTTTAATCTCCAGTTTGAAGAGCGCGGGGGCGCCGAGTTGTTCGACCCTTCTGAAGACTGGGCTGAACATGTGGATTTCGACCTCAATCCTGACTTCTTTGCCGAAGTGGTGATTGGCCTGGCCGATGAAGATGGCGGTGAAATTAACGACATCTTCGCCCGCGTCCTGCTGTGTCGCGAGAAAGACCACAAGCTGTGTCATATTCTCTGGCGCGAATAATAAAAAAGGCTGCGATTGCAGCCTTTTTTATTTAATCCGGTAACTCACTTCCGCACTGATTACAAAACCGCGCGTTGTGTTCATGTTCACCCTGGTGACATTTCGGGCATTTTCGTTGCGCCTTACGGTTCTGAAAGGCGCTGCTCATGTGCGTAGTAATGAGCCCTGTCGGGACCGCAATCACCGAATAACCAATCAGAATCAGTACCGAGGCGACAATCCGTCCCAGCGGAGTGTGAGGGGCTATATCACCATAGCCAACGGTTGTGACGGTCACAATCGCCCAATAAACAGAAGCATTCAGCGTTGAGAAGCCATTCTTCGGCCCTTCTATCAAATACATCAGCGCGCCGAATATCACCATGACGATGGCAATAAATGAATAAAACAGGATCAGCTGATGCCGCGCGCTGACGATGGCACTCCAAAATATCCGCAATGACGGCATAAACCGCAGCAGTTTAAGAATGCGTAACACCCGAATAACGCGCATCGCTCGCCAGGCAAAAACATAGCTCAGACTGATTTCTGGCCATAGCCACATGACATAGAGCGGCAGGATCGTGGCTAAATCAATAAATCCCCAGAAGCTGAAGACATATTTGGCCGGGTCAGGCCAACAGAATACCCGCAGGAAATATTCAGCGGTAAAGACCAGCGTAATGACCAGCTCCAGCCAGACAAAAAGATGCCATTCTTCCAGCGTCAGGTGATACTGCGTTCCGACGCCCGATTCGATAAAAATGATCACCACGCTGAGCAGCGCAAACAGCGCGCAGAGGGCTTCAAAACGCCTTCCGGTTACCGTTTCAGGATCGAATAAAAGATGATAGAGCCGCCGACGGGCTGAGGTGAATAATCGCGACACATTAACCTCGCAAATAATAAGGGCTGACATCATGTCAGCCCTTGCGATTATAACGGGTCTACTTTCAGGCAGGAAACCGCATGTCGGAAACTGCCCTCCAGAACCGGACGTGTTTTTGCACATTCCGGCCCGGCCATCGGGCATCGCGTACGGAATACACAACCGGACGGCGGGTTAATCGGGGACGGTAATTCACCTTCCAGAAGCTGGATGGTTTTATTTTTTTCCAGATCCGGATCGGGAATCGGTACCGCAGACATCAGTGCCCGGGTATAGGGGTGCAGTGGGTTATGGTACACCTCATCGTAAGTCCCTAATTCCACCGCATGGCCCAGATACATCACCAGTACGCGGTCAGAAATATGTTTCACCACCGCGAGGTCATGCGCAATGAAGATCAGCGACAGCCCCATTTCACGTTGCAGTTTCTGCAGCAGGTTAACCACCTGCGCCTGAATAGAGACGTCCAGCGCCGAGACGGGCTCGTCACAGATAATCAGCTTCGGCTCAAGGATCAAGGCGCGGGCGATACCGATACGCTGGCACTGACCACCGGAGAATTCGTGCGGGTAACGGTTGACGAGGTTAGGCAACAAGCCCACTTTCATCATCATTGCCTTCACACGGTCGCGTACTTCCTGACGCGGCATCTTCGGATGATAGGTCCGCAGTGGCTCAGCAATGATCTCCCCGATGGTCATACGCGGGTTCAATGAGGCCAGCGGATCCTGGAAAATCATCTGGATGTCGCTACGCACATCGCGCCACTCGTCTGGCTTCATGCCCAGCAGATCTTTACCCAGCCAGGCAACTTTGCCGTCGGTGGCTTTCACGAGGCCTATGATGGCACGCGCAAACGTGGATTTACCGCAACCGGACTCACCCACCACACCCAGGGTTTCCCCTTCATACAGACGAAGCGTTACGCCATCGACCGCTTTCAGGGTTTTCGGCGGCTGCCAGAACCACTGTTTTCCATCTTTAATGTCGAAATGCACCTTAAGGTCAGCAATTTCGAGCAGGACATTTCTTTTTTCATCTAATGCGTTCATACCAGATCCTCCTGCGGCTTAAAGCAGGCGCGCAGACGGCCTGGTGCAAACTCTTCCAGCGGCGGCGCCGTATTGCAGATTTCCATCGCGTGCGGGCAGCGTGGCTGGAACGGACAGCCTTTCGGCAGACGCAGCAGGTTTGGCGGGTTGCCAGGGATGGTCAGCAGGGATTCCCCTTCTGCATCGAGGCGCGGCACCGCATTCAGCAGACCAATGGAGTAAGGGTGTGCAGGCTGGTAGAACACGTCGCGCGCCTTACCATATTCCATGGTGCGACCGGCATACATCACCAGTACCTTGTCACAGATACCGGCCACGACGCCCAGATCGTGAGTGATCATGATAATCGCGGTGTTGAACTCACGCTTAAGCTCGTTCAGCAGCGTCATGATCTGTGCCTGGACGGTCACATCAAGCGCGGTGGTCGGTTCATCGGCAATCAGCAGTTTTGGCCGGCACATCAGCGCCATCGCAATCATGACACGCTGACGCATACCGCCGGAGAACTCATGCGGGAACATGCGCATACGCTTGCGCGCTTCCGGCATTTTCACCGCGTCGAGCATTTTGACGGACTCCTCAAAGGCTTCTGCTTTGCCCAAGCCTTTGTGCAGCATCAGCACTTCCATCAGCTGCTCGCCGACACGCATATACGGGTTCAGCGAGGTCATCGGGTCCTGGAATATCATCGAAATCTGCTCAGCGCGCAGCTTGTTCAGCTCGTATTCCGGCAGGTTGAGGATCTCACGCCCGTTGAATTTGGCGGAACCGCCAATGACACCGTTAGACGCCAGCAGCCCCATCAACGCAAAGGCGGTTTGGGATTTACCGGAACCCGACTCGCCCACGATCCCCAGCGTTTCACCCGCACGCAGGTTGAAGTTGAGATCGTTCACGGCGGTCACATCGCCATCCGGCGTTTTAAAGGTCACGCGGAGGTCTTTTACGTCCAGCAGAAGGTTACCCTGCTGTTGCGCCTGTGGCGCAGTGGCCGTTTCAATAATCGTCATGACGGCGCTCCTTAACGGTCTTTCGGGTCGAGGGCATCACGCAGGCCATCGCCGATAAAGTTGAAACAAAACAGGGTGACGACCAGGAAGCCCGCCGGGTACAGAAGCAACCACGGTGAGACTTCCATTGAGTTTGCACCATCACTCAGAAGCGCGCCCCAGCTGCTCAGTGGCTCTTGTGTACCCAGGCCCAGGAAGCTCAGGAAAGATTCAAACAGGATCATGCTTGGTACCAGCAGCGAGGCATATACCACCACCACGCCGAGCACGTTAGGAACGATATGGCGAACCACAATATTACCGGTGGAGACACCGCCCACCTGCGCCGCTTCGATAAACTCTTTACGCTTAAGACTCAGCGTCTGACCACGAACGATTCGCGCCATATCCAGCCAGGACACCATCCCGATTGCCACGAAGATCAACAGGATATTCTGGCCAAAGAAGGTCACCAGCAGGATAACGAAGAACATGAACGGGAAGGAGTTTAAGATTTCCAGCATACGCATCATGACGGAGTCCACTTTACCGCCAAGGTAGCCTGAGAGTGAGCCGTAAAGCGTACCCACGATCACCGCCACCAGGGCGGCAGCAATACCGACCATCAGCGAAATACGGCCACCGATAGCGACACGCACCAGCAGGTCGCGCCCTGAGGAATCCGTACCAAAATAGTGCCCGGACGTCATATCGGGTGCGCTGGACATCATGCCCCAGTCGGTGTCGAAATAGGTAAATTGCGACAGAATCGGCGCCAGGGTGACAAACAGCGCGATGAGCACCAGAACAACCAGACTGGCGACCGCGGCACGGTTATGCATAAAGCGACGACGGGCGTCTTGCCAGAGGCTACGACCTTCTACTTCCAGTTTTTCACTGAAGTTTTCCAGCGCCTCGCTGTTTTTCTTACTCAACATCATGGCGTGCTCCAGTATCAGTAACGGATTTTCGGGTCGATAACGGCATACAGCACATCGACGATAGCGTTAAACAAAATGGTCAGTGCGCCGACAAGGATTGTCAGGCTCAGTACCAGTGAATAGTCGCGGTTCAGCGCGCCATTAACGAACAGTTGACCAATGCCCGGCAGACCGTAAATGGTTTCGATAACCATTGAGCCGGTGATGATCCCAACGAATGCCGGCCCCAGGTAGGAGAGCACGGGCAGGAGCGCAGGCTTGAGCGCATGGCGGAATATAATCCGGCGCATCGGCAGCCCTTTCGCACGCGCGGTACGGATGAAGTTCGAGTGCAGGACTTCAATCATGGAACCGCGGGTGATACGCGCGATACTGGCGATATAGGCCAGGGAAAGTGCCACCATTGGCAAAATCATGAACTTCAGCGCCCCACCGTTCCAGCCGCCTCCGGGCAGCCATTTCAGCGTAATGGCAAATATCATCACCAGTAATGGCGCGACAACGAAGCTGGGTATAACCACCCCGGTCATCGCCACCCCCATTACGGTATAATCCCATTTGGTATTTTGTTTGAGCGCGGCAATAACGCCCGCGGTGACGCCGAGAACGACGGCAAGGATGAATGCCGCAGCACCCAGTTTCGCCGAGACAGGGAAGCTGGACGCCACCAGGTCGTTAACGGAATAGTCTTTGTATTTGAATGACGGCCCAAAATCACCGTGCGCCAGTTGCTTCAGATAGTTGAAGTACTGCGTGGAGATAGGATCGTTTAAGTGATACTTCGCTTCGATATTGGCCATCACTTCCGGTGGCAGCGTACGTTCACCGGTAAATGGACTTCCTGGCGCGAGACGCATCATAAAGAAGGAAATCGTAATTAGAATAAATAACGTTGGTATCGCTTCTAAGCAGCGACGCAGGATAAATTTCAACATTGCCCGTACCTTCTGGCGTGTGCCTGATGAATGTTACAAAGTAGACACAGTGGGGCAAGCCAGGCCTGCCCCACGTATTGCCATTAATGCTTGATAATATAAAGATTCTTAACGGAAATATTATCCAACGGGTCTTTACCGGTATAACCCCCTACCCACGGTTTCACCAGGCGGGCGTTAACGTAGTAATAGACCGGTACAATTGCAGAGTCTTTATCGAGCTGCTCTTCTGATTTCGCGTACAGATCAGCGCGCTGCGCATCGTCTGTGACTTTCAGCGTATCAGTAATGATCTTATCGAATGCCGGGCTCTTATAGTGCGCGGTGTTATTCGAACTGTCACTCAGCATGGTGTTCAGGAAGGATGTTGGTTCGTTATAGTCCGCACACCAGCCGGCACGCGCCACGTCGAACGTCCCCTGATGGCGGGTATCCAGGAAGGTTTTCCATTCCTGGTTTTCCAGCTTCACGTTCACGCCCAGGTTTTTCTTCCAGATAGACGCGACGGCGATAGCCAGTTTTTTATGCAGGTCAGACGTGTTGTACAGCAGGTTAAACGTCAGCGGCTTGTCAGCGGTATAACCGGCTTCAGCCAGCAGTTTTTTCGCTTCTTCGTTACGTTTTTCCTGTGACCACTTGAACCACTCAGGCTCAACCAGTTTCATACCGTCGGTATAAGGAGGGGTATAGCTGTATGCCGGCAGGTCGCCCTGGTTTTTCACTTTGTTCACGATAATATCGCGATCCAGTGCCAGCTTGAGCGCTGTACGCACGCGCACATCAGTGAATGGTGCTTTCTGGTTGTTGATTTCGTAGTAGTAAGTGCAGAGATACGGATCAACATGCACTTCTTTCGGGATCTCTTTTTTCAGCTTCTGGAACAGTTCAATCGGCATGTTGTTATAGGTCATGTCGATTTCGCCGCTGCGGTAACGGTTAACGTCAGTAACTTCAGAAGAGATTGGCAGGTAGGTTACCTGATTAATGACGGTTTTCGCGTTATCCCAGTACTGCGGGTTACGCTCCAGAACCATACGTTCGTTGACCACCCAGTCTTTCAGTTTATAAGCACCGTTGGTCACGATATTGGCAGGCTGAGTCCATTTTTCACCAAATTTTTCCACCGCAGATTTGGGTACCGGGGAAACGGACGGGTGAACCAGTAATTTGTAGAAGTACGGAACAGGCTCGCTCAACGTCACTTCAAAGGTATTGGCATCAATCGCTTTCACACCCAGGTCGGTGACCGGTTTTTTACCGGCGATGATGTCATCAATATTGGCGATGTGGCCATATTGCAGGTAGCTCGCATACGGAGAGGCGGTGGTTGGATTCGCCAGACGCTGCCAGCTATACACGAAATCTTCGGCGGTAACCGGCGTACCGTCGGACCATTTCGCATCTTTACGCAGATGGAAGGTCCAAACTTTGAAATCTTTATTTTCCCATTTTTCCGCCACACCCGGTGCCGGGTGGCCGTCTACGTCGGTCACCAGCAAGCCTTCGAACAGGTCGCGGTTGACGTTAGACTCCGGAACACCTTCAATTTTGTGCGGATCAAGAGACTGCACTTCCGCACCGTTGTTACGAACCAGCGTCTGTTTCTCAGCCAGTTGAACGCCTGCAGGAACGTCCGCAGCCATTGCAGCGTTGCCCGCGATTAGCGCAGTTAAAATCCCCGCCGCTACCAGATTTTTTTTTGTGATGATGGACATTGTGTTGGTACTCCACTCATTATAATTACTGGCCTTCGCCAGCTGTGTAATCCCCTGTTGGGGCCTGTACAGCGCAGGAGTTTTTTTTGCTGCTGTCAGGTTCTTCTTTTTACTTCTTGCTATCACCGACTTTTTTATTACTGACCGCTCGTATGGCCGTCTTGCGTCGATTCTTCACAGGTCTCCCCTGTCTGAGGCCTGTGCTGGATATCTGAGAAGAGGACTATATGAAAATAATTCTCATCTGCTTGTTTTATGCTGCAAAATATTAGGCCGGAAAGTATCAAATGGCGTAAACGCGCGCCAATACATTTTGCAAATTTGTTAAGCAATTCTCTTTTACGGTGAGTACCGTATCTCGGGGGGCAGCCCTGCCTGACATCAAATACCGCATAAAAACATTGGTATTCAATATGATAGAGAAAACATTCTCTACAAACGCGTCGCTGCGCTATCATCGAGTGGTTTTGTACAAAAATTTAACAACTGATTATTATTTAGCACATTCCTCTAGGGGAACGTTGAAATTACTAATATCATTTCGGTTATGACTCAGCAAGCCCCAGAGTATCATGTGAGTAAAATAACAGATCGATTGAAGGTTTTATGCGCAGAGAGGCACGAAGCAAATTGATAACTTATTGAAATATAAGAAAAGCGGATTATTAGTAGAATTTATTATGATATGTGAGCATTTCAACTTTAGTTATATGATTTGCTGATAATCACGTAAAAAAACGGAGCCTCAGGCCCCGTTCTTTCATTTGAAATATTAGTGCAGTAAGCCGGGGAAAATGCTTTTAATACCGGTGACAATAAATTCGATGCCTAACGCCATCAACAACAGGCCCATGATACGCGTAATGACGTTGATGCCCGTTTGCCCCAGCCAGCGCACCAGCCAGGGTGCCATGCGGAAAACCCCCCAACAACACAGTGCGAAGATAGCGATGGCGACAGAAAAGCCAATCAGGTGCATCAGGCTATGGTAACGTGTCCCCCAGACAATGGTGGAACTGATTGCCCCAGGCCCTGCCATTAAAGGCAACGCAAGCGGGACCACGCCGATACTTTCGCGAATGGCGGTTTCTGATTTCTCCTGTTTGTTCTGCTTATCCTCACCCAGCTTACCGCTGATCATCGACATGGCAATGGTCACCACCAGGATGCCACCCGCGATGCGGAAAGAATCAATTGAAATGCCGAACAGCTGGAGAATGGCATCACCCAGGAAAAGCGAGGTGAGCAAGATAATGGCCACTGACAGGTTAGCGGTGAGGTTGGTTTTGTTCCTGGCCGCCGCCGTCTGGTAACTGGTCATACTAATGAAGACAGGGATGATCCCTACCGGGTTGACCAGGGCAAACAGACCAATAAAAAATTTAAAATACGTTGGAAAATCAAAGAGCGTTTGGATCACGTTTTGCTCCGCTTATGCACATGCCCGGGACTGACACTTTGTCATGAAAAATCGCGCTGAAGATACGCTTTTTATGAGCATACTTCACCAGAAATCTGTGCCTAAACGTTATCCTTTCAGGATGTTAAACAGATGTAGAATCCGTGATAGCGTCGATTCCAATAGTTACTTAATTATTTAACACTGGAAATATCTACAATAAATAACCCTGCTGAAAGGTATCAGCTTGGGGAAAAATTGACGCAGATCATGATTTTCGTACTCAGAAGTGAGTAATCTTGATTACGCCCCCCAGGAAGGTCACCTGTCACAAAGGGATGATGTTAAGGTAAGGCTCTTTTAGTAAGTTAGCGCGCCAGAGCATAAAGTAACTCTTTGTTTTACTTTATCTAACGCAAGTCGTAGTGGCTCTGTCTATACTGTCAGACGTATCGAGCGCTGGTTTACTAAAAGAGTTTAAACATTATCAGGAGAGCATTATGGCTGTTACTAATATCGCTGAACTGAACGCACTCGTCGAGCGCGTGAAAAAAGCCCAGCGTGAATACGCCAATTTCACCCAAGAACAGGTTGATAAAATCTTCCGCGCGGCCGCTCTGGCTGCTGCAGATGCTCGAATCCCTCTCGCTAAAATGGCCGTTGCTGAATCCGGCATGGGTATCGTTGAAGATAAAGTGATCAAAAACCACTTTGCTTCAGAGTATATCTATAACGCCTATAAAGATGAGAAGACTTGCGGCGTCCTGGCTGAAGATCATACCTTCGGTACCATCACCATTGCTGAACCTATCGGTATTATTTGCGGTATCGTTCCAACGACTAACCCAACGTCTACTGCCATCTTCAAATCGCTGATCAGTCTGAAGACCCGTAACGCAATCATCTTCTCCCCTCACCCACGTGCTAAAGATGCCACCAACAAAGCAGCGGATATCGTGCTGCAGGCTGCTATCGCTGCGGGTGCGCCAAAAGATCTGATCGGCTGGATCGACCAACCGTCTGTTGAACTGTCTAACGCCCTGATGCACCACCCGGACATTAACCTGATCCTGGCAACCGGTGGTCCTGGCATGGTTAAAGCAGCATACAGCTCCGGTAAACCGGCTATCGGTGTAGGTGCGGGTAACACGCCTGTTGTTATCGACGAAACGGCCGATATCAAACGTGCTGTTGCATCTGTACTAATGTCTAAAACCTTCGACAACGGTGTTATCTGTGCGTCTGAACAGTCCGTTGTTGTTGTAGACTCCGTCTATGATGCAGTTCGCGAACGTTTCGCCAGCCACGGCGGCTACATGCTGCAGGGCAAAGAGCTGAAAGCCGTTCAGGATATCATTCTGAAAAACGGCGCGCTGAACGCCGCCATCGTTGGTCAGCCAGCCTATAAAATCGCTGAACTCGCCGGCTTTACCGTTCCGGCAACCACCAAGATTCTGATCGGCGAAGTTAAAGTTGTCGACGAAAGCGAACCGTTCGCTCACGAAAAACTCTCGCCTACGCTTGCTATGTACCGTGCGAAAGATTTCGAAGACGCGGTAGTAAAAGCAGAGAAACTGGTTGCAATGGGGGGTATCGGTCATACCTCTTGCCTGTACACCGACCAGGATAACCAGCCAGAGCGCGTTGCTCACTTCGGTCAGATGATGAAAACTGCGCGCATCCTGATTAACACCCCGGCTTCTCAGGGTGGTATCGGTGACCTGTACAACTTCAAACTCGCACCTTCCCTGACTCTGGGTTGTGGTTCCTGGGGTGGTAATTCCATCTCTGAAAACGTTGGTCCAAAACACCTGATCAACAAGAAAACCGTTGCTAAGCGAGCTGAAAACATGTTGTGGCACAAACTTCCGAAATCTATCTACTTCCGCCGTGGCTCTCTGCCAATCGCGCTGGATGAAGTGATTACTGATGGCCACAAACGTGCGCTCATCGTGACTGACCGTTTCCTGTTCAACAACGGCTACGCAGACCAGATCACTTCTGTTCTGAAAGCGGCTGGCGTTGAAACTGAAGTGTTCTTTGAAGTTGAAGCTGACCCAACCCTGACCGTAGTGCGTAAAGGTGCTGAACTGGCGAACTCCTTCAAACCCGATGTGATCATCGCACTGGGTGGTGGTTCCCCAATGGACGCCGCGAAAATCATGTGGGTTATGTACGAGCACCCAGAAACACACTTCGAAGAACTGGCGCTGCGCTTTATGGACATCCGTAAACGTATCTACAAGTTCCCGAAAATGGGCGTAAAAGCGAAAATGATCGCCGTTACTACCACTTCCGGTACAGGTTCAGAAGTCACGCCGTTTGCTGTTGTAACCGACGATGCAACCGGTCAGAAATACCCACTGGCTGACTACGCGCTGACGCCAGACATGGCTATCGTTGATGCCAACCTGGTCATGGAAATGCCGAAATCACTCTGTGCGTTCGGTGGTCTGGATGCAGTGACTCACGCCCTGGAAGCTTACGTTTCCGTACTGGCTTCTGAGTTCTCTGACGGTCAGGCTCTGCAGGCTCTGAAACTGCTGAAAGAAAACCTGCCAGCGTCTTATAATGAAGGGTCTAAAAACCCGGTTGCCCGTGAACGTGTTCACAGTGCAGCAACCATCGCCGGTATCGCGTTTGCTAACGCCTTCCTGGGTGTTTGCCACTCAATGGCACACAAACTGGGTTCACAGTTCCACATTCCTCACGGTCTGGCGAACGCCCTGTTGATCAGCAACGTTATCCGTTATAACGCGAACGACAACCCAACCAAGCAGACTGCTTTCAGCCAGTACGACCGCCCACAGGCACGTCGTCGTTACGCTGAAATCGCAGACCACCTGGGTCTGAGCGCACCGGGCGACCGTACTGCGGCGAAGATTGAGAAACTGCTGGCATGGCTGGAAAGTCTTAAAGCTGAGCTGGGTATTCCTAAATCTATCCGTGAAGCGGGCGTTCAGGAAGCTGACTTCCTCGCGCATGTTGATAAGCTGTCTGAAGATGCATTCGATGACCAGTGTACCGGTGCTAACCCACGCTACCCGCTGATCTCTGAGCTGAAACAGATCCTGCTGGATACCTTCTACGGCCGCGAGTTCAAAGAAAATGACACTGTTGCTGTGAAAGTAGACGCACCTGTCATTAAAGCTGACAAGAAAGCGAAGAAAAACGCGTAACTGAAAGCCTGATAAAAAACCCGCCTCTGGCGGGTTTTTTTATGTCTGCATTTTACTGTGAAGGATTATTTGCGATTGTCAGGCTGAAGCGCTGTCAGTGAGCCGACAATCAACGCTTCCTTATAATGCTTACGGCACACTGATACGTAGCGTTCATTGCCACCTATCACCACCTGCTCGCCATCAGCATAGGGTTTTCCAGCCTGGTCGAGGCGAAGCACCATGCTGGCTTTACGGCCGCAAAAACAGATGGTTTTAAGTTCAACGAGTTTATCCGACCACGCAAGTAAATACTGGCTGCCGGCAAATAGCTCACCACGAAAGTCAGTGCGCAACCCATAGCACAGAACGGGAATATCAAGCTCATCGACAACCTCTGAAAGCGCATGAACTTGCTCACGCGTCAGAAACTGGCTTTCATCAACCAGAACACAATGGATGGGCTGTGAAGCATGCGCTGTGCGGATATCCTCCAGCAGGTCAGTTTGCGGGTTAAACAGCCTCGCAGGCGATGAGAGGCCTATTCTGGAACTCACCTTCCCTGCACCAAAGCGGTCGTCAATTTCAGCCGTATAAACAACGGTACGCATCCCACGTTCCTGGTAATTGTATGAGGATTGCAGTAGCGCTGTCGATTTCCCGGCATTCATTGCCGAATAGTAGAAATAAAGTTGTGCCATTGGCCGTAAAACCCTAATCAATGTGTAATATTACCGATGATTCATTGTACCATATTTTGTCTGGTTATCAGCGATACGACGCACAGACTATGCGGTTCAGCGCGAGGTTTACCGCCGGCATTTTGCAAAAATAATCCGTTAAAACATGAAGTAAACGCATCCACCCCAGCCAATATGTTATAGGGTCAGCCAAACATAACACTTCATTTTATAGTGGAATCATCGTTCATTAAAATTCACTATTTATTAACTATTTCTGCCTTAACATACCCGGTGTAAACTAATACAAAAGGCTGATATTTATCCGCCGCAACTATAATTCCTGAGGCAAATGTCACAAAAAAAAGATGCAATCGACTGCGTTAGCCACTTTACGTGATAACAAGCGGGACTGGCGGGTTATGAAATTTAAGTTAGCGTAATTAATAATAGCGGCAATATTCACTATTTTTTGAATTCCTTACATTCCCAGCTATTGCACAACTGAATTTATCGCTCTATTATTAGGACAACAAACCACCCCCCATTATAAGTTTGAGATTACTACAATGAGCGAAGCACTTAAAATTCTGAACAACATCCGTACTCTTCGTGCGCAGGCAAGAGAATGTACCCTCGAAACGCTTGAAGAAATGCTGGAAAAATTAGAAGTTGTAGTTAATGAACGTCGCGAAGAAGAAAGCGCTGCTGCTGCTGAAATCGAAGAGCGTACTCGTAAACTGCAGCAATATCGTGAAATGCTGATTGCTGATGGTATCGATCCAAATGAATTGCTGAACAGCATGGCTGCAGCTAAAACCGGTACCAAAGCAAAACGCGCTGCTCGTCCTGCTAAATATAGCTATGTTGACGAGAACGGCGAAACTAAAACCTGGACCGGCCAGGGTCGTACTCCTGCTGTTATCAAGAAAGCAATGGACGAGCAAGGTAAACAGCTGGATGACTTCCTGATCAAGGATTAATCATCTCGCTTTCAGAAAAATCCCGCGTAATGCGGGATTTTTTTTACCCGCAATTTACCGCAAACATCCCCTTACACTCTGTCATAAAGCGTTATTTGGCTATTTAGCTTGCCTTACAATCGGACGTGATGACGGTGTGTTATGGGCATAAAAAAACCGGTGGGCAGAGCCTCACCGGTTCAGATCAAATGAAGCCTGAGTTATTTCTTAATACCCGCGCTCTCTTTGAGCCAGGCTTTAAATTCTTCACCGAGCGTATTGTGGCGAATGCCATATTCTACAAACGCCTGCATATAACCGAGCTTATTACCGCAGTCATGGCTCTTACCTTTCATATGGTAAGCTTCAACGGTCTCTTTCTCGATCAGCATATCAATGGCATCGGTAAGCTGGATTTCATCACCCGCTCCTGGAGGCGTTTTCGCCAGCAGAGGCCAGATTTCAGCACTCAGGACATAACGACCTACAACCGCCAGATTAGAAGGCGCTACGTCGGCTTTAGGCTTCTCAACCACGCCAATCATCGGCACGCTCTCACCCGGTTCAAGGTTAACGCCTTTGCAGTCAACAACACCGTATGCGGTAACGTCATCCACAGGTTCAACCATGATCTGGCTGCTGCCTGTTTCATCGAAGCGTTTGATCATCTCAGCCAGATTGTCCTGAGAAAGATCTGATTCATATTCGTCCAGAATAACGTCAGGCAGGATCACCGCAACAGGCTCATCACCTACAACGGGATGCGCACACATGACTGCGTGACCCAGACCTTTAGCCAGACCCTGACGCACCTGCATAATGGTGACGTGTGGCGGGCAAATAGACTGAACTTCTTCCAGCAGCTGGCGCTTAACACGTTTTTCCAGCATGGCTTCGAGTTCAAAACTTGTATCGAAATGGTTTTCGATAGAGTTTTTTGATGAATGTGTAACCAGCACAATTTCAGTAATGCCGGCCGCGATACATTCGTTAACGACATACTGAATTAATGGCTTATCAACCAGAGGCAGCATCTCTTTAGGAATCGCCTTAGTTGCTGGTAACATCCTGGTCCCCAATCCCGCTACCGGGATGACGGCCTTTCTGACTTTCGAATTTAGGGCAGCCATTCAAATTCTCCTGAGCTGTTCAAGTTTTGAACTTTTATGCAATAAATAACGCGTTAAGTATATCAGCCTCATCCCGCAGTCCGGGTCTGAAAAGAACGCGTTGCCGATCAATTAGGACAAATACGCATGATTCCGGGCAGCGATAGTAGCACTCCCCGTAAATCACAGGTAAAGCAATCTTAAAATTAAGATCCAACTGCTTATTCCGTGGACAACATTAAGCGTAGCCGTCCCCCGGCACCCCAAATTTGGCACTGCCAGGAGGAACAGCGATGGCTAATTTGATTAAGATAAGCCGTACCCAATGTTCCAAGCGGGACACCGTTACTGACCTGAATATGATGTTCCCCGGTATTCAGCGAGGCATTAAGCCCCGCGGAAACGAGGATAAGATTTTTCAAACCGCTGTGGTAATAACCTACCAACAGCGGAAACTGTCCGGGTAAATTGGCCTGACGGAAAAGCTGGTTTACCTGTTTGAGTAAACTGCCTAACTCGGGAAGCCGCTGACCCTGATGGGAGAGTTGTTCCTGCAGCAACCCGTTAAATAGCGCACGAAGTAATAACGCGGCTAATACACCATTATCCCCTGCCCGGGTGACATCAAGACAATAAAATGCAAGGTCTGAATCCGATAATGGCGCAATATCGAGCACCAGCCCTGGCTGGTCAGCGGCCACCAACTGGCGATAATTCACACGACAGTGAGAAATATTTTGTTGCACCGGCGGTTGAAGTTCTTGCAACAGTTTCGCCGCCGCAGGGGGATTACTCACTAAGGCGTCCCAGTCCTGGAAAAGGCGCTCCTCTTCCTCAACACGGGAATTAAACATATTGGGATAAAGACAGGCTAAGACGGTTTCACGAAGTCGGTTAAGATCTTTAACCGGTTTAAGCAGAATATCCTGAACCCCCAGACGCAAGGCTTTGGCTATATCCGCCATGTTCTCTGTGGCGGAAATCACCAGTATCGGCATCTGGTTGGCTTCATTGCGCAGATGTTCGACCAGCTTCAGTCCATTCATCCGTGGCATCTCAAGGTCACAAATCATCAGATCAGGCGTGATATTGACCATTTTTTCCAGCGCGTCGATGCCATCGTCAGCCAGTGAAGTGTTTGCCCCCAGTGATGATAACCACGAATCCAGTAGCGATCGGAAAACGGGCTCGTCTTCAACAATCAAAATGTGTTTTCCGGCCAATGGCTTCGTCATGGTTCCTCCCCTGGCTGACAGTAACTACATAGTGGCATGCTATCGGCACTGTCGCCTGTCAGATTTTGCTGAAGTAGTCAAAAAAAGGTGCTTAACGTGCTGTTCGCACAAAAGGCAGCAACTCATCTATTTTCTTTTCGACGGCTAACGAGCCCGCTGCGATGGCGGCCTCAGCCCGATGGAAATCAAGGGTAGAAATTTGCGGACAATACGGCTGAAGCAGAATATCCGGCGGGTCGCCAGCCATGCGGTTGCGCTTGAGGCGGTTCTCCAGGACCTGGATTGAGGTCGTCATAATTTCAATCGCCGTGGGTGCAGTTACCGCACGCCGGGCGGCCATGCGCCCGAGACGTCCGCGCAGACGCTCATGCCAGGCCAGTTTTTCGCCCTCGGCATCTTCACTCTGAAGATTGACTGGCATCAGGTCTTGTTGCATCAGATGAGCGTCGTGCTGTAAATCCACAGCAATAACGATATCGGCACCCATAGCGCGGGTCAGGGAAATGGGGACCGGGTTAACAACGCCTCCGTCGACAAGCCAGTAACCGTTGTGTGGAACAGGGGCCATTAAGCCGGGCATGCTGCAGGACGCGCGAACGGCAAGATGGATATCCCCTTCGGTAAGCCAGAGTTCGCGGCCGGTACTGAGGTTCGTCGCAACGGCACCGAAGGGTAACTGACAATGACTGAAGTCATCGAGAGGCATAATCTGACGGAACTGGTTAAAGACCCGTTCACCGCGCAGCAACCCACCGCGCTGCCACGAGAGATCCATCAGGCGCAATACGTCCCAGTAACTGAAGGAGCGTACCCAGGTTTCAAGTTCCGGAAGCTTTCCACACGCGTATGCGGACCCCACAAGCGATCCGATTGAACACCCTGCAACAATATCAACGTCAATGCCCATCTGCTTTAAGGCATTTATCACGCCGATGTGCGACCATCCCCGGGCTGCACCTGAGCCCAGCGCCAGTCCAATTTTAACCTTTCTCATTAGCCCTGTTTTACGTCCCCTGGATTCCTGACATAGCATCAACGCAACTGCTCAGTTAACATGGTGCTACCCGAAGCGTTTAACGCCCTTATTTTTTGTTCCAGGAAGAGAATCGTGTCTCAACTCTGCCCTTGTGGTAGCGCTCTGGAGTATAGCCTATGTTGCCAGCGATATCTGTCTGGCGATCAGGTTGCACCAGACCCGTCACACCTCATGCGTTCACGGTATACTGCTTTTGTGATCAAAGACGCAGACTACCTGATTAAAACCTGGCACCCGTCCTGCCACGCTGCCGATTTCAGACAGGATATTGAAGCCGGATTTGCTAATACCCAATGGCTCGGCCTTACCGTCTATGAATCGTCAACGGGAAGTGATGCTGATGAAGGTTATGTCAGCTTCGTTGCCCGCTTTATCGAACGCAATAAGCCCGGTGCCATTATCGAACGTTCCCGGTTCTTAAAGGAAAGCGGGCAATGGTATTATATTGACGGAACGCGCCCACAGTTTGGTCGTAACGATCCCTGCCCTTGTGGTTCAGGTAAAAAATTTAAAAAGTGTTGCGGGCAGTAATGCCTGACAACCCAGACTTCGCAAATACTCAAACAGGATTTCCCGGCGATGCAATCACTACAACGTAAAGTTCTGCGCACCATCTGTCCCGATCAAAAAGGGCTGATCGCACGAATTACCAACATTTGTTATAAGCATGAACTGAATATCGTGCAGAACAACGAGTTCGTTGACCACCGTACCGGACGCTTCTTTATGCGTACCGAACTCGAAGGGATTTTCAACGACACCACCCTGCTTGCCGATCTCGACAGCGCGCTGCCTGAAGGCTCCGTGCGTGAACTGACACCCGCTGGCCGTCGTCGCGTTGTTATTCTTGTGACGAAAGAAGCCCACTGTCTTGGCGATCTGTTGATGAAAGCAAACTACGGTGGCCTCGATGTTGAAATCGCTGCCGTTATCGGTAACCACGAGACGCTGCGCACGCTGGTTGAACGTTTTGATATTCCGTTTGAGCTGGTCAGCCATGAAGGCCATACCCGTGAAGAACATGACAACCTGATGGCCAATGCTATCGAAGCGCATAACCCGGATTACGTGGTACTGGCGAAATACATGCGTGTGCTGACCCCATCCTTCGTGGCGCGTTTCCCGAACAAGATCATCAACATCCATCACTCATTCCTGCCAGCCTTTATCGGTGCACGTCCTTATCACCAGGCGTACGAACGCGGTGTGAAAATCATCGGTGCCACCGCGCACTACGTGAATGACAATCTGGACGAAGGCCCAATCATTATGCAGGACGTGATTCACGTGGATCACACCTATACCGCAGAAGATATGATGCGCGCCGGGCGTGACGTAGAGAAGAACGTACTCAGTCGTGCGCTCTATCAGGTGCTGGCACAACGTGTGTTCGTTTACGGTAACAGAACGATTATTCTTTAATCGACAAGAAAATGAACTGGTTAGCTTTACAGCTTAACGCGTAAAATTCAGGCAACCAGTTTATTTTTATTGTGGTAACGCTTTACAGGGGCGTCTCATTTGATATGATGCGCCCCGCTTCCAGCAGGAAGCAGGCCAGTAAATAGCATTACCCCGTGGTGGGGTTCCCGAGCGGCCAAAGGGAGCAGACTGTAAATCTGCCGTCATCGACTTCGAAGGTTCGAATCCTTCCCCCACCACCATCTCTCAGCATTACTTCAAAATTTGAATTACCCCTGGTGGGGTTCCCGAGCGGCCAAAGGGAGCAGACTGTAAATCTGCCGTCATCGACTTCGAAGGTTCGAATCCTTCCCCCACCACCATCATCTCAAAGCCAATCCAGTGATGTATTTCAACGATGTGTCATGCATAGCAACAGACGATCACATCGGTGGCAACCGGCGCTTCACCGGTGAACTTTTTACGATCGACGTATTACACTGAGCATGTTCCGCCAGACCATCAAGCAACGCATCCAGTTGCTCAATCGACCGCACGACCAGCCTGATAACAAAGCAGTCTTCACCGGTGACTTTATCGCTCTCAATACATTCCGGCATGGCCTGAATGTACTTATCTACCTTTTGCAGCAACCCCGGTAAAGGACGAACACGCACCAGCGCCTGCAACGTATACCCCAACGCCGTCAGATTGACGCGCGCGCCATACCCTTCAATCACCCCGCGCTCTTCCAGTCTTTTCAGACGCTCAGCTGTACTGGGAGATGTCAGTCCAATACGTCCGCTGAGTACCTTTAGCGACATGCGCGCATCCTCAACCAGACAGGCCAGGATTTGGCGATCGATGTCATCGAGAAGGTTTTCCATCGTTTTTACCTAATTTAAAAAAGTCATCACTGTCTTTCACCTTATATCAGCCATGTCATTCCCGACAGCGGTATTCGACAATATCGTCATTAATCAGGAGGTGAATAATGGGTTATGTACAAAAAGGCGTCTGGCAGATGAGCCTGGCAATGTTAATTTCCGGCTCGATTGGCGCGTTTGTTCTGCTTTCCGGCCTGCCGGTGACGGAAGTGGTTTTCTGGCGATGCCTGATCGGGGCGATGGCCCTTTTTATTTTCATCCGAATAAGTCGAAAACCATTTAGTCCGCTCACCCGGGTCACGCTGTTGCTGGCAATTCTGGGCGGTGTTGCGTTAGTGGTGAACTGGTTGCTGCTGTTCGCGGCTTATGAATGTATTTCAATCGGCCTTTCTACCGTGGTTTATAACACCCAGCCGTTTATGCTGGTGTTGATGGGGATGTTTTTAGGTGAACGCGTGAGCCTGGTGAAATGGGGTTGGCTCGTTCTCGCCTTTGGCGGCGTGGTCATCCTGCTCTCCAGTGAGCTGAATGGCGCACAGGGCGAAGGCTGGCTCGCAGGAATCGGTCTGGCGATAGGGGCCGCTTTCTTCTACGCACTGACAGCCATAATCGCCCGCAGACTGAAATCAGTTGCGCCCCAGCATATCGCCTTTATTCAGGTACTGACCGGCGTAGTCATGCTGTTGCCCTTCGCCCACCAACCGGCATTTTCAGCTGATTTTCCCTGGCCGATTTTACTGACGTTAGGTGTCGTCCACACCGGGATCATGTATCAGTTGCTGTATAGCGCGATCCAGAAGCTCCCGACGTCCGTTACCGGTTCTCTGTCTTTTATCTATCCCGTGGTGGCCATAATTGTCGATAACGTGGTGTTCGGACACTCGCTGAATATCACGCAACTGGCAGGTGGTGCATTGATACTGTTTGCGGCGGCAGGTAATAACCTGGGCTGGGGCGAGAAAAAACCCCGCGAGTGCGGGGTTGGGATCAAATCAGCAAATTAGCGACGGGCGCGAACAATCTGATATTTGCGCGTCAGATACTCCACCGGTGCGCTCCAGATATGCACCAGACGAGAGAACGGGAACAGCACAAACAGCGTCATCCCGAGCACCAGGTGCACGCGGAAGATAAACGCCACACCGTCAAGGTGCTCAGACGCACCACCGTGGAAAGTCACCACAGACTGCGCCCAGCCGACCAGCTTCATCATTTCGCTGCCATCCATATGCTGAGCCGAGAACGGAATGGTCAGTAGACCCAGCGCACACTGCACCATCAGCAGGGACAAAATCAGAATGTCCGCGCCGGTGGTAGTCGCGCGAACGCGCGGGCTGAACAGACGGCGTTTGAGCAGCAGTAAACCGCCCACCAGCGTCATCACGCCGCAGGCACCGCCGGCAATCATCGCCATTTTCTGCTTCACCTCAATCGGCAGGAATGACTCATACATCCAGTGCGGCGTCAGCATTCCGAGGAAGTGACCCGCAAAAATCCCCAGGATCCCGATGTGGAACAGGTTAGAAGCTAGGTTCATCCCTTTGCGATCGAGCATCTGGCTGGAGGCAGCACGCCAGGTGTACTGGCCGTAGTCATAACGCAGCCAGCTTCCCACCAGGAACACGGTGCCCGCGATATACGGGTAAATGTCAAAGAAGAACATATTCAGGAAGTGCATTATTGCTGTCCTCCGTTAGAGATATTCAAATATTGCGGGGCAACGGCTCCGGCAAAACGACGTTGGTGAGCGGAGATTTCAGACTCACCGCAGTTCTGGTCAGCCATGAATTTCACCTGCTCTTCCTCCCAGACCGCATCCAGCGCCTGTGGCGTATCATCGCGGGCTTCATCGGCGATCTTCTCCGCAACTTTTTCACTGTCGACCGATGCGTTGGCGAGTTTCACCAGCAGGTCGAACAGCACCGCGTAACGGCTCTCGCGCTGCTGAAGTCGTGCGCCGAGCAACGCCAGGATCGGCGCGATGTCCTGCAGCCCCCCCAGCGCCTCCTCTTTAGGCAACTGCGCCAGATACTCAAGGTAGAGCGGCAGGTGGTCCGGCAGCTCGCGGCTGTCGAGCTGCAGGCCGTGTTGCTCGTACTGTCCCATCAGGTCAACCATCGCCTGACCGCGGTCACGTGATTCACCGTGAACATGTTCGAACAGCAGCAGCGACGTCGCGCGTCCGCGGTCAAACAGCTGGCTGTAATCCGCCTGCGCATCCAGTAAATCGCGCGCTAACAGGTCCCGGAGGAAAACGGCCAGTGTCTGGGCATCCTCTTTCTCAAGATTTTCAGATGACGCGAGTGCATCAAAGAGCTCCTGCTGATGCTGCGCAAGCGCAGCATCCGGGTACTCGAGCAGGCGCGAAACAATGACAAGTTCAATCATTGGTGCGGCTCCGTTTTGCTCGTCACATCCAGGGCATCGATGCGGCGGCTGTTGAAGAGATTGAATTTCGTGTCTGAACCGTGGCAACCGTCGCCAAAGGTAAAGCCACAACCATTTTTCTCCGGGAAGGCTTCGCGAGCCAGTTCACGGTGGCTGCTCGGCACCACGAAACGGTCTTCGTAATTGGCAATCGCCAGGTAACGGTACATCTCCTGCGCCTGGGCTTCGGTCAGACCTACCGCTTCCAGTGCACGGGTATCGTTAACACCGTCAACGGTTTCAGCGCGTTTGAAGTGGCGCATCGCCAGCATACGTTTCAGCGCCAGCAGGACCGGCTGGGTATCCCCTGCGGTTAACAGGTTTGCCAGATACTGAACCGGGATACGCAGGCTTTCCACGTCTGGCAGAATGCCGTTGCTGCCCAGCTCACCCGCATCCGCAGCAGACTGGATCGGAGACAGCGGCGGCACGTACCAAACCATCGGCAGCGTGCGGTATTCTGGATGCAGCGGCAGCGCCAGCTTCCAGTCCATCGCCATTTTGTACACCGGAGACTGCTGCGCCGCGTCAATCACGCTCTGCGGAATGCCGTCTTTCAGCGCCTGCTCAATCACTTTCGGATCGTTAGGATCAAGGAAAACGTCCAGCTGACGCTGATAGAGATCTTTCTCGTTCTCGGTGCTGGCTGCATTTTCAATCGCGTCCGCGTCGTACAGCAGCACGCCGAGGTAACGAATACGGCCCACGCAGCTCTCAGAGCAGACGGTTGGCATACCGGCTTCAATACGCGGATAGCAGAAGATGCACTTCTCAGACTTGCCGCTCTTCCAGTTGAAGTAGATTTTTTTGTACGGGCAACCGGTAATACACATACGCCAGCCGCGGCACTTGTCCTGGTCGATCAGCACAATGCCATCTTCTTCACGCTTATAGATGGCTCCGCTCGGACAGGTCGCCACGCACGCCGGGTTAAGGCAGTGCTCGCACAGACGCGGCAGATACATCATGAAGGTGTTTTCGAACTGGCCGTACATCGCCTTCTGCATGTTCTCGAAGTTCTGGTCTTTGGCGCGTTTTTCGAACTCGCCGCCCAGAATCTCTTCCCAGTTTGGACCGCTGGTGATCTTATCCATACGCTGTCCGGTAATGAGCGAGCGTGGACGTGCGATCGGCTGATGTTTGCTTTCCGGCGCGTTGTGCAGGTTCTGGTAGTCGTAATCAAACGGCTCGTAGTAATCATCGATGCCCGGCAGATGCGGGTTGGCGAAGATTTTACCGAGCAGCATCGCACGGTTACCCATGCGCGGTTGCAGTTTACCGTTGATTTTACGGATCCAGCCGCCCTTCCATTTCTCCTGGTTTTCCCAGTCGGTCGGGAAGCCTGTGCCGGGTTTACTTTCCACGTTATTGAACCACGCGTACTCCATCCCTTCGCGGCTGGTCCAGACGTTTTTACAGGTGACTGAGCAGGTATGACAGCCGATGCATTTATCCAGATTCAGCACCATGCCGACTTGTGAACGAATTTTCATTTTACGCTCTCCTGTACCTGGTCATTACCTTCGCCGTCTAACCAGTTAATATTCTTCATCTTACGTACCACCACGAACTCATCGCGGTTAGATCCTACCGTGCCGTAGTAGTTAAAGCCGTAGGCCAGCTGCGCATAGCCGCCGATCATGTGCGTCGGTTTTGGCGTAATACGGGTCACGGAGTTGTGAATGCCGCCGCGCTGCTCGGTGATTTCAGAACCCGGCAGGTTAACGATACGTTCCTGCGCGTGATACATCATGGTCATCCCGGCCGGAACACGCTGGCTGACAACCGCACGCGCCGTCAGCGCACCGTTGCTGTTGAACACTTCGATCCAGTCGTTATCTTCAATGCCCAGATCTTTGGCGTCCGTCTCGCTCATCCACACAATCGGGCCACCGCGGGACAACGTCAGCATCAGCAGGTTGTCGCTGTAGGTGGAGTGAATGCCCCACTTCTGGTGTGGCGTCAGGAAGTTCAGCGCCTTCTCCGGGTTACCGTTCGATTTCGTACCCATTACCGCTTTCACGGAGCGGGTATCGATTGGCGGACGATAAACCAGCAGGCTCTCACCGAAGTCGCGCATCCACTGGTGATCCTGATACAGGGACTGACGACCGGACAGGGTACGCCATGGGATCAGTTCGTGAACGTTGGTGTAGCCAGCATTGTAGGAGACGTGTTCATCTTCCAGGCCAGACCAGGTCGGGCTGGAGATAATTTTGCGCGGTTGAGCCTGAATATCGCGGAAGCGGATCTTCTCTTCCTCTTTATTCGTCGCCAGATGGGTATGATCGCGACCGGTAAACTCACTCAGTGCCGCCCATGCTTTCACCGCCACGTGACCGTTGGTTTCCGGTGCCAGAGTCAGGATCATTTCTGCAGCATCAATGGCCGTGTTCAGCATTGGCTGGCCTTTGGCCGGGCCGTCCGCTTTGGTGTAATTGAGCTTACGCAGCAGGTCCATTTCGCTCTGGGTATTCCACGCAATCCCTTTACCCCCGTTACCGATTTTTTCCATCAGCGGGCCGATAGAGGTAAAGCGTTCGTACGTTGCCGGGTAGTCACGTTCAACGGGAATAATGTGCGGCGCAGTCACACCCGGGATCAGGTCACACTCGCCTTTTTTCCAGTCCTTCACGTCCAGCGGCTGCGCCAGTTCGGCTGCAGAGTCGTGCTGAATCGGCAGGGTCACCACATCGGTCTCTTTGCCCAGATGTCCTACGCACACTTCGGAGAATTTCTTCGCGATATCTTTGTAGATATCCCAGTCGCTTTTGGATTCCCACGCCGGGTCAACGGCTGCAGACAGCGGATGAATAAACGGATGCATATCCGAGGTATTCATGTCGTCTTTCTCATACCAGGTGGCGGTTGGCAGCACGATATCGGAATACAGGCAGGTACTGGACAGACGGAAGTCCAGCGTCACCACCAGATCCAGCTTGCCGTCCAGACCGTTGTCTTTCCACTCCACTTCCTCTGGTTTCACGCCGCCCTGCTTGCCCAGATCTTTCCCCTGAATACCGTTTTCAGTACCCAGCAGATATTTCAGCATGTACTCGTGGCCTTTACCGGAGGAGCCCAGCAGGTTAGAGCGCCAGATAAACAGGTTACGCGGATGGTTTTTGCCGTTTTCAGGCTGCTCGGACGCAAAGCGAATGGTGCCTTCTTTCAGTGCCTTGACGGTGTAATCCGCCGGGGTCATGCCCGCTTTCTTCGCCTCGTCGGCAATGCGCAGCGGGTTAGTCCCTAACTGAGGTGCAGACGGCAGCCAGCCCATGCGTTCAGCGCGGACGTTGAAGTCGATCAGGTGGCCGCTGTAGCGGGATTTATCCGCCATTGGCGACAGCAGTTCCTGGGCCGTTACCGTCTCGTAGCGCCACTGGCTGGAGTGGTTGTAGAAGTAAGACGTACTGTTCATATGACGCGCCGGACGCTGCCAGTCGAGGGCAAACGCCAGTGGCTGCCAGCCCGTCTGCGGACGCAGTTTTTCCTGGCCGACATAGTGCGCCCAGCCGCCGCCGCTTTGACCCACACAACCGCAGAAGATCAGCATGTTGATCAGGCCACGATAGTTCATATCAAGGTGATACCAGTGGTTCAGACCGGCACCAACAATGATCATTGAACGGCCATGCGTCTTGTCAGCATTTTCAGCAAATTCACGGGCGATACGGGTGATGTGTCCACGCGGCACGCCGGTAATCTGCTCTGCCCAGGCCGGAGTATACGCTTTGATGTCGTCGTAGCTGGTTGCGCAGTTTTCATCATTCAGGCCGCGCTCCAGGCCGTAGTTGGCCAGCGTCAGGTCATACACGGTGGTCACCAGCGCCGTCGACCCATCCGCCAGCTGCAGACGTTTGACCGGCAGCTTATGCATCAGGATGTTCTGCAGCTCAACTTTGTTGAAATGCTCGGACCCTTCGCCGCCGAAGTACGGGAAGCCCACATCAGCAATTTCGTCCTGGCTACCCAGCATGCTCAGACGCAATTCAGTCTCTTCACCGGTGGTACCGTTACGCTGCTCGAGGTTCCACTTGCCCTTCTCGCCCCAGCGGAAACCGATAGAGCCGTTGGGTGCCACCAGCTCGCCGTTATTGTTATAGGCGACCGTTTTCCACTCAGGATTGTTTTCCTGACCCAGCGCATCCACCAGATCGGCGGCACGCAGCGTGCGGCCCGCTGCATAATAGCCATCACGCTCTTCCAGCATGACCAGCATCGGCATGTCGGTATAACGACGGACATAGTCAGTAAAGTACTGGCTGGGTTTATCGAGGTGGAACTCACGCAGCATCACGTGGCCCATCGCCAGCGCCATCGCGGAGTCGGTACCCTGTTTAGGTGCCAGCCACAGGTCGCACAGCTTGGCAATTTCCGCATAGTCCGGGGTCACCGCAACGGTTTTGGTGCCTTTGTAACGCACTTCCGTGAAGAAGTGGGCATCCGGCGTACGGGTCTGTGGAACGTTAGAACCCCAGGCAATAATGTAGCTGGAGTTGTACCAGTCAGCGGATTCCGGCACGTCGGTCTGCTCGCCCCAGGTCTGCGGAGAGGCTGGCGGCAGGTCGCAGTACCAGTCGTAGAAGCTCAGACAGGTTCCGCCGATAAGCGACAGATAACGAGCACCTGAGGCGTAAGAGACCATCGACATCGCCGGGATAGGCGAGAAGCCCGCGACGCGGTCCGGTCCGTAGGTTTTGACGGTATAAACGTTAGAGGCAGCAATCAGTTCGTTGACCTCTTTCCAGGAAGAACGAACAAAGCCACCGCGACCGCGCGCCTGCTTAAAGCTTTTTGCTTTGTCGGCATCTTCGATAATGGATGCCCAGGCATCAACCGGATCGCTGTGCAGCACTTTCGCTTCACGCCACATTTTCATCAGGCGTTTGCGCATCAGAGGGTATTTCAGACGGTTGGCGCTGTACAGATACCAGGAGTAGCTTGCACCACGCGGGCAGCCACGAGGTTCGTGGTTTGGCATATCCGGACGGGTACGCGGATAGTCGGTCTGCTGCATTTCCCATGTCACCAGGCCGTTTTTAACGAAAATCTTCCAGCTACATGAGCCAGTGCAGTTCACGCCGTGGGTCGAACGGACGACTTTGTCATGCTGCCAGCGCTGACGGTAACCGTCTTCCCAGTCCCGGTTGGTCTCCAGAACCTGGCCGTGCCCATCGGCAAAAGTTTCACCCTTCTGTTTGAAGTAGCGAAACCGGTCCAAAAATTTGCTCATCGGGTATCTCCTGTGTGGAGCCTGTGGCTCTCTAAATCGACATTGCTGATTTGCAGCGAAGGTAACGCTCTGATAGATGGCGAGAATTGATAACGATCAAGGCGGAGAGGGAGTTTCAGGTGGGGTATTAGATCGGATACCACCAAAGCGGTAGATTTTTAATTTTTATAAGCCATTAATTTATAATGATATTTATAATTTATCGTACAAAAAGGAGGGCTAAATTTAACATCTTAGGTATTAAGGGGTAGACCGCCCTGTAAAGCGATGGCGATCACAGTGTTACCCACAGGCATTGTTCCTCAAACGCCATCAGTATGTTGTAACTACTGTAGTAATAAAAAAACGCGGCCCGAAGGCCGCGCAAACGGATAATCACACTTACTTATTTTTCTTGGTATTACGGCCATATACCAGCCACGTAATCACTACGCAGGCGATATAGAAAACGAGGAAGACTTTCATTGCTCCTGCCGGAGAGCCGGTCAGGTCCAGAGAGATACCGAACGCTTTCGGAATAAAGAAACCGCCAATTGCGCCGATGGCAGAGATAAAGCCCAGTGCAGCAGCCGTATCCGTCGCGGCTTCACGCATGGCCTGCTCTTCGCTTCCGCCCTGCGCTTTAACGCGATCCATCGTCAGCTTGCGGAAGATAACGGAAATCATCTGGAAGGTCGATGCGCTACCCAGACCGGCCGTCAGGAACAGCACCATAAACACGCCGAAGAAGGCGGTAAAGTTGCCACCCTGGCCATTGGCTGGCAGCGTCAGGAACAGCAGCGCACAGAAAATAGCCATGATCACAAAGTTCACCAGCGTCACGCGTGTTCCGCCCAGACGGTCAGACACCATCCCGCCCAGTGAACGCGCCAGGGCACCGATGAACGGACCAAAGAAGGCAAACTGCAGGATCTGCACTTCCGGGAACTGTGTTTTGGACAGCATGGCAAAGCCTGCGGAGAAACCGATAAACGACCCGAATGTTGCCAGATAAAGTAGCGCCATGACCCACAGGTGGCCGCGTTTCAGCACCGGCAACTGCTCGCTCAGCGAAGCCTTAGATGCCGACAGATCGTTCATAAAGAACCATGCCGCCAGGGTGAAGACCACCAGGAACGGAACCCAAATCCACGCCGCATTTTGCAGGTACAGGGAAGAACCATCCGCCTGCTCGACGCCACCGCCACCAAAGGCTGCAAAAATGGAGACAGAGATTGCCAGCGGTGCAATTAACTGCATCACGCTTACGCCCATGTTTCCCAGACCGCCGTTAATACCCAGCGCACCGCCCTGCTTCGCTTTCGGGAAGAAGAAGCTGATGTTCGCCATACTGGAGGCGAAGTTAGCGCCAGCAAAACCGCACAGCAGGGAGATAATCACGAACACGCTGAAAGGCGTGGAGGTATCCTGCACCGCAAAACCCAGCCACACGCAAGGTACGATCATGATGCCCGTACTGAACGCCGTCCAGCGACGACCGCCAAACACCGGCACCATAAACGCGTAAGGGACGCGCAGCAGCGCGCCGGACAGCGACGGCAACGCAGTCAGCATAAACAGCTGATCGGTCGTAAAGGTAAAACCCACTTTTGGCAGATTGACTGCCACTGCACTAAACAACATCCATACGCAAAACGCTAACAGCAAACACGGAACGGAAATCCACAGATTCCGGCTCGCTATACGATGGCCGCGCTGTTGCCAGAACGCCGGATCCTCTGGACGCCATTCAGTAATAACGGCACCATTTTCCCTTTCGGGAGCGGATGAGTGACTCATAGACACCTCTGATTCTCGAATGATGCTGCAAACATTAGGGTTTTAGGGCGGAGGTAAGTTGATATAAATCAAAGGAAAAGTGGGAGGTTTTACAGCGCAAAAAAAGCCCTTATCCTTAGTGAGTAGGCTATTTCAGTAAAAAAGACGTGGTTTTTCACGGCACTGAAGCGTCTCCGATACCGCCTCCTCCTGCCGCTTACTCCGTTGGCAATTTAGGGGTAATCCTTTATTGGTATGGGTATACTCCTGGGTATGCACCAGAATAGCGCCATTCCTGCAAGCAGGCCACGTCAGGAGCCCGGCAACTCTATGTTAAAAAGATGTTTATCTCCGCTAACACTGGTTAACCAGTTGGCACTGATCGTTATGCTGTCCACCGCCCTTGGTGTGACCGGTATGGCGATTTCTGGCTGGCTGGTACAGGGCGTACAGGGTAATGCGCATGCCATCAACGAGGCAGGCTCTCTACGCATGCAGAGTTATCGCCTGCTGGCGTCGGTACCGCTGACGGAAGACGATCAGCCTCTGATCGACGAAATGGAGCGTACCGCGTTCAGCCCGGAGCTGGAACGCGCCGCCATCCGTGACGGGCAGGAATCACAGCTTAAATCCCTGCAAAACTACTGGCACACCCAGCTTCAGCCTGGTCTGAAACAGGCACGCAATACTGAGACCGTGGCACGGGACGTCGCGGGTTTTGTGTCGCGCATTGACGCGCTGGTCTCCTCTTTCGATCAGACCACCGAATTGCGTATCGACCGGGTGCTGATGGTTCACCGCGCCATGGCCTTGTTTATGGGGCTGCTGCTGATTTTCACCATCCTCTGGCTGCGCGCCCGGCTGTTGAACCCCTGGAAACAGCTGCTGGCGATGGCCCGCGCGGTGACCGCACGTGATTTTACCCAGCGCACGCATATCAGCGGGCGGAATGAAATGGCGATGCTGGGCCAGGCGCTCAATACCATGTCGGAAGAACTCTCCGAAAGCTACGCCGTGCTGGAAAAACGCGTGCAGGAGAAAACGGCAGGGCTGGAGCAGAAAAATGAAATCCTCTCCTTCCTGTGGCAGGCCAACCGTCGTCTGCATATGCAGGTGCCGTTATGTGAACGCCTCTCGCCGGTGCTGAATGGCCTGCAAAATCTTACCTTGCTGCATGACCTGGAGCTGCGGGTCTACGATGTGGAAGATGAAGATAATCATCAGGAATTTACCTGTCAGTCCGACATGTCCTGCGATGACAAAGGCTGTCATCTTTGCCCGCGAGGCTTGCCGCCCCTGACCTCCGGCGGTACGACGCTGAAGTGGCGACTGACGGACAGCCATACCCAGTACGGTATCCTGCTGGCCACGCTGCCCGCCGGGCGGCATCTGAGCCACGATCAGCAGCAGCTGGTCGATACGCTGGTGGAGCAGCTGACCGCTACACTGGCGCTCGACCGCCATCAGGAAAAGCAACAACAGCTGATCGTCATGGAAGAGCGTGCGACTATCGCGCGCGAACTGCATGACTCCATCGCCCAGTCGCTCTCCTGTATGAAAATGCAGGTCAGCTGTCTGCAGATGCAGGATGCGGAGATGCCGGAAAGCAACAAACAGCTGCTGAGCCAGATCCGCAACGAACTCAATACCTCATGGATTCAGCTTCGCGAGCTGTTGACCACCTTCCGCCTGCAGCTGACCGAGCCTGGCCTGCGCCCCGCGCTGGAGTCCAGCTGCCATGAATTTAGCGCCCGACTGGGGTTCCCGGTGAAGCTTGATTATCAGCTGCCGCCGCGGTTTGTCCCCTCCCATCAGGCGATTCATCTATTGCAGATCGCCCGTGAAGCCCTGAGCAACGTGCTCAAACACGCTGACGCGACGGCGGTCACCGTTACCGTCAGCCAGCACGATAATCAGGTCAGGCTCACGGTTCATGACAACGGCTGCGGCGTGCCGGAAAATGCCGAAAGAACTAACCATTATGGTTTAATTATCATGCGAGACCGCGCCCAAAGCCTGCGCGGTGATTGCCAGGTTCGCCGGCGAGAGACAGGTGGCACGGAAGTCGTGGTCACCTTTATTCCCGAAAAACCGCTCACAACTGCTCAAGGAGAAACCCATGACTAATCAGGAACCGGCATCCATCCTGTTGATCGACGACCATCCGATGCTGCGTACTGGCGTTAAACAGCTGGTCAGCATGGCACCCGATATCACCGTCGTTGGCGAAGCCAGCAATGGCGAACAGGGCATTGAGCTTGCCGAATCGCTTGATCCCGATCTGATCCTGCTCGATCTCAACATGCCGGGCATGAACGGTCTGGAAACGCTCGACAAGCTGCGGGAAAAATCGCTCTCCGGACGCGTAGTGGTCTTTAGCGTCTCGAACCATGAAGAGGATGTGGTGACGGCGCTCAAGCGTGGCGCGGACGGCTACCTGCTGAAAGATATGGAGCCGGAAGATCTGCTCAAGGCCCTGCAACAGGCCGCCGCGGGTGAGATGGTACTGAGCGAAGCCTTAACGCCGGTGCTGGCCGCCAGCTTGCGGGCAAACCGCGCCACCTCGGATCGCGATGTCAGCCAGTTAACGCCACGTGAGCGCGATATTCTGAAGCTGATTGCCCAGGGCCTGCCGAATAAAATGATTGCGCGTCGCCTGGATATCACCGAAAGCACGGTCAAAGTGCATGTGAAACATATGCTGAAGAAAATGAAGTTAAAATCCCGGGTTGAAGCCGCGGTATGGGTACACCAGGAACGTATTTTTTAAGCATTACTCATCCGGCAGCAGCTTCCAGCGCGGATCGTCGGTGGGTAATGCCACAAGCGGTTGCGCCACAGCCAGCGTGATCTCATTGGACGAGACGCGCTTGCCATCATTATCTTCTACCACCACCGAAAGCCGCCAGCGGTTGCTCGCGCCCTCACTGTCATCCCAGGCAGGCATAATCACGCTCCAGCCGTCTTCACTGGTATTGTTGGCCGGCGACGTTAGACTCAGCGCCTGCGTATCTCCCTGCCAGTGCAGCTGGCGAATCCCGTGCTTACTGCGGATCTGCAGCTTAAGCATCACGGTTTCGCCCCCTTTGAGATCCCACGGCGGTGTCGCCAGGTAGACGGACAACGTTTTGCTCTGGCGGAACTCCATCACCGGCAGGTTATCCCGCTCTGGCGAATCATAGCGACTGCCGCGCAGAGAACGGGTGGCGGCGACTTCACTGGCAGAAAGTTGCTTCACCAGCGGCACGCCAAAGCGGTAGTTGAGTTTGAGGCCAAGATTATTCTGGCTCACCCCACTCTCTCCTTGCTTATGCCCGGCGGTGAGGGTTACCAGCGGAACGGGGGTATAATTCAGCCCCAGATTGACCGCCACCGGGTTATGATAACCGGTACCGCTGTTGAACAGGTCAACGTTATCACCAAAATATTGCTCAAAGCTGACGCTGGTATTCAGGTGATGGAACCACGGCAGCCACGCTTTAGCGGTCACGTCGTACCCCCGGGCCATGCGCTGCTCCTGAATGTCAGAGCGATCGCGCCAGCCGGCAAAGGGCTGATAATAGTTCGCAGACAGACGCAGGTTCTCGCCCCACACTTCCGCACCTAACCCGGCACGCTGCAGGTTTTCATCCAGCAGGTTGTCGTAAAAGGTGTTGTAGCCGAGCAACCATTTTCCGGCAACCCAGCGCTGCCCAATGCCGGCATTGCTCACCAGACCGTCAGTCTGCTGCGTCAGGCCAAGCTGGCTCCAGCTCAGATAACGATTGTTATCGTTCCACGGAATAAACCAGCTGCCGCTGCTGCCGTTAAATTTGCCGTCGTCATCCACCAGCAAGTTCACGCTGGCGTTCCCCCACGGCGAAAGCCAGGATTCAATATGCTGGTTCACTTCGCCGCTCACCGCGTCACGCACCTTGCCAAAGGCAAACTGACGCGCCTGCTCGCCTGTCGTCAGGCCGTTATCGGTCATACTGGCTTCGCCAAACGCTTTCGCCATTTCTGCCAGATGTTTTTCGCCCTCGGTCGTGGGCGCCGCCATGCCGAGATCGGGCAGATTATCCCCGTTGTTATCAAAGGGGTTCTGTGCCTGTTGCACAAAGGAATTCGGCGCACCGTGAACGGCTCCGACCGGAATGAGGGGGAGTAAAGCAAGCAAACGAAGATGAGATGAAACAGCCATTAACGTCGTAAGAAATACCCGATGCTTACGTGAGAACACCGGGTACCTTACCGTTATTCCTCACGTTTTGCAGCCTTAAGAGGAATTTTCCGGAATATCCTGAAACATTGTTTTTAGTTCAGGCACACAGGAGCCGCAGTTCGTTCCGCAGCGCAGCCTGGCGCCCAGCGCCGCGACGGAATCACACCCTCCCCCAATCGCCTCGCGTATGACGGTTTCCCCCACGCTGAAACAGCTGCAGATGATCCGGCCCGGATCGACACTGTCCCCTGTTCCCTGTCCATTCAACAACGCGTGGCGCTCAGCAAGCGTCACGGGAGGTGAACGAAACGCGGCTTCAATTACCGTGTGCGCCAGTGTCGGTAACGCAGTGCCTTCCCAGAACCCGAGCATCAGTTGTCCGTCATGCCAGGCCAGCACGCTGCTGCGCTCGCTGGTCTGCGCGACCTGCAGCTGCCAGCCCCGTTCACTGGCGTACTGCATAACCCACGCCAGCAACGGCTTATCCCCCGCCACCGTCAGACGTGAGACTTTACGCCACCAGCAGACAGCGGGTGGAAGCTCCGGCAGTTCACGGGCATAAAGCTCGCCCTGCCAGCCCGGCTGCCAGGGCATAATCCTGACGGCCGTCTGTTTACTCTCGGGCTGACCGGACAGCGGGTCACAGCGCCCTTCCACCAGCGCATTCACCTTCCCCTGGCGGGCAAACTGGGCATTCCAGTGCATTGGCACAAACAGCTCACCTTCTCGCAGCCCGTCAGTGATATGCACTCTTGCCAGCATCACCCCACGCGGAGAACTGATGCGCGCCAGCTGTCCGTCGTACAGTGAGAAGCGCATGGCATCGGCGGCGCCGATCTCAACACACGGCTCAGCACTATGCTGCATCAGTTTCGGGACGTATCCCGTCCGGGTCATGGTGTGCCACTGATCGCGGATACGTCCGGTATTGAGAATCAGCGGGTATAGTGCGTTTATTGCCGCACCGTGTGGCTGAGGCTCTACCGGCACAATTTCCCGGCGCGCAAAGGCCCCCGCTGACCACTGATAAGGCTCAAGCCGGTCCCATTCCTCACGGGTAAGTGACGCCAGTTCATGAAGGTTAAACGCCCGCGCGCCGTCATTTTCAAAGGCCGAGAGCGCTGCATGCTCACAAAAAATTTGCTGCGGATGTTCCCAGGCGAAGGCTTCACCATAGCCCAGCGCCTGTGCCACCCGGGCGATGACCCACCAGTCCGGTTTGGTCTCGCCTGGCGCCGGCAGAAAGGCGCGCTGGCGCGAAATACGCCGCTCGGAATTGGTTACCGTACCGTCTTTCTCCCCCCACGCCTGTACCGGGAAGCGGATATGGGCATAGCGGCTGGTGTCGGTCTCCTGCATCACCTCGGAGACAATCACCAGCGGGCAATGTTCCAGCGCCTGGCACACCGCGTGGCTGTCCGGCAGCGAGACGGCAGGATTGGTGCCCATGATCCACACCGCTTTCACTTCGCCGCGGGCGATCGCATCAAACAACTCCACCGCCATCAGGCCCGGCGTCTGGGCCAGTCTTTCTGTACCCCAAAAACGCGCCACCCGCGAAAGAGACTCCGGCTCGAAATTCATGTGAGCGGCAAGCTGGTTCGCCAGCCCACCCACCTCCCGCCCCCCCATCGCGTTAGGCTGTCCGGTCAGCGAAAACGGTCCGCAACCCTGACGGGCGAATTTTCCGCTGGCCAGATGAACGTTGATGATGGCATTACACTTGTCGCTGCCGCTTGAGGACTGATTAATGCCCATGGTGTAGAGCGTGATGGCCCGCGGCGCAGTCACAAACCAGTCGTAGAAGGTCCCCACGACCTCGGTTGAGAGTCCACAAAACTCAGCCACCCGGGCGATGGGCCACGCGTCGGTTCCCTGAATCAGATTGAGTAAACCGACAAACAGCCCGGCGTCACTGCCGGGCGTAAGCGCCAGATGCAGGTCAGCAATATCGCAGGTGGCCGTTTTGCGTGGGTCGATAACCACAACTTTCATCGCAGGATTGTTCTGGCGCGCCTGTACCAGCCGCTGATACAGCACCGGATGGGTCCATGCCGCATTTGACCCGACCAGCACCACCAGATCGCTGTTTTCCACATCCTCATAGCTGCACGGCACCACATCTTCACCAAACGCGCGCTTGTAGCCTGCCACCGCGGACGACATACAGAGCCGCGAGTTGGTATCTATGTTTGCCGCACCGATAAACCCTTTCATCAGCTTATTGGCGGCGTAATAGTCCTCAGTCAACAGCTGGCCGGAGGCGTAAAACGCCACCGCCTGTGGTCCCCAGGTGTCGATGATGGTCTGCAGCCGTTCACCTGCCGCCGCCAGCGCCCGGGACCATTCCACCGCCTGCCCGTCGACCACCGGGTGCAGCAGTCGCCCCTGCAGACCGGTCGTTTCGCCTAATGCCGAGCCTTTAACGCACAGGCGTCCAAAACTGGCGGGATGGCGTTCATCTCCGCGCACGGTGACCTTCTCGCCCTCTACCGTTGCGATCACGCCGCAGCCCACCCCGCAGTAGGGGCACGTCGTTCGGGTTTCATTCATGACGCCTCCGCACGCAAGATCTGCGCGTCGTTCCCGACCCACACCTGACCGTTTTCTATTTTCACCGGCCAGGCGCGCACCGCAGGTTCCCCGTTATCGGCCTGACAGCCGTCGCGCAGACGGATACGCTGCTTATAGAGCGGAGAGATGACCACCGGCTCGCCGGCAGCATCGCCGAGAATGCCGCGTGAAAGCACGTTTGCTGTGCTGCCCGGCTCGAGGTCGTCGAGGGCATAGACGGATTGACCAAAGCGGAAAAGCGCAATCGGTTTTCGCCCCAGCCGGGCGCCGATCCCCGCCTGCTCAGGGATCTCATCGATAGCGCAGACCGCTTGCCAGCGTTTATTCTCCTCCACCGACTGACGATTCACTTCGGTACGGAACAGCGCCAGACGGCTCGGATCGTTAAGCGTGGTCTGCCATTCACACTGGTAGGTTTCCACCACGCGGGCCATCTCCTGTTCCAGCTCGTGCGCAATGCCCAGGCTGTCGTGAAGAATCACCTCGCGCAGGTAGTCGATCCCCCCTTCCAGATTGTCCATCCACGTACTGGTACGCTGCAGGCGATCCGCCGTGCGGATGTAGAACATCAGGAAGCGGTCGACGGTGCGGATCAGCGTCTCGTCATCCAGATCGCTGGCAAAGAGATCCGCATGGCGCGGTTTCATGCCGCCGTTACCGCAGAGATAAAGGTTCCAGCCTTTGTCGGTCGCAATGACGCCCACGTCCTTGCTCTGAGCCTCCGCACATTCACGGGTACAACCGGACACGGCCATTTTAATTTTGTGCGGCGCGCGTAAGCCTTTATAGCGGTGCTCAAGCGTGACCGCGAGACGCGTGGAATCTTGCACGCCATAGCGGCACCAGGTCGACCCGACGCAGGATTTCACCGTGCGCAGGGATTTACCGTACGCGTGACCGGTCTCAAATCCGGCCTCCACCAGCGCCTGCCAGATCGCCGGCAGCTGGTCGAGCGTGGCGCCAAAGAGGTCGATACGCTGCCCACCCGTGATTTTGCTGTACAGCTGGTAGCGTTTGGCGATCTGGCCGATAGCTATCAAGCCGTCGGCCGACACTTCCCCTGCAGGCATCCGGGGCACAATGGAGTACGTCCCGTCTTTCTGAATATTGGCAAAGTAACGGTCGTTGGTGTCCTGCAGCGGCAGATGTGCCGGTTTCAGCAGGTACTCATTCCAGCAGGAGGCGAGCACTGACCCCACCAGCGGTTTACAGATTTCGCAACCGTGCCCCTGCCCGTAACGGCTGATAAGCTGGTCGAAGGTACGAATATGATTGACGCGCACCAGGTGATAGATTTCCTGACGCGACCACGGAAAGTGTTCGCAGATGTCCTTTTTCACCTCCACGCCCTGCTCCGCAAGCTGGTACTCCATCACCTGTTTCACCAGCGCGCTGCATCCTCCGCAACCGGTCGCGGCTTTGGTGCACTGTTTTATGGCTCCAATATCCGCGGCACCGGCACTTACCGCCTGACAGATATCACCTTTGCTGACGTTATGGCAGGAGCAGATCTGCGCACTGTCAGGCAGTGCCGCCACGCCGAGGGCTTTTGGCGCGCTCCCGGCGAAGGAAGGTAAAATCAGCGTTTCAGGCTCTTTGGGTAGCGCTATGCCGTTGAGCATCATCTGCACCAGGGTCGCATATTCGCTGGCATCCCCCACCAGTACGCCGCCCAACAGGGTTTTATTGTCCTCACTGACCACGATCTTTTTATAGATTTGCTGCGGACCATGCGTCCATTGATAGCTTAGCGCGCCGGGTGTTCTTCCATGGGCATCGCCAAACGAGGCCACATCTACCCCCAGCAGCTTCAGTTTGGTGCTCATGTCAGCCCCGGTAAAGGCGCTCGCCTCTCCCGCCAGCGTGGCCGATGCCACCCGCGCCATCTGATAACCCGGGGCGACCAGGCCAAAAATTTTACCCTCCCACAGTGCACATTCGCCGATAGCGAACACGTCTTTATCGGAAGTCTGGCACTGGTTATCAATGCAAATCCCGCCGCGCTCTCCGGTCGCCAGGCCACTGCTGCGCCCCAGTGCATCCTGCGGGCGAATACCTGCAGAGAAGACCACGATATCAGTTTCCAGCTGTTCACCGTCCGCAAAGCGCATTACCAGCCCGCCGTTCGCAGAGACGATGTCGGTGGTGGATTTGCTGGTGTGAACGCCCACGCCAAGCGCTTCGATCTTTTTGCGCAGCATGGCCGCACCGTCGTTGTCGAGTTGTACCGCCATCAGGTGTGGCGCAAACTCCACGACGTGCGTTTCCAGGCCCAGCTGTTTCAGGGCATTCGCGGCTTCCAGTCCCAGCAGGCCACCGCCAATGACCACCCCGCGACGGGATTGCTTTGCCTGCGCGGCGATGTTATCCAGGTCGTCCAGCGTACGGTAAACAAAGCAGCCTGGCAGCGTGCTGCCCGGTACCGGAGGCACAAACGGGTACGAGCCGGTCGCCAGCACCAGTTTGTCCCAGTGGGTTTCATGCCCACTGGCGGTACGCACGACGTGTGCGTCGCGATCGATACTCACAATTTGCTGCGAGAGGCGAAGCTCAATGCCGTGTTCAGCAAAGAAATCACCGTCCACCAGTGAGAGCGATTCTGCGCTTCGTCCGCCAAAATACTCTGACAAATGCACACGATCATAGGCGGCATAGCGCTCTTCGCCAAAAACGATAATCTGGTACTGCCGGTGCAAATTGCGCTTCACACAGTCTTCAAGAAAATGATGGCCGACCATACCGTGTCCAACCACCACCAGCGTAGGTTTTGTCATAGCGTTTTGTCCTGCAACCTGCGGTTGCGTAGTGAATCGATTGAACAGCCAGTCCGCGTGGGCGGGCGCAGCCGTTGCCAGTAAATCGGTGAATGTTGCCGCGTTGCGGCAATCCCCCATCAGCAGCACGCCAGCAAGCGCACCGCGATGCAGTAACAAACGGCGATAGTGACGGGTCAGCGGATCCCAGGCGCTCCAGACCACATCGTCTGGCAGAACCTCTACTCGCCCGGCGCTGAACAGCTCCACACCGGGCACTTTGAGGCGCATGCCGCTGTCGGTCAGGGCAAATGGCGTGCTAGCCTCCCCAGCCAGCCGGGCGGCGAGGATATCCGCCTGCGCCAGGCAAGGTGCGACCAGGCCGAACGTCTGGCCGTCGATTTCGCAGCACTCACCGATGGCGCTGATCGCCGGGACTGAGGTCTGCATCTGGTGGTTAACCACAATGCCGCGGACACAGTGAATGCCGCTGCCTTTTGCCAGTGCGACATTGGGCTGCACGCCGGTCGCCAGCACCACGCGAGAGGCGTTAATCTTGCGTCCGTTGTGTAACGTCACGGCATCCGCCGCAATGGCGGTCATTCCCGATGACAGTTCGCAGCGAACGCCGCGCTCCGCCAGCGCCTCTTCAAGCAAAACGCCTGCCTGGCGATCGAGCTGCTGTTCCATCAGCCACGCACCACGATGCACCAGCGTGACGTTGTCACAAGACCGGGCCAGTGCCGCAGCGACCTCAACGCCGAGCACCCCACCGCCCAGCACTACAGCTGGCCCCGGGTTCTCCTGAATCGCGCGGATATCGGCCAGCGTACGAAAGGTGAAGACATGCGGAGCGTCACCGCCCGGAATGGGAGGTACAAAAGGCGTCGACCCGGTGGCAAAGACCAGTTCGTCCCAGGCCAGCGTGGTTGCTGTGGTACGGACCTCGCGTTTCTCAACATCCACGGAAAGCACCTTTTCGCCACGTCGTACCGTCACACCCCGTGCGTGATACCAGGCGTCGTCCTGCAGGCGGATCTGCTGCGCCTGTTTTTCCCCGCCCAGTACCGGCGAGAGCATGATGCGGTTGTAAGCGTGTTCCGACTCCTCGCCAAACACGGTGATCGTGAAGCGACCGGGCGCACGCTCGGTCAGCGAGGCAATCAGCCGTGTTGCGGCCATCCCATTACCGATAACGATCAGTCGCATCACCGCCTCCGTTACGCCGCTTTAGGCTGTTTTTCATAGAGGAAATGGAGGATCTGCTGACGCATATGGTGATAGCGGCTATCGTCCGCCAGCTGAACCCGATTACGCGGGCGAGGCAGGTCAACGTGCAGCACCTCGCCGACGGTGGCCGCCGGGCCGTTAGTCATCATCAGTACCCGGTCAGAAAGCAGCACAGCCTCGTCCACATCGTGGGTGATAAGCACGATGGTGGTGTTCAGCGCCTGCTGGATTTGCATCACCGAGTCCTGCAGATGCGCGCGCGTGAGCGCATCCAGCGCGCCAAACGGTTCATCCATCAGCAGGACCTTCGGCTTCATCGCCAGCGCACGGGCAATGCCAACGCGCTGTTTCATGCCGCCGGAGATTTCCGAAGGCCGTTTATGCAGGGCATGCCCCATCTGGACGCGATCGAGGTTGTGTTCAATCCACTCCTTGCGCTCCGCCTTGCTCATGGTGCGGCGAAAGACCTGATCCACCGCCAGCGCAACGTTGTCGAAGCAGGTGAGCCACGGCAGCAGAGAATGGTTCTGAAACACCACCGCACGCTCCGGTCCTGGCCCGGCGATTTCGCGGTTATCGCAAATCAGCCCACCTTCGGTCGGCAGGGTGATCCCGGCAATCAGGTTGAGCAACGTCGATTTGCCGCACCCGGAGTGGCCAATCAGGCTGACGGTTTCGCCTTCGTGAATATCAAAAGAGACGTTCTGCAGCGCCAGAAACTCGCCGCTGGCGGTAGAAAAACGCTGGCTCACGGCCTGGACCTGAATTAATGGTTTCATCTTCGCTCCTTATTTTTCCTGCCAGCTAAAGCGACGGGCGATCAGCATCAGCCCCTGCTCCAGCAGCAACCCGACCACGCCAATGATGACGATGGCGATGAGAATGTTTTCGACGTTGAGGTTGTTCCACTCATTCCAGATCCAGAAGCCGATCCCCAGCCCACCGGTGAGCATCTCGGCGGCGACAATGACCAGCCAGGCGATGCCAATTGAGAGGCGAACCCCGGTCAGCACCGCGGGCAGCACGGCCGGGAAGAGGATCCGCCGCATGATGGTCCACTCGGAGAGCTGCAGCACGCGGGCAACGTTGAGGTAATCCTGCGGAATACGACGTACCCCTTCGGCGGTGTTAATCACCATTGGCCATATTGAGCAGATAAAAATGGTCCAGCTGGAGGCGGGCTCCGCTTTCTGGAACAGCAGCAGGCCGATAGGCAGCCAGGCTAAAGGACTGACCGGGCGTAACAGTGCGATCAACGGGCTGAACATGCGCGAGCAAAAGGTGAAGCGACCGATCAGGAAACCGAGCGGGATCCCCGCGAGCGCCGCCAGACCAAAGCCCACCGCCACGCGCTGCAGCGAAGCGAGCACGTTCCAGCCGATACCCATATCGTTTGGCCCGTCGCGGTAAAACGGGTCAGCGAAGAGCGTTAATGCGGAATCCAGCGTGCTGAGCGGCGTCGGGAACCCTTTGCTGTTGATCGCGGCCAGCTGCCAGAGCAACACCAGTAACCCGAGCCCCAGCAGCGCCGGGATCACGCGCTGCAGAAGGTCATTCATCCGTCGCGTGAACGTCGGTGCGCGGCGGCGAACCTGCACCGGAGGGAGGGTAATCACTTCCCCGCTCGCCGGCGTCTCGTCTTTCGATTTCGTGCTGTGCAGATGCTGCATAATCAGGCCCCTTTACGGTGAATAGCGAAGCGGTTGGCGTAACCGTCCGGATCGGTACCGTTCCAGACGGTACCGTCCATCAGGGTGCTGCTGCGATACGGTGATGACGGGGTGGATATGCCTCCCACCGCCGTGGCGGCATCCTGCCAGACCGAGGTCTGGTTAATGCGCTGCGCGATGGCGGCATAATCCGGCGCCGATTTGAGCAAGCCCCAGCGGCGGAACTGGGTTAAAAACCACATCCCGTCGGAGAGGTACGGATAGCTGACGGCACCCTCGTTGAAGAAACGGATCGGATGCGCATCCTGCCAGCGCTGGCCAAGCCCGTTGTCGTACTCTCCCAGCATCCGTCCGGTGAGATACTGCTCTTTGGTGTTCAGCCACGCCCGGCGAGAGAGGATTTGGGCGGTCTCACGTTTGTTGTCTGGTGATGCATCGATCCAGCGTGCGGCTTCCAGTACCGCACTCACCAGCGCCCGCGCGGTGTTCGGGTTTTTCTCCACCCAGTCGCGGCGTGTGCCAAGAATTTTTTCCGGATGATCGGCCCAGATCGACTGGGACGTTGCGGCGGTAAACCCGATGCGGTCGTTAATGGCGCGCGCATTCCACGGCTCACCAACGCAAAAGCCGACCATGTTGCCAATCCGCATGTTCATCACCATTTGCGGCGGCGGCACAACCACGGTCCGGACGTCATCGAACGGATTAATGCCCGCGCTGGCCAGCCAGTAGTACAGCCACATCGCATGCGTACCGGTCGGGAAAGTGTGTGCGAAGGTGTAAGTGCCGGGTGCCTGCTGCCCAATCAGCGTTTTCAGCCCGTCAAGATCGCGAACGCCCTTCTCTGCCAGATCGCTGGAGAGCGTGATGGCCTGACCGTTCTGGTTCAGGGTCATCAGGTTTGCCATCTGCTGTGGCTTACCGGCAAGCCCCAGCTCCAGCCCGTACAGCAGGCCGTAAAGAATGTGGGCGGCGTCCAGTTCGCCGGCCACCAGCTTATCGCGCACGGCTGCCCAGCTTGCCTCTTTGGTTGGCACGATGGTGATGCCATATTTTTTATCAAACCCCTTCAGCGCCGCGATAACCACCGGCGCGCAGTCGGTTAACGGTATAAACCCGATGCGCACCGTCTCCTGCTCCGGTTTATCCGAGCCTGCCGCCCACGCGGCCTGCATGACGCCCGGTAACAACATGGCGCCGCTCGCCAGCATGCTGGCCTGTAAAAACCGCCGTCTCGACAAATCCGCCATGACCACTCCTGAAAAAAAGACAAAAAAAAGCGCCCACCCGTGCCGAAGCACCGCTGGACGCCTTTATCCCGAAGACAGATGCACCGCCGTTGGCGCACCGTCAAAAATGGTTAATCAGATAATGCAAAGGGAATGCCAGGTTTTACTGCCCTGTTTTCCGGGCGTTTACCGGGAATTTCCCCACGACCGCGCACCTCAATCAGGCACTAAATGCCCACTGATTGTGCACCTACTCCTTAGGGGTTACCTGCCACAAGCTCTTCACGGTGAGCAGCGCACGGGCGATATCCACCATGCGCTGGTTTTTGTCCATCGCCATTTTACGCAGCGCCGTCCATGCCTGTTCCTCACTCATCTTTTGATGGGTCATCAGTACGCTTTTCGCTTTATCGATGGTTTTGCGCTCTTCGAGCGTATCGCGCAGTGACGCAAGCTGACGGGAAAGCTGTTCTATCTCGCGCGCCTGCTGGCGAACCAGGGTTAACAAGGGCTTATCCGGGTAAGAGGCCAGCGGATCGTCCTGCTCCTCAGCCGGGAGCGTGTAGTCCTCCTGTCGATGGATATGCTCGTCCACCGCGATCATCAGATCGGCAATAACCATCTCCTCCAGGGTGCGCAGATGCTCAAGGCGTGCCGTTTGCAGAGCAAACCAGGCCAGCGCGGTATGGCCATTGTCAGCGGCTGGCTGGCGGGTACAGGCCAGGCGCCTCAGTTGCTCCGTCTCACGGTCAGGCTGGCAATTCTGGGAAAAGGTGGTTTGCACATCCGCCGTGCTGTGGGTCATGAAAATCTCGAAGCAGGCCTGCTGTCCGTCAATCCGGTCCACCAGCCGCTGACGGATGCCATCGTCAAAATAGCCCTGCGTGAAGCCAATGGCGCCCAGCGCCCGCTCTTGTCCCGCCAGCTCTTTACCCTGCATCAGGCTATAAAGCGCGACAAAACGGCCTGCGATTTGCGGATCGTCAATGCTGTCATTAAGCTGCGGTACGATACTGAGCAGATGACGCAGGATGCGACAATAGTGATCCATCGCCTGCGGGGCCGTAATGGTTTGCTGAATAACACCGTCACGAAGGGCTGACAGGTTATCCAGACTGAGCAGCGCGCCGGCTATACGTTCGCACACGCCGCTGCCCTGGAACGGGGAGTGATTATCCAGAACGTCATAAAGTGCAGTGAGGTTCTCATTCACCAGCGCCCGGCTCGCTTTGCATTCGGCAGCGTACAGCTTACCCTGTGAGCAGAGCCAGACGTTAGAGGCTCCACGCTCGCACTGCAGCATATGCACCAGCAGGCTGATGGCGTTAACCAGCACGCCAAGCTGTGCCAGCCTGCTCAGTTGCTCCCGGCGCATCGACCTTGCACGCTGGAGCCATTCGGTCGCACCTGGCGAAATGCCAGCCATTAATGTCATGCTTACTCTCCCGGACAGCGAAACCCTGGATAGCTAAGCAATATTCGTGCCTTTAAAAGAACAGGAGTCAACATGCAAAAGATTGTTATCGTCGCCAACGGTGCGGCTTACGGCAGCGAATCCCTTTTTAACAGCCTGCGCCTGGCGATTGCGCTACGTGATAGAGAGAGTGAACTGGAGTTACGGCTCTTTTTAATGTCGGATGCGGTCACCGCCGGGCTGAAGGGACAAAAACCGGCAGAGGGTTACAACATCCAGCAGATGCTGGAGATCCTGACCGCGCAAAACGTTCCGGTCAAACTGTGCAAGACCTGCACCGACGGGCGCGGCATCACCGGATTGCCGCTGATTGAAGGTGTGGAAATCGGCACGCTCGTTGAGCTGGCCGAGTGGACTCTGCGCGCCGATAAAGTATTAACTTTTTAATAATAAACCCGTAAAAATATTATTTTCTTATGGACGCGGTTTCAGCATCAAGTTTACCTGCAGGGTTGCCGATAGGCATGGAAACAACACAGCAGGTATTTCACTTATGTTCAGATCCATTCGTGCACGCATCATTGCCGCGACGACAGGTTGTCTGGTCGTCGCCCTTCTTCTTAATACTGTCATCAATTTTCAGGTCACACGCCAGGATAACCAGCAGTCACAGCGCGACATCCTGACCAGCACCAGCGCCAGCCATAACATGGCGATTGCGGACTGGGTGAAGAGCAAAATGACGGTTATCGCCTCCGCACAAACCGTTGCGCTCAGTGACGATCCGGTTCCGGTCTTTAAACAGCTTGCCCAGGCGGGTGGGTTCACTAACGTATACGTTGGCTATGCCAGCAAAACGGCGAAATTCTCTGAACCAGCGGGCGTACCGGCGGATTATGACCCCACGATCCGTCCCTGGTATCAGCAGGTCGTAAACCAGGATAGCCCGGTCGTGACCGCGCCATATGTTGACGCCGGTAGTGGAAAACTGGTGGTGACGTTTGCCGTGCCGGTGAAAGAAAACGGTACCCTGAAAGCCGTGGTGGCTGGCGATGTGGCGATGGACAGCGTGGTTGCTAACGTGCGCGGGATCCACCCAACCCCGGCAAGCAGCGGACTGCTGCTGAATAGCGATGGCACCGTCATTGCCGCCAGCGACCCTGCCCTGACGCTTAAACCGTTCGCCGAAACCCTCAAAGGCATCGACTTTGCGGCGCTGAAAAGCGGAAACCCGGTAAACGGGACCTTCAATGGCGCCGAAAAAACCTTCGTGGCAACCGCCGTGCCGGGCACGAACTGGATGCTGGTTGTTGCCCTGGACACAGGCGATGCCACCTCCGGAATGCGCTCGCTGCTGAAAGCCTCGGCCATCTCGCTGGTGATCCTGGCCTTACTCAGCGGCGCCATTGTTCACTTCCTGATTGCGCGTCTGTTGAAGCGCCTGTCTGACATTCGCGATGCGATGCATAACATTGCGAACGGCACTAACGATCTGTCGCAACGCCTGCCGGAGAGCGGCGATGACGAAGTGGCGCAAATAGCGCAGGCGTTTAACGCCTTCAGCGACAAGCTCTCGGTGGTGATGGTACAACTGCGGGATGCCAGCGCATCGGTGAAAAACGCCGCGCGGGAAATTGCGGCAGGTAACCAGGACCTCTCAGGGCGTACCGAGCAGGCCGCCTCCAGCCTTCGCGAAACGGCCAGCGCCGTAGAAGAGATCACCGCGTCGGTAACCCAGTCGAACGAGTCTGCGGCTGAAGCCAATGACCAGGCGAGTAAGGCCTCTGCGGCGGCGGCTCGCGGCGGCGAGGTGGTATCTCAGGCCATCAGCACCATGCAGTCCATTGAAGTGGCTTCCGCGAAGATTGGCGACATCACCAGCGTGATTGACGGGATTGCCTTCCAGACCAATATCCTGGCGCTGAATGCCTCGGTGGAAGCCGCACGCGCCGGAGAGCAAGGCCGTGGGTTTGCCGTGGTGGCCGGCGAGGTGCGTAATCTGGCCAGCCGCAGCGCGCAGGCGGCGAAAGAGATTAAAACGCTTATCGATTCCACCACCAACAGCGTGGCCACCGGCTCCCGCTACGTTCATCTGGCCGGGGAAAGCATGAACGAAATCCGCTCCAGCATCGGTAGCGTGTCGGGCATCATGCGTGAAATCTCCATCGCCACCAGCGAGCAGATGAAAGGCATCCAGGAGATTAACCATGCGGTGACCCATCTGGACAGAATGGTTCAGCAGAACGCCGAACTGGTGGTGCAATCTGCCGCTGCAGCCGGCGCGCTGCAGAGCCAGGCGGGCGACCTTGCTGAAACTGCCGGGCATTTCCGCATTTAATGTTAGGGTGGCGCGCGTTCACCGGGCAAAACGCGCGCCAGAGTAAATTTTCAGGAATTTTGTCATTTTTGTTTAATCGTTACGCCATTTTTTGATCAAAGTCAGCATCCTCACCCTCCCCCTTTGGTGTTATGCCATGAGTGAATTGTGAACAATATCACGCTCGGATATGGCAGCAGGGAGAGCGTTGTTTAAGACTACGGGGTAAAAAATGGCACTGGTAAAAACAAGTTTGAAATTGTTTGGCGGGGATACGGTCGTGGTGCGGTGTTCTGAGCGCTGCCGCATTCATTTGATGAGTTCGAAAGCACAACAACACTCGCAGGCGGATATCCTGACCGTGCAGGATGACAAGGCATGGCTTACCGTGCCGTACACCGGCACGTGGGATGTCCTGATTGACAGCCATAGCCAGTCACTGGAGCATTCCGTAAGCTACGTTGCTGCATAAGAGACAAACGCCCGGTCAGCTCACGCAGCCGGGCGCATTCTCAGGCAAAACCGGGACGCAGCGTATTATTCAGCGGGTTCCCTTCCAGCAGCGCTTTCACTTTCACCACCAGCTCATTCAGACAATCGTCCTTCATGCCGAGGCGCGTCAGCTCCTGGTCGAGCGAAAAGAGATACTGCGCGTTGGTGCCCAGCGGTCCACTGGCGGCAGCGATCAACGGGGCAATAACCTGCGTGCGGGTATCCGCTTCATACAGCGGATGGCGCGGATCCATAATAAACACCAGCGCGTTAACGGTACGTCCGTCATCGAGTTCCAGCTTGCACCAGCTCGGCATATAGCAGCCGGTGATCATCTCGCGCTTCCACAGCAGCGTCAGTTCGTCTTCCAGCGTTGCATCCGGCAGACGGTAGGCCACCCCCGTGGTGCGTCCGCCTTCTTTTAGTGCAAGCATGCGTCCAGGCTGACACGCGCTACCTCGACCGGCCGTCAGGCGCAAACAAAATGCGCGATGCCAGCCAGGAAGTGTACCTGTTGCCGATTCGACAAATTCGAGAGCCGGGTTCCACATCAGCGAACCGTAGCCAAAAATCCATACCGGGCCATCATCCGGGCGGCACGCCAGCGTGGCAGCGAGCGACGCCGCACGTTGTTCAGCTGACCAGAGAAGCGATTCCTCAATAGCACCAAATGCCGTCTTACAATCTGCCTTCATTAAGAAATCACGCGTTAACACTTTCCACCTCCGCCACTGCATGCTTCCTTGCGACATCTGTAATCCGCCTTCCCGGCATTGTGTGCTGGTCATTTTGCCAGCAGTTGAGTAACGATAAGCAATTCACGGGCCAGTTGCAATACAACGGAAGTTCAACCGCCTGAAAAGTCAAAACGAAGGCAGCGAATGATTTCACGGCTATTTCTTTTTATGCCATTTATCGTCGTCTCCTTTCTCATATTCATGTTTTACTGCGGCCCAGGCGACTTTGTGCGCGGTCTCTTCACGGCTGGCATCATCACGTCGATCTTCTTTATCTTTGTATTGATCCCAGGCGCTGTTAAAGGCCTCTTTGTAGATATTCTGCGCGTGCGCGGGCAATACGTGTTGCACGCTGTCTGGTAATTCGCGTTTCGTTTTATATGGCATAGCTAACCCCTCTTTTGGTTAAAGAGGTAAGTGTGGACGACGATACGGCATGGTGCCAGTCAATTAAGAATTATGCGTAAATGATAATTTTAATATTATGTTATTAAAGGATTAATTATAGAACACACCATATTATCGACCCCACACAGCCAAAAAATTACAAACAGTAAAATTGAGTAAAAAATCAAGGGTATTTAACAGAGATCTGTTAATTTAATGACCGAAAATTCTATCTATAATTACAAGCACCTGCATTGATGGAGAAGCACATGACAGCAGCACACGAGGCGGTGAAGACCCGCCACAAGGAGACATCACTCATTTTCCCGGTCCTGGCACTGGCTGTGCTGCTCTTCTGGGGAAGCAGTCAGTCACTGCCAGTGGTAGTTGGTATCAATATTCTTGCTCTGGTGGGTATCTTAACCAGCGCCTTTAGCGTTGTTCGCCATGCGGACGTATTAGCCCATCGCCTGGGTGAGCCTTACGGCTCGCTAATTCTCAGCCTTTCGGTGGTTATCCTCGAAGTCAGTCTGATTTCCGCGCTGATGGCGACCGGTGACGCCGCACCGACCCTGATGCGTGACACCCTCTACTCCATCATTATGATTGTGACAGGTGGTCTGGTGGGCTTTTCACTGTTACTGGGCGGCCGCAAATTTGCGACCCAGTACATGAATCTGTTCGGCATAAAACAGTATCTGATTGCCCTTTTCCCGCTGGCAATTATTGTGCTGGTCTTCCCGATGGCATTGCCGGGGGCCAATTTCTCAACCGGTCAGGCGCTGCTGGTTGCGCTGATTTCCGCAGCCATGTACGGTGTATTCCTGCTGATTCAGACCAAAACGCACCAGAGCCTGTTCGTCTATGAACATGAAGATGATGGCGACGACCCGCATCACGGTAAGCCGTCGGCTCACAGCAGCGCGTGGCATACGGTTTGGCTGATCGTACATCTGATTGCGGTTATCGCCGTGACCAAAATGAACGCCAACCCGCTGGAGACGCTGTTAACCGAGGTGAATGCCCCGGTCGCGTTTACCGGTTTCCTGGTGGCGCTACTTATCCTGTCGCCTGAGGGTCTGGGGGCGCTGAGAGCGGTGCTGAACAATCAGGTGCAACGCGCAATGAATCTGTTCTTTGGCTCGGTCCTGGCGACAATCTCACTCACCGTGCCGGTGGTGACGCTGATTGCCTTTATGACCGGTAACGAGCTGCAGTTCGCGCTGGGTGCGCCAGAGATGATTGTGATGGTGGCTTCACTGCTGCTGTGTCAGATATCCTTCTCGACCGGGCGCACCAACGTGCTGAACGGCGCGGCGCACATGGCGCTGTTTGTGGCCTATCTGATGACGATATTTGCCTAAGCGTTGTTCGGTGAGGCTCTGAGGCCACACCCGCCCCCCCTTCCATCGGAAGAGGAATAACCAAAAAAAAACCCGCCGAAGCGGGTTTTTTTATTAGTGGCTGGTATCCAGCTCGTCGAAACTCTTCACCAGATCGTCAATCGCTTTGATCTGTTTCAGGAACGGCTCCAGTTTAGCCAGCGGCAATGCGGATGGGCCGTCGCACTTCGCGTTGTCCGGGTCCGGGTGCGCTTCAATGAACAGACCGGCCAGGCCAGTCGCCATACCGGCGCGCGCCAGCTCGGTGACCTGCGCACGGCGGCCGCCAGAAGCTGCACCAAACGGGTCGCGGCACTGCAGCGCATGGGTCACATCGAAGATGACCGGAGACTGGTTGGACACGTTCTTCATCACGCTGAAGCCGAGCATATCAACGACCAGGTTGTCGTAACCGAAGTTTGCGCCACGGTCACACAGAATCACTTTGTCGTTGCCGCCTTCGATAAATTTATCGACGATGTTACCCATCTGGCCAGGGCTCACGAACTGAGGTTTCTTCACGTTGATGACCGCGCCGGTTTTCGCCATCGCTTCCACCAGGTCCGTCTGACGCGCCAGGAACGCCGGCAGCTGGATAACGTCGACAACGTCCGCAACAGGCTGCGCCTGAGAAGCTTCGTGCACGTCGGTGATCACTTTCACGCCAAAGGTCTGTTTCAGTTCCTGGAAAATTTTCATCCCCTCTTCCAGGCCCGGGCCACGGTAAGAATGAATGGAGGAACGGTTGGCTTTGTCAAAAGAGGCCTTAAACACGTACGGGATACCCAGTTTCTGGGTCACGGTCACGTAGTGCTCGCAGATACGCATCGCGAGATCACGGGATTCCAGCACGTTCATACCGCCAAACAGCACGAACGGCAGGTCGTTTGCCACGTTGATATCACCAATGCTAACCACTTTTTGTTTCATAGGATCGCCTTATTCAGGTGTGAATCGGAATTAAGATTAATGCAGTGTAATTTGTTTGTGTGAGATCGCGTTGATCTGCGCACGAATCATTTCGCTAATCGGGTCTTCCGGGCATTGCTCAACGAAATAATTCAGATCGTTCAGCGCCACATGCTCGCAATCAAGCTGGGCATAAATCAGCCCGCGATCGCGGATTTCGTACGGATCTTCCGGATTAAACTGCAGAAGCACTTCGCTGGCACGTAATGCCAGTTCCATCTGACGCTCTTCCATCAGCGCAGATTTCAGCGTATCCAGCAGTTTACGGATCACCTCGGCGTTATCCGCCTCGTCGAGATCTTCATTAAAGAGCTCGGCAACCGGGCTGATATTGCCTTTTAACCAGACGTCCAGCGTATGCTCATCCAGCGTATCGCCGTTAAACGGATTGATGAGCCACATCTCACCGTCCAGCCACTCCGCTCGCAGGATCATCTGCGTCGGGAAAATGACCGGCACCAGTGGAATATCCAGACGATGCGCGACCCACAGCAAAATGGAACCCAGCGCAACCGCGCTGCCCTGACGATTTTTTAGGACCTGATCCAGCCATAGTGCGTCAGACAGACGATACACGCCACGCGTGTCGCAGAAACCCCATTCGCCGTAGAAAAGCTCAAGCAGCTTCTCTAATTGCCAGTCCTGCGGGCGCGCCTGATTGATCTCTTCACGCGCCAGGCTGACCAGATTCTCCAGCTCTTCGTAGACGTACTGCGACGTAAAATCGTCGCGGATCATCTCCGAAATCAGGATCATGCCATCGCAAAGCGGCACTTTATTAAATTCGAAATCGGCTAAGGACCTCATGACTTACCCCAGTAACGGTATTCTTGTGGTGGCGAGTTTAATGATGATGTACAGCACCACCAGCCCCAGCAGAAAGGCGATAAAACCGGCCTGCTGGCTGCGCGGACGACGACGCCCAAGCGCGATAAAACCCAAAACGATGTAGATGATAACGCCAAACAGCTTTTCAGTCAGCCATGCGCCTTTATCAGTAAATGGCAGATAGCCGGTCTTCCACATTAATCCGGCCCCTGAGAGAAACAGCACCGTGTCAATACAGTGCGGCGCAATACGCACCCAGCGGGCGTCAATCAGCGGATTATTGCTGTAACGCCACCCGTAACGGACGATGAAAAAGCTGATGGTCAGGGCAACGGCTATCAGGTGGGCCGTGATCAGCACGGTAAACAGACTCATGCCCATTGTCCCAGCGTCAGACGGTCGTTGCCGCCATAGTCGCGGCAGGTCTCCACCGCACGATAACCTGCAGCGATGAACACGTCACGCACCGCGTCCCCTTGCGTCCAGCCATGCTCCACCAGCAGCCAGCCGCCGGGGAGCAAATGCTGTCGTGACGTTGTCACAATATGCACAATATCCGCCAGCCCTTCGTTGGCAGAGACCAGCGCCGTCAGCGGTTCGAAACGCACGTCCCCCTGCGTCAGGTGCGGGTCATGCTCGTCGATATAGGGAGGGTTGCTGACAATCATCCCGAACGTGCGGTTATCCAGCGCGCTAAACCAGCTGCTTTGCAGAACGGTGACGTTCGGGAAGCCCAGACGCGCCACGTTACGCTGCGCCAGCGCTACCGCATCGGGCATCACGTCAACCGCCGTCACCTCGCAGTCCGGACGCTCGCTGGCCAGCGCCAGGGCAATTGCACCTGTGCCGGTTCCAAGATCGAGAATTCGGCAGGCTTGTGCGGGTAAACGCGACAGCGCCTGCTCCACCAGACACTCGGTGTCCGGACGGGGGATCAGGGTCGCTGGGGAGACGTACAACGGCAGTGACCAGAACTCACGCTCCCCGACCAGATGCGCCACCGGCTCACCGGTTTTGCGTCGGGCAAGCAGCGTAGCGAGCTGCGCTTCCTGCTCAGCGCTCAGCTGAGTCTCGCCGAAAGCCAGCAGGTAAGTGCGGGCTTTCCCCGTCACAAACTCAAGCAAAATTTCGGCGTCACGTTTAGGGCTTTCGCTCGCGGAAAGCTCACTGGCGGCCTGCCGTAACCAGTGCTGAAACTCCATTATTCCTGCTCGGACAGTGCTGCCAGCTGGTCGGCCTGGTATTCCTGCACGATAGGCTCAATCAGCATATCCAGCTTTCCTTCCATCACTTCGTCCAGACGGTACAGGGTCAGGTTGATGCGGTGGTCGGTAACACGGCCCTGCGGGAAGTTATAGGTACGGTTACGGTCGCTGCGATCGCCGCTGCCCAGCAGGTTACGACGCGTGGAGGCTTCCGCCTGCTGACGTTTTGCCATTTCAGCCGCGTGGATACGCGCACCCAGCACGGATAAGGCTTTGGCTTTGTTCTTGTGCTGTGAACGTTCGTCCTGGCACTCCACCACGATGCCGGTTGGCAGGTGGGTAATACGGATAGCGGAATCGGTGGTGTTAACGTGCTGACCACCTGCCCCGGAGGAGCGGAAGGTATCGATACGCAGGTCCGCCGGGTTGATGTCGGGCAATTCTGCTTCAGGCAGCTCTGGCATCACCGCAACCGTACAGGCAGAAGTGTGAATTCGCCCCTGAGATTCGGTGGCAGGTACGCGCTGCACGCGATGACCGCCGGATTCAAACTTCAGTCGACCGTACACGCCGTCACCGCTGATTTTAGCGATAACCTCTTTGTAGCCGCCATGTTCACCGTCGTTGGCGCTCATGATCTCAACGCGCCAGCGACGCGCTTCGGCGTAGCGGCTGTACATACGGAACAGATCGCCGGCAAACAGTGCCGCTTCGTCACCGCCGGTCCCGGCGCGGACTTCGACAAAGGCGTTACGCTCATCGTCCGGATCTTTTGGCAGCAGAAGCACCTGCAACTGTTGCTCCATCTCTTCAGAACGCGCTTTTGCATCCAGCAACTCTTCCTGCGCCATCTCGCGCATTTCAGGGTCGTCGAGCATCATCTGCGCGGTTTCAATATCTTCCTGGACCTGTCGCCAGTCGGTAAAGCATTTTGATACATCACTCAACTGCGCGTATTCACGCGAGAGCGCGCGAAAACGTTCCTGGTCAGCAATGGTCCCGGCATCGCCGAGCAGCGCCTGTACTTCTTCATGGCGCTCGTGCAGAGCTTCCAGTTTAGCGACGATAGAAGGCTTCATAGGCGTAAATGCACCTTGTAATAGAAAATGGGTATAGGGCGCTATTCCAGCCCGAGGCTGTTGCGCAGAATAGTCAGGCGTTCATCATCCCCGTCACGGGCAGCCTGCTGAAGAGATTTGGTTGGTGCATGGATCAGGCGGTTGGTCAGTTTCCAGGCCAGATCCTGCATAATGGCTTCTGCGTCGCCGCCCTGCTGAAGGGCGGCCAGCGCTTTGGCGGTCAGGTCATCACGCACCTGCTCCGCCTGACCGCGGTACTCGCGGATAGTCTCGCTGACGCTTTGCGCGCGCAGCCAGGCCATAAACTCACTCGTTTCCTGCTCTACAATGGTTTCCGCCTGAACCGCCGCCGCTTTACGCTGGGCAAGGTTATGCGAAATGATGCTTTGCAGGTCGTCCACGCTGTAAAGGTAGGCGTTCGCCAGTTTACCGACTTCCGGTTCGACATCGCGCGGGACGGCAATATCCACCAGCAGCATCGGTTGATTACGGCGGGATTTCAGCGCTCGCTCGACCATCCCTTTACCGATAATCGGCAGCGGGCTGGCGGTAGAGCTGATAATGATATCTGCCTCTTTCAGGCGCTCATCGATGTCGCTCAGCGCAACCACCTCGGCACCCACCTCGTCCGCCAGCACCTGTGCACGTTCGCGGGTACGGTTAGCGATAATCATCTTTTTAACTTTGTGTTCGCGCAGATGGCGCGCCACAAGTTCGATGGTTTCACCCGCCCCGACCAGCATCACAGTGACGGTCGACAGGGATTCAAAGATTTGACGGGCCAGGGTACAGGCCGCGAAAGCAACAGAAACCGCACTGGCACCAATGTCGGTTTCGGTTCGCACACGCTTCGCCACGGAGAATGACTTCTGGAACATACGCTCCAGTTCACTGGCTTTCAGATGCCCTTTTTGCGAATCGGCAAACGCCTTTTTCACCTGACCGAGAATTTGCGGCTCGCCGAGCACCAGCGAGTCCAGGCCGCTGGCCACACGCATCAGATGGCTGACTGCATCGTTATCCTGATGCCAGTAGAGGCTATTACGCAGCTCTTCTTCGTTGAGGTTGTGGTAATCACATAACCAGCGGATCAGCGCTTCATGCAGGTTGTCCTGCTCTTCAACGCTTAGGTAGAGTTCAGTACGGTTGCACGTCGAGAGCACCACGCCACCCTGCACCATCGGCTGTGCAAGCAGGCTGTCCAGCGCCAGGTCAAGCGTATCCGGCGAAAACGTGACGCGTTCTCGCAGCGAAACCGGGGCTGTTTTGTGGTTAATACCGAGTGCTAATAGGGTCATGTTGAGCGGGAGTAGTACCAGCGTTAATAAGGTTAGCAGAACGCATCATACAGGATGCGCGAGATCAATAAAAGAGACTGCCCCCTTTCGGAGTAATAGCTTATACAATGCTTTGAGATAATTTGAACGTAGACGGTGGCACCCTTCGACGCTAGCATTAACAGTTATAACTGCAACGTATCTCAAGGATTTGTCCTCATTATGACCCGACTGATTCGCCTGCTGCCCCTGGCGGCACTGGTTCTGACCGCATGTACCGTCACCCAACCTAAAGGCCCGGGCAAAAGCCCTGATTCACCGCAGTGGCGTCAGCACCAGCAGGACGTCCGCAATTTGAGCCAGTACCAGACCCGTGGTGCCTTCGCTTATCTCTCTGATGAACAAAAAGTGTATGCGCGTTTCTTCTGGCAGCAAACCGGGCAGGACAACTATCGCCTGCTGCTGTTAAACCCACTGGGCAGCACCGAACTGGAGCTTATCGCCAAACCGGGTGAAGCGCAGATCACCGACAACAAAGGCCAGCACTATACCGCCACCGACGCCGAAGAGATGATCGGCAAGCTGACCGGAATGCCTATTCCGCTGAACAGCCTGCGCCAGTGGATCCTGGGCCTGCCGGGTGACGCGACCGACTACCAGCTTGACGACCAGTACCGTCTGAGCCAGGTGAACTACACCCAGAACGGCAAAACCTGGAAAGTGGTGTACAGCGCCTATGACAGCAACACCAGGCCTTCCCTGCCATCCAACATGGAACTGACCCAGGGCAGCCAGCGCATCAAGCTGAAAATGGACAACTGGATCGTTAAATGATGACCCACTGGCCTTCTCCGGCAAAACTGAACCTGTTTTTATACATCACCGGACAGCGTGCTGACGGGTACCATACCCTGCAGACGCTGTTTCAGTTTCTTGATTACGGCGACACGATCGCGATTGACCCGCGTCAGGACGGCGAGGTTTGCCTGCTGACGCCGGTTAACGGTGTGGCGCATGAAGATAACCTGATCGTGCGCGCTGCACGTCTGCTGATGAAAGCGGCGTCGGACACCGGTCGCCTGCCGGCAGGAAGCGGCGCGGATATCCGTATTGAGAAGCGTCTGCCGATGGGCGGTGGACTGGGCGGTGGCTCATCAAATGCCGCCACCGTGTTGGTTGCCCTGAATCACCTCTGGGGCTGCGGATTATCTCAGGATGAGCTGGCAGCGTTAGGCTTAACGCTGGGGGCGGACGTCCCGGTCTTTGTGCGCGGTCATGCGGCGTTTGCTGAAGGGGTGGGCGAAATACTTTCCCCGGTCGAGCCGCCGGAAAAATGGTACCTGGTGGCCCACCCGGGCGTCAGCATTCCGACCCCGGTCATCTTCAACGATCCTGACCTGCCACGGAATACCCCGGTGCGGTCAATAGAAACGTTATTAAATTGTGAATTCAGCAACGATTGCGAGGTTATCGCAAGAAAACGTTTTCGCGAGGTTGATGCGGTGCTTTCCTGGCTGTTAGAATACGCGCCGTCGCGCCTGACTGGCACAGGGGCCTGTGTCTTTGCTGAATTTGACACCGAATCCGCCGCTCGTCAGGTGCTTGAGCAAGCGCCGGTTTGGCTGCATGGTTTTGTAGCACGTGGGATGAACACCTCCCCCCTACAGCAAGCCATTCTGGCGCAGACTGAGTTTCGGTGACAACGTCACCCTGTTCCAGACGTTGCATCGCGCTCTTTAATACACCGCCTGGATAGCATTTCGCCTGGCCCGCACAGTTTGCGGCGAACGCTATCCACCACTGGACGCATGCCTGAGGTTCTTCTCGTGCCTGATATGAAGCTTTTTGCTGGTAACGCCACCCCGGAACTAGCACAACGTATTGCCAACCGCCTGTACACTTCCCTCGGCGACGCCGCTGTAGGTCGCTTTAGCGACGGCGAAGTCAGCGTACAAATCAATGAAAATGTACGCGGTGGTGATATTTTCATCATCCAGTCCACCTGTGCTCCAACAAATGACAACCTGATGGAACTGGTTGTTATGGTCGACGCCCTGCGTCGCGCTTCAGCAGGCCGTATCACTGCTGTTATTCCTTACTTCGGCTATGCTCGTCAGGACCGTCGTGTCCGTTCCGCGCGTGTGCCAATCACTGCCAAAGTTGTCGCTGATTTCCTCTCCAGCGTTGGCGTTGACCGTGTTCTGACCGTTGACCTGCATGCAGAACAGATCCAGGGCTTCTTCGACGTTCCGGTTGATAACGTATTCGGTAGCCCAATCCTGCTGGAAGACATGCTGCAGCTGAATCTGGATAACCCAATCGTGGTTTCTCCGGACATCGGCGGCGTGGTACGTGCTCGAGCTATCGCTAAGCTGCTGAACGATACCGACATGGCAATCATCGACAAACGCCGTCCACGCGCTAACGTTTCTCAGGTGATGCACATCATCGGTGACGTTGCTGGCCGTGACTGCGTGCTGGTTGACGACATGATCGATACCGGCGGTACGCTGTGTAAAGCAGCAGAAGCGCTGAAAGAGCGTGGTGCCAAGCGCGTATTCGCCTACGCGACTCACCCGATCTTCTCCGGCAATGCAGTAAACAACCTCCGCAACTCCGTTATCGACGAAGTAGTGGTGTGCGATACCATCCCACTGAGTGACGAGATCAAAGCGCTGCCAAACGTGCGCACCTTGACCCTGTCCGGGATGCTGGCCGAAGCGATTCGTCGTATCAGCAACGAAGAATCTATCTCAGCAATGTTCGAACACTAATCGAACACGGCCGAAAAACCCGCTGCGGCGGGTTTTTTTGTCTCTGATATTTATTTGTATGATCAATGCCTCCTTCACCTGCCATTCATATGACAGATGATGCGCACACGGATGAGAGATAATTGTGAAACACGTAACCTCCTCACATGTTCTTCCCTTTCGCGCCCTCATCGACGCTTGCTGGAAAGAGAAATACACCGCTTCACGTTTTATGCGTGACCTTATTGCCGGTATCACCGTCGGGATTATCGCCATTCCGCTCGCCATGGCACTGGCAATTGGCAGCGGCGTAGCACCGCAGTATGGGCTTTACACGGCGGCCGTCGCCGGGATTGTGATTGCGCTAACGGGCGGGTCTCGCTTCAGCGTTTCCGGCCCGACAGCCGCATTTGTGGTGATCCTCTATCCCGTTTCTCAGCAGTTTGGCCTGGCAGGCCTGCTGGTCGCCACCCTGATGTCCGGCGTCTTTTTGATCCTGTTTGGTCTGGCCCGTTTTGGCCGGCTGATTGAATACATTCCCCTTTCCGTGACGCTGGGGTTCACCTCCGGGATTGGCATTACCATCGGGACAATGCAGATCAAGGACTTCCTCGGCCTGCAGATGGCCCACGTCCCTGAACATTACCTGCAAAAAGTCGGGGCGCTGTTTATGGCGCTCCCCACCGCCAACCCGGGCGATGCCGCCATCGGGATTGTTACCCTGGGCACGCTGATTATCTGGCCTCGTTTAGGCATTCGTCTGCCTGGCCACCTGCCCGCCCTGCTGCTGGGCTGTGCGGTGATGGCCATCGTTAATCTCTTTGGTGGCCACGTCGCGACCATTGGATCTCAGTTTCACTATGTTCTCGCTGACGGTTCACAGGGAAGCGGTATTCCTCAACTGTTACCGCAACTGGTACTGCCATGGGATATGCCGGGTTCCAGCTTCACCTTAAGCTGGGACTCCCTGCGCGCCCTTCTGCCCGCGGCCTTCTCAATGGCGATGCTGGGGGCCATTGAATCCCTGCTCTGTGCCGTCGTGCTGGACGGCATGACCGGCACCAAGCATAAAGCCAACAGCGAACTGGTTGGGCAGGGTCTGGGCAACCTCATCGCCCCGTTCTTTGGCGGTATTACGGCAACAGCGGCCATCGCCCGCTCTGCGGCAAACGTACGTGCCGGGGCGACGTCGCCGGTATCGGCAGTTATCCACTCCGTGCTGGTGATCCTCGCCCTGCTGGTCCTCGCCCCGCTGCTCTCCTGGCTGCCGCTTTCAGCCATGGCAGCCCTGCTGCTGATGGTGGCGTGGAACATGAGCGAAGCACATAAGGTGGTCAATCTGCTGCGTCGCGCACCGAAAGACGACATCATCGTGATGCTGATTTGTATGTCGCTGACCGTGCTGTTCGATATGGTTATCGCCATCAGCGTCGGGATCGTGCTGGCCTCCCTGCTGTTTATGCGCCGTATTGCGCAGATGACGCGCCTTTCCCCGGTTAACGTAGAGGTACCTGACGATGTGCTGGTGCTGCGTGTGATTGGCCCGTTGTTCTTTGCTGCCGCGGAAGGTCTGTTCAGCGAACTGGAAACCCGTATCGTGGGCAAACGCATTGTTGTGCTGAAATGGGATGCCGTGCCGGTGCTGGATGCGGGTGGTCTGGATGCCTTCCAGCGCTTCGTTTCGCGTCTGCCGGAAGGCTGTGAACTGCGGGTGAGTAATCTCGAATTCCAGCCGCTGCGCACCATGGCGCGCGCTGGCGTGCAACCGATCCCTGGCCGCCTGGCCTTTTATCCCAACCGTGAAGCCGCGTTAGCGGATCTGTGAATGCCCTGATGCAGAGAAACGTCTCTGCATCATCACGGCTATCGCCTGCTGGAGCCATGCAAGCACGGCAGGCGTCATCCATGTTCCTTTCATCAGATGCGGCTCCTGCTGCATGGCAACGCGAAACTTTTGCTGGGTTTCAGGATTCGTTCCCGCGTATGACTGGAACAATACCCGCCAGTGTTCAGCGAGCATCTGCGCCTCACCGGAAGACGGGTCAAGGTTTTCCCGCTGCGCCTGATGCAATTTCGCTACCAGTGGCGGCCACTCCATCATGCGATCAAAATAGTGTGCGCGGGTAAAGGCCATCTCTTCTGCAGAGAGATACTTTTCCCAGATGGCAAGCTTCGATTCGGCAAACGCCCGCGTAATATAGTCAGTCATTTCCGCCGTAATACCTGTCTGCTCACGCATCTGCGGCTCGACGCTGTGCATCTCGTTCAGCCGGGTGAGAAATTCCGGCTTACCTGCCGTATCTTGCTCCAGGCGTGACATCCAGCGCGTCGCCAGATCCCTGGCACGGGGATCCGAAACGTCGATATTATGCTTCAGCAGGTTATTTGCCTCAGCAACCAGACCTGACCAGATATCCGCAAGTGCCTCCTTCTGTACGGCAAACGGCAACTGCTGTAACTCCTCTTTGCTAAACCAGCGTTCGTACATATTCATTAACTCCAGAGTCTGTAGCCAGGATTCCAGATTGGGTGCCGCATCGTTGGTAAGCCCGGTACGCAATTCCACCAGTCTCTCGCGCAGCGTCAGCATGCTGCGCAGTTGCTTATCCAGCAAACTGATTTGCGCATCGAGTAATTCGGTTAACGACAGCGACTCTTGTTTCAGAAAATCCCTGATTTCAGCAAGTTCCAGCCCGGCTTTTGCCAGCACCTGAATCATATGCAGACGTTGCACATCCGCCAGATTATACAGCCGGTAACCTGCCGCACTTCTGGCAGAAGGCAGTAACAACCCTGTTTGCTCATAGTGATGCAATGTTCGCACGGTGATCCCGGCACGTTTCGCGAGTTCACCCACCTGAATCAACATAACTGCTCCTTTTACTTTGCCAGTGGCACCACTCTGAAGCCTTACGTTACGTGAGGGTCAACCTTTCATGCAAAAAAAAACGACTCCATAAGGAGCCGTTTCGGTGTTCTTTCGTCGTAGCACGTTAGCTGTGTTTGTGCTGGTCCCTGCGGCAGCGCTTATCGTAATGGCGCACCCACCAGTATTTATCGCAGACTTCTTCATGTCCACTCACGCGTGCACCGGCAAGCCATAGCACTGCACCAAGGAAGATACTCAATACCGCGCCATGCGCGAAGTATTGCGGAAGGTCAAGCTGCGGCAATTGGTTTAAAATTGAATAACCCACGCCAGCGACCATCACAAACAGTCCCAACCCCATCAGCACATTACCGAGTATCGAAGCGTTTTTGCGTTTCATATGTCACCTCCGGAACTTTGGGTTGTAAGGGGAAAAGCCCCTGATCCTTGTGTGTAAAGTATAGACAACGGCTCTTTTATGAGTTGCGTGAATGATCACATTTACAGATAACTCCCAGACAAAAGTTTACAAATAACACATTGAACAGCTTGAAATTCTAATTGTTCAGATAAGTAATTATTCATATCTCGCGGTTCGGGCAGCAGAATTTTGTCAAGCGGCGCGTCAGACAGTAAACTACGCGCCAGATCTGGAACCCATTAGGAATTGAATCGTGACGATTAAACTGATTGTCGGCCTCGCGAACCCAGGCGCAGAGTACGCGGCGACCCGCCACAATGCCGGTGCCTGGTACGTTGATCTGCTGGCCGAACGGTTACGTGCTCCCCTGCGTGAAGAACCAAAATTCTACGGGTATACCTCACGTATCAATCTTGCTGGCGCAGATGTTCGTCTGCTGGTGCCCACCACCTTTATGAACCTGAGCGGCAAAGCTGTTGCAGCCATGGCGACGTTTTATCGCATTAACCCGGATGAAATTCTGGTGGCCCACGATGAGCTGGACCTGCCCCCCGGTGTGGCAAAATTCAAACTGGGCGGTGGTCATGGCGGTCACAATGGTCTGAAAGACATTATCAGCAAGCTGGGCAATAACCCCAATTTCCACCGTTTGCGTGTGGGAATCGGCCATCCGGGCGATAAAAACAAAGTTGTCGGTTTCGTACTGGGTAAGCCACCGGTTTCTGAGCAGAAACTGATTGACGAAGCGGTCGACGAAGCGGTGCGCTGCACTGAAATCTGGCTGCAGGATGGCCTAACCAAAGCGACAAACCGCTTACACGCTTTCAAAGCGCAATAATCCGCCCGATACGGCTTTTTTACCGCGCGTGGTGCGGGTAACGTGTATAATAGGCGTAGTTATTTACTTTTCATCAATCGGTTATCGTTAACGGATTGATTATCAAGATATTAAGGTGATTTAGAAATGGGATTCAAATGCGGTATCGTCGGTCTGCCAAACGTGGGCAAATCCACCCTGTTCAACGCGCTCACCAAAGCAGGTATTGAAGCGGCGAACTTCCCGTTCTGTACCATCGAACCGAACACCGGCGTTGTGCCAATGCCCGATCCGCGTCTGGACCAGCTCGCGGAAATCGTGAAGCCGCAGCGCATTCTGCCGACCACCATGGAGTTCGTGGACATCGCGGGCCTGGTGAAAGGTGCATCCAAAGGCGAAGGCCTCGGTAACCAGTTCCTGACCAACATCCGTGAAACGGAAGCAATTGGTCACGTTGTGCGTTGCTTCGAGAACGACAACATCATCCACGTTAACAACAAAGTGGACCCGGCTGACGACATCGAGGTGATCAACACCGAGCTGGCACTGTCTGACCTCGACACCTGTGAACGCGCTATTCACCGCGTGCAGAAGAAAGCCAAAGGTGGCGACAAAGACGCGAAAGCAGAACTGGCTGCGCTGGAAAAATGTCTGCCACAGCTGGAAAACGCGGGCATGCTGCGCGCGCTGAAAAACCTGACGGAAGAAGACAAGGCGGCAATCAAATACCTGAGCTTCCTGACTCTGAAGCCAACTATGTACATTGCCAACGTTAACGAAGACGGTTTCGAGAACAACCCATACCTGGACAAAGTGCGTGAAATCGCGGCGGCTGAAGGTTCAGTGGTTGTAGCGGTTTGCGCTGCCGTTGAATCCGACATCGCAGAGCTGGACGACGCTGACCGTGATGAATTCATGGCCGAGCTGGGTCTGGAAGAGCCGGGCCTGAACCGCGTGATCCGTGCAGGCTATGAGCTGCTGAACCTACAGACCTACTTCACCGCAGGCGTGAAAGAAGTGCGTGCGTGGACCATCCCTGTCGGTGCGACTGCACCTCAGGCGGCCGGTAAGATCCACACCGACTTCGAGAAAGGCTTCATTCGTGCGCAGACTATCGCATTTGAAGACTTCATCACCTACAAGGGTGAGCAAGGCGCGAAAGAAGCAGGCAAGATGCGTGCGGAAGGGAAAGATTACATCGTTAAAGATGGCGATGTGATGAACTTCCTGTTTAACGTTTGATTTGTTTTGAATGAAAAAAATCCACGCTTTGGCGTGGATTTTTTTATTCCAAGATTAATTCCCCGGTTAGTATTACATTTAAAAAACCCCCTCTTTGAGAGGATGATCTTTTATTCCTCCCCAAGGGTCATCTAGTAAAAACTTAGCAGCAACAGCTTCTTTTGCCGGTACAAGAGTGAAATTATAGTAAATTTCATCGCCTTCACAAATCTCATAAAAGAGTGAATAAACTTTATCGTTCACATCTATATTTAAATCGAATTTCTCCGTTGCAGAAGCGATTTGCAGCTTATGTTTATCCGTAATGAAAAATGGTACAACAATACAGCGCTGAGCATTTTCATCCAATTTGAAAGCATTCTCTATTTTGATATTGACGTTTGCTCCAAACGCGTCCTCTGGTAATGGATCGAATATAACATAATCCTTGTGTAGAACAGCGCCTTGAGAAACATTGCCTTTTCCCCACTGACTCAGCTTTTCGTCATAGTCTCGGGATCGTAACAATATTTGACTATGCGAAATAAGTAGATCTACTGTTTGCATGCTCTTATCACTCATTATATTACCTCGACTTTTATTCTTGTTCCATCTGGCAGTTCTGATAAAACATTACCAATACTTGAACCTGCACCACGGTTATCACTAGGATCTATATATCTTACGCTAGCGCCATCACCGCCTTCTTTAAACATCGCCATAGGCCATTCATCACGATCATAACCAGGCTTTGTTTTGATATTTTTTAGACTCGTTTTCCTGTTAGCTTTCGCAGTGCCTCGTTGGATTGTTACAACCTTTGCATGCCCTAAATCGATCGCGTCTGATATGTGACCAAACGTTGCAGGATATTCAGAGCGTTTCAATTTCAAAACGTATTCGTAATTTTTTGACTTCGATTTTGTTAAAGTGCAACCAGCTAAACCCAGAGGATCTATCCAGGTAAGAGGGTTAATAGTATATTTATATAAGTTTATCCCCCCCGCCAGCCCTATCGGGTCCTGCTGCGTAAACCGCCCGCAGTCCGGGTCGTAATACCGGAAGAGATTGTAGTGCAGCCCTGTCTCACGGTCCAGGTATTGCCCCTGCATGCGCAGGTTCTGAGAATATCCTGATACCTGCGTCTCGCTTTCCCGCAGCAGCTTGCCCCAGGCGCTGTTCACCCCTTCCCAGCGCACCAGCCCTTCGATATCCGTCATCCGCTCCGGCGTGCCGTTGGGCTGACAGTGGAACCAGAAGATCTCCGGGGCATCTACGCCGTCAATACGCGCCAGCGGGTCGTAGCTGTCCTGATCGCTGTAGACGTAGGTCAGCGGCACATCCCCGTGCACCTCCTGCAGCAGGCGGAACCCTTCCCAGACAAACCGGGTGGTAACCGGCTTGCCGGTTGGCTGTCCGCCCAGCATCTGGCGTCGCGTTTTGCTGATGCGTCGCCCGAGTGGATCGTAGCGGAAGCTGACCTGCGTCTGCGGTTTGTTGCGGTCCCGCGGCTGGCTGATGACTTCCGTCAGACGGTGCTCACCGTCGTAGCGGTAGTGCCAGCGGGTCTGGCCGTTATCCTTCTCCACGGTGCGGCCGTGGATGTCATAACGCCAGCGAATGCCGTTCAGTTGCGTCAGGCGGTTGTGCGTGACCTTCTCAGCAGAACCTTCAAGCGGGTTACCGGCAGCATCCCAGCGCCACTGCTCCTGGCCAGGCAGCGTGCCGTCCTGAACAAGCAAACGCCCGGCGCTGTCGTACTGCCAGCGGTACCAGCTGAACGGGTTATCGTCCCGCTCTTCCCGCACCAGGTTATTGCGGTAGTCGTAATCCCAGCGGCGGGACCAGCGGCGCGGCGACGGGCGCTGGGCATTGCCGGTAAAGACGTCCCGGCGATGCAGTCGCCCAAGACGATCGTATTCGCTACGGGTGGTCAGCAGCCCCTGGGTGCGGCTGGTCTCACGGTGGAGTTCGTCACGGGTAAAATCAGAGACCGACAGCTTATCGAGGGCAATGCTGAGCAGATGCCCGCTGCCGTAGTAGAACTGTTTCAGCTCGCGGCCATCGGGCAGCGTGACGGAAGTGCGGTTGCCGAGAGCATCATACTCCCATGCCAGCTCACCGTGCTCGCCCACTTCACGCGTGACACGCCCCAGGGCGTCATACTCAAAGGCAAGTTCCTGTTCTGCCTCTGCACTCCAGGCGTCAACGGAAAGTGCCGGATGAAGTCCAATACGACTCAGCAAACCTGACGGTGTGTAGTGATAACGGGTCTGCCCTTCCGGCGTGGTGCGGGCAACCAGCTGGCCACTGGCGCTCCAGGCGAAGGCATGGGTGATGGCTTCCGGATGACCGGCGGCAAACGTGCGCGCTATCGTACGCCCGCAGGCGTCATAGCGATACTGTGAGGCCACGCCATCGAGCCCCACCTCTTCCAGCAGCAGCGAGTCCGCGCCCCAGCGGAACTGGTACGCTTCGCCGTTTTCATTTTCCAGGGCAATCAGTCGCCCGCGGCTGTCCCAGCGGCGGCGGACCTCTTCACCCTGAGTATTACGCGTAGCGGTTAATCGTCCTGCCTCGTCATATTTAAACTCACTTTCTTTGCCATCAGCGCCCGCATGCGTCACCGGCAGGCCGCGTTCGTTCCATGCGAGCGACTCTGTCCAGCCTTCCGGTCGATCGAGTTGCACCGGACGCCCTGCGGCATCGTAGCGATAGCGCGTCTCTTCGCCGTCAGCGCCGATCTCAGTCGTTAACCAGCCCAGCGGATGATAGGTATAGCGGGTTATTCGTCCTGAACAGTCTGTGGCACGAATGACCTGCCCGGCCTCGTTGTACTCCTGGTAGCGACGGTTTCCCGCGGCATCAACTTCTTCAACGACCTGACCAAACTCGTCCCGGCGCAGCAATGTTGTCTGCCCCATCGGGTCTACCACACGCTTCAGCCCGTGATGTTCGTCGTACCAGAAACGGGTCGCACTGCCGTCGGCTTCAATGATGGCTGACGGCAGCGCGCGGTGCTCCAGCCAGGTGGTGGTGCGGGTATTGCCGTCGGCGTCGATTTCCTGCACCCGGTTGCCCATTTCGTCGTAGACGAAGGTGACGGCGTTCCCGAGGGGATCGACGCGACGGGTCAGAAGTTCGTTTTCATCCCACTCGTAGCACCAGTTTTCACCGCGCTCGTCAACGTAGCGGACAATCAGATTTTGCGCGTTCCAGTAGTGCTTACGCGTCTGGCCATCGTAGTGCTCGACGGTCGTCAGCCCGGCGGCTAAATCATAGGTGAAGCGGCAGCCGTCGCCGGTGCTGGTGCGGTTTTCCACCACGCGCCAGTGGTCGAATTTTTGCCAGCGGTATTCGCTCTCCAGCCCGCCTGGCAGGCGGTGCCAGACCATCAGGCCGTGGTCGTTATAGCGGTATTCACGCGTTACTACGCCAGAGGCATCCGTCGCACTCGCCAGCTGGCCACGCGCATCGTAACCCCACTGCATCAGCGGCCAGGTACGGTTGCCGTCAAAATGGCTGGCAGAGGTGGCGCGCTGTGGGAAACGCTCATCTTCATAGCGCAGGGTGACATCAATCGCCCGTGGCTCATCGTGAAGATTGACCAGCCTGCCGTGTTCATCCCACTCCGTCAGCAGCGCGTTACCGTATTCGTCGCTGAGGGAGGCCAGACGCAGGATGGTGGGATTCGCCCGGGTCGGTTTATACAGACGCCATACCGCGCCGTCATCGTCGGCAATCGCCACGTCGCCGCTCTCATTGCGGCGGATGATGATGCCTTCGCTGATGCTGTAAAACGCGCGATCGACGGGCGGCAGCTCAAAGCTTAGCTCACGGCCGGTTTCGTCGAACCAGGTCGCGTTGTTCTCTTCGAGCGTCAGATAGCTGTCAAAGGTTGTCGCCCAACCCAGACCAAACAGCCCTTCACGGGTGGTCAGGCTGTTGTAGCTGCGCTGCCAGCGCAGCGGGATGCGTCCCGGCAGTGAGAAATCGAGTTCATCGTCATCATTCAGCACCTTTACGCCGGTGGCGGCGTGAACCGGGTGCGAGGAGCCAAACACAGCATTAACGGCCATATCGGCCAGCATGCCACCGCCGGCTGCCGCCAGTGCACAGGGCATATTTTTCAGGATTTTACCCGGACGTCCGCGCAGCAGGGAGAGCGCAATCATCCCCAGCGCCAGACCCGGCGTTTTACCGCTTTTGATATCGCGGACCGTGAGCGTGTCCCCGCCGATGATCACATTCGGGGAGACATCGTCGGAAACGGTGCCTTCGCAGGTGGTGCGATCTTTTGCACGTACCGCGGGCTGTCCGTTGATAAAGACGCTTTTAGAGCCTTCCGCCAGATACTGCGGCCCGGAGTGCTTTTCGCACGCCACCTTGTCTTCTTCCAGCGGCGAGGTTCCCGCGGCGGCAGAAGCCACGCTCGGCTGCCACATCTCGCTGCCAAACTGTCCAGCGGCGGAAAGCAGCATGCCGGCGTAATCGGCAAAGCTGCCCGGAGACTGTGGTTCAGGTGACGGTGTGTCGGCGGGCGTCAGCGTCCCGGCCGCTCGTGCAGCGGGAATCGCGTTCGTCAGAACGTTATCAGACCCGGTGGTGATTTTGCCCGCTGGCGACGGTGGGAACAGCGCGTTGCCTAAGCCTTCGGCGGCGTTGCTGATATCGTCAGTTATACCTGCCACGTTTGCCAGTACGCCGCCAATGATCCCACTTAACAGACAGCTGGATCCAATAGCCGCCACGCCCGCAGCGGCGGCACCCGCCCCCAGCAGCGGAGCAGCAACGGTTGCCGCCGCGCCCACGGCAGCGCCGATAACGGCATAGGCCGCACCTTCCGCCACAATACTGGTGATATCCGCAAAAATGCTGGAGTGAATGATCTCGTCGCCCTGACGGGCCGCGTTATTATCGCTCATGCCTTACACATTCCGGTTGTCGTTTAGCGTCAGACTCTGCTTAAGTGCGCTCCAGCGCACCTCATCCTCTGCGGTGAATGCTCTGAGCGCCGAGAGGGTAAAAATCATCAACACCGGCTTGCCCGGCGTTTGTACGGCCAGCTGTTTTTGCCAAATGCGCTGTCCGTTACTGTCAAAAGTCGTCTCGACTTCCAGCGCGTTAATTTTTCCGTCAGGCCCGACCTTTACGCCCTGGAATGCGCTTTGGGCAATCTCGCCCATCTGCGGACGTAGTAGTTCCCACTGGCGGTGAAACTCTTTCTCATAGTCGCTGCCATCCGGGATACCGCCGCGGCTGACCACGACGGACAATCCGCTTTCGTTATCGCGAATAATATTCATACTGTTGTCCTGCCAGGCAGCAGGAAAAAGGGAAAACGAACCTTCCTGGAGGGTATATTTCATCGCTGAACTCGTGTCTCAAATTGCTGAAGGGATTTACATGCCGCCATAGACAACCCGGCGGCAGACTGAAAACGGTTACTCTTCCGGCGTCGTAAATTTCTCCTGCACCGCCGCATCAATATCCCCTTTATGCCCGGAACCCGGCGCCGTGGTGCCCGGTTGTGTGCCAGACGTATTCAGGTGCAGCTTACCGCCGGTGGTGATATGACCATCCCCTTCAACGAAGAAATTAAACTCTTTGCCGATGAGGTTAATCTTGCCGTTAGCGTTCAGCTCAATTGCGCTTTCACCAGAGACCAGCCGTAGCTTCGTACCGGAAGCAATGACATATTGCTCCACCGCCGCATCCAGCTTGCCTTTGCCCGTCAGGATCTCTGTTCCGCCTTTCACCGCCTGGATCTGATTCGCTTCCACCCGATGCAGCTCATTTTTCTTCACATAATGGCTGCGCTCGCCACCGACGCTGTGCGTTTCATCGTTCTTAATGCTGGTGTCCATGTTGCGCTCAGCCTGGATCCACACCTGCTCTGCACCCGCCTTGTCCTCAAAGCGCAGGGCATTGGCATTATCCACGGAGCCATCCTTCGTGCGGCTCATAAAACCCATCTGCGTGGCCGCCGCCGGCAGCGCCCACGGCGGCATGCTTGCTTCGTTATACACCCGCCCGGTGATAATCGGACGGTCCGGGTCACCGTTGATAAAGTCCACCACCACCTCATCGCCGACTCGCGGGATTTGCACTCCGCCGTACCCCTGACCCGCCCAGGCGCTCGACACGCGCACCCAGCAGGAGCTGGTGTCATCCCCCTTCGCCAGACGGTCCCAGTGGAATTTCACCTTCACGCGGCCATATTTGTCCGTCCAGATACTCTCCCCGTTTGGTCCCACAACCTTTGCCGTCTGTGGGCCGTAGGTGCGCGGCCACGCCGTGCTCTGCGCCGGACGGTATGACACCGACGCCGGGATGACCGCGAAATCAGTGCGGTGAAGGGTTTCACCCTCGCCGCTCGCGTAGCGGTTCTCCTCGAAATGGTAACCCGCCGCCGTGACCAGATAGTCACCGTTATCACTGAAGAACGGGGCGTTAGTCAGGGTGAAGGTGTGTCCCGGTGCAATACCCGCGGCCGTGGCCGTCGCCTGAATCTGCTGGTGCTCCACCTGCCAGCGCTCCTGACGGATACGGGCGTAGAACTCCGCATGCCCGGTCTCAACAAACCGTCCCGGCCAGTCGTACACGTCGATACTGCCCGGTTTCGGTGACGCCGGGTTCTGCTGCGCCTGGAACAGCCACGCGTTCGGCTTGCGGAAGTCGTAATCATCGAGGCTGTAAATCCCCGGGGTGACGCTGTCCTCCAGCGCCCACTGGCTGATACCTTCTTCATCCGTACTGCCGCCGGACGGCGTCTGGTGGTAAGGAATGACTTCGTAGCCGCTGAACGGCTGATGCTGCGTCGCGGCGTCGGTGAGCACCAGGGTGTGCTTGTCCGCCTCGTGGCTGAAGTGATACGCAATCCCCTCCAGCTCCATCAGACGGCTGATGAAGTCCAGGCTCGACTCCTGATACTGCACGCAGTAGTCCCACACCCGGTAGCTGCCGGTGAGCTTATCTTCCACGTTAACCTGATGTTCAGCCAGCAGGGTTTTCACAATCTGCGGCACCGTCTGACCCTGGAAGATACGCAGGTTACGGTCGCGCTTCATCGGCCACAGGTCCGGCTCCACCGTCAGCTGATACACCGCATAGCGGGTGCCCGTCAGCTCGACGGCACTCACCGCCACGCGGGTGATTTTTCCATTGATATAGCGGGGCGTCAGCAGGCTCTGCGTCGGGATGGTCACCGTGACCGGCTGACCCAGCAGTTTGCTGCGGTCAATGCGCGCATCCGTGCCAAGCAAGGTCAGCGTCAGGGCGAACGACTCGGACATCGCCTCGCGACCTGTGAGTTTCCAGAACAGAAGCCCCTCCACCGGGAGCTGAACGGTAATTCGGTTGAGCATAATCTTTCTTCCACTATGGACTAATCTCAATGCCAGAAGTTAACTCATCGTCGATAAGCAAAGCGGGAGCGCTGTTAATGTGATGATGAGTAGCTGTAAGAGTTACTTCCCTTGCCACAAAACAAGACTACTTTTCCTGAAGTTCAATTTAGATAATTTGAGTCAATGTCGTGCTTATTTAAGCCATAAACCTGAAAACATAAGGACGCTACCCAGGGAAACTACAATTTTGGCAATGATAAGTAAGCCAGGCGCAACGACGTGAGTCATAGACGATATTTTTCCATAATTTTCCGCATTGTATTTTTTGTGCCTCCCTATAATTCCGGAAAAGATCGTGCAGAGCAGCACAACGGTAACTTTTAGTCCCCATACGCACAGAAAAGACATAGAAAAGATAATCGAATAGTGTTTTGCCGTTGCAACGGAGAATAATGACATTGACTGAGCGAGCCATTTCAACGTAAATCCGATAACGACCGTAGCCACTAACACTAGAAAAAACATCAATCCGGCCAGGAACCATTGCTTTTTATTGAAGAAATCTTTTCCATTCCAGATATATGCCAAAGTGACAAAAATGAAAAATATACAACCAATCCATTTCACCTTTTCATTCTCCACTCATATTTCCAGCATCACCATACAAACATTAAAAATAAGACCGACCGGGCTAAAACATTCACAACCTTCATACATTAAAACAAAAAACTTAATCATTTGAGATGTCTTTTTTGTCTTTTCAAATATTCCACATCTTGTTCATGAGGAAGAATGATCTTCAATCCTTTCCCCATCTGCGAAGCTATATAATTAGCATTAGATAAATGCTCAGCAAGTTCGGCATCTGTTGTATCAAATTCTTTAGATGCAAGTACTCCAAGATTCAATGAATGTAATTTACTTTTATCTTTTTCAGCGCCAACCAAAACAGATTTAATATAATCCAACTGGCACTTCACCATAACATACAGTGAAAAATCAGGTTTTGTTTCCAATCGTTTATTGATTATATTAATGGCATCATTGATATAATTCAGCTCGTTATAATTTTCTTTATTCATGAGCACTTTTAGACATATTTTTATCTTAATAAATTCTGTACCCCCTACCTTTTGGCTGGTAGGGATATTTTTAACTAGCCAAATACCAGGCACGGGAAGCAATATTACCGAACTACTCTACTTTTTTTGCATAATTCAGTATATTTTCTATGCTGGCAAAGTGAGTTGTTTTCCTCACATGTAACTTCACATTAACCCAACATTTTCTCTCCAACTGAATGGCACGCTACAATAGCCGTGCCATATGAATTATTCAATTATAAAAAATTATCCTCAGGAGCTCTATCAAACAGTTCACCTGCCATTTTGGCGATACGCGCGTGTTGTACAAGTTTGTTTTTCCACTCCGACGGAATACCAGAATAACCATATAATGCTCCCGCTATTTGTCCTGCCGTCGCCGCAACGCTGTCAGCATCATCGGCAAGATTGGCGGCCAACAGAATAGCATCTCTGAAATTATCCGTATTCCATACGGACCACATCGCGGCCTCAAGCGTATCTATTACATAACCACTTGAACGAATCTGATCGCGAGTTTTTTGCTTATACTCACCCGCATTTATGATCATTACACGCGCGCATAGTGGGAAAACATGAGGGGAAAAAGCTTCTTCTTTTTTATAACCGTTAATTAAATAGTGCAATACCAATCCGAGAAATTGGCATGCATTAATTGACTCTACCGCGCCATGAGTTGCGCGACTCTGAGCCTGGGATTCGAAGTAAATCGCGCGCAGCGATTTTCGACGAAAGATAGACACCGGAGCTTGACGAATAACCCCAGCATTACCAGCAGTGTGTTTCTCGGTATTACCATACCAGGAAGGCCCGATACGCAAATACTGTTCAAGCGCAAATCGCGTCGTATTGCCAATATCGAAACACCGACCATTACTGCTATTATCACCGTTAAGATACCATTTAACGAGATATTTTCTAAGTATATCGGTATGCATTCTGTTTTCTGAAAGATAAGTTTCCGCCAGACATAATGCCATGGACGTATCATCCGTCCATTCACCGGGTTTTAAATGAAAAGGTCCGCCACCAATCATATCCGCTACATGTTCACTGTCTCTTTTCTTAAACTCAAGAGTAGTGCCGACTGCGTCCCCAACAGCCAAACCGACCAGCGCCCCAAGTGCTTTATCACGTGAAATATCTTCAGTCGTAATTAAAGGTAATGTTTCATCCCAGGCTTGTGAAGAACTCAAACCATCAATACCGTCATTTTTTATTGCCTTACGGACATTAATTGGCATGTATGTACGATAGCGATCGGCATAATGATTGATTACAGAGTCTTCAGTATGAAGGTCGATCATGGTATTTCCCTTAATTCTATATTTGTTATCCCAAGTTCATCTGACCTGCTGATAACCTCAAACGATGTATTAGGCTTAAATAGCACTTCAGTCTCTGTTGCATTGAATTCTGAAAGGAAGTCAATTTTCCGGCCGGAAAAACCTTCAATACGCATTTGGATAGGACCGCTGAAGCCTTGATTAACATCAGTACTAACAAAGGCTGGATCGATAACTGTTTTGCCCGGAGTATATCCATCCAAGATGTGTGAAGGTAAGCTGTTCATCCCGCGGTATGTCTCTCCACTAAAAGCAGGAAGCTGGTCCAGGCCATCATTTATATGTTGAGTAAATGCTTCCATTTCTTTAGTCATTGGTTTCATACCTCGTAATGCTGGGTTTACCATTTGGTAGCCAGGATCGGTAGTATAACCATACAATGCGCCTACTTGCTCATCACTGAGTAAAGCAGACAAAGCAGGATCACGATTATCTGCCAATTCTCTGCCACGAGTAATCCATTTTTCAGCTCGTTGTTTCCCTACGGCTTCGCTTAAGCTCATCCTCGGCGAAGCTGGGGCTGTAATGGGTTCCGCACTAACGCGCGGCATTGATTTACCAGCTCGCCACGCATCAAACCGCGCCCCGCCTTTCATGCCAGCCCCGCCGCCGATAACCGAGCCGATCAGCATCCCCCATTTCTGACCGTCGCTACCTTCGCCAAACAGCATCCCACCTGCGTAGCTACCAACCGTTCCACCCCCCATCGCCCCGAGGGTACTCAGAAGTGCGATAGCAGGACTGGCGAGCACCGCCATAGCTCCGGCACCAACGGCGAGCATCGTCCAGTTCACCCATTCCGGGATTTCAGGACTTATTTCATCGGTCTGGACCTTGCTTCCGCCGATAATAACATTACGCGATCCCTGACTAATCTCAGCACTGCATGTCAATTTATCGCCTGTGCGAGAGGCGGGGAAGTTGTTGATGTAAACTTTTATCGAACCTTCCGCGACCCGTTGCAGGCTGCCGCTGTGCTCATCACACTCTCCGGCTGATAGATGTGCGCGGATCGCCTTTCGGCTGTTGATAAAAACATTGGGTGAACCTTCTTTCAGCGTACCTGTCGTGTGACGCGGTGCCCATGACATACTGCCGAGGAGTTCACCCAGCCCACCCGCAGCACATGCCCCAGCCGCAACGGCAGAAACAGCAACCAGCGCGGTCCCTCCGGTGACGACAACGGCAGCAGCGCCCAGAATTGCCCCACCCACCAATCCTGCGATCATCCAGCCTTTTGAGGCTGTATGAGCAATCTCATCATCTACGCGTGCGGCCAGACATTCTGACATAACTATTCGGCTCGCTGTGCCATCAGATACCCACGTATCCGATCGGGTGTATTAAGTTGGTCAGAACCAGAGACCTGGCGGCATACGGAAAGTTGTGGAAGCAAGTGATGTGATTTGTCTGAGGAAGTCGTCCAGAGCGCATAACGAAGGGGTTGGCTGTCCGGAACGGGTGCAATACTGAGTGGTTTACCTTTTTTTTCATAAAGTAAATATTGACCCTCTTTCGCCCGCTGAAGCGAAAGATGTCCATAAAGTTCCTGAATGTTTTCAAAGACACGGAGAATTTTACTCTCACTATCAAGCGCAAAAAAAGGCCCCTGGCTGTCGGCAGCGAGCATTTCTTTGGGATCCGTTTGAGCAGGTTTGTGAAACTTAATACTACGGATAATTTCCTGGTATTGATTATGATAATAATCGCTAAATTCGCCCGGGCATGTACCGATGTAACACACCATCTTTTGCCCGCCAGGATGGTCAGCGAGTAAAATCACCGTCTGCTTCTGAAAAATGACCGAGTTATCATTTTTAAACTGATAAAAAAGCTCTACCGCCGGATGACCATCAATAGAAGTCATCTGAGAGGATTCAAGACGAAAGTCGGGCACCGTAATTTCCAGTTCACGCGCCAGTCGGGTGGCCGCATCATGGACTTTATCTTCGTTTTTTGCCGTCGCACGAGAAACAACAAAAGTAAACTCGCTAGCTCCGTTATCACTCATGGTGAATAAATTCATGGTTCTGTCTTTAAATACATCGGGTAAGGCGAGTGTTGCTTCCTGAAGAATATAATCAGCCATTCGGGTTACTCTTACTTGTTGCCATTAATAACAAAAAAACTATCCACTTCCTGTTGGATTTCACCCTGAAGGGATGCACCAGGCGGATCGATGACATTTCGTCCGTCATCAGGGTTCAAGTGCAATTCGCCGGAAAGCGTATTAATTTGTGCGTTCTGTTTTGCAGTAAAGTTAAAGTTATTACCAATGATATGAACGCTACCGTCTTTTGATAGCTCGATGGCGCTTTCACCACATTCCAGTCTCAGCGTATTACCTGCGGAAAGTATAAAATTATTAACGACCTTATCGTTTCGACTGTTCCCCGTCAGGCATACCACATCGCCTTTAATCCCTGATTTCTGGTTTTTCGCTACCCGTAAGGTTTCATCTTCACCAACAAACTGGGTTCGATTTTTTTCAGTAGAATGTGTTTCGTCGTTTTTGACGTTAATATCCAGATTGCGCTCGGCCTGGATCCACACCTGCTCTGCGCCCGCCTTGTCCTCAAAGCGCAGGGCATTGGCATTATCCACGGAGCCATCCTTCGTGCGGCTCATAAAGCCCATCTGCGTCGCCGCCGCCGGCAGCGCCCACGGCGGCATGCTCGCCTCGTTGTACACGCGACCAGTAATAATCGGACGGTCCGGGTCACCGTTGATAAAGTCCACCACCACCTCATCGCCGACCCGCGGAATTTGCACCCCGCCGTACCCCTGCCCCGCCCAGGCGCTCGACACGCGCACCCAACAGGAGCTGGTGTCATCCCCCTTCGCCAGACGGTCCCAGTGGAATTTCACCTTCACGCGGCCATATTTGTCCGTCCAGATACTTTCGCCGTTTGGACCCACGACTTTTGCGGTCTGTGGCCCGTAAGTACGCGGCCACGCCGTGCTCTGCGCCGGACGGTATGACACCGACGCCGGGATGACCGCGAAATCAGTGCGGTGAAGGGTTTCCCCCTCGCCGCTCGCGTAGCGGTTCTCCTCGAAATGGTAACCCGCCGCCGTGACCAGATAGTCACCGTTATCACTGAAGAACGGGGCGTTAGTCAGGGTGAAGGTGTGCCCCGGTGCAATACCCGCGGCCGTGGCCGTCGCCTGAATCTGCTGGTGCTCCACCTGCCAGCGCTCCTGACGGATACGGGCGTAGAACTCCGCATGCCCGGTCTCAACAAACCGTCCCGGCCAGTCGTACACGTCGATACTGCCCGGTTTCGGTGACGCCGGGTTCTGCTGCGCCTGGAACAGCCACGCGTTCGGCTTGCGGAAGTCGTAATCATCGAGGCTGTAAATCCCCGGGGTGACGCTGTCCTCCAGCGCCCACTGGCTGATACCTTCTTCATCCGTACTGCCGCCGGACGGCGTCTGGTGGTAAGGAATGACTTCGTAGCCGCTGAACGGCTGATGCTGCGTCGCGGCGTCGGTGAGCACCAGGGTGTGCTTGTCCGCCTCGTGGCTGAAGTGATACGCAATCCCCTCCAGCTCCATCAGACGGCTGATGAAGTCCAGGCTCGACTCCTGATACTGCACGCAGTAGTCCCACACCCGGTAGCTGCCGGTGAGCTTATCTTCCACGTTAACCTGATGTTCAGCCAGCAGGGTTTTCACAATCTGCGGCACCGTCTGACCCTGGAAGATACGCAGGTTACGGTCGCGCTTCATCGGCCACAGGTCCGGCTCCACCGTCAGCTGATACACCGCATAGCGGGTGCCCGTCAGCTCGACGGCACTCACCGCCACGCGGGTGATTTTTCCATTGATATAGCGGGGCGTCAGCAGGCTCTGCGTCGGGATGGTCACCGTGACCGGCTGACCCAGCAGTTTGCTGCGGTCAATGCGCGCATCCGTGCCAAGCAAGGTCAGCGTCAGGGCGAACGACTCGGACATCGCCTCGCGACCTGTGAGTTTCCAGAACAGAAGCCCCTCCACCGGGAGCTGAACGGTAATTCGGTTGAGCATAATCTTTATTCCGTATGGCTTATGCAATGCAAAGACTCACGGCACTAAATGTGTCATGGCAATACTATGCAGTGTCAGATTGGTTATTTAGCGCGAACTGTTTTGATTATATATATGAGAGAGCCTATCTTTATTATTTCCGATAATATAAATAAAGCAATATTAATGGAAATAACGCTCAATCCTAAACCAACGATCGCCATAGGGAAAAGTGTCACTGAGCAACTGAAGATGATAACGCGCAGCACTTCTTGTATAAGAGCAAAACCGACCGCATATCGATGTTTTGTGAAAAAAAACCAGGCAGAAAAAAGCAAGGAAACTGGCATGAGGAGATAAACAAGATAAAAAGCACCTGTCACTATTCCGTTTACGCCACCTGCTATCAGCATAAAAATAATTACACCCGGATTTCCTCCGGTGGAAACCCACCATGACTCAAGTAAATGGTATGGACCAATCGAATAAAACACAATCCCGATGACATCCATAACACCCCAGAAATAGAAGATTTTATTTTTCGCGGTCATGCTCGCCCTAACCTTTATTTGACTGGTGCTGGCGGCCATTTACCACCATGTTGAATAAGCGTCTCTTTGATTTCAGTTAGTTTTTTATATTCTTCACTGCCTTCTTCTGTTCTGTTCAGATAACGTTGAAGTTGATTACCCATCGCCCAGCCATTTTTGGCTCTTATTTCAGGATCAGCACCCCGTTTTAAAAGCATAATGACGTGGTCATAAGCGTGATAATTCAACGCTTCAAACAACAGTGAACTATTTAGCGAATCGGTGATATTAATGTCGGCCCCTCGTTTGAGCATAGCATCGAGCGTGTCAGTATTTTTTGCTTTAATGGTTTCAAAAATTATAGGTTCATGAAACGTTTTGTCTTTAGCATTTGGGGAAAGCCCTCCATCAAGCAGCGCATTGATCCAGTCTGCGCTATCTGCATTTAATACAAACTCTGCAGGACTGTTTTTTCCCTGTGGTCTTGGCTGTAAGGGATCAGCTCCCGACTTTACAAGCAAAGTAATAATTTTTAAATGTTTAGGCGTTTTATTCTCATTTATACTATTCCCCAGGGCCCAGAACAGAAGTGTCATATCTTGCTTACCGGGCTTGTTCAGTTCAGTCTGTGACGCAAGTTTTTTTACTTCATCTATATCCCCGCGCTGAATAGCTTCAGCCAGACTCAATTGCTGGCCGCTGAAATAATCTTGAGGATTTAAATCCATATTTTGCTTACACCCTTGAATCATAAATAAACATAAAAGCGCCAAAAAAATTGTATATAATTTTTTCACAAACGACTCCTGATTACTGCGATGTCTTCGTCTTTTTGCTGTTCGATACAATTTATGGCTTCTCCTATGCCGTGGCGATCAAAAGCTCCGCCTGTTCCACCGGATAAATCGTGTGGAATACCTGCAGCATTAGGGGCAAGCGCTGACAATTCTTCTTTAGCAATCAACGATGGAATGTGCCCATTCATTGTTTTAAAGTCCTCCACAAGATCTACTTCCTGAACTTTAGTTAGCAGTTCACCTTTGATGCGGTAGGCCTGAATGTTTTCAGTGCTACCCAGCAAACGCCCGCCATATTTTTCGACAGTCCCGCTATTAAGCCCAGAGGCATTAAATGTCCAACCCGCTTTTCCACTTGCCATAGAAGTTGCCGAGGCTAAACCACCGCCTAATGAATGTCCTGCGATATCAATGGGCTGTTTTGTCATAGCGAGTTTTTCACCGATGATTACTGCACTTCGGTAATAAGGTGCTTCAAAACCCATTCCTTGTTTAAAATTATTCAACCAGTCAGCGCTATTTTTGACCGATGCCAGTTCTTTACTGTTTTTCAGCGAATCGATATGTTCCTGGAGCGACGGAAATTCTGGTACTCTCGACCCCCTAAATACCAGTGTAGGGTTCATATCATTACCGAAAACGTCCGGGTCAGGCTGATACACGCGAGAAAGAAAATCAGGCGACTCTGCCTTATCGAAAAGCTCATTGCTTTTAAGACCGAATTTATCCAGCGCCGATGCATCGTTGCTTATATCCTTCCAGCCCTCTGGCACTCCCGGCGTTGTCTCCAGCGGATTCACTGTCTTATAAACATTCTCAGCAAGCTTCGCTTTCTCCACCGCAATATTATTCGCCGCCAGTCGTTTAGCGGCGATCTGCGCATCCGGGTAAAGGCTATTACTACCCTTCGCGATCAGATCCTTACGCGCCTGCCAGCGTTCCGCCTTGGTCATCTGCTGTAGCTGCGAAGCATAGGTTTTACCGTCTTTGCCCGGCGTGGCCTCATCCGGCACCTGTGCCGCTTTGGATTTCACCACCTGCTTCGGCAGTACCGTCGGCGCAGGACGGGCACCGTAGGTTCGCACCATGGTTTCGTAGCGATCGACGATTGTGCTTACCGGATACCAGCCCAGACCGGTAAGCGAGGCCGCCTGCAGTCGGCCATCGGCATTGATATAAAATATCTCCGTTACCGATGACCAGTTACGGAAACTCTCGTCGATGGCAACGATCCTGCCGATATCGAGATCCTGCACGATCAGCTTACGGGTATCGCGTCCTGACTGATAGGGATTCGCCCCGGTGATGGAATGCAGCAAATCGTAACGCGTAAACAGCGAGCGCAGCGAATTGTCGGGAACTGACATTATCCACTGCCCGGCTACGGACGGGCGGATAATTTTCGCGAAAAGCGCTGGCGAGACATTCTCGCTGAAAAGATAGACAAACTTGAGGTTATACATTCGCTCCGTCCTGTTACCAGTCCCTGCTTACCTTACTTACGGATTCACCAGCCAGGTGCCAGGCTTCGCGATATCCAGCGTCTGGGTACGCGTTTTCCCGTTGCCCTGCAGTTCAATTCTGGCCTCGCCCGCAGGTAGCTTGAGCGATGCATAACCGTTATTCGCCGGACGCAGTGTTTTTGGCTCACCGTTCACTTTCAGGGTCTCACCGTCAAGAATACGGATATAGACCAGTGCAACCGGGCTGGCATCCACCGGCGGGGTGGCCGGTTGCGCTGTCGCAGTCGGTGCAGTCTGTTCACTGGCTTTCGCCGTTTCCGGTTTCACTTCCGGCGCGTTCGATGCGGTTTCAACGGGGCGCGTCTCAGCGGGGGCCTGCGCCGCCTGCTCTGGCGCATCATGGTCGCCACCGCTAAACAGCATCGCTCCGGCGACGACGCCAACCAGCACGCCCGCAGCAACCATTGCCGGGATTTTGTACCGGTGCCAGTCCAGTGCAGAAGCCGGTGCCTCTTCCTCTACCGGTACCAGCATCGTGCCCGGTTTTTTCGCGCTCAGTACATCGTCGATACCCGCTACCGGCATCTCAATCAGCGCCGCGAATTCATCGATGGACTGCGGTCGGTCTTCCATGTGCAACGCCAGCGCCCGGTCGATGGCCTGCAGCAGCGAGAGGGAATAGCCCTGTGGCTGCAATTCCACTAGCGGTTTGCAGGTGTCCTGAATTGAGCGCACCACGCTGACCGGCGGCGGTGAGCCGACAATCAGGGTACGCAGCACGGCGCCGAGGGCATAAATATCCGTCCACGGGCCCTGCTCGCTTTCGTTGTCGTCCGTGTACTGCTCGATCGGCGCAAAGCCCGGGCGCAGCATGGTTTCCGTCTCGTCGGAGAGATTACCAATGGTGCGGCGCGCTGAGCCGAAATCGAGCAGAACCGGCAGCCCGTTATCCTGAATCTGGATGTTATCCAGAGAGATGTCGCGGTGCAGATAGCCTTCGTCATGAATTGTCTTAATGGCACCGAACAGCATGGGCAGCATACGACGGATCCAGGCTTCGTTAATCAGCTCCGGTTTTTGTTCGCGCAGGCGGGAGAGCGTGGTACCGCTATAGAACAGCGTTCCCATATAGGCCGTATCGTTTTGCACCCAGAAACGCAGCACGTGAAGCAGGTTTGGGTGGTTGAAGCGCGCCAGCAGGCGGGCTTCCTGAATGAAGCTGTTCAGGCCGGCGGAAAACGCTTTGCCAAAACGTTCGCTGCGCAGTACCAGCGTCATATCGTCGCCGCGCACGGCGAGCGAGGCAGGCATGAATTCTTTGATAGCGATAGTGCGTTCGAGCTGATGATCCCACGCGCGATAGACGATGCCGAACCCGCCGCCGCCGATCACCTCTTTAATTTCAAACTCGTTGAAGCGATACCCGACCGGGAGCGCGTTTGGGACAGTCCGATTGTTATCATTATCCGTCATCTTTTACAGTTCTCTTGATGATTATTACGCGGCAAACTGACAGTGAAACTCGCCCTGCTCACAGGTGACGTGCAGACGTCGGTACTGCTCATCGCTGCGGCTGGCGGTAAGTAATATCTGGCTCATCTGAGGCAGCAAGGTGTTTGTCAGAATAGCGTCCACCATGCGGCCGCCAGACTCCACCTCGGTACAGCGCTGAACAATTTGTTCCACCACGCTGTCATCAAACTCGGAAATAATATTGTGATTCTCTTGCAGACGACGCTGAATGCGTTTGAGCTGCAGGCGGACAATCTGCCCCAGCATCTCGTCGCTCAGTGGATAATACGGCACCACCAGCAGACGGCCCAGCAGCGCCGGCGGGAAGACCTCCAGCAGCGGCTGACGCAACGCGCCGCTTAACGCCTCAGGCTCAGGCATCAGTTCCGGATCGGCACACATGGCGCTGATCAGATCGGTGCCGACGTTGGACGTCAGAATAATGATGGTGTTACGGAAATCAATATGGCGGCCCTCGCCATCTTCCATCCAGCCTTTATCGAAGACCTGGAAGAAGATTTCATGTACATCCGGGTGCGCTTTTTCAATTTCGTCCAGCAAGACCACGCTGTACGGGCGACGGCGAACGGCCTCGGTTAATACCCCGCCTTCACCATAACCCACGTATCCCGGAGGCGCACCTTTTAAGGTGGAAACGGTGTGGGCTTCCTGGAATTCACTCATGTTGATGGTGATAACGTTCTGCTCACCACCATAAAGCGACTCCGCCAATGCCAGTGCGGTTTCCGTTTTCCCCACGCCGGACGGGCCACAGAGCATAAATACGCCAACAGGTTTGTTCGGATCGTCGAGTTTCGCCCGCGAGGTTTTCACGCGGCGAGCAATCAGATCCAGGCCGTGACGCTGGCCGATGACGCGCTGGTTGAGGGTATCAGCCAGGTTGAGCACCGCATCAATTTCGTTTTTTACCATCCGGCCCAGCGGGATACCGGTCCAGTCAGAGACCACCGCCGCCACCACATTTTCATCCACCGCCGCAAACAGCAGTGGCTCGTCGCCCTGTAAAGCGTTGAGCGCCTGCTGCTGCGCGTTAAGCGCGCTGCGCAGTTCGCCGGTCTCGTCATCACCCGCGGCAAACAGCGCGGCACGCAGGCGGATGATTTCAGTCACAAGAGCACGTTCCTCTTCCCAGCGCTGGGTCAGGGCTTCGCGCTTTGTTTCGTATGTATCGCGCTCGGCGGTCAAGGCTGCGACGCGCTCCGGATCGCCGGCACCCACGCGCGCTTCGCGTCCGGCAATCTCGATCTCCACATCCAGGGCCGCGAGATGGCGCAGGCAATCTTCCAGCTGTGCCGGTGGCGCGCTCTGGCTGACCGCCACGCGGGCACAGGCAGTATCAAGCAGCGCAACGGCTTTATCCGGCAACTGACGCGCCGGAATATAACGATGTGAAAGCTTGACCGCCGCGCTGACCGCTTCGTCGAGAAGCAGTACCTGGTGATGCGTCTCCAGCGGTGACACGGTGCTGCGCAGCATCAGAATCGCTTTGGCTTCGTCCGGCTCGTGAACCTGTACCGTCTGAAAACGACGGGTCAGCGCCGGATCTTTCTCAATGTATTTTTTGTATTCCGCCCAGGTGGTGGCACCGATGGTGCGCAGTTGCCCGCGCGCCAGAGCCGGCTTTAACAGGTTAGCGGCATCACCGGTACCCTGCTGGCCGCCTGCGCCAATCAGGGTGTGGATCTCATCGATAAACAGAATGACTGGCGTAGCGCTGGACTGCACTTCATTAATCAGGGCTTGCAGACGCGCCTCGAACTCGCCTTTCATGCCTGCGCCGGCCTGCAGCATGCCGATATCCAGCAGCCAAAGCTGAATATTCTGCAGCGGTGCCGGCACGTCGCCTTCGGCGATACGCAGCGCCAGCCCTTCCACCACCGCCGTTTTTCCAACGCCAGCTTCCCCGGTCAGCAGCGGGTTATTCTGGCGACGGCGCATCAGAATATCGACCATCTGGCGGATCTCTTCATCGCGCCCGACAACCGGGTCAATCTTCCCTTCACGGGCGCGCGCAGTCAGGTCCTGACCATACTGGGCCAACGTCCCCTGTGCGGCAGGCACCGTACCGGCTGGCGTATCCGCGGCAGCGGCCGCCTGCAGCGTCTCTTTGCTCTGAGCGCAAATCGCATCAAACTGCTCGATCAGCACGTCGACGTTAAGGCGGCTGAACTGCGCCGAGATGCTTTTCAGCACGTTAGCCAGATTCCAGGTTTTCAGGATGCCAATCAGCAAATGCCCGCCGCGAATACGGCTGACGCCATACTTCAGCGAGCCAAACACCCACGCGCGCTCCACGGCGCTGTCGATATGTTCTGACAGATCGGAAACAGAACTCGCGCCACGTGGCAGCGCATCCAGTGCGGCCACGATATCGCGCGTCAGCTGCTGTTCATCGAGAGCAAAATGACGTATCACCTGTTGCAGATCGCCATCCTGCTGCTGCATCAGCTGATGCAGCCAGTGCACCAGCTCAACATAGGGGTTGCCGCGCAGCTTGCAGAACGCGGTGGCGCTTTCCAGTGAGGTAAATAACAGCGTATCCAGTTTGCCGAAAAGCACGGCACGGCTGATTTCTGACATGTTCGGTTCCGTTGATAACAATGCGTTAGAAAAATTATCGCTCTGCGCGATACACCAGATCGCCACGTGGGACAGGCTGAGGCTGAAGGCCCAGCCAGGTGTTGTAACCTAACCGCCCGGCGCTACCGAGCGAGGCACCCTGCACCGCGTCGGCGCGCAGAATAACCCGAGTTTCCCATTCAAATTCCACCCCTGCGTACTGGCGTACCCAGTCGCGCAGTTCAGTGACCCACGCTTCGCCTGGCAGGAAGCGGTTGTATTCTTCCGCGCTCAGTGGGCCGATTTCGATACGAAACTTGTGCTGCACGTCGCGCACCGCAACGCCGAGAAAAGCGGATTCTCCCATCCGCGGCAGACGACGCCCTTCACCCAACTGCGCCTGTTCACGCGGCGAAAGCGGCATCCACTGCGCCACGTTCGTGACCAGTTTTACCGGGGCGTTAAAATAGTTGCGCAGGATCTTCTCCAGCCCTTCCGGATCCCGTGCGTGACGAGTCAGGTGTCCGGCGTGAGTAAAACGGGCATGTGCGCTCAGGCTGCCTTTGGTCATCTGCCCCGGCTGGCCCATCCCGATCAAGGATGCCAGGTACCCCTCAAAGCGTTTGTTGTCCGCGCGGTCAAGAGAGACGGCGGGCTGCGCATCAGCCCAGGCACGGTAAAACAACAGCGTCAGGCGATGATGGAACAGATCGGCAAACGCGCTCAGGCTGGTGTCCTGATGATGATGAATACGCTCCCGGGCGTACTCTGTCATATGGACAGGCAGCGGGCCATTTGGACCAAACAGACCGAAGCTGAGGATAGACACCTCGTGCAGCCCGTTCTCTTCACGCTGGCGCACCTGCGCGAGGGTCGACGGCGCAAAGCTCATCGATGGCTGCTGACCGATACGTAACGGCTCAAATTTCGGCAGCGGCGCGCGCCCCAGCGGATAACGTTCACCGCCCTGGGCATCAATGCGTCTTAATAGCTGGAACAGATCGTAGCGCCACGGCGTCTCGCGAACGCCGCGCCAGAAAGCGTCCGGCAACGGCGTCAGGCGATGGACACGCAGCGGCGCGGAGGCGACTTCGCTCATAGTAGTGCCCTTTTCCCCATGCGCGGTGCCCAATAGCCAATCTCACCGCGCTGCTGACTCTTCAGCGTGAATTCAGTAAAGCTGTTGATGGACACCAGACGGGCAAACAGGCGTTCCAGCACGCTGCCGAAAAGCCAGGGGCTGGCGCCGGAAAACGCACGCTCATCCACCGTCAGAGTAATGCCGATCCCGCGCGCAAAGACCACCGGACCCGGCTCCGGGACGCGACGGTGAACCGGCTCCAGCACGCAGTGGCGAACGCCCTCAACCTGACGTGCAACCGGCGTCTCCGCCAGGTTAGCATACAGCCCCAACAGCTGACGCAGGGCGGCGGCGCCCTCTTCGTTTTCGCTGTCCATCAGGCTGAGATAGTTCATCTGCAGCTGGCTGATCAATCGCCAGGTGCTAAACCCTTCGGCCAGAGCCGGACGCGGCGGCGTTGGGCCTTTTCGCAGGGTCAGGGATTTCACCGGCATGGAATCGGCCATGATGAACTGTCCGAGCTCCTGCTGAAGCATCAGCGGCAGGTCGCGGCTGGTGCACAATACTTCCGCGGAGATATAGCGCAGATTTTCCTGCCAGGGTGCATGCTGTTCATCCACCAGCGAAACAAAGACTTCGGAGCCGATATAACCGGTTCGGGTGCCGTAGCGCAGGGCATGTTCAGAGAGCACTCGCTGCTCACGGCGCAGGGAAAAATAGGCGCCGTAGTTGCCCGCATCACCGCTCCAGGTGCTCCAGAAAGGTCGGAATGTCTGGTCATCACGCTGGCCGTCGGCACTGCCGAAGATTTTGTTTACCGCATAAATTTCATAATCCAGGGGACGGATGTTATCCACCACCAGATGATATTCATGCTGGCTCTCGCTCAGCTTCTGCCGCGCCGCCACTTTCGGGAAAAGGTTGATCACCGGCGTGCAATGCATCGCAAGATGGCTGGCATCAACCACCCGCTCCAGCTGCTCATCGCTTTTATCCAGCAGGATGAAAATATCGAACGCTTTTTCATTTTCACAGAGCTGGATAAGCTTGCCCAGACCGCTGAGGCTGATAAAGCGGAACCGTGCCGGAAACGCAAAGTATTCCTGCAGCAGACGATAGCCGTCAAAGTTGCGCAGGTCGTCCGGAAGCAGCGCCTGGTCCGGCTCAAACCCTTCCTGTCGCAAGGCATCCGCAGAGAGCAGCTGTCGCTGCGGGTGCTTGCTGACGGTCTGGCAGACAATCCCGGCGTGGTGCTCCATGACCAGCTCAAGCAGCTTGAGCGCTTCAATATCCGGGCCGCTAAGGAAAAACTCCAGACGGTCAAAATCCAGATGCCCAAGATGCTGCGGGCCATCGCAGGCAATGCGGATCCGTAACGCGCTGTTGATCCCCCGCTGGCTCAGGCCCAGCTGCGCCAGCGGCAGATCGGCAGGCACACCGCCCAGCTCGACCTTATCGATTTTCAGCGGCAGCAGATTAACTTCATGCGCCGTGGTGTAGCTGCAGGTGACCCCGGTCTTTTTCAGCGCCAGGCTGTCCATCATGGTGCCGAGCGGCACCTTAAAACCGTTGCTCAGATCGCCACGCGTGCTGTCGGGCTGGATTTCAGCAATCGCCATTGAGGGGGTTGGCGCGAGATAGTTTGGCGCAATCATTTCCAGCAAACGCTGGGAGAAGCGCGGGAACTCCGCATCCATTTTCATTTGCACGCGGGAGGTCAGGAACGCGAACCCCTCCATCAGGCGTTCTGTATACGGGTCCGCCACTTCGATGCCGCGCATGCCCAGTCGACCCGCGACTTTGGGATAGCGCTCGGCAAATTCAGCGCCCATTTCACGCAAATAGGCCAGTTCACGGTTGTAATATTCGAGCAGTTTACTTTCCATGATCACCCCGCATCTTTCAGTTCAAAATGGCCGTTTTCCAGATCGACATCGGTGCGAAACAGAAACTCCAGCGGGTACGGCACACACCACAGACGCCCTTTTATCTCAATGGACAACACGTTGTGCAGATCCAGTGACGAGGTGTCTGACACGCAGCGGACCTGCAGTCCCTGCGGCAAAATACGCGGTTCAAAGTTAATGATGGCCTCGGTAAGCTTGCGCTGAATGTCGTGCCATTCAATGTCTGACATTCTTTTCCCGGCCAGCGGCGCGACGCCAAAATTAACCACCGAGCGGTTCACATGCGGCAACGCGCTCAGGTCACCGGATGCGTCATGGTTGATGGTGTTAAACAACCACTGCAGATCCCGCAGGACGTTGCGGCGCAGGGCGGCGTGGGTAATCAGATTACTGTTGGCGGACTCGCGTTTTTTTTCCGGGTCGTTATCGGTGAGGCGATCCAGCAGCGAGGGCTGCATTTTATCGCGCGCCCCCACCTTTTCCTGCTTGCTGCGGGCTTGCCAGCCGCTGCGCAGCAGATCGCCTTCGCCAGCGGGATTACTCATGGGCTCCATCCGCAGCAAACGTCACCAGGTTCAACGACAGCAATGGGCTTTCGCTTTGCTCGCTAAGCCAGGCTTTCTGCCCCATGCCTTCATACAGCGTGCCGTCATTGTCGAGCGGCAGCCACTCGGTGGTGCGCGCGAGCTTAACCGCGTCAGACGCATCCGCTGCGAAAGGATAGCGCGCCGGGATCTGGCAAACCTGTTCGGTACCGTCCGTCAGGCGCACCAGCGCATGACGCCACACCAGGTCAGTCACGCTGGCAGGCGCCTGGAAACGGATCTCGGCGATGGCGTTAAACGGCAGCCAGAAATAACGGCCGTTGACGATGGTTTCACACACGGGCCCCAGACGAGCATCGCCGTCCATCAGCCATGCGAATGCCTGCGTCTCGTCATTCTCAAGCGTGATTTGACCCGCCGTTGCCTGCGCCTGCTCAAGGGCTTCCAGACGCAGCGCCTGAGCACGCTCTCCCGCGTCATTAAGCGCGGCGGCAAGCGTGGTAAGCCATGGCCACTGCGTTTCAGGCATGGCAGGACGAGCCTGCCCCGCCATCACCTGCGCGCGCTGCAGCTCCCCCTGGATGGACTGCTCCAGCAGGGTAACGGTTGGTTTAGCCTGGGGCTTAAGTGCCAGCCAGCTTTTCAGCTGAGTCAGGGCACGCGTCCAGTTACCACTGAGGGTCAAAAACTGCACAAACGCGGCACGGAGATCGGCATCGGCCGGACGGGCTTTGATCTCAGCTTCAAGACGCACCAGCGCGTCACTCAGCGATTCACCCGCCAGGTGTTGATAGAGCGTATTCATAGCCATTCCTTAGTTTGCCGCGTGCCAGGCGCCGACTGCCGGATCGCGCAGCTGAGGGCGCAGGGTGTCAATCAGGACGATATTGAGCGTTGTGCCAGGGGTAACCCAGGCGCCCCAGATTTTTTTCACCGCGGCGATACGCGCCTGCAGTTTTGCATCGTCGCTGGCGGTCTCACGTGAAATCTCCACGGCCACCGTGCCGTTGCTTTTCCAGCCGTTGAGGCTGCTGTCGTAAGGCAGGATCATCCAGCTCTGGTCGCTGTTGGAGGTGCTGAAAACCATGCGCTCTTTGTTGACGGAGGTGATCAGCGCGTTTTCCGGGTCGGCACTTTGATTCAGTCCCATGACCGGGAAGCCGTGAATGTAGGTCACCGGTATCTCTTTTTGTCCACCACTACGGGACTGGGAGATAACCGTGTGTCCACTCAGCCAGCTCCCGTTTCCGCAGCGGGTGGTGTCTGAATCCGGAATAAAGAGCGCCGGAGCAGACGAGCCCCCTTCCCAGAAGGTACGCAGATGGCAGCCGTCCTGAAGGGTAAATTCCTGCCACGGCGTGCGATCGGCAGCAACCGTGTGGGTTTCCGCGTTCTGGTCCGGCGGCAGCAACGCACCGCTGGCCGGAGTACTCACTGGCGCAGTCTGCTGCTGTTTTACCACCAGCGCCCAGTCCTGCGCTTTGCCTGCTGTCCCCTGCGCCAGCGTCGTCCCGGACGGATCGTTCAGCGTCCAGCTCAGTTTACTGACTTTGCTGCACTGGTGTTCCAGCAGCGAGCCCAGACGCGGGACAAAGTTCTCCAGAACCGAAACGTCTTTGTTGCCGTTCGCCACGATACGCAGCGCAATCTCTGACTTACACCAGCTCTGTGGGGTGTTGTCTTTGATGTTATCAATCCAGATATCCAGCTTCTGCGCAGGAGACTGCACGATGCGGAAATTCTCAGCCTGCGCGGTGGACGCCACCGCCAGAAGTGCTAAACCCGATAGCCAAAGTTTCATATCGTTCCTTGTGTGTCTAATCAGTTCCGCAGGGAAGAAATTGTGCTGCGTCAGAAAGCGTATGCAGCAAAGTGGTGTCCTGAGGGTTGCCCATCCATACCGCCAGGGCGGTATAGTTATCCTGAGCATTCCCCTCCTGTTCGCCATTCTTTTGGATGATTTGGTTCATTAAGGTCAGCCACTCTTGCGGCGTGTTAACCATGTGCAGCGACTGTTTCATCTGTTCTTCGCTGACGCCGTGCCAGAAACCGTCTGTACAGAGTAGAAATGCATCTCCGTCTTCGACCTGCACCACATCGCTGTAGCTCGCTTCTGGCCCACCGTTTTCAATACCCAGCGCCAGATAGAGCAAATTGCTGTTGAGGTTATCGGTGTCGTGCCCTGCATCTTTCATCTGCTGAACCAGGCTGTGATCGGTGGTGACATGCCACAGCCATCCCCGGCGAAACAGATACAGGCGGCTGTCCCCGGCATGTGCCCAGTAGGCCAGCCGGTAATCTCTGTCGATAAACAGACTGACCAGCGTGGTGCCCATCCGACGATAATCCTGAACCGCCTGCTGTTCGCTGAGAATGGTGCGATTCGCCGTTTGCACATAGTCGCGAATATGCTGCGCGTTCAGGTGCTTGTCGCCATCAAAACGGGAGATAATACTGTTGCGGGCCAGTTCAGCGGCCACCTCACCGCCCGGCAGACCAGCGATACCATCACAGACGACAAAGCAGGCTGAACGTTCCCCTATGGTTTCTCCCGTCTGATCCTGGTTGCTGGCGCGCGTCCCCTGGCGGGAGAGAGAAGCCGTTGCGATATTCATTTTTCTTCCGATCCGCTCTGTGAGTCTTTGTACTGATTTACCTCCATGTCATAAGCATGAAGGAAGGCTTCGCCAAACAGGGTGTGGAAGTCATCCTCAATCTCGCCTGCCGTTTCACCGTAGCTGCGGACAAAGTAGTCCCACAGTGCGGCTTTGCGGCTGCCCGGCAACGCCAGTCGGGAGGTCATCCCGTTCTGCTTCGCCTGCTCTTCCAGCTGTTCCGGGTTGAAGGATTGCAGCATGGCGGCAATGATGGCGCGGATACCGGAGATCATACCCAGCTGATGCGCCTGCAGATCGATCAGCGCGTCACGCACAGATTTTGTCGGCGGCATAAAGCCCGGCATTGGCGTACCGAACATCTGGATCAGAACGGTTTTCCCGGTCGGCAACAGTTTGAACGGGTTGTTGGCATCATCAAGTACCATGGTCATATCGGCTTTTACGCCGCGCTTGAGAATGGAGCGCGAAGAAAGCAGCGCCACGGTGCCCTGAGAGAACATGCCCAGAATTTGCCCCAGCTGACGCATATTTTCACGGTCAAACTGCGGGACGGGCTGCATTTCGCTGAGCCCCATCCCTTCCAGCAGTGCCTCAAGTAATTCGCCCTGCAATACTTCACCCTTTTCGCCATTATGGGCTGCTGGCGACGCCGCGTTTTTGACCGGGTCAATACGCAAACGCCCTTTAGGTGCCTGGGCATTACTGCGCGCCACGGCCTGCGGGGTTGGCATGGTGAAGCCGGCATAATCCGGTCGCGCCGGCTCTTCTTCTTCCGCGCGCGGCGGCACCTGCGGCTCAGGAGCAAACAGCGGAGAAGCGGCAAGGACGTCCTCTTCCTGTTCTGCTTGCGGCTCCGGCGTCAGTTCTGGCTCAACGACGGTCTCTGGCTTATCGCCGACAATCTCATCCGGATGGGTTAACGGTGCCCCGCCCATCAACCCGAGGGGGTCATCATTTCGTGCAGCAGGTGCGCTGGCACTACCGCCAAACAGTGCCAGCGGATCGAGTTCATCCGTCTGCTCTTCTTGTGGCTGCGCAGGTTTAGCTTCATTGGGCGGCACCAGCGTAGACGGGGTGACGTCGTCAAAAATGCTCTCTTTTTTGAACAACGCTTCATCACTGAACAGCGTATCCGGATCCACGTTCTTACGCTCAAGCTTCGGATCGCTGTCATTGAACATCGCCAGCGGATCTTCAGCGTTACGCTCAGGTGCGACAGGCTGGGAGAACGGATCGTGCGACGCTGCCGGCTGCGGCTTCGCCCGAGAACTGGAAATGCTGTCGGAGATAGAGAACTCCTGCATCAGGCTATCCCAGATTTCCGACGGCACAGCAGTCGGTTCCGCCTTCCCGCGCGGGGCGGCGCTCGCAGGCTTTGGCTGCGGGGCTGCCGCAGGGGCCGCGGCTGGACGCGCCTGCTGCTGCATGGTCGCCGCCATGCGGCTGACTGGCTGCGTATCATGAATCAGTTCGGTCACTTCGATGCGGTAATCATCAATACCGAGAATGTCCCCATCCTGCAGCTCAACCTGGCGCCCGCGCTCAAGCGGAATGTCATTTAATACCACGCGGGTGACGCTGCCACGGTTAGTGACGCGGCATTCGCCCTGGGCGTCAACGTGAACAATGGCCTGCAAACGCGAGATGGTGCGGTCATTGTCCGGCAATACCAGATTGTTATCCGTACCGCGCCCAATGGTGCCGCCCGGGGCATAAAAATCACAGCTGCTCTGCGGCGGCTGATGACCGGGTTTTGTAGAAATAATCGTGAATCGCATGGCGTATTCCTGCTGGTATGATTAGCGCTCAAACGCTGCCGCTCTCGGGGCGAGAACGGCGGCGTTTGGGGGTTAAGGCAAAGATCATTTTAAGTAATTTATAAAAAAGTAAACATCCTTTGGAATGGCATGACTATTGCCCAGTAGCAACCAGCACAAATAACAATAACATTAACATCACCACAAAAATTGTTAATTTGTGAAACGTTTCAATCCAGGGGAATCGAAATATTGATAATATACATGTTCCGGCTTCTGGGGTGATTTGCTTTTTATCATCTGGCTTAATCGGCTTGCACGCAATTATTCTTCTCATTAAAAAAACACGATGAGCAAAGCCAGGCAAACCAAGCTGGTTATAAAAAAGATAATCATTTATATCTAAGTACTGTTTACTACTTAGAAGGTGAAATGCTTTTGTAAGTTCTTGCGAGTACTTTCGATAAAAATAAATATACAACACCAAAGAAATAAACAACCCTAAGAATACTGATGAGAGCAAGATTAAGCGCATTAATTCAGACATTTACTTACCTCCCGAACAAGTCAATTTGCTAATCCCTTTGGCAAATCTAGCTACTCATTTTGAAGCTTTTATCCGTGCCGCGCCCAATGGAGCATAAAATCACAACCGCCCAGCAGCGACGTTTGGGTGTAAAGTTAATTAACACTCAGAATCAATTAATACCTTTCAAAATTAAAACATTAAAAAAGCCACCGTGAAAATAATTTTTTCGTTATGTGAAGAGAGCCAGACTATTTCAGAACCAGACGGAGTGCCATTATACTTATGGGAATCTTCTTTTCGTAGCAACCCAGTTTGCGTTAATGGCTGATAGACTCACGGAGTCTCACTTGAATGGTTTAGACAATCAATATATAAGAACTCATCACCAGAACAAAAAAAATTATAACGTGGAGAACATATTCGAACTCACATCATTCTTCACGTAATATTAAAATTATTCATTTGCCTGCAAGCTTCTACATGACCACCAAATGACTCTATTTTTGGGTGTTTAGCTTTCGAATTGCGTCGCTGTTGGTGATTAAGCTGCACTTCAACACCTGATAATGGCCCGGTTCGCTACCGCCTACCTTCTCTTTAAGTAAGGAAACAATAATGTTGTCCGCTTTTTCAAAATTCTCTGCAGGTAGATTGCTTGCTTCGAGCCATGCGGCAGCGCTGGCCTCTGCATCATCTTTTAAACTCTTACTGTCCGCAATCTTACTGATACAACGATTTTGCACCCAGCTTTCAAAAATTTGTTGTTGAGTAAAAGCACTGACATCAGGCAATGTTTGGGCATAAACAACGGTGGCATTTAATGCTAATGCGAGCAGTAATAAACGTTTCATTTCAGGCTCCAGAATGTTGCATTCGTAGGAATAAACGAACCATTGCCGGGTGATCCAAGGAAATGGCAATCATCAGAGCAAATATTTCCATTCCAGAGTGTTACATGTCCGGTTGCGTCACGCCACCCATGGCCGGTAAAGATAATAATGCCTTGCTTGCCTGAAAATTGTGCTGGTGTAGGAGAGGCGACTGACATATCTGCATGACCCAGAACAGTAGGAAGAAATGCAATCATATCTTTAACGCGGAACATATAGCGTTTTTTGTCATTTCCGGTCACTGTCGCGTATTTGCTATTAGACGGAATAGGTATACCACAATAATTCAAAACATAGCTCATACGAATGGGACAGGCATTTTTAAAAATACCAGCATCGATATTATGCTGAACTTTTCCACCCAATAATTTGCCAACCTGTTCCACATTAACGTTAACTTCTCTGAATCTGTTCCAGGCAGCACCAAAAGCAGGACGCATAGCAGACATTCTTCTTTCTCCACCCTAAGAAGGTCACGTAAAAGTGAGCCCTTTCGGGCCCACTATCATTACGCTTCTTTGTTTTCTTTGATGTTCCAGCCAGCGCTGCTTTCAGCACCTTTACCACCAGCAGTGGTCTGCTCCCAGTACTGCTGTTTCACTTTCGCAGCCTGGAATGCATAGGTCACACCAACGGTGTCGCCGTTGTCCGCACCGGTGTACTGAACAGAAGTTACCAGCACATCTTCCAGTGTGATGCGGGTATATTCAACTTGCTGACCACCCGCTTTGCACACGGACAGTTCAACTTTAGTCAGGTGCTTACCGCTTGCGCAGTGTTTGAGAATTGCTGTAGTGGATTTGTCGATCAGAGCGTTAACGTGCAGATCGTTAAAGTTAACTTTACCGGCACCGCCGCCGCCACCAACACTCATATTACCTGGCTGGGAAGCGCCCCAGGAGAAGGAGGTAATATCAGTCCAGCCGGTGTGGTTAGAATCTTTAGATTCGCCCGTAACACCCTCGACCTTCAGAAACATATCAATAGCCATAATATCTACTCTTCGTGGATGAACAATATTGCTTTCGAAAAAGCACTTATATGGCAAACAGGAAAGCATGGGGCTGAATAAAACCGTCCATATTTTACCTCTGCCTCATATCAAATGACCCGTGTCATTTGACAGTCTTGACATTCCCCCTGAATGAAAGGAAAGAATGTGAAGTCTTTACTACTGCGGGTTATTCTGAATCCAGGTTCGTTCAGGATTCCCAGTAATTAATTGTGGAATTTGCGCTCATAGCCGTGTCGGCAGGTAATTGACCTTTTTTATCAGCCCCCAGGACAAGCAACGTGCCAGTGTGAAATCTTTATGTCCTGCCGCGCTATTTTCTTTACCGTCATGATATCTTAATGCATAGAAGGAAGTTATTTCAGCTCCCAGAACCATATTTCTTTGCAGTCGGTATAACAGTCTGAGTTACATTGCATCATGTTATCCCCAACGGGCTCCAGCAGGTCGATGTGACCACCATTATAATTAGTGATTCGGTTAAAGAAGATCACACCTTTTCGATTACGGAGTTTTTCACCCGCCTGACGAATATCGGTATAAATCTCTGCCTTGCCAAATACACTGGCTTTATAGAGTTGATCGGCCAAGAGCTTTGCCCCCGGCTCAATTTTTCTCCCCTTATAGGGGCCACTTTTAATAGTCAGTCGACCTTCAAAATTGACATCACATTTTAACAGGGCAAGGCTCATACGGACCGCGCAGGTGTTCATATAACCCGGATTGGATTTGATTAACACACTGGCGTCGTAACCTATTTCGTTAAAAAGATCGTCACGCGGTACATAACCTGGACGTGATTCGTTTGAGGAATAATGGTGGGTTTTTAATTGCGCATAAAGTGGCTTCACGATTGTGCTCCTTTCTTGCACGGTAGATCCTGTGAAAGGGCTTCTGTAATTAATGCCGAAGCGGCCTCTTTTTTACGATCCTGAGGCAATTTTTTGAAGTAGTTGTAGATACTCTCTCGTAATGAACCAGGTAGCGCGACGCTATAACCACACCATGCCTTATTTTCTGTCGCATCCATTACGCCAAGAAGATACATATTGGCTTTAAGCTGTTCTTGTTCGTTATCTTTTGCTAGCCACGCTGCAATAAATTTCTCACCACTCATTCTCACGTCATTGCGGGACAGTGTATTAGGATTACGCAGCAGATTTGATGAATCGTCCTGGCCACTGTCAGCCCAGAGGTAAGTTGCGCCAAGTAGACCAGCAACTAACAACGTATATCGGGTAAGTAACTTCATAGTTTCTCCTGCCCAGGTGAGATCTCATTATCAAAATATATACAATTGACGAATCGCCGTTTAGCTGCGCTCTTTCATTTTTTCCGCGACAGCATAGATAGCTATCGAGAGTGCAATCAGTCCGAATAGTAAGAAACCATGCACCGTAACTATCAGAGCGCCCTTTGACCAGTCAAAGATAAAGAGATAGTAACCGGATACGCTAAAAAACAGCATAAACGAAATCGACAACAGTAAATATGCTACAAAATAACTAATGAATTTCCTCGTCATCATTTTGCTCGCTAAATTCATTAGCTGTCTCGCCATTAAACTAATATTACCGGCCCCGAAGGACCGGCAACGCACATCACGCATCTTTCGTCTTCAGTGACGGAAGTTTAGAAACCAGACGCAGAGAAACGGTCAGACCTTCCAGCTGGTAGTGTGGACGCAGGAAGAATTTCGCGGCGTAGTAGCCCGGGTTATCTTCAATTTCCTGCACCTGCACTTCGGCAGCCGCCAGCGGTTTACGGGACTTGGTCTCCTGTGAGGAGTTAGCCGGGTCGCCGTCCACATAGTTCATCACCCAGTCGTTCAGCCAGCGTTCCATCTCTTCACGTTCACGGAAGGAGCCAATTTTGTCGCGCACGATGCACTTCAGGTAGTGGGCAAAGCGGCAGCAGGCGAACAGGTACGGCAGACGGGATGCCAGACGCGCGTTAGCGGTCGCATCCGGGTCGTGGTACTCAGCCGGTTTCTGCAGAGACTGCGCGCCGATGAAGGCGGCAAAGTCAGAGTTTTTGCGGTGAACCAGCGGCATAAAGCCGTTCTTCGCCAGCTCGGCTTCACGACGATCGCTGATGGCGATCTCGGTCGGGCATTTCATGTCCACGCCGCCGTCGTCGCTCGGGAAGGTGTGACATGGCAGGTTTTCAACCGCCCCGCCAGACTCCACGCCGCGGATTGAGGTACACCAGCCGTACTCTTTAAAGGAGCGGTTGATGTTGGCAGCCATGGCATACGCGGCGTTCGCCCAGGAGTAGCTGTTGTGGTTCGCGCCATCGGTCTGCTCTTCGAAATCGAAGCTGTCGACCGGGTTAGTGCGAATACCGTACGGCAGGCGCGACAGGAAGCGCGGCATCACCAGGCCAAGGTAGCGTGCATCTTCGGATTCACGCAGTGAACGCCACGCGGCATACTCGGTGTTCTGGAAGATTTTGGTCAGGTCGCGCGGGTTCGCGAGTTCCTGCCAGGACTCCATCTGCATCACGCCCGGTGCGGTACCGGTGATAAACGGACAGTGGGCCGCCGAGCCGATACGCGCCATCTCGCCCAGCAGTTCAACGTCCTGCGGACTGTGGTCGAAGTAGTAGTCGCCGACGATGCAGCCAAACGGCTCGCCACCAAACTGACCGTACTCCTGCTCGTAGATTTTCTTGAAGATTGGGCTCTGGTCCCAGCCCACGCCCTTAAAGCGTTTCAGGGTACGACCCAGCTCCTGCTTGGAGATGCTCATAAAGCGGATCTTCAGCATCTCGTCGGTTTCAGTGTTGTTCACCAGGTAGCTCAGACCGCGCCAGGCGCTCTCCAGCTTCTGGAACTCTTCATGGTGAATAATCTGGTTCACCTGCTGAGACAGCTGCTCGTCGATACCGGCAATCAGGTTCTGAATGGTGCGGTAGGTGTCACTGGAGAAGGTAACGGTATTTTCCAGCGCCTGCTGCGCCAGCGTTTTTACCGCACTTTCCACCGCGGAGCGCGCCTGATCGGTTTTCGGGCGGAACTCTTTGTTCAGCAGCGCGCTGAATTCATCCTGGCTGAACGCCTGACCACTCTGCTGCTCGTGTTGTTGAGTCTGGTTGCTCATCGATTATTCCTCGCTACCTTTCGCACTTTCGTCATTTTTCGGCAACTGGCTCAGAGATTTGAGCAGCGTCGGATCCTGCAGAATTTTAGCGATCAGCTCTTCCGCGCCGTTTTTGCCATCCATATAGGTCAGCAGGTTGGAGAGTTGAGTACGTGCTTCCAGCAGCTTGTTCAACGGCTCAACCTTACGGGCTACCGCGTCCGGCAGGAAGTCGTCCATGCTGTCGAAGGTCAGATCAACGTTGAGCTTACCTTCGCCGGTCAGCGTGTTATCCACCTGGAACGCCACGCGAGGTTTCAGCGCTTTCATGCGCTCGTCAAAGTTATCAATGTCGATTTCGAGGAATTTACGCTCATCGACTGCCGGCAGGTTTTCCACCGGTTTGCCGACCAAATCGGCCATGACGCCCATCACAAACGGCAGCTGAATTTTACGTTCTGCACCGTAGATCTCTACGTCGTACTCGATCTGCACGCGGGGGGCACGGTTACGTGCGATAAATTTCTGCCCACTGTTACTCATTGCCATGATGTTCTCCATCAAAGATGCGCGGTGAAGGTGAAACGGCAGGCTCCATGCCTGTCGTCATAATGCCAGGACGCGTTATTCGCGGCGTCCAAAGATGTTTTCCAGTTGGTTAACGCCGTCTGGCGCCAGGTCGCGAATAATGTCCATAAAGTTAAGTTCTGACAGCCGCTGCACCCGTTCAATCATCAACGGTGCGGGGTGGCTCGGTTCGTACTGCGCAAAATACTGTTTGGCTTTCTCCAGCATCAGCTGTGCATCGGCGCGGCTGGTGACCTGCACGCTGCGCCAGTCTGTAACCTGCTGAACGGGTTGTGCGACCGCCGGTTGAGGTTCAGCGCTGAGCTCAGCCTGTGCCTCCCGGTTGGGCAGCAGCTTGCTGATGTCGGTCACCTGACAGGCGCTGGCGACCAGCCCGACGGTTTTCAGCAGCTGTTCCATCTCCGGAACGCCGCTTTCACCAAGGTGGCCGGTGAGCAACTCACGAATGGCCAGCAGCCGTTCGTTAATCACTATCACCGCCGATGTGCCCGGCTGATCGCCGCGGGCCAGCTCGTCAATCAGTCTTGGGCGGCCACCGGGGTAATCCGGACATTCGGTTTTACTGCCATCCAGCAGTGCCTGAGCGTCGCGAAGTGAAATTTCATCGCCATTTGATCGCAGCAGCGAGGCGTTACGCACGGCGACGGTCAGGTCAGACTTATCACTCAGCCCGGCCAGGGCGTTAATGCGGTAAAACGGGTCGGTTTCGCCATACTCTTCCAGCAGCGGATAGAGCGGCTCCCAGTAACGCGTGATCGCCTCCTGCACCAGTAACAGCCCGTCGGCGTAGCCCGCAAGGCCGCGGCGACGTGTCCATGCATGCGTTAACGCCAGCATGACGCGCAGATCTTTGGTGCGGCTCAGCAGGCTGGTGGCGAATTTTTCCACCGTATTCCAGTCAGCAGGTTCTGCCGGAATGATGGTGTCGCCAAACTGCTGCTCTGCTTTGCCCTGGCTGGCCTGATTCATCAGCTGGAAATCAGCGTCATACTCCAGGTTTTCGCCACAGGGCTTGTCGGGGCTTATTGGCGCGAGAAATTCTTCGATATTCATAAGATCCCTGCTTATTCAAACATAGGCGGATAGAGACCGTGACGGCCCGGGCGGGCGCCACCTGCCGGGTCGAACAGCAGCGTAAAGAGCTGCCCGGTAAAGTTCCCGCTGTGAACATGGGTGTAGAGCGGGTAGCCGTCGCAGCGGTTGGTCCACCAGTAGCTGGTCTGGCGAAGCGGGTCAAAGCACTCTGCTGCCTGAGGCCAGCCCAGCGTGCTTTGGCCGTCTTCGTCATAACCAATCACATCGAGAATATCTGAGCGCTTTTGCGGCTCGACGGGCTGCGGTGCCGGAATGGACATCAGCATGTCATCGAGCTGTGAGGCAGAAAAACTGTTACGTACCGCATGCAGGCCCAGACGGCCAATCTGCTGATACCAGCTTTCAGCCTGACTGAGCAGACGTGATGACCAGTCCGCGGGGGCAAAGCTGAGCTGAATGCAGACCGGATATTGTCGACCAACGCTGTCACGTCCCGGCAGCAGGCAGCCCATCTGAATCATCTGGCTGCCCAGCATCGGCGGTACGACAAAATTCCAGACCGGCGCTTTGTTAAACGGGCGCTCACCGCTGCGCTGCTCTTCCTGCTGCCAGGCCAGCAGGCCGACCTGGAACCAGTGTGACCACTGGCGTTGCAGGGTGTCAGGAAAGCGACGCTGCAAAAAATCTCCGGCGCTGGGCAGTTTGCCATACCAGCTGTAGCGGTTCATCGCAGGGGTATTCGTCATACGGCTGTCCTTGCGGTTATGGGCATGAGAAACGGGGAAGCTGGAACGGGTTACGAATACTGTTTGGCGCAAATTCCAGCGTAACCTGATGTCCGTCTACGTTGAAGGTCGCCTGGCGACTCAGACTTCCCGCCCCCGGGCTGGTACGCGCTTTATCGAAAAAGCGGTTCAGCGCCCAGGAACCGTTAGTCACCAGCGTAGCCGTGCTGCCGTTAGCCAGACCCAGCTGCATACGCACCTGGTTGGTCCCGCCCGGCCCCGGCCAGTTCATGATCTGCACAGCCTGTGGACCGTGGCTGTAGCGCAGCAGTTGACCGTCAACATCCAGCGTCAGGTTAAGGATCGTGTTATCCATTCTGACGGTGCGCACCGTCACTTTGTAAGATGGCGTGGTGGCACCGTTAGCAAAGAAAGCATCGCGAATGGACTGCGCCTGCTGGAACGGTCTCAGGAGCCCTTCACTTCCCGGCAGCGTTTTTCCATCAATGCCCGGCATAAAGCGCCAGTTCGCCTGCGTGGTATCGACTTTATTGGTCAGGTTGTCACGAAAGAAGGTGTCCATCAGCCCGGTACCTGGCGCAAACATGCGCGCGAGATCGTCCGGCGTGACCTCCGTACTGGCGCTGCGCACCAGCGGGTAACGGCCAGCGATTGCCTGACGGCAGAAACCGCCGACTTCGACGTTAATCCGCTTACGCACGTTTTCGAGGTCGCGACGCTGGGTATCACTGCTGGCCCCCACCGCCATATTGCTGAACATGGTTTGCAGACCGCCCGGCAGACGACCGGCACTGGCCTGCAGACGGCTAATCGCCTCGCCTCCCGGAGCAGGCATGCCGCTGTTGGCCGCGTCCTGAACGGCAGTCAGGTAGCGGTAAAGTTCATCGACCTGCTTGAGAAAATCATCAAAGACGATGGTCTTCCCGCCCTTCTCCAGCGGCTGCGCCAGCTCAATCATTGGAGCATAGTGATCGGTTACCAGCTGTTCAGGTGCCTGAGTGACCACCGCGGCCTGCGTCGGGGCATTGTCATTATTACTGAATAACGCTTCGAGCGTGCGGGTGGCACGGTTGCTTTGCGCTTGCGCTTTACCGGCATCGTCCGGGGCTGGCGCATTACGTGAAAGCGTCAGGACCTGGCTCAGGTTCAGCACCAGACGGCGCAGCGGCGAGTTTGCCCCGGAGAGCAGACGCGCGGTATTGATGCGCTGGGAGAGATCGGCGCTGTTATTAAGCTGAATGTCGGCGAGGAAGCGATCCCAGTTGGCGATAAAGTCGCGCATGTAGAGCTGGCGCACGGCGTTATCGATCTGCTGTTTATCTTCCTGGGCTGAGGTCGCCCCCAGCACCCACGCATCGTCTTCATGCAGGGCAGTGGTGACACTGTCAATCTGGCCGTTGAAGCTTTTCCAGTAACCGTCCGGGGTATAAAGACCTGGTACGCCTTCACTCACCGGCTTGCCGCTTTTGCGTGAAAACACCAGCTCGCTCTGCGGACCGCCCAGGTCGGAGAGCGATACCGGTTTCAGGTTTTCATCATGCTCCAGCAGACGCTTCAGACGACCATACACCCGGGTGGAAAGTGGCTGCTGGTTGATTAGCGCCCTTTCACGCGCGACCAGGGATTCATCCTGCGCGTACGGCGAGGCCTGAATTTTCGGCTCAAGCAGCTGTGTCAGGTGCCATTCAAGCTGCTGAAGCTGCGCCTGAGTCACGTTCTGCGGCAGGTTGCGCTGCAGATTGAGCATTACCCAGGAGTGCAGGAATTTGCCGTCATAGTGCTTCGGCTGATAGAGCATCTGGTAGGCCTTCAGCGCTTCATAGCTGTATTCCACATCGCTGCCGTTATCGTTGCGCAGCCAGGTGGTGATGTGCATCGCCACGGCAGGGAGCAGCATCTGGTCCAGCGCTTTCTGGTACAGAGACTGCGATGCATCGCTGACGTCATCCCCACGATAGAGCCCCATACGGCGTGAGACAGGCGGATCGTTAACATCAAACGCGTCACTTTTCGGCAGATCGACCAGGCCATTCAGCAAGGGCAGAAGGTCAAACAGATCGCGCTGAGGCTGATTCTGCAGCGCCTTACTCTGCTGATCCAGCAGCGGCACCTTTGCGTCCACCTCTTCCAGATAAGCCTTGTTCCTGGCATAGCTGGTCAGCCACAGTCCACCAAGGATCACCAGCAGGGCCAGCAGCGCCGCATAGCCGGACCAAATGACGGCGCGGTTACGCAGTTCCCACCAGCGGTTTTCCCCGGCGATGCCGGCTTCCTGGAAAATGACGTTTTGCAGCAGGTTCTTGATGAAGAAGCTCTGCCCTTTCGCCCCCGGAATCGGAGCCTCTTTGCTGACGGAGTCCCAGCGATTTCCCTCTTCACCTTCCGGCAAGGAGAGCGCACGGTTAAGTTCGCCCATCACCCGGTCAAACGGCATACCTTCCTGGGTACCACTGGCGAAATAGATCCCGCGCGGGGAAAATTCGGTTTCAAAGTTAGAGCGGGCAAAGACCGTGCTCAGGTAGTCAGCCAGCAGCGGACGCAGTGCGGCAAACTCCTGCGGGAAGAGATACGCTTCCGCGCGCGCTTTTACGTCATGCTCCTGCAGCAGGGTTTCCGGCAGTCCGGCATCCAGGCGCTGCTGTAAGAGGGAAAATTCCTGCTGGAAGTTACCCATCAGGTCGTAATCAGCGTGTTTAGTTTGCTCCCACGGCAGCGTGAAGCCCCAGATCTGGTCGCGCTGCGCTTTGTCGTAATCGGCAAACCAGGCACGGAAGCCTTTAAGCAGGTCAGCTTTGGTCACCATGACATACACCGGGAAGCGAATACCCAGCTGCTCATGCAGCTCAGAGAGACGCTGGCGCAGGTTGACCGCCTGCTGGCGTGACGCTTCAGGCGAGAGCGTCAGCAGGTCAGAAATGCTGATGGTAATAATCACACCGTTGATCGGCTGGCGACGGCGATACTTACGCAGTAACCCCATAAACTCAAGCCATTCACCGGCGTCCTGAACCTGTTCGCTCTCCTGGGTGGTATAGCGACCCGCGGTGTCCAGCAGTACGGCCTCGTTGGTGAACCACCAGTCGCAGTTACGCGTGCCGCCGATCCCGCGCAGCGCGGTCTTACCGAAACGGTCGGCCAGCGGGAATTGCAGCCCGGAGTTGACCAGCGCCGTGGTTTTACCGCTGCCCGGCGCGCCGATGATGACGTACCACGGCAGTTGATACAAATATTGCGTGCTAAAGCGCTGCGTCCACTGGGCACCCTGTCCCGCTTTGCTGAAGTGCGCTTTTTTCAGCATCTGTGCGGCTTCGTCAAAACGGCTGGCGAGGATCTGCTCCTCGCTGTTCAGTCGCTTCTGCGGATCCGCTGCTTCCGGGCTGGTGGTGTTCTCATTGAGTTTGTCCATCAGCTTGCGGTTCAGCCAGGCATTGTACAGCCGCGGCAGAATGTGGCCCTGCGCCCAGAGCAGATAAACCACCGCAATACTGATGATGCGGTTCTGTTCAGATTCGAGCGGTCGGGTGTCCACGATGGACAACAATGGGCCAATCATCCAGATAACCGCCGCAAGCGCAGTGACGCCCAGGAAGCTCCACAGAATGCGATTGGTCAAAATGGAAAGAAGAGTAGTCAGCATCCTTAGTTTCCTTGCGGCAATCCGTTCAGCTCAGCCTGGGTATTTTCAGGCGACACCAGCAGAGTAATTTCCACCCGGCGGTTACGGGCACGGTTTTCCGGCGTATTGTTAGGTGCCACTGGATTAATCTCGCCGCGGCCTTCCGCTTTCACACGTTCAGGTTGAGAGAGGCTTCCCTGCAGCATTTTCTGAACTGACCGGGCACGTTCCAGCGACAGTTCATAGTTAGAGGCAAAGCGCGCGCTGCGAATTGGCACGTTGTCGCTGTAGCCCACCACCAGAATTTTACCGCTGACGTTATTCATGGCCTGTGCAATACGGTTTATTACCGGCTCATAACGGTCGCGTACCACGGTTGAGGCGGAAGCAAACAGGCCGTCCCCTTTCAGGATCACCACGCTACGGTCCGCTTCATCTTTTACCGCAACCAGACCGGCTTCAATTTCCGGCTTCAGGAAACCACGCAGGTTCAGCACCGCAGGCAGCTGGCGGGCAGGTTGCTGGATAGTCGTTTCGGGAAGCTGTGACTGATAAATTTTTGCTAATACCGGGTTGGTGCTATCGCCAAGCCGCCAGTTAAGCACGATATAGAACAGGCAGGCGATAAACCCGGCCAGCGCCACGCAGGCCCACAGAGGTACCATGGGTCGCCATAGCTTGCGCAGTACCGGACGATCTTCCGGATGCGGAGAGAGCTGTGGCGGGTAACTGCCACGCACGCCACGAATCATCTGCCACAGCCGTTGTTTGATGGTTTCAAGCTGGGTGCGGCCATTATCCAGCACCCGATAGCGCCCCTCGAAGCCGAGCAGCAGGCAGTAGTTGATCATCTCCAGCAGCAGAATATGTTCGCGCGGGTTTTGCGACAGACGCGCCAGCAGCTGGAAGAACTTTTCGCCGCCCCAGGTTTCATTATGAAACGTCACCAGCAGACCATTGCTGGACCAGACGCCGCTACTGCCCCAGGGGGTAAGCGCGGCGGCCTCATCAAGTGCCGTACAGAGGCAGTAACGTGCCCCGACGATCACCTCATAGGCCAGACCGGCCTGCTGACAGCGCACTTCGAACCGGCGGATCTCATCGATCAGGCGCTGGCGCAACGCCACCTGATCGTCATGTGATACCGAATGACGGATTTGCGGAATCGCATTGAGCAGCGGATTGGCGGCCGCCACCAGCTGATTGTTGCTACTGGCTCCGGTAAACGCGGCATCACTGCCGGTATCCTGTCGTTCCTGCATATTAAGCGCTCGCTTTATTATTCAGTCGGGCTACGGATGGCCCAAAACTCCATATCAAGTCCCGGGAACTCGCCTGCGAGATGCAGGGCGAAAGCGCCGGACTTATCCATCTCGTGCCACAGCTCGCTCCCCTTCTCCAGCTCGAAGTAGCTGTAGCCTGCATGCCAGGGGATCTGCGGCGGTGCGACCGGCATGGCGCGCAGCATAATGCCAGGCAGTTGCAGCTGAACCAGATCGCGAATTTTCGAGACCGGCGCCACTTTCATCTGGGCAGGGAAATGGGTTTGCAGGTGTTCGCCCGGCACGTTGGCTTTGACCGCCAGCACGAAACCGAACTCACGCACCATGCTGGTTTCCGGCACGGTCGCGATGTTCAGACCGTGGGAACGCTCGTTAAGCGGCAGCTGAATGGCATGGTCTTCCATCACCAGAGACAGCCCCTGACGCAGCAGCATCATCAGTTTGCTGAAGCAACCCGCGAGGTCGTCGTGATCGTAAATCGGCAGCACGCTTTCAGCGGTACGCTGAGACGCCCAGGTAGCGAGCTCGGTCGCAAACGGCAGCCAGCTGCGCCAGAGTGTTTCCGGATGCAGCAGCGGAAGCGTTTTTAAATGCGAAACCTCGCCCAGATGACGGTTCACCAGTGAGAGCAGCGTGAATTCAATCAGTTCCGAGGTATTAAAGCGGCCAGGCTGGCGCAGACGACCGCCAATTTGCTGGCTGCGCTGCACCAGTAAGCCGTGCAGATCGTTAATCATGCTGTAGATCTGCGGGCTGTTATTGGCATTCAGCATCGGCGGAATGTAGCTGCTATCGAGACGCACGTGGTTATCGTTGCGTTTCTCGGTCACAAACGCCACGCCGATAGCGGTCCACTCTGCCGTTACATCTTTTTCCAGCATCAGGGTCAGACGCAGACGGCCAAACTGCACGGTGGCATCGCCTACCGACATGGCGTTGTCGTCTTCCACCTCTTGCTCAAAGGCGATGAAGCGCGCCAGCGAGGCCGGCTCTTCACTGAAGATCACCTCTTCTCTCTCTCCACGGCGAACCGGCAGTGCGAGCACCACCTTTTCATTGGTGAGATTGTCAGGGATTTTCAGCGGCACCGGACCATTGCGGCCGTTGCGCACCTGGAAAAAGGTTCCGTCAGGCAGCAGTCCGCTGCAGTAGCTCAGGGCAATGCATCCCTGGCGCAGCATCGCTTCGTCCAGCTCAACGTCGAGAAAGCCCCAAAGGTATGAACGCTGCAGCGCACCCCATTCACGAACGTGGTTGAGCAGATAGCTTTCAGTCCGCTGAAAATGGTGTGGGCGCAGGAACATGCCTTCGGTCCAGACGACCTTTTCTGCTTTCGTCATGATGATGTAATTCCTGTTATGAAGCGCGTTACTGGCTGATGACCCGGATGCCATTCACGTCGAGAAAAACGTTGGCCTGGAGTTCATCCGCTGACCATTTCCAGAACTGGTAGATATGGTTTTCGCCTGGCACAGGCAGAGGGAGTGAAACGCGCCATTTTTTGCCATCCAGCATCTGATATTCCGCCATCACACCAATGTAGCGGGCGTCGGGAGAGCTCTGTCCACTCAGGGTTTTCGAGAGCTGACCCGGCATCAGGAAGAAAACATCGCTGTTCAGCAGATTCGCGCCAAGCGTGGCTGACGCGTTGTTCTGCAGGGAATAGAAGTCGCTGGACATGAAATCCGCATCGGATTTCAGCAACAGCACTCTGACTTTTAGCGGCGCAGATTCATTGATTTGTGGATGAGCCTGAAACTGCAGATTGTAGCGGGAAGGGTCGCTGTGTGAAGACGACGTACAACCACTGACAAGGGCGAAAATCGCCGCGTAAAAGACGGACCACAACCAATGAAAATTTTTATTATTCATAAAAATACGCTCAGGGATGCGGTTTAGTTCAGGATCCAGGTACCGTTAGCGCTGTCTTTGCAGGCTTTGCTGTTACCGTCCACATCAACACAGGTTGCCTTCTTACGCACTTTCGCACGCTGGGCCTGCTTACGGACGGTCGCTTCGTACTGATCGGCTTTGATCACTGCACGCATCGGGACGTAGCCAATCAGCTGATCATTTCCCTCATCGGCAAGCGCCATCCAGTAGTGCTCAACCTGACCCAGGACCACATACGTTTTACCGGTTTCCAGGGTACGGATAACCTTTCCGCCGAAGTCAGGACGGCTCATCAGCGAGGCCGGATACATGGCACGATACGGCTCATTGAGCTGAGTAAACTCTGCTGGAGGTAAAACAGCATGACGGTGGGTTAACGTGACGCCATTGACCTGGCTGGTCACGATCGTGTCGTCGTTGATCACAGGTTTCTGCGGCGCTTTACAGCCCGCCACCGCCATTACAAACAGAAGTGAAAACAGTACGCGCATTTTCATATGCTTTTCCGTAGCGATATTTCGATGATGGAGATAAAGGGGATGAAGTTTGACTTAGGTGCTATTGTTAAAATAGTCAGTATATTTTCGGGGCGTTACTATTTAAGGGCATAGCTACCGCACGAGCCCTTCAGAATAAGGCCCAGCGTCTTCCTGACATATTTTGACAAACGGTAAGCAAGTTTACATGAGCTTGCCACCAATTCAATATTTACCGCTTCATAACTGATGGTTAATGAAGCACTCGAGACATTATAGGATTAATCTGAGAAAAAAATACGATTTAGCTAAAATCGTCTATTCCCCTCAAGCCAAAATCACATATCCATCTGATTTAAAATGAAATTCCACAAAAGAGAATCACTTTCATTAACGCAATAACCCTATCACTGCTACTACCATAATTAGTAGAATCTGGCTTTATGGGGGGCAAAGAAAATATATCCAATATGAATTATTTGTTGCATTATCGAGGTAACTTTCAATTTCAGCCAGACCTGTCTCAATATATGAAATTGTTTCAGGGAAACTGAGAAAAGTTAATTTTACACCTCAAAATAAGTTTGTCTTTTAATCTCCCTTTCGGATTTAATCTGGTAATTTTCCGATATTAACAATTAAGCACAGCTACATATTCCTGGTTAAAGCGACGATTAATTTGCACCGATTCCTCCTGCCTGCAGGGGTCTTCGTCGCCCTGCCCTTCAGCCACCTTCATCTGAAATTTAACGCTGACTTCATCATCGCTTCGCTTTCGCCATAGCGCAGAGTGAACAGGTGATAGATAAGATTTATTATAAAAATGATAAAATTTCGTTATAATTTCTTTAAATGTTTACGCCGATTAGCTTGTAAGTCACTGTAAAATATAGCCATTCAATTCAATGCATTTAACTTTGCTCTAGCCTCTGGTAACAGACGCCATCATTGTTTTCGCTTATTGGCAAACCCGGTGGTTTATAGACGCAGGTGATGTCATGACCGCACAAGTCAGGAGTTGGTATGAATAAGAAAAGACGCTCAGTTCCCGGTATCAGGCACTATGACGGCCCAGCCGGTGGCTGGGGGGCGTTAAAGGCGACGGCCATTGCGGTACGTACCCAAATGGATACGCTGGATGCCCCCGCAACTCTGCTGCGCACAAACCAGCCTGACGGTTTTGACTGCCCTGGCTGTGCGTGGCCCGATAAAGAACACAAATCCACGTTCCAGTTCTGTGAGAACGGGGCGAAAGCCGTCACCTGGGAAGCCACCAATAAACGCGTCACCACGGATTTTCTCGCCAAAAACAGCGTGTCCTCGCTGCTGGCTAAATCTGATTTTGAGCTGGAAGGTTACGGTCGTCTCACCCATCCCCTGCGCTATGACCGGGCAAGTGATACCTTCCAGCCAGTGGAATGGAACGACGCTTTCCAGCGTATCGGTGAGGTGCTGCGCGGTCTTGAGCCTGACCAGGTCGAATTTTATACCTCCGGCAGAGCCTCGAACGAAGCAGCGTATCTGTTCCAGCTGTTCGCCCGCGAGTACGGTACCAATAACTTCCCCGACTGCTCGAATATGTGCCATGAAGCCACCAGCGTCGGTTTACCCCGTTCCATTGGTATCGGGAAAGGGACCGTCTCACTTGATGACTTCGATAAAACGGAGCTGGTTATCTCCATTGGTCATAACCCTGGGACCAACCATCCGCGGATGATGGGCACGCTGCATGAGCTGGCTCGCCGCAACGTACCGATTATCGTCTTTAATCCCCTGCGCGAGCGCGCGCTGGAACGTTTCGCGGATCCGCAAAGCGTTATTGAGATGGCAACCTACAGCTCTACCGATATCGCCTCCACCTATTTCCAGGTGAAAGCCGGGGGCGATGCCGCTGCGTTAAAAGGGATCGCAAAACACCTGCTGGAGATGGAGAGCGAACGCGGAAACGTGCTCGATCGCGCCTTTATTGCTGAACACACCCAGGGCGTTGAGGCGTTTACTGCGGATATTGCGCAAACCGACTGGGAGGCCATTGAGCGTGAATCCGGGTTGAGCCGGGCAGCGCTCAAATCCGTGGCCGAGGCCTACGCAAAATCGAATGCCACCATCATCACCTACGGGATGGGCATCACCCAGCATAATAAAGGCACCGCGAATGTCCGCCTGATCGCTGATCTGCTGCTGCTGCGCGGTAACATTGGCAAACCCGGCGCGGGGATATGCCCACTGCGCGGCCACTCGAACGTTCAGGGTAACCGCACCGTGGGTATAAGCGAGAAACCGACACCGGCATTTCTCAACCGCCTGAAGGAGGTATTCGGTTTTGAGCCCCCTGCTCACCACGGCCATGATGCGGTGCAGGCAACGCAGGCCATGATCGACGGACGTGCAAAAGCGCTGATCTGTCTGGGGGGAAATTTTGCGGTGGCGATGCCCGATCACGAGAACGGTTTTCCGGCAATGAATACGCTGGATTTGAGCGTTCACATCGGTACCAAGCTCAACCGCACCCATTTGCTGGTGGGGAAAGAGACCTTTATTTTGCCGTGCCTCGGTCGTACCGAGCTGGATGTCCAGGCCACCGGACGCCAGTCCATTACCGTGGAGGACTCGATGTCGATGGTGCATGCCTCTTCCGGTAAGCTGAAACCCGCCTCTCCGCGCCTGCGCGCTGAGCCGGCCATTGTCGCCGGAATGGCGCAAGCCACCCTTCGGGAGACCCGCGTAGACTGGATGACGCTGGTTGAGGATTATGACCGTATCCGCAACCTGATTGAGCAGACCATTCCGGGCTTCGAGAATTACAATGAACGGATCCGCATTCCTGGTGGTTTTCGCATGCCGCTGCCGCCCACAGAACGTATCTGGCCAACGGCGACGGGCAAAGCGATGTTTTCGGTTTTCGACGGCGTCAATGAGAACGCCAGTGGTGAAGGCGATAATGTGCTGCGCCTGATCACGCTGCGCAGCCACGACCAGTACAACACCACCATTTACGCCCTTGATGACCGCTACCGCGGCGTCTTTGGCCGTCGCGATGTGCTGTTTATGAATGAAGACGATATGGCGCAGTCAGGCCTGGAGCATGGCGATCGCGTGGATATCGAAACCGCCCTGCCGGGGAGCGTTCAGCGTCTGGAAGACATTACCGTTGTGGCCTACAGCATTGCGCCGGGTTCCGTCGGAGCTTACTACCCGGAGGCCAACGTACTGGTTCCGCTTGATTATCTGGATAAGGACAGCGGTACGCCGTCTTATAAATCGGTTCCGGTCCGCCTCATCCTGCGTTCGAAAGAGATCCGCGTGCTGTAAGGCTTTCCGCGCAGAGAAATACGATGGATATAAAACAGTTAAAGTACTTAATCGCACTCGATCAGACCCGGCATTTTGGTAAAGCAGCCTCGCAGTGCAACATCACCCAGCCGACCCTCTCCATGCGTATTCGCAGCCTGGAAGAGGAGCTGGGGCTGGTGCTGATTACTCGCGGGCAACGTTTTGAAGGCTTTACGCCCGAAGGCGAACGCATTCTGGCATGGGCGCGCGCGGTACTGGCCGCTCACGACGGCCTGCAGGCCGAAGCCTCGCTGTGCAAAGGGCAAGTGGTGGGTGAATTGCGTCTGGGAATGGTGCCACTGGCCAGCGTGGATCCGATGATCTTTATCCGCCAGCTGACGCAAAAATACCCGGAGCTGACCTACAGCCTCTACTCAATGTCCTCGCAACAAATTGCCGACGGCGTCAGCCGGAATCAGCTTGAACTGGGGATTTGCTACCTGAACAGTATCGACACCCGTCCGTTTGACATTATCCAGCTGCCAAAAACCGAAATGGGATTGCTGCACGATATCCGCCACTTCCAGCTGGATCAGGAGACGCTGACCTGGCAGGAACTGATGGCATTTCCGCTGGGGTTTCTGACCAAGGGGATGCATTATCGCGAGCATATGGAGGTGAGCTTTAAATCTGCCGGCATTAATCCCGAGTCTGTCTTTGAAAGCGATTCCACGTTCCAGATCATTCAGGCGGTACAAAGCGGCGTGTGCTGTGCCGTGATGCCGCTGAACAACGGGCTGGAGAACCTGAACAGCCACTTCCGGATAACCCCCATAACCGACTCGAACATCGAAGCCCCGATCGGCCTGATCATGCGGCGACAGGCCCCCGTCTCCTCACTGGCACTGCGCTGTTTCACCGACGCGCAGGCGCTTTATCTTGCAGAGAACAACGGCATTGAGTGAGGTGATAACGCGTCAGTCGAGCAACACCGAATAAGACTGACGCGTCACCACACTGAACCCGCAGATCAGCACCGCCTTGCAAACGTCCCGGTATTGCGGGGCATTCACCAGCGTGTTCAGCGCATCACGGAGAGCGTTAAGCGTTTCAGGGGATGTGTTGTGCGCGGTAATCAGCGGTAACCCGGGTGTCAGGGGAGTACTGTCGATCGCCACCAGCCCGTCGAGCAACGCCGGTTCATGACGCTGCAGTAGCGCGTACGTCACGCAGTCGATAGCGGCGATATCGCCCTTACCCTCTTTTAGATCAATTAGCGACTGGCGATGGCTGCCGCTAAAGGTCGTCCGGGCAAAATAATGGCCATCGGGTGCAAGTGGCGCCACTTTTTTTCGCAGCGCGTGATAACCGGACTGCGAATCCGCAGAATTGCATACCGCCCATCGGCCGCGAAAATCAGCCAGTGTCCGGGAGCGCTTCTGGGCGCGCGTCACCAGAAGGCTACGGTAATAAAACGCTTCGCAGCCCGGCGCCTGGTAGTGAAAACAGCCCACGACCTGTACGTCCGGCAATTGCGTCATCAGCGGGTAGCCGCAGGTCTGGCTGAGGACAAGCCCGGGCTGCTGCCAGTGGGCCAGCAGAGAATCATCGGGTACGCCTTCGCTCACCGGCACGCCGCGTTCGGCAAGCAGGTGCTGTACCGCTCGCCAGAGGGCATCCGTGTCGGCGCGATTGATGGCATACATCGGAAACGCCAGCGGGTTACTCATGACTTCCCTCGTGTTGACGCCCTGGATGAGCGGTGACGTTGACCGCCCGCCCCCAAAACTGTCGCATCCATTCACTATAACCCCTGACCACAAAACCGTGGTTACGCCGCTGGTACGCCGCCCGGTTTTGCAGATAGACGCTTTTTAGCCCATACCACGGAACACCCGGTAAATCGTGATGGACTGAATGGTAGTTAAGATTTAAAAACAGCACCCGCCAGAACAGCCCTGCTTCGTTGATGACAGAACGCGCCAGCGGATCATCCGCCGCGCGATGTTCATAAAAGGAGCGCACTTTAGTCAGCGCCAGCGCCGGATAACTTACCGCCAGCACAAACCAGACGGGCGAGAAACCGTTGTGCATCATCCAGGCAAACAGCGCTGCCAGCAACGACGCGTGGACGAGCCACATTGCCATTGCGCGCAGGTGAAGATGGCGAAACGCCGTCACGGCGCTGGCCAGCGTCTGCAGGATATCCAGCAGCGGTGCCAGCAACAGCCGGCCGCAGAAGGTATTCCGTGCATGGATCACGCGCTTGTGCCAGGGCGAAAAGCGTGCCCAGCTCTCCTCGGTAAAATAGTACGACTCCGGGTCATCCACCGGGATCGTCAGGCTATCGTGGCGATGATGGGCAAGATGAGAGTCTCGGTACAGATCATACGGATACCACACCGCCAGCGGAAGCGTGCCAAACAGCGCGTTAAGCCAGGCAAAGCGCGTGGGATGGCCGTGGATCAGTTCATGCTGGAGTGACATATACCAGGTGGTAAATCCGATGAGCAGCAGCGTGGCGGGCAGCAATCCCAGCGTTTTCCAGTACGCCAGCGTGGCAAACCAGCCACTGTAAAGGGTGATGATAACGATCCACGTGGGCAGTTCGCTTCGCCACAAAAACCCCGAGGCGAGGTGATGAATTTGATCGCGTTGTTGCGGATGTAAATAGAGGGAGCTTCGTTTACCCATGCCTTCAGACGCCGTTTCGCCAGAGAGAATGCCCTGACGATCGGGGAAAACGCCTGAAATAACAAAGAACTTATATCGCTTTGCTTTGCCAGAAACGCGGGCAGCGCGAGATCTCCCTCTCGTTCGTAGCTTGACTTATTTTGCAATAAAGGTACTTTTCAGGACATGAAGAAGATCCTGATTATCGTCCCTGACGGCGGCATGCTGTTTGAAGCCGCCGGTATCGCAGACATTCTGATGCAGGCGAACCGGCTGCATCCGGAAGGCCTAGCCCATCCCTGTTACCGCATTATCATCGCCACCACCCAGCCTCACCAGGTGATCCACGGCCAGTCCGGCCTCAATCTGCTGGCGGATTATCGCCTGCCGGAGCTGGATCCGCGTGAACCGCTTGATACGATTATTATCACCGGCCGCGGAATGAACGAGCAGGAGAGCACGGCGGTGGTGGACTGGCTGCACCTGGCTGCGCCACACGCGCGGCGGATAGCCTCCATCTGCGGCGGCGCGATGCTGCTGGCCCAGACTGGCCTGCTTGATGGACGCCGGGCGACCACCCACTGGCGGCTGCTGGAGACCCTGCAAACCCAGTACCCGGCCATCCATGTGGAAGGTGGCCCGCTGTATATTCAGGACGGTCCCATCTGGACCTCCGGTGGGGTTAGCTCCGGGTTTGATTTGACCCTGGCGCTGGTGGAAGACGATTACGGTTTTACCCTCGCTCGCGAGGTGGCGCAGGATATGGTGATGTATCTGCGCCGCCCCGGCGGGCAGCTGCAGTTCAGTCGCTATAATCTTCAGCAGCCCGGCACCTCCGGCCCGATAAGCGACCTGCAAACCTGGATCCTGGAGAACCTGACCGCTGACCTGTGCGTGGAAAATCTGGCGCAAAAAGCGGCGATGAGCCCACGCAATTTCACCCGCGTGTTCACCCGTGAAACAGGCGCCTCTCCGGCGCGTTATGTCACCGAAGCACGCCTTGCCGCCGCCCGGCAACTGCTTGAACAGACTAGCTACCCTCTCGAACGCATTGCTGAGCAGAGCGGGTTTGGCAGCAGCATCAATTTGCGTCGCGTCTTTGAGAAACAACTCCACCTCACGCCTGGCGAGTATCGTCAGCGCTTCCACTGTCGCAAAATGGCATAATGTGATCCTTTTTTGTCGTTTACGCCATCCGGCCTGACGCCTACAGTGACTCCAGACAACAGAGATAAGGAGTGCATTATGGTTAAGGTCGGTATTAACGGTTTCGGCCGTATCGGACGTAATTTCCTGCGCGCGGCGCTGGGTAACCCGGATGTGCAGATTGTGGCAATTAACGATCTGACGGACAGCAAAACCCTCGCCCATCTGCTCAAACATGATTCCCTTCTCGGCACGCTGCCGGCTCCCGTTGAAGCCGCGGACGGTGCGCTGCAGGTCGATGGCCAGCGGATCGTCGTCTTTAGCGAACGCGATCCGGCGAATATCGCGTGGCGTGACGCCGGCGTTGACGTGGTTATTGAAGCCACTGGCTTCTTTACGGAGCGGGAAAAAGCAGCCGTGCATATCACGCACGGTGGGGCTAAGCGCGTCATCATCTCCGCCCCTGGCAAAAACGATGACCTGACGGTGGTCATGGGCGTCAACCATGAACAGTACGATCCGGCTCAGCATTACGTAGTGAGTAACGGCAGTTGTACGACCAATGGTCTGGCCCCCGCCGCTCAGGTTTTGCATCAGCAGTTCGGTATTGAGCATGGCCTGATGAACACCACGCACGCTTATACCAACAGTCAGGCACTGCACGATCAGCCAGAGAAGGATCTGCGCGGTGCACGTGCGGCAGCGCTGTCGATTGTGCCTTACTCCAGCGGTGCGGCGAAAGCGCTGGGGAAAGTGATCCCCTCACTTGACGGTAAACTGACCGGGTATTCCCTGCGCGTGCCGGTTCCGGTGGTGTCGATTGTGGATTTGACGGTAACCCTGAGCCGTAACGTTACCGCCGAGGAGGTGAATGACGCCTTCCGGAAAGCCGCTGCCAGTGGCCCCCTGAAAGGCATTCTGGGTTACAGCGATGAACCGCTGGTTTCCAGTGATTATCAGGGCGACCCGCGCTCGTCAATTATCGACGGGCTCTCCACCCTCGTGATTGGCGGCAAAATGGTGAAGATCCTGGCGTGGTATGACAACGAATGGGGATTCTCAAACCGTCTGGTGGATCTGGCGGTGCTGATGGATAAGAAAGGGTTGTAACCTTCCCCCCGTTCCCACTCTGAGTGGGTGTCGCTGCCCGGTAGCCTTTCGCTGACCGGGCACGCGTTCGTCACTCTGCTTTGACTTTCACGCCCATAAACACAATTACCATGGCCGTCACCAGCAGGAAACCGCTGCCCGCGAAGACGCCGCTGGCACCGTTGAGGTCGAATACCGCCCCGCCCACTGCCGCACCGGCGCTTATCGCCAGCTGGATAGAGGCCACCAGCAAACCACCCGCACTTTCGGCTTCATCCGGCACGGTGGTGGCAAGCCACGTTGACCAGCCCACCGGTACCAGACCAAACGCAAAGCCCCACAGCGCGACCAGTAACCCGTCCAGCATCGCCAGATGACCAAACGCCACCATGGTGAGAGCAAGCACGCCCATCGCGAACGGTACCAGTGCCAGCGTCAGGCGCAGATTACGCGCCAGCAGATGCCCGGCGACGGAGGTGCCGATGAAGTTGGCAATCCCAAAGCCCAGCAGGATCAGCGAGATGCTCTCCACGCTCGCCTGCCCCACCGTTTCAAGGAACGGACGCAGGTAGGTAAAGAAGGCAAAGTGGCCGCTGAAGATAAGAATGGTCGCCAGCATGCCGCCAATCATCCCCGGACGACGCAGCACGCGGAACAGCGTACTCAGGCTGCCGCTGCTTTCCGGCTTCATGGACGGCAGTACCCAGAGCTGCCACAGCAGCGCCAGCATGCTCGGCAGAATGCAGAGAATAAAGACGTTACGCCAGCCAATCAGGCTACCCAGATAGCTTCCCAGCGGCGCCGCCACCACCGTCGCAATCGAGACGCTGGAGAAGATCACCGCCAGCGCTTTCGGCACTTTATCGGCGGGCACCAGGCGCATCGCCGTGGCGGTCGACATCGCCCAGAATCCCCCGATCGCCACACCCAGCAACAGCCGGCCCATCAGCAGGACGTGCAGCGTGGGCGCAAAAGCCACCAGCAGGCTGGAGATGATCTGCAGCACCGAGAAGAACATCAATACCCAGCGACGGTCGATATTTTTGGTGGCCGGCGTGATGAGCAACCCGGTGACCAGCGCCACCAGCGCCGTGGCCGTCACCGCTTGTCCGGCCATCCCCTCGGACACCCCCAGGCTCGCGGCCATCGGCGTCAGCAAACTGGCGGGCAGGAATTCTGCTGTGATCAGGCCGAATACGCCAAGCCCCAGTGAGTAGACGGCTCGCCAGGCGGGTTTTGCAGGCGTGACCGCCTCTCTCGCCACGACACATGAATTCATCTGTTGTTCTCCCGTTATAAAAATGTGACAACTGTCGCAAAAGCATAGTGGGTTCACCCTGGACGATCTATGACATATAATCTCCACTTATTGATTATTCGTCCGGAGTTGCGTCATGACCGCTCAGTCACCCGATTTGATCAGCGAACTTTTGCACGGCATGCGCCTGTCGGGCGTGAAATACCGTCGGATTGAGGCCAGCGCGCCGTTTGGCGTGGCGTTTCACCAGGCGCCCGGCAAAGCCCAGTTCCATTTTGTCAGCCACGGCAGCGCCCTTTTGCGTATGGAGAGTGGCGCCACCTTCACGCTGAATGGCGGCGACGCCCTTTTTATCCCGAACGGCAACGCCCATGCCCTGCTCTCTGACGAGCACGCCAGCATTACCCCGGTCAGTGCATTCCCCAGCGAGCCTATCTGCGGTTCGGTCTGCGCGATCACCTGTGAGCCGTGTCCGGAAAGCGAGAACACCATCATCTTCAGTGGATGCATGGATTTTGAACTGGGTGGGATGCAGCCGCTGATCAAGGCGATGCCGGAAGTGATGATGGTGAGCCGGCTGATGTCCACATGGCCGGAAATTCATCCGCTGCTGGCAGCGATGGAGCGGGAATCAATGACCCGCCAGGCCGGATTCGCCGGGATCCTCGCGCGACTTGCCGACGTGGTGGCCGCGTTGATCGTGCGTGGCTGGGTTGAAGGAGGCTGCGGCAAAGCTACCGGCTGGGTGCAGGTATTGCGCGACCCGCGTTTGAGCCGGGCCATTTACGCCATGCATCAGCAGCCAGGCCTGAACTGGAGCGTGGCGGATCTGGCGAAAGAAGCGGGCACTTCCCGCTCCGTGTTTGCTGAACGTTTTCTGGCGGCCACGGGAACCACACCGGCAAAATATCTCAGCGAACTGAGGATGCGGCTGGCCATTCAGTACATCCGCCACGAAAATCAGCCCATTGAAACCGTCGCGTTGCGTCTGGGGTACGGTTCACTGGCCGCGTTCAGTCGGGCATTTAAGCGCATTATTGGGCATGCGCCGGGCACGTTGCGCGAGACCAACCAGACCCCGGAAGAGGTCTGAGCCAGGCGTTAGCGATACGTATTTTTTGCCAGTCGCCTTTCGCGATTTAATTATGGGGCGTGCTAAGGGAGCACCTTGCGCTATTACGGAATAAAAGAGCATTCCGCGCATATTATTATCGCGCCATGATTTGCGCCCATTGATTAAATTAAAAGCAATATAATTATTTATCATAAAAAAGAATTATCTTTCATCGAGATAGCAAATTCTCCCAATCCCTTCCGGCGCATAACCAGACGGTAAATTGTCTGGTTATGCGCAAAATGGGATATTCGACACGCGAAGCGGCCAATATTCGTCTAAGGTTTTCAGGTGATTGATAACAGCGGCAACGCTGCTCAGCGAATACAGGAGATGAACCGATGATAAGACCTCGTACACTACGCCCTGCTCTTTTGCACCTGGCTTTGGGCGGCGCGTTACTCGGTGTGACAACATGGGGTTATGCGGAAGAACAACTTACCACCCAGACAAGCTCCCCCGATATTTTACTTGGTCCTCTCTTTAATGATGTGCAAAGTGCCAAACTGTTTCCCGATCAAAAGACCTTTGCTGACGCCGTGCCGAAAAGCGATCCGCTGATGATTCTGGCGGATTATCGTATGCAGCGCACCCAGTCTGGCTTCGATCTGAAGCACTTTGTGGAAATGAACTTTACGCTGCCAGCGGAGGGTGAAAAATACGTCCCGCCTGCCGGGCAAAGTTTACGCGCGCACATTGATGACCTCTGGCCCGTACTGACCCGCACCACCGATAAAGCGAGTAATAAGTGGGATTCCCTTCTGCCGCTGCCTAAACCCTATGTCGTGCCTGGTGGACGTTTTCGCGAGGTCTACTACTGGGACAGTTATTTCACCATGTTAGGGCTGGCTGAGAGTGGCCACTGGGACAAAATCAGCGATATGGTGGACAACTTCGCTTACGAGCTGGACAGCTGGGGACATATCCCGAACGGCAACCGCAGCTACTACCTGAGCCGCTCCCAGCCTCCGTTCTTCGCGCTGATGGTCGAGTTGCTGGCGACCCATGACAGCGATGCGCTGAAAAAATACCGTCCGCAAATGGAGAAAGAGTACGCCTACTGGATGGAGGGGGCCGATACGCTGCAGGCCGGACAAGCCAACAAACGTGTGGTGAAGCTGGACGATGGCTCAGTGCTCAACCGCTACTGGGATGACCGCGATACGCCGCGTCCTGAATCCTGGCTCGACGATATAACCACCGCTAAAAGCAATCCTAACCGACCGGCCACGGAGATCTACCGCGATTTACGCTCAGCGGCCGCCTCGGGGTGGGACTTTAGCTCCCGCTGGATGGACGATCCGCAAAAACTGGGCACGATCCGCACCACCAGCATTGTGCCTGTCGATCTTAACGCCCTGATGTTTAAGATGGAAAAATTGCTGGCCAGGGCAAGCCAGGCATCCGGCGATACCTCCGCTGCCAGCAAGTATGACGCGCTGGCGACCGCGCGTCAGAAAGCGATTGAGAGCCATCTGTGGAATGATAAAGAGGGCTGGTACGCGGATTACGATCTTAAGAGCAAAAAGGTGCGTAATCAGCTTACGGCAGCCGCACTTTATCCGCTCTATGTGAAGGCGGCTTCGCAGGATCGCGCTGATAAGGTCGCTGCAGCAGCATCGTCACGCCTGCTCAAACCGGGCGGCATTTCCACCACCACCATCAACAGCGGCCAGCAGTGGGATGCACCTAATGGCTGGGCACCGCTGCAATGGGTCGCGACGGAAGGGTTGCAGAATTACGGGCAGGATAAGGTGGCAATGGATGTGACCTGGCGCTTCCTGAAAAATGTTCAGCATACCTATGACCGCGAACAGAAGCTGGTAGAGAAGTATGACGTTTCGAGTACCGGTACAGGGGGCGGCGGCGGTGAATATCCGCTGCAGGATGGCTTCGGCTGGAGCAACGGCGTGACGCTGAAAATGCTGGATCTGGTCTGTCCGAAAGAGAAACCGTGCGACAGCGTGCCGGAGAATCAGCCGGCGGCAAACGATGCTGTCGCACCGGCGAAAAGTACGGCGCAATAAAGCGGCCTCATTCCCTCACCCTCTCCCGCCAGGAGAGGGTGAATGGGCCGTCTTACGGGGTTTAACAGGGCATCAGAAGCTGTAGCTCGCGCCTAACTGATAGGTTCGGTCACGTCCAATCCAGCAGTTGGTCGCATCGTAACAGGTCAACGTCTCTTTATTGGTGATGTTCTGCGCGCTCGCTTTCAGGGTCAGCCCTTCAAGCGAAGGCAGAATTTCGCCCATCCGATAGGATGCCGCCAGATCGTACTGCGTGGTGCCACCGAGTTTACCCGCGTCGTTCGCCGGTGAAATCTCCATCGGCCCGGTGTAGCGCGCCCCGGCCCCCAGCATCAATCCTTTCAGTGGCGTATTCTCAAAGGTGTAATCCCCCCACAGGTTGAATGCATTTTCCGGCACCTGTGTAGGGCGTTTGCCCTGATACTTATCGTCCTGCGTATTGATGGCGTGAGTGTATGCGTAGTTGGCAATCAGGTTCAGATTGTCTGTCGGACGGCCAATCACAGACAACTCCGCCCCTTTAGACTCCACTTCGCCGGTCTGACGATAGTTCAGGAAGCCGGGATCGGAAGTGACGACATTCTTCTGGCGAATACTAAACACCGAGGCGGTAAAGGTGGTGGCGTACTCTGCCAGCAGATATTTCACCCCGCCCTCCACCTGCTTGCTGGTGGTCGGCTTGACCTCTTTCGCCGTCAGGGTTCCCTGCGGCGAGACCGGGGCAAACCCTTCTGAATAGCTGATAAACGGAGAGAGACCGTTGTCGAAGGCGTAGAGCGCGCCCAGTCGTTTGGTAACGCGATCCTGCGATACCCACGCCTTGTCGCCGTTATGCAGATAATCGGTGGTGACGGAGCGATAATCATCATAGCGCAGGCTGCCCAACAGATTTAAGCCGCCAAACTCCACCTGATCCTGCAGGTAATACCCATTCTGCTGATAGCTCAGACGGTTTTTCTGCGCGGTATACAGCCCCAGCGCATCCTCATGGACCTGTGAATAGTCCGGATTGCGCATATCAATCCCCGGTGTTGTCGAGGCATAGCGGTAGTGGAAGTGGGAATTCAGCTTCTGGTAGTCAAACCCGGCCAGCAGATGGTGTTTCCACTCACCCAGCGCAACGGTTTTGGTCACCTGATTATCAATGTTGAAGCTCCGGAGATCTTCATCCGTGGTGTAGGCAAAGCGGTTAAGCTGATTGACTTCACTGCCCGGCCCGGTTGCATAAATACTGCGCTGGTGGGTATCGATGTCAAAATAGCGTGCCTTCTGGTTAAAGCCCCAGCCGCTGTCAAACTCATGTTCAAAGCTGTAACCCAGCATCCACTGGCGCTGTTTAAACCCGCTCCATTCGTCGCCGGCATAATCCCGCTTGCCCGCATATTTCGAACGCAGCCAGGCGAGCGGCAGCGGGTTAGACGGCGTCAGGCTTGGGGAGTTTTGCGCCAGCGCATCAAGGGTGAGACGCGTTTTGTTGTCCGGTTGCCAGGTGACAGACGGCGCAACCAGGTAGTTTTCATACCGGGAGGTGTGCGGCTGATCGTCACTTTCCGTCGCTTTCCCCAGCAGACGGTAGTTCCAGTCGCTATCGGCAATTTGCCCGGTCGAATCCAGATACCCCTCTTTCAGGTTACGGTTGCCGGTGTTAAAACCCAGTTCGGTCCGTGCGGCCTGTTGCGGTTTTTTACTCTGAATATTCACCAGCCCACCCGGCGAGGCACCGCCGTACAGTACCGATGAGGGACCTTTGAGAATATCAACGCTTTCAACCAACAGCGGATCGATACGGGCTTTGGTATTGCCGGTGACGTTATAGGGTAACTGCAGCCCGTTGTAGAACTCCTGATCGACGGTAAATCCGCGAATTTTATATTCGCTCATGTAGGAGGTGTTTCCGCGCACCTCGGTCGACACACCCGGTGCATAGCGCAGGATCTCATTCACGGAGTTCGCGTGACGCTTATCGATTTCCTGTGCCGACAGGGTATTGATCACCTGCGGGGTTTTACTCTCGGCAACGGCTGATTTGGTTGCGCTGTTCGTCCAGTCGGGCAGTACGCTGCCCTGCTCTGAGCCCGTAACTACGATGGTTGATTCTTCGGCAAACGCCTGTACCTGCAATGCCAGCGTCACGGCTCCTGCCAACGCGCATAACGTGAAACGAGAGGGGTTCATAAAGTCGTCTTGTGATTAAGTGTAATCAGGAACGACAATTATTATCATTTCGATTAGCAAATCAATATGCACGTAAAAAAACGGCCCTCCTTGAGAGCCGTTTTAGTGAAGTTATGCCCGTCGCAGTAACCTGAAAATGCCCAGCACCACAATGGCACCCACGACAGCCACCAGGAAACTGTGCAGGTCAAAACCGCTGATGCTGCCACCAAAGCCAAACATCGTCGCCAGCCAGCCGCCTACAACCGCCCCCACGACACCGAGCACACACGTCAGTATGAAGCCGCCGCCATCATTTCCCGGCATGATAAGTTTAGCGATAGCGCCAGCAATTAGACCAAAGATAATCCAGGCGATAATACCCATAGCGATGCCCTCTTGCAGGTTTAATGCATGCGCAGAAAACCTTCTGCGCAGGTAACTTAAGTATAGGTCATCCCTGGAAAACTAATTTCATCTCACCGACTTATCTTCTCTGCAATCTGAAAAAAACTCATCGGTTTGTATTAAGTTTCATTGTGCAGTGCCGATAACGCAAAGACAGTCTGTCATCTATCAAGGAGCCATCCGGCGTGAGTAATTACAGTGAGCAGTTCCTCAAGCAAAATCCGCTGGCTGTATTAGGGGTATTGCGTGACCTGCAAAAAGGTGAAGTGCCGCTGCGCATCAGCTGGTCAAACAATCAGTTCATCAGCAAGATCCTCGACGTCTCGCAGGAGCGACTGGTTATCGATCTGGGCAGTCAGGAGTATGAAAACCGCGCCGCACTGAAAGCAGAGAAACTCGCGGTGATGGCAGAGACCCACGGTGCAAAAGTGGAATTTGTGCTCCCGCGCCTTGAGATGAGCGAATACCAGGGTCTTCCCGCGTTTGTCACACCGCTGCCTGCCAACCTGTGGTTTGTGCAGCGCCGGGAATATTTCCGCATCAGCGCCCCCCTTCACCCAGCCTATTTTTGTAAGGCTAAAATGCCGGACAAAAAAGAGCTCCGCTTCCGCCTCTTCGACCTGTCGCTGGGCGGTATGGGCGCGCTGATGGATACGCCGAAACCTGACGGACTGGTCGAAGGCATGCGATTCTCGCAAATTGAACTGGATATGGCCGGCTGGGGACGGTTTTATTTTGATGCCCAGTTGATTGCCATCAGCGAGCGTAAGGTGGTGGACAGCAAAAACGAAACGATTACCACGCCACGTTTGAGTTTCCGCTTCCTGAACGTCGGACCCGGTTCAGAGCGCGAACTGCAGCGCATTATCTTTGCACTGGAGCGCGAAGCACGGGAACGTGCGAATAAAGTTCTGTGAGGAAAACGGGCAGCGTGACCGCCGCCCGCCTGCGGCATTACATGGCATCCATCGCTTTCTGTACTTTCCAGATGTAACGCGGAGCCTGTGGTGCCGGATGATTTTTCGCCACATGTTCAACGAATTCATCTTTGTCCATGCCGTTAATCTCTTCTATCGCCTCTTTACGGTCAGAGGAGAAGGTTCGCAACAGCGCCCCGGCCCCGTTGACGTAAGAGACCACCAGCGCGTATTGCATCACTTCCGGGTCGTCGATGCCCTTCAGTACGCCATGCTCCAGAATGCTGAGATAGGCTGTCCCCATGGAGATATTACGCTCCGGGTTCTTCAGCTCGCTGGTCGACGGCTGACCGCTCCAGCCCATGTAGCGGTAGACCTCTTTACCTGCGGTAGACGCTTTAAGCTGCATCAGCCCCACTGCGTTTGATTTGCTGACAAGCGTGGGATTACCGCCGGATTCAACGGCAATGATTGCGGTGATAAGACGCGGACTGACGCCCCATGCCTTCCCGGCTTGCTCGCTGATCGGCATCCACTGCATGGCCCGTTTCACCGGCACTTCCGGGTTCCAGGGCGGATTTTGATAGTCATGTCTGGAACTACAGCCCGCAAGCAACACAATCAAAAAAGCAAACCATTTCAATTTCACGTCATCTATCCTTATAGCCGGTCATCGCAGTGCGCCGCCCCTTGAAGCGGGCAGCGTATAAGCGGCATGATATAGACAATTAGTTTCTCATTCAGCAAGGAATTGCCATGTCTCAGTTTCATCTTATCGCACCGTCGGGCTACTGCATCAATCAGGACGCGGCACAACGGGGCGTTCAGCGCTTACTGGGCTTCGGCCACCAGGTAGAAAATCAGACGATTATCCCTCGCCGCCAGCAGCGTTTTGCCGGAACCGAGGCCCAGAGACTGAATGATATCAACAGCCTGGTGAACCTGAAGGGTGAGGATCGGATCGTGCTTGCGGTGCGGGGGGGCTATGGCGCGAGCCGGTTACTGGAGAGTATTGACTGGCAAGGTCTGGCACAGCGTCAACAGCAGGACCCGCTGCTGATATGCGGCCACAGCGACTTCACGGTGATCCAGCTTGGGCTGCTGGCGCTGCATAACGTCATTACCTTCAGCGGCCCGATGCTGGCCGGAAATTTTGGTGCACCGGCGCTCGATGCGTTTACCCTTGAGCATTTCTGGCGCGCCCTGCGAAACCCAACCTACAGCATAACGTGGCAAGGCCAGGGGCCGCACTGGGCCTGTGAAGGCCAACTCTGGGGCGGTAACCTGGCAATGCTGGTCTCGCTCATCGGTACGCCGTGGTTGCCGGACATCGAAGACGGTATTCTGGTGCTGGAAGATATTAACGAACATCCGTTCCGCGTCGAGCGCATGTTATTGCAGCTTTATCATGCCGGGATCCTTGAACGTCAGTCAGCAATCGTGCTGGGCAGTTTTAGCGGTGCGGCACCCAATGATTACGACGCCGGTTACTCCCTTGAAACGATGGTTGATTTCATCCGTTCCCGTCTCGATATCCCGGTTATCACCGGTCTGGATTTTGGCCATGAGCAACAAACCGTAACCCTTGCGCTGGGGGCACATGCGTCCCTGATACATGATGATTCAGGCAGTCGGTTAACAATAAGCGGTCATCCGGTCATAAAGGCATAAAAAAGCCGTTAAACCCCTTAATAAAACGCTGTTGCCGTGGTTAATATGTTAGGGTTTTAGTAACAGCGTTAACATTGAGGTGGGAGTAAGACAACATTGGATGCCGCAGCGATAATCAGCCTTTTCATTCTGGGTTCTGTGCTTGTAACCTGTAGTATATTATTAAGTTCATTTTCATCGCGTCTCGGCATACCTATTCTCGTTATTTTCCTTGCTATCGGCATGCTGGCTGGCATCGATGGCATCGGCGGTATTCCTTTCGATAACTACCCTTTCGCCTACATGGTGAGTAACCTCGCGCTGGCAGTGATCCTGCTGGACGGCGGGATGCGCACTCAGGCGAGCTCGTTCCGCGTCGCCTTAGGGCCGGCTCTATCGCTCGCGACCGTAGGCGTATTAATCACATCCGGCCTGACCGGGATGATGGCCGCCTGGCTGTTCCATCTCAATATCATGGAAGGCTTGCTGATTGGCGCTATTGTCGGTTCAACCGATGCGGCGGCGGTCTTTTCCCTGCTTGGCGGTAAAGGGCTTAACGAACGTGTTGGCTCCACGCTTGAGATTGAATCCGGCAGTAACGATCCCATGGCGGTGTTTCTCACCATCACGCTGATTGAGATGATCCAGCAGCACGAAAGCGGGCTGAGCTGGATGTTTGCCTGGCATATCCTGCAGCAGTTTGGTCTGGGGATTATTCTTGGCCTCGGCGGCGGCTATCTGCTGCAGCAGATGATCAACCGGATTTCACTTCCCGCCGGGCTTTACCCTCTGCTGGCGCTGAGCGGGGGCATTCTGATTTTTGCCGTCACCACCGCGCTGGATGGCAGCGGTATTCTTGCCGTCTACCTCTGTGGCTTCCTGATGGGTAACCGCCCTATTCGCAACCGTCACGCCATTTTGCAGAACTTCGACGGACTGGCCTGGCTGGCGCAGATTGGCATGTTCCTGGTGCTTGGCCTGCTGGTTACCCCTTCAGACCTGCTGCCTATCGCCGTGCCGGCGCTGATGCTGTCGGCGTGGATGATCTTCTTCGCCCGTCCACTGTCGGTGTTTGCAGGCCTGCTGCCGTTTCGCGGCTTTAACCTGCGCGAGCGTATCTTTATCAGTTGGGTGGGTTTGCGCGGCGCGGTGCCGATTATCCTTGCCGTGTTCCCGATGATGGCGGGTCTGGATAACGCCCGACTGTTCTTCAACGTCGCATTCTTCGTTGTTTTGATTTCACTCCTCTTCCAGGGCACGTCACTCGGCTGGGCGGCGAAAAAGGCAAAAGTGGTGATCCCCCCCGTTGGCTGGCCCGTCTCCCGGGTGGGGCTGGATATTCATCCGGAAAATCCGTGGGAACAGTTTGTATATCAGCTTAGCGAAGACAAATGGTGCGTGGGCGCGTCGCTGCGCGATCTGCATATGCCCGCCGAAACGCGGATTGCCGCGTTGTTCCGCGACAATGTTCTGCTTCACCCTACCGGCAGCACCCGTCTGCGTGAAGGGGATATTTTGTGCGTGATTGGCCGCGAGCGCGACCTGCCCGCGCTGGGTAAATTGTTCAGCCAGTCGCCACCGGTGGCGCTGGATCAGCGTTTCTTCGGCGATTTTATTCTGGAAGCGAGCGCCAAATTTGCAGATGTTGCCTTGATTTACGGTCTGGATGAAGGGCTGGAGTATCGCGATAAGCAGCAAACGCTGGGGGAAATTATCCAGCAACTGCTTGGCGCAGCACCCGTTGTCGGTGACCAGGTCGAGTTTGCCGGGATGATCTGGACGGTGGCCGAGAAAGAAGATAACGCGGTACGCAAAGTTGGCGTAAGGCCGATGGAAGAAGAGTCAGAGTAGTTTAGGTTTCATGTCTTACTGGCCGGGGAAGGCGTTATCGCCCCCCGGCACATCGCATAGTTACACCGTCACAACCGGTACGCGCGGCGCCAGAGCGCACATCAGCTCATAGCCAACGGTCCCTGCCGCAGCGGCCACATCGTCAATTTTAATTTCATTTCCCCACAGCTCAACCGGTGAACCAATCCCCGCCTGCGGGCACGGCGTGAGGTCTACCGCCAGCATATCCATTGAGACCGTCCCCACGGTACCCGTGCGAACGCCATCCACCCATACCGGCGTGCCGGTCGGAGCGATACGCGGGTAGCCGTCGGCATAGCCTCCCGCCACAATGCCAATTCGCTGTTCGCCTGTCGCCCGGTAACGGCTGCCGTAGCCCACCGTGGAACCGGCCTTCAGCGTTTGTACGCCGATGATTTCGCTGCGAAGAGTCATCACCGGTTTCAGGCCGCTGTTGGCAATATCCTGCCACTGCCCTGACGGTGACGCGCCGTACAGAATGATCCCCGGGCGTACCCAGCTGTAGTGCGCCTCCGGGTGCCACAGCGTGGCCGCCGAGTTAGAGAGCGAGCGCGAACATGCCAGACCTTCAGCCGCCTGCTCAATCCGCACCATCGCCTCGGCGATGCCATCGGGTTTTTCCGCGTCGGCAAAGTGCGCCATCAGCGTCATTTCGCCCACATTCTTGATGCCGCGCAGCTGTTGCCATACCGTATGTACCCGCTCGGGCTGGAAGCCCAGGCGGTTCATGCCGCTGTTCACCTTGAGATAAATGTCGAGCGGAGCATGCAGTCTGGCGTCCTGCAGGGCTTTAACCTGCCAGTTGCTGTGAATGCTGGTGGTCAGCCGGTACTTATCCAGCAACAGTAGATCGTCGGCATGGAAGAACCCTTCCAGCAATAAGATAGGGCCTTTCCAGCCACGCTCGCGCAGCAAAATGGCCTCTTCCAGATTCAGTAACGCAAAACCGTCGGTCGCGCTGAGCGCGCTCCAGATGCGGTCAATACCGTGGCCGTAGGCGTTCGCTTTCACCACCGACCAGACGCGTGAACCTGGCGCAGCACGGCGAACAATCTGCAGGTTATCCTTCAGGGCCTGCAAGTCCAGCTGAGCCAGAACAGGACGGGACATGACAACTCCTTAGTTATGCGCGCCGTGCAGGTGCTGTGGACGCGAGGGGGTGAACCCAGATTGATAGCGCGCGGCACTTAAATCGTCAAACGGAATTGCCGGGGTGCGACCGGAAATCAAGTCGCTCAACAGCTGACCTGAGCCACAGGCCATTGTCCAGCCGAGGGTGCCGTGTCCGGTATTCGTCCACAGGTTTTTGAACGGAGTGCGGCCCACAATCGGCGTGCCGTCTGGCGTCATTGGACGCAGACCGGTCCAGAACGTGGCCTGCTCGACAAAACCGCCGCGTGGGAAGAGATCGCCCACGACCATCTCCAGCGTTTCACGACGCGGCTGCAGCAGCTCGGTGTTGAAGCCGACAATCTCCGCCATGCCGCCTACGCGGATACGGTTGTCAAAACGGGTAATGGCGATTTTATAGGTTTCATCCAGAATGGTGGAGACGGGTGCACCGCTGTCCTCTTTCACCGGGATGGTCAGGGAGTACCCCTTCAGCGGATAGACCGGAATGTCCAGAATGCCCTTCAGCATGGCGGTAGAGTAAGAGCCAAAGGCCATGACGTAGGCATCCGCTTTGATCACCTCTTCGCCGCACTTCACGCCGTAAATATTACCGCCTTCCGACAGCAATTTATCGACGGGCGTGTTAAAGCGGAATGTTACCCCTGCCTGCTCGCACATCTGCGCCAGACGCTGGGTAAAGAGCTGACAGTCGCCGGTTTCATCGTTGGGTAAACGCAGGCCGCCCGTCAGTTTGTGGGACACCTCCGCCAGCGCCGGTTCAACCTGTCCCAGCTGACTGGCCTCGAGGAGTTGATACGGAACACCGGCATCTTCCAGCACGGCGATATCGCGGGTGGCGTTTTCGTACTGTTGCGCCGTGCGGAACAGCTGCAGCGTACCGCCCTGACGGCCTTCGTACTCAATGCCGGTGGTGGCGCGCAAGGTTTTCAGGCAGTCACGGCTGTATTCCGCCAGACGCACCATACGCCCTTTGTTTTCCATGTAATGGCGGGTGTCGCAATTGCGCAGCATCTGCCACATCCACTTAAGCTGGAACTGCGTGCCGTCGAGGCTAATGGCCAGCGGCGCATGGCGCTGGAACATCCATTTAATCGCCTTCAGTGGCACGCCGGGAGCCGCCCACGGTGCCGCATAGCCCGGAGAGATTTGCCCGGCATTCGCCGCGCTGGTTTCCAGCGCAGGGCCTGGTTCACGATCGATAACGGTTACGTCATGCCCCGCCTGACTTAAATACCAGGCGCTGGTTACGCCAACCACACCACTTCCCAGTATGACAACACGCATAGCCACTCCATAATGTGCAAAAGAACAATCTTCTAATTACAGATTGATAACCTAGTTGAAAATATTATTCAACATACGACTTTTTTATGGTGACTTATCTCACATCTTCCCCTGCTGGCGGGGAAAGGACTTATTTGGGATCTCCTGCTGCGCGTTATTTTTAACCAGCATAAAACTCTGCGTGAACCGCTTTTTTTACCGTATTGAAAACGGGAAATCGTAAAGAAAAAATTTCTGCTCCAGCACGCTTTTTAACACGTTGATCTATGCTTGAAAGGAGGCTCTCCAGACAGAGAGAGCACCCACAACGAGGGCGCGCTAATGGCTACTATTGATTCCCTGAACAAGGACAACACACGTCTCAGCGATGGACCCGACTGGACCTTTGAGTTGCTGGATGTCTACCTCGCTGAAATCGACCGGGTAGCAAAACTCTATCGCCTGGATACCTATCCTCACCAGATTGAAGTCATAACCTCCGAACAGATGATGGATGCCTATTCCAGCGTCGGGATGCCGATCAATTATCCGCACTGGTCGTTTGGTAAAAAATTTATTGAAACGGAACGGCTGTATAAACACGGCCAGCAGGGGCTGGCGTATGAAATCGTCATCAACTCCAACCCGTGTATCGCTTACCTGATGGAAGAGAACACCATTACCATGCAGGCGCTGGTGATGGCGCATGCCTGCTACGGGCACAACTCTTTCTTCAAGAATAACTATCTTTTCCGCAGCTGGACGGACGCCAGTTCGATCGTCGATTACCTGATCTTCGCCCGTAAATACATTACCGACTGCGAAGAGCGCTACGGCGTCGATGAAGTGGAGAAACTGCTCGACTCCTGCCATGCGCTGATGAACTACGGCGTAGACCGCTACAAACGGCCGCAGAAAATTTCCCTGCAGGAGGAGAAAGCCCGGCAGAAAAGCCGCGAGGAGTATCTGCAAAGCCAGGTGAATATGCTGTGGCGCACCCTGCCTAAGCGTGAAGAAGAGAAAGCTGTCGCTGAGGCGCGCCGCTACCCGTCTGAACCACAGGAAAACCTGCTCTACTTTATGGAGAAGAACGCGCCGCTGCTGGAGTCATGGCAGCGTGAGATCCTGCGCATTGTGCGTAAGGTCAGCCAGTACTTCTATCCGCAAAAACAGACGCAGGTGATGAACGAAGGCTGGGCGACATTCTGGCATTACACCATCCTCAACCATCTGTATGACGAGGGGAAAGTCACCGAGCGGTTTATGATGGAATTCCTCCACAGCCATACCAACGTGGTGTTCCAGCCGCCTTACAACAGCCCGTGGTACAGCGGCATCAACCCGTATGCCCTCGGCTTTGCGATGTTCCAGGACATCAAACGTATCTGCCAGTCGCCAACGGAAGAGGACAAATACTGGTTCCCTGATATTGCCGGTTCGGACTGGCTGGAAACGCTGCATTTTGCGATGCGCGATTTCAAGGATGAGAGCTTTATTAGCCAGTTTATGTCGCCGAAGATCATGCGCGATTTCCGCTTCTTCACCGTGCTGGATGATGACCGTAACAATTTCCTGGAAATTTCAGCGATTCATAACGAAGAGGGATACCGGGAGATCCGCTCTCGCCTCTCTTCCCAGTACAACCTGAGCAATCTTGAACCCAATATTCAGGTATGGAACGTGGATCTCCGCGGTGACCGCTCTCTGACGCTGCGCTACATCCCGCACAACCGTGCCCCGCTGGATAAAGGGCGCAAAGAGGTGCTGAAGCATGTGCATCGCCTGTGGGGCTTTGACGTGCTGCTGGAGCAGCAGAATGAAGACGGTAGCGTGGAGTTGCTGGAGCGCTGCCCGACGCGGATGAATACGCTGTAGTGCCTGCCTGAACCGAAACGCCCGCGTCAGGGCGAAAAAAAACCTCTCAGCTGAGAGGTTTTTTCTTTTAGCGGGTCTGGATGGCCAGGTCACCCGGCAGCGTTTTTTGCATCCGGTGCCAGATTTCACCGGAGTCACGACCGTAGCGGCGCACGGTTTCATACACCTGATCGTGCTGACCGGTGGAACAGAGCTCGCTCAGCTTGTGGTAAAAGCCCAGCGCCAGACTGCGGGCTTCCGGATTGGCAAAGTAGTGACGACCGATACGGGTATAGAGCCCTTTCATGCCGTTAAGGATGAGGCCGTAAATCGGGTTACCGGAGGCAAACGCCAGGCCGCGGAAGATGTTGTAATCAAGGGTAGCAAACGCATCCGCATGATCTTCCACCTGGTTGGCACTGGCCAGAACCTGGAGCGCATCTTCCGGGTGCTGACGGAAAGCCGTACGAATAAAGATGGTCGCGATATTGGTACGCACGGAGAGCAGATTATCAATCAGCTGCGGCACGCTTTCATGATCGAGGCGCGCCAGCGTTTCAAGAATATTCAGCCCGGAGGTTTCCCAGAAATTGTTTACTTTTGTTGGCTTGCCATGCTGAATCGTCAACCACCCATCACGCGCCAGTCGCTGGAGCACTTCCCGAAGCGTGGTGCGAGTGACGCCAATCAGTTCAGAGAGTTCGCGTTCAGCCGGAAGAATGGACCCTGCAGGGAAACGATTATTCCAGATGCTTTCAATGATGTACTCTTCCGCGAAACCCGCCGGGCTCTGCGCCTTAATGACCATAGTGAGATTTCCATTACACAGCTTTAGCAAATTGCACTCATCATACCAGAGGCTCGCAGAGGCAGATAGCGCAGCAGTGAGAGAAAAGAGGGATCGCCGTTTCATTTTTATGAAATTTACATTGCAGCCGAATCCCCCTCCAGGCCGTGATTTTTGCGTATACTGATGTTTTGTTTTACTTCACGGGGAAGAACGTCTGTCGTGGAAATTTCTTTTGGGCGCGCGTTGTGGCGCAATTTTTTAGGCCAGTCTCCCGACTGGTACAAGCTGATACTTCTGGTGTTCCTGGTTGTTAATCCTCTCATCTTTATTGTGCACCCGTTTATTGCCGGGTGGCTGCTGGTCGCGGAGTTTATCTTCACCCTGGCCATGGCGCTGAAGTGCTATCCCCTGCTGCCTGGCGGTTTGCTGGCCATTGAAGCGGTTGTCATTGGGATGACCAGCGCCGAGCATGTAAAAGCAGAACTGGCCTCAAACCTTGAAGTGCTTCTGCTGCTGATGTTTATGGTGGCCGGCATCTACTTTATGAAACAGCTGCTGCTGTTTATTTTTACCCGCCTGCTGCTGAGCATTCCTTCAAAAACGCTTTTGTCGCTGGCTTTCTGCGTGGCTGCAGCATTTCTTTCAGCCTTCCTGGATGCGCTGACGGTGGTCGCCGTGGTGATAAGCGTCGCGGTCGGGTTTTATGGTATTTATCACCGGGTGGCCTCTTCACGTCCCGGCGATGACCTGCTTGATGACAGCCAGGTCGATAATGACCACCGCGAGGTGCTGGAACAGTTCCGCGCCTTCCTGCGCAGCCTGATGATGCATGCCGGCGTCGGGACCGCCCTGGGCGGCGTGATGACGATGGTGGGTGAACCGCAAAACCTGATCATTGCTAAAGCTGCGGGCTGGCATTTCGGTGATTTCTTCCTGCGAATGGCACCGGTGAGCATACCGGTTCTGGTGTGCGGTCTGGCGACCTGTGTGGTGGTGGAGAAATTCAGCCTCTTTGGCTATGGCGCGCATATTCCGGCGCCCGTGCGTCAGGAGCTGCAGAAATTCGACCAGCAAAGCCGTAGCCAGCGGACGCGTCAGGAGACGCTGCGTCTTATTGCACAGGGCGTCATTGGCGTCTGGCTTATCGCCGCGCTGGCGTTTCATCTTGCCGAAGTCGGTTTAATTGGCCTGTCGGTGATTATTCTCGCCACCAGTTTTACCGGCGTGACGGATGAGCATGCGATTGGCAAAGCCTTTACGGAAGCCCTGCCCTTTACCGCCCTGCTGGCCGTCTTTTTTGCGGTCGTCGCGGTGATCATCGACCAGAAGCTTTTCGCGCCGATCATTACCTTTGTCTTGCAGGCGGCACCGGATGCTCAGCTTTCGCTGTTTTATCTTTTTAACGGGCTGCTGTCGTCTATCTCGGATAACGTGTTTGTTGGCACGGTCTACATCAACGAGGCCAAAACGGCCATGGAGCAAGGCGTCATCAGCACCGGACAGTTCGAACTGCTGGCGGTGGCAATTAACACCGGGACCAACCTGCCGTCGGTGGCGACGCCCAACGGTCAGGCGGCGTTCCTGTTCCTGCTGACCTCTGCGCTGGCTCCACTCATACGTCTTTCTTATGGGCGAATGGTCTGGATGGCGCTTCCCTATACGCTGGTGCTCACGCTTGTAGGATTGCTTTGCGTCAAAATTACCCTTATTCCCTGTACGCAATGGTTGATACAAGCGGGTATACTTGCCGCGCAGTAAACCTGATATATCGGGCAGCTTGCTGCCCGTTTACCTTTTCGCACGATAAACATCCAATTACGTTTTATTTCGTCAGGTACAGGTGGCGCGAAAAACGAATTCGTTTACACTGCGCTTTCTAAGCATGTTCCAGGGAAATGATTATGTTGAGATTTTTAAACCAGTGCTCTCGCGGTCGCGGAGCGTGGTTGTTAATGGCCCTGACCGCCTTTGCGCTGGAAATGGTCGCGCTGTGGTTCCAGCATGTGATGGGACTTCAGCCTTGCGTACTCTGTATTTACGAACGCTGTGCATTGTTCGGCATTATGGGTGCGGGTCTGGTGGGTGCGATTGCCCCTAAATCGCCGTTACGCTATGCCGCAATTGCCATCTGGCTGTACAGCGCCTGGAAAGGTATTGAGCTCTCCTGGCAGCACACCATGATGCAACTGCATCCGTCACCTTTTATGACCTGTGATTTCGCCGCCCGCTTCCCGAGCTGGCTGCCGCTTGATAAATGGCTGCCGCAGGTGTTTGTTGCTTCCGGTGACTGCTCTGTGCGCCAGTGGGAATTCCTGAGCCTTGAGATGCCGCAGTGGCTGGTGGGGATTTTTGTGGCCTACTTCATTGTGGCGCTGCTGGTGCTCATCGCACAACCGTTCAAACCCAAGAAACGCGACCTGTTTGGCAGGTAAAAAAACCCGCCTCGGCGGGTTTTTTCTTATCCACGGTTGGGATGATTCATGATGTGATCTTCCCAGTCCTGTACCTCTGACTCTTTCACCGCAATATGACGCACAGAGATGCGTTCACCGTGCATCGCTGCTTTGGAGCCCGTCAGCAGCGGGTGCCATTTTGGCAGGTCTTTGCCTTCCGCCAGCAGACGATAGGCGCAGGTATGCGGCAGCCATTCGAAGGTGGGCAGGTTCTCACGGGTTAGCTTGATGCAATCCGGCTCGTACTCGAAGCGACGCTCATAGTTGCGACACTGGCAGGTTTTGATGTTCAGCTGCTTGCAGGCAACGTTGGTGAAATAGATTTCGTCCGAATCTTCATCCATCAGTTTATGCAGGCAGCACTGCCCGCAACCGTCACACAACGATTCCCACTCCACGTCTGTCATTTGGTCGAGAGTTTTGCTTTGCCAGAAAGGAATGTTGTTCATCAGGATGTCCACACGTCAAAAGAGAGCGCACCTTATAACGAGTCTGGCACGTTGTTGCAAGTTTTGCCGCCCTCTTCAGGCGGCAAGATGCTTTTACAGCACGCGAGTTTTCAGTGACAGACCGTTAAAACTGACGTCCAGTTCGTCACCGGCCTGCAGCGGGCCGACACCTTCTGGCGTACCGGTGAGGATCACATCGCCCGGTTTCAGGGTAAAGAAGCGGCTCATGTAGGCAATCAGCGGCACAATTTTATGGATCATATCTGCCGTGGTGCCCTGCTGGCGGATCTCGCCGTTAACCTTCAGGCTGAGCGGGGTGTTCTGCGGATCGTCGGTAAATTCACTTACCGGAATAAAACCGGAGATCGGGCAAGCGTTATCAAACCCTTTGGCCTTTTCCCACGGCTGCCCCGCTTTCTTCATTTTGCCCTGAACATCACGCAGGGTCAGGTCGAGCGCGACACCGTATCCGGCAATCGCCTTTTGCACATGCTCTTCGGAGGCCTGACGCAGCGTCGCGCCAATCAGCACGGCCAGCTCCACTTCATGATGCACCGACCCCAACCCCTGCGGCAGCGCCAGCGGCTGGCGAATGTCGCACAGCGCGGTTTCTGGCTTGATGAACAGGACCGGCTCGTCTGGCGTCGCGCTGCCCATCTCCTGAATATGTTTGGCATAGTTACTGCCTACGCAGACCACTTTGCTGACGGGATAATCCAGTAATGCACCTTGCCAGTTATGATGTTGATACATGTACGACCCCTAAACGGTTGATGTGTTAACCCCGAAAACAGCCGGGACTATTTTTTCCCGTTCACCTCAAGATGCTGTTTTAATAAATTCTCGGGTGGTGGCGGGAGCTGTAAATAATAGCCTTGCTCCGCTAATGCGGTTTTCACTTTTTCCAGTTCGGCGTTGACCAGTTTCTTACGGCCATCCAGCGGCAGCAGCATCGCCAGCTGAGGTCGGCCAAAGTTCTTCATTAATTCTTCAGGTACGCGCGAAAAATCGTCTTTCTTTTCGACATAAAGATAGGTCTGGTCACGACTTGTACTTCTGTAGATCACACAAAACATGTTTTTACTCTGAATTAATGGGTGGTTGCTTGCCTCAATATACTCCTGACTATAACATGCCTGATACTCTTCGGAATATCGCAACGGCGGTGTTGCGGTTAATAGCAAATTGAGTAAGGCCAGGATGTCAAACACGCCAATCGAGCTTAAAGGCAGTAGCTTCACCTTATCAGTGGTACATTTGCATGATGCAAAACCCGAGGTTATTCGTCAGGCGTTAGAAGACAAAATTGCGCAGGCTCCCGCTTTTCTGAAACATGCCCCCGTCGTCGTGAATGTCAGTGGTCTGGATGCACCGGTTAACTGGAAACTTCTCCAGCAAGCCGTGGCCGCGACCGGGCTGCGTATCGTCGGTATCAGCGGCTGCAAAGATGCTGAGCTAAAAGCAGAAATTGACCGGGCGGGTCTGCCCATTCTGACCGAAGGCAAAGAAAAAGCCGCGCGTCCTGCCCCTGCGGCAGTCCAAACGCCCCCTCCTCCGGTGCAAAACGTTACACCTGTCACAAAAACGCGATTGATTGATGTGCCGGTTCGTTCCGGTCAGCGCATTTATGCACCAAACTGTGATCTGATTGTTACAAGCCACGTCAGCGCTGGCGCAGAGCTGATTGCAGATGGCAATATTCACGTATACGGTATGATGCGTGGGCGTGCGCTCGCGGGTGCAAGTGGTGACAGGGATGCGCAAATATTTTGTACTCATCTGACGGCGGAACTGGTGTCCATCGCAGGTGAATATTGGCTGAGCGACAAGATCCCAGCCGAATTTTATGGCAAAGCGGCTCGTCTGCGACTGGCAGACGACGCGTTGACCGTTCAACCGTTGAATTGATCCCTTTTTAACAAGGAATTTCTATGGCACGCATTATTGTTGTTACTTCGGGTAAAGGAGGCGTTGGCAAGACCACCTCCAGCGCGGCCATCGCTACTGGTTTGGCCCAGAAGGGAAAGAAAACCGTCGTTATCGATTTCGATATCGGTCTGCGTAACCTCGACCTGATCATGGGATGTGAACGTCGCGTGGTCTATGACTTCGTGAACGTCATTCAGGGCGACGCCACACTGAACCAGGCGCTGATTAAAGACAAGCGCACCGAAAACCTCTACATCCTTCCGGCTTCTCAGACGCGTGATAAAGACGCCCTGACCCGTGAAGGCGTGGAAAAGGTGCTCGACGAGCTGAAAAAAATGGAGTTTGACTTCGTTGTCTGTGACTCCCCTGCCGGCATCGAAACGGGCGCCCTGATGGCACTCTACTTCGCTGATGAAGCCATCATCACCACCAACCCTGAAGTCTCATCCGTGCGTGACTCGGACCGTATTCTGGGGATCCTCGCCTCCAAATCGCGTCGTGCGGAAAATGGCGAAGAACCCATTAAAGAGCACCTGCTGCTGACCCGCTATAACCCGGGTCGCGTGAACAAAGGTGACATGCTTAGCATGGAAGACGTGCTGGAGATCCTGCGCATCAAACTGGTCGGCGTGATCCCGGAAGATCAATCCGTATTGCGCGCCTCTAACCAGGGCGAGCCAGTGATCCTGGATACAATGGCAGATGCAGGTAAAGCGTACGCGGATACCGTTGACCGTCTGCTGGGAGAAGAACGTCCTTTCCGCTTCATTGAAGAAGAGAAGAAAGGTTTCCTCAAACGCCTGTTCGGAGGATAAGTTATGGCATTACTGGACTTTTTTCTCTCGCGGAAAAAGAACACCGCCAACATCGCAAAAGAACGACTGCAAATCATCGTTGCGGAGCGTCGTCGTAGTGACGCCGAGCCACACTACCTGCCGCAGCTGCGTAAGGACATCCTGGAAGTGATCTGTAAGTATGTGCAGATTGACCCGGAGATGGTCACGGTGCAGCTGGAGCAAAAAGACGGGGATATTTCGATTCTGGAGCTGAACGTTACGCTCCCGGAAGCCGAAGAGTCACGTCCGTAGTTCGGGATTGTGTATCCCCGGTAAGCGTATGCCGCCGGGGAAATGTGCCGGGCATGTCAGCATGACCCGGCATTTTCATTATCGCGGATAACCTTCCAGCACAGTATTCAGGCGATCGGCCATCAATTCCCCGCGCCAGCCCGCCATCATTTCCGGCAAACCATTCTGAGGTTTCAGCTTCCAGTGCCAGTTCAGCAGCTGGTTAATCTGACGGCGTGACGCCAGCAGTTCCGCGCCCAGTTTGCTTTGCGTCGCGACGTCCTGCACCAGCGCTTTGATATCCTTGAACGCCTTGCGATAGCCCGGCATATCCATCAGATTCAGCAGTGGCTCCGGCAGTGCTTCGTCCGGCATTTCCTGCGCTTTTGCTACCAGCGCAAGCAGGGTTTTACCGTGGAAACGGATCTCGCTGCCGGAAAGCCCGATGCTGTCCAGTTCGCCCATGCTGCCCGGCATATACCGCGCGACCGCCCAGAGGTGTTCTTCGCGTACCACAAAGTTAACGGCCAGATCGCGCTCGCGTGCTTTACGCAAACGCCAGTCCGCTAACAGCTGCAGACACGCCAGCTGACGCGTACGCAGCTGCCAGGCGTTACTGATATCGCGCCAGGCCTCTTTCGGATCAACCACTTCCTGACGACGCTGCTGCGTCATTCGGCACTCATCCAGCGCGGCGGGCAACCAGCCTGACGCTTCCGCCTCTTTCATCAGCTGGCCGGCAATCGGCAGGAGGTAAAACACGTCTGCCGCCGCGTATTCCAGTTGACGCTCGGTTAATGGGCGTGCCAGCCAGTCGGTGCGGGATTCGCTTTTATCCAGCGTCAGGCCAGTATACTCCTCAACCATGGCGGCAAAGCCCCATGAGAGCGGTCGATTACTGAAGGCCGCGAGGATCTGCGTATCAATCAACGGTTGTGGCATGACGCCAATAGTATTCAGAAAGACTTCCAGATCTTCACTGCCTGCGTGCAGGTATTTTGTTACCGCAGTATCGAGCAGCAGGTCACGCATCGGCGTCCAGTCGGTAATGCCGAGCGGGTCGATCAGCGACACGTGTTTACCGTCGTACATCTGAATCAACCCCAGCTGCGGATAGTAGGTCCGGGTACGGACAAACTCGGTATCCAGGGCAATGGCAGGAAAGTCGCGCGTCACTTCGCACAGCGAAGCCAGCTCGTCGTTGGTCGTGATCATCTGGTAATTCAAAACGGATTCTCTTTTGTTTGCGCCCATAAAAAACGCCGGCTTAACCGGCGTCTGGGCGATTAGCGTGAAGCTCAGGCCTTATTGTCTACTTTGCCACGGGCTTCGTCACGTAATTCTCGTCGTAATATCTTTCCGACATTCGATTTCGGCAGTTCCTCGCGAAACTCAACCAGCTTCGGCACCTTATAGCCGGTCAGCTGACGACGACAGAAGGTGATCAGCGCCTCCTCCGTAAGAGAAGGATCTTTTTTGACCACAAAAATCTTCACCGCCTCGCCGCTGCTCCCGGAAGGGACGCCTACGGCAGCCACTTCGAGCACGCCGCTGTGCTGCATCACCACATCTTCGATTTCATTCGGGTAGACGTTGAAACCGGAAACCAGGATCATGTCTTTCTTACGATCGACGATACGCAGGAAGCCCTCTTCATCCATCACGGCGATATCACCGGTGTGCAGCCAGCCGTCTTTGATAATTTCATCGGTCGCATCGGGACGTTGCCAGTAGCCCAGCATCACCTGCGGCCCTTTGACACAGAGTTCGCCCGGTTCACCTGGCGCCACTTCGTTATCGTCATCATCAACCAGTTTGGCTTCGGTCGACGGAACCGGCAGGCCAATGCTTCCGCTGTGATAGTCGATATCGTGCGGGTTCACACTGACCAGCGGGGCGCACTCCGTCAGGCCATAGCCTTCCAGTAAATACTGACCCGTCAGTTTCATCCAGCGTTCGGCAACGGCCTGTTGAACCGGCATACCGCCACCCGCAGAGAGGTGCAGCGTGGAGAAATCGAGCTTCTGGAACTCTTTGTTGTTGAGCAGCGCGTTAAAGAGCGTATTCACCCCGGTCATGGCGGTGAACGGATATTTCGCCAGCTCTTTCACCAGCCCCGGAATATCGCGCGGGTTTGTGATCAATACGTTTTGACCACCCAGCTCAATAAACAGCAGACAGTTCATGGTCAGCGCGAAGATGTGATAAAGCGGAAGCGCGGTGATCACCAGCTCTTTTCCGTGGTGCAGCAACGGTCCGTAGGTGGCATTCACCTGTTCAAGGTTTGCCAGCATGTTACGGTGGGTCAGCATGGCGCCTTTAGCCACACCCGTTGTGCCGCCGGTGTACTGCAGAAACGCGAGGTCTTCTGATACCACTTCCGGTTTAACGTATTGCATGCGGTAGCCCGCCTGCAGCGCACTGCGGAAGGAGATCGCGTCCGGCAGGTGGTATTTCGGCACCAGACGTTTGATGTATTTGACGACAAAGTTAACCAGTGTCCCTTTGGCGGTTGAGAGTTGATCCCCCATACGCGTCAGGATGACGTGTTTGACCTGGGTTTTGTCGACCACTTTTTCCAGCGTGTGGGCAAAGTTAGAGACAATCACAATGGCGGCGGCACCGCTGTCGTTGAGCTGATGCTCCAGCTCCCGCGGCGTATACAGCGGGTTAACGTTGACAACAATCATCCCGGCACGCAGGACACCGAACAGCGCCACCGGGTATTGCAGCAGGTTCGGCATCATCAGCGCGACGCGGTCCCCTTTTTGCAGCCCCAGCCCTTCCTGCAGATAGGCGGCGAACGCCCGACTACGCTCCTCAAGTTTACGGAACGTCATGACCTCGCCCATATTCACAAAAGCAGGCTGGTCTGCGTAACGCCTTACCGAGTGTTCAAACAATTCAACCAGGGATTGATAACGGTCAGGATTGATCTCGGCAGGAACATCTGCGGGATAACGGTTAAGCCAAACCTTCTTCAATGCATCACCTCTGAAATGAGTGTTCGTCGTCATCACAACCCCGATAATAAACAGTTTGTTAACATTATATTAACTCAGCGTACCAGTTTATTAATTGTTCAGATTTAAGGTTGCGAAGCGCGTCACTCTTTTTTTTCGTTTTATTCGTAAAAAACAGAGACAGCGGCTGAGCCGCTGTCTCTTTTCTAACAATTACAGGGAGTTACTCAGTAACGATTGTCTGAACCTGTGCAGGCCCCGGGTTATACCAGCCCCAGCCCGGGTAGCCATACCGATAAGGATGTGGACCCCACATCCACGGATCCATCGGCTGAGGTGGCATGATGACCTGCTGTGTCAGCCGCCAGCGCTTATACCCGTTGACCTGCATGGTCATAAATTTATACGGCGTGTTGCCGACTTTGCCCTCTACCGAACCGGTAATCGGGCCGACGACGGTGACCAGCTGTCCGCGAAAATCGACCGGGTCGAGAAAACCGCCAACGTCGGCATAAATACGCCCACGGGAAGGTTCGCCAAGGATGGGCCGCGCACCGCTATCCAGCGGAACGGTGGCAATCTCCAGACGGGTTTTCCCCTGCTGGTTTTGCACCTCGATAACCTTGCCGCCAAAGCGCGCTTCCTGACCGACGTAAAGCTCAGGCGCATTCATCACACGAACCAGATCCTGCTGTGGCGTGGGGCTGCTGCCCTTAATCGCATCAGGAACGGAAACGCATCCGCTCAGTGCTATGGCCACTGCGCCTGCCATAAAAAGGCGTACAACTTTAGTCTGAACCGCCATGATGCGACTCCTTTTTCTCAGTTCCTGTTACTGAGATTCATTCCCGGCCTGGAAGTTTCTTCCACGCGACGGTGTTTCGCAAATAAACCGGCTCCGCATGTTCAACGGCCACGGTTTTGCCCGCCTCAAGCAGTTGACAGGCGATGGGAAGCATATCCTCTGCGGCGGGCAGAAGCATGTTTCCGTCTGTCAGCGTGATCCCGGTGCCGTTAGCCATCTCTGGCCATGCCGGCCAGCCGGTGCCTACTGTCGCCCACTCGCCGGACAGCTGTTTCAGCCGCTCGGTCACCGCTTCCGGCTTGAGGACAGCCTCGGTCTCTTCACCGTGCCAGATGCCGTTTTCATCGCGGGTGTATTCTGCCCAGTAAACTTCTCCCATTCGGGCGTCAATGGCCGCCAGAACGCGCGTTGCACCGGTCATGCGCCATGCGCCCTGCGCCATGGTTGACAGCGTGGAAACACCGATCATCGGCAGTTCTGCGCCCAGCGCCAGCCCCTGCGCAATGCCAATTCCAATGCGTACGCCCGTAAAGCTGCCGGGGCCACGGCCAAAGGCCAGTGCGTCGAGGTCGGTTAAGGTGGTGTTGCCCCGGGTTAAAATCTCTTTAACCAGAGGCAGAATGCGTTGGGTGTGTTCTCGTGGGCACTCTTCGAAATGAGCAGAGATAGCACCGTCGTTCAACAGAGCAACAGAACAGGCCTCTGTCGCGGTATCAATAGCCAGAATTCGCATCAGTCGTCGCGCTCTCGCAATGGTCAGTCACAAAATGGCGCGCATCTTAGCATACTCACGGGCAAATTACTCCGCCGTTGGGTTTGCCAGGAAGCGAACCGCGCGTTTAATGTCCCGCGTGCGCGGCGCGGGCGGCAAGCTGGCAAGGAAGGTCGCACCGTAAGGGCGCATCACCAGCCGGTTATCGCATATGACCAGCACGCCGCGGTCGTCTGTGTCGCGAATCAGGCGCCCTACCCCTTGTTTAAGGGTGATCACCGCGTCCGGTAGCTGGACCTCATCAAAAGGATCGCCGCCGCGCAAACGGCAGTCTTCCATACGTGCCTTCAGCAGCGGATCGTCCGGCGAAGTAAACGGCAGTTTATCAATGATCACCAGTGACAGGGTATCTCCCCGCACGTCCACCCCTTCCCAGAAGCTGCTGGTGGCTACCAGCAGGGCGTTACCGGCACTGACAAACTGCTGTAACAGTTGCCCTTTGCTGGTCTCACCCTGAAGCAGAACCGGCAAAGTCATGGTGGCGCGGAACTGTTCCGCCAGATCGCGCATCATCGCGTGGGAGGTGCAGAGCATAAAACAGCGGCCGTTGTTGGCCTCGATCATCGGCCTGAGCATTGCCGCCAGCAGGCGCGCCGCGCCGGGCTGGTTAGGCAAAGGCAGATTACGCGGAACGCAGAGCAACGCCTGTTTTTCATAATCAAACGGGCTGGGCAGCAGCAGCGACTCCGCCTGCTCAATCCCCAGACGCCCGGTAAAGTGGTGTAGATCGTCATTCACCGAAAGGGTTGCCGACGTGAAGATCCAGCTTCCCGGTTTTTGCGCCATCACCTCTTTGAATTTATCCGCCACCGTCAGCGGCGTCAGGGCCAGTGTGAAATGGCGGGAGGTGCATTCATACCAGTAGCTGAACCCCGGCTGGTTTATCTCTTTCAGCCGTTTGAGGCGTGCCCGATAGAGCGTGGCGCGCTCGAAGGCGGCATCCAGCAGTGCGGAACGGCCGAGCGATAGTTTCGCCACGTCGTAACAAAGCTCAAGGGCATCATCGAGCAGCAACAGCGCGCGCTGGATATTTTTGTCTGCCAGCAGCTCACGCAGATTACCGCGATAGCCCGGCTCACCCAGTTGCAGGCGAAAATCCTGCGCACTTTGCGCCAGGCGGTCAGCACACTTCTGCAGCTGTTGGGTATCTTTTAACTCGGTGCGGTAGGCAATGGTGAAATCTTTCGCTAAGTCCTGCAGCTGGCGGCTGGAGAGCGACTGGCCAAAATACTGGCTGGCGATGTCAGGAAGCTGGTGGGCTTCATCGAAGATCATCACGTCCGCTTCCGGGATCAGTTCGCCAAAGCCGCTATCTTTAACCACCATATCGGCAAGGAAGAGATGGTGGTTTACCACCACGACATCCGCATCCATGGCGGTTTTACGCGCTTTCACCACAAAACAATCTTTATACAGCGGGCAGTCGCTCCCCAGGCAGTTGTCGTTGGTACTGGTGACCAGCGGCCAGGCGGGAGAGTCTTCCGGCACGCTCGCGCAGGTGCTGATATCCCCCTCCTCCGTCTGATTGGCCCAGGCGCGAAGAATAATGACATCGCTGAGCGTCTGCACCGGCAGATCACCGCCCGCCAGCGCCTGCTGCTCAAGCCGTTCCAGGCAGAGGTAGTTGGAGCGGCCTTTCAGCAACGCCAGGCGGCCTTTATACTTCAGGGCGTTGGCAACCGTGGGCAGATCGCGGCTGTAAAGCTGGTCCTGCAGCGCTTTAGACCCGGTGGAGATGATCACTTTCTTTTTAGCCCGCAGCGCTGGCGCCAGGTAGGCATAGGTTTTGCCCGTGCCGGTACCGGCTTCCACCACCAGCGGCTGCGCGGTGTCGATTGCGCGGGCCACGGCATGCGCCATCTGCCGCTGGGGTTCACGCGGTTTAAAACCGGGAATCGCCTGTGCTAACTGACCTTCTGGGGAAAAATCGTCTGCCACGTTGCTCTCTCACTGTATTTTTGCACAGGGATTATGTCAGCCCATCCTCTCCAGTGCCACCCCAAATAGTGACGAGGGGAGTACAATATGGCAGTCTTGCCGACTGACATGAAAATAACGAGGAAACGTTTATGACAATTGTGCGCATTGATGCCGAAGCACGCTGGTCTGATGTGGTCATCCATAACCAGACGCTCTACTACACCGGTGTACCGGAAAATCTCGACGCAGATGCCTTCGAACAGACGGCGAATACGCTGGCGCAGATTGACGCCGTGCTGGAAAAGCAAGGCAGCGACAAATCACGCATTCTGGATGCGACCATTTTTCTTGCCAGTAAAGACGATTTTGCGGCGATGAATAAAGCCTGGGATGCCTGGGTTGTGGCGGGACATGCGCCCGTACGGTGTACCGTACAGGCGACGCTGATGAAGCCGGAATACAAAGTCGAAATTAAGATTATCGCGGCGGTTTAAGCCGGATTACTCCTCTTCATCATCCTCAAAACGCGCCACGATCCGCTCGCCGGTGTGGGTGGCGCGAAGTTCATTAGCAACTTGCGTGATCGCCTGTCCGCTGCTCATCCCCTGGGACATCAGTTCCTGAATACGCTCAACCGCTTTCTGCTGCTGGTCATGGCTCAGAGAAGGTAAACCTGCAAACATTGTCAACTCCTGCTAAATTATCCGCGCTAATTATTTCACGCTGCCCGGTAGTATGCCACACATGAACCCGTTACCCCCTACAGTCATTTCATTACCCTGGCGTTCAGACGCCGCGGAATTCTGGTTTGCCCGCCTCAGCCATCTTCCTTTTGCGATGTTGCTGCACTCCGGTTATGCGGATCATCCCTATAGCCGCTTTGATATTCTGGTTGCCGACCCTCTGCAGACCCTGATAACACAAGGGAATGTGACTACGACGGGCGAAACGCAGTCAACGGACGATCCGCTGTCATTACTTCAGCAGGCGCTGGACGCGCTGGGCTTAACCGTTCCGCAAAATCCCGACCTTCCCTTCCAGGGAGGTGCGCTGGGCTTGTTCGGCTATGATTTAGGTCGCCGCTTCGAAACCTTGCCGGAGACTGCGCAGGACGACATTCCGCTGCCGGATATGGCGGTGGGGCTTTACGACTGGGCAATAATCGTCGATCACCACAAGCAGGCGGTCTCTCTGCTCAGCCATCAGGATGTGTCCGCCCGGCTTGCCTGGCTTGAGGCACAGGTCCCCGTCGCAACAGCGGATTTCCACCTGACCTCTGCGTGGCGCGCCAACATGACCGCGCAGGAGTACGCCGCGAAGTTTGAGCGGGTTCAGGGCTATCTGCAGAGCGGTGATTGCTATCAGGTCAACCTTGCTCAGCGTTTTCAGGCAACCTGTGAAGGCGATGAGTGGCAGGCATTTACCCGCCTCAACGCCAGTAACCGGGCACCGTTCAGTGCATTTCTGCGCCTGGAACAGGGCGCTATCCTGAGCCTCTCGCCCGAGCGTTTTATTCATCTTGCCGATGGCACTATTCAGACGCGACCGATCAAAGGCACGCTTCCCCGCCTGGCCGATCCTGTTGCCGACCGCCAGCAGGCGGAAAAACTGGCGGCCTCGTTAAAAGATCGCGCTGAAAACCTGATGATTGTCGACCTCATGCGTAACGACATTGGCCGGGTCGCTGTACCGGGAAGCGTGCGTGTCCCTGAACTGTTTGTCGTCGAGCCGTTCCCCGCGGTGCATCACCTGGTCAGCACCATTACCGCGCAACTGCCCGCCTCGCGCACGGCCTGCGATCTGCTTCGCGCCGCGTTCCCGGGAGGCTCGATAACCGGCGCGCCTAAAGTGCGGGCAATGCAAATAATCGATGAGCTGGAACCGCATCGTCGAAACGCCTGGTGCGGCAGCATTGGCTATATCAGTCTCTGCGGTACGCTGGATACCAGCATCACCATTCGAACGCTGACCGCCTGTAACGGGAATCTGTACTGTTCCGCAGGGGGCGGAATTGTTGCTGATAGCCAGGTCGATGCGGAATATCAGGAAACCTTTGATAAAGTTAACCGTATCCTGAAACAACTGGAGTAATGACGGGTGGAAAAAGAGAACCTGACGCTGGATGATTTTCTGTCGCGCTTTCAGCTTTTGCGGCCCAACGTGAGCCGCGAAGCCCTGAATCAACGTCAGGCAGCGGTGTTGATCCCGGTGGTCCGTCGTGAGCAGCCGGGCCTGCTGCTCACCCAGCGTTCGCCACATTTACGTAAGCACGCCGGTCAGGTCGCCTTTCCGGGCGGTGCCGTGGACAGTTCTGACGCCTCGCTGATTGCCGCCGCGCTGCGCGAAGCCCAGGAAGAGGTCGCCATTCCGCCTGAAGCGGTTGAGATCATTGGCGTGCTGCCGCCGGTCGACAGCGTGACCGGTTTTCAGGTCACACCGGTGGTCGGCATTATCCCGCCGGATCTGCAATATCACGCCAGCGTCGATGAAGTGTCTGCGGTATTTGAGATGCCGCTGGAAGAGGCCCTCCGGCTCGGGCGTTATCATCCGCTGGATATCCAGCGTCGGGGTCATGCGCACCGGGTGTGGTTGTCCTGGTATCAGCATTATTTTGTCTGGGGCATGACGGCGGGCATCATTCGTGAACTGGCGCTGCAAATCGGCCTGAAGCCTTGACTATACTTTACATTCCACCCTCTTCTGCCAGGTTTGCGATCGGCGTCGCGCTATTAGCAAAACCATCGTTAACCATTAGTTTAATTCATGTGAATAGTTAAGCCGAGGTCGGTCTTCCCTCTTACACTATGCGCAGTTATAACATCGTTACTGGAACCCCGGTAACCCTGTCAGGAGTGTGAAAGTGATTAGTATATTCGACATGTTCAAAGTGGGAATTGGCCCTTCGTCTTCCCATACTGTTGGCCCGATGAAGGCCGGTAAACAGTTCGTCGATGATCTGGTCGAAAAAGGATTACTGGAAAGCGTTACCCGTGTCGCCGTGGATGTTTACGGCTCACTGTCATTAACGGGTAAAGGCCACCACACCGATATCGCCATTATTATGGGTCTGGCGGGCAATATGCCGGATACCGTAGATATTGATGCCATTCCGGCATTTATCCGCGACGTGGAAACGCGCGGCCGCCTGCTGCTGGCAAACGGTCAGCATGAAGTGGATTTCCCGCATGATGACGGCATGCGTTTTCGTAGCGATAACCTCTCCCTGCATGAAAACGGTATGCAGATCCACGCCTTTAACGGCGACAAAGTGATCTACAGCAAAACCTATTACTCCATTGGCGGTGGTTTTATCGTTGATGAGGAACACTTCGGCAAAGATACAACGGGTGATGTGAACGTACCTTACCCGTTCAAGTCCGCCAAAGAGATGCTGGACTACTGCCATGAAACCGGTCTGTCACTTTCCGGCATGGTGATGCAGAACGAACTGGCGCTGCACAGCAAAAAAGAGATTGAAGACTATTTTGCGAACGTGTGGCAAACCATGCAGGCCTGTATCGATCGCGGCATGAACACCGAAGGCGTATTGCCTGGGCCACTGCGCGTACCGCGTCGCGCCTCTGCACTGCGCCGTATGCTGGTCACCACAGACAAATTCTCTAACGACCCGATGAACGTGGTCGACTGGGTGAACATGTTTGCGCTGGCGGTGAACGAAGAAAACGCCGCGGGTGGCCGGGTGGTGACTGCACCAACGAACGGCGCGTGCGGTATCGTTCCGGCGGTACTGGCCTACTACGATCACTTTATTGAACCCGTAACGCCTGATATCTACATTCGCTACTTCCTGGCAGCAGGGGCGATTGGTGCGCTGTACAAGATGAATGCGTCTATCTCTGGCGCTGAAGTGGGCTGTCAGGGTGAAGTGGGCGTGGCCTGTTCTATGGCCGCGGCCGGTCTTGCAGAGCTGCTGGGTGCCAGCCCGGAGCAGGTCTGTGTGGCGGCTGAAATCGGTATGGAACATAACCTCGGTCTCACCTGTGATCCGGTTGCGGGTCAGGTGCAGGTACCGTGCATTGAACGTAACGCTATCGCGTCGGTAAAAGCGATCAACGCCACGCGTATGGCCATGCGCCGTACCAGCGAGCCACGCGTTTCGCTGGACAAGGTTATCGAGACCATGTACGAAACCGGTAAAGACATGAACGCCAAATATCGTGAGACCTCCCGCGGCGGTCTGGCGATAAAGGTGCAGTGCGACTAACCGTTTCGCCTCAACGCCTCTCTCGCCCATCTTCCACGATGGGCGAATTTTTATCCCTTTCTCGTCGACTTAATATTTCCCCACTACACTTGCTGTGTTGCCTCGGCTTTTGGTGCTGAAGGCGTATTGGGCGGCCTCCCATGCAAACAGCACAGAGGATCATAAAAAAGTATCGCCGAAAACGCGTCATCGTCTGCGTGATGGTTGCGCTTCTTACGCTCATCATTACGCTGGGTATACGCTTTATTTCACAGCGTAACGTAAATCAGCAAAACACCCTGAACTTTGCGGCGCACTCCGTCAACGTGCTGGATAACGTCTTATTGCCGCTGGAAAAAGGGCGCAACCCGCTGCTGGCACTGGTCGGAGCGCCCTGCTCTCAGGCGCATTTAGTGTTACGAAAACAGGCGGCCTCACTGCAAACGGTGCGCTCAATTGCACTGGTCAAAGACGGTATCCTTTACTGTTCAAGTATTTTCGGCAATCGCGACGTCCCGTTGCGAGAGATTCAGCCTGCCCTGCCCTCCGCCGAAACAAAACTGGTGCTCTCCACCGACAAATCCTTGCTCAAGGGAAGCCCGATCCTGATCCAGTGGTATCCGGTTTCTGATAGCGGAGAAGATGGTGTGATGCAGATTGTGAATATCGATCTCATCACTCGCCTGATGCTGGAGCCACAGCGCCCGCTTATCACCGATGTGGCCCTGACCGTAGGGGATAAATACCTGCGCTACGGTGAAAATGTCTCCGACTCGCTGACAATAAACGATGATGAGAGGGTTCTGCGCCAGCAATCCAGCCATTTCCCCGTTCACCATTACCGTCAGTGGCCCGGGAGCCAGCGAGCTGGCGTTGATATATTTGCCCTCTCAGCTGCCGCTGGCGCTGATGCTCAGTCTCCTGATGGGTTACGTCGCCTGGCTTGCGACCGCGAACCGCATGAGTTTTACCTGGGAAATTAACCTTGGCCTGGCCGCGCGTGAATTCGAGCTGTTTTGCCAGCCGCTGCTGAATGCCCGCACGCAGAAATGCGTGGGGGTGGAGATCCTGCTGCGCTGGAACAACCCCCGTCAGGGATGGATCTCCCCGGACGTTTTTATTCCGCTCGCCGAAGAGCACAACCTGATTATCCCTCTCACACGTTACGTCATTAACGAGACGGTGAGTCAGATTGGCTATTTTCCGGCAACGCCCGGCTTTCACATTGGCATCAACGCCGCCGCCAGCCATTTCCGGCATGGAACGCTCATTCAGGACCTGAACCGCTACTGGTTCAGCGCGCATCCCACCCAGCAGCTGATTGTGGAGCTGACGGAGCGTGACGCGCTGCAGGACGTGGATTATCGCATTGTAAGAGAGTTGCACCGTCAGGGCGTGAAGCTGGCCATTGATGATTTTGGCACCGGCAATAGCTCACTCTCGTGGCTGGAAAAGCTGCATCCGGACGTGCTGAAAATTGATAAGTCCTTTACTAGCGCTATCGGCACTGATGCCGTGAACTCCACGGTGACGGACATCATCATTGCGCTCGGACAACGGCTTAGCATTGAGCTGGTGGCTGAAGGGGTAGAAACGCCCGAGCAGGCGCGGTATTTGCGTCATCACGGGGTAGAGGTACTGCAGGGATTTTTGTTTGCGCAGCCTATGCCGCTGAGGGAATTTCCGCAATGGCTGGCGGAGAGTTCGTCTCCGCCAGCACCGCGTAACGGGCATATCGTTCCGCTGATGCCGTTACGCTAGGCTCAGTTACTCTTCTTCGTCGTGGGCCGACTGCTCTTTAACAATGCGCACCATATCGACGCGATAGTCATTCGCTTCGATTATCGTGATCTGCAGCGGAGGCAGTTCAATGATATCGCCGGTCCGCGGGATTTGTCCGTTAACGGCAATAACCAGCCCAGCCACGGTCGCAATGTCCTCTTCATCGTTGATGATGTTTTCCAGACCCAGCGTGTGCTGTAGCGCGTGCAGATCGGTGGTGCCTTTCACCAGCCAGCCGTCACCGTCGGAGACAATTTCCGGGGTTTCATCCGCATCCGGGAATTCACCGGCAATGGCTTCAAGCACGTCGAGCGGCGTCACCAGCCCCTGCACCACACCAAATTCATTGGTGACGATAACAAAGCTACCGCGTGCGCGGCGCAGGACGCCAAGCAGGTTGATAGGATCCAGCGTTTCCGGCACCACAATCGCCGGTGATGCGGCGGCGACGGCTTCGACGTTAATCCCCTCTTCCAGCGCCACCAGCATCTCTTTCGCACGCACCACGCCGATGATCTCGTCCAGTTCACCCCGGCAAACCGGGAACAGGCTATGCGGTGAAGAGAGCAACTGCTGGCGAATCTCATCAACGCTCAGGCGGGAATCGACCCAGCTGATTTCACCGCGCGGGGTCATGATGCCGCGCAGCGAGCGGGAGGCCAGGGAGAGCACGCCGTTAATCATATAGCGCTCTTCTTCCACAAATGCCCCTTCCGGGACGGGAACCGGGTTACGGCTTTCATTGTCATTCTGCACGTTGACCTGACGGCGACCGCCCATCAGACGCAGAATCGCATCAGCCGTACGCGCACGCAGCGGCTGGGTAGACTGCTGCTTGATAAAGTTATGTCGTGCAATCTGGTTAAACAGCTCGATGAGGATCGAGAAGCCAATGGCGGCGTACAGGTAGCCTTTTGGTATATGGAAGCCAAAACCTTCCGCCACCAGGCTCAGACCAATCATTAGCAGGAAGCTAAGGCAGAGCACCACGACCGTCGGATGCTGATTCACAAAGCGCGTCAGTGGCTTAGACGCCAGCAGCATCACCGCCATCGCGATAACCACGGCAGCCATCATCACCGGGAGGTGGTTCACCATGCCGACAGCCGTGATCACCGCATCCAGCGAGAAGACCGCATCAAGCACCACGATCTGCAGTACCACGACCCAAAAGCTGGCATAGCCTTTACCGTGTCCATCATCGTGCTGGCGATTTTCCAGCCGCTCGTGAAGCTCTGTCGTCGCTTTGAAAAGCAGGAATATCCCCCCGAACAGCATGATCAAATCACGCCCGGAGAAAGTGAAATCCATGACGGAAAAAAGCGGCTTCGTCAGCGTAACCATCCACGAGATCACGGACAGCAGTGCCAGACGCATGACCAGTGCCAGAGAGAGGCCGATCAGACGCGCTTTATCACGTTGTTTTGGCGGCAGTTTGTCCGCAAGGATGGCAATAAACACCAGGTTATCAATGCCGAGAACAATCTCAAGCACGACCAGCGTGAGCAATCCCACCCAGATTGACGGGTCCATTAAGAATTCCATGAAACGCTCCTGCTAACGGAATGACCAAACGGTGCCCCACTCAACGTGGGCAAAACAGAGGTAGACAGAGTCGATACGTGGCGAGGATCGCCGGTGAAACAGGCGCGGAATGGCCTGGAGGATGACTGACGTCGGTGACGGTCCATATAGTGGGCTGTAGCCCTATACTCCTGAACAATTAAACGGAGGCTAAACATATCAGAGACAATGCGTTTTTAGCAAAGATTTACGTTCCTTTGCAAAGATCTGTAACACAGCTGCTTTACCTTACAGATAATTCTGTAACCCATAGCTAAATTACGGATCTTCATCACATAAATTATTTTTTCACTATCTAAAATAATTCGCGGAAGTCTTAGTTTTTTAACTCTAACCCTTTTCTGAATCGATTCGGTTGGCCAGATACGATTCACAGTGCGACTGCCTGGCAGGCGTATTAATGATAATAAAAGGAGGTAGCAAGTGACCATTGCTATTGTCATAGGCACACATGGTTGGGCTGCAGAGCAGTTACTCAAAACAGCAGAGATGCTGTTGGGTGAGCAGGAAAACGTCGGCTGGATCGATTTCGTTCCCGGTGAAAACGCTGAAACGCTGATTGAGAAGTACACTGCTCAACTGCAGAAACTGGATACCAGCAAAGGCGTGCTGTTTCTCGTTGATACATGGGGAGGCAGTCCGTTCAATGCTGCCAGCCGCATTGTCGTCGATAAAGAGCATTATGAAGTTGTCGCCGGGGTGAATATCCCCATGTTGGTGGAAACCTTCATGGCACGCGACGACAATCCGAGTTTCGATGAACTGGTCGCTCTGGCAGTTGAAACCGGTCGCGAAGGCGTGAAAGCGCTGAAAGCACAACCGGTTGAGAAGCCTGCTCCAGTGGCCGCGGCGCCAAAAGCCGCAGCCCCGGCGAAGCCCATGGGCCCGAATGATTACATGGTGATCGGCCTTGCCCGTATCGATGACCGTTTAATCCACGGCCAGGTGGCAACGCGCTGGACCAAAGAGACCAACGTTCGACGCATTATTGTCGTCAGCGACGAAGTTGCTGCTGATACCGTACGTAAAACCCTTCTGACACAGGTTGCTCCTCCTGGCGTTACCGCGCACGTGGTGGATGTCGCCAAAATGATCCGCGTTTATAACAACCCGAAATATGCGGGCGAGCGCGTGATGCTGCTGTTCACAAACCCGACAGACGTTGAACGCCTGGTTGAAGGCGGCGTGAAAATTACCTCCGTAAACATTGGTGGTATGGCATTCCGTCAGGGCAAAACGCAGGTCAACAACGCCATTTCAGTCGATGCGAAAGATATCGAGGCATTCAACAAGCTGAATGCACGCGGTATCGAACTGGAAGCCCGTAAGGTTTCCACGGATCAGAAACTGAAAATGATGGATCTGATCGGTAAAGTTGGGAAATAAGCCCGCGCCGGTTTTTCACATAAAGCTTATGTAATAGGAGAAGTACAATGGAGATTACCACTCTTCAGATTGTGCTGGTGTTCATCGTCGCGTGTATTGCGGGTATGGAATCCGTACTTGATGAATTTCAGTTCCACCGCCCTCTGGTGGCCTGTACGTTGATTGGTGCCGTTCTGGGTGATATGAAAACCGGGATCATCATCGGTGGTACCCTGGAAATGATTGCCCTGGGCTGGATGAACATCGGTGCGGCAGTTGCGCCTGATGCCGCGCTGGCGTCCATCATTTCTACGGTTCTGGTTATTGCCGGTCACCAGAGTATCGGTGCAGGTATTGCCCTGGCCATCCCGCTGGCAGCAGCAGGTCAGGTACTGACCATCATCGTGCGTACTATCACCGTGGCTTTCCAGCACGCGGCGGATAAGGCGGCCGAAAATGGCAACCTGACGGCGCTCTCCTGGATCCACGTATCGTCCCTGTTCCTGCAGGCGATGCGTATCGCGATCCCGGCCGTTATCGTTGCGATCTCCGTCGGTACCAGTGAAGTACAGAGCATGCTGAACGCCATTCCAGAAGTGGTCACCGGCGGTCTGAACATCGCAGGCGGTATGATTGTGGTGGTTGGTTATGCGATGGTTATCAATATGATGCGCGCAGGCTACCTGATGCCGTTCTTCTACCTCGGCTTCGTTACTGCTGCGTTCACCAACTTCAACCTGGTTGCGCTGGGTGTGATTGGTGCAGTGATGGCGATTCTCTACATCCAGCTCAGCCCGAAATATAACCGCGTTGCGGGTGCCCCAGCGCAGGCTGCTGGTAATAACGATCTCGATAACGAACTGGACTAGCAGGTGAGCGAAATGGTTGATATGACAAAAACTACCACCGAGAAAAAACTCACTCCGGGTGATATTCGTGGCGTGTTCATCCGTTCTAACCTGTTTCAGGGTTCATGGAACTTCGAACGTATGCAGGCGCTGGGCTTCTGTTTCTCCATGGTACCGGCTATCAAACGCCTGTATCCGGAAAACAACGAAGCGCGCCGTCAGGCGATTAAGCGTCACCTGGAATTCTTTAACACCCATCCTTATGTGGCGGCTCCGGTTCTGGGCGTGACGTTGGCGATGGAAGAGCAGCGTGCAAACGGCGCAGAGATTGACGATGGTGCCATCAACGGTATCAAAGTCGGTCTGATGGGTCCGCTGGCAGGCGTCGGTGACCCAATCTTCTGGGGTACCGTGCGTCCGGTCTTCGCGGCGCTGGGTGCCGGTATCGCCATGAGCGGAAGCCTGCTTGGGCCACTGCTGTTCTTCATCCTGTTCAATGCGGTGCGTCTGCTGACCCGTTACTACGGTGTGGCTTACGGTTACCGTAAAGGGGTGGACATCGTTAAGGATATGGGCGGCGGCTTCCTGCAGAAACTGACTGAGGGGGCGTCAATCCTCGGCCTGTTTGTCATGGGGGCACTGGTTAACAAGTGGACGCACGTGAACATCCCGCTGGTGGTGTCCACCATCACCGGTCAGGATGGTCAGACCCGTGTTACCACCGTGCAGACGATTCTGGACCAGCTGATGCCGGGTCTGGTACCGCTGCTGCTGACCTTCGCCTGTATGTGGCTACTGCGTAAGAAAGTTAACCCGCTGTGGATCATTGTTGGCTTCTTCGTCATCGGTATCGCGGGCTACGCTGTCGGTCTGCTGGGCCTGTAAGACATCACGTAATACGCCGGGGGCTTGCCCCCGGTTTTTTTATCTGGAGGATGAATGACTGTCACGGACATCGTACTGGTTTTGTTTATTGTGGCCCTTCTGGCATATGCGATCTATGACGAGTTCATCATGCCCCGCCGCCACGGCGAAACGCTGCTCTCCCTGCCCCTTCTGCGACGCGGCCGCGTGGATGCGTTTATCTTCGCCGGTCTCATCGTCATTCTTATATACAACAACGTGACCGGTCATGGTGCAATATTAACCACATGGTTATTATGTGCGCTGGCATTAATGGCGATTTATCTGTTCTGGATCCGTGTTCCGAAAATCATTTTTAAAAGCTGCGGGTTTTTCTTTGCCAATGTATGGATAGAATATAACCGTATTAAAGAGATGAATTTATCGGAAGACGGTGTACTGGTGATGCAATTAGAGCAACGCCGGCTGCTTATTCGGGTCAAGAATATTGACGACCTGGAAAGAATATACAAACTTATGCTTAAAACTCAGTAAGTTAACCACATAGCTTTGGCTATATTCTGCGTTTATTTTGCGCACCTGATATAGCCAAAGCTATATTCTATTCTGTCATTTCTCTTATATTTATTAACGTTATTTTCACGCATAAATCTAAATGAAAATCGTTATCAACACCTTGACGAAATAATGCCGTTTCATTGTTGTTTTATATTCTCAAAATATGTTAAGGTTGCGCCCGTCGTTGGGGAGTAGCTGATTTCCTGTTCGCAGGAAATGTACGTGTCAACATACTCGTTGAAAAACGTGGCACGTACGGACCGTTTGCCGCACAGATTTGTGCAAGGCGGTCAGGCGAGACCATAGATACATCAACTGCTGTTTACTGGGGGCAGTGATGTGTCATATGGATATCTCCCGGTCTGGACGCTTTAATGAATATCTCCGCAACCCTTCTTCTTGCTTTCGGTATGTCCATGGACGCTTTTGCCGCTTCCATCGGTAAAGGTGCCTCGCTGCACAAACCCAAATTCTCTGAAGCGCTACGCACAGGCCTTATCTTTGGTGCTATCGAAACGCTGACACCGCTCATCGGCTGGGGTCTTGGTATGCTGGCAAGCCAGTTCATACTGGAGTGGAACCACTGGATCGCTTTCGTGCTGCTCGTATTTCTGGGGGGGCGAATGGTGATTGAAGGTTTTCGCGGCAATGGCGATGAGGAAGACGAGCCGCAGCACCGCCACGGTTTCTGGCTGCTGGTGACCACCGCCATCGCCACCAGTCTCGACGCCATGGCCGTCGGTGTGGGCCTGGCATTCCTGCAGGTCAATATTATTGCGACCGCGCTGGCCATTGGTTGTGCCACGCTGATTATGTCGACGCTGGGAATGATGGTTGGGCGGTTTATTGGCCCTCTGCTGGGCAAACGCGCCGAGATCCTGGGCGGTATCGTGCTGATTGGCATTGGTGCCCAGATCCTCTGGGCACACTTCGCCGGTTAATCTTCACGCTGCCAGCAGTGGATACTGAAATCTGTCTGGCAGCGAAACGTTGTTTGCTCCGCTAAGGTTTCCCACACGTCCGGTTTTGCCCGCCATGCAAATGGCGTCATCTGCAACAACGCTACAGCTTCTTCCCCTGCCAGGTTCATCTCGTAGGCCAGCGTCTGCTCCTGCTTCAGCGTAAAGCCCGCCAGTTGCTCAGAATGTGGCGCATGCAGCCGAACATCATCATAGATAAGCCCTTTAAGCTCCATCAGATGTCGGGGACCTGGCGTGACGGTAATGACCCATCCGCCCGGTTTGATAACGCGTGCCAGCTCCTGCGCCTTACAGGGCGCATAGATGCGGATAACCGCATCCATGCTGGCAGCGTCAAACGGCAGTCGGTGGCTCGATGCCACGCAGAACGTCACGCCGGAGTAACGTTTTGCCGCCGCGCGGATAGCCACTTTGGAAACATCCAGACCAAATGTCTGCGCGCCCTTCTCTTGTGCAACCTCAGCAAACCGCTCGGTGTAATACCCTTCCCCGCAGCCAATATCCAGCACGCCTGCTGCACTGTCAGTCAGATTATCTTCCAGCAATTGCGCGACGGCCTCTCTGAGTGGCTGATAGTGCCCGGCGTCGAGAAATGCCCGGCGTGCCTGCATCATCTCAGCACTGTCACCCGGATCGCGCGAGCGCTTATGCTGCACCGGCAGAAGATTCACGTAGCCTTCTTTCGCCATATCAAACTGATGTCCCTGCGGACAGGCATAACTTTTTTCTGATCGCGTCAGACGCGCGTGGCAAAGGGGACAACTGAAGGACATGGCAGCTCCGGGGCGTAAATCAAAGGGCGAAGTGTACCGCTATTCGCCCCGGTATAAAACGCCTGGGTTAACGCATGACGATAAGGTGCGAGGAATCAGGCGCCAGACCATCGGGTTTGACGTTCTCAAGACGCAATACGTTACCCATAATCTCGCTGAATACCGGTGCGGAGACGGCGCCGCCATAGTACGCTCCGTTTTGAGGATCGTTAATCACGACCACCAGCGCAAAACGCGGATCGCTGGCAGGCGCGACGCCCGCGGTATAGGCAACGTATTTATCGACATATTTGCCGCTATCATCGATTTTCTTCGCCGTACCGGTTTTCACCGCCACACGGTAATCACGCACCGCAGCCTTAACGCCGCCCCCGCCCGGCAGCGCAACGCTCTCCATCATATGCTCGACCTGATGAGCAATCTCTTCCGGCATGACTCTGTGCCCGATAACGGGTGGATCGATACGGGTAATTGAGAGGGGCCGTTCCAGCCCGAAGCCGCCGATGGTGGCATAGACGTGCGCCAGCTGGAGGGGGGTGACCATCAGACCATAGCCAAAGGCGAAGGTCGCCCTGTCGAGCTGGCTCCAGTATTTACGCTGGGGTAACAGACCGGCGCTCTCGCCGGTTAAGCCAAGCCCGGTGTTTGTACCAAAACCAAAGTTCCGGTAGGTATCAATCAGGTGCTGAACAGGCATCGCCAGCGAGAGGCGAGATACGCCAGTGTCGCTCGATTTTTGCAGGATCCCGGTCATCGAGAGTTCAGGGTAGTAACCCACGTCCCGAATACGGTGTCCGTCAAGCATATACGGATGGGTGTCAATGACGCTGTCAGGCTGCACCAGCCCCTGTTGCAATGCCGTCATCAGCACAAGCGGCTTCACGGTTGAACCTGGCTCGAACGTATCGCTGATGGCACGGTTACGAAAATCGTCTATTGTCGCGCCCTGGCGGTTATTGGGGTTGAAATCCGGATAGCTCGCCATCGCGAGGATTTCACCGGTGGGGATATTAATGAGCACTGATGCCCCCGACTCCGCCTTGTTCCAGGCCACTGCGTTATCTAGCGCATCTTCGGTGATGGTTTGCAGGCGCTCATCAATACTGAGCTGAATATTGTGCGCAGGCACCGGCGCGACTTCCGTCAGATTCTCCACCACGCGACCGTAACGGTCTTCTCTGACCTGGCGGACGCCCGGCTTGCCTGTTAGCTGGGTGTTGAAACTTTTCTCTACCCCCTCAATACCCTGACCGTCAATATTGGTGAAACCAATCAGGTTTGCCGCCACATGCCCGGCAGGATAAAAACGGCGTGATTCATCGCGTAAATTGATACCCGGCAAATTCAGCTTATCGATCCATTTTGCCTGAACAGGATCCACCTGCCGGGCAAGGTAGATGAACCTCCCCTGTGGATTCGCGTTAATCCGTGATGACAGGGTATTCAGGGAGAGATGTAACGCATTCGCCAGCGCCTGCCAGCGATCGTCAAAGCCCACGCCCCCTTTTGCCAGCACCGTTTTTGGGTCGGCCCACACGGCCCTGACCGGGACACTGACCGCCAGCGGCCGGCCCTCACGATCCATGATCATTCCGCGGGGAGCATCAATCGGCAGTTCGCGTAGCGATCGCATATCCTCCTGCTTGACCAGGTTGTCAGGTTTAATAATTTGCAGCCAGGCAACGCGGCCCAGCAAAAACGCCAGACTGCAAAAAATGGCTAAACAGAGCAGCGCAAAACGCGCCGGCGTGAAATTGCCGGCGGTCGTTATCATTTTCTTCTTCACCTGAACCCCAGGACTGTTAAACAACGCCCTGATTTAACGGGAAAAGACGGCCAGAGGGAGGGAAAACAGTGCTACTAATCTCGTAGCTTTGCAACAAGTTACTAACAAGAGCGGGGATGGTAATATTTTGAAAGATAAGGCACATAAAAAAGCCCCGCTATATGCGAGGCTTTATGTCTGAGAGTGAAGTACTACGTGCTTCAGTCAGCAGTGGTTCGATCAGATAGCAGTTACGTTAACTGCAGCTGGGCCTTTCTGGCCGTCCTGAATTTCGAACTCAACGTTCTGGCCTTCAGCCAGAGTTTTGAAGCCGTTACCCTGGATTGCAGAGAAGTGTACGAACACGTCTTTGCTGCCGTCAGCAGGAGTAATGAAACCAAAACCTTTAGACTCGTTGAACCACTTAACTTGACCTTTAATCTTTGCCATTTGCAAAATTCCTTAGAGTGTTTTCTTAGCCCGCAGGCATTACTGAGATAAAACTGAGACATTACTGCATGAGGCACTAATATAAGGTTCGGCAGAGAAGCGGTATTCAACGACAACGTGTTTACTCAGGACTTCTTTACTGAAAATGCCACACATAAACAGAACTGTACCTCGTTTGACCCAAAACGTGTTATCACACACTATGTTTAATATGGCAAGCCATTTTTAAACATGTCTCGATCCGCCGCACAAATTCGAACTGTGCCGGTATGCTTTTGCACAATTATGCGCATGACATATGGACAGCCCTGCTCACTTACACAGACTCGCCGTTGCTTTCACAACCGCTGTTATCTAAGACTTTTTTAACATAGCTCAATCATTCCAGTGCGTCCAGCAACCCGCTAAGAAAAACCCCTACATTGATTGAGTTAGAACAATTTGTGAAAACTTATGCTTAAATCATTGTAACGCCCCTGTATTGTTACAGTGGAAATACAATGTTAATCCTTCACGCTAAACTGTATTAAAAAGCACCAGCTAATAAAGAATGTTATGCACCAAAATAATGAAATTTTTATGACTCTGCATCAAAACAAGGCAAGCAAAACGTTTCGATAAAAATAAAACATTCTTTAGACCTTAGACATACAGAATATATGCAACAATCCAGCGCTTCGTTTATAAGGATAAATATTCACCAATTTTCAGTATCCTGAAGGAATTATTAACCGGTGCTAAATTATCGAGGACTGCAGTTAACTCTCGCACGGGGTCATCAAGCGATTCATCAGCCAGTTCAAACACGCCCCAGTGAATGGGAAACGCCAGTGGGCATCCCAACTGTTGCCACAACGCAACGGCAGATTGCGGATCCATATGATGTATGGCCATGAACCACCGTGGTGCATAAGCGCCAACGGGCAACGCCGCGGCGTCAATTTTACCCAGCCTTTCCGGTATTCGCAGCAGTTCAGGTGAATAGCCCGTGTCGCCGCTAAACCAGAAACGATGATGCCGCCCTTCAAACACCCAGCCACACCACAGGGAGCGATTGCGGTTCCAGAGCGTGCGCATACTCCAGTGCTGCGCCGGTACGGCGGACAGCGTTATCCCCTGCCAGGTGAAACTCTGCCACCAGTCGAGCTCAACAATGCGTCTTGCCCCCCGGCGGCGAAACCAGACTGCCAGACCTAGGGGAACAAACAGAGTGACGTCGGGGAAGCGTTTAAGGATCCGGCGAATGGTCGCGTCATCCAGATGATCGTAATGATTATGGGAGATAACCACTGCATCGAGCTGTTGGAGCTGTTCGACAGACAGAGCGGGAGGCGTTTTACGTTGTGGTCCGAGGAAAGGTAAGGGAGAGGCGCGGCGAGAAAAAACGGGGTCGGTCAGCAGGGTGTTGCCATCAATGTGCAACAACAGGCTTGCGTGTCCGAGCCACCATACCCCATTTTCCTGCGGCTGCTTAAGCGTTGCCGGCTGCCACCACTGGCGGATAAAGTCCTCATATCCGTTTGCCGGGGGGCGGGGTAAGCCAGCTTCTTTGCGCGCTTTTCGCCAGCGATCAACGTCACCGGGCTGATGCCCGACGGGGTCAGTATTACGAAAACCGTTCGGTGTGTGATGTTTCAGGGAGGGGTCATACCAGGGATTTTTCCAGACCACAGCCACCTCCCGGATAAGACAAATTAACGCTCAGCCACCAGGCGGATAAAGTCATCCTGCTCAGTGTTGTCTTCAGCAACCGCGTCTTTCGCCGACGCTTTCTCTTCTGGTTCGTTAGCCTCGCACAGACGACGTAACAGCGCATTCTGACGTTTTTGTTGGTCAAGCAGCGCTTCCAGCAGTTCGATCTGCTCGTTTGTACGGGAACTGGCACGGTTTACGAAAAACCAAATGACAAGCCCCACCAGCAGAACAACCAACGAGATCATCAGGGATGCCATATTTAGCAGCCCTGAATTCAGTAACTCACCCATTTCACCACCTCAATAAAAACGTCTATCTTACCACTGGTGCGAAGGAAGGAAATCACCTTGAGAAAAAATGCGTGTTACCACGGAATAAACTTATTGATTGCGCAAACGCCGCTAAAAAACTGTACATCCTGATCGCACATCACATTGATAGTCTGCGTCCACAACACCACACAGGCTACCAGCACAATAATCAGAATCACCCAGCGTATTTTTTTCACTCCACACTCCGTCTAAAGGCCCGATATAACCAGGTTATCACGGCTATCTTAAACAAGGACTAACTGTACCGCCATCTGGTCGTTTTCAGAATCATGCACTTGTTTCATAGAGTAAACCGTTTAGGCTTACTGCATGACAACAAAGATAAAGAGGCAATGATGCATTTAATCATTCGTACAATTATTGCACTGGCCGTAGTATGGGTTGGCCTTCTGTTAACCGGCTATGGCGTGCTTGTGGGAAGCACCGAAAACGCCGCTGGATTAGGTATTCAATGCAAATACATGACCGCGCAGGGCATGAGCACGGCACAATATATTCATTCAGACAGCGGGATCATTGGTTTAACCAACTGCCCGGTTCTGCGTAAAACATCCGTCGTCATTGATAACGGCTAATCACCCCGATTGATACTGATAAAAAACGCCGCACTGTGTGCGGCGTTTTTTGTGCCCGTAAGGATCAGAACGGGTAGTCGTTATAACCCATTTGTTCAGAAATCTTGCGTGCGGCTGTATGGAGAATCGCCACATACTCATGCAGACGTTCTTCAGAAAAGCGCAGGGTCGGGAAAGAGATACTCAACCCGGCAATGACAACGCCAAAGCGGTCAAATACCGGCACACCGATACAGCGCAGCCCTTCCTCCTGCTCTTCGTTATCTTCGCCATACCCCTGCTCACGTACTTTGTCGAGCACGGCCAATAACTCGTCAGTGCTGGTAATGGTGCGTTCAGTACTGCGCTTATATTCCACGCCTTCGAGGATCTGCTTCACTTCTTCGCGATCGCGCCACGCCAGCAGCACTTTGCCAATCGCGGTACTGTAAAGCGGATTACGACGACCGATGCGTGAATACATGCGCAGGTTGTACATGGAGTCGATTTTATGGATGTAGACAATGCTGTCTTCATCCAGTGCCCCCAGGTGGATAGTCTCTTTGGTCAGGCGAGAGATCTCACGCATCTGGATATCTGCGCTGCGGATCAAATCCACGTTTTGCAGCGCACGGGCTCCGAGCTCGAACAGTTTCAGCGTCAGAGAATACTTTTCAGACTCGCCTTCCTGTGCGACGTAACCCAGTGACTTCATGGTTTGCAAAAAGCGATAAACGGTGCTTTTCGACATCATCACACGCTGCGACAACTCTGTAATACCAATTTCACGCTCTTCTCCGAGCGCCTGTAAGATGCCAAACACCTTCAGCACGGAAGAAACAGAATCTGGCTGTTTATCCAAATCTGCAATTGCCATTTACCACCTCATAGAGAGTGTTTTATAAAAATCAGAACCGGTTTTTATTATAAATTCCCGTCATGTTACCTGCAATCGATCCTCGTTTACTTCGTTACAAATCTGCGACATAAAACTGAAATAACGATGCTAAAATAGTTACCCTGAGAATAATTTCACACTGAGCTTTTCATCCCTAATGGAAAAAAACCTGTCCGATGGCCTGCCTTTGCCCCAGCGGTATGGCGCTATCGCCACAATTGTTATCGGTATTTCAATGGCCGTCCTTGACGGTGCAATCGCTAACGTTGCCCTGCCAACCATTGCCAGCGACCTGCATGCCTCCCCTGCCAGTTCTATATGGATAGTCAATGCCTACCAGATAGCGATCGTGGTTTCACTGCTCTCGTTCTCTTTCCTGGGCGATATGTTCGGTTACCGACGGGTGTATCAATGCGGCCTGCTGGTGTTCACCTTTACTTCCCTTTTCTGTGCCCTTTCTGATTCGCTGCATACTCTGACGCTTGCGCGCATAGCACAGGGTTTTGGGGGCGCGGCACTGATGAGCGTCAACACGGCGTTGATCCGCTTAATCTATCCGCAGCGTCATCTGGGACGCGGTATGGGGATAAACTCGTTTATTGTCGCCGTCTCGTCTGCGGCCGGGCCAACCCTTGCGGCGGCCATACTCTCTGTCGCGTCCTGGCAGTGGTTATTCGCCATTAACGTACCGCTGGGTATTGTGGCCCTCTTCTTTGCTCTGCGCTATCTTCCCGCGAACGGTCCCAAAAGCACGATGCCACGCTTTGACCTTATCAGCGCAGTGATGAATGCCCTGACCTTTGGCCTGCTGATTACTGCCCTGAGCGGCTTTGCACAAGGTCAGTCCCTTATACTTACCGCCGCGGAGCTCATTGCGCTGCTGGTGATTGGCTTCTTCTTTGTACGCCGCCAGCTCGCGCTCCCTGTCCCTTTACTGCCTGTCGACCTGCTGCGTATTCCTCTTTTTTCTCTCTCGATTTGTACTTCTGTTTGCTCATTCTGCGCCCAGATGCTGGCCCTGGTCTCTCTGCCCTTCTTCCTGCAAAGTGTGGTGGGACGTACTGAAGTCGAGACCGGACTGCTGTTAACGCCGTGGCCACTGGCGACGATGGTAATGGCGCCGCTGGCAGGGTATTTGATTGAGCGCGTCCACGCCGGATTGCTTGGCGCGCTGGGGCTTGCCGTCATGGCCACGGGGCTGTTCGCACTCGCACTACTCCCCTCATCACCCACCGATCTGGATATCATCTGGCGCATGATCCTGTGCGGTGCAGGGTTCGGTCTGTTCCAGTCGCCTAACAACCACACCATCATCACCTCAGCGCCGCGCCATCGCAGCGGTGGTGCCAGCGGTATGTTGGGCACCGCACGTCTGCTGGGACAAAGCACCGGCGCGGCCCTGGTCGCGCTGATGTTTAATCTTGCCGGGCAAAATGGCAACCACGTTGCACTTTTCACCGCAGGCGCCCTTGCCACCCTCGCCGCCATCATCAGCGGGCTGCGCATTACCCAGCCCAGAGTACAGGCATAAAAAAAGCCGGGCGGATATCTCCAGCCCGGCTCATTGCCCTTCTTAGTGTTACTTCAGGTATTCACCACTGCGCAGCGCTTCGATACGTTTATCCAGCGGCGGGTGACTCATAAACAGCTCGCTCAGCGATTTTGATTTACCGTTAATGCAGAATGCCATAATGCTGGTCGCTTCCTGCGGTTCATAGCTGGTTTTCAGACGCTGCAGCGCGGCAATCATCTTCTCACGGCCAACCAGTTTCGCCGAGCCGGCATCCGCATGGAACTCACGGTGACGGGAGAACCACATGGTGATGATGCTGGCCAGAATACCGAATACCAGCTCCAGTACCGTCGCAACCGCGAAGTAGATCAGCGGGTTGCCGTTGCTCTCTTCCCCTTCATCGCGGTTCCCGCCCATAAAGCCTGCCGCGATCTGCGCCAGAATACGGGAGATGAAGATAACAAAGGTGTTCACTACGCCCTGGATCAGGGTCATGGTGACCATGTCGCCGTTCGCGATATGGCTGATTTCGTGAGCGATAACCGCTTCGGCTTCGTCACGGCTCATGTTCTGCAACAACCCGGTGCTGACGGCAACCAGCGACGCATCACGACGGGCACCTGTGGCAAAGGCGTTAATATCAGGCGCGTGGTAAATGGCCACCTGCGGCATGGCGATACCCGCCTGCTGCGATTGCTGAGCCACGGTATTCATCAGCCACTGTTCCATATCGTTACGCGGTTGCTCAATGACTTCACCACCTACCGATTTCAGTGCCATCCATTTCGACATCAGGAGTGAAACGAATGAGCCACCAAAACCAAACAGCAGCGCCATAATCAACAGACCCTGAACGCTGCTCGACTGAATTCCTGTCAGGCTTAGCACGAGCCCGAAAACCACCATCACCGCAAGGTTGGTGAGCAGGAAGAGCGCGATTCGCATCATAATTTTCTTTTAACCTCAGTTTAACAAAGCGCACTATGCGATTACCCACATCGTATGGGTATTACGGCTATTTTCAAGCATCCATCGGGCGTAAGTCACCAGAAAGACACAACTTTACACAATTGGAAATTTGCCTGACGGGAGAATGCGGAACAAAAAGAAACAGGCACAATTTCTTGTGCCTGTTGGGGGATTATTTTGCCGGTGCGGGTTGCACGGCGGGCTTCGCCTTTTCCTGATTCGCCAGGTCAAGAGCGATATGCACCGTCTCGTCGAGGTAAGGATCCGGCTCCTGGTAATCTTTTGGCAGATCGTCCAGTTTCTTAAGCAGAGGCTTACCTTCACGCTTGAAGCGATCGTTGATACGCGCCAGACGCGTTGCATCATCTTCGTTGTTCTCTTTCTCACGCTGAGCGTAGTTGAGAGAAACAATATTCCGCTTATCTTTCAGGGCATTGAAACGAGCAATGTCCTTCATGATGTACTGGAATTCCGGATCTTTGGCGATGCGATCGTTGTGCGCTTTCAGCAGTTCAGGACCAAACTGCGTCATATCACCCGCTTTCACGTACGTCGCGGCGTTAATGCTATCCCACGGCAATGCGTTATCTTCAAACTTCTCGCCGGTTTCAGTCTCTTCCGTGCCTGTCGGCATCATGATATCCGGCGTCACGCCTTTACGCTGCGTACTGCCACCGTTCACACGATAGAATTTCTGAATGGTGTACTGAACCGAACCCAGTGCAGGCCATTCCGGACGCAGCATCTGATCGTAGATACGATTCAGAGAACGATACTGCTGTACGGTACCTTTACCAAATGTCGGCTCACCGACAATCAGCGCACGGCCATAGTCCTGCATAGCGGCGGCAAAGATTTCAGACGCGGAAGCACTGAAGCGATCGACCAAGACCACCAGCGGGCCTTTGTAATAGACCACACCATCGTTGTCGGCATCTTCACGTACTTTACCGTTGTTATCGCGCACCTGAACCACCGGACCAGACGGGATAAACAGCCCGGACAGTGAAACCGCTTCGGTCAGCGCCCCACCACCGTTGCTGCGCAAGTCGATGATGACGCTGCTCACGTTCTGCTTTTCAAGCTTCTGCAGCTGGACTTTTACATCATCAGTCAGCCCGACGTAGAAGCCCGGAATATCCAGAACACCCACCTTCTCTTTACCCACGGTCTTCACCGACATTTTCACCGCGCGGTCTTCCAGGCGGATACGCTCACGCGTCAGGGTAACGATACGGGTTTTGGTGCCTTTACCGGCTGGCAGAATTTCAAGGCGAACTTTGCTGCCTTTCGGACCTTTGATCAGCGCAACCACATCATCCAGACGCCAGCCGATCACATCGACCATGTTCTGTCCGGTTTGACCCACACCAACAATGCGATCGCCTACGCTTATCGCTTTGCTTTTCGACGCCGGGCCACCGGCCACCATTGAGTTGATCACGGTGTAATCATCGTCCATCTGCAGCACCGCACCGATACCTTCCAGAGACAAGCTCATTTCGGTATTAAACTGTTCGGTATTGCGAGGCGAGAGATAATTGGTATGCGGATCGATTTCGTGAGCGAAAGCGGTCATCGCCAGTGAGAAAACATCTTCACTGTTGGTCTGAGCCAGACGACGAATAGCGAATTTGTAACGGCGCGTCAGCGTGTCACGGATCTCTTTTTCATCTTTGCCGGTCAGCTTAAGGCTCAGCTCGTCGTATTTTACTTTTCCATCCCACAGCGCATTCAGCTCGGCTTCGTCTTTCGGCCAGGGCGCTTTACTGCGGTCCAGATTAAAGGTGTCGTTGCCGGTGAAGTCCATCGGACGTTCCAGCACTTTCAGCGCATACTGATAGCGTTCAAAGCGGCGCTTTTGCGACAGGTTATAGAGATCGTAGAACAGATCCAGCTTGCCTGAACGCAACTCGTCACCCACCCCGGATTTACGCTTAGCGAACTGCTCGACATCGCTGGCGAGCAATACGTTATGGCTGTAATCCAGCAAGTTCAGATAGCGGTCAAAGATTTTGGCCGAAAAGGCCTGATCGAGATCGAACTGACGATAGTGCGAACGAGTGAAGCGTGAGGTCACACGCTCGCTCACCGTCGCGTGCTGCGTCTCTTCCTTGAGGACCGGAATTTGATCAACACGCGTGATATCGTCCACTGCGAAAGCATGGCCTGTTATAGCAAACAGGCCCGCCAACGCGGTGAGCTTAAAAAAAGTGTTCATGCCAGGCTTGGCCTCCGTTTCAGAACAACAAGTGTTCTGCGCGTACAATCATTGACATACCAGAAGTCAGCTGTACACGAACGCCATCTTTGGTGATTTCCAGTACGGTGGCGTCCATTGCGTTGTTACCCGCTTTCACCATCAGTGCCTGACCCACGCTCAGGGCGTTAATGTCAGAAACCGGCGTATGGCGCGGCTCTTCACGAGGGGCGCGCGGGGCTTTAGCTGCTGGTTTGTCAGCACGCGGTTTGCGATCGTTATTATCGTTACGACGCGGCGCTGGGCGTGGTTTACGCTCACGACGAGGCGCTTCTTCCTGGCCGTTTGCCGCTGCGGCTTCGCGTTTTTTCGCTTGCTGTTCTGCACGTTGTGCCTGAACGCGTGCTTTGGCTTCTTCCAGCTGTTTACGTGCGTGCTCAACGTGCTGCTCGTCCAGCTCACCACAAGGGTTGCCGTCAAGATCAACACGCGTCGCGCCCGCTTTGATACCGTACAGGTAACGCCAGCTCGAAGTATAAAGACGTAAGGCGGAACGAAGCTGAGTTTTGCTGAGGTTCATTTCCCCCTCAACGCGTGCCACCAGATCCTGAAAAATACCGACTTTCAGGGGACGAGCTTCACCTTCAGCACTGAAGCACTGTGGGAAACGCTCGGCCAGAAATGCGATAACTTCTTTACTGCTATTCAACTTAGGTTGATTTTCCATGAAATTTCCTGATTACAACGGACGTTGCCAACAAGCGCAGGCATGAACAGGCGTCATTATAATGACGCTATCAGTAAATGCTACGTTATCCGTTGATTATCCTGCTACGCTCGCAAAGAATTTTTGATAATCGGTTGCGTCGAGAACGTTTTCGAGGTTCGCCACCAGCTCGCGCAGCCCTTGTTCGTCCTCGGTTGTGAAGCGACTGAAGACCGTGCTGTCGATATCCAAAACGCCAATAATCTGATTTTTTACCACCAGAGGCAGAACGATTTCAGAATTACTGGCTGCGTCACAGGCAATGTGTCCGTCAAACGCATGGACGTCTTCGACGCGCTGTACCTGATTAGTCGCGACCGCTGTACCACAAACGCCGCGTCCTACGGGAATACGCACGCAGGCAATTTTCCCCTGGAACGGGCCAAGCACCAGCGTTTCACCTTCCAGAAGGTAAAAACCGGCCCAGTTAACGTCAGATAGCCGTTCAAACAGCAATGCGCTAGTATTTGCCAGAGTGGCTAAGAAGCTGGTCTCACCCGCCATCAATGCCTTAAAATCGCGGTTAAGATCCGCGTAGAATTCTGTTTTGTTCATTATTCAATCACTTAGTTGTCTTACAAAATTACCGCATAGCCTATTAAAATAAGCATTAAATGCGCTCATGCTCAAGATGAATCCGTTCATGAGTTAATATAACGTTCAACAATACTTATTTGTGCGCAGCTGATGGCCTTAAAAACAACCAAAATTACGCCGACAAAAAAGATAACTGTCCATACGGTAAGCGAAGCTTTGCCTCGTGCACATTATCAGCGTTGCCCGCAGTGCGATACGCTTTTTATGTTGCCGAAGATGAAATCGCATGAAAGTGCTTTTTGCCCCCGCTGCGACGCTAAAATTCGCGACGGCCGCGACTGGTCGCTGACCCGTCTCGCCGCGATGGCCATCACCATGCTGCTTCTTATGCCGTTTGCCTGGGGCGAACCGCTGCTGAAGCTGTACCTGCTTGGTGTGCGTATTGATGCCAACGTACTGCAGGGGATCTGGCAGATGACGCGCCAGGGTGACCCGCTCACCGCCGCCATGGTGCTGTTCTGTACGGTCGGCGCGCCGCTGGTGCTGGTCGCCGCCATTGCCTATCTTTGGTTTGGTAACATTCTGGGGATGAATCTCCGCCCCGTGTTGCTGATGCTGGACAAACTGAAAGAGTGGGTCATGCTGGATATCTACCTGGTGGGCGTCGGCGTGGCGTCCATAAAAGTGCAGGACTATGCATTCTTACAGCCCGGGGTCGGACTCTTTGCATTTATTTGTCTGGTCTTGCTCAGCATCCTCACACTCATTCATCTGAACGTCGAACAGCTCTGGGAGCGCTTTTACCCTCAGCGCCCGGCCACGCGACCGGATGAAAGTCTCCGGGTCTGTCTGGGGTGTCACTATACTGGCTTGCCCGACCCACGTGGCCGTTGCCCGCGGTGTCATATTCCCCTGAGACTGCGGCGCAACAACAGTCTGCAAAAATGCTGGGCCGCGCTGATTGCCTCGCTGGTCTTTTTGATCCCGGCCAATATGCTGCCGATTTCCATCATTTACGTGAATGGTGGGCGCCAGGAGGATACCATCCTCTCCGGGATCATCTCCCTCGCCCACAGCAACGTGGGGGTGGCGGCAATTGTGTTTATCGCCAGTATTCTGGTGCCGTTTACCAAAGTGGTGGTGATGTTTACCCTGCTCCTGAGTATTCACTTCAAATGTGAGCACGGTTTACGTACCCGAATTCTGCTTTTGCGATTCGTCACCTGGATTGGCCGCTGGTCGATGTTGGATCTGTTCGTGATTTCGTTGATGATGTCGCTGATCAATCGCGACCAGTTATTAGCTTTTACAATGGGACCCGCAGCTTTTTATTTCGGCTCCGCGGTGATATTGACTATTCTTGCTGTGGAATGGCTGGATAGCCGCTTACTTTGGGATGCACATGAGTCAGGAAACGCCCGCTTCGCCGACTGAAGCGAGAATTAAAACAAAACGCCGCATTTCTCCATTCTGGTTGCTGCCTGTCATCGCCCTGATGATTGCAGGCTGGCTTATCTGGACGAGCTATGAAGATCGCGGAAGCACCATCACCATTGACTTCCAGTCTGCCGACGGCATTGTGGCCGGGCGAACCCCTGTCCGCTTCCAGGGGGTTGAAGTGGGTACCGTTCAGGACATCAGCCTTGGAAAAGGGCTGAATAAAATTCAGGTCCGCGCCAGCATTAAGTCCGATATGCAGGATGCGCTGCGCAGCGAAACGCAGTTCTGGCTGGTAACGCCTAAGGCCTCTCTGGCGGGTGTTTCAGGGCTGGATGCACTGGTTGGCGGTAACTACATCGGCATGATGCCGGGTAAAGGTGAACCGCAGGATCACTTTGTTGCGCTGGATACCCAACCAAAATACCGACTGAATAACGGCGATCTGATGATCCATCTGCAGGCACCAGATTTGGGTTCCCTCAACAGTGGCTCACTGGTTTATTACCGTAAAATTCCGGTAGGTCGCGTTTATGATTACGCCATCAACCCGAATAAACAGGGCGTGACGATTGATGTGTTAATCGATCGCCGCTTCACTAACCTGGTGAAAAAAGGCAGCCGTTTCTGGAACGTCTCCGGCGTGGATGCTGACCTCAGCCTGAGCGGTGCCAAAGTGAAGCTCGAGAGCCTGGCCGCACTGGTCAACGGTGCCGTTGCCTTCGACTCTCCGGAAAACTCCAGCCCGGCCACGGCAGATGATACCTTCGGACTGTATGCTGACCTGGCGCACAGCCAGCGCGGCGTGATCGTCAAACTCGCCCTGCCCGACGCTAAAGGGCTGAAAGCGGGTTCCACACCGCTTATGTATCAGGGATTGCAGGTTGGGCAGCTCACCAAAATGACGCTCAATCCAGGCGGTTCCGTGACCGGTGAGATGACCGTCGACCCGAGCGTAGTTGATCTCCTGCGTGAAAAAACGCGTATCGAGATGCGCAGCCCAAAACTGTCTCTGAACGATACCAGCCTGAGCAATCTTCTGACCGGTAATACGTTTGAACTGATCCCCGGTGAAGGTCAACCCAGCAACAGTTTCGTTGTTGCGCCGGCAGATAAAGCGCTGCTGCAAAAACCGGGCGTCGTAACGGTAAAACTGACCGCGCCTGAAAGTTACGGTATCGAAGCCGGCCAGCCGCTGATTCTGCATGGCGTCCAGGTGGGCCAGGTGCTGGAGCGTACGCTCTCTGAAAACGGCGTGAGCTTCTCGGTGGCTATCGATCCGCAATACAGCGACCTCGTACATGGCGACAGTAAATTTGTGGTGAACAGCCGCGTCGACGTGAAGGTTGGCCTCGACGGCGTTGAGTTCCTCGGTGCCAGCGCCAGCGAATGGGTAAACGGCGGGATCCGCATTTTACCGGGCAATAAAGGCCCGGTGCGCGACAGTTATCCGCTGTATGCCAACCTGGACAAAGCGATTGAAAACAGCATGAGCGATCTCCCAACCACGACACTGACGCTAAGCGCCGAGACGCTTCCTGATGTCCAGGCTGGCTCCGTCGTGCTGTACCGTAAGTTTGAGGTCGGGGAAGTGATTGCCGTACGCCCTCATGCGGACGCGTTTGATATCGAACTGCATATCAAACCGGAGTATCGCAAGTTGCTGACCCCGAATAGCGTGTTCTGGGCCGAAGGTGGTGCGAAAGTGCAGCTTAACGGTAACGGGCTGACCGTGCAGGCCTCCCCGCTTTCACGTGCGCTGCGCGGAGCGATCAGCTTCGATAACCTCAGCGGTGCGGGTGCAAACCTGCGTAAAGGCGATAAGCGTATTCTCTTCCCGTCTGAAACCGCTGCCCGTGCCGTTGGCGGACAGATTACCCTGCATGCTTTTGATGCAGGGAAGCTGGCGGAAGGGATGCCTATCCGTTATCTGGGTATTGATATCGGACAGATCCAGAAGCTGACGCTTATCACCGCGCGTAACGAGGTGCAGGCCACCGCCGTGCTCTACCCGGAATATGTTCAAACCTTCGCCCGCTCAGGCTCCCGCTTCTCGGTGGTGACGCCACAGATTTCGGCCGCTGGCGTTGAGCACCTCGACACTATCCTGCAGCCTTATATCAACGTCGAACCCGGTAAGGGGAATGCTCGCCGTGACTTTGAACTGCAGGAAGCCACGATCACTGACTCTCGCTATCTGGATGGCCTGAGCATTGTGGTGGAAGTGCCGGAAGCAGGCTCGCTGAATATCGGCACACCGGTGCTGTTCCGCGGGATTGAGGTGGGTACAGTGACGGGCCTGACGCTCGGTACGCTCTCTGACCGCGTGATGGTGGCATTACGCATCAGCGATCGTTACCAGCACCTGGTGCGTAATAACTCGGTGTTCTGGCTGGCCTCCGGCTATTCACTGGACTTCGGTCTGACGGGCGGGGTGGTGAAAACCGGCACCTTCAACCAGTTCATTCGTGGCGGTATTGCTTTCGCTACACCACCAGGGACGCCGCTGGCGCCGAAAGCGCAACCGGGCAAACACTTCCTGCTGCTCGAAAGCGAGCCGAAAGAGTGGCGTGAATGGGGCACTGCCCTGCCGCGTTAATCTCAGGGCTCCGGTGTCAACGCACCGGAGCCTTTATGTTACACTGCGCCCCTGAACTTTTCCCTGTGGTGTGCACGTGGCTCAAAACTCCGTATTTCTTCCTGAACAATTCCTGGCGCAGATGCGCGAGGCGCTTCCTTCTCACCTCTCGTTAGACGATTTTATCGCCGCCTGTCAGCGGCCGTTGCGCCGGAGTATCCGTGTCAACACGCTGAAAATAAGCGTCGCCGATTTTCTGACACTGGTCTCGCCGTATAACTGGCAACTGACGCCAGTACCGTGGTGTGCAGAGGGTTTTTGGATTGAACGGGATGACGAAGCGTCGTTGCCATTGGGCAGTACCGCAGAACATCTGAGTGGTCTGTTTTATATCCAGGAAGCCAGCTCGATGCTGCCGGTTGCCGCCCTGTTTGCGGATGATAATGCGCCAGAACGCGTCATGGATGTCGCTGCCGCGCCGGGCTCCAAAACCACGCAAATTGCCGCCAGGTTGGGGAATCGCGGGGCCATTCTCGCCAACGAGTTTTCAGCCAGTCGCGTTAAAGTTCTGCACGCTAACATCAGCCGCTGCGGGATCCATAACGTTGCCCTGACGCACTTCGATGGCCGCGTATTTGGCGCAGCCCTGCCAGAAGCGTTTGATGCCATCCTGCTGGATGCGCCCTGCTCCGGCGAAGGGGTGGTGCGTAAAGATCCTGATGCGTTAAAAAACTGGTCTGTGGAGAGTAACCTTGAGATTGCCGCCACCCAGCGCGAACTGATCGACAGCGCCTTCCATGCCCTGCGTCCCGGTGGCACATTGGTTTATTCGACCTGCACCTTAAACCGTGACGAGAACGAGCACGTCTGTCTGTGGCTCAAGGCGCAATACCCTGATGCCGTCGAGTTCCTGCCGTTAAATGGTTTGTTCGCTTCAGCCAATGAAGCCGTCACGCCTGAAGGATTTCTGCACGTTTTCCCCCAGATTTATGACTGCGAAGGTTTTTTTGTCGCACGGTTGCGTAAAACGCAGGCGGTTGAGCCACTGCCAGCCCCGACGTTTAAGGTCGGCAATTTCCCCTTCGCCCCCATGAAAAGGCGTGAGGCGGAGCAAGTCACTACCGCCGCCGCTAAGGTCGGGCTGGCCTGGGATGAAACATGCCATCTTTGGATTCGCGATAAAGAGATTTGGCTTTTCCCGGCAAATATTGAGCCGCTTATCGGCAAGGTACGTTTTTCCCGCATCGGGATCCGCCTGGCGGAAGTGCACAATAAAGGCTATCGCTGGCAGCATGAGGCTGTTATCGCCCTCGCCGACAGCGAGAATACGTTCGCCCTGACACACCAGGAAGCCGAAGAGTGGTACCGGGGCCGTGATGTGTATCCGGACAACACGCCATCGCATGATGAAGTGGTGGTGACCTATCAGGGTTATCCGTTAGGGCTGGCGAAAAAGGTGGGCTCGCGATTGAAAAACAGCTATCCGCGAGAGCTGGTTCGTGATGGGCGATTGTTTACCGGTAACGATCGCACCGGCTGAAAAAAGCGCATTTTTTTACTGGCGATTTTGCTCTCCTTGTCTACGATCAAAAATGGATGCCCATACTGGTCATACCAGATTTTGATAACACACCCGGAGAGCAATATGACGAAAACCAGCGTGCGTATTGGCGCTTTCGAAATCGACGACGCAGAATTGCGCGGCGAAGCACAGGGCGAACGAACGTTAAGTATTCCCTGCAAATCCGACCCGGATTTGTGCATGCAACTGGATGCCTGGGATGCCGATACCAGCGTACCGGCAATACTTGATGGCGAACACTCAGTCCTTTACCGTGAGCATTACGATAGTCAATCCGATGCCTGGGTCATGCGTCTTGCCTGACCTAAAGAGAACCCGCCCGAAGGCGGGTTATTTATTACTGAAGTTGCGCCAGCGTAAAGTAACCATCGAAAACGGCGCCGGTATCAATGTAGTGCAGGTTATTAAAATCATACCGCCGGTCAAGTGGCGTATGTCCGAACCAGAAATGGTCCGCACCGCCGATCCCCTGCCCTTTCCCGACCATAAACCCCATCAGCCGGTCGCGATCCCATAGTACGTGCTGGGCGCTTACGGGTTTTTGCCAGCGGTATTCCGCAGCGGGATAGTCAGCGTGAGCAATCACATTCAAACCGTTTGCACAGGTTATCTCGATAATGTGCGGCAGTTCCCGACACGCATTAAGTAACGTCAGCGCCAGCTGCTGCTGTGTGTGCTCAAGGCGGGTAAACCAAATTCCACCATTCATTGTCCAGAGTGCAAAATCATTATTATCAAGGCTGTCGATAGCCATTTGTTCATGGTTGCCCCGTACTGCACGAAACCATTTTTCATTGATGAGCTGTAAACATTTAATACTGTCAGGGCCACGGTCAATTACATCCCCTACGGAAATAAGCAAATCCTCATAAGGATTAAAATGCCGGCGTTTCAGTTCATCCATGAGCCACTGATAACAACCATGTATGTCGCTGACAACCCAGACGTGCCGCCACTTCCCACCATCGATTCGCTGATACATAAAACCTCCTTGCTTAAGTATAGACGCAGCAGAAATTGCAGCTGACACGTGCAGCATTCACAAAGCCAAACGAACGGTAAACCAAATGGAAATAAAGATCCGCGCGCTATTAATCCCTTTTTGCTGACTCTTTAGAATAAGGCATGAATTAAACGAGAGGTCTTAACGTGTCTAATATGCACCTGCACAACGATGTGTTCTATCCGCATCGCACAAATATCATTTCCGAGCTGGTGAAAGGAAAACGCGTTCCGGGTCCAATCTGGCAGAAACGCGAGTATCGTCTGAAGTTCCTGCTGCGCTCGCTCCTGTTCTGGTCTTCCACCCATCGCGTGCTGGAAACGCTCTCAGGACGTGATGATTTTGACCGTCTGCTGGCCTCTCAAATTACCTTACCGAGTAAAACCCATCGGCAGTATCTGATGCGTGGCCTGACGGCCGGCGATCGGGCTGACGCTATCATCAGCCATTATCACTGGGTCGATAGCCTGAAAAATATCACCCTCGCCAACGCGCTGACCAGCCCGCAAGAGCAGACCATAGTGCAATTTCAGGCAAAAAACGACGCGACGTATACCGTGAGTGCCTCTTCTGCCGGCAAAGCCGAGCGGGAAGGTGAAAGCACGCTGTGGCTGCGCGACAGCGAGAATACCGTGCTCGCAAGCCTGACGTTTAGCGTCGCACGCAGCAACGGGCAGCGAGTGCTGGTGATTGGTGGGCTTCAGGGGCCACGTCGCAACGTCTCGCATGACGCCATTAAACTGGCGACCCGCGCCTGCCATGGCCTGTTTCCAAAACGCGTGCTGATGGAAGTGGTTTTCCAGCTGGCCGCACATTCATCCGTCCGGGCGATTTTTGCTGTCGGTGATGAGGGACACGTTTTCCGCGCACTGCGTTACCGCCTGAGCAAAGGCCGTCATTTCCATGCCAGCTATGACGAATTCTGGGCGAGTCTGGACGGTAAGAAAATCTCCCCCTTCTGCTGGCAACTGCCGTTACAGATGGAGCGTAAATCCCTGGAAGATATCGCCAGTAAAAAACGGGCGGAATATCGCCGTCGCTTTGAACTGCTTGACTGCATTGAGGCTGAGGTGAAATCACGCTTTTAAGTGCGCTGAGAGCTTTCTTCAACTCTGCATAAAAATTTAACAAAACCGGCAAAAAGGGCTGGACTTACGCCTGCCGTTTTGTGATATGGTTGAAGACGGATCACTGAACGTGTCCCTTCTGAGAGAGCCGGTGAAAGGAATAAATCGTTTGCTTTCAATCAGATAAAAAGAGACCGAATACGATTCCTGTATTCGGTCCAGGGAAATGGCTCTTGGGAGAGAGCCGTGCGCTAAAAGTTGGCATTAATGCAGGCTAAGTCGCCTTGCCTTTTAAGAATAGATGACGACGCCAGGTTTTCCAGTCCTCAGTTAAAGCGGCCGGAAAAAAAGCGTATGAGCATCATTAAAAGTGAAAAACCGCAGTGCTTTCGCAAGCATCTGCGGTTTTTTATTGGAAACCCGAAGATTAACAAAGCGTGTCTGCACGCTCGATAAACGGTGCCAGGCTCATCTTCTGTCCTGAATGCGCGGGATCATCAATCTGAATAACGCTGATTGGCTGTCCACTGCTTTTGCCGCTGGCGACCTGCTGCTCTGCGACATCATTTAAAGGGTATTGCACCAGCGTGCTTGGGTTAATCGCATACAAGGCGTGCCCCGGACGGCAGGTCAGCATCACCTCTTCGCGATTAAACGCCCATTTGTCCTTACCCACTTCAAAACGGCTGACGGTAATGACCTGTGGTGCGGCCAGGGCACTCCCCGTACAGGCCAGCAAGATGAGAGAAAGTAGTGTATTTTTCATAGGATAGTTAACCTTGTCAGAAGGGTTCCCAGGTCGCGAACAGACTGACTGTAGCCAGCACCAGCGCACCCAGCACCACTTCTGCTTGTGTCATTCTGATAAATATTTGTTGTTCTCGCCCGCTTTGCGCACGAAACCGTGGCACCAGAAAATACCGATTTGCCAGCGCAATTACCACCATCAAAGCCACCAGCGCACATTTGAACAACAAAAATTGCACGTAACGGGCCTGCCAGGGAATATCGATACCCAGAATAAACAACGCATTGAAAACGCCGGTAAGCACCACGCCTGCTACGGCGTAATGCCCCACGCGTGAGAAGCGCATCATGGTGTAGATTGCGGCAGGCTGCCACTGCCCTTTCGCCAGACGCATGCAAAACAGCAGCGGCAGTAATCCGCCAAGCCAGGTTGCAGCACATAACACATGAAGAGCGTGATTAAGACGTTGTAATGCGCCCACCGCGCCTTCGTTCATTGTCGCATGCCCTACTCCCGCCAGCAGGATGAACTGTCCCATGGCGAGCAGTAACAGCCGTGAGCCTTTATGCGGTGCCAGCCATGCTGTACCGGCAGTAAGGACCGCGAGAATAATTTGCCACAGCCAGACGCTTCCAAACTGCGTCCCCAGCACGCTACGCCAGATGTCGGGGTTGACGACATCGCCCCAGCCATTCCCCATTAACCCGCCCTGAAGCGTAAACATCAGGAGCGCTGTCACCAGGCTGATTAACGCCGCCATTCTCTGCTGCGACTGAAAACGCCGGGACATGAGTCGTTGCAGAGAGGAAGGAGCAAACCAGACGCTATACAGCGCATTGCCAAAAATAAGCATTAACGCGCCGAAATGGAGAAAGCGCAGCCCTACGTAGCACATCGCCAGCATGCTATTTCACGCTAAAGTGATAACTGCCTTTTGTCTTGTGGCCGTCTACCGACACCACATGCCAGTCAACCTGGTAGGTTCCGGGCGTCAACTCGCGATCCAGCGGCACATTCAGCTGCGTCTTGTCTTTCTCGTCGCGTTTAACGGCACCGGTCCTGATGGTCTGCTTTTGTGCATCCGTCACCACCAGACCGCTAAAACCGGGCTCAATACCTTCTGAAAACGTCAGCGTCAGCGTGCGCGGTGCCGTCACGAGGCTATCTGCTGCCGGAGTCTGTTGTTTAAGGTGAGCGTGCGCCAGCACGGAGGGTGACATCACGCAAGAGGCCAAAAAGACCAGTGCGCCTGCCGCGCGGGAAGAGGATAAACCCATCGCAATCATTCCTTTTTGTTATGCCTGTATGGCAAAGAATAACTCTGTATAATAAGCGAGTCGAGGATCATCCCACCTCTGCTTGTCATCGTCGAGCAATCGCGGTAACGTTGCCGCCGTCTAAAAAGGAGAAGGTAATGAAGATCAATCTGGCCGCCCTTCCTCAGGACGAGATGGATAAAGTGAATGTCGATCTCGCTGCCGCTGGCGTCGCATTTAAAGAGCGTTACAACATGCCCATCGTGGCTGAAGTGGTTGAACGTGAGCAACCTGCTCATCTGCGCGACTGGTTTCGCGAACGCTTAATTGCGCATCGTCTCGCCTCAGTTAACCTCTCTCGTTTACCGTACGAACCTAAAGTTAAATAAGCTTAACGAGTCGTTACACTTCCTTACGCGGAATATGGCAGGATAAGAAAACCCTGATTAAATTAGGTGTATTCTTAAATCACTGCGACTCTGTGTAAAGGAAGTCACGATGTCACAATGGAATATTGCTGCGGCCCAGTATGCCGGGCTGCACCACAGTGTAGATGAACATGTCGCGCACCATCTCCGTTTCATTGCCGAAGCGGCACGACAGCAGTGCGATTTGCTGGTATTCCCGGAGCTCTCATTAACTGGCCCAGGGACAACGACGCTCCCCGCCCCTCCCGATGATAAACAGCTGGCCCCGTTGCTAAACGCCGCAAAATTATACCGGATTACTATTATTGCCGGGCTTCCGCTCGACGTGAATGGCCATCGCCAGAAAGGCCTTGCCCTGTTTACCCCCTCTCGCCATAGCATCCTGCGCTACCCTCAGGGTCGCGGTGCAAGCCTGATCCCAGGAGATAAACAGCTGACGATCATCGATGCACATGCTGATTCGCCAAATCTCGACCCACAGGCGACGCTGTTTACCAGCTGCCAGTCAGTGGGAGATAGCCGCTGGCGGCAATCCATCAGTACCCTGCAGCGATTCGCACACAAATATGCCATTGCGGTGTTAATGGCGAACGCGCGCGGCGGCAGCGCGTTATGGGATGAAAAAGGTCAGCTGATCGTCCGCGCGGACAAAGGTGAACTGCTATTGACCGGATCTCTTGGCAGACAGGGTTGGCAAGGCGATATCATTCCTTTAGGCTAGGCGTTTTAGGCTCAGGAGAGTTCAATGCTGCGCGTCATCGATACCGAAACCTGCGATCTTCAGGGCGGAATAGTGGAAGTGGCTTCTGTCGACGTGATTGATGGAAAAATAGTCAACCCAATGAGCCATCTGGTACGTCCCGATCGCCCGATCAGCCCGCAGGCAATGGCTATTCATCGCATTACAGAATCGATGGTGGCGGACAAACCGTGGATAGAAGAGGTGATACCCCACTATTACGGTAGCCCGTGGTACGTCGCGCACAACGCCAGTTTTGACCGCCGGGTGCTCCCCGACATGCCCGGAGAATGGATTTGCACGATGAAACTGGCGCGTCGTCTCTGGCCCGGGATTAAGTACAGCAATATGGCGTTGTACAAATCCCGTAAGCTGAGCGTCAGAACGCCGGAGGGTCTGCACCATCACCGCGCCCTGTATGACTGCTACATCACCGCCGCGTTACTCATTGATATTATGAATAACTCCGGCTGGACCCCTGATGATATGGCGACCATTACCGGGCGTCCGGCATTGCTGACTACCTTCACCTTTGGCAAATACCGCGGTCGGGCGGTTTCCGATATTGCGGATAAAGATCCGGGCTATCTGCGCTGGCTCTATAACAACCTCGATAAGATGAGCCCGGAACTGCGTTTAACGCTTAAGCACTATCTTGGCGAAGCTTAACGCTCCGCACGGCCTGGCAGCGTCTCCTGCGCCAGGCCAATCAAAAACGCATACTCCAGTGCCACGCCTTCGTAAGATTTAAATCGTCCCGATTTCCCGCCGTGACCGGAGTCCATATCCGTGCACAGCAGCAGCAGGTTGTCGTCGGTTTTCAGTTCCCGCAGTTTCGCCACCCATTTTGCAGGCTCCCAGTATTGCACCTGTGAATCGTGCAATCCGGTGGTCACCAGCATGTGCGGATACGCTTTCGCTTCTACATTGTCGTACGGGCTGTACTCTTTCATGTAGCGATAGTAGATCTCATCCTGCGGGTTGCCCCACTCTTCAAACTCTCCGGTCGTCAGCGGGATGGATTCATCCAGCATGGTCGTTACCACATCGACAAACGGCACCTGCGCAATAATCCCTTTAAAGCGTTCGGGACGCTGATTGATGACGGCCCCCATCAATAATCCTCCCGCGCTGCCGCCCATACCAAAGCAAAGCCCAGGATCGCCATAGCCCTGCTCAATCAACGCATCGCAGACGTCGAGATAATCATTGAAAGTATTTTTCTTTTTCAGGAATTTCCCGTCTTCATACCAGTGCTGTCCCAGCTCCCCGCCGCCGCGAACATGCGCAATGGCGAACACAAAACCGCGATCCAGCAGACTTAACCGGCTGCTGCTGAAATCAGCGTCCATGCTTGAGCCGTAGGAGCCGTAGCCGTAAACCAGAATCGGATTCTTACCTTTCTGGAAATGCGCCCGATGATAAACAAGCGAGACCGGCACCTCGACGCCATCGCGGGCGGTAACCCACAGGTGTTCGCTTCGGTAGTTGTCGGAATCGAACCCTTTCACTTCGGACTGTTTAAGCACCTGACGTTGCCCGGTGTCCATATCCAGCTCAAAGAGCGTATCGGGCGTGGTCATAGACGAGTAGCCGTAGCGCAGACGCGACGATTCCGGCTCAGGATTAAACCCTATCCACGTAACATAGGCCGGGTCGTCAAACGCAATCCCGATCACTTCCCGCGTTTTGCGGTTAATTTGCCGCAGGCTGGTCAGCCCCCGCTGGCGCTCCTCAACCACCAGCCAGTCGGTGAACAGCGTAAACCCTTCGAGCATCACCTGCTCCCGGGCGGGGATTAACACTTCCCACTTGCGTTCATCGCGTACTTTGGTTTTGTAGAGGCCAAAGTTTTTACCCTCCCGATTAGAGCGCAAGTAAAAGCTGTGCTGGAAGTGATCGAGGCTGTATTCATGATCTTTACGCCGCGGCAGGAAGCACAGCGGCTGCGCATCAGGTAGCTCGGCGTCCAGAAGCAGAACTTCAGAGGTGGTGGCGCTGGCCAGGAAGATAATCACATAGTGGCGAGACGAGGTTTTGTGCAGGCTGACATAAAACGTTTCGTCTTTCTCTTCGTAAACCAGTTCGTCGTCAGCAGAATCCGTCCCAACGGTGTGGCGCCACACCTGGTAAGGCAACAACGTGGAGGCATGCTTTTTGACGTAGTAGACCGTTTCGGAATCATTCGCCCAGACAAAGTCCGGCGAAACGTTATCCAGCATTTCCGGATACCAGTTACCGGTTTCCAGGTTGCGAAAACGCAAACCGTACTGACGACGGGAGAGGTAATCCTCCGCCAGCGCCATAATGGTGTTATCGGGAGAGATGGACATGCCGCCGAGGGTATAAAACTCGCTGTGAGCAGCGCGCTGGTTGGCATCCAGCAAGATATCCCACTCATCCCATTCGGCGCATAACACCGACTGTCGCTGGTAGATGGGATACTCGTTGCCAGGTTCGTAGATATGGCGATATCGATAGCCATTTTTGGTCCATGGCGCGGAAATATCGCGCTGGGGGATACGCTGCACCATTTCATTTAACAGCTGGTCCTGCAACGCCTGCTGGCTGGACATGACCTTGCGGCCATAGTCGTTTTCCTCGTGCAGGTAGTCGAGCACTTCTGGCCGGGAACGGGAGTCGTCCCGCAGCCAGTAATAGTTATCTATACGCGTATCGCCATGCGTGGTGATCGCATAAGGAGTACGTCGGGCTTTCGGTGGCATGTCATCATTCTTTTGAGTTTTACACCCTATAAGGTTGGCAAAACCCACGCATGATGCAAGCGAAACATGGCTGCGACGGTGGCAGTTAGCCCTGTAACGCCCGTTTTTGCTCCTGAATATCCTTCTCGATCCCGTCCCGCACATCTTGTGGGATCTTCAGGGCATCACCCAGCGCATTGAGATAGCTGCGCTCCATAAAGTGATCGATATCGATGGCGGCACAGCTCAGAAAATAGAGCTCAAGCGCCTCTTCCTCATTTTTCACGCTTTGCGCCAGACGCTGCGGTTCGAGCGGCTGTTCGATGGCCTGCGCCACCAGCGCTCTGCCCCTTTCTTCGACACCGGCCTCGCGCAGTTGCTGCTCAATCGCCGATCGTTCCTGGTCATCAATGTGCCCGTCGCTTTTCGCCGCGAACACCAGCGCCAGGATGAGCCGTTCGGTACGCAGATCCAGCGGCGAGGTCTGCTCACCAAAGTGGGGGTCGTCGCTGTGCGCGGTCCGCACTCTGTCCTTGTATTTGTTCCACAGTACGGTACCCGCAATAACGCCGCCGCCCGCCAGCAGCGCGCCGGTACCATACTTTGCCAGTAACTTACGCGAGGATTTATTGGCAACCAGCAGTCCAGCCAGCCCGCCAAGCGCCCCCGGTACCAGGAGTTTGCTCAGCCCCTGCTCGCCGGATGACGACGTTTTCTGTCCCAACATGGATTGCAATTGATTTAGCCAGCCTGACATGGTTTCCCTCACTTAACGGTGAATATGTCTCCCAACGTAAGCGAGCAGGCGTCAGGAAATGTCTGCCACGGCTAAAGAAGCGCAAATTTCTTAACCGCTCTCGGGCCCTGAACAAGACAGACGCAAACGTTTACGTTTATAATGCGCGCAACTTTTTCAGGGGGATTGTTATGACTCGTTTAGGAACCGCGCTGCGACCTGCGGCGACGCGTGTGATGCTGTTAGGATCGGGCGAACTGGGTAAAGAGGTCGCCATTGAGTGCCAGCGTTTGGGCGTGGAAGTCATTGCAGTGGATCGTTACGCTGACGCACCTGCCATGCACGTCGCCCACCGTTCTTATGTGATCAATATGCTGGATGGCGATGCCCTGCGTACGCTGATTACGCAGGAGAAACCGGATTTCGTGGTACCCGAAATTGAAGCCATTGCCACCGATACGCTGATCGCCCTTGAGCAGGAAGGCCAGCGCGTGGTGCCCTGCGCAAAAGCGGCCAAACTGACCATGAACCGCGAAGGCATTCGTCGTCTGGCGGCTGAAGAGCTGTCCTTACCTACCTCAGGTTACCGTTTTGCCGGCGATAAAGCCGCTTTCCTGCAGGCTGTCGACGAAATTGGCTACCCGTGCATCATTAAGCCCGTCATGAGTTCCTCCGGTAAAGGACAGAGCTTTATCCGCGACAGCAGCACTCTGGATAAGGCGTGGGAGTATGCCCAGCAGGGAGGACGTGCCGGTGCCGGTCGCGTGATTATCGAAGGTGTCGTAAAGTTTGATTTCGAAATCACGCTGCTGACGGTCAGCGCCGTTGATGGCGTCCATTTCTGCGATCCGATTGGCCACCGCCAGGAAGATGGCGACTATCGTGAATCCTGGCAGCCGCAGCAGATGAGCGACCTGGCGCTGGCACGTGCGCAGGAAATTGCTCGTAAAGTGGTTCTGGCGCTGGGCGGTTACGGATTGTTTGGCGTGGAACTGTTTGTCTGCGGCGACGAGGTAATTTTCAGTGAAGTCTCCCCTCGCCCGCACGATACCGGGATGGTCACGCTGATTTCACAGGACCTTTCTGAATTCGCCCTGCATGTGCGCGCTTTCCTCGGCCTGCCCGTTGGCGGCATTCGTCAGTACGGCCCGGCGGCTTCGGCGGTGATCCTGCCGCAATTAACCAGCCAGAACGTCACCTTTGATAACGTCGAAGGGGCTATGGGTGCAGGCTTGCAGGTTCGACTGTTCGGGAAACCGGAGATTGACGGCACGCGCCGCCTTGGCGTGGCGCTAGCGACCGGTGAAAACGTGGATGAGGCTGTGGCAAGAGCCAAAACAGCCGCCGCGAACGTGAAGGTTGCAGGATAAAAAAACGGGCCAGCAGGCCCGTTTTTCATACTGTCTTCGCTTACTGCTTCGCGCCTTCAACCGCTTCGCGAGCCAGTTTAGTGATGCGATCCCAGTCGCCTGCTTCCAGCGCATCCGCAGGAACCAGCCATGAACCGCCGATGCACAGGACACTTTTCAGCGCCAGGTAGTCACGGTAGTTTGCCGGAGAGATACCGCCCGTCGGGCAGAAGCGAACCTGAGAGAATGGACCCGCAATAGCCTGCAGCGCTTTGGTGCCGCCGTTAGCTTCAGCCGGGAAGAATTTGAACTCTTTCAGGCCGTAATCCATACCCATCATCAGTTCAGATACGGTGCTGATACCCGGGATCAGAGGGATCGTGCCTTCGGTTGCAGCTTTCAGCAGCGGCTCGGTCAGGCCAGGGCTGATAGCGAACTGCGCGCCCGCTTCGGTCACGTCAGCCAGCTGCTGTGCATTCAGTACGGTACCCGCACCGATGATCGCGTCCGGCACTTCTTTGGCGATAGCGCGAATAGCGTCCATCGCGCAGGCGGTACGCAGGGTGACTTCCAGAACACGAACACCACCCGCGACCAGGGCTTTCGCCATCGGGACAGCATGTTCCAGCTTATTCACCACGATTACCGGCACGACAGGGCCAGTGGTCAGGATTGCTTCTGCACTTGTTTTCCAGTTTTTCATCAGAGTTTTCTCTCGCCAGATCGATAAAATCAAGTCGTCTTAAAACGTAATACAGGTTGCGCCCTGCTCCGCACCGGAGAATTTCTCACGCAGCGCGCCAAACATTTCGCGTCCGGTTCCCACGCGCGATGCGCTAAGGTCAGGAATATGTGGCTTACGTGCCGCCAGTTCAGCGTCATCCACCAGCAGGGTTAACTCACCTGTCTGACCGTTGACGCGGATCATGTCTCCATCACGAACTTTCGCCAGCAAACCGCCGTCGTAAGCTTCCGGGGTCACGTGGATGGCAGAAGGCACTTTACCTGATGCGCCAGAGAGGCGTCCATCGGTCACTAACGCAATTTTGAAACGGCGGTCCAATAATACACCAAGTGGCGGCATAAGTTTATGTAATTCTGGCATCCCGTTCGCTTTTGGCCCCTGATGGCGCACCACAACGACGCAATCTTTGTCGAGCAGACCGGCATCAAACGCAGGCAAAACGTCATGCTGGCTTTCAAACACCACGGCCGGCGCTTCGATAATCTGGTTCTCTTCCGGTACGGCGGAGGTTTTCATCACCGCACGCCCCAGGTTACCGCTGAGCACTTTGGTGCCGCCGTGACGAGAGAAAGGTTGTTCAAAGGTGGCGATAACCTGTGCGTCAAGCGAGGCGGTGGCGCCTTCACGCCAGTCAAGCTCACCGTTATTGAGCCACGGCTCATGGGTATAACGCTGCAGACCAAAGCCCGCCACGGTGTTCACATCTTCATGCAGCAGACCGCCTTTCAGCAGCTCGCGCATCAGCACCGGCACGCCACCGGCAGCCTGGAAGTGGTTGATGTCAGCCGGGCCGTTCGGGTACAGGCGCGCCATCAGTGGCACCACAGACGAGATATCAGAGAAATCATCCCAGTTAATCAGGATGCCCGCCGCGCGCGCCATTGCCACCAGATGCATGGTATGGTTGGTTGAGCCGCCGGTTGCCAGCAGCGCAACGATACCGTTGACGATCACTTTCTCGTCGACCATTTTACCCAGCGGCATCCACGCGTTGCCGTTACCGGTCAGACGCGTTACCTGCCGGGCAGCTGCTTCAGTCAGGGCCTTACGCAGTGGCGCATCCGGCTGAATGAAAGAGGAACCAGGAAGCTGCATCCCCATAAATTCCACTACCATCTGGTTGGTGTTGGCCGTACCGTAGAAAGTACAGGTACCCGGCGCATGGTAGGAGGCGGCTTCCGCTTCCAGCAGTGCCTGACGGTCTGCTTTACCTTCCGCATACAGCTGACGGATACGCACTTTTTCTTTGTTTGGCAGGCCGCTTGCCATCGGGCCTGATGGCACGAAGATCGCAGGCAGATGACCAAAAGACAGCGCTGCCATGGCCAGCCCCGGGACGATTTTATCGCACACGCCGAGGTACAGCGCGCCATCAAACATATTGTGAGACAGGCCCACTGCGGCCGACATCGCAATCACTTCGCGGCTCAGCAGAGAGAGCTCCATCCCATCCTGACCCTGCGTCACGCCGTCGCACATGGCCGGCACGCCGCCCGCGACCTGGCCTACCGCATTGACGCTGTGCAGCGCTTTACGGATGATCTCCGGATACACTTCGTACGGCTGATGCGCAGAAAGCATGTCGTTGTAGGAGGTAATGATGGCGATATTGTTACGCAGCATGCTTTTCAGCGAGGCTTTATCGTCGGGCTGGCAGGCGGCGAAACCGTGCGCCAGGTTACCGCAGGCGAGTTGTGAGCGATGAACGGTATTACTTTTGGCCTGTTCAATCCGGGCGAGGTAGGCAGAACGGGTCTCTTTCGAACGCTCAATAATGCGTTGTGTTACGCGTAACAATGTCGGATTCATAAAAGCTCCTCTAATTTATCTGTCCGGGCTCGGGAGTTTACAAAGTCGCTGGCGATTATTAACAACGCTGAAACGCTTGCTGTCCGGAGCTCAGGGGCAAAATCACTTCCGGCAGTGTAATAAAAAAAGCTCCGCGGGTGAATCCACGCGGAGCTTAAAAGTTTATAAATTGTGCCACGAGCTGTGTTAGATCATGTTACCGGTAAAATAACACCTAAGAGGCAGCTGATTATTTTACTCAAACTCATTCCAGGAGCGGCCATCACGGGTGATCATCGCGACGGACGCGACAGGCCCCCAGGTGCCCGCCTGATACGGTTTTGGCGCATCCTGATCCGCAGCCCAGGCTTCGGTGATGGAGTCGACCCATTTCCACGCCTCTTCCACTTCATCGCGACGCACGAACAGCGCCTGGATACCGCGCATGGTTTCCAGCAGCAGACGCTCGTAAGCATCGGCAAGGTGCGTCTGATTGAATGTTTCGGAGTAGCTTAGGTCCAGCTTAGTGGTCTGCAGATTATGTTTGTGATCCAGGCCCGGCACTTTGTTCAGGATCTGGATGTCCACCCCTTCGTCTGGCTGCAGACGAATGGTCAGTTTGTTCTGCGGCAGCTCTTGCCAGGACTCTTTGAACAGGTTGAGTTCAGGGTTTTTGAAGTAAACGACCACTTCAGAGCATTTGGTCGGCAGACGTTTACCGGTACGCAGGTAGAACGGAACACCCGCCCAGCGCCAGTCATCGATATCCACGCGGATCGCCACAAACGTCTCGGTATTGCTCGCCTTGTTAGCACCCTCTTCTTCCAGGTAGCCCGGCACTTTTTTACCCTGAGCAAACCCTGCGGTATACTGGCCGCGTACCGTTTTCTCACGCACGTTTGAGCGATCGATGCGACGCAGCGACTTCAGCACTTTCACTTTAGCATCACGGATGCTGTCCGCCGTCAGGTCAGACGGTGGAGACATGGCAATCATGCAAAGGATTTGCAGCAGGTGGTTCTGGATCATGTCGCGCATCTGACCGGCCTGGTCAAAGTAACCCCAGCGGCCTTCGATACCTACCTCTTCGGCCACGGTGATTTCCACATGGTCGATGGTACGGTTGTCCCAGTTATTCACAAACAGGGAGTTGGCAAAACGCAGCGCCAGCAGGTTCAGTACCGTCTCTTTACCGAGATAGTGGTCGATACGGTAGACCTGGCACTCTTCGAAGTACTCGCCGACCTGGTCGTTAATTTCACGTGAGGTTGAAAGAGAGGTCCCCAGCGGTTTCTCCATCACCACGCGTGCCGGTTTAGCGTTCAGCTTCGCTTCACCCAGGCCTTTGCAGATTGCACCGAAAGTGCTTGGCGGCATGGCGAAGTAGTTAATGGTGACACGGTTTTTCTGATCCAGCATTGCGCCTAAACGGTTAAACGCGCTGACGTCGTTCACGTCCAGGTTACAGAAATCAAGACGTCCGCTGAGGGTATCCCACAAACTTTCATCAATCTTTTCCTTCATGAACGTTTCGAGCGCCTCGCGTACGACCTTGGTATAAGCTTCCTTGTCCCAGTCGGCGCGCCCAACGCCCAGGATACGCGTATCCGGATGAATTTGGCCCGCTTTCTCCAGTTGATACAGGGAAGGCAGCAATTTCCGGCGTGCAAGATCGCCTTTCGCGCCGAAAATGACCAGGTCACATGCCTGGGCTGTTTGCGTTACCGCCATGTCATTCTCCTCAGTTGGATCACCTGGTACTTCTGCCAGGTATCGTTGTAATTTTATTACGTTGCACTGTACTGCTTTTACGTCATTCCCGAAACCATTAGCGCTTAACCTCGCGTGCGATACCGCGATTTTTTCGCCGTCAGACGCGTGTGGTGGCGGAATCACGCAAAAAGCGTTGATTCTTTGAACTACAGGGTCATAACAAAACCCGACACCGATCAAGTAATGAAAAAAAACAACAACATTATCTTGTCGACTGTTACCCTTTATGGAAGCCACAGGGGTAATATCGGCTAAATCGAATCATGATTTCATGTATTAATGAAATCGTTTCCACCCATGAGCGCCCTGTTAACAATGAACATGCTGGAAAAAATCCAGTTCCAACTGGAACACCTTAGCAAATCCGAGCGAAAAGTGGCCGAAGTCATTCTTGCTGCTCCTGCTCAGGCGATTCATTCAAGCATCGCCGCTCTGGCGCAGGAGGCAGGCGTCAGCGAACCGACGGTTAACCGCTTCTGCCGTAGCCTTGAAACGCGCGGCTTTCCTGATTTTAAACTGCATCTTGCACAAAGTCTGGCAAACGGCACGCCTTATGTTAATCGCAATGTGGATGAAGACGACAGTGTTGATGCCTATACGGCAAAAATATTTGAGTCGGCCATGGCGACGCTGGACCACGTTCGCCAGTCCCTGGATATGAATTCCGTGAACCGCGCGGTGGATTTACTGACCCAGGCCAAGCGCATTGCGTTCTTTGGCCTCGGCTCGTCGGCGGCCGTGGCGCATGACGCCATGAATAAATTCTTCCGCTTTAACGTCCCGGTCATTTATTCCGATGACATTGTCCTGCAACGCATGAGCTGTATGAATTGCAGTGAAGATGATGTCGTGGTACTCATTTCGCACACCGGGCGCACCAAAAGCCAGGTGGAGCTGGCGCAACTGGCGCGTGAAAACGATGCCATGGTTATTGCCCTCACGACGGCGGGCACGCCGCTGGCAAGAGAAGCGACGCTCGCCATCACCCTTGACGTCCCGGAAGACACCGACATGTATATGCCGATGGTCTCCCGTCTGGCGCAACTCACGGTGATTGACGTGCTGGCAACCGGTTTCACCCTGCGTCGTGGCGCAAAATTCAGAGATAACTTGAAGCGTGTCAAGGAAGCGCTTAAGGAATCGCGTTTTGATAAAGAATTGCTTATGAAAAGCGATGTTCCCTAAATAGTTTAATAACTACGATGTAACGATTTACGGCATTCGGTCCTCTCTCTGTTGCCTTGCAGCAGATGAAGGCCGATTTAATGTTCACGCAACACCAAAGTTGTTTCAGTCAACGGAGTATTACATGTCCAGAAGGCTTCGCAGAACCAAGATCGTAACCACCTTAGGCCCGGCCACTGACCGCGATAACAATCTCGAGAAAATTATCGCCGCGGGTGCCAACGTGGTGCGTATGAACTTCTCTCACGGTACGCCAGAAGACCATAAATTACGTGCCGACAAAGTGCGTGAAATTGCGGCCAAACTTGGCCGTCATGTTGCTATCCTCGGGGACCTGCAGGGTCCAAAAATTCGTGTTTCAACCTTCAAAGAAGGTAAAGTCTTCCTCAATATCGGCGATAAATTCCTGCTCGATGCCAACCTGGGTAAAGGCGAAGGCGATAAAGAAAAAGTTGGGATCGACTATAAAGGTCTGCCGGCTGACGTTGTGCCTGGCGATATCCTGCTGCTCGACGACGGTCGCGTTCAGCTGAAAGTGCTGGAAGTTCAGGGGATGAAGGTGTTCACCGAAGTCACCGTCGGCGGCCCGCTCTCAAACAACAAAGGCATTAACAAACTCGGCGGTGGCCTCTCAGCCGAAGCGCTGACCGATAAAGACAAAGCGGATATCGTGACCGCTGCGCTGATTGGCGTTGACTATCTGGCCGTCTCCTTCCCGCGCTGTGGCGAAGACCTGAACTACGCGCGCCGTCTGGCACGTGATGCGGGCTGTGATGCCAAAATCGTTGCTAAAGTGGAACGTGCGGAAGCCGTTTGCGATCAGGACGCGATGGATGACGTGATTCTGGCGTCTGACGTGGTGATGGTTGCCCGTGGCGATCTGGGCGTGGAAATTGGCGACCCTGAGCTGGTGGGGATCCAGAAAGCCCTGATCCGCCGTGCACGTCAGCTTAACCGCGCCGTGATCACCGCAACCCAGATGATGGAATCCATGATCACCAACCCAATGCCGACCCGTGCAGAGGTGATGGACGTGGCTAACGCCGTGCTGGACGGTACCGATGCCGTAATGCTTTCTGCAGAAACCGCAGCCGGCCAGTACCCTGCTGAAACCGTAGCCGCGATGGCACGCGTTTGCCTGGGTGCTGAAAAGATCCCAAGCATCAACGTCTCTAAACACCGTCTGGACGTGCAGTTCGACAACGTGGAAGAAGCGATTGCGATGTCTGCCATGTACGCCGCTAACCACCTGAAAGGCGTAACGGCGATTATCACCATGACCGAATCTGGCCGTACCGCGCTGATGACCTCCCGTATCAGCTCCGGTCTGCCCATCTTCGCCATGTCCCGTCACGAGCGTACGCTGAACCTGACGGCGCTGTATCGCGGTGTCACGCCGGTTCACTTCGACAGCACCAACGACGGTGTCGCGGCTGCCCACGACGCCGTGAACCTGCTGCGCGACAAAGGCTATCTGGTCTCCGGTGATATCGTGATTGTGACTCAGGGTGACGTGATGAGCACCATCGGCTCGACCAATACCACTCGCGTATTGACCGTCGAGTAAGCACGCCCCTGTTAAAAAGCCCGCTCTTTTCGGAGCGGGCTTTTTTTATTTCTGCTTATTTCTTCGGGAAAAGCTCTTTGCGTTTGTACGGCTCTGTTTCACCGGGCTTACGCGTTTTGAGCAACTTCAGTATCCACGTGTATTGCTCAGCATGCGGTCCCACCAGAATCTCGACCTCTTCGTTCATTCGACGCGCAATGGTGTGATCGTCCGCAGTCAGTAAATCATCCATCGGTGGACGCACTTCAATGCTCAGGCGATGGGTTTTCCCGTCGTATACCGGAAACAGCGGAATGACGCGCGCACGGCAGACTTTCATCAGGCGGCCAATCGCCGGCAACGTGGCTTTATACGTCGCGAAGAAATCCACAAACTCACTGTGCTCGGGGCCGTGGTCCTGATCCGGCAGATAGTAACCCCAGTAGCCCTGACGCACGGACTGTATAAACGGTTTAATGCCATCATTACGCGCATGCAGACGGCCACCAAAACGGCGCCGCACGGTGTTCCAGACGTAATCAAAGATCTTATTGCCCTGGTTATGGAACATTGCCGCCATTTTCTGCCCCTGTGACGCCATCAGCATCGCAGGAATATCCACGCCCCAGCCGTGAGGAACGAGGAAGATCACCTTCTCGTTGTTGCGGCGCATCTCTTCGATGATTTCCAGCCCTTTCCAGTCAACTCGCGTCTGAACTTTCTCCGGCCCTTTGAGCGCCAGTTCGGCCATCATCGCCATGGCCTGCGGCGCGGTCGTGTACATGTCGTCAATCAGCGCTTCACGCTCGGCGTCACTCTTCTCCGGGAAACAGTACAAGAGGTTAATCTGCGCACGGCGACGGGCACTTTTACCAAACCGGCCCGCCAGGCGGCCTATTTTTCCCAGTACCGGATCGCGAACCGAGGCAGGTAACATCGCAATCCCCGCAAATGCGTAAACGCCAAGCCAGGCACTCCAGTTGCGCGGGTGGCGAAAAGATTTTTCAAACTCAGGAATGTACTCAATATTGTTTTTTTGGGTTTCCATGCTGGTTCCAGGGTCTGGTGACGCAAAATTTCATTCAGATAGTGTAGCGAGGCAGCCGCTCGCGCACAAAACAAAAAGCCGGCACATACTGAGGCCGGCTTTTTCACAAAACAGAGGGCTTAATCAAAGCGCAGCTGCGGAATCACCTCTTTCACCTGCGCCAGGTAATCGGAACGATCTTTACCTGTCAGGCCTTCGGTACGCGGCAGTTTCGCCGTAAGCGGGTTCACTGCCTGTTGGTTAATCCATACCTCATAGTGCAAATGCGGCCCGGTAGAGCGCCCGGTATTCCCGGAGAGCGCGATACGGTCGCCACGTTTCACTTTCTGTCCCGGCTTAACCAGTAGCTTACGCAGGTGCATATAGCGGGTGGTGTAGGTACGACCATGACGCACCGCGACATAATACCCGGCTGCACCGCTACGTTTTGCAATCACCACTTCGCCATCACCCACAGCCAGCACAGGGGTCCCCTGCGGCATGGCAAAGTCAACGCCACGGTGCGGCGCAACACGCCCGGTGACCGGGTTCAGACGGCGCGGGTTAAAGTTGGATGAAACACGGAATTGTTTAGCCGTCGGGAAGCGCAGGAAGCCCTTCGCAAGCCCGGTACCGCTGCGGTCGTAGAACTTACCGTCTTCGGCACGAATGGCGTAGTAATCTTTGCCATCAGAGCGCAGACGCACACCCACCAGCTGGCTCTGCTCACGCTTGCCGTCAAGCATTTCACGGGACATGAGAACGGAGAATTCATCGCCTTTCTTCAGTTTGCGGAAGTCCATTTGCCACTGCATGGCTTTGATTACCGAGCTGATCTCGGCGCTGGTCAGCCCCGCATCGCGCGCGCTGGAGACAAAGCTTGCGCCTACGGTCCCTTTCATCACGCTGTTCACCCAGTCGCCTTTCTGCATTTCACTGGTCATTTTGAAACCGTTTGCAGTGCGATCGTAGGTGCGGGTTTCGCGACGGGACATCTCCCAGGTCAGGCGTTGCAGATCGCCATCAGCGGTTAACGTCCAGGAGAGCTGTTGACCAATTTTCAGGTTACGAAGATCTTTATCAGCCGCCGCCAGCTGGCTGATGTTTCCCATGTCGATACCGTACTGGTTCAGAACGCTGCTTAACGTATCACCCGTCGAAACGACATATTCGTGGATCCCCGCTTCATTCTCGGTTTTATCGTCCAGCTCATCCTGCGGGATGGCTTCATCTTCCTGAGCCGCCTGGTCGATAGGTTCACTGGCCTCAGGGAGGAGAGAGCGAATCTCGCTCTTCTCAAGCTCGATGGTTTTGATGATTGGGGCAGAACTCGGATGGTAAACATAGGGCCGCCAGACGGCGACCGCTAACGTGAGAACTGTAAGAGACCCCAGCATAACGCGATGGGGTCGAGGCAGATTGTTAAATGCCAGGGCGACAGAGCGGGCTATCTGTTGCACGTATTCACTTCCTCGTTAATCTCCTTTCAGGCAGCTCGCATACTGGTTCGCCAGTTGGCTGAGAAACTGCGAATAGCTCGCTTTGCTCAACTGGATATTCGTTCCTAGCGGGTCAAGGGTTCCCATGCGCACGGATGTTCCCCTGGCCACGGCTTCTACGACCGCTGGCCTGAACTGTGGCTCAGCAAAAACGCATGTCGCTTTCTGCTCAACCAACTGTGTTCTGATTTCATGTAAACGCTGCGCACCAGGTTGAATTTCAGGGTTGACGGTAAAGTGCCCCAGCGGGGTCAGGCCGTAGTGTTTCTCGTAATAGCCATAGGCGTCATGAAAAACGAAATACCCTTTTCCTTTCAACGGTGCGAGCTCATTACCCACCTGCTTATCGGTTGCGGCTAATTGTGCCTCAAAATCCTTCAGGTTGGCGTCTAGTTTGGCTCGACTTTGCGGCATAAGTTCCACTAATTTGTCATGGATTGCAACCGCCGAAAGCCGCGCTATCTCTGGGGATAGCCAAAGGTGCATGTTGTACTCGCCGTGATGGTGATCCCCATCACCTTTTTCGCCGTCGGCGTGTCCGGCATCATGTTCATCACCGTCGTCGTCAGCCCCTTTCATGAGCAACGGTTTCACGCCCGGGAGTTCGGCAATGGCGACCTGTTTTTCGCCCGGCACCTGTTTTGCCGACTTATGCATAAACGCTTCCATCTCTGGACCAATCCAGACAACTAAGTCCGCGTTTTGTAAGCGTTTTACATCAGATGGACGCAGGGAATAATCATGCTCGGAAGCCCCATCAGGGAGCAGAACCTGGGTGTCAGTAACCCCATCTGCAATCGCGGAAGCAATGAAACCGAGCGGTTTAAGCGAAGCGACAACAGCAGCGTTAACATCTTGTGCTGTTGAACCCCAAAGGGCAGCGGATAATGCTGCGAAAAGAAGCGTATTTTTATGTAACATAATGCGACTAATCATCGTAATGAATGCGTGGGATGTGATATTATAACATTCGTTGACTTCTGCAAGCTTAAATTGACATGACGACTTTGGTTTCTCTCGACAATATTTCGGTCTCATTTGGCCAACGCCGCGTCCTCTCTGACGTGTCGCTGGATCTGAAACCCGGCAAAATTCTGACGCTGCTCGGCCCCAATGGCGCAGGGAAATCCACCCTGGTGCGCGTGGTGCTGGGTCTGGTAACACCTGACGAAGGGGTTATCCGCCGTGAGGAAAAATTACGCATCGGCTATGTGCCGCAAAAACTCCACCTCGACGCTACACTGCCGCTGACGGTTAGCCGTTTCCTGCGTCTGCGCCCCGGGACACATAAAGCCGATATTCTTCCGGCGCTGAAACGCGTGCAGGCAGGCCATCTGATTGATGCCCCGCTGCAGAAACTGTCCGGCGGTGAAACCCAGCGCGTATTGCTTGCCCGCGCCCTGTTGAGCAGCCCACAGCTTCTGGTGCTGGATGAGCCGACGCAGGGTGTGGACGTGAATGGTCAGGTCGCACTTTACGATTTAATCGACCAGCTACGCCGCGAACTCAACTGTGCGGTGCTGATGGTTTCCCACGATCTCCATCTGGTGATGGCCAAGACCGACGAAGTGCTGTGCCTTAACCATCACATCTGCTGTTCCGGCACGCCGGAAGTGGTGTCAATGCACCCTGAATTCATCTCCATGTTCGGCCCTCGCGGCGCTGAGCAGCTGGGAATTTATCGCCATCATCACAATCACCGCCATGATTTACAGGGACGAATTGTCCTGCGTCGGGGAAATGGACACTCATGATTGAACTGTTACTGCCCGGCTGGCTGGCCGGGATTATGCTTGCCTGCGCCGCGGGCCCGCTGGGCTCGTTTGTGGTGTGGCGCAGAATGTCCTATTTTGGCGATACGCTGGCACACGCGTCTCTGCTGGGCGTTGCCTTTGGCCTGTTACTGGACGTGAATCCCTTCTACGCGGTGATTGTGGTCACGCTGCTGCTGGCCGCAGGGCTGGTATGGCTGGAAAAGCGCCCTCACCTCGCCATCGATACGCTGCTTGGTATTATGGCCCACAGCGCCCTGTCGCTGGGTCTGGTGGTCGTGAGCCTGATGTCGAACATTCGTGTTGATCTGATGGCCTACCTGTTCGGTGACCTGCTGGCCGTGACGCCTGAAGATCTGATCTCCATCGCCGCTGGTGTGGTGGTCGTGCTGGGTATTCTGCTCTGGCAGTGGCGTAATTTGCTGGCGATGACCGTCAGCCCGGATCTGGCGTTTGTCGACGGCGTGAAGTTGCAGCGCGTGAAGCTGTTGCTGATGCTGGTGACGGCGTTAACCATTGGTGTGGCGATGAAATTCGTCGGCGCGCTGATCATCACTTCCCTGCTGATTATCCCCGCGGCCACTGCGCGTCGTTTTGCCCGTACACCGGAGCAAATGGCCGGTGTCGCGGTTATCATCGGGATGATTGCGGTAACGGGAGGGTTAACCTTCTCGGCGTTCTACGATACCCCTGCCGGACCGTCTGTGGTGCTGTGTGCGGCGCTGCTGTTTATCTTCAGTATGATGAAGAAGCCTGCAAGCTGATCGCCTCTCCCCTCTCCCACCCGGGAGAGGGAACCTCTGCTACGGCATCGCTGGCGGGGTAATACCAAAATGGTTCCACGCCCGCACCGTTGCCATACGACCGCGCGGGGTACGTTGCAAGAAACCCTGCTGGATCAGATACGGCTCAAGCACATCTTCAATTGTCTCGCGCTCTTCACCAATCGCTGCCGCCAGGTTATCCAGTCCGACCGGACCGCCAAAGAACTTATCCAGTACCGCCAGCAACAGCTTACGGTCCATGTAGTCAAAGCCTTCGGCATCCACATTCAGCATATCCAGCGCCTGCGCTGCAATCTCAGCCGAGATCGTGCCATCGTGCTTTACTTCGGAAAAGTCACGTACGCGACGCAACAGGCGGTTCGCAATACGCGGCGTCCCCCGCGAGCGCTTCGCTACCTCAAACGCCCCTTCCTCGCTCATCTCCAGCCCCATATAGCGGGCACTGCGGCCAACGATATGCTGAAGATCCGCAACCTGATAGAACTCCAGACGCTGAACGATACCAAAACGATCGCGAAGCGGAGAGGTCAATGACCCGGCACGCGTCGTCGCGCCAATCAGGGTAAACGGAGGCAGATCGATTTTGATGGAACGTGCTGCCGGACCTTCACCGATCATGATGTCCAGCTGGTAATCTTCCATCGCCGGATAGAGCACCTCTTCCACGACCGGCGACAAGCGGTGGATCTCATCGATAAACAGCACGTCATGCGGTTCAAGGTTGGTCAACATTGCCGCCAGATCGCCCGCTTTTTCCAGCACCGGGCCAGAAGTTGTGCGCAGGTTAACGCCCATTTCATTGGCGACAATGTTCGCCAGCGTGGTTTTCCCCAGACCGGGGGGGCCAAAAATGAGCAGGTGATCGAGTGCATCGCCGCGCAGTTTTGCCGCCTGAATGAAGATCTCCATCTGAGAACGAACCTGCGGCTGGCCAATATACTCATCAAGCAGTTTCGGGCGGATGGCGCGATCCACCACGTCTTCTGCCTGAAGGGTGCCTGCCGATACCAGGCGATCTGCTTCAATCATCCTTTACCTCACAATGCCGCGCGTAGCGCTTCACGAATCAGGGTTTCACTGCTGGCATCCGGTTTGGCAATTTTGCTCACCATCCGGCTGGCCTCCTGAGGTTTATATCCCAGCGCCACCAGCGCAGCAACCGCTTCCTGTTCAGCATCGTCAGAGGCTTGCGCGCCCGGCGAGGTAAGCACCAGATCAGCGGCTGGCGTAAACAGATCGCCATGCAGACCTTTAAAGCGGTCTTTCATCTCGACAATCAAACGCTCCGCGGTTTTCTTGCCGATACCCGGGAGTTTAATCAGCGCAGCAGGATCTTCGCGCTCAACGGCATTGACGAACTGCGGAGCGGACATGCCGGACAAAATAGCCAGCGCCAGCTTCGGCCCTACGCCGTTAGTTTTGATCAGCTCGCGAAACAGCATCCGTTCCTGTTTGTTATTGAAGCCATACAGCAACTGGGCATCTTCACGCACCACAAACTGGGTAAAGACAATCGCCTCTTTGCCCGCATCCGGCAACTCATAGAAGCAGGTCATCGGCATATGGACTTCATAGCCCACGCCACCGACTTCCAGCAGCACTAACGGGGGTTGTTTTTCAATGATGATGCCTCTGAGTCTGCCTATCACGTGACGCTCCTGCGTTCTGGAAGAAATTAACTGCCGACATAATAAAAAAAGGCTGGATAAACATCCAGCCTGATTTGTCATTATCGTAACCTGCCTCGCGCCAGATTAAGCCGCGATTCGCTCATCTGAACCGCGTTCTGGCTTATATGACAGTGGGTAATGGCTATCGCCAGCGCATCGGCGGCGTCTGCCTGCGGGTTCGCGGGAAGCTTCAGAAGCGTGCGCACCATATGCTGCACCTGACTTTTCTCCGCGCTACCAATCCCCACGACGCTCTGTTTGACCTGTCTGGCTGCGTATTCAAACACCGGAAGATCCTGATTCACCGCCGCAACGATGGCAACGCCCCGTGCCTGACCCAGTTTTAACGCTGAATCGGCGTTTTTCGCCATAAAGACCTGCTCAATGGCAAAAAAGTCGGGCTGAAACTGGGTGATGATCTCCGACACGCCAGCATAGATTAGCTTCAGGCGCGACGGCAGATCGTCCACTTTGGTCCGAATACAGCCGCTGCCAAGGTAGGTTAACTGGCGCCCTACCTGCCGGATGACGCCATAACCGGTGACGCGCGAGCCGGGGTCAATCCCGAGGATAATCGACATCACGCGTCTCCCGTAAACGGTTTATACGCTCTCATCAGAGAGTCGCTGCAACCTCATCAGAGATTTCACCGTTATGATACACTTCCTGCACGTCGTCGCAGTCTTCGAGCATGTCGATCAGACGCAGCAGTTTAGGTGCCGTTTCCGCATCCATGTCCGCTTTGGTTGACGGGATCATGGAAACTTCAGCGTTGTCTGCTTTCAGACCCGCCGCTTCCAGCGCGTCACGTACTGCGCCCATCTCTTCCCACGCGGTGTAGACGTCGATTGCGCCATCATCATAGGTCACAACGTCTTCTGCACCGGCTTCCAGCGCCGCTTCCATGATTACGTCTTCGTCGCCTTTCTCGAAGGAAATGACACCTTTTTTGCTGAACAGATAGGCCACGGAGCCGTCAGTGCCCAGGTTACCACCGCATTTGCTGAAGGCATGACGCACTTCCGCTACGGTACGGTTACGGTTGTCGGACAGACATTCAACCATCACCGCCGTACCGCCAGGACCGTAACCTTCATAAATGATGGTTTCCATGTTCGCGTCTTCATCACCGCCTACGCCACGTGCGATAGCACGGTTCAGGGTGTCACGCGTCATGTTGTTGGACAGGGCTTTATCCACTGCCGCACGCAGACGCGGGTTAGACGCCGCATCGCCGCCGCCCAGACGTGCCGCTGTAACCAGCTCACGAATAATTTTGGTGAAGATCTTACCGCGCTTGGCATCCTGTGCCGCTTTGCGGTGTTTGGTGTTGGCCCACTTACTATGACCTGCCATAAAAATTTCCTCAAAGAGCGCGCCTTTTCAGGCTACGTTAATTACAAATTCTTCAATCGCCTGCCGGTTGCTCCACGATTTGGTCAGTGCAGCGGCATCCGCCGCATCCACCCAGCGGTAGGTCAGGTGTTCGGTAAACACGATCTCCCGTTCATGGGGGAGCGCGAGACAGAACCACGATTCCGTATTGCGCTCAATACCCGGCGCATAGCGATGACGTAAATGGCTAAAAATTTCAAACTCCACCGTGCGCTGACAGTCCTTCAGGGTCAGTTGCTCGCAAGCAACGTCAATGCTGACCTCTTCCTTTACTTCGCGCGCGGCGGCCTGCGACGCGGTCTCCCCCTCTTCCAGGCTGCCGGTAACCGACTGCCAGAAATCAGGGTCATCGCGCCGCTGCAACATCAGCACCCGTTTCGTATCTTCTGCATAAATGACAACCAGAACCGAAACGGGACGCTTATACTGCATATTATTCGTTCTCCGAAATCTCTTTTGAAGCTTTCGGAAGCACCTGAATGCCCAGCTCAGCCAGCGCGGCCGGGTTGGCAAAGCTTGGGGCTTCCGTCATCAGACAGGCCGCAGCCGTGGTTTTCGGGAAGGCGATAACATCACGAATGTTGTCGGTGCCGGTCAGCAGCATGGTCAAACGGTCAAGACCGAATGCCAGACCCGCGTGTGGCGGCGTACCGTATTTCAGGGCGTCCAGCAGGAAGCCGAATTTCTCGCGCTGTTCGTGCTCGTTGATTCCCAGAATACCAAACACGGTTTGCTGCATTTCGCCGCTGTGAATACGCACGGAACCGCCACCCACTTCGTAGCCGTTGATAACCATGTCATACGCGTTTGCTACCGCATCTTCCGGTGCCGCTTTCAGCTCTGCCGCCGTCATGTCTTTTGGCGAGGTGAACGGGTGGTGCATTGCGGTCAGGCCGCCTTCACCGTCGTCTTCGAACATTGGGAAGTCGATTACCCACAGCGGAGCCCATTTGCTCTCGTCCGTCAGGCTCAGGTCTTTACCCAGCTTCAGACGCAGCGCGCCCATCGCGTCAGCAACGATTTTCTTGTTGTCTGCGCCAAAGAAGATCATGTCGCCATCCTGTGCGCCGGTGCGCTCGAGGATCGCTTCCACGATTTCCGCGTTCAGGAATTTCGCCACCGGGCTGGTAATGCCTTCCAGACCTTTCGCACGTTCGGTCACTTTAATATAGGCCAGACCTTTCGCGCCGTAGATCTTGATGAAGTTGCCGTAATCGTCAATCTGCTTACGGCTCAGCGCCGCACCGCCCGGTACACGCAGGGCAGCCACGCGACCTTTTGGATCGTTAGCCGGGCCGGCAAATACCGCGAACTCAACGGATTTCACCAGGTCTGCAACGTCCACCAGCTCCATCGGGTTACGCAGGTCTGGTTTGTCAGAGCCGTAGCGACGTTCAGCTTCAGCGAAGGTCATGATGGGGAAATCACCCAGTTCCACGCCTTTCACGTCATTCCACAGACTGCGCACCAGGGCTTCCATCACTTCACGCACCTGCTCGGCCGTCATGAAGGAGGTTTCCACATCGATCTGGGTAAATTCTGGCTGACGGTCAGCACGCAGGTCTTCGTCGCGGAAGCATTTTACAATCTGATAGTAGCGATCGAAGCCGGACATCATCAGCAGCTGTTTGAACAGCTGAGGAGACTGTGGCAGCGCGTAGAATTTGCCTTTGTGTACACGGGATGGAACCAGGTAATCGCGCGCGCCTTCCGGCGTGGCTTTGGTCAGCATCGGGGTTTCGATGTCGAGGAAACCGTGGTCATCCATAAAGCGACGCACCAAGCTGGTGATTTTCGCACGGGTTTTCAGGCGCTGAGCCATTTCCGGACGACGCAGGTCCAGATAGCGGTATTTCAGACGCGCTTCTTCAGTGTTGACGTGGTTGGAGTCCAGCGGCAGCGCTTCAGCACGGTTGATGATAACCAGATCCGACGCCAGCACTTCAATTGCGCCGGTCGCCATGTCTGCGTTAACGTTTTTCTCGTCACGCGCACGTACGGTGCCGGTGACCTGAATGCAGAACTCATTACGCAGCTCAGAAGCCAGCTTCAACGCATCTGCGCGATCTGGGTCGAAGAACACCTGAACGATACCTTCGCGGTCGCGCATATCGATGAAGATAAGGCTCCCAAGATCACGACGACGATTGACCCAACCACACAGGGTTACCTGCTGTCCAACGTGGGACTGACGCAGCTGCCCGCAATATTCTGTACGCATGAGATATCCCTTAATTAGCCGCAGGCTAAATGTCGCCTGGAATGCAGGCTACTATGTCGCAGCTTTCTGTATGTCACAACTGGATGAAAAAAGGCGGCTATTATACTGGAAATTCCGCCAGACGATAAGAGCGAACCACGGCCAGACGGTCGTTTGCTGCGCGCTTATTATGTATTCTCACAAAAATTAACAAAATTATCCGACCGATAACAGGTCATTACGTCGTAAGGTGTAGCGGAAGCGACTCATTTCACTGGAGTTACCATGTTAACACTTAATGCCCGCAAAACCGCGCTTGTGGTGATTGATTTACAGGAAGGGATCCTGCCGTTTGCCGGAGGCCCGCACAGCGCCGAAGATGTTGTCAGCCGCGCCGCGCGTCTGGCAGAAAAATGCCGTGCCAGCGGTGCCCCCGTGATCATGGTGCGCGTTGGCTGGTCAGCGGATTTCGCGGAGGCCTTAAAGCAGCCTGTCGATGCTCAGGTTGCAGCACATTCACTACCTGAAAACTGGTGGACCTATCCGGTTTCGCTCGGCAAACGGGACAGCGATATCGAAGTGACCAAACGCCAGTGGGGCGCATTCTACGGCACCGATCTTGAGCTGCAGCTGCGTCGGCGCGGTATCGACACCCTGATTCTCTGTGGGATCTCCACCAACATTGGCGTGGAATCCACCGCCCGAAACGCCTGGGAACTGGGCTTTAACCTGGTGATTGCTGAGGATGCATGCAGCGCAGCGTCTGCGGAGCAGCACCAGGGCAGTATGACCCACATCTTCCCGCGCATTGGCCGCGTGCGTAGCACGGACGACATTATAAGCGCCCTATGATCTACCTTGGCCTGCCCCAGTGGTCGCACCCGAAATGGGTGCGCCTGGGTATTACCAGCCTTGAAGAATATGCCCGTCATTTCAACTGCGTCGAGGGCAATACCACCCTCTACGCGCTACCCAGAGCAGAGATTGTTGAGCGCTGGCGCGACCAGACGACCGATGATTTCCGCTTCTGCTTCAAGTTTCCGGCGACGATCTCCCACACCGCTGCGCTGCGAAACTGCGGTGATTTGACCGACGAGTTCTTTGGCCGGATGTCGCCGCTGGCGAACCGCATCGGTCAGTACTGGTTGCAGCTTCCGGCCACCTTTAGCCCACATGACCTGCCTGCGCTATGGCAGTTCCTTGATACCCTGCCCAAGGACTTTACCTACGGCGTTGAGGTGAGACATGCGGCATTTTTTGCCAAGGGAGAGGCTGAAACGGCGCTTAACCGTGGCTTACATGCGCGCGGGGTGAACCGGGTGATTCTCGACAGCCGCCCCGTGCACAGCGCCATCCCGCATAACGAGGCCATCATTGATGCCCAGCGTAAAAAGCCCAGGGTGCCTGTTCACGCCGTGGTCACCGCGCAAAACCCGATGGTCAGGTTTATCGGCAGCGATAACATGCAGCAAAACCAGGAGATGTTCGCCGTCTGGCTGCAAAAATTAGCGAAATGGGAGCAAACCACCACGCCGTATCTCTTTCTCCATACGCCGGATATCGCTCACGCCCCCGAACTGGTCGATGTTCTCTGGCAGGCCTTGCAGGCTGCGGTTCCGTCCGTTGGCAACGCCCCTTCTATCCCACAACAATCTTCTCTTTTCTGATATCAGCCCCTATCATAGGAAGGTGCCATCTGCCAAAAACAGGGAGTTAGTATGGTCAGCGCGCTGTATGCGGTGTTAGGTGCATTACTGCTGATTAAGTTTTCATTTGATGTTGTGCGCCTGCGAATGCAGTATCGTGTTTCTTACGGTGACGGCGGTTTTTCGGAGTTACAGAGCGCTATCCGCATTCACGGTAACGCGGTTGAGTACATCCCCGTTGCGTTAATTTTGCTGCTGTTTATGGAAATGAACGGCGCGGAAACCTGGATGGTGCACGTCTGCGGCCTGCTTCTGATTGCCGGCCGGTTAATGCATTATTACGGCTTTCACCACCGCTTATTCCGCTGGCGTCGTTCCGGCATGAGCGCGACCTGGTGTTCGCTTTTGCTGATGGTGCTGGCTAACCTTTGGTATATGCCGTGGGAGTTGGTTTTCTCCTTCCATTAGCGCACAATACGCCACTTTATTTTTCCCGGATTTTTACGTTATGTCAGATCGCGACACGCTTTTTTCCGCGCCTATCGCCAGCCTGGGCGACTGGACCTTTGATGAACGGGTAGCCGAAGTCTTCCCGGATATGATCCAGCGCTCTGTTCCCGGTTATTCCAATATCATCTCTATGATCGGCATGCTGGCTGAGCGCTTCGTTCAACCCGGCACGCAGGTGTATGATCTGGGCTGCTCGCTCGGCGCGGCAACGCTGTCTGTTCGTCGTAACGTTCACCATGAAGGCTGTAAAATCATTGCCGTCGATAACTCCCCGGCCATGGTGGAACGCTGCCGTCGCCACATCGACGCGTATAAAGCCCCGACGCCAGTCGAGGTTGTGGAAGGTGATATCCGTGATATCGACATCAATAACGCGTCGCTGGTGGTTCTGAATTTTACTCTGCAGTTCCTGGTGCCTGAAGACCGTCAGCTGTTGCTGGACAAAATTTATAAAGGCCTGAAACCCGGTGGCGCGCTGGTGCTGTCCGAGAAATTCAGCTTTGAAGATGCCGAAGTGGGTGAGCTGCTGTTCAATATGCATCACGACTTCAAACGGGCCAACGGCTATAGCGAACTGGAAATTAGCCAGAAACGTAGCATGCTCGAAAACGTGATGCTGACGGACTCCGTCGAAACCCATAAAGCACGCCTGCGTCAGGCAGGCTTCGAGCACAGCGAACTGTGGTTCCAGTGCTTCAACTTCGGCTCGCTGGTGGCGCTGAAAGGTGGGGACATCGCATGATCGAGTTCAGTAATTTCTATCAGCTGATTGCCAAAAACCATCTCTCCCACTGGCTGGAGACGCTGCCGGCACAAATTGCTGCCTGGCAGCGGGATCAGCAGCATGGTCTGTTAAAGCAGTGGTCCAACGCGGTGGAGTTTCTGCCGGAACTGACCCCGCACCGTCTGGATCTGCTCCACAGCGTTACCGCGCAAAGCGAAACACCCCTTCCCCCCGGGCAGATAAACCGCATTGAAACGCTGATGCGTAACCTGATGCCGTGGCGTAAAGGTCCGTTCTCACTCTACGGCGTTAACATTAATACTGAATGGCGTTCTGACTGGAAATGGGATCGCGTGCTGCCTCACCTTTCCGACCTGACCGGGCGAACCATTCTGGATGTTGGCTGCGGCAGCGGTTACCACATGTGGCGCATGATTGGCGCAGGGGCACATCTGGCGGTGGGGATTGACCCTATGCAGCTGTTCCTGTGCCAGTTTGAAGCGGTGCGTAAATTGCTGGGTAACGACCAGCGCGCGCACCTGCTGCCGTTGGGTATTGAGCAGCTCCCTGCCCTGAAGGCGTTTGACACCGTGTTTTCGATGGGTGTCCTGTACCACCGCCGCTCCCCACTCGAACATCTGTGGCAGCTGAAAGATCAGCTGGTCAGCGGCGGCGAGCTGGTGCTGGAAACGCTGGTGGTAGAGGGTGATGAGAATACCGTTCTGGTGCCGGGCGATCGCTATGCGCAGATGCGGAACGTTTACTTTATTCCTTCCGCGCCGGCGCTGAAAAACTGGCTGGAGAAGTGCGGTTTTGTGGATGTCCGTATTGCCGATGTTTGCGTAACGTCAACTGAAGAACAGCGTCGCACCGACTGGATGATCACCGAATCGCTGGCGGAATTCCTCGACCCGGCAGACCACAGCAGGACTGTCGAAGGGTATCCTGCGCCAATGCGCGCGGTGTTGATCGCGACGAAACCGTAGATTTTCCCCCACCCCCTGCCCTCTTCCCAAAGGGCGAGGGAGAAAAGACCGCACCGTACTGTCCCCTCTCCTCTTTGGGGAGAGGGTTAGGGTGAGGGGCATAAAAAAAGGCCCCTGTTGAAATTGCAGGGGCCTGGTACAAGCAAGCATCATATTGGGCGACATGATGCGCGGTAAAAATCGGTACGTTGCTACACGTGATGACGTTCAATCATCGATTTCATTACCGCAACCGACTCTCCCTCTACACCGTAGCGTGAGTACTCATCCGCTTCAGCATCCGTCGACATTGACAACCCTGTGTTGCGATAACGCATGGGCGATGGCATCCATTTGCCCGCAGAGCTGTGAAGCTCCTCTACCCCGGCGTTTAAAAACAGTTCCATATTGCTGGCACGCACTCCCGCACCCGCCATTATTATTGGAACACCGGAATGTGCTTTTAGTTCCGTAATTAATTGCAGTCCTTTTTCAGCAGAGGACTGCTGACCCGATGTCAGGACCCGCGCCACGCCAAGTTCAGCAAGAATATCAAAGGATTGCAGGGGATCTTTACACATATCAAACGCGCGATGAAAAGTGACCGCCATCCCTTTTGCCGCGTTCATGACCTGACGCATGCGCGGCAGATCGACATTGCCGTCTTCATCAAGCAACCCAATAACCAGGCCGGGGAATCCCAGATCGCCAACGAGAGTGATATCTTCAAGCATGGCACTGAACTCGCCCGGCGTGTAACAGAAATCGCCGCCGCGAGGACGAATAATCGGGTGTACCGGAAGGGTGACAGCCTGACGGGCAGACTTCAGCATCCCGTATGAAGGCGTTAACCCACCCTCTTTGGGTGCGGCGCACAGTTCAATGCGGTCAGCCCCGTGCTGTTGCGCGGTGACGGCACACTCCACGCTGTAACAACAAATCTCCAGCAGCGCCATTACATCCTCCTTAATATCCACTTAACGCACCATCATGACACGCAGGCTACGCCCGGTCTCAGCGTACGGTCACATCTTATGCTTCGCTGGCAACAATCTGTTCAATCGTCCAGGGATGGAACTTCACGGTAACCTGTCCGTCAGTGACGGCCAGAGTAGGATTAGGCAGACGCTCACGTTCGCCTTTCGGGGAACTTGTTTTCACAAAAATGCCAGGCTTGCTCAGCCCCTCGTCAGACAACAGCGCCAGTGCACGAGCATTCAGCGTTTCGGGCTCACCCGGCAGGACAATTTCGATATGCTCCCAGCCTTCATGCGGATAGCGTTTCTCGCCCGGCCAGGGCAATTCGACCACACTGAACTGCCAGTGAGCCACGCACACCGGTTCATGCAGTTTGAACAGGCAGATGGGGCGACCGTTGATGATGTTCTCTGAGAGTAACTCGCCACACTGTTCAAACCCGCGACGCCAGCGCTCGGCGGTTGCGTTCTGATGACAGCGCAAGGAGATGTGATCGGCCTCAAGCGGCGCAATATCCAGACCAAGGCGGGTGGCAAGTTCTGTGAACGCCTGGGTGAAGCGCGGTAAATCTGCGGAAATATCATGCAGTTCGTCAATGGAGTGCCAGTTCGCCATACGTCAGTCTCTTATCGTGTCGCAAAGCCGCTAATTTACTCTGTTGCCCTCTTTCGACCAACCTCTGAATAGCGGTTTTTACGACTGCATGTTTATGCATGCTTTCTTAGCCTGGATTCTGAGCAATCTTCGGCCCCCGCAATGCTGACGCCAGAAGGCATTTGCAGTATACTCCCGCCCTAAATTCTTTAACTGGCGCGGGCGGTTATTTGCCCGCATCAAAAATGTAAGGTATCCAGGTGAATATTCAGGCTCTTCTCTCCGAAAAAGTCAGTCAGGCACTGATTGCAGCAGGTGCGCCTGCGGATTGCGAACCGCAGGTTCGTCAGTCAGCAAAAGTACAGTTTGGCGACTATCAGGCTAATGGCGTGATGGCAGTGGCTAAAAAACTGGGTATGCCGCCGCGACAACTCGCCGAGCAGGTGCTGACTCATCTGGATCTCACCGGTATTGCCAGCAAAACTGAAATCGCCGGCCCTGGATTTATCAACATCTTCCTTGAGCCTGCTTTCCTGGCACGCCACGTTGACGCGGCGCTGAAATCTGACCGTCTGGGTGTTTCCCAGCCAGAAGCGCAGACCGTGGTGATTGACTACTCAGCGCCAAACGTGGCGAAAGAGATGCACGTCGGGCACCTGCGTTCCACTATTATCGGTGACGCGGCCGTGCGTACCCTGGAGTTCCTCGGTCACAAAGTGATCCGCGCGAACCACGTGGGCGACTGGGGTACCCAGTTCGGGATGCTGATTGCTTACCTGGAAAAACAGCAACAGGAAAACGCGGGTGAGATGGCCCTGGCAGACCTGGAAGGGTTCTACCGCGAAGCTAAAAAACACTACGACGAAGACGACGCTTTTGCCGAGCGCGCGCGCAGTTACGTGGTAAAACTGCAGGGCGGCGACCCGTACTTCCTCGAGATGTGGCGCAAACTGGTTGACATCACCATGTCCCAGAACCAGCTCACCTATAACCGTCTGAACGTCACCCTGACCCGTGACGATGTGATGGGTGAAAGCCTCTATAACCCGATGCTGCCTGGCATTGTGGCTGACCTGAAGGCCAAAAACCTGGCGGTTGAGAGCGAAGGCGCTACGGTCGTGTTCCTTGATGAGTATAAAAACAAGGAAGGTGAACCGATGGGCGTGATCATCCAGAAAAAGGATGGCGGCTATCTCTACACCACCACCGATATCGCCTGTGCGAAATACCGTTACGAAACGCTGCATGCGGACCGCGTGCTGTACTACATTGACTCCCGTCAGCACCAGCACCTGATGCAGGCGTGGACTATCGTGCGCAAAGCAGGCTACGTGCCGGATTCCGTGCCGCTTGAACACCATATGTTCGGCATGATGCTGGGTAAAGACGGTAAGCCGTTCAAAACCCGTGCAGGCGGTACCGTGAAGCTGTCCGACCTGCTGGACGAAGCGCTGGAACGCGCCCGCCGTCTGGTGGCCGAGAAGAATCCGGATATGCCTGCCGATGAGCTGGAAAAACTCGCCAACGCCGTGGGGATCGGTGCAGTGAAGTACGCGGATCTCTCCAAGAACCGTACCACCGACTATATCTTCGACTGGGATAACATGCTGGCCTTTGAAGGTAATACTGCGCCGTATATGCAGTACGCCTACACCCGCGTGCTCTCCGTGTTCCGTAAAGCCAGTATCGATGAAAGCGCGCTGGCCAATGCTGAGGTGATCATTTCCGAAGATCGCGAAGCCCAGCTGGCGGCACGTCTGCTGCAGTTTGAAGAGACGCTGGCCGTTGTCGCACGTGACGGTACCCCGCACGTGATGTGCTCTTACCTGTACGATCTGGCGGGTCTGTTCTCCGGTTTCTACGAACACTGCCCTATCCTGTCTGCGGAAAGCGAAGCGGTCCGCAACAGCCGCCTGAAGCTGGCTCAGCTGACGGCGAAGACCCTGAAGCTGGGTCTGGATACCCTGGGTATCGAAACCGTAGAGCGCATGTAATAAAAAAACCCGGCCATCGCCGGGTTTTTTATGTTCAAAAATATTTGCGCAGGTATTCCGTTAAACACAGGATTGCCATGGCCTGTCCATAGGGCATCGACGTGAGTGGGATCTGGCGATAGAACGCCAGATCGCTGCCCATCCCCGTACCGAACGACGTCTGCAGTAACTCCCCTTCCGGCGAGATATTTTCCACAATGCCGCGAATCGCTTTCTCCGCCACCTCAGCATATTCCGCGCCGACATAGCGTTTACGCACCGCTTTCAGAATACCGTAGGCAAAGCCTGCCGTGGCTGACGCCTCAAGGTAGGAATGCGGATCGTCGAGCAGCGTATGCCACAGGCCGCTATCGTCCTGACATTTGGCGAGGGCCGCAATCTGCGCGTTCAGCACCTGCACAAGGTAGCGACGAAGGGCGTTATGTTCAGGCAAATCCACCAGCTCAAGGAAATCCGGGATCACGATGGTCAGCCAGCTGTTGCCTCGTGCCCAGCGTGCCTTCGCAAAGTTATGGTGGCCTTCGTAATTCCAGCCGTGGAACCACAGGCCGGTTTCGCGATCCATCAGGTTCTGCACGTGCAGCAGAAACTGATACACCGCCTCTTCAACGTACTCCGGTTTATTAAGGAGCTTGCCGATTTTCGCCAGCGGCAGAACCGTCATCATCAGCGTGTCATCCCACATCTGCTGAGAATTCTCTTCCGCCAGGGTGATGTGCTGCATGCCGCCATGGTCGGTGCGCGGCATCTCATTCATGGCCCACTCCGCCCAACTTTCCAGCCACGGCAGCCAGGCCGGGTTTCTGGTCTCTTCGTAACGATATGCCAGCGTCAGGAACGGTGACATGGTATTCACGTTTTTGGTGGTCGCTCCTTCCCTGAAACGATCGGCAAACCAGTGGTCAATGATGTCACGCATCGCTTCGTCGCCCGTCTGGCAGTAATACTGCCAGATACCGTATAACCCCACTCCGTGGGTCCACTCCCAGCCAGCCCATCCTTTGGTGTCAATGACCCGCCCGTCGTCCAGGCGCAGTAAAAACTCACCTGTTGTGTCGTGGATATTAACGAGGTTATGCGTCACCTTTTCAATCAGCGATTTCAGCTCGTCCCGGGCGATGAAATGTGCAGGTTGACGCAGGAGTGGACTGTGTTTGACCGGCCAAACTTTCATTATCTTAACCTCTGTTGTATGTCGAATTCAGTACCGCGCGCCCCTTCAGCGAAGGTGCCGCAGGCTTATTACGATTCAGATAACCGATGTTGTTATTGCCCCACAGCGACGCATAAGGCATACCGGCCAGCATCTCTACGGTGGCGCGGGCTTCTGGTGTCGCACTCTCAGGAATGGCGCGGCCAGACGCGCGCATTTTGGCGGTCTCTTCACGCAGCGTGGTATGGGTGTGCAAATTGAGTTTGAAACGCAGCGAGACCAGGAAGCCGCAGAACAGAACCAGAAGCGTTCCCACGCTCAGGATCAGCAGAATGGTGTGGCTCACTTCCGCGGGCTGGGTCTTTTGTCCGCTGACAAAGCCGGACATCTGCATCACAATGCCCACCAGCATTACCGCCCCCGCCTGCGAGGCTTTACGGGTCAGCGTCATGATGCCGGCGAAAATCCCTTCGCGGCGCTGGCCGGTGATCACTTCATCGACATCAGCAATGTAGGTGTAGGTATTCCACGGCACATAGTTGATCCCACCGCGTCCCAGACCGGCAACTGCAGAGACCAGCAATAACAGAGAGTAGATATCACTCAGGCCCGCGTAATACAGCACGGCGTAGGAAAGCGATGCCAGGCCAAACAGCACCACGACCATCCGATAGGACGGCGCGGGTCCGAAGCGAATGCACAGCGGGATCATGGCGATAACCGCAATAAACTGGAAGATGGCCATCGTGCCCAGCAGGCTGGAGGCCATGGATGCTTCCTGCATCAGCACGAAAACCACGTAGTAGGTAAACACGGCATTAAAGACGTCCTGGGCGATATACCCGCCAAGGTACATCCCCAGATGCTGACGAAAAATTCTCACGCGCAGCGTAGAGCTCAACTCCACAAACAGGCGGTTGAGGCTCTGCCCGAGCGACAGTTTCTTCTTCTCTTCTTCGGCACGCAGGGCGGCTTCGCTCCACTCTTCCCGCGGTCGCTCCCAGGTGAAGAACCAGACGAGCATCAGCATCAGCGCGCACAGCACGGAGAAGACCAGGCTTGCATAGAAAAAGGAGACCGCGTTGTCTTTGCCGAAATGCGTGAGCAGGATCCCCGGCAGGAATGAGGCCAGGATGGCAGACATTTGCGCCATCGAGATACGGGCACCTGAGAAGCGGGTTTTCTGTTTAAAGTCATCGGTCATTTCCGGCACCAGCGTTTCGTACGGCACCAGAATCATGGTGTAGACGATATCGAACACCAGATAGGTCAGCAGGTAATACCAGAAACTCATCTCCCCCACCCACATCAGGGAGTAGCTGAACACGCACGGGATCCCCAGCAGAATAAAGAACTTACGCCGACCGAAGCGCTTGCCGAGCCAGGTCGTGCCAAAGTTATCGGTCAAAAAGCCCATCAAAGGGCTGACGACGGCATCCAGTACCCTTGCGGCGGCAAAGATGAAGGTTGCTTCAATCGGGGAGAGTCCACAGAACGTTGTATAAAAATACAACAGCCAGGCCGCCGTCAGGGCGGTGGTTCCCGCCCCGAGGAAATCGCCTGACCCGTAAGCAAGATAATTTGCGAGTCCAATTTTTCGTGTTTTCATTGCCGTCAACCCTACTCAGTTTTGGGAGACTCCCTGTAAGCAAAATCTGATCCGGGAGTTATTACACGGCTACAGTAAGAGTATCGACCTGGTGATACCTTTCTGTTTTTGCCATCACCGGCAAGCGGCTGGCAAAAATGCAAAGAGTGTTGTTACGCGTGTCACTGATTTATAAAACAGCGTTTCTTTTACATCAAAAGAGGAGGTCATTTTTTGCGAGCCAGCCATCAGAAATGGCTGATGGCTGTCGTAGAAAGCGGGGTATTAGCGGTAGTTGACGATGACGGAATTACGTTGAACTTTCAGCGCAGGGATCAGGCGTCCGCCGCCCGGCACTTCCCAGATAAAGCGCAAAGGTTCGACAGCAGGCACGCCGTTGAAGGCCTGAGTGGTGCCATTCTCTCCGTCAATTTCCGTACAGCGTGTCTGGGAGCACAGCCGTACCCGAAGCCCGGCAGGCGTTGGGCCAATAAGCGTGTAGTTCCAGACCACCAGGGTCATCAGACCGGACACCGGCTCAGTCGGTGATAGCGGTCGCGAAGACATGGCGACACCGCGGTTGCTGAGGGTCACGCCAATGCTGCTGGCCTGCCAGGTCCCTTCCCCGGCGGCCTGGGCCACCAGCGGAAAAAGTAAGATCCATAACCACTTACGCATTATTTTCCTCCGATCGTCGCCGTCATACGGATATGACGGTTATCCGACAACTCCATATTCGACAGCACGACCAGCTGGTTCAGGCTACGGCGCAGGAAGCGCGACAGCAGCGGACGCAGCGCATGGTTCACCAGCAGAACCGGTGGCGCACCCAGCATCTCCTGACGCGCCAGCGCCTCTTGTGTTTGCTCCAGCAGACGGTCGGCCAGGCCAGGTTCCAGCCCTCCACCGCCCTGCAGAGCCTGCAGCAGCAGACGTTCAAGCGGCGTATCGAGGCCGATAACCTGCACTTCCCCGGTACCCGGGAACCACTGCTGCGTGATCGCCCGTCCCAGTGCCACGCGCACCACCGCCGTTAGCTCGTGTGGATCGCTTTGCAACGGTGCATGCTCGGCGAGGGTTTCCAGAATGGTACGCATATCGCGGATCGGCACTTTTTCCTCGAGCAGGTTTTGCAGCACCTTGTGCAGCGTGGTCAGCGTCACGACGCCTGGCACGAGATCTTCCGTCAGCTTCGGCATCTCCTGCGTGACGCGATCGAGCAGTTGCTGGGCTTCCTGACGACCAAACAGCTCTGCAGAGAATTGTCCAATCAGATGGTTCAGGTGGGTCGCCACCACGGTACTCGCCTCCACCACGGTGTAGCCCTGAATTTGCGCCTGCTCTTTCAGCGCGCTTTCAATCCAGATAGCAGCCAGGCCAAAGGCCGGGTCGATGGTTTGCTCGCCTGGCAGCGTACCCGCCGCGGTGCCTGGGTTAATGGCCAGCCAGCGGCCAGGATAAGCATCACCGCTGCCAATCTCTACGCCTTTCATCAGAATACGATAGCGCGCAGGCGGCAGATCCATATTGTCGCGGATGTGAACCACCGGCGGCAGGAAGCCCATGTCCTGGGCGAATTTTTTACGGATGCTGCGGATTCGGCCCAACAGTTCGCCATCCTGCTGGAAATCGACCATCGGGATGAGGCGATACCCTACTTCCATTCCCAGCGAGTCTTCCAGTTGAACGTCGTTCCAGGTCGCTTCCACGGCCTGCGTGTTCTCCGGCATTTTTACCGGAGCAGGTTCCGCTGCCGGGGTCATCTCACGGCCACGCATCCACCAGGCAAGGCCCAACAATGCCGCAGTGAACAGCAGGAACACCAGGTTTGGCATTCCCGGCACCAGACCGAGCAGGCCCAGCACCGCGGCGGCCAGCAGCATCACGCGCGGGTTGCTGAAGAGCTGCCCGACCATCTGCTCGCCAACATCCTGATCGGTACTGACGCGGGTCACGATAACCCCCGCCGCCGTTGAGATGACCAGCGCCGGGATCTGCGCCACCAGACCGTCACCAATGGTCAGCAGCGTATAGCTTTCCGCCGCGTGGCCCATGTCCATACCGTGCTGCAGCACGCCCACCAGCAGGCCGCCGACCACGTTAATCACCATGATCAGGATGCCCGCAATGGCATCACCGCGAACAAACTTACTCGCACCGTCCATTGAGCCGTAGAAGTCAGCTTCCTGCGTCACTTCCGAGCGGCGCTTTTTGGCTTCATCTTCGGCAATAAGCCCGGCGTTCAGATCCGCGTCGATGGCCATCTGCTTGCCCGGCATCCCGTCAAGCACAAAACGCGCGCCCACTTCCGCGATACGTCCGGCACCTTTGGTGATAACCATAAAGTTGATGATGACAAGAATGACGAACACCACGATACCGATGGCAAAGTTACCGCCGACCAGGAAGTGGCCGAATGCCTCAACCACTTTACCCGCCGCGGCAGCACCGGTATGACCTTCCATCAGAATGATACGGGTTGACGCCACGTTCAGCGCCAGCCTTAACAAGGTGGTAAACAGCAGAATGGTCGGGAATGCGGCGAACTCAAGGGTGCGCTGGGTGAACATCGCCACCAGCAAAACCATAATGGACAACGCAATGTTGAATGTGAAAAGCAGGTCGAGGATGAACGCCGGAAGCGGCAAGACCATCATCGACAGAATTAGCAGGATGAGAATCGGTCCGGCAAGGATCTGCCATTGCGTCGATTTCAGGTTGCCGGGCAGGCGCAACATTGCCACCAGATTAGCCATCAGTGTCCTTCTCGTTCATAAAATCCAGCGCGTCAGGCACCGGAAGGTTCTCAGGTTTCACAGGCCGTTGACCGCCAGCCAGACGCCAGCGTTTCAACTGCCATACCCAGGCCAGCACTTCCGCCACCGCGGCGTAGAGTTGTCCTGGGATCTGTTGTCCAATTTCCGCATGGCGATACAGCGCTCGCGCCAGCGGAGGCGCTTCGAGTATGGGCACCCGGTTTTCGGTACCAATTTCACGAATACGCAGGGCGATAAGCCCCGCCCCTTTCGCCACCACTTTCGGCGCGCTCATTTTGTTTTCGTCGTACTGCAGCGCAACGGAATAGTGTGTCGGGTTAGTCACAATGACGTCGGCTTTTGGCACATCTTCCATCATCCGTCGACGGGCGGCAGCACGCTGCATCTGGCGGATACGCCCTTTCACGTGCGGGTCACCTTCCATCTGCTTATATTCATCCCGAATATCCTGACGAGACATGCGCAGTTTCTTGAAGTGGCTGTAAAGCTGGAAGATAACGTCAAAACCCACCATGGGAATAATGCTGAGCACCACCAGCAGGGCACAGAGCCCGGCCAGGTTCAGCGCATTGCTCATCGCGGTTAACGGCGATTCGCTGATAAGGCGCATCATTTCCGGCCAGTGGTGCCACAGAAAAAAACCGCCGGTACTGCCCATCAGGACCGATTTAAGAATCGCTTTAAGCAACTCCGCACCGGTTTGCGCCGAGAACATTTTCGCAATCCCCGGCAGCGGGTTCAGTTTCGAAAACTTGGGTTGCAGCGATTTCCCGCTAAACACCAGACCGCCCAGCATCACGGGCGAGACCAGCGCCACCAGCACGACGCCGGTAATCAGGGGCAACAGCGCAAGCATGGCATCTTTAACGAGCAGGATTATCTGGCTGAGGATCAGGTTAGGGTCGTTGACCATACTGTGGTCAAAACGTAGGCCAGCCGAGAGCATTCCCGCCAGTTTGCGGGCGAGCGCCTCCCCACCCCACCAGATAATGCACACGCCTACGATGAGGATCAGCAGGGATGTCAGTTCTCGGGATCGGGGGACCTGCCCTTCCTCACGCGCTTTTTCTAGTCGGTGGGGTGTGGGGGCTTCCGTTTTGTCGTCGTTCTCTTCTGCCACAGTGCCTGCTCGCAGCCCATTTAGTCACGGGTATCATGCCAGCCTGACCCTTCATCAATGGGTTGAAAAAACCCAATAACCGGGTTCTTTTAGCCAGTTCAGCGTCGGAGCAATCGGGTGATGAGTAAAAAACGGCAAAAAAAAATTTGAGATAGCGTTTGGCAACACTGTCAGCAAGCAGGGCGTGAGCAAGGGCCAGCCACCCAGCGTTATGCACTCAAAATTAAGCGGCATACCCTCAGGTTGCGCACGCAACCTGAGGGTCATCACCTCAATCAGAAACCAAGGCTGTCCAGCAGGTCGTCTACCTGATCCTGGCTTGCCACAACGCCCGCTTTGGTGGCGTCGAGCTGTGGACCGTTGAGCAGGCTTTCGTTCTCGCGTTTTGGACGAGCGGCCGGTTCCGGAATGTTCTCCAGCAGCACCATCAGCAGCTGACGTTCAATTTCCTGAATCACATCCATCATGCGCTTGATAACCTGGCCCGTGAGGTCCTGGAAATCCTGCGCCATCATGATGTCCAGCAGCTGCGCGTTGGTAAAGCTGGTGTGGCCCGGCACATCGCCCAGGAACTGACGGGTATCCGTGACCAGCTCGCGGGCATCCGCCAGCTCGATTGGATTCTCAAACCACTCATCCCAGCGTTTGGTCAACGCTTTCGCGCCTTTCTCCATCGCATCCTGATGCGGTTGTGACGCTTCAACGCTGTTCAGCGCACGTTCAGCCGCCTGAGCGGTCATCTGCACAACGTAGTCCAGACGATCGCGGGCATCCGGAATGGCTTCCGCCGCTTCAGCGATTGCCTGGTCCAGCCCCAGTTCACGCAGGCTGTCACGCAGCATGCGTGTCAGGCTGCCGATGCGGGCAATGATATCGCTGGGCGAGTGTTCTTCAACGGGTTTCATAGCAGGTTGCATCATCATAACCAACACCTCACATGCCGAGTTTCTCGAAGATCTTACCGAGCTTCTCTTCCAGGGTGGCCGCAGTGAACGGCTTCACAACATAGCCACTAGCGCCCGCCTGTGCTGCGGCAATAATGTTCTCTTTTTTCGCTTCTGCGGTCACCATCAGAACCGGCAATGATGCCATTCCCGCGTCCGCACGGATAGTTTTCAGCAGTTCCAGACCGTCCATGTTTGGCATGTTCCAGTCGGAGATAACAAAACCAAACCCGCCCGCCTGCAGTTTGTTCAGCGCATCAACGCCGTCTTCTGCTTCTTCAACGTTGTTGAAGCCCAGCTCTTTCAGCAGGTTGCGTACGATACGACGCATGGTGGAAAAGTCATCCACAACCAAAAACTTAAGCTCTTTATCCGCCATAAAATAATACTCCTGAGTCAAATACGTATTGCCTGTCCGGCACTGATTTTCGCCAGCATCTGCTGGCTTACCTGGCTAAGATCGACCACTTCGCTCACGCCACCCATATTGATGGCCTCGCGCGGCATGCCGAACACCACACAACTTGCTTCATTCTGCGCAATCGTCCAGGCGCCAGCCTGGTGCATTGCAAGCATTCCGGCGGCACCGTCGTTACCCATCCCCGTCAGGATCACCCCAACGGCGTTGCGCCCCGCATGTTTCGCCACCGAATGAAACAGCACATCCACCGACGGACGGTGCCGGTTTACCGGCGGCCCGTCATGAATTTTGATTTGATAGTTAGCGCCACTGCGCGCCAGCTCCATATGCTTGTCACCCGGTGCGATATACGCATGGCCGGGGAGTACGCGCTCACCGTCTTCCGCCTCTTTCACGCTGATCTGACACAGCTTGTTCAGACGCTCGGCGAACGAGCGGGTAAAGCCTGGCGGCATATGCTGCGTGATCAGAATACCCGGACTTGAAAGCGGCAATGGCTGGAGTACATGACGAATTGCCTCTGTTCCCCCGGTTGACGCCCCAATCACCAGCAGTTTTTCCGAACTGAGTAAAGGACCGGCCTTCAGCGTTACCGGTGCATCCATCGGTTTGTGCGCGGCAAGCTTCGCACGTGACGCGGTGCGGATCTTCTCGGCGATCATTTCGCTGTACGCCAGCATCCCTTCACGAATGCCAAGCTGAGGTTTGGTGACAAAATCCACCGCCCCTAACTCCAGCGCACGCAGGGTAATTTCAGATCCTTTTCCGGTCAGGGATGAGACCATCACCACCGGCATGGGCCGCAGGCGCATCAATTTTTCCAGGAAATCAATGCCATCCATGCGCGGCATTTCGACATCCAGCGTTAACACGTCGGGGTTATATTTTTTAATTAAATCCCGCGCTACCAGCGGATCAGGCGCTGTCGCCACCATCTCCATGTCGCTGTGGCTATTGATAATTTCAGTCATGATCTGGCGCATCAGCGCAGAATCGTCGACAGACAACACCCTGATTTTACTCATGCTTTTTCCTTACTCAGCGCATATACCGTTTGCCCACGCAGGCTAAACTCACGCACGAGGTTGCTGAAGTTTTCCGAGTGCCCGGCAAACAGTAAACCGTCAGGCTTGAGCAACGGAACAAACCGACGCAGAATGTCCTGTTGCGTCGTTTTATCAAAATAGATCATGACGTTACGGCAAAAAATAGCGTCGAACGGCCCCGGCACGTTGTACTGCTTATCCAGCAGGTTAACGGGCGCGAATTCGACACAGTTCGCCAGCTCCTGGCGCACGCGCACCAGGCCTTCATGCGGGCCGGTTCCGCGCATGAAGTAACGCTGCAACTGCTGAGGTGACAGCGTTTTCAGTTCATCCTGGCGATACACGCCGTTGCGTGCCTTTTCCAGCACTTCGGTATCAATATCACTGGCGTAGACTTTCCAGCGTCCAGGCGCCATGCCCAGCGTGTCGGCAAGGGTGATCGCCAGCGAGTATGGCTCTTCCCCGGTTGAGGCGGCCGCACTCCAGACGCGATACTCCCCGCTGCGGCGACGCGCGTGCTCCGCCAGGACCGGGAAGTGGTGAGCTTCACGGAAAAATGCGGTCAGGTTGGTGGTTAACGAGTTAATAAAAGCCTGCCACTCTGCGCTGTTCTGGTTCGCTTCGAGCATGCTCAGATAGCGACCAAAATCGTCCAGCCCCAACGTACGCAAGCGCCGCACCAGACGGTTGTAGACCATGTCTCGCTTATGATCGGCAAGCACAATCCCCGCACGCTGGTAGATTAACTGACATATCCGACGAAAATGCGCGTCGGACAGCGCGAGGCGCTGTGTCATCTGCAACAGTAATGACGTTTGCCCTGGGGGCATTGGTGATGTCATAGCGCCTTCTTAATTACATTCAGGATACAACTGGCACGGCCTGCGACCGCCCGACTTCTGTTACTGCTTCAACGTGCTCTTTCACATTAAATACCGCGACCAGCCCGGTCAGATGATCCGCCTGGCTGGCCAGCTGATCGGTTGCCGCTGCCGCTTCCTCCACTAACGAGGCGTTTTGTTGCGTGACCTGATCCATCTGGCTTACCGCCTGGGCCACCTGCTCAATTCCGCGACGCTGTTCATCGGACGCAGAAGCAATCTCGCCCATGATGTCGTTAACCCGCGTAACGGAGGTGACGATTTCGTGCATGGTTTTCGCCGCCGTGTCCACCAGGGCAGAGCCTTGCTGGACGCGTGAGACGGACTCTTCAATCAGCCCTTTAATTTCTTTCGCGGCGTTGGCGCTGCGGCTCGCCAGATTACGGACTTCACCGGCCACAACCGCAAAACCACGCCCCTGCTCACCGGCTCGTGCCGCTTCAACGGCCGCGTTCAGCGCCAGAATGTTGGTCTGGAACGCAATACCGTCAATCACGCTGATGATGTCGCCAATTTTCTGTGAACTGGCGGCAATATCCTGCATGGTACTGGCCACGTGAGAGGCCTGATCGCCCCCTTTCTTCGCCGTCATCGCCGCCTGTCTGGACAGGTCAGACGCCTGACGCGCGTTATCCGCGTTCTGGCTTACCGTCGCGGTGAGCTGCTCCATGCTGGCAGCCGTTTGCGCCAGCGAAGCTGCCTGCTGCTCGGTGCGCGATGAGAGATCGTTATTGCCTGCCGCAATCTCCGAGATCCCGGTGTGCATGGCATAACTGCCCTGTCGCACATCGGAGACCGTTTCCCGCAGGGCGCCCTGCATCGCCTTCAGGCTGGCAAAAATCGCCGAAATTTCGTTCTTGCCGTACACCGCCACCGGACGCGCCAGGTTACCCTTCGCAATACTGTCGAAGTGGCTGCTGACGATCGCCAGCGGTTGCACAATCATTCTGCGCGACCAGTACAGGGCACCGCCGGTCAGCAGCACCGCCAGAATCACCACCACGGCAAAAATCACGCCTGACATATGGTAGTTTTTACGGCTGTCATTCCCGGCGCGTTGGACAAACTGGTTAATGTTCTGCTGCCAGGCATTAAAGCTCGCATCAAACGCCGCCTGGGACGCCTGGACCGGCGCGGTCATAAAGTCCGAGAGCTGGTTGTTCTCAAGCCAGGTCGCCTGGTGATCCAGGTCGCTGTGCCACTGATCAAAACGCTTCTTCATCGCGACTTTCAGCGCTTTCACTTCCGCGCTGCCGGCGTCCTGTGCCGCGAAGGCGTTAAACTGCGCGTCAGCCAGCTTCAGGCTGTAGCGCGCGGTCACCATCAACGCCTTGATGTCATCCGGCGGATAACTCAGGGCGGTTAAGGTTCCCGCTTTGTTCAGCGCCGTGCTTGCCTGCAACAGTACGGCGCGCGTCTGTGCCACGGCGGCGCGCTGCTGGTTACTCGCCTCAACTTCCTGCAAATTCTGATAGCCATCGCGAAACGCCCAAAAAGACAACCCGTTACTGCCAACCTGCAACACACCGCAAAGGATCAGAATCAAAAACAGTGTGGTCGAGATACGAATACGATTTAACATCCACGCTCCCATCATGCGGCAAGCAGCCGCGGTTTAAATGTCAGTCAAAATGTTTCCCAGTTTTCATTTCCGGTCGTCGCTGCAGGTTTACGGGTCGCTGCCGCTGCTGCGGCAGGCGCGAGATACGTTGCTTGCGGGGTGACCGTGTTTCCAGCGAGTGAAGCGAGACGAAACGCCGAGACGGCCATCTTCAGACGGCTTGCCTGGTCTTCCAGCGCAGCGGCCGCCGCAGCGGACTCCTGCACCAGCGCGGCGTTTTGTTGTGTCACGCGATCCATTTCCGATACCGCCAGAGCGACCTGGTCGATACCACGACTCTGCTCATCAGACGCAGAGGCGATTTCACCCATGATGTCCGTTACGCGGGTAACGGCATTCACGATGTCATTCATGGTTTCCCCTGCGCTTTCTACCAGCACGGAGCCGGTATCGACGCGGGAAACGGAGTCTTCAATCAGGGCCTTGATCTCTTTCGCCGCGTTGGCACTGCGGCTGGCAAGGTTGCGCACTTCCCCGGCCACCACGGCAAACCCGCGCCCCTGCTCGCCCGCACGTGCGGCTTCAACGGCGGCGTTGAGGGCGAGGATATTGGTCTGGAAAGCGATGCCGTCGATAACGCTAATGATGTCGGCGATTTTCTTCGAACTGTCGGCGATTTCGTGCATGGTTTTCACCACGCCGTCCACCACGCGACCGCCTCGCTGCGCCGTTTCGGACGCGCTTTCCGCCAGCTGTGAGGCCTGACGGGCGTTGTCCGCGTTCTGCTTCACGGTCGCGGTAAGCTGCTCCATGCTGGCGGCGGTCTCTTCGAGCGCCGACGCCTGCTGTTCGGTGCGCGACGACAGATCGTTGTTGCCCATCGCAATTTCGCTGGTACCGGTATAAATGGCTTCCGATCCGTTACGCACGTTGGCGACGGTCTCAATTAGCGAGCGCTGCATATGATCAACGCTGTTTGCCAGCTCGGTAATTTCATTGCGCCCGGAGACGGTCAGCGTTTTGGTCAGGTCACCACCGGCAATCTCGCGAATGTGGGCAATGACGCGACCGAGAGGATTAAGCAGGATGTGGCGAATGCCGTACCACACGCCCACCAGCACGATGACCAGCGCCAGCGCCATGACGGCCATCTGCCATTTGGCAAAGCGGTAATCATTCTGGCTTTGCGTAAAGGCCGAGTGATACAGGTCGCCACTGGCTTTGGCGTATTCCCCGAGTGCCGCACCAAGGGCGTTTTGCATCCCCTGGGTAGGTTGCGCGAAATACGCGTCCATGTTGCCGCTTTCCAGGAACTGAATAAGCTCCGTCAGACCGGCATAGTAGGCGTTGTACTTTTCATCGATATTCTGGCTCACCTGCGCCATGGCAGGCTGTGGCGTGATTTTCTTAAAGGCGTCGTAGTGTTTCGCGGCGTCAGCAAGGGTCGCCCGCGCATTTTTCAGCAGTTCCGTTTTCGCACTGCTCTGCTGATTATTTGGATCCATCATCATGCGGGCGGAAGAGCGGCTCAGGTTGATACGCGTTTGCAGCATCAGATCCCACGTCGACGTCAGTTCACTCTGCTGTACGCGGAGATCGTTCGAGGCGGCGAAACTGTCCTGGTTTTGTTTAAGTGACGAGAAAAAAAGCCCGCCGGAGGTAAGCTGAAGAAGTGCGAAAATGACCAGCACCATCATAAGCATTGTGACAACGCGGATACGGTTCAACATACAACACCTTCTCATAGATTTATTAACGGTGTTATCGGCACTGACTACAGGAACTTTACATTTGAGAAAGGGAAAAGCGCGGGGTTAAAACGCAACGTCAACGATCAGCGTATCGGTATAGGTGCCGGCGGGGGGCGTAGACTGGCTGGTAAGGACTTTGGCAGTGTAGTTGTAGGTTCGCAATAAACCGTCGGTACTGACCTGCGAGGAGGTTGCGCTGGTCCAGCGCTCGGTACCGCTGCCACCCCAGCGGTTGGTCGTGGCTTCTTTATAAATGTCGTAACTCATGTAGTTACTGCCGCTCACCATGCGGCGAACATTATTCAGCGCGTTGGCACCATTATTAATTCCGATAGTGTAAGTGCTTCCTTTGGTACAGGTGACGGCAATCGCCTGCGAGACAGTGGGGAAACTTTGCACCAGCGGCGCACTGTTGAAGTTGACGTCCGGCGTGGTCATGGCGCTGCAGTCGTTGGTGACGGTCATGTTGAGAAGAATACTGGTGGTCGCCGTGCCTGTCTGGGGAACGGTGCAAAGGCCCAGCACGCCCACGGAACAGACGCTGTAGTTTATGCTGAAGGTGAGCAGCACCTGATAAGGCCCGGCCGTGACGTTTTGTCCGGCAACGGTGCGGAAATAAAGCGGAATGCTGTACTGTTTTGACCCCAGTAATCCCAGCAGGGTGTTGCCGCTCCAGGTATAAGCTTTGCTGATTTGCACTTCGCTGTTCCCCGAACACCCCGTTAACCCGCACAACCGGGTGGGGATCACATCCGTGATGGCCGCATTGTCGGTGCGTTTCATGGTGGCACGGCTGTTGCCTGAAACCGACGCTGCGGTGTAGTTCAGCGTCACCGAGTCGTTGGTCAGAAGATTGAGCACGGCGTCGCATGCCACGATCAGCCTGCCGGTGGTTTCAACCTCCCCGGTTCCGCTGAGCGCGAACGAGGTGACGCTACCAAATGACGCATTTACCGTACTGACGGTACACGCCGCCCAGCCGCCGCCGGAAAACAGCAGCAGCATCAACAGCAGTAAGCGCTTCACCGTTCCTCCCGGCAAATCAGCGGTCCGTATGTCTGCAGCTTATGTTCCGGATTGGCCCCCACGGTCAGCGTGGCCGAGCAGTGTTTTCCGACTGGCGTAATCACCTCAAGCGGGTTCACATCGTTGAGATTTTCCAGCCAGGCGATGCCGTCATACCCCACCACCGCATTGTTGCGCGAGGCACGTCGAACCTGGCTGCCTACCGGAATAGCCTGCCCCTGCTTGTCATGCAGAATGACGCTTGCCACCCGCTCCTGCTCCATCGGGAAATCGACCAGATAACCGCTGTGGCGGCGAATAGCGATCCGCCGCTCTGTCTCTTTCAGCCGGGTATCCGCGGGCAGATTCAGGGTATCAATGCGATAACTGGCCGGGTAATAAGCCGATACCCCGCTGACCAGCAGGTAGCCGTTATTGTTCGTTTTGCCGACCGGCTGGTTTTCATAACTGACGGGAACGTCCGGGTGACCGTCGGTGCTGATCACCACAAACGCATCGTTGATTTTGTTTGCCGCAAACAGCTCGCCGTCCATCAGCACAACCGCGCCCATCGCCTCTCCCCACCAGGTCATCATGTCCCTTTCGCCATAACCACCGCCCTGAAGTTCGATGTTGTTATTGCGCCAGCCCAGCGTTCCCTGCTGATAATCATTGGCTTTCGACTGGTTGGCCCATGCCATGTTCCAGCTAAAGCCACCGTCGGAAGGCATGGAGTGGTTGTAGTTGATACGCTGCGTGCTGCCGGCATCTGGCGTGTTTTCATAGGTTACGGCGGCACTGTCACGCTCTCCCAGCGGCACCTGAAGCGACATGGCCACCGTCCAGTCTCCCCGCTGCTGATCGCGGCTTGCAGCCAGATAAATACTGCTCGCCCCCCACAAATTGCGGCTCCAGGAGAGATTCAGCAGTTCGGTTTTTTGGTTGTCAAAGCTCTCCACGCCGATCCAGGCAGCACCGAGACTGCCATACTCGCCCAGGTTAAAGGTGAGAGAATACTGGTCGGTGTTGCGACTAAAACTGGCGATGGGCCGGTCATTTTCGTCATAGACCGTCGGTTGGTCGTAGAGGGCGAGGTTGCCAAAGTCGCGATCGCGCCGCGTATGCTGTGTCGCTACACTAAATTCACTGGTACTGTACTGATAGCCCCAGTTGATTTGCCCGCCATTATCTCCACGCATGCGGCTTTGAGAGTACGCGGTATTCACGACGCCAAACCGACCCAATTTAATCACCGTCCCCATCCCGCCCAGCGCCAGCGCTTCTGCCCCTTCGGCATGGCCCTCCAGCGTCAACCAGTCCGTAACGCCATAGCGATACGACCCACTACCCGCCGCCGGGCCGTAGTCAAAATTCTTGATGCCGTAATTACGCCGCAGGCTGCCGAGCGTCACCGCCCCGTCGCTCAGGCCTTGTTTCAGCAATTCGCTGGTGACGTAAAACGGCAGCGTGGTACTCACCTGGCGCCCCAGCGCATCGGTGGTGACCAGTACCGCGTCCCCTGCTCCGTTGATATAGGGCAGATTGGTCAGGGTGAACGGTCCCGGCTGAAGCTGGGTCGAGCCGGAACGATAGCCATTGATAAAGAGATCCACCGAGGTGGGAACCGCCGCTTCGCCCGAGAACTCTGGCAGTGGCCAGGTCACGAGGTCAGGACGCAGGGAGAAATCCCGCCCGTAGCTGATCCCGCCCATGCGCACGCTGGTGCTCCAGCTCAGGGCATCGCTGATCACATCCCCGGCGGTCCAGGTCGTGGCCTCGTCCTCGTTCGTCATCAGAAGCGTCGTGTCATAGCGCACATACCCTTCCTGCTGACCGTCGTTTCCGGTGAAATTTTCCCGGGCATAGCCGGTTGAAGAAAAGGAGCCGTTCTCATTGAAGTAGCGGAATTCATGCCAGAGCGAGGCCTGTCCGCCGACATGTTCCGTATGGTTAGTGTAGAGATCGTAATTGAGCAGTGCTCCACGCCCGAAGTGTGGTTTGCTTTGTGACATTTGTCCGCTGAAAGGGGTCACGCGTGAGGCGACCCAGTCGGCCGGAACGCCCAGCAGCAGACGCTGCGCGGCGCTGTCGTACTCTACGCGCACCTGCGGCAGGGTAGAAAGGTTCACGTCTCCGGCAGGCACATGCTCCGGCGGAAGCCCTGCCCGCAGCAGGTCGGCGCTGGAAATAAAGAATGCCCCCTCGCGCTGCGTCACGGGCACCACCATACCGGTGTCGTAGTGATTCAACACAATCGAGAGCTGAAAGACCGCTTCGCCGTTCAACGCCTGAGCCTGAGGCGGCGGCGGTAAACTGTCATCGCCGGGCTCAGCCCAGGTGCTGGTACTGACGCAGAGCAGGATCATCATCGCCGGTTTCAGTTGACGGGCGTCGACTGCCATTGCGTATCCCTGGCATTAATCTGCGCGCTCAGCCGGTCTGGCTGACCTGTTCCGACCGGAATTGACCAGGTGCGGGTGCTGCCCGCAAGAACATACCCGAGTAATCCGTCTGCAACCGTCCGCTTCTGCCCGCCCTGCTCCAGCTCCACCTGGCTGAGTTTGACGTGCACATCCCCCTGATTACGGATCTCCAGGGCAGGATGTCCCTTCTCCTGCGTCACCCGCCAGCTCAGATTTTTGGTCTCCACCAGCGCATGATGCGCCCCCTCTTTGAGGGTCGGGATCCCCTGCCCATAAACGAACAAAGGAATGGAGTAGCGCATTTGCAATTTCAGGCCAATGGCCGGCTCGGCTTTGGCATCCGGCTGGGGGATTTCATCCACAATAATGCGGTAGGCCTGTTCAACGCCGAGCGGCACCGAACCCTGCTTAATCAGACGAATAAGCTGCTTACTGCCTTTGCCAATGGTGACGATGGGCGGGCTGGCCACCACATCCTGCTGTGCGGAGTAGCGTTCATAACCGCCCTCCTGCTTCCAGCGCACAATGCGGACCTGCATTGTCGTTGCGCTGTTCCCCTGATTCTGGATCCATAATTCAGTGGCTTTGGCATCCGCTGACAGCCACGGATCGATGGGCCACAACAGAATGGTTGCCGCCGCCTGCGTCTGGCCTGTACCCGCAGCCATTCCCCCCAACAAACTCACCAGACAAAGGTGTCTGAAAAATGGCTTCATCGACTGTCTCCCTTTATCACCATGACAAGGTCACGGTGAGCTGATCAGAATACGTTCCTGCCGGGCTAAACCCGGTCAGCAGCGCCACGCCAAAAAGCGGCAGCGCAATGTTATTACTGTTGGTATAGGTCACCGGTATTGCCTGATTGACGCCAATTTCGCTGTTCGCCGCCAGCGAACTGCTGCTGTAAAGGCGATATCCCACCACTTCCGTTCCCCCTGAGCGCTTCATACGCCGAACGGAGGAGTAATTCTGTCCGCCGTTAATGCTCATACTCAGCGCCACGCCGGGCGTGCAGGCGATGGACAAGGCCCCGTTAGGCACAAAACTGGTGCTCACCGGGGCACTTTCCACCCCGTTGTGGGTACCGAAATCGAGCGTACCGAAAACTCCTCCGCTGCCCGTGGATACCGCGCACCCGGGCACAATGGTCGCGCTGACCTTAAATGACTGTGACGTCACAGCCCCCGCCGCAGGCACCAGCATCAGGCAGACGATCAGCGCGTACAACGGGTGCACGATCCCCTCCGCGCTGTTGCGCAGACGCAAAATGGATGCCTTCATGGCTGCGTGAAACTAGTAGGTGACGCTGACGTTAATCGTGTCGGTGTAGGTGCCCGGAACGACCGTAACGCTGTTACCGCCCCCGGTAATTCGCCCGTAAAGTGTGTAACTGTCGATGCCCCCGGCGGTTGACGCTATTGGCAGTGCCGCGTTGTTGGCAACGACGTTGTTAAATCCGCTGTCGCTATACAGGCTGTAAGCCACACCCTGTGCAGCATTGGTGGTGTTGACCAGATAGCGCGCAGGCGTGCCTGGCGTCCCCACAACGGTACCCGGCGCGGTGGAGTTGGTATTCCCGGTGATCGCCACCGTATAGCTGGCGGTCGTGCATTGAATGGTGAAAGTGTTACCGCCGCTGGCACCGGTCAACTGCGTCGTCAGGGTGGAAAACGTTGCGGGGTGGGTGCCGAAATCCAGGGTCCCGAAGTTAATGCCATTTTGCGTGGGCGAGCCGTTTATCAGACAACCGTTCGTCAGGGTTAACGTCGCGCCAATAGTACCGCTGCTGGTCACCGCCAGCGCCTGTTGGGCTGTTGTCACCGTCAGCAACGTGCCTGCACAGATCAAAAGGAGTTTTCTTTTCATTTACCACCCTCCAGAAGACATTTCCGTTCGCTTGCCACATTTTATTTTTGCTGTTCAAGATGTTAGCCCCACTTAACGTTCCTCTTCCGGGGGTTATTGAGAATTTAGTTTATGGATACCGCTTCGACCACCCGCGCCGCGGAGGGCAAGACTGATGGCTTATTGACTGAATATTTATTTATAAAACAGGATGTTAATACTTTGTGAATGCCTTATTTCTCGTATACGCAGAGGATATATCCATCGAAATGTGATCTGCATCACAATATATCGTCGAGGCATTAACAACAAAATTAATAAAAATTAAAAACTAGTTGTATCTCCCTCCGCTTTACTTCAATTTATGTGCCGAATAATTTCCTGCGTCGTAATAAAAAATCTATATACATCGGCGCAGACGGCAACCAAAGCGCATAGAGGGTCTTTTTTCGTGGCAAGTGCAAACAAACTCACACTCTTCATCGTGATATTCATGCTGGCGGGTATTCTTTCAGGGGCGGCGATTCATGAGTATGCCTCTGCGGATGCCATCAAAGCATGGTCGGATAACATCACGCTGCTGACCGATATTTTCCTGCGTCTGATTAAAATGGTTATTGCGCCACTGGTCTTCAGCACGCTGACCGTGGGCATTATGAAACTGGGTGAAACCTCCACCATTGGTCGCGTGGGCGGCAAAGCGATGGTATGGTTTATTAGCTCATCCGTGCTTTCCATTCTGGTGGGACTGTTTATCGTCACGCTGGAGCGCCCGGGCAGCGGCCTGAACCTGGCTATCCCGAAAGAGGCGGTAGACACCGGCCTTGCGGTGGGGGGGATGACGCTGAAAGCGTTCTTGTCCCATACCATTCCGACCAGTATCGCCGGTGCGATGGCGAACAATGAAATCCTGCAGATTGTGGTCTTCTCTATGTTCTTCGGCATCGCCGGCGCGTCGCTGGGGCAAAAATTCAATGCCCCGCTGGTGGCCGCGCTGGATGTGGTCTCCCATATCATGCTGAAGGTGACGGGTTACGTAATGTACGTCGCCCCGCTGGCCATTTTCGCCGCCATCTCCTCAGTTATTGCCACTCAGGGTCTGGGCATTCTGCTGAACTACGCCTCCTTTATTGGCGGCTACTACGTGGCAATCCTTCTCACCTGCATGGTGCTGCTGGCCGTCGGCTATATGGTGCTGAAGAAAGAGGTGTTCCGCCTGGTCAGCATGCTGAAGGACCCGGTGCTGGTGGCGTTTACCACCAGCAGTTCAGAAGCGGCGTATCCAAAAACGCTGGAACAGCTTGAGCGTTTTGGTTGCTCGCGCAATATCGCCTCTTTCGTTCTGCCGATCGGTTACTCCTTTAACCTGGTGGGCTCTATGGTGTATTGCTCTTTCGCCTCGATGTTTATCGCCCAGGCGTACAATATTCACCTGAGCTTCACCGAAGTGACCGTGCTGATGCTGACGCTGATGCTGGCTTCAAAAGGGATTGCGGGGGTGCCTCGTTCGTCGCTGGTGGTGCTGGCGGCAACCATCCCGAGTTTCAATATTCCGGTGGCGGGTATTTTGCTGCTGATGGGGATCGATCATTTCCTGGATATGGGACGTTCAGCGATTAACGTGCTGGGTAACGGTATTGCGACTGCGATGCTGTCGCAAAATGAAGGGGCGCGTGAAGCGGAGACTGAGCTGGTAGAGCAGGAAGCGTAACGGGTTGGCGGAATGGTTTCGTTCGCCTTAAGACCAGCAGAAAATACTACGTCTGCAGTAAGTGAAAAAGATAAGGGGGCTGCAATAGCCCCCTTAATACGTTCACCGCAGCGGGCGAATCAGATAACCGAAATGCCCGACTGAACGAAACGGTTCCACGAAAGCCTCACAGAACCGTTTAGAGAAACATTACGCCACGTGATTCGTCGCGATATCCAGGAGCGCCATCTCATCACTGTTCAGCAGCTTCTCAATATTCACCAGAATCAGCATACGCTCACCCAGCGCTCCCAGCCCCGTCAGATACTCGGTAGACAGCGTGACCGCAAACTCCGGCGCCGGACGGATTTGATCGGACGTCAGGGACAGCACATCAGATACGCCATCCACCACGATCCCAACCACGCGCTGCCCCAGATTCAGGACAATCACCACGGTGTTTTCGTTATAGTCCACGTCGCCCTGGCTGAACTTCACGCGCAGGTCAACAATAGGCACAATCACGCCGCGCAGGTTGGTGACACCTTTAATAAAGGCAGGCGTATTCGCGATGCGGGTAACCTGGTCGTAACCACGAATTTCCTGCACTTTCAGGATATCGATGCCGTACTCCTCATCGCCTAAAGTGAATACCAGGAATTCCTGCCCTGATGGCTCGCCCGCCAGTTTCGTTACATTACTCATACCGGTCATGTTATTACCTTCTACTTAATCAGGCGGCTGTGTACGCCACACGTTGTTCACGATTTAATCCCTGAAGCGCCGACACATCAACGATCAGCGCCACGCTACCGTCACCCAGAATAGTGGCGGCAGAAATACCTGGCACTTTGCGGTAGTTGCTTTCGAGGTTCTTCACGACCACCTGGTGCTGGCCAATCAGTTGATCAACCAGCAGCGCGTAGCGGCGACCCGCACTTTGCAGGATCACCACGATCCCCTGCGTGGCCTCGGTTTTCGCGCCATCCACTTCGAACACTTTCCACAATTCGACCAGCGGCAGGTACTCACCGCGCACTTCAAGAACGCGCTCGCCACCCGCCAGCGGATGCAGATCTTCTTCACGCGGCTGCAGCGATTCCATCACTGCGTTCAGCGGCAGAATAAAGACTTCGTCCGCCACTTTCACCGACATGCCGTCGAGGATTGCCAGCGTCAGCGGCAGCAGGATACGAATGGTGGTGCCGGAACCTTGCTTAGACTTGATCTCAACGTGGCCGCCCATCTCCTGAATGTTACGCTTCACCACGTCCATTCCCACGCCGCGTCCGGAAACGTCCGTCACCTGCTCTGCGGTCGAGAAGCCTGGCGCGAAGATCAGCATGCCCACTTCTTCGTCAGTCATGTTTTCGTTGACCGCCATTCCCTGCGAAATGGCTTTCGCCAGAATGCGCTCACGGTTCAGGCCCGCACCGTCATCGGTCACTTCGATGCAGATGTTCCCGCCCTGGTGTTCGGCGGAGAGGATCAGATTCCCGACCGGGGATTTTCCGGCAGCAATGCGGTTTTCCGGCAGTTCGATACCGTGGTCGAGGCTGTTACGCACCAGGTGCGTTAACGGGTCGATAATGCGTTCGATCAGGCTTTTATCCAGTTCGGTGGAGCTGCCCATCAGCGTCAGTTCAATCTGTTTATTCAGTTTGCTGGCCAGGTCACGCACCAGACGCGGGAAGCGGCTGAAGACATATTCCATCGGCATCATACGGATGGACATCACCGATTCCTGCAGGTCGCGGGCATTACGTTGCAACTGCCCCATGCTGGTAATCAGATCTCCGTGGGTCACCGGATCCAGTTCGTTAGACCGCTGTGCCAGCATCGACTGGGTAATCACCAGTTCACCCACCAGGTTAATCAGCTGGTCAACTTTCTCGACGGCGACGCGGATGCTGGTGGATTCACTGGAGCGCGCGGCCGGTTTGTCACCACGGCCTGGTGCGGCGGCATCTTTTGGCACCGCTTTCAATACCGGCGCCGCAGGCGCAACGGCAGGCGCGGCCGCCTGAGGAACAACCGCCACCTCTTCCACTGCCGCTGGCACGTCAACCGCCGCCGTTTCGGTTTCAAACGCGATCTGGTCGGCTTCGATAACAAAGCACAGGACCGCCACGATATCGTCCTGGCTAATCCCCTCTTCCAGCGTCGCACTCAGGCTGTCTTTGCCTTTCACCACGTTGCTTAATTTCGCCAGGTTACTCAGCTCTTCTTCAAGAAGGTCAACTTCGTTCTCTTTGAGGCGAGACAGCACCACGCGCACTTTACTCGCAGCGGCGGCCGGGGCCGCCTCTTGTGCGGTAACGGCATCGACAACGCTCAGTTTGGCTGCCGGAACAACGGCTGCGGCTGCGTCACCTTTGGCTTCCAGCGCGAGCTGGCGCAGCGCATTGCAGATGTATTCAAAGCTGGCGGCATCAGGCTCTGCCGAGCTTTTATAGGCGTCGAGCTGTTCCTGCATAATATCTTTGGTTTCCAAAAACAGGTTGATAATGTCGGTATTGAGCTGCATCTCACCGCGTCGTGCTTCATCCAGCAGGTTTTCCATTAAATGGGTCGTTTCCTGCAGGATGGTAAATCCAAACGTTCCGGCTCCGCCTTTAATCGAGTGCGCCGCACGGAAGATGGCATTGAGCTGCTCGGAGTCCGGTGCTTCAGGCACCAAATCCAGCAAGTGTTGCTCCATATCGGCCAACAATTCGTCGGCTTCATCAAAGAATGTCTGGTAAAAATCGCTAATATCCATGCTCACGCTATCACCTCGGATTGGCTGGTGGCGATGTTGGAACGGCAGCCGAAGGAACGGCCCCAGGCTGTTTTAAATCGTCCAGTGACTCATTCTGACTTTCGGCGTTTTCGTGCAGGATGGCCTGCTCCGCCTGCTGGTTCAGCACTAAAAGACTGATACGACGGTTGATGGCGTCATCCGGCCCGCGGTCAGTGACTCGCATGGTTGATGCCATGCCGACCACGCGCAGTACCTTGCCATCATCAAGCCCACCTGCCACCAGCTCGCGACGCGAGGCGTTGGCACGATCGGCAGAAAGCTCCCAGTTGCTGTATCCCTTCTCACCCGTGGCGTACGGGAAGTCATCCGTGTGTCCAGACAGGCTGATACGGTTAGGAATACCGTTCAGCACTGGCGCAATGCCGCGCAAAATGTCGCGCATGTATGGCTCAACTTCCGCGCTCCCCGTTTTGAACATCGGGCGATTCTGGCTATCAATAATCTGTATACGTAAACCTTCCTGCACCAGATCGATCTTCAGGTGTGGTCGCAGGGCACGCAGTTTAGGATCCGCCTCAATCAGCTGATCGAGATCGCCGCGCAGTTTCTTCAGGCGCGCTTGCTCCATGCGTTTTTTCAGCTCGTCGATGTTCGGCTCTTTCTTCACCTCACCCTTCTGCTGGGTGTAATCATCGCCACCGCCAGGGATCGGGCTGTCGCTGTTAGAGATTCGCTGCCCACCGGTCACGGCGGTCGCCAGCGGCGTTCGGAAATACTCGGCAATCTGGATCAACTCTTTCGGGCTGGAGATGGAGATGAGCCACATCACCAGAAAGAATGCCATCATTGCGGTCATAAAATCGGCGTACGCGATTTTCCAGGAGCCATGCGCGCCGTGCCCATGCCCCTTGTGCTTGCGTTTTTTTACGATGACGATCGGATGGGACTGATTTTTCATGCGTCCTCAGTTGTCGTCTGTTGGTTTGGGTTTTTCACCGCACGCACGTGTTCTTCAAGCTCGATAAACGACGGGCGCTCGCTGGAATAAAGCGTTTTACGGCCGAATTCAACTGCGATAGGTGGCGCATAACCGTTGAGGTTAGAGAGCAGCGTGATCTTCACGCACTGCATCATTTTGGTCGTTTCCGCGCTCTTCTGACGCAGAACGCTGGCCAGCGGAGAGATAAAACCATACGCCAGCAAAATACCGAGGAAGGTGCCCACCATCGCATGCGCAATCAGCGCGCCCAGCTCTGCCGCAGGACGATCCGCCGAGGCCAGCGCGTGTACCACGCCCATCACCGCCGCGACGATACCGAACGCAGGGAGGGAATCGCCCACCAGCGCCAGGCTGTTTGCCGGCACTTCGGATTCGCTTTCATGCGTTTCAATCTCTTCGTCCATCAGCGCTTCGATTTCGAAGGTGTTCATGTTGCCGCTGATGATCAGTCGCAGGTAATCGACGATGAAATCCAGCATCATTGCGTCAGCGAGAATGCGCGGGTAGCTGGCAAAAATTTCGCTCTCTTTCGGGTTTTCAATATCCCGCTCAAGCGAGAACATACCCTGCTGACGCGACTTCGCCATCAGACGATAGAGCAGCGCAAGCAGATCCATATACATGCTTTTGGTGTATTTAGAGCGACGGAACAGCAGTGGAATAGCTTTCAGCGTGCCCTTGATCGATTTACCGTTATTACCAACGATAAAAGCCCCTACCCCTGCGCCGCCGATGATAATAAGTTCAGCCGGTTGATAGAGTGCTCCAAGGTGCCCGCCGGTCATCATGTAACCGCCGAAAACTGTACCGAGAACTACCAGGTAACCTAATAAGATAAGCACGACATCATCCTTCCGCTAGTGACTATGGCAAGGATGTTCAGCTCGCAGCGTTTACCGTTTGCGGGGTAAAAAAAAGCAGCGGTAATTGCTTACCGCTGCTGGAATCTTGCCCACACGTTCGGGTTAAACAGCTTGTTCGATCTGTTCATCCAGCAGTTGTGGAATAATATCGGCAGCTTCCCGGGAAAGTTTACGTCTTTTTACTGCTCGGGATGGAGGCTGGCATAAACTACAGGCGAAGCTGCCTGCAGGCTGATGCGCATGGGTAATAAAATTGCCATCGCAGCAGTTACAGCGCGACAGCTCAAGCATTCCGCTTTCAACAAAACGCACCAGCGTCCATGCGCGGGTGAGCGCCAGCAAAGGACCCTCGTCCTGCTGCGGGCATTGTTCAAGGTAAAGTTTATACGCTTTGATCACGGCATCAACGCCGCTACACAAACCGGTTTTGAGAAGATACTGCCAGGCATTACAGAACATGGAGGCATGAATGTTCTGTTCCCAGGTCATAAACCAGTCCGTTGAAAACGGCAGCATTCCTTTCGGCGGGGGACTACCACGTAACTCTTTATACAATTTGATGAGGCGACCACGACTCAGCTGAGTCTCGCTTTCCAGCATTTGTAAACGAGCACCGAGCGTAATCAGCTCCATTGCTAACTGTATGTCACGCGCTTCCTGAACAATGCTTTTCTCGCTCATTGCTAGGCCCTTTTCTTACGGGCTGCGTCATCAGGCTGGCTGATTTCGGTAAGCAAGCGAGTGGAAAGAAGAATACCGGTATGGATCTGTTGAAGATCGTCAACACGGGAATCCTGCGTCAGACGCGTGATAGTCTGAGGATTGTCAAAACGGAACTGGCAAACCAGTTGGTTTGTTTCCGCCAGTTTAACCATTTGAGGAAGGGTTAACCCACCCAGCATGGTTGCCATTTCTTCATTAATACCCAGACGAAACATCGCGGACGCCTTGTCCTGACTAATCAAACGCTGCGCGAGCAGTAAATACGACAAATTGATGTCATAGATATGTTTTAGCAACTCGGATGTATGCATTGTTCCCATCCCGAATAACCAACTATTATTTTTATGCGGAAAGACCGCACCCCGTGATGTCGCCGGGAAATCACCCGGTATAAAAAAGAAAAGGCTAAATGCATAGTCGAATTTAGGTTTGTATTCATTGAAACGCGCAACAGCTGAAACGCGGTTACGTCTCTTACACGTTTTATCATTTCTTACAAATAACTAAGATTTTTCCTAATTCGACGCAAACTCTACTCGTCAGTTTTGACACATACAATGCAGCCACCCCCAAATTTAAAAAAATGTGATCTACGTCACACAATTTAAGTGAATATCTCCCACAAATCCATCAGTATGACTTGTAAATTGGTTATTTTTTGAACGATCGACACTGTTTTCTATTCTTTATGGGCGAATACTCATGCAGGAGTATGAGCAGAAGTGGCATGACATGTGCTGTTCGAAACGTGTCAGCGACCGGATGCGCGTCACAGCGAATCCATCTTAAGGTCACATTTTCATTACCTATAAAAAACATGCAGTTATGAAAAACGCCCATAACAATTGTTTCACATGGTAATCATTAGAAATGTGTTTATAACGCATTAAAACGATTTAACACCGGAAACGTAAAAAAGTGTGATTCAGGTTAAGTTGTTAATTTTTTTCATTTAGGCACGTTTTCCCGTTATTCTTCTTATAAGAATAATTAATGAATAATTATGATTAGCTTCACACTTATGTCGTATTCACCTCTTGCAGATCCGGTGAAATCGCGGTAATGGTGACTAAGACGCTGTCTTTCAGACACCTAAGGAGTGCGTTATGAGTTACTCCCATCTTCTTGTTTCTGTTGCGGTTTCGCCCGAAAGCCATGAACTCATCGCCCGGGCGGTTTCCATTGCCAGACCGCATAATGCCCGTATCAGCCTGATCACCCTCGCGGCCGAGCCTGAGATGTATAATCAACTGGCTGCCCCCATGCTGGAAGATATTCGTGAGGTATTACAGGAAGAAACGCAGCAATTTATGCGCGAGCTGGTAGAAAAGGCGCAATATCCTATATATGACACCATTATTGCGACCGGGGAGCTTAATGCGCATATTCTCAGCATATGCAGTAAGCAGAATATTGATTTAGTAATATGCGGGAATCATAACCACAGCTTTTTTTCTCGCGCAGCCTGTGCGGCGAAATCGATTGTGGCGTCAAGCCAGGTGGATGTGTTGTTAGTGCCTCTTGGGGGTCGTTAAACCCCCAGAGGAAAATCAGGCGAGTTTAGGGAATGTCGCGATCTTTTTTTGCAGATGGCCTTCATTACTCTGCGGGGCAATATCACGAAGATCGCGAATAAAACGCGCCTGCCAGTGGTTAATATCGTTCTTACGGATCGTTTCCATCATCTCGGCATGGCGGGAAATACGCTCCGTGAGCGGCATCGTCAGCGCACGGTTGAGGGCATTCGCCACGTCGTCACGATCGTAAGGGTTGACGATAAGCGCAGACGTCAATTCATTGGCGGCCCCGGCAAACTGGGAAAGCACCAGCACACCCGGATCGGCGGGGTCCTGGGCGGCGACGTACTCTTTCGCGACCAGGTTCATCCCGTCCCGCAATGGCGTAACCAGCCCGACATCCGCATAGCGGAACACTTTCATCAGGATCTTACGGTCAAAGTGTTGATTCAGATAAAAGAGCGGCGTCCAGCCCAACTGACCGTAGCGGCCATTAATGCGCCCTGCTTCCGTCTCCAGTTGGTGACGAATATCCTGATAAGCCTGCACTTCACCGCGCGAGGTGGGCGCTATCTGCGTATAGCGGATTTTACCGTGATGCTGCGGGTACTTCTCCAGCAGCGTTTCATACGCCAGGAAACGTTCTGGCAGCCCTTTGGAATAATCAAGACGTTCCACCGAGAAGATATTCTTCACATGCTTGAGTTCATTCTTAAGCTGCGCCAGTTTGGGCGGCAGCGGACCGGAAGCCTGCTCGGCAATCTCTTCAGGTTCAATACCGATGGGATACACTTCAGTGTGGAATGTCTTGCCCCAGGCCGTATGGGTTTTCCCCCCTTTGGTCACCACTCGCGTTTTGCCGGACACAGAATCAAGGAACGCAAGTCGGTCATTCTCGGTCTGGAAGCCCAGCAGATCGTAGTCACACAGCGCATCCAGCAACTCTTCATGCGGCGGCAGCGCGGTAAAGATTTCCGGCGTCGGGAACGGAATATGCAGGAAAAAGCCAATCCGGTTATTCACTCCCCTTTTACGCAACTCTCTGGCGAAGGGCAGCAGGTGATAATCGTGGATCCATAAAATATCGTCTTCCTCGATTAAAGGCAGCAGTTTATCCGCCAGCAGCGAATTCACCCGCGTGTAGCCTTCAAAGGACTCGCGCTGGAATTTGACCAGATCCAGACGATAGTGAAACGCTGGCCACAGCACAGCATTGGAGAACTGCGAGTAATACTCGTCATAATCTTTTTCGTTTAACGCAAACGACGCCCACGTAATATTTCCGCGCGTCACTTTCTTGAGCGGTTTCTGTTCTTCACTGATTTCACCATTCCAGCCAAACCACAGCCCACCGGCGGCTTTTAAGGCACCTAATACCCCAACCGCCAGGCCACCTGCACTGGATTTTTTATCATCAGGCGGTGCAATTCGGTTAGAGACGACGACTAAGCGACCCATAATGGTTTCCCCCTTTGTTTTGCGCTATTTGTTGTTGTTGCTGGTTAGCGATGTCAGATATCCACTGCCAGACGCTGGCGACATCCGCCAGACGCCATTCGGCGACAGTCTCACCAGGCCCGACCTTGATGGCGATCCCTCCGGCCTGATTCACCACACGAAACCCTGCCTCATCGGTCAGGTCATCCCCAATAAAAACGGGCGTCCTGCCGTTAAAAGGCGGTGTCGCCATAAACGCAGCAATCGCCGCGCCTTTATTGATCCCTTTAGGTTTAAGCTCCACCACGCATTTACCCGGCTGCAGCGCCAGCTCCGGATGTGCATTTGCTATAGCGGTCGCAAGCGCAAGCACAGCCGCTTCGTGCTGCGGCGCCTGGCGATAATGCAGGGCAAAGGCCATCCCTTTGGCTTCAAGCTCCGTACCGGGCAATTCTGCCAGCGCAGACGAGAGTTGTACCTGTAGCGCCTGGATTAATGCGTCGGGGAGTGAAACGATATGCGTTTGATCATGGATGTCGCGGCGCTCCGCTCCGTGTACACCGGCCAGCGGAAAGCGATAAGGCCTGGCAAGCTGGTCCAGTTCGGCCATCGAGCGCCCTGATATCAATGCCACTGCTCCCTCAGTCATCTGCGAGAGCTGATGCAACTTCTGAAGAACCGTGGCGGGGATCGCCACCAGGTCAGGATGCGGCTTTATCTCGGCGAGCGTACCGTCGAGATCAAAAAAGAAAGCATAGTGTCCGGGCAGTACAGGCGGTGCAGTTAACAAGTCAGCCACCCTATTCCTCCTTACGGTTTACGAGAGGTAAACGCCTTTACCTCTTTCATAGCCATGTAAGTATAGACAGTGTGACGTCGCTCGCCATTTGACAACCGCCCCGCCAGCAAAACTGGCGAGGCGGTTCGGGGGTCAGCTAAGGTTATTAGTTGAGCAATATAAAGATAGGAAAAACCTCAAACGGTACGCTTCGCTTTTTGCTTGTAACGGTCGAATATCACCGCTGCCAGCAGGATCAGGCCACGAACGACGTACTGAGAGAACGGCGAAATATTGAGCAGGTTCATGGCGTTCTCTACCGTCCCCAGGATCAGGATACCGGCCACCACATATGAGATTTTTCCGATGCCGCCTTTCAGGGAAACGCCCCCCAAAACACAGGCTGAAATGACGATCAGCTCATAACCGATAGAGGTCATTGGCTGGCCACTGGTCATTCGCGACGCCAGAATAATCCCTGCGGCTGCAGAGACCAGCCCGGAAAGAACAAAGATAATAATCTTGGTACGCACCACCGGCACACCGGCCAGACGTGCGGCTTCTTCATTGCCCCCGATAGCCAGGGTATTACGGCCAAACGTGGTCCGGTTGAGCAGGAACCCGAACAGGATAAGACAGGCCACGGTCAGCCAGATTGGCGCTGGCAGCCCCAGCCAGTTTGCGTAACCTAGGGTAAAGAAGCGCTCGTCTTCAATCCCCACCGCTTTACCGTCAGAGATGATATAGGCAAGACCTCGCACAATTTGCATGGTCGCAAGCGTTGTGATCAGGGCGTTAATCTTCAGGCGAGCAATGACAAAGCCGTTCACCAGCCCGCTGAGCACGCCCAGTAACAGACCCGCCAGCACGCCAATCCACAGGCTCTCCGTCATGTTGATTACCACAGCCGTGGTAACGCCGGCACAGGCAATAACCGAGGCCACCGACAGGTCAAAATCGCCCGAGGCCAGACAGAACAGCATACCGCAGGCCACCATGCCGGACATGGAAATGGCCAGCCCCAGCCCTTTCATATTAATAAAGGTGGCAAAATTAGGAACGAAGATCGCACAGGCGACAAACAGGGCGGCAAAGACCACCAGCATGCCGTACTGATCCCAGATTCGGCCAAAACTGAACGCCGACTTTGGCGCTCCGGATGTAGTAACAGAGGACATCATTAACTCCTTACTCAGGCGACAGCCTGGCTGACTTTAGGCATGGCGAGATTCAACGCCTGTTGTTCATTCGCCTGTTCATGAAGCAATTCACCGGCAATTTCACCTTCACGCATGACGACAATGCGATCGGCGACGCCAAGCACTTCAGGCAGATCGCTGGAGGCGAAAAGCACCGCCACGCCGCGTTTTGCCAGTTCATAGATCACGTTATAAATCTCGTGTTTTGCCCCCACATCGATACCGCGCGTCGGTTCGTCCAGCAGAATGACCTTCATATCCTCCGACAGCCAGCGGCCCAGAATGGCCTTCTGCTGGTTGCCCCCGGAAAGATTCATGATCAGCTGTTCCGGTCCCGGCGTTTTGATATTGAGTGAACGAATGTGGTGATCGGCATTGCTCGATTCCCAGCTATCGTTGATCAGGCATCCTGCGCGGATAAATTTGCGACGGGCGGAGATATTGATGTTGTCACGCACCGAATGCACCGGAATAATCCCCTCCGCTTTGCGATCTTCCGGGCAGAGCATCATGCCTGCCTTAATCGCGTGGGCGGGCTTCTGAATATCCACCGGTGCGCCGTCAATAGACACCACGCCCTCGGTAATGCGCGTGCCGCCGAACAACCCTTTCATTAACTCGCTACGCCCTGCGCCCACCAGGCCGAACAGCCCGACGATTTCACCGCTGCGTACCGATAACGAAACCGGCATGCGTACTCCCGGCGCTTTTACATTATCCAGTCGCAGGCGTTCAGGGCCGTACTCACGCGGTTTCCAGTGGTAAATGTCCCCCAGATCGCGTCCGACCATCGCCTGGACAAGCTGGTCATGGTTCACCTGCGCCATATCGCTAAAGGTGCGCACATAGCGGCCATCTTTAAACACGGTGATGGCGTCGCTCAGGGCAAATATCTCTTCCATACGGTGCGAAACATACAAAATCGTGCGGCCTTCCTGGCGCAACTCCCGGATCACGCGGAACAGGTTTTCGATTTCACGTGCGGAAAGCGAACTGGTGGGTTCATCAAAGGCAATAATTCTGGCGTTACGCGCCAGAGCCTTGGCAATTTCAACCATCTGCCACTGGCCGATGGAGAGGTATTTCAGCGGCGTCTGAGGATCGACGTCCAGCCCAAGATGTTTAAGCTGCAGCCCTGCTTCATAATTAAGTAGCGAACGATTAACCACGCCGCTTTTGTGCGGGAGCTGTCCTAAATAGATGTTCTCGGCCACGGTCATCTCTGGGATCAGGTGCAGTTCCTGATAGATAATGGCCACCCCGGCATTAAGCGCCGCCGTGGTATCAGCAAAAGCCACCTCTTCGCCACGAATGGCCAATGTGCCGGTCGTAGGGGAATAGTTGCCGCTGAGGATTTTTAACAGCGTGGATTTTCCCGCGCCATTTTCACCCATCAGGGCATGAACCTGGCCGGCATAGCAGTCGAAACTGATATCGGTCAGCGCGTTAACACCGGGGAACGTTTTCCCGATGCCGCGAAATGAGAGATACGGATCAGACTGTCGCATAACGTCTCCGTGATTCCTGTAGTGTGTACGTCTGGCCCCTCATGGTGAATGAGGGGCGCAATCACAGCGTATTACTTACCGCCCAGTCCTTTTTTCGCCAGTTCCTCTTTGAAGTTGTCGCGGGTAATCAGCACCACGTCGGTCACTTCAGTAAATTTCGGCGGTTCAGCCCCTTTGGTCACCCAGTTGTAGAGCATTTCACTGGATTTGTAGCCGTGTACGTCCGGGCTTGGCAGCAGAGAGCCATAGAAGCCGGTCGCCTGCGCTTTGGACAGTTCGCTGACGGCGTCAACGCCGTTGATGCCGATACCGATCACATCCGGAGCTTTAAAGCCCTGACCTTCTGTCGCACGCACGCCACCCAGCACGGTGTTGTCGTTCATACCGACCACCAGCCAGTGTTTAACTTCCGGGTGTTGAACCAGCATTGAGTTCGCGGCGTCGAACGCGCCGGGGATATCGTTGGATTTGGTAGGAACTTTATAGATCTGTTTTTCCGGGAAGCCGGCGGCTTTCAGAGCGTCCATGGAACCGGTAGTACGACGACGTGCAGTATCGAGCTCATCAGCCGTGATGGCCATGACGCCCGTCTCTTTTACATCCCAGCTGCGCTTTTGCATCTCTTTATAGAGTTCCTGACCCTGGCGCTCACCAATTTTGGTCGCGGCCATCATTACCAGCGGCACGGTGTCCATTGGCTTGCCTTTGGCATTGACGAACTGATCGTCAACGGCAATAACCTTCATGTCGTAACCGCGCGCTTTAGCCGCAATTGCCGACCCCAGTTTTGGATCGGGTGTACAGATAACGAAACCTTTCGCACCGCTGGCCGCCAGGCTGTCGATGGCGTTCAGGGTTTTTTCACCGTCAGGCACGGCGATTTTAATGACGTCAAAACCTAAATCTTTTCCGGCTTTATCGGCGAATTTCCACTCAGTCTGGAACCACGGCTCTTCTGGCTGTTTTACCAAAAAACCGAGTTTTAAATTCTCTGCGATAGCGGATTGTGACATAACAGCAGCCAGACCAACGGCCGCCAGCGCTTTAGTAAATTTGTGCATGGTAAACTCCAGCTTTAGCATTCTTTTCTGTAGGGAATATTTGCGTGCTTCTTATTTAATCGGACTTAAAACAAGGCATTAGCGCTTACCTCGTCATAAGCGTTATTGCTGGTCATAGTTTTAGCGGGAAATTAATCATCCATAAGAGAGCGCCATCACACCGCAGAATTACAGTAATTGCGTACATAAATTCAGCGGAAAATGACATAAAAACGGCAGGAATTGTCGGACAAATGAAACGGGGTTAAGCAGAATTATCCATAAGATCAGCTAAGAAGTCCCTGAGCGCCGGAGGCTCTAGCATCCGGCGGGAAATTTACCAGGCGTAATAGATGTGGTCAGCGTGATCGCGAACGGGCGTTTCGTCACCCAACAGTCGAGCAGCCAGGGCCAGCGCAAAGTCAAACGCATGACCAAGACCTTTGCCGCTGAGCAGGTTTTTATCCTGGACGACCGGTGCATCCACATATTCACCGTCTTTTACCGTCTCCCATAAATCCCCGGAGCAGACGTAGCGACGCCCCCGAAGCAGCCCATTTCCCCCCAGCACGCGCGCCGCTGCTGAACAAATAGGGCAAATCAGTTTTCCGCGCGCGTCATGTGCAGAAATAAAACGGATAACCTGCGGATCCGCGGCCAGATTTGCGCTGCCCTGCGGTCCCCCGGGTAGAACAATCGCATCGTAAAGCGAATCGCTGCGTTCTGATAAGATGCTGTCTGCCACCATGGGAATGTTATGGTAACTGATCACTGCACGCGACTGCGCGCAGGCCAGAGTTTCCACGTCGATGTTCAGCCGGCGCAAAATATCAATGGTGATAATCGCCTCTGCTTCCTCAAAACCGGGTGCCAACAGCACCGCAACCTTTGCCATCATAAACCTCAATTATTGAAACAAGATAAAACACTGTTTCATTTTTACATAATCATTAAGAACAATCTTGCACGGCGATCACACACTCACCTTTTTGCGATAAATTGATTTAGCGCAATTTTATTCCTCAAAATATATCCTGATTGATTGATCTGTTTTTCACATCGTCACAGAAGATTCTGTTGCCTTAATATTTTCGCTCTTGAAAAAACAATACAAACAATACACAAACACACAAAAATCAATTAGTTATTAATGTGTTAATTTATCTCTACCTGTTTTCATTTCTGTACTATATTAAATTTTGTAATGTATGGTAAACACAGCCTAATTAAGAGTTTTCTTAGACAGAATACAAGGGTATGCTTATTTATATCGAACACAGGAAGTGAATATTCGATCGACTTTTGTCGCCGCAGAAATGCCATTTCTGCATTCCATTAGATGTGCCTGCCGGGTCAGGTTAGCCGCGGACATCACGTCCCACAGTCAATAAGGATATGAGTATGACTACCCAAACGATGATGCAAAAACTCAATGCCCAGTTGAACCTCGAGTTCTATGCCTCGAATCTGCACCTGCATATCAGCTCGTGGTGTTCCGAAAACAGTCTCAATGGCTCCGCCACTTTTTTTCGCAGCCAGGCGCAAAGCAACGTCACCCATATGATGCGTGTTTTTAACTTCATGAAAGCCGCAGGGGCAAACCCAACCGTAAAAGCGCTTGATACGATCGACGATAACTACTCTTCTCTGGAAGAATTGTTTGAGAAAACACTGGAACAGTACGAACAGCGTTGCAGCACGCTTAACAAGCTGGCCGATGAAGCCAGAGCACAACACGACACCAAAACCCTTAAATTCTTACGCGATATGGATAAAGCGCAACAGCAGGACGGCATGCTGCTCAAAACGCTGGCGGACGAAATCCATAACGCGCAGCAGGCGGGTTTATGTCCGGAACAAACCGACCGTCATCTGCTTGACCTTGTGACGGTACAGCACCACTGATCATTTTTCCTGCTCCCGGCCAGGCGCGCTTTTCGGCCTACCGGGAGCAGGTTCCCCTTCTCGTCGCCAACCTTCTGCTTTTGCTAAGATTTAACAAATCAGATCTCGCTCTCAATGATTAACCACACAACATGTAATGATTTATTTAATTACATTATCATTGACGAGGGAGCATCATGATCACCATTGAGTTTATTGTCATCCTCCTCTGCCTGCTGACAGGTACGCGTTTCGGCGGCATGGGGCTTGGGTTGATAAGCGGTATTGGCCTTTTTATTTTATGTTTTGTCTTTGGTCTGCAACCCGGCAAACCGCCGGTTGACGTGATGCTGACCATTCTCGCCGTCATTGGGTGTGCCGCAACGCTTCAGACCGCAGGCGGCCTGAACGTCATGATGCAATTTGCTGAGCGCCTGCTGCGCAAACATCCTCAACACATCACGCTTCTCGCCCCTTTTACCACCTGGATGCTGACCTTTCTCTGCGGGACCGGACACGTGGTGTACACCATGTTTCCCATCATTGCGGATATCGCCCTGAAAAAAGGGATCCGCCCGGAACGCCCAATGGCCGTGGCATCAGTGGCATCGCAGATGGCAATTACGGCCTCGCCGGTCTCCGTGGCCGTTGTGTCACTGGTCTCCATTCTGGGCGCGCAGCATGGGCTCGGCCACGCGTGGGGAATACTGGAAATTCTCGCCGTCTCGGTGCCTGCCTCACTGTTCGGTGTGGCGATTGCTGCGCTGTGGAGTTTGCGTCGTGGGAAAGCGTTAGCGGACGATAAGGAGTTTCAGGAAAAGCTCAAAGATCCGAAGCAGCGTGAATTCATCTACGGCGGGACGGAAACGTTAATGAATCAACGTTTTCCAAAACAGGCCTACTGGTCCACGTGGATTTTCTTCGCCGGCATTGCCGTGGTTGTCCTGCTGGGGGCATTCCCTGACCTGCGCCCTGCATTTGAGATAAAAGGAAAAATGACGGCGCTGTCGATGAACCTTGTCATCCAGATGATGATGTTAATTGCCGGTGCCGTAATGCTGATGGCCTGCAAGGTCAATGCGTCTGCCATTTCTAACGGCGCGGTGTTTAAGGCGGGTATGGTCGCGATCTTCTCGGTGTTCGGGGTGGCGTGGATGAGCGATACCTTTTTCCAGGCGCATCTTGATGAGTTAAAGCTGGCGCTGGAAGGCGTGGTGAAAAGCCATCCGTGGACCTACGCGATTGTGCTGTTCCTGGTATCAAAGCTGGTGAACAGCCAGGCGGCAGCCCTGACGGCCGTTGCGCCTATGGGGCTGATGCTGGGAATCGACCCGAAAATGCTGATCGCCTTTTTCCCGGCCTCTTACGGCTATTTTGTCCTGCCGACCTACCCAAGCGATTTAGCCTGCATCGGCTTTGACCGTTCGGGCACAACCCGCATCGGCAAATTTATCATTAACCACAGCTTTATTCTGCCGGGATTAATTGGCGTTAGCTGCGCGTGTGCGGCGAGCTATCTGCTGGTACAGACGTTCTTTTAAGGTGAGCGAAGGGCGACAAACGGTCGCCCTTTTTAGCGTCAGGCGGGCTTTAGTGAGACTCGCCCTGCGGCGTGAATCGCAGTTCAATCAGCGCGATGGCTTTCTGAATAGCGCGAAGCGTGACCGGGTCAGCCGCAGCGGGATGGCTGTTGAAATCGATATTTTTCAGCTGCGTGGACATCTTCTCGCGCACTTCAACCGGCGCAATAACGTCCAGGACATCAAGGATTTGTTTGATAACTAACTGACAGGCGACAACGTCTGACACCAGCTCCTGATCGGCGCTCAGGTTTTGTGACATGGGGCTTTCTCCTTATTTAAAGGCCGCCATAGTAACAAAACGCAGGCCCATTCATCTCCCTCTCGTCGCTTACGAGCACAAAAAAACCCGCCGAAGCAGGTTTTTTTCATCAGAACATTGCGCCCGGTGGCACGTCTTTAAAAGTGTTGCAGTAGTTAGCCCACATACTTTTCAGGATTTTGCGAAGTTTCATCAGGTAGCTCCATTAACTTGTTATACAACTTTATCGTCAATGTGCTTATAATATGACCATCGTCACAAAAATCAATATTTTTGTGACGTACATCACAATTTTATTCTTCCTGCCAAACCTGAAAAGTGGGGCTCACGGCACCTGAAAGCGTCAGCCTACGATCCCGCGAACAAAAGCTTCGATCTCTTTGTCCTGGCAATTCTCAAAGAAGCACTGCTGGAAACGCTGACCCGAAACGGCCGTCTTCACCAGCTCGGGATCGATTGCGCGCAGCGTATCCAGATAGTTTTCTTTCACGACCGCTGCTTTAACCTGGTTCAGAATACCGGCGTTACGCACCTGCGGCTCCTTGCGCTCGGGCGGATAACCTTCACCGTTTCGACCAGTGAACGCTTTTTCAAAGATAAACCGAACGTTCAGTTCAGCCCCCCAACCGAAGCCTTTGGCAAACGGCAGGGAGAGCGCGTTACCGTTGTTAATCTGAGCAAACAGGAACGCATCCGCAGGATCAATGCAATAGCCGCAGATAACACCCGGGTGGATGTTCAGCGACATCAATGCCCCCTGCCCCGTACCGCAGCCGGTCACAACAAAATCAACGGCTTTCGCGTTCAGTAAAATGCTCGCCATAATCCCCAGATGGATATAGGTCAGGTGATGGTCATTCTCGTCGCTCATGCCCACGTTATAAACCGGGAACCCTTTTTCATCGGCTACCGTTTTCAACTCTTTCAGTATCACTGGGTTTTTCGCGGCCTGGCTGTTTTCCATCATCAGTGCAATTTTCATTTCATCTCTCCTGAATGCGTGGCGGGAGATCCCGCTATGGATACCTTTACCTGTTCACCCTACTATCAAACAAACAACCTTTCAAATTAAATGAAAGGTTGTTTTAAAAAACAAAGACGGGTTCACAATTTAGCGAGAATGAGACCGTACGCCAAACGTGCATTAAAAAGTTAAAGCAAACCTGTTGCCGCTTCAGCCCGTTAGCTAGACTGCAAAAGTACACGCTAAAACCGTATGGGGTTGACCTGTGAATCAGCGCTGCCGGATGCTTCGCTCCCTCTTTCTACTCGCGTTGACGGGTCTGTTGCTTGCTTGCCCCCCTGCCCGGGCAGAAGAGCCTGTACCGGTCTGGATCTTTGATGCTAACAACTTCGAATCCTGGCGCACACCGCAAGGAGAGTGGCAGGGTTTTTATCCTGAACTGATTAAGGCCATCAATAAACAGGCGGGTACGCAGCTGCAGCTGCGGCCACTCTCCGGTGCCGATATTAGCCAGCGTTTTGCACAAAATGAGTATGGCGTGTATGCCGGGGTATTGCGCACGGAGAAGCGAGCCAGAACCAAAATTCTCTCAGCACGTTTGTTTGATAACGACGTGGTGGCCGCCAGTCCATCGATGACGGTGACAACTGCCGAACAGCTCAGTCATGCCCGGGTGCTGTTCCGTAAAGATGACGCGACGCTCGACAGCGTGCAACAACGTTATCCCGACCTTAAATTTCGTTCTCTGCGCCTCGTCGCCACCAGCGACGAGGCTTTTCGCTTACTGAGCGACAACCAGGCTGATTTCTATATTAATGACGCTCCGGAGATGGAAAGTACCCAGCGCTATTATCTGGTCTCCCGGCCCTTTCCTGAGCTACGCATTCCTGTCGTCCTCGCCTTCAGCCCTGACCTGCTTCCCCTGCGGGATAAAATCAATGCGCTGATTGGCACCTGGTATCGCAACGGCAAAATCAACACGATGCTGGAGGAGAGCAAGCGCAATTACCTGCTAAGCCGTATCACCCTGTCAGAGGAGGAGCGAACCTGGATCGCGCATAACCGCCTGCAGATTAACCTGCCCAAAAACGAGAATTTTGCCCCACTTATCTGGCGGGACAGCAAGGGCTACCACGGCACAGCCATTGATATGATTAACGACATGCGCGATTTACTGGGCATGAAGTTTGAGGTCAATTTTATCGATCACTATTCGAGTCTTCCGCGACAGCAGTGGGCGGTTCGATTGATTGATATCGTTGATCGAAGCGACAGTGCGCATGCACAGGGTCGTATCGGCCCCGACATCGCCTGGCACAACGCCTATTACAATCGCAGCAGTCAGCCCTTCTTGTGGAACGAAGAGAGTATTCGCAGCCAGCGCGTCGGCGTACTCGACGGTTCGTTTGCCGCAGCCTATTTACGCCAGCGTTTTGGCAGCGATGTGATCATCGTGACCCGGCCAACCATTGACGGTCTTATCGACGCGATTGAGAACGATGAGATTGACTATATTCTGGGCGACCTCAGTTCGCTGGAGTCCACGCTTCGCGGCAACGAACTGTTTCGCGGGGTGCTGAAAGTCGCGGGGGTCACCCGCTCTGAATTTATTATTGGCCCGTGGGTGGATCCGCAGCATCCGCTCTTTCATCTGCTGACTCAGGTTCATCGCCTGTCAGAATACCGCACGCAAATAGAACGTCAGGATGAGCAGAGTTACTTACCCGATTTTTCTAAAAACACGCTGAAGATTATCAGCGTGATTTTGCTGATCGTGGCCCTGTTCAGCATCGGTATGCTGATCATGATGCGTCGCCATTTACGCCAGAACCGGATGGTTAACCGCAATATGGTGCAGGCGCTGGAGAAGGTAAACCGCGCGCACGATGACGAGACCGGCAGCCATATTCAGCGCGTCGCCCGATATTGCGGCTTGATGGCGCGTGAGCTGGGGCTTTCGCGCAAAAAGACCCGTGAGATAGAACATTTTGCCTCACTTCACGATGTCGGAAAAATTGCCGTGCCGGAGCGTATTCTGCGTAAGCAAGGCCCGCTGACCCAGGACGAGTTTGCCGAGATGAAACTTCATACCGTGAAAGGGTGGCGGATTATTCAGGGCTTAGAGCTGGGCGCAGTTGCGGAGAATATTATCCATTTCCATCATGAAAAATGGGATGGCAGTGGATATCCGCAGGGGCTGCGGGGAGAACAGATCCCGCTGGAAGCCCGCATTCTGGCGCTGGCCGATGTGTATGATGCCCTGAGGCAAAAGCGGGTCTATAAGCCGGGATTCACACACGAGCAAGCCTGCAAAATCATTCTGGAGGGTGACGGCCGCCATTTTGACCCGCAGCTTATTGCGCTTTTTCGCCTGCATCATCTTAAGTTTAAAACCATTTTTGACAGCCTGGCCGACTAAACGGCCCGTCGCAAAGAGAAAGCGCAGATTGCCCGGCTATTCCTCGCATTGCGACTCACATCTGCAGGTACGATAACATATTTCCACTCACTCAGAGCGAACCATGAAAAGAGTCTTCGTCGCCGGTACGATCCTGCTGCTGGCGGGCTGTAACATTAATCGCCAGGCTGAGGTCAGCACCCTGGACGCGCCAAACGGCATCGTCCGCCTCGACTACGGGCAAGCAATGCTGCAAAACGCCTATTCCGATGAGTATGTTAATAACGGCACCGCAGCTAAAGCGTGTCAGCGCATGGGGTATGCCACCGCCTCTGCCTATGGCCAGCCCATTAAAACCTGCACCCTGACCAGCGGCTCTCTGTGTCTCAATGAGAGCGTGACGATCCAGTATAAATGCTTGGGCTTTGCCGTAAACCCTAAGGCAAATAACCCGTGGTATTAATCTGTGCTGCCAGTATTGACTGGCAGTGTATTTCATTACGAACAAAAACAATTCTCATTAATAAAAATATAAATCGGCAATGCGTTTTATTCCCATTCGTATTTTAAATAAAGAAATAATTATTTTACGTTTTGCAAATAATTAAATAACAAATTATAGTGTCGCTCATTGTGAACCAGAATTAATAACCCGGAGCGTCACCGTGCTGAAAACTGAAATGATCGACAAGCTCAATGCGCAAATGAACCTTGAGCTTTTTTCATCCCTTCTCTACCAGCAGATGAGCGCCTGGTGCAGCTACCACAGTTTTGAAGGCGCTGCCGCCTTCCTGCGCCGCCACGCGCAGGAAGAGATGACCCACATGCAGCGTCTGTTTGATTATCTGACTGACACGGGCAGCCTGCCGCGCATCGATAACGTTGCGTCCCCGTTTGCCGAGTATAATTCGCTTGATGAGCTGTTCCGTGCGACCTATGAGCACGAGCAGCTGATTACGCAAAAAATTAACGAACTGGTTCATGCGGCAATGATCGGCCAGGATTATCCGACCTTTAATTTCCTGCAGTGGTACGTGGCAGAGCAACACGAAGAAGAGAAACTGTTTAAATCCGTGCTGGATAAATTGTCTCTGGTGGGGAAAACAGGCGAAGGTCTTTACTTTATCGATAAAGAACTTTCTACCCTCGATACACAGAAATAATATTGCTGCGGTGCTGTTTTCAGCGCCGCACTTTTTTATTCTCCGCGCACAGATTTACATACACCCCGCACAGCTTGTACATCGCCAGTCCTGCGCATTGACCGCCTGGTAAAAATACCGATAGTTAGCCGTCTCCAGCGGAATACCGGCGTCAAAAAAAACATCTGTCAGCCAGTCTACGTTTTCGATGATCCACTCATCTTCTTTTAGCACCTGCGCAAAGGTGTCGTCCTCAGGATCGATGATCGAATAAATAGCCCAGGTGCCCATATCCTTTTCACGACGCGATTCAGGAAGCTGCAGGGCCTGGTTCTGCCAGCTGATTATCCAGTGACCATGGCACAGTAAATTGCCGCCCCGGCTCCACGCCGCGGTAAAGGGATTATTTCCCGCCATCTGCCCTCACTTTATTTGAAAACTTATAGTTATTGTTTAAATTACGCCTGATTTTTCGGCAAAAATAGTGCCCTTACGAAGTAGGTATCCCCTCCCAAAGGGGCAGGTGCGGGGAAATTACTTAAAGTCGAAAAATATCGTAAATAATTAATTACACCTACTGTAACGGTCATTTGACGAAACGGGGCTTTTCCCTTACTCTGCGCCGCAGAATTTGTCGCGATTACGAATCGTTGTAGAGGAATGCGTGAAAAACAGAACCCTGGGAAGTATTTTTATCGTCGCCGGAACGACGATTGGCGCAGGAATGCTGGCGATGCCTCTGGCTGCCGCAGGCGTTGGATTTGGAATGACACTGCTGCTGCTTGGCACACTCTGGGCGTTGATGTGCTACACCGCCCTGCTGTTGCTTGAGGTTTATCAGCATGTGCCCGCGGATACCGGCCTGGGTTCTCTTGCGGCACGCTACCTGGGACGCTATGGCCAGTGGATAACCGGCTTTAGCATGATGTTCCTGATGTACGCCCTGACCGCAGCCTATATCAGCGGCGCCGGAGAGTTAATCGCCTCCAGCGTTAACGACTGGTTCGACGCTGATATCACGCCTTCAACGGGCGTTATCTTCTTTGCGCTTATTGGAGGGGGGGTGGTCTGTGTGGGGACTTCGCTGGTCGATCTGTTTAACCGTTTTCTGTTCAGCGCCAAAATACTGTTCCTGATTGTGATGCTGGTTTTGCTGGCACCGCATGTTCACAAGGTTAATCTGCTGACGCTGCCGCTGGAAAAAGGGCTGGCGCTGTCCGCGATCCCGGTTATTTTCACCTCGTTTGGCTTCCACGGTAGCGTGCCCAGCATCGTGAGCTATATGAACGGCGATATCCGTAAGCTACGCCGCGTCTTTATGGTGGGGAGCGCTATTCCGCTGATTGCCTATATTTTCTGGCAACTGGTGACGCTGGGAAGCATTGACGCGTCGACCTTTACCGGGCTGATGGCGGAACACGCTGGCCTGAACGGTTTTCTGCTGGCACTGCGCGAGGTTGTCACCTCCCCGCACGTTGAGCTGGCGGTCCATCTGTTTGCCGACCTGGCGCTGGCCACCTCATTTCTGGGCGTGGCGCTCGGCCTGTTTGATTATCTGGCCGATCTGTTCCAGCGTCGTAATACTGCCGCAGGACGCTTACAGACAGGGGCAGTCACCTTCCTGCCTCCTCTCGCGTTCGCGCTGTTTTACCCGCGTGGGTTCGTGATGGCGCTGGGGTATGCAGGTGTGGCGTTATCCGTGCTGGCCCTGCTGCTCCCTTCCCTGCTGGCCTGGAAGAGCCGCCAGCAGCATCCTCAGCAAGGGTACCGCGTGATGGGTGGCAAACCGCTGCTGTGCATGGTGTTTGCCTGCGGAGTGATGATTATTCTGGTGCAGTGCTTGATAGCCGCAGGGATGTTGCCAGAAGTGGGTTAACAAAAAAGGGGCTGATTTCAGCCCCTTTTTATTAGTGCAAACAGCAGCTCTTAAACTTCTTCCCGCTGCCGCACGGACACGGATCGTTACGCCCGACCTTTGTGCCGTTAACAATCGGTTTTTTTGCTTCCGGCTGCTGTGGGTTGTCCACCCAGTAATTGTACAAACGCAGAGCCGCAGGCTGAATGCTCTCAATGCTGGCTTTATATTCGTCTTCGCTCAGCTCATCCAGCTTCTCACTGTTCTCGTCTGTACCGTGCAGCGCAATCGCATCAAGATCGGCCTTCAGCGCTTCCGGTAAGGCTGACCAGTCCGTCAGCGCCACACCGCGCATATAGCCATAACACCACTCTTCAACAACGGTATAGCTCTCACCGTCGACATCGTTGTAACCAAACATCGGCTCAAACTGATCCGGGTATTCGCTCAGGCGCTCAGCAATGTCGTTCATATGCTTAAAGCAGAGATCGATAAAACGGTGCATTTCACGATCGTTTTTCCAGCGCGGAATGTATTTCTCGCCACCCCACACGGCCACCAGCCAGGTATCTGGCTCAACGACAACAGGGCCGGAAAGGACTGCGGTAAGCATGCCGTCCAGTTCAGACACGTCAATCACGGACGCATCGTCATGACCGTAAGACATTAATGTCTCTTCCAGCCACGCCATTTCGCTTTCATTCAATGGGCCTTCAGTCATCGCTGACACTCCTGATAAAAAAGGAAAAGATCCTGACACATATCTCACGGCTTTCCTATCTGAAGTTTAGGTCTTTATTGCTGCAAAAACGTGCAAATCGTGACCATTGCACAACTTATGGGCTTTGTTGTTAACGATATGTGATCTCCGCTGTAATTTCATCGCGTCCCACAAGGTGCCATATCACCGCACTCTATACTCAAACATGTCACAACCCGCTCAATGGGTTAACCATTCTGGCAACGATTTTGCTTAATGTTCTTCGCGCGAACCTGCGCAGGGAAACCTCGCCGTATTACGCAGGCGTTGTCTGGATCTTGTTCGTTTAGTGCATTTTGTTCTTGCTCGTGTTTTTGGATTGGCTGCGCCGTCGGCGTCCGGGTTTACGCCGTGGTGCAAAAACCTCTTTGCTAAGGAACATAATAATGTCGCTGAAATTTATCAGAACTCCCCTTTCTCTCGTGCTGGCCGGTTGTCTGGTGACGGCATTTTCTGCGCATGCAGATATTGTCATTGGTGTGGCCGGGCCGTTTACCGGTCCAAACGCCACCTATGGCGATCAGTACTGGCACGGTGCAACGCAGGCCGCTGAAGACATTAACGCCGCAGGCGGCATTAACGGCGAGAAGATTAAGCTGGTTCAGGGGGATGATGCCTGCGAGCCGAAACAAGCCGTGGCCGTCGCCAACCGCCTGGTCGACCAGGATAAAGTCAACGCGGTGGTCGGCCATTTCTGCTCCTCTTCCACAATGCCCGCCTCCGAGGTGTACAGCGACGCGGGGATCCTTGCCATTACCCCCGGCTCCACCAACCCGCTCATTACCGAACGAGGCATGACCGATATGTTCCGCATGTGTGGTCGCGATGACCAGCAGGGCCAGGTCGCCAGCGATTTCATTATCGATAAGCTGAAAGCCAAACGTGTGGTCATCATCCATGACAAAGACACCTACGGTCAGGGGCTGGCAGACGCTACCAAAGCTGCGCTGGCGAAGCGCGGGGTTCAGGATGTGATGTATGAGGGCTTATCCCGTGGTGAGAAAGACTTTAACGCGCTGGTGACAAAAATCGGCGCGCAAAAGCCGGATGTGGTGTTCTTCGGCGGTTGTCACCCTGAAGCCGGCCCGCTGGTTCGCCAGATGCGTGAACAGGGCGTGCAGGCGAAATTCTTCTCCGGCGACTGTATCGTCAACGAAGAGATGGTGACCGCGGCGGGTGGGCCGCAATATACCAAGGGGATTTATATGACCTTCGGTAAAGACCCGCGCCTGATCCCGGATGGGAAAGCGGTCATTGAGAAATTCCGCGCCGGAAAATTCGAGCCTGAAGGTTACACCCTCTACTCTTATGCCTCCGTTCAGGCCATTGCCGCGGCCTTCAAGGCTACGGGCGGTAAAGACTCGGCCAAAGCCAGCGAATGGCTGAAAGCCAATGCCGTCGACACGGTAATGGGCAAAAAAGCCTGGGACAGCAAAGGCGATCTGAAAGTGTCTGACTACGTGGTGTATCAGTGGGACGATAACGGAAAATATAAGGAAGTTCAGTAACGGGACGGAGTCACGCTCAACGCCGGCAGGTTCGCCTGTCGGCGCGTAATAAACATCAGGCTGCGCGTGCCGCGCAGCTTAAAATAACGAGCGCGCAATGATGAGTACATTCTTCCTGCAACAGTTAATAAATGGCTTAACGCTGGGCTCCGTGTATGGATTAATCGCCATCGGCTACACCATGGTGTATGGCATCATTGGTATGATTAATTTCGCCCACGGCGAAGTGTATATGATCTCCGCCTACCTCTGCGCCATTGGCCTGGCGCTGCTCTCTTTCTTCGGCCTGCAGTCGTTCCCGTTGCTTATCCTCGGTACGCTGATCTTCACGATTGTGGTGACCGGTGTTTACGGCTGGACTATCGAGCGCATTGCCTATAAGCCGCTACGCAACTCTACCCGTCTGGCACCACTTATCTCCGCCATCGGGATGTCACTGATTTTGCAAAACTACGCGCAGCTGAGCCAGGGGCCGCGTCAGCAAGGGGTGCCCACGATGCTGGATGGCGTACTTCGCCTGCATATCGGTGAGGGGTTCGTTCAGATAACCTACACCAAAGTGTTTATTCTGGTTGCTTCGTTCGCCGGCATGCTGTTGCTGACATGGATAATCAACAATACCCGGCTTGGGCGGATGTGCCGTGCGGTGCAGCAGGACCGCAAAATGGCCTCCATTCTGGGCATTAACACCGACAGAATCATTTCGCTGGTCTTTGTGATTGGCGCGGCGATGGCCGGTCTGGCGGGTGTGCTCATCACCATGAATTACGGCACCTTCGATTTCTACGTCGGATTTGTCATTGGCATCAAGGCGTTTACCGCAGCGGTGCTCGGCGGGATTGGCTCCCTGCCCGGTGCGATGCTCGGCGGGTTGATTCTGGGCGTCGCCGAGGCGCAATTTTCCGGCATGGTGAACTCAGATTATAAAGATGTGTTCTCGTTTGGCTTGCTGGTCTTGATCCTGATTTTTCGTCCTCAGGGTCTGCTTGGCCGCCCGATTGTCGCCAAAGTGTGAAGGAGAATACGATGACCTCTCACGGCTTTTCGCTTAAGCGCTGCATTCTGGACGCCATTTTTTCCGGGCTGATTGCGTTAATAATTTTTGGCCCGATTGCGGGCGTGGTGTTGGACGGATACAGCTTTAATTTCGCCGGACAGCGGCTCGCATGGATAGTCGGCATCGTGATGCTGGGCCGTTTTCTGCTGAGCGCTTTTTTAGGTACCGCTCCGGGTGCACGTTTCCAGGCACGTTTTGAAGCCGACAGCGCGGGGGTTTATGTCCGGCCGCCGGAATACAAAAGCCGCATGCGCTGGATAATCCCGCTGATTATCGCCCTTGCGATCTGCTTTCCCTTTGTTGCCACCAAGTACGTTCTCACCGTCGCCATTCTTGGGCTTATCTACGTGCTTCTCGGTCTCGGGCTGAATATTGTGGTCGGTCTGGCCGGGCTTCTGGATCTCGGTTATGTCGCTTTTTATGCCATCGGCGCTTACGGGCTGGCGCTGGGGTATCAGTATCTGGGATTAGGATTCTGGAGCATGCTGCCGCTGGCGGCAATTATGGCTGCCGCGGCCGGCGCCCTGCTCGGCTTTCCGGTGCTGCGCATGCACGGTGATTACCTGGCGATCGTCACGCTTGGCTTTGGGGAGATTATTCGCCTGATCCTCAACAACTGGCTGACCTTCACCGGTGGCCCGAACGGCGTTTCAGCCCCGCCTCCCACCTTTTTCGGACTGGAGTTTGGCCGCCGTGCCAAAGAAGGAGGCGTGCCCTTTCACGAATTTTTCCATCTGACCTACAACCCGAACATGAAGTTTATCTTTATCTACACGGTGCTGTTCCTGGTGGTGATGCTGGTGCTGTATATCAAGCATCGTCTGACGCGGATGCCGATTGGTCGGGCGTGGGAAGCCCTGCGGGAAGATGAAATCGCCTGTCGCTCAATGGGTTTAAATCATGTGCTGGTCAAGCTCTCGGCCTTTACGCTGGGTGCGTCGACTGCCGGCATCGCCGGGGTGTTTTTTGCCACTTATCAGGGCTTTGTCAACCCGACATCGTTTACCTTTTTTGAATCGGCGCTGATCCTGGCGATTGTGGTGCTCGGCGGTATGGGCTCAACGCTTGGCGTGGTGCTGGCGGCGTTTGTGCTCACGGTGACGCCGGAGCTGCTGCGCAGTTTTGCCGAGTACCGGGTTTTGCTGTTTGGCATGCTGATGGTGGTGATGATGATCTGGCGTCCACGCGGGTTGATCCGCATTAACCGCAGCGGGTTTGCCGTGCGTAAGGGCGTAGCGCCATGAACGGAACGATATTAAGCGTTGAACATCTGATGATGCATTTCGGCGGGATCAAGGCGTTAAACGACGTCAACCTGGACGTGCAGCGTGGTTCAATTACTGCGCTTATTGGCCCAAACGGCGCGGGAAAAACCACCGTCTTCAACTGCCTGACCGGTTTCTATAAGGCTTCCGGCGGCAATATTTTCTTCAATACGCGCAATAAGACGACCAACGTCATTCAGATCCTCGGGCAAAAATTCCAGACAGGAGACTGGATCCACCCTGCGCAGTTTGGGCAACGCCTGTTCTACAAAATGTTCGGCGGCACTCACCTGGTGAACCGCGCCGGACTTGCGCGCACCTTTCAAAATATTCGTCTTTTTCGCGAGATGTCGGTCGTGGAAAACCTGCTCGTGGCCCAGCACATGCGCGTCAATCGCAACCTGCTGGCTGGCGTATTCAATACGCCAGCGTACCGACGGGCGGAAAACGACGCGCTGGACAGGGCCTTTTACTGGCTGGAGGTGGTCGATCTTGTGGAGTGCGCCAACCGCCTGGCGGGCGAGATGTCGTACGGCCAACAGCGGCGTCTGGAGATCGCGCGGGCCATGTGCACCGGCCCGGAAATGATCTGTCTGGATGAACCCGCCGCCGGGCTGAACCCGGTAGAGACACATAAGCTGAGTAACATTATTCGTTTTCTGCGCGACAACCACGGCATAACGGTATTACTGATTGAGCACGACATGGGGATGGTGATGGAAATATCGGACGACATTATTGTGCTCGACCATGGCGATGTGATTGCCCGGGGGAAACCTGAGCAGATCCAGCATGACGAAAAGGTGATTGCCGCCTATCTGGGCACCGATGAAAGCGAGGTCACTCTATGAATGAGCCGCTGCTGGCATTTCGCGAGGTGGATGTGTTCTATGGCGTGATTCAGGCGCTGAAGCAGGTATCCCTCGAAGTGCATAAAGGGGAAACGGTGGCGCTTATCGGCGCGAATGGCGCGGGTAAATCGACATTGCTGATGTCTATTTTTGGCCAGCCGCGTATTCGTAACGGGCAAATCCTGTTTTGCGGCGAAGACATCAGCCATAAATCTACCCACTATGTGGCCTCCAGCGGCATAGCGCAGGCACCCGAGGGGCGGCGTATTTTTCCGGATATGACGGTTGAAGAGAACCTGCTGATGGGGACCATTCCTGTCGGCAATCAATTTGCCGCCGACGATATGCAGAGCATGTTTGAGCTGTTCCCGCGCCTCAAAGAACGCCGTAAACAGCGAGCCATGACCATGTCCGGCGGAGAACAGCAAATGCTTGCCATCGCCCGCGCGCTAATGAGCCGCCCTAAACTGCTACTGCTGGATGAACCCAGCCTGGGTCTGGCGCCCATAGTGGTTAAGCAGATCTTCCAGACGCTGCGCGAGCTGGCTCGCAACGGCATGACCATTTTTCTGGTAGAGCAAAATGCGCATCATGCTCTGAAGCTTTCTGACCGTGGCTACGTCATGGTCAACGGGCAAATTCGCCTCAGCGGCAGCGGCGAGGAGTTGCTGGGAAACCAGGAGGTAAGAAAAGCCTATTTAGGCGGAGTGTAATTCATACGCGTGTCATACTCATGTCGCGCATAAATGTAAATATATGTCAGGCGATGCGACGCGGATGTTTCAATATACCGCTATTAACATCTTCGCTGATTATTTATGAAAGATAGACATTTGCGGCCATCGGTCCGCTGAGTCCGTTGATACGACAGAACTCAACGCGAATCCCGGGAAGGAGCGTTTCTTTTTCGTTGTTATTAAAGGCTGAAATGTGGAGAAAAACGTCCTTTCGACCATCTGAAGGGATGATTAGGCCTTTACCACTGTGCATATCAAAACTTTTGACAATTCCTGTCATTTTACGAGACAAATAAGATCCTCTTAGAAAACATGCATTAACTATACACATAAATTAATTTTAAGCTAATGCAGTGTGACACTTTTTATGTGAGCCTTCCGGAAGGCTAAAATAAAAATTGCTAATTCTCCCGCCTCATGCATTAATGAAGTCGTTGGTTTAATCCACACACGAGCGTAAAAAATTTTACCCGGCAGTCCTCATAACCAGGCGCTATCGCTGATATCCCCTCCTTTTGAGTCCATACGTTTAATATTATACGTTTCTTAGCATTTCAAATACTCACAAGGAGTCTGCATGTCTTCAAGAATTATAGGTTTGGTTAAGTGGTTTAACGAAGATAAAGGTTTCGGTTTTATCTCTCCTGTCGATGGCAGCAAAGATGTGTTTGTGCACTTTTCTGCTCTGCAGGGCGATGATTTTAAAACTCTCTTTGAAGGCCAGAAGGTCGAATTTGCTATCCAGAGTGGCGAAAAAGGCCCTGCTGCTGCAAGCGTAATACTTTGCGATAGATAAAGTTATCACGGACCCGCGATCACGATGATGGATTTTTCCTGAGTAGACGGGTCCTGGATTAGAAGGCTTTTTCTGAGCAACAGGTCAGCATATTTTTCTCGTAGAAAGAGTGTGCTGACCGATGTGATGAAGTGCAGGTCTGCTGCACGAAGAGTCTTAAAGCAGAAGCGAGCTGCTTGTAAAATATCAAAGTGCGTAAGAGGTCAGGCAACCTCCAAAAGCATCACTTCTTCAATGTTGCTTTGCCAAATGAGATCGTCTGTAAAGACGCAAATTCATCATCTGGCAAATGCATTTTTAGAATTTTTGAGCGGTTTTGAAAAGAGTGCTGCAGTGTGGGCAGACAAGTTGAGCCCCTTTTTGTACACGGCTGAAACTATGCTCAGAGTCTTTTGAACAGTTTGGACATGGACATTTAACTAAGTAATTGCGACGGAATTGTGTATTTTTACGTCCTGACATAGGCATCTCCTGATTTAAACGACTGTCACCATACACGTTCACGAAGATGATTGCTTGCTTTTATTTCCGAATGATTGCAAAAACCAAAGAAAGTACAAATGCAACGTTTTTTCGAAAATTAAATACCGCTAATGTTAAAAAAGGTAAATGATATCAACTTAAATATTCACTTCAGATGCCCATGTTGTCATGGCTCCCAATACAGAACGTCGATTTTTGATGTGTCTGAAAAAAATCCGTATGGCGCTAAATGCATTTTCTGCAAATCGACGATGACATTCGCAGACAGACCTGACAGCCAGACAAAAATTTTCGCGCCGTCCTGATCCCCCTCGCCTTCACAGAGAAGGTGCTTAAGCAGATAACGACCAACAAGGTGAGATATGAAGAAAGTCATCGTCTTTTTCAATGGTAAACCGAGCAATGTTGTCACCGTGCTTAAGGGTATTACATCCATACGGCAGGAATATCCGAATGGTGAAGCGATAAACCTGCAGATAATGTCCGCAGGTTTTCCTTCTCTGACCGGCGATCATGAAGTGGTTTATGTGGCGTCGGACAGGGAGCTGACTTCTCAGGAAATTCTGGATGCGGCTAAGAAATATTTATAATTATTCTGAATGTATGGCTGTTCTTGTAGATGCCCTTGTTTAAGGGTAACCCCCTTCTTATTTGTGCTGCTAACATCTTTTGTTTACCCTCCCCGCGTTAAAAATCTTATACGGAATGAATAATACGTTAACGCTATCGCGAACAAACACATCCCTAATAGACTTAATTGCGTCATGATGTGTCAGGTGGCTTATTGTCTCAGCCCTGATTCATTCAGTTGTGTGTCAGACACAATATGCGTTACCTCATCCAGGTGCCCAATTCTGGCCTCCCCTGAACGATTAAACTTACTCTTATCTATCAACAATAAAGACTGAGAAGCACGCTTGAGTAGCAGCGATTTGAAGCCAGCGTTGACCCTGTTGGAATCCCACAACCCTCCATGACTGTCTATCCCTTCGCAGGAGAAGATAAACAGGTCGATGTCCAGCAGTTTGAGTTGTGAAATCAACGAGGGGTTAACGTAGCAGCCATACTTACGCTCGAATTTACCGCCGGAGCTAATAAGTTGAATCTGTTCACGTTTGCCCAGTTCCAGGCAGATGGGGTGACTGTTAGTAAAGACCTGAATATCGATGTCAGGCAGTTGACGCGCTAGATACCAGCAGGTTGAGCTGGCATCCAGAGCAATGACCATCCCGGCTTCAATCCACTCCAGCGCTTCTCTGGCGATATCCGCTTTATCCGTGAAGTGGCTCTTAAGGCGAATATGAAAAGGATCGCCGCTGTCCTGGTTTTCCCGGTGAATATATTTCGCCCGCCCGTGGTTGCGCAGCACTTTTCCCTGCGCCTGCAGTTCGCTGAGATCCCGGCGAATGGTCTCTTTACTGACGTTAAGCTGGGTGGATAAAACGTCCATCGTCAGACTATGATGCTGAATCGATGGGCGTGAAAGTGGAAGGGCTGAGCCTTGCAGACGCGCGCAATGCTGCCGTGGATGCCGTCTTCAGGCTTAATCACGATGTGGGCATCCCGCTCCATCTGCGTGAGGCTGGAGTACAAAAGGAAGATATCCCGATGCTGGCCCAGGCGGCATATGATGATGTCTGTACTGCCGGCAACCCACGGGAAGCGAGCCTGGCAGAAATTAGCGAGCTGTACCATACCGCCTGGTAGTGTAACTGCGTTACCCGGTTTAGAGGACCCTTCTGGGCCGGGTGACGCAGAGAGACAGCGCCATCAGTATTTAAACCGTGATTTCGCAGCTGACGACCGACGCCGACAGATCCTATCGGTAATGGCCATTGTTGGGCATGATTGCCCTCTTATTGTGGCGAAGTTGAAGGGTGAAACTATGGTATACGGCGAAAAACAGGCACAAAAAAACCACCTTTCGGTGGTTTCACGACACTGCTTATTGCTTTGATTATTCTGCTTTTTCCCATGGTAGCCGGAGTGGGACTTGAACCCACACAGCGCGAACGCCGAGGGATTTTAAATCCCTTGTGTCTACCGATTCCACCATCCGGCCAGGGAAGAAAGTGGAGGCGCGTTCCGGAGTCGAACCGGACTAGACGGATTTGCAATCCGCTACATAACCGCTTTGCTAACGCGCCGTAAAACTTTTTTACGCGACACCCGCTATTGCGCATGTCTTTAATCTGGAGCGGGAAACGAGACTCGAACTCGCGACCCCGACCTTGGCAAGGTCGTGCTCTACCAACTGAGCTATTCCCGCATGTCATCAAGTTAACTTCTAACCACTTGATTTCATTATCGTCCGGCTAGCTGTGCCGCCGTTCGATGCGTTGCATTCTACTGATATGACGGTATGAGTCAACGTTATTTTTTGCATCCCCGGATCGTTTGCTGAAAATTACGTCGAAACGATCACTGATCAAGCAAATCGCCGCGGGCAGCGTTTAAATATTGCAGCATAGACCACAGCGTCAGTACCGCAGCAACCCACAGCAGCCCAATCCCCGCCCACTCAACCCAGGCGTTTGGACGCCAGAGCATCCAGACCAGCGAGGCCATCTGCGCGGTGGTTTTCACTTTACCAATCCACGATACCGCAACGCTGCTGCGCTTACCCAGCTCCGCCATCCACTCACGCAGTGCAGAGATGATGATCTCACGACCAATCATGGTTGCTGCAGGCAGCGTTACCCACCACGTGTGGTAGTGCTCAGCCACCAGCACCATCGCGATAGCGACCATGACCTTATCGGCGACCGGGTCGAGGAAGGCACCGAAGCGGGTGCTTTGGTTCCAGCGGCGTGCCAGATAACCATCAAACCAGTCCGTAACCGCAGCCACCAGGAAAATCAGTGCACAGGCAAAAGGAGCCCAGACGACTGGCAGGTAAAACGCCAGTACAAAGAACGGGATAAGCACAACGCGAAAAAGAGTGAGCAACGTAGGGATATTAAATTGCATAATGACGGTAACTGTTTGTTGTCAGTAAAATTTAGCTCTATGTTGCTACAGAGCCCTCAATGTTTCAACGAGTAGTAGATCTTTTCTGCCAGCGCTTGCGAAATACCCGGCACTTTTGCAATTTCCTCCATGCTGGCATTGAGTAATCCTTGCAATCCGCCCATATATTTAAGCAACATCTGCCTGCGTTTTGGCCCGACGCCTTCGATGGTCTCAAGCGTACTGGTGTTTTTTACCTTCGCCCGTTTTTTCCGGTGCCCGCTGATGGCGTGATCGTGTGACTCATCGCGGATATGCTGGATAACATGCAGTGCCGGAGAATCCGGCGGCAGACTGAAGCCCTCCCCCTCCGGTTCGAAGAAGAGCGTCTCCAGACCGGCTTTACGATCGGCCCCTTTTGCCACGCCCAGCAGCAACGGATGGTTTTTATCCCAGCTCACATCAAGTGAGTCAAAGACCGCTTTCGCCTGCCCGAGCTGCCCTTTCCCGCCATCAATCAGTATCACATCCGGGATTTTGCTCTCTTCGATGGCTTTACCGTAGCGACGGCGCAGCACCTGGTTCATGGCTGCATAGTCATCACCCGGCGTGATCCCGGTGATGTTATAGCGACGATATTCCGCGCGCAGCGGGCCGTTAGCATCAAACACCACGCAGGAGGCCACGGTCTGCTCGCCCATCGTGTGGCTGATGTCGAAGCACTCCATCCGTTTAACCTCCGGCAGCTTCAGGAGCGTAGCCAGCGCCGTTAAACGCTGGTGGACCGTCGATTGCTGGGACAGTTTTGTGGTAAGCGCCGTCGCCGCGTTGGTCCGGGCAAGTTTCAGGTAACGCGCGCGGTCACCGCGCGGTTTGGTCTGCACGTTAACCCGACGACCAGCCAGTTCTGACAGCGAATCCGCCAGCAGCGTTTTATCATCGAGATTGAAATCAAGCAGGATCTCCGATGGCAGCGTACGCATCTGACTCCCCTGCAGATAGAACTGGCCGACGAAGGTTTCAACCACCTCACCCAGCTCCGTCCCCCCCGGCACTTTCGGGAAATAGCTGCGGCTCCCGAGCACTTTACCCTGACGAATAAACAGCACATGCACGCAGGCCATGCCGGCGTCAAAGGCAACGCCGATCACGTCGAGATCGTCACCGGTGTTCGAGACAAACTGTTTCTCAGTGACTCTGCGCACCGCCTGGATTTGGTCGCGGATCCGCGCGGCCTCTTCGAACTCCAGTGCTGCACTGGCTTTCTCCATCCGGGCGATCAGCTGCGTTAATACCTGATCGTCTTTCCCGGCTAAAAACAGGCGCACATACTCCACCTGCTGCGCATACTCGTCTTCACTCACCAGCCCGGCAACGCATGGTCCCAGACAGCGGCCAATCTGGTACTGCAGACACGGGCGCGAGCGATTGCGATAGACACTGTTTTCACACTGGCGAACAGGGAAGATTTTTTGCAGCAGCGCCAGCGTCTCACGTACGGCATAGCCGTTGGGAAACGGGCCGAAATATTCACCCTTGGCATGTTTTGCACCGCGGTGCATAGCAAGCCGGGGGTGCGTATCGCCACTCAGGAAGATGAACGGATAGGATTTATCATCGCGTAACAGCACGTTGTAGCGCGGCTGATAGAGCTTAATATAGTTATGCTCAAGCAGCAGCGCCTCCGTCTCGGTATGCGTGACGGTAACATCAATATTCTGTATGAGTGCGACCAGTGCTTCGGTCTTGCGGGAGGCAAGGTTACTGCGAAAATAGCTGGAGAGGCGCTTTTTGAGATCTTTCGCTTTCCCCACGTAGATAACCGTACCGCCAGCGTCATACATACGATAGACGCCAGGCTGGCTGGTTACGGTTTTCAGAAATGCTTTTGAATCGAACACATCACTCACTGACTTAACAACGTCTCCGCATTACATAAACCATGCCGGATGGCCAGATGAGTCAGTTCAACATCACCATGAATGTTCAGTTTGCTGAACATGCGATAACGATAGCTGTTCACCGTTTTCGGGCTAAGATTCAGCTGTTCCGAGATCTCATTTACCTTCTGACCTTTGGTGATCATCAGCATAATCTGCAATTCACGCTCGGACAAACTGGCAAACGGCGATTCCGTTTTCTCGGGTTCGATCTGACTCAGGGCCATCTGCTGAGCAATGTCGGAAGCAATATAACGCTGTCCGGCAAACACGGAACGGATAGCATTGACAACTTCCTGCGGCGCGGCACCTTTACTCAGGTAACCGGCAGCGCCCGCCTGCATCACTTTCGCGGGCAGCGGGTTTTCAGTATGCACGGTCAGCATGATGACTTTTGTATCAACAAAGGTACGCGCGATTTTGCGGGTTGCTTCAAGACCACCGATACCGGGCATGTTCATATCCATCAACACCACATCGGCCGAATTAGTGCGGCACCATTTTACGGCATCTTCGCCGCAACAAGCCTCACCAGCAACTTTAATACCTTTTATATCTTCAAGAATGCGTCGTATCCCTGCGCGCACCAGTTCGTGGTCATCAACAAGAAGGACGTTGATCAAAGGAAATGTCTCCAGAATAGGGATAACGCTACTGAGTGATAATTTGGTTTATATTAACGGTTTTCCTCACAAGATTAAAACGTTAAAAAATCGGCTATTCGATTTCGCTCTCGTTTTTGGAAATTAGGCTGTACAGAACGTGGAAAGAGAGCCCGCGCCGCCAGGGCTTGTGCAGCTTTTTTTAAGCATCTGTATTCAAAAAGTTACAAAAAACCTGTCGCCTGAGTCCGTAAAAAAACAGTTCTTAAATTTTTGTAACAATAATTAACGGCAAGCGAACCGGGTATAAACAATTCGTCGCTATTAACGCCGCACAGTTTAGCGGCACGCGTTGTTTACGCAAATAAACATCCAGTGTAAAAGTATGAAAAACAACCGCTGCATTTTTTGCTGCGCCTTGTGGTATACTCCGCCGCCTTGACTTTCATCGTCGCGCACGAGCGCCGTTTTATAATGAGGAAAATAAATGAGCACACCTGAATTTGCCACTGCGGAGAATAACCAGGAACTGGCACAGGAAGTAAACTGCCTGAAATCGCTGCTAACGCTGATGCTACAGGCGATGGGCCAGGCTGACGCCGGTCGTGTGATCATTAAAATGGAAAAACAAATCGCGCAGATGGAAGACCAGGCTGAATCCGCGGTATTTGCCAACACCGTTAAGCAAATTAAACAAGCCTACCGCCAGTAATAAAAAACGGCTGGATGCGGTGCATTCAGCCGTTGCCTCGTCTGACACGCAGAACGTACTCTCTACTCAAATAAGCCCGGTCGCCGCCGCGTAACACGCGATCTGCGTCTTGTTAGGCGCATTGAATTTTTTCTGCATATTCTTCTGATGAAAGTTAACCGTATTCTCTGAGATGGAGAGAATGATCGCAATTTCCGCCGACGTCTTCCCTTCCGCGGTCCATTTAAGAATTTCCCGTTCACGTTTGCTGAATTTCATCTCAGGCGGCATCACCATCTCATCTTCAAATCGAATCAACGATGTTAAGGCCACTTGCACCAGCAGTTGTAACCGCAGCTCTATTTCCTCGTGGTCTAGCGGGCTCTCCAGCATGCTAGTACGAGAAACCGACAGAAAACCGAGAGCATGATTCGGCAGCATCAGACACTGCGTTATTCCTGTACGTAAGCCGTGCTCCCGTGCGCTATGCCATAATTCCTCAGCATCAGCGAATAATTCGTCTGTCCAGGGTAAATGCCCCTGGATGAAATTCTCCGGTTTTAACACCGGGTCAATGGCGAAATAATTCTTCGACTGATATTGCGCCTGCCACTGTGGCGGATAAGTGGTATGCACAGAAATCTTAGGCCGCGTAAAAGGCACGGGATGGCGTACGCAGAGTGCGTAATAATCGAATTCTAGCGCCTGAGTTTGTCGCTGAAGTTCCTGATATACCTCGTCGGCACAGGTCAATTTCTGAAACCGGAGGGAGCATTCCCGTCGCCAGGTGAAAAAGTCTGAATCCTTCATACTTACTAAATGAAGCCTCTGAAATGATATTCATTATTATGGTGAATATAACCTAACACATAAAACTTATTTCTAACTACAAAATATCGGCAACAGCACAATTAACTTTACGTTTGATAAGGTTTATTGGGCCTGAGCGGAATAAAAAAACACGGTGTCGGGCGCAGGGGGAGAATAATTTGCCCCAGATGAATTTTCTGGAGCAAATTAGTGCAAAAATTCTACTGCATAAGGAATTTTTCAAGGAACTGACGGGTTCGCGGCTGCTGTGGGTTGGCAAATAAGTGTTTTGCCGGCCCCTGCTCCACAATCCTTCCCTGATCCATGAAAATGGCGCGGTCCGCCACATCACGAGCGAAGCTCATCTCGTGGGTAACGATAACCATTGTGCGTTTCTCCTGTGCCAACTGGCGGATGGTGTTCAGCACCTCTCCCACCAGCTCAGGGTCGAGCGCAGAGGTCGGTTCATCAAAGAGGATCACATCCGGGCGCATCGCCAGCGCGCGGGCAATCGCCACACGCTGCTGCTGACCACCTGACAGGCGGCGCGGGTAGCTGGTTTCTTTACCGGCCAGCCCGACTTTTGCGAGCAACTCGCGCGCGCGAACCGTCGCGTCCTCTTTGGCTTCCCCTTTTACAATGACCGGGCCTTCAATGATGTTCTCCAGCACCGTCCGGTGTGGGAAGAGATTGAAGTTCTGGAAAACAAAGCCCACATGCTGGCGCAACTGGCGAATCAGACCTTTTTGCTGGCTGATGGATTTGCCGGTATCAATCGTAATATTCCCCACCCGAATCGTGCCTTCTTCAGGCTGTTCAAGCAGGTTGATGCTGCGCAGCAGCGTTGTTTTCCCGGAACCACTCGGGCCGATAATGGCGACCACTTCGCCCTGCTCAACCTCCAGATCAATCCCGTGGAGCACCGTTTGACCGTGGAATTTTTTCACCAGGTTTTTAACGTCGATAGCACTCATTTTGGATCACGCTCCTGGCGGTTAAGCTGGTTTTCGAAATAGTTTTGCAAGGCGGATAACACCGTCGCCATTACCCAGTAAATCAGCGAGGCCGCCAGATACATGGTGAACACTTCCAGGGTGCGCGAGGTAATAAGCTGCGCCTGACGGAACAGTTCCGGTACCTGAATGGTGGCCGCCAGCGACGTGTCTTTCACCAGGCTGATAAAGCTGTTGCTGAGCGGCGGAAGCGCCACACGCGCCGCCTGAGGCAGAATGGCTCTGCGCAGCGTTTGCCAGGGCGTCATACCGATACTGGCCGCCGCTTCCCACTGCCCTTTATCAATGGACGAGATTGCCGCACGCAGCGTTTCAGAGGTGTATGCCGCCGTATTGAGCGACAAACCAATCATCGCCGCGGGGATCGGATCCAGCTCAATACCAAACTGCGGTAAACCGTAGTAGATCATAAAGAGCTGGGCGATAAGCGGCGTGCCGCGAAACACGGAGATATAAAAACGCGCCACCCAGCGCACTGGTAAGACGGGTGACATACGCATTAAGGCCAGCACAAACCCGAGTACCAGACCGAAGAACATCCCGCCAATACTGAGCTGTAACGTAAATACCGCACCTTTAAGCAGGTACGGCAGGGAATCAATAACCAGTTGAATACTTTCTTGCATTATTATTTTTCGACCTGATTTTAGACATGAGGATGGTAGGCAAACAGCGCAGGTGCCCCGCCGGTGTGAACAAACAAAATCGGCCCTTCATCCTTAAAGCGCTTCTGTTCAATGCCATCGATAAGACCGGCCATCGCTTTGCCCGTATACACGGGATCAAGCAGTATACCCTCGAGGCGCGCCAGCAATTTCACCGCATCCATTCCCTCTTCATTAGGCGTGCCGTAGCCTGGTGCAAAATAGTCGTCCCAGAGCTGGATATCAGCCGTTGCCTTCAATGCCAGTTGCTCTGCCACCGCCTGCTGTAAGGTGACCACTTTCGGCTTCTGGTCCGCGACGCTACGCGATACCGTCACGCCAATAAGCTCGACATCGGGTAATAATTGCTCCAGACCTACGGCCAGCCCTGCGTGGGTACCTGCACTGCCGGAAGCAACAACGACAGAAGAGAGGCTGACCGCTCCCTCGCATTGCTGGGCAATCTCCAGCGCACTTTCCACATACCCCAGCGCGCCCAGCGCATTCGAGCCGCCGACAGGAATAACGTAGGGACGAAAACCCTGCGCTTCCAGACGCGTCGCCAGTTCATCAAGTTGTGCGGTCGGGTCGGTTAATGCCTCGACCATTTCGACTTGTACGTTAAACAGATCCAGCAGCAGACGGTTGCCGTTAGTCAGATAGTTTTCTGCGTGCGTTCCAATTGGGTTTTCCAGCAATGCCACACAGTGGAGACCCAGCTTTGCGGCCACCGCGGCGGTCTGGCGGACATGGTTAGACTGAATGGCACCTGCGGTAATGAGCGTATCCGCGCCTTCACGCAGGGCGTCAGCGGCCAGAAACTCCAGCTTACGCAGCTTATTGCCCCCCATCGCCATCGGCGTTACGTCATCGCGCTTAATAAAAATATCGCGTCCTAAATAGTCAGAAAATCGCGGCAGATACTCCAGCGGAGTCGGCGCGCCGATAAACTCCAGGCGGGGAAAGTGCGTTAAATTCTGTAGTGACATGGGTTCTCCGGTAACACTGACTCAATGTGATATTTTTCATTATGCACGCAGACGCGTAAGAAATAAAAAAGGCGCTTTTAAAAGCGCCTTTTTTTAACGTCAAAGACTTATTTCGTGACGTCTGCCCCGAACCACTTCTCAGAAAGGGCTTTCAGGCTGCCGTCTTTTTGCATGTCAGCAATCGCGGAGTCAATCGCTTTAACCAGGTCGTCGTTGCCTTTACGAACGGCTACACCGGATTCCTGACGAGAGAACGCATCACCGGCTACCGCCAGGGTATTGTTGGTTTTCTTCACCAGATCCAGCGCGGCCAGACGGTCAACCAGAATCGCATCAATACGACCTACGCGGAGATCCTGGTATTTTGTCGGGTCATCATCGTAAGTGCGGATATCCACACCCTGAACGTTCTGGCGCAGCCACTCTTCATAGTTGGTCCCCAGACCGACACCGACTTTTTTGCCTTTCAGGTCAGCGGCCGTTTTGATGGTGCCTTCGTTACCTTTCTTCACCAGCGCCTGGATACCGGACACGGTGTACGGCGTGGAGAAGTCATACTTCTTCTTACGCTCGTCAGAAATGGTCACCTGGTTAATCACCACATCAATACGTTTGGAATCCAGCGACGCCAGCATACCGTCCCATTTGGTCGGTTTGATGGAGGCTTTCACGCCAAGGTGTTTCGCCAGTTCCTGTGCAAATTCCACTTCAAAACCGGTGAGTTTACCGTCATCGCCCTGGAAGCTGAACGGAGGATAGGTTCCTTCCAGCCCGACCAGCAGCGTACCGCGCTCTTTCACTTTATTCAGCAGATTTTCTGCGGCGAACGTTTTCACGCTCATACCCGCGACCAGCGCGACTGCCATTACACCCATCAGCGCCTGACGACCCAGAAGTGCTAATTTCATAAATACCCCGATATAGTGGAATTTTTGAGTAGTGTAGAGAAATCACCTGCAAGGTCAAAGGCGACTGCGCTACATCTTATTCTTTTTTAATATATATCAGAAGTTGTTCCAGCGTGGGCTTTCTGCTTTATGACACCCGGCATTTGTACCTTATATTGTGCATACTTGCGCAGCGCAATGCGGTAGTTGTTGGTGCTGGTCGCAGGCAGCCACGGCTCAAGATTCTCATCCAGATAGCCGGTCTTCAGCAGATCGCGGGAGATGTTGTTCACGGTGAGATGTTGTCCGAGACGGCGCAGGCGGACGACATATTCGCGTACGGTTCCGTGGCTCATCTCCGTTTGTTCAAACAGGAATTGTTTGAAGCCGATAATGTCGAAGAAGTCGCTTTGCTCTTTGCAGTGGAGATCACCGCAGAAACGGCAAAGCGCCACCCACTCTTTTTGTTCTTCGAGCCATGCTGCTTCATCCATCAACGTGTCGAGACGTGAAATCGCGATCTTATTAACGATTTCGCCTCGACGAACCAGCGTGATACGATCGAGTAACTTGTTACAGTGGGCGCAATGCGTCTGGCTGTGTTTAAAGTCTTTCAGGTAGCGGCTTAAAGGCCGTCTTTTAGATTGCTGCACCGTCATGATAACTCCTGGTTGTCAATACGTTGTGCGGCATTTTTCAGGTGAATCAATCACCTATAACTTACCCAGCTTTGTGCGTAAACGTTTAATGGCCTGGCTGTGCAACTGGCTTACCCGAGACTCCCCCACTTCCAGAACAGCGCCAATCTCTTTGAGATTAAGCTCTTCCTGATAATAGAGGGTCAACACCAGCTGTTCGCGCTCAGGTAAAGCCTCAATCGCTTCCATTACGCGCTGGCGTAAATTACCTTCCATTAAATGGTGTAACGGGTTTTCTTGCTGATGCTCATCCGTCACCAGCTCGATGCTATCGCCATGCTCTTCTCGCCACTCGTCATAAGAGAAGAGTTGGCTATTATTGGTATCGAGCAACATCTGACGATACTCTTCAACAGCAATGCCAAGACGTTCCGCCACTTCTGTTTCCGTTGCGTTACGTCCCAGTTCCTGTTCCAGCTGCCCCATCGCATGCGCCACTTCGCGCGCGTTGCGGCGAACACTGCGCGGCACCCAGTCGCGGCTGCGCAGCTCATCCAGCATCGCACCACGAATACGCTGAACTGCGTAAGTCGTAAATGCCGTTCCTTGCAGAGCGTCGTATCGGTCAACTGCATTCAATAACCCGATACCGCCCGCCTGTAGCAGATCGTCAAGTTCCACGCTCGCCGGCAAACGCACCTGGAGGCGCAATGCTTCGTGACGCACCAGTGGGACATAACGCTGCCACAGCGAGTGTTTATCCATTACACCTTCAGCGGTATAGAGTGAATTCACGATAAACAGCCCTGCGTTAGTTGAGTTATCGGCATGATTATCCGATTCTGCAGGGGTTTTAATCGGGTGAATAGTGGGTGAAATGAGGGGTTATTTGTGGAGTTACACTTACATAAATAAAGAAAAACCCCGCCGAAGCGGGGTTTTTCAATAAAGTGCGAATTAACGCAGCAGGGACAGCATGGTCTGCGGAACCTGGTTGGCCTGAGCCAGAACAGAAGAGCCAGCCTGTTGCAGGATCTGCGCACGAGACATGTTGGACACTTCGGTCGCGTAGTCAGAATCCTGAATACGGCTACGAGCAGCAGACAGGTTGTTGACGGTGTTGTTCAGGTTGGTAATAGTAGATTCGAACCGGTTCTGAGAAGCACCGAGAGAACTACGTTGGGTATCAACTGCTTTTATCGCTGCGTCAATATCTTCGAGCGGTTTACCTGCACCTAGTGCTGCACCAGTTACTTTGCCACTCAGCACGTCAAAACCTACAGCAGCAACTTTACGATTACCTGCAGTTCCATCCACGTCTTCTAATGTTGCTGCAGCGACAGTGTTCACATATACACCAGCAGCTACTGCTGTGGTTGTACCATCTGCATTCGCAGAGGCTAAATTCCAACCTGAAGCACTGCTGATTGAAATACCAATAGTCTCAGCATCTTTAGAGCCTACTTGGAAATCATAGCCCTTTGCAGCTGCAGTGGAGTTATCAAGGATTTTTTTTCCGTTAAAATCTGTTTGAGTGGTAACACGATCAATTTCCTTCATACGCTCATTCACTTCAGACTGAATAGAGTCAATGTCAGAAGCGGAGTTTGAACTATTCTGCGCCTGGACAGTAAGATCACGAATACGCTGCAGGTTGTTGTTGATTTCGCTCAGCGCGCCTTCAGCCGTCTGTGCCAGAGAGATACCGTCGTTGGCATTACGTGCAGCAACGGTCAAACCGTTGATGTTGGAAGTGAAGCGGTTAGCAATTGCCTGACCCGCTGCGTCGTCTTTTGCACTGTTAATACGCAGACCGGAGGACAAACGTTCAATTGCTGTTCCAAGAGAAGACTGAGATTTGTTCAGGTTGCTCTGAGTCATCAGAGACAGGGTGTTAGTATTGATAACAGCCATGATGTATTCCTTTAAATAGTTGTCGGTTTCAGGCATCTGCCCACGGTTTTCTCACCGTCAATGTGATTATCGACACCACTTTTCCAATCTTTAGAAAAAAAGAGCTTTTTTTTTAAAGTCTGAACTGCCTGAATTTATCCCTCTTTATCTGCGCATTATATTTTTAAAAAAAAGCTAATCTTTTCCTCGTTTCTGCCGATAGAGCATCCAGCGATTGTCTCAATAAAGGATGAAAAAATGGCAAGTATTAGTTCACTCGGCGCGGGTACTTCGTTAGACCTCAATACGTTGTATGACAATTTACAGACTGCTGAGCAAACCAAGCTGACGCCCATTACTACGCAGCAAAGTTCTTATAAAGCCAAACTGACAGCGTGGGGGGTGGTGCAGACTGCGTTAACGAAACTGCAGACAGCATCTGATGCGTTAAAAAATACTTCAGCAATTGCACAGTCAAAGGTATCCAGTACAAACACGGCATTTAGTGCAACACTTGCCAGTAGTGCTGCGGCAGGCTCTTACTCTGTTGAGGTGTCACAACTGGCAGCGGCTCAGTCTTTGTTAAGCCCTAAGGTAAGCAATAAGGATACAGACCTGGGTGACAGTAACATGAGTTCTCGCGCTATCACGATCACCCAACCGGGCCAGAAAGATCCTTTAACCATCACACTTGCCAGTGATAAAACTAGCCTTGCTGACGTACGTGACGCTATCAATGCTAAACAAGGCAGTGTTAGTGCCAGTATTATCAAGGCGGATGACAACAGCTACTATCTGGCACTCACTTCCCGTGATAGCGGAACAACAAATGAGATGACTATCACGACAGATGATAGCGAGCTGGCGAAATACATTAGCTATGACCCAACCAGTTCTACCAACGTGATGAGTGAACAAGTTTCGGCAGCTGACGCAAAGGTGAAGATTAACGGGATCGAAATTACCCGTAGCAGCAACACCATTACCGATGCTCCGGAAGGTGTGACATTAAATCTTTCCAAGACAAATAAAGGCAGCCCTGAAACATTATCAGTTGTTAAAGACAACCAGCCGATGACCGATGCTATTCAGGCATTCGTTGACGCATACAACTCTTTACAGACAACAATTTCAAATCAGACAAAGTATACCAAGGTCGATCAGGGAAATACCTCGCAGGATTCCAGTAATGGTGACCTGCTGGGTGATGGGACGCTTCGCAATATCCAGACACGCCTGCGTTCAATGATTTCTACAAGCCAGGGGACCGGAGATCTGGCAACGTTATCACAACTTGGTATAACACAAGATGTGACTGGCAAACTGACAGTGGACAGCACCAAGCTTGGCAAAGCATTGAATGAAAAAACTGCCGATGTTGTCTCTTTTCTTTCCGGAGACGGAAAAACAACAGGTTTTGCAACACAAACCAGTGGCTTGTTGAAAGATATGCTTGGTACGGATGGGTCTGTGCAAAACGCCACTGCCGGAATCAATAAGACGCTAAAAAAACTTTCAGATGAATACGATCGGGTTAACGCTCAGATCACAGCCACTATGGCACGTTATAAAACGCAATTTACCAGCCTGAGCCAGCTTGTCTCAAAGATGGATCAGACTGGAAGCTACCTGACCCAACAGTTCAATGCAATGAACGGTTAATAATTGATGAATTGAGGTTTTACTATGTATACAAAATCGGGAATACAGGCTTACGCCCAGGTCGGAGTCGAATCCGCCGTATTGAGCGCAAGTCCACATCAACTGGTTGTGCTCCTTTTTGATGGCGCACTGAGCGCTATGAAAAAAGCGGCCATACTGATTGAACAAGGTGATATTCCCGGTAAAGGGCAGGCGTTAAGTAAAGCAATCAACATCATCAGTAATGGTTTGCAGTCAGGCCTGAATCATGAAGTTGGTGGTGACCTGGTTGCAAATCTTGACAGTCTTTATGACTATATGATCAGGCGTCTTTTACAGGCCAACCTCAATAATGATCTCAATGCCATAAATGAAGTGGTGGAGTTACTCAATAACATCGCTGAAGCCTGGAAAGAGATAGGCCCCAATTCTCAAAATTTGCGGGATAATTACTAATGGAAGTCCATCTCGGGTTGCTACAACATTATCAACAATTATTAAAAACCAGTACCACCATGCTCGTGTTAACCAGAGCCGGGCGCTGGGATGAACTTATCGATTATGAGGTTGAGTATCTTACATCGGTTGAAAAACTCACAATGTTTCAGGACGCCAGCGAGATCCCGCCTCATATACAGGCTCAAATCCGCCCTATCCTGAAACAGATCCTCGATAATGAAGTCGAGTTAAAAACCATGCTTCAACAGCGCATGGATGAGTTAAAGGCTCTGGTGGGGCAAACGTCAAGACAACATAATCTGAATTCAACTTATGGACGTCTATCAGGAAATGTTCTCTTCCCTACCGATCTCTAGATCGGATATGACTTCTCGCGGATGAATAATATTTCGTTATTTCATCCGCGTTTTCTGCGCATCTCACCCATACTCTCTGTGTTCTCATTAAGGAGCACGGACGATGAAAAACCCCACCCTGTTACAATGTTTTCACTGGTATTACCCTGCGGGCGGTGAATTGTGGCGAGAGGTCACGGCGTTAGCCCCCAATCTTAACGAAATCGGCATCAATATGATCTGGTTGCCGCCAGCCTGTAAAGGCGCATCCGGCGGGTACTCGGTCGGATACGACACTTACGATCTTTTCGACCTCGGTGAGTTTGACCAGAAAGGCAGCGTCGCCACCAAGTACGGTGACAAAGCTCAGCTGCTGGAGGCCATCGACGCACTCAAAAGTAATGAGATCGCCGTCCTCCTTGACGTGGTGGTTAACCACAAAATGGGCGCAGACGAGAAAGAACCCGTCCGCGTTCAGCGCGTCAACGAACAGGATCGCACGCAGATCGACGATGAGATCATTGAGTGTGAAGCCTGGACACGCTACACCTTCCCTGCCCGTGCCGGGCAATATTCGCAGTTTATCTGGGATTACAAATGCTTCAGCGGCGTCGACCATATTGAAAACCCCGATGAAGACGGCATTTTTAAAATCGTCAACGACTACACCGGTGAAGGCTGGAACGACCAGGTTGATGATGAGATGGGTAATTTTGATTACCTGATGGGCGAAAACATTGATTTTCGCAACCATGCCGTCACCGAGGAGATCAAATACTGGGCCCGCTGGGTCATGGAACAAACTGGCTGTGACGGTTTTCGTCTGGACGCCGTCAAACACATTCCCGCCTGGTTTTATAAGGAGTGGATTGAGCACGTTCAGGAAGTCGCAACGCAACCGTTGTTTATCGTGGCGGAATACTGGTCCCACGAAGTGGATAAACTGCAGGCCTATATTGACCAGGTCGATGGCAAGACGATGCTGTTCGATGCCCCCCTGCAGATGAAATTCCACGAAGCATCGCGCCAGGGTCGGGAATACGACATGAGCCAAATCTTTACCGGCACCCTGGTCGAAGCCGATCCGTTCCATGCAGTAACTCTGGTTGCCAACCATGACACTCAGCCTTTGCAGGCACTGGAAGCGCCGGTTGAAGCGTGGTTTAAACCGCTGGCCTATGCCCTGATCCTGCTGCGTGAAAACGGAGTGCCCAGCGTCTTTTATCCGGATTTATTCGGTGCCAGCTATGACGATACGGGCGGTGACGGCGAAACCTACCATATTGATATGCCGGTCATCGAGCAGCTTCACGAGCTGATCCTCGCCCGCCAGCGTTTTGCCCACGGCGTGCAGACGCTGTTCTTCGATCACCCAAACTGTATCGCCTTCAGCCGCAGCGGCACCGAAGACGATCCTGGCTGTGTGGTGGTGATGTCGAATGGCGATGACGGCGAGAAAGTGATTTGTCTGGGTGAAAACTACGGCAACAAAACGTGGCGTGATTTTCTCGGCAATCGCGAAGAAACGGTCACTACCGCAGCGGATGGCGAAGGCACCTTTACCTGCAAAGGTGGAAGCGTCAGCGTGTGGGTGATTGAGGATGCGTTGTAGTTGTAAAAGCATCTGACGTGAATTGAATGCCGGGTCAGGCGAAGCTGCCACCCGGCAACATGCACTACGGAAGTTTACTCTCCAGCGGATTTTTGCTCAGATAATCTGCGCACTCTACCGTCGGGCGATCGACCTTCTGTAGCTCCATACCATCATACTCAAGAACAGAGCCATCGCGCTCCAGCGGATAAATATCCAGCTTGCGGGTGACGTTATAATAACTGTCTGAACGCAGCATGATTTTACCCGGTACAGCGATCACGCGCTGCCACTGACGGCAGTCCAGCGTATCGCCCTCCTCCGTCACCACCAGCGTGGCAATCGCCTCTGGGCTCACCATTTTGCTCTGCGGCCCTTTTGACTGCCAGTACCCTGCCAGATGCGCCGGGACGGGGTGTTTGATCACTTCCTGATAGTTATCCACCTGAACGCACCCGGTCAGTGCCAGCAGCGCGCCAGCAATTGCTATTTTTTTCATCATCTTTCCTGCATTCGAAGAAAAAAATATTGTGGCATTAAAGCGCTTGGGCTGCCAGCGAAGATCGACGGGGCTTAAACCTGCATCCCCATCACTTCCTGATAAGCAGACACAAGCTTATTACGCACCTGAATCCCCATCTGCAAGGAAACCGAGGCTTTTTGCAAATCGGTCATCACATCATTCAGTGCCACGCCCGGCTCGCCGAGGGTGAACTTCTCCGCCTGAGTACGTGCGGCGGTCTGGGTATCGCTGATACGGTCAAGCGCGGCGTGCAGTTGTCCTGCAAAACTGATGCTCGGTTGTTCTGCCACATTCTGATTACGGGCCGTCATCGCCGTTGCCTGCAACTGACTGATCACCCCTTCAATACCCTGTATAGCCATGACTCTCCCCTGAATGGTTTTTTACGGGGTCAAGACTAACAGCTTGTCAATAAGATAATGGCGGTAAATAGCGTGAAAAAACCAGGTTATTTGACGCATAGAAAATCCTGAATCATCAAATAATGGCAGGGCCATCAATATGGAACTTTTGTCGTGTTTGCCGACCCGGGAGTCAGTTTTGTTTCTCTACACGAATAACGTAAACCACCAGGATTTAAGAGGTGCGCAATGAGTGCAACAGCATCGACAGCGCCACAAAATAAATCACTCGAGTGGATGAACCGCCTTCGCGCGAATCCTAAAATCCCGTTGATCGTGGCAGGCGCTGCCGCAATTGCGATCCTTGTAGCGATGGTCTTGTGGGCGAAAAGCCCTGATTACCGCACGCTTTACAGTAACCTTTCCGATCAGGATGGCGGTGCCATCGTCACCCAGCTTACCCAGATGAACATCCCTTATCGCTTTGCGGATAACGGCGGTGCGCTGGAGGTACCGGCTGATAAGGTGCACGAACTTCGTCTGCGCCTGGCGCAACAGGGACTGCCAAAGGGCGGTGCGGTAGGTTTTGAACTGCTGGATCAGGAAAAATTCGGTATCAGCCAGTTCAGCGAGCAGGTGAACTACCAGCGTGCGCTGGAAGGTGAGCTGGCCCGTACGATTGAAACATTGGGTCCGGTGAAGAGTGCCCGTGTGCACCTGGCCATGCCTAAACCCTCCCTGTTTGTCCGCGAGCAGAAATCCCCGTCGGCCTCCGTCACCGTTAACCTCCAGCCTGGCCGTGCAATGGATGAAGGACAAATCAGCGCGGTGACCCATCTGGTCTCCAGCGCCGTTGCCGGTCTCCCGCCGGGTAACGTGACGCTGGTTGATCAAAGTGGTCATCTGCTGACCCAGTCCAATACCGCAGGCCGCGATCTGAATGACGCGCAGCTGAAATATGCCGCGGATGTGGAAGGTCGCGTGCAGCGTCGCATCGAAGCCATCCTTGGCCCGGTCGTCGGTAACAGCAACGTGCATGCGCAGGTTACCGCGCAGATTGACTTCTCTAATAAAGAACAGACCGAAGAGCAATACAGCCCGAATGGCAACCCGGCTCAGGCGGTAATGCGCTCTCGTCAGGTCAATGAAAACGAACAGGTTGGCGGCGCATACCCAGGCGGTGTGCCAGGCGCATTGTCTAACCAGCCAGCACCGGCTAACGCGGCACCAATCTCAACGCCACCGGCTAATCAGCAGAACGGTCAGCAAACGAATCAGCTGACCACATCAACAGCCAGCACCGCCGGTCCGCGTACCAGCAGTCGTAACGAAACCACCAACTACGAAGTGGACCGTACTATCCGCCACACCAAACTGAACGTGGGCGATGTACAGCGTCTGTCGGTTGCGGTGGTGGTGAACTACAAGACACTGGCGGATGGCAAGCCGTTGCCGTTGACCGCCGAGCAGATGAAACAGATTGAAGACCTGACCCGTGAAGCGATGGGTTACTCCGAGAAGCGCGGCGACACGCTCAACGTGGTGAACTCACCGTTCAATTCGGTTGAAGAGTCAGGTGGTGAACTGCCGTTCTGGCAACAGCAGGCGTTTATCGATCAGCTGCTGTCCGCAGGTCGCTGGCTGCTGGTTCTGATTGTCGCGTGGCTGCTGTGGCGTAAGGGCATTCGTCCTCAGCTCCAGCGTCGTGCTGAAGCTGAAAAAGCGGCGCGCGAACAGGTCAGTACCCGTCAGGAAGTGGAAGATGCGGTTGAAGTTCGCCTCAGCAAAGACGAACAGATGCAGCAACGCCGTGCTAACCAGCGTATGGGCGCCGAGGTCATGAGCCAGCGCATTCGCGAAATGTCAGATAACGATCCGCGCGTCGTGGCGCTGGTCATCCGCCAGTGGATGGGTAACGAACATGAGTAACACGCTTTCAGGCACCGATAAAAGCGTCATCCTGCTGATGACCATTGGCGAAGACCGTGCGGCCGAGGTGTTCAAACACCTCTCGCAACGCGAAGTACAGATTCTCAGTGCGGCAATGGCAAACGTACGCCAGATCTCTAACAAACAGCTGACGGAAGTGCTGTCTGAATTTGAGCAGGAAGCCGAACAGTTTGCCGCGCTCAACGTCAACGCCAACGACTATCTGCGCTCCGTGCTGGTCAAGGCGCTGGGCGAAGAGCGTGCTGCCAGCCTGCTGGAAGACATTCTGGAAACGCGCGATACCGCCAGCGGTATCGAGACGCTCAACTTTATGGAGCCGCAGAGTGCCGCCGACCTTATCCGCGACGAGCACCCGCAGATTATCGCCACCATTCTTGTCCACCTCAAACGTGGCCAGGCGGCCGATATTCTGGCGTTGTTCGAAGAGCGCCTGCGTCACGATGTGATGCTGCGTATCGCGACCTTCGGTGGTGTCCAGCCAGCCGCGCTGGCGGAGCTGACCGAAGTGCTGAACAACCTGCTCGATGGCCAGAACCTCAAGCGCAGCAAAATGGGCGGCGTGAGAACGGCGGCAGAGATCATCAACCTGATGAAAACGCAGCAGGAAGAAGCGGTCATTACCGCCGTTCGCGAATTCGACGGCGAGCTGGCACAGAAAATTATCGACGAGATGTTCCTGTTCGAAAACCTGGTCGAAGTGGACGATCGCAGCATCCAGCGCCTCCTCCAGGAAGTGGACTCCGAGTCGCTGCTTATCGCCCTCAAAGGTGCCGAGCAGCCGCTGCGCGAGAAGTTCCTGCGCAACATGTCTCAGCGTGCGGCAGATATCCTGCGCGACGACCTTGCCAACCGTGGCCCGGTCCGTCTGTCTCAGGTGGAAAACGAACAGAAAGCCATCCTGCTTATCGTTCGTCGTCTGGCGGAAACCGGCGAGATGGTGATTGGCAGCGGAGACGACACCTATGTCTAATGAACTGCCGTGGAAGCGCTGGACGCCCGACGATCTGGCGCCTCCCCTGTCAGAGTTTACACCCGCCGTGCTGTCGCCCGAAGAGGGCGACCCGGACGTCGAGCAGCCTGAGCTGAGCGAAGAAGAGCAGCGCGCGCAGATGCTGGCCCAGTTGCAGATGCAGGCCCATGAGCAGGGCTACACGGCTGGCCTGAACGAAGGACGCCAGAAAGGCCACGATCAGGGGTATCAGGAAGGTCTGGCCAAAGGGTTAGAACACGGCATTGAACAGGCGCGCCAGCAACAGGCTCCGCTTCACGCCCGTATGCAGCAGCTGGTCAGCGAGTTTCAGCACACGCTGGATGCGCTAGACAGCGTCATTGCCTCAAGGTTGATGCAGATGGCGCTGGAAGCCGCCCGTCAGGTGATCGGCCACGCGCCGGCGGTGGACAACACCGCGCTGATTAAACAAATTCAGGGTCTGCTTCAGCAGGAGCCGCTGTTCAGTGGGAAACCGCAGCTGCGCGTGCATCCGGACGACCTCCAGCGCGTGGAAGAGAGTCTGGGCGCGACGCTGAGCCTGCACGGCTGGCGTCTGCGCGGCGACCCGTCCTTGCATCACGGAGGCTGCAAGGTCTCTGCCGATGAAGGTGACCTGGATGCCAGCGTTGCGACCCGCTGGCAGGAACTGTGCCGCCTGGCAGCACCGGGAGTCGTCTGATGACTGCACGCCTCACCCGCTGGCTCAACACGCTCGATAATTTTGAAGCGAAGATGACGCAGCTGCCGTCCGTTCGCCGTTACGGACGACTCACGCGGGCCACCGGCCTGGTGCTGGAAGCCACTGGCCTGCAGCTTCCGCTGGGAGCCACCTGCGTGATTGAGCGTCAGGATGGACAAGAGACGCGTGAAGTTGAGAGCGAAGTCGTCGGCTTTAACGGCCAGCGCCTGTTCCTGATGCCCCTTGAAGAAGTTGAAGGCATTCTGCCCGGGGCGCGCGTGTATGCGAAAAACATCAGCGGCGATGGACTGCAAAGCGGGAAACAGCTCCCGCTTGGCCCTGCCCTGCTTGGCCGCGTACTGGACGGAAGCGGTAAACCGCTGGACGGTCTGCCCTCGCCGGACACCACCGAAACCGGCGCGCTGATCACCCAGCCGTTTAACCCCCTTCAGCGTACCGCCATCGAACATGTCCTCGACACCGGCGTGCGCCCGATTAACGCCCTGCTGACCGTAGGCCGCGGGCAGCGTATGGGCCTGTTTGCCGGCTCAGGGGTGGGTAAATCCGTCCTGCTTGGCATGATGGCACGTTACACCCAGGCCGATGTCATCGTCGTGGGTCTGATCGGTGAACGTGGTCGCGAAGTAAAAGACTTTATTGAAAACATTCTCGGTGCAGAAGGCCGTGCCCGCTCGGTGGTCATCGCCGCACCGGCGGATGTCTCACCGTTACTGCGTATGCAGGGTGCTGCGTATGCCACCCGTATCGCGGAAGATTTCCGTGACCGCGGCCAGCACGTGCTGCTGATTATGGACTCCCTGACCCGCTATGCGATGGCGCAGCGTGAAATCGCTCTCGCCATCGGAGAACCTCCGGCGACCAAAGGTTATCCGCCTTCGGTCTTTGCCAAGCTCCCGGCGCTGGTCGAACGTGCAGGAAACGGCATCAGCGGCGGCGGCTCAATCACCGCTTTTTATACGGTTCTGACCGAAGGCGATGACCAGCAGGACCCGATTGCCGACTCCGCGCGTGCGATCCTCGACGGTCATATTGTGTTATCGCGCCGTCTGGCCGAAGCCGGCCACTACCCGGCAATTGATATCGAAGCATCAATCAGCCGTGCAATGACGGCATTGATAACAGAGAAGCACTACGCCCGCGTGCGTAACTTCAAACAACTCCTCTCCAGCTTCCAGCGCAACCGCGATCTGGTGAGCGTGGGGGCGTATGCCAAAGGCAGCGACCCGATGCTCGACAAAGCGATTAGTCTGTGGCCGCAGCTGGAGGCGTTTTTGCAACAAGGTATTTTTGAACGCGCCGACTGGGAAGACTCACTCCAGGCACTGGAGCTGATTTTCCCGCAGGTGTAACACAGGTGGAGGGCGAAGGTCATGGCGCAAAACAGCGCGTTATCAACGCTGAAAGATCTGGCTGAGAAAGAAGTTGATGATGCCGCATTGCAGCTTGGCGCAATGCGACGCGGGTGCCAGCAGGCTGAAGAGCAGTTGAAGATGTTAATCGACTATCAGCATGAATATCGCACCAACCTCAATACCGATATGACACAGGGCATTGGAAGCCAGCGCTGGATTAACTATCAGCAGTTTATTCAGACACTGGAAAAGGCGATTGAACAGCATCGCCAGCAGCTTAACCAGTGGACCCAGAAAGTCGACACCGCGCTGAATTTCTGGCGCGAGAAAAAGCAGCGACTGCAGGCCTGGCAGACCTTACAGGACCGACAGATCGCGGCAACGACCCTGGCGGAAAACCGTCTGGATCAGAAGAAAATGGATGAGTTTGCCCAGCGCGCATCAATGAGGAAACCGGAATGATCACATTGCAACAACTGCTGATGACCGACAGCGACCTGTCGGGCGGCATGCAAACAGGGAAAGGCACCGACGGTGCACAAGACTTTCTTTCTCTGCTGGCAGGCGCCCTGACTGACGCAACAGGCCAGGGCAACGATGCGCCGCTGACGCTGGCTGACCTGAAAGCAGCCGGCAGTAAGCTGTCAAAAGTTGCTCAGGAAGCCGGGGGAGAGAACACCCTGCAGGACAAAATAGCCAACCTGCTCTCGCGTCAGCCAGCCCTGACAGGCGATGAACCGACAGCAGCCACCCCACTGGAAACCCTCGTTTCCGGGCTGGTGCCGGTTTCAAAAGGTGATGCCCTGAAGACCCTGAGCGCGGTGAAAACGCAGGATGACAGCAAAAGCGAGCTGAGCGAAGAAGAGCTGGCAGGGTTGAGCGCGCTGATGGCGATGCTGCCCCACCAGCAGACGGCAACGCCGGTGGCCTCTGGCGCGACAGGTATTGGCGTGACGGCGAAATCAACGCTGAACGCTGCCGCGCTTTCGCAAAATGGTGCAGGTCAACAGTCCATGAGCACCCTGCTGGCGGGCCATGAAAAAGCGCAACAAGCGTCGACTTATCAGGCGCAGGCGCAAAACGCCGATCCGTCTCAACCAGTCAACGCACCGGCGACCCCGATCGTGGCCGCCGCCGCTGAGAAGCAGGATCTCGCCAGTTCACCCTCTTCAACAGCCCCGAGCGCAACGCTTGCGCCCGTCATTTCCAGCAACGTCACCAGCCACGCTGCCGCAACCGTTGCCACGGCACCGATATTGAGCCAGCCGCTGGGAACCCAGGAGTGGCAGCAATCCCTGAGTCAGCACATTACGTTGTTCACGAAACAGGGCCAGCAGACCGCAGAGTTGCGTCTGCACCCGGAAGATCTGGGCCAGGTTCAGATTACCCTGAAACTGGATGATAACCAGGCACAACTGCAAATGGTGTCGGCGCACAGCCACGTGCGTGCGGCCCTGGAAGCTGCACTGCCGGTCCTGCGCACGTCGCTTGCTGAGAGTGGCATTCAGCTCGCGCAAAGCAGTGTCAGCAGCGAGAGCTTTGCCGGACAGCAGCAGTCCTCCTCTCAACAGCAGCAACAGGCTTCACGTTCCGGTAATACCAGCGGTTTTAATGATGAGAGCGATGAGTTACTGCCTGCCCCTGCCGCCCTGCAATCCGCGGCGCGTGGCAACAGTGCCGTAGACATCTTTGCCTAAACGCCAGAGGTAGCGTGATTATCCCCGTCTTTTCCACGCTTTGACGACAGCAGGACACGGGATAATCACCTTATTAAGCTGTACCGAAACAGGAAGCTCGTATCAGATGACTGACTCCGCGATCACCAAAAAAAGCAAGCGTTCCATCTGGATCCCGCTGCTGGTGTTAATCACGCTCGCCGCCTGCGCTACCGCGGGCTATAGTTACTGGCGTATGCAGCAGGAACCTTCTACCGCTGCGGCCAAAGCCGAACCGCCTCCTCCGCCGGCACCGGTATTCTTCCCACTGGATACCTTCACCGTGAATCTGGGTGATGCGGATCGTGTGCTGTATGTGGGTATCACGTTACGCCTGAAAGATGAAGCCACGCGTGCGCGCCTGAATGATTATCTTCCTGAAGTGCGTAGCCGTCTGCTGCTGCTGTTCTCTCGTCAGGACGCCTCAACGCTTGCTACCGATGACGGTAAGCAAAAGCTGGTCGACGCCATTAAACAGACGCTGGCGACCCCGCTGGTAAACGGTCAACCCAAGCAGGAAGTCACTGACGTTCTGTATACAGCCTTCATACTGCGGTAACGACATGGGCGACAGTATTCTTTCTCAGGCAGAAATCGACGCGCTTCTTAACGGCGACAGCGATAAGAACGATGATCCGCAACCGGGTATTGGCGGCGATAGCGATATTCGTCCCTATGATCCCAATACCCAGCGCCGCGTAGTACGTGAACGTCTGCAGGCGCTGGAGATCATTAACGAACGTTTTGCACGTCAGTTCCGTATGGGGCTGTTTAACCTGCTGCGTCGTAGCCCGGATATCACAGTCGGTGCGATCCGCATCCAGCCGTATCATGAGTTTGCCCGCAACCTGCCGGTGCCAACGAACCTTAACCTGATCCACCTGAAACCGCTGCGCGGCACAGGTCTGGTGGTGTTTTCGCCAAGCCTGGTGTTCATTGCGGTGGATAACCTGTTTGGTGGCGACGGGCGTTTCCCGACCAAAGTGGAAGGGCGTGAATTTACCCACACCGAGCAGCGCGTCATCAACCGCATGCTGAAGCTGGCACTGGAATCTTACAGCGACGCGTGGAAAGCGATTAACCCACTGGAAGTGGAGTACGTACGTTCTGAGATGCAGGTGAAATTTACCAATATCACCACCTCCCCGAACGATATCGTCGTGAATACCCCGTTCCATGTGGAGATCGGTAACCTGACCGGTGAGTTCAACATCTGCCTGCCGTTCAGCATGATCGAACCGCTGCGTGAACTGCTGGTCAACCCGCCGCTGGAGAACTCACGCAACGAAGATCAGAACTGGCGTGAAAACCTGGTGCGCCAGGTTCAGCATTCTCAGCTTGAGCTGGTGGCGAGCTTCGCGGATATCCCGCTGCGCTTATCCCAGATCCTGAAATTACAACCCGGCGATGTTTTGCCGATAGAAAAACCCGACCGCATTATTGCCCATGTGGATGGTGTCCCCGTGCTGACAAGTCAGTACGGCACAATTAACGGTCAGTATGCGTTACGCGTTGAGCACTTGATCAACCCGATATTGAATTCGCTGAATGAGGAACAGCCCAAATGAGTGACATGAACAATCCGTCCGATGAAAACAGCGGAGCACTGGACGATCTGTGGGCTGACGCGTTAAACGAGCAAAAAACGACTCCGGCCAAAAGTGCAGCGGATGCTGTGTTCCAGCAGCTCGGCGGCGGCGATGTCAGCGGTACGCTGCAGGATATAGATCTGATTATGGATATCCCGGTTAAGCTGACCGTGGAGCTGGGCCGCACCCGCATGACCATTAAAGAGCTGCTGCGTCTGACGCAGGGTTCCGTGGTGGCCCTTGACGGTCTCGCCGGCGAACCGCTGGATATTCTGATCAACGGTTATCTCATTGCCCAGGGTGAAGTCGTGGTGGTTGCCGATAAATACGGCGTGCGCATCACCGACATTATTACGCCATCTGAACGTATGCGTCGTCTGAGCCGTTAAGCATGAAAACCCAGGCAACAATATCACAGCCCTCTGCCGTTCCCGGCTCTCCGCTGCTCCAGGTGAGTGGCGCGTTGCTCGGTATTATTGCCTTTATTCTTATCGCCGCATGGCTGGCGAAGCGCTTCGGCCTGGCGGGTAAAACCGCCGGTACCCGCGGTCTGAAGGTCAGCGCCAGCACGACACTGGGGCCACGCGAGCGCGTGGTCGTTGTCGATGTGGAAGATGCACGGCTGGTTCTGGGCGTGACTGCCTCCAGCATCAACGTCTTGCATAAACTGCCGCCAGCCCCGGCAACGGGTGACGAGCGCGCAGAAGTCCCTGCGGATTTTCAGTCCGTCATGAAGAGTTTGCTTAAGCGTTCCGGGAGATCCTGATGCGCCGTTTGTTATCCCTTACGCTTGCGGGCGTCGGCCTGTTTGCCCCTGCGGTTTACGCACAACTGCCCGGTCTGGTCTCAACCCCTCTTGCAGGCGGTGGGCAAAGCTGGTCGCTGCCGGTGCAGACGCTGGTTTTCATCACCTCGCTGACGTTTATTCCGGCGATCCTGCTGATGATGACCAGCTTCACCCGAATCATCATCGTCTTTGGTCTGCTGCGCAATGCGCTGGGCACCCCGTCCGCGCCGCCTAACCAGGTACTGCTGGGTCTGGCGCTGTTTTTAACCTTTTTCATTATGTCGCCGGTTATCGACAAGATTTATACCGACGCATACCAGCCGTTTAGCGAAGATAAAATCTCCATGCAGGAAGCGCTCGATAAAGGGGCTCAGCCGCTGCGGGAGTTTATGCTCCGCCAGACCCGGGAAGCAGACCTGGCACTCTTCGCCCGCCTGTCCAATACCGGCGAGCTTCAGGGACCGGAAGCCGTTCCGATGCGTATTCTGCTGCCTGCGTATGTCACCAGTGAGCTGAAAACGGCCTTTCAGATTGGCTTTACCATCTTTATTCCGTTCCTGATTATCGATCTGGTGATCGCCAGCGTTCTGATGGCGCTCGGGATGATGATGGTGCCCCCGGCCACCATTGCCCTGCCCTTTAAGATCATGCTCTTTGTCCTGGTCGATGGCTGGCAACTGCTGGTCAGTTCGCTGGCGCAGAGTTTCTACAGTTAAGGAGCCGTAATGACGCCAGAATCGGTCATGATGATGGGCACGGAAGCGATGAAAATCGCGATAGCCGTTGCCGCGCCGTTACTGCTTGTCGCGCTGGTGACCGGTCTGATTATCAGTATCCTGCAGGCCGCCACGCAGATTAACGAAATGACGCTGTCATTTATCCCAAAAATCATCGCCGTGTTCGTGGCGATTATCGTTGCCGGGCCGTGGATGCTGAACCTGTTGCTGGACTATATGCGCAACCTGTTTACCAATCTGCCGTACATCATCGGCTGACCCGACGATGCTGCACTTCACCAGTGACCAGTGGGTTCAATGGCTTGGCGTCTATTTCTGGCCGATGCTACGTATCCTGGCGCTGATTACAACGGCCCCCATTCTCAGTGAGAAAACGATACCCAAGCGCGTCAAAGTGGGGCTGGGCATCATCATCACCATTATCGTCGCCCCTTCTCTCCCGCCCGTGGATATTCCGATCGTCTCGGCGAAAGCGGTGTGGGTTGCACTGCAACAGGTGATGATTGGCGTGGCCGTAGGCTTTACCATGCAGCTTGCCTTCGCGGCCGTGCGGACCGCCGGCGAACTGATTGGCCTGCAAATGGGTTTATCATTCGCCACGTTTGTGGATCCCGGTAGCCACCTCAACATGCCGGTGCTGGCGCGCATTATCGATCTGCTCGCCATGTTGCTGTTCCTGTCGTTTAACGGCCATCTGTGGCTCATCTCCATGCTGGTGGATACTTTCCATACGCTGCCGATTGGGGAAAACCCGGTGAACAGCAACGCGTTTCTGGCGCTTACGCGTGCGGCCGGGCTTGTTTTCCTGAACGGCCTGATGCTGGCGCTGCCGATCATCACCCTGCTGCTGACCGTGAACCTCGCCTTAGGCTTACTCAACCGAATGGCACCGCAGCTCTCGGTGTTCGTCATTGGTTTTCCGCTGACGCTGACGGTCGGTATTTTATTAATGTCATTACTGATGCCCCTTATCGCCCCCTTCTGTGAGCACTTATTCGGCGAGATATTCAATCTGTTAGCAGATATTGTCAGTGAGCTACCGCGTAAATAATAGCCCTCACAGTTGATATTGTCTTTCTGAGGATATTCCTAAAATAAAACGTGAAAAACATCTTCCAGGATATATCTGACGCGGTTTAATTGTTTCTAACCACCTCACAATACTTAATATTTACTTTACTTTAAGAAGATTCCTGGCAAATTATACGTAACTTTACGGGATAGTGAGTCCGCCTGAAAGTCTTTGTCATGCTCACAGGTTTATTAATTTTTTCCATCCCGTATGGCTGTTATGAGCTCTCAGGCAGATGGTGAATTATCGTTACGCATTGAGTGAGGGTATGCCATGTCAACGATCATTATGGATTTATGCAGCTACACCCGGCTAGGGTTAACCGGGTACCTGGCAAGCAGAGGGGTAAGAAAGAGAGACATCAACGATGCACACACCGTTGACGAACTCGCAGCCGCTTGTGACGAACTTAAACCAGGCGTGGTGTTTATTAATGAGGACTGTTTCATTCACGATCCAGCCAACAGTCAGCACATTAAGCAAATCATTAATCAGCATCCAAAAACCCTGTTTATTGTTTTTATGGCGATCGCGAATATCCATTTCGATGAGTATTTGTTGGTTCGTAAAAATTTATTGATCAGTTCTAAATCGATTAAACCAGAGTCGCTGGATGACATTCTGGGTGATTATTTGAATAAAGAAGTTAAAAATGTAGGAGCGGTTAACTTACCCACCCTATCATTAAGCAGGACTGAATCAAGCATGCTGCGAATGTGGATGGCAGGGCAAGGGACTATTCAGATCTCAGACCAGATGAATATTAAAGCCAAAACCGTTTCGTCACATAAAGGAAATATTAAAAGGAAAATTAAAACGCATAATAAGCAAGTGATCTATCACGTGGTACGCCTCACCGATAATGTGACGAACGGGATTTTCGTCAACATGCGTTAGTCGCTAAAAAAACCCTTTGCACCCTACCTTTGATCTCTGGCCTGGCCAGAGATTTTTGCTTCTGTGGACAGTGTCGGGCGCGCCAGTCGCCACCCGACGCCATGCTATTGCGCTTTCTCTACAAAGATGCCATCCGGGTGTCCCAGTTCGTTAAAAAACCAGATGCCGAGCGGGTAGTCTTCAAGTGATACCAGGTACATCGTGCCTTCACTAAACTCTTCAATTGCCAGTACCACACCCGGGCGGCGTGGCCCACCGTCCGTTTTAACGGTTACCCGATCGTTGACCTTCATACGTTCCTCCTCTGGTTTTGAGCCAGTGTAGAACAAAACGCCTTAACTGGCATCGCTGCCCGGTGTGAATGGCGTTTTTGTGCGCAGTCTATACTTACGGTTGGAGACGGCAAAATGAGGTACCCCGTAATGAAGACCGACAAAGAGTACAGCGACACCATCAAACGCGAGGTTGAGGTGGATGTCGATGCCCTGCTGGCCGCCATCAATGAGATCAGTGAGTCAGAAGTCCGTCGTTCAGACGACAATTCAGACAGGGTCATTGTGAACGGAAGGGATTATCACACCTACCGTGAACTGGCGGAGGCCTTCGAGCTTGATATACACGATTTTAGCGTGTCTGAAGCAAATCGTTAGGACGAAAAAAATCCCGGTCATGGGGATGGCCGGGATCAAAACTTGCTTATGCAAGAAGCACTTGAAAATTCGTTACACCAGGAAATCTGATGTACACAAAACACTATCCTCAACCATTTTGTATGACAAGCATATATTCTCATGGCGAATATAATATTTGGTACATAATAAATTTAGTTATGAGGGACAACATGCGCCGCATGCGGGTTTGGCAGGAGAGATACCCTTTTGCCTCACTTAAGCATTAGGAATTTTTTTAGGAATATTCTTAGGTGGCAGTTTGCCAGTTATCAGGAGTCGTTATGCCTTCACTGCAGGATAGCCTGCTGATCTTTTCCGATCTCGACGGCTCGTTGCTCGATATTCATACGTACGAGTGGCAACCGGCCATGCCCTGGCTGGACACCCTCCAGGATAACCAGGTGCCGGTTATTCTCTGCAGCAGCAAGACCGCGGCAGAAATGCTGGATATCCAGCAGGATCTGGGTCTGGAGGGGTTACCCTTCATAGCTGAGAATGGCGCGGTGATTCAGCCCGACGTGCGCTGGGAGACAGGTCAACGCCACATCAGGGGGATGACGCACCGCGACATTCGCCCGCTGATCGACCAGATTCGCCAGCAGCGGGGCTTTAAATTCACCACCTTTGATGACGTCGACGAACGGGTTATCAGCGAGTGGACGGGGCTGACGCGCTATCGTTCGACCCTCGCGCGCCGACACGAAGCCTCCGTTACGCTCATCTGGCGCGACAGCGATGAAAAAATGGCGCAATTTGACGAGGCGCTGGCGCAGTGTGGCCTGAAATGCCTGCAGGGAGCCCGCTTCTGGCATGTTCTGGATGCTCGCTGCGGTAAAGACGTTGCGGTTGACTGGCTGATTGAGCAGTACCGTGCGCGGGAAGGCATTGTGCCGGTCACCCTGGGGCTCGGCGATGGTCCAAATGATGCCCCGCTGCTGGACAGCGTGGACTACGCCGTGGTGATCAAGGGCATTAACCGGCAGGGCATCACGTTACGTGACGATAACCCCGCCCGGGTGTACCACACGCAACAGCCCGGACCCGCGGGCTGGCAGGAAGGGCTGGATCACTTCTTATCCTGATCGTGCCAGAACACCCGGTTGCGCCCGCACTGCTTGGCCTGATACAACCGGGCATCCGCCACTGACTGCAGCTGTTCGAAATCGTAATTGTCCTTTTCCTGGGCGCTACTTACCCCCAGTGAAGCACTGATACGCACGGTGGTGCTCTTTTTCACCAGGATCTCTTTACTGTTGATGCGTGAGCGAATGCGTTCCGCAATCCCCCTCGCCTCTTCAAGCCCGCTGCCGGGCAGTACCACGCAGAACTCTTCCCCACCCACGCGTCCGGCAACATCATTCTTGCGCAGTGCGCTGCCAATCAGGCCCGCGGCATGGGAAAGCACTTTGTCCCCGGCCTGATGGCCAAAGCGATCGTTAATGCTTTTAAAATGGTCGAGATCGATTTGAATCACAGAGAACGGCAGCGACTGCTGCCGACATTTCTCCGACAGCATTTTGGCACGCTCAAACAGGGCACCACGGTTATTCAGGCGGGTGAGCGGATCGTGCCAGGCCTGCCACTGCAAAGAGTGCTGAAGCGTGTACATATTGCTGACCATCCGACGGATAACCAGCCACGAGATAAGAAGCATGGCGGTGAAGAGTGCCCAGAGCAGCGCCAGCACGATACTGATACTGCCGAAGTCCCCCTTCACGCCTTCATGCAGGGTATGAACGCGTAAAATCACACCATCGAAGTGATCGAGCCGCTCCCAGCTGATAAAGCGGCTTCCGAGGCGGATCCCCCCGCCGGTATCGTTCTCGATTGCGTGTGCTATCTGCGCCGTTTCGCGTTCGTCAAACCGGTTCACCAGGCTCCCGGCCTCTTCTGACGTGGCAATCATATTCAGCCGGGTGTCGTACAGCTGATATTCCCCCTCTGTACGCTCTTGCGTTGCCTCTTCCAGCAGATGTTTCATGGTCTTCAATGAGAAATCCATCGCCACAACGCCATACCAGTAATGGTCAAAATAGATCGGCACGCTGGCCGTGATCATCCGTTCACCACCGGTCCAGGGTGACGGGCTGGAGATAAACCAGCGCACCGCGCGAGCGCGATTGTTACGTTCAGACTGCTGGGTAAACCACGGCTGGGTAACCAGATAGTAATAGCGCTGGCTAATATCACTCGTCTGTTCAGGCGTGTCCGTCGCGAGGTAAAACCCGGCGCGTGACGCATAGATAACCCGCTCTTCACTTTGCCCCACCGAGGACGCCAGTCGGAGTAAATACCCCACTTCGAGGGCGGCAGAAATTTCATTGCTGATACGTTCAGGGTCACGATTCAACAGCGTGGTTTTTTCGACGAACGCATCCGACACGCCGTTAATAGGGAGAGTGCGTTTTTTATCAACGGCGAGCTGCCAGCTGGGGCGCGTGCGAAAGGCGTTAAAGCGTGAAATCGCTTCATACAGGACATCAAAGGCCAGCGGCGTCTGGATGGCATCACGCATGCTTTTGCGGAAAAAAAGCATTTTATCCACGCTGTACTGTAACTGCCGGTCCAGCGAAGTGGCTACCGTTTCCAGATGATTACGCTGGCTGGAGATATACGCATCTTCTAGTACCACCACCTCTCGCCAGGTCAGGAGCGTGGAAAATATCAGTACGATGAGAAAACAGAGATTAACAATCAACCCCGGATTGCTACGCATATGCAGCCATTGCAGAAAAGATCGTCTTACAACAAAGGTCTCGCGCTGCACACACACTCCCTGATTACTGCCCGACGCCGGATACGGAAGGTAAAAACGCCCGGCAAAGCCGGGCGTTATGTCATTAAGCCTTGTCTCGCTTGCGCTGCCCGTCTCCCGGTTGAAGCTCATCTTCACGGAACGCTTCCCGCTTGATGCTATAACCGTCGTGCCACCGGCATTCCACCATACCGCTGGAATACCCGGTGACAATCATACGTGGGCCGCCCTTCTTAGGCTTAACTTCATCACTGACCAAAAAGACCATACCTGCCTCCTGTATCAGGGTGAAACGTTTTCAATTTAGACGAGGAATGATCTTTTTGCACCCCGCAACAGGTAACAATTAGTGCGACGTTCCGCGGATTTTTTCGACCAGTTTTACGGCCCCAACCACGATAATGCCAATGATAAAGCCCAGCACAAGATTAAGCAGCGTGGGCAGAATTGCCGCCACTATGCTGCCCTGCGCCGAGGCGAAATGTTCAATAGCATGGTGCAGCGGCGCGATACCGTGAACCACAATACCGCCTCCGACAAGGAACATCGCCAGCGTGCCAACCACTGACAGGCTCTTCATCAGCCAGGGCGCGGTCACCAGCAGGCTTTTGCCGATACCTTTGGCGATAGCGCTCGATTTTTCTTCCAGCCAGTAGCCGATATCATCCAGCTTAACGATAAGCCCCACCAGCCCGTACACCCCCACCGTGACCAGAATGGCGATCCCTGAGAGGATCAGGACCTGGTTCAGAAGCGGTGCTTCAGAGACAATACCTAACGTAATGGCCACGATCTCCGCCGACAGAATAAAGTCGGTACGAATGGCACCTTTCACCTTATCACGCTCGAAGGTTTTAGGATCCTGCGCGGCCAGCGCCTCAAGACGCTGCTGGCGCATTTCCGGCGTGTCGCTGTTCTTACGTGCGGCGAACGAGTGCAGGATCTTCTCAGCGCCTTCGAAGCATAAAAATGCGCCGCCAATCATCAGCAACGGCGTGATCGCCCATGGGATAAACGCGCTGATCAGCAGCGCAAGCGGCACCAGGATCACCTTATTCAGGAATGAACCCTTCGCTACGCCCCATACCACCGGTAATTCACGGTTGGCCCGAACGCCGCTCACCTGCTGGGCGTTGAGCGATAAATCGTCTCCCAGAACCCCGGCGGTTTTCTTCGCCGCCAGTTTCCCCATCACCGAAATGTCATCCAGTAAGGTGGCAATATCATCCAGTAATGTTAATAAGCTACTTCCTGCCAAAATCTCATTCCTTCTTTTTTTGGTAATTAAGTGAATAGTATGGAGCAAAAGTGTAAACCCGGAAACAGGCACCTCGCGTCAACAAAAAATTCACATCATCTACACAATTAAAGCGCTCGCCAGCCCGATAGTTTTGGCGTTTACTGTCAGCGACCTTTTCATTTTGTCGCGAGGGATTATGCGTTTCCGGCAACTGCTACCGCTCATTGGGGCACTTTTTTCGCTGTATATCATCTGGGGTTCCACCTACTTTGTCATTCGTATCGGCGTGGAGAGCTGGCCGCCGCTCATGATGGCGGGCGTACGCTTTCTCTCGGCGGGCGTGTTACTGATGGCCTTCCTGCTGTTACGGGGCCATAAGCTGCCTCCGCTTCGCCCGATGCTCAATGCCGCCCTGATTGGCCTGCTGCTGCTGGCAATAGGGAATGGGTTTGTGACGGTCGCCGAGCACCAGAACGTGCCGTCCGGAATTGCCGCCGTCGTGGTCGCGACCGTCCCGCTGTTTACGCTGTGCTTTAGCCGTCTTTTCGGCATCCGCACCCGCAAGCTCGAATGGGTAGGGATTGGGATCGGGCTTGCCGGGATCATCCTGCTCAACAGCGGCGGTAACCTGAGCGGAAATCCTTGGGGTGCAGTGATTATCCTGATCGGCTCGATGAGCTGGGCATTTGGGTCGGTATACGGTTCACGAATTGAGCTACCGACCGGCATGATGGCAGGCGCGATTGAGATGCTCGCGGCGGGAATTGTGCTGCTGATTGCCTCAACGCTGACGGGCGAAAAACTGACAGCCATGCCGGACCTTTCGGGCTTCCTGGCCGTGGGTTACCTGGCTCTATTTGGCTCTGTCATCGCCATTAACGCCTATATGTTCTTGATCCGCAATGTCTCGCCGGCGATCGCGACCAGCTACGCTTACGTGAACCCGGTGGTTGCCGTACTGCTGGGCACCAGCTTTGCGGGCGAAACGTTATCTCCGGTGGAATGGCTGGCGCTGGGCGTGATTGTCTTTGCCGTTGTGCTGGTAACGCTGGGGAAATATCTGCTTCCTGCGAAGCCGGTTGTTACGCCGTGTGAGGTGGAGAAACCGTAAGCGGGTGAATACCCTGGGTGTCGATCTGCGCGGCCTGCCCGCCGCCGCAGATCCACTCTTCCAGCCGTTCTGTCAGGTCGGCATCGGTACGTCTTAATCTGCCGCGCAGCGCGCACTCCCAGACAATCAACACCCGCCAGCCCTGCGCGAGAAGCGTGCTAAGGTCACGGTTGTCCCGCGCGACGTTCTTGCCAATCTTCTCCAGCCAGAAATCCGTACGCGTCGCGGGAACCTTAAACAGGTAGCAGTCGTGGTGATGCCAGAAACAGCCGTGGGTAAAGATGATGCATTGATACGCATCGATAACGAAATCCGGACGGCCCGCAAGCGCGGCATCCTGCACGCGGAAATCAAACCCCGCCTCGGTCAGCAGCCCGGCTAGCCGCTTTTCAATGGCGGTATCACGCGTGCCGATGGCACGCATGTTTTTACTGCGCGTCGCCTTATTGTGAACATCCGTCATTGACGGCCTCACTCTCACGTAACGCCACGGCCTGTCTGATGCGGGAGGCCAGCAGTTTTGCCACCGCCGCAAACGCGGGAACGACCACCGAGTTACCAAACTGCCGATAAGCCTGGGTGTCCGACACCGGAATGCGGAAGGTATAACCCTGCGGGGTCTCAAACCCCATCAGCCGAGCGCATTCACGCGGCGTTAAGCGGCGCGGACGGTGACGCTGGTTATCGGGATCGTCAAAATCTTTCTCCCCCAGCGCTTTATCCCAGCCCCGGTCGATCAGGATCTCTGCGCCATCTTTATAGTAGCGAGCGGACAACGTGCGCGTCACACAGTGCGGATCGTTCGGATTAACCATCCCGAAGCCAAAACCGTTGCCTTTGGCCTGGTGTTTTTTCGCATAGCGGTAGAGGTATTTCCACAGCACCGGGGTGAGGATAAATTTCGCGTCGACGACTGGTTCCAGCAGGTCGGCCACGGTTGGGCGACGCGCAGGATATAAAGAGGGAATATCCCGCAGGGTAAAATCCCCCTTCAGGTTGAGGTCGCGGCGAAAACCAACCAGCACAATGCGTTCGCGGTGCTGCGGCAGGAAATGTTTACCGTCGATGATTTTCGGGTCATCCGCGCCCATATGCTGAGCGTCCGCTACGTCATACCCCAGCTCATCGAGCGTTTGCATGATAATGCGGAAGGTCTTCCCGCCGTCATGGCTCTTGAGATTCTTGACGTTCTCCAGCACGAAAATCGCCGGACGACGGGCATCGATAATGCGGACAACATCAAAGAACAGCGTGCCTTGCGTATCGCAGGCAAAACCGTGGGCGCGTCCGAGGGCATTCTTTTTCGACACGCCGGCCAGCGAGAAAGGCTGGCACGGGAAGCCCGCCAGCAGGACATCATGGGCCGGAATTGACTGGCGAATGTGCTCAGCCGCCTCTTCATCACTCACGCCGATTTTGTGGCTCAGCGTAACATCACGGATATCGGCGTTGAAACGGTGTTCATAGGGATCGCAGTACCAGTTGGCTTTGTAGGTACGGACCGCATGTTTGTTCCACTCGCTGGTAAACACACACTGCCCGCCAATGGCCTCAAACCCGTGTCGAATGCCGCCAATGCCGGCAAACAGATCGATAAAACGGAAGGCATAGTTCGGGTGCGCGGCTGAAGGACGCGGAAGCAGGTTTTGCAGATAACGAAACTCGCCCTCACTCAGACGCTGCCCTGCCCGCTCGCTGGTCAGCAGTCTCTTCAGGATTGCCGGGCTCCAGTGGCTCTCACCGTGCGCCACCAGCTGATTCGCCAGCGTTTTAGCATCATAGATATCCAGCAGCTGGCGCAATAAAGCCTGCACCGTTGCCGTTGATTTCTCAGCCTGCTCTGGCGCGGGCTCACTCACTGATCGATTTTCCTGCATTCTTTTAACCGGAGAATAAAGACTGGAAACAGATTACCACAGTTCACTCGCTCAAACTGCGACGGAAGCGGCTCAGCACCTGGGTATCCAGCCCCAGGCAGTCGCCCTGTAATTCGGCACTTAATTTCGCCATAAACTGGATGAGAAAATCGGCGTTGTGTTGCGCAAGTTCGCGCCCCACGTCTGTGTGCATTGTATCAGGCAAGCGCAGCAGCTTGGTCTGAAAATGGTCGAGGGCAAAGGCGCGATCATTAAGGGTGCGCGCGTCGGCAAACGGGTCTTCTGCGTTAAAGAGCGCCACGCCCAGCGCCCCCGATACCGCAAAGACGCGCGCAAGACCAATAGCACCAAGCGCTTCCAGCCGGTCAGCATCCTGAACAATTTTGGCTTCAAGACTGTGCGGCGCGATACCGGCGCTAAAACTGTGCGCTTCAATGGCATGCTCCACGGCTGCATAGCGTTCAGAGGCGAAATCCGGAAAATCGCGACGCAGAATGTCGAGCGTCTTGCTAGCCGCCAGACGTGATGACTGGCTGCGTTGGGGATGGTTTTTCGGCAGGCTGACAATGTCATGGAAATAACAGGCGGTCAGTACCACCAGTGAATCGACCGCCTGGTTCGCCATGATTTTTTGCGCCGTCATCCAGACACGACGAAAGTGCGAAATATCATGCGCAGCGTCGTGGGTCGCGTGGTTTTTATCGAGCCAACGCTCAAAGCGAGACTGCCACTGCGTAAGTTCCATCATCACGTCCTGTTGTTAAAACGGCTACAATAGCAACTTTCCCCGCTGCTATCACGGCTTGTCCTGACAGGGACGCGTGTACCCTGCATTCCCGAGGAAATATATTTAATATCAATTGGAGATATTAAATAATACTGCCGCTAAATACTTAATGATAATTTATTTCTATATATTCTAAACTCTAATTCACCAGAAAAATAAAGCGACAAATAGAAATGTTTTGCAATATTTCTACGATTTTAATTACATTTATTTTTGAACCAAAATGACATTGCGTAGAATAGTATCAATTCTGTAATGACAGAGAGTGATTACATATATTCATATTAATTATCTTTAAAGGGAATATATAATGAAAAGAAAAGTTCTGGCAATTCTCGTACCCGCGCTATTAATGGCTGGCGCAGCACATGCAGCTGAAATGTATAACAAAAACGGCAATAAAGTTGATCTGTACGGTAAGATCGATGCGCGTCATACCTTCTCTGACCACCCTGGGGATGATGGCGATGAAACCTATGTACAAATTGGTTTCAAAGGCGAAACACAAATCACCAACGATGTTATTGGTTATGGCCAGTGGGAATATAAAAGTTACGCCAATAATACCGAAAGTGCCGGTGATACTTCATTTAACCGTCTGGCGTACGCTGGCCTGAAATATGGCGAATACGGTTCGTTCGATTACGGTCGTAATTACGGCGTCGTGTATGATGTTGAAGCCTGGACCGATATGCTGCCCGTATTTGGGGGCGATTCTTATACCTGGACCGACAACTTCATGGTCGGCCGTGCAAACGGTGTGGCGACCTACCGTAATGCCGATTTCTTCGGCCTGGTTGAGGGTCTGAATTTTGCGCTGCAGTATCAGGGGGCAAACGAAGGTCAGGACGCAACAGAAGATCAGGAAGGGACCAAGAACGGTCATAACGACGTGCGTTTCCAGAACGGTGATGGCTTCGGTATGTCCACTAGCTATGATTTCTCCGGCGATCTGTCTGGCCTGACCTTAGGCGCGGCCTACTCCTCTTCTGACCGTACCAATGAGCAGGAAGCGAAGGGTATACAAGACAGCGCACGTTTCGCCGGCGGTAAGACTGCGGAAGTGTGGACCGTTGGCGCGAAATATGATGCCAACAGCGTTTATCTGGCGATAATGTATGCGCAAACCCGTAATATGACGCCATATGGCGATACCGGGATTGCGGATGAGACGCAGAACTTTGAAGCCGTGGCACAATACCAGTTCGACTTCGGCCTGCGTCCGTCCCTGGCATGGGTTTACTCCAAAGGCAAGGACATGACTTATCCTGGCAATGCGGGTAACCCACAGGGCCAGCATGGCGACATGGATCTGGTTAACTATATCGACGTCGGTATGACCTACAGCTTTAACAAAAACTTCTCCACCTATGTTGATTACAAAATCAACATGCTGGACAACGACGAAAGCTTCTACGAAGCAAACGGCATCTCTACAGATGACATCGTTGGCGTAGGTATGACGTACCAGTTCTAACTTCCCACTATGATAAAAGCCCGCATCGCGGGCTTTTTTTATTCAACAGAGAAATGTTACGGAGCTTCCTGCAGTGCCAGGCGAATAAAGCCGTTGTTCTGCGCCAGCAGTTCATGCGCCTTCCAGGCATCCAGCCCTGTCAGCACCATCAGCACCGCTGTTTTGCAGTTATGGTTGCAGCTCTCCAGCGCGGCTTTCGCCGCTGACCGGGTGCATCCCCCCGCTTCCATGACGATGGCAATTTGTCGTTCAGACCATTTGGTGTTGCTGGCGTCCAGATCCACGCGCAGGTTGCTGAACACGCGTCCGGTTCGAACCGCCAGGCCGGTGGTTATCATGGTCAGGATCATTTTTTGTGCGATCCCGGCTTTGGTATTGATATAACCCGCGATCGCGTCCGCGCCAAGCTCCGGGGCAATCACCATGCTCGCCAGCTGCGCGGCTTCACTTTGCGCGTCATCCGTAATAGCCGCGACCGGGGAACCCAACGACCACGCATGGCGCATCGCGCCCCAGACCCACGGTGTTTTGCCGCTGACGGTGACCGCCAGCATCATATCCTGTTCACCAAATTTGATGGCCTGCAGGTCAGCGACACCGCGCTCATAGCTGCCCGCCTCCTCTCCCGCCGTTATGGCGATCACAGGCGTTTTTCCCGGGGCATACTCATCGGCTGCCTGCTGCGCGACACGGCCTGACGGACCGGCGCCAACAATGACCAGACGACCACCGTGACTCAGGGTCGCAGCGGCGTTATCCACCACGCGGGCGATCGTTGTTAAACATGGGGTTATTGCAGCGGAGATGAGGGCATCATCCTGGTGAATGACTTTCAGCATGTCCAGCGTGGACAATCTATCGATATTCATCGTGCTGGCGTGCCGTCTTTCCTTGACCGAACCGGTAAGCGTAATGCTCATAAACAACCTCCTTATTATGAGTACCCCTACACTATAAAGTGTTTTAGACAGGTGACCTGCGAGGAGGGTCACGAAAAGAGGACCGAATCCATGCCTTTACATGGCTTTAAGAAACGCGCGTCATCGGCGATAATTACCCCTTTCTTAATCATCGCGGAGTTTTGATGAGCGATTTGCAGCCCTTCCCCCTGACGCGCAAGCGCCCCATGAAACTGAACACCCTGGTCACGTTAATGGTGTGCGCGATTATCGGTTCTGTGCTGCTGTTGGTATTTGCGCTCTATTCCGTCCAAATCACCCGTGCCACCCGCGATGATGTTAAGGATACGGCCCTTGGGATCGCACGAACGCTGGCCGACAGTCCCGAAATTCAACGCGGTCTGATGCAGGCTCCCCAGGCGGATATTATTCAGCCCATCGCCCAGGCGGTCACCAGGCGCAACGACCTGCTCTTCACCGTGGTCACCGACATGCGCGGTATTCGTTACTCGCACCCGAACGAAGCCCTGCTAGGTCTGCACTTTATCGGCGATGACCTGACGCCCGCGCTGGAAGGAAAGGAACATGTCGCCGTTAACCGGGGTGCCCTCGCCGAAGCGCTTCGCGTCTTCACCCCCGTCTTTGATAGCCAGCACGAGCAGATCGGCGTGGTGGTGGTCGGTATCTCCCTTAAAAAAGTGGAAGATCAGATTGCCCGCGGGCGGCTTAACGCCGTCTGGACCATATTATTCAGTATATTGATGAGCTCGCTGGCCATCTGGGGTCTGGTTCGCGTGCTCAAACGTATCCTGTTCGGCCTTGAGCCGTATGAGATCTCTGCGCTGTTCGAACAGCGGCAGGCTATGCTGCAGTCGCTTCGCGAAGGGGTTCTGGCCGTGGATATTCAGGGGCGGGTGACGATGATTAACCACACCGCCAGAGAAATATTGCTTCTGCCTTCCGGCAAACAGACCGAAAATGCCAGTGCTCCCCTGCTGGCAAGCCTGCGGGAAGTCTCGAAGAGTGGCATTGCACGCAAGGATCAGGAGATCAGCTGCAACGGGCGACTCTTGCTGTGCAACATGGTGCCTGTTAAAAGCCAGGAGCGGGTTATTGGTGCCATCACCACTTTTCGCGATAAAACGGAAATCAGCCAGCTGATGCAGCGTATCGATGGCATGGTCAATTATGTCGATGCCCTGCGCTCCCATACGCACGAGTTTATGAACAAACTGCACGTGATCCTCGGGCTGCTGCATATGAAGCGCTACGACAAACTTGAAGAGTACATTATCCAGACGGCGCATAATTATCAGACCGATATTGGTACCATTCAGAGCAAAGTTAAATCTCCGGTGATAGCCGGGTTCCTGCTGGGTAAAATCAACCGGGCTAAGGAAGCAGGGATCGCCCTGACGCTGGCCGATGAGTGCCAGATACCGGATACCGCCAACGAAGAGCAGGTTGCGGTGCTGATTACCGTGCTGGGTAACCTCATTGAAAACGCGCTCGACGCGATGGAAGGACAGCAGGAAGGCGAAATTGGCCTGCTGCTACATTATCAGAATGGCTGGCTCAGTTGCGAAGTCAGCGACGATGGCCCCGGTATTGATCCGGCTCAGCTCGAGGCTGTTTTTACAAAGGGCTTCTCAACCAAAGGCGAAAATCGCGGCGTTGGGCTGTTCCTTGCTCGTCAGCAGATCCAGAACCTGGGCGGAGACATTACCGTCGAGTCTGAGCCTGGCGTATTTACCCAATTTTTTGTTCACATCCCCTGGGATAGCGAGAGGAATATCGTGTGATAAATGTGTTAATTGTCGATGATGACGCCATGGTGGCCGACCTCAACCGTCTGTATGTCAACCGTGTTGAAGGCTTTAGCTGCTGCGGCGTCGCCTCCACGCTCAACCAGGCCAGGGCCATCATTAACGACCCCAGCCAGCCTGTCGATCTGGTGCTGCTGGATGTCTATATGCAGCAGGATAACGGGCTGGATCTCCTTCCCGTCATCCGTGCCTCAGGCCGGCCGATCGATGTCATTATGATCTCCTCCGCCGCCGATGCCGCCACCATCCAGACCTCCATCCATTACGGTGTGGTGGATTATCTGATTAAACCGTTCCAGTTCCCGCGTTTTGAAGAGGCGCTGAACGGCTGGAAGGCAAAGCACAGCCTGATGGGATCGCATCAGTACTATGAGCAGGCCGACGTCGACAGATTGATCCACGGCGGTGCGCCGGAACTGGCGGACAGTAAAAAACTGCCGAAAGGGTTAACGCCGCAAACGCTGCGTACGATTTGTCAGTGGATTGATGCGCACCCGGAGACGGAGTTTTCCACCGATGATCTGGCAAACGCGGTTAATATCTCGCGCGTGTCCTGTCGCAAATACCTGATCTGGCTGGCGCAAATCAACATCCTGTTCACCAGCATTCACTACGGTGCCACCGGGCGGCCGGTGTATCGCTATCGCCTGCAGCCCGAGCAGACGGCACTGCTCAAGCAGTACTGTCAGTAACGCGGTAGCTGTTATCCAGCAAGGTAAAGCGGAAGTGGTGCGCTGAAGAGAGCACCACTTCTTTTGTTTTGGTCACGAAGATTGCTTCAATGTCGGGTCGTGCACGCAGCGCTGAACAGCCTTTACTGACGCCCATGCCGTACATCAGCGTGGTCCAGATATCACCGTCAATGGAGTTTTTCGAAATGATGGTGACGCTGTCCAGTTCGTTATCCAGCGGATAGCCGGTGCGCGGGTCAAGTATGTGGTGATAACGCCTGCCGTTCTGCTCAAAAAAGCGTTCGTAGGTACCCGATGTCACCACCGACATGTTCTCTACGGTCATCGTACCGATCAGCGCCTCCCCGGCGAACGGTTTTTTGAGCCCCACGCTCCAGCCCCCTTCCGGTGAACCCAGCGTCTGGATATTACCGCCAAGATTTATAAGCCCCAGTTGAGCCCCCTCTTTACGCAGGTAATCGCGCACTCTGTCGGCGATATAGCCTTTGGCGATAGCCCCCAGATCAATCTCCATTCCCGCCCGGGTCAGGAACACGCTGCTGCTGGCCTCATCAAGGAGCACATCCTCAGGATGGGTAATGGCGAGCAACGACGCGATTTCATCGGCAGGCGGAACGCTATCTCCCCGAAAACCGATTTTCCAGCGTTTCACCAGCGGGCCGATGGCCAGGTTAAATGCGCTGTCCTTGAGCTGGCTTGCCGCTTTCGCACAGCGGATAAGCTCAAAAACCGGGCGACTGACGGTGACAGGATGCTGACCGGCAGCATGGTTGATATCCATCACCTGCGAGCTGGCACGGTTGACCGTCAGCAGGTCTTCATACTGTTTAATCAGTCTAAAAACGCGAGAAGCGAGGGCTTCATCATGAGAGAAAAGCTTCAGGAGAATGGGCGATCCCATCAGAACGGCGGAGTAACTGTAGACGCGGTGGTCAGAAGACATGGTGCAAGCTCCCTGGTTGAAATGCCGGATACACGGGGCGTATCCGGCATACCCTTACGGCTGACTTACGCCCTTTTCGCGCGCATCGCCGCCTGATGTCCGGCAAGCGTACCAAAAATAATGATATCTGCCACCGCGTTACCCCCGATGCGGTTACCACCGTGGATACCACCGACCACTTCACCGGCCGCAAATGCCCCTGGCAGCACGTTGTGGTTGCTGTCCAGTACGCAGGTTTCGGTGTTAATGGTCACACCGCCCATGGTGTGGTGCACGCCCGGCGCAATCTGAATGGCATAGAATGGCCCTTCGTTGATTGGTGCACGCAGCGCGGTCGTACGGCCAAAATCGTCATCGTGCTGTTTTTCAACAAAGCTGTTGTAACGCTCCAGGGTCGCCAGGAAAGCGTGGTAATCCATACCCAGGGTTTCAGCCAGCGCTTTAGGTGAGCTGGCGCTGGTGACAAACCCTTTAGCGATGTACTCATCTGCCGCTTTGTTTTTGGCGCGGACATGCTCATCAAAGACGATGTAAGCGTATTTCTCCGGCAGGGCGATAATTTGTGCAGAGACTTTATCGCGGGTTTCCATCTCGTTGAAGAAACGGTTCCCCTGCTGATTCACCAGAATCGCCCCGCCACCGCGGATGGATTCGGAAATCAGGTACGAGGTTTTCTGCTCAACGGTTGGGTGGATCTGGATTTCACCCATATCGACCGTACCGGCGCCAATACGCTCCAGCAGCGCGATACCTCCCCCTGTCGCCCCTTTGTGGTTGGTGGTCACGAAACCTTCCAGGTCAGGACGGTACTTAACCACCATCTGGCTATTGGCGCTGAAACCACCGGTAGCCACAATGACGCTTTTGGTTGCTACGGTAAGGGTTTCGTTTTCTTCCGTGGTCAGACGTACGCCGGTGACTTCGCCGTTCTCGAAGAGAATGTCGCTGACCGACGTATCGAGCATGACCTCGATGTTGCGTTTGTTGACGTTACGCACCAGGCCGCTAATCAGATAGCCGCCCACCGCAGAACCGTCTTTTGGACGGTGAGTACGGTCGATGCTCATCCCGCCGGTGGTGGTGATGTCGTTGAGCATAATGCCGCGGGTCGCCAGCCACTCGATCGCCTGTGGGGCATTTTCCACAAAGCGGCGCAACAGTGCCGGGTTGTTCTTGTTTTTACCGCCTTTCAGGCTTTCCTGATAGAACAGCTCTTTGCTGTCCTGAATCCCTTTCACCCGCTGGAAGCGGGTTTCCGCGGCGTTCATCCCCGCAGACGCTTTAATGGTGTTACCGCCGATGGAGGGCATTTTCTCAACAATCAGCACGCTTGCGCCTTCGTCATGCGCCTGGATTGCTGCGGCCAGACCCGCGCCACCGCTACCGACCACCACAACGTCAACGCTTCGGGTCTCGTTCGGGTCGACACCCTCTTCGGCTGCCAGCGCTTTGCTGGATTTCAGCATGGCTTTGGACACCGCTTTTTTGACCGCTTCACTCTGGCTGGTTGCACCGGTAATGGCATCCACGTGCGGGGTGTTTGCATCCAGAATACGGGTGCGGATCTCTTCGAAGCTGGTGACAAACTCAACGTCCTGGGTCGGGCCAGAAGCCAGTTCAATGTCGGCGATGCGGTCGGTCTCCAGGCTGACGTTAATCACCAGTTCGTTGCTATCGTCCCGAACATTCTCAATAAACATGCCCGGTTTAAATTTCGATTCACCCATGCTCATATCGCGGATCATCGCCTCCACCAGCGAGAAACGCCAAAGCGGCTCAGGGATGCTTAGCGCTTCGCGTCGGGTGCTGTCCATAAACAGTTCCAGCGTTTCTCCCGCCGCGATGCGGTCTGTCCAGTCCGGGTAGGCGATGGTGGCGCGGCCTACGGCGATAAGATCGTAGCCATGTTCCAGCGCCTCGTTCGCATCCGCGGCATTGACCACGCCTCCGACACCCATGACCGGCACCTGCGCCAGCGTGTCAGAACGCATTGCACGGTATTTTTCGATAAGCGGGGTCGGATCCTGCGTGTCGACAATAGAAGGACGCAGGGTTGCGCCAACGGAGAAGTGCAGATAATCCACACCGCGCACGGCCAGCTTTTCCAGCAGGTACATGGTGTCTTCAAAGCGGATGCCCGGCTCTTCCAGCTCTTCAGGGGAGAAGCGATAGCCGATGATAAAGGCGTCATCGGCGTACTGGCGCACCATTTTATGGGTGATGTCGAGCACGGCCAGCGGGAATTTCGCGCGGTTATCGCGGCTGCCACCCCACTCGTCATCACGCTGGTTAGAGTTTGGAGAGTAGAACTGCTGAATCAAATAGGTGTTGGCCCCATGGATTTCAACGCCATCGAAACCCGCCTGAATCGCACGGCGTACTGCTTCACCGAACTTACCAATCATCCCTTCGACTTCTTCTCCCGTCAGGGCAACCGGCGTGGCGGCGCCGTCACGTGGCGCGGCAACGGCACTTGGCCCCACCGGCGTGCGGCCACCGATCAGTTTCGGATCAACCATGCGGCCGCCGTGGTAGATCTGCAGCAGCGCTTTAGATCCTTTGGACTTAATCGCCTCAGCGATCTTCGCCAGCCCGGCGATTTTCTCGTCGTTATCAATGCCAATCGCACCCGGGAAGGCGAGACCGAGATCGTCAACAAAGCAGCACTCAACAATAATGGTACCAATACTGCCTGAGCGGGCGCGATAGTACTCAACCAGCTCGCTGGTCACCGTACCGTCGTAATAACCGGTACAGGTCGTCATAGGGGCCATTAACAAACGGTTTTTCAGTTCGGTACCATTCGGTAATGTGAAGGGGCTTAGAATACGTTCGTTAGTGCTCATAATAGAAACTCCAAACTTTAAAATTAAGAATTCGTTATCGGGCTCAGTTTTATTTCGATTTTTTATTCCGATGTCATAATACTAATATAATGATTTTTTTAGTTTCTAAAGCTATTACGTTAGTTAAAAAACTATTTAATCCCTTCAATAACATTAATAACACATTGGTGTTAGCAATATTAATTACTCCATTCACAATCCTTTAAACACTGTTAACGTATCAATGACCTTTTCACGATCCCAAGAGACAAAAACAAACCATTAGAAACAAAGAGTTATATGAAAATGGTTATATGAAATGTTAACAACCTTGAGTAAAATCCATATCAAAATAAATAATAACCACATACGCCAGAGTGGTTATTATCAGTTGAACAAAAACACCACCGCAACTCTATTTTTTTGATCGCGATCAAGCATCGAGACAGTCAAAGGCGCAATATATAAATATCATCAATTTTTTAATTTAGCGCATCAAAAATACGTTAAATCGCTATTACTGAAATAGCAAATGCGCACCTTTAGTAACTAACGAAAATAAAAACAAACTAAAGAAAGCAAATGAATATTTCAGCGCATAACCGAATTCCTGACAACTTAAGACGCGAAACTATGAATACAAAAACTGCTGTAACGCCCCCTGTGGCGAGTCAAGCATCCAACGGAAAGGCAAAACGTCTGCTAATGATGGCATTGCCCGTTGTCGTTGCCGTGCTGTTACTGTTTGTTCCGGTCCCGGAAGGGCTTCCTCCTTACGCGTGGCACTACTTCGCTATCTTTGTCGGCGTGATTGTCGGTTTGATCTTCGAACCGCTGCCAGGCGCGGTCATTGGCCTGACCGGCGTCGTGGCGATTGCGCTCTGCAGCCAGTGGGTGTTGTTCAGCCCGGAACAATTGGCCGACCCGAAATTCAAACTGGCGGGTGCCTCCTTTAAATGGGCCGTGAGCGGTTTTGGTAACTCTACCGTATGGCTGATTTTCGGTGCCTTCATGTTTGCCGCAGGCTATGACAAAACCCGCTTCGGCCGCCGTCTGGCGCTGATTCTGGTGAAATATCTGGGTCGTCGCAGCCTGACGCTCGGTTACGCTATCACCTTCGCAGACCTGCTGCTGGCACCGTTTACACCTTCCAACACCGCGCGTAGCGGCGGGACCATCTATCCGATTATCGCTAACCTGCCGCCGCTGTATGGTTCTAAACCAAACGATCCAAGCGCGCGTAAAATTGGTTCTTACCTGATGTGGGTGGCGATCACCGCGGCCTGTATTACCAGCTCAATGTTCCTGTCTGCCCTCGCGCCGAACCTGCTGGCGCTGGCGCTGGTGAAAAGCACCGTGGGGATCGACATCTCCTGGGGCACCTGGTTTATCGCATTCCTGCCGCTGGGCGTGTTGCTGATTCTGACCATGCCGCTGCTGGCCTACTGGTTCTACCCGCCTGAAGTTAAAGTGAACAACGAAGTGCCACTGTGGGCGACCCGTGAACTGGAAAAACTGGGCAAACTGTCCCGTAACGAAATCCTGCTGCTGATTTTCGTCTGCTGCGCGCTGCTGATGTGGATCTTCGCCGCCGCGTGGATTGAACCGGCAATGGCTGCACTGTTAATCGTGGGTCTGATGCTGTGGACCGGGGTGCTGGAGTGGAACGATATCACCGGGAATAAAGCCGCCTGGAACACCTTCGTCTGGTTCGCCACCCTGGTTGCGCTGGCGGATGGCCTCTCCTCCACGGGCTTTATTAGCTGGCTGGGTAAAGAAGGCGGTCTGCTGATGAGCGGTATCTCGCCGGGTGTTGCCACCATCGTACTGCTGCTGGCGTTCTACCTGCTGCACTACCTGTTTGCCAGCACCACCGCACACACCACGGCGCTGCTGCCAGCGATGCTGACCATCGCCTCTACCATTCCGGGCATGAATATGGAGGTGTTCGTCCTGCTGATGGTGACCTCCCTGGGTGTCATGGGGATTATCACCCCTTACGGTACCGGCCCTAGCCCTATCTACTATGGTAGCGGCTACCTGCCAACCAAAGACTACTGGCGCCTCGGCACCATCTTTGGTGCCATCTTCCTGGCGGCCCTGCTGCTGATTGGTTATCCGTGGATGTCCATGATGTTCTGATCCCTGACCGCCGGACTACCCCTCCGGCGGTTTTATTTTTTTGGAGCAATACGCTATGTCAAACAAACCGTTTTACTACCAGAACCCCTTCCCTCTCGCACACGACGATACCGAATACTATCTGCTGACCAAAGAACACGTCTCTGTTGCCGAATTTGAGGGTCAGGAGATCCTGAAAGTGGAACCCGAAGCGCTGACGCTGCTGGCACAGCAGGCCTTCCACGACGCCGCCTTTATGCTGCGCCCTTCGCATCAGAAACAGGTTGCCGCTATTCTTAACGACCCACAAGCCAGCGAAAATGATAAATACGTTGCCCTGCAGTTCCTGCGCAACTCTGAAATTGCGGCCAAAGGCGTGCTGCCCACCTGCCAGGATACCGGTACGGCGATCATCATGGGTAAAAAAGGCCAGCGCGTCTGGACCGGTGGCGGTGACGAAGCCGCGCTGAGTCAGGGTGTCTATAACACCTACATCGAAGATAATCTGCGTTATTCCCAGAATGCCGCGCTGGATATGTATAAAGAGGTCAATACCGGCACTAACCTGCCTGCGCAGATCGATCTCTACAGCGTCGACGGGGACGAGTATAAATTCCTGTGCATGGCAAAAGGCGGCGGTTCCGCGAATAAAACCTATCTCTATCAGGAAACCAAAGCGCTGATTACCCCGGCGAAGCTGAAAAACTACCTGGTTGAGAAAATGCGTACCCTGGGTACCGCGGCCTGCCCGCCTTACCATATTGCCTTCGTGATTGGGGGAACGTCGGCTGAAGCGACGCTGAAAACCGTTAAGCTCGCCTCAACGCGCTATTACGACGCGCTGCCCACCGAAGGCAACGAACACGGTCAGGCGTTCCGTGATGTTCAGCTCGAACAGGAACTGCTTCAGGAAGCACAGAACCTCGGCCTGGGCGCGCAGTTTGGCGGGAAATACTTCGCCCATGATATTCGCGTGATCCGTCTGCCGCGCCACGGCGCCTCCTGCCCCATTGGCATGGGCGTCTCCTGCTCCGCTGACCGCAACATCAAAGCCAAAATCAACCGCGACGGTATCTGGATTGAAGAACTGGAGCACAATCCGGGCCAGTATATACCTGAATCCCTGCGTCAACAGGGTGAAGGCGACGTGGTCAGCATCAATCTGAATAAGCCGATGAAGGAGATCCTGGCCCAGCTTTCCGCTCATCCGGTCTCTACCCGCCTGTCACTGAACGGCACCATCATCGTGGCGCGCGACATTGCCCACGCGAAGCTGAAAGAGCTGCTCGACAACGGTGAAGAACTGCCGCAGTACGTCAAAGACCATCCAATCTACTACGCAGGCCCGGCCAAGACTCCGGAAGGCTATGCATCAGGCTCTCTCGGCCCAACCACGGCAGGACGGATGGATTCGTACGTCGACCTGCTGCAGTCTCACGGTGCGAGCATGATCATGCTGGCGAAAGGCAACCGTAGCCAGCAGGTGACCGATGCCTGTCATAAGCACGGCGGTTTCTACCTCGGCAGCATCGGCGGTCCGGCGGCGGTACTGGCACAAAACAGCATCAAGCGTCTGGAGTGCGTGGCCTATCCTGAACTGGGTATGGAAGCCATCTGGAAAATCGAAGTGGAAAACTTCCCGGCATTTATCCTGGTGGATGACAAAGGTAACGACTTCTTCCAGCAGATCCAGAATCAGCAGTGCAATGGGTGTTCACAGCGCTGAGTTTTTCCACAACGCCGGTAACAGCGACAGCGTTTCAGCGATCCTCTCTCGCTTGTCGCTTCCCGGCTTCCAGATGGTCACCATCGTCTGACTTATCCCCTGGCTGCCCACTTCGGTGTGCAGCCTTTTTACCTTTTTCCACCCGGTCGGCTGGAAATGCGTCGGTAAAAACCCCCAGCCGCATCCCTGCTCCAGCAGGCTCCGCAACATCTCCAGCTCGTTGGTGAAAAGGGTGTGCCCCGAAATCTGCAGACGACGCGCCACCGGCTCATCCGAGGCGGCGTGCATAATCACCTGCGGCACCAGCGACAACTCAAGCAGCGACAGCGGCTGCGTGGCTTCGGCGAACAACGTGTTGCTGGCGTAGAAATCCATATCGATCGCCCCGAGCGCCCGCCACTCCATTTCATTACCCACACTGCGATTACGTGCCTGGCAAATGCCCAGATCCGCCTGCCCGCTGGCCAGCATCGCTTCAGCCTCATCCCGGGAGGCGCTGACCAGGCTCAGACGTAAATGTCGCTTCGCCATCTCGCCAATTAGCGCCTGCAAAAATGGCCTCGAAGTAAAGGGATCGTAAACCAGCGTGATGTCCTGCGTAGCACGCTCCGGCACCGCGCTGGCAAATGCCTCAAAGGCTTTCACCTGGCGCATCAGCAGGTGCGCCTGCCGCTGCAGCTGCTCGCCCTCAGGGGTCAGACGCAGCGTGCGTCCTGCACGCACAAACAGCCTGTACCCTAATCCATCTTCGAGAAAATCAATCAGGTCGCGCAGCGTCGTACGATCTTTCCCGAGCTTCATCGCCGCTTTTGCCAGGCCACCGTATTCCACCACGGCGGTAAACGCTTCCAGTTGGGCAAAGGAATAAATTACCGTCGACACGCCACTCTCCATTCAGTTTTCGGGGGGAATTTCCCCCATTACGCGTTTTTTATTATAAGTCGCGGGTTCTTAAACTGAAGGCGTTCCTAATCACAGCGAGAAAAATGATGAATTATCCTTCACTGAACCGCACGCTGCTGGCGGGCGTTGTAATTAGCCTGTGCAGCGGTCTGTTTGCGCCTGTCGCGCTGGCGGCCTGCGACGGTACTGACCTGAACACCTGCCCTGCTCCGTTCGACAAACAGCTTCCTGACACGCACAAGATGCTCACCTGGAGCCAGGCGGATCGCGTGGTCGGCTTTCGAAATGACTACCGCAACTACGCGGGAGATGTGTTCCATCACGGCAACGCCACGCCGCTGCTCAGCGCAGAGAAACCGCTCACTGACGCCCGCTATCAGGTCAACGGCAAGACCTATAACCTGCAGGACTACCTGAAACGTCAGAACGTGAGCGGCATGCTGGTACTGAAAGACGGCAAAATCGCGTGGAAATATCTCGGCGAAGGCAATACGGATACGACGCTCTGGACCTCCCGTTCGGTCGGGAAATCCGTGGTCTCAACGCTGGTTGGCGTGGCTCTCAAAGAGGGAAAAATTCGCTCACTCGACGACCTGGTCACGCAATACGAGCCAGACCTGAAAGGAACCGCCTGGGACGGCGTGACGTTAAAACAGCTGATCACCCACACCTCCGGCGTGGCATGGAACGAAGACTACACTAATCCCGCCTCCGATTTCGCGCAGCTCACCGAGTGTGAAGCGAAACCAGGCACCTATGACTGCGTGCGTAAGCTGGTGTCCGGGCTGAAACGCGAACACCCGGCAGGCCAGCACTGGTCTTACTCCTCCGGTGGCGCCTGGCTGTTGGGTGACGTGCTTGAGCGTGCAACGGGCATGACCCTGGCCGCCTATCTTGAGAAGAGCATCTGGCAGCCGTACGGCATGGCGAGCGACGGTGTATGGCATGCCTACCGTAAAGGTCAGCATGATGTCGGCGCGCATGGCTTTAACGCCACGCTGGAAGACTGGGGACGCTTCGGGGAATTTATCCTGCATAACGGCACACTACCGAACGGTAAACAGATCCTGCCCGACAACTGGGTGAAAGACGCCTCACGCTGGACGCAGGCTGATGGCTCTGTCTCTGACGCACACCCGACCGGCTTGTACGGCTATCAGTGGTGGAACAACGAAGTGCCCGTCACGGCCACGAAGGTGGTGCCCGCGGCGAATGAGTCGCTGAAAGGCTCGCTCTGGGCGCTGGGGATCTTTGGGCAGATGATCATGGTAAACCAGGCGGAAAATCTGGTGATCGTTCAGTGGTCCACCTGGCCGCAGGCCGAACCGTCGTTTAGCGCACAGCCGCTGGAAGCCTCACTGATGTTCAGTGCGATTGCCAACGCGTTGCGGTAAGTCATCGTTAACAGCCAGGCATCGCCTGGCTTTTGTATTCGCTGCAAACAAGGGTGCCTCTGCGCGATGTCACAAAACGGCAATATCAGTGACTTACCCAAACTGGTGAATAAAAAATCAATTAATTGTTAAGTTGTTGTTACGACAATCACTCCCGATCGACCACGCGCTATTGATGCGTTAAATGCATCAGTCCATGTATTAATTGCGCTTATAAATTTGGGGTTCTTGATCCAGTTTTCAGAAACAGACGAGCAAAACGTCAACAATAAACTGGAGATAACCATGTTTTCCTCAACCTCACCTGCAACCGTTCGCTCGAAAGCGGGCGCGATACTTCGCGTGACGTCCGGCAACTTTCTCGAGCAATTCGACTTCTTTCTCTTCGGCTTTTATGCGACCTACATCGCGCATACCTTTTTCCCGGCGAGCAGTGAATTTGCTTCCCTGATGATGACGTTTGCCGTCTTCGGCGCAGGATTTTTAATGCGCCCCATCGGGGCAATCGTACTGGGTGCCTATATCGACAAGGTTGGGCGCAGAAAAGGACTCATCGTGACCCTGTCGATTATGGCGGCGGGTACCTTCCTGATCGTGCTTATTCCGTCTTATCACAGCATAGGTCTGTGGGCACCGTTACTGGTTCTGACTGGCCGACTGTTGCAGGGGTTTTCTGCCGGAGCGGAGCTGGGTGGCGTATCGGTCTATCTGGCTGAAATTGCCACGCCCGGCCGCAAAGGTTTTTACACCAGCTGGCAGTCCGGCAGCCAGCAGGTCGCGATTATGGTTGCGGCAGCCATGGGGTTTGCGCTGAATGCGCTGATGGCAGAGAGCGCCATTCGTGAATGGGGCTGGCGTATCCCGTTCCTGGTCGGCTGTTTAATCGTACCGTTTATCTTTTTCCTGCGCCGCAAACTGGAAGAGACAGAGGAGTTCAACGCACGCCGCCATCATCTGGAGATGCATCAGGTCTTTAAAACCCTGCTCGGTAACTGGCAGGTGGTCATTGCTGGCATGCTGATGGTGGCAATGACCACCACGGCCTTTTATCTGATCACCGTTTACGCGCCGACTTTCGGGAAAAAAGTGCTGATGCTCAGCGCTTCGGACAGCCTGCTGGTCACGCTTCTGGTGGCAATTTCCAACTTTATCTGGCTGCCGGTAGGCGGTGCGTTGTCGGACCGCTTTGGGCGTAAACCGGTGCTTATCGCCATGACGCTGCTGGCTCTGGCGACGAGCTACCCGGCACTGACGCTGCTGGCGCAGGCACCGAGCTTCTCAATGATGCTGAGCGTCCTGCTGTGGCTCTCTTTCCTCTATGGCCTGTACAACGGTGCGATGATCCCGGCGCTCACGGAGATCATGCCTTCTGAAGTTCGCGTGGCGGGGTTCTCTCTGGCCTACAGTCTGGCAACGGCGGTATTTGGAGGGTTCACGCCGGTAATGTCTACCGCGCTGATAGAATATACCGGGGATAAAGCCTCTCCCGGCTACTGGATGAGTTTCGCCGCGGTGTGCGCCCTGCTGGCAACGCTCTACCTGTACCGTCGTCGTGCAGTGACGCTGCAAAATACCGTGAAATCAGAGGGGGCGGCATGAGACTGATTCCTCGACTGACCACCAGCGCGTTGATACTGACCGTCCTGAGCTTCAGTACCTCAGCGAAAGAGGTGACGGTCATGATCTCAGGCGGTTTTAAAGCCGCCCTTGAAAAGCTGGCTCCGGAATATGAACGCCAGACCGGAGATAACATTGTGCTCATTCCCGGCCCGTCTATGGGAACGACTCCGCAGGCAATTCCTAACCGGCTTGCGCGCGGGGAAAAAGCCGACGTGGTGATCATGGTGGGCGATGCGCTGGCAACACTTGAAAAGGACAACCTGACTCAGCCTGGCTCGCGCACGGAACTAGCGGACTCCCCTGTCGGTATGGTGGTAAAAAAAGGCGCTGACGTCCCGGATATCAGTAACGAGGCGAAACTTCGCCATACGCTGCTTCAGGCGGAGTCCATCGCCTACTCCGACAGCGCCAGCGGCAGATATGTCAGCCAGACGCTGTTCAAAACGCTGGGGATTGAAAAAGAGGTGATGGGTAAAGCAACGAAGGTTGAGCGCACCCCCGTCGCCGAAGAAGTGGCGAAAGGGAAATACGCGGTAGGTTTCCAGCAGGTCAGCGAACTGCTGCCGATTCCAGGGGTGACGTTTGTTGGCAAACTCCCGGACAACCTGCAATACATCACCCGCTTTGCTGGTGCCGTGACCCGCCACGCCGACCATCCTGGCGAAGGGAAAGCGCTGCTGGATTACCTTTCCTCGACACAGTCCAGCGCCGTGATTCGCGACACGGGGATGAGCCCCGTCACGTCCCGCGGTACTGCTCAGTAATGTGTTTTTCCAGTTCAGCCGCAATGTAAGACTGGATGCGCCCCCGGCGTCGAATCAGCCCCACAGTGCGTTTCACCTCCGGCGCCACGAGCGGGACAGACGTCAGTAGCGAGTGCTCTGACGTCGGCATCGACATGGCGGGCACGGCAGCAATGCCGATGCCCGCCTCTACCATACCGAGCATCGTGGTCACATGGCGCGTTTCGCAAACGCTGGGACGCGCAGGCACGATATCCCCCAGCATCCGGTCGAGCAGGTTACGGTTGCCTGACGTTTTGTCGAGGATGATATAGTCCTGCTGATAAAACGCCTGCCACGTCAGGTGAGTCTTTTTTGCCAGCGGGTGATCGCGCCTGCACGCGGCGACATAGCTATCTTCCACAAGGGGGAAAAACTCGATTTCAGAGGGCAAACTCCCGGCGAAACAGATCCCGAAATCCGCCTGGCTACGGGCAACCGCGTCAATGACATTCCCCGCGCTGCTGTCGATGAGCTTAATCCGGACACGCGGATAACGGGACTGAAAGCGACGAATGACATCCGGCATAAAGTAATAGGCCGCAGACGGTACCGTAGCGACGGTAATCAGCCCGGTCCGCTCTTCACTCACTTTATCAATATCAGCCAGCATGGACTCAACGTTATCGAGCAACTGCGCTGAACGTTCAGCAAAGTTCTGCCCGTACAGTGTCAGAGCCACGTGGCGGGTGGTCCGGTCAAACAGCTTCGCTCCCAGCGCCGCCTCCAGTTTTTCAATCCTGCGGCTCAGTGCTGACGGGGACAAACAGATAGATTCAGCAGCAACCCGAAAGTTGCCGTATTCCACTAACGCTCTGAAAGCATAAAGATCGTTAAGGTCAAAATTTACGGGCATAGTATCAACATTTCTCCGTTTTGATGACGATCATCATGACGGGTTGACGCACATTTTAACAGGCCCTTAACGTTTCAACCTGACGTACAGCGGCAAAACGCCAGGCTGTTCTCTGGCGTTTTGCGTCAGGGACTTCACCCGGCAAACGACTCAGTGACGGCGTCGACAAGTTCCATCTCTTCCCGGCTCAGGAGCATTTCGATATTGACGAGGATAATCATGCGGGTATCGAGTACGCCCAGCCCAAGCAGATAGCGTCCGGACAGCACCGAGGCCACGTCCGGCGTCGGTTTAATCTGCTCGACGCCCATCGACAGAACATCAACCACGCCGTCGACAACAATGCCCACCACCCTATCGTTGAGATTAAGCACAATCACGACCGTACTTTCATCCTGCGAGGGGTCGGGCAGATCAAACCGCACGCGCAAATCGACGATCGGGACAATCACGCCGCGCAGATTGGTTACACCGGTAATGAAGTTTGGCGCGTTTGGAATTCGTGTCAGTCGATCGCAGCCGCGGATCTCCTGCACTTTCAAAATATCGATGCCATATTCTTCGTCTCCCAGGCGGAATACCAGGTACTCCTGAGCAATGGCATCGGTACTGGTCGGTTTTGTGGCGGTTGCTACGGTCATGCTTTTACCCCCTCCCTTCGGGGTTGTGGAACGTTGAGCGTTGAGAGTTCAACCACGTCAAGGATCAGCGCCACGCTGCCATCGCCAAGGATGGTTGCCGCTGAGACGCCCGGAACTTTGCGGTAGTTCTGTTCAAGATTTTTCACCACGACCTGCTGCTGACCAATAAGCTGGTCAACCCACAGCGCATAGCGGCAGCCCGCGCTTTGTACGATCACAACAATGCCGTCATCGGCGGGCACCTCTCCCGCCACGCTGAGCCGCTGGCGCAGCAGAACCAGTGGCAGATACTCACCGCGCACCTGCAACAACCGTTCCTCACCGACAAAGCGGCACAGCATCTCTTCGTTCGGACGGAGCGACTCCATTACCGCGCCCAGCGGCAGGACATAAATCTCGTCGCCCACTTTCACCAGCATGCCGTCGAGAATTGCCAGCGTCAGCGGCAGAATAATGCGAATGGTGGTGCCCGTGCCCGGCGTGGAAAGCACATCGACGTGCCCGCCCATCGCCAGAATATTTCGTCGCACCACGTCCATGCCAACGCCGCGCCCGGAGACGTCCGTCACGCTTTCTGCCGTCGAGAAACCGGCGGCAAAAATCAGCATCCACACGTCTTCATCGCTCATTGAGTCACTGAGCGTCATCCCCTGGGCACGTGCTTTGGCGAGAATTTTCTCGCGATTAAGTCCTGCGCCGTCGTCGCTGACTTCAATCACGATGTTGCCACCATGGTGCTCAGCCGACAGCGTCAGATTCCCGACTTCAGATTTCCCTTTTGCCACGCGCATCTCTTTCTCTTCGATGCCATGGTCCAGGCTGTTACGTACCAGATGCGTGAGCGGGTCGATAATGCGTTCAATCAGGCTTTTATCCAGCTTGGCGGAGCCGCCCTTGAGCGTCAGTTCAACCTGTTTATTCAGGCGGGATCCGAGGTCATGCACCAGTCGCGGGAAGCGGCTAAAAACATAATCCATGGGCATCATACGGATTGACATCACCGACTCCTGCAGCTCGCGGGTATTGCGCTCCATCTGCGCAACGCAGCCGGAAAGCAGATCGTAGCTGGCCGGGTCGAGCGTTCGCGATAGCTGCGAGAGCATGGCCTGTGTGATGATCAGTTCGCCGACCTGATTAATAATCTGATCGACCTTACTGACCGCCACACGAATGCTACCCGACTCCTGATTTGCCGCACGAGGCGCCGCGGCGATTTTTCTGGCCACCGGAGCGGGCGCAGGTTTTTCTGCAACAGGCGGCGACGCAATGGCTTGCGTCTGAGCGGCTGGTGTGACCTTAATCTGTTCAGCCTCCAGCACAAAGCAAAGCACGGCAGTGATGTCGTCGGCCGACGCACTGGTCATCAGCGTTACCGTCAGGCTGTCCGCGCTGGCCTCCGCGGCCACCAGCTCCCCTATATGAGTTAGCTCTTCACGCAACATCGCCTGCTCGTGGGCATCCACGTTACTGAGCGTTATCAGTAGCGCGACGTCTTCGTCTGCCCCCACCTGCGGGACGGGTTCCGGAGCTGGCGCAACGGGTGCTTTACTGTCCAGCGCGATCTCTCTTAAAGCCTCGCAAATATAGCGAAAGCTTGCTTCATCAGGCTCCTGCGAAGACTGATAGGCTTCCAGCTGCGCTTGCATAATGTCCTTACATTCCAGAAAAAGGTTAACGATCGTCCGGCTCAACGCGCGCTCACCGGCCCTCGCCTGATCGAGCAAGTTCTCGAGAAGGTGCGTTGTCTCCTGTAATGCGCTAAAACCGAAGGTGGCTGCGCCCCCTTTCAGTGAGTGCGCGGCGCGAAAAATGGCGTTCAGTTGCTCCTGGTCGGGAGAAGCAACATCGAGCTGTAAAAGCTCCTGTTCCATTTCGGCAAGCAGTTCTTCTGCTTCGGTAAAGAAGATCTGCGAGAAATCATTCATGTCCATCGGTATAACCCTGCACGTTTTGCAGATTCACGTCGCTCAGCACGCTTTCTGCACGCTGTGACTGCGTATCTTCCAGACGGATCGCCTGCTCTTTTGAACGACTGAGGATCAGGATGCTGATTCGGCGGTTCACCGCACTGTCAGGAGACGTATTTTCCAGCGGCATGCGGCTGGCGGTACCAATGACGCGCAGAAATCGCTCGTCATTCAACCCGGCGCGAACCAGCACGCGCCTGGCCGCGTTAGCACGTCCGGCGGAGAGTTCCCAGTTACTGTATCCTCCCTCACCGCCGGCATACGGCAGCGAGTCGGTATGTCCCGTCAGGCTGAGCGCATTGGGCAACTCCTGAAGCAGCGGCACCAGCGCCTGCAGGATCCCGTTCATATAGGATTCTGGCAGCTCGCTTCCCACACGGAACATAGGGCGATCCTGCGAGTCCGTAATCTGAATCAACAGCCCATCGTTGGTGAGGTTCAGCAGGATATTTGACTTAAAATTGTTAAGCCGCGGATCCGTTTCAATCATCCGCTGTAGCTTCTCTTTGGCCTGCTGAAGACTTTCAAAGCGCTTATGCTTATCGAGGGCATTGATCTGGCTTTTAAACACGTCCCCCTGCTGCTTGAGGATGTCATCCCCGCCGCCGGGGATGACGCTGTCGCTCAGGCTGGTTTTATTGCCATTGGACATGGAGGGCTTGATCGGCATACGGAAATAATCGGCAATCAGCTCTCTCTCCATGTCCGTGGACTGCGCCAGCAGCCACATCACCAGAAAGAAGGCCATCATGGCGGTCATAAAGTCCGCATAGGCAATCTTCCACGTCCCGCCGTGGTGCGCGTGTTTTTTCTTTTTGCGCTTACGTGAAATGATGACAGGCGTGACGTTTTTCATGCTGCGTTGTCCGCCGATTTGGTTTTCAGCGTGGCGTTGGATTTCACCTCACGAACGTGCTCCTCCAGCTCCTCAAACGACGGACGTTCACTGGTAAAAATGGTCTTACGGCCGAATTCCACAGCAATTTGCGGGGCATAGCCGTTCAGGCTGGAAAGCAACGTCACTTTAATACACTGTAAAATCTTGACCTGATCGGAGCTCTTCTGGCGCAGCAGCGTTGCCAGCGGTAACACAAAGCCATAGGCAATCAGAATGCCGAGGAAGGTACCCACCAGCGCATGGCCAATCAGCATTCCCAGCTCTGCGGCAGGGCGATCGGCTGACCCCAGGGCGTTCACCACCCCCATCACCGCTGCGACAATCCCAAACGCCGGAAACGCGTCGCCCACGGTATTCAGGCTGTGCGCCGGAACTTCCAGCTCCTCTTCACAGGTTTCGATCTCTTCATCCATTAAGGCTTCGATTTCGTGTGAATTCATGCTGCCGCCAATCATCAGGCGGAAATAGTCGAGGATAAAGTTGCTGAGCATCGGGTCGCTCATCAGGCGCGGATAGGCATTAAAAATGTCGCTGTTCTGCGGATCTTCAATGTCCTTCTCAAGTGACATCAGCCCGTGAACACGGCTTTGCGACAGCAGCAGGAACATTAACGCCATCAGGTCCATATAGACCGCTTTGTTGTACCGTTTACCGACAAACAATTTCACCAGCGCTTTGCCGGTGGCTTTGAGTGATTTGACGTTGTTGCCGACGATAAAGGCACCGACCCCGGCACCGCCGATAATCAGCAGCTCCAGCGGCTGGAACAGCGACATAATATTGCCGCCGGAAAGGATAAACCCACCAAAAACGGTCAGTATGACAACAAGATAGCCAACAATAACTAACACACTCTCTCCTTTAACTTTATTCGACCGATGCCGGTCATCCCGGCATCAGGTAAACGCCATCTTGCGCATAGCCGCCGTTCAGGTTTACGCCGTCATGATTTCCGGGGCGGCAAAGGTTCCACGCAACCCGGAATGGCTCACCTGGGATTTTTTAAGCGCACGCGATGGCGGGCTGCACAAACTGCAGGTAAATGGATTTTTAATAAATTCCGTGGTAACGATAAAACCGCCGCCACACGTACTGCAGGCTTTGCGGGAAATAATGCCGCAGTCGATAAAACGTAATAATGTCCAGGCACGCGTCAGCCCCAGGACCGGCTTCTCATCCGCACAGGTGCTACATTGCTCAAGATAAAGACGATAGGTCTTCATCAGCATTTCAATTGAACGGCCCTGCTCGGTCTTTTTCAGATACAGATAAATGTTGTAGAACATGGATGAGTGGATATTCTGTTCCCAGGACATAAACCAGTCTTCCGAAAAGGGCAGCATGCCTTTCGGCGGCGGACAACCACGCAACTCTTTATATAATCGTAAAAGACGACGGCGGCTCAGCGACGTTTCAGATTCCAGTACCTGCATTCTTGCGCCGAGTGAAATTAACCCCATCGCGATGTTGATTTCATCAATTTCCTGCAGCAGACTTTTTTCACCACACATATTACGCCTCCTCCGCTGCAGCCGCAGTTTCTTCGCTAAGCCCATTCAGAAGATTGGTCGACAAAATAATGCCCGTGTGAATCTGTTGTAGCGCTTCAATACGAGAATCTTTGGTGAGATTTTCAATGACAACTTCATCGTCCACGCGCAGACGACAAATAAGCTGATTCGTTGTTGCCAGTTTCATTAACTGCGGCAACGAAAGCTCTTTAAGATTGTCAATGGTTCCCTCGGACAGTCCGAGGCGAAAACCGGCCGCAAATTTATCCTGGCGAATAAGCTGCTGTGCCAGCAGCAAATAGGACAGGTTGATGTCATGGATATTCTGCAGATACTCGTCGAAATTGGACACAGGTGAAAACTCCCAATGTTATCCAGCCAATAAATGGCATGTCAGTTTAGAGATATAAAACTACCGAACTGATGCAGAGAGTCTTTTGGTATTGATATTCACTGAAGTAAATCTGTGTTCTTCAGAAAATGCGTTATTACCTTGTCAATGCCAAAGGAGGCTGCATCACAAAACTGGCAAAATCATAAACATTAAGTATTTTTCGAACAAGCGACAGAAATCGCCACAAATCATCGAATTGATGTTAACTGCATGATTAACATAAGATTAATACCTTTGTTAAACGTTATTAAACCTGATAATCACTGCTCATCCCGCTGGCTTTAACATATTAAAACTGTGAATACTCAAATACACCTTTATCTTGAAGACGATTCCATCCGGCTTCTCAACCTTTTGAGTGCCAGACTGTGCAACTGGCTCACACGCGTTTCCGTGATGCCGAACACCAGCCCAATCTCTTTCATGTTCATATCCTGAAGATAATAAAGCTGAAGTAAGACCTGCTCTCGTTCAGGTATGTACTGCAAATGTTCTGTAATTTGCTCAATTAAATTTTGCCTGACAGCATGATGGACAGGATTTAACGACTCATTTTCATCGTCGCAGGACTCCCAGCTGTCGGCAAAATTCTCCTGTAACTCATCGACAGAATACATTTGGCTGTTGTTATTATCCGCCAGCATTTGCTGAAACTCTTTTAGCGACACGCCCATACGCCCGGCAATATCCGCTTCGGTGGCCTCCCCCCCTTTTTCCTGCTCGATTTGTTGAATAATACTGACAATTTCTCGCGTATGCGTTCTTACCCGTCGCGGGACCCAGTCACTTTCTCTCAACTCATCTAACAATGCCCATTTTACGCGTTGTGTTATCCACGCGCTGAGCGCTATTCCTTTTTTCGGATCGAAGGTTTCTACCGCGTTTAAAAAACCCATCGAACCTGCCTGAATCAAATCATCCAGCTCCACGCTGGCAGGAAGCCGCTTATGTAGACGCAATGCTTCCTGCCGCACAAGATAATGATATTTTGACCAGACGACTGTTTTGTCTTCCAACCCTTCGGCTGTATATATACCATCCACGATTGCATTCCACCCGCTATTCTCTCAGAGAATTATCCGGTGAAATTAATCATTCAAATAGTGCAATAAGCCTTTATAAAAATGCGCATTCCGTTACTTCATTTAATATCACGCCCAGACAATGAATAAGGCGTTAATACTGGCGGTATTTCACCTCTTTAAAAGGTTTCCCACTGCGCAAGAGCAGAATCATCTTTTTGACGCTGTGGTCTACTGGATACAGGCAATACTTTTGCAGCGGCGCTGCCTTCATTCAGCCTGAATTGTGAGACCAGTTTTTCCAGGGAATCAGATTGTGCTTCAAGATCACCGGCGGCGAGGGCCGCCTCTTCAACCATCGCGGCATTTTGCTGCGTCACCAGATCCATTTCATTTACCGCTTGCGAAATCTGATTAATCCCCGCGCTCTGTTCATCAGATGCCGAGGTGATCTCGCCCATAATTTGGGTTACCTGCGCCACCGATGTCACAATTTCCTGCATCACGTTACTGGCCTGCCCGACCTGGCGTGAACCGGTATCAATATTATTGACGCTGGTGTTGATGAGCTGATTAATCTCTTTGGCAGCGTCCGCGCTGCGTTTAGCCAGATTACGCACCTCTTCTGCAACCACGGCAAAACCACGCCCCTGTTCACCGGCGCGTGCTGCTTCTACCGCCGCGTTCAGAGCAAGAATATTGGTCTGGTTCGCAATGCTGTCGATTACGCCGTTAATGTCGGCGATCTGTCGGGAACTGGTGGTGATCTGCGCCATGATTTGCTCAAGACTGTGCATGACTTCGCCACCGTTATGGGCATTGGTACTGGCGCTTTCCGCCAGCTCACGGGCCGCATGCGCGTTATCGGCATTCTGACGCACGGTAGTTTTGATCTGCTCCATGCTGGCCGCTGTCTCCTGCAGCGCGGCCGCCTGCTCTTCCGTACGGGAAGAGAGATCGTTATTACCGTGGGCAATTTCCTGGGCGTTACTGTGAATGCGCTGCACGCTTTCACGAATGCCCAGAATGGTGCTGGTCAGGGAAGTGCGCATCGTTTCCAGCTCGGACAGCATGCTGCCAATTTCATTCTGGCTTCCGCTTTCGATCGCCTGACTCAGATCGCCCGCTGCCACGCGACGCAGCGTCTCCACCGTGGTTTCCATACGACGGACCAGGGTATTGCGCAGCCAGAAGCGAACGGCAAACAGCATTCCCACACCGAGCAGAATCACGACCAGCCCAACGCCGAGCATAATCTTGTAGCCACGCTCTGATTCATGAATATAACTTTCATTCAGGCGGGCACTGGCATCCGTATACTGCTCAACCTTATTACGCAGCTCCGTGCGCAGGTTCATGTCGTGCTCCAGTGAGCCGGTATAGCCTGTCGGATTGTTCAGGTAGCCAAGCTTCGCTTCTGCCGCTTTGTAGACTTCGTTAAACGCCGCATTCACTTCCGCCGCAAGACGACTCTCCTCCGGCGTATTGAACGGCGATGCCATAAAGTCATCCATGTTCCGGCGGGCAAATTTCACGACGTTTTGCGTGTGTGTCGTCACGTTCTGCGAGACCGGATTACCCATCGCAGCCTGGAGCATTAAGCCGTTGGTGTTGGCCATTACGGCGCTGATGTTATAGACCGCATCACGCATCTGATCGTTATTTTCAGAGGCGACAACAATACGTTTAAAATTATTGTTATTTTTGACGGCGTCATAAACTGAATAGACGGTAATACCAAACAGCAAGGCAGCAAACAGCCCAATAATAAGGCTGACCGCGGTATAGATTTTAAGTTTCGTTAACATAGATTTTCACCTGCCGCGCACGAATTCATCGTACGCGGCGGCGCCTGTTGTTGTCTGTTGTGTTGTGAAATGAATCAGCTGTTGAAGAGATTCATTTTTTGCATACTTTTATAAACGTACATGGAAGCGTTCAGCGCCAGCTCGGACATTTGCGACTCCGCCATCAGCGAAACCAGCACGCCCGTATCGGCACCAATGGCGGTGTCCACCTTGACTTTCATATCAATGATCATCACGTCACCGGACATATCGAGCGCCTCCAACTGCTGCAGGTTGGTCCCCAGCTCGGCCTGAGCCTTGCCCAGGCGGTCGATACCCGCATCGACGGCCTGGCTTGCGGCGCTCAGCGCGGCCTTCATCGCGTCGTAATCAATATCCTCTTTAGAAAGTTCATCCACGGCGGTTTGCAGGATCCCGAAGATATCCCCAAAGACGTCTTCACCCACATGCCCAATCTGCATTTCCGTGCCGTCCGCAACGGTCTGTTTCCGCGCTTCATTACCACCATCATAGGTGCCGTCTTCAAGATACGGTGGCTTAGCCGTCTGGAAACCGCCAAAAATATAGCGGCCATTGCCGTCGCGGCTATTCGCCAGATCCAGCAAATTCTGACGAATCCCCTCAATCTCTTTGCCTAAGGCATTACGATCCGCATCGGAATAGGCATCTGAACCCGCCGCCACGAGTTTCTCTTTCAGCGTGGTGGTCAGTAAGTTCCCGGCCCCATTCAGTATATTGTCCTCATGCTCCAGCGCACCGCGCGCGCGGGAGCGCACGTCGCTGTACAGCTCAAGCTTTGCCAGCGCATCCTTATATTTCACCGCATCGGTGGCCGCCGCCGGATCGTCCGAGGCTTTTAACAGCGTTTTGCCTGCCGACATCCGCAGGTAGGTTTCATTGCTCTGACTCATGCGCGCCGACATGCTTTGCGCGCTCTGCTGGTACATATAAAGGGTACTTAATCGCATTTTTTATTCCTTTATCGGATCGCCAGTAGCGAATCAAACATGTTGTTGGCGGTTTGCAGAAGCTGCGCGTTGGCGCGGTAATACTGCAAAAACATATCCAGGTTGATCTTTTCTTCATCCATACTCACACCGGAGAGCGCCTGTTTGATCTCAAACTTGGTCTGCATATCAATATCTGCACTCGTGAGGTTAGATTTGACGTTGCGCGCGTTATCACCGATGGTGCCGACCAGGCTGGCGTAAGCCTCTGCCAGGGTGCTGCCGCCAATCAGCTCTTCGTTCTGGATCTCCAGCATCTTTTGCAGGTTTTTGTTGTTACCTTTATCATCTGGGTCCGCAGAGTCCGAGGCAGCAAACCCCTGGGCGTCGGTAATTTTACGGCTCAGGCCTTCGGCGGCACCGGACATGGGGTTGAAGGTGAAGCTGTCGCCATCTTTCACCGTTGCCGGGTCGGGAAGCTGAACTTTGAGGCCGTCGAACTCGATTCCGTCTGGTCGTCCCGGCACGTGAGGTATGTCCCGACCATCAGCCCCCGTCACGCGCCAACCGCCCACAGCATCATCGTACCTGATGGTGTACTCTTCGGCGTTGACCAGCTTATAGTCAGTTACCTCAATCGGGCCCAGCTTGCCCGTCCCCACGTTGCCGCTGTTGGCCCTGGCAGCAATAGGTGGCAGGGAAAAGAGATCCCCGCCCTGAGTGCCGTCTGGCAAGTACCCGTCCCTGTTCTGCTCGTTCATCCGGCTGGCCATGATGAAGGCCATCTTATCCAGCTCCTGACGCGCCAGCGTCAGATCCTCGTTACGGAATTTGAACAGCCCTGCCAGGTGGCCTTTCGTAATGCGGTCTTCGTCGAGTGGCGTCTCCTTGCCGTTGGCATCCACATAGGAAACGATGGTTTTGTTCGGATCGTTCGCCGATGGAGAGGTTTTCAGCGCGTAGGCCTTATCACCAGAGACCAGCGGGCGTCCGTCAGAGAGAGTGACGTCAACACGCCCGCTCTGCACGTTCTCCGACACCTCAATCCCGATCTGATTGCTGATCTCTTCCAGCAGCAAATCGCGGCGGTCCAGCAGGTCTGCAGGTGGCTTGCCGGCCCCCTGGGCGCGCTCCAGCTGTTTGTTGATCTCCGCCAGCTGTTTGGTGTAGCTGTTAAGATCCTTAACGCTCTGCTCAATCTGCGTGTTGGTGCTTTTTTCAAGCCCGCTCAGGCGTTTGCCGCTGGCGTTGTAGCGGCTGGCCAGCGAGCCCAGTGAGTTAAAGACGGCCGAACGCGCCGCCGCATCTTCCGGGGCTGTACTCAGCGTAGACATCGCCTTAAACAAATTGCCAAGCGATACCGAGACGTTATCCGACTCGTCGGCCAGCATATTGTCGATATCCGCCAGCTGCTCCATGCGCCCATTCAGGAAGGAATACTGGGAGATAGCACCGCGGAGCTGGTTGTTAGCAAAGCTATCGTAAGCGCGTTCAATGCCGTTCACCTGAGCCCCGAAACCGTAAAAACCGGTCTGTGTCGACATGCCGCCCAGCTCGCCGATGATCATGCTACGGCGGCTGTAGGCATGTGATACACCGTTGGTCAAATTATCACCAGTAACTCTGAGCGCCGCCTGTGCAACGCTTAAGCCGTTTCTCGCTAAGTTATATAAATTATTCATAGGGTCTGGACCTTCTCCGTTCGCAGTCCCGTTGCTTATATCCGGGCCTGAATGTTCATGGTTCTGCTTATTTCATCGGTGATAAAAAAATTCTCTAAAAAATTTTATCGATATCGTTTTTATAGGCATTTACGCCCTGCTGAATATCGCCTTTCACCTTCTGAATAATGGTGATGAGCTTTTTGGCGTAGGCCGGGTCTGTCGCATAGCCCCCCGCCTGCAGCGCTTTCGCTCCCTGCTCCGGTGAAGCAGACTGCGCCACACCGCGATAGCGAGGATTTTTGGTCAACAGTGCCGCGTAGTCTTTCAGCGCATGCTCATAGGAGTCATAGACGCGGAATGCCGCCTTCACCTTCTGCTTCACGCCGTTGATGTATTCCGTAGTGGTAATCTCGGTGGTTTTTCCGCGCCAGTCGCCGGTGGCCTTTATGCCGAACAGGTTGTGGCTCGGGGAGCCGTTGGCGGCCGGAATTTCACGTTTCCCCCAGCCGGACTCCAGCGCCGCCTGGGCCAGAATCAGATGCGGGTGCAGCCCGCTCTGGGCTGCCGCCTCCTGTGCCGGGCGCAACAGACGCGAGATAAACGGATGTGCCCCTTCGACTGGTTTTGCGAACGATACCGGGGCAGGCAAGCGCAGCGGCCCGGTGGCCGGAACAGAAGAAAGTCCGGGACGTGAAAAATCACGTCCCGGCGTGCTTACGACAGGCGCATCGCTCTCGCCACCCAGCTGACGGACGATAAGATCGGCAAAACCGAGCTGACCACTCCCGGCAATATTTTGTGCAACCTGCTGATCGTGCATGGCGGTGTACATCTCGGCGGACTGGCTGTTCATCAGTTCGTCCTTAAAGGTGGCGTCGCGCATGCTTTTCATCATCATCTGCACGAAGATCCCCTCCATCTGCTTCGCCGCCGCCTTCAGTGCGCCGGGCGATTGCCGCCCGGCCTCCCGTTTCAGGTGGTCCAGCGAACGGACGTCAAAGGCGGGCTGGTCGAACTTATCGAAGGCGTTCATCAGTTGACCTCCAGCTTCGCACGCAGACAGCCGGCGTTTTTCATCGCCTGCAGAACCGACATCAGCTCGTTTGGCGTGGCCCCCAGGCTGTTCAGGGCGCGGATCACCGCGTTCAGATCGGTGCTACTGCGCACGTGCTGCAGCGAACCGCCGCTGTCGCGCACGGAGATGTCCGTCTGCGGCACCACCACCGTTTCACCGCCACCAAACGGTGTATCCGGCTGGCTAATAATGTTGTTCTGCATCACTTCTACCGTCAGCGAGCCGTGCGCGACCGCGCAGGAGTCCAGCGACACGTGGCGGTTCATCACCACCGATCCGGTTCGGGAATTCACGATGACTTTCGCATCCTGCACGTTCACCCGCAGGGGAATGTCCTGGATGTTCGCCAGAAAACGCACGCGCGAGGGGCCATCCGGCGGTGCAAAGAGGCGCACGGTACGCGCATCTTCCGGGATAGCCGCCCCGCCGCTGTAGCGCTGATTAATGGCGTCGCTGATCTGCTGTGCCAGCGAGAAATCGCTCTCGTTAAGCTGCAACCGGACAATGCTCTGGGTGGCAAAATCGTTCGGCACCTCGCGCTCGACGGTCGCCCCGCCGCTGATACGCCCGCCGTTGAGCTGGTTGACCTGCACGCGGCTGCCGCCCGCCTGCGCGCCTGCGCCGGAAATCAGGATGTTGCCCTGGGCAATGGCGTAGATCTGGTTATCCGCACCTTTCAGCGGGGTCATCAGCAGCGTGCCGCCGCGCAGGCTTTTGGCATTACCGACCGAGGAAACCACGATATCCAGCTTGTCGCCGGGACGGGCAAACGGCGGCAGCTCGGCGGTGACCATCACCGCCGCGATATTTTTCAGCTGCATGTTGGTGCCCGCCGGCACGGTGATCCCCAGCTGCGAGAGCATATTGTTGAGGCTTTGCCCGGTAAACGGTGCCTGCATGGTCTGGTCGCCCGTGCCGTCCAGACCCACGATCAGGCCATAGCCCATCAGGGAGTTGGAGCGAACGCCCTGCACCGTCACCAGATCGCGAATGCGCTCCGCGCTGGCGGTTTTGGGCACGACCAGCATCATGCCGTAGAGCAGGATGCTGAGGAAAAACAGGATAGATTCTTTTTTCATGGTCTTATCAGAATGGAGAAAGGTTCAGGAACAGGCGCTGCAGCCAGCCCATGTTCTGCGCTTCGTTGATGTAGCCGTTGCCGACATACTCGATCCGCGCGTCCGCCACCTGGGTGGAGGGCACGGTATTCCCGCCACTGATAAACCGCGGATTCACCACGCCGGAAAAACGGATAAATTCCGTGCCCTGGTTAATGGCGATCTGCTTTTCGCCCACCACGCGCAGGTTACCGTTAGGCAGAAGCTCGTTTACGGTCACGGTGATCGTCCCGGTAAAGGTGTTTCGCGCCGCGGCGCCGCCCTTGCCGGAAAAATCATTTTTGCCTTCGGCTTCAAAATCCGCTTTGCCGTCACCCAGCCAGCTGTTGAGCTTAGTGGGTACCGCGATCAGCCCCATCCCGGCCGATCCATTACGGTTGGCACTGGCGGAGGAACTTTTGCTGGCGCTCACGTTCTCCTGCAGCAGGATCGTCAGCGTATCGCCTACGTTACGCGGGCGGCGGTCTTCGAACATCGGCTGATAGCCATAGTTCATGCCCTGCCCCGCCTGAAACAGCGAGCCGCCGGTCGCTGCCGGTGCCATCGGTAATGGTGTTGCCGTCGTCGGACCTTCAACGAGCTTGTTTTGCATAATGTGCGCGCAGCCGCTCAACAGCAGCACGCTCGCCGCCAGTGCGCAACGACGCGCGACGACAGGGGTATTCATTAAGAGTGTTTTCATTTCAGTGTCGATAAAATATCTGGCCGCTCGCGCGGCCAGAAAGAGGACATTACAGCTGGGAAAGACGCTGCAGCATCTGGTCCGATGCTGAAACCGCTTTGCTGTTGATTTCGTAGGCGCGCTGCACCTGAATCATCGTCACCAGCTCTTCCGCCACGTTGACGTTGGAGGTTTCGACGTAGCTTTGCTTCAGAATGCCCGCGCTCTCCATGCCGGGGGTCAGCTCGTTTGGCGCACCGGAAGCCTGGGTCTCTTTGTAGAGATTGCCGCCCACGCTTTCGAGCCCTGCGTTGTTGACGAAGGTGGTCAGCGTCAGCTGGCCGATTTGCTGATCTTCTGCCTGGCCAGGAATTTTCGCGCTCACCAGGCCATCGCTGCCAATGGTGATGCTTTTGGCATCCTGCGGGATCACAATGCCCGGCTGGATCGGATACCCTTCAGCGTTGATCAGCTGTCCGTCCGGGCTTTTTGAGAACTGGCCATCACGGGTATAGGCAGTGCTGCCGTCCGGCATCTGCACCTGGAAGAAACCTTCACCTTCAATGGCAACGGAGTATTCATCGCCGGTCTGGTTCAATCCGCCCTGAGTATGTACCCGCTGGGTGGAAACAGGACGCACGCCGGTACCCAGTTGCAGACCACTCGGCAGGGTGTTCTGCTCGGTGGACTGGGCGCCTGGCTGGCGCATGTTCTGATAGAGCAGATCCTGGAACACGGCGCGCTGGCGCTTAAAGCCGTTGGTATTGACGTTCGCCAGGTTGTTGGAAATAACGTCCATATTGAGCTGCTGTGCTTCCAGCCCGGTTTTAGCGATCCATAAAGAACGAATCATGTTGTGACTCCTTGCGCGAACTTAGCTCACGCTTAATAGCTGGTTAGCCTTCTGGGCATTTTCGTCGGCGGTGCGGATGACCTTCATGTTCATGTCAAAGCCACGGGAGTTGGCGATCATCTGGGTCATCGCCTGCACCGGACTGACGTTGCTGCCTTCGATGGCTTCCGGCGTCAGGCGCAGGGTTTCATCCTGTGCCAGCACGTCACCCGCGGCTGACCGAAACAGACCGTCGTCGCCGTGCTGCAGGGCATTGATTTCCGCGTTGACCAGCTTAATGCGCCCGACAGGGACCAGAGCCGTGGGATCATCGCCCATACCAAGCGCGGAGACGGTGCCGTCCGTACCGATAGTGATATGTGACTGCGGCGGCACTTCCAGCGGGCCGCCATCACCCATTAGCGGACGGCCGTTGACGCTGAGCGCTCCGTCTTGATCCACTTCGATTGCGCCGTTGCGGGTATAACCTTCGCTGCCGTCATCCAGCGCCACCGCCAGCCAGCCGTTTTGCGGCAGTGCCACGTCCAGGCTGCGCCCGGTGTGGGTGATGGGCCCCATGGTGGTGTCGTGAAAGGGGGTGGATTCCGCCACCAGCGCGCGCGTACGCAGGGTTTCGCCTTCGATGGGTACCGAGCGAAACGCGGCAAGCTGAGAGCGGAAACCGGCGGTAGAGCTGTTCGCCAGATTATTTGAGGTGACCGCCTGGCGGTTGAGCGCCGCGTTGGCGGCACTCATGGCGGTATAGATAGCGCGATCCATCACTCAGCCTTAACGCAGGTTAACCAGCGTCTGCAGGATCTCAGACTGGGTTTTGATGGTTTGCGAGTTGGACTGGTAGTTACGCTGGTAGACGATCATGTTGACCATCTCTTCCCCCAGATCTACGTTCGACTGTTCCACCATGCCGCCCGTAACATCGCCGAAGCTACCGCTGCCGGAGAGGCCCAGGAACGGCTGGCCGGACTGGACGGTTTCTGCCCACAGGTTGTTGCCCTGCGGTTCCAGGCCGCCTGCGTTGGCAAAGTCTGCCAGTACAACCTGTGCCACCACCTGACGTTTACCGTTGCTGTAGATGGCCGTCACTTCACCGGTGTCGCTGACCTGATAGCTATTGAATTTACCGGGAGCCTGACCGTCGATTTCACCCAACTTGACCTGGGTATCGCTGGCGTACTGCGTCAGTTTGCTCAAATCCATGGTCAGTTTAAGAGGCAGGCCACCGCTGTATGCCGCGCTCTCAATAACCAGGTCATTTGCACCGGTTAACTTGCCTTCAGTGAATTTCAGATCAAGCTCTGCCGGCTTCGCACCAGGCGCGGTAGAATCTTCCGCGTAAGCTGTCCACTCGCCATCCCCCGTATGAACGAAGTAAACCTTCACGGTGTGCTTATTGCCCAGGTTATCGGTCGCTTCAATCTCGCTGATATGGTTGTAAGTTTCTGGTTTGTCCTTATCGAATGGATTGTCGGCTTGATCAATAACTTTGTCATCCGACTTCAGGTTGCCGGTCAGTGAACCTGCCGTCGAGGCCGCCGGTGGCATATCGTCCTTTGGAATACGGATCGGCCCTACAGGCGCGCCAGGGTTGATCACCCCATCCGTGGCCTGATAGCCCGTTAAGAACAGACCGTTAGTCTTGTTGATGATATAGCCGTTAGCATCTTCCTTAAACTCGCCGTTACGTCCGTAGAATACGCTACCGGCGGCATCCACCATGCGGAAGAACCCTTTCCCGGTGATGCCCATATCCAGCGGAGAACTGCCGGCCTTCAGGCCGCCGTCGCCAAAGTTTTGGCTGGTGCCCGCGACCTGTACGCCGAGACCGGCTGAACCGGCAAAGATATCGGAGAAGGCAACAGAACCCGCTTTAAACCCGACGGTCTGCGAGTTGGCGATGTTGTTACCCACCACATCCAGTGCTTTTGCGGCGGCGCTGAGGCCGCTAAGACCTTGTGAAAAACCCATGATTACATTCCGTAGGTAAGATTGTTTTGAATGACGAACACTTTTTCCATGCCGATCGGATCGTGATCCCGCAGGTGCAGGATCGGGCCGTTGACATCCATCGAGACGCCCTGCACCTGCTCCTGAACCAGGGTATACACGGTCGGTGCTTCCCCTTCAGGGTTAGAGGCTTCAATGCTCACGGTGTACTCTTTATCAAGCGGTGGCTGCGCCGGCTTGAAGTCTTTCAGATCGTCCAGGCTGATTTTGTTCATGCCGGACTTGACGTTTTTCAGTTCGGCGGTATAGGCCTGATCGCCGTCATGCAGGGTCACGGTCACCGTCTCGGCATCGCCGGCTAGCGCGAAGTTGATGTCATCAGCGTCACGCTTCGGCGGTGTCTCAACGCCTACCTGCTGAATACCGATGCCTGAGCTGCCGAAGGAGACCTTCGGCTCGCCTTCAATCAGCACGCTGCGGCCCACCCAGGAAGTGGCACTCATGCTGGCCAGCTGGCCCATCATGGCCTGTACGCCGACGACAGCGTTGTTCAGTTTTTCCACCCCAGACGCCATGTTGAACTGCGCCAGCTGCGAGGCGAGCTGGTTGTTGTCCATTGGGTTCGTGGGGTCCTGGTTTTGCATCTGCGCCACCAGCATCGTCATAAAATGATTTGACAGATCGGCCGCACTGTCACCGCCACCAATACCACCGTAGCCGCCGCCGTTGTTGTTAATTGAAGAGACCGCCATATGCGTCCTTACTGACCAAGAGTTAATGTTTTCAGCAGCAGACTTTTGGCGGAGTTCATCACTTCCACGTTGGCCTGGTAGCTGCGGGAAGCCGAAATGGTGTTGACCATCTCGTTCATGACGTTAACGTTCGGCATGCGCACATAGCCCTGCTCGTCGGCCAGCGGATTGCCCGGCTCGTACACAAGACGATCCGGTGCGCTGCTTTCCACCACGTCACTCACCTGAACGCCGCCGATCTCCTGCCCGACAGCGTTGTCGACACGGAAAACCACCTGACGAGCGCGATACGGCTGGCCGTCTGGCCCCGCCACGCTGTCAGCGTTCGCCATGTTACTGGCGCTGACGTTGAGGCGTCGGGACTGGGCAGCCATTGCCGATCCCGAAATATCAAATACGCTAAAGAGCGACATCGTTTATTACCCCTGACTTAACACTGTCATCATTTTCTTAATATCCGCGCCCAGGAAGGTCAGGCTCGACTGGTATTTCATGGCGTTATCCGCGAAATTCACGCGCTCACGATCCATATCCACGGTATTACCGTCGGCGCTCGGCTGATCCGGCACGCGATAAAGCAGTTGACTGTCATCAAAAGGCTTTGCTTTCGCTTCAATATGCCGCTGAGACGTCAACGAAAGTGAGACCGGTGATTTGGCCATCGAATTATTTTCCATGGCCTGTTTTAACTGCCCGGTAAAATCGATATCTCGCGCCTGATAGCCTGGCGTATCCGCATTTGCAATATTCGACGCCAGAATATCCTGACGGCGCGACAGCAAACCTAATGCCTGCTGCTGAAAGCGAAAGGCGTCATCGAGTTTATTCATAACGATAGAGTTCCTGCTTCGCATAATTTAAACTGCGTTAGTGTAGTCACCGTGGGTGAAATATCACACTGCAAAGACCCGACACAAATAGGCGCATTTAGGGAAATAGAACGAGCCAGAGAAAAGTTAAAACAATGATTAATTTAATTACCGCCAAAGATGTCACTATTTAATTCAATAAAACCCCTCGCGGAACGTATATAATTTATCCACTTTTTTATTATCATCCCGCTCTATAAAGGCAATACGATGAAGTTGCGATTATTCAGCCCGACAGTAGCCGTTTTACTGTGTTCGGCCTCCGCCCTCGCTAGCGTTCCGTCAACCCAAACGGCAAAACAGCGCCTGTTGCTCAAGCTGGATGCCTTGATTCAGCAACCCGAGTCGGGGCCTGATATCGTCCGCACGGTTTCGCTGCTCGCCACCCCCGCGCAGCTGGAGGCCGTCTGCGATAACCCGGAACTGAGCCTGGTCGGGCGCGACAGTCGCCTTACCGGCAAACGCACCGTGCTGGCGCAGTGTGGGCCTCGTCGCCACTTCCTTCCCGTGCGCCTCAGTGCTCAGGGCACATGGTGGATTGCCAGTCAGAGTCTGCCAGGCGGGGCCATTGTTCAGCGAAGCGATATTGAGCCCGTCACTGGCAATATTGACCACCAGCCCACCGGCCTGATCTTCAATCCCGATGAGATAGTGGGCCAGCGCCTGACGCGCGCTGTTGTCGCCGGCAAACCGCTGCTGGAAAGCCAGCTCCGACAGCAATGGCGGCTGCGCGCCGGGCAGACGGTAGACCTGGTCACCACCGGCTCCGGCTTTCGTATTCGCAGCCAGGGAAAGGCGTTAAACAACGCGGCGGTGGATGACACGCTGAAAGTGAAAACCGCTGGCGGGCGCACCGTGAGCGGTAAAGTCGATTCGTCAGGACAGGTCATCATTATTTCACAACAATAAATTTTAGGTTTTTTGTGAATCACCGATGAAAGAAGTATCAGTCACATAAAATCATTATCTGTGAGGACAATTATGAGCATCTCCAGCAGCCAGAACACTGCGCCGATTACGAAAATCGCTCCCACTCAGGATTTGCGCGCGCGTATTCACCCTCAGGACGGCGACGTGTCAGCTAACGTGACGCAGCCGCGTCAGGATGACAAAACCGACGTCACCCTGACCACACTGACGAAAAAGATTCAGAACGATGACAGCCGCGATATTGACTACGCGCGCGTCGAGGCGATCCGCACCGCGCTGGCGACAGGGTCGCTGCGCATAGAGCCTGAGAAAATTGCGCAGGCCATGGTGCAGGATATATTTCAGTTTTAACCGCAAGCAGGACCGTTATGGACAAGCTTTATCCCATTCTCACGCAAATGAAAACGTCTCTGGATGAACTGGAGGCGATCATGATCGAAGAGGTCAATCAACTCAACCGTGCGCAGATAAACCCGGTTTCTCTGCAGGTGCTGGCAGACAATAAAAATCAGCTTCTGACGACCATTCAATATTATGACGACATGCGCCGCCAGCAGGAGCAGCACAGTGCCACGCAGGCCCCCTACCCTGGCCACGGAAAACTGTTCTCGAGCTGGCAGCAGGTCAATGAAAAAGTGCGCAACACGAAAGCGCTCAATCAACAGGTGGAATCGCTGCTGCAGAGCCATATGAAGAAAAACCAGCACATTCAAAAAGCGATTGACCACGCAGGGCGCAACAGTTCGCTTTACGGCCCGGCGGGGGAATCCAGCCAGGTTTCTGGCGGCCACAAATACAACATCACCATCTGACCCATTCTGTCTGCGTTGTCCTCTTTGCTCGCCTCTGGCGAGCTTTTTTTTACCCGGGAAGCAGGAACAAATGACCCTCCCCCAAAGGAGGGGAAGGCCATCCGTGCATGTTTTTTGAAACAAAGAGAGGAATTAAACCGCGGTATACGCTTTCGCCGAGGCGCTGGATTTACGCATGGTGGACAGTTCGGTGCCAAGCGTGGAGAGGCGGTCCTGAATGGCACGCGAGAGGCGTGCATCGACATCCAGCAACTGCCCCAGCTGCCCCATCACCTGCTGTTTATTGTGTTGCGCCAGCTGGGTCAAATCGATTTCACACAGCGTTCTCATGCCGATGGAATAGGCCGCCGACTCCTCTACAAATGCGTCCCACTCACCGTCTTCGGCCTGTCGCAGCAGCGTCGCATTGCTCACCAGCATCTGCTCAATAAGTGACAGTACTGCGTTATCCATGTTTCACCTGCTTGTTTTCCGGGTTGATGGCCTGCCAGGTTTCCTGCATCTCCGTCATCAGCGAAATCAGATGCGGCAGATTTTCACCGGATTTGTTGAGATTCGCCTCCAGCAGCGTGCGCGAAATATATTCGTACAGGCTCTCCAGCTCGGCGGCAATCTGCCCGCCCTTTTCGTGGTCCAGACCGGCGCGCAGGCCGTTGTCGATAATGTTAATCGCGCGGGAGATCATCTCCCCACGGCGAGCAATATTGCCGGACTGAAAGTAGATTTCCGCCCGGCGCATGGCGTTGATTGCACCGTCATACAGCAAGACAATCAGTTGATGCGGTGTGGCGCCCGCAATCTGGCTGTCCAGCGAGACAGCGGTATAGGCGTTATAGCCATTATTGGTGTACATCGTAAAATCCTGCCGGGCAGCGCGCTGCCCGGATTATGATAAAAATTAAATCAACCCTGCCAGCGAACCCTGTAGCTGACTGCTCATGTTGTTCATATCGCTTATCACCTTGTCGAGACGCTGAAACTCTTTTTCCTTTCGCGCCATTTCCTCTTCAATACGCCGTTCCATAGCCGTGATTTGTTTGCCGATACGTTTATTCTGCTCTCGCAGCGACTCAAGAGCTGTTTCGATCACGCCCTCTTTTTTGGTGATGGCGTCTTTATCACCGAGGTAGGTATCAAAAATACCCTCCATGCGATCTTTGATGCCCTCTTTACCGTCTTTGCCCAGGAACAGCGCTTCCACCGCTTTAGGGTTGTCTTTCAGCGCCGCATCCAGCTTTTTGGTATCAATCGACAACTCACCCAGATTCCCGCCACGCTCGTCGCCAATCTTGCCATCAAACTTCACGGTAATACCGATACTGCCGAGCGACTCTATAACGGCGTCGGCACCGGGATAGTTCCCCCCCACGGTCGCTTTAAGCTGACTAGTGAGGCGGCGAAGCGAGCCGTCGCTGAAGAGCGCGCCGTTGGTAGATGCGGGAGCCGTTGACTGGCTTTCGCGATCCGGCACGGTATATTTGGTGGCGCTGGCGACGGTGCTGAGGTAGCTGTTGTAATTCTTCACGAACTCCTCAATCAGCGTTTTCACGTTTGAAGTGTCTTCGGTGATGGTGAGAGATTCGGTTTTGTAGCTCTGCGGGTCGTCTGCGGGGAGTCCAGGGTCCTTCAATTCGGAGACTTCTCGTAGTTCCAGCGTCACACCGGTGATCATATCGTTGATGGTGTTTGAACTGCGGGTAACGAGTTTTCCGTTCAGAACAAGTTCGGCATTCTTCGATTCGGTTTCAACGTCCGCACCTTCGAGCTTCTTCTGAAAATCAGTATCAGCGCTCGTCACGATGATAGTCATATCACCGGCCTCACCGGTTTTTTTCGAGGTCAGCACCAGCTTATGCTTCCCGTCCTCGAGGGTGATCACTTCCGCAACCACATCACCTTTCTGCTCATTAATTTTTTTTGCAATCTGATCGAGAGAGGTTTCATCCTGCGCTAAATCCACCTCCAGCGGTTTTTCGCCTTCTTCCAGAGTGATTTTCACCTTCGCCCCAGCCGTACTCATCGGTTTATCACGCGTGTTATTCTCAACCGCCAACTGATGCGCTTTCGCCAGCTGTTTTACGGCAACGGAATAGCTGTTAGGGATCGCCCCGCTGCCTGCCGTGGCCTTAAAGGTTTTATTGTCGCTGACGCTGACACCATTGAATGACCTGCTCCCCGTTGATTAGTACACCCCGATGTTAGTAATGTCTTCATAAGCCACATGAGGACATCCCCATGAAGAAGCGTTTTTCCGACGAACAGATCATCAGTATTCTCCGCGAAGCCGAAGCTGGGGTACCCGCCCGTGAACTCTGCCGCAAGCATGCCATTTCCGATGCCACGTTTTACACCTGGCGTAAGAAGTATGGCGGTATGGAGGTGCCTGAAGTTAAGCGCCTGAAGTCGCTTGAGGAAGAGAACACCAGACTCAAGAAGCTGCTTGCCGAAGCCATGCTGGATAAAGAGGCGCTTCAGGTGGCTCTTGGGCGAAAGTACTGACGACAGACCAGAAGCGGGAAGCCGTGATGTTGATGTGTGATGCGACCGGTCTGTCGCAACGTCGTGCCTGCAGGCTTACAGGTTTATCCCTGTCGACCTGCCGCTATGAGGCTCACCGTCCGGCTGCTGATGCGCATTTATCAGGGCGCATCACTGAGCTGGCACTAGAGCGCAGGCGTTTTGGCTACCGTCGTATTTGGCAGTTGCTGCGCCGTGAAGGGCTTCATGTTAATCATAAGCGCGTGTACCGGCTTTATCACCTCAGTGGCCTGGGCGTAAAACGCAGAAGACGTCGTAAAGGGCTGGCAACAGAACGTCTGCCGCTGCTCCGTCCGGCGGCGCCCAATCTGACCTGGTCGATGGATTTCGTCATGGACGCACTTTCCACCGGTCGCAGGATCAAGTGTCTTACCTGCGTCGATGATTTCACAAAGGAATGCCTGACGGTCACTGTTGCCTTTGGGATTTCAGGCGTTCAGGTCACGCGTATTCTGGACAGCATTGCACTGTTTCGAGGCTATCCGGCGACGATAAGAACTGACCAGGGGCCGGAGTTCACTTGCCGTGCACTGGATCAATGGGCCTTTGAGCATGGTGTTGAGTTGCGCTTAATCCAGCCGGGCAAGCCAACGCAGAACGGATTTATTGAGAGCTTTAACGGACGATTTCGCGATGAATGTTTGAATGAGCACTGGTTCAGCGATATCGTTCATGCCAGGAAAATTATTAATGACTGGCGGCAGGATTATAACGAATGCCGCCCGCACTCCACGCTGAATTATCAGACACCGTCTGAATTTGCAGCGGGCTGGAGAAAGGGTCATTCTGAGAATGAAGATTCCGACGTTACTAACTGAGTGTTGTATCTAATCGTGGGGGCAGGTCATGAACCCTTCATCCTCAAGCTTACCGAGATTGTCCTTCATGGTACTCAGCGCACTGGAGATAGAGCCCCAGGCGGAAATCTGCCCCTGAAAAGTGCTTTGCTTTTTTAAATAGGGATTCAGCTTTTGACTACTCCCCTCGCGTGCTGTCGCCAGCAATTGGTCAAATGGCAGGTTAGAGCCAATGCCTAGGAAATTGGATGGTGCCATAATAATATGTTCCTCTTGAAATAGGTTAGCCTGTCACTATTCCTATCGGGTAATAGAGACGTAAGTTTAATTTTTCATTTATACGTCAACAATGATTACCCTTCCCCAGAACAGAATTGTGGGCTTATTACGCTATTGCGCTGTGCTATTTGTATAATTAACATCAGATATGCGTGTATTTCTTTGATTTATAAAAAACCTACAAAAAATAATTTAGTCATTTTTATTTCCCCCGATGAATTCAGTATGCGCATCAACGAACGCATAGCACATACAGTTATTATCACTTAAAAGGATATAAACAATGGCACAGATCATTAATACTAACTCACTTAGCCTGATGGCTCAGAACAACCTGAACAAATCCCAGTCATCTCTGGGTACTGCGATTCAACGCCTCTCTTCCGGTCTGCGTATCAACAGCGCTAAAGACGATGCAGCTGGCATGGCTATTTCGAATCGTTTTACTGCGTCTGTTCGTGGTCTCACTCAGGCAGCGCGTAACGCAAATGACGGTATCTCTCTGGCACAGACCACCGAAGGTGCGCTGGAAGAAGTAAACGAAAACCTGCAGCGTATTCGTGAACTGACCGTACAGGCTAAAAATGGTACAAACTCTGAGGACGATCGTAAATCCATTCAGAAAGAAATCACCGCCCGTCTGGAGGAAATCAGCCGTATTTCCGAAGATACAAACTTCAACGGTGTTAACGTATTAGATGGTTCCACAGAAAAACTGACCATTCAGATTGGTGACAAAGATGGACAAACTATCGATATTACCCTGCCAAAAATGGATTTGGCGGCGTTAGGTCTGGATACGTTTGGAACTGATTTCGGTAAACTCATTAATGCACCAAAGGATTCAGTATTTACTGAAGCAGGTGATGTTCGTGTAGTAGGTAACACCTTCAAGGTCGGCCATGGTACGTTGAGTGATTTTGAGTTAGAGGCTGCAGATATTACCGCGATAGCTACTGCTGCAGGTATCGACGAAGGAGATCTTGACATCGTCACCCAGGATGACGGTAAAGGTAACCTACGTTTCTTTGCGATTGACAATGCAAACCCAGGTCGTTCTAAAGAACTGGATATGGAATTTGCAGATGATGCCACAGATACGACACTGGTTAACGCAACAATTAAGGAATCCATCAGCGATCTGGATGCCGATATACTGCTAAATGGTCCAAGTGAAGTAAAAGATCTTGAGCGCATGAATATCGGTTCGAAAATCACACTGACCGGTGCTCCTGGTGGGGAAGAAGTACTGGATCAGGCTAAGCTCGACAAGATTTCTAATGATCTTTTTGGTACAGACGCAGCAGCCTCTGGTATGCAAATTTATTCTGCAGATAATGGCGGTACAAAAACTTACTATGCCGTTAATAAAGATGGTGACGTCCAGTCCTTTACCTGGAATGGTACGGCTGCCACTGGTACTGATGCACCTGCGCGAGATGCACATGAAGTCAATAAGGTGTCTAATAACCTGCTGGAACAGTTAGATGGGGCAATGACGAAAGTAACCAACTTCCGCGCCGACCTGGGGGCTGTTCAGAACCGTTTCACCTCCATCATTGCCAACCTGAACACCAGCATCATCAACACCACCGAAGCACGCTCCCGAATTCAGGATGCCGACTTCTCCGTGGAAGTGTCCGCCATGAGCCGTGCAAACATCCTGCAGCAGGCTGGCGTGTCCGTACTGGCCCAGGCCAACCAGGTTCCGCAGAACGTGCTGTCCCTGCTGCGTTAATCTGCGTAACCCCCTCAAACTATTACGCGCATCTCCTCCATGCGCGGTTGCCCTCCCTGGTGGAGGGCTTTTTTTATTCGATAAACACCCGCCCTTCTTGCGTGCGGATCCAGCGCGGGAACTTCAGTCGTTCGGCAAAATAGCCGGTCAGGTCATACAGTAAATCCATCATCACCCGTGCGCCATTGTCAGAGAGCCCTCCCCCCAGCAGCTGTTGGGTAATCACTTCGCAGTAGCGGCAAAGCTGATCGGTTTCCGGGTTAAATTCCGGGTACGTTACGGGTTCACTCTCTACTGTCAAAAAGTCCACCAGATGGGGCGGAACCGGATCGGTTAGCGTCGGTTTAAGTATGGCCAGGCAGGCGCTTAAGCGACCGCATAATGCCGCTTTTACGACGGGATCGCGCTCTTCCAACAACGCGTCGCAAAAGCGCTCGCAGTGGTCGGCAAGATCGGTGAAATCGGTGTGATGGTCAAACGGGGTGGTGAAGAGATGTTGTAAAGCCATAGCGTAACCTCCAGAAAATGGTATGCGTTGTCCCCAGTGCATTTTTCAGGAGGTCAATCCCGACGTCGGTTGTGGCTGACGTGCGAGCACATTACGCCCGGCGATAAGGGATTAACAGAGGGTCATTTGGGAGAAATTTAAACTTGCGAGGCGTCTTGAGAAAAGCGAAAAAATCGAATGAAAAGCATGAAGTCTGGCGCTGTATTTTCCCCCTCACCCCAGCCCTCTCCCTCAAGGGAGAGGGAGTAATCTGTGCCAGGCTGTACTTCCCCCCCAAGGGAGAGGGGGAGTCTGTGCCAGGCTGTACCTCCCCCCCAAGGGAGAGGGGGAGTCTGTGCCAGGCTGTACTTCCACCCTCACGGGAGAGGGCGTATTCGGTGCAGTTCGTTGGCCGGGCAAGCGCAGCGCCGCCCGGCAAAAAACGAAAATTAAACGTTAAACCGCTTCACCACGCTTTCCAGCTCCATGGACTGCTCTTCCATCGCTTTCGCCGCCGACGACAGTTCCGCTACCAGCGTCGTATTCTGCTGGGTCGCCCCTTCGAGCTGGCAAACCGCGACGTTGACCTGTTCGATACCCGCACGCTGTTCACGGCTGGCGGTCTTGACCTCTTCCATCAGGGTGGAGACCTCCCCCACGGACGTTACCAGCGCATTCATCGTCTCTCCGGCATCCTGCACCAGCCGACTGCCGTCCTGTACGCCGCTCACGGCCTCGTTAATCAGATCGCGGATCTCCTTCGCGGAGCTGGAGGAACGTAAGGCGAGGTTACGGACTTCTGTGGCCACCACGGCAAACCCGCGTCCCTGCTCACCGGCACGCGCGGCCTCCACCGCCGCATTCAGCGCCAGAATATTGGTCTGGTAGGCGATACCGTCAATCACGCCGACAATATCCGCCACCCGCGCTGAAGACGATTCAATATGGCCCATTTTGTCCACCGCCGCGTTCATTAGCGCTGCGCCGCGCCGGGCAATTCCTGCTGCCTGCGTCGCCAGCCTGTCGGCATGCTCTGCGTTATCCGCATTGTTGGCCACGATACCAGCTATCTCCTCCATCGACGCTGCCGTTTGCGTGAGCGAGGCTGACTGCTCTTCGGTACGCGACGAAAGCGACAGGTTGCCGTCGGCAATCTGGTGCGACGCCGCGGCAATGGTCCGGGTGCTGGCCCCGACCTGTTGCAAAAGCCCCTGAAGATAATTCATAAACGTGTTCACGTGGGTGGCAATCGCGTTCAGCTCCTGTGTACCGCTCTCAGGAAGGCGGCGCGTCAAATCGGCACCGCCAGCAGAGAGCGCAGCAAGACGCTCTCCCACCCCCTGAAGATTACGCATCAGGATGCGAACGCTCAGGAGCAGTACGCCAGCCAGCAGAAGCAGAAGCGGGATCTGCACCATCGCCAGACGCACTAAAATATCTCGGGTCTGCTTGCTTAGCACACTGCTCCGGGTATCGGTCGCCACAAACCACGGACTGCCGGCAATCGGATAGAGAAAGATGGTGTGTTCGCCATCCTCAGCGTCATAGGTTTGCTCACTGTGACCCTCCACCTGCCGGCTTAACATCGCCTGCAGCAGGGCAATCTCTTTGCCGGGGATCTCGCTGATGTTTTTCAGCGCCGGCGTATTATCCGTTGCTCGGCTGTAAGCCACAATTTTGCCGCTGGCCTCTACAATCAGCACGCCACCTTCCAGAGGTTCAGCCATTTTACGGGCAAGCTGATTGAAGAAGCCCAGCGTGACGTCAAGCGTCGCCACTCCCCATAGCTGGCCATCACGATAAATGGGCATCGCGCAGTTGGTGCGCGGCTGAGGACTCGCCGCATCCATATAGGCCTCAGCCCAGGCGCACTGTCCTTTCGCCGCGCGCATCCCCGCCTTAAACCACGGCTGCTGCCAGTAGGCCGGGGCATCAGGCTGATTCCAGGTAGTATTCAGACGCAGCGTTTTTTGCGCGTCACGGGCAAAGAAGGTGCTGTACTTTTCGATACCAGGCTCTCGCTTCCCCGGCAGCGGCCACACGCCGCCGCCGAAGAGAGTGGCATCGCCGTACTGATCAACCAGCGCAGGGAGCAAACGATCGATATCCGCGCTATCCAGCCGCGAGACGGTTTCAGTAATAGTGCGCTGCTGCGCCTCTACGCGAGACATCAGTTGCGTAATGGCGGCAGCCTGCTCACCAATTTCATGGTGGACGCGCCGGTATTCGTTTTTCAGCAATTGGGGTGCGACAAAATTCAGCACGACCCAGACGGTGAGTGCCGTAAGCAATAAAAAGAAAGCAGAGACCAGTAAGAAGGCTCTACTTTGAAGTGACGTAAACATAAATAACAACTCTAAAAGAAAAAATTTAAGGTGGAATTATTGATGGCGAGGATTAGCCCTTCACCCGCTGCGTTAACGCATTCGCCACCGTATACACTTCTTCAATCAACACGCTGTTGTTGTGCGCAACGGATGGAACACCGCTTTGTGCCTGCATCATCGCATCGTCAATTAAGGCTCTGAGCTCTTTCGAAGAGCGCGCGCAACGGCTGGCCAGATTGCGTGACTCCACAGCAAAAACACTCTCTTCATTATCCATGGAGTAGCTGTAGGCCCGGCTGGCAAGCTGTACCAGCGTGCCGCTGCTGTTGGCAATGTTCAGAGCAGCATCATTCAACGCCCCCATCGCCTGGACGACATGGGTCGCACTTTCGCTCAGCGTTGCCAGGGTATTCGCATTGGCCTCAGGGACCCGCAGCAAACGCTCATTTTCCTGGGCAATGGTCATGGCAGCGCGTGCAATCACATTCACCTGCTCGCCGATATCTTTCATCAGCGGTGGTAAATGCGCTCCCTGATCGCTTTTTAACTGTGCGGGGAGTTCTTCATTCAGACGAGAAAGATGAAGGTTGAGGCTTCGCAGCAGCGTGAGCGTAGACACCAGCAGCAGGGCCGCCAGCGGCCAGGGCTTGTGCAGAAGAATCCCTGGTCGTTCCCCCATGCGACGGGTGGGTACGTCAATGGCCAGCTGCCACGGCGTATCAGCAATTGGCAGGACCACCAGCGTATGTTCACCGCTGGCGCTACGAAAACGGGTATGTCGCAACCCCTCTCCGGACTGAGCCAGAAGCGAACGTAGCGGCACTGCCATCGGCAGATCGGTATCGTTGAGGGATTGCACATTGGGCGCCCCTGCGGCATCACCAATAATGCGTCCCGTATCCTCCACCATCCAGGCCCGGCCCCCCAGACGCTCGCCCATCTCTTTAACCAGCGCATTGAAGAACTGACGATGGCTCCCCGCCTCTTCCGCCACGTCGGTTTCCCCCGGAGGCCCCTTGTCCATGGCGAAGCTTTTCAGGGTCACGACACTTTCGGTCACCGTGCGCTGCTGTGCTTCAACACGATCGAGCTGTTCACGTAACTGGGTCGCGAGGGTGTCAACCTGCGTGCGCAGGCGCTGCCCTTCGGTGCGGATAAACCAGGGCATAATGCCGGTCTGCACCAGAATCAGGAGTGTAATAAAGATAATGATCAGTATGACTGTGAAAACCATGTATTTAGCGCCTGTACGTTAAACGGCAGCACGACGCTGCCTCAACAGGGCTATTTTATTATGCGGGGGTCAGGAAATATGCTCTTCAAACCGTTGATAACAGCGCATTCCTGTTATCCATCGATAAAAATAATTTTGCGCACACTCTGCCAGCGCTTAACCAGCCAGCCATCGACGCTATAGCAGGTTCCGCCGAGGCTCATCAGTACCAGCCCCAGAACGATATAAAGCGCTTCTGGCAGGTAAAAGAGCCAGCTCAGCCAGGCTATCAGGTTAAGCCCCGGTGGAATAGTGTAAATGCCAATCGTGGCCAGTGCGACGCTGCTAATTATCATCAGCGTCAGTGCACTAAAACGGGTGAATAAACCCAGCGTTAACAGCAACCCCATAAAACATTCAAGAAATGCCACGACCACTGCCATCACGGCAGGAAAAGGAATACCGGCATCGTGCAGGGTATCCAGCATCAGCAACTGGTTCTCAGGAACAAATAACTTATTAAACCCGGCCGTAAAGAAAAAGACCCCCATCACCAGGCGGCAAATAAAGACCGGCAACATCGCAGAGGTATCTGACGTCTGTAAACAACGCGTGAGAGTGAACATTAGCCTTCCTTGTAAAATATTTACTGTTTAATAAATTCAATGACATGTGTTTACAACAGTATAAATTGATGGTCTTCTTGCGCAACCATTCCCATCCACTCTTCCCTACAATTAATAATCTTTGTCATATTAATTTTTATTAACTCAAGACGTTTATTGCCTCTCCCCAGCAAAGCCTTGCGCCTGGCGGCCTGACCGCTCCAAAGGTAAGCAATTGGTTTTAATATGATTAAAATTAAATTCACTTCACCAGACAATTAACAAGGTTATTTTACCACCGATTAATAACCTTAAAGTGGGTATGGCTGTTATTACTTAGTGGTTGCAAAAAAATGAAGTACGACATAAAAAGCATGTCGCTCTGACCACTCGCTAGCAATAAAGTGGAATCATTACTATTAATTACAATAGCCAACAGCGATACCCATTACACCAGAAGAATCAAATAACTATGCTCAATTACATCGCGATTGGAACAGGCGTGACGCTGGATCTTCAGACGCGCACGCTTGCCCGCACGGACCAGGAAGCCAACGTCACGCTCCCCCAAAGTGCCTGCCTGTGCCTCGCCGCCATGGCGGAAGCACAGGGCGAGGTGCTGTCGCAGGAACAGCTGATGGATATAGGCTGGCGCAGCGCTGGCGTGGAAGTCACAGAAAACAGTGTGCGAGTGATGATAACAAAACTTCGCCGCGCATTTGCCCAGCTTGAGGTGCACGAAACAGTCACCCTCGTCGCCGTGACGCGCAGCGGTTACCGGCTGGTCGTACGGGAAAACGGTGCGGAGCAGCCTGCACCAGACGCGAAGTCACCTGTGCTGCTCGCCGAAACAGACACGACAACCTCCCCAACCGTTGCCCCTACCCTACCGCGCGCACGTCAATCCATTACGCTTGCTGTGGGTGTCACCCTCGCCGGTCTGTTCGCGGGCGTGGGCCTGGCCATTTTACTGCGAAACCTTTTCTTCTTTAGCCCAATCCCTGTGCATTTTGTCCCGTGGAATGGACCCGGCATACCGCCTGGTGCGGAAGTGCTGGTTCAGCAGAGCGACCAGAACAAACAAGCGCTTATTGAAGCCACGCTGCAAACCTATAAGCAACACGTGCTGGACAGACGCGCAGATGAACAATCTGCCCCGGTGCTTTACGTCACGACCGGCTCAGAAAAAATGAGCAAGTTCCAGGGGCTGATTGCCTGTCAACAACGCTTAAAGGACTCAGGGAATGACTGTGAATCGTTCTATTTTCGCCTCTACTAAATTCAGGCTCGCGCTGCTGTTCACCGCTGGCGCGTTAGTGGGGCTTGGCGGGAAAGTATTTTACGGGATTTATTATTCGCCGTTTAAATCCACGTGCGTCGCGCCAACCTCCTATTACACCATTGAGGACGCTAACAATGCGACGCTGGTACGCGGGATATATCGTTCATATCGCGACAGTTTCTTTAGCGGGCACACCACCTATATTGGCAGTCTTAGCCACTTTAAGGAGGGTAAGCTGGCAGGACGACCCACGGCGATACACCGTGAAGTGCGTTTTGACACGGATGTGGAAGGGAAACGCATCCACCTGACGGTCACGAGCCAGCACCGCAAGCTGGGGGATCAGAGTAGCGATCGGGAAGTCAAAGACTATGTCTACCCGCATATAGACCGGGGAGAGGTTGCAACCAGCACCATCTATATGCTGGATAATAAAGTATTGGCCAGTGGTACCGAATCCGTTGCCCGTATCGTCTGCACCAACTGACGCCGCTACACCAGCGCCTGAATCAGCTGTGCCACGTGCTCAAACCCTGTCGCCATCAGACGCTCAAAGAACGGTGCCAGGGTTTGCGCGAGTAAAAACAGCGCCAGCATGCCGAAGGTCAGGGTCAGCGGGAAGCCAATCACAAAAATGGAGAGTTGCGGCGTCAGGCGGTTTAATAGCCCGAGGACGAAGTTGATGCACAGCAGCAATGAAACGATTGGCAGACCGAGCATCAGCCCCTGGCTGAAGATCAGCCCGGCGTGCGTCACCAGGTACAGAAAACCCCCGGCGTGCAGTGGCGTGGCGTTGACTGGCAGAGTCTCGAACGTTTCGGCGAGCATCGCCAAAAGCCAGAGGTGGCCGTTAAAGACCAGAAACAGCAGCGTCACCAGTAAATTGAGAAAGCGCGAAATAACCGGGCTGTTCCCCGCTCCGGGATCAAAGAAGGTGGCGAACGATAAGCCCATTTGCATACCGATGATTTCACCCGACATGCGTACGGCAGCGAACAGCAGCTGAAGCGTGAGCCCCATTGCGGCACCAATAATCACCTGCTTTGCCAGCACCCACACGCCTTCCCAGGAGTACAGTCCCACCTGCGCATCGGGCAGCGAACCCCCAATCAGGATGGCGATCAGCAGTGCCAGACACGCACGCAGCCGCGCGCTGATCGCTTTTTCGCTGAATACTGGCGCAACGTGCAGCAGCGCACCAATGCGCACCATGATAAAAAAGTAGTGGCTGACCAGCCCGTAAAGCTGATCGAGGGGAAGTCCAAAGGCCATCAGCCGATCACATAAGGAATGCTGGCGAACACTGCGCGGGTATATTCAATAAAGATTTTCATCATCCACGGGCCGAGCGCCACCGCGATCCCGACAATCATCAGGATTTTCGGAATGAACGTCATGGTCATTTCATTGACCTGCGTCGCGGCCTGCAAAATGCTGATAATCAGGCCGGTGACCAGCGCCGCGACCAGCAGCGGGCCTGATACCATCAGCCCCACCTTGATGGCCTGCATGCCAATCACCATGACACTTTCAGGGGTCATCTGGGTCTCCTAACTGTAAAAGCTCTGGGCAAGCGATCCCACCAGCAGCTGCCAGCCATCCACCAGCACAAACAGCATCAGCTTGAACGGCAGCGCAATCGTGGTCGGCGGAACCATCATCATCCCCAGCGCCATCAGAATGCTGGCGACCACCAGATCGATAATCAGGAACGGAATAAAAATGGTGAAGCCTATCTGAAATGCCGTTTTTAGCTCGCTGGTGATAAACGCCGGGATCAGAATGCTCAACGGCACCTCTTCAGGGGAAGCGATATCCGGTGCTTTCGCAATCCGGGCAAACATCGCCAGATCGCTTTCACGGGTCTGATCGAGCATAAAGGCCTTCAGCGGCTTAACCCCTTCCGTCAGCGCCACCTCCATGGTGATTTTGTTTTCCTGCAGCGGCTGCCAGGCTTTTTCATAGATCTGGCTAAACACAGGCGACATCACAAAGAAGGTCAAAAAAAGCGATAGCCCCACCAGCACCTGGTTTGGCGGTGCGGTGGGGGTGCCGAGGGCGCTTCGCATTAATCCCAGTACGATGATGATGCGGGTAAAGCCGGTCATCATCAGCAGGACAGCCGGGATAAAGGTAAAGCCGCTCAGCAGCAGAAGGGTTTGCACCGGGAGCGTCCAGCCGCCCTCACCCGTGGGTTGACCAAGGGTGATATCGGCATTGGCCGCCGTCGCACAGGCAGCGGGCAGTAGCAGACCGGTAGCCAGCAACAGGCGTAACGCAACGGGATTCACCGATCACCTCCCTGACGATACGTCTGGCGCAGCTTTTCCAGCATCAGCGGAAATGTTGCCGCCGGCGCCGTTGTCTGCGGGGCGTTTTCCGGACGCGGTTGCGTCGTGAGACACGCGATCTGCGAGGCGGTGACGCCCAGCACCAGGCGCTGCTCGCCCACATCCACCACGACCAGCCGCTCTCGCGGCCCCAGCGACTGCGTTGCCACCAGGGTTATCGTGCCCTGAGCCGCGTTCAGACGACGCGTCAGTCCACTGCGGCGAACGGCCCAGGCCAGTACGACCATCAGCAGGACAATCAGGGCCAGCGCGCCGGTTACCGTCATCAGTACCGAGCCAGTGGCCGGGAGGGAATCTGTTGCGTTCATTAGCGGCTCAGGCGATGCATGCGCTCAGACGGGGTTATAATATCCGTGATACGGATACCGAATTTATCGGAAACCACCACCACTTCACCCTGCGCAATCAGATAACCGTTGATCAAGATATCCAGCGGTTCACCCGCCAGCCCGTCCAGCGAGACCACCGAGCCCTGGCTTAAGCGCAGCAGCTCTTTGATGGTCATCTTGGTGCGTCCCAGCTCAACGGTCATTTTTACCGGGATATCCAGGATCAGGTTCATCTCATCAGAAAATTGTGGTGCACCCATTGTGTCGGTAATTCCCGCAGCGTGCTGTTCGGTCATGGCCTCACCCCAAAGATTATCAATGGACTGATCGTCAGAACCCGATGAGGTGTTCATGTCGCTCATGGGGAAATTACTCCTTGTTTAATGATAGTAATGAAGGCTGAATCATCTGCTCGACCTTCAGGGCATATTGATTATTTACGGCACCGTATCTGGCCGTGAAGACCGGCACGCCACCCACGCTGGCTTCGATCAGCTCCTGTTTATCCAGGCCGATGATGTCGCCTTTCTTCATCTGCATGACGTTCGACAGCCGGGTGCCGATATCCGCGAAGCGCGCCGCAAGTTCGAGCTCCGTTTCGCGCATCTGGCTTGCGAGCATGCCGCGCCAGTGGGTATCTTCATGCCGGGAATTGTCCATCGGCGGATTACTCAGCAGCTCGCGCAGCGGCTCGATGGTGCTGAAGGGAATACAGATATTGAACTCCCCCCGGTGCGAGCCAATCTCCACTGAAAACGGCGTGGTCACCACCACATCGTTTGGCGATGAGGTGATATTGGTGAATTTCACCTGAATTTCAGAACGGATATATTCCGTTTTGATTTTATAGATAGAGCTCCAGGCAAATTCATACGCCTCACGCGCCATCGACAACATGCGGTGGATCACGCGCTGCTCGGTGGGGGTGAATTCGCGTCCATCCGCTTTTGTTGGAAAGCGTCCGTCGCCACCAAACAGGTTATCCACGGCCATAAACACCAGGCCCGGTGAAAATGCCATCAGCGAGGTTCCGCGCAGCGGGTTAAGGTGCAGCAGGTTCAGGTTTGTCGGCACCGGCAGGTTACGGGCAAACTCGTGATACGGCTGAATCTTGATATTTCCCGCCGTAATATCCGGGCTACGGCGCAGCAAATTAAACAACCCCATCCGAAACTGACGGGCAAAACGTTCGTTTATAATTTCCAGCGAATGCAGACGCTCACGAATAACACGACGCTGGGTATGCGGATCGTACGGTTTGATGCCGCCATCGCTCCGGCTGTTATGCAGTTCACTGCTGCTCTCTGCATCTGCGTTCAGCAGCCGGTCGATCTCATCCTGGGATAAAAAGCTGTCAGCCATAATAATTACCGCAGAATAAATTCATTAATGAGCACGTCAGTGACGCGAATGGACTGGTTAAACGCCAGCGGTTTATTTAGCTCGTTTTGAATCGTTGTAATCAGATGGCGTTTTCCTTCATCCGTGGCTAAATCTTCATACGTCTGATGGGTCAGCAACATAAATATTCGGCTACGGTATTCCGGTAAATATTTTTCCAGCACAGTAAGCGACTTCTGTTCTGCCACACGAATAGACAGCCCCAGATATAAAACACGATCCGATTCGTTTGCCGTCGGTTTCAGGCTCACGGTAAAGGTATTCATCGAGGCATACAGAGGCTCAACGGGGACCGGTGCTGGCGGCTCTTTAACCGCGCCTTCAACTGCCACATCTGCGGGTTTCGCGAATTTCATTTCCCAGAACAGGTAGCCGGAAATTCCGCACGCCGCAACGGCAGTCAAAAACAGGAACGTCATCAGAAGCGAACGAGAACCTCCGCCGCTGGCGACCTTTTTATTTTTATTACTCATCGAACGTACACCTGATAAATAAGAGAAGGTAGCTCGCTACCCTCAGTTCAATATGGCCGTTATTGTAGTCCATTTGATCACCCTGATAATCAAGCGATAAAATTTCATTCATGAACGTAATTCAACACTTCAGGCGAAAGTATTTATTCCGTATATATTGCCCGGTGTGGTTGTTAACAGTGTTGGGACGATTTCGGTATCAGCCTGCTCATCTTCGCCTTCATGCTGATGTGCATGCTCACCCTGCGCCGTCTCGCCGCGTTCACCTGTCGCACCCTGGCCGTCCGCGCTGACGTTTGCCTGGCCCAGCTGGATACCCGAATCCGCCATGGCTGCACGCAGTTGCGGCATGGCCTGCTCCATCGCCTGACGAACATGCGCATGATCGCTGACGATATGGATCTGCGCCTGGTCGTGCTGCATACGTAATGAAATATGCAGCGCGCCCAGTTCTTCCGGATGCAGACGGATCTCCGCACTGTGCAGGCCGTTGCGACTAAACAGCGCAATATGCTGGCTAACGGACTGCTTCCACTCTGGCGTCTCGGGTGGATGGTTGACGGTCACCACCTGCTGTGGCGCATGGGCGACGCGGGTACGCACTGCGGCAGGGAGCGGGGCAGCGTTGGGAACAGACGCGAACTCAGGCGCTACAACATCGTCATTCGTAACGGGAATGGGTTGTGAAAGCGGCGCAGCACTGTTTGCGGCTGGCGTTTTGTCAGTAGCCTCCAGCGCTGTCGGCGCAGCAGCACTTTGTGCAGCGGGCTTATCACCGGATACCGTCGCCACCGATTTAGCTGAATCAGGCCGCGCGGGCATCTCACTCCCGCTCACACTGCGCATGACCAGTTGCTGTAACTGCCACAATGGATTCTCTTCGCTCTCGCCATCACCCGACATCGCACCCGCCAGAACGTCTGCTATCTGCGGGTTCGCTGCCAGTAACTCACCGTCGACTGCGGGGAGATCGGTCATTGTCTGCCTGAGCGTCTCCTGCAACTGTCCTTCTACCGGTAACGCTGCCGCCAGCGCCTGAGGATCGAGACCGGGAAATACCTGGATCAGTTCCGCCAGTTTGTCATCCATCGCAAGGCTAAAACCTTCATCAGCCACCCTTCCCGCCTTTGGTTTACCCTGCGTTCCACCCAATAGCAGGGTGGCGATATCAATATTCATAGTCTCTCTCTTTTCTGTCCGGCACGCTGGGCAAATTCATCCATCAGTTTTTGTTCATGCCGGCTTTCAACCAGCGCCTGCGCCGTCGCGCGACGGTCAATAAGGGTTTCAAATGCGTTAAGACGTTGTTTGTTTTGCATCCAGTTCTGTTTGACCTGGTCCACCGCCTTTTCACAGGCGTTAACGTGACCTTCCTGCTGTCTGACGACCTGTTTCAGCGATAAAATAAAAGACTGATGATTCACCAGATCCGCCACCGACATGCCGTTGCCCATCATTCCCTGGCGCAGGGATTGCTGGTATTCCCGCTCGTAATTCTGCAATTGCTCATGCTGAACCACCGCTTGCTGAAGCTGCTGCTGAACGCCACCCAACGCGCGGGTGGTTTCCGTCAGCGTCTCTTGCGCCATGTCGCGCAGCAGAGCCATGGGATTATTTACGTTCATTCGCTCTCCACGATTACGCGTTTAGGTTGGGAAAAAGCCCGCTGAGGGCGCGGACCGCCTCTTCATAGCCGCTGCGCTCGTGGATCGCCTGGTGGAGAAACGCCTCCAGAGAGGGGTAGCGCTCGATAGCCTGATCGAGTAAAGCGTCGCTTCCTTTCACGTAAGCCCCCACGCTCACCAGATCGCGGTTACGTTGCCAGGCTGAGAGCAGTTGCTTAAAGCGCTGCACCTGGCGGTACTGCGCGTGCGGGATCAGCTCGGTCATGGCGCGGCTGATGGAGGCTTCAATATCGATAGCCGGATAGTGCCCCGCCTCGGCCAGACGACGTGACAAGACAATATGACCGTCGAGGATCGCACGCGCTGAGTCGGCAATCGGATCCTGCTGATCGTCCCCTTCCGTCAGTACGGTGTAGAAAGCGGTGATGGACCCGCCCCCCTTCACCCCATTACCGGTACGTTCCACCAGCGCGGGCAGACGGGCAAAGACGGACGGCGGATAGCCTTTTGTCGCGGGTGGCTCACCAATCGCCAGCGCCACCTCACGCTGCGCCATGGCATAACGTGTCAGAGAATCCATAATCAGCAGCACGTTCAGGCCGCGTTCACGAAAATCTTCCGCAATGCGGGTGGCATAGACGGCGCCCTGCATGCGCAGGATCGGTGATACATCGGCCGGTGCCGCCACCACAACCGCCCGCGACAGCCCCTGCTCGCCCAGGATGTTCTCAATAAAATCTTTTACCTCACGGCCACGCTCGCCAATCAGTCCGACCACGATGACATCTGCGGTAGTGAAACGCGCCATCATGCCGAGCAACACGCTTTTGCCCACGCCGGAACCGGCGAAAAGCCCCATACGCTGGCCCCGTCCGACCGTTAAGAGGCCATTGATTGCGCGTACGCCTACATCGAGCACCGTTTTAATCGGGTCGCGATGCAGCGGGTTTAACGTGGGCGTAAAAAGCCCGGCGGTCGGTTTACCCGGTGCCGGACGACCATCCAGCGGCCGGCCCTGTGCATCCAGCACGCGACCAAGGAGGTGTGGGCCCACGGGCAGTTGCTTGCCGGTATGGCTGTCTGTCTGCAGCGCGTAGATGCGTGCCCCCGGCAAAATGCCGTCGACATGTTCAAGCGGCATCAGATAGAGCGTCTCGCCGTTAAAGCCCACCACCTCGCTTTCTACCGCGATGATGCCTTTCTCAGTCTGCCGCTCGACAATACAGAGCGCACCGATGGGCAGCTTCAGCCCTACGGCCTCCATCACCAGCCCGGTGGCACGCGTTAACTTGCCGTACTGGCGGTAATCGGGTACCTGAGTCAGTCTCTCCTCGACCCGATCAAGCGTTGATAACCATGTTTTTAACTGCTGGCTCATTGCGAGAGTTCCTCTCGCGCCAGCTGACAGAGCGCCTGCCAGCGTGTTTCCATGCTGGCATCCACTTCAACATCCGGTGAAACAACCCGACAACCGCCGGCTGCCAGCTGCGCGTCACGATGAAGCGTCCAGCCCATCGCCGTGAGCGTCTCGCCCAGCGCCTGTTCAACCGCCGGAAACTCTTCCGGGCTGACGTACAGCTGGAACGTGCCATTCAGCAGCGGATCCTGCTTCATGAGGGTGCGGATTTGGGTAACCAGCGCGTGGTTATCCGCGACACGGATCGAGCCATACAGCTGCTGTACTGCCGTCAGTGACAGCTGGACGAGGCGACCCGGGATCAGGCTGTCGAGGTTTTCCAGCGACAGTTTGAGGTTGCTCACCCACTCCCCGGCCTGGCGCAGCAGCGCCTGCTGCTCGACGCGCGCCTGTTCGACTCCCTGTGCAAATCCAGCGTCACGGCCCTCTTTTAGCCCAACTTCATAGCCTTGTTTGCGGCCCTCTTCCTGCCCCTGCTGTTGCCCCTGAGCAAATCCTTGCTGCTCCGCCTGCTTACGCAGGCGCGCCAGTTCTGCCTTCAGCTGTGCGTCCGACTGGGTGTTATCCAGCGTTGGCAGTGGGGGCTCGGCAATATCACCGAGCAGGTTCTCCGGCTGCCAGCTGCGCCATCCCTGAGCGTTGTTATCATTAAACGTAGGCATCGTCGCTGCCTCCAATCAGGATCTCGCCGGACTCGGCCAAACGACGCACCACGTTGAGGATCGTCTTCTGTTCGGCCTCGACCTGAGACAGACGCACCGGCCCGCGAGAGGCCAGATCGTCGGTCATCAGCTCGGCCTGACGACGGGACATGTTGCGGAAGAACTTCATGCGCAGCGGTTCGTCTGCCCCTTTCAGCGCCACGATAAGCGTCTCGCTTTCGATTTCCTGCAGCAGACGCTGAATGCTTCGGTCTTCCACATCCACCAGGTTTTCGAACAGGAACATCTCGTCGATGATTTTCTGCGCCAGCTCGCCGTCGAATTCGCGCACCGCTTCAATGGCAGCCTCTTCCTGCTGAGATTTCATCAGGTTGAGAATTTCGGCTGCCGGACGTACGCCGCCCATCTTGCTGCGTTTGAGGTTTTGCCCATGCAGCAGGTTATTCAGCACCTCTGTCAGCTCCTGCAACGCGGCAGGCTGTACACCACCGAAGGTCGCGATACGCAGCATAATGTCGTTACGCTCACGATCGTCGAACTTGCCCAGCACGTCCGCAGCCTGATTACGTTTAAGGTGCACCAGAATGGTGGCGATAATCTGCGGGTGCTCCTCGCGGATAAGATCGAATACCGCCTGCGGATCCATAAAGTTCAGCGTCTCAATACCGTTGGTTCCCTGATGGGTATCCAGCAGATCTTCGAGCAGCGACGAGGCGCGCTCTTCGCCCAGCGCCTTCACCAGCACGCTGCGCAGATAGTCGTTGGTGTTAAGGCTCAGCGCGGCATACTCACTGGAATCGTTCTTAAACTCTTCCAGCACCGCTGCCATCTGATCGTGGGTAAAGCCCGCAATATTGACCATGGAGGCGCTGATCTGCTTTACCTCGTGGGCGTTGAGGTGTTTAAACACCTCCGCAGCGAGGACATCTCCCAGCGTCAGCATGACGATGGCGCTTTTTTCTGAGGCATTCATTATTTTGGCTCCTTACTCATCCACTGACGAATAACCAGGGCGATAACGCGTGGTTCTTGCTCCGCCAGCTCACGCAGCTGTTGACCATTGAGTTCGGTATCCACCCGCTGCTGCGCGCGGTCGCGCGTCTCTTTTTCGGCAGCACGCTTTTTCGCTGCCTGTTGCTCTTCGCGGGCCTCTTTCTCCATCTCCAGACGGCGAATCGTCGTTTCCTGATGACGGATCCAGGCCGGCTGCACCAGCTTGCGCCACATAATCCAGGCGATAATCGCAATTACCAGGTAACGGGCAATCGCCATAAGCAGCGCGTAGAAACTTTCCTGCTCCCAGAATGGCGGTACTGGCTCTTCCACCACGCCATTAAAGGCTGAGTTGAGAATGTTGACGCTGTCACCGCGCGTGGCGTTATAGCCAATCGCCTCTTTCACCAGCGCATTAATGCGGGCGAGCTCTGCCTCGCCGATCGGTCCCGGCTTGCCCTCTTCGCCCTGCGGTAAATGGTTGATAACCACCGCGACCGAGAGACGCTGGATACGTCCGGAATTGGATTTGGTGTGGGTCAGCGTGCGATCCACCTCAAAGTTCGTCGTTTCATCACTGCGGTTGTTATAAGGCTGCGCGGGTTCATTGCTGCTCCCGGTGCCTGCGGCTTTCTCTTTTTTGTCATCCGCGGGTGTGTTGAGCGGCTGCGTGATCGGCGCGGTGGCCGGGGCGGGAGGCGTATTACTCAACGCTCCCGGAACACCGCTAGCACTACGACGGTTGCCTTGTTCTGCGAGGCTTGCCTGGCGGCTGCGGATCGCCATCTTTTGCGGATCGGCATTTGGCTGATACTGCTCCTGCGTCTGCTCCTGCTCGGTGAAATCAATCTGCGCCGTCACCTGTGCCCGAATGTTTTCATCCCCCACCAGCGGTGCAAGAATGCGCTGGATACGCTGCTGATAGTCGCTCTCAATTTCATTGGTGTATTTAAGATGCGCCGTTTGCAGACCGCGCAAACCGCTCTGGGTCAGAAGATTGCCGCGCTGATCGACAATGGTGACGCTCTCGGCGGCCAGCCCGGTAACCGCGCTGGAAATAAGATGGGTAATGGCGACCACCTGAGCATCATCCAGGGTCCGTCCCTGGAGCAGATTGACGGTGACCGATGCGGTCGGTTTTTTCTGTTCGCGCACAAACATCGACGGCTTTGGCGTCGCCAGATGGACGCGAGCACTCTGAATGGGTCCGAGGTTCTCAATAGTGCGAGCCAGTTCTCCTTCCAGCGCACGCTGATAGTTCACCTGCTCGGTAAACTGGCTGATGCCAAACTTTTCCTGATCCAGCAATTCAAAGCCTACCGAGCCGCCTTTTGGCAACCCCTGCTGGGCCAGCTTCATGCGCACCTCATGCACCTGCGATCCCGGTACCATGATGACGCCACCCGGCGTGTCAATTCGGTAAGGGATATTGAGCTGCGTTAACTGCCCGACAATCGCACCGCCCTCTTCATCACTGATGTTGCTAAACAGCACCCGGTAATCCGGCTCTTTTGCCCAGAACATCAGGGCGATGATGACGGAAAGCGCCGCGGCGCCGCAAATCACCAGCAAGAGTTTCGGGCTGCCGCGCAATGCGCTCAGCATCGATTTAATTCGCTCTGCGGGATTATTCGTTAATTCATTTAGTGTGGCACTCATGCCGTATTCCTGTATGAAATAGCACGCATCAGCGATGCGCGTCAGCTCACGTAATTCGCGAGAGTGATGTCGACGATTTCAAAAATATAAGAATTTTCAGGCGGGTATTATCGTCTGAAAGGCATTTTTTTTAAGGATAAATAAGCTCAAAGTTCTGTCGGCTTATTGGATTTTCTGACGTTTTTATTCACGTGTTAAGCTGTCGACGTTTAAAAGATGTGCAACCAACACCCGTTTTTTATCTCTTCAATCAGGAATTGAACAATGTCAGCAACTTTAATGCGTGGCGTACTCGATCAAATTCAGACGCAGACGCAGCAGGTCAGTGGCCCGTCGAACCTGCGTAAAACCTCGCACGGCGACATGCCCTCGTTTTCTGATGCGTTATTTAACAGCATTAATGAAATAAATAAAACGCAGGTCGATGCGAAAACCAAAACACAGCAATGGATGTCCGGGAGTAGCGATATCGGCCTGAACGATGTAATGCTGGCAATGCAGAAATCTTCTATTTCATTCAGTTTTGGCATGCAGGCGCGGAATAAAATGATCGGCGCCTATCAGGAAATAATGAACACCCCGGTTTAAGGCCAATCCACTTTCTATGAGTGAAATTAACAGCATTCCTGCACGCTTATCCCTTAATACGCTCTCTTTATCTGACAGCGAATTACAGCGTGTCGGCAAATTAATCTATAAGCGCGCGGGAATTGTCGTCAACGCCCAAAAGCGAGAGATGATTTTTAATCGTCTCTCGCGTCGCGTCCGTACGCTGGCGTTCACCAGTTTCAGCGAGTACATCGGCCTGCTTGAATCGCATTCAGAGCATCCGGAGTGGCAAAACTTTATTAATGCGCTCACCACTAATCTGACCTCCTTTTTCCGCGAATCCTATCACTTTCCGATTCTGGCGGAACATGCGCGCACACGAGGCAACGGCTATCGCGTCTGGTGTACCGCCGCGTCTACCGGCGAAGAACCTTGCTCTATCGCCATAACGCTGGATGAGAAACTGGGGGCCGCCATCGGCGGGCCGCGCGTGTGGGCGTCGGATATCGACACTGACGTACTGACCAAAGCGGAAGCCGGCGTCTATCGCCTGAGCGATCTGGATTCCCTGACGCTGGCGCAAAAGCGCCACTATTTTCTGCGTGGCGCAGGGGATAACAGTGAGTGGGTAAAAGCGAAGCGGGAACTGCTGTCGGCTATCCATTATCAGCAACTTAATTTGCTGGATGAGACGTGGTCCGTACCGGGTCCCTTTGACGCCATTTTTTGCCGCAACGTCATGATTTATTTCGACGCGACGACCCAGCAGCGTCTGTTGCAGCGTTTTGCACGCTTACTTAAGCCGGGCGGTCTGCTGTTTGTGGGCCATTCAGAACACTTTACGCATTCACATATTCCGCTGCGCCTGCGCGGGCAGTCGGTGTATGAACTGACGGAGACAATACGGTGAGCCCAATTCGCGTGCTGGCGGTCGATGATTCAGCCCTGATGCGTAACATGCTAAGCGCGGTAGTGAATCAGCAGCCTGATATGGAAATGGCAGGAACAGCGCCGGATGCGTTTATTGCACGTGAGCTGATCAAACAGCTGAATCCGGATGTGCTGACGCTGGATATTGACATGCCGCGTATGGACGGGCTGGAGTTTCTCTCCCGCCTGATGCGCCTGCGCCCCATGCCGGTCATTATGATCTCCTCCCTGACCACGCGAGGCTCAAAGGCCACCCTGAGCGCGCTTGAACACGGTGCGGTCGACTTTCTGCCTAAGCCGGAACATCGCGCCGCAGAAAACATTGAGAGCTGGGGCCAACAGGTGGTCGAGAAGATCCGCATTGCCGCTCGCGCGAAGCTGAACCTGCGCAGTCAGCGCACTCGTCCCATACTGGCCGGAATACCTGTCCGCCAGCAAAGCATTATTGCAATCGGCTCATCAACGGGCGGTACCGAAGCCCTGCGTCAGGTTTTGATGCCGCTTCCCGTCAGCACCCCGGGGATCGTTATCGCCCAGCATATGCCATCAGGGTTTACTCACTCGTTTGCCCAGCGCCTTGACTCCTTATGCCAGATTGCCGTGCGCGAAGCGCAGGACGGTGAGCCCGTCTTGCCCGGTACGGCCCTGATAGCGCCAGGCGATCGGCATATGGAAATCATCGGCCAGGACAATGGCTATCGGGTGAGGCTCAGCGATGCGCCAGCGGTCAACCGCCACCGTCCGTCGGTGGATGTTCTGTTTGATTCAGTGGCCCGTCAGGCCAGCAAACATGCCAGCGCCGCGCTCCTGACCGGCATGGGCGCCGATGGCGCGCGTGGTCTGCTGCATTTGCGCCAAACCGGTGCGTTTACGCTGGCGCAAAGCGAAGCAACCTGTGTGGTCTTCGGTATGCCCCGCGAAGCTATCGCCCTCGGCGGCGCGAAAAAGGTCGTCGACCTTGACGATATCAGCCAGTGCCTGCTGGACAGTTTTCATTATAAAAATGCATCCACAAAGGATGTCAGACGTTAAGGAGTTTCACCCATGTCAGATAAAAACCTGCGTTTTCTGGTGGTGGACGATTTCGCCACTATGCGACGCATCGTACGTAACCTGCTGCAGGATCTGGGCTACAAGCATATTGATGAGGCTGAAGACGGTCAGGATGCGCTCAACAAACTGCGTGCCAGCAATTTCGATTTCGTTGTAAGCGACTGGAACATGCCGAACGTCGACGGACTCGAGTTGCTTAAAACCATTCGCGCCGATGCCGGCATGGCAAAACTGCCCGTGCTCATGGTCACCGCTGAAGCGAAAAAAGAGAACATTATCGCGGCCGCTCAGGCGGGTGCGAATGGTTACATCGTCAAGCCTTTCACCGCCGTTACGCTGGAAGAAAAGCTGGGCAAAATCTTTGAAAAACTCGGGTAACGATGATGAGCACCCCGTTAAATATGCAGGCGGATAACGCCAAAGATATCTTTTTACGTATCGGACAACTGACCCGCCTGCTGCGCGACAGCATGGCCAACCTCGGGCTTGAGCAGGCCATCATGGAGGTGGCTGACGCGTTCCCTAACACACGCGACCGCCTGAACTACGTGGTAGGTAAAACCTCTCAGGCCGCCGATCGCGCCCTCACCAGCGTAGAAGTGGCGCGTCCACTTCAGGAAGGGTTAAGCGAGAACGCGTCACAACTGACCGAACGCTGGGATGCATGGTTCGAGGAGCCACAGCCGCTTGATGAGGCCCGTGAACTGGTAAAAGCGACCCGTACGTTCTTGCACACCGTGCCGAATATCACTCAGCAGACCAACCGTCAGTTAACCGAAATCATGATGGCTCAGGATTTCCAGGATCTGACCGGCCAGGTACTGCAAAGCCTGATGCAGGTTATCGAGACGGTAGAAAAAGAGCTTATCAGCGTACTGGTTGAGAACATGACCGAGCGCGATGCCGATGCTGAAAACGGTGACGATCATCTGAAAAACGGTCCACAGATTGATACCAGCGTGGAAGGTATTGTCGCCTCGCAGGAGCAGGTGGACGATTTGCTGGAGTCACTCGGCTTCTAATCACGCCGGGCTTATGCCATGTCAGAAGAAAACGACAGCGAAAAAACAGAAGACCCCACACCCCACCGAAAGCAAAAAGCGCGTGAAGAGGGCCAGGTTCCCCGCTCGCGCGAGCTGACAAGCCTTTCCATGCTGCTGGCAGGATGGGGGTTGCTGCTCGTGGGCGGAAATTACCTGGCAAAGCAACTGCAGCATTTGCTGCATAACGGCTTAACGTTCGACCGGCTGCTGGTCAGCGATCCTCAGCATATGTTGCACCATGCGGCCGCGTTACTGGGAATGGCGTTTCTGGCGATCCTGCCGTTCGTCGGCGGGCTGTTTATTACTGCCCTCGTCACGCCGTCAATTATTGGCGGCCTGAATATGAGTGCCAAAGCCATCAAATTTAACCTTAAGAAGCTCAACCCCCTGAGCGGCATTAAGCGTCTGTTCTCCGGCCAAATGGTGTCGGAAATGGTGAAGAGCATTCTGAAGGTTTTGCTGGCGGGGATCGGTGGCGGGCTGTTTTTGTGGTTGAACAAAGCGAAGTTTATCAACCTGATTTTTGAACCTCTGGGCATGGCGCTTGCGGATATCAGCGCCCTGCTGATTGGCTGCATGCTGGTCATTATTTTATCGCTTATCCCGATGGTGGCCTTCGACGTGATTTACCAGCTCTGGAGCAACTTCAAGAAGCTGCGCATGAGCCTTAAAGAGATCAAAGACGAATTCAAAAATCAGGAAGGCGACCCGCAGATCAAAGCGCGAGTCCGCCAGCTGCAGCGTCAGATGGCGCAGCAAAGAATGATGACCGATGTTCCCACCGCCGATGTGGTGGTGAACAACCCGACCCACTATTCGGTCGCCCTGAAGTACCAGGAGGGTGCAATGGGCGCCCCGATGGTGGTTGCCAGCGGCAGTGGGCTGATTGCCCTGCGTATTCGCGAGCTGGCCGAAGAGAACCGGGTTCCCATGCTGGAGGCACCGCCACTGGCGCGCGCCCTGTATCGCCATTGTGACCCGGGCACGCCGGTTCCCGCCGAGCTGTATAGCGCGGTGGCCGAAGTGCTGGCCTGGGTTTATGGCCTGAAGCGCTGGCGTAAAGGCTATGGCTCACGTCCGCTGACACCTAAAGATCTTCCCGTCCCCGCGACGATGGATTTTGTACAAGAGAGTAGAGAGTGATGGCCAATATCGCCACCAAGTTACGATTACCCAATATGAAGGAAACCCAGTGGCAAGTGCTGGCCGGGCCGGTATTGATCATGACCATCCTGGCGATGATGATCCTGCCGCTGCCCACCTTTGTGCTGGACCTGCTGTTTACCTTCAATATCGTCCTGGCGATCATGATTTTGCTGGTCGCCATGTTTACCCAGAACACGCTGGAGTTTTCCGCTTTTCCTACGGTCCTGCTGTTTTCGACCTTGCTGCGCCTGGCGCTAAACGTGGCCTCCACGCGTGTGATCCTGATGAACGGTCATACCGGTTCCGAAGCGGCAGGCCAGGTGGTGGAGGCCTTTGGCCACTTCCTGGTGGGCGGCAACTTCGCCATCGGGATCATCGTCTTTGTCATCCTGATCATCATTAACTTTATGGTCATCACGAAAGGTGCAGGACGTATCGCAGAAGTTGGTGCTCGTTTCTCACTGGACGGGATGCCGGGTAAACAGATGGCAATTGACGCCGATCTTAATGCCGGATTGATTGGAGAAGACGAAGCCAAACGCCGTCGTAAAGAGGTCACACAGGAAGCTGATTTCTACGGCTCGATGGACGGTGCCAGCAAGTTTGTGCGCGGTGATGCCATCGCGGGACTGTTGATTATGGCGATCAACATCATCGGCGGACTGGTGATCGGCGTCATGCAACATGATATGACCGTGGGTCTGGCAGGTGAAACCTACACCCTGCTGACCATTGGTGATGGGCTGGTGGCGCAGATCCCCGGGCTGGTGATTTCTACCGCCGCAGGGGTGGTGGTGACCCGTGTGGCAAACGATCAGGACGTGGGTGAGCAGATGGTTGGCCAGCTGTTTACCTCTCCGCGCGTGATTGTTCTCGCCGCAGGCGTCATTGGAATGCTGGGTATGATCCCCGGAATGCCGAATTTTGTCTTCCTGCTGTTTACCGTGACGTTACTGGCCATCGCCTGGTGGTTGCGTGGCCGCGAAGGCGAGACGAACAAATCCAGCACGGCGCAGGCGAATTCAGACATTACCGACGCCGAGGTGGCCCAGGTGAATGAAGCCACGTGGTCCGACGTACAAATGGAAGACATGCTGGGTCTGGAAGTGGGTTACCGACTGATTCCAATGGTGGATCATGAGCAGCAGGGCCAGTTGCTGACACGTGTGCGTGGGATCCGCAAGAAATTTGCTCAGCAGATGGGCTTCTTGCCTCCTGCCGTGCATATTCGCGATAACCTGGATTTGGCCCCGACGCATTACCGCATTCTGCTCAAAGGGGTCAATATTGGCCACGGCGAGGTACAACCGGATCGCTGGATGGCGATCAACCCAGGCTGTGCCGAGGGTGAAGTGCCTGGCACGCCGTGCACGGAGCCGACCTTTGGCCTCCCGGCGCTGTGGATTGACGAAGTCCATCGCGAACTGGCGCAGACGCTGGGCTACACGGTCGTCGACCCGAGTTCAGTCGTAGCGACGCACCTCAACCATCTGATCAGCACCCATACCGACGAGCTGTTTGGTCGTCAGGAGGCGCAACAGCTGCTCGATCAAATCGCCAGACAGTCGCCGAAGCTGATTGACGATCTGATCCCGGCGGTCATTAGCCTCACCACCCTGCATAAAGTGCTGCAGAACCTGCTTTCAGAGCGTGTGCCGATCCGCGACATGCGCACCATTATTGATACGCTGGCCGAGTTTGCCACCGCGCAAAGCGATGCTGATGAGTTGACGGCCCGCGTGCGTGCGCGCCTCTCTCGTGCCATTACACAGCAATGGTTCCCCGGCGAGGACGATATTCAGCTGATTGGCCTTGATCTCTCGCTGGAACAGTTGTTGATACAGGCAACCCAGAGCGGCAGCGCCATCGAGCCGGGGATTGCCGAAAACCTGATGAAACAGACAGAAAAAGCGCTGCTGCATCAGGAAGGATTAGGCGCACCGCCGGTACTGCTGGTGAACCCCGCACTGCGGCTGATGCTGTCGCGTTATCTGCGCCGCATCTTCCCTCAACTGGCGGTGCTCTCCAGTCAGGAGATCAATACCCAGCGTAACGTGCGTATGACCTACCTGATTGGAGGCAAAGGATGAGTAAACCGTATCTGGCGGGACTCCTTCTGATCTCGCCGTGGGCGCTGGCCGCCGGTGGCAGCTGGAGCAGCGAGAGCTTTGGCGGTACGATGACGCGCGGCCAACAATCCGTAAAAAGTAAACCGCTCCAGAGCCCTTCTCCCCTTCCTCCTGGGGCTCGCGCGACGACTGTTCACTGGAAGATAAAAACGGATGGCCTTACGCCTTCAGGATTGCGCATTCGACTGTGCAACGCGGCACGCTGTGTGAGATTAGCCGGGTGGGCGGGTGAAATGCCCCTCCCGGCCGGGATTGCGCCAGAAGGACCGTTTCGGTTTGAATATTATGCCTCTGAAGCGGGGACGCTTCGTTCCCCGGTGACCATACTGAGCAATCAGTTGACGGTGAGTTATCACTCCAGCCATTAAAAAAGGCTTTACCGGCGAGCCGGTAAAGCCTTTGTCCGTTTAGAACGCGACGCGGAAACCAACGTTCCCCGTTAACGCTGATTCCGTCTGCTCACTTTTACCATACTCCGCTTCCAGCCAGACGCTCGCCGTTGGGGCAATTGCCACGCTGATCCCTCCTGCAATGGTACCGCCCGTGCCGGTGAAATCGTTGGTGAAGTCATACGCATCATTAATTTGCGTGCTGCCACTTTTTACAAGTTCCTGCTGCACTGCAAGGGTCACGTAGGGCGTTACCGCCATCTCAGCCACGTCCAGACGGGTACTCATGCGTACCCCCGCTTCTGCCAGCAGGGAGCGGTTGTCACCTGTTTCTGCCGTCATACCGTTGCTCAGCGTAACGTTTTCGGATGGCGTCAACCATGCATTTACCCCTACGAACGGCGTCAGGCTTGTGGTTTCCCCCACAGCAATCTGGCGGCCCGTCTCGACCATCAGGCCGTAGCCCAGGCTGTTCCAGCCAGCGCGCGCCGTACCACCATCGCTCATGCGGGCATTAAGTTTATTGCTGAAGTGACCGATTTGCGCAGAGGTACTGGCATACGCGCCATTCTCTGCACTCAGGCGGGCATATACGCCACCGCCGTAGCCGGTGACCTTGCTGTCTCCGCCGCGGGCATGCTTAATGTTACCCGTCGACTGGCTAAGATAGGCGCCTGTAGTCAGCTCACCTGCGCGGGTGTCGGTGACTTTATCGCCACCGAGCATCATGCCGTTCTGCGTCAGGCGATAAGCGGAACCCTGTGCCCCCTCAATGTCGCTGCGGTTGTACAGCATCGTGCCCCAGACGCCAGCGGCATTGTCAGCGTCTTTAACTGCAAGACGGGATCGCAGGACTTTCAGTTCGCCCTGATGCATAAACTGGGGTGCCGAGGCCATCGCCAGCATTGCATCGGTGGAGGCCGAGGTCGCGCCCTTCGCCTGAACCAACTCCCACTGATTGCCGTTACGCACCAGCTCTTGCTGCCAGGCCCCCATGTCCACCCGACCGCCGTTCAGCGCAAATTCAGCGTCACCACCGCCGGTGCGGACAAGAGTCAACGGGTCGGTGTTTTCAGCTTCACGTCCGCTGGCCGCCAGGTGCAGGGTGTGCGAACCTTCCGCATGACCGGTCACGTCCAGCAGGTCGCTGCTCCCGTTTTCGGTATCAATGTTCATCATAAAGTGGCCGTTCCCTTCAAGAGAACCGAGGGTCAGCGTGTGATGCTCACCTGCCTCTGCCGGGGCAAACTTCACCATCCCCCCTGCCATTGACAGCGTCCTGATGTCAGAACTGGATGTCATTTCATAAAGTGAAGCATTGCCCAGCATCAGCGAGTTAACGTTGGTCATACCACCTGAAAGAACGCTTCCGTTTGTTAATGCCACGTCAACAACGGCAGAACCTTCGGCACGGACATCGCCTGCTGCGTGGCTGGCATCAAGTGCTAAGTTAACGCTGCTCCCCGTTCGGGCAACCAACAACTCACCAGTTTGCGAGCTTGCGCTACTGCCCTGCAGCAGGATTTTTTGATTACCTCGGGCGATATCAAACGCAGAACCTTCTGTTGCCGAGATACTTGATCGAATCAGATCAACAGAACCATTTCCTTCCAGGTAGACCGCGGTTTTTATCCCCTTGATCACGCTGTCAGTAAAGATACCTTCGCTGGAGGTGAGGTAAACTGCGCCCGCGTACATTCTCTCAGTCTGTTCGAAATACCCTTTTTCGACGGTGCTTTGCGTTTCGTAAGCATAAAATTGCTGTGCGCTAATACTGGTCGCAGAGAAGTTCATAAGCCATGTAATCAACTGCCCCTCAATTACCGTGCGAGAAAGCCGGGAATCCCCCGCCAGCGATACTGCCTTAAGCGTCGCATCCGCTATATCTGCTGTAGCACCATATTCGCCGTACAGCAAATTTACGCTTCCCCCATTCATGGCTAAATGCCCGTCAGAGATAGTAATATTTCCGGTAGTCGCACCATTGACTGACAATGTTGCACCGTTTTCGATGCGGTAGTTTTCATTCACAGGAGAATTAGCGTCGATAAAAGTGTCTTTATCAATGAGGGTAGTAGCAGATGAGGTACCGGTTACACCCAGCATGGCGACCAGAATGGCCCTGCGCAGAAGAGAGTATTGATATAGTGGTTTCATGAATTGCCTTAACAATAATAAAGTATAAAGAGAAGATTTCCTCTCACATTACTTATCGGTGAAAAGACAATTCACTGAAATTAACTCACCGGTATGCGGCCTGTTTTTTATTCGCAGCCTTAAACAGGGCGACTTTACCTTCTACTTTAATGTCAACCTGATGAAAAGCCTCTGACAGGATCGTCTGCAACTCCTCGATATTGTCGGTTCTGTTAGAAAATATGCCTTTTTTATTATAAACGGCCATCAGTTTACGCCCTAAAGCGTTATGGCCGATATCGTCGCCGAGGATGGTCGCGCCAAACAGGCAGCCTTCATCGGTTAATGCAGTGGCAGCGTTGCGGATAACCGGGGATTTCTCTTTCATCGTGCCGGGCAGGCAATGAAGCAGATAAAACAGAGAAACAGAATCAAACTGGTCATGCAGATGAGATGGAAAAGGATTGAAAACATCATGAAGAATAGATTCTTTGATCCTGTCTCTGCCCACGCGAGCATTTGCCGCATCGAGACTTGCTCTGTTTAAATCCAACAAAGATACAGTGCAAAGGGACGGGGCATAATTCAGGTAGAACCCCGTTCCCACCCCGATATCCAGATGATGATTTCTCATGTTGTTTCTGAAATACGGAATAAGATGACGCTCTGTGGCGCATTTCCAGGCGTAGCGATTCGATATGTTTAACACCCACCAGTCATAGAATTTCAATGCGAGCGGTGTATAGACTTTTATTCCATCATTTGTTTCTTTTTTCACGTAAGCCACCTGAAATAATAAATCACAGAAGTAGGGTAAATCAGGATGATGACAGCTGAATAAAGGCCACTCCCGTGGCCTTTATTCGATCAGAAATGGAACGTAAATTGAGCGACACCGCCAATCGTGCGATCTCGCCCGGCCATAGCCGTTAAATCAAACTGCATGGCCTCTCCGGCGGATAAGCCAACCCCACCGGTGACAACACGACGATCGTTACCGCGCATATCCAGCCGGTAGCCCGCCCGCAATTGCACCCAGTCCGCTGCACGCAGTTCTGCCCCAAAGGCTGCATACTGGTTTTTATCGACATACTGGAAATTGCTCACCGGGGTGAGGTCGATATCTGCACTCAGGGTTACGCGCTCGTTATTCCAGGCCGTACCAGCCGTCAGCTCGGGACGAATGATAAACGCCGGCTGATAACCGTTGATTTCACGCGTTTTCACTTTGTTTTCAAACAGCTTCTGCGCGGAAAGAGCTACCATCCACTCTGGCGTGACGGAGGCAAAAAAGCCTGCGTCAATATTGGCGCTCATCGTTTGATGCTGCCAGTTGCCGTCGCGCAGATCCGATGAATCATAATTATTAATGGCGACGTTATAGTTCCAGGTTTCAATACGCTGGATTTTAGGCGTGATCCCAACACCCACCGGCAGTTCGCCGAGCGTAAAGGGGTGCGCAACCGTCACGCCATATTCCGTCACCAGCGCCGCCATGCCTTCCGCACGGGAAGTGAGTTTATCAAGGTCATCTTTTCCCGGAATGATAATACCTTTGGCGACATCATCCAGATAATCCAAATCAGACTGGCTGATCAGGGCGCGTGCATGCCCTTTCGCCCAGCTGTTGACGGATAAGGCCACCGGTAATTCGTCATCCGGCACCGCCAGCACCATGCTTAACCCCAGGTTCGCATTGGCATGTTCACCCGCCAGGCCCGCTACGGTATCAGCCAGTTTGCCAGCAGCTTCCGCCTCATTGCCACTGCCTAGTGCGTTTTCCAGGTTATCCCATGCCGTCGTTACGTCATCAAAACCATCAATCAGATTCGCCGGATCGCTGGCCTGCGCACCGATTGACGGTGCAATCAAGCTGATTTTATCCTGCTCGCGAGAGGTCGCCAGCAGCGCCGGGTTGGTCAGCGGGGCAGCACCGAAGTGTGCCGATGCAACACCGACCCCACCCATGGCGGAGCTACGTGCGTCGAAACCATTGCTGGACGCGCTGGCGTAAGGAATTGCCGCAATCAGACCTGCGGCAATGAGAGACTGTGTGAGTAATTTATTATTCATAATTCCCAGAGAAATAATCTTATCAATATAGCGTTCAGGATGTCATCATTCGACGAGGTCGATAATTTGGTGAAAGAGACGACTCTCCTGGCGAGACAAAGCGGGTCTTTTTCAGACTATCAATAAGTTCATCATTTCAAATGGGCAATAAGATAAAACTTATGCACCTAATAGGTCGCTTCAGGAAATTAAAAGTTGAATTAATCCTATCATCGATAATACACGCAGATCTGTCAGCTTTTTCCGGCATTCACCCTGTTACTCACCAAAAGACTGTCTTTTTTACGCGACACAAGAAATGCCCGCAATGGTTACACGGCGGGCGCACACCAAAAACCGACTAGTTTGCTTTACGTGCACATTGCGCGACGTCTGCTTTCAGCGCGTTGATTTCATTCTGCTGCTCACGTACGGCTTCAATCAATGGCGCGACAAGCTTTTGATAATCAACCTGTTTGATTTCACCTTTAGTTTTAACCAGCTCCGGATAGACTTTCTCAACATCCTGAGCAATTAAGCCGACATCCCCTGTTTTATCCTCTTTCCAGGTATAAGAAACGCCTTTCAGTTTGAGGATTTTTTCCAGAGAATGATCCAGTGGCTTGATATTTTCTTTCAGATTTTCATCGCTGAAAGGGCAACATGGCGCACCAACATCAGCCCATGCAACGGAGGAAAAAAGTAAAGGAACAGCAACGAAAGCGATTTTTCTGAACAGCATATATTCTCCATTAATATACGTAGCGCGTTAGCACCGTGAATTATCAGGTAGGAATAATGGGTATCAACAATATCGTTTTGCTGACCGTCAAACCATAGCAATAAAAACAGCCCCACTCTATAGAATCAATATTCCTTTAAGCGCACATAAATGACGGCTTTTAATGCGTTATAGTGAAACCTTAAATACAGGACGTTTTGTGTATTTATAATGAATCAATAATAGTTTCCGTAGAATAAAATTGCCTGCTAAATACTTACACAAATAATAATAAACCTCTTTAGCATTGACCGCGCTTCAGAGGAAAGCGTCTCACCTGTGAGACAAAGTGAAGGCAACGACAGGCGCAGAGAACGTTCATTGCGCTTACGCTTGACGACCAGAGTCACAAAACGAACGTCAGTTTTTCAAAGCACTATCCACTCCGTGACCTAAATGATAACGTGCATGCAGAAAAGGTGTAGGATCCCCTCCACATCTCTCCTGTTTGGAGTTGCCCTGGTGGCAGAATGTCTGGCATTTTAACAGAACCTTACCTTCCCCTTTTGTTCAAGTGACGAGTTTGCGAGCAAAGCGATGATTAAGTGGCCCTGGAAAACGAATGACGCTGGCCGAAATATGGCGCTGCCGTGGGATGAAGCGCTGGCGATCCCTGTTCTGGCTAATCTTCAGCCGGATGAACAATCAAAACTGGTTCAACTGGCGGATCGCTTTTTGCAGCAAAAACGTCTGGTTCCGCTGCAGGGCTTCGAGCTGGATCCCCTGAAAAACGCGCGTATCGCCCTGCTTTTCTGTCTGCCGGTACTGGAACTCGGTATTGAGTGGCTGGATGGCTTCCATGAAGTACTCATCTACCCTGCACCGTTTGTGGTGGACGATGAATGGCAGGACGATTTCGGCCTGGTGCATAACCAGCGGGTGGTGCAGTCCGGGCAAAGCTGGCAGCAAGGACCGATCATCCTGAACTGGCTTGATATTCAGGACTCCTTCGACGCATCAGGCTTTAACCTGATCATTCACGAAGTGGCGCATAAGCTGGATACCCGCAACGGGGATCGTGCCAGCGGTGTACCGCTGATCCCGCTTCGTGAGGTTGCAGGTTGGGAACACGATCTGCATGCGGCAATGGATAATATCCAGGATGAGATAGATCTGGTGGGCGAAAGTGCCGCCAGCATCGATGCCTATGCGGCAACCGATCCTGCGGAGTGCTTTGCGGTGCTGTCAGAATATTTCTTTAGCGCGCCTGAGCTTTTCGCCCCCCGTTTCCCGGCCCTGTGGCAACGGTTCTGTCAGTTTTATCAGCAAGACCCTCTCCTGCGTCTGCGGCAAAATGAGGATCCTGCCGGCAATTCATCTCACCAGCTCCATTAAGACGGGTCGAAATGGGTACGATTGACCGCCCGTACCCATAGGCTCATCACCAGAAACATCAGCGCCATCACCCAGGCGGCCTGCGTTAAAAATACCTCGCCGAATAAACGCGTGACGACAGGCACCAGCAGCGCACTCAGGCCGTAGCCCAGCGTGTGGCTGGTGGCAATCACTCCCGCCCCTTTTCCGGTGGTCAGCCGTTCATTCAGCAGCAGCTGGTATCCCGGCGTCGCCATGGCGGCTCCCAGCGACGTCATGACAATCCCCACGTAGAACAACACCAGACCGGCAATACACATTAGCCCCAGTCCCGTCACCATCAGTACCGCGGCCAGGCAGAGCAATGTCACCGGGCTGAAATGCTGTGGACGGACCACCAGAAATTGCGCAGCGAGGGTTGCCAGCGCGGCCAGACTCAGCAGCAGCGCGACATGATGGCTGACCTCTCGCGGGTCACCGTCCAGCAGAGGGCTGAGATGCGGTGACAGGCCAAGCTGCATCAGGCTCACCAGTGCGGCCAGAAGCAACGCCAGCACAAGGTACGGCAGCATTGAAACCTGCACACGCGTCGCCTGATGCGCGACCGGCGGCAGCGGCGGATCGGCGACCTCTCGAAGGACCAGCAGGAGAGCGATAAACGGTGCAATCGCCATCAACCAGAGGGGAGCCACCGGATTGACGCTGAGCATCATCGCCGCCAGCGGCGGCCCCAGCAGACGACCACAGCTGAGGCCGGAGCTTATGGTCGCCAGCGCGGCCATGCGTTTATCCAGCCCCGCGCGCTGGATGGCCCATGTCTGAGCCGCGGGCACCAGCCCTGAGACGGTCAGGCCGTACAGCGTACGCGAGAGGATCAGGCCCGCCAGCCCCCAGACAGCACTCATCATCCCGCTTGCCATCGCCCAGACCACCAGCGCCATCACGACGAAACTTGCCAGATAGCCACTTAGCGAGGCCTGCATCACGACCTTGCAGCCGTGTCGCTCGCTCTGGCGTCCCCACCAGGGCGATGCGGGTAAAAAGAGCATGGAGCCGAACATTAACAGCCCCGCCCAGACGGAGAGCGATAACCCGGTCAGGGTGACCAGTTGCGGCAGCATGACCAGCAAACCGTTTTGCCCAATACCTAACAATCCGGCGCATAACGCCAGTGGCCAGTTCGCTTTCGGGGTGAGGTTTTCCGTCAGTGTTTCAGGGTAAGTGCGCATGAGAATGTGAACATAGTGTCAATAAATGTGTGGAAATCATGAAGTTTATGAAAACAAATATTGCAAAAATAGTTGCGACTGTAAACAGAATGCATATCATAACGATAATTATTATCAATCATGGAATGAGGTACATCTATGCGTACTCTGCCCCGCTCCGCCGGTACAGACGTTGCGGCCCAGTGTTTTTTGAACGCCCTGTTGCGTGAAACGAAGGACTGGCGCTATCTCCCCGCTACCGTTGCGGATGAGCTATCGCAGATTCATATTCCGCTCTCTTCAACCCAGGCCATTCGGGTTCCGGTACGCTATTTCTCTTCAACTCAGCATCATCAGTATCACTTTCCGGCGACGCTTATCCAGCGCGACAGCGACAGCGGTGACGCCGTCACTTTCACGCAACTGATTGACTTAATTCTGGAAAAGCCTTCAGTTAAAGGCTCACTCGATACCGAGACGCTGGCTCGCTTTAAGCAACGCGCCCTTGAAAGCCATGCCCACACCTGGCAGGCCATCGATTTGCGCCACAACTGGGCAAACCTGCGTGACAAACCGCTGAATTTTGCGCAAGCAGAACAGGCGCTGCTGGTGGGGCATGCGTTTCACCCGGCCCCCAAATCTCACGAGCCGTTTAACGAAAGTGAAGCGCGCCGCTATTTGCCTGATTTTGCCTCCCGCTTCCCGCTGCGCTGGTTTGCGGTTAAGCGTGAATTGATTGCCGGCGACAGCCTCGCCGTCTCTCTTCGCGAACGCCTGCTGCGCTTCGCAGCGCAGAGTGCCCCTGAACTCCTCGGTCACTTCACCGATACCTGCTGGCTGCTGCCGATGCATCCGTGGCAGGCCGAGCATTTGCTGGGTCAGGCCTGGTGCCAGCGTCTTGTGGCTAACGGCGACCTGCAGGATTTGGGCGAAGCGGGCGCGCAGTGGCTGCCCACCAGCTCCTCGCGCTCGCTCTACAGCGAAACCAACAGCGACATGATCAAGTTTTCCCTCAGCGTGCGCCTGACCAACTCCGTGCGCACGCTGTCGGTGAAAGAGGTTAAACGCGGTATGCGCCTGGCGCGTCTGGCTAAGACAGCGCGCTGGCAGACCTTACAGGCACGCTACCCGACCCTGCGTGTTATGCAGGAAGACGGCTGGGCGGGGCTGCGTGATGAAAATGGCGTCATCCAGGAAGAGAGCCTGATGGCCCTGCGCGTGAACCTGCTGTTCGAGACGCCAGACAACCAGACCAACGTACTGGTGAGCCTGACGCAGGCGGCACCGGACGGAGGTGACAGTCTGCTGGTTGCGGCGGTACGTCGTCTGAGCCATCGCCTGGATTTACCCCTCGCCGAGGCTGCGCGCTGCTGGGTGCAGGCGTATTGCGATCGCGTCTTACTTCCGCTGTTTAGCGCGGAAGGGGATTACGGCCTGGTTCTGCTGGCGCACCAGCAAAATATCCTCGTTGAGATGCAGCAGGATTTCCCCGTCGGGCTGATCTACCGTGATTGCCAGGGCAGCGCCTGGACTGAAGGGGCCGATGAATGGCTAAAAGAGGCGGGTGAACATGATGTGGAAAACCGTTTTGGCGAAAGCCAGTTGCTGCGCTACTTCCCCTACTACCTGCTGCTGAACTCAACGCTTGCCGTGACTGCCGCCCTCGCCGCCGCCGGTTTCGACAGCGAAGAGAGCCTGATGGCGCAGGTGCGTGACGCACTGGCCGAATTACGCAAAACAGCGAAACAGACCCGCTGCCTCGACTACGTGCTCGACAGCCCAACCTGGAACTGTAAAGGCAATTTTTTCTGCTACCTGCACGATCGCAACGAAAACACCATCGCCGATCCGGCAGTGATCTATTTCGACTTTAGCAACCCGTTTTACAAGGAGAAGGCGTGATGGCAAACGCGAATATCGTCCATTCTGGCTATGGCTTTCGCTGCACCGCAACGGAGAACACTCTCCCCCTGACGTTAGGTCTCGACGGCAGCGCAGTGCTTGAGCGCGTGAGTGGTATGCCAGAAGGCTGGTTAGTCGACGCGCTGGATCAGCTGTTCATCGCCGCACCGGCACTGACCGGCGTCACGCTCCCCTGGTCTGCCTGGCAGGATGAACCGCAGGCGCAGGCGCTGTTTACGCTTGCCAGCGGGGATTATCTGGCGCGCGAAACGTTCTGGCAGTTGCCTCTGTGGCTGCAGGGAGAACGGCCCCAGAACCACGGCGGCATGCAGTTCGATGAAAGCCGTCAGCTTTACTTCCCGCTGCGCCCTCACCGTCCGCAAGGCGAAGTCTATCGCCGTTACGACCCACAGATTAAACGCACCCTGAGTTTCCGCGTGGCCGATGTGGCGCAGGACGGCGAACGTTTCACCCGCTGGATGAACACCCCGCGCGTTAACGCCTTCTGGGAGATGGCCGGCCCGCAGGCGGAGCAGGAAAATTACCTGCGCCGTCAGCTCGACTCGACCTATTGTTATCCGCTTATCGGCTGCTTTGATGACCAGCCGTTCGGCTACTTTGAAATTTACTGGGCGGCGGAAGACCGTATTGGCCGTCACTATCGCTGGCAGCCGTTTGACCGCGGCCTGCACATGCTGGTTGGGGAAGAAAACTGGCGCGGCGCGCAGTATATCCGCAGCTGGCTGCGCGGTCTGAGCCATTATCTGTGGCTGGATGAGCCACGCACAACACGCATCGTTGCCGAGCCGCGTTTCGACAACCAGCGCCTGTTCCGCCATCTTTCGTCTGCCGGTTTCGAAACCGTGAAAGAGTTCGACTTCCCGCATAAACGCTCGCGCCTCATCATGAACCAGCGTCACCGCTTCTTCAGCGAGGTGGGACTGTGAACGTGTACTGGCAGAAAGTGAACCGCGACATGGTGGCGAAAATCCTCGCCGAGCTGGAATATGAACGCACCCTGAGCGCCCGGCAGCTGGCAGACAATCGCTGGCAAATCACCATGGGCGCGGAGACCTGGCAGTTCCAGGCCACGCGCGGGATCTGGGGCTGGCTGCATATCGACCCCGAGAGCCTGACCACCGTCAGCGGTAACGCAGTGGACGCAGAAACTGCACTGCTGCAGCTTGCGACGGTACTGGAGATGAGCGACGCGCAGACCGCGGAGCATCTGGAAGATCTCTATGCCACGCTGCGGGGTGATATTCAGCTGTTACAGGCGCGCGAAACGCTGGATGCTGACGCGCTCATTCATCTCGACCCGGACGAATTACAGTGCCTGATGAGCGGCCATCCTAAGTTTATCTTTAACAAGGGACGCCGCGGCTGGGGGCTGGATGCGCTACGCCAGTATGCCCCGGAATACCGTGGCCGTTTTCGCCTGCACTGGGTCGCCGTGCAACGTGCGCACCTGGTCTGGAGCAGCGATGTTGATTGCGATATCAATACCCTGCTGGCGAGCGCCATGGATAACGCCGAGCGCGCCCGGTTTGATGCCCGCTGGCAGGCGCTGGATCTTGATGATAACTGGCTGCCCGTGCCGCTGCATCCGTGGCAGTGGCAACAAAAGATTGCTGTCCATTTCCTGGCGCAACTCGCGCGCGGCGAAATGGTTGAGCTGGGCGAGTTTGGCGACGAGTACCTGGCGCAGCAATCGTTGCGTACCCTCACCAATGCCAGCCGCCGCGCGCCGTTTGACATCAAGCTGCCGCTGACCATTTACAACACCTCCTGCTATCGCGGTATTCCGGGTAAGTACATTGCCGCTGGCCCGCTGGCCTCACGCTGGTTACAGCAGCAGTTCGCCAGCGATGCCACGCTTATTCGCTGTGGCGCGCAGGTGCTTGGCGAGCCCGCGGCCGGGTATCTATCCCACCCGGGTTACGCCGCGCTGCCGAAAGCGCCTTACCGCTATCAGGAGATGCTGGGAGTTATCTGGCGCGAAAATCCGTCCTGTTATCTTCAGCAGGGTGAAGAAGCGGTGCTGATGGCTGCGTTGATGGAGAGCGATAACGCCGGACGCCCCTTGATTGACGCATGGATCGCCCAATCCGGTTTGACCGCTGAAGCCTGGCTGGAAAAGCTCTTTGACGCGACGGTCATCCCCTTCTATCACCTGCTCTGCCGCTACGGCGTGGCGCTTATCGCCCACGGCCAGAACGTGACGCTGGTGATGAAAGACGCCACCCCGCAACGCATCCTGCTGAAAGATTTCCAGGGGGACATGCGCCTGGTGGATGAAGATTTCCCGCAGGCAGCAAGCCTGCCTGAACAGGTGAAGTCCGTCACGGCGCGCCTGAGTGCGGATTACATCATTCACGATCTGCAAACCGGTAACTTTGTCACGGTGCTGCGGTTTATTTCACGCCTTACCCTGCAAAGCGGCGTCAGCGAAACCCGTTTCTACCAGATCCTGGCCGAGGTATTGCGCCGCTATATGGCCGCGCATCCCGATCTCGCCGAACGCTTCGCGAAGTTTGATCTGTTTAAGCCGCAAATTATTCGCGTGATCCTCAACCCGGTCAAACTGACCTTCTCCGAACACGACGGCGGCAGCCGCATGTTGCCGAACTATGTCACCGATCTTGATAACCCTCTTTTTCTGGTCTCCCAGGAGTCAGCGCAATGAAAACGTATGATTTCATCGGCATTGGTATTGGCCCGTTTAACCTCAGCATCGCCGCACTGGCTGAAGGACTGGACGGTTTTAGTTCGCTGTTTCTTGAACGCAAGCCGCATTTCTCCTGGCACCCTGGCATGATGGTGCCGGACTGCCATATGCAAACCAGCTTCCTGAAAGATCTGGTGAGCGCCGTGGAGCCCACCAATCGCCACAGTTTTCTTAACTATCTGGTGCAGCGTAAAAAGTTCTATCGTTTTCTGACCACCGAGCAGCGTACCGTTTCTCGCGAAGAGTTTGCCGATTACCTGTGCTGGGCCGCGGAAAATCTCACCAACCTGTCCTTCAGCCAGCAGGTACAGCAGGTCAGTTTTGATGAAAAAAACGGTCTGTTCGACGTGGTGACTCAGCGCGATCGCTTCCTGGCGCGTCACGTCTGCGTGGGAATTGGCAAACAGATTAACCTGCCTGACTGCGCTCCGGCGCAGGATGACAGCTGCTTCCACGCCAGCGAGATGATGCTGCGCACGCCGGACTTAGCGGGCAAGCGCGTCACCGTCGTCGGCGGAGGTCAGAGTGGTGCGGATCTGTTTCTGAATATCTTCCGCGGGGAGTGGGGTCAGCCACTGAGCCTGAACTGGGTTTCCCGACGCAACAATTATAACGCGCTGGATGAAGCGGCTTTCGCAAACGAGTATTTCACACCGGAATATGTAGACAGCTTCTCCACGCTTGGCGAAGAGGAGCGTCGTCAGATGCTGCACGAGCAGAAGATGACCTCCGACGGCATCACCACGGAGTCTCTGCTGGCGATTTATCGCGCCATGTATCACCGCTTCGAAGTGCTGCGGGAAAAACCGTGGGCACACCTCCTGCCCTCTCGCTCGGTCACCGCGATCGCGCAGCAGGAGAACGGCAAGCGCCTGACGTTACAGCATCAACTTGACGGTGGCCGTGAACAACTTGATACCGACGTGGTGATTTTCGCGACCGGCTATCGCACCGTGCAGCCTGCGTTTCTGGCACCGCTCTCCCATCGCCTGCGTCTGGACGCCGACGAAACCTTCTGCATCAACAATGATTTCACCCTTGAATGGGACGGTCCGCAGAGCAACCGCCTGTTCGCCGTGAATGCCGGGATGCACCGTCTTGGCATTGCCGAACCCCAGCTCAGCCTGATGGCCTGGCGCGCCGCGCGAATTCTGAATCGCGCGCACGACGACGAGCCGTTTGAGCTGGCCACCACCCCTGGCGTGATCCACTGGCGAAGCACTCCCCGCCTGGACAGCAGTCAGGTTTATCAATCTTTAGCAAGAACCACCGAGTACTGACACACACATTCAGGAACTACATAACAATGAAACGTTCTCATCTTTGGGTTTTAAATCCTTGCTTGCTTGCAATGCTTTCTACCTCTGCGTGGGCGGAAGAACAAAAGGAAGAAAATATTGTTGTCTCCGCCAGCCGCGCGCACCGCAGCGTGGCGGAGATGGCGCAGACTACCTGGGTTATTGAGCGTGCTGAGATTGAACAGCAGGTTCAGGGTGGAAAAGAGATTAAAGAGGTGCTGGCGCAGTTGATCCCGGGCATGGACGTCAGCAGCCAGGGCCGCACCAACTACGGTATGAACCTGCGCGGTCGTTCCATGATGGTGATGGTGGACGGCGTGCGCCTGAACTCCTCCCGCAGCGACAGCCGCCAGCTCGACTCCATCGATCCGTTCAACATTGACCGTATCGAAGTCATCTCCGGCGCCACGTCCCTCTACGGCGGCGGCAGCACCGGCGGTCTGGTGAATATCGTGACCAAAAAAGGCCAGCCGGATACCGAAGTGGAGTTCCAGACCGGAGCAAAGAGTGGCTTTAACAGCCATAACGATCATGATGAGAACGTGTCAGCCGCGGTGAGCGGCGGCAACGACAATGCCTCTGGCCGGTTGTCAGTATCGTATCAGCGCTACGGCGGCTGGTACGACGGCAAAGGCAACGAGGTGATTATTGATAACACCCAGACCGGATTACAGTATTCCGACCGTCTGGATGTGATGGGAACAGGCACCCTCAACATCGACGATCACCAGCAGCTGCAGCTTACGACGCAATACTACAAGAGCGAGTCCGACGGGAAGCACGGCCTGTTCCTCGGGGAAAACTTCTCCGCGGTTACGGGTGATGCCAAAGCCTACAATAAAGGCAACCTGAACTCTGACCGCCTGCCGGGCACAGAGCGGCATCTGATTAACCTGCAGTACTCCAACACCGATTTCTGGGGCCAGGATCTGGTCGCACAGATTTACTATCGTGACGAAAGCCTGACCTACTACCCGTTCCCGACACTGACCAAAGGCGTGGTGAGCAGCATCGGTGCGTCGCAGCAGAAAACCGATTTTTACGGCGGCAAGCTGACGCTGAACAGCAAACCGATGGATGATTTAACGCTGACCTGGGGTGTGGATGCTGACCACGAAACCTTCGACGCTAACCAGCAGTTCTTCAATCTGGACAAAGCGGCAGCAAGCGGCGGTATGGATCTGGAGAACGCCTATAACGTTGGCCGTTACCCGGGTTACAGCATTACCAACCTCGCCCCGTTCCTGCAGGCGAGCTACGACATTAATGCCATTACCCTGAGCGGCGGCGTGCGCTATCAGTACACCGAAAACAAGGTGGATGACTTCGTTGGTTATACCCAGCAACAGGCCATCGCTAACGGGAAAGCCACATCGGCTGATGCGGTACCGGGCGGGAAAACCAATTACAACAATTTCCTGTTCAACGCCGGGATCCTTGGCCGTCTGACCGAACAGCAGCAGCTGTGGTTTAACTTCTCCCAGGGCTTCGAAATTCCGGACCTGGCGAAGTACTACGGCTCCGGTACTTACCAGCTTGTCGACGGGCACTATCGCCTGCTGAACAGCGTGAACGTTAACGACTCGACGCTGGACGGCATTAAGGTTAACGCGTATGAGCTGGGCTGGCGCTACACCGGCGATAACCTGCGCACGCAGGTTGCGGCGTATTACTCGCTCTCGGACAAAACCATCACCATCAACAAGACGGACATGACCATCAACCTCGAAGACGACAAGCGTCGTATCTACGGGATTGAAGGCCAGGTGGACTATTTCTTCACCGACAGCGACTGGAGCACCGGCGCGAACTTTAACGCCATTAAGTCTGAAACCCGCGAGAACGGTAAATGGGAGAAGCTGACGGTAGACAGCGCCAGCCCGTCGAAAGCCAGCGCATGGGTTAACTGGGCACCGGGCGACTGGACCCTGCGCGTGCAGAGTACGCAGACCTTTGACGTGTCAGATGCCGACGGTAAGAAAATCGATGGCTATAACACGGTCGACTTCCTGGGCAGCTACGACCTGCCGGTGGGTAAAGTCAGCTTCAGCGTGGAAAACGTGCTGGACAAAGACTACACCACCGCCTGGGGTCAGCGTGCGCCGGGGCTGTATAGCCCAACCTACGGTGCACCAGGTCTGTATACTTATAAAGGCCGTGGCCGTACGTTTGGTCTGAACTACTCCGTACTGTTCTAATCCTGCGCGCCGCCTGCGGGCGGCGCAATTTGCTGTGTAATTTCAGCGCGAATTTGCTATAAAATCAGCGATTTGCTGAAATTGTCGGCAAACGAACGTAAAGTGCGTTTTCCCCCTTTGACAAGACGAACTGAGGTCGATACTATGCGCCTCGTTCACACGATTCCTCTGTAGTTCAGTCGGTAGAACGGCGGACTGTTAATCCGTATGTCACTGGTTCGAGTCCAGTCAGAGGAGCCAAATTTTAGTCTTAAGACATCTCAGTGAGTCTTAAGACGTTTTAAAAACAATCAGTTAGGCTGAACCGGTTGTCCTGATAAGGATTGCCGGTTTTTTTGGCATCTGTGTTTTTGGGCTTGCTCGGGGGCCTCACGGTTCGTTGAACGCATGGAGCCCCCCCGCTATATCACTCACAGATACCGCTATCCGCAATCTCAGACCCACTGACAAACCCTTCAAACTCGGCGACAGTTCAGGACTGTACCTGCTGATCAAACCTAATGGCTCAAAACTCTGGTATATGAAGTACCGCATTGACGGGAAAGAGAAGAAGCTGGCCCTTGGCCCCTACCCAGATGTTTCCCTTCTTAAGGCGCGCCAGTTCCGGGATGCGGCACGCAGTAAAGTGCGTGAAGGAGCCGATCCCGCCGTTGACAAAAAAATCGCACAGCAGAAAAAGAAAAACAGACAGACATTCCGCCAGATCGCCATGAACTGGCATGCCGACCACCGGCGCTGTTCTGCACATTATGCGACGACCATCCAGCGCAGGCTGGAAAGGTATATGTTTTCGGATCTCGGGGACAAATATATCCATCAAATCGTCACGAAAGATCTGCTGTTTACCCTGCGTAAAGTGGAGAACAAAGGCTTTCTGGAGATCACCGCAATGCTGAAAAACTACGTCACCGAAATCATGCGCTATGCGGTGAAAAAGCAGTTCATTAAATCAAACCCGGCGCTGGATCTGGATGGTGAGTTTACCCCACCGGGGACGCAACATTACCCGGCCCTGCCGCTTGAAAAACTGCCTGAACTGTTATCCTCCGGCAGGCTGCTGACACGGTATGCGCTTAAGCTGTCGCTGCTGTTCTTTGTGCGCTCCAGCGAACTGCGCTTTGCCCGCTGGAGTGAGATCGACTGGCGGCAGAAGCTCTGGATAATCCCGGAAGAACGGGAACAGATCGAAAGCGTGCGCTTCTCCCATCGTGGCGCAAAGATGAAAACACAGCACATCGTCCCGCTATCCGTTCAGGCGATCGCGATCCTGAAGCAAACTGAAGCGCTCTCCGGGCATCTGACGTTTATTTTCCCCGGCGAATACGACCAGGATAAGTGCATGAGCGACAACACTATCAACAAGGCATTACGTGTGATGGGCTATGACACCAAAAAAGAGGTCTGCGGTCACGGTTTCCGGGCGATGGCATGCAGTGCGCTGAGTGAGTCGCGGCTATGGAGCAAGCAGGCCATTGAAAAACAGATGAGCCATCAGGAAAGAAACAGCGTGGGTGCCGCCTATATCCATAAGGCAGAATATCTGGAAGAGCGGATCAGCATGATGCAGTGGTGGGCGGATTATCTGGATGTAAACACAGAGCGGTATCTATCGCCTTATCAGTATGCGGGACACGAGAGAGAAGCTTCATAGCACAGACCTCTTTTCAATCGTGTATGTTTGTAGATTTTACGTAATTGCCGGATATTGAGGTGTTCAATTTAGAATAAAATGTAATTCAGTTCTGCACCAGACCAATTATCAACCCACTATAATTATGTAAGAATTAACGCTTTTCAGCGCCTCAAAGAGGCCGCTACAAGATTGTATCTTGCGGCGGCTTTTTTAAACTTACTGTTATTCGTACAGTAAAACCTTGCTTCGACAAACCAAGACCAGGAGCCTGAGGATACAGTTATGGAAGCATTGCATCAAAATACTTCATTTCTTCCTGATAATTTTTAATAAGACAATTATTCATTTCGGCCATTTCTGCATCAGTCCCTTTTGACTCTATAGTTTCCAGCTGGCATTTTTTATTAATCATCTGCCCCCACGAATTTTTCAGATCCAAAATCAAAGGCTTACGCTCCATATTGTTATCGATTTGTTCATCAATAGATTTATTCAAATTGTCCAGTGCGGATTTAACTTCTCCTGAGCTTTTCTGATTAATGCTCGTCAGTTGATTATTTTCCGTCTCGGAAAATGCGGCAAAACCTGCTGTAGAATATGAGGCAAATAAAATAAGCAACAGACATTTAATTTTCATAAAATCTAACTCTCCTTAAGAATCTATCTTGTGGAACATTTGACCACTGAGCTCTATTTGATAATATCTGACCGAATGCAGATAAATCCCCAATGTATGCGTAGCGCTGAATTAAAGAGCGAGCATGAGATGTGTAATCTCCACGATATCTAAGGTCAACAAGTACCTCTTTTATTTTTTCTGGAATATCATTCCATGCCTGTTCCGGAGTGATATTTTGATTCGGATGACATGCCCTGATGGTTGCAGGCTTCTGACATATTCTTTTGACATCGGCTTCTAACCTATTGTAGGTGATAACAAAAAGATCATATTGCTGTTTTCTGGTTATCTCATAACTACTGATGTCATTGTTTGCTGATTCATAACGATTTTGAGCTTCTAAGCCAGACAGACCTTTTGATTCGACAAGCCAGGTATTTAGCGGTTGACTTAATTCAATAGAGTCGAGGTCTGATGTTGGATCATTTTGTTGACCCAGGTCATATCCCCGGCCAATCGTTATTCCTGAAACACCACCCGGCCAGTGAATATGGCGACTAAAATAAGGACTACTGTTATTATCATTTCCTTCAGCATCAAACGTTAACTGCCCTTTAGGTACAGTTAACCATTTTATATCCATATCATCATCACCGGACATTACATATAAGAATTCCAGAGGATGAAAGTGCCATACTGAACGTTGACTGGCGAACGGCTGAACCTTATCCATCCAGTGCGTGGCGTCCAGAAATCCGCCGTTAGCCAGTTTCACAACTGGACTTTCGTCCTTGTCCTTAAATACCGATGACCAGCGTGTATCATCCCGGGTACTGTGCCAGTCGCTGTCATGTTTCACTATCAGCCGTCGCGCATACTCCGGGATATTCATCTGATTCGTATGCAGTGCGTCAAACAAATACTGGTCCTGTGATTTATCAGGGTATGGGCTGGGTGGTCTTCTGTTTTCAGCGTTGTGGATCAGGCTGTCATAAAACATTTTTGCCTGTGAACTTTGTGGCCCTTTTTCGCCATCAAAGTGAGAATCGATGCTTTTCAGGGCATCAATAACCCAAGGTTCATCCAGCGTGCGGGTAAAATCGGTTGTGGGGGCAGCTTCGATGCAGTGAAAGTTTAACGCGGCTAAATCATGCTGACTGAGCTGCTCCACATCGTCCTGGTGCATCCAGCTGTGTGGGCGGATCTGAAAGTACGTTATCCCGGTTTTATCCGTAAACGGGTACGTGGCATCGCGCGGGATAATTCTTCCGGCATCAGCGCGGGTAATGGCGCTCATCTGCTCAAAGGTACTGTCTTCATTCTCTCCGTTTCGCAGGTACATTGGTCGTTTCAGCTTAAGCTTGATAAACTGTTTGCCGGTTTTAATGCCCTTCACGTTGGCCACAAAATCCGGCACATGCTCATCAAGGCTCAGCAATTCGATATGCGCTTTATAGTCCGTGGTGATTATTTGTGGGTAATTATCTTCATCGGCCAGATCCTGAGCGCCGAGGAATCCGACCGAATCACCCGCCTTAACCGTCACTTTAAGTGGGACAGGTGGCACCACCACATCATCAAACATGCCGTGATTCAGCGCATCGTGCATCCAGTCAGGCAGACACACGTGACATTCACCGTCAGGCTCCAGATATTCAGGACGCATTGAAACCCAGAAGAGCTCCCCGGCGGGTTTACCATCCTGAAGGCGCTGCACCAGGGCGAACGGCTCAGGCTGTCTTTCCATCAAAAACGATATTTGTTGCAGTACTGCGAGCGTATCGCCCTGCATCAGCGTCCTGCGCTGACCGTGTTTGTTTGTCAGTACTTCCGGCACAATTTCGCGGCTGTCGTCATGGCGGGAATATTTACGCATCCGCACACCATGACCTTTCGGCGTAACCCGATAAAGCGGGCGTTCAGGATATTCTGACAAAGGTGCCAGGTGCATATAAAGCTGATACAGCGTCAGCCAGGAGGACTCATCTCGTTCATCAGGCTTGTACACCGATCTGACAAGCACAAAGGTACCGGACTGGCGAAGCGATTGCGCCTGCATGCATTCAATATTCGCGTAGTCCCGGTTCACCCGCCATGCCACCACTTCGCCGTCCATCATGAACTGGAGCGGTACAGACGTTTCCGGTGCATTCTGGCTCAGCACCGATGCCGGAGAGGAGGATGATCCGATATGGATACCGCCGTGCCAGTAACGACTCATGCCAAGTAACCACCAACCGTGGGCATTTTTGCGGATGTCGGTCAGCAATTCGTCATAGTTCTTATACTCCCGCCCGTCGGCCTTCCGTACCGGGTAACGTATGTCCATCGTTTTTCCTTAAGTTAAATCCCTAAAACCCTAATAGTCGCAGGGAGTTAATACGAAGGGGAGTAAAATTTATGCAGATTTTATTACAGGCAGGTAATTATGCGTTTGCAGACGATAACAGATGTTACCGCAACAGCACGTAGGTATTAAGGGTCTTACGAAAGGGAAAAGGCTGAAGGGTAATGGCGCATAAAGGTAACGGCCCTGCCCGAAAAGGCTACAGGGCTGAAGGCCAAAAGACAGGGCTGATGCGGCATTGCGTACTCAGACTGTATCAGGAATCAATTTCGGACAGTCTGCCAGCTCAGCCACGTTACCGTCAGGATGTTTCCGCCCCTTGTCTGAGGTGGCGTATGTGATAAAAATACATACGCCACCTCAGACAGGCTTCTCTTTGGGCAACTGCTTCCGTTTACTATGATGGTTCGGCGCGTGGCGATTTCCCTTGAGCTTTATGGCGTTGCGTTTGAAAGCCAGCCGCTAAATCTGATAATCAATCGCCACTTCTTCTGGCTCCATCACCTGACGTTTAATCTCATCCACGGACAGCCCGGCGTTGCAGAGTTCGATAAAGCGCCACACATAGTTGCGCTGCAGTTGTCCACGCTTCAGGCCGAGCCATACGGTATTGGCATCAAAGAGATGACGCGTATCCAGTCGTACCAGGTTCTCCGTCTCGCGTTCACCACCGGACTGTTCCGCCACCAGACCAATGCCCAGCCCCAACTCGACGTAGGTTTTGATTACATCAGAGTCCTGTGCACTCAGCACCACATCCGGCGTTAAGCCTTTGCGGTTAAAGGCTTCATCAATGCGCGAGCGTCCGGTAATACCCTGCCGGTAGGTAATCAGTGGCCATTTCGCGATATCTTCCAGCGTCAGGGGCGTAACCTGATTCAGCGGATGGTCGACGGGAAGTAACAGACTGTGGTACCAGCGAAACCACGGGAAAGCCACCAGCAGCGGATCGTTGCTCAGGCGTTCACTGGCAATGCCGATATCTGCCCCACCGTTTTGCAACAGCACGTCAATTTCCTGCGGTGTGCCCTGGATAAGCTCCAGACGGACGTCAGGGAAAAGTTCACGGAAGGCTTTAATCACCGGCGGCAGGCTGTAACGCGCCTGGGTGTGGGTGGTGGCGATAGTGAGGACGCCCGAGGCGTCATTGGTAAAGAGATCCGCCAGGCGACGCACATTGCTGGCCTCGTTGAGGATCCGCTCCGCGATGGTCAGCAAGGCTTTGCCCGGCTCCGTCATGCCAAGCAGACGCTTGCCGCGACGGATAAAAATCTCTATCCCCAGTTCTTCTTCCAGCTCGCGGATATGGCGACTGACGCCGGACTGAGAGGTATAAAGCATATTGGCGACCTCGGTCAGGTTGTAATCCCGCCTGGCCGCCTCACGGATAATTTTAAGTTGCTGGAAATTCACGATTCACTCCGGCGCATCTGACATAACGCTATTGTTAGAGTCAGCCGACCTGCAGAACAAATAATAAAAACCAGCATCTTATGCTTTTATGGAATATCAACTCACCAGCTGCAGCTCACGATTCTCCAGAGACGGTTTGCTGACCAGCGACATCAGAATCTCTTTTACCGCCTGCGCCTGAGGTGACAGCGATCCGCGCGCGGACATATTCAGCGACAGCGGTAAGCTCATCGAAGGCGTGGTGATGCGCGCCATCCAGCCGTTTGCCGCGCTGCACAGCGAACGTGCTGCGGATTCTGGCAGAACGGTCACACCCATACCGCTGGCTATAGCGGCGGTTAGCGTGGAGATGGAATCAATTTCACCGATAATTTTTGCCGTCAGGCGGCGCAGGGAGAACGCTTCATCCACACGCACGCGCACCGCGCTGTAGTCACGCGGCAGGAAAAGATTCATTTCTGCAACGGCCGTCAGATCGACGCTCTGCCCCGGACAGTCGCGGGTGCCCACAAGGTAGAGATCTTCTTTCAACAGCGGCTGGCTGGTGATCCCGGCCACCGGTGAGCGGTCGTACAGCACCGCCATATCCAGCTGGCCGCTAAGAAGTTTGTCATTCAGCACAGAACCGCTGTTCTCATGCAGGTAAACCAGTACTTCTGGCAGCTCTGCGCGGACGGCCTGCAGCAGCGGCATGGTAATAGAGGACGCTGCCGTTCCCGGAGCCAGACCAATGGATACGTGGCCGCTCAGCGTCTGGCCCACATTATTCACTGCCAGCTGCGCCTGTTCGCACTGGCGAAGGATAGTGCGCGCATGGGTATACAGGATTTTGCCTGCTTCCGTTGGCGTCACGCCACGTTTGGTGCGGATCAACAGCTGCTGATCCATCTCGCCTTCCAGAGTAGCCACCTGCTGGCTCAGCGCAGGCTGCGCGATGTGCAGCACTTCCGCCGCTTGAGTCAGGCTGCCGATATCGACGATTTTTACGAAGTATTTCAGTCGTCTTAAGTTCATTTTGCCCCCTGTTCGAAATGCTGTGCCGGTACTGGCTTTTCGTTGTTGATAGGGTTTTGCAATATGAATGCCAGTTTTACGAAGAGGTCTGATTTGTCGCTAAGCGGCTGAAAATAAGGAAAGCTAATCATAAGCAGCGGTTTTATTACTGAAACAGCAGTTTATGATCTGCCCCATTAGGGGTATGTACGCACCATTACGGTGCATTCCGGCGTCAAAAACGCCATTTTGCTGATTTTGTCAGCAAACGATCAAAAGGCGGTGATCCACCCTTTGACAAGGCCGGCTGACGTCGATAATATGCGCCCCGTTCACACGATTCCTCTGTAGTTCAGTCGGTAGAACGGCGGACTGTTAATCCGTATGTCACTGGTTCGAGTCCAGTCAGAGGAGCCAAATTTGAAAAGCCTGCTTTTATAGCAGGCTTTTTGCTTTTCTACGGCAGGTAAAATTGCCCTCAGTTGCCGAGCTTAACCGGCATCCCTGACCGACGTTCCAGTTCCGCGCCCGCCCCCTCGTTGACAAGCTCGGTTCGCAGCGAGGCAGATATCGGCAAAGGCACTTTCCGGGTCGATTCAAATTCCGCCCGGTTCCGTGATAACGGCTCATGCACCTCTACCCAGCGGCTGCCGTCCGGCTCTGTCGTCACTTTAACGGGCTGATCGATAAGCTGCACACGGGTCCCTACCGGGACGTTATCGAAAAGATATTTAATGTCGTTATTGCGCAGACGAATACACCCCTGGCTCACCCGCAGTCCGATGCCAAAATTGGAGTTTGTCCCGTGAATGGCATACAGCCTGCCAATATAAATCGCATACAGTCCCATTGGGTTATCGGGCCCAGCGGGCACGAATGCAGGCAGCGTTTTCCCCTCTGCCGCATAGGCACGGCGCGTATTCGGCGTAGGAGACCAGGTGGGGCCTTCCTGCTTACGTTCTACCGCCGTGACCCAGTTTCGCGGGGTTTCGCGCCCGGCCTGACCAATGCCGATGGGTAACACTTCAACGGTATTGCTGCCTGGTGGGTAATAGTAGAGGCGCATTTCTGCCGCATTAACGATAATTCCCTCGCGGACGGTGTCAGGCAAAATCAGCTGCTGAGGTATCACCAGTTGCGTACCGGATTTAGGCAAAAAAGGATCCACGCCCGGGTTCGCTTCCAGCATATTGCTCAGACCCTGCCCGTATTGCGCGGCAAACGCTTCGAGCGGTAGCGTATTGTGATCCGGCACGGTAATGGTTTGCGAAGTGCCCACCAGCCGACTGCCTGTCGGCGGTAAAAAATAACTTACCGCCTGAACGCTCTGGCTGATAAGTAATGCAGCAAGACAACTCAACACATTTATACGACACATATTCCCTTCCTCAGTCGCACCTCGATTTGCTAAGCATAGCGTAGCCGCTTTGCATTACCCATCAGGAAATAAAATCAGTTTGCACACGCGCCCTGGCGCGGTAGTCTCATACGTTCCGTTTATATGACGGTGGCTATGTGAGTGACCTTTTCTTATACCAATAATTAGAAATACGTGCAGACAGGACAACTATGGACTCCACTCTCACCTCCACACATCCCAACGAGGAGACACCTTCGCTCAATCGTGCCCGCCGCGCAGCCCTCGGCAGCTTCGCGGGTGCCGTCGTCGACTGGTATGATTTTCTGCTTTACGGCATTACTGCCGCGCTGGTGTTTAACCGCGAATTCTTCCCCCAGATTAGCCCGGCAATGGGTACGCTCGCCGCGTTTGCTACCTTTGGCGTCGGCTTCCTGTTTCGTCCACTGGGCGGGGTGATCTTCGGCCACTTCGGTGACCGTCTCGGTCGCAAACGCATGCTGATGCTCACCGTCTGGATGATGGGCATCGCCACCGCGCTGATTGGCGTTCTCCCTTCATTTTCCACCATTGGCTGGTGGGCGCCGGTGCTGCTGGTTACCCTGCGCGCCATTCAGGGCTTCGCGGTAGGCGGCGAATGGGGTGGCGCGGCGCTGTTATCCGTTGAGAGTGCCCCAAAGAACAAGAAAGCGTTTTACAGCAGCGGCGTGCAGGTGGGCTATGGCGTAGGTCTGCTGCTCTCCACCGGGCTGGTGTCGCTGATGAGCCACTTCACCACCGATGAACAATTCCTGAGTTGGGGCTGGCGCATTCCGTTTATCTTCAGCATCGTGCTGGTTGTCGCTGCCCTGTGGATCCGCAACGGCATGGAAGAATCTGCTGAGTTCGAACAACAGCGGCAAGAACCGCCCGTTGCCAGAAAACGGCTGCCGGTGATGGAAGCGCTTGTCCGGCATCCTGGCGCTTTTCTGAAAATTATTGCCCTGCGCCTGTGCGAACTGCTGACGATGTATATCGTGACCGCGTTTGCCCTCAATTATTCAACGCAAAATCTCGGTCTGCCCCGCGAGCTGTTCCTGAACATTGGCCTGCTGGTCGGCGGGATCAGCTGCCTGACTATCCCCTGCTTCGCCTGGCTGGCGGACAGGTTTGGTCGCCGTCGCGTCTATATCACCGGGGCGCTGATTGGCACCCTCAGCGCCTGGCCGTTCTTCATGGCGCTGGAGGCACAGTCGATCTTCTGGATTGTCTTCTTTGCCATCATGCTCGCTAACATCGCCCACGATATGGTGGTCTGCGTGCAGCAGCCCATGTTTACCGAACTGTTCGGGGCGAGCTATCGCTACAGCGGCGCGGGCGTAGGCTATCAGGTGGCAAGCGTGGTCGGCGGCGGGTTTACGCCATTTATTGCCGCCGCGCTGGTAACCTTCTCCGGGGGCAACTGGCACAGTGTGGCACTTTATCTGCTGGCCGGTTGCCTGCTGTCAGCGGCGACGGCGCTATTGATGAAAGAGACGAGCCACACCTGATCTCACTTTTGTTTCACAGGCGTGTGACATACTATCGGGTAGAGTCGCACACCTGTGGAACAAGGAGACAGAGATGAATAATAAGGGCTCCAGCCTGACCCCGGCTCAGGCACTGGAAAAACTCGATGCACTGTATGAACAGTCCGTCAACGCGCTGCGCAGCGCCATCAGTGAGTATATCGAAACAGGGAAACTCCCCGACGAAAAGGCCAGAAGTAAGGGCCTTTTTGTTTATCCATCGCTTTCCGTCACCTGGGACGGCAGCGCGACTAACACGCCGAAAACGCGCGCCTACGCACGCTTTACCCACTCCGGCTGCTACAGCACCACCGTCACCCGCCCTGCACTGTTCCGCCCTTATCTTGAAGAGCAACTCACGCTGTTGTATCAGGATTACGGCGCGCACATTGCCGTTGAACCCTCACAGCATGAGATCCCGTATCCGTATGTGATTGACGGTTCGGCATTAACCCTTGACCGCTCCATGAGCGCGGGACTGACGCGCCATTTCCCGACCACCGAGCTGTCGCAGATTGGCGATGAGACGGCGGATGGTATCTACCACCCGGCAGAATTTTCACCGCTGTCGCACTTTGATGCCCGCCGCGTGGATTTCTCTCTGGCGCGCCTGCGTCACTACACCGGGACGCCCGTCGACCATTTCCAGCCCTTTGTACTGTTTACCAACTACACCCGCTATGTCGACGAGTTTGTCCGTTGGGGCTGTAGCCAGATCCTCGACCCGGATAGCCCTTACATCGCGCTGTCCTGCGCCGGCGGGATCTGGATCACCGCGGAAACCGAGGCACCCGAGCAGGCCATCTCCGACCTGGCGTGGAAAAAGCACCAGATGCCTGCCTGGCACCTGATCACCGCTGACGGCCAGGGGATCACCTTAATTAACATCGGGGTTGGTCCGTCAAATGCCAAAACCATCTGCGACCATCTGGCGGTATTGCGCCCGGACGTGTGGCTGATGATTGGACACTGCGGCGGCCTGCGTGAAAGCCAGCTGATTGGCGACTACGTGCTGGCCCACGCCTATCTGCGTGATGACCATGTGCTTGACGCTGTGCTTCCACCGGATATTCCTATCCCGAGCATCGCCGAAGTGCAGCGTGCGCTGTATGACGCCACCAAAGAGGTGAGCGGTATGCCGGGTGAAGAGGTTAAACAGCGTCTGCGTACCGGTACGGTAGTGACGACGGATGACCGCAACTGGGAACTGCGTTACTCCGCCTCCGCGCTGCGTTTCAACCTCAGCCGTGCCGTCGCGATTGATATGGAAAGCGCCACCATCGCCGCACAGGGATATCGCTTCCGCGTCCCTTACGGCACGCTGCTGTGCGTTTCCGACAAACCGCTGCACGGCGAAATTAAGCTTCCGGGTCAGGCCAACCGTTTCTATGAAGGGGCAATCTCCGAACATCTGCAAATCGGCATTCGCGCCATTGATTTGCTGCGTGCGGAAGGTGACAGGCTGCATTCCCGTAAATTACGTACCTTCAACGAGCCGCCATTCCGCTAACCAGAACAAGGAATAACCATGCACACCCCATCACGCTTATCGGCCCTGCGCCGATGGCTACAGGAAAACAATCTTGATGGCATGATCGTGCCGCGCGCCGATGCCTGGCAGAGTGAGTACTGCGCGCCGTACGATGAAAAGCTGGCCTGGCTGACGGGCTTTGATGGCTCCGCAGGTCTGGCGTTGATACTGAAAAACACAGCCCTGCTGTTTGTCGATGGCCGCTATCAGGTTCAGGCTCGCCTTCAGGTCAATATGGATGAAATTGAAATCCACCATCTGCACAATGAACCGCTGGCCGAATGGCTCACAGCCAACGCCGGGGCCGGCATGCGTATTGGGTTTGAAGCACTGCTGATGACCAATACGGAGTTCGGGCAGCTGTCTGCAACACCCTGTGAACTGGTTCCGCTCAGTCAGTCGCCGTTTGATACCTTATGGCACGATCGCCCTGCCGCGCCGGCGGGACGTATTCGAGAAATGCCGGTAGAGGTCAGTGGCGAAAGCAGCCTCGCCAAACGCCAGCGCGTTGCCGCCGTGCTGGCCGCACACGATGCCGATTATCTGGCCGTGACTCTGCCGGATAACATCGCCTGGCTATTGAACGTGCGTGGCACTGACATTCCATCCAGTCCTGTTCCCCTCTCCTTTGCCCTTCTTGACCGTGACGGTAGCGTGGAGTGGTTTGTTAACGACAATAAGCTCAGCGAGCTACCCGAGAGCGTGAGAAACGCGTTCAGGATTGCGCCACAGGATGCCTTTATCGAACGCTGCCAGCGCCTGTCACAAGGCAAGCGGGTGATGGTTGATGCCGATTCCGCACCGGTCGCCCTGCGCTTTGCCATTGAGCCAGAGGGCGAAATAGTCTGGCGAACCGATCCCATCACTCTGATGAAAGCCACTAAAAACCCGGTCGAACTTGCCGGGTATCGCGAGTGTCATCACCAGGACGGTGCTGCCTGGGTGAATTTCCTGGCCTGGCTAAGCCGTGAAGTCCCCCTGCGTGAGGCGGCGGGAAAACCGCTGACGGAGCTGGAAGCGCAGGCGCAGCAGCTTGCGTTCCGTAAACAGCAGCCTGGATTTATTGAGCAAAGTTTTGCCACCATCTCCGCCTCCTCCAGTAATGCGGCGATGTGCCACTATCACTCAAGCGAAGCCAGCAATAAGCCCATCGGTCATCATCATTTTTACCTTAATGATTCCGGCGGTCAGTACCATAACGGCACCACTGACGCCACGCGTACGCTGGCATGGGGTAGCGTGCCGCCACAGCAGAAGTTGCACTACACCGCCGTACTGAGAGGGTTCCTGTCGTTGATAACCTTACCGTTCCCCTCCGGCAGTCAGGGCCATCAGCTCGATGCCTTCGCGCGTCGTCCGCTGTGGGAAATGGGGCTGGATTACGATCACGGGACAGGGCATGGGGTAGGACATCAGTTGCTTATCCATGAGAACCCGCATCGTCTCGCCAAAAAGGTTAATCCGTGGCCCCTGGTGGCCGGCACCATCATGACTATCGAGCCTGGATATTATCTGGCGGACAGCCATGGGATCCGCATTGAAAACCAGGTGGAGATTGTCGAAAGCCGTCCGGGATTCTGCACGTTTTCCTCACTGACGCTGATCCCGATCGACCTGAGCCAGGTCGAGTTACAGCTGCTGAACGAACAGGAAAAACAGTGGCTGGATGAGTATCATCAGCAGGTGCGTGAGGCCCTGTTACCGTTGGTCGACAGCGACGCGCGGCAATGGTTGCTTGAGGCGACGATGCCGGTTCGGGTTAACCATTAGAAATAGCAGTGGATGCCGGGCGGCGGTTTCGCCTGACCCGGCTGTAAGCCCGTGGCATCGGACCTTTTCAGAACGCAGAAAAGCAAAAAGCCTGCTATAAAAGCAGGCTTTTTAAATTTGGCTCCTCTGACTGGACTCGAACCAGTGACATACGGATTAACAGTCCGCCGTTCTACCGACTGAACTACAGAGGAATCGTGTGAACGGGGCGCATATTATCGATGCTCCCCGATGATGTCAAAGGCAGAATGCATATTTCTGACTGTTTGCCGAATTATTCTCCACTTCGCGCATTTGTCAGGCATTTTGTTGATTCTGTGGTCGTCGGTTCCTGTTTTATTCGCGGGTATTTCCAGAGCCAGCGCCCACTGACCATACGCCAGTAGAACAACGCCCCACGCACCGCCCAGTCAAGGAACATCCCCAGCCAGACGCCGACAACCCCCATGCCAAGCATGACCCCGAGCGTGTAACCCACCACCACGCGGCAACCCCACATGCCGAGCATTGATACCCACATCGCGAAGCGTGCATCGCGTGCCCCTTTCAGCCCGGCAGGCAGAACCCATGAAGCCGCCCAGATGGGCATAAAGGCCGCGTTCAGCCAGATCAGGATCTTAACGACCTCTTTGACATCATCTTCGTGGGTATAAAAAGAGGCCATAAGCCCGGCAAAGGGGTCGCTTCCCCAGGCGATCAACGTCAGGCCAATGGTTGACAGCCAGAAGACGTGCCGCAACTGCCGTTCCGCCTGCCCTATCTGCCCTTTTCCCAGCCGTTTACCAGTGATGATGGTCGACGCCGAACCGAGGGCGTTGCCCGGCAGGTTTATCAGGGAGGCGATGGAGAAGGCAATAAAGTTACCGGCGATAACATCAGTCCCCATCCCGGCGACAAACATTTGCGTCAACAGCTTGCCCCCGTTAAACAACACGGATTCAATACTGGCGGGAATACCAATTCCCATCACTTCCCAGATAATGGCGAAGTTAAAGGGGCGGAAATAGCTCTTCAGCGTAAGGCGCAGTGACGGCGTGATCCCCGCCATCAGCACCCCGAGAATGGCGGCCGCACCGATATAACGTGAAATCGTTAACCCCAGCCCGGCACCCACGAACCCGAGCCCGTCCCAGGAGAAGACGCCGTAGATCAGCACGCTGCTGATAATAATATTCAGGATGTTCATCCCGCCGTTTATCAGCAACGGAATTTTGGTGTTGCCCGCCCCGCGCAGCGCGCCGCTGCCAATCAGCGCGATGGCTGCAGCCGGATAACTCAGGACCGTCATTTCCAGGTAGGTCAGCGCCAGGTCTTTAACTTCATTTGTGGCCTCACCGGCGACAAAATCGATAATTTCCCTGCCGAAATAGTGGATCACCGCCGCCAGCACGATCGAGAAAATGGTCATGATCATCAGCGACTGTCGGGCAGCCTCGCGCGCACGTTTAGGATCGAGCTTGCCGAGGCTAAAGGCGACGACAACTGTCGTCCCGAGGTCAATGGCGGCAAAAAAAGAAATAACCACCATGTTAAAGCTGTCCGCCAGCCCGACACCGGCCATCGCCTCTTTACCCAGCCAGCTGACCAGGAAGGTACTCAGCACCCCCATCAACAGAACGCAGGTGTTTTCCAGGAAAATAGGCACGGCAAGGGGGGTGATTTCACGCCAGAACAGAACACGATAGCTTTTACGCTTTGCATACCATGGCGTGCGCATAATCGCCTGGCGTAGGGGGGCAGTGACGTTCAAAATGGACCTTAACGAGAAAGTTGAAACTCCATTTCAAATGATGGGGGAGAAATGCTAAACCTGCAAAGTATTTTCCATAAAAAGATGTGTGGATTTACAACAAACTGTCGACAGAATCATCAATCGATCGCTAATCGCTAAGATCAGGTTTGACAAAACTTTTTTCGCCGCTAAGATAAGCCTCCACAACGATTCCTCTGTAGTTCAGTCGGTAGAACGGCGGACTGTTAATCCGTATGTCACTGGTTCGAGTCCAGTCAGAGGAGCCAAATTTAAAAAGCCTGCTTTTATAGCAGGCTTTTTGCTTTGCTGGTGAGGGAAAATGAACGCTCTGTTTGTCTACGGCACGCTACGCCCGGGTCACGCGAATGCACATATTCTTGAAAACATCGGTGGCGAATGGCATGCCGGTTTTGTCACCGGGACGTTTTACGAACGTGGCTGGGGCGCGGCGGCAGATTTTCCGGGAATAGTGCTGCACCCGGACGGCCCACGCGTGGAGGGCTTTCTGTTTATCTCTGATAGCCTGAGTGCACACTGGCCAATGCTGGACGAATTTGAAGACGGCTACGATCGGGTTGAGGTCAATGTGACCACGCCGGATGGAAAACAGGTCAACGCCTGGATTTATCAGCTACAGCCGCGTACTGCGTAATAAAAAAGGCTCTCTGTCACCAGAGAGCCTTTTTTGTATTCATCGGCGATTACTCGCTTTTGGCTTCACCGTTTTTGATTTCGCCCATTACTTTCAGTTTCTTGGAGATATCACGGCGTTCTTTAGACAGCTCAGCGTTTTTGATGATGTAGTCATCAACGCGGTCTTCGTAGTCACTCTTCATGCTGGCGATGATGCCCTGAATAGCCTCAACGCTCATGCCTGGCTTGATGTAGTCGCTCAGGTTATCGAGCAGCAGGACACGTTTTTGGTTGTCACGGATCTTCTTCTCAACGTCCTGGATTTCACGCTGCAGTTTGTTTTTGCGGCGGAACAGGCGGACGAATTCCAGAACATCCTGGAACGAAGGCTTGGTAGTTTCCATTTTTACACCCCTGATAATGTGAGATTCGGATTCGTTAAAGCAACCGTTGTAACAATAACCTTACTGACAGCGGCTGCGAATGACAATGAGTATATCGTTTAAAGCTATCATAACCCCAATTGATGCTGAATCGAAGCAGCAGGCGTCACATATGGAGATAGCTGCTCTTTATTTGCGCAGCGCCCGGCAAATGAGATGCGACAGTAGCTCCAGCTGCCGCGCCAGCTCCATACTCAGCCAGACATAACCATGAATAGGCGTTTCCGCGACGTTATCGCTCTGACGCTCATTCATTAACTGCTTCAGCTCCGCAACGATCTCATTCAGACGTTCACTGTTTGCCAGGATGGGCTGCGGGTTACCTTCATAAAGCGCGTGGGCGATGGTGAGCAGCGTTTGCTGCGTCATCTGCTGCGTCTCTTTTAAGGTATGGGCGTTGAGCATTAAAAGGTGGCTGGGACGAGAAGCCCAGTGCGCGTTGATTTGCAGCTCAAGCATGCATACCAGATTGCGGCTTACCGTCTGAATGGCTTCAAAAATGGATTTATGGATATGGGTTTCTTTGCTGGTCGGAGTAATCAGCCCGCGCATCCTGACCACATCGTTGAGGATCGTTTGCAGGTGTTTTTCCAGCCGGGGGCGCTCAACCAGGTTAGGGGAAAATCCGGCCTGATAGACGCGGTTGAACGCGGTGACATAGTTAGCCATCTGAATACGCCAGTGCAGAAAAGCACGCTGTGGCCAGATGCCGGTAAAAAGCATAGCCAGCAATGAGCCGAGGATAACGTCCCCGCTTCGCCACAGGGCGGTCGTCATATCCCCTGCCGGGGCACCGACCACCACCGACAGCGTGATACCAATCAGCAGCGCCTGATAGGGCCTTTTGCCTAAAGCCAGCCAGCCGCAAAGGAACATCGCGGCACCGCACCAGATCAACATAACCGGAAACGAGATAAGCTCAAGCTTCAGCGCGATAAGCCCCAGGGCAGAGCCTAAAACGGTACCGCCAATGCGCTCGAAGGCGCGTGGAACAACGTTCCCCCAGAACGAAATAGGCCCCATCACGACCACCAGCGTGATAAGCGGCCATGTTCCCTCAGGAACATCCAGCAAACGAACCAGCACAAACGTCAACACAAAGGCCAGCGCGATACGGCACCCATGTACCACGCGGTAGTGTTTGTACAGACGAATTTCAAAAGGGGTTAATGATTTGTCGGGACGCACACCCGCTCTCCAGCTACACGGCAAATCACAATTGTACTGTGTTTTCAGCCGGGCGGATCACACCCGGCTGAAAAACCCTGTAATAACCAGGCTTAACCCGCTTTGTGCTCTACACCAATATACATTTCGATGTCCCAGTAACCGTCCGCGTTACCATCATTAAGGTAGCGCTCGAAACAGGGTTTAGGCGCCATCTGGTAGCTGTTGTCCTGCAAGAGGGAATTAAAGAACTGGTTCCATGGGGTCGCGAAGTCATGGTTTTCAACGCGCGCCGCCGCCACCGCATACTCTCCAGCGGCGATTTCCGTCATCATGACGCCTTCGCTGTTTTCAGGAATGACAAAATCGTCCGGGACCGTTACGGCCGTGTCACAGCGCAATTTTTCTGCCGGGACCTCGTCCGGATTATCGTAGTAAACCGCAACCCACTCCAGCGGCTGAATGTGACGGCCATCCACCCACATGACTAACTGTTCGAAGCCCTGTTTTACCGTTTTGTCCCACGGCCCGACCAGATGAAAGCCGGCGATTTTACGTTTCTGTTGCTGCTTGATGCTGTAGTCCATGCTGCCTCCTTTTATTACTGTATATTTATACACTATAAAGCAGGTTTTAACTGTTCAGCAAACGAGGAGTGTTTATTATGTGAGCAGACTCGCAACCGCGCCAGTCTGCTCATGTGCTTTAACGCAGGCCGTTACAGCGTGTGATGCAGATAATCGCTCAGACGGGAGAAGAGGCCGCCTTTATTCACCGCTTCGAGCGTCACCAGAGGCCAGTGCGCCACGACTTTGTCACGGTCGTAAAGCTGGATCTCCCCTACCCGCTGATGAGCCGCAATCGGCGCTTCCAGCTCTTTTTTATCCAGCACGTACTTGGCTTTGATGTTAGGAACTTCTGTTTTAGGCAAGGCCAGCCAGAAATCATGGTCGGTGCCCAGTTCCACCTGCTCTTTATCGCCGTACCAGATACGCTCTGTTCCCACTTTTTTGCCGTTATGCAGGATCTGCACCGTATCAAAGTTCTGCTGCCCCCAGTGCAGCAGCTTCCGGGCCTGTTCCTCACGCCCTTTCGGGCTGTCAGCGCCCATCACCACCGCGATTAAACGACGCTGACCGTCAACCGCTGACGCAATCAGGTTAAAGCCCGCTCCCGACGTGTGCCCCGTTTTCAGGCCATCAACGTTCATGGTTTTATCCCACAGCAGGCCGTTACGGTTTTGTTGGGTGATCCCGTTCCAGGTAAGGCTCTTTTCGCTGTACATGTGGTAGAACTCTGGCTCGCCGTGAATGATAGCCCGGGAGAGCACGGCCAGGTCATAGGCAGAGCTGTGCTGGCCCGGCGCGTCCAGACCGTGGACGGTTTCAAAGTGGGTATCGCGCAGATTCAGCTTTTGTACATAGTCGTTCATCATCTTCACAAACTGCGGCTGACCCCCCGCTACGTGATCCGCCAGCGCCACGCAGGCGTCGTTACCGGAATCCACAATCAGACCACGGCTCAGGTCGCGCACCGAGACGCGATCGCCCTCTTTCAGGAACATCAGCGACGATCCTTCAAACACCGGGTTCCCTTTTGCCCACGCGTCGCGGCCAACGGTAACGATGTCATCCGGGGTAATGCGGTGGCTGTCGATGGCCCGATCGACAACGTAGCCCGTCATCAGCTTGGTAAGGCTCGCCGGATTACGTTGTTGATGTTCGTTGCCCGCCGTTAAGATCTGACCAGTCGTGTAATCCATTAGCACCCAGGAGCCCGCCTGAATGGCCGGAGGCTGCGGCGAAAAATCCAGCGGATCGGCCGCGAAGGCAGAAGAGACACTCGAAGCGAGTAAAGAAACAGCAATAAACAGACGGCGTTTCAACGGTATATCCTCAGGTCATTAAAAATCGATGACCTTTTTACGGGAGTTCTGTTGTCGTTACCTGGCTTAATTGCAAAAAAATGTGACAGAAAGCAGATTTTACGCTGAAGCGGCCTCGCAAATTTGCACGGTGAGGGCGCTTTTTATTCGGACTGACCTGCACGATCGTTTACCATAGAGACGTCATTTTTTAACAGGATGGTATTACTGGTGTCTGATTCAGCCGCGCGCCCTACATTTTTGTTCCACGATTACGCGCAGTAGCCACGAAACCCGCGCTATTAAAGCCACCAACCTCAGCACATTTTCATTTGGTACGCAATTTGGTACACAACGCGTTTTTCACATCACCTGGCAGTCGTCGAACTCGCCCGAACGCGCATCGTTGATACTGTAGGTGATCACCCCAAACACCGGCCTCGATGTATCCGACACTTCGTCCTTCGACGGCAACGGCTCCCTTCTTCCATTCTCAGGGTTCTCCAAGCAGGGATGCGGTAGAGTCCTGTAGCGCATGATCCTGAATTCACCATCAATAGCGCACACCAGAAGAGAGCCGTCTTTTGGTGTCAGCGACGAGTCGACGATAAGCATCGCGCCCTTTATGATGCCGGCTCGCAGGTATGTAGAGCCAGCTATCATCATGTACGTTGCCGACGGATGCGCGATAAGTCGCTTGTCGAGCGATATGCGTTCTTCAACGTAATCAGCAGCTGGTGATGCGAATCCCATCAGTGCACCCTCCCCATGTTACGCAGGATCCAGTACCTGTTGTCGCTACCGTCTGTCGTCTTGTCAGCGAAGCCTGGCTGATTGAGCTCTATCCATGCATTGGCGTCGGCTCGGGTGAAGTGCCAGTTAAAACCACGCAACTTTTCTATAAAGCTGTCTGTTCTCAGGTAGCGGTAGCCCTTTGGGTTAAGCTCTATGGCCGCAATAAAGGCGGCCTGAATATCTGAAATTCGGGGCATAATCTGCACTCCCTTTATTACTGTGTTTATATACAGTAGTTTCGAATGGAATGCAGATCAATTTGGGTTCGCCTATTAATTTTTAAGGCTGAATGTCCTCAGGCTGCTCTGTCAGTTCAAGAGAAGCTTCGGAAGCTCTTGTTTTCCAGATGCTATCCTCTGGCATATCGAGGCGAACGTCGATCCAGCTGTTGGCCGGAACATCCATAGGAGCCCCTTTTGTTTTGACGATCTCCCCTTCATCGCTCAGCATGTATTTGCGCTTAAACAGGCGAATGGTCAGAACCCCATCATCCCCTTTCGCAGCTTCAACAATACCGAGCTCACCCATCCCACCCGGATCCATCGGCGGCAGAAGTTGCCAGCCAGAAGATGCCAGACCGGCAGAGCCAGTCAGCGTATAAACACCGACATCGATGCGGCTTATATGAACCCCCTCGGCCTCCTCATTCGCCGTAGCGCAACCGCACCAGGAGAATCCGTCTTCGTCTACATCAGTTCGCTGGTTTTCTTCCTGAGACTTCACGATACGCACAACAGGTGATGCAGCCTTGAGCGTGCCGTCACTGGCTTTTGTCGTGTTACCTGAGGTATAGAATTCAACCCATGATCCAAAAACTGCATTCTGAATCGAACGAAGAAATGCTCTTGTACCTGAGTCTGTTGTCGCAAACTGAGTTCGGTAAAGTGCATTGTTGCCTGGCATCTGAATGACACCAAACCCACCTGTCAGCCCACCGGGACTTCCCCAGTTAGTTCCTGCGGAACCGTAGAAGCCAACTGGGCCAGCTGACCCTATTGCAGTCTGGATACCAACCTGAGAACCCAACCCAAACGCTTTGCCGGTTGTCATTACTCTATCTGCGGTTGCGTCATTAATTGAAGTCTGCTCATCGCGTACTGCTGATGTTCCTAAACCAAGGTTTGTGCGAGCGTCTGCGGCGGTTTTCGCACCAGTGCCACCCTGGCCAACGCTGAGTGCGGTAGTCAGGCCACTTAGGCTGGTTATATCGCTGTTAGCCCCTTTCTTCGCCAGTGATTTCTGGCCTGGTACTGTGACGGCCACACCGTTAATCGTGATAGTGACGTCTGTAGTACCGTTCATCACATCAGCGAAACCGCTCATGTAACGCTGATACATAGTGAAGGTTTCAGCGATGTCCTGCGCCAGACCGTCGACGCTCAGGCTGTCGCTCAGAAGAATGGCATATTTTGTTCCAGCAGGGATTGCAGGGTTAGCAGCTGGCGTAACGGTGAGAGAGGTTGCGCTTCCAATCGCGGTAATCTGGAAAACCTGCGCTGGGCTGGTCATTGCAATAACGGTACAGCCGTTACGAATAAGAGAACCAGCAGCAGTGAAGTTTGTGCCGGTACCTGTAAGGGTGTTTCCGCTGATGGCGATAGTGCCAGTAGTATAAATCATGTTTTCTCCAGGCAATAAAAAACCCCGCCGAAGCGAGGTTGATTAAAAAGACAGTTTATTCAGACGTACATATCGGGAAGAACGGGAAGGTTCAGTGGCGTTACCGTGTCATTACCAAAAATTGCATACCGCTCGCGCCCCAGATATTTCCCACCCTGAACTGAAGCACTGCCGTTCTGTATTTTTATTCCGAACATTCGATACACGTACATGCCATTAACTTCGTGAGCCATCAGCCCGAATCTACCCAGCGGAACATACCCGCTGCCGATGCTCACGGCATTTTTTGAAGGCGTCCAGAGCTGGTTGAGGTAGACGAAAGGCCGCTTTGTCGTTGAAAACGTGCAGGCCCCGGCTGCATTGAAGATGTTTAGCCCCGTTCCCGGCTGCGGCGCCACACCACTGGCGAATATGACAATATCTATCGTGCCGGTTGTCGGAGCGTCATCGTTGGTGGATGGAGGGCTGAAGAACCTGACCGTGTTGCCATCGAAATCGACTGTGTTACCGCTATTGCAGCGCCCAAAGACGATATATTTGGACTTGTCGTATCCCGCTATTGTGGGAACTGCCCAGCCGCCAGTGGGGACATTGACGGTCCCCTTCCAGATACACTGCCCTGACTGCGTGGCATTGGTAATCGCCAGGAAGTCAGTACTGTCATCAATAAGCAGGCCTTCTCCTTTACGCTGGCCAGGTGGAAATATCTGCCAGATGCTTCCGGGGAACGTGTACGTACTCTCACGCTCACTGATGCTTACGTCCTTCATCGTGGAGTTCTGCGTCACGCGGCCACCGGATATGGTGACCGAGTTCATTTTATGAAGCAGCCCTGAATCAAGGTAAGCTGTCGCGTGCGGGATAAACAGCACCTGCGCCCCGGAAACATAACCGGCAATATCAGCGTATTTGGCTTTCTGGTAGCCACTGTCAAAGTAGGCTCCAAAAGACGGGCACCGAAGACCCGCCGTTATCTCCATCCGCTTTCCGCCATCATTCAGATCAATCAGTAGTCCTCTTGGCATATTATGTCCATTCTCCAAGTACGATACGGCCGCCTCCGGTCAGGTTGATAGTGACACCATTGCTATCAATCACAGTCGCCTTGTTCGGTCCACTGAAGCCAAAGTTACCCGTTGTGGCGTAAAGTGCCCCACGGAAGGTGCCACTGTTAAACTCTGGTGAGCCATTTTTGGGAATACTCCAGCCCTTTGAGCCAGCCGCATAATCATTGGACTGGATGTAGTTACCGATCTTGGCGTTGCTGATGGTACCGTCCTGGATGAACGTATCCCGGATAAATGTCTGCCCATTCTGGATGACAAAAGGCAGAGTAACTGCGCCGCCAGCCTGACTCATCACAGCGAAGCGGTCAGCAAGGAACAGAACCTGCGGTTGCATGCCGGACGGCGTATTCTGAACACCAATGCCAATTCCTGCTGCGTACTGTTTGCCATTAGAATCAACAGCGACCTTGATGCTGTACATCGCATTCAGGTTGTTATTGATATCTGCCGACACCTGAGCGTTCGTGACAATTGCCGCTGACTGACCGTTAACCGTGACCTTTAGCGAATTGATTTGCGTAGCAGATGCCTGAGAGAAGTCCGCCATGGTTTTGGCAAAATCCGTCACGTTCGCGGTGTTACCACCTGCGCTGGAGTCCAGCGTTTTCAGCGATTCAGTAACTGCTTTGCTCGCATCAGCCATCACGTTATCAACGCGCTCAATACCGGCTTTGTTATCGCCATATTGCACGCTCAGGAGGTTGCGCTGGTTAACCTGCGCGAGCGTACTGGTGATCAGCGCGATAGCATTGTTCTGAATACCGCCGCTGGCTTTATCAGTTTGTGCACCCAGCTCTTCCAGGCGTGATGCCATTGAGGAATCGAGGTCTGTGACAACCTGGCTAAGGTTGGTGATTGATGCAGTATTCTGAGCACCTAAAGCAGCTGCTGAATCAGCTTTGTCAGATGCGGCCTGAGTGGCAGCCGTCAATTGACTTACCGCAGAAGCGCGAGCTTCAGTTTCCGTTGCTAACGCCTGGCGAACATCAGTAATACCCGCTTCATTCTGGGCAGTTTTCGCCTCTAGACGAGTAACATCCGTGACGCGGGCTTCCGTCTCAGTGGCGATCACATCCCGGAGCTGTTCGAATGTCGCAGAGTTAGCCCCCTGCTGCGCAGTCTGACGCACAACAACATCAGCAATAGCCAGGGCGTTCCCAATGATTGCTTCTGCTGTCTGCTTATTCGAACCTACGGCGGCAGCCAGCCCATCGGCGTTCTCCTTAATCGCATCAGAAAGTTCGGCCAGTTTCTCGCTACTTTCTACGGCACTCTCAATCATATCCTTAAATACCTCGGAATCTTTAATCTCCTCCAGTATTGCATTGGTGATATCACTGAAGTCGTCCGTTGGTTTTCCAGAAGCCTCTACAAATCCTGAAACGCCAAATGCATTACGAGTTCGAACATAAACGTAATAAACATGGTCAAACTTAAGTTTTTGGATGGTCCACTGATTGCCACGGCCAAGGAATTGAGCTTTATTCTCAATGTCGTCGGACAATGGAATCGGAGTCTCACCTGCGTACCAAAATTCAAAAGAAGTATCAGATGTGGCAGTAACAGACATGACCGGAACTAAAGTGGCCTGAAGTGGGCCAGGTATCCACTGAACCGAGTTCGGGGGCTTAGGCGCTCCGATAATCAGGCTTACCTGAGTCTCAGCGCCTTTCATCCCGTTTTCATTGCGCCCACGAACGCCGAGCGTGTAGCTACCGGCAGCAAGGCCGTAAAACTCATACCGGAACTGGTCAGTTTCGTACTGAGATACCAGCTTCCCATCAGCACTGTAGATGTACAGCTCAAACACCAGCTTTTTAGTAGTGGTTGCCGTCTCCCACGTTGCTGTAACCTGGACGGTCTCGGTGTTTGTGTTCAGGATTCGCAGGTTTTCCACGTTAGGCACGCGGTAGCCGTTCAGCGTATCGCTGGGAACTTCAAACACTGCACCCTCGTCAACGATGGCCTGTTTGTTGGGGTCGTGCAATGAGGCCGTTATGCTGTATACGGAGTTGTTTTCCGTTTCGGCAACGCTCAGTATCCGGAAAAGGCGAATCGCAACGCTTGCGGTTGAAATGGCAAATACAGTTCCCGCCCTCACCCATTCAGGTTCGTTTTTGAGTGTGACGTTGTTTCCGTTAACGCCATCAATCTCATAGCGAGAGAACTTTCCGTCCCTCCCCATAATCGACATAGTGGAGCCGTCCGTTACTAACGAGGAATCAACCGCGTCAACCGTTATCACCCTCCCGGAATGAGAAACAATTCTCCCCCCGAGGCGAGTTCCTGCGTAGTCATTATCCATGACCTCAACGATATCACCCGGCGTGAAGTGGATAGCATCGCGTGCCATCTGGAAAGACAGTCTGCTGCTTTCACGCTTTGCTGTTTCCAGCAGCCATTTACCTGCCCGCCATGCCTGTCCGCGAGAGGTGCAGCCAAACGCCTCCAGAGTGGTTTCGTTGTAGTTCCCTTTGGCTATCATCTCATCGTCGGAAACGTACTCTTTCACCTGCTCCCATCCGTTGTCGGGGTCAGTCCAGGACACTACAACCGCATTGTATTTCTCTGAACGCTTTACAGAGCTTCGTTTGAACTCGCCATTCACAACGTTGGCGTTCGTGATTGTCGCAATCGGATCCTGTGGAGCGTCCAGCATTACGGACAGGCGCAGGCCGTCCCACAGCGCAATGCCACGGAACATGCTCGCTATCTTGTCGAGAATGTCTCGCGCACTCGCCTGCTCTGTGATGTAGGCGTTGAGCGTCATGCGTGGCTCTTTGCCGCCATACCCATCATCTACAAGCTGATCGCAATATTGCGACAGAATGTAGAGTGCACCATCGTCAACATCGATGTATCCGGCGCGTTTCGCCAGGCCAAATCGGGTGTTTTTCGCCAGCTCACGGAACAGCCACGCCGGGTTGTTAGTCCATGCCTTTTTGAAGCCCCCCGTCCACAGCCCGGAGTAAGTTCTGGCAATTGGCTCGTAGTTATCCGGTACGTCAACGATCAGCCCGCGAAGATGATATGTGCGGCTCGGCGTGTCGGTGTACTGGTCACGGTCGATGACTGAGCCGGCAACAGCAGAGAACGGATAGCTAAGGTTGTCGTCGGTGATCTCGCTGTAGCTGTTCCAAACAGTCCCGTTTGACAGCAAATCGCTGCTGCTGTCAGGCGTAATGCGGCGAACGCGGATATCAAACGGTTTGGTGTCGGGGGCATCAATGACGTGCGCCTCAAGGTACTCGCCAGAGATTTTCCCTGTAATCGTCACCGTCTTCTCCATGACCCAGCCCGACGAGCCAGTTCTGGTCTCGATAACCATCGTTACAGAGGTGTTTTTCTGGTTACCCTTGGAGTCCTGCTCCATGAGCCCGGTGACGCCGATGTTAAAACGAACGCGGGTCACGTCCTGATCTGTCACGGTTCTAACCAGCGGGGTATCGTAAGTGACCTCAGTGTTAACAATGGTCGTCGCTTCGATTGCAGAGAAGCCATTAATGGGGGATTGCGTTTCAGAGCCGGGGCGCCAGGCGACGCTGACACCATTTACGCTGACACTGCCTGTCGCATCAGTTACGGGAGTCTTATTGAGCTTGAACGATGACAGGTGTTCCTGATCAACGGGCCCATAGATAGGCCCTTCACTGATGAGATCCAGTACCCGGTAAAATTGCTTTGACTTGAGGTTATCGTCGAGGAGTTTGGGGGTTGATGCTTTGCCGCCGCCTGAAGACATAATGCCACCTTAGCTAATAGATTCCGTCCAGTCCTGGTTGTTGCTTGTGTCGATGCCGAGTGAAATAACGTTCGAGCCGACCTCCATTTCTCCAAGGAGGAGTGGCACCGCCCGGCCCTGGCCTACCCGGTTCTCAGCACTGGTAAAAGAGTTGTTTGTGAGCGTATTGGTCTCAGCGGCTTCTGCGGAGGTTTTGGTTTTCATGTTGCGTGACATGTAGACCGAGTAAGCTACCGAAGCCACGCTGACAGCCACCGCAATCCATGCGGCCGCAGCAGCAGAAATGCCCCCCTCCACCACCGGCACGAACAGAACCACTGAGCCATCTTTAAGGTGGCGGTCCAGATGCCATTGCATCGCAGATTCCTCAACATCCTCGCCCGCCACCCGCACCCGCAGCTTTGTATTGAGAAAGGCTTTTTTGAATTCGAAATCCTGCGCCAGCAGAAGGCGTAAACCCTGCGCGGGAGTATCAACATTCAGGGATATCTGGCGGTAAAATCGGCGTAAATTGCCTGCAAATTTAAAGATGAGCACTGTTCGTGTCTCCAGATTGAATGCGTCTGCTTGATGTATGCCGGTCGCATTTGTTCTCGTCTGCTGAGGTGTCCGGCATGGTCATGGTGAAGCACCAGGTTGTCATGAAGGAGAATCATTGAGTGGCACGGGTCGGCGCCGGGGAATGGCTGTCTGATAATGACGTCGCCTGGTTGTGCATCCTGCATGGATACCTGATAGAAGCCATTGACCTGCATATTGGCGAGATAGAGATTTTCTCCCCGCAACCACCATCCGTTAGTCCTCCCGAAGTCCGGCAGGTCGATGCCGCAAAGATGATATGCGTCCCGGAAAAGCGTGTAGCAATCCATAATGCCGTGGTCGAACCTGCGCCCCAGCAGGAGTGGCACAGGCCTGTATTTCCTCAGTTGCCCGCCAGATGCAAGCCACCATGGCAGCCCCGTCATTACCTGCATCTGCCGGTCAGCACCAGAAAGCGCTGGCTGGCTTTGCGGGTGCGAATGAAAAACCGCTGTAACCTCTCCTTCATCCTCTGCTGCAAGCCAGTCATCGTCACTTATACGGAAGTGATGCCAGGGCTCCGGATGCACATTCAGACAGCGAAACACTCGCTCATCATTCAGGATCAACGCGCACACTTCATCCTGCGACGAGGCCGCATAGTCGAGTAACTCTTGCATCAGGAGACCTTTTGAGAGCCGGGGAAACTGCTTATTGGCATTGGTTCAGGACGTGGGTAGCGAAAACGGCAACCGGTACGACGGTGAGAGCATTTATCCTTCGCTGGATCAGTGGTTGGGTTTCCGTTGTTGACGCCAACACGGTTCTCACGTCTGATAAGCCCCATTTCTTCAAGAGCATCAATATGGTTACGAACAGCCGTTCTGCTGCATTCGCATTGATCGGCGATGTGTTGATACGAAGGCCAGCATTCGCCTTTGTCGTTGGCGTTATCGGCCAACTTAATCAGGACGAGCTTACGCAGTGAGTTTCCCACTTTGACCCCCATTGCTTTCGCCATAAGTGACATGCTCACGTGCTACCTCCGGTTTGTTTACTCTCTTCGATTTACTTGGCATAATTGCCTCGCAATTGACTGACGTTTATTGCACCTGAAAGCCGTTGGTGTTCGCGCACCGCGGCTTTCGCCTTTTTGATACTTCCCATCACATCGTCCCCAGCATGGTTGTCACCATCGTCATCAGCGGCCCTACTTGCTCCGGCATGAGGCGGAACAGCGACGCTATACCTTCGCTTACCTCTTTCAGCTTCTGATGCTCTGGAGCGTCCAGCAGCACAGCCTGTTTAGCTTCGGCACACTCTTTCAACGCAGAGGCGATCAGCGACATCGTGTCGTTCTGCGGAGCCAGGCGGTTGCGGTACTCCAGCGGCAATACGGACATGATTGCCGGTGCCAGCTGGCGAATGTTGTTGGCAGCATATTCGGTGTCGCCGTCGATCCAGCGGAAAACCTTCTGCATCTGGCGGTGCGAGTCAGCAGGGATATCCAGACCGGTGCCGCCGGACGCCCGCCACTCTTCCACGATCAGCGCTGCGACAAATTCACGACTGCGGCAATCAGCTGCCCAGGCGCGTACTGCTGCGCGGATCCCATCGATATTTAACGCCGAGGATTCTCGCTCCCGGCGATTCTGGTAAATCATCGCCGCTGGCGAAAATTTGTTACCTTGTTGATACGCAAGTGAATGCATTGCTTTCCCTTTCGTGGTTAGGGCCGCCGGTCAGGCGGCTGTCGATTCATTTTTAATTCGGTCAGGGTTTGCAGCCTGTAGTAGCCACTCTGCCGTAAACTGCCCTTTTGATGCGTCAGCCAAAAGCTGTGAATAGTTGGTTTTCTCTGTGTACTCAGTGCGAGGCAACGCCGCGTTCTTTACCCACTTGTGAATAGCAACATTCGACAGACCACATAGGCGTGCCGCTGCGGTTTGTCCGCCTACAGCTTCGATTGCAAATTGCATTGGGTTCATAGTGTTTTCCGTTAACTATATTAACTACGAGTTAAGGTTATATCTTAACTGACAGTTATGTCAACTCTAATTGATAATTAACACATGGTTAAAAAAGACGATTTAAAAGAAGAATTCTCGAAGAGACTTCGCGCTGCATTGCTTGATGCTGGCGTGGGTGGGCGTGGGCAGGCTGGCAGGATCAGGGAAGCTATGAAGTCCCAAGGGATTGCTGTATCTGAGCCCGGGATCTGGAAGTGGCTTAACGCATCAGCAATACCAGACCAAACCAATATCCTTGCACTTAGCCGCTGGCTTGGGGTTCGCCCTGAGTGGCTGGAATACGGAAGGAATGATCCTGAACCTGAACTGCACAGGGTATCATCCATCCCGCCTGAATCTGAGTGGGGAACTGTCGACGCTTGGGACAAAAATACCCCCCTACCTGACGATGAGGTGGAAGTACCGTTTCTGAAGGATATCGAGTTTGCGTGTGGTGATGGGCGTGTTCATAGCGAAGATCATAACGGCTTTAAACTGAGGTTCTCCAAGGCAACGCTCAGAAGGGTGGGTGCAAATAGTGATGGTTCTGGAGTGCTTTGCTTTCCCGCTTCTGGTGACAGCATGGAGCCCGTTATTCCTGACGGCGCAACGGTAGCAGTCGATACAGGCAACAAGCGGATTATTGACGGCGAACTCTATGCTATTAACCAGGGCGATTTAAAGCGCATAAAGCAGCTTTATCGAAAGCCTGGTGGGAAGCTATTAATACGAAGCATCAATCGCGATTATGACGATGAAGAGGCTGATGAGGCAGATGTCGAGATAATCGGTTTTGTGTTCTGGTACTCGGTATTGCGATATCGCCGATAATTTTAGTGGCCTGAAGAGACGTTTGGGTGATAAGAGAATATCTGATAGTAGGCGTGGTTACTTTGCTCTCGGTTGTTGCGATCGTGCTTATGGTGGCCTGATGAGCTGTATGCCAAGTACATGGGGAGAAGGATTAAGGGCGATGAGGAATAACTTCCTCCCGGAGATTTTATGAGAATAGGGATCGCTTTCCCCGTGTTGGTGTTTATCGTTGCAGTCGCGTTCTTAGCATGGTTTGTTCTGGGCGGCTATGCCACTCCTGGAGGCTGAGCTGTGAAGAAGAAACTACTGAACGGAACAAGACGCCGCCTGAGATTGCGCCGGATTTGTCATTTTTGGATGCATTCGTAGCGGTTCACCCGTAGACATAAAGTGCAATAAGTTAGATACGTAGTTCGCAGGATTAAAGGGACTGTAATGCCATGCCGCAGGCCCACCGTGAGTATTGGTAGTGAAACTTTGGTGTAACACAGCAAAATAAACCAAACGATGAGGGCTCAGGATGTCCCAAGAATTATCTTTAACCTTTACCGAAAACATATATTATTCAACTAAAGAGCCTGTAAGCATCAAAGATGTGATTACTTCCCTCCAGGGATGGGAATCCATCGCAAAGCAATCAGAAGGTGTTCTACAGGAACTGACCGGGGCAAACATTCTTGATATATCGGTGCATGTAGCCCGATTAGAAGCAGGAAGCCTCTATGAAGATATTGTTATTAAACTCCTCTTTGGCAGCCAAGAAGAATTGGACAAATTTCTTGCTGGTGCACATGCAAAGCTCGGAAATGGGAAAATGCGAAACGCTCTCGTTGGTGCTGTCGTCGTCGGTCTTGTTGGGTATGGCCTGGTTCTGGCTACTAAGGCTATGGCACCGAACAACACCTCCCACTTTGAAGCAAACAACAATACGATTATCAATATTGGTGCTGGCGAGGCAAATATTTCTCCGGAACGTCTTCAGGCTATCATCGAAAGTACTGTTACCAATAAGAAGACTCTCGCCAAAAGTTCCATTAAGACACTTGCACCAGCCAGATCGGATGAGGGAGCTACGATGGTCATAGGTACAGGTGGCGGTACGGTGACTATTCCAGCAGAAACCATAAAGAAAGCCCCAACTGAAGTTGTGTTTACACCGGAATCCTACACACAGGATCACTCTGATGTCGATGTTGAAATCCGCGCATTAGACCTCGATAATCCAGAGAAGGGCTGGGCTGCGGTTATCCCAGGGCTGATAGATCGTCGGGTAAATCTTGTACTTGGCCCTAACGTAAAACCGTCTGACTTTGCTGGTAAGTTTGCTGTAAGGGCTGACATTACAATAACATACCAACTCAAATCCTCAGATAAAAAATACCAACCGAAAGAAGTATTTATAAAAGAAGTAATCAAATAACTATCCCGGCCACCGCGCCGGGTTTTTATTTACCCTTCCGCACCATCTCAGCTGCATCCCTGTTCACACCCTTACCTATCACGTTTCCCGTTTCCTTCCGGTACCGTTCCAGCTTGTCGATGATGTTTTGCTGGGTCATAGGTAAATCTGCCAGTGACAACTCCATGACCGCCCGCCCCATGGCGTGAACCATCATGTTCACTCTTTCTTCATCCAAGTCCATTACCCACTCCTTTTTGATGTTTTTTTCAGCATATCACATGCCAAGCAAATCTATAACCAAACTAAATTAACCAATAAATCATAACCTTAATAACCAACACAGAAATAATTAACCATTGGTTATTGACTGAAAATAACCATTAGTTAATAATCAATCCATCGAAACGAAACATCGACAGCTGAGCGAAGTTAGCCAGCGGCGGACACCAAGTCGCCTGCTCATTAAGAATTCAGTCAAGCAGCAAATCACCCGGAGTGCTCCTGGCAAATTGAAATGGCGCCCAATGGGATTGAGGCAGGTGTGTAACGCGTGGCGGGTATAGCACACGAAGAGGACTCCGCACCGGAATGGTTTGCTGCTCAGTTCCCGAACATCGGGGAAGCTTTACCAGCAGCTCTTTGCGAGGGGCTGACGGCAAATCTACTCCACTTATTTGAGGTGATGGTGATGGATATAAAAAACGATGAAGTAGCGATGTTTAAAAGCAACAATGGCGTAATTTTAGCAGCTGACGCAGCTTATGCTGCTGCTGAAGAAGCGGTTAAAGGGGCATCAGATGACCACTGGTATCGGCAGAATTTGATAAAGGCAGCACTGGAGACTGCCCTGGCATCAGTTATCGTTTTATAGCGATCCCAAAAGGCGTAGGTGCTTCTGCTTTGTACTTTTCCTTTGCTGCTTCACGACAGGCAGGAAGCAAATCAGCAATGCGCTCAATTAAAGCTTCTGGCGTGTTGGCGGATGGGTCTTTTACTGCAAGCGCCAGCGCTAAATCATATGCCACTGATTCCTCAGTTCTCTTTCCTGCAAATACATTCATGGACATAAAGAAATCCTTTTATTGACTGTGGAATATCCAGTCTACGGCATTCCTTTGACTGTGGAAAGCAAGGGAGCGCGCGCCGGGCGCGGATAAATACCCCGGCAATAACTGGAATGTTTTGGGGTGTGGTGGCGGTGTCCTCAAGCGAGGTGCAACGCTAGCAGTGTGATAAGACCTGAAAACCGGCTGGGCAGATAGTTGTTTGCCAATACAGAAAACAGGGCGTCAGGAAGTAAGTGAGAGTGGCGACTCAGTGCCAGTCCACCACACCGACCAAAGCATTTCTCCCGCATCAGCGGGTAACGACAGAGGGTAAGGCGATGCATAAGGCATATGAGGAATATTTTGAAAGCCTTGCTGAGGGCGATGAAGCACTTAGCTTTGCTGAATTTGCTGAGGCACTTCTATGAAATACACCCACAAAAATCATTTTGGTTTCGCAGCCCAGGTGTGGAGCTTTCAGTTAGGAACCACCCAAGGTCTTGGGACTTTCCATAGTGCGGAGCGAGCGAACATAGCTGCAAGATTATTTAAATATTGGGAAAAAAAATACCCAATCAACGAAATTCCAAAGAAACCGACTCATGTAGATGCATTAAACGCCTTTGGCTTCTAGGGCATAGACTTGAGCTTAAGAAAAGAGATGAAAAGCCGCCTAACCAGCGGCTTTTTTCATACCTCAGTCGCTTCACCGAGGCGGCTCAGTTATGAAACCGGCGGCCATCCACCGCCCATTAGCGCAGAAGTCTTGTATTAACCGTTCCGTTCGCCGCGATAAGGCCAAGAGGATTTATGGCAATTGATTTTGAAGTGAAAGCTACTGGCATAGATGTTTCAACAAGTGGGTACCGTGACCACGTAATTTTAGAAGTTCGCGGCGTGGAGCTCTCAGAGCTTGTCTCTGAAATTGAAGGGAAATCGCTCTTTCAGGAAATCGATCTTGATGACTATATCGACTGGGCTGAGGCGGCTGGTCATACCGAAGACGTTCTTGAACGGCTTAATGCAGATGACGTTATCGCATGGTTGCGCAGCAACGGGCACCTGGAGACTGAATCATGACAGTCACCCACAACGGCAAGCAGTACACCGCCAAAAAGCTCAACGATAACGAGTGGCAGCTGACGTCGGTGTCGGCACCGCGCGACAAGCTAACGCTTAACCGCTGGCAGATGCATATCGCTGGCCTCCTGAAACAGGTTGAGGTGAAGATATGATGCACCACTACGGCACCACCCCGCTCATTCGCCAGTGCGTCACGCCCGGCATGATGGCAATGCATGAAGGCCGAACCTATCGGGTCTCAGCAGTCATCCAGGAGCGCAAATGGGTGTACCTGCACACCGACGCAGAAATCATCCGCCTCAGTGACTGCGTGATTGACGTCCTTCTGGACGGTCACGGTAACCCAATCGTTCACTGAGGACGCTGATATGGAAATCAAAACTCCAGCAAATCCAAGCAAAAAGGCGACGGCCAGGGTAAAGAATCCTCTTCCCGCGCCAACTAATTGTCACTTGTGCTCTGGTTCAGTGAGAATCGGCACTCATGAAGAAGTCTATGGACGCAACTTCAGTGAATGGCCGTATGTATATCTGTGCGAATGCTGCGGTGCATACGTCGGGCTTCATCCTTTCACAGCGATACCGCTTGGGACTCTGGCAGACAAGCCCACCCGCGACGCGCGCAAGAGCTGCAAGTTGCCATTTGAACGCATCTGGAAGTCGGGCGCCATGACGCGCACTGAAGCTTATCAATGGCTGGCCAGAAAGATGGGTATACCTGTTCACGAATGCCACTTCGGCTGGTTCACCGTAGAGCAATGCCAAGCTGCAATGCATCACTGTAACGACTGGCTAAACCGCTAACCACCCTATTCAACCGATCGGCCTGGCTTTTTGCGGGCGGCATCTGCACATCCAAATTTCAGGAGAAACCATGAGCGAAGTAACGGATTTAGTCGTCATTGAGAAACAGAACGCAATGGCGGTATTCACAACCAAAGAGCAGCTCGACCCGATTATTGAGGCGATCGAGAAAGAAGCTCGCAGCCTGGTGCCGGATGTGTCGACCCGCAAAGGCCGCGACGCTATCGCATCCATGGCGCACAAGGTTGCCCGTTCCAAAACTTACATCGACAACGCCGGTAAGGACCTGGTTGCTGAGCTTAAAGCCCTGCCGAAGCAGATCGACGAAAGCCGGCGCATTGTGCGTGAGCGGCTGGACGCGCTGAAGGATGAAGTGCGCAAACCTCTCACTGAATGGGAAAACGCCGAGTCGGCAAGAAAGGACGCATTGCAGCAGCGGCTTACTGATTTGCAATCCCTGGCTGATGTGATTGATGGCGTGGGTAACTACCTGCCGTCAGTTGAAATTCAGCAGCGCATTGAGTCAGCAAAAGCCGTTGCACTTGATGAAAGCTGGCAGGAAGTAGCAGCTGAAGCTGGCGTGGCTAAAGACGCCACCATCCAACAGCTTGAAGCTGCACTGATCGTCGCAAAGCAGCGTGAGCATGAAGCAGCAGAGCTTGAGCGCCTTCGTAAAGAGGCAGAAGAAAAAGCTCGCCTGGAGCGCGAGGAGAATATTCGCCGGGAAGCAGCTGAACGGGCCCGCCGCGATGCCGAAGCGAAGCACAAAGCGGAGATTGAAGCCGCAGCGCGCCGTGAAGCTGAAGAGAAAGCACGTGCAGAGCTGGCTGAGCGCCAGCGCATCGAAGCAGAGCAGCGTGCGGCACGCGAGAAACAGGAAGCAGAAGCGCGTGCACGACGCGAAAAAGAAGAAGCCGTTGCCGCCGAGCGCCGCCGCCTGGAAGAGGCAGAAGCCGCCCGTCTGGCCGAAGAGCAGCGCAAAGCTGAAGAAGAAGCGCGACGCGCCGCAGACAAAGAGCACCGCCGCACCGTCAATCGTCGTGTCTACGCAGACCTTATTGCTCAGGGCATCCCCGAAGAATTCGCGCAGAAAGCAGTGCTGGCGATTGCTGGCGGCAAAGTGCAGGACGCGCACATCAAATATTGAGGTGATTAATGAATATCACATGCGAGTGCGTGGACATGCGCACATCTGTCGGCCCCCACAATACCATCAAAGTTGAGATGGAGGGCGTTGTGCTGGCCGGCACCGTTAAAACCCGTGACGTTCTCCCCCAACTCGACGGCGCAGAAGTCATCGAGTGGCTGGCTGAACAGGGTTACGTCATCACTCATCAGGAGCGCGCAGCATGACGGCCGCAGAACGGTGGGATGAAGAGTCATTCCTGCGCCTTATGCACGACGTGATACCGGAAAAGCCGGAGAACGACAGCGAGCCAGTCAACCTGGCCGCCGAGCGGCAGAACCCGATCATTAGTTGGGATGAATTTGCGGGGAACTACACATGACAGATAAGAAAGTATACGCCGCCATTAGCGGCGTTGCTTCAGCGCTTGCTGAGAAGGGTATCAGCAAAGAAAGGAAGCAAGGGAGTCAGGTCAATTACGCGTTTCGTGGTATCGACGACATTTACAACGCGCTGGCCCCGGAGTTGGTCAAAAACAAACTCCTGATCCTACCCCGATACACCGAACGCACCAGCGTCGAGCGAACCAGCAAAAATGGCGGTGCGCTGTTCTACATCACGGTTCGTGGCGACTTCGATTTCGTCAGCACCGAAGACGGAAGCATCCACACCGTCACCACCTATGGTGAAGCGATGGATAGCGGCGACAAGGCCACAAACAAGGCCATGTCGATAGCATACAAATACGCGGCTTTTCAGGCGTTTTGCATCCCAACTGAGGAAACTGCAATCGACGCGGATGCCGAAACCCATCAGGTGCAACCGGCAGATGCCGATCAAATTCTCGCTGAATTTACTCAGTACGCCAGTACTGAAAACGACAGCAAAAAATTGCAGGCGCAATACGCGACAACATGGTCACGTCTGAATGGTTTTGCTGATCACCAGGCTAAATGCAAAGACGTCACCGGCATTCGACTAAAAGAACTTAAACAGGCGGCTTAAATGGCTATTAACACAATCACAGTGTCAGGAAATGTCGGTAGAGACGCGGTACTGCGCGTCACGCCAAACGGGAAACACATCGCCTCGTTTTCACTCCCGGCAAAATCTGGGTTTGGCGAGAATGAGAAGACATCATGGCTGAATTGCAAGATGTTCGGGGCAATGGCCGAGAAGCTCTCTGGCGCGATTGTTAAGGGAGCAAAGGTTGCTGTTACTGGCGAGTTTGTAATTGAGGAGTGGACTAAGCAGGACGGTTCGCAGGTGCAGACACCGACAATCCTGGTACGGGATATCGATCTCCCACCACGCGGCACGCCAGGAAATGATAACCCCCGTCAACAGGTATCATCGCATCCACAACACCAACGGCAACAACGCTCACCGGCACCACAACATCAACCAAGCGAACCACCAATGGACTTCGACGACGACATACCCTTTTGAATCATCTCCCGGTCAGGAGAAACCAATGAACAAATTTACCCCCGAATATCGAAAACATCTTCTCCGGCCAATCCCTGACCGGAAACTTAGCCCGCAAGAACGCGCCGATCGCAAAGAGCTTTACCAGATCATCCGTGAGGAGCGTGAGAACGATACATCACCGGAAAAACCATCGACTTACAGGCCATGTGATCCATATCTGAATGACAACCGCAAAGGTCTTGGCGGTGCTTCAAGGAGTGACTAATGACTCACGCTCACGACGACATCAGGGTTGGCACTCTGTGCCTTCCCTTCATTGGTAACGGCTGGCTAATGCCATGGGGTGAAGTGGTAAGCAATCCATTAAAGGCTCAGCGGCTCGCTGAGGAATATCGCGAAAGGCAGGAGGCGGCATGACCTATCAACTCCACGTCGGGCGCTGCGAAGACGTCCTGAAAACGCTGCCGGATAACTCAGTTGACGCCATCGTGACGGATCCTCCGTATGGTCTGAGTTTCATGAACCACAAATGGGATTACGACGTCCCGACTGTAGAACAGTGGCAGGAATGCCTACGCGTTCTCAAGCCTGGCGGCCATCTTCTGGCTTTCGGTGGCTCACGAACCTATCACCGCCTTGTCGTTAACGCTGAGGATGCTGGCTTCGAAATCCGCGATCAAATCCTCTGGATTTACGGCAGCGGCTTTCCCAAGTCGCATAACCTTGATGGTGACTTTGATGGCTGGGGTACCGCATTGAAACCAGCCCATGAGCCAATTGTCATGGCGCGCAAACCTTTCAAAAAAACGGTGTCGGCGAATATGGCCGAGCATGGTACCGGTGCAATCAATATTGATGCCTGCCGCATCCCTACCGATGAGATGCTAAATGGCGGTGCTGGCGGTCTGCTTTCACATCAGCGCGACGGCACAGAACCTGTTGCTGATTACGAGCAGGCACCAGAGGGGCGATGGCCAGCAAACATCATTCACGACGGAAGTGATGTTGTCGTGTCAGCGTTCCCGGATGCGAAAGGCCAGCAAGGGGATTTAAAGGAAACTGGACGCGCACGTCCATCACAGGGTCGATATGGAGATATGGCACCGCCAAAGGCGCATGTTGCCAGGGTAGAAAGTGAAAAAAGCGCCGCCAGGTTCTTCTACTGCGCCAAGGTCAAACCGAAAGAGCGCGATGAAGGCCTAGAGAGATTTATTGCGACGTCAGCCAGCGACATGACAGGCGGACGTAAAGAAGGGAGCGTCGGAATAAACGACCCGCGTGCCGGTGCCGGGCGTACCAGTGGCGCGAAGAACAATCACCCCACCGTTAAGCCGATCGCCCTGATGAGCTATCTCTGCAGGCTGATTACTCCACCTGGCGGTACCGTGCTAGATCCATGGATGGGTAGCGGGAGCACTGGCCGGGCAGCTATCGAGGAAAGCTTTAACTTCATCGGCATCGACCTGAACCCGGATTACGTAACCATTGCTTCTGCGCGAATTGCTTACTCATTCAAAAAGACGACGGAGGCCGCATGACGCCAGAAACAGACAACGCCATTCGCGCAGCCTGCCGCCGATGCACCGAGGAAATCCAGCAGGCCATGCGCAAGAAGCCAAAACCTAACTGGAACGAAACGGTGCCTCCCATCATCAACAAGCATCACAAGAAAATTGAAGCTCTGGGAGTTAGCCTCCTGGAGTTCGTCGTATACACAGGGCGCCTGAATAAAAGGTTTGGAGTTGAACAATGACCCTTACGCAAAACAGGTTAAAAGAAGTGCTTAGATATGACCTCTCAACAGGGGTTTTTTATTGGCTAAACCCTACTGCTTACTGCATGCATCCAGGTGATGTCGCTGGGTTTGTAGATTACACAGGCTATGCCTACATAAAATTAGACAAGGTCAAATATTCAGCACATCGCCTCGCATGGATTTACGTCTATGGACACTCACCAATTGAGCAGATCGACCACATTAACAATGTCAGATCGGATAACAGAATTGTTAATTTAAGACTGGCCACACGCTCTCAAAACATGATGAATCAACCAGCCAGAAAGGGCAGCATTTCAGGGGTTAAAGGAGTTAGCTGGGACAAAAAAATGCAAAGCTGGCGAGCAAGATGCCAAGCCAATGGTGAAAGGATAAATATTGGGTGGTTCGACTCAATAGAAGAAGCCGCAGAAAGTCTCAGAGTTTATAGGCAGCAATACCACGGCGAATTTGCTAACCATGGAGATCATCATGACAACAGAATTTAAAGCCATCCTCGTCGAACGCGACCAATACGGTTACTGGACTCATCCGCTTTACGATGAATTTTGCGATGGGCGTGAATCTATCTCGCCTGATGAATTTAACGCATGGCTGGATAAGAACGGCCTTGAGTGGAAAGTTGAGTACCGAGATGAGGATGACGTCGATCCTGATGTGGACGGCTATGACATTTCAGCGTGGCAGCCCGAACCCCCAGCCGGTGATGGGTGGTTTGTCGGTTCAATTCACGATACGGAAGATGGCGCGGTTTGCATCTGGCTACGGCACGTTGGCGGTGCTGTATGAGCAGAGCCTCGCCCGTTGATTTGAGAAAAAGCCTCGAAATAGCCAACCACCTGGCGCACATCGGGATTCGCTTTGTGCCGATTCCGGTGGCGACAGAGGAAGAATTCCTGACGCTGACCGCCGAGCTATCGCAGCGGCTTGAGCAGATGGCTGTCGAAGCCGAAAAGAATGAAGGCGGTGCAACATGAAGGCACTAATCACCAGGTCGCTTAGTCGGCCTTTTTTATTGCTGGCGTTCACCTTCAACCGAATTAACCGACAGTTCCGGGAGCATTGATCATGGACATCATCGATACCGCAGCAGAGATTGAAGAGCTTCAGCGTAACGCTGCCCTTTCCGCTCACCGCATCGACCACAACGCCGTATCAGCTGAGTATTGTGCAGAATGCGACGAACCAATTCCCGAGCCACGGCGCGCTGCTGTTCCCGGCTGCCAAACGTGTGCGGATTGCCAGGGTGTTATCGAATTGAGGAATAAGCAGAGGGGGATCCAGTGAAAGAGCGAGGCATGATTTTTAATGGCGAGATGGTCAGGGCCATTCTCGACGGTCGGAAGACTCAAACACGGCGGCCAGTTAAATTCCCGCATATTGATAGAGATGCAATGTGCGAGCTGTCAGGTAATGAATTGACTGGAGAGTTATCGGCGGGTAATTACAGAAACAGTCCCCACGGCAAGCCAGGCGACCATATCTGGGTGCGAGAAACGTGGGGAGTAGTGAGCCATGAACTTGATGAAGATGGCCGCATTCAGCCATGGAGCCCTGACCGTACTGCCACAGCCATTCACGAAATGCCGTTTGGTAATGGTTACTACACTGGTCACGCCATTTACGCAGCAGATGGAGAGTTTACTTGGGGTGACGACGATGGTTATGAAGATGGCCGTTCGTGCTGGAAGCCATCTATCCACATGCCTCGCGCAGCCTGTCGTCTCATGCTGGAGATCACCGGTGTCCGAGTGGAAAGGTTGAATAGCATTAGCCAAGAAGATGCGCAGGCTGAAGGCATGGAACTTACCGGATGGCGGCCAACATATTCTGACCCAGATAGTGGCGGAGAAGTCTGGACTCCATATGACAACTTTGCGCAGCTGTGGGAATCAATCTACGGCGAGGAGAGTTGGAAGGCCAACCCATGGGTCTGGGTAATCGAATTTAAGGTGGTGCCCAATGTTCAGGATAATCCAGCCTAATACCTGGTACGCCGATCCCCACGGCGCGCCCTGCAAAATCCTCCGCGCTACCCACGAAGTAATCCACTACATCCGCAACGGTCGCACCTGCATCGCCAGCATTGGCCGCTTTCAGCATGAATTCGAGCCGCTGACCAAAGCACAGGCTGAGCGATCGCCGAAGAAATCGAAACAGCAGAACACCTGAAGAAGCTGCGCGCCCAGCGTGCGGCATGAGGTATTAAAATGACACTTTTAGCAAGCTTGATAGAGAAACTTCCATCCAGGGGTGGCTGGCCGAAACCACTCGATAGTGCTGACTTACCTCTGGCTGGAAACGAACTCGTTACCTCTTGGCGATGGAGTGTAGAAAGCAATGAATTCATCTCCTGCACTTATGGAGATGAAACGGTTACCAAAGCTCAATATGAAGTTGCAATTTCCGGCCACAAAAAGCCATGGAATGGACAATTTCCTATTCCACCAGGTACAGAGGTGGAAGTTCATTTTGATGGCGATGATAGTCGGATTTGGACTCCTTTCAGAGTTGAATATATGTGTGGCGAGGTCGTGGTTCTTCACGACTACAGAATTGACGACGTTGACGCATATAGACATAAAACTCTCAGCTTTCGTCCCGCCATTACAGAGGAGGAAAAGAAACGTACCGCATTGATAGAAACAGTTGATGGCCTGATTGATGGATTCATGAAATCGTCCGGCGGCGATTATGCCAAGCTTGGCGCGGCGGTTGTCGATTATCTCTCGCTGCTGAAGAAACTCGAATGACGCAACTGATAGCCAGTTATGAGCTGGCTATTGGGTGCGAAAGCACTGCCACGTAATCCCTTTTGCCCGGCCCCGCGTCGGGTTCTTTTTTGCCTGGAGACACCAATGAGCGACACCAGCCTGATTCCCGAAAAAGAAGTGATGAACAAGCTTGGGGTTTCATCACGCCAGACAATCTGGAACTACACCAACCGGCACGGGTTTCCCAAGCCAGTCAGGACCCACCCGAAAGCGTACCTGCGTGAAGCTGTTGATGGATGGATCCTCAATGGTGGCGTTAACCAGAAATGTTCTTGATGTGCCAGAACAGCTTATCAGCGTGAAGCTCATACGCTTTGCGCTGAGCCTCGATCCAGTCGTGTTTGTTGTACACAGCCATTACCCCGCCAAGTTCATGCCCGAGCATCCTTTCAGTTACATGGGGCTCGACATCCATTTCAGAAAGCCTTGTTACCAGCGTCCTCCTGAAGTCGTGAGTTCGCCAGTAGCCAAGGTCCATCCCTCCCCTTATTCGATTTACGAACCGGTTGGCGGCCGCAATGCTGATCGGTTCGTTTATATCCTCCCCGGGGAAAAGCACATCATTGTAAGTTGTCAGGGCCTTTTCGAGGAAAGGCTTAATCTGTTCGAAGATGGGGCGGCGGATGACGTTGCCCATCTTGCTGTGCTCTTTCGGAACGGTCCAGACGTTGTCCAGCAGGTCAAATTCTGTCTTGGTTGCCAGCCTTAGCTCTGAGAGCCTCGCCCCCCATAGCATCAGCATCTGGTGAAGAAGCTTGTTTGAGGTAGACGCCCGGCTTCTTTCAATAGCCATCCAAATCTGAGCCAGCTCGTTATACGACAGAACGCGGTCGCCCACAGCAGCACGGGAGCCAAAGTCTCTGGGCTGGATGCTCATTATTGCGCAGCTATCTATCACCTGACGCCGCATGCACCAACTTATTGCAGATCTTAACTGACTGAGCACCTGACGCGCGCGGCGCGGATTATCCCTTTCCTCTTCGGTGAGGAGATCCACCCACTGCTTCACAGTGATGGAGGATGCTGGTCGATTCGGGAAAGCGTCATGCATCCGCTTCATAACCGTTGAGCGGTATAGTGCCTGGGTCTTTTCCCTGAGTGTTGTAGAGACGTAATTATCGAACCAGTAATCGAGGCACTGAGCGAGCGTCAGAGAGTTTTGCGTCTTCTCCTCAAAGTAGGAGCGCGGATCTGTGCCGGAGAAATAAAGGTTTCGTAAATCAGACGTGATCTGCCTGGCATCCTTTAGAGATACCGACGGGTAGCGGCCAATGCCAAGACGATGAGGTTTACCATGCCAGCGATACCGGTACTGGAATTGGATGACCCCCTTTGGAGAAATGCGCACGCTGAGGCCATCAGCATCAGCCACTTCTTGTGGGCCCGAATATGGTTTACCATGAATGGTACGCAGTTTTGTGTCGCTGATAGCCATAAATAATATTTGGTACGCTCAGAAATAGTGGTTTGGTACACTTCTGGTACGCAATATCACATGGACATCGAGACACAGTAAACAACTATATTTAACGTTCGTGGACAAACTCAGGTGAGAAAAGGGTTGTTTTTCGAGTGATAACAGGCAGTTAATTAACTATTGTGGACAATATTAAACAATGGCAGACACAGATAAACAACCTACCTTCCTATTCCACGACTACGAAACCTTTGGCACCCACCCGGCGCTGGATAGACCGGCACAGTTTGCGGCCATCCGTACCGACGATGAATTCAACATCATTGGCGAACCTGAGGTCTTTTACTGTAAGCCGGCCGATGACTACCTGCCCCAGCCCGGCGCGGTAATGGTCACCGGGATCACCCCACAGGAAGCCCGGGACAAAGGCGTGAACGAGGCCGCATTCGCCCGGTGCATTCACGACCTCTTCACCGTCCCGAATACCTGTGTGGTCGGTTACAACAACATCCGTTTCGATGACGAAGTGACGCGCAATATCTTCTACCGCAACTTCTACGATCCTTATGCCTGGAGCTGGCAGAACCGCAACTCGCGCTGGGATTTGCTCGACATTATGCGTGCCTGCTATGCGCTGCGCCCGGAAGGCATCAACTGGCCTGAGAATGATGAAGGGCTGCCGAGTTTCAGACTGGAACACCTGACGCGCGCAAACGGTATTGAGCACAGTAATGCCCACGATGCGATGGCCGATGTCTACGCCACCATTGCTATGGCAAAGCTGGTGAAAACTGCTCAGCCGCGGCTGTTTGACTATCTGCTGAGCCACCGCAGCAAGCACAAACTCACCACGCTGATTGATGTGCCGCAGATGAAACCGCTGGTACATATCTCCGGTATGTTTGGCGCCTGGCGCGGCAATACCAGTTGGGTCGCTCCGCTGGCCTGGCATCCGGATAACCGTAATGCCGTGATTATGGTGGATTTAGCCGGTGATATTACACCGCTGCTCGATCTCGACAGCGATACGCTGCGCGAACGGCTCTATACCCCAAAAGATGAACTCGGCGATCTGCCCGCGGTGCCGGTCAAACTGGTCCATATCAATAAATGTCCGGTCCTGGCCCAGGCCAATACTCTGCGCGCAGAGGATGCCGACAGGTTGGGGATTAACCGTCAGCGTTGCCTGGATAACCTCAAGGTGCTGCGTGAAAACCCGCAGGTGCGTGAGAAAGCGGTGGCGATCTTTGCCGAAGCCGAACCCTTTATTCCGTCAGACAACGTCGATGCACAATTGTACAACGGCTTTTTCAGCGACGCAGACCGTGCGGCAATGAATATTGTTCTGCAAACCGAACCGCGTAACTTACCCGCGCTGGATATTACCTTCGCGGACGCACGTATCGAAAAACTGATGTTTAATTACCGCGCGCGCAACTATCCTGGCACGCTGGATGAAACCGAACAGGCGCGCTGGCTTCAGCATCGTCGTAATGTGTTTACACCGGAGTTTCTGCAGAGCTACGCGCAGGAGCTGGAGATGCTGTATAGCCAGTATGAAGGAAATGCTGAAAAGCAGGCGCTGTTAAAAGCGCTGTATCAGTATGCGCAGGAGATCGTCTGACAGATTTTGGGCGAAAAAAAACCGGAGGCGATGGTCTCCGGTTTTTTTTTACTTAGCTCTTACGCAACGTCTTCGTACTGAGGAACCGGGTTACGGAAGCTCTTCGTGACGCACGCCAGGTAAACCAGGCCGATACCCGCCCAAATCAGGCCAAGCACCATGGAACTCTCTTCCAGGTTAACCCACAGCGCACCCACGGTCAGCGCACCACACATCGGCAGGAACAGATACTGGAAGTGATCTTTCAGCGTTTTATTACGCTTTTCACGGATCCAGAACTGAGAAATAACCGACAGGTTAACAAAGGTGAACGCCACCAGCGCACCGAAGTTAATCAGCGCAGTTGCCATCACCAGGTCAAAGTTAATCGCCAGCAGAGCAATAGCGCCGACCAGGATGATGTTCATCGCCGGCGTACGCCAGGTTGGGTGAACGTAGCCGAAGAAGCTTTTCGGGAATACGCCGTCACGACCCATTACATACATCAGACGTGCAACGCCTGCGTGCGCGGCCATGCCGGATGCCAGTACCGTGATGGTGGAGAAGATCAACGCGCCAACCTGGAACGCTTTACCCGCCACATAGAGCATAATTTCTGGCTGAGAGGCATCCGGATCCTTAAAGCGAGAGATATCCGGGAAGTACAGCTGCAGGAAGTAGGTCGCAAAGATAAAGATCAGACCACCAATCAGCGCCGTCAGGAAAATAGCACGCGGGATAACACGCTCTGCGTCCTTGGTCTCTTCAGACAGGTTGCTGATGCCGTCAAAACCGGTAAAGGAGAAGCACAGAATAGTTGCCCCGGTAATCATCGGGATCACATGCGCATCACCAGACCAGAACGGCTTGCTGCTCGCCAGGGTACCTGCGCCTTCACCGTGGAAGACACCAAAGATAACCATGCCCAGAATCACGGCAATCAGGATGACCTGAAGCACAACAATAACGGAGTTAAAGTTCGCAACGGACTTGATGCTGCGCAGGTTGAACGCCGTCATAAAGGCCACCAGCGCCACGACGAACATCCACGAAGGGATCGACGGCACCAGTGCTTCAAAATAAATTTTAGCCAGCAGAATGTTGATCATCGGCGCGAACAGATAGTCGAGCAGCGAAGACCAGCCCACCATAAAGCCAACGGTCGGGCTGATGGATTTCTGGGCGTAGGTGTAGGCGGAACCGGCAGACGGATAGCGACGGACCAGTTTACCGTAGCTCAGCGCGGTAAAGAGGATCGCAATCAGCGCGAAGGCGTAAGCCGTCGGCACATGACCGTCTGTGAGGCCTGATACGATACCGAATGTATCGAACAGCGTCATTGGCTGCATATAGGCAAGGCCCATCATAACAACCGGAACTAACGTAAGGGTTTTACGTAATTCCACGCGAGAGGTGTTTGGAGTTGCGTTATGCGACATAGTTATTCTCCTTTACGGTGATAACCGCCACGTAAGCGAAAAATTGCCCCATTTCTGTATTCCTCAGCGACAACAACTGTCGGATTTTAGTAAATATCTATCCGGTACGAAGCCCGGCCTCTTGGTTTTTAGTTTCGTTTCATACGTGCAAAAAAAAATAACCGACGCCTTTTATATCGTCGATTATTCATTTGGTTGCAGCGGCGCATTTTGCCCCACATCGGATACAAAAGGCAATACTTTGCAACGCCCGGGGCGATTTTCTTTTTTCTAACTGGCTGATTTCTCGACGCTGCTTTGCGAGTAAACGGCAGCAATAGCACTATTTGCTAAAATTTCGTCCCGCCACCAGGCACTTGCCAGCCCCGCAGTTTGTTCATTCCAGCCGACCCACACCGATTCATTGCTGCTTTGTGCAAGCACCTGTTTTTCAACAAGCGCACCGCTGTCTAAAAACCGCTGTGCCAGATAGCGGGGTAAATAGCCGCACCCCAGGCCACTGATTTGCAGCTCCAGCTTGGTTTTATAGTCGAACACCGTGATCGCCTCCTGCTCATCAAGCAACTGCGTGGAGGCCGCACAGTCGGGACGCGAGCTGTCACCGACCACAATGGCGCGGTAACCTTTAATCGTGCGCCGGTTAAGGGGTTCCGGCTCCTGCGCGAGCGGATGGTGTGGCGCGACGGCGAAAACCTGCTCCAGCACACCCAGCCGGGCGAAACCGAAATCGCTTAACTGGGGCGGTTCATGCAGCGCACCGACAAAAATATCGGCCCTGCCCTGAGTTAAGGCATCCCATGAATCGCCCAGCACGCCATTAATGAAGATTAATCGGGTTACGCTGTGGTGCTGATAGAACGCCTCAATCAGCGGCGTCAGAAGAGAAAACGGAAAAGTATCATCAACGCCGATGACCAGTTCGTTCTCCCATCCCTGGTGCAGTTTGACGGCCTGTTTTTCCAGTTCGCGAACGGTATGCAGGACGTCGCGCCCCTTCTCCAGCAGCATCTGCCCGGTACGGGTAAAACGGGCGCGGTGACCAGAGCGATCGAGGATCTGGATATTAAGATCGCTTTCCAGTTTATGAACGGTATAGCTCAGCGCCGACGGGGTTTTGAAGAGCTTTGCCGAAGCAGCGGCAAAGCTCCCCTCTTTTTCCAGTGCATCCAGAATAATAAGAACATCCAGCAGCGGTTTCATGTTCGCCCCCTTCCGGTGTGCGATCGTTTCCGCTGAGAAACTTATTCCATCGGCATCACCAGCGGATCGGGATATTGATACTCAAACCCCAGCTCATGACAAATGCGATTGCCATCAACAATTTTGCCTTTACTTTCGTCCTTTGCTTCACCAAAAACAGGCGGAACCAGACCCAGCTGGCGTGCCATCAGCGGGTAAAACGTGCTCCGCGCTGGATGAGAAGGCGCACATATATTATAGATGTGCCCACCTTTTGGAGCCTGTAAGAGTAGTTCTATTGCGGCAATTACGTCATCAAGATGCACAAGATTGACGCCATGTTGTCCGTCTGGCGCGGATTTTCCCGCGAAGAAGCGCCCTGGATGTCGCCCGGGGCCAACCAGACCTGCCAGCCGTACGATATCGACCTGGGTGCCGGGAAGATGATGCAGCCAGTCTTCCAGCTCTTTCAGCACTTTACCGCTCGCGGTAACGGGATGACGCTCAGAGGTCTCTTTCACCACGCCGTCAACATCGCCGTAGACCGAGGTTGAGCTGGTAAAAATAATGCGTGGGACGTGATGCGCCAGCGCGCTGTCGACAATCTCCTGCATCGCCTGCAGATAAAATGATTCGCCCGGGCCACTGCGCCGTGCCGGTAACGTAATCACCAGCGCATCAACGTTCATCAGCGTGTCCAGATCGTCAGCATCACACACCAGTTCGGGTTCCAGACGCAGCTCGACGCCGTCAATACCGCACATGCGCGCCGCTTCTACCCCATCCGCCGTGGTTTTGCTTCCGGTCACCTGCCAGCCTTTTGCGGCCAATGACATCGCCAGCGGCATTCCCAGCCAACCTAAACCGACAATCGCGACCTTTTTCATTCGAATTCTCCTGACTTTTACTCGTCTTTCTTAAGGCTACGCCAGCCCGACAGAACACACAATTCATAGCGTCAATATGAAATGAATTAATGATCAAAAAAAGCCCTTGCAATCAGTCATACAACTGGTTTAGGTTAAAAGACATCAAATGAATAAGCATTCATCGAGAATTTTATGACACGCGTTCAATTTAAACACCACCATCATCACCATCATCCTGACTAGTCTTTCAGGCGATGTGTGCTGGAAGACGTTTGGATCTTCCAGTGGTGCATGAACGCATGAAAAAGCCCCCGGAAGATCTTCTTCCGGGGGCTTTTTTTTGGACCAAATTCAGACAGGTTAAAACAGGTTAACGAGGAAAACAGAATGTTAGATAACTCACGTTTACGCATAGCTATTCAAAAATCAGGCCGTTTGAGTGATGATTCACGCGAACTGCTCGCCCGCTGCGGGATTAAAATCAACCTGCACACCCAGCGCCTGATTGCCCTGGCTGAAAATATGCCCATCGACATTCTGCGCGTGCGTGATGACGATATTCCCGGCCTTGTGATGGATGGCGTTGTTGACCTCGGCATCATCGGTGAAAACGTGCTGGAAGAAGAGCTCCTGACCCGCCGCGCCCAGGGTGAAGATCCACGCTATTTTACCCTGCGTCGTCTGGACTTCGGTGGCTGCCGCCTGTCGCTGGCCACGCCTGTCGATGAAGCCTGGGACGGCCCGGCCGCGCTGAACGGCAAGCGTATCGCCACCTCCTACCCTCACCTGTTGAAACGTTACCTGGATCAGAAAGGCGTGCAGTTTAAATCCTGCCTGCTGAACGGCTCTGTTGAGGTGGCACCGCGCGCGGGTCTGGCTGACGCCATCTGTGACCTCGTCTCTACGGGCGCCACGCTGGAAGCGAACGGTCTGCGCGAAGTGGAAGTGATTTACCGCTCCAAAGCGTGCCTTATCCAGCGCGACGGCGAAATGGCCGATGCGAAACAACAGCTGATCGACAAACTGCTGACCCGTATTCAGGGCGTGATTCAGGCCCGTGAATCGAAATACATCATGATGCACGCGCCAACCGAACGTCTTGATGAGGTCATTGCCCTGCTGCCGGGCGCAGAGCGCCCGACCATCCTGCCTCTGGCCGGTGACCAGCAGCGCGTCGCCATGCACATGGTCAGTAGCGAAACCCTGTTCTGGGAAACCATGGAAAAACTGAAGGCGCTGGGCGCAAGCTCAATTCTGGTGCTGCCAATTGAGAAGATGATGGAGTGATGGCCATGAGCTTTAACACAATCATCAACTGGAACGATTGTTCGCAAGAACAACAGCGCGCGCTGCTGATGCGTCCGGCGATTTCTGCCTCAGAAAGCATTACCCGCACCGTGGCCGAGATCCTTGATAACGTCAAAGCCCGTGGCGACGATGCGCTGCGGGAATACAGCGCAAAGTTTGATAAAACCGAGGTTGGCGCTTTAAAGGTAACTGAACAGGAAATCACGGACGCGGAAAGCCGCCTCGGAGATGAGATCAAACAGGCGATGGCCGTCGCGGTGAAAAACATTGATACCTTCCACACCGCGCAGATATTGCAGGCGGTCGATGTGGAAACCGTGCCCGGCGTACGCTGCCAGCAGGTCACGCGTCCGGTAGCGTCGGTGGGGCTTTACATCCCCGGTGGTTCCGCCCCGCTGTTCTCTACCGTATTAATGCTGGCAACCCCGGCACGCATCGCCGGTTGTCAGAAAGTTGTACTGTGCTCGCCGCCTCCGATTGCCGATGAAATTCTCTATGCGGCAAAACTGTGTGGCGTACAGGCGGTGTATAAAGTGGGTGGTGCACAGGCAATTTCCGCGCTGGCGTTTGGTACCGAATCCATTCCTAAAGTGGACAAAATTTTTGGCCCGGGCAACGCGTATGTGACCGAAGCAAAGCGTCAGGTCAGCCAGCGCCTGGACGGTGCCGCAATTGATATGCCTGCCGGTCCTTCTGAGGTGCTGGTGATTGCCGACAGCGGTGCAACGCCGGACTTCGTCGCCTCCGATCTGTTATCCCAGGCAGAACATGGCCCGGACTCACAGGTTATTTTGCTGACGCCGGATGCGGATATGGCAAGACGCGTGGGTGAAGCCGTTGAACGTCAGCTTGCCGACCTGCCGCGCGCCGACACGGCACGCCAGGCACTCTCAGCAAGCCGCCTGATTGTGGCGCGCGATCTGGCGCAGTGCATTGCCATCTCCAACCAGTACGGCCCGGAACACCTGATTATCCAGACCCGCAATGCGCGCGATCTGGTTGACAGCATTACCAGCGCAGGTTCGGTCTTCCTTGGCGACTGGTCACCGGAATCCGCCGGCGATTACGCTTCCGGCACCAACCACGTTCTGCCAACCTACGGCTATACATCAACCTGTTCGAGCCTCGGGCTGGCGGATTTCCAGAAACGCATGACCGTACAGGAGCTGTCCCGCGAGGGGTTTGCCTCTCTGGCCTCCACCATTGAGACCCTGGCCGCCGCCGAACGTCTGACCGCCCACAAAAACGCCGTTACGCTGCGCGTTGCAGCCCTGAAGGAGCAAGCATGAGCATTGAAGAATTAGCCCGCGAAAATGTCCGTCGCCTGACGCCTTATCAGTCTGCTCGTCGTCTGGGTGGCAACGGTGATGTCTGGCTGAACGCTAACGAATACCCGACGGCCGTACAGTTCGAGCTCTCGCAGCAAACGCTGAACCGCTATCCGGAATGCCAGCCGAACGCGGTTATCGAAAATTACGCCCGGTACGCAGGCGTAAAGCCTGAGCAGGTGCTGGTCAGCCGGGGGGCAGATGAAGGCATTGAACTGCTGATCCGAGCCTTCTGCGAACCGGGTAAAGACGCGGTGATGTACTGCCAGCCAACCTACGGAATGTACAGCGTCAGCGCAGAAACTTTTGGCGTGGCGTGCCGTAACGTGCTTTCGCTGGAAGACTGGCAGCTCGATCTGCAGGGGATTGCCGACAATCTTGACGGCGTGAAAGTGGTGTTCGTCTGCAGTCCAAATAACCCGACCGGGCAGATTATCAACCCGCAGGACATTCGAACCCTGCTGGAGATGACGCGCGGTAAAGCGCTGGTGGTGGCTGACGAAGCCTATATTGAGTTCTGCCCACAGGCGACGCTGACAGGCTGGCTCGAGGAGTACCCGCACCTGGTTGTACTGCGTACGCTGTCAAAAGCTTTCGCTCTCGCTGGCCTGCGCTGCGGCTTTACGCTGGCCAATAAAGAAGTCATCGACCTGCTGATGAAAGTGATTGCGCCATATCCACTCTCTACGCCGGTTGCCGACATTGCGGCGCAGGCTTTGGCCCCTCAGGGGATCAAGGCGATGCGCGAACGCGTGGCACAAATTCTTGAAGAACGGCAGTATCTGTTCACTGCCCTGAAAGATATTCCCTGCGTGGAGCAGGTATTCGACTCTGAAACCAACTACATCCTGGTACGCTTTACCGCGTCGAGTGCCGTATTTAAATCTTTATGGGATCAGGGCATTATCTTACGAGACCAAAATAAACAACCATCCTTAAGCGGCTGTTTGCGTATTACCGTAGGCACCCGTGCAGAGAGTCAGCGCGTGATTGACGCCCTGAAAGCGGAGAAAGTATGAGCCAGAAGACCCTCTTTATCGATCGTGACGGTACCCTTATTTCGGAGCCGCCAACCGATTTTCAGGTCGATCGTTTCGACAAACTGGCTTTTGAACCCGATGTAATCCCGGTGCTGCTCAAACTGCAGAAAGCCGGCTATAAGCTGGTGATGATCACTAACCAGGACGGGCTGGGTACCGACAGTTTCCCGCAGGCGGATTTTGACGGCCCGCATAACCTGATGATGCAGGTGCTGACCTCTCAGGGCGTTGAATTTGATGAGGTGCTGATCTGCCCACACCTGCCTGCCGATGAATGTGACTGCCGCAAGCCGAAGGTAAAGCTGGTCGAACGCTACCTGGCGGATGACGTGCTGGATAAAGCCAATAGCTATGTTATTGGCGATCGCATGACCGATATTACGCTGGCGGAGAACATGGGTATCTCCGGGCTGCGCTATGACCGTTCCACCCTTAACTGGGCAAAAATTGGTGAGCAGTTGACCCAGCGTGACCGCTACTCGCACGTTGAGCGCAACACCAAAGAGACGCAAATCGACGTTAAGGTCTGGTTGGATCGTGAAGGCGGCAGCAAGATCCACACCGGTGTGGGTTTCTTTGACCATATGCTGGACCAGATCGCGACCCACGGTGGTTTCCGCATGGAGATCGCCGTGAAAGGCGATTTGTATATCGACGATCACCACACTGTGGAAGATACCGGCCTGGCGCTGGGTGAAGCGCTGAAGCTGGCGCTCGGCGACAAACGCGGCATCAACCGTTTTGGTTTTGTGCTGCCGATGGACGAGTGCCTGGCGCGCTGCGCAATGGATATCTCCGGGCGCCCACACCTGGAATACAAAGCGGATTTTACCTACCAGCGCGTGGGCGACCTCAGCACCGAAATGGTTGAACACTTCTTCCGTTCATTGTCCTACACCATGGGCCTGACGCTGCACCTCAAGACCAAGGGCAAGAACGACCACCACCGCGTGGAAAGCCTGTTCAAGGCCTTTGGCCGTACCCTTCGCCAGGCGATTCGTGTGGAAGGTGACGCCCTGCCCTCATCGAAAGGAGTGCTGTAATGAATGTGGTGATTCTGGATACCGGATGCGCCAACCTGAACTCCGTAAAATCGGCAATTGCCCGTCACGGCTATGCACCGGACGTGAGTCGCGACCCGGACGTCGTACTGCGCGCCGATAAGCTTTTTCTGCCCGGCGTAGGGACAGCGCAGGCGGCGATGGATCAGATCCACGAGCGCGAGCTGGTGAGTCTCATCAAAGCCTGTACTCAACCGGTGCTGGGAATTTGTCTCGGCATGCAGCTCTTGGGCCGACGCAGTGAAGAGAGCAACGGCGTTGATCTGCTCGGGATTATAGACGAAGACGTGCCGAAAATGACCGATCACGGTCTGCCTCTGCCGCACATGGGCTGGAACCGTGTTTATGCCAAAGCCGGTGACAGACTGTTTCGCGGCATTGAAGACGGGGCCTATTTTTACTTCGTGCACAGCTACGCCATGCCGGTGAATCCGTACACCATTGCCCAGTGCAATTACGGCGAAGCATTTACCGCGGCGGTGCAGAAAGATAACTTCTTCGGCGTGCAGTTTCACCCGGAACGTTCGGGTGCCGCAGGCGCACAGTTGCTGAAAAACTTCCTGGAGATGTAATGATTATTCCCGCTTTAGATTTAATCGACGGCACGGTTGTCCGTCTCCATCAGGGCGATTACGGACAGCAACGCGACTACGGTAACGACCCCTTGCCACGTCTGCAGGATTACGCCGCCCAGGGCGCGCAGGTGCTGCACCTTGTGGATTTGACTGGTGCAAAAGATCCGACAAAACGTCAAATCCCACTTCTTAAAAAACTGGTGGCCGGCGTGGATGTCCCCGTCCAGGTAGGCGGTGGCGTACGTACGGAAGATGACGTTGCGGCGCTGCTGGACGCTGGCGTGGCGCGCGTGGTCGTCGGCTCGACTGCCGTTAACGATCCTGAAAAGGTTAAAGCCTGGTTCCGCCGCTTTGGCGCTGACGCGCTGGTGCTGGCGTTGGATGTTCGTATCGACGAACAGGGTAACAAGCAGGTTGCAGTCAGCGGCTGGCAGGAAAACTCTGGGGTGACGCTGGAAGAGCTGGTTGAGAGGTATCTGCCCGTTGGCCTGAAGCACGTGCTGTGCACCGATATCTCCCGCGACGGCACGCTGGCAGGCTCTAACGTTTCTTTATATCAAGAAATCTGCGCGCGTTATCCGCAGGTGGCCTTCCAGTCGTCGGGCGGTATTGGTGATATCACTGATATTGCCGCGTTGCGCGGAACGGGTGTACAGGGCGTGATTGTGGGCCGGGCCCTGCTGGAAGGTAAATTTACTGTGACGGAGGCGATTCAATGCTGGCAAAACGGATAATCCCTTGCCTGGACGTACGTGACGGCCAGGTAGTGAAAGGCGTGCAGTTCCGCAACCACGAAATCATTGGCGATATCGTCCCACTGGCAAAACGCTACGCTGAAGAAGGCGCAGATGAACTGGTATTTTACGATATCACCGCCTCCAGCGATGGCCGCGTCGTGGATAAAAGCTGGGTGGCGCGCGTGGCAGAAGTGATTGATATTCCCTTCTGCGTGGCAGGTGGGATTAAATCTGCGGAAGACGCGGCAAAAATCCTCTCCTTTGGTGCCGATAAGATTTCCATTAACTCCCCTGCTTTGGCAGACCCGGAGCTGATTACCCGTCTGGCCGATCGCTTTGGGGTACAGTGTATTGTCGTGGGGATTGACACCTGGTATGACGCCGCAACGGGTAAATACCATGTCAACCAGTACACCGGCGATGAAAGCCGGACCCGTGTAACCCAATGGGAGACGCTGGACTGGGTGCAGGAAGTCCAGAAACGTGGCGCAGGCGAAATTGTGCTGAACATGATGAACCAGGACGGCGTGCGTAACGGCTATGACCTTGAGCAGCTGAAAAAAGTCCGCGCGGTCTGCCACGTACCGCTGATTGCTTCCGGCGGTGCAGGCACCATGGAACACTTCCTTGAAGCCTTCCGCGATGCAAACGTTGACGGCGCGCTGGCGGCCTCTGTGTTCCACAAACAGATTATCAATATTGGTGAGTTAAAAACGTACCTGGCCGACCAGGGCGTGGAGATCAGGGTATGTTAACAGAGCAACAACAGGCACAACTGGACTGGGAAAAAACTGACGGATTACTGCCGGTGGTTGTACAGCATGCCGTCTCAGGTGAAGTGCTGATGCTGGGATATATGAACCAGGATGCACTAACCAAAACCATCGACAGCGGCAAGGTCACCTTTTTCTCGCGTACCAAACAACGCTTGTGGACCAAAGGGGAAACCTCTGGCCATTTCCTGAATGTAGTCAGCATTACGCCGGACTGCGATAACGATACGCTTCTGGTGCTGGCGAATCCGATCGGCCCAACCTGCCACAAGGGCACCAGCAGCTGCTTCGGCGACGCAAGCCACCAGTGGCTGTTCCTGTATCAACTGGAACAGTTACTCGCTGAGCGTAAAACGGCGGATCCTGAAAGTTCGTATACAGCTAAGCTGTACGCCAGCGGGACTAAACGTATTGCGCAAAAGGTAGGGGAAGAAGGCGTTGAGACAGCACTGGCCGCGACCGTGCATGACCGCGAGGAGCTGACGAACGAGGCGTCGGATTTGATGTATCACCTGCTGGTACTGCTGCAGGATCAGGAGCTGGATTTGACGGTGGTGATTGAGAATCTACGTAAGAGACATAAATAAAAAAACCGGGGAATGTCCCCGGTTTTTTTATCTGATGAGAATCACGCTTTTGGTTTGTAGTTCCGCAACGCGTTGCGACCCAACACCACACCTGAACCGATAATCCCGCCAAGGAGTACGGCAAGGATTAGAGTGATGGCTTTTTTCGGACTGTCGCGATAAACAGGAAGATCCGGTTTCATGACATAGCGATAGACATGAATGGTGTCCGGGTTAACATTCAACTTCTCAATATCCAGCAAGTTCTGCTTAGTCTGATAGTACGCTCCAGAGAACACCAGCGGACGAGATGCTTCGTTTTCAATCATCGATTTCAACGCTTCGCTGCCTAACAGGAACATGGTTTCCTGCGTCACGTCTTGAGTTTGCTGAATCTGTGGAGAAGTGATTTTGGCCGCTTCAGCGTTCTTCAGCGCTTCCGTAATCTGTTTAATGCGCAGATCTTTTTGTTCCTGCGAGACTTTCTCCTGGTTCTCCAGGGAGTCATTCAGGGTTGTGATCTGCTGCTTAATGTTATCTTTTAGGTCAAGCGTAAGTTCTTTCGCCGTCTGTTCATCAACCTGCTGAATATACTGGGCAAGCTGCTTTTGCGCAGCTTCAGCAGTTTCACCAACATAACTGACGGTCAATGGAAATGCTTGTCCCTTAACCGTGGAATCGATGGTTAGCTTTTCCGGGATTTCCTGATTTTCAAGCGCCTGCGCTAATGCAGAAAAGGATGAATTAAAACGACTAATTGCACGGGTCTGGATATCCAAAATTGAAGGCGCGGCACTTCCGTATAGAATATTCAACGCATTTGCATACGTTGCAATCTGTGCGGCATCCGGCTGGGCTATGATAGCGGACGATGTCCATTTCTCTTTTGCTACGGTGATGTAGATCCCGGCCAATATGATAAATACAGCAACAAAAGCTCCAACAACCCACTTTCCACGCCACAGTTGCAGCACTAAATCAAGTAAATCAATTTGCTCCGGGTCATTACTTCTGCTGACCAGGTTATTGTTGTTCTGCGTCATACAATCCCTAACAGATGATAAAGGGCAAAAATAAACATGTTCACATAGTGTATCTGTTGCTATGAATTTTTCTATAAGAATCCGATGAGTTAAATCGGAAAGATGGGTTATGTAACTGGCATCCGCCGCGCTATGATAGACGCAATGTGATGCGTGATGGCATCAGTAAGAACACATATTTATGAGGGAAGGTATGAAATTTCTGGTAACGGGTGCAGCAGGCTTTATCGGTGCAAATGTCAGCAAACGACTCCTGGATGCCGGTCATCAGGTCGTCGGTATTGATAACCTGAATGACTACTATGATGTCAATCTTAAGCTGGCACGTCTGGATCTGCTGACATCTGATAATTTCGCCTTCCACAAGCTGGACCTGGCCGACCGTGAAGGCATGGCCACACTGTTCGCCCGTGAGAAATTTGATCGCGTCATCCACCTAGCCGCACAGGCAGGTGTACGCTACTCGCTTGAAAACCCTCACGCCTATGCAGATGCCAACCTGGTAGGGCATCTCAACGTGCTGGAAGGCTGTCGCCATCACAAGGTACAACATCTTCTGTATGCGTCTTCCAGCTCCGTTTACGGTCTGAATCGCAAGATGCCTTTTTCGACTGACGATTCGGTCGATCACCCTGTCTCACTTTATGCCGCGACCAAAAAAGCCAATGAACTGATGTCGCATACCTATTCCCACCTGTACAACCTGCCCACGACGGGCCTGCGTTTCTTTACCGTGTACGGTCCGTGGGGTCGTCCGGATATGGCGCTGTTTAAGTTCACCAAAGCGATGATTGAAGGCAAAAGCATTGATGTCTACAACTACGGTAAGATGAAGCGTGACTTCACCTATATTGATGACATCGCCGAAGCCATTATCCGTCTGCAGGATGTTATTCCTCAGGCCGATGCAGACTGGACCGTCGAGACCGGTTCCCCGGCGACCAGCTCCGCGCCTTATCGCGTTTACAACATTGGTAACAGCTCTCCGGTCGAGCTTATGGATTACATTACGGCGCTGGAAGAAGCTCTCGGCAAAGAAGCAGAGAAAAACATGATGCCGATTCAACCGGGTGACGTGCTGGAAACCAGCGCCGATACGAAGGCATTATATAAGGTGATTGGTTTTAAACCACAGACGTCGGTCAAAGACGGGGTGAAGAACTTTGTCGACTGGTATCGCGCTTTCTACAAGGTCTGAAAATAAAAAACCCGGCAACATGGCCGGGTTTTTTACGTGCGTTAAGAGTAATCAATCGCTTCCGAACAGATCGCGGGTATAGACTTTATCCGCCACGTCGGCCAGTTCTTCCGCCATACGGTTAGAGATAATCACATCCGCTTCCTGTTTGAATGCATCCAGGTCACGAATCACACGGGAATGGAAGAATTCATCTTCCTGCATCGCTGGCTCATAAATAATCACCTGAACGCCTTTGGCCTTAATACGCTTCATGATCCCCTGAATGGAAGAGGCGCGGAAGTTATCAGAACCGCTCTTCATGATCAGGCGATATACACCCACCACTTTCGGCTGACGCGCGAGAATGGAATCGGAAATGAAGTCTTTACGCGTACGGTTTGCATCAACAATCGCTGAAATCAAATTGTTTGGCACAGCCTGATAGTTCGCCAGCAGCTGTTTGGTATCTTTTGGCAGGCAGTAGCCGCCATAGCCAAACGACGGGTTGTTGTAATGGTTACCGATACGCGGGTCGAGGCACACGCCTTCGATGATCTGACGGGTGTTCAGGCCCAGACTCTCGGCATAGCTGTCCAGCTCGTTGAAGTAAGCCACGCGCATTGCCAGGTAGGTATTCGCGAACAGCTTGATCGCTTCGGCTTCGGTGGAATCGGTAAACAGCACCGGGATATCTTTCTTGATTGCGCCTTCCTGAAGGAGAGCAGCAAAACGCTCCGCACGCTCAGAGCGCTCACCGATCACGATACGGGATGGGTGCAGGTTATCGTATAACGCCCTGCCCTCGCGCAGAAACTCTGGCGAGAAGAAGACATTATCAATACCCAACTCTTCTTTGATTGATTTAGTGAAACCGACCGGAATGGTCGACTTAATGATCATCACTGCATTCGGATTAATCGCGATAACGTCTTTGATCACGGCTTCAACCGTCGAAGTGTTGAAATAGTTGGTTTTTGGATCGTAGTCTGTTGGGGTCGCAATGATGACAAAGTCCGCATCACGATAAGCATCTTCTTTATCGGTCGTTGCACGGAAATTCAGCGGTTTGTTCGAAAGGTAATCCTGGATTTCTTTGTCTACAATCGGCGATTTCTTCTGATTCAGCATATCCACTTTGGACTGTACGATGTCCAGCGCAACCACTTCATGGTTCTGCGCAATCAAGATACCGTTTGAAAGGCCAACATAGCCTGTTCCGGAAATGGTTATTTTCATTCGTTTGGCTTCTTCAGTATGAGTTTCTGGTGACATCTAAGGGTCACCACAATGAATAACTGGTGGTTTTTTATCGCTAATGCTAATTCACTGTCAAGGTGCATGCCCGGCTGAAGAATACGTTGACTCCACAGATATCGTTATCACAACAGAGCATGAAGTACCGGGTTTCCAGCAATAGTGGGGCACTTAACGCTTATAGGCCCATAAAATGGATAAATAGCGGACTGACTCAAATCAGACTAATCCCTTGGTAAGGTTAAGCAGATATTGACCATATCCCGTCTTTTTAAGTGGCTCTGCAAGCAGCAGAAGTTGTTCCGCATTAATAAATCCCCTACGAAAAGCGATTTCCTCTGGGCAAGAAACCTTTAGTCCCTGTCGCTCCTCTATCGTTGCGATAAAATTACTCGCCTCAATCATACTTTGGTGTGTTCCGGTGTCCAGCCAGGCGTATCCTCGTCTCATCATTGCGACAGACAATCTGCCCTCTTGCATATAAAGACGGTTGATATCGGTGATTTCCAATTCACCCCTATCCGATGGGCTCAAACTTTTAGCCATCTCAATGACATCATTGTCATAAAAATAAAGACCGGTTATGGCGTAATTACTTTTGGGTTGTTGAGGTTTCTCCTCAAGACCAATTACGGTCCCTTCTTTGTCAAATTCAACAACACCATAACGCTCCGGATCGCTGACATGATAGGCAAAAACGGTCGCCCCTTCTTCCTGACTTGCAGCCCCTTCAAGCAGTCGCGGAAGGTCATGTCCATAGAAAATGTTATCCCCTAACACCAGTGCACAGTTGTCGTTTCCGATAAACTCTTCGCCAAGGATAAAGGCCTGAGCAAGCCCGTCGGGGCTCGGTTGCACTTTATACTGCAGACGCAGCCCCCACTGGCTACCATCACCCAGCAGTTGCTCAAAACGCGGCGTATCCTGTGGCGTGCTGATAATAAGGATGTCCCTAATGCCAGCAAGCATCAGTGTTGATAGCGGATAATAGATCATCGGCTTATCGTAAATCGGCAACAATTGTTTACTTACCGCCATCGTGACGGGGTAAAGACGTGTGCCAGATCCGCCAGCTAAAATGATACCTTTACGCTTAATCATTACTTACGTTCCCCATAATTCTGATCAATCCAGCTTTTATAGGCGCCACTTTTAACATTAGAAACCCATTTCTGATTGTTCAAATACCACTCAACGGTTTTGCGAATACCACTTTCAAAGGTTTCAAGCGGTTTCCAGCCCAGTTCGGCACTGATTTTGTGAGCGTCGATCGCGTAACGGCGGTCGTGCCCTGGACGGTCAGTAACATAAGTAATTTGTTCCCGATAGGATCGTTCCTTGGGCACGATTTCATCCAGCAGATCGCATATGGTGTGTACAACCTCGATATTTTTCTTCTCGTTGTACCCTCCAATATTATACGTTTGCCCCACGACACCCGTTGTCAGAACGGTATAAAGTGCACGCGCATGATCTTCCACGTATAACCAGTCGCGGATCTGATCGCCCTTACCGTAAATGGGTAAGGGTTTACTTTCCAGAGCATTCAGGATGACAAGTGGAATGAGTTTTTCCGGAAAATGGTAAGGCCCATAGTTATTGGAACAGTTTGTCACAATTCCCGGCAGGCCGTAGGTACGTATCCACGCGCGCACTAAATGATCGCTGGAAGCTTTTGATGCTGAGTAAGGGCTACTTGGTGCATATGCCGTTTTTTCAGTAAAGAGTGGCAACGGAGTAGCTTCATGATATTCGTCCGGATGAGGCAAATCACCATAGACTTCATCAGTTGAAATGTGATGAAAACGAAATGCAGATCTTGCTGCTCCGTTCAGTGACGACCAGTAAGAACGGCTGACCTCTAACAAAACATAGGTGCCAACAATATTGGTTTCAATGAATTCAGCCGGTCCAGTAATAGAACGGTCAACATGGCTTTCAGCCGCCAAATGCATCACCGCGTCAGGCTGATGAGTGGCAAATATACGTTCTATGGCATTTTTATCGCATATATCAGCATGCTCAAAAACGTAACGTTCACTATCACTTACTTCACGCAAGGATTCCAGGTTACCGGCATAGGTTAATTTATCAACGTTAACAACGCTATCCTGAGTATTGCTAATAATATGTCGTATAACCGCGGAGCCAATAAACCCGGCACCGCCAGTAACTAGAATTTTCACGCAGTCTATTCCGTTAAAGTGAGTTGAGTGGATTTTACAAGATAAAAAAGCCCGGTATCGCTACCGGGCTTTATGGAATGGCAGAATCAGATTAATCCAACCATTCTGTGTGGAACACGCCTTCTTTATCAGTGCGCTTGTAGGTATGCGCGCCAAAATAGTCGCGCTGCGCCTGAATCAGGTTCGCAGGCAGAACGGCAGCGCGGTAGCTGTCGTAGTACGCCACTGCTGCGGAGAAGGTTGGTACTGGAATACCGTTCTGAACGGCATAAGCAACCACATCGCGCAGCGCCTGCTGGTATTCGTCGGCAATCTTCTTGAAGTAGGGCGCCAGCAGAAGGTTAGCAATACCCGCGTTTTCCGCATAAGCATCGGTGATTTTCTGCAGAAATTGTGCACGAATGATGCAACCTGCGCGGAAGATCTTCGCGATTTCGCCGTAGTTCAGATCCCAGTTGTTCTCGTCTGACGCGGCACGCAGCTGAGAGAAGCCCTGCGCGTAGGAGACGATTTTGCCCAGGTACAGAGCGCGGCGAACTTTCTCGACGAATTCAGCTTTGTCACCGGCTGGTTTAGCCTGTGGGCCAGACAGCACTTTGGATGCCGCAACACGCTGCTCTTTCAGAGAAGAGATATAACGCGCAAAGACGGATTCGGTGATCAGAGACAGCGGTTCACCCAGATCCAGAGAGCTCTGGCTGGTCCATTTACCGGTGCCTTTGTTCGCTGCTTCATCCAGGATCACATCAACCAGGTATTTACCCTCTTCATCTTTCTTGGTGAAGATATCTTTGGTGATGTCAATCAGGTAGCTGTTCAGTTCGCCTTTGTTCCACTCGGTAAAGGTTTCAGCCAGCTCTTCGTTAGAGAGGTTCAGGCCGCCTTTCAGCAGGGAGTAAGCTTCTGCGATGAGCTGCATGTCGCCGTATTCGATGCCATTGTGAACCATCTTCACGTAATGGCCTGCACCGTCTGGACCAATATAGGTCACACACGGCTCGCCATCTTCCGCAACAGCAGCGATTTTGGTCAAGATTGGCGCAACCAGTTCGTATGCCTCTTTCTGACCACCAGGCATGATAGATGGGCCTTTCAGTGCGCCCTCTTCACCACCGGAAACACCGGTACCGATGAAGTTGAAACCTTCAGCAGAAAGCTCACGGTTACGACGAATAGTGTCCTGGAAGAAGGTGTTACCGCCATCAATGATGATGTCGCCTTTTTCGAGGTAAGGTTTCAGAGAGTCGATAGCAGCATCGGTACCTGCGCCCGCTTTCACCATTAACAGGATACGACGAGGCGTTTCCAGAGACTCAACAAACTCTTTCACCGTATAGAACGGAACCAGTTTCTTGCCCGGGTTCTCGGCAATCACTTCTTCAGTCTTATCACGGGAGCGGTTGAAAACGGAGACGGTATAACCACGGCTTTCGATGTTGAGCGCCAGGTTGCGCCCCATCACTGCCATACCGACAACGCCGATCTGTTGTTTGGACATTACATACTCCTGTCAGGTGTGGATACCCCGCCGTAAAGATAGCGGCGGGTAAAGTGAATAACATGTTAACTCAGGTTTAAGGCGAGAAGGTAGCAATAGATGTGCTCTTCAGACTCAACTTAAAGGGCATTAAATAGCAGTCTGTGCTGCATTAATATGCGCCATCGCGGTGGAGAACTACCTTTACAGTTTTAAAGAGAATGGCAATGTCATTCCACAGCGACCAGTTTTTAACATACCAGGAATCAAAGTAAACGCGCGTGTCATAATCAACGTCATTACGCCCGCTTACCTGCCACAGCCCCGTCATCCCAGGTTTTGCCATCAGATAATAGTCCACATTATCATCATAGCGAGGCAACTCTTCCGAGATGATTGGTCTCGGGCCAACCAGACTCATCTGTCCTTTTAGTACATTAAATAACTGAGGAAGTTCATCAAGACTGGTCTTACGAATAAAGCGACCTACGGGCGTGATTCGAGGATCATTTTTGAGTTTAAAATCGCGTTCCCATTCTTCACGAGCCTTAGAGTCAGAATCAAGAAGTTGCTGCAATACTTCCTGTGAATTCATCACCATAGAGCGGAATTTATAGCAGGGGAAAAGTTTGCCATGCCTTCCAACGCGCATATGCCCATAGATTGCTGGTCCACCGTCGCGAGTGACTTTGTACCAGAGATAAATAAGCAGTGGCGACGATATGAGGATGATAAGTAAGGAACAAACAATATCGAAAGTGCGCTTTAGGAAGCGCGAGGTTCGCTTTGCAAGATTATTATGTATCCGTAACAGCATTACTTCGTGGCTGAAGATGAATGACATATCGGTGTTATAAAGCGGTAAGCCGCGTAGCGAAGGAATAACCGTTACGGAACGACAGTCTTTTTTAGACAATTCACGTAGCCAGTTCATCGTTTTATCACTATTTTCCATTTCAAAGGCAACAATGAAATGGATATCCCCGGTTTTCTTCATTTCCCAAAGAATATTGGGATTATGCAGAACAGGGAGCCCCTGAAGCATCGTTTCTGAAGACTCTTCATCATAAAATGCAACGACATCAAAGCCTAACATCTCTTCACTTTGTAAGGCGAAATAAGCCTCAACAGCATTACTTCCGCTTCCTATGATGACAGTTTTTTTCTTCCAAATACCAAGTCGATTCAGAAGCTGTTTGGTCATTGCTCTGAAAAATGGAAGCAAGATTAACGCGAAGGTCCAGCAAAAGACCCACACATACCGAGAAAATTGCCATTTAGAAAAGGCCACAAGGGCCAGATCAAATACGGCAAAAATAACGATTGTTCGGATGATTTCCTTCAACTCAAACCAAAATGGTTTGCGATAAGAATAATGACGTAACCGAATCCAGAACCATCCCACGCAGATCACGCTCAAAACGACATGAGAGATGATACGCATCTCCAACTGATTATCCGGTATAAACCGATACAGATCGTTAAAGATCCAGTATACACAACCTATGGAAAGCGCAAGTGAGATATTAAAAAAAATAAAATCCGAGGCTGCCAGAAAAATCTTACATAGCAACGGGTTATATTTATTCAAAAAATTATCCGTATCCATGACAACACCTGAGATTAGCGAGGATTTATATTAAATACAGGCATTGGCTCCTGATTTTTTTGGCATTCGAGATATTTTTTGGCGACGTCAATGGCTTCGCGGATAGTAACGTCCATATCCAAATAGCGATATGTGCCAAGGCGACCAACAAAGGTAGTGTTTTTGAGCGCCTGTGCTTTATCCAGGTAGCGGTTAAGTAACTCTTTTTCCTTTACCATACGAATTGGGTAATAAGGGACGTCTTTTTCAGTACACAAACGGCTGAACTCGCGGTAGCACGTCGTATTTTCGTGTGATTCCCAAGGAGAAAAATGCTTATGTTCGGTGATTCGAGTGTAAGGGACGTCTTCCTCACAATAATTGATAACAGCCGTCCCTTGATAGTCGCCTTCAGCAGAAAACTTTTCGAAATCTAGCGTACGATACCCGAGACGCCCTTCGCTAAAGTTAAAGTAACCATCAAGCGCACCTGACCAAAATACATGCTGGAAGGCATCACCTTCATCCGCAGAAAACTCAGTATCTGTTCTCACTTCGATCAACTCATGATCGAGAATCTTTGCAACCATATCGGTATAGCCTTCTTTAGGCATGCCCTGATACTTGTGGTTGAAGTAATTATCATTGTAGTTAAATCGTAACGGGAGACGTTTCAAAATACTTGCCGGCAATTCTGTCGGTTCAACGCCCCATTGCTTACGCGTATAACCCCGGAAAAACGCTTCATAAAGCTCACGACCAATCATGCTGATTGCCTGCTCTTCGAAGTTCTGTGGTTCGACAATAGATTTATCTGCTTTAGATTCGATGAAGGCGCGAGCTTCATCAGGGCGCAGCGTTTTATTGAAAAACTGGTTAATCGTGTGAAGATTAACAGGCAACAGATAGACGTTGCCTTTGTAGATAGCCTTTACGCGGTTTGTATAAGGCATAAATTCTGAATAATCATTTACGAAATCCCAGACTTCTTTATCATCCGTATGGAAGATATGGGGTCCGTACACATGTAACATAACATTAGTCTGCGGATCACGTTCAGAATGGCAATTACCTGCAATATGAGAACGCTTATCAAAAACAACGGATGATGTTCCTTGCTCTGCTAACAGCCTGGCAATAACAGCCCCAGAGATTCCTGCACCAACAATAGCAACTGTCATTTTGTTCCCCAAAAATGTCTTTTTAATAATCCAATACCCTTCAGAAGCAAGTTCTCACCATCAATATTGACTACTGGCATATATTTGATGATCAGCCGACCGCGCTGATGATGAAGCCATACATTGAAAAGTCTTTCTGCCATAAAACCAAATACGCGTTTTTGGTACGCATCATAATTCTTATAATCAATTTTTTGTTCAAGCGCGAATAACAGTGGGAAGAGCCAAGAAAAATATTGATCTATGAGAGATTTTTTACAGACGAACATATTGTACAAGCTGATCTTAGTGCCACCCATAACGTGGTCAAAATCTGTGAGATAATCAGGTTGCTGCCGCGCAACTTCATCTCGCAGTAGAGTGTAGTCCGATTCATGATGAGCGTGAACATAATGGCTTCTAATGGTCGTGATATAATAGTTACGTGGTTTAGCAACCAGGATATCAGCGTTTTCCAGAAGATTCATCATCTCTTTAGGTGAGGCAATGCGCTTACCCTTAACCATCAGATTACTAGCAGAGGAGGCAAAATATCGACGGTAGTGCGCGAGCCCTACAATATCTTCCTGAGAGTTCTTCCAAATCCAGTACGCTGCGGTGAGTTCGCAGAAGAACGAATTTAGATGGGCGATGTTGTCGCCAGCACAATCTTGCTCGTAATTCGAAGAAATTCCATCACTCAACATGCCAACTTTAAGAGGTACATATTCTTGAGTAGTTGGAAATTCATAAGGCTTATGAGACACCACAAATACTTTCATTTATTACCTTTGACATAATCACTATCAGGCACGACACAACAACTTGTCGTTTTACCAATTTATTTACTAATAAATTTGTATAGTATCTTGAAACAGAAAAAACCGATCTTATTCATTTTTAATAGTGCAAAGCAAATTTTATCTGGGCAGCTAGCATCGCATTGCAATATTGTGGAAAGGGGATAACGATTGAATTTTGTATAAATTATCCTTTGACTTTCCCTTAATATATGGGACGACTTATTAATTTCAGATATTTTATATAAAGTAATCAAAGCACTTCTTGACAAATGAGCAACGCAAGAATAAAGATTGGGTCGATATTGTTTGAATTCATTAACCCTTTCTTCAAGAAGTGAAAGCGCAGAAACCAATTCCATATTTTGTAAAACATTAAAATTCGTCAATGAATCTTTTCTTACGCGGTAATAGTAAAGAACCTCATTAATTTTTAAAACGTTTACAGCCTTGGCATTCAGCAAAGGTATTGTTACCGAATCCTCATAGATTATACCCTCTGGAAAAAGATTATTATTATAAAAATCTCGCCGCACAACTCTAATCCAGGGGTAATTATGCATTGCAGAGAGATTTTTTTTCGGCACAGATTCTAATAAAGAGTGATTAAAGTCGTGATTTGAATTTTTAGGTTTCTTGCCATCATGGAATTTCTCATAGTTGTAAATAATTGTATCAACATCATTGAATTTCTTAATTGATTCTTCCAAATATTTAAAAAAAACTGGTGATAGTAAATCATCTGGGTCTAGACATGAAATAAATTTACCAGTAGCATGGCTAATACCATAATTCCTTGCAGTTGATACTCCACCATTCTCTTTATGTAAAACTATCACTCTTTGGTCAGCTACTGCAAACTGCTGAAGTATCTCAGCTGAGGAATCAGTAGAACCATCGTCAATGAAAATTATTTCACAAGATAATGTGCATGATCTAAAAGGTGAAAAAAAGTCTCTAAGATAAGCAGATACATTATAGACAGGTATGATAAAAGAAACATCAGACATTGGTTCTATAAACCCTGTTTTTTGAATGAGCAACCAAGGCGAATACTAAAGGCAGCAGTAAAAGAATAATTTTCCATTCAAACAAAAGATATACTCTGCCCATTAATATGAACTGAATAGCAATGTTAAACACTTTCATTGCTATAAACAGCAATATATAGTCTTTATTCCTTAAAGTATATGCTGTAAACCAAAATGCCAATGACAGGAAAAAGGCCAATATTGCGCATACCAGTAGTGACAAAACTGGTCCAAAGAATAGCAAGATATTCGCAGGGAATGCCATAGTCAAAGCAATTCCCGCCTCTTGATAAACATTGAATAATTGTTGAGGCATAACTAACCCCATCAGATATGACATTCCTGTATTTTCAGGCTGAACTCCGATGCCAAAAAAGTTACCAAAAATATTCGACATATCAATTTCCGCAGAGTTCGCAGTATTTGTCAGAGACCACCAAAGTTGGCTTTGAGCAGCAATACGTGTTTTCAGGGATTCAAATGCGAGCGAACTATCGCCTGAAAGAGAGAAATAGCTAGTCCAAACTAAAGCAACAAAAGCCCCCCCCAGAACTGAGAATAATAATATATTTTTCAATGAAAATAATTTCTTGCTAATTTTTTTGTTCGAGGCAATAAGGAAACATACGCTAAAAAAAAGTAGCATCTGGAAAATTCCCGTGAATTTTTCTCCAACAAGAACTTGCGAGATAATGCCAAGAAGGAACACTCCAAGAATAAATTTACTTTTAGCTTTGGCATATATACAACCAAGAATAAATACTGATTGCTCCACAAACAATCGTACAAGATTGCCCCAAGAAGGAGCAACATTATTCCAGTAATAAAACCTATCCTGACCGTAGTCGTTTGGTCTACCAAACTTAATAAAGAAAAATATCACAACTAAGGTAGCAAAAAGCACAAAGACTGGATATATTTTTTCTATAATAGAATTGACAACATATGAAGTATTTAAATTAACTACTATGCGTTCGTTCATGAAAACAAAGAAATTAGAGGCTATCAAAAAGGTTATTGTCGCCAAGCTAACATTTATAGCTGTTGCCCCATTTAGCGTAGATATTTCTCCGAGTTCAGGTAAAAACACACTTGTTTCAAGAATCAAGCCACTTATTGCTGTTGTTAATACTGACCACAAAAAAAAGCTGCTAATAATAAAAAAATCTTCTTTTTTAATTAAAAAGAAAAAAAGCACAGCCATATAGCCCAGTACGATGACTAGGTTAAATATATCCGAACCATGTAAGATATAGCTTATTAAGAAAAGAGATATCCAGCACCACAACATTAGCATTTAGTGGTCCTTTAATGTGCGAATTATTTGAGAGCTAACCTTATCAACAAATTCAGCCCCTGGAGAATTCGTATAATTTATAGTTAGCGGAAAACAAAGAGAGTCATAAGCACCGACAAATCTAATGTTGTATTCGTTATAATCCGCAGACTGGTTCTGCTCAATATGTTGAATAGCATTTAAGATATCACCGTAGCCTTTACATTGATGCACCAGAGGGTGTCTCATGTAAAATACGTCACCAAAAACGACAACTGGTTTATTCATTAATACGGCTTCATAACCCACCGTACTGGTTAATGTGAATACACCTAATGCTTCTTTTATCAATTCTTTAGAGTTCAGTTTCGGATTAGCAAGTTTAACGTTTGGAAGCTTCAGGATTTTTTTATAGAACTCAAACCCTTCATATCCTGTTGCTGATATATGATCTTTTACCACCAAAAACGTTCCATGCGGTAGACTAAAAGCTAAATTACGAATAAGGTTATACTCATCATAAAATTTAGCAAGAATAGATGTAGATGATTCTGGATGGTAATGCAATGGATACAGATAAAAGGGTTGCGATGTAAGATCTTCATTGAATAAATTTTTTATCTTTTTCACGCAAAACCAACGTTTCACCTCTCTGGAATTCATGTGAAAACTTTTCAGTAATGGGTTTCCCACCTGGAACAAAACATTCTTGCCGACAATGGTTTGCCTTATAGTTTCGCTTATAAAAGTAAGGTCCCGTTTCTTTAAAATTTTGCTCATAAAATTAACGGATGAGAGGCCGTTATTTTTCATATAATCAGGTTGGATATACTGAATATTAGCAATATATTTACTAATTTCTACACGCTTCTCTTCACTGAGTTCAGGCATTGTATCAATCATATTAAATATTGCTTGAGATAAGCTGTCGTCCAAAGATGAAAATAAAGACTTGCCAGGCAAACGACTCGCTGTTAAACCTAAATATTTAACACCGTATTTTTCAGCAACTTGATTTGCAGTATATGCCAATCCGTTTGAAACATTTTCATAAAAAATAAAATCAAACTTTTGTCTGCTGAAAATATTTTCAAAAAAAGAATATAAGTTCTTAGAAACGTGCCCCCAAAAATTGCTGCCAGCAGAATAAACAGAGTGGTAATAGTTATCACGGTCATAATCAGAATATATATTCCACTTATCATACTGACTCAGCAATACAGTATCTTTATCTATTTCAGTATATTCTTCGAAACAAATGATTTCACATTTAACTTCATGAAGCTTATACTTTCTTATGGAAAAATAACTATCGGTAATTATGGTAACATCGACATTTCTATTTATTAATTCTATCGCTAATCTTTTAAACACCGGAGAGAATATTGCATTATTAATTAAGATGATGCCCTTCACCATTGAACTCCTTCACAAATATAATATATTTAACCATTAAGATAAATAAATTAGAACCAATCAAGGCTATTAATATCGCAAGCATACCACTATCAGGTAGTACTTTTACACCGGAGAAGGAAATAATTATAAATAATAGCAATGCGATCGCATTGATACAAATAATTGAAGTGTCTTTCTTCTTGGAGTATAAAACATAGTGATAAGGCAATGACATATTTAAAAAAGATGTTGCAATAACTATTAAAATATACCACATAAAATGATTTGTATATTCAACTTTACCTGTCAACTTAATCATTATATAACAGGCTGGAATGGACAGCATGAAAAGCCCAAAATTATAAAAGAGAATTTTCTTTTTGAATGTTACAAAAGTTTTTTTTGTTTCCACTACATTATTAACTTGAATTGCTTTAACGAGTGAAGGATAGTATCTTGTCACGACCAATACATCAATAACTGCTTGAACGGCAGCTGCTACCCCAAAAAAGAATACATATACACCTAATTTTGGTGATGAAATAAAATGAACTGCAATAACTTTATCTATGTAGTTAATTACTCGAAGACACAGCGTCCCGAGAAAAAAAAGGAATGAAGTTTTGATCCCTCGTTTTAACCATTCGATATTAAACTTGAAATCAGAAATTGAAATCGATTCGAATCTAACAATAAAGATTACACCTACAACTACAGATATTGCTGAAGAAACTAGCCATATATAAAATATTTGTTCTAAGTTAATAAAATGGAAATACAATAATGGCACACATAAATAACACCATACACCTGAGCGAATGAACAATATAAAGTTTGCAATCGTAATTTTTTCTTTAATAATTAATAAACGATAACACTCTTGTGACAGATGTTCCGTGATCGTTAAGACAAATAGCAATCCACCGACCCCTGTGATTGCTGATAATGTTAATAATCCCGGCCAAACAACAGCAAGCAGTAAATAACTAAAAAGAAAGAAAACAACCTGATTAAAAAGTATTTCTCCTGTCTTTTTCGTTACTTTAGGATCTAATATTTCTCTAGTTGAAAAAATATAGAAATCCAAACCAACAAAATAAAGTGACATGACTATTATACTAACATACAAACCATAATTACCAACGTCTTTAACTGTTAAGAATCTTGCGATAGCCATCATTAACAAAAATTTGCCACCAAGCGCAGCTATTCTTAATGACAAATCAAATAAATATGTTGGAACTTTTATTTTTAGCAACATTACACTATCCTAAGAACTCTTAGCCGTCCCTGGCTAATATTTTAATTAAAATGTTCTTTCTGAAGTGGAGTGCCTTTAACAAGATTCCGTGTAGCAACTTTACCAATTACTTCATGATAATTTTTAGGAGCAAGTCCATAACCAGGGCGAATGCTTTTGACATTTTCAGCCGTTAGCTTTTCACCCTTTTTAACATCATTAACAATATAGAGTGAACGACGGAACTTAACATTTCCTTTTTCACTTTCTTTGCGCTCATAATTTACATGGCCTAACGCTTTCCACGCTGTTTTTGCGTCCCTACATAAGGCAATTAACTCAGCGGGTTCAAGCGAGAAACTGTCATCTGGCCCCCCACCATTTCGATCCAGCGTAACGTGTTTTTCAATGACGTTAGCGCCGAGCACAACTGAAGCGACTGCAGTCGTATTATCAATTGTATGATCGGATAATCCGGTAATGACCCCAAAACGCTCAGCCATATCAGGAATAGTCGCCAAATTATAATCTTCAGCTGGTGCCGGGTAACCACTTACGCAATGTAAAACGATAAGTTCTTTACAACCACCTTCACGTGCAGCCGTAATAGCTTCCTGAATCTCCTGCTCGTTAGCCATACCCGTTGAAATGATCATCGGCTTACCTGTTTTTGCGACATACTTTATGAGCGGCAGATCGATGGCTTCAAAGGAGGCTATTTTATATGCAGGCGCGCCCAAATTCTCGAGCAGATCGACGGCGGTAAAATCAAATGGACTGCTGAAAATTGTTATGCCCAGTTCTTTAGCTTTCTCGAACAGTGGCTTATGCCATTCCCATGGCATTTGTGCCCCTTTATATAAATTAAAAAGCGTTTGCCCATCCCACAAGCCACCATGAATCTGAAAATCTTCAGTATCACAATCAATGGTGATGGTATCAGCACGGTATGTTTGTAATTTTATGGCATCCGCACCTGCAGCTTTCGCTTCTTCCATAATCTTAAATGCACGGTTGATGTCGCCATTATGGTTCGCCGAAAGTTCAGCAATAATATAAGGAGGATGATCTTTACCAATTTTACGACCATCAATTGAAATAAATTCGCTCATTGATTTTTCTCGCTGATATATTCGCTGGGTGATAATTTGTAAAATCCAAGACGCTCAAATAACTGATGTGATGTATAATTTTCTGGTAATACCGTTGCAAGTAACACAATACCCTCATGCAGCATTAAAACGCGTTTGATTGATGCACTCGCAACGCCTTTACCTTGACATGCAGATGTCAGGAAAATCGATATTTCATATTTTGCAATGGAATGCTCAACAGGGTCTAATCGAATGACACCACATGATCCATTATTTTCAATGATATAAAAGAACGAATCATCGGCATTTAATTTCCGCTTCATCCATTCAACGTGACTCTCATATGCGGGAATTTCAGGGTTACGCGCGTACTTACGCGTTTGCGGTTCACATTGCAGTTGATAGACAAAATCAATATCGTCGGATGTTGCCAGACGAAGAGTAACATTATTGCCATCTTTAGCTGGCATAATAACTATTTCCTGAATATCCCTGTAAAGCCCTTGTCCATCACATATGTTCATAGCAAGGAGCCGCTGCTCGTGATAATGCGCGAGCAAATCATTGAGTGCGACGTTGAGATCTACTGCGTTAAAATTATCAGCATAGAGTACAATCGCACCAGCGTTAGCCAGGTTGTTTGCAATGGTTTTTTGATTATCCGCGATGGCTACGTTTATCGCAGGTAATCCCATGGCACATCTTTCCCAGGTCGTTCCCCCCATAGCGCCGATTGCGAAATCGTGTTCCATCATCAGTTCTGCCATATTTGACACATTAACGAGAACATCGACGTCATATTTCGATTTATTAGCAAGGGAAATAATTTCGGCACGGTGCGGACAGGCAGCGCCTAATACGACAGTAATTTTTTCTAGGTTTTCAAAAAATGACTGCTCTAAAAACTCCAGCACTTTGCCAGCAACATTATGAGCGTCTACCCCGCCCATGGTTAACAATAGTTTTTTCGGTACGATAATATCCGTTTTACGAGCAATTGATTGATTTCTTAATTTCGAAAACGCAGGATTTAGCAATGCATATTTCGCTCCAGTCAAAATTTTACCTTCTTTTTTATTAAACTGGGCATATTCTTTTGCGCTGCGCTTATAGGTTTGATCAATCAGTAAATCACTACAATGCGGCCGGTTGCAGAGATCATCGATTACCACTAAATGTGCTTCAGGAAAGCGGGCTTTCACTATCGCTTCCCATTCGTGATCAAGGGAGTAGTGATCGACAATAATAATGTCTGGATAAAAACAGTCTTTTATAATTAAATCGATAAATTTCTCAGCATCATCAGCCGGATTTCCATTAAGCCAAGATTTTTCATCCCTAATGTAAGTACTCGACTCGTTTGAAACTGTAATAACTTTGACAGGAAATTTTTCCTGTTTTATTTTTTCCAGAATATTACCAGGATGGTCTTTTGAAATGAAACAGCACCGTGCCCCTGCTTTTTCTAAGCCCCTCGCAAGATTTAGACAACGGATGATGTGGCCAGAACCGATCGAAAGCGATGAGTCAGCCCGCAGAAACACGTTCATTTTTAAACTCCATGGTTTTAAACATCCACTCTGCTATACGCCAGTCTTCTGGAGTATCAATATCCTGGACACGTTCACGCGGAAGTTCAATGGAATAAGAGTCTGCACTAAAAATCGGTTTTTCGTTCAACCAAGCTAATGCTGTGCCCCAATAAAATTGACCAGCATCGTGCCAAGACTCTTCAAGATCTTGGGAGCGAACATGGAACATTTCTGGTGAAAACATGCTTATGCGCTGTTTGTTGCTGACTTTAAGGGCCCGTTGGATAGGATAAGGGAATCTTGTAACCGTAAACGCATAATCGCCTTGCTGTTCACCGAGCGTTGCTAATCCAAGAACAATATCCTCCGCACGAATAAAAGGCGCAGTAGCATAAATACAGCATACAAAATCTAACTCACAACCGTGACTAATGAGCCAATCAGTTGCATGGCGAATAACAGGAATAGTGCCAGCAAAGTCATTAGAAAGCTCTTCCGGACGCATAAATGGCACTTCCGCACCATATTCACGCGCAACCTCAGCTATCTCTTTATCATCGGTAGAGACAATGATTCGATCAAAGACGCCGCTCTTTTGAGCGGCTTCAATGGACCAGGCAATCATTGGTTTCCCACAAAATTCTTTAATATTTTTGCGTGGAATACGCTTACTGCCACCACGCGCAGGAATGATTGCCACGTTCATTTAAAAGAACTCCCGAATGCACTGGATGACGTAATCCTGCTCTTCATCAGTTAAGGTGGAGTACATAGGGATGCTAATCGCACGCGCGTAATATTCCTCCGCGACCGGGTAATCTCCTGCTTTATGCCCTAACTGCTCATAATAAGGTTGAGTATGAACGGGGATATAGTGAACGTTAACACCAATACCTTTGTCACGCAGGTGATCAAACAATGGCTTGCGCATTGCAGGATCTTTTACCGTTAACGGGTAAAGATGTAATGCACTGTAACCACTCTCTGATTGCAGAGGTGTAGATACGGGAATGCCCCCAAACGCAGTATGATAACGTTTTGCGATTTCATGGCGACGCGCCACAAATTCGTCGATACGCTTAAGCTGGGCAACACCCAGTGCTGCCTGCAGTTCGGTCATGCGGTAGTTCAAACCAAGGTCAATCTGCTGGTAGTACCAACCACCTTCAGACGCTTTGGTCATTTTATCGCCGTCACGCGTAATGCCGTGGCTGCGGAAAAGCTGCATGCTTTCAGCCAGTGCATCATTGTTCGTCAGCGCCATACCGCCTTCCGCCGTGGTGATGATCTTAACAGGGTGGAAACTCAGAATGGTGATATCAGCAAAACGGGAGTTACCAATTTTGGCCCCCTGGTAGTTGCCGCCGATAGCATGGGATGCATCTTCAATAATGGCAAAACCATACTCTTTCGAAAGCTGATGAATCGCTTCCATATCGCATGACTGTCCAGCAAACGCCACTGGTACAACGATTTTGGGTAATTTGCCTTCAACTTTCGCCGCAATGAGTTTGGTTTCTAGCGCTGCAACGCTCATGTTGTAAGTCTGCGGATCAATATCCACAAAGCTTACATTTGCATCGCAATAGAGCCCACAGTTTGCCGAAGCTACGAAGGTGTTAGGCGATGTCCAAAGCCAGTCACCTTTTTCCAGCCCCAGTGCCAGGCATGCAATATGAAGTGCAGATGTCGCACTGTTTACCGCAACAGCGTGTTTAACGCCGACGTAATCAGCGATGGCCTGCTCGAACTGTGGAACACATGGCCCCTGAGTCAAGAAATCAGACTTCAGTACGCCTACTACTGCATTGATATCTTCATCAGAGATATCCTGCCGTCCATAGGGGATAAATTTCATTAAATATTGCCTACTTTTTCACGATTATCATCAATCCATTGACGCAGCTCTTCAATGCTCATCCATTCTGCATTGCTATCACTTTCGTAAACGAAGCCTTCTGGAACGCGCTTGCCATCTTTAATTCGTTCTGGAGAATCGCACCAGTTATGGATTGCAGGCAGGATTTTGAAGTGTTCAGGATACTCATAGGTGTAGTGAGCATCTTCAGCGCTGATCATCTGCTCATGCAATTTTTCACCAGGACGAATACCAATCACTTTCTGAGCAGCATCTGGCGCAACGGCTGTTGCGACATCCGTCACTTTCATTGAAGGGATTTTCTTAACGTAGATCTCACCGCCTTCCATATCATTAAAGGCATGCCACACCAGCTCAACGCCCTGCTCCAGTGTGATCATAAAGCGGGTCATACGGTCATCAGTGATTGGCAGTTCGCCCTTGTCTTTAATGGACAGGAAGAAAGGAATAACGGAACCGCGGGAACCCATAACATTACCGTAACGTACTACAGCAAAGCGGGTTTTGGTGGCACCAGAATAAGAATTGCCGGCGACAAACAGCTTGTCAGAGGCCAGTTTAGTCGCACCATACAGGTTCGCTGGGCTACTTGCCTTGTCAGTCGATAGTGCAACTACACGCTCGATACCTTTATCAATACACGCATCAATAACATTCATCGCGCCATTGATGTTGGTTTTTACACATTCGAATGGGTTGTATTCTGCTGTGGGCACGATTTTCGTGGCTGCGGCATGGACCACGTAATCAACACCATCCAGCGCACGGTACAGACGATCTTTATCACGCACATCACCAATGAAGAAGCGGATACGACTTTCATCTTTGAAATGTTTAGCCATTTCCCACTGTTTCATTTCATCTCGGGAATAAATAATAATTTTCTTAGGATTATATTTTTCCAAAGTCATGCGGACAAATTTATTACCGAAAGAACCTGTACCGCCAGTTACCAGAATCGTTTTATTATCAAACATGTTTTTCACCAGAAAATATCAACATATAGGTTGCTACAATTGAACAGATTGTAACCCAGACCCGCAAAGGCATTTTCCCACGCTACCGCCCCTGGCTTTACAGCTACCAGTGCACTGAGAATAATCAAGACGTGTGAGTCTTTACGATCAAAACCAGAAAGATCGCTTACCGGATCAATCGCAAATGTGATGACAATTGTCGTCCTAATTGACTGTAGAAACAAGCAAAAATCGTTAAGTAAAGAAACAAAACGACAACCTATAACTGTCTGTAATATATCATCATTTGTAAAAAAAAACGACAGCACCCACTCACCAGGACTTTACCGTCCGTATGAGGGATTGCTGTCGTTCATCGACATTTGGCCCACGCAATATAATGCGGATCAGTCGTTAGCCAGCAACTTCTCAATCCGGCTTCTGAACTTCTGACCTTCCTTCAGGTTACGCAGGCCATACTTCACAAATGCCTGCATATAGCCCAGTTTCTTACCGCAGTCGTAGCTGTCACCGGTCATCAGCATCGCATCAACAGACTGCTTCTTAGCCAGTTCAGCAATCGCATCGGTCAACTGGATACGGTCCCAGGCACCCGGCTCGGTTTTTTCCAGCTCGGCCCAGATATCCGCGTTGAGAACATAACGGCCAACGGCCATCAGGTCAGAATCCAGCGTCTGCGGCTGATCCGGTTTCTCGATAAACTCAACGATGCGGCTCACCTGCCCTTCCGTCTCCAGCGCTTCTTTAGTCTGGATAACAGAGTACTCGGAGAGATCGCCTTTCATGCGCTTAGCAAGCACCTGGCTACGGCCCGTTTCGTTGAAGCGCGCCACCATTGCCGCCAGGTTGTAACGCAGCGGATCGGCAGATGCGCTGTCGATAATGATATCCGGCAGAACAACGATGAACGGGTTGTCACCCACGACCGGGCGCGCGCAAAGAATGGAGTGGCCCAGACCCAGCGGCTGCGCCTGACGCACGTTCATGATGGTTACGCCAGGAGGGCAGATAGACTGCACTTCTGCCAGCAGCTGGCGTTTTACGCGCTGCTCAAGCAACGCTTCGAGTTCGTAAGAGGTGTCGAAATGGTTTTCTACCGCATTCTTTGAAGAATGGGTAACCAGGACGATTTCTTTGATCCCTGCAGCAACAATCTCGTCGACAATGTACTGAATCATTGGCTTGTCGACGATCGGCAGCATCTCTTTTGGAATGGCTTTTGTGGCTGGCAGCATATGCATGCCCAGGCCTGCTACCGGAATGACTGCTTTCAAATTAATCATTATATCTTCCACCTTAAAATGGTTGACGAATTATAGCTCTTAAACCTGTTTTCGCCAGCATGATTTGCCGTAATTCTCGGGTAATGTTACGCCCTGACCACACTAATTTCTGTAGTTGTAATCTGATTCGATCACAATTACGTACCAGGAATAGTCTCAAAACTGACGCTTGTCGATTATCTGTGCGGAAGCGCAAAATTCAGCCGTTCGGTATTCACCACCTGCTGATCGACCCGGTCAATATCCACCGAACTTTGTCCTTTCTCATTCACTGCTTTAATGTTCGCCAGTGACAGCAGCGTCTCGTCTCTCGCCATGAATTTCCCCCGCACGTCCTTACGCAAGTCGAAATTGATCTTCAGGGCCGGGCCCACAGCGGCTTCCTGCATCACATTGATATTGCGCATAAAAAGATGCTGGGGCTTATTGTGCAGCTCCAGGGTGGCGCGCTGCATCTCAACGTTGGTAATCGCCACAAAGGAGGTGGCGTTGCCGGAGGAAATTTGTATTCCGCGCAGTTTGTACGCAAGCTGGCGATTATCCAGGCGAATGTCGTTCAGCTTAAAGTTCTGAGGTATCGAGAGATAGTCGCCCTTTATTACACCGTAGCCGATCAGCATGCCGGCACTATTGACCATATCGACATTATCAATAATGAAATTATCACAGCCATAAATGGCTACCGTGGCGTTGTCTATTCCCGCCTTCTTGCTGAAGTCAGGAGTGATATTCTTGGCCTTAATATTGCGAATAATAAAGTGCTTACCGTTTTCGACGTGGACTAACTGACGACAGTTGCTGCCGGTGATATTTGCCACCACGAAGTTCTTCACGGTTTGCTTTTCCGGATAAACGTTGTCGTAGGTGCTGCCGGCGAGACCAATGCCGATGCCCCAGTTGATCTTGCCGTTTGTACAGTTAATGTTGTCAATCACATGATCGGAGATCAGGATGTTACGGTCATTAATGGCGACGTTCCACTCAATCGCGTCGCCCTGGAGATGGCTGAATTTACTGTTGGTGATGCGCGCGCCATCTATCTGATTATGGAATCCCTGGCGCAGGATGGCGTAGTTCGCCTGGCTTACGCTGATGTTATCAATCAGCAGGTTGCGCATGACGCGAGGCTTTTTGCCGCCAATGTAGATCTGCGTCACCGGTCCAAAGCCGCTCATTGCCAGCCCTTTGATCACACAGTCTGAACCGCGAATGTCCAGCGTAATGTTCTCCGTGCGGCCGTCACCTTCACCAATCACTTTACTGCCTTCCTGCAGCACAAAGCGTCCGCGACCATTTCCCGTTAACGCACCGCGGATCAACAGCGTTTTACCGTCAGGAATGAAAATGCCCGTATTGATGTTTTTACAGGTGAGCCCGGCAGGGACAACAACGGTGTCGCCTTCGTTAAACGCCTGCTTAAAGGCGGCGATCCAGTCGTTGTTATTGTACTGGTTAACAGAGACCGTCTTTCCGGTTGCCGCCCGCGCAATGCGGGACGACAGCAGCGGCGTAGCCGCCAGGACGGATAAAGAAGAGACAAAGGTGCGTCGGGTAATCTTTTTCAGCATACAACCTCGGCGTTACAACGTTTGCAGCAGGCTCGCTAACTGGCGATTAATCACCTGCTGGTTAAAATCTGCTTCAACTTTTTGTCGGGCGTTGTGGATAACGGGCTCCAGCGCCTGTTGGTCGATGCCGCTAAATTCGGCTAAACGATCCGCAAGGGCCATCGCATTATTCTCCGGTACCAGCCAGCCGGAGTAATCAGACTTGATTAACTCCGGGATCCCGCTGTGCAGGGTCGACACCACCGGAATACCGACGGCCATCGCCTCCATTAACGCAACCGGGATCCCCTCCATATCGCCATCGGCGCCGGTCACGGAAGGCAGCAGGAATACATCCGCCTCATCCAGCATGGCCTTCACCTCGTGGCTTGGCTTAAAACCTGGCATCTCCACGTAATCTTCCAGCTGATACTGTTCGATAAGCGTGCGAAGACGACGCTCCCACGGGCCAATACCGAGAATGCGATAGCGGAAATCCACGCCGCGCGCTCGCAGCTGGCGGCAGGCTTCGATGGCGACGTGCAGACCTTTTTTCTCCGTCAGACGCGCAACAGAGATTATCTGCAGCGGTTTTCCCGGCACCTTGACCGGGCGGCGGGTAAAGCGCTCTAAATCCACGCCCATACGCGAAACGGTGATTTTTTCCTGCGGACAGCCCATGTTTTTCAGACGCCCGGCCCACAGGTCGCTGATGGGCAGCATCATGTCGCCACGGCGGAAAAGCTGCTGATACTCCGGCGTGTAGTGGTTCAATACCTCGCGGCTGGAGATGTCGATACCGTGGAATATGGTCGCAATCTTACCGTCAATCACCCCCAGCTCACGCAGTTTGGCGGCGGTCACGCCCGCCGGGCCAAAGTGAGCAATAAACACATCGGCGCGGTACGCCTGCGCCGTTTGACCACAAATGGCGGACAGGATCAGGTTGCGAGATTCCGCGCCATAGCGGGAAACATTCAGCGCGCGCCAGGTCGATGCACGATGGATCCCGCGTAAGGTCTGGCTGGCCCGGTGGCGCAGCTTATTTACTCTTCCTGAGGGCTCGTCCTGCAGCCAGCGGGTTTTCGCCTCCAGCCCATACTGCGTATACGCCGCATGGGTATTTTGTGTATCGCCCTTTTGCAGGGCGATGATCTCCACGTCGTATCCCATATCGATAAACGCGGTGATTTGGTTCAGCACAAAGGTTTCAGACGACAGCGGAAATTTCAGTAAGAAGAAACCAACCTTCATTTCCCCTCCCGGACGCGGTCGAGCACCGATTTCACCATCCCAATTCCCTTCTCGCGCTCGGCTTTCACCGCGACGGCCAGGCGTTCATTGATGGCAGGCAGTTGCCCCAGGGTATCGCCCACCATCGCGCCAAGCGAACCATCCAGCAGATGACGAATATCAACGGCCATTTCAGGCATGCCAAGCTGCTGCATAATGCCGGCTGACTTGTGCTCGTAGTTAATCGCAATGGCCGGCGTGCCAAAGTTCATCGAAATGATCGCCGAGTGCAGACGCGTGCCCACGGTGAGGTCACAGGCTGAGAGCAATTTGCCCATCTCGAGGTCGTTCAGTTCGTCCATCACCACGTGATAACGGGACGGATCGTTTACCAGGTTGCGCAGGTTCAGCGCCACCATGCGGTCATCTTTGTTATAGCTGTCGATGCCGGTACAGGTTGAAAGCGCCAGCACCTGGTATCCGCTGTCCAGAACACGGTTCACCACGTCAGCGAACGCTTTCTCATACGCCGCCTGGGTGGTGCCTAAACGTTTATCAAACGGTGCAAGTTCGCGCAGGGTGATGGCGACCGTTTTCTGTTTCCCCGCCACGTCCAGCCAGTGCTGCACTGCGTAGCTCGCCTGGAAACTGTCGTCCTGATGATCCACCAGCCAGGCGGTGTCCACCCCGTGTTCCACTTTAGAGGTGTCAATCTCGCTGCGTTTCATCATATCGAGGCTTACCGACTCACGCAGGATCAGGGCATCGCAGTGGCCAAAGACATAGTTTGCCAGCTGGTTAAACTGCGGATCCTGGAACGGCCCGACGCTGTGACCAATCATAAACAGCGGTTTTTTCGCCATGAATGTGCAAAGTGCGTGCTCAAACTGCGGCACACCGTAAAGATCGACGAAGAACGATCCGCCGACCTGAATAATGGCGTCATAGCCCGACAGCAGTCGAACGAAATCCGTGAAGCCCTGAGCAATGGCGATGTTACGCAGCTTGCCGGTATCAGTTACACGGGACAGCAACACCTGGTGCTGATAGCGACGGCGCAGAACTTTCTTCACGCGTCCCATCACGCCGGCAGCGTTGTTGTGCTGCTTCATCTGGCTGTAGAGCGGGTCGCCCATTACCGGGCGGTTCAATAACCAGGAAGAGCTGACCGGATAACGGCTCATCACGTCCACTTCAGTCTCAGGCTTAAGGGTGTTAATCGCATCCAATAAACCGCGCAGAATGGCGCTGTCGCCACGGTTGCCACAGGTATGGTTGCCAAGAATAAGTAATTTCATAATGGCCTCTTAAATAACTAGCCTGCGCGAAGCAGCGTTTTCATTTTTTCGTTACGGCAAAACTGGCGCTTCATCTCCACCACCAGCGCATTACGTGACAGCACAATCATCACGCCAAACGCCAGTGCACCTGCTGCGACCTGTATTGCCAGCATGGCCGCGAGCGGCAGATGGCCAGTGAGCACGATGCCCAGGCCATAGCTCACCGCAAGGGTAGGCAGTGACAGATAAAACGGCAGCCACAGGCTCAGAATGTACTGCCGGTAGCTGGAGCCCAGCACCGGCTTGATCATCACGAAGTAGCTCAGAACGGTGTTGATGATCTGCACCAGCAGAAAACCAAGCGTGACCCCAATGGCGCCGGCCATATGTCCACCGACGATAATCGCCGGAATAAACAGGAACGTTTTAAACACGTTGAATTTGAAGCTGATATCAACCCGCGCTTTAGCCATCAGCAGTGAGCCAATCGGGTTGCCAACGGATCGCAGCAGCCCCACCACGCACAGCAGCTGCAGGATCGGGATAATGCTGTTCCACTTCTCGCCAAACACCAGCGGCACGAAGTTGCTCGAGACCACCATCAGCCCCAGCAAAACCGGGAAATTGATAATGCCCACCACAGAGAGCAGCTTGTAAAAATTGACGCGCAGCTTCTCGGTGTCGTCCTGAATTTTGGCGAACGCCGGGAACAGTACGCGGGTGATAATCGGGTTGAGCTTCATTGGTGGTACTACCGCGACGTTGTACGCCAGGTTGTACCCGCCCGCGACGCTCGCGCCGAGGATGCGTGCCAGCACAAGCGTGGAGAGGTTGGTGTTGACATAGTTGATGATGCTGTCGGCGGTGAGCCACGCGCCAAAACGCAGGTTAGATGACACCGAAGCGAGAGAGAAATGCAGCCCAGGACGGTAAATCTTGCGGCCAAAGTAGCCGAACAGCAGCGTACGCACGGCAGAGTTAACCAGATATCCGAGGATAGCGGTCATGGCCAGCGGCCAGAAATGGGCGCTGACCACGGTAAAGGTAAACCCTGCGAGAACGGCGCTGGTCTCGATCATCCCAATCTTGTTGAATTCCAGCTCTTTCTGCATCAGCGCGCGGAACTGTTGCCCGTGCGGGATCACCACAAAAGCAAACGAGAGCGTACGCATCAGCGGTGCCAGATCGGGGTTGTGCAGCACGCTGGCGATGGTATCGCTCAACAGGAACACCAGCACGAAAACGAACACCCCCAGCCCAACGTTCAGCCAGTAGAGCGTGGTCAGTTCCAGATGGCTGATCTCTTTGCGCTGGATAATCGAGTTAGCAATGCCGAAGTCAGACAACGTATCGGCCAGCGCGATAATCACCAGCGAGACGGTCAGCAGACCGAACTGGTGGTTATCGATAATGCGCGCCAGCACCGTCATCTGCACCAGGCCGAGGCCAATGATGACAATGGTCGCCATCGCTGACCATTTGGCGCCGCTGATGGTTTTTTCACGTAAGCTCATCTTAGTACGCCGCTTTGTTCACGAAACCTTTGAAGATGGTCAGAAAGACGATCTTGATATCGAACCAGAGGCTCCATTCACGGATGTACTCCAGGTCGAATTCGATGCGTTTTTCCATTTTTTCCAGTGTGTCGGTCTCGCCGCGCCAGCCGTTGATCTGCGCCCAGCCGGTAATGCCTGGCTTCACTTTATGGCGCAACATGTAGCCTTCAATCAGCGAGCGGTACTGTTCGTTGTGAGCCACGGCATGGGGACGGGGTCCGACAATCGACATGCCACCGGTAAAGACGTTGATAAACTGCGGCAGCTCATCCAGCGAGGTACGGCGCAGGAAGTTCCCCACCCGCGTAACGCGTGGATCGTTCTGCGTCGCCTGGGTCACGACCTTGTCGTTCTCCATCACCTTCATTGAGCGGAATTTCCACACCATGATGGGCTTACCGTCCATGCCGTAGCGGGTCTGACGGAAGATAACTGGGCCCGGGGAGCTCAGTTTCACCGCCAGGGCAATGCAGCACAGCACCGGGGAGATCAGCAGTAAGATCAGTGAAGAGAGCACGATATCTTCCAGGCGCTTGAGCACGCGATTGATACCCGACAGCGGGGTGTCATACAGCGGCACGACCGGCACGCCGTTCACTTCTTCAATACGGGAGTGGAGGATGTTAAAGGTAAAGACGTCCGGGATCAGGATCACCGAACAGGTGGTATCGGCCAGTTCACGCATCAGTTTCTTGATGCGGGATTCATCTTTCATCTGCATCGCGATGTAGACGTTATGAATTTTGCCGGCTTTCGCGTCCTCAATAAGCTGTTCGTAATTACCGGCCCAGTCTGAAGGCACGCCGCCAGGCTTCGCGTCGTGATAAATCCCGACCACTTCAAAACCTAACCATGGCTCTTTGCGGAAGCTATCGAGAAGCACCTTCCCTACCGGCAAATCCCCCGCCACGGCGACAAAGCGACGGTTATAACCGCGGTTACGCAGCCAGCCGGCGCCAAAACGGATCAGGGTGCGGCATACCACCATGCCGACGCTGGTAATCAGGTACCAGCACAGATACGTCACGAGGCGATTATCAAAATCATGGCTGAATGCCACCAGCCCTGCGCTGAAGATCAGGCTTAATGTCCAGTTCTGCAGCAACAGCATCAGTTCGGTGGTCATTTTCACACCACGCCACGAACGGTAGAAGTCGGTCATCCCCCCGATCATCTGGAACACAACCAGCGCAATCAGCGCCATGAGCAGATGCATGTAGAAGAAGGATTGCCCGCTTACCCAACTCACCACCCATAATCCGCCGACCATGATGGTGATATCAGAAAAACGCTGCACCATGGAGATTAACGATGCATTCGTTCTCGCTCGTTCGCGTTTTTTTAGATTCGTCATCGTTGTTCCTTTAGTTCAACACCTGCCCCCTCACCCCATATCAGGGGGAGGGGGAAAGCTATTTACTGATTCAACAGCGCCAGAATGTCCTTCGTTCGCGCTTCCATCAGCGCGGTATCCGCGCGGGATTCCACGTTCAGGCGCACCACCGGCTCGGTATTTGAAGAGCGCAGGTTAAAACGCCACTGCGGGAACGCCATGCTGATGCCGTCGGTACGGTCAATTTCCAGCGCATGGAGGGCAAAATGCTGCTCCACGCGGGCAATGGCCTCGGCCGGCTGCGCCAGTTTGCTGTTGATTTCGCCACTTGCCGGGAAGGCCGCCATGCGGTCGCGTACCAGCTCACCAAGGGTCTGCCCTTTCAGACACAGCAGCTCGGTCACCAGCAGCCACGGGATCATCCCGCTGTCGCAGTAGGCAAAATCACGGAAATAGTGGTGGGCGCTCATCTCGCCGCCATAAATGGCGTCTTCTTCGCGCATACGCTCTTTGATGAAGGCATGACCGGTTTTGGACATCACCGGCTGGCCGCCCGCGGCGTTCACCACATCCACGGTGTTCCAGGACAGACGCGGATCGTGAATGATCTTCGCGCCCGGGTTCTTCTCGAGGAACGCTTCCGCCAGCAGACCGACAATGTAGTAGCCTTCGATGAACTGGCCTTTTTCGTCGAACAGGAAGCAGCGGTCGAAATCGCCGTCAAAGGCGATACCCATATCGGCACCGTGTTCGATGACCGCGTTACGGGTGTCGTCGCGGCACTCCGGCAGCAGCGGGTTCGGGATACCGTTCGGGAAGTTGCCGTCCGGGGTGTTATGGACCTTAACGAAGGTTACCGGCACGTTCAGGGCCTTAAAGCGGGCTTCGAGCGCATCCACCACCGGGCCGGCCGCGCCGTTACCGGAGTTGATCACCAGCTTCAGCGGTTTCAGGTTTGCAACGTTGATGTAGCCCAGCAGGTGGTCGATGTACGCTTTACGCAGGTCGATCTGCTTATAGCTGCCGCGTTTCGCTTCATTCACCGGCGGGAAATCGTTAGCTTCGGCGAGACGCTGTACGTCACGCAGACCGGTATCGCCGCTGATAGGACGCGCGCCCTTGCGCACCAGCTTCATACCGTTGTAGTCCATCGGGTTATGGCTGGCCGTCACTTCGATACCGCCGTCCACGCCGAGGTGGAAGGTGGCAAAGTAAATCTCTTCGGTACCGGACAAGCCGATATCCAGCACGTCTACTCCCGCATCCTGCAGCCCTTTTGCCAGCGCCAGCTTCAGGGACTCACTGGTCAGGCGCACATCGCCGCCCAGGACAATCGTTTGTGGCTTAAGATATTCGCCGTATGCGCGGCCAATGCGCCACGCAATGTCTTCATTCAGCTCTTCGCCCAGCTTGCCGCGAATATCGTAGGCTTTAAAACAGGTTAATTTTTCCATGATGACCCCTTTTTCAGGCAACAGTTGGCCCGCCCGATTAACAGGCAAATTTGTTTTTATTCATTCGCAGGCCGGATGCGCGAAACGCTATCCGGCTTTAGAGACGGCGCTATACCCGCCCGTAACGGTCCTGGAAACGAACAATATCGTCTTCTTCCAGGTACGAACCGGAGCGCACTTCAATTAAGTCGAGAGGAATTTTCCCCGGGTTTTCCAGACAGTGCGTGGCCCCCAGCGGAATATAGATTGACTCGTTTTCGCCCAGCAGTTTCACTTCGCCATCAATCGTGACTTTGGCGGTACCCGCCACCACGACCCAGTGCTCGGCACGGTGGTGGTGCATCTGTACCGACAGCCCCTCCCCCGGTTTCACGGTGATGCGTTTCACCTGGTAACGTTCACCGGCATCGATGGAGTCATATTTGCCCCACGGACGATACACCTCGCGGTGGATATGGTGTTCATGGCGACCATCGGCCTTGATCTTCTCCACCACTTTTTTAACGTCCTGCACGGCATTACGGTCAGCAATCAGCACGGCGTCTTTCGTCTGTACGACCACCAGATCCTTCACGCCAACTGTGGTCACCAGACCGGACTCGGCGTAGACATAGCTGTTTTCCGTTTTGTGGCTGATAACATCACCGTGATGGACGTTACCCTCCGGGGTATGGGCGCTGATCTCCCACAGGGAGGACCAGGAGCCAACATCACTCCAGCCCGCATCCATCGGTACCACAACGGCATCGGCCGTGCGTTCCATTACCGCATAGTCAATTGACTCTTCCGGGCAGGCGAGGAAAGACGCTTCGTCAACACGGATAAAATCGAGATCCGGATCCACTACCGCCATCGCTTTCTCGCAGGCGTCCAGAATATCCGGGCGATATTTGCGCAGCTCTTCCAGGTAACGGCCAGCGCGGAACAGGAACATCCCGCTGTTCCAGTAATATTCACCGCTGGCCACATACGCCTGCGCGGTTTCCAGATTCGGTTTTTCGACAAACTGCGCCACGTCAAACGCTACGCTGTCGCCTTCGCCCGGGGTCACATTGCCACGACGAATATACCCGTAGCCGGTTTCCGGAAGGTCCGGCACGATGCCGAAAGTCACCAGTTTGCCGTTTTCGGCGTAAGGAATAGCCGCGCGTACCGCCTCGCGGAACGACTCTTCCTGTTGAATAACATGGTCTGCCGCCAGAACCAGCATCAGCGGATCGCAATCCGGGCTGCTGCGTTTGGCCGCCAGCGCCGCCAGCGCAATCGCGGGGGCGGTGTTACGTCCGGCAGGCTCCAGAATGATATTTTCTGTGAGTTTGTTCAGCTGACGCAGCTGCTCGGCGACAATAAAGCGGTGTTGTTCGTTACAAATCACCACCGGGCTTTCACACTCCACACCCTGCAGGCGGTTAACCGTCGTCTGCAGCATGGTGAGCTCCCCTTTCAGGCAGAGGAACTGTTTTGGATAGAGCACGCGGGACAGCGGCCACAACCGGCTACCAGAGCCACCTGCCATCACAACCGGATACAAAGTGGTTTGACTCATGATTTATCCCCGTATATCTGCAATAAATTGGCTCAGCACGTTCTCTTTCTCGAGCGTGCGTTCGGCATATTCACGTGCCACCGTGTTCGTTTTTGGCATGGCAAGTGCCCGTTCAATGCCAGTGACCAGCGCCGGGACCGATTCCGGTTCCACGCAAACGGCGATCCCCGGATAGCTGTCGCACAGCTGGCCTAATTCTGTTTCGGCTTCCGCCGTGATCACCGCGTTACCGCCCACTGCCAGAATGTTGGTCAGCTTGGACGGCAGCACCGCGTCTGCCGCGCCGCGCTTTTGTACTACCAGATGGCAGTCGCCCATCTTCAGCAACGCAGGCAGTGCCTCGTAAGACTGAAGCGGGAAAAATTTCACGTTCGTCAGGCCGCGCTCGCTGGCCATCTTTTCCAGTCGCGCTTTTCCGCCGCCCTGCCCGACGATGACAAACATCCAGGGTTGATGGCTCAGTTGCTGTGCGGCATCGATGACGCTCTCCAGCCCCTGCTTCTCGCCGATGTTGCCTGAATAAAGAATGATTTTTTGGTCGTCAGGCAGACCGAGCTGAGCGCGTAGCGCCTGAGCATCACTGTCTGTCACGTCGCGAAAACGCGCCACTTCAGACCAGTTGGGGAAAAAGATCACTTTTTCCGCCGGTACGCCCTTCTCCTGCGCTTTGTTCATCATTGAGCGCGAGATGGTCGAGACATAATCCACGTTATGCAGGCCGCTGCGCTCGAAGGCGCTGGCGAGTTTCGCCACCTTCCCGCTCTTACTTTTGCCGGCCATTCCCAGGCCGAGCATGGCGTCCACTTCATAATCCTGAATGTGAAGCAGCGTGCGCGCGCCGGAGAGTTTACCCAGCAGGCGCATGCCTGGGGTGCAGAACAGCGTTGGCACCACACCGATAATGCGATCCGGCTTCCAGCGACGTTGCGCCATCAGCGGGAAGAAACTGCTCAGGGCAAAGCTGCCCAGATGAAGTAACCGCTTCAGCGTTGAGGGCTGTTTCGGCACGTACAGCGGGCAACGCCAGACGGTCGCGGCACCCTCTTCGCGACGGTAGCGCCAGCCTGAATAGCGCTCACCTACTTTCCATTCCGGGTAGTATGGCGGCGCGGTAATGACCCGCACGTCATGTCCCTGGCTCGCCATCCACTCGACCATTTCGCCGGTGTATTTACCGATTCCGGTTAACTCCGGCGAATAGTTGATTCCGTACACCAGAATTTTCATAAGCCCGGCACTCCGGACTGACGATCGGCCAGGAAATAGGCACGACTGTTGTCATGCACATTGTCACTGGCCAGCAACGCCTCTGGCGTCTGCCAGCGGTAGTCGTCATGCTGAGAATCAGGCAGACGCAGGTCTGCCTCACTCACCTTCAGGCGAAAACCGAGTACCACATAGTGCGTGGTGAAACCGGTGCCCGAAAAGTTATCGTCATAGAAGTGCTGCCAGACCCCGTAAAACTGGCCTGCCGCCATCGGCAGTTGCAGGCCCAGTTCCGCCAGAGTGAGACGCTCAAAAGCATTTTCCAGCGTCTCATCCTTCTGCACGCGCCCGCCGGGCACGAACCAAAAGCCCTGTGCAGGACGGTTGGTTCGTTTTCCCAGCAAGAACTCGCCGCGTTCGTTTTCCACCACCAAATCAATTGAGATGAGCGGAGTGGAACGCACTACCGTGGCAAAATCTTCCTGACTTAAAAACATCATTACCCCCGGAAGCGGTGCTGGTTTTCAAGGAACCACTGGTAGGTGCTTGCCAGCCCCTGCTCCAGTGATACCTCGTGATACCAGCCCAGCTGATGCAGACGGGTCACGTCCAGCAGTTTGCGCGGCGTGCCGTCCGGTTTGGTGGCGTCAAAGACCACGCGGCCTTTGTAACCCACCACCTGCGCGATGGTTTGCGCCAGCTCACGAATGGTGCAATCCACGCCAGTACCGACGTTAATGTGCGACAGCATCGGTTCGGTGTTTTCCTGCCACACCTCACGATCCAGCTCCATTACGTGGATGCTGGCAGCCGCCATGTCATCCACATGCAGGAATTCACGCATTGGCGTCCCGCTGCCCCACACCACCACATCCGGTGCATTTTCGGCCGTTGCTTCGTGGAAACGACGCAGCAGCGCCGGGATCACGTGCGAATTGCTCGGGTGGAAGTTGTCATGCGGTCCGTACAGGTTGGTCGGCATCACCGAACGATAGTCGCGGTTATACTGACGGTTGTAGGATTCGCACAGCTTGATCCCGGCAATCTTGGCAATCGCATACGGCTCGTTGGTTGCTTCCAGCGTGCCCTGCAGCAGTTCGCTCTCAGCGATCGGCTGCTTCGCCATTTTCGGGTAGATACAGGATGAGCCGAGGAACAACAGCTTATTCACGTTGTGCAGATGCGCTGCGTGAATGATGTTGCTCTCAATCATCATGTTCTCGTAGATGAAATCCGCCGGATACGTGTTGTTGGCAACAATGCCGCCCACTTTCGCCGCCGCCAGATACACCTGGTCAATACGTTCACTGGCGAAGAAGTCCTGTACCGCTTTGCTGTCGAGCAGGTTCAGCTCGTCACGGGTACGGACAATCACGTCGACATCACCGCGCTGTTCAAGCTGGCGAACAATCGCGGAACCCACCATTCCGCGATGACCCGCGACAAAAATACGTTGTTTTGTCATTCTCAGGACTCCAGCGCGATGGCAACCTCGTAGCCATGAGACTTGAGCAGGGAGTGTTTTTTCGCTGCTTCAAGATCTTTGGCAACCATCTCGGAAACCATCTCCTGCAGAGTCGTTTCTGGTTTCCAGCCCAGTGTTTCGTGTGCTTTGGTTGGGTCGCCCAGCAGGGTTTCCACTTCAGCAGGACGGAAGTAACGTGGGTCAACCTGTACAATCACGTCGCCCGGTTTCACGCCCGGTGCGTCATGGCCCGTTACGGAAACCACGATGCCTTTCTCTTCCACGCCGGTACCTTCGAAGCGCAGTTTGATACCCAGCTGAGCGGCAGCCATCTCAACGAACTGACGTACGGAGTACTGCACGCCGGTTGCGATAACGAAGTCTTCTGGTTTTTCCTGCTGCAGCATCATCCACTGCATTTTTACGTAGTCTTTGGCATGGCCCCAGTCACGCAGGGAATCCATGTTGCCGAGGTGCAGGCAAGATTCCAGACCCTGTGCGATGTTAGCGATAGCGCGGGTGATTTTACGGGTAACGAAAGTTTCACCACGACGTGGGGATTCGTGGTTGAACAGAATGCCGTTACAGGCATACATGCCGTAGGATTCACGGTAGTTCACGGTGATCCAGTACGCGTACAGTTTCGCCACCGCGTACGGAGAACGTGGGTAGAACGGGGTAGTCTCTTTCTGAGGAATTTCCTGCACCAGACCGTACAGCTCAGAGGTGGATGCCTGGTAGAAACGGGTTTTCTTCTCAAGGCCGAGGAAGCGAATCGCTTCCAGCAGACGCAGCGTACCCATTGCGTCAACGTCAGCGGTGTATTCCGGAGATTCGAAGGAGACCGCAACGTGGCTCATCGCGCCCAGGTTGTACACTTCATCCGGCTGCACTTCCTGCAGAATACGGGTCAGGTTGGAAGTATCGGTCAGGTCGCCGTAGTGCAGATGGAATTTCGGGTTCGCCGCATGAGGATCCTGATAAATGTGATCCACACGTTCGGTGTTGAATGAAGAAGCACGACGCTTAATACCGTGTACTTCATAACCTTTTTCCAGCAGCAGTTCTGCCAGGTAAGAACCATCCTGTCCGGTAACGCCGGTGATGAGAGCGACTTTAGACATGTTTATATTCCTCTACTTATGAATTTAATCAGTTTCAACGCGTTCGCGTATCACCACTGCGGGGTTGCCACGGCAAATTTTATTTGCCGGTAGCGATTTAAAAACGCTGCTGCGGGCACCGACTACCGTGCCATCGCCAACAGAAACACCAGGTGCAACAAAAACATCTGTCGCCAGCCAGCATTTTTCTCCAATCACAATCGGAGTGGCGGTAATATCAAAATGCTGACTCATAAAATCGTGACTGCCGGTGCACAAATAACACTTCTGTGAAACCACTGAATTTGCGCCAATCGTAATATCGCCAAGGGTATATAACACCGCGTCATCCCCTACCCACGCATAATCCCCAAGCGTTAATTTCCACGGGTAGGTAATTTTTACCGACGGGCGAATGACTACGTTTTTTCCGATTTTTGCGCCAAACAGTCGCAATAAAAAAGCTCGCCAGCGGTACAGTATTTGCGGTGACCAGGCAAATAAGGTGGCCTGTACGGCCCACCACAACTGCACTTTAATACCGCTCCCGCCCCGAAAGCCTTTCGGCACGGAGAAACCTTTAAGATCCTGCATTACGTTTCCTTATATTCAGGCTTTGTTATATAAGGTTTTCGTTTTACCCGTGGTACGCAGACGTAATAAATAAGATAATTCCGCCCAGAACCCCGGCACGCCTAATATTTTACGCTGCACATTTCTGGCATCCTGGCACAGTTCCAGATTATTAGACGTTGACACGCCGCCCATTGAAAATTCAGATACCAGCCCTTTAATTCGACGGAACGGGTAACCTGATTTATACAGACTGGCAGTCAGCGCATAATCTGAAGAAACTTTATACTGCAGATCGTAAGGCTGTTTTTTCAGACCTTTTACCGGGAAGAAAATGGCCTGATGGCTGGCAGGCAAACTGTGGTAGATATACCAGCCGGGTTTCGCACCGCGGCAAACTTTATGGCCATCGCCAAAATCGAGCAGCGCGTCGCCAATGTACATCGCATCCTCTTTCTGGCGTGCCAGCTGACGGGCAAATAACGCCACATCCTCATGGAATACGTCACCGGAATTCAGGAAGATGGCATAACGGCCTTGCGCCATGTCGATGCCTTTATTCATCGCATCGTAGATGCCTTTATCTTTCTCGCTGATGAAACGTAAGTTGAACTCACCGTTGAGTTTTTCCAGAAACTCTGCCGTACCATCGTTCGAGCCGCCATCGACCACAATCCACTCAAAGGTGAGGCTTGGATCGCGCGCCAGGTTGCGCAGCGAGCGCCAGGTTTTTACCACCCCTTCGTAATTACGAAAAGCGACAGTAATGACGCTAAGAAACATAAATCACCTCATTTCGTCATACGTTCGTAATATTAAGCGCTTTGCGCAGAATAAACGGACAGACAATCAAGAAAGCATATTCCGGGCTAAATATTGACCCGGTAAAAAACAACGACACCGGTGTAAACAGATAAAGCTGCACGCGAAAGTTCTGGTTATCACCAAACGCGTTAATCATCATTTTGAAAACTTTAAACAGATACCACAGTGTCAACAGTACGGCGAACCACGAAAAATAGATAATTAACAGATACAGGCCATTGTCTATGGTTTTACCGACATCCGCACCGTTAAAGATTCCGAATGATGCAACATATTCGTAAAGTGAGCCGAATCTTACTACACCATCGATATGGGTTAAGGAATAACCCACCATCACCAGCGGACCAATGATACGATAATAGGATGACGAGCCTTCGGTTCCCAAATCTCCCAGGCGTTCTGAGATGTATGGGAAGGCAAATATCACGCCAACCATAAATACTGTCAGAGAGATAATCGCCAGCGGCAGTTTTTTCTTAATCGCATCTTTGTTCAGGTACTGGAACGCCCACTCCAGCAGGTAAAACAGGATAAATGTCATTACCCCTGAGAACGATCCTGACAGAACAATTCCTGCAAGAATCATAGCATCGGTCTTAGGGGTTTTGATACCAAACTGTTTGATGCTGAGCCAAATTGAGATTAGTGCCAGAGCAAAAAACGCCGGTTCAAAATAGAGGGCTGTCGTACGCTTTCCGCCAAACTTGATGAAGTTCAATACATAGCTGTTACTGTAAATGAGATATTTCGAAATTATCTCCATCAGGCTACTGCCACCGGTCAAAATAATTTGTGCCATTTCCAGTGCAGCAAGCATAACAATTAACGCAACGGCAATATAAAAGAACCTAAGGATTTTCCGATAATTATGTGGTGAAATAACCTTGAAGCGAATACTCCAGACCATGCCAATAATAATGACGATATAAACAAACAGCATGGTGGAGGTGACGTATTTACTGGCATCCAGAGACTGACCAAAGATGTAGTTAAATAGCGTCAGACCCACGCCCAGCCCTAAGGCCATCATCAGCTTCTTGAGGTTGATTTTGTCGACATACAGCAGAAGCAGAACGGGCAAGAAGGTCACTATGGTTATCGGGAAACTTTCGCCAAGCTGGGCAATTTTGACGTTGACCAGCAGGTAAATCAGCGGCAGCAGCAGATAACTACAGACTCTGATAGAACGAGACATATTCCTCCAGCATCTGTTGTCCACTGTAGGCCTTGCGGCTGCGGTTGCGGAACGATTCCAGGTCGGTGCCAAAAACGGCCTGCGCGATCTGCGCCTTCGGCAGTTGCACCAGGGGCAGCACCTCATGCTCCGCAAACGTGGTCCCGCCCGATTTTTCCAGCACTTCACGTGCCGCATCGCTGTGGGTGGCAATCACCGGCACACCGATGGAGAGCGCTTCGCACAGGATCAGCGGGTAGTTATCCACGCGCGAACTGAATACCAGCGCATCCATCCCATTGAGGGCGCTCATCAGTTTGCGCTTGTCGGTTTCAAACCCGTGATTCACCACGTTAGCCCCTTCGAACGGCGAGAACTTGCCGAAGGTGTGCAGTTCAATCTTGTCACCCAGCGCCATCATGTCGCGCACCAGCTGCTGATTGGTTTTGCCGTCGTAACGCAGGTCATGCGCAACGATAGCGATTTTTGGTTTACCCGGGGTTTCTGCAACCGGGGTAAGTTCGGCCAGAATCGCTTCCGTCGCCACGTCGATACCGTTATTGATGATCTGACAGCGCCCTGCCCCATACAGACTGTTAAAGGCATCGGCCACGTGCTGGCTTGGAGAGATAAACGTACAGCCGAGCGAGAGCATGTCGCGGAACAGCTGGCGCTTTCCGGCCACCAGCTGATGGGCACGATCCACTTTCACCGGCGGATAGTTGCTCAGCGTCGGGCACTTCTGGCAGTTGCTTTTCCAGCCTTCACACCCGTCGGTAAAGGCGCAGCGACCGGTCACGCTCCAGTGATCGTGCAGCGTCCAGACGAAGCGGGTATCCGGTTTGTGGGCCTGCACCTTCTGACAAAACGCCACCACCTCTTCCAGATTCAGCCAGTAGCTGTGAAGCACGTGGAAATGCAGCACAACCGGCCCCTGGGAGCGCGTCACGGTGCGATAAAGGGTATTAAGATTGCCAAACAGATCGCGGTTAAACAGGCGGAACAAGGCAATGTTGGCCACGGAAGTCAGGCGCGGCGTGTGCTTATGCACCTGCGGGTAGTTATCGTGGCTGACGCTTTTCTTACCGCCTTTGCCATAACCGTAAATAAAACGAGACTGAAGTCCTTTTTGCAGCGCGCGCTGGTGAAGATCCAGCGCCACACCGGCCGCCCCGCCCTCTGCGAGACGGACGTTAAATTGCAGAATGTTCATTTGATCACCTTCACGCGGGCTTTCTCACCCACCACCAGCGCGTTATCCGGAATACTGTCCAGCACCACGCTCCCTGCGCCTATCGTGACGTTGTTACCAATCGTGATGTCGCCAATGATGACCACGTTCGCGCCCAGCTCGACGTTATTGCCAATCACCGGGCAGGCCAGGCTGTCGGGCCCACGGTTACCGATGGTGACCGCATGGCGAATAGTGAAATCATCACCGGCTACAACGAATTTGTTGATCACCACGGCATAACCGTGATGAATGGTAAAACGGCGACCAATGGTGGCAGCGGCCTGAATTTCATAACCAAAAAAACATTCAGTAATGATGCGGTACAGCACCAGCACCGGTGCTGCCCAGAGATTGTTTAAAACATTTTTCTTGCGCCACACCGAGCAAAAATGCGCGATGCGGTACGCCAGAACCATGCAGCACGGGCGCAGGCTCCAGCTGTTAGCGCGGCAATCTTCCAGAAACATTATTTCCCCCGAAGTCCATCAGCCAGACGCTTGCCGTTACGCACGGACAACAACGTGAGCAGCGTGCGCCAGTTCATGCGCTTATTGCGGATCTGATAGAGGGTAAACAGCTGATACTTCCGGCTGGCACGGTCGAACTTGTCCTTGTGCTTGCGGTAAAAGTGGAAGTAACCAGAGAATTTCTTCGGCGACGAGGTGATTTGCATCTCCCCGTGATTGATATGCAGGATCTGCGTCGCCTCTTCCACCTTCCACGGCTCGCCATACTCCATCACCATGCGCAGGAAGATGTCGTAATCTTGCGCAGCCTTCAGCTCGGTATCGAACAGGCACTCCTTAAAGCGCCACGCCCAGGTAAAGACCTGATTACCAATGATGTTGCGTTTAAAGAACAGGCGGCGTGAGTAAGGCGATTTCGGGTACAACGGCAGGCTGGCAGGCTGCGAGTAAACTTCACCCTGACAGACATAGTCGTTGGCATACAAAAACGCATGCGTCACCAGCTGTGCTTTGTGCGACAGGAAGATCGACAGACGGTTCGGCGTCCATTCGTCATCGTCGTCGATGCCGGTCAGATACTGGCCTTTAGCCTGCATAATCGCCTGGTTACGCACCGCGCACGCACCGGAGTTAATCTCGTTGTGCGTGTAAACCACGCGCGGGTCGTTAAGGTCAGTCACAAACTTTTGCAGCTGTTCGTATGAGGAAGAACAGTCATCAACGATGATCAGTTCCCAGTTATCGTAATCCTGTCGCAGCACAGATTTTATTGCGCGGATCGCCAGCTGCTGACGATTCCATGTCGGCATATAAATAGAAACTAAAGGGCGTTGTGTAGTCATGGTCTTCCCCGAAAGCTAACGATTAGTGACTGTCAGACTTGTATTCGTACTCGTAGTAACCGTAGTCCTGGTAACCGGTCGCACGACGGAAGATGGAGTTCAGGATCACCCCTTTCACTTCAATTCCGTTTTGCTCGAAGCGGCTCAGGCTGGTTTCCACTTCCTTCAGCGTGTTCACCGCGTAACGCGCCACCATCAGCGTGGTGCCGGCATGGCGGCCCACAATGGCGGCATCGGTCACCGCCAGAATTGGTGGGGTATCAATCAACACCAGGTCATAGTTTTTGCTCGCCCACTCCACCAGCTCGCTAAAACGTTCACTCATCAGCAGCTCTGATGGATTTGGCGGCACCTGACCACGCGGAATAAGGTCAAACTTCGGCACCGTCGTCGGTTTTGCACTCTGGCTAATCTCACCTTTGCCCAGCAGGATTTCCGACAGCCCGTTGACGTTATTGGTACCCAGCAGTTCGTGGGTATAGCCCTTACGCATATCACAGTCGATCAGCAGCACCCGTTTATTGGTCTGGCTCACCACCGCCGCCAGGTTGGCACAGACAAAGGTCTTACCAATTGACGGGCTGACACCGGTCAGCATCAGGACGTTGTTTTTGGCCTGCATCATGGCGAAGTGCAGACTGGTACGCAGACTACGAATCGCTTCGATGGCCAGATCGGTTGGGTTACCCACGGCCAGCAGCTGGCTTTGTTTGTAACGCTTAACGCCTTTGGTGGTTTTGACGCTGTCACGCGATTTTTGCCACTCCGACAGCGGGATGCTGGCGTAGACGTTGATACCGCTCTCTTCCAGTGCCTGCGGGCTTTCGATTCCACGGTTGAACAGCGAGCGAAGCAGCACGCCAACGATGGAGAGGATAAGACCCAGAATAATGCTGCCGAGAATGATGAGGGCTTTCTTCGGCTTCAGCACCCCTGGCTGGGTGATGGCCGGGTCAACGATGCGCACATCACCAACGGTACTGGCTTCGGTAATTTTCAGCTCCTGCTGTTTATTCAGCAGCTGCATGTACACCTGCTGTCCGGATTCCACATCGCGGGTCAGACGTACGATTTCCTGCTGCGTTTTAGGCATCGCAGTGACGCGATCGTTGAGTTTCGCCTTCTCTTCTTCCAGCGTGCGGCGTTTCTCCAGCAGCGTACGGTAGGCCGGGTGACGCTTGGTATAAAGCTTGGAAATCTCCGCCTCTTTGAAGGTCAGCTCGTTAAGCTGGGCATCAATGTTAACCATCGAGTCGAGAACGGATTTCGCTTCCAGCGGCAGGTCGACAGAGTCTTTATCCTGACGATAGGCGTTCAGCTTGTTCTCGGCATCATCCAGACGGGCGCGGACTTCCGGAAGCTGTTTGGCGAGGAATGCCAGGCTTTTCGCTGCTTCAGCCGATTTACGCTCAACGTTCTGCTCAAGATAGTTACGGGTGATGCTGTTGAGGATGTCGCGGATCTGATCCTTATCTTCACCGGTAAAGGTCATGCTCAGGACACCGGTGTCCTTGCCGTTTTCGGTGACGGTCAGGTTGTTCTGCAGATTGTTAATCATTCCCAGCGTGGAGAATTTGGTCACGGTAAATTCACCGCCCTCCTGGGCGTGGATCGCGCTGACCATCATGCTGACACCCTCTTTCGTCAGCATCTGCCCCACTTCACCGCGCGCGCTAAAGCCCGCATCGCTGGTTAACTGGTACTGTTTTGGGCCTAACACCGTCAGGGTAAAGGTCTGATCCGCGCTTCCTTTTGGCAGCACAAAGTCAGTCACTTTGACCGTGTCGTTGCTGCGTCCCATCAGACGGTCCCAGCCGGCACCAAAGATCGGGAAGGTATTTTTGGTGACGGAGATATCAAGGCCGAGGTCGTGCACGGTTTTACCCAGAACCAGGCGCGACTGGATCAGCTGAATTTCCGCATCGGAAGCCGGCGGTTTGTTCGCCAGTGCGGAGCCAATGTCCTGCACCAGCGAGTTACCGGTATTCTGCTCAATCTGCACCAGCGCATCGGCACTGTAGATGGGCGTCGCAAACAGCGTATAGACGACGGCCGCCGCGGCAAACACGGCGGTGATCCCAAGCACCCACCACTTTGCCTCTACGACGGTGCCGACCAGGCGACCAATATCGATTTCATCACTGCCCGAAGTCGGGGCGGCAGAAGGTTTTGTTTTTTCTGTCATTGTTATCCCTGCTGAACTTTCAGTGCCTGCGCCCACTGACGGGCAGACTGGTCAAGTAAGGTGTATACCGCCTCGAAGGCCTCATGGCTTTTGCGATATGGATCGGGGATTTCGCGTTCATTGTCCCAGTGACCAAACAGCATCACCTTGCCGCGCATCTCCGGTGCGATATCACACAGCGCATGGATATGGCGTTTTTCCATCGTCAGGATCAGGTCATACTCCCGGCACATACGGCCGGTGACCTGACGGGCGATGTGCCCGTCGAGAGAAAGGTTATGATCGCGGGCCACGCTCGTTGCGCGCTCATCGGCACCTTTACCGACCAGCGCACCCAGCCCTGCGGATTCAACGGTCAGTTCGGGCTGGTAGAGTTTCAGCAGCCGTTCAGCCGTGGGGGAACGGCAAATGTTCCCCACGCATACCACCAGAATTTTGTTAAACATCGCGGATTACCAGGTATGAATGTCGCGCGCCGTATCCGTCATGTAGCGAACGCCACTGATGGTTGGCAGCAACTGGTTGATCAGACGGTTCCAGCGGGCAACCGGTGCGGTGGTGACATACACCACATCGTATGGCTGGAGACGAAACTCCGTTGCCATCACCAGAGACGTCGCATCGGACATATCCAGCTGGTAGATGTTGGCAATCTTGCCTTTCGCACTGCCCTCACCTTTCAGCGGACGGATCACGAAGATACCGGTGGCGTTGGAGGTGGTCAGATCAATACCCTCTGCATTACCCAGCGCTTCGGTCAGGGTCATGCCGCTGAAGTCCATTTTGAGGGTGCTCTGTTTCTTAACTTCGCCCATCACGAACACTTTCAGATCGTCATTGCGCGGTACGTAGAGAATGTCGCCCGGATAGAGCAGACGGTTCTGAGTCAGGTCACCGTTTTGCATCAGCGCCTGCAGCGAAATGCGCTGCTCTTTGCCGTTGTGCGTCAGAACCACGTTGCGCCAGTCGGCACCGTCGGTTAAACCGCCGGCGGCGTTAATGGCATCCAGAACGGTCAGCGGTACGTTGGTGATGGCCTGTTGACCGGATTTATTCACCTGTCCGGAGATATAGGCTTTTTGCGAGCGGAATGCGGCGATATTAACGTCCACCTGCGGATCGGCGATGTACTGCGCTAAGCGGCCGGTAATATCACTGCGGATTTCGGCGAGCGTTTTCCCGGCAACGTGTACCTTGCCAATATAGGGATAGAACATGGTGCCGTCTGACTGTACCCAGTTACCGGTGTCGCTTGAGCTACGGTACTGGCCCGCTGGTGTGGTCAGTTCAGGGTGGTCCCAGACGGTGACGTTGATAACATCACCCGGCCCCACGCGGTACTGGTAGGAGGCAATCTCCTGATCCAGAGACATATTCGGCTGAGCAACATTCGGACGTGGGCGTAATTGTTCGACCAGACGTGGCGTGAGTGGATAAACATTCACCATTTTGTCGAGATCAAAATCGGCATCCTGCTGCTTGATCACATCCTTACCCATTGTTGACATATTGCTGCCGGGAAAGACCGTACAACCACTCATCAAGGTCACAGACACCAATAATGGCATCAATTTCATTTTGGATTTCATCATTGATTATTTATCACTTTGGCAGAGTAATTATCCTGTGCAATTTAAAATAAGCCGGGTCGTATTGGGTTTCAGCATGCAGTTAATCAAATAGAAATATAACTGGCATCAGTCCTAAAAAAAGCTTATTCATCCATTGGCTATTGACAGAATAATCGAGGCTGATTCACACGCTTTCAGGCACGCTACCGCCCTTGGCTTTCAGTTACCAATCCACTGACTAAACAATGTGTTATGGATAGACACCCTCTTGAACAAGGTCTTCTGGAAATATATCAGCCGCAAAAACGCCCGACGGATAATCAATAACCATTCCTGAAGACCGAAACAATAATAGCAACAAGGAGATTTAACATTTGATGCTGGAGGAATTGTTGCAGCTAACCTAATAGCAGGCAAGGAGACAACTGTCCTAATAACTGTTTTTAAGATTAATATTAAGAGCAAACTTTTGACCTTTTAGGATTTTCTTTATATTGACAAAGAAACAATAAAAACCATTAATTGCGATATATCCTAAAATGTACTGTGCGTAATAAAATATACGTAATTACCTTATTTACAGCGCCAGCGTATTGCTCTCTTTTTGTTCGGCCTTATTAAGAGAAATCTCAGCCCGGCATTGCAATTTCCCGCCGCTTTATCCATGATCGAAGTGTGACATTCGTCATATAACAGAAGGTATTGCTATTACTATGGAATGGATTGCCGATCCATCAATCTGGGCCGGACTGGTGACGCTGGTCGTCATCGAATTGGTGCTCGGTATTGATAATCTGGTCTTTATCGCCATCCTCGCCGAAAAACTGCCCCCTTCTCAGCGTGACCGCGCTCGCGTAACGGGCCTGCTTTTGGCGATGGTGATGCGGTTGCTGCTGCTGGCCTCTATCTCCTGGCTGGTCACGCTGACACAGCCTCTGTTCTCCGTTCACGGCCTGAGCTTCAGCGCCCGTGACCTGATCATGCTCTTCGGTGGCTTGTTCCTGCTGTTTAAAGCGACGGTTGAACTTAATGAGCGGCTCGAAGGCAAAGACAGTGAAAACCCGACCCAGCGACGCGGGGCAAAATTCTGGCCTGTGGTGGCGCAAATCGTGGTGCTGGACGCCGTCTTCTCACTGGACTCGGTGATCACCGCCGTCGGGATGGTTGACCACCTGGCCGTGATGATGGCCGCAGTGATCATTGCCATTACGCTGATGGTGATGGCAAGTAAAGCCCTGACCCGGTTCGTTAACAGCCACCCGACCATTGTTATTCTCTGCCTGAGTTTCCTGCTGATGATTGGCTTTAGCCTGGTGGCAGACGGGTTTGGATTCCACATTCCGAAAGGCTATCTGTATGCCGCCATTGGTTTCTCAGTAATGATTGAAGCGCTGAACCAGCTGGCGATATTCAACCGTCGCCGCTTCCTCTCAGCGAATCAGACGTTACGTCAACGCACGGCCGACACGGTCATGCGCCTGCTGAGCGGGAAAAAAGAGGATGCAGAACTGGATGCGGAATCCGCCGCGATGCTTGCCGATCACAGTGACGGGCTGATCTTTAATCCGCAGGAGCGACTGATGATTGAGCGGGTGCTCAATCTGAATCAGCGGACGGTCAGCAGCATCATGACATCACGGCATGACATTGAGCATATCGACCTGACGGCACCGGAGGAGCACATTCGCGCACTGCTGGATAAAAACCAGCACACCCGCGTGGTTGTCACCGGCGGTGAAGAGGAAGAGGAGTTGCTGGGCGTGGTGCACGTCATCGACCTGCTGCAACAGCAGCTGCACGGTGAAGCACTCAATCTGCGTGCCCTGGTACGCCAGCCGCTGGTCTTCCCTGAAGGACTGCAGCTGCTTTCTGCCCTTGAGCAGTTCCGTAACGCGCGCACTCACTTTGCCTTTGTGGTGGATGAATTCGGTTCCGTTGAAGGACTGGTCACGCTCAGCGACGTCATGGAAACCATCGCCGGTAATTTGCCCAACGAGGTGGATGAGATTGATGCGCGCCACGACATCCAGAAAAATGCCGACGGGTCGTGGACGGCGAACGGCCATATGCCGCTGGAAGACCTGGTGCAATATGTGCCGCTGCCGTTGGATGAAAAACGCGAATACCACACTATTGCCGGTCTGCTGATGGAATATTTGCAGCGTATCCCGCAACCGGGAGAAGAGGTTCAGGTGGGGGACTATCTGCTTAAAACGTTGCAGGTTGAGAGCCACCGTGTACAGAAGGTGCAGCTCATTCCACTGCGGGATGAAGAAGAACTGGACTATGAGGTTTAGTGAGTTGTTTTGCCCGGTAGCATGTGCGCTACCGGGCGCTCGGGCATCAAAGCTTATCTAACAGCTTCTTCACATCCTTCCCTGACTGTGAATCTTTATTCCGATCCGCCCAGTCGTTCAGACGACGTTTCGCTTCGTCCTGCAGATGTTTGCGCAGGATCTGATCCACCTGAAGGCTGTAATTCAGCGCCTGCCATTTGCCATAGACAGTGAGTGGAACCGGCGTCTCTTTAAGGAAGTCGATCAGTTTACTTTCACCCTGCCAGCCGGAAAGTACCCGCACGTTAAATCGGGTATCCGCCGTCTCTTTCACCAGATCCAGCTTACCTTCACCGGTTAACGACAGGAGTGAAGAGGTTCCCTGCATTCCGTCGAGGGTAAGCTGCCCGTTATCCAGCGTCAGGTCAGTGGTAAAGCTGTCGAGGCGCGTTGCGCTGTCGTAATTTTCCTGGGCTTTGACATCACTGCTGCGCTCCACCGCCTGCTGCACCAGCTGCTGGAAGTTAAGCCCTTCCATACGGGAATCTTTCAGATCAAGATGGGCCTGCCCCTGCCATTCGCGGCGGAAAGCCTCAGCATCAATCTTCGTCCCCGAGAAGTCACCCGCCAGCGTCAATTGGCCCGTTAAGGAGATCGGGTAATTAAAGGCTTTAAGGATGGTACCAATCTCAACGTTGTCGAGACGCGGCTGGAATTCAGCGCTGGCCGTCTCTTTACGCACGTCCAGCGTGCCCGGCAGAGAAAGATGTCCGGCGCCCATTTTGCCGCTCAGTTCGGAGATCACCAGCAAACCGTTATGGTTAAACATCTGGCTGCTCACGTCGGTAAAATCGATACCGCGCCAGCGCAGGCTGTTAGCTTTCAGTAAGATATCGGCCGTGAATCCGCGCAGACCGTTATAGTCTGGCTGATCAAGACTCGAGGAGATGACCGGACGCGGCTTGGACGGCTGGCTTTGCCCATTCTGAGCAGCGTTCCCGTCGGTTGCACCCGCTGGCTGAGGCGGAAGTAAGTTCTCCAGATTGAGCTTGTCAAACTGCAGATTCATTACCCACTTCGGCTTCTCCTCAAGCGTGACGCTCGCCTGCCCTGTCAGACTGCTGTCGTTCGCCTGCAGGTTGAGATTATCCAGCTCAAGCTGTTTTTGTTCTTCGCGCCACACGGCCTGCAGCGTTCCCTGACCGGTGATCCCCTGGGCAGGAAGATCGGCTCCCATCAGTTGCCAGTTCAGCTGCTGAATATCCGCCGTGAGCTGATGGGGGTAATCTGAGGCATTCACGTTGGCGTTCAGCGACAGATTGAGATCGCGCTGATCGCGGTTCAGCCTTCCGCTAAACTCCAGCGAGGCAACATGATGGGCGTCCTGCTCCATCTTCAGGTTGATGTTACGGACGGTTACCTGCTCGTCGGACTCATGCTGGAAAACCAGCACGCTGTCGGCGACTTTCAGTTTGGCTATATCAAATGACCAACCCGTATCCGTCGGCTCGTCGGGCAGCGTATTTTCCCGCGGGGCGACCGGCGCATCCGAGTCCCGCACGGCTTCAGTTTGCGGAGTCAGCTGAATCACCGCCCCTTTCAGCATCACCTGGTCGACCTGCAACTGGTGTGAAAAGAGCGGGATCAACGCCACATCAAGACGCATGTTATCGGCAGAGACCAGCGGCTGGGAGGCACCCGGCGCAGTTAACGACATGCGGCCTGAGAGAATGCTGAGTTGCGGCCAGACGTGCCAGCGCAGCGGCCCATCAAGCTTCAGTTGATAACCACTACGCGCTTCGACCTGCCGCACCATGTAAGCACGGAAATCATTAGGGTTAACAAGCAGGACTAACGCCGAAAGGCCAGCAACCAGAACCACCAGCAAAATCATCAGCGTTGTCAGAACTCTTCTCATAGCATCCTCAGTGGACTAACGATCAGTCTTTATCAATACGGCTCGCGACCGCACCCTGCTGGTCGCGATATTTAGCGTCCTGACGGCGGTTATAAGGACGATCTGCCGGACCGGTTAGCGGTTCAAAGCTCAGTGCGCCGATCATCATCCCGGGACGCAGTGCCAGAGGCAGTTTACCGGCATTGAAGAACTCGAGCACGATACGGCCCGACCAGCCTGGATCGATACGGTGCGCGGTCACGTGAACCATCAGCCCCAGTCGCGCCAGAGAAGAACGGCCATCGAGCCAGCCGACCAGGTCCGCAGGCAGCGTCACGGATTCATAGGTCACCGCCAGCGCCAGTTCACCCGGATGCAGATAAAAGGCTTCGCCCTCGTCAATAACGATTTCATCACTCATCACGCGATCAAGCGCGGCGCTGACTTCATCCTTCGGCCCGCTAAGGTCGATGAACGGTGCGGTATGGCCGCTAAAGGTGCGGAATTTATTTCCCAGGCGCACATCAACAGTCACACCATTGATACGCTCCACGGGTGGACGTGGTGTAATAGACAGACGGCCTTCATCCAGCCAGGCTTCAATATCGCGATCACAAAGACGCATCGCACTTTCTCCTTTCATGCATCGTACCCTGAAGCCATAAAGACTCAGGGCAAAACCAGGTTATCCCTGAACGGTACACAATTCGCGCGGCTTATTCAAAAAACTGGCTGATTTTCGCTTTTAAGATATCAATGGCTATGCGGTTTTTACCGCCGCGAGGCACGATGATATCGGCGTATTGCTTGGATGGTTCAATGAATTGCAGGAACATCGGGCGGACAGTTTTCTGGTATTGCGCCATCACGGAGTCCATCGAACGTCCACGCTCATTCACGTCACGCTTAATGCGGCGCATCAGGCAGATATCCAGCGGCGTATCGACGAAAATCGAGAAGTTCATTGATTCACGCAGACGGGAGTCGGTCAGAAGCAAAATACCTTCAAGGATAATGACCTTCTTCGGTTCGATACGGATCGTTTCCTGCGTACGGGTATGTTCTACATAACTATAGACGGGAAGTTCAATGGCCTGGCCGCTTTTAAGTGCTTCTAAATGCTGGAACAGTAAGCTGTGATCCATCGCATTAGGATGGTCATAGTTAGTTTTTACGCGTTCTTCCATCGACAGATGGGATTGATCTTTGTAATAGCTGTCTTCGGGAATGACGCCGATATGCTCATCACCAACTTGTTCACGCAGTTCGCGGTAAAGCGTACTGGCAATAAGACTTTTACCTGAAGCCGATGCGCCGGCGATGCCTATAATGACGCACTGATGAGACTTATCAGTCATAAATTTAGCGACCTGATTAACCTGGATGTTAAGGAAGGACGACGCCGGAGCGTCAAACGCGGCAATTATAGGGATTTCGCGGGCATGATACCAGTCGAAAGCGCAGGTTCTGCGAGACAGGGTGAAAAGCGACGAAATGATCCCTTTGTGAAATTTAAACGCACGTTTTTTCAGCGTTTGTCGGGGATTTTTTACCGAGTAACTATTTAATAAGTCTATGATGTCAAATTATGAGCAGTCGCCATATGAATTGTAAATTGTTTGTACTAGCATAAACCAAATTATCAAATTCACTCGTCCGGACTTCTCTCCTGACGGCATGGCGTCTCTGGATAAAGCGGTAATGAATAAACAATACCAGCGGGTTTTGGTTACCACCACACATCCTTTATTGCGACTTGTCTGTCTGGGCCTGGTCACCTTTATCTTTACCTTATTTTCGCTGGAGCTGACCCGCTTCGGCACCCTGCTCGCCCCGCTCTGGTTCCCTACCGCCATCATGATGGTGGCCTTTTACCGTCATGCAGGAAAGATGTGGCCGGGTATCGCCCTGGCCTGCTCGTTTGGCAATATCCTGGCCGCGTGGATGCTTTTCTCCTGGTCGTCGATCAACCCGACCTATACCGCTATCAACGTGGTTGAAGCCGTGATTGGCGCGGTGTTACTGCGTAAACTGCTCCCATGGTATAACCCCCTGCAGAATCTGAATGACTGGATCCGTCTGTCCATCGGCAGTGCGCTGGTGCCACCGCTGGTTGGCGGAGTGCTGGTGTATCTTCTGGTGCCGGGTCCGGAGCCGCTGCGTAATTTCCTCGTCTGGGTGTTATCAGAAGCCATTGGTGCGCTGGCGCTGGTGCCGTTAGGGTTACTGTTTAAACCACATTATCTGCTGCGTCACCGCAACCCAAAATTGCTGCTGGAAACGCTCGCCACCATGGCCGTGACGCTGGCTCTCAGTTGGATGGCGATTACCTGGCTGCCGTGGCCCTTCACCTGCGTTATCGTTCTGCTTATGTGGAGCGCCGTGCGCCTGCCGCGAATGGAGGCGTTTCTGGTGTTTCTGGTCACCGTGATGATGGTCTCGCTGATCATGACGCGTAACCCTGCATCCATGACGCCGCAAAACCTGCTGGTGACGCTAAACGCGCCCTGGCTGCCCTTTTTGATGATGCTGTTGCCGGCCAATATTATGACCATGGTGATGTATGCCTTTCGCGCCGAACGCAAACATATCACCGAAAGTGAAGCGCGTTTTCGTAACGCGATGGAGTATTCCGCCATCGGCATGGCGCTGGTCAGCATTGAGGGGCAGTGGCTTCAGGCCAATAAAGCCCTGTGTAACTTCCTGGGATACAGCCAGACGGAGCTTCAGGCCCTCACCTTCCAGCAGTTAACCTGGCCGGAAGATTTGAATACCGATCTCGAACAGCTGGAGCAGCTGGTCAACGGCGACATCAACACCTACACCCTTGAGAAGCGTTACTACACCCGCAATGGTGAAGTGGTCTGGGCCCTGCTTGCCGTCTCCGTGGTGCGCCACACCGACGGTTCACCGCTCTATTTTATCGCCCAGATTGAAGATATTAACGACCTGAAGCAGACCGAGTGGGTCAATAAACGCCTGATGGAGCGCATCACCCTCGCCAACGAAGCGGGCGGTATCGGCATCTGGGAGTGGGATCTGGAGCCAGACATTATCAGCTGGGATAAGCGGATGTTTGAGCTGTATGAGATCCCGCCGCACATCAAGCCCACCTGGCAGCTCTGGCACGAAACGATGCTCCCGGAAGACCGCGCTCACGCTGAAAAGGTGCTCCGGGATTCCCTCATTTCACGTTTGCCGTTTAAGCTTGAGTTCCGCATTCGTGTTAAAGAAGGCGTGCGCCATATACGCTCTCTGGCGAACCGGGTACTGAACAAACAGGGTGAAGTCGAACGCCTGCTCGGCATCAACATGGACATGACCGAGGTGAAGCAGCTCAACGAAGCGCTGTTCCAGGAAAAAGAGCGTTTGCACATTACCCTCGATTCCATCGGCGAAGCGGTGTTGTGTACCGATATCGACATGAATGTCACCTTTATGAACCCGGTTGCCGAGAAGATGAGCGGCTGGCTGCAGACCGAGGCTATCGGGCAGCCTGTTCTGAAGGTGTTGCACATTACCTTTGGTGAAAAGGGACCGCTGATGGAGAATATTCACAGCGGCGATATGTCCCGTTCCGATATAGACCAGGACGTGGTGCTGAACTGCCGTACCGGCGGCAACTACGATATCCACTACAGCATCACCCCGCTCAGTACGCTGGACGGGCAAAACATTGGCTCCGTGATCGTGATTCAGGACGTGACGGAATCGCGCAAAATGCTGCGTCAGCTCAGTTACAGTGCCTCGCACGATGCCCTCACCCACCTCGCAAACCGGGTCAGTTTCGAAAACCACCTCAAACGGCTCTTACAGACCGTACAGGAGACACGCCAGCGTCATGCGCTGGTGTTTATCGATCTCGATCGTTTTAAAGCCGTCAACGACACCGCAGGCCATGCGGCGGGTGATGCTCTGCTGCGGGAGCTTTCGTCATTAATGTTGACCATGCTCCGCTCCAGCGACGTGCTGGCTCGTCTCGGCGGGGACGAATTCGGGTTGTTGCTCCCGGACTGCAATATCGAAAGCGCGCGTTATATTACCGGCCGCCTGATTAACACCATCAATGACTATCACTTTATGTGGGAAGGACGTCTGCACCGGATCGGCGCCAGCGCGGGTATTACTCTGATTGATGAAAATAACCATCAGGCTTCAGAAATCATGTCGCAGGCGGATATCGCCTGTTACGCCTCGAAAAACAGCGGACGCGGCGTCGTCACGGTTTATGAACCCCAGCAGGAACGGGACCACGGCATGCGCAGCATGATGTCGCTTGATGAGCAGTGGCACATGATTAAAGACAATCATCTGATGATGATTGCCCGCAGCGTCGCGTCTCCACGGATACCGGAAAGCTGCAACTTCTGGCTGATTTCATTACGCCTGTGGACCAGCCAGGGCGAAGTGCAGGAAGAGCATGCGTTCCGCTCCGGACTTGCGGAGCCTGAACTGTTGCACGCCCTTGACAGACGTATCTTCAACGAGTTTTTCCGCACCTCCGCCGCACAGGTCGCCCACAAAGGCATGGGGGTCGCGCTTCCGCTGTCTGAAGCAGGTTTAGCAAGCGTCACGCTGGTTGATGAACTTGTCGACCTACTGGAGAAGAGCCCCATGCCAGGCCGTCTGCTGCATCTGGTTATCGCTGCCGACGTGGTATGTAATCCGGATGAGAACCTGCAGCAGGGCCTGCAAAAGCTTCGCCATGCTGGCTGCCGCGTCGTGCTCAGCCAGGTGGGACGCGATATGAACGTCTTTAGCCACCTCAGCGCCAATATGGCCGATTATCTGATGCTTGATACGGAAATGGTGACGAATGTTTATGGCAACCTGATGGATGAGATGATGGTGACGATCGTTCAGGGGCACGCCCAGCGCCTGGGCATGAAAACCATCGCCGGTCCGTGTAACCAGCCCATCATGATGGACACGCTCTCCGGCATCGGCATTGATTTTATTTACGGCGACACCATCGCCGAGCCGCAGCCGTTGGATCTACTGCTTAATACCAGCTATTTCGCCATCAACTGATGGCGCCCAGCCGTCGGTATACCAGATGTGCAGCAACGCATACGAGCGCCAGGGCTGCCAGCGCTGGGCGTAGCGCCGAATTTGCGCAGGCGTCATCCCGGCAAAACGTTGCTTTATCAGATAATCATCCGGCAGAAAAACGTCCTTCGCCTGCCAGCCGCGCAGGGCCAGGTAGTTTGCCGTCCAGCGTCCTATCCCGGGCCGCTGCTGTAAGGCCTTCATTCCCGCCTCAATATCCGCAGGAGGGGAAAGCGGAAACGTCCCGTCAACCACAGACTGAGCCAGGTGAACGATCGACTCCGCCCGCTTTACCGGCATTCCAAGCGCTTTCAACGCCAGCGGGTCCGCTGCGGCCAGCGCGTGCGGGGTCGGGAAGCAGAGATAACCCGGGGCGTCTTCAACCGGCTCCCCGCACAGGGCGACAACGCGGGAAGCCAATTTTGCCGCCATCGCCACGCTAACCAGTTGCCCGAGTATCGCCCGCACACCCTGCTCCCAGGCATCCATCGCCCCCGGCAACCGTAAGCCTAGTCGTGCTGCCCCCAGATCCCCCAGTGTCGAGCGGATCGCCTGAGGATCGCAGTCAAGATCGAAAAGTCGCCCGATACGCTCAAGGCAGGTCTGCGCAACCGGAATCAAGCCCGGGCTGAGCGTCACGGTAAGCGTAGGGGTTTGGCTGTCCGGCGTAACGCGAAATATCCCCTGATGCCCCTCACAGGCGAAACTGCGCTCGTAATAGTGGTCCGTGACGGTCTCTACGCCCGCTACCGCACGTGCGCCAAGGAAACCAAACATCCATTGCCAGTCGTAAGGGGGTTGCCAGGTCAGGGTATACATCATCGCTCCTTTTTTGTTCCCCTCAGCATAAACCGAAAGGCCTTGTTTCGCCTTGCTTTCATATTCCTGTTGTCGCCAGGCAGACATTTCGCTAAAGTCTCGCCCCTTCTCACTGGCATGGGGATTAATCGTGTTTATTGGATTTGACTACGGTACGGCAAACTGTTCGGTTGCCATTATGCAAAACGGGCAACCACAGCTCCTGAAGATGGAAAAAGAGAGCACGCTGCTGCCATCAATGCTCTGCGCACCCACTCGCGAAGCGGTCAGCGAATGGCTGTTCCGTCATCATCAGGTTCCCGCTACCGCGGCGGAAACCCAGGCGCTGCTGCGCCGTGCGGTCAGTTTTAACCGCGACGAAGATATCGACGTGACCCCTTCCAGCGTGCAGTTTGGCCTCTCATCGCTGGGCCATTACATTGACGATCCGGAAGAGGTTTACTTCGTTAAATCCCCGAAGTCGTTTCTGGGCGCCAGCGGGTTAAAACCACAGCAGGTGGCGATGTTCGAAGACCTGGTGTGCGCCATGATGCTGCACATCCGTAACCAGGCGCAGACCCAGGTACCCGATCCCATCACGCAGGCCGTTATTGGTCGCCCGATCAACTTCCAGGGTCTGGGCGGTGAAGAGGCTAACCAGCAAGCGCAGGGGATCCTCAAGCGCGCCGCACACCGAGCCGGTTTCCGTGACGTGGTCTTCCAGTATGAGCCGGTAGCGGCAGGACTGGATTTTGAAGCCACATTAACGCAAGAGCAACGCGTGCTCGTTGTGGATATCGGCGGGGGCACCACCGACTGCTCTTTACTGCTGATGGGGCCACAATGGCATCAGCGTCGTGACCGCGAAACCAGCCTGTTGGGCCACAGCGGCTGCCGCGTAGGCGGTAACGACCTGGACATTGCTCTGGCATTTAAAAGCCTGATGCCGCTGCTCGGCATGGGCGGACAAACCGAAAAAGGCATTGCCCTGCCAATTCTGCCCTGGTGGAACGCCATCGCCATCAACGACGTTCCGGCGCAGAGTGATTTTTACAGCACCGCGAACGGGCGCTTCCTGAACGATCTGGTACGCGACGCGCAGGACGCGGATAAAGTCGCCCTGCTCTATAAAGTGTGGCGTCAGCGTCTCAGCTATCGCGTAGTGCGTACCGCTGAAGAGAGCAAAATCGCCCTCTCTGACCGTGCTGAACACGCTGTCTCATTACCTTTTATCAGTGATGAGCTGGCGACCGCGATATCGCAGGAAGGGCTGGAAACGGCACTCGCCCAGCCGCTGCAGCGGATCCTCGAGCAGGTGCAACTGGCGCTGGAGAATGGCAAAGAGAAGCCGGATGTGATTTACCTGACCGGCGGTAGCGCCCGTTCACCGCTTATCAAGAAAGCGCTGGCGGAACAGCTTCCGGGTATTCCGATTGCCGGTGGCGATGACTTTGGCTCCGTAACGGCAGGTCTGGCCCGCTGGGCACAGGTGATGTTCCGTTAAGCCCCGACGGAAGCCCTCGAAATGCGCAGGGCTTCCGTCGTTTACAGCGCGTTAAAACGCACATTTTCCTTTTTACCTGGCAGCACGCTGCCCTTTTTGCATGCCGCTTCTCGTGTCGTCGGCTGGCTTTGCTCGACAAATCGCCGGAAATCAGCGAACGGCACCGGGGGCAGGAAATGATACCCCTGCAGGTAATCCACCTGTTTGCTGATAAGCCACTCTCGCTGATAAGCGTACTCCACCCCTTCCGCCACGGTACGCAGCCCAAGAATCATCGCCAGATTAATAATCGATTCCAGCATCGGCAGCGGTTGGTTATCAGCCTGGATAGCGTTGATAAAGGTCTTATCAATTTTTATGACATCCAGTTCGAGTTCATTCAGATAGCATAAATTCGCGTATCCTGTACCAAAGTCATCCAGCGCAAACATCACCCCGCGATTACGCAGTGAACGGATCAGTTCTTTTATTGCAGGCGTCACGGCCAGCGTTTGATTTTCGGTGATCTCAATCATGAGCTTCACCGGTAACGATTCTGTCAGCTCTAAAAAATTGAGGCACTCCCAATAAAACACCGGGTTACTTAACGTGGTTGGACTGACATTAAACGCCACAAACAGCGGTGTATTTAACCCGTTATTCTTTTGCTTTAAGTCACTGGCAACTTTATGCATTAAATAGCTGGTGAGTTCGTTAATCAGGCCACAGCTTTCTGCCAGCGGAATAAATTCTCGCTGCGAAATCGTGTAATTATGCCCTAATGGCCAGCGGGCCAAAATCTCTATACCGCACGGCTCACCGCCTGCACCGACAACGGGTTGATAATAAGGTAAAATCTCATCATTTTTGAGTGCCAGACTCAGACGCCCCGCATCATTATTATCATAACTACGCCCGGTGGATTTGCGCATTAACGTACTGTTCTGCCCCACATCTCTTTCAGTCAGGAAACCATTGCGGATAAGAAAAATAATAGATTCAATAAAATTTTTAAAACCAAGCCTGTGCGTTATTTTATCCCGGTAGCGATACAGGGATTTTGTGGTCAATGAATTTGCCCGGCAGAATTCGGCCTGCCCCTCTTTCGTCATCATGGCATTAAGCATGTCTGCCTCAAATTCGGTTAACGCGAAAACGTCCAGCTCATCTGATTTTACGCGTGATTCCGGTTGCGGGGTGGTCATCAGTATACGCGTGAGTATATCGATGACGGTCGTATAATGCAGTGTTACATCAATTGAGGTACTGTATTCATAGCCTCGATTAATACACTCATTTTCGCTCACCCTGAGAACAACGCTGTTTACCATGATAAACTGGCTACTGTTACGATGTAGCCATTTCTTCACCAGGAAAAAGGGCATCCGGTTATCAACAATTAACAGACAGGAGTTGTATTGCTGAAAAGAAAGGTCTGACTCTGATATAAATGTCTGACTGTCGACCAGTACCAGATTAGGCAAAAAAGCCCTAAGCCCGGCGAAAAGATAAATGTCATAACTGAGCAGGAAGACCTTTTTCTTATTCATAATAATCACCATCACGTTTTCATTGTAAAACGCAGCCTTCCCGAACAGGAAAGTGCATTCACAATTGACCTGGTATTCACATAGACTTAAGGTAAAACAAATAAAATGCCTTTAGATTGCATAATGTGTAGTAGCTCATCCCCCTTGCAACAAAACTGAGCGCAGGGGAAATGATAGGAATATTCTTGCTGTATCGGTAGCGAATTCTGAGGTCCGAAATGAGTACAAACTTATGCGCTTATATTCACATTCGGACAAACTTTAGTGATAATAAACCCTATTTTAACAGAATAAAAAACCATAAATAATGCGACACATAGGTTATTATTTCAGAATAAGACGATACCCTATTCTGAGGATTACGCTGCCCGACACACCAACAGGGTGCGTCGCAAATCGCGTATACCGTACACATTGTGCGCAATATGCATTATTTTATAATAGAAGTTGTGTTGCTTAGACATAATTAATCCCGTGATCTCATCAGGCAAATCATCATTATCATTTTTGATCACAGAAACCCGTTGGGTACGTATGTAGCCGTCACTATCATTACCTAAAAATTGAAGCATCGTGGAACGGTTAATGGCGTAGCTTTTCCCATTAACATTAATTACGCCCACTTGTGACAATACCCCCTCTTCAGCAGATGATATCCTGAAAACCAGCAATACCTCCCCTTCGATGTGCATACCTGTTTTTTGCGTATTGAGCACAAGATGGTTCTTCGCTGAGCATACCAGCGCTGCCGGAACCTCATGACGTTTAAATAAAAACAAAAAAATGATAACAAGCGCTACGGCAAGACTAAAATACATAATTTTCGCACGCATGTGCAACTCCCCGGGAGCCTAACGTACAAATACTGAAAAATGATTCCTTTAGTTTATTACCTGCAGACAATCCATTGTCATCATAAAACACAATGACCTTATTTCTTCCCTTACAGATAGATTTGAATTGCTGCCATCGGGATGAATTCAAAAAAGTGGATATTTTCTCAACTGAATTATCATCTGTCGTAAATATTTCACAGGAACCGGATTTTTGTACATGCACGACACCATCGGTATCTCGTAATAATTTTGGCAGAAGGACAAAGCCAGATATCACCAGGCTGATGCCTAACATTCCACCAACGATCGTTTTACCGTATCGCCTTAACCCGGGTTTGGTGGCGGAGGTTAATGCAGTGATGCTATGCGGCAACGCATCTTCTTTTACGTTTTCGATCTGCGCCTGAAAAACAAATCCTTCTCGGGGGATAGTTGCGATCAGATTATCCATTCCCAGTTCTGCTAACGTTTTGCGCAAAATACTGACATTTTTATTCAGACTGTGACCTGATGGGATCAACCCATACCTTCCCCACACTTCTTCTATAATCAGATCCCGATGTAATTGTTTGCGGTTATTCGCAATAAAGAGCTCCAGTAATCTTGCCGTTGCAGCGGACAGAACCACTCTTTCTCCCTGTACACTTAGCGCTCTGGTCTCTGAATCGTATACAATATGATCATTGATTATCTTTTTCATCCGAGAACTCTTTTATTATCGGCGGCAATGCCAGCACGCAGTACAGAATATATTCCCAGAGTTCAGTTAGCAATATAAGAACTGTTTCTTTAAACTTTAACTGTTATTTTTAAAACAACCATCGCCTATCGGTATATATTTTTTCAACGCAACGATGAATTTTTTATTTTTAGTGTTTAACGCGCTGCTTCGGTAGGTCTCTCCAGGCAGCAGGTAGCGCATCGTCGCCTCGTCATCGGTTGACTGGCATCCCTTGTGTACGATGATCCTGAAAAACGTATTGCCGGTATTTGTCAGCGCCCCTTTTTGCTCATCCAGAGTATAACCTAGCGTCAGCTTTCTGGGCCTGACCACCAGTATCGTATCCAATGCAATAGCGGGCACAGCTTCACTTGCTTTGCCTGAATGACGTTCAGCAAACAGCGTTACCGGCATCTCGCGAAACTGAATCCGGTAGTAGCGCTCTTTGTCATCCTCGGGCCCGCGATAGAAGATCTTAAAATACTCCCCGGCGTCCGGGGCGAGCGAAAACGTGAGCGGTGTAAACAGCAACTCCCCGTCCTCTATTGGCAGACGCTTTTCCCCACCCGGTCCTGGACGATCGATTTTAATCGCCGAAATGCTGTACACATTCTGTTTGTGGCTGTCGTTGTAAATACGTTTGCTAATGAACGACCGCTCTGCGGGGATATCATAGATCGTGGAGTCCAGATACAGCGCGTGGGCAGAAAGCGTGTAAAGCGCAATGCAGAGTCCCACCACACCCTCCGCGACCTTCCGCCAGCGCATCATTTTGTTACTCCCAGCCAGTTCGCGGTGACTTTGATTTCACCACTGGCGCTGACCACGCCTTCCCAGTCAGCGCCAGCCACCGTCAGTGCTGAGCGGGAATCATTCATCGGGAACAGCAGCGTTAAGTTGGTGCTGAAAAAGCTGCCATCATCCGTGTTGTTGGCATCCCATGGCACCTGTTGCCATAACGCATCGTTCAGACTAATGGCATTTTCACTGCAGCTGTTCCTCACCTGAGTAGGGCTTCCCGACGCGGTGTTGTATTGCAGATAGGCAGGGACAGGCACGTTTATCCCCCCCTGGGCCGACGTAAACAGGCAATAAGGGGTATCGTTGATTGTCGTGCTGTCCCCGATAACCTGGGCCGTAATACTGTCAGCCTGACGGGGTCCCGATACGGTGACGACGTAATCCATCTCGATCGGCGCGTCATCTCCGATGGTGCCGCTTCCACTGGCAGAGGCCGTATTATTCGATGAGACAATGCTAATCCCATACTCCTTCGGCACAATATTGAGCTGCAAAGAGGGGGTAAACTGGTAATAGCCTGACTCCGGGGTTAATGCATTCGTAAACGCAAACGTAAAGGGCTGGCTGTTGGTAATACTGACGCCTGCATCCACCAGATTCTTAAGGAATGTTTTCGACAAAAAGACATAGATATACTGGCCAGATGTCGAAAAGACGTTGTAATACGCCGTCGAGGCGCTGAAGTTATACCATGTCGAGCCATTTCCCGAATATTTCACGGTGGTTGCGGAAGGGGTAAAACCCAGTGCAGCAGAATCGATATACGCTCTGAACGTCAACGATGCCGTCAAATTTTGTGTCTGCTCAAGGTTGTATTTGACCATTTTACAAATTACGCCATCAACGTTACTGACGACACCCAGCTCACAGGATCCGGAATCATTTGTGATGCTTGGGGTTCCATCACTGGCGATCCACAGCTCCTGAAAGGCACTTGTTGATTCCAGCGCCAGATGTCCCCGCTTGTTTAACGTGTAATTGATGTAATTCCAGCGACCTGTGGTCTGATCCTTACAGCGTTGTCCTGAGGCGTAATCATAGTTAACCGAGGTATAGCAGCGGTTAAAAACATAGGTTTCGCTGCCACCCGTCGGCATATTACGAAAATACTCATAGGCTGAGTTGCTCAGCGAAGCAAAGCCATACGCTCCGCCAATAACCCCCGCCACGGATCCAACCTGCGCGTGGTAAAAACCATTGTTATCCACCCCCTGCCCGGCAATGTAGCCCGTCGTCGGACACTGCGAACCTCGGTAGCAGCGTATTCCTGTGAAAGGAGCATCAATGGGCGAATTATCAATCCACATATCCTGATAATTATTGGCCGGCGCAGTCCAAATGACATAACCCAGATAACCGAGGCTGACCTGGGAGGTACCGTATTTAACCCAGGTATTTGAGCCGCTGAAACGGGGATCTAACGCGGACGGCGTAATGAAATACTCACCGTCAATGTCGTTCTCGATAAATAAAAACGTGTTGTTGATCGCCCCTGACGATGAGGCGGTCAGTGCCCTTGCGGTGAAGGGAATCAACCCCGCCAAAAACAGGAGCGAAATAAAAACGGAAGCACTTTTTTTCATAGCATTATCTCTGCGCCATCGTGGTTTGCGGTGCACATTTAACATCCCCTACCCACGCAGCGCCCCTGGCTTTTTCCAGATCTAAATCCGCTTCGCAGATATTACCGTTGGCGGACACCAGGGTAATAACGGGATACTTCTTATCAATATCAATGGCGAACTCACCTTTCGCGTCGGTGCGCGTTTTGCCAATGTGGTTATGGATGTCCGTATTTGACGCCAGTTCACCATTGGGATATCGCACCCGGCCAAACACGGTCACCATGCTTTTCACCTCAGGTGACACCACGCCGACGTTACCGGGATAAAGGTTAAGCGCCTGTTTACGGCCCGAGACAATGTCAAAACTGTCTTCAGAGTTTTTATCATTCATAATTTCCAGCTTGTATTGCGCGTAAGGCGGGAGTGCAATAAAGCTCGATTTGCCGCTAAGAATATAATTTCGGTTATTTATTTTTGCGGCCAGCTTTCCATCACCCACAAGATCGGTTTTCACAATAATGCCCGAGCGCTGTCGCTCTTTGCTCAGACCAAAATCCCCACCCGCCCAGGCAACGGAACCCTGAGAGGAGAAGTTCATATTGGTCGAGTTGTCCGCTGAACGGGTCACCGAAACCGTACCGCCGTTATAGCGGGTGTCATAACTCAGGTTGCCATTTACAGCGTAATTGTTGTCGTAGTTCTGCTCTCCACTCAGGCGAGTCGAGGCGGAAATGCCTGCAGACGTAATAACGCTATCCTCAAATTGTTTACGCGCGCTGATATTGCCCTGTGTTGCGCCGTAGCGATCGCGTGAAACCCCGACACTCATCCACGAGGCCAGCGGCAGCGATAAATCCAGGCTGACATAGCGTTCCTGACGTCCGTCATCATTCGTATTGTTGTAGTAATAGCGCTGTATCCCGGCCCGTAACCCCACTGTAGCGTACCGTCCCGCATAGAGGGTGGTACTGTAATCCAGGTTCCGGTAGGTATTACCGGAATAGCGGTTTTCGGTCTGGCTGACCGTTAACGTGCCACCGTGCGGAATAAACCGGCTCAGATTCAATGTTGCGCCAACCGAATAGTTATCCCGCTCCTGCACCGGCAGACGGTTACCGATTTTGCTGTCTTCCCGCGACGCCCACAGCGATCCAAACCCGCCTGGAGCATTAAGACTGGCGCTGCTGACGTTGCGCCATGTTCCGTCGTTCGCCACCAGCGTTTGTGTCCCGACGCTGACATATTCGTTGACGTTAAGAGTAATGTCCGTTTCATTGACGGCATTGTCATCAAACCCATAACCTGTCGTTTTCAGGGTGAGCCCGGAGAGCATTGCCAGGGTTAACGAGGCCGCACCACCCGCAATCCAGGTCTGTTCACTGCCGGCATCACGGTAATGATTGCGTTTATAACTCACGCGGTCGTAATCAAGTGAACCGCCAAAAATTTGCCATGCGACTTCATGCAGGCCTGCGGCCTGCTGGCGGGCAAATATTTTATTCACCCGACTGACGCGGGTGTTCACCGTCCGGCCATTTACCACGACATCCACCGTGACGTCATACACACCGTAAGGGAACCGGCTGGTGTCAATTTCGTAGCTGCCCATGTTGAAGTTCTGAACGCTTAACAAGCGCCCATCACGAAACACATGCACTTCACCGGCAGACGGTAAAAATATGGTTATTGGGATCAAGGACAGGGAGGTGTTTTCAACCACCGTACTGCCTTTATTGCCGTAGCTGACGCCGTAGATCTTGCCGCCATTCAGCGCATTGAGGCTGGCGATCGACTGAACGTTCCAGGTGTCGAGCATGCCCAACGCCAGACGATAACCCTCATAATCGCGCTCATACATGGCACGATACAGTTTGCTGGAGCGGTTACTCTCGCCAATACCATAGACCGAGCCATTGATATTGAGGTGGTGCTCTCTCAACGAGGTGGTGTTATCCAGGGTTAAATAACTGCGAGAGCTGCTGCCATTGCGGTAGTCATTGTAATAGGTGCCAAAGTTGTAATTCAGCACATTAGATAGTCGATCAACGCTGGACGGTCCCAGCAATGAACTGCGGGCGACCACCGCTTCAGTCAGGGCATCCCGGCTGACAATCATCTCCAGATGAAAAGAGGAGACGTTTAATTTCAGCCGTGCGTCTCGCGAAAGGGCAAGAGAGGTATTGTCGATAAATTTCGCATCGCCTATTTTTTCCACCATCTCGCGCGTTTTCTCTGAAAGCACCGCGTTATTGGGCAGATCGGCAACCATAATGGATTTTACAACGATATTTCCCTCAACCAGCGAGATGACCGCATCAGCAATTTTTTGTTGGCTTTTTGTATCCGTCTCCTGGTAGCGGATATAAACGGGGATCGTCATCCCCTGTTCAAGAGAACGCGCGAATGCCCCTGGAATAACATAATTACCAATCTTAACCGGTGCAGAATGCGCAACCCCTGATGTTAGCGCATAAGAGAGTAATAAACTCCCTCCTATAAGATATTTAAAAGACATACGCATCCTTACTTTTCGGTATTTTTATTACTGGTACCGGAAATGACGCCGTGTATTACTTCACTGTAATAAATTGCTTGCCATGCCAAATCCCAATACGGGTGCGACTGTTTGACACATCGCTTTTCTGCAATCTTATTTTTGTGCCTGGCATGACGTAATAACGCTCGCGACACCCGCGTCCCCGATCCTGTGACGCCTCTTTGCAGGCTCCGTAAGCAATGACCCGAAACGAGACGTTGCCTTTGTTGGTGATGACATCCCCGTCACGACCATATTCGAATCGCTCCTTGCGGGGCGCCACGACCAGAATTGTCCCGATTTCTGCCGACGCCGTCGCAATCGCGGCTTTGCCAGCCTTAGTCGATGCGCTTTCGCTTACGGGTTCGTCAACCCACTGCAGCCGGTAATAACGTTCTTTGTCATCTTCAGGGCCCTTATAGAAAAAGCGAAAAACATCTTTCGCCTCACCGGGTAAAATAAGGCTCGCCGGTGTAGAAAGTAATTCTCCCGACGTTTCAAATTGCATTTCTGTTCCGTCAGGCAGCGGTGAAGAGAGCCTTTTTACGGTAACGCTCACATAGCGCGCGGAATCAGTGGTATTGATAATTTCTTTTGATAACGCGTTTTGATCGGCCGTCATTATTGACGTGATATCACCCACATTAATCGCCAGACTGGAAAAGGATACGACCATCCCTGCCAGCGCTGCGAGTGGCAAATATTTCTTCATCAGTGCATTCCTGAGAAATTCGGGAGAGAGCCTCTCCCGAATTAATATTCATTACGCTGGAGTGGTCCAGGTTGCATTGAACTGAACTTTTACGTCACCCGTCCAGTAACCATCCGGCAGCGCAGAATAGTCAGTTACAGCAGTCGAACCGTCAGAAGTCGCTGAAGCGATGGAGAATTTGAAGCTGGACTGATCGCTTACACGCTCAGCGCCGTTATAGGCTCCATCGGCCAGCAGGCTTTCCAGACCTGAAGTGGAAGCCGCATTCACCAAAACGGTTTCGGCAGAGTTAGACAGCGCCTGACCATTCCATGCCACGCCCACATTCAGGGTAGATGCATCACCGCTTGCATTGGTCAGCGTATTGCTGATGACCTGAGCAGTCAGTTCAAAATCGGTTGCACTTTCCTGTCCCTGAATCGTCACATCAAAAGCGCCATCCTGAGTGTTAAACCCATTCAGGCCCTCTGCATACTGGAACGTCAGCGAGTTCAATGGGGTCACGACCAGCAGGCTGGTTGTATCTTTCGTTGCCGTTGCATCCCATGATGCGGTGGCAGATGCCGTAACATCAGCCATAGCATTTGCAGCAGCAAATACAGAAACCAGAGAGGCCACCAGTAATAATTTTTTCATTTTCATCTCCTGAGAACAAACGTACTGCCAGGTGCCATTTAATAAATAACCTGGAAGCTCCATTTAAATGCGAACGGGATTTACCGCGCCAAAAAAGTATTATTTGAATTATGTTTCAGGACAACCAATCGAATGACGAAAAAACCCTCCGCCGTTAGGATTTTTCTCATAATCATTCATGACGAGATCGCTTAAATAAAAACATAAAACCATTTAAATAACATTTTTAAAATAAAAATCTATAATTATCGCAATTTTAGGTAATTTAAACTGTTTTAGCTTTTTGATACAAATCAAAAGAGGTGCATTGAAAGGAATAACAAAAACATATTTCAAATCAAATAAATACGTCACATTGCAAAAAATCATTAGTTTGTTAATGATTTGATAACAAGATGAAAAATATTGGTATAACAGAGAATATTCCGATCCTTACATGATGAATAATGAAATTTTCCTAAAGACAAATTAAATAATAAAACCAATTGTTATCTTTCTCCGTTTCTCACCCGGCAGATAAATAATAAGAATATTTCAGGTGGCAGGGAATATTCCTGGTAAATTACGCACTGGCAATTGATCCGATTTGAAGGCCGTCTCACGCCGCGCCCCTCCCCCTGCCAATCAGACAAATCCAGACAGTCTTCCATATTTCCTCCATTTTTCTGCCGTGTTGCCTGACTAAACTAGTATCATTCCCCGAAGTATTCAGGATGAGAACGTATAACGATGAAAGGCAGTAACAAATCCCGCTGGGCAATCGCCGCTGGCATCATTGTGGTGGCTCTTGCCGCCGCCTGGTTCTGGCACAATCACTCTTCTGACACTTCTGCAGGTGCCAGCAGCCCATCTCAGCGTCCCGCGAGTGGCGGACGTCACGGCATGCGCGGCGGTGCGCTGGCTCCCGTTCAGGCGGCTACTGCGGTAAATAAAGCGGTGCCCCGTTATCTCTCCGGGCTGGGAACCATTACCGCCGCCAACACCGTTACGGTTCGCAGCCGTGTGGACGGGCAGCTGATGGCGCTTCACTTCCAGGAAGGCCAGCAGGTTAAAGCCGGAGACTTACTGGCGGAAATTGACCCAAGCCAGTTTAAAGTCACCCTCGCGCAGGCGCAGGGCCAGCTCGCGAAAGACAAGGCCACGCTCGCGAACGCCCGACGCGATTTGGCACGCTACCAGCAACTGGTGAAAACCAACCTGGTATCGCGTCAGGAACTGGATACGCAGCAGTCTCTGGTCAGCGAAGCGCTGGGCACCCTTAAAGCTGACGAAGCCGCCGTGGCCAGCGCACAGTTACAGCTCGACTGGAGCCGCATCACCGCCCCGATTGACGGCCGCGTCGGTCTGAAGCAGGTTGATATTGGCAACCAGATTTCCAGCGGCGATACCACCGGTATCGTGGTCATCACCCAGACGCATCCTGTCGATTTAGTCTTTACCCTGCCGGAGAGCGACATCGCAACCGTGGTTCAGGCGCAAAAAGCCGGCAAAGGGCTGGTTGTGGAAGCCTGGGATCGCACCAACAAGCAAAAATTGAGCGAAGGCACCCTGCTCAGTCTGGATAACCAGATTGACACCACCACCGGCACCATCAAGTTAAAAGCCCGCTTTAACAATCAGGATGATGCGCTTTTCCCAAATCAGTTCGTGAATGCGCGGATGCTGGTCGCGACACAGGAAAATGCGGTCGTTATCCCGACGGCGGCGCTGCAGATGGGCAACGAAGGGAACTTTGTCTGGGTGCTTAACAGTGAGAATAACGTCAGCAAGCATCTGGTGAAAACCGGCATTCAGGACAGCCAGACGGTGGTGATCAGCGCCGGCCTTTCCGCAGGTGACCGCGTGGTTACCGACGGCATTGATCGTCTCACCGAGGGGGCGAAAGTCGAAGTGGTTGAAGGCCAGCAACAGCCTGCTAAGCAGGGAGCGACGTCCTGATGCAGGTTATGCCCCCGAGCTCTACAGGTGGGCCTTCACGCCTGTTTATTCTGCGCCCTGTTGCCACCACGCTGTTAATGGTGGCGATCCTGCTGGCCGGGATTATTGGCTATCGCTTCCTGCCCGTCTCGGCGCTGCCGGAAGTGGATTATCCCACCATCCAGGTGGTCACCCTTTATCCGGGTGCGAGCCCGGATGTGGTGACGTCTGCCATCACCGCGCCGCTGGAGCGCCAGTTTGGTCAGATGTCTGGCCTGAAGCAAATGTCCTCGCAAAGCTCCGGCGGAGCATCCGTGGTGACGCTGCAGTTCCAGCTTACGCTCTCACTCGACGTTGCCGAACAGGAAGTACAGGCCGCGATTAACGCAGCCACCAACCTGCTGCCATCGGACCTGCCCAACCCACCGGTCTACAGCAAAGTAAACCCGGCGGATCCGCCGATCATGACGCTCGCCGTCACCTCCTCCGCCATGCCGATGACCCAGGTCGAAGACATGGTCGAAACGCGTGTGGCGCAGAAAATTTCACAGGTCTCTGGCGTGGGGCTGGTTACGCTTGCCGGCGGTCAACGTCCGGCGGTGCGCGTGAAGCTCAATGCCCAGGCCATTGCCGCGCTGGGCCTTACCAGCGAAACTATCCGCAGCGCCATCAGTAATGCCAACGTCAACTCGGCGAAAGGCTCGCTTGATGGCCCAACCCGGGCCGTGACCCTCTCGGCGAACGATCAAATGCAGTCCGCGGATGAATATCGACAGCTGATCGTCGCGTACCAGAACGGTGCGCCGGTGCGCCTGGGCGATGTGGCAACCGTTGAGCAAGGTGCGGAAAACAGCTGGCTCGGCGCCTGGGCCAACAAACAGCAGGCAATCGTGATGAACGTCCAGCGCCAGCCGGGTGCCAATATCATTGAAACCGCAGACAGCATTCGCACTATGCTGCCGCAACTGATTGAAAGCCTGCCCAGGTCAGTTAGCGTGAAAGTGCTGTCTGACCGGACCACCAATATTCGCGCGTCCGTGACTGACACCCAGTTTGAACTGATGCTGGCGATTGCGCTGGTGGTGATGATCATCTACCTGTTCCTGCGTAACGTCCCGGCGACCCTCATTCCTGCCGTCGCCGTGCCGCTCTCACTGGTGGGAACATTTGCCGTCATGGTGTTCCTCGATTTTTCGATAAATAACCTGACGCTGATGGCCCTTACCATTGCCACCGGCTTTGTGGTCGATGACGCTATCGTTGTTATCGAGAACATCTCGCGCTATATCGAAAAAGGTGAAAAACCGTTAGCCGCGGCGCTGAAAGGGGCGGGCGAGATCGGCTTTACCATTATCTCCCTCACCTTCTCACTGATTGCGGTACTGATCCCGCTGCTGTTTATGGGCGATATCGTCGGGCGTTTGTTCCGCGAATTTGCCGTGACGCTGGCCGTTGCCATTCTGATTTCCGCCGTGGTGTCACTGACCCTCACGCCAATGATGTGCGCCCGTATGCTGAGCCACGCCTCCCTGCGCAAGCAAAACCGCTTCTCGCGCGCCTCTGAGCGGATGTTCGAACGCATTATTGCCGCTTACGGACGGGTGCTGGCGAAAGTGCTTAACCATCCATGGGCTACCCTTGGCGTGGCGCTTGGTACGCTGGCGCTCAGCGTTATGCTGTGGATTTTCATCCCGAAAGGCTTCTTCCCGATTCAGGACAACGGCATTATCCAGGGCACGCTTCAGGCACCGCAGACGGTCTCCTTCGCTAACATGGCGCAGCGTCAGCAGCAGGTGTCAGAGATCATCATGAAAGATCCGGCAGTAGAGAGCCTGACCTCGTATGTCGGTGTCGATGGCACCAACCCGTCGCTAAACAGTGCCCGCCTGCAGATCAACCTTAAACCGCTTGACGATCGCGACGACCGCGTGCAGACGGTAATCGACCGCCTGCAAACTGCCGTGGCGCGCGTCCCGGGTATTGAGCTGTACCTCCAGCCGATTCAGGATTTAACCATCGATACTCAGGTGAGCCGTACCCAGTACCAGTTCACGCTGCAGGCCACCACCCTTGATGCGCTCAGCACCTGGGTACCGCAACTGGTGGATAAACTCAACGCCCTGCCGCAGCTCTCTGACGTCAGCAGCGACTGGCAGGACAAAGGGCTGGCGGCATATGTGAACGTTAACCGCGATACCGCCAGCCGGCTTGGGATCACCATGGCCGACGTGGATAACGCGCTGTATAACGCATTCGGTCAGCGTCTGATCTCCACCATCTATACCCAGGCGAATCAGTATCGCGTGGTGCTGGAACACAACACGGAAAACACGCCCGGCCTGGCCGCGCTCGATTCGGTGCGTCTGACCAGCAAAGACGGGGGCATCGTGCCCCTCAGCGCCATCGCGACGGTGGAAGAGCGCTACACACCGCTGTCGATTAACCATCTGGATCAGTTCCCGTCCACCACCATCTCGTTTAACGTACCCGACGGTTATTCGCTGGGCGAAGCGGTGGAGTCCATTCTGGCCGCAGAGAAGACGCTGAACTTCCCGTCCGATATTCAGACCCAGTTCCAGGGCAGCACGCTGGCGTTCCAGGCCGCGCTGGGCAACACCATCTGGCTGATTGTCGCGGCCGTGGTGGCGATGTATATCGTGCTCGGTGTGCTGTATGAAAGCTTTATTCACCCTATTACCATCCTCTCCACCCTGCCAACGGCGGGCGTGGGGGCGCTGCTGGCATTGATGCTGGCGGGGAGCGAGCTGGACGTGATTGCCATCATTGGGATCATCCTGCTTATCGGGATCGTGAAGAAAAACGCCATCATGATGATCGACTTTGCCCTTGCCGCCGAGCGCGAGCAGGGGATGTCGCCGCGCGAGGCAATTTTCCAGGCCTGCCTGCTGCGTTTTCGCCCGATCCTGATGACCACGCTCGCCGCCCTGTTAGGTGCCCTGCCGCTGATGCTCAGTACCGGCGTCGGGGCCGAGCTGCGTCGTCCGCTGGGGATTGGTATGGTCGGTGGCCTGCTGGTTAGCCAGGTCCTGACCCTGTTCACCACGCCGGTCATTTATCTGCTGTTTGACCGTCTGGCGCTGTGGACGAAAAGCCGCTTCCCGAAACGTGAAGAGGAGGCGTAAATGAAGTTTTTCGCCCTCTTCATTTATCGCCCGGTGGCGACGATTTTACTCTCACTCGCCATCACCCTGTGCGGCGTCCTGGGCTTCCGGCTGCTGCCGGTGGCCCCGCTGCCGCAGGTGGATTTCCCGGTGATCATGGTCAGCGCCTCGCTGCCCGGTGCATCACCGGAAACCATGGCCTCGTCGGTTGCCACACCGCTGGAACGTTCACTCGGGCGAATTGCCGGGGTCAACGAGATGACCTCCAGCAGCTCGCTTGGCAGCACGCGCATCATTCTGGAATTCAGCTTCGACCGGGATATTAACGGCGCCGCGCGCGATGTGCAGGCGGCGATCAACGCCGCGCAGAACCTGCTACCGAGCGGGATGCCGGGCCGTCCGACATACCGTAAAGCGAACCCGTCCGATGCGCCGATCATGATCCTGACGCTTACTTCGGACACCTATTCGCAGGGGCAGCTGTACGATTTCGCCTCCACCCAACTGGCGCAGACCCTCGCCCAGATTAACGGCGTGGGTGATGTCAGCGTTGGCGGAAGCTCTCTGCCCGCCGTGCGCGTGGGCTTAAACCCGCAGGCGCTGTTTAACCAGGGTGTTTCCCTGGACGATGTGCGCTCTGCCATCAGCAATGCAAATGTGCGCAAACCGCAGGGGGCCATCGAGAACAGTAGCCACCGCTGGCAGATCCAGACTAACGATGAGCTGAAAACCGCTGCGGAATACCAGCCGCTGATCATTCACTACAACAACGGTGCGGCGGTGCGCCTGAGCGATGTCGCGAGCGTCACCGACTCGGTGCAGGACGTGCGTAACGCCGGGATGACCAACGCCAAACCGGCCATTTTGCTGATGATCCGCAAGCTGCCGGAAGCCAACATTATTGAGACGGTGAACGGTATCCGCGCGAGATTGCCGGAACTCCAGCAGACCATCCCGGCGGCAATCGATCTGCAGATTGCCCAGGATCGTTCCCCCACCATTCGCGCCTCGCTTGAAGAGGTGGAGCAGACGCTTGTGATCTCCGTTGCGCTGGTGATTCTGGTGGTCTTCCTGTTTCTGCGTTCAGGCCGGGCCACGCTGATCCCCGCGGTGGCAGTGCCTGTCTCGCTGATAGGGACCTTCGCGGCGATGTACCTGTGCGGATTTAGCCTTAACAACCTGTCGCTGATGGCGCTGACGATTGCCACCGGCTTCGTGGTGGATGACGCCATTGTGGTGCTGGAGAACATCTCGCGCCATCTGGAGGCGGGGATGAAACCGTTGCAGGCCGCGCTGCAGGGAACGCGTGAAGTGGGCTTTACGGTACTGTCGATGAGCCTGTCGCTGGTGGCGGTGTTCCTGCCGTTACTGCTGATGGGCGGCCTGCCTGGCCGGCTGTTACGGGAATTTGCCGTCACGCTCTCGGTCGCCATCGGTATTTCATTGATTGTGTCCCTCACGCTCACGCCGATGATGTGCGGCTGGATGTTAAAACGCAGCAAGCCCCACTCTCAGCCGCGCCGTAAGGGGTTTGGTCGCTTCCTGCTGGCGATGCAGGAGAGCTATGGCAAGTCCCTGAAGTGGGTGCTGAGGCATACGCGCATTGTCGGCCTGGTGCTGATTGGCACCATCGTGCTCAACGTCTGGATGTACATTACTATCCCGAAAACCTTCTTCCCGGAGCAGGACACCGGGGTGCTGATGGGCGGGATCCAGGCAGACCAGAGTATTTCGTTTCAGGCCATGCGCGGCAAGCTGCAGGACTTTATGAAGATCATCCGCGAAGATAAAGCGGTAGATAACGTAACCGGCTTTACCGGCGGTTCGCGGGTGAACAGTGGGATGATGTTTATCACCCTGAAGCCGCGTGACCAGCGCAATGAAACCGCCCAGCAGGTTATCGATCGCCTGCGCGTGAAGCTCGCCAAAGAGCCGGGCGCTAATCTGTTTTTGATGGCCGTTCAGGATATCCGCGTCGGCGGGCGTCAGGCAAACGCCAGCTATCAGTACACGTTACTCTCTGATGATTTAGCCGCCCTGCGCGAGTGGGAGCCTAAGATCCGCAAGGCGCTGGCCGCCCTGCCACAGCTGGCGGACGTTAACTCCGATCAGCAGGACAACGGCGCAGAAATGGCGCTGACCTACAATCGCGAAACCATGTCACGTCTGGGGATTAACGTCGATGCCGCCAACAGCCTGCTGAACAATGCCTTCGGCCAGCGTGAGATTTCCACCATCTACCAGCCCATGAACCAATACAAGGTGGTGATGGAGGTGGACCCGCGTTACACCCAGGACATCAGCGCGCTGGACAACATGTTTGTGATTAATAACGACGGTAAGGCGATCCCGCTCTCTTACTTTGCCAGCTGGCAGCCGGCGAACGCGCCGCTGTCGGTGAACCACCAGGGCCTTTCGGCGGCGTCGACCATCTCCTTTAACCTGCCAGCCGGTTCGTCCCTCTCTGAGGCCAGCGATGCGATCAACCGTGCGATGACCCAGCTTGGCGTGCCGTCCACGGTACGCGGCAGTTTTGCCGGTACCGCGCAGGTGTTCCAGGAGACGATGAATTCGCAGGTGATTTTGATTCTGGCGGCCATTGCGACAGTCTATATCGTGCTGGGCGTGCTTTATGAAAGCTACGTCCATCCGCTGACCATTCTCTCCACGCTGCCGTCGGCGGGCGTCGGGGCGCTGCTGGCGCTGGAGCTGTTCGGCGCGCCCTTCAGCCTGATTGCGCTGATTGGTATCATGCTGTTAATTGGCATCGTGAAGAAAAACGCCATCATGATGGTGGACTTCGCGCTGGACGCCCAGCGAAATGGCAACCTGACGCCAGAAGAGGCCATATTCCAGGCCTGTCTGCTGCGTTTTCGCCCGATCATGATGACCACGCTGGCGGCGCTGTTTGGCGCGCTGCCGCTGGTGATTTCCGGCGGTGACGGTTCAGAATTGCGCCAGCCGCTGGGGATCACTATTGTCGGGGGGCTGGTGATGAGCCAGCTGCTGACGCTCTACACCACGCCGGTGGTCTATCTGTTCTTTGACCGTCTGCGGGTGCGTTTTTCGCGTAAAAACAGAACGACGGTAACCGAATAAATGACCGACCTCCCACGTCACGTGCGCTGGCAGCTGTGGATTGTCGCCTTCGGCTTCTTTATGCAGTCGCTGGATACAACCATCGTCAATACCGCCCTCCCCTCGATGGCAAAAAGCCTGGGGGAGAGTCCGCTGCATATGCATATGGTGATTGTCTCCTATGTATTAACGGTGGCCGTTATGCTTCCGGCCAGCGGCTGGCTGGCGGACAAAGTGGGCGTGCGGAATATCTTTTTCACCGCCATCGTGCTGTTTACCACAGGCTCGCTGTTTTGCGCCCAGGCGAATACGCTGGATCAACTGGTGATGGCCCGCGCGTTACAGGGCATTGGCGGGGCGATGATGGTGCCTGTCGGGCGGCTGACGGTGATGAAGATTGTGCCCCGCGAGCAGTACATGGCCGCAATGACCTTCGTCACCCTGCCCGGCCAGGTCGGCCCGCTGCTTGGCCCGGCGCTGGGCGGAGTGCTGGTGGAGTATGCCTCCTGGCACTGGATCTTCTTAATCAACCTGCCGGTGGGCATCATCGGCGCGATTGCCACCCTGATGCTGATGCCTAACTACACCATGCAGACCCGGCGCTTTGATTTCCTGGGTTTTATCCTGCTGGCGGCGGGGATGGCGATGCTCACCCTCGCGCTTGATGGCCAAAAAGGCCTCGGGATTTCCGCCCTGACGCTTGGCCTTCTGGTGGCGCTCGGCATTACCGCTATCCTGTGGTACCTCTGGCATGCCAGAGGTAACGAGAGCGCGTTGTTCACGCTCGATCTGTTTAAAAACCCCACCTATCGTCTGGGCCTGTTCGGGAGCTTTGCCGGGCGCGTCGGCAGCGGCATGTTGCCCTTTATGACGCCGGTCTTTTTGCAGATTGGAATGGGATTTTCACCGTTTCACGCCGGGTTGATGATGATCCCGATGGTACTTGGCAGCATGGGAATGAAACGCATCGTGGTGCAGGTGGTTAACCGTTTTGGTTATCGCCACGTCCTGGTTGCCGCGACGCTTGGGTTAGCCCTGGTGAGCCTGCTGTTTATGGCCGTGGCGCTGCTGGGCTGGTACTACGCGTTGCCGCTGGTGCTGTTCTGCCAGGGCATAATTAACTCTGTGCGCTTTTCGTCAATGAATACCCTGACGTTAAAAGCACTCCCGGATGACCTGGCGAGCAGCGGAAACAGCCTGCTGTCGATGATCATGCAGCTCTCCATGAGCGTAGGGGTGACCCTTGCCGGTTTACTGCTCGGCATGTACGGACAGCATCATCTCAGCGTCGACACGCCGGTCGCCCATCAGGTCTTTTTGTATACCTATCTCAGCATGGCGGTGATTATCGCCCTGCCCGCGTTCATCTTCGCCAGAGTGCCGGATGATACCCGTAAGAACGTCGTTATCCGACACGGCAAAAGGAGTGCACCATGAAATTCTGGCGTCCGGGCATTACCGGTAAACTCTTTGTGGCGATATTTGCCACCTGTATCGTGCTGCTGGTCACCATGCACTGGGCCGTGCGGGTCAGTTTCGAACGGGGTTTTATTGATTACATCAAGCATGGAAATGAACAGCGTTTACAGGGGCTGAGCGATGCGCTGAGCGATCAGTATGCCCTGCACGGTAACTGGCGTTTTCTGCGCAATAACGACCGCTTCGTATTCCAGATCCTGCGCTCGCTTGAGCATGATACCGGTGACGATCGCCCGGGCCCCGGGATGCCGCCGCACGGCTGGCGCACCCAGTTCTGGGTGATAGACCAGGATATGCGCGTACTGGTTGGCCCGCGCGCGCCCATTCCGCCAGATGGCACAAAGCGGGCGATCACAGTGAATAACGCCACCGTCGGCTGGGTGATCGCCTCGCCGGTTGAACGCCTGACGCGTAACACCGATATCAACTTTGATCGCCAGCAGCGCCGCACCAGCTGGTTGATTGTCGCGCTCTCCACCCTGCTGGCCGCGCTCGCGACCTTCCCGCTGGCCCGTGGCCTGCTCGCGCCGGTTAAACGGCTGGTGGAAGGGACGCATAAGCTGGCCGCCGGGGATTTCTCCACCCGCGTCGATACCCGTAGCCAGGACGAACTCGGCAAGCTGGCGCAGGACTTTAACCAGCTCGCCAGCACCCTGGAAAAAAACCAGCAGATGCGACGCGATTTTATGGCCGATATTTCCCATGAACTCCGCACGCCGCTGGCGGTGCTGCGCGGCGAACTGGAAGCTATCCAGGACGGCGTGCGTCAGTTCACTCCCGAATCGGTGGCCTCGCTGCAGGCGGAAGTGGGCACGCTGACCAAACTGGTCGATGATCTCCACCAGCTCTCCATGTCAGACGAAGGCGCGCTGGCCTATCAGAAAGCGCCCGTCGATGTGATAAACGTGCTGGAGGTGGTAAGCGGTGCCTTCCGCGAGCGTTTCGCCAGCCGCAACCTGAAAATCGATCTCTCACTGCCTGACAGCGCCGTGGTGTTTGGCGACAAAGACCGCCTGATGCAGCTGTTCAACAATCTGCTGGAAAATAGCCTGCGCTACACCGACAGCGGCGGTGGCCTGCATATTTCCGGCAAACAAGAAAACGGACATTTTGCCCTGACCTTTGCGGATTCCGCTCCCGGCGTGCAGGATGCACAGCTGGAAAAACTGTTTGAGCGATTTTATCGCACCGAAGGCTCCCGCAATCGCGCCAGCGGCGGGTCCGGTCTGGGACTGGCGATTTGCGTAAACATCGTCGAGGCCCATAATGGCACGATCCGCGCCGCCCATTCGCCTTTTGGCGGGGTAAGCATTACAGTAGAGTTACCTCTGGAACGGGATTTATCGAGAGAAGCATGACCGAGTTACCGATTGACGAAAACACGCCACGCATTTTGATTGTCGAAGACGAGCCGAAGCTCGGGCAGTTACTGATCGACTATTTACGCGCGGCAAGCTATGCCCCCACGCTTATCAGCCATGGCGATCAGGTGCTGCCTTATGTGCGCCAGACGCCGCCGGACCTGATCCTGCTGGATCTGATGCTCCCCGGAACCGATGGCCTGACCCTGTGCCGGGAAATTCGTCGCTTCTCAGACGTGCCGGTGGTGATGGTGACGGCGAAAATCGAAGAGATCGACCGCCTGCTGGGCCTCGAAATTGGCGCGGATGATTACATCTGCAAGCCATACAGCCCACGTGAAGTGGTCGCGCGCGTAAAAACCATTCTGCGCCGCTGTAAGCCCCATCGTGAACTGCAGGTACTGGACGCGGAAAGCCCACTTATCGTCGATGAAAGCCGCTTCCAGGCGAGCTGGCGCGGCAAGCTGCTGGATCTCACCCCCGCCGAATTCCGCCTGTTGAAAACCCTCTCCCACGAGCCGGGGAAGGTCTTCTCCCGCGAGCAACTGCTGAACCGTCTGTATGATGATTACCGCGTCGTGACTGACCGTACCATCGACAGCCATATTAAGAACCTGCGCCGCAAGCTGGAAGCGCTCGATGCGGAGCAGTCATTTATCCGCGCGGTGTATGGCGTGGGATACCGATGGGAAGCCGATGCCTGCAGGATAGCCTGAGCATTTAGCTTACCGAACCCGCCTGCTGGCGGGTTTTTCAATTCTGGAAAGCAACGAAGAATCAACCATACTCACATTACCGGTTCGCTTATTGATAACTGGTGCAGATAATTCCACTTCGTTCAAGGAGTTCCTATGTCTGGTTGGTTCGAGTTAAACAAAAGCAGTGATGGGCAGTTCAGGTTTGTTCTCAAAGCAGGAAACGGAGAAACGATCCTGACCAGTGAGCTTTACACCACCAAAAATTCCGCCGAAAACGGTATCGCCTCCGTTCGCACCAATAGCCCTTCTGATGAACGTTATGAGAAGAAAGTGGCCACCAACGGTAAATTCCACTTCAATCTGAAGGCTGGGAATCATCAGGTTATTGGCAGCAGCCAGATGTATGCCTCGGAACAGTCGCGAGATAAAGGCATCGCGTCGGTCAAAACTAACGGTTCAAGCCAGACGGTAAAAGACAATACCTGACGACACGCATCCGGCCGGGTTAGCGATGGTACGACCCGGCGCTTTACCTCCCTGTCCCTCAGCGCTACAATGCCCGCCCTTAAAGTGGGGGATCTCCCCTTACCGCTGCACCTGGTGCATGCGGATCTGACCTGTCATCAGAACGAGAACAAACATGTTTAAACCGGAACTCCTTTCCCCGGCGGGAACGCTGCAAAATATGCGTTACGCTTTCGCCTATGGCGCTGACGCCGTCTATGCTGGCCAGCCGCGCTACTCGCTGCGCGTGCGTAACAATGAATTCAACCACGAGAACCTGCAGCTCGGCATTAACGAAGCACATGCCCTGGGCAAAAAATTCTACGTGGTGGTCAACATTGCGCCGCATAACGCCAAGTTGAAAACGTTCATCCGCGATCTGAAGCCGGTGGTTGATATGGGACCGGACGCGCTGATCATGTCGGACCCGGGTTTAATCATGCTGGTTCGGGAGAACTTCCCGGAGATGGATATTCACCTCTCCGTTCAGGCCAACGCCGTTAACTGGGCAACGGTGAAATTCTGGAAACAGATGGGGTTGACCCGCGTCATTCTGTCTCGTGAACTTTCGCTGGAAGAGATTGAAGAAATCCGCACGCAGGTGCCGGATATGGAAATCGAAATCTTCGTTCACGGCGCGCTGTGCATGGCCTACTCCGGTCGTTGCCTGCTCTCGGGATACATCAACAAGCGTGACCCGAACCAGGGTACCTGCACCAACGCCTGCCGCTGGGAATATAACGTTCAGGAAGGCAAAGAAGACGACATCGGCAATATCGTCCACAAACATGAGCCGATCCCGGTGACCAACGTGGAGCCAACCTTAGGCATCGGCGCGCCAACTGACAGCGTGTTCATGATTGAAGAGGCCAAACGTCCGGGTGAGTACATGACCGCCTTTGAAGACGAGCATGGCACTTACATCATGAACTCCAAAGACCTGCGTGCGATTGCGCACGTTGAGCGTCTGACGCAGATGGGCGTGCATTCCCTGAAAATTGAAGGCCGTACCAAGTCCTACTACTACTGCGCGCGTACTGCTCAGGTGTACCGTAAAGCCATCGACGATGCCGCTGCCGGCAAGCCGTTCGATACCAGCCTGCTGGAAACCCTGGAAGGCCTGGCGCATCGCGGTTATACCGAAGGCTTCCTGCGTCGTCACACCCATGACGATTACCAGAACTACGAACATGGCTATTCCGTTTCCGAGCGCCAGCAGTTTGTCGGTGATTTTACCGGTGAGCGCAAAGGTGCGCTGGCCGCCGTGGCGGTGAAGAACAAATTCACCAAAGGCGACAGCCTGGAGTTGATGACCCCGCAGGGCAACATGAACTTCACCCTGGAACATCTGGAAAACGGTAAAGGCGAAGCAATTGACGTGGCGCCAGGCAACGGCCATACCGTCTGGCTGCCGGTACCCGAAGAAGTGGAGCTGGAGTTTGCGCTGCTGATGCGTAATTTCAACGGTGAAAGTACCCGTAACCCGCACAGTAAATAGTCAAGCAGGGAAATTTTTTCGCGCTGGGATAATTCTTAGAATCGGATCACATACCGCTTCGTTCAATACGGGTATTATCCCCCCGCTGAAAAACATAACCCATAAATGCTAGCTGTACCAGGAACCACCTCCTTAGCCTGCGTAATCTCCCTTACGCGGGCTTATTTTTTCCCTTTCATCCTGTTCTTACCCGCTTTCTTCCTCCCTGCTATACACTCTTACTAACGCTAAAAAAGGGAGCAGCGCGGATGGCAATCTATCCAGACAGTTTATTGATTCTCAATGGCAAAAGTGCGGGCAACGATTTGTTGCGCCAGGCAGTGATGGATTTGCGTGAAGACGGTGCGCGTATACACGTACGAGTGACGTGGGAAAAAGGTGATGCGGCACGCTATATCGACGAAGGCCTGAAGCTCGGGGTCGAAACCATTATTTCTGGCGGGGGCGATGGCACCATTAATGAAATTGCTGGCGCTCTGATAGATCTTCCTGCAACCGACCGCCCGGTGATGGGCATTTTGCCGCTCGGTACGGCCAACGATTTCGCCACCAGCGCCGGCATCCCCGAAGAACTGGGAAAAGCCCTGCAGCTGGCTATCCTCGGCAAAGCCACCGCCGTGGATATTGCTCAGGTGAATGAAAAAACCTGTTTTATTAATATGGCGACCGGTGGATTCGGGACGCGCATTACCAGCGAAACCCCTGAAAAGCTGAAGGCAGCGCTGGGCGGCGTCTCGTATCTGATCCATGGCCTGATGCGTATGGATACCCTGAAGCCGGACCGCTGTGAGATTCACGGCGAGAACTTTCAGTGGCAGGGTGATGCGCTGGTGATTGGTATCGGCAATGGCCGTCAGGCCGGTGGCGGACAGCAGTTATGCCCGGAGGCGCTGATCAATGATGGTCAGTTACAGCTGCGTATTTTCACGGGTGATGGCCTGCTGCCTGCGCTGTTTACCACCCTGACCCAGCCAGAGGAGAGCCCGAATATTATTGCCGGTAAATCCGCGTGGTTTGAAGTGAATGCCCCACACGGCATGACGTTTAATCTTGACGGAGAGCCGCTGAGCGGGAAGCAGTTCCGCATTGAGGTGTTACCGGGCGCGCTACAGTGCCGGCTGCCACCGGACTGCCAGCTTCTGCGTTGACAGTGTGGCCGGGCGGCGGTAACGCCTGACCCGGCCAGCGTTTTACAAAAAGTCTTAAGCGATAGTCACTTTGCTGTCCAGGTACACATCCTGCACGGCATTGATCAGCTTCACGCCGTCAGCCATCGATTTTTTAAACGCCTTACGGCCCAGGATCAGCCCCATACCGCCCGCGCGCTTATTGATAACCGCCGTGCGCACCGCATCGGAGAGATCGGTGTCGCCACCCGCCGCACCACCGGAGTTAATTAACCCGGCACGTCCCATATAGCAGTTCGCCAGCTGATAACGCACCAGGTCGATAGGGTTTTCGCTGGTCAGTTTGCTGTAGACCCGGTCATCGGTGTAACCGAAGTTTACCGCTTTATAACCGCCGTTATTTTCCGCCATCTTCTGCTTCACAATATCCGCGCCAATGGTCGCCGCCAGATGGTTCGCCTGGCCGGTCAGGTCGGCAGAAACGTGGTAGTCCACTCCGTCTTTCTTAAATGCGGAGTTACGCAGATACGCCCACAGAACGGTGACCATACCCAGCTCATGCGCGCGTTCGAAGGCAGCAGAAATTTCTTCAATCTGGCGACGTGACTGCTCAGAACCAAAGTAGATCGTCGCCCCGACCGCGACCGCACCCATATTGAACGCCTGCTCTACGCTGGCGTAAAGCGTCTGATCGTATTCGGTCGGGTAACTCAGGGTTTCGTTGTGATTCAGTTTGACGAGGAATGGAATGCGGTGGGCATAGCGACGCGATACGGAGGCCAGTACGCCATAGGTGGACGCCACGCAGTTACAGCCTGCTTCTATCGCCAGTTCGACGATGTTCTTCGGATCGAAATACAACGGGTTCGCCGCAAAGGAGGCGCCCGCGGAGTGCTCAACGCCCTGGTCAACCGGCAGAATAGAAAGATACCCGGTTCCCCCCAGTCGGCCGGTATTATAGAGGGTCTGCATATTTCGCAGTACCGCAGGCGGACGGTTGTTATCAACCATCACGCGGTCGACGTAATCGTGGCCAGGCAGATAAAGCTGGTCGGCTGGAATGGTCATACAACGATGCTGTAAAAGGCTGTCGGCGTCTTTGCCAAGCAACTGCGCAATATCAGTCATGTGATGCTCCCGTAAGCCCGACGTGATGTCGGTGAGTGTTTATCCAGACCCATAGCGTTATGGGCAGACTAAGCCTGGTACCGACTTAACAGATTTTCCACCATTTGCATTTTTTTTCAGCACAATCTGCTGGCTCGATTCGTGTACAACAAAACTGTTACATTGATCAAACAATCACCGCAAAGGTATTTAAAAGGTATTATTAAGTGGTATGTTAAAGGCGTACCCTCTCTGACATGCAGGATTAAACAATGAAAACGAAAGTCCAACTGTCATTCATGATGTTTGTTGAATGGTTTATCTGGGGCGCGTGGTTTGTACCGCTGTGGTTGTGGCTGAGCAAAAGCGGTTTTACCGCCGGGGAAATTGGCTGGTCTTATGCCTGTACCGCGATTGCCGCGATCCTCTCCCCCATTCTGGTGGGTTCACTGACCGACCGCTTTTTCGCTGCGCAGAAAGTACTGGCCGTACTGATGTTCGCCGGTGCCATCGTGATGTACTTCGCCGCACAGCAAACCCAGTTCAGTACCTTTTTCCCGCTGCTGCTGATTTACTCCCTGACCTATATGCCGACCATTGCGCTGACCAACAGTATTGCCTTCGCCAATGTGGATGATGTGGAGGCTGATTTCCCGCGTATCCGCGTGATGGGCACCCTTGGCTGGATCGCCTCGGGACTGGCGTGCGGTTTTCTGCCGCAGATGATGGGCTATAACGACATTTCCGATACCAATATTCCGCTGCTGATGACGGCGGGCAGCTCCGCCCTGCTCGGTGTCTTTGCGCTGTTCCTGCCGAACACCCCGCCGAAGAGTACCGGCAAGATGGATTTCAAAGTCATGCTGGGGCTGGATGCGCTGATCCTGCTGCGCGATAAAAACTTCCTGGTGTTCTTCTTCTGCTCATTCCTGTTCGCGATGCCGCTGGCCTTCTATTACATCTTTGCTAACGGCTATCTCACCGAAGTGGGGATGAAAAACGCCACCGGCTGGATGACGCTCGGCCAGTTCTCCGAAATCTTCTTTATGCTGGCGCTGCCGTTCTTCACCAAACGCTTTGGTATTAAGAAGGTCTTGCTGCTGGGCCTGCTCACCGCCGCCATCCGCTATGGCTTCTTTGTTTACGGTGGTGCCGACCAGTACTTCACCTATGCCCTGCTGTTCCTCGGCATTTTGCTGCATGGCGTGAGTTACGACTTCTACTATGTGACCGCGTATATCTACGTGGATAAAAAAGCGCCGGTGCATATGCGCACCGCCGCACAAGGCCTGATTACGCTGTGCTGTCAGGGGTTTGGTAGCCTGTTAGGTTACCGCCTGGGCGGCGTGATGATGGAAAAAATGTTCGCATACAAAGAGCCGGTGAATGGGTTGACCTTCAACTGGGCCGGAATGTGGGCATTCGGAGGGATCATGATTGCCGTGATCGCCGTGCTGTTTATGCTGTTTTTCCGCGAATCGGACAAAGAGATCACCGCAATTGAGGTGGTTGAAGGCGATACCGCGCTGACACGAGGGGAAGTAAAATGAAACAAGAACGTGTTCTCGGTGCCCTTTACGGGCAAGCGTTAGGGGATGCGATGGGCATGCCGTCGGAGCTTTGGCCGAGAAAGCGCGTCAAAGCGCACTTCGGCTGGATCGACCGTTTTTTACCCGGACCGGCTGAAAATAACGCCGCCTGCTATTTTAAGCAGGCAGAATTCACCGACGATACGTCAATGGCGTTATGCCTGGCGGATGCGATTATCGAATGCGACGGGCAGATCAACGCGGATGTTATCGGCAAACATATTCTGCACTGGGCGGAGTCGTTCGATGCGTTTAACAAGAATGTGTTAGGTCCGACATCGAAGATTGCGCTTAACGCCATTCGTGACGGCAAGCCGGTCAGTGAACTGGAAAACAACGGCGTCACCAACGGTGCGGCGATGCGCGCCTCTCCGCTGGGCTGCCTGCTGCCGGCCACGCGTCTGGAGCACTTTGTCGCAGAGGTGGCGCTGGCCTCCAGCCCGACCCATAAATCCGACCTCGCGATTGCCGGCGCGGTGGTGATAGCCTGGGCAGTGTCGCGTGCCATTGACGGTGAACGCTGGCAGAACATCGCCGATGCCCTACCAGGCATTGCCCGCTACGCACAAGAAGCGAAAACAACCACCTTCAGCGCATCGCTGGCGGCACGGATTGAGCTCGCCCTTAAGACCGTGCGTGAAGCCAACGGCATCGATTCCGCCAGCGAGCAGGTTTACCAGCTTATTGGCGCGGGCACCAGCACGCTTGAGTCGGTTCCAGCGGCGATTGCGATGGTCGAACTGGCAGGCACCGACCCGAACCGCTGCGCCATTTTGTGCGCCAACCTCGGCGGTGATACGGACACCATCGGCGCGATGGCGACGGCAATCTGCGGTGCGCTTCACGGCGTACAGGCGATTGACCCGGCGTACAAGGAGGAACTCGACGCCGTAAACCGCCTCGACTTTAACCACTACTGTGAAAAACTGCTGCACTTCCGGGAGCAAAGGGAGGGCGTATGAGTGCTTTTGCTGCACGCCTTGAAACACTGCACGCCACTCGCCCGGTCACGGTGTTGGGTGCCGCGGTCATCGACGTGATCGCCGACGCCTATGCCCTGCCCTGGCGCGGGTGTGATATCGAACTTAAACAACAGGGTGTCAATATCGGCGGCTGTGCGCTGAATATTGCTATTGCGCTGAAACGGCTCGGGATCGCCGCGCAAAACGCGCTCCCTGTCGGTCACGGAGTGTGGGCAGACATCATCCGTAACGCCATGGCCAAACAGGATCTGCACAGCGTCATCGAAGTAGAAACGGGCGACAACGGCTGGTGTCTGGCGCTGGTCGAACCGGACGGTGAGCGGACCTTTATGTCGTTTAGCGGCGTGGAGAACCAGTGGCAACAGCGCTGGCTGGATGCGCTGCACGTGCCGTCTGAAAGCCTGGTCTACCTCTCAGGCTATCAGCTGGCGTCACCGTGCGGAGAGCGTCTGACGGCCTGGCTGGAAGGCCTGGAAAACATTACCGCGTTTATCGACTTTGGGCCGCGCATTGCCGATATTCCTGATGCGCTGATGGCGCGGATCATGGCCTGTAAGCCGATGGTATCGCTTAATCGCCAGGAAGCCGAGATGGCAGCGGGACGATTTGGCATGGAAGCTGAAACACTCGGCCCGCAGTGGCTACAGCGTTTTGGTTCTGCGCTGATTATTCGCCACGATAAAGACGGTGCCGCCTGGTATGAGGGTGATAAATCGGGCTACGTTCCGGCGTTTCCCGCAACCGTCGTCGACACGATCGGTGCGGGCGACAGCCACGCCGGTGGCACGCTTGCCGGGCTGGCGGCAGGATGGTCGCTGGCTGATGCCGTTACGCTTGGCAATGCAGTGGCAGCCTGGGTCGTTAGCCACCGCGGCGGCGACTGCGCGCCAGGGCGCGAGGCGTTACTCCTCGCACACAAAGACGTATAAATCGCTACGGCAGTAGCTGATGCTGAACTCAATGGGCCGGTTCTGCTGATCAAGTGCAACCTGCTTGATCACCAGCACCGGGATTTTGTCATCCATGCGGATATGCGTCTGAAACTCGCTGTCCGGCATGCGGGCACTGACGCGTGAACGGGTACGCTGCGGGAAGATATTCTGGCTACGGAAGTAGTCATACAGGGAAATCCCAATTGCATCCGGATCGTGAATCAACCCTACCGGCACCCAGGACTCCTCAATCGATACGGCGTCATCATCCACATAGCGGATGCGCTTAAGCAAAAAGACCTCGCTCTCTGGCGGTACTGACAGCTGGCTGGCCACCTCTTCCGGGCATTTCACCACCCGTTTATTCACCCACAGCGTGTTGGGCTTTTTGCCGCGCAGCACCACCTGCTGAGAAAAACCGCGCGCTTCCTTGAGCGAGTATTCAAAGATGTTATTGATTTGCGTCCCATAGCCGCGGGCACGCGTCACTACGCCCTCGGCTTCCAGAGCCTGCATCGCTTTGCGCACGGTAATGCGCGACACGCCGGTTAACTGACTGAGATCGCGCTCGCCGGGCAGTATATTCCCATGCTCCAGCACCCCGTTGCGTACCGCGTTTTTTACCGTTTCGGCAAATTTCAGATACAGCGGCGTGTTGTCCGGGGCGGCAATGCGTTCATTCAGTTGGTCGATTAACCGGGTATGCGCTTGTTCCATCTCTGTTTTTCTCAGGCCTGGTGTGTGTTGCCAGTATACGGCTTACCACCAGGCATGAAAATGGTGTACCGGACCAATACCGTGACCAACCTCGAGAGTATCGGCTTTTGCCAGCGCTTCGGAGAGCCAGATTTTAGCGTCGCGGACCGTATCCCCCCAGTTGTCACGACGGGGGCGCAAAGCCGCCAGCGCGGCAGAGAGCGTGCAGCCGGTCCCGTGGGTGTTTTTGGTCTGTACCCGCGGCGCCGTGAAACGCAGCGCACCGTCGTGGGTAAACAACCAGTCAGGGCTTTCTTCATCATCAAGATGACCACCTTTCATCAGCACGGCGCCGCAGCCCATCGCCAGGAGCGCATTCCCCTGCTCTTTCATTTCGCGCTCATTCTGCGCGTGCGGCGCATCTAGCAGCGCAGCGGCTTCAGGCAGATTAGGCGTGATAAGCGCCACCTGCGGCAGCAGCTTATTTCGCAGCGTCTCTACGGCGGAGGCGGACAGCAGCGGGTCACCGCTTTTTGCCAGCATCACGGTATCCAGCACCACGTTTTGTACCTGGTAACGTTTAAGCCGTTCTGCCACCGCTTCAACAATGTCGGTCTCGGCCAGCATCCCAATCTTGGTGGTGTCGATTCGCACATCGCTGAAAACCGAATCCAGCTGTGCGGCGACAAAGTCCGGCTCAATGCGGTAAACCGACTGCACGCCACGCGTATTTTGCGCCACCAGCGCAGTAATCACCGAGCAGCCGTATGCGCCGAGTGCGGAGAATGTTTTCAAATCAGCCTGAATGCCCGCGCCGCCGCTTGGGTCGGTACCGGCAATGGTAAGGGCGTTAATCCGTTTCATGCCCGTTCCTCCAGAGTGTAGAGCGCGTCGAGGAACGCGCTGGCAAAACTGCCGGGACCACCGGACCGGGCGACGGCTGCCGATCCGGCACGTTTCATCCATCCGCAAGCGGCGGCGATGTTATCCAGCCGGTCACCGGGAAGCGAGCAGCTCGCCGCCACGACTGCCGAGAGCGCGCATCCCGTTCCCACCACGCGGGTCATTATCGGGTCACCGCCCACGACCGTGCGGGTGCGCTGCCCGTCGGTGACGTAATCCCGTTCACCGGTGACCACCACAATGGCATTCGTCTGGCGAGCCAGCGCCTGCGCGGCAGGCAGCGCAGTTGCCGCCGTGTCGGCGGTATCGACGCCGCGCCCGCCCGCACTCATCCCGGCAAGGGCGAGAATTTCCGAGGCATTGCCGCGAATGGCCGCCGGTTTCAGGGCGAGGATTTGGTGGCAAAAACGGGTGCGGAACGTCAGCGCCCCTACGGCAACCGGGTCAAGCGTCCAGGGTTTCCCTGCTGCCACTGCACTCTCAATCGCCCGGCGCATCGACTGGGCGCGCGGCGCCGTCAGCGTCCCGACGTTAATCAGCAGGGCATCTGCGAGCGCGGAAAACTGCTCAGCCTCTTCGGCTTCAATCACCATAGCCGGGGAAGCGCCAAGCGCCAGTAACACATTGGCCGTAAAGGTCTGTACCACATCGTTGGTCATACAGTGGGTAAGTGGGAAACGGGTTCGAAACTGATGTAAAACGTGTAAATCGAGCAGGCCAGGCTGCATGGTATCGCTCCTGCCGTGCGTGAAGAAGCGATGACCGGAAAGGCATCTGACTTCCCTACGCTGGCATTATCCAGATCAGGTAATACGGGTATTTCTCAGCCTTCATTTAAGAAGGGCACCCCGAGTCATTGGTAAGAATTCACTTACATTTGGCAGATTAGGGGAAGAGTACCAGTGATGCAAGGCCTGTTGATTTCTCGCTTTCATGATTTTGTTATACCAATCAGATGTAATGAGAAGCCTGTAACCGCTATGTCCGGGAATAAAAACAACCTGTCGTGACCCCGGTATTTTGCAGGTAATGTCGAGATAATGCGCTTAAAGGGGCTATCTGCCCCCCTTAACGTCCCTCAATGGCACGATTTGTCACACACTTTCCTCTCTTTTTACAGTCCTGACAAAATACGCGTAACTGGCTGTTTTTGTTTGGCATAAAGCGCAATTTTTATTCTTAAAATGAGGATATTCCCTCCCCCGTACCGCATGTCATAAAACAGTAAACAAATTAACCATTGAGCCTCGTGACAAAAGGCTCTATATTGGCGGCGTTTTTTTCAGGCCCCCATCTGTTTTTTAACTTTTTATTCAATCGTTGCTCATAACGAAGCGGCGGTTGTAGGAGTGATATGATGACGGATAAAGTCCGTATTGACACCGTAGATGCCCACAAAAGCAACGAAACCTATCTGGCCCGTCAGGCCGAGTTTGAATCTAACGTCAGGAGTTATCCGCGCAAACTGCCTTTAGCAATCACTAAAGCAGAAGGCGTGTGGATCACCGATGCAGACAATAAAGAATACCTTGACTGTTTAGCAGGCGCAGGCACCCTTGCGCTTGGACATAACCATCCTGATGTGCTGAAAAGCATCCAAAATGTCATTACCAGCGGCTTGCCGTTACATACTCTGGATCTGACTACGCCTCTGAAAGACGCGTTCTCAGAATATCTGCTCTCTCTGCTGCCTGGTCAGGGCAAAGAGTACTGCCTGCAGTTCACCGGTCCATCCGGTGCTGATGCCGTTGAAGCGGCGCTGAAACTGGCGAAAAAAGTGACCGGTCGTAGCGGTATCATCAGCTTCTCTGGTGGTTACCACGGTATGACTCACGGCGCACTGGCCGTTACCGGCAACCTGTCTCCGAAAGAAGCGGTTAACGGTATGATGCCAGAAGTGCAGTTTATGCCTTACCCACACCAGTACCGTTGCCCACTGGGTATCGGCGGTGAGGCGGGTGTGAAAGCGCTGACCTACTATTTCGAAAACCTGATCAACGACGTTGAAAGCGGCGTGCGTAAACCTGCGGCAGTGATCCTTGAAGCCGTTCAGGGTGAAGGCGGCGTGAACCCGGCTCCGGTTGAGTGGCTGCAGCGCATCCGTAAAGTGACTCAGGAACACGGCATTCTGCTGATCCTCGACGAAGTTCAGGCTGGCTTTGCCCGTACCGGTAAATTCTTCGCCTTCGAACATGCGGGCATTGAGCCAGACATCATCGTGATGTCTAAAGCGGTTGGCGGCGGTCTGCCACTGGCGGTACTCGGCATCAAAAAACAGTTCGATGCGTGGGCACCGGGCCACCACACCGGTACCTTCCGCGGCAACCAGCTGGCAATGGCAACCGGTCTGACAACGCTGAAAATCCTGAAAGACCAGAACATCGCGGGCAAAGTGGCCGCACAGGGCGAATGGCTGAAAGGCCAGCTGAACGAGATGGCGAAACGCTATCCGGTTATCGGTCACGTTCGCGGCCTGGGCATGATGATCGGGATTGAGATCGTTAAGCCACACGAAGCGGCAGACCACATGGGTTGCTACCCGGGTGATGGCGAGCTGTCTGCACTGATTCAGAAGAAGTGCTTCGAAGCCGGCCTGATTCTGGAGCGCGGTGGTCGCAACGGTATTGTTCTGCGTCTGCTGCCTTCCCTGCTGATCAGCGATGATGAGCTGAAAGTCTTCCTGGATAAATTCGAGCAGGCGCTGCTTGCTGCGGGCGTTCGCCCGGCGTAACCGGAGTTGTTGAACACGATGTCAGATTCAAACCCAATTTTGTTCTCCTCTGCGCAGAGCATTGAAGCTTACCAGCAGGCGATTGAACAAAGCACTCAGGCTGTGATGCAGTGGCTGAAACAGCCTGAGATGTATCAGGGCAAAACGGTCGCGGAACTGCGCGACCGTATTAAGCTGGATTTCAACCCGAAAGGGCTGGGCAACGAAGCGGCGATTGAACGCGCCGTGGAGTTCTTCCTGAAAGACAGCCTGTCCGTTCATCACCCGCAGTGTGTGGCGCACCTGCACTGCCCAAGCCTGGTGGTTAGCCAGGCGGCGGAAGTACTGATTAACGCCACTAACCAGAGCATGGACTCCTGGGATCAAAGCCCGTCCGCAACCATCATTGAGATCAAGCTGATCGAATGGCTGCGTACCCGCGTGGGTTATCAGGCTGGCGACGCCGGTGTGTTCACCAGCGGCGGCACGCAGAGCAACCTGATGGGTCTGATGCTGGCCCGTGATGCGTTCTTCGCGCGTCAGGGTCATTCCGTTCAGCAGGACGGCCTGGTTGGCGATCTGCGTAAAATCCGCGTGCTGTGCTCTGAAAACGCACACTTCTCCGTGCAGAAGAACATGGCGCTGATGGGTCTGGGCTACCAGTCCGTCGTGCAGGTGAAAACGGATGAATTCTCGCGCATGGATCTCAACGATCTGGCAGCGAAAATTGAGCAGTGCAATGCTAATGGCGAGCAGATCCTGGCGATTGTTGCTACTGCCGGTACTACCGATGCAGGTGCAATCGATCCGCTGCGTGCCATTGCTGAACTGGCGGCGAAACAGAATATCTGGGTACACGTTGATGCGGCCTGGGGCGGCGCGCTGCTGATGTCCGAGCAGTATCGTCACTATCTGGACGGTATCGAGCTGGTGGATTCCGTTACTCTGGACTTCCACAAGCAGTTCTTCCAGACCATCAGCTGCGGTGCGTTCCTGCTCAAAGAAGCGCGCCACTATGAGCTGATGCGCTATCAGGCGGCCTATCTGAACTCTGAGTTCGATGAAGAAGCTGGCGTGCCTAACCTGGTGTCCAAATCTCTGCAGACGACCCGTCGTTTCGACGCGCTGAAGCTGTGGATGAGCCTGGAAGCGCTGGGTCAGGAACAATACGCGGCGATCATCGATCACGGTGTTACGCTGGCACAGCAGGTTGCGGCTTACGTGAAAGAGCAGCCTGCTCTGGAACTGGTTATGCAGCCGCAGCTGGCAAGCGTACTGTTCCGCTTCCGTGGACAGGTACAGATGGACAACGCGGGTATCGCCCTGCTGAACCAGAAAATTGGTGATGCGCTGCTGGAATCCGGCCGTGCTAACGTCGGCGTGACCGAGCATAACGGCGTCACCTGCCTGAAGCTGACTCTGCTGAACCCAACCGTGACCCTGGAGGACATTAAAGTCCTGCTGTCGCTGGTTGAGCGTACCGCACAGGAAGTTCTGGCGAAGTAATATCCAGCCCCTCTTCCGCCGGAAGAGGGGCTCTCTTTACAGCCCTGCCCACCACAGTCTGAGCTTCATTCCCCAGTAACTTGTCCACCCCGTAGTAGTACTGACCACTTTCCCCTTCGACACGATCACCAGCGTCGGTGTTACGCTCACCTGCCACGCCTGCGACAGCGCACCGTTGGCATCGTTAACCACCGGCATGACCAGGTGTTTCTTGTCGACCCAGCGCGCCAGCTTTGCATCGTCGCCGGAACGCATGGCGATACTCACGACGTTGCCACCCTGTTCTGCCAGCGTATTGACCGAGGGCGTCGTAAACCGGCAGATGCTGCACCAGGTTGCCCATACGTATATCAGCAGCGGGCGTTCCTGGCTGAGTGCCGTTATATCGTGGCTCTTTCCGTCGATGCTGTGCATCGGTGCAGCGCTAAAGCTGGCGGGGAGTGTGGGCTTGCGGTATTGATCCACGCCCCACATTACGGCCAGCGCGAGCAGAAAGAAGATGATTCCTTCCCGCGCCCAGCGGCGCAGTCGACTGAATTTGCGGTTTTCCATTGTGACCTCTTGATGAATCGACGGTCATCTTAGCGAGCAATGCGCCATCACGCTGTAAAGAAGTGTCGGGTCATTTCGTTCGCAACGTGTCGGCCATCAGCGTAAAGCAGGATTCGATAAGCGGAGGAAGCGGCTGCGGGGCGCGCATTAACGCCACCGTGCGGGCCAGGGCCGGTTGTTGAAGATGTACCACCCTGAGCTGCGGGTCCTGGAGGTGCGTGGTATAGAGCTGCGGTAAAATCGCCACGGCGAGTTTCGAGCGCACCAGACCATACAAAGTTTCGATGTAGTCCACCTGATAGCGTGTCGGCAACGACAAACGGTGGCTTTCCGCGAGCGCCGCAACCAGACGCTGAATATTACCTTTTGAGAACACGGCGATATCCCGCCCTGCCAGTTGCTTCCAGGGCAGGTGCGCCGACGCGGCCAGCGGATCGTCGCTGTGAATGACCGCGACAAACGGGTCATCCTGTAAGGGAAACACGTTCAGCTGGTCGGGAACCGAGTTATCGAGCGCACCAATGCCGAAATCAATCTGCCCTTTCAGCAGCTGGGCCACCAGCGCATCGTTGGTTTGATCGTGAAATTCCACCCTGAGGCGGGGAAAAGCCTGCGCGAGCGTTCGGGGCAACAAGGGGAACAGCAGCGAACTCACGGAAGGGATCAGCCCGATACGCACCGTACCTTCTCCGCCCGCCTGAACAATGTGCTGCATGTCGTCAAACGCAAGCTGCGCCACGCTGAGCACCCGCTGCGCGTGCGGCAGGATGGCATTGCCAAGCTCCGTCAACGTCACGGCCGAGGCGGTCCGGTTAACCAGTTTGCCCCCAAGCACCGTCTCGATTTGCCGCAACGCACTGCTGAGCGCCGGCTGGCTGATAGCCAGTTTGCTGGCGGTATCAGTAAAATGACGCAGCTGCGCCAGAGTGACAAAATACTGTAGCTGTCGAAGAGAGAGCGCGGGCAAGCGCTGCCAGGGTTCCGTCATGATTATCCATTACACGCGTCACAGAATAACCCGGGGTTATCGGGCGATAAATTTTATCAGCTGGGCAAACGTTTGCCGTGTGCATAGAGTAGCGTCATTATTTTGATGCTGGAACTGTTAATTGCATGACTGCTGAAACCCGACGCCGCGCCGTTCAGGCTGCACGAGGCGAAATGCCCTTTGACCTGCTGCTCACCGATACCCGTATTGTGGATATGGTCACCGGGGAGATCCGCGAAGCGGATGTCGGTATCGTGGGATCACTGATTGCCAGCGTCCATCCGCGCGGCAGCCGCAACGACGCACATGAGACCCACGCGCTGAACAACCAGTTTCTGTCGCCAGGGCTGATGGATACCCACGTCCACCTTGAAAGCTCCCATCTTATGCCCGCCCGCTACGCGGAGATTGTGCTTGCACAGGGCACCACGGCGGTCTTCTGGGATCCGCATGAACTGGCCAACGTGCTGGGCATTGACGGCGTCCGTTTTGCCATTGAGGCCAGCCGCAATCTGCCGCTGCAGGTGATGGTCGCCGCGCCTTCAAGCGTGCCCTCAACGCCCGGCCTGGAAATGTCCGGGGCGGATTTTGCCGGAGACGAGATGAACACCCTGCTCGGCTGGCCGGAAGTGCGCGGTGTGGCTGAAGTGATGGACATGCACGGGGTGCTTAATGGCAGCCAGCGTATGCTTGAAATTATGCAGGCCGGACTCGACAGCGGAAAGCTGATTGAAGGCCATGCCCGCGGTCTCAGCGGTGCGGATTTACAGGCTTATCTGGCAGCAGGCGTGACTTCTGACCATGAGTTAACGTCGGCTGACGATGCGCTGGAAAAACTGCGTGCCGGGCTGACGCTGGAGATCCGCGGTTCGCACCCTTATCTGCTGCCCGATATTGTCAGCGCCCTGAAAACGCTCCCCCATCTTTCGTCTCACATCACGGTTTGCACCGATGATGTTCCGCCAGACATCCTCATGGAAAAAGGCGGGATTATCGCGCTGCTGAACCTGCTGATTGAACATGGATTAGCGGCCACCGACGCACTGCGTTTTGCAACGCTCAATGCGGCCATTCGCCTGCAGCGTAACGACCTGGGGCTGATTGCCGCCGGGCGTCGCGCGGATCTGGTGGTGTTTGACTCGCTGGATAAACTGACGGCGCGCCAGGTCTACGTCGCCGGAAAGCTGATTGCCCGGGACGGGGCAACGCTCGAACCCGTTGCTGATACGCCTCTTACGTTGCCGCGTGATACCGTACGGTTGTCTGCCCTGACCGCTGATGATTTTTGCATGCGTATTGGCAACGCGAACCATGGCGTGGCTCGCTTGCGCCACATCTGCGGCGCGCGCTTTACCCGCTGGGGTGAAACAGATGTGCAGGTGCGCAACGGGTGCGTGCAGATCCCGGACGGTTTTAGCCTGATCTGGGTTCAGCATCGCCATGCCCGTCATGCAGCAAAACCGCAAATTGCCCTGCTTGAAGGCTGGGGGGAACTGCGTGGGGCGATTGCCACCAGCTACTCGCACGACTCTCACAACCTGGTGGTTCTGGGCCGCGATCCGAACGATATGGCGCTGGCTGCCAATACGCTTATCAACAGCGGTGGTGGCATGGCGCTGGCGCAACAGGGTGACGTGATTGCCCACGTTGCCATGCCGATTGCGGGCATGCTGTCGGAACTGCCACCTGCCGAGCTGGCGCTGCAGTTCAGGACGCTGCGCGATCGCAGCAGTCTGATTGCCGACTGGGAACCGCCGTATCGTGTCTTTAAGGCCATCGAAGGAACCTGCCTTGCCTGTAATGCCGGGCCACATTTGACCGATCTTGGACTGACCGATGGCAGCACGCGCCAGATTGTCGATCCGCTGATTTCTTACCGGGAAACCCCGGACAACACACAATAATACCGAAGGAGAGCCGGATAATGGCCGACAATACCGTGAATTCGCCAGCACCAGGGCGCTGGCTTGAACGTCGTTTTGCACTCGGTGCACGCGGGAGCACCGTGCGCACCGAGTGCCTGGCGGGTATCACCGGTTTTCTCGCCGCCGCCTATTTGCTGGTGGTGATCCCGGGGCTGCTGGCCGTGGGAGGAATGGACAAAGGCGCCGCGACCACGGGCACCATTCTGGTCTTCGTTGCCGGGACGCTGCTGATGGCGTTTTACGCCAACCTGCCGTTTATCGTCGGGCCAGGAATTGGTGGCTCGGTGCTGGTCGGGGTGACGCTTGCGGGCAGTGAAGGCATTGGCTGGCAAATTGGTCTGGGTATCGCCTGCTGGTCGGGGATTTTATTCTTCCTGCTGACCCGGTTTGGCCTGCGTGAAGTGGTGACCCGCTCGGTGCCGCAGTCCATCAAGCTGGGGCTGACGGCCTCCATCGGGCTGTTTGTCGCCGTACTCGGTTTCCGCAACGCCGGGCTGGTGCTGGCGAATGCCAAAACGAACGCACTGATGCTGGGAGATTTTTTATCACCCGGTGCGCTGGTGGCGTTGCTCGGCCTGTTCCTGGCTATCGGCCTGCAGGCTCGTCGTATTCCGGGTGCGATCCTGTGGGCTATCCTGCTCGCGACCCTCGTGGGTATTCCGATGGGCGTCACGAAATTACCCGCCAGTTTTATCGATGTGCCCCATTCCATCGCTCCCGTCCTCGGGCATGTCGATATGCTGGGCGCGCTGAATATTGCCTTTCTGCCATTCCTGTTTGTCTTCTTCGCCTCCGAGTTTTTCTCCACCATGGGAACAACGCTGGCGGTGGGCGGGGAAGCAGGGCTGCTGGATGAAGAAGGCAATATGCCAAACATTAACCGCCCGTTTATGGTGGACTCCATTGCCGCCGCGATTGGCCCGTGGGTAGGCATTCCTGCCGCCACGGCGCTGATTGAATCGTCCGCAGCCGCGGAAGCCGGCGGCAAAACCGGCATGACCGCGCTGGCCGCGGCGGTAATGTTCCTGCTGATGCTGCTGTTTACCCCTGTGGCGCTGATGATCCCGAAAGAAGCCACGGCGCCCGCCCTGATCCTCATCGGGCTGAATATGTTTAGCGGTTTACGTAAGGTTGATCTGGCGAACTTCACCGACGGCTTGCCGGTGTTGATGATGGTGATGATTACGCTGATTGCCAACAGTTTCGGGACCGGTATTGCGGGCGGGCTGCTGTTTTATATCGTTATCAAAGCGATTGCCGGGAAATGGCGCGATATCCCCGTCGGTCTTTGGATCCTCGCCATTCCCCTGGTGTATTACTTCGCCACGCTGGTGAAGCACTAACCCTCACGCCTCTTTTCCTTCGGGGTATAGCCGTAGTCGAAATGGCTATACCCCGCGCTGTAATACAGCGCCGCAGATTTCACGATATCATTGAGAATGGCACCGTTCACCTGCACACCCATCTGCTGCAGACGCTTTACACAGTTTTCCGTCTCTTTCACGTTGGTTTTACCAAAGCGGGCAACCAGTAACGTGGTTGCGGCCACTCTGGCAATCAGCACCGCATCGGTCACGGCCAGCACCGGCGGTGTATCAACGATAACAACGTCATAGTGTGCGTTCATCCCCGACATCACCTCCTGGAAGCGTTCTCCCATGAGCAGCTCCGCGGGACGTAACGGCTGAGGACCGCAGGTCAGAACATCAAATCCCGCCTTATCAACGCGCTGGATCGCCTCCTGCCACGCCACATTTCCCTCAAGGACAGCGGATAATCCGTGATGGTTGTTCAGCTTAAAGAGATTATGCACATAGCCTTTACGCATATCCGCATCGATAAAGAGCACCCGTTTTCCGGCCTGAGCCGCTATTGATGCCAGTGACGTGCTGACCAGCGTTTTGCCGCAATTCTGCGTGGGGCCCGTAATCACCACGATCTGGTTTGAGGCGTCCATCATCGTGAAGTGCAGGCTGGTACGCAGTCCGCGCATCGCTTCAACAAACATATCCGCTGGCCGGTCTGTGGGCAGGAAGGGGATATCCGAAGTTTTGTGTTTCCCGTGGGGCGCCAAAAAGTGCTTTCGGCGCAAATGCGTTTTTTTCCACAGCCAGACCGAGCGCGGCAGCGTCGCCAGAACCGGCATCCCCTGCTCTTCTATTTGCTCTGACGAGGTGATCCCTCGCCGACAGGCAGTACGAACCAACACCCAACCCATGGAGACCATCAGCCCTAGCAGCACGCCAGGCAGAATAATAAGCGCTTTACGGGGCTTTATTGGCTCAGGTTGCGTAACCGCGGTATCAATGATCCGCACGTTGCCGATGGCGCTGGAGCGTGAAATGTTCAGTTCCTGTTGGCGTGTCAGCAGCTGCAGGTAAATGGTACGCCCGGACTCAACATCACGGCTCAGGCGCAACACTTCCTGCTGGGTAGAAGGCATAGATGAAACCCGGCTGTTCAGGCGCGCGCGTCCCTCTTCGAGCGTTTGTCGCTTCTCCCGTAATGCGCGATAGGTCGGGTGATCCTTTTTGAAAAGCTGAGAAACCTCTGCCTCACGAAAGGTCAGTTCGTTGAGCTGATTTTCCACGTTAACGACCTGATCCAGTACGGACTTCGCCTCAAGGGATAAGTCGACGGAATCGCGCTGCGCCCGATAGGCATTCAGTCGTGCTTCGGCCTCATCCAGTTCGTGACGGACCTTAGGTAACTGCTCCTGCAAAAACGCCAGACTTCGGGAATCCTGTGCCTCCTGGCGCGCAATATTCTGGCTGAGATAATTTTCTGCAATCGTATTGAGCACCACCGCTATCCTGTCCGGGTCTTCACCCGTCAGCGTCAGGGTGATCATACCGCTCTGTTTACCGGATTCCGCGACAAAAAGTCTCTTCTGCAGCGCGTTAATTGCCTCAAGCCTGGTAAAGGCTTGAAGGGTAAATTGGGTCCCCGGCTCCGCGCTGAGCGAGGTCACCAGAAGCGTGATCCCGTCTTTCACCAGCCGTTTGCCAACCCTACCGTCAGCCTTAAGCGTCTCCCCTTCCAGACGATACCGGCCCTGCCCCAGCACGGTCAGGACAACCGCTTGCGGTTTCCCCTCCTGCTGGGGCAGGGTAAGCTCACCTATCGTCATGTTGCCCGGTTTGCTGCCGCGTAGACGTTCCCAGAGGCGCCCCACAACCGGGAGAACGCGCTGTGTTACCTGATATGTCAGCCCCAGATTATCAACGGTTCCCCCCAGGATCATGCGCGATTTAAGCAGCAACAGTTCAGGTTCAGCGTCGGGTGAAAGGTCAGACCCAAACTGGCTTAAGCTTTTAAGCAACGAGTTGTCCTGCTTTGCTTCTATTTGTACCAGGGCATCCGCCTGGTAGACCGGCGTGGCGCTAAACGCGTAGAGCCCCGCGCACACCGTAAACAGGAGCGTGACCAGCCCGATTAGCATGCGGTGATCAATCATCTCAGCAAGTAGCTGCATAAGATCGATTTCATTACTGTGCGGTGCGGCAGCACCGTATTTGTCTGATGTATGAGAAGACATTAACGCTTCATTCCTTTTTGACCCACACGACGAGCCCATTCCTGACTGGCTTTTACCAGCTGCCCGAAAACATATTCAAACGCTTCACGACTTTTGCGGTAAGGATCGGGAATGTCCCTGTTTTCCAGCCATTGGCCAAACAGCAGCGATTTTCCGCGACATTCGGGCGACACAGCGGCAATAAAACGCAGGTGCTCCGGCTCCATCACCAGAATTAAATCGGAAGTTTGCAACATGCTGCGCGTCATCTTGCGTGCCACGTGCCCCTCCAGCGAAACGCCGTAACACCGGGCCACCTCCCGTGCAGTTGCATCCGCCGGGCGTCCTTCAAATCCGTAAATCCCAGCCGATGTCACAAGTCTGCCGGGCAGCTGTTGTCGCAACAGCCGCTCCCCCATCGGCGAACGGCAAATATTGCCGGTGCAAACCACTAAGATTGAGTTGAACATTATTGCGGCCATGAACGGATGAAGCGGACGGTTTCGGTCAGGTCATGGACACCGCTGATGGTGGGTACCAGCTGTGTGATCACGCGATTCCAGCGTGACAACGGCGCGGTGGTGACGTAGACAATGTCATACGGTTCCAGCTGGAATTCCGTCCCCAGTACCATCGCGGAGGCATCCTTCGCATTGAGCTGATAGATATTGGCAATTTTGTCCGTCGCCCCTTTTTTCGCTACCGAACGAATAACAAAAATCCCGGTTGCATCGGCCATATTCTGATCCAGCCCGCCTGCATTCCCCAGGGCTTCCGCCAGGGTCATTCCGCTACGATCCATCTTCAGCGTGCTCTGCTTCACCACCTCGCCCATCACGAACACTTTTAAGGCATCGTTACGCGGAACAAAGAGGATATCGCCCGGATACAGCAGCTTATTCTGGCTTAAATCACCGTGCTGCATCAGCGCATAGAGCGAAAGGCGCGCGTCCTGGCCATTATGCGTGAGGACCACGTTACGCCAGTCGGCATCCGCTGAAAGCCCACCTGCGGCGTTGACCGCGTCCATTACCGTCAACGGGATATTGGTTATCGGTTGCTGGCCTGATTTTGCCACCTCTCCTGTCACATAGGCTTTTTGTGAGCGGAAAGACGCCACGCTGACATCCACCTGCGGGCTCTCAATAACCTTCTCCAGTTGCGCGGTGATTGCTTCACGCACCTGCGCGACCGTTTTGCCTGCAACATGCAGTTTTCCGACGTAGGGGTAGAAGAGCGTTCCATCCGCATTCACCCAGTTACCCGCGTCACTCGCGGTACGATACTGCCCTGCGGGCGTGGTTAATTCCGGATGATCCCAGACGGTGACCGTCAGGATGTCGCCGGTGCCTATGCGGTATTCCCAGTTTTTAACCTGCTCATCCAGAGTAGGATTTGCCTGAGATTTGAGGACAGGCGGTCGCAATCTTTCAATGAGCGCCGGGGTCAGGGGATAAATTTCCACGTGTTGATCGAGCTGATAATTTGTTTCTCCGTCAGTCATGACTTTTTTCCCGGTAATGCTGAGATCCTGACCTGGCGAAAATACGCAACCAGTTAACTGGCCGACTGAAAGAAATAAAAGTGAAAATAGCATTGTATTTTTCATTTATATAAAAAGTTCTTTTATTGTTGTGTTTGTTGTTAAACAGATAAAAAATAAATTCATTTACATTAAAATTTTCAACGGGTTATTGTTTTAGCGGACGTATTACAAAAAACAGACAACGTTTCCCTTCCTGGCGATAAAAAAAGCAAAATCGTTCCCATTCTTTTGAAAAAAATGGAAAGAGATTGATGTCATACGGAGGCGATATTAAATGTTCTTACGTGGGAAAGCATGCGTTGAACAGTCCATTTGCGAAGTGAGAAGGTATTTTCAGAATTGATTAATGAAATAATAAATATTGGAAATATCAAATTCGGGAGATATTGACTGTAGTGATACTGCGCGCGTCATTACGACTACACAAAACCGTCCACTTTTGTTACATTTTTTTTCAAACACACCATGCTTTGGTACTTAAAATGGACTGTCTGCCTCGCGTTCCATGAACCCGCAGACGAAAAGTATCTGTAACGATATCACTGGAGAAAAAATGGCTAAGCGTAAATTGCTGCTTCTGGGTGTATTACTGTCTCTGGCGGGTTCCGCGTTTTCTGCCCCGCAAACCGCCGCTGCGCCATCAGGCATTAAAGCCTATGAGGAACAAGAGTTCATCGCTGATTTCACCAAATTCAAGATTGGCGACACCGCACCGGCGCAGTATCAAACGCCTGAGTACACCATTAAACAGTACCAGCTGCGTAACCTGCCGGCCCCGGATGCGGGTACCCACTGGACCTATATGGGCGAGAACTACGTCCTGATTGGCGATGCAGATGGCAAAATCTACAAAGCCTACAATGGAGATATCTTCTATCACCGCTAATGACATTTTAATTCGGCCCTGGCAGGAGAGCGATCGCCCCTTTTTGCGAACACTCTATCTCCACGCGCGGCGCGAGGCCTGGCCATGGCTGGACGGTTCCGAGTGGCAGCTTGAAGACTTTGACGCGGCAACCCGCGACGAAGTGATTTGGGTGGCCGTTCAGGACGGGCATCGACTGGGTTTTGCTTCGGTGTGGACGAACGACAATTTCCTGCATAATCTGTTTGTCGATCCGCAGTATCAAGGTCTGGGCGTCGGTCATTTGCTCCTTGAACAGGTGCAAAACGCGTTCACCAGTACGGGTTCGCTGAAGTGTCTGGTAAAGAATGACCGGGCTGTTGCCTTTTACCAGCGCCACGGCTGGCATATTGAAGCGAAGGGTGACTCGCCGGAAGGTGAGTACTTTTTAATGCATTACGTACAGCGTTAAACGCGGGTGACGCTTCGCTGAGCCGGCCTACAACACGTTATTTCCGTAGGCCGGGTCAGGCGCAAACGCCGCCCGGCAATTCAGACTAAAGCACTCACACCGCGCGAAACGCAATTTCACTCGGGATGACTTCGCCCTGCCAGTAAAGCTGCGCCGCAACGCGCCCCGCCAGCTGTCGATACATCTCTGCAAATTCGCTGTCCGGACGGCTGACGACCGTCGGCTTCCCGCTGTCCAGATCTTCACGCAGCGAGATGTGCAGCGGCATCTGCCCAAGCAGTTGGGTGTGATACTGCGCAGCCAGTTTTTCTGCCCCACCGGTGCCAAAGATAGGCTCATGGTGTCCGCAGTTGCTGCAGATATGCATGCTCATGTTCTCGACAATACCCAGCACCGGCACGTCCACTTTCTCGAACATCACGATGCCTTTTTTGGCGTCGATCAGCGCGATGTCCTGCGGGGTGGTCACCACGACCGCTCCCGTGACCGGAATGTTTTGCGCCAGCGTCAGTTGAATGTCACCGGTGCCCGGCGGCATATCCAGCACCAGATAATCCAGATCGGGCCACATTGTCTCCTGCAGCATCTGCATCAGCGCTTTGCTGGCCATCGGGCCACGCCACACCATGGCGTTATCGTCAGTCACCAGATAACCAATGGAGTTGGTTGCCAGACCATGGGCCATGATCGGTGCCATGTGCGTGCCATCCGGCGAGGTTGGGCGCTGGTTTTCCGCGCCCAGCATGTTAGGCACAGACGGTCCGTAAATATCGGCGTCCAGAATACCGACTTTCGCCCCTTCGGCTGCCAGCGCGAGCGCCAGGTTTACCGCCGTGGAGGATTTACCCACCCCACCCTTGCCTGAACTGACGGCAATGATGTTTTTCACGCCGTTCACGCCCGGGTGGTTTTTCACACGCTTGAGGGTGGCGATGCTGTGGGTCAGCTTCCAGTCAATGGCTTTCGCGCCGGTAATGCGCAGCAGCTCAGAGCTGGTTTGCTCTTTCAGCGCGTCGAACGCGCTGGTCCAGACGAAGGGCATCTGCAGCTCAATATGCAGCGTATCGTCCAGCCATGCGACATGGTGTAACGCTTTCAGCGTGGTGAGATTGTGCTTCAGGGTTGGATGCTGAAAGTTAGCCAGCGTCCCGGCGACCATTGCTCTTAAGGCTTCCGGTGATTTGGCCTGGGATTGAGAACTCATCCCGACTCCTTTGTTCTTGTGAATAAGACCTTAGATGAACAAGTTTACCTGAAAGGCCGTGGTTTGTGCTTACTTAATAATGCCCCTTTTGGTAATATCAAAAACCCTTTTCACAGTTAAAAGAAGTAATGCCTACTATGACTCAAGTCGCGAAGAAAATTCTGGTAACGTGCGCACTGCCGTACGCCAACGGCTCAATCCACCTCGGCCACATGCTGGAGCATATCCAGGCTGATGTCTGGGTCCGTTACCAGCGAATGCGCGGCCACGAGGTTAACTTCATCTGCGCGGACGATGCCCACGGCACGCCGATCATGCTGAAAGCGCAGCAGTTGGGGATCTCCCCAGAGCAGATGATTGCCGAAATGAGTCAGGAGCATCAGACCGATTTTGCAGGCTTTGACATCAGCTATGACAACTATCACTCCACGCACAGCGACGAAAACCGTGAGCTGTCGGAGCTGATCTACTCTCGCCTGAAAGAGAACGGTTTTATTAAAAACCGCACCATCTCTCAGCTGTACGATCCGGAAAAAGGCATGTTCCTCCCGGACCGCTTTGTCAAAGGTACCTGCCCGAAATGTAAATCACCGGATCAGTATGGCGATAACTGCGAAGTGTGCGGCGCAACCTACAGCCCGACCGAGCTTATCGATCCGAAATCTGTTGTTTCGGGTGCCACACCGGTAATGCGTGATTCCGAGCACTTCTTCTTCGACCTGCCGTCCTTCAGCGAAATGCTGCAGGCGTGGACCCGCAGCGGCGCGCTGCAGGAGCAGGTCGCGAATAAAATGCAGGAGTGGTTCGAATCCGGTCTGCAGCAGTGGGATATCTCCCGCGATGCACCGTACTTCGGTTTCGAAATTCCGAACGCACCGGGTAAATACTTCTACGTCTGGCTGGATGCGCCAATCGGGTACATGGGTTCCTTCAAGAACCTGTGCGACAAGCGCGGCGACACCGTCAGCTTTGACGAATACTGGAAGAAAGATTCCGACGCCGAGCTGTATCACTTTATCGGCAAAGACATTGTTTACTTCCACAGCCTGTTCTGGCCGGCGATGCTGGAAGGCAGTAACTTCCGTAAACCAACCAACCTGTTTGTGCACGGCTATGTGACGGTCAACGGCGCGAAGATGTCCAAATCTCGCGGTACGTTCATCAAAGCCAGCACCTGGCTGAACCACTTCGACGCGGACAGCCTGCGTTATTACTACACGGCGAAGCTCTCTTCCCGTATCGACGATATCGACCTGAACCTGGAAGATTTCGTGCAGCGCGTGAACGCCGACATCGTCAACAAAGTCGTCAACCTGGCTTCCCGTAACGCGGGCTTTATCGCCAAGCGTTTCGACGGCGTGCTGTCTGCCGAACTGGCCGATCCTGAGCTGTACAAAACCTTCACCGACGCCGCCGCGGCGGTTGGCGAAGCCTGGGAAAGCCGTGAGTTCGGTAAAGCGATTCGTGAAATCATGGCGCTGGCTGACGTGGCTAACCGCTACGTTGACGAGCAGGCACCGTGGGTTGTCGCGAAACAGGAAGGCCGTGACGCCGACCTGCAGGCGATCTGCACCATGGGCCTGAACATGTTCCGCGTGCTGATGACCTGGCTGAAGCCGGTACTGCCACAGCTGGCCTCCCGCGCTGAAGCGTTCCTCAACACCGAGCTGACCTGGGATGCTATCCAGCAGCCGCTGCTCGGTCACAAGGTGAATACCTTCAAGGCGCTGTACAACCGCATCGAGATGAAGCAGGTAGAATCCCTGGTGGAAGCGTCTAAAGAAGAGGTGAAGGCTGCCGCTGCGCCGGTGACCGGCCCGCTGGCAGACGATCCGATTCAGGAGACCATTACCTTTGATGATTTCGCCAAAGTCGATCTGCGTGTCGCGCTGATTGAAAACGCGGAATTTGTCGAAGGCTCGGACAAACTGCTGCGCCTGACGCTGGATCTGGGCGGTGAGAAGCGTAACGTCTTCTCCGGAATCCGTTCTGCCTATCCTGATCCGCAGGTGCTGATTGGTCGTCAGACCGTGATGGTCGCCAACCTGGCACCGCGCAAAATGCGCTTCGGCATCTCGGAAGGCATGGTGATGGCGGCAGGTCCTGGCGGGAAAGATATCTTCCTGTTAAGCCCTGATGAAGGCGCCAAACCAGGTCAGCAGGTGAAATAATAAAAAAGCCGGAGATAATCTCCGGCTTTTTTTTGCCTCTTCATCCTTCACGCCCTGGTACCACTCACGGCTTAGCGTGATGCACCCGGTGAGTCAGTCCGCGTAAAAAATAACGCAAAAACTGGTCGCCGCACTCGCGGTAGTTCTTATGGTCCGGCGCACGCATCATGGCGGTGATCTCCGGCATCGACACGCGGTGCTTCTGCTCTGTCATAATCGCCAGAATGTCGTCTGTTTTCAGTGAAAACGCGATACGCAGCTTTTTCAGCACCGTGTTGTTATTCACCCGACGCTCAAGCGCCAGTTCTGGTGCTGAGTCATCTTTCCCGCGCTTGTCGTAGATGAGGCCGTTCAGGAAGCCAGACAGGATAATGTCAGGGCAGCGAACAAACCCCTCTTCATCCTCTTTTGTCATCCAGGTGTCGAAACCGGCAGAGGTGGACTCCATGCCAGCAAGCGCAAGAATGCGCACCATATCGTTATTGTTTGCTTTCAGGGTGTAGCGCAGGCTACGGAGAATATCATTACTGAGCATGGGTGCCTTTAACTTAACTGTCGATGATGCAATGGGGCGCAGTGTACCAGTTTTACAGGCCGATCGCCTCTTTCAAACTCTTAAGGTAGCGGCGACTGACGGGGACGGTTTGCCCGGCACGCAGCACCAGCTCTGCCTGTCCATTGTCTTCCAGCCGGATCTCTTTCAGGTGCGCCATGTTCACCAGATACTGGCGATGGCAACGAACGAGCGGCGTTCGGCTCTCCAGCGTCCGCAGCGTCAGCTCGGTAAAGCCTTCGTTCCCCTCCGCGCTGGTAACAAATACGCCGCTCAAACGGCTGCTGACAAACGCCACATCGTCCATCTGCAGAAGGTAAATCCGACTGTGGCCGGTGCAGGGGATAAATTTCAGCGGCTGCTGGTTTTCCGGCAACAGCGTGACATCCTGCACGGTGCGCTCCTGGCGCAAACGGCTGAGAGTCTTTTCAAGACGCTTCTCTTCAATCGGTTTCAGTAAATAATCGAATGCGTGCTCCTCAAAGGCTTTGACGGCGTACTCATCGAAGGCGGTCAAAAACACAATGTAGGGGCGATGCTCCGGGTCGAGCATTCCGACCATTTCCAGGCCGCTAATTCGGGGCATCTGAATGTCGAGGAACAGCACGTCCGGGCGCAGTTTGTGCACGGCGCCAATGGCCTCAATGGCGTTTGCGCACTCCCCCACAATCTCAATGTCAGGCTGCTCCTGCAACAGAACGCGCAGGTTTTCCCGTGCTAACGGCTCATCATCCACAATCAGCACTCTTAGCATGCGTTTTCCTCCAGCGGCAGTCGTAACGTAATACGGGTGAATCGGTCAGGCTCACAGGCGACGGTAATGCCACAGTCATCACCAAAGTGCGCGCGCAGGCGTTTATCCACCAGGCTCATCCCTAATCCGCCTGAGGTGGAAGGCACGTAAAGCCCGGCGTTATCTTCAATATCCAGCACCAGATGATGGTTAAAGCGGCTGGCGGAAATGGTGATCTCCCCAATTCCCAACAGCTGTGACGTACCGTGTTTAATGGCGTTTTCCACAATAGGCTGCAGGGTAAAGGCCGGAAGATGCTGATACGCCAGCTCATCCGGGACGGATAACGACACCTGCAGACGAGTCTGGAAGCGTGCCTGCTCAATCTGCAGGTAAGCATTAACGTGTTCTATTTCATCGGCCAGGGTCACAATCTCGGACGGACGTTTAAGGTTTTTGCGGAAAAACGTCGACAGGAACTGAACCAGCTGCGCGGCCTGATCGCTGTCGCGGCGGATCACCGCTTTGAGCGTATTAAGCGCATTGAACAGGAAATGCGGATTCACCTGAGCGTGCAGGAGTTTAATTTCGGATTGCGTCAGCAACGCTTTCTGACGCTCATACTGCCCGGCGAGGATCTGCGCGGAGAGCAGCTGAGCGATGCCCTCTCCCAGCGTACGGTTGATAGAGCTGAACAGACGGTTTTTCGCTTCATAAAGCTTGATGGTGCCCATTACCCGCTGGTTTTCCCCGCGCAGCGGAATGACCAGCGTGGAGCCCAGTTTACACTGCGGGTGCAGCGAACAGCGGTAAGGAATTTCGTTGCCGTCGGCATACACCACTTCCCCGGTTTCAATGGCGCGCAGCGTATAGGCGGAGGAGATCGGTTTCCCGGGGAGATGGTGATCGTCGCCCGTGCCGGTAAAAGCCAGCAACCGTTCACGGTCGGTTATCGCCACCGCGCCGATATCCAGCTCCTTATAAAGCACCTGCGCCACCTTCATGCTGTTCTCTTCGTTAAAGCCCTGACGCAGGATCCCCTCCGTCGAGGCGGCGACCTTCAGGGCCGTCGCGGAAAACGCCGAGGTGTACTTCTCAAACATGGCGCGCTTGTCGAGCAGAATACGCATAAACAGCGCAGCACCCACGGTATTCGTCACCATCATCGGGGCGGCGATATTGCTCACCAGATGGAGCGCATCGTCAAACGGCCGGGCAATCAGCAAGATGATGGCCATTTGCGCCATTTCAGCGACAAAGGTGATCGCCCCGGCGGTGAGCGGGCTAAAGACTTTATCCGGACGACCGCGCTTAATCATGTAGCTGTGAACCAGGCCGCCGAGCAGCCCTTCAACGATCGTTGAGATCATACAGCTTAGCGCCGTCATGCCGCCCATCGAATACCGATGCAGGCCACCGGTTAATCCGACCAGCCCACCGACCACAGGGCCGCCAAGCAGCCCGCCCATCACGGCACCGATGGCTCGCGTATTGGCAATGGAGTCTTCGATATGGAGACCAAAATAGGTTCCCATAATGCAGAAAATAGAGAAGGTCACGTAGCAGAGCAGCTTGTGCGGCAGGCGTACGGTAACTTGCATCAGCGGAATGAACAGACGCGTTTTACTCATCAACCAGGCGATGACAAGAAACACGCACATCTGCTGAAGCAACAGCAGCACCAGATTAAACTCGTACATACTCAAAACCGCACACCCTCAAAACGCGTAACATACACTGCTGGCGGTAAACTTTCTTTGAAGCGCGGCAAAAAAGCTGCAATTCGTGCCCGGCATCACACCTTTTGCCGAACCTAACGCCTGCTTCGCATTATTCGTGCAAAAAACAACCATTTCTTCCTGGTTCAGTAAACAGGGACTACAGTTAAGCTGGGGACGCGTAAGCCAGGGGGCGAATATGGCGCTTTACACAATCGGTGAAGTGGCACTCCTTTGTGATATCAATCCCGTCACGCTACGGGCATGGCAGCGACGGTATGGATTACTCAAACCGCAGAGAACGGACGGAGGCCATCGTCTCTTCAACGATGCCGATATCGACCGGATCCGCGAGATCAAAAGCTGGATCGATAACGGTGTGCAGGTTGGCAAAGTGAAATCCCTGCTCAGCCATGACGATCCTGACACGCAGCTTCTCTGGCGCGAACAACAGGAAACGTTGCTGCGCCTTCTGCAGGCGGGCAATCTGCAGCGCCTGCGCGCATGGATAAAAGAGCAAGGGCGCGATTATCCTGCGCAAACGCTGATTACGCATCTTTTCATCCCGCTCCGTCGACGCCTGCAGTGTCAGCAGACCACCCTGCAGGCGCTGCTGAGTATGCTCGACGGCGTCCTGATCAACTATATTGCCGTCTGCCTTGCCTCGGCGAAGAACAAGCACGGAAAAGACGCGCTGGTGGTCGGCTGGAACGTGCACGATACTACTCGTCTGTGGCTGGAGGCCTGGATTGCCACCCAGAATGGCTGGCGCGTTGACGTCCTTGTGCACTCGCTGGCGCAATTTCGCCCTGAATTGTTCGACGGCCAGACCCTGCTGGTCTGGTGCGGAGAAGTGCCTTCCGCCTCGCAGCAACAGCTGATGACGGAATGGCGTGAACATGGCTACCCGGTTTACTCGCTTGGCCCGGAAGAGCCGTAACGGCATTTAATGGTTCATTAACAGCTGCGCTTCACCGTATAATTGTTCCGTTAACAACAGGAGCACATGATGAAGGCAACCAAACTGGCCGTAATTACCCTTTTTGTTCTGATGGCCGTAAGCGGTATCGGCGGCGTGATGCTGGCCGGGTATTCGTTTATTGTTCGTGGCGGTGTCGGCTGAGATACTGCGCCAGACGCTCAAAAACGCGATCGACGACGATTGCCGCCAGCGCCACCAGCAACGCCCCCTGCACAATATAGGCCGTATTGAACCCGCTTAAGCCGATGATAATCGGCGTTCCCAGGGTGTTGGCCCCCACCGTCGACGCAATGGTCGCCGTCCCGATATTGATGATCACCGACGTGCGGATCCCCGCAAGGATGACCGGTGCCGCCAGGGGGAGTTCAACTTTGCGCAACCGCTCTGCGCGACTCATCCCCATCCCTTCAGCAACGCTCAGTACCGACGCAGGTACCGCCGCAATACCGGCCAGCGTACCCTGCAAAATGGGCAACACACCGTATAAAATCAGCGCAATGATGGCCGGTTGCTGACCAAAACCCATCACCGGCACTGCAATCGCCAGCACCGCCACCGGCGGAAACGTCTGGCCAATCGCCGCAATGGTCTCCACCAGCGGGCGAAACTCCCGGCCCGCGGGGCGCGTGACCGCGATGCCCGCCCCCACGCCCAGTACAATAGCGATGGCACTTGAGAGCACCACCAGCCAGAGATGGGCCAGGGCAAGATTAATAAAACTCTCCTGCTGATACACCGGGCGCGGCAAGTCGGGGAAGAGCGTGCTAAACAGCGCCGCGCTGTGCGGCATCAGCAACAGCAAAGCGACAAAGAGCACGACCAGCCAGAGCAGCGGATCACGAAGTGCCTTCACGTGTCACCTCCCCTGCCAGCAGATCGCGAAAATGCAGGGTGCCACTTGGCGCGCCCCGGGCATCCGCAACGGGCAACACTTCACACTGACGGGCAACAAACGCCGAAAGCGCATCCCGCAAGCTCATCTGTTCCTGCAGAGGCTCGCCACGCACCGTCGCGTCCTGTCGACGCATATAGTCGCTGACCGTACGCAGCGAGAGCAGCCTGACGCCCAGCTCGCTGCGGCCAAAAAACTCACGCACAAAATCGTTCTTCGGCCAGGTCAGCAGTTCAAGCGGCGTCCCCTGCTGCACCACCTCACCATGGTCCATCAGCACCAGATGGTCGGCCAGACGCAGCGCCTCATCAATATCGTGCGTCACAAGAATGATTGTTCGCCCAAGAATGCGATGAATGCGGGTCATTTCCGCCTGCAGTGCGGCGCGCGTGACCGGATCCAGCGCACCGAAGGGTTCATCCATCAGTAACACCTGCGGATTGGCCGCCAGCGCACGCGCCACGCCCACCCGCTGCTGCTGGCCTCCGGAAAGCTGGTGCGGGTAGCGGTCACGCAGCGCAGGTTCTAACCCGAGCAGAGACATCAGTTCATCAACCCGGTCGGCAGTTTTTGCCCGCGACCATTTCTCCAGCTGTAGCACGGTGGCGATGTTCTGCGCGACCGTCCAGTGCGGAAACAGGCCGATGGACTGGATGGCATATCCCATACGACGACGCAGTTCCAGCACAGGCAGGCTGCGGATCTCCTCTCCGGCAAAGCGGATCAGACCGCTGTCGTGCTCAACCAGGCGGTTAATCATCTTCAGGGTGGTGGATTTTCCCGACCCCGATGTGCCAATCAGCACGGAAAATGCGCCCTCGACAAAATTCAGATTGAGATGGCTTGCCGCCGGACGACCCGCAAAGGTTTTACTGACATCGTGAAATTCAATCATTGGCTCTTCTCCTGAGCAGCGCGAGCCATAAGGCAAACAGCGCGTCGATGACAACCGCCAGCGCAATCGTGGGCACCACGCCCAATAACACCAGGTCCAGGGCGCTACTCAACAGCCCCTGGAAAACCAGCGCGCCAAAGCCGCCCGCGCCAATCAGCGCCGCAATCACCGCCATGCCAACGGTTTGCACCGCCACCACCCGCAGGCTGCGCAGCAGCAGGGGCAAAGCCAGCGGCAGCTGGATCTTCCAGAAACATTGTCTCGCGCTCATCCCCATTGCATGGGCACTTTCCAGCACGTCCGGCGCGACCTGGCTCAGCCCGGCCACCACGCCGCGCACCAGCGGCAGCAGCGCATAGAGCACCAGTGCGATAAGGGCTGGCGTTAAACCGGTTCCGGCGATCCCCATCGTTCCCAGCACCGGGAACGACGTCACCAGCCCGGCCAGCGGAGCAATCAACAGGCCAAACAGAGCGACGGACGGGATGGTCTGAATCACATTCAGCACGGCAAACACCCCACCCTGACGTGAAGGGTGGCGATAGCACCACATACCCAGCGGTATGCCGAGCAGTAAGGCCGGGATCAGGGTGCCGAAGAGGATCGTGAGGTGTTGCGCCAGGGCGTCATTAAACACCTCCTGACGGTTGGCGTACTCTTTTAACAGCGAGAGATTATTCAGCTCACCGCTAAACAGCAGCAGCAATGGAATACACCATATCTGGGCATTGAGTATCCAGCGCCAGACGGATGTTGAGATAAGACGGCGAATAGCATCGCTGCAGGCCAGCAGACACAGCGCCAGCCAGAGCCACAAACCGCTACCCACAGAGGTTCTTGCCAGCGGACTTTCCGCCGAGGTCATGTGCGTTGCTGCAAGCCCGCCTCCCCAGAATAAGGCGATAAACAGCCCTTCACAAAGCAGCAGCGTCAGCCACTGAGCCGTGCGTCCTTGCCAGAGCGACAACGCAACCCACGCGCCCAGTGCCGCCACCAGCAACCACGGCGTAAATGACCAGACCTGCCAGAGCGAGCGACTCTCCCCCGACATCAGGCGATTCGGGGCCACATTCACAAACGGTAACGCGACCGCCGCGATGGCCACACAGGCCAACAGCAGCAGTACGCGGTTATGACATTTTATTGGCACAGCCCTGTCCTGTTACTTCACAAGCCCTTGTTGTTTCAGGAAATCGGCGGCCACTTTTTTGGCATCCAGTCCCTCAACGGCAATGCTGGCATTCAGCTGTTGCAGCGTTTTTGCATCCAGCTTTTCGAAGACCGGTTTGAGCCATTCAGCAATATCCGGGTACGCTTTAAGTACCGCTTCCCGCACGACAGGTGCCGGGGCGTAAATCGGCTGGACGCCTTTTGGATCGGTTAAGGTTTGCAGGCCAAGCGCCGCAACCGGGCCGTCGGTGCCGTAAGCCATCGCCGCATTAACACCCGACGTTTGCTGCGCAGCGGCTTTGATGGTCACCGCGGTATCACCGCCCGCCAGAGAGAGCAGCTGGGCCTGATCCAGTTTGAAATCATAGGCTTTTTCAAACGCCGGCAGCGCATCCGGACGCTCAATAAACTCAGCGGAAGCCGCAAGCTTAAAGTCACCCTTCTCTTTCAGGTAGCGACTCAAATCCGCAAGCGAGGTCAGCTTTCCTTTCTCCGCCACGTCCTTGCGCACCGCGATGGTCCAGGTATTGTTGGCCGGCGCCGGCGTCAGCCAGACCAGCTTATTTTGCTCAGCGTCGAGTTTTTTGACTTTTTCATACCCGGCTTTGGCATTTTTCCACGCCGGATCGTTTTCATCTTTGAAGAAGAACGCACCGTTGCCGGTGTATTCCGGGTAGATATCCAGCTCGCCGGAGGTAATCGCGCCGCGTACCACAGGCGTGGTTCCCAGCTGGACTTTATTGACGGTTTTAACACCGTGGCTTTCCAGTACCTGCAGAATAATGTTACCGAGCAGCGCACCTTCGGTATCTATCTTGGAACCCACTTTTACCGGTTCTGCCGCCTGTAATGGCAGACTCAGCGCCGCCAGTAACACCGCTGAACTCAACATCCCCTTTGCAATCGTCATTCCACTGTCCTCATTTTTTTGCTGCCTTTTTCAGAGGCTTGAGAGAAAAGCGTAGCTTAAAACGGCGGAATTAACCGTCAAAATGCCTTTTTAACATAAGGTAAGACGCATCCCCCGCAAAGCGGGGGATGCAAGGGAGGGAAACGTCAGAGCAGCTCGAACTCGCCTTTATTAACGCGGGCGGAATCGACCCCGATAAAGACGTTAAACTTGCCTGGCTCCGCATCATATTTCATCTGCTGGTTCCAGAACTTCAGCGCATCCACGTCGATGGGGAAGCTGATGGTTTTGGTTTCGCCCGGCTTCAGGTTGACCTTTTCGAAGCCACGCAGCTGTTTCACCGGACGGCTCATGGAGGCGGTCACATCCTGGACGTACATCTGAATGACCGTTGCCCCTTCGCGTTTACCGGTGTTGCTCACCTCGACGCTTGCGGTAACTTTGCCGTCACGCTTCAGGGTCGGCGCAGACATTTTGACGTCAGAAACCTTGAAGGTGGTGTAGCTCAGACCGTAACCAAACGGATACAGCGGGCCGTTCGCTTCATCGAAGTAACGGGAGGTGTACTTATTCGGTTTGTCGGCGTTGTACGGCCGGCCGGTATTCAGGTGGCTGTAGTAAACCGGGATCTGCCCGACCGAGCGCGGGAAGGACATTGGCAGCTTCCCTGACGGGTTGTAATCGCCAAACAGCACGTCGGCAATCGCGTTACCGCCTTCGGTACCGGCGAACCAGGTTTCCAGGATCGCGTCGGCCTGCTGGTCTTCTTTGACCAGCGCCAGCGGACGACCGTTCATCAGCACCAGCACCAGCGGCTTGCCGGTCGCCTTCAGGGCGGCAATCAGATCGCGCTGGCTTTGCGGAATGGTGATGTCGGTACGGCTGGAGGCCTCATGCGCCATCCCCTGCGCTTCACCCACTACCGCGACAACCACGTCAGATTGCTTAGCGGTGTTCACCGCTTCATCAATCATCTCTTTCGGCGAACGCGGATCGACCTTCACCGCCTCTTCGTACTGATTGAGGAAGGTGACAATGTCTTTATCATTGGTGACGTTCGCCCCTTTGGCGTAAACCACTTTCGCGTTCTCACCCACGGCGTTCTTGATACCGGTCAGCACCGTGACGGACTGATCGGCCACCCCCGCTGCAGACCAGCTCCCCATCACGTCGCGCTTGCTGTCAGCCAGCGGGCCCACCACGGCAATGGTGCCAGATTTCTTCAGCGGCAGCGTGTCGAGGCGGTTTTTCAGCAGCACCAGACTTTCGCGTGCCACATCGCGGGCCTCTTTGCGGTGCAAACGGCTTTCCGCGTTGGTGTCTACCGGGTCAGAATCTTTCGGCCCCAGGTGGCTGTACGGGTCGTTAAACAGCCCCATATCATATTTCACGTTCAGCACGTGGCGCGTGGCGTCATCCAGCTCCGCCATGGTCACCTTACCGCTCTTCACCAGCCCCGGCAGGTATTTGCTGTAGTACTCGTCGCTCATGCTCATGTTAATGCCGGACTTGAGCGCCACGCGTACCGCGTCTTCCGGATCGGAGGCGGTACCGTGCTTAATGAGCTCTTTAATGGCGCCGTGGTCAGAGACGGTAATGCCCTTAAAGCCCCACTGGTCACGCAGAACGTCTTTCAGCAGCCACGAATCGGAGGTCGCCGGCGTGCCGTTGAGGGAGTTCAGCGCCACCATCACCGCGCCGCTGCCGGCATCCAGCCCCGCTTTGTACGGTGGCATGTAGTCGTTGAACAGCCGCTGCGGGCTCATATCCACGGTGTTGTACTCTTTACCCCCTTCCACGGCGCCATAGGCCGCGAAGTGTTTGACGCTGGTCATCACCGCGTAGCGATCTGCCGGGCTCTTACCCTGCATCGCTTCCACCATGGTTTTCCCCATCGTGGCTGTTAAATAGGTATCTTCACCGAACCCTTCTGAGCCGCGGCCCCAGCGCGGATCGCGGGAGACGTCCACCATCGGTGCCCAGGTCATATTCAGGCCATCATCCGCCGCTTCATAGGCGGAAACGCGCCCCACGGTTTTCACCGCATCAAGGTTAAAGGACGATGCCAGACCAAGGCTAATCGGGAAGACGGTACGCTGACCGTGCACCACGTCATAGGCGAAGAACAGCGGAATTTTCAGACGGCTGAGTTCCATCACCTGATCCTGCATTTTGCGGATATCCGGGCGGGTGACGGTGTTAAAAATAGCCCCGACCTGCCCGTCTTTGATCATCTCGCGGATGGCCTCTTTCGGGTTATCCGGGCCGACGCTGATAAGACGCAACTGGCCAATTTTCTCATCGACCGTCATTTTCTTGAGCAATTCCGTGACAAACGCGTCCCGGGCTTCAGGCGTGAGCGGGTGATTGCCAAACAAATCCTCTGCCAGCGCAGGTTGCAGCGCCAGGCTGACGGCGACACCTACAGAACATAGCCATTTCATGTCGTTTTACTCTCTCATCAATAACCGCCGGAAGAACTCGGCCAGACCGTGCGAAAAGCGCAGTGTGCCACAAACCCTCAGAACGTTGCAGGGTTATTCTCTGATTTTTCTCGTGAATACTCGACCGCTTAACAGTTAATCGCGCTATGCTTTACAGCGAGAAATTTGCCCCACCACAAGGAGTGGAAGATGTCTTCTGTTCGAACTCACGATAACACGACGTTTATTAACGAACTGTCGCGCCTGGTTGGCTCCTCTCACCTGCTTACCGACCCGGCAAAAACCGCCCGCTACCGTAAGGGCTTTCGTTCCGGTCAGGGCGAGGCGCTGGCGGTGGTGTTTCCCGGCACGCTGCTTGAACTCTGGCGCGTCCTGAGCGCCTGCGTGGCCGCCGACAAAATTATTCTCATGCAGGCGGCTAACACCGGCCTGACTGAAGGCTCAACGCCGAACGGCAACGATTACGATCGTGACATTGTGATCATCAGCACCCTGCGTCTCGACAAACTGCATCTGCTGGATAAAGGCGAGCAGGTGCTCGCGTTCCCTGGCACGACGCTCTACTCCCTTGAAAAAGCGCTTAAGCCGCTGGGACGCGAACCGCATTCGGTCATTGGCTCATCCTGTATTGGCGCCTCCGTGATCGGCGGGATCTGCAATAACTCCGGCGGTTCGCTGGTGCAGCGCGGCCCGGCTTACACCGAGATGTCACTTTTTGCCCGTATCGACGAAAATGGCAAGCTGACCCTGGTCAACCATCTGGGCATTGATCTTGGCGTTACGCCGGAGCAGATCCTGAGTAAGCTCGACGACGATCGGGTGAAAGATGAAGACGTCCAGCACGATGGTCGTCATGCTCACGACCACGATTACATCACCCGCGTGCGGGATATCGAAGCGGATACCCCGGCACGTTACAACGCCGACCCTGACCGCCTTTTTGAATCTTCGGGCTGTGCGGGCAAGCTGGCTGTTTTTGCCGTGCGCCTCGACACCTTCCCGGCCGAGAAAAAACAGCAGGTGTTCTACATCGGCACCAATCAGCCGGACGTGCTGACCGAGATCCGTCGTCATATTCTGGGCGAGTTCGCTCACCTTCCGGTGGCGGGCGAGTACATGCACCGTGATATTTACGACATCGCGGAACGCTACGGCAAAGATACGTTCCTGATGATCGACAAGCTCGGCACCGATAAAATGCCGTTCTTCTTCACCATGAAGGGCCGTACCGACGCGATGCTGGAAAAAGTGCCGCTGTTTAAACCCCACTTTACCGACCGCTTTATGCAGAAACTGGGCAACGTCTTCCCGTCACATCTGCCGGAGCGGATGAAAACCTGGCGCGATAAGTACGAGCATCACCTGCTGCTGAAAATGGCCGGGGACGGAATTGCCGAAGCGCAAACCTGGCTCAGTGAATTCTTCAAAACTGCCGAAGGCGATTTCTTTGCCTGTACCCCTGAAGAGGGCAGCAAAGCCTTCCTGCACCGTTTCGCCGCTGCGGGTGCCGCCATTCGTTATCAGGCGGTGCATTCAGACGAGGTGGAAGACATTCTGGCGCTGGATATCGCCCTTCGCCGCAACGATACCGAGTGGTTTGAACACCTGCCGCCGGAAATTGACAGCAAGCTGGTCCACAAGCTCTATTACGGCCACTTTATGTGCTACGTCTTCCACCAGGATTACATCGTTAAGAAAGGGGTGGATGCGCACGCGCTGAAAGAGCAGATGCTCGCGCTGCTGCACGCGCGAGGCGCACAATATCCTGCGGAACATAACGTGGGGCATCTTTATAAGGCTCCTGACGCACTTAAGCAGTTTTATCGCGAGAATGACCCCACAAACAGCATGAACCCCGGCATTGGTAAAACAACGCGGAATAAATACTGGAAAGAGAGTCCTGACGCGGAGCAGCCCGTGACGCAAGCGTCTGATTAATTCCCACAGCCAAATTTGAGAGATTGTTAAGCGCGCCTTAATCGTACTAGAGTAGCGTTCTGTCGCCGGAGAAACGTTTCTCCGGCATCTGTTACGAGGAGCAGGCACATCATGTCGGCTGTTGATATTTTATCCGAAACCGAAGTGGAAGTGCGCGATGCCCTTCCCGACGATGTGCATGCTATCGCCGCTATCTACGCCTGGCATGTGCTTCACGGGCGCGCATCCTTTGAAGAAGTTCCCCCCACCATTGATGAAATGCGTCAGCGAATGAAAAGCGTGGCCGAGAATGGCTTACCGTGGCTTGTCGCGCTGTATCGCGGCATCGTCGTAGGCTACTGCTACGCGACGCCTTACCGTCCGCGCCATGCCTATCGCTACACTCTGGAAGAGTCGATTTACGTGGATGCGAGTACTACCGGTCGTGGTTTTGGCTCCGTCCTGATGGATGCGCTGATCGCCCGCTGCGAGCAAGGTCCGTGGCGGCAGATGATTGCCGTTGTGGGGGATGGCAACAACAATGCCGGCTCGTTACGGTTGCATAAGAAATACGGCTTCGAAATCGTCGGTCAGTTACGCAGCGTCGGGTATAAGAAAGGTGACTGGCGGGATACGGTGATCATGCAGCGCTCACTCAATGACGGAGACTGGACGCTGCCGGATTAAGGCGCAGCGAGGTCTGTTGCCCTCTCCCGCGGGAGAGGGCGAAAACACAGTCATCAGCAATCCGGCTCAGTCGTTCTGGGCGGTTGCCATCTGCTCTGCTTTCTGCTTTTTGTAGGTCAACGCCGCGGCCGGTACCGGCTGCACTTTCCCCGTCTCAATCCAGGTACGCAGTCGGCTTGCATCCGCGAAGTGGGTGTATTTACCAAAGGCATCCATCACCACCAGCGCCACCGGTTTACCGTTGAATACGGTGCGCATCACCAGACAGTGTCCCGCCGCGTTAGTAAACCCGGTTTTCGTTAACTGAATATTCCAGTTATCCCGGTACACCAGATGGTTAGTATTACGGAACGGCAGCGAATAGGCCGGGTTCGCAAAGGTCGCCATCTCTTCACGGGTCGTACTGAGCTGACCAATCAGCGGGTACTGTTTGCTGGCAATCAGCAGTTTTGTCAGGTCGCGGGCCGTGGAGACGTTGTGAATCGACAGGCCAGTCGGCTCGACGTAACGGGTATTGGTCATCCCCAGCGATTTGGCTTTTGCGTTCATCGCACGAATAAATGCGTCGTAGCCACCCGGATAGTGGTGGGCCAGGCTCGCCGCCGCGCGGTTTTCAGAAGACATCAGCGCCAACAGCAGCATGTTTTTACGGCTGATTTCGCTGTTCAGTCGCACGCGGGAGTAGATCCCTTTCATCTCCGGCGTATGGCTGATATCCACTTTCAGTTTTTCGTCCAGCGGCAGATGTGCATCAAGCACCACCATCGCGGTCATTAATTTGGTAATCGAGGCGATCGGGCGTACCAGATCCGGATGGCTGGCGTAAATCACCTTATTGGTGTTGAGATCAACAATCATCGCACTGCCGGAAGCGATTTGCGGCTGGGCAGCAGCGGTGGTCACGGCGGGCGTTTTGGCGATCGCTGGCGCGGCAGCGGACGCTCCCAGCAACAGGGCCAGGCTAAGTAAAGAGACTCGGAATTTCAGCATGGTGAGACTTCTGATAATTATTCACGCACGTTATGACGTACACCGCCTGTGTCGATGGAGAAACGCAGGCTGGCTTCGGCATCATAGCGGTCACCGGGCTTTGTCGCCAGAGGATAATCGTGAACAGATGCTGCATTGCTGGCATTTACGCCAGCAATGCAGTGAGCCTAGAAGAGACGGTATCCATAACCCCACAGAATAACCGTCAGAGCCAGTAGCGCTTCCAGCACCAGCACGCCGATGGCGAGCGTTGAACTGGAGAAGCTCAGGCCCTCTTCTTTATTGATATTGAGGAAGGTTGGTACCCCCAGATACAGCAGATAACCGGTGTAAAAGAGGGCAATAGTACCGATCAGCGCGCACAACCAGACCAGTGGATACAGCGCCACAATACCGCTTAAGAACAGCGGCGTCGCGACATACCCGGCGAAAACCATACAGTGTGCCAGCGATGGACGTTGCGGATAGTTACGCGCCATCCAGTGAATGACACGCCCCATGACAGCCACACCCGCCAGCATCAGGCCATAAAAGAGAATGGCCAGTGAAAGACCGGTAAACCAGGAAAGCTGAACCACGGTGCCATCACCAAAGTTCCAGCCGATTTGTGTTGTGCCAATAAACGCGCAGATTACAGGCACCGCTGCCATCAGCAGCACATGATGCGTGTAATGATGCGAGACCGTTTCGTTCTCCGTTTTGATGACATGCATTTCACGATCGGGATGGGAGAAAAGTCCCCAGACATGGTTCATAACGCCCCCTTGTTGTCGGCCCGTCAGCGATATCTTAAGTATAATGCAGGCCTGAGATTATTTTATGTACAGTGGGAAATTTCCGTTGATTGCCCCGTTATTGATTCATGGGGTATATGATTAAACGAGGCATAATAAGGGAGATGACATTGACGTAATGGATATCAACAGTCTTATTGAACACTATGGATACGCTGCACTGGTCGTTGGCAGCGTGGCGGAAGGAGAAACCATCACGCTGCTCGGCGGGGTGGCCGCGCATCAGGGGTTACTCAAATTCCCACTCGTTGTTGCCGCAGTCGCACTCGGTGGGATGATTGGCGATCAGCTGCTCTACTTTCTGGGACTGCGCTTTGGCCCCACGCTTTTGAAGCGCTTTTCAAAGCACCGCAAGAAAATTCACCGTGCCCAACGGCTTATCCAGCGTCACCCTTACCTGTTCGTGATTGGCACCCGTTTTATGTACGGCTTTCGGATTATCGGCCCAATACTGATTGGCGCCAGCCATTTACCGCCGAAAATTTTCCTGCCGCTGAACATTCTTGGCGCGATTGCCTGGGCCCTGATCTTTACCACGCTCGGTTATGTGGGTGGAGAAGTGATTGGTCCGTGGCTGCATAATGTTGACCAGCATCTGAAGCACTGGGCATGGGTTATCCTGATTGTCGTGGTGGTGATTGCAGTCCGGCTGTGGCTGAAGCATCGGGAAAAGACGCGGGATGAAGAGTAAGTGCAATGGCGCCCTCTCGCACAAAGAGAGGGCGAAAAGTTTCTACCCGGCGGGCTTAAATTGCGGATTCGCCAGCATAAAACCGCCGTCGACAATAAATGATTGCCCGGTAGCATAACTGGCGTCACCGTCACACAGCCACGCCACCAGGCTGGCAATCTCTTTGGTATGCCCCGGCCGCGCGAGCGGGATCGCGGGCATCGAACCGGCCTTCACTTCACGGTCGTCCATATCATTCATTGGCGTGGCAATGGCACCTGGCGCAACGGCATTCACCAGGATGTTATGCTCGACCAGCTCCAGCGCCATGGATTTGGTTAATCCGCCCAGGGCATGCTTGGCCGCCGTATACGCACTGGCATCCGGTAAAGGCGTGTGTTCATGCACCGAGGTAATGTTCACAATTCGCCCCCCCTCTCCCTGCTTCACCATCTGACGCGCAGCGATCTGTGAACAGAGAAACGCGCCATCCACGTCAACGGTAAAAATCCCCCGCCACTCCTCAAACGGCATGTCGAGAAACGGCGCTTTGGTCATCGCCCCGGCATTGTTGACCAGCACGTCCAGCCGACCAAAGCGCGTAATTAACGTTTCAATGGCCTGCGCCCCCTGCGGGAGAGTGCTTAAATCAAGTTGAATCGCCTCTGCACGCCGGCCCTTCGCCTCGACTTCGCGGCAGGTTTCCAGCGCACCTTTTTCGTCAGAATGCCAGGTGACGCCGATATCAAACCCTCGTTCAGCCAGCATCAGGGCCGTGGTTTTCCCAATCCCGGAATCCGATGCGGTAACAATCGCGACTTTGGTCATACTCACCTCCAGAAAAGCTGCAAAGAGGTAAGTATAGATAATCGCGCTTTTTAGCCCTGATGATAGCCGCCACCCAGCGCCGAGGTCAGCTGCAGCGTGGCGTCAACGTACTGGCCTTTGAGCATCACCCCGGTGAGCTGCTCCCTGAGGGCCGGTATTCTGGCTTCACTTACGCGGGAGCCGGCGATAATGCCGGCGCGAAAGCGGGCCTGAGCCAGTGCAACAACGCGGGCAGCCTCTTTTTCGACACGCTGCTGGTGCTGGTTTTTTGCGGTCAGTGTTTCGACTTCGCTGGCCGTGCGCGCCACCTGATTCACCGCATCCACCACCGCTTTGTTATAACGCGCGACGGAGAGATTGTTCTGCGCCTGGGCAATATCCAGCTCGGCGTTTAGCCTGCCGCTGTCGAAAATGGGCAGCGTCAGACCGGCGGTGACGCCCATCTGCTGCGCAGAAGAGCGGAACAAATCGCTCAGGTGCAGGGCATCCTGCTGTAAGAAAGCCATCAGATTCACATCGGGATAGAAGGCTGCTCTGGCGGCCTCAACGTCACTCATGGAGGCCTCGATATACCAGCGAGCCTCCTGCAAATCAGGTCGACGTGCCAGCAGTTCATACCCCAGCGTGGCCGGGAGCGAGGCTTCTACCGTGGGTAAGGCGTGGCGTGTAAGCGTCACTGAGGGGGTGTTCGTCAGGGCGCTCAGACGCGCCTCAACGGCTTTCATTTTTCCGTTCACTTCTGCCAGCTGCTCGTCAGTTTTGCTGGCGTTGATGTCGGTTTCGACGCCCTCTACGGAAGAGGTGATTCCATGCTGATACAGTTCGCGGTCGGCTGCAATAATCGTGTCCTGCTGGTGTTTAATCTCCGTGAGGACATCCCCCACCGCGGCCTGGGTTTGCCACGCCCAGTAAAGACGTGCGATGCTGCTGGCAAGCAGTTGCCGGGTTTGCTCAAGCTCCGCTTTTTGCGCGTTTACCCGGCCAATTCGGGCTTCAACCCGTGCACGATTTTTCCCCCACAAATCGAGATCCCAGCCCGCGCTCAGACCAAAAGTACCGTTGGTGTACCACGGTCCGGTGGTTCCCGCCGCCGGATCGGTTATCGCAAAGGGCCCCATCAGCCCCTCGGCCGACATTTTTTGCCGTTCAGCATCCGCTGCGAAATCAATTTCCGGCCCCCCGGCGGCCAGGGTGGCTTTTGCCTGCGCTTCCGCCAGCGTGATGCGCTGACGGGCAATTTGCATATCCGGCGCATCGTTCAGCGCCTTCGCAATCAGCGAATTGAGTTCAGGATCGTTATACGTTTTCCACCATGCATCTTTCGGCCACGCGGTATGGCTCAGCGTAGTATTCACCGCAGCCGTTGTTGATTGCATATTTACAGGGGAGACCGAGGCATGTTCCGGCGCGCAGGCCACCAGAATAAAAACCAGGGGAATACTCAGAGATAAAGGTTTCATTACGCCATTCACGCGAAAAATAAAGGCGCAACTTACGCCAGACGTCGCTCTTTTTTTTAGTAACGCGTGGCAACCCGCAATTTGTCATACATTTTCATACTCAGAAAATTATTCATCATAAGAATGAATTAAATGAGTGAATTCATCTTCATTATAAATTCACTGCTACACTTACTTTCGACAAACAGACGCAGGAGAAGCGAATGAAAATATTACTGTGGGTTATTTTAATTATATTTCTGATAGGGCTGCTGGTGGTAACCGGTGTATTCAAGATGATTTTCTGATTTCATTGCCCGGCTCAGCGCCGGGCAAATTCCGTTACCTGGACTGAATCACCCGTGCAATATCAGCGGAAGTCTGCAGCGTGCGGATCTCCTGAAATAACTCCAGCGCTTCACTGTACTCTTTGCGTAAATAACTGAGCCACTGCTTAATTCGCGCGACGTGATATAACCCGGTATCACCCTGTTTTTCGAGGCGGCTGTATTTTTTCAGCAGCGTGACCACATCAGCCCACGGCATACGTGGTTCGTTATATTTAATCACCCGGCTGAGGTTTGGTACGTTAAGCGCGCCGCGGCCAATCATCACCGCATCGCAGCCAGTCTCTTTCAGGCACGCCTGCGCGCTTTCGTAATCCCAGATTTCCCCGTTGGCAATAACGGGAATGGTGAGTCTTTTGCGGATCTCGCCAATCGCCTGCCAGTTAATACGTTCGGCTTTATAGCCATCTTCTTTGGTGCGGCCATGCACCACCAGCTCAGTGGCCCCGGCCTGCTGCACGGCATCGGCAATCTCAAATTGCCGCGCGTCGCTGTCCCATCCCAGACGCACCTTTACCGTCACCGGCAGATGCGACGGTACAGCCTCACGCATGGCTTTTGCACCACGATAAATCAGCTCCGGATCTTTCAGCAAGGTGGCGCCGCCGCCGCTGCCATTCACCAGTTTTGATGGGCAACCGCAGTTGAGGTCAACCCCAAAGGAACCAAGCTCTACGGCACGGGCCGCGTTCTCCGCCAGCCATTCGGGATACTGACCCAATAGCTGAATGCGCACCAGCGTGCCGGAAGAGGTGCGGCTCTGATGATGCAGTTCCGGGCAAAGGCGATAGAATGATTTTACTGGCAACAACATATCGACCACGCGCAAAAACTCCGTCACGCAGAGATCGTAGTCGTTCACCTCGGTCAGAAGCTCGCGCACGAGGGAGTCGAGCACGCCTTCCATTGGGGCCAGTAAAACACGCATAGCAGTACCTGTGAAAAAAGACGCGCTATAGTAGCCGCTCTCCCGGCATGAGGAAAGCCCGGCGGTTAACCCGGTGAGGTTATACCAGACGTTCCATTTCGGAATGTCTGGTATGCTCAAAATTCATGATGTGATCCGTGGCACATTTTTAGGTTTAATTGTATGATGAATGCGTTTCATCAAGGACTTTCACCATGAGAAAATCATTGAACATTATCTGGCAATATCTTCGCGCATTCGTCCTGATTTACGCCTGCCTGTATGCCGGAATCTTTATTGCATCCCTGCTTCCCATTACCATTCCCGGCAGCATCATTGGAATGTTGATCCTCTTTGTTTTGCTGGCATTGCAAATTTTGCCTGCCAGATGGGTTAACCCTGGCTGCTTTGTCCTTATTCGCTATATGGCGCTGCTGTTCGTGCCTATCGGCGTCGGGGTTATGCAGTATTTTGATTTGCTCCAGGCGCAGTTCGGACCCATTGTGGTCTCCTGCGCGGTCAGTACGCTGGTGGTTTTCCTGGTAGTAAGCTGGAGTTCGCATCTGGTGCATGGCGAACGTAAAGTGGTCGGGCAGAAAGGAACAAAACAATGATGGCCAATATCTGGTGGTCGCTGCCGTTAACGCTGGTAGTGTTCTTCGCCGCACGCAAACTCGCCGCACGTTTCAAAATGCCGTTGCTTAATCCGCTGCTGGTGGCGATGGTGGTGATTATCCCGTTTCTGCTTCTCACCGGCATTCCTTATGAACGCTACTTTGCCGGCAGCAAAATTTTGAACGACCTTCTGCAGCCCGCCGTGGTGGCGCTCGCCTTTCCTTTATATGAGCAATTGCACCAGATCCGCGCCCGCTGGAAATCCATCATTACCATCTGTTTTGTCGGGAGCCTGGTGGCGATGATCACCGGCACCTCGGTGGCGCTGTTGATGGGCGCGTCTCCGCAAATTGCGGCCTCTATTCTGCCTAAGTCGGTCACCACGCCTATTGCGATGGCCGTGGGCGGCAGCCTGGGGGGGATTCCGGCCATCAGCGCCATGTGTGTGATATTCGTGGGGATCCTCGGCGCGGTCTTTGGACATACCCTGCTGAATGCGATGCGTATCCATACCAAAGCGGCACGAGGTCTGGCGATGGGTACCGCGTCGCACGCCCTGGGCACCGCGCGCTGCGCTGAACTGGATTATCAGGAAGGGGCGTTTAGCTCACTCGCACTGGTGATCTGCGGGATTATCACCTCCCTGCTCGCACCGTTTATTTTCCCGCTGATTGTGGCGGTCATGGGTTAAAATTTGCGATGCGTCGCGCAAATTTCATTTTGTTTTCATAAGTTGCATACATAATGAGAAGTGGATCACATATAAAGCCCCGGCGGCTCCGTAAACTACCGATCCATTAACCTTTATGAGGCAAACGCCATGCATCCACGTTTTCAAGCTGCTTTCGCCCAGCTTGCAGAGAATGTGCAATCAGCTCTGGCCCCGATTCTGGCGGATGAGCATTTCCCGGCCCTGCTGACGGCTGAACACGTCACGGCACTGAAAAAAGCCACAGGGCTGGACGACGACGCGCTGGCCTTCGCGCTGCTGCCGCTGGCGGCAGCCTGCGCCCGCGCCGATCTCTCTCATTTCAACGTCGGTGCGATTGCACGCGGCGTAAGCGGAACCTGGTACTTCGGTGGCAACATGGAGTTCCTGGGCGCGACCATGCAGCAGACCGTTCACGCGGAACAAAGCGCCATCAGCCACGCCTGGCTGCGCGGTGAACAAGCGCTGAGCGCCATTACCGTTAACTACACCCCTTGCGGCCACTGCCGCCAGTTCATGAACGAGCTGAACAGCGGGCTGGAGTTACGCATCAATCTGCCAGGCCGTGCGCCGCATACCCTCGGGGATTACCTGCCTGACGCGTTTGGTCCGAAAGATCTCGACATCAAAACGCTGCTGATGGATGAACAGGATCACGGTTTTGCCCTTTCCGGTGATGCGCTGAGCGAAGCCGCGATTCGTGCGGCGAACAAGAGCCACACGCCATACAGTCACTCCCCAAGCGGTGTGGCGCTGCAGTGTCGTGATGGTCGCATCTTCACCGGAAGCTATGCCGAAAACGCCGCCTTTAACCCGACGCTGCCACCGCTTCAGGGCGCCCTGAATTTGCTGAGCCTCAATGGCTATGGCTACCCGGACATTCAGCGCGCTATTCTGGCAGAGAAAGCCGACGCGCCGTTGATCCAGTGGGATGCCACCGCCGCAACGCTGAAAGCGCTCGGCTGCTCAACTATTGACCGTGTTTTGCTTGCGTAATGCCTCCGGCGGGCAGAAATGCCCGCCGCTTTGCTGAAAAACCCCTCAGTTGATTCGCTGTTTCTTGCGCTAACCAGGCGGGTAAAGTAGCCTGAGTTAAATTTCACCTTCGGTACGAGCCATCTGCATGTTAAAGCGCGCTTTTTACAGCCTGTCTGTCCTGGTCGGCATACTGCTGTTGATCGTGCTGGGTCTTGATCGCTGGATGAGCTGGAAAACGGCTCCGTATATCTTTGACGACCTGCAGGACCTGCCCTATCGTCAGGTCGGCGTTGTGCTGGGTACCGCCAAGTATTACCGCACCGGGGTGATTAATCAGTATTACCGTTACCGCATTCAGGGCGCGCTGAACGCGTATAACAGCGGCAAAGTGAATTACCTGCTGCTGAGCGGCGATAATGCGCTGCAAAGCTATAACGAACCGGTCACCATGCGCAAAGACCTGATTGCCGCTGGCGTCGATCCGGCCGATATCGTGCTCGACTACGCCGGGTTCCGCACTCTGGATTCCATCGTGCGTACGCGCAAGGTGTTCGATACCAACGATTTCATCATCATCACCCAACGCTTCCACTGCGAACGCGCGCTGTTTATCGCATTGCATATGGGTATTCAGGCGCAGTGCTACGCCGTGCCGTCGCCAAAAGATATGCTAAGCGTCCGCGTACGTGAGTTTGGCGCGCGTTTTGGCGCTCTGGCCGATCTGTACATCTTCAAACGTGAACCGCGCTTTTTAGGTCCGCTGGTACCCATTCCGGCGATGCATGAAGTGCCGGAAGATGCGCAGGGCTACCCGGCCGTCACGCCAGAACAACTGCTTGATATGCAGAAAAAAGAGAAAAAATAGCCTCGCCTTTATACTTTCTTTATACCGTGCGTAACGCTTTTTATCCCGCCTTTACGCCGCCCCTTTTAAGCTGAGTTCACTGCCGCTACGGCTTCATTGAAGAATGACTATGAACTCAATAATGAATGCGTTTTTCCTGAAAAATATCCGCCCCTATTTTAACTTCCCGGGTTTATCACTCCCGACGGCACTCAACGCTGGCCTCTGGCTTGATGACAAACTTGATGCCATGCAGCACAACGTCTCGCTGGAAGTGGCGGATTACCTGGAACGTTACCCGCAGACGAAACATATTGACGTTTACCTGAACGATATCAATGGCATTATGCGCGGCAAGCGGCTCTCGGTGGAAAGCATGCTAAATCTGGAAAAAGGCTGTTACTTCCCCCTCTCCGTCTACTCCATGGACCATAAAGGCAAAATAGCCGCCCCACTTGATGATGAGCCCGACCGGCTCTGCGTTCCCGTCGGCGGTTCCCTGCGCCCCTGTTCGCAAGACCCTCAGCATAACGCGCAGATCCTGCTGACCATGAAAGAGAGCGACGGCAAACCGTGCCCGCTTGAGCCAAGGGTGATATTGCAAAACGTTCTGGCTCGTTTCCATCAGCACGGACTCTTCCCGGTGATTGCCCCGGAAATTGAGTTTTACCTGACCGGGCGCGGCACGCAGGATCCACAAAATCAGGGCTGCTTTCATATGGATACCTCAACGGCACACGCGGCGCTGTTTGACGAGCTGGAGCAGCTGGCGCACCTGCAGCGTATCCCCCTGACCGGGATCGTGGCCGAAGCCGAATCTGGCCAGTTCGAGTTAAACCTGAAGCATAGCCATCGCGTCGTTGAAGTCTGCGATAACGTGCTGGCCCTGCGACGCCTGACCCGCTACGTTGCGGAGAAACAAGGTCTGCAGGCCAGCTTTATGGCCAAACCGTTCAGCCAGCAGTCCGGCAGCGGTTTGCACTTTCATTTCAGCCTGAACGATATTCATGGCGAAAATGTATTCGCGTCACCGGTGGAAGCGCTGAACAGCATGATGCGCCTCTGCATCGCTGGCCAGCTGGCGCTGATGCCCGCCTCCATCGCCATTCTCGCCCCTGGCGTTAACGCATTCCGCCGCCTGCGTAAAAACCTCACGGAACCGCTATTTAACTCCTGGGGCTATAACACCCGCTCCGCCGCGCTGCGTATTCCCTGCTCTGATGACCATAACCGGCGTATTGAGTACCGGCTGGCCGGGGCCGATGCCAATCCGTATCTGGTGGTGGCAACGCTTCTGAGCGGAATGCTGTACGGGTTGGAAAATTTTGACGAGCAGGATTTACCTGAACCTCAGCAGGACGGGCCGGATCTGCCGCTGTTTCAGCAGGAGGCGATTGAGACATTTGCACGCTGTCAGTATCTCACCGACAGCCTGGGAGAGGCTTTTTCTCAACAGTGGGTTGCCTGCAAACTCTCTGAGCTCGACTGGTTCGAGAGCATCGTCACCCGGGAGGAGTCGAGTCTGGCATGAAGCACAAAAAAGCCCGCTCGATGAGCGGGCCAGGTAATGCCAGAGGCGATTATTTTTTACGCGCGTATTTGAGTGAATCCAGGGCGACCGCAAAGATGATGATGCCGCCTTTGATGATGTACTGCCAGTATGGGTTCACGCCGATGTAGGTCAGACCGTAGTTGATTACGGTAAAGATGATGACACCGGTTACCACGCCGAACACGGTACCCACGCCGCCGCTAAAGGAGACGCCGCCGACCACACAGGCTGCGATCGCATCCAGTTCGTACATGAAGCCCAGGTTGTTCGTTGCAGAGCCGATACGGCCCGCTTCCAGCATCCCACCAAAGGCGTAGAACACACCTGACAGGGCATAGATCATCAGCAGGTTCAGGGCAACGTTGACGCCGGACACTTTCGCCGCTTCCGGGTTACCGCCGATAGCGAAGATGTTTTTACCGAAGCGGGTTTTGTTCCACAGGATCCAGACAAAAGCGACGGCAATCAGGGCGTAGAAGGTAATGTACGACAGGCGGAAACTGCCCAGCGCGATAAACCCTTGCGTAAAGGTCGAGAACCCGCTGTCGAAGCCAGAGATTGGCGACGCCCCTACGAAGTCGTAGTACAGGGAGTTGATACCGTAAACGATGATCATCGTACCTAAGGTGGTGATAAATGGCGTCACGTTCAGGTAAGCGATAATGATGCCGTTAATCAGACCAATCACTGCGCCGATCGCACAGACAATCAGGATCACCACGAAAATGGGCATGGTCGCCATTTCCGGGAACACCTTGTTGGCGTTTTCCATCGACTGTAGCAGCGTTGCCGCGATAACCGCCGCGAGGCCAACCTGACGTCCCGCTGACAGGTCAGTCCCCTGCGTCACGATAAGTCCCGCCACGCCCAGCGCGATAATAATGCGCACGGAGGACTGGGTCAGGATGTTACTGAGGTTCAACAGGCTTAAGAACGTAGGGTCCTGGAAAATGATGATAGCCAGCAGTACTAAAAGAACAACGTAAATACCGCCTTCTTTCAGGTAAGTGAGAAAACTTTTTTTATTTAACGCACTCATGAGGAGCCCCTGATCTTAAAGGTGCAAAGACGCAAGACGCAAAATTTCGTTTTGCGTTGTCGTTTTGGTGTCAACAATACCGGCAACGAGACCATTGCTCATAACCAGAATACGATCTGTGATCCCTAACAATTCCGGCATTTCGGAAGAAATAATAATGATCCCTTTATTCTTTTTCGCCAGCTCGGCAATCAGCTGATAAATCTCAAACTTCGCGCCGACGTCAATACCGCGGGTCGGTTCATCCAGCATCAGGATTTCTGGCTGGGTTAATAACCAACGACCAATAATGACCTTCTGCTGGTTACCGCCTGACAGCGAACCAATTTGCGTGCGGTGACCTGGCGTTTTGACGCGCATGGAGTCAATCACCCACTGGGTATCGCTCTTCATGCGGGAGTTATCCAGCAGCCCGACTTTGTTTTTATAGTTGCGAATATTGGAAATTAACGAGTTAAAGTTAATATCCAGATACGCATAAATACCGGTCGAACGACGCTCTTCCGTGACCAGCGCAAAACCATTATTAATGGCTTCGTTGGCGCTGTGGTTATTGATTTTCTTACCGTGCAGCGTGATGGTGCCCGCGGCTTTCTCACGAATACCGAACAGGGTTTCGACAATATCAGTACGTTTTGCCCCGACCAGACCTGCGATACCGAGAATTTCGCCTTTATGCAGGTCAAAAGAGACGTCGCGAATAGACGGCTGACGCAGCGAGGTGAGATTGCGAACCTCAAGGATCACTTCACCCGGCTTGTTCTCTTTGTCCGGGAAGCGCTGGTTCAGAGAGCGCCCCACCATCATGGCGATGATCTTGTCCATATCCAGCCCTTCGAGAGGCTGGGTGGCAATCCACTGGCCGTCGCGCAGGATGGTAATCTCATCACACAGCTGGAAGATCTCTTCCATTTTATGAGAGATATAAACAATGCCGCAGCCGCGGTCTTTGAGCTTACGAATAATGGTAAAAAGGTGGTTAACCTCTTTTTCCGTTAATGACGATGTCGGTTCGTCCATGATGACGATTTTCGCATCATAGGAGAACGCTTTGGCAATTTCGATCATCTGCATTTGGGACACGGATAACGTTCCCACGCGGGCGCGCGGATCGATATCAATATCCAGTTCATCGAAAATCGCTTTGGTGTCGCGATACATTTTATCCTGATCGACAAAGACACCTTTGGTCGGATAACGGCCCAACCACATGTTATCCATAACAGAACGCTGCAGCACCAGGTTTAATTCCTGGTGAACCATTGAGATACCGTTTTCCAGTGCTTCTTTTGCTGAATGGAAATCGATCTCTTTCCCCTGAAAAAGAATGCTGCCAGAATCTTTTTGATAGATCCCAAAAAGACATTTTAATAATGTTGATTTACCTGCGCCGTTCTCACCCATTAATGCGTGAATAGAGTGAGGACGAACTTTTAAATTAACATTATCGAGTGCCTTAACCCCGGGAAATGACTTGTTGATAGCGCTCATTTCCAACAAGTATTCACCAGATGACTGAGTATTTGTGCTGACCATAATTATACCTTGTTGGCCTCGCATATCGCGTTATAAAAGGGCGCAACAAGTTGCGCCCAGTGAAGACAATTCAAATAACTTATTTACCGATAAACTCAGCCAGGTTGGACTGGTCTACGCCGACGTAAGGTACGCGAACGATTTTGTTTTCAATTTTCCAGGTCGTACCGTCTGCCGCACCTTTGCCATCGGCCAGGTTTTTCGCCAGATCGAAGGTTGCTTTCGCCTGGTTGTTGGCATCGTTCAGCACGGTCCCGGCCATTGCACCGGATTTCACCAGGGCCAGAGCTTCTGGCAGTGCATCCACACCGAACACAGGAATGGCTGATTTGTTGTGCGCTTTCAGCGCTTCTACCGCACCCATAGCCATCGCATCGTTGTTGGCAATTACCACTTCGATTTTGTTAGCGTTCGGGCCGGACAGCCACGCGTCCATCTTATCTTTCGCCTGAGCGGTATCCCACATCGCGGTATCTAATGCCAGCTGCTGGGTTTTCAGGCCCTTATCATTCAGCTCTTTGATAACGTAAGTGGTACGGGCTTCAGCATCCGGATGGCCTGGTTCGCCTTTCAGCAGCACGAACTGGATCTGGCCGTCTTTGTTCAGGTCCCAGTTCGGGTTCGCCGCCCAGTGTTTAGCGATCAGATCGCCCTGAATAATGCCGGACTCTTTGGAGTCAGTACCGACGTAAAACGCTTTGTCATAGCTGTCCAGCGCTTTACGGGAAGGTTCTTTGTTGAAGAAGACAATCGGCACATTCTGGCCGCGCGCTTTTTCAATGACCGTGCCTGCCGCAGCTGGGTCAACCAGGTTGATGGCCAGTGCCTTCACGCCTTTTGCCAGCAGAACGTCGATCTGGTCGTTCTGTTTGGACTGGTCGTTCTGGGAGTCATTCATCAGCAGCTGAACATCTGGCGCTGCTTTAGCATCTTTCTCGATAGCTTTACGGACAACAGACATGAAGTTGTCGTCGTATTTATAGATGGTCACACCAATACGGGTATCCGCAGCGTGCGCTGCTGCACCAAAAAGCATGCTTGCCATTACAGCAGACAGGGTCAACACCTTCTTATTCATGGTATCTCCGGTTTTTTTTATGCAGGGTAGTTCTTGTGAATAACGATCGGCAGGCAGGTGTTAATGAAACGTTACTGACAGCCGAAGTTCACTTATAAAATTTCTCTCTTCCGTGTTCGGTAACGCTCCAGAAATGCGTTTTATTCGTTGTTTGCGGCACATTGGCTATGGTGAAAGTGATTAATCACTGTTACATAGCGTTTCAGCCCCTAAAACGCTGACATCATAGTCAGCGCCTTGTTAAGATACTGTGAATTTACTCACAGATTGAAAACGGTTACATCAGCTGATGTAATCAGTTAGTGATCGGAACCACAATTTGCCGGGCAGCGACAGAATGTCGACGCACTAAAGTCGGCATGAAACAGTGTGTTGCGCCCGGATCCAGCAGCCCTGCCGCCCCCTGTAACGCCAGCTCAGTGGCCAGTTTGGCCATAGAGGCAATGGGGTAACGCACGGTGGTCAGCTGCGGGTCGGTGTAACGGGCAATGGGAATATCATCAAAACCAATCAACGATAAATGCTGTGGCACCGCAATGCCGTTATCCTTCAGCGCAGTCAGCGCCCCGGCCGCCATGTTATCGTTATAGGCAAACACGGCAGACAGCTGCAGATTACGGCCCAGTAACTCCACCATCGCCGCCTCCCCGCCCTGCATATCCGGCGTTCCGGTTCCAACCCAGCTTTCAGACGGCGTAATACCCTGTTCTTTAAGGGCGTTTTGCCAGCCTTCGCGCCGCAGCTCATCATCTTCAATATGATGGCTGGAGGCCAAAAAACCGATCCGCTGATGCCCGTTGTTGATGAGCATTTTGGTGGCCATCATCGCCCCGCTGACGTTATCCAGCCCGACGCAGCGGTGGGCATACCCTGGCACAATACGGTTGATCAGCACCATGCCCGGGATTTGCTCCATAAACCCGGAAATTTCGTCATCGCTTAAGGCTTTTGAGTGCACAATCAGTGCGTTACAACGCTGGCGGATCAGCACTTCAATCGCATGACGCTCTTTTTCAGCCTCGTGATAGCTGTTGCCAATCAGCACGTATTTCTGATGCTGCTGAGCGACAACGTCTACCGCTTTAACCAGCGCACCGAAAAAGGCATCAGAGACATCCATCACCACCACGCCAATGGTATCGCTGACCTGCGTGGCTAGCGCCTGCGCATTGGCATTAGGGCGATAACCCAGCTGGGTCACGGCTTTCATTACGGTTTCGCGGGTGTCAGGGCTGACCAGCGCGCTGTTGTTCAGCACGCGTGAGACGGTAGCCACGGAAACACCCGCCTGACGGGCGACGTCACGAATGGTGATCATATTCACCATCCTTCAAAGGATTGCAGCAACTCACAGACACCCCCTGTGTTTAGCAAGGTGGCTATTTTGGCAGCGAGAGAAAGGGGACTACGTGAAGAAGCTCACACAGATGAAAACGTTTACATCCGTTTTGTTAATGATTGTGATCCAGATCGTTATCTGGATGTATTTCTCAATGATACCCCTGAAGCATGTGCGGTTAACTGACGCCACACCCACTCCAGCGGCCCCTGGGGGAAATAACGTAGCCAGAGAACAGAAAACGCCAGGTTAACCATCCAGACCGGGATAACAAACGCCAGCAGCGAAAGCCGGTCGAATTTCATAAACAGGCCAAACCGATAGAAAAGCGTGGTGCATATCAGCGTCTGCAGAATGTAATTGCTGAGGGCCATACGGCCTACGCAGGCAATGGCACTGACAATCCATGCGCGACACATTTGTGGCCAAAAGCCGTAAATGAGTGCCGCATAGCCAATCGTCTGGAAGGGCGCGCTCAGCTCGCGCGGGACCTGAAGCAGAAACGCACACCAGCGGTAGTTCCAGTGCAGATGCCACTGCATGATCACGGCCGGCAGATTAATCAGCACGCCGAGAAGAATTAACCCGGCTCCCGTCAGGCGATAGTGGCGAAGGGAAAACTCCCCTTTCAGCCAGCCGGTGCGCATCAGTGATGCCCCCATCAGCATCATCCCTGCCAGCTGCCAGCCATATTGTGCGCCCAGCGCCAGCAGGTTATCGCCAAGCATATCCGCACGGTTGCTTATCGCTTCCGTGCCTCCTTTCAGCTTCCAGTACTGCTCGTACTGAAGGTTGGCGGCATCGGGGATCCATGAACGGTTTGCCGCATCACCGGAGATTATCCCCAGCAGTAACAGCACGCCAAGGCCCATGACGTAAAGCATCACGCCCGTGTTAAACAGGCTTTTTACGCTGTGCGCATCGCGAATGAGCCGCCAGCAAATCAGCCCGACTAAGCCATAGGCGAGAAGAATGTCGCCATCCCAGAAGAACAGCCCGTGAATAAAGCCGAGGATCACCAGCAACGTCAGACGCGACTGGATCCAGCGCGTGCCGCGCCTGAGCAGTAGCTGCAGGCCTGCGCCAAACAGCAGGGCAAACAGGGTGAGGAATTTGACCTGGGCAAAGAGATCGAGGATGGCCCACGTCCAGGCATCGCTGCGGGTGATGTCGCCATACCACGCAGGATTGAGATACGCCGCCTTCGGCAAGCCGAAGGCGCTGATGTTAAGCAGCAGGATACCGAGAATGGCGACGCCTCGAACAAAATCGAGCGTGACGTTTCGCTCCATGTAGCCTGCCCTGTCAGATTAGTTGTGGTGACGCACGGCGCGCAGAAACTCCTGGCGGGTGTTCTGGCTGGATTTAAACAGACCGCCCAGCGACGTCGTGGTGGTCGCACTGGTGGCATCACGCACGCCGCGCGCTTTCACACAGTAGTGAACGGCATCGATAGATACTGCCACGTTATTGGTGCCCAGCAGCGTTTGCAGCGCGGTCAGGATCTGCTGCGTCAGACGCTCCTGCACCTGTGGACGCTGAGCAAAGAACTGCACGATGCGGTTAATCTTCGACAGACCAATCACCGTATCTTTAGGAATATAAGCCACGGTCGCTTTACCGTCGATGGTCACGAAGTGGTGTTCGCAGGTACTGGTTAACGTGATATCACGTACCGTTACCATCTCATCCACCTTCATTTTGTTTTCAATGACGGTGATTTTCGGGAAATTGGCGTAATCCAGGCCGGAGAAAATTTCGTCAACGTACATTTTTGCGATACGGTGCGGCGTCTCCATCAGACTGTCGTCGCTCAGATCGAGATTCAGCAGTTGCATGATCTCGGTCATATGCCCAGCAATCAGATGCTTACGGGTTTCATTGTCCAGTTCCTGAACGGGTGGACGCAGTGGCGTTTCAAGACCACGCGCAACCAGAGCTTCGTGAACCAGGGCTGCTTCTTTACTGAGTGATGGCATTCTTTTCTCCTGCAGGTGTGGCGTCTTTTGCCCTCGTTGTGGCAAAAGTGTGCGCTCATTGTGCGTGAGGCGGCGCACATAATCCAGTATTCACGACGATAATTATTGCAATTGCTGTTGCCTTTCGGCCTGACGATCCCAGACCAGTGCGCCGCCGATGAACAGCGCGACGCCCGCCAGCCCCAGCGCAGGCTCCAGTCGGTGCGTGAGCCACGTCGACAACGCCGACGTTACCGGGCCAATCAACTGACCGATGGCATAACCGGTAGTAAGCAGTCCCGCCATGTAGCGCGTGTGATCTGGTGCCAGTTCGCGCCCATAAAGTAAAGAGAGCTGAACGGCACACAAGAACCCGCCCCCAACGAGCAAGCCGCCGGTCAGTAACCCGCCAATCCCCGGCAGCAGCCAGGCTGCCAGTACGCCGGCCCCCTGCAACCACAATACGATAGCCAACCTGCGGTTTGAGGTTGAGGTGTGGCGTAAAACGATGCTGAGCGCAATGCCCGCCACGGCGGCAATACCAAATATCGGCCAGACAAACTGGGCAAACAGACTGCCGGGAAAACGCACGGCCGCCATTTGCGATAAAAAGGTCGCCGGAAGGATATAGCCAAACCCGGCCAGGCTGTAGCTCCAGACCAGGCGCTTTAAATTCTTCGTCAGGACGAGCGGTTCCGGTGCGCTGCCCGGCCGGTGAAGTTGACCCGCACGCGGCAGATACCGGGCCACCAGCGCGATAAGCACCAGCGCTAGTACGCCGTAGATTTGCCATGCTGCACCGGCGGAAAGCGCCTTAGCCTGGATATAGACGGCAAGCAGCCCGCTGAGCGCAATACCTGCACCTGGCCCGGCAAATACCGCGGCGCTGAGACCCGGTTTCCCCAGTTGTCCCAGCCGCTCGTTGGTCCAGGCGGCAATCAGCACCATCGACCAGCCACTCATGCAGCCAATCACAAAGCGCAGCAGGCCATGTACCACGGCGTTATCGGCCGCAGCGGAAAGCAGCGTCAGCGCAACTGCACCAAAAATACCCAACCAGAGGCGTGTTTCAACGAAGCGGTGCGCACGCATTGCATCCCATGCTCCCACCAGATAGCCCAGATAGTTCATCGCCGCCACCAGGCCCGCGCTGGTGAGCGTGAGTTGCCCGGCGGCAATCATTAGCGGCACCTGAGGGGTAAAAGCAAAGCGTCCTATCCCCATCGCTACCACCAGAACCACAAACCCACTGAGCGCGATACGCAGCGCCATGACCGCTCCAATTGTTAAAGAAAAGTTAATTTATGATGCCGCATCTTACCGTCCTGCGAAAGTGAAAGTTACTCACAGGTAAATGAAAACTCTGTATTATGGGCCGAGTGAATAGCAATTCGTATTAAGGAGCCCTGCATGGAACTGCTCGAAGAGCATCGTTGTTTTGAAGGTCGACAGCAGCGCTGGCGGCACGACTCCAGCGTACTGAACTGTGCCATGACGTTCAGCATTTTTTTGCCGCCAACTGAAACGGGCGTAAAGCCACCCGTGCTGTTCTGGCTGTCCGGTTTAACCTGTACCGACGAAAACTTCACCACCAAAGCGGGCGCGCAGCGTATTGCGGCTGAACTGGGGATTGCGCTGGTCATGCCTGACACCAGCCCGCGTGGCGATGATGTCGCCGATGATGCCGGGTACGATCTGGGCAAAGGCGCCGGATTCTACCTGAACGCGACAGAGCAGCCCTGGGCACGTCATTACCGCATGTATGATTACATTCGTGACGAACTGCCTGCGCTGGTTCAGGCCGAATTTGAGGTTAGCGACCGCTGTGCTATTAGCGGACACTCCATGGGTGGACACGGCGCGTTGATCATGGCGCTGAAAAACCCGGGAAAATACACCAGCGTGTCGGCATTCGCTCCGATTGTGAACCCCACTCAGGTGCCATGGGGTCAGAAAGCCTTCACCCATTACCTGGGCAGTGACACGGATAAATGGCAGGCGTGGGACAGCTGTGTGCTGATGCTGGCCAGCAACACGGGGGACGCCATCCCGACGCTGATCGATCAGGGCGATGCGGATCAGTTCCTCGCCGGTCAGCTACAACCTGCGGTTCTGGCCGAAGCGGCACGCCAGAAGGACTGGCCGCTGACGCTGCGTATCCAGCCAGGGTATGACCACAGCTATTACTTTATGGCGTCATTTATTGAAGATCATCTCCGCTTCCATGCGGCGCATCTGTTTAAGTAAGTTCCTCCCTTCTTGCCCGGTGGCGCTCCGTCTGCCGGGCCTCAAAACCTATCCCCTTGAATAAAAGCCTGTTTCTTCGATCAACATCAAAACACAAATGATTTCGATTATCATTTGTGTTTACAATTTCACATTCTTTTGTACAATTCCAGGCTCTTCTCCATCACAAAGAGTTCTTACAAGACAAATACATACAGTTCTCAGGGTTACCCGATGGAGTGTTTTTCTTTTTGATATGGAATGTTCAAATGACAATACCACGCGTTACGTTACTGGCTGTTGCCATCAGCGCCGCCATGCTCTCCCCTCTTGCTCACGCAGCCGACCCGGATACCGTGGTGGTGACCGCCACGGGTTTTGAGCAAAAAATCCAGAATGCCCCGGCCTCTATCTCCGTCATTTCAAAGCAGCAGATTGAAGACAAGGCTTACCGCGATGTGACCGATGCGCTAAAAGATGTCCCGGGCGTCGTCGTCACGGGCGGCGGAAGCAGCAGCGATATCAGCATTCGCGGCATGGCGTCCCAGTACACCCTGTTCCTGGTCAATGGCAAGCGCGTCAGTACGCGCAGCACGCGCCCGAACAGCGATAACTCGGGCATTGAGCAAGGCTGGCTACCGCCGCTGGAGTCTATCGAGCGCATCGAAGTGATCCGCGGGCCCATGTCATCGCTCTATGGCTCAGATGCAATGGGCGGCGTAATCAACATCATTACCAAAAAAGTCTCGAATACCAAAGCCTGGACCGGATCGTTACACGGCGATGCCACGTTCCAGGAGAACCATGATTCCGGGGATATCTTCCAGACCAACGCCTACGCTTCCGGCCCGTTAATTGACGGACTGCTCGGTGCAAAAGTGACAGGCCTACTCTCACGTCGCGCGGAAGATCAGATCCTGAACGGTTTCAATGAGCAGAAAATGCGTAACGGCGGGATCACGCTGAACTTTACCCCGGACGAGCAGAACGATTTTGACCTCGATTTTGCCCGCGAACTTCAGGACCGAAACAGCACGCCGGGCAAGTCGAAAGCGACTGAAACCTGCCGCGGGACAACCTGCACGCCAAACAGCAAAAGCGAAACCCGCTACGAACATACGACCTATTCCCTTACCCACAGCGGTTACTACAGCGACTTCAACACTACCAGCTACATCCAGCAGGAAGAGACCAATAACCCGGTTCGCAAAATGCGTTCGTATAACACCACTTTCAACAACCAGAACCAGATCTTCCTCGGCGACCATACCCTGACCCTCGGCGGTCAGTATCGCTATGAGAAGCTGCGTGACAACGGTAACCAGCTTGAGGCGGCGGACGGGCTCAACAAACTGACGCGCTGGAGCTGGGCGCTGTTTGCTGAAGATGAGTGGGCGATGACCGATAGCTTCACGGCGACCGGTGGTCTGCGTATGGATAAAGACCAGAACTATGGCACCAACTGGACGCCTCGCGGTTATGGGGTGTGGCACCTTGCAGAACAGTGGACGTTAAAAGGGGGCGTTTCTGCCGGCTACCGTGCACCGGATCTGCGTCAGTCCTCCGCCAACTGGGGTCAGGCAACGGGCGGCGGTCGGCTGGATGGCATGATCGTGGGTAACCCGGACCTCAAGCCGGAGAAGAGCCTGAGCGAAGAGATCGCCCTGCTCTGGGATAACAATGACAATCTTAACGCCGGCGTTACGCTGTTCAATACCGACTTCAAAAACAAAATCACTGAAGTACGTCGCTGTAACAGCAGTGCCGACCCTGCCTGTACGATTGGCGGCCATCCCTACGATTTTGTCAGCGACCGGGTCAACGTCGACAAAGCCAACATGCGCGGTGTGGAATCCACTTTCGGCTGGAAAATCACCCGTAATGTTAACTGGACGGCTAACTACACCTATACCGAATCCGAGCAGAAGAGCGGTCAGTTCTCCGGTAAGCCACTGAATAAAATGCCTAAGCATATGTTCAACACCACGCTGGACTGGCAGGCCACGCAGGATGTGGGCTTCTGGAGCCGCCTGAACTTCCGCGGCAAATCTTCTGAGTATCTCAGCCGGACCTCAATGTCACAGGGCACACCGTCTTACACGCAGGTTGATGTGGGTCTGCGTTATAACGCCAATAAGAACCTGCTGGTAACCGCAGGCGTGTATAACGTGCTGGATAAACAGATTGATTACGAGACTTACGATACCGTACTTGATGGCCGCCGTTACACTGTCGGCATGACCTACAGCTTCTGATCGCCAATAAAAAAGCCCGCTCAACCGAGCGGGCTAAAAGAGAGGAAGTGCGGTTATTGTTTTACGCGTCCCGGGAATTCCATTTCACTGTAGCGAACAAAGCGCGTCCCCTTCGTCAGTTTGTAACCAAACCAGATTATCAGGAACAGCGGAATACCGATGTAGGTCGCCGTTACACCACCCCAGTCAATACGGTCCGCAAGGAACGCTTCATAGTTCTGTCCCAGCGTAATAATCAGGCACAGAATGAAGGCGAAAATAGGCCCCAGAGGGAAGAACCCTGAGCGATACGGCAGGTCATTAATGTCATGACCTTGCATAACGTAACCGCGACGGAAGCGATAGTGGCTGATAGCAATCCCGAGCCAGGCAATAAAGCCCGTCATACCGGACGTATTGAGCAGCCACAGATACACCGTCTGGTTACCAAACATGGAGGTCAGGAAGCACAGACCGGCAATCACCGTTGTGGCATACAGGGCGTTACGCGGTACGCCGCCACGGGACAGCTTAGAAAAGATGCGTGGCGCTTTGCCGTCGCATGCCAGGGTATAGAGCATACGGGTAGACGCATACATGCCGGAGTTACCCGCTGAGAGCACGGCAGTCAGGATAACGGCGTTCATCACCGCCGCGGCGGAGAGCAGACCGGCATGCTGGAAGACCAGCGTGAACGGGCTAACGCTGATGTCTTTCACATCATTGCGCAGCAGGCTTGGATCGGTGTAAGGAATGATCAGGCTGATAATCAAAATCGCAAACACATAGAACAGCAGGATACGCCAGAATACCTGACGCACCGCGCGTGGAATGTTCTTCTCCGGGTTCTCGGATTCACCGGCAGCAATCCCGATCAGCTCGGTTCCCTGGAAGGAGAAGCCGACAATCATCGCCACGCCAATCATGGCCGAGAATCCACCCGCAAATGGCGCATCGCCAATGCTCCAGTTACTCCATCCTGCAGGTTGAGCGCCTTTGAAAATACCAACGATCATCGCCACACCGACGACGATAAAGATGATGACGGTTGCCACTTTGATCAAAGAGAACCAGTATTCCGCTTCGCCAAAACCACGCACGGAGATGTAGTTGAGCAGGAAGATCACCGCCAGGAACAGCGCACTCCAGATCCAGCCTGGCGTGTCCGGGAACCACCAGTTCATCACCAGCTGTGCGGCGACCAGGTCAACGGCGATAGTAACGGCCCAGTTGTACCAGTAGTTCCAGCCCAGCGCGAAGCCGAAGCCTTCTTCAACGTATTTTTGACCGTAGGTCGAAAACGAACCGGATACCGGCATGTACGCCGCCAGTTCGCCCAGACTGGTCATCAGGAAGTACACCATCAGGCCAATCAGGATATAAGAGAAAAGTGCCCCACCCGGGCCGGCTGCCGAAATTGTTGCGCCAGAGGCAACAAAAAGACCTGTACCGATTGAACCGCCGATAGCGATCATCGTCAGGTGACGCGCCTTAAGTTCGCGACGTAGCGCGGGCGCTTCTGTGGTTTTAATTTCTGAAACCATGTGAAAATGCTGTCCCTTCAACAAATGAGGCGCGATTGTAGCAGACGATACGCGTTCCTTCCGGCAGAAATGCTCAGTTATAAGAGAGCTTCATGACTCGGCCAGGATTATAAGTAAAGCACGCATCTGCATCTCCCCTCTCCCAACGGAGAGAGGATCCGCATTGCGGGTTTACATGTCGCAATAGCGCAGAAAACGCTGCAGCGAGCTGGAAAGGTGTTTCTGACGATGATGAATGCACCACAACGTGCGCACCAGTTTAGGCAACGGGAGCGGTATTTCGACCAGCGTGCCGGCCTCAAGCTGTTCAGCAATCACCCGCCGGGAGAGACAGCTGATGCCCAGCCCATGACGGACCGCGTGTTTGATGGCTTCCGAGTTGCCCAGCTCCATACTCAGCCGGAAATGCGGCAGGTGAGAGAGCAGCAGGTAATCGACAATTTCACGGGTACCGGAGCCCTGTTCCCGGAGGATCCACTGCGCCTGAGCCAGCCGTTCCAGCGTCACTTCACCCTGTAATAAAGAAGAGGCTGGCGAGGCGAACACCACCAGCTCATCTTCCAGCCAGGGTTCAGCAATGATATCGACGTTGTGACACGGCCCTTCAATCAAACCGATGTCCACGCGGAAATCGATCACCGCATTGATGACATCCTGGCTATTGCCAACGCTCATCTCCAGCGGCAGGGTCGGGAAATCCCGGCGATAGCGGGCAATCACTTCCGGCAGAATGTAATTGCCGATCGTACTGCTGGCGTAAACGCGGATGGCCCCGTTCTCTTCGCGGAACAATTGTTCGATTTCAGTCGCCTGCTCCAGCAATGCCAGCGCGCGCGGGTACAGCAGGCGGCCATGTTCATTGACGACCAGCCGTTTCCCCACTCTGTCGAAAAGCTGAACCCCCAGTTGCCCTTCCAGATCGGTCAGGGCCGCGCTTACCGCGGACTGGGACAGCGCCAGCATTTGCGAGGCCTGCGTCGTCGACCCGCTTTTCAGCACTTCGGCAAAAACTTCCAGCTGACGCAACGTAATGTGCATGGTCACTTACCACTTATATAGATTGATTATAAGTATATAATCAATTTTATTTTTAAGCCACAACGCCGTAACCTTTTAGCCAGATAAAGGAGAAGGTTATGTCAGAACACACCTTACAGCATCAACGTACATTGTGGCACTTCGTGCCGGGTCTTGCGCTCAGCGCGGTGGTAACTGGCGTAGCGTTATGGGGCGGCAGCATTCCGGCCGTCGCCGGGGCAGGTTTTAGTGCCTTAACGCTGGCAATATTGCTCGGCATGGTGGTGGGAAATACCGTTTACCCCCATATCTGGAAGTCCTGTGATGGCGGGGTTATTTTCGCCAAACAGCATCTGCTGCGCCTTGGGATTATCCTTTACGGCTTCCGCCTGACCTTTTCACAGATTGCGGATGTCGGCGTCAGCGGGATCGCTATTGACGTCCTGACCCTGACCAGCACCTTTTTACTGGCCTGCTTTATCGGCCAGAAAGTGTTTGGGCTGGATAAACAAACCAGCTGGCTGATTGGTGCCGGCAGCAGCATTTGCGGGGCTGCCGCGGTACTGGCAACCGAGCCTGTCGTTAAGGCAGAATCCAGCAAAGTGACGGTTGCCGTCGCGACCGTGGTTATTTTCGGTACGCTGGCGATTTTCCTCTACCCGGCCATGTACCCGCTGGTTGCGCACTGGTTTAGTCCGGAGACCTACGGCATTTATATTGGTTCAACCATGCATGAAGTGGCTCAGGTGGTGGCGGCGGGTCACGCCATTAATCCGGATGCGGAAAATGCCGCGGTCATTGCCAAAATGCTGCGCGTCATGATGCTGGCTCCGTTCCTGATTATCCTGGCCGCTCGCGTAAAACAACTCGCGCCGGCAGGCAGCAGCCAGAAGAGTAAAATCACCATTCCATGGTTTGCGATTCTTTTCATCGTGGTGGCGGTATTTAACTCCTTCCACCTGCTGCCGAAAGCCGTGGTGGATATGCTGGTCACGCTGGATACCGTCCTGCTGGCGATGGCGATGGCGGCGCTCGGGGTCACGACACACGTGAGCGCGCTGAAAAAAGCAGGTGCAAAACCGCTGCTGATGGCGCTGGTACTCTTCATCTGGCTGATCGTTGGTGGCGGTGCGATTAACCTCGCGGTACATAGCCTGATGGCATAAACCACTTCATCCTTCTCCTGTTAACCCGCTATCATACGTATTTCGGGTTAACAGGAGTCCCTTTATGAAATATGTTGGAGCGCACGTCAGCGCTGCAGGTGGCCTTGCGAATGCCGCCATTCGCGCCGCCGAAATTGAGGCGACCGCTTTCGCCCTGTTCACCAAGAACCAGCGCCAGTGGCGCGCCGCCCCGCTCACCTCTGAAGTGATTGATGATTTCAAAGCCGCCTGTGAGAAATACCACTACGGGCCGGGCCAAATCCTTCCCCACGACAGCTATCTCATTAACCTCGGCCATCCCGTGCAGGAGGCGCTGGAGAAATCCCGCGAGGCGTTTCTTGATGAAGTGCAGCGCTGCGAGCAGCTTGGGCTGACGCTGTTGAACTTCCATCCGGGAAGTCATCTGATGCAGATTGACGAAGATGCCTGTCTGGCGCGCATTGCCGAATCCATCAACATCACGCTGGATAAAACCCAGGGCGTGACGGCGGTCATCGAGAACACCGCCGGTCAGGGCAGTAACCTCGGCTTTAAGTTCGAACATCTGGCGGCCATTATTGACGGCGTGGAGGATAAATCCCGCGTGGGCGTATGTATTGATACCTGCCATGCCTTTGCCGCGGGTTACGATCTGCGAACGCTTGATGAGACGAAAAAGACCTTCGATGAGTTTGAACGCATTGTGGGCTTCAAGTATCTGCGCGGAATGCACTTGAACGATGCGAAAAGCGCGTTTGGCAGTCGCGTGGACCGCCATCACAGCCTCGGTGAAGGCAATATCGGCCACGATGCGTTCCGCTTTATTATGCAGGATGCCCGTTTCGACGGTATCCCGATGGTGCTGGAAACCATTAATCCGGACATCTGGGCAGAAGAGATTGCCTGGCTGAAGGCACAGCAAACCGCTGAACAGGCGGCATAAAAAAAGCCGGGTCGCATAAGCACCCGGCTTTTTTATTGTTTTACCGCTTACGCCGCTTTCGCGACCCCTTCCGCTTCCGGGCGTTTCAGCACCGCGTAAGAGAGACCTGCCACCAGCGTACCGGCCACAATCGCCAGCAGATAACCCAGCACTGGCGTGATTGCACCTGGGATCAGCAGCACGAACAGACCGCCATGTGGTGCCATCAGTTTCGCGCCAACCGCCATGGAGATAGCACCGGTTACCGCGCCCCCCACGATACAGCATGGCAGCACGCGCATTGGGTCACGCGCCGCGAACGGAATTGCCCCTTCGGTGATAAAGCACAGGCCAAGTACCAGGGCGGCTTTCCCCCCTTCCTGCTGCGCTTTGTCGAACTTACGACGTGCAATGATGGTTGCCAGGCCAAGAGCCAATGGTGGCACCATACCGGCCGCCATAATCGCTGCCATTGGCGCGTAGGTCTGGGTACTCAGCAGGCCAACACCGAATGCGTATGCTGCTTTGTTCACCGGGCCACCCATGTCGGTACACATCATGCCACCGAGAATAGCTCCCAGCAGTACCGCATTCGCAGTACCCATGGTTTGCAGCCAGTGGGTCAGACCCGCCAGGATACCCGCTACAGGTTTACCGATGAGGTAAATCATCGCCAGGCCCACCACCAGGCTGGAAATCAACGGGATGATCAGGATCGGTTTCAGTGCTTCCATACTCTGCGGCAGTTTCAGCTTCGAGCTGATAAGCTTCGCAACTAACCCGCCAGGAAACCGGCAATGATACCGCCGATAAAGCCAGAACCGGTGCTCACCGCCAGCATACCGCCGATAAGACCCGGCGTCAGGCCCGGACGGTCAGCGATGGAGAAGGCGATAAAGCCTGCCAGCACCGGCACCATCAGGGCAAACGCGGAACCACCACCAATCTGCATCAGGGCAGCAGCCAGCGTGCCTTCTTCTTTAAACGCGGTAATACCAAACGCGAACGAGAGGGCAATACACAGACCGCCCGCCACCACCATCGGCAGCATATAAGACACGCCGGTCAGCAGATGGCGATAGGCGCCAGCTGACTCTTTCTTACCTTCCGTCGCAGTTTGCGTGGACCCCGTTGCCTGATACGGCTTCGCTTCCACCAGCGCTTTATCAAACTCCTGAGCGGTCTTTTTCAGCGCCAGGCCCGTTGACGTGCGGTACATCGGCTTACCGGCAAATTTCGCCAGGTCCACTTCGATGTCAGCCGCAACCATCACCAGATCGGCTTCAGCCACCTCTTCAGGGGTGATTGCGTTGCCCGCACCAACGGATCCACGTGTTTCAACTTTTACCCACCAGCCGCGTTTTTTCGCTTCGGTTTCAATGGCTTCAGCCGCCATAAAGGTATGAGCCACGCCCGTCGGGCAGGCCGTGATCGCCACGATACGTTTTGGTCCGGACGCGGCAACTGGCGCCGCGACCGGTGCGCTGTAAACAGACGCATGACCTTTCGCTTCGCTCAGGAACAGTTCCGGGTGTGCCACCGCGCGATTGATATCGCCCAGCCACACTTTTTTGCCATTCAGCGCACTGTCAGCGGGAATTTTATCACCCAGAACAATCACCATTTCGGCGTCGCCCGGGTTATCCGTCATCTCGAGATGTGCTTTGTTCGCCGCCGCTCCCAGCAAGGTCTTCGCCATATAGGCGCGAGCCTGTCCGAGACCGGAGTCAATGATCAGCAGCGTTTTCATTATTCCTCTCCTGCTGTTAGTTAAAAGGTTTTAAGTCAACGCGCGCCATCATCGCGGCTAACTGGGTACGATCGGTAATACCGACATTGCTCTGGCTAACGGCCAGGGCAGCAACGGCGGTGGCAAGACGTAAAGTATGTTCACTGGATTCACGCATCAGCAGGCCATAAATCAGACCGCCAACCATTGAATCCCCTGCGCCAACGGTGCTGACAACGTCAACCGATGGCGGCTTGGCGATCCATTCGCCAGAAGCGTTAACCCACAGCGCCCCTTCTGCACCAAGAGAGATAACCACGTGAGCGATACCCTGCTCGCGCAGCGCATGGGCAGCGTCAATCACATCTTTTAATTCTGGCAGCTTACGGCCAGCCCAGATCTCCAGTTCGCGGCGATTCGGCTTCACCAGCCACGGCGAGGCTTTCAGGCCGGCGACCAGCGCGTCACGGCTGCTGTCAAAAATAATGCATGGGCACTGGCTTCGCAGACGCGTCATCCAGTCGGTGAACGCTTCCGGGCTCACGCCGGACGGCAGGCTGCCGCTGACGCAGACCATGTCGAACTGACCAAGCCAGGTCAGAGAGTCGTTCACGAAGCGCTCCCAGTCTGACGGAGTCACCTCGAAGCCTGAGAAGTTCAGATCGGTCACTTCGCCGTCTTTCTCCGTCAGCTTGACGTTGATACGGGTACGGCCCTGAACAACCTGAAAACGATTAGCAATCCCCAGTTCGCTGAACAGCTGCTGGAAACCATCCTGGTTATCTTTACCGAGGAATCCGCCCACGGTGACATCGATACCGAGATCCTTGAGCACTTTCGCGACGTTAATCCCTTTACCTGCAGCATGCAGGCCAGTGGTACGCACGAGGTTTACTTCGCCGCGCTCAATCTCCGGGCAAAACCCCACCAGGTCATATGCCGGGTTCAGCGTAATAGTCGCAACACGTCTGCTCATTATGCGCCCTCCCCCAGACCTGCCGCGATGGCGTCGCCAATCGCTTTCAGCGCCTGTTCAGCATCAGCACCCTGTGCGGTAAAGCGCAGACGGTGACCTTTCTTCACGCCCAGCGCGACAACTTTCATCAGGCTACGGCCGTTGGCCGGTTTGCCCGTGCCATCAAGGTTAGTCACGGTAATCTCACTTTCGAATTGTTTAATGGTATTCACCAGCATGGTGCCAGGACGGGCATGCAGGCCGTGCTCGTTACGCACTACAAACTCAGCGGTCAGCACGTCATCAGTCAGCACATCATCGCTGGTCAGCAGCGCCAGCAGCGTGCTTGCGTCAGCGTTCAGCAGTTTTTCAGCCTTGTCATTCAGCAGCAGATCGCCAAGACGTTTTAGCGCGGAAACCGGCTGTTCATCGGTCATCGCGACGGTGACCAGCATCGCCGCGTGCGCGCCCTCAACGTCAAACGCGTTGGCCGCGCGGCTCACCGCGATAGCGCTGCGCAGGTTGCCTTCAGCACTGTCGTTCAGCCAGATACCTTGTCCCAGGTTCAGCGGCTTCTCATTGATAACGCGCGTGATAAAGGACGCGTCTACCGCACCGGCTTCTTTCAGGCGGCCTGCGTTCAGCGCCTGCAGCGTGACCAGATCGCTCGCCACAACATCCAGGGTCAATGTTTCATTATCCAGTTTCAGCGCTTCACTCTGTTTTTCGCCCATCAGCAACGCGCGCAGCTCTTCCGCAGTCGTCGCGGACTTCAGCTGTTCAGCCACCGAATCATCGCTCAGCACATGCGTCAGCTGACGCAGCAGGCCCAGGTGCTCGTCGCTGCTGGCAGCGATACCGATTGCCACGTAAGCAACCTGACCGTCGCCCCACACCACACCCTGAGGGAACTGATAAACCTGAACGCCGGTTTTCAGCACCTGATCGCGGGTGTCCGTTGTACCGTGCGGAATGGCGATGCCATTGCCGAGGAAAGTGGAGGTCTGCTGCTCGCGCGCCAGCATGCCGTTAACGTAGCCGTCCGCGACATTACCCGCCTGCACAAGGGCAGCGGCAACCTGGCGAATGGCCTCTTCTTTGTTCCCGGCCTGAGCGCCCGGGTGGATATCCTGAACAGATAACTGGAACATGGTTCTCCTCTCCTGCTGAACTTGAATCGTTTCAGCTTAAATGAGAAAAAATGCGCTAGCCTGCTCCGTTTGTTAAAACAAGATAGCGCTGAAACGTTTCAAAAAGTCTTGCGCTTTCTGCTTAACCTTGCAAGAAAAGTTACAAATGGCGATGAAGAATTTAGAGATACAGCACATTTCTTCTTCGCTCAGCTGAATCTTGCTGACGTTCAGCAAGTCAGTTTCAGCTAAGTTCAGCCCGCGACTGTTAATTGAAATGGCATTTTGATTTTTCGTGGCGAAATTGACCGCAGTACCTGTTTATTTTCTGACAAGCGTCGTACACTCCGCGTCTCTTTATGACTTGCTGATACTGAAAGTATGCATAACACCCCTGCCGCCGCCTCGCCAAAACCCTTTGATTTGACGTCCACGGCGTTTTTGATTGTTGCCTTCCTTACCGGCATTGCCGGGGCGTTACAGACGCCCACGCTGAGCCTGTTTCTGACCAATGAAGTCCACGCCCGTCCGGCAATGGTTGGCTTCTTTTTTACCGGCAGTGCCATCATCGGCATTCTGGTGAGTCAGTTTCTGGCGGGGCGTTCCGACAGAAAAGGCGATCGTAAAAGTCTGATCGTCTTTTGCTGCCTTCTCGGGGTGTTTGCCTGCGTGTTGTTTGCTTTTAACCGCAACTATTTCATCCTGCTGTTCGTGGGGGTGTTCCTGAGCAGCTTCGGTTCCACGGCGAACCCGCAGATGTTCGCCCTCGCCCGCGAGCACGCCGACCATACCGGTCGTGAAGCGGTGATGTTCAGCTCTATTCTGCGTGCCCAGGTGTCGCTGGCATGGGTCATTGGCCCGCCGCTGGCGTATGCCCTGGCGATGGGGTTTGGCTTTACGGTGATGTACCTGAGTGCGGCTGTCGCGTTTGTGGTGTGCGGCACCATGGTGTGGTTCTTCCTGCCGTCGATGCGCAAAGAGCCCAAAGTGGCTTCAGGCGTACTGGAAGCCCCGCGCCGTAACCGTCGTGATGCGCTGCTCCTGTTTGTTATCTGTACGTTGATGTGGGGAACAAACAGCCTTTATATTATCAACATGCCGCTGTTTATTATTGATGAGCTGCATCTGCCAGAGAAGCTGGCGGGCATAATGATGGGAACCGCGGCCGGGCTTGAGATCCCGACCATGCTGATCGCGGGCTATTACGCGAAGCGTTTCGGAAAGCGTTTTTTAATGCGCATCGCGGCTGTCGCAGGACTGCTCTTCTATATCGGTATGCTGACGGTGCACACGCCGGGACTCTTGCTGGCATTGCAGCTTCTCAACGCCATTTATATCGGCATACTCGCCGGGATTGGCATGCTCTACTTCCAGGACCTGATGCCAGGCCAGGCAGGCTCCGCCACCACCCTTTATACCAATACCACTCGCGTGGGCTGGATTATTGCAGGCTCAATGGCCGGCATCGTGGCCGAGATCTGGAGCTATCACACGGTATTCTGGATTGCGCTGGTGATGTGTACGCTGACGATAGGGTGTCTGGCGCGAATTAAGGACGTTTAAGGGGCGGTGAGCGCTTCCAGCTCAAGAAGGTAGGTGATCGCCTGCGCGCGCGTGCTGCCGCACATCTCCGCGGACGGCTGAAGGCCGGAACAGACTTTCGGGCGCAGCGGGGAACCAAAGATCATGCACAGGTTATTTTCAGCAAGCTGCACACAGCGGGTATTGGCAGGTTTGCCGTCCGGCATGCCAGGAATGGGGCTTGAAATGGACGGTGCGGTACAACACGCGCCACAATCGGGACGACAATCCATACAGGCTCTCTTTCGCTGAAGAACGCCCGCGCAGTCGGGCATTGCGCGCACAGTAACACCTTTTGTGTATTGATAGCAAAAGCCACGAATTCCGCTTGCCTGAAAGGCCGAGCACGAGTAATTTGGCGCGATATTTTTTACCACCCGTAAACAGGATTACTGCAATGCCAAGAGCGAACGAAATTAAGAAAGGTATGGTACTGAATTACAACGGCAAGCTGCTGATTGTGAAAGATATCGATATTCAGGCCCCGAGCGCCCGTGGTGCAGCAACGCTGTACAAAATGCGTTTCGCCGATGTGCGTACCGGTCTGAAAGTGGAAGAACGTTTTAAAGGTGACGATATCGTTGATACCGTGACCCTGACCCGCCGCTATGTTGATTTTTCCTACATTGATGGCAACGAATACGTGTTCATGGATAAAGAAGATTACACCCCGTATATCTTCACCAAAGATCAGATTGAAGAAGAACTCCTCTTTATTCCTGAAGGCGGGATGCCTGACATGCAGGTTCTGACCTGGGATGGCGTGCTGCTGGCGCTGGAGTTGCCGCAGACCGTGGATCTGGAAATCGTGGAAACGGCTCCGGGCATCAAAGGTGCATCCGCAAGTGCCCGCAACAAACCAGCAACCCTGACGACCGGTCTGGTGGTGCAGGTGCCAGAATACCTCTCCGCGGGCGAGAAAATCCGCATCCATATCGAAGAAAAACGCTATATGGGTCGCGCAGACTAATGCGCTATTCGCCCGGTGGCACAACGCCACCGGGCAACAGACGTTACAGCAGTTCCGGGTATTTCGTCATCTTCAGCGCCAGCTCAACGCCCCGCACTTCCGCCATGCCTTTCAGACGACCAATCGCCGAATAACCTGGGTTCGTTTTCTTACGCAGATCGTCCAGCATCTGGTGACCATGATCGGGACGGAACGGGATAGGACGAACGTCACCCGCGTGCTTACGACGTACCTCTTCCGCCAGAATCGCATCCACTACCGCGACCATATTCACATCGCCGCCCAGGTGCGCTGCTTCATGGAAGGTTTTTGGATTATCCTCACGACAGGTCGCACGCAGATGCGTGAAGTGAATACGATCGCCGAAGGTTTCAATCATCTGCACCAGATCGTTATCCGCACGCACGCCGTAAGAGCCGGTACACATGGTGAATCCGTTATAGATACTGTCCACGGTCTCTTTCAGCCACTGCATATCTTCAATCGTGGACACGATACGCGGTAAACCGAGAATAGGACGCGGAGGATCGTCCGGGTGCACAGCCAGGCGTATGCCCGCTTCTTCCGCTACCGGTACGATAGCGCGCAGGAAAAACGCCATGTTTTCACGCAGCTGGTTTTTATCGATATTCCCGTATTCCGCCAGACGCGCGCGGAACTGATCCAGCGTATAGCCCTCTTCAGCGCCCGGCAGGCCAGCAATAATATTGCGGGTCAGCTTTTCAATCTCGCCGTCACTGGCTGCGTTAAACCACGCGAGCGCCTGCTGCTGCTCTTCAGCCGTGTAATCGGCTTCTGCACCAGGACGTTTCAGGATGTGCAGCTCAAATGCGGCAAAGGCAATCTGATCGAAACGCAGCGCTTTTGAGCCGTCCGGCAACGTGTACTCAAGATCGGTGCGCGTCCAGTCAAGAATGGGCATGAAGTTATAGCAAACAGTATCAATACCGCAGGCCGCCAGGTGACGAATGCTCTGCTGGTAGTTGGCAATCCAGGTCTGATAATCACCTGAATGGGTTTTGATATCTTCGTGAACCGGGATGCTTTCCACCACAGACCAGGTCAGGCCTTTTTCCGCCAGCAGCGCCTGACGCTTTTTGATTTCTTCAATCGGCCATACCTGACCATTAGGAATGTGATGCAGCGCCGTCACGACACCCGTTGCGCCAGCCTGACGCACATCATCAAGAGAAACCGGATCGTTCGGCCCGTACCAACGCCAGGTCTGTTCCATTGCCTCACCTCTAAAGTTGTTATACCAATATGGATGACTACGATGACGACTACCATACATGTTTGCCGTAAAGGGTCAACACACCGCCACACATTGATTGATCAAACTCACACTTCGGGGATATTTACGGCTCACCAATTTTATTTGCTGTCATATAACTTTACACTGGCGTTGTTAATTAATGGTTAATCAGGTGTGTATTTCATGAAGACAATTGCCTCCACCTCGCTTCCTGCCCATGTCCAGCTCCCTCGCTACGATCGTAAGCAGTTACGCTCTCGCATCGTCCATTTTGGCTTCGGCGCATTTCACCGCGCGCATCAGGCCTTGTTAACAAACCGGGTGCTGAATGAGAAAGGCGGCGACTGGGGTATTTGTGAGATTAGCCTCTTCAGCGGCGACGTGCTGATGAGCCAGTTGCGCGCACAGGATCATCTCTTCACCGTGCTGGAAAAAGGGGCGGAGGGAAACCAGCCGATTATCGTCGGTGCCGTCCATGAATGTCTGAACGCAAAACTGGATTCTCTGCCTGCCATCATTGAGAAATTTTGTGAACCTCAGGTCGCCATTGTGTCGCTCACCATCACAGAGAAAGGTTATTGCATCGACCCCGCCACCGGTAATCTGGATTTGCACAACTCCCGGATCGTTCACGATCTGGAGAACCCGTCTGAACCGCACTCCGCGCCCGGGATCCTGGTCGAGGCGCTCCACCGCCGCCGTGAACGCGGTTTGTCCGCTTTTACCGTCCTCTCCTGCGACAACATCCCTGATAACGGCCATGTGGTGAAAAACGCGGTACTGGGGATGGCCCAGAAACGCGACCCGGCGCTGGCAGAGTGGATTGATTCACATGTGAGCTTTCCGGGGACCATGGTCGATCGAATTGTCCCCGCCGCGACCGAGGCGTCGCTGGCAGAAATCACGCAGGAGCTTGGAGTAGAAGATCCTTGTGCTATCAGCTGCGAACCGTTTATTCAGTGGGTAGTGGAAGATAACTTTGTTGCCGGACGCCCGGCATGGGAAGTGGCTGGCGTACAAATGGTGCAGGACGTGCTGCCGTGGGAACAGATGAAATTGCGCATGCTCAACGGCAGCCACTCTTTCCTCGCGTATCTGGGCTACCTCGCCGGGTATGCGCACATTAACGAATGTATGGAAGACACCGCGTTTCGCGAAGCCGCACGTCGGTTAATGCTGAATGAGCAGGCTCCTACGCTGCGTATTAAGGATGTCGACCTCACGGCTTATGCCGACAGCCTGCTTGAACGCTTTGCCAATCCGGCACTGCAGCACCGGACCTGGCAAATTGCGATGGACGGAAGCCAGAAATTGCCGCAACGCATGCTGGATGGGATCCGCATCCATCTTGAACGTAAAACCGCGTGGTCGCTGCTGGCCCTGGGCGTTGCAGGCTGGATCCGCTACGTCAGCGGTACCGACGAGCGTGGCGACGCGATTGATGTGCGCGATCCGCTGAGCGATAAAATCCGCACCCTTGTTGTAGCCAGCAGCGACGCTGAGCGCGTCAACGCCTTGCTGGGGCTGAGTGAAATCTTTGGTCACGATCTCGCACAAAATAGCCTATTCGTGGAGGCCATCAGCCAGGCCTATCAGCGCATCGCCCGCCATGGCGCGCGTCAGGCTGTTATCGAAACGTTAAATATTTAGCGATTATTGCGCTTAAGGCGAACGGCGATTGCCTCCGTTCGCCCTCCCCCTTCTCATTGCGCCCGTTTTTCGCCAGGATGATGGATAATTGTTATAGCATCACAATTATCGACTGGAGCGCACGTGACCAAAACCAACCTCATTACCGGTTTTCTCGGCAGCGGTAAAACCACTTCAATTCTCCACCTGCTGGCCAATAAGGATCCGGCAGAAAAATGGGCCGTACTGGTCAATGAATTTGGCGAAGTGGGTATTGATGGCGCATTACTGGCAGACAGCGGCGCGATGATCAAAGAGATCCCCGGTGGCTGCATGTGCTGCGTAAATGGTCTGCCGATGCAGGTCGGGCTGAATACGCTGCTGCGTCAGGGCAAACCAGACCGTCTGCTGATTGAACCGACCGGGCTGGGTCATCCGAAGCAAATTCTCGATTTACTGACCGCGCCGGTCTACGAGCCGTGGATCGATCTGCGTGCCACGCTGTGCCTGCTGGACCCCCGTCAGCTGCTGGATGAAAAAGCCGTGACCAACGAGAACTTTCGCGACCAGCTCGCCTCGGCAGATATTATCGTCGCCAATAAAGAGGATCGCGCAACGGCGGAAAGCCAGTCCGCGCTGGAGACATGGTGGCAGCATTTTGGTGGCAACCGTCAGCGGGTGCAGACCACCCAGGGGAAAATTGATAACGCCCTGCTTGACCTGCCTCGCCTGAACCTGGCGGCGCTCCCGGCAAGCGCGGAACATGCCCACAGCCATCCGCAAAAACAGGGTCTGGCTGCCCTGAGTCTGCCGGAACACCAGCGCTGGCGTCGTAACCTTAACAGCGGCCAGGGCTATCAGGCCTGCGGATGGATTTTCGATGCGGATACCGTATTCGACACCATCGGCATACTCGAATGGGCCAGACTGGCTCCGGTCGATCGTGTTAAAGGGATCATGCGCACCCCGGACGGGCTGGTGCGGATCAACCGTCAGGGCGAAGATTTCTTTATCGAAACGCAAAATGTGGCGCCACCTGATAGCCGAATAGAGTTAATTAGTGCGGTTAATGCCGACTGGAATGCCCTGCAGTCCAGCCTGTTGAAGCTTCGTTTAAGTTTGGGCGGCTAACGTTGCCCCAGATTTCACTCTATGCTGAATGTTATGACGACTCGACTTCCCCTGATATTACTGCTTAATGTCGCCGGTCTGGCGCTCTTTTTCTCCTGGTATATCCCGGCGAATCATGGTGTCTGGTTTCCGCTGGATTCTGCCATTTTTCACTTCTTCAACCAGGAACTGGTGAAGAGCGAAGCCTTCCTGTGGCTGGTTGCTATCACGAATAACCGTGCCTTTGACGGCTGCTCGCTGCTGGCGATGGGCGGCCTGATGCTCTCTTTCTGGCTGAAAGAGGACAAAACAGGACGCCGCCGTATTCTGATTATTGGTTTGATGATGTTGCTGCTTGCGGTGGTAATTAACCAGCTGGCAACGGCCATTATTCCGGTTAAGCGTTCCAGCCCAACGCTCTTCTTCCCCGATATTTATCGCGTCAGCGAGCTGCTGCATATTCCAACGAAAGATGCGTCGAAGGCCAGTTTCCCGGGCGATCACGGAATGATGCTGCTTATTTTTTCCGGCGTGATGCTCCGCTACTTCGGCCGAAAAGCCTTTGCGATAGCCCTGATTATTTTTGTGGTTTTTGCCTTCCCACGGGTAATGATTGGCGCTCACTGGTTTACTGATATTGCTGTCGGTTCGCTCTCTTCTGTGCTGGTTGCGCTGCCGTGGTGTCTGATGACACCGCTGAGCGACAAGATAATAGCCGTGTTCGATCGCTACCTCCCCGGCAAAACGCAACAAATCAGAAACCAATAATTAACCTTAATTAACACTATGCATCAGGGATCGTTTTGATCCTTGATGTATTTTTCTCTCCTTCCGCCCCCTCCCGTCATCATTTCGTCACAATATTCGTGATAAAAATGAATGTGTTGCACGGTTTTTAACCTTTATCGTGCGTTTTTTGAACAATTATCAATTTTTACTTTCTGTATCACAATTTCTTATAAAAAAAAGGCTTTTTTTGCTCGCAATACCCCAGGCAATCGGTTAATCTCGAACTCGTTTTGCCCCATAGAGATAATTATTTCGCTGGTGAATAAATTTGTGCGCTACGCCACAAATGTGATCAGAAAGAATTGTCTCATTGTGAACAGATAATTAGTCTCGTCACGTTTGGCATTTTTTATAACGATATTTGTCGTTAAGGACTTCAAGGGATAATAAACAAAATGGTCAAATCTCAACCGATTTTGAGATATATCTTACGGGGGATCCCGGCGATAGCAGTGGCGGTACTGTTATCTGCATGTAGTACATCGAACACCGCAAAGAATATGCATCCTGAGACGCGTGTTGTGGGAATGGAAGATTCCTCGTCACTGCAAGCCTCTCAGGATGAATTTGAAAATATGGTACGTAATCTGGACGTGAAGTCCCGTATTATGGACCAGTATGCTGACTGGAAAGGCGTGCGTTATCGTCTTGGCGGCAGCACCAAAAAAGGCATTGATTGTTCCGGTTTCGTACAGCGTACTTTCCGTGAGCAGTTTGGGTTAGATCTTCCGCGTTCAACTTACGAACAGCAGGAGATGGGCAAGTCGATTTCACGCACTAAACTGCGCACCGGGGATTTAGTCCTGTTCCGTGCGGGTTCGACAGGTCGACATGTTGGCATCTACATTGGCAATGACCAGTTTGTACATGCCTCCACCAGCAGCGGTGTGACCATTTCCAGCATGAACGAACCTTACTGGAAGAAGCGCTATAACGAAGCGCGCCGCGTACTGACCCGCAGTTAAAATAATCATTGTATCGTTGGTTATCCCTTGGCCGGCGATATGATAAAAAAAAGCACTGCTTCGGCGGTGTTTTTTTTTGCCCGTTACACTGAATACATTCAGCGGCAATCCAGGAACCACGACGTCTATGTTCACCCGCTACTTCTCCAGTAATCGCAAGATACTTTTCCTCAGCCTTATCACCGGCCTGATCACAGCCCTGCTCCTGGGTTCATTGCAATTTTTCTGGAGCTACCACAAGCGGGAAGTCAGATTCGACACCCTGATTGACGACGTGAGCATCTACATGGAAAGCTACTTCGATGAGTTAAAAAGCTCTATCGATCTCCTTCAGCCGCTCACGCTGAACAGTTGCCACGACGTCAACGCTGAGCTGACCTCTCGCGCGGCGTTTAGCCTTAACGTGCGCGCCTTTTTGCTGGTCAGGGATAAACTGGCGTACTGCTCTTCAGCCACCGGTCCGATGAACGTCCCGATGGAAGAACTGATACCCGAGCTGCACATCGATAAACAGATTGATATGGCGTTACTGCCGGGTACACCAATGATGCCGCACAGACCCGCGATTGCCATCTGGTATCGAAATCCGCTGGTTAAGGACGGCGGCGTGTTTACTTCGGTAAACATCAACCTGACTCCGTACATGCTTTACACCGCACGCCAGAACGAGTTCGCGGGCATTGCCATCATCATTGGCGACAATGCGTTGTCGACAAGGTCCGCCACACTGGTGAAGGCACAGGATTTACATGAAACGCCGGCGCGTACCGCGACCCTAAAAGAGGTTCCGCTGACGATCAAACTGTACGCCGAAGAGTGGACGAGCGATGAAATCCTGTTCGCGGTGTTCTTTGGACTGGTCTGCGGGATCGCGGCCGGCTCGCTTAATTTCTACATCCTCACCACGCGTCTTAACCCAGGCAAAGAGATCCTGAGCGCCATTAAACGCGGCCAGTTCTATGTGGTGTATCAACCTGTTGTGGATGCCGAGACGCTGCAAATGCGTGGTGTCGAAGTCCTGATGCGCTGGAAACACCCGACGATGGGGGAAATTCCGCCTGATGCCTTTATCAACTTCGCCGAAGCGCAGAAGCTGATTGTGCCGCTGACGCTGCATCTTTTTGACCTCATCATCCGCGACGCGCCGGTATTACAGACCCTTCTGCCACCGGGCGCAAAACTGGGCATTAACATTGCGCCGGGGCATCTGCATGCGGAAAGCTTCAAAGAGGATATGCGCACTTTCCTGGACTTAATGCCGCCGGATCATTTCCAGATCGTGCTGGAAATCACCGAGCGCGACATGGTTAACCATCGGGAAGCCAACAATCTTTTCGAATGGCTGCACAATGAAGGCTTTGAAATTGCGATTGATGATTTTGGTACCGGCCACAGTGCGCTGATTTACCTTGAGCGTTTCACCATGGATTACATCAAAATTGACCGGGGTTTTGTCAACGCGATTGGGACGGAAACCGTGACCTCCCCGGTGCTTGATGCCGTACTCACCCTGGCAAGGCGACTGAATATGTCGACCGTCGCCGAAGGGGTGGAAACGCCGGAGCAGGCAGCCTGGCTGCGCGAACATGGCGTTGTTTTCCTTCAGGGTTACTGGATTAGCCGCCCAATGCCGCTGGAGCAGTTCCGCCAATGGCAGCCTGAACGTTGAATGATTTCACATTGCCCGTGACGTCACTTATTATTCAGCTTAACTGAGCCGGTTAGTCGAAAGGGAGCCGCCGCGAGATGCTTATGCGCTTTATGTTGCTGCTGTTGGCATTAACGAGCCTGTCCAGCCAGGCGCAAACCATCAAAGAGAACATCGCGTTCTCCGTGATTGGTGAGCCAAAGTACGCGGTCAATTTTACGCACTTTGATTACGTCAATCCTGCCGCGCCAAAAGGCGGAAACGTGACCCTCTCCGCCACGGGGACGTTCGACAACTTCAACCGTTTCGCCCTGCGCGGCGTGGCGGCAGCGCGAACAGAATCGCTCTACGATACGCTGTTTGTTACGTCTGATGATGAACCCGGCAGTTACTACCCGCTGATTGCCGACAACGTGCGTTACGGGGATAACTTTGCGTGGGCGGAAATTTCGATTAACCCACGGGCGCGTTTTCACGATGGGACGCCGGTCAAAGCCAGCGACATTGCCTTCACATTTCACAAATTTATGACTGAGGGCGTTCCCCAGTTCCGCATTGTCTACAAAGGCGTGACGGTCAAAGCCATTGCCCCGCTCACGGTGCGTATTGAGCTGAGTGAGCCGAATAAAGAGAACATGCTCAGCCTGTTCTCCCTGCCCGTGATGCCTGAATCGTTCTGGAAAGATCACAAACTTAGCGACCCGCTCTCCACGCCCCCGCTGGCGGGTGGCCCTTACCGCATCACCGACTGGCGCATGGGGCAGTATGTTGTCTATTCCCGGGTCAAAGACTACTGGGCGGCAAACCTGCCGGTAAACCGGGGCCGCTGGAATTTCGATACCCTTCGCTACGATTACTACCTTGACGATAACGTGGCATTTGAAGCATTCAAAGCCGGTGCGTTCGATATGCGCGTGGAGAGCAGCGCTAAAAACTGGGCGACACGGTATATCGGCAAAAACTTCGCTAACGGGTATATCGTTAAAGACGAGCATAAAAACGCGTCCGCTCAGGATACGCGCTGGCTGGCGTTTAATATCCAGCGTCCGGTATTTACTGACCGCCGGGTGCGGGAAGCCATTACCCTGGCCTTTGATTTTGAATGGATGAACAAAGCGCTATTTTACGGCGCTTACAGCCGGGCAAATAGCTATTTCCAGAACACTGAATATGCCGCACGCGATTACCCAAAAGCGGACGAACTTGTCCTGCTGGCACCGCTGAAAGCAGAACTGCCACCGGAGGTGTTCACGACGGTATTTCAGCCTCCGGCGTCAAAGGGTGACGGCTACGATCGCGACAACCTGCTTAAAGCCAGTAAACTGCTGGATGACGCAGGCTGGCCACTGAAGAATCAAAAACGCGTCGATTCCAGAACGGGCAAACCGTTAAGCTTTGAGCTGCTGCTTGCGTCCGGAAGCAACGATCAGTGGGTGCTGCCGTTTAAGCACAATCTTGAACGGCTGGGGATTACCATGAACATTCGCCAGGTCGACAACGCGCAGCTCACCAACCGCAAACGCAGCCGTGATTACGACATGATGCAAACCCTGTGGCCCGCGCAGCCGTGGCCCAGCTCAGATCTGCAAATCTCCTGGGCATCCAGCTATATCGACTCCTCCTACAATGCGCCGGGGGTGAAAAGCCCGGCGATTGATGCCTTGATTGCGAAAATTGTGGCGGCGCAGGGTGATAAAGAAAAACTCCTGCCGCTGGGACGCGCCCTCGACAGGGTCTTAACCTGGAATTACTACATGCTGCCAATGTGGTATATGGGCGAAGACCGGCTTGCGCGCTGGGACAAGTTCTCCGAGCCTGCCGTACGCCCTGTCTATTCACTGGGCTTCGACACCTGGTGGTATGACGTTAACAAAGCCGCCAGACTTCCCGCTGAGCGGCGATAAGGAATCATCATGGGTGCGTATCTGATCCGCCGTCTCCTGCTGATTATCCCGACCCTCTGGGCAATCATCACGATTAACTTTTTTATTGTGCAAATCGCGCCCGGCGGCCCGGTCGACCAGGCTATTGCAGCCATTGAATTTGGCAACAGCGGCGGCATGCCTGGCGGCGGTGGCGAAGGAATGGGCGCGAGCCATGCCCGCACCGGCCTGGGAAATATCAGTGAAAGCCATTATCGCGGCAGACGTGGCCTGGATCCGGAAGTCATCGCCGAGATCACCCATCGTTATGGCTTCGACAAACCGCTTCACGAGCGGTATTTCAACATGCTCTGGAACTACCTCCGCTTTGATTTTGGCGACAGCCTGTTTCGCAGCGCGTCGGTTTTAACATTGATTAAGCAAAGTCTGCCGGTGTCGATTACCCTGGGGCTGTGGGGAACGTTGATTATTTATCTCGTCTCTATTCCCCTGGGGATCCGTAAAGCGGTTCACAACGGCAGCCGCTTCGATGTCTGGAGCAGCACGTTTATCATCATCGGCTATGCCATTCCGGCGTTTCTGTTTGCCGTTCTGTTGATTGTCTTTTTTGCCGGTGGCAGCTATTTCGATATCTTTCCGCTGCGGGGGCTGGTGTCAGCGGATTTCAGCACCCTGCCCTGGTACAAGAAGATCACCGATTATTTCTGGCACATCACGCTGCCGGTGCTTGCGACCGTCATTGGCGGCTTTGCGGCCCTGACCATGCTGACCAAAAACGCTTTTCTCGATGAAATCCGTAAACAGTACGTTGTGACTGCCCGTGCGAAGGGCGTCGGCGAAAAGCAGATCATGTGGAAACATGTCTTTCGCAACGCCATGCTGCTGGTGATTGCCGGATTTCCTGCCACGTTCATCAGTATGTTTTTTACCGGCTCGCTGCTGATAGAGGTGATGTTCTCCCTCAACGGACTGGGCTTGCTGGGATATGAAGCCACCGTGTCGCGCGATTATCCAGTCATGTTTGGCACACTTTATATCTTCACCCTGATTGGCCTGCTGCTGAATATCATCAGCGATATCAGCTATACGCTGGTTGATCCCCGAATTGATTTTGAGGGCCGCTGATGCCGCGTTTAAGCCCCGTCAACCAGGCCCGATGGGCCCGTTTTCGCCACAACCGCCGCGGCTACTGGTCGCTGTGGATCTTTGCCGTCCTGTTTGTCTTAAGCATGTGTTCGGAACTGATTGCCAACGATAAACCGCTGCTGGTGCACTTTAACGACCGCTGGTATGTGCCCGTTCTCACCCAATACAGCGAAAGCGATTTTGGTGGCCCGTTTGCGACGCCCGCTGAATATCAGGATCCGTGGCTTCGCCAGCAAATTGAACAGCACGGCTGGGCACTCTGGGCGCCGGTGCGTTTTGGCGCAAACAGCATTAACTTTGCGACCACCACCCCCTTCCCTTCCCCGCCTTCCGCGCAAAACTGGCTGGGAACGGATGCCAACGGTGGCGATGTGCTGGCACGCATCCTCTACGGCACGCGGATCTCGATCCTCTTTGGGCTGATGCTGACCGTCTTTTCCAGCGTGATGGGCGTGGTAGCAGGTGCCGTTCAGGGCTACTACGGCGGGAAAATCGACCTGTGGGGTCAACGTTTTATTGAGGTCTGGTCAGGCATGCCGACGCTGTTTCTGATCATTCTGCTTTCAAGCGTGGTACAGCCAAACTTCTGGTGGCTGTTAGGCATTACCGTCATCTTCGGCTGGATGGCGCTGGTAGGCGTGGTGCGGGCGGAATTTCTGCGCACCCGTAATTACGATTACATTCGCGCTGCCCAGGTGCTGGGGGTGAGCGACCGCGGGATCATTTTCCGCCATATGCTTCCTAACGCCGTGGTAGCGACCCTCACTTTCCTGCCGTTTATTCTGTGCAGTTCCATCACTACCCTCACCTCGCTTGATTTCCTTGGCTTCGGGCTCCCTCTCGGTTCCCCGTCGCTCGGCGAGCTACTGCTGCAGGGCAAGAACAACCTGCAGGCACCGTGGTTAGGCATCACCGCCTTTCTTGCCGTGGCCGTGCTGCTTTCACTGCTGATTTTTATTGGCGAAGCCGTGCGCGATGCTTTTGATCCCAACAAGGCGGTATAAGATGACGCAGCCCCTTCTCAGTATTGATAACCTGTCGATTGCCTTTTCAAAACAGGGTGAGGCGCGTACCGTGGTCACGGAGTTGTCGCTGCAGATCCAGCGCGGCGAAACGCTGGCGCTGGTAGGCGAGTCAGGCTCTGGCAAGAGCGTATCGGCACTGTCGATCCTGCGCCTGCTTCCGTCTCCGCCCGTCAGCTATCCGCAAGGCGACATTCTGTTTCACGGTCGCTCGCTGCTGCATGCCGATGAAAAAACCCTGCGCGGAATTCGCGGCAATAACATTGCCATGATTTTCCAGGAGCCGATGGTCTCCCTTAACCCGCTGCACACGCTGGAAAAACAGCTCTATGAAGTGCTGTCCCTGCACCGGGGCATGCGCAAAGAGGCGGCGCGGGGGGAGATTCTGGATTGTCTTGAACGAACCGGCATTCGCAATGCCGCAAAACGGCTGAACGATTTTCCCCATCAGCTTTCCGGCGGCGAACGTCAGCGGGTGATGATTGCGATGGCCCTGCTCACGCGACCCGAACTGTTGATTGCCGATGAGCCCACCACCGCGCTGGACGTGACGGTGCAGGCGCAAATTCTGCGGCTGCTGCGGGAGCTGCGTGACGAACTGAACATGAGCCTGCTGTTTATCACCCATAACCTCAGCATTGTGAGAAAGCTCGCCGACAGCGTCGCCGTGATGCAAAACGGACGCTGCGTCGAGCAGAACACCGCAGCCACCCTGCTGAAAGCGCCTCAGCACCCCTATACGCAGCGTCTGCTTGATAGCGAGCCCACGGGTGACCCGGTTCCCCTGCCGGCCGACAGCGCGCCGTTGCTGCGCGTTGAGGGGCTGGGCGTGTCGTTTCCTGTTCGCAAAGGGATTCTGCGGCGCATCGTCGACCAGAATCCGGTATTGAAAAATATCCATTTTTCCCTGCGTCCGGGCGAATCGCTGGGGCTGGTGGGCGAGTCCGGTTCGGGAAAAAGCACCACCGGCCTGGCACTGCTGCGCTTAATCGCCTCGCAGGGTGAGATCCTCTTTGACGGTATGCCGCTGCACAACTGGAACCGTCGCCAGATGTTGCCCGTTCGTCCCCGCATGCAGGTTGTGTTTCAGGATCCAAACTCCTCGCTTAACCCACGCCTGAACGTATTACAGATTGTCGAAGAGGGTCTGCGCGTTCATCAGCCGGCATTGACCGTCCGGCAGCGGGAAGAAGAAGTGATACGCGTTATGGAAGAAGTTGGCTTAGATCCGGATACCCGGCACCGCTACCCGGCTGAATTTTCCGGCGGTCAGCGCCAGCGTATCGCCATTGCCCGCGCGCTGATCCTCAAACCGGAGCTGATCATTCTGGATGAACCGACGTCGTCGCTGGACAGAACCGTTCAGGCTCAGATCCTGGCATTACTGAAAGGATTGCAGGAAAAGCACAGGCTGGCCTATATCTTTATCAGCCATGATTTACAGGTTGTGCGGGCGTTATGCCATCAGGTGATTGTGTTGCGACAGGGAGAAGTGGTCGAGCAGGGAGAGTGCCAGCGCGTATTTGCTGCGCCAACGCAGAGCTACACGCGCCAGCTGTTGTCCGCAGACTAGCGCTCAGAAAGGATACTGGCCCGAGAAAGGCTCAGCGATAGCAACACCAAAGTTTTTCAGACGGCAGGTCGCGGCAAATTCATCCTGGCTTTTCACGAACAGGCAGGGTTCACCTTCACACTCCAGTACGGAGCTGTCCACTTCAATATCCGTCAGGGCCTCGCTGAGACGCTCCATGACTCGCCATGCATTTTCGTCGCTCGGGCTCAGCAACTTAAGTGCAACCAGACAATTCTCGCAACCCGCGACGCTTTGCGGAATCGGTTCAACTTTCGAACCTGCAAAACCCGCCGACCAGCGATAGCTCTGGGGCAAGCGATGGACTATGGAGAGTTGTAATGTATTCACGTTCGTTCCCCGGAAGCAAAATTTACTTCACAATTTATTTACATTTATAGTAACACATCATCGCCAGCCTGCACTATTCGGCGCTTTTTTATAGGTGTTCAGGCTCGCGTCGGCGCTATATGTACCCGTTTCTGCGATCTAACTCAACCTTTTTAAATACAATGATGTGACTTTTTACACAAATAGATTTTACATAAAAGAAACAAACACAGGGTAAACGAACGCAGCTTTGGTTGATGTGTGTCAACAAAAAAGGCCCTGACTGGGCCTTATTTGCGCGTTAGCTGGCCACCTTTCGCGGCCGACTGGCGTAGAGATAGAAAAGAATGGAGCTGGTTGCGCAAAACGCCATCGCCCACAGCATCGGCCAGGCCGTATTAAACGTGGCCATCGACAGTAACGCCCCGACGATGGCGCCGATGCCAAAGCGGAATGTTCCGGCCAGCGACGAGGCGGTGCCTGCCATATGCGGGAATTCGTCGAGGATCACCGCCATCGCATTGGAGGAAACCATCGACACGCAGCCGACGAAGGCCGCAACCCCCACCACCAGCGCCCAGAAGCCCACGCCTGTAAAAGCACTCAGCACCAGCCAGATAGCCATCACAAACTGGATCCAAAGCCCGGCGCGGAACATGTTCAACGCCCCGACTCGGCGGACAAAGCGGCTGTTAATGATGGTCATAATGAACAGGAAGACGATGTTGAGCGCAAAGTAATAACCGAAGTGCTGCGGAGAAACATGGTTCAGTTCGATATAGACAAACGGCCCGGCACTCAGGAATGAGAACATCCCGGCGAAGCTGAAACCGCTCGCCAGCATATAGCTCAGCACGCGCTTATGGCGAAACAGTGAGGCGAAATTCCCCATTGTGGTTCGGATGTGGAACTTCTGTCGGCGCTCCGCGGGTAGCGTTTCATCAATAAAGAAGAAGATCATTGCCGAGGCCAGCAGCGCGGCAAGCGCCAGGATCCAGAAAATCACATGCCAGCTGAACCATACCAGTACCGCACCACCGGCCATAGGGGCCACCAGCGGTGCAATCGTCGTCACCAGCATCACGAACGACATCATCCGGGAGAACTCTTCTTTCGGGTAGATATCGCGCATCAGGGCATTGATTACCACACTTGCCGCTGCCGCCGCCAGACCGTGGAAAAAGCGCATGACAATCAGTTGATCGATGGTTTGCGCCTGCGCACAGGCCACCGCCGCCCCTGCAAAAATCAGGGTCCCGCCAAGGATAACGGGCTTGCGGCCAAAGCTGTCCGCCATCGGGCCATAAAACAGCTGACCGAGGGCAAAACCGAGAATATAGGTGCTGAGCGTCATCTGCGCGCTGCCTGCCGGTACGCCAAACTGCGCGGAAATAACCGGCAGCGCAGGCAGATACATATCAATAGACAGCGGCATCAGCATGGCCAGCAGGCCAAGAATGAAGACGATTTTGAACGACGAGTGTGGCCTGGTGGTCACAGAGTTCTCCTGAAATTAATGCGAAGGCAGACCAACGCTGGCGATCTCTTCTTCCGTTAACGGGCGATATTCGCCGGGCGCCAGCTCAGGATCGAGTTCAATTGCGCCAATACGTTCACGATGCAGACCGACAACGTGGTTACCCACCGCGGCAAACATACGCTTCACCTGATGGTAGCGCCCTTCACTGATGGTCAGACGAACCTCGGTAGGCGCGATTACTTCAAGCACGGCAGGCCGGGTCAGATCTTTTTCATTATGCAACTGAACGCCGTTGGCAAATTGTTCTGCCGTGTCATCCGCGACCGGAGACTCCAGCGTCACCCGATACGTCTTCTCACAGTGATGGCGCGGAGACGTGATACGGTGTGACCACTGCCCGTCGTCGGTCATCAGCACCAGCCCGGTGGTGTCGATATCGAGACGGCCAGCGGCATGCAGCTTGTGCGCGACCGGTTCGTCGAGGAAATAAAGCACCGTTGGATGATCCGGATCGTCCGTGGAACAGACATAGCCTTCCGGCTTATTGAGCATGAAATAGCGCGGCCCGTGCTGTTGGGTCAGCGGGTTGCCGTCATATTCAACCTGATGGTCAGGCTGGAGTTTGAACGCAGTGTCTTTCACAATGTCGCCATCCACGGTAACGCGGCTGGCGCGAATTTCACGCCCGGCAATAGCGCGGCTTACGCCGAGTTGCTGAGCGATAAACTTATCAAGTCGCATGAAATCTTTTTAGCCTTAATGGTGCTGGAAGTCGGACAACAGGTCCGAAAAAGAAGCAGTCTGGAATGGCTCAGTATAATGGTCTGGTTGCGCCACTCAAGGGAAAAAGTTTCGTGGCATACTATATGCGAAATAACTAAACCGAGACCCCATGACTTTTACACTTCGTCCTTATCAGCAGGAAGCCGTTGACGCCACTCTCGCCTGGTTTCGTAAACACCAGGCACCGGCGGCCATTGTGCTTCCCACCGGTGCTGGCAAAAGCCTGGTGATCGCCGAACTGGCGCGTCTGGCACGCGGACGCGTGCTGGTGCTGGCCCACGTCAAAGAGCTGGTGGCGCAAAACCATGCCAAGTATTGCGCGCTCGGGCTGGAAGCTGACATTTTCGCTGCCGGGCTAAAGCGTAAAGAGAGCCACGGCAAAGTGGTCTTTGGCAGCGTACAGTCGGTGGCCCGCAACCTTGATCTGTTTCGCAGTGAATTTTCGCTGCTGATTGTCGACGAGTGTCACCGCATCAGCGATGACGACGACAGCCAGTATCAGCAAATCCTCACTCACCTGAAAGAGGTGAACCCGCACCTTCGCCTGCTTGGCCTGACGGCGACCCCGTTTCGCCTGGGTAAAGGCTGGATCTATCGCTACCATTACCACGGTATGGTGCGCGGCGATGAGAAAGCGCTGTTCAGCGACTGTATCTATGAACTTCCTTTGCGCTACATGATCAAGCATGGCTACCTGACGCCGCCCGAGCGGCTGGACATGCCGGTGGTGCAGTACGATTTCAGCCGGTTACAGGCGCAGAGCAACGGGTTATTCAGCGAAGCGGAGTTGAACCAGGAGCTGAAAAAGCAAAAGCGCATTACCCCGCATATCATTAGCCAGATAGAAGAGTTCGCCGCGACGCGCAAAGGGGTCATGATCTTTGCCGCCACCGTGGAGCATGCGCGAGAAATTACCGGGCTGCTGCCCGCCGAGGACGCGGCCTTAATCACCGGCGAGACGCCCGGGCCGGAGCGCGACCGCCTGATCGACGCCTTCAAAGCGCAACAATTCCGCTATCTGGTGAACGTGTCGGTGTTAACCACCGGGTTTGATGCCCCGCATGTCGATCTGATTGCCATTTTACGTCCGACCGAATCGGTCAGTCTTTATCAGCAGATTGTGGGGCGCGGCCTGCGCCTGGCGCCCGGGAAAACCGACTGTCTTATTCTGGATTACGCCGGAAACCCGCACGATCTCTACTCTCCGGAAGTCGGCACGCCAAAAGGCAAAAGCGACAACGTCCCCGTTCAGGTCTTTTGCCCTGCCTGTGGTTTTGCCAACACCTTCTGGGGTAAAACCACCGCAGACGGCACGCTGATTGAACATTTTGGCCGCCGCTGTCAGGGCTGGTTTGAAGATGACGAAGGACATCGCGAACAGTGCGATTTCCGTTTCCGCTTTAAAAACTGCCCGCAGTGCAATGCGGAAAACGATATTGCCGCCCGTCGCTGTCGCGAATGCGATACGGTTCTGGTCGATCCTGATGACATGCTAAAAGCAGCGCTGAAGTTAAAAGATGCGCTGGTGCTGCGCTGTTCCGGTATGGCACTGCAACCCGGCGCGGATGACAAAGGCGAGTGGCTGAAAATCACCTATTACGATGAAGACGGCGCAGACGTCAGCGAGCGCTTCAGGGTACATACGCCTGCCCAGCGTATGGCCTTCGAACAACTCTTTATTCGCCCGCACACCCGTACGCCCGGTGTACCGCTGCGCTGGATTACCGTGGCCGATATCGTGCGCCAGCAGGTGTTACTGCGCCACCCGGATTTTGTTGTGGCTCGTATGAAAGGACAGTTCTGGCAGGTTCGGGAAAAGGTGTTTGATTACGAAGGCCGTTTTCGTCGCGCCAACGAATTGCGCGGTTAAGGGGACTTTTCATTGATGTGAAGGGCATTTGAGTATAAAATGCCGCCCGCTTCATATCCGTGAAGCAGAACACTCACCTGCTGCTGGGTCGCCTGTAGTAGGGTTTAAAATACAGAGAGAAATCAATGTTTACTATCGAAGCAGAAGTACGTAACGTGCAGGGTAAGGGTGCGAGCCGCCGCCTGCGTAACGCTAACAAGTTCCCGGCTATCGTTTACGGTGGCGAAGCTGCTCCAGTTGCAATCGAACTGGATCACGACAAAGTGTGGAACCTGCAGAACAAACCTGAATTCTACAGCGAAGTTCTGACCATCGTTGTTGGCGGTAAAGAAGAAAAAGTGAAAGTTCAGGCTGTTCAGCGTCACGCGTTCAAGCCAAAAGTCACTCACATCGACTTCGTTCGCGCGTAATCGCAAACACGTCGAAAAAAAAGCCCCGCTTCTGCGGGGCTTTTTTTATGCCTGTTATTTCCCGCCAGAGGTGCGGCGCTGAAGCTGATCGCGCAGGTTCGGCGGCGTGCCTTTAATGGTCAGCGTATCGGTGGCCGGATCCCAGAAGATGCGTTCACCCAACAGCATGGCATCAAAGTTGATGGTCAACCCACCGCCGCTACCGGCAAATTTAGTGAGCTGTCGCAGCGTACTGCGATCCGCCGGGAAGCTCTCTTCGAGCTCATAGCCTTTATCAGCAGTAAATTCCTGGAAGCTGACTTCACTGACGCCCGCCAGCTCTTTTGACAGCGACTCCAGCTCAATCTCTTCTCCCGCCTGCAGCTGTTCGTTGCAGTAACTGTACACCTGCTGGCGCACGGTCTGACGCTCAGATTTATCGAGCTGCGCTTCAGCGGTAAAGTCGTCAACCGCCTGCAGCAGCCCTTTGTTCTGCGCTTTGGCGTTAAGACCTTCGCTGGCGCCGAGGAAGTCCATAAAGAAATCAGCCACTTTACGACCGACGCGGCCTTTCAGGAAGGTCAGGTAGCGGGTCGATTCCGGGTTCGTTTCCCACTCGGTTAAATCGATACGCGCCACGATATCCGCATGGTTGATATCAAGATAGTGGGTAGAGCTGATATCCAGCTGCTCATTCACGCGCATGCTGCTTAAATTGTTCAGCACGGTGACCAGCAGATACTCTACTGCCAGGTAGCGATAGTGACAGAACAGGACGATACCGCCGTCTGCGAACGGGTATTTTGCCAGTTCGTCACGCAGACGTCCGGTGGCGGCGCGGCTAAACGCCAGGAAATCCTCTTCGCCCTGACGCTGCAGACGAAGACTATCAGCCAGTTCGCTCTCTTCGCTGAACAGACCATAGGCTTTATTTTTAGCACTGTAGACGCGGTGCAACTCCGCCATCATTTCCACAACGGTCGCCGTGGGTTCCAGTAACGAATCGCGAAGCACCACTTCAAGGGTTTGCTCATCACGCTTGATAAGCTGGTGCAAGGCAATCTGGTTGATTTCCAGACTCATGATAAACTCTCCTTTTAGACCGGGCGGTATTCAACCACCACCAGGTCATGTGTGCAACAACAGATAAAAAAGGGGAAAAAAAGCTGTCGCTACGGTAATATGTTGCCCTTTCATCAACAAACTGATTTTGATTTATGCCACAACATTCCCGCTACAGTGATGAACACGTTGAACAACTGCTCAGTGAGCTGGTCAACGTACTGGAAAAACATAAAACGCCGACCGATCTCTCCCTGATGGTTTTGGGAAATATGGTCACCAACCTTATCAATACCAGCGTTGCTCCGGCTCAGCGTCAGGCGATCGCCAAATCTTTCGCCCAGGCGTTACAGTCCTCCGTCAGCGACGACCAGGCCCATTAAGGGAAACGAACAACAGTTTATGGTGACGAATCGTCAGCGCTACCGTGAAAAAGTCTCCCAGATGGTCAGCTGGGGACACTGGTTTGCCCTGTTCAACATTCTGTTAGCGTCGGTCATTGGCTGTCGTTATCTGTTTGTCGCAGACTGGCCGACAACGCTAACCGGGCGTATTTACTCCTGGATGAGCGTTGTGGGTCACTTTAGCTTTTTGGTTTTCGCCACCTATCTGCTGATCCTGTTCCCCCTGACGTTTATCGTCATGTCGCAGCGGCTCATGCGTTTCTTATCCGCTATCCTCGCGACGGCGGGGATAACGCTGCTGCTTATCGACAGCGAAGTCTTTACCCGTTTTCACCTGCATCTCAACCCCATCGTCTGGGAACTGGTGATCAACCCGGATCAAAACGAAACGGCCCGTGACTGGCAGCTGATGTTTATCAGCGTTCCGGTGATCCTGCTTATTGAGATGCTGTTTGCCACCTGGAGCTGGCAAAAACTGCGCAGCCTGACCCGTCGGCGCCATTACGCGAAACCCGTTGCGACGCTCCTTTTCGTCTCCTTTATTAGCTCGCACATCATGTATATCTGGGCGGATGCGAACTTCTATCGCCCTATTACCATGCAGCGCGCTAACCTGCCGCTCTCTTATCCGATGACGGCCCGCCGTTTCCTCGAAAAACACGGCCTGCTGGATGCGCAGGAGTATCAGCGCCGTCTGGTCGAACAGGGTAATCCGGAAGCGGTCAGCGTTCAGTATCCGCTGAGCGAACTACGCTATCGCGATATGGGCCGCGGGCAAAACGTCCTGTTAATCACCGTCGATGGACTGAATTATTCACGTTACGAGAAGCAGATGCCTGCTCTGGCTGGTTTCGCCAGTAAGAACGTGACGTTTACACAGCATATGAGTTCCGGTAACTCGACCGACGCGGGTATCTTTGGTCTGTTCTACGGCATTTCAGCCGGATACATGGACGGCGTGCTGTCCGCCCGTATTCCTGCGGCACTGATCACCGGACTTAATCAGCAGGGTTATCAGTTAGGGCTATTCTCTTCGGATGGCTTTAACAGCGCGCTCTATCGCCAGGCGCTGCTGTCAGACTTCTCACTGCCGGCGGCACAGAGCCAGACAGATGAACAGACCGCCAGTCAGTGGATAAGCTGGCTGCAACGCTACGCCCAGGAAGATAACCGCTGGTTCTCGTGGGTTGCCTTAAACGGCACCAACCTTGAGGACACGAATCAGAAAGGCTTTGCGCGCCGCTACAGCCGCGCTGCCGGTGACGTGGATGCACAGATTGGCCGCGTGCTCGACGCGTTGCGCGAGTCTGGCAAGCTGGATAACACCGTCGTGATCGTCACGGCCGGTCATGGTATCCCGTTGGGTGACGAAACGAAGAGCATGGAGTGGTCGCGTCCAAATCTGCATGTTCCGCTGGTGATCCACTGGCCGGGAACGCCGGCGCAGCGCATCAATATGCTGACTGAACATAAAGATGTGATGACGACCCTGATGCAACGTCTGCTGCACGTCAGCACGCCAGCAAACGAGTATTCACAGGGGCAGGATCTCTTCAGTGCCACCCGCCGCCATAACTGGGTGACGGCTGCCGGAGAGAGCACGCTGGTGGTGAATACGCCAGCGCTGACGCTGGTGCTGAACAACAATGGGAAGTATCAGACGTATAATCTGCAGGGTGAGCGGTTGAAAGACCAAAAACCGCAGCTGAGCCTGCTGCTGCAGGTTCTGACGGATGAGAAGCGCTTTATCGCTAACTGATTAATTATAAACCAGTTAGCAACAGATTCCCTTGCATTCAAAACGGAATCGAGTAGTATTCTTTTTATGCGTCGGCACGTAGCGCAGCCTGGTAGCGCACCGTCATGGGGTGTCGGGGGTCGGAGGTTCAAATCCTCTCGTGCCGACCAAAAATACTCTTTAAAACCAGCCGGTTATGGCTGGTTTTTTTATTGCTTAATTTCTGATGGGAATCATTACCTGTAGTTTCAGCACCAACGGTCGACAACCCCCCCTTAAAACACTCCGCCACGCTTGACGCTGTATATTTTTACAGTAAAAATACCTCCCCCCACTTGAAGTTATTACGGAGGTTTTATGTTTGTTGAATTGGTTTACGATAAGCGAAATGTTCAGGGCCTGGATGGAGCCAGAGAAATTATATTGGCCGAGCTTACGAAGCGAGTGCATAACATCTTCCCTGATGCTGAAGTGAAGGTTAAGCCTATGCAGGCTAACGGACTCAATAGCGATGCCAGCAAAAGCGATCGTGAAAAGTTGAACCGCATGCTGGAGGATATGTTTGAAGAGTCTGATATGTGGCTTACAAATGAATAAATTTCTTTGAAGCCCTCATAGCGAATGTACTGGCGCGGACTTTAGCTGATAATTTTCCTTTGTGTAACACAATAACATTGGACAATCGACTTAGTGCGATACACCAACGTCTGGAGCAGTGATGATGAAAACAGTCGAGATACTGCAATACAATTTACACAAAGGCACCGGAGCATTTTTTCATAACGTCATGGCAGAAATTAGCGTTCCCCTACATCAACGCCACGGCATCGATGTGGTGTCGTTTGGTAACTCTCTGCACGATCTTGATTGCTACTATCTCATTCGAGCCTTTGAAAGTATTGAAAATATGAATACAGTGCTTAATTCTTTCTACGCGAGCGCAGACTGGCGCTGCGGGCCTCGTGCGTCCATCATTGACTGCATCGAAACAAGCATTAAGACAGTAATTGATCTGCCACGAGTAAGTGTGGATGGGCTACGAGTGTAAGTCCAAATCTGTTACGTCCCGATTGAGCGTTTACTGCCTTATTAGGTTTGGTTCGGTGTATTGAAACTGCCAAAACGAGTCTGAGCTACTACATATCTAACCCTGCCCTGCCCCCCATTGATTAACTCACCGCGATGTTTGTAATGTATTCATAAGCCACATGAGGACATCACCAAGAAGCGTTTTCCGACCAACATATTCTTGAAAACCAATCCTTCCGGGTTGTTTTTGTATTTCTGCAAAGGGAATTTCGTGTCATGTAACTCACTGGGAAAAAAGGGGCCCGTTTAGGCCCCCCTGATGCGTTACTGTTTCACTTTGGCCTTTTCCTCATTGATGACGTTTAGCGCTGCTGCGGTGCAATCACCCTGAGCGATCCTGAGCGTGCCCGCCTGTTGGCGTTGCTCCAACAATGCGGAAAGCGTGTTGTAAACTTTCGTTTCGTGGTGGGCCTGTGCATAGCCCAACGCCTCGCAGATTTGAAAATCTGACATTGCCGCAACACGTTTACCATTCCCCCCCATGAAAGGCCGGGTGCTTAATGCATCCGTTTCGGGTTGAGAAGCAATGCAACATCCTGTAGTAGTCACCGCTGCCAGAATGATTAATATCCACTGAGCCTTTTTCATCAGTAACGCTTTTTTTAAGGGTTTCACTTAAAATACTTCCCAAATTCGACATGTTGTCGCCTGATTTCTTTCAGGTTTGCCACTATTCCAGCCATACACCAGCCACTGACAACCCCCAAAAACCAACCCATCAAGAGATTGACTATCACCAGTGACCCACGTTTCTGGAGCCAGACTGCGCGCTACCACCACCAATATGATTGCCACCGCCTAAGCCGTGGGCGCTGTTGCTGTTGGCTGCATTGTTGCTGCCGTTCCCCGTTCCATGCTCATGTCGTGAGTTATTACGGCTATGATCGCTTCCCTGACGCTGAGAGACGATCAACGCGTCTACGTGCGGAACTGCGATTTGCACATTCGGATCGACTTTGGCGATCTCCCCTGCGGTGGTGGTAGTGGTGACACCGTTAACAGTGATATTAACAGGCGTCCCCGGCTTCATACTGGACACAGCAACGTTAATCGAGCCCGTGTCTTTTGTTATGGCAACACTTGTAACGTTATCAGGTGCTTTCGTGGTGGCTGGAGTATGAGTAAGCGAGGGCGCAGTAACCGCCTTGCCAGCGGGTAAGGCTGGACCTGTTGTCGCTTGCTGCATAGACACCACTGCGGCGCGGTAAGTTGTGCCTGTGATTTGTGGCGCAGCCACTGCAGACGTTTTGGCGGCGTCAGGGGTGTTAACGGCAGTTCCTGCAGGTAAGGCTGGCCCTGTTGTGACTTGCTGCATTGAAATCACAGCGTTCCGGTAAGTCGTGCCCGTAATGTGTGGCGTTTTCTGCTGCAGGGGTTGCGGCGTTCTTTGTGTTACAGGTCGCGGCGCATCGGGAGCCGTTTCAGTTGCCTGTACTGCATTAATACGATCGCCTGCAGTGCGTAAGCTGTTTTCGATGTCCCCTAAACGGGCCATATTTTCAGGTGAACGGTCGGCATTGTAAGCCTTTAATGCAGCCTGCTTATCCTCCATGGCCTGATTGGCTTCATTGCGAATCGACTGAATAGCAGTGGCTTTTTCATCCATGGTCATGAAATTAGAAGCGAAGGCGTTCACACTTCCGCATGAAAGCGCAATTATTACGGATAAAGAAATGATAGAATGGCGGTTCATTACAATAATTACCTTTAATTTATGTTAAGGGAAAACAGAAACAACAATTAACTACCCCGGCACATGTCGGGGACTTTTTTCAACAAACGAAACAAGCACTTCAAACCGCGCATAATAACGACTGTAAACGATTACACATTTGATATTTATCAATATCCCTAATTCAAATCGTAGAAATAACAATCAACTCAGCCACTACATTTCCCTGTTAATTCGCTTCAAAACATCTCTATTGTTATCGCAACCAATCATTTTTTTAGTCAATAACACTCAGACGGTGAATTTTTCCGGTTCATTATCCTGCATAAAAAAAGTGAAATAATGTTTCAGTGCGCGTGCATTGACGTAACGAAAACATCCCTCCTCTGGATAAAGCGCCCTGTCCCTGCATAGCTGATACGGCCCAAGCCAGACACCGTCAGCAATACAGAGAGGGATACATGCCCGGATTTCACGCGATAAGAGGTGTGATAATTGAACAACGAGGCGGTATAGCGGGAGGCTAATTACAGAGGCAGGAATTTATTGGAATTGATGACAGGGCTGGTTGAATCAACATGAATGCTGTCCAGCCCTGATTCGTACGACTAAAAAAAGACAAGCATTTTAATAACCGTATTCTTACCGCACTTCGGCAGGCGTTTTACGCAGATAAAGCAGCGTCAGCAAACAAATCACCGCGCCGGCATAAAAGGTATATTCTGCGCCCCACAGTTCCCAGATAGCGCCGGCACCCACGCTGGCCATCAGTAACCCGACCCCGCTGACCAGACTAAAAAGACCAAACGCCGTACCGCGCAAATCCGCAGGCGCTGTTTTGGCCACCATCGCGGCCAGCAGCCCCTGAGTCATCCCCATATGCATGCCCCAGAGCGCAACGCCGACAATAATACCGATCCAGTGGGTACTCAGGGCCAGAACGATATCAGCGGCAATCAATACGACTAGTCCCCACTGCAGAAGCCGGGTATGGCTCATACCATCAGAGAGTTTGCCAAACGGATAGGCCGAGAAAGAATAGATCACGTTCATCACCACCATCACCAGCGGGATTAAGGCCAGGGGAACGCCAGACTGTTGCGCACGGAGGACAAGAAAAGCCTCGCTAAAACGTGCCAGTGTGAATACCGCCCCCAGGCCAATGACCCACCAGCACGATTTTCCCAGCCGCGTTAAATTCTCTCTTTTGATGGGATTAGTGCGTTTATGTTCGACAGGGGTTTTCGGCTCCTTCAGGCCGAAATACAGCAGCGCAACCGAAAGAAAGCCGGGGATCAGGGCTATCCAGAAAACCGCGCGAAAATCATTGTGTAGCAGCAGCATTAACCCCACGGCCAGTAGTGGCCCCAGAAATGCGCCGGTGGTATCCATAGACTGACGCAGGCCATATGCCGCCCCGCGCAGTTCCGGCGGGGTGATATCTGCGACCAGTGCATCCCGTGGAGCACCGCGGATCCCCTTCCCCGCACGATCCATCAGGCGCGCGCCTAAAACCATCCCCGAAGAGGATGCGAGGGCGAAAAAGGGTTTGCTCAGCGCACCGAGGCCATACCCGAGTAGCGCCAGCCCTTTACGCTTGCCAAGATAGTCGCTAATCGCCCCCGAAAAGACTTTGATAAAGAGAGCGGTAGCCTCCGCGAGCCCTTCAATCAGGCCGATAACCAACACGCTCGTTCCAAGCGTAGTCACCATAAACAGTGGAAGCAGGCTGTGGATACTCTCTGACGAGATGTCCATCAACATACTGACGCCACCCACTACCCAGACCCCACGAGGGATCCGGCTGAGTACCGTAAATCTGGAAAGCATCTGTAACTCCTGCTCTGAAAACAGTGGCCTGACTGCTTACAGAATAGGATACGACGGATTAAAAAACCTGAGGAAGAACAACGAGCCAATAAAAAAGCCAGCGCTCAGGCTGGCTTTTTTATCGCTGGAAAGGCGTTTAGTGTTTATCACGCTCACCCAGGAAGAAAATACCCAGCGGAATGGCAAGCAGCACGGTGAACACCAGGCTATAAACAAAGATCATCGCTGATTGCAGGACATACATGCTGGTCGTCCAGGCAGAGAGAGGAATGTTGTACTGTTCAATAACGCCAACAATGGTTGCCCGCCCAACGCACGCGGCAGCAATCATAAACACAACCAGTAGCGCCAACAGGAACTTGCGGCCTTCAGGTGTTTTCAGTTTTGCACGTACCATCTCTCTCTTCCCTTCACAGATGAATAACATTATGTGGTATTTAAAATAACACGATCTGCCGTCAGACTCCAATGCAGTACAAACAACCACTCATTGCGCATGAATAGAGTTTTATACGCTGCCAATATTGAAAATGTAAGTAAATTACACTAACCATTCACGAACATTATGTTAACCTGTGCCTGATAGTTTGACATAAAGGAATGACTGTGAAAAAAGCACCTAAATTTGCCATTGCCCTGATTGCCGCCGCATGCGTTAGCACCATCGCTTTCGCCAGCGACACCCCTAAAGCGCAGCCTCTGGAAAAAGTAGCGCCTTATCCGCAAGCGGAAAAAGGGATGAAGCGTCAGGTCATTCAGTTACCCGCTCAGCAGGATGAAGCGAATTTCAAAGTGGAACTGTTAATTGGCCAGACGCTGGAAGTGGACTGCAACCAGCACCGTCTGGGCGGTCAGCTGGAAAGCAAAACCCTGGAAGGTTGGGGCTACGACTATTACGTCTTTGATAAAGTGACGTCTCCGGTTTCGACCATGATGGCCTGCCCGGATGGCAAGAAAGAGAAGAAATTTGTTACCGCGTATCTGGGTGACAACAGTCTGCTGCGCTATAACAGCAAGCTGCCAATCGTCGTTTATACGCCTGCAAACGTGGAAGTGAAATATCGCGTGTGGAAGGCGGAAGAAGAGACGGGCACCGCAGAAGTCCGTTAAGGATAAGCCGGTGGCGATTTCGCCTGACCCGGCTATGATACTGTGCGGTTTAATAAGCCGGGTAAGCGCTAACGCTACCCGGCTTTTTCACATCAGAGTGCGATATCCGCGACCGGTTTGTTTTCCGCCTGAGGCTTCAGCTCTGCCTTTGGTGCTGCGTCAGCAGCAGCTTGCGGCTTCACATATTGCAGCTGCAGAACGCGGCTGGTGTATTCCAGTTCCTGTTCCGTCGCGTCAACGTTACCGTTCAGCTTAGTGCCGTAAGAAGGAATAATGGTTTTCAGTTTTGCCTGCCATTCCGGGCTGGCAACTTTGTCTTTAAACACTTTTTCCATCAGATGCAGCATGATTGGCGCAGCGGTAGAAGCCCCCGGTGACGCACCCAGCAGCGCAGCAACAGTGCCTTCTTTGTCACTGACCACTTCGGTACCCAGACGCAGTACACCGCCCTCTTTCGGATCGCGTTTGATGATCTGTACACGCTGACCCGCCTGCCACAAACGCCAGTCTTCTTTCTTCGCCTGCGGATAGTACTCTTTCAGCGCGTCAAAGCGTTCATCGTCAGAGAGCATCACCTGGCTAATCAGGTATTTCACCAGATCGAAGTTATCCAGACCGACGTCCATCATGGGCTTAACATTAGAGGTGGTGGTCGCACTCAGCAGGTCCCACAGGGAACCGTTTTTCAGGAACTTCGTGGAGAAGGTCGCGAATGGCCCGAACAGCACCACACGTTTACCGTCAAGCACGCGGGTGTCGATGTGCGGAACGGACATGGGTGGCGCACCAACGGAAGCCTGACCGTAGACTTTTGCCAGGTGACGATTCACCACTTCCGGGTTTTCAGACACCAGGAACTGACCGCCCACCGGGAAGCCTGCGTAATCGTCCGCTTCCGGAATACCGGTTTCCTGCAGCAGTTTCAGCGCCGCGCCGCCCGCACCAATAAAGACAAACTTCGCCTTGATGACGTGCTCTTCTTCATTGTGTTTCAGATCGGCAACGGTCACGCTCCAGCTGTTATCCGCATTGCGCTTAAAGCCACGCACTTCGGTGCTGAGCTGCAGATTAAAGTTCTCTTTTTTCTGCAGGGAACCTACCAGCTGGCGGGTAATTTCGCCGTAGTTCACGTCAGTACCAATTTCAGTACGGGTCGCGGCAACTTTCTGGTTCGGGTCACGACCTTCCATGACCAGCGGAGCCCACTCTTTAATCTGCGCGTGATCTTCGGAGTATTTCATGCCGCGGAACAGTGTGCTCTGCTGCAGAGCCGCATAGCGCGCACGCAGGAAGTTAACGTTCTGCTCGCCCCACACAAAGCTCATGTGCGGCACGGTGTTGATGAAGGAGTGCGGATCGTGCATTACGCCGCTGTTCACCTGGTGAGACCAGAACTGGCGAGAAATCTGGAATGCTTCGTTGATCTCAACCGCCTTCTCGATACTAATGGAACCGTCCTTTTTCTGCGGTGTGTAGTTCAGTTCCATGAGTGCCGAATGGCCCGTACCGGCGTTGTTCCAGCCGTTCGAGCTCTCCTGCGCCACGCCATCGAGGCGCTCGACCATGGTCATAGACCAGTCCGGCTGCAGTTCTTGCAGATAGGTTCCCAGCGTGGCGCTCATAATACCGCCACCAATTAAAAGGACGTCCGTTTCCTGCTCTTTTGGCGTGTCAGCTTTTGCCGCCATTGAGACGGTATTCAGCCCCACGGCCAGAGACAAGAGCATGGCAGTCATTTTTTTCATAATTTATGCCTTAGTGTAAAAGTGCGTGATGCGTGGAAATTGCAGGTGAAAAAAGCTGCGCGGGAACGGTAACAACTTTTAAATGGTGTTTAAAGGTTAAGAAATTATTGTAATTGTGAAATTTATTGATGGATTGTTTGTGAGGGATTACCTATGCGGCTGGCAAAAGGCGGCTTTTCTGGCTAGTATGTTGCGTTTTGTGATCGCGCGCACGGAAGCCTGCCCTAACCTGCGAAGTGTTATGTCATTACCCGATTCTTCTTTACCCCATGAAGGCCATGTCGCCTCGGTATTACGCTCTCCCCGGCTGCTGATGCGTGAAACGCTGGCGGGCGTGATTACTGCCCTGGCGCTTATTCCTGAAGTGATTTCGTTTTCTGTCGTCGCAGGGGTTGATCCTAAAGTCAGCCTGATTGCTTCCGTGGTGCTGTGTCTTGCCCTGTCCGTGCTCGGCGGCCGCCCGGCAATGGTCACGGCGGCAGCGGGTTCCGTGGCGCTGGTGATTGGCCCGATGGTGCATCAGCATGGCGTGCAGTACATTTTGCCGGCCGTTCTGCTGGCCGGGGCGATCCAGATCCTCTTCGGCGTGCTCGGTATGGCGCGACTGATGCGCTTTATTCCGCAGTCGGTGATGACCGGGTTTGTTAACGCGCTCGGTATTTTGATTTTCTTCGCCCAGGTTCCCCATTTCTGGAGCCGAAGCCCGCTGATTGTGGGCCTGTTCGTGCTGACGCTGCTGATCGTTCTCTGGGTGCCCCGCTATATCAAAAGTATCCCCGCGCCGCTTATTGCCATTGTGGTGTTAACCCTGTTTACCGTGACCACCGGGCAAATCCTGCCGACCGTGGGTGACGAAGGCACTATGAGCGGTGGCCTGCCCGGGCTGACGCAGCTGCTTGTCCCGCTGAACACCGATACGCTGAGCATTATCTGGCCATGCGCATTAAGCATTGCGTTTGTGGGTCTGCTGGAGTCGCTGCTGACGGCAAAATTGGTGGATGAGCTGACGGCGAGCCCGTCCGGCAAGCGCCGCGAAAGCATTGGTCTGGGCATCGGTAACATTCTGGCCGGCTGGTATGGCGGTATCGCAGGCTGCGCCATGATTGGTCAAACCATCGTCAACGTGGAGATGGGCAAAGGCCGCAGCCGCATTTCCACTGTTGCGGCCGGTCTGGTGCTTCTGGTGCTGGTGACGGCGCTGAGTGAAGTGATGGCCCGCATCCCGATGGCCGTGCTGGCCGGGATTATGGCGATTGTCGCCGTCAAAACCTTCAGCTGGCATAGCCTGCAGCCCGCGACGGTGAAAAATGCCCCCCTTGCGGAAACGGTCGTGATGCTGGTGACCGTTGCAGCCACGGTTTCAACCGGCAACCTGGCCATTGGTGTGCTGGGCGGGATTATCGTGATGGCACTCCTTCCCGCCCGAATTAAGCGTCGGGTTAAAGAAGAAAAAGCGTTGCCAGCCCAAGAAAAATAAAGAAGCCGCCCGTATCGGTGATGGCAGTGATCATGACGCTCGACCCCACTGCGGGGTCGCGCCCGAGCTTTGTCATCGTCAACGGGATGATGACGCCCATCATCGACGCAACCAGCAGGTTCAGCACCATCGCCAGCATCATCACGCCGCCTAATGCCATATCGTCGTACAACCACCAGGTAATGCCGCCCATAATTCCGCCCCACACCAGGCCATTAATCAGCGCCACGCCCATCTCTCTGAAGATCAGGAAGGCAAAGTTACCCGGCTGAATGTTCTCCAGCGCCAGCGCGCGAACAATCATGGTGATGGTCTGGTTGCCGGTGTTGCCGCCTATCCCGGCCACAATCGGCATCAGCGAGGCTAACGCGACCAGCTGCGAAATGGTGTGTTCGAAGCCATCAATCACGCGGGAGGCGATAAACGCGGTACAGAGGTTAATGGCAAGCCAGGCCCAGCGGGTTTTGACCGCCTTGCCCACGGAGGCATGGACGTCATCTTCGGCGCTGATCCCACCAAGCGCACGCAGATCGTTATCGGTTTCTTCGTAGACCACGTCAACGATCTCATCGATTGTCAGACGTCCCATCAGCTTGCCGACCGAGTCCACGACCGCCGCACTCACGAGGTCGTCACGTTCGAAGGTACGCGCGGCTTTTTCCGCGTCATCCTCCGGCGAGAAGACCATCGGCTCGTTTTCCATGACCTCGCTCACCCGCCGCTGAGTGCTGTTGAGCAGGATCGTTTTCAGCTCCAGCTCACCGAGCAGGGTTTTATCCCGCGAGGTCACGAACAGTTTATCGGTGTTGTCGGGCATACTGCCCAGGCGGCGTAAATAGCGCTGCACCGTGCCGAGCGTGACGTCCGGGCGCACCGTGATGACGCCAAACTCCATAATTGCGCCAACGCTGTGTTTATCGTAGTGCATCACCTGGCGCACGCGCGCCCGCTCATCGGCAGGCAGCGAGGCCAGCAGTCGGCCGGTCAGGTTACGCGGCAGGTGTTGAACAAGGTAAATCTGCTCGTCGATATCCAGCGTTTGCAGGGCATCAAGAATATCCCGGTCGCTCATCTCATCGATAAGGTCATCCCAGACGTTTTCCGACGCCTCCAGCAGCACCTGCCCGCGCTCGTGATCCTGCACCAGACGCCACAAGGCGTGACGCTCTTCCGAGGGAAGTGCTTCGAGGGTATCCGCCAGGTCGGGCGGAGGCAAATGGGCAACCAGTGCACCTACCTCAGCAATATCGTCGGCTAAAGTGCCGACATCATATTGCTCAGCCAGGGTCAGTTTGCCCAGTAACGCAGACGTGACCGCTTTATCGGTCGTGAGAAGCCAGATGAGACGCGCACGTTCCTGGTCACGCTGCCGGGCGCTGTTTTTCTTTAATACCGACATCAATCATAAATCCATGAAATGAGATGGCATTAAGCATAGCGCGGGGATATGTAAATAAGAATAAACAACGGGACGGGATGCATAAAAAAGCGGCACATCGGCCGCGATTTTATCCCCTCTCCCGGTTGGAGAGGGGCAGACGAGACATCAGGCCGTGCGCGCTACCGCATCACGAGACGCCGCATCGCGCTCCTCGCCGGTCAACTCGCTGAGCTTGCCGTCGCGCATCTCCAGCAGACGGTCGGCATGAATGAAGTAGTGATCGTCATGGCTGATGGCGAAAATAGTTTTGCCCATCGCCTTCATCAGCGGCAGTAACACCTGATAAAACTCGCGGCGGAAATGCGGGTCCTGGTCTGCCGCCCACTCATCAAGCAGGATGATGTCGCGCTCTTCAGCCAGTGCCAGCAGCAATGCCACGCGCTTTTTCTGCCCCTTCGAGAGTTTCAGGTTCAGGATTTTACCGTCCTGAAGCTCAAGCTTATGGGACATCTGCAGTTGCCCAAGCCATTTCTCCACCAGCGCAGGGTTAGCCTGCTGCCCTTCCGGCCCCAGCAGCTGATCAAAGAGCCAGACATCGGTGAAGACCGCCGAGAAGAGCTTGCGATAATCCTCTGGTTTCTCCGCGCTCAGCGCTTTACCATCCAGCAAAATCTCGCCCGATTGCGGCTGATATAAACCGGTGAGCAGCATCGCCAGCGTGGATTTCCCGCTACCGTTACCGCCAATCAGGAACAGCAGCTCGCCGCGATGAATCGTCAGGTTTACCGGTCCGACGGAAAAAGCGTTGTCCTGATAGCGGAACATGACGTTACGCAGCTCCAGCGTTTGCCAGTTCGGGAAGGCCTGCGGGCGTGGGAATTCGGCTTTAAACGGTGCGAGATCGAATTTATTGAGCTTGTTAAACGCCACCTGAGCGCTCAGCAACGTTGGCAATGCGCCCACGGCGGAGAGGAGCGGTGTACGCAAAAACAGCAGCGTCAGTGAATAGGTCGCGGCGACGTTGGTATCCGCCCATCCCAGACTGTTCGCCATCCAGAAAACCAGACCAATGGCGCCCAACATCATAATGTTCGACCAGTTCACCGCGCTCAGGTGGAAGGTATCGGCGCGAATGATGTGATGCCGGTATTCGCGGGCATCGGGAATATAGAGATGGTTAAAGATATGCTCGGCACGCTCGCGATTCAGGGTCAGCTCTTTACGCCCTTCCAGCACGGTCTGGTAATCGTTATAGAGCTTATCCTCGGTTTCACGCAGCACCGCCATGTGTTTATAGACGCGCGACACCAGCAGAAAACCGCCCCAGATGGTGATAACAATCCACAGCGCAGTGACAGCCAGCATTTTTGTGGAGAGCCAGGCGAGATACGCCGCCGAACCAAAGGTCAAAATAATGCCCTGCACCAGCTCCGGCAGACGAACGAAGGCAATGGTAATGGCGCGCACGTCGCTGGTCAGCCCTGCCAGCAGGGAAGCACTTCCAAGCTGCTCAACGCGTTCTACCTGCGTGTCCAGAATACGCTTGATAAATTCACTGCGCAGACGGAAAACGAAATGGTGTCCCAGCGCCGTCAGCGCCAGCTGCGAGCCGAGCGTCACCGCCATCAACAGCAGTAGCAGGCCAAGAAACTCCGGCAGGACGGCGAGTGAGGTATCGACCATTTCAATCAAGCGCACGTTAATAAACGCGATCAGGCCGATACCTAACGCGGCGCTGGCGAGGCTTAACGCCATGACGGCAATGAAGGGCCAGCGATACTGACGCCAGACGAGGAGAAGTAGTTGCATGCAGGCAATCCGGGCAATAAAAATCAGCCAGCAGTTTAAACTGCCGGACGGTTACATCAAGAATAATTCTTATTTTTATTGGCCACGGGATGCCTGCCGGAACGTCAGGTTAAGACGGAACTCGCCGGTCTGAGGATGTACTCCCGGTTTGAGGGGCTGAATGCCGTGATAAAAAAGCCGCGATTCCCTGCCCCAAACCACCACATCACCGTGCTCAAGCATGAGCCGTTTCAGCGGATCGTTACGGCGTAATCCGCCAAACTGGAAGACCGCGGGCAGGCCTAAGGATACCGAGACGATCGGCGCGCGCAGATCGGGTTCATCCTTGTCCTGATGCAGCGAGAGCTTTGCCCCCACGGCGTAGCGGTTAATCAGACAGGCATCCGGGCGAAAGTCGGCATAGCCCGCTTCAACGGCGGCGTCATGGCAGAGCGCCCGAAAAATGTCAGGCATCGGCGGCCATGGCTGGCCGGTTACAGGATCGCCCGGGGCATATACATAGCCCTGCGCGTTTGTCGCCCAGCCCAGTTCCCCGCAGTTCGTCATCGCCACCGACATGGTGTACCCCCCGGGTGTCACCATGTGTCGAAACGGCGAGACCGCCGCCACCTCATCGATGCCGGCAAGCAGCGCCGCCGCGCGGGAAAGCGCAAAGCGGCGCAGGATCACCGCGCCGGGCGCAAGGGGCTCCTGCCAGGGTTCCGCATCCGCAAAAAGATCGAGCATTATCCCTCCGGGTTCTTTGCCTCACGTTTCAGTAACAACGCCTTTCGTTCTGTCCCCCAGCGGTAGCCCGAAAGCGCACCGTCGTGACGAACAACACGGTGGCAGGGGATGATAACGGCCAGGTTATTTGCGGCACAGGCTCCCGCCACCGCACGCACAGCGCCTGGGCTACCGATCGTCTGCGCCACCTGGCGATAACTTGCCGTTTCACCGCGGGGAATGTCACGAAGCGCCTGCCACACACGCTGCTGGAAAGCGGTGCCCCGAATATCCAGCGGAAGTGCCAGCGGCACGGTATGGTCATCGATAGCGCTAATCACCCGCTCAATACGCCGGGCGAATTCTCCTTCCAGCGTTTCTCGCTCTGCTTTTGGAAACAGCGTCAAAAGCTCCTCGGTTAATGTCGCATCGTCGTCACCCAGCAGAATCGCGCAGATCCCGCGCTCGCTTTCACCCACCAGGCAACGGCCTAACGAACACTCACCAATCGCATAACGCACGGCCACATCCCCTTTGCGGTACTGCTTCGCCGTCATGCCCAGCGCAGCGTTGGCTTGACGATAATAGCTGCTGCTGTCAGGAAACCCGGCGGCCAGCACGGCATCGGTAATTTTGTCCCCCTGCGCAAGCGCGGTACGCAGGCGTTGTACCCGCGCCGCCTGTTGCCAGGCTTTAGGCGTCATACCGGTAACGGACTTAAACAAGCGGTGGAAGTGGAAAGGACTCATGGCGACCTGCTGCGCCAGCATTTCCAGCGTTAACGCGGGATCGCGCTCCAGCAGACGGCAGGCATGTTCAACTTTTGCCAGCGTCTGTTCCTGCGGATCGCGTTTGTCCGGCTGACAGCGTTTACACGGGCGAAACCCTGCCTGAAGGGCATGATCTACATCGGGGTAGAAGCGGACATTTTTACGTAACGCGTGGCGGGCACGGCAGGACGGACGACAGACGATCCCCGTCGTTTGCACGGCAAAGACAAACTGATCGTCAGCACGCGGATCGCGAGCCAGCACGGCCAGCCAGCGATCGTCATCGGTAGTAAAGGTCGGGTTTTTCATCATCAGCTCCTCTTACAAGCATACATACAGCGTGCCCGAGTGCCACTGATTAAAAACCCGCAACCTTGCTTTTTAATTCTTGTCACTTACCAGGAAGCTGTCGAACTGCGGCGAACTCCAGGTTTTGAAGCCATCAGCCTCTTTGGTGATCATATAGACAGCCAGTCCTTCCTGGCGGACCACCTCTTTGGCTTTCTCCGGACCGAGGACCATTAAACCGGTATCCCAGGCATCGGCTTCCAGCGCGGTGGGGGCAATGACCGTCACCGAGACCAGATTATGCGCGATAGGGCGACCGGTCTGCGGATCGATCACATGCGAAATCCGCTTCCCGTCGAGTTCATAATAGTTACGGTAGCTCCCGGAGGTGCTGATACCGTGACCGTTGATATCCACAATCGCCTGTACGGCGTTTTGCTGGTCGGTCGGTTTTTGAATTGCCACCCGCCACGGATTACCGCTGGCATTCATGCCGCGGCTGACTAACGCGCCGCCCACGGACACCAGGTAACGTGAAATACCTTCCTGGGCCATTAGCGCGGCCAGATGATCTGCCGCATACCCTTCCCCTACCGTCGACAGATCAACAAACAGATCGGGAATATCTTTTTGCAGGTACTGTTGTCCGTACTGGTTGATCACCGTCAGGTGCTGCAACCCTGTCCGGGCGCGGGCGTCATCTATCGCCGCCTGGTCAGGCGTGGTGACAGGCTGCTTGTTCGGGCCAAACCCCCACAGGTTAACCAGCGGCCCCACGGTCACGTCCATCGCGCCGTTGGTCTTGTAGCCCACGCGCATTGATTCGGTCACGATATCGGCCATTGCTTCGCTCACCGGCCACAGGGAAGTACTGGTGGAGAGGTTAAAGCGCATCAGCGCAGAGTCATTTTTGTAGGTCGAAAGAAGCTGATCGTCGGCGTCCAGCTGCGACTGAATTTTGCTGCGAAGTTCGTCAGCGCGTGTCTTATCGAGATTCATCACGCTGACACGCCAGAATGTGCCCATCGTTTTGCCTTCCAGCACCGTCGCCGCGGGAGCATCCGTTTTGGCCACAGGCGTGGAAGAGTCACATGCTGTCAGGAAAAAAAGTATAGCCAGGAAGCTGGCGCGTAAAAAAGTCATGTCCATTCATTATTATCCTCATGCCAGGGCGGCAAGAGTACACCAAAAGGGTGAATTGTAAGAACCGAAAAGGCACGAAAAAGGGGCCATAAGGCCCCCTTTGTCACACGATGAAGCGATTAGAACTGGTAAACCAGACCCAGCGCTACGATATCATCAGTACCGATACCCGCCTGACGGGTGAATTCATTTTCATCAACCAGGTTGATTTTGTAATCAACGTAGGTGGACATATTTTTGTTGAAGTAGTAAGTCGCGCCAACATCAACATATTTCAGCAGATCCTGATCGCCGTAACCTTCGATGTCTTTACCTTTGGACTGCAGGTAAGCCACGGATGGACGCAGACCGAAGTCGAACTGGTACTGAGCAACCACTTCGAAGTTCTGTGCTTTGTTAGCAAAGCCGTAAATGTCGCTGCTGCTCTGAGAGTTACCGAAACGGGTTGCGTTATAGGTCTGAGAGTACTGCGCCGCCAGGTAGATGTTGTTGGCGTCGTATTTCAGGCCACCAGAGTAAACTTCAGCACGATCGCCTTCGCCTTTCAGCGCCAGGTTAGTGGTGTCGTTCTGGTCAGCAGTACGTTTAGAAGAAGACATCGCACCACCGATGCTGAAGCCTTCGCCCAGGTTGTAGGTCACAGACGCGCCGTAACCGTCACCGTTCTGTTTCAGGGTGCTACGACCGGAATCGTTTTCACCGCTTACGCTGCCGTTTTTACCCTGATACTGCAGAGCAAAGTTCAGGCCATCAACCAGACCGAAGAAGTCCTGGTTACGGTAGGTTGCTACGCCGTTAGCACGGGATTGCAGGAAGTTGTCTGCACCGTAGGTGTCGCCGCCAAATTCTGGCAGAACGTCAGTCCAGGACGTTACGTCGTAGATCACACCGTAGTTACGACCATAATCGAAAGAACCCGCGTCAGCAAATTTCAGACCCGCGAACGCTACACGCGTCCAGGACTGGTTGTCGCTTTCAGAGGTGTTGCCCTGAATCTGGTATTCCCACTGGCCGTAACCGGTCAGCTGATCGTTAACCTGGGTTTCGCCTTTGAAGCCAAGACGCATGTAAGTCTGGTCGCCATCATTGCTCTTGTCGTCAGAGAAATAGTGCAGACCATCAACTTTGCCGTACAGATCTAATTTGTTGCCATCTTTGTTATAAATTTCAGCCGCATTTGCTGCGCCTGCCACCAGCAGAGCTGGTACCAGGAGGGACAGTACTTTAACTTTCATTTTATTAACCCTCTGTTATATGCCTTATAATTGCCACTGCTTACTGATTAACCCTCATTAACCAGTCGGCAATTTCATTCTCCGCAAAATTACAGAATAATCCAACGGGAATATGATACGAAAACTTTGAAAATGTTTCATTTCACGATAAACATGTTTCAAAATGTAAATATCAAGGAACTTTTACAAAGCACAGAGAGCTTAAGAATTTAGCACTTATCATCAAGCGAGAAGAAAAAACATTTAAATTCAGTAAACTACATTAAAAATATTTACAGCACTGAATGACAAAACAAGATCGGCCGTTATCTCTAAAATAACTCTCGCTATCATCATTAACTTTATTTATTACCGTCATTCAGATTTGAATGTCTGTTTATCCCTAATTCTACCGAATGCCTGGCATTCGGTTTTTTTTTACCTTTCTTTACGTAGCATGCGTTTTTTTGTGCTACCGCACTGAAATTGTAACGACTATTAACTAAATTCGTTTCCTCTCTCCTCGAGAACCGCGTCATTACTGCAAATCTCGATTTCTTGTTAATTCGTGCTATTTACCGGTATGTATCGGTTTTTATTTGTACACTCTCACTCGCTTTGTACATGTTTCATGCAATGGCGTTCTCAGATATTGTCAGTCGAAAAAGTGGCGGGTTCAAAGAGCGTGACGCTGGAAATTCAGGTATTACCCTTTATACTGCCCTATCGCCATAGAGCACGACCATTACGGGTTAAAGATATCAATGAGTCAGACTGAAACTACCGCTCCGAGCAAATTCTCCCTCTTACCCGGGAGCATCACCCGTTTCTTTCTTCTTTTGATCGTTGTGCTGCTAGTCACAATGGGGGTTATGGTTCAGAGCGCGGTTAACGCCTGGCTGAAGGACAAGAGCTATCAGGTTGTTGATATCACCCACGCCGTCCACAAGCGCATTGATACCTGGCGCTATGCAACCTGGCAGATTTACGACAACATCGCGGCCGCGCCGGCAACCTCTTCCGGCGACGGGCTTCAGGAGACTCGCCTGAAGCAGGACGTCTATTATCTGGAAAAACCACAGCGCAAAACCGAAGCGCTGATCTTCGGCTCTCATGACAGCGCAACGCTTGAGATGACCCAACGCATCTCAACCTATCTTGATACCCTTTGGGGTGCCGAGACGGTGCCGTGGTCGATGTACTATCTGAACGGTCAGGACAACAGCATGATCCTGATCTCAACCCTGCCGCTAAAAGATCTCTCTTCCGGTTTCAAAGAGACGACCGTGGGCAGCATTGTCGATTCCCGCCGGGCAGAAATGCTGCAACAGGCGAACGCCCTTGATGAACGTGAGAGCTTCTCATCTCTGCGCCGCCTCGCCTGGCAGAATGGCCATTACTTTACGCTGCGTACCACTTTTAACCAGCCAGGCCATCTGGCGACGGTGGTGGCCTTCGATTTGCCCATCAATGACTTGATTCCACCGGATATGCCGCTCGACAGCTTCCGTCTGGAGCCGGACAGCAGCACTCAGAATATGCGAGCCGCATCGGACAAAGAGGCCGCAGAGAGCGTATCGATCTCCTTTAACGGCTCGAAAATCGAAATTGCCTCTTCGCTGAACTCAACTGGTATGCGTCTGGTGTGGCAAGTGCCGTTCGGCACCCTGCTGCTTGATACGCTGCAAAATATCCTGCTGCCCCTGCTGCTGAATATCGGCCTGCTGGCGCTGGCGCTGTTTGGCTACAGCACGTTCCGCTTCCAGTCAGGGCGTCAAAGCGATGCCGCCCCGGTCCCGGCAGGAACCAGTAACGAACTGCGCGTGTTGCGCGCGCTGAATGAAGAGATTATTTCCGTGCTGCCGCTTGGGGTGCTGGTTCACGATCAGGAAGCCAACCGTACGGTGATGAGCAATAAAATTGCTGACCACCTGCTGCCTCATCTCAATCTGCAGAACATCACCGCTATGGCGGATCAACATCAGGGCGTGATTCAGGCCACCATTAATAACGAGCTGTATGAGATCCGACAGTTCCGCAGCCAGATCGCCTCCCGCACGCAGATCTTCATCATCCGCGATCAGGATCGTGAAGTGCTGGTGAATAAAAAGCTCAAGCAGGCACAACGTCTGTATGAGAAAAACCAGCAGGGACGCGCTGCCTTTATGCAGAATATTGGTGATGCCTTCAAGAAGCCGTTAAAAATGCTGGCGACCCAGGCGGCGGCGCTGAATACATCTGAAAGCCATCAGCTTGCCTGCCAGGCCGACTCGCTGGTGCGCATGGTAGATGAGATCCAGCTGGCGAATATGCTCGAAAATGATTTCTGGAAAGGAACGCCGACCCTCTTCTCTATCCAGAATCTGATCGATGAAGTGGTGCCTGAGGTCCTGCCCGTGATCAAGCGCAAAGGGCTGCAGCTGCTGATCAATAACCATTTACCGGCGAATGATGAACGTCACGGCGATCGCGAAGCGCTGCGTCGCATTCTGCTGATGATTATTCAGTACGCCGTCACCACCACCCAGATCGGGAAGATCACCCTGGAAGTCAGTACCGACGAGTCGGCTGAAGATCGCCTGACGTTCCGTATCCTGGATACCGGGGAAGGCGTAACGACAAGCGAAATCGATAATCTGCATTTCCCGTTCCTGAATGACACCCAGAGCGATCATTACGGCAAGGCCAATGCCCTGACCTTCTGGCTGTGCGATCAGCTGGCACGTAAGCTTGGTGGCCATCTGAATATCAAGGCCCGCGAATCGCTTGGCACGCGTTACTCACTGCACGTTAAAATGGCGGCGAATCCACAGGAAGAAGACGAAGAACGCCTGCTGGATGATGTGGTCGTGATGGTGGATGTGACCTCGAACGAGATCCGTAATATTGTGGTTCGTCAGTTAGAAAACTGGGGCGCGGCCTGCATAACGCCGGATGAAAGACTCTCAAGTCAAGAATTTGATCTGTTTTTAACTGATAATCCGTCTAATCTTACTGCCTCCGGCTTGCTTTTAAGCGATGATGAGCCAGGCGTGCGAAAAATCGGCCCAGGCCAGCTGCGCGTCAACTTTAATATAAGCAATGCGATGCAGGAAGCTGTACTACAACTAATAGAAGAGCAACTGGCGCAGGAAGAGATAGCGGAATCACCGTTAGGCGGCAATGAAAATGCCGAGCTTCACGCCAGCGGATACTATTCACTCTTTGTTGATACAGTACCAGATGATGTTAAGCGGTTGTATACTGAGTCCGCTGCGAATGATTTTGCAGCGCTGGCACAGACAGCACACCGGCTTAAAGGGGTGTTTGCCATGCTTAATCTGGTTCCCGGCAAGCAGTTATGTGAAACGCTGGAACATCTAATTCGTGAGAAAGATGCCTCTGGCATTGAAAAATACATCAGCGACATTGACGCCTACGTCAAAAGCTTGCTGTAGCAAGGTAGCCTTATACATGAACAATATGAACGTAATTATTGCCGATGACCATCCGATTGTACTGTTCGGTATTCGCAAATCACTTGAACAGATCGAGTGGGTGAATGTAGTCGGTGAATTTGAAGACTCTACAGCACTGATCAATAACCTCCCAAAGCTTGATGCGCATGTGCTCATCACCGATCTCTCTATGCCTGGGGACAAATACGGTGATGGGATCACACTCATCAAATATATCAAACGTCACTTCCCGGACATTTCGATCATTGTTCTGACCATGAACAACAACCCGGCCATTCTCAGCGCCGTGCTGGATCTGGATATCGAAGGGATTGTGCTGAAACAGGGTGCGCCGACCGATCTGCCAAAAGCGCTCGCTGCTCTGCAGAAAGGCAAGAAGTTCACGCCTGAAAGCGTCTCTCGTTTGCTGGAAAAAATCAGCGCCGGTGGCTATGGCGACAAACGCCTGTCTCCGAAAGAGAGCGAAGTTCTGCGCCTGTTCGCCGAAGGTTTCCTGGTCACCGAGATTGCCAAGAAGCTGAACCGCAGTATTAAAACCATCAGTAGCCAGAAGAAATCAGCAATGATGAAACTGGGTGTGGATAACGATATTGCGCTGCTAAACTATCTCTCCTCCGTTACGCTGAGCGCGTCGGATAAGGATTGATGTTTACCGGGTGTGCGGCCTGATGGCCTTACCTCCCCCCTCCCGGCGTGTGAGGGAAACAACAAAAAAGGCCCTGACGGGCCTTTTTTTATACTCTCGCTTTTCTGACCCGTTCCGCATACACGGAAATCGTCTGTTTCAGGACGTCCAGCGTCACCGGTTTCGACAGACAACTGTCCATCCCTGACTCCAGACAGCGCTGTTTCTCTTCCGCCAGCGCATTCGCCGTCACGCCCACGACCGGCAACGTCAGGCCAAGCTGGCGTATACGCTGCGTCAGACGGTAGCCATCCATATTCGGCATGTTGACGTCGCTAAGAACGATATCAATGTGGTTTTTACTCAGCACGTTCAGCGCATCCACGCCGTCATTGGCGGTTTTGCACTGATAACCAAGCGAACCCAGCTGGTCTGCCAGCAGGCGACGGTTAATCGGATGGTCATCCACCACCAGAATCATCATATCGTCATTCAGCGATGCCAGCGCATCCGGTGACGGCAACTCCGTCGCCCCGTCGCTATCTTCCAGCTGCACGCTGTAGATACGTGCCAGCAGGCTCATGAGCTCATGCGGCGTCGCCACGCTGTGCACCCATTCACCCGGAGCTCGTTCGACCGGAATACCGATATGGCGACGGCAGAAGTGAACCACCCCTCTGCCCTGCCAGGGTTGTTCCAGCACCTCGTCGGTGATCAGCACATCGTCGACATCCGGCGTTTGCCCTTCATAGCGGGACACGCGCACGCCGCTGTGGGTAAGAAGCGCCGTCAGGTAATCATTCAGTGAGGCATTGTGTACTGCCAGCCAGCAGCGCTTATCGCTCAGGCCGTCCACCACCGCTTTTGCCGGGTACTGGGCAGAATAGAGCGGAATGCGGATAGTAAACTGGCTGCCCATGCCTGGCTCGGTATCAACGGAGATATCGCCGTCCATCATGCTCACGAGCTTCTCACAGATCGCCAGACCCAGCCCGGTCCCCTGGAAGTTACGCTGTACGCCGGTACCGACCTGGAAGAACGGGTCAAACAGACGCACCACTTCCTTCGCCGGGATACCCACGCCGGTATCACGCACGCGAATACTCAGGTAGTCCCCTGCCCGACACACGTGCAACACAATGCAGCCGATATCGGTAAATTTAATGGCGTTACTGAGCAGGTTAGAAATGACCTGCTGCAGACGCATCGGATCGCCATGCAGCGTCAGCGGCACGTCCGGCTCAATAAAGCAGTAGAGGCCCAGCTGTTTACGCACCACCAGCGGCAGATAGTTGGCGCTGATGTGGTTCATCACCTCGCGCGGAGAGAACTCCCGCGGCTCAATTTTCAGCTGCTCCGACTCAATTTTGGAGAAATCGAGAATATCGCTGATGATTTTCAGCAGCAGGCTGGAGGAGTTATTCATCGCCGTCACCAGGCGATCGACCCCTTTCGGCAGCTCTTTGGTCTGCAGAAGATCAAGGTTACCGATAATCCCGTACAGCGGGGTACGCAACTCGTGGCTGACGGTGGCAAGGAACATGGATTTCGACTGGCTGGCCTGCTCGGCGGCCTGCGCCATCTCCTGCAGCGACTCTTCCATCTTCACACGCGCCGAGACGTCTACCAGGACGCAAATTGCCACGTTTTCATTACGATAGCGGGAGTGCACAAAGCTGATTTGCAGGTTCGTGTGCGTGCTGGTCAGCACGTCAACGAAGTTCACCTGCTGGCCACAGATAATCTGCGTCAGCCTCTGTCGGTCCTCATGCGTCAGCATGTTCAGGTAGTTATGCGCCAGCTCGTTACTGAGGATATTGGTCCCGTCCTGCGTGCGCAGGATGCAGATCCCCACCGGCGCCGAGGCGACAATCTTGCGGTTAAACTGCTCGTGCTCTTCCAGCCGCTGGGCGTCGCTTTCGGCGGGTATAAAGATTTTGCGCTCATACATTCGCGCGAGGGTAAACAGCGCCCCCCCGGCCAGCAGGTTCAGCAAAATCGCGTTCATGATAAGAATGCGGATCCGCTCAAGCACCATATCCACGGGCAGCGAATAGACAATACTCAGCGACGAAGGCGGCAAGCTCTTTTTAAGCACCAGCTCACGGAAGCCTGAGGTATAGCCAAACCACGACCGCTCCTGCATCCAGTGCGGGTCGACGTTCAGTCGATTATCCGGACCGGCAAGTGAGATCAGGGTATGTCCGTTTTCATCCAGAATGGTCACGCCCATCGGCAGACTGCCCGGCGTGAAGAAGTTTTCCATGCGAATGGTCTGTTCAATCCCCAGCAGCGCCTGCAGACGATTGCCCAGATAGACCGGCGTGAGGGCGTAGAAATAGCCCACGCCCATGCGTGGCCCCTGGCTTATCCAGAAGATGTTATTCCCGCGCTCGTCCTGCGGCGCATTGCGATATTTCACAATACGTTCATGCAGGCTTTTCAGCGCATCATCGCGCTCGACGGGCACATCGCGCAGGCCAAAGTCGGCCATACAGAGATTTTCACTGCCAATCAGGAAGACGCGGTTCAGATCATAGGCGGCGGAAAAGTTGTCACGCCAGTAGCGCATAAACCAGGAGAGCGACTCCAGTGAACCACGCCAGGTGCTGCCCATCGCAGAGCAATCGGAATCCGGAAACAGCGGCTCGAAATTCGGTACTTCGGTTTTGTCATTACGCCCACGGATGGCAAGAATGCCGTTTTCCGCGGTCAGGCGATTCTCGGCAATGTACTTCAGCTCCTTCATCACGTCGGACGTTCGCTGAATATAGCGCTGGGCCTGATCGGAGCTTAAGTTAAACTCCTGGCGGATCTCCGCTTCTTTCTGATGAAGGGCGTTAACGATGTAAAACACCGACAATAATGCCACAAGCAACCAAAGCAAGAGCACCAGCGCCCGAAACAGATAGCGAGAGACTTTCAGCGTGGTACGAAAGGAGACGAGGTATTTCAAAGGGGCGAGGCTCCGCCGTCGGGGTCAAAAAGAATGTGGTTAAGGTAGCGGTAAACGCGCCTTGTCGCAACGTTCACTTATCTGCTTGTGCAAAAGAAAAGGGCCGGAAACCGGCCCTTTTTGCATCAGGAGACATTACTCGTCAGCGTCATCCGCTGCATCATCTTCGGTATCGGCTTCTGGTGCGATTTCATCATCACCTTCTGCGACGCTACCGTCGATGGAGTCGAGCTCTTCGTCATCCACAGGCTCAGCTACACGCTGCAGACCCACGACGTTTTCATCTTCCGCGGTACGGATGAGGATCACACCCTGAGTATTACGGCCAACCACGCTGATCTCAGATACGCGTGTACGCACCAGCGTACCGGCATCCGTGATCATCATGATCTGGTCGGCATCGTCTACCTGTACCGCACCCACAACGGATCCGTTGCGCTCGGTAACCTTGATAGAGATAACGCCCTGCGTGCCACGAGACTTGGTCGGGTATTCGCTTTCGGCAGTACGTTTACCGTAGCCGTTCTGCGTGACGGTCAGGATAGCACCTTCACCGCGCGGAACGATCAGGGAAACGACGGTATCTTCACCGGCCAGTTTGATACCACGAACACCTGTTGCAGTACGGCCCATTGCACGAACCGCGTTCTCTTTGAAGCGCACCACTTTACCGGCGGCGGAGAACAGCATCACTTCATCGGAACCGGAGGTGAGGTCAACGCCAATCAGTTCGTCACCGTCGTTCAGGTTCACCGCGATGATACCGGCAGAACGTGGACGGCTGAATTCGGTCAGCGCGGTTTTCTTCACGGTACCGCTGGCGGTCGCCATAAAGACGTTCACGCCTTCTTCGTACTCACGTACCGGCAGAATCGCGGTGATACGTTCGTTCGCTTCCAGCGGCAGCAGGTTCACGATTGGACGACCACGTGCACCACGGCTCGCTTCTGGCAGCTGATAGACCTTCATCCAGTACAGACGACCACGGCTTGAGAAGCAGAGGATCGTGTCATGGGTGTTTGCCACCAGCAGACGGTCAATAAAGTCTTCTTCTTTAATACGTGCTGCCGATTTGCCTTTACCGCCACGACGCTGTGCTTCGTAGTCGGTCAGCGGCTGATACTTCACATAGCCCTGGTGAGACAGGGTGACCACCACATCTTCGCGGTTGATCAGATCTTCAATGTTGATATCAGAGCTGTTCGCCGTGATTTCGGTGCGACGCTCATCGCCGAACTGATCGCGGACCAGTTCCAGCTCTTCACGGATCACTTCCATCAGGCGCTCTGCGCTACCCAGGATATGCAGCAGCTCGGCAATCTGTTCCAGCAGTTCTTTGTATTCGTCGAGCAGTTTTTCGTGCTCAAGGCCAGTCAGTTTCTGCAGACGCAGATCCAGAATCGCCTGGGCCTGCTGTTCAGTCAGGTAGTACTGACCGTCACGCACGCCGAACTCAGGCTCCAGCCATTCAGGACGCGCAGCATCGTCGCCAGCGCGTTCCAGCATGGCGGCCACGTTGCCCAGATCCCACGGACGGGCAATCAGAGACGCTTTCGCTTCCGCAGGGGTTGGTGCACGGCGAATCAACTCAATGATTGGGTCGATGTTTGCCAGTGCAACGGCCAGCGCTTCAAGGATATGCGCACGGTCGCGGGCTTTACGCAGTTCGAAAATAGTACGGCGAGTCACCACTTCACGGCGGTGACGCACAAACGCGCTCAGAATATCTTTCAGGTTCATGATCTTCGGCTGACCATGGTGCAATGCAACCATGTTGATACCGAAGGAGACCTGGAGCTGAGTCTGGGAATACAGGTTGTTCAGTACAACCTCGCCCACCGCGTCGCGTTTGATTTCAATCACGATGCGCATGCCGTCTTTATCAGATTCGTCACGCAGCGCGCTGATGCCTTCAACACGTTTTTCTTTTACCAGCTCGGCGATTTTTTCAATCAGACGCGCTTTGTTCACCTGATACGGGATCTCGTGAACAATGATGGTTTCACGGCCGGTTTTGGCGTCCGCTTCCACTTCGGCGCGGGCACGGATATAAATCTTGCCACGTCCGGTGCGGTACGCTTCTTCAATACCACGACGACCGTTGATGATCGCCGCCGTCGGGAAGTCTGGACCCGGGATGTGTTCCATCAGCCCTTCAATGCTGATGTCTTCATCCTCAATATAGGCCAGGCAACCGTTGATCACTTCCGTGATGTTATGCGGTGGAATGTTGGTTGCCATACCGACGGCGATACCGGACGAACCGTTCACCAGCAGGTTAGGGATTTTCGTTGGCATAACGTCCGGAATGCGTTCCGTGCCGTCATAGTTATCAACGAAATCAACCGTCTCTTTTTCCAGGTCAGCCATCAGCTCATGGGCAATTTTCGCCAGACGGATTTCCGTATAACGCATTGCCGCGGCGGAGTCGCCGTCGATAGAACCAAAGTTACCCTGACCATCTACCAGCATGTAACGCAGCGAGAATGGCTGCGCCATTCGGACGATAGTGTCGTACACCGCGGAATCACCATGGGGATGGTATTTACCGATTACGTCACCAACGACACGGGCAGATTTTTTGTAGGCTTTATTCCAGTCATTGCCCAATACGTTCATGGCGTATAGTACGCGACGGTGTACCGGCTTCAGGCCATCGCGGACGTCCGGCAGCGCACGGCCAACAATGACCGACATCGCATAGTCCAGATAGGAGCTCTTCAGCTCTTCCTCGATGTTAACCGGTGTAATTTCTCTCGCAAGGTCGCTCATCTAACCGCTATCCCTCTACTGTATCCCGGATTCAAAGGTCGCAAATTATAACACAGCCGCGGTGATTGAGGTAAACCAATAAGCTTTATTCAACCGCGCGGGCTGATATACTCCGAAGTCTTGCAAAATAAGGAGTAAAAGCGCCCATGAATGCCGAAAAATCCCCGGTGGCTCACAACGTTGACCATGAAGAGATTGCCAAATTCGAAGCGGTGGCATCCCGCTGGTGGGATCTCGAAGGTGAGTTTAAACCTCTGCACCGCATTAACCCGCTGCGCCTGGGCTATATCGCGGAGCGTTCCGGCGGCCTGTTCGGTAAGAAAGTGCTCGACGTCGGCTGCGGCGGCGGCATTCTGGCAGAAAGCATGGCGCGCGAAGGGGCCACCGTCACCGGTCTGGATATGGGCTTTGAACCGCTACAGGTTGCCCGTCTTCATGCGCTGGAATCCGGAGTGCAGGTGGAATATGTGCAGGAAACCGTCGAAGAACATGCGGCAAAGCATGCCCATCAGTACGACGTGGTGACCTGTATGGAGATGCTGGAGCACGTTCCCGACCCCCAGTCCGTGGTTCACGCCTGTGCAAAACTGGTGAAACCGGGCGGCCAGGTCTTCTTCTCGACGATCAACCGAAACGGAAAAGCCTGGCTGATGGCGGTCGTCGGGGCGGAGTATGTGCTGCGTATGGTGCCAAAAGGCACGCACGACGTGAAGAAATTCATCAAGCCTGCTGAATTACTGAGCTGGGTTGATCAGACGTGGCTCAAGGAGCAGCACATCACCGGTCTGCATTACAATCCATTGACCGATAAATTCAAACTCGCACCGGGTGTAGATGTTAACTATATGTTGCATACAACCGCCAAAAACGACTGACGTCATCCATTATTCTTATAAAGATTGCGCGACATCATGTTGCGCAATTCTGACCTCCCGTTGAAGAAATCAGCACTCGATCAAATTTTGAATTTTTTTTCTTAATTATTGACATCTCTTCCAGGCCTTACGGTACGAGGACTTAGCCTTTTTTACCCTTTGACAACCTCAATTTAACGTCAAAATCAACCCTTGTGCTGAAAAGATTCGATACTAGAATACTCACCATATAGCGTTTTTCTTATCGCAAACCCCCTATATGTAGTATTTATCCACAGAGTTAGTCACAAGACGGATCTGTGGATAAGCGGGGGATATTTTTTATTTCACGGACAGGTAAAACCCACATGAATCAGAGTCTGCTGGTGACTAAGCGCGACGGTACCACCGAGCGTATCAATCTGGACAAAATCCATCGTGTTCTCGACTGGGCAGCAGAAGGACTGAATAACGTATCTATCTCCCAGGTTGAACTGCGCTCTCACATTCAGTTCTACGATGGCATCAAGACGTCTGATATCCACGAAACCATCATCAAGGCTGCGGCGGATCTCATCTCCCGTGAAGCCCCGGATTATCAGTACCTCGCTGCACGTCTGGCGATTTTCCACCTGCGTAAAAAAGCGTACGGCCAGTTTGAGCCGCCAAAGCTTTACGATCACGTGGTGAAAATGGTTGAGCTGGGCAAATACGACACGCATCTGCTGGAAGACTATACGGAAGAAGAGTTCGAGCAGATGAACGGGTTTATCGATCACTGGCGCGACATGAACTTCTCTTATGCGGCGGTGAAGCAGCTCGAAGGCAAATACCTGGTTCAGAACCGTGTGACCGGTGAGATCTACGAAAGCGCTCAGTTCCTCTATATTCTGGTGGCCGCCTGCCTGTTCTCTAACTACCCGCGTGACACCCGTCTGGAATACGTGAAGCGTTTCTACGATGCGGTTTCCACGTTCAAGATTTCTCTGCCTACGCCAATCATGTCTGGCGTGCGTACCCCAACCCGTCAGTTCAGCTCATGCGTCCTGATCGAGTGTGGTGACAGCCTGGATTCCATCAACGCGACCTCCAGCGCCATCGTGAAATATGTCTCCCAGCGTGCCGGTATCGGCATCAACGCCGGTCGCATCCGTGCACTGGGTAGCCCGATTCGTGGCGGTGAAGCGTTCCACACCGGCTGTATCCCGTTCTACAAACACTTCCAGACCGCGGTAAAATCCTGCTCTCAGGGCGGCGTACGCGGTGGTGCAGCCACCCTGTTCTACCCAATGTGGCACCTGGAAGTGGAAAGCCTTCTGGTACTGAAGAACAACCGTGGCGTTGAAGGCAACCGCGTTCGTCACATGGACTACGGCGTACAGATCAACAAGCTGATGTACACCCGTCTGCTGAAAGGTGAAGACATCACCCTGTTCAGCCCGTCCGACGTTCCGGGCCTGTATGACGCGTTCTTCGCAGATCAGGATGAGTTCGAGCGTCTGTACACCAAATACGAAAAAGACGACAGCATCCGTAAGCAGCGCGTTAAGGCGGTTGACCTGTTCTCCCTGATGATGCAGGAACGTGCCTCTACCGGCCGTATCTACATTCAGAACGTTGACCACTGCAACACCCATAGCCCGTTTGACCCGGTGGTTGCGCCAGTGCGCCAGTCTAACCTGTGCCTGGAAATCGCCCTGCCGACCAAACCGCTGGAAGATGTTAACGACGAAAACGGCGAAATCGCGCTCTGCACCCTCTCTGCTTTCAACCTGGGCGCTATCAAGAGCCTGGAAGAGCTGGAAGAGCTGGCGGTGCTGGCCGTGCGTGCGCTGGATGCCCTGCTGGATTACCAGGACTACCCAATTCCTGCGGCAAAACGTGGAGCAATGGGCCGTCGTACCCTCGGTATCGGCGTTATCAACTTTGCCTACTGGCTGGCGAAACACGGTAAGCGTTACTCCGACGGCAGCGCGAACAACCTGACCCACGAAACGTTCGAAGCGATTCAGTACTACCTGCTGAAAGCCTCCAACGAGCTGGCGAAAGAGCAAGGCGCGTGCCCGTGGTTCAACGAAACCACCTATGCGAAAGGCATTCTGCCGATCGATACCTACAAGAAAGACCTGGATGCGATTTCTAACGAACCGCTGCATCTGGACTGGGAAGCGCTGCGTGAATCCATCAAGACTCACGGCCTGCGTAACTCCACGCTGTCTGCCCTGATGCCGTCTGAGACCTCTTCGCAGATCTCTAACGCCACCAACGGTATTGAACCACCGCGCGGCCACGTCAGCATTAAAGCGTCGAAAGACGGTATCCTGCGTCAGGTTGTGCCTGACTACGAGCTGCTGAAAGACAACTACGAGCTGCTGTGGGAAATGCCAAACAACGACGGTTACCTGCAGCTGGTGGGGATCATGCAGAAGTTTATCGACCAGTCGATTTCTGCTAACACCAACTACGACCCGACGCGCTTCCCGTCTGGCAAGGTACCGATGCAGCAACTGTTGAAAGACCTGCTCACCGCCTACAAATTTGGTGTGAAAACCCTGTACTATCACAACACCCGTGATGGTGCGGAAGACGCTCAGGATGACATGGCACCGTCAATTCAGGACGATGGCTGCGAAAGCGGCGCATGTAAGATCTAATGAAGGGCGGGGATATCCCCGCCTTTATTTCGTAAGACAGGACTCCAATTCATGGCATACACCACCTTTTCACAGACGAAAAACGACCAGCTCAAAGAGCCGATGTTCTTCGGGCAACCGGTCAACGTGGCACGCTACGATCAGCAAAAATATGACATCTTCGAAAAGCTGATTGAAAAGCAACTCTCCTTCTTCTGGCGCCCGGAAGAAGTTGACGTCTCTCGCGATCGTATCGATTTCCAGGCGTTGCCGGAGCACGAAAAGCATATCTTCATCAGCAACCTGAAGTACCAGACGTTGCTGGACTCCATTCAGGGCCGTAGCCCGAACGTGGCGCTGCTGCCGCTGATCTCCATTCCGGAGCTGGAAACCTGGGTGGAAACCTGGGCGTTTTCTGAGACCATCCACTCCCGCTCTTACACCCACATTATCCGCAACATCGTTAACGATCCGGCGGTGGTGTTTGACGATATCGTCACTAACGAGCAGATCCAGAAACGTGCTGAAGGTATTGCGCACTACTACGACGAACTGATCGAGATGACCAGCTACTGGCATCTGCTGGGCGAAGGCACCCACACAGTGAACGGCAAAACCGTCACCGTGAGCCTGCGCGCGCTGAAGAAACAGCTTTACCTGTGCCTGATGAGCGTTAACGCACTGGAAGCCATCCGCTTCTACGTGAGCTTCGCCTGCTCCTTCGCTTTTGCGGAACGCAAGCTGATGGAAGGTAATGCCAAAATCATCCGTCTGATCGCCCGTGACGAAGCCCTGCACCTGACCGGCACCCAGCATATGCTGAACCTGCTGCGCAGCGGTACAGACGATCCGGAGATGGCTGAGATTGCCGAAGAGTGCAAACAGGAGTGCTATGACCTGTTCGTGCTGGCCGCTCAGCAGGAGAAAGAGTGGGCAGACTACCTGTTCCGCGACGGCTCCATGATTGGCCTGAACAAAGACATCCTGTGCCAGTATGTTGAGTACATCACCAACATCCGTATGCAGGCGGTCGGGCTTGAGCTGCCGTTCAAAACCCGCTCTAACCCAATTCCGTGGATCAACACCTGGCTGGTATCCGATAACGTGCAGGTTGCGCCACAGGAAGTGGAAGTCAGTTCTTATCTGGTCGGGCAGATTGACTCTGAAGTTAACACCGACGACCTGAGCGACTTCCAGCTCTGATGAGCCGCGTAACGCTTAGCCTTTCCGGTACCGAAGTGCTGTGCCGGGAAGAACACCCTTCCCTGTTGATTGCGCTTGAGGCGCATCAGGTTGAAGTGGAGTATCAATGCCGCTCAGGCTATTGCGGCTCATGTCGCTGCCGTTTAGTCGCCGGACAAGTGGACTGGCTGACCGAACCGCTGGCCTTCATCAACGAAGGTGAAATTTTGCCCTGCTGCTGCCGGGCAAAAGGCGATATAGAGATTGAGATGTAAACCGCCCCTCCGGGCGACATAAAAAAGGGCCTTACGGCCCTTTTTCTTTTACTTCAAAAACTGCACGGCTTTATCCGGGAAATCGGTGAACAGCCCGTCCACCCCGGCCTGGTTATACAGCACGTCGTACAGCTGGTTTACGTCCGTCGCATAAGCCGGTAGCTGGTCCGCACGTACCGTATACGGATGAACCTGCATATGACTGGCGTGCGCCTCTTTCACCATTGCCGTCAGCTTGACGTGGCCTGGCGTTGAGCCTTCCGCCACCAGCATATGGTAATCCGGTCCGATACCGTCGGCGTACTGCGCGATCTGTTTCATTGCGCCCGGCTTAAACATCCAGTCGTAGTTGTAATTCACCCACGTGCCGTCGGGCTGTTTCTCCTGAGTTTCATTCCAGTCGGTGTAGGCAATCAGCTGTACCAGATTGAGATCCATCCCTCTCTTTGGCTCCAGCTCGGTTTTGATGCGCTTCAGCTCAGCGACGTCAAAACACTGCAGATAGACTTTGTCGCGCTTGCTGGTGTAGCCGTACTTTTTCAGCACGTCCAGCGTCTTCGCGGCAATGTCCTTCCCTTCCTGGTGGTGGAACCACGGCGCTTTTATCTCCGGGTAGATGCCGATGTTTTTCCCGGTTGAGTGGTTCAGTCCCTGAACAAACTCAATCTCTTCTTCGAAGGTATGAATGCGAAAATCAGATTTACCCATCGGGAAACGTCCCGGATAGACCTGCACCTTCTTGCCGTTTTCAACCTCGAAACCCTCGGTAAACTTCAGCGAACGAATCTCATCCAGCGTAAAGTCAATGGCGTAGTAGCGACCATCTTTGCGGGCGCGGGCCGGAAAACGCTCAGCCACGTCCGTCACGCGGTCAAGATAGTGGTCATGAAGGACGACCAGCTGGTCGTCACGGGTCATCACCAGATCCTGCTCGAGATAATCTGCCCCCTGCGCATAGGCCATCGCTTTTGCCGGGAGCGTGTGCTCTGGCAGATAGCCGCTTGCGCCGCGATGGGCGATAACCATTTTCTCGTTAGCCAGCGCTGAGCCTGTCATCAGGCCCGCCAGCAGCAGGCCCGTTGCTACGTAAGTTAATTTCATCAGCCTTCTCCTTATTGACGACGCGCCTGCATTTCGGCGTGATGACGTTTTTCACCAATCATCACCACAATCAACAGCAGCACCGCCAGCACGCTACCGCCAATCATCACCATAAAGCCGCCGTCCCAGCCGAAGAAGTCAACGGTGTAGCCCACAATGGCGCTCGCCGCGACCGAACCGCCAAGGTAACCGAACAGACCGGTAAAGCCGGCCGCCGTACCTGCCGCTTTCTTCGGCGCCAGCTCCAGGGCATGCAGACCAATCAGCATCACCGGGCCGTAAATCAGGAAGCCGATGACGATCATACAGGCCATATCGATTGACGGGTTACCCGGCGGGTTGAGCCAGTAAACCACGGTGGCAATGGTCACCAGCGTCATAAAGAAGACGCCCGTCGCACCACGGTTACCCCGGAACACTTTGTCCGACATCCAGCCGCAAATCAGCGTCCCCGGGATCCCGGCGTACTCATAGAGGAAGTAAGCCCAGGAGGATTTATCCAGCGCGAAATGCTTCACCTCTTTCAGATAGGTAGGTGACCAGTCGAGGATGCCGTAACGCAGCAGGTACACGAAGACGTTGGCCACCGCGATATACCACAGCAGTTTGTTGGGCAGGACGTACTTCATGAAGATCTGTTTGGCCGTCAGCTCTTCTTCATGCTGCTCGCTGTAATCATCCGGATAGTCGTTTTTGTACTCTTCAATCGGCGGCAGGCCACAGGACTGCGGCGTGTCACGCATCAGGGCGAAAGCGATAACCGCCACCAGAATGGCACCAAAGGCAGGCATATAAAGCGCGGCTTTCCAGTCGTTAAACCACGCCATCCCCAGCAGGAACAGCAGAGGTGGAATACCGCCACCGACGTTATGCGCGCAGTTCCACACCGACACGATGCCGCCACGCTCTTTCTGCGACCACCAGTGCACCATGGTGCGCCCGCACGGCGGCCACCCCATTCCCTGGAACCAGCCACAGAGGAACAGCAGCACGAACATCACGGCGATGCTGGAGGTTGCCCATGGCACAAAGCCCATGAACAGCATCACCGCTGCCGCCAGGATCAGACCCGCAGGCAGGAACACGCGTGGATTCGAGCGATCGGACACTGAACCCATGATGAATTTGGAAAAACCGTAGGCGATAGAGATCCCCGACAGCGCGAACCCCAGATCGCCACGAGAAAAGCCCTGCTCCACCAGATACGGCATGGCGAGCGCAAAGTTTTTACGTACCAGGTAGTACGCCGCGTACCCGAAGAAGATCCCCAGGAAGATTTGCCAACGCAGACGACGGTATAGCGGATCAATTTCTGCCTCTGGCAGACGCGCCCGATGCGGCGCAGGTTTGAAGATACTGAGCATGACAGCCTCCGTGGCCAGGTATTGAATTTACAGGGGTTTAACTGCCCCACACTCCAGAGAGGCGGCGATGTTAAGAAATCACGGTGATTGTTACTGTGAATCAACGCACAAATTGTTACAGAAATATGACAATGTGCGCAGAAAAGCGCATGGAATCACGTTTCACTTTCGAATTTCGTTCGTTTATGTTCGAAATCAAACAAACCACAGTTTTGATGTGGCTAAATGGTAAAAAACGAACACAGAGGGATAACAATGACAATTCACGATCCTCGCTACAGCGATGTGATTATCATTGGCGGTGGCGCGACCGGCGCCGGCATCGCACGCGACTGCGCCCTGCGTGGGCTGAGCGTCACGCTTCTGGAGCGCCATGACATTGCGACGGGCGCAACCGGGCGCAATCATGGTCTGCTACACAGTGGTGCCCGTTACGCGGTGACCGACCCCGAATCCGCGCGGGAATGCATTGCTGAAAACCAGATCCTCAGACGCATTGCCCGCCACTGCATTGAACCGACCAACGGTCTGTTCATTACGCTTCCCGAAGACGATCTCTCATTTCAGCCAACCTTTGTGACCGCCTGCCGCGCTGCAGGGATTGAGGCTGACGTCATCGACCCCGAACTCGCGCGTCGCCTGGAACCGTCTGTCAACCCGGCCCTTATCGGTGCGGTGAAGGTCCCGGACGGTACGGTTGACCCTTTCCGCCTGACCGCCGCGAACATGCTGGACGCCCGTGAACATGGCGCACAGGTTCTGACCGGGCAGGAAGTGACCGGGCTTATCCGTGAAGGGAACCGCGTCTGCGGCGTACGTGTTTTTGATACGCAGTATAAGGAGCATGGCGAACTGTACGCCGCCGTGGTGGTCAACGCGGCGGGGATCTGGGGGCAACGCATCGCGGAGTACGCCGAGCTGTCTGTGCGCATGTTCCCGGCAAAAGGCTCGCTGCTGATCCTCGACCACCGCATTAACAACCACGTGATCAACCGCTGCCGCAAACCTTCTGATGCCGACATCCTGGTGCCGGGCGATACCATTTCGCTTATCGGCACCACCTCAACCCACGTGGACTATAGCGAGATTGATTACAACCGCGTGACCGCCGACGAGGTGGATATCCTGCTGCGCGAAGGGGAAAAGCTGGCCCCTGTGATGGCGCAGACCCGAATTCTTCGCGCCTATGCTGGCGTGCGCCCTCTGGTGGCGAGCGATAACGACCCGAGCGGGCGCAACGTCAGCCGTGGCATCGTGCTGCTCGACCACGCCGCGCGCGATGGCCTGGACGGGTTTATCACCATCACCGGCGGCAAGCTGATGACCTACCGCCTGATGGCCGAGTGGGCAACCGATGCCGTCTGCCGCAAGCTGGGTAATAGCGAACGGTGTGTGACTGCAGAGCAACCTCTGCCCGGCTCGCGTCAGTCCACCGAGAAAACGCTGCAAAAAATCATCTCCCTTTCCGCCCCCCTGCGCGGTTCCGCCATCTATCGCCACGGAGACCGCACGCCGGTCTGGCTGGGGGAAGGACGGCTGAGCCGTAGCCTGGTGTGTGAATGCGAAGCCGTCACGGCGGGTGAAGTGCAATACGCCGTGGAGAATCTGACCGTCAACAGCCTGCTTGATTTACGTCGGCGCACCCGCGTGGGCATGGGCACCTGCCAGGGTGAGCTGTGCGCCTGCCGTGCCGCCGGGTTGTTACAACGTTTTCATACCACCACTGCCACCCAGTCGCTGGCACAACTCAGTGATTTCCTGAACGAACGCTGGAAAGGCATTCAGCCTGTCGCCTGGGGTGATGCACTGCGTGAAAGCGAGTTTACCCGCTGGGTCTACCAGGGGCTGTGCGGTCTTGAGAAGGAGCAACAGGATGAAATTTGATACCGTGATTGTCGGTGGTGGGCTGGCGGGTCTGCTCTGTGGTATCAGGCTAACGAAGCAGGGGCTGCGCTGCGCCATCATCACCCGGGGCCAGAGCGCACTGCACTTCTCGTCGGGTTCGCTGGATCTGCTGGATGAGGCATATCGCGATGCCCTGCCGCCAGAGCATCCCTATAACCTGACGGGCAGAGACACCGTCGACCGCTTCGCCCATGAAGCCGAAACCCTTCTGGCCGAGTGCGGCGCACGGCTGCAGGGTAACGCCCGGAAAAATCATCATCGGGTTACTCCGCTCGGCACCCTGCGCTCTGCCTGGCTCAGCCCGGAAGAGGTGCCTGTTGCCCCCTTCAACGCAGGACGGGTCCTGGTCGTGGGTATTAGCGGTTTTCTTGATTTTCAGCCCCACCTCGCTGCGGCATCGCTCTGTCGCCAGGGCGTGAACGCACACACGGCTGAGATAGAGCTTCCTGAGCTTGACGTCCTGCGCGACAACCCGAGCGAGTTTCGCGCGGTGAATATTGCCCGTTTTCTCGATAACGACGATAAATGGCCGCTGCTGTATGCCGCGCTCCGGCCGCTGGCCGAAGGTTGCGACACGCTGTTTATGCCCGCCTGCTTTGGCTTAAGCGACAACCGGCTCTGGCGCTGGCTCTCGGATCGCCTGCCCTGCTCGCTTGGCCTGCTGCCGACGCTTCCCCCTTCTGTTCCCGGCATTCGCCTGCATACCCAGCTTCAGCGGCGGTTTATCGCTCAGGGTGGCGTGTGGATGGCGGGTGACGAGGTGAAAAAAATCACCCTGACGGATGGTTCGGTGAGCGAAGTCTGGACGCGTAATCACGCTGATATTCCGCTTCGCGCGCGTTATACGGTGCTGGCAAGCGGCAGTTTCTTCAGCAACGGGCTGCTGAGCCGTCGGGACGGCATCCAGGAGGCCATTATGGGGCTGGATGTCCGGCAAACGCCCTCCCGCGCGGACTGGTATCAGAGTGATTTCTTCACCCCACAACCCTGGCAGCAGTTCGGCGTGATTGTCGATAAGCAACTGCACCCGCAACTTTCTGGTCAGCCGGTCAGTAATCTCTATGCCATTGGCTCTCTTCTGGGGGGATACGATCCCATCGCTCAGGGTTGCGGCGGCGGGGTCTGCGCCATCACGGCGCTGTATGTGGCAGAGCAAATTGGCCAGCGCATGGAGGCTGAGCAATGAACGATACCCGGTTTGAAAGCTGCATCAAATGCACAGTTTGTACCACCGTCTGCCCGGTCAGCGGTGTGAATCCGCGCTACCCGGGCCCGAAACAGGCCGGACCTGACGGCGAGCGCCTGCGTCTTAAAGACGGTGCGCTGTACGATGAGGCGCTGAAATACTGCATCAACTGTAAACGTTGCGAAGTGGCCTGTCCGTCGGACGTGAAAATCGGCGATATCATCCAGCGAGCCCGCGCGCGTTACAGCACGCAAAAGCCGTCCCTGCGCGATGCGATCCTGAGTCACACCGACCTGATGGGCAGTGTCTCCACGCCTTTTGCCCCGCTGGTGAATGCTGCAACGTCTCTCAAGCCGGTGCGAAAACTGCTGGATGCGACGCTGAAGATAGACCACCACCGCAGCCTGCCAAAATACTCTCACGGTACCTTCCGACGCTGGTATACATCCGTGGCAGCGGAACAGGCGCAGTACACCGATCAGGTCGTGTTCTTCCACGGCTGCTATGTCAACTACAACCACCCGCAACTGGGAAAAGATCTGCTGAAGGTACTCAACGCGATGGGGACCGGCGTGCAGCTCCTGAATAAAGAGAAGTGCTGCGGTGTGCCGTTGATTGCCAACGGTTTTACCAATAAGGCGCGCAAACAAGCCAAAAGCAACGTCACGTCCCTGCGCGAGGCCATCGTTGATAAAGGAATTCCGGTGCTGGCCACCTCGTCCACCTGTACCTTCACCCTGCGTGATGAGTATCCGCACCTGCTGGACGTGGATAACACCGGTCTGCGCGAGCACATTGAGCTGGCGACGCGTTTCCTGTGGCGCAAACTGGACAGCGGGCAGACGCTGCCGCTGCGGGAACTACCGCTGAAAGTGGTGTATCACACACCGTGTCATATGGAGAAAATGGGCTGGTCGCTCTATACGCTTGAGCTGTTGCGGCTCATTCCGGGGCTGGAGCTGACGGTGCTGGACTCGCGCTGCTGCGGCATCGCGGGCACTTACGGCTTTAAGCGAGAAAACTACGAAACGTCACAGGCGATCGGCGCCCCGCTGTTTCGCCAGATTGAAGAGAGTGGCGCAGACATCGTGGTCACCGACTGCGAAACCTGCAAGTGGCAGATAGAGATGTCTACCAGCAAGCGCTGCGAGCATCCGATCACTCTGCTGGCGAAGGCGCTGGGCTAAACCGTGCCGGGGCAAAACGCCCCGGCAAAGGCATCACTCAACAAACAGCGATTCGACAACATTAATCCAGCCGTGCTCGCTGGCCACCTCTTTACCCTTCAGCCAGCGGCGCAGCATGTTCAGCGCCATCATGGCGCAGACCTCCTGACGTACCGCCAGACTGTGGCGAGTAATGCTCATTTTAACCCGCAAAGCATACGTGCCTTCCGGCGTCGCCAGCGCAAAGTTGAGATGTTCCTCATCCAGCCCCCCCACAAACAGCGCCAGGCCAGCAAAATGTTTCACCCTTCTTTCCGAAGCCCAGCGCGCGGTCTGCGCCAGCGTTTCCTGCTGGAACGGCACCACTTCACTGGCCAACAGCGGCGCACTGGCGCGCGACAGCTGTAGCGCCAGCAGGCCGCCGGTGAACTGTTCGCTTAAGGTCACGCTCAGCTGCCGAGACTGCAGATGTGACGCAATCTGCGCCGGCAGCCCCTCGGTGCCTTCAAAGATCAGGCTTTCACCTGCGACGCGCTGCACCTCCGGCCAGAGCGCCAGCATCGCCGCCTTCTCTGAGGCCGGTCCTGTCAGCTTGAGTTCAATGATAGGCATGGAGGAGCGGTAGCCCATTGAGACACCGGGTGGCAGGGAGAGATGATCAAGACTCTGGGCCAGATCGCTTTCGGAGCGGCCAAACGTGGTCAGACGCAGGCAGAGCGGAGGCTCAGGCAGGGTAAAACGTTCGCGAAGGCGCGGCAGGATCTGCTGCTCGACCATCACTTTAAATTCTGACGGTACGCCCGGCGTGAAGAACATCAGGCAGCGGTTCAGCGTAATGGCAAACCCACACGCGGTACCCACGGGGTTATCGACCAGTTCGGCGCTGGCGGGAATTTCCGCCTGCTTGCGGTTGCTGGGTGCCATAACACGGCCACGTTCTGAGAAGAAACGCTCCATCTGCGCCAGCCACTCTTCATGCAGCACCAGCCCTTCACCTTTTGCGGTCGCGGCGGCCAGGGCGCTGAGATCGTCGCTGGTGGGACCGAGCCCGCCGTTCACAATCAACACGTCGGCGTGTTCGCTACGCTCGCGCAGCACATTCACCAGTGACTCAAGATTGTCGCCCACCGTATTGCGGCGCGTTAACGGTAATCCTTGCTCAAAGAAAAGATCGGCAAGCCAGGCAGCATTGGTATCAATAATTTGTCCATGCAGCACTTCGTCGCCGGTGGATAACATCTCCACGTTAATCATTGTGTTCTCCCGCTTATATGGTCAAAACACTATAGCGCAAATGGATGTCGGGAGAAGAGAGAAACTGGCGCGACAGAATGCCGCGCCGGCGTGATTAGAACCCTGCGCTGACCCCCACGTACGGGCCGTCAGCCAGTGCGTTGTCGCGGTTGCCGTCTTTACCCGCCAGGTTCAGATAGCGATAGCCTGCTTCAATCGTAATCGGACGCATGATGGTCCAGCGCGCGCCCGCGTTGGCTTCTTCATAGCTGTCGATACCGCTGGAGAGCGAATCCGGTGAGTAGTAATACTCGCCGAACAGGCCGAAGCTATCACCAATTTTCCACTGCAGGCCGCCGCCTACCGCCGCCGCGTAACCTTCATCACCGTCGTTCGGGTTAGTGTAAATCCCCTTACCGCCCACGGTGGCCAGGAACGGGCCAAGCGGAATGTTCAGACCCAGACCGAGGCTTGCCGCATCGCCATCGTCATCGTTATGTGTCCAGCCGCCGGTCATCGCCAGACCGGAGGTCTCGGTCCCAAGGCCAAAGCCGAGGTGAGTATAATCCTGACCCGCCGAGCCGTTGAAGCTGATGGCGTTCGCCGCCGAAGAAATAACCATCAGGCCTAAGCCCACTAATGCCACTTTTTTCATTGTCGTGATCCCGCACAATTTTATAGAGAAGTCCCAAAACCGCGAGATTTTAACCTGAGTCGCCCGGGGATCAAGCACTCTGCGTGCGGCAGGCGAGTAGTTTGTAACGATTTGATACCCGGTGTTTTTTTACGTGAGCAGCAGAAAACGCATTTTAACGCTCAGGCCACCCAGCGTTTCGCTGCGCGTCAGCTGCAAAGGACTTCGGTGCAGACGGGCAATATCAGCGGCCAGCGCCAGCCCGATCCCTGACCCGGCGGCATCTCCGACGTTATCCAGCCGGTGGAAAGGCAGCATCGCCTGCTGGATCTGGTCCTCTTCGATGCCCGGACCACTGTCCTCCACGCTCAGCTCAACGGCGCCCTGATCTGTTCGCAGGAACACGGTCACTGTCCCTTCTGCAGGGGTATATTTGATCGCATTCTCCAGCAGGTTGGCGCACAACTCCCCCAGCAGCACGTCATCGCCTTCGATCATGACCGGCTGCTGAAGACCGTCATAGCCCAGGTCAATCGCTTTACTGCGCGCCTGCGCCAGCCGGGAGAAGCAGCAGTTTTGCACCACCTGAACCAAATCCACCGGCGCAAACTGGCCCTCCCCCTGCTCCTTACGCTTCACAGCGGAAAGCTGCAGCAGCCGTTCGGTCAGTACAATGGTGTCATCCAGGGTCGCATTCATTGCCCGCAGGCTCTCCTGCCACAGGGCGGGATCCTGACGCATCAGGGCAACGGAGACCTGGGTTTTCAGCACCGCCAGCGGGGTTTTGAGCTGATGCGAGGCATCCGCGTTGAAACGTTCCTGACGCGACAGCACGCCGCGCAGCCTGTCGATATAGCGGTTGAACGCCACAATCAGCAGCCGGGTCTCAGACCAGGGCAACAACTCCGGCAGCGGCGCGAGCAGGCCTGGATCACGACGCACCATCAACGAAGAGAGCTGGCGCATTGGCCGCAGTACGCGACGCAACAACCACGCGGTCAACACCAGGGTCAGCAGCACCAGCAATCCCTGAGAGACCCATGATGAAAAGAGCAACTGACTGGCGAGATAGCGGCGGGACTGGAGCGTCTCCGCAACATAAATCTCCGCCATGCCGACGATATTCCCTTCATTGACGGGCTGCAGCAGACGCGCGACACGGATCGCCTGCCCGCGGTATTCGGTGTGATAAAACCAGGCCAGCGCCGGATAGAGCGTGGTACGGGATGTTGCCGGGGGCATCCGGGGCAGATCGTCATAACCCGAGATCACCCGCCCGTCGGGATCAACCACTTTATAATAGAGCCGGTCGTTCATATTGAGTTCAAAGCTGTCGAGCACCACCCAGGGAACATTCACGCCCAGCCTGCCGTCGTGAACCTCTAGCCGTTCCGATATTGTTCGGGCAGAGGATAACAGCGTGCGGTCGTAAGCCTGCGTGGCCGCCTGCAATGCGCTGACATAGCTGTTAAATGCCGACAACCCCCACAGCAACAACAACGGAAGCCCAAGAAACAGCAGCAGCTGCAGGTAAAGCGACTGCGGCTTAACCCACCTCATCGCCGCACTCCAGCACATAACCCAGTCCGCGAAGGGTGGTAACCCTCACGCCGCTACCGCTGAGCTTTTTGCGCAGACGATGAATATAGAGATCGATACTCTCCGGGCTAACGTCGTCATTCAGGCTAAACACCTGATCGAACAGCTGCTGCCGGGATACGGGGCGGGTCCGGCGATGCATCAACACCTTCAGTAGCGACAGTTCACGTGGCGTGAGCGACAGAGGCTCGTCGCGCAGCAGGAAAAAGCCTTCGTCGTCATATTCCAGCTCCCCAAGGCGCTGACGCTCCTGCGTTCGCCCTTCGCTTCTGCGCAACAGGGCGCGCAGCCGCGCATCAAGCTCCTCCAGCTCAAACGGTTTCGGCAGATAATCATCCGCCCCGGCGTTGAGCCCTTTCACCCGGTCCGCCACGTTGCTGCGCGCGGTGAGAAACAGGACGGGCAGCGTCTGACCGCGTTTACGCAGACGATGCACGACCTCCAGACCGTCAAAGCCGGGCATGCCGATGTCCAGGATGGCAACCGCATAGCTTTCTCCCTGCAGCAGATGGTCGGCGGCGCGCCCGTCAGAAACGCAGTCCACGGCAAAGCCCTCCTGCACCAGCGCTTTCTCCAGCCAGTGAGCCAGCTCACGATTATCTTCCGCGAGTAAGAGACGCATATCACATCCTGTAAAGTTGGTGTCGCATTGAAAGGGAAATGAAAGGTTATTGTTTTAACAATCACGCAACGGAACCGCTACAAGGTGGTTCACATAATCAGTAAAAAGACCCGTACCCGTACTCCCGGAACTCCGGCGTGAGGATAAACGATGAAAAAACAACTACTTTCGACTCTTGCTGCAAGCGTATTGATGATAAGTGCCTCTGTCGTTCAGGCGCAGGATGCCCCGTCCCGCACCGAGTGCATCGCGCCGGCGAAACCCGGCGGCGGTTTCGATCTCACCTGCAAACTCATTCAGGTCAGCATGCTGGAGACCGGCGCTATCGCAAAACCCATGCGCGTGACCTATATGCCCGGCGGCGTGGGTGCCGTTGCGTACAACGCGATTGTCGCGCAACGCCCTGCGGAAGCCAGCACGGTGGTGGCTTTCTCCGGTGGCTCGCTGTTGAACTTGTCTCAGGGAAAATTTGGCCGCTACGGCGTGGATGATGTGCGCTGGCTGGCAACCGTCGGTACCGACTACGGCATGATTGCCGTGCGCGCGGATTCACCGTGGAAATCCCTGAAAGACCTGCTGACCGCCATGGAAAAAGATCCGAACAGCGTGGTAATTGGCGCCGGTGCCTCCATCGGCAGCCAGGACTGGATGAAAGCCGCCCTGTTGGCACAGCAGGCGAAGGTTGATCCTCACAAGATGCGCTACGTGGCGTTTGAAGGGGGCGGCGAACCGGTGACGGCGCTGATGGGAAATCACGTTCAGGCGGTATCCGGCGATCTCAGTGAAATGGTGCCCTACCTGAACGGCGATAAAATCCGCGTGCTGGCGGTCTTCTCTGAGAACCGTCTGCCAGGCCAGCTGGCGAACGTCCCTACCGCAAAAGAACAGGGTTATGACCTGGTCTGGCCGATTATCCGCGGTTTCTTCGTCGGGCCAAAAGTGACCGATGCCGAATATCAGTGGTGGGTCGAAACCTTCAATAAACTCCAGCAGACCGAAGCGTTTAAAAAGCAGCGCGATCTGCGCGGGCTGTTTGAGTTCAACCTGAGCGGCAAGCCGCTGGATGAGTACGTCAAAAAACAGGTCAATGACTATCGCGAACAGGCGAAAGCCTTTGGCCTTGCCAAATAACCGGAGGCGGTATGAGCGATCGTATTTTTGCCGGGATTTGGCTGCTGCTCTGCGTCGGTGGGATGTTCGTCGCCTGGCAGATCCACAGCGAATACAGCTATGAACCGGTGGGGCCGCGCCCCTTCCCGATGGGCATTGTTGGACTGATGCTGCTCTGCTCGGTGGCCCTGCTGCTCCGTCATCCGGATACCGTAGAGTGGCCACCGCGCCGTATTCTGCAGCGTCTGCTGGTGATGGTCATTGTTCTGCTGATGTACGCCTGGGGTTTTGAGTGGCTCGGCTTTCCGGTGGCAACCGCCATCCTGACGATGGTGATCGGCATGCTGTTTAACGCCACCCTCCCGGCGGCGGGGATTTCCGGCGCGGTAATGGGGATCTTGCTGTGGTTTGCCTTTGACCGCCTGCTGGATGTGACCTTACCGCTCGGCGCATGGTTTAATTAACGGAGCACGCTATGGATACCTGGATTTATCTCTCGCAGGGGTTCGCCGTGGCGATGACCCCCGAAAACCTGGTGATAGCCCTGATCGGCTGCTTTGTCGGGACCATTGTGGGTCTGCTGCCCGGCCTTGGGCCGATTAACGGCGTCGCCATTTTACTCCCGCTGGCGTTTGCCCTGCATCTGCCTGCGGAATCGGCGCTGATCCTGCTGGCGACGGTGTATATCGGCTGTGAATATGGCGGGCGTATTTCATCCATCCTGCTGAACGTGCCCGGCGATGCGGCGGCCATTATGACCGCGCTGGATGGCTACCCGATGGCACGGCAGGGTCGCGGAGGCGTGGCGCTGTCCATCTCCGCGGTCAGTTCGTTTTGTGGTTCACTGATTGCCATCGGCGGTATCATTCTGTTTGCCCCTGCGCTGGCCCAGTGGTCGCTGGCGTTTGGTCCGGCAGAGTATTTTGCGCTGATGGTCTTTGCCATCGCCTGTCTCGGCAGCATGATGGCGCAGAATCCGCTGAAATCGTTTTTGTCCGCGCTGATTGGCTTAGGGTTAGCCACCGTCGGCGTGGATGCCAACACCGGGGTTTATCGCTTTACCTTTGACAGCGTGCACCTTTCCGACGGCGTGCAGTTTATCGTGGTCGTGATTGGCCTGTTCTCGGTCTCTGAAATTTTATTGATGCTGGAACATACCAGCAGCGGACAGACGCTGGTGCGTAAAACGGGCCGCATGCTTTTCAGTGCCAAAGAGGGCGCACAGTGTATCGGCGCGACGCTGCGTTCGTCGGTGATTGGCTTCTTCGTCGGCATTCTGCCGGGGGCCGGGGCCACCATCGCCAGCGCCATCACTTACATGACCGAGAAAAAGCTCAGCGGCAACAGTGACAGCTTCGGCAAGGGGGACATTCGTGGGGTAGCGGCACCAGAGGCTGCGAATAACGCCTCGGCCTGCGGTTCGTTTATCCCGATGCTGACCCTTGGCGTACCGGGCTCGGGCACCACGGCGGTGATGATGGGCGCGCTGACGCTCTATAACATTACGCCTGGACCGGCCATGTTTACCGAGCAGCCGGATATTGTCTGGGGGCTGATTGCAGCGCTGCTGATCGCCAACGTGATGCTGCTGGTCATGAACATTCCGCTGATTGGTCTGTTCACCCGGATGCTGACAATTCCCCTGTGGTTCCTGGTGCCGGCTATTGCGGCCGTCTCAGCGGTGGGAGTGTATGCGGTACACAGCACCACTTTCGATCTGGTGCTAATGGTGCTGCTTGGCGTACTGGGCTACATCCTGCGTAAGATGCACTTCCCGATGTCGCCGCTGATTTTAGGCTTTGTGCTGGGAGAGATGCTGGAGCAGAACCTGCGCCGCGCCTTGTCCATCAGCAACGGCAATATGTCTATTCTGTGGGACAGCAGCGTGACGAAGGTGCTGTTAGCGATGGCCATTCTGGTGATTGTGGTTCCGCCGGTATTGCGTCTGCTGCGTCGCCGCCAGCGCAAACCGGCACCGGATATCGGTTGATTATCCTTTCAACAGACGGGCGACCCACTGTTTTAATGCCTGGCGGGAGATCTTAATCCCGCCATTTTTAAGCTCTGCCGGCAGCATCAGCCAGTGCACTGGCTGCTCAAAGCGCGCCAGTTTACCCTGTACCCACGCCGGGAAGCCGGTGATATCGGTTCCCGGTTCACACTCCACCACCGCCACCGGACGCTGACCGAACTCGGCGTCATCGAGTGGGACGATAAACGCCTGGTTTATCTGCGGATGGCGGGCAATAACCCGCTCAAGGCTTTCCGGCTGGATCCCTTCGCCCCCGCTGAAAAAGAGGTTGTCCATTCGGCCAAGGATCGTCAGGCGCCCGTCATGCCATTCCCCGCGATCGCGGGTGGCAAACCAGCCCTGAGCATTGGTCAGCGGAATCAATGCACCGTCCCGCCAGTAACCTGCGGCCATACTTTGCGCTTTGATCCACACTTCACCGTCAACCACCCGCACCTCTCTGCCCGGCAACGCAGCGCCGACGTCCGGTTCACCGTCTGCCTCTTTGGCACAAACCGTTGAGGCAAACTCCGTCAGACCGTAGCCACAGAAAGTGCGGATCCCCCGCTGGCTCGCCTGCTGAGTCAGGTCAACGGGGATCGCGGCCCCGCCAAGCAGTACGGCTTTCAGCGCGACAGGCTGGTGTGCATTAAGCAGACGCCAGAGCTGCGTCGGTACCAGTGAGGCATGCGTACAGCCCTGCAGGGCCTGCGCCAGCGGCTGCTTCTCGCGGACGGTTAAGCGCGCGCCAGCCTGCAGCCAGCGCCACAAAATCCCCTGCCCGGAGACATGAAACAGCGGCAGGGAGAGCAGCCAGTCGTCTTCATCGCCGTAGGGCATCAGCGAAAGCACGCCGCGCGCACTGGCAAGATGGGCGGCACAGGTATGGACCGCCGCCTTGGGTAAACCGGTTGAACCGGATGTCAGCGTCATGGAAGCCAGCCGCGACGGTTGCCACGCCACGCGACACCCGCCCGGCGCCTCGCGCATACTGAGTGCCACCAGCCCGTCGTAGACGCCGTCCAGCACCAGGGCAAAGCGCAGCGTCATCTGCGGGAGCAACACGTCCAGCAACGGGTGCGGCAGCTGCGGGTTAACGGGAAGAATACGTGCCCCGCACTGAAGCAATGCCAGCCACGCCATCAGGGTTTGCGGGTGATTATGCGCCAGCAGCAGTACGCCGTCGCCCTCCTGCACACCCTGCAGCTGAAAGCCTGCGGCCAGTCTGTCGATGCGCGCACACAGCTGTTGCCAGCTGAGCGTCTCATCGTTCAGCCTCAGGGCCGGTTTATCAGCATACTGCGCGCACCAGTGTCGCCACGGCCAGTCGGTAAAACTCATAGCAACGGCTCCAGCCCCTCAACGTCAAGGAGCGGCAGCGTGCTGTCTGGCCACGTTCGGATAAGCTGATTTTGCATCAGGTTCAGCGTATCGAGACCGGGGACAGTGTCTGGCGTTAACCAGGCGGCAATGCGCGCCAGTTGGGTTAGCCCCAGGCTGGACTCAATCGAAGAGCTGATGACCGCCGTCAGCCCGGCGGCATGGGCCGCCGCGACCTGCTCGCGTACCTTAGCAAGGCTGCCGGTCAACGTCGGTTTAATGACCACCGCGCGGACACCCGGTTCGGCGACAAACGCAAAGCCGTCTTCACGCAGGCTTTCATCCCACGCGATGGCAATGCCGGTTTCACGGGCAAACGCCCGGGAATCGTCGCGAGTTTTACACGGCTCTTCCAGAAACGCGATACGACTGCGGTACGCCGGGTTTACGTACTTCGCGAACTGCTGCGCCTTCAGCGGCGTCCAGGCGCGGTTAGCATCCAGACGCAGATGCAGGTCGGGCAATGCTTCCAGTAAGAGGTTAGCGACCATCCCATCGCGTACCGCTTCATAGAGACCGACTTTGATTTTCGCCACTTTCTCGCCTGGCATGGCGGCGAGCAGCGCAAAAAGCTCATCCGGATCGCCCGTACAGAGCGGTGCCGCGCGGTAATTAGCCTCTGCAGGCAAGCTACCGTCCAGCTCCGCCAGCGCGCAGCTAATACCAAAAGCCGCGGAAGGCACCTCCGGCAACGCCGGGTTCGCGCCCTCACGCCACTCACTGGCCCACGCCAGCAATACCGCCTGCGCGTCCTCCAGCGATTCAAGGCTAAAGCCCGGCAGCGGCGAAATCTCGCCCCAGCCTTCCTGCTCGCCCTGCTGCAGATGCACCAGCATGCCATCACGGGTTTTTAACCGCCGTTCACGCAGCACCACGCCCGCGTCCATCGGTATCTGCCAGCGGTAAACCTGCGCGCGACGCATTACGGATTCCGTTTATATTTGCTGAAGTCAGGCTGGCGTTTTTCGTTAAAGGCGTTGCGACCTTCCTGCCCTTCTTCGGTCATGTAGAACAGCATGGTGGCGTTACCTGCCAGCTCCTGCAGACCTGCCTGACCGTCACAGTCGGCATTCAGGGCCGCTTTCAGGCAGCGCAGCGCCATTGGGCTGTTTTGCAGCATTTCACGACACCAGCGCACGGTCTCTTTCTCGAGGTCGGCAATTGGCACCACGGTGTTCACCAGACCCATATCCAGCGCTTCCTGAGCAGTGTACTGACGGCACAGGAACCAGATTTCGCGGGCTTTTTTCTGACCGACAATACGCGCCATGTAGGAAGCACCCCAGCCACCATCGAACGACCCCACTTTCGGGCCCGTCTGGCCAAAGATGGCGTTCTCTGCGGCAATGGTCAGGTCACACATCATGTGAAGCACATGGCCGCCGCCGATGGAGTAGCCTGCCACCATCGCCACCACCGGCTTTGGACAGGTGCGGATCTGGCGCTGGAAATCGAGCACGTTCAGGTGGTGAACGCCAGAGTCATCCTGGTATCCGCCGTAATCGCCGCGCACTTTCTGATCGCCACCGGCACAGAAGGCTTTTTCACCTTCGCCGGTCAGGACGATAACACCGATGTTGTCGTCATAGCGCGCGTCTGCCAGCGCCTGAATCATCTCTTTGACGGTCAGCGGACGGAACGCGTTACGCACCTGCGGGCGGTTGATGGTGATTTTGGCAATGCCGTCTGCGGATTTGTGGTAACGAATGTCGGAGTAACCTTCGGAGCAGTCTTGCCATTCAACCGGCGCATAGAGCATGTGTTCATCAGGATAGATCATAGAGAGTCCTTTATTCGAAGACGCAGTATCTGAGCCAGACTCGCAGCAACCGCAGCGGGGTTTTCCCGGTGGGCGTTGTGTCCGGCATGGGGAATCGCATGGCGTACGGCGTGCAGTTCAGCCGCAAGGGCTTTGAACTTCTCATCACGTTCACCATATAAATAATCAAAAGCGACGTTGCAGGCGCTCAGTGCCGGACGCAAATCAGGCTGCACGGCCAGCGAGGTGGCCTCGAGCATCATCGCCAGATTCGCGCCATTGTTCTGGCTACGCAGGCGAATAAGCGCCTGCCGCTGAACGTCCGTCAGGGAAGCAAATACGGGTTGTCGGTACCAGTCGGTGAAAACCACGTCGAGCGATTCGGTGCGAAAGCGCCGCGCCCAGCGGCGATCGGATGCCAGCCGCGCACTCCGCTCACCGGCATCCTGTAGCCCGGGATGGCCGCCTTCCACAATAATGCCCTTCAGCCCCTCTGGCTGCTGGCAGGCATGGAACATCGCAATGCGGCCGCCGAGGGAGTACCCCACCAGCCAGAAATTCAGTATGTTGTAACTAAGGAGGGTTCGGGTCAGCAAATCGCTCATCTCCTCGAACCCGGTCACGCCAGTATTGCCGGATTCACCGTGCCCCGGCAGGTCGAGATACAGCCGCGGGTAATCGCTCAGCGCCGCCCCGACCGTCTGCCACTCGCGGCAATCCCCGGAAAAACCGTGCAAAAAGACCAGCCAGGGATAACCTGGCTTTCCAGCCTGCTGCACGCCCGTAAGGATCACAGGTGGCTTACCTGGGCCAGCAGGCTTTGCAGTTTCTGCGCGCCGTCAGCATCGTTCACCACCAGCTCGATCAGCGTCGCACCGGGCTGTCGCCAGGCGCTGCTCAGGGCCGCATCAAGCGCCTCCCAGCTTTCCGGGCGATGGTATTTCAGGCTGAACATTGCCGCGGCGTGTTCAAACTGCACGTTCTGCGGCATCAGATAGAAACGCTCACGTTCGCTCTGCGGGGTGGGCAGCAGGGAGAAAATCTGTCCACCGTTGTTGTTAACCACAATCAGCACAAACGGTGCCGAAACCTGACGCAGCAGCGCCAGGGCATTGAGGTCGTACAGCGCGGAGAGATCGCCGATGATTGCCAGCGTAGACTTCGCGCTGGCACGCTGTACGCCCGCCGCCGTGGAGATCAACCCGTCAATGCCGCTGGCCCCCCGGTTACTGTAGACCGGGTAACCGGCTGGCAGCTTTGAAAAGGCATCTATCAGGCGAACCACCAGGCTGTTGCCGACAAACAGCTGCCCCTGCTCGGGCAGATACTGACGAATACGGTGTGCCAGCCCGGCCTCACTGAACGCTTCGCAGCTCGCCTGGGTTAACGCCCAGGCCTGTTCCGAAAGCGCCGGGATCGCAACGGCCCAGGGCTTGCGTTTTTCAGCCGGATGGAGCGCAAGCCAGGCGTCAATCTCACTGACCAGACGACGACCACGATGGTGTGCCGGGTCGAGCCGCCCTTCCAGCGAGTCCACCAGCCAGTACTCTTCTGGATCACAGGTTGCCTGCCACTGCAGTAACCGTTTGCCGGTCAGGCTTGAGCCGAGCTGGACAATAATCTGCGCCTGCGAAAGCTCGGTGACCGCCTTCGCATTCCCCAGCCAGAGATCGGCACACGGCAGCGGCTGACCGGTCTGGGAAAGTACGTCGCCAATCAGCGGCCAGCCAAGGGTTTGCGCCCATTCCGCAACCAGCTTGCCTTGCGCGGCGCTCATGCGCCCGGCAACCACCACGCCACGCTTCTGCCGCCAGAAGAACCAGTCACGTTGTCTGGCGCTTTCAGGATGCGGTTGTGCACGCAGCCACGGCTTTTCACTTTGCCACCACTCACCCAGGGTGCGCTGCCATTCAAGACCAGTGTCATCCATTTCGCCATACAGCGGTTCGGCAAACGGACAGTTAATATGCAGCGCCCCGCCGCGCAGTGTCCCGATGGCATGATCGATTGTCGAGACCAGCCAGCTTGCCGGAATATCCTGAGTGGGACGCGGTAGCGCAATTGCCTGTGAAGGATGCGAGGCAAAGATGCCCGGCTGACGAATGGCCTGGTTGGCACCACAGTCGATAAGCTCGGGGGGACGATCCGCGGTCAGCAGGATCAGTTTCTCCCCGGTTAATCCGGCTTCGATCAGCGCCGGATAGAGGTTTGCCACCGCGGTACCGGAGGTCACAATCACCGCCACAGGCTCGTTGCTGACTTTCGCCAGCCCCAGCGCCAGATGGCCAAGCCCGCGTTCATCAAAATGAGTGTGGTGAATAAATGCCCGGTTTTCAGCGGCCGCCAGCGTCAGCGGGGTTGAACGAGAACCCGGTGCAATACACACGTGCCTGACGCCATGGCGAGTCAGGGCTTCAAGGATCACCGCCGCCCAGCGTCGGTTAAAAGAACTTACTGACATGAGATTGTCCGGTATCAAGAATGCGACACAGTATAAATAATAGAAAAAATTGGAATTTTGATATGAATCGGGATTGCGCGAATCAGTCTTAATCCCTTAGGAGCAGAGAGCGCAGTCCGGCCACTTTGTTTTCTATCTCCTGCCACTCCTGCTCCGGGTCAGAGCCGCTGACAATTCCTGCCCCGGCGTACAGCCGCAGGGCGTCTTCGTAAACACGGGCAGAACGCAACGCCACGCAGAACTCGCTTTGTTCAGGGGATAAATACCCGGCAGAACCTGCGTACCACTCGCGGTCGAACGGCTCGTTGTGGTAGATAAAGTCGCGCGCCGCCTGACGCGGCAGGCCGGCGACGGCCGCCGTGGGCTGCAGAACATGCAGGCATTGTGCATCGTCAGCGTGTTTGAGCTCGGTCCAGATACAGCGACGCAGATGCTGTACTTTACGCAGCCGTACAACCTGGGCGGGCAGCACCTCCAGCGTCTGGGTATGGTGCTGGAGCCGCTGGCAAATATCTTCCACCACCAGCATATTTTCTCGCTGATTTTTGTCGTCGTTCATCAGCCAGTCGCCCAGCCGTTCAGCCTGTTTATCATCGGTATGGCTGGCGACGGTGCCTGCCAGCGCTTCCGTGCGCAGCAGCTTGCCGCGTCTGCGCCACAGGCGCTCGGGGGTCGAGCCGAGAAACGCGTTGCTGGCATCGAACACCATGCAGAAATGGTAGCAGTTCAGGTTCAGGGCGCGGCTGGCAGCCATCAGTGCGACGGGGTTAACAGAGTGCTTAAACTGCAGGTCGGTTGCCCGGGCGAGCACCACCTTTTCAAAATCACCGCGTGCGATGGTCTGGGTTGCCTTGCGGATAAGGCGCAGCCATTCGGGTTGTTCCGGATGATGCTTTTCCTGCACAACCTCAACGGACAGCGGACGAATGGGTCTCGCCTCACCGAGCTGCTGGAGAAAATCCAGCGCGGCGCGGGCATCATCGTGAAGTGAACTGTCGCTCCACAGCTGCAGGCGTAACGTGGCCTGTCCGGCGGTACGTCGCCACAGCAGACGCGGTAAAAACAGACTGCCCTGCTCGGGATTAAACGCATTCAGGCCGCAGATACGCGTGTCGCGGGCCGCATCATGCGCCTGCAAAAACTGTGAGGCACATGCCAGAGAGGAGAAATGCGCGACGGCACCAAGCGCAGCAAGTTCTTCATCACCGTTACGCTGTTGCCAGTAAAACTGAGGATAGCAATGCTGAACACCCAGCCAGGCCAGGGGATCGAAGGCGTCGTTTAACGGGAAAGAGACGTCGAAGTGATGTAAACCGGGTGCAGTGGGTAACGCTTGCGTAAGCTGGCTACGCAGATGCTCCAGCGCGGTGGAAATCGAATTCACGCGAACCTCTCCCTGTTAAAACCGCATATTATACGGGGTACTGACCATAAATAGCAGTACCCACGTATAGGGAGTGGTTAACCGTATATGGAACGTTAACGGCGGGCTAAAAGCAGCCCCAGCACCAGTCCGACAGCTGCCCCTACCCCGATGCCTTGCCATGGTTTTTCATGGACGTAATCATCGGCACGGTATACCGCCTTTTTCGCGCGGTAGTAGTAATTGTCCGAAGCATGGCTGACGCGATTTTTAACATCATCCAGCGCTTTTTCGGCACGGGCTTTCAGCTCAATATATTTCTGATCGGCAGGGTCGCCCGACGAACGTAACACCTCTTCCAGCGTTTCGCTCAGCAAGGCCAGGTCGTCATCGATACGGGTATCCCAGGATTGAAATGACATATTTTTCTCCATGTTAGTACACCAGTCCGCTAACTATAGCCAACGACTCGCCATTACGCCTGTTTCGCTTCCCGCGCCATGCCGATGTGTGGAATACCGTCCTCATCGTACACGTCCGTCACGGGGGTAAACCCAAAATGCCCGTAAAACGGTTGCAGGTGCGCCTGCGCGCCCAGATATAACGCCTTGTCCGGCCACTGTTTTTGGCACGCTTCCAGCGTTTTTTCCATCAGCTGATAGCCCAGTTTTTCACCACGCGCGTTGCCGCTGATAATCACGCGACCAATCACGACAGGCTCAAAATCGTCTTCGCTTTTCAGAATCCTCGCATACGCCACCAGCGCGTTGTCCCGCCAGCCAAGAATATGGCGATTCTCGCCAATAAGATCATCGCCATCGATATCCTGATACGGGCAGGTTTGTTCAACAACAAACACTTCGCAACGCAGTTTAAGCAGCGCGTAAAGTGACGCTACCGTGAGCTCACTATGGTGTAAATCTTGCCACTGGATCATGTCAGTCTCCTTCCTGGGTTCATCACGTTATACTAAACCCCTCCCCGTTCGGCAAAGGGCTGATTACGTTATGGAACTGATTTTTCTCGGTACGTCCGCTGGAGTGCCAACCCGATCACGAAATGTGACCGCGATTCTGCTGGATTTGCAGCACCCGACGCGGGGTGGATTATGGCTTTTTGACTGCGGTGAAGGGACGCAGCATCAGCTGTTACATACCCCGTATCATCCCGGCAAACTGGATAACATTTTCATTACCCATCTGCATGGCGACCATCTGTTTGGCCTGCCTGGTCTGTTGTGCAGCCGCTCAATGGCGGGCAATGCCAACCCGCTGACGATTTACGGGCCTGCGGGTATTCGGGAATTTGTCGACACCACGCTGCGTCTGAGCGGCTCATGGACAGATTACCCCCTGGAGGTGGTGGAGATAACCGCCGGTCTGGTCCTGGATGACGGTGTGTATCGGGTGACAGCCCAACCCCTGAGCCATCCTGTGGAGTGCTATGGTTATCGCATTGAGGAGCGGGATAAACCCGGCGCGCTCAATGCGTCGGCGTTACTGGCCGACGGAATAAAACCCGGGCCGCTGTTCCAGCGCCTGAAGCAGGGCGAAACCGTGACGCTGGAAGACGGGCGCGTCATCAACGGGCAGGATTACCTCGCCGCCCCGCAGCCCGGGAAAAAACTGGCGATTTTTGGCGACACGGCCCCGTGCCCGGCGGCGTTGCTGCTGGCGCAGGGTGTGGATCTCATGGTGCATGAAGCCACCCTCGAGGCTACGATGGAAGAGAAAGCCAACAGCCGGGGCCATAGCTCTACGCACCAGGCGGCGCAGCTTGCGCGTGACGCGGGCGTCGGGAAACTGATCGTCACCCATGTCAGCTCGCGCTACGACGCCCGGGGCTGTGAACGCCTGCTGGCAGAGTGCCGTGAACGTTTCCAGGAATGTGAGCTGGCCGAAGATTTCGCTAAGGTCAGCGTTTAGTCCTTCATTTTTCTCTCAGAGTGCCGATAACGATTAAAAGGTCAGCATTTCTCTCGAGGGTAGAATGGATAATTTCCAGAAAGATATTGATGACAGGGCGAATCTCACCCTGTCGAACCGTTTTGAACTGTTGCTGTTCCGTCTTGGCACCTCTCTGAACGCAAATAAATCCGAGCTGTTTGGCATTAACGTCTTTAAGCTGCGTGAAATTGTGCCGATGCCAGAGTTCACGAAACCCGCCGGGATGAAATCACCGCTGATGGGCATGGTGAATATTCGTGATCAGGTTATCCCGGTAATCGACCTGGCCGCCGTGGCGGGCTGTAAGCCAACCACCGGGCTGAACATCCTGCTGATCACGGAATATGCCCGCAGCGTGCAGGCTTTTGCGGTGGAATCCGTTGAGAACATCATGCGTCTTGACTGGAAGCAGGTGCACGCGGCGGAAACTGCCGTCAGCGGGCGGTATATCACCAGTATCGCCTGTCTGGATGAGAAGAGCGATACCAATGAGCTGGCGATGGTGCTCGACGTTGAGCAGATCCTGTATGACATCACCCCGGCCAACCACGACCTGCATGCCACGGATCTGAAGACCACGAAATTCCACATCAAGCCCGGTGCCGTCGCGATTGTCGCCGAAGACTCAAAAGTGGCACGCTCGATGCTGGAAAAAGGTCTGCAGGCGATGGAGATCCCGGCGCAGCTGCATATCACCGGCAAAGACGCGTGGGAGAAAATTAGCGTGCTGGCGGCGCAGGCTCAGGCTGAAGGTGTGCCGATTACCGATAAGATTGCACTGGTGCTGACCGACCTGGAAATGCCGGAGATGGACGGCTTTACCCTGACGCGTAAAATCAAAACCGACCCGCTGTTGAAAGATATTCCGGTGGTGATCCATTCTTCCCTCTCCGGCAATGCTAACGAAGATCATATTCGTAAGGTGAAAGCCGACGGTTACGTGGCAAAGTTTGAACTCAATGAACTCTCGTCAGTCATTGAAGAAGTCCTGGATCGGTCGATGAAGAAGATTGACGGTCCGCTGATTAGCCGTAAACAGCTGGCTTAACTTTCAGCAGGCTCACGCCTTCCCGACAGGGCAAGGCCGTAAGCCAACAAAAAACCCGCCGAGGCGGGTTTTTTTATTCACTGCGGTCAACAGCAACGTGATTACAGCAGCGGCATCGCGTGCTGCACGATGGTGATCAGCGGCTGTGGATAGATACCGAAGATCAGTACCAGCAGCGCGGAGATCAGTACCACGATACCACCGGCGCTGTACTGCCAGTTACGCGGCGCATCGCGGTTCAGCTGCTGAGGTGCACTCAGATACAGACTCACGGCCACACGCAGGTAGTAGTAGAGACCGATTGCAGAGCCGATCACCACGCCCGCCGTCAGCCACCACAGGTGTGCCTGCACACCCACTGCCAGCACGTAGAACTTACCGATAAAGCCCAGCGTCATCGGAATACCCGCCAGAGAGAGCATCATCACGGTCATAACGGCGGACAGAATCGGACGGTGCCAGAACAGACCACGGTAGGAGAACAGGGAATCTGCATCCGGACCACGGTACGGGCTGGACATCAGGCTCACCACGCCGAACGCGCCGAGGCTGCTGAACAGGTAACCGGCCAGGTAAACACCGACGGTCTCCATCGACATCTCACCGCTCTGCAGCGCAATCAGTGCCACCATCAGGTAGCCCAGATGGGAGATAGATGAGTAGCCCAGCAGACGTTTAATGTTGGTCTGGCTCAGCGCCATCAGGTTACCGAAGATGATGGAAGCAAACGCGATGATACCCAGCACCACACGAACCGCTTCACTGTCACCCACCGGCGCATACAGGAACAGACGCATCACCACCCCGAAGATAGCGATTTTGCTCGCCGTCGCCAGGAAGGTTGAGACTGGAGCAGGCGCGCCCTGGTAGACGTCTGGCGTCCACAGGTGGAACGGAACCAGAGAGAGCTTAAAGCCAAGGCCAACAATCATCATGCCCAGACCCGCCAGCAGCAGCGGTTCGTGCAGCATACCGTCGCCGAGGCTCTTGCCGAGCGCCATGAAAGAGAGATTACCGGACTGTGCGTACAGCAGCGCGATACCAAACAGCAGGAAAGACGACGCGGCAGCAGACAGAATGGTGTACTTGATGCTCGCTTCCAGAGAACGTTTCTGACGGAAGGCGTAACCAATCAGACCGAACAGCGGCAGAGAGATAAGCTCAATACCGAGGAACAGCGCAGCCAGATGGTTCGCATTCGCCAGCAGAATACCGCCCAACGCGGCAATCAGTACCAGCAGGTAAAACTCTTCTTTGTTGTCGTTGTAGCCTTCCAGCCATGGGTACGCAAACGTACAGGTTGCCAGGCTCGCCAGCAGAACCAGACCCGAGTACAGCATGGCATAGCCGTCAACGCGCATCAGTGGAGTGACGTCCATCGCCCCGCCCTGGCCAACAAACCAGAGAGAGACTAATGCGGCGTTCAGACCGATGACCGACAGCGTGGCATTCAGGAAGTGATTGCGTCGCCACGCAATGGAGAGCATCACAACCACCACCGTCAATCCGACGATCAGCAGCGGTAGCAGCGCGATCAGTTGTTGTGGAGTTATTGTCATGGCGAATTACGGCCTTGTAGTAGAAGCAGAATTAACAAACCACTGCTGGATATTCCCCATCGCGGAGTGCGAGGTATCCAGAATTGGCTGCGGGAAGAAGCCCAACAGCACCAGCAGTACGACCAGCAGCAGGATGATGAACAGCTCACGCAGCGACATCCCCGGCAGTTCTTTTGCAGCAATTTCGCTCTTCGCTTTACCGAAGTAAGCGCGATGCAGCATCGCCAGCGAGTAAACGGAAGCGAACACCAGACCAAAGGTGGAGATCACGGTAATGACCGGCACCACTTTGAAGCTGCCGAACAGAATCATAAATTCGCCGACGAAGTTACCGGTGCCTGGCATACCCAGCGTGGCCACCGCGAAGAACATAGAGAGCGCTGGCAGCCATTTAATTTTGCTCCACAGACCGCCCATCATACGCATGTCACGGGTGTGAAGACGTTCGTACAGCTGACCACACAGGATGAAGAGACCGGCTGCGGACAGACCGTGCGCAATCATCTGGATAACCGCACCCTGGTAAGCCAGCTGGCTGCCGGTGTAGATGGCAATCAGTACAAAGCCCATGTGGGAAACGGAAGTGTACGCAATCAGACGTTTAATGTCGTACTGCGTGAAGGCCATCCAGGCACCGTAGAAGATACCGATCACACCAAGCCACATCGCAATTGGCGCGAACTCAGCGGACGCATTCGGGAACAGCGGCAGAGCGAAACGCAGCAGACCGTAGGCCGCGGTTTTCAGCAAGATCCCCGCCAGGTCAACGGAACCCGCCGTTGGCGCCTGTGAGTGCGCGTCTGGCAGCCAGCCGTGCAGGGGAACCACCGGCATTTTCACCGCGAAGGCAATGAAGAAGCCGAGCATCAGCAGGTATTCCACACCGTGAGACATCGGGGTCTTCAGCAGGTCTTCATAGTTGAAGGTCCAGATACCGGTCGCGGTATGGTGAACAAACACCAGCGCCAGAATCGCAATCAACATCACCAGACCGCTCGCCTGGGTATAGATGAAGAACTTGGTTGCCGCCGTGATACGCGTTTTACCGTCGGACGCCTTATGGCCCCACAGCGCGATCAGGAAGTACATCGGCACCAGCATCATCTCCCAGAAGAAGAAGAACAGGAACATGTCGATGGCAAGGAACACGCCGATAACGCCGCCCAGGATCCACATCAGGTTCAGGTGGAAGAAGCCCTGGTATTTTTCAATTTCTCGCCAGGAGCACAGTACCGCCAGAACGCCGAGCAGACCCGTCAGCACCACCATCAGCAGCGACAGACCGTCGATAGCCAGGTGAATGCTTATCCCAAAACGCGGGATCCACGGCAGAATAAATTCAGACTGCCACTGCGGAATCCCCGCAGACTGCGTCAGAGAGTAGCCACCCTGCAACCACAGTTGCAGACCAAGCGCGAGCGTCAATCCCATGGTGATCAGCGCGATCCAGCGCGGCATCTTCACGCCAAAGCGTTCAGTCTGCCAGCACAGGAAGCCGCCGATGAAGGGAATTAATATTAGCCAGGGTAGTAACATGGCGATTTACATTCCTTTTTAAGGCCCCCAGCAGGGGCCTGATTTTCAACGAATTCGAATAAAATTCACTTAACGATCAACGCAACACCATCAGCAGCGCCAGCACGACAACCGCACCGATGCTCATGGACGCCACATACCAGCGCAGGTAACCGTTCTCGCTGAACAGCAGGCCTTTACCTGCAAAGCGGGAAAGGATCGCCGGGATATTCATCAGGGAGTTCAGCGGATCGCGTTTCAGCAGCCACGCAATGCCCAGGAACGGCTTGACGAAGATCATGTCGTACAGCCAGTCGAAGCCCCACGCGTTGTACCACCAGGTCCCCAGCAGGCGGCCTGGCGCACTGTTGGCAACGGCAGTCACCAGCGTACGTTTGCCCAGCCACAGCCATGCTGCGATCAGGATGCCCGCGATAGCGACCACACCCGAGGTGATTTCAAGCGTCAGAACGCGACCGTGCTCAAGCTCGGTGGTGTCCGGCAGTACGCCCTGCAGCGGTGGCACAATCAGTGCGCCAACGAAGGTGGAGAGTACCAGCAGCACAATCAGCGGCAGGTGATGAGTAATCCCCTTCCCTGCGTGAGCGTGAATTTGTTCTTTACCGTGGAATACGATGAAAATCATACGGAAGGTATACAGGGAGGTCATGAACGCACCGACCAGACCCGCAACCATCAGATTGATATGACCATTCGCCATGGCACCGGCAAGGATTTCGTCCTTACTGAAGAAGCCCGCGGTAATCAGCGGCAGTGCCGCCAGCGCCGCGCCGCCCACCAGGAAGCAGACATAAACCAGCGGAATGGACTTACGCAGTCCGCCCATCTTGAAGATGTTCTGCTCGTGGTGGCAGGCCAGAATCACGGAACCGGATGAGAGGAACAGCAGCGCTTTAAAGAACGCGTGCGTCATCAGGTGGAAAATAGCTGCGTCCCATGCCTGAACACCCAGTGCCAGGAACATATAACCAATCTGGCTCATGGTGGAGTACGCGAGAACGCGTTTGATGTCGGTTTGCACCAGCGCGGCAAAGCCTGCCAGCACCAGCGTTACCGCACCAACGATACCCACCAGATGCAGAATTTCCGGCGTCATCAGGAACAGACCATGCGTACGCGCAATCAGGTAGACCCCAGCGGTAACCATGGTTGCGGCGTGGATCAGCGCGGAGACAGGCGTTGGACCTGCCATCGCGTCGGCCAGCCATGTCTGCAACGGCAGCTGCGCGGATTTACCCACGGCACCACCCAGCAGCATCAGCGTTGCCCACCACAGCATGTCATTGCCGGCAGCGAAGTGCGCTGGCGCCAGTTCCACCATTTCGCGGAAATTCAGCGTGCCCAGTTCGTTGTAGAGAATGAACAGCGCGAAGGCGAGGAAGACGTCACCCACACGGGTCACGACAAACGCTTTCATGGCCGCTGCGCCATTCTTCGGATCGGTATAGTAGAAGCCGATCAGCAGATAAGAGCAGAGACCCACGCCTTCCCAGCCGAGATACATCAACAGCAGGTTATCGGCCAGCACCAGAACAACCATGCTCGCGATAAACAGGTTGGTGTAGGCGAAGAAGCGGGAGTAACCCTCTTCACCGCGCATATACCAGGAGGCAAACATGTGGATCAGGAAGCCCACGCCGGTTACCACGGAGAGCATGGTCAGAGAGAGACCATCCAGCACCAGGTTGAAACCGATGTTGAAATCACCGACCGACATCCAGGTCCACAGCGGTACGCTGAAGGCCTGACGCCCGTTATTAAAGAAGTCGATACCCGCATACGCTGTCACCAGCGCAGCCAGACCCACAGAGCCCATGCCGACGGTGGCGGACAGATTCTCAGACCAGCGGCCACGAGAAAACGCCAGCAGCACGAAGCCAATCAGCGGAAAAATAATGGTTAAGGCAAGCATGTTCATCCACGCAACTCACTTACTGAATCGATGTTCAGGTTCTGGCGGCGACGATGGAGCTGCAGTAACAGCGCCAGGCCAATACTCGCTTCGGCAGCCGCGAGGCTGATGGCGAGAATGTACATCACCTGACCATCGGTCTGGCCCCAGTAGCTTCCGGCGACCACGAAGGCCAGCGCGGAGGCGTTAATCATGATTTCCAGACCGATCAGCATAAACAGCAGATTGCGGCGGATAACCAGACCGGTTAAGCCCAGAACGAATAAAATCGCAGCGAGGATCAGTCCATGTGTTAAGGGGATCATGCGCGTTCCTCCGTTTTTCTTTTCGCGCGGTCGTCAGTGCGGTTGCTCAGCAACTCACCAGCACGCTCTTCGCGGCCAACGTGGAAGGCAACAACCAGGCCCGCCAGCAGCAGCATAGAGGCCAGTTCAACCGCCAGGACGTATGGGCCAAACAGCGTAATACCCACCTCTTTAGCGCCGATTGGCGTGCCGTCGATGCCCTGATCATTCACACCCAGAATGGCGTAAACAATGACCACCAGCATGATGGCCGACAGGATCGCCGGGCCAATCCAGACCTGCGGTTTTAACCACTGACGTTCCTGCTCAATTTCAGAGCCGCCCAGGTTCAGCATCATCACCACGAAGACGAACAGCACCATGATGGCCCCGGCGTAGACGATGATCTCCAGCGCACCAGCAAAGTGCGCGCCCAGCGCAAAGAACACCCCGGAAATAGCCAGCAGCGAGATAATTAAGTACAGCAGCGCATGCACCGGATTGGTGTGCGTAATCACTCGCAGCGTAGCCAGGATGGCGATAAGGCCACAGATATAAAAAGCGAATTCCATTGCCCTCTCCTTACGGTAACAGGCTCTTGACGTCGATAGGCTTAGCTTCGTTCTCTGCTTCGCCCTTATCTTTGCCGTCGATTGCCATACCCGCCATCCGGTAGAAGTTATATTCCGGGTATTTGCCCGGACCGGAAATCAGCAGATCCTCTTTCTCGTACACCAGGTCCTGACGCTTATACTCACCCAGTTCGAAGTCCGGGGTCAGCTGAATCGCCGTGGTTGGGCACGCTTCTTCACACAGACCGCAGAAAATGCAGCGTGAGAAGTTGATGCGGAAGAACTCAGGATACCAGCGGCCATCTACCGTCTCTGCTTTCTGCAGAGAGATACAGCCCACCGGACACGCTACCGCACACAGGTTACAGGCTACGCAGCGCTCTGAACCGTCCGGATCGCGCGTCAGCACGATACGGCCACGGTAGCGCGGCGGCAGATATACCGGCTCTTCCGGGTACATCCGGGTTTCGCGTTTAGCAAACGCGTGCAGGCCGATCATCCAGATACTGCGTACCTGAGTGCCGAAACCTACCAATAATTCTTTTAAGGTCATGGTCTATAGCCCCTTATGGCTGCTGCCAGAGAATGACAGCCGCCGTTACCAGCAAGTTGATGAGCGTCAGCGGCAGGCACACTTTCCAGCCGAAGGACATTACCTGGTCATAACGCGGACGCGGTAACGCTGCGCGAATCAAAATGAACATCATCATGAAGAACGCGGTTTTCAGCGCGAACCAGATGAACGGCGGTAAGAACGGGCCATGCCAGCCACCAAAGAATAGCGTTACCATCAACGCGGAAATGGTGACAATACCGATGTACTCGCCCACGAAGAACAGACCGAATTTCATACCGGAATATTCGATGTGGTAACCGTCGGCCAGTTCCTGTTCGGCTTCTGGCTGGTCAAACGGGTGACGGTGACACACCGCCACGCCCGCGATAGCAAAGGTAATAAAACCAAAGAACTGCGGGATAACGTTCCAGATGTCAGCCTGGTTGTTGACGATGTCGGTCATGTTGAATGAACCGGCTTGCGCCACCACACCCATCAGGGAAAGCCCCAGGAATACTTCGTAGCTCAGCGTCTGCGCAGAAGCACGCATCGCACCCAGCAGGGAGTATTTGTTGTTACTGGACCAGCCCGCGAACAGCACCGCATACACGGCGAGGCCTGCCATCATCAGGAAGAACAGAATGCCGATGTTCAGGTCAGCCACCACCCAGGTCGGGCTGACAGGAACAATCGCGAACGCCAGCAGCAGCGAGGTAAAGGCGATCATCGGTGCCAGAGTAAAGATCACACGGTCAGAGAAGCGCGGGATCCAGTCCTCTTTAAAGAACATCTTGATCATGTCCGCTACCAGCTGGAGTGAACCACCCCAGCCCACGCGGTTCGGCCCGTAACGGTTCTGGAACAGACCGAGCAGACGACGTTCACCAAAGCTCATGAACGCGCCACAGGTGACGACCACCAGCAGGATAACTATCGCTTTCAGAATGCTCAGCAGGATGTCGATAAGATCCGGCGTTAACCAACTCATGCTTTTGCCTCCTGCAGATTATCAAGACGCGCACCCGCCAGTACTGGCGCGATGCCAGGCATACCCATCGGCAGACCCACCTGCCCTGCTGTCAGACTTTCAGAGATAATCAGCGGCAAGCTGATTGTCTGGCCATCGTAGCTAAAGGCGATGTTCGCACCCGCGTTAACGCCAAGCTTCGCGGCATCTGCCGGGTTAAGCTTGATGTACGGCTGCGGCATGCGGCTCTGGAATACCGGAGAACGCTGGGACAATTCGTCACTGCCGAACAGATGGTAGTACGGCGCAATACGCCAGTTCCCTTCCTGCGCCTGGAAGCTCGCCGGCACGGTGGTGAAGAAGTCCAGACCGGTGTCGGAAGCTTCAATCAGACGCACGCCCGGGTCACCGTGGCGCAGAGAGCCGCCCACTTCAGCCTGGAATTTGTTCCATGCCTGCGGGGAGTTCCAGCCTGGTGCCCATGCGAACGGAACCTGAGAGCGCGGTGCAGACGGCTGGTTGTTCCCTTCCATTGAGAAGGCAAACATCGTGTCTTTATCCTGCGGCTGACGAGGTTCGTGAACGCTGATGTTGGCACGCATCGCGGTACGACCGCTGTAACGGTGCGGTTCACGCGCCAGTTTCTGGCCACGAATACGGAAGCTTGCGTCAGGAGCCGCATCTTTGATGCCAGCCAGCTGAGGCAGTTTTTCCACGACCGCGTCGATAACATGGTCGAGCTGCGTCCAGTCCACTTCACGGCTCTGAACGGTGCTGTGCAGAGAGTGCAGCCAGCGCCAACTTTCCAGCATTATGGTGTTGCTGTCGTAGTACGCCGGGTCATACACCTGGAAGAAACGCTGTGCGCGGCCTTCGTTGTTGATAACCGTACCGTCGCTTTCCGCGAAGCTTGCCGCAGAGAGCACCAGGTGCGCTTTGTCCATGATCGCGGTGCGCTGATGGTCAATAACCATCACAAGCGGCGCTTTGGAGAGCGCTGCGTCAACGCGTGCGGCAGAAGCATGGCGATGCAGGTCGTTTTCCAGCACCACAACGGCGTCAGCAGCACCGGATTCCAGTTCGCTTAACGCAGCTTCCAGAGAGCCACCGCCAATCATTCCCAGTCCGATGCTGTTCACCGCACGGGCAATCATGGTCACGCCAACGTCTGCACCACGGCCTTTCAGCGCTTTAGCCACGTTCGCGGCAGCCTGAATGATCTCTGCGCTACCGGCGTTAGTCCCGGAAACAATCAAGGGTTTCTTCGCACCCGCCAGGGCCTGAACAATCACATCAACCTTGTTCTGCAGGTCGCGATCGAGACCTTCAACGGCCGGAGAATTGCTGTCCAGCGCATGAGCAATCGCAAAGCCAAGACGGGCCTGATCTTCAACCGGCGCGCAGTAGGTCCACGCCGCGATATCGTCCAGACGCGTGCTGTCGACGTTGGTCACAAACAGAGGATGCTTCGCACGCTGACCGATGTTGAGGATTGCCGCAATCTGCCAGTCAGCCACTTTCTGAGCCGCCGCCATTTCACGAGCTTTACCTTTGACCGCCTGACGAACCGCCAGGGCAGCGCGAGCGCCGGTCTGCGTCAAATCTTCACCCAGCACCAGAACCGCATCATAAGATTCAATTTCACGCAGCGCTGGGGTATGAATACCGCCTTCACGCAGCACTTTCAGTACCAGCTGCAGACGTTCCTGCTCGCCCTGAGCGATACCGGTGTAGAAGTTTTCCGCCCCAACCAGCTCACGCAGCGCGAAGTTACTTTCGATGCTGGCGCGCGGGGAGCCGATACCGATCACTTTCTTCGACTGACGCAGAATATCTGCCGCGCCCTGCATCGCCTGTTCAGCGTTCAGGGTGATGAAGTCATCACCACGGCGTTGAACGGGCTGACGTGGACGGTCTTTCAGGTTCACGTAGCCGTAGCCGAAACGACCGCGGTCGCACAGGAAGTAATGGTTAACGGTACCGTTATAACGGTTTTCAATACGACGCAGTTCGCCATAGCGCTCACCCGGGCTGGTGTTACAGCCCAGCGAACACTGCTGGCAGATGCTTGGTGCAAACTGCATGTCCCACTTACGGTTGTAACGCTCGGAGTGGGTTTTATCGGTGAAGACGCCGGTTGGACAAATCTCGACCAGGTTACCGGAGAATTCGCTTTCCAGCGTACCGTCTTCCGGACGACCGAAGTAGACGTTGTCATGCGCGCCATACACGCCCAGATCTTGTCCGTCTGCGTAATCTTTGTAGTAACGCACGCAGCGGTAGCAGGCGATGCAGCGGTTCATTTCGTGAGAGATGAACGGCCCCAGATCCTGGTTGCGGTGGGTACGTTTGGTAAAGCGATAGCGACGGAAGCTGTGACCGGTCATTACGGTCATATCCTGAAGGTGGCAGTTACCGCCCTCTTCACAGACCGGGCAATCGTGCGGGTGGTTGGTCATCAACCATTCCACAACGCTTTCACGGAACTGTTTGGCTTCTTCGTCATCAATCGAAATAAAAGTGCCTTCGGTGGCTGGCGTCATACAGGACATCACCAGGCGACCACGCGTGTCTTCCGCGTTTTGATATTGCTTCACCGCACACTGGCGGCAAGCACCGACGCTGCCCAGCGCCGGATGCCAGCAAAAATACGGAATATCAAGGCCGAGCGACAGACAAGCTTCCAGCAGGTTGTCCGCCCCGTTGACCTCATACTCTTTGCCGTCTACATGAATCGTAGCCATTAGCATGCTTCCAGTTGGCTCAGTCGTAACTGAGCGTTAATCAAAATTCTGTTTTACCAGCGCGCTTTCAGCAGGTTCGGCTGAATCCCATTGATTGCATGGGTATTGCTGAACGGCTGCTTGATGCCTGCTTCGAATTCGTCGCGGAAATATTTAATCGCGCTCTGCAGTGGCTCAACGGCGCCTGGTGCGTGGGCACAGAAGGTTTTCCCTGGGCCCAGGAATCGACACAGTTGCTCAAGTGTCTCGATATCGCCAGGCTGGCCTTCACCACGTTCGATAGCACGCAGGATCTTCACGCTCCACGGCAGACCATCACGGCACGGTGTACACCAGCCGCAGGACTCGCGGGCAAAGAACTCTTCGAGGTTACGCACCAGCGATACCATGCCGATCTCGTGGTCGACGGCCATCGCCAGCGCCGTACCCAGACGGCTGCCTGCTTTACCAATGCTTTCGAATTCCATCGGCAGATCAAGATGGGCCTCGGTCAGGAAGTCTGTCCCTGCACCGCCTGGCTGCCAGGCTTTGAATTTCAGGCCATCACGCATGCCGCCAGCGTAGTCTTCAAGAATTTCACGTGCGGTGGTGCCAAACGGCAGTTCCCAGACGCCAGGGTTCTTCACGCGACCGGAGAAGCCCATCAGCTTGGTACCGGCATCTTTACTGTTCGAGATGCCCTGATACCACTCCACGCCATTGGCGAGGATTGCCGGGACGTTACACAGGGTTTCAACGTTGTTTACACAGGTCGGTTTACCCCAGACGCCAGAGCTTGCCGGGAACGGTGGCTTGGAACGTGGGTTCGCACGGCGGCCTTCCAGGGAGTTAATCAGTGCGGTCTCTTCACCACAGATATAACGCCCTGCCCCGGTGTGCACGAACAGCTCGAAGTCAAAACCGGTGCCAAGGATGTTTTTACCCAACAGGCCCGCTTCAGTGGCTTCGGCAATCGCGCGACGCAGGTTTTCAGCCGCTTCGATGTATTCACCGCGCAGGAAAATGTAACCCCGGTACGCTTTCAGCGCGAACGCGGAGATCAGCATGCCTTCCACCAGCAGGTGCGGCAGCTGTTCCATCAGCAGGCGGTCTTTATAGGTGCCCGGCTCCATTTCATCAGCGTTACACAGCAGGTAACGGATGTTCATGGATTCGTCTTTTGGCATCAGGCTCCACTTCAAACCGGTGGAAAAGCCAGCGCCGCCGCGCCCTTTCAGGCCAGCGTCTTTGACCGCACTGACGATGTCGTCCGGCGCCATGCCGCCCAAGGCTTTACGCGCACCGGCATAGCCGTTTTTGCTCTGGTATTCGTCGAGCCATACCGGCTGTTTGTCATCACGCAGACGCCAGGTCAGTGGATGAGTTTCAGCAGTACGAATTACAGTTTTCATTTGTACTGCTCCAGCAGGTCAGGAATGGCTTCCGGCGTCAGATAACTGTGAGTATCCTCATCAATCATCATGGTCGGCCCCTTGTCGCAGTTCCCCAGGCAGCAGGTTGGCAGCAGCGTAAAGCGGCCATCGAACGTGGTCTGGCCTGGCTTGATATTGAGCTTTTTCTCAATCGCTGCCTGAATGCCCTGATAACCGGTAATGTGACAAACCACGCTGTCACAGTAGCGGATCACATGGCGACCCACCGGCTGACGGAAGATCTGGCTGTAGAACGTGGCTACGCCTTCTACGTCACTTGCCGGAATGCCCAGCACTTTTGCGATCTCATAGATCGCCCCATCCGGCACCCAACCACGCTGTTTCTGTACGATTTTCAGCGCTTCAATGGACGCCGCACGCGGGTCTTCGTAGTGGTGCATCTCGTGCTCAATAGCGGCACGTTCTGCTTCACTCAGCTCAAAAGCCTCGGTTTGTGGTTGTTGATTCTCGTGCATAATTAGCGGTCCACATCTGACATAACAAAATCGATACTACCCAGATACACAATCAGGTCGGAGACCAGACTGCCGCGGATGGCGGACGGGATCTGCTGCAGGTGCGCAAAGCTTGGTGTACGCACGCGGGTACGGTAGCTCATGGTGCTGCCGTCACTGGTCAGGTAGTAACTGTTAATACCCTTGGTCGCTTCAATCATCTGGAAGGATTCTTGCGCCGGCATGACCGGACCCCAGGAAACCTGCAGGAAGTGGGTGATCAGGGTTTCGATATGTTGCAGCGTGCGCTCTTTCGGCGGCGGCGTCGTCAGCGGGTGATCCGCCTTGAACGGGCCTTCCGGCATGTTGTTGAGGCACTGCTCAAGGATGCGCAGACTCTGGCGCAACTCTTCAACTTTCAGCATCACGCGGGTGTAGCAGTCGGAAACACCGCCGCCAACCGGGACTTCGAAGTCGAAGTTTTCATAGCCAGAGTAAGGACGGGCTTTACGCACGTCGAAATCAATACCGGTTGCGCGCAGACCCGCACCTGTCGTACCCCACTCCAGCGCTTCTTTCGCACCGTAGGCTGCAACGCCCTGGGAACGGCCTTTCAGGATGGTGTTACGCAGTGCGGCTTTCTCGTAAGAAGCCAGACGTTTTGGCATCCAGTCGAGGAATTCACGCAGCAGACGCTCCCAGCCGCGCGGCAGATCGTGTGCCACACCGCCGATACGGAACCAGGCCGGGTGCATACGGAAACCGGTGATGGCTTCTACCAGATCGTAGATTTTCTGACGATCGGTAAAGGCAAAGAAGACCGGTGTCATCGCGCCAACGTCCTGAATGAACGTGGAGATATACAGCAGGTGGCTGTTAATACGGAACAGTTCGGAGAGCATCACGCGGATGACGTTAACGCGATCCGGTACGGTGATACCTGCCAGTTTTTCAACGGCCAGCACGTAAGGCATTTCGTTTACGCAACCGCCGAGGTACTCGATACGGTCAGTATACGGAATGTAGCTGTGCCAGGACTGACGCTCGCCCATCTTCTCAGCACCACGGTGGTGGTAACCGATGTCCGGTACGCAGTCGACAATCTCTTCGCCATCAAGCTGAAGAATAATACGGAAAGCACCGTGCGCAGAGGGGTGGTTTGGACCGAGGTTGAGGAACATGAAGTCCTCGTTTTCCGTCCCGCGTTTCATGCCCCAGTCTTCCGGCTTGAAGGTCAGCGCTTCCATCTCCAGATCCTGCTTGGCTTTCGTCAGCTCAAACGGGTCGAATTCAGTTGCACGTGCCGGGTAGTCTTTACGCAGCGGGTGGCCGGTCCACGTCTGCGGCATCATGATGCGCGTCAGATGCGGGTGGCCGTCGAAGGTCATCCCGAACATTTCCCAGGTTTCACGCTCATACCAGTTAGCGTTCGGGAAAAGTTTAGTGATCGTCGGCAGATGCATGTCGTTTTCAGACAATGCCACCTTGAGCATGATATCCGTATTACGGTCTATTGAGATCAGGTGGTAGAAAACGGAAAAATCCGCAACAGGGAGACCCTGGCGGTGCGTACGCAGACGTTCATCCATGCCGTGTAAGTCAAACAGCATGACGTAAGGTTTTGGCAATTTCTTGAGGAAATCGACCACTTCCAGTAATTGCTCACGCTTCACCCAAACAACGGGTACCCCGGTGCGGGTCGCCTGAACAGTAAAGGCATCCGGCCCAAAACGGTTGCGCAGTTCGCCAATGACAGGGTCATCCAGATGATCCCGTGTTTGCCAGGCGGCTTCTTGCGCGGTTAAGTCGGTCATATTGTTCACCATTGCAAATGGTCCGTGGTGACTGTAGGGCGTGGCTTCGCGCTATTTGAGTAGTGATATGCGAAGGTTTACTCCATGCCCACAGGCGCAAATTAAATTTCGTCAGGCGTACGCAGATTGGTTACTGCAATACGTTCGCCGCGTTTACGCTCGCGCTCAGACTGCATATTGGCGCGGTAAACACCCTGATCGCCAACCACCCAGGAGAGCGGACGACGTTCTTTACCGATAGACTCCTGCAGCAGCATCAGCGCCTGCATGTAAGCTTCCGGACGCGGCGGACAACCCGGGATGTAAACATCCACTGGAATAAACTTATCTACGCCCTGTACGACGGAATAAATGTCGTACATACCGCCAGAGTTTGCACATGCGCCCATGGAAATAACCCATTTTGGCTCCAGCATCTGGTCATACAGACGCTGAATAACAGGTGCCATCTTGGTAAAGCATGTACCTGCCACCACCATCAGGTCAGCCTGACGTGGGGAAGCACGCAGTACCTCTGCCCCAAAACGCGCAACGTCATGCACCGCAGTGAATGACGTCACCATTTCAACGTAGCAGCAAGAAAGGCCAAAGTTGTAAGGCCAGATGGAGTTCTTACGACCCCAGTTGACCATATCGTGCATGGCATGCTCGAGTTTGCCCATGTACACGCTTTTATTGACTTCTTGCTCCAGGGGGTCGGTTACGATCTCCTGTTTTTGCAGGGGGTAACGGTCATTCTCACCGTTAGGATCTATGCGGGTGAGCGTATAATCCATCTTATTGCCTCGCTGTTACTGCTGACGATTAGAGATACTGTTTTCCGGGTTGATGTGTTCACGACGTGAACGCGCAGGCGTCCAGTCAAGCGCGCCAATACGCACCAGATAAACCAGACCGGCCAGTAACACTAAAATGAAAATTGCGGCCTCGACAAAGCCCACCCAACCACTTTCGCGGATGGAAGTTGACCATGCGAAAAGGTAAAGCGCTTCCACGTCAAAGATGACGAAGAACATGGCTACCAGATAAAACTTGGCAGACAGGCGTAAGCGAGCGGAACCTACTGAATCAATACCTGATTCGAAAGGTGTGTTCTTGTGCCTTGCACGGGCGCGACCGCCCAGGAACCAGCCGCCGACTAACATCAGGCAGCACAGGCCAATGGCTACAATAAGAAAGATTGCGAATGCCCAGTGATGAGCGATGACTTCTGTGGATGTTGACATACTCATTGCTTACTCATCAAAAGTGATACCTACGACACTGCTCTTGCTGGCAGATGGGCATCACATCGATTCATGGGGAGGAACGAAAAACCTTACACTAACTGTCAGAAATGAGACGTAGACAGCAAAATGATGGGGTTTTTTACTCCTTTCTATAACCTTTTGTCAACTTTAACAAAGGTTTCTTCACATTAAATTACATCGAGCGATTCTCATTAACATTTGGTGCCCTTTAACCCTGGTGGGTACCTGAGTTTACGTCAAATGCATGTTGTTGAATCGTGTCCGTTTTGGAAGTAAAAAAAATAACCCTCCTATTTTGACAGGATTTGCCAACGATTCCTCCCCCCAAAGAGGAGTATTTTCTTGATCTGAGACACGCTTTTGTTAATTCACCCAAAAAACCAGCAACATATTTCCTGTTTTATTAACATCGGGGCGAGCTGGAGGGAGACTGAACGGGAAATGCACAACATTTGAACAAAAGCATTTATCTTACTGATAAATAGCGACTATCCTGAAAATCCACGTGGTGATCACGGTTATTACTGCCAAAAAAAAGCCACTGCAGGCGAAAATCGCGTGAGTGGCTTTTTTTTACATTTACAAATTGTTACCAGAATTTTGAGCTGTCGATCACTCAAAGTCCCCTTCAACGATCAGGGAATCATCCCCCCCTTCGGAGGTAACATGTTCGAACTGCCATGGATTATGGTAGTTTTCCATCGCCTCGAACACGACTTTCGCCAGTTCGTTATTGCTGGACGTATTGTGGCAGAGCAGATACTCCGTATCAGGCAAAGCAGGAAGACCATCTGATTTACCCAGTACGCGCAGATCCGGGCTCATCATTTCTACCGGACGGGCCGTTACCCCAAGCCCCGCTTTCACGGCAGCACGTACCGCTGGCAATGTGGAAGCCACATAAGCCAGACGCCATGGAATATTGGCCTCATTGAGCGCCGCCAGCACCATATCGCGGAACGGACTCGGATCATCCAGTAATACCAATGGAATTGGCTCACCTTTTTGCAGCACATATTCAGCGGCACAATACCAATGGGTCGGAGACGTGCGCAACGTCAGGCAATTAAATTGCCCTGGACGGTGCGTGGTCACCACCAGATCGACCTTATTCTCATTTAGCATCTCAATCATAAAAGCATTTCGTTTTACGCTAACGTCCAGCGCAAGCTTCGGATAAACCGAACTAATTCGATTGAGAAGAAATGGCAATATTGTGTCTGCTGACTCATCAGACGCACCTAACGTTAGCACCCCTTGCAGGTTGCTATACATTAATGACATACATGCTTCGTCATTAAAGCGAAGTATTTTCCTGGCATAACCCAGAAGCTGAATACCGTGTTCCGTTAAGAGCTTATTACGCCCGTGACGGGCAAAGAGCTCTTTACCAACCAGTTGTTCCAGTCGTTGCATTTGCTGGCTAACGGCGGACTGGGTTCGGCAAACGGCGGCAGCAGCAGCTGCAAAAGTGTTGAGATCGGCGACCGCAACAAACGTTCTCAGCAGATCGAGGTCGAGATTCATTATCGGACGATTTGCATTTATCATATCTTTTCACTTTCAGGTTGCTCGTGCGGAGCTGCCCGGGTTGAAGCTGTGTGTGTAACAGTTAAGCAATTCCCTCTGAAGGTTTTCCCTCGCATCCCGGCCCGGCAGACTGCCTGACAGATAGTTATTGTGCTGTTTTAATATCAACAGTCAGAAAGCACGTTTCATGACGTTATTTTTATTCTCTTAAACGTTCAGGATATTTAGATGTTTGCAGGTTTATGTAAATTCCATTAAGGGTGATACACCCTTTCTGCCATCTTTCTCGCAGTGCTGTCAACGTAGCAGGAGATGTTTAACCCATTCCGGCCAGAGATAACTCTAACAATAACAATCAATTAATTCAGAAAACCTGTTCCACAAATACAAAACATATGTATCTGTGCCCAGCTTTCCTGAAAGACATCTTAACCCAAATCCACTTTATTTATAAGTCTTATTGCAATATTGCGGATTTATGAGGGTTGTTAAGCTTCTCAACTAATTTTATTAAAATTAACTAAAGTTGCATTTTGTCGGTTAATAATAAATAAATTTTAATTTAGATTAAGGCCATTCATTAATAACACTTAACATTAATTTCACATGAGTAACTTTTAGCCAATGCACACTATTACAACGCCACGTAATGAAGCATTCAGGTTTTACGAAAGGTCACTCAGCGTAACTGCCACGCAGGTTGCGGATATTATTTATTTTTATCAGCACAATATACAACTTTTATATTCTTTAACAGCACAATAAACCTATTATCAAACCATTAACCTTACTTTACGTCAGTCAAATTGTTCGTTGATAGCGAAAAAGATTCACTCCATTTTCATTCACTCCACAAAATCTTCTCCTGCCCGCCCTTCAAAACGAAGCGAGGGGGGAGTACATTATTCCGTGCTGACTTCCACGGCAGGGAGTGGCAACAATCGCGAAAAGGTTAAAGGTTCATGTCCCCTATCGAAAAATCCAGCAAGCTAGATAACGTCTGTTACGACATCCGTGGCCCGGTTCTGAAAGAGGCTAAACGCCTTGAAGAAGAAGGCAATAAGGTTCTGAAACTCAACATTGGTAACCCTGCGCCATTTGGTTTTGAAGCGCCGGATGAAATTCTGGTTGATGTGATCCGCAACCTGCCTACTGCGCAAGGCTATTGTGATTCAAAAGGACTTTACTCCGCACGAAAAGCCATCATGCAGCACTACCAGGCGCGCGATATGCGTGATGTTACCGTTGAAGATATCTATATCGGCAACGGCGTCTCTGAGCTGATCGTGCAGGCCATGCAGGCGCTGCTGAACAGCGGCGACGAAATGCTGGTTCCCGCGCCGGATTATCCGCTGTGGACGGCGGCCGTATCCCTGTCCAGCGGTAAAGCCGTGCACTATCTTTGCGATGAGTCCTCTGACTGGTTCCCGGATCTCGATGATATTCGCGCGAAAATTACCCCACGCACGCGCGGCATCGTCATTATTAACCCGAACAACCCAACGGGCGCGGTCTACTCAAAAGAGCTGCTATTGGAGATCGTGGAGATCGCCCGCCAGCACAACCTGATCATCTTTGCCGACGAAATTTACGACAAGATCCTGTATGACGCGGCGCAGCACCACTCTATCGCCGCACTGGCTCCGGACCTGCTGACCGTGACTTTTAACGGCCTGTCTAAAACCTACCGAGTGGCCGGTTTCCGTCAGGGCTGGATGGTCTTAAACGGCCCGAAAAAACATGCGAAAGGCTATATTGAAGGGCTGGAAATGCTCGCCTCTATGCGTTTATGTGCCAACGTGCCGGCGCAGCATGCTATCCAGACCGCACTCGGCGGCTATCAGAGCATCAGCGAGTTTATCGTGCCAGGCGGGCGTTTATATGAGCAGCGTAACCGCGCGTGGGAGCTTATCAACGATATTCCAGGCGTCTCCTGCGTGAAGCCGAACGGCGCGCTCTACATGTTCCCGAAAATCGACGCGAAACGCTTTAATATTCATGACGACCAGAAGATGGTGCTCGATTTCCTGCTGCAGGAAAAAGTGCTGCTGGTTCAGGGTACCGCCTTTAACTGGCCGTGGCCGGATCACGTGCGTATCGTTACCCTGCCGCGTGAAGATGACCTCGAGATGGCCATCAGCCGCTTTGGACGTTTCCTCTCAGGTTACCACCAGTAATCTTAAAATCAGGCTACTTCGGTAGCCTGATTTGCATCTTGCCTCCCCTCCCCGCACAATGAAGTCTGTCGCAGTGAAGACAAAAGGTAACCTATGAGTCAGAGTCATTTCTTTGCCCACCTCTCCCGCCTTAAACTGATCAACCGCTGGCCGCTGATGCGCAATGTCCGCACCGAGAATGTGTCGGAGCACAGTCTGCAGGTTGCGATGGTCGCTCACGCTCTGGCTGCCATTAAAAACCGGAAATTCAATGGGCAGGTTAACGCTGAACGTATTGCCCTGCTGGCGATGTATCACGATGCCTCGGAAGTGCTGACCGGGGATTTACCGACACCCGTGAAATATTTCAACTCGCAGATAGCCCAGGAATATAAGGCCATTGAGAAGATTGCTCAGCAGAAACTGATCGACATGGTGCCGGACGAGCTGCGCGATATTTTTGAGCCGCTGATTGATGAGCATCAGTACACGGAAGAGGAAAAATTGCTGGTTAAGCAGGCGGATGCGCTATGCGCTTACCTGAAATGTCTGGAAGAGCTGTCCGCGGGGAATAACGAATTTCTGCTGGCGAAAACGCGTCTGGAAAAAACGCTGGAATCACGCCGCAGCGAAGAGATGGATTATTTTATGCAGGTGTTTGTGCCGAGCTTCCATTTGTCGCTGGACGAGATCAGTCAGGACTCCCCTCTCTGACGGTATGCCGGGTCGCGACATCGCTACCCGGCATCAGGGTTTAAAACGGGAACAGCACGGGAATCAGTATCACGCACACCACCATCACCAGCACGGTGAAGGGCACGCCTATCTTCACAAAATCACTGAATTTGTAATTTCCCGGGCCAAGCACCAGCGTATTGACCGGTGACGAGACCGGAGTCATAAACGCTGCAGATGCCGCCATAGCGACGATCATGGCAAACGGGTACGGCGAAACCCCCATTGATTTCGCCATCGCCAGTGCAATGGGTGCCATCAGGACGGCCGTGGCCGTATTGGAGATAAACAGGCCTATCGTGGCGCACATGATAAACAGGCAGACCAGCATCATGTAAGGCCCGTATCCACCGCCTGCGTCCATGAGTCCCTTGACGATCAAATCCACCCCACCGGTTTTTTGTAACGCCAGGGCAAAGGGCATCATCCCGACAATCAGAATGATGCTCGGCCAGTGAATGGCTTTGTAGGCGCTTTCGGCATCAATACAGCGGAATTTCCCCATCAGAAGACAGGCGATAATGGCCGCAATGGGGTTTGGAATTTCGTCAGTCAGCATCAGTGCGACCATCAACACCAGGCAAAAAATCGCATGCGGTGCCTGGCTGTGCGCCGGAGAAGCATCGCTCTCTTCAACCGGCATATTAAGTACCACAAAGTCGCGGCCTTTCTGCCCGAGCTGACCGATCAGTTTCCAGTTGCCGACGACCAGGAAGATATCACCGAGCAGGATAGGCTCATCCACTACCGCCCCTTCCATCGCCACGCCATCACGCTTTAAGCCCACCACGTTTAGCCCATAGCGGGTCCTGAAGCCGATTTCGCGCACGGTTTTACCCAGTAATTCTGATTCCGGGATCAGCGACACTTCGGCCATGCCGACATCCAGCGCCTGGTCTGAGAAATACTCCCCACGTAGCACCATGGGTTCCAGCAACTGTTCACTGCAAAACTCGCGCAAATCGACATCGGCGGTGGACATATCAATCAGCAAAACGTCGCGTGCACGGAATTCCGACACCCCGTTGACGTTAACAATCACCCGCCGAAAACGACGCCAGCGCTCTACGCCGATCACGTTCGCGCCATAGCGCTCGCGCAGCTTCAGGTCGTCAAGACGCTGGCCAATGAGGGGCGAGCCGGGGCGGATAGCCAGACGGCGCGCCCGCCCGGTCAGACGGTACTCTTTGATCAGATCGCGGAAGGTCCGTCGTTTCCAGCCGTCTTTGCTTTTATCCTGTTTTTCCCCCTTCAGGGCAAAACGGGTTAACAGCATGTAGACCACGCCCAGCACCAGAATCACCAGTCCAAGTGGGGTCACACTGAAAAAGCTAAAGCCTTCAAACCCTTCGCGGATTAGCTCACTGTTGACGACCAGGTTCGGCGGGGTCGCCACCAGCGTCATCATCCCGCTGATAAGACCGGCAAAGCTCAGAGGCATCATCAGGCGCGACGGCGAGGTTTGCATCCGCATGGAGACGCTCAGCACCACCGGGATAAAGATGGCGACGACGCCCGTGGAGCTCATAAACGCCCCCAGCCCGGCAACCGTCAGCATCAGGTAGATCAACATTTTGGTTTCGCTGTTGCCGGCCACCTTGACCAGCCACGACCCCATAATGGTCGCCACGCCGGTGCGCACCAGTCCGTCGCCAATAATAAACAGGGCGGCAATCAGGATAACGTTGGGATCACTAAATCCGGAGAAAGCCTCCGGAAGCGTGAGCGTACCGCTCAGCACAAAGGCAACGATGACAAACAAGGCGATGGCATCCATGCGCACCTTGCCTGAGGCAAAGAGAAGGATGGCGATTAAAAGCAGGCTCAGGACCCAAATCAGTTCACCGTTCACAACATATCCTTGTCAGTGGAGGAGACAAAATTTTGCCATAAAAAAGCCCCAACAATGTGGGGCTATATCATGGGATTACATTTTAAGCGAGACGGTTACAACTCCGTCCGGTGCCTTCGCAACGTTAATCGCCGTCAGCGTGTTAAGCACCAGATCCGCCTCGTTCAGGCGGGGTGAACCCGCCGGAACATTAACGGCGATGACGTGGCTTCCGGCGTTCAACCCCGCCAGGACGCCTGCTGCCGCATCCTCCACCACCACACAATCGGCTGGTGCCAGGCCAAGCAGTTCGGCACCGAGTAAAAAGGCATCCGGTTCAGGCTTGCCGCGCTTCACGCGCTCTGCCGTGATAAACACTTCGGGCGTCGGTAACCCTGCGGCCTTGTGGCGGGCATGGGCAACGGGCACCGAGCCGGAGGTGACGATCGCCCACGGGATTTGGGCTTCGTTCAGATGTTCAAGCAGTTCAAGCGCCCCCGGCAGCGCTGTGATGCCATCCGTGTCGGTGGCTTCAATGTGCTCAAGATAGCTGAACTCCGCCTGAATCTCTTCCTCAGAACGTCCTGCTAAGAAGTGCCGCAATGAGGTTATGGCCTGTTTGCCATGGATAAAATTCAGTACTTCCTGATGGTCAATGCCATGTCTGTCCGCCCAATGGCACCATGAACGCTCCACAACCGGCAGCGAATCCACCAGCGTACCGTCCAAATCAAACAGAAAACCTCTACACTGCACAAGCACCTCCGTCAGGCATTAATAATTTGTTGAATCTCATTGTTACTTAAATGGTACTGGCGCGGGCAGGCGTGCCAGACGCTCAGCATGCGCTGATATTTTTCCCACATAGGGGTCTGCGCATTGAAGCCGTGTGTGCCCGCGTCAAAATGGGTATAGCGCCCTTCCGTGTTCACCATAAAACGCACATAGCTCAGATAACGCGCTTCCGTTGCGGCATCAAAGCCCAGGAAGGTGACGCGACGTTCGTCAATGGACTGCTGATCTTTGAGATTGGTCCAGGAAACATGCAGGGCGTGATACATCTCCATAATGTCGATCACGGTGCGGCAGGTTTCTTCTTTCATCTCACCAAACTCACGGTCCAGTTCACGCATCTGCAAACCAAAGCCACGTTCGACGATTGTCTGCAGGCGGCTGTAGCGCTCAGCGTTATCGGGATCAAGCATAGTCATCATTTTGTACTGGTTGGACAAAATCAGACGTTGAGCATGGGTCATTTCCATCTTTCGACTCCTGTAGCGCATTGCACTGTAAAAAAAAGACACGGTAACGGTGAGTTACTGTGCCTTCTTTTATTCGTCGTTTCGATGATCAATCACAAGTCATCGAGGAATGTTTTGTCGAGTTGCTTAAAAGCGCGCTTGAGCGTGTCAGCAAGCGCCTGGTAATCGGGCTTGCCTTCGACCGGGGCAAGCGCCTGCCCGGCTTCCTCCAGTTTCCCGCGAACTTCATAAAACCAGTGTAAAATAGAAGGCGGGAGTGGCGTGATAGAACGTTTACCTAACCACCACAGACCCTGCATCGGCAGACTTAACGCGAAAAGTGCCGTCGCAACGGCCGGGCCAAGCTGCCCGCCCAGCGCGATTTGCCAGCAGAGCGTAAAGATGGCGACAGGTGGCATAAAGCGAATCGCATAGCGCGTGGCGCGGATCGTGCGGTTCTCAATAAACATGGGCGCAAGGCGCTTTTCCATTGGCCACGTCTTTGCGTAATGCTGTCCCCGACGAAACAGACTGAAAAAATTCACGGACGGGTTCTCTGGTGTCGACATGGCTGTACCTCAACTTCACATATAAAAATTAAAATTTTCGTGCAAAACCACAACAGGCTATGACAACGTTCAAAATATTTTGTCATCAGCACCCCGTATCGGGTATTCTGTGCCAGCCTGATAGGCCCTTAGACGAGAACCATTAACTCGTCAAATTATCGCATATTATGCCATTGGCTGAAAAATGTTCAAAATGGCATAAAATCATATGTATTTCTTCCATCATGCCACAATGTTCGTTTGGCATGATGTTAATCATAAATGTCTGAGTCATTATGCGTTACGCTTTTAGACTCCCTGACGTTTTTTTAGCCACGTATCAATAATAGGTACTTCCATGTCGAGTAAGTTAGTACTGGTTCTGAACTGCGGTAGCTCCTCACTGAAATTCGCCATCATCGATGCGCTCAACGGTGACGAATACCTCTCTGGTTTGGCCGAATGTTTCCATCTGCCTGAAGCACGTATCAAGTGGAAGATGGACGGCAGCAAACAGGAAGCGGCTTTAGGTGCAGGCGCCGCTCACAGTGAAGCGCTGAACTTTATCGTTAACACTATTCTGGCACAAAAACCAGAACTGTCTGCTCAGCTGACTGCGATTGGTCACCGTATCGTCCACGGCGGCGAAAAATACACCAGTTCCGTCGTTATCGACGAAACGGTTATCCAGGGCATTAAAGACTCTGCCTCTTTCGCACCGCTGCACAACCCAGCTCACCTGATCGGTATCGCTGAAGCGCTGAAATCCTTCCCGCAGCTGAAAGACAAAAACGTGGCTGTGTTCGACACTGCGTTCCACCAGACCATGCCGGAAGAATCTTACCTCTATGCCCTGCCGTACAGCCTCTACAAAGAGCACGGCGTTCGTCGCTACGGCGCGCACGGCACCAGCCACTTCTATGTGACTCAGGAAGCCGCTAAAGTGCTGAATAAGCCGGTTGAAGAAGTTAACATCATCACCTGCCACCTGGGCAACGGTGGTTCTGTTTCTGCCATCCGCAACGGTAAATGTGTTGATACATCCATGGGTCTGACCCCGCTGGAAGGTCTGGTGATGGGTACCCGTTCCGGTGACATCGACCCGGCGATCATCTTCCACCTGCACGACACCCTGGGCATGAGCGTTGATCAGATCAACAAAATGCTGACCAAAGAGTCTGGCCTGCTGGGTCTGACCGAAGTCACCAGCGACTGCCGTTATGTTGAAGACAACTACGCAGAAAAAGCAGACGCTAAACGTGCAATGGACGTTTACTGCCACCGTCTGGCGAAGTACATCGGCTCTTACACTGCGCTGATGGACGGTCGTCTGGACGCGGTTATCTTCACCGGTGGTATCGGTGAGAACGCGGCAATGGTTCGTGAACTGTCCCTGGGTAAACTGGGCGTTCTGGGCTTCGAAGTTGACCACGAGCGTAACCTGGCTGCCCGCTTCGGCAAGTCTGGCTTCATCAACAAAGAAGGCACCCGTCCGGCTATCGTTATCCCAACTAACGAAGAGCTGGTCATCGCGCAAGACGCGCACCGCCTGACTGCCTGATTCCACACCGCCAGCAATGCTGGCGGTGCTGTTTTGTAGCCCGCCCCCTGTCGGCGGTAACGAAAGAGGATAAACCGTGTCCCGTACTATTATGCTGATCCCTACCGGAACCAGCGTCGGTCTGACCAGCGTCAGCCTTGGCGTTATCCGTGCTATGGAACGCAAAGGCGTTCGTCTGAGCGTCTTTAAGCCTATCGCCCAGCCTCGTGCCGGTGGCGATGCGCCAGACCAGACCACCACCATCGTGCGTAAGAACTCCAATCTGCCAGCGGCTGAACCGCTGAAGATGAGCCACGTTGAATCTCTGCTCTCCAGCAATCAGAAAGACGTGCTGATGGAAGAGATCATCGCCAACTACCACGCTAACACGCAAGATGCGGAAGTGGTGCTGGTTGAAGGCCTGGTCCCGACCCGCAAACACCAGTTCGCTCAGTCTCTGAACTTCGAAATCGCGAAAACGCTGAATGCGGAAATCGTGTTCGTCATGTCCCAGGGTACCGATAACCAGGAACAGCTGAAAGAGCGTATCGAACTGACCCGCAGCAGCTTTGGCGGCGCGAAAAATACCAACATCACTGGCGTTATCGTTAACAAACTGAACGCACCGGTTGATGAGCAAGGTCGTACCCGTCCTGACCTGTCCGAAATCTTCGATGACTCTTCTAAAGCGAAAGTGGTTAAAGTTGATCCGGCGACTCTGCAGGATTCCAGCCCGCTGCCAGTACTGGGCGTGGTGCCATGGAGCTTCGACCTGATTGCTACCCGTGCAATCGACATGGCGCGTCACCTGAACGCTACCGTGATTAACGAAGGCGACATCAATACCCGCCGCGTGAAGTCTGTGACCTTCTGTGCGCGTAGCATTCCGCACATGCTGGAACACTTCCGCGCAGGCTCTCTGCTCGTGACCTCCGCTGACCGTCCTGACGTGCTGGTTGCTGCGTGCCTGGCCGCGATGAACGGTGTGGAAATCGGTGCCATTCTGCTGACCGGTGCTTACGAGATGGATCCACGCGTAAGCAAGCTGTGCGAGCGTGCGTTCGCCACTGGCCTGCCAGTCTTTATGGTGAACACCAACACCTGGCAGACCTCTCTGAGCCTGCAGAGCTTCAACCTGGAAGTGCCGGTTGATGACCATGAGCGTATCGAGAAAGTGCAGGAATACGTTGCGGGCTACATCAACGCAGACTGGATTGAATCCCTGACGGCGACCTCCGAGCGCAGCCGTCGTCTGTCTCCTCCGGCCTTCCGTTACCAGCTGACCGAGCTGGCGCGTAAAGCGGGCAAACGTGTTGTTCTGCCAGAAGGCGACGAACCACGTACCGTTAAAGCGGCTGCCATCTGTGCAGAGCGCGGCATCGCGACCTGTGTGCTGCTGGGTAACCCGGATGAAATTAACCGCGTTGCTGCCTCTCAGGGCGTTGAGCTGGGTGCAGGTATTGAAATCGTCGACCCGGAAGTGGTTCGCGAAAGCTATGTTGCGCGCCTGGTTGAGCTGCGTAAGAGCAAGGGCATGACCGAAGCCGTAGCGCGTGAGCAGCTTGAAGACAACGTTGTGCTGGGCACGCTGATGCTGGAGCAGGACGAAGTTGACGGTCTGGTTTCCGGTGCGGTTCACACCACAGCGAACACCATCCGTCCACCGCTGCAGCTGATCAAAACGGCGCCAGGCAGTTCTCTGGTGTCTTCCGTGTTCTTCATGCTGCTGCCTGAACAGGTTTACGTTTACGGTGACTGTGCGATCAACCCGGATCCAACTGCAGAGCAGCTGGCTGAGATTGCTATTCAGTCTGCCGATTCCGCGATTGCCTTCGGTATTGAACCTCGCGTGGCAATGCTCTCCTACTCCACCGGTACTTCTGGTGCAGGTAGCGATGTAGAGAAAGTCCGTGAAGCGACGCGTCTGGCGCAGGAAAAACGTCCTGACCTGATGATCGACGGTCCGCTGCAGTATGATGCCGCGGTTATGGCTGACGTTGCGAAATCCAAAGCACCGAACTCACCGGTTGCGGGTCGCGCTACCGTGTTCATCTTCCCGGATCTGAACACCGGTAACACCACCTACAAAGCGGTACAGCGTTCTGCAGACCTGATCTCCATCGGGCCAATGCTGCAGGGTATGCGCAAACCTGTGAACGACCTGTCCCGTGGCGCGCTGGTTGACGATATCGTCTACACCATCGCTCTGACCGCGATCCAGTCTTCACAACAGCAGTAATACGTTACTGACTAAAAAGGCGACCCGAGGGTCGCCTTTTTTATTTACAACAACTCCCTCGCCGCCGACACAATGTCGTGTGCCGTCAGGCCATACTCCTTCTGCAGGAAGTCCTGTGTCCCCACCTGGCCGTAACGCTCCTTCACGCCCACCCGACGCATCGGCACCGGACAGGTTTCCACCAGCACTTCCGCCACTGCCGATCCCAGCCCGTTATGAATGCTGTGGTTTTCGCAGGTCACGATACGTCCGGTTTTCTCGGCGTAGTTTTTCACCAGCATCCGGTCAATCGGCTTAAGGGTAAACATGTCGATCACCGCGGCGCTGACGCCCTCCTGTTCGAGCTGACGCGCCGCTTCAAGCGCTTCCGCCACCATAATGCCGTTAGCAATCAGGGTGATGTCACTGCCTTCGCGCAGTACGTTGCCCTTGCCAAGCGTAAATGTCGAACCCGGCGCATACACGCTCGGGGCCTGCTTACGGATGGTACGCACCCAGTAGAAACCTTCGAGGTCAATAAGCTGGCGCAGTACATCTTCAAACATCACCGCATCCGTTACCTCCAGCACCACCGAATGGGCCAGCCCCCGCACGATGCCCATATCTTCAAACGACATATGCGTGCCGCCGTTATGACAGGCCGTCACGCCGGCATCTGAAGCAATGACCTTCACATTGTTACGCTGGTAGTCCAGGGACATAAACAGCTGGTCGAAACAGCGACGGCTGGCGAAGGCGGTAAAGGTATGCACGAACGGCTTGCGTCCGGTCAGCGACAGCCCCGCCGCCGTCCCCATAACGTTAGCTTCCATGATGCCGCAGTTAATCACATGCTGCGGATAATCACGTGCCACGCCATCCATCGCCATTGAGCTCATCAGATCCGCCTCGAGGGCGATAATGTCGCTCCCGGCTTCAATCTGCTGTGCCACAAACCCCGCGTAGACTTTACGCATCTCGACGGCGTCTTTCTGACCTGCAGGTGCAACCTTAATCATGTGAAGCCTCCAGTTGGCGAATCGTCTCGTTGAGGGCCGCCTTGCTCTCGGCGGTTAATCGCAGATGGTGCGAGTTACTCAGTTGCTCCAGATACGGCACGCCCTGCCCTTTGATACTGTCGAGGATCACCACCAGCGGGCGAGCATCCGCCGCCGGAACCAGCGATGTCACCTCCAGCAGTGCCGGAATGTCATCTCCTTTCACCGTCACCACGTCAAACCCGAAGGCACGGAATTTTCCTTCCAGATCGAACGCACAGATAATGTCGTCGAGTTCGCCATCAAGCTGTTGTTTGTTCCAGTCAACGAATACCGTCAGGTTATTCAGGCGATGGTGTGCAATAAACTGGAACGCTTCCCAGCACTGCCCTTCGTTCAGCTCGCCGTCGCCGACGATACAGAAAACCCGGTTGGGGCGTCCCGCCAGCTTATGCGACAGTGCCATTCCACCGGCGATGGAAATCCCCTGCCCCAGCGAGCCGGTGGTGGCATCCACGCCGCGCGTTTTTAGCCGGTCCGGATGGCTCGGCAGACGCGTACCGTTCTGGTTCAGCGTGCTCAGCTCTTCCATCGGGAAATAGCCTTTGATCGCCAGGGTGCTGTACAGCGCCGGACCAGCATGTCCTTTTGACAAGACAAAGTAGTCACGCTCTGGCCAGTCCGGGTCGGCTGGGTCAATTTTCATCACTGCGCCGTACAACACGGCCAGGGTTTCAACAACCGACATACTGCCGCCGTAGTGACCAAAGCCCAGCTGGGTCAGCATTTTCAGCGTTTCAAGGCGGATCTGACGCGCCAGATGGGTTATCTCATTCTCATTCATGATTTGGCTCCGGTGTTTTCCTGCGCGTTATCGCCCGCAGATTTGTTTTTAGCGAACACGTTGTACGCCACCAGCAGTGCGAACAACGCCACAACAAGGCCGGTGATGGCAAGCGGCGACAGGAAGCGCGCCAGGTTACCCAGCACGATCCCGACAGCGCCAAAGTCAGCGTCCGAGAACGTGGTATTGGCAAATCCAATTGCCCCCAGCACCGGCAGCAGCAGAACCGGCAGGAAGGTGATCAGCAGGCCGTTGGCAAACGCACCAATCATCGCTCCACGACGCCCCCCGGTGGCGTTACCAAACACGCCCGCGGTGGCGCCGGTGAAGAAGTGCGGCACCACACCAGGCAGAATCAGCACCCAGCTGAACTGCCCACAGATAAACAGACCCACCAGCCCGCCAAGGAAGCTGAACAGGAAGCCAATCAGCACCGCATTTGGCGCATACGGATAGACAACCGGGCAGTCCAGAGCCGGACGTGCATTCGGCACCAGTTTTTCAGAAAAGCCGGTAAAGGCCGGGACGATTTCCGCCAGAATCAGGCGCACACCCTGCAGGATGATGAACACCCCCGCGGCGAACGTGATGGCCATGATGATGGCATAGACCAGGTAGTTCTGACCGCCGCTAAAGGTCGCCTCAACGTAGTCACGCCCGGCGCTCACCGCCATGATCAGGTAGATGATCATCATGGTCAGCGAGATGGAGATAGAGCTGTCGCGCAGGAAGCTCAGGTTCTTCGGCAGGTTCATCTCTTCAGTCGAGCGAGAGCCTTTGCCGAACTTGCTGCCAATCCAGCCGGAGAGAACATAGCCCAAGGTACCGAAGTGACCAAAAGCAATGTCATCGTTGCCGGTAATGCGCTTCATGTAACGCTGCGCCAGCGCCGGGAAGAAGGCCATCACCAGACCGAGGATCAGCGACCCGGTAAACACCAGGCCAACGCCCTCAAAACCCGCCACGGTGAGGATGACCCCAATCATGCATGCCATGTAGAAGGTGTGATGCCCGGTCAGGAAGATATACTTCAGACGCGTAAAGCGGGCGACAATGATATTTGCCACCATACCGAATGCCATAATCAGCGCGGTAGAGGCACCGTATTTCTCCAGCGCAATGGAAACAATTGCCTCGTTATTGGGAATAATGCCCTGAATATTAAAGGCGTGTTCAAACATTCCGCCTAACGGATTTAATGACCCAACCAGCACCGTGGCCCCGCCGCCAAGTACAATAAAACCGAGTATGGTTTTAATGGTCCCTTTCACCACATCAGAAAAAGATTTCTTTTGAGCGACCAGGCCAATTAAGGCTATTAAGCCCACCAGCACCGACGGGACTTTTAATATATCAACAACGAAATTCAGCGTTTCAAGGATAAACATATCCACCTCGCCTTATCAGGATTATTGTCTGTCGAACCAGGCGCGGAGCTGCGCTTCGAGTTCGTTGATATCAATGATGTTGTTGATCACCACCAGCTGGCTTTCCGGCACGCTGGCACTGGCGGCAATGTCCTTCGCCATCACGAAAAGATCGGCGGCACCCGGCGTTGCCGAGGAGAGATCGGCGTGTTCAACGTCGGCGTCAATGGCCAGCTTCTTGAGCACCTTTTTAATATTCATTTCGACCATAAAACTACTGCCCAGGCCTGAACCGCAAATAGCCATAATTTTCATTGTTGTCCCCTTTTTTTGAGTAGAGCACGCCCCATCACGCTAAACGTAATGTTGTGATAAATCGGATGAGAGAATTAAATCAGAAGCGGTCAATAATCGTTTTAATGTCCTCCAGGGTATTCGCCTGATGCAATTCAGCCATATCGTCGTCACTGGAAAATAATTCAGCGAGGGCAGAGATCATGTCGATGTGACTGTGTTTATCCGGCGCCGCGAGCATAATAATAACATCCACGGGATCGAACTCGCCGGCACCAAAAGAGACTCCCTTTTTCAGTTTTAATAATGAGAGGCCTAATCCTTTGGCCCCCTCTTCCGGCCGCGCATGCGGCATGGCCAGCCCTGGTGCCAGCACATAATAAGGTCCTAGTGCATGATGCTGCTCAATGATGGCCGTCACGTATTCCGGGCCAATCACCTGCAGATCCAGCAACGGTTTCGCGCATATTTCCAGCGCCTGCGGCCAGCTTTCCACGCTCTCCTGCAGCGTGATGGTTGTATCATATATCCACTTTTTCAGCATTTCTCCGTCCCGCCACAATGCAAAAGATGAGCAAACTTTATTCAACACATCCCATATTGACTGCGATCGGGATCACAAAGATAGCGCTACCAATCGCTAACATTCAGAAGTGTGATAGCGCTATCAAATTGTAATCATGGTGTGAATTCACAGCAAAAAAAGGGATTTAAGGCGTATACTGCGTTTCACGTGAAACGAAGGATGATAATAAAAACGCGTCTGGTCAGCAGGAAGGTGTATGTCTCTAACCCGAAAACGGCGCAGTACCGGTAAAGTGACACTCGCCGATGTCGCACAGCTTGCCGGGGTGGGCACGATGACCGTGTCCCGTGCACTCCGCACGCCTGAACAGGTTTCCGATAAACTGCGAGAAAAAATAGAAGCCGCTGTACAGGAATTGGGTTACATGCCTAATCTCGCTGCCAGCGCGCTGGCCTCGGCATCGTCATGGACGATTGCGATGGTCGTTCCTAATCTCTCCGAATCCGGTTGCTCGGAGATGTTCGCCGGGCTTCAGCAGGTGCTGCAGCCTGCCGGCTACCAGATCATGCTGGCCGAATCACAGCATCGACTCGAGCAGGAAGAAAAATTGCTGGAGACGCTGCTGGCGTCGAACATTGCCGCTGCGATTTTGCTCAGTGTTGAACACTCCGATACTGTCCGCCACTGGCTGAAAAACGCCTCCATTCCGGTCATGGAGATGGGGGCCATGCGCGCCGATCCTATTGATATGAATATCGGGATTGATAACGTCGCGGCGATGTACGAACTGACGGAGATGGTTATTAAGCGCGGCTACCAGAATATTGGCCTGCTGTGCGCTAACCAGGAGCAGTGGATTTTCCAGCAGCATTTACAGGGCTGGTACAAAGCGATGCTTCGCCACCATATGTCACCAAACCGGGTGATTAACGCCGCCATGCCACCGAGTTTTTCCACGGGTGCGGCGCAACTGCCGGAGTTCCTGCTGGCGTGGCCAGAGCTGGATGCACTGGTGTGCGTGTCGGATGAACTGGCCTGCGGGGCACTTTATGAATGCCAGCGTCGGCGTATAAAAGTACCGGACGATCTGGCCGTGGTGGGTTTTGGCGATAGCGACGTCAGCCGGGTCTGTCAGCCACCGCTGACGACCATGGCAGTGCCACATCGTAAGATTGGGATTGAAGCGGGACGCGCGTTACTGGAACGTCTGAATGATGGAGACTGGCGCGACCATAAACCCATCGCGTCCAGCCTGTGTCTGCGGGAGAGTTGTTGAGGCTTACTCCGCCTCTTCCTCTTTTTCCGCTTTCGTGGATTCGTTTTTAGCGTTGCGGGTCATCCACAGCGCCAGCGCTTTTAACGAATCCGGGGTGAACTCGTCGCAACGCGCGGTAATTTCTTCCGGCGTCATCCAGTTCACTTCGCTCACTTCTTCTTCCTGCAGGGCGAACGGGCCATGGGAAACGCAGCTAAACAGCCCGCCCCAGACGCGGCAATGTTCGTCCTCGAAATAGAACTGACCATGCTCGGCAAACGGCACGCCGGCAATCCCTAACTCTTCTTCCGCTTCACGACGCGCGGAGTCCAGCAGAACTTCATCCGCCTGAACAACGCCGCCTGCAGTTGCATCCAGCATACCAGGGAGAAAATCTTTGGTGTCCGTGCGGCGCTGAACCAGAATTTTGCCCATCCCGTCATGCACAACGATGTATGTCGCACGGTGACGCAGACGCTCCGCGCGCATTTGTTCGCGGCTGGCCTGCGCGATCACTTCATTCTCTTCGTTGACAATGTCAACCCACTCTGTACTTGCCAAATGACTCTGCTCCACCATCGGGAAACCTTCTCGTCTAAGCGCTCTTTCGGCGCGTTTGCAGTTGAGGTGTAACTTACGGATTAATCGCTATTTGCGCAATAACTTGCTGATCATTAAGTGCGATTACGCTTAACGTATTCTCATCGAGCATGCCATAGCTTGCTGGATTTCCACCTTTCGGTATGCTGACCGAACCGGGGTTAAAGTGATACATCTCGCCGCGTTTTTCTGCCACCGGAATATGAGTATGACCGTAAACCAGGACATCGCCAGCCGCCAGTGCCGGGAGATTTTCCGGGCTAAAAAGATGACCATGGGTCAGGAACAGACGGCTATTTTCCATCAGCACCTGTTGCCAGGGGGCAGTGATGGGAAAATCCAGCAGCATCTGGTCCACTTCACTGTCGCAGTTACCGCGAACGGCGATAATGCGCGAAGCATACTGGTTGAGTTTTTCCGCTACCTGCGCCGGTGCATAGCCTTCCGGCAGCGCATTGCGCGGACCATGATTTAACACATCCCCCAGAATCACCAGCCATTGCGCCCTGCTTTGAGCAAACAGAGAAAGAACACGCTCGGTCGCGGGCAGCGAACCATGGATATCAGACGCAAACATCAGTTTCATCAGTCACTCCCTGGAAATCAGACTGCCCTATCATACCTGAAGCGTCAGGCTATATCAGCCCGCCCGCTTAGCGGAGAGTGCCACATAGCGCTGCACTGAGGCGCGTTGCCACTGAAACGCGGCATAATCCACCAGCAGCTGAGGCACCTCATCCCCATTGAGGATCAGACGGTTCAGCATCAGCGCCAGATCGGTATCGGCAATACACCACTCGCCGAATAAATTCGGATTACCATGAGCCAGCAGAGAAGACGCGGTATCGATCAGTTTTTGGGCACTGGCCGCACCGTCTTTACTCAGCGCCGGTTTTTTCACCCCGGCAAACACCACATCCATGGAGCGTTCCACGCGAATCGGCACCAGATCGCTGCGCAGCCACGCCTGGATCTGACGTGCGCGGGCACGTTTTTGCAGATCGTGTGGGTAGATGCGCTCCCACTCAGGTGGTGCGAACCGCTCTTCCAGATACTCATCGATCGCCGACGATTCACTCAGCGCAAAGCCATCAATGTCCAGCACCGGCACGCGACGGGTCAGGGCGTAGCCCTGCCACTGTGGTTTCAGATGTTCACCGTCGTCCAGATCCACCGTCTTTAGCGTAAATGACAGTCCTTTTTCGGCCAGCGCCACATACGCACTCAGAACATAGGGAGAAAAGAAATCTGCATCGGACCATAACGTGATTACGGGCTGGTTCATAACATCCTCATCGGCTGATCGGTTTTCATTCAACATATAATCTCTTTGCCTCGCTGTCACTTGATGAAAACTCACGATTTACAACAACCACCTATACTCATTTTTCATGGCGTCACTATTTTCACTGACAGGAGTTGAGAATGATCGACCTTTATTATGCCCCTACCCCGAACGGCCATAAGATCACCCTCTTTCTTGAGGAAGCCGAACTGGATTACAGGATCATTCGCGTGGATATCAGCAAAGGCGATCAGTTCAGTCCTCTCTTTCTGGCTATATCGCCAAACAATAAAATCCCGGCCATTATTGATAACCATCCTGCCGATGGGGGCAAGCCGTTGAGCCTGTTTGAATCCGGAGAAATATTGCTCTATCTGGCAGAGAAGACTGGCAAATTGCTGAGCGGAGAGCTGCGCGAGCGTCACCACACGCTGCAGTGGCTTTTCTGGCAGACGAGCGGTCTGGGGCCGATGCTCGGACAAAACCACCATTTTACCGCCTACGCGCCGCAGCCGATTCCTTATGCTATCGAACGCTATCAGGTGGAAACCCAGCGGTTATACGGCGTTCTGAACCGTCGGCTGGAGAAAGCACCGTGGCTCGGCGGGGATCATTACAGCATCGCCGACATTGCCTGCTGGCCCTGGGTGAATACCCATGAAAAGCACCGCATTGACCTGGCGTCTTACCCGGCGGTGAACAACTGGTTTGAACGAATCCGCACGCGTCCGGCCACCGAACGCGCCATGCAAAAAATCCAGCAAATTTAAGCCGGTGGCTGGTGTGTGCCGGAGAGGCTCTCATGTATTATGTGAAGGAAATTCTGACACGGAGAAGACCTGCAATGTCACAGCATGACGCTATTATTCGTATAAAAAATTTACGCCTACGCACCTTCATCGGTATCAAAGAGGAAGAGATTGCCAACCGTCAGGATATCGTGATTAATGTGGTTATCCACTACCCGGCTGAGAAAGCGCGGGCCAGCGAAGATATTAATGATGCGCTGAACTACCGCACGATAACCAAAAAAATCATCCAGTACGTGGAAAACAACCGCTTCTCTTTACTGGAAAAATTAACTCAGGATGTGCTCGACATCGCACGCGATCATCACTGGGTCACTTATGCTGAAGTAGAGATCGATAAACTTCACGCCCTGCGTTACGCCGATTCCGTCTCGATGACGTTAAGCTGGCAACGCCAGGCGTAACCCTGGAGGTTGTATGAAAATTTTGCTGACCGGCGGTACCGGCCTGATTGGTCGCCATCTCATTGCGCGTCTGCAGGCGTTGCATCACGACATTACCGTGGTGACGCGCAGTCCAGAGAAAGCGCGCCAGGTGCTGGGCGCAGGTATCGACATCTGGAGAAATCTGGCCGAGCAGCAGAATCTGGACGGGTTTGACGCCGTCATCAACCTGGCAGGCGAACCGATCGCAGATAAGCGCTGGACGGAAGAACAAAAACAGCTCCTGTGCAGCAGCCGGTGGACCCTTACCGAGAAGCTGGTTGAGCTTATCCGCAACAGTCATACCCCGCCGTCGGTTCTCATTTCGGGTTCCGCCGTAGGGTATTACGGCGATCTCGGCGAGGTGGTGGTAACGGAAGAAGAGCCGCCCCACAACGAGTTCACCCATAAACTTTGCGCCCAGTGGGAGCGTATCGCCTGTGCTGCGCAAAGCGATCATACCCGCGTCTGCCTGCTACGCACCGGTGTGGTTCTTGCCCCGAAAGGCGGCATTCTGGCGAAGATGCTCCCCCCTTTCAGGCTCGGTCTTGGCGGGCCAATCGGCAATGGTCGTCAGTATCTGGCGTGGATCCATATCGACGATATGGTCAACGGTATTCTCTGGCTGCTGGATAACGATCTGCGCGGGCCGTTTAATATGGTTGCGCCCTACCCGGTGCGAAACGAACAGTTTGCCCATGCTCTCGGACATGCCCTGCATCGCCCGGCGATTTTGCGCGTGCCTGCTACGGTGATCCGCCTGATGATGGGTGAAGCGTCCGTGCTGGTGTTAGGCGGGCAACGGGCCCTGCCAAAACGGCTGGAAGCGGCCGGGTTTGCGTTCCGCTGGTATGACTTAGAAGAGGCGCTGGGGGATGTGGTGAGATAATGTTACAGTGATATGCCATGTTCCGACGAAATGGCATATCTATGGCAACCATTACCACTCCCCGGCTCCACCTCACGCCCTTCGAACCCACTGACTGGCCTTTTTTCCGTGCCCTGCGCGAGGATCGCGCCATCATGCAGTATATGGCCGCTATCGCCCCGGAAAAAGAGACCCGACGCCTGTTTGCTGCACGTCTGACGGCAGCGCATGTGTTCGTTATCCGCTTACGCGATGAAGAGACCCCACTGGGCGATATCGGCCTGCAAATTAGCGCTGAAAATCGTGAAGAGGCGGATATCGGCTATACGGTCGTGCCTGCCGCGCAGGGCCAGGGCATCGCCAGTGAGGCACTGCGCGCGGTGTGTGACTACGCATTTAACCAGACGGGCGTAAAGGCGATTAACGCATATGTGCTGGCAGACAACGGCGGGTCAGTCCGGGTACTGGAGAAAGCGGGTTTTGTGCGCACGCAGGTGCTGGAAAAAGCGTATGAGATTAACGGTGTGCGGTATGACGACTGGGTGTATCGACTGGAGTGTGGTGCGGTCTGATGCCCACACTCCGGCCCTCTCCCACCGGGAGAGGGGAAAGGCAAAACCTACTTCAAAGACCCCTTCAGGAACTGCTGCAAACGTGGGCTTTGCGGGTTCGCTAACACCTCATCGGGATGCCCCTGCTCTTCGATTTTACCCTGATGCAGGAAGATGACGTGGTTAGAGACGTTCCGGGCAAAGCCCATCTCGTGCGTCACCACCACCATCGTTTTGCCCTCTTCGGCGAGCTTCTGCATGATGCGCAGCACTTCGCCAACGAGTTCCGGGTCCAGCGCGGAGGTCGGTTCGTCGAACAGCAAGACTTCCGGCTCCATCGCCAGCGCGCGGGCAATGGATACACGCTGCTGCTGCCCGCCGGACAGATGTACCGGGTACTTCATCTGCTGGCGCTCATCAATACCCACTTTCGCCAGGTATTTCACCGCACGGTCGCGGGCGTCCTGTTTGCTGAGACCCAGCACCTGGATTGGCGCTTCCATTACGTTCTCCAGTACCGTCATATGGCTCCAGAGATTAAAGTGCTGGAAAACCATCGTCAGGCGCGTACGCAACAGACGTAGCTGATTTTTATCCGCCACCTTCAGCTGGCCGTCTTTGTCACGCACCAGATTGATGTTCTGCCCGCTCACCACAATTGAGCCTTCGCTCGGTTTTTCGAGGAAGTTAATGCAGCGCAGGAAAGTACTTTTACCGGAGCCGGATGAGCCGATAATACTGATGACATCGCCCGCGTTTGCCTGCAGCGACACCCCTTTCAGCACTTCATGTTCGCCGTAGCGTTTGTGCAGATCAATAACGTTTAATTTGTTCTCAGCCATCATCATTCTCAGTGCGTCGAAGAAGGTTTTATATGCTGCAACCAGCGTTTTTCTGCCTTACGGAACAGGCTAATCAGGACGTATGAAATTATCAAATAAAGCACTGCCGCAATACCGAATGCGGTAAACGGCTGATAGGTTGCCGAGTTAATATCCCGGGCAATCTTCAGTAAGTCCGGCACCGTGGCGGTAAAGGCCAGCGCCGTGGAGTGCAGCATCAGAATCACTTCGTTACTGTACGCCGGTAACGCAATACGCAGCGCCGACGGCAGAATGATGCAACGGTAAAGCTTCACGGAGGAGAAGCCGTACGCACGCGCCGCTTCAATTTCACCGTACGGGACAGAGCGAATCGCCCCTGCGAAAATCTCGGTGGTATAGGCGCAGGTATTGAGCGTCAATGCCAGCACCGTACAGTTCAGACCGCTGCGGAAGAACGCATTGAGCACTTCAGTGCCTTTTACGATCTCAAGCGTGTACATCCCCGAATAGAACACCAGCAGCTGCACGTACAGCGGCGTACCGCGAAACACATAGGTAAACAGCCAGATTGGGAACTGGATAAATTTATTGTTCGACACACGACCAATGGCGAGAAATACCGCCAGAATGCCGCCCATCACCACAGAGGAGATCAGAAGCCAGAGCGTAATGGCGACGCCGGTGAAGCGATAGCCATCTGTCCACAGCAGCGATTTCCAGTATTCCTGAATAATCTCAATCACAGATCAGCCCTCTTCACACCCACGGAGTAGCGACGTTCGAGCAGAAGCAGCACACCATTGGAGGCGGTCGTAAAGACCAGATAGATTACGCCACATACCACCGCAAAGTAGAACGGCTCCCAGGTGCTTTTGCCGGCAAGCTGGGTCGCTTTCACCACATCTTCCAGGCCAAGCAGAGAGACCAGCGCGGTTGCCTTAAGAATAACCTGCCAGTTGTTACCGATACCTGGAAGCGCATAGCGCATCATGGCCGGGAACATGATTCGACGAAACGTCTGTGAGGAGGTGAAACCGAATGCGGTTGCCGCTTCAATGTGGCCTTTCGGCACAGCCATATACGCGCCGCGGAAGGTTTCGGTGAAGTAGGCCCCGTAGATAAAACCGAGCGTAATAATACCGGCCACCATCGGGTCGATATCGATTTGTCCCATACCCATTGCGTCCGTCACGCTGTTAAGCGCAATCTGCAGACCGTAAAAGATCAGAAGCATCAGCACCAGATCGGGAACACCGCGAATCAGCGTCGTATAGCCTTCAAAAATCAGCGCCAGCGGCTTGTTAGCCGAAAGCTTCGCCCCCGCGCCCGCCAGACCTATCAGCACCGCCAGCACCACGGAGCTGAGAGCCAGCTCAAGGGTGACAAGCGCGCCCTGTAAAATAACGCCAGAAAATCCGTACAGCATACCGCGAGCCCTGTCGTATCGTGAGTGGTGGAACCGTGTCTTTTCCCCTCCCACAGTGGGAGGGGCTGCACGTTATTTGACGGGGCGATTAGCCGCCGTAAACATTGAAATCGAAGTATTTTTTCGCAATTTTCTCGTACGTGCCGTCAGCGCGCATTTCGGCAAACGCTTTGTTCAGCGCTTCACGCAGTTCGTTGTCTTCCTTGCGCAGGCCCATACCGGTGCCTACACCAAACAACTTCACATCCTTGATGGATGGACCGCCAAACTTATAGTCTTTGCCGACCGGCTGCTTCAGGAAGCCTTCGCTCGCCGCGACTTCATCCTGGAACGCTGCGTCAATGCGGCCTGCCGTCAGGTCAGCGTAGATATTTTCCTGTCCCTGATAAGAGACGATTTCAATCCCTTTCGGCGCCCAGTGTTCGTTACCGTAGGTTTCCTGAGTAGTCCCCTGCAGCACGCCCACGCGTTTGCCTTTCAGCGACTCGAGAGTGGGCTGAATGTCGGAAGATTTGGCGACGACCAGACGTGAATCTGCCGCGTAGAGTTTGTCCGTGAAAGCAATCTCCTGCTGGCGTTTTTCAGTGATGGAGAGCGAGGACATAATCACGTCGATTTTTTTCGCTTTCAGCGACGGGATCAGCGCGTCCAGTGGGTTCTCAACGTAGGTACACTGCGCTTTGATGCGTTTGCACAGTTCGTTGGCCAGATCGATGTCAAAACCAACCAATTCACCTTTAGAATTCTTCGATTCGAACGGTGCATAGGTAGGATCGGTACCGATTCGAATTTTCTGCGGAATTGCTGCGAATGCCGCGGTGGCGCTGGAAAAGGCCAGCACCAGAGAAAGTGACAATACTAGTTTTTTCATATCTGTCCTCAACAAACTGTCTACATACGGGATTTTTACGACGACGGGGTGGTGCTAATGTGCCATCAATCCCCTCCGTCAGGCAAAGAATAATGCCTTTGAGACGGGATTTTTTGCATTATAAATGCGTAAGTATGCACACAGCGATCCAATACAGTGCATTAATTGCACCATATTGGATCATCCCGCCCGACAATGCACCTCAGCAGTGCATTGCCGTCAGGTATTAGTCACCGTAGACGTTGAAGTCGAAGTATTTCTTCGCCAGTTTGTCGTAGGTACCGTCTTTACGCAGCTCAGCAAACGCTTTGTCGAAGGCGGCTTTCAGCTCGGTATCATCCTTACGCAGGCCGATACCCGTACCGTCACCAAAGTACTTTTTGTCTTTCACGGACGGGCCAGCAAAAGCGTACTCTTTGCCCGCTGGCTGTTTCAGGAAGCCTTCGCTCGCGGCGACTTCATCCTGGAATGCCGCATCCAGACGGCCTGCCGCCAGGTCAGAGTAGATCAGATCCTGGTTCTGGTACGCCACCACGTCGACGCCCTTTTCACGCCAGTTCGCATTGGCAAACCCTTCCTGCGTTGAGCCCTGAAGCACGCCGACATGCTTGCCTTTCAGCGAGTCGATGGTGGGTTGAATCGGGGAGCCTTTAGCGGCAATCAGACGTGAATCTGCAGCGTAAAGCTTGTCAGAGAAGGCAATCTCCTGCTGACGTTTTTCGGTGATAGAGAGAGAAGAGATAATGGCGTCGATTTTCTTGGCTTTCAGCGACGGGATTAACGCATCAAAGTCGCTGCCCACCCATGTGCATTTCACCGCAATGCGTTTGCACATTTCATTTCCCAGATCGATATCAAACCCAACGAAATCGCCTTTCGCATCCTTGGAAGAGAATGGCGCGTAGGTTGCGTCTGTACCGATACGAACTGTCTGTGGAAGCGCTGCGTAGCTACCTGCTGCCGCACTTAACCCCACCAGCAAAGACAGAGCCAGAACCGTCTTCTTCATACATTTACCCTCAAGTACCGTGATTTTATTATGTATTGTGTTGTGTGTTGTGTTGCAGGCTTCTCTTGCAGGTCTTATGCCACATTGCCGTCTGGTGAAAAGTTCGACGTTAAATATGTTAATAAAACGTTGCGATATTGCCTTAATGGTGAAAGATAGCAGGTCTGCCGAACGAACCGGAAAGAGAAAAAGGGAAAAAGCGAATTAAATGTCGAGGATATGATCGCCGTTGCATAATTGCCCTGAAACAGGGCACGTTATCTTTTCATGCACGCTGTGAGTGCACAGATTCAGACACCCTGCCAGCGGGTGAAGAGGTCTTCGGGCAGGTCGATATCAAACTGATCGAGAACGCGGTTAACCGTCTGATTAATCACATCATCCAGTGAAACGGGCCGGTGATAGAACGCCGGTACCGGTGGCATGATCACCGCGCCGAGTTCAGCAGCCTGAGTCATCAAACGCAGATGTCCCAGGTGCAGCGGCGTTTCCCGCACGCAGAGAACCAGAGGACGGCGCTCCTTCAGCACCACGTCCGCGGCGCGGGTCACCAGCGTGTCGGTATAGCTGTTTACAATGCCGGAGAGCGTTTTAATGGAACAAGGCAGGATAACCATGCCCGCCGTTTTAAACGAGCCAGAGGAGATGCTGGCGGCGATATCGCGGGCATCGTGAACCACATCCGCCAGCGCCTGGACATCACGCAGTGAGAGGTCGGTTTCAAGAGAGAGGGTCTGACGTGCCGCCTGGCTCATGACCAGATGCGTTTCCACTTCTGCCACGTCACGCAGCACCTGTAACAGACGTACGCCGTAAATCGCGCCACTGGCACCACTGAGCCCAACAATGAGTCGTTTCATGATTTTCGCCCTAACTGATTTCAGGGCAGACTGTGCAGGATTTTACGGGGAGTTGCAAGTGAGGGCAAATGCCCTCACTTGCACAGACATCAACCTTCGTTGTGCATCTCTAAACTTTCGAGATCGTTTTGCAGCTGGACGGCTTTCGCATCGTCGTTGCGCAGCGAATCAAGGTAGTCGAGGTACTGCTGGTCAACGTCTTTCGTCACGTAGACGCCATTAAACACGGAGCATTCGAACTGCTGAATATCCGGGTTCTCAGCGCGTACTGCGTCGATAAGATCGTTCAGATCCTGGAAAATCAGGCCGTCGGCACCGATGATCTGACGAATTTCGTCCACTTCACGACCGTGAGCGATCAGCTCATTGGCGGTTGGCATATCGATGCCGTACACGTTCGGGAAACGAATTTCCGGTGCGGCCGAGGCCAGATACACTTTCTTCGCACCCGCTTCGCGCGCCATCTCAATAATCTGTTCTGAGGTGGTGCCACGAACGATGGAGTCATCCACCAGCAGTACGTTTTTATCGCGGAACTCAGCGCGGTTTGCGTTCAGTTTACGACGCACGGACTTACGGCGCAGCTGCTGACCCGGCATGATAAAGGTACGACCAACGTAACGGTTTTTCACAAACCCCTGACGGTATGGCTTGTCCAGAATGCGGGCGATTTCCAGAGCGATATCGCAGGACGTTTCCGGAATAGGAATAACGACGTCGATATCCAGATCGTCCCACTCGCGGGCAATCTTCTCGCCAAGTTTTGTCCCCATGTTCACGCGCGCGCTGTAAACGGAAATCTTGTCGATAAACGAGTCCGGACGGGCGAAGTAAACATATTCAAACAGGCACGGATTGCTCACCGGGTTGTCAGCACACTGGCGGGTGAACAGCTGGCCCTTCTCAGTGATATAGACCGCTTCGCCAGGCGCAACATCACGCAGGAACTCGAAGCCGAGGGTATCCAGCGCCACGCTTTCAGAGGCAACCATGTATTCGGTACGACCATCACCGAGATCGCGCTTACCGAGCACCAGCGGGCGGATGCCGTTTGGATCGCGGAAGGCAACCATCCCGTGGCCGATAATCATCGCCACGCAGGCATACGCACCACGGATCTGGCGGTTAGTCGCGGCAACGGCGGCAAAAATGTTGTCTGCTTCCAGCGGGTAGTGACGGAAGTTATCCAGCTCGCTGGCAAAGATATTGAGCAGAATTTCAGAATCAGAGGTGGTGTTAATGTGGCGACGTTTCTCTTCGAACAACTTCTTACGCAGCTCGTGCGCGTTGGTCAGGTTGCCATTGTGGGCAAGCGTGATGCCATACGGTGAGTTGACGTAGAAAGGCTGAGCCTCAGAGGCGCTGGAACTGCCAGCAGTAGGATAACGAACGTGACCGATCCCCATATTACCTTGCAGACGCTGCATATGGTGGGCTTCAAACACATCATTTACCAGACCATTCGCCTTACGTAAACGGAAGCAGTTGTTTGCATCAATGGTGATGATACCCGCAGCATCCTGCCCACGGTGCTGAAGCACCGTTAACGCGTCATAAATCGACTGGTTTACCGGCATGAAACCGGCGATACCGACAATACCGCACATTCGTCTTTTCCTCGTTAAGCCACATCTCAGAGCGCATTACGCTCTGGGCAAGAAACTCGACGAGCTTTGCAGATAGTCAAAGAACCATCTGATGATGAAACTGAACTCTGGAATGAGCTGCGATTTTTGCCAGTCTTCACTTTTGGAGAACCCGGTAAAGGTATCCAGGAAGAACAGGATCGCGGCCACAATCAGCACGCCTCGTAGTGCGCCGAAACAGATCCCGAGTACCCTGTCTGTTCCTGACAGACCGGTTTTCTCGACCAGCTGACCTATCACGTAATTTACGATAGCGCCGACAATCAGCGTCGCGATAAACAGCACCGCGATAGCGATTCCATTTCGGACCAGTTCATCTTCAAAGCCCGTGAACCAGACAGACAGGTAAGTGTAGTAATGACTGGCAACAAAGAAAGCACAACCCCAGGTTACCAGCGATAACGCTTCACGAACAAAGCCACGGATCAGGCTAACCAGACAGGAAAAACCAATCACCGCAATGATGGCGTAATCAATCCAGACCATATGTGTCCCACGATTTAACGCCCTGTCATCCAGTTCGGGGCGAATTCTAACAGAAAAAGAAAACGTTTGCGTAGGGATTTCCTTCCCGCGCGTAAATAAAAAAGGCGCTGAAAAAATGTTCAACGCCGTGGCTTTTTACGTCTCTGTGGACGTCTGCCGTCACTCTTCCCCCCACCCTCTCCTCATAGAAAGGATAAGGGTGAGGGAGGGGTTAGTTCGCGCTGTAGCTCATCACCACACCGCTCAGGCCGGAGATCTGCTTCAGCTCACCCAGCGATCCTTTAAGCTTATCTTTGGACGCTTCTGGCCCCACGAGAATACGGGTAATTTTACCCTGTACCGGCGTGGAAGGTGAAGTGTAAACACGATATCCCGCACTGCGCAGTTTACCCACCACCTCATTGACCTTATCGGCATTTTTCAGCGCACCCAGCTGCACAACGTAGGCTTTGCCCGTCGGTGCGGCTTCCTGCTGAGCCGGTTTCGCCGGAGGCGGTGTCTCTGTCGCTGCGGCAAGCTGTTCGCTCGTTTTATCCCGCTGCGGTTTCGGCTGCGTTTTTTCGACCGGCTTCGGTTTCTCAGCCGGTTTAGGCTGCACGACCGGAACCGGTACAGGATCGATATCGTTGGTGTTGCTCGCCGCCAGACGAGACGGATCAAGAGACGGCGCAGCCGCATCGCCCGCGCGAACCTCTTCCGCTGCGCCTTCCGGCGGCTGAGCAGGAAGGGCCTGTGTCGCCGCAGGCAACATATCCGGCTCGTCGCGATCGCCCGGTTTCGGTACCAGTGGAATGGCTGCAAACTCATCCTGATAGTGCTTTTTCTGCCCGTCGAGCAGGCCCGGGAGAATAATGACTCCCAGCGCCACCAGCACTATTGTTCCTGCTAAACGGTTCTGAAACTTACTCGCCACCGGTTCTCCCCGCGTCCATCACTTCCATGACATGTGCCACCGTGTGGAACGAACCACACACCAGCACGGTATCTTCTGGTTTAGCATCCGACATCGCGGCATGCCAGGCCTGAGCCACGCTATTATAGATTGCGCCTTTGCCGAGATGTTCCATCAACTGCTCAGCGGTCGCCCCGCGTGGCCCCTCCAGAGGAGCACAATACCAGCTATCGACCACACTCTCCATGCAGGCCAGCGTACCGCCAATATCTTTATCATGAAGCATACCGATAACCGCCAGCACGCGCCCGGTTTTTGGTAACGATTTGAGACGTCCCGCGAGATACGCCGCGGCATGCGGGTTATGCGCCACATCGAGGATCAGGCGCGGTGACTCGCTGACAATCTGGAAACGCCCGGGCAGGATCGCCCGCTCAATGCCCTCGCGAATCGCCTGCTCGCTCACCGCCAGACCGCTTGCACGCAGTGCCGCCAGCGCGGTTGCCGCGTTAGGCTGCGGCACCTGCGGCAATGGCAGGTTGTCCAGTGCGCCCTGCGCATCGCTAAAGCGCCAGCCGTCTGCCTGAACCTCATACTGCCAGTCTACGCCACGGCGCAGCAGACGCGCCCCCGTCTCATTCGCCACCTCTGCAATGGTGTGCGGCATATCCGGCTCGCCGACCACGGCAGGTTTATTCGCCCGGAAAATCCCGGCTTTCTCGCGACCAATGCTTTCGCGATCCGGCCCCAGCCAGTCGGTATGATCCAGCGCAATGCTGGTCACGACGGCCACATCCGCATCCACCATGTTGGTGGCATCAAGACGCCCGCCGAGGCCGACTTCCAGAATCACCACGTCCAGCTGCGCCTGCTTAAACAACCACAGTGCCGACAGGGTACCGTATTCAAAATAGGTTAATGAAATTTCACCGCGCGCGGCTTCAATTTCCGCGAAAGAGGCGGTATGCGCTGATTCCGGCAGCTCGCGGTTTTGCACACGCACCCGCTCGGTATACCGCACGAGGTGTGGAGAGCTGTAAACGCCAACCTTATAGCCTGCTGCCATCAGGACAGATTCCAGCGTGCGGCACGTCGTGCCTTTACCGTTCGTTCCGGCAACGGTGAACACAAACGGCGCTGGTTTCAGTACGTCGAGACGCGCGGCAACCTGGCTTACGCGCTCAAGCCCCATATCGATGGTTTTACTGTGCAGGTTTTCCAGATAAGAAAGCCACGCGGCCAGGGGCGACGTGGCTTGGGGAATGCTTTTATTTTCCATGATGCCCGGTCATTAACAGTTGAGAAAGCAAAAGGGCAGCGCCATCCGGCCCTGCCCTTTTCAGTTATCAGGCCTCGGGTTCCTGATCCTCCGGTACCACCACGCCTTCGCGCGGCTCATCCGGGTTCGGCGCTGGCAGATTCATCAGCTTCGCCAGGATGCTTGCCAGTTTCAGGCGCATCTCCGGACGGCGGACGATCATGTCGATAGCGCCTTTCTCGATGAGGAACTCACTGCGCTGGAAGCCCGGCGGCAGTTTTTCACGTACGGTCTGTTCGATGACGCGTGGACCCGCAAAACCGATCAGCGCTTTCGGCTCAGCGATGTTCAGATCGCCCAGCATGGCAAAGCTTGCGGAAACGCCACCCATCGTCGGGTCGGTCAGCACGGAGATGTACGGCAAACCGCGCTCCTGCATTTTCGCCAGCGCAGCAGAGGTTTTCGCCATCTGCATCAGCGACATCAGCGCTTCCTGCATACGTGCACCACCGGAGGCGGAGAAGCAGATCAGCGGGCAGTTGTCTTCCAGCGCCTGCTCAACGGCACGCACGAAGCGCGCACCCACGACAGAGCCCATTGAGCCACCCATAAAGGAGAACTCAAACGCGGCAGCCACCACCGGCATCGTGTGCAGGGTGCCTTTCATGACGATCAGCGCGTCTTTCTCGCCGGTCTCTTTCTGTGCAGAGGCCAGACGGTCTTTGTATTTTTTGGAATCACGGAACTTCAGCACGTCTTTTGGCTCAAGCTCGCTACCCAGTTCTACCAGAGAACCTTCGTCCAGCAGGCTATGCAGGCGATTACGCGCCGTCATACGCATGTGGTGGTCACACTTCGGACACACCTCAAGATTGCGTTCCAGCTCTGCGCGGTACAGAACCTGGCCGCAGCTATCACACTTCGTCCATACCCCTTCAGGAATGCTCGCTTTACGAGTCGGGGTTATGTTGCTTTTAATTCGTTCAATCCAGCTCATTGATAACCTTTCTGCCTGAACCTGGTCGTATGCCAGTTTTGCTATAAGAGGCGAATAATGCCATTTTTGCCTCCAACAGACCATGAATGTTGCACATTAAAACATAACAGCCCGAAACTTTGGATAAAAAAGTGGTCGAACCGCCAGTATGCATTTACTTCGCTTGCTTTGCTGCCGCACGTCGGTGACGGATAATCTCAATAACCCCAGGCAGTACCGAAAGCACAATAATCGCTACAATCAGTAACTTAAGGTTTTCCTGGACCACCGGGAGATCGCCAAACAGGTAGCCGGCATAGGTAAACAGGAGCACCCACAGCAGCGCGCCAACAACGTTATATGCCGCAAAGTGACGATAGGACATATGCCCCATTCCCGCCACAAACGGTGCAAATGTACGAACAATAGGCACAAAACGGGCAAGGATAATGGTTTTGCCGCCATGACGCTCATAGAACGCATGGGTTTTGTCGAGATAGCTGCGACGGAAAATTTTCGAGTCCGGATTGCTGAAAAGCCGCTCACCAAACACCCGTCCAATCGTGTAGTTCACCGCATCACCAATAATCGCGGCGATAACCATCAACACAACCATCAGATGCACATTCAAATCGTTAGTCGGTAACGCGGATAACGCGCCGGCCACGAACAGCAGTGAATCCCCCGGCAGGAACGGGGTGACAACCAGACCGGTTTCACAGAACAGAATGAGGAACAGAATAGCGTAAACCCAGACGCCGTACTGCGCGACCAGCTCCGCCAGGTGAACATCAATATGCAGGATGAAATCAATCAAAAAACGTATTACGTCCATTTTGTCTAAGCCTTAATTGCACCTTTGATTAGTCCGCTAAAAACAGCGGGCCCATTGGCGGTTTCGGCAGGTCAAACCGATCCGGATAGTCTACCGAGACCAGATACAGCCCTTCCGCTTTCGCCGTGGCTGCCGCAAGCGTTCTGTCCTTCGCTGCCAGCAGTTCTGCAATCCAGCTCTCCGGCTGGTGTCCGGCACCCACTTCCATCAGGCTGCCCACAATATTCCGCACCATATGATGTACAAAGGCATTGGCTTTGATATCCACCACCACATACGCGCCATAACGGCTGACGTTAATGTGCATGACATTACGCCACGGCGTACGGGACTGGCACTGCACCGCACGGAACGAGGTAAAGTCATTTTCACCAATCAGACACTGCGCCGCACGATGCATACGTTCAGCATCAAGCGGTTCATAAAAATGCGTCACGCCCTGGCTTAACACCGCCGGACGTAGACGCTGATTGTAGATGACATAGCGGTAACGGCGCGCGGTGGCGCTGAAACGCGCATGAAAATCTTCGGGAACATCTTTAACCCAACGAACCGCAATGTCTCCAGGTAAATTCGCATTCACCCCCAGCGTCCATGCGGCGTCCTTTCGCACAGCGGTGGTTTCAAAATGAACCACCTGCCCCGTGCCGTGAACGCCGGCATCCGTACGCCCGGCACAGAAAACGACTATCGGTTCGTTCGCCACCTGAGAGAGCGCTTTTTCCAGTTTTTCCTGGACGCTGCGCACCTCATTTTGACGCTGCCAGCCATAATACTTACTGCCATCGTACTCAATACCGAGGGCAATTTTATGAACAGGCTTGTGATCCACTTCTGACATCAGTACAGGTACTCCTGCACGAGTTTCTCCGCAATTTTCACCGCCATCAGCGCGCCGCCAAAGCGAACGTTATCGGCAACTGACCAGAACTGGATCTGCTCAGGCATTCCGTAATCGTTACGCACGCAGCCAACAGACAGATGTGCACTACCGGTCGCATCACCAACCTGCGTCGGGAACTCACTCTCTTCGGAGAGGGCGATATCCTCACCGCGACCAAACGCGTCACGCGCTTCTTCTGCGGCGAGCGGGCGCAGCGCTTCAAAACCGACCATCTGTGCGTGGCCGTAGAAGACAGGAGACTGCACGCAGCTGGCAGAGATCATCAGGCCATCATCCTGCAGGATTTTGCGGACTTCATCGACAATACGGCGCTCTTCGCGCACGCTGCCTTCGCGATCCGGCAGCAGTGGCAGCATGTTAAACGCCAGCTGACGACCAAAATAGTCGTCTTCATCAATCGGAACGCCGCTCAGCAATTTCGCGCTCTGCCCGGCCAGCGCGTTAACCGCTTGCTTGCCGTTGGCAGACGCAGACAGCAGGCTGGTGACGAAGATACGCGACAGGCCGCCTTCGTCGATCAGCGGTTTCAGCGCGGTAAGCAGCTGACTGGTCAGGCTGTTCGGTACGGCGATAACGTTGCGGTTACGGTAGTCTGCCAGCACAAACGGGTTCACATCCGGCACCACCAGCGGCACATCCGGCTCAAGCGCGAACAGACCGCTTAAATCAATCACCAGACAACCCGAGTTGGTGGCCTCTTCAATGTAAGACGCCGTAGCCTCAGCACCGGCTGCAAAAAACGCCAGCTGCGCCTGAGTCCAGTCGAACCCGGCCGCATCCTGAACCATGACAGATTTACCGCCAAAACGCAGATGTTCACCCGCGCTATCTGTACGCGCCAGCGCATAGATATCACCCACCGGGAACTGACGCTCAGCAAGGGTTTCGAGCAGGGCTTCACCCACGGCACCCGTGGCACCTAAAATGGCAATGTTCCAGCCTTCAGACATGGTGGTTTACTCCAGAAATAAAAAAGCGTCCCTGTCGGAGTATCCAACAGGGAGCATTAAGAAGACATTAATGTGCCGGGTGATGAACGGCGTTAAAACCCAGTTTATGCAGCTGCGTCGCAGCCGTTGCGTCGTCGCAAATCACATACAGGGAAGACCACTCGCGGCGCTCAACATAGTTCTTGCGCAGCTTATCAAACTCACCCGGAATACCCGCCACTTTACGCAGCAGCGCGTCATCGCGGCGCACATCATACACCAAATGGACCAGTCGTTTCAGCGTTGCCTGATCGAGTGGCCCGTGCAGGGTAATGCGGCCAAATTCAGGCGCAGGCAGTAAGGTATCCAGCGCCACCTGCTGTGGATGGCCGATAAAGGCGCTATAGGCCTCAAAGACCTGCGTCGTGCCGCGGGCTTTTCCTTCAAGGGTATAACCGGCTATATGCGCCGTTGCGACGTCCACCTTGTTAAGCAGCGCAACGTTAAGCTCAGGCTCCGGCTCCCAGACGTCCAGCACCACGCTAAGCGCTTGCCCCTCTTCCAGACATTTCAGTAGCGCAAGGTTATCGACCACCGGACCCCGGCAGGCATTTATCAGAATAGTGCCAGGCTTCAGACGACGGATCAGGGCTTCGTCAGCAAGGTGCAGCGACTTATAAGGCCCCTCTTTAAACAGCGGCGTATGGAAAGTGATCACATCGCACTGTGCAACCAGTTCATCCAGCGAACGGAAGTCGCCTTCATCACCGTTGTCTTTACGCGGCGGATCGCACAGCAGAGTGCGAATGCCTAACGCCTCAAGACGTTTATGCAGGCGCCCGCCCACGTTGCCCACACCAACAATCCCGACGGTACGGTCCTGCAACGCAAAACCGTCGCGCTCTGCCAGCATCAGCAGAGAGGAGAAGACATATTCCACGACCGCAATGGCGTTGCAGCCCGGCGCGGCTGAAAAACCGATCCCCGCCTGCTTAAGCCATTTATCATCCACATGATCCGTCCCTGCCGTTGCGGTCCCGACAAATTTCACCGCTTTGCCGGAGAGCAACGCCTCATTTACTTTGGTTACCGAGCGCACCATCAGCGCGTCTGCATCATCCAGCTCGTTTACCGGGATCGGCCGACCCGGGACAGCCTTAACGTTGCCGAGGCGGCTAAAGAGCTCGCGGGCATAAGGCATATTTTCATCAACGAGGATTTTCACGTCTGAGTACCTGTTTGAGAGGAAGAAAACCCATCAAGTGTGCCATAATCTGGCCGCCAGGCATATACGTCTGCCAGGTTTACGCTGAGTTTTGACTTTAAGGATTTTTTGACGATGCAGCCCATTTCAGGTACGCCGCCGCGCCCTCCGGGTGAAGGCCCTGTTACGCCAAACGTTGCAGGCGAACAACCGCTATCCACACAACAGCGCACCGTGCTGGAGCGACTGATCACGCGTCTGATCGCGCTGACGTCGCAGCAAAACGCGGAAGTCTGGGCTGGGGTAAAGCACGATTTAGGTGTCAGGAACGACGCACCTTTGCAGTCGCGCCATTTCCCTGCTGCCGAGCAAAACCTGAACCAGCGGATTGATACTGCACAGCAGAATCACAGCACACGCCAGATTGTCTCGCAGCTGACCGAGCTGTTGGGCCAGGGAAATAACCGCCAGGCGGTGAGTGATTTTATTCGCCAGCAGTTTGGTCAGACCGCCCTGAGCCAGCTGACCCCGGAACAGCTCAAAACCGTACTGACGCTGCTGCAAACCAATCAGCTGTCAATTCCACAGCCTCAGCAACGCCCTGCGACCGAGCGTCCGCTGCTGCCTGCCGAGCACAACACGCTCAAGCAGATGGTGACCAAGCTGGCCGCCGCCACCGGCGAACCGACGAAGCTTATCTGGCAATCAATGCTGGAACTCTCCGGCGTAAAAGCGGGCGAGCTGATCCCGGCGAAACAGTTTACGCATCTGGTGACCTGGCTACAGGCGCGTCAGACGCTCAGCACCCAGACCGCTCCAACCCTGCACACGGTTCAGGCGGCACTTAAGCAGCCGCTGGAGCCGAACGAATTTGACACCATTCGTGATTACGCCCAGCAGACCTGGCAGGCCACACCGCAAACGGTACTGACCACCGCGCAGGTGCAGGATGTGCTCAATCAGATTTTCGTTCGCCGCGCCGAACGCGAAGGGGGCGTGCCGGAAGCACGAAACATTCAGCCAATCTACAATCCGCTGTTTGCGCCGGTGGTGGAAACGTTCAGAACCCTCTCTGCCCGTCCAGGGTTGATGTTTATTGCGTTAATGATTGCACTGGCGATTTTCTGGCTGGTCGCATAACGGTTTCGCCCGGTGGCGCTACGCCTGCCGGGCCGACAGCACACCGGGGAAGGCTTGCCGCCCCGGCACTTAACCGCTAAGACTGACGAAACGCCACCAGCGTCACCACAATGCCCACAACCGCTGCAACCGCGCCCGCCAGGAAAACAGACGGATACCCGAACGATGTCGCTAACAGGCCTGCCAGCGGCCCGGTTACCCCGTATGAGATATCCTGAAACGCCGCATAGCCGCCAAGCGCCGTGCCACGCACCTGCGGGGCGACACGTTTTACCACCTCCACACCCAGCGCCGGGAAAATAAGCGAACATCCGCAGCCGGTCAACGCCGCGCCTAACAACGCTACGGACGCAACGGGTGCATTCCACAGTAACAGCAAACCCAGAGTTTCAATCACCAGTGATGCCACTGCAACCTTCACGCCGCCAAAACGATCCGGCATCCAGCCGAACAGCACGCGCATTAAGACAAATGCGCCACCAAAGGCGGTCAGCGTAAAACCTGCCATCGCCCAGCCGCGGCTCACAAAGTAGAGCGAGACGAACGTACCAATTACCGCAAAACCGACGCCCTGCAGGGCCAGGCCAAGGCCCGGCTGCCAGATTTGACCCACCACGCTCCACAAAGACGGGCGCTCCCCTTTATGGGCAGGGACTTTGCGCACCGGACCGTTGAATGCCCATGCCAGCAGTGGCAGCATCAGGGTGGTCGCAGCCAGCGCCGCAAAGCCAAAGTGGCTGTGGATAAGCAACCCGAGCGGGGCGCCTGCGGCAAGCGCGCCATAAATGGCCATGCCATTCCAGGACATGACTTTGCCTGAGCGTGCAGGCCCCACCAGTCCCATACCCCATGTCAGCGTACCGGTCAGGAGCTGGCTTTCACCAAAGCCCAGGATTAAACGCCCCACGATCAGCAGCGCAAATTTATACGCAGCGTCAACCGGCAGGAGAGCGGCCAGCAGCCATGCGCCTCCCGCCAGACCACAGGCAAACATGCCCTGTAACGCCGAGCGTTTTGCTCCGTGCTGATCCGCCAGACGTCCGGCATAACCGCGGGTTAATACCGTAGCCAGGAACTGAATACCCACGGCGACGCCGACCATGGTGTTGCCATAGCCCAGCTCCTGATGAACAAACAGCGGGATCACCGGCAGCGGCAGGCCGACGGTCATATAGGTCAGGAACACCGCAAACGCGATGCGAAACAGCGAGACGTTCGCTGAAGAGGTTGTTTCTGTTTGAGTGACTGCAGTCATGCTTTACTCCGAAATGAAGAGTAAGGCGGGGAAAAACCACGCCCCCTCTTCCTGATAACCAGGATTTAGGTGCGTTGGTTGACGTTGAACGCTTACGCATTATCGTGAGGATAATGTTGAGGTAGGAAGTTTGCCTGCGAGATCAGCCGCTTGTCAATGCATAAAAAAAGGGAGCCGTCAGGCTCCCCTTTTGAATCAGTCAGAACTTATGCGTTGTACTTACGCATCACCAGCGTGGCGTTAGTACCGCCGAAACCGAAGCTGTTGGACATGACGGTAGTCAGTGTCGCTTCTTTTGGCTGGGTCACGATGTTCAGACCTGCGGCCTGCTCGTCCATTTCGTCAATGTTGATGCTTGGGGCGATAAAGCCATTTTCCAGCATCAGCAGAGAGTAGATCGCTTCCTGAACGCCAGCAGCCCCCAGAGAGTGACCGGTCATGGCTTTGGTCGCGGAGATAGCCGGGCTGTTGTCGCCGAACACTTCACGGATCGCACCCAACTCTTTCACGTCGCCTACCGGAGTAGAGGTACCGTGGGAGTTCAGGTAGTCGATTGGTGTGTCAACGCCGTGCATCGCCATCTTCATGCAGCGCACTGCGCCTTCACCGGATGGAGCCACCATGTCAGCGCCGTCAGACGTTGCACCGTAGCCCACGATCTCAGCGTAGATGTGCGCACCACGCGCCAGCGCGTGCTCCAGCTCTTCAACCACAACCATACCGCCGCCGCCTGCGATAACGAAACCGTCACGGTGCGCATCATAGGTACGGGATGCTTTATCCGGAGTTTCGTTATATTTGGTGGACAGTGCCCCCATTGCGTCGAATTCACAGGCCATTTCCCAGCCCAGTTCTTCGCCGCCGCCAGCAAACACGATATCCTGTTTACCCAGCTGGATCTGCTCAACCGCATTACCGATGCAGTGTGCGGAGGTCGCACAGGCAGAGCTGATGGAGTAGTTAACGCCGTGGATTTTGAACGGGGTCGCCAGGCAAGCGGAAACCGCTGAACCCATGGCTTTAGTCACAACATAAGGACCTACCGCTTTCAGACCACGTGGGCTACGCATTGCGTCGGCACCAAAGACCTGCGCTTTAGATGAGCCACCGGAACCGGCGATCAGACCTACGCGTGGGTTGTTCTGGTAAACTTCCGCGCTCAGACCCGCATCCGCAATCGCTTCCTGCATGGAGAGATAAGCATAAATAGAGGCATCGTTCATGAAACGAACCACTTTACGGTCAATCAAACCGGTGGTGTCCAGTTTGACGTTACCCCATACGTGGCTACGCATACCTGAATCTTTAAACTCTTCAGAGAAAGTGATCCCGGAGCGTCCTTCACGCAGAGATGCCAGGACTTCCTGCTGGTTATTACCGATGCTGGAAACGATGCCCAGGCCAGTAATCACTGCACGTTTCATTCAATACCTCTGTAAGTCGCACTATATTAAGTTTCGAGTCGCACAATAGCGTACACTTGTACGCCGAACAAGTCCGATCAGACATTTTCTGCGGAAATTTGCACCGATGGACGCACATCGTTAAGATCGTGTCACTGCCTGTCAGACGAGTAACTTACGTGAAACAAAACGCTATACAACCCGCCAACCTCGAATTCAACGCTGAGGGTACACCTGTTTCCCGAGATTTTGATGACGTCTACTTTTCTAATGATAACGGACTGGAAGAAACCCGCTATGTTTTCCTCGACGGAAACCAGTTAAACGCCCGTTTCCCCACGCATCCGCGCAGTCTGTTCGTGGTCGCCGAGAGCGGGTTTGGTACCGGTCTGAATTTTCTCACCCTCTGGCAGATGTTCGATCAGTTTCACGCTGCTCACCCTGACGCTACACTGCAAAGATTACATTTCATCAGTTTTGAAAAATTTCCGCTCACCGCGCATGACCTTCGTCTGGCCCATCAACACTGGCCGGAACTTGCGCCATGGGCGGAGCAGCTTCAGGCGCAGTGGCCGCCGCACCTCGGCGGCTGTCATCGTCTGCTGCTGGACGGCGGGCGCGTCACGCTGGATCTGTGGCTCGGCGACATCAATGATCTGACCGATAAGCTTGATGATTCAATGAATCAGAAAGTGGACGCATGGTTCCTCGATGGTTTTGCCCCCGCCAAGAATCCGGACATGTGGAGCCAGCATCTGTTTAACGCAATGGCACGCCTGGCGCGTCCTGGCGCAACGCTCGCGACCTTCACCTCGGCAGGCTTTGTCCGCCGCGGATTGCAGGAGGCCGGCTTTACCATGCAAAAGACCAAAGGTTTTGGTCGCAAGCGCGACATGCTGGTCGGAAGAATGGATCAGACGCTGGAGATCCCCGCTCAGACGCCCTGGTTTTCACGCAGCGCCAGCACTTCACGAGAGGTAGCAATTGTCGGCGGCGGGATTGCCAGCGCCCTGCTTTCGCTCGCGCTTTTACACCGTGGCTGGCAGGTAACGCTCTACTGCGCCGACGACGCGCCGGCAAAGGGCGCTTCCGGCAACCGCCAGGGGGCGCTCTACCCACTGTTAAGCGCTCACGATCCGGCGCTGAGCCAGTTTTTCCCGGCAGCCTTTACCTTTGCCCGGCGCCTGTATGATGCCCTGCCTGTGGCGTTTGACCACGACTGGTGTGGCGTTACGCAACTGGGCTGGGATGAGAAGAGCCAGCAAAAAATCGCGCACATGTTGTCGCTGGGTCTGCCGCTCGAAATTGCCCGGGCGGTGAATGCGCAGCAGATAACCGAAACCGCGGGCGTCGATACGGGCTGCGACGGTATCCACTATCCGCTCGGTGGCTGGCTGTGTCCGGCAGATCTGACGACGGCAGCCATTGCGCTGGCGCAGTCGCGCGGGTTGACGGTGCACTATTCCCGCCAGGTCGCCTCACTTCACCACACAGAGCACTGGAACCTGCATTTCACCACGGGAGACGTGGCGCAGCATACCTGCGTAGTGCTGGCCAACGGTCACCCTATCAGCCAGTTCAACCAGACGGAAAAGCTGCCGCTTTACCCTGTCGGCGGCCAGGTCAGCCATATCCCCACCTCGCCAGCGCTGGAAAAACTGCAGCAGGTACTCTGCTACGACGGCTATCTGACGCCACAAAATCCGTCCAACGGCCACCACTGCATTGGTGCCAGCTACCATCGCGGTGAGACCGACATGCGCTACAGCGAAGACGATCAGCAGCAAAATCGCCAGCGCCTGCTCAACTGCTTCCCGCAGGCCGACTGGGCAAAAGAGGTTGATATCAGCGCCGGTGACGCGCGCTGTGGCGTACGCTGCGCCACCCGGGACCATCTGCCGATGGCGGGAAATGTGCCTGACTATGAAGCAACGCTTGAGGCCTATCAGGATCTTGCTGAAAACCGTGATACCGAGGTGAGTGCGCCAGTTTATACGCAGCTGTTTATGCTCGGGGGGCTCGGTTCACGGGGATTATGCTCAGCGCCGTTGCTGGCCGAAGTGCTGGCGGCACAGATGAGTGATGAGCCCGTTCCGCTGGACAGCGTTACGCTTGCGGGGCTCAATCCCAACCGTTTGTGGGTACGGAAGTTACTGAAAGGAAAAAGGGTGAAGTAACGTGCGGGCCGATGTCCTCCCTCTCCCACCGGGAGAGGGAGGAAAATGACTACCTGGCTTTTGCCTGCTGGAACAGGGTGTCCCACATACCCAGCACTAATGACTGGTCACGCGGAGAGAGTTCCCCTGCCTGGATCGCTTTCTCCAGGCTGCGGCTCACTTCATCATGAATGGCCTCGGCAGAGTGATCGTCCCCTGCTTCCAGCTCAGCGACAGCCAGCGTCAGGTGACCACGCAGATAACCGCTGGCGAACAGCTCATCATCACTGGCGTGTTCCACCATGTCATCAATTAACGCCAGAATGCGTGATTCAAATTCTGCGATCATCTTCTTTCCTCTGTTAAAGATCTTCCGGCCAAGGGAAGCATTCCGCCGTGATCTCCGGCGTGTGGTAATAATTCTGTAAGGCCTCGATCAGACGTGCCGGACGTTCCGGGATGCCTTTCTCAAGATACTCCATCACCTGCGCATGAACGCGGCGCTGGAAGACAATACGGTCTGGCTCGACCTCTCCTTCGAGGTTGTCACAGCTGACGTTAAACGGGAAACCTGCCGCCACACAGAATAACCATTCCAGCGCCTGCGGTTTCACCTCCACATCTTCAAACTGGCTCTGCGTGGCGGCGTCACGGCCGTCCGGACAATACCAGTAGCCGAAGTCCACCTGCTCACGACGCGCTTTCCCCGCAATACACCAGTGCGAAATCTCGTGTAACCCGCTGGCGTAAAAGCCGTGCGCAAACACGATACGGTTATACGGCACGTCCGCATCAGCAGGAAGATAGATCGGTTCGTCGTCGCCTTTAATCAGACGGGTATTAAAATCATCAGCAAAACAGCCATCAAAAATCTCAATCAGCTGTTCGTATTTATGGGTTGTGTTCATTAATTCATTCCCAGCCAGGTGAGGATCTCTTGTCCATGGCTGTCATAAAGCAGTTTGGCACTCATGACCGCTGAGACGACAACAATCATCGGGCGAATGAGCTTCTGTCCTTTGCTTAATACCAGACGCGAGCCCGCACGTGCGCCTAAAAACTGCCCTGCCATCATCACAAATCCGGTTGCCCAGATAACTTTGCCACCAATGATAAACAGCAGCAGGCCGCCGACGTTTGACGTCGCATTGAGCACTTTGGCGTGGGCGGTGGATTTAGCGAGGTTAAAGCCGGCCAGCGTCACGAACGCAAGGGCATAGAACGAGCCTGCTCCGGGGCCAAAGAAGCCATCGTAAAACCCGACGCAGCCACCCGCGATAAGAGCGAACGGCAGGCCATGCAGACGACGCTGCCGGTCTTCTTCCCCGAGCTTTGGCATCAACAAAAAGTAGAGACCGATGCAGATAACCAGAATGGGGAGGATCTGGCGCAGAATATCGGACTGTACATGCTGAACCAGCAGTGCACCCGAGGTCGAGCCAATAAAGGTCATCAGAATATTGAGCTTCTGGTCAGCCAGACTGACGACCTTACGGCGAATAAAATAGAGCGACGCGGAGAGCGAGCCGCCGCACGCCTGAAGCTTGTTAGTGGCGAGCGCCTGTGCCGGGCTCATGCCCGCGGCCAGCAGCGCCGGTACGGTTAACAAACCACCGCCGCCCGCCAGAGCATCAATAAACCCGGCCAGCATCGCCACAAAGAAAAGCACCACCAGCAGAAGCGGCGACACCATAAACAGTTCGACGAAATTATCCATTAAAGTACATGCTCATCCAGTAGCGCCTGGCAGGAAGGCGGCAACGGAGGCGGTGTCTTCTTCTCAGGCTTAGAGGTTCCAGGTTTTGCCGGCTCAAACCAGCTCTGCAGTTCCGCACCACAGCCATCGCCTGGCGGGGGTAACGGCTGATCTTCACATTCCAGGCTGTTTGCCGGGCAGCGCAGACGAACGTGCATATGCGCACGATGCTGGAACCACGGGCGCACTTTACGCAGCCAGTCGCGATCGGTGCCGGCATCCAGGCAAAGCTGCTGCTTGATGGCCGGGTTCACGAAAATCCGCGTGACATCGTTATCTTTCGCCGCCAGCTTAATCATGCTGAAGACGTCCTGCGTCCACAACGATGGCACGACGTTTTTACCGTCGCGCGCCACCAGATCCAGCGCCTGCGGTTTCAGCAACTGGGCTGAACTCCAGCGCGCTTTCGGCAGTTGCAGGAAGATATCGACATCGAGACCGGTCTGGTGACTGGCGTGTCCGCCATTGAACCGACCGCCGGCAGGCATCCCCATATCGCCAATCAGCATCGTGCCCAGCCCCAGGTTATGCACCTGGTTTCCCAGACGCTGGATAAACAGCACCAGATCCGGGTGGCCAAAATAACGACGCTGGTCGGTACGCATCACCTGATAGGTATCGGACTGCAGCGGAAGTTCCTGTGCCCCAACGATACAGCCGTTCGAGAACGCGCCAATTGACTGCGCGCTGCCCGCCACAGGATGGGTAATTTTCTGCCATGGCGTCGCGGCCAGACTGGCTCCACTGGCAAGCAGTGCCAGCAGAGCAATGACGGTTTTTTTCATGTTTACCAGCGTGGAATGGTGGTCGTCACATCCGCATTCTGCGCGCGCTGGCGCAGGAAGTGATCCATCAGTACGATCGCCAGCATCGCTTCTGCGATCGGCACCGCACGGATCCCCACACAGGGATCGTGACGTCCTTTAGTGATCATCTCAACTTCTTCGCCAGAGCGGTTAATCGTGTGGCCTGGCACGGTAATGCTGGAGGTTGGTTTCAGCGCAATATTGGCAATAATCTGCTGACCGCTGCTGATACCGCCGAGGATGCCGCCCGCGTGGTTGCTCTGGAAACCGTCTTTGGTGATTTCGTCGCGGTTCTGGCTGCCCCGCAGCGCAACGACGTCAAAACCGTCGCCAATTTCTACGCCCTTCACCGCGTTGATGCTCATCAGCGCGTGAGCGATGTCCGCATCCAGACGGTCAAATACCGGTTCACCCCAGCCTGGCGGTACGCCATCAGCCACGACGGTGACTTTGGCACCAATGGAGTCGCCCTCTTTTTTCAGGCCACGCATCAGTTCGTCCAGCGCTTCCAGCTTATCTGCATCGGCACAGAAGAACGGATTTTGCTCGACCAGCCCCCAGTCTTTGATAGCCAGTGGAATATCGCCCATCTGGGTCAGACAGCCGCGGATCACAATGCCAAATTTCTGCTGCAGGTATTTTTTGGCGATAGCCCCTGCCGCAACGCGCATCGCGGTTTCACGGGCAGACGAACGTCCGCCGCCGCGATAATCACGGAAGCCATACTTTTGTTCGTAGGTGTAATCGGCGTGTCCGGGACGGAACACATCTTTGATGGCGCCGTAATCCTGCGAACGCTGATCGGTATTTTCAATCAGCAACCCGATGCTGGTGCCGGTGGTGCGGCCTTCGAAAACGCCGGAAAGAATTTTGACCTGGTCCGGCTCGCGACGCTGCGTGGTGTAGCGAGAAGTCCCCGGACGACGACGGTCGAGGTCGTGCTGTAAATCGGCTTCGGTCAGTTCGATGCCTGGCGGTACGCCGTCAACGATACAGCCCAGTGCCAGCCCGTGCGATTCACCAAAGGTGGTCACCCGGAATAATTGTCCAATACTGTTTCCTGCCATCACGGCTCCGATGTCGTTATTTGTGTTTGAGCGTTGTGAAACGGGCCGAAGCCCGCTGGATTAATCTTTGTAAATGCTGAAGTATTCGCGCGCGTCAAGCAGCTGCGCTTTGGTCAGCATAAAGACGCCGTCACCGCCGTTATCGAACTCGAGCCAGGTGAACGGCACATCCGGGTACTGCTCTATCAGATGTACCATGCTGTTGCCCACTTCACAAATCAGAACACCGTCGTCGGTCAGATAATCCGGCGCGCAGGCCAGAATGCGACGGGTAAGCTTCAGGCCATCAGAGCCTGACGCCAGACCCAGCTCCGGCTCGTGGCGATATTCGTTTGGCAGATCGGACATGTCTTCCGCATCTACATACGGCGGGTTGGTGACGATCAGATCGTACTGCAGCGTTGGCAGATCGCGGAACAGATCGGAGCGGATTGGCGTAACGTGATGGATCAGACCGTGCTCTTCAATATTGTGCTCGGTCACAGCCAGCGCATCGGTGGAGATATCCACGGCATCCACCTCCGCTTCCGGGAAGGCGTACGCACAGGCAATCGCGATACAGCCGCTGCCGGTACACATATCAAGGATATGCTCTGGCTGATGGTTAATCAGGCCTTCAAAGTGGTTGTTGATCAGTTCGCCAATCGGCGAGCGCGGCACCAGAACGCGTTCATCAACATAGAACTCGTGACCACAGAACCAGGCTTTGTTGGTCAGATAGGCAACCGGAATGCGCTCGTTAACGCGGCGGATAACACGCTCCACGATACGGTGCTTTTCGCTGGAGGTCAGGCGTGCGGTACGCATGTCTTCCGGAATATCGAGCGGCAGGTAGAGGGACGGCAGCACCAGTTGAACGGCCTCATCCCACGGGTTATCGGTACCGTGCCCGTACCAGATATTGGCGGCGCTGAAGCGGCTAACCGACCAGCGCAACATGTCCTGTATGGTATGCAGCTCGTTTACTGCTTCATCGACAAAAATTTTATCCACTCTTTCCTCCAGGGCATGCTCGCATAATTTTCGGCGGCTAGTTTGCCATGAAGACGGCGATAAATCAGCAATGACGCGTCGCGCTTGAGGTTAAAAAATGCGTTTAGTCGGGTACACTGTCGGAAATACGAGATGAGAATGACCCATGAAAAAGAAAACATCCCTTAGCGAGGAGGATCAGGCGCTCTTCCGTCAGCTGATGACCGGGACGCGTCAAATCAAGCAGGACATCATTGTCCACCGTCCGATGCGCAAAAAAATCACGGAAGTCCCGGTCAAGCGATTGCTCCAGGAGCAGGCGGATAATAGCCACTATTTTTCAGATGAATTTCAGCCCCTGCTCAATACGCAGGGCGCGGTGAAGTACGTACGGGAAGATGTCAGCCACTTTGAGCTGAAAAAGTTACGCCGGGGAGATTACTCGCCCGAACTGTTTCTTGATCTGCACGGTTTGACGCAGATGCAGGCGAAGCAGGAGCTGGGAGCGTTGATTGCCGCCTGTCGTCGCGAACATGTTTTCTGCGCCTGCGTGATGCACGGCCACGGCAAACATATCCTGAAGCAACAAACACCGCTGTGGCTGGCTCAGCATCCCCACGTGATGGCGTTTCATCAGGCACCCAAAGAGTACGGCGGAGATGCCGCATTACTGGTGTTGATTGAAGTAGAAGAGTGGCAGCCGCCAGAATTACCCTGACAGGACGGCGGGAGGCATGTTCTGCTCCCCGCCATATCGCACGTCACATCAGATAGCTTTTGCCATCTTCAGATTGCACGGACTCATTTGCCAGTTGAAGACCCCTTTGCCCGTTTCGTCGAGAGCGACGTTGGCAATGGCGGAAGTCGTGAACATCGGCGGCGTCTCGCCCGGGCACAGCTCAGATACCAGATAGCCAACGAGTGGCAGGTGGGAAATGACCAGAGCGGAAGCGACACCTTCATTGCACAGCGCCTGAAGATAAGCGCTGACAAGGCCGACATCACCGCACGGGGTGAGTTCCGGGAGAACATCCACACTGGCTGGCAGGTTCATACACTCCCCCACCACTTCCAGCGTCTGTTCTGCACGCAGGAACGGACTCACCAGAACGCGTTCGATGTCCACTTTTTGACCTTTAAGCCAGGTCGCCATCAGACGAGATTCGTCGCAGCCACAGACGGTCAAAGGACGTACTGAGTCACTGGCGGCATCGAGTGCCGCGTCGCCGTGACGCATGATAAAAACTTGCATATTGCACCGCTTTTGTTAACCAGAATCACCGGCGTTGACTACCCGCGATTACCGCTCCGAGGTAGAAAACCCGATGGTCGGGCATTGTGCCTGATCCATTCGGTGAATGAAACGCTGTTTTTTACCTCAATGGCGTAAGTATAGTCAATCTCTGTTTACAAAATCGCCAAAACAGGTTCATACACTTCAGGATTTACCCTTTTTTGACCTCAACTTACGAGGACAGTTTCCCTTGAAGGCCAAAATGTCTGGCCCCGTTCCGCCATCTGCAATAATTCGTCACACGGTGTAAACCGCGGACCGTATTGCGAGGCCAGACGTTGCAGGATGGCAACCACTTCACCCGCACCGAGAGTGTCCATGTAACGGAACGGGCCGCCGAGGAACGGCGGGAAACCAATGCCAAATACCGCACCGATGTCACCATCGCGCGCGCTTTTAATCACCTGCTCACCAAAGCAGCGTGCCGCTTCATTAAGCATCATCATCACACAGCGTTCAGCACACTGAACGGGTGACAGTTTCCCCTGACCGGTTGTCGGAATAAGCCCATAAACCGAAGGGTCGACCTGTTTCTTGCTTTTACGCCCTTTCGCGCCGTAAAGATAGAAACCGCGTTCATTTTTTCTGCCTTTGCGATCGTCCTTCAAAATTGCAGAAACAATGTTTGCAGGCGGGCTAAAACGATCTCCATAAGCATCTTCCAGCACAGGTATAATTTTAGTGCCGGTGTCGATTCCCACCTCATCCAAAAGTTGGATTGGGCCAACGGGGAACCCAAACTTCACCAGCGCCTCGTCGACGTGTTCGATCTTCTCCCCTTCCGTCAGCAGCCGCATCGCTTCATTTATATAAGGCGCCAGAATGCGGTTAACGTAAAAGCCGGCTTTGTCCGCCACCACTATCGGTGTTTTCCCCTGCATTTTGGCCAGTTTAACCACGGTAGCAACGGTTTGCGGGCTGGTGCTGGCGTGCGGGATAACCTCCACCAGCGGCATTTTTTCAACCGGACTGAAATAGTGCAGGCCAATCACCTGCTTCGGACGCTGGGCTCTGGCCGCAATATCGCCAATAGGCAATGACGAGGTGTTCGACGCAAAAATGGTATGGGGTGCGCAATGTTGCTCAACGTCAGCCACCATCTGCTGCTTAAGCGCCAGGTCTTCAAACACCGCTTCAATCACCAGATCGCGATGGGCAAAACCGCTGTAGTCTGTCGTGCCGGAGATCAGTGCCAGGGTTTTATCACGCTCATTGGCCTTGATATGGCGGCGCTTAACCTTTTGATCAAGGTTCTGCCAGCTGTACTGCAGCGCGTGATTGATTCCCTTCGCATTGATGTCTTTGATACGTACAGGCAATTTGCCTTTACTGGCGGTAACAAAAGATATTCCGCCCCCCATCAGCCCGCCCCCCAGTACGCCAATGGCATGCAGCGGGGCAGGCTGCGCCTCGCTGCCGGGGTCTTTTTTTACCTCTGTACTGGCAAAAAAGATGTTACGCAGCGCCTGAGACTGCGGCGTCATCGCCAGCTCGCCAAAGGCTTTTGCTTCTGCGGCATAGCCGCTGCTGCTGCCCTGAGATAACCCCACTTCAATAACCTCAAGGATACGTTTCGCCGCCGGGTAGTTGCCTTTGGTTTTTTGTTCGGTTTTCTTGCCCGCCATGCTGAACAGGAGTGTGCGGCCCAGTGGCCCGGCCAGCACGCGTTCACGCACCGGCAGAGGACGTTTTGCCTGCCGTCCTTTGAGCGCCAGTTCAACCGCCGCCTCAAGCAAAATGGCGTGAGGAACCACCTCGTCGACCAGGCCGGCTTTCAGCGCCTGACGTGCACGCAGTTGTTTGCCGGTTAATATCATTTCCAGCGCAGTGCTGACCCCAACCAGACGCGGCAGACGCTGCGTCCCGCCGGAGCCTGGCAGGAGGCCTAACTGTACTTCAGGCAGGCCCAGAACGGTTTTCGCATCGTCGGTACAAATGCGGCTGTGACAGGCCAACGCCAGCTCCAGCCCACCGCCCAGACAGGCACCGTGGATCGCCGCGATGACCGGGATAGACAGCGCATGGATCTCCGCCATGACCTGTTGCCCCTGACGCGCCAGCTCTTCGGCTTCCTGAGCGTTTTGCGCCCTGGCAATCATGTTGATATCGGCTCCGGCAATAAAGTTGTCCGGTTTCGCCGAGATAAACACCAGGCCGCGAATCGCTTTGTTCTCGCGGATCTGCTTTAGCATCGCGCGCACCTGAACGCCGAACTCGGCTTTCAGGGTGTTCATCTTCTCGTTGGGAACATCGATAGTAATAACGGCGACGTTATCGAGGCGTACCGTCAGATTAAATGCAGATGGCATATCCATTATTCAGCCTCCAGAACCATTGCCGCACCCAGACCACCCGCTGCGCAGGCGGTTACGAGGCCAAAACCACCACCCCGGCGGCGTAACTCATGTAATGTCTGGGTGATCATCCTCGCCCCCGTCGCCGCAAATGGATGACCGTAGGCGATGGAGCCACCCAGGACGTTAAATTTGCTCTGATCCACTTCGCCAGTGGCATGGGCCCGGCCAAGAACATCGCGCGCGAAACGTTCACTCGCCAGCAGTTGTATGTTTGCCAGGGTTTGTGCAGCAAAGGCTTCGTGCATATCAATGAGGGTTAAATCCGCGAGGGTCAGTCCCGCGCGTTCCAGCGCCAGCGGTGTGGACCACGCCGGCCCTAACAACATGTCCTGCCACACATCTATCGCCGTGAAGGCGTAGCTGCGCAGGTAGCCCAGCGGTTTTATGCCCAGCTCTTTGGCACGGGATTCCGTCATCAGGATCACCGCGGCGGCACCGTCCGTCAGCGGAGTACTGTTGGCGGCCGTGACGGTACCGTGTTTGCGGTCAAATGCCGGACGGAGCCTGGCGTAATCCGCCATCGTCGAGCTGCCGCGAATATTGTTATCTTCTGAGAGCGGTTCACGGTATGGCGGGATGTACGCCGTCATGACTTCATCAGCCAGTTTGCCTTCCGACCAGGCTTTCGCCGCCAGCTGATGTGAGCGATGAGCCAGCGCATCCTGCTGCTCACGGGTGATCCCGTAAGTTTTTGCCATCTGCTCGGCGGTATCGCCCATTCTCAGACCGGTGGAATACTCCGCCACTGCGGGCGGTACAGGCATAAGGTCACGCAGGCGTAAGCGTGAGAAAAGTTTGAGTTTCTGACCGACGGTACGGGCTTTGTTGGCGTCAACCAGGATCCGGGCCAGCTTTTTACTGACCCCAATCGGCAGAACCGAAGAGGAGTCCGCCCCGCCGGCGATCCCAGCGCGAATGGTACCTGCCATCAGGCTTTCAGCCACGTTAGCCACCGCCTGGAAGCTGGTAGCACATGCCCGGCTGACGCTGTAGGCATCAGTATGGACATTCATCCCCGTACCGAGGACGATTTCGCGTGCAATATTGGGTGCTTCAGGCATCTGCACAACCTGGCCAAAAACCAGCTGCTCGATGACCTCAGGCGGAATTTCGCTGCGAGCCAACATCTCCCCCACCACCATTTTCCCCAGATCGACAGCCGGTATGCCATGAAACGCTGTCGCCTGACGTGCAATTGGCGTACGTAATCCACTGACAATGGCAATGCGATCGCCCTGACGGGTAATAAGCGGTAACGCCTGACTCATAACCTTCCCCTGTAAAATTTTTTACTCAAACATAAAGTGGTCTGACCTGATAACAGTCTTAACCATTTTTTTACATTCAGCCAATCAGGGAAACGAAAAAGTGCGAGCTAAGGCACAGAGAAGAAAAAGAAAATGTCTCTGCGAAAACAAAAGCAAAACGGTAACCCGAAGGTTACCGTTTTAGTGTGCACCCTCTTCTGTGAGAGAGGGGCCAAGATGAGGGCATTACGCCGTTGAGATTAGCGCAGACCCAGCTGGAAAATCAGCGTTTCCGCCTCGCAGGCGAACACAAAGTCGATATCCAGCTTCACGCCGCCGTCCACGTCAGTAAAGGTGGATTTGATTTCGCACGGATCGGATTCGACCTCACGTGCACGTTTGCTCAGCGCGGCCAGGGTTTCTTCCGCTTCGGCGCGGTTGCTGAATACGCGGCTGTAAGAGGCGGTGCAATCGGAGTTGTCCATGATGGTACCAACATCCATACAGCAGCAAACCGGGGTTTCATCAGCACTGCATTTACTCATAGCTCAATTTCCTCTGTATTCGCGCAAGGCGCGAGATAAACACGATGCTGCTATTTTACGCCCCGGGGCTGGCTCTCTCCAGCCGTTAATGGCGCAAAAGCGGATAAGTGACCAATATCACACTAAAAAATGATCTAGAACAAAAATCACCCTTTCAGACGATTCGCAATGGTCACAATTTTGCCAACCAGATCTCGTTTCAAGAAACATGTTTGAAAATATTAATAAACAAACTTGCAACATTCTGGCTGGTCAGACCTATACTCTCGCCACTGGTCTGATTTGTATGTCATACCTCAGACCCTACACTTCGCGCTCCTGTTACGGTATGTAACAATTATTGAATAAAAATAACTCAATGAGGTTATGGTCATGAGCCAGAAAACCCTGTTCAAAAAGACTGCGCTGGCAGTCGCAGTGGCAATCGTCTCTACGTCCGCCTGGTCCGCGGGCTTTCAGTTAAACGAATTTTCTTCCTCTGGCCTTGGCCGTGCGTATTCCGGGGAAGGCGCAATTGCTGATGATGCGGGCAACGCGAGTCGTAACCCTGCACTGATCATGATGTTCGATCGTCCGACCTTCTCTGCTGGTGCAATCTTTGTTGATCCGGGTGTTGATATCTCGGGCCGCTCGCCAACAGGCGCCAGCCTGAAGGCAGACAACATCGCGCCAACAGCCTGGGTGCCAAACCTCCACTTCGTTGCGCCAATTAATGACCAGTTCGGCTGGGGCGCTTCCGTGACGTCTAACTACGGCCTGGCTACCGAGTTTAATAATAACTACGCCGCAGGGGCGTATGGCGGTAAAACAGACCTTGAAACCCTGAACCTGAACCTGAGCGGTGCTTACCGTCTGGACAACCACTGGAGCTTCGGCGTCGGCTTTGATGCGGTTTATGCTAAAGCGAAGATCGAGCGCTACGCGGGTGACCTGGGTAAAGTCGTTGCTGGCTCAGGCGCTCTGCCGCCGATTCCGGGTCTGGCACAGCAGGTTGCAGGTATTCCGGCAGATACCCAGATTGCTTACCTTAAGGGTGACGAATGGGGCTTCGGCTGGAACGCCGGTATCCTTTATGAAATCGATAAAAATAACCGCTACGGTTTAACCTACCGTTCCGAAGTGAAAATTGACTTCGATGGCGATTATAAGAGCAGCCTGCCTTCAGCCTATAACCAGATTCTGGGTAGCTTCGGCCTGCCAATGGGCACCGACGGCCGTACCACTGGCGGTTCTCTGAGCCTGCACTTGCCAGAAATGTGGGAGCTGTCGGGTTATAACAAAGTGGCGCCGCAGTGGGCGGTTCACTATAGCCTGACCTACACCAGCTGGAGCCAGTTCCAGGAGCTGAAAGCGACCAACAGCAATGGTGACACGCTCTTCTATAAAGATGAAAGCTTCCGTGATGCCTACCGTATCGCGCTGGGTACCACCTACTATATGGATGACAACTGGACATTCCGTACCGGTATTGCCTTCGATGATAGTCCGGTACCGGCTGACAAGCGCTCCATCTCCATTCCGGACCAGGACCGCTTCTGGCTGAGCGCAGGTGCAACCTATGCCTTCAATAAAGATGCTTCTATCGATGCGGGCATCTCTTACATGCACGGTCAAAAAGTTAACTTTAAGGAGGGGCCGTATGAGTTCTCTTCTGAAGGTAAAGCCTGGCTGTATGGCATGAACTTCAACTACGCGTTCTAATCGCGCAGGGATTAAAAAAGGTGAGCATGGCTCACCTTTTTTCTTTATTCCGGGTCGATATCTTTATTCCGAGTCGATATCTTTTAATTCGTTCTCGATTGCTTTCGCGTTCGGATTCTCTTCCGGCTTCAGCTTGCCGCCATTGGCAATAAAGTCGTGATTCTGGAAGTAAGCTTCGCGGACCATAATATACGGGTCAGAAGACTGACGCAGCAGACCGTCCGAATCAAGCAGTTGCGCACGCGTCTCGATCCCTTCCACCGTCCATTTCCCTACCGACAGCGGCCAGGTCAGCCACGACAGAACCGGATACAGCGTATCCACCATGTCGCCGCCGTCATCACGTACGGTGAAACTGCCGTAGAATGGCAGATGAACATACGGACCATAACCCACGCCATAATGCCCCATCGTACTGCCGAAACGGTGCGGTTGCTCACGCTGAAGTTTCGGGTTCGCCATACCGGCAACATCGATGAAGCCCCCCATCCCCAGCAATGAGTTCAGGAAGAAGCGGGTAAAGTGCACCATACCCTGATACGGATCGCCCTGCAGGAAGTAGTTCACCATCACCGCAGGTTCTTCCAGGTTACTGGTGAAGTTACTCAACCCGTTACGCGCAGGTTGTGGAACATAATCACGCCATGCAACTGCCACCGGGCGAACCACATACGGGTCCAGCACGTTGTAGTTGAAGCTGTACATTGAGCGGTTAAATCCTTCGAGAGGATCGGAGCGTCCCGTTTGCTCTCCAGAGCTGGCGCAGCCCACAAGCATCGTCGCGCCCAGCGCAAGCGCCGACAGCCGAAGTTTCATAAATATCTCCCTGTTCAGTATGGCTATCGTTGATTGCCATCCGTAACGGAGCATGGGTTGCTCCGCCTGTAAACGTGCAAGTGATTGTAACAGCACGTTTACCGATGTCTACGAGCACAATTACGGGCAGTAACCACCGTCACTCTGATCTCAGCATAGCCTGGCTTTTAGAATTCGTTTCGCTGGCAATTTTATAATGTCTTTTAATGAGATGTATCGCCTTTGTTGCCATTGCCGCCAATTTAAGAGCATCCCCACGGGCATTTCATTAAAAGCCGCTACGCTTTATAGAAAGATCATCGTGTTGGAGTGGCTATGAAAGAAGTGGGCGAAGAAAAAATTGGCGAGAGTAATGAGGAAATTGAAATTGAAAGCGAGGAAAAAGAGCGCGGTGAGGAGATAGAAATCAATGAAGATCGCCTTCCTTCCCGTGCGATGGCGATCCATGAACATATCCGACAGGATGGCGAAAAAGAGATGGAGCGTGATGCCATGGCTCTGTTTTGGTCGGCCATCGCGGCAGGCTTGTCGATGGGCGCCTCACTCCTCGCCAAGGGCATATTCCATGTGCAACTGGAAGGGGTACCCGGTGGGTTTTTACTTGAAAATCTCGGCTACACCTTTGGCTTTGTGATTGTCATTATGGCGCGCCAGCAGCTGTTTACTGAAAACACCGTTACCGCCGTTCTCCCGGTGATGCAAAACCCTACCCTCGGTAATTTCGGTTTACTGATGCGTTTATGGAGCGTGGTGCTGCTGGGGAATATCATCGGTACAGGCGTGGCGGCATGGGCATTTGAATATATGCCGATATTCGATGAGCCCACCCGGGATGCCTTCGTGAAAATCGGTATGGACGTAATGAAAAACACGCCGTTCGAAATGTTCTCAAATGCCATCATCTCCGGCTGGATAATCGCGACCATGGTGTGGATGTTTCCTTCCGCGGGCAGTGCCAAAATTGTCGTGATCATATTAATGACCTGGCTGATAGCGCTGGCTGACACCACGCACATCGTGGTCGGAACCGTTGAAATCCTCTATCTGGTCTTTAATGGTACGCTTCACTGGAGCGATTTTTTCTGGCCGTTCGCCCTGCCGACGCTGGCAGGCAATATCTGCGGCGGAACGTTTATCTTCGCACTGTTAAGCCATGCGCAAATCCGTAACGACATGTCTAATAAGCGCAAGGCCGAACAGAAAGCGCGGGAAAACGATGATAAATCTGCAAAAAAATCGACCTGAATGGTGACTCTTTGAGCAGTCAGGCGGCGATGAGCTTAACGCAAAGTGTAAATGAGGCTATACTCGTGCCGCCTTGTCCCCTTAGTTAAATGGATATAACGAGCCCCTCCTAAGGGCTAGTTGCAGGTTCGATTCCTGCAGGGGACACCATGCTCTCATCGGCGCGCCGATACACCGGCACAAGGCGAGTGGTTCCGGTAAGATTATCAAATACCTGTTTTTCCGCAGTGGTAATTCTCATTCCGGCCTTTCTCAGACGCGACACCTCAGCAGCAATCCGCTGGATCCCAAACCAGAACAGCGCATCGAGTGCGGTTACCTCCAGACCACTTAACAGAGCACGTTTCAGACGTTCCGTGGGGGACTTAATTTCTTTGGCTATCTGCAGAAAAGGTTCCGCGGTCAATTGTGTCGCTTCCGTTCGCCGTATACGTGTGGACAGATGATATTGAAAAACGTCAGGTACACCGCTCAAATCGGACTTCACGCTCCAGACACAGCCAAACCGCTTCCCGTTAAAAATGACATTCTTCTGGCTGAGCTGCAGTTCATCACGCAACCCGGCAATTAACTGAGGTGTCCGCACGAGCAGCAGGCGGAAAGGCAGCTCAAAGCTGGTAACGTAATCGACATTGGTCAGGGCAATACGCAGACGCGCCTCGGCCCCGGCCTGGATCGCCTTGCACTCGCTTAAAACGTCGGCCCACTGACGGGTAAGACGCGGAGGTTCATTCGCCTCGGTAAATCTGTATTTTTCAATCTGATAATCGATTTGCTCTGTCACCCGCTTTTCCCTGTCAGTCACGTTTTAGCCGCTAAAGAGAATTTAGCAGCACAGGTTATTATGCTCCAGAGGTGATGTGCAGTGATTGAACCCTCATTTATATGGGTTATGTTATTCCGTATTACAATTCCACTGCTTTGCTCCACAGACCCTCTTCTCTTTAGGCAACCACCATGAAACAAATCACGCTCTCCGATTTGAAGCAACAAAGTGAAGCGGCGGCTAACGCCCCGCGTTTACGCGCACATCGTAACTTTCATCCTGAACTGAGCGACCCGGTTCAGCGGCTGGCCATCGCGATGGAACCAGGCACCTATGTTCGCCCTCATCGTCATCCGCATACCTTTGAGCTGTTACTTCCCCTTCGCGGGCGTTTTGTCGTGCTGAATTTTGACGACCAGGGCGTCGTCACCCGTCGCGCCGTATTAGGTGAAGCGTGTATGGCGCTGGAGATGGAGGCGGGAACCTGGCATGCCGTGCTGTCACTGGATCACGGCGGCGTTATTTTTGAAGTTAAACACGGTGGCTATCAACCGGTGGCTGATGAGGATTTCGTTACCTGGGCCCCCGCCGAGGGAGAGCCCGGTACAGCCGCGCTGATGGCATGGTATAAACAGGTACAGCCTGGCGATGCGGCCTGGAAAGCATAGCGACTGCTTTCAAAATATCCAAACAGATGCCGTCGCGCATCTGTTCTGGTTTATAAAAACAGAAAAATCAAAGACCTTTCGAATTGCCGCTTTTTTAATCAAGAACGAGTAATAGCACATACCGTATAAAGGGTGCTACATTATACCGCCCACCCAACGTCAGCAATGGCCAGGCAACGCCGTAAAGATCGGTAAAGCCTGCAACCATGACCTTGTACTACGGTCTAACAGGTACGTGGTTACGCAATGCGTGACTTTCACCGACTTTATATAGGTTCCCATTATTTTGTCACAATCCAAATTCAAACGCGCGTTTCTGCACCCGCGTTACTGGTTCACATGGTTTGGTCTTGGCGTGCTCTGGTTACTGGTTCAGCTTCCTTATCCCGTAATCCGCATTCTGGGCTCCAGGCTTGGCAGCGCATCGCGCCACTTCCTTAAACGTCGTGAGTCTATTGCGCGTAAAAATCTCGAACTTTGCTTTCCACAGTACAATGCGGAACAGCGCGAAAAACTGATTGCTGAAAACTTTAAATCTATCGGCATGGCTCTGCTTGAAACCGGTATGGCATGGTTCTGGTCTGATGAACGTGTTCGTAAATGGTTTGATGTGGAAGGCCTGGATAACCTGAAACGTGCCCAGTTGCAAAACCGCGGCGTGATGGTGGTCGGCGTTCACTTTATGTCTCTGGAACTGGGGGGGCGCGTCATGGGGCTTTGCCAGCCGATGATGGCAACCTACCGTCCGCACAACAGCGCCGTGATGGAATGGGTGCAGACACGTGGTCGTATGCGCTCGAATAAGGCGATGATCAGCCGTAACAACCTGCGCGGCATGGTTGGCGCACTGAAAAAAGGTGAGGCCGTCTGGTTCGCACCGGACCAGGATTATGGCCGTAAAGGCAGTAGCTTCGCTCCGTTCTTTGCGGTGAAAGATGTCGCCACGACCAATGGTACCTTTGTGATTTCACGTCTTTCCGGTGCCTCCATGTTGACCGTCACGATGGTCAGAAAAGCGGATAAATCAGGCTATCGCCTGCATATCTCCCCTGAGATGGCTAACTATCCGGAAAACGAAGGCGAAGCCGCTACGTTCATCAATAAAGTTATCGAAATGGAAATCATGCGTGCGCCTGAGCAATATCTCTGGATGCATCGCCGTTTCAAAACACGCCCTCTTGGCGAAGCCTCGCTGTATATCTAAATTCCAGAAGGTTAGTTTCGTTAAGAAACTAACCTTTTCAATGACCTGTAATCACGCTGTGTACTGTCTTTCTTTGCGTCGCTCAAAGTGAATTTATTGCGTTCTGAAATCAAACTGTCGCCGTTACACGACACTCGTAAGTGACGGAAATTATTTAAAAAAATCCCTCTTGTCACCCCCCATTTTTAGGCGTACATTAGCGCCGTCTGGCAACAGGAAAGCACAGAATTCTGAGCGGGAGTCAGCGGTATTACGGGAAAAATCTTATTTCCGCTATAAGCCAACTTCAGCTCTCTATAATCAGGTGGACTCTGTTTTTAAATGCGTACCACAAGATACGCGGAGCGATGAAACGTGAAATATTTCTTTATGGGCATTTCGGTGATTGTTTTAGTCTGGGCCGGAACGTTTGCCCTGATGATCTAGTGAAGAACATGCAGTCAAAAAAACAGGAGCCGATGGCTCCTGTTTTTTTATGTCATGATGACGCGTGATGTTCGGTGACGCTTTTCGATGAGAGAAGTCCGTCGGCGCGGAACATACTCTTGATGCCCCTCACCGCCTGCCGGATGCGGTCACTGTTTTCAATCAGAGCGAATCGCACATGGGTGTCGCCATAATCACCAAAGCCAATGCCCGGCGAGACACATACCTTCGCGTCCTGCAGCAGCTTTTTGGCAAACTCCAGCGATCCCATTGCCGCATACGGCTCCGGAATTTTAGCCCAGACGTACATGGACGCTTTTGGCATGTCCACCATCCAGCCCGCTTCATGCAACCCTTTGACCAGCACATCACGGCGACGCTTATACTGCGCAGCAATCTCATGCACACACTGCTGATCGCCTTCAAGGGCTGCAATAGCCGCGACCTGAAGAGGGGTAAAGGTACCATAGTCGTGATAACTCTTGATGCGCGCCAGGGCATTCACCAGCGTCTTGTTGCCCACCATAAAGCCGATGCGCCAGCCAGCCATGTTGTAGCTTTTCGACAGCGTAAAGAACTCAACCGCCACATCGCGTGCGCCAGGAACCTGCATAATCGAAGGGGCTTTCCAGCCGTCATAGACAATATCGGCATAGGCTAAATCATGCACCACCAGCACGTCGTAACGTTTGGCCAGGGCGACCACTTTTTCAAAGAAATCGAGCTCTACGCACTGCGCCGTCGGGTTCGACGGAAAACCGAGGATCATCATCTTAGGTTTCGGATAGCTTTCGCGAATCGCACGTTCCAGTTCGTTAAAGAAATCGACCCCTTCCACCAGTGGTACGGAGCGAACCTGCGCTCCGGCAATCACTGCGCCATAAATGTGAATCGGGTAGCTCGGATTGGGCACCAGTACAGTATCACCATGATCCAGTGTCGCCAGCATCAGGTGCGCCAGACCTTCTTTTGAGCCGATGGTGACAATCGCCTCGCTTTCAGGGTCGATATCAACCTGGTAGCGATCCTGATACCAGCGAGAAATTGCACGACGTAATCGAGGAATACCGCGAGAGGTGGAGTAGCCGTGCGTATCCGGACGCTGAGCAACCGTACATAACTTCTCAACAATATGCGGCGGTGTTGGGCCGTCAGGGTTACCCATGCTGAAATCAATAATGTCTTCGCCGCGCCGACGCGCAGCCATTTTCAGTTCAGCAGTGATGTTGAATACATAAGGGGGGAGACGATCGATACGCGTAAAACGGCGTTCAGGACTGAATTCAGCCATAGATTCCTCAGATTAACGTTAGCGCCCGGACCGTCCGAGCGACGCTGCCACCGATGTGGCATGTTTAGAAAATAACCTGAAAAAAATCATGCTGTCGAGAGGGAAATGAAAAAAAAGAGTGCGCGCTAAAATCGGAACCCTGCTGCATTGAAAAGCGGAAGCGTCCGAAGTGACAGCCTCTTTCTGATATCTGTTGTGTAACACGATGATATCAAAACCGTTACCTGCTCAGGCGTTATCACAAAAAAATCGGGAGACTTCAGCCCTCTCCTGATAATCCCCTTTGCAAAACAGGGTTTTTCCCCATTTGATAAACCTGACGGATAGCTGGTCAATACGCGCCAGGTTTTTTATCATGGTTCTTTCCCGTTTTCCCTGGTCTACTCGTGCACGAAATATTCAATATGCTGCTGGCAGTTTTTGACCGCGCGGCATTAATGCTGATTTGCCTGTTTTTCCTTATCCGCATTCGCCTGTTCCGCGAGCTTTTGCACAAGTCTGCGCACTCGCCAAAAGAGCTGCTGGCCGTAACGGCTATCTTCTCGCTGTTCGCGTTGTTCAGCACCTGGTCCGGCGTGCCGGTCGAGGGATCGCTGGTTAACGTGCGCATCATTGCCGTTATGTCCGGCGGGATTTTGTTTGGCCCGTGGGTCGGCGTCATCACCGGACTGATTGCCGGTACGCACCGTTACCTGATTGATATCGGTGGCGTGACGGCAATTCCCTGTTTTATTACCAGTATTATTGCCGGGATACTGTCAGGATGGATTAACCGCAAGATCCCGAAAAAGCAGCGCTGGCGCGCCGGGATCATCGCCGGCATGGTGTGCGAAACGCTGACCATGATCCTGGTGGTGGTGTGGGCCCCCACTATCGCACTGGGGCTGGATATCGTTTCGAAAATCGGTATTCCCATGATCCTCGGCAGCGTCTGCATCGGTTTTATCGTGCTGCTGGTACAAAGCGTTGAGGGAGAAAAAGAGGCCAGTGCCGCGCGTCAGGCCAAGCTGGCGCTGGATATCGCCAACAAAACGCTGCCACTCTTCCGCCATGTGAACGCGGAGTCGTTACGTCAGGTCTGCGATATAATCCGCCGCGATATTCATGCCGATGCGGTCGCCATTACCAATAACGACCACGTACTGGCTTACGTCGGCGTCGGGGAACACAATTACCGCGATAATGACGATACCATTAGCCCCACCACCCGACAGGCGATCAACTACGGTAAAATCATCATTAAGAACAATGATGAAGCTCACCGAACGCCGGAAATCCACTCCATGCTGGTGATTCCGCTGTGGGAAAAAGGCGTGGTAACGGGCACACTAAAAATCTACTACTGCCACGCGCACCAGATCACCTCCACGCTTCAGGAGATGGCCATCGGCCTGTCGCAAATTATCTCTACCCAGCTGGAAGTTTCCCGTGCAGAACAGCTGCGCGAGATGGCAAATAAGGCAGAACTGCGCGCGCTTCAGAGCAAAATCAATCCTCATTTTCTGTTTAACGCGCTGAACGCCATCTCGTCCTCCATCCGGATGAATCCGGACACCGCGCGTCAGCTTATATTCAATCTGTCGCGCTACCTGCGCTACAACATTGAACTGAACGATGATGAGCAGATCGACATCAAAAAAGAGCTGTATCAGATCAAGGACTATATCGCGATTGAGCAGGCCCGTTTTGGTGACAAGCTCACGGTGATTTACGATATCGATGAAGAGGTCAACTGTGTGATCCCAAGCCTGCTGATCCAGCCGCTGGTGGAAAACGCGATTGTTCACGGCATTCAGCCGTGTAAAGGTAAAGGCGTGGTCACCATCAGCGTAACCGAAAGCGGTAACCGCGTGCGCATTGCCGTGCGCGATACCGGCCACGGTATTGATCCAAAAGTCATTGAGCGCGTGGAGTCTAACGAAATGCCGGGCAATAAAATTGGACTGCTGAACGTGCACCATCGGGTCAAGCTGTTGTTCGGCGACGGACTGCACATTCACCGTCTCGAACCCGGCACCGAAATTGCTTTTTACGTCCCGAATGAACGCTCCCCTGTTCATGCGGCGACATCACTGTTGCCATAGGCCGGAGTAATCAATGAAAGTCATCATCGTGGAAGATGAAATTCTGGCTCAACAGGAGCTGAGCTGGCTTATCAAAACGCACAGCCAGATGGAGATTGTGGGTACCTTTGAGGATGGTCTGGACGTGCTCAAGTTCTTGCAGCATAACCGGGTCGACGCCATTTTTCTGGATATCAACATTCCATCACTGGACGGTGTATTACTGGCGCAAAATATTAATCAGTTTGCTCATAAGCCGTTTATTGTTTTCGTCACCGCCTGGAAAGAGCACGCCGTAGAAGCCTTCGAACTGGAAGCGTTTGACTATATTCTGAAGCCTTACCAGGAATCGCGTATTGTCAGCATGCTGCAAAAGCTGGAAGCCGCATGGCAACAACAGGCCACGCCTGCTAACGCAAGCCCGGCGATACGTGAAAACGACACCATAAATCTGGTCAAGGATGAACGCATCATCGTGACGCCTATTGACGATATCTACTATGCCGAAGCGCACGAGAAGATGACATTTGTCTATACACGGCGTGAATCATACGTGATGGCAATGAACATCACCGAGTTTTGCAACAAACTGCCGGCGGCGCACTTTTTCCGCTGTCACCGTTCGTTTTGCGTCAATCTAAACAAGATCCGCGAGATCGAACCGTGGTTTAACAACACCTATATTTTGCGTCTGAAGGATCTTGATTTTCAGGTCCCGGTGAGTCGCAGCAAGGTGAAAGAGTTCCGCCAGCTGATGCATCTGTAAAAATCCCCTCTCCCGCAGGAGAGGGATAGTCGTCAGAGGATTTGACCCAGTACCTGACGCAGGTGCGCGCCCGAGCCAAGCAGGCCAGGGTTATCGTGCACAATCAGGTACACAGGGATGTCCTGCACATAGCTTCTGAAGCGACCTTTGTCTTCAAACGCACCGCGGAAGCCTGAGGCTGTAAAGAAGTCGAGGAAACGCGGTACGATCCCGCCCGCGATGTAGACTCCCCCGAAGGTGCCCAGCGTCAGCGCCAGGTTGCCGCCAAACCGTCCCATGATCACACAGAACAGCGACAGCGCACGGCGACAGTCGATGCAGCTGTCCGCCAGCGCGCGTTCGGTCACATCTTTTGGCTGCAGATTCTCCGGCAGACGACCGTCTGATTTTACAATCGCACGGTACAGATTCACCAGACCCGGACCGGAAAGCACGCGCTCGGCGGAGACGTGGCCGATTTCAGCTCGCAACTCTTCGAGGATAATGCCCTCTTCTTCGCTGTTGGGCGCAAAGTCCACGTGACCGCCCTCACCCGGCAGGCTTACCCAGCGCTGGTCGACGTGAACCAGATGTGAAACGCCAAGACCGGTACCGGCACCGTAGACCGCAATCGGCTTACCTTCTACTGGCGCTGTACCGCCAAACTGAATCAGATGCTCTGGCTTCAGCATCGGGATCGCCATGGACACGGCAGTAAAGTCGTTGATGATTTCAAGATGCGCAAAACCAAGGTTTTTTTTCATCTCAGCGATGGAAAATGCCCAGACATGGTTGGTCATCGCCACCCAGTCACCGGTAATCGGGCAGGCAATGGCGATACATCCATCTTCAATGCTCACCTGTTGCTCTTCAAGATAGACCCGAACAACGGCCTCAAGACTTGGATAATCCAGCCCTGAATAGGTTTTCGCCCGGGAAATTTCACCGCTATTTACATCGCATAGGGCAAGGCGAGCATTCGTGCCGCCCACATCGCCTACCAAAGCATACTTTGTCATTCTTCTACTGCTCCGCTAAAGTCAGAATAAATCTTTGGGACACTGTAAGTTCAAGGCGTGATAACAACAACGACCGGAAGGTGAATGCCCGTGGATTATCGATCTTCGTCACAGAATAACTTTACCGTTTCAGCACCTTTTGCACTATTGCCATAAAGCTGATTGTGCAAAGTAACGTAATAGCGTTTTGTACAAGGAAATCATCATGCTCCATCCGCGAGCCAGAACCATGCTCTTACTGGCAATACCGGCGCTGATCATTGGCGTTGCCTCAAGTCTGGTGCTCATTGTCGTGATGAAAGTCGCGTCGGTGTTGCAGGCGATGTTATGGACGGCGCTTCCTGCACAACTGGGCGTCAGCGTGGATTCGCCGGGATGGATCATGTTGATGCTGACGCTCACCGGCGTTGCGGTGGGTCTGGTGATCCGCTTTAGCCCCGGGCACGCCGGGCCGGATCCGGCGCTTGAGCCACTGATCGGTGCGCCCGTTCCCCCCTCGGCGCTGCCGGGGCTGATTATCGCGTTGATCCTGGGTCTGGCGGGCGGTGTCAGCCTTGGTCCTGAACACCCCATCATGGCGGTAAACATTGGTATGGCGGTCTTTCTCGGTTCGCGCATTTTACCCCGTGTCGGTGCGCTGGACTGGACCATCCTCGCCTCTGCAGGCACCATCGGGGCGCTTTTCGGCACGCCCGTTGCCGCCGCCCTTATTTTTTCTCAGACGCTTACCAGCAATAACGACGTCCCGCTCTGGGATAAACTCTTTGCGCCGCTGATGGCCGCTGCGGCTGGTGCGCTCACGACCAGTCTGTTTTTCCATCCTCATTTCTCACTCTCTCTGCCCCACTACGGTCAGATGCATATTGCCGATATTTTCAGCGGTGCCATCGTCGTCGCGATCGCCATTGCACTCGGGATGATTGCGGTATGGTGCCTTCCGCGCCTGCACCGTCTGATGCACCGGCTGAAGCACCCGGTGCTGATTCTGGGGGCGGGTGGTCTGATGCTGGGCGTATTAGGGGCTATCGGCGGAACGGTAACGCTGTTTAAAGGCCTTGATGAAATGCAGCAGTTGGCTTTCAGCCAGGTGTTCAGCGTGTCTGATTACCTGCTGTTTGCGCTGGTTAAACTGGCGGCGCTGGTGGTAGCTGCAGCATGTGGGTTCCGCGGTGGGCGTATCTTCCCGGCGGTGTTTATCGGCGTGGCGCTGGGGCTGATGCTGCATGAGCATGTGGATGCGGTGCCGGCAGCGATAACGGTCTCTTGCTCAATTCTGGGGCTGGTGCTGGTGGTGACGCGCGATGCGTGGCTGAGCCTGTTTATGGCGGCGGTAGTGGTGCCGGATTCAACGCTCTTCCCCCTGCTCTGTATCGTGATGTTGCCCGCCTGGCTCCTGCTGGCGGGCAAACCGATGATGATGGCCTGGCGAAACGACAAGTAATCAGGCGTTATTACGCGCTTCCAGAGCTTTGGTAAGCGCCCCGAGCAGCGGCGGGATATCCGCTTTCGGGAGCATCACCTCAATCAACGAGAGCCGCTCGTGGTGCGCCACTTTTTCAAGTACGTCCGCCAGCTGTTCCGCTTCACTGACCCGCCAGCACTCAGACTGAGGATCGAGGCTCAACGCCTGCGGAATGTGCGTCCAGTTCCACAAAGCAATGTCGTTATACCGCTGCTCCGCCCCGTGGATAGCCCTCTCAACCGTGTAGCCTTCGTTGTTGAGCACCAGAATAATGGGGTGCTGCTTATCACGCAGCATCGAGCCTAGTTCCTGAATGGTGAGCTGGGCCGCGCCATCCCCCGTTAGCACAATCACGCGCCGGTTCGGGCATGCGGTTTGTGCACCAAACGCCGCCGCCAGCGTGTAACCAATCGAGCCCCACAGCGGCTGGACGATAAAATTCACATCAGCCGGTAAACGCAGATCAATCGCGCCGAAGGCCGATGTTCCCTGGTCGGCAAGGATAATGTCCCCCGGGCGAATAAAGGTTTGCAACGTTCTCCAGAAATTCTCCTGGGTAAGCGAACCGTCCGGCTGCGGGAACGGTATTGCGCCTGATGATGACGACATAAGGCCAGCATGCACGTGCTGTTTGCAGAGTTCGACCAGCGTCTCAATCGCCTGGTTCATTGGGATGCCGGTAAACCAGACATCCCCGACGCGTGCGGAATGCGGCTGGACTTCAATGGTTTGCGCAGGGGTAAGCTGGTGCGTGAACCCGGCCGTCAGGGTATCGGTAAAACGCGTGCCAACACACAATACCGTGTCAGCCCCTTCAATCGCCTCTTTTACCGCACCGGTGCTGGCTGAACCACTGTATGTGCCGTAAAAACCCGCCTGCCGCTCGTCGAATATCCCTTTCCCCATCAGCATGGTGGCGTGCGCCATCGGTACCTCTTTCACCCACTTCTGTAGCGCATGCTTCAGGCCATGGCGCAGAACAAGGAAGTCGGCCAGCAGCGCGGTACGTTTGCTCATCGCCAGTTTGTTCTCAGCAGCATCCCGGAACGCTTTCAGGCAGGCGCTATCGGCATGAGCCTGCTTATGAGTGAGAGCGTTTACAGGCGGCGTGGCGGCTTTTTTTGCCACATCAGCGGGTAACATCAGATAACCGGGGCGACGTTCCCGAAGCATGGTTGTCAACACACGGTCGATTTCATAACAGGCATTTTGTTCGGTAAGGACCGCCTGTGCGACGGTGATCGGCTCGCTCATATGATAAAAGTGACGGAACTCCCCATCCCCCAACGTATGATGCAGCAGCTCTCCCCTTTGCTGTGCCGCTGTACCCGGCGCTCCCACAATATGTAAAACCGGGACATGCTCGGCATAGCTGCCGGCAATGCCGTTCATGGCACTTAACTCCCCAACGCCGAATGTGGTCAGCAGCGCGGCAAAGCCCTTACATCGGGCGTATCCGTCAGCGGCATAGGATGCGTTCAGCTCATTGGCACAGCCCACCCAACAAATATCCGGGCTGTCTATTACGTGGTCGAGAAACTGCAGGTTATAGTCGCCCGGCACGCCAAACAGATGATCGGCACCACAATCTGTAAGACGGTCCAGCAGGTAATCGGCGACGCAGTATGGGGTTCGCATAACAGGTGTCCTTCTGACGTTGACCTCACTTTGAGTATTAAAGAAGCGTGATGGCTGTCCAGAATTGGTCGTAAGAAGGGCATGGAAAGAATGCTTTACAAAAAAGGCTGCGCTATGCTCTTTTTTTTCACGTTAATGTAAACGTATACACTGATTTTTCCTTTCAGCGCCAGAGGGCATCAGAATGGGTTACCAGCCGGACAAAAATCGTTATCAGACAATGCAGTATCGCCGCTGCGGGCAAAGCGGACTCAAGTTGCCCGCCATCTCACTCGGGTTGTGGCACAATTTTGGCGACGCCACGCTTGTCGAAAACAGCCGTCAACTTTTACAGCGCGCGTTCGATCTGGGTATTACGCATTTCGACCTTGCCAATAATTACGGTCCTCCTCCCGGCTCAGCCGAACGTAACTTCGGTCGCATTTTGCAGGAAGATTTCCTGCCATGGCGCGACGAGCTGATCATCTCGACCAAAGCGGGTTATACCATGTGGGATGGCCCATACGGCGACTGGGGGTCACGCAAATATCTGGTTGCCAGCCTGGATCAAAGCCTGAAGCGTATGGGGCTGGAATATGTGGATATCTTCTATCATCACCGTCCTGACCCACAAACGCCACTGCTGGAAACCATGAAAGCGCTTGACCATGTGGTGCGTCAGGGAAAAGCCCTTTACGTCGGGTTATCAAATTACCCTGCAGAACAGGCCCGCAAGGCTATCGATATCCTGAATGACCTTGGGACGCCGTGTCTGATCCACCAGCCGAAATATTCGATGTTTGAACGTGCGCCAGAGGAAGGCCTGCTGGACGTGCTGCAGGAAAAAGGCGTCGGCTGCATTCCCTTCTCGCCGCTGGCGGGGGGACAGCTGACTAACCGCTACCTGAACGGTATTCCTGCAGACTCGCGTGCGGCAAGCGGCAGTAAGTTCCTTAACCCCGATCAGATCACCGCAGAGAAGCTGAAGAAGGTTCGTCAACTGAACGCGCTGGCGGAAAACCGCGGCCAGAAACTGTCACAGATGGCGCTGGCGTGGATTTTACGCCACGAGTCGGTAACGTCAGTCCTGATTGGGGCCAGTAAAACTGCCCAGATTGACGATGCCGTGGCAATGCTGGAAAACCGCCATTTCTCGGCGGAAGAACTGGCAATCATTGATGGGATCCTGAACAGCTCAAAATAAAATCACTTTTAGCAAAAAGTGCTCTCATTCATGAATTAGGAGTTGAGGCGATGAAACGAGCCTTTACCAACTCGTAATATTGCGTTAACAGGCCCCACAAAGGCCCCGATCGTGAAGGAGAAAGAGTATGTTCAGGTCACTGATTCTTGCAGCGGTATTACTGGCTTCGGCCCCGCTGATCGCCACTGCGGGCGAAATCACCCTGTTGCCATCAGTTAAATTACAAATTGGCGATCGTGACGACTACGGCAGATACTGGGACGGTGGCTACTGGCGCGACCGTGATTACTGGAACCGTCACTATGAGTGGCGCGGCGACCGCTGGCGCAGACATGATAATGGCCTGCATCGCGGCTGGTACAAAAACAACGCCTATGAGCGTGGTTACCGTGAAGGCTGGAACGATCGTGACGACCGCCGCGGTGGCTGGGGTCACGGTGGCAGAGGACACGGTGGTCACGGCCATCATCACTAATGCATCATCAGTAATGCAAAAAGGAGCCTCCCGGCTCCTTTTTCTTTGGTTCAACGCGACGCTATAACCCCAGAGCAGTGCCGACCAGGAGCCACAGGTTCAACGACACCACTACCGCCACAATGACCCAACCGGTTCGTTTCACCAGCGTGCTGTTCACCAGTTCGCCCATCAGGCTTTTGTCACTGGTAAAGATCAGTAGCGGCACCAGTGCAAGCGCGATACCAAAACTCAGCAGTACCTGGCTCATGACCAGAATTCTCGTGGGATCCAGCCCCATCAGAATCACAACAAAGGAGGGCAGCATGGTCACGGAGCGACGAACCCAAAGCGGAATGTGGAAACGAACAAAGCCCTGCATCACCACCTGCCCTGCCAGCGTCCCCACAACCGTTGACGAGAGACCGGCCGCCACCAGGCTCAGCCCGAATATCGTGGCAGCAGCGTGGCTCAGTAACGGCTCCAGCGTAAGGTATGCCTGGTCGAGATCGGCAATACCGGTGTGACCGTTAAAATGGAAAGCGGCGGCAGCGGTCGCCATCATCGCCAGGTTCACAAAACCGGCAATGGTCATGGCGATCGCCACATCCCATTTCGTCGCAGAGTAACGCTCTTTGCGCGTCCCGCCGTGCAGGTGCTGAGTCAGCGAGGAATGCAGGTAAATGACATGCGGCATGATGGTTGCGCCCAGCACCCCGGCGGCCAGGAACACCGCTTCAGAGGTTGGCAGGCTCGGGATAATCATCCCTTTGCTGAGCTGTGCCAGATTCGGCTGAGAGAAAATCAGCTCGACGATATAGGCCGCCGCCACAAACAGCAGCAGCCCACCGATAACTTTTTCCAGCGGTTTTTGACCGCGACGCTGCAGCATCAGGATCAGGAAAGTGGCAATCCCGGTGAGCACTGCGCCCTGAAGCAGCGAGACGCCGAGGATCAATTTAAAACCAATCGCGGCCCCGATGAATTCGGCGAGGTCGGTTGCCATGGCGATAATTTCCGCCTGAACCCAGTAAAGCCATACCGCCGGACGCGGATAATGATCGCGAATTTGTTCAGCCAGGTTTTTGCCCGTGGCAATCCCCAGCTTCGCGGACAGCATCTGAATCAACATGGCCATCAGGTTAGCCCACACGACCACCCAGAGCAGCTTATAGCCGAAGCTGGCCCCGGCCTGAATATTGGTCGCAAAGTTACCTGGATCGATATAGCCGATGGCAGCAATGAACGCAGGTCCCATTAACGCGAACCGCAACTTGCGCGCTGCTCTGCCACTGCTACCCTCTACGCGACTGTTTGTCATTTCTGCCTCTGGAAATATAGCCTTTGCTATGTTTAATGCTATCAAAATGAGAATGATTATCAAGATCATTTAGTGAGTTTATAGTGATTTCTCTGATAGCTTTGAACAATAGACGGGCGGGTAAGGTGGGGCGATCTAACAAAACCTGCAATCGCGCACGCTTTTGTGAAGACTAGCACACAAACTTAACTTTTCACGCATTTACCTAACATAACAAAAATGTATTGTGGATCACTAATTTTGAGACTCGTCACAGGATGTAACTATAGTGTGTCCTTGATCTCGTTTTCTTTTCGCTTGTTACATAGAATGTGCACGAAAATTAAACCTGCCTCATATTTGGAGCAAATATGGACCGCGTCCTTCATTTTGTCCTGGCACTCGTTGTCGTTACTGCGCTTGCGTTACTGGTCAGCCATGACCGTAAAAAAATCCGCATCCGCTTTGTTGTTCAGCTTCTCGTTATTGAAGTTTTGCTCGCGTGGTTCTTCCTGAACTCCAACGTGGGGCTTGGCTTCGTAAAAGGCTTCTCCGAAATGTTCGAAAAACTGCTCGGATTCGCCAACGAAGGGACGAACTTTGTCTTCGGTAAAATGAACGACGAAGGTCTGGCGTTCTTCTTCCTGAAGGTACTGTGCCCTATCGTCTTCATCTCTGCGCTGATCGGTATTCTGCAACACATTCGTGTTCTGCCTGTCGTCATCCGCGCCATTGGTACCGTACTCTCCAAAGTTAACGGCATGGGTAAACTGGAATCGTTCAACGCCGTCAGCTCCCTGATCCTGGGTCAGTCTGAGAACTTCATCGCCTATAAAGACATCCTCGGTAAGATGTCCCGCAACCGCATGTACACCATGGCAGCTACCGCAATGTCTACCGTCTCCATGTCTATCGTGGGTGCGTATATGACGATGCTGGAACCTAAATACGTGGTTGCCGCGCTGGTCTTGAACATGTTCAGTACCTTTATCGTTCTCTCTCTGATCAACCCTTACCGTGTTGACGAAGGCGAAGAGAACCTGCAGATGGCAAATCTGCATGAAGGTCAGAGCTTCTTCGAAATGCTGGGTGAGTACATTCTGGCTGGTTTCAAAGTGGCGATTATCGTTGCGGCGATGCTGATCGGCTTTATTGCCCTGATTTCTGCTCTGAACGCCCTGTTCGCAGCGGTTCTGGGTATCTCCTTCCAGGGCATTCTGGGCTACATCTTCTACCCGGTTGCCTGGGTGATGGGTGTTCCTGCACATGAAGCGCTGCAGGTAGGCAGTATCATGGCGACCAAACTGGTCTCTAACGAATTCGTTGCAATGATGGATCTGCAGAAAATTGCCAGCACGCTCTCTCCACGCGCGGAAGGCATCCTGTCCGTGTTCCTGGTCTCCTTCGCTAACTTCTCTTCCATCGGTATTATCGCCGGTGCGATTAAAGGTCTGAATGAAGAACAGGGTAACGTGGTTTCTCGCTTCGGTCTGAAGCTGGTTTACGGTTCTACGCTGGTGAGCGTACTGTCTGCCTCTATTGCGGCACTGGTACTGTAACACCTGCAGCGAAATAAAAACCGGGAGCTCAGCTCCCGGTTTTTTTATGTCCGTAATTCATTAAGCGGTTTGGGTTTGCCAATCAGGTAACCCTGCAGATAGTCGACCCCGAAGTGAAGCAGCTTCTCCCGCTGTTCCGGCGTTTCAACATACTCGGCCACCACACTCAGTGATTTCGTCTTCGCCAGGTTGCAAATCGACTGCACGATCATCGCATCCATATCATCGGTACAGATATCTTTTACAAAGCACCCGTCAATTTTGATGATGTCCGCCTGCAGACGTCTGAGACGTTCGTAGTTGGCATATCCGGTGCCGAAATCATCAATCGCGATCCGGAAACCGCAGTCCCGCAACTGCTGAATGTTTTTGATACTGCTGCCCGAATTAGAGAAAGCCTGCTCTTCGGTGATCTCAATCACCACCGCCTGTGGTGCTACGCCATAGCGTTCAAAGAGCGAGCAAATCTCGATGGCCACCTCTTTTTGCATCAACGTCAGGGGCATCAGATTGACAGAAAAACGCACTCCGGCATGCGTCGCTGGATGATCGCGCAGCCACACCAGTAATTTTTCCATCACGCACATGTCGAAGCGGTGGCTCAGGTTAAACTGGGCAATCAGCGGTATAAAGCGGTCTGGGGTGATGATCTCGCCCTCGCTTTCCATGCGCGTCAGTATTTCGTAATACCCGCTACCATCTGCCTTCTGGATTGGCTGGGCGTATAAATGAAACTGTCCGGCATCCAGAGCATGTTTAATGCGCGCTAACATCAAAACCCGCTCGGTTGTTTGTCCTGATGCCACCTCGAGGCTATTGGTGAGCGCCAGTACATTATGCGCTCCGCAAGATTGCTCAGCCAGCCAGCTGAGCTGCCCCAGCGTATGGTGTAACTTCTCACCGTTTTCAACCATTCCCCAGGAAGCGCCAAATTCAATATCCAGCCCGGTGTTGTTCCAGACAATCTTACGGCTGTTCAGCTGATCGACCATATGCTGCAGGCGCTCAGCGGTTCCCGGCCCCAGCAATACCAGCACCAGTTCGCTGCCCGGGAGCTGGAAAAGCCGCTCATCTTTTTGCAAAAATGGCTGCAGCGAGGTGGTCACCATCCGTTTGCAATGCACCCGCATAAGAATGCCGTAGTGACGACTCAAGAACTCGAGGTTGTCCATTCGCAGACAGCACACTTTGGCATCAGGGTGGTCCTGCAAAAAATCTTCCAGTGCACGAATGTTCGGTAAACCGGTCAGCGGATCGGTTAGCGCCCTGTCCTGCCAGTCCTGCTTCAGCCACTCGCTGCGCTGATAAATCCGCGACATGTAGAGCAAGCAGATGGCAAAAGAGATAAGGACAGACAAAATAAAGGAGAGCGAATGGCCTGACTCCACGCCATTGAGGAAATTATAGTTATAGGTCAACAGCAGAAGTGCGGATGCCGCCCAGAAAAGAGAAATGAGCGCGTAGCTCAGGCGACTGATCCCTAACGTAAAGAGAATAAAAATCACTGGCATTAAATAGCCCGCAATAATAGGTGACTCAAAAGGAGCACATAAAATTGCGAGGATGACGATTAAAAGCATCAGCCAGACTAATATATATAGCGATTTCTTTTGAAAAAACACGGGCTTCACACTGCGTCGCCAGAAGGTGATGGCATAACGTGGATTAATTATCATTCTTAACGGGTAATAGAACATCATGGTAAATATCAACGCCGCGCAGATCAGACTTTGTATATCGACTACGTTATAAATTGCGGTACCTTCACCGAAGAAGGTTGAGATAGTAACCGGGAAATGGAACAAATAACCTGCCAGGTACATCGACACTTTTATGCCTATCGGTACCATAAAGCCGAGCCAAAATATCCGTAACCCAATATGCTTGTTCGGCACGCAGTAGCGCCAGCGCTTGCCCAGTATGATCCTGAGAATGCCGCACCCCGCAAACACCGAGAACGTCTGACAGAACAATAAAACTGAATATTGTAGCGGTGCTAAATCAATGCTGAATATATTAGTGATAGTAAAACTTAACAGAACAGGAATAACCGCCCGACGCCCAAATACCAGAATAACCGCCAGCATTACGCTTAAAGGCAGCCATGCTAAATATACGTCATGACCATTAACAACAGCGCGCGGAGAGATATAACGGGAGAATGGCACCGCAACCAGGCAAAGCGCCAGGGCAGTTATAAATATCTTTACATTATTGTAAGTTTTTCTATTCATTAAGTTAGATAATCTATTTTCCATTCGTATCATTGACCGGATGGATAATAGGTTTATTAATTGCGCGAATCAAGTTGAAGTCTATTTATAGACCGCTTTATTGATTTTGATTGAGGTGAGGTACAAAAATACCTCTATTTCAGCAACAAATTAGGGTGAAGAGTTTTACAAAAGCATAAAAAAACCCCCGTCTTTCGACGAGGGTTCAAATTTTGGTGGAGCTAAGCGGGATCGAACCGCTGACCTCTTGCATGCCATGCAAGCGCTCTCCCAGCTGAGCTATAGCCCCACATGTTGACTTTACTGACCGCACTCTGTTGGGTTCAGAGTGTGGTGGAGCTAAGCGGGATCGAACCGCTGACCTCTTGCATGCCATGCAAGCGCTCTCCCAGCTGAGCTATAGCCCCATCGTAAAGCTGTCATGTTGACGGGCGGCATAATATGAATTCCGCTGCGGAGTGTCAACGGCAAAATCAATGACGGCGGTTCAATCGCCGAAAAATCATGCAAATGAATCACTTTGCGAGTCTGCTCGCAGTCATGAGTTAAGCCTGTCACATTTTCCTCTAAAACGGTGCTATAAAATGAGCCGTTAATTAACCCCACGAATATTCAGGAAATTGCATGATCAAGGAACGAATGACGCCAGAAGAGTTAGCCCTGCTCACTGGCTATAGCCGCCAGACCATCAATAAATGGGTACGCAAAGAGGGTTGGATTACATCGCCAAAACCAGGAGTCCAGGGCGGCAAAGCGCGTCTGGTGCACGTTAATGAAAAAGTGCGTGAGTTTATCCGCAGCGCGCGCCGGGCAAGTGAAACGTCTGAGATACCAGAAAGTGCCAGCCATGATGGCTCGCTTCACTCCCTGCTCCTGACGCTGGCAAATGAAATGACGCCGGAAGAGCAAAGGCAGATGACATCACTGTTACTGCGGGAAGGGATTACCGGATTGTTGCAACGTTTAGGGATACGCGATCAGAACTGATATGAAAAGATTCCGTAGCAAAATGACCACCGAAGAGCTGGCAGAAAATTTGGGTGTTGCACGGCAAACGGTGAACCGCTGGATACGCCAGCAGGGATGGAAAACCGAGGGTGTCAATGGGGTGAAAGGCGGACGTGCACGGCTGATTCATATTGATGCCCGCGTGAAGGAGCACATCATGAGCCTCCCGGCTGTCCGTAACCGTCAGGCGGTGTACCATCTGGCGGAGGTGACATCGTTGTACAGTGAACCCTCCTCTACTCTGCGTCCTGGGATCATCGAGACGCTGGAGAATATGACGCACCTTGAGCAGGAGCGTCTGGATGCCTTACTAAAGCGTGAAGGGATACGCGGCTTTCTTGCACGTCTCGGCATTGCTGAATTTAATGCATAAAAAAACGGCAGGTCTCCCTGCCGTTTTTCATGGTTCAGGCGTTATTACTGCTGATTTTCGCGCTCAGTAATAAAATCCAGCGCCTTGTTAATGCGCGCTACGCTGCGTGATTTACCAATGGCATGAACGGTAACATCGAGTGCCGGAGACTGACCCGCACCGGTGACTGCCACACGCAGTGGCATACCCACTTTGCCCATACCAACTTCCAGCTCATCTGCCGTCGCCTGAATGGCATGATGAACATTCTCGGCAGTCCAGTCAGTCATCGCCGCCAGTTTGTCACGCACCACTTCGAGTGGCTGACGCGCAACCGGACGCAGGTGCTTCTTCGCCGCGTCCGCGTCGAACTCGTCAAACTCTTCATAGAAGTAGCGGCAGCTTTCAGCGATCTCTTTCAGCGTTTTGCAACGCTCGCCGAGCAGTTTCACCAGTTCCGCCAGTTCAGGGCCAGTACGAGTATCAATATTTGCCTGCTCGATGTGCCACTGCAGGTATGTCGCCACATATTCCGGCTGCATGGTATTGATGTAGTGGTGGTTCAGCCAGAGCAGCTTATCAGTGTTAAACGCGCTCGCAGATTTGCTCACCGCGCCCAGAGAGAACAGATTGATCATCTCTTCACGGCTAAAGATCTCCTGATCGCCGCTCGACCAGCCCAGACGCACCAGATAGTTCAGAAGCGCTTCCGGCAGATAGCCGTCGTCGCGGTACTGCATGACGCTGACCGCACCGTGGCGTTTAGACAGTTTTTTGCCGTCGTCGCCATTGATCATGGACACGTGCGCATAGACCGGAACAGGGGCGTTCAGCGCTTTCAGGATGTTGATTTGACGTGGGGTGTTGTTGATATGGTCTTCGCCACGGATAACATGCGTGATTTCCATATCCCAGTCGTCAACCACAACGCAGAAGTTATAGGTTGGGGAACCGTCGGTGCGGCGGATGATCAGATCGTCCAGCTCCTGGTTGCTGAATTCGATCGGGCCACGGATCTGGTCGTCAAAAATTACCGAGCCGTCCTGCGGGTTAGCAAAACGCACCACGCACGGTTCATCAGCAGCATGCTCGCTATGGTCATGGCGGCAGCGGCCGTCATAACGCGGTTTTTCACCCTTCGCCATCTGATCTTCACGCAGCGCATCAAGGCGTTCTTTGGAGCAATAGCATTTATACGCTGTACCCGCGACCAGCATCTCATCAATCACGGCGTTGTAGCGGTCAAAACGTTTGGTCTGGAAATACGGGCCTTCGTCCCACTCCAGATTCAGCCAGTTCATACCATCCATAATGGCTTCAATTGCTTCCGGCGTGGAGCGCTCGAGATCGGTGTCTTCAATACGCAATACGAACTCACCTTTGTTGTGGCGTGCAAAAAGCCAGGAATAGAGAGCGGTACGTGCACCACCGACGTGCAGATAGCCTGTCGGGCTCGGCGCGAAGCGAGTTTTGATTTTCATGAAATGGCCTTACGTTATAAAGATGCCGGCAATCGGCAAATCCTGGGAAAAAAACAATGGGCAATATTCTATCACTGTGGGGGGATTCCTCAATGTTGATCCCTTTATCGTGAGGGAGTTTGCAATTTTTGTTTAGAAATCATGCGCCATCGCCCGTTTCGCGATCGTTTTGTTTAATTTTACGACGAACGAATAAAAACTTTAGAAAATGCGTTGACTCATTTTCAACTCTCCCTATAATGCGACTCCACACAGCGGGGGTGATTAGCTCAGTTGGTAGAGCATCTCCTTTACACGGAGGGGGTCGGCGGTTCGAGCCCGTCATCACCCACCATCTACTTAAGTAGACTCGCAGTGTAGATAAGTATTGAGATTGGGCGATTAGCTCAGTTGGTAGAGCATCTCCTTTACACGGAGGGGGTCGGCGGTTCGAGCCCGTCATCGCCCACCATTCTCACCTTATCGCAGCAGTTCCGAAATGGGCGATTAGCTCAGTTGGTAGAGCATCTCCTTTACACGGAGGGGGTCGGCGGTTCGAGCCCGTCATCGCCCACCATTTCGGGTCGTTAGCTCAGTTGGTAGAGCAGTTGACTTTTAATCAATTGGTCGCAGGTTCGAATCCTGCACGACCCACCAATGTAAAAAAGCGCCCTAAAGGCGCTTTTTTGCTATCTGCGGTATGGATGATTCGAACCTGCAGCAGGTCCGAGCCGAACGCAGTGAGGCAACGGAGCCGTTTACGGCGACGGCCCGAAGGGCGAGCGAAGCGAGTCATCCTGCACGACCCACCAATGTAAAAAAGCGCCCTAAAGGCGCTTTTTTGCTATCTGCGGTATAACATTACTCTTCCGTCAACGTTGCGATCAACGACTTAATCGCCGGTGTCGCCTGCTTCTCGTCATACACCACATACAAATCTGCCGGTATACGTACCTGTAATGGACGAAATACCACACCGGGCCACTGCATTTGCGCATAGCTGTCAGCAGCTAACGTAATCCCCATTCCCATACTGATCATTGCCAGCACCGTCTGCGGTTCATCGGCTTCACGCACTATCATCGGTGAAAAACCGGCCTGCTGACACACTCGCTGTAAGAACGACCAGTCAGAATGCGCAGACGGCATAGTGACAAAGTACTCATTCTGTAGTTCGGTGAGCGCAATTGCGCTTTCCCCCACCAGCCGGTGATCCTCCGGCAGCGCAACCAGAAATGCCGCATCCCGTAAGCGGATACTGGTAAACCCTGCGGTGGGCTCGGTTGCCATTCGCCAGATCCCGACATCCAGCTCCCGGCGCTCCAGCAGCGCCATTTGCATTACCGGCGACTTTTCGCGAAAGACGACATCAACGTTCGGATGCTCTTTCAAAAATGTGCGCATGACCGTGCGCACTTCGCTCCACATGGCGGTACCGACAATGCCCAGCGCAATCCGCCCCGCCTCACCCCGTCCAATTTGTTCGACCCGCGCCAGTGCCTGGTTTGCGCTGGCAAGCAGTCGACGGGACTCTTCCATCAATACTTTACCCGCATGGGTCAAGGCGACGCTTCGTGAGTGGCGAATAAACAGTAAGGTACCGAGCTGACTTTCCAGCTCTTTTATATGCAGGCTCAACGGCGGCTGCGACATATTGAGACGGGCCGCAGCCCGTCCAAAATGAAGTTCCTCAGCGACGGCCAGAAAATAGCGCAGCAGCTTGAGGTCGGTTCGGTAGACGCGTTCCATCAACACATATCCTGGCGATAACACTTATGCTCCCACCTTAAAGCCTTTCACCGCCTGCCGGGAAAACTTTAATGCGCAACTGTGCGCAACTCGCTGTTTTTACTGGTGTGGCGATAGTTAAAGCTGAAATAAAACACCACGGCGAGCACCAACGCATACGCCGCAAATACCAGCCAGATGGTCTGCCAGTCTTTCACCCCATCCACGGAGAAATAATCTACCGCCGCGCCGCTCAATACCGATCCGAAATAAGCACCGATACCGTTAACGGTCGTCATAAACAGCCCTTGCGCGCTGGCGCGGATATCAGCGCTTACCTCCTGTTCGACAAACACCGAACCGGAGATGTTGAAGAAGTCGAACGCGCAACCGTAGACCAGCATTGACAGCATCAACAGCCCGACGCCTGTCGCAGAAGGATCGCCATACGCAAAGAGTCCAAACCGCAGCATCCAGGCCACCATGCTCATCAGCATCACGGTTTTTATGCCAAAACGTCGGAGGAAAAAAGGAATGGTCAGGATGAACAGCACCTCTGACATCTGCGAGACGGAGAGCAAAATAGAAGGATATTTAACGATAAAGCTTTCCGCATACGCCGGATTACGCGCAAAATCATGCAGAAAGGGGCTACCGAAAGTATTGGTGATTTGCAGCACGGCGCCCAGCAGCATCGCAAACAAAAAGAACACCGCCATTCGGGGCTGTTTAAACAGGACGAACGCATTCAGGCCAAGTTTGCTTGCCAACGTCGATGAGGTTTTATTCTTCACCACCGGAATGGCCGGTAACGTCAGTGAATAGAGCGCCAGCACCAGCGACGCGGCAGCAGCAATGTAGAGCTGAATGTTGGTTAACTCTGCACCCATCAGGCTTATGGCCCACATCGCCACAATGAAGCCTACCGTGCCATAGACCCGCACCGTTGGAAAATGGGTCACCGTGTCCAGCCCTGCCTGCTCAAGACAGGAGTAGGAAATGGTATTCGATAGCGCAATGGTCGGCATAAAGGCCATGGCATTAACCAGCATGACCCAGAACATCAGCCCCGGTTCATTGACCTGCGCGGCATAGCAAAGCGCAACGGCACAGACGAGATGGCAAATCACGTATGCACGATCTGCCCGCAGCCACTTATCGGCAATAATTCCCACCAGCGAGGGCATCACGATCGCGGCAAGCCCCTTCGAGCTGTAGACCATACCCACGTCCGAGCCGGAAAAACCCAGGGTGTTAATCATGTAAGCGCCGAGAGTAACGAGCCAGCTTCCCCAGATAAAATATTGCATAAAGGACATCATCTTTAAGCGCGTCGTGATGTTCATACCCGATTCCTTATAGCAGAGTGGCCCTCACGGGCCACGGTGTTGTTTCGCTCAGGCAAGCTGGCGCAGAAAACCGCAGATAAGATCGATGAAGTTCTGGCGAGAGAGTTCGGCGGCGGCAAGCGTTTGTTCATGCGACAGTTTTACATCGCTCAAACCTTCAGCAAGGTTGGTTATGGCCGAAACGGCGACCACCTTCAGGCCACAGTGGCGCGCCGAGATCACTTCCGGCACCACTGACATTCCCACCACATCTCCGCCGATGATCTGCATCATGCGGATCTCAGCCGCGGTTTCGAAGTTAGGGCCTGGATAAGAGACAAACACCCCTTCATGCAATGGAAAGCCCTTCTCGCTCGCCACGGTCTGCAGCAGGGCACGGCAATCTGCATCATAAGCATTGGCCAGCGAGAAAAAACGGTCGCCAAAACGGTCATCGTTCAACCCGACCATCGGGGTACCCGGCAGGGTGTTGATGTGGTCGCTGAGGGCAACCAGGCTTCCCGGTTCAACCTCCGGACGTAATGAACCGGCGGCATTGGTACTGAACAGCAGTTCACAGCCCAGCAGTTTGAAGGTGCGGATTGCATCGGTCATGACGGCGATGCCGCGGCCCTCATAGAAGTGACCGCGCCCTTTCATGCAGGCGACCGGAACACCGGCAAGATGCCCCAACACCAGCTCACCGGCGTGACCGTGAACGGTGCTCACCGGGAAGCCCGGCAGTTTTTCATAGCTCAGTACCACAGCGTCAACAATCTGCTCGGCGAGCGCGCCAAGACCTGAGCCGAGAATAAACGCAACCCGCGGAGTGAAATCAGGTTTAGCGGCACGAATGATGTCGGCAGAGAACCAGGGATTATTCGAGAGGGTCATAAAAGCTCCTTGAGAATTAAGATCGCGATATCACCGATCGCATGACCTTAGTCTTATATCTGGAGCCTGCGGGTTACCTCCAATACACTTTCTCTGCACCATCAATACTGATTTGGTATCAATACCTTTCCCTGCCAGATATGGCAGTTTTGCTCAAGCTAATTGCGTTGGCGCCGATACCTCTGTTTTACAGCGAGAGGAAAAAGTATGACGACCATTCAGGCTACAACCCAGCCCATTCAAACCAGCGATGGCGGGAGTCGTTCTTCCGGCGGCAACGATATCGCTGCCCAAATCAGCCGCATCACTGACAAGATAACCAAACTGACTCAACAGCTAAAAGAGGTTGCGAACGGTTCCGGCAGTGCGGAAGAGAAGAAGAAGCAGCAGGAGCTTATCCAGGTGCAAATCAAAGTGCTGCAGGCACAGCTCGCACAGCTGCAGCGCCAGCAGGCGGAAGAAGCCCAGAAGAAACAAGAGCAAAGTCTGGTCAACGTGGAAGGTCCGAAGAACGCATCAGACAATCATCAAATAGACATCTACGTCTAACGCTCTGTTGAGTTAAACAGTGGATCGCGTATACGGGCCTCGGTTAATCGTTGCGCCTGGATACGCACCACTTCCCAGATAGCCTGCGCAGCCCCGGAGAGCGAACGGTTTTTTCGCCGTACCAGCATCAGTTTTCGCTCAATAGCAGGCGTCAGTCGCTTCACGACCAGACGGCTTCCCTGCGGCAAAGGGAGCGCCAGGGCGGGTAATACACTGATCCCTATGCCGGCCTCCACCATGGGAAACAGCGTTGCCGGGTGTCCAATCTCCTGCACAATGGTCGCCTCAACGCCCTGCGTCACCAGCGCAGAATCAATCAGCGGACGACTACCTGAGGCATAATCCTGTAATACCAGGTTCGCTCCCTGCAGCGCCTGCCAGTGAACAGACGGCTGCGCGGCTAGCGGATCGTCGTCCCGGCAAAGCAACAGAAATGGCTCAGACAGCACAATTTCACATTCCAGGTCACTCACCTGACCGGGATCGATAACAATACCAAAATCCACATCACCCTGACGGATGCTCTCCAGTACCCATTGCTGCGGCCTGTCATGCAAAACAAAATCGATATCCGGATAGCGATGATTACCCTCTGCAATACACTGCGGGATAAGGTGCGCGGATATCGTCTGGCTGGCCGCAACCCCTACGGTACCCGACAGCTGCTGCCCCAGTCGACCTACATCTCTGAGCGTACTGTTGAGTTCGTCCAGCAGCCGTTCAAGGCGCTGAGCCAGCTGCTGTCCGGCTTCCGTGAGCACGACTTCACGCGTGGTGCGATCAAGCAACCGGACACCCGTCTGGCTCTCCAGCTCTTTCACGCTGTGGCTTACCGCGGACTGGCTCAGGCCGATGATCTCCCCTGCCCGACTGAAGCTGCGGGCATGGGCTACGGTGACGAAGATGCGAAGCTGGCGTAAGGAATAATTCATCTGTTTAGTTCATGAATGGATGCAATAAATCAATTTTATTTCTCAAACGGAAAAAAGCACAATAGCGATATCTGTTTTCAGGAGTCATTATGAAACTATTTCGTATTCTTGATCCGTTTACGCTTACTCTGGTTGTCACGGTATTACTGGCCTCCTTCTTCCCTGCGCGGGGCGGGTTCGTTCCTTTTTTTGAAGGACTGACGACCGCGGCCATCGCGCTGTTGTTCTTTATGCACGGCGCAAAGCTCTCGCGCGAAGCCATTATTGCGGGGGGGAGCCACTGGCGACTGCACCTGTGGGTGATGTGCAGCACGTTCATCCTCTTCCCTGTACTCGGCGTGCTGTTCGCATGGTGGGCACCGGTGAATGTCGACCCGGCCCTTTATACCGGCTTCCTGTATCTGTGCATTCTGCCGGCTACCGTGCAGTCCGCTATCGCGTTTACCTCTCTGGCGGGCGGTAACGTCGCAGCCGCAGTCTGTTCAGCGTCGGCATCCAGCCTGTTAGGGATTTTCGTTTCGCCGCTGCTGGTGGGTCTGCTGATGAACATGCACGGTGCGGAAGGTAGCCTGGAACAGGTAGGTAAAATCTGTCTGCAGCTGCTGCTGCCGTTTGTGCTGGGCCATCTCTCTCGTCCGTGGACGGGCGCGTTTGTTGCAAAGCACAAAAAATGGATCTCAAAAACCGACCAGTCGTCGATTCTGCTGGTGGTCTATTCGGCCTTCAGTGAAGCGGTTGTGAATGGCATCTGGCATAAGGTGGGCGCAGGCTCGCTGCTGTTTATCGTGGTGGTCAGCCTTGTTCTGCTGGCGATTGTGATTGGCGTAAACGTCTTTGTGGCCCGCAAGTGCGGCTTCAACAAAGCCGATGAAATTACCATTGTCTTCTGTGGCTCGAAGAAGAGCCTGGCGAACGGCATTCCTATGGCAAACATTCTCTTCCCGACCTCAATGATAGGGATGATGGTACTGCCGCTGATGATTTTCCATCAGATCCAGCTGATGGTCTGCGCGGTGCTGGCGCGTCGTTACAAACGCCAGACGGAAAAACAGGCGCAGGAAGAGACCCGCGCCGCGAAAGCTTAAGGACGTTTCAGGGGCTGAACTAACTGCGTCAGCCCCTCGGTTTTAATCAGTAACGTGATAGCCATCAGCTCACCCAGTCGTCCAGCCGGGAACCCATCTTTGCGGGCAAACCACAGCAAATAATCTTCCGGTAAATCAATCAGCCTGCGGCCCTTATATTTACCGAATGGCATCTCCGTGTTGGCGATCTCAACGAGCTGCTCTTTCTCCACGTTACTCTCCTAACAGGCGCATCATTTCCGCTTCGTCGATAACCTCAATGCCCAGCTCCTGAGCTTTAGCAAGCTTCGAACCGGCGGCTTCCCCGGCAATAACCAGGTCGGTTTTCTTCGACACGCTGCCTGCCACTTTTGCGCCCAGCGCAACCAGTCGTGCTTTAGCATCATCACGTGAAAGCTGGCTCAGGCTGCCGGTCAGCACGACCGTTTTGCCGGCAAACGGGCTGTCGATCTCGTCAGCGTTGACCACGACCGGAGCCGGCCATCTGATGCCCTCTTCCAGCAGCTTGCCGATCACCTCGCGGTTGCTCTCTTCGGCCAAGAAGTTAAAGACATGCGTCGCGACGACAATCCCCACGTCCGGGACTCTCTGCAGCTCGTCAATACTCGCTTTTTCCAGAGCTTCCAGCGTACCGAAATACGCCGCCAGCCCCGCCGCTGTGGCTTCGCCCACTTCGCGAATACCGAGCGCATAAAGGAATCGGGCAAAGGTTGTCTCTTTGGCAGCATCCAGGGCATTAACCACATTCTGGGCCGACTTCGGTCCCATGCGATCAAGACCCGTGAGTTTACCCGCGGTCAGTTTGAAGAGATCTGCAGGCGTATGAACATATTCTTTCTCTACCAGCTGATCGATAATTTTGTCGCCCATTCCGTCGACGTCCATCGCCCGACGGGAAACGAAGTGCTTCAGTGACTCTTTACGTTGTGCCCCGCAGATTAAGCCACCCGTACAGCGAGCCACCGCTTCACCTTCAACGCGCTCAACGTCAGATCCACATACCGGGCAATGCGTCGGGAACACGATGGCGCGCGTATCGTCAGGACGCTCTGACTCAACCACGTTCACCACCTGCGGGATAACATCGCCCGCGCGACGAATCACCACTTTGTCACCAATGCGCAGGCCGAGACGTTCAATTTCATCGGCGTTATGCAGCGTGGCGTTACTCACCAGCACGCCGGCAACCTGCACCGGCTCCAGACGGGCAACTGGGGTAATCGCGCCCGTACGGCCCACCTGGAACTCCACGTCACGGACAAAGGTCATCTGCTCCTGCGCCGGGAATTTAAACGCCACTGCCCAGCGTGGCGCGCGCGCCACAAAGCCTAACTGCTCCTGCAACGCAAGTGAGTTAACCTTGATAACCACGCCATCAATATCAAAACCAAGCGTCGGGCGGTCTTCTTCCACTTTGTGGTAGAACGCCAGCACGGCTTCCGGGGAGTCGCACAGCTGAACACGGTTACTCACCGGCAGGCCCCACGCTTTAAACTGCAATAAACGTCCAAGATGGGTATCCGGCAGTTCACCGCCTTCCAGAATCCCGACGCCATAGCAGAAGAAAGTAAGCGGTCGCTTCGCGGTGATACGGGGATCAAGCTGGCGCAAGGAGCCTGCCGCCGCATTACGCGGGTTAGCAAACACTTTCCCGCCGGTACGGCGCGCCTCTTCGTTGATTTTCTCGAAGCCCGCCTGCGGGAGGAATACTTCACCGCGCACTTCCAGTCGGGCTGGAATATTATCCCCTTGCAGCTTCAGCGGGATCGCACGGATGGTGCGTACGTTGGTGGTAATGTCTTCACCCGTCGTACCATCACCCCGCGTCGCGGCACGCACCAGCACACCGTTTTCATAGAGAAGGCTGACCGCCAGACCATCCAGCTTCAACTCGCAGCACCAGGTCAGGGAGTCGCTGCTTTTGAGGCGATCCTGCACGCGCTTGTTAAACGCGAGGAAGCTCTCTTCATCAAAGACGTTATCCAGAGACAACATTGGGACTTCATGACGTACCTGACTGAAAGCACCCAGCGGCTCCGCGCCCACGCGCTGCGTGGGTGAGTCGGGCGTAATTAATTCCGGGTGCTGCGCCTCTAGCTCGCGCAGCTCGCGCATCAGACGGTCATACTCCGCATCCGGCACTTCCGGCGCGTCCATAACATGATAGAGGTATTCATGATGGCGAAGCGTGGTTCGCAGTTCAGTGAGTTGTTGTTCGATTGAGTCCATATCACACCATCAATGAGAAAAAACCCCCGACATGCGGGGGTTGAGGAGGAGTCGATGTAAACGCGATGATTACGCGTTGGCTTCCTTAACTTCGCGGATGCGGTCCTGATATTCGCGCAATTTCTGCGGCGTCATCATACGACGCTGATCGTCGAGCACCACACCACCGACTTCGTCAGCAATGTGCTGTGCGGACTGCAGCATCAGCTTAAAGTTTTGCAGTTCATCACCGTAGGACGGCACCTGCATGAAGATAGTGACACCCGGCGTCACGAAATCACCGGTCATTTCCGGGTCAAAGGTGCCAGGGTTAACCATATTGGCCAGGCTAAACAGCGCCGGACCGCTACCGTCAGGACTCAGGTGACGATGGAAAATATTCATGTCGCCAAACTTGAAGCCTGCCTGTTGAATGCTGTTAAGCAGGACATCGCCATTCAGGTGGGTGCCATGATGCGCAGCCACGTTCATGATGATGACCGCTTCTTTACGCTGCGGTTTTTCAACAACCGGTTCTGGCTCAACTACGGGCTCTGGTTCAACGAGCGGGGCCGGCGCAGGCTGAGGTGCAGGCTGCACGTGAACAGGCTGCTGCGGTTGGTGTACCGGCTGTGCAGGCTGTTGTGGTGCAGGTTGCTGCACAGGCTGTTGCTGAACCGGCTGTGGCGCAGCAGGCTGCTGATGGACAGGCTGTTGCGGCGGCTGACGCACCGGCTCTTCTCCAGGCTGCGGCGCCTGCTGGCGCGGCTGTGCAGAAGCATACGGCGGTTGATACTGGTGCTGCGGAGGCTGACGAGGGGCTTCATGCTCCCCATGAGCCGCGCCGGGCGCAGTATTGACCCGATGAACACGAACTTCACCCACGCCGTCGTCGTCGCTTCCGTCGATGTCATTTTCACTGTCATCGTCATCACGACTGGACTTCATGCGCTTCAGTGGGCGATCGCGAAACATAGAGGAACGCTCTTTACGGCTGGTCCAGAAACCATGTACCAGTAAAGCGATTATGGCGATCGCGCCAACAATGATTAATATCAGACGCAAATCCTGCATCATTATATTCTCTGTTGTTCTAACACCTTGCCACCACGGCAAACATTTACTCACTAAGAGTATTTGCCGTTTACGTCAAGTGCAAGTGTGTGCAGAGCATTCACAGCATAAAGATGAACTAAATCGTGCTTTTTGCTGTTTTTTCGAACATTTCCGAACTGGTCATTGGTCCGTAAGTGGATAATATAGGCGGGCAATTCCACTGGTTGTGAAAAAAGGAGTACAGCCTGGTTATGGTTTCAACATCATCTTCTCCCCCGCGCAGCGGCGTCTGGTATTTTTCTCAGGGCTGGAAACTGGTCTCACTGCCGGGGATTCGTCGCTACGTCATTCTGCCGTTGCTGATTAACATTATCCTGATAGGCGGCGCGTTCTGGTGGCTGTTCACCAGACTGGAGAGCTGGATCCCTTCGCTGATGAGCCATGTGCCGGACTGGCTGCAGTGGCTGAACTACCTGCTCTGGCCGGTTGCGGTCATCTCCGTGCTGCTGGTGTTCGGCTACTTCTTCTCGACGATTGCAAACTGGATAGCTGCGCCGTTTAACGGCCTGCTGGCAGAACAGCTGGAAGCACGTCTTACCGGTGCAACGCCGCCGGATACGGGCATGCTGGGGATCATGAAAGATATCCCACGCATCATGAAGCGCGAATGGCAGAAGTTTGCCTGGTATCTTCCCCGCGCCATTGTGCTGCTTATCCTTTATTTTGTCCCTGGCGTCGGTCAGACGGTGGCGCCGGTGCTGTGGTTCCTGTTCAGCGCCTGGATGCTGGCAATCCAGTACTGCGATTATCCGTTCGATAACCACAAGGTGCCGTTCAAAACGATGCGCAGCGCCCTGCGCACGCAAAAAGTCGCGAATATGCAATTCGGGGCGCTGACCAGTCTGTTCACCATGATCCCGGTGCTCAACCTGTTCATCATGCCGGTCGCCGTCTGCGGCGCAACGGCGATGTGGGTTGACTGCTACCGTGCTAAGCACGCGTTATGGAAGTAATGCAAAAATGTGTAAAAAGGGGGTGGCTTATGCCGCCCCTTATTCCATACTGATCCCCATTATTTCCTTGCAGTATATAGATATGCGAATTCCTTACTTCCCCCTACCTGTTCAACAGGTATGCTGGGACGGTATCCCAATTTCATACAGTTAAGGACAGGCCATGAGTAAGATTTATGAAGACAACTCGCTGACTATCGGTCATACGCCCCTGGTTCGACTGAACCGTATCGGTAATGGACGCATTCTGGCGAAGGTCGAATCACGTAACCCGAGCTTCAGCGTGAAGTGCCGTATCGGTGCAAATATGATTTGGGATGCTGAAAAACGTGGCGTGCTGAAGCCAGGCGTTGAGCTGGTTGAACCGACCAGCGGTAACACCGGTATCGCACTGGCCTATGTTGCGGCGGCGCGCGGTTATAAACTGACGCTGACCATGCCTGAAACCATGAGCATCGAACGTCGCAAACTGCTGAAAGCGCTGGGCGCGAACCTGGTGCTGACCGAAGGTGCCAAAGGCATGAAGGGTGCGATTCAGAAAGCAGAAGAGATTGTTGCCAGCGATCCGGCGAAATATCTGCTGCTGCAGCAGTTCAGCAACCCGGCGAACCCGGAAATTCACGAAAAGACCACCGGCCCGGAGATTTGGGAAGATACCGACGGTCAGGTTGATGTATTTATCTCCGGTGTAGGCACCGGCGGAACCCTGACTGGCGTGTCGCGCTATATAAAAGGCACAAAAGGTAAAAAAGACCTGATTACCGTTGCCGTGGAACCAACCGACTCACCGGTGATCACCCAGGCGCTGGCGGGCGAAGAGATCAAACCCGGCCCACATAAAATTCAGGGTATCGGTGCCGGCTTCATTCCGGGCAACCTGGATCTGAAGCTTATTGATAAAGTGGTGACCATCACCAACGAAGAAGCTATCTCTACCGCACGTCGTCTGATGGACGAGGAAGGTATTCTGGCGGGCATCTCTTCCGGTGCTGCTGTTGCGGCAGCGCTCAAACTTCAGGAAGATGAGGCCTTTACCAACAAGAATATTGTGGTTATCCTGCCTTCATCGGGTGAGCGTTACTTGAGCACCGCACTGTTTGCCGATCTGTTCACTGAAAAAGAACTGCAACAGTAATGCCAGCATGTTAATAACGCGTAAAAAAGCACCTTTTTGGGTGCTTTTTTGTGGCCTGCTTCAAAGTTTTACCCCTCCTGGCATTGATTCACCCCGTTGGGTCTGGTATTTAAACCAGCAATTATTTTGATGCGTGAAATTAATCAGTGAACGAAATAGCCTTGCTGAATCGATTTTATGATTTGGTTCAAGTCTTGCTTTCGCTGCATAATGTTTAATGACGATCGAAACGTCAGCGCTAACAATACAGGCTAAAGTTAAGTCGCCAGGCTAGACTTTAGTTCCACAACACTAAACCTATAAGTTGGGGAAATACAATGTTCCAGCAAGAAGTTACCATTACCGCTCCGAACGGTCTGCACACCCGCCCTGCTGCTCAGTTTGTTAAAGAAGCGAAAGGCTTCACTTCTGAAATCACTGTGACTTCCAACGGCAAAAGCGCCAGCGCAAAAAGCCTGTTCAAACTGCAGACTCTGGGTCTGACTCAGGGTACCGTTGTCACCATCTCTGCTGAAGGTGAAGACGAGCAGAAAGCAGTTGAGCATCTGGTAAAACTGATGGCTGAGCTCGAGTAAGTTTCCGGGTTCTTTTAAATATCAGTCACAAGTAAGGTAGGGTTATGATTTCAGGCATTTTAGCATCCCCGGGTATCGCTTTCGGCAAAGCACTGCTGCTGAAAGAAGACGAGATCGTCATCGACCGGAAAAAAATTTCTGCCGACAAGGTTGATCAGGAAGTTGAACGTTTTCTGAGCGGTCGTGCCAAGGCATCTGCGCAACTGGAAGCAATCAAGACTAAAGCTGGCGAAACTTTCGGTGAAGAAAAAGAAGCCATCTTCGAAGGGCACATCATGCTGCTCGAAGATGAGGAGCTGGAGCAGGAAATCATAGCCCTGATTAAAGATAAAAGCATGACGGCAGACGCTGCTGCGCATGAAGTTATCGAAGGTCAGGCAACTGCCCTGGAAGAACTGGATGATGAATACCTGAAAGAGCGTGCGGCTGACGTACGTGACATCGGTAAGCGCCTGCTGCGCAACATCCTGGGTCTGGCCATTATCGACCTGAGCGCTATTCAGGATGAAGTCATCCTGGTTGCCGCCGATCTGACCCCGTCTGAAACCGCACAGTTGAACCTGAAAAAGGTCCTCGGTTTCATCACTGACGCGGGCGGCCGTACCTCCCACACCTCTATCATGGCGCGTTCTCTGGAACTGCCTGCCATTGTGGGTACCGGTAGCGTCACCTCTCAGGTTAAAAACGACGATTATCTGATTCTGGATGCCGTAAACAACGTGGTTTACGTCAACCCAACTAACGAAGAGATCGAAAAACTGCGCGCGGTTCAGGAGCAAGTTGCGACTGAAAAAGCGGAACTCGCTAAGCTGAAAGACCTGCCTGCCATCACTCTGGACGGTCATCAGGTTGAAGTGTGCGCAAACATCGGTACCGTACGTGACGTCGATGGCGCTGAGCGCAACGGCGCGGAAGGTGTGGGTCTCTATCGTACTGAATTCCTGTTCATGGACCGTGACGCGCTGCCAACTGAAGAAGAACAGTTTGCTGCGTACAAAGCTGTGGCTGAAGCGTGTGGCTCTCAGGCGGTTATCGTCCGTACCATGGATATCGGTGGCGACAAAGAGCTGCCGTACATGAACTTCCCGAAAGAAGAGAACCCGTTCCTGGGCTGGCGTGCGATTCGTATCGCGATGGATCGTAAAGAGATCCTGCGCGATCAGGTTCGCGCTATCCTGCGTGCGTCTGCTTTCGGTAAACTGCGCATCATGTTCCCGATGATCATCTCTGTTGAAGAAGTGCGTGCACTGAAGAAAGAGATCGAAATCTACAAACAGGAACTGCGCGACGAAGGTAAAGCATTTGACGAGTCAATTGAGATCGGCGTGATGGTGGAAACACCTGCGGCGGCGACCATTGCGCGTCATTTAGCCAAAGAAGTTGATTTCTTTAGTATCGGTACCAATGATTTAACGCAGTACACCCTGGCAGTTGACCGTGGTAATGATATGATTTCACATCTCTACCAGCCAATGTCACCGTCCGTACTGAACTTGATCAAGCAAGTTATTGATGCTTCTCATGCAGAAGGTAAATGGACTGGCATGTGTGGTGAGCTTGCAGGCGACGAACGTGCTACACTTCTGTTGCTGGGTATGGGTCTGGACGAATTCTCTATGAGCGCCATTTCCATCCCGCGCATTAAGAAGATTATCCGTAACACGAACTTCGAAGATGCGAAGGTGTTAGCAGAGCAGGCTCTTGCTCAACCGACAACGGACGAGTTAATGACGCTGGTTAACAAGTTCATTGAAGAAAAAACAATCTGCTAATCCACGAGATGCGGCCCAAATTACTGCTTAGGAGAAGATCATGGGTTTGTTCGATAAACTGAAATCTCTGGTTTCTGATGATAAGAAAGACTCCGGAACTATTGAGATTGTTGCTCCGCTCTCCGGCGAGATCGTCAACATCGAAGACGTGCCGGATGTAGTGTTTGCTGAGAAAATCGTTGGTGATGGCATTGCTATCAAACCAACTGGCAACAAAATGGTTGCTCCAGTTGACGGCACCATCGGTAAAATTTTTGAAACCAACCATGCGTTCTCTATCGAATCTGATAGCGGTATCGAACTGTTCGTTCACTTCGGTATCGACACCGTTGAACTGAAAGGCGAAGGCTTCAAACGTATCGCGGAAGAAGGCCAGCGTGTTAAAGTTGGCGACCCGGTCATTGAATTCGATCTGCCACTGCTGGAAGAAAAAGCCAAGTCTACCCTGACGCCGGTTGTTATCTCCAACATGGACGAAATCAAAGAACTGATCAAACTGTCTGGCAGCGTCACCGTGGGTGAAACCCCGGTTATCCGCATCAAGAAGTAATTCTTGCCGCACAGAAAAATGGCGCCTTCGGGCGCCATTTTTGTTTATGCAGGCAGGATAAGCTCGTCATAGCCTTTCGACTGCGTATAAATCATCACATCTGTGACGCGGTCTCCAGCCATGCGAATCGCATCGGCAACGGTTTTGCCCTCAACGATCCCGCTCACCAGCTCTGAACAGAAGAGGTCGCCCGTGCCTTTCAGGTCCGTTTCAACACGCGGATGCGCACTGACGGTGACACCGTCTCGGGTAACCAGCACCACGTGAATATTCTCCGGATCGTCCGCCACCGGCGCACTGGTGATGGCCACCCATTTCAGCGTGTCGGAAAGTAACCCCTGCGCTGCCGCTATGGCACTTTCAGGCGTACGACACGGTTTACCGCTTAGCACTTCCAGCTCAAAGACGTTAGGCGTGATCCCCTGCGCCAGTGGCAGAAGGTACTCCCGATACGCTTCAGGGATATCAGTTTTCACATACATCCCACTGTCAATATCGCCAATAACGGGGTCAACCAACACCAGCAGGTCAGGATGCTGCGCTTTGATCGCGGTGAGCCACTGCGCCAGGCATTTTATCTGGCTGGCGCTGCCCATGTAGCCCGTGGTAACGGCTTTAAGCTCGCGCAGGATCTCGCGCTCTTCCAGCGCCTTAAGATACCCGCTGAACCACTCATCGGGGATCACGCCACCGTAAAAGGTATCGTAATGCGGCGTGTTGCTGAACAGCACGGTCGGCACGGCGGTGACAGTCAGCCGGTGGGTACGAATGTTCGGCACCGCAATGCTGTTCCCCACGCTGCCGTAAACCACCTGCGACTGTACCGCGACAATATCGGTTTGCTGCGCCCGGGTGTTATCCCGGAATAAAATCATCTCCATGACGCTTAAATCCCCGCCCCCTGCGTATAACTCTCTTCACCAAAGACGCCGGTAGAAAGATAGCGATCGCCGCGGTCGCAGATAATCGCCACCACGACAGCCCCGGGATGTGCCTGCGCAACACGCAATGCTCCCGCTACCGCGCCACCCGAGCTGACCCCGCAGAAGATACCTTCACGCACGGCCAGTTCACGCATCGTATTCTCCGCCTCGCGTTGATGAATATCCAGCACCTGATCCACCAACTGGGCGTTATAAATGCCCGGCATGTATTCCGCCGGCCAGCGGCGAATACCCGGTATGCTGCTCCCCTCTTCCGGCTGCAGACCCACAATCGTTACCACCTTTTCCTGCTCGCGCAGAAAACGGGATACGCCGGTAATGGTCCCTGTCGTGCCCATGCTGGAGACGAAATGAGTGATGCGCCCGTTGGTCTGCTGCCAGATTTCCGGACCGGTAGTGGTGTAGTGAGCGTACGGGTTATCCGGGTTATTAAACTGATCGAGCAGTTTGCCTTCACCGCGTTCGGCCATGGCTAGCGCCAGGTCGCGCGCCCCTTCCATCCCCTCTTCTTTAGAGACCAGAATCAGTTCGGCACCATAGGCACGCATCGCCGCACGGCGCTCCTGGCTCATGTTATCGGGCATCAGCAACGTCATGCGATAGCCTTTCAGCGCGGCAATCATCGCCAGCGCAATACCGGTGTTACCGCTGGTGGCTTCAATCAGCACGTCGCCGGGCTGAATTTCACCGCGTTTTTCGGCCTGCACAATCATGGACAACGCAGCCCGGTCCTTCACCGAACCGGCAGGGTTATTGCCTTCGAGTTTGACCCAGATTTCGCTGCCGTTGTCCGGCCCCATGCGCTGAAGTTTGACCAGAGGGGTGTTGCCGATGGTGTGTTCTAATGTGTTCAAGATCGCTGTCCAATAAAAAGCCCGGTGGCGCGCAGCGCTCCGGGCATACGGAGATCATATTCCAGACCGGCTAAGCGCAGCGCCTCCGGTCAAACTACGTGTCATTAACCTATCAGGCTGACTCCGCCAGAGCAATATCCTCGCGCGTCTCTATGCGCTCATTGCCGTGATAAATACGGGCATGCTGCAGCCCAACAAACAGGCGTTCGCCACGGTACGGCGGCTCGTCATCACGCATCACCACCGTCAACGGCTCGGTATACCAGCCCAGCGGCTGTACCACCAATTGGGTGTAGTGCCCTTTAGGGCTAGCTTCCAGCACCTGCACCGGCAGCGGTGAATCCAGACTCGTCCGGCGGCTCACGTCCACTTCCCAGGGACGCAGGAACAGATCGACCGGCCCCTGATGTGCGGAGGTGTATCCCAGCGGCCAGCGGTGTGCACCCACGTGGAATTGCCCACCGCGGATGGTGCCCTGCAGCCGGTTAACTTCACCCATAAACTCGAGGACAAATCGGGTTGCCGGTTCACGCCAGAGCTGCTCTGGCTCATCAACCTGTTCGATGTTCCCCTGGCTCATCACCACCACGCGGTCCGCGACTTCCATCGCCTCTTCCTGATCGTGGGTGACGAAGACGCTGGTGAATTTCAGCTCTTCATGCAGCTGACGCAGCCAGCGGCGTAACTCTTTACGCACCTGCGCATCCAGCGCGCCAAACGGCTCATCCAGCAGCAGAATTTGCGGCTCAACGGCCAGGGCCCGCGCCAGCGCGACGCGCTGCTTCTGGCCGCCGGAAAGCTGCGCCGGGAAGCGGTCAGCCAGATGCGCAAGCTGTACCATCTCCAGCAGTTTGGTCACTTTCGCTTTGATGGTGGCCGCATCCGGACGCTCGCGGCGAGGCAGGACGGTCAGACCGAAAGCGATGTTATCGAACACGGTCATATGGCGGAACAGCGCGTAATGCTGGAACACAAAGCCCACTTTACGGTCGCGGGCGTGAAAACGGCTTACGTCGGTACCGTGAAAACGAATATGTCCGCTGGTCTGATGCTCAAGCCCGGCGATAATGCGCAGCAGCGTGGTTTTACCCGAGCCAGACGGCCCGAGCAGTGCCACCATTTGTCCGGAAGGGATATCCAGCGAGATATCATTCAGCACCTGGGTGCGACCAAAAGACTTCTTAATATTGGCAATCTCAATGCTCATGATTTCCCTCCTGGTGCTGACGTTTTTCCTGGTTCTCTAAACGCCACTGCACCACACTCTTCAAAAACAGGGTCAAAATCGCCATCAGCGTCAGTAACGCTGCGGCAGTAAAGGAACCGACGGTGTTGTAGTCCTGTTCCAGTAATTCAATCTGTAACGGTAACGACAGCGTTTCGCCGCGGATGGAGCCCGAGACGACCGAAACTGCACCGAACTCGCCAATGGCGCGGGCATTGGTCAGCACGACGCCGTAGAGCAGCGCCCAGCGAATATTCGGCAGCGTCACGCGGCGGAACATCTGCCAGCCGGATGCGCCCAGCAGAATTGCCGCTTCATCTTCGTTGCTGCCCTGGCTTAACATCACCGGGACCAGTTCGCGCACCACAAACGGACAGGTTACAAACACCGTGACCAGCACCATGCCCGGCCAGGCGAACATGACCTGCAGGTTATGCTCATCCAGCCAGCCGCCCAGCGGGCCGTTAGAGCCGTAGAAGAGCAGATAAACCAGACCGGCCACTACCGGCGACACGGCAAACGGGATATCCAGCAGGGTCAGCAGCAGCTGACGTCCCGGGAAGTTAAAGCGCGTTACCAGCCAAGCCAGCAGCGTACCGAACACCAGGTTGACCGGCACCGTGATAAGCGCAATCAGGACGGTCAGCCAGATGGCGTGCAGCATATCCGGGTTCGCCAGGTTTTCCAGCGCGGGCATCAACCCCTTGCTGAACGCCTGAACAAAAATATAAATCGTCGGCACGACGAGAATGAAGGCGGACACCAGCACGCCCGTACCAATCAGAAACCATTTTCCCCAGTTGATACGGGGAGCATCGTATCGCTTCAATTGAGTAACTTCCGCCATCAGTGACCTACCACGCGTCGACCAAAGCGACTTTGCAGAGTGTTAATTGAGTAGAGCAGCAGCAGCGATGCGGCAAGAATGACCGAGGCAATCGCGCTCGCCGCCGGGTAATCAAACTCCTGCAAGCGGATAAAAATCATCAGCGAGGTGACTTCGGTTTTCCACGCAATGTTCCCGGCAATGAAAATAACCGCGCCGAACTCACCGAGGCTACGGGTAAACGACAGCGCGATACCGGCCAGCAGCGCCGGAGAAAGCTCAGGCAGGACGACCTTGCGGAAGCTCTGCCAGCGCGTGGCACCCAGCGTTTCCGCTGCTTCTTCGTATTCAGGGCCTAACTCTTCGAGTACTGGCTGCACGGTGCGTACAACAAAAGGAATGCTGGTAAACGCCATCGCGACCGCGATACCGAGCCAGGTATAGGTCACTTTGATATCAAGCTTCGCCAGCCACTCACCGTAAAACCCGTTCACGGAAAAGAGCGAGGCAAGGGTTAACCCCGCCACCGCCGTCGGCAGCGCAAACGGCAGGTCCATTAACGCGTCGAGCAGCGTACGGCCCGGGAAACGGTAGCGGGTTAAGATCCACGCCATCAGCAGGCCAAAGGCCCCGTTAAAAATGGACGCCACAAACGCCGACAGCAGCGTCACCTTATAGGCTGCGACGACCTGCGGGTTGGTTATCACTTCCCAGTACTGCGCCCAGCTCATTTGCGCAAGCTGCATCACCAGCGCGCTAAGCGGCAACAATAAGATCAGGCAGACGAACAGCAGGCTGGTCCCGAGGCTTAAGGTAAAGCCCGGCAGCACACGTCTGGTAGAGACTGCAAACATTACTTACGCCCCGCCGCCAGCAATTTGTCTAACTCACCGCCGCTGGCAAAATGCGTTTTCATAACATCAGGCCAGGAGCCGAAATGGTCTTCCATGCGGAACAGCTCGGTCTGCGGGAATTTATCCTTCAGTTTGTTCATCACATCCGGGTTATTCACGCGGTAGTAGTAATCGGTAATGATCGTCTGCGCCTGTGGGCTGTACAGGTAGTTGAGGTAAGCTTTTGCCGCTTTCTCTGTGCCGTTGGACTGCACGTTTTTATCTACCCACGCTACCGGGAACTCGGCGAGGATATTGGTTTTCGGGATAACGACCTCGAAACCCTGCGCCTCGTACTGTTTGCGGATATTATTCACTTCCGACTCAAAGCTGATCAGCACATCGCCCAGGCCGCGCTCTGCAAAGGTCGTGGTCGCGCCGCGACCGCCGGTATCAAACACCTCGACGTTTTTCAGGAACTGGGTCATGAACTGCTCGGTTTTCGCTTTATCGTTACCGTCAGCTTTGTCCGCCGCGCCCCACGCTGCCAGATAGGTATAGCGCGCGTTACCGGAGGTTTTTGGATTCGGGAAAATCAGCTTCACGTCGGAACGCACCAGGTCATTCCAGTCGTGGATATTTTTCGGGTTGCCCTTACGCACCAGGAAACCCATGGTGGAGTAGAACGGCGAGCTGTTGTTCGGCAAACGACTCTGCCAGTCAGCGGCGATCAGCTTGCCTTTGTCGTGCAGGATCTGCACGTCAGTGACCTGGTTATAGGTCACCACATCCGCTTTCAGCCCCTGGAGAATGGCCAGCGCCTGCTTGGACGACCCTGCGTGTGACTGTTTAATGGTCAGCTTGTCGCCGTTGTTGTCTTTCGCCCACTGCTGTTCAAACGGTGGGTTAAGGGCGGCAAACAGCTCGCGGGAAACATCATACGAACTGTTCAGCAGCTCAGTAGCCTGCGCCTGTGCCACCAGCAGCAAACCTGCCAGTGCAAGCGATCCTTTTTTCAGTACAGTAACGGCCATTGCGCACCCTTATAAATGTGATGACTATCTTATAGTCATAATATTTATAACGAGGACGAAAGGAGTAACGGTTTTATATACCGTTTGGTGATTTACAAGCAGAAAAGAGAATAAGGGTGCAGCCCGTCGTGGTCCGCACCCCAGCCTCTCCGTGCGGGAGAGGCTGGAAAGCACTTACAGCGCCAGCAGACGCTCGACGGACGGAGCGAAGTAGTAGCCGCCGGTCACCGGTTTGGTGAAGCGCAGCATGGCGTCACGCTTGCCGTCGGTATCGCCAAACATGCTCAGCAGTTGCTGTTCGATGTTATGCAGGCGCGCGCAGTACGCACAGAAGTAAAGACCGTGGGTACCGCTTGCTGTGCCGTATGGCAGGCTCTGGCGAACAATCTTCAGACCTTTCCCGTCTTCCTTGAGGTCAACGCGGCTCAGGTGAGAGGTGACAGGACGGGCATCGCCGTCGATCTCTTCGTTGGCCTCTTTCGTACGGCCAATCATCATCTCCTGGTCATGCACGCTCATGCGGTTCAGCTGCTTGAGGTTGTGCTCCCAGCGCTGGACGAACACATAGCTGCCGCCCGCGTCGACGCCGTCTTTGATCATTGCCACTTCACGACGCGTCTCTTCACCCGCCGGGTTTTCAGTTCCGTCAACGAAGCCGCTCAGGTCGCGTTCTTCCACCCAACGGAAACCGTGGATCTCTTCCTGAACGTCAATGCTGTCACCAAAAGCCGCAACCGCCGCCTGGGCAACGGAGAAGTTCACATCATGACGCAGCGAGAGAATGTGGATCAGCACGTCGAACTGCGTTGCGGGTGCCAGGCCTTTACCGTAAGGGATAAAATCCTTCAGCTCTTCGGCGCCTTCGCCACCGCTCAGTTGACGCCAGACGTTATGACCAAAGGCAACGACCGCGCCCAGGTGGGCGTCCGGGAATTTGGCCTGGAAGGTGGCCAGCTTATCAACGAACGCTTTACTGGCCGCACGCAGGGCATCCACATCCCCTTTAACATTGGCTTCAATCCAAATCGCCGCGCGGCAATGTTCTGGCAAAATGCCACTCTGAACCTGAGACATCGCTCCTCCTGAAATAAAGATGCCACGTCAGCGTGGCATTGATGGCGGCTATTATACCCGTATTTCAGCGAGACGGTTTGTCCAGGCGCAAATTACTGCTTCCAGATAATTTTGCTCACTTTCCAGCTTTTCAGCGTGTCGTCAGACGGCATTAAACCTTCCGGACCACTCCAAGTACCGGTGAAGAGATAGCTGATGTGCTGGCTGCCCTGCGCTTTACATTCCACCGCCACGCCGTCGTCAGACGGGGCACTGGTGCAGTTGCCGAAGGCCTGTTTATAGAGTTCGCTAAACGGGGTTCCCACTTTCACACCGCTTTCGGTTGGGATGTCGTCGTCCATCACAGCAATGCGGTTTACCGTGCCTTTATCACCGTTAATCACCAGCGCCAGCGTGTCACCCTTCAGCGCTTCGAAATAACGCACGATATTGCCGTTTTCTGTTTTCATGCCGCTGCGCAGGCGATAACCGCCACCCAGTGCATCCTGAAGGGCGTCCTGATCCAGCGCCGTCGCGGCGGTAATTTTACCCACGCCCTGCTCGGTCACTTCCGTTGAAGAGCCAAACCAGTTCCACGGATAGGCCGCAGACCAGTTAATTGATGAGAGCGTTGAACAGCCGGTTAACGCCAGCGGGAGAGCGCATAAAAGTAAACGCAGCGATTTCATTGAAACGTCCTTACGTGTTAAATCAACGCTTGTTGGAGTGCGGTATCGGCAAAAAGTGCCAGGTTAATCTTCCTGATGCGTAAAACAGGCGTGAAGACGGGGATTCGTCAGCAGCCACAGCAGCGCCACGATATCCGCCACGAGCAGCGCAATACCGATCCCCGTAAGCGGTTCACCACCCCACCAGAGCACCGGTTGCCAGACGAGCAGCGCAAACTGAGCGAGGATCAGCAGCCAGCGAAGCGCACCCCACAGGCGCGGGATCGTATGCCGTCGCCCGCTGCATAAAAACGCCACCACCGCCGGCACGCCCGGCAGCAAGCCGAGCCAGAAGGCATCGTGATCGGGATAGAAGAGCGTCAGAAGCGTATCGCCCTGCCCGCGCGACGCGGCGGCCATCACAAACAGCACCCAGGTACGGGCCTGCAGCAGCAGAACGCACCAGAACAAAAAGGGCAGCCTGACACGCCCTTGCGCATCATAATCTGCCGGATGGATCTCAGTACTCTTCATCTTCTATCAGGCGCTTACCTAAGCTCAGTACGTCCGCGTGTTCATAACCCAGGCGTTCATACATGCCCAGCACCACGTCGTTATCTTCCCGCACCATGATCTGAATCTTCGGGCAGCCGCGGGCAATCAGTTTCTTTTCCAGCCGATTGAGCAGCGCATTGGCGATGCCGCGCGCACGAAATTCCGGGTGCACGCCCAGATAATAGGCCGAGCCGCGATGGCCGTCGTACCCGCCCATCACTGTTCCCACCACCTCGCCGTTGACTTCTGCCACCAGAAACAGACTGACGTCGTGATTCAACTTACGTTCAATATCCATTTCCGGATCGTTCCACGGACGCAGCAGATCGCAGCGCTCCCAAAGGGTGATCACCTCTTCGAAATCTTCCTGGCGAAAAACGCGTATCTCCATGGTATTAACCGCCTTTTCGGGTTTAAAAACAGTGATTATGGCGTGAACATCGCGTTTAGCCAATAACCGGGGAAAAACTCGCCAAAATTTGGCATAATGTCACTTTGTCACGTATTGAAATGAAAAGTAAAACAATTCTCAATAAGGACTGTCGTAACGCTAATCACGATACGATATAACACCAGGACCCCAATTTTTACAATTCAGGCCGCATGAGCACATTCAAACCATTAAAAGCACTCACATCGCGTCGTCAGGTTCTCAAAGCGGGGCTGGCGGCCTTAACGTTAACGGGCATCGCACAGCAGGCTCAGGCTAAAGAAGAGAGCACGCTCAAAACCAGTAACGGACACAGTAAACCGAAATCGAAAAAACCGGGCGCGAAGCGTCTGGTCATGCTGGACCCCGGTCACGGCGGAATTGATACCGGCGCTATTGGTAAAAACGGTGCGAAAGAAAAGCATGTCGTGTTAGCGATTGCAAAAAATGTGCGCGCAATTTTACGCAGCAATGGCATTGACGCCCGCCTGACGCGTTCTGGCGACACGTTTATTCCGCTGTACGACCGCGTAGAGATCGCCCACCAGCACGGTGCCGATCTGTTTATGTCGATTCACGCGGACGGTTTTACCAACCCGTCGGCGGCGGGAGCTTCGGTGTTCGCCCTCTCCAACCGTGGGGCGAGTAGCGCCATGGCGAAATATCTCTCCGATCGTGAAAACCGGGCGGATGAGGTTGCGGGGAAAAAAGCCACCGACAAAGATCATCTGTTACAGCAGGTGCTGTTTGACCTCGTTCAGACGGACACCATTAAAAACAGCCTGACGCTCGGCTCGCATATTCTGAAGAAGATTAAACCGGTGCATCGCCTGCACAGCAGGAGCACCGAACAGGCGGCGTTCGTGGTGCTTAAGTCGCCGTCAATTCCGTCCGTGCTGGTGGAGACGTCGTTCATCACCAACCCGGAGGAGGAGCGCCTGCTCGGCACCACCGCGTTTCGCCAGAAGATCGCCAACGCCATCGCCTCAGGCATAATCAGTTACTTCAACTGGTTCGATAACCAGAAAGCGCACTCCAGGAAACGTTGATGAAACCCAATGCACAGCTGGTAAAAACATTCCTGCTGCAGCTGCAGGATGAGATTTGCCAGAAACTGGCCGCCGCAGATGGCGGTGAATTTCAGGAAGATAGCTGGCAGCGCGAAGCCGGTGGCGGCGGACGCAGCCGCGTGTTGCGTAACGGCGGCATCTTTGAGCAGGCTGGCGTCAATTTTTCCCACGTCCACGGAGACGCGATGCCTGCTTCCGCCACGGCCCATCGACCAGAACTGGCAGGCCGCAGCTTCGAAGCAATGGGCGTATCGCTGGTGGTTCATCCGCACAACCCGTATGTGCCGACCAGCCATGCCAACGTGCGCTTTTTCATTGCTGAAAAACCCGGGGCCGATCCGGTCTGGTGGTTTGGCGGCGGTTTTGACTTAACGCCCTACTACGGGTTTGAAGAAGATGCCGTGCACTGGCACACCACCGCACGCGATCTCTGTCAGCCGTTTGGGGACGACATCTACCCGAAATTTAAAAAATGGTGCGATGACTATTTTTATCTGAAGCACCGCGATGAGCAGCGCGGCATTGGCGGGCTGTTCTTTGACGATCTCAACACGCCAGATTTTGATACCGCATTCAGCTTTATGCGGGCGGTAGGTGAAGGGTATACCGGGGCCTATCTGCCGATCGTGGCGCGGCGTAAAGATACCGACTACGGCGTGCGCGAGCGCGAGTTCCAGCTTTACCGCCGTGGGCGCTACGTAGAGTTCAACCTGGTATGGGATCGCGGCACGCTGTTTGGCCTGCAGACCGGCGGGCGCACGGAGTCCATTTTGATGTCAATGCCGCCGCTGATTCGCTGGGAGTACAGCTACGAACCAAAAGAAGGCAGCCCGGAGGCTGCCCTGAAAGACTTTATTACGATTCGGGACTGGGTGTAATACCGGCAGGCGCAGCGCTTACAGCGGCTGCGTCTGCGCTTCAACCACCGCCAGTGCCACCATATTCACGATACGACGCACCGAAGCAATCGGCGTCAACACATGCACTGGCTTCGCCACGCCCATCAGCACCGGTCCTACGGTGACCCCTTCAGAGCTGGAGACACGCAGCAGGTTGTAGCTGATGCGGGCCGCTTCCACGTTCGGCATAATCAGCACGTTTGCAGAACCTTTCAGCGGGCTGTCCGGCATGCGTTCGTTACGAATGCTCTCTACCAGCGCAGCATCACCGTGCATCTCGCCGTCAATCATCAGTTCCGGCGCACGCTGACGAACCAGCTCCAGCGTCTGGCGCATTTTGCACGCCGCCGCTGATTTTGACGAACCGAAGTTGGAGTGCGACAGCAGCGCCACCTTCGGTTCAATACCAAAGCGACGCACGGTTTCTGCCGCCATCACGGTGATCTCCGCCAGCTCTTCCGGGCTCGGATCGTCGTTAACGTAGGTGTCGGCAATAAAGGTGTTGCCGCTTGGCAGCAGCAGCGCGTTCATCGCCCCGGCGGTGTGGACCCCTTCGCGATAGCCGAAGATCTCCTGCACCACGCTGAAGTGCTCGTGGTAATCACCGATCGTGCCGCAGATCAACGCATCCGCTTCACCGCGGTGGACCATGATCGCCCCGATCACCGTGGTGTTGCTGATCACGGCCTTTTGCGCCTGCTCCTGGGTGATCCCGCGACGTTTCATGATCGCGTAGTATTCGTTCCAGTACTCTTTAAAGCGCGGATCGGATTCGTTATTAACGATCTCAAAATCCACACCCGCTTTGATCTGCAGCCCCAGCTTTTGAATACGCATCTCGATAACGCTCGGACGACCGATCAGGATTGGCTTCGCCAGACCTAAGGTGATCAGCTCCTGCGTGGCATGCAGAACGCGCGCCTCTTCCCCTTCCGCCAGCACCACGCGTTTCGCGTCGGCACGCGCCTGGGAGAAAATGGGCTTCATAAACAGGTTGGTTTTGTAGACAAACTCGGTGAGCTTATCGACGTAAGCATCGAAATCTTTGATGGGGCGCGTCGCCACGCCGGAGTCCATTGCCGCCTTAGCAACCGCCGGGGCGATTTTGACAATCAGACGCGGGTCGAATGGTTTTGGAATGATGTAGTCCGGGCCAAAGCTCAGATCCTGGTCACCATATGCCGAGGCGACCACTTCGCTCTGCTCGGCGTGCGCCAGTTCCGCAATGGCATGAACGGCCGCGAGCTTCATCTCTTCGTTGATCGCCGTCGCGCCCACGTCCAGCGCCCCGCGGAAGATGAACGGGAAGCAGAGAACGTTGTTCACCTGGTTCGGGTAATCGGAACGACCGGTACAGATAATGGCATCTTCACGCACGGCTTTTGCCAGCGGCGGCAGAATTTCCGGTTCCGGGTTTGCCAGCGCCAGAATCATTGGCGCACGCGCCATTTTCTTCACCATCTCCTGGGTCAGCACTTTCGGGCCTGAACAGCCAAGGAAGATATCCGCGCCGTCAATCACGTCCTCCAGCGTGCGTTTACCGTCATCTTCTACCGCGTAGGCCGCTTTGGTTTCCGCCATGTTCGGCTCACGGTCCTTGTAGATAACGCCTTTGGAGTCGCAGACCACAATGTTGTGCTTCTGCATGCCCAGCGCCACCAGCAGGTTCATACAGGCGATTGCCGCCGCACCTGCGCCGGAGACCACCATACGCACGTCAGAGAGATTTTTCTCAACCACACGCAGACCGTTCAGAATGGCCGCGGTGCTGATAATCGCGGTACCGTGCTGGTCATCATGGAACACGGGAATGTTCATACGCTCGCGCAGTTTCTGCTCGATATAGAAACATTCCGGCGCTTTGATGTCTTCGAGGTTGATCCCACCAAAGGTCGGTTCCAGCGCGGCAACCACATTGATGAATTTATCAGGATCGAGCTCATCCACTTCGATATCGAACACGTCAATACCGGCAAATTTCTTGAACAGAACACCCTTGCCTTCCATCACGGGCTTACCGGCCAGCGCACCAATATTGCCTAATCCCAGCACCGCCGTCCCGTTAGAGATCACGGCGACCAGGTTGCCACGCGCGGTGTATTTATAGGCTGCCAGCGGATCTTTTTCGATTTCGAGGCACGGCGCCGCGACGCCGGGCGAGTAGGCCAGCGCCAGATCGCGCTGAGTCGCCAGCGGTTTTGTCGGGGAGACCTGAATTTTACCTGGGACAGGGAACTCATGGAAATCGAGAGCACTCTGTTTTAACTGATCATCCATCTTATTTTTCCTTTCACGTATCGGTCAAAAGGGTGACGTTTGCGATCCTGAAGCACACCCTGGTGTGCCGCCTAGTATCGCCGCAGGCAGCCACATAAACTTTGAAGGCTGCCAAACTCTCACCATTGCAGAATAAAAATTGTTATCAATTTATAACAGCCATGTTACCCGTCTCAGAAAGCAATGCCTCCCCCGTCTGCTATGCTTTTTTGTTAAGTCCATCATGATTTTTGCAGAAGTGTGAACTAACGCACTCGAGTAACTCTTTTATTTCCAAGGAGTAATTATTTATGAACCAACTAGACGGCATCAAACAATTCACTACCGTGGTCGCCGACAGCGGTGATATCGAGTCGATTCGCCACTATCAGCCCGAAGATGCGACCACTAACCCTTCGCTGCTGCTCAAAGCGGCCGGTCTTGCTCATTTTAGTCATCTGATTGATGACGCTATCGACTACGGTAAACAGCGCGGTAAAACACAGGAGCAGCAGGTCGCCGAAGCGAGCGACAAGCTGGCCGTTAATTTCGGTGCGGAAATTCTGAAAAGTATCCCGGGACGCGTCTCTACCGAAGTTGACGCCCGTCTCTCCTTCGACCAGGAGAAGAGCATCACGAAAGCCCGCCGCCTGGTTGAGCTCTACCAGGAGCAGGGCATCGATAAATCGCGCATTCTGATTAAGCTGGCCTCAACCTGGGAAGGGATCCGCGCGGCGGAAGTTCTGGAAAAAGAGGGGATCCATTGCAACCTGACGCTGCTGTTCTCCTTTGCGCAGGCGCGCGCCTGTGCCGAAGCCGGCGTCTTCCTGGTGTCTCCGTTCGTCGGGCGAATCTATGACTGGTATCAGGCTAAACAGCCGATGGATCCGTACGTGGTGGATGAGGACCCGGGCGTGAAATCGGTGCGTAATATCTACGACTATTACAAACAGCACCGCTACGAAACCATCGTGATGGGCGCCAGCTTCCGCCGTACCGAGCAGATCCTCGCCCTGGCAGGCTGTGACCGCCTGACCATCTCCCCTAACCTGCTTAAAGAGCTGCAGGACAAAGAGGAGACGGTTATCCGCAAACTGGTGCCCACATCAACCGTCCTCCCCAAACCTAAAGCCATGACCGAAGCGGAATTCCGCTGGGAGCACAATCAGGACGCAATGGCCGTCGAAAAACTGGCGGAAGGCATCCGCCTGTTCGCCGTCGACCAGCGCAAACTTGAAGATCTTCTTGCCGCCAAACTTTAACCTTGCCACGGAGTGAATTATGTCCCGTAAAGAGCTAGCCAATGCCATTCGCGCCCTCAGCATGGATGCCGTGCAGAAGGCCAATTCCGGCCACCCTGGCGCCCCCATGGGCATGGCTGACATTGCCGAAGTGCTGTGGAATGATTTCCTGAAGCACAACCCGAACGACCCCAGCTGGTACGATCGCGACCGTTTTATTCTCTCTAACGGCCACGCCTCCATGCTGCTCTACAGCCTGCTGCACCTTTCCGGCTACGACCTGCCGCTATCCGAGTTAAAAAACTTCCGCCAGCTGCACTCAAAAACGCCGGGCCACCCGGAGATAGGCTATACGCCGGGTGTGGAGACCACCACCGGGCCGCTCGGCCAGGGGTTAGCCAACGCGGTCGGGCTGGCGATTGCCGAACGCACGCTGGCGGCGCAGTTTAACCAGCCAGACCACGAGATTGTCGATCACTACACTTATGTGTTTATGGGCGACGGCTGTCTGATGGAGGGGATTTCTCACGAAGTCTGTTCGCTGGCGGGCACGCTGGGGCTGGGCAAGCTGATCGGATTTTACGATCACAACGGTATCTCCATCGACGGGGAGACCAAAGGCTGGTTTACCGACGACACGGCAAAACGATTTGAGGCCTACCACTGGCACGTAGTGCATGAAATTGACGGCCACGACCCAGAAGCGGTGAAAAAAGCGATTCAGGAAGCGCAAAGCGTGAAGGACAAACCGTCCCTGATCATCTGTCGCACCACCATCGGTTTCGGCTCACCGAACAAAGCGGGTAAAGAGGAAGCCCACGGCGCGGCGCTGGGTGAAGAAGAAGTGGCGCTGACCCGGCAGAAACTGGGCTGGAAATACCCACCGTTTGAGATCCCGAAAGAGATCTACCGCGAGTGGGACGCCCGCGAAGAGGGTGAAAAAGCCCAGCACGCGTGGAATGAAAAATTTGCCGCCTATCAAAAAGCCCACCCGGAACTGGCCGCTGAATTCTCGCGCCGCATGAGCGGTGGCCTGCCGGAGGACTGGGATGCGAAAACCCAGGCGCTGATTGAAAATCTGCAGTCTAACCCGGCAAAAATTGCCACCCGTAAGGCCTCGCAAAACACCCTGAACGCCATCGGCCCCCTCCTGCCTGAACTGCTGGGCGGCTCCGCGGATCTGGCTCCAAGTAACCTGACCATCTGGTCTGGCTCAAAATCGCTGAAAGAGGATATTGCCGGGAACTATATCCACTACGGGGTGCGTGAGTTCGGGATGACCGCCATTGCCAACGGCATCGCCCATCACGGCGGGTTTGTGCCCTACACTGCTACCTTCCTGATGTTCGTTGAGTATGCCCGTAACGCGGCGCGTATGGCGGCATTAATGAAAGCGCGGCAGATCATGGTCTACACCCACGATTCGATTGGTCTGGGTGAAGACGGTCCCACCCACCAGGCCGTTGAGCAGCTGGCGAGCCTGCGTTTGACGCCAAACTTCAGCACCTGGCGTCCGTGCGATCAGGTCGAAGCGGCGGTTGGCTGGAAGCTGGCGGTTGAGCGCCACACGGGGCCAACGGCATTAATTCTGTCGCGGCAAAACCTGGCCCAGATTGAACGCACGCCGGAGCAGGTAAAAAATATCGCCCGCGGCGGGTACATCCTGAAAGACAGCGGCGGCAAACCGGATGTCATTTTGATTGCTACCGGTTCTGAGGTGGAAATTACCGTGAAGGCCGCGGAAAAACTGACCGCCGAAGGTCATGCGGTACGCGTGGTATCCCTGCCGTCCACCGACATTTTTGATGCTCAGGATGAGGCCTACCGTGAATCGGTCCTGCCCTCTAACGTCGCAGCCCGTGTGGCCGTCGAGGCGGGTATCGCCGACTACTGGTACAAATATGTCGGGCTGAAAGGTGCCATCGTCGGGATGCGTGGGTACGGCGAGTCGGCGCCTGCCGACAAGCTGTTCCCGTATTTTGGCTTTACCGTTGAGAATGTGGTTGAGAAGGCGCTGAGCGTAATTTAGCGCGTGATCCACAACGTGGGCCAGGCATCTGGCCCATTCCAGTTATCGCAGCTGGGCTCTTCTGCATAACGCACCAGGCGGAAACGCTGGCCGTCAAAACGCCAGCGCGTCTGGACCCCACAATCGCCAATACCGCGCCCCAGCGCGAGCGTCGTCAGCTCGCGCGTTTTCTCATCAAAGCGGGCATTCATCAATTCGATTTCACTGCTATCGTCTGCAGGGGTGAAAGGCAGACGCAGCCTTACGCTGCGGGAAGAAAACGGCTTTTTGCGCGATACCAGCCAGGCCAGATAGACCGTGTTATACGCCCCCGCCTCACAGCTAATAATCAGCAATGCTTTTTCATCGGTTAACGCGGTGACGCGCACTTCACGGCGGTTAGGATCGAGCGAGCACTGGCTGTTGTTCATCCGCCAGGTGCCATAATCCAGCAGGTCGTTCAATTCGGCGTGGGAGAGCGGCGTCGGCGTCGGATTGACTACCGCCACCTTTTTTAAGGCGGGTGCAGGCGGCACGCTTAACGGCGGATCGTCACCTTTTTTAATCCAGGCCGTTTCACTCCCGACACGTTTCTGCTGCGCGTCAATAAACAACAGCGCGGCTTTCAGACCGTTCAGAGAGATAACCTGGTCACCGCCGCGCAAGGTCAGGGCTTTTCCTTCCTGGATATTTTTCAGAAACGCCGTGATGGTGGCGGCATCATCACTTTTCAGATGCCACGGGGTTAACTGCCAGTGCTGCCGATCCAGCTTGAGAGGAACCTTATCCAGCAACAACCGTGGCGCAATATCCGCTTCTTTCACGGCAGGGTCAGCAAGGCCGCCGAGATCGATACGCAGCGTAGCGTCGGTTTTCGCGCCGGCACTGCGGCTGAGCGTCATGACCAGCCCCCGGTGTTCACCGGTATTGCGTGCGAGGCAAAAACTCTGGTTATTGCAGGTCACCTGCCAGTCAGAAAATAATTGCTGGGCAGGCGCAGCCCACACCTGCGAGGAGGTGAGCACGCAAAACAGGCAGAGAAGAGAGACGCAATAGCGCATGAATGGCACAATCCCGGAACGAAAACGCTTAACTGGGCTGTATCTTCGTGTTCCCGCCCGGGTTGCTCAATCGGATTTATCGGATAGATTTATCCGAAATACATTCTATCACCGTTCGAAAGAGGCGTTCATCAGCCCGGTCGTTTGAAGATACTGTAGTAATATCACAGCTTTACCATCCCTGATTTCCCCGGCATGCATCATCTCCAGCGCCCGGGAAAACGGCAACTCCAGCACTTCAATATCTTCATCTTCCACGCCACCGCCGCGGTGAGTACGCTGCGCATCGCTGTATTCCGCGATGAAGAAGTGGACGATTTCCGTCACGCCGCCAGGAGACATAAACAGCTCGAAGACTTTTTTGACCTCTCCCACTTCAAAGCCAGTCTCTTCGACGGCCTCTTTGCGGATGCACACTTCCGGCTCGTCGTCATCAAGCAGGCCCGCACAGGTTTCAATCAACCTTCCGTCAGGGTTGCCATTGACCCATGTTGCTACCCTGAACTGACGGATCAGCACCACACTCTGCTTTTCACGGTTATAGAGCAAAATGGTGGCGCCATTGCCGCGGTCATAGACCTCGCGTTTATGGCGGATCACTTCACCGTTATTACGGGTTAAATCGTAAGTGATGTTACGCAGGACAAAGTAGTTTTCAGAAAGGATTTTGTCTTTGATAACGTCAATTTTCAGGGTCATACGGGCTCCACGACACAATGAGTCTTCCTATAGTACGCCGTGAAACCCGCTTTGTCGCCCGCCTGGTTTAGTGCGTTTTCGGCACACTGACCTCAAGCCAGTCGAGGATCCCCCGCGCCGCATGACGCCCTTCCGCCATCGCCGTCACCACCAGATCAGCGCCGCGCACCGCATCACCGCCGGCGAAAATTTGCGGGTTAGACGTCTGGTAACGATAGCGGCTTTCCACCGAGGCAATGATTCGCCCCCAGTCATCGGTGTTGACGCCCTGACTCTCCAGCCAGGGCATGGCATGTGGGTTAAAGCCAAAAGCCATAATCACCGCATCGGCCGGCATGACAAACTCGCTGCCCTCCACCGGGACGGGTCGACGACGCCCCTGCGTATCCGGCTCTCCCATCCGGGTGCGCAGCATCCGGATGCCGTTAACCTTGCCGTCAGCAGCAAGGGTCAATTCAACGGGCTGGACGTTAAATTCAAATGCGGCTCCCTCTTCTTTCGCATTCTTCACCTCTTTTTTCGAACCCGGCATATTGGCTTCATCCCGGCGATAGGCGCAGGTGACTTTTGCCGCGCCGTGACGTAACGCGGTGCGCACGCAGTCCATTGCGGTATCCCCTCCGCCCAGCACCACCACGTTGAGCCCACGGGTGTCGATAAACGGTTCGTTGGCCGTCGCGTCCAGCCCCATGACGTGGCGCGTGTTCCCCACCAGGAACGGCAACGCATCGTAGACACCCGGCGCATCTTCATGGGGGATGCCCGCTTTCATCGAACGATAGGTTCCCACGCCAATAAAGAGGGCGTCGTAATCTGTTTGCAACTGAGACAACGACACATCGCTGCCCACGTCGCAGTTCAGCTCGAAGTGAACCCCCATCGCAGTAAAAATCTCTCTGCGTCGTGCGAGCAGGGATTTATCCAGCTTAAAGGCCGGAATGCCGAAGGTCAGCAAGCCGCCGATTTCGGGATGCCTGTCATAGACCGTCACGCTCACTCCGCTGCGCACCAGCACATCCGCGCATGCCAGCCCGGCAGGCCCCGCGCCGATAATCGCGACGCGTTTTCCCACCGAAGAAACGCCAGACATATCCGGTCGCCAGCCCAGCGCCAGCGCCTGGTCAGAGATGTAGCGCTCGAGGTTGCCAATGGTCACTGACCCTGACGCATCGCGCACGGTGCAGGCACCTTCACATAACCTGTCCTGCGGGCAGACCCGGCCGGTAATTTCAGGTAAACAGTTGGTCTGATGAGAAAGTTCGACCGCGCCGAGGATGTCACCGGCGTTAATCCGTTCAATCCACTGCGGAATGTGGTTGTGCAGCGGGCAGGTCCATTCACATATGCTGTGCTCCCCGCATTTCAGGCAGCGCGATGCCTCGCGTCTGGCCTGTTCGATCCGAAACGGCAGGTATATTTCATTGAAATGGCCAACCCGCTCTTCGGCAGCCAGTTTGTCGGGCTCGCCGCGTGGTGGTGTGTTGTGCATCTGCTGCAGTTTGGTGGGTGCCGTCTCCTCGCTGACTGCCTCACTGTGCCAGGGCTGCGCCTCCAGCCTGGCGGTGCGCTGACGGCGCGATTTTGCCAGGTTATCCAGCACGTCAGGCGTCGCCAGCGTCAGCACATCTGCCGGGCAATTTTCAATACAGGCCGGGCCCTGCGGGCGGGTCAGGCAGAGATCGCATTTATACGCCGAAGCTTTTGCACTGCCGTTGTCGAGCGGCGTAACGATAATCTCCATTGTGCCGAAGGGACAGGCAACCATGCAGGCTTTACAACCGATGCATTTTTGTTGATTCACCTGTACGCTGTCATCGCATTTGCTGATGGCGCCGTTCGGGCAACTGAGTGCACACGGGGCATTTTCACAGTGGTGACAGGTGACGGGGCTGTTCTGCGCGCCAGAGTTAAGGACCATAATACGGGGATGGAAATGGCGCTCGCTCAGGACATGTTGCTCATCATTATGCGCCATTACGCAGGCAACTTCGCAGGCATGGCACCCAATACATTGCTGGCTGTTAGCCATAATAAAACGATTCATAACGACACCTGTTTTTGGTTCAATAACCTTATTCTTTGTATGAATATGGTATTTACTCATCACAGCGTCGTCAGGCAATGTTCAATTGCCCGGAATGCCAAACTATTTCCAGTGAACCTGTGGCAGATCAATTTTATTCAGGAAGCCGTTCTGTGACCGTTAAACGCCCTGTTTCCGCAAGCCTGGCCTGGGCTTTCTTTTCGATGATTGTGTTATCCGTTCTGACCAGCACCGTCGCGCTGCTGACGCTTGCCAGCAGCCAGCGTGACGCCGAAGCCATCAATATTGCGGGTTCACTGCGTATGCAGAGTTACCGGCTGGGCTATGAGATGCAGCGCAACAGCCCTTCCCTGACACAGCATCGCCAACACTGGCAACACACCCTGAGCGCACCTGCACTACAAAAGCTGAACCGCTGGTACGTGCCGGACGATGTCAAACAGCGCTACCAGCAGCTGCATCTGGCCTGGCAGGAGATGGATACGCACATCGCCCGCGGCGATCTCGCGTGGTATCAAACCCATATCGAAGATTTTGTTGGCCGTATTGATGCCTTTGTGCTCGCCCTTCAGCACTATACCGAACATAAAATTCAGACGGTGACACTGCTCTCTCTGGCTGGCGCGCTGGGGATCCTGCTGCTGACGGTGTTTACCCTGCGACGCATCCGTCGCCAGGTGGTCTTGCCGCTCAACAATCTGGTCGCCGCAAGCGAACGCGTTGAACGGGGACAATTTGATACCCCGGCACCGGATACCGCTTTGCCGAATGAACTCGGTCAGCTGTCCCGCGCCTTTAACCATATGTCGGCGGAGTTACACACCCTCTATCGCTCGCTTGAAGATTCGGTTGCGGAAAAGACCCGGCACCTGAACGAGGCGCATCAGCAGCTCGAAATGCTGTTCAAATGTTCGCAGGCGCTCAACACCGGACAGATAGACAGCCACTGTTTCCGGCATATATTGCAAATCGTCCATGAATACACCCGTATGAATTATCTGGAGTTACGGACCAGCGACGACTGGCGTCTGTGTGAAGGGAGTGAGGCAGCCGACATGCCGCTGCAAAACCTGCCGGTGCTGATGCAGGACACGCTCTACGGCGAGCTGCGCTGGCAGAGCGAGACGGACAGCGTCCCGCTTCCGCTGATGAGAAGCGTGGCGACAATGCTCGGGCGCGGGCTTTACTTCAACCAGGCACAAAAGCATTACCAGCAGTTGCTGTTGATGGAAGAGCGCGCGACGATTGCCCGCGAACTGCATGATTCCCTCGCGCAGGTGTTGTCGTATCTGCGGATCCAGCTTGCGCTGCTTAAGCGTGCCGTACCGCAAGAGAATGCCCCGGCGCAGACCATCATCACCGACTTCTCCCGCGAGCTTAACAATGCCTGGCATCAGCTTCGCGAGCTGCTCACCACCTTCCGCCTGACGCTCAACCACGCTAACCTGCCGGCAGCCCTTCAGGAGTCACTCGACGGTCTGCAGAGCCAGACGCAGGCAAAGCTGCATCTTGACTGTCGCCTCTCTTCGCTGGCCCTTGACGCACAAAAGCAGGTGCATCTGCTGCAGATCGTGCGTGAAGCGGTGTTGAACGCAATCAAGCACGCGCAGGCCAGCGAGATCACCGTAAGCTGTATCACCGCCGTGGACGGCACGCACAGCGTGAGCATTCGCGACAATGGCATCGGGATTGGCGAAGCCAGCGAGCCGCCGGGACATTACGGACTGAATATTATGCGTGAACGCGCGGAACGGCTCGGCGGTACCCTGCACTTTTCGCAGCCACAAAATGGGGGAACACAGGTGAGCGTGACATTCCCTTCGTCGCTGGCGTTAACAGGTAAATAACCGTAAAGGGGGCAGCGCAGAGAAACGCGCATGATAATTTACATTATCTCCTTTATTTCTCCACGTTTGGTCTTCGTCTTGCCGCTAAAGTGGTGCGGGCAATAAACAATAATGACGTGCAGCAAAACGAGGTCAATTTTTCATGGCGAATTTTTTCATCGATCGCCCCATTTTTGCCTGGGTACTTGCCATTCTGTTGTGTCTGACAGGTGTCCTGGCCATTACTTCACTTCCCGTTGAGCAATACCCCGATCTGGCACCTCCTAACGTGCGTGTCACAGCAAACTACCCCGGCGCCTCGGCACAGACGCTGGAAAATACCGTGACGCAGGTTATCGAGCAGAACATGACGGGTCTGGATAACCTGATGTACATGTCCTCACAAAGCAGCGCCACGGGCCAGGCCACGGTGACCCTGAGCTTTACGGCCGGGACTGACCCGGACGAAGCGGTGCAGCAGGTACAAAACCAGCTGCAGTCAGCCATGCGAAAACTGCCGCAGGCAGTGCAAAATCAGGGCGTTACCGTACGTAAAACGGGGGATACCAATATTTTGACCATCGCGTTTGTCTCCACCGATGGTTCCATGGATAAGCAGGATATTGCGGACTACGTTGCCAGTAACATTCAGGACCCGCTCAGCCGTATTAACGGCGTAGGGGATATCGACGCCTAGGGGTCACAATATTCAATGCGCATCTGGCTCGATCCTGACAAGCTGAACAGCTTCCAGATGACGGCGACTGACGTGACGGACGCCATCAAGTCGCAGAACGCCCAGATTGCCGTAGGGCAGCTGGGAGGAACGCCTTCCGTCGAAAAACAAGCCCTGAATGCCACCATTAACTCGCAATCGCTGCTTCAGACTCCGGACCAGTTCCGCAACATCACCCTGCGCGTGAATCAGGACGGTTCAGAAGTGCGGCTGGGCGATGTCGCCACGGTGGAAATGGGCGCGGAAAAGTACGACTACCTGAGCCGCTTTAACGGTAATCCCGCCTCCGGCCTGGGGATTAAACTGGCCTCCGGCGCAAATGAAATGGCGACGGCGAAACTGGTGTTAGACCGCCTGGACGAGCTGTCGAACTATTTCCCTCACGGCCTTGAATACAAAGTCGCCTACGAAACCACCTCCTTCGTTAAAGCGTCGATTGAGGATGTGGTGAAGACCCTGCTGGAAGCCATCGCGCTGGTCTTCCTGGTCATGTACCTGTTCCTGCAAAACTTCCGGGCGACGCTGATCCCGACCATAGCCGTCCCCGTGGTCCTGCTGGGCACCTTCGCGGTGCTTTACGCGTTTGGTTACAGCATCAACACGCTGACGATGTTTGCAATGGTGCTGGCAATTGGCCTTCTGGTGGATGACGCCATCGTGGTGGTTGAAAACGTCGAGCGCATCATGAGCGAGGAAGGCCTTTCCCCGCGCCAGGCCACGCGTAAATCGATGGGGCAAATACAGGGCGCGTTAGTCGGCATCGCCATGGTGCTTTCGGCGGTCTTTATCCCGATGGCCTTCTTTGGCGGCACAACCGGCGCCATTTACCGCCAGTTCTCGATAACCATCGTCTCGGCAATGGTGCTTTCGGTACTGGTGGCGCTGATCCTGACCCCTGCGCTCTGCTCTACCCTTCTTAAGCCTTTGCACAAAGGCGAGCAGCATGGTCAGAAAGGGTTCTTCGGCTGGTTTAACCGCATGTTTAACCGCAATGCCGCGCGCTATGAATCCGCTGTCGGTAAAGTGTTGCACCGCAGCCTGCGCTGGATGTTGATTTACGTAGTGCTGCTGGGTGGAATGGTCTGGCTATTCCTGCATCTGCCTACCTCGTTCCTGCCAATGGAGGACCGGGGAATGTTCACCACCTCCGTGCAACTTCCGAGCGGCGCGACGCAGCAGCAGACGCTGAAAGTGGTCGAAAAAGTCGAACAGTACTTCTTCACCCAGGAGAAAGATAATGTGGTGTCGGTCTTCTCCACCGTGGGCTCTGGCCCGGGCGGTAACGGGCAGAACGTTGCCCGTATGTTTGTACGCCTGAAGGACTGGGACGAGCGCGACACAAAAACGGGGACCGCATCGGCCATCATTGAACGCGCCACCCACGCTTTTACGAAGATCAACGAAGCGCGCGTCTTTGCCAGCAGCCCACCGGCCATTAGCGGGCTGGGCAGTTCTGCCGGGTTTGACATGGAGCTGCAGGATCACGCCGGTGCAGGCCACACGGCGCTGATGGCGGCGCGCGATAAGCTGTTAGCGCTGGCGGGCAAAGACGCTGACCTGACCCGCGTTCGTCATAACGGCCTGGATGACAGCCCGCAGCTGCAGGTGGATATTGATCAGCGTAAGGCGCAGGCTCTGGGTGTTTCCATCGACGACATTAACGACACCCTGCAGACGGCCTGGGGCTCAAGCTATGTGAATGACTTTATGGATCGTGGGCGTGTGAAAAAAGTGTATGTCCAGTCCGCCGCGCCGTTCCGTATGTTGCCGAATGATATTAACCGCTGGTTTGTTCGTAATAACGCAGGCGGGATGGTGCCGTTCTCGGCGTTCGCCTCGTCGCACTGGGAGAGTGGTTCGCCGCGTCTGGAACGCTATAACGGCTATTCGGCGGTAGAAATCGTCGGTGAAGCCGCGCCGGGCGTCAGTACCGGTACCGCCATGGACACCATGGAGAAACTGGTGCAACAGCTGCCTGCCGGATTTGGGCTGGAGTGGACGGCGATGTCTTATCAGGAGCGGCTCTCCGGGGCACAGGCGCCTGCGCTTTATGCGCTTTCCCTGCTGGTGGTCTTCCTCTGTCTTGCCGCGCTGTATGAAAGCTGGTCCGTTCCGTTCTCGGTCATGCTGGTGGTGCCGCTTGGCGTCATCGGTGCGCTGCTGGCGACCTGGATGCGCGGTCTGGAGAATGATGTGTACTTCCAGGTAGGGCTGCTCACCGTGATCGGCCTGTCGGCGAAAAATGCGATCCTGATTGTTGAGTTTGCCAACGAGATGAATGCCAAAGGCCACGAGCTGATGGCGGCCACACTGCACGCCTGCCGTCAGCGCTTGCGTCCGATCCTGATGACGTCGCTGGCATTTGTCTTTGGGGTATTACCGATGGCAACCAGCACCGGTGCGGGCTCCAGCAGCCAGCATGCGGTAGGTACAGGGGTGATGGGAGGCATGATTTCGGCAACCGTCCTGGCCATTTATTTTGTGCCGCTGTTCTTTGTGCTGGTGCGTCGCCGCTTCCCGCTGAAGGAACGTCCTGAATAACAGTACGTAATAAAAAAGGCGGCTCTCAGGGCCGCCTTTTAGGGTGTGTGATTAATTCACACTATGGTTATTTTACTTATTTAAGTGCTCTTGCAATTCTTACTGAATGTCATTTACGAAGCATGCCTTCGATAAAATCTTTCCAGTTCCCCAGTTCACGTTCAATCATAACTACCTCTCTTATTATTATGCGCATTCTACGAAAACGTATCATCATTGTGAAGACCGTCTAACCTATCGCTGTGATTGTACCCCGCTACTGTCAGGGATTTATGATAAATATGAACGCAGGGCCTTAAATTTTGTGTGACGCTCAGCAATATTTTGAAATAACCATACAGGCAGGTGAGATTTAAATTACCGCCTGAGTTCATTAGCATTTTCGGTCTTATGGACATCTATGCTTAAATGATGAAAGAATATTCAGCGTACAGTTGTGAGTTGAATTAAGAAGAAGTGTAAATCAAGACAATTCCTGAATGTGTTATATTCCACTTAAGGATATATCTTCGAAATTACTGAACATTTAATCATCATAAGAACAAAAGGATTCACCATGGTTGTGATGTACGGCATTAAAAATTGCGACACCATCAAAAAAGCACGCCGCTGGCTGGAAGCGAACAACGTGGAGTACCGTTTCCATGACTATCGCGTTGACGGGCTTGATGCAGAATTTCTGCATACCGCTATCACGGAACTGGGTTGGGAGGCGCTGCTGAATACCCGTGGTACCACCTGGCGTAAACTGGATGAAGCCGTCCGGGCTGGCATCACCGACGCCGACAGTGCCGCCAAACTGATGCTCGAAATGCCGGCAATCATCAAACGCCCATTGCTCTGCGCGCCCGGGCAGCCTATGCTGCTGGGTTTCAGTGAAACCCTTTATTCCGACTTTTTTCGTTGAGGTGTAGTTTATGTCATGCCCGGTCATTGAGCTGACTCAGCAGCTTATTCGCCGTCCCTCCCTTAGCCCGGACGACGCAGGTTGTCAGGCATTAATGATTGAGCGCCTGCGTGCCATCGGTTTCACCGTTGAACGCATGGACGTTGGCGACACCCAGAACTTCTGGGCGTGGCGCGGTCAGGGCGAAACGCTGGCCTTTGCCGGACATACCGACGTCGTTCCCGCTGGTGATGCGGATCGCTGGATCAACCCGCCGTTTGAACCGACCATCCGCGATGGCATGTTGTTCGGGCGCGGTGCGGCAGACATGAAAGGCTCGCTGGCGGCGATGGTCGTGGCGGCAGAGCGCTTCGTTGCCCAACATCCGAACCACAGAAACCGCCTCGCGTTTTTGATCACCTCTGACGAAGAAGCCAGCGCCCACAACGGCACCGTGAAGGTCGTTGAGGCGCTGATGGCCCGCAATGAGCGTCTCGACTACTGCCTGGTCGGCGAGCCATCCAGTACGGAAGTGGTGGGAGACGTCGTCAAAAATGGTCGCCGTGGGTCGCTGACCTGCAATTTGACCCTTCATGGCGTTCAGGGGCACGTTGCCTATCCACACCTGGCCGATAACCCGGTCCATCGCGCGGCACCGTTGCTGAACGAACTGGTGACCATCGAGTGGGATAAAGGCAATGAGTTCTTCCCACCGACCAGCATGCAGATTGCAAACCTGAAGGCCGGTACCGGCAGCAACAATGTGATCCCGGGTGATTTCTTTGTCCAGTTTAACTTCCGCTTCAGCACTGAACTGACCGATGAGATGATCAAAGCGCGCGTTATCGCGCTGCTGGAAAAATATAATCTGCGTTACACCGTGGACTGGTGGCTTTCCGGCCAGCCGTTCCTGACCCAGCGCGGCAAACTGGTGGATGCGGTAGTGAACGCCATCGAGCACTATAATGAAATTAAGCCACAACTGCTGACGACAGGTGGCACCTCAGACGGACGCTTTATTGCCCGGATGGGGGCCCAGGTTGTCGAACTGGGGCCGGTGAACGCAACCATTCATAAAATCAATGAATGTGTGAATGCTGCTGATTTGCAGCTGCTGGCCCGTATGTATCAACGAATTATGGAGCAACTCGTCGCCTGACGAACGCTCTGAGAGGAATAGCGAATGGACTGGCTTTCAAAGTACTGGTGGATTCTGGTGTTAGTGTTTCTGGTCGGCGTGTTACTTAACGTCATTAAAGATCTTAAGCGCGTTGATCACAAAAAGTTTCTCGCCAACAAACCGGATCTTCCACCGCATCGTGATTTTAACGATAAGTGGGACGATGATGACGACTGGCCGAAGAAAGACCAGAAGAAGTGATTCTCTGTCCCCTCTCCTGTGGGAGAGGGGGCTACATCACATAAACTCGACGATATCATCGTCATTTGGCTTGCCGCCGCTGAGCGCTTCATCAAAGTAGTGCTTCGGTACGGTATAACGCAGATGATCGAGCGCAAACTGCATGCTGCGGTCATCAATCGCGTGCCCCAGATCGTCTACAATATCCAGCGTCACATCCCCGCCTTCGCGGATCAGTGCTTCCTGCGCGGCAACCGCATGCGAAAGTTCAATCACACGGTCTTCACCACCGTGGATCAGATGGATCGTGGTCTGCGTCGTCGCGCGTTGCGGTAACGTCGCAAAGCGACCGTTAAAAGCAATCACACGCGACACCAGGCCTGGCTGCGCTTTTACGCTCTCCAGGGACATGATAGACCCCTGCGAAAAGCCAATCAGCGCGGTCGCATCGGCACCAACGCCGCTCTGCTGCTGCCAGTAACGCACGGTGTCGATAAAGACAGGCATGACGGCGTCAATACGTGCCTGGCGGTTCTCTTCCGTTACGCCCTGAACGGAGAACCACTGCCGTCCGTTCGGACCACACGGCTCCACCCCGCCAATACTGACAATCAGCGCCTGCGGAAATACCGGGGCAAACCAGCTGCCAATCTGGCCCATATTGACGGCGTTATCGCCAACACCATGAAACAGAAGCAGTAACTGTTTAGCCGGTTTATCAGGGCTTTGAACAACAAAATGATCGTGTTTCATGGCGGTCTCCTTATTTGATGGCCTGGATTCTACGCCTCTCAGGAGGAATGACCATGCCACTTTACTGAAGAAGTCATTGAAAAAATTGCCATTGCAAAATGTCGTCTTTCAGCTGCTGACAGCGTGCAGGTTCAAGGCTTTCAAGCGCTTGCGCCGTTTCACTGCGAAGCCTGGCCAGTAACGCTTTTCGCCCCGAAAGAAGCAGTTCAGCGCTGAGCCGGGCGTCATCACTTCTCGCCTCCACTTTCCCGCGCAGGGCGGGCAGCGGCATGTCCACGCTTAGCAGCAACCGCGTTAACGCCGCGACGGAGGTAGAAAATGCGCGATGGGCAAAGGCAAACCCCGCCAGCTCCAGCCAGTCGTCACTATTAAGGGTAGCCTCCCAGCCATCGTCCACCGGGATCTTTTCACCGTTCAGGGCCGATAACACGCGCGCATCGCGGCGCAGTCGCTGATGTGCCTGCTCACACAGCTGTCGCCCCGCGTCGCTGAGCGGCAGCAAGGCCATTGCGGTATAACAGCCGCTGCTGGCTTCGCGATGGCTGCCCATGCGCACCAGCACAAAGCCGCATCGCTGCCAGAAACGCCACAGTTCATCGGTATAGCCAAAGCTCACCGACAGGTAATCCTCGCCGCTTGCGTTGCGGATCAGTGCCTGTCCGATGCCTTCCCGTTGACGACGAGGATGTACCGCTATTCGGGTCACCCGTCGGCCTTTGAGCGTTGCCGCCAGCGGGGAGCCGCCATGCGCGGCAAGGGACTGCGCCACCAGGTTCCCGCGAGGACGGCGGAACCCCGCCCAGACGGCACGGCTGAGCTGCGCCGTTAATCCCCCCTCTTCCACCAGCCAGAGCGCCCCGGCAATGACAGAGTCCGTTTGGGCGACGGCGAAGTGCTGGCCGGGCGCGTCCATCATGCGGCGTAAATCAAGCGGTGAGGTGCGGTAATGTGCCGCACAAAGCAGCTCATACACACTCGCCGCCAGCGCCGGGTTGCTCGCCCATGCTTCCGGAGCCAGAGAGGTCAACTGTATGGCGCCTGTTGGGCTGCGATCGATAAGCGTATCGTCAAACAGCAGTGCGCTGGCGACGACCCGTTCAAGAGGACATCCTGCAGCCCAGCGTACCGGGGTTGATAAGGTATACCGCTGCAACCCGCTGAACCGGCTACAGAACTTAAGCAGAAAGCCTCTTCCTGTTCCTTCGTAACCCTGCACCGTTGTGGTCAGCAGGACACGCGGGAAACGGTCAACCAGCTTTTCAAGCAGCGGTCCGGGAATGGCGGCGGCTTCGTCAACAATCAGCCAGTCGGCCTGCTCTTCAGAGGCCAGCAGCGCGTCCGGGGCCATAAAGTGAAAACGTTCGCCGGCAAAACGGGCGATAACCTCCGTCGCACCTTTTGATGGCGCGGTGACAATGGCACTGCCCTGCGTGCGGCTCAACAGCATTCCCGCCAGCGCAGACTTTCCACGTCCGCGCGGGGCCGTAACGGCCACAACGCCGCGTTTCATGGCCAGGAGTGCTGCCAGGATCTCAGCCTGCTCGCGCTGCGGCGCACCGCTGGCGGGCTGCCAGTCAGGGGCGTCGGATCGTGCAGGGAGCGATAAAGGCTGGTGCTGAAGCCAGACTATCGCCTCAGGATCGTCGGCAATCGTCCGGCAAAAGTGGTGGATAAAATTTGGCGTGGCGATGGGTTCGGCGCTGTCACTCCAGCGCAGAGAATCGCTGTCAGGTTGTTCCGCCCACACGCCAGGGGGTGGTACCAGCAGCACCAGAAGGCTACCGGCACGCAGCGTCCCGCTCAGGGCCGCAAAGGCTGAGACGTCAAACCCGGCGCGGGCATCAAAAATTGCGTGCCGGAACTCGCGTCCCAGCAGCCCGCTGATGGCTCTGGACGCGTTATCCGCCAGCCACAGCCAGTCTCCGGGCAAGGCATCACGCAGGGCTGATGCCTGCGTGAATGTCCACTGCTCATCGCCGCTGAGCACCACCAGCCGACGATGACCTTTGTGCTCAAGCTCGCGAATCAGATGTTCAAACGCCACCATTACATGGCTTTGCCAAAGGTATTACACTGCGCCGGGTCACCGCTGTCGAAACCGCGTTTGAACCAGCTGTATCGTTGTTGTGATGTGCCGTGAGTAAAGCTGTCCGGCACGACGCGGCCCTGGCTCTGCTGCTGAAGACGATCGTCACCGATAGCCTGCGCGGCATTGAGCGCCTCTTCCAGGTCACCGGATTCCAGCACGCCCTGCTGCTGCATGTTGTGCCCCCAGACGCCCGCGAAGCAGTCCGCCTGCAGTTCCATGCGTACGGAAAGACGGTTTACCTCAGCCTGAGAGGCGTTTTGCTGAAGCTGGCGTACTTTGGGTTCTATCCCCAGCAGTTTTTGCACATGGTGCCCGACTTCATGCGCAATGACGTAGCCCTGGGCAAAATCGCCGTCAGCGCCAAGCTTGCGTTTCATGTCATCATAGAAAGAGAGATCGATATAGACGGTGCTGTCTGCCGGACAGTAGAACGGCCCCATAACCGACTGTCCGGTGCCGCATCCGGTACGGGTGGCACCACGGTACATCACCAGCTTGGGTTGCTGATAGGTACGCCCCATTTTCTCGAACAGCTGACCCCAGGTTTCTTCTGTGGTGGCGAGAATAACGGAGGTAAATTTGGCCGCTTCATCCTCGTTCGGGCTGATTGAGCGCTCAGAATGCTGCTGTTGCTGCAGAGGCTGGCCGGTCATTAAACCGGTCAGATCGACACCGTAGTACCCCGCGACCAGCACCACAATCAGCAGAATAATACCGCCCTTTCCGCTGGGTAACCGGAAGCCAGGCCCACCCATTGAAGGACCGCCGCCGCTATCGCTGCGCCTGTCTTCTACATTGTCACTTTCACGACGCCCTTGCCAGCGCATAACCACCTCGAACTATTCCATTAATAATAGCTATGATCGTAGGCGGTTAACGGCAAGATTACCATAGGAAACAAGGGTAAGACGCCAAAGGATATACATATCCTTTGGCGATGAGGGAGTTAGTCGAGCTTAACGCCTAAACGGTGAGCAACCGCTTCGTACGCTTCAATCAGGCCACCCAGGCTCTGACGGAAACGGTCTTTGTCCATTTTATCCAGCGTTTCTTTATCCCACAGACGGCTGCCGTCCGGAGAGAACTCATCACCCAGAACCACTTCGCCTTTGAACAGGCCGAACTCCAGCTTGAAGTCGACGAGGATCAGACCCGCGTCATCAAACAGTTTTTTCAGCACGTCGTTGGCTTTGTAGGTCAGTTCTTTCATGCGCGCCAGGTTCTCTTTATTCACCCAGCCGAAGGTTTCGCAGTAAGAGTCATTGACCATCGGATCGTGCATGGCATCGTTTTTCAGGAACAGGTCAAAAAGCGGTGGATTCAGCTCAATACCTTCTTCAATACCAAGACGCTTCACCAGGGAGCCTGCTGCGCGGTTACGAATGACGCACTCAACCGGAACCATATCCAGTTTTTTCACCAGACATTCCGTATCGGACAACAGCGCTTCCATTTGGGTCGGGATACCCGCTTCGGCCAGTTTGGTCATAATGAAGTGGTTGAACTTGTTGTTCACCATGCCTTTACGATCGAACTGCTCAATGCGTGCGCCATCCCCTGCTGACGTATCATTGCGGAACTCGAGCACCAACAGATCCGGGTTTTCCGTGCTGTATACGGTCTTCGCTTTGCCACGATACAACTCAGCTTGCTTCTGCATCTTCATTACTCCTGGTGTGATGATTGGTGTTCAAAACTGGGGATATTATGCCACGCACACGTTTGCGTAGCACGAAAATAAAAAGGGCTGGATTAACCAGCCCTCGTATTTATTTGCTGAATGCAGCCTGGAAGACGGCCACCAGCGCATCGTTCTGCGACTGGGTCAGCGTGTGGCCTTTCGGATCGATAAACTGCAGACTGCTGCGGTTATCGAGGTCACCTACCTGAATCTTGTAGTCGCCGGAAGCCAGCTGTGGATCGGTGGCGCCCAGTTCCTGCCATGCACTGTCAGACAGCGGCTTATAGGTTGCCGTCATGCTACCGGTTGAACGGGTGCTGTCGGTCACTTTCATGCCCACTTTTTCCAGCGTCGCTGGCAGGCGCTGCCAGGTCTGGTTAAACGGTGCACGCACAACCAGCATTGGCAGACCGGTGTCATCCGCACCGCTCTGAACGTCAAACGTCGCGCCGTTGCGGCTCTGCGCTGCGTTAGCGGCGTCGCTGGCGTTCTTATCCAGACCCGCGGCAATCACGTTCAGCATTTCAGTGCTATAACGCTGCATTGATGCGGCATCCGCAACCGGTTTACCCGCCTGCTCCAGGTTCAACAGCTTAACGGTAACCGCCTGCTGATACCCCTGAGGTTTAACGGAGACTTGATAACGCCCACGGTACTGCTGATCTTCGTCCAGACGGTTCCACTCGATCCAGTCGGTGGTTAAGGTCTGGCTGGCATCATCACGTTTATCGATGGTGTAGTTCTTCGCCTGAATGACGCTCACAACCTGCGGCCACAGGGTGGTACCGCGGGCGCTTTCAACCAGCAGCGACGCCGTATCACCGGTGAACTGGGTACGCGCCCCGCTCACCAGCGCCAGAGGCTGTGCTGGCGGACGAATATCGAGCGCTTTACCGACCAGGCCGCTGCCGTTGGTCACGGGAATATTGTAATCGCCGTTCTGAATCGGCAGGATCATACCAGCCGGTGCGTGAAGTTCAGCAAGCGGGGTCGCATCCAGATAGGATTCATCACCGCTCACCTGGCGCTTGTAGCGCGAGTCTGAACTACAGGCAGCGAGCAGCATAACAAGCGAAACACTCGCAACCTTCGCCAGGCGCGACTTCTGTACTGAATAAGCCATCAAATCTCCCTAAACTCTACAGCAAACCGGCATGCTTCAGCGCTGCCGTGACAATTTCACGACCGTGGTCGGTAATCGGTGTCATTGGCAGACGCAGCGTATCGGTTGCTACAAGTCCCAACTCCTTACACGCCCATTTCACGGGGATCGGATTGGGTTCGACAAATAATTTATTATGCAACGGCATCAGACGCTGATTAATCACGCGAGCTTCATCAAAGTGACCGGCAGCCGCCAGTTTGCACATTTCAGCCATATCGCGGGCCGCAACGTTCGCCGTTACGGAGATCACGCCATGGCCACCGAGCTGCATAAAGTCCAGTGCGGTCGCATCATCGCCGCTCAACAGGATAAAGTCGTCTGAAACCAGCTCTTTGATCTGATGAACGCGGCTTAAGTTCCCTGTCGCCTCTTTAATCCCGATAATATTTTTTACTTTCGAGAGACGACCAACGGTTTCCGGCAGCATATCGCAGCCAGTACGGGACGGCACATTATACAGAATTTGTGGCAAGTCAGTATGTTCTGCGATGGCTTTGAAATGCTGGAACAGACCTTCCTGAGTAGGACGGTTGTAATAAGGGGTCACCGTCAGACAGCCCACGATGCCGCTGTCGTTAAAACGTTTGGTCAAACTGATAGCTTCTGCCGTGGCGTTAGCGCCTGTCCCTGCGATGACCGGGATACGCCCGTCAGCCAGTTCCAGGGTCAGCATCACCACATCGCCGTGCTCTTCGTGGCTTAGCGTTGCAGATTCACCGGTAGTCCCTACCGAAACGATCGCCGAGGTTCCATTGGCGACATGGTAATCAATCAGCTTCTTCATGCTTGACCGGCAGACATTACCTTTTTCATCCATCGGTGTAACAAGCGCGACAATACTTCCCGTGAACATGAGCCATCCTCTGTGCGAACAAGAGCCTCAATGGTACGTTTGGAACTGTAATAAAAGCAAGCGACCTGAGGCCCTCAGGCGGTTGTATGCATGTTTTTTTTATGCTTTCCTTAGGAAGACTTAACCATGCAAAGGAAGAACAGGTTTGACAACCTCATCACAACATTACCTGGTTATCACTGCGCTGGGTGCTGACAGGCCGGGTATCGTGAACACCATCACCCGCCATGTGAGCAGCTGCGGCTGTAATATCGAGGACAGCCGTCTGGCTATGCTGGGCGAAGAGTTCACGTTTATTATGCTGCTGTCCGGGACATGGAATGCCATTACCCTTATCGAATCGACCCTGCCGCTTAAAGGTGCGGAGCTGGATTTGCTGATCGTGATGAAACGCACTACTGCTCGCCCACGTCCGGCCCTGCCCGCGACCGTCTGGGTGCAGGTTGAAGTCCCCGATTCACCCCATCTGATTGAGCGCTTCACCGCGTTATTTGACAGCCATCAGATGAATATTGCCGAACTCGTTTCCCGAACGCAGCCGGGTGACGGCAGCGCCATTCCCACCCTTTTTATTCAGATTACCGCACACAGCCCTGCCTCGCAGGATGCGTCAAATATCGAGCAAGCGTTCAAAGCCCTCTGTACAGAATTAAACGCGCAAGGCAGTATAAGCGTCGTCAATTATTCGCAGCATGAACAGGATGGAGTTGAGTAATGAACCCACTGAAAGCCGGTGACATCGCACCGAAATTTAGCTTACCTGACCAGGATGGTGAGCAAGTAAATTTGACCGACTTCCAGGGACAGCGTGTTCTGGTCTATTTTTACCCGAAAGCCATGACCCCAGGCTGCACCGTACAGGCCTGCGGCTTACGCGACAACATGGACGAGTTGAAAAAAGTCGGCGTGGAAGTGCTGGGTATCAGCACCGATAAGCCAGAAAAGCTGTCACGATTTGCTGAAAAGGAGCTGCTTAACTTCACGCTGCTTTCTGACGAAGACCACCAGGTATGCGAGCAGTTTGGCGTCTGGGGCGAGAAGACCTTTATGGGCAAAACCTACGACGGCATTCACCGTATCAGCTTCCTGATTGACGCTGACGGTAAAGTTGAACATGTGTTTGATGACTTCAAAACCAGCAACCACCACGACGTGGTGCTGAACTGGCTCAAACAAAGCGCCTGATCGTTGGGCCGCGGCTTCGCCTGACCCGACCTACGCGGTAAATGCAATACGGTAACGCAGGTTACCGTTTTTGATATTTGCCCCTCTCCCCACGGGAGAGGGTATCAGGCCGCACAACTATCTACTTATCCTCAACCGCAGGCACATCCGGCCACGCGTGAACCACTGCTTTGATCAGCGTTGCCAGCGGAATGGCAAAGAACACACCCCAGAATCCCCACAGCCCGCCGAAAATCACCACGGATAAGATAATCACCAGCGGATGCAGGTTCACCGCTTCTGAGAACAGCACCGGCACCAGCAGGTTGCCATCCAGTCCCTGAATGATCAGGTACACCGCGAAGCAGCTCCAGAACTCGGTCCCCAGACCAAACTGGAACAGCGCAACGCCGACAACCGGAATGGTCACCACAAAGGCACCGATGTAGGGAATGAGCACCGACAGCCCCACCAGCACCGCCAGCAGCAGCGAGTAGTTAAGCCCGAAAATTAAAAAACCAATCCAGGTAGCCACACCCACCACAATCATCTCCAGCACTTTGCCTCGAATGTAGTTGGTGATCTGCTGGTTCATCTCTTCCCACACCTGCCCGGCCAGCCCGCGATTACGCGGCAGAATGCGCCGCACCGCGTTCAGCATCTGCTCTTTATCTTTGACGAGGAAGAAAACCATTAACGGAACGAGGACAAGGTAGACGGCCAGCGTGAGCAACCCTACCAGCGACGCCAGGGAATATTTCACCACGGAATCGCCCATTGTCATGATGCGGGCGCGCATGTTTTCGGCCATCGCATCAATGATCCCGGCATCCATCAGGGCGGGATATCGGCGCGGCAGCGTGGCGGCAAAATCAGAAAGCTTATTCAGCATGCCGGGCATATCGCGGATAAGGTAAATCCCCTGTTGCCAGGCCACAGGCATAACGACAAACGACATTAACAGCAGAATGCCGACAAACAGCACCAGGACGATACTGGTCGCCCAGCGACGGGAACAGCCTATATTTTCCAGACGCGCCGTTGGCCACTCCAGCAGGTACGCCAGCACAATCGCGACCAGCAGGGGGGCGAGAAGACCGCTGAAGAAGAACAGAATGCCGAACCCGGCGACCAGAATAACCAACAAAGCAATGGCTTCCGGGTCGGTAAACCGACGGCGGTACCACTGCATTAACATTTCGAGCATACAACCCTTCCCTGAATCGGATGGCGGGAGTGAGAACGTGAATTGTATCTAACTGTCACAAAAAAGACTTTCGCTTTTTGTCTCCCTGCCACGATCCGCAAAACCCTGATGAATGGGATTTTCTTCATGCCTCAACACGGCTACACTCGCAGGGCAGTGGAGATGAACGATATGCCGGTTCATCGGTCAAATTAGCACATCCCAAATACAGGACAGTGGTTATGTTCAGGCAGTTGAGAAAAACACTGGTTGCGACACTGATTGCCGCACTGACGGTCGGTCAGGTGTTGCCAGCTTTCGCTGACTCGTCCGATTCATTGCCGGACATGGGCACTACAGCAGGAAGCACGCTCTCCATTGGGCAGGAAATGCAGATGGGGGATTATTACGTTCGTCAGCTGCGTGGCAGCGCGCCGCTGATTAACGACCCGTTGCTGGTTCAGTACATTAACGGGCTGGGCATGCGCCTGGTCGCGCACGCCAACTCGGTAAAAACCCCCTTCCACTTCTATTTAATCAATAATGACGAAATCAACGCCTTCGCCTTCTTTGGCGGCAACGTGGTGCTGCATTCGGCGTTATTCCGCTACTCTGATAACGAAAGTCAGCTGGCCTCGGTCATGGCGCACGAAATCTCTCACGTCACCCAACGCCACCTTGCCCGCGCAATGGAAGACCAGAAGCGTAACGCTCCGCTGACCTGGGTTGGCGCATTGGGTTCCATTCTGCTGGCAATGGCCAGCCCGCAGGCCGGGATGGCGGCGTTAACCGGTACGCTGGCGGGAACACGTCAGGGGATGATCAGTTTCACCCAGCAAAACGAACAGGAAGCGGATCGTATTGGCATTCAGGTGCTGCAACGTTCGGGCTTTGACCCGCAGGCCATGCCGAGCTTCCTCGAAAAACTGCTCGACCAGGCGCGCTACTCCTCCCGTCCGCCGGAAATTTTGCTGACGCACCCCTTACCAGAAAGCCGTCTGTCGGATGCGCGTAACCGTGCCAACCAGATGCGCCCGGTCGTGGTTCAGTCGTCGCAGGATTTCTACATGGCAAAAGTGCGAACGCTTGGAATGTACAATTCCGGGCGTAACCAGCTGACCAGCGACCTGCTGGATGCGCTGGCGAAAGGCAACGTGCGTGAGAAAAACGCGGCTCAGTATGGCCAGGCGTTACAGGCGATGGAAGCGAGCAAATATGACGAAGCGCGTAAAACGCTGCAGCCACTTCTCGCCGCCGATCCGAATAACCCGTGGTATCTCGATCTGGCCACGGATATCGATCTGGGGCAGAAAAAAGCCACCGATGCGATTAATCGCCTGAAAGGGGCAAAAGAGGTGCGGACTAACCCGGTGCTGCAGCTTAACCTGGCGAATGCTTACTTACAGGGTGGTCAGCCTGCTGAAGCGGCGAACATTCTGAACCGCTACACCTTTAACAATAAAGACGATCAGAACGGCTGGGATCTGCTTGCCCAGGCAGAAGCGCAGCTGGGCAACCGCGATCAAGAGCTTGCGGCACGCGCCGAAGGCTTTGCCCTGGTGGGACGTCTTGATCAGGCGATTTCCCTCCTGAGCAGTGCCAGTTCCCAGGTTAAGCTCGGCAGTCTGCAACAGGCCCGTTACGATGCACGTATCGATCAGCTTCGCGGTCTGCAGCAGCGCTTTAAGCCGTACGAGAAGATGTAATAAAGGAGAATTCAGGTCATGACAGACGCGGTAAAAATCTACCACAACCCACGCTGCTCGAAGAGCCGTGACACCCTTAGCCTGCTGAAGTCGAACGGCATTGACCCGGAAGTGGTGCTGTATCTGGAGACACCGCCAGATGCACAGACGCTTCGTCAGCTGCTGCACATGCTGGGAATGGGCAGTGCCAGAGAGCTAATGCGCCAGAAAGAGGAGCTGTATACGTCGCTCAATCTGAATGACAGTCGTCTAACCGAGGCTGAGCTGATTCAGGCGATGGTTGAAAATCCGAAACTGATTGAGCGCCCCATTGTGGTCGCAAACGGTCAGGCGCGTATTGGACGCCCGCCGGAAGAGGTGCTCGAAATTCTCTAATCCTTACGCCGCAGCGATTCCAGAAAGGCCTGCGGCGTGCTCTCTCCCAGCTTTTTCTGCGCTTTGCCCCGATTGTAAAACTCGCACATCTCGATCAACACCTGCCCTAACGGAACAGCATTCACTCGTGGAATGATGTCGCCGAGCGGTACCGTAACCTGCACGGCCTTGTGCCTGGTCGGCTGTACTTTTACGACAGGTTCATCCGCGGGTAAGTCGGGTTCAAAACCGAAAGTCTCAACAGATTGGATATCAGCCGGACAGGCGTTCAGCAACTCACACATCCAGTTATTCAGCAGCTGTGATGAAATTCCCGCATAGAGCCGGGCATAACACCAGCCGCTCACCGGTTCGCGCCCCCACAGCAGATGCTGCTCCCCGCCATCATCCATATGCAGCGATAAAGGCTGGTGATGCACCAGCAGTTTTGTGGGTAAAACGCCTGCCTTTAGCGCTTTTTTCCCCTGAAGTTCAACGCCTTTGCGTTTCGCAGGAGCGGGACGGAGATATCGGTTCAGTGTCGCCCGCGAAACGGAAATCCCCAGCACCGCGTTAACCAGCAGCAGGAGTTCATCCAGCGGTGCGCCCGTGATATCACGCAGCGCATTGACGAGGTCAACCTGCTCTTGTCTCATCGCTTTGTGTATCAATTTTGGGGTCGTATGGTTGTCAGAAACCCGATCGCGATTGCGCCATCGCCGCACGGTCGTCACGGAAATACCCAGCTCCGCAGCCAGTTCTCTGTCGCTTTTATTGGATTGTTGCAGATAGCGACGGATCCGCGGCGTGGTGGTGGCATTGGCGTGCAATTTGATTTCCATCGCTGCAACTCCATAACTAATCTCATGAGATTTATAATTTCTTAGCGAGTGCTTTGTGACCTGTTTCACCTTTCAGCCACCGCGCTTCACTGATAATCCACAGACATAACATAACAACACCCCTCAATCTTGTACGGAGTTCACAATGAACAATGTTCTGGGATTTCTTGAAGCAAAACTGATGCCGCTGGCGGCCAAAACCGCGCAACAGCGGCATCTGGGCGCCATACGCGGGGCCTATATTTCCTTCATGCCGTTTATCATCGTCGGCTCGATTCTGCTGGTCATCTCCTCTTTTCCGAACCAAACCTATCAGCAGTTTATGTCTCAGGCATTTGGTGAAAGCTGGAGTGCCATCATTGAAATTCCGTTCAACGCGGTGTTCTCAACCATGTCGCTGTTTATCAGCTTTCTGGTGGCGTTTCGCCTGGCTGAACACTACGGCGAAGATCGCATCTCCTGCGGTATTCTGGCTCTGGTCGCCTTTTTAATCCTGACACCTTTTATCAAAGTGGCCGAAAACGGCGGTATCACGGTTATGCCGGTGGAGTGGATTGGCAGCAAAGGGCTGTTCGTGGCAATGATTGGGTCTCTGCTGTGGACGGAGCTGTTCTGCTGGCTGAAGCGCAAAAAGCTGGTCATCAGAATGCCTGATGACGTGCCGCCGGCGGTGCAGGAGTCGTTCGCCGCGCTGATCCCGGCCCTGCTGGTAATGATTCTGGTGCTTATTATCCGCATCATTTTCGAAAATACTCACTACAACACCATTCACCAGTTTATTTACGAAGTGGTCGCCACGCCGGTTCGCCACTACGGGACCTCTTATTTCGGCGCGCTGATGACGGTGTTCAGCATCACTATTCTGTGGTCTGTGGGCATTAACTCCGGCTCAATGATCAACGGCATCATTCGCCCGCTGTGGATGGAGAACCAGACCGATAACATCGCCGCCATTCAGGCGGGTACGACGCCGCCGCACATTATCACCGAACAGTTTTTTGACATGATCTGGATGGGTGGCGCAGGGGCAACGCTCTCGCTGGTGATTGCGATGCTGATTTTTGCCCGCAGCAAAAACATGCGCGAGGTGGCGCGTCTCGGCGCGGGGGCCTCGGTGTTTAACATCAACGAGCCGATTCTGTTTGGCCTGCCGGTCATCATGAACCCCATCATGCTGATCCCGTTCAATCTGGTGCCGCTGGTCCTGGTTACCGTGCAATATGCCGCGATGAAAATGGGTGCCGTCGCTGTGACCACCGGGGTGTTTATCCCCTGGACGTTACCGCCGGTGATCAGCGGGTTTATCGTCACGGGGCATCTCAGCGGCAGCGTGATGCAGCTTATCAACCTGCTGATTGGCGCCATGCTGTATCTGCCTTTCATGCGTATCGTGGATAAACAATACCGCGCCGCGGAGATTGCCACCGTGACGCAAACCGACCCAACCCTTGCAAAACAGGAGTAAAGCATGTGGGGAATTATCGCAACCTGGCGAATGGCGCTTGAAGGGGTCACGGAGTCTGCGTCTGCGCTGGCTGCGGAGAAACCGGTAGCAGAAGCGGTGGTCGATGCCGTTGCTGCCGTCGAGGACTTCCCGTTGTATAAATCCGTCGGCTACGGCGGGCTGCCAACCGAAAATGGCGAAGTCGAACTGGACGCGGCGTATATGGATGGCGATACGCTTGCGTTTGGGGCCGTGGGAGATCTGGTTGATATTGCGAACCCGGTGCGTGTCGCCCATGCGCTAAGCCGCCAGCGCTATAACAGCCTGCTGGTCGGCCAGGGCGCGCGCGAATGGGCGTTGAGTCAGGGGTTTGCCGACAAAACCATGCTTACCGACCGCGCGATGCAGCATTATCGTAAGCGCTGCCGGGAGACGCTGGACAAAGGCTTAAGCCCGTACGATGGGCATGACACCGTCGGGATTATTGGCCTCGACAAAATGGGGTCGATGAGCGTGGCGACCTCCACCAGCGGTCTGTTTATGAAAAAGCGCGGCCGTATTGGCGACTCGCCGATTATCGGCTCCGGCTTTTACTGCGACAGTGAAACCGGTGCCGCCACCGCAACCGGCGTGGGGGAAGACCTGATGAAAGGCTGCACCAGCTACGAAATTGTTCGCCGCATGGCACAGGGCATGTCACCGCAGCAGGCGGCGGACTCGGTGGTCTTCGAACTGGAAGACAAACTGATGTCGCACTTTGGCCGCGCGGGCGATCTCTCGGTGGTGTGCATGAATAATAAAGGCGAATTCGGCGCCGCAACCAACATCAAAACCTTCTCATTTGTGGTGGCAACGGCCCGCCAGCCTCTCACCGTATTTCGCGCCGAGCGCCTGCGGGAAAAAACGCACTATCAGCCCGTGGATGAGGAATGGATGCAGGCCTATGCCGCGCGGATCCGCGCGCCAGTTGAGGAGTCACAATGATTACCTTTGAGCTTATCACCGCCCTTGCAGACGCAAAGCCCCAGAGTCATCTTATTGCCCGGGCCGCCTGCGCGTTACTGCCGGACACCGCACTCATCGCTGAAATGCGTGAACAAAGCACCGTCGCGGATACCCGCTTTGGCTGTGCTCCGTTTGCCAGAATCACGCTGCTGCCGGATGCGCTCTGGCAGGACAGTCTGACAGAAGGGTTACTCACCGCCCTCCGTCCACTGCTGGCAGCCCCGGTCAGCGCCGATGTGGTACTGGATGTCACGGATATTGACGAGGTGGTACTGACGCAGGTTCTGCGTTTTCTCTTTAACCAGGCGCATGACCTTCGCGATCTGCAGCTTAAGAAAACCGATGGCAAAAGCGTTCGCCTTCGCCATGTCACCGCCCTGTGTCATCCGCAACAGCGTGAAAGGCTGGACGCTCTCTTCCAGCAACAGCAGACCATTGCCCGAGGAATGGTCGCCGCGCGACGTCTGGCGGATATGCCGTCCGATCGCTGTACGCCGCAGTATGTCGTCGACGAAGCGCAAAAGCTGTGCGCCGCCTTCCCCGCCCTGCGGTGTGAAGTGCTTGATGAGAAGCAAATTATTGAACAGGGACTGGGGCTTCTGCATGCCGTCGGTAAAGGCGCGACCTGTCCACCGCGGCTGCTGGCCATTCACTATAACGGCATCGCTGATGGCCCGGTACGCTGTTACGTGGGCAAAGGCATAACGTTTGATACCGGTGGCCTGTGGCTGAAGGAAGGCGCGGGCATGTACACCATGAAATATGACATGTGCGGGGCAGCGAACGTGCTCGGGTTGATGCTGAGCGTGGCAGAACTCGGCCTGCCGGTTCGTATTATGGGCGTACTGGCGCTGGCGGAAAACGCCATAGGACCGGATGCAATGCAGCCGGGCACGGTGGCCAACGCCTGCAACGGTATCACGGTTGAAATCAACAATACCGATGCCGAAGGCCGGCTGGTACTGGCGGATGCGATCGCCTGGGCCAGCCAGCGTCATCCGCAGGCTCGCTATATTATTGATATGGCGACTTTAACCGGTGCCGTCGTGAAAGCGCTGGGGTACGAGCTGAGTGGGTTAATGACGCAGGACGAAGCGCTGCGTCAGGCGCTCACCCACGCGGGGAAACGGAGCGGTGATGAGGTGTGGTCCCTGCCGCTGGATGCACGGTTAAAAAAACAGACCGACAGCGCCATCGCCGACCTGTGCAATACCCCACCCAATAATGCGGCGATCAGCGCATCGGCGGCCTGGCTGTTACACCATTTTTGCCCGCCGACCATTCCTTGGGCCCATCTGGATATTAGCGGCACGGCGCTGTGGCGTGAAAACGGAAAAAGCGTGGCCTCGGGCAGACCCATTCCACTTCTGGTTGAGCATTTGCTGGAAGACAGGTGAGTTTTAGCCAGTGGCACTGGTTCTCCCTCTGCGCCAGGCAGAGGGAGAAAAGCGCATCACAGCTTCAGAATATCTTTCACAAAAGGAATGGTCAGCTTGCGCTGCGCGGTAATCGAGGCGCGATCGAGCTGATCGAGCGTATCAAAGAGCGTGCGCATTTCCCGGTCCAGGCGCTTGAGCAGGAAACGCCCCACGTCTTCCGGGAGTTCAAAGCCGCGCAATCTTGCGCGCAGCTGTAACGCCTGAAGTTTGTCTTCATCCGACAGCGGCTGCAGCTTGTAGATTTGCCCCCAGTCCAGACGGGAAGCCAGATCCGGCAGCCCCAGATTCAGCTGGCGCGGCGGACGATCGCCGGTGATCAGCAGCCGGGTTTTCCCCGACTCCAGAATGCGGTTATAGAGGTTAAAGATCGCCATTTCCCATGGCTCATCCCCCGCCACACATTCGATATTATCGATGCAGACCAGTGAGAGATGTTCCATTCCCTCCATGACTTCAGGCACAAACCAGGTACGTTTATCCAGCGGCACATAGCCTACCGCATCACCCCGCGCGGAAAGCTCCGCACAGGCGGCATGCAACAGGTGGCTGCGCCCCGCGCCTTCGCGTGACCAGATATAGATGTATCCGCTGTGTTCCTGACGCAGCACGTTTTGCAGTGCAGCCAGTAAAGAGGGGTTATCACCCGGCCAGAAACTCGCAAAAGTTTCGTCGTCAGGGAGATAGAGTGGCAGAGAGAGCTGTGCCGGTCCGTTCAGAAGTACCTCAACCAGATCTTACATAAAATCGGCGGTGAGTTTAGCACGGAACGTGCAAGGAGAGAACCGGGCGGATCGTCCGCCCGGTTTTACGATCAATGTGACGCTTTTTCGCTGTCTTCGGCATCCAGCACCACTTCTTCCGGGCGCAGGACGGAGATCAGTTTGAAGATCAGGCTCAGGCCCACACCCACGATGGTCGCGAGCGCCATGCCTTTCAGTTCAGCCGCACCGATGTGCACCTTCGCGCCGCTCACGCCGATGATCAGGATCACGGAGGTGAGGATCAGGTTTTGCGCTTTGCTGTAGTCCACTTTGGATTCAATCAGCACGCGAATACCGGACGCGCCGATCACACCGTACAGCAGCAGAGAGACGCCTCCCATTACCGGTACCGGAATGATCTGGATAGCCGCCGCCAGTTTGCCCACGCAGGAGAGCAGGATGGCGATGATTGCCGCGCCGCCAATGACCCAGGTACTGTAGACACGGGTAATCGCCATCACGCCGATGTTCTCACCGTAGGTGGTGTTAGGCGTAGAACCAAAGAAACCGGAGATAATGGTAGAGAGGCCGTTGGCAAACATCGAGCGGTGCAGACCCGGGTCGCGGATCAGGTCACGTTTAACGATGTTTGCCGTCACCACCAGGTGACCTACGTGCTCAGCAATAACCACCAGCGCCGCGGGCAGGATCGTGAAAATGGCAAACCATTCAAAGCGCGGGGTATAGAAGGTTGGCAGTGCGAACCAGTGCGCTTCAGCAATAGGCGTGGTATCAACAACGCCCATCACGAAGGAGAGCGCGTACCCCGCCAGCACACCGATCAGGATCGGGATAATCGCCATAAAACCGCGGAACAGCACGGAACCAAATACCGTTACGCCCAGTGTCACCATCGAGATGATGATAGTTTTGGAATCCGGTGACTGCCCGTCAGCAGGCAGCAGGCCGGCCATATTGGCCGCTACGCCCGCCAGCTCCAGACCGATGACGGCGACAATGGCCCCCATTGCGGCAGGCGGGAACATAACGTCCAGCCAGCCGGTACCGGCCTTCTTCACAATGAAAGAGACCAGGCAGAACAGGACGCCACACATAATGAAGCCGCCCAGCGCCACTTCATACCCCAGCGGCAGCAACAGCAGAACCGGTGAAATAAAGGCGAAGCTTGAGCCGAGATAGGCAGGGATTTTGCCTTTACAGATAAAGAGGTAAAGCAGCGTACCCACACCGTTGAACAACAGCACGGTAGCCGGGTTAATGTGAAACAGGATTGGCACCAGCACGGTTGCGCCAAACATGGCGAACAGGTGCTGCAGACTAAGCGGGATTGTCTGTAAAAGCGGCGGTCTTTCACTCACCCCGATAGCACGGCGCGTCATAGTGTTTTCCTCTGAGTAGTATTGTTGTTGGCGTTTTATTCAAAAAAAAGCCGACTATCAAAGTCGGCTTCATTATCGTTATTCGATTATTTAGTACCAAAAATCTTATCGCCGGCATCGCCAAGCCCCGGGATGATGTACCCGTGCTCATTCAGCCCCTGGTCGATAGACGCGGTATAGAGTTCGATGTCCGGGTGCGCTTTTTCCAGCGCCGCGATACCTTCTGGTGCAGCAACCAGCACCAGCACTTTGATGCTGCTGCAACCGGCTTTTTTCAGCAGGTCGATGGTGGCAATCATTGAACCGCCGGTCGCCAGCATCGGGTCAACCACCAGGGCCATACGCTCGTCGATGTTAGACACCAGCTTCTGGAAGTACGGTACCGGCTCCAGGGTCTCTTCGTCGCGGTAGACCCCGACCACGCTGATGCGCGCGCTTGGCACGTGCTCCAGCACGCCTTCCATCATGCCGAGGCCGGCACGCAGGATGGGCACAACGGTAATTTTCTTACCTTTGATCTGCTCAACCTGAACCGGGCCGTTCCAGCCCTCGATGGTCACTTTTTCCGTTTCCAGGTCAGAGGTCGCTTCATAGGTCAGCAGGCTGCCGACTTCAGAAGCCAGTTCGCGAAAACGCTTCGTGCTGATGTCATGCTCACGCATCAGGCCCAGCTTGTGTTTAACGAGTGGGTGCTTCACTTCCACAATCTTCATTCTCTTTCTCCTCTGAGGGGGCAACCGCAAAAAAATCGCGGGATTATACCGCTTTTTTCGGATTGCACCATACCCAACTTGCTTGACGTACATCAAGCAAAGTGTTTTAGAGGCAAAAAAGCCGGAGGGCAAGCTCCGGCTTTTTGCGTTTTTACTCTGCTGGAATTAAAGAGTGTCGCCGTTGCTGGCTATCACCTGCTTATACCAGTCAAACGACTTCTTCTTACTGCGGTTCAGGGTACCGTTACCTTCATTGTCTTTGTCGACAAAGATAAAGCCGTAGCGTTTTTTCATTTCACCCGTTCCGGCAGACACCAGGTCGATACAGCCCCACGGGGTATACCCCATCAGATCAACGCCATCTTCGACCACCGCTTTTTTCATTTCGCGGATGTGCGCGGCAAGGTAATCAATACGGTACTGGTCATTCACCGAACCGTCGCTCTCCTGCACGTCGATGGCGCCAAAGCCGTTCTCCACGATGAACAGGGGCAGCTGATAGTGATCCCAGAACCAGTTCAGGGAGTAACGCAGGCCCACCGGATCAATCTGCCAGCCCCAGTCAGATTTCTGCACGTACGGGTTGGAGACCAGGCTCTTACTTTCGTCGTAATCCAGCTCCGGGTTATCCGCCGTCGCTTTGGTGGCGAAAGACATGTAATAGCTAAAGCCAATGTAATCGACACACCCCTGCGTCAGCGCCGCGTTATCTTCTTCTGTAATATCCAGCGTGAAACCGCGACGAGCAAAGTAGTTAAGCAGATGCTGTGGGTACTTGCCGCGCACGTGGACATCGGTGAACCAGTAGCGACGGTGCATGGCGTTCATCGCCATCATCATATCGTCCGGGGCACAGGTCAGCGGATAGATTGGACACATGGCAATCATGCAGCCGATCCGCAGCGACGGGTTAATGTCGCGCCCGGCCTTCACCGCCAGGGCACTGGCCACCAGCTCATAGTGTGCCGCCTGGAACATTACCGGCTCGCGGTCTTCGCCCGGCTCGTACTTCAGGCCGGAGTTGGTAAACGGTGCAAAGTCTTCGTGGAAGTTGGCCTGGTTATTGATCTCGTTAAAGGTCATCCAGTACTTCACTTTATGCTGGTAACGTCTGAACACCACCTCCGCAAAGCGAACAAAGAAGTCGATCAGCTTACGGTTACGCCAGCCACCGTATTCGGTGACAAGGTGGAACGGCATCTCGAAATGGGAAAGGGTAATAACCGGCTCGATGCCATACTTCAGGCACTCGTCAAACAGGTCGTCATAGAATTTCAGGCCAGCTTCGTTAGGCTCCAGCTCGTCCCCTTTCGGGAAGATACGCGTCCAGGCGATGGAGGTACGGAAGCATTTGAAGCCCATCTCGGCAAAGAGTTTGATGTCCTCTTTATAGCGATGGTAGAAATCGATGGCTTCATGGTTAGGGTAATTTTTCCCTGGCAGCACGCCGTTGGTGATTTCACGCGGCACGCCGTGCGCGCCGGCAGTCATCACATCGGCAACGCTGATCCCCTTACCGCCCTCGTTCCAGCCCCCTTCCAGCTGATGCGCTGCGACCGCACCGCCCCACAGAAAATCTGCTTTGAATCCAGACATACACTTTCCCTCATTCTGCGTTATTTTCTGCAAAAACAATTACAGAAACCGGTTTCATTCTGATGATGTGCAAAGGGGCTTTCTGTTGCAAGGAGAAAACCGAAACCGGTTTCATTTTCGTGAACAGACTCAACTTTAGGCGCATTCGCAGGGCCTGCTGAAAAAAAAATCCTCTCGCCGAGAATAGGCTCGCAAACGTTTGCCTGGACTGTTAGAATTGCGCCGATTTTTCTTACTAGCTATGCAATCGCGTGGGGACTTGAGCCGTGACCAACAAAACTTCTCTCAGCTACAAAGATGCCGGTGTTGATATTGACGCAGGTAATGCGCTGGTTGACCGAATCAAAGGTGTGGTGAAAAAAACCCGCCGCCCGGAAGTGATGGGTGGTCTGGGTGGATTCGGCGCACTGTGCGCACTGCCGCAAAAATATCGTGAACCTGTTCTGGTCTCGGGTACTGATGGTGTAGGGACGAAACTGCGCCTGGCGATGGATTTAAAACGTCACGACACGATCGGTATCGATCTGGTCGCGATGTGTGTTAACGACCTGGTGGTTCAGGGCGCAGAGCCGCTGTTCTTCCTGGATTACTACGCGACCGGAAAACTGGACGTGGATACCGCAGCAAGCGTCATTAACGGCATTGCCGAAGGGTGTCTGCAGTCTGGCTGTGCGTTGGTCGGTGGTGAAACCGCCGAAATGCCCGGTATGTATCACGGCGAAGATTATGACGTCGCAGGCTTCTGCGTTGGCGTAGTAGAAAAATCAGAAATTATCGACGGCAGTAAAGTGGCTGATGGTGATGTGCTGATCGCGTTGGCCTCCAGCGGCCCGCACTCGAACGGCTACTCTCTGGTGCGTAAAATCCTCGACGTGAGCGGCAGCGATCCACTGACCACCGAGCTTGATGGCAAGCCACTGGCTGACCATCTGCTGGCGCCGACCCGCATCTACGTGAAAAACGTGCTGGAGCTGATCGAGAAGGTTGACGTGCACGCCATTGCCCACCTGACCGGTGGCGGCTTCTGGGAAAACATTCCGCGCGTCCTGCCGGACAACACCCAGGCGGTGATCGACGAATCGTCCTGGCAGTGGCCGTCCGTCTTTAACTGGCTGCAGACTGCGGGCAACGTGAGCTCACACGAGATGTACCGCACCTTTAACTGTGGCGTGGGCATGGTTATCGCGCTGCCAGCAAGCGAAGCGGATAAGGCGATTACGCTGCTGACCGACAAAGGTGAAAACGCGTGGAAAATCGGTATTATCAAAGCATCCGATTCCGAACAGCGTGTGGTCATTGAATGAAAAACATTGTGGTGCTCATTTCCGGTAACGGAAGCAATTTGCAGGCGATAATTGACGCCTGCAAACAGAAGAAAATCAACGGCACCATTCGGGCAGTATTCAGCAATAAGGCCGACGCGTTCGGCCTTGAACGTGCCCGGGAAGAAAACATTCCCGCGCACGCGCTGGAAGCCAGCCAGTTCTCCGGACGTGAAGCGTTTGACCGGGAACTGGTTCAGGAGATTGATGCCTACGCGCCTGACGTTGTCGTGCTGGCGGGGTATATGCGTATCCTGAGCCCGGCCTTTGTCGGGCACTACGCTGGTCGTCTGCTGAATATCCACCCTTCCCTCCTGCCGAAGTATCCCGGCCTGCACACCCATCGTCAGGTTCTGGAAAACGGCGATGAGGAGCACGGTACCTCCGTGCATTTCGTTACCGACGAGCTGGACGGCGGGCCGGTGATCCTGCAGGCAAAGGTGCCGGTCTTTGAAGGTGACAGCGAAGACGACGTTACCGAACGCGTGCAGACGCAGGAACACGCCATTTATCCTCTGGTGGTAAGCTGGTTTGTTGACGGGCGTCTTCAGATGCGCGACGGTGCCGCCTGGCTGGACGGCGTCAGGCTCCCTGCACAGGGTTATGCCGCTGACGAGTAGTTTGTTTGATGTGCCCGGCGGCGCGACGCCTGCACGGGCCTGTGGTCTTCACTGTCGGGTGAGCACCGCGCTTCCCGACATGCCCTTCCCCCAACCCTCTAAAATCCCCCAGAAAAAAAATAACTGTCATACTTTTCTGGCACTGTTGGACATATCGTGGAAATGCTCGCCATAATAAGGACGAGACGGATTTACCACGTCCTGTGATTGAACTGGAGTGTGAGCTGTAATGGGTCAGGAAAAGTTATATATCGAGAAAGAGCTAAGCTGGTTAGCATTCAACGAACGTGTACTCCAGGAAGCGGCAGACAAAAGTAACCCGCTTATCGAGCGTATGCGTTTTCTGGGGATTTACTCCAACAACCTGGATGAGTTCTACAAGGTTCGCTTTGCCGAACTGAAACGGCGAATCATCATCAGCGAAGAACAGGGCTTAAACTCTCACTCGCGCCATCTGCTGGGCAAAATTCAGTCGCGCGTATTGAAAGCCGATCAGGAGTTTGACGGCCTGTATAACGAACTGCTGCTGGAAATGGCACGCAATCAAATCTTCCTGATTAACGAACGTCAGCTTTCTGTTAACCAACAAACCTGGCTGCGCCACTATTTCAAACATTACCTGCGCCAGCACATTACCCCTATTCTGATCAACCGCGAAACCGATCTGGTGCAGTTCCTGAAAGATGACTACACCTACCTCGCGGTGGAAATTATTCGTGGCGACACGATTCGTTACGCATTGCTTGAGATCCCGTCCGATAAGGTGCCGCGCTTTGTGAACCTGCCGCCGGAAACCCCGCGCAGACGCAAGCCAATGATCCTGCTCGATAATATCCTGCGTTACTGCCTGGACGACATCTTCAAGGGCTTCTTCGATTACGACGCGTTAAACGCCTACTCCATGAAGATGACCCGTGACGCCGAATACGATCTGGTGCACGAGATGGAAGCCAGCCTGATGGAGCTGATGTCATCCAGCCTGAAACAGCGCCTGACGGCGGAGCCGGTGCGCTTTGTTTATCAGCGCGATATGCCAGATGCCATGGTGGAAATGCTGCGCGACAAGCTGACCATTTCTCGCTATGACTCCATCGTGCCGGGCGGTCGTTACCATAACTTTAAAGACTTTATTGGCTTCCCGAACGTCGGCAAGGCCAATCTGGTGAACAAACCGCTGCCGCGTCTGCGCCATCTCTGGTTCGATAAATTCCGCAACGGTTTCGACGCCATTCGCGAGCGCGATGTCCTGCTCTACTATCCGTATCATACGTTTGAACACGTGCTGGAACTGCTGCGTCAGGCTTCGTTCGACCCGAACGTACTGGCGATCAAAATCAACATCTACCGTGTGGCAAAAGATTCCCGCATCATCGACGCGATGATCCATGCGGCGCACAACGGCAAAAAAGTGACCGTGGTGGTTGAGCTGCAGGCGCGCTTCGATGAAGAGGCAAACATTCACTGGGCGCGCCGTCTGACGGAAGCCGGTGTCCACGTTATCTTCTCAGCACCTGGGCTGAAAATTCACGCCAAGCTGTTCCTTATCTCCCGTAAAGAGGGGGAGGACGTGGTGCGTTATGCCCACATCGGGACCGGGAACTTTAACGAAAAAACCGCGCGAATTTATACCGACTACTCGCTGCTGACTGCCGATGCACGCATCACTAACGAGGTTCGCCGGGTGTTCAACTTTATTGAGAACCCGTACCGCCCGGTCAGCTTCGATTATCTGCTGGTCTCGCCGCAGAACTCACGCCGCTTGCTGTACGACATGATCGATAAAGAGATCGCCAATGCCCAGAAAGGGCTGTCGTCGGGCATTACGCTGAAACTCAACAACCTGGTCGACAAAGGACTGGTGGATCGTCTGTATGCGGCGTCCAGCTCCGGCGTTCCGGTCAATCTGCTGATACGCGGTATGTGCTCACTGATCCCTGAACTCGAAGGCATTAGCGACAATATTCGCGTGATCAGCATTGTTGACCGCTACCTGGAACACGATCGGGTCTATATTTTCGATAATGCGGGTGATAAACAGGTCTATCTCTCTTCTGCAGACTGGATGACGCGCAATATTGACTACCGAATTGAAGTCGCGACACCGCTCCTGGATCCGCGGCTGAAGCAGCAGATCCTCGATATCATCGAGATTCTGTTCAGCGATACGGTGAAAGCACGCTATATCGACAAAGAACTCAGTAACCGCTATGTACCGCGCGGCAATCGCCGTAAAGTGCGGTCGCAACTGGCGATTTACGACTATATCAAATCACTCGAGCAACCCGATTAACCTATGCCGATAAATGATAAGACCCCACGCCCGCAGGAATTCGCCGCGGTCGATCTTGGTTCTAACAGTTTCCACATGGTCATCGCCCGTGAGGTGGATGGCGCGTTGCAGATCATCGGTCGTCTGAAGCAGCGTGTACACCTGGCGGATGGTCTTGATGAGCGCAGCATGCTCAGCGAAGAGGCAATGGAGCGAGGCTTAAACTGCCTGTCGCTGTTTGCTGAACGCCTGCAGGGCTTCTCACCCTCCAGCGTATGCATTGTGGGCACCCACACGTTGCGCCAGGCGCTGAACGCGCCTGAATTCCTCAAGCGGGCCGAAAAAGTGATCCCCTACCCCATTGAGATCATCTCCGGTAACGAGGAAGCCCGTCTGATTTTCATGGGTGTTGAACACACTCAGCCGGAAAAAGGACGCAAGCTGGTCATCGACATCGGCGGCGGCTCTACGGAACTGGTGATCGGCGAAGATTTTGAGCCGCGTCTGGTCGAAAGCCGTCGTATGGGCTGCGTCAGCTTTGCGCAGATGTATTTCCCGGGTGGCGCAATCAGCCGCGAAAACTTCCAGCGCGCGCGCATGGCCGCTATCCAGAAACTGGAGAACCTGGCCTGGCAGTACCGTATTCAGGGCTGGAACGTAGCGCTGGGCGCATCGGGCACCATCAAAGCGGCACATGAAGTGCTGTTGGCGATGGGTGAAAAAGATGGGTTTATCACCCCTGAGCGCCTGACCTTGCTGACCGAAGAGGTGCTGAAACATAAAAGCTTTGACGCCTTAAGCCTGCCGGGTCTTTCCGACGAGCGCAAAGCGGTATTCGTACCGGGGCTGGCTATCCTGTGCGGCGTATTTGATGCGCTGGCAATTAAAGAGCTGCGTCTTTCCGACGGCGCGCTGCGTGAAGGTGTGCTGTATGAAATGGAAGGCCGTTTCCGCCATCAGGATATTCGTAGCCGCACCGCGCAAAGCCTGGCAAACCAGTACAATATCGACCGTGAACAGGCGAAGCGCGTGCTGGAAACAACCGTTCAGATATACGACCAGTGGCAGGAGCAGAACCCTAAGCTGGCGCATCCGCAGCTTGCCGCCCTGCTGAAATGGGCAGCGATGCTGCACGAAGTGGGACTGAATATTAACCACAGCGGAATGCACCGCCACTCAGCCTATATCCTGCAAAACAGCGATCTGCCTGGCTTCAACCAGGAGCAGCAAACCATGATGGCGACCCTGGTGCGCTACCATCGTAAAGCCATCAAGCTTGACGATCTGCCGCGCTTCACGCTGTTTAAGAAGAAGCAATTCCTGCCGCTTATCCAGCTGCTGCGTCTCGGCGTGCTGCTCAATAACCAGCGTCAGGCCACGACCACCCCGCCCACGCTGAAGCTCAAAACGGATGACAACCACTGGACCCTGAGCTTCCCGCCAGACTGGTTTAGCCAGAATGCGCTGGTGCTGCTGGATCTGGAAAAAGAGCAGCAGTACTGGGAAGCGGTCACCGGCTGGCTACTCAAAATCGAAGAAGAGAGCTCAGACGTCGCGGCGTAACGGCTCAGGTCTCGACCGGCGACGCCTCTGCTTCCAGCAGTGACTCAAGCGCCACCGGTCTGCCAATCAGATAACCCTGCACATAATCGATACCTAGCGCGTGAACCGCGCTACGTATCTCTTCTGTTTCGACATACTCCGCGACCACCAGCATTTTCTTCATTCGCGCCAGATGGCAAATCGAGGCCACTATCTGATAGTCCAGACTGTTGTTGACGATATTGCGGATAAAGCTTCCGTCTATCTTAAGGATATCGGCGTCCACGCTTTTTAGCCGCGCGTAGCTCGCATAGCCGGTACCGAAATCATCAATCGCAATGCGTACCCCCATTTTTTGCAACTGCCTGAGGGTATGTAACGCCTGCTCACCACTGCCGAAGGTGCTGCACTCGGTCACTTCAAATATCAGCTGCCAGGGTTCCACGGCGTATTTCGCCAGCAGACGACTCACCTCAGCCGGGAACTGCGCACGGCACACGGTGGAAGGGCCCAGATTAATGGCAAAACGCTGGCCGGGCAGATGTACCCGATGCTCTGCCAGGAAGCGTAGCGTGTTCTCCAGTACCCACAAATCAACCCGCGACGACAGACCAAATTCCTGGGCGACGGGCAGGAATTGCAAGGGAGAGAGCAACGCCCCGTTTGCATCTGACATCCGCAGCAACACTTCGTGGTAGCAATCGCCCCGCACGCCGCAAACCGGCTGGACCAGCAGAGTAAACGCGTTACTGTCGAGCGCACTTTGCAGACGGCTCATCATCGCAACCTTGTCCTTCAGGCTACGCTGGAGATGGACAGCACCGCGCTGCTGCAGATTTTCCGGATGGTTGGTCGAAATCGACAGATCGGCAATTACCCCCAGTTCACCGAGGACCAGATAGAGATGGGTCACCGGTGAGCGCACATAGCAGTAGCTCACGCCCACCTGAGGCTGCAGTGGCATCCCATCCCAGACAAAGCGGAACTGTTTAATATGCTCGTCCAGCGCCTCAATGCGTTGCTGGTGCGATTCCGCGTTAAGGCGAACCGCCAGGTCACAGCCGGTGAGGTGATAGACCCGCTCACTGGGCTGCAAGGTGCCATTGACCCACTGCGCCAGCTGCTGTTTATACAGGATCCGCAACAACACCCCGTAATTTCGGCCCAGCACCTCCAGCTCCGGAATGCGCAGCAAACAGAGCGCCGACCACGGGTTTTTGGCAAGATCGCGCGACAAGGCCCGCAGATTCGGCATATGGACAACCGGGTCGAGTAGCGCCAGCCTGCGGGAACGTTTATTTGCGGCGCGCTGGCAGGTGGCCAGCATCGACATGTAAATCACCACAAACGAAAAGACCAGATAGCTGGAAGAGGTAATTGCCAGCTGAATGTCATACCCGGACTGTTGAGGGATATAGCGGTAAAAATAGTGAATAGACACCAGCAGCACCGGGGTCCAGATAAGCGACATCAGCTTATAGCCAAACCGCATCGCTCCCCAGAGCATCACCGGCATCAGCAACGACAGGGTGTAGTTGGTGGTGAAAATCGAGCTGTTTTCATTCATCGGGAGCAGCAGGAGGGTAAGCAGTCCGCCAAGCGCAATGGCCCACAGCAGAAATTCAATGACCGTCACCTTTTTGTCTATCTGCATTCGCACCTGCGAGACAAGACTTCTGATATACCGCGGATGGCGAATCAGACGGATCAGTAAATAGCTTAACGGCACGCCCGTCAGCCCACTGACCAGCAGCGCCTGATAGTTAATCAGCGTACGAATATTAAGCGGGGTCAACCCCTCCAGGCTCTGACGGCTCTCATACACACCCAGATAGAGGGCAAACTGGAACAGCACCAGAAACAGCGTCGCGGGGCAAAAGGCCTGCCAGAAGATACGCTGCGCCATCAGTCTGACATCCCCGTAAGCCGTCATGCTGCGTCTGGGCGCAAACACCCGATACCCTCCCCAGCTGAGCACAACGGGGACAATAAAATGAAAAATGCCGGCGATGGTTTCGAACAACCCAACCGACGGGTAGTAGCGGATGAACAGTGACAATACGATGCCGGGAAGCGCTTCCAGACCAAAAAACATCATCACCGAAAGCAGAAAGGAGAGAGGTAAATAATAGAGTGCCACCAGACCATCGCCCAATCGGGTAAAGGTATTGGCAACGCTTAATACAGGCAGTAAACCCACCGGTAAAATAAGCGGTAAAGCCCACCAGCGGTCTTTATTGTTTTTCAGGAAAGAAATAATGTTCATAGATGCCCGTTTAAACCCCTTTCGCTCCAGAGGGAAATGAAGACAGGCATCCAACCTGACGTACCTGCCGCCCGACAACGTGCGGGGCGAACAGTATGGAGGTGGGATTTTAAATACCAGGCCAGGGAAACCGTTGACTTAAATCAAACTAATTTACTCAAACGATCCTTTCTTACATTTTTTTTGAAATAGTTTTCTTCATATTATCAATATGGTAAATGCAATTATTAATTTCAATAACATTAATTAATGTAACTATTGACGGTTATTTACACATTTGCGAATTGACCCTCTCTTCCCGCTGTGCCTTAATATCCCTGTCGCCCAAAAGGGCATGCCCAGGAAAAACACAGTGAGTCAGGCCACGCGTATGCGAAAACGACATCAGTTCAACACCCGGATGACCCGCATCATACTGCTTATCAGCTTCCTGTTTTTCTTCGGCCGCTTCGTTTACTCCTCTATTGGCGCCTGGTATCACCATCAGGACAAGGCCCAGTCACAGCAATCCAGCCTGACCGTTGATTCAGCCGATCGCTAACGCGTCGAAGGATTTTGTAATATCCGAATTATCCCTGCTATTCCTTTGCTCAGGATTTTATCCTGGCGCATCACCACAGCCAGCTGTCGCTGCAGCACGGGCGTGAGCGACATCACGCATAGCCCTTCGCGGTCAGCCGCCAGGTCTACGGCCATACGCGGCACGATACTGTAGCCAAGCCCCGCACGTACCATCCGCTTGATCGCCTCGATGCTGCCCAGCTGCATCACCGGCGTGAGGATTCGCCCCTCGGCCGCAAACCAGCCGTCGATCAGCGCCCGGGTGCCGCTGCCTGATTCAAAAGCAATGAATGGCTGCGCGTGCAACGCAGCCGGCGTCAACGACTGAAAACCGTCCTGCTGGTCCAGCGACGCGATAAAAACAAACTCTTCGTCCATCACCGGCGTAACGTCGAGCGCTCTTCCGCTCACCGGTAACGTCACCAGCCCCATATCAAGTCGGTTTTCTTCAATTGCCCGGACGATGTCGAGCGTATTGCCGGTCGTCACGCCCACTCTGAGAAGCGGATAGTCACGTCCGAGCTGCTGCAACAGCGGCGGCAGAAGATGAATGCAGGCCGTTGCGCCCGTGCCAAGCGTAATGGTGCCACTCACGTCGTGGCTGAACTCACTCACGGACCGAATGGCTTCATCCACCGCCTGCTGAATACGCTCCCCGTGCACCAGCAACGCCTGCCCGGCAGCCGTGGGTTTGATGCCCCGCCCGGTACGCTCTACCAGCCGGGTTTGCAGAAACTGCTCCAGCTGGCGGATTTGCAGGCTGACGGCCGGCTGGGAAATGCCCAGCAGGTCCGCCGCCGCGGAAAAACTGCCGCGCTGGATAACCAGACGGAACGTCGCGAGATAGCCCAGGTTGAGCATTGTCATTCAAAGTTTCTCTTATACAGCGCATAAGGTGACTGACCTGCCAGCACAATAGCGCGCTCGCTATGCTCAGGACAACTGCATAACGGAATGAAAAACAATGAAAACACCTGCCCTTCCCCGTCACCTCGCCCTCCGGGCAGGTTGTCATCAGCTTATCAACTGGGGGATCTCGTTTTATATGCCCGGGACCTTTGCCCAGGCGATTGTGGCCGACCGGGGGTGGTCATCACCGCAGCTCTACCTCGGCCTGACGCTGGCGATGCTGGTAATGGCGATGGTCTCCCCTTTTGTCGCCCGACTGCTGGCGTACGCTGGCGGGCAGAACGTGGTGATGAGCGGAACGTTACTGATTGCTGCAAGCTGCGCGGGCATGGCATATACGCAGACGCTCTTCGGCTGGTACGGTGCCTGGCTGGTTGCCGGTATCGGAATGCGGCTGTCGCTGTATGATGCGCTGTTCGCCGCGCTGGTGAACCTGTACGGCCAGCAGGCACGCAGAACGATCTCGCGCATCACGCTTGCAGGCGGGCTGGCCTCCGCGGTTTTTTGGCCGCTGGGTGATGGGCTGCTGAAAGTGATGAGCTGGCAACACGCATTGCAGATCTACGCCCTCTTTGGCCTGCTGAGTGCGGTGCTGATTCGCACGCTTCCCCACCAGCAGCTGGCGGCCCCCCCGCACGTTACCGCGCCGCCCGTGCGCGAGGAACGGCGTAACGGCTGGCGGTATGCCACGTTTATTGCCCTCATGACCTTTGTCTCTAACGGCACGTCCACCCATCTGCCGGAGTTTATTGCCAGTTTTGGCCTGCCGGTCGCCATCGGCATGCTGTGGGGAGTTGGCCAGACGGGCGCACGCGCCACGGAGGTGCTGGCGGGTGCACGCCTAACCCCACTCAACCTGACGCTCCTGACCGCCCTCGCCATGCCGCTTTGCTTTGTTATCGGGTTAAGCAGCTCGCTGTTTGTCGGGTGTGCCGCCGGTTTTGTGCTGGGCTACGGCGCCATCAACGGGCTGATGACGATAGTAAAAGCCACCCTGCCGCTGACGCTTTTCAGCGCCGAAAGCTATGCCCGCCGTACCGGCATGCTGCTCATTCCCGCACAGCTTATGGCCGCGGCATCGCCGTTTGCCTATGCGTGGCTAAACAAAACGCTGGGGATCGCCGGCGCAATGTGGGTTTCCACCGCGCTGACGCTGGTGATTGCCGGGCTGGCGATAGCGATTGTGCGCAGTGCCGACCCCGCGCGGAATGATGAAATGTATCCCACTGTATCCGGAGCGCCACGCTGACAAGCCGGTACAAAACGCCGCTCCCCGCAAACATCCCGGATACATAAAAATGGTTTTCTGTGTCTGTCATTGTTTGAAACCGAATTTGAAACCGATTGAGGAGAGACTCAGATGATCCGTCGTTATTTACTGCTCCCTGCACTTGTTCTGGCGTCAGCAACCTGCTCCTGGGCCGCACCGCTGGATAACCTCAGCGCTGCCGACGTCAACGGCCCTGCCGCTGTTGCCCCGCTGGAACATCCACAGGCGGCCGCTAAGCTGATTGTCGATCCACCGCTTGCCGGCCCGCTGAGCAAGGGGGCGGTCTTTATTCAATACCGGGCTGAAAACCTGCGCATCGAGCCGGTATTCGGGCCCGATGCGCTGAAGGTCACACCACGTATCGGCCATATCCATGTTGTGGTGGATGACGCCCCCTGGCACTGGGCCGATACCAGCGGAGAGCCAATCATTCTGGTTGGGTTACCCGCCGGGAAGCATAAAGTGACCATAATTCTGGCCGACCCCACGCATAAACCCATCGACCATAAAACCATTGAATTCACCGTACCGCCTCACGCAACGGTCCATCATTTTTAAGGAGCCAGACAATGAAAGCACGTTCTGTACTGACGGCGGGTCTGCTGGCGCTTTCAGCCAGCGCCTTTGCTGAGAGCAAAACCAGCGTGGTGCTGGTCCATGGCGCGTTTGCCGATGGCAGCAGCTGGAACAAGGTCATTACCCGGCTGCAAAAACAGCATACCGAGGTGATTGCCGTCCAGCTGCCGCTCACGTCGCTTAAAGATGACGTTGCCGCCACCCGGCGCGCCATTGCACGGGCGCAGGGCGATGTGGTGCTGGTAGGTCATTCCTGGGGCGGAACGGTGATCAGCGAAGCGGGCAACGATGCACGGGTAAAATCCCTGGTGTACGTAGCGGCCTTTGCGCCTGATTCCGGCCAGTCGACGGCGGACCTGGCGGGAAGTTACCCACCGCCAGCGGGGAGTGCGGATATCGCAAAAACGGCAGACGGGTATTTGTATCTCCCGCCAGAAGCCGTGATGAAAGACTTCGCACCGGATGCAGGCGCCGTTGAACAGCAGACCATTGCAGCCACTCAGGGGCCGATCAAGGCCGACGCGTTTGCGGAAAAAGTGAGTCATGCGGCCTGGCATGAAAAGCCAAGCTGGTTTGTGGTCAGCAAAAATGACCGGATGATTAACCCGGAGCTTGAACGTGCGATGGCGAAAACGATCCACGCGAAAACCACGGAAGTGGCAGCAAGCCACGTGTCGATGGTGAGTCAGCCGGATGATATTGCCCGCACGATTGAGCAGGTAATCACAAACCATTAAGCATGACACAACAGCCCGCGTAGCGCGGGCTTGCAGAGCGTCGGGTTACGTCACTTTCTGCACGTCAGTATCTTGCGCCTTCAGCGCCGTTCCATCCTGCGCTGCTGGTGCCATCAGGGGAACCGGCTTGCCGGTACGCCTGTCGATCAACAGCGAGTGGCGCTCCCCGCGCTCAAACAGATGCTGCTCTCCCCACTGGCGAAGCGCAACGACGATGGGAAACAGGCTTTCGCCTTTGTCTGTCAGGACATATTCCTGATACGACGTACCGTCCGACGCCCCCTGCATCGCGAGAATGCCCGCGTCGACCAGCTTGCGCAGTCGGTCAGCCAGAATATTACGCGCAACCCCGAGATCCCGCTGAAAATCCCCGAAACGGCGCATGCCGTCAAAAGCATTACGCACAATCAGAAGCGACCAGCGATCGCCAATCAGATCGACGCTGCGGGCAACGGGACAAAATTCCTGTTCAATCGGTTTACGAGACGGCACAGCGTTACCCCGGCGGGTCAGTCAACAATAACTGGTTGCATTTTAAAACCGCATAGCCTAGCCTTCAACTGGTTTCTTTTTAAAACCACTTTACCCAGGGCGAGGATTTGAACATGTCACACGCGTCACCACTACCGTCAGATCGAAAAACCGGGCACGTCCGCTCAGGCGACATGCCGCGTAGCCTGGTGTGGCTGTTCGCCCTCGCCAGCGGCTTAAGCGTGGCCAACGTCTATTACGCACAGCCGTTGCTTGACGCGTTGTCCAGAGACTTTGGCATCAGCCATGGTGCCATTGGCGGCGTGGTCACCGCCACGCAGATTGGCTGTGCTCTGGCTCTGCTGTTCGTGGTTCCTCTGGGGGATAAAGTGGATCGCCGGCGCCTGATGGCGCTACAGCTTGTCGTACTGATCGCCGCACTGGTCACGGTCGGCATGGCGCAGACGTCAACGATGCTGCTGGCGGGTATGCTCGCCACCGGCATGGCAGGAACGGCCATGACGCAAGGGCTAATCGCCTATGCCGCCAACGCCGCGTCGCCGCATGAGCAAGGCCGCGTTATTGGTGCGGCACAAGGCGGGGTATTTATGGGCCTGTTAGTGGCCCGCGTCGTCTCCGGAGGCATCAGTGATATCGCGGGCTGGCGTGGCATGTATCTCTCTGCCGCCGGGCTGATGATCATTATTGCGTTTCCGCTGTGGTGGAGGCTGCCCCGCTTGCCTGCGGTGCCTGAAACGATGAGTTACCCGGGCCTGATTCACTCAATGCTGACCCTGCTGCGGGAAGAAAAAGTCCTGCAGGTGCGCGGCGTACTGGCTTTACTGATGTTCGCTGCGTTCAATATTTTCTGGAGCGCTCTGGTGCTACCGTTAAGTGCCCCACCCTATAACTTATCGCATACCGCCATTGGTGCTTTTGGCCTGGCCGGAATGGCAGGCGCGTTAGCGGCAACCCGGGCCGGCGAGTGGGCCGATCGAGGATATGCCCGGCGCACCAGCGCGGCTGCGCTGGTCATGTTACACCTGGCGTGGTGGCCGATTTCACTGATGGACCGTTCGCTCGGTATTTTGCTCATTGGCATCGTGCTGCTCGATTTGGGCGGGCAGGCGCTGCATGTCACCAACCAGAGCCTGATCTTTCGCGCCCGCCCCGAGGCGCATAGCCGGCTGGTCGGGCTTTACATGCTGTTTTATGCCGTCGGCAGCGGTCTGGGCGCGCTGAGCACCACGATGACGTATGCCATCGCGGGCTGGCAGGGCGTCTGCCTGACTGGCGCAGCGGTGAGCCTGGTGGCGCTGGTGTTCTGGTGGGTAACGCGCAAGACAGGATAATGTTGATAAAAAAAGCCCGCGGGGTGCGGGCTTCTGCAACGTCAACGTGGATAGTCGCGGTTGATCCACGCGTGATCGTCTTCCCAGGTGAACATCCATTTTCGCACCGGACCGGCCATCACGTTGAGATAGTAGCTGTCATAACCAGCCAGCGTCGCCACCGGATGGTACCCCTTCGGCACCATCACCACGTCGCGGTTATAAACGGCCATACACTCATCCAGCGACCTGTCGTCGGTATAGACCCGCTGCATGCAGAACCCCTGCCCGGGATTGAGGCGATGATAGTAGGTCTCCTCCAGGTAGGTTTCCTGCGGTGGATTATCCGTATCGTGCTTATGGCTCGGGTATGAACTGGTGCAGCCTTCGTTGGTCCAGACCTCAACCACCAGCAGGCTGTCGGCGGGTTGATCTTCCGGCAGAATGTTGTGCACGTAGCGCTGGTTATGGCTTTTGCCACGCGCCTGCGCGTCGATATCCTGCGGAGCGATAAGCCGTGTCGGGAAGGTCCCTTTGCCGGGTGCGACACAGACCGCCAGCTCCAGCGTCGTCAGCGCCTTAATCTGCACCGTCTCCTGCGGCGTGACGTAGACCGCCCAGGGCTTTATGCGCTCAAACGGGCTCATCCGCTCGCCGATGTCAGTAAACTGCGCGGTAGGTGTGCTGATAGAGGCTCGTCCAGCCACCAGCACCAGACAGCGCTCTTCGCTGACGGCGGGCAGCGTCAGCATCTGCCCCTCCTGCAGTTCATACGCTTCAAAGCCAACGTATCCCCAGCCCGCGCGTTCCGGCGTGACGGACTGGGTGCGGCCCTCCGCACTCGGCGGTTGCCAGCGTGATAACAGACGTGACATGTCACCTCCTCAGATAAGCCCGGCGTCACGCGCCAGACGGCTCAGGTTGTTATACCCCAGACGGGCGTAAGTCAGCGGGTGAGCGATAGCAGGATCCTGCTCCGCCTCCACCACCAGCCAGCCGTGATAATCCTGCGCCTTCAGCAGCCGCATGATGGGCGGATAGTCCACGCAGCCGTCACCCGGTACGGTGAAGACCCCACTCAGCACCGCATCAAGGAAGCTGGTTTTGCGGTTTTTGACGTCCGCCAGCACGTCGGCGCGCACGTCTTTGCAGTGAACATGGTTAATGCGCGATGCCCAGCGCTGGGCCACCGCCAGCGGATCAGCCCCGGCAAAGGTCAGATGGCCGGTGTCCAGCAGCAGGCCCACCTCTTCACCGGTATGGGTCATCAGGTTATCGACATCTTCAGCGGACTCAATGACCGTTCCCATATGGTGATGGTAGGCAATCTGCACCCCCTGCTGCTGCGTGTAGCGGGCAAAAGCGGTCAGCTTCTCGCCGTACTCTTGCCAGCGCGCGTGCGGGAAGCGCGGGCGAAGATGAACCGGCGTCTGTTGCTCGCCGTGAATACAGCCGCTCACTTCGGCGAATACCAGCACCTTAGCCCCCAGTTCGCGCAGCAGCGTCAGGTGTGACTGCACGGCGGCAATCTCCTCCTCCACGCTACGCTCCAGCAGACGCCCTGAATACCAGCCGGAGACCAGCTGCAGATCGTGGCGCTGCAAAATGGGGCCAAGCAGGCGCGCCTCACGCGGGAATTTATTGCCCAGTTCGAAACCGGCAAAACCGGCCTCTTTCCCTTCGCTCAGACAGGTATCCAGCGGCGTCTCCGCGCCGAGTGAAGGCAGATCGTCGTTCGTCCATGTCAGCGGGTTAATGCCTAATTGCACACTCATTGTCGTCTCCTGAATTATGCGTGTCCGCGCTCGCGCCACCAGGCGATAAGCTGCAGGTAATTGTCCCGGATGCGTGCCACCAGCTGCGCATCGTCAATATCGTGTTTCAGCCATGCACGGGACGCATCGCCAAACAGCGTGCGTCCTACGGCAAAGCCCTTCACCAGCGCGTGTCCCGAGGCGGCTTTAAAATCAGCACGAAGCTGCGCAGCCGGGGCGTCCAGCCCGAGGATCACCACGCCACGGCAGTGCGGATCCCGACGTTCAATAATCTCGCTCAGCGCCGTCCAGCCATCGGCAGAGAGCGGCGGCAGTTTCCACCAGTCGGGATAAATCCCCAGGTTGTAAAAACGCGAGATGGCACGCAGGTAAAGCTCATCGCTGCGCGGCATGCTGGCTGGCAGGATCACCTCCAGCAGCAGTTCATGACCGGACTGGCAGCAGGCGTGGTAGACCTCAGCGATTTTCTGCTCCTGCTCCAGACGCAGGCCGTGCGCATCTTCCGGATGGAAAAAGACCAGGCATTTCACCACATGCTCCTGCGGCCAGCTGATGAGCTGCGTGCCGATGTTACCGTGCTCCATCTCCAGCGGCCGGGAGCCCGGCAGCTCAATAGGGCGGCCTATCCACCACCCTTCACCGGTAATCGCGTTCAGGGCGTCCTGACCAAAAGTACCGTCACACAGCAGACCGGCTTTGCCCTCAAGACCTGCGGTGCTTGCCGCCTCACGGCTGGCCTGCAGAATAAGCTGCTTCAGCGCCGGGATGCGCTTCAGGGATGCCCCGCACTGCAACGCCATATCTTCCAGCTGGCTGCGATGATCGAAGGCCATCACGCACAGCTCCGGCCACTCACGGCGGCGGGTGGTGACGCGGTGCAGATGGTTCAGGCGCGCGTCAAGATCGGGACGCGGCACCGACGCCGCACGCGACAGGTAGTCGTCCAGCTCAGCCTTGCTCGGCATCGCCGGGGCACAGCCGTGGCGGGAAACCACCAGCGCGCCACACGCGTTGGCATAGCGGCAGGCCTGCTCCCAGCCTTCGTCGTTAAGGTAGCCGCGCAGCAGGCCGGACATAAACGCGTCGCCCGCACCGAGCACGTTCAGCACCTCAACGCGCACGCCGGTCACCGTCAGACCCTCATCCAGCCGGGGCGGTATAGCGTCGGTGTACACCGAACAGCCAAGCGCTCCACGCTTGCAAACCAGCGTAGCGTTACTCACGGCGCGCACGCGACCCAGCGCCTGCAGGGTATCGGTACTGCCACCTGCAATGTGGAACTCTTCTTCGGTGCCGACAATGACGTCGAAAAGGTGCAGCACCTCCTGCAGTTCACGGGTCACGTTTTCTGCGGCAATAAAGCGCGTCTCCCCGTCCCCTAATGAGGTCAGCCCCCACAGTACCGGCCGGTAGTCGATATCCAGCACCGTGCGAACACCGTGACGGCGGGCATAGTTAAGCGCCGTCAACACCGCGTCACGGGTCTGAGGGTGCGAGAGATGGGTCCCGGTGATGGCAAGGCACCGTGCGGAGGCTATGTAGCGTTCGTCCACATCGCTGGCCGTGATGGCCATATCCGCGCAGTTATCGCGATAAAAAATCAGTGGAAAGGTGTCCCGGTCTTTAATGCCGAGGAGCACCAGCGCCGTCAGGCGTTCTTTGTCGGTGATCAGATGGCTGGTATCGCAGCCCACCTGGTGTAATTCTTCTCGCAGGAAGCGTCCCATATGTTCATCACCGACGCGTGCCAGCATCGATGAGCGCAGCCCCTGACGCGCCGTCCCGTAGGCCACGTTGCCGGACGAGCCGCCGAGATATTTCGCGAAGCTCGACACATCCTCAAGACGGGCACCAATTTGCTGACTGTAGAGGTCTACCGCCACGCGGCCCATGCATATCACATCAAACTGCTTTTCCACGTTGATACCTCATCAGACAATGTCGTTCACGTTCAGCCAGCGGCCTTCCTGGTGTGAGAGTGCGATGGCGTCCAGCACCCGCGAAACCTTCCAGCCCTCTTCAAAGTCCGGCCACATCGGCACATCAGCGGCAATACCGTCGACCAGGTCGCGTACTTCCACCGTTTTTTGATCGTTAAAGCCGATACCATGGCCCGCTCCCATGCAAAACGCGCCATAGTCCGGATGTGATGGACCCACAAGCAGCGTGCGGAATCCCTGGCGGTTTACCGGGTCGTCATGCAGATAGAGCTTCAGTTCCGCCATCCGCTCCTGGGTAAAACTGATGGCCCCTTTGGTGCCGGTTATCACATACGACAGTCCCATCTTGCGCCCGCAGGCGACGCGGGACGTTTCAATCACCCCTTGTGCTCCGCCGGCGAAACGGACCATCGCGTGCGCCTGATCTTCGTTTTCAACCGCAACGTTTTGCGACGAACCGGCCTGCGCCGGGCGCTCAGGCACAACAATTTTTAAATCACCGCAGACCTGCTGAATGTCCCCGACCAGATACTGCGCCATGTTGACGATATGCGCCGCCAGGTCCCCCAGTGCACCCAGTCCGGCGGTCTCTTTAAAACAGTGCCAGTGAATGGGAGAAAGCGGGTCGGCCATATAATCTTCGTTGTGGGTACCGTAGAAGTGGATCACCTCGCCAATCTCGCCGCGGGCGATGATCTCTTTCGCCAGCTGTGCCGTCGGGTTTTTCATGTAGTTAAAACCCACCAGCGTTTTCACCCCTGCCCGCTTCGCGGCGTCCACCATTTCACGTGCGTCATGGGCATTCAGCGCCAGCGGCTTTTCCGAGTAGACATGCTTACCGTGGCGAATGGCCTCCAGCGCCATCTCTTTATGCAGATGGTTGGGCGAGCATATATCCACGACATCAATCGCCGGGTCAGCCACCAGTGCCCGCCAGTCGCCGGTTGAGCGGTTGAAGCCAAAGGCCTGCGCCCGCTCTGCCGCCAGCGCGGGCGTCACTTCCGCCACCATCTCGCGCACCAGTTTGCCGCGCAGGGTAAATACCGTCGGCGCCTGGGCATAGGCGATGGCATGCGCCTTGCCGATATACCCGGTGCCAATCAATCCAATACGAACCTCTTTCATCCTGATCCTCACAATGCGCCGCGACGGCTCTTGGCATAGGTGTCGAATGCCACCGCCAGAACGATAATTAATCCGGTGATTATTTGCTGGTAATAGGCCGAAACGTTCATCAGCACCAGACCGTTAATCAGGATCCCCATAATGATGGAGCCGATGATGGTGCCGCCGATGCGTCCATAGCCGCCCATCAGCGAGGTGCCGCCGATGACCACCGAGGCGATAACGCGCAATTCAAAGGAGATCCCGGCGACCGCTTCCGCACTGCCAAGACGAGCGCTGAGAATAAAGCCCGCCAGTCCCGCCAGACAGCCAATCAGCACATAGACACTCACCAGCACGCGCTTCACGTTGACCCCCGCCAGGCGCGCTGCCTCCGGGTTACCGCCGATGGCATAGACGAAGCGTCCCCAGCGGGTTTTATGCAGCGCCAGATACCCGCCAAGCGCCACGATGGCGAAAATCCAGATTGGAATGGAGATGCCAAGCAGCTCCCCGCGTCCCCACCAGCGGTAACCCGGGTCGAAACCTGCAATGGGCGCGCCGTCGTTGATCACCAGCGTCAGGCCACGCCAGATGGTCATCCCGCCGAGGGTGACGATAAACGGCGGCAGGCGCAGGCGGGTTACGCCCAGGCCGTGCAGGAAGCCAATCGCCGTGCCCATCGCCAGACAAATCCCCAGCCCAATCAGCCAGCTCATGCCGCCCCAGGCGTTCGGATCAACGGTGGTGAAGTTGTCGCCCTTAATCACGTATGCGGCGGTCATGGCGCAGACCGCCAGGATGGAGCCGACAGAAAGATCGATACCGGCAGTCAGAATGACGAAGGTCATCCCCACGGCCATGATCCCGTAGATGGACACCTCGGTCAGGATGTTGAAAATATTGCGTTCAGAGAAAAAATTGCTGTTCTGCGACTGAAAGAAAATCAGCAGCAGGATCATGAAAATCAGTACCCCGAAGCGCTCGAAGAAGGCGATGGGATCGAGGCGTCCGCTGCGTTTCACCGGAACCTGCGTTTTAGAAATCATCTGCGTCATGGAAAACTCCGTTATGCCGCGTTGAGGGCGTTGTGGTTGATGGCCATCATCGTCATCAGCCGCTCTTCGTTAGCGTCGTCGCCGTGGATCTCACCGGTCACCCGGCCTTCACTGAGCGTGATGATCCGATCGGATACCGCCATCACTTCAGGCAGATCGGAGGAGATCACGATCACTGCCACGCCCTGTTTGGCCATATCAAACAGCACCTGGTGCACTTCCGACTTGGTGCCCACGTCGATACCGCGCGTCGGCTCATCGACAATCAGCACCCGAGGGTTCAGCGCCATGCAGCGCGCCAGGATAACTTTCTGCTGGTTACCACCGGAGAGCTTGCGCACCTCCTGCGCGCTGTTGACCATTTTGATCTGCAGCGCCTTGCGGTAGGACTCAATCAGATCGTCCTCTTTGCGGGTATTCACAAACCAGCGCCACTGCATCAGAGAAGAGAGACTGGAGAGCGACAGGTTGTCGCGAATCGATAACCCCAGCACCGCCCCCTCTTTCTTGCGATCTTCCGGGACCAGCGCGATGCCCTGCTCAAGGGCGTACATTGGGTCGCGCGGTTGATACGGGACGCCATCCAGCTCAAAGCTGCCCGAGGTAAAGGCATCCGCCCCGAACAGGCAGCGCGCCACTTCGGTACGCCCTGCCCCCACCAGGCCGGCAATGCCCAGTACTTCTCCCGCGTGGACATGGAAGCTGATGTCATGCAGGGCAATGCCGTGCGGATCCAGCGGCGGTTTTTCGCGGCTCAGCCCTTTTACTGCCAGACGGACCGGCTTGTTTTCATGATGGGTTTCGCTGGCGGGACGACGATTAAAGGCCACGTCACGCCCCACCATCAGACGGATCAGCTGCTCGACATTGGTTTGCGCCACGGCGCCACTGCCGGTGAAACGGCCGTCCTGGAAAACGGTAAAGCGATCGCAAAGCTGGAAAACTTCGTGCAGTCGGTGGGTAACGTAAATAATGCTCACCCCCCGGTTTTTCAGCTCGCGCACCACGCGGTGCAGGCTTTCCACCTCGCTGTCGCTCAGCGCCGCGGAGGGTTCATCCATGATGATCAGCCTGGCGTTCAGCGTCAGCGCCCGGGCAATCTCGACCATCTGCTGCTGGGCTACGCTCAGACGGGCGACAGGCGTGGTTGGCGCAACGTTCAGCTGCAGATAATCGAGGATCACCTGCGCCTCCTGGTTCACCGCTTTTTCGTCGACAATCAGGTTACGTTTACGCGGCTCACGCCCGAGAAACATGTTTTCCGCGACGGTCATATTGGGCAGCAGGTTAAATTCCTGATAGATAGTGATAATGCCCTTGTTCTGCCGCTCAACCGGTGAATCGTCCACCGGCAGCGTGTCGCCGTTGAACCAGATATCCCCGCGCGTTTGCGGCTGTGCGCCCGCCAGGGCTTTCAGCAGCGTGGATTTCCCCGCTCCGTTCTCACCCAGCAGCGCGTGGATCTCCCCGGCACCGACGGTGAGCTGTGCGCTGCTCAGCGCCCAGACGCCAGAAAAGCTTTTTGCCAGGTCGGTCACTTTCAGTAAGGGTTGCGACATCGGTCTGCTCCTCCTTAATAGTGAGCCGCCACCTGCGCGGCGGCTCCGGATAAATCAGTTACCGGCCTCACTGATGCGCTCAGCCTGCTGCAGATTTTCTTTGGTGATAAGCGTTGGCGGGTAGTCCGCGCCAGTGATGGCTTTCTTCTCACGCACGTTGGCCACCAGCTGGCTCATCGCCGTTTGTACCGCGAAGCCCGGGCGCTGATCCGCCGTGACCGCCAGCCAGCCGTCGCGCACGCGCGCCAGCGCCTCAGGGACCGCGTCAAATCCGGTCACCAGAATTTCGCCTGGCTTCACGCCCTGGCCCTGCAGCGCTTCAATTGCGCCCAGTGCCATGTCGTCATTGGCGGAGAGGATCACCTGTGGGCGTTTCGGCAGTGACGGCAGAACACTTTCCACAATGCGCATCCCTTCAGAGCGCATCCAGTTGCCGGTCTGATCGGCAACGATCTTGTACTTGTCCCCGCCCGCCTTCAGGCTGTCGCGGATCCCTTTGGTACGTTCAATGTTGGAGGAGGAACCTGGCTGGCCGGTGAGCAGAATAATGTCTGCCCCGTTGGGGAATTTGCTTTTAACGAAGTCGCCAATCGCCTGCCCGCCTTTGTAGTTGTTGGCACCAAAATGCGGCACCTTCTTCTGGCTGTCGACGGAGCGGTCAAGCGTCACAACGGGCAGATTCGCATCCTGAATTTCATCCACCGCGCTGGAGACGGCATTGACGTCATTCGGGGAGACGATGAACCCCTGCGCACCACGGGTGATGGCGTTTTCCAGGTCAGCGACCTGTTTCGGCGAGCTGCCCTGCCCGTCCAGAACCTGAAGCTTTACGCCCATCTCTTTTGCGGCTTTTACCGCGGTACGCTGCATGTGAACTTCAAACGGCATCGCCAGGTTTGGTGTACTGAAAACAATTTGCTCGTTTTCGGCCATTGCTGCCCCGGCGGTCATGGCGATGAGGGCGGCTAAGATCAGTTTTTTCATTATTATGTCTCTCTGTGTAGGGTGGTTGTGTTTAGAGGACGATCTCACGCTGACTACGCAGGGATTCCAGCGCTTTATCCGCCAGGTACAGCGCACGTTCACCATCATCGCCGCTACAGTCAGGCGTCGCTTCGCCGCGCAGCACCGCAACAAAGTGTTCCCATTCCGCGGCGTAAGCGGATTTGTAGCGCTGCAGGAAGAAGTGTTCCGGCAGCGCACCGGTGCAGCCCTGTTTGCCGTAGTGCTGCACCTGATTTTCAAGAATATTGCCCGCGCACAGCAGGCCCTCTGAGCCGTGCAGCTCCAGGCGCTGGTCGTAGCCGTAAGAAGAGCGGCGGCTGTTGACGATGGTTGCCATCGCGCCGGAGGCATACTTCAGTACGATAAACGCGGTATCGATATCCCCCGCCTCGCCAATCGCCGGATCCACCAGATTGCTGCCCTGGGCATACACCGACACCGGCTCTTCGCCCATGATGAAGCGCGCCATATCAAAATCGTGAATGGTCATGTCGCGGAACATACCGCCGGAAACGCGCACATATTGCGCCGGTGGCGGGGACGGGTCGCGGGAGATAATCAGCAGCGATTCGGGCTTACCGATCCGCCCGGCCTGCACCTCGGTTTTGACCCGGCGAAACTGCGGGTCAAAGCGGCGGTTAAAACCGATAAACAGCGGTACGTTGTACTCGTTAACCACTTTCAGGCAGTCGCGCACGCGGGCAAGATCCAGGTGTACCGGCTTTTCACAGAAGATCGCTTTGCCGTGGCGGGCGGCCATCTCAATCAGATCCGCGTGGGTGTCCGTCGCAGACGCGATCAGCACGGCATGAACGTTTGGGTCGGTCATCGCGTCCTCCAGGCTCTGCAGACGAGCCTGATATTGCGTGGCAAGGCGGGTGGCAAATTCCTGATTCGGGTCGACCACAGACCAGAGCGTGGTCTCACTGTGGCTGGCGATGTTAGCTGCATGTACCTGGCCAATTCGGCCAGCGCCCAGTAAAGCAATGTTAAACATAACGGCTCCCGGTGTTGGTGAATGCTGTGAACTAACGACCCCTTAAATAAAACATTTATTTCATTTTTATAAATAGTGAAAATTATATTTTTGAGTGCGGGTTAACACTTTTGAGATGATTGAGATAAATTTTGTTATCAATCTCACAACATGGAAGAAGGTGCTACTAACCCCTCACCCCTGCCCTCTCCCCAAAGGGGCGAGGGAGAAAAGAGTGCACTACACCATCCCCTCTCCCCTTTGGGGAGAGGGTTAGGGTGAGGGGAAAATGAAATGAAAATTTCGTTACGGCGGGAAAACTTAATACTGGCGTGCTTTTTTCACCTGCGCCTGAGTTTGCTCGGCGGCTTTGCGCACCGCAGACGATCCCGCGACCTGCGCATCACCGGTTCGCCACCATGACGCGTAATCATGGGTCATGGTTTTCGGCAGCACTTTGATATCCAGCAGCGTTGGGCCAGGATGCGCCCGCGACGCCTCTAGCGCCACCAGCAGACTCTGCTCGTCGTGGACCCGCCACGCGCGACAGCCGTAGCTTTCCGCGTTCTGGGCGAAATCGACTTTTACCAGCGGCCCGTCAAGCCGGCCTGAATCTAGATTTCGATGACGGTTTTCCGTACCGAAGCTCCCCATCCCGTGCCCCATCTGCAGGTTATTAATGCAGCCGAAGCTGGCATTATCAAACAGCAAAACGGTGACGTTGATCCCCTCCTGCACCGCGGTTTGTAGCTCGGAGTGCAGCATCATGTAGGAGCCATCCCCCACCATGGCGTAAACCGGCTGATGCGGGCTGGCAAGCTTCGCGCCTATCGCCGCCGCAATCTCATATCCCATGCAGGAGTAGCCGTACTCCAGGTGATAACTGTCCGGCGTCTTCACCTGCCAGAGGCGCTGTAAATCTCCGGGCAGCGATCCGGCTGCGCCCACAACGATGGCGTTATCTTCGATATGTTGATTGATAAGCCCCAGCACCCGCGTCTGGGTCAGACGGGTGTTGAGCGCCTCACCGTATTCCGCCAGCTGCGCATCAAGGTGCCCTGCCACTTCAGGCGCATCGTCGGGATGCCACTGACGGCCCCATAAGCGCTGGCACTCCGCATGCCAGGCAGATTTCGCCTGAGCAATCTCCTCTCCCCAGTGGCTTCGGTACGCCGGGAGCGCCTGCGTTAAAGCGTGTAGCCCGGTTTGCGCATCGGCAATCAGCGCCGTGGCATCCAGTTTCACGGCATCAAACTCGGCGACGTTTAAAAGCAGGAACTCGACGTCCGGATGGGAAAAGAGCGCTTTGGAGCCGGTGGTAAAGTCCGTCAGGCGCGTGCCGATGCCAATCACCAAATCCGCCCTGGGTGCAAGCTGGTTAGCGGCCATTCCGCCCGTCACACCGATCCCTCCCAGATTAAGGGGGTGATCGCTTACCAGCGCCCCCTTTCCGGCCTGGGTTTCGGCAAACGGCAGTTGCAGCGTCTCGACAAATTCCCGAAATGCCTCATGTGCGCCGGAATAACGCACGCCCCCGCCACACACCACCAGTGGACGGCGTTTACGGGCAATCAACGCCTGTGCCTGGGCCAGACGCTGGGGATCAGGCGGACGGCGTTCAATGTGATGCACGCGACGCGCAAAGAAGCTCAGGGGATAATCCCAGGCTTCGCCCTGTACGTCCTGCGGCAGGCAAATGGTCACAGCCCCCGTCGCTGCGGGGTCAGTAAGCATTCGCATCGCATTTAACATCGCGCTCATTAACTGTTCCGGACGGTTAATGCGGTCCCAGTAGCGTGAAACGGGACGGAAGCAGTCGTTGGTGCTGATACTGAGATCGTGGTACTGCTCGATTTGCTGCAAAACCGGATCGGGCTGGCGGCTGGCATAGATATCCCCCGGTAACAGCAGGAGCGGAATGCGGTTCGCGGTGGCGGTCGCCGCGGCCGTCACCATATTCGCCGCGCCGGGCCCGACGGATGAGGTGACGGCAAAAATGCGCCGACGGCGATGCTGTTTGGCGAATCCGGTCGCCATATGGGCGATGCCCTGTTCGTTACACCCCTGCATCACCTGCAGGTGGCCAGGATCCTGCTCAAGTGCCTGGCCGATACCCAGCACGTTGCCGTGACCAAAAATGGTCGCCACGCCCTCCACGAAGGGCGTTTCTTGTCCATCAATGGAGACATATTGTTGATTAAGGAATCTGACCAGGGCCTGAGCCATGGTCATACGTTCGGTTTGCATAAAACCTCCTGTCAGCCCAGCGTCGGCATGGAGAACGCAGCGCCAGTCTCCTGCTGCATTTCCGGCCAGCGTGCGGTGATGGTTTTCATTCGGGTGTAGAAACGCACGCCGTCGTTGCCGTGCACATTCAGCGCACCAAAGATCGAACGCTTCCAGCCACCAAAACTGTGGAACGCCATCGGCACCGGGATCGGCACGTTCACCCCAACCATCCCCGCCTGCACCTCTTCGCAGAAGCGGCGCGCGCAGCCACCGTCACGGGTAAATATTGCCGAGCCATTACCATATTCATGCCGGTTAATCAGGTCCACCGCACTGCTGTAATCTGCAACACGCACCACAGAAAGTACCGGCCCGAAAATCTCTTCTTTATAAATGGTCATCTCCGGCGTGACGTTATCGAACAGCGTTGGTCCAACAAAATAGCCCTGCTCGTGGCCTTTCACGCTGAACCCACGGCCATCCACGCGCAGGCGGGCTCCCTGAGTTTCCCCGCTGTCGATATAGCCCAGCACTTTGTTACGGTGTGCCGAGGAGATAAGCGGCCCCATTTCGTTCTCTGGCGTCTGGTCCAGACCCGGTCCGACGCGCAGCGCGGCAATCTGTTTTTCCAGCCGGGAACAGAGTTCATCAGCAGTGTTATCCCCCACTGCCAGCACCACCGACAGCGCCATGCAACGTTCTCCCGCCGCGCCGAAGGCAGCGCCCATAATCGCGTTCGTCGCCATATCCATATCGGCATCCGGCATTAAGATGCAGTGGTTTTTTGCCCCGCCCAGTGCCTGACAGCGTTTACCGTGGGCGGAGGCGGTCTCGTAAATGTATTGGGCGATCGGCGTTGAACCGACAAAGCTCACAGCCTGCACGCGTGGGTCAGTCAGCAGCACGTCAACCGACTCTTTATCACCCTGCACCACGTTAAACACGCCGTCAGGCAGGCCGGCGTCTTTCAGCAGTTTTGCCAGCGCGAGCGCCAGAGAGGGATCTTTTTCCGACGGTTTCAGCACGAACGTGTTGCCGGTGGCCAGCGCAATCGGGATCATCCACATCGGCACCATTGCCGGGAAATTAAACGGCGTGATCCCGGCACATACGCCGAGCGGCTGCATCAACGAGTGGCTGTCGACACCGGTGCCGACATTAGCGGAGTGCTCACCTTTTTGCAGATGCGGGATGCCACAGGCAAACTCCACCACTTCCAGGCCGCGGGTCAGCTCGCCCACCGCGTCGGAGAAGACTTTGCCATGCTCTTCGCTGATGATGCGGGCCAGGCGCTCCATGTTCTCTTCCAGCAGCGCTTTGAAGCGGAACATCACGCGTGCGCGTTTAAGTGGAGAATGACGCGCCCAGCCAGGAAAAGCCTGCTGTGCTGCGGCAATCGCCTGTTCGGTTTCCTGTGCCGTACTCATCACCACCTGGCGGATCTGCTCTCCGGTGGCCGGGTTGAAGATTGCCTGAACGCGCTGGCCTGAACCGGTGACACACTCGCCGTGAATAAAATTCGCTACCGTCTCCATCCTTAACCTCTCGCTGTTGATACGTGACTGTTACCTGAACACTATATATGAAACAAATATTCCATTTTAAGTTGAAATAAAATAAATGATGATTATTGTGATCAAGGATGGATTTTTATGTTAACAGCCACCATCACCGGTGCAGCCTGCGCTATTAAGGCATTTCAGGCGTTGAAAAGCGTGAAGCTTCTGTTTCATTTTTGAGGCCAGATGGACGGCCGGCATTTAAAAGACGCGGTTTTGCGTTTAGAATCATAAAACTATGCATAGGGGGTAAAATGACCACAGCAACCAGCCTGAATGAGCTGCAGCAGCAAATCCGCGATCGCTACGATAGCCTGAGCAAGAGGCTGCAGCAGGTCTCCCGCTATGTGCTGGATAATACCAACAGCGTGGCCTTTGATACGGTCGCCGTCATTGCCGAGCGTGCCGATGTGCCGCCGTCAACGCTGATCCGTTTTGCCAATGCTTTTGACTTCACCGGCTTCAATGAGATGAAACAGCTGTTTCGCATGAACCTGGTGGAAGAGACCGCCAGCTACAGTGACCGCGCCCGGCTGTTTCGCGAAATGGAAAGTCAGGCCGTCCCGGAAACCCCGCTCGATATTCTGCAGGAGTTCGCCCGTTCAAATGCGCAGGCCCTCCAGCAGCTGGCCGCCCGCGCCGAGCCGGAGATGCTGGAACGCGCCGTACAACTGCTGGCCGACGCCGACACAATCTATATCGCCGGGTTACGCCGCTCGTTTAGCGTCGCCGCCTATCTGACCTACGCCCTGAGCCACCTGGAGTGCCGCCCTATTCTGCTCGACGGAATGGGGGGGATGCTGCGTGAGCAGATCAACCGCATCAAAGCGCAGGACATTGTGGTATCGATCAGCTTCTCGCCGTATGCGGAAGAGACGGTAATGGTCAGCGAAACCGCCGCCAGCGTCGGCGCGCGGCAGATTGTGATCACCGACAGCCAGATAAGCCCGCTGGCCACCTTCAGCGATCTCTGTTTTGTGGTGAAAGAGGCGCAGGTTGACGCGTTTCGCTCGCAGTCGGCGACGCTGTGCCTGGTGCAGTCGCTGGTGGTAGCGCTGGCATATCGGCTGGGCAGTGGGAAGTAACGGAGAATAAAAAACCCCCTGCGCAAGCAGAGGGTTCGGGGTGATATCAGGGGAAAATCATTCCCACTCAATCGTAGCCGGTGGCTTACCGCTGATGTCATACACCACGCGGGAGATACCGTTCACTTCGTTGATAATGCGGTTAGAGACGCGGCCCAGGAAGTCGTACGGCAGGTGCGCCCAGTGCGCGGTCATGAAGTCGATGGTTTCTACCGCACGCAGGGAAACAACCCAGTCGTACTTACGGCCATCGCCCATCACGCCGACAGAGCGCACCGGCAGGAACACGGTGAACGCCTGGCTCACTTTGTTGTACAGGTCAGCTTTGTGCAGCTCTTCAATGAAGATAGCGTCCGCACGACGCAGCAGGTCGCAGTACTCTTTCTTCACTTCGCCCAGCACACGCACGCCCAGACCTGGACCCGGGAACGGGTGACGGTAGAGCATGTCGTATGGCAGACCCAGTTCCAGGCCGATCTTACGTACTTCATCTTTGAACAGCTCACGCAGCGGTTCAACCAGGCCCATCTTCATCTCTTTCGGCAGGCCGCCAACGTTGTGGTGAGATTTGATGACGTGTGCTTTACCGGTTGCGGAAGCCGCGGATTCAATCACGTCAGGGTAGATGGTGCCCTGCGCCAGCCATTTAACGTCTTCCAGCTTCAGCGCTTCTTCATCGAACACTTCAACGAAGACGCGACCGATGATTTTACGTTTCGCTTCCGGATCGTTCTCGCCAGCCAGCGCGTCGAGGAAGCGCTTCTCGCCTTCCACGTGAATGATGTTCAGACCGAAGTGGTCGCCGAACATATCCATAACCTGCTGCGCTTCGTTCAGACGCAGCAGACCGTTGTCCACGAATACACAGGTCAGGTTTTTGCCGATTGCGCGGTGCAGCAGCATCGCGGTGACAGAGGAGTCAACACCGCCGGACAGGCCGAGGATCACTTTGTCATTGCCAACCTGCTGGCGGATACGCTCAACGGCGTCGTCGATGATTTTTGCTGGCGTCCACAGTGCTTCACACTGGCAGATATCACGCACGAAGCGTTCCAGCATGCGCATACCCTGACGGGTGTGGGTCACTTCCGGGTGGAACTGCACACCGTAGAAGCGTTTTTCTTCGTTCGCCATAATCGCAAACGGGCAGTTATCGGTGCTGGCAACGGTCACAAAGTCAGACGGGATGGCGGTGACTTTGTCGCCGTGACTCATCCACACGTCCAGCAGCGGTTTGCCGTCTGCGGTCAGGGAGTCTTCGATACCGCGAACCAGCGCGCTGTCGGTGACGACTTCAACCTGCGCGTAACCAAACTCACGCTCGTTAGACCCTTCTACGTGGCCGCCCAGCTGCATGGCCATAGTCTGCATACCGTAGCAAACGCCGAATACCGGCACGCCCGCTTCAAACACGTACTGCGGTGCGCGTGGGCTGTTCTCTTCGGTGGTGCTTTCCGGGCCGCCGGACAGGATGATGCCGCTTGGATTGAATTCGCGAATCTGTGCTTCCGTGACATCCCATGCCCACAGTTCACAGTAAACGCCCAGTTCACGCACGCGACGCGCCACCAGTTGAGTGTACTGAGAACCAAAGTCCAGGATGAGAATGCGATGTTTATGAATGTTTTCCGTCATTGACGCTAATTCCGAGGCAAGTGAAACAAATACAGAGCGCCCGGCATGAGCCGGGCGCGGAAATTTATCAGGAGCCCAGACGGTAGTTCGGGGACTCTTTGGTGATCGTCACGTCGTGAACGTGGCTCTCCTGGATACCCGCACCGCTGATGCGTACGAATTCCGCTTTAGTACGCAGCAGGTCGATGGTACCACAGCCGGTCAGACCCATACAGGAGCGCAGGCCGCCCATCTGCTGGTGAATGATCTCTTTCAGGCGGCCTTTATAGGCAACGCGGCCTTCGATACCTTCCGGTACCAGTTTGTCAGCGGCGTTATCGCTCTGGAAGTAACGGTCGGAAGAGCCTTTGGACATCGCGCCCAGGGAGCCCATACCACGGTATGATTTGTAAGAACGGCCCTGGTAGAGTTCGATTTCGCCCGGGGATTCTTCAGTACCGGCCAGCATAGAGCCAACCATGACGGCTGCAGCACCTGCAGCTATCGCTTTCGCGATGTCGCCAGAGAAGCGGATACCGCCGTCAGCGATAACCGGAATACCGGTGCCTTCCAGCGCTTCAACCGCGTCGGATACCGCGGTGATCTGCGGAACGCCTACGCCAGTCACGATACGGGTGGTACAAATAGAGCCAGGACCGATACCGACTTTCACCGCGCTGCAGCCTGCTTCAGCCAGTGCGCGAGCGCCTGCGCCCGTTGCAACGTTACCGCCGATGATCTGCAGGTCTGGGTATTTCGCACGGGTTTCACGAATACGTTGCAGAACGCCTTCGGAGTGGCCGTGAGAGGAGTCAATCAGCAGTACGTCAACGCCCGCAGCCACCAGCGCGTCAACACGCTCTTCGTTACCTGCACCCGCGCCAACGGCAGCACCTACGCGCAGACGGCCATGCTCGTCTTTACAGGCGTTAGGCTTACGTTCTGCTTTCTGGAAATCTTTAACGGTGATCATGCCCAGCAGGTGGAAGTTCGCGTCCACAACCAGTGCTTTCTCAACGCGCTTCTCGTGCATTTTAGCCAGCACGACGTCACGGGTTTCGCCTTCACGGACGGTTACCAGACGCTCTTTCGGGGTCATGTATACGCTGACAGGCTGGTTCAGGTCAGTCACGAAACGCACGTCACGGCCGGTGATGATGCCCACCAGTTCGTTATCTTCGGTGACAACCGGGTAACCGGCGAAACCGTTACGTTCGGTCAGGGCTTTCACTTCGTGCAGGGTGGTGGTTGGCAGAACGGTCTGTGGGTCAGACACGATGCCGGATTCATGTTTCTTCACGCGGCGAACTTCTTCAGCCTGACGCTCGATAGACATGTTTTTATGAATAAAGCCGATGCCACCTTCCTGTGCCAGGGCGATAGCCAGGCGCGCTTCAGTCACGGTGTCCATTGCCGCAGAGAGCATAGGAATGTTCAGGCGAATCGTTTTCGTCAACTGCGTGCTGAGATCGGCAGTATTCGGCAGAACGGTGGAATGAGCGGGAACGAGGAGGACGTCGTCAAACGTCAGTGCTTCTTTAGCGATACGTAGCATGGGCAATATCTCTGACCTGGTGGGTGGTTAAATATTGCCGTGGCATTATACAGAGCGTAACCGATTGCATCCACACTTTTTTATAAAAAAACCTTGCACTCCCCTCTCAGCAGGTTACTATCGACTGAATAACTTGCTGATTTAGAATTTGATCCCGCTCACATGTTATCCACTCAATCCCCCTCAATTTTTACTGTCAGCCGCCTTAATCAGACGGTTCGTTTGCTGCTTGAGCAGGAAATGGGGCAGGTCTGGATCAGCGGTGAAATTTCTAACTTCACGCAGCCTTCATCTGGTCACTGGTACTTCACATTAAAAGACGACACCGCTCAGGTGCGCTGTGCAATGTTCCGCAACAGCAACCGCCGCGTGACGTTTCGCCCTCAGCATGGTCAGCAGGTTCTGGTTCGCGCCAATATCACCCTGTATGAGCCGCGCGGCGATTATCAAATCATCGTCGAAAGTATGCAGCCTGCGGGCGAAGGTGTGTTGCAGCAGAAGTACGAGCAGCTAAAAGACAAACTCTCGCAAGAGGGTCTTTTCGATCAGCAGTTCAAAAAACCGCTCCCCTCACCTGCCCACTGCGTTGGGGTGATTACGTCAAAAACCGGGGCGGCACTGCACGATATTCTTCATGTCCTCAAACGCCGCGACCCGTCCCTGCCCGTTATCATCTACCCGACCGCTGTTCAGGGTGATGACGCACCGGGTCAGATTGTCCGCGCCATTGAACTTGCAAACGCACGTCAGGAGTGCGACGTGCTGATTGTCGGGCGTGGCGGCGGTTCGCTGGAAGACCTGTGGAGCTTTAACGACGAACGCGTGGCACGGGCCATTTTCGCAAGCCAGATCCCGGTCGTCAGCGCCGTCGGCCACGAAACGGACGTGACAATAGCTGATTTTGTGGCGGATTTACGCGCGCCAACGCCCTCCGCAGCCGCGGAAGTGGTGAGCCGCAATCAGCTGGAGCTGCTGCGCCAGCTGCAGAATGGTCAGCAGCGTCTGGAAATGGCGATGGACTATTTCCTGGCCAACCGGTCGCGCCGGTTTACCCAGCTTCATCATCGCCTGCAACAGCAGCACCCGCAATTGCGGCTGGCCCGTCAGCAAACCGTGCTGGAACGTCTGCGTCAGCGAATGAACGTCGCGCTGGATATTCAGCTCAAGCGCGCGGTCTCGCGCCAGCAGCGTATTACTCAGCGCCTGAACCAGCAGAACCCACAGCCGAAGATTTATCGCGCGCAAACGCGTATCCAACAGCTTGAATATCGACTGGCAGACACTATCCGTGCACGTCTTAGCACCACACGTGAACGCTTTGGCAACGCCGTGACCCACCTCGAGGCGGTCAGCCCGCTCTCGACGCTGGCTCGAGGCTATAGCGTAACGACCGCCACCGACGGTAAAGTGCTGAAGCAAACGAAGCAGGTGAAAGCCGGAGATGTTCTCACCACCCGTCTGTCAGACGGCTGGGTGGAGAGCGAAGTGAAAGAGATTAAACCGGTGAAAAAAACACGCCAGCGAAAAACCGGATAATTCTTCGTCGGTTACAAACTATACTGCTGCTATTCCCTTTTATCTGGCCTTGCCCGAACTAAGGAGAGCAGCATGTCTTATCTTCACAGCGTCATTCCCCCCTATATTCTTCGTCGCATTATCGAAAGTGGCTCTGAGCCGCAGCAGCGCTGCGCCCGTCAGACGTTAACGCATGTGCAAACGCTCATGGCGCATATGCCGGGCAAACCCGCCGCGCCGCACGTCAATAAAGCCGGTCAACTGGAGCGTGATATTTACGATGCCAGACAGACGCAGGAGCTGCCGGGTACTCAGGTGCGTTATGAGGGCCAGCCGTCAAATGGCGATGTGGCCGTTGATGAAGCCTACAATTATTTGGGGGTCACCCATGATTTCTTCTGGAAAATGTATCAGCGCGATTCGCTTGATAATAAAGGCCTGATCCTGACCGGTACCGTGCACTATGGCCGGGAATATCAGAACGCCTTCTGGAATGGTCAGCAGATGGTCTTTGGCGATGGCGACGGCGAAATATTTAACCGCTTTACCATTGCCATTGACGTCGTGGCCCATGAGCTAAGCCACGGTGTCACCGAGACCGAAGCCGGGCTTATCTATTTTGAGCAGTCTGGCGCACTGAATGAATCATTGTCAGATGTGTTTGGCTCGCTGGTCAAACAGTACCACCTCAAACAGACCGCCGATGAAGCCGACTGGCTGATTGGTGAGGGGCTGCTGGCAGACGGTATTAACGGCAAAGGGCTGCGCTCCATGTCAGCGCCCGGCACCGCCTATGACGATCCTCTGCTCGGTAAAGACCCGCAGCCTGGGCACATGAAAGACTTTATCAAAACGCGCGAAGACAACGGCGGCGTACACCTGAATTCAGGTATTCCCAACCGGGCGTTTTATCTGGCCGCGAAGGCGATTGGGGGTCATGCCTGGGAAAAAGCGGGATATGCCTGGTACGACACAGTTTGCGACCGTCACCTGGCGCAAGATGCCGATTTTGAGGCCTTCGCAAAACTGACGGTTGCCCACGGCGAGAAACGGTCCGGTGGCGACGTGGCGGCTGCGATAAAACAAGCCTGGGAACAGGTGGGAGTGCTGTAAATGCAGGTTCCGGAACTCACAGATGACGCCGTCGTTGAGCTGGCCCGGGAAGGCGGCGTCGCTTTTATCCCTAAGCTAAGCGGCCAACGCACCATTACGCTTTCGTCACTCAATGAGGCCCAGCGTCAGCGCGTGGTAAGCATCCTGGAGCAGGCATTTCCACGCGGCCAGCCGCCGGGTGAACCCACCTCGCCGGGGAGTGGCGATCAGCGTTATTTTCGCATCCAGATAATCTGGACTCAGCACAATCAGGCCCAGTACACCGATATGATTGTGCTGGTGCCTGAGCAGGAAGCCCCTGAGTCGCTGGTCGAGCTATGGCAGAAAGGCGAAGGCTGCGTGTGTGATTAAGCTTCAGCCGGGACAAACTCCACGCGCTTTTTAGAAATCAGGCCGTGGCCGTTCTGGCAGAAGTAATCCACCGCACCGCAGGCTTTTAAGACCTGGAGTGGCTGATGACACTCCGGGCAGCGGGCTTCGAGCGCGATATCCTTATCGCAGTGCTCACAGTGGGCGACGCCATTTTGCGCTTCAAGCTCTGCGTGGCAATCCGGGCAGGTAATTGACATGATGACTCCTTTGCTGGGCATTCTGTAATACGTTGATATTAACACGCAGCACTCAGTGCGGGCCACGCAGCTGTTGCTGTAAGGTCAGCAGCAGTTCTACTTCCGCCATTCGACGGCGTGTCGTCCGGCTCACTTCTTCCGGGTCACATTCGAACAGACTTTTCTGCCCCAGAATGCGCTCTGCCAGGCAGTGCGTATAAATCGTTCCTGGAATATGCCAGCGCTGAACCCGATCGCCGTCCGTCAGCACGAGCACATCTTCTGCTCCGTGACGATCGTGGCTTATGACGCGCCCGTCATGCAGATACAGCCGTAACCCTTTTTGCCCGCCTGACGGTCCCGCATATTTGTTGAGCCAAATCTCCACCGGAATGCCACTAAGCTGCCCGCGAAGATGAGCGCTGCCCTCTGCCGTGGTGAGATCGCCCTGTTTGATCTCACGCCCAAGCCGGTCAGTAGCGGCCACCACCTGCAGCGTCATATCATCCCCGCCCCCCAGATAACGCACCGTTTCACGCAGCATCGCCAGCACATGCGTGCCGATGTCCAGGATAACGCCGTCAGGATGGCGAAGCGTGCGGGTGTCCACTTCACCCGTGGCGAAGTTAAGCGCGACAGGTTCTCCTTTTGCGTTAAACCCGCTCGGTTCCTGCAAAAAACCGTCAATTCTGGCGATATCAGCAAAAGTCCCGATCAGCCCAAGCTGAATCGTTGCGAGGCGCGCCATCCAGTGGTCAAGTGCGAGCACACGAGACGCCGCACCGGGCAACGCCAGCAGCCTGTTCAGTTTTTCGAGCTGCGCGAGCGTGGCGACGATGGTTTTTTCAACCACGATCCGCACCACAGGAGACGCCAGGGCGTGCTCCAGCACCTCAAGATGCTGCAGAGAAGCCGTGGTAATAAACAGGGTATCAAGAGAATGCGAGAGAAGTTCGGTGAGAGAGGCGCAGCGCGTCACGCCTTCAGGGTGTCTGCCAGGCTGAACATCAAAACCCAGGCAGTGCAGTGAATCGCCATACAGATTGTGTAATGCAGGTAAATAAGCGGTTTCCACCACCGCGCCAAGACCAACAAACCCTAACAGCATCTTCTACCTCGTCGAGTAAATTACCGGGGCAAACGCCTGCCCCGGTATTGACGAGCGAGGCGTTATCAGGCGTTAGTGGCCGGTTTAGTCTGCGCATTTTCCAGCATGCGACGTACCGGAACAATGAGGACGATCAGCACCGCGGCACAAATCAGCAGCGCGATGGAGCAACGTGCGAAGAGATCCGGCAGCATATCCAGCTGGTCGGCCTTCACGTGACCGCCAATCAGACCTGCCGCCAGGTTGCCCAGCGCACTTGCGCAGAACCACAGGCCCATCATCTGCCCACGCATTCTTTCCGGTGCCAGCAGCGTCATGGTCGCCAGACCAATCGGGCTCAGGCACAGTTCCCCCAGCGTCAGCATCAAAATGCTGCCCACCAGCCAGAATGGCGACACGCCCGCGCCACCGTTATTCAGTACGTTCTGCGCAGCCAGCATCATCAGGCCAAAGCCTGCGGCGGCACACAAAATACCAATAACAAACTTGGTGATACTGCTCGGACGAATGTTCATGCTGGCAAGTTTCGGCCAGGCCCAGCTGAATACCGGTGCCAGCAGGATGATGAACAGGGCGTTAATCGACTGGAACCATACCGCCGGGATTTCAAAATCACCGATCATGCGGTTAGTGTAGTCGTTGGCAAAGAGATTGAATGACGTTGGCTTCTGCTCGAAGGCGGACCAGAAGAACGCAGCGGAGACCAGCAGAATAAAACAGACCAGAAGTCTGGCACGCTCTTTACGATTCAGGCCCGCAAAAAGGAACAGGTAGATAAAGTAGAGGGCAACGGACGCCGCAATCACGTAAACCAGCACGCTGGCTACCGCAACCGGGTTAATCACAATCACACCCTGCGCGATCAGCGTAACGATAACAGCCACACCCACAGCCAGCGCCAGCAACCATGCGCCCACGCCGTTTCTTTTCACCACCGGGCTGTTCCAGGTCGAGTCCAGCCCCACTTCGCTGTCATAGCGTTTCATTGCCGGAACGGCAAACACGCGGAAGATGATCAGGGCAACCAGCATCCCGATGCCACCAATGCCGAAGCCCCAGTGCCAGCCGTGAGATTTAATCAGCCAGCCGGAAATCAGCGGCGCGATAAACGAGCCCATGTTGATGCCCATGTAGAACAGCGAGAAACCGCCGTCACGACGCGCATCGCCTTTTTTGTACAGCGTCCCCACCATGACCGAGATACAGGTCTTAAACAGACCAGAACCGAGCACGATGAACATCAGGCCGATAAAGAACAGGTTATCGCCCATGATGGCCGAGAGCGCAATCGACAGGTGGCCGAGCGCAATCAGGATGGATCCGTACCAGACGGCTTTCTGCTGGCCGAGCCAGTTATCCGCCAGCCAGCCACCCGGTAGTGCGGCCAGGTACATGGTGCCGGCAAAGATACCCACAATTGCCGACGCGTTTTCACGTGCCAGCCCCATCCCGCCGTCATACACGGTGGCGGCCATAAACAGGATCAGTAATGGGCGAATGCCGTAAAACGAGAAACGTTCCCACATCTCGGTAAAGAACAGCGAACCGAGCGGATAAGGGTGGCCGAAGAACGTTCGGCTTTCTTTTTGATTAACAGAGGATTGCATAATTCTCCAAGGAAGGTATGTGTCGTGCTTGTAAACACCAGCATGTACGCCAGCCAGTTACGTATCTGACCGATTTTTTACATGCGGCGAAAAGTTAGTTAACCATTTGATAACCAGTCGCTAGTTTTGTCTAGTACCGGACCCTGGACTTTAAGATGAAAATTCGATGATTGTCTACTTTCTTAGATTTAAACTTGGTTAAAAGTGAATAGTGATTGACATCACACAGAGAGGACTGGCGGTATGAGCGGGCGAAAAAAAGCCCGCGATCAACGCGGGCTTCAGAAAGAACGGCAAAGCTTATTTGCTTTTCTTAATGTGCTTAATCAAACGCTTACGCTTACGCATCTGGTTTGGCGTCAGGGTATTGCGCTTGTTGGCGAATGGGTTCTCCCCTTCCTTAAACTGGATGCGGATTGGCGTGCCCATTACGTCCAGTGATTTACGGAAGTAGTTCATCAGATAGCGCTTGTAGGAATCCGGCAGGTCTTTAACCTGGTTGCCGTGAATCACCACGATTGGTGGGTTATAACCACCGGCGTGAGCATATTTCAGCTTCACGCGACGACCACGCACCAGCGGCGGCTGATGGTCTTCTGCTGCCATGTTCATGATACGGGTCAGCATGGCGGTGCTCTGACGACGGGTGGAGCTGTCGTACGCTTCACGCACGGACTCAAACAGATTACCTACACCGCTGCCGTGTAACGCAGAGATAAAGTGCACGCGAGCAAAGTCGATAAAGCCCAGACGGAAGTCGAGCGTCTCTTTCACCTGCTCTCTCACCTCATTACTCAGGCCATCCCATTTGTTGACCACGATAACGAGTGAGCGCCCACTATTCAGAATGAAGCCGAGCAGAGAAAGGTCCTGATCGGAGATACCTTCGCGCGCATCGATGACCAGCATGACCACGTTGGCATCTTCAATCGCCTGCAGGGTTTTGATAACGGAGAATTTTTCCACCACATCGGTGATTTTCCCGCGCTTACGTACGCCTGCGGTATCAATGAGCACATACTCACGCTCATCGCGCTGCATCGGGATATAAATACTGTCGCGGGTGGTGCCCGGCATGTCGTAAACGACCACACGCTCTTCGCCGAGGATACGGTTAGTAAGTGTAGACTTACCTACGTTTGGACGGCCCACGATAGCCAGTTTGATCGGCAGGTCCTGCGGGTTGAAGTCGTCTTCAGGCTCTTCCTCGCCCGCTTCGCCGTCTTCGAACTGCGCCCAATATTCGGCGTCTTCATCGATCTCTTCCGGCGGGTTAACTTCATCAACCCACGGCAGCAGAACGGTTTCCAGCAGGCTGGTCACGCCACGGCCATGAGATGCCGCGATCGGGTAGATTTCGCCCAGACCTAAGGACCAGAAATCCGCAACCGCCTGGTCTGCATCAATACCGTCAGTTTTGTTCGCCACCAGGAAAGTGGGTTTTTCACGCGAGCGCAGATGTTTCGCAATAGCGGAGTCCGCCGGCATCAGGCCTGCGCGAGCGTCCACCATAAACAGAACCACGTCAGCTTCTTCAATCGCCAGCAGCGACTGTTCCGCCATACGGGTTTCAACACCATCTTCTGTCCCGTCAATACCACCGGTATCAATACAGATGAACTCGCGTCCTTCTACTTCTGCACGACCGTACTTACGGTCACGCGTCAGCCCCGGGAAATCCGCAACCAGCGCATCACGGGTGCGTGTTAAACGGTTAAAAAGAGTGGATTTTCCAACGTTAGGGCGCCCGACAAGCGCGACCACAGGTACCATGTTTGAAGCCTCATAAAATTCAAATAAACGTCGCATTTGCGGCGTTTTTAAAAATGTCAAAACGGCTCCTGAGTGAACAGGAGCCGTTTAGTATACTACAACCGCTGGGTAATTAACGCGTGATCGCGTACAGCGTGCCGTCTTTTGCCTGAATCAGCAGTTTGCCGTCAGCCACGACCGGTTCCGTCAGGAAACCTGAGCTGTCGACTTTTTGCTGAGCAACAAAACGACCGTTGTCCGGGTCAATCCAGTGCATATACCCTTCGCTATCACCCACCACCAGGCTACCGTTATACAGTGCTGGTGCGGTCAGCAGACGGTGCAGCAGATCGCTTTGCGTCCACAGCGTAACACCACCTTCGGTGCTGAGCGCCAGCAGACGGTCGTTCTGATCGACCATATAGATACGGTTGCCATCAACCACGAAATCATTTACCGAGCCCAGTTCACGTTTCCACATGACCTGGCCGCTGCGCAGATCCAGCGCGGTCAGGTTACCGTTATAGGCCAGTGCGTAAACCACACCGTCAACGATAACCGGGGTCGTGTCGACATCGCTCAGACGATCGATTTCCGTTGAGCCTGTCGCCTGAGAAATACGCTGCTGCCAGATCATCTGGCCTTGCTGCATCAGTACCGCGCTTACACGACCGTTGTCACCGCCAACAATGGCAGCACCAAAGGCGGTAGCCGGCGCAGATTCACCGCGCAAGGACAAGGAAGGCATATCCAGGTTCACGGTCCATTTCACCAGACCATCGGCTTCGTTCAGCGCCTGCAGCTGGCCGTTGCTGGTGTGGATCAGTACCATGCCGTCGCTCACGACCGGACGAGACAGAGACTCACCGGCCACGGAGGTTTGCCATGCAACAGAACCATCGCTGGTGTTGAGAGCATAGACCTGGGCTTTTTCGCTACCCACATACACATGCCCACCGGCAACGGTCAGACCGCCAGAAAGCAGTGCCGGTTTACGAGAGAACCAGCCGTCTTTTTCCGCCAGGTTAACCGACCACACTTCTTTCCCGTCATCGGCGTTAACCGCCTTCACGGTACCTTTGCGGTCAGCCGCATAGATAACGCTGTCGGCAAAAGCCGGGTGCAGGTTGGAATAAAAATCACCAATACCATCGCCCACGGAGGTGCTCCACGCGGTGGACGGGGTAAACTGGTTTTCAACAGTCGGCAGTGGGGACATTTTCACAACGTCTTCTTCGCCACTGAACAGTGAACAGCCACTCAATAACGTAACAGAAAGCAGTCCTGGCAGAAGTAATTTACGCAATTGCATCGGGTCCCTCTCAGACGGACAAATTATTTATTTTCATCTGCATCATTTCGCTCAGCGCAGGTGAAGCTTTGCTCTCTACGCCAGCTTGCCACGCTTTACGCGCGCCCGCTTTGTCACCTTTGCTCAGCAGTGCTTCACCGCGCAGATCGGCAACAATGGCAGCAAAACCTTCGCCTTTGATGGTATCGAGCGTTTTCAGCGCATCGTCAGCTTTTTTCTGCTGAACCTGAATACGAGCCAGGCGCAGATTGATTACCGCTTTCAGATTTTCATCACTGGCGGCGGTTAGCCCTTGTGACAGCAGGCTAGCGGCTTTATCCAGCTCGTTCTTATCAACGTACTGCTGCGCCACTTCCAGTGCGGCCAGCGCACCGTAGGTGTTTTTGTTGTCAGCGGCAAATTTCTCTGCCGCCGTCAGCGTTTGCGGCTGATCGGCACGGATTGCGCTAACGGTATTTTCATACGACAGCGACGCGTCACGCGCGGAGTCCGCCTGATGACTGTTCCAGTAACGCCAGCCTACCAGCGCACCGACACCTAAAATAACCCCAACAACCAGCGCCTTGCCGTTTTCGACAAAGAAGCGTTTAATCGCGTCGACCTGATCGTGTTCGTTCTCGTAAATTTCCACGCAGTCCTTCTCCTTAGCCCAATAGAGTGCGCAAGTGCGCCGCAACGCCGTCCTGCGTTACCGTTGTCTGCTCACCAGAGCGCAGGTCTTTCACAACCACTTCGCCGTTAGCCACTTCGGACTCGCCCAGCACCAGTGCAATACTTGCGCCCCATTTATCGGCACGAGCAAACTGTTTTTTGAAGTTGCCGCCGCCATGGTTGGTCATCAGCTTCACGTCCGGCAGTGCATCACGCACACGTTCCGCAAGCTGCATTGCCGCAGGCTGCGTTTCCGCGCCTGAGGCTACCAGGTATATATCGACAACGGAATCTGCTTTAAATTCCGGATTAACTGCCTGAACCAGCAAAACAAGTCGCTCAAGACCCATGGCGAAGCCAACGCCAGGGGCTGGACGACCACCAAGCTGCTCAACCAGACCGTCATAACGACCGCCGGCACACACGGTGCCCTGGGAACCGAGGCTGGATGTCACCCACTCGAACACGGTGCGGTTGTAGTAGTCCAGACCGCGCACCAGACGCTGGTTCACGGTATAAGCAATGCCCGCGGCTTCCAGCAGTTTGCACAGACCCGCAAAGTGCTCACGTGACGCTTCGTCCAGGTAGTCACCCAATGCAGGTGCATCGTTCAACAGCGCCTGTACGTCAGGATTTTTGGAATCCAGCACGCGCAGTGGGTTGCTGTACATACGACGTTTGCAGTCTTCGTCCAGCTTCTCTTTGTGCTGCTCCAGGAACGCAACCAGTGCGTCACGGTAGTTCGCGCGTGCTTCCAGAGAACCGATGGAGTTCAGTTCCAGTGAGACATGCTCAGCAATGCCGAGCGCACGCCACCAGCGGGCAGTCAACATAATCAGTTCGGCGTCAATGTCCGGGCCCTGCAGGCCAAAGACTTCCACACCCAGCTGGTTGAACTGGCGATAACGACCTTTCTGTGGACGTTCGTGGCGGAACATCGGGCCGATATACCACAGGCGCTGCTCCTGATTGTACAGGAGACCATGTTCGATGCCGGCGCGTACGCAGCCCGCCGTACCTTCCGGACGCAGTGTCAGGCTGTCGCCGTTGCGGTCCTCAAAGGTGTACATCTCTTTTTCAACCACGTCGGTCACTTCGCCGATCGCGCGTTTGAATAACGGGGTCTGCTCTACAATCGGCAAACGGATTTCGCTGTAACCGTAGCTGCCGAGCACCTGTTTGAGTGTGCCTTCAATGCGCTGCCAGATGGCGGTTTCGCCAGGCAGATAATCGTTCATGCCGCGGATGGCTTGAATGTTTTTTGCCACGTTTATTCTCTTTCTATATACAAAAAAGAACCCAAAGAATGGGTTCAATCATACATGGGAAGCGCCACGCTTCCCATCACGTTATTTTTCAACCTGCTGAATGCTGATGCGCTGCGCTTCATCCATCATTGTTGCTTTGGCACGGATGCGGGCTTCAAGCTGGTCGATCATATCACTATTATCCAGACGATCTTTACGCACGCCATCTTCATAGAGACCACTTTTCTTGTTACCGCCGGTGACGCCGAGCGTTGACACCAGGGCTTCACCCGGACCGTTCACCACGCACCCGATGATGGAGACGTCCATCGGGGTGATGATATCTTCCAGACGTTGCTCAAGCGCATTCACCGTGCCAATCACGTCAAATTCCTGACGTGAACAGGTTGGGCAGGCAATGAAGTTGATCCCACGTGCGCGGATACGCAGTGATTTGAGGATATCGAAACCGACTTTGATCTCTTCTACCGGATCGGCCGCCAGCGAAACGCGCAGGGTGTCACCGATCCCTTCCGAGAGCAGCAGCCCCAGGCCGATCGCCGATTTAACGGAACCGCTACGAAGGCCACCGGCTTCCGTAATCCCGAGGTGCAAAGGCTGATCGATCTGTTTTGCCAGCAGGCGATAAGACTCTACTGCCAGGAACACATCTGAGGCTTTTACGCTGACTTTGAACTGATCGAAGTTCAGACGATCAAGATGATCAACGTGACGCATCGCGGATTCAAGCAGCGCCTGCGGCGTTGGCTCACCGTATTTTTCCTGCAGATCTTTTTCCAGGGAACCAGCGTTGACGCCGATACGGATAGGAATATTTTTATCGCGGGCGCAATCCACCACCATGCGGATACGCTCTTCGTTACCGATGTTGCCCGGGTTAATACGCAGGCAGTCGACGCCATATTCAGCAACTTTCAGCGCAATGCGGTAATCGAAGTGGATATCAGCAACCAGCGGAACGCTGACCTGCTGTTTGATCAATTTGAACGCCTCTGCGGCATCCATTGTCGGCACGGAGACGCGAACAATGTCCGCGCCTACACGTTCTAACGCTTTGATCTGATTGACCGTCGCTTCCACATCTGTGGTACGCGTGTTGGTCATCGACTGGACGGCGATAGGAGCCCCATCGCCGATTGGCACATTACCAACGTAAATCCGTTTCGATTTTCTACGTTGAATCGGAGCCTGGTTATGCATGAAAAATCTCCCGCGTTGCCCGTCTGTTACTGTGCTGCTGATTGTTCGGCATTAACGGTAAGACGCGCAACCTGGTTAGTTCTGATAAAGCGGCTCAGGTCGACAGGTTTTCCTTGATACTGGATCTGTACTGCTGCCGGAGCGCCGATTTTAAGTTTATACGGTGCCTGGCCAGTTAGGTTTAACGTGCCATCTTTACGCTGCAGACCACTGAACAGTTTTTTACCTGTTGCATCGGTCACTTCCAGCCAGCAGTCAGCAGAGAAGTTCATCACCAGCGCATTTGGGTCCGCCGCCGGCGCAGCCGTTCCGGCCGGGTTGGTTGGCAGTGACGCAGCACCGTTGTCCGCAGGCTGAGTGGCCGCTGGCGCGTTGGTCGCGGTATCCACGTTTGCCTGAGAAGGGGCAACCACCGCGTTTGGATCCTGAGCCTGAGGCGCAGGGGTATTAGCCGTTGCGGCGGGTGCCTGCCCGGCATCGGTTGCAGGCGCATCGGTCGCGGCAGTCTGCGGCTCGCTGGAGGTGGCAGCACCTTCGGTATTCAGCGGCACACTCTGAGCGTTGTCATTGCCGGACTGATTGAGCTCGGCGGAGGATTGATCGGCCATGGTGGTGATCTCTTCCTGCTGCGCCTTGTGGTTTTGCCACCACCATGCGCCCGTCAGGCCGATCACCACAAACAGCACCAGCCAGGTAAAGCTCATCAGCCAGCCATCACGTTTTTTACGACGTTTTCCCAGGGAGAAGGTCTGCATCGGCGCAACTTTTGCTGCGCGGACCGGTGCCTGCTTCTCCATCATTGGCAGTAATTCTTCTTCAGGGATATGCACCAGTTTTGCATAAGAGCGGATGTAACCACGCAGAAATGTTGAAGCCAGATCGGCCGGAGCCTTATCTTCTTCAATATCGCGAACCGTGGAAACCTTCAGACATAAGCGTTCTGCAACGGCTTGCTGGCTGAGTCCGAGTTGTTCACGGGCGTTGCGAAGACGAACGCCAGTGGAGAGTGCTTCATGTTGGTCGTGAGTGGCTTCAGTATTCATTCGCTACAACTACTGGTACGTGAAAAAAAAGGGTTCAGGTGCCGGTAAGTCACAATGCCACCCGCACCGCGAAAGTTCTGATCAGTTAACCTTGAACAGACAGTATAAGACTGTCAGCCCGGAGATGACAGCACAGCCCTGCCCGTCAGGATAAACTGTTGTTACGTCGTTACATACTGCCCGAAAGTCGGATGAAACGCACCGTAATTATTGATCAGTCATCACGAATCTGACTGATTATTCAGTAAGATTATGCTTCACGGCGCAAATAATGCGCCGTGAGTGCATAAGAATCAAACAGCTTTGACCGCAATCGTCTCGCCCTGCATACGTTTACGCAGGGTACGTTTGGTACGGTCAATCACATCACCTGCCAGCTGTCCGCATGCAGCATCGATATCATCACCACGGGTTTTACGCACGATAGTGGTGAAACCATACTCCATCAGCACCTTGGAGAAACGGTCGATACGGCTGTTCGAGCTACGGCCATAAGGCGCGCCCGGGAACGGGTTCCATGGAATCAGGTTGATTTTGCACGGCGTATCTTTCAGCAGTTCAGCCAGCTGATGCGCATGCTCGGTACCGTCGTTTACATGATCGAGCATGACATACTCGATCGTCACGCGGCCCTGGTTCGCGTTGGATTTCTCCAGGTAGCGACGCACGGCGGCGAGGAAAGTTTCGATATTGTACTTTTTGTTGATAGGTACAATTTCGTCACGGATTTCGTCGTTCGGTGCATGCAGGGAGATCGCCAGCGCAACGTCAATCATGTCGCCCAGCTTGTCCAGTGCAGGCACTACGCCTGACGTCGACAGCGTTACGCGACGCTTGGACAGGCCAAAGCCGAAGTCATCCAGCATGATTTCCATCGCCGGAACGACGTTGGTCAGGTTCAGCAGTGGCTCGCCCATGCCCATCATCACTACGTTGGTGATTGGACGGGTCCCGGTCACTTTCGCCGCACCGACGATTTTCGCCGCACGCCACACCTGGCCGATAATTTCAGACACGCGCAGGTTACGGTTGAATCCCTGTTGAGCGGTTGAGCAGAACTTGCACTCCAGCGCACAGCCCACCTGAGAGGAGACGCACAGCGTGGCGCGGTCTTCTTCCGGGATGTAGACGGTTTCAACGCGCTGATCGCCAACGGCAATCGCCCATTTGATGGTGCCATCGGCAGAGCGCTGCTCCTCCACCACTTCTGGTGCACGGATTTCAGCCACTTCTTTGAGCTTATTGCGCAGCACTTTGTTGATGTCAGTCATGTCATCAAAGTTGTCGCTGCAATAGTGGTACATCCATTTCATGACCTGATCGGCACGAAACGGCTTCTCGCCCATCTCTTTAAAGAACTCGCGCATCTGCTGACGGTTCAGATCCAGCAGGTTAATTTTTCCATTTTTATTTGGAACCGCAGGAATGGCGACTTCGGAGGTATTCACTAATTCAGACATAATTTTTTCCGGCCTCGTTGTTACACGTTATGGCCCATGGAGGGTTGAAAAGAAACGCCCCGGAAAGCAGTCTGCTCGTCCGGGGCGTTGCATTGTACAAAGTCTGGCGCAGGGATGCCACGTCTGCACGCGGCATTTACGAAAATAATGTGTAAACGAAACCGTTAAATTAACGGGTACGTGGACACACTTCGCCTTCAGCGAAGAAGAACGCGATTTCACGAGCGGCAGATTCAACAGAATCGGAACCGTGGGTGCCGTTCTCGGTGAAGCTGTCTGCATAGTCAGCGCGCAGGGTACCAGCCAGTGCGTTATCCGGGTTGGTCGCACCCAGCAGGTCACGGTGACGCTGTACTGCGTTTTCGCCTTCCAGTACGGATACAACGATCGGGCCAGAAGTCATGAACTCAACCAGACCGTCGAAGAATGGACGACCTTCGTGCTCAGCGTAGAAACCGCGAGCCTGCTCAACGGTCAGGTGCAGCATTTTGGTGCCAACGATTTTGAACCCTGCTGATTCAAAGCGAGCAAAGATGCTGCCAATAACGTTTTTTGCCACCGCGTTTGGTTTGATGATGGAAAAAGTACGTTCAATAGCCATGATAACCTCTGTAAATGTTCTGTTGTTTTTCATACCTGAGTATGGTGTGGCGCGGATTATAATGAGCAATAGCGCCATTGCCTATGGATTCAGGTAACATTTTTTTAAAATGAGACGAAGATTAGCAACAGCTCACAGCAGAACAGGCGTTTAACGCTACTGCAGCGTGAAATTCACCGTCGCCACCTGCCCCGCTTCATCCATCACCAGCACCTGATAATCGCCTGATTTATCAAGCTGCAAGGTGTAAACCCGGCTCTTCACCGCCAGCGGTTCGCCATTCAAAAACCACCAGCGTTCACCGCTATTGCCGGTGGCCTGTAGCGGTAACGAGACGCGGGATTCCCCCGGCAGGCGCTTGATAACCGCGCCTTCACGCACACCAGTCAACATCAGCGGTGCAGGTGAGTCCTGCGATAAGGGCGGACAGGTAGCCGATGGCGAAGGGATCCGTGCTGAGCGCCGCTCGGCTGCAGGCAGCCAGGGTTCCAGCGGCAGCGGCCAGACATCCAGAACTTTCTCGGTCGCATCCGGGCAGTCTGCCGCCACGCGTTTGCCCTCTTTATCCAGCCAGACCGGGAAACGGATCCCGCGAATACCTTCCTGTTCCGGTAAGAGCAACGTCGGCGGCTCGCTGCCGTCCAGCAGCCAGGTCGCCAGGCGACGACGGCAATTTTCGCTCCCTTCCGGCAGCGACTGGCCGCCCGGCCAACAGATGACGCCGCGTCCCACACCGTCAGGACGCGGGTCGCGTGGCAGACGCGCCTGATCGAGCGTTGAACCAGACTGCAGAACATTATTCACCTGATTAAGCAAAGGTACCGCGCTCGCAAACCCAAACTGACCCGCCACAGGCGTGCCGTCCGGTCGTCCGGTCCAGATCCCAATAACGTAACGGGCATTCAGCCCTACCGCCCATGCGTCACGGTAGCCATAGCTGGTTCCCGTTTTCCATGCCAGAGGTACCACCTGCGGCAGCGCATTGTCCGGCAGCGGCTGCGCCTCATTGGCCAGAATACGGCGAATGATCCACGCCGCCCCCTGGGATAACAACGGCCGCTCTGACAGGGGATCGCCTGGCTGTAAGCGCAGCCGGCCCGCTTTACCGTGTCGGGCGAACGCGCTATAGGCCGCGGTGATATCGGCCAGCCGCGCCCCTGCCCCGCCCAGGATCAGCGATAAATTCGGCTGTGCGCCAGCAGGTAAAATCAGCGGCAAACCTGCATTACTCAACATCGCAGCAAAACGTTTTGGTCCGTATGCCTCGAGCACCTGCACGGCGGGCAGATTAAGGGAACGTACCAGCGCTTCACTCATACTCACCGGCCCATGGAATCCACTGTCGAAATTACCCGGGCGATAATCCCCCGTTTTTCTTGGAACATCCTGGAGCAGCGATGCCGGGTGGATCAAACCGTCGTCCAGCGCCATACCGTAAATAAAGGGTTTGAGCACCGATCCCGGCGATCGGATCGCATTCACCATATCCACATGGCTAAACCGGGTGTCATCGTTAATGTCGACCGATCCCACCCAGCCACGCACTTTCATATCCGTATGATCGACGACGATCATTGCCAGCGAACTGCGAGCCGGCAGGCGGGATTTCCAGTTCATCGCCAGTTCTTCAAGCTGCCGCTGCAGGGACGCATCTAAGGTAGTCACAATTTTAGTATCACGACTTTTGCTGAGCATCATGCGCGAAAAGAGCGGTGCCAGCTGCGGCATTTGCCGGGGCGCCAGCCATACCGCTTCTGCACGGGACTCCTTAACCTGGCTTGCCGACCAGACGCCCTGCGTCACCATCCGGTCGAGCACTTTGTTGCGTGCCGCTTCTGCACGTTCCGGCCAGCGGTCAGGACGCAACCGGCTTGGCGCCTGCGGCAATACGGCGAGCAGCGCCGCTTCGGAATAGCTGAGCTGCGAAGGCGGTTTGCCGAGGTAGGTCCAGCTTGCCGCACCAATCCCCTGCAGCGTACCGCCAAACGGGGCGCGGTTAAGATAAAGCGTGAGGATGTCGCGCTTAGAGAGGTGCCACTCAAGCTGCATGGCTCGCCAGAGCTGACGAATTTTGCCACCAAAAGTGCGCGGATGCGGATCCAGCAGGCGCGCCACCTGCATAGTGAGCGTGCTGCCGCCTGAGACAACCCTCCCGGAGGTAAGATCCTGCCAGGCGGCGCGTAGCACAGAGAACGGATTCACGCCTGGATGGTCCCAGAACCAGCGATCTTCATACTGGATCAAGGCTTCAAGATAGCGGGGAGAAACCTCTTCGAGAGTGACCGGATAGCGCCAGATCCCTTCGCTGTCGGCAAAACGCCAGAGCGGCGTGCCCTTTTCGTCCACCACCACCCGTGCAGGGTTGACCTCTTTCAGAGGCAACGGCCACAGGCGATCAGCGGCCAGGATCAGCCCCCATAAAACGAGAAGCGCTCCCGCCAGCCACAGCCAGCGGGAGCGTATCAGACGTACAAGTCGCATATTACGGTACAACAATCAGCGGGCCACTGGCCGCACCTGTTGCCCGCCACTGCGGAACATACATGGACTCCACCATCGGGACCGGCACCTCATAGGTTCCCGGCGTCACGGCGCGCGCCAGATAAACCAGCGTGACCGGCTGCCCTTCGTTAACCGGCACCGCCGCCACAAAGCGATCGTCGCGGAATTCCATATGCTGAATATCCGCCTGCTGCATCTGACTGAGCAGGTTCTGCACTTCGCTGCCGCTGTCCTGCAGGCTGGCGCTGCTGCTCGCCAGGTTCTGGTTTTCCAGTTCCAGCCCCGCCGGGAGGAGATCGACAACCAGCGCATCCGGCACGTTCTGGCTGGCCTTCACTTCAAGCCATACCAGCACCAGCTCGCCGCTCTTCAGTGACGTGAGCGACTTTGTGCTGCCGTCGGTTGCCAGAATATGGCGTTCAATCTGCAGCACGTTAGACGATGGCTGAGGTGCAGATGCCGGATAACCGGTGCTATCAAGGCGTACCCACAGCGGTGTGCTACCGGTATTGGTCACCTGCAGCGCGCCAAGCTGGTCGCCGTTCACGTTCTGTACCAAGGCTTTATCACCGCCTGATGCGGTATCCGCCAGAGACGTTTGGGCCTGCCATGTGCCGGACAAAGTTTGCAGCGAGCGTCCGGCCAGGAACAGGGCGTTACTCTCCTGTGTCGAGAGCCAGCGCTGGCTGAAAGCTTGTTCCGACAAGGCGTTCAGCAGCGTATTTTGCGCATCCGGCAGAAGCTTGTACTCCTCAAGCAGAGAAAGCATCAGCGCATTATCACGAAGCGCACTGCCATAATCGGCCATCCAGTTTTTGCTGTCGTTACGCGGCGTTTTGATGGCCAGACCCAGTGCCTGCTGGCTGCGCGGTGCGTCGCCCATCAATTTTAGCGCCATCCCCAGCTGCATCAGCGGCAGCCCGGAAGCGGCCTGTCCGTGACGTTCCCAGATTTCACGCAACGCACCAAGCGGGGCCTTTTGCTGGCGAGCCAGCACCAGCGCGGCATAGGCCTGCACCGCAAATTTACTGGCCTGGGTATCATCGCTATAGCGGATGGACATCATACCCGGGTCCTGCAGGTAACGCAGCAAGCGGCTGTTGGCATTGTTAACCGCCTCAGCAGGCACGCTGTAGCCCTGCTCGCCTGCACGAACCAGGAAGTCAGTGACATAGGCGGTGAGCCAGTACTCCTCCGGACCGTTTTTATCCCAAAGCGCGAAACCTCCGTCATCACGCTGCATCTGCAGCAGACGGGAGATCCCGATATCAATGGCCGCACGGCGCTTGTCATCCGTATCCCCTTTGATGCCAAGCGCGGTCAACTGCGCCGCGTTGGTGTAGAGCGACGGGAACAGACCACTGGTGGTTTGCTCCAGACAGCCATACGGGTATGCCTGCAGCTCACGAATATAGCGCGCCAGATTCAGAGGCGGTTTCCCGCTCAGCAGCAATTGTCCCTGTAGCGTGGCAGGAGAGAAGCCATTAAGGTGCTGCGCCGGTGCACTCCACGACTCACCAGGATTCAGCATGGCACCGGTGTTAACGGTCTGCGCCGGGAATGCCGGACGAACGCCGATTTTCCAGCTCTTCTGTTGTGCAGCGAAAGTCTCGCCCGGCAGCTGCAGGCCGGTCACCTGAGCGGTCACTTCACCATCACCGTAGCCATCCAGCGCACGTACCGGTATAAACAGGGTGCTGCGCGCGCCCGGCGGTAACTTCACGGGCTGCGGCTGTGCGCCTTCAAGCGACAGCTTGCCGGTAGCGGTAAAGGCAACGTTCAGCGTTTGCGGCTGGTCCGTCAGGTTGGTCACATCCAGCGTCAGGCGTGAGGTATCGCCACTTGCCAGGAAACGCGGCGTGTTCAGTTCGGTAATGATTGGGGCGGCGACAATCACTTTACCCTCGCTGCTGCCGAAATCATCTTCCGTCCAGGCCTGCGCCATCAGACGCAGCTCGCCATTGAAGTCTCCAATGGGCAGCGTCACGGTCCCTTCACCGTTAGCATCGAGCTCGACCGGCTGCGCCTGCTGGGCAATGATAGTCACGTGGTTCACCGGTGGTTTACCGCCGCGCTTAAGCTCATCGCCGTCACCACCAAAGCGCAGTGCAGCCATGCGGCCCTGCCCTTCAATGACCTGACCGTAAATATCGTAGATATCCGCGCCGTAGCGCTTCTGACCGAAGAACGCTTCCCACGGATCCGGAGTAACGTAATCGGTGATGTTCAACACGCCGCTGTCCACTGCCGAGATCAGCACATTCACTTTCTGCGGAACGGCGCCTTCTTTGACGCTGGCCTTCACCTTCACGGACAGCGTCTGGTTTGGCCGCATTTTCTGCGGATTTTCCAGCGCGACATTCAGGCGGCGATTCTCATCGCCCATCGGCAGATGCAGTAACCCGACGGCACGTTTCGGCGTCGCTGATTTGGATTTATCGCCAGGGCGTACCACCAGCGTGCTGAGATAGAGATCGTGACGTTTCCAGGCCTTATCCACCGGGATTGAGAGATCGAGCCCGTTGGCCGGTACGTCGATCTCTTTCCACCACAGCGGCCCTTCGCTGGACTCGATCATCGCATAGCCTTTACCCGCCGCCGGAGCAGCGATATGCAGCTGGATGGTATCTCCCGGCTGATAGGAAGGCTTGTCCAGTTTCATGGTCACACGGTCAGGGCGAGCGGCACCGGTGCCGTCGCTATTATCCTGCCAGCTGTAGCCGGCCCAGAAGCGCACGCTGCTGACCATGTCGTCCGGCGCTTTGACCTCCAGACGGTACGAGCCCCACTCCACCGGGAAGGTCACTTTACCGGTTTCATCGGCCTTAAGGGTCAGCGCCTGCTCGCCCTCCACCAGGTCTTTCTGATCAAACTGTGACTGCCAGCCATCGCTCTCTGACCAGTTCCAGTAGTAGTCACGGCGCTCACGGATCAGGCGAACCTGTAACCCGGAAACCGCCTTTTTTGCCCCGCTGGCATCGGCATAGACGATATCAAAGCTGGCATTGCCGTTTTCATCCACGATCGGCTGGTTGACGGTAGTGTCAGTGCGGTAGTCATAAACGGCCTTACTGGCAAACTGAGGACGGATACCCGGCAGATCGGCCGCCGGCCAGATGGCCTGCTCAGCACGGCGCGTCACCGGGCGACCGCCCGATTCCAGAAGGCTGGCCTGCAGGATCAGCTGCAGCGGTGAATGCGCCTCTTTCCACTGGCTTTCGGTCGAGACCTGTCCGCGCCCCTGTTCATCAAGGGTTAGCTGAACTTCATCCAGGCTGCGGCTCAGGTTCTCTTCGGCGATATCACCGAACTGGAAGCCCGGCAGTGCAGCGACGGCTTCGCGCAGCGGTCGCAGGAAAAGCTGGCCTTGCAGGGAATTTCCGTTGGCAGGTGCGCCATACAGGTAATAACCCGCAATGTTAAAGTCGACGTTATCCTCGGTGGAAACCGGCGCTTTTTGTCCCGTCAGATTAAGCGCCATACGCTCCGGCATAAAATCTTCAACGTGGAAATCCCACAGGCGCTGTTGGTTATCGCCGGTATTGGCGCGGATATGCCACATACCGGTCTGCGCCCCGCCGTCCAGGGAATAATTGAAGCGATAGAGGCCGTTCTCAGGCTGGACGACAACCGTGCGTGCCACCTGTCCGTCCGGGCGCAGTACGTCGAGTTTAACCGGCTGGGCAGGAAGCGGTTTACCGTCGCTGTCGCGCAGCAAACCATTGAGGATCACCGTTTCGCCAGGGCGATAGAGATCGCGCGGGCCAAACATAAAGAATTGCTTGCTGTAGCCAGGGCTACCTGCGATATCAAACTCCGCCAGATCGAGGGCCGGAAGCTTGAGGTCAAGCAGCGTGGTCTGCCCGTCTTTACTGGCCAGAATCAGCGCGGCTTCTTTGTCAGTCTCAAGTTTTGCGTGGCCGTCAGCATCGCTGTTCGCTTCGGCAAGCGTCTGCCCTTTATCATTCAACAGGGTGACGGTAACGCCGGATTGCGCCGCGCCATCTTCCAGGCTCTGGGTGAAAATATCCAGACGGTTATGATAACGGTGAGCGGACAACCCAATATCACTTAAGGTAAAGAGCGTCGCGGCATTGCTGTAGTTATAGTGCCCGGCCTGATTCATGACCGCGATGTACACGCCTGACTGCTGGAGCGGCTTAATATCCCGCAGCGGCAACAGCAGTTTTTCACGGGTGTTGCGTGCCGGATTGAGGTCAAACCGGCCGGTATACACCAGGTCCGCCATTTTGAGCAGATTATCGGACTCCCAGTTGGTCAGGGAGTTACGGTACTCCCACTGGCTGACAAAGGAGGCCAGGGATTCAGGCTTCACGCGGTAGAAATTCACGTCAACATTGTTGACGTTGAGCGCCATTACCGGCAGACCTTCCACCACCTTGCCCGGCAGCAGCGAGCCACGGCTGGCAAAACCGACCGTCGGTTCAACATCCCGGGTAGTCAGGGCTTTTTCGTAATCGATACCAAATGTCGCTTTGTTCAGCGCCTGCAGATCACGTTCAACGGTGACAACCAGATTGCGGTTGGGTTCCAGATGGCGCAGGCGTAGCTCTTTCAGGTTAGGTGCGAGTTCCCACGCCCCGTCAACCTTGCCGCTTTTTTTATCCACCACATGCACTGTTTTGGCGAAATCCTGATCGGGATTAAGCGGAACAGAGAAGGTCAGCACCAGCGTGGCCGCGCCATCAAGCTGCACCTCTGAGGTATCCAGCAGGGTGAGCGCTTTGCCCTGACTCTGTGCCGCCAGCGTTGCCAGCTTTTCAGCGTCCGGCTTTTCCGGTGCTTTCGGTGTCGTTGCTGTGGATGCTGCGGGAGCCGCAGCCTGAGAGTTATCGTCGCTGTTATCACAGCCGACAAGCGAAAATGTGGTAAGCAGCGCGAGAGAAATCGCGGCTAAGCGAAACGGTGTCATCCTTTGTCCCTGGCCCATGGAGCCTGTTGGTCGTCTTCCGGATAAGTATTATCGGCAAGTTTCATTAATACAAAAAGTCTAATTTTAGAATCTGGAAAGCACCTCGCAGAGCGACGACGCCTTTACTCAGGCACTGCTATGCCGATCACAGTCGCAAACGTCACATGTTACCTTTTACGTCATTTGTTTTTAAAACAAGAAGATAGCTGGATTACCTCGCCTTTAGCCTGCTAGCTTTAAGCTCAAGACGCACCCCGAGTGCGCGGTTCACTAAGAGAGACAGTCATGAAACGAGCCGTGAACGCCCTACAAAATTTCGGAAAATCGTTGTACGGACCGGTACTTATCTTACCGATCGTCGGTCTGTTTATCGCGTTCGGTAACGTCCTGGGGAACGGTAACCTCGCAGAGTATGTGCCGTTTCTCGGCCATCCGCTGATTCAGCATATTGGTCAGCTTATCGCGAAATCGGCCGTGTCAGTACTGGTTAACCTGGCGCTGGTGTTTGCCGTCGGGATACCGATTGGCCTGGCTACGCGTGATAAAGGCTATGCGGCCCTGATTGGCCTGGTGACCTTTGTTGTTTTCATTAACGCGATGAACGTTACGCTGCAGCTCCAGGGCGAACTGGCCCCCGCTGACCAGATGAAAGCCGCCGGGCAAAGTATGGTGCTGGGCGTGCAGGTGCTGGAGATGGGCGTTTTCGCCGGGATCCTGACCGGGGCGCTGTCCGGATACTTGTACAACAAGTACTCCGGCGTACAGTTTAACGGCGCGATGGCCATCTATTCCGGCCACTGTTTCGTCGCCATCGTCATGCTTCCTGTTTCAATGCTGCTCGGCGTCGTGATGAGCGAACTGTGGCCATTTGCCCAGCATGGCATCAGCGCACTGGCGCTGGCGATCAAAGGTTCCGGGCCTTTTGGGGTGGCCATTTACGGCTTCCTGGAACGCATTCTGGTGCCGACCGGCCTGCATCATCTGGTCTATACCCCCTTCCTGTATACCGAACTTGGGGGGACGCAAGAGGTATGCGGCACGGTTTATCAGGGCGCACGCAATATCTATTTCGCCGAAATGGCTTGTCCGGAAGTGAAGCAGTTGAGTAGCACGGTAGTGTGGGACGCGCGCGGCATCAGCAAAATGTTTGGCCTGCCCGCGGCGGCGCTGGCGATGTACATGACCGCCAGGCCGGAGCGCAAAGCGGCAGCCAAAGCCATCCTGATCCCGGCAGCGTTAACCTCTTTGCTGGTGGGCGTTACCGAGCCGATTGAGTTTTCATTCCTGTTCGTCGCTCCGCTGCTGTTTGTGGTACATGCGGTGCTGACCGGCATCGGCATGATGCTTTTCTCCCTGTTCGGTGTTCATGCCATCGGCGCTAACGGAATTATCGATTTTATTCTTTATAACCTGCCGCTCGGCACGGAGAAGTCCAACTGGCCGATGTACATCGTGGTCGGGCTCATCATGTTCGCGCTCTATTTTGTGGTGTTCCGCTTCCTGATCCTGCGCTTCAACATGAAGACGCCAGGACGCGAGGATGACGATCAGGAGACGCGCCTGTACAGCAAACAGGAGTATCAGGCGAAGGGGAACAATGACGGGCTGGGTGAATCCATCGTGGTGGGACTGGGAGGCCGGGAAAACATTGAGGTAGTGGATAACTGCTACACCCGCTTACGCGTCACGGTGAAGGATGTCTCCATCATCGACGAGCCGCGTCTGAAAGCGACCGGCGCGAAAGGGATTATCAAACAAGGTAACAACGTTCAGGTGGTCTACGGGCTGCATGTCAAAAAAATGCGAGAAGCCGTTGAGACGTTTCTCTGAGAGGAGCTAAAGATGTTTACACCCCCTTTTATTCTGTCGATTGCCGGTGGCGGCAGCACCTATACGCCAGGTATCGTGAAAAGCCTGATGGTACGCCTGCAGGACTTCCCGCTGGCCGAGATTCGCCTCTACGATATCGACGAAGCACGCCAGAACACCATTGCACCGGTGGTGGAGAAGGTCATTCGCGACCATAGCCAGAGCATTACCTTCACCGTGACCACAGACCCGGAAGTCGCGTTCAGCGGGGCGCACTTTGTCTTCGCCCAGATGCGTGTCGGCCAGTACAGAATGCGTGAGCAGGATGAGAAGATCCCGCTGCGCCACGGCGTGGTGGGCCAGGAAACCTGCGGTCCTGGCGGGCTGGCATACGGCCTGCGCACGATCCTGCCGATGGTCGAGCTGATCGATCTGGTGGATCGCTACGCGCATGAAAAAGCCTGGATCGTGAACTATTCCAACCCGGCAGCGATCGTTGCGGAAGGGGTGCGCCGCCTGCGACCGGACGCCCGCGTGCTTAATATCTGCGATATGCCAGTGGCGGCGATGCGTAACATGGGGGCCATTTTGGGTGTGGACCGCCACAAGCTGGAGGTGGACTACTTTGGTCTGAACCACTTCGGCTGGTTTACCCGCGTGCGGGTGGACGGCGAGGACAAGCTGCCGGAACTGCGTCGGCATATCGCGAGGTTCGGCCTGCTGACGGAAGATGCGGCCAAAACCGATCCGCAGCACTCGGATCCGTCGTGGGTGAAAACCTGGCGCAACATCAAGCCCATCATGGATAACTTCCCGGAATATCTGCCAAACCCCTATCTGCAGTACTACCTGATGCCAAACCAGATTGTGGAGCATCAGAACCCGGACTATACCCGCGCGAACGAAGTGATGAACGGGCGTGAGAAAAAGCTGTTTGCCGCCGCAGAAGAGTATAAGCGTACCGGGATTTTACCGGATGCCTTCCACGTGGGCGTCCACGGCGAGTTTATTGTCGATGTCGCCTGCTCGCTGGCATTTAACCTGCGTCAGCGCCATCTGGTAATGGTGGAAAACCGCGGGGCGATAACCAATCTGCCGTACGACGCGGTGGTGGAAGTCCCGGCCTACATCACCTCTGAAGGGCCAGAGCCTATCCGCGTGGGTCGGGTCCCGTTGTTCCATCAGACGCTGCTACAACAGCAGCTCGCCTCTGAACAGTTGCTGGTGGAAGCGACCATTGAAGGCAGCTACGAAAAAGCGCTGCAGGCGTTCACCCTGAACCGCACCGTGCCCACCATGGAGCACGCAAAAGCGATTCTTGATGACATGATTGACGCCAACCGTGACTACTGGCCTGCGCTGCAAAAAGCCTGGCAGAACGGTGAAGCGGTGAAAAAATAGGGTCGTGCTCGCGAGTTGAACGTGGTTTGCTTGTCGGTGTCAGAAAAAACACCGACAATCCTTTTTTACGGAAAAGAATGGAGGCAACCCATGTCCACCTCATATTTTGTCGCCGCCGACTGGCTGATTGAGCACGGTGACGATCCGGAAGTACAGATTATTGACGCGCGTATGGCACCTGCCGGGCAGGAACATCTTCGCGATATGGTCGCAGAATACCGCGCAGGGCATTTGCCGGGCGCGGTATTTTTTGATATTGAAGCTCTGTCCGACCATAACTCCCCTCTCCCGCACATGCTGCCGCGCCCGGAAGCGTTCTCCGTGGCGATGCGCGAACTTGGCGTTAATCGTGACAAACACCTCGTGGTTTACGATGAAGGTAACCTCTTCTCCGCACCGCGCGCCTGGTGGATGCTGAAAAACTTTGGCGTGGAGAAAGTCTCAATTCTGGCAGGCGGCCTCGCGGGCTGGAAGCGTGATGAACTGCCATTGCAGCAGGGCGACGTGACGCTGCCGGAAGGCGAGTTCGACGCGACGTTTGATGCGCATCTGGTAAAACGTCTGACCGACGTGCTGGTGGTCAGCCATGAAAAAACGGCGCAAATTGTCGATGCCCGCCCTGCAGCGCGCTTTAACGCCCAGGCGGATGAACCGCGTCCGGGGCTGAAGCGCGGCCATATTCCCGGCGCGTTGAATGTGCCGTGGGGCGATCTGGTGTTTGAAGGTGAATTAAAAACGACCGATGAGCTGCGCGCCATTTTTGATCGTCAGGGCGTGGATTTGCATCGTCCCATTATTGCCAGTTGCGGGTCCGGCGTCACGGCCTGCGTGGTGATTCTGGCGCTCGCCACACTCGGTGTAAACGACGTGACGCTCTATGATGGCGCCTGGAGTGAATGGGGTGCACGAGACGATTTGCCCGTTGAACCGGCCAAATAATGGATAACCGTCTGGCCACGCTGTTAACGCGCGGGGCGTCACTGACCCGCGCGGAATATCGCGTGCTGGCCCACCTGACAGAGCATCCTCTGCTGGTGGGCAATATTACGGTGCGCGAACTGGCGCAGGCGACGTTCGTCTCAACCGCCACCATTATGCGTCTGTGTCAGAAATTAGGCTTCAGCGGTTTCAGCGAATTTATCTGGCACTGCAAACAGCTGTTAACCGAGACGCCGTATATCGCCGCGCAGGCACAACAGCGCCCCGAACTGCCGGCGCTTTTCAGTCAATTTATCGCGAACTATCAGCAAACCTTTCAGTGGGTAACGCAGGAGAAGCGCGCGCAATTTTCGACGTTGCTGCGCCAGAAAGAGAGCTTCTTTCTTTATGGCGCCGGCTTCTCTTATCTCTTCGCCGAGTACCTCACCAAGAAATTGCAGGTGCTGGGCAAAACGGCGTTTATTTCCGGGCCGGGGGATAGCCGGAACATTTTCCTCAGCAACGCTGCGCGGTATCAGGTGTTTATCGCCGTCTCACGCAGCGGTGAAACCGAACAGGTGCTGGATAAAGCGCGGATCGCTAAAAACGTGGGTATGACGGTCGTGGCTTTTACGCGCGCTTCGGCCAATACGCTGGCGGGAATGGCAGATTTGCACTTTGCTTTATATGACGAGGCGGTACATTACGCCGCAGAAGCCGATGGCGTAACGTCGTTTGAGTCGAATCTGGTCCTGCTGATGGATTTACTGCTGCTGGAAGCGACGGGGTGAAAAATCACCCCGCGTAATCAGATAATGCGGGTGGTTTTGAGATCGCGCAGGAATCCGCCCCAGCGACGCTCGTAAAACGGCGTGATGTGCTCGGTAATAAAGTGGCTGATGCCCTTCTCATCCTTCTTCACCTGACAGATATCGATCGGCTCATCACCCGGCAGCGTATCGGTGGCAACACTGCCCGCAGCCTGAATAATCTCCTCGATATCGCCGTCTGCTTCAATGCCAATCAGCAGTACCGGCTGTTCATCCGTGCTCTCTTTAACAGAGCAGAGGAACGCGCGCCTCACGGGTTTGAGGGTTTTGAACAGCGTGGTCAGCGAATCAATCATCTGCGCAGGGGGGTCGGCTACTTCAGACAACAGCAGCGTTTCGCCCCCTTCCAGCACTTCCTGCGTACTGAGCGGGTTGCCCTCCTCGCCAATCAGATGGTTGATTTCACGCGGGGTAAACTCTTTCCCGGTTGGCAGTTTGGCGTTGAGGAACAAGGTCTGGCCCAGCGTCATTTCGAACAGAGTGCGCACCGGCATCACCACGAACGCCTGCTCGTCTTCAACAGCCTGCTGCAGCGCTTCCAGCGAAGTGAAGAACGGGATCACCGACGTGCCGTCGTCTTTCTCCCAGTGGAGCAGGTCCAGCGCGCTGTCTTCAACAACCTGTTCGCCTTCCGCTGCGGTACCCGGAACCCAGACGGTGGACTCCAGCAACGTGCGGAAAAATGCCGGACGGTGGGCGGGCTCGGTCGCCGCCTGTTCCAGCAGAGTTTCTAATTCGTTTTTCGTTTCAGACATAGTTTGGCTACTTCAACATAATGTCGGCTGGCGCAAGGCTAACAGGCCTACAAAACCGTAGGCCCGGACAAGCACAGCGCCGCCGGACAAAGACAATTACTCGGCAGTCAACAGGTTCGCGATAGTACGCACGCCCAGTCCCGTTGCCCCTGCAGACCACTGCTCAACGGCCGCTTTACGGTAGGTTGCGGAGCAGTCGATGTGCAGCCAGCCTTCGTGATAGTTCTCAACGAAGTGAGACAGGAAGCCGGCCGCCGTGCTCGCACCCGCCGGATAGGCTGCGCTCGCGGTGTTGTTCAGTTCGGCGAAGTTAGACGGCAGCTGGCTGCGGTGGAATTCGGCCAGCGGCAGACGCCAGAACGGTTCGTTCTCCGCGGCCGCGCTTGCCAGCAGGCGAGCTGCCAGTTTGTCGTCAAAGCTGAACAGCGCATGGTAGTCGTTGCCCAGCGCGGTTTTCGCCGCACCGGTCAGGGTCGCCATGTCGATAATAAGCTCTGGCTTCTGCGCAGACGCGTCGATGAGACCATCGGCCAGCACCAGACGACCTTCCGCATCGGTGTTCATCACTTCCACGTTTTTACCGTTACGGTAGCGAATGATGTCGCCGAGCTTAAAGGCATTACCGCTCACCATGTTGTCCGCACAGCACAGGTAAAGCTTCACGCGCTTGTTCAGACCGCGCGTAATGGCAAACGCCAGCGCGCCGGTGATGGTTGCCGCACCGCCCATATCGGACTTCATGGAGTCCATGAACGCGCTCTGCTTCAGGCTGTAACCGCCGGTATCGAACGTGATGCCTTTCCCGACCAGGCAGGCAAATACCGGTGCTGCTTTATCACCGGTTGGGTTGTAATCCAGCGCCAGCAATACCGGAGGACGCTCGGAACCGCGACCCACGGTGTGGATCCCCATATAGTTCTGCTCGCGCAGGTCTTCACCTTTGGTGATGCGGTAAGACATTTTGTCGCCGGCCACACCGCACAGCAGGTCAACGGCGCGCTGCGCAAGTTGTTCAGGACCCAGCTCTTCTGCCGGGGCGTTAATGGTATCGCGCACCCAGTCGATAATGGTCAGACGGCTTTCCAGCTCTTTCTGACCCGCTTCGTCGAGCGTCGCCCACTCGATTTTACGGCTGCCTTTCGGTCCTTTGTAACCCGCCCAGAATGCCCAGCTGCGGTCGATATCCCAGCCTTCGCCGTCCAGGGTGACATGTTTAATGCCCAGACCATCAATTTTGCGCGCCGCGCGCTGGATCAGACCCAAATCATCGTTGCCAGTCAGGTGCAGGGTAATACCGTCGTTGTTGATACTGTAGGTGGCTTTCTCGCCCCAGCGCGCGTCAGCAGGCTGATTCGAGATCGTAATCTTCATCGCTTCGGTCATTTTATTTATCCTTATTAGCAAACGGGCCGCCTGAAGGCAGCCCGTAAGGTGATTTATTCTGCTTCATCTAACCAGACTAACAGAATCGCCTCCAGAATTTTTTCATTGGATGCGTTTGGATCGTCGTCAAAATCGTCTAAATCGCAGATCCACTGATGCATATCGGTGAAGCGTACGGTTTTAGGATCGAGATCCGGGTTAGCGTCGTAGAGCGCTTCGCCGATTTCACGGCTGTCAGTCCACTTCAGTCCCATATCAGTGCTCGCGTGCGTGGTTGATGGTGTAGCGTGGGAATTCCACGACCAGATCTTCATCGGTCACCAGAGCCTGGCAGCTCAAACGGCTGTCTGGCTCCAGACCCCATGCTTTATCCAGCATGTCGTCTTCATCTTCGGTGCTCTCGGCCAGAGAGTCAAAACCTTCACGCACGATGCAGTGGCAGGTTGTGCAGGCACAGGATTTTTCACAGGCGTGTTCCACTTCGATACCGTTACGCAGGGCAACATCGAGAATGGTCTCACCGGTCTTCGCTTCCAGAACAGCACCATCCGGACAGAGGTCCGCATGAGGCAAAATAACAATCTTTGGCATATTAAACCTCGTCCACGGACTGGCCTTTCAGCGCGACGCGGACAGATTTGTCCATGCGGCGAGCAGCAAAGTCCTGGGTTTGTTTATCAACGTTTTTAATGGCTTCTTCTATTGCATCAGCATCATTGCCTTCGGCCACTGCGCTTAAGCGCGCGGCAGCCTCGTCAATCACCTGACGCTCAGCGGCGCTTAACAGCGCGGCGTCGGCAGCGAGCGCACCGTTCAGACTTTCCAGCACGCGTGCGGCTTCAACTTTCTGTTCTGCCAGCATACGCGCCTTCACATCCTGTTCGGCGTAGCTCATTGAATCCTGAATCATGGAGGCGATCTCACCATCGGTCAGGCCGTAGGACGGCTTCACCTGGATAGACGACTCAACGCCGGTGGATTTCTCCATCGCCGTGACGCTCAGCAGGCCGTCCGCATCCACCTGGAAGGTAACGCGAATATGCGCACCGCCCGCAGGCAGCGCAGGAATACCGCGCAGCGCAAAGCGCGCCAGTGAACGACAGTCCTGCACCAGCTCGCGCTCGCCCTGCATCACATGGATGGACATCGCGGTCTGGCCGTCTTTGAAGGTGGTGAATTCCTGCGCGCGCGCCACCGGAATGGTGGTGTTACGCGGAATGACTTTCTCCACCAGCCCCCCCATGGTTTCTAAACCCAGGGAGAGCGGAATAACATCCAGCAGCAACATCTCGCTGTCCGGCTTGTTGCCGACCAGAATATCCGCCTGGATAGCCGCGCCCACGGCAACCACTTTATCCGGGTCGATGGACGTCAGCGGCGTGCGGCCAAAAAATTCACCCACCCGTTCACGCACCAGCGGTACGCGCGTGGAGCCGCCAACCATGACCACTTCCAGCACCTCGTCAGCCTCAACGCCCGCATCTTTTAGTGCGCGACGGCAGGCCAGCAGGGTGCGTTTCACCAAAGGCGCGATCAGGTCGTTAAACTGTTCCCGGGTAATTTCCCCCTGCCAGCCCGCCACGTTGACGGTGACAGACTGCGCATCGCTCAGCGCGATTTTCGCGTCGATGGCCACGTCCAGCAGTTCACGCTGCATGCGTGCATCGCTGCGATCGGGGATACCCGCCTGCTCGCGAATGAAATCAGCGAGCAGATGGTCGAAGTCATCGCCACCCAGCGCAGAATCACCGCCGGTAGCCAGCACTTCAAACACCCCACGGCTTAAGCGCAGGATAGAGATATCAAAGGTCCCGCCACCCAGATCGTAAACCGCAATCACCCCTTCCTGACCGGAGTCCAGGCCGTAGGCAATGGCGGCCGCCGTCGGTTCGTTCAGCAGGCGCAGAACGTGCAGTCCCGCCAGACGCGCCGCGTCTTTGGTGCCCTGACGCTGTGCATCATCAAAGTAGGCCGGAACGGTAATGACCACGCCATCGAGATCGCCGCCGAGCGTTGCCGTAGCACGCGCCGCCAGCGCTTTGAGGATATCAGCAGAAACGCGGATCGGGTTCAGCAGCCCCGCTGTCGTGGCAATCATTGGCAGGCCGTTTTCACTGGCCTGCAGCTGATACGGCAGATGCGGATAACGGGTCTGAATATCGGCGAGGGAGCGGCCCATCATGCGTTTTACGGAACTGATGGTGTTTGCCGGATCGCGCGCGGCGTTCGCGCGTGCGTCGTAGCCAACCGCGTGGCCCTGCTGTTGGTAGTGGACCACGGAAGGCAGCAGATGACGGCCCTGCTCGTCAGCCAGCGTTTCCGCCTGGCCGCTTCGCACGGTCGCCACGAGAGAATTGGTGGTGCCCAGATCAATACCTACCGCCAGACGACGCTGGTGCGGTGCGGCACTTAAGCCAGGCTCACTAATTTGTAATAAGGCCATAATTGCTTCCGAAATTAAAAATCGAGCAGCTTTTCTTCGAGTTGTTCAGCACTGCTTCGCAGTTTATCGAGAAAACGGAGTTTGCGCACAGTGTCTGCCGCCACATCCCAGGTCTCGTTGTTCAGTTGCTCCACCATCAGTTGATGGCGGGTATCGAACATGCCTTTTACGCGCTTGATGAAGCTTTCCAGACGCGCTTCATCTTTGGCCTGTTCAATCTCATCCAGCTCTTCACGCAGTTCCAGCTGTTCCATCAAAAACGCCGTATCACGCACGGTGTGCTGTTCACTCGCCAGATCAAAGCCATGAAGCGAGAGCAGATACTCAGCGCGAGACAGTGGATGGCGCAGCGTCTGCCAGGCCTGATTGATGGTCGCAGATTGCGATACCGCAGCCAATTGCTCTGACTGAGTACCACTGGCGAATTTATCCGGATGATACTGACGCTGCAGATCCTGGAAGCGGATCGTCAGCGCCTGGAGATCAATCGGGTATTGAGCGGGTAGTCCGAAGAGAGTGAAGTAATCCATAACAATCTCAGGGGTAGCCTGTTAGAACAAACCCCACGCACAGGAGTCCTGCGGTGGGGTTTCGGATGACGCGCGGTTAAACGTGGAAGCTTTCGCCGCAACCACACTCGTCTTTGACGTTCGGGTTCGTGAATTTGAACCCTTCGTTCAGGCCTTCTTTTACAAAGTCCAGCTGAGTGCCATTGAGGAATTGCAGGCTTTTGCCATCGACCACCACCTTCACGCCCTTGTCTTCAAATACGGTGTCATCAGACGCCGGTTCGTCAACAAACTCCAGTACGTAAGCCATACCAGAACAGCCGGAGGTACGTACGCCCAGTCGCAGGCCAAAGCCTTTACCACGGTTCGCCAGAAAAGAGCTTACTCGCGCGGCAGCGCTGTCGCTAAGGGTAATCGACATACTCAAACCTCAATTATTTTGCTTCACGTTTGCTTTTGTAATCCGCAATGGCGGCTTTGATCGCGTCTTCTGCCAGGATAGAACAGTGAATTTTCACGGGTGGCAGTTCGAGTTCTTCAGCAATATCCGTGTTCTTGATTGCCTGTGCTTCGTCCAGAGACTTGCCCTTCACCCATTCGGTGACCAGGGAGCTGGAGGCGATAGCAGAACCGCAGCCGTAGGTCTTGAAGCGCGCGTCTTCAATGATACCTTCATTGTTGACTTTAATCTGCAGCTTCATCACGTCGCCACACGCTGGCGCACCGACCATACCGCTACCTACGCTTTCGTCGCTGTTGTCAAAAGAGCCAACGTTGCGCGGGTTCTCATAATGATCAATAACTTTTTCGCTGTATGCCATGTTGAATTCTCCTTATGTACCGATTAGTGATGTGACCATTCAATGCTGTTCAGATCCACGCCCTGCTTGAACATTTCCCACAGTGGAGAAAGGTCACGCAGACGACCGATGGAGTTGCGAACCAGCTTGATGGTGTAGTCAATCTCTTCTTCGGTAGTGAAACGACCTAAAGAGAAACGGATAGAGCTGTGTGCCAGCTCGTCAGTCATGCCCAGTGCGCGCAGCACGTAGGATGGCTCCAGGCTTGCAGACGTACAGGCAGAACCGGAAGAAACCGCCAGGTCTTTCAGCGCCATAATCAGCGATTCACCTTCAACATAGTTGAAGCTGACGTTGAGAATGTTTGGTGCGCCCTGTTCGAGATCGCCGTTCAGATACACTTCTTCCATATCTTTCACGCCATCCCACAGACGGTTACGCAGCGTGCGCAGGCGCGCCATCTCGGTTTCCATCTCTTCTTTCGCAATACGGTAAGCTTCGCCCATACCCACGATCTGGTGAACAGGCAGCGTACCGGAACGCATACCGCGCTCGTGACCGCCACCGTGCATCTGTGCTTCGATGCGGATACGCGGTTTACGACGAACGTACAGTGCACCAATACCTTTCGGGCCATAGATTTTGTGGCCGGAGAAGGACATCAGGTCCACTTTCAGCTGGCTCAGATCGATAGGCAGTTTGCCCACGCTCTGGGTGGCGTCCACGTGGTAGATGATGCCGCGCGCACGGCACATTTCGCCGATGGTCGCGATATCTTGCACAACGCCAATTTCGTTGTTTACGTGCATGATGGAGACCAGAATGGTGTCATCACGCATGGCCGCTTCGAGCTCTTTCAGGTCGATGATACCGTTGCTCTGTGGTGCCAGGTAAGTCACGTCGAAACCTTCACGCTCGAGCTGACGGCAGGTGTCCAGCACGGCTTTGTGTTCGGTTTTGCTGGTGATGATGTGCTTGCCTTTTTTCTGATAAAAGTTGGCCGCACCTTTGATCGCCAGGTTATCGGATTCGGTCGCACCGGAGGTGAATACAATCTCACGCGGGTCGGCACCCACCAGGTCAGCAATCTGATTACGGGCGATATCTACCGCCTCTTCAGCATGCCAGCCAAAACGGTGTGAACGGGAAGCTGGGTTACCAAAGTTTCCGTCCAGGGTCAGACACTGCATCATTTTCTCGGCAACACGCGGGTCCACCGGCGTGGTTGCGGAGTAGTCGAGATAAATCGGTAATTTCATTGCTCTATAAACTCCGTACATCGCTTCAATGCAAGGAATCAGGCAACCGGCTGGATGTACGACCGAGTACACGGAGCGAGCGAACGCTCCGGCCTGATTCTGAAATACTTATCTTTTTATTACGCGCGTAATTTGACGTCGATCGCGTCCTGCCCGCGGGTGCTGCGTTGGGAGTCCTGGCTGTGCTGACGGCCAGAGACATCCAGAACTTCCTGGTTATTTACCAGTTCACCTAAGGTGATATTGTTCAGGAAGCCGGTCAGACGATCGCTCAGGTCGCGCCACAGCGCGTGGGTCAGGCACTTATCGCCGCCCTGGCAGCCGCCTTTACCCTGGCAACGGGTCGCATCAACGGATTCGTCAACGGCACTGATCACTTCGCCAACTGCAATACTGCCCGCGTCTTTACCCAGCAGATAACCGCCGCCTGGGCCACGAACGCTGGAAACCAGTCCATTTTTACGCAGTCTGGAGAACAGCTGCTCCAGATAGGAGAGGGAGATCCCTTGTCGTTCAGAAATATCAGCCAACGGAACCGGGCCCGCTTCGGAGTTGAGCGCAACGTCCAGCATCGCGGTCACGGCATAACGCCCTTTAGATGTCAGTCTCATGTCTTACTTAACCTCAAACTCGCCCCTGCCCGGGGTTTTTTATAGTAAAATGGGGGTATTGCATAGCAGGGCCAAGTCTGACATTCCTGACTAAAATGGTCAACTATTTACTTGACTGTTTTAGTCAGGTATTTAACCTTCCGTGCCGTATCACCAGGATGGGCACTACTCTTTATTCTTTTGCTCAATCGACGCCAGAATCCCGCGCAGAATGTTCAGTTCCTGGCTTTCCGGACGTGCACGGGTAAACAGGCGGCGCAGCTTGTTCATTACCTGCCCCGGGTGACCTTCACGGATGAAACCGGTAGAGAGCAGGGTCTGCTCCAGGTGACCATAGAAGCGCTCCAGATCGTCCACCAGCGGGTAGACGGCCTCTTCCTGCGGCTCTGCCGTTGCTTTTTCCTGCGTCGCCAGCCACGCCATACGCACTTCATAGGCAATGACCTGAACGGCCATTGCCAGGTTCAGGGAGCTGTATTCCGGGTTAGCGGCAATGGCCACGTGGTAATGGCACTTCTGCAGTTCATCGTTGGTCAGGCCCACGCGTTCACGGCCAAACACCAGCGCTACAGGAGCCTGTTCGGCTTCAGAGACGCTTTTCAGACCGCATTCACGCGGATCCAGCATCGGCCACGGCAGTGTACGGGAGCGGGCGCTGGTCCCGACCACCAGACTGCACCCTGCCAGGGCTTCGTCCAGGGTATCCACGATCTGCGCGTTACCAATGACATCGCTGGCGCCCGCAGCCAGAGCGATAGCCTGTGAGTCGGGTTTCACCAGTGGGTTAATCAGCCACAGGTTCGTTAAACCCATGGTTTTCATAGCGCGGGCTACGGAGCCCATATTGCCAGTGTGCGATGTTTCGACCAGCACGATTCGAATGTTTTGCAGCATAGTTTTAATGTCTGGATTCTGTGTCTGAAGAATATTCGGCCATATTATCATAAACGAGAGACATATTCCGATCTCGCTGCTATACTCTGCGCCGATTTTCCCGTTCTTTAACATCCAGTGAGAGAGACCGATGCATCCGATGCTGACCATCGCCGTGCGCGCAGCGCGCAAGGCGGGTAATGTAATTGCCAAACACTACGAAACGCCAGATTCAGTTGAAACCAGCCAGAAAGGCAGCAATGATTTCGTAACCAACGTCGATAAAGCCGCTGAAGCGATTATTATCGATACCATCCGCAAATCTTACCCGCAGCACACCATCATCACCGAAGAAAGCGGTGAACTTGAAGGTACCGATCAGGATGTTCAATGGGTTATCGATCCACTGGATGGCACCACCAACTTCGTCAAACGTCTGCCACACTTCTCCGTGTCTATCGCAGTACGCATTAAAGGCCGTACTGAAGTCGCCGTGGTTTACGATCCAATGCGTAACGAACTGTTCACCGCAACCCGCGGTCAGGGCGCGCAGCTGAACGGCTACCGTCTGCGCTGCAGTAATGCACGCGACCTCGACGGTACCATTCTGGCGACCGGCTTCCCGTTCAAGGCGAAGCAGCACGCAACCACTTACATGAATATTCTGGGCAAACTGTTCACCGAATGCGCGGACTTCCGTCGCACCGGTTCTGCCGCGCTGGACCTGGCCTATGTGGCTACCGGTCGCGTTGACGGTTACTTTGAGCTGTCACTGAAGCCGTGGGATTTTGCAGCGGGCGAGCTGATCGCGCGTGAATCAGGCGCCATTGTTTGCGATTTCACCGGCGGACACAACCATCTGACGACCGGCAACATCGTTGCAGGTAACCCACGTGTTGTTAAAGCCATGCTGGCAAACATGCGTGATGAGCTGAGCGACGCGCTGAAGCGTTAATCCAGCCTGCGGTGCCCTCTCCCGCCGGGAAAGGGCACCATGCTGTACCTGACTAAAACGGCCTTAATCCCCTTCCCACCGGCACCGCGCTCATCCACATCGTTACCGCAGCCACCAGCAGAATCATCCCGCCCGCCAGCGCGAGCGTTGTCCATCCGACCTGCCGCCACAGCACCGGCGTTTTATTGCCGCTGAGTTTGACCGCCAGTTGACGGAAACTGTGCACCAGCAGTGCCAGTGACGAAATCGTGAGTGACGTCCCGGCCGCCATGGCCAATGCCGAGAGCATTCCCCAGCCAAATACACCCATCACCTTACTGAACAACAGCACCATGATTGCCCCTGAACACGGACGCATGCCCATTGAGAGCACAACCATCAGCCGCGCTCGCCAGTCATCACCGTTCTGCAGCTGCGCCTGCGTCGGCAGATGCTGATGCCCACAGCCGCAGTTCGCAGTGTGTTCATGGTGCGGCGTAAAAGCTCTGAACTGGGGTTTGTGCAGCAAAGCCCGCAGTTTTTTCAATGCCCGCCAGCACAGGAGCAGCCCCAGCACACCGACCAGCGCGTAACTGCCCTTCTCCAGCCAGAAACTGCTGATATGCAGCTGACGAGCAGGAAGGCGTAATAACGACAGGACGACCACCACCAGCGCAATCGCCACGCCGCCCTGAAGCAGCGAAGATGCGAGGGTCAACCCAATGCTTGATTTGAGCCTGGACGGATGGGTCGCAAGCCAGGTCGCGATCACGATTTTGCCGTGTCCCGGCCCCAGCGCATGCAGGACACCGTAGAGAAAGCTGAAGGCCAGAAGAGAACCGCCTGCCTTCGTCGGGTTCTCCGCCACCGCCTTCAGTAAGCCACTCATCTGCTGGTTGACCTCGCGCTGCCAGACAATGCTTTTCATCATCACCTGCGGCCAGGCGTGCCCTAGCCACAACGCGCCGCACACGGCCAGCAGCAAAAAGAGCGCCAGCTGCCAGAGATGAAGCCAGCGGCGTGATTTTCGTGCCGGAGATGCGATCACTGACATTGCAACGTCACCTGCTGTGCGAACTGTTTACCCAGCTCCATGTCTTCGGGTGGTGCATCTTCTTTATCGAGAGAGACCGCAAAATTGAGCGTCTCTTCGCTCGGTTTTGGCGTGTGCATTGCCATCTTGCAGGTTTTTTGCAGGGCTGCCGGTAACGTCACATCACTCTCCTCTGCGTAATGCATATCGACATAGTAAGTGGGATCAAAGGTGGAAAACGTATAGGTCTGCCCAGCCAGCGGCTGCGGATGCGCCAGCGGCAGGACAAACGTCAGTACCGCCTGATGTCCGTCGCGGGTCATGCCATATTCCGTCGGCCGATTCATAAATTTCACCTTTTGTCCGTTGTGCCAGAACTCGGTGAAATAGTGCTGACCAAGCACGTTGGCCATCACTTCCGCCGCCAGCTTTTTCCAGATTTCATCCCCGGGTTTTGCATTCCCGGCATCGTACAGCAGGTCAGCCGAGGTGATTTCATCCATCGTCCAGCGCATTTTCAGGCCACTGAGCTGCGTTCCGTCCGTTACCAGCTCGGTTTTCAGGCTGATAAAACTGTGAGGATGCGCGACGACAGCAAAGGGGATCACCGTCAAAAATAACGCCATTGCGCTTTGTTTAACTGTTTGCATCAATTCCTCACGTCATAAATTCTGTGATGTTCGCCAGCAATCCTGAGTGAAAGGCCTGCCGGCGCGCTTTTCAGTACCCATCCTTTAGCTATTCTTATCAAACATTCCCACTGGATACCCGACAGATGATGACGACGCTTGAAATTCCATCTGTGCTTTCCAGTTCGCAGCGCCGCTGCCAGGTGCTTTTAATGCTTTACCTGCCCGATGCTGCCGTTACCGCACAGAGCATTATCGCTGCCAATGGCGTGGACGACGCTATGGCACGGCAAGATATAGCCGAGACGCGCGATGAAATCCAGCGCTATCACCGGCTCGACATCGTCACGTACCATGACGGCAGCTACCGGATTGAAGGCTCAGCCCTGAATCAACGTTTATGCCTGCTGCACTGGCTGCGCAGGGCTATGCGGCTGTGTCCGCAATTCGTTTCGCATCAGTTTACCCCCGCGCTGAAAACCGCGCTTAAACAGCAGGGTATTGCCCGTCCTCTCTATGACGATACCAACCTGCGAGCGTTGATCAGCTTCTGCTCACGTAAGCTTCAGCGCCCGTTTGATTGCCGGGACGTACAGTTTTTGCAGCTCTATCTGCAGTATTGCCTGATGCAGCATCATCTGGGGAATACCCCGCAGTTTTCATCGGTGCAGCGTAACTGGACGCAATCAAGAGGGGAATATTTCACCGCTCAGGAGATTGTTCGTCACTGGAAACGCCGCGTGCCACAAGGGACCCACAGCGATGAACAACTGTTTCTTGCACTGCTGTTTATGATGCTGCGCACCCCTGACCCTGTGCTTGATAAGCATCAGCAGGATCAGCGCCTGCGTCGGGCGATTGTGCGCATGGTCGCCCGTTTTCGGGCGCAAACCGGGATGAACTTCAGCGATGAACAGGGGCTGACCGATCAGCTTTATATTCATCTGGCCCAGGCGCTGGACCGTTCGCTGTTTGAGATAGGCATCGACAATAGCCTGCCGGAAGAGATCCATCGTCTCTACCCCCGCCTGTTACGCACCACCAAAGAGGCGTTGTTTGAGCTGGAAGCGGAATTCGGGCTGCGTTTTTCTGATGAAGAGATGAGCCTGGTGGCGGTCATTTTCGGCGCCTGGCTGATGCAGGAGACCGATCTGCATGAGAAGCAGGTGGTGTTATTGACGGGAGAGGATAAATCCTGTGAGGACGTGATTGAGCAGCAACTGCGCGAATTGACGTTGCTGCCGCTCAACATTCGATATCAGACGCTGCAGGCCTATCAGAAAGAGGGGGCACCGCGCGAAGCGGCGCTGGTCATCACCCCTTATCCGACCGCCCTGCCCCTGTTCTCACCACCGCTGATCCACGCCGTTGAGACGCTGAACACGCAGCAGCAAGAACATATTCGCGCCATGCTGGAATCGTAGCTACGCGCGCGCGGCGACTTTAGGGCGAACGAACATCGCCGGTAGGGCGACAAGCGCCATGACCCAGAAGACCCCGTGTCCCAGATGCTGGTAAAGGAAGCCCGCAAAGACCGTCATCACCGCAATGCTGCCGCCCATCGCCACCGCCGAATAAACCGACTGCAATCGAATGACATCCCCGCCTTCACGCGCTGCGATATAGCGCATGGCCGCCAGATGACATACCGTGAAGGTACCGCAGTGCAGAATTTGCGCCACGATCAGCCACGGCAGCTCCGTCGTCCAGCCCATAATGCCCCACCGTACGACACCACAGACAGCAGAAAGCAGGAGCAGATCGCGCGCGCCGAAGCGCCGGAACAGCTTTTTGCTCAGCGCGAAGATAATCACCTCAGCGACCACACCGAGCGACCACAGGTAACCCACTGCAGATGCGGAGTATCCTGCCCCCTGCCAGTAGATGGCGCTGAAACCATAGTACGCCGCGTGCGCGCCCTGCAGCAGACAGACGCAGGCCAGGAAACGCCAGCTTTGTGCCACCAGGCTTCGCCAGGCCGGCCAGCCGGCACTTTCCTGATGACGGCTCTCACCTTGCGGCATTACCGATGGACGCAACAGCATCCCCAGCAGCATGGAGGCAATGCCGATACTCAGCAGCGCAAGGATCGCACGGTAATCGTAAAGGCTAACCAGTTTACCCACCAGTGCAGAGCCGATGACAAAGGCAATTGAGCCCCACAGCCGCACGCGGCCATAATCCATCGTTATCTGTTTTTGCCAGGTGTTTGCCAGGGCATCCGTCAGCGGAACCAGCGGCGAGAAAAAGAGGTTAAAACCGACCATCACCACCATCAGCCATGCAAACTGGTGGCTCACCCAGAAACAGGCGACAAAGACCAGCGTCAACAGCGCCAGAATGCGTACCGCCTTAATCAGCAAGGAGGGATCGCTGACGCGCGGTGCGATCAGCAGGCTTCCCAGGAAACGTGCCACCAGACCAGCGCCAAGCAGGATACCTATGGTCTCGGGCGTCAGGCCGATCCCCTTGAGCCAGACGCTCCAGAAAGGCAGAAAAATACCGTAGCTAAAGAAATAGGTGAAATAACTGAGCGCCAGCCAGCGCGTGGAATGCAAGACCATGAATCCCTCCCGAAATGGAGGCCATAGTCTGGCGAGAATACAAAAATTAAGCAAGTCGATAGCCTGCTATAAATTAACGAAAATTTAACATATTGTGCAGTCATCTGACTTATGGCAGGGAATGAAAATGTGTATTACGTTTAAATTACTCCACTTGCAGAGGTATTTCTGCCATGAACTCACTTCGCTATTTAGATTTCGGCCAGGCACGTCACCTGTTGCTGTTAATAGGTCGTATCGCGCTTGTCGTACTGTTTATTATCTTCGGCTATCCAAAACTGACGGGGTTTAGCGGGACCGTACAATATATGACGTCGCTGGGTACACCCATGCCCATGCTGGCGGCCATTATTGCGGTGGTAATGGAGGTGCCTGCCGCCATCCTGATCGTGCTGGGCTTTTTCACCCGCCCTGTTGCCGTACTCTTTGTATTTTACACGCTGGGTACCGCGATTATCGGCCACCACTACTGGGATATGACCGGTGATGCCGTCATGCCGAATATGATTAACTTCTACAAGAATATCAGTATTGCCGGAGCGTTTATTTTACTGGCGATAGTGGGACCGGGAGCCCTCTCCCTTGACCGGCGTTAACCCATAAAAAAAGGCCGCAATCGCGGCCTTTTTTATTTCTGCAAAACAGAAAGATTATGCGTATACCGGGAAGCGTGCGCAGATTTCCAGAACTTTACCTTTAACGCGCTCGATAACCGCTTCGTCATTGATATTGTCCAGAACATCACACATCCAGCCTGCCAGCTCTTTCACTTCCGCTTCTTTAAAGCCGCGGCGAGTAACAGCCGGAGAACCGATACGGATACCGGAGGTCACGAACGGGCTCTTCGGATCGTTTGGCACGCTGTTTTTGTTCACGGTGATGTTGGCGCGGCCAAGGGCAGCGTCAGCTTCTTTACCGGTCAGGTTTTTATCAACCAGGTCCAGCAGGAACAGGTGGTTCTCAGTACCACCGGAAACCACTTTGTAACCGCGGTTCAGGAAGACTTCCACCATCGCTTTGGCGTTTTTAGCAACCTGCTGCTGGTAAACTTTAAACTCTGGCTCCATCGCTTCTTTCAGCGCCACCGCTTTCGCCGCGATAACGTGCATCAGTGGGCCGCCCTGCGCGCTTGGGAATACGGCAGAGTTCAGCTTTTTGTACAGCTCTTCGTCGCCACCTTTCGCCAGGATCAAGCCACCGCGTGGGCCCGCCAGGGTTTTGTGCGTGGTGGTGGTCACAACGTGAGCATGCGGAACCGGGTTCGGATAAACGCCTGCAGCAATCAGGCCGGCAACGTGCGCCATGTCAACGAACAGGTAAGCACCGATGCTGTCTGCAATTTCACGCATTTTTGCCCAGTCAACGATACCGGAGTAAGCAGAGAAACCGCCGATAATCATCTTCGGTTTGTGGGTCTGCGCCTGCTTCGCCATGTCTTCGTAGTCAATTTTACCGGACTCATCAATGCCGTAAGGAATGATGTTGTACAGTTTGCCAGAGAAGTTAACCGGAGAGCCGTGAGTCAGGTGGCCGCCTTGCGCCAGGTTCATACCCAGAACGGTATCGCCCGGTTGCAGCAGCGCGGTGTAGACCGCGAAGTTAGCCTGAGAGCCAGAGTGTGGCTGTACGTTAGCGTAGTCGGCGCCAAACAGTTCTTTAGCGCGATCGATGGCCAGTTGCTCAACGATATCAACGTACTCGCAACCGCCGTAGTAGCGTTTGCCCGGGTAACCTTCAGCGTATTTGTTGGTCAGCTGAGAACCCTGCGCCTGCATTACGCGCGGGCTGGTGTAGTTTTCGGAGGCGATCAGTTCGATGTGCTCTTCCTGACGTACTTTTTCCTGCTCCATAGCCTGCCACAGTTCGGCATCATAATCGGCAATGTTCATTTCACGCTTTAACATCCGCATCTCCTGACTCAGCTAACAATAAAATTTTGGCCTGAAAAGGCAGTCCTGTTGGACGACGGGCAACAGTATAACTGATTAGTTCTGTGATAACAGGTCTTGACAAACGATTTTACGCAAACGTTTTCCTACCCGCCACGCAAGGGTTTGAGGAATAAAGCCCTCATCATTTTCAACGGATTTCTTTTCAGGTTTGTGATGCATATTTTTCACGTTGCAAAGAACCATTTACAACGCAGGGGTATTTTTTATAAGATGTATTTAAAATACATCATTAAAAACACCACTGAAGGACGCTGCTATGCTCGACGCTCAAACCATCGCCACAGTTAAAGCCACTATTCCCCTGCTGGTCGAAACCGGCCCGAAACTCACCGCCCATTTCTACGATCGTATGTTTACGCATAACCCGGAGTTGAAAGAGATTTTCAACATGAGCAACCAGCGTAACGGCGATCAGCGCGAAGCCCTGTTCAACGCCATCGCAGCCTACGCCAGTAATATCGAAAACCTGGCGGCGTTGCTGCCTGCCGTGGAAAAAATTGCGCAGAAGCACACCAGCTTCCAGATCAAACCCGAGCAGTACAACATCGTCGGCGGCCATCTGCTGGCCACACTGGATGAGATGTTTAGCCCGGGTCAGGAGGTGCTGGACGCGTGGGGAAAAGCCTACGGCGTGCTGGCAAACGTGTTCATTAACCGTGAAGCACAGATCTACAGCGAAAACGCCAGTAAGGCTGGCGGCTGGGAAGGTACCCGCGCTTTCCGCATCGTCGAGAAAACGCCGCGCAGCCAGCTCATCACCAGTTTTGAGTTCGAGCCGGTGGATGGCAAGCCGGTCGCTGATTATCAGCCGGGGCAGTATCTGGGCGTGTGGCTGAAGCCTGAAGGTTTCCCGCACCAGGAGATTCGCCAGTACTCCCTGACCCGCAAACCAGACGGTAAACGTTATCGCATTGCCGTAAAACGCGAAGATGGTGGCCAGGTATCAAACTGGCTGCATAACGAGGCTAACGTGGGTGATGTGGTTCATCTGGCCGCGCCTGCGGGCGATTTCTTTATGGCGGTTGAGGCGAATACGCCGGTCACCCTAATCTCAGCCGGGGTGGGTCAGACGCCAATGCTGGCGATGCTCGACACCCTCGCTAAATCAAACCACAGCGCGCAGGTAAACTGGTTCCACGCGGCCGAGAACGGTGAAGTGCACGCGTTTGCCGATGAAGTGAATGCGCTGGCTTCCGGTCTGCCACGCTTTACCGCCCATACCTGGTATCGTCTGCCGACGGATGCCGACCGTGCAGCCGCACGCTTTGACAGCGAAGGTCTGATGAATTTGAGTCAGCACGAAGGGGCATTCAGCGCGCCGGAGATGCAGTTTTACGTCTGCGGACCGGTCGCGTTTATGCAGTATGCCGCGAAGCAGCTGGTGGAGTTGGGTGTGAATAAAGACAACATTCATTACGAATGTTTCGGGCCGCATAAAGTACTGTAATCGCCCGATGGCGCTACACTTTCCCGGCCAGTGAGGTTTTGCAGGCCGGGTAAGCATAGCGCCACCCGGCTGAATCAGGAATCAGGTACTGACGATTAAATCGCGGCGTCGTCTTCTTCACCGGTACGGATACGGATCACGCGTGCCACATCAAAGACGAAGATTTTACCGTCGCCAATTTTGCCGGTCTGCGCCGTACGGATAATGGTATCCACACAGGTATCCACGATATCGTCGCTCACCACGATTTCAATTTTCACTTTTGGCAGAAAGTCCACCATGTACTCTGCGCCACGGTAAAGTTCGGTGTGGCCCTTCTGGCGACCAAAACCTTTCACTTCCGTCACTGTCATCCCGGTGATGCCCACTTCCGCCAGCGCTTCACGCACATCATCCAGTTTGAAAGGTTTAATAATCGCATCAATCTTTTTCATGGTGGGTCCTTAAACTCTTGCCTGTAAGCTGCTTCGTAATCGGTTGCTCACAGTATCATACTCATTCAGATTTTGCGGTACTACTCTTTAAAATCGTTTGCTTCCAGCTCATGGCGGGAGAGCAGCTTGTAGAACTCGGTACGGTTGCGCCCGGCCATACGCGCCGCATGGGTTACGTTGCCTTTGGTTATCTGCAGGAGCTTGCGCAGATAGTTCAGTTCGAACTGATTACGCGCTTCTGCAAACGTCGGCAGCGCGGTGTTCTCCCCTTCCAGCGCCTGCTCCACCAGCGCGTCGCTAATGACGGGTGACGAAGTCAGCGCCACACACTGTTCAATAACGTTCACCAGCTGGCGCACGTTGCCCGGCCAGCTTGCAGCCATCAGCCGTTTCATCGCATCGGTGGAAAACGCCCGGACAAAAGGCTTATGCCGATCGGCCGCCTGGCGCAAAAGATGGTTTGCCAGCAGAGGAATATCTTCCGCCCGCTCGGCCAGTGCCGGAATTTTCAGGTTCACCACGTTCAGACGGTAGTAGAGATCTTCACGAAACTCGTTGCGCGCCATGACCTTTGGTAAATCGCGGTGCGTGGCCGAAATGATACGCACGTTAATATCGATATCGCGGTTACTGCCGAGGGGGCGCACTTTTCGCTCCTGCAAAACACGCAGCAATTTGACCTGCAGCGGTGCCGGCATATCGCCAATCTCGTCCAGGAAAAGTGTGCCGCCTTCTGCCGCCTGGAAAAGCCCTTCCCGGCTGCTCACCGCCCCGGTGAACGCCCCGCGGGCATGACCAAACAGTTCAGACTCAAGCAGTTGTTCAGGGAGCGCACCACAGTTAATCGCGATAAAGGCGTTTTTGCTGCGCGGGCTGGCGTTATGGATAGCCTGGGCCAGGATCTCTTTCCCGGTACCGCTCTGGCCATTAATCAGCACGCTAACGTCTGACTGTGCCACCATCCGGGCCTGTTCGAGCAGACGCAGCATAATCGGGCTGCGGGTGACGATAGACTCCCGCCACGCTTCATCATTCGACGGAGCCGCGTGCTCAAGCGCGCTGTCGATAGCCTTATAGAGGGCATCTTTATCTACCGGCTTGGTCAGGAAGCTGAATACCCCCTGCTGCGTCGCGGCAACGGCATCCGGAATCGATCCATGCGCCGTCAGGATGATCACCGGCATGCCAGGCTGCTGCTTCTGGATCTCCGCGAACAGCTGCAGGCCATCCATTTCATCCATTCGCAGGTCGCTAATCACCAGATCAACCTTCTCGCGGCTCAGGACTTTCAGCCCCTCCTGCCCGCTTTCAGCCGTCACCACGCTGTAGCCTTCACTGACCAGACGCATCCCCAGTAGCTTTAACAGCCCCGGATCGTCATCCACCAGTAAGAGATGGGCAGGTTTTCGGCTTGTCATGGCTTCACATCCTCTTGTTTCTGCGCATCACCGTCTGGCGTCGCGGCTGACCCTTTTGGCGCGTCAGGCAGATAATTTCCGGCCGGTTTACGCGTCGAGAGCTGTCTTTCGATGTCGGTCAGGTTTTCAAGCTTGCGCGTTGTGGTATCCAGTTGAGCACGCAAGTGCTGCTCCTGCTGGCGCAGCGTATCAAGCTCGCTGTCGGTGGATTGCTGTAATTTGCTGTAGCGAAAACGCTCTTCAGATAACTGCAGTTGTAACGCCTGACCATCACGCCAGAGCTGATACACCGGGCGCACCTGCGCCGGAAGATTTCCGACAAACGTGTCCAGCCGCGTGACGTTGGTGCGACGCTCGACGGGGGTGATTTTCGCATCCGCGAGTAAAATCCCACGCTTGAACGCGTCCTGCCAGGTATCGTCACTGAGCATCGCCGCTTGCGAGCGCGCCTCAACCGGCGCCAGACGCTGGGCGCAATCTATTCCACGTAGCCAGAACAGCGGATTGCTCTCGACGTCATGCCCCGACAGATTCCAGATGTCGTCACAGCGGGTCGACAGAAAATCTGCCAGCTGATTATCTGGCCATTTATCTTGTTGTTTATCGCTAATCGCACTTTGCGGCACATGGGAAACACAGCCCGCCAGAAATAAACTGGGCAGGCTCAGGCGAAACATATTGCTGGAAAACACCGCGCGCACGGCACGGGAAAAGACGTGTGACATACTCACCAGGCATAGATTCATTTCATTGATTTTTCCGGCTCAGGGGCAGTTCAATACGGAAGCAAACATCTGACCGTTCGTCCGTGGCAATTTTCAGCTCACCCTGCATGCGTCGTATGCAGTCCCGGGCAATACTCAGGCCCAGCCCACTTCCTTTTACCGCCCCTTTCCGCTGATGACTTCCCTGGAAAAAGGGTTCAAAGATCATGGTTTTTTCGTCATCAGGGATTGGAGTGCCGGTGTTAGCGACGTCAATAAACACCCGTGAACCATTCGTATAACTTCGGATATAAATGTTACCGGATTCAGTACCATAGTGCACCGCATTGGAGTAAAGATTATCCAGAACGCTCATCAACAGCATCGGTTCCGCGAGGCAGGCTGGCTCACTGAGCTCCACCCCGGTATGCATCATTTTAGCTCTTGCTGGCAAGCTATGGGCGGAGATCACCATATCCACCAGCGGCTCGATATCAACGTTTTCCAGCACCACCGCGCCATCCGCCAGCTTGCGGTTGTAGTCCAGCAGTTGCTCAATCAGCTTTTGCAGATTGCGGCTGCTGGCATCCAGGATGTCGACAATCTCTTTCTGTTCGGGCGTAAGCGGCCCCGCCACTTCATCTGCCAGCAGTTCCGTTCCTTCGCGCATGCTGGCAAGCGGCGTTTTAAGCTCATGGGAAATATGGCGCAAGAACTGATGGCGCTGGGATTCCAGCCATGCCAGACGTTCAGAAAGCCAGATAATGCGCTGGCCAACGGAGCGCAACTCGCGCGGGCCTTTAAAGGCGACCGTATCCCCGAGAGACTTCCCCTCGCCCAGGCGGTTAATCATGCGCTGGATACCCTTCACCGGGCCGATGATCATGCGGGTAAAGAGCAGAACCAGACCGAGGCTGACGAGGAACAGCACCAGCGCCTGCCAGCCAAAGAACTGGCCACGTTCCGCAATCTCCTGCTGCAGCTGTTGCCCGCGCGAGAAGATAACCGTGCGGGTAGACTGCACCATCTCGGTATTGGCATTCGCAAAGGCTTCCAGACGGGCAGCCGCTGCGGCATCCGGGCCGCTGTTCTTACACTGCAGTTGCGCCAGATCGTTCAAATCCTGACGTAACGCCTGATAAAGCTTATCGTCCGGCAGCACCCCTGCATGGGCGTCCAGCATTTCACTGTAGCGTTTACGTTGATTCTGATAGACCTTTTCCAGAGTAGGATCGTCAAGCACGCAGTACTGGCGATAGCTGCGTTCCATCTCCAGCGCGGCGTTAGTCATCGCTTCACTGCGTCGGGCGTCGATCAGCGTCGTGCGGTTAGTCAGTGCCGCCTGCGCACTCAACGCGTTGAGACTCTGCCACGCCTGCCATGCCAGGATCAGCAAAGGCAGCAGGATCAGCAGAAAGGCCATCATGACAAGCTGTCGCAGGGAACGAGGAAAAACGGGCCAGCGTTTCAACGCATTACTCTCTTTATCGGGGTTTAAGGAGAGCGTAACTGAGTCTGCCCTTCAGATACAACAAAGCCGGGTAAAAACCCGGCTTTGTCATGGAATGAGGCGGTGCCTAACTCGACGTTTCGCCCTGGCCTGATAAAGCAACGCTATGATCAGTAGTTGGACGGCAGGCACCTTTTTGTGCGTCATTCGAAGTTTATGTAGCACGTCCCGAAGGGGCTGACATAAGAAGGTGAATGAGCCACTGATTAATATTATGCAACACTCGTGCCATAATGCAAAACAATAAATTATCTTGTTGATATTTATGTATTTTATGCAATTATGCCGTTAATTGCCCGCTGAATGATTTCCAGGCTAAGTGTCGCTAAAAAGCAACACCTTAACGACAACCCACCACACCCTATACAATTCAATGAGTTAAATGTCTCCTTTTGGAGACACCACGAATAACGGATTGTCGCGGTTTTGCGACAGGCACAAAAAAGCCCGGTGGCGTTTTCGCTCACCGGGCCTGCTGTGGGAGTAGCGGTACGCTTAACCTAGCTGTTTACGCGCATTACGGAAGATACGCATCCACGGGCTGTCCTCGCCCCAGTTTTCCGGGTGCCAGGAGTTGCTCACGGTACGGAACACACGTTCCGGGTGCGGCATCATAATGGTCGCACGACCGCTTTCGCTGGTCACCGCAGTGATACCGTTCACCGAACCGTTCGGGTTAGCCGGGTAGGATTCTGTCACCTTGCCGAAGTTATCGACAAAGCGCAGCGCCACCAGGCCTTTGCTTTCAAGCTGAGCCAGATGAGCTGCATCGCGCACTTCAACCTGGCCTTCGCCATGGGAAACGGCGATGGGCATCTGAGACCCTACCATGCCCTGCAGCAGCAGAGACGGGCTTTGGGTCACTTCCACGAGGCTGAAACGCGCTTCAAAGCGGTCAGACTGGTTACGCACAAAGCGCGGCCAGGCTTCGCTACCGGGGATCAGCTCGCGCAGGTTGGACATCATCTGACAGCCATTGCATACGCCCAGCGCCAGCGTTTGCGGACGGTGGAAGAAGGTTTCAAACTCGTCGCGGACACGGCTGTTGAAGAGGATGGACTTCGCCCAACCCTCACCTGCACCCAGCACGTCGCCGTAAGAGAAACCACCGCAGGCGACCAGCGCCTGGAAATCTTCCAGGCCGGTACGCCCGGCCAGCAGGTCGCTCATGTGAACGTCGATGGCATCAAAGCCCGCACGGTAGAAGGCAGCAGCCATCTCAACGTGGGAGTTGACGCCCTGCTCACGCAGTACGGCCACTTTCGGACGCGCGCCGGTCGCAATGTACGGCGCGGCGATATCTTCGTTGATGTCGAAGGAGAGCTTCACGTTCAGGCCAGGATCATTGTCGTTAGCCTTCGCGTTGTGTTCCTGATCGGCACACTCCGGGTTGTCACGCAGGCGCTGCATCTGCCAGGTAGTTTCAGCCCACCACATACGCAGGGTAGAACGGCTCTCGCTGAACACCGCGTGGCCATCCGCTTCAATGACAAAGCGGTCGCCCTGCACGGCTTTACCCAGATAATGCACGCAGTCTGCCAGGCCGTGCTGAGCCAGTACGCTTTCAACCACGTCACGATCTGCGGCACGCACCTGAATCACCGCGCCCAGCTCTTCGTTAAACAGCGCCGCCAGACGATCCTCGCCCAGCGTCGCGATGTTCGCTTCGACGCCGCAGTGGCCGGTGAAGGCCATCTCAGCCAGAGTAACCAGCAGGCCACCGTCGGAACGGTCGTGGTAGGCCAGCAGTTTACGCTGTGCCACCAGGGCCTGGATGGCGTCGTAGAAACCTTTTAACTGCGCCACATCACGTACATCTGCCGGCTTATCACCCAGCTGACGATAAACCTGCGCCAGCGCGGTCGCTCCCAGTGCGTTATGGCCTTTACCCAGGTCAATCAGCAGCAGGGCGTTATCTTCAGTCACCAGCTGTGGCGTCACGGTATGGCGCACGTCTTCTACGCGGGCAAACGCGGAGATGATCAGCGACAGCGGAGAGGTCATCTCGCGCTGCTCGTTACCCTCCTGCCAGCGGGTCTTCATCGACATGGAGTCTTTACCCACCGGAATGGTCAGGCCAAGTGCCGGGCAGAGCTCTTCACCCACCGCCTTCACGGCTTCATACAGGCCCGCATCTTCGCCCGGGTGGCCCGCTGCGGCCATCCAGTTCGCGGAAAGTTTGATACGTTTAATGTCGCCAATCTGCGTTGCGGCAATGTTGGTCAGTGCTTCACCAACGGCCAGGCGAGCAGACGCGGCGAAGTCCAGCAGAGCGACCGGGGTACGTTCGCCCAGCGCCATCGCTTCACCGTAGTAGCTGTCGAGACTCGCGGTGGTGACGGCACAGTTAGCCACCGGGATCTGCCACGGGCCAACCATCTGATCGCGCGACACCATACCGGTCACGGTACGGTCGCCGATGGTGACCAGGAAGGTTTTCTCCGCCACGGCCGGCAGGTGCAGAACGCGATTGACCGCCTCAGCCACGGTAATGCCCTGACGATCCAGCGCTTTGCCAGCCGCTTTACGGGTCTCAACGTCGCGGGTCATCTTCGGCGTTTTACCGAGCAGCACGTCCAGCGGCAGATCGATCGGCTGGTTGTCGAAATGGGTGTCGCTCAGGGACAGGTGCAGCGCTTCGGTCGCTTCACCGATGACGGCATACGGGGCACGCTCGCGGCGGCACAGCTCGTCAAACAGCGGCAGCTGATCGGCAGCGACGGCCAGAACATAACGTTCCTGGGATTCGTTACACCAGATTTCCAGCGGGCTCATGCCTGGCTCATCACTCAGGATGTCGCGCAGATTGAAACGACCGCCACGACCACCGTCACTGACCAGCTCCGGCATGGCGTTGGACAGACCGCCCGCGCCTACGTCGTGAATAAAGAGGATAGGGTTGGCATCACCCAACTGCCAGCAGCGGTCAATGACCTCCTGGCAACGGCGTTCCATCTCCGGGTTATCACGCTGTACGGATGCAAAATCGAGATCCGCATCAGACTGACCGGAGGTCATAGAGGAGGCAGCCCCGCCGCCCAGACCGATGTTCATTGCCGGGCCACCCAGAACGATCAGCTTCGCACCAACTACGATCTCGCCTTTTTGCACGTGATCGGCGCGAATGTTACCGATCCCGCCAGCCAGCATGATCGGTTTGTGATAGCCGCGCAGCTCTTCGCCGTTGTGGCTCTCCACTTTCTCTTCGTAGGTACGGAAGTAACCGTTCAGCGCAGGACGTCCAAATTCATTGTTGAACGCCGCCCCGCCCAGTGGGCCTTCGGTCATGATATCCAGCGCGGTCACAATACGTTCCGGCTTGCCGAAATCTTCTTCCCACGGCTGTTCAAAGCCCGGGATGCGCAGGTTGGAGACGGAGAAACCGACCAGACCGGCTTTTGGTTTAGCACCCCGTCCGGTTGCGCCTTCGTCGCGGATTTCCCCGCCAGACCCGGTCGCCGCACCCGGCCACGGCGAGATCGCCGTCGGGTGGTTATGCGTTTCGACTTTCATCAGGATATGCGCCTGCTCCTGATGGAAATCATAGCGCCCTGCTTCGCGATCGGCGAAGAAGCGGCCCACTTCAGAACCTTCCATCACCGCGGCGTTGTCTTTGTAGGCAGACAGCACGTGGTCAGGCGTTTTTTCCATTGTGTTTTTAATCATTTTGAACAGCGACTTCGGCTGCTCTTCACCGTCGATAATCCAGTCGGCGTTGAAAATCTTGTGACGGCAGTGCTCAGAGTTTGCCTGAGCGAACATGTAAAGTTCGATGTCGTTCGGGTTGCGGTTCAGCTTAACAAACGCATCCTGCAGGTAGTCAATTTCGTCTTCTGCCAGTGCCAGACCGAGACGAAGGTTGGCGTCAATCAGCGCCTGACGGCCCTGCCCCAGCAAATCGACGCTCTGTACCGGCGCAGGCTGATGGTGGGAGAAGAGTTTCTGCGCATCGTCCAGAGAGGCAAAGACACTCTCCATCATGCGGTCGTGCAGCTCAGCGGCAACGGTTTGCCACTGCGCATCGGTCAGGGTAGACGCTTCAACGTAGTACGCCACGCCGCGCTCCAGACGGTTAATCTGGTTCAGACCACAGTTGTGGGCGATGTCGGTGGCTTTGGAAGACCAGGGGGAGATGGTGCCTGGACGAGGCGTCGCAAGGATCAGTTTGCCGGTTGGCGTATGGCTGCTCAGGCTTGGACCATATTTGAGCAGGCGTTCCAGCTGTACTCGCTCCTCTGCATTCAGGGGTGCATTCAGGTCAGCAAAATGGACATACTCAGCGTAAATATTGCTTACCGGAAGGTCGGCTGCCTGAAAACGTGCCAGCAGTTTATTGATACGGAAGGCAGACAGTGCAGGCGAACCACGCAGAATTTCCATCATAAGTCTCTCGTCTTCGAAGCGCCGGGGCGCTTACAGTGTGCGCAAGGGGGGAAAACGGGCGTCATTATAGAGAATCCTGAGCGTCGACGAAACCGTTTGCGTCGAAATAAAATCAACGTTTACGTTTAACAATAGATGTGACCTCTCTCTCTAATTTGTTGCCAAGTGGCGTAACTTTACGCAAAATGCCGCTCATTCAATGGCAAACCTTATTCTTAACATGGCTACAGCATACTGAGGCACCCGGCGTCGCAGAGAATTAACTAATTGAAAAAATTAAAGATTAATTATCTGCTCATCGGCATTGTAACGTTGCTGCTGGCAGTGGCCCTCTGGCCTTCCATCCCCTGGTTCGGTAAAGCCGAAAACCGTATCGCCGCCATACAGGAGCGGGGGGAATTGCGCGTCAGTACCCTCAACTCGCCGCTGATTTACAGCGACATTAACGGCAAAACGATTGGCCTGGATTATGAACTGGCGCAGCAGTTTGCCGACTATCTTGGCGTGAAGCTCAAAATTACCGTCCGTCAGAATATCAGCCAGCTGTTTGATGACCTGGATAACAACGATGCCGATATCCTTGCGGCTGGGCTGGTGTACAACAGCGAGCGCAGCAAGAACTATCAGCCAGGCCCGACCTACTACTCCGTTTCGCAACAGCTGGTCTACCGGGTCGGGAGCCTGCGCCCGCGAACGCTGGCGGCGATTAATGCACAACAGTTGACTATCGCCCCGGGTCATGTCGTGATTGACGATCTGCGTGAGCTCAAGGAGAAGAAATTCCCGGACCTGAGCTGGACCGTTGATCCTAAGCTCGGCACGACTGAGCTGCTGGACCAGGTAAAAGATAAAAAACTGCCCTATACCATCGCTGATTCGGTCGCGATCAGCCTTTTCCAGCGCGTGCACCCCGAAATCGCGGTGGCGCTGGACGTGACAGACGAACAGCCGGTGACCTGGTTTAGCCAGCTTGATGACGATCAGACCCTCTCTGCGGCGATGCTCGATTTCTTCAACACCATCAATGAAGACGGTACGCTGGCGCGTCTGGAAGAGAAATACCTCGGCCACGGTGACGATTTTGATTACGTCGACACCCGAAGCTTCTTGCGCGCGGTCGATAGCGTGCTGCCAGACCTGCAGCCGTTATTTGAGAAGTATGCCCAGGAGATCGACTGGCGATTACTGGCAGCGATCTCTTATCAGGAATCCCACTGGGATACTCAGGCCACCTCGCCCACTGGCGTTCGCGGCTTAATGATGCTCACTAAAAATACCGCTCAGAGCCTTGGGCTGACTGACCGCACCGATGCAGAACAGAGCATCAGCGGCGGCGCACGGTATCTGCAGGATATGATGGGCAAAGTGCCGGAGACGGTGCCTGAAGAGGAACGGATCTGGTTTGCGCTGGCAGCCTACAACATGGGTTACGCGCACATGCTTGACGCGCGCGCGCTGACGGCGAAAACGAAAGGTAACCCGGACAGCTGGTCAGACGTAAAACAACGCCTGCCGCTGCTGAGCCAGAAGCCGTGGTACAACAAACTGACCTACGGTTACGCGCGCGGGCATGAAGCCTACGCCTACGTGGAAAATATCCGTAAATATCAGATTAGCCTGGTGGGTTATCTGCTGGAGAAGGAAAAAGAGGCGGCAGAGGCAAATCAGCTGGCCCAGAGTTATCCGGTGGTGGCACCGGATGAACTTACTCGCCCGACAACTTCAATTCTGCCTTTTGTTGCTTTTTCTGCTGACGGCGCATTCGAAAGAAATCACTTAATAGCCCCGCACACTCTGGTGCAAGTACCCCACCGATAGTCTGCACCTGGTGGTTCATCCCCGGGTGTCCCAGTACGTCCATCAGCGAACCGGCCGCTCCGGTTTTTTCATCCCGCGCGCCAAAGACCAGCGTGCCGATACGGCTATGCACCATCGCGCCGGAACACATAACGCACGGCTCAAGCGTGACATACAGCGTGGTATCAAGCAGACGATAGTTTTGCAGCACCATTCCGCCCTGACGAAGGGCCATGATTTCAGCGTGCGCAGTCGGATCGTGACGGCCAATCGGGCGGTTCCACCCTTCCCCTATCACCTGGTTATTGTGGACAAGCACAGCACCCACGGGCACTTCCCCCTCGTCCCAGGCGCGCTGGGCAAGCGTAAGCGCATGGCGCATCCAGTATTCATGATCGCGTTCAGGGTTGCACAACGGTTGATACTCCAGTCTAAAAGCGGGCGGCATTATACACACCCGCTATAGATAAGACTATTCGAGTTGCTGAAGTTCGCCTGCGGGCGTGACGCGCCAGCGATGCTGGCAAAAATAGAGCAGCGGGTTGTCCTGCTTGCTGTCGCTGTAGCCGCTGTAAAGACGCAGTGGCGTACCGATTCGCTTCTCCAGTTGCACCACCTTTTCATGTCCCAGGCAGCGCATGGTCAGTACCCATCCGCCGTACCCGCGGGTAATTTGCGTGGCGATAAGATTCACCCGCGGCAGCCACGGGGTATCATAATAGACCTGTTCCACCAGCGCTTGCGGGGATCCGGTAATCAACCAGATGTCGGCATCGTTCGCGTCGAGATAGCTGGTGAGCCTTGCCTGAACAACCGGAAACGCGGTCACATGCCCGCGAAACCAGTGCACAAAGTCCTGCTGAAGCTGTTTAAGCCGCGCTTCGCTGCGTCCAAAGGTACAGCCCCAGAGCAACAGGCTCATTGGCCAGCGCGCTGCCCGGCCTTTTAGCAGCAGCGCAATGCCAATTACGGGTAAGAGAGGTAATACGAGCAGCGCATTCAAAGGCTGACGCCGCAGCAGGTAGCGCATAAACGTACCAAACATATCCTGCTGATGCAGCGTACCGTCCAGGTCGAAAAAAACAACGCGACGCTCGTGATTTGCCAAACCTTACTCCTCTGGATCGTTGAATCCTAACAGCCAGGTAAACAGGAACCCGGCGATCACCGCTACCAGATAGCCTAACAGATAGAGCATAACTTTTCCGGTCACGATGGTGAGCGCCAGCGGCAGCCCGGAGATCCCGAAGGTGATCACCGTTGCCACTTTCCAGTAGCTGATCAGCGCTCCGCCTACCGCCCCTCCCAGGCAAGCACCGAGGAACGGTTTCCCCAGCGGCAGCGTGACGCCGAAAATCAGCGGCTCGCCAATTCCGAGTAATCCGACCGGCAGCGCACCTTTGATCACTTTTTTCAGCCGCGCGTTGCGGGTTTTCATCAGTACGGCAATCGCCGCCCCGACCTGCCCCACGCCAGCCATCGACAGGATGGGCAGCAGCGCGTTGTAACCGTGCGCCTGCACCAGCTCGACGTGGATCGGCACCAGCCCCTGATGCAGACCGGTCAGTACCAGCGGCAAGAAGGTGCCTGACAGCACGGCACCCACTAACAGACCGCCGCGATCGATAGCCAGCGATGCGCCATGGGCGATGGCCTCAGAGATCCAGCCCCCCAGCGGTTGCAACGCCACAATAGCCACGCTGCCGGTGATCAACGTCGTTAACAGTGGATTGAGGATCAGCTCAATTGATCCAGGCAGGAGGGTGCGCAGTTTCTTCTCGATCCAGCACATCAGGATGACCACCAGCAGCACGGCAATCACCCCGCCGCGGCCAGGCTGGAGCGCGTCACCAAACAGGGTTATCTGGGCCAGTTGTGGGCTGGACAGAATACCTGCCATCACCCCGCCCATGGCCAGCGAGCCGCCAAAGACCTTCGCGGTGTTGACCCCCACCAGAATGTTCATGATGGCAAACACGGCGCTGCCGAAAATACCGAGAATGCCTAATAAATTAGGATACTGGGTCGCGAAGTCCCCTACGATATCCGGACGCTTAAGAATATTGATGATCCCGGTGATTAAGCCAGAGGCAATAAACGCTGGGATCAGCGGAATAAAGACGTTGGCCAGTTGTCGCAGCGCATCGCTCATGGGGGCTTTGTATCGGGCCTTTGCCTGCGCCTTCGTACGTTCGACGTCATCGATCGCCACGCTCTCGCCGCCGACCATCAGCGCACGCATGGCATCCACAACCTGCGCCGCCTTTCCCGGCCCGACAATCAGCTGGTGCTGTTGCCCCTGTTTAACGTAACCACTCACGCCGGAAAGCTGCTTCAGACGCGGCACATCAAGCTGCTCGTCGTTATGCACCTCGACGCGCACGCGCGTCATGCAGTTTTCCAGACGCTGAATATTTTTTTCCCCACCGATCCCCTGCAGGATATCGCTGGCGAGCGCTGCTGTTTTGTCCATACACGCCTCTGTTAGTTTTCTAATGCCGCCCGTAAGAACCCGTTATGGGCATTGAGCCTTGCTCTGGCGGCCGCAGCGTCCAGTCCGCTCAGGATCATCAGAATGGCCGGTTTAACATCGTGATCGGTTTGTTTCAGTACCGCTTCCGCCTCTTCGCGGCTTGCTCCCGTCGCCTCCATAACCATACGGCAGGCTCTGTCCACCAGCTTGACGTTGGTCGCTTGCATATCCACCATCAGGTTCTGATAAACCTTGCCAAACTTCACCATCGCGCCAGTGGAGATCATGTTGAGCACCAGCTTTTGCGCGGTGCCGGATTTCAGACGCGTAGAGCCGGTTAACGCTTCCGGGCCGACAACCGGAGAGATAGCGATAGCAGCGACCTGCGCAATCGGCGAGCCAGGATTACAGGAAATCGCCACCGTGGTGCAGCCCGTCTTGTTGGCATACTCCAGACCGCCGATAACGTACGGCGTACGCCCGGAAGCCGCCAGCCCAACAACCAGATCCTGAGCGGTCAGATTTAGCCCCTTCAGGTCATCCTCACCGAGCTGTTTGTTGTCTTCCGCTCCTTCCACGGCTTTCAGCAGCGCGCCAGGGCCGCCAGCAATCAACCCGACCACCAGACCGTGCGGCACACCAAACGTTGGCGGGCATTCAGAGGCATCCAGCACACCAAGACGCCCGCTGGTTCCGGCGCCCATGTAGATAATGCGACCACCGGCCTTCAGTGCTTCCGCCGCCGCATCGACGGCTTTCGCCACCTCCGGTAATGTCTCTTTCACTGCCTGCGCGACCAGCGTATCCTGTTGATTAAAACGGTTAACCAGCTCCAGGGTGCTGAGCGCATCCAGATCCATGGTTTGTGGGTTACGCGTTTCAGAAACAAGTGAGCCAAGATTCATCTTTTGTACCTCAAGAATTTTTAATTCATAATAATCTCACTATAATGGAATATAAAATTCATTCAGGCGAGCAAAATTCGTATTTGCGCAGACAATCACAATTTCGCCAGGAGAACCTATGAACTGTTTAATTCGCATTCGTCAGCGTTATGCAGGCTTTGCTCAAAGCGACAAAAAGCTGGCGGATTTTCTGCTCTCTCAGCCCGACCATGCCCGCCATCTCAGCTCGCAGCAGCTGGCGAGTGAGGCCGGAGTGAGTCAGTCGAGCGTGGTGAAATTTGCCCAGAAGATTGGCTTTAAAGGCTTCCCGGCTCTCAAGCTGGCGATTAGCGAAGCACTGGTGAGTAACCCCAATCCGCAGTCGATGCCGGTGCATAATCAGATTCGTGGCGATGACCCGATGCGTCTGGTGGGAGAGAAGCTCATCAAAGAGAATGTCGCGGCCATGCATGCCACCCTTGATGTGAATACCGAAGAAAAATTACTGGAAAGCGTGGCGATGCTGCGTGCAGCGCGACGTATTATTTTGACCGGGATAGGCGCGTCCGGACTGGTGGCACGTAACTTTGGCTGGAAGCTGACAAAAATAGGTTACAACGCCATCGTCGAGCAGGATATGCACGCCCTGCTGGCGACCGTGCAGGCGATGGATGCTAACGATCTGCTGCTGGCGATCTCCTATTCCGGCGAACGCCGCGAGATCAATATGGCTACCGATGAAGCCTTACGCGTAGGCGGTAAGATTCTGGCCATCACCGGGTTTACTCCCAACGCGCTGCAGCAGCGGGCTACGCGCTGTTTATATACTATCGCGGAAGAGCAGGCCACGCGCAGCGCGGCGATCTCCTCGACAAGTGCGCAAATGATGTTGACCGACCTGCTGTTTATGGCCCTGGTGCAACAGGATCTGGAGCATGCGCCAGAGCGTATCCGGCACAGTGAAGAGCTGGTAAAAAAACTGGTTTGAACAGGTAATGAGCGTATAATGCCCGCCCTGTTTGTGTTGTTTCTGAGAATTTCCTGATGGCGCTGTTAATCACCAAAAAATGCATCAATTGCGATATGTGCGAACCGGAATGCCCGAACCAGGCGATTTCGATGGGCGAGAGCATTTATGAGATTAACAGCGACCGCTGCACTGAATGCATCGGCCACTACGAAACGCCGACCTGTCAGAAAGTGTGCCCAATCCCCAATACCATCCTGAAGGATCCGGCACACGTCGAGAGCGAAGAGCAGCTTTGGGATAAGTTTGTCCTGCTGCATCACGCGGACAAACTTTAACTTTCGATAATCACCGTCGCGCAGGCGTAGTGGCGTTCATCGGCGAGCGTCACATGCATGTGATTTACGCCGAGTTTCTCTGCCAGCGTTTGCGCCTCACCCCATAAACGCAGGCGCGGTTTACCCAGCTCATCGTTAAACACTTCAAACTGATTAAACGCCAGACCGTTACGAATACCGGTGCCGAAGGCTTTGGCTGCCGCCTCTTTGACGGCAAAGCGCTTGGCCAGAAAACGTACCGGCTGCTGATGCGTCTCCCAGATGGCCCATTCGTTATCGCTCAACACGCGTCGTGCCAGGCGATCGCCGCTACGGGCGATCACCGCTTCAATGCGGGCTATTTCAACGATATCGGTGCCTAAGCCCAGAATAGCCATTACTGACGCGCTTCCAGCATCAGGCGTTTCATTTCTGAGACCGCCTCTTTCAGGCCACTCATTACCGCACGGCCAATAATAGCGTGGCCGATATTCAGCTCATGCATTTCTGGCAGGGCTGCAATAGCCTTGACGTTATGGTAGGTCAGGCCATGCCCGGCGTTAACTTTCAGCCCCAGGCTCGCGGCATAGGTAGCCGCATTGGCGATACGCTCCAGCTCTTTGGCCTGCGTAGTTTCGTCTTTCGCATCAGCGTAACAGCCGGTATGAATTTCAATATAGGGCGCGCCCACTTCGGCAGCCGCTTTGATCTGTGCTACATCGGCGTCGATGAACAGAGAGACCAGGATACCCGCCTCAGCCAGACGCTTGCAGGCATCACGCATTTTGTCGCGTTGACCCGCTACGTCCAGGCCCCCTTCGGTGGTCACTTCCTGACGTTTTTCCGGTACCAGGCAGCAGAAATGCGGCTTCGTCTCGCAGGCAATCGTCAGCATCTCTTCCGTGACCGCCATCTCCAGGTTCATGCGGGTGTCCAGCGTCTGACGCAGAATGCGCACATCGCGGTCGGTAATATGACGGCGGTCTTCACGCAGGTGAACGGTAATGCCATCGGCGCCAGCCTGCTCAGCGATGAACGCCGCCTGAACCGGATCGGGATAAGCCGTGCCGCGTGCATTACGCAGCGTGGCGATGTGATCAATGTTGACGCCTAACAGTAATTCAGCCATGACAATCCTCGGTATTTTAGTTCGTGTCCCTGCCTCCCTCAGTGAGAGGGCTGGAGCGAGGGTCTGATACGTTAACGTTTCGGCATAAACTGCCTGAACAATTCGCGGCTCTTTAAGGGCTTGCCGCCAAGATACGGCTTGAGCGCAATCCGGGTAAAGCGTTTTGCTGCGCGAAGGGTATCCTGATCGGGAAACTCACGCGCATACAGCGCTCTAAGCTGTCGCCCGGTAAAGGTGCTGTTATCTATCACGACGCTGGCGATAAAGCCTTTTTCTTCACGGTAGCGATAGGTCATCGCATCCTCTACCTCGTCTCCGCTCCCTGCACAATGCAAAAAATCGACCCCGTAGCCCAGGTGTCCGAGCAGCGCCAGTTCAAAACGACGCAGGGCAGGTTCGGGCGTACCGGTAGCGCCGGCCAGCGCCTGGATACAGTGCAGGTAATCAAAGAAAAGTTCAGAGAAGCGAGTCTCATGCTCCAGAACACGTGAGATGAGTTCGTTGACATAGAGACCGCTGTACAGCGTGATACCAGAAAGGGGGAGCGCCAGAGAGACGGCTTCGGCACTGCGCAGGGTTTTGACTTCCCCACGCCCGCCGAAGCGTACCAGCAGCGGAGTGAAAGGCTGTAAGGCGCCCTTCAGGCCGGAGCGTTTGGAACGTGCGCCTTTAGCAACAAGGCGCACACGGCCCGACTCTTCCGTGAAAACGTCCAGCATAAGGCTGGTCTCGCTCCACGGACGGCTATGGAGGACAAAGGCACGCTGCCATCCATCCACGATGTTCAGTCTTAGACGTCGTCGCCGTAACCGAGGCTGCGCAATGCACGCTCATCATCGGCCCAGCCTGATTTCACCTTCACCCACAGTTCAAGGTGAACCGGGGCTTCAAACATGTCCTGCATGTCTCTGCGCGCTTCAATGCCGATGGTTTTGATCTTGGCACCTTTGTTGCCGATCACCATCTTCTTCTGCCCTTCGCGCTCAACGAGGATCAGGCCGTTGATGTCATAGCCGCCGCGTTCGTTGGTCTGAAAACGTTCAATCTCAACCGTTACGGAGTACGGCAGTTCCGCGCCAAGGAAACGCATCAGTTTTTCACGGATGATCTCAGAGGCCATAAAGCGCTGAGAACGATCGGTGATGTAATCTTCCGGGAAGTGATGAATCGCTTCCGGCAGATGTTTGCGCACGATGCCTGCGATGGTATCGACGTTCAGACCGGTCTCGGCAGACAGCGGGACGATATCAAGGAAGTTCATCTGGCTTCCCAGCCACTGCAGGTGCGGCAGCAGATCGGCTTTTTCCTGCACGTTGTCCACTTTGTTGACCGCAAGGATCACCGGCGTTTTACCGTCGCGCAGTTTGTTCAGCACCATTTCGTCGTCAGGCGTCCAGCGGGTGCCTTCCACCACGAAAATCACCAGCTCTACGTCGCCAATCGAGCTGCTCGCCGCCTTGTTCATCAGGCGGTTGATGGCGCGCTTCTCTTCCATGTGCAGGCCCGGGGTATCAACGTAGATCGCCTGATAGGCGCCTTCCGTGTGGATACCGACGATGCGGTGACGCGTGGTCTGCGCCTTACGGGAAGTAATGGAAATTTTCTGCCCAAGCAGATTATTCAACAGGGTAGATTTGCCAACGTTCGGACGTCCGACGATGGCAATAAACCCGCAATACGTTTTTTCTTCGCTCATTCCAGCTCCAGCATTTTTAACGCCTGTTCGGCGGCAGCCTGTTCAGCCTTACGACGGCTAGAACCTGTGCCGACCACCGGTTCACTCAGGCCACTGACCTGGCAATGGATGGTAAATTCCTGATCGTGCGCTTCGCCCCGCACCTGTACCACCAGATAGGATGGCAGCGGGAGGTGGCGACCCTGCAAATATTCCTGCAGACGCGTTTTCGGATCTTTTTGTTTATCGCCCGGACTGATTTCGTCCAGACGGGTTTGATACCAGTTAAGGATCAGCTTTTCTACGGTCTGAATATCGCTGTCCAGGAACACACCACCAATTAATGCTTCGACCGTGTCGGCAAGAATAGATTCACGACGGAAGCCGCCGCTTTTCAGTTCACCCGGCCCAAGTCGCAGACATTCGCCCAGTTCAAATTCACGAGCGATTTCCGCCAGGGTATTACCCCGAACCAGCGTCGCGCGCATGCGGCTCATATCACCTTCGTCCACACGTGGGAAACGATGATAAAGCGCATTCGCGATCACGAAACTTAAAATAGAGTCACCCAGGAACTCGAGGCGCTCATTATGCTTGCTGCTGGCACTGCGGTGGGTTAATGCCTGTTGCAACAACTCCTGATGATGAAAAGTGTAGCCCAGCTTCCGTTGAAGCCGATTAATTACGATGGGGTTCATGCGATACCAGTAAATGAATGCGTCAAAAATGCAGCACACGAAACCGACCTGAGAAGACCAACGCGGTTTCGTGTGCCGTGGCACCCTTGCAGGGCCAACCTTAAACTTCGGGGGAATATTCTATACACAACGACAGGGGATGTCGTTAGTCCAAAGAGATTTATCGCTGAAATAATTCACGTAGCCGCTAATTAACGCGGCTACGCGTTCATTTAATGAGAATTAATGGATCCCGCCGATACGATTCAGGCGAACGCCGGTCGGCCATTCGCCTTCCTGCTTCTCAAAACTCATCCAGATAGCGGTCGCTTTACCTACCAGATTCGCTTCCGGCACAAAGCCCCAGTAACGGCTGTCCGCGGAATTATCGCGGTTATCACCCATCATGAAGTAGTGTCCCGGTGGTACGATCCAGCTGGCCAGCTGTTGGCCCGGCTGCCGGTAGTACATCCCCACTTGATCCTGCGCGATTGGCACGGTGAGGATACGGTGGGTCACATCACCCAGCGTCTCTTTACGTTCAACCAGGCGAATACCGTCCTCTTTGGTCTCGCCTTTGGGCACCTGGAAGAAACCGCTGGTCGCTTCACCGCCGTTACGGCGAGCAAAGGTCTGCACAAAATCACTTGGCTCAACGTTTGAGTAAGTAATTGGCAGCGCGTTTTCACACGCGGTACCGGAGCTGCAGCCAGGCTGAACGGTAACTTCTTTCGCCACCGGATCGTAGGTGACTTTATCACCCGGCAGACCCACTGCACGCTTGATGTAATCCAGACGCGGATCTTCCGGGTATTTAAACACCACGATGTCGCCACGTTTTGGATGACCGGTTTCGATCAGCGTTTTCTGGTAGATCGGATCTTTAATCCCGTAGGCAAACTTCTCAACCAGAATAAAATCGCCAATCAGCAGCGTTGGCATCATTGAACCAGACGGGATCTGGAACGGCTCGTAAATAAACGAGCGGACAACCAGCACAATCGCCAGCACCGGAAATACCGATGCCCCGGTTTCCAGCCAGCCCGGTTTCGGGCCGACTTTCTTCAAGGTTTTCGCGTCCAGCCCATCGCCAGTGGCTGCCTGTGCGGCAGCCTGACGTTCATGGCGTTTTGGGGCGAAAATAAACTTATCCAGACACCACAACAAACCTGTCACCAGGGTAGCAATGACCAGAATCAGGGCAAACATGTTCGCCATGCCAACTCCTTAGGGTTATTTGCCGTCTTTACCAACATGAAGGATGGCAAGGAATGCTTCCTGCGGCAGTTCGACGTTACCGACCTGCTTCATACGCTTCTTACCTTCTTTCTGTTTCTGCAGCAGCTTTTTCTTACGGCTGACGTCACCGCCGTAGCATTTAGCCAGAACGTTTTTACGCAGCTGTTTCACAGTAGAACGGGCAATAATGTGGTTACCGATGGCGGCCTGAATCGCGATATCAAACTGCTGACGCGGGATCAGCTCTTTCATCTTCTCAACCAGCTCACGGCCACGGTATGGCGCATTGTCGTTGTGAGTGATGAGTGCCAGCGCATCCACACGCTCGCCGTTGATCAGCACGTCCACACGCACCATGTTAGACGCCTGGAAGCGTTTGAAGTTGTAATCCAGTGACGCATAGCCACGAGAGGTAGACTTCAGACGATCGAAGAAGTCGAGGACCACTTCCGCCATAGGGATTTCGTACGTCAGCGCAACCTGATTACCGTGGTAAACCATGTTGGTCTGTACGCCACGTTTCTCAATACACAGCGTAATAACGTTACCCAGGAACTCCTGCGGCAGCAGCATATGACACTCTGCAATGGGCTCGCGCAGTTCTTCGATATTGTTCAGCGGCGGCAGCTTGGACGGGCTATCGACGTAGACGATCTCTTTGTTGGTGGTCTGCACTTCGTACACAACGGTCGGTGCCGTGGTGATCAGATCCAGATCGTATTCACGCTCCAGACGCTCCTGGATGATCTCCATGTGCAGCAGACCAAGGAAGCCGCAGCGGAAGCCGAAGCCCAGCGCCGTGGAACTTTCTGGTTCATAGAACAGGGAAGCATCGTTGAGGCTCAGCTTACCGAGCGCATCACGGAAGTTTTCATAGTCGTCAGAGCTGACCGGGAACAGACCCGCGTAAACCTGCGGTTTAACCTTTTTAAAGCCTGGCAGCGCTTTGTCTGCCGGGTTACGTGCACCGGTCAGGGTATCACCCACTGGCGCGCCGAGGATGTCTTTAATGGCGCAGACCAGCCAGCCTACTTCGCCACATTTCAGCTCGGTACGGTCAACCTGTTTTGGCGTGAAGATACCCAGACGGTCAGCGTTGTAAACCTGGCCAGTACTCATTACCTTGATTTTGTCGCCTTTACGCATGGTGCCGTTTTTAATACGCACCAGTGAGACAACGCCCAGGTAGTTATCAAACCAGGAGTCGATGATCAGCGCCTGCAGCGGGGCATCCGGGTCACCTTCTGGTGCCGGGATATCACGCACCAGGCGTTCCAGCACGTCGGTCACGCCCACGCCCGTTTTAGCGGAGCAGCGCACCGCATCGGTCGCGTCGATGCCGACAATATCTTCAATCTCTTCCGCTACGCGCTCAGGATCGGCAGCTGGCAGGTCAATTTTGTTCAGAACCGGCACAACCTCGAGATCCATTTCCATCGCGGTGTAGCAGTTTGCCAGAGTCTGGGCTTCAACGCCCTGCCCGGCATCCACAACCAGCAGCGCGCCTTCACAGGCCGCCAGCGAGCGTGAAACTTCATAGGAGAAGTCAACGTGGCCTGGGGTGTCGATAAAGTTCAGCTGATAGATTTCGCCATCAGCCGCTTTGTAATCAAGCGTAACGCTCTGCGCTTTGATGGTGATACCGCGTTCGCGTTCCAGGTCCATGGAGTCCAGAACCTGGGCTTCCATTTCACGATCAGACAGGCCACCGCAAATCTGGATAATACGGTCAGACAGCGTCGACTTACCGTGGTCAATGTGAGCAATGATCGAAAAGTTACGTATGTTCTTCATATAGTTAAATAATTATGCCTTACGAATTCCTGGAGGCCGCTGTTCTTAGCCTGACGTTTTTCAGTGCGAAAACGCCGCATTCTACACTACATCCCCGTTACCTGGAAATGTACTTAGCGCCAGGTATAGCGTGAAGAAATGACGTTTTCTGTTTTAGGACGTAAAAAAGGACAAAGCCCGATGGATCACCGGGCCTCAGAAGAGAGCGTCTCAACACGAAGCTGGTCGGGTGCCAGCCCAACGCTGAGAATAACAGGCTGCCACTCTTCGCGTGCGGCAAGCTTCGGGGAGAGAGCTTTGGCCAGCCAGAATCCCCCTACGCCGCCCAATACCGCACCACACATGGCGGCCACATCGGTATCAAACAGCATCTGGAATACGCCGCCCATAACAAACAGCCCCACCAGCGGAGAGAGATAAACCAGCATGGCGGACGTGAGCAGGCTACCTTCTGCAATTCCCAGCTCCACCTTTTGCCCCACCATCAGCGGCCGATCGCTTGGCACGGAAATGGTATGCGAGTTTTGCGGCCCGAGCTTGTTCAGCACGCGGCTACCGCAACCGGCTCTGGAAGCACAGCTATTGCATAAGGCCTTAACATCACAGCTCACCAGCGCAATGCCATTCTGCCACGATACGACCGTAGCCCACTCTTTAATCATTGTGCAGCCCTGAATTTAATGCTGTCGGAAATACGCTTCGCCGTTTGTGGCGGTAATTCACCCACAATGGTGATCTCTGCGTTATCGCGAACCGTGGTGCTGACCGTCCTGCGTCCGGTACGAAGCATTTGTTCAGAACTGTTTGCCGATGCGCGGTTTATGTTCACCGAGAAACTGAACAAACCATCGGAATAAAGACGCGATTCAACCGGTGTTTCAATGGTTGGCAATTGTCGACGGCTGCTGGAGACTTCGCTAAACCCTTGCGGGATCCAGGAAGGAACCCAGTTGAAGTTGACGGAATCACCCGCCGGTACCGAAAGCAGCGGCGGCAGGCTGGCTTTCGCCAGATTCTGCATGCTATTACCCACCTGATTGTTCACGCTAAAGGAGATAACGCGGAACTGCTCCAGCGTTTCACCATCACGGTCAAGCAGGTCTACACGCATTGGCAGCTTGGTTTCGGCGTCAATCCAGACGATATAGCTGTAGCGCGTTCCGTCACGGGCAACAACGCGGATCACCTCACACAGTCTGTCCGCAATGCGCGTACGCCCTACTGAAATGAAATCATAGTAAGGCGCAAGACGTTTGAAGTCGGTGTAGATAAGCGATGGCAGAGAATCGACGATATAATCGCCATTCAGCGTGAAAGGCTCCAGACCGGGTTCGAAATAACTGATTTCGTTACCACGCTGGACAACTTCCCGACGCGGGCCATCCATCTGTAAAAGCTGGGCGAGCGGCTGGTTATCAAGACGGGCATGGCGGTATCGTAACGACTCGACGCCCTGCTTATTGATACTGATAAATGCCAACTCGTAATTGAGTGACTGGCTGGCCAGATTCATTTGCTGCAACAACGCCCCGGATGAAACATCAGCCGAGGCGTTGGCAGAGAAGAACAGGCTACCCGCCATCAGAGACATGGCGAACCAAAGTTGCTTCATTACTGCGATTGCGTTCCTAAAGTTTGGTTTCCGGGCACCTGCACAGCCGCTTGCTGGGTTTGTGCCTGCTCAAACTGAAGCTGTTCAGAGTGCAGACGACGCTGCAACTCGTAATCCTGCAACATCGCATTAATGCGACGGCGTTGCTCCTGAACCTGCTGTTGCTGGCCGCCGCTGGCGGATGCATCAGCCGGAACACCCAAACTTACCGGGCTGGCTTTGCCCATCATCGGCAGTGTGTTGAACACTGGCGCTTCTGGCTGCTGATTAGTTTCAGACTGAGTATTATAGTGCTGGACGCCAACGATAACTGCAAGCGATACGCATGCAGCCACACCCATTTGGGTGAGCTGGCTGGCCCACGGACGCACCTTGTGCCAGAACGGCATTTTCTGCCACTGGTGAGGCGCAGGTTGAGCTTCAGGAATCAGCGGAGTGGTCTGACGGACAGGCTCATTTTCAATGGCCGCCATCACGCGAGCTGAGATATCGAAATGGAGAACCTCGCCGGTGTCACCGCGAAGGGTGTCACGGATGAGATGGTAACTCTCCCAGGTCTCTTGCATTTCGGGAGAATGAGACAGCTCGTTGAGCAGCTCACTATCCAGCGTTTCACCATCCATTAAAGCGGAAAGTTTTTCTTTCTGCATGCCTAATACCTTTTCCAGTATCCCGCTATCGTCAACGCCTGATAAGCGGTTGAACTTTATTATCAATTGCTTCTCGCGCACGGAAAATACGTGAACGTACCGTGCCGACCGGACAATCCATGATGGCGGCTATCTCTTCATAGCTCAGACCATCCAACTCCCGTAACGTAATTGCCATGCGTAAATCTTCCGGGAGCGACTCGATCGTGCGAAAAACGATTTGTCTCAGTTCTTCTGACAACATTAAGTTCTCAGGGTTCGAAATTTCTTTCAGCGCACCGCCACTTTCGAAGTTTTCGGCGTCGATTGCGTCCACATCACTTGAAGGCGGACGGCGGCCCTGAGCGACCAGATAATTCTTTGCCGTATTGACCGCAATACGGTACAGCCAGGTATAAAAAGCACTATCTCCCCGGAATGAATCCAGCGCGCGATAGGCCTTAATAAAAGACTCTTGTACTACATCAGGCACATCGCCTGACGGTACATAGCGGGAAACCAGGCTCGCCACCTTATGCTGGTAGCGCACCACCAGTAAGTTAAAGGCTTTCTGATCTCCCTTCTGGACCCGTTCAACCAGGACCTGGTCCGTTAACTGCTCGCTCATCCGAGGTAATGTCTCCCCAAACCTAAATTCCACGCGTTATCGAAACGCCACTCTTAAAAAACCGCACTTTGAGCAAGCACAGAATTAGAGTGTATGATCTTCAATAAGTTCCGTAACGCCTTTGTTTTTGTTCATCGCGCCGCAGACTGTTCATTTTCTCTCATTATAAGTCTGTTCACGATACGCACCACTTTATGACAAGAAACATCTCTTTTCCCGCCAGAAGAGTAACGCAACCCAGTCTTTATTTCACCACAAAATCTGACGCTAACGATCTGCTTCGCAAAATATTTTCTTTCTTTTACGTGGTTTTAATCCTCCGCTTCGAGTTTAGCGGTTACAACTCACATCAAAAAAAACGTGCGATATCTCGCATTCGGATGCTATTCTGACCAAACACTGTTTAGTAAATTAAACAAAAATCATGAACACAACACCTGAACTGCATTGTGATGTACTGATCATCGGTAGCGGCGCTGCCGGTCTCTCCCTGGCACTGCGTCTGGCCGAACATCAGAGCGTTATCGTTCTGAGCAAAGGGCCGATAAGTGAAGGTTCTACGTTTTATGCCCAGGGCGGTATTGCCGCCGTGTTTGATGAGACAGACAGCATTGCCTCGCATGTCGACGATACGCTGATTGCCGGGGCTGGGATCGTGGATGCACATGCCGCAGAGTTTGTGGCCAGTAATGCCCGTCATTGCGTGCAGTGGTTGATCGATCAGGGCGTATTATTTGATACACAGGTGCAGCCAAACGGTGTAGAGAGTTACCACCTGACCCGCGAAGGCGGGCATAGCCACCGCCGTATCCTGCATGCCGCAGACGCTACCGGTAAAGAAGTCGAAACCACGCTGGTCAGCAAAGCCCTCAGCCATCCTAACATTCGGGTCCTTGAGCGCAGCAATGCCGTTGACCTGATTATTTCCGACAAGATTGGCCTTCCGGGTACGCGTCGTGTCGTGGGCGCCTGGGTCTGGAATCGCAATAAAGAAAAGGTTGAGACCTGTCAGGCGAAGGCCGTGGTACTGGCGACTGGCGGTGCATCCAAAGTGTATCAGTATACCACCAACCCCGATATTGCCTCCGGAGACGGGATCGCCATGGCCTGGCGCGCCGGTTGTCGCGTGGCAAACCTTGAATTCAACCAGTTTCACCCGACCGCCCTGTTCCATCCTCAGGCGCGTAATTTCCTGCTGACGGAAGCCCTGCGCGGTGAAGGCGCATACCTGAAACGTCCTGACGGCTCCCGCTTTATGCCGGACTTTGACCCCAGGGGCGAGCTGGCACCGCGCGATATCGTTGCCCGCGCCATCGACCATGAAATGAAGCGTCTTGGCGTGGACTGCATGTATCTGGACATCAGCCATAAGCCGGCAGAGTTTATCCGCCAGCATTTCCCGATGATCTACGAAAAGCTGCTGGGTCTGGGGATTGATTTAACCCGCGATTCGGTGCCTATCGTGCCTGCCGCCCACTATACCTGCGGGGGCGTAATGGTTGACGATCACGGTCGCACCGACGTGGATGGCCTGTATGCTATCGGTGAAGTAAGTTATACCGGGCTTCATGGCGCGAACCGGATGGCGTCGAACTCACTGCTGGAGTGTCTGGTTTACGGCTGGTCTGCCGCGGAAGATATCACGAAGCGCATGCCTTACGCCCGTCAGACAGAAAATCTGCCTGCCTGGGATGAAAGCCGCGTGGAGAACCCGGATGAGCTGGTCGTTATTCAGCATAACTGGCACGAACTGCGGCTGTTTATGTGGGACTACGTCGGGATTGTGCGGACCACGAAACGTCTTGAACGCGCATTACGCCGTATCACGATGCTGCAGCAGGAAATCGATGAATATTATGCCAATTTCCGCGTATCCAATAATCTGCTGGAGCTGCGCAATCTGGTTCAGGTTGCCGAATTGATTGTTCGCTGCGCGATGATGCGCAAAGAGAGCCGCGGTTTGCACTATACCCTCGACTACCCCGATCAGCTGGCCGAGTCCGGGCCGTCGATCCTCTCCCCGCAGGTTCACATAAACAGATAAAACGCCTGGGTCAGAGCGGTGTAATCTTCGGAATAACGCTGGTCTGGCCCACGGATCACCATTCGGTCGTTAAAGCATTCACCTTCTTTGGGTGAGAGCGCCAGCAGCACACGGTGCGGCAATCGCCCTTCGGTATCTGCAATATCGGTGCGTAAACGTAATTTCCAGCCAATCTCTTGCGCTATGCCAATAAACGCATTGCCGGTGCTTTCTGGCAGAACCACGCAGAAAAACCCCTCTTCTGAAATAAGCTCTGCGGCACTGATCAGCAGCGCCTTATGGTCGAGGGAGCCGGTATAACGGGCCTGTTCACGCTCAGGCGTTCCGCACTCAACACCGGGCGCGTAGTAGGGAGGATTGCTGACAATCAGGTCGTAACGCGCGGTTTGCTCCGGCGTCCAGTCGAGCACATCTGCACATTCAACGTTAATCCGGGCGGCCCACCGAGATTCAGCCGCATTTTCACTCGCCTGCTCTGCCGCCTGCGCATCCAGCTCCACCGCATCTATGGTGACATGCGCTTCGGTACGTTGCGCCAGCATCAGCGCCAACAGCCCGCTGCCCGTCCCAATATCCAGAATACGCTTTACACCTGCGACAGGTGCCCAGGCACCCAGTAAAATACCGTCTGTACCGACTTTCATGGCACAGCGATCGTGAGCGACAAAAAATTGTTTAAACGTAAAACCATCGCGGCGCAACTGCGCTTTGAGTTGAGACATGTCAGGGCAACCTTCTAAGTGAAACTGGAGTAGCATAGGGGAAAGCGAAGTGGCCGCAAAGCGATATCCATACAAACAGATGAAGATTACAGCCGTAACGTCTATAATCAGCGCCCCACACAGAGGTAGAACATGACTGTAACGACTTTTTCCGAACTTGAACTCGATGAAAGCCTGCTCAATGCACTTGAGAGCAAAGGCTTTACACGCCCGACCGCCATTCAGGCAGCGGCCATTCCGCCTGCGCTTGAGGGCCGCGATGTGCTCGGTTCTGCGCCAACCGGCACGGGGAAGACAGCAGCTTACTTGCTGCCTGTGTTGCAGCATCTGCTCGATTTTCCACGTAAAAAATCAGGCCCGCCGCGTATTTTGATCCTGACGCCGACGCGCGAGCTGGCGATGCAGGTTGCCGATCACGCCCGCGAGCTGGCGGCCAATACCCATCTGGATATCGCCACGATCACTGGCGGCGTTGCGTATATGAACCACGCCGAAGTGTTCAGCGAAAACCAGGACATCGTCGTTGCGACGACCGGTCGCCTGCTGCAGTACATTAAAGAAGAGAACTTCGACTGCCGCGCGGTAGAAACACTGATTCTGGATGAAGCTGACCGCATGCTGGACATGGGCTTCGCGCAGGATATCGAACATATCGCGGGTGAGACACGCTGGCGTAACCAGACGATGCTGTTCTCTGCCACCCTTGAAGGGGACGCGATCAAAGACTTCGCAGAGCGCCTGCTTGAAGATCCGGTGGAAGTTTCCGCGACGCCGTCCACGCGCGAGCGCAAGAAGATCCACCAGTGGTATTACCGTGCAGATAACCTTGAACACAAGGTTGAATTACTTAAGCACCTGCTGAAGCAGGACGATGCCACCCGTACCATCGTCTTTGTGCGTAAGCGCGAGCGTGTGCATGAACTGGCTGAAATGCTGCGTAATGCCGGAATCAATAACTGCTATCTCGAAGGCGAGATGGCGCAGGTTAAGCGTACCGAAGGGATTAAACGTCTGACTGATGGTCGCGTAAACGTGCTGGTCGCAACAGACGTTGCTGCACGCGGGATCGACATACCGGACGTCAGTCACGTCATTAACTTCGATATGCCACGCAGCGGCGACACCTATCTGCACCGCATTGGCCGTACCGGCCGTGCCGGACGCAAAGGTATCGCGATCTCTCTGGTCGAAGCGCATGACTACCTGCTGCTGCAGAAAATTGGCCGCTACGTCGATGAGCCACTGAAAGCACGCGTTATTGATGAGCTTCGTCCGACCACACGTGCACCGAGTGAAAAAATGACGGGCAAACCGTCTAAAAAAGCGCTCGCAAAACGTGCTGAGAAAAAAGAGAAAGAAAAAGAGAAGCCGCGCGTGAAGCAGCGCCACCGCGATACCAAGAATATTGGTAAGCGCCGTAAACCAAGCTCTGCCGCACCAGAGACGAAAACTGAAGAGTAAAAAAAAGCCGGGGAAAACCCCGGCTTTTTTATTCCACCCCCGAGACTGAAACCTTACAGGCTTTCAGTAAAGGTACGCGCAATAACGTCGCGCTGCTGTTCCGGGGTCAGAGAGTTAAAACGTACTGCATAACCCGATACACGAATGGTCAGCTGTGGGTATTTTTCCGGGTGCTTAACCGCATCTTCCAGCGTTTCACGACGCAGCACGTTCACGTTCAGGTGCTGACCACCTTCAACGCGCACTTCCGGTTTTACTTCCATTGGGATTTCACGGTATTCGATTTCGCCCAGTTTGTTCACCGGAACGATTTCATCTTCAGCAAAACCCGCTTTCGCTACTACACAGCGCGCTTCATTTTTCTCGCTGTCCAGCAGCCAGAAAGAGTTGAGCAGGTCGTCATTTGCAGCTTTAGTAATCTGGATACCTGTAATCATGTGTTGCCTCCCTTAGGCTACATTAACTGGTGTCGGCCTCGCGCGGCCAATTGGTAAAACCATTGTTTCTTGTGTGTATATATATCACTCGCACCCCGGTCATTTATTGATTTAAATCAACAAAAACACCAACCACACAAAGAGTGTGGTTTGATTTTATTGTTCCAGATCAATTTCATTGCTTTGCCAGCTCAACTCCTTTCGCATCTACTCAAAATAAATTGAATGACTTACGGTGATTTTATGCCTGGGATTTTGCACCCCGGGTTTTAGCGGTTAAGCTAGGCGCAGAATGTGATTCGCAGGAGAGCGAGATGACGACACCGTTGACCTGGCACGATGTGCTGGCAGAAGAGAAACAGCAGCCCTATTTTATTAACACCCTCAGCACCGTTGCGGCAGAGCGGCAGTCTGGCCAGACGATTTATCCGCCACAAAAAGATGTTTTCAACGCGTTTCGCTATACCGAACTCAGCGATGTGAAAGTGGTTATCCTCGGTCAGGATCCTTACCACGGACCGGGACAGGCTCACGGGCTTGCTTTCTCTGTACGCCCTGGGGTTGCTATCCCCCCTTCGCTTCTGAACATGTACAAAGAACTCGAAAAGACCGTGCCCGGGTTTACCCGGCCCACGCATGGTTATCTGGAAAGCTGGGCGCGCCAGGGCGTGCTGTTACTGAATACGGTACTCACCGTACGTGCCGGTCAGGCACATTCTCACGCCAGCCTGGGCTGGGAAACCTTTACCGATAAAGTCATCAGCCTTATCAACGAGCATCGTGAAGGGGTGGTGTTTTTACTGTGGGGTTCCCACGCGCAGAAGAAAGGGGCGATTATCGACAGGCAGCGTCATCATGTCCTGAAGGCACCGCATCCGTCACCGCTGTCAGCGCATCGCGGTTTCTTTGGTTGTAATCATTTTGTTCTGGCGAACGAGTGGCTGGAAAAACGTGGCGAAACGCCAATTGACTGGATGCCAGTGTTACCGGCTGAGAGTGAGTAACGCAGCGGATGTGCCCGTTTTAGCGGGCACACCCGATGCACAGTCTTATGCTTTATTCTGACGCCACCATTCCGCCAGCAGTACGCCAGTCGCAACGGAAACGTTCAGACTTTCAACATTGCCTGTACCGTCGATAGAGACGCTCAGATCCGCGCTGGAAAGCGCAGCATCCGACAGGCCATCACGCTCCTGACCCAGCACCAGCACCATTTTACGCGGCAGTGTCGCTTTAAACAGCGGCGTAGCGGCATGGCTGGAGGTTGTGACGATGGCATATCCCGCATTACGGAACTGCTCAATAGCATCCAGAACGCTGTCGCCGGTGATCGGCTGAACATGCTCTGCCCCGCCCTCTGCGGTACGGATCGCGGCACCCGATTCCAGCAGCGCGGCATCCTGTAACAGCACGCCTTTCACGCCAAAGTGCGCGCAGCTACGCATCATTGCACCCAGATTATGCGGGTTGCCCACATCTTCAAGCGCCAGCACGCAGTCATCGGCTTCCGCCTGGCTAACCCACTGCTGTACGGTAGTCCCGTTACGTTTTTTGATCAGGAAGCACACGCCACCGTGGTGTTCAGTGCCTGATGCTTTCGTCAGCTCAGCGTCATCCACCACATGGTAGGCTTTACGGTTTGCCGCCATCCAGCGCAGCGCTTCTTTAAAGCGCGGGGTTACGCTCTGGATAAACCATGCGCGAACGATGCACTCAGGACGGCTCTGGAACAGCGCCTGGCAGGCGTTCTCGCCATAGACTCGGGTCTCTTCTGCACGCTGACGGCGCAGCACTTCCGGGTCAATAAAGCTTTTCCCGCTGATGCCGCCGTGATCGGCTTTTTCAGGCGCCTCATCACCAGGGGCGCGAGAAACGGTACGCCAGGGGGATGAACCCTCGCGCGAGAAATCATCGCGTTTGCGATCGTCACGCTTGCGGTCATCACGTTTGCGGTCATCATTGCGGTTATTTCTGTCATCGCGGGCGGGGCGACGGCCACCGTCTGCACGAGAAGACGCCGGACGCCCGCCACCTTTTCCGGTACGCGGATTTTGGGTGCGTTTATCAGAGTCATCATCACTGCGGACATACATCACTTTGACCTTGCCGCTTTTGTTTTTCATTTCGTCGTTCATGCTTTTCTCCACCAGCGCTGCGCGAAGCGCGCAGATTACCCGATGTGCAAGCTCATAGCCATAAATTCGTACAAAAGCCTGTGACTATTGTTCTCATTGAATAAAACGCATTGTCGTTTCAAACAGGCTGAATGATAATATGTAACATATTAGAAACATTATCGGCATTCTGCCGCTGTCCCACGGCTCTATCAGAGGTTAGTTATGAATACCGTATGTGCCAACTGTCAGGCTCTTAATCGCATTCCGGACGATCGGATTGAAGATGGTGCGAAATGCGGGCGTTGTGGCCATGAACTGTTTGATGGCGATGTTATCAACGCTACGGGTGCTACGCTGGACAAACTCCTCAAGGACGATCTTCCGGTGGTTGTCGATTTTTGGGCACCGTGGTGTGGTCCGTGCCGTAGCTTCGCGCCTGTCTTCGAGGATGTTGCCGAAGAACGCAGCGGCAAAATGCGTTTTGTTAAGGTCAATACCGAAGCAGAACGTGAGCTGAGCGCACGCTTTCGCATTCGCAGCATCCCAACCATCATGATTTTCAAAAATGGTGAAGTGATCGACATGCTTAACGGTGCTGTTCCTAAAGCACCGTTTGATAGCTGGTTAAACGAATCGCTGTAACATTAACGGGGCGCATCTTGTGCCCCGTTCCTTCCTCTGCGAAAATAGGTTTTTTCCTGCACTTCGCCCATGACTGATAACGCTGTTCTTCAACTGCGCGCCGCACGCCTGGCCCGCGCGACTCGCCCTTTTCTTGCCCGCGGCAATCGTGTTCGCCGCTGTCAGCGTTGTCTGCTGCCGCTAAAAGTTTGTCTGTGCGAGACCCTTGCGCCGAGCACGGCGAAGAGTCGTTTTTGCCTGGTCATGTTCGATACCGAACCAATGAAACCCAGCAATACCGGACGCCTTATTGCCGACATTCTGCCGGATACCGCGGCATTTCAATGGTCACGCACGGAACCTCCGCAGGCCCTGCTCGACTTAGTGGCAAACCCGGACTATCAGCCAATGGTCGTATTTCCGGCCTCGTATGCTGGCGAAGATCGCCAGGTGCTTTCGGCACCGCCATCTGGTAAACCGCCGCTGTTTATTATGCTGGACGGAACCTGGACCGAAGCGCGAAAAATGTTCCGCAAAAGTCCTTATCTCGATTCATTGCCGGTAATTTCGGTCGACCTTTCCCGCGTCTCGGCCTACCGCCTGCGAGAAGCGCATGCTGACGGGCAGTACTGTACCGCTGAAGTGGCGATTGCCCTTCTGGATTTAGCGGGAGATACCGTCGCGGCAGGTGCGCTGGGGAGCCATTTCTCCCGCTTTCGTGAACGTTACCTGGCAGGAAAAACCGTTCATAAGGGCAGCGTCACAGCAACTGAGACAGAAAACGTTTAAAATCATCAGGTCGCTTGCATTCACAGGAGGCCTGCATGAGCCAGCGAGGGTTAGAAGCGCTACTTCGTCCTAAATCCATTGCCGTTATCGGCGCATCAATGAAACCGGATCGCGCAGGCTATCTGATGATGCGTAACCTGCTGGCCGGCGGATTTAATGGCCCCGTCATGCCCGTGACGCCTGCCTATAAGGCTGTTCAGGGGGTGCTGGCATGGCCGGACGTGCAGAGCCTGCCTTTCATACCGGACCTTGCCATCCTGTGTACAAATGCGAAACGTAATCCAGCCCTGCTGGAGTCGCTCGGCAGGAAAGGATGTAAAACCTGCATTATTCTCTCGTCTCCGCCCGAACAGCAGCCGGAGCTTCTGGCATGCGCCAGTCGCTACCAGATGCGCATTCTTGGGCCAAACAGTCTGGGCCTGCTCGCCCCGTGGCAAGGGCTGAATGCCAGCTTCTCCCCGGTCCCTATCCGCAAAGGCAAACTCGCTTTCATTTCGCAATCGGCTGCGGTATCGAACACGATCCTCGACTGGGCGCAACAGCGTGAGATGGGGTTTTCCTACTTCATTGCTCTGGGTGACAGCCTGGACATCGACGTTGATGAACTGCTCGATTTTCTGGCTCGAGACAGCAAAACCAGCGCCATTCTTCTTTATCTTGAGCACCTGAGCGACGCCCGTCGTTTTGTGTCAGCTTCCCGTAGCGCGTCCCGTAACAAACCGATTCTGGTGATCAAAAGCGGGCGTAGCCCCGCCGCCCAGCGTCTGCTGCAGTCGCATTCCGGCATGGATCCCGCCTGGGATGCCGCGATTCAACGCGCAGGTTTGTTACGGGTTCAGGATACACACGAGCTTTTTTCCGCCGTCGAGACGTTAAGCCATATGCGTCCATTACGCGGTGAGAAGTTAATGATTGTCAGTAATGGCGCGGCTCCTGCCGCACTTGCACTGGATGAACTGTGGCTGCGCAATGGCAAGCTGGCCACCCTGGGTGAGGAGACGCTACAACGCCTGAAAGAGGCGCTGCCGGCAAGCGTTAGCCCAGGCAATCCCCTCGATTTGCGCGATGACGCAAGTAGCGATCACTATATCAGGGCGATCTCCCTTTTACTGGATAGCCAGGATTTCGACGCGCTGATGATTATTCACTCCCCCAGCGCGGTCGCTCCCGGGAGTGAAAGCGCGCGCGCACTGATTGACGCCGTCCGGAACCATCCTCGTGGAAAATATGTCACCCTGCTGACCAACTGGTGCGGTGAGTTCTCTTCCCAGGAGGCACGACGCCTGTTCAGTGAAGCCGGTCTGCCCACCTACCGCACTCCGGAAGGCACGATTACGGCGTTTATGCATATGGTGGAGTATCGCCGCAACCAGAAGCAGCTCCGTGAAACCCCGGCTTTACCGGGTAACCTGACGGCGAACACCGCCGATGTTCATCGGCTTTTACAGCAGGCTATCGAAGAGGGAGCCACCTCGCTTGATACGCACGAAGTGCAGCCGATTCTGGGCAGTTACGGGATGCAAACCCTGCCCACCTGGATTGCCGGCGACAGCGCCGAAGCCGTGCATATTGCCGAACAGATTGGCTATCCCGTTGCCCTCAAGCTTCGCTCACCGGATATCCCGCATAAGTCTGATGTCCAGGGAGTGATGTTATACCTGCGGACTGCGACCGAGGTACAGCAAGCCGCTGATGCCATATTCGACCGGGTCAAAATGGCCTGGCCTCAGGCGCGGATCCACGGGCTGCTGGTGCAAAGCATGGCTAATCGCGCGGGCGCTCAGGAGCTGCGCGTGGTGGTTGAATACGATCCTGTCTTTGGCCCGCTTATCATGCTGGGGGAAGGCGGCGTCGAGTGGCGTCCTGAGGAGCAGGCGGTCGTGGCTTTGCCACCACTGAACATGAACCTGGCGCGCTATCTGATCATTCAGGCCATCAAAAGCAAAAAAATACGGGGCCGAAGCGCGCTGCGCCCTCTTGATATTGCCGGGTTGAGTCAGTTCCTGGTGCAGGTGTCTAACCTGATTGTTGATTGCGCGGAGATCCAGCGGCTGGACATCCACCCGCTGCTCGCCTCCGGCAGTGAGTTTACGGCTCTGGACGTCACGCTGGATATCGCGCCTTTCGAGGGTGACAGAGAGAGCCGCCTAGCGATCCGCCCGTATCCTCTGCAGCTGGAGGAGTGGGTGGAGATGAAAAACGGGGAGCGCGCGTTGTTCCGCCCTATCCTGCCGGAAGATGAACCGCAGCTGCGCACGTTCATCTCTCAGGTAACGAAAGAGGATCTTTACTATCGCTATTTTAGCGAAATCAACGAATTTACCCACGATGATTTAGCCAATATGACCCAGATCGACTACGATCGAGAAATGGCATTTGTCGCCGTTCGTCGTTCCGATAAGGGCGATGAGATCCTCGGCGTTACGCGTGCTATTTCCGACCCGGATAATGTTGATGCGGAGTTTGCTGTGCTGGTGCGCTCCGATCTGAAAGGGTTGGGTCTGGGGCGACGGCTGCTGGAAAAACTCATCAGTTATACGCGAGATCACGGATTGTTACGCCTCAATGGCATTACTATGCCTAACAATCGCGGTATGGTGACCCTGGCGCGAAAACTTGGATTTGACGTTGATATTCAGCTGGACGAAGGTATTGTGGCCTTATCCCTGAGCCTGATATCAGCGGATAAAGCCGAGTAAGCTACTGGAAATGTTACCCACTTTGGACGGGACTGGTGGTATCATTGTCCGCTTATGTTGTTTGCATGGTACAGACAACCCTTCAATGAACAGAGAAGAAACGCACTGTGATGTTGTCAAAATTTAAGCGTAATAAACATCAACAACACCTTGCTCAACTACCGAAGATTTCTCAGTCAGTTGATGATGTAGAGTTCTTTTACGCTCCCGCTCATTTTCGGGAGACGCTTCTGGAAAAGATTGCCGGCGCTACGCGTCGCATTTGCATTGTGGCCCTGTATCTTGAACAAGATGAAGGTGGGCGCGCGATATTAAATGCGCTCTATGAAGCCAAGCGTCAACGTCCGGAACTGGATGTTCGCGTGCTGGTCGACTGGCACCGCGCTCAGCGTGGCCGTATAGGCGCTGCTGCTTCAAACACCAATGCTGACTGGTATTGCCGCACGGCGCAGGAAAATCCTGGCGTCGATGTGCCCGTTTACGGCGTACCTGTAAATACCCGAGAAGCGCTCGGCGTCCTTCATTTCAAAGGGTTCATCATTGATGATAGCGTGCTGTACAGCGGCGCGAGCCTGAATGATGTTTACCTCCATCAGCTCGATAAATATCGATATGACCGTTACCATCTGGTTCGTAATCCACAGATGGCGGATATCATGTTTAACTGGGTTGATAAGAACTTAGTACAGGGTCGCGGCGTAAATCGTCTTGACGATCCACACCGTCCTAAAAGCCCGGAAATTAAAAATGATATCCGCGCGTTCCGCCAGGAACTGCGTGATGCGGTCTACCATTTCCAGGGCGATGCCAATAACGAAGAGCTATCCGTTACACCGCTGGTGGGGTTAGGCAAATCAAGCCTGCTGAACAAAACGATTTTCCACCTGATGCCGTGTGCTGAGCAGAAACTCATCATCTGCACCCCTTACTTCAACCTTCCCGCCGTGCTGGTGCGTAATATCATTCAGCTGCTGCGTGATGGTAAAAAAGTTGAAATTATCGTCGGTGACAAAACGGCTAACGACTTCTTTATTCCTGAAGATCAACCGTTCAAGATTATCGGTGCCCTCCCTTATCTCTATGAGATTAACCTGCGCCGTTTCCTGAGCCGTTTACAGTATTACGTTAACACTGACCAGCTTGTCGTGCGTCTGTGGAAAGATGAAGACAACAGTTATCATCTGAAAGGGATGTGGGTCGACGATGAATGGATGCTGCTTACGGGCAATAACCTGAACCCTCGCGCCTGGCGTCTGGATCTGGAAAATGCCATCCTGATCCATGACCCGAATCATGAGTTAGCGACCAGTCGTGAACGTGAGCTCGAGCTTATTCGCACGCATACCACTGTGGTTCAGCATTACCGCGAACTGCAGAGCATTGCCGATTACCCGGTGAAAGTCCGCAAGCTTATTCGTCGCCTGCGTCGAATCCGTATTGACAGACTTATCAGCCGTATTCTGTGATGTCCAGGCCCTGTCAGCGACAGGGCTTTTTTTTGGAGTCCGCTAATGCGTATTCTTCTCTTGCTGAGTGCTCTCTTTCTCAGTGGCTGTAGCCATATGGCTAACGATAGGTGGTCCGGGCAGGATAAAGCGCAACACTTTCTCGCCTCCGCGATGTTGTCCGCTGCCGGTAATGAGTATGCACAACATCAGGGGTACAGTCGGGATCGTAGTGCGGCAATCGGCCTGATGTTCTCTGTAAGCCTTGGGGCTTCAAAAGAACTGTGGGATAGCCGCCCCGCGGGGAGCGGCTGGAGCTGGAAAGACTTTGCCTGGGACGTAGCCGGTGCCACGACCGGCTATGCCGTATGGCAGATGGCACGCTATTAGAGACGAATACCTTTACCCTTTCGATGCAGCATCAGGGAGACAATAAAGGCCAGTGCCCCCATCACCGTCACGTACCAGAAGAAGGTTGTTTCCGTTCCCCATGATTTAAGCGACAGCGCGACGTACTCCGCAGAGCCACCGAACAGCGCATTGGCGACCGCATAAGAAAGCCCTACCCCCAAAGCGCGTACCTGTGCCGGGAACATCTCAGCCTTCAGGATCCCACTGATCGATGTGTAAAAACTGACAATGACCATCGCCAGCATGACCAGACCAAAGGCGGCATACGGTGAGGAAACGTGCTGAAGCGCAGTTAAAATGGGAACAGTACATAACGCGGACATGCCGCCAAAGATCAGCATTGATGTGCGACGCCCTATTTTATCGGAGAGCGCGCCAATAAGTGGCTGAATCAGCATAAAGACGAACAACGCGGCGGTCATGATAGCGCTGGCGACATTGGCGTGCATGCCCGTGGTGTTCACCAGATATTTTTGCATGTAGGTGGTGAAGGTGTAAAAGCTGAGAGAACCGCCCGCGGTGAACCCGAGAACCATCAGGAAAGCTTTGCGGTTACGCCACAGCCCTTTAAACGACCCCGCCTCCTTCAGCGCCCGGACCTCTTTTTGCGAGGTTTCATCCAACTGACGACGCAACCAGAGTGCGACGACCGCCAGTACAGCGCCCATCGCGAAAGGAATTCGCCATCCCCACTCATGAAGCTGGCTGTCGGTAAGCACCTGCTGCAGAATAACCACCACCAGAATGGCCAGAAGCTGGCCACCAATAAGCGTGACGTACTGGAAAGAGGCGTAAAACCCTTTCCGGCCCTCAAGGGCAATTTCACTCATGTAAGTGGCGCTGGTACCGTATTCTCCTCCAACAGAAAGCCCCTGGAACAGACGAGCCAGTAGCAAAAGAGCCGGCGCCCATGTCCCGATAGCGTCATAACCGGGAAGACAGGCGATCACCAGCGAGCCAAAACACATCATGCAGACCGAAATCAGCATGGATGCCTTACGTCCTCGACGGTCTGCGATCCGTCCAAACAACCATCCACCAATGGGGCGCATTAAGAAGCCCGCAGCAAATACGCCAGCCGTTTGCAGAAGCTGTGTGGTGGTGTTGCCGGACGGGAAGAAGATATGTGCGAAGTAAAGTGAACAGAATGAGTAGACGTAAAAGTCGAACCATTCCACCAGGTTCCCTGAAGAGGCACTGACGATTGCCCATACCCTTCTACGGGAATCACTGGCAGCCAGCGTCCCGTTCGATGTTATGCTTTCTGTCATTGTGATTATGCTCCTGCCATAAAAACGGCATGCTGAGTCCTGAGAACTCACGATCTTGTAAAGCAAATGTTATTATTTTGTTATAAATAACATTGAGAGTAAGATCACATTTTCTGTTAGCAAGGTAAGTTATAGGATAAAGACTAAGGGTCGTTGGCTGGTGTGGCGGTGTGCAGTCTGATGCCGTCTCCGGCGACGGGAAAAACCCAAAGCAAAAAACCCCGCACCATACGGTACGGGGTTCTTTTAATTGATGCCTGGCAGTTCCCTACTCTCACATGGGGAGACCCCACACTACCATCGGCGCTACGGCGTTTCACTTCTGAGTTCGGCATGGGGTCAGGTGGGACCACCGCGCTAAAGCCGCCAGGCAAATTCTGTTATCTGTATCAGCTGAAAATCGTCTCTCACCGCCAAAACATCTTCGGCGTTGTAAGGTTAAGCCTCACGGTTCATTAGTATCGGTTAGCTCAACGCATCGCTGCGCTTACACACCCGACCTATCAACGTCGTAGTCTTCAACGTTCCTTCAGGAGACTTAAAGTCTCAGGGAGAACTCATCTCGGGGCAAGTTTCGTGCTTAGATGCTTTCAGCACTTATCTCTTCCGCATTTAGCTACCGGGCAGTGCCATTGGCATGACAACCCGAACACCAGTGATGCGTCCACTCCGGTCCTCTCGTACTAGGAGCAGCCCCCCTCAATTCTCCAGCGCCCACGGCAGATAGGGACCGAACTGTCTCACGACGTTCTAAACCCAGCTCGCGTACCACTTTAAATGGCGAACAGCCATACCCTTGGGACCTACTTCAGCCCCAGGATGTGATGAGCCGACATCGAGGTGCCAAACACCGCCGTCGATATGAACTCTTGGGCGGTATCAGCCTGTTATCCCCGGAGTACCTTTTATCCGTTGAGCGATGGCCCTTCCATTCAGAACCACCGGATCACTATGACCTGCTTTCGCACCTGCTCGAGCCGTCACTCTCGCAGTCAAGCTAGCTTATGCCATTGCACTAACCTCCTGATGTCCGACCAGGATTAGCTAACCTTCGTGCTCCTCCGTTACTCTTTGGGAGGAGACCGCCCCAGTCAAACTACCCACCAGACACTGTCCGCAACCCGGATTACGGGTCTACGTTAGAACACCAGCCATTAAAGGGTGGTATTTCAAGGTTGGCTCCACGCAGACTGGCGTCCACGCTTCAAAGCCTCCCACCTATCCTACACATCAAGGACCAGTGTTCAGTGTCAAGCTATAGTAAAGGTTCACGGGGTCTTTCCGTCTTGCCGCGGGTACACTGCATCTTCACAGCGAGTTCAATTTCACTGAGTCTCGGGTGGAGACAGCCTGGCCATCATTACGCCATTCGTGCAGGTCGGAACTTACCCGACAAGGAATTTCGCTACCTTAGGACCGTTATAGTTACGGCCGCCGTTTACCGGGGCTTCGATCAAGAGCTTCGCGTTACCGCTAACCCCATCAATTAACCTTCCGGCACCGGGCAGGCGTCACACCGTATACGTCCACTTTCGTGTTTGCACAGTGCTGTGTTTTTAATAAACAGTTGCAGCCAGCTGGTATCTTCGACTGATTTCAGCTCCACCCGCAGGGGCTTCACCTACATATCAGCGTGCCTTCTCCCGAAGTTACGGCACCATTTTGCCTAGTTCCTTCACCCGAGTTCTCTCAAGCGCCTTGGTATTCTCTACCTGACCACCTGTGTCGGTTTGGGGTACGATTTCGTGTTACCTGATGCTTAGAGGCTTTTCCTGGAAGCAGGGCATTTGTTACTTCAGCACCGTAGTGCCTCGTCATCACACCTCAGCGTTAATAAACGACCGGATTTACCTAATCGTTCCGCCTACATGCTTAAACCGGGACAACCGTCGCCCGGCTAACATAGCCTTCTCCGTCCCCCCTTCGCAGTAACACCAAGTACAGGAATATTAACCTGTTTCCCATCGACTACGCCTTTCGGCCTCGCCTTAGGGGTCGACTCACCCTGCCCCGATTAACGTTGGACAGGAACCCTTGGTCTTCCGGCGAGCGGGCTTTTCACCCGCTTTATCGTTACTTATGTCAGCATTCGCACTTCTGATACCTCCAGCACCCCTCACAGGACACCTTCAACGGCTTACAGAACGCTCCCCTACCCAACAACGCATAAGCGTCGCTGCCGCAGCTTCGGTGCATGGTTTAGCCCCGTTACATCTTCCGCGCAGGCCGACTCGACCAGTGAGCTATTACGCTTTCTTTAAATGATGGCTGCTTCTAAGCCAACATCCTGGCTGTCTGTGCCTTCCCACATCGTTTCCCACTTAACCATGACTTTGGGACCTTAGCTGGCGGTCTGGGTTGTTTCCCTCTTCACGACGGACGTTAGCACCCGCCGTGTGTCTCCCGTGATAACATTCTTCGGTATTCGTAGTTTGCATCGGGTTGGTAAGCCGGGATGGCCCCCTAGCCGAAACAGTGCTCTACCCCCGAAGATGAGTTCACGAGGCGCTACCTAAATAGCTTTCGGGGAGAACCAGCTATCTCCCGGTTTGATTGGCCTTTCACCCCCAGCCACAAGTCATCCGCTAATTTTTCAACATTAGTCGGTTCGGTCCTCCAGTTAGTGTTACCCAACCTTCAACCTGCCCATGGCTAGATCACCGGGTTTCGGGTCTATACCCTGCAACTTAACGCCCAGTTAAGACTCGGTTTCCCTTCGGCTCCCCTATACGGTTAACCTTGCTACAGAATATAAGTCGCTGACCCATTATACAAAAGGTACGCAGTCACCCCATAAAAGAGGCTCCCACTGCTTGTACGTACACGGTTTCAGGTTCTTTTTCACTCCCCTCGCCGGGGTTCTTTTCGCCTTTCCCTCACGGTACTGGTTCACTATCGGTCAGTCAGGAGTATTTAGCCTTGGAGGATGGTCCCCCCATATTCAGACAGGATACCACGTGTCCCGCCCTACTCTTCGAGTTCACAACCTGTGTGCTTTCGTGTACGGGACTGTCACCCTGTACCGTGCGACTTTCCAGACGCTTCCACTAACACACAAGCTGATTCAGACTCTGGGCTGCTCCCCGTTCGCTCGCCGCTACTGGGGGAATCTCGGTTGATTTCTTTTCCTCGGGGTACTTAGATGTTTCAGTTCCCCCGGTTCGCCTCGTTAACCTATGTATTCAGTTAACGATAGTGTGTCGGAACACACTGGGTTTCCCCATTCGGACATCGCCGGGTCAAAGGTTCATATCACCTCGCCGGCGCTTTTCGCAGATTAGCACGTCCTTCATCGCCTCTGACTGCCAGGGCATCCACCGTGTACGCTTAGTCGCTTAACCTCACAACCCGAAGATGTTTCTTTCGATTCATCACCGGTTTGCGAAAATTTGAGAGACTCGAACACACATAACATGTGTGTCGTTTCAATTTTCAGCTTGATCCAGATTTTTAAAGAGCAAATATCTCAAACGTCACCCGAAGATGAGTTTTGAGATATGTCGGCAGGTGACTTTCACTCACGAACCAGCAAGTGGCGTCCCCTAGGGGATTCGAACCCCTGTTACCGCCGTGAAAGGGCGGTGTCCTGGGCCTCTAGACGAAGGGGACACTGAAGTCTCAATCGCAAGACGCCTTGCTATTTACTTTTCATCAGACAATCTGTGTGAGCACTACAAAGGCAGGTTCTTTAAGGTAAGGAGGTGATCCAACCGCAGGTTCCCCTACGGTTACCTTGTTACGACTTCACCCCAGTCATGAATCACAAAGTGGTAAGCGCCCTCCCGAAGGTTAAGCTACCTACTTCTTTTGCAACCCACTCCCATGGTGTGACGGGCGGTGTGTACAAGGCCCGGGAACGTATTCACCGTAGCATTCTGATCTACGATTACTAGCGATTCCGACTTCATGGAGTCGAGTTGCAGACTCCAATCCGGACTACGACGCACTTTATGAGGTCCGCTTGCTCTCGCGAGTTCGCTTCTCTTTGTATGCGCCATTGTAGCACGTGTGTAGCCCTACTCGTAAGGGCCATGATGACTTGACGTCATCCCCACCTTCCTCCAGTTTATCACTGGCAGTCTCCTTTGAGTTCCCGGCCGGACCGCTGGCAACAAAGGATAAGGGTTGCGCTCGTTGCGGGACTTAACCCAACATTTCACAACACGAGCTGACGACAGCCATGCAGCACCTGTCTCAGAGTTCCCGAAGGCACCAATCCATCTCTGGAAAGTTCTCTGGATGTCAAGAGTAGGTAAGGTTCTTCGCGTTGCATCGAATTAAACCACATGCTCCACCGCTTGTGCGGGCCCCCGTCAATTCATTTGAGTTTTAACCTTGCGGCCGTACTCCCCAGGCGGTCGACTTAACGCGTTAGCTCCGGAAGCCACGCCTCAAGGGCACAACCTCCAAGTCGACATCGTTTACGGCGTGGACTACCAGGGTATCTAATCCTGTTTGCTCCCCACGCTTTCGCACCTGAGCGTCAGTCTTTGTCCAGGGGGCCGCCTTCGCCACCGGTATTCCTCCAGATCTCTACGCATTTCACCGCTACACCTGGAATTCTACCCCCCTCTACAAGACTCTAGCCTGCCAGTTTCGAATGCAGTTCCCAGGTTGAGCCCGGGGATTTCACATCCGACTTGACAGACCGCCTGCGTGCGCTTTACGCCCAGTAATTCCGATTAACGCTTGCACCCTCCGTATTACCGCGGCTGCTGGCACGGAGTTAGCCGGTGCTTCTTCTGCGGGTAACGTCAATTGCTGCGGTTATTAACCGCAACACCTTCCTCCCCGCTGAAAGTACTTTACAACCCGAAGGCCTTCTTCATACACGCGGCATGGCTGCATCAGGCTTGCGCCCATTGTGCAATATTCCCCACTGCTGCCTCCCGTAGGAGTCTGGACCGTGTCTCAGTTCCAGTGTGGCTGGTCATCCTCTCAGACCAGCTAGGGATCGTCGCCTAGGTGAGCCGTTACCCCACCTACTAGCTAATCCCATCTGGGCACATCTGATGGCAAGAGGCCCGAAGGTCCCCCTCTTTGGTCTTGCGACGTTATGCGGTATTAGCTACCGTTTCCAGTAGTTATCCCCCTCCATCAGGCAGTTTCCCAGACATTACTCACCCGTCCGCCACTCGTCACCCGAGAGCAAGCTCTCTGTGCTACCGTTCGACTTGCATGTGTTAGGCCTGCCGCCAGCGTTCAATCTGAGCCATGATCAAACTCTTCAATTTAAGTTTGATGCTCGTGAATTAAACTTCGTAATGAATTACGTATGTTCACTCAGAGACTTGGTATTCATTTAGTGTCCGAAGACATTAAGAATCCATGTCACTTTGAGTGCCCACACAGATTGTCTGATAAATTGTTAAAGAGCAGTGCCGCTTCGTTTTCGCTGCGGCGCGGGGTGTGCATATTACGCTTTCCCGCTTCAGAGTCAAGCATTTATTTTCGCTTATCTCTGCTGACCCGGCGGCGTGTGTGCCGTTGTTCCGTATCAGTGGAGGCGCATTATAGGGGGTAATTCTGAAGCTGCAAGGATAAAGTGAAAATTATCTACTGACTGCTCACTTTCCAGGCAATTTGCATCCCAGACCTCAATTCTGGCCTGGTTTTTAAACAAAAACGAGCCGCAAGCGGCCCGTTTTTGCGTTTTGTGACTTACTGCACTGCCACAATTTTGTCGTCGTTGGCTTCCAGACGGATAACTTTGCCCGGAATCAGCTCCCCGGAGAGTATCTGCTGCGCCAGTGGGTTTTCGATCTGTTGCTGGATTGCGCGTTTCAGCGGACGCGCCCCATAAACCGGATCGTACCCATTTGCGCTCAAGAGCTTCAGCGCATCATCGGAGATGTGAATTTCATATCCACGCTCTTCCAGACGTTTATACAGACGCTGCAGCTGAATCTGCGCAATCGACGCAATATGTTTCTCACCCAGAGGATGGAACACTACCACTTCATCAATACGGTTAATGAACTCTGGACGGAAGCTATGGCTTACCACGCCCATCACCAGATCCTTCATATGGCCGTAGTCCAGTTCACCGAAACGTTCCTGAATCAAATCGGAACCCAGGTTCGAGGTCATGATCACTACCGTGTTACGGAAGTCGACCGTTCTCCCCTGTCCGTCAGTCAGCCGTCCATCGTCAAGAACCTGCAGCAGAATGTTGAACACATCCGGATGCGCTTTTTCCACTTCATCCAGCAGGATGACGGAATAAGGACGACGGCGCACCGCTTCTGTCAGGTAGCCACCTTCTTCATAACCCACATATCCTGGAGGCGCACCGACCAGTCGCGAAACGGAGTGTTTCTCCATAAACTCGGACATATCGATACGGACCATCGCGTCATCGCTGTCAAACATGAAGTTAGCCAGTGCCTTACACAGTTCGGTTTTACCGACACCCGTAGGACCCAGGAACAGGAACGAACCGATCGGACGATTAGGGTCAGACAACCCTGCACGGCTACGGCGAATCGCATTAGAGACCGCTTCAACCGCCTCGTTCTGACCAATCACGCGCTGATGCAGATCCTGCTCCATGCGCAGCAGTTTGTCGCGTTCGCTTTCCATCATGCGCGCAACCGGAATACCGGTCCAGCGAGCCAGCACTTCAGCGATCTCCTCATCCGTTACTTTGTTTCGTAACAGACGCATCGTTTTGCCTTCCGACTGTGTGGCGATCTCAAGCTGTTTTTCAAGCTCAGGAATTTTGCCGTACTGCAGTTCAGACATTCGCGCCAGGTCACCCACACGACGCGCTTGCTCAATGGCAATTTTCGCCTGTTCCAGTTCAGCTTTAATTGTCTGAGTACCCGAGAGTGATGCTTTCTCCGCTTTCCACTCTTCTTCAAGCTCAGAGTACTGACGCTCTTTATCGTCCAGTTCTTCGTTGAGCATATCCAGCCGTTTCTTACTGGCTTCATCAGACTCTTTCTTCAGTGCCTGCTGTTCCAGTTTGAGCTGGATGATGCGACGGTCGAGCCTGTCCAGCTCTTCCGGTTTCGAGTCAATCTGCATACGAATGCTCGAGGCCGCTTCATCAATAAGGTCGATTGCTTTATCGGGCAACTGACGGTCAGCGATATAACGATGCGAAAGCGTGGCCGCTGCAACAATCGCCGGGTCAGTAATCTGCACATGGTGGTGCAGTTCATAACGTTCTTTCAGCCCACGCAAAATCGCGATGGTATCTTCAACGCTAGGCTCAGCAACAAACACTTTCTGGAAACGACGCTCCAGCGCAGCATCTTTTTCGATGTACTGACGGTACTCATCCAGCGTGGTAGCCCCTACACAGTGAAGTTCCCCACGTGCCAGGGCTGGTTTCAGCATATTACCGGCATCCATCGCGCCGTCCGCTTTACCTGCGCCGACCATGGTGTGCAGTTCGTCAATAAACAGAATGACGTTGCCTTCCTGTTTCGCCAGGTCGTTAAGCACGCCTTTCAGACGCTCTTCGAACTCACCGCGGTATTTCGCCCCGGCCACCAGCGCACCCATGTCGAGCGCCAGTACACGACGACCTTTCAGCCCTTCCGGCACTTCACCGTTCACAATGCGCTGCGCCAGACCTTCGACGATGGCGGTTTTACCGACCCCCGGCTCACCAATCAGCACCGGGTTGTTTTTGGTACGACGCTGCAGTACCTGGATAGTACGGCGAATCTCTTCATCACGGCCGATCACCGGGTCAAGCTTGCCCTGCTCGGCACGCTCGGTCAGGTCGACCGTAAATTTTTTCAAAGCCTGACGTTGGTCTTCGGCTCCCTGATCGTTCACGCTTTCACCTCCGCGCATTTTCTCAATCGCCTGAGTCACATTGGCGGTGGTTGCGCCGGCAGATTTCAGCAGGTCGGTCAAGGTACCGCGTGATTCAAGCGCCGCCAGAACGAAAAGTTCTGACGAAATAAAGTTGTCCCCACGTTTTTGCGCCAGCTTGTCGCAAAGATTCAGCACACGCACCAGATCCTGAGACGGCTGAACGTCGCCACCGGTACCTTCTACCTGGGGTAAACGGCTCAGAGCCTGATCGATGGCGGTGCGTAACTGGCCAGCATTAATGCCGGCAGACGTTAATAACGGACGTACCGATCCCCCTTCCTGATTCAGCAAGGCGCTCATTAAATGAAGAGGTTCGATGAATTGGTTGTCGTGCCCCAGTGCAAGGGACTGGGCATCGGCGAGAGCAAGCTGGAATTTATTAGTAAGACGATCCAGACGCATAACTCCTCCCATAACAGGTCAAATTTGCTACTGGAGATTAAATGAGGTCATCCCTCAATTATTCAAGGTTAATGACCTGAATTATGTGAAAAGAAAACGGCACGTTCCGGATCGTCTTGATTCTTTAGGTTATATCAGCCAAATAAAACTTGCCATACGACCTGTCGTCTTGTCGCGGCGATAAGAGAAAAAATCACCCTTTTCGGTGAAGGTACAACGATCGCCGCCGAAGATCTGCGTCACGCCGACATTATTCAGGCGCTGGCGGGCCAACAGGTAAATATCGGCCAGATATTTTTCACCGGCAGGAAGGAAAGCATCCGCGGCCTGCAGATCTTTCTCCATAAAGGCTTCGCGGACCTCGGGTCCCACTTCAAACGCATGAGGACCAATGGCCGGGCCGAGCCAGGCCATGATATTCGCAGGGTCATCTTTAAAGCAGGCGACGGTCTCTTCGAGCACACCTTCACACAGACCACGCCAGCCCGCATGCGCTGCTGCCACCTCGGTACCGGCACGGTTACAGAACAGAACCGGCAGGCAATCGGCAGTCATTACCGCACATACCGTTCCCGGGGTATCACTGTAAGACGCATCGGCCCGTTTAGACGCATAGGGTTCGCCCGTTAACGGCAGTACCGTTTTACCGTGAACCTGTTCCAGCCAGACCGGTTTCGACGGTAAATTCCCGGCAGCAAACAGGCGTTTGCGGTTTTCTTCAACGTGCTCCAGGTTGTCACCACAGTGTGCGCCGAGATTCAAAGATTCCCACGCGCCCTGGCTCACACCGCCGATACGGGTTGAACTGCAGGCAGCCACGCCCTCAGGCAGTGGCCACTCCGGGACAATCAGTTTGGTCATAACCAGTCCACTTGATCTTTATGTTCTTCAAAATCAACACGCATGGCGTCAATAAGGTCGACCATATCCTGTGGGATCGGCGCGTGCCATTCCATCTGAATACCGGTGATAGGATGGTAAAGACGCAGCATCGTTGCGTGCAGCGCCTGGCGATCAAACTTACGCAGTACGCTAATAAACTCATCCGATGCGCCTTTTGGCGGACGCGGACGACCACCGTAGACCTGATCGCCCACCAGCGGATGGGTAATGTGCGCCATATGAACACGGATCTGGTGAGTACGACCGGTTTCCAGACGCAGACGCAGACGCGTATGAATGCGGAAGTGTTCCATAATGCGGTAGTGCGTTACCGCAGGCTTACCCATCGGGTGCACCGACATATGGGTACGTTTGGTTGGGTGACGGCTGATAGGTTCTTCCACCGTGCCGCCAGCGGTCATATGACCAATGGCCACCGCTTCATATTCACGGGTGATTTCACGCAGCTGCAGAGATTCCACCAGACGTGTCTGAGCTGGAACGGTCTTTGCCACCACCATCAGACCCGTGGTGTCTTTATCCAGACGGTGAACGATGCCGGCGCGTGGAACATCCACGATAGGCGGGTAATAATGGAGAAGTGCGTTAAGCACTGTGCCATCAGGGTTCCCCGCGCCCGGATGAACAACCAGGTCACGTGGCTTGTTGATCACCAGGATGTCATCATCTTCATAGACGATGTTCAGCGGGATATCCTGCGGCTCGAAGCGGATATCCTCTTCGATTTCAGCATTGATGGCGACGGCTTCCCCACCTAACACTTTCTCTTTTGGTTTGTCCCAGATCTTGCCGTTTACCAGCACGCGCTGGTCAAGGATCCATTCTTTTATGCGTGAACGCGAATAATCAGGGAACAATTCGGCCAAAGCCTGATCTAAGCGTTGACCGAGCTGATTTTCGGAGACTGTTGCGGTGAGTTCTACTCGTTGTGCCATAAACTGCTTCTTCGTTTAACGTTGGGTTTTACGGCTTTGCCGTTTAATATAGTGTGCTATTGTAGCTGGTCTTAATCGGGAGCAGGAACAGAGTTTCTCCCGGACAAACATTTGAGGAAAGTCAAAACGTCATGACGCGCATGAAATATCTGGTGGCAGCGGCCACGTTGAGCCTGGCTTTGGTGGGCTGCTCCGGTTCAAATGAACAGGTCCCTGACAATCCGCCGAATGAAATCTATGCGACTGCACAACAAAAGTTGCAGGACGGTAACTGGAAACAGGCGATAACGCAACTGGAAGCGTTGGATAATCGCTATCCATTTGGTCCGTATTCGCAGCAGGTACAGTTAGATCTCATCTATGCCTACTATAAAAATGCCGATCTGCCGCTGGCTCAGGCAACCATCGATCGTTTCATGCGTCTGAACCCGACTCATCCTAACATCGATTACGTCATGTACATGCGCGGTCTTACCAACATGGCGCTGGACGACAGTGCCTTGCAAGGTTTCTTCGGTGTGGATCGTTCTGACCGTGACCCGCAGCATGCGCGTGATGCTTTCAACGACTTCTCCAAACTGGTGCGCGGCTACCCGAACAGCCAGTACGTCACTGACGCGACCAAACGTCTGGTGTTCCTGAAAGATCGTCTGGCGAAATACGAATACTCCGTTGCGGAATACTATACCCGCCGTGGCGCATGGGTTGCCGTGGTTAATCGTGTAGAAGGTATGTTGCGTGATTACCCGGATACACAGGCAACGCGTGATGGCCTGAAGCTGATGGAAAATGCTTACCGTCAGATGCAGATGACCGCACAGGCTGACAAAGTGGCGAAAATCATCGCCGCGAACAGCAGCAACACCTGATATTGCCTCAATGCAAAACGGCAGCCTTCGGGCTGCCGTTTTTTTATGCGTTCAGAGATCCGCTGAAGCGGTTTAGCCTCAACACATCCTATCAACTATGACCGCAAATCGGGCCTTCCACAAGGTAAATATCACCTCTTCCTGCCCTGCCTCACAAAAAACATTCCCTGACAAAAACCGACAAAATAACGTGATCTAAATCACACATTTTGACATTAGGACAGGTATGCTGGAATCACCAAGACGGAAAGACAAGAGGTAAAATTTATGACAATGAACATTACCAGTAAACAAATGGAAATTACTCCGGCAATCCGCCAACACGTCGCAGACCGTCTCGCCAAACTGGATAAATGGCAAACACATTTGATTAACCCACATATCATCCTGTCCAAGGAGCCGCAAGGTTTCATCGCTGACGCAACTATCAATACTCCAAACGGCCATCTGGTCGCCAGCGCAAAACATGAGGATATGTACACCGCTATTAACGATTTGATCAACAAGCTGGAACGGCAGCTCAATAAAGTGCAACACAAAGGTGAAGCCCGTCGCGCCGCAACGTCGGTGAAAGACGCCAGCTTCGCGGAAGAAGTTGAAGAAGAGTAATCCTTTAAATTGAGTTTACCGCCAACGCGCCTTCGGGCGCGTTTTTTATTGACAGCGTGAAAACAGTACGGGTACTTTAACGGTATCAACGACAGGATGATTTCATGAAACACACACCGTTTTTCTTCGCATTCTTTTTTACCTTCCCCTGATTGGGAGGCGTTTCGTCGTGTGATAAAGAATGCGAAGACGAACAACAAGGCCTCCCACACCGGGAGGCCTTTTTTATTAATAACGATAAACGAGACAGGCAACACTATGACACCGGAAAACCCGTTACTGGACCTGCGAGTGAAAATCAGCGCACTGGACGAAAAATTACTGGCCCTGCTGGCAGAACGTCGCACACTCGCCATCGAAGTGGGAAAAGCCAAGCTGGACTCCCATCGGCCGGTGCGTGATATTGACCGTGAACGCGACCTGCTGGAACGCCTGATTCAGCTTGGCAAAGCGCACCACCTCGACGCCCATTACATCACCCGTTTGTTCCAGCTCATCATCGAAGACTCCGTTCTGACCCAGCAAGCGCTACTCCAGCAGCATCTGAATAAAACGAACCCGCACTCTGCACGTGTCGCCTTCCTCGGCCCAAAAGGCTCTTACTCTCACCTTGCCGCACGCCAGTACGCAGCGCGTCATTTCGAAGAGTTTATTGAAAGCGGCTGCGCAAAATTTGCTGATATTTTCAATCAGGTCGAAACCGGACAGGCGGATTACGCCGTCGTACCGATTGAAAACACCAGCTCAGGCGCCATTAACGACGTGTACGATCTTCTGCAGCACACTACGCTGTCGCTGGTTGGCGAGATGACCATCCCTATCGATCACTGCGTACTGGTCTCTGGCTCAACCGACCTAAGCCAAATCGAGACGGTGTACAGTCACCCACAACCGTTCCAGCAGTGCAGTCAGTTCCTCAACCGTTATCCGAACTGGAAAATTGAGTACACCGAAAGCACTTCTGCGGCGATGGAAAAAGTGATGCAGGCAAATTCCCCGACGGTGGCCGCGCTTGGCAGCGAGGCGGGCGGAGCGCTGTATGGGCTGCAGGTACTGGAACGCAACCTGGCGAACCAGACGCAAAATATCACCCGCTTCGTGGTACTGGCCCGTAAAGCCATCAATGTCTCTGAGCAGGTTCCGGCTAAAACGACGCTGCTGATGGCGACCGGGCAGCAGGCGGGTGCGCTGGTTGAGGCCCTGCTGGTACTGCGTAACCACAACCTGATCATGACGAAGCTGGAATCTCGCCCGATTCATGGCAATCCGTGGGAAGAGATGTTTTATCTGGATATCCAGGCCAACCTGGAATCTGCATCCATGCAGAAAGCCCTGCGTGAACTGGGTGAAATCACCCGCTCAATGAAAGTGCTGGGCTGCTATCCGAGCGAAAACGTCGTGCCGGTTGACCCCGCTTAACGTTCGATAAAGCGGCTTTTCTTCATCCCTGCCACGCTAACGGGCAGGATGAAGATGGCGCCGGAGAGCGGATACTGCGCCACTTCATCCGCATCCATATTTTCCCGCGTGGTCGTGATAAACAGGGTCTTCATATCCTCGCCGCCAAAGCAGACCATCGTCGGACAACGAACCGGCATGCGATGCTCTTCCAGTTGTTCCCCCTGCGGTGAAAAGCGTGCGATACGCCAGCCATCAAACATTGCGCTCCAGTAGCAGCCTTCTTCATCCATCGCAGCACCGTCGGGTATGCCCTCCCCCTCTTTAAAGCGGCGGAATATCTCGCGTTTCCCCGGCTCACCTTGCTCATCAAGCGGCGTGCGGTAGATAACGCCATTTGGCGTATCAGAGGTGAACATCCACTGTTTGTCGGGGCTGAATGCCAGACCGTTGTGCCCGTGAATATCACACTGGATCACTTTCGGCGTCAGGTCATTATCGATACGCATCAGCATGGCGCCGTTGTAATCCCCCGGCCCCCAGAAGGTTCCCGCATAGAACCGTCCATGATGATCGGTACCTCCATCATTAAAACGCGCCAGTTGCGGGTTAGAGGGGTTATCACACACCTTGCGCTGAAGCAGGCCGTGCTTGTCAGCAAGCCAGATGCCATTGCGCATCGCGACGATAAAGCCGCCACGCTCACGCAGAGCGAAACAGCCTACTTCTTCATGGAAAGAGAGTACCGTGTGTTCCGCGGTGGGCAGATGATAACGGTGGATCTCCCCCTCCAGAATATCTGCCCAGTAGAGCGCATGCTCTTCGGCACTCCACGTCGGACATTCGGGCAGATGCCCGGTGTAATTCAACAGCGGCTGCGGTTCGGCCATAACAGTTCCCCAAAATGAAAAAAGCCAGCATTGCTGGCTTTTAGTATATACATCATCGCATTACTGGCGACTGTCATTTGCCTGACGCAAAAGCGTGCGGCTCTCACTCTGAAAACGTTGCGCATAATCGCCAAACCAGTGCTCGACTTTACGGAAGCTGTCGATAAACGCCTGTTTATCGCCATGCTCCAGCAAGGTGATCGCTTCACCAAACCGCTGGTAATAACGTTTGATAAGCGCCAGGTTGTTCTCAGAGGACATAATAATGTCGGCGTAAAGCTGTGGATCCTGAGCGAACAAACGCCCGACCATCGCCAGCTCCAGGCGATAGATCGGTGAAGAGAGCGCCAGCAGCTGTTCAAGCTGCACATTCTCTTCCGCCAGATGCAAACCGTAGGCAAAGGTCGCAAAGTGGCGCAGCGCCTGAATGAACGCCATGTTCTGATCGTGCTCTACCGCGCTGATCCGGTGCAACCTAGCACCCCATACCTGAATCTGTTCCAGGAACCACTGATAGGCCTCCGGCTGACGACCATCGCAGTACACCACAACCTGCTTCGCCAGGCTGCCACTATCCGGACCAAACATCGGGTGCAGGCCAAGCACCGGGCCAGTATGCGCCGCCAGCATCGCCTGCAGGGGGCCATTTTTGACCGATGCAAGGTCAACCAGGATGCAATCTTTCGGCAACGGTGGAAGCTTGCCGATGATCTGCTCCGTCACGTGGATAGGCACGCTGACGATAACCATCCCCGCATCGGCCATCAGCGCTGGCGCGTGTTCCCAGTCTTCTTTTTCCAGAATGCGAACCTGATAACCAGAAAGCGTCAGCATTTTTTCAAACAGACGCCCCATCTGGCCCGCGCCACCCACAATAACCACCGGGCGCAGGGACGGACAGAGGGTTTTGAAGCCCTTATCGTTTTCGCTGGAATAGGATTCCCGCATTACGCGACGCAAGACGTCTTCAATCAGATCCGGCGAGACGCCCAGCGCCTGGGCCTCTTTGCGCCGCGAGGCCAGCATGGATGCCTCACGCTCCGGGACGTAAATCGGCAGGCCGTATTTACTTTTTACCTCACCCACTTCGGCAACCAGAGCCATACGGCGCGCCAGCAGGTCCAGCAACGCCTTATCCACTTCATCAATTTGATCGCGTAACGCGGTCAATTCAGCAACCATAACTACCCTCTTAAGCCAGACGCGTCGCCAGCTGGCCGCTTAAATCTTTATGGATCTCACGCAGCAGCGCGTCGGTGGTTTCCCAGCTGATGCAGGCATCCGTGACGGATACGCCGTGCTTCATTGCGCTGCGCGGTTGTTCAGATGACTGATTGCCTTCATGAATATTGCTCTCAATCATCAGACCGATAATAGAACGGTTGCCGTCTTTTATCTGTGCCACCACAGATTCCGCAACCGCAGGCTGACGACGGTAATCTTTATTCGAATTACCATGACTGCAATCTACCATCAGTGCCGGGCGCAGTCCCGCCTGCTCCATCTCTTTTTCACACTGTGCCACATCTGCCGGGCTGTAGTTCGGTGCTTTACCACCGCGCAGGATCACGTGACCATCCGGGTTACCCTGCGTTTGCAGGAGGCAAACCTGCCCCGCCTGGTTAATGCCGACAAAACGGTGTGGCATTGCCGCGGCACGCATGGCGTTAATCGCGGTGGCCAGGCTGCCATCGGTACCGTTTTTAAAACCAACCGGCATCGACAGACCAGACGCCATCTCGCGGTGGGTTTGTGATTCCGTGGTACGTGCCCCAATGGCAGACCAGCTAAACAGGTCGCCCAGGTACTGCGGGCTGTTCGGATCCAGCGCTTCAGTGGCCAGCGGCAGCCCCATGCTGACCAGCTCCACCAGCAGGCGACGCGCAATTTTCAGCCCTGCTTCCACATCAAACGAGCCATCCATGTGCGGATCGTTAATCAACCCTTTCCAGCCAACGGTGGTACGTGGCTTCTCAAAATAGACGCGCATTACCAGATAGAGGCTATCGCTGACCTCCTCCGCTAATGTTTTAAATCGACGAGCGTACTCAATGGCGGCTTCAGGATCGTGAATAGAACAAGGACCACATACCACCAGCAGGCGCGGATCGCGGCCAGCGATAATGTCTGAAATGGTCTGACGCGAGTGCTCAATTTGAGCCTCCTGCGCGACGCTAAGCGGGAATTCCGCTTTCAGTTGATCCGGAGTAATCAAAATCTGTTCGTCAGTGATATGTACGTTGTTCAGCGCGTCTTTTTGCATGATTGCGATCCTGTAGAGCTCGTTTGCGATAGTTGTTTTCCTCGAAGAGGTGAAACAACGATACCATAACAAGTAAAGATTTCAATCCAAAATACGTACACTTTTCTTTACGAATGCCAATTTATTGCAAAAATCAGCCGCCACATCCGTAAACTTTAAATTACACCCCTAATTTCCGTTACCAGGCTATGCTGAAGAAAAAAGGAGAATGGCTATGCATTCAATTGCTCTGGTGCTGTTGTCGCTCATTTTATCGGGTTGCCAAATCAATCCTTATACCTTCCACCCGGACTGGACCAGCCCCAGCTGGTTTGATGCAGGTAAAGAAGACGCCATGAATGGTCTGCCGGTTAAAGATAACCAGACGCTGGCCGATAATTTTAATGATCCGCATGTTGATCGTAGTGAATATCTCCGGGGATATGCAGACGGACAGAAGAAAGTGTGTGAAGAAGGTTTTCTCCACGCCTGGGGATTAGCGGGCAAATCTTTTCCTGCCAGCTGCGATACTGCTGAAAATGCAGCAAAACTGCATAAGTCATGGCAAAAAGGTATGGATGAAAGCATGCGCTCCAGCAGACTTAATTAAGCCTCTTTTTATTCACCGGAATATAACAAAGTGTAGGATTTAGCTTAGGTCGAGGCAGGGAAAATTCTGACATAATGACGGCTTTGGTAAACAATGGTATTCTGCCCACAACTCTTAAGGACATCTATTTCCGGAGCGAAGTGGCGGATTCTGGTGAGAAATTTATTCTTGATCTCTTTTTTCCGACTCACTCTGGTGCTAATGCTGTTCCTTATGGTGGGCCCAGCAGCGGCAGGCACGTTCACCGAAACCGATAAATCGGTACGTTCGATCGTTTCAGGTATTGTGAGCTACACCCGATGGCCGTCACTTTCCGGCCAGCCAAAACTCTGTGTTTATGCTTCTTCTCACTACACGCATGCACTCACCAGCAAGGACGGGCAAAGCGAATTACCTTATACTCCCGTTATTGTGCGTAACGATCAGGAAGCCCTGTCCGCGACGTGTGATGCTATTTATTTCGGGGCGGAATCCCCCATAAAACAACGTGAATTAATAAGTCAGTATCAGGGCAGAGCATTGCTATTAATCTCAGAGCAAAATCCGGAATGTATTATTGGCAGCGCCTTTTGCCTGATAATTGATCGCAACCATGTCCGGTTTTCCGTCAATCTGGATGCGCTGACTCGCAGTGGCGTGAGAGTCAATCCGGATGTATTAATGCTCGCACGGAATAAGCAGCATGGATAAAGATTTCACTTCAGCGCCACGTCCGACGTTTAAAAGAACACTCAGACGAATCAGCATGATAAGCGTCATCATCACGATGACATTAATATGGCTGCTCCTCTGTTTTGCCTCCGTCGTGACATTAAAGCAATACGCACAAAAGAATCTCGAATTAACCGGCGCCACCATGAGCCACAGCCTTGAAGCCTCCCTGGTGTTCAACGATTCAGTGGCAGCCAATGAAACGCTTGCCGCCCTTGGCAAACAGGGCCAGTTTGCCGTGGCTGAAGTCCTCAACGTGCACAAAAAACGCTTTGCGTACTGGTCGTGGAACCCGGCGGATAACAACGACACTCTGGGCGCACTGGTCAGCCGCTGGCTTTTCCCCGAGCCGATTTCCCAGCCCGTATTCCATAACGGCTCAACGATTGGCGAAATACGCCTTACCGCGCGTGACAGCCTGATAAGCCACTTCATCTGGATGTCGTTTGCCGTTCTCACCGGCTGTATTCTGTTTGCGACGGTGGTCGCACTGACCATTACGCAATCCTTACATCACGGCATGGTTACAGCGCTGCAAAACATTACTGACGTCGTTCATGACGTACGCACTAACCGTAACTTCTCCCGACGGGTGAAAGACGGGCGGATTGAAGAATTTCACCAGTTTGGTGAGGACTTCAACAGCCTTCTGGATGAAATGGAGGAGTGGCAGCTTAAACTGCAGGCGAAAAACGCCCAGCTATTACGCACCGCCATGCACGACCCGCTGACGGGTCTTGCCAACCGTGCGGCGTTTCGTAACAGCATCGCGGCATTAATGAATGACCCCTCAGCAAAAACAAACTCGGCCCTGCTCTTCCTCGACGGTGATAATTTTAAGTTTATTAATGACACCTGGGGACACGCGGCAGGAGACTGTGTGCTGATTGAAGTCGCCAGAAGAATGGTCGAGTTCGGTGATAAGCGCCATCAGTCATACCGCCTTGGCGGCGACGAGTTTGCCATGGTGCTGTACGGCGTCCATTCAGAGCCTGAGGTTCAACATCTTTGTGCTGCCTTATCGCAGCAGTTTATCCGCCCGTTCGAATTGCATAACGGGCAAAAAGCATCAATGTCACTCAGTATTGGCTTTGCTCTGGCGTGGGAGAATGGTTCTGTGGAAGCATTACTGGAGAAAGCCGACCGCAATATGTACCTGGTTAAAAACCAGCGTACTAAAACGATAAATTAGAAGGGAAACGATATGTTAAAGCGATACTTCGCGCCGTTGTTATTAGCCTCAGTCGTGCTGGCAGGTTGCCAGTCACCGCCGCAAGGCAAGTTCACTCCTGAGCAGATTGCGGCGATGAAGTCTTACGGTTTTAACGAACTGAACGGCGACTGGTCTCTTGGCCTGTCAGATACCATCCTGTTTGATAAAAATGACGCCAGGCTGCGTGCGGAAAGTGAAACGCAGATCAAGACCATGGCCTCTCGCCTCGCGGCAACCGGCCTGAACCACGCGCGTATGGACGGTCACACGGACAACTACGGCGAAGAGCGCTACAACGAAGCGCTGTCATTGAAACGTGCAAATGCGGTAGCCGACGCCTGGGCGAAGGGAGCCAATATCCCGCGCAGCAACCTCACCACGCAGGGGTTAGGCAAAAAATACCCTGTTGCGAGCAACAGTACTGCAAAAGGGCGCGCTGAAAACCGCCGGGTTGCGGTGGTTATCAGCACGCCATAAGGTTATTTAACCGATGATTCTGCGAGCGACACGCCTGTTGCCGCTCGCCAGCGCAGCCAGTCGCCCAGCACAAACAGGGCCAGACTCACCCCCATCACCGGCATCGCCAGCCCCAGCAGGACACTCACCATCGCCGTGACGGCTCTTCCCCATCCCGATAGCGCCAGCCAGCTCTGACAGAGCGTCTGAACCGGGTTCACGACCGATTGCGCCGGACGACGCATCCACCACATCCGGTATCCCCAGACGATCAGCACGCACAGGGCAATACCGAACGCGATCAGCAACAGCTGATTGGCCAGCCCAAACAAGATCCCCATGTGGAAATCCACGCCCCAGCGGGTCAGTTTTGCCATTAAGGGGAAATCTTCAAACCGGGTTCTGTCCAGAATGTGCAGGGAGTGCGGATCGACCGACACCGCGTCGACCTGAGTCGGCCAGCTGCGATCGATTTCCGTCACGGTCCAGGCCTGTTCAGCCGTTTTCGCCGGGCGGATTTCGAGCTTGCTGGCATCTATACCCGCCGTGCGGGCGGCATGCAGGACGTCATCAAAAAGCGTCGGATCCATCACCATCGCGGGCATCATCATCCCGCTATGATGCCCCCGGTGCTCAGCGTGCTCGTCCATGATGGCAGGCGCACCGGAGAGCGTAGTATTGACCTGCGGCGTAAGCCAGTTCATCCGGGCACGCAGTGTATCCACGTTACCGCCCGCCCACTGAGACCACGTCAGGCCTGTCGCTGAGAACAATAACATTCCCCCCAGCAACACCCAGCCCAGTGCCACATGCACACGACGGCGGTTCTGGAAACGGTTGTTCATCCGACGTTTTGGTCGGGTGTAAAACCACAGGGCGATTCCACCCAGCGCGGCAACCCACATCCAGGAGGCGGCCAGCTCGCTATAGAGACGCCCGACATCGCCAAGCATCAACGAGGTGTGCAGATAATCGATGGTCTGGCGCAACGGCAGAATGCCACTCGTGCCGTACACCGTCATATCGCCCCGCACCTCAAGGCTTACGGGATCCACAAAGATAGCGCGGTTCTCCGACGGGCCAAGCGCCGGGTCAGCGAACATCACGCGGGTAGTATCACCGTCAACCAGCCCCGGACGAACGGCATGCAGACGCAGATCTGAACCCACGGCTTTTTCCGCCACGGCAATCTGCTCGGCCAGAGGCCGTGCCTCTCCCACCGAATCCGTGTGTAACGCGTGCCGGTAGAGCGTGTTTTCCAGCTGCGGCGTCGCCACATACAGCGTACCGGTCAGCGCGGCGAAGAAGATAAACGGGCCAACAAACAGCCCGACATAGAAATGGAGTCGACGCAGCAGGTTTCCCCATGCCGCGCGCGGAGTGCAGGTAGTCATACTTTTCCTTTTTAAGGCAAAAAGTTATCGATTTTTTTTAAAGGGAAAAAGCAGACTGCCGCGGCGGCGCGCGGGTATCAGGAAAGAGCCAGGGGAAAAAGTGCCAGTGGCTGACCGGCGGTTGCGGCGGTGTAACGCGACTCCTTTGCAGTACCACACTGAGCAATACAATCAGCGCCAGCATCATGCCCGGCACATGCGCTAACAGTACACAGTAGCCACACGCTTCCGCATGGTCGACGGGCATCGAGTGCGGCATATCGCCATGGAGCTCATCCATCGACATCATGCTCATGTCATGATGCATTCCCGGCATGGCGCTCATGGGATCTTTTTGCAGCGAGATGGAGATAAGCGGCGCAACCACGATCAGCAGGATCGCAAACAGCGCGGTTAAAGCCGCTGCGCGTTTCCAGTTATGCCGATGCAGTACGTTATCCACTTTCCCTCCCGTTAAGAGGCCAGCATTGTAAATGATTTATGACGAAAGGGTTAATGCGAGAGGTGCGATGGAATAAAAAAGGGCCAGCCTTTCGGCCAGCCCTTTTTAACAGGATGTCGCTTAAGCGAATCTTAGTTCAGACGCTCTTTAATACGAGCAGACTTACCAGTACGCTCACGCAGGTAGTACAGTTTAGCTTTACGTACAGCACCACGACGTTTAACAGCAATGCTGTCAACTACCGGAGAGTGAGTCTGGAAGACACGCTCAACGCCTTCGCCGTTGGAAATTTTACGAACAGTGAATGCAGAGTGCAGACCGCGGTTACGAATAGCGATAACCACGCCCTCGAATGCCTGCAGACGTTTTTTGGAACCTTCAACAACCCATACTTTCACTTCCACGGTGTCACCTGGACGGAAGGAAGGTACGTCCTGCTTCATCTGCTCTTGTTCAAGTTGCTTAATAATGTTGCTCATAATTTAATCTCTTATCCTGGGTAAACTGATATTCGGGAGCGTATTACGCATTCCCATCATGTTCATGCTGCTGTTGCGCGTGTTCTTTTTTGAACTCGGCCAGCAACTTTGCTTGCTCTTCAGTCAGAGCCAGGTTTTCCAGAAGTTCAGGTCTTCTAAGCCAGGTTCGGCCCAGCGACTGCTTCAAACGCCAGCGACGTATCTCAGCATGGTTTCCTGACAGTAACACCGCCGGTACTTCCATCCCTTCTAACACTTCAGGACGAGTATAGTGTGGACAGTCCAGCAACCCATCAGCAAAGGAATCTTCCGTTGCCGAAGCTTCATGGCCCAGTACACCCGGAATGAACCGGGCAACGGAGTCAATCAGCGTCATCGCTGGTAACTCACCACCGCTGAGTACGTAATCGCCGATAGACCATTCTTCGTCAATCTCGGTTTGAATTACGCGCTCATCTATCCCTTCGTAGCGACCACAGACCAGAATCAATTTTTGATTCGTCGCCAGTTCGCTGACACCCGCTTGATCAAGCTTGCGTCCCTGAGGTGACAGATAAATCACCTTCGCGCCTTCACCTGCCGCGGCTTTTGCTGTGTGAATGGCGTCCCGTAAGGGTTGCACCATCATTAACATCCCCGGTCCGCCGCCGTAAGGACGATCGTCCACGGTACGGTGCCGGTCATGCGTAAAGTCACGAGGACTCCAGCTCTGGATGTTCAGCAGGCCATTCTTTACTGCCCGGCCAGTTACCCCGTAATCGGTAATCGCGCGGAACATTTCAGGAAACAGGCTAATTATGCCAATCCACATAGCGCCGTCTTTTACCGTTTATCCGGAGAATTTAAAAACCAGGATCCCAATCTACTTCAATCGTTTGAGTAGCGAGATCGACTTTCTTGATAACCTGTCCATCGAGGAACGGAACCAACCGCTCCTTGATGCCAAATGCATCTTTCAGGTTTGCCCTAATGACGAGAACGTCATTTGACCCGGTTTCCATCATGTCGATGACTTTCCCCAGGCTATAACCTTCAGTGGTGACCACCTGGCAACCCATAAGGTCTTTCCAGTAGTAGTCGCCCTCTTCCAGCTGCGGCAACTGCGACGAATCCACGATAATTTCACAATTAGTCAGTGCATTCGCGGCATCACGATCGTCAATGCCTTTCAGCTTGATGATGATGTCCTGATTGTGGTGACGCCAGCTTTCCAGCTCGACCTCTTCCCACTTACCGGCTTTCTGGATAAACCAGGGCTGGTAATTAAAAATGCTATCAGCGTCTTCAGTGGAGGAAAACACTCTGAGCCAACCACGAATACCGTAGCAAGAACCCATTTTGCCCAATACAATCGGTTCAACAGGTGCTTTATTGCTCATCATGACCACCGTGACAGATTAAGCTGCTTTGTTTGCTGCTTTGATCAGCGTAGCAACGCGATCGGAAACAGTAGCGCCCTGGCCAACCCAGTGAGCGATACGATCCAGATCCAGACGGGTTTCTTCTTCAGAACCAGAAGCGATCGGGTTGAAGAAACCAACGCGCTCAATGAAGCGACCGTTGCGTGCATTACGGCTGTCAGTAACAACAACCTGGTAGAACGGACGCTTTTTAGCGCCGTGACGTGCTAAACGAATAGTTACCATAACATCCTCTTGTGTGAATAAAACAACCGGGCCCCATCGAGGAACGGAGCCCGGGTGTCATATTAAAAGCCCGAAAATTTTACTGATTTCTGGGGAAAATGCAATCAGCAGTTAAAACTCTGCTGCAAAACACGGCCAGGGTGCGCTTTTCGGGCACACCCCGGCATCAAAATAGCCAACAGCCTGGCGATTAACGGCCAGGGAATCCTGGCGGCATCATGCCCTTCATGCCACGCATCATCTTCGCCATGCCGCCTTTCTTCATTTTCTTCATCATGCGCTGCATGTCGTCGAACTGTTTCAGAAGACGGTTTACGTCCTGCACCTGCATGCCGCAACCGGCTGCGATACGGCGTTTGCGGGACCCTTTGATGATGTCCGGGTTAGCACGTTCCTTGAGGGTCATCGAGTTGATGATCGCCTCCATACGCACCAGCACCTTGTCATCCATCTGCGCTTTTACGTTGTCAGGGATCTGGCCCATGCCCGGCAGTTTGCCCATCAGGCTTGCCATGCCGCCCATGTTTTTCATCTGACGCAGCTGCTCAAGGAAATCGGTCAGGTCAAAGCCGTCGCCTTTTTTCAGCTTGCTGGCCAGCTTCTCAGCCTGGGCGCGGTCAACCTTGCTCTCGATATCTTCGATAAGGGACAGCACGTCGCCCATGCCGAGGATACGGGAGGCGATACGGTCCGGGTGGAACGGCTCCAGCGCTTCGGTTTTCTCACCCACACCGAGGAATTTAATCGGCTTGCCGGTGATATGACGAATCGAAAGCGCCGCACCGCCGCGGGCGTCACCGTCCACTTTGGTCAGCACTACGCCGGTTAACGGCAGCGCTTCGTTAAACGCTTTCGCGGTGTTCGCCGCATCCTGACCGGTCATGGCGTCAACAACAAACAGGGTCTCTACCGGATTGATAGCGGCATGCACCTGTTTGATCTCATCCATCATCGCTTCGTCAACGTGCAGACGACCGGCGGTATCCACCAGCAGCACGTCGTAGAATTTCAGCTTCGCCTCTTTCAGCGCCGCGTTAACGATGTCGACAGGCTTCTGGGCAACGTCAGACGGGAAGAAATCCACGCTGACCTGCTGCGCCAGGGTTTCCAGCTGTTTAATCGCCGCCGGGCGATAGACGTCCGCAGAAACGACCAGCACTTTTTTCTTGTGCTTTTCACGCAGGAATTTACCCAGCTTACCCACACTGGTGGTTTTACCCGCACCCTGCAGGCCCGCCATCAGCACGACGGCCGGTGGCTGTGCCGCCAGGTTAAGCACCTGGTTCTCTTCGCCCATCGCCGAAACCAGTTCGTTACGAACGATTTTGACGAACTCCTGACCCGGGGTCAGGCTCTTGTTAACTTCATGACCAACCGCCTTCTCTTTAACGCGGTTGATAAAATCACGAACAACCGGCAACGCGACGTCTGCTTCCAGCAGCGCCATGCGCACTTCGCGCAGCGTTTCCTTGATGTTGTCTTCGGTAAGGCGTCCGCGGCCGCTGATGTTGCGCAGCGTGCGCGACAAACGATCGGTTAAATTATCAAACATTGTCTCTCGCCTGAGTAGAAACGTTGGGTCGCTGGCAGCGACACATACACAGAATTTTGCCGGAGTATAACATGAAGGCGGCTTTGTTGTTATGCAACGGTTGGAGCAGGCGTCACGTAACGTTATACTGCTTCTCTTTCTTATTAAGACAACTGTCGATGCCTATATGCCTGTTTTCGCACTGATCGCCCTTGTTGCCTACTCTGTCAGCCTCGCGCTGATCATTCCTGGACTGCTGCAAAAAAACAGCGGCTGGCGACGCATGGCTATTCTTTCGGCGGTGATCGCACTGATAAGCCATGCGTTCGCGCTGGAATCGCGCATTATCCCCGGCGATGGCAGCGTACAGAACCTGAGCGTGCTCAACGTCGGCTCGTTGGTCAGCCTGATGATCTGTACGGTGATGACCATTGTCGCCTCTAAAAACCGCGGCTGGCTGCTACTGCCGATTGTGTATGCCTTCGCGCTGATTAACCTGGCCCTGGCCACGTTTATGCCCAATGAGTTTATTACGCATCTGGAAGCGACGCCGGGAATGCTGGTGCATATCGGCCTGTCACTCTTCGCTTACGCAACGCTGATTATCGCCGCGCTCTATGCCATGCAGCTCGCCTGGATTGACTATCAGCTGAAAAACAAAAAGCTGGCCTTTAACCATGAGATGCCGCCGCTGATGGTGATTGAGCGTAAGATGTTCCACATCACGCAGGTCGGTGTCGTGCTGCTGACGTTAACGCTGTGCACGGGCCTGTTTTATATGAAAAACCTGTTCAGCGTGGAGAATATCGATAAAGCGGTCCTCTCCATCATCGCGTGGTTTGTCTATATTGTCCTGTTATGGGGCCATTATCATGAAGGCTGGCGCGGTCGTCGCGTGGTCTGGTTCAACGTCGCGGGCGCGGGCATTCTCACCCTTGCCTATTTTGGCAGCCGCTTCATACAGCAATTTGCTGGCTAAGTAACAAAGGAGTTCCCCCTGGAACACATCTCTACCACCACGCTGATCATTACGCTGATCGTGATGGTGGTCATCTCCGCCTATTTCTCCGGCTCGGAAACCGGCATGATGACCTTAAACCGCTACCGGTTACGTCATCGTGCTAAGCAGGGTAACCGTGCCGCCCGTCGCGTCGAAAAACTGCTGCGTCAACCGGATCGTCTGATCAGTCTGGTGCTCATCGGTAACAACCTCGTCAACATTCTTGCCTCTGCGCTCGGTACCATCGTTGGGATGCGCCTGTACGGCAACGCCGGCGTCGCCATTGCCACCGGTGTGCTAACGTTTGTGGTGCTGGTGTTTGCAGAAGTGCTGCCTAAAACCATCGCCGCGCTCTACCCGGAAAAAGTGGCCTACCCCAGCAGCTTCCTGCTGGCACCGCTGCTGATCCTGATGATGCCGCTGGTCTGGTTACTGAACATGGTGACGCGTGTTCTGATGCGGATGATCGGTATCAAAGCAGACGTCACCATCAGCAGCGCGCTCAGCAAAGAAGAGCTGCGCACCATCGTGCATGAATCACGCTCGCAGATCTCCCGGCGTAATCAGGACATGCTGCTGTCGGTACTGGATCTGGAAAAGGTCAGCGTTAACGACATCATGGTGCCGCGTAATGAGATCGTCGGCATTGATATCAATGACGACTGGAAAGCCATCGTCCGCCAGCTGACCCACTCCCCGCACGGGCGTATCGTGCTGTACCGCGACTCTCTGGACGATGCCATCAGCATGCTGCGCGTGCGTGAAGCTTATCGTCTGATGACCGAGAAAAAAGAGTTCACCAAAGAGGTGATGCTCCGCGCCGCCGACGAAATTTATTACGTGCCGGAAGGAACGCCGCTCAGCACCCAGCTGGTGAAGTTCCAGCGTAACAAGAAGAAGGTCGGCCTGGTGGTTAATGAGTACGGGGATATTCAGGGGCTGGTGACGGTTGAAGATATTCTGGAAGAGATTGTCGGCGACTTTACCACCTCAATGTCCCCTTCCCTTGCGGAAGAAGTCACCCCGCAGAACGACGGCTCGGTGCTGATCGACGGTAGCGCGAACATTCGCGAACTCAATAAAGCCTTTAACTGGCATTTACCGGAAGATGAAGCACGCACCATAAACGGGATGATTCTGGAAGCACTGGAAGAGATCCCGGCGGCGGGCACGCGGGTGCGCATTGAGCAATACGATATTGATATCCTGGACGTGCAGGACAATATGATTAAGCAGGTGAAAGTCCTGCCGGTAAAACCGATTCGGGAAAGTATTGCTGAGTAGAGAGTAGGCCGGGTACGGCGCAAGCCGCCACCCGGCACTACAGATGGCAAATTACGCTTTCGCTTTCGCCACGGTAACCATTGCAGCACGAATGGTACGACCGTTCAGGGTATAACCTTTCTGCATCACGCCAAGCACTTTACCGGCTTCAACGTCTTCTGATTCCACCATCGCAATCGCCTGGTGCACGTTTGGATCCAGCGGAACGTTGGTATCGCCAACCACTTCCACGCCAAACTTACGTACCACATCCAGCATGGATTTCAGCGTCAGTTCGATACCTTCGATCATCGCGGTGTTGTCCGGGTTAGCTTTATCAGCCACTTCCAGTGCGCGATCCAGGCTATCAATCACCGGCAGCAGTTCGTTGATAAATTTCTCCAGCGCAAATTTATGCGCCTTCTCAACGTCCTGCTCGGTACGACGGCGCAGGTTTTCCATTTCCGCCTTGATGCGCAGAACACTGTCGCGTTCGCGATTCTGTGCTTCTACCAGCTGAGCTTCCAGATTCGCAATTTTTTCATCGCGCGGGTCCACCTGCTCAGCAGATGCGTCCGGCTCTACAGCCTCAACATCATCGTGCTGTTCCGTGATAATTTCTTCAGGGGCTTGCCCCTCAGGCGTTTTCTGTTCTTTACTACTCATGAATTTCTCCGCGTTTTTCTGCATTCATATCGCTAACTTCGCTTATTATGGGGATCAGTTTCCGGGATTCAAGGGAACAAGACAGATTGTCATCATTCATCAGGCACAAGGACCTCCAGAAAATGAATAATCATTTCAGGTGTATTGGGATCGTCGGGCATCCGCGTCACCCTACCGCATTGACGACACATGAAATGTTGTATCGCTGGCTGTGTAGCAAAGGCTATGAAGTGATGGTCGAGCAGCAGATTGCCCAGGAGCTGCAGCTGAAGAGCGTCAAAACCGGCACGCTGGCGGAAATTGGCCAGCAGGCGGATCTCGCCGTGGTGGTCGGTGGCGACGGCAATATGCTCGGCGCGGCCCGAACGCTCGCGCGTTATGACATCAAGGTCATTGGTATCAACCGCGGCAATCTCGGCTTTCTGACCGACCTCGATCCGGACAACGCCCAGCAGCAGCTGGCCGACGTGCTGGAAGGTCATTATATCAGCGAAAAACGCTTTTTGCTGGAAGCGCAGGTGTGTCAGCAGGACTGCCAGAAGCGCATCAGCACCGCGATTAACGAAGTAGTGCTCCATCCCGGCAAAGTGGCGCACATGATTGAGTTCGAAGTCTATATCGACGAAATCTTCGCCTTCTCGCAGCGTTCTGACGGGCTGATTATCTCCACGCCGACAGGGTCGACTGCCTACTCGCTCTCTGCGGGTGGCCCGATCCTCACCCCTTCACTGGATGCCATCACTCTGGTGCCGATGTTCCCGCACACGCTCTCCGCGCGTCCGCTGGTGATCAACAGCAGCAGCACCATTCGTCTGCGTTTCTCGCACCGCCGTAACGATCTGGAGATCAGCTGCGACAGCCAGATTGCGCTGCCTATTCAGGAAGGTGAAGATGTTCTCATTCGTCGGTGTGATTACCACCTGAATCTTATTCACCCGAAAGATTACAGCTATTTCAATACATTAAGCTCGAAGCTTGGCTGGTCAAAAAAATTGTTCTGATTTTGCATCCAGTACTTTACTGTATATAAAACCAGTTTATACTGTATGAAAACACAGTTATGGTTTTTCATACAGGAAAACAATTATGCTGGCACAACTGACCATCAGCAACTTTGCCATAGTTCGTGAGCTTGAGATCGATTTCCACAGCGGCATGACGGCGATCACCGGGGAAACCGGTGCGGGTAAATCCATTGCCATAGATGCCCTCGGCTTGTGCCTCGGCGGCCGTGCAGAAGGTGACATGGTGCGCAGGGGCGCAAACCGTGCCGATCTCTGCGCTCGCTTCTCCCTGAAAGATACCCCTGCTGCCCTGCGCTGGTTGGAAGAGAACCAGCTGGAAGACGGACGTGAGTGTTTACTTCGTCGCGTTATCAGCAGCGATGGTCGTTCCCGCGGCTTTATCAACGGCACTGCAGTCCCGCTTTCCCAGCTTCGCGAGCTCGGCCAGTTACTCATTCAGATCCACGGCCAGCACGCGCACCAGCAACTCATTAAACCGGAGCAGCAGAAAACGCTGCTTGATGGCTATGCAGGTGAGTACGCACTTACTCAGCTCATGGCGGAGCACTATCGCCAGTGGCATCAAAGCTGCCGTGAGCTTGCCCAGCACCAGCAGCAAAGCCAGGAGCGTGCCGCCCGTGCTGAGCTTCTGGAATACCAGCTTAAAGAACTCAACGAATTTAGCCCGCAGGCGGGTGAATTTGAGCTTATCGACGAAGAGTACAAGCGCCTGGCTAACAGCGGTCACCTGCTCTCAACCAGCCAGAATGCCCTTAACATGCTGGCTGACGGTGAAGACGTGAACCTGCAGAGCCAGCTGTATAATGTTCGTCAGCTCATCACCGAGCTGGCTGGCATGGACAGCAAACTCTCTGGCGTACTGGATATGCTGGAAGAGGCCGCGATTCAGATTTCAGAAGCCAGTGACGAACTTCGCCACTACTGTGAACGTCTGGATCTCGACCCGAACCGTCTGTTTGAGCTGGAGCAACGCATCTCCCGTCAGATCTCGCTGGCGCGCAAGCACCACGTTATGCCAGAAGAGCTGCCTGGCTACTATCAGTCCCTGCTTGATGAACAACAGCAGCTTGACGATCAGGCTGACTCGCTGGAAACCCTGTCACTGGCGGTGAACCTGCACCATGAACAGGCGCTGACGACGGCGAAACAGCTGCATGAGATCCGTCAACATTACGCCCAGGAACTGAGCCAGCACATCACCGACAGCATGCACACGCTGGCGATGCCGCACGGCGTATTCACCATCGATGTCCGTTTCGAAGAGAACCATCTGACGGCGGAAGGTGCGGACCGTATCGAATTCCGCGTCACCACCAACCCGGGGCAGCCGTTGCAGCCCATCTCTAAAGTGGCTTCCGGCGGTGAACTGTCGCGTATCGCGCTCGCGATTCAGGTGATTACCGCACGTAAAATGGAAACCCCGGCGCTGATTTTCGATGAAGTGGATGTGGGGATCAGCGGCCCAACAGCGGCAGTCGTCGGCAAACTGTTGCGCCAGTTGGGTGAATCAACGCAGGTCATGTGTGTTACCCACCTGCCGCAGGTGGCCGGGTGTGGTCATCATCACTTTATCGTCAGCAAAGAAACTGACGGTGAAATGACGGAAACGCACATGAAGCCACTGGATAAACGCGCACGTCTGCAGGAGCTGGCACGCCTGCTGGGCGGCAGTGAAGTCACGCGAAATACGCTCGCGAACGCGAAAGAACTGCTGGCGGCATAAACTTTTTCGGGATCTCAGGGTCATAGAGAACAACAAAAACGCCGCCAGACCGGTTTCAAAGTGGGGCAAGGTCTATTATCATCGGCATATAACATATGAGCCGCGTTCTGCTCGGGCCCGAAAAGGAATCAAATCACTATGCGTTGTAAAATGCTGACCGCTGCCGCAGCGGTTCTTCTGATGTTGACCGCAGGCTGTTCCACTCTGGAGAAAGTGGTTTACCGTCCTGACATCAACCAGGGGAACTACCTTACCCCTAACGATGTGTCCAAAATCCGTGTGGGGATGACACAACAGCAGGTCGCTTATGCACTTGGAACCCCAATGATGTCCGATCCGTTCGGCACAAACACCTGGTTCTATGTATTCCGTCAGCAGCCGGGCCATGAAGACGCGTCCCAGCAGACCCTGACGCTGACCTTCAGCAGCGCCGGTGTGTTGACCAACATCGACAACAAGCCTGCCCTGACCAAATAATCAGGTGTCAGAGACGCAAAAAGGTGCTCAATGAGCACCTTTTTTGTTTTCCTTCATCCCCCTCGCCCCTTTGAGATCAGGCTTAAGGTGAAGAGCGAACTACTTACCCGATTTCTCCGCACGCTGGCGACGCAGCTCTTTCGGGTCGGCAATCAGCGGGCGATAAATTTCGACCCTGTCACCCTCATTCACCACATCAGCCAGTTTGACCGGACGGCTGTAAATGCCGACTTTATTTTTCGCCAGGTCGATGTCACGACGAAGCTCAAGGATGCCAGAAGCGCGAATAGCCGCCTCAACGGTCGCACCTTCTTCCAGCATCACACGCTGCAGATATTGCTTCTCCGGCAGCGCATACACCACCTCGACAGCTATCTTATGCGACACTGTAAACCTCTTTGGCGCGGGTCGTGAACGCCTGAACCATATTCGAGGCCAGCTCTTTAAAGATGCGGCCAAACGCCAGCTCAATCAGTTTATTGGTAAACTCAAAGTCCAGCTGGAACTCGATGCGACAGGCATCAGCGCTGAGGGGGGTAAACTTCCAGCCACCCATCAGGGTTTTAAACGGACCATCTACCAGATGCATCAAAATACTCTGATTGCTCGTCAGCGTATTGCGGGTGGTGAACGTCTTGCTGATCCCCGCTTTGGAGACATCGACCGCTGCCGTCATCTGCGTCGGGCCAGACTCCAGCACTCGGCTCCCGGTACATCCCGGAATAAACTCTGGATAAGACTGAACGTCGTTCACTAACTGATACATTTGTTCCGCGCTGTATGGAACAAGCGCAGTACGGCTAATCTGAGGCATAGCATTTCCCATGGTCACACAACCGACAAATAATAACATTTATCACCTGTTAAAAAAACGCTAAGCCTCATCTCGTGCTAATATAGCGCGTTAGACCTCACAGGACGCAATGAGGTGACTTTTTGAAATCAGATTACCGATGGCTTTACGATACTTATGACGAAGAAAAAAGCACATAAACCAGGCTCGGCGACCATTGCGCTCAACAAGCGTGCTCGCCACGAGTATTTTATTGAAGAAGAATTCGAAGCTGGCATTGCATTGCAGGGCTGGGAAGTAAAATCGCTGCGCGCCGGGAAAGCCAATATCGGTGATAGTTACGTTATCCTGAAAGATGGCGAAGCCTTCCTGTTCGGTGCCAACTTCACGCCGCTGACCGTCGCCTCGTCACACTACGTGTGTGACCCAACGCGTACCCGTAAGCTGCTGCTGAACAAGCGTGAACTGGAGTCCCTTTATGGGCGCATTAACCGTGAAGGCTTCACTGTGGTTGCCCTGTCGCTGTACTGGAAAAATGCCTGGTGCAAAGTGAAAGTTGGCGTCGCGAAGGGTAAAAAACAGCACGACAAACGTACCGATCTGAAAGAGCGCGAATGGCAGCTCGACAAAGCACGTATTATGAAAAACGCAGGACGTTGATTCTGCGCACTTATTGTACTATTCAATAAGTTAGCGTTCCGGGCTGGTATCCAGGATGTAAAATCTGGTATACTCAGTTCAACACTATTGGGGCTGATTCTGGATTCGACGGGATTTGCGAAACCCAAGGTGCATGCCGAGGGGCGGTTTGCCTCGTAAAAAGCCGCAAAAAAATAGTCGCAAACGACGAAAACTACGCTTTAGCAGCTTAATAACCTGCTCTGAGCCCTCTCTCCCTAGCTTCCGCTCTTAAGACGGGGATTCAAGAGAGGTCAAACCCAAAAGAGATCGCGTGGAAGCCCTGCCTGGGGTTGAAGCGTTAAAACTAATCAGGCTAGTACGTTAGTGGCGTGTTTGTTCGCAGCTGGCGTGCGAATGTAAAGACAAACTAAGCATGTAGTACCGAGGATGTAGAAATTTCGGACGCGGGTTCAACTCCCGCCAGCTCCACCACTTTTGATAGGACTGCAACCGGACAGTGGCAATAAAAACAGCTACTTACGGACTCTGACCAGACAGAGCTCAGACCGAGAAAAGACAAAAAAATGCACGTGAAATGCACGTGCACTTTAAAAGAACCCCAGATCTCACGGTCTGGGGTTTTTCTATTTGTAACTAAGGGTAACAAAAACACATCCCCTTTCGTGCTCCGCTCGCCTTGACACTGTTTATTTTTACAGTAAAAATACTGTATACAACCACAGTGGTTTTCCGGAGGCTTTTATGTTCGTTGAACTGGTTTATGACAAGCGAAATGTAGAGGGACTTGAAGGGGCCAGAGAGATTATCCTGGCAGAGCTGACGAAGCGAGTGCACCAGATCTTCCCTGATGCCGAAGTGAGGGTGAAGCCGATGCAGGCGAACGGCTTGAATAGCGATGCCAGCAAAAGCGATCGGGAAAAGCTGAACCGCATGCTGGAGGAAATTTTTGAAGACGCAAATATGTGGCTGGTGAATGATTAGCAAACCCGTGTTCGCTTCGTGCATACCTTCAACTACGCAGACATGCACCACTACCCATCGTACTTTTCCGATATTGAACGGCACTTCATCTTAGTGGCGTTAAATAATAAGCACTTTTACTACTCACTGTTTTTGCGGTCACTCCAATAGATGCCCTTTTCAGTGCCGCATTAAATGCAACTAACGTTACCGGGCTTGGAGTTGTCTTGGTACGATGTGAATGGCTCTGAAACAAAAACACATCTTCAGGATACTTCTCCCTGCGGGAGTGGAGAATTCTTTTAACTCCTGGCTTAAGAGCAATGCATCTTTCCCTCAGTCCTTTTGTGGCTGAAAGAACAAGAATATCATGGCTCACATCATCAAACTTTGCCCCAAGAAGCTGTCCGGGCTTAGCCTGACTCAGATACAACATTGCCCAGAGATCTGACCATGTATCAGAAATATTCTCAAGATTCCGCTTGATAGCAATAAATTCAACTACGGTAAGCCCCCACACATCTCTCATCATTCCTTTCAGTAGATCCTCTTGTTACATGAAGCTTATGTACGAACAGAATCTTCATGGTTGTAACATTCAATATTCGAATTACCGAACAGTGCCCAGCAACCGTAGCTCATTTTTACATATGGCTGTCCGAAACATCAAACATCCTGCTCTCATACTAAGAATTTTTTGTTCTGAACGTTTGCAGTTCCGTATTGTCTAAATGAAAAGTTCATAAAAAAGGTTCAACATGGCAACGTTTATAATCGCAAGTACCGTAGTTGTTGCTCTTGGCTTGATAGTATTGAGCCTGATCAAAATTGGCATAAGCACATCGAATAACCCGGATGAATTTTAATGTGTTGAAGTTCGTGTAACGTCTTTATTTACTGGGAATTTTTTATATAGAGTACAAACGGCCACATCGTAAATGATCGCCACCTGCTTCCGATCCACTCCGTTTGCGATCAACCTGCCAGCCTGAGCCCATTGCTCAGGTGTCAATTTTGGCCGCCTCCCACCGATTCGCCCTTTCTCACGGGCTGCGGCCAACCCAGCCCGAGTGCGCTCCACTATCAACTCCCTCTCCATTTCAGCCAGAGCTGACATGATATGAAAGATGAAGCGGCCCATCGGGCTTGATGTATCAATGCTGTCCGTGAGGCTCTTGAAGTGGATGCCACGCTGACGTAGTTCATCCACCAGCAGCACCAAATTACGCATGCTACGACCAAGACGATCCAGCTTCCAGACCACAAGCGTATCGCCCTCATTCAGCGTTCTCAGAAGCTTTTTAAGCGCTGGTCGGTTTGCCACAGTACCGCTCATTTTTTCTTCGAAAATCTGTTCACATCCTGCGCGTTCGAGTGCTTGCTGCTGAAGATCCGTATTTTGGTCATTTGTTGACACCCTTACATAGCCAATTTGCATATTTTCCACCCAGTTATTTCTGCAAAAAAATCAGGTGAAGTTATCGGCAAGGCTGGCCCAGGGCAATCTATAAAACGTCGGTTTGGGAACAGCAGCTACGGCCAATACTGCAACAGGCGTTATAGATCAAGCAGCAGGAGCCTTGGTTAGAAACAGAGATTATGGGATAGGTGGTAATGCTGGCGCGGGTGAAGGTATCCCGATTGGCAGTTTCGGCAACAATGCAAACTACATGGCTTTGAATGGCTGGTATGGCGGAGCAGGAGTTAATGCCGTTAATCACTTTGATAATTTTTCTCCGCTTCTTACGATGTGCCGCTTCGCAGGAGGTTATATAGGGCAAATCCAAATTACTGCTGGCGGCCGTATGGGCGTTCGCGGGGGATCTGGCGCCACCGTGTCCAACCAGGGAACTTGGACACCATGGTATGAGGTTTACAGCACTGGTAACACAACGAAAGCCAGCGACGGTACGCTTAAGGCAGCATCTCCTGTTGCTCGTATTGTGAAAAGCCAGGAGGAATGTCAGCGCACAGATATAAACGAACCTGGCTATGTTTGGTGCGGCTGCGGTACAGCGAATACCGAAGCTGAAGGAATCAAAATTTCCCGGCTCGATGTGGGAGTTTATGTGCTCACCGGTTCGGCAGGTCTGGCGTCTGAGGGGTGGCAGTTACTGCCGCCGATGGACCCTGGCGGCATGGGAGAACTGGGTGTGGTTGAGGCAGAGCAAACCGACAATGGCGAGCTGACAATCCGCCTGTTTAAGCGCAAATACATGCTAAGTGAAGACGGAGAGATCATCAAAACGAAAGGAGAACTGATGGATGTCCCCGCGAACAGCTGGATCGATGTTCGCCTGGATATGCCGTCAGACTCTCTGTTTAACCAGCGAATGAGCCAGGAACCGGAGGTTTAGCGTCTTCCTCTAATGCGCTGACGCGGATAGCCAGGGCTTTAATGGCAGCCAGCGCATCGAGCAACATTGGCGTCTGATCGAGGTGCAGCAGGCCGCCAATTTCTTTGACGTATTCTGGATCGATCGTTTCAATTTGCTGTGATATCACCCCGCGCCGTTGGGTCTGTGTTTCATCATTCTTAAATGTGAAGTGCTTGAACTCCATCCGGCAGATATTCAGCAGCGCCTCTTCAGGGTCCAGGTCATCACCGATGTTCTTGGCAGTTGCATCTGAAACCGCGGATGTCGTTACTTCCTTCCATGCTCCCCATGTATTTGTATTCCAGCCGCGATAAAACATCCTGCCTGAATCGGTACCGATCGAGTGAGGATAAGATATCTGGCAAAGTGACCAGTCGCTGTTCACCTTGTTTATGCGCCCCAGGTTCGCTATGTAACCGTAGCCACCGGCTACAGGCGCATTAGTTGCAGTAGAAAAGTTAATCATCTGCGGGAACAAGCCTGGCTCATTCACGTTGTTGATGTTCTGGGTATTGTTAATCGTGTGGTCAGTTCTGAAGAACCGATATGTGTCTGCCGGTGCCCCCTGCGAACCGGTAGCCATATAGTCGGTGTCGTTCTTTACAGCGATACTTCCCAAACCGACCTTTATTCATTGCTCTGGTGTTCCAACGGTGGTTCGTCTGCGCGTGTTTTTGTGTTGTACAAAGAATCGGCGGGCATTTGCAGTCGGAGATCTATCCAGCGACCACCAGGAATATCCATCGGGTCACCGGCAGTAATCATCGCGGTTTCCACATCAAAACGGCGACGAAAGACTGAAACAGTCAGCACACCATCATCTTCGGTCGTAATATCAACGAAACACAGAAAGTTGCCGTTGATATCCTGGGGGATCTCGACTGTCCACCCTTCAAGGCTAAGGCCGCAGCTGCCCATGACACGATAAACGCCCTCCATCTCTCTCGACGCAGTAACCCCTTCAGCTTCATCGTTACACTCAATCTCACCAGTTCCGAACAGCCTAACTACAGGAGAGGCCCGTTTGATAAAGCCGTTCGTGTCAACGGTGGTGTTTGATTCACCCCACCATTTTTTCCATGTCGCCCCGCCTGGATTTGCTGGATCAAACACACCTGTCCATAAATTATCCCGGTTAAAAGCGAGACCAAAACCAGCCGTCGAATAAACAGGTACAGAGACCAAACCGATAATAGAGTTTCCACTTCCAACTGGTGCACCGATGGTCGACGGTGGAGCTCCATCACCGCGCATACGATAAAGCCCGGCACGATAACCATCGGCCAGGCTTGCCAGTTGAGAAGCCAAAGACGAATCAGCACCGATGCCAAATCCACCTACCTGGATAACATTGCCATTGGAGGTGCCGGTATCCTTAGTCGCTGATGTTCCTAAATTGGGCAGTAGCTATTGATGCCGTCTCTTGGCTCATCTATAGGGCAGCCGATATAACCACCAGCGGGAACACCAAAGCGAGTATTTGCCAGATGCTTAATGGCAAACTCCTGCCCTTCAGCAGTCAGGAACGTGAAGAAGTTTTTCTCATGATATTTTGTAGCGGTATGGCGACTTTCAGCAAACCCCAGTTCTCGAAGCTCAGCTGCGCCAGATTTAGATGGCAGATCTCCACCAGTCAACGCACCACGAAAAAACAGCGCATAAAGAACATCCGTCGCAGCGCCGGACAACGTAATGATTTTCTGACCCATGATTTATTTCCTTTTAGGCGTGAGCCTGTCGCACGGCAAAGCCGCCGAAAGTTAACGGTTTGCCCAGGCTCACAGCTGAAAGACGTTCTTCGATGCGCACGTGCGATGCACATTAAAAAGCCCCGCTTACGCGAGGCTAGTTTTGGGATGGATAATGGCAATCAATCTTCTTTTTTAATCACCACTTCCTGCGGCCGCATCTGCTGAATGGCCCGGACAATGCAGTAAGGAATAACCGCCCAGGCAACTCCCATGGCGGCTCCTGCTGCTTGTTGAGGCGCGCTGACAGCGCCGAAAACCTCAATAATACCTTGAACAAAACCAATAACCCCAAAAACAACACAAATAGCCCAGAGAATTTTCATTAACCTAACTCCTTTTATTAAAGAGCTATTAGGATAATTCCGAAGACTGTTTAGTAAAGCTTTATTACATGAATTACCGGAACTTATCGCTCCGTTTATAGCGATAACCATTATCAAACCCACCAACAGGTGAGCTTTGTAATGGCTTGTTCAGTTGGATATATATCGATGAAGTATGCTTTGCCCTGATCGAACTGTTCAAATGCTGCTGGGCTCGGGATAACCATCTGCAACTGGCCGCCAAGTGTGTACTTTGACCACGACTTGTTTTCGGAGGTGTCTGCAATTACTCCACGAGTGGCCACGCTCATGCCACTGAGTAACTGTCACTTCATCTCCGCATCTGACCGTTGCACGTTTGGCGTTCTTGCTGCCTTACCGGAGCATGTCCCTAATTAACTCTCACAACTGTCTGCTAAACCTGCTCGCAATTATGCGACTTGGGGCAGCCTCAAAACTGCTGCATTACCTTTCGGCTATTGCCATCAGAATCAGTCTCTATGGGGATGGCAACAAAAAACGCCAGGAAGCGGATAGATTCAGCAGTTCAGAATGTTATCGATGGATGACAAACAGTGATTTACATCGAGGACAGAGTAAGGACTGTTCCTGACGTACCTTTGTTGTCGGATGTTTAGAGTTATGTCCGCATATCGGACAAGTCACTGTTGTTTTGGTCGCCGCTTCAACCCGTCTAAGTGCATAATCGAAGAATGACATAATTTACCCCCTCTAAGAATGAGGGTTATCATACCACGATTGGTTACTTTTTAATCTAAATAACCTTCATTAAAGCACTTAATAACTTAGCCCATATACTTCTCGTCGAAGAAAAATATTCGCATTACAAATCAATACGTTGAAAATTTAATTAAATCCCACTATTGCGAACTTTAGTTCTGCTTTTGGCAGTTCGCCTACCACGCTTTGTTTAAGGCTCGCGGACGCTCTTGCTCAATTTGCCGTATGCCAGCCAGGTTATTGTTGGCCTTCTCAATTACGGCCAGTAGCGGCTTAATCCACAAAACAGCCTGGCAGTATGTCATTGAACTGGTGGCAGCGGCACGATCATCGGCTGTGTCAGATCTGTCGGTATAGGCGTGCATGGCGCTGGTACGTAAACGGTGCGCGTATTCGAGCAGCCCACCAGCGACATCAGCAGGAACAGGCAGATCACAGGTTTTTTCACGGCGGAGAATCTCCCGGTATTCGATTACGGTTTCTTCGGTGCTGGTGTCGATCAGGGAGTTAAGCCTGTTGGTATGCTCTGCAACCTGATTGAACCGATTGAAGTTAAATGCCTGAGTGGCGATCACCTGCCCCTGCAAAGTGTTGTCACTTCGCAGAATGTCGTTATCGCTCTGAAGGCTACTGGCGTTTGAGCAACTCTTAACGAGAGCGACCGAAAGGCCAGCAATAACGACAACGCAGAAAAGACCCGGATTAATTTTCATTGATCCAGCCCCCAGCACGCCAGCGCACTTTCCTGATCGCGCCGCTCGACTTGCCCATAGCAGCCATTCTTCTGGCCTTTGGTTAGTCGGCAATCACGCCCACCGTCTTTAATCCACCAGCGGATAGATTCACAGGCCCCTTTCCGGTCACCAGCATTGATGCGCTTGTAGAACGTCGAGGGGTAACATTTACCAGGGCCGATGTTGTATGGGCAAAACGATGCGATGCCCACCTTCTGAGGCTCACTCAGAGGTACTTTGATATTGCGATCAACCCAGGCTAACGCCTTATCGCGTTCAATAGCGTTAACCTTGCGGCATTGTTCTTCTGTGGCGGTCATGCCTTTAACAACACGCCTGCCATCGATGACGGTCACACCGTGACATAAAGACCAGACACCACCCGGGTCAACAACGGCCACCAGCGCATTGCCTTCTTTCTCGCTGATGAACTGGTCAAACAGCACAGGAGCTGAAGCGCCAGCGGCGATGAGGGATAGCATGGCTGCGCTGAGTTTTGCTCTTGTCGATGCCATGTTAATTATCCTGTGGTGGCGCGGTAATGTAGCCCTTCTTAAGGGCCTTCTCGTATGCCTTGGTCTGGCGTCTTTTGAAGTAAAGGTTGGTCAGGTATGTGGCTATACCGATAAGAAAACCGCCAATCACTGCAACCTTGTTCCAGTCGAGGTCGTGCAACCATTGCAAAATGCCGCCTCCACAAATAAGACTGCCGGACACGCAATACGAGACTGCGGATGCAATTTTGTCAGGCATATATCGGATCATCTCTATCTCCTCGCGTAATGGCGGGAGCTGTGTGTAAGGGGTCAGGCCCTCGGGACGATTTAACAATTAGGCATGTCGATGATGGTTCCCGGGGCCTGAAATAAGAAAAGGCCACCAAATGGCAGCCTTATAAAAGAAAACCTCGCCGAAGCGAGGCTATTTGAATTTGAGGCACCTCATCCAACAAACCACCCCGGTTAGTTGGATTTTGACGAGATGCTTTTGGATGAGCGCTGAACCCAAAGGTCAGTATTTTCACACAGCAATTTTGCGAAAAGCAGCGCCCATTCAAAACTGGGTTGCTTTTCAGTCACTCCGGGGAACCCATCATCGCAGACCGAAAAGCTTTAACTGGAGCGGGCAGCGGGAATCGAACCCGCATCATCAGCTTGGAAGGCTGAGGTAATAGCCATTATACGATGACCGCATATGGTGCCGACTACCGGAATCGAACTGGTGACCTACTGATTACAAGTCAGTTGCTCTACCTACTGAGCTAAGTCGGCATTGGTCCGCCACCGGGGCCTCGAACCTCGTACTACAACATTTAGTTGCCGCTCTTCCCGATGAGCTAGTGGCGGTCTGGTGGCCCTTGCTGGGGTTGAACCAACGACCGGGTAATTATGAGTCTCACGCCCGAACCAACTGAGATAAATGGCCGGGGGCGAGATGATACATAAGTCAAACTACCTACGCAATATCAGTGGTTTTTATGGTTGCCCTCATTCCTGTCTGGTATCGTGAAATCGCCAGAAGTAATCAACCCGACAAGGAGAAGTTCATGTCCGAATATCACAATTTGCTGCACGTTATAAGAGCGCGTGTATGCGAAAACAGGAACATGTCTCAATCTGCGTATTATCAAGGAAGCCAGCAAGACAACCAAATTAGAAACAGAACGGCTTTAATTTTCACTCTAGAGATGGTGCTTCACCAGCATAGACTGAAGTACGCAACGATTTTCAATCCGCTTGATGGAAAGGCTGCACTCTACCATATGATTTTTATGAAGACTCGCTGGCAGCCATCCGACATCAGAAAATTGCCTCTTGAAGATGCTTTGTTTGTCATTCAGGAGGAGTTGAGAATCGATAACCTTAATTCCGACGCTCAAGAAGTGCTGCAGAGCTTCAACCTACCGTCTGTTTCTTTCCAGTTTGAAGATTTTCCAGAAGAGGACTGGAATCATACGGAAAACTCAATATTCCTTCGAAGCCTGACTCAGAAAGTAAACCAATAACCCGGTTCACCTCTTCCAGCCGTTCTTCCAGAGCGGCTTTTTCTTTCACCAGGCGATTGAAGTGAGCAAGGTGGGTTTTCTGTTGCCCAAGCCAGTCTTCAAGCTGCTCAGCTGTCATGCCAGGGTTAAAGAAATATGGCTGCTGCGTACCGTCTTGCATTGCATACCCTCAGAAAAGCAAAAACCCCGCCAAGGCAGGGTTTCGATGATTAAGCTGTGTGTCTAAGTGACTACTCTTAACAGGTTACGATAGTTTTTGCGGACCGCGTTAATGATTTTTTAGCAAATTAATAGTAATTTTAGGGGCATGCCTCTTGATTTGAATGGAACAGCAATGACTACAGAAGAACAAAAGAAGACTCGTAGAGTACGAGTAGGCTTCTTTACTGGAAATGGAAGCAAAAAAGACGGCCCTTCAGTCGCGAAGCTCGCTTTCGAGCAAATGCTTGGAACTACTGCTACATCGTTTCCTTATGTTCATACAGCAGAAACCCAGAACCGTGGACTAAAGCTTGTAATTCTTGATAAAGACGACAATCAGCATAGCTATTTTGGTTATATCTCTTGGAGAAGGGACTGTCTCTTGCCCTTCATTGAGGATGGTCTAACTGGAAGTGAAAGAACTATCCCTTTAAGTGACAAAGACTCTGTGGTTGAGAGGACATACTTTATTTACCATTATGAAACCGATCTATTGGTAATGACACTTAATCATTTGGGCCCTAAGGTAAATGACCTGTCTTTCATTCTTTACAATAAAACCCAGATGCAGAACATACGGTTCGAAGCGATTTGGAAGCAAGAAAGCATGAAAGACCTTCTTGAAGATGGCAACGTCTTAAGAAGCTTTGACTTAACTGTTGCTGCCCCAAGAAACTTCAACAAATCCAACTACCACTTCAAGCATGAATTGACTAAAGATATAGTCGATATGGTAGTTGGTATGGGAGGTACCGGCATTCAGTCGCTCAGGCCAGCTGCTGGCATAACGCTGACAGGCTGCGAGATTCTTGGCAGCATCCGGGTTGATAGCCTGGTAGTTATCGAATTCACATGCTTCGAATCGTCTTGCTATGCCGGAATTGTCCATCAGGTCGGCTACCCGTAATGTGCGCAGACATGATTCAATGCCAGCAAGCTCCGCTTTCACACACTCCGGGCACTGGGAGTGCTTAACATTTTCAACGCCACGATAGGCTTTCCCAATGAGGGAAATTCGCTGATAACCACCATGTTTTTCACAAGCCGCAGCGTGGACTTCGCCCGACTCCCAGCTTACCAACTGCCACGGTTTTTTATGTTCCACAGCAAACGCCAGTTCCTCACGAAGCCCTTCGCGCTTTGCCACCAGAGTTTCCCTTTCTTCGCGTTGTTTAATATTCAGCATTGTGATTTCTCCTGGTTACCAGTTGCAGTCTGATTGGCCATAGTCTTGTTCACTAAACCCCGAAACCGGCAGTCCTCCAGGTCGACCGCTTACCGCACCAGCAGGCGCCTGCCATGCCTCTTCGAAATGCCGATCGGGACCAAAGAAAGTCGCCGCCTGTTTCACGTACTGCGTTCCGGCACTACCCGTGGCACGTACATAACCGGCATAACGGTTTACGCCAGCCAGCATTGCATCAGTGTTAACACCGTCTTTAATTCGAGCTTTCCAGGCTTTCCAAGCAGCGGCTTTGGAATTACCACCAGCACGTTTTGGATATGCCTGCCACGCCTGTTCGAACTCGTTGGAATAGTTCTCTTTGGAAGAGCGATTTTTTTCAGAATCGTTGTCAGATGAACCGTTATATTTAGGTTCTTTGACTGATTCATTGACTGGTTCAAAAGAGTGACTGATTCTGGGTGCAGCTCCTGCACTACCCCCTAGTGAATCTCCTGCACTATGGGGTGAATCTACTGCACCAGGTAGTGAACGATTTGCACTACCCCCTAGTGAATCTCCTGCACTACTAAAATCAAGGCGATAAACATTACTTGAGTTACCTTTTGGCCCCGGGCGAAGTTCTTTTTTTACCAGGCCGCATTCACACAAAGCATCAATGTGAATCATCACAGATCGCTTACTGATTTCGCACTGATCAGCGATGTGTTGATAACTCGGCCAGCACTCGCCATGGTCACTAGCGTTATCTGCAAGCTTCAGAAGCACGAGCTTACGCAGTGGATTTCCCACCTTGACCTTCATTGCTTTAACCATCAGTTCCATGCTCATGCGACACCCGCCAACTCATTTTCGTTACTGAATTCAGCCACCAGTAAAGGTTCGCTGACGCAATAATGCCGTGACATGTCACACCCCATTACCCGGGTGCGGGAAAAGAGTCGGCAAATCAGGGCGCAGTTCATGGGGCTTAACAACTCCATTAACTGCGTTTGAGACTGCCACTGCATGGACCGGAGAAACTTTCTTGATCCCCCTGACCCACTTCCAGACAGCTCCTTGCGTAACGCCAACCTTTTTAGCAAGCGAACTTTGACCACCAGCAACGTACACGGCTTTCGCCATTGGGGATTCAAAAACCTCATCAGTCATAACAAAGCCCTTAGTATTAATATTAAAGATATAAAATAATACCAAAGGAATAATTAATCAAGTATTATCCGCTTGCCATGGTTAATCCTGTGGTATTAAATATGCACAGAAATGGGAGATACTTAGATGAACACACTTGCAGAAAGACTAAGGCTGGCGATGATTCATGCCGGCGCAACTCAAAGTCAATTAGCGCAAAGGGTTGGGGTCAGCCAGGGGGCCATACAAAAGCTAACCTCTGGAAAAGCCCAGTCCAGCGGGAAAATCGTGGATATAGCCAAAGCGTTGGATGTAGATCCAATATGGTTAAGCACTGGTGAAGGCACCATGGGGCCCGCAAAAACTCCAGAACAAAGGATGTTTGGTATTGATCCATGGGATAAGCAAACGCCGCTTGAGGATGATGAGGTAGAGGTGCCTTACTTGAAGGATATCGAGTTCGCATGTGGAGATGGCAGCGCTCTTAATGATGATTACAATGGCAAAAAACTTAGGTTTTCCAAAGCAACATTGCGAAAGGTGGGAGCTAATAGTGATGGTGATGGCGTTCTATGCTTTGCTGCACACGGGAATAGCATGGAGCCAGTGATCGCTGATGGCTCAACTGTTGCCATAAACTGCCATGACAAGCGTATCGTGGATGGTAAAATTTACGGCATCAACCAAGGTGGATGGAAAAGGTTAAAAATCCTCTACAGATCTGGGCCAGATAAGGTAACAATCAGAAGCTACAACTCTGATGAATACCCTGACGAAGAAGTAGACATGGATAGTCTTGAGGTTTTAGGAAGGCTGTTTTGGGTATCAACAATCTTCTGATCTGCTACCAAAAAAGCACCAAGCCGACCATAGTGTCGGCTTTTTTATTACTAAAATAATCTTCAATAACAAATACATAAGAAATCCATTATTCTTTTTGTATTAATACCATTGACCTCCAATTAATACTTAAGTATTCTCATTTCATCGGCAAACAAAGGAGCCAATGAGATGAATACAACCTCCCAACCAAACCCAGCGAGCCAGGCATTTGATATCCACGCCAAGCTTAAAGCAGCAAATTCACACTGGATTTATTTACGAGCTGCACAGCCTCATCAGAATGATTTTGATTACGAATTTAACACAACTTTTATTGATGGTTTGGAGTTCGCTATCTACGAACGTGTAGATAATTATTTTGTTCTGGTTGATTTCTTCAAGTCATATGAAGAAGCATGTGATGATGCCAAAAAAATCATAGATGACCATCCTGATATTAAAAAAATTTTTTCTGTTAGCTAACTAATCAATTAATTAACTCAATCACAATTAACACCTTTTTGGGTGGGGAAAAACTCACCCTGAGGAAATGAAAATGCAAAATTCCGTCGCAATTAATCAGCCGATTAAAACGCCTCAAATGCTGTTCGGATCTGACAACATTAATGACTTTGGTAACCGCGTTCAAAGCTGCCGGATGGAAGGTGACTCCATGCAGCCGACCATCGAACCATGTGAGGTTGTGGCTTTCGTTGATTGCGGTGGACATGCGCTTACCTCTGGCATTTATGTTTACACAATGGATGCTTTTGGTCGCCCATGCCTTTTCATTAAGAGAATCGAGCCATTGGCTGATGGCTCATTAAAAATCATCTCTGATAACCATCATTACGAAACTTTCACCCTTAATACCCATGAACAGAAAGAAATCAAAATTCACGGTCGGGTGGTTGCTTCTTTGGCTGTGAGGCGCTTCGTATGACTTTCATCATTGATAAATCGGCATATAGAACAGCATGCCTTTATGCGGCCTGCGGTTACGAAGTAATCGCTCGTCTTTATCTTAAAAAAGCATATGGTCGTTAATTATGGTTGTTTTAAAAAGACAGGATATTCAGGAAGTGAATATCAAAGCGGAGAAGTTGTCAGGCTTGGCGCAAACATTATTTGAATATCACGACAAGTTAGACAGATTTCAACTTAAAACAATATGCGCTCTGGTTTATGACCTCGCCGCTGAAATTCATGATTGGACCGAAAAAGAAGAGGAAATTGTTATGAGCTTAGAGGAGGAGGCGCGCCGCAATGGATAATTTAATCAACACCTACCGACGCAGAATTTTAAAGGCAGCGTTATTACGCCACCAGCGTAAAACTGGCAGTAACTGCCTTGTTATTAAGCTCAATAAAGGCGGTATTAACACGGTCGAGTTAACAGAGATTCTTCTCGATGGATTATTACGAAAATTCGAAAGGCTCGCGATCAGTGAGTACGGGAGTGTCGAAGGCATAAAAGCTATTAAGGGAATTTACAGCAGCGCTGTTGATGTTAATGGCAGCGGTGAATTCCTTACGGATTGCGGGAAGGAATTAATCGACGAGCTCATTTCTGAGCTGGTTGAGTTCGTCAAAAAACAAAAAGTGGAGGCTCCGAAAACGGAGGGTAATGAAATGGGGGGATCTGGTGGCACTGACAGCGATACGAATTCCTGAGTGGGTTCACCTCAAAGCGGTACACGTTTTATGCCAGTTCAGGGCAAGGCGCATTCACCCCTGCCGAATGCACGGCTCCGGGAATTTAAGCCTCAAAGTTAACCATCGCTGGCGGCTACTCTCCCGCGATGGCGGCAAGAACTGGGAAGTAATGAGTCACGAACGATACAGCAAAGTTAAGGACCGGAAATGAAAGATAAACGCATCAGCTCAACCTCAATTGATAGTGCCTTTGCTAAAGAAATGCAGCCAGTTTACGTCGTATCACGACACGGCTACTCGCGCCGTTTTCTCAGCAGGAGTGCGGCGATCAGCAATCTTGCTCACTACATGGTGACCAAAACTTTTCAGCGCGCCGGCTTGAATACCAACGAACCAGACGAGCCTGTGTTCAGCAACGGTGTGCTCGTCAATCGAATGGGCCAGCACACCCAGCAATATCTCTTTGCACATGCCAGATGCATGCGGCGTATTCGGCGAATTCTGGAACGCAAGCGCGCAGCACAAAAATGGCTGGCGAAATGGGACGCCATGCATGACCGATTCGTTAAAGAGGTCGATGCACTGCAGGCCATCAAACCAGCAGGGGTGAAATGATGAAGCCCTTCATTTTCAGCATCATTGTTTCCATGCTGCTGGCGGCCACCGTTATCGGCGCGCTGATTGAATATAAATTTTTGGTGAAGTAGCGAGGCACTCCATGAATAAGCCAGTTTTAGAAGTTATTAAGCGTTGGAGCCGTTTAGCAACGGAGGCCAAGCAGCTGGGGCTTACCACCATCCCCATCGACCCGGAAAATATGTTGATGGTGCTGGGTGTACTACCGGACAGTTCGGCGGACTTTTCCGCCGATTACCAGAATGACTATCAGGCTGCGATCGACATTCTGCGCAAGAGAGCGGCCAGCGAACTTGATGGCGGTTTTAGAGCGCACCACAACGCACTTATCTATGCGGCAAATGAACTGGAAAATGCCCAGGCATTTGGGCGGGAGGTAGGTCATGAGTCTTGATTGCGTACCACTTTCAACCTACTGCCGGGACGCCGGAGAAACGGTTGAAGCCGTTAACAAACGGATACAAAGGGGGTTATGGAAAGAGGGTGTCCATGTATTAAAAGTCGATGGCGTTAAAGAACGCTGGATAGACTTAACGGAGGTTTCAAAGTGGGCAAGAAAGAACAAGGATCATTATCTCTCCCAAGAGGAGTAACCATTCGCCAGCATAAAACTGGCGATACCCTGGTGATCACATTCACCTACAAGGGGGTTCTCTGCCGGGAGCCCCTATCCAGAATGGAAGCAAACGCGCGCGGCGTGAAGTATGCCGAGCGCCTGCTGGGGGAAATACAGAACCAAATCGCCGGCGGCACATTCGATTATGCTAAATACTTCCCCACCTCCAAAAAACTGGAGCTGTTCGGGGTAGTGAAGAAAACCAAAAATATTAAGTCCTACCTGGACGAGTATCTGAAAATCTGCCAGAACCGCAACCTTTCGCCCTCCACTATTGGCGGTTATGAAAAGTGCCTGTCTGCGCTATCAGCGCTGCACAAAATGCATGTGTCGGAACTGACCCCTGCGGTCCTCAAAAACTGGATCGCCAGCAGAAAGACAAAGCTGAAAACGATCAGGAATAACCTCTCGTTTCTGCGCAGCGCCATAGATGAAGCGGTGACTGACGGCCTGCTGACAATCAACCCGGTAACCCTTGTCAGCGCGAGTCGGTACCACGTGATCGACAGCAGCCCGAATAGTGACGATTACGAAGTTGATCCGTTCACACCAGCGGAAATCAGCGCTATTTACCAGAGCTGCAGATACCAAGAGTGGGAAAACCTGTTCCGTTTCGCATTCAATACGGGTTTACGCAGCTCTGAGCTGTGTGCGTTGCGCTGGCCTGATCTCGACAATATCGCTAAAACAGCTCACGTTCAGGCGGCAAGTGTTGTTGGCGTTCTGAAAGGTACCAAAACAAAAGCCGGTACCCGTAAAGTAGAATTAAACAGCGAGGCGCTGGCCGCGCTGCAGGCGCAGAAACAATTCACTTTCATGAAAAGCGAGTTTATTTTCAGCGACCCTAAAACGGGTGAGCCCTGGGCGAACGCCGACGCGATACGAAAAAAAGCATGGGTACCAACCCTCAAAAAAGCTGGCGTTCGATACCGTAACCCGTACCAGACCCGCCACACATTCGCTACCAGACACATTAGCCAGGGCGTAAACCTTTTCTGGCTTGCCGGGCAGATGGGGCATAAAGGGCCGGAAATGCTGTTCCGCAATTACGGTAAATACCTGGCTGAATACGACGGGAAAACCGCCATTTCTGCAGCTCTGTAGCGTGGTGAATATTTCAAAATGTTGGACGGAATCAGGACGTTAGAGGGACCACGATATGCACGTAAAATGCACTTGAGACCTTTTAAAAAATACAAAATATTAATAATCAATAGGTTAGGCATTATTCTGACACGGGTTCAACTCCCGCCAGCTCCACCAAATATTGATGTACTGAAGTTCAGTAAAGTCCACTAAGCCCGCACAGCACAAGCTCTGCGGGCTTTTTTACGTCTATTGTCGTCCAGTGAGAATTGCTGAGAACTATCACATATGGCACCCTGAATGGGACCCACTGAGAAGGGTCCAAAAACCGAGGATCCCAAAATGGCAAAAATCGCTAAGAAGCTCACTGACACTGAAATCAAAAGCACCAAGCCAGCCGACAAAGAAATCAACTTGTTTGACGGAGATGGTTTGATACTACGAATCGCTCCCCTTTCGAAAGGAGGAAAGAAGAATTGGTATTTCAGGTATGCAGTGCCAGTGAGTAAAAAAAGAACCAAAATGAGCCTTGGGACCTATCCTCACCTTACACTGGCAAGAGCCAGAGCCTTACGAGATGAATACCTTTCCTTGCTTGCTAATGGCATTGATCCCCAAGTTCATAACAACGATAAAGCTAATGCCTTAAAGAATGCTACTGAACACACTCTCCAAGCCGTGGCAAGGAAATGGTTGGATGAGAAGGTTAAGACCTCTGGTATCTCACAAGACCATGCAGAAGACATCTGGCGAAGCCTGGAGAGAAATATATTTCCCGGCTTGGGTAAGGTTCCTATCAATGAGATTCGACCCAAACTCTTAAAGCAACATCTCGACCCTATTGAGCAACGAGGAGTCCTCGAAACCTTACGGCGAATCATTTCCCGATTAAATGAGATTTTTCGCTGGGCCGCGACTGAAGAACTTATCGAGTTCAATCCGGCTGACAACCTTGGGCAACGGTTCAGTAAGCCTAAAAAACAGAATATGCCAGCATTACCCCCTTCCGAGTTACCCCGCTTCCTAATGGTGTTAAACAATGCCTCAGTTCGAATGGAGACAAGATTGCTGATTGAATGGCAATTGCTGACCTGGGTTCGTCCAGGGGAAGCCGTTCGTGCGAGATGGGCCGATATAGATACTGACAACTCGATATGGAACATCCCGGCTGAGTTTATGAAAATGAAGAAGCCTCACAAAGTTCCACTAAGCAAAGAAGCTTTGCGAGTCTTGGATTCAATGAAAGCCATCAGTGGGCACAGAGAGTGGGTTTTCCCAAGTATCAAAGCTCCACTCAATCATATGCATGAACAAACAGCGAATGCTGCAATCATCCGAATGGGATTCGGTGGTGAACTGGTAGCCCACGGAATGCGTTCTATAGCAAGAACGGCCGCAGAGGAGTCTGGAAAGTTCAGAACAGATGTCTTAGAAGCCGCCCTTGCCCACTCGAAGAAAGATGAAATAATTGCAGCCTACAATCGTGCAGAGTATCTCACAGAACGGGTGGTTCTCATGCAGTGGTGGAGTGACTTTGTTTCGTCTCAAAAATACAAAATTATTGCCGCATAACTCTTCCATGATGGGTTAACTATCTTGATTTAGTTAAAGAATTAATAATCAAACTATTAACCTATGTGGACTAAGCATAGCCATTTACGAATGGGTACCTTGAGGCCACATAACGAAAGCTGTCGGTCATATCAGCTAAATAATTCACATCTCTTCTCGATTATCATACACCTCGAAGATTTACTAAATTCGCTCTAATCAATGATAAAACAGTTGAATTTGGTTAAAAATTGATCAATTTTATCCTCTACATTGTATTGAATCATCCATGAGGTTTCGTGCATGGCTAGCGAAAATGATAAAAATCATAAAGTTAGGGTCGCACAGTACTTGAGGATGTCTACCGACCATCAGCAATATTCTTTACATAATCAGTCCGAATATATCAAAGATTATGCTGAAAAGAACAATATGGAAATCGCTTATACCTACGATGATGCAGGTAAGAGCGGAGTCAGTATCATAGGCCGGCATTCTTTGCAGCAGTTACTTAGTGATGTAGAACAAAAGAAAATAGATATACAGGCTGTATTATTTTATGATGTGAGCCGTTTTGGTCGTTTTCAAAATAGTGATGAAGCTGCATATTATTCCTTTCTATTTGAGAGAAACGGTGTAGATCTTATATACTGTTCTGAACCTATTCCCACTAAAGATTTCCCTTTAGAGTCTTCTGTTATACTGAATATAAAAAGATCTAGTGCTGCATATCACAGCAGGAATTTATCAGAAAAGGTATTTATAGGGCAAGTAAATTTAATAAAGCTTGGTTATCATCAAGGCGGAATGGCTGGTTATGGGCTAAGACGTCTTTTAGTAGATGAAAATGGCATAGCTAAAGAAATATTGGGCTTCCGCAAAAGAAAGAGTATTCAAACAGATAGGGTGATATTAATTCCGGGACCAAAAAATGAGATCAAAATTGTAAATAGCATTTATGATCTCTTTATAGATGATAACATGCCAGAATTCATTATTGCTGAGAGACTAAATGAACAGAATATACCTGCAGAAAATGGAACATTATGGACTCGTGCAAAAATACATCAAATCTTGACAAATGAAAAATATATTGGAAATAACATATATAACAAAACCTCATCTAAACTAAAAAGTAGGCTTGTAAAAAACCCCAAAAATGAATGGGTTAGATGCGACAAGGCATATAAACCCATTATTTCAAAGAAAAAATATAATAAAGCTCAAGAAATAATTCAGCTCCGATCCGTACATTTGACTAATGAAGAGCTTTTAGAAAAGCTAAAACAAAAATTAGAATCTAATGGAAAACTATCTGGCTTTATCATTGATGAAGATGATACAGGCCCTTCATCTTCTGTTTACAGAACGCGATTTGGTGGTCTTTTAAGAGCATATACTTTGATTGGTTATAAGCCAGAACATGATTACAGCTATCTCCAAATAAATGAAGCACTAAGATCATTTTACTCAGATATAATTGAGGATTTTAAGGATAGGATTTTAAAAAGTAACTGCTATATAGACGAATATAAATATGCCCCAATGCTTTACATCAATGATGAGCTTTTAATTTCCGTCATTATTACTAAATGCATACATATGAAATCAGGTAAACTTAGATGGAAGGTCCGGTTTGATAACTCACAGAAAGCAGACATAACAATTGTTATACGAATGGATTCACAAAATATTTCGCCTCTTGATTTTTATATCATACCAAAGATAGAAAACGAATATAGTAAAATGTGCATGACGGAAACAAACAACATTCGATTAGATCTCTATAGATTTGATAATCTGGATACACTTCTACAAATTATTACTCGCATGAAAGTGAGGGAACTATATGCTGCCTGAAACAAATGAATTCCCAATAATTCAAATTGAGATTGCAAAAATAAAATTTCTTAACCCTCGAACTAGAAATAAGGTAGTGCATGAAGAAATTAAGGAAAGCATAAAAAAAAGAGGATTAAGCAAGCCTATAAGCGTGAGAGCGATTGATGAAGACGATTTCAAATATGCTTTAATTTGTGGTCAAGGGAGAATAGAGGCACTCATTGCATTAGGTGAAACAATTATTCCAGCAATTATAAGAGATGTATCAGAAGAAGATGCTTACGTTATGAGTTTAGTTGAAAACATTGCAAGGAGGAGACCGCGTTCCAATGAGTTATTACAGGTAATAAAAGATATGAAAATCAGAGGACTTTCAGACTCCGAAATAAGTGAGATTACTGGGTATTCATCGAACTGGGTGAGCAGTATAAATATGCTTCTTGATAAGGGAGAGCATAAACTTCTCTCTGCAGTCGAACGGGGGAATTTGCCTCTGTATCTTGCAGTGCAATTTGCAAGATGTGAAACTGAAGAAGCACAAGATATTCTTACCGAAGCATATGATAAAAAATTAATTAAAAGCCGGGACATTATAAAGATAAAACACATTCTAAATCAGCGAACAATCGGGAATAAAGGTGCAAAAGCAGCCGGGTTTTATTATCACAAACCATCAAAAAGAATGACTGCTGAGGAGTTAATTGAGCTTTATGAAAATAGTATCGCTGAACATAAATCTGTTTATAACAACTCTAAATTTATAAAAACTAATTTGCTGATAGTAAATGAGATTTTTAACATCATAATGATGAATAAAAGCTTTCAAAATATACTTGAACAAGAGAATCTATCAGAACTGCCATCTCAGATCCTCAATCCAATAAACAAAGAGGCATCAAAATGATTCAGATACGTTTTGGCGACAATTTTATTTATTTAGAAACTAACAAGCTAATTCCCTCAAAGGAATTGTTAGAAAATGTAAAGCTAAGTCATAAATATCATCAAATAGTTACCTCAATTGAAAGCTTAGGTATTATTGAACCAATAATAGTGTTCTATGACAAAGATAAAGATGCCATTAAGATACTCGATGGCCATTTGAGGGTTGAGGCTTTAAAAGATTTAGGCTTAGAAAAAGCTCCATGTATACTTTCGAGCATAGATGATGCGTTCACTCCTAACAAACAAGTCAATCATATAAATGTAGTTGAAGAACATAGAATGATAATCAAGTCCTTGGCAAAAGTATCAATTGAAAAACTTAGTGCTGCTTTGGGAATATCTATTGATGCTATAAAAGATAAAGCTAATGTGATGAATGGTATAGATCCAAGTGTAATTGCGAAACTTTCTGATAAACCTATACCTAAGGCTACATTTGATGTTTTGAGGAAAATGAAGCCAATTCGTCAAATTGAAGCAGTCGGTACAATGATTAATTTTGATAACTATAGTAAAAAATTTGCAATGAGCATCTTGGATGCTACACCGACATCGATGATAGTAAATAAAGGGAAAAACACTCCCTATAAAAAGGACATAAAAAAAACCATACTACGTCTGGAACAGGAAATGGCAACAACTTCGGAAGAAACAAAAAAGCTTCAAACCGAGTATGGTTCAGATATGTTGAAATTCGTTATAATCCAGTCATATATTAATAAATTACTTGGTAACTCTAAAGTTCTTCATTGGTTCTTGGAAAACGAGATTGATTATCTTAATGAGTTAAAAAGAATTTCGAAAATAAATTCTTTAGATGATAAGACTCTTGCTGAAAACAGCCAGTCATAGTTATGGTTATGGTTATGGTTATGGTTATGGTTATGGTTTTATATAGCCGAAGTATACTTACACAATCACAAAGGTTTCTCTTAGATATTAGCATAAGTAGGCAGTATAAGCCGTAATCATTCGAACGGATTAAGGAGGTGAACTTATGGTTAACAAAATGAGATCTATTGCGTGAACGGCCACAGAGGAATCTGGTAAGTTCAGGTCTGGTGTCTTAGAAGCGGCCCCTGCCCATTCGAAGAAAGATGAAATCATCGCAGCCTATAATCGTGCAGAATACTTAGCAGAACGAGTGGTTCTCATGCAGTGGTGGAGCGATTACGCCATTGCTCAAAAATTTAAGGCTATTGCGGCGTAACAACTCTATAAGGGGTTAATTCTCCCAGCCCCTTATCCACCAAGACATAACCATTTTTTTAACATCACTTTTTCTACACCAAGATATATGGGCTGTAACGAACAAAAACGATTTTCTCTATGAACTGGCAAACAACACAAGAAATGCGAGATCATAGCTGTGGTGTTGTCTGATATGGATATCCCCTTTTTGTTTTGTAACCTCTCTCTGATATCATGTATAAATGTTTCTTTGCACGCGAAGAAACCACATATAAAAGTCTACGGGCAACATAATTTTGATGCTCTGAGCTACAATTTATAATATCATTCCAATTAGGTATTTTTCCATTTAGTAACCCAGTGCAAATGACTACTTCATACTCATCTCCTTTTGTCGAATGACAAGTTGTGATTTTAACACCGCTTATAAAATTGAAAAATAAATGTAATTCATTTGCTTTATAAGCCATTTTATACTTCAACATTCTTTTCAATGTGGCATTAATCAAAAGATCCATTTCTTGATAATAGTAGCTATCAATACTTATACTCAAATTAATAGAATGGCAAAAGCTCGTTATAATCTCTCTCAACCAAACATCAATTTCACAATTATAATCTACGGATAATGATATTTTATTTATCATCTTCAATATTTTTTTAGGAGACAAAGACTCTGTATAGGGTGCAACAACATTTAATTCCTGAAGGAAATCACGCAATAGTTTCTGTCTTGTATTAAAATTAGATGGAACTCTCTTAATTAAAAAGAGTTTAACCAAAGCAAGCCAGAGGTTTTCATTGTTTTTAGGTATAGGAGAGATCATGACTCCATCAATTTCTATATCCGGATTAAGAGTAACAATATCATTTGACAGTTTTATCACATCAAACCAGCCTGGACACAGAATAGCAATTTCATTTGAAAGCACTCCCTGTGCTAAATGAGTTCTAATAATACCTGATATATAAATAGGAAGTTGAGTAACATCTACCTCGCTTTCTTTAAAAATTACTGAGTTGAAATCCTTATTATCTGAAAGTGAATTAATATCATAATCTTCGTCTTTGTATTTACTATAAAAATCAACAATAGATTGGCTACTACGAAAACACCCTGTTAATTTCATCTCGGTTAGATCATCAAGTTGGAAACAATCAATTAATTCATTTCTATTCTTAACGACAGCCCCCAAACCAGTGTATATAGCTTGCTCTTTATCTCCAATAAAAGTAATCATTGTATTTTTCTTTAATACAATTTGTCTGAGTATCTCATATTGTATAAGGGATGTATCTTGATACTCATCGACTAAAATACACCTTAAAAGTAAAGACAATCTTTCACAAAGTGCATTGTATTTTGTCAACACCCGACAAGACAGATTTAATATCAAATCAAAATCGATTAATTTTTGCTCATACAAATAATTATGATATTCTTTTACGACCAAATATTCTTTGGTCCCACGAGAATAAAGCTGACAAAGGTTAAAATCTAAATTAGTAAAAACTTTATCATTTGCAGATAAGCCATGCTTTTCTTTTAATTCATTTATGAGAAATTCCTTTTCATGCTCATCAATTACACTAAATCCTCGGCAAAGTCTTGGTATCTTATCTACATTAGGTTTTATAATCCAATTCAAACAAAAACTGTGTATTGTTCCAATCCATAACGATTCACTACTTATGCCGAATGACATAATTCGTTCAAGAATTGTATCGGCTGCTATATTTGTATATGTAAGAGCAATTATCTTTTTTTTACCTATACAAAATAGTTCTTTATTTTCTAAAATAAAACAAAGTTTAGAAACCAATGTCTTAGTTTTACCAGACCCTGGACATGCCGTTAATAATAAATTCCCGTTGAATTTAACGGCATCCATTTGCTCAGAAGTTAAATTTCTATATGGCATAATCTATAACTCCAACAGTCTTACAAAACTGTCATTGAAATGTTTCTTATATTCTATCATTTTACTAGAAAAATCCTTTTTGGCATTTATACAGTCAACTTCTTTAACCCCCATTAAAGACATATTGTAATCAAGCATTTTTTGATATATAGGCTCGACATTTCTATCCCGAAGAACAAATTGAATTGCCTGTAAAATATAATCAGGAACACGATTATCAACACTAAGATGCTCTACCATTTCAGTAGCTAACCATCCCTTCCCTATTTTCTTTGCAAACTTTAATACTCTTTTATATCGAACTCTGAGATCAGATGAATTTACATCTGTTTCAGCCTTTTTAAAATACGCTTCTTTTTTATACTCTGTTTTCATAACCTCTAAAAACAAGTTATTGTTTTCATCGTAGCGAACAAGCTCAGTTTCGAAAGTATTTTCTGCGTAATGAACTGTAATAAACTCATTACCTTCAATATATTTGTCTAACTCTTCTTTTCTTCGTAACCCATCATCTTCGGCATCTACCAGAGATTCGACAAAATCCGCATCAAAAATATCATCAGCTACTTTTACATAGGCCGAATCAAGATCCGTGAGAATTGCACATTTTCTTTTCAGCCTTTTTTCATGAAAAAGGTTAGAAATATGTTTAAAAACAGTGCCATCTACTTTGATCAGACTTATGCCCAACTCATCTAATCTGATTCCCAAAGTTTCTTTTACCATTGCTGGTATTAAAATAAGTTCTGCATCGCCTTCTACCAGAATGACACTTTTAGCAAACAAAAGGTCACTACGAATTGCATCAAGATATCGTTCTACGGAAGAAATTTCTTTCGGCGTCAAACCAAACGATGGATGATATACATCAGTAAATCCTTTTTGGCGTGATAATATATTCATTGATGATATTTTTGATACAGAACTAATTTGTGTTGAATGTGTAGAAACAAACACTTGCGTGTTTTTAAAATTGAAGTTATCGAAAAGGGTTTTTTGGATATGGTTATGAATATGTGCTTCGGGCTCTTCAATTAACAAGAAGTGAGTAATATGCTCTTCACTATCCCTTATTTCTTCATATTCATATAACTTTAAAGCAAGATAAATTAAGTTTGCTCCACCAAGACTCAGATCATCAATCTTTCCTGAGCCATTGTAATCCAGAGAATCTTCAACCACTAAGCCAAGTGATTGAATTAATTCTGTGAAATCTTCTGGGAGTTGTGAGGATACTAATATTTTAGGGGAATAAGTCGAACCTACTGTATTAAGTAACGAAGCAGATATCTTATTACTCAATCTCTCAATTTCAGGTATAGCAGAGATTTTACCATTGATCTCTTTAACATTTTCTACAATATCTTTTCTATCATCAATTTGTTTACTTTTTAAAGTAAGTAATTTATACAATGGATTCGTTTTATAATATTTAAGATCTGCAACTACATTCCTAAGTGCTTTGACATAAGTGCAAGCGACTTCGCTGCCTAAGGCAAAGTAAGGTGGCTTCTTAACCCCTAATACAGTAGCATCATCATTATTAGGATTTGAAAAGGAGTAACTATCAAAATCACCAACTACTTGTTTATAAATTTCGTCATTATTCAAATCAACCTTTGTTCTAACAAAAGCTACTGCTTCATATGTTTCTTTAGAAATAATATGGTTAGATACAAATTCTGTAAAAGAAGCGGATCTTGCTTCCACATTGTCATCTTCTAATGTTAATTCATACAACTTTTGTCGAATATGAAATTTTGGTCTATATATAAAAGTGTAGTTACCTTCCTTTATAGACTTATCATTACCATCATTTACTGTATAGTTGGCAAGAACCTGTTCTTCCTCCGACTCACTTAAATCATCAAAATATAGCGTAATTATTATCCAATGACCGAAGGGTTCAGATAATCCACGATAAAAGTCCTCATTAGATAGAATCCTAGAATTCATCGGGAGAGAATCATCTAGAATCAACCTCATAGCATTAAACAAATTCGTTTTACCTGAAGCATTCTCACCGATAATTGTATTCACTGAGTCTTTAACAAAGTAAAAATTTGAGCTTCGAAAATTTTTATAGTTTCTAATAGCTAATTTATTGATATACATAGTAATCGATTGGGCCCTTAGCATAGTTTTACTACACATTAGATTACTCCATAGCCACCAGAAGCACAAAGCCATCGAGTTCAAAAGCCTAATTAAGTCAAGTAAAAAGCATGGTAGTTTACAAAAAACACTAAAATAAAAGATATAATACCTGACTGAAATTAGTTTATGAAAACCAATAAAATGATTAAAACACTTTTAAATCAATATGTTACAATCAATAAAAATTAATATTGACGATGTAACATAACTATCGGATATTAAGTGAACAAAAAATTTCAGATACATCCTAACAATGATCTTGATACTTACTGACAGTAACGATGTTCATGCAGACATAGTTTCGATGAAACTCGGTGATAACTACTTCCGTTTGAATTTAGATATAGAAGCCCTTAAAGATACCAAAATTAGCTTTGATGGCTCTGAATGGACTATCTCCCAAAACGGAAAAACGATCAAAAATTCATCCGTAAAATGTGTTTGGCCAAGGCGGGTGTCTGTTCAAGTCAATTCTGAACAACAGCAAGATCAAAGTAACGGTTTCAGATTATGGCGATCTGAATGGAATAAAAGCCTTTTTGGCCTATATAATGCATTATCTGAAAGTTGCTGGTTTAATCATGTAAGAGATGCAACTCTCGCTGATAACAAGTATTTTCAACATAAAATAGCTAATGAAGTTGGGCTAAATAATCCAGCATTTATAACTTCAAACTCCAAAGAAGACCTCAAAAATTTCTTAACTACTTATCCTGATTCGGTTGTTAAATTCATGTCGCAAGATATGTATGTCTCTGAATCAGGTGAGATATTGGGTCTATATGTAAACAAAATCACTTTAGAACAATTAGAAAGTTTCTCTAACGATTCAGAAAACCCAATTACTCTTCAAAAATATGTTAATAAAAAATTCGAAGTTAGATACACAGTAATTGAAGATGAACATTTTGCTTGTGCTATAGACTCTCAGCATTCAAACAAGGCAAAAGTAGACTGGCGTAGATACGATATACCTAATACACCGCACTGGAAAATTGACGCACCCACTTCGGTGAAGGAAAAAATAATTTCTTTAATGTCTAAGTTAAACCTTCGATATGGGGCTTTAGATTTCATCGTTGATGAAAATAATGACTGGTGGTTCTTAGAGGTGAATTCTGCTGGTCAATGGTTGTGGATCGAAGATTTATCCGGCATGGATATTTCCGGGTCCATTGCAAATTGGTTAACTTCAAATAGCAGGTGAAATATGAATGTATTTGGTTTAAATTTTCTTGAAAAAATGGAATCGGAACAAAAAGTAGATGTTTCAAACTGGGCATGGAAACCTGAGAATAGTGAAGCTCAACGAATCTATGGTTCAGGTATGTCAACGAAATCTCGTGAATCTACTTATGCTGCTGAAAAAGATAGCAGAGAGGATTCAGATCGTCCTAACGAAGGGTTAGCAGCTTAAGTAATCCAGTGAACACTTAGTGTGTTCACTGGATTTAAAAATAGATAGCATACATCGGTAATTATATAAAAATAGGATACATTATATGTTTGGATTCATCGACAACATATTGAAATTCTCCACTGAAGTTTTTAAAAACCAATACACTAATAACTCTTTTTGGCTTGGTTTACTTCTAATCAATATAATTATTACTATAGCATTAACATTGCAATATTTCATGAAACCAAGTAAAGATAAGAATGGAAATCCAAACACATCGAAGGCTGATTCATTAAAGCATCTATATTACTCAATTTTCGGCATTGCTTGTTTAATTATTATAAATTATATCGTCTATACACCTCCCATGAAACAAGAGAACCAAAATACTATTTATCAAAGAATAGAGTAATTTTTATTTCTTGATATCTAAACAATCAATGTGATTATTTTTATTAGTAATAATAATATATAGACTCGCAGAAGAAACAATAATCTATCTTCAGTGTATTTAAATTTTATATATTTATACATATTCATCTCCTTTTTTATTTTAACTTTATCTTTTTTTAATCTTTAGTCAATATGGATTGATTTTTTAATTAAGCAAGGGCTAACTCTCCGAAGCTCCGCTTCTCTGAGTTGCCTTGCTTTTCTCCTTTCAGTTGAAAAGAATACGACACGAGCTTCTGCATTTTTTAACTGTAATACAATCTTCTAATGTAAATTCAAGGTTTAGAGCTATTAATGCATGATTTTTTTGCTGTTGCTGGAATGGGTTCACATATAGTTAATTAAAATTGTTAATCAGTCTGCCATTTAATGCATAATCGAACCACTTAATTTTATAGCAAATGACCATTCTAAATAAAAAGGTTTAATCTATGAGTAATAATCCAGTTAGTGCATCTTCTGCAACATTACGAAAAGCGGTTAATGGCATATCGGAAGCTACAGGGAAAAAACCTGTTCATACTCGTTATCCAAGTCTCGATTTTGATGCTGCGTTAGCAGATATACCAGATGCTATGAAAACAATGGCTATTGAATGGTATATTCGTGGAATTAAGCGTGGGATGGCTAAGGCGACTGACCTAATGCTAGAAGGTAGCATTTACAAAGAAGCAGAAATCATACACGCACCACCTGTAATAAAATTAAATGTCAGGATTAAATTCAAAGGTGACGAGTGGAAATCACTTCCATTAAGAATAAAATCTAAAGAAATTGGATTTGACTAATTTCTAGTTAACATTTCAGAGTGGTGAGTTCAGTAAAAAATCCTTTCTCATCACTCTGTTTTAAAACCAGTAAATCTAACACACTTGTCTTTTTGGAGTGTTACTATTGACAATATTCAGGTTTCCTATACAAGTTAATAATCATACATGAAAAGGATTTCATATGGAAAAAACATTAAAAACCGAACAATTTGATTCAAATATTTCGCACGCAGATCCTTATATTACCCCCTCCCTCTATATATCTCTCAGAACTCACTGTGTTAGTGTTCGGCTTAATAATGAAGAACTCAATATTCTAAATGCGAGAAGAGGGAAAAAAAGCAAAGGCGAGTGGCTGCGAACATCATCATTGAAAAAACCTCCTCTAGTAATACCTTCGATAAATATTGAAACTTGGAAAACGTTGAGTGAGATTAATCAGAAGCTGAACCGCATTGTTCTGCATGTAGATAGCAAGAGCAAAGACAGCAAGCTTACCCATACTGAACTATTTGCAGTCAGAAGACAGATCAGTGAACTTCGTCAACATCTTCTTAATGCAGATATTTGGAGTGTCCCTCGTGAAGGGTATGCAGAAGATCAAAAGGGGTAAGAGCTTCACAGGTGTTGTTCAATATGCATTGAAGCCGGGAGCACATCATAAAAGTGATCCCATCATCATTGGCGGGAACATGTTAGGTGATTCAGCCCTGGAACTGATAGTTGAATTTGATGGCACCAAACAGCTTCGGCCAGATGTCCAGAAACCGGTTTGGCACAACTCGCTTCGCCTGCCTAGTGTAGAATCCCTAACGGCTGAACAATGGTCGTGACCTGCTCCCCGTTGATTAGTACACCCCGATGTTAGTAATGTCTTCATAAGCCACATGAGGACATCCCCATGAAGAAGCGTTTTTCCGACGAACAGATCATCAGTATTCTCCGCGAAGCCGAAGCTGGGGTACCCGCCCGTGAACTCTGCCGCAAGCATGCCATTTCCGATGCCACGTTTTACACCTGGCGTAAGAAGTATGGCGGTATGGAGGTGCCTGAAGTTAAGCGCCTGAAGTCGCTTGAGGAAGAGAACACCAGACTCAAGAAGCTGCTTGCCGAAGCCATGCTGGATAAAGAGGCGCTTCAGGTGGCTCTTGGGCGAAAGTACTGACGACAGACCAGAAGCGGGAAGCCGTGATGTTGATGTGTGATGCGACCGGTCTGTCGCAACGTCGTGCCTGCAGGCTTACAGGTTTATCCCTGTCGACCTGCCGCTATGAGGCTCACCGTCCGGCTGCTGATGCGCATTTATCAGGGCGCATCACTGAGCTGGCACTAGAGCGCAGGCGTTTTGGCTACCGTCGTATTTGGCAGTTGCTGCGCCGTGAAGGGCTTCATGTTAATCATAAGCGCGTGTACCGGCTTTATCACCTCAGTGGCCTGGGCGTAAAACGCAGAAGACGTCGTAAAGGGCTGGCAACAGAACGTCTGCCGCTGCTCCGTCCGGCGGCGCCCAATCTGACCTGGTCGATGGATTTCGTCATGGACGCACTTTCCACCGGTCGCAGGATCAAGTGTCTTACCTGCGTCGATGATTTCACAAAGGAATGCCTGACGGTCACTGTTGCCTTTGGGATTTCAGGCGTTCAGGTCACGCGTATTCTGGACAGCATTGCACTGTTTCGAGGCTATCCGGCGACGATAAGAACTGACCAGGGGCCGGAGTTCACTTGCCGTGCACTGGATCAATGGGCCTTTGAGCATGGTGTTGAGTTGCGCTTAATCCAGCCGGGCAAGCCAACGCAGAACGGATTTATTGAGAGCTTTAACGGACGATTTCGCGATGAATGTTTGAATGAGCACTGGTTCAGCGATATCGTTCATGCCAGGAAAATTATTAATGACTGGCGGCAGGATTATAACGAATGCCGCCCGCACTCCACGCTGAATTATCAGACACCGTCTGAATTTGCAGCGGGCTGGAGAAAGGGTCATTCTGAGAATGAAGATTCCGACGTTACTAACTGAGTGTTGTATCTAATCGTGGGGGCAGGTCAGTCCAGCATCGCAGATGACTATATGAGGAAAATGGGATTCAGTGATACTCACCTTCGTTGCTATGTGCTTCATGACGATCCGGCTGGTCAGCACATACACATTATCGCAAGTCGCATAGACCTCAATGGAGGGAAGCTCTACCTTGGCAGGAATGAGAACCTTATAAGTACCCGCATAATCAGTGAGCTTGAAATCACTCATAATCTAACAGTGACCAAGACAGCACCTTCCATTACACCAAAGCAACCGAAGCGGAAAAGAATCTCTCGCAACGAACAGATGCTATCAGAACGAACTGGTGTTCCCTCCCCTAAAGAAGCTCTACAACAAATACTTGATAAAAGTTTGAATGATATGCCCGACCTTCTTTCTTTTGTTAAGCGACTCGAAGATGCAGAAGTCGGTTGGACGGCGAATGTCGCAAGCACAGGTAAAATGAACGGCTTCTCATTCTCTTACCGCGATATAGCTTTCAAAGCTTCGCAGTTAGGTAAGGGTTACTCCTGGGTAAATCTCAGTAATCGGCTTAACTACAACCCCGACCACTTAGAAGCTTTACGAACCAACACACCGGCAAAAGACCACCCTGCTCCTGCTCCTGCTCCTGCTCCTGCTCCTGCTCCTGCTCCTGCTCCTGCTCCTGCTCCTGCAAAAGATGTTGCAACAACGGATATTCCAAGGGAAAGCATAAGTGAAAAAATTGCTGAACTCGAACTGCGACTCAGAGAAGACAGACGAAACGAGATCGTTGAGAAGATTCTTCAAAAGAATGCAATACAACAGAAAAAGCATCTAAGGCTCAGTAGCTGGTTTCCCTTTTTACAACGGCTCATAGAGCTTCTCCGAAGCTACGGTAAGAGCATTCTTCACAAACCCCACCCTGGATTTTCAAAACTCTATGCAACCCGACTTCTACATAAAGAAAGGAAAATTCATTTATAGACAACAGCTTACAGCTTACTCCTGACAGCAATATTATTTTGTTAGTAGTAAATTTAGGATAAGTCAATAATTAATTGATCGTTATTACAGATCGATAATCTAGTTGTGATAGTTACTACCTATCATGATTCAAACATCGATCGGTACAAGTGATTTTACTTTAGCCAGCCAGCCATCGAGAATCCCTACAAACACGCAGTAAATCTTCCACCCTGGGGTTGCTATGAAAAACGAAACAATAAAGTGCCCGTTCTGCTTTACACAAAGTCCTCACGGTGTGCGGATTTGTAAAGGCTGCCATGCAAAGATCGCTTACGGTGAAAGCCCGCTCAGTGTGGCATTCCTGTTTCAATTCGTTGCATTTGGTCTCGCGTGGTTAGCATTTTCGTGGACTGGCAGCACTCTTGTATCAGTCATTACGTTTTTCGTAAGCATCATTATTCTTATCTATAAAATTAAAAAAACGTATGCAGACAGAGTTGTTTTTATACGGTGAAATTAATTTCACACAACCGCAAACCTAAAATGAGAAAGTAAATGAACCGATTTATAAAGTCATCTTTTTTTATTATTGTCTTCCTGCTTTCTGGCTGTTCAACATCAGGGAACCAGAACCTTAAAAACGAAACACCTCAAAGCCTCCAATCAAAGATCATTAAAAACAAAACAACTAAGACGGAATTACTCACTAAATTAGGTGAGCCTGATACAAGAACCACACTCGATGACGGAAATGAGCAGTGGAGATACTGTATGTATAACAATCAGTTCAATGCAACAACTTTCATTCCAGTTGTAGGGCTGTTTACTGGCGGTTCGCAGACTCAGTCTAAAACTCTTGAAATAGATTTCAAAGGCGAAATTGTCAACAAATGGACGTTCTCCACTGACAATAACAACACCAAAACGGGCGTTCTTAATTAATTACTTCTGGATAATAAAATGAAAATATACTCAATCCTTGCAGTTATCCTTACTACATGTCTTCTAACTGCATGTAACAGTGAACCATCGCAAGACGATATATACAATGCTTTCAAAAATGTTGTAGATAGATCAAATGGAAGTATGAAAGCTCTGAACTCAAGTATTCCCGAAAAAGATCTTTTAAGAATCGATTATGTGAAGAAAGTTAGCTGCACAGAAGAAGCAAACAATGTTTATAACTGCATTGTCGATGCCTCTATTAGCAACATGAAACAGACAAAGCCTGTAAAGCTTGTGAAAGCTGATGGTAACTGGAAAGAAGTTCAGTAGTAGCCTATATCAAGAAGTCTCTTTTAGCCCCCGCATAGGGGCTTTTTATTGCCTATAACCTGACGGCTCTTACGCGAACTTCATGAGTTAACTCTCCCTCAATTACTTTCATTTCATATTGTGCTTTAAAAGTATTATAAATATCTTCTGCCTGGTTCTGGTTATTATCAATGTAATTAACAAGGGAGTTTAGCTCTCTAAGAACAGCTTCTTTATTATTTAACTGTCGCAACAGATTACTTGTAAGGCATTTGTATACAGAACTAAACATTGTCATAATGTTGTCTATGTTGCGATTAGAATGAGTGTATAGCTGTTTTGGGTAGAAATACTTTAAATGATAGCCAACGAACACTAAGTATAAATGATAGGAGAAACTTTTATCTCCGGGCTGGTATCGTTTTGATATATATTTATCAATTATAATGATAAGTTGCTCTTCCAGAGTAAACTCTGGATTGATGATTTTTTTGTCCATAAAATGCATCCTTGCATAATTGAAATAGTCTTCCTGACCATATGTTTATATTTATCGCATTTATTTAACTTGTCAATAGGTGTAACCTATCAATTGCTATTTTTTATTAAATGGTCTATTCAATTGTTCCATAGTGAGACCATGTCTATAAGCATTATACTGCCAATAACTAAATTGCTCTTTGTATCTATTGTTCTGTTTTTTTAACATTTCATTTTCGGCTTTTAGATTTAATATTTGTTGTGCCGCAATCGTTAAATTTGCTGGTTTTTTAAGACCTGATTTTTTCAAATTGGACAAATTTTTCTTTTTTTTATATGCTTCAACAACTTCATTATGAGCACTTAAAGATTGCCTTGTGATGGTTCTGTTTAGATTTTTATATACTGATTCACATAAATCATCCCATGTGATTTTGCCGTCCCAAGCCAATATAATATTTGTAATTGTTTTTATTTCACTCCTGTTTAAATGTTTTGCCATATGTATCTCCTGTTTCAATTATTCAATAGTTTATTAATTCTTTCCAAATTTTTCTGATGGTGTTGCAGCCATTTGTCTGCACCATAATCACCATTTTCACAAGCGGTCTGCGTTATACTCTTCAGTTTTGTTACTTTTTCTCGGATAGATTCAAGCTTCATTCTATCAATTGATTCCATGTCCAGTGCCTCATTGTCACATTCCAAAAACTGATTAATTTTATTACAAGGTTGAACCAAATAGTTATGCACACAGTAACCAAATTCTGTTAAGTGAATTGCCCCTTGATAAAGGTTATCGAAGTCAACTGGCGATTCAATTGAGGGAATTAACTCTTTCTTACAATAATTACTCTTGATCAATTTAATAGCTTTGATTTTATCTAACATATCTTCTTCCGACACATGGTTATAAACTCTGTTCTGATTAGCATTAATACGACCAGACCATTTAGCTATATCAAGTTCAGACATTTCACCATAGTGAGCTATTGTATTTAATAGGTGCCGTGGTTGGTGTGAGCGAATAAGTAGTGGTTTACCCTCATCATCATAATACCCATATCGTGCAAATATATTTTTATATCCCACCTCAAAGCTTCTTTTACTTTGTATATCGCTAAAGAAGAAACTTTTAGTCGGTTTGTAAAATATGAAAATTGAAGCCATTCGTGATAAAGAAAATTGATCAGCATTGAGCAAGCATAAAGCATTACTAAATCTTATAGATTTCTCTTTATCGTACCATGGAAAGTCTCTGCTAAAACCAGAACTAATCATTTCCCATAGTTCGCACAATGAATAATTATAATCATTGGAGTTTAAGAAACTTTTTCCACCATCCAAACTCGTTCTTTTAATTTTTAAAACACATGATTTATGATCAAATAAATGATACCCCAGTGCATGGCAAACTTGTACAACGGTCAATTTAGTTTTTTCATCAACTGTTGGGCAAAGCTCATGTCGGTAAAATTTATCAGGGTGCTTTTCGCACCAGTGAGCAAGTGCTCTTGCATTTTGTGATAAGGAAAGTAATCTTCTAATCGCTTTCTTTGCAACTGGTATCATAACCCGTGGAATCCATTTGATATTAGGGCCATACCCCTTAACCGAATAAAATCTCAACCCATATCTTTCGATACCCTTGCCATCTATTTGTGTAATCTCACAATCAGCAGGTAAGGCTAAAATCTCAGAGATTCTGCTCGGACAACAAAGTAGAAGTGCAAATACTGAACTGGTGAACTTATCCCTTGGGCTCAGTAACTCATCATTTTTAGAAAAAATATCAGCAATAGCGAGTAATGCCTCTTCATCTGGTAACTTATCGCGTCGGTGATAATCCTCGATCTCAGGAAGGTAATTATTTTTGACTTTCTGTTTCACATGGTTTTTCCATGAGATATATCCTGACTTCACAAGATTATGTTCACATAGAAACTTTGATATTTTTTCAAGCTGTATTCCACATTTAGCCAAAACGTTACCTTCAAAATATTTACTTCCGATCTGCATTGCCTCATCGAAAACAACGGCTGTAACATTATAAATGAGACCCGTGTTCTGAACCTGCAAAAGAGCCTGTTCGAGACATCGCAAGGCCATCATAATAGCCCCATAATTTTTCAATGGTTTCAATGAGTGTTGATATCTAATATATGCTTTCGCAAACTTGATATAATCTTCGTGCATTGCGTCATTGGAATCAAAGACTTTATTTCCAACCCCTATTTTTCTAAATGTGACATATCCTTTCCAGGCATACTGGTCCCAATCCTGAGTTTGGGTTAGTCCGATCAGTTGATAGCGACAAAACTTTATAAATTCATTATAGTTGCTTTCTGCCGTAAGTTGTTTTTTAGATTTAAATAAAATAATATTATTCATTTGATATTTACCTCATCAATATCGTCTGGCATAAAGAAAGCACATTTATCACAAGGGAAATTTTTATTTAAATTCTGACTTATGCATTTTCTTGAAGAGCAAAACTTAATATGATAATTCTCTTTCGAAGTGATTCCATTCATAAAAATATCAGCGACAAATGACAACTGTTCTGAAACTGCGGAATCAATCCTTTCAACACTGTCAGCATGATTTTTAATATAAATCCCTGCACTTGAAGTAGAGGAATGATCCAATAATTCAGCTATAGTATTAACATTATGCCCATCCTTAGCCAGCAAAGTTGCTATTGTATAACGAAGCCTACGAGGAGTAACATTTAGTATCGAACCGGTACGGTTGGATATTATCCCCCCATTATTAACAATATTTTTCAATGCTACATTAGCAATTGTAGGCTTCGCATATAATTTATTATACTCCAGAAGAATTGAACCTGTTATGGATAAATCTGAGAGTTTTTCCTCATTTAAAAAGATAGGAACTTCTCGTTTAGAATAATCATCAAGAGTTTTTCCAAGAGCTTGCTCAACAAGTTTCACTGATTGATTAGCTTGCAATTGAACAATTGATGCAACCTCTGATATTATTGCAAGTTCTCGATATCGTAGTTCTTTACCCCGTTGTTTAACTCGTGGCACTGAAATTACATATTCAACTTTTCCATTATCTAAGCTCTTTTGAAGAAGGTCTTTGTATTTCAACATAACTAACTGCTGAGGTCTTCTACCTGTAAGGCTGATCAATAGTGATAGGCTTTGTTGAATAAATCGAACTTTTGCTGAGTTGAAGGATCAGATCACGCATCTTCCCGACAACGCAGACCGTTCCGTGGCAAAGCAAAAGTTCAAAATCACCAACTGGCCCACCTACAATAAAGCCCTCATCAACCGTGGCTCCATAACTTTCTGGCTGGATGATGAAGCTATTCAGGCCTGGTATGAGTCAGCAACACCTTCTTCACGAGGCAGACCTCAGCGCTATTCTGACCTTGCCATCACGACTGTGCTGGTCATTAAACGCGTATTCAGGCTGACCCTGCGCGCTGCGCAGGGCTTTATTGATTCCATTTTTTCTCTGATGAACGTTCCGCTACGCTGCCCGGATTACAGCTGTGTCAGCAGGCGGGCAAAGTCGGTTAATGTCAGTTTCAAAACGCCCACCCGGGGTGAAATCGCACACCTGGTAATTGATTCCACCGGGCTGAAGGTCTTCGGTGAAGGCGAGTGGAAAGTCAAAAAGCATGGCCAGGAACGCCGCCGTATCTGGCGTAAGCTGCATCTCGCCGTTGACAGTAAAACACATGAAATCATCTGCGCTGACCTGTCGCTGAACAACGTTACGGACTCAGAGGCCTTCCCCGGGTTAATCCGGCAAACCCACCGGAAAATCAGGTCAGCCGCCGCCGATGGCGCTTACGATACCCGGCTATGTCACGATGAACTGCGGCGTAAGAAAATCAGCGCGCTTATCCCTCCCCGAAAAGGTGCGGGTTACTGGCCCGGTGAATATGCAGACCGTAACCGTGCAGTGGCTAATCAGCGAATGACCGGGAGTAATGCGCGGTGGAAATGGACAACAGATTACAATCGTCGCTCGATAGCGGAAACGGCGATGTACCGGGTAAAACAGCTGTTCGGGGGTTCACTGACGCTGCGTGACTACGATGGTCAGGTTGCGGAGGCTATGGCCCTGGTACGAGCGCTGAACAAAATGACGAAAGCAGGTATGCCTGAAAGCGTGCGTATTGCCTGAAAACACAACCCGCTACGGGGGAGACTTACCCGAAATCTGATTTATTCAACAAAGCCATAGTGATATTGCATAATGTGGCAGTGACAGTTCACCTTTTCTATATGAATGATTCATAGCCTTAATCAAAGAAGTATGTTCTTCTTTAGTTAATGGTCCCTCTGTTGGATCATCTTGAAGCACAGACTGATCAGATTTTTTTATTTTTAGGTCCAAATGCTTTAACAGTTCTACCGCACTTTCATCTATTCCAGGATATCCTAACTCAAACCATTTAATCAAAAATGGTCGTAAAACACGAAATGATGCTGGGGCTTTTGATAATTTCTTATTTTGATATTCAATTAGAACCTTATCATCAATATGAGTAGGAGATAGTTTACGGATAAGACTCTCCATATTTCTAACAATATTTTTCACATACAAATAGCTGTTGCTATTAAAATAATATTGTACTGTATATACAAATCCACAAACCAAATTTTCGTTCATAGCATACATTAAGTTTGTAATATTGATTCCATTGTTTTCAATCGAACTGACGATTTTATGTTCATGCAAAGACATTTTATCCGAGTTGTATTTAATTAAATTATTCATCAAATTCTCCTTTGAATAGTTGCTCTTGTTGCTCAAGTGCAGTTTTTTTCGATAGCTCAAAAATATGCCTGCGATTATAAATTATTGAAGTTTCTGAACCCGGTCGCCATCCCATGAGATAAGAACGGATTTGTTGCTCTTTTTCATCGGATATGTCCTGATTCTTGTCTATTGCTTTCGAAAACTCATAATTCCATGTATGTCTGAGTTTGTGACCCGTCAATCCACCTAGAAGTGTGGAGGATTGACGAACAACACTCACTATCTTATGGTATGAGGAAAATGACAGAGGTTGCCCTTGGGTCTTTCCTTTCTTATACGTAATAAACAGAAAATCATGCTTATCAGAATTTCTAACTTTCCTACGATCATTCAAAATATAATCCGAAATTTCATATATGAGTTTGGTGTCAGCGATTAATTTTCTCTCGCAAGTCTTCACTAATGGCTGATAAACTCGTGGATCTATTTTATCATTTGCTCTCCTCCTTATTGCTATTGTTGATTCTGCAAAATCTATGTCACCAATTCGCAGATTTAAAAGTTCACCGGCTCTCATGCCAAAGCAATGTAATAATAGGAACATTAAGTTATTTCTTTTTTGTACTGTTTCCGTAAACGGATTCAAGTTACTTCCTGGAGAAAGAATGCTAAACAAAGAATCCAGTTGAGCTTTGTCTAAGCTCTTTTCGATATCCATAACATATTTGTGGCTTTGTTGAATAAATCAGATTTCGGGTAAGTCTCCCCCGTAGCGGGTTGTGTTTTCAGGCAATACGCACGCTTTCAGGCATACCTGCTTTCGTCATTTTGTTCAGCGCTCGTACCAGGGCCATAGCCTCCGCAACCTGACCATCGTAGTCACGCAGCGTCAGTGAACCCCCGAACAGCTGTTTTACCCGGTACATCGCCGTTTCCGCTATCGAGCGACGATTGTAATCTGTTGTCCATTTCCACCGCGCATTACTCCCGGTCATTCGCTGATTAGCCACTGCACGGTTACGGTCTGCATATTCACCGGGCCAGTAACCCGCACCTTTTCGGGGAGGGATAAGCGCGCTGATTTTCTTACGCCGCAGTTCATCGTGACATAGCCGGGTATCGTAAGCGCCATCGGCGGCGGCTGACCTGATTTTCCGGTGGGTTTGCCGGATTAACCCGGGGAAGGCCTCTGAGTCCGTAACGTTGTTCAGCGACAGGTCAGCGCAGATGATTTCATGTGTTTTACTGTCAACGGCGAGATGCAGCTTACGCCAGATACGGCGGCGTTCCTGGCCATGCTTTTTGACTTTCCACTCGCCTTCACCGAAGACCTTCAGCCCGGTGGAATCAATTACCAGGTGTGCGATTTCACCCCGGGTGGGCGTTTTGAAACTGACATTAACCGACTTTGCCCGCCTGCTGACACAGCTGTAATCCGGGCAGCGTAGCGGAACGTTCATCAGAGAAAAAATGGAATCAATAAAGCCCTGCGCAGCGCGCAGGGTCAGCCTGAATACGCGTTTAATGACCAGCACAGTCGTGATGGCAAGGTCAGAATAGCGCTGAGGTCTGCCTCGTGAAGAAGGTGTTGCTGACTCATACCAGGCCTGAATAGCTTCATCATCCAGCCAGAAAGTTATGGAGCCACGGTTGATGAGGGCTTTATTGTAGGTGGGCCAGTTGGTGATTTTGAACTTTTGCTTTGCCACGGAACGGTCTGCGTTGTCGGGAAGATGCGTGATCTGATCCTTCAACTCAGCAAAAGTTCGATTTATTCAACAAAGCCCATATTTGTCATTGTTTCTTGGTTTCTTTCTTTTTATGTTGTTGATGAAAACAAGTATCTGTTTGATTGTATCTTTCTGACCTGTATGAGAAAGAAGAATTTTACATAGCCATTCTAGATAGTTAGCTATTGTTGTAATCCGAAAATACTTAGTTGGTTTTTTGACATTTGAAATCCTAAAATTACCATCCCCTCCATCTCGGAAATTTAATGAAGAGAATTCAATCAAATCCTCAATTTCATAAGGAGCAAGAAACTGCATCTTCTGGATTCTTTCATCAATATTGATATTTTTTCTCATAAAGAATCGATATAACAATGAAATGCTACCGGCAATAACCTTCATTGTTGATATAGACTCTGACCGATTTCTGACTTGTGTTGTTATATACAAATTTGGATAATACAATGGTTCACCAGTTTTTTTATTTACAACATGGCAATACCTCTCACCATTTTCCAACATAAACGAATCGACACAAATACTGTACATATTTTCCTCCTAAACCTTACAAAAAGTATAATTCCAATATATTAATAATAAGCATTTCGTAGATTTACAAATTTATTTGGATCGTTAGAACCATTTATTTAAATTAAAACAGTGAGATAGACGATTATTCCTGTCAAATTATCATCTGGTAGATCTAGTTTATGTTATGTACACCTAATACTTCGAAACCTATCTCACTGCCTTGCTAATAAACGGCAACCAAAATAATGTAAGTTATTTTGTAAGGTTTTAAGCCAAAATATGGGGCCAAACTTTACATTTTTACAAAAGAGTTTTCAGCCCAATCTGGTATTGAATTATTCGCTTTGAAAGATTTCTCATTTCAACGGGACATTTAATTAGCGAGAACCATGTCTCGTAAACATAAAACTGCTCGAAAATATTAAGCTCAGAGATCGAGTCTAAGGGCTCTCTCAAGTTTCCTACAAGGTACTGACTGAGCCAGTAAATGATTTCTTTATTAAATTCGTTATTGGGTAAATCATAAATTGCTCCGGGTTCGAAGATCTTGTAAAAAAGATCATCGCCTAAATTGCACATATGGTTATCTTCACTCACAAATTCTTCGATATTCATAACATGTCTCCCCAAATTACCTAAGCAACATTATTTCGACTTGTTTCGACAACTGATTGAATCCACTCGTCAACTTCACTCTCGACAAAAGCAACGGCACGAACACCGATCTTCACTGGTGCCGGAAACCGACCTTCACTGATCAGACGATAGATCCAGGCTTTTCCGTAGCCAGTTCGTTCGAGAACTTCCGGTAAGCGTATGAGGCGAGTTGCTTGATTGTTCATTTCGTTATCCCTTGCCGTTGTGATGGGGCAACTGTACGAAAAGTTACGAAGAGAAAGTAGTGAAACTCCTTATACAGGAGTTCTCTACTGTTACTCTGTATAGGGTTCTCGAAGCTCGTGCTGCCCAGAACAGGGGAATTTGAGGGCACCTGAACTTCCCCTTTTTTGCCAAATGTGTGTCTGTAACAGCAGTTGAAGAGTAAACAGATAGGTGAAAGAGTGGATAACTCGTTGAAGATTGAACTTGGGAAGACAATTGGTTGTGAAGTGGTCAGTGCTAGAGGTTGCTGATATATTGATATCAACAACTTGGGATATCTTCCTTAACAGAATCATCGAGTATGGTTTTACCCTGTTAAAGCCCTAAGATAGCCCGGCTACCGCAGCCCTCTAAGTCTTATAAAGCATTCTCAGTCATTCAGATCTACAATATCTCAGAAAAAGTACAGACTATTGAGAATGTACCTTTAGGTCTGCTGCTCACCGTTACCTTAGATGAGGGATCATTTTTGGTTAAATGACACTCAGAATGCTACCTTTAAGTACCATTTATCGTACATCTATCTCCGAGGTCCTTAAGATAAAAGTACTACTTATGGTCGCTTAAATGTCAAACAAAGTTTAATGGGAAACTATGGAAATCGATATTGAACAAATAATAAATCGTATTGAGGAGCTTAAAAATGCGAATGAAGCTCAGACTGTTGAAAATTTGTTACCTGACATATTACTCCCGCTTTTTAAAAGTGAAGGATATGAGTCGATTCATAGAAATGTCCGGCTAAAACCTTTGCCAAGTAACTCTATTAATGAATGGGACATGATTATAAGCAAAGGTGAAAATTCAGACTTTCATAAAGACTCGATTGGTGTTGAAGTAAAAGTATATAGAAACAGAAAAGTCGATACAGGTATTGTTAATCAAATAATCAATAAAGCCAAACTTTCCGATCTTAAAAGAAGTTTTATTTTCAGCCCAAATGGGTTTTCTGATAGTGCATTAAATTTAGCTTCTAACCATCCTCAAGAGCTTGAACTTTATGACTTTACATCTTTGAGAGACTGGGTTTATACGTTAAAAGATCAAGACCAAAATATTGAACATGAAATTAACTTTATTATTAAAACTGCATCTAAAGCATTTATTGAGGCCATTGCTAAAAACCCCAAAGCTCTTGACAGCTTAGAATGGCGTGACTTAGAGAGGCTTTTGGCGGAAACTTTTGAAGGGATAGGTTTTTCGGTAACCTTAACACCGTCAAGTAAAGATGGAGGTAAAGATATAATTATTCAGCATGAAATGGAAGGGAAGATTAAAAGCTATATTGTTGAAGTTAAACATTGGAGATGTGGTAATAAAGTAGGCTCAAATTTAGTTGATTCTTTTTTCAATATAGTTGTTAAAGAAAAACATGAAGCAGGTATTTTTATTGCAACTAATGGCTACACAAATACTGCCTTTGAATCTTTAACTAAAATTGAGAGGAAAACAATAAAGTTTGGAGATGAATCAAAAATAGTTTCTCTCTGTAAAACTTACCTCCGTGTGCAAAATGGTCTTTGGTCACCAGAGATGAACATATCTGATATGTTATTCGAGAGTACTATTTAGCTTAATTTACAATCTACCCTTCAAAGAAGGGTAGATTTTCAAAATTGATTTTAAATCTCAATCAGACAATTTAACCACATCTGAAACTTTCATATTCTTCAAATGACTATTCTTATTAATGAAGAAATGGAATTGCCTGATAAAATCAATCGTGCTGGCTTTAAGAGCCAATGGCCTGTCAGTATCTTTTATCTGACTGGACTGCCTCATTTCGCTTTCTTCGTCATCGTCTGTATATAGTAGTCTGGATAACCTGTCGTCAGAGATACGGATTTTTTTAACGGCTGCCCACACCAGGACATCCAGCATAGGTATTACACGATAACTGATGAGTTTCTTGATAGTTCCGTATCCAAAACGAACAGATTCCAATGGGTTTTCATCAATACCCTTAACTTTACGCCATTGCGGTAATGCCGCTTTAAGCGACTCTGCAATCTCTTCGTCTGTGCCACTGGCCAAATCTATCTCGAACATGACTGTTCGTGTAAACTGATCTGGCATAATGTCTGAAAGTGATTCCTCTCGAAGCTCTGCGTTTATAGAATAATTGTCACCTTCATGCCAAAGAAAACCTCCACGTTGCATTGCAATAATGCTCGTTTCAGCGAGACGATCTAGGGTTGTTAGAAAAAAATGGGGAGGCTGGAAAAGTTTGTTAGCAGGAGTCATGTATCCCAGTTGCCCTTCTTCGATTAAAAAAGGGTTGCCGCTGAAAATCTTTGAGAAGTAACCCATAAGAGTTCTGCTCTCAAACTCTTCTCGATACTCCTTAAAGAACAAGTTTCGGGCCCATATCTCATGGTAGAACTGGAGCAATGAGAGGTCTTCAAATTTGCGATATGTATCAATCTTAAACCAACTCTTGATGTCTTTTGTATGCTCTGGTGACCAATTGTTCAAAATTCATTCTCCACCTATGCTGGTACTGCCCTACGGGTACAATTCAGTTATGTTGAAAAACTACCGTATACACTAATCGGTGGAAAGCAGATCCTGCTTACGCAGTTCAGCTACCAACTGGGAGTTGAAATGAGGATTTGTTATTTTTTGATACAATTTGCCAATCTGCTAATCGAGAGAACTCATACCATTAATATTTATGGTTCCTTTTTAGAACCATTCATAAAATCAAAGCCTTAAATAACATTAAAAATCAATGGAATGGATGATTAACCACAGGGACGCCAGCGCTGGAACCAGCCTTGCGGGCTTTTTTGTGTCTGTAATTTGTCCCGCAAAGTCTAATTTGAACTTGTAAGCATCCCAGCTTCAGTTCTATGCACTTTTTGAGTGTTCCGGTTTTTCAGCCATCAGCCGGTACTCTTCCGGCGTCAGGCTATTCAGGGATTCATGAAGCCGCTCGTTGTTATATTCCATCAGCCAGCGCTCGGTAATCTCCCGCGCTTCATTCAGTGTTCTGAACAGGTAAAAATCCAGGATTTCTGTCCGGTATGTCCGGTTGAACCGTTCGATAAAAGCATTTGGTGTAGGCTTACCCGGCTTTATAAATTCGAGCTGCACGCCATGCTCTTCGGCCCATTGTGCCAGCACCATCGAGACCAGTTCTGGCCCGTTGTCCATCCGCATTTTCAGCGGATAGCCACGGTTTGCCACGATCGTGTCCAGCACCCGGATGACTCGCAGAGCCGGGATATTCAGGTCGATTTCTATCGCCAGTGCTTCACGGTTAAAATCATCCACCACATTAAAGGTCCGGAAGCGTCTGCCGCAGACCAACGCGTCGTGCATAAAATCGATGGACCAGCTCTGGTTTAACGCTTGCGGTGTCGCCAGTGGTGCTGGATTACGCACAGGCAGCCGCTGTTTTCCCTTGCGGCGAAAATTCAGTTTCAGCAGGCAGTAAATCCGGTGAACACGTTTATGGTTCCAGGTATTACCCTGCCTGCGCAGCAGCTGGAACAGTTTCTTAAAATCGTAACGCGGATAGCGTTCTGCCAGCTCAGACAGCGCATGGATAACCGGTTCATCACGCCGGGTATCAGGCTGATAAAAATACACCGTCCTGCTCAGCGATAACGTCCTGCAGGACTGGCGTAAACTCATGGCAAATTGTTCCGTCAGATAGCTGACGAGTTCACGCTTTATCGCTGGTTTTAAAGCTTTTTTTCGATAACGTCTTTGAGTGCCCGGCACTCAAGATTCAGGTCGGCAAACATCTGTTTCAAACGTCGATTCTCATCCTCAAGGTCTTTGATTTTTTTAATATCGGCCGCTTCCATCCCGCCATATTTAGCTTTCCAGTTGTAATAGCTGGCTTCCGAAATAGCGGCCTCACGGCACACATCCTTGACGGTACGTCCGGCTTCAACGGACTTCAGAACGGCGATGATCTGGTGTTCAGTGAATCGGGCTTTACGCATAGCGATCTCCTCAGGGGACATAATCAGTATGTCGGAAGATCTCTAAAAGTGAATGGGCCGTTTTGCCGGGATACTTACATCCTGGCCGAGTTGACTAAGCGGGTGCACCAGATTTTCCCTGATGCCGAAGTGAGGGTAAAGCCGATGCAGGCGAACGGTTTGAATAGCGATGCCAGCAAAAGCGATCGGGAAAAGTTGAACCGCATGGTGGAGGATATGCTTGAAGAGGCCGATATGTGGCTGGTTTCTGAGTTCCCGGCAGTTCGACAGGTTGGTTTGTGAAGTTTAGCAGGCGGCTCAATTGGTCGCCTTCCTCGTTTTTGGACATTGTATTTTTTCAACCGGCACGCCTAATGCTTAAATGCTCGATTCGAACTTAATATTCAAACCTTCTTTGTAGTCCTCGGCAGAGGATACCTGTACAATAGTTCTAAAATGCCTCTGGCTTAACAACTCAAAATTGCATTGAGGATAATTAATGTTTGAGCTAACAAAAAACAGATCTACTACCCTCGAATCGTTCAGGGCAATATCGGCTTTTACTGTTATGCTGGCCCACTGTTATATCATTTTTATAAGCAAAAGATATCCCGATATTTATCCTATTGCTGGCGCCCTTGCCCAAAGCTCGGTAATGTTTTTTTTCGTGCTAAGCGGTTTTCTCATTGGCCTTTCTGTTAAAAACAACTTAAACAGAAACAAAGGCGCATTCAGTATTAAAGAGTATGCAGACGCTCGTTTTTTCAGAATTTACCCTCCATTAATATTTTCTTTAGTATTAGCGGCTTTTCTTTCACTACTTTCAATTTATGTTTTCAACATGCCTGATGGAAAACCTTTATCGGCGTGGGCCAGAATGCCTGGGTACTCACTAGACTTTATACCTACCCAGTATTTTTCGACTTTGACATTCTCTAATTACTTGCTAAATCAGGGCGTCTCATCAAACGGGTCTTTATGGAGTTTACCGATAGAAGTCTGGTGTTACGTTGTAGCTGGAATGACGTTTGTAAGAAACATATGGGTTAAAGTTATCTCAGTATGCTTATTCTTAATTTTACAAGACATGCATATTAAGTTTAGACTCTTTTCTTTAGTCTGGGCTCTATCTTTCGCAATGGCATTTGCTATGCCTATTATCGCAAAGATTAAAAATACAAGTTTCATTTGCATTTTAATTTCGCTTACGATGGCATTTTTTGCAAAAAATAACCTTGTTGAATTCTACACAACTAAAACGGGTCTTTACTTCAATACATTTATTGGATTGTCATTTTTATTCTTATTAATCCCCCTGCTAAAACACGACTTAAAAATCAACATTTTTAAAGCACATGCGAGATATTCCTACTCACTTTACCTCATTCACTTTCCATTAATGATTTTCGCCATTGCTTTGTTAATGCGCTACGACATTAGCAATCCTAATTATGATATCATCGCGTTCATATTAGTACCATTGGTGTGTATTTGGGTATCAAAAAAAACAGCATTATTATTCGAAGATAGAAATCGCATAAAAAACATACTTGCTCGTTAGCAGTTCGCGCACCATGAGGTGCGCGGACCTTATCTTCACTCGCTACCTGATTCTTCTGGCATTGAGAAAATCAATTTGCTGCCTTTTTTAACTGCAATGTACCTAGGACCTACAAATTCACTGTCACTTAATTTGTAGGTTTGAAATTCTGGAAACAGATCGCCCATACCATCCCATTCGATAATATTAGCTACAATTCCTTCACTAGTAATAAGCGCCTACAAATCATTCATTATGAAAACTCCCAGACAATCACTACGCCACCGCCGCCTTTTCCGCCATTGAATGTAGCAGTTGCTGTTCCAGATGCTCGCGCACCACCACCGCCATTATCTAATAATGAACAACCACCTGAACCAGAATTAGCCACAGATCCTGATAGCCGTACGTCAAAATTATACTGAGTAGTATCTGTGCTGGAATTCACATTTCCTCCGATTGGCAATGTTCCACCAGGCTGGGTCGACGCAGCGGCAACAACGATAGCTAGCACACTGTCGGCAGGCATGAACGTTCCACCATACCCGCCACCAGCACTTACTTGCGTCCCGAAACTGCTTAATCCCCCCACCTCCATTATTGCTACCCGCGCCGCCCAAGCCTCTTGCACCCATGGTAACTGTGACGTTTCCGGCTGGCACATCAAGCCGAGCGCGCGTATAACATCCAGCAGTGCCACCTGCTGCTGCTGCATTAGATGTAGCCGAAGCGCTAAGAGATACACCGCCGCCTCCACCTCCCTGTACCTCTACAATTATTTTTTTATGCCTACAGTAGAGGTATAAACGCCTGAATTAGTGAATATAGGCATATTTATTAACCGCCCACTTCCTACTGTACGCAGCATATTTTTAATTTATTCGGTTAATGCTGCGATATTCCCATCATCAGGAACATTGGAATTCCATGTCAACGCAATCAAATCTGTGAATGCCGCCATCACGGAGGATGATTGCCTCAAAGCCTTATTAATTTGAGTACTTGAAGTCACGCCTGCTGTAAAACCAGAAGATAACGTTTGGAGTGACTCCCAGTCGCTTTGCTCTGTTACATTCGCACCATTATTGGTTGCGAAGGGTTTGAAATCATTTATTGCCATTTGAGTAATACTCCCCATGCTCCTACATCGAATCCACCGATGTATTCGTTATTAATATCGAATCCAAATAATTTTGATCCCTCGGACGGTGTTTCAACCGAAGGCGTTTCCACATCACCAGCCCATACGCCAACTGCATTAATGGTGAGATAACCCTGTTTGATTGCGGTGATCCGTTCGAGAGACACATCAGAAATATCAGTCTCCGGGAATACCCAGACGGATATCGTCATATCCAGGTTATCGACGATCTGCATCTTGAGGCCAGAGCCTGCAGTCGCAGCGTCAAGAATGGGCGGCAGAGAGTCGTTGCGGCCGTCCCAGTTGTTGATAGCGATTTTTGCTTTCAGAATGATGTGGTAGGTGTCATCGCTCAGCGTCGTATAACCTGAATCCGGATCATACGGCCCTTGCCAGACGCCCTGGTCATATCCGAGCCCGTCGCTGTCTCAGCTGAAATAAACACCCTTAATGGGCTGGCTGACTATGCGGCTGCGACCAATCCAGAGTCGGAGGGTATCAAGCTGGACGCCTACCGCCGTATCAATGTCAAACACGCTAACAACCCCCCCGGGTGGCTGATATGATGTCAATCAGCGGTCGGGTGCTCAGGTCGATGTGATCAAAGTATTTCGGTCTGGTGGCGTGGTAAGTAGTGATAAGCCCCGTGTATTTACTCATGATGTCACCGCTATAACGATGTTCGCAGGAAGGCACGATGCTGATTCGTTGTAAGCGATGTTCACGTTCGCAGCAGCAACAGTTCCGGCTGATTTACCAATTAGCAGCTCCTGAATGTCGTAATAACGTGCACTGCCACCATTCACCACGCCGAGGTTCGCCGGGGAATAAATGCAACTCAGCAGAACAGAATCACCTGTTGTCAGCCCGTTGATGTAATCCGCGACGGCCTGCTGAATCTGTACGCCAATTTGCGACGTGTAGCCCGTAAAGACTTTAAGTGTGATATGCCCGTAAATCGGGACATCAGTCGAGCGCAAAAAACTGATCACGTGTGGATTACCGTAAGTGTCCGGCACCGTGACAGAGGTAGTCCCGTAGGTGGCAGTTCCCTGCCCTTTATTACCCCGGATAGTCTGGGCAATGTCTGTCACGTCCACGATGGCCGAGATAGAGTGTGGCGGCAGCGCGTTACTGTCGGTAGCGCCAGTATCATTCTCGTAGAGCTTGTGACGTGTCACGCCAGCAACGTTAGCAATCGCACCGTCAACGCCCTCAAACGGCGAAAGGGTAGCGCGACGCTCTGCCCCTGCCTGATACGCAGCTCTGCGTCGGTTTCTGCCGGTGCGCCTACGGTGGCCGCCGCCGGGTTGGTTACCGATGCCCATCCACGGGTCGGCGTGTTAATGGTGGTAATAGTCCCGGCCAGCGCTGCGACCGCGCCGCTGTTTGAGGAGGTGGCAGTAGCCGTCATCGTACCGTCAACGCCAATCACTACCGAGGCAGGAAGACGCCAGATCAGGTTATTAGTGTCTTTCACGGTACCGTTCATAATAGTTGTCCCTGCGGTGCCGGTGAGCAGCAGGTCCACGATGGAGTTCGTCGCCCCTTTGCGCACGATACCGTTAATTTTCACGGTCGCTTTTAATGCAGGTGCATGACCGACCTCAGGGCGCGCCAGTGCTGGCGCTGGAAGGGGATCCAGTGTCGGTAAAAAGCATGCAAAATCATGCACCTTATGCATGCATGGCTTTTATACGTAAAAATGGCGGGTTTTCGGAGATTTTTAAGCGGGCTACTGCACGGCCAGTTCTGCACGACAGCGGGTGTAATTCAGGCTCTGTGCAGGCGTGAATTTTTCACGATTATCATCGCGCGAATCCGCGTCAGGCCTGATTCCGATGGCCGTTAAAATGTCATTATCCTGTGCCGAATAATTAATTTTGTCTCCGGCCGCCAGCCAGACCTGTAGCGCCTCCCTCAGATAGTCGAGTGAGTGCTGCATGGCGCAGCGCTGAACGGCGGAATGCTGCCCGGAATAATTCATCAGCTCCGGGGCAAGCGCGGCGGCCAGTTCCGCGCCGTGCGCCTGCATGAAATCATTCAGACGGTTACGGATGCTGATGCGCTGCACCTCCTCATGTGAGCGGATATAACGCCCGGCAGCCTGATTTATTTCCCACTTTTTCACGTCGATAATCTCACGCAGCGTTTGCAGGCTCTGGCCACTGTGGCCGCTGCCGGCAAGCTGTTCGCGGTATGCCTGTTCGGCCTGCTTCAGTTCATCCCGGCGTTGCAGCCAGGCGGATTTATTTGCCTGACAGGCCTCAAAGGCTTTCTGTAGCGTCAGTGTGGTCACGTATGTTTCTCCTGATGACTGGCCGTGCTTACGCACCGGCACGGTTAACGGTGGCCGCCGGTGCGGGTGCAGGGATGACCGGCTCTGTTGCCGGTGAACGAATAACCCCGTCGATGGATTCAAGCGTGCAGAACGTGGCCGAGCATTCGATGTTCATGCACTGGTGATAGCGCTGTTTGACGTTATCAGACAGATACCGACTTGTGCGGGAATGCGCGCTGGTTTTGCAGAACGGACAGTGAAACATGCTTATTCCTCCGCTTTTGTCTCGCCATTTTCAGCCAGTTTTCTGGCGAGCATCATTCTCTTCGCAGGGCTGCGTAACAGCTCCGTATCAACGTCAGTAATCTGCGGCCGGTGCATGCCCGTCCCGGACAACACCGGCTCCTGCGTCATATCGAAGTGATACAGGCTGCCCTGACGGCTCAGCGCATCGCGCAGCTCGCCGGTGGCCACGGACTGCGGGGCGCTTTCACCCTTCATTTCGAGGGCTCGAATGCGCAGCAGGAAAGCACGAATGAGAGCGACGGGAACCGCATTGACCGCCTGAGCCCATTGCGCACCGGCGTAAGCGGTAAAGGCATCTTCATGCGCTGAAAGGTATTTATTGCCGGTGGAGCAGGCAGTCAGCATGGCGCGTGTCCGGTCGGTTTCCAGCTCCGCAATCAGGCCGGTGAACTCGTCGGCCAGCTCGCGACTGGCGATACGCCTGCTGTGCTCAGCTTTCATTTCAGGGGTGAGACTGCCGCGCAGGGTGCGAAAGCGGCTGCGCCAGTCCTGCTCCGCCTCAGTGCTCTCATCGAAGGCGGTCTGCCGCTCCTGCTTACAGCGTTCAATGGACGTATAAATCTCTTTCAGTATCTGCATGCTGGCCGCAGAAAATGCACTCAGCTTGTCAGTGATGTGCTGGTTGCTCTCTGCAAGCTGTTGAGCGGCAACGTTCTGCAGGGCAGTAATGACTGATTCGGGTTTCATGTTCAGGCTCTCCGTTTTTTCAACCTGATATGATCCTGCCTTTCATCACACAACATCTCGATTCATTGCAGTTGTGGCAGTTCTGGCACAAGCAGCACTCAAAACCCGGCTGACCAGAGAAAGGTCCTGGCAAAACCTTACTCTCCATTTATTTACTTATAACTATTCACCAATGCTCACCTTTAATAAAAATATAGATAATACAGTAAGGTAAAAGGTGAACAGTTGAGGTTCTGATTATTTAACTCGTAAAGCTACATTCTCCTGGAGGTGCCAGTGTCTATTCACACGCTCAATTTATCCAGGCATAAGTCTGGAAAAACTCAGTAAATCAACATCCTTAACAGAATCTACAGTTCCGAAATTACGCCACCCGCGTATACTGCATTCACGCCATCGAAAAATACCTGAACGCAAAAGGATTCGCACCCATGACAGCGTCCTCAAACCGCATCGCAAGCCAGGCTATCGTGGTTCTCACGTTTTTGCTCAGCGGCTGCGTTTACCATGATTATCCCTCCCCTCGTATTGAGGGCACATTGAATAACGCAGGGAAACCGCTGCCCCGGGTAACCGTTTCGTTAGTAGAATTCGACCGACAAATAGCCACGACACAAACGGATAATAACGGGTATTTTTCTTTTGTACCGCAGGGAGACTGGCATGTTTTTATACCCGTCGGACCGCAAGATCGCCTGAGTAGCTGGACACTGACAACAATCGACCCTCAGGGACAAAAACGCGATATTTACACCTCCCAACGCTTTGGCGGGCCTTTTTCAGGCTATTCCAGGAGCGACAGCGTGAAACTGTTCTGCGAACTCTCCCCAACAAGCGGCGAGAGTCAAAATATATTTTGCGAAGCTCAGTGAGTTAATTAACTTTACTCATGGCCAAAAGCCACCCGTAATATGTATATGCACGCCCCTGGTACACGGCATTGAACCTGAAAACAATTAATTCCTCTGCGTAACTAAATACGCTTCACGGTATAACGCCAAAATAACATTACAGTTTTTTCCTAAAGCCACGCCGCTTCGTCTGTGCCATGCTGAATCACGCTCATAACCGATAACGTTAAATGAGGATATTATGAAAAAAACAATTATCGCATTATCTGCCGTTCTGCTGGCTTCCCCAGTATTTGCTGCGACCACACATGCAACTGACGATACCGTCGCTGCGGCGAAGGCAAACGCCAACGACGCGAAGCAAAAACTGCACGAAGAGCAGAATAAAGGCGAAGAGCTGAAGCTGAAACAGAAGCATGCTGCAGAGGGTAAAACCGAAAACTTAGGCAGCAAGGTCAGCGAAGATTCCCAGAAAGCCTGGCATAAAACCAAAGAAGGTACCGAGAAAGGGTGGGATGCCACCAAAGAAGGTGCTGAGAAAGGCTGGAATAAAACCAAAGAAGGTGCCAGCGAGCTGGAAAAGAAAGTCACTGAGTAATCCCTTCGAGAGGCCGCAGACGCGGCCTTTTTTATTCCCTCCTGCCCTGCTCCCTGCAGACTAAACTTGACTCAGGGGGACTCCATCATGAACAGCAAACACACCGCACCTGAAACCCAGGGCGTTACCGTTGAATTACTCTCCGTCGTCGATCTGGGTCCGGAAATAGCGGGCATGGTCGGTCGTCAGCTTCGCATGCGCAGAGTCACTCTCGCTCCCGGCGCGGTCTTTGGTCCGGTGCATAATCATATCGACAGACCCGGCACCGTATTTATCCTTGAAGGTACCATCACCGATCATCGTCACGGTATTGCGACTGATTACGGTCCCGGTGTCGGCTGGCCGGAAGATCACAACACGGTCCACTGGCTGGAAAACCGGGGTCCGGTAACCGCCGTCGAGATCTCGGTGGATATTATTAAGACGTCCTGACGCCTAAAAGCCGAATAGATCCCCGGGGTTGCGCGTTAACGCCTTGCCACCCCTAAAGAGATCCTGAGATGTTGCGACGCCTGGTTATTCTGTTCGTGTTGCTCTGTCCGCTGGCGCAGGCCGCCCCGCAGAGCTATACCATTGATACTGAAAACACCGCCATACGGTTATCCTGGCACGCCTTCGGGGGGATCCTCTCCTGGGCCAGATTCAGTGGCGTCACGGGTTCCGTAACGCTTAACCCGGATAAGGATATCGATGACCATATTCATGTCACCCTTCCCGTGGCTACCCTGGTTGCCTCAAACAGCCTGCTCACCTGGCAACTGAAAAGCGACATGTTTTTTGAATCTGAACGTTATCCTGTTATCGAATTTATCAGCTCACGCGTGGTCGCTCAGGGTTCAGGAACGTTCAGGGTGTTCGGAACATTGACCGTACGCGACATTGCCCGCCCGGTCATTCTGGACGCCATCGTGAAAGATCCGCACGCGCCGGTCCTTACGCTGGATGCGACAACGACCATTTCGCGCGCGGCCTACGGCATGGATAAATTTGCGCTAGTCGTTGATGACAGGATTGCCATCACCATTGCAATTCAGGCTAACGGTATCCCGTCATCCTGAAATCAGGCTTTGCAGCTGCTCTGCACTGCCCCGCAACTGTGGGAGTGGGTTGCGGCCGATCAGCACAAACTGATATCCCGCTTTCTGCCACCACACCAGGTTCATGTCGTGCCGCTGTTCCTGTTGAGCGGCTGTCGTTGTCTGCTCTGTCGGGGAGATGCACAGTGCCATCGAGCCATAGTCGGCATTTATCCAGGCTATTTGCGCGATAGAGGTGGTTTCATAGCGCAGCATGCGGACCATTTTAAGCTCTGCTCCATGCAGGATAAGCTGTGACGCCTGAAGTTGCAGGCCGATATCCTGCGCTGCCCGTTCCAGCCCACGCTGCAGAACATGCGGCGCACTGTCCATATCCAGCAATGTCTCTACGCTGTAAAGCGACATGTATTGCGCTTCGAGGTCACGAATATGGGCGTTTTCATCAGACGGTGCGAAAGCGGGTCGCAACCCATATCCCACGCCGGAACCGACCACCAGGAAACTGACCGACGCGGCAATGAGTGCGCGCCGGCTTACGCCAGCCGGGGTAGCGGGCTTCGGATCGGGCAGTTCCGCCAGCCGGGCCTGCATCTTCTCCAGAGGAGCATCATCCAGCATAGCGGCAAACGCGCCGGGGTAATCCGCATTGCTTTTCATTAACTCGGCGGTCCGCCCGGAGAGGCGCTCGTCACGTCTCAACTCTTCTTCAAATTTTTGCGCGTCGGCATGACACATCTCGCCATCTATCCATGCCACGATAGCCTCATCGTTATAGGGCGCTGTAAAACGGTGCGCGTTCAAGAGCGTTTCTCCTTAACCGGGGGCAAGGCATCGGCAGACGCTGCCAGCGTTGCCCGTGCCGTCGCCAGTCGGCTCATTACGGTACCGATCGGCACCGCCAGGGTGTTCGCGGCTTCCTGATAGGTAAAGCCTTCGACATACACCAAAAAAACCGTGTTGCGCTGGGCTTCCGGGAGCGCGTTGACGCGCTGCATCACCTTCAGGTAATGCAGGCGCGTCTCATCCTGTTCACGGGTATCCGGTGCCAGAAGCTCGTCGCTGGCGACAAACCCCTGCCCCTGACGAACATGGCGTGCCCGAAGCTCAGAGATCCAGATGGAGTGCAATATCGCAAACAACCACCTGTCGATACGCGTACCGGGCATGTACTGACTGCTTTTTTCAAGCGCGCGGACGCAGGTGGACTGAACCAGCTCTTCGGCGACATCCCTGTTTCGCGACAACACCAGCCCATAACGCCAGAGACGTGAGAGGTGTGCGGCTAACTGTTGGCGAACCTCACGGGTAGCGATGTGTTTTCCCTCCACCAGAAAATCAGGATTCCGGATGTCCGTTAATGGCAGCCTGCAGGTCACGGTACTCTTCACAGGACTGGCCGCAAATACCGGCAATCACTTTCAGTTGCTCTTTGGCCAGATCCGGACGTCCCTTGACCATCCACGCCTCGCCCAGGTATTCACGGGCTTTGGCATAATCCGGGGCGATAGCCAGCGCACGCTGGTAGTAACCGATACCTTCATCCGTACGACCCAGTTTGCGGGTGGCATACCCGCGATAGTTCCATGCTTCAGCCGTGTTGTTATTTTTTAGCGAATCAAGAAGGTTCAGCGCCGCCTGGTACTCGCCTTTTTTAGCAAGGTGATAGGCATAGTTGGTTTTGTCCTGATCGCTCAGGCTGCTGCTCTTATCGGGCACACATTTCTGAGTTGCACTGTCATACACCTGTCCGGACGGACAGTCGGGTGTTTTGCTCTCGGTACTATTATCGCCCATCGCCAGCGCGAGAGGAGACAACAGGGAAAAAATCAGCACCGGGATCAAACGCACAGAGGTGGTGTTCATAAAAGGCTCCAGGGTGAAATGGGAATGACGTCAGTAAACGCGTGAGCGATGCATTTTATTCATTCCCGGGCCCCTCTTTTTTCTCAGAATCATGTTGGCGTCGTATCCCCATTAAATGTTGAACGGGATATTTTATCTTTACTCCCTGTTAGTTATTATTTTTCTCTCCGTAGCAGAATCCCGGCACCGCACAAGAATATATTTTTAATTAATTGCCAACATAATATATGTTATATCAAAAACGTTACCTTAACTTAAACGCACATTAAGCTGGCATAAACAATAGCGTTTAACGCCATCCTATAAAAAGTCCCCTGCTAAATATTTATTCATGCCAAATGATAAAACACCGCAATTTACAAACAAATAAAAATACAATAAATACAACAAATTATATTTTTTAAATTATAATAGCCAGCTATGAATTAATGCCCCCTTCAACGCTTCACACAGTGTTTACAGATGCTTAATTTGCACATTCAGACTTTTCTGGCTATATCATTTTTATATCGTCAAAACCAATACCTCCATTAATTACAGGGTTTTATACAACACAAAAATACAAATAAATGACATTCTCTCTCATGAGTAATTAGATTCGCTCTGATGTTGCCACTCTGGATTATGGCGGGCATCGTTCGCTCTAAAAAAAATAACGGTGAGTGCTGCGTAAATAACAGCAACTCCGCCGGGGGCGTGCTTTACCTTCCGCAGAAATGGCGCATCTTGCACGCCGTTCACGACAACTCTGCTGGAGTAATACCTAAATGAGCCAAATCTCTGTTATATCGAAACTCACTGGCGTGGAAACTACCACGGAAGGCACACAGGTTACGCTGAGCCATTCCTCTATCGTTGAGCTTCATGTAGAGCGAGCCGATGTCTCCCACTTCGCCCGCAGTGGTAACGATCTGGTGGTCACGCTGCACTCTGGCGAGGTCATTACCCTGAAGAATTTCTACGTCACCGACGCGGAGGGGGTGAGTCAGCTGGTCCTGGAAGAGAGTGACGGTGCGCTGTGGTGGATTGAAGATCCTACCGGGGCTGCTACCTACGAATCTATCGCCTCCACGGACGTATTACTGGCGGCCTCAGGCGGTGATACCGGTGGCGCAGCCATCTGGCCATGGGTACTCGGTGGTCTTGCTGTCGCAGGCGGGATCGCTGTCGCGGCAAGCAGCGGCGGCGGAGGGGGTGGCGACGATGATGATGACAATACGAACCCCGGCACGCCGGGCAATCCTTCCGATCCGGATACCACACCGCCAAATGCGCCTTCCAACCTTCAATTCTCCTCAGATGGTAAAACTGTCACAGGTACTGCTGAACCCGGCAGTACGATTACGCTGAAAGACGCGGACGGCAACCTGGTCGGCACGGGTAAAACCGGTAGCGACGGCAAATTCACCATTGTTCTGAGCACGCCGCTGACGAATGGCGAGCAACTTACCGCCACAGCAACCGACTCATCAGGCAATACCAGCCAGGCCGGGCATGTTACAGCACCGGATACCACCGCACCCGATGCGCCCGATATCGTTATTGTGAATGACGACGTTGGCGGAGAAACCGGACCGCTGACTAACGGTCAGCGTACCGATGATGCCCGCCCCACCTTCAGCGGCATCGGCGAAGCAGGCAGTACCATCACCCTGTACGATAATGGTCAGCCGATTGGCAAGACCAAGGTTGATGCCAGCGGAAACTGGACCTTTACCCCGGGTACAAATCTCGCTAACGGAAACCATTCCATTACCACCACCGCGACCGACGCGGCAGGTAACACCAGCCCAGCCTCCGGCGCCGTGACCTTTGTGGTGGATACCGTCGCCCCCACAGCGCCGGCCATCACGCTCGTGTCAGACGATACCAATCCGGTCACCGGCCCGGTCAGTAACGGTGGTAGCACCAACGATCAGCGACCACAGCTTACCGGCACCGCGGAAGCCGGATCTACGGTCACCATTTATGATGGCGGGATCGCGATTGGCACCGCTGTCGTTGCCAGCAACGGCACCTGGACGTTTACCCCTTCGATCAATCTCAGCGAAAGCACGCATCAGCTCACCGTCCGGGCAACCGACGCTGCCGGTAACACCGGACCGGCTTCCCCGGTGTTCACCGTTACCGTCGATCTCACCGCACCAACTGCGCCAACCGCCATCGTGCTAAACGATGACACGGGTGCCATCAAAGGCGCAATTACCTCTGGCCTGTTCACTGATGCCGCTAAACCTGTTCTTGCAGGGAGAGGAGAGCCCGGTGGGACAATTACGATTTTTGATAACGGCGTGCCCATTGCGACCGTTAAAGTTCAGCCCAACGGCACCTGGAGCATCACACCGGACAAACCGCTTTCGGAGGGGGCTCACTCAATAACGGTGCAGGTCACCGACGCTGCCGGGAACCAGAGTGGGTTGTCGCAGCCAATCAACTTCATTGTCGATACCACGCCGCCGGAAACGCCCGACATCACGCTTAATCCGGCAGGCACGCAGATTACCGGCACTGCCGAGCCAAACAGCAGCATTGTCATCACCAGCAGCGACGGCACCATAATTGGGCGGACGACAACGGACGGCAACGGCAACTTCGTTGCCACGTTAACGCCGGCGCAAACTAACGGCCAGCAGATCTCCGTGGTGGCGTCTGATGCTGCTGGTAACCAGAGCACACCTGCGACCGTCACGGCTACGGACACAACCCCTCCTGTCGCCCCCGGCAACCTTCAGGTGGCAGATAACGGCCAGAGCGTCAGCGGCACGGCGGAGCCAGGCAGCACCGTCACCATTAAAGATCCTAACGGCGCGGTCATCGGTGAAACCACCGCCAACAGCGATGGCACCTTTACGGCGGTTATTAGTCCTGCACAGACCAACGGTGAAGTGCTGACGGTCGTGGCAACCGACGGCAGTGGTAACGCCAGCCTGCCCGCTACAGCCGATGCACCAGATACCACGGCGCCACTGGCTCCGGATAACGTTGTTGTCTCAGATGACGGTACCAAAGTGACAGGTACCGCAGAGCCGGGCAGCACCGTGACCATCCGTGAAAATGGCGTCACGGTTGGTGAGGCGAAAGCCAATGACGACGGCAGCTTCACCGTCACGCTGACCCCACCAAAAGCCAACGGTGAAACCCTGACCGCAGATGCCACCGATCCCGCCGGCAATACCGGGCCAACAACCCCTGCCATTGCGCCGGATATTACCGCCGCGCAAACGCCGGTTATCGTTTCAGTGGACGATGATGCCTCTGCCACTACAGGCCCTGTCGCCCAGAACGGGCTCACTAATGACCGAACGCCAACCATAAACGGAACGGGCGAGCCTGGCACAACCATCACGCTCTCCAGCGGCGGCACGGTCATCGGCACGGTACTCGTTCCGGCATCTGGCGTATGGAGTATCACGCCATCCTCGCCACTTGCTGATGGCGGCCACGTGCTGACCGCAACGGCAGTTGACGCCGCCGGTAACCCAAGCGGGCCATCAAATGCCTGGAGTATCACTGTTGACGGTACCGCACCCGAAGTACCGGTAATTTCGCAAGTGGTGGACGATGTTCAGGGAAGCACAGGCGCGCTCACCGCAGGTGCCATCACGAACGATCCAACCCCGACACTCAACGGCACTGCCGAACCGGGCTCAACGGTCACCATTCGTCTGGACGGTGTTGATATCGGCACCGCGCTGGTCGGTAGCGGCGGCGCGTGGACATTTACGCCAGGCACACCGATTGGTAACGGTGAGCATACCCTGACCGCCGTCACCACCGACGCGGCAGGTAACATCAGCCTGCCGTCAGGCGGCTTCACCTTTACGGTCGATATCACCCCGCCACCGGCGGCGACCATCACAAACGTAACCGACGACGTCGGTGACGTTCAGGGCCCGCTCACCAGCGGCGACACCACGGATGACACGCAACCGTTGCTGCAGGGCAGCGCGCCGGCGGGTACGGTTATTACGCTTTATGATGGCAATACCCTGCTCGGTACCGCCACACTCGACGGTACCGGCGGCTGGAGCTTCACCCCTACCACCCCGCTCACCAACGGCTCGCACTCTCTGACGGTTCATGCGACCGATACCGCCGGGAATACGACCGTCTCCAGCCCGTTTGTGCTGGTGGTCGATACCGTGGCACCCGCCACGCCGGAGACGCCAGAAATCACCGTGAACCCTGACGGCGGCACAACAGAAACCCCGCTGAACCCGGGAGAGACCACCCGCGATACCACGCCGACGCTGAGCGGCACCGGCAATCCGGGCGATACCGTGACTATCTACAACGGCACAGACAAAATTGGTGACGCCGAGGTGGACAGCAACGGTAACTGGACATGGACACCGGATACCCCACTGGCCAACGGTACCTACGACATCACCCTGACCGTCACCAACAAGGACGGCGCGGGCAACGAAAGCGCCCCGTCCCAGCCGGTGACCATCACCATTGACACCGACCCGCCAGCTACGCCAGCAGCACCGGTGATTACGGACAGCGTCAGCCAGATAACCGGACCGGTTGCCGACGGGGAAACCACGAACGATCCGCGTCCGGTCCTGAGCGGCACCGGCACGGCGAACGATGTGGTTATTATTTATGACAGCATTAATGGTCAGCCTGCCACCGAAGTGGGTCGCGTCACCGTAGACAGCAACGGCAACTGGAGCTGGCGCCCTGACGCCAGCATTGATGAGGGAAGCCACGAATTTACCGCCACCGCCACCGACGAAGCCGGTAACGTTTCGGCGGCGTCACCGGGGATCACTATCACCGTTGATACCGTGGCACCTGATACGCCTGTCATTAGCGCCGTTGGCGGTAAGCCAGACGGTGGTGTTACCACGGATACGACCCCCGGTGTGGGCGGTACCGGCCCTGCGGGCGAAACGGTCATCGTTTATAACAATGGCGTTGAACTAGGACGCGTCGAAATCGGCAGCAATGGCGAGTGGTCTCTCGATCTTCCGACCCAGACTGATGGCCCACTCAACATCACCGTTGCGGCAGTCGATGCTGCAGGTAACGTCAGCGGCCTCAGCCCGGTCTTCACCGTCACCGTTGATACCACTGCGCCAGAAATCCCGCTGATTAACGCGGTGTCTGACAGCCAGCTCACAAGCAATGTGCTTTATACCCGTGATGGCACGCCGACCCTCACGGGCACCGGCGAACCGGGTACCACCGTTATCGTCTCTGTGGACGGTACAGCATCCACGGTGCCGGTAACGGTACAGCCGGACGGCAACTGGAGCTGGACCGCCGACAGCACGCTGGCGGAAGGCCCGCATACCTTTACCGTCTCCGCGGTCGATCCGGCCGGCAATACGTCCGGTAGCTCTGCACCGCTTAGCGTTAACGTCGATACTCTCGATCCGGCCGCTCCTGCGGTTACTGGCATAGCCGCTCAAGGTACTCCATTGACCGGCACCGCCGAAGCGGGGGCTACCATCACTGTAACCGATAACAATGGTAATGTTCTCGGTACAGGCGTAGCCACCGGTGGCACCTTCTCCATCGCACTCAGCCCAGCCCAAACGGATGGCGCTGTGCTGACGGTGACCGCGACCGATGCCGCGGGCAACCTCAGTCCTGAGGCATCCTACACCGTCACCGGTACGCTGCCGAATCTTCCGGATGTGCCCATCATTACGGCGATTAACGATGATGAAACGCCTGTCACCGGCGACGTGAAAGACAAAACCACCAACGACATTACCCCGACACTCGTGGGTACGGCCGAAGCGGGCAGCATTATCACCATCTACCAGGACGGCATCGCGGTTCCGCTGATCAACGTGATTGCTGATGCGGACGGTAACTGGAGCTATACCCCACTGATTGCGCTGGGTGAAGGGCTGCACACCTTTGAAGTGACCGCGACGGTCGGGCTCTCGACCAGCGGCCGCTCGCCGGTTGCAACCGTCACCGTTGACCTCACCGCACCGGACACGCCGACCATTGGCTCAGTGATTGATGATGTCGGCCCTGGCACTGGTCAACTCACCAACGGGCAGACCACCAACGATAACCAGCCTACCCTTACCGGCTCCGGCACGGTGGGCGATACCATCTCCGTTTACAGCAACGGAACCCTGCTGGGTACCGCAGAGGTCGGCAATACGGGGACCTGGGTCTTCACACCGCCCGCGCTGGCGGAGGGCAATAACGTTCTGACCATCCGCGAGACCGATCCCGCGGGCAATGAAAGTGGTCTGTCGACAGGCTTCACCATCGTCGTTGATACGGTTTCCACCACGCCAGCGATCACCAACGTAACGGATAATGTGGGCAATGCTGCCACCACGATTGTGAGCGGCGATCCGACTAATGACGCGACGCCAACCCTTTCGGGGACGGCGGAAGCGAACAGCGTGGTGAAAATTTTCGACGGCGGTACCCAGATTGCCGTGGTCACAGCTGACGGCACCGGTGCCTGGACGTTCACCCCTGACACCGCGCTCAGCGAAGGGCCCCACGCCTTCACCGTTACCGCCACCGACCCACAGGGCAACGTCAGCCAGGTATCTAACGGCTGGAACGTCGTGGTTGACCTGACGGCGCCAACGGTTCCAACGCTGGATACGGTTAACGACAATGCCCCTGGCGGCGTGACCGGCAACCTCACCAGCGGGCAAGTCACCAACGACACCACCCCGACGATCGGCGGCACCGGACAACCGGGCAGTACAATCCATATCATGAATAACGGTACGCAAATTGGCCTTGCGACCGTCGACGGAAGTGGTAACTGGACCTTTACCCCGAGCACGCCGCTGGGCGACGGCAACTATCTCCTTCGCGCCTACGCCACCGATGCGACAGGCAATGCGTCAGCAAACTCGTCGGTCTTTGCCTTTACCGTGGATGCAGCAGGCCCTGCTGCGCCACTGGTCAGCAGTGTGATTGACGACGTCGGCCCGGTCACCGGTACGCTCACTACCGGCAACAGCACCAACGACGCGCGTCCGACCTTCAACGGTACGGGCGAAGTGGGTGCCACAGTGCATATCATTGTGGATGGCAACGAGATTGGCACCGCGGTGGTTAATGCCCAGGGGAACTGGACCTACACGCCTGACACCGCCCTGAGTGACGGGCCTCATGCCATCACCTTCAATGCCACCGATGCGGCTGGCAACACCGGCAGCACGACGGCACCGTTTAACCTGACAGTGGATACGGCACCACCGGCGGCACCAGCCATCACGACCGCGGGAGACAACGCAGGCAGCGTACAGACGCCGCTGACTTCCGGGCAAAGTACCGACGACACCACGCCAACGTTGACGGGCACCGCGGCAGCCAACGCCACGGTGACCATCTATGAGAACGGACAGCCGGTCGGCACCGCGCTGGCGGATGGCACTGGAGCATGGAGCTTTACGCCGTCATCAGCGCTGAGCAATGGCAGCCATACCTGGACCGCGACCGCGACCGACGCGGCGGGGAACGTCAGCCCGGCGTCGCCTGGCTTTACGCTGGTTGTTGATACCAGTGCACCTAATGCGCCGGTTATCAGCCAGGCCGTTGACGATGTGGGCAGCATCACCGGCCCGCTCAGTTCAGGACAGACGACCGACGACACCGTGCCACGGCTTGTCGGGACCAGTGAGCCGTTTGCGACTGTGAATATCTACGAAGGCACAACGCTTGTCGGAACGGGCACCGCGGATGCCAGTGGCAACTGGAGTATCTTGCTCACGACCACCTTAGCCACGGGTGCGCACAGCTTCACCGCGCAGGCCACGGATGCAGCGGGTAATACCAGCGTTTCGTCAGCGGCCTTTAGCCTGACTATCGACACGACGCCACCAGCCCTGCCGGTGCTGAGCAGCATTGTGGATGATGTGGGCAATGCGGCTACGCCGATTGCCAATGGCGGATTGACTAACGACGCGCAGCCTACCCTCACGGGTACGGCGGAAGCGGGCGCCACGGTGAAAATTTTCGATAACGGCGTCCAGATTGGTAGCGCGGTCGCGACAGGCGGGGCATGGAGCTTTACCCCTTCTCCGGCGCTGAGCAACGGGTCACACAGCCTGACCTTTACCGCCACCGATGCCGCGGGCAATACCAGCGCCCCGACCACCGCCTATGTGATCAACGTGGATGCCGCCGCGCCAGCTGCGCCGGTCATCAGTGCGGTTGTCGATGATGTCGGCAGCATCACCGGACCGGTAACCGGCAATAACCCGACTAATGACGCGCGTCCAGCGCTGAACGGGACCGCCGAAGCCAACGCGACGGTGCGCATCTATGACGGCACGACGCTTGTCGGCACGGTCACCGCCGATGCGAACGGCAACTGGACGCTACCGCAAACCACCACCACACTGACGGAAGGCACGCATAACTTCACCGCCACCGCCACCGATGCCGCGGGCAACACCAGTACGCCATCGGCCACCACCACCATTACCGTGGATCTGACTGCACCGAACGTGCCGGCAAGCCTTGCCGTGATCACCAACGGTACGCACGTCACCGGGACCGCCGAAGCGGGTAGCACCGTTACCATCACCACCAGTACCGGAACAGTACTCGGTACCGCGACGGCTGACGGCAGCGGAAACTTTAACGCGACAATCACGCCGGCCCAAACCAACGGTGAATCACTGCTGGTCTATGCCACCGATAAGGCGGGTAACGCAGGTGTCAGCACGTCGGTGATTGCCCCTGCGACGCCGGTGCCGAACGCACCGCTTATCACCACCATCAACGATAACGTCGGCACCGTCACCGGTAACCTGACCAACGGTAAAACCACTGACGACACCACGCCAACCCTGAGTGGTACAGCCCTGCCAGGCACCACCGTCACGCTGTATAACAACGGCGTGTCGATGGGAACGGCAGTGGCAGATAGTTCAGGCAACTGGACCTTCACCACCCCGGCGTTAAGCGAAGGCTCTCACGCCTTTACCGCCACGGCGACGAACAGTTCGGGCACCAGCCCGGTCTCTTCCGCCACCAGCGTGATTGTCGATCTGACGGCACCAACGGCCCCAACCGGAACCTTTAACGCTGACGGTAGCGTATTGACCGGTAACGCGGAGGCAGGCAGCACCGTCTCTATCCGTCTTGGCGATGGCAGCACGGTGACCACAATCGCGGGCAGCAACGGCACCTACAGCTATACCTTCCTCAATAAACAGACGGAAGGTCAGACGCTGCAGATCACCGCCACCGATGCCGCAGGTAATACGTCGCAGCCCGGCTCAGCCCTCGCACCGGTCGTCCCGCTCTCCGCCAGCAATAACGTCGAAGAGCTGGATATCAGCACCACGGCCACCGTCACCAACAGCCAGTACAGTGATTATGGCTTCCTGCTGGTGGGTGCCGTAGGCAACGTCCTCACGTTGCTGGGTAATGATACTGCCCAGGTGGACTTCACGGTGGGCAGCGGCGGCAATGCGGATATTGTGGTGAACGCCAATGCCACGGGTGCGGTGCTCTCCCTGCTCAATACCCTTGAGCTGGTGGTACAGCGCTGGGACAGCGTCAACGGTACCTGGACTACCGTGGTGGATACCGGACAACCCCAGTTTGCCGATCTGCTGACCCTCGGGGCTACCGGCGTATCGCTGAACCTGACCGGGCTGGCGAACGGCGACTACCGGGTGCTGAGCTATAACACTAACCTGCTGGCGACCGGCTCCTACACCAGCCTCGATGTGGCGGTGAAAGAAACCAGCGCCGGTACCGTGACGGGCGACACCAGCCTGAACGGTAACGTAATTCTCGACGCCGACCCGACCGCGGGCAGCGACAACGCCCCGGCAGGCACCACGGTCTCTGCTGTCACCAACGCGCTGGGTGTCACCACCAGCGTGAACGCCGACGGCACGGTTGTTCAGGGCCAGTACGGTACGCTGACCATTAACCGCGATGGCAGCTACACCTACAACCTGACCGACACCAGCGCCTCGGTCGTAGGCCGGACAGAGAGCTTCACCTACACCATCACCCATAACGGCGTCAGCGCGTCGGCGAACCTGGTACTGTCGCTGGGTGCCGGTACTACCGCTAACGGTATTGTGGCGGTAGATGACACGGCCTCGCTGACCTTTGACACCTCGGTCCATGAAATCAATAACGGCACCTCGTCGCAGGGCGGCTTTACCGTGGTGGGGATCAATCTCGGCAACACGCTGGGGCTGAACCTGCTGGACGATCTGAGCAATCCGATCATCTATAACGTGGAGGAAGGTACCACCCGCACCATGACCATTCAGGCTTCCGTGGGCGGTGTGGCGCTGGCGTCGGTATTCGACCTGTATGTCTACAAGTTCAATAACGCGACGCAGACCTTCGAGCAGATGCGCGTCGAACCGGGCTGGCTGCGTGCGCCGTTGCTGGGCGGTACCTCGTCTCAGCTGACGCTGAACCTGCCTGCCGGGGAGTACCTCTTCCTGCTGAATACGGCTGCAGGGATCACCGCCCTGACCGCCTACACGCTGAACGTGCTGGAAGATCATGTCTACAGCGTGTCGAGCGTGGGCGAGACCACCACCGGAGATGTGCTGGATAACGATGTCGCAACCGGCGCGGTGGTATCAGAAGTGAACGGCGTGGCGGTGAACAGCAGCGGCCTGACCGACATCCAGGGGGAATACGGCACGCTGAGCATCAATGCGTCCGGACAGTACACCTACACCCTGAAAGCCGGTGTGGGTGCTGACGCGATCAGTACGCCGGATACGTTCGTCTATACCATCACCGCACCAAATGGGGCGAAGGATACGGCATCGCTCAACATCACCCCAACCGCGCGGGCGATGGATGCGGTCAACGATGTCAGTACCGCGATGGACGTCACCTCAGTGCATCACACGACGACCTACTCGGATACCACCGTCGGGACGGCCAGCTGGACAACCGCGCTGCTGTCATCAACCCAGGGCAGCGGGAGCGGAACCTTCGTGGTGGATCCGAACACCGCGCTGCATAACGTGTCGCTGCACTTTAACGTGGCATCGCTGCTGGCATTGGGCGGCCTGACGGTGAACTGGTCAATCAGTGACGGTTCGAATGTTGTTCGCAGCGGCTCCTTCAGCGGCGGTTCGCTGTTGGGCGGCAATATCGACATCGCGCTCTCCGGGCTGGATCTGAATGCCGGAACCTATACGCTGAGCTATACCGGTAGCGTACCGGGGCTCAGCGTGGGGAACATTACCATTACCCCAAGCGTGAACGGCACCACCTACTCGCTGACCCAGTTCGACTCTACCAGCGGCCACACCGTTGACGGCAACATCTTCGATGGCACCGACTCTGCCGGGGCGATGGATCAGTTGCACTCAGTGGATACCCGCCTCAGCGTGACCGGCTACAACGGCGTGACCACCACGCTGGATCCGTACACCGGCAGCGCAACGGTCAACGTCGTCGGCCATTACGGCACGCTGGCAATTGCTGCGGACGGCCACTACACCTACACCCTCAACACCGGGGTGTCGCTCTCAACCATCACCTCGAAGGAGACCTTCAACTACACCCTGACAGATGCCGACGGGAAAACAGACAGTGCCACGCTGACCATCAATATGGCGCCGCAGTTCATCAGCTCGGAACATAACGACGTCATTACCGGCACCGCCTACGGCGACACCCTGATTTACCAGGTGCTGAACGCCACCGCAGGCAACGCCACCGCGGGCAACGTCAGCAGCACTGCCGGCGATCACTGGACCAACTTCTCGCTCACGCAGGGGGACAAAATCGATATCGGCGATCTGCTGGTGGGCTGGAACGGGAGCAGCTCAACGCTCGGTAATTATCTGCATGTTACTAATAGTAATGGCAATACCGTGATCTCCATCGACCGTGATGGTTCAGGGAGCACCTACACTAATACGACGCTCGTGACGCTGGATAACGTCCAGACCACCTACGACGAGTTAGTGAACCAGCAACACATCGTTACCTGATAGCACCTGCACAAATGACCCGGGCGCACAGCGCCCGGGCATAAACAATAAAGCAGTACATTTTTATTAGGGATAAGACATGGGAATGAAGATGCCTTACTGGTGGCTCTCGTGCTGCCTGATATCTGTGCCCGCCCTCTCCGCGACGCCGGCGGCGATGATCAATACCGGACAACTCCGTGAAACGCAGGAACTCCCCTCTCTGAATGGCCGCGTGGCGCCTGTCGTCGGCAAGGCTGCCCCCGGCACGCTGCAGCTTGGCGAAGCCGTCAACCGCGCCGTCACCTGGCACCCGGCCATCAGTGAAGCCGTGGGGAAACTCTACCAACAAAGCGAAGAGGTGGACGTCGCCAAATCGAAATACTATCCGCAAATTAATGCCGGCATGGATAACGGTTATACCCATGATGGCGACGATAATGGCTTTACTCCGTCGCTGGTGCTCTCCCTCTCACAAATGCTGTACGACTTTGGCAAGGTGGCAAGCCAGGTGCGTGCAGAAAGTGCCGGCGTCGCCCAGCAGCAGGCCAACGTGCTGGTCAGCATCGACACTATCGCTCACGATACCGCCATCGCGATGGTGCAGGTGCAAACCTGGCAGCAAATGGTCGACACCGCCAAAGAGCAGCTTGAGGCGCTCTCTTCGATTGGTACCCTCACCCGCCAGCGTAATGACGAAGGGGCCACCTCACTCTCTGACGTGGTGCAGACCGATGCACGTATCGAAGGCGCGCGCGCCCAGCTGATGCAGTACCAGGCCAGCCTCGACAGCGCCCGTGCTACTTTGATGAGCTTTCTTGGCTGGAACACCCTCAACACGATCAGCAACGATTTTCCACAAAAGCTGGCCCGCAGCTGCGACATTGCCGAGCCGGACGATCGTCTGGTCCCGGCAGTATTAGCCGCCTGGGCGCAGGCTAACGTCGCCCAGGCCAATCTCGACTACGCCGACGCCCAGATGACACCGACCGTCTCGCTGGAGCCGGAGGTGCGCCACTACCTGAACGAACGCTATGCGGGTAACGAAACGCGGGATCGCACCCAATACTCTGCATGGGTGAAAGTGCAGATGCCGCTCTATCAGGGTGGCGGCCTCACCGCCCGGCGTAACGCCGCAGGCCACGCGGTAGAAGCCGCACAGTCCACCATTCAGCGTACCCGCCTCGAGGTACGCCAGAAACTGCTGGAGTCGCGCAGCCAGGTATTAAGCCTGCTGAGCACGCTGCAGATTCAGGGCCGTCAGGAGGCGCTCAGCGCCCGCACCCGTGAACTCTATCAGCAGCAATATCTGGATCTGGGTTCTCGCCCGCTGCTCGATGTGCTTAATGCCGAGCAGGAGGTCTATCAGGCGCGTTTTACCCAGCAGCAGACCCTCGGACAGTTGCACCAGCTGCAGCTCAACTGCCTCTATAACACCGGGCAATTGCGTCACGCGTTCGATCTTGATAACCGCACCATCCAGACCGTGGAGATCCAGCCATGAAGCAACGCGATATCCCGCAAGGTGAGACCATGACGGATGAGGCCCTGGCGCAGTGGGCGCAGGCCTTTGGTTTTGTCGCCACGCGCTACCGCGTCGCCTGCTCACCCGGTGCGCTGCTCGCGGGCGCGCCGTGGCTAAAAGGAAAACCGATGGTGCCTGCACTGACTCAGCTGGCCCGTGAAGCAGGGCTGTCGTTTCAGCTGCTGACGGCGGATCAGCAGGCGATCAACAGCTGGCGTCTGCCGGTCGTGGCGGCAATGAACGACGGCAGGATCGGCGTGATCGAACATTTCGATGGCGACGATACGCTGGAGGTCAGCTTTTTCGACGATCAGACCTACACCAACCGGCTTTCGATGACCGCCATGCTGCCCGCCATCCGCCACGTCATTGCCCTGCGTCCACTGGCCGCGCTGAAAGACAGCCGCGTGGATGCCTATATTTCGAAATACCGTCCGGACTGGCTTTACCGGCTGGTGATGCGCGACTTGCGCCCCTACAGCTGGGTGATGCTCGCCGCGCTGTTCATTAACGTCCTGTCCCTGTCGGGGATTGTCTTTTCCATGCAGGTGTATGACCGGGTGATCCCCGCGCAGTCCTACCCGACGCTGTATGTCCTGACCATCGGCGTGCTGATCGCCACCCTGTTTGGCTTTGTGCTGCGCGTGGCACGCGGGCACATTATGGATCTGCTGGGCAAACGCTCCGATCTGCGCGTATCGGATCGGGTCTTCGGTCACGCCCTGCGACTGCGCAACAGCGCCATCCCTCGCTCGACCGGCAGCTTTATCTCCCAGCTACGCGAGCTGGAGCAGATCCGCGAGATGGTCACCTCCTCCACCATCTCCACAATTGTCGATCTGCCCTTCTTTTTCCTGTTCGTGGTGGTGCTGGCAATCATCGCTCCCCAACTGGCGTGGATCGCACCGGTCGCCGCGGTGATCATGGTCCTGCCCGGTCTGCTGCTGCAGAAAAAGCTGGCAGAGCTCGCGAAGCAGTCGGCGCACGAATCCACCCTGCGCAACGCCGTGCTGGTGGAGAGCGTGCAGGGGCTGGAGGACATAAAGCTGATGCAGGCGGAAAACCGCTTTTTGCAGCAGTGGAACAGCTACATCCAGATCACCGCTGAATCTGGCCTGCGCACCCGTGAACTGACCCAGAACCTGATCAGCTGGGGAATGACGATTCAGAGCCTGGTCTATGCCGGGGTGATCGTGGTCGGTGCGCCGATGGTGATCGACGGCACGCTGACGACCGGTTCGGTGGTCGCCGCCTCGATGCTGGCCTCGCGCATGATCGCTCCGATGGCCACCCTGTGCGGCGTGCTGGCGCGCTGGCAGCAGGTCAAAGCGGCGAAAGAGGGACTGGACAGCATCATGCAGCTCCCCACAGAAAACCAGCGTGAGGAGACGCCGATCCGCCAGGACGTACTGCGCGGTCACTATCTTTTCGAGCAGGCGCAGTTCCGCTATCACCCGGAAGATCCGCGCATGGCCCTGCGCATTAACCGTCTGGAGATTAAGCCAGGTGAAAAAGTGGCGATCCTCGGGCGTAACGGCGCCGGAAAATCGACCCTGCTGCAGGCGATGGCGGGCGGAATGGATCTCGCCGGCGGTGAATTGCGGCTCGATAACTTCAGCCTCCCGCACCTCGATGTCGCCGATGTCCGGCGTAACGTCGGCTTTATGACCCAGAACGCCCGGCTCTTTTACGGCACCCTGCGCGAAAACATCACCCTCGGCATGCCGCGCGCCACCGATGAGGAGATTTTCGAGGTGCTGGAGTTAACCGGCGCTGCGGGCTTTGTGCAGAAACTGCCGAAGGGTCTGGACTACCCGATTATGGAGAATGGCGTGGGGTTATCCGGCGGCCAGCGGCAATCCATTCTGCTGGCGCGCATGCTGCTTCGCGACCCCAATATTGTGCTGATGGATGAACCGACTGCGTCGCTCGATGAGCACACCGAGCGGGAATTTATCCAGCGTCTGAGCGCCTGGCTTGGCAACCGCACCCTGATTGTCGCCACGCATCGCGTGCCGGTGCTGGAACTGGTGGAGCGCGTCGTGGTGCTCAAAGAGGGAATGCTGGTGATGGACGCGCCGAAAGCGCAGGCGCTGAACAACAGCCGCATGCAGCAACAGCAGCAGCAGGCAGCAACAGGACGGGAGTGGAAAAATGAAAATCAGTCAGCGTGACGTCGCCGCAATGGACGACCTGGACAATGCGCTCGACTCCGAAAGCGGCTACACCGGTGCGCGGCGGATTGTTATCTTCTCTTTACTGATGTTCGTGGTACTTGGCGTCTGGGCGTGGTTTGGCGTGCTGGATGAAGTCTCAACCGGCACGGGCAAAGTGATCCCCAGTTCGCGCGAGCAGGTTTTACAGTCGCTCGACGGGGGGATCCTTACCGAGCTGAACGTCCATGAGGGTGACCAGGTGCAGGCCGGACAAGTGCTGGCGCGGCTCGATCCCACGCGTTCAGAATCTAACGTTGGTGAAAGCGCGGCGCGCTACCGTGCCTCGCTGGCCTCCAGCGTGCGACTGTACGCCGAGGTAAACGATCTGCCGCTGAAATTTCCCCCTTCGCTGGCGAAGTGGACCGATCTGACCGCCGCCGAAACCCGGCTCTATAACTCACGCCGTGCGCAGCTGGAAGATACCCAGCGGGAGCTGCGTGCGGCATTGGATCTTGCGAATAAGGAGCTGGCGATCACTCAGCGTCTGGTGAAAACCGGCGCCGCCAGCCACGTGGAAGTACTGCGCCTGCAGCGGCAGAAAAGCGATCTGGAGCTGAAACTCACCGACGTGCGATCTCAGTACTATGTTCAGGCCCGCGAGGCGTTATCCAAGGCCAACGCTGAAGTGGATATGGTCTCGGCGATCCTCAAAGGCCGCGAGGATTCAGTGACCCGCTTAACGGTGAAATCTCCGGTGCGCGGGATCGTGAAAAACATCAAAGTCACCACCATCGGTGGCGTCATCCCGCCTAACGGCGAGCTGATGGAGATTGTGCCGGTGGACGATCACCTGCTGATCGAAACCCGTCTCTCCCCGCGCGATATCGCCTTTATCCACCCGAATCAGGAAGCGCTGGTAAAAATCACCGCCTACGATTACGCCATTTATGGCGGGCTGCACGGCGTGGTTGAAACCATTTCGCCGGACACCATTCAGGACGAAGCCAAGCCGGAGGTGTTCTATTACCGGGTATTTATCCGCACCAGCCAGGATTACCTGGTGAATAAAGCAGGCAGGCACTTCTCAATCGTGCCGGGGATGATCGCGACGGTGGACATTAAAACCGGTGAGAAAACGGTGCTGGATTACATGATCAAGCCGTTCAACCGGGCGAAAGAGGCGCTGCGAGAGCGCTAATCACTGGCTGTTTGTTTCTCCGGCCCTCTCTCGTGGAAGAGGGCCGGAGTCATGGCATCCATAACCCGCAACAATACCGCTTAAGCCAGCGGCGAAAGTCTGACCTCGTTTACCTTTTCCCTTTCCGCCTTCTGTTAAAATAGCCCAAACTCATTTTTCAGGAAGAAACCATGCGTCAACGAACTATTGTCTGCCCCATCATTCAGAACGACGGGGCGTATCTGCTGTGCAAAATGGCCGATGACCGCGGCGTATTTCCCGGCCAGTGGGCATTATCGGGCGGCGGGATGGAGCCGGGAGAAACCATGGAGCAGGCGCTGCGCCGTGAAATTCGCGAAGAGCTGGGCGACGCGCTGGAGATCACAAAGGTCAAACCCTGGGCGTTTCGCGACGACATTCGGGTGAAAACCTATGCCGATGGCACCACGGAAGAGATTTATATGATTTACCTGATTTTCGACTGCATCAGCACAAATCGGCAGGTAACGTTTAACGACGAGTTTCAGGAGGTTGCCTGGGTCCGCCCGGAAGCGATCAAAGCACTGGATCTGAACGAAGCCACGCGCATTACCTTTGCACAGAAGGGGCTTCTTTAAGCGCCCACTGCCCGGGGGTTTTGCCGGTAAAGGCCCTGAAAACCTCAATAAACGCGCTGATACTGTTGTAGCCGCACGACAGCGCGATCCAGCCAACCGGTTTACCTGCTGCCAGCCACTCCATTGCCCGCATGACGCGGGCAAGTTGCCGCCAGTTAACAACGTTCATTCCCGTTTCCGCGCTAAACCGACGGTGGAATGTTCGCACGCTCATTCCCGCAAGGGAGGCATAGTGCTCAACCGTCTGGTTGTCGTCCACACGTTGCATCAGATGGCTGGCTACCTTCTTTAATCGGGGATCGGCTGGCATGGGCAGCAGATAGCGCACCTGACGGCCCCGCGCCAGTTCATCCAGCAGCAGGGCGAGCTTTCGCGGATCGTACCCGCTGCCTTCAGCATTTAAGCGTGAAAACAGCGCGCTGGTGAGCTCGTCGGGTTCGAAAAGCGTCGTTTCACCGGGCAGCGCTTCACACCCTGCGGGATCCAGATAGATCGCATGACCGTCAATCGCACTCCCGGAAAAGGCAGCATGCTCCTGACCGGGCGGGATCCAGCCGATATGTTGCGCCGGTACAACCGAACGCCCAGACGCTGTTTCGACAACCAGCAGACCCGTCGTAATCCGCCAGAGCTGACCGGCCTGATGGCTGTGCCACGGCGTATGGTATCCACCTGGATGCAAAAGTGTCTCGAAGCTGACCACGTTATTTGGCCGAAAATCGTTATTCATTGGCTTATTACAGAAACTACGTCTCTGTCTGTCAAGGATAATGGCGGCTCAACGCAACGAGGAGTCACCATGAACATCATCACCCGCCTGATTACCCAGTCTGACAATGCTATTTTGCGTGAGGAAATGTCCCGTTTGCTGACCGGCCTGTTTAAAGGTGAGATTGATCCGAAAGACGTTTTTTCGCCAGCGTATCAGCAGATCACGGACGGTCATTCTCTTGATTATTCTGGCTTTATTCAGCACCTGGAGCACGTGCGTTCGCAGATCCGCGATATCGCCTTCCGCGTGGAACAGATAGGGTGTCATGACACACTGCTGGCTGACCGGCATATCGTGACCGTCACGTATCCCGAAGGCCATCAGGCTGAAATAGAGGTTTATATGTTTGCCACGCTATGCGCAGGAAAAATCTGCCGGATCCACGAAGTCACGCGAGTAGCCAACGGTGAAGCTTCTGCTCGCGCGCTGGCCCATGCAACGGGCTAACGTTACTCAGCCGGTTGCGGTGCGCTGCTGAGATATACCCCTACATAGCGCGTAAACTTCCCGATAAAGACCCCGGCAAATACCCCGCCGGAGACTATCGCCAGCGCGCTCATGGCGGACTGTTGCAACGCCTGGGGAGAGAGGGCGTTCATCACCCCCAGCACGTATTTCACACCAAATGCCAGCATCATAAACGGCAGTGCCGTGTAGTCCGGCTGGCGATAAAGGGTGCGCGGCGCGTCGGTGCGGGTGATGACCGTCTGCTTAATCAGCACATACCCCAGCGTCGCGCCCGCCACAATCCCCGCAACCCAAAGGGCCACCGTCGCGAGAGTAAGATCGCGATAGACCACCAGATCGTAGATATCCCAGATAAGAAAGATGGCAGGAATGATGGCCAGCTTTTCCAGCGTAACGGTGGCAGGCTTACGGGCGTTGAGGCCACGGGAGACGAGAAAGATAAACAGGACCCACACCCAGACGGGGGTGTGCGTGAGGATACCGATCAGAAATTCAAACATGGGATTCACCATGAACGCTTGCGGCGCTGGCCGCACTGCACAAGTAATGCGCATAACAGCACAGGTGCCATTATGCGCAGGTCTGTTACAGCGATTTTTTCAGGCGACGAACCGCCTCTTTCAGCTCTTCATCGGTTGGCGTGACAAACGACATGCGCAGCGTCGTATGGTCTGGCTCATTACAATAGAAGAACTCACCCGGCACAAAAACCACGCCGTTGCTTAACGTTTTTTCCAGCCAGCGCGTGGTGTTGATGCCATTGTTCATTTTGGCCCACAGGAACATTCCACCCTTCGGCTTATGGAACGTCATGACATCACCCAGTTCCGCCTCCAGTTCATTTGCAAAGGTCTGGTATTTCTGGCGGTAGGCTTCACGGATCATTTTAATCTGATCGGCCAGACGACCGGTTTTCAGGTACTCGTAGGTCATCAGCTGTGACAGCGTGCTGGTGTGCAGATCGGTGGTTTGCTTGAGATTAACCACCGCGCGTTTCAGCCACTCCGGTACCAGCACCCAGCCCACACGAGTGCCCGGGGCGAGGATTTTGGAGAAGGTCGAGGTATAGACGACGTTCTCTTCATTGCCGATATCTTTGGCATGGGCAATTAACGGGCGGAACACTTCATCGGTATAATTAATTTCGCTGTACGGATCGTCTTCGATAATAACGAAGTCATAGCGCTTCGATAATTCCACCAGCTGTTTACGACGCACCTCAGAAAGCGTTACCCCACCCGGGTTACCAAATGTCGGAACAATATAAACCGCCTTGATGGTTTTATTCGCCACCAGTGCTTCAAGTTCATCCACTTTCATTCCGTCGCCATCGGTGCCCACGGATTCAAATTTGGCCTGTGCCAGACCAAATACCTGCAGTGCCGCGAGATACGTTGGACGTTCGACGACGACGGTATCGCCCGGGTTAATTAACGCCCGCGCCAGCACGTCGAGAGATTGTTGCGAACCGGACGTAATGACCACGTCATCGGCCTTGCAGGCGATCCCACGGCCTTCACAGATGAGCTTAATTTCTTCACGTAGCCCCGGGATGCCTTCGGTCAGACCGTACTGAAAAGCTTCACCAAAATGCTGTGATAATACGGCATCAGCGGCAATTTTCAGGCCTTCATGATCGAACAGTGCAGGGTTAGGAATACCGCCACCCAGCGAAATCACCCCGGCCATTTTGCTATGTTTTAATAATTCACGGATGGCAGATGATTGCAGGCCCTGTGCGCTGCTGGCGAGTTTATTCACAGACATTCTTTGCTTACCTTCTTTTTTTATAATGTGCCTAATCTTAGTAGCATAAGTCTGCGGCTTTGATAATTACTTTTCTTCAACTGCATGGCCGAAATATTCCGCGCCCTGCAGAATATGCGCAACAAATTGCGTGAGCTTGGGTAGCGGACGTAAATCCTGGCGCCACAGCAAATGTACCGGTCGTGGCGCAGGCGTGTAGTTCTCCAGCACCTGCACCAGTCTGCCGCTCGCCAGCTCTTCTGCCACCAGCACTTCGGGTTGCAGTAATAATCCCGCCCCCGCTCTCGCCGCCATCCGTAGCCCATAGCCATCGTTGCAGCGCAGAATGGCATCGCGCTTCCAGCGCATCTCACCTTCACCCCCCGGCAGCCGCCATTCGTTACGTGCGGTCCACACCGTGTGTGACAGGCAGAGATGATCCGCCAGATCGGCAGGCGTTCGCGGCGTGCCGTAACGCGCCAGATACGCCGGGGCCGCGCAGATCACCATTCGGTACGGGCAGAGGTATTTCGCCACCAGATCGTCGTTATGAATGTCACCGATGCGAATGGCCAGATCGACCCCTTCATCTACCAGATCCACCATCCGGTTGGTCAGATCCAGCTCCACGCGCACGTCCGGGTAGCGCTGTAAAAAGGTCGCGGTGAGGGGGGCTATCACACAACCCCCAAACGAGGTGGGCGCAGTGACCCGCAAGGTCCCGGCTGGGGCCGCACGCAGTCGCTCAACCGCGCTTTCGGCGATAGAGACCTGCTCCAGCACCCGCTTCGCCTCGTCGAAATAGACCCGCCCGGCGTCCGTCAGACTTTGACGCCGCGTGTTTCGCTCCAGCAGCCGGGTGCCGAGCTGAGACTCCAGCAACGCAATGTACTTCCCCACCATCACCGCCGACATCTCCAGCCGGCCTGCCGCGCCGGTAAAACTGCCGCTCTCAACGACAGCAATGAAGGTCTCCATGCTGCGAAGCTTATCCATATTCCAAACCCCTGGTTAGCAATCCTCTAACTTTAGCCCAGTTTATCTGAGTTTTGATTTATTAAAGAATGAAGGCTCACAACCTAAGGAGTCAGCTATGAAAATCGTGATTATTGGTGCCAGCGGTACGGTCGGTCGTGCGGTGACAGAAGAGTTGAGCCGTCGCCACGACGTGATCCGCGTGGGTCGTACAAAGGGCGACTACCAGGTGGATATCACCTCTCAGGCCAGCGTCCAGGCATTGTTTGAAAACATCGGTGCGGTGGATGCGATTGTCTCTGCCAGTGGCGGCCTGCACTTCGGCCCGCTCGCAACCATGAAAGACAGCGATTTCAACCAGGGCTTGCAGGATAAGCTGCTGGGACAGGTTCGTCTGGCGTTGACCGGCCAGCATTATCTCAACGAAGGCTGCTCCATCACCCTGATAAGCGGGATCGTGGCGCATGAGCCTATCGCTCAGGGGGTGAATGCCACCACGGTGAACGCCGCCCTGGAAGGGTTTGTCCGCGCCGCGGCCTGTGAACTCCCGCGCGGGATCCGCATCAACCTGATTAGCCCGACGGTGCTTACCGAATCAGCGGAAGCGTACGAAGGCTTCTTCCCGGGCTTTGAAAGTGTTCCCGCCGCAACGGTGGCGCAGGCCTATCGTCGCAGCGTGGAAGGGGTGCAGAATGGACGGGTGTATAAAGTGGGTTACTGAGTCTTAGCGGCAGAAATCAGGACCAGCATCGGACGTTCCGCCTCTTCGGCCAGCGCGGGCCAGGCATCAATTTGTGCCTGCGTTGGTCCCCATTCGTTCACTTCCGTTATTGTCAGCCCCGCCTTAATAAGCGCATTGAGCGTGGTACCCAGCGTACGATGGTAGTTGATCACCCCGTCTGCCAGCCAGTTGCTGACGCGCTCGCCCTCATCCTGATAGCGATTAACGCCCCAGAAACGCTCGCCGTTGTCGTCGGTCAGCCAGCCCTGACGTGTGGCGCAGGTATAAATCGGATGTTCCATTGAAAAGACGAAGCTGCCGCCGGGTTTAAGCGCCCGCCGGATTTTCTCAAACAGGGAATCCAGCGCCGGCAGGTAGTGCAGCGCCAGTGAACTGTAGATCAAATCAACGCTGTTCTCAGGTAACGCCAGAGATGCCAGATCGCTGCGCTGATAGTGTATTTGCGCGTCATCCGTCAGTTCAGCCGCCCGGGCGAGCATCTTTTCGGAGAGATCAACGCCGGTCACTTCTGCCGCCCCCAGCGCGCGTGCAGCGCGACAGAACCAGCCGTAACCGCAGCCAAGATCGATAACTGACTTGCCGGATAACGGTGGCAGCATGCTTTTCAGCGCAGGCCATTCCGGTGCGCCGTCCAGACCCTGCACCGAACGCGGTAGCCGGGCATAGCCTTCAAAAAACGCCGGGTTGTCGTAGATGTTTTGTGCCATGACGGACTCCTTTATCGCAACAGAGGCGAGGGTAAAACACCCCTCGCCCGTTGACAACATACCCGTCTGAAAATCAGAGCCTGCGCCGGATCTTCTCCACCATGGCGTCAGTCGAAATCCCGTAACGCGCGTGAAGGGTCGGTAGCGCACCCGCATCAAGGAACGCATCCGGCAACGCAACGGTATCAAAGTCGACGTTAACGCGATGGCGCATCAACAGCGACGCCACGGCTTCACAAAGCCCGCCAACGCTACTGTGGTTTTCAGCCACGATAACCAGACGTCCGGGTTTCGCGGCTTGCGCCAGAATGGTCGCTTCATCCAGGGGCTTAATCGTGGGCGAGTGAAGTACCGCCACGCTGACATTATCCTTGCGCAACTGCTTTGCCGCCTCCAGTGCGCGCATGGTCATCAGCCCTGAGGCGATAATCAGCACATCACTGCCCTCTTCCAGCAGCGCGGCTTTGCCTATTTCAAACCGGTAATTGTACTGATCCAGCACCACCGGAACCTTACCGCGTAACAAACGCATATAAACCGGCCCTTCGTGGCTGGCAATGGCAGGCACCGCCTGTTCGGTGTCAATCGCATCGCAAGGATCGATAATGGTCATGCCCGGAATGCCGCGCATGATCGCAATATCTTCCGTTGCCTGATGGCTTGGCCCGTAGCCGGTAGTCAACCCCGGCAGCGCGGCGCAAATCTTGACGTTGAGGTGTTCCTCAGCAATGACCTGATGAATAAAATCGTAGGCACGGCGGGTGGCGAACACGGCATAGGTGGTGGCAAAGGGAATAAAGCCCTCTTTGGCCATCCCACCTGCCGCCCCCATTAACAGCTGTTCCGCCATTCCCATCTGAAAGAAACGTTCAGGGTATGCCTGAGCAAAGATATGCAGGTCGGTATATTTCGATAAATCTGCCGTCATGCCGACAATGTTCTGGCGCTGAGCCGCCAGTTTCACCAGCGCGTGGCCAAACGGCGCGGCCCGGGTTTCCTGCCCTTCCTCTGCAATTGAGGCAATCATGGCGGAGGTGGTTAAACGCGGTTTATTTTCGACGGGCTGGCTCATTACAGGACTCCTTCTGGTTTATTCGCATCGAGCACGGCGAGCGCCTGTTGCCACTCATCGGCATCCACGCGAATAAAATGGTTCTTGTCACGCTGCTCGAGGAAAGGCACGCCCTTGCCCATCAGCGTGTCGCACAAGATGACGCGCGGCTGTTGTTCGGGATAGCGTCTGGCATTATCAAACGCCGACACCAGCGCGGGGATATCGTTACCGTTAACGCGTTGTACATACCAGCCAAAGGAGGTCCACTTATCTTCCAGCGGCTCAAAACCGAGGATGTTATGTGAATTACCGTCCGCCTGTTGCCGGTTAATGTCCACCAGCACAATCAGATTCGAGAGCCCATGATGCGCGGCTGACATGGCGGCTTCCCAGGTTGAACCTTCGTCCAGCTCACCGTCAGACATGGAGTTAATTACCCACGCCGTGCTCTGTTTGTGCTTCAGCCCCAGCGCCATTCCCACACCAATGCTGAGTCCCTGCCCCAGAGAACCGCCGGAGATCTCCATGCCGGGTGTATACGTTGCCATGCCGGACATCGGCAGGCGGCTGTCATCCGAGCCGTAGGTTTCAAGTTCCTCTTCAGGAACGATCCCCGCCTCGATCAGCGCCGCATAATACGCAATGGCGTAATGTCCGTGGGAGAGCAGGAAGCGGTCGCGGCCTTCCCACTCCGGCTCCTGAGCCCTGAAGGTCATACCGTGCGCAAACGCAGTTGCCAGCACGTCGGCATAGCCCAGCGCCTGACCGATATAGCCCTGACCTTGTACTTCGCCCATTCGCAGCGCGTAGCGGCGAATGCGCCACGCGGCCGCGGCAACCTGTTGAACTGTCGTATTCGTCATTCTCGTCTCCCCTTAATGGATCAGCATGCCGCCGTTCACGTCGAGCGTGATACCGGTGGAATAAGAAGAGAGATCGCTCCCCAGGAACAGCGCGGCACGGGCAACATCCTGTGCATCACCAAGACGGTTGAGCGGAATACCCGCCAGAATGGCGGTTTTCATCTCATCGCTCAGCTTGCCAGCGGTGATGTCCGTCTGGATAAGCCCCGGGGTGATGCAGTTCACGCGCACGTTATCCGGCCCAAGCTCACGGGCCATGGCTTTGGCCAGCCCCAGCACGCCAGCTTTTGCAGCGCTGTAGTGCGGGCCGCCAAAAATACCGCCGCCGCGCTGTGCCGAAACTGAAGAGATACAGACAATGCTGCCGGACTTCTGTGCGCGCAGAGTGGGAATCACCGCCTGGGACATCAGCAGCGTACCGCGCAGGCTGACATCCAGTACGGCATCGTAATTGTCGCGCTTAATATCCATCAGTTTGAGCGGCTGGGTTATCCCGGCGTTATTCACCAGAATGTCGATGCGCCCATATTTACCCAGAACCTGCTCAATGGCTGCGTTCACCTGCAACTCGTTGCTGACGTTTGCCGCAAGCCCCAGATGCCCTTCACCCAGACATGCAGCCGCACGCTGGCTGGCCTCGGCATCTAAATCAATAATGACCACTTTCGCGCCCTGCTCGGCATATAATTTTGCCGTGGCGAAACCCAAACCGCGCACAGAAGCCGCGCCGGTAATCACGGCGACTTTATCTTTCAGAAGCATATATTTACTCCAGTATTGTAAGAGAGGTTTTATTTATTATTTCGGTTCTTCCAGCAAGATAATCATGACTAAGCCAATTGCTGCGCAAATACCGAAATAAATAAAGACAGAATTAAAGCTTCCTGTTTTATCCAGCAGATAACCTGCCAGCATCGGCGAAACAAATCCGCCGAGATTGCCGCCGCTATTAATAATTGATGCGGCGATGGGATACGTTTTGCTGTCCGCTACGGCCATTCCATAAGCGGTGAAGGCGGGCCAGCCTATATTCAGACAGAGACCAACAAAAAAGAGGCCGACACAAACCGCAACGGTGCTTTGCGGGATATTCAGCATGATGATCATCATCAGTACGGTGCTGATGGCTGTAAACATCATGGTCGGTTTACGCCTGCGCCCGAGCCATTTATCGGAGACATAGCCGCCAAAAATCGCGCCGATAAAACCGCCGATACACGGCATACTCGCGACGAGGCCCATACTCATGAACGTAAAGCCTTTTTCTTTCACCAGATAAAGCGGTATCCAGGTCAACAGGCCATACAGCACGCTGACCATCATGAAGTAGGCCACACAGTCACCGAGAATATTTTTCGATGTGAACAGACCTTTTACCGTGCTGATGGGCGACAGATCCCGTACGCGAATCAGACGGTCAAGGCGGGAGAAGCCGGGGGAAATCACGATATTTTCCCGTCTGGCATCCGGTGTCGCCTGACCTGCGGTAATGGTCTCCAGTTCGCCCTTTGACACGAAAGGGCTCTCGGAAGGCCGGGTACGTACCAGTAAATACCACAGGACAGCAATGACCAGCCCCGGAATGGCAAAAGAGAAAAAGACCCAGCGCCAGCCCCATGTCATGGCAATCCACACTGCCAGCGGCGGCACCAGGATGGGGGCAAACATGGTGGCAGCAATATAGACGCCGGTCGCCGTGGCCTTCTCTTTTGGTGGAAACCAGTTATTGATCGTTGATGCCAACCCCACCGGGCATGGCCCCTCGGTTAACCCCAGCCCGAGGCGGATAAACTTCAGGCCCAGCACTGAGGTCGCAGTCCCCATCAACCAGGTAAACGCCGAGAAGCCAAATATCGACAGCGCCACCATCCCGCGAATGCCCTTTTTGGCGATAAAAAAGCCCGCCGGTATTTGGCTCAGGGCGTATCCCAAAAAGAACATACTGGCGATCGCACCGGCTTCGAAATTATTGATATGAAACTCGTCGATGATAAAAGGAAGTACAGCACCAATATTTGTTCGGTCGGCATAGTTAATGGCATACACAATAAAAATTAATGCCAGCACAACGAAACGGTAATTGGTTTTCTTTGTCGCTATGTAGGGGGCAACTTGTTCTATACGAGACATGTTTTACCTCATTATTCGAACAACGTGAGTCGTTTTATTTATGCGTTCAACGTCAATATATCGGCTATCGAACGAAACACCATTCAATAAAACTCATTTATTGCTGAGATAAATTTGATACGCGATGCAGGTCATAAAAATAAAATGTAACCCTCATCAATATTCATCGATAAAACACTGTGAACAGGATCATGTTTAATCCATTCAGCCGGGTAAAAATTGCTGACGCGATGCCGCAATGTTATGTTTTTTAAAATTGTCTCGTTTAAAAGGAGTGGGCCATGCCCGCGCAGGATCGCCAGACCCTCCCCATACCCTCGCTGCGAAATATTCAGTCCTTTATCGCCGTGGCCAACTCTCTCAGTATCCATCTGGCAGCCGAACAGCTTAACGTCACCGCGTCAGCCGTCAGTCATCAGATCGCCTCGCTGGAATCCTGGATGGGGAAGAAGTTATTTATCCGCAGCGGCAAAGGCGTGACCCTGACCCCGACGGGGGAAAAATATCTGCGCGACGTCTCCGCAGCGATGAGCGCCATCGGCCGTGCAACCGAACAGGTGATGAAAGAGGCTGATAATCCGGTATTGCGCGTTCACTCTTCACCAACGTTTGGCCTGACGTGGTTGTTGCGCCGGCTCGGCAAATTTCGCAGTGAATACCCGGATATTACGGTCAATCTTTCCTGCTCCTACGAGAACCTGCAGTTTGCACGCGATAACATCGATATTGATATTCGCCACGGCATCCCGGACTGGGACGCTTACAGGGTCATGACCATTAAAAACGATGCGCTGGTGGTGCTGGCCTCACCGGCATATCTGCACGCACATCCCGTCAACACGCCGCAGGACCTGCTTTCACAGGCGCTTATCTCGTCGACCAGCACCCTCGTCAACTGGGAAAAATGGTTTGCCTGGCACAATATCGACCGCCCCTGGCTCAACTTCAGCCTGAGTTTTGATCGTTCCTACATGAGCTTTGAAGCCGCGCGTATGGGGCTGGGATTTATTCTGGAAAGCAAGATGATGGCCACCGATCACCTGAACGATGGCTCCCTGGTGCAGGTGCTACCAGATGAAACGGGGATCGCCATTAATGCGCATCATCTGGTGATGCCGCACATGAACGAGCGCACCTGGAAGATCCAGCAGTTTGTTGAATGGATTGATCGCGAGCTGCGTCTGTCGGGGTATCACCTGTAGCAATACCCCGACGTGGCGTCAGGAGACGGTGCCCCACACAAGATGGCCCTTATGGAAGGTCGCGGTACGCGGTGAAATCCGCGCCACGGCCTCGGCGGAACAGGAAGCGTCCACCAGCACAAAGCTGGCATCGTCCTGCGCTTTTGGCCACACGCGCTCGCCTTTGTCGTTCAACGGCAGCACATCACCGGTGGCGATACCCAGCGCGCGGGAGAGCGTCTGTTCATTCGGGCGAATATAGAGCTGGGCGTAAAGATTGGCTTTTTCCAGCATATCGCCCAGCCCATACGGCGACCAGTGGTCAATGACGCTGTCGGTGCCGGTCATGACGAACACCCCCTTGTCACGGAGTTGCTTCAGCGGCATATGCAGGGTGCCAATCGGCACCGTAGAGGCAATGGTCACCTGCTGCGCCGCCATGCGGGTGGCGATTTCATCGACCTGCTGCTCGTTGAGCGTGGCCAGCGCGAAGGCGTGGCTGATGGTCAGTTTGCCCTTCAGCGCGGGCGTTTTCTCCACGGTCTCTACCATGTAGTTCACCGCCGCGACGCCTGCCGGGCTGGTTTCATGCAGGTGGATGTCCACCCCTTTGTCATAATCCAGCGCAATCTGGAACATCGTGTCGAGGGATTTTTCCATCGCACCGTCCACGTTAGTCGGATCCAGACCGCCCACGTAGCGTGCGCCAGCCTGCATGGCCTCGCGCATCAGCGTTTCGGAGTGCGATAACAGCAAGCCGTGCTGCGGGAAGGCGACAATTTCACAGTCAAACCCCGGCTTGCGGCGCGCTAAGACGGCCTGGAGATTTTCCAGATTCTTCAGGCCGGATGTCGGCTCAATATTGCAATGGCTGCGGGCGAGGGTGGAGCCTTTCGACTGGATTAGGTCGATAAGCTTTTCCGCACGCTCCTGCGTGTAGGGCTGTAACTCTGGCAGCAATTTTTGTTCAAGACGGATCATGTCCTGAATGGTCGTGCCCGCCGGGCGGTTAAGGGAATGCCAGGGACCACCGTAAAAGGTTTTATCCAGGTGGATATGCATGTCGCGCATCGCCGGCAGCATCAGCTTACTGCCTGCATCATAGTGTGGCAGCGTGGCATCGGCATGGCTTTTGTTATCACGCAGGGCGACAATTTTGCCGTCATTAATTTCGAGTGTTTTCAGTTCGGTGCGGGTGCTTGTCGCCACGCCGCCGTCAACGTTGAACCCGGCCTCCAGCAGCACGTTATCCAGGTAGTAGTGTCTGGCGGTAATGTTCATGGTTTTGCCTGTCTCACAACGTGGTTTCGCAGTCTCTGCAGCATACGCGACGGAGCCAGTGGTGCCAAACAGGGCGCAGGCGGTAACCATTTTGCCGCTCTGGCTAATAAACTCGCGTCGGCTTTTATTCTCATTCATCTTCTCTTCCTTTTACTTACGCATTCACAATGTGGGTACCGGTCTCACCGCGCAGCGCCGCAGGCAGGCAGTCCGGCGAGGTGATGATCACGCGCTTGCCGCCGTCGTTCAGAAACGCCAGCGAGGCGACGATTTTCGGCAGCATGCTGCCCGCCGGGAAGTGCCCCTCCGCCACGTAGCGTTTCATCTGCGCCACATTCACCGTATCCAGCGCCTGCTGGTCTGGCTTACCAAAGTTGATGCACACTTTCTCCACCCCGGTGGTGATCACCAGCACGTCGGCATGGATCTCGCGGGCCAGCAGCGCGGTCGAGAGATCCTTATCAATCACCGCATCGACGCTCTGGTAATCCCCCTGCGCTGTGCGCACCACCGGAATACCACCACCGCCCGCCCCGATCACCACAAAGCCTTTTTGCGTCAGGGTCTTGATAGCCTCCGCTTCAACGATACGCAGCGGCTGCGGTGAGGCCACCACCCGGCGATAACCGCGCCCGGCGTCTTCAACAAAATGCCAGTCAGGATGGGCACGCTGGAGCGCATCACGCTGCGTCTCACTGAAAAACGCGCCGATAGGTTTGGTGGGATGGGCGAAACCCGGATCGTGTTTATCCACTTCCACCTGCGTGACGACCGTGACCGCTTTTTGCTCGCCGTGGGCGGCCATGCGGTTATTGAGTGCCTGCTGGATCAGGTAGCCGATACCGCCCTGGGTATCCGCCACGCAGTTTGCCAGCGGCGTGAGGGGTAGCCCTTCCCGCTCGTGAGCAATTTCAGCGCGGCGCAGATCCAGCCCCACCTGGGGGCCGTTGCCGTGAGTGAGCACGATGTCATAGTCAGACGCCAGCATCTCCAGCACTGACTCTGCAACCAATTTCACGGCCTGTGACTGGTGTTCAATGGACTGACTGGCGTTATCTTTGATAATGCTGTTGCCGCCAATGGCGACGACCATGAGCTCTTTCATAGTGTTTCCTTTGAAATGGTGCGGGGTGAGGACATCAGCCATTATCAGGACTCCGAAACCGGCGCTGCCGCGCTCACCGCGTCGCGGCTATCAAGAAAATGCTTCACCACAAACATGCCCCCCATCATCAGGTAGGCCGTGACAAACATCAGCGAACTGCCTTCGGCAAAGCCAACCACTGGCGCGTGGATCACGCCGAACAGCGCCAGCAACGCTCCAACGGCGGCGGCCACGGCTCCGCGCAGCGGTTTGTTGATGATGGCGAAGATAGCGATGCAGCCCCACAGCATGCTGGCGAGCGGTGCGCCGTTACCCAGATGCACCAGTCCCTGGTAGTAGATACCTTTGCTGTGCAGCACGTCGGTGCCAATTTTCGCCGCATTGGTCCCCGCCGCGCCCATCACGCTGTTCATCATGGTCAGCGCCCAGTTAGCGATCCACGGGAACAGGCAGATGAAGATCACGGGGACCTCCACTTTGGGCGTTTCCCTTACTACCTGGTTGGCGGTCACCACCCCGATAAACACCAGAATCGGCACGATGGCGGTCATCGGTATGATGGCGAGCATAAACGCCCCCAGCCCGAACAGCGGCACGATAAACATGGTCACACCGGAGGCCAGCGTGTAGCCAATGCTGGCCCCCATCGCTTTCCAGCCCGCGTGGCCGACGTAAACCGTCACCGGGAACGGGTTACCCATCAGACACCCGAGCATGGAGGCCAGCCCGTTTGCCAGCATCACCTTGCGGGTCGGGTACTCATCCCCCGCCGCGTGGGCGCTTTCGATGTTTTCCAGGTCAAAAATGTAGTTCGCCAGACCCAGCGGGACGGCAGAGGCCAGGTACGGTAATGCGTGCGGCAGTCCCTGCATAAAGCTGTCGACATGCACTTCCGGCGGGTTAAAGCCAAACGACGACATCGAGGCTTTGATGGCCTCCGGGCTTTGCAGACCGGAGATCCACGCCAGCGCGGTACCGGCAATCAGCAAGAGCAGGCCGGTCGGGATTTTGGCGAAGATCGGCTTTTTACCAAACCAGTTAATAAAGATCAGCAGCAGCACGATGAACGACACGGTAGGTGCCTCAAACGCCTGCAGCATCGGGTTCATCGCCAGCAGCAGCAGGCCCAGCCCGGACAGGCACGACAGCAGGACGGTACGCGGGGTCATCTTGCGGATGGTTTCCCCCAGGAACGAACCGCCCGCCAGAATCATCGCCTCCACGAAGCACCACACCAGACCAATCTGGATAGCGAAATCCGCATCACCGGTTTGCTGGTAGACCGGCATCAGCACCAGAAAGGTCACGGTGAAAATTGACGGCGCGCTTGGGCCAGACGGCAGCGCGGTGACATCCGTACGCCCGGTCTGGCGCGCCATCTGCAGGCCAAACCACGCGTAGCAGACGCTCGCGACCAGCACCGCCAGCCCGAAGGCTGGCGCAATGCGTCCATAAACAATCTCCTTCGGGATGCCGACGACAAAAATGAGCAGCCCCATCATGGTCAGCAAATTGGTCAGGTTGTTGGTCATCAACCCGAAATACGCCGCCCAGTCACCTCTTTTCCACTCCAGTTTCATGTTTTTCATGGATGCATGCCTTATAAAAAGTAGCGATCGCGGAAGGTCAACAGCGCCTTTTCAAAACAGCTAAACGGCGGGTGAACGATGCCCGCCCCAATCATGCCAATGCCTGCGTCTTTGTGCGCAATGGCGGTGTTAATGACCGGCAGAATGCCGCTGCCCGCGACTTTTGTGATGTCGATGGCGGTTGGAATGCCCATAAACGAGAGCAGCGGAATGGTGACGTTCGGGTTTTCGCCGAGGGTGATCTCGCGCATCTGACGGGAGAAATCGATGGCTTCATCCACCGTGCCACCCACCAGTGCCACAATCGCCGGGGCTGTGGCCATCGCAAAACCACCGATACCGTAGGTTTCGGTAATGGCGCTGTCGCCAATATCCAGCCCGGAGTCTTCCGGCCTGTAGCCCGCGAACATCGGCCCCATCACCTGCTGCGCCGGGCCGGTGAACCACTGCCCCGGCAGCCCGGAGATGCGCAGACCGAACTCGTAGCCGTTACGCGCCATGGTGGTGACCACGGTGCTGTACTCAATACCGTGTGCGGCATCCATGGCGGCTTTACACATCGCCATCCACGTCGGGCCGGAGAAGTAGTCGCTGCTGGCGACGAACTCAAACACCTCACGCTGCTGTGCCACCGGATACCCGGCCTGAATCAGCCCGGGCGTCAACGCCTGGATCAGCAGCGTGGTGCCGGCGTTGTTGCGGTTATGACACTCGTCGCCCATGTGCAGCGCCTGGGCCAGCATCAGGCGCAGGTCGATTTCACCAATGATTTTCATGGCATCGCGCAGCATCGGGCCGAGCACGTCACGCATCCAGTTCAGGCGGTCAATAACGCTCTGGTCGTTGGCGCCCATGCGCAGGATCTTCGCCATCTGCTCGCTAAGGTTAGTGAACGCCCGGTTGCCGTAGGTTTTGTTCTCAACGATGTGCATAAACATCGATGCCGAAGTGACGCCCGCCATTGAGCCTACGCAGTCATGCTCGTGACAGGGCGAGAAGGTGATCGCCCCTGACGCCGCCACGCGCTCCGCGTCGTCGATATCGCGTGCCAGCCCTTCAAACACCAGCGCCCCGGTCACGGCTCCTTTCATTGCGCCACACATGTTTTCCCAGCTGACGGGCGGACCGGCGTGCAGAATGGTGGTGCGGGTCATGCCCGGCACGACGTTGATCGCCTGGTCGTAGCCCACCAGCACCGGATGGGACTGGATAATGCGCTCAAAGGCAATCTTATTGGCGGCGGCGATTTTGTCAGCCAGTGGCGCAAGGGCCAGCTGATCCAGCGCCTCTACAACCTGCAAATTCCCCTGCCCCGGCGGCGTCCAGTCGAGCTGGGTCACGGGGATATGCTGCTTTTTGAGATCCGCACTGAACAGCGCGATACCGACGTTAATCACGTTCAACGGCTGGTTAAATAAGGTCGTCATCAGGCAGTCTCCCCTTTAAAGACAAATTCACGTGCCAGTAATCCGGTGTTGGAGCTGCTGCTCGCCCAGATCACCCCTGCCTCGGTCAGAAGCTGACACTGCTGTGCCAGGGACGGTGAGTCCTGGTCGGTTCCGAGCACATAGCCGAGAATTGCCAGCGGACGGTTATCGGCTTTCGCCGTCGCCTGCGCCTCTTTTATGGCCTCAAGCATCACGCCGACCGGATCCTCGTGCGCGCCAAAGCCCAGGACAAAGTCCATCACGATCACGCCCACCTCGGGGTCACGCGCCTCCTGCAACAGGCGGCTGATGCGGTTGGTCGGATCGATCATCGGGTGCGGTTTGCCGTGGGTGAAATCGTCATCTCCAAAATCAAGGAAGGTGTGGGCTTTACTGACGTTGATATCGTCCAGCCGTTTCGCCGGATCGGGTTGAATGTTGCTGTAGACGTCGTCGAACTTTTCCAGCGCGGCGAACATGGCCTCATCGCACAGGGTGCCGCCGCAGAACAGGCCGCGGATGTATTTCTGTTGGGGTGTCAGCCGGGCACGCACCTCTTCGATCAGTGGCCAGTTCAGCGGATGCAGGTCGAGAGACTCTTTTTTCACCCCCGTTAACAGCACGGCCTTCAGCGCCGCCTCTTTGGTGCCACGGGCGAACTGCAGGTTGCCTTCATCAGCCGGCGGCTGATGACGACCGAGGAAACAGACCACCACCGGTTTGCGGCAGGTGCGGGCGCGGGCCAGCACTTTTTCTGCCACCGACGGCGCAGGCGGTTTAGAGATGAGGGTAATCACCTGGGTGGCGTCGTCAGCGTCCAGCATCGCGATGGCATCCAGCATCATCAGGCCACCTATCTTTTCGCTCAGATCGCGCCCGCCGGTGCCAATCAGCTGCGACACGCCGCCGCCGAATTCATGGATCCGCACGCTCAGCTCCTGGCTGCCGGTCCCGGACGCCCCGATAATACCGATCGGTCCGCGACGCACCGCATTGGCGAAGCACAGCCCGGTACCGTTGATAATGGCCGTGCCGCAGTCCGGCCCCATCATCAGCAGCCCTTTCTGGTGTGCCAGCTGCTTCAGCGCCAGCTCGTCATCAAGGCTGACGTTGTCGGAGAAGAGCATGACGTTGAGATCGTTTTCCAGCGCCTGACGTGCTTCGCGGGCGGCAAACGTGCCGTTTACCGAAATCACCGCCAGGTTGCTCTCAGGACGATGGGTTTTCGCACTGGCAAGGGTGGCATAACGCGCTTCATGGCTCCCGCCGCTCTCCTTGCGGGTGAAAAGCGCTTCGATGGCTGCCAGCGTTTCGTCATTCGCCGCCTCGCCTTTAATCACAATCATTAAGTCGCCGTTTTTGGCATCCGCTAATTCCGGCGTTAATAGCCCGAGATTTTTTAATACGCCTTTGTTCATTTCTGTCGCCATAGCCACAAAAGCCTGCTCAACGCCCGGCAATTTATTGGCCTTCGTGGAAACCGACATCAATGACACCGAGTCAAAATAGGTATTCTTTTTTATGACGATTTTGGTGGGCATTATTTTCTCCTGAATGAGGATAAAAGGGGGCCGCCGTCGTGCAATAGGCACGTCGGTAAAATACTGTCTGAATGAGCGACCAGCCGGAAAAGGCTGGCCGAAGGAATTACGCGCCTGCGGCCAGCAGCAGGTCTGCTATCTGGTGGTAGCCTTTTTCCCGCGCCAGTTCGAGCGGGGTTTTGCCGTATTTATCGGTCATGTGCGGATTTGCGCCGTTATCCAGTAACAGCTTTACAATTTCCTGCTGTTTCGCGCCGCCATCGTTGAGGACAATCGCTTCCAGTAGCGGCGTCCAGCCCACGAAGTTGGTGTGGTTGACGTTAATATCGGTTTTCTCCAGCAGCTCGCGCACAATCTCAACGTGCCCTTTCTCGCTGGCAGGCGTAATGCCGACGCCACCGAAGCGGGTCAGGCGATCAAGATCCGGGTTGGCGGGTAAGACTATTCGCAGCAGGGTTAAATCATTTGTCAGGCAGCTAATCAGGAAGGGGTTAAAACAGGTCTGATCCTGTTGATCAATATCTGCTCCGGCGGCAATTAAAAATGCCACGCAGTCATAATGCTTTTTCAGGCTGGCAATAATAACGGCCGTTCTTTTCTGGCGTTGAGTGGCATTAATATCGACACCTTTTTCAAGGCAGGCTTTTAGCCCGTCAATATTGCCCTGCTCTGCCGCCAGCAAAAATTCAGTAACGAGTTCGTTCGCAGACATATTCAGACTCCCCATGATGTATTGCTCATGACCTGAGAATAGCAACAGCCTGGTGAGAAAAGAATCCGCTTAAAAATCATTCATCGACAGTCAATTCATTATTGAGTTAAATTCAACAATTCAGCCAAAATGTGCGGCCGTGCAATCTTTTACTTATGTTTTAGCGCTTTTATTCGCCTCAGACAGCATTCTGCTTATGCCTGATGAAGCCTGACATGACGCGGCTCGACGCGAATAATCAGAACTGTGACCGCCGTCATATGCGTTGTAACAGCGCTGTTAAAATATGTTCAAAACTGATGGCTAACAGGAGCCGTAATATGAATTCCATCTTTACTGAAGAGAACCTGCTGGCCTTCACCACGGCGGCACGCTTTGGCAGCTTCAGCAAAGCCGCCACCGAGCTTGGCGTAACCACCTCTGCCATCAGTTACACCATCAAGCGAATGGAGACCGGGCTGGATGTGGTGCTGTTTGTACGCAATACGCGCAGCATTGAGCTGACCGAGTCGGGGTTTTACTTTTACCGTAAAGCGACCGACCTGCTGAATGATTTTCATGCCATTAAGCGCGGGATAGACACCATTTCACAGGGCATTGAGGCACGGGTCCGCATCTGCATCAACCAGCTTTTGTACACCCCACGCCATACGGCGCGGCTGCTGCAGGTGCTGAAAAAACAGTTTCCTACCTGCCAGATCACCGTCACGACCGAGGTCTACAACGGCGTCTGGGACTCCATTATCAACAACCAGGCCAATATCGCGATTGGCGCACCGGATACGCTGCTCGACGGCGGCGGCATTGATTACACCGAGATCGGTGCCATCCGTTGGGTATTCGCCATCGCGCCGGAACATCCGCTGGCCTTCGTGCCGGAGCCGATAGCCGAAAGCCAGCTGCGTCTGTACCCCAACATCATGGTGGAAGACACGGCGCACACTATAAACAAGAAGGTCGGCTGGCTGCTGCACGGCCAGGAGGCGATTCTGGTGCCCGACTTCAACACCAAATGCCAGTGTCAGATCCTTGGGGACGGGATTGGTTTTTTACCGGAGTATATGGCCCGCGAGGCGGTGGAGGACGGGCTGCTGGTCACGCGGCGAATCAATAATCCGCGTCAGGATTCACGCATGCTGCTTGCCACGCAGCATGCGGCGACCGGCCAGGTCACGCGCTGGATCAAACAGCAATTTGGTCCACAGGGCGTGCTGACCGGGATATACAGCGACCTATTGTGGCGCGCTTAGTTTTTGCTTTGCACCCAAAACGCGTGAATAAGACCAGGGATGTAGCCCAGTAAGGTCAGAACGATGTTAATGATAAACGCCCAGCCAAACCCTTTGCCGAGCAGCACACCCAGCGGTGGCAGGATAATAGTAAAGACAATACGCCAAAAACCCATAACGACTCCGTGCAAGCTAACCAATTGAAAATACAAAAGAGAACATTCTCTAAGCGTAGCCAGTTTAACGGCCTGCGCCATCTCTTTATCGCCCTTTTACCCTCTTTTACGCTTTTGACACTGGCTTAATCCTCTCCATTAGTTTAGAGTTTACTTAATTAAGTAAAGACTAAACTAATATGACTGAACTCGAACAACTTCAGGCCAGCGCCGGACAGGCCGCAGCCCTGTTAAAAGCGATGAGCAATCCGCGTCGGTTGCTGATCCTCTGCATGCTGTGCGGTACACCGGGTACCAGCGCGGGCGATCTGGCGCGGGCGACGGGGCTTAGCCCATCCGCCACGTCACAACATCTGGCGCGTATGCGTGAAGAGGGGCTTATCGACAGCACCCGTGAAGCGCAGCGCATTCTGTATTTCATTAAAAACGATGCGGTGCATCAGCTTATCAGTACCCTGAAAAGCCTCTATTGCCCGTAAGGAGCCACCATGTCACTACCGCTCATTTCACCCCTGCAGGCCAATGCGCTCGTTGCTGAAGGTGCAAAACTGATCGATATTCGCGATCCCGACGAATATGCCCGCGAGCATATTCCCGCCGCCCGGTCCGTGCCGCTGGACACCTTACCCGGCGGGCTTGAGACGCACGCGGGCGAAACGGTGATTTTTCACTGCCAGTCTGGCGCCCGGACATCCTCGAACGCAGCCCGCCTTGCTCAGGCTGCCGCGCCTGCTCAGGCGTTTATCGTTGAAGGCGGAATTCAGGGGTGGAAGCAGGCTGGGTTGATCACGCAGGAAGACACATCACAGCCGCTGCCGTTGATGCGCCAGGTACAAATTGCCGCCGGGCTGCTCACCCTGTGCGGGGTCGTGCTGGGCTTTACGCTCTCCAGCGGCTTTTTCCTGCTGAGCGGCTTTGTGGGTGCCGGGCTGCTGTTTGCCGGGCTGACCGGGTTTTGCGGAATGGCGAGACTGCTGAAAGTGATGCCCTGGAACCGGCGTACCTCATAAGCAGTAATCGGTGAAATACGCTGTACCCGGCATCAGACGTGGGCTAAGGTGAAGATCATTGAAACGATGAGGAGGTAGTATGTTTTCTGTCGGTGATTATGTGCAACCGCGTAAAGGCGGCCCAAAACTGAAAGTACTCGAAGTGAACGGCGATAGCGTTGTGGCGGTTCAGGCCAGCAATGAGCAAGGCGAGAAATTTACCCTGAAGGCCGCAGACCTGGCCCTGTATACCGAAGAGGGTGATTTCGGCGTCTGCTAAACAGGCAACCGGGCGGTGTCTTCCGCCCGGCTCATGGATTAAATCAGAAAATCATCCAGTGATTTACCGTTTGCCAGTGCATTGGCAATAGGCTTTGGCGTACGCCCCTGACCGGTCCATGTTTTCTCTTCACCGTTGAGATCAATAAAGCGATATTTCGCTTCACGCGGTTTACGTTTTTTCGCTGGCTTACCGGCCTGCGCCATATCTGAACCGAGGAGATCGGACGGTGAAATACCATCAGCTTTCATCAGTTCCAGCAGGGCATTAATTTTTTCCTGCTGCTCAGCGCGTTGTTGCTCTAATTCCGCCAGCTCACTCCGTTTCTCTTCAGCAACGACCCTGACTTTTTCCAGCATTTCTTCAAGAACGTCCAGGGATAATTCACGCGCCATCGCACGCAGAGTTCGGATATTATTAAGATTCTGTAACGTCAAAGACATATATTTGAAAACCTTTTCTTTAGGGTAAATCGAAAAATCGACAAGAGAATAATTCATTTCGCCTGGAATATCTACCCGCGGGCACGTCTTGCTAAAAATGTAAATGTTTTAAAATATCGCGTTTAATAATATCGGCGGATAACTGTCGATACCGCCGGATTCAATCTTTATCTCAGTATAAACGGTTAGATTTAATCCAAATCAAAGCATGCCGCACTGTCGTCGTTCGGGCAGAACGTTCGCTTCGGCACGCTTAAGATCAACAGATTGATTTACATACAAAAACTGACGGCAGGGACAGATTATAACGAACCGAACAAAAAACACGCAATTTTAGAGAATTTTGTGGACAAAACGCGACTAAATAAAAATTAATAACTAGTTGTTAGTTCAAAGGCAGAGATATACGCTATACACGACTAACAAACCAACCTAAAGCACTAACCGCTGAGGGAAAATCGTTTCTATTGTGTTCTTCTCAAGGAGTTCAGACATGTTCTCACCGCAATCTCGCCTGCGCCATGCGGTAGCGGATACCTTCGCGATGGTTGTTTACTGTTCCGTCGTGAACATGCTGATCGAAATTTTCCTCTCCGGAATGTCCTTTGAGCAGTCACTTTCTTCTCGTCTGGTGGCAATTCCGGTCAACATTATTATTGCGTGGCCTTACGGATTATACCGCGATGCGGTCATGCGCTTTGCGCGTCGTATTAGCCCGTCAGGGTGGGTGAAAAACCTCGCCGACGTTCTGGCATACGTGACGTTCCAGTCGCCGGTTTACGTGGCTATTCTGCTGACAGTGGGCGCAGACTGGCATCAAATCGTCGCAGCGGTCAGTTCAAATATCGTGATTTCAATGTTGATGGGTGCGGTGTATGGCTATTTTCTCGACTACTGTCGCCGCCTGTTTAAGGTCAGCCAGTACAGCCAGGCCAAAGCATGATGTGAGGCGACTGGCGAATGCCAGTCGCAGATTTACTGTACGTCGCCAAACAGTCCCTTCAAAAACCGCTCCAGCGCCATACGCGAACTGAAGCCATGCGGAATACCATAATGTTCATGCGTTTCACCACCTAAATACAGTGGGAATTGCTGATAATGATCGCAGGTTTTAATATCCGAGGCAGGCTCAGCAAATGACAAACTTCTGTCTTTCAGCGTCGGGTGAATAATGAGAGCGGTACGTCCCATTCTTGCTTCACGATTAACGTAAACATAATTCTCGCCACGGCGATATCCATACGCTTTTGATGTCACCTCATCCATGGTGAATCCCTCTTTTTCAAGAACGCGCGCCACCTCATCAGGTCGTAAATACATATCTTTTCCTCGTTATCTTTTCCTGCCCGGCAACCTTACAGTATTCAGCATTAGCAGGGCTTTCAGAATATTCCATAAACTGCCAGATAACGCGTGACGCGCTTCAGATATTAAATTTCTGGACTAAACTAAACGGGAACGCAAAATTACGGAGGATCGTATGTTTAACAGACCGAACCGAAACGATATTAACGACGACACGCAGGATATTCGTAACGATGTCAGCCAATTAGCGGACTCGCTGGAAGAAGTGCTGAAATCCTGGGGTTCCGGTGCGAAGGACGAAGCGGATGCCGCAAAACGTAAGGCTCAGTCTTTGCTACGTGAAACCCGCGCCCGCATGAATGGGCGTTCGCGCACCACGCAGGCTGCCTGCGATGCCATCAGCTGCGCCAATACCTTCGTTCGCGAAAAACCCCTCTGTACGCTTGGTACGGTAGCCGCGGTGGGTATCTTCGTGGGGGCGCTGCTTAGCCTGCGCAAATAGTCGTCTCAGCCTGTCCGTATCCGCCCCGGTCGCGTCAGCCCCCGGGGCTTTTCTTTGCCTGCGCGCCTGAAAACGCCGTACAGCCCGCCCTGCCCCGCTGTGCTCATCATCGGGGCCATATTAATCTGAAATTCCCATATCTTGTATGGTTGAATCTTCAGACAACTACATCTAGTATTCCCTTTAGCAAGATACACACAACCTGACGCGATGATTCGCGCCGCTCTCTCATTTTAAATGGAAATACGAATCATGAGCATTATTATTTACACTCGTAACGATTGTGTTCAGTGCCACGCGACAAAACGTGCAATGGAAAGCCGTGGAGTGGCCTTTGAGATGGTGAACATAGACCTGCAGCCCGAAGCTGCCGATACCCTGCGGGCACAAGGTTTTCGCCAGCTGCCGGTCGTCGTCGCCGGGGAGACCAGCTGGTCCGGCTTTCGCCCCGACATGATTAACCGCCTCGCCGCCCAGGCCGCCAGGGCATGAGTGGGCTGGTCTACTTCTCCAGCAGCTCGGAAAACACGCTCCGCTTTATTGAGCGCGTCGGGCTGCCTGCGATACGCATCCCGCTTAACGAGCGGGAACGGATCCGGGTAGACGAACCCTACATTCTGGTGGTCCCGAGCTATGGTGGAGGTGGCACCGCGGGGGCCGTGCCTCGCCATGTGATCCGCTTTCTCAACGATCCCCACAACCGACAGCTTATTCGCGGCGTTATCGCGGCGGGCAATCGCAGTTTCGGCGATGCCTTTGGCCGTGCCGGGGATGTTATTTCTCAAAAATGCGGCGTGCCGTATCTCTATCGTTTTGAACTGATGGGGACACAGCAGGACGTAGAGAACGTGCGTAAAGGAGTGAACGAATTTTGGCAACGACAACCGCAGAACGTGTAATTCAGGCGACACCGGATTACCACGCATTAAACGCGATGCTGAACCTCTATGACCGTGAGGGGCATATTCAGTTTGGCAAAGATCATGAGGCGGTGGAGGCGTTTATCGCCACCCACGTCCGCCCCTACAGCATGACCTTTGCAAGCCAGAATGAACGTCTCGATTATCTGGTCAAGGAAGGCTATTACGAAGAGCGCGTGCTGGCCCGGTACGATCGTGCCTTTGTGGAGACGCTGTTCGGGCAAGCCCATAGCCGTGGTTTTCGTTTCCAGACGTTTCTTGGCGCATGGAAGTTTTACACCAGCTATACCCTGAAAACATTCGACGGCAAACGCTATCTTGAAAGCTTCGAGGACCGCGTGGTGATGGTTGCCCTGACGCTCGCGCAGGGCGATGAAACCCTGGCAGAATGCCTGATGGATGAGATGCTCTCCGGCCGTTTCCAGCCCGCCACACCGACCTTTCTTAATTGCGGAAAAGCCCAACGCGGCGAGCTGGTATCCTGCTTCCTGCTGCGCATCGAAGACAATATGGAGTCGATTGGTCGCGCGGTGAATTCGGCGCTGCAGCTTTCTAAACGCGGCGGCGGTGTGGCGTTTCTGCTGTCGAACCTGCGTGAAGCCGGTGCGCCAATTAAGCGCATCGAAAACCAGTCCTCCGGCGTGATTCCGGTCATGAAAATGCTGGAAGATGCTTTCTCGTATGCCAACCAGCTGGGGGCGCGTCAGGGCGCGGGGGCGGTCTATCTGCACGCGCACCATCCGGATATCCTGCGCTTCCTGGATACCAAACGTGAAAACGCCGATGAAAAAATCCGCATTAAGACCCTGTCGCTTGGGGTGGTGATTCCGGATATCACCTTTGCGCTCGCCAAAGAAAATGCCGAGATGGCGCTCTTCTCGCCCTACGACATTGAGCGTATTTACGGGAAAGCGTTTGGTGATGTGGCGATAAGCGCCCTGTATCACGATCTGGTGGCCGACGATCGCATTCGTAAGAAGTACATTAACGCCCGCGATTTCTTCCAGACGCTGGCCGAAATTCAGTTTGAGTCCGGCTATCCGTACATCATGTATGAAGATACGGTCAACCGTGCGAACCCGATTGCCGGGCGAATCAATATGAGCAACCTCTGCTCGGAGATATTGCAGGTGAACAGCGCATCAACGTATGACGAAAACCTGGACTACGCCGACATCGGCAAAGACATCTCCTGTAACCTCGGGTCGCTGAATATTGCCCACACTATGGATTCCCCCGATTTTGGCCGCACGGTGGAGACCGCCATTCGCGGGCTGACCGCGGTGTCAGACATGAGCCACATCCGCAGCGTGCCGTCCATTGAAGCCGGTAATGCCGCCTCGCACGCCATCGGCCTTGGGCAGATGAACCTGCACGGCTATCTGGCGCGGGAAGGTATCGCCTACGGTAGCCCGGAAGGACTGGATTTCACCAACCTCTATTTTTACACCATTACCTGGCATGCGCTGCATACCTCTATGATGCTGGCGCGCGAGCGTAACCAGCGCTTTGCGGGCTTTGAACAGTCGCGTTACGCCAGCGGTGAGTACTTCAGGCCATATCTGGAAGGAGACTGGCAGCCGAAAACCGACAAAGTGCGCCAGCTGTTTGCCGATGCCGGGGTTCTCCTGCCCACCCGCGAGATGTGGCAGCAGCTGCGGGACGATGTGATGCGTTACGGCATCTATAACCAGAATCTGCAGGCCGTACCGCCAACCGGGTCAATCTCTTACATTAACCACGCCACGTCGAGTATCCACCCGATTGTGTCGAAGATTGAGATCCGCAAGGAAGGTAAGACCGGGCGCGTTTATTACCCTGCCCCGTTCATGACCAACGACAATCTGGCCCTGTATCAGGACGCGTATGAGATTGGCCCTGAGAAAATTATTGATACCTACGCCGAGGCGACAAAACACGTGGATCAGGGGCTGTCGCTGACGCTCTTCTTCCCGGACACCGCCACCACGCGCGACATCAACCGGGCGCAGATTTACGCCTGGAAGAGAGGGATCAAAACCCTCTACTACATTCGCCTGCGCCAGCGTGCGCTGGAAGGTACCGAAATTGAAGGCTGCGTGTCCTGCGCGCTGTAAGGAGAAAGGATGAAACTGTCACGCGTGAGTGCCGTTAACTGGAATAAAATTCAGGATGATAAAGACCTGGAGGTGTGGAACCGCCTGACCAGCAACTTCTGGCTGCCGGAAAAAGTCCCGCTTTCAAACGATATTCCGGCCTGGCAAACCCTCAGCCACGCCGAACAGCAGCTGACGATCCGTGTGTTCACCGGTCTGACGCTGCTGGACACCATTCAAAATACCGTCGGTGCCCCTGCGCTGATGGCCGACGCGCTGACGCCTCACGAAGAGGCGGTGATGTCGAACATCAGCTTTATGGAGGCGGTCCATGCCCGCTCCTACAGCTCGATTTTTTCGACGCTGTGCCAGACCAAAGATGTGGACGCGGCATACACCTGGAGCGAAGAAAGCGAGTCATTGCAGCGAAAGGCCAGCCTGGTGCTGGAGTATTATCAGGCCGACGAACCGCTGAAGAAGAAAATTGCCAGCGTGTTTCTGGAATCCTTCCTGTTCTATTCGGGCTTCTGGTTACCGATGTACTGGTCGAGCCGCGGCAAACTGACCAACACCGCCGATTTAATTCGCCTCATCATTCGTGATGAAGCCGTACATGGGTACTACATCGGCTATAAATATCAGAAAGGGCTGGAGAACGTCAGCGAAGAAAAGCGCGAAGCGTTAAAAGGTTTTGCCCTCGATTTGCTGATGGATTTGTACGAGAACGAACTGAGTTATACCGAAGAATTGTACGCCGGTACCGGTTGGGAGGAGGAGGTAAAAGCGTTTCTTTGCTACAACGCCAATAAAGCGCTGATGAATCTCGGCTACGAAGCGCTTTTCCCACCGGAAATGGCCGACGTGAACCCGGCGATCCTGGCGGCACTGTCACCCAACGCCGATGAAAACCACGATTTCTTCTCCGGGTCTGGTTCGTCGTATGTGATGGGCAAAGCGGTGGAGACCGAAGATGAGGACTGGGATTTTTAATGAGCGGATTAACGTTCATTAATTTAATATAAATCTAACAATTTCCTCCCTAATATTTTACGGGCAACTACACTGTAATTCCCCGTTCATATTCGCCTGAATCACTCCGATTCAGGCGAAATTTCGCTGTGCAAAAGCAAAAAATTCAGAAAAATTCAAACCACGCTCAGCCCTTTACTCATGGGAAATTCAGCCGTTTCGCTTACGGCAAAATTCCTGCCATAAGCAAACCCAGGGTTGTCTCAGATTCTCAGTATGTTAGGGTAATGCCAGTTAACTATTTACCATGGTAATGATATCGACATAAACAAATAACAGGACACTCTCTATTGCATGGCAATTAAATTAGAAGTGAAAAATCTTTATAAAGTATTTGGCGAGCATCCTCAGCGCGCATTCAAATATATTGAGAAAGGCCTTTCAAAAGAGCAAATTCTGGAAAAAACCGGGCTGTCGCTTGGCGTTAAAGACGCCAGTCTGGCCATTGAAGAAGGCGAGATTTTTGTCATCATGGGGTTATCCGGTTCGGGTAAATCCACTATGGTTCGCCTTCTCAATCGCCTGATTGAACCCACCCGTGGACAGGTACTGATTGATGGCGTTGATATCGCCAGAATATCAGAGGCTGAACTTCGCGAGGTGCGCAGAAAGAAGATTGCAATGGTGTTCCAGTCATTCGCGCTGATGCCGCATATGACGGTGCTGGATAATGCCGCCTTTGGCATGGAATTAGCGGGCGTTACCGCTAATGAACGTCAGGAAAAAGCGCTGGATGCATTACGTCAGGTGGGCCTCGAGAATTATGCGCATGCCTACCCGGATGAGCTTTCCGGCGGGATGCGCCAGCGTGTCGGATTAGCCCGCGCATTAGCCATTAACCCAGACATTTTATTAATGGATGAAGCCTTCTCGGCACTCGATCCATTAATTCGCACCGAGATGCAGGATGAGCTGGTAAAATTACAGGCTAAACATCAACGTACCATTGTTTTTATTTCCCACGATCTTGATGAAGCCATGCGTATTGGTGACCGTATTGCCATTATGCAAAATGGTGAAGTGGTGCAGGTCGGCACGCCGGATGAAATTCTGAATAATCCGGCCAATGATTATGTGCGCACCTTCTTCCGCGGCGTGGATATTAGTCAGGTCTTTAGTGCGAAAGATATCGCCCGTCGTTCACCGAACGGTCTTATCCGCAAAACACCGGGCTTTGGTCCGCGCTCTGCACTGAAACTGTTGCAGGATGAAGATCGGGAATACGGTTATCTGATCGAACGCGGTAATAAATTTGTTGGCATTGTTTCCATTGACTCCCTGAAAACCGCACTCAGCGAAAATCAGGGTATTGATGCGGCGGTTATCGACTCCCCGCTTGCCGTGGACGCCGAAACGCCGCTCAGCGAGCTGCTCTCTCACGTTGGTCAGGCCCCGTGTGCCGTACCGGTAGTCAGTGAGGAACAACAGTACGTCGGCATCATCTCAAAACGCATGTTGCTGCAGGCTTTAGATCGCGAGGGGACAAACAATGGCTGATCAATCTAACCCGTGGGGAACCACCGAGGCGGCGGACAGCGCTGCTCAATCTGCCGATGCGTGGGGGTCTTCCACGCCTGCGCCAACCGATGGCGGCGCGGCGGACTGGCTCAACAGTGCACCGGCTCCTGCGCCAGAGCACTTCAATATTATGGATCCGTTTCATAAAACGCTGATCCCGCTGGATAGCTGGGTCACGGAGGGGATCGACTGGGTAGTGACTCACTTCCGTCCGGTCTTCCAGGGGATCCGCGTACCGGTGGATTACATCCTGAACGGTTTCCAGCAGCTGATGCTCGGCATGCCCGCGCCGGTCGCTATTGTGCTCTTCTCCCTGATTGCCTGGCAGTTTGGCAGCGCCGGCATGGGTGTCGCCACGCTGATCTCACTGATTGCCATCGGCGCGATTGGCGCCTGGTCGCAGGCAATGATCACCTTAGCGCTGGTGCTTACCGCCCTGCTCTTCTGCGTCGCTATCGGCCTGCCGATGGGGATCTGGCTGGCGCGCAGTCCGCGGGCGGCGAAGATTATTCGTCCGCTGCTGGATGCAATGCAGACCACCCCCGCGTTTGTCTACCTGGTGCCGATCGTGATGCTGTTTGGTATCGGCAACGTGCCGGGCGTCGTGGTGACCATTATCTTCGCCCTGCCGCCGGTCATTCGTCTGACGATACTCGGGATTAACCAGGTACCGGCCGATCTTATCGAGGCGTCGCGTTCATTTGGTGCCAGCCCGCGCCAGATGCTGTTTAAAGTTCAGCTTCCGCTGGCGATGCCAACCATCATGGCGGGTGTCAACCAGACGCTGATGCTGGCCCTCTCCATGGTAGTGATTGCCTCAATGATCGCCGTCGGCGGACTGGGTCAGATGGTGCTACGCGGCATTGGTCGTCTTGATATGGGACTGGCCACCGTGGGCGGCGTCGGCATTGTGATCCTCGCCATTATCCTTGACCGCCTGACGCAGGCTGTCGGTCGTGATTCACGCAGTCGCGGCAACCGTCGCTGGTATAGCACCGGCCCTGTCGGGTTAATCACCCGCCCATTCAGAAAATAAGGAACAACGATGCGACATCGCGTACTTTTTGCCACAGCGTTTGCCACCCTTGTATCCACCAGCACGTTTGCTGCAGACCTGCCGGGCCAAGGCATTACCGTGCAACCGGTGCAGAGCACCATTTCAGAAGAGACCTTCCAGACGCTGTTAGTCAGCCGCGCGCTGGAAAAACTGGGCTATACGGTCAACACCCCAAGTGAAGTGGATTACAACGTGGGCTACACCTCGATTGCCTCCGGTGATGCCACCTTTACCGCCGTCAACTGGCAGCCGCTGCACGACGACATGTATGCCGCCGCCGGCGGGGATAAAAAATTCTACCGTGAAGGCACCTTCGTGACCGGTGCGGCGCAGGGGTACCTGATCGACAAGAAAACAGCCGACCAGTACCACATCACCAATATCGAGCAACTGAAGGATCCGAAGATTGCCAAACTGTTCGACACCAACGGTGACGGCAAAGCTGACATGATGGGCTGCTCGCCGGGCTGGGGCTGTGAGGCGGTGATTAATCACCAGAACAAAGCCTTTGACCTGGCGAAAACGGTCGACGTCAGCCACGGTAACTACTCGGCGATGATGGCCGACACCATTGCCCGCTTCAAAGAGGGTAAACCGGTTATCTATTACACCTGGACACCGTACTGGGTGAGCGACGTGCTGAAGCCGGGGAAAGACGTGGTGTGGCTGCAGGTGCCCTTCTCTTCCCTGCCGGGCGAGCAGAAAGATATCGACACCAAACTGCCAAACGGCATGAACTATGGCTTCCCGGTAAACACGATGCATATCGTTGCTAACAAAGCCTGGGCTGAGAAAAACCCGGCGGCAGCGAAGCTGTTCTCGGTGATGAAACTGCCTCTGGCGGACATCAACGCCCAGAACGCGATGATGCACGCGGGGAAATCGTCCGAAGCTGACATCAAAGGCCACGTGGATGGCTGGATCAAAGCCCACCAGCAACAGTTTGATGGCTGGGTAAAAGAAGCGATGGACGCGCAGAAGTCATAAGAGCCCTTCAGACCTGCCCTCTCCCCACGGGAGAGGGTTAACTCCCCTAAACCGCACAATCCAGCACGTAACAATCCCACCACATTCACAATCATTCGCTATTATGGTTCAGGGAAAAATAATCACTTAACTCACGATTCCTGAACCTGATGACTAAAACAACTCAAGGGCTTAGCCCGGCACTCATCCTTTTAATGTCCGTGGCAACGGGTCTGGCAGTCGCCAGTAACTACTACGCGCAGCCACTGCTTGATACCATCGCCCGCGCGTTTAACCTTTCTGCCAGCTCAGCTGGCTTTATTGTCACCGCCGCGCAGCTTGGCTATGCCGCCGGGCTGCTTTTCCTCGTGCCGCTGGGCGATATGTTTGAGCGTCGGATGCTGATTGTCTCCATGACCCTACTGGCCGCAGGCGGGATGCTGATCACCGCCAGCAGCCACTCGTTAACGATGATGATTATCGGCACCGCGTTAACGGGTCTGTTCTCCGTCGTGGCGCAGATTCTGGTTCCGCTCGCCGCCACTCTCGCCTCACCAGAAAAGCGCGGCAAGGTGGTGGGAACAATCATGAGCGGCCTGCTGCTGGGGATTTTGCTGGCGCGGACCGTCGCCGGGCTGCTGGCAAGTCTTGGTGGCTGGCGTACCGTGTATTGGGTGGCGAGCGTACTGATGGCCGTGATGGCGCTTGCCCTGTGGCGCGGGCTGCCAAAGGTGAAGCAGGAAAATCACCTTAATTATCCGCAGCTTCTCGCCTCCGTTTTCAGCCTCTTCACACACGATAAACTGCTGCGTACGCGTGCGTTGCTGGGCTGTTTGACCTTCGCCAACTTCAGCATCTTATGGACCTCAATGGCGTTTCTGCTGGCCGCACCGCCGTTCAATTATTCCGAAGCGGTGATTGGTCTGTTTGGTCTGGCGGGCGCTGCGGGAGCTCTGGGCGCGCGTCCGGCGGGCGGACTGGCGGATAAAGGCAAATCCCATCTGACGACCTCTGCCGGGCTGGTTCTGCTCCTGCTCTCCTGGGCAGCCATCTGGTATGGCCATACCTCTGTGCTGGCGCTGATCGTCGGTATTCTGGTACTCGACCTCACCGTGCAAGGCGTGCATATCACTAACCAGACCGTCATCTACCGCGTGAAGCCAGAGGCGCGTAACCGCCTCACGGCCGGATACATGACCAGCTATTTTATTGGCGGCGCAGCGGGTTCGTTAATTTCAGCCTCGGCGTGGCAGCATGCCGGTTGGTCAGGCGTGTGTGGGATAGGGGCAATCGTCGCCGCGCTGAATCTGCTAGTATGGTGGCGTGGGTACCATCGCCAGGACGTAATTAACTAAGTTTTACATTGCTTTGGGCCTCTTAGGGTGTAAAGGGGCCCTGCAGTCTGTTAATGTAAACGTAATCATTTATCCCAGAAATTTTAATGTGGGTGACATATTTTCTACCGGCATGAATAGTTCAGACCCCCGTCCTCACATCCTCTCTTCCGCGGGTTCACTCCCAACGCTCTCTGTGCTCACCGGGTCACGGACTTACCCGGCGCTTTCTGATGGTGACATAAGTTTGGCGGATATTACCGCACAAATAATTCATTTACATTATTTGTCACTATCGTTACTATATCGGCTGTAATTAATGAGGTTATGCCCAAATGGATAGTTCGTTTACGCCCATTGAACAAATGCTTAAATTCCGCGCCAGTCGTCATGAGGACTTCCCGTATCAGGAGATCCTGCTGACCCGCCTGTGCATGCACATGCAGGGTAAGCTACTGGAAAATCGTAATAAAATGCTGAAAGCTCAAGGGATTAACGAGACGTTGTTTATGGCGTTAATTACGCTGGAGTCTCAGGAAAATCACAGCATTCAGCCGTCAGAGCTGAGCTGCGCGCTGGGTTCATCCCGTACTAATGCCACCCGTATTGCCGACGAACTGGAAAAACGCGGCTGGATTGAACGCCGTGAAAGCGATAACGATCGCCGCTGCCTGCATCTGCAGCTGACCGACAAAGGTCACCAATTCCTGCGTGAGGTGCTGCCACCTCAGCATAATTGCCTGCATCAACTGTGGTCTGCCCTCAGCACCACCGAGCGCGACCAGCTTGAGCACATTACTCGCAAGCTGCTGACCCGTCTGGACCAGATGGATGAAGACGGCGCTGTTCTAGAGGCGCTGCGCTAACGCGACAACACGCTCAACAATCCCAGACTCATAAGAAAACCGACAGGCCAGCACGTCACACTGCTGGCCTTTCTGACAACAGCTCTGCTCAGCCGATGTGAAAATAAGAAGATCGTGGAGAACAACAATGAGCGCAAATGCGGAGAGCACTACCCCGCAGCAACCGGTCAATAAAAAGGGCAAACGCAAAAGCGCCCTTATTGTACTGACATTGCTCTTTATTATTATTGCCGTGGCATATGGGATCTATTGGTTTTTAGTATTGCGTCATGCTGAAGAGACAGACGATGCATACGTGGCAGGGAACCAGGTACAAATTATGGCGCAGGTATCGGGCAGCGTGACGAAAGTCTGGGCTGATAACACCGATTTTGTGCAAAAAGGGGATGTATTGGTCACGCTCGATCCGACCGACGCCCAACAGGCTTTTGAAAAAGCCCAGACCGCGCTGGCCTCCAGCGTCCGTCAGACCCGCCAGCTGATGATCAACAGCAAGCAGCTGCAGGCCAACATCGACGTGCAGAAAACCGCATTGGCGCAGGCGCAGAGCGACCTGAACCGTCGCGTTCCCCTCGGCACTGCCAACCTGATTGGCCGTGAAGAGCTGCAGCACGCGCGTGATGCCGTTGCCAGCGCACAGGCGCAGCTGGACGTGGCGATTCAACAGTACAACGCCAACCAGGCGATGGTGCTGGGCACTAGCCTGGAAAACCAGCCTGCCGTGCAACAGGCTGCCACCGACGTGCGCAACGCGTGGCTTGCCCTGCAGCGTACTAAAATTGTCAGCCCGATGACCGGCTACGTCTCTCGTCGTTCCGTCCAGCCTGGCGCCCAAATTAGTCCAACCACGCCGCTGATGGCGGTCGTTCCGGCGGACAACCTGTGGGTTGATGCGAACTTTAAAGAGACGCAGCTTGCCCATATGCGTATCGGCCAGACCGCGACGGTGATCAGTGATATTTACGGTGATGACGTGAAGTACACCGGGAAAGTGGTCGGCCTGGATATGGGGACCGGCAGTGCCTTCTCCCTGTTGCCAGCGCAAAACGCCACCGGGAACTGGATCAAAGTGGTTCAGCGCTTGCCTGTACGTATTGAACTGGATGCAAAACAGCTGGCGGACCATCCGCTGCGTATTGGCCTCTCTACGCTGGTAACGGTTGATACCGCCAACCGCGATGGTCAGATCCTGGCAAGTCAGGTGCGCAGCACCCCGGCTTATGAAAGTAACGCCCGTGAAATTAGCCTCGATCCGGTCAATAAACTGATCGATGACATCGTGAAGGCAAACGCCGGTTAATCCGAAGGTGAGCGTTATGCAACAGCAAAAGCCGCAAAAACCGCTGGAGGGGGCGCAACTGGTTATCATGACCATTGCGCTGTCGCTGGCGACATTCATGCAGGTGCTGGACTCTACCATCGCAAACGTGGCGATCCCGACCATCGCCGGTAACCTTGGCTCGTCACTGAGCCAGGGTACCTGGGTCATTACCTCGTTTGGGGTGGCAAACGCCATCTCCATCCCTATCACCGGCTGGCTGGCGAAGCGCGTCGGTGAAGTGAAGCTGTTCCTGTGGTCAACGGTATTGTTCGTGCTCGCCTCCTGGGCGTGCGGTATGTCCAACAGCCTGACGATGCTGATCATCTTCCGCGTCATTCAGGGGATTGTGGCCGGGCCGCTGATTCCGCTGTCGCAGAGTTTGCTGCTGAACAACTATCCGCCCGCTAAGCGCTCTATTGCGCTGGCGCTGTGGTCAATGACGGTGATTGTCGCACCGATTTGCGGGCCTATCCTCGGCGGCTATATCAGCGACAACTACCACTGGGGCTGGATCTTCTTCATCAACGTGCCGATTGGGGCGCTGGTGGTGATGCTGACCCTGCAAACGCTGCGCGGTCGCGAAACCCGAACAGAGCAGCGGCGAATTGACGCCATTGGTCTGGCGCTGCTGGTGGTCGGGATCGGTAGCCTGCAGGTGATGCTCGATCAGGGTAAAGAGCTGGACTGGTTTAACTCGACAGAGATTATCATCCTGACCGTTGTCGCGGTGATATCGCTGAGCTTCCTGATCGTCTGGGAGCTGACGGACGATAACCCGATCGTCGATCTCTCGCTGTTTAAGTCGCGAAACTTCACCATCGGCTGCCTGTGTATCAGCCTGGCCTACATGCTCTACTTCGGCGCAATCGTTCTGCTGCCGCAGCTGTTGCAGGAGGTATATGGCTACACCGCAACCTGGGCAGGTTTGGCTTCTGCGCCAGTGGGGTTAATTCCGGTCCTGCTGTCGCCGATTATCGGCCGCTTCGCTCACAAGCTCGACATGCGCAGGCTGGTGACCTTCAGCTTTATCATGTACGCGGTGTGCTTCTACTGGCGCGCGTATACGTTCGAGCCGGGCATGGACTTTGGCGCATCCGCATGGCCGCAGTTCATTCAGGGCTTCGCCGTGGCGTGCTTCTTTATGCCGCTGACGACCATTACGCTTTCTGGCTTGCCGCCAGAGCGCATGGCGGCGGCATCAAGCCTGTCGAACTTTACGCGTACGCTGGCAGGCTCCATCGGGACGTCGATCACCACGACCCTTTGGACCAACCGCGAGTCGATGCACCATGCGCAGCTGACCGAAGCGGTGAACCCGTTTAACCCTAACTCGCAGCAGATGTACAGTCAGCTTCAGGGAATGGGGATGACGGAGCAGCAGGCATCCGGCTGGATCGCCCAGCAGATCACCAACCAGGGTCTGATTATCTCGGCAAACGAGATATTCTGGATATCGGCGGGGATCTTTATCATCCTGCTGGGACTGGTATGGTTTGCCCGACCACCGTTTGGCGCCGGAGGCGGTGGCGGCGGTGCGCACTAACGTGCGGTGTCCAGATCGCGACAGCGATTGTCAGTAACGATAAAGCAGCGCTCCTGAAATCGATTCACGATAGTGAAAAGACAACAGGAGCGCACCATGCTGAAAACACCTTCCGACAAATACCAACCTCAACCTGCTATTTCCCTGCCCGATCGCCGCTGGCCTGAGCAACGCCTCACGCAGGCGCCGCGCTGGCTTTCCACCGATTTACGTGACGGTAATCAGGCCCTTGCCGAGCCGATGGACAGCAACCGCAAACTGCAGTTCTGGGCGCTGTTACTGCGTTGCGGATTCAAAGAAATCGAAGTCGCTTTCCCCTCTGCCTCGCAGACGGACTTCAATTTTGTGCGTCAGTTGATCGACGAAAACCGCATTCCGGATGACGTCACCATTCAGGTATTAACCCAGGCGCGTGAAGACCTTATCCTGCGCACCTTTGCGTCGCTGCGCGGGGCGAAGCAGGCCACCGTACACCTGTATAACGCCACCGCCCCGCTGTTCCGCCGCCTGGTGTTCGGCATGGAGAAAGCGCAAATCGTTGAGCTGGCGACCCGTTCCACGCGTCTTATCCGCACGCTGTGCGAAGAGAATCCCGCCACCCGCTGGCAATACGAATACTCTCCGGAAACTTTCTGCTTTACCGAGCCGGACTTTGCGCTGGAGATTTGCGAAGCCGTGGCGGACATCTGGCAGCCGTGCGCCGAACGCCCGATGGTGATCAACTTACCGGCCACCGTTGAGGTCAGTACACCGAATGTCTATGCCGATCAGATTGAGTATTTCTGCCGTCATTTCAGCCGCCGCAGCGATGTCTGCATCAGCGTCCATCCGCATAACGACCGCGGCACCGGTGTCGCCAGCGCGGAGCTGGCCCTGATGGCCGGTGCAGACCGTGTCGAAGGGTGTCTGTTTGGTAACGGGGAACGAACCGGTAACGTCTGCCTGGTCACGCTGGCGATGAACCTCTACAGCCAGGGGATTAGCCCGAATCTGGACTTTAGCGACATGAATCACGTGGTGGAGGTGGTAGAAACCTGCAACCAGCTGCCGGTGCATCCGCGCCATCCGTGGGCAGGACGGCTGGCGTATACCGCATTTTCGGGTTCACACCAGGATGCCATCAAGAAAGGCTTTGATGCCCGCAAGCCTGACGAACGCTGGGAAATGCCCTATCTGCCGGTTGACCCACAGGATATTGGTTGCACCTACGAAGCGGTGATCCGGGTTAACAGCCAGTCAGGAAAAAGCGGCAGCGCGTGGCTTATTGAACAAAACCATGGTCTGAAATTACCCCGCGCCCTGCAGCAGGACTTTAGCCAGCACGTACAGCAGGAAACCGACCAGCACGGTAAAGAGATGACGCAGCATGCGCTGTGGCAACTGTTCCGCACACGTTATGGGCTGGTAGAGACGCCGGGCTTTGCCCTGCACGCTTACCGTAGCGACAGCCAGCAGGACGGGCAGTTACATCTGACGGCAAGCGTCACGACGCAGGGCGGGATGCGCCAGCTGGAGGGGCAAGGCAACGGGCTGTTATCCGCGGCGGCCAATGGTATAAGCCGCTGGGTCACGACCCCGTTTGTCATTAAGGACTATCACGAACATACGCTTGGGGAGCGCAGCGACAGCCGCTCGGTGGCGTATATCCGCTGTCTGTTTCAGGATGGTAGCAACCGCTGGGGCGTCGGCATTGACAGCGACGTGGCCCGCGCGTCTCTTCAGGCCCTGTTCAATGCTGTCAGCTAGCTGTCTTTGAAATAATCGCTGGGTGATATCCCCATCACCCGGCGAAACATCGCCGTAAAGGCACTGTGGCTGCCGTAGCCCAGATCCAGCGCCACGCGTAGCACTGGCTGACCTTGTCCCAGGCGCAGCAGCGCTTCCATCAGGCGCGCCCTTCTTAGCCACTCACCGTAGCTTAACCCCGTCTGCTGCTTGAAATGGCGGTTCATCGTACGTTCACTCATACCAAGCGTGTTTGCGGCCTGCATGCTGCCCCAGCTTTCCCCCGGCAACAGCCGGATCTGCTGGCAAAGGGTACGCAACGGCTCGCTTTCCGGCTCAGGCAGGTGAAACGGCAGCACCCGCATCGTGCGGATTTCATCCAGAATGAGCTCATATACGCGCTCATCACGACTGCCAGGCGAGTAGGACGCCTCAAGCGTCAGCGAGGTGAGGATAAGTTCGCGTAACAGACCGGAGATCTGGACTATCTGACAGGTTGCCGGAAGATCGGCTCGCGCCAGGGGATCGATAAACAGCGTACGCGCCGCAACGTTGCCGGTAATACGCAAAGAGTGCGGAGTGCCCGCGGGTAGCCAGACGCCGCGTCCGGGCGGCACCACCCAACAACCTGATGCGGTATCGACTCTCACCACCCCACTCAGGGTATGCAGCAATTGCGCGCAGTCGTGCTGATGCCACGGCTCGCTGTCGCCATGAAGGTAATCATGGGCATAAGGAACAAGTGGGCGATGGGTAAAGGAGAAGGTTGAGGTCGTGGTCATGAGGTTAAACACCCCCTCACCCTACCCTCTCCCTGAGGGAGAGGGAAAAGGTGCACTAGATGTGCAGTTCCTGCAGTTTTTCTTTTGGTAGCGCCAGCTCTTCATTGCTGTTTACGCGAACGTCACGCTCGATGATATGACGCGCGATCTCCTGGGCTTCTTCCAGAGAGTGCATCTGGTAAGTTCCGCACTGATATACGTTCAGCTCAGGGATCTGGTTCTGCTCTTTCACCTTCAGCACATCTTCCATTGCCGCTTTCCAGGCATCCGCGACGCGTTTCTCTTCAGGCTGACCAATCAGGCTCATGTAGAAACCGGTACGGCAACCCATCGGAGAGATATCGATGATCTCAACGCCATTACCGTTCAGGTGGTCGCGCATAAACCCGGCAAACAGGTGCTCCAGGGTGTGAATGCCTTTCTCTGGCATCACTTCTTTGTTGGGCACGCAGAAGCGCAGATCGAATACGGTGATCGTGTCGCCGTGCGGGGTGTGCATGGTCTTCGCCACACGTACTGCAGGTGCTTCCATACGGGTATGGTCGACAGTAAAGCTATCTAATAACGGCATACGTCACCTCCGATAGTGATTTTTTTTAAAATAAACTGAACTCTTCTACAAAATGCACGTCTGAGTATATGAAAGACGCGCATTTGTTATCATCATCCCTGAATTCAGAGATGTATATTTTGGCCACAGCGATGTGGCCTTTTTCTTTTCTGTTAAGCCTGTTTCGCCAGAAACGCCTCAAACGACTCCGTATCCGCCGCTTCAACCTCTTTCTGACGCACGACAGAGGCGTCTCGTTCTGCCACAAAATCGGCTTCACTCAGAATCTCTAACGGCTCCTGCTTCAGCATCTCGCGGTATTCCGCAGAGAGCGAACGCCCGGTGCCGCCAATACCCTGATCAATCATAGAACGCAGAATACGCGCGGAGAACGTCAGTTCCGGGTTATCAAACGATTCAACCAGCTGGTCGCACACGTTCTGATAGGCTTCACCACCGTCAATGCTGTCCATGGTTCGGGCAACACGCTTCAGGTCGCGGAACAGATCCTTACCGACTTTCGTCAGCGGGAACTGCGCTGTCTCGCAGCCAATACCCAGCGTCAGACCCGGCTTGCGCCCTTCCAGAATCACGCGGTTCCAGTTGGTACGGGTACAGAGCAGTTCCTCTGAACTCATTTCCGGCGCATCCGCCAGTACGCACCAGACCATAAACAGATCCAGGAAGCGAACCTGCTGCTCATCAACGCCGATGGGTGAGAACGGGTTGATATCCAGCGAGCGCACTTCTATGTATTCAATCCCGCCGCGCTGCAGTGCATCCGACGGGGTTTCACCGCTGCGCGTAACGCGCTTCGGACGAATAGGCGCGTACAGTTCATTTTCAATCTGCAGCACGTTGCTGTTGATCTGCAGGCGCTTACCGTCTTTTTCGAGGCCGATTTTCTCGTACTCTTCCGACGGCGTTTTGATCGCCCGCTTCAATCCTGCCACATATTCGTGCAATTCGTTAAACGTAATACCGAGATTGCTTTGCGACTTATTGGTATAACCCAGATCGCTAAGACGCAGGGAGGTGGCGTACGGGAGATAGTACATTCCACACTCTGTCTTCTCGAACGGCAGCGTGGTCGGTTTCCCCTGCAGGAATGACGAGCATATCGCAGGCGATGCGCCAAACAGATACGGAATGACCCAGCCAAAACGATAGTAGTTGCGGATCAGGCGGAAGTAGCCCGCGGAGATCGCGTCTTTATCCGTTTCGCCACACTTCGCCTGCCAGAACGCCATGGGTAAAGAGAAATTGTAATGCACGCCAGAAATGGTCTGCATCAACGCACCGTAGCGGTTTTTCAGCCCCTCACGATAGAGCGTTTTCAGTTGACCGATATTTGACGTGCCGTATTGCGCCAGTTCAATCTCCTGGCCTTGTTCGATATAGCACGGCATGCTGAGCGGCCACATACGCTCATCACCCAGATTGCGGGCAGTGTAGCGATGGATGTCGCGCAGAATCGTTAGCATATGATCAATATCACCATCCACTGGCGTGATGAATTCCAGCAGCGCTTCAGCGAAATCGGTTGTGATCCATTTATGTGTCAGCGCCGAGCCTAACGCCTTCGGGTGACCCGTTGTCGCTAAGCTACCGTCCGCGTTAACGCGCAGCGTTTCACGCTCAAGACCACGCTGAATACCCTTCAGTGCCTGAGGGTGATTTTCCAGCCAGGCCAGCGCCTGAGATACGTCCGGGATCAAATTGACCTCCCGCCTGTCAAAGTATTGTTACTCAGCATAATTGTAATGGTTGACGATTGAAGGTCGCGTATTCATTCCACCAATTAGTGCCACCACGTCATACCCTGTAGTGTTGCCCATGCCACGAGAACATAGCGCAACGCCTTGCCAAGGCACAAAAAAAAGAGCACTGGCCCCCAGGAGATGCGCATCCATCCCGCCAGCAGGCACAGTAAATCACCTATTACAGGCATCCAGCTTAATAACAGCGTGGCAGCGCCATAGCGTTTTAGCCAGCCGACTGCCTTTTCCTGCCAGCGCGATTTTTCACGCAGCGGAAAGAAACGCCCAAGAATAACGTTAGTCAGCCCTCCAAAGCTATTACCCATTGTTGCTATTAACACGAGCAACCAGGGCTGACTCACGCCAGACAACAGCATCGCTACCAGCACCACTTCCGAATTTCCCGGCAAGAGCGTGGCGCTTAAAAAACTGCTGGCGAATAATGATAAAAGTGACAGCGCGTCACTCACAGTAAGCGGACGTCCACAACATCCATCCCGGCATCGCGCGCGGCCTGAATACCAAAATCAGCATCTTCGAACACCACACATTTCACCGCAGGCACACCCATCAGTTCTGCACAACGCAGGAAAGTGTCCGGTGCGGGCTTGTGATTTTGAACATGATCGGCGGCAACCACCGCAGAGAAATAATGGCGCAGGCCAAGATGGGTGAGTAGCGCTTCCGCAATAGCGCTTTCACTGCCCGTGCCAACGGACATAGGACGACGCCCGTGCCATGCTTTTACGACGTCAATTAACGGTAACGGGCGCACGGTATCTAAAAGCATCGCTTTTACCGCATCGGTTTTTTCACGGGCCAGAAGGTGCGGGTCGAGATCGGCATGATTACGTTCAATCACGGCCTGCGCTATACGCCAGGTTGGGGCTCCGTTGAGGGCGATCATCGCCTGAAGATCGAAACGCATACCGTAACGAGCAAGGACATCAGTCCAGGCTTGACGATGCGTGGGTTCGGTATCCAGGAGAGTGCCATCCATATCGAAGATCAAACCGTCATACTGTGCGTACATCGTGCTCTCGCTAAACGATTAACAAAGCATTACTTTATCGTAAACGGTGGTTTTTGTCGCTCAAAGAGAAATGATTGCTGACAGAACGTCGAAGGAATAACCAGGGAGAAAGAGAGTGGTACAGAAAAGAAGTTGGTGCATCCGGGAGGATTACTCGGCTGCGCCTCGCCCTTCGGGCCGTTGCTAAGCAACGTTATCTTCCCTGGTGCTTGCGGCTAACCCGCAGACCTTGAAACAACAGCCTTGCTGTTATCTCGGAGAAGATGGTGCATCCGGGAGGATTCGAACCTCCGACCGCTCGGTTCGTAGCCGAGTACTCTATCCAGCTGAGCTACGGATGCATCGGGATTTACTATTGTACTACTCGATATTCATATCACTTCGAAAGCAATATGAAGTAATAGATGGTGCATCCGGGAGGATTCGAACCTCCGACCGCTCGGTTCGTAGCCGAGTACTCTATCCAGCTGAGCTACGGATGCATCAGGGTACTGCTTTCAGAAATAGTAAATGGTGCATCCGGGAGGATTACTCGGCTGCGCCTCGCCCTTCGGGCCGTTGCTAAAGCAACGTTATCCTCCCTGGTGCTTGCGGCTAACCCGCAGACCTTGAAACAACAGCTTTGCTGTTATCTCGGAGAAGATGGTGCATCCGGGAGGATTCGAACCTCCGACCGCTCGGTTCGTAGCCGAGTACTCTATCCAGCTGAGCTACGGATGCATCGGGATTTACTATTGTACTACTCGATATTCATATCACTTCGAAAGCAATATGAAGTAATAGATGGTGCATCCGGGAGGATTCGAACCTCCGACCGCTCGGTTCGTAGCCGAGTACTCTATCCAGCTGAGCTACGGATGCAAAATGGCGGTGAGGCGGGGATTCGAACCCCGGATGCAGCTTTTGACCGCATACTCCCTTAGCAGGGGAGCGCCTTCAGCCTCTCGGCCACCTCACCACACAACGCCTCTTTCGAGTGCTTCGAGTAACTCGTTAAGAGCTTCTCGTCGCTGCGTGGCGCATATATTACTTTCTGGGACTTATAAGTCAAACAATTTTCCAAAAGCTTTTATCGTTTGCACAAATCACACGCAATTCGCATGCAAAAGCTGCAAAGAGGGTGTTTTATAAGCGGATTTTGCAGGCATCTTCTCAGAAAACTGATGACAGAATAGTGATGTTGAGGCGAGTTAAGGGTAAGAGAGTGGTTAAAAACAGAGCGATTGAAATTAAACGGTAACTTTAAGCAGGAAAAATGGCGGGAGAGGTTGCGTCTCGCCCGACAGCGAGACGCGACAATATCAGTAACTGGACTGCTGGGATTTTTCAGCCTGGATACGCTGGTAGATCTCTTCACGGTGGACAGATACTTCTTTAGGAGCGTTTACACCAATACGTACCTGGTTACCCTTTACCCCTAAAACTGTCACGGTGACCTCATCCCCAATCATGAGGGTCTCACCAACTCGACGAGTCAGAATCAGCATTCTTTGCTCCTTGAAAGATTAAAAGAGTCGGGTCTCTTGTATCCCGGCATTATCCATCATATAACGCCAAAAAGTAAGCGATGACAAACACGTAAAGTGTAAGCAGTCACGGCATCACATTCTGTTAAACGTAAGTTTAGCCGATATACACAAACTCAACCTGACTTTATCGTTATCGATAGCGCAGTGAACAAGACGCCATAACGTTACCGCTATGGCGTCTGCTTGTGCTTTGTAGTTATTACAGTTTCGCGCTCACCCAGCTTTCAACACTGGCCAATGCCGCAGGAAGTGCCGCCGCATCCGTACCACCGGCTTGCGCCATGTCCGGACGACCGCCACCCTTACCGCCCACCTGCTGGGCGACCATACCAATCAGTTCCCCTGCTTTTACGCGGTCGGTCACATCCTTAGAGACGCCCGCAATCAGAGAAACCTTACCTTCTGCCACTGTCGCCAGCACGATAACTGTGGAACCGAGCTGGTTCTTCAGATCGTCGACCATAGTACGCAGCATCTTAGGCTCAACGCCTGCCAGATCGCTGACCAGCAGTTTGACACCCTTAATGTCTACAGCTTTGCTGGAGAGGTTTGCACTCTCCTGCGCCGCAGCCTGCTCTTTCAGCTGCTGCAGCTCTTTTTCCAGCTGACGCGTACGATCCAGCGCAACGCGCACTTTCTCGCCCAGGTTCTGGCTATCACCTTTCAACAACTGCGCGATGTCGTGCAGCTGATCGCTCTGCGCATGCAGGCTGGCAATCGCGCCTTCACCGGTTACCGCTTCAATACGACGCACGCCCGCCGCCGTTCCTGATTCGGAAACAATGCGGAACAGACCAATGTCGCCGGTACGGGAGGCATGCGTCCCGCCGCAGAGCTCAGTCGAGAAGTCGCCCATGCTCAGCACGCGAACGCGGTCGTCGTATTTCTCGCCGAACAGTGCCATCGCGCCTTTCTTCTTCGCCGCCTCGAGATCCATGATATGGGTTTCGATAGGCAGGTTACGACGGATCTGCGCATTCACCAGATCTTCCACCGCGCGGATTTCTGACGGCTTCATCGCTTCAAAATGAGAGAAGTCGAAGCGCAGCACTTTATCGTTAACCAGAGAACCTTTCTGTGCAACGTGCGTTCCCAGAACTTCACGCAGGGCAGCGTGCATCAGGTGCGTAGCTGAGTGGTTCAGACGAATGCGCGCACGACGAGCTTCATCAACGTTCGCCTGAACACCCTCGCCCACTTTCAAAGAACCGGCAGTCAGTTTGCCCTGATGGCCAATCGCCTGACCGTATTTCTGCGTGTCGCTTACGCTGAAGCTGAAACCGTTGCCTTTCAGTTCGCCTTTATCGCCAACCTGGCCGCCGGATTCTGCGTAGAACGGCGTTTTGTCCAGAATGACAACCGCATCCTGACCCGCGTTGATGCTGTCTACGGCTTTACCGTCAACAAACAGGGCGGTCACTTTGCCAGTCAGTTCCAGATTTTCGTAGCCTTTGAATTCTGATGCGCCATCAACGCGGATCATCGCGTTGTAGTCAGCACCAAAACCGCTGGACTCGCGCGCACGGCGGCGCTGCTCTTCCATTGCGGCTTCAAAGCCTGCTTCGTCCACTTTGATGTTGCGCTCACGGCAAACGTCCGCCGTCAAGTCAACCGGGAAACCGTAGGTATCGTACAGGCGGAAAGCGGTTTCGCCGTCCAGCGTATCGCCCTTAAGTTTCGCCAGCTCTTCATCCAGCAGCGCCAGTCCGCGCTCCAGAGTACGAGCAAACTGCTCTTCTTCCGTTTTCAGAACCTGCTCAACCTGCGCCTGCTGACGTTTCAGCTCATCACCGGCTGCGCCCATCACGCCAATCAGTGGCCCAACGAGTTTATAGAAGAAGGTGTCCTTCGCGCCCAGCATGTTGCCGTGACGGATAGCACGACGAATGATACGTCGCAGCACGTAGCCACGGTTTTCATTCGACGGGATCACGCCGTCAGCAATCAGGAACGCGCAGGAACGGATATGGTCTGCAATAACGCGCAGCGATTTGTTGTTCAGATCGGTTGCACCCGTCACTTGCGCAACGGCTTTAATCAGGGTGCTGAACAGGTCAATTTCGTAGTTGGAGTTAACGTGCTGCAGAACAGCCGCGATACGCTCCAGACCCATACCGGTATCAACGGACGGTTTCGGCAGCGGCTCCATCGTACCGTCAGCCTGACGGTTGAACTGCATGAAGACGATGTTCCAGATCTCAATGTAGCGATCGCCGTCTTCTTCCGGGCTGCCTGGAGGACCACCCCAGATATGGTCGCCGTGATCGTAGAAGATCTCGGTGCACGGACCGCAAGGGCCGGTATCGCCCATCTGCCAGAAGTTGTCAGACGCATAAGGTGCGCCTTTGTTATCACCGATGCGAATAATACGCTCGCGCGGGATACCAACCTCTTTTTCCCAGATTTCGTAGGCTTCGTCATCGGTTTCATAGACGGTAACCCACAGACGATCTTTCGGCAGGTTGAACCAGTTTTCACCGGTCAGCAGTTCCCACGCATATTGAATGGCATCGTGTTTGAAGTAGTCGCCGAAGCTGAAGTTACCCAGCATTTCGAAGAACGTGTGGTGACGCGCGGTGTAACCGACGTTTTCCAGGTCGTTGTGTTTACCGCCCGCACGCACGCAACGCTGTGAGGTTGTGGCGCGGGAATAATTACGTTTGTCGAGACCAAGGAACACATCCTTGAACTGGTTCATCCCGGCGTTGGTAAACAGCAGAGTCGGATCGTTGTTCGGTACCAGGGAGCTGCTGGCAACTACCTGATGTCCCTTACTATGGAAAAAATCGAGAAACGCCTGACGGATCTCAGCGGTGCTCTTGCTCATAATTATCCTGAAATCAAGCTAACGAAATGTCGTAGCAAGCCTGTATCGGTAAAACGTTGGACAGACCAGCTACTGGAAAAAGTGGGAATAAGATAAGTTTTCTTTAGTGGGAAGTAAAATCCCGCATGCGTTCAATCCGCAAAATTACGCCAGATATCCTGAATATCTTCCATCAGAAAGCCGCGGTAGAGCAAAAAGCGCTGGATTTTAACTTTTTCTGAAAATTCACGTGGCAAGGGTTCGCCGTACTTGCGAATGGCCTGTTCTTTTGCCAGCGCGCACCAGTCTGTGTCGCATTCGCGCATGGCCTTTTCAATGGTTTCACGGGCGACCCCTTTCTGGTTCAGCTCCTGGCGGATACGCGCGGGGCCATATCCTTTGCGGCCACGGCTGGCAAGAAACCGGGAAGCGAAACGCTCGTCATCCAGATAGCGGTGCTCATAGCACCAGGCAATGACGCGGTCGTAATCTTCCGCAGTCGCATCAATCTCTTCCGGCCCGTTTTTACTCATGACGGGGGCCGACAGTTTTCGCCGCAACTCCTGTTCGCTGTGGTCACGGACGGCAAGAATGCGCACCGCACGGTCCAGTAAGCGTGCATAGGCAGGGCGGCGTGAAGTCGATTCACTCATAAAAAACCTGCTGATTCAGAAATGCAAAAAGGGCCGCATTAGCAGCCCTTCATCTTTAAACGAGAGAATTAGAAATCTTCGTTGGTTTCTTCAGCACCCGCGTTATCCACCACGAAATCAGGCGTACCGTCCTGGTTGTTCAGCAGAAGCTCACGCACTTTCTTCTCAATTTCTTTCGCCGCAGCCGGGTTCTCTTTCAGCCAGGAGATTGCATTTGCTTTACCCTGACCAATCTTGTCGCCGTTGTAGCTGTACCATGCGCCCGCTTTTTCAATCAGCTTCTCTTTCACGCCCAGGTCAACCAGTTCGCCGTAGAAGTTGATACCTTCACCGTAGAGGATCTGGAATTCAGCCTGTTTGAACGGCGCTGCGATTTTGTTCTTCACAACCTTCACGCGGGTTTCGCTACCCACTACGTTTTCACCCTCTTTCACCGCGCCGATACGGCGGATATCCAGACGGACAGACGCGTAGAATTTCAGCGCGTTACCACCGGTAGTGGTTTCCGGGTTACCGAACATCACACCAATTTTCATACGGATCTGGTTGATGAAGATCAGCAGCGTGTTGGACTGCTTCAGGTTACCGGCCAGCTTACGCATTGCCTGGCTCATCATACGTGCCGCGAGGCCCATGTGAGAGTCACCAATTTCGCCTTCGATTTCAGCTTTTGGCGTCAGAGCGGCAACGGAGTCGACCACGATAACGTCAACCGCACCGGAACGGGCCAGCGCGTCACAAATTTCCAGCGCCTGCTCACCGGTGTCCGGCTGAGAACACAGCAGGTTGTCGATATCAACGCCCAGCTTACGAGCATAAACAGGGTCCAGCGCGTGCTCGGCATCGATAAACGCACAGGTTTTACCTTCACGCTGTGCCGCAGCGATAACCTGCAGCGTCAGGGTTGTTTTACCTGAGGACTCGGGCCCGTAGATTTCTACGATACGGCCCATTGGCAGGCCGCCAGCGCCCAGCGCGATATCCAGAGAAAGCGAACCGGTGGAGATAGTTTCCACATCCATGGAACGGTCTTCACCCAGGCGCATGATGGAGCCTTTACCGAATTGCTTTTCGATCTGGCCCAGTGCTGCCGCCAACGCTTTCTGTTTGTTTTCGTCGATAGCCATTATTACTCCTGTCATGCCGGGAGAAGCGACTGTGCTTCACCGTGGATTTCTGTTCTGTTGGTGCAATTATACTGTATGGTCATACAGTATCAAGTATTTTGTAGAAATTGTTGCCAGAGCGTTTTTAACGCATAAACGGTTGCCTGACGACGCACGCTTTCGCGATCGCCGCTAAAGCACTCCCGGCGGGTGATCCCTTCTCCTCTGGCGGTAGCAAAACCAAACCAGACGGTGCCGACAGGCTTCACGTCACTGCCCCCGTCCGGGCCCGCGATGCCGCTAATCGATATTGCATAATCCGCGCGCGCCTCTTTGAGCGCACCAATAGCCATCTCAATCACCACCGGCTCGCTGACCGCGCCATGCTGTTCGAGCGTAGATTCCCGCACGCCGATCATTTGCGCTTTAGCTTCATTACTGTAGGTCACAAAACCACGTTCAAACCAGGCGGAACTGCCGGCAATATCGGTAATCGCTTTCGCCACCCAGCCGCCGGTGCAGGACTCCGCGGTGGTGAGGGTCGCCCCGCGTTGCTTAAGCGCCAGCCCTACCACTTCGCTAAGCTGCATCAATTCATGGTCAGTCATTCTCGCTCCAGGCCTTAGAAAAACATGCAGCACAAGATAGCACTTTCTCGTCAGATATGGGGATGCGCTGCAGGATTTACGAGGGGGATTCAGAAAAAAGCCGATGCGAGCGCACCGGCGGTGGAGAGGATTATTTCATGCTGTCAGCGAGGGTATCCACATTGTGGCGGAACGCCTTAACGTAGGTCTCTGCCACGCCTCCTTTTGCCGAGAGCGCTTCCGGGTAAAGCTCGCCTCCCGGCTGCGCGCCGGTGGCTGTAGCAATCTGTTTAACCAGCCGCGGATCGAGCTGGTTTTCCATAAACCAGGTTTTCACGCCGTCCGCTTTAATCTGATTAATGATCTCAGCGACCTGTGCCGCGCTGGCCTCGCTCTCTGATGACAACCCCTGGGGCGCCATAAACGTCACCCCGTAGGCGCGGCTGAAATAGCCGAACGCGTCATGGCTGGTCAGCACTTTACGTTTCACCAGCGGGATCTGGCTAAAACGCGTTTTGGCCCAGCTATCCAGCTGCTTAAGCTGCGCGATGTACGGTTTTCCGGTCGCTTCCAGCGCGGTTTTATCTTCTGGGTCGGCTTTCACCAGCCCGTTGAGAATATTTTGCGCGTACAGCGCCCCGTTCGCCGCGCTGTTCCAGGCGTGCGGGTCAGTGACGGTTTTGCCCTCTTCTTCGAGGGTATGCGTCTGCACACCACGCGACGCCACCACCAGCTGGCCTTTGAACCCGGAGGCTTTCACCAGGCGATCCAGCCACCCTTCCAGTCCCAGACCATTGACCACCACAACATCTGCCTTGCTTAGCGCCGCGCTATCTTTTGGCGAGGGCTCGAAGGTATGCGGATCGCCGTCCGGACCCACCAGCGTCGTGACGTTCACATGGTCACCGCCCACCTCCCGGGTCATATCCCCCAGTATGGAAAAGCTGGTCACCACATTGAGCGTTTTCGCCATCACCGTTTGCGACATCATCCCCAGCGCGAGCGCCACTACTAATCCCGTACGTTTCATCGTTTCCCCTTCCGTTAAAAAAGCGCACGCAGGCTGCCAGCCAGCCTGCTGCGCGTGCCAAATAAAATGGAAATAAAGAACAGCGCGCTGGCGGTAAGCACGATGGACGGCCCCGCGGGCAGACTGGCGGCCCAGGAGAGACTGAGTCCGAGCCACGCGCAGAAAATACCGCTGATACCCGCCATCAATAGCAGTCCGGGTAAGGTGCGTGCCCAGCAGCGTGCCGCTACCGCAGGGAGCATCATCAGCCCGACCGCCATCAACGTGCCAAGCACCTGAAAACCGGCAACGAGGTTAAGCACCAGCAGCGCCAGAAACAGGCCGTGTAATAAGCCGGGAACATGGCGGGCGTTTACCTGCAGCCAGGCGGTGTCAAAGGCCTCGGTCACCAGCCCACGGTAAAAAATCGCCAGCGTGATAAGGGTGAACATACAAACGCCTGCCACAAACAGCGCGGCATCGTTATCCACCGCCAGGATGGAGCCAAACAGCAGGTGCAGAAGATCGACGTTCGAACCGCGCAGTGATACCAGCGTGACGCCCAGCGCCAGCGAGCCAAGATAGAACCCGGCAAAACTGGCGTCCTCTTTAAGCGGCGTTCGACGGCTGACCAGCCCGGCCACCAGCGCCACGGTAATACCGGCAATAAAGCCTCCCACGCTCATGGCCAGCAGCGACATACCGCTGAGCAAATACCCCACCGCGACGCCGGGCAAAATGGCGTGAGAGAGGGCATCGCCCATCAGACTCATCCGGCGCAGCTGAAGGAAAACGCCCAGAGCAGTGGTACTGACGGACAACGCCAGGCAAACCACCAGCGCGCGGCGCATAAAGCCATACTCAATAAAAGGCTGAAAAAAGATATGCCAGATCATGCCACCCTCACCCGCTCGGTTTTCCACTGGGGCATGTCAGCGTCCAGCCGTAACGTCTGTGGGAAGTGGCGCGATACACGCTCGCTGTCGTGCAGCACCGCAAGCACCGTTTGCCCCTGCATATACATTTCCAGCATCAGGTCCATCAGCACATTACAGGTAGCTTCATCAACGCCGGTAAAGGGCTCATCGAGCATGACCAGCGGTGCCTGCTGCACTAATACCCGCGCGAACAGCATGCGCTGAAACTGACCGCCGGAGAGCTCATCAATGGTCGTTAGCGCCATTGTTCCAAGCCCCACCCGCTCAAGCGCGCCGGCAATGCGCAGCCGCATTTCACGGCGAAGGCCAGAAAAAAGCGACGCTTCAGGCCAGCAGCCCATGCTGACCACATCCTGCACGGTTAGCGGAAATTGCGCCTCCAGGGCATGACGCTGTGCCAGCCAGCCCATTACGGGGCGTTTTTTCTGCCAGTGAAAACGGCCGCTTACCGGCGGGATAAACCCGGCGAGGGTTTTCAGAAGCGTTGATTTACCGCAGCCGTTGGCCCCGAGGATGGCGGTCATGCTCCCGCATTCAATCACCCCGGACAGAGGACGCGTGACCGGCTCGCGGTCGTAACCCGCCGTGAGTTGATTCATCACAATCATGGCAATGCCACCGCCCAGCACACGGCCAGTCCGATAAAGACAATCAGCGCCAGCGCCATCAGAAGCCGGACCGGCGCAGACAGAGAAAAAAAGGAAGTAGACATCTCATCACCACATCAAATGTTATAACATAACAATAATGAAAGATAATGCGGATGTAAATGAGCGAAGATTAACGGGAGTGTGGCGAAATGTTTCTGGATATCAGCCCAACCCTCTCCCGGCGGAAGAGGGTTGAACATCAAGCGTTACTGACTGAACGGCGACGCGGCAGGCACGCGCGCCTGTGACACCGCCAGCCCCAGCTGCCATACGGCCATCGCATAGTGGGTGCTGTGGTTATAGCGGGTGATGGTGTAGAAGTTAGGCAGCCCGTACCAGTACTGATAACCCGTACCGACATCCAGACGCAGCAGGCTCGCCTGTTGCGTATTTCCCAGCGGCTGCGTTGGCGTTAAGCCTGCAGCGGCCAGCTGCGAAACGCTGTAGTTGGTTTTAAAGCCGTTCTCAAGCCCTGGTGCCTGGCCGTTAGCCTGCACCGCCACCTGACCGCCCGGCACCCAGCCGTGCGCTTTAAAGTAGTTTGCCACGCTGCCGATGGCATCCACCGGATCCCACAGGTTAATGTGGCCATCTCCGTTAAAGTCGACGGCATATTGCTTATAGGAGGACGGCATAAACTGGCCGTAGCCCATCGCACCGGCAAACGAGCCTTTGAGATCTAACGGGTCATCTTGTTCATTGCGCGCCATCAGCAGGAAGGTTTCCAGTTCAGACGAGAAATATTCAGCGCGACGCGGGTAGTTAAAGGAGAGCGTCGCCAGCGCATCGAGGATACGGGTTTTGCCCATCACGCGGCCCCAGCGGGTTTCCACGCCGATAATCCCGACGATGATTTCAGGCGGTACGCCATACACCTGCCACGCACGGTTCAGCGCATCTTCATATTGGTTCCAGAAGACCACGCCATTTTGCACGTTATCCGGCGTAATAAACTGTTTGCGATAACGCAGCCATGCGCCATTTGGCCCGGTCGGTACCTGAGCCGTCGGTGCCTGGCGATCCATCAAACGCAGAACATAATCCAGTCGCTTCGCCTGCGACAGAATTTCATGCAGTTGCTGGCGGTCAAAACCGTGTTTGCTCACCATTTTATCGATGAACTGCTCGGCCGCCGGGTTATTCGCAAAGTCGCCGCCCATCTGCATCATATTATGCTGCGGCTCCAGCAGGAATCCTCCGGAAGGCGCGCCAGCCGTTTGCTGCACGGCTTCGGTCTTGGGTTTGCTACTACAGGCAGACAGCAGAATAAGCGCAGGTAATAACGCTGCATAACGACGCTTGAACATGTGACATCCATTTAACGGGTTCGATAAGAACCCAGTATGGTAAAGCATCCGCAACACCTCAAGGAAGTGGTACGCACCTCCCCCACCAAATCTTTACGCTCCCCATCGCAAATCTGTGCAATTTTCGTCCACACAAGGCTCCCACCGGCAATTAACTTTCAAAATAATCCATTTTTCTTTCATTGTGAGATCTAATTAACACTTTAAAACCTTTCAAAGTGATTATTATTAGCCTCGGTTATACAAAAACAAAAAAGCCCCACAGGAGAGAAGAATGATAGAAACCATCACCCACGGCGCCGAGTGGTTCATCGGGCTGTTTCAGAAAGGCGGAGAAGTGTTCACCGGCATGGTGACCGGGATCCTGCCCCTGCTGATTAGCCTGCTGGTCATCATGAACGCGCTGATTAACTTTATCGGCCAGCAACGCATTGAACGTTTTGCCCAGCGCTGCGCCGGCAATCCGCTGTCCCGTTACCTGGTTCTGCCCTTCATCGGTACGTTTGTTTTTTGCAACCCGATGACGCTGAGCCTCGGCCGCTTTATGCCTGAAAAGTACAAACCCAGCTATTACGCCGCAGCCTCCTACAGCTGCCACTCCATGAATGGCCTGTTCCCGCATATCAACCCCGGCGAGCTGTTTGTCTATCTGGGCATTGCCAGCGGCCTGACCACGCTTGGCCTGCCGCTCGGTCCGCTGGCGGTGAGTTATCTGCTGGTCGGTCTGGTCACCAACTTTTTCCGCGGCTGGGTCACGGACCTCACCACCGCCATTTTCGAGAAGAAAATGGGTATCCAGCTTGAACAGAAAGTCCATCTTTCAGGAGCCGCAGCATGAGCCGTATTCGCATTGAAAAAGGAACGGGCGGCTGGGGCGGCCCGCTGGAATTCGACGCCACTGAAGGCAAAAAAATCGTCTATATCACCGCAGGCACACGTCCGGCCATTGTCGACAAACTGCGTGAGCTGACCGGCTGGGAAGCGGTCGACGGCTTCAAAGAGGGCGAACCGCCTGAAGCGGAAATTGGTGTGGCGGTGATTGACTGCGGCGGCACGCTGCGCTGCGGCATCTACCCCAAGCGGCGTATTCCTACCGTGAATATCCATTCCACCGGTAAATCAGGTCCGCTGGCGCAGTACATCCTGGAGGACATTTATGTCTCCGGCGTGAAGGAGGAAAACATTCACCTGGCACAGGGGTCTGCTGCCCCTCAGAAAGCGGCCCCGCGTGATTACGACACGAGTAAAAAAATCACCGAACAGAGTGACGGCCTGCTGGCAAAAGTCGGAATGGGGATGGGCTCTGCCGTGGCCGTGCTGTTCCAGTCCGGGCGCGACACCATCGACACGGTGCTGAAAACCATTCTGCCGTTTATGGCATTCGTTTCGGCGCTGATCGGCATCATCATGGCCTCGGGTCTGGGCGACTGGATTGCCCACGGCCTCGCCCCGCTGGCGAGCCACCCGCTCGGGCTGGTGACGCTGGCGCTGATCTGCTCCTTCCCACTGCTGTCGCCGTTTCTCGGCCCAGGCGCGGTCATTGCGCAGGTTATCGGCGTGCTGATTGGCGTGCAGATTGGCCTTGGCAACATTCCCCCGCATCTGGCTCTGCCCGCCCTGTTTGCCATTAACGCCCAGGCGGCGTGTGATTTCATTCCTGTCGGGCTGTCGCTGGCGGAAGCGCGCCAGGACACCGTGCGCGTTGGCGTGCCGTCTGTACTGGTCAGCCGTTTCCTGACCGGCGCACCGACGGTGCTGATTGCCTGGTTTGTCTCCGGCTTTATTTACCAATAAGAGGTTCCTGTGATGACCGTAATTTACCAGACCACCATCACCCGCATTGGCCAGAGCGCGGCCGATGCGCTCAGCGACAAAATGCTGATTACCTTCCGCGAAGGCGCGCCCGCGGATATCGAAGAGTTTTGCTTTATCCACTGTCACGGCGAGATGAACGGCGAGCTGAAGGCCGGGAGCCAGCTGGAGTTGGGTGACGCGCGCTACGCCGTGACCGCCGTCGGCGACGTGGCCGGACAGAACCTGCGGGAGCTCGGCCATATCACCCTGCGTTTTGATGGCCAGCCGCAGGCGGAATATCCCGGCACGGTTCATGTGGATGGCCCGGTTCCGCAGGCTGTCACCCCAGGCTGCACGTTGAAGTTTGTTGCGTAATTTAAGGAGAAAGATATGAGTCAGGTTGCCGTTGTCATTGGTGGGGGACAAACCTTAGGCGAGTTCCTCTGCCGTGGGCTTGCTGCAGAGGGTTACCGCGTGGCGGTAGTGGATATTCAGAGTGAAAAAGCCGCACGCGTGGCGGACACCATCAACACCGAATTGGGTGAAGGGATGGCCTACGGATTTGGTGCTGATGCCACCAGCGAGCAGAGCGTAATGGCGCTGGCCCGCGGCGTGGACGAGATTTTTGGCCGTACCGACCTGCTGGTATACAGCGCAGGAATAGCCAAAGCGGCCTTTATCAGCGATTTCGAACTGGGGGACTTCGACCGCTCCCTGCAGGTTAACCTGGTGGGCTATTTCCTCTGCGCACGCGAGTTTTCCCGTCTGATGATCCGCGATGGCATTCAGGGGCGCATCATCCAGATCAACTCGAAATCGGGCAAAGTGGGCAGCAAACACAACTCCGGTTACAGCGCGGCGAAATTTGGCGGCGTTGGGCTGACGCAATCTCTGGCCCTCGATCTGGCCGAATATGGCATTACCGTTCACTCGCTGATGCTGGGCAACCTGCTGAAATCGCCGATGTTCCAGTCCCTGCTGCCGCAATATGCCACCAAGCTCGGGCTGAAAGAGGAGGAAGTGGAGCAGTATTACATCGACAAAGTGCCGCTGAAGCGCGGCTGCGATTATCAGGACGTGCTGAACATGCTGCTGTTTTATGCCAGCCCCAAAGCCTCTTACTGCACCGGGCAGTCCATTAATGTCACCGGCGGACAGGTGATGTTCTGATCGAACACGCTGATGCCCGTATCCCCCTCTCCTTCGGGAGAGGGAACAACAAGGAGCTCGTATGGTTACCGCACTCATTACCGTCGCCGCCATCGCCTGGATGTGCCAGCTGATCTTTGGCGGCTGGCAAATCCGCCAGTTTAACCGCGCGTTTGATGCCCTGTGTCAGAAAGGGCGCGTGGGCGTCGGGCGTTCCGGCGGGCGTTTCAAACCGCGCGTGGTGGTTGCCATTGCGCTGGACGAACACAATAGGGTCTGTGATTCCCTCATCATGCGCGGGATGACCGTTTTTGCCCGCCCGGCGAAAATCCAGGCGATTAACGGGATATCGCTGCAGGAATTACAACCCGATGTGATCTTTCCCCATGATTCGCTCTGTCAGAATGCTCTATCATTAGCGCTTAATCTGAAACATGGATAATTTCGTTGTGAACGCGATAAGCTTGCGAAATTATCATTTCGCAACCTAAGGAATTGAGCGCCTATGAAACCACGTCAGCGTCAGGCGGCCATTCTGGAGCATCTGCAAAAGCAGGGAAAATGCTCGGTAGAAGAACTGGCCCACTACTTTGACACCACCGGCACGACAATACGAAAGGATCTGGTATTGCTCGAAAACTCTGGTGCAGTCATCCGAACCTACGGCGGCGTGATGCTCAACAAAGATGAAGCCGACCCGCCTATCGATCACAAAACGCTGATCAATACTCACCAGAAAGCGCTGATTGCCGAGGCCGCCGTAAAATTTATCCATGATGGCGACTCCATTATCCTTGATGCAGGCAGCACCGTGCTGCAGATGATCCCGATGCTCAGCCGCTTTAACAACATCACGGTGATGACCAACAGTCTGCACATCGTCAACGCCCTGTCGGAATTCGACAGCGAGCAAACCATTCTGATGCCCGGCGGGACGTTCCGTAAAAAATCTGCGTCGTTTCACGGTCAACTGGCGGAAAACGCCTTTGAACACTTCAGCTTTGATAAACTCTTTATGGGCACGGACGGCATCGATTTGAACGCCGGCGTGACGACCTTTAACGAGGTGTTCAGCGTCAGCAAAGCGATGTGCAACGCCGCGCGCGAAGTGATTTTGATGGCAGACTCGTCGAAGTTTGGCCGTAAAAGTCCCAACATAGTCTGCAGCCTTGAAAGCGTCGATAAGCTCATTACCGACGCAGGTATCGACCCGGCGTTCAAAAAAGCGCTGGAAGAGAAAGGGATCGACGTGATTGTAACCGGAGAGAGATATGAGTGATTTTCTGTTAAACGCAGGCCGCCAGACCCTGATGCTGGAGCTGCAGGAAGCCAGCCGCCTGCCGGAACGTCTGGGCGAGGATTTTGTGCGCGCGGCAAACACCATTATCCAGTGCGAAGGTAAAGTGGTGGTCTCCGGGATCGGCAAGTCCGGTCATATCGGCAAAAAGATTGCCGCTACGCTTGCCAGCACCGGCACACCGGCGTTCTTCGTGCATCCGGCCGAAGCGCTGCACGGCGATCTAGGGATGATTGAAAGCCGCGACGTGATGCTGTTTATCTCCTACTCCGGTTCGGCCAAAGAGCTGGATCTCATCATCCCGCGTCTGCAGGAAAAATCGGTCGCGCTGCTGGCGATGACCGGTAAATCCCGCTCACCGCTGGCACTGGCGGCAAAGGCCACGCTTGATATCTCCGTTGAGCGCGAAGCCTGCCCGATGCACCTCGCCCCCACCTCCAGCACCGTGAATACGCTGATGATGGGCGACGCGCTGGCAATGGCGGTAATGCAGGCACGCGGCTTTAACGAAGAAGATTTTGCCCGCTCGCACCCGGCGGGCGCGCTCGGTGCGCGACTGCTCAATAAAGTTCATCATCTGATGCGGACCGACGAGGCCATTCCGCAGGTCAAACTCAACACCAGCGTAATGGATGCGATGCTGGAACTGAGCCGCACCGGGCTGGGTCTGGTAGCGGTATGCGATGAAACCGGTAGCGTTAAAGGCGTGTTTACCGACGGCGACCTGCGCCGCTGGCTGGTGGGCGGCGGCAAGCTGGAATCCCAGGTTTCGGAAGCGATGACCCGGGGCGGGCTGACCCTGAACGCCGAGAGCCGCGCCATCGAAGCCAAAGAGGTGCTGATGAAACGCAAAATCACCGCCGCGCCGGTGGTGGATGAGCACGGCACGCTGTGCGGCGCCATCAACCTGCAGGATTTCTACCAGGCCGGGATTATTTAACCTTTGAGTCCCAGACGTTTCGCCAGCCGGTGCAGGTTGGCGACGTCCATTTCCAGCGCTCGCGCGCACGCCGCCCAGCTGCGGTTATTCTGCTCCAGCGCGCGGGCGATCGTCTGACGCTGAAACGCTTCTGTTGCTTCCCGCAGGTTCTCATGGGCCATTTCCGGCGCGGCAGGCGTAACGAACGAAGCGGTGTCATCGTGCAATGCGAAATGCCGCGCGTGGATCACCACCTCATCTCCCGAACGTGTCGCCCGCGCCAGCACCACGGCGCGGTGAATCGCATGTTCCAGTTCGCGCACGTTACCCGGCCAGCCGTAGCGCATCAGATGGGCTCGCGCGCCGGGGCTTAATACCACGCGGGAAAGCCCCATTCGTAACCGGCATTGCTCGCAGAAAAACCCCGCCAGCAGCACCACATCGTCGCCGCGCTCGCGTAGCGGCGGCACGGTAAGCGGAAACACGCTCAGACGATGGTACAGGTCAGAGCGGAAATTCCCGGCTAACACCTCTTCGCGCAGGTCACGGTTGGTTGCCGCCAGCACACGCACGTTGACTCTCAGGCTGCGATCGTCGCCGACGCGCTGAATATCGCCGTACTGCAGGACGCGCAGCAGTTTGGCCTGAAGCGACAGCGACAGTTCGCCAATTTCATCGAGGAACAACGTGCCGTTATCCGCCATTTCAAATTTGCCGCTGCGGTTGCTGATCGCCCCGGTAAACGCCCCTTTGACGTGACCAAACAGCTCACTTTCCGCCACGCTTTCCGGCAGCGCGGCGCAATTGAGGTACACCAGCGGGTTGACCGCGCGCGGCGAGGCTTCGTGGATGCCCTTCGCCACCAGCTCTTTACCGGTGCCGGTTTCCCCGAAAATCAGCACATTTAAATCCGAGGCCGCCACGATATCGATCTCTTTTTTAAGCTGTACCATCCCCGGTGACAGCCCAATCATCTCCGTGTGTGCCACCGGTTCAAACGCCGACGGGCTGCCGGGAAGGATGTTCTGGCTCTCCAGCTGTTCGATCAGTAGCGCGTTATTCAGCGCACCGGCGGCCAGCGCGGCAATCAGCCGCAGCTCTTCATCGCTAAAGGTGTCGAACTGATCCGGCGACAGGCCGTCGAGGGTTAATGCCCCAATCAGGTTTTGTCCGGCAAACAGCGGCAGACCGATACAGGCATGAACTTTCAGGCTCTCCTGCCCCGGGATCAGCCCGTCGTAAGGGTCGGGCAAATCACTGTCCGCCGGAAAGCGCACCACGTCACCGGCCCGCGCGATGGTTTCCAGACGCGGATGGCCTTCCAGGGAGAAGCGTCGCCCAAGAACGTCCTGCGCCAGCCCGTCGATAGCCAGCGGAATAAACTGCCGGGCGTCGTAGCGCAGCAGTGCCGACGCATCGCACGCCAGCACGTGGCGCAGCGTCGAAATCAGCCGCTGAAAACGGTCCTGATGACCGATACCGGTTTGCAGTTCAATGGCAATTTTTGCCAGTACGTCCACGGAAAAGCTCATCTGCGCCTCACTGTCATTTTGACCATTCATATTGTCACAATGACCATAAATCAGATAGTCATATTGACTACCCATTACGAGTAATAAAATTTAAAAACCATAAAAAACAGCAACATGAAAAACTGGCACGCAACTTGATAAAGACTAGTCATCTTATTTGAAAAACGCCGTATTAATTGAGGTTGCTATGTCTATTCTGGTTAAAAATAACATTCATTGGGTTGGCCAACGTGACTGGGAAGTGCGTGACTTCCACGGAACGGAGTACAAAACGCTGTGCGGCAGCAGCTATAACAGCTATCTCATCCGTGAAGGCAAAAACGTGCTCATCGATACCGTCGATCACAAATTCAGCCGGGAGTTCGTGCAAAATCTGCGCAGCGAAATCGATCTTGCGGATATCGACTACATCATCATTAACCATGCGGAAGAGGATCATGCCGGGGCGCTGACCGAGTTAATGTCCTGCATTCCCGACACCCCGATTTACTGCACCACCAACGCCATCGACTCGATTAACGGCCATCACCACCACCCGGAGTGGAATTTCCACACCGTCAAAACCGGCGACACGCTGGATATCGGCAACGGCAAACAGCTGATCTTCGTTGAAACCCCGATGCTGCACTGGCCAGACAGTATGATGACCTACATGACCGGCGATGCGGTGCTGTTCAGCAACGATGCCTTCGGCCAGCACTATTGTGACGAGCGCCTGTTCAACGATGAAGTGGATCAAACCGAGCTATTCGAACAATGTCAGCGCTACTACGCCAATATCCTGACGCCGTTCAGCCGTCTGGTGACGCCAAAAATCACCGAAATCCTCGGCTTTAACCTGCCCGTGGATATGATTGCCACCTCTCACGGCGTGGTGTGGCGCGAAAACCCCACCCAGATCGTGGAGCTGTACCTCAAATGGGCCGCGGATTATCAGGAAGACCGTATCACGCTTTTCTACGACACCATGTCTAATAACACCCGCATGATGGCGGACGCCATTGCGCAGGGTATTAACGAAGTCGACCCGAACGTGGCGGTGAAAATCTTCAACGTGGCGCGTAGCGATAAAAACGAGATCCTGACCAACGTCTTCCGCTCCAAGGGCGTGCTGGTGGGCACCTCCACGATGAACAACGTGATGATGCCGAAAATTGCGGGCCTTGTGGAAGAGATGACCGGCCTGCGCTTTCGTAATAAACGGGCCAGCGCATTTGGCTCCCACGGCTGGAGCGGCGGCGCAGTAGACCGGCTCTCCACGCGTTTGCAGGATGCCGGTTTTGAGATGTCCATGAGCCTGAAGGCGAAATGGCGTCCGGACATCGACGCGCTTGAATTGTGCCGCCAGCATGGCCGTGACATTGCGCGTCAGTGGGCGCTCGCGCCGCTCCCCGACATGAACGCCAAAAACCCCGCGCCGCAACAAGCCTGCGCCGCAGCGGTCGCTGACGTTGGCCCTCGCATGCAGTGCAGCGTCTGCCAGTGGATTTACGACCCGGCACAGGGCGAGCCGCTGCAGGATGTTGCCCCCGGTACACCCTGGTGCGACGTGCCGGACAATTTCCTCTGCCCGGAATGTTCCCTGGGAAAAGAGGTCTTTGACGAACTGGCGACGGAGGCACAATGAACCACGGTATCGTTATCATCGGCTCGGGCTTTGCCGCCCGCCAGCTGGTGAAAAACATTCGCAAACAAGACGCCAGCGTGCCGTTGACGCTCATTGCCGCCGACAGCATGGACGAGTACAACAAGCCTGATTTAAGCCACGTTATCAGCCAGAATCAGCGAGCCGAAGACCTCACCCGCCAGACCGCGGGGGCGTTCGCGGAACAGTTTAGTCTGCGGTTATTTCCGCACACCTGGATAACCGATATCGACGCCGCCGCCCATGTGGTGAAAGCAAAAGACAAAACCTGGCAATACGACAAGCTGGTACTGGCGACAGGGGCGTCTGCTTTTGTGCCGCCGGTGGAAGGCCGGGAACTGATGATCACCCTCAACAGCCAGCAGGCGTATCAGGCCAGTGAAACCCTGCTGCGTGACGCGAAGCGGGTGATGATTGTCGGCGCAGGGTTGATTGGCACAGAGCTGGCGATGGATTTTAGCCGGGCGGGCAAAACCGTCACCCTGGTCGACCATGCGGCAAGCATTTTGTCGGCGCTGATGCCCGCAGAAGTAAGTAGTCGCTTACAGCATCGTCTGACCGATATGGGCGTACATCTGCTGCTGAAATCCCAGCTGCAAAGCCTGAAGAAAACCGGGAGTGGGATTCATGCAACGCTCGACCGCAGCCGCAGCGTTGAGGTGGATGTGGTGGTTGCCGCCACGGGCCTGCGTCCGGAAACGGCGCTGGCGCATCGCGCCGGCGCGGAAACAGGTCGTGGCGTGAAGGTAGACAGCTACCTGCAAACCACGCAGCCCGATATTTACGCCCTGGGTGACTGCGCTGAAATTAACGGACAGGTCCTGCCCTTCCTGCAGCCCATTCAACTGAGCGCGATGTACCTGGCGAAAAACCTGTCTGGCGGCAGTGCGCCACTGAAATTACCCGCCATGCTGGTAAAAGTAAAAACGCCGGCGCTCCCGCTGCACCTGGCAGGCGAAACCGAGCGTCCGGATCTGCACTGGCAACTCACCATTGAACCTCAGGGAATGGTGGCTCGTGGGTGCGACAGCGAAGGACAAATGCGTGCCTTTGTGGTGAGCGAAGACCGGATGAAAGAGGCTTTCGCTCTGCTGAAATCATTACCCGCTTAACGCTGATTCGCCTGCCACGCTAACGTAACCTTTGGATTTTATGGTCCACAGCCCCGATGTCCCGGGGCTTTTTTTTCAACGTCGTTTAGCCAGATAACGACAATGATGTTCAGACGCCGCGTCAGGAGCGCACGACAAGCGCATCGTAGCCGCGCCAGCGATAGTTGATCATGGAAATCAGCCAGCAGGCAACGAACAGCCCGACCACCACGAACCCGGCGTTACCGAGGTTGTCATTAACTGCGCCAATGCGATCCCAGAGGCCTCCGCTGAGGGCAAATTTATCCATCAACAGACCCAGAGCTTCCAGCCCGCCGATAAACAGCGCCACCACCACAGAGGTACCGGTGATGGTCATGTTGTAGTAAAGCTTGCGCTGCGGCTTATTAAACGCCCAGCCGTAAGCGCCGACCATCAGCAGATTGTCGAGGGTATCGACCAGCGCCATACCGCTGGCAAACAGCGCCGGGAAGATCATGATGGACCAGACTGACATCCCGTTTGACGCGCTGGCGGCTGAAATCCCAAGCACACCGATTTCCGTCGCGGTATCAAACCCCAGACCAAACAGGAAACCGACCAGGTACATCTGCCAGCTCTTGTTCACCAGGCGGAACGTTGCGCCAAACAGCCAGTTCATGACTCCGCCTGATGCCGGAAGCGGGATATCGTCACGCGTGACCTGACCGTTCTTCAGCGCCTGAAAATTACGCCAAACGCCGCGCAAAATCACCAGATTGACCAGCGCCATCGCCAGCAGAAACGTTGCAGAAACGGCGGTGCCAATCAGGCTGCCGGTTTCATGAAACCATGCCATATTCTTCTGAAACGCCGTGGCGGTGGCCGCAATGGCAATGGAGGCCAGCACCACAATGGTGGAGTGTCCCAGAGAGAACCATGCCCCCACGCCGGAAGGGCGTTTACCCTGCTGCATCATCTTACGCGTGACGGTATCAATGGCCGCGATGTGGTCGGCATCCACCGCATGACGGAGTCCATAACACCAGGCCAGCAGGCTGGCGGCCATCAGCGCCGTACTGCCGCTGAAGGTTTGCCATGCCCAGCCCCATGCCAGAAGATTAGCCATTACCAGAGCCAGCAGCAGAAACGCCGCGCGGGGTTCATTGCGTAAGAGTCGTAACATTTTACATCCTTTGTGAACATGACCGGGCGGCAGCAACCACCGCCTGCCCGAAGGAGATAGCGCCGTCACCTGACGGCAGATGATGAGGAAAAAGCAGCGTGAAGTCTGAGAGGTAATGGCGCAGTCGCGCGCGCAGCAGACGGTTATGTAACACGCCGCCGCTGAAGCATACGGTGGAAAGCCCCAGTCGCCGGGTATGGGAGGTGACAAGCTCCGCCAGCCCTTTCGCCAGCGCATCGTGAAACGCCCATGCCCGCTCGCAGGGTTCCGCCTGCCAGTTCAGCCACTGTTGCCAGAAGCGCGTAAGGTTATCAGCCTGAAGCGTAACCGGATGTTGAACGTCGTGGCACTGCGCGGCCAGCGCTTCAAGCCGGCAGGCGGCCTCACCTTCATAGCTCTGGGTTTCTGACGTGATGCCGAGCGCGCAGGCCACCGCGTCGAACAAACGGCCGCAGGATGAGGCCAGCGGCGCGTTTAAACCGCGCTGAATGGCCGTAGCCAGCAGCGGCCAGTTTTGCCGCTGAACGTCACGCGTTTCCGGGTACTGCTGCCAGTCCGGCACAAACGCCAGGCAGTGGGCAAGTAAATTGCGCCACGGCTGCATGGCAGCCCTGTCTCCGCCCGGCAGCGCAACCGCAGGTAGACCGCCCAGACGTTCGCAGTCGAGATAGTTTACCCGCAGGCACTCTCCGCCCCACAGCGCGCCGTTTTCACCCATACCGATCCCATCCAGCGTCAGGGCAATGACATCTCCGCCCTCAAGCGGCCAGCCGTTTTCTGCCATGCATGCCGCCGCGTGAGCGTGGTGGTGAAGCACGGTGTCGATCGGCAAAGCCTGGGCTTGCGCCCACTGTCGAGCGTGATAGCCCGGATGGGCGTCGCATACCACGCGCTGCGGCTGAAACGCATAGATCTGCTGCATCATCGACAGCGCCGAACGCCACTGGGCCTCGACACCGTCGTCACTCAGATCGCCAAAGTGCTGACTCAGTACCGCCTGGTTACCGCGCACCAGACAGAAGGTATTTTTCATATCAGCACCGGTGCACACCATCGCCGGGACAGCGCTGAAACCGGCGGGCAGCGTGATGGCATCCGGCACAAAACCGCGCGCGCGGCGCAGCATCATACCGTCCTGATCCACCACGGAATCATCCATACGCTGCAGGATGTCGCGGTTGTGCAGCAGGAATCCGTCAGCGATGTCGCCCAGTTCATCCAGTGCCTGCTGGCAGGTGATGGCCGGCGGACGCCCGCTGAGGTTGCCGGAGGTCATCACCAGTGCGCGCTGACAGTCCATCATCAGCACATGCTGTAGCGGGTTAGCGGGCAGCATCAGGCCAACGGTGTCCAGCCCTGGCGCGATCGCGTCAGGAAGCGGAGGACACCATGCTTTTGGCGTGAGCACGATGGGCGCTGCAGGCGAGCGCAGCAGCGTTTGCACTGATTCCGGCAGTCCCTCCGCCTGCGGGATCATGACCGCCAGTGGCTTCATCGGGCGCTGTTTGCGCGCCCGCAGGGTTGCCACCGCCTGCGCGTTGGATGCGTCACAGGCAAGGTGAAAACCGCCCAGCCCTTTGATGGCGACAATCCCGCCATGTTTGAGCATGTGGACCGCCGCACTCAGCGCAGACTCGCGGGTGGCAACGGTCTCGCCCGCGCGCCATTCCAGCTCAGGTCCGCAATCCGGACAGGCTACCGGCTGCGCGTGAAAACGGCGGTCAGCGGGATTGCGGTACTCGGTTTCACACGGCTCACAGAGGGGAAATGCCGCCATTGACGTGGCCGGGCGGTCATAGGGCATGGCGCGAATGATGGTAAAACGGGGACCGCAATGGGTACAGTTGATAAAGGGATAGCGATAACGCCGCGCTCGGGGATCGCGCATTTCAGCCAGGCACGCCGGGCAGGTAGCGGCATCCGGCACAATCTGGGTGTCCATCGCTCCGCCCGCGCTATGGCGAATGGTGAACGCCTGCGGCACCGTTGCCCAGGTAAACGGCTGGCTGTCGACAGCATCGATACGTGCCAGCGGTGGGCAGTCCTGATGCAGCCTCGCGGTAAAGGCCCCCCCATTACCCGCGAGACGCACCAGCACGCCCTCTCCGTCATTACAAACGTCACCCGTCAGCTGTAGCTGATGCGCCAGCTGCCAGACGAAGGGACGAAACCCTACCCCCTGCACCTTGCCGCGCACCCGCAACTGTACGCCGTTATCGCCCATCGCGACTTAAAACAGCAGTGATGATGACGTGTCGAACGCGGCACGACGACGTTTTTCCGCGCTCATCTGCTCAAGCTTGTCGCGATCCACGCAGACCAGGGCGTGCGTCGGGCAGGCTTCCATACAGGCCGGGCCGGCATCACGGTGGTAGCAGAGGTCGCATTTATTGGCTTCCGCTTTTTCCGCGCGCACGCTCAGCCCCATGCCGCTGTTGCGCACAACCGGACGCACCACGACTTCCATCGCACCGTACGGGCAGGCAACCACACAGGTTTTGCAGCCGATGCAGCGCTCCTGCATCACATGCACGAATCCTTTCTCACGTTTGATGGCCCCGTTTGGGCAGACGTTAGCGCACGGCGCATCCTCACACTGGCGACAGATAGCGGCAGTGGAGATATTCACGCCTTTAATGACGTGGATCCGCGGTAAAAAGGTATCAGGGGTGAGCGATGCGCAATCCTGCTCCGCCTGATGGGAAACCACACACGCCACTTCACAGGTACGGCAGCCAATGCATTTACTGGCATCGGCCATAATAAAACGGTTCATCTGCTTCTCCAGCATTACAGTCCTGCGCGGAGATATACATAAACCGTGCCAATTATTAACCTGTTGATTTTATGCAGTTTATAAAATGACAGCAGGGCTGTCATCGTCACTTCTGACGATGACAGCTGTCGACATCAGCGGTGAGGCCCGTCAATGACCGAGTCACGCAGGATAAGCTCGCCGGAGAAGGTTTGCTGGTACTTAAACTCACCGCCATCCAGCAGGAAGATCAGGCGGCTAATGGTCTCTTTGATCATCTCCGTCACCGGAATGCGCACGCTGGAGAGCGAGGGGACGATGTAGGGGGCGATGGCAACATCGTCAAAGCCAATCACCGACACGGCATCCGGGGTGGCGATCCCGCGATCGTGCAGCTGTTTCATGGCACCAATCGCCATATCGTCATTACTCGCCACCAGCGCCGAAAAGGTTTCACCGCGCGAAAGCAGCTCAGACACCGCCGCCGCACCGCTGGCCGGGTTCCATTTCCCCTGCGCAATCAGCGACGGGCGAAGCGGGATCTGGTGTTGTGCCAGGGCGTCTTTGTAGCCCGAGAGACGCTCAACGCCCGTGGGGGAATCCAGCGAACCGGTGATAAACGCAATCTCCCGGTGCCCTTTCTGAATCAGCTGCGACACGGCGTCCTGGCAGGAGGCTTTATGATCTGACCAGACGCTGTGACTGCTGTTTTTCCGTAAGCGGCGGTTGAGGACCATAATCGGCTGTTCGCATTTCTCAATGATGTCGTCCATCTCATCCACGCTCAGGAAACGCGGGTAAATGATCACCGCGTCACAGCGCATATCGAGCAAATACTGAATGGCCTCGCGCTCTTCATCCGCACTGTGCTTACCGTCCGCCAGGATCAGCTGCCGCCCTTTCTCTTCCGTCATGCGGGCGGCGTGAAAGAGCAGTTCGCTAAAATAGACGCCGTGATAAAGGGTGTTGGTGACCACCAGACCCAGCGTCTGGGTACGTTTGGTCGCCAGATTTCGTGCTAGCAAATTCGGGCGATAGCCGCTCTCTTCAATCGCCTGAAACACCCGGTCTTTGGTCTCCTGGCTGACGTAGCCATTGCCCGACAATACCCTGGAAACCGTCGCTTTCGAAACGCCTGCCCGCTTCGCGACTTCAAGCATCGTGGTCATCGTTATCTTCCGTTTGAAACTACCAGGGCGCAGTGTACTGCACTGCAGAAAAATTGTCGCAGCGGCGATATCACGCTTTTTATCCCTCCAGGTGATCATCATCACGAAATGAAAAAATGTACAAAATGTGATCTTGTTTCATTCAAAGAAACTATTGATGATTGTGTGGAACCGGTTTCCTACATTTCTCACAACGATAACAGGATTACATCCGATGGCCAAAAATTACGCTGCGCTGGCGAATGACGTTGTCAGCGCGCTCGGCGGCAGAGACAACATCGTCGCCGTCACCCACTGCATGACGCGACTGCGTTTCGTCCTCAAAGACGAAAGCCTCACCGATGCCCCGCGCCTGAAAAGCATTAACGGCGTGCTCGGCGTGGTCCGCAACGACAACCAGTGCCAGGTGATCATTGGCAACACCGTGTCTCAGGCCTACCGCGAAGTGGTAAGCCTGCTGCCCACCGACCTGCAGCCTGCCGTACCGGAAGGCCCGCAAAAAATGCCCCTGCGCCGCATCGGTGCCGGGATCCTCGATGCGCTGATCGGCACCATGTCACCGCTGATCCCGGCGATCATCGGCGGTTCAATGGTCAAACTGCTGGCAATGATCCTGGAGATGACCGGCGCGCTGGAAAAAGGGGCACCGACGCTCACCCTTCTGACGCTGATTGGCGATGGCGCGTTCTTCTTCCTGCCGCTGATGGTCGCCGCCTCTGCCGCAGTGAAATTCAAAACCAACATGTCGCTGGCGATTGCCATCGCGGGCGTGCTGGTACACCCAGGCTTTATCGAACTGATGGCGAAAGCCGCACAGGGCGAGCACGTTGAATTCGCCTTTATTCCGGTGACGGCAGTGAAATACACCTACACGGTCATCCCGGCGCTGGTGATGACCTGGTGCCTGTCGTACATCGAACGCTGGGTTGATCGTATTACGCCGGCGGTCACGAAAAACTTCCTTAAACCGATGCTGATCGTTCTGATTGCCGCCCCGCTCGCCATTGTGCTGATAGGGCCGCTCGGGATCTGGATCGGGAGCGCGATTTCAGCGCTGGTCTACACTATTCACGGCTATCTGGGCTGGCTCTCCGTGGCCATTATGGGCGCCCTCTGGCCGCTGCTGGTGATGACCGGGATGCACCGCGTATTTACGCCGACGATCATTCAGACCATTGCCGAGACGGGCAAAGAGGGAATGGTTATGCCGTCGGAAATCGGAGCCAACCTGTCGCTCGGCGGTTCATCGCTGGCGGTGGCGTGGAAAACGAAAAACCCGGAACTGCGCCAGACGGCGCTGGCGGCAGCGGCTTCTGCCATCATGGCAGGCATTTCAGAACCTGCCCTCTATGGTGTGGCGGTACGTCTGAAACGCCCGCTGATTGCGAGCCTTATCAGCGGCTTCATCTGCGGGGCAGTGGCTGGCATAGCCGGTCTTGCCAGCCATTCAATGGCGGCGCCGGGGCTGTTTACCAGCGTACAGTTCTTCGATCCGGCCAACCCGATGACCATCGTCTGGGTATTCGGAGTCATGGCACTGGCGGTTGTGCTCTCGTTTGTTCTGACCCTGATTTTAGGTTTTGAAGATATCCCGGTCGAAGACGAGGCTGAGAAAGCACGCGCCCTGCAGAGCGCCCCGGTTCAGGCCAAAGCAGCACAAGTCTAAATTTATAGCGAGGTAAAGATGTCTGTTTTTCCACAAGGATTTTTATGGGGCGGCGCGCTTGCCGCCAACCAGAGTGAAGGGGCTTACCGTGAAGGCGGCAAAGGACTGACGACGGTCGATATGATCCCCCACGGCGCGAATCGTCTGGCGGTGAAGGTCGGTAAGGAAAAACGTTTTACGTTGCGTGACGACGAGTTTTACCCGAGCCACGAGGCGATTGATTTTTACCATCGCTACAAAGAAGACATCGCCCTGATGGCGGAGATGGGCTTTACGGTATTTCGTACCTCGATTGCCTGGAGCCGCCTCTACCCGAACGGCGATGAGCCACTGCCCAATAAAGAGGGGATTGCCTTCTACCGCGCAGTGTTCGAAGAGTGCAAAAAATACAACATCGAACCGTTGGTCACCCTGTGCCATTTCGACGTACCAATGCATCTGGTCACGGAGTATGGATCCTGGCGCAACCGCAAGATGGTCGATTTCTTTGCCCGCTATGCCCGTACCTGTTTCGAAGAATTTAACGGTCTGGTGAAGTACTGGCTCACCTTCAACGAAATCAACATCATGCTGCACAGCCCGTTCTCCGGCGCGGGGCTGGTGTTTGAAGAGGGTGAGAACGAAGATCAGGTGAAATATCAGGCCGCGCATCACGAACTGGTGGCAAGCGCCCTGGCGACCAAAATCGCCCATGAGGTGAACCCGGAAAACCAGGTCGGCTGTATGCTGGCCGGCGGCAACTTCTACCCCTACTCCTGCAAACCGGAAGACGTGTGGATGGCGCTGGAGAAAGACCGCGAAAACCTGTTCTTTATCGACGTGCAGGCGCGCGGCAGCTACCCGGCCTATTCTGCCCGCGTGTTCCGCGAAAAAGGGGTGGTGATTGTCAAAGACCCTGGCGACGATGAACTGCTGAAAAACACCGTCGATTTTGTGTCGTTCAGCTATTACGCCTCGCGTTGCGCGTCGGCGGACATGAACGCCAGTAATACCAATGCGGCGAATATCGTGAAATCCTTGCGCAACCCGCACATCCAGGTCAGCGAATGGGGCTGGGGGATCGACCCACTGGGGCTGCGCATCACCATGAACATGATGTACGACCGCTATCAGAAGCCGCTGTTCCTGGTGGAAAACGGCCTCGGCGCGAAAGACGTCATGGATGAACACGGTGAGATTAATGACGACTACCGTATCAGCTACCTGCGCGAACATATTCGTGCGATGGGCGATGCCATAGAAGACGGTGTGCCGCTGATGGGCTACACCACCTGGGGCTGCATTGACCTGGTGGCCGCATCCACAGGCGAGATGAGCAAACGCTACGGGTTTGTCTATGTTGACCGCGACGACGCGGGCAACGGTACGCTGGACAGAACGCGTAAGAAATCGTTCTGGTGGTATAAGAAGGTCATTGCAAGTAACGGCGCGGATCTGGCGTAGCCTGTTGCTCTCTCCCCCGCCCTCTCCCACAGGATGCGGGCGAGGAGGTGTCCAGGCCGGGTGGAAGCTACCACCACCCGGCACTGCTCATAGTCGGGAAAAACCGCCGTCCCCACGCCATCCGGCAAGCCGGGAATAAACCTCTTCGACGGCCTCTTTCACCGGCGGCGTCATCGGATAATAAAACCCAACGATGTCCGGCTGAATGCCCAGAAACAAAACCTCACCCACGTCGTCTTTAATCTGATCGACCAGATAGTTCAGCGGCATATTGTGGGTGGTCATCATAAACATCTCGGCGATGTCATCCGGATCAATCAGGCGGGTTTCACCCGGATTAAGTCCCATATCGGTTGCATCCACAATCAGCAGCCTGTCCGGGCGCAGCTCACGGATCGCCACCACATCGTTTTCCGGTGCGCTGCCGCCGTCAATAACCACCCATTCACCCTGCGGATGCGCGGCACACATTTGTGCAAGCAGCGGGCCCGCGCCGTCGTCGCCCATCATGCTGTTGCCGACACACAGTAAAACATCAGTCACGTAATCTCCTCACCATCAGGTAGATGGCACTCTCCTGATGAATATCATGCAGCATGCTGAGCAAAATTTTGCTCCAGGCCTGCTGCTGCGGGGTTTGCACGCTCAGCGCGGCGTCGAAAGCACTGGCGAGCATCGCAATGTGGTTGGCGTCGATAACGATCTCACCGTACTTCGGCACGCCTTCCATTTTGCGGCGCGCCGTACTGCCCTCCGCCAGCGTGGCGATCCACGCCAGATAGTCAGGCCACGGGCAGCTTAATGCCGTTTCGAGACAATCTATCACCCCGAGGTGATGCCCAATGGCCAGGCTGTAATAGACCACCTGCTGCGCCGCATCCGGCGTGGCATCGTTCTCATCAATAAACTTACGGCTCAGCTGACTGAACACCACCGTTTCACTCATCGGATACGCGCCTCTTCCACCACCTGATTCAGGTTCGCGACGATCTCATTAAGACGGGGATCGTTTTCCGCCTCCAGCCAGCGCGTGACCTGATGATCGCCCTGGCTCAGCAGACGCAGATAATCGTCGGCAATCTGGCGACCATAGCGATACCCCGCGAGCCGGCGCGCCGTGCGATCGACCTTCACGCGCAGCGGCTGCACCATATCCGGGTGCAGAATTGCGGCAGCCTGGTTGTCGCGTTCACCCGGTTCACGGGCATGTATTTTCTGTTCCAGCAGCCCGAGCGCCATGGCAAAACCGTACAGCGTGGCCGCAGGCGTTGGCGGACAACCGGGAATGTAGACATCCACCGGAACAATTTTATCGGTGCCACCCCAGACGCAGTACAGGTCATGGAAGATGCCGCCGCTGTTGCCGCAGGCACCGTAAGAGATACAGATTTTTGGATCCGGTGCGGACTGCCAGGCACGTAATGCTGGCGATCTCATGGCACGGGTAACGGCACCGGTAAACAGCAAAATGTCCGCATGACGCGGCGAAGGCACCACTTTAATACCGAAGCGTTCGGCGTCGAACAGGGGCGACAGCGTGGCAAAGATCTCAATCTCACAGCCGTTGCAGCCGCCGCAGTCCACGCGGTACACATAGGCCGAACGTTTAATGTTTTTCAGCAGCGAGGCCTTCATGCTGGCGATGGATTCCTCCACCGTCATCGGCACCGGAATGCCGTTAGCGTCGCGTGGGCCGATCAGGTTTTCCATCAGCTGGCCTCTCTCATATGACGGGTAATATCGATGCGGTCCGACGGCAGCAGGCATTTCTGCCGTTTGCAGTCCGGGCAGGTTTCAAAGCTTTCGCGATGATGCTCCGCGCGGGCATCACCGTTGTGCTGCAACAGCGCGATGGCGTAGTCGATCTCTTTTTGTACGGCAAACGGGCGTTTGCAGACACGGCAGTTGCAGAGCGCGAAACGCGACTGCTGCAGAAAATCCTCTTTCTTCCAGACCGCCAGCTCGTACTCCTGCGAAAGACGGATCGCCACCGTCGGGCAAACCTCCTCGCAGCGGCCGCAGAAAATGCAGCGCCCGAGGTTGAATTGCCAGGCCAGCTCGCCCGTTTTCAGATCGGTTTCCACCGTCAGGGCATTTGACGGGCAGGCGTTAACGCAGGCAGCACAACCGATGCACTGTTGCGGGTTGTGCTCCGGCTTGCCGCGAAAGTTTTTATCGACCGGCATCGGCTCCAGCGGATAGCGACTGGTCACCGTCCCGGTTTTGATCACTTTTTTGATGAAGGTAAACATGTTGACTCCTGCTTATGTGCTGCCTGTGCTCCGCACCCCGGATCTCTCATCAAAAGAGGGTCAGGGTGAGGGCATCAGCCAGCACAAAATCCCCTATTTCAACGGCGAGTTCTTACGCTCGATGCTGTAGCGCTCCAGCTCTTTGTACGGCACCACCTGGCTTTTCTTCTTGCGCACATCCACCACCGTCATGCGGTCGGTGCAGGAGTAGCACGGATCGAGGCTGCCAATGATCAGCGGCGCATCGGATACCGTATTGCCGCGCAGCATGTAGCGCAGGGTTGGCCAGTTGGCGTAGGTTGCCGCGCGGCAGCGCCAGCGGTAGAGCTTCTGGTTGTCACCGGTCATGCTCCAGTGGATATCGTCTCCACGCGGGGCTTCGGCAAACCCCAGCGCGAAGCGGTTTGGAATGTAGGTGAAGCCCTCGACCATCAGCGGACCGCCCGGCAGATTATCCAGACCGAAGTCGATCATGTTCAGCGCGGTGAAGACCTCGTTGATACGCACCTTCAGACGCGAAATAACGTCGCAGCCCTGCTCGCTGTGCACGGTCATAGGCAGCAGGCCATAGCCGACGAACGGATGATCGGCGCGGGTATCGCGGGCGTGGCCGCTGGCACGAACCATGGGGCCAACGTTACTGAAATCGCGGGCGATTTGCGGATCCAGCCGGCCAATACCGACGGTACGCTGCTCAATGTTCGGCGTGCTGAGCAGCATATCCACCAGCTCCTGAACGTCGCGACGCATCTGCTGCGCCAGCTGGCGGGTCTGGATCATGTCATCTTTCAGTAGATCGCGACGAATCCCGCCGATCAGGTTCAGACCGTATGTTTTACGCGCCCCGGTCAGGATCTCCGCCATCTTCATGGAGGCTTCACGTACGCGGAAAAACTGCATAAAGCCGGAGTCAAAACCGACAAAGTGACAGGCCAGACCGAGGTTCAGCAGGTGCGAGTGCAGACGCTCCACTTCCAGCAGGATGGCGCGGACCATCTGCGCGCGTTCCGGCACCACAATCCCCATGCCGTTCTCCACCGAGGTGGTGTAGGCGGTACTGTGGGCAAACCCGCAGATGCCGCACACGCGGTCAGAGAGGAACGTCACTTCGTTATATCCCATCCGGGTTTCCGCCAGCTTTTCCATCCCGCGATGGACGTAGAACAGGCGGTAGTCGGCATCAATAATATTCTCGCCGTCGACAAACAGGCGGAAGTGGCCCGGCTCGTCAGACGTGACGTGCAGCGGGCCTATCGGCACCACGTTGTTCTTTTTGCTGCCGAGCTCATTGATGAACGCGTAAGTCTCGCTGTCGGTGGTCGGAGCCGGACGCTGACGGTAATCCATGCTGTCTTTACGCAGGGGATAGAGTTCGTCTGGCCAGTCGTCCGGCAGTACCAGACGGCGCTCATCCGGAAGCCCAACCGGGACCAGACCATACATATCGCGTACTTCGCGCTCGCCCCAGACGGCGGCGGGCACGCGCGGGGTGACAGACGGGTATTCCGGTTTGTTGGGATCCACTTCGACACGCACGGTGAGCCAGCACTTCTCGCCCTGCTCCATCGACATCACGTAGTAAACCGCATAGTTTCCGCACAGCTGACGCTCGTCGTTGCCGAACAACACCGACAGCCAGCCACCCTGCTGGTAGTAAAGAAACTCCATCACTTCCGGCAGGTAGTTCACTTTCACGGTCACCGTTATCTGGTCTTTGGTTTGCCAGGACGCCTCCAGCACCACGCCCGGGAAGGCCTGGTGCAACGCGGCGAGATACTGCTGACCTTTCTTTTCTTCAGACATAAAAACTCTCTTTAATCACGCCACCAGCATGGAGACGAACGCTAAAAATGCAAAACCAAAACCGGCCCAGGTGATGCGCGACGTCGCCACAAAACGCAGACGCGCCATGCTGTTCTCAAACAGGGCAATCACCAGCACGCCGACAAGTAGCTTGAGCGCGGCAACGACCACCGCCAGCACCAGACCGGCCGCGGAAAAGTGCGTCATCTGCCCCCACGGGAAGAAGACACCGACAAACATCTGCAGCACCACCAGCTGTTTGAGGCTGATGCCCCACTTCAGCACCGCAAAGCCGTAACCGCTGTATTCAGTCAACGGACCTTCCTGCAGCTCCTGCTCCGCTTCCGCGAGGTCGAACGGCAGTTTGCCCATCTCGATAAACGTCGCGAATGCGCAGGCGCAGAGCGCCAAAAGCAACGGAAGGGAACGGTCCACGGGCCAGTGATACACGGTATGAGTGATAAAGCTGATATGGGTTGACCCCGCGACCTGCGCAGCGACCCACAGGCCGAGCAGCAGGATCGGCTCAACCAGCACGCCGAGCATGGCCTCGCGGCTGGCACCAATCCCGGTAAACGGGCTGCCGGTATCGAGGCCGGCAATCGCGAAGAAGAAACGCGCGATGGCGAAGAGGTAGATAAGCGTAATGAGATCGCCCAGCACCGGCAGCGGCGACCCGACGGTGACGACCGGTAACGCCGTGGCGATGGTGAGCATGACGCCAGCCAGCACAAACGGTGTCAGGCGAAAGACCCATCCTGCCGCATCCGGGGAAACGCTCTGACGTCCCATCAGCTTGAACAAATCACGGTACTCCTGGAGTACACCAGGCCCGCGACGGTTATGCATCCGGGCACGCGCCACGCGGCTCACCCCGGAGAGCAACGGCGCCATGGCAAATAGCACCAGCGCCTGAAGTATTGCCAGTAACAGACTCATGTCAGGCTCCTCGTGAAATCACAATCACAACCAGTACCGCCAGCTCGATCAACGCCAGTCGGCGGAACAGCACGGGCACGGCAGCGCTCTGCCAGCCCGGCACCCACCCCACCGGGTTAAGCCAGTCCCGCAGTTTCAGCACCGCGGCAAAGTTCTCTTTGACCGGCATGGCAAAGCCGTGCGCTGTGATCACCATGGATTGCTCGTGTGCGTAACCGCAAGCCCAGGCGGTACCGCGTGATCGAGAGGAGAGGCGGTCGCGTCTGAAGAACAGCATCAGCACGAACGGCAGCAGCGGCGCGGCAATCAGCAGCAGCGCAATCATCGGCTGGGACACCGTGGTATGCGCCGTGGTGAGCGGCAGAGGAATGGCGTTACCCAACAGCGGCAGAAGCCACGGGGCGGCTACCCCGCCTGCGATGCAGCACAGCGCCAGCGCGACAACGCTCGCCCCCATCAATGCCGGCGCACAGCAGGCGTTTTCGGCCTCACGCGTGCGCGGTGCACCCAGGAAGGTCACGCCGTAGACTTTAGCCATACACATCACCGCCAGCGCACCGGTTATCGCCAGCCCAACCGCCAGCAGCGGGCCGAGCAACCGGGCGATAAACACCTCGCTCTGGCCGAGTGCGAAGAAGGACTGATAGATAACCCACTCGCCGGCAAAGCCGTTCAGCGGCGGCAGCGCAGCCATTGCCATCAGCCCCACCAGCATGCACAGAGAGATAACGGGCATTTTTTTGCCGATGCCGCCGAGTTTTTCGATATCGCGATGACCGGTGCGGAACCAGACGCTACCTGCCCCGAGGAACAGGGTGCTTTTAAACAGGCTGTGGTTGATCAGGTGATACAGGCCGCCGATAAAGCCGGCCGCAATCAGCGCCGGTTGATTGAGCGCCAGCCCGGTAACGCCTGCGCCAATACCCAGCAGGATGATGCCGATGTTCTCAAGGGTGTGGTACGCCAGCAAACGCTGGATATTGTGCTCCATCAGGGCGTACAGGCCGCCGACGAAGGCGGTGATCATCCCGGCGACCAGCAGCACAACGCCCCACCACAGCGGCGGCTGCCCACCGGTGAGCGTTATCGTCAGAATGCCGAACAGACCAACCTTCATGACAACCGTCGAGAAGAGCGCTGCGGCAGGCGCGGAGGCATGTGCATGTGCCTGTGGCACCCAGCCGTGCAGCGGGATAATCCCGGCCAGCAGGCCAAAGCCGATCACGCCAAGGAGCCAGACATCATTCCCGAGCGACTGGCCGTTAAGGGCGGAGAAGTCCAGCGTGCCGAAGCGCTGCCACACCAGCCAGCAGGCCAGTGCCAGCAGCAACGTGCCAAGACGCCCCAGCGCAAACCACAGTTTGCCGGAGGTGCTACAGCCCGTAAGGAATACGCCGCACAGCGCCATGATCTCGGCCATCACCACCAGCGCGCCGAGGTTGCTGGCAGTCACGGTACAGACCGCCGCGGCCATCAGCAGATTGACCAGCAGACCGTTGGGCTGAGTGTGCTGATGGCGGTGCCAGTCAATATTAAACAGGCTGATAAACACGCCGCACAGACCAAAGGTCACCAGCCAGATGGCATTCAGCGGCGTAATTTCAACGGTGTGCCGTATCAGCGGCATCACCGCTTCGACAGATTGTCCGCCTGTTAACACGAGGCCACCGGCCACCAGCGTCATCACGCTGCCAACCGCCCCGCCGATGCCGGCTATCCAGCCGCTCAGGGTTTTATGGAAAGAGAAGATCAAGGCCAACACAGCGGCGGCGGCAAAATAGGCCACCGCGCTGGTAATCATCATCACCGCGTTCATTTCGCCCCCTCGTTCAGCGCCTGAAGCAGAGAAAGATCGCCGAAATCACTGTTAATGGTCAGCTCACGCTTACGTTTACTGGTGCGAACGATGTCGCGAATATTGACCAGAATCAGCGCCTTCGTCGGGCAGGTGCGCACACAGGCTGGCCCTTGTTCATCAAAGCTGCACAGGTCGCATTTGACCGCAACGGCACGCACGCCGGGAACCCAGTCAAGCAGCGTGCTCACCTTCGCCGGCGCAGGTGGCGCTGGCGGCGCTTTCGGGGAGTTGGCATTCGCCGGGATATGCAGCGGACGGCTGCCGGAAAATTCAATCGCGCCGAACGGGCAGGCAATGCCGCACAGTTTGCAGCTCACGCACAGACTTTCATTCAGCTGCACCGCCCCCTCGACACGGGTGATGGCATTAACAGGACAGACTCCCGCGCAGGGGGCATCTTCACAGTGGTGGCAGAGCTGCGGCGCAGACTCTTTTTCATTACGCATGACGCGCAGGCGCGGCATGGACTGTAGCCCGTGCTGACGGTGCGTTTCCGAACAGGCCGCCTCACAGGTTCGACAGCCAATACAGACCGTCGAGTCAGCAATTACAAAACGGTTCACCGGGTCATCCTCTGGTGATAGTCATTTTTGACGAAAAACTGTCTTGTCGACACTTCTCGACACGCAATGGTCAGGCCACGTTCGCTGAGGTATTTCCATCCATCAGCTGTTTCAGGTTGACCGGGAGATCGTGTTCAACAGCGGCGTACAGGCCGTTATAAACCGGCGCGATTTTTTCCAGATAGTGCTCCAGCACCTGCTGGCGATCGCGGTTACTGACGTGACCATCGACCATCCCGTCGGCCATCAGCTGCGCCTTCGCAATACACTGTTTTTCACCTTCTTTTGTTTCGACGTAGTACTCGATGGTGTGGCTGTTGAAGGTGTCTGCCAGGGTGACGTTTATCGTGAAATGGCCGAAGAGCACAAAGCGCATATCCCCCTGCGCTGCACAGCTCATGGCGTGGTGAAGACGGGCTTTTGACAGGGTGATGCCCTGAACCAGAGAGTTGCAGTAAAGGTGCCACTGCTCCTGTAACTGCTGATGGCGCTGCGCAATGTAATCCGCTTTTTCGCTAATTTCCCAAATAGTCATAAAAGGTATCCGGTTAATGGAGATAGCGGCTATTAAGCAGATTCCATGCCAGTTTTTAATACATTGATTTTTAACCATTTTAATCAAAAGAAGCGTGTCAATCGCGTCGTGTCGACGTGTCATTTCGACAGCATTGACATCGTCACGCCTTAACAAAAATCAAGCTGGCACCGTTATTGCATTATCGGGGCAATTCATTGAGGAGGCGTCATGCACGAAATCACCCTCTGCCAGCGGGCCGTCGAGTTAATTGAACAGCAGGCGCGGGCAAACAATGCAAAACGCGTCACCGGCGTCTGGCTACAGGTCGGGGCCTTTTCCTGCGTTGAAACCAGCGCCCTGACCTTCTGCTTTGAGCTGGTGTGCCGCGGCACGCTGGCGGAAGGCTGTGAACTTCATATTGAAGAACAGCAGGCGGAGTGCTGGTGCGCGCAGTGCCAGCAATACGTCACTCTGCTTTCATCGAAGGTTCAGCGCTGTCCACAGTGCCAGAGCAGCGAGCTTCGCATCGTGGCGGATGACGGCATGCAGATCCAACGTCTCGAAATCGAGAAGGAGTAAAATATGTGTAGTACCTGCGGTTGCGCTGAAGGCAACCTGTATATAGAAGGGGATGAACACCGTCCTCACGCCGCGTTTCGCTCCGCACCCTTTTCACCTGCCCCTCGTCCTGCAGCGGCATTAACCGGTATCACCTTCGCCCCCCGACACTCCGCTACGGGCGACCTGCATTACGGGCATGGCATCGCCGGTACCCACGCGCCGGGGATCAGCCAGCGTCAGATGCTGGAGGTGGAAATCAACGTTCTGGATAAAAACAACCAGATTGCAGCACGCAACCGCGCCCGCTTCGCCACGCGTAAACAGCTGGTCCTGAACCTGGTCTCCAGCCCCGGCTCAGGCAAAACCACGCTGCTTACGCAAACGCTCCACCGCCTGAACGGGCGCATCTCCTGTGCGGTGATCGAAGGCGATCAGCAGACGGTGAACGACGCCGCGCGTATTCGCGAAACCGGCACGCCCGCCATTCAGGTTAATACGGGTAAAGGCTGCCATCTGGATGCACAAATGATTGCCGACGCCACGCCGCGCTTGCCGCTGGCGGACAACGGCATCCTGTTTATTGAGAACGTGGGCAACCTGGTCTGTCCGGCCAGCTTCGATCTCGGTGAGCGACATAAGGTCGCGGTGCTCTCGGTGACCGAAGGTGAAGACAAGCCGCTTAAATATCCGCATATGTTTGCCGCCGCTTCGCTGATGTTGCTGAACAAAGTTGACCTGCTGCCGTACCTGAATTTCGACGTGGATAAATGCATGGCCTATGCCCGTGAAGTGAACCCGGAGATTGACATCATGCTGGTGTCCGCCACCCGCGGCGACGGGATGGACGCCTGGCTGAACTGGCTGGAGAGCGAACGATGTGCATAGGCGTCCCCGGACAAATTCACGCCATTGACGGGAATCAGGCCCGCGTTGAGGTGTGTGGCATATTGCGCGACGTCGACCTGACGCTTGTCGGCAGCACCGACGAAACCGGCGCCTCACGCCTCGGTCAGTGGGTGCTGGTGCACGTGGGGTTTGCCATGAGCATCATCAACGAAGCGGAGGCCCGCGACACGCTCGATGCCCTTCAGAATATGTTCGACGTGGAGCCGGACGTCGGGGCATTGCTGTACGGCGAGGAGCGGTAAACCATGCGCTACGTTGATGAATATCGCGCGCCTGAGCAGGTGATGCAGCTGATTGAACATCTGAAAACACGGGCGGCACGGCTGAGCTATACCGCCGAAAAGCCGCTGCGTATTATGGAAGTCTGTGGCGGGCATACGCATGCCATCTTTAAATTTGGCCTCGACCAGCTTCTGCCGGAAAACATCGAGTTTATCCATGGCCCCGGCTGCCCGGTGTGCGTCCTGCCGATGGGACGCATCGACGCCTGCCTTGAGATAGCCCACCAGCCTGACGTGATTTTCTGTACCTTTGGCGATGCGATGCGCGTGCCGGGCAAAAACGGCTCGCTGCTGCAGGCAAAAGCCCGGGGCGCGGATATCAGGATCGTGTACTCGCCGATGGATGCCCTGACGCTGGCCTCCCATAACCCCGGCCGCAAAGTCGTCTTTTTCGGGCTTGGTTTTGAAACCACCATGCCCGCCACGGCCATCACACTGCAGCAGGCCAAAGCCCGCAACATTGATAACTTTTTCTTTTTTTGCCAGCACATTACGCTCATCCCGACGTTACGCAGCCTGCTTGAAGAGCCGGACAACGGAATTGACGCTTTTCTGGCGCCGGGCCATGTCAGCATGGTTATCGGGACGGCGGCCTACGGCTTTATCGCTGAACAGTTCGAACGGCCTTTAGTGGTGGCTGGTTTCGAACCTCTTGATCTACTGCAAGGCGTGACCATGCTGGTTGAGCAGAAAATAGCAGCCCAGAGTGCAGTAGAAAATCAGTACCGCCGTGTCGTCCCCGACAGTGGAAATGTGGTGGCCCAGCAGGCGATAGCCGAGGTATTTAGCGTCGAGGGCGACAGCGAATGGCGTGGTCTGGGGCTGATTGCAGAGTCCGGCGTGCGCCTGACGCCAGCCTACCGGTCGTTCGACGCCGAAGCCCACTTCCGCCCGCAGCCGCAACAGGTGTGTGACGACCCGCGGGCCCGCTGTGGCGAAGTGCTCACCGGCAAATGCAAACCCCATCACTGCCCGTTATTTGGCAACACCTGTAACCCGCAAACGGCTTTTGGCGCGCTGATGGTCTCTTCCGAAGGGGCGTGTGCCGCGTGGTATCAGTATCGCAATCAGGAGTCTGAAGCATGAATACGGTTGAAATGGCACACGGCAGCGGCGGCCTGGCGATGCAGCAGCTGATTAACCGTCTGTTTATGGACGCGTTTGATAACCCCTGGCTGGCGGAGCAGGAGGATCAGGCCCGCATTGACCTCTCCACCCTGACCGCGCAGGGCGACAGGCTGGCCTTTTCCACCGACAGCTACGTGATTGACCCGCTGTTCTTCCCGGGCGGCGATATCGGCAAGCTCGCGGTCTGCGGCACGGCAAACGACGTGGCCGTCAGCGGCGCTGTTCCGCGCTTTCTCTCCTGCGGCTTTATTCTTGAAGAGGGGCTGCCGATGGAGACGCTCTCTGCGGTCGTCAGCAGCATGGCGCACACGGCACGCGAGGCGGGTATCGCCATCGTCACCGGCGACACCAAAGTGGTCCAGCGTGGCGCAGCCGACAAACTGTTCATCAATACCGCCGGCATGGGGGCGATCCCTGCCGACATTCACTGGGGCGCGCAGCAGCTTGCCGTCGGCGACGTGCTGATCGTCAGCGGATCGCTGGGTTGCCACGGGGCGACGATCCTGAACCTGCGTGAAGGCCTGGGGCTGGACGGAGAATTACGCAGTGATTGCGCGGTACTGACCCCGCTTATCCAGACCCTGCGTTCCCTTCCGGGCGTGAAAGCCCTGCGCGATGCGACCCGCGGCGGGGTTAACGCCGTGGTACATGAGTTCGCGGCACGCTGCGGTCTGGGTATTGAACTCACTGAACGCGCGCTGCCCGTTAAGCCTGCCGTTCGCGGCTTGTGCGAACTCCTCGGGCTCGACCCGCTAAACTTTGCAAATGAAGGCAAGCTGGTCATTGGCGTGGAGCGCGCGGCGGCCGAATCCGTACTCGAACAGCTGCGGGCACATCCTTTCGGGAAAGAGGCCGCGCTGATTGGTGAAGTGGTTGAGCGCAAAGGGGTGCGCCTGACCGGGCTGTATGGCGTCAAGCGGACGCTGGATCTGCCGCACGCGGAACCTTTACCCCGCATTTGCTAGAACCGCGCCAAAAGCGGTCAGCACTGACTTTCTCTTTTTTGCCAGTTTCTATTGGAAAGCAATATGCCGTATACACCGATGAGCGATCTTGGACAGCAGGGCCTGTTTGACATTACGCGCACACTTTTACAGCAGCCCGATCTTGGCGCGCTGAGCGATGCCCTGACGCGGCTGGTCAGGCAATCAGCGCTGGCAGACAGCGCCGCAATTGTGCTCTGGCATAGCGCAAGCCATCGCGCGAGCTACTATTCAACGCGCGACAATGGCAAAGCGTTTGAGTACGAGGATGAAACCTACCTCGCTCATGGTCCTGTCCGGCGTATTCTTTCCCGCCCGGAGGCGCTGCACTGCAATTTTGAGGAATTCCGCGAAGCGTGGCCGATGCTGGCGCAGAGTCAGTTATACCCGCCTTTCGGCCACTACAGCCTGCTGCCACTGGCGGTGGAAGGGCATATCTTCGGCGGCTGCGAGTTTATTCGTCACACCGACCAGCCGTGGAGCGAGGCGGAATACGAGCGTCTGCACACCTTCACCCAGATTGTGGCCGTGGTCGCAGAGCAAATTCAAAGCCGCGTCACCAATAATGTGGATTACGACCTGCTGAGCCGCGAACGTGACAATTTCCGGATCCTGGTGGCTATCACCAACGCGGTGCTTTCGCGCCTCGATATGGATGAGCTGGTCAGCGAAGTCTCAAAAGAGATCCACCACTATTTCAAAATCGACGCCATCAGTATTGCGCTCCGGGGCCACCGGAAAGGCAAGCTGAACATCTACTCCACCCACTATCTTGATGAGGCAAACCCCGCCCACGAACAGAGTGAAGTGGATGAGGCGGGCACGCTCTCTGAGCGGGTATTTAAAAGCAAAGAGATCCTGCTGCTCAACCTCAACGAACAGGATGCGCTCGCGCCTTATGAGCGGATGCTGTTTAACACCTGGGGGAATAAAATCCAGACGCTGTGCCTGCTGCCGCTGATGTCCGGCAATACTATGCTTGGTGTCCTGAAGCTGGCGCAGTGTGAAGAGGGCGTCTTTACCACCGCCAACCTGAAACTGTTGCGCCAGATTGCCGAGCGTATCTCCATCGCACTGGATAACGCGCTGGCCTATCAGGAGATCCACCGTCTGAAAGAACGGCTGGTGGATGAAAACCTGGCGCTGACGGAACAGCTTAACAACGTGGACAGCGAGTTTGGCGAAATCATCGGCCGCAGCGATGCCATGTACAGCGTGCTGAAACAGGTGGAGATGGTGGCGCAAAGTGACAGTACGGTGCTGATCCTCGGTGAAACCGGCACCGGTAAAGAGCTGATTGCCCGTGCGATCCACAACCTCAGCAACCGTAACAGCCGCCGCATGGTGAAGATGAACTGCGCCGCTATGCCCGCAGGCCTGCTGGAAAGCGATCTCTTTGGCCACGAACGCGGCGCGTTTACCGGTGCCAGCAGCCAGCGCCTGGGCCGTTTCGAGCTGGCGGACAAAAGCTCGTTGTTCCTTGATGAAGTGGGTGACATGCCTCTGGAGTTGCAGCCCAAACTGCTTCGCGTCCTGCAGGAGCAGGAGTTTGAACGTCTTGGCAGTAACAAACTTATCCAGACTGACGTGCGGCTCATTGCCGCCACCAACCGCGATCTGAAAAAAATGGTCGCCGACCGCGAGTTTCGAAGCGACCTCTATTATCGCCTGAACGTCTTCCCAATCTGCTTGCCGCCCCTGCGTGAACGGCCGGAAGATATCCCTCTGCTGGTCAAAGCGTTTACCGCCAAAATAGCCCGCCGGATGGGCCGCAACATCGACAGTATCCCCGCCGAGACGCTACGTACCCTCTCCTCGATGGAGTGGCCGGGTAACGTCCGTGAACTGGAAAACGTCATTGAACGTGCGGTATTGCTGACGCGCGGTAACGTACTGCAACTCTCCCTGCCCGAAGTTTCCCTGCCCGAAACCCCGGTTACAGCCACCGACGTGGCGCAGGAAGGTGAAGACGAATATCAGCTGATCATGCGCGTGCTGAAAGAGACTAACGGTGTCGTGGCCGGGCCGAAAGGTGCAGCCCAACGTCTGGGGCTAAAACGCACCACGCTGCTCTCGCGCATGAAACGTCTCGGGATAGATAAAGAGAGCCTGGTGTAGCGTCATTCTGGCTGAGATCTCGCATGCAGGCGTTGGGATTCGGTTGTCAGCGAAGCGCCTGAACGGTTACTTTTTCGGGCGATACTTTTCCGGTAATTCCGGTACCGGGCGACGGTCATCCATCAGGTGGCGTACCGTCAGGATGGGATGACGCCATAACATACGTGGGCCAGCCCAGCGCATCACCTGCTTCATCTCTTCGCGCCTGGCAGGCTGATAGCAGTGAACGGGGCACTGTTTACAGGCGGGTTTTTCCTCACCAAAAACGCATTTATCCAGGCGCTTATTGGCATACGCTTTCAGCGCCTGATAATGCCCCTCTTCCTGCGAAGCCTGGGGACACTGTGTTTCATACAGCGCGATCATTTTCGCGATCGTCTCTTTCTCACGTGTAATGCGTTTTCCGGACATAACGGCTCACCAGATAATAAAGTGCATTTATAATACGCCTTTCAGCTACTGATTTCAGGTGTTGCATTCTGTTTTCTGAAGGCTGATTCCAGTATTAAGCCCACACCTGCAGTAAATCACTGGTATTTTATACAGCATCAGGAATGACCCTTGTCCACGTTGTCCGGAGGCCGTATGCACAAGATCGCTATCACCAAATCCTATCGTCATTTGAAAGTGGGGTATTTCAGAAAGCGTCATGAAGACCGTAACACCAAGATACCCAAACGCTACAGCGTGCATGCGGCGCTGAGCTTAAAGGGCGACTGGCTTGAAAAAGCGGGGTTTACCACCCATTCGCAGGTCAGAGTGGGGGTTGAGCATGGAAAAATTGTCATTGAGTTAGTGCAGGAAGGCACCTCGTAATGCCGCGACATTTTTCTGCGCCGTACCTTTTTTTCATGCGACAATAGAAGGAACTAACGGCCACTGAGCCGCCCAAAGCGTATTATTTTCAAAGAAATGGACATCATAACTCCATGAGCACAATCGACAATTTCGACGCACATACGCCGATGATGCAGCAGTACCTGAAGCTGAAAGCACAGCATCCGGAAATCTTGCTGTTCTACCGTATGGGCGATTTTTACGAGCTATTTTATGACGATGCCAGACGTGCGTCGCAGCTGCTCGACATCTCGCTGACCCGGCGTGGCGCATCTGCAGGCGAGCCCATTCCCATGGCCGGTATTCCGCATCACGCGGTAGAAAACTACCTTGCGAAACTGGTGAATCAGGGTGAGTCAGTCGCCATCTGCGAACAGATCGGCGATCCGGCAACCTCAAAAGGGCCGGTTGAGCGCAAAGTCGTGCGCATCGTCACGCCTGGTACGATCAGCGACGAAGCCCTGCTGCAGGAGCGCCAGGATAACCTGCTGGCGGCACTGTGGCAGGACGGCAAAGGTTTCGGTTATGCGACGCTGGATATCAGCTCCGGACGTTTTCGTCTGAGTGAACCGGCAGATCGTGAAACGATGGCGGCTGAATTACAGCGCACGAACCCGGCAGAACTGCTCTATGCCGAAGATTTTGCCGAGATGGCGCTGATTGAAGGCCGCCGCGGTCTGCGCCGTCGTCCGCTGTGGGAGTTCGAAATTGATACCGCGCGCCAGCAGTTGAATCTGCAGTTTGGCACCCGCGATCTGATTGGCTTTGGTGTGGAAAATGCCCCGCGCGGACTGTGTGCCGCGGGTTGCCTGCTGCAGTACGTCAAAGATACCCAGCGCACCACCCTGCCGCATATCCGCTCGATCACGATGGAGCGGCAGCAGGACAGCATCATTATGGATGCCGCGACGCGTCGTAATCTGGAGATCACCCAGAATCTGGCCGGAGGCGTGGAAAACACCCTCGCTTCTGTCCTCGACAGCACGGTGACGCCGATGGGTAGCCGTATGTTAAAACGCTGGCTGCATATGCCCATTCGCGATACCGGGACGCTTACCTGTCGTCAGCAGACGATTGCCGCGTTGCAGGATCGCTACAGTGAACTGCAGCCCGTGCTGCGCCAGGTTGGCGATCTGGAGCGTATTCTTGCGCGTCTGGCGCTGCGTACGGCGCGTCCGCGCGACCTCGCCCGCATGCGTCATGCCTTCCAGCAGTTGCCGGAATTGCGCAGCCTGCTCGCCGATGTGGATAGCGCGCCGGTGCAGAAACTGCGTGAAACCATGGGTGAATTTAGCGAGCTGCGCGAGCTGCTTGAACGCGCCATTATTGACGCACCTCCGGTTCTGGTGCGTGACGGCGGCGTAATTGCCCCGGGCTACAACGAAGAGCTGGATGAATGGCGTGCGCTGGCCGACGGTGCCACGGACTACCTGGATAAGCTGGAAATTCGCGAGCGCGAACGCCTTGGGCTCGATACCCTCAAAGTGGGCTATAACGCGGTTCATGGTTACTACATTCAGATCAGCCGTGGACAAAGCCATCTGGCCCCCATCCACTACGTGCGCCGCCAGACGCTGAAAAACGCTGAGCGTTACATTATCCCTGAACTGAAAGAGTACGAGGACAAAGTTCTCACCTCGAAAGGCAAGGCGCTGGCGCTGGAGAAACAGCTGTATGAAGAGCTGTTCGACATGCTGATGCCGCACCTTGCAGACCTGCAGTCAAGCGCCAGTGCGCTGGCAGAGCTGGACGTGCTGGTCAACCTGGCAGAACGCGCTGAAACGCTGAACTACACCTGCCCGACCTTTACCGATAAACCCGGTATTCGCATCACCGAAGGCCGTCATCCGGTTGTGGAACGGGTGCTGAACGAGCCGTTCATCGCCAACCCGCTAAGCCTGTCGCCACAGAGAAGAATGCTGATCATTACCGGTCCAAACATGGGCGGTAAAAGTACCTATATGCGCCAGACAGCGCTTATCGCTCTGCTCGCCTATATCGGCAGCTACGTTCCTGCGCAAAAAGTGGAGATTGGCCCTATCGACCGTATCTTTACTCGTGTCGGGGCAGCGGACGATCTGGCCAGCGGTCGCTCAACCTTTATGGTGGAGATGACCGAAACCGCCAATATTCTGCATAATGCGACCGAATACAGCCTGGTGTTGATGGACGAAGTCGGGCGCGGAACATCAACCTATGATGGTCTGTCACTGGCATGGGCCTGCGCTGAAAACCTTGCCAATAAGATCAAGGCAATGACGCTGTTCGCAACCCACTATTTCGAGCTGACACAGTTGCCAGAAAAGATGGAAGGCGTGGCAAACGTCCACCTTGATGCGCTGGAACACGGCGATACCATCGCCTTTATGCACACCGTACAGGATGGTGCCGCAAGCAAGAGCTATGGCCTGGCCGTGGCCGCGCTGGCGGGGGTTCCAAAAGAGGTGATCAAACGTGCGCGCCAGAAATTGCGTGAGCTGGAGAGCCTGTCACCGAATGCCGCGGCCACGCAGATTGATGGCACGCAAATGTCGTTGCTAGCCCCGGCAGAAGAGACGTCACCGGCCGTTGAGGCGCTGGAAAATCTCGATCCGGACTCGCTCACGCCGCGTCAGGCGCTGGAGTGGATTTATCGCCTGAAAAGCCTGGTGTAATCTGCACCCGGTGGCGCAATGCTTACCGGGCCTGCCGGGAAGTAGCGGTATCTGAAATAAACAGGCCGGGTAAGGCGAAACCGCCTCCCGGCTTTTTTTAGCGCTTATCGTCGGCCAGTAACGGCGGGATCGTCGGCACCTGTGGTGCGTCATCGATATCCTTCTGCGTCATGCGAAACGCTTGCGGATAATGATCGCGGTGGGTCCGGCGTAGCGGCTCTGTGTCACGCCAGGTATACAGACAATGCTGGCACTGATAGACAGTCCAGACCCCTTTCACCGGTGATGTTGCCATCACCTCAATATGCTCATCAGCACAACGTGGACATATCATCTTTTCCTCCTTATTGGCGTGCAGCCAGCATCGCAGTCAGTTTTTCGGCCCAGGCTTTGGTTTCAGGTAAATCCTGTACCGGCTGGCTGAAGTGGCCCCGGTTGTCGGGTGCAACAGGCGTGGTGGCATCAATAATCAGTTTGTCGGTAATGCCTGCCGGGCTGGAGCCCGGGTCCAGTTCAAGCACCGACATATTCGACAACTGCACCAGATCGCCCGCCGGGTTCACCTTCGAGGACAGCGCCCACATCACCTGCGGCAGGTTGAACGGGTCAACGTCTTCATCCACCATAATCACCATCTTCACATAGCCCAGGCCGTGCGGCGTGGTCATAGCACGTAAGCCGACTGCGCGGGCAAAGCCACCGTAGCGTTTTTTGGTGGAGATAATCGCCAGCAAACCGTGGGTATACATGGCATTGACCGCCTGCACTTCCGGAAATTCTGCTTTCAGCTGCTGGTAGAGCGGTACACAGGTAGCCGGGCCCATCAGGTAGTCAATTTCGGTCCACGGCATGCCGAGGTAGAGGGATTCAAAAATGGGTTTTGTGCGGTAAGACACTTTATCAATACGCACCACCGTCATGTTACGGCCACCAGAGTAGTGCCCGGTAAACTCACCAAAGGGTCCTTCGATTTCGCGCTTGCGGCCTTCAATCACCCCTTCCAGAATGACTTCAGATCCCCACGGTACATCAAAGCCGGTCAGCGGTGCCGTCGCAATGGGATAGGGGCTTTCGCGCAGCGCACCGGCCATCTCATACTCAGATTGATCGTATTTCAGCGGCGTCGCGCCCATAAGTGTAATAATCGGATCATTGCCAAGCGTAATCGCGACCGGCAGATCTTCACCGCGCTCTTCCGCTTTATGCAAATGCAGGGCGATATCGTGCATCGGAACCGGTTGCAGACCCAGCTTGCGTTTTCCCTTCACTTCCATGCGATAGATACCGACGTTCTGCTTGCCGAAGTTATCCGCATCAAGCGGATCGCGCGAAACGACGCACGCTTTGTCGAGGTAAAAACCGCCGTCACCGTCGTTCAGACGGAACAGCGGCAGGATGTCGAAAAGGTTAATGTCTTCACCCTCCACCGTATTTTGAGCCCAGGCGGGATCTGCACGGCGCTCTGGCGTGACGGGGAATTTATCCCAGCGGCGAATAAACTCATCAATCTGTTTTTTGACGGGGGTGTTCGCGGGCAGTCCCATAGAAATGGCGTGATTCTGCCAGGAACCAATGGTGTTCATTACCACCCGGGCATCGGTAAACCCGCGAATATTATCGAACCACAGCGCCGGTGCGCCGTCACCAATACGGCCTGTGGCGTTGGCTGCCGCGGCCAGGTCCGGTTCTGCATTCACCTCTTCTTCAATTTTCAGCAGTTGCCCTTGCTCATCGAGCGCCTGCAGGAAGCTTCTCAAATCATCAAATGCCATCTTTATTCTCCTGTGAAAAATGTTTTGCTTCCCGCAACCCGTTCCAGCGGCGCGCTTTTTTGTGCTCCAGACCAAACTGGTCGAGCACGCGGGTCACAATGTGATGGGTGATATCGTCGGCGGTCTGCGGGTGGTTGTAATACGCGGGCATCGGCGGCACCATTGCCACGCCCATACGGGACAGTGCGAGCATATTCTCGAGATGAATGGTGCTGAGCGGGGTTTCACGAGGAACCAGCACCAGTTTGCGCCTCTCTTTCAGCACCACATCTGCCGCACGGCCCACCAGTCCTTCGGCATAGCCTGCGCGAATGCCTGCCAGCGTTTTCATACTGCAGGGAATGACGATCATGCCGTCGGTGCGAAACGAGCCGGATGAGATAGTGGCAGCCTGATCGGCCGGGCTGTGGACAACATCGGCCAGCGCAGCCACATCCTGTGCGGTGTAGGGTGTCTCCAGCTCAATGGTGGTTTTTGCCCATTTCGACATGACCAGATGGGTCTCCACCTCTGGCATGTCACGTAATGCCTGCAGCAACGCTACGCCCAGCGGCGCGCCCGTTGCGCCCGTCATTCCAACTATCAATCTCATTCAGCACCTCAGTTAATTCGTTCGTGTACGAACATGTTAAGTACGTTACTCCCGGATCCTGTTCCTGACAATATTGTTCGTACACGATCACATTAATTGCTAAAAATTGCCGCGTTAAAATCCTGGGCAAGAGCGGCTATCATAGGGAGAGAATTTTTCGTCGGAGTGTTCATGGAACTGAGACAAGAGGCGTTTCACCTGTTACGCCAGCTTTTTCAACAGCATACTGCCCGTTGGCAACATGCATTGCCGGAACTGACCAAACCGCAGTACGCGGTATTGCGGTCTATTGCCGAAAATCCGGGGATTGAGCAAGTTGCTCTGACAGAAGTGGCGGTCAGCACAAAGGCGACGCTCGCGGAGATGCTGAGCCGCATGGAGGCGCGTGGACTGGTAAAACGCGAGCACGATCCGGCGGACAAGCGTCGTCGTTTCGTCTTCCTGACGCCGGAAGGTGAAGCGCTGCTTGCCAGCTGTAAACCGATCGGCAATGACGTGGACGAGGCGTTTTTAGGGCGGCTGAGCAACGACGAGCGGGCGCAATTCTCCGCACTCGTCAAAAAAATGATGCGCGACTAGTTAACCCGGGTGCGCATAAAGTCGATAAAGGTGCGCACTTTCGCAGGCACATGCGGGGCATCGGGATAAACCGCATAGATGCCCTGCCGCGCAAAGGTATATTCCGGTAAAACCGACACCAGCGTGCCGTCATCAAGCGCATGGCGCACCAGCCACTCCGGCAACAGCGCCACGCCACATCCCGCGAGCGCAAAGGCCATCAGCGCCTGAGCACTGTCCGCAAACAAACGCGGTGCTTTTTTAATTTCCAGCGTGGCGGGCTCACCGCAGGCATCGTTCACCTGCCAGCGCAGCGGCGAGGCTAAGCGCTCATGAATAATCCAGTCAGCTTTCGCCAGCTGTTCAAGCGATTCTACAGGATGGTTACGCAGCCAGCCGGGCGTCGCTACGGGGAAAATAGTGAACTGCGTTATCAATGCCGCGTGGTAGCGTGAATCGGCAAGGGTTCCCAGCCGGATGGCGACATCAAAGCGCTCTGAAATCAGATCGGCATGCAGTGAAGACGAAACGTGACGCACGCGAAGGTCCGGGTGTTGCTGGCTAAACTCAGCCAGTAACGGGACCACAACCTGCGAGCCGTACTCCGGTGTGGTGGTGATCCGCAACTCCCCCGTAAGACCTGCATGGTTTGCACGGACGTCGTCCTTCAGGCGTTCCGCGTCCTTTAAAAGCGCGACGCTCCGTTGATGGAAAAGCCTCCCTGCCTCGGTTAACGTCAGTCGACGGGTGGAACGCAGCAACAGGGTGACACCCAGTTCATCTTCCAGCTGGCGGATATTGAAGCTGACCACCGCTTTTGTCAGCCCCATTGCCTCTGCTGCGGCGGTGAAACTCCCGGTATCTGCGACGGCGACAAACATCGCGGTACGCTGCAAATTAATCATTGTCAGCCCTATTACTGTCAAAAATTTTTTGACAGTATATCGCGCTTTATAACGTTTATCCGTACCTCCCTGCCCGATACGATACGCCCCTCACTGGAGGTGCCGCCATGTCGTATCGCAGCAAAGTCGCCGTTGTCTATCTGCTGGGCTTTTTTCTTGATTTAATTAATATGTTTATCGCCAGCGTCGCTTTTCCGTCAATGGCTCAGGCGTTCAACGCCACGCCCTCATCGCTTGCCTGGGTCAGTAACGGCTATATTGCCGGTCTGACACTCGTCATCCCCTTCAGCACCCTGCTGACGCGCAGGCTCGGGCCGAAGCATGTCATTCTGCTTTCGCTTTTTCTCTTTAGCGCCGCTTCCGTTGCGGCAGGTTTGTCGTCCTCACTTGAGAGCCTGATTGCCTGGCGAGTGCTACAGGGCATGGGAGGGGGTTTACTGATCCCGGTCGGACAGGCGCTGACCTGGCAACAGTTTAAACCCCATGAGCGTGCCAGGCTCTCCTCAGCGGTCATGCTGGTTGCATTGCTTGCGCCTGCATGCTCACCCGCCCTGGGGGGAGTGCTGGTTCAGGCACTCAGCTGGCGATGGATATTTTTTGCCACAACGCCTGTCGCCGCCGTGACGGTTTTCCTGGCCTGCGTGTGGCTTAAGAATGAGAGACCCCCCGTGAAAGCGAGCAGGCTGTTAAACCTGCCCCTGCTGGCCGACCCGCTGCTGCGTTTTTCCATGCTTGTCTATTTGTGCGTACCCGGCATGTTTATTGGGGTGAACGTCACGGGGATGTATTATCTTCAGAGCGAGGCGCACATGACACCTGCCGCAACGGGGATGCTGATGCTGCCATGGTCTCTGGCCTCGTTTATGGCGATCACCGCGACCGGACGTTATTTTAACCGCGTGGGTCCCCGGCCTCTCATTGTCGTGGGTTGCCTGTTACAGGCGCTGGGCGTTTTACTGCTGCTTAACGTCAGCCCGACTACCACAGTGTTGTTACCTGGCGTCGCGTTTACGTTAATGGGCGCGGGCGGCAGTCTTTGCAGCAGTACGGCGCAAAGCAGCGCATTTTTAACGACGGCGCGCGACGATATGCCTGGCGCCAGCGCGCTATGGAATCTTAATCGTCAGATCAGTTTTTTTGCCGGGACATTCCTGCTCTCGCAGGTGCTGAACCTGACACTGGCGTTTTTGACGCCGCTCGCCGCATGGCACTGGATGTTTAGTGTTGCTGCGGCCATCACATTACTGCCCGTCGTGTACGTCTTTCGTCTTAACAACACGCAGGTGCTTTCAGAGGTGCAACAGGAGAAACCATGACCCATTTCGAACAGGACATTATCGACGTTCACGTTAAGCTGGAGAACTGGTTGGGTAAGGGCGAAGGGGATGTTGACGCCCTGCTCGCCCACTTTCAGCCGGATTTTATGATGCTCACCCCAGGTGGCGTCCATTTTGACTATAACGCGCTTGTCGGTTTCCTGGACCTTCAGCGCGGCAGCCGTCCTGGTCTGGAGATTGTTCTTGATGAGATAACGACGCTACAGACGTGGGCCAACGGCGCAGTGCTTCACTACCGGGAAACGCAAACTCGCCCGGATCAGCCCGTCAATGTGCGCTGGTCAACCGCCGTGCTCAATCAGAAGGATGGCAAGATAACGTGGCGTTTGCTGCACGAAACGGCACAACCGTAACGCAAAAGAAAAAGGCCCGTCTCACGACGGGCCTTTTTTGATGAAAGATTGCTTATTCGCGGAACAGCGCTTCGATATTCAGACCTTGCCCCTGCAGGATTTCACGCAGGCGACGCAGACCTTCAACCTGAATCTGACGAACACGTTCACGGGTCAGGCCAATTTCGCGGCCGACGTCTTCCAGTGTTGCAGCTTCATACCCCAGTAAACCGAAACGACGTGCCAGCACTTCACGCTGTTTGGCGTTCAGTTCGAACAGCCATTTGACGATGCTCTGTTTCATGTCATCGTCCTGCGTGGTGTCTTCCGGACCGTTGTCTTTTTCATCGGCCAGGATGTCCAGCAGCGCTTTTTCGGAGTCGCCACCCAACGGGGTGTCAACGGAGGTAATGCGCTCGTTGAGACGCAGCATACGGCTTACGTCATCAACCGGTTTATCAAGTTGTTCGGCGATCTCTTCCGCGCTTGGCTCGTGGTCCAGTTTATGGGACAACTCGCGCGCAGTACGCAGATAGACGTTCAACTCTTTGACGATGTGAATCGGCAGGCGAATCGTACGGGTTTGGTTCATAATCGCCCGTTCGATGGTCTGACGAATCCACCAGGTCGCGTAGGTTGAGAAACGGAACCCGCGTTCCGGGTCAAACTTCTCAACTGCGCGGATGAGACCTAAGTTGCCCTCTTCAATCAGATCCAGCAGAGCCAGACCTCGATTGCCGTAACGACGGGCAATTTTCACGACCAGACGCAAGTTACTTTCAATCATGCGACGGCGCGAGGCAACATCACCACGCAAAGCACGACGTGCGAAATAGACTTCTTCTTCGGCCGTTAACAGTGGGGAGTAACCAATCTCCCCAAGGTAAAGCTGAGTCGCGTCCAGTACACGCTGTGTGGCGCCCTGCGATAACAGCTCTTCTTCAGCCAAATCGTTATCACTGGGTTCCTCTTCTACTAAGGCTTTTTCATCAAAAGCCTCTGCTCCGTTCTCATCAAATTCCGCATCTTCATTTAAATCATGAACTTTCAGCGTATTCTGACTCATAAGGTGGCTCCTACCCGTGATCCCTGAACGAGACACCCTGGCTGGCATGCCCCGTCAACTTATCGCTGCGGCAAATACTGCAGCGGGTTTACGGATTTCCCCTTGTAACGAATTTCAAAATGCAAGCGTGTAGAACTGGTGCCGGTGCTACCCATGGTAGCGATTTTTTGCCCCGCCTTAACTTCTTGTTGTTCCCGGACCAGCATTGTGTCGTTATGGGCGTAGGCACTCAGGTAATCATCGTTATGTTTGATGATAATAAGATTACCGTAACCGCGCAGAGCGTTACCGGCATATACCACACGACCGTCTGCGGTCGCGATAATAGCCTGTCCCTTATTCCCTGCGATATCGATCCCTTTATTTCCTCCCTCGGAGGAAGAGAAGTTTTCGATAACCTTGCCGTCAGTTGGCCAGCGCCATGCAGAAATTGGCGAACTGGAGGTCATACTGCTGGCAGTCGGTTCAGTAGAGCTAACCACAGGTGCCGTAGTCGGTGCTGTGACAACAGTCGCAGTCCCTTTATTATTCGGCAACATTTTGTTAGCAGTCTGATCACCTGAATCCTCAGAATACGTAATTACCGGTTGTGAAGCAACCACCGTGGTGGATTTTTGTGCAGGCTTAACGCTGTTATTTTGCGCAGTGACATCGGCCGCTGAAACGGTGTTGCCAGGCGTGAGCGGCGTACCCGTCGCATTGCCCACCTGGAGCGTCTGGCCGACTTCCAGACCATACGGGGCCTGGACGTTATTACGCTGCGCCAGGTCACGGAAATCGTTCCCGGTGATCCACGCAATATAGAACAGCGTGTCGCCGCGTTTTACGGTATAGGTGCTCCCACCGGTATAGCTACCTTTCGGAATGTTCCCATACTGGCGGTTATACACTATGCGGCCATTTTGAGTCTGCACAGGGTGTTCCACTGGCTGAACCTGTGTTGGCTGCGTAACAGGAGGCTGCATTGGCTGAATGGGCGGATTTTGTTGTGCCGCAGCAGTGCCCATTTTAGGCGGAGGCGTGATCAACATTCCGCTGGACGTGTTACCCGAGCTGCTGGATCCTCCCACGGAACTGACAGGCGCAGGTGCATTATTAGAACTTGTACAGCCTGCCAGCCAGAGCGAAACCAGTGATAATGCCGCAACACGGCTGATGGTGAATTTAGGGCTTCCCGCGCTCATTTATCCCCCAGGAATGTGTTAACTACCAGTGACTTAAAATTTACCGTGATGACACGAATCTTTCGCGCCACACCATACGCTGAATTTGCCTTAATAACCCTGGATAATTCTGAGTCTCAGGCCAACTCCCCCTTTACCAGAGGAACAAAGCGCACGGCTTCCACGGTATCGATAATAAACTCGCCGCCACGCCGACGAACGCGCTTCAGGAGCTGTTGCTCGTCCCCGACAGGCAGAACAAGAATGCCGCCTTCATCCAGCTGCGATAACAGAGCAGCGGGAATTTCAGGTGGAGCAGCCGTCACGATGATCGCGTCAAACGGGGCGCGTGCCTGCCAACCCTGCCATCCATCACAGTGTCGTGTCGAAACGTTATGTAAATCAAGTTGTTTCAGGCGACGACGCGCCTGCCACTGCAAACCTTTAATACGCTCAACGGAGCAAACATGGTGCACCAGATGCGCCAGGATCGCGGTTTGGTACCCCGACCCGGTGCCAATTTCCAGCACGCGCGAATGGGGCGTGAGCTCCAGCAGCTCCGTCATACGCGCCACCATGTAAGGCTGTGAAATCGTCTGGCCCTGCCCGATAGGCAGCGCCACGTTTTCCCACGCTTTGTGTTCAAACGCCTCGTCTACAAATTTCTCACGCGGCACCTGGGCGAGCGCGTCGAGCACATGCTCGTCGCGGATCCCCTGAGCGCGTAGCTGTTCCAGAAGAGTTTGTACACGTTTGCTTACCATTGCGCGTTCACTCCTGCGCGATCCAGCCAACCCGACACCACATCATGCGCACTATACGCGGTTAAATCTACATGCAGCGGCGTAACCGAGACATATCCTTCATCAACAGCGGCAAAGTCGGTATCCGGTCCGGCGTCACACTTGTCGCCAGGAGGACCAATCCAGTAAAGCGTATTGCCACGCGGATCTTGCTGCGGGATCACCTGGTCAGCCGGGTGTCGGCTTCCGCAACGTGTTACGCGAATGCCTTTGATTTCATTCAACGGCAGATCCGGCACGTTAATATTGAGGATGCGCCCGGTACGCAGCGGCTCGCGATTGAGCGCCCGCAGGAGAGAACAGGTCACCGCTGCCGCCGTGTCGTAGTGCGTGTGGCCGTTTAACGAAACGGCCAGCGCAGGGAACCCCAGATGGCGCCCTTCCATGGCGGCGGCCACGGTTCCGGAGTAAATCACATCGTCGCCAAGATTGGGCCCGGCGTTAATACCGGAGACGACGATGTCCGGGCGCGGGCGCATCAGCGCGTTCACGCCCAGAAAAACGCAGTCGGTCGGCGTGCCCATCTGGACGGCGATATCACCATTTTCAAAGGTAAAGGTGCGAAGCGACGACTCCAGCGTCAGAGAGTTAGACGCTCCACTGCGGTTACGATCGGGTGCCACGACCTGCACTTCCGCAAATTCGCGAAGGTGTTTCGCCAGGGTCTGTATACCCGGCGCATGGATCCCGTCATCGTTACTCAGCAATATTCGCATAATCACCCGACGTGTTGATAAGTTCCCTGACAACACTGGTGGCAAAGCTACCTGCCGGCAGCCAGAAGCGTAACTCGACGGTTACGTCGTCCCACCAGTTCCAGCTCAACTGTTGCGGATAGAGCAGCATCGCACGGCGTGCCGCCTCGACTTTTTCCCGCACCAGCAATGTTTGTAATGCCTGCATATCAGCGACAGCAGACTGCTCAGCAGCCAGCGCATCGCCCTGCGTACCCCAGTCGCCCGTGCCGGGCAAGGCTGCGGTAATCATCAGCGTTTGAGTATCCACGCGCGACTGCACATCGGCCATTTCTTCAGCCGTTGCCACAAACCAGCTCCCGCGTCCCGCTAATTGTAGCGCATCGCCGACAACAACTTGATTCGCGTCCGGTTTTTTCAGCCGTTCGCTCACAATCTGATTAAACAACGCACTGCGGGCCGCCGACAACCAAAAACTGCGTTTATTCCTGTCGCGGACCGGGGCATCGCTTTGCGCCCAGCGCAGTGCGCCGAGCAGGTTGCTGCCGCCGATACCAAAGCGCTGTGCGCCAAAATAGTTTGGTACGCCGCACGCGTTGATAGCGTTCAGGCGTTTTTCCACATCGTCACGGTCCGAAATCTCACGCAGTACCAGCGTAAAATGGTTGCCCTTCAACGCGCCCAGACGCAGTTTGCGCTTATGGCGTGCGTATTCCAGTACCTTACAGCCCTCAAGCTCAAATTTGCTTAAATCAGGCATCGTATTACCCGGCACGCGCGCGCAGAGCCACTGTTCGGTGACGGCGTGTTTATCTTTCTGCCCGGCAAAGCTCACTTCGCGGGCATGAATTTTGAGGAATTTTGCCAGCGCATCGGCCACAAAACGGGTATTGCAGCCATTTTTCAGAACGCGTACCAGGATATGTTCGCCTTCGCCATCCGGTGCGAATCCCAGGTCTTCCACCACAACAAAATCTTCAGGGCTGGCTTTCAGCAGCCCGTTCCCCTGCGGTTTACCGTGCAGCCAGGTCAGGTTGTCGAAGTCCGTCATTGGCTTGCCTTCACCAGCAGCGCCACGGCCTCACAGGCAATCCCTTCACCACGACCGGTAAAGCCCAGTTTCTCTGTCGTCGTCGCTTTGACGTTAACATCATCCATGTGGCAACCCAGATCTTCTGCAATGAACACGCGCATCTGCGGGATATGCGGCAGCATTTTGGGGGCCTGAGCGATGATCGTCACATCCACGTTGCCGAGGGTGTAGCCTTTCGCCTGAATACGACGCCAGGCTTCACGCAGCAGCGCACGGCTGTCTGCACCTTTGAAGGCCGGGTCAGTGTCCGGGAACAGCTTACCGATATCGCCCAGTGCCGCAGCACCCAGCAATGCATCGGTCAGGGCATGTAATGCTACGTCGCCATCAGAATGCGCAAGCAGCCCTTTTTCATAAGGAATGCGTACGCCGCCAATGATAATTGGGCCTTCTCCGCCAAAGGCGTGTACATCAAAACCGTGTCCAATTCGCATTATGCCTTCTCCTGATGGGTCGAACGGGTAAGATAAAATTCCGCGAGCTGTAAATCTTCCGGACGCGTCACTTTTATATTATCAGCGCGTCCTTCAACCAGCTCAGGATGGAAACCGCAATACTCCAGCGCCGAGGCTTCGTCCGTGATGGTCGCACCTTCTTTAAGCGCACGCGTTAAGCAGTCGTGGAGTAATTCGCGGGGGAAAAATTGGGGGGTCAGCGCGTGCCATAAATCGATGCGCTCAACGGTGTGCGCGATAGCCTGCTTGCCCGGCTCAGCGCGCTTCATGGTGTCGCGTACCGGGGCGGCAAGAATACCGCCGACCCGGCTGGTTTCGCTAAGCGCCAGCAGGCGCGCAAGGTCATCCTGATGCAGGCACGGACGGGCAGCGTCATGGACCAGAACCCATGGTGCCTCACCGGCGGCCTGAATGCCCGCCAGCACGGAATCGGCACGCTCGGCGCCGCCGTCAACAACGGTAATCTGCGGATGATTTGCCAGCGGTAACTGCGCGAAACGCGCATCACCCGGGCTGATAGCGATAATCACGCGCGTCACCCGCGGATGCGCCAGCAGCGCCGCCACGGAGTGTTCGAGGATCGTTTTATCGCCAATAGAGAGGTATTGCTTGGGACATTCTGTCTGCATGCGCCGGCCAAAACCCGCAGCCGGCACCACGGCGCATACGTCCGAAAAAGTTACTGCCATGTCGTAATCCTGGGCCTGATTATCGATTGTTTTGTGCTGAGCCCTGATTGCGTTTAGACGCATCCGGAACCAGACGATAAAAAGTTTCGCCCGGCTTAGTCATACTGAGTTCATTGCGTGCGCGTTCCTCAATCGCCTCTTGCCCGCCATTGAGGTCATCAATTTCAGCAAAGAGTTGATCGTTTCGCGCCTTAAGTTTGGCGTTTGTTGCCTGCTGAGCCGCGACGTCATCGCTTACCCGGCTATAGTCGTGCAGTCCGTTTTTACCGAACCACAGCGAATATTGCAGCCAGATCAGCAAAGCCAGCAACAGCAGCGTTAGTTTACCCATCCTGCCCCCTGAAAAACGGCATCATCATCCCAAAACGCCCCCAGATCTCTTTGCCGGGGTAACAGAGATGCCGCAACATCGCGGGCAAATGTACCACATTTTTTCCGCAGAATCGCCTTGCTCAATATCGTCACACAGTTGTTTACGGTTTGAATTATGGCTGAAGTTAGCCCATGAGCCACAAAAATAACAGACCAAACATCAGAACCACCGTCACAATCGTGACCACGGTACTGTAAAGGAGTTTGCCATTAAGCAGCGAGTGCAGCGCAATACCGACGACAACCGCCACAGGCATCAGCGCCAGGAAGAAAGGCCAGGTATAGAGAAAGAAGAACAGCGTATTACCGCCGTAGATAAGAAAAGGGATGCCCAGGGCCAGCAACCACGAGACGAAGCCGACTATGGCCCCAGGAAAGGACCAGGTCGTCTCGTCGTCGGTCGCTAACGGCTCCGACCCGGTGGTAATAATGTAGTTCTCACTGTTGCGCATAGCTGATCCTGTGACCGTGACTCATCGTTCGGGAAGACAGCTCCCGAACGATACCGTCTCAGGATCTGATAATATAGTCCCGTCTGAGCAGGTCTAATAATTGGCTTACTAAATTTGTTACCAATTGTTGACCTTCCAGGTGAATTTCAGGCGATTCAGGCGCTTCGTACACCGAGTCAATGCCGGTGAAGTTTCGCAGCTCTCCCGCACGCGCTTTCTTATATAGCCCTTTGGGATCGCGCGCTTCGCAAATTTCCAGCGGCGTATCAACAAACACTTCGATAAAGCGATCCTGCCCGACGCGCTCGCGCACCATCTGGCGTTCGGCACGATGCGGTGAGATAAACGCGGTCAGTACCACTAACCCGGCATCCGCCATCAGGCTGGCCACTTCCCCCACCCTGCGAATATTCTCTTTACGATCGTCGTCGCTGAAGCCCAAATCGCTGCACAGGCCGTGGCGCACATTGTCGCCATCCAGCAGGTAGGTACTGACCCCCTGCTGGTGTAGCGCCTCTTCCAGCGCGCCCGCTACCGTGGATTTACCAGAGCCGGATAGCCCGGTAAACCACAGTACCACGCCACGATGACCGTGAAGTTTCTCGCGCTGCGCGACGGTGACCGGATGAGGATGCCAGACGACGTTCTCATCATGGGCGGCCATTACTTGCCTCCCAGCAGATCGCGCGCACCCCAGTGCGGGAAGTGCTTACGCACCAGCGCATTCAGCTCCAGCTCAAAAGCGCTGAACTCAGAGGCCACCGTAGCCTGTTCATTTGGCTCACGCACCATACCGGCACCCACGGTCACGTTGGAGAGGCGATCGATAAAGATCAGCCCACCCGTTACCGGGTTCTGCTGGTAGGGATCCAGCACCAGCGGCTCGTCAAAGGTCACGTCGACCAGACCAATGCCATTCAGCGGCAGTTCGGTGACGTCGCGCTGGGTCAGGTTATTGATGTCCACCTGGAACTGGATACCGTCCACGCGGGCACGGGTTTTCTTACCCGCGATTTTAATGTCGTAGCTCTGACCGGCGCTCAGCGGTTGTTCAGCCATCCACACCACATCAACGGAAGCCCCCTGCACCGCTGCCAGCGTCTCCTGAGCGTCCACCAGCAGATCGCCGCGGCTGATATCAATTTCATCTTTCAATACCAGCGTGACAGCTTCACCCGCACCGGCTTGCGGCAGATCGCCATCAAAGGTGACGATACGGCTGATGGTGGATTCCACACCAGACGGCAGAACTTTAACGCGCTGACCGACCGCCACGGTGCCCGACGCGATAGTGCCGGAGAAACCGCGGAAATCAAGGTTAGGACGGTTAACGTACTGAACCGGGAAGCGCATCGGCTGGGTGTCGACCACGCGCTGGATCTCCACGGTTTCCAGCACTTCGAGCAGCGTCGGGCCGCTATACCACGGCATGTTCGCGCTCTGGGAAGCCACGTTGTCGCCTTCCAGCGCAGAGAGCGGCACAAAGCGAATATCCAGGTTACCCGGCAGCTGTTCAGCAAACGTCAGGTAACTCTGGCGGATCTCATCAAACTTCTCTTCGCTGAAGTTCACCAGATCCATTTTGTTGACCGCCACCACCAGGTGTTTGATCCCCAGCAACGTGGAGATAAAGCTGTGGCGACGAGTCTGATCCAGTACCCCTTTACGGGCGTCAATCAGCAGGATCGCCAGTTCACAGGTAGACGCACCGGTCGCCATGTTACGGGTGTACTGCTCGTGCCCCGGGGTGTCGGCAATAATAAATTTGCGCTTCTCGGTGGAGAAATAGCGATACGCCACATCAATGGTGATGCCCTGCTCGCGCTCGGCCTGCAGGCCGTCCACCAGCAGCGCCAGGTCGAGTTTTTCGCCCTGGGTACCATGACGTTTACTGTCGTTGTGCAGGGAAGAGAGCTGATCTTCGTAAATCTGTCGCGTATCGTGCAGCAGACGGCCGATCAGCGTGCTTTTCCCGTCATCGACGCTGCCGCAGGTCAGAAAGCGCAGCAGGCTTTTGTGTTGTTGCGCGTGCAGATAAGCTTCTACGCCGCCTTCACTGGCAATTTGTTGAGCAATGGTCGTGTTCATGGCGGCTCCTTAGAAATAACCCTGACGTTTCTTCAGCTCCATGGAGCCTGCCTGGTCGCGGTCAATCACGCGGCCCTGTCGCTCACTGGTGGTCGACACCAGCATCTCTTCAATGATCTCCGGCAGCGTCTGCGCACTGGACTCCACGGCACCGGTCAATGGCCAGCAGCCGAGGGTACGGAAACGCACCATCTGCTTTTTGATCACTTCGCCTGGCTGCAGGTCGATGCGATCGTCATCGATCATCATCAGCATGCCGTCACGCTCCAGCACCGGACGTTCAGCGGCCAGGTACAGCGGCACGATCTCGATATTTTCCAGATAGATGTACTGCCAGATATCCAGCTCGGTCCAGTTGGAGAGCGGGAACACGCGGATGCTTTCGCCCTTGTTGATCTGGCCGTTGTAGTTATGCCACAGCTCCGGGCGCTGGTTTTTTGGATCCCAGCGGTGGAAGCGGTCGCGGAAAGAGTAGATACGCTCTTTCGCACGGGATTTTTCTTCGTCACGGCGTGCGCCGCCGAAGGCCGCGTCAAAACCGTATTTGTTCAGCGCCTGCTTCAGCCCTTCGGTTTTCATGATGTCAGTGTGTTTGGCGCTACCGTGCACGAACGGGTTAATGCCCATCGCCACCCCTTCCGGGTTTTTATGCACCAGCAGTTCGCAGCCGTAGGCTTTTGCCGTACGGTCGCGGAATTCATACATTTCACGGAACTTCCAGCCGGTATCAACGTGCAGCAGCGGGAACGGCAGCGTACCCGGGTAAAACGCTTTTCGCGCCAGGTGTAGCATCACGCTGGAATCTTTACCGATGGAATACATCATCACCGGGTTAGAGAATTCGGCTGCCACTTCGCGGATAATATGGATACTTTCCGCTTCGAGCTGCCGCAGGTGAGTAAGTCGTTTTTGGTCCATAACCGTTCCTTAAGCCAGATTCACCACAGAGGAGCCAAACCCCTCTGAGTCTGTTGTATGTTGAAACCAGGCGAGTGTGCTGTGCAGGTGCACCACTTCCCCTACCACGATAAGCGCGGGCATAGGGGCCTCTTTCGCCAGGGTGGCAAGATCCTGTAGCGTACCGATAGCCACATGCTGATCGACGCGCGTGCCGCGAGAAATCACGGCGACCGGCGTGGTTGCCTCTCGACCGTGTTGAATAAGTTGTTCACTGATGTCCGCCGCTTTCATCGTGCCCATATAGATAGCCAGCGTCTGACGACTCTGGGCCAGATGCGACCAGTCAAACGGGGTGCTGTCCGCCTTGTAATGGCCCGTGACAAAGGTCACGCTCTGGGCGTAATCGCGGTGAGTAAGCGGTATACCGGCGTAGGCCGTCACTGCGGAAGCCGCCGTGATACCCGGGACGACCTGGAACGGCACGCCCGCTTCAGCCGCCGCCTGCAGCTCTTCCCCGCCGCGACCAAAGATAAACGGGTCGCCACCTTTAAGCCGCACCACCGTTTTGCCCGCTTTTGCCGCCGCCACCAGCATCTGGTTGGTGTCATGCTGCGGTACAGAGTGCTCGCCCGCCCGTTTGCCAACGCAGATTTGTTCTGCGTCACGGCGAATCAATTCGCGCACCCCGTCGGTGACCAGATGGTCGTAGAACACCACATCGGCATCCTGAAGCACCTGCAGGCCGCGCAGGGTCAGCAGCCCGGCATCACCCGGCCCCGCACCGACCAGAATGATCTCGCCGCCGCTACTGCCAGGGTTATCCAGCTCATCTTCGAGGATCTGCTGCGCCGCCGTTTCATTTCCGGCATGCATCAGGCTGGCAAATCGGCCGCGGAACACGCGCTCCCAGAAGCGACGGCGTTCCGTCACGCTGGTCAGGCGCGTTTTCAGATGGTTACGCCAGAAGCTCGCTTTCTCCGCCATCCGCCCAAGGCTGGTAGGCAAAAGCGCTTCGATTTTTTCCCGCAGCACGCGTGCCAGCACCGGCGCGGTCCCGCCGGAGGAGATGGCCACCAGCAATGGCGAACGGTCAACAATCGACGGGAAGATAAACGAACACAGCGGCCGATCGTCCACCACGTTCACCAGACGGTGACGGGCCTGAGCCGCCTCTGAAATACGGCGGTTGAGCTCGCGGTTGTCGGTTGCCGCAATCACCAGCACCACGGTGTCGATTTGCGACTCGTCGAAATCCGCCTCGTCGACTACCCGTACCTGCGCCCCCGCTCGCTGCAGAAACGCGATTTTGCGATCGGCAACCTCACCGGTGCCGACTACCAGCACAGGTCTGTCTTTTATCGCGGCAAAAAGGGGCAGATAGTCCACAAGCTACAACTCACTAACAACAAGGAATAGTGGGACTATAGGGGGCGGCTTAGATCGAATGAAATTACGAATTGGAATGAGTAGTTACTCAATGGAATAACGCCGTGGAAAAGCAAAGATCAAAAAGTGCTTAACACGCGAATTTTCGGGCATTTAAGAGCAATTCAAATTGTGTATGGTCGATCACAGTTTCATACTAGGCGGGTTAAAATTTTGCTCTGTTTTTAAGGACTCACTATGTTTTCCGCAACGCGCCACCGTATCGCTGCCCTGGCGCTCGGCGTTTGCTTTATCCTTCCGGCCCAGGCAAAAAATCAGCCCTATGGTGAAATCGCGAATATGCAGGCGCGGCATATTGCGACCGTCTTTCCGGGTCGTATGACCGGCACGCCAGCGGAAATGCTTTCCGCCGATTATATTCGCCAGCAATTTGCTGACATGGGATACCAGAGCGATATCCGATCGTTTCACAGCCGCTACGTCTATACCTCGCGCAATAAAACAAAAAACTGGCATAACGTGACCGGCAGTACGGTCATTGCGGCGCATGAAGGTAGCGCGGCGGAACAGATCATTATCATGGCGCACCTGGACACCTACGCGCCAATGAGCGACGCCGATACCGACAATAATCTCGGCGGGCTGACGTTACAGGGGCTGGACGATAACGCGGCGGGTCTGGGCGTGATGCTCGAACTGGCAGAGCGAATGAAAGACATTCCAACCCAATACGGGATCCGTTTCGTTGCTACCAGCGGTGAAGAAGAGGGAAAACTTGGCGCGGAGAATCTCCTGAAACGCATGAGTGCCGAGGAGAGGAAAAATACGCTGCTGGTGATTAACCTCGATAACCTTATCGTCGGCGATAAGCTCTATTTCAACAGCGGACAGAGTACGCCGGGTACCGTGCGTAAACTGACGCGCGACCGCGCGCTGGCGATTGCCCGCAGCCATGGGGTGTATGCCACCAGCAACCCGGGCGGGAATCCCGATTATCCTCGCGGAACCGGCTGCTGTAACGATGGTGAAGTGTTCGATAAAGCGGGCATTCCTGTTCTGTACGTGGAAGCCACTAACTGGATGCTGGGTAAGAAAGACGGTTATCAGCAGCGGGTGAAATCGAAGGCTTTCCCGGACGGGACGAGCTGGCATAACGTGCTGCTGGATAATCAGCAGCATATTGATAGCGCACTGCCGCAGCGAGTTGAACATCGCAGTCGGGATGTGGTTAAAGTGATGCTGCCGCTGGTGAAAGAGCTGGCAAAAGCAGGGAAAGCGTAGAACAGAACATGTCCCTCACCCTTTGTAAGAGGGTGAGGGAAAAGGGAACATAATTTACCCTTCGTGCAATCCGCACTCGCGCTTGAGTCCAAAGAATCGCGTCTCTTCTTCCGCCATGCCCGGTTCCCATTTACGCGTGGTATGGGTATCGCCCACTGACAGATAACCCTGGTCCCAGAGCGGGTGGTATTTCAGTCCGTGTTTTTGCAGGTACTGGTAAACCGTACGGTTATCCCAGTCGATGATCGGCAGCACTTTAAACACCCCGCGCTGAACCGCCAGCACCGGGAGCGTGGCGCGACTTCCGGACTGCTCGCGGCGTAACCCCGCAAACCAGGTCTGCGCGTTAAGCTCTTTCAGCGCCCGGTTCATCGGCTCGACCTTGTTGATCTCATTGTATTTCTCAATGCCTTCAACGCCCTGTTCCCACAGCTTGCCATACCGCGCCTCCTGCCAGGCCGCGCTTTGCTCCGCGCGGTAGACCTTCAGGTTCAGCCCGAGCTTGTCCGTCAGCTCATCGATAAACTGGTAGGTTTCCGGGAACAGGTAGCCGGTATCGGTCAGGATCACCGGAATGTCCGGACGAATCTGGTTCACCAGATGCAAACTCACCGCTGCCTGAATACCAAAACTCGACGAGAGCACATAATCACCCGGCAGGTTTTCCAGGGCCCATGCCACGCGGCCTTCGGCGTCGAGCTTTTCAAGCTGCGCATTGGTTTCTGCCAGCGCCAGAATGCGATCGACTTTTGGCAATTCGTTTAGGGCGTTTAGATCGAGTACGGACATAATTACCTCTCGTGTTTACTCCCAGAAATCCCTTGCGGGATCGAGCACCGGGCGAATAATGCCCGCACGCACCGTAAAGTCGCCGAAGCCTTCACCCGCTTCGCGCTCTTTCGCCCAGCGCCCGACGAGCTCGTCGATAGAATCAAGAATTTCCGGCTCGGTGATGTTCTCACGGAACATGCGCGGAATACGCGTTCCGATACGGTTGCCGCCGAGGTGCAGGTTATAGCGACCCGGCGCTTTACCCACCAGACCCAGCTCGGCCAGCATCGCACGGCCACAGCCGTTCGAGCAGCCGGTGACACGCATAACAATATGCTCGTCCGGAATACCGTGTTTTTCCAGAATCGCTTCCACCTTATCGGTGAATGACGGCAGGAAACGCTCTGCTTCCGCCATCGCCAGCGGGCAGGTCGGGAACGACACGCAGGCCATTGAGTTTTCACGCTGAGGCTTCACCGCGTCCATCAACCCATGGTCGCGCGCCAGTTTCTCAATCTTCGCTTTCTGGCTTTCCGGCACGCCGGCAACGATCAGGTTCTGGTTAGCGGTGATACGGAATTCACCTTTATGGATCTTCGCAATTTCCAGCAGACCGGTTTTCAGCGGGCGGCCCGGATAATCAAGAATACGGCCGTTTTCAATAAACAGCGTCAGATGCCATTTATTGTCGATGCCTTTGACCCAGCCAATACGATCGCCACGTCCCGTAAATTCATACGGACGGATCGGCTCAAACTTAATCCCCGCGCGACGCTCCACTTCCGCTTTGAACGTCTCTACGCCCACGCGCTCCAGGGTGTATTTGGTTTTCGCGTTTTTACGGTCCGTACGGTTACCCCAGTCGCGCTGCGTGGTGACAACCGCTTCAGCCACGGCCAGCGTGTGCTCCAGCGGCAGGAAACCAAACTCGCTTGCGGTGCGGGCATAGGTTTTCTTGTTACCGTGTTCGATGGAGAGACCGCCGCCCACCAGCAGGTTAAAGCCCACCAGCTTGCCATTTTCGGCAATCGCCACGAAGTTCATGTCGTTGGCGTGCAGATCGATATCGTTCTGCGGCGGGATCACCACGGTGGTTTTGAACTTACGCGGCAGATAGGTCTGGCCGAGGATCGGTTCTTCGTCGGTGGTGGCCACTTTTTCCTGATCGAGCCAGATCTCCGCATAGGCGCGGGTGCGTGGCAGCAGGTGCTCAGAGATCTTCTTCGCCCACTCATAGGCTTCGGCGTGCAGCTCGGACTCATATGGGTTCGAGGTGCAGAGCACGTTACGGTTCATGTCGTTGGCCGTGGCCAGCGCGTCCAGCCCGACAGAGTGCAGCATCTGGTGTACCGGCTTCACGTTCTTCTTCAGAATGCCGTGGAACTGGAAGGTCTGACGGTTGGTCAGACGGATGCTGCCATAAAGGGTATTTTCACCCGCAAACTTATCGATCGCCTGCCACTGTTTCGTGGTGATCACCCCGCCCGGAAGACGGCAGCGCAGCAGCATCGCATGACGCGGCTCCAGCTTCTGTTCTGCACGTTCGGCGCGGATATCACGGTCGTCCTGCTGATACATACCGTGGAAACGGATCAGCAGAAAGTTGTCGCCTTTAAAGCCGCCGGTGAGACCGTCATTCAGATCTTCAGCAATGGTGCCGCGCAGATAGTTGCTTTCCAGCTTCATGCGCTCGGCGTCTGTCAGTTTACCTTCGACCACCAGTGGCCCTGGATGTTTTTCGCTCATTAGTAGACATCTCGCTGATAACGGCGCTCAACGCGCAGCTCACTTAAAAATTCATCCGCCGTTTCGGCATCCATACCGCCGAATTCGGCAATCACTTCCAGCAATGCCTGCTCAACGTCTTTCGCCATGCGATTGGCGTCGCCGCAGACATAAATGTGGGCACCGTCATTGATCCAGCGCCACAGCTCTGCGCCCTGTTCGCGCAGTTTGTCTTGTACGTATACTTTTTCTTGCTGATCGCGGGACCAGGCCAGGTCGATGCGCGTCAGGACGCCTTCTTTGACGTAACGCTGCCACTCAACCTGGTAGAGGAAATCTTCCGTAAAGTGCGGGTTGCCGAAGAACAACCAGTTTTTACCTGGCGCCTCATCTGCAGCGCGCTGCTGCATAAAGGCGCGGAATGGCGCAATACCGGTCCCCGGCCCAATCATGATGACCGGCGTTTCCGGGTTCGCAGGCAGACGGAAGTTGTCGTTGTGCTCGATAAACACGCGCACTTCACCGTCTTCCTCCACGCGATCGGCCAGGAAGCTTGATGCCCCGCCCGCACGGGCACGGCCTTCGATGTCATAACGCACCACGCCCACGGTGATATGCACTTCGCTCTCCACTTCGGCCTGCGAAGAGGCAATGGAGTAGAGACGCGGCGTCAGCGGACGCAGCAGGGCAATTAGCGCATCCGCATCCAGCTGTGCCGGAGAGAAACGCACCATATCGACAATCGGCGTCGTCGCGGCGTAATGCTGCAGCTTCGCCTTATCCCCCACTAGGGGCAGCAGCGATTCACTGCGCGTTAAGGTGGCGTAATTTTCAACGATGTTTGGCGTGTTGACCGTCAGCTCGAAATGCCACTGCAGCGCCTCAGAGAGCGGCTGCGTTTTACCGTCGACGGTGACAGGCTCATCGCCTTTCAGCCACAGCAGTTCGACCAGCTCTTTAACCAGCGTCGGATCGTTCTGGTACCAGATCCCAAGTGCATCGCCCGGCTGGTAACGCAGACCGGAATCACCGAGATCGATTTCAATATGCCGCACGTCTTTCTCAGAGTCGCGGCCGGTAATTTTCTGATTAACCGCCAGGCTCGCTGCCAGCGGTGCCTCTTTGGTATACGGGCTGGTGTGAATATCATTGACTGCGCCCGCCGCGGTGACGGCAGCCTGCGCTGGCGTCTCTTTCGGCACGCGCGCTTTCAGCACGTCAACGATGCGCGCACGCCATTCAGCGGCTGCGGTCTGGTATTCCACATCCGCATCAACGCGGTCCAGCAGGCGCTCAGCGCCCAGTTCCGCCAGTTTGCTGTCGAAATCTTTACCGGACTGGCAGAAAAATTCGTAGGAGGTGTCGCCCAGGCCAAACACGGCGAACGCCGTCCCGTTCAGTTTTGGGGCTTTTTTCGAGAACAGGAACTTATGCAGGGCCACCGCTTCTTCTGCCGGCTCACCCTCACCCTGGGTTGAAGCCACCACCACCAGCAGTTTTTCGGACGCGATCTGTTTGAATTTATAGTCCCCGGCGTTCACCAGGTTCACGTTCAGTTTGGCGGCCAGCAGGTCGTCGCGCAGTGCTTCGGCCACACGGCGAGCATTGCCCGTCTGCGAGGCAGAAATCAGCGTAATCGCCGGAATTTCTACCGCAGTTGCCGGTGCAGCAGCCACAGCGCCCGGTTGCTGGTTAAGCATTCCCCAGAAATAGCCGGAGACCCAGGCAAGCTGGGTGGGAGAAAAATCAGAGGTGGCAGCCTGAAGGCGCGCCAGTTGCTCCGGGTTCAGGGGAAGCAAATTTGAAGGTGGGGCCTGTGTTGTCATGCGTCGTTATGTTCCAGTAGCCAAGCGGACTTTAAGCGAATAAATCCAAACTGAAGATAAGGTTAACGGCGAGGATAATAACAATTAAAGAAGGGATGGAAATAATAAATAACCAAATGGACTAACCTATTTTAGTTATCGTTCTTAACGATAAAAACGATTAACTAACCCATTGAAATTTAATCATAAAACAGTAGTCCTTTCTCGTATGCACCACGTTGCGGCAACAGAGCCGTTTTAGTTAATGATAAAAATTGTGCTTTCCGGTACTATGCGGCGGTTTTTTCCGCATTACTGAGAGCAATAATGTCCACCACACTGTTTAAAGATTTCACCTTCGAAGCCGCCCACCACCTTCCGCATGTTCCTGAAGGGCATAAATGTGGCCGTCTGCACGGGCACTCGTTTATGGTGCGTCTTGAGATAACCGGTGACGTCGATCCGCATACCGGTTGGATCATGGACTTTGCCGAGCTGAAGGCGGCATTCAAACCGACCTACGATCGTCTGGATCACTACTATCTGAATGATATCCCGGGCCTTGAAAACCCGACCAGTGAAGTGCTGGCTAAATGGATTTGGGATCAGATGAAACCGCAGGTGCCTCTGCTGAGCGCGGTGATGATCAAAGAGACCTGCACCGCGGGCTGTATCTATCGCGGTGAGTAAAAAAAGCCCGGAATATCCGGGCTTTTTTTTAGGCGATGTTCAGGTACTTGTGCGTCTGCATCGACAGCCGCCAGTTGCGGGCAATACAGGTTTCAATACACAGGCGCGTGGCATCCTCTTTCTGGCTGATAGGCTGCAGCGCGATGATCCGCTGCTTTTCATCTGTCAGCGTGGCGAGCAGTTCATCCAGCGCTTCGATATCACGCACGCGGCCAACCGGGTGTTTAATCTCATCAGCACGCTCCAGCGCCTGAGAGAGAACATCGTAGCCGCCGCGCATGTTAACTTTCGGCGAAACCGTCACCCAGGTGGTGTGAGAACAGCGCACTTCATGCGTGCCGCTGGTTTCAATCTGACAGCTGTAGCCGTTCTTTTCGAGCAGCTCGGTCAGCGGCGTCAGGTCGTGGATGCAGGGTTCACCCCCGGTAATCACCACGTGGCGCGCCGTCCAGCCCTGACGGCCAATGATCGCCAGCAGATCTTCTGCACTTCCCGCGCCCCACTTATCGCTCTCTTTGGTTTTAGCCAGAATGCTAAACAGCGACACTTCCCGATCTGCGAGTTTATCCCACGTATGTTTGGTATCACACCAGGCACAGCCAACCGGGCATCCCTGTAATCGAATAAAGATGGCGGGAACGCCGGTAAAGTAACCCTCGCCTTGCAGGGTCTGGAACATCTCGTTAATCGGGTACTGCATAGTCATCTCAGTTAAGGGGATAAACGATAAGTATCGCAGATCCCCGTCAGATGGTCATGCTCCATCGGTGCTTTGAGCGCCAATCGCTGCCATAAACCGCGCAGTAATTTGCTGTGGACGGGTGATGGCCCCGCCGACAACGACCATAAAGGCACCAAGTTCCAGGCACCTCGCCGCCCGCTCAGGTATGTCGACGTTGCCTTCGGCCACCACGGGAATGTCGACGGCAGACAGCACCTCTTTCAGAAACGCGCAGTCATTGTCCGGTAGCGCATGGCCTGCGGTTTCTGCCGTATAACCGTAAAGCGTGGTCCCCACACAATCAAAACCCAGCGCCTGCGCCGTCACGGCCTCTTCTGTCGTGGAAATATCCGCCATCAGGCGTACCGACGGGTACCGCGTGCGGATATGCGCGACCAGCGTCGCCAGGTCTTCGCCGCCAGGGCGCTGTCGCGCAGTCGCATCCAGGGCAATGATTTCCGGAGAAACCGTCATCAGCTCATCCACCTCTTTCATCGTGGCGGTGATAAACACCTCACTATCCGGATAATCGCGTTTGATGATGCCGATAACCGGCAGAGCCACCTGCTGCTTGATGGCTTCGATATCCACCACGCTATTGGCACGGATCGCTGCCGCACCACCCTGCGCGGCGGCCAGCGCCATTCGTGACATAATAAACGCGCTATGCAGAGGTTCATTCTCCAGCGCCTGGCAGGAGACGACCAGTTTTCCCTTCAGGTTATCCAGTACAGTTTTCATTACGATAAGATCTCTTCCACTTCGTTTTTAATAATCGTGACATGCGGCCCATAAATGACCTGAACACCGTTGCCGCGGACGATAACGCCGCGCGCGCCGGTCGCTTTCAGCGCCGATTCATTCACTTTGCTGCCATCCTTCACCGTGACGCGAAGACGCGTCGCGCAGCAGTCCACCTCTTCGAGATTGTCTTTGCCACCTAACCCGGCGATCACCGCAACGGCACGCTCGCTCTGCGAAAAGGTCACTTCATCCGCCATCGCCTCTTTCTCACGCCCCGGCGTGGCAAAATCAAAGCGATTAATCAGATAGCGGAACGTAAAGTAGTAGAGGAAGAACCACGGCACCCCTACCAGCGGCACGAACATCCAGTGGGTTTTGGCCTCGCCCTGGAGAATGCCGAACAGCACGAAGTCGATAAAACCGCCTGAGAAGGTTTGCCCGATAGTGATATGTAAAATATGGGCGAGCATAAACGCCAGCCCGTCAAACAGGGCGTGAATGACGTACAGCACAGGAGCAACAAAAAGGAATGAGAACTCAATAGGTTCAGTAATCCCCGTCAGGAACGAGGTCAATGCCGCCGAAAGTAACAGCCCCGCGACGCGTTTTTTGTTCTCCGGTTTTGCCGTGTGGTACATCGCGAGGCAGGCCCCCAGCAGACCAAACATCATCGTGATGAAGCGTCCGGACATGAAACGCGACGTGCCTTCATAAAACTGGCGTGTTGTCGGGTCAGCAAGCTGGGCGAAGAAGATCCGCTGCGTACCTTCGACAAGCTGACCGTTAACGATCTCGCTGCCGCCAAGCGCGGTCGTCCAGAAGGGAAGATAGAAGATGTGGTGTAAACCAAACGGCCCGAGCATGCGCAAAATGAAACCGTACAGCATCGTTCCCAGATAACCGGTGGCATCCACAAGCCCGCCCAGACCGAAGATCAGCTTCTGGAAATGCGGCCAGATGACGGTCATTAATGCCCCGACAAGTATTGCCGCCAGCGAGCTGACGATCGGTACAAAACGTGAACCGCCAAAGAAACCCAGGAACTGCGGAAGCGCGATCTTATTGAACCGATGATGTAACGCGCAGGTCACAAGCCCGATGACGACGCCACCAAATACGCCGGTTTCCAGCGTCTGGATCCCCAGCGTCATTCCCTGCCCTACGGCACCCGGGTTCTCAAGCGCCAGTTTTCCGGTCAGGATCAGCAGCGCATTGATGGTGGCATTCATCACCAGAAAAGCGAGCAATGCCGCCAGCCCTGCGGTTCCTTTATCATTTTTTGCCAGCCCGACGGCGACCCCGACAGCAAACAGCACCGAGAGGTTGGCGAACACAATCGAACCGGCACTGCTCATAATGGTAAAGATGGCCTGCAGCCACGCAACATCTAAAAACGGGTAGGCCGTGAGGGTATTGGGATTTGATAACGCGCCTCCAATCCCCAGCAACAAACCCGCCGCGGGCAAGACGGCGATGGGCAACATAAATGATTTGCCAAAGCGCTGCGCTTTCTCAAACCATCCGCCAGAAGAAGCCCCACTGAACATTTGCATCATTTTTTCATCCCCTCGTGTATAGATGAAAATTTTTACCACATTAATTATTAATAGTGAAAATTATCATCAATAACCAGGATGACGATCATACTTTTTCGAAATGACTGGCATCTTTCCCCCGCTTTCCGCCACACTAGTCGACAGAAGAATGCATTAAGGATCTCGCATGTCAGACCATGAAAACCTGCTGCTGAAGCTACGCCAGGAGGCTTCCGGGTACAGCCCAACGCAACGAAAACTGGGAGAGTTTGTCCTCAACGATCCTGCCCGGGTGCTTTACCTGACGATCACTGAGCTGGCGCGCGAAAGTCATACCAGCGAAGCCAGCGTGACGCGTCTTTGCCGCACGCTGGGCTGTAAGGGGTACACGGAATTCAAAATGGCACTTGCGCTGGACATTCAGCAGGGTCAGCCAGAGCGTCAGGCCGGGGATGAAATTGATAGTGTGGTGGAAGAGTCTGTACAGGCTCTGCAGGATACCGCCAGACTGCTCGACAGAGCGCTGCTGGAAAAGGCGGCGCAGGCACTGCATCAGGCGCAGTCAGTCCAGATTTATGGGGTCGCTGCCAGTGCGATCCTCGGCGAGTATCTGCATTATAAGCTGTTGCGCCTGGGCAAACCTGTGCAGCTCTTCAGCGATATGCACCGTGCAGCCATGAATGCGACCACCCTCTCTAAAGCGTCGCTGGTGGTAGCCATCTCCAGTTCAGGCTCAACACGGGATTTACTTCACGTCGTAAAACTTGCGCGCAAACGTGGCGTCCCCGTGCTGGCGCTCAGCAATACGCCGCGTAGCCCGCTGGCGTCCCTTAGCGATATGCTACTGGTTGCAGCCAAACCCGAGGGGCCGCTTAGCGCAGGCGCACTCAATGCCAAAGTGGGTGTTATGCTGCTGGTCGAGTTGCTTACCCACTCCCTTATTGCAATAGACGGTCATTACGGCGAGGTCAGCCAACAAACCGCCAGCGCAACGCTTCCTCTGTTGCTGTAGAAAACCTTCGCAGGCTATATATCAATAGCCTGCGAGTTTGTTATTTTGAGTGTTCTTAAGCATCCGTTAAATTATTTACCGCATCAATGAATGATGTTACAAAGTATTTTTATAATTACATTTTGACTTAATATCATCACGACACAGGAAGCACATTAATAATATATAAATCAGTAATTTAAAATAAATATCTTTATAAATTGAATTTTCTTCCCTCCTGCAATGTCCAATCTCACCCCCTGAATTCCTTACCTTAAAATAAGCTTAAGAAACGGTAAGGCTGGCCATTTTTTTATTTAAACGCCGTTTACTTTCGCCCGCCTACAATCCGCCTCATCAATCATAATGAGACGGTATCAATGAAAACCTTACTGATTACAGGCGTGACCGGATTTCTGGGTGGTGCAGTACTTGAAAAAATCCTGACCGGCGAGAGCGCCGTAAATTTACTTCTGCTTGCGCGCGCCAGCGACCCGCAAGGTGGGCTGGCGCGAGTGCAGGAGAATATGCGTAAGTTCAACGTGCCTGAGCATGCACTGGCCTCGCTGAGCGTGGAGAATATCCTCATTGGCGATCTCAGCCAGCCGGAAGCCTTCCTGAACGATCCGCGTCTTGAACAGGTGACGCATGTCGTTAACTGCGCGGCCGTCGCGTCATTTGGCAACAATCCGCTTATCTGGAAGGTGAACGTCGAGGGAACCCTGGCGCTGGCGCGCCGCATGGAACGGGTGTCGACCCTACAGCGCTTCCTGCACGTTGGCACGGCGATGTCCTGCACGCCGGAGCAGGATTCGCTGGTCGCCGAAAGTGCAGAATTCAGAGAGAACGCCGAGCATCTGGTGGAATATACCTATTCGAAATCCACCATTGAACAGCTGATGCGCCAGCACTGTCCTGGCCTGCCGCTGCTCATCGCCCGCCCGTCCATCGTCGTCGGCCATACCCGTCACGGCTGCACACCTTCAAGCAGTATTTTCTGGGTCTTTAGCATGGGGTTAATGCTGCAAAAATTCATGTGTTCGATGGAAGACAAAATCGATGTCGTTCCGGTGGATTATTGTGCCGACGCGCTGTTAATGCTGCTTACCAGTGACGCACGTTCAGGGGAAGTGGTACATATTTCTGCCGGGGAAGAGAACAGCGTTCGCTTTGCTGATATTGATAAGGCAATGGCGCAGGCGCTGGAGAAAGCCCCTGTCGGAGATCGATACGCTCAGGTGAGTTACGAAACGCTGGTCAGAATGCGCCGCGAACTGAAGGATATTTTTGGGCCGTGCAACGAGCGCCTGATGCTGAAAGCAATGCGTTTATACGGTGCTTTTGCCACACTCAACGTGCGCTTCAGCAATGATAAGCTGCTTAGCATGGGCATGCCTAAGCCACCCCGCTTTACGGACTATATTGCCCGCTGCGTGCAAACCACTCAGGGGCTGACCATTCCGGAACAAATGGCGGTCGATTTTAAATAGCCAAAAAAAATGCCAGTCTTGCGACTGGCATTTTCCTTTTAAGGCTTAGCGATTATGCCTGACCTTTGATCTCTTTACGACCGTTGTATGGTGCTTTTTCGCCCAGAGCTTCTTCGATACGAATCAGCTGGTTGTATTTAGCAACACGGTCAGAACGGCTCATAGAACCGGTCTTGATCTGGCCAGCCGCGGTACCAACAGCCAGGTCAGCGATGGTAGCGTCTTCAGTTTCGCCAGAACGGTGAGAGATAACAGCGGTGTAGCCAGCGTCTTTCGCCATTTTGATCGCAGCCAGCGTTTCGGTCAGAGAACCGATCTGGTTGAATTTGATCAGGATGGAGTTAACGATGCCTTTCTCGATGCCTTCTTTCAGGATCTTGGTGTTGGTTACGAACAGGTCGTCACCCACCAGCTGGATTTTGTCGCCCAGTACTTTAGTCTGGTATGCGAAGCCATCCCAGTCAGACTCGTCCAGACCGTCTTCGATAGAAACGATTGGGTACTGTTTGGTCAGGTCTTCCAGGAAGTGAGTGAACTCTTCAGAGGTGAACGCTTTGTTGCCTTCGCCAGCCAGAACGTATTTACCGTCTTTGTAGAATTCAGACGCTGCACAGTCCATCGCCAGAGTGATGTCTTTGCCCAGCTCGTAGCCTGCTGCTTTAACCGCTTCAGCGATAACAGCCAGTGCTTCTGCGTTAGAACCCAGGTTTGGCGCATAGCCACCTTCGTCACCAACAGCCGTGTTCATACCTTTAGCTTTCAGAACTTTAGCCAGGTTGTGGAACACTTCAGAACCCATACGTACTGCTTCTTTCAGGGATTTCGCGCCAACTGGCTGAATCATAAATTCCTGAATATCAACGTTGTTGTCTGCGTGCTCACCACCGTTGATGATGTTCATCATCGGTACAGGCATGGAGTATTTGCCTGGAGTGCCGTTCAGTTCAGCGATGTGTTCGAACAGTGGCATACCTTTAGCAGCCGCTGCAGCTTTGGCGTTCGCCAGGGAAACGGCCAGGATTGCGTTAGCACCGAAGTTAGATTTGTTTTCAGTACCGTCCAGATCGATCATGATCTTGTCGATGCCAGCCTGGTCTTTAGCGTCTTTGCCAATGATTGCCTGAGCAATAGGGCCGTTTACGGCGCCAACAGCTTTCAGTACGCCTTTGCCCATGAAACGGGATTTGTCGCCATCGCGCAGTTCCAGCGCTTCGCGGGAACCAGTAGAAGCACCTGACGGAGCAGCTGCCATACCGACGAAACCACCTTCCAGGTGAACTTCGGCTTCAACGGTCGGGTTACCACGGGAGTCGATGATTTCACGACCGATGACTTTAACGATTTTGGACATTAGATTTTCCTCAGTACAAGTTAAACTAAAACTCCAGACAAACAACGCGTACCAGGGGTACGCGTTGCCGTTCTAACTTTTTTTACTTCGCCTGACGCTTCTGGTAATCGCTGGCGGCTTTCACAAAGCCTGCAAACAGCGGATGCCCGTCACGTGGCGTTGAAGTAAATTCCGGGTGGAACTGGCAGGCGACAAACCACGGATGGTTTGGCACTTCGATGATCTCGACTAACTGATCATCCCCGGAGCGGCCCGCAACACGCAGACCCGCAGCTTCAATTTGTTTCAACAACATGTTGTTGACTTCATAGCGGTGACGATGACGTTCGGTGATAACCGGCTCGCCATACAGCTTGCGAACGACGCTGTCGTCGGACAGCTGGCAGGCCTGTGCGCCAAGACGCATCGTGCCACCCAGGTCGCTCTTCTCGGTACGGACTTCGACGTTACCTTCTTCGTCGCGCCATTCAGTGATAAGCGCCACGACAGGGTACTTACAGTCTGGCACAAATTCCGTAGAGTTCGCGTTTTCCATTCCCGCTACGTTGCGCGCAAATTCGATCAGCGCAACCTGCATACCCAGGCAGATACCGAGGTATGGAATATTGTTTTCACGCGCATAGCGTGCGGTGGCGATCTTGCCTTCTACACCACGGTAGCCGAAGCCGCCAGGGATAAGGATCGCATCCAAATCTTTCAGAATTTCAACGCCACGCGTTTCAACATCCTGCGAATCAATCAGCTTGATGTTAACGGAGACGCGGTTCTTCAGACCACCGTGTTTCAGCGCTTCGATAACTGACTTATAGGCATCTGGCAGTTCAATGTACTTGCCAACCATGCCGATAGTCACTTCGCCAGCCGGATTCGCTTCTTCGTAAATAACCTGTTCCCATTCAGACAGGTTAGCTTCCGGACAGTTCAAGCTGAATCGTTTACAAATATAATCGTCCAGGCCCTGTGATTTCAACAGGCCCGGGATTTTATAAATGGAATCGACATCTTTCATTGAAATAACGGCTTTTTCCGGCACGTTACAGAACAATGCAATTTTCGCGCGTTCGTTCGCCGGAACCGCGCGATCGGAACGGCAAACCAGGATGTCTGGCTGAATACCGATGGAGAGCAACTCTTTAACGGAGTGCTGAGTAGGTTTGGTTTTCACTTCACCTGCGGCTGCCATGTAAGGCACCAGCGTCAGGTGCATGAACAGCGCGTTTTCACGGCCAATATCAACCGCCAGCTGACGAATCGCTTCCAGGAATGGCAGGGATTCGATATCACCCACGGTACCGCCGATTTCAACCAGCACCACGTCGTGGCCTTCGCCGCCCGCAATAATGCGTTCTTTGATAGCGTTAGTGATGTGTGGGATAACCTGAACGGTAGCACCAAGATAATCACCACGGCGCTCTTTACGCAGAACGTCGGAGTAGATACGGCCTGTCGTGAAGTTGTTACGACGGGTCATTTTAGTGCGGATGAAACGCTCGTAGTGGCCAAGATCCAGATCGGTTTCAGCGCCGTCTTCAGTAACGAACACTTCCCCGTGTTGGATTGGACTCATGGTGCCCGGATCGACGTTGATGTACGGATCCAGTTTCATCATGGTCACATTGAGGCCACGGGCTTCAAGAATGGCTGCGAGGGAGGCTGCGGCAATGCCTTTACCCAGAGAGGATACGACCCCGCCGGTCACAAAAATATAGTTCGTTGTCATGCTGAACCTGAGAAGTTAGGGTGAAACGATGGAATAACCAAGACGGGAAAGTAGTATACCCGAACACGGCGAGCGCCACAAACTTTCATTCTCCGTCTCCTGTCCAGCCAATGACAAACATAAGGAGTGAGAAAATAGCCCCTTTTGGGTAAATGTTTTTGACGCAAATCAAGCGCTTGTCATTTAAAAAATCACACAAATTGCGCTTGATCGCAAAATTTCGTTAGAGATCAGTTTCCTGGCGTTTTACTTCTTGCCAGACTTCTTCCATCACATCGAGGTCAATTCCGCTCATTTCCAGGCCGCGCGAGGCCACAATCCGCTCAACTTCGCGAAAACGTCGTTCGAACTTAATGTTGGCTTTTTGCAGGGCGGTTTCCGCTTTTACACCCAGATGGCGAGAAAGGTTGACGGTCGCGAACAGCAAATCGCCCATCTCTTCTTCAAGCTTTACTTCATCTACCACGGCCTGTTGCGCTTCGTGCATCACTTCGTCGATCTCTTCATGCACTTTTTCCAGCACCGGGCCAAGAGACGTCCAGTCAAAGCCAACCGCGGAGCAGCGTTTCTGAATTTTATGCGCCCGCATCAGCGCAGGCAGGTTCAGGGGAATGTCATCCAGTGCCGAGTGCTGGGATTTCTCCGCGCGCTCGGCGCTTTTAATCTGTTCCCAGCGCGCCAGCACTTCCGCGCTATCGCCTGCGGTGGCATCGCTAAAGATATGCGGATGACGGCGTTCCAGTTTGTCGCTGATGGCAGCGCAGATGTCGTCGAAGTTAAAACGCCCCTCTTCCTGCGCCATTTGCGCATAGAACACCACCTGGAACAGCAGGTCACCCAGTTCACCACGCAGGTCGTCAAAATCCTCGCGTGAAATGGCGTCCAGCACTTCATAGGTCTCTTCGAGGGTGTACGGGGCGATGGTGGCGAAAGTCTGCTCTTTGTCCCACGGGCAGCCGTTTTCCGGATCGCGCAGGCGTTTCATGATGCCAAGCAGGCGGTCAATTTGGGTCATAATTCTGTCCTGATTAAAAATAAATGCCGGGTAAAGGCTACGCCTTACCCGGCTTACAGAAAGGTGGGCTTACCCGCCGTGCAGACGACGTGCGTCAATCACATCCGGGACCTGGTTCAGTTTGCCAAGCACGCGGCCCAGCACCTGCAGGTTGTAGATTTCGATGGTCATATCGATGGTGGCAAGCTGCTCGCGCGTATCGCTGCGGCTGGCCACGCCCAGCACGTTGACCTTCTCGTTCGCGAGAATGGTCGTAATATCGCGCAGCAGGCCGCTGCGGTCGTTTGCGGTGACGCGAACCACCAGCGAGTACCCCGCCGAGTAGCTCTCGCCCCAGACTGCTTCCACAATACGTTCCGGTGCATGCGACTGCAGCTCGGCAAGCTGGTCGCAGTCTGAACGGTGAATGGAAATCCCGCGTCCCTGAGTGATAAAGCCAACGATATCATCACCCGGGATTGGCTGGCAGCAGCGGGCAATGTGGTGCATCAGATTACCCACCCCTTCCACCACAACGCGGCCATTGTCTTTGCTGCGCTGTTGTGGCGCATAGGTTTTCTGCTGCAGCTGCTTCAGCGCCGCCGCATCCTGCTCCGCCGCGCTTGGCTTGTTGAACTGCGCCTGCAGGAAGTTCACCATCTGATTAAGACGGATATCACCGCCGCCAATCGCCGCCAGCAGTTCATCCAGCTCGTTGAAGTTGTAGCGCGGCAGCAGGAATTTCTCGGCCTCTTTCAGGCTTATGCCGATATGTTCCAGCTCGTCGTCGAGGATCTGGCGACCGGCAAGAATGTTCTTGTCACGATCCTGCTTACGGAACCAGGCGTGAATTTTTGAGCGCCCGCGGCTGGTGGTGACATAACCCAGGTTCGGGTTAAGCCAGTCACGGCTCGGGTTAGGCTGCTTCTGCGTGATGATTTCAATCTGGTCGCCCATCTGCAGCTGATAGGTAAACGGTACGATACGCCCGCCGATTTTCGCCCCGATGCAGCGGTGCCCCACATCACTGTGGATGTGATAGGCAAAGTCCAGCGGCGTGGAGCCTGCTGGCAGGTCGACCACGTCACCTTTCGGCGTAAAGACGTAGACCCGGTCGTCAAAGACCTGGCTTCGCACTTCATCCAGCATTTCGCCGGAATCCGCCATCTCTTCCTGCCACGCAATCAGCTTACGCAGCCAGGCAATGCGGTCTTCATGACCAGAGCGTACGCCACCTGACGTCCCCTCTTTGTATTTCCAGTGCGCCGCGACGCCAAGCTCAGCGTCCTCGTGCATCTGTTTGGTACGAATTTGAATCTCGACCGTTTTGCCGCCAGGCCCCAGCACCACGGTATGAATAGACTGATAGCCGTTAGGTTTCGGGTTCGCGACATAGTCATCAAACTCATCCGGTAGATGGCGGAAGTGAGTATGTACTATCCCTAACGCGGCGTAGCAATCCTGCAGACGCTCCGCAACGATGCGCACGGCGCGCACGTCAAACAGCTCATCAAAGGCGAGATGTTTCTTCTGCATTTTGCGCCAGATGCTGTAGATGTGCTTGGGTCGACCATAGACTTCGGCCCGCACATTCTCTTCTTTCATCGACTGGCGCAATCCGCTGACGAACTCCTCAATATAGTGCTCGCGGTCAATGCGGCGCTCGTGCAGGAGTTTTGCAATCCGCTTATATTCTGCCGGGTGCAGGTAACGGAAGCAGTAATCCTCCAGCTCCCATTTCAGTTGACCAATCCCTAAGCGGTTCGCCAGCGGTGCATAGATGTTCGTACACTCTTTCGCGGCCAGTACGCGCTCGTCTTCCGGCGCATCTTTTACTTCGCGCAGGTGGGCAACGCGTTCAGCGAGCTTGATGACCACGCAGCGGAAATCGTCCACCATGGCCAGCAGCATCCGGCGAACGTTATCAACTTGCTCAGAGGAGACGGAATCGGTATGTGCGGCTTTGAGCTGGCGGATTGCCGCCATATCCCGTACGCCGTGGATCAACGCCACGACGGATTGCCCGACGCTGTCGCGCAGCACGTCTTCAGTGACGACATCCGCATCGGCAAGAGGGAACAAAAGCGCGGCCTGCAGCGTTTCGATATCCATGTTCAGCATGGATAAGATTTCAACCATCTCCACGCCGCGCCACAATAACAGTTCGGCGTCAGGATGCCCCAGAGTGGTGCGCTGACAGTAGGCCCAGGTTTCGGTTAAGCGTTCACACGACTGCTGGCTGGAAATCCCCAGACTTGCTATCCATTTTTGTGGGTCAAACTCCCCAGCTTTATTAAGATGTGCACTTCTTACCGCAACCATTGTCCTCTCCTTTAGGGACCAGGGCCTGTCGAAGTCGACAAGCCAAACTAATTAGATGTGCTCAAACAACACCATCGATTCCAGATGCCCAGTGTGCGGGAACATGTCCAGCATTGCCAGACGCTGAATCTGGTAACCCGCACGGATTAATGCCTCACTGTCTCGGGCAAGCGTTGCCGGGTTACAGGAAACATAGACCACGCGCCTGGGCGCGAGTTTAATTATATGTTGCATTACACCCGGTGCACCTGCGCGCGCCGGGTCGAGAAGAATTTTGTCAAACCCCTGCATCGCCCACGGCTGCTGCGTCACATCTTCCTCAAGATTTTGGTGAAAGAATGTCACATTTTGCAAGCCGTTCTGTCGTGCGTTCTCCTGCCCTTTAGCCACCAGCGCCTCAACGCCTTCGACACCCACAACGCTTGCCGCCTGCCGGGCCAAAGGCAGCGTGAAATTGCCCATTCCGCAGAACAGGTCAAGTACCCGATCGCTCTTCTGCACATCCAGCCATATCAGCGCTTTCTCAATCATTTGCTGATTGATGCCATCATTTACCTGAATGAAATCGCGCGGACTGAACGTTAAGCGTAGCCCGTTTGACGCATACCAGGGCGCTTCGCCTGTCAGTTGCTCAAGTATCTCGCTTTGGGGGGCAAGGAAAAGCGCCAGCTCGTGGGAATGCGAAAAGCGTTCCAGTTTTTCACGATCTTTTTTCGACAGCGGCGCGGTGTGGCGCAGCACCATCAGCGGGCCATTGTTGGCCATGACCAGTTCGACGTGCCCGAGGTGGCGAACGCCGTCCAGTCCGCAGAGGCAGGCGTGCACATCAGGAAGCAATGCCTCAAGACGGGGCACCAAAATGGGGCACTGCCTGATATCGACGATATCGCTGGAGCTGGCTTTGCGAAACCCCATCTCCAGCCGCTCAGTTTTTGGCTGATAGCTCAGGCTCAAACGCGCGCGACGACGATAGCCCCAGGGCTGGTCGGCGATGATCTCGTTGACGTCGTGCTTAAGCAGGCGGGCCAGGGCGCTGCTTTTACTTTTTTGCTGTAATTCTGTGCTGACATGCTGTTGCTGGCAGCCACCACAGACGCCAAAATGCGGGCAGCGAGGCTTCACGCGGTCCGGGCTATCGTTATGACGATGCTTAACCTGCCCGCGTGCAAACTGGCGTTTATCTTCCGTCAGCGTAATTTCTGCTCGTTCTGTTGGCAGTAAACCTGTTATAAACAGTGTCTTACCATTATGACGCGCAACCCCCTGGCCAAAGGGATCGAGGTCAGTGGCTTCAACAGTTATGATCTGACGCGTCGTCACGCGTCGCTTTGCAGAGTAGAATTGCGCCATCGCCGAGATTTTTCTCACATAAACATAATTATCCTAATTGTCCCATAACGGAACGCCATGACCAACTACAGCCTGCGCGCGCGCATGATGATTTTGATCCTCGCCCCCACCGTTCTCATCGGTTTGCTGCTGAGTATCTTTTTTGTGGTGCACCGCTATAACGATTTGCAGCGGCAACTGGAAGATGCCGGTGCCAGCATTATCGAACCGCTGGCCGTCTCCAGTGAGTATGGGATGAACCTGCAAAACCGCGAATCGATAGGTCAGTTAATCAGCGTGCTGCACCGCCGTCATTCGGATATCGTGCGTGCCATCTCCGTTTACGACGAGCATAACCGCCTCTTTGTCACCTCGAATTTTCATCTGGATCCAGCGGCCCTGAAAATTCCTGACGGTACGCCCTTCCCGCGCCACCTCACCGTGCTGCGACGCGGCGATATCATGATCCTGCGCACCCCGATTATTTCGGAAAGCTACTCACCCGATGAATCCGCCCAGTCTGACGCCAAATCCAGCGACAATATGCTCGGATATGTGGCGCTGGAGCTGGATCTCAAGTCGGTGCGTCTGCAGCAGTACAAAGAAATTTTCATCTCCGGCGTTATGATGCTGTTCTGTATCGGGATTGCACTTATCTTCGGCTGGCGCCTGATGCGTGACGTGACGGGGCCCATTCGCAACATGGTTAACACCGTCGACCGCATTCGCCGGGGCCAGCTCGACAGCCGGGTGGAAGGGTTTATGCTGGGCGAGCTCGATATGCTCAAAAACGGCATTAACTCGATGGCGATGTCGCTGGCAGCGTATCACGAAGAGATGCAGCACAATGTCGACCAGGCGACCTCTGACCTGCGCGAAACCCTGGAGCAGATGGAGATTCAGAACGTTGAGCTGGATCTGGCGAAAAAACGCGCGCAGGAAGCCGCACGTATCAAATCCGAGTTCCTCGCGAATATGTCCCACGAGCTGCGTACGCCGCTCAATGGCGTGATTGGCTTTACCCGTCTGACGCTAAAAAGCGAGCTGAACCCAACCCAGCGCGATCATCTGCACACCATTGAGCGCTCGGCCAACAACCTGCTGGCGATCATCAACGACGTGCTGGACTTCTCCAAGCTGGAAGCCGGCAAGCTGATCCTGGAGAGCATCCCGTTCCCGCTGCGCAGCACGCTCGATGAAGTGGTGACGCTGCTCGCACACTCGTCGCACGATAAAGGCCTGGAGCTGACGCTCAACATTAAAAATGACGTGCCGGATAACGTCATTGGCGACCCGCTGCGCCTGCAGCAGGTGATTACAAACCTTGTCGGTAACGCCATCAAATTCACCGAAAGCGGCAACATTGATATTCTGGTGGAAAAGCGCTCCATCAGTAATAACAAGGTTCAGATTGAAGTTCAGATCCGCGATACCGGCATCGGTATTCCAGAGCGGGATCAGTCCCGTCTGTTCCAGGCGTTTCGTCAGGCCGATGCAAGTATTTCCAGACGTCATGGCGGCACGGGGCTGGGTCTGGTTATCACACAGAAACTGGTTAAGGAGATGGGGGGAGATATCTCTTTCCACAGCCAGCCAAACCGGGGCTCCACGTTCTGGTTCCATATCAATCTGGACCTTAACCCGAACGTGCTGACCGACGGTCCGGTAACCAATTGCCTGAAAGGAATGCGCCTTGCCTACGTTGAGCCGAACGCCGCAGCGGCGCAGTGTACGCTTGATATCTTAAGCACCACGCCGCTGGAGGTGATCTACAGTCCTACCTTCTCAGCGCTTGCCGTGGAGCATTACGACATCCTGCTGTTGGGGGTCCCGGTCACCTTTACCGGCGAGCTCACTATGCAACAGGAACGGCTGGCGAAAGCCGCATCGATGACCGACTACCTGCTGCTGGCCCTGCCGTGTCATGCCCAGATCAATGCGGAAGAGTTAAAAAATGACGGGGCCGCCGCCTGCCTGCTTAAGCCACTTACCGCGACCCGCCTGCTGCCAGCACTGACGGAATACTGTCGTCTGAGCCAGCACGCCCTGCCGCTGATTGACGATGAACAAAAATTGCCGATGAGCGTAATGGCGGTGGATGATAATCCGGCCAACCTGAAGCTGATTGGCGTGTTGCTTGAAGATCAGGTTCAGCACGTAGAGCTGTGTACCAGCGGTGCGCAGGCGGTTGAGCATGCGAAACAGATGCAGTTCGATTTAATTCTGATGGATATTCAAATGCCCGGCATGGATGGCATTCGTGCCTGCGAGCTGATCCGTCAGCTCCCGCATCAGCAGCAAACGCCGGTGATTGCGGTCACCGCCCACGCGATGGCCGGTCAGAAAGAGAAGCTGCTGAGCGCCGGAATGAATGATTATCTGGCCAAACCTATCGACGAAGAGAAGCTGCACAGCCTGCTGTTACGCTATAAGCCGGGGCATATCGGCGGAACGTACACGGTATCGTCCGAACCGGTGGAAATCAGCGTCAATCAAAACGCCACCTTTGACTGGCAGCTTGCGCTGCGCCAGGCGGCGGGTAAACCTGATTTGGCCCGCGATATGCTGCAAATGCTGGTCGCGTTTCTGCCGGAAATTCGTAATAAGGTCGAAGAGCAGCTGGTGGGTGAAAACCCGGAAGATCTGCTGGAAGCCATTCATAAGCTGCACGGTAGCTGCGGCTACAGCGGTGTGCCGCGGCTGAAGAATCTCTGCCAGTTGCTGGAACAACAGCTTCGCGCGGGCACGCCGGAAACAGAGCTTGAACCGGAATTTCTGGAGCTGCTGGACGAGATGGATAATGTGACGCGGGAAGCCATGAAGGTGTTAGGTAACTAGCGTTGCCCTCTCCCGCCGGGAGAGGGCAAACAGGATTGCCCGCCGTTCAGAGCCTGAACGCCTGCCCCACTTTCAGCACTGCAGCGATATTGCGTGCGGCCATCCGCACATTGTCGCTGGCATTTTCCAGCGCGTCCTCCAGCGAACAGATGGTATAAATCACGCTGAATACCGCGTCGATGCCGTGATTATGTACCACCCCGACATCCGCCGTCAGGCTACCCGCAATACCGATGACCGGTTTATTAAAGCGTTTAGCCACCTTCGCGACGCCCACCGGCACTTTCCCGTGGATCGTCTGGCTGTCAATGCGCCCTTCTCCCGTAATCACCAGATCGGCGTTAGCCACCTGCTCTGCCAGATGCAGCGCATCGGTGACAATCTCAATCCCCTGACGAAGCTGCGCACCGCAGAAAGCGTAGAGTGCCGCCCCCATCCCACCCGCCGCACCGCCGCCGGCAAGGTTGATGACGTCGATATCCAGATCCCGGGCAATGACCTGCGCGTAATGCGCCAGGGCGTTATCCAGGGTCACAATCATCTCCGGCGTGGCGCCTTTTTGCGGGCCAAAGACCGCGGATGCCCCTTCGTCGCCGGTGAGCGGATTAGTGACGTCACAGGCGACTTCAATCCGGCACTCCGCCAGACGGTTATCCAGCCCGCTCAGGTCGATACGGGCCAGTTTTGCCAGCTCGCAGCCCCCCTGTCCAAGGGGCTGCTCGTTGGTATCCAGCAGCTTTACCCCCAGCGCCTGCACCATGCCGGCACCACCGTCATTGGTGGCGCTGCCGCCAATGCCAATAATAATATGCTTAACGCCCGCATCCAGCGCGTGTCGGATAAGCTCGCCGGTCCCCCAGGAGGTGGTAAGAAGGGGATTGCGTTGCGAAGGCGCGACCAGCTCCAGACCGCTTGCCGCCGCCATTTCAATAAACGCGCTCTGTTCGTCACCGGAGATGCCATAGAACCCGTCCACAGGCTCACCCAGCGGGCCTGAGACAGAGGCATGGACAATGCGCCCCTGCGTCGCCGCCACCATAGCTTCTACGGTACCTTCTCCACCATCGGCGACCGGCAATTTCACAAAGTCGGCCGCGGGGAAAATCTCGCGAAAACCCTGCTCAATCGCGGTGGCTACCTCAAGGGCGCTCAGGCTTTCCTTATACGAATCCGGTGCGATAACAATCTTCATAAGCCATCCTTACGCATAGTCATTACGTTAAGCATACACCACGTAAACGACCGCTAATGGGAGCGGTCCCAATGCGTTTATCGTACCATGCACGGACGTTTATTGTCGAATTTCCAGTCAGATATCAAATATTGCATGGCCATCGCATCGTCGCGTGCCCCCAGACCATGTTTTTGATATAGCTCGTGGGCTTTCATCACCTGATCCATATCCAGCTCAATGCCCAGACCCGGCGTGGTTGGCACCTGCACCATGCCTCCTTTGATCTCAAACGGCTCTCTGGTCAGACGCTGATTTCCTTCCTGCCAGATCCAGTGGGTATCGATAGCGGTGATCGTGCCCGGTGCGGCAGCGGCCACGTGGGTGAACATCGCCAGCGAGACATCAAAGTGGTTATTGGAGTGCGAGCCCCAGGTCAGGCCAAATTCATGACACATCTGTGCCACACGCACCGACCCCTGCATCGTCCAGAAGTGGGGGTCTGCCAGCGGAATATCGACAGACTGTAACGACAGGGTGTGCCCCATCTGACGCCAGTCGGTGGCAATCATATTGGTCGCGGTGGGTAAACCGGTGGCGCGACGGAATTCCGCCATCACTTCACGGCCCGAGAAGCCCTGCTCAGCCCCGCACGGATCTTCCGCGTACGCCAGCACGCCTTTCAGTTGTTTACCAATGCGGATAGCTTCATCCAGAGACCAGGCACCGTTCGGGTCGAGCGTGACGCGCGCCTGCGGGAAACGTTTTGCCAGTGCGGTAATGGCTTCCGCCTCCTGTTCACCCGCAAGCACGCCGCCCTTCAGTTTGAAATCGTTAAAGCCATATTTTTCGTACGCGGCTTCCGCCAGGCGCACCACCGCATCCGGGGTCATCGCTTCTTCGTGGCGGAGTCGGTACCAGTCACATTTTTCATCCGCCTGGTTCTGGTACGGCAGCGGCGTCAGCGTGCGGTCGCCAACGAAGAACAGATAGCCCAGCATTTCCACTTCACTGCGCTGCTGGCCTTCGCCCAGCAGCGACGCAACGTTAACGCCCAGGTGTTGGCCCAGCAGATCCAGCATCGCGGCTTCGATACCGGTGACCACGTGAATGGTGGTTCGCAGGTCGAAGGTTTGCAGACCACGACCGCCGGCATCACGGTCAGCGAAGGTGCTTCGCACGGTATTGAGGATATTTTTATATTCGCCCAGCGTTTTTCCCACCACCAGCGGAGCGGCCTCTTCCAGCGTTTTGCGGATCTTCTCACCACCGGGGATTTCACCCACGCCGGTATGCCCGGAGTTATCGTTGATAATGACAATATTGCGGGTGAAAAACGGCGCATGCGCTCCGCTCAGGTTCATCAACATGCTGTCATGGCCGGCGACCGGAATGATCTGCATGGAAGTGACTACAGGGGTAGTAAAAGTACTCATCGTTCAATCCTTTTATCAGTGACGTCCAAAAACAGGGCGCTTACGATCAAATGTCCAGCCGGGGATCAGGTACTGCATCGGCCCCGCGTCGTTACGCGCGCCGCCTGGCAGTTTTTTATACGCCTCATGCGCGTGATGAACCTGATCCCAGTCAAGCTCAACGCCCAGCCCCGGTGCATCTGGTACGGCAATCTTGCCATTTTTGATTACCAGCGGTTCTTTCGTCAGGCGGGCTTCTCCCTCCTGCCAAATCCAGTGGGTATCAATGGCGGTCGGGTTGCCCGGAGCCGCCGCGCCAACGTGCGTAAACATCGCCAGCGAAATGTCGAAATGGTTGTTGGAGTGACAACCCCAGGTCAGTCCCCAGTCGTCGCAGAGCTGTGCGACGCGAACGGCACCTGAGAGTGTCCAGAAATGCGGGTCCGCCAGCGGAATATCGACCGCGTTCAGCATCACCGCGTGGCCCATTTCACGCCAGTTGGTGGCGATCATATTGGTGGCCACCGGTAGACCAGTGGCACGCCGGAATTCCGCCATCACTTCACGACCGGAGAAGCCCTGCTCGGCCCCGCACGGATCCTCCGCGTAGGTCAACACGTCGTCCAGCCCTTTGCATAAGGCAATGGCCTCATCCAGCAGCCATGCACCGTTCGGATCCACCGTGATGCGCGCATCCGGGAAGCGTTTTTTGAGCGCGCGGGCAGTTTCAATCTCCTGCTCGCCGGGCAATACGCCGCCTTTCAGCTTGAAATCTTTAAATCCGTAGCGATCCTGCGCGGCTTCCGCCAGCCGAACCACCGCCTCACCGGAAAGTGCCTCCTGGTGACGCAGGTGATACCACTCATGGTCGCCAGGGGAATGCGCCAGATAAGGCAGGTCGGTTTTGTTGCGATCGCCAACATAAAACAGATAACCGAGCACCGTCACCGCGTCGCGCTGTTTTCCTGGCCCCAGCAGTTCGCAGACCGGGACCTTCAGCGCCTTACCCAGTAAATCAAGCAGAGCAGCCTCTAGCGCGGCGACAGCGTTGACGCGCAATTCGAACGTCCAGGCGCCTTTGCCGAACGTGTCAAAGTCTGCCGACTGATTGCCCTTGTGCACCCGCTGCACCACGTTATTGAGGCGAGCTACCTCTTTCCCGACGACCAGCGGAATGGCATCTACCAGCGTCTGGTGGATAACCTCGCCACCCGGCGCTTCCCCAACGCCGGTGTGGCCCGCGGAATCCGTCAGCACCACGATATTACGGGTAAACCAGGCGTTATGTGCGCCGCCGATGTTGAGCAGCATACTGTCCTGTCCGGCCACCGGTATGACCTTCATGTCGGTAATCACCGGGCTTGATTGAGTCGTCATCAGCCGCGCTCCACTACAGGTTTAAGTTCCACGCGCTTGATATCACCCACCAGAACCAGGTAGCTCAGGACCGCCACCAGCGCGTGTACGCCAACGTAAATCAGCGCGCCGTTGAAGGAGCCGGTGGTTCCCACGATGTAGCCGATGGCAATGGGGGTCACAATCCCGGAGATGTTGCCAAACATATTGAACAGTCCACCGCTCAGGCCGCTGATCTCTTTCGGTGCGGTATCCGCCATGACCGCCCAGCCGAGGGCACCGATCCCTTTACCGAAGAAGGCCATCGCCATAAAGCCAATAATCATCCACTCAGCGCTGACATAGTTACAGAACACCATGGTCATGGAGAGCAGCATGCCGAGCACAATCGGCGTTTTACGCGCGATATTCAAAGAGCCTGTACGACGCATCAGCCAGTCGGAAATCACGCCCCCCAGCACACCCCCTACAAAACCGCAGATAGCCGGGACTGACGCCACAAAGCCCGCTTTCAGGATCGACATCCCGCGCGCCTGCACCAGGTAAACCGGGAACCAGGTGATGAAGAAGTAAGTTAAGGCGTTAATGCAATACTGGCCCAGATAGATGCCGATCATCATGCGCGAGCCGACGAGCTGTTTGATCTGCGCCCATTTCTGGCTGAACGGCACTTTTGCTTTTGCCGATTTCTGATCCATGTTGATCAGCGCCCCGCCTTCAGCAATGTACTCCAGCTCTTTTTTATTCACGCCGGGATGCTGGTTCGGTTCATGGATCACTTTCAGCCAGACGAAGCTAATGATGATCCCAAGCCCACCCATAAAGAAGAAGACATGTGACCAGCCCACTTCATGCGTCAGCCAGCCCATAATGGGTGCAAAGATCACCGTCGCAAAGTATTGCGCAGAGTTAAAAATTGCCACCGCCGTTCCCCTCTCCTGCGCCGGGAACCACGCCGCCACAATACGGCTGTTACCGGGGAAGGAAGGTGCTTCGGCTAAGCCCACCAGGAAACGCAGGGTGAAGAGCGCAACGATGATGCCAAATCCGTTGAACACATCGACGAAGCCCTGCAACAGGGTAAATGCCGACCAGATGAAGATGGACCAGAAATAGACGCGTTTGGAGCCAAAACGATCAAGCAGCCAGCCGCCAGGAATTTGGCCGATAACGTAGGCCCATGAAAATGCGGAGAAAACGTAGCCCATGCCAACCGGATCAAGACCGATGTCTTTTGCCATTTCAGAACCGGCAATCGACAGCGTGGCACGGTCACCATAGTTAAAGGATGTGACGATAAACAGCATCACCACTATCCAGTAGCGCGCATTTGTGCGCTTCTCAGCGCTGCTCGCCGCGTGGCTTAATGTACTCATTGTTGCACTCCTGAATCCAGGCTCTCGCCAGTTCATTCTGTACAGCACCGGTAGGGTAACCAGAATGAGGGTTAGTATTTGGCAGTTTTGGTACGGCTTGATGCCGTTTTATAGTGCGCACTGCCTTTTTGATGACTGACCGGAAAAGTATAGGGAGAAGTGCCTCTGTCCCTCACCGTGCATGAACACAACATTGAGGGGTCAATGAGAAGTTGTTTGGGGCATAAGCCCAAAGCAGTGGAAGGTAGTTCACGGAATTCGCCGGAAGGCGGGAGAAAAGCAAAACGGTAACCGACGTTACCGTTTTGTGTTTGCGCTCGCGCCACGTGGGCGCGGGAGCCCGGGTATGCGAAGGGCTGCCCGGCCAGAGCGTTATTTAAGCAGCGTTGCCCAGTGTTCAACCCACGGGTTCGATTCACTCTCTGGCTCAGGGTGTTCAACTGCATCAATCAGCAACATCTCACCGACGCGTTGCGCGCTCTGTTCCTGCAAAAGCGCATCGAACTGCTTACCACCGCCGCAGAAATTGGCGTAAGAACTGTCGCCCAGAGCAATGATGCCGTAGTGAACATCCGGCTGATAGCCAAGCTGATCCTTGATTGCCTGGAAAAGCGGCACGATGCTGTCCGGCAGATCGCCCTGCCCGGTAGTGGAGGTAACCACCAGAATGTATTTATCTTTGTACTTTTCCCAGTCTGCCAGCTCCGGGTCTTCATAGACCGTGGCTTTATGGCCCTGGCCTGCGAGTATCGCCTCAGCCTCTTCTGCTACCAGCAGCGAGTTGCCGTACATTGTGCCGACAAAAATGCCCACTTCAGCCATGATGTATTTCCTTGATTATTGCGCTTGCTGTTCATCCTGAACGTTGCCCGATACAAACTCAACCCTTTCATTTTCGGGGAGTTGCCCCAGCCAGCCAAACTGTGACAGCGCCTGCATCCAGACGTTGTCCAGCCCCGCATGGAGAGTCAGCGGTTCGCCGGTAAACGGGTGCGTCAGGCTCAGTTCACTGGCATGCAGCATCAGGCGGTCGCAGCCAAAATGTTCGGCAGCACTGCGGTTCTGTCGCAAATCGCCGTGCTTGCTGTCACCAATAATCGGATGACGCAGATGTTTCAGGTGACGGCGGAGCTGGTGTTTGCGCCCGGTTTTGGGCAACAGCTCAACCAGACTGTAGCGGGTGGTCGGAAACTTGCTGGTTGCCACCGGCATTTCCGTGGTCGCCATGCCGCGGTAATCCGTCACGGCAGGCTGCGGGCCTTTGTCATCGCGGGCAAATTTATCGGCAATCTTGTCCAGCTCTTCCACCAGCGGATAATCGAGCGTGGCGCTCTCCGTCAGCCAGCCACGAACGATCGCGTGGTAGCGTTTCTGGATCTGGTGCTGTTCGAACTGCTGCGACAGCAGGCGGCCCGCTTCGCTGGAAAGCCCCATCAGCAACACACCGGAGGTTGGCCTGTCGAGACGATGAGCCGTAAAGACGTGCTGACCAATCTGGTCGCGCACGGTTTGCATCACCACCACTTTTTCATCGCGGTCCAGCCAGCTTCGGTGCACCAGCCAGCCAGACGGTTTGTTTACCGCGACCAGCCACTCATCCTGATAGAGGATCTCAAGCGTCATGCATCTTCACCGGCAAACACAGCATCCAGCTTTTCCAGCTCAATCAGCATGACATCGCGCGCAGGGTGGGTCGCGTCCAGCGCCATTTCATAATAAGGCGCAACAGCGAACGCCTGCGGCAGCGGGTGGCCACCGTCGAGCAGCGCGTGCATACGCGGAATTAACACCCACTGGAGCCATTCGAACGGTGCCAGCGTATCCAGACAGAACGGCTGAGTGCTTGCGAAGGCTTCTGGCTGCGGCGCGGTCTCCTGCCACAGCTGATGTTGGCGCAATAATGCCTCGATGGCGTGCAACCGGGCACGAACGCTATCGTGTTGCGTCATAGTAACCTCAACTGAAAAAGTGAACGGCGCGCAGCATAGCATTGCAGGAGACAGAAATAAAAAAAGGGAGCACTGTAAAAACAGTGCTCCCGGTTCGTTCCGCAGCAATCCAGCTACAATTCGTGCTCCCTGCTCATCCGTGACAACTTTTCCTGAAGCCCGAAGGCCTGGTCATCCTTCACCTTGTGCATCCTGCTCACATCGTCCTGATGTGTTTGTTTCATCCTGAAACGTCCTGGCCATCCTGACCCACCGACCATCCTGACCGGCTCTCATTCTCCCTTCCTGGAGGTGTCCCTTACGCATCCTGCGCGATCCTTTTGCTTCATCCTGAAGCCTTCCTGCAGCGTCATCCTGACGTGTTCCTGGTGAGAAACGCCATCATCCTGATGTTCGTTTCTCGTGTCGGCGTCCTGTCGACACAACTAGAATCCGCTATTCTGCTTCGTCTTACAACCCATGCTGGCAGCGCTGTAAGCCGTCCCGTGCCCCCCTGGACGCGGCGATATCTCATTAACGTATTGAAAAATAGAGTAATGTTAATCTTAATTAAATAAGGCAATACTGAATGATCCAGCGATCTCTCACAACTCTGTAAGAGATCTCTCACACGCGCGATGGCATCGTGGATTACAGAAGTGGCTCAAGTCGGGTGAGGAATTCCGCAAGTGAGGGGGCGAGAGTCTCGCGATTGCGGGTACCGATGGTCTCTTTAACCACTTCACCAGACAGGTTGCAGACTGAGATAACGTCCAGTTCACTGTCCAGCGTGGCAATAAAGAGCGTCGGAGAAAGCTTAAGGCGTTTTTGCGTGACCAGATGACCAATCAGGTTTTCCTGAACACGCTGCAGATCGTCTTCACTCCAGGTCTGCAACAGCGTCAGCGTGATATCAGCAAATCGCGCAGGCATATCCCCTGCAAATTGCGTGGTATAAAACGCGTGAACCGCTGGTTGTACCACAATGTCCATTGCCCGTTCAACCGCATTTACATTTTGCTCACCCGTCGGGGATTGCGGTTGCCAGATAACGTAATCATCCGGAGAAGAGATAATACACGGCGAAGGTACACCATATAAGTCAGTGCTTTGCGGCCAAGTGCCGTGCGTTTCATGCCATGCATCGCAATAGCGGGTCGTGAAGGCAGTGAGGGCATTTGCAGTTTCGATGTCCACCGATTTCTCTCTTCTTGTAAGACAGGATAAACTCAGCCCATAAGTGTACCTGTAAAGTGGCTATGAAACATGTCTTACGAAAATCATCAGGCGTTAACGGGCTTAACGCTGGGTAAATCGACCGATTACCGCGACACCTACGATGCAAGCCTGCTGCAGGGCGTACCGCGCAGTCTGAATCGCGATCCTCTGGGCCTGCACGCTGACGCGCTGCCGTTTGTTGGCGGTGATATCTGGACGCTGTATGAGCTTTCCTGGCTCAACGCCCGCGGTCTGCCGCAGGTCGCAGTGGGCCATGTTGAACTGGATTATGCCAGCCAGAACCTGGTGGAATCCAAAAGCTTTAAGCTCTATCTCAACAGCTTTAACCAGACCAAATTTGACAGTCAGGAAGAGGTTCAGCATACCCTGGAGCGGGATTTAAGCGCCTGCGCACAGGGCAAGGTGAGCGTGTCACTCTATCGTCTGAATGAGCTGGAAGGGCAGCCTGTTGCCCACTTCAACGGCACCTGCATCGATGATCAGGATATCGCAGTGGATAATTACGAATTCAGTACCGATTACCTCGAAAATGCGGCAAGCGGAAAGACCGTTGAAGAGACGCTGGTAAGTCATTTACTGAAATCCAACTGCCTGATCACCCATCAGCCGGACTGGGGCTCCGTGCAGATCCAGTATCGCGGTCCGAAGATTGACCGGGAAAAACTGCTGCGCTACCTGGTGTCGTTCCGCCATCACAACGAATTCCACGAGCAGTGCGTGGAGCGCATCTTTAATGATATTCAGCGTTTCTGTCATCCCGAAACGTTAAGCGTTTATGCGCGCTACACCCGCCGTGGTGGTCTGGATATCAATCCATGGCGCACCAACACGGACTTTGTGCCTGCCACCGGCCGTCTTGTACGCCAGTAACCTAAATATTTTCGCAATATGCGCGGTCTATTCCGCGCTTTAGGTTGTGAAACGTCCTAAGCCAGGGCTATTGTAATCAGCAGGGAAAGACGATAATCGTCCCGTAAGGAGCTCACTTGATTACACATATTAGCCCTCTTGGCTCAATGGATATGTTGTCGCAGCTGGAAGTGGACATGCTTAAACGCACGGCCAGCAGCGATCTTTATCAATTGTTTCGTAACTGTTCACTTGCCGTACTGAACTCCGGAAGCCTGACCGACAACAGTAAAGAGCTGCTGTCCCGCTTCGAAAGCTTTGATATCAACGTGCTGCGCCGCGAGCGTGGCGTGAAACTTGAAGTGATCAACCCGCCGGAAGAGGCCTTTGTGGACGGGCGCATCATTCGCTCCCTTCAGGCCAACCTGTTTGCCGTGCTGCGTGACATCCTGTTTGTTAACGGGCAGATCCACAACGCAGGCCGCTTCCAGCATCTCGACCTGGAAAGCTCGGTACATATCACCAATCTGGTGTTCTCCATTTTACGTAACGCCCGCGCCCTGCACGTGGGCGAAGCCCCTAATATGGTCGTCTGCTGGGGTGGTCACTCGATTAACGAAACCGAATATCTCTATGCCCGTCGGGTAGGAAACCAGCTCGGCCTGCGTGAGCTGAATATCTGTACCGGCTGTGGTCCCGGGGCGATGGAAGCGCCGATGAAAGGCGCGGCAGTGGGACACGCTCAGCAGCGTTACAAAGAAGGGCGCTTTATCGGCATGACCGAGCCGTCGATCATCGCCGCTGAGCCACCTAACCCGCTGGTTAACGAACTGATTATTATGCCGGATATCGAGAAGCGCCTTGAGGCGTTTGTCCGTATCGCCCACGGGATAATCATCTTCCCGGGCGGCGTGGGAACCGCAGAAGAGCTGCTCTACCTGCTGGGTATTCTGATGAACCCGGCTAACAAAGATCAGGTTCTGCCGTTGATCCTGACCGGGCCGAAAGAGAGCGCTGACTACTTCCGCGTACTGGACGAGTTTATCGTGCATACGCTGGGTGAAACCGCGCGTCGTCACTATCGCATCATCATTGACGATGCGGCAGAAGTGGCGCGTCAGATGAAAAAAGCGATGCCGCTGGTTAAAGAGAACCGTCGCGACACCGGAGATGCCTACAGCTTTAACTGGTCAATCCGCATCGCGCCGGACCTGCAGATCCCGTTCGAACCCTCGCACGAAAACATGGCCAACCTGAAACTGTACCCGGACCAGCCGGTAGAAGTCCTGGCTGCCGACCTGCGACGCGCCTTCTCCGGCATCGTGGCGGGTAACGTGAAAGAGATGGGTATCCGTGCTATCGAGAAGTATGGTCCGTATAAGATCCATGGCGATCGCGAAATGATGCGCCGCATGGATGACATGCTGCAGGGTTTTGTTGCCCAGCACCGCATGAAGCTACCCGGGTCGGCGTACATTCCTTGCTACGAAATCTGCACGTAACATTTTCACTCTCCTGATAAAAGCCGGGTCACGATGCTGTGGGGCCCGGCTTTTTTATTACCGAAACCACTCATAGATATTGCTTATACCTTTTACAAACTCTGACGCCACGCAAACGATTACCTCGTTTTTACAACCGTAAATTATCAGCCTTAAACTAAATTACCTGCCAGAAAATCCTAAAAACCCATTTCTTTACAGCGTAAGACACCTATCTTCGCAGGTTCTCTTTTAGCTCACATGTTGTTGATGGTAGCCTTCGCGCCCGTAAATCCTATTCGATGTTTTTTTAATAGATAAATGGTCTAAAGATGCCCACATCAAAAGTGGATTATTGCAATTGGGATCGGGATCACTGATAGATTCATAACGAGAATGTATCTTTCCGCCCGCCAATAGTTACGGGCGAAAATTATTAAAAAACCGTCACTGAACGAATTTCATATTACCGTCAGGCACTTTTTCATCGGATTTGACTACAAACCTGACAATTTGCTTCCTCCAGGAGATACAGATGGAAACCACTCAAACCAGCACCGTTGCTTCGATTGAATCCCGAAGTGGTTGGCGCAAATCAGATACCATGTGGATGCTTGGCCTTTACGGCACAGCTATCGGCGCTGGTGTATTATTCCTTCCTATTAACGCAGGCGTCGGCGGTCTGATTCCGCTGATCATCATGGCTATCATTGCCTTCCCGATGACCTACTTTGCGCACCGCGGCCTGACCCGCTTCGTGCTGTCCGGTAAAAATCCTGGCGAAGACATTACTGAAGTCGTTGAAGAACATTTTGGCGTGGGCGCAGGTAAACTGATTACCCTGCTCTACTTCTTCGCGATTTACCCCATTTTGCTGGTTTACAGCGTTGCAATCACTAACACCGTTGAAAGCTTCATGCTGCACCAGCTGCACATGACGCCACCACCGCGTGCCATTCTGTCTCTGATCCTGATTGTGGGCATGATGACCATTGTCCGTTTCGGTGAGCAGATGATCGTGAAAGCGATGAGCATCCTGGTGTTCCCGTTTGTGGCTGCACTGATGGTACTGGCGCTGTATCTGATTCCACAGTGGCACGGTGCCGCGCTGGAAACGCTCTCCCTGAGCAGCGCATCTGCAACCGGTAACGGCCTGCTGATGACCCTGTGGCTGGCGATCCCGGTGATGGTATTCTCCTTTAACCACTCACCGATCATCTCCTCCTTCGCAGTGGCGAAGCGTGAAGAGTACGGCGACGGTGCAGAGAAGAAGTGCTCCAGCATCCTGGCGCGTGCACACATCATGATGGTGCTGACCGTTATGTTCTTCGTCTTCAGCTGTGTACTGAGCCTCTCCCCGGCGGATCTGGCGGCAGCGAAAGAGCAGAACATCACCATTCTGTCTTACCTGGCGAACCACTTTAACGCACCGGTCATCGCGTGGATGGCACCTATCATCGCGATCATCGCCATTACCAAATCCTTCCTCGGCCACTACCTGGGCGCACGTGAAGGCTTCAACGGTATGGTGATTAAATCTCTGCGCGGTAAAGGCAAGAGCATTGAAGTCAACAAACTGAACAAGATGACCGCGCTGTTCATGCTGGTCACCACCTGGGCAGTTGCCACGCTGAACCCAAGCATCCTGGGCATGATTGAAACCCTGGGCGGCCCGGTTATCGCGATGATTCTGTTCCTGATGCCGATGTACGCGATTCAGAAAGTACCTGCAATGCGCAAGTACAGCGGTCAGATTAGCAATATCTTCGTGGTTATCATGGGGCTTATCGCTATCTCCGCAATCTTCTACTCCCTGTACACCATGTTCTGATTATCACCCGCGCCGTCTCAGGACGGCGCACTCCTCCCCCTCTGACTGAAAGCAATGGACGCATCATGATTAGCGTATTCGATATTTTCAAAATCGGTATTGGTCCTTCCAGCTCTCACACCGTCGGACCAATGAAAGCCGGTAAGCAGTTCACGGATGACTTGATTGCGCGCGGCATTTTGCACGACGTAACCCGCGTGGTTGTCGATGTGTACGGCTCTCTCTCCCTGACAGGTAAGGGCCACCATACTGATATCGCCATTATCATGGGCCTGGCAGGAAACCTGCCGGATACCGTTGATATTGATGCGATCCCTGGTTTCATCCAGGACGTCAATACCCACGGTCGCCTGCTGCTGGCAAATGGCGAACATGAAGTGGAATTCCCGGTTGATCATTGCATGAATTTCCATGCTGACAACCTGTCACTGCACGAAAACGGAATGCGTATTACCGCGCTGGCAGGTGACAAAGCGGTATACAGCCAGACTTACTACTCTATCGGCGGCGGGTTTATCGTCGACGAAGACCACTTTGGTGAAACCAGCACATCCTCCGTTGACGTGCCTTATCCGTACAAAACCGCGGCGGATCTTCAGCGTCACTGCCAGGAAACGGGTCTCTCCCTTTCCGGCCTGATGATGAAAAACGAGCTGGCCTTGCACAGCAAAGCGGAACTGGAACAGCACTTCACCAACGCCTGGGAAGTCATGCGCGGCGGTATCGAACGTGGGATCACTACCGAAGGCGTTCTGCCCGGTAAGCTTCGCGTACCACGCCGTGCGGCAGCGCTGCGTCGTATGCTCGTGAGCACCGACAAAACGACCACGGACCCTATGGCGGTCGTTGACTGGATCAATATGTTCGCGCTGGCGGTAAACGAAGAGAACGCTGCGGGTGGCCGCGTGGTGACAGCACCGACTAACGGCGCCTGCGGTATCGTTCCGGCAGTACTGGCGTACTACGACAAGTTTATCCGCGAAGTGAACGCCAACTCGCTGGCACGCTACCTGCTGGTCGCCAGTGCGATTGGTTCACTGTACAAGATGAACGCCTCCATTTCCGGTGCAGAAGTAGGCTGTCAGGGTGAAGTTGGCGTCGCCTGCTCCATGGCTGCGGCGGGTCTGGCAGAACTGCTGGGCGCAAGCCCGACACAGGTCTGTATTGCGGCTGAAATCGGCATGGAACATAACCTGGGCTTGACCTGCGACCCGGTTGCCGGACAGGTACAGGTGCCTTGCATCGAGCGTAACGCCATCGCCTCCGTGAAGGCGGTCAACGCCGCACGTATGGCGCTGCGTCGTACCAGTGAACCGCGCGTTTGCCTCGATAAAGTTATCGAAACCATGTACGAAACAGGTAAAGATATGAACGCCAAATACCGCGAAACATCTCGCGGCGGCCTGGCGATGAAGATCGTGACCTGCGATTAAGCCTTTCAGGAAGCCTCGTTTTGCGAGGCTTCTTCCTGTTTTCCCCACCGCACATAGTTTCCCACCGCTGACAATGTTACCCTTCCCCCATTAAACAGAAGGGAGATTATCTGTGGCTGTTCATTTGCTTATCGTCGATGCGCTCAACCTCATTCGCCGGATCCATGCGGTGCAAGGTACGCCCTGTAAGGACACGTGTCTGCACGCGCTGGAGCAACTTATCCGCCATAGCGAACCGACCCATGTGGTTGCCGTTTTTGATGACGAAGCGCGTAACAGCGGCTGGCGACACCAGCGCCTTCCCGACTATAAGGCCGGGCGCGCACCAATGCCTGACGATCTGCATGCCGAAATGCCGGCCATTCGCGCCGCCTTTGAACAGCGCGGCGTTCCCTGCTGGGGAGCCTATGGCAATGAAGCCGATGATCTGGCCGCCACGTTAGCCGTCAAGGTCGCGAGCGCCGGACATCAGGCCACCATCGTCTCAACCGATAAAGGCTACTGCCAGCTGCTTTCGCCCACCGTCCGCATCCGCGATTACTTCCAGAAGCGCTGGCTTGATGCCCCCTTTATCGCCAGTGAGTTTGGCGTCTCGCCGGAACAACTTCCTGACTACTGGGGGCTGGCCGGAATAAGTAGCTCGAAGGTTCCGGGAGTGGCAGGCATCGGGCCGAAGAGTGCCGCCCAACTGCTGACGGATTTTCAGAGTCTGGAAGGGATTTACGCCAGGCTGGACGAGGTCCCGGAAAAATGGCGCAAAAAGCTGGAGGCGCATAAAGAGATGGCCTTTATCTGCCGGGATGTGGCGACGTTACAGACGGATTTACAGCTGGACGGGAACTTGCAGCAGTTGCGCTTAGAACGTTAAATCGTTTTCAGATGAATCGCCCGGCAAGCAAAACGCCACCGGGCAATGTAACGCGTATTATCGCTCGTCGCGACGTCCGCCGACAGCAGCCCACCAGCGACGAATATGCACCGTCACTTCTTCGCGGTCGTGATACAGCTGGCGCGCCTGAATCTCCACGTTAATGCCGTGCTCATCCATTTGCGCCTGGATATAGGCCAGGTTTTGCGAGACTTCCTCATAGCGCTTTTTCATCGGCAGCTTGAGGTTAAAGATAGTCTCACGGCACCAGCCGTTCACCAGCCAGGAGGCCATCAGCGCGGCCACTTTTGCCGGCTTCTCAACCATATCGCACACCATCCAGGAGATGTTGTTGCGGGTGGGACGATAGCGGAAACCATCTTCACGCAGCCAGGTGACCTGTCCGGTATCCATCAGGCTCTGGGCCATCGGGCCGTTATCAACCGAAGAGACCCACATGTTGCGTTTCACCAGTTGATAGGTCCAGCCGCCCGGACACGCGCCGAGATCGACCGCGTACATGCCGTTCGCCAGACGCTCATCCCACTCATCCGCCGGGATAAACACGTGGAACGCCTCTTCCAGCTTCAGGGTCGAACGGCTTGGCGCATCTGAAGGGAATTTCAGCCGCGGAATGCCCATGAAGAAGGGAGAATTGTTATTGGTGTAGGAGTAACCCGTATAGCAGCAGCCGGGGGCGATAAAGAATATATGCACCACCGGACGTTTTGGTGTTTCGTAGTTTGTCAGCACGCCTGCGTCACGCAGTGCAGCGCGCAGCGGTACGGTGAACTTACGGCAGAACTTCATCAGCTCTTTGCTTTCGTTGGTGTCCGCGACTTCAACACGCAGCTCGCCACCCTTTTCCACGACGCCCTGCAGCATACCCACAACCGGCGTGATGCGGTCTTCCGGCGGAAGATCTTTTAGCAGTTCACCGGCGACAAACATCTGGCGAGCGAAGATCAGTGAGCTGAACGGCAGCTCACGCGCCAGTTTATCCGCATCCTCAGGCTGATAGCACTCGAATACGACGTAGCCGGCATTATCTTTAACGCGTGCAAAGCCAAAGACTTCGCGCTTCGCCGCTTTATCAGTAATTTCCGCGGCGCACTCTTTCTCAAACCCCGGGCGACAATATAAAACAACCTTATTCATGAACAACGCCCTTGCGTTTCAGACGGATAGCTCCGATAAACATTAATACCCAACCTGCCAGGAAGCTGACGCCGCCGACAGGTGTAACAAACGCCCACAGGCGTAAATGCGAAAGCGCCAGGCAGTACAGACTACCGCTGAACAACACGGTGCCTAACGCCAGGAATACGCTGCTCCAGTAAAACCAGATGCTGATGCGGCGCTGCATTGCCACCGCCAGCCCAAAAATCGCCAGCGTGTGGAATGCCTGGTATTCAAGGCCGGTCTGGATCCAGCCCATTTCTACCGCCCCCAACGACTTGCTTAATACATGTGCGCCAAAGGCGCCCAGTGCAACAAAAATAAAGCCACTCACCGCGGCAAAAATCAGCATGAATCGGCTGGTCATGTTTAAATCCTAAAGTGATGCGTGCCCGGCACACAAAAGTTACTGTTCATACCTGAAGCGGAATTTTTCTTGCTCACTCGCCGCTTTCGCCAGAATCCACTGTCGGAAAGCGGCTATTTTACCCAGTTCTGCCTGACTGTCATGACAAACCAGATAAAACGCGTTCTTGCTGACCAGCACATCATTAAATGGACAAACCAGACGGCCTGCCTCAATTTCGGACTGCGCCATGACGTTATTCGCCAACGCCACGCCTTGCCCGTGAATGGCAGCCTGTAACACCATTGCGCTGTGGCTAAAAATGGGGCCCTGCTGCACGTTTATATGATTAAGACCTAATTGACGGGTATAAGTTTGCCAGTCACGGCGAGAAGCATCATGTAAAAGCGTATGTCGCGCCAGGTCAGCGGGGGTCTTCAGAGCCTTTTCGCCCGTTAAGAGCAGCGGTGAACAGACCGGCAGCAGATATTCTGCGTATAATTTTTCCACACGCAAGCCTGGCCAGTTACCGCGACCATAAAAAATGGCGACGTCCACATCATCGGCCAGCTTGTCTTCCTGACGGTCCACCGCCTGGATTCGAACGTCGATTCCCGGATAAGCTGAGTTAAAGCTTGTGAGTCTTGGCACCAGCCACTGAATGGCAAAACTGGGTAATAAACTTACCGTCAGCGCGCCTTTTGCACTGCGGGCCTGCAGCTTGCGCGTGGCTTCCGTGAGCTGGGAAAAAATCTCTTTAATATCCTGAAAATAGCTCTGCCCCTCTTCGGTCAACAGTAATGAACGGTTGCGCCGACGGAACAGCTTAAGGCCCAGGAAATCCTCCAGAGACTTGATTTGGTGACTTACTGCGGCCTGTGTCACAAAAAGCTCATCGGCTGCGCGCGTGAAACTCAGGTGACGTGCTGCTGCATCAAAAACACGTAATGCATTTAGGGGTGGCAATCGCTTCGACATGGTTATCTGGCTTAGATGTTAACGAGATTTAACAAACAGGAAACAATGTTTAACCTATTAGTTTTTTTTATCTGAGCCATTATAATTTGTCCGTTGAGGAACTACCAGCAAATACCTATAGTGGCGGCACTTCCTGAGCCGGAACGAAGAGCTTTTTTCGGAATGCGTGTTCTGAAGGGCTTTTGGCTTACGGTTGTGATGTTGTGTTGTTGTGTTTGCAATTGGTCTGCGATTCAGACCACGGTAGCAACGCTACCAATTTTTCACTTCCTGTACATTTACCCTGTCTGTCCATAGTGATTAATGTAGCACCGCCAATTTGCGGTGCTTTTTTTTCGCCTGCGATCGATTAATGCTCGATTTCTTTCATTTCCTTCACGTCAGTGCGATTAATCTGCTGCTTGTTCCCGTTCGCATCTTTATACGAAATCATACCGGTGTCGTTATCGGTTGTCGGTTTCCCTTCAGAGACGATAGAACGGCCATCGTTAGTATGCATTACGTAGTTGTTACCGGAACAGGCGCTCAGGGCAAAGGTCAACGCACAGGCAGAGATAATGGCGGCTGTCTTTTTCATGCTTATTCTCCTTTAGCAATTAATGCTATTCAAACATCGATTTATAACAGGCTTAAACATTCACCTAACCTTATTTAGCATAACCTGCTTTTTCAGAGTCGCCAGGATAAGTAAGGATTAGCAGACAAATCTGATAGATATCAACCTCCTTGCCCTGCCGATGAAATTGCGCGACGATCTCACTATTGAGATGAGGAATTCCATGAACGCTTTCAGTCCCGCGCAGTTTCGCGCACAGTTCCCGGCGCTGGCCGATGCCGGTATTTACCTTGATAGCGCTGCCACCGCCCTTAAGCCTAAGGCAGTCATTGAAGCGACGCAGCAGTTCTACAGCCTGAGCGCCGGGAACGTGCACCGTAGCCAGTTTGCCGAAGCACAGCGATTAACCGCGCGCTATGAAGCCGCGCGCGATCAGGTCGCACGCCTGATCAACGCCGAAAGCGGGAAAAACATCGTCTGGACGCGAGGCACAACTGAAGCCATTAACATGGTGGCCCAGTGCTATGCGCGCCCGCGGCTAAAGCCCGGCGATGAAATTATTGTCAGCGAGGCAGAACACCACGCCAACCTGGTTCCGTGGCTAATGGTGGCTGAGCAAACGGGCGCGCGCATTGTGAAACTGCCGCTGGGTGCAGATCTTCTGCCAGACGTAGCGCGCTTATCTGAGCTCATTACCCCCCGCAGCCGCATTCTGGCTCTCGGACAAATGTCGAACGTCACAGGGGGTTGCCCGGATCTGGCTCTGGCCATCGACGTGGCCCACGCTAACGACATGGTGGTGATGGTCGACGGTGCCCAGGGCGTGGTGCATTTCCCCGCTGATGTACAAAAGCTGGATATTGATTTCTATGCCTTCTCAGGACATAAGCTGTATGGCCCAACCGGGATCGGGGTGCTGTACGGAAAACCGGCCCTGCTGGCGCAAATGACGCCGTGGCTTGGGGGAGGAAAAATGATCACCGAGGTGACCTTTGAGGGCTTTAAAACTCAGGATGTCCCTTACCGTCTGGAAGCCGGAACGCCGAACGTCGCAGGCGTCATCGGCCTGAGTGCCGCGCTTGAATGGCTGGCTGAAACGGATATCGCTCAGGCAGAACGCTGGAGCCGGGGTCTGGCGACGCTTGCAGAAGAGGCGCTACAGAAACGTCCGGGTTTTCGATCGTTCCGCGTGCAGGACTCAAGCCTGCTGGCCTTTGATTTTGCCGGCGTTCATCATAGCGATATGGTTACGCTGCTTGCCGGGTATGGCATTGCCCTGCGTGCCGGCCAGCACTGCGCGCAGCCATTACTGGCCGCGCTGGGTGTTAGCGGTACGCTGCGTGCGTCGTTTGCGCCGTATAATACGCAAAGCGATGTGGATGCGCTGGTTGATGCCGTTGACCGCGCCCTTGAAATACTGGTGGATTAATGACGAGTTCAGCGTTAGCCGAGCATCCGTTTGGCACGGTCATCACAGAAGAGACCTTAAAACAGACTTTCGCCCCGCTGTTGCAATGGGAAGATAAATATCGCCAGTTGATCCTGCTCGGCAAGCAGTTGCCGGCGCTGTCAGACGAACGCAAAGCGCAGGCGAAAGAGATTTCCGGCTGCGAGAACCGCGTCTGGCTGGGATGCACGGTATCCGGTGAAAAACTGCATTTCTTTGGCGACAGCGAAGGACGTATCGTTCGCGGGCTGCTGGCGGTACTGTTAACCGCCGTGGAAGGGAAAAGCGCGGCGGAGCTGCTGACGCACTCGCCGCTGGCATTGTTCGATGAACTGGGGCTACGGGCGCAGCTCAGCGCCTCGCGCGGTCAGGGCCTGGTCGCACTCAGTGAGGCGGTACAGGATGCCGCGCGTCAGGCTCAGGCCTGACGTTCCGCCTTCGCCATCATTTTCTTCAGGGCGTGAGAGACGGCTACAAAGCCGAAAGAGGCGGTCACCATGGTGGCTGCACCAAAGCCTGAGGCACAATCCATCCTTTTTGGCCCTTCCGCCGTGCTTTTCATCGCACACACCGAACCGTCAGCCTGCGGGTAGACTAAGGCTTCAGTCGAAAAGACACAGTCAACGCCCAGCTTGCCTTTACTGTTTTTCACGACGTTAAAATCGCTTTTTAAGCGCTCGCGCAGCTTGGCCGCCAGCGGGTCCTGAATCGTCTTTGCCAAATCGGCCACCTGAATCTGCGTGGGATCGATTTGCCCGCCAGCCCCCCCGGTGGTAACCAGAGGAACCTTGTAACGCCGACAGTAGGCAATCAACGCCGCTTTTGGACGCACGCTGTCGATCGCGTCGATGACATAGCTGTAGCCTTTACTCATGTATTCGGCGACGTTATCTGCCGTCACAAAGTCATCGATCACCGTCACGCGGCATTCCGGGTTAATCAGGCGAATACGCTCCGCCATCACCTCAGATTTCGCCAGCCCGACGTTATCGCGCAGGGCATGGATTTGACGGTTGGTGTTGGTGACGCAAACGTCATCCATATCAATCAGCGTGATCGCGCCAATGCCGGTTCTCGCCAGCGCTTCCGCCGCCCAGGAGCCAACACCGCCAATCCCCACGACGCAGACATGCGCATCCGCAAACAGCTGCAGGGCTTTTTCACCATATAGACGTGCCGTGCCGCCAAAACGCTGACGCCAGGCATCGCTGATTACTACAGACATAAAACCTCAGATGTCAAAAGGGTGAGGTTATTCCTCACCCTTCTCTGTTAATTCAGTACGACTCAGAATACCACAATCAGCCGCTGAATACGTTACCGCTGCCAGGGGCTGCCTTGAGCACCCATACGCGCCCATAGTGGTTATACCAGCCTGCACGGTGCCCCGCATCCGGGCCAATGCCCTGATAAATATCGAAGTGCTGACCTTTAATCGCACCGCCGACATCCAGCGCGACCATCAGACGTAGCTCGTACTGACCGTTAAATTTGCCGTTGTTATCTAGCAGAGGCACTTCCGCCAGCAGCGTGGTGCCCGCAGGAATAATAGAACGATCCGAAGCTACCGAGGCGCGGCCAATCAGTGGAACGGCACTCGCCCCTTTCACTGGCGCAAAGTTTTGCGGTTTAAAGAAGACAAACGACGGGTTCTGTTCCAGCAGCTCACGCACTTCGGCTTCGCTGTGTTTTTCACCCCACTCGCGGATCGCCTGCATCGACATGTCTTCTTTTTTCACTTCGCCTCTGTCAATCAGCACTTTACCAATGCTGCGATAGGCATGACCGTTTTTACCGGAATAACTAAAGAAGTTCAGGGGGGAGCCATCGCCAAAGTCGATATAGCCGCTGCCCTGAACATCCATGATGAAGTTGTCCATCAGCGAGTTGCTGTAGGCCAGAACGTAGTTTTCGCTCAGCGCACCGGAGTAGATCTCAGCGCGGGACGGCAGACGACCGCGTTTAGGCGGCATTCGGTAAATGGGATACTGGAACTCGCCCTGACGCGTGTGTCGCGCCTGGATAACCGGGGTGTAGTAACCGGTAAACTGGACGTTGCCATAGTTATCCGCCCCTTCCATCTGCCAGGCGTCGATACCAAACTGGCGCATATTGCGCGTATCACCGCCCGCGCGCAGCCAGTCCTGTACCGCGTTATAAACGCTGCTCTGTGAGCCATACAGACGTGGCGACGCGTTGCGGATCTGGTAAACCTGCTCGGAAAAGTCTCCGGCGTTGATCGGTGCGCCAACGGCATCAGGTTGATTAACTAAAGAGAAAGGCTGGGATAGCTTCCCGTCTTTATACTGTTGACCGCGATCGGTCGGTTTAGAAGAGCAGGCCGCAAGAATGGCTACCATTGCCCCTGTCATTAGATACTTCGCCCAACGTCCTTTCATTATATCTCGTCTTAAAGTTGCCCATTACCGCGTGATGAAGATAACAAACCCACTGTTCTAAAGAAACGGAATCACATGCCCTTTGGCAAATTCTGAGCAAAAAATAGTCCAAACATCGCAACGCCGTTCAATTTACATACAAAGTTAATGATTTATGTGAAAAAGGGGTTGCATCACAAACCTAACCGAGTATAGTGCGCTTCCACGGACGCGGGGTGGAGCAGCCTGGTAGCTCGTCGGGCTCATAACCCGAAGGTCGTCGGTTCAAATCCGGCCCCCGCAACCAATTAAAATTTGATGAAGTATCTTCTACGACAGTAGGAAGACGGACGCGGGGTGGAGCAGCCTGGTAGCTCGTCGGGCTCATAACCCGAAGGTCGTCGGTTCAAATCCGGCCCCCGCAACCAATCAAATTTGAAGAAGTAAGTTTCTACAAGAGTAGAAAGACGGACGCGGGGTGGAGCAGCCTGGTAGCTCGTCGGGCTCATAACCCGAAGGTCGTCGGTTCAAATCCGGCCCCCGCAACCAACACTTCTTAAAACAATAAACACCCTTCAGGGTGTTTTTTTGTATCTGCGGTGTGTGAAACTGCCGGGCGGTTACCCGGCGCACTCAACTACCCAAGCCTTGCCAGCGTCGCCCCATCTGAGAAATACGCCCGGATCCCTGCCAGAATCGACTCTGCCACTTCCTGCTGGAATTTTGCCGTCCTGAGCTTACGCTCCTCTTCCACGTTACTGATAAACGCGGTCTCGACCAGAATCGACGGAATATCCGGGGCCTTCAGCACCGCGAACCCGGCCTGTTCAACGCTGTTTTTGTGCAGCTTATTAACATTGCCTAGCTTGCCCAGCACCGCTTTACCAAATTTCAGGCTGTCGGTGATGGTCAACGACTGCACCATATCAAACATGGTGTGGTCGACATAGCGATCGCCACTTTTGCTCACGCCGCCAATCAGGTCCGAGGCGTTCTGAGAGTCAGCCAGGAATCTTGCGGCGGTGCTGGTTGCCCCTTTAGTCGAGAGCGCAAACACCGACGAACCGCTCGGCTGGCGGCTGGTAAACGCATCGGCATGGATCGAGACGAACAAGTCTGCACGCTGCTTCTGGGCTTTCGCCACGCGGACTTTCAGTGGAATAAAGACATCTTCGTTTCGCGTCATATAGGCGCGCATATTGCCTTCTTTATCGATCAGCGCCTTCAGCCGGCGGGCGATTTGCAGCACCACATCTTTTTCCCGGGTACGATATTTCCCCACTGCGCCCGAGTCTTCGCCGCCATGGCCAGGATCAAGCATGATCACAATCGGGCGATCGCGCCCTGCTTTTCCGGGCTGCGGACCGCTCTGGGCCGGTGGCACCTGCTTCTCCAGGTTGCCCTGGTTGTAGTCTTCCAGTAATGCCAGCAGCGGATCCTGAATATCCGTCGCATTCGCCGGATAGAGATCCATGACCAGACGCTCTTTGAACGTCGCAACAGGTGCCAGGGCAAACAGCTGCGGTTTAACGTTTTGCTTCAGCTCAAACACCATGCGCACGGTTTGCGGATCAAACTGACCCACGCGCGCCGATTTGATAAACGGATCGTCGCCGCGGATCTGCGCCGCCATTCCCTTAAGCACAGAGTTGAGGTTAACACCTTCGAGATCCACCACCACACGCTCAGGATTGCTGAGAGCAAATTGCTTATATTTCAGCACCCGATTGGATTCTACCGTGACGCGTGTATAGGTCGACGACGGCCAGACGCGCACCGCCACCACCTGACTGGTGGCGGCAAGACCCACCTGGCTGACGCTAAGCAACCACATCGCCCCTGCCCCTTTTAACAACCGGCGGCGGCTTATTGCTGAATTGGATCCCGACATGCTTCTCCCGAGCAAGAAAAGTGATTGATTTACAAAATCGCTAAATTGACCGAAAACTTTAACGAATGACGCATAAACTGTCATCTATAAAAGGGTAAACATTCATACGCTAACGCACGGATTACTTATCAATTTCTGTGGGTCGCAGAAAATTTAGGCTTGCACACACGGCCACAATCGAATAAAAATACAGAAATTACGAATAAACATTCATTAAGGGTTGTGTCATGGTGAAGGAACGTAGAACCGAACTGGTCCAGGGATTCCGCCATTCTGTTCCCTATATCAACGCCCATCGGGGAAAAACGTTTGTCATCATGCTCGGCGGCGAAGCCATTGAGCATGAAAACTTTTCCAGCATCGTCAATGACATTGGCCTGCTGCACAGCCTCGGGATCCGCCTTGTTGTGGTGTATGGCGCGCGCCCGCAGATTGATGCCAACCTGGCCGCGCATCACCACGAGCCGATTTACCATAAACATACCCGCGTCACGGATGCGAAAACCCTTGAGCTGGTGAAACAGGCGGCGGGTCTGCTGCAGCTGGATATCACCGCTCGCCTGTCGATGAGCCTTAACAACACACCGCTACAGGGCGCGCACATCAACGTTGTGAGCGGCAATTTTATCATCGCTCAGCCTCTCGGCGTGGACGATGGCGTGGACTATTGCCATAGCGGACGTATTCGTCGTATCGATGAAGAGGCCATTCACCGCCAGCTGGACAGCGGTGCCATCGTGCTGATGGGACCTGTGGCAGTGTCCGTGACCGGTGAAAGCTTTAACCTCACCTCAGAAGAGATTGCCACTCAGTTGGCCATCAAGCTGAAGGCGGAGAAAATGATTGGGTTTTGCTCTTCCCAGGGCGTCGTGAATGATGAAGGGGTGATTGTGCCAGAGCTCTTCCCGAACGAGGCCCAGGCTCGCGTGGAAGCGCTGGAAGCCGAAGGGGATTACCACTCGGGTACCGTGCGTTTTTTGCGCGGTGCCGTGAAGGCCTGCCGCAGCGGCGTGCGTCGTAGCCACCTGATCAGCTATCAGGAAGACGGTGCCCTGCTGCAGGAACTGTTCTCCCGTGATGGTATCGGCACCCAGATTGTGATGGAGAGCGCGGAGCAGATCCGTCGCGCCACCATCAATGATATCGGCGGAATTCTGGAGCTGATTCGCCCACTGGAACAGCAGGGCATTCTGGTTCGGCGCTCCCGCGAACAGCTGGAGATGGAGATCGACAAATTCACCATTATTCAGCGCGATAACCTGACCATTGCCTGCGCCGCTCTCTACCCGTTCCCGGAAGAGCAGATCGGAGAAATGGCCTGCGTGGCAGTGCATCCTGACTACCGGAGCTCTTCACGGGGTGAAATGCTGCTTGAGCGCGTGGCGGCTCAGGCGCGTCAGATGGGGCTGAACAAGCTGTTCGTGCTGACTACGCGCAGCATTCACTGGTTCCAGGAGCGCGGATTTACACCGGTGGACATTGAATCACTGCCGGAGAGTAAGAAAGAGATGTACAACTATCAGCGCCGGTCAAAAGTGCTGATGGCCGATCTGGGATAATACGAAGCCCTCACCACCCGGTGGGGGCTATCGCTTAAAGGGATTCAAATATCGCGCTCAGGCCGCTTCGACGTTCCGTGCGGGTGGCAATCGCCTGTAGCAGTACGCGCTCATCGGCATACAGCGACAGGCGCTGACGCGCGCGCGTAATGGCGGTATAAATCAGTTCGCGGGTAATAACGGGCGAAAGCTGTGTCGGCAGGATCAGCGCCGCATGGTTGAACTCGGAGCCCTGAGACTTATGCACTGTCATTGCCCAGGCCGTTTCATGTTCAGGCAGGCGGCTGGGCTGAACGGACTTCACGCTTCCATCCGGCATCTGGAACCAGACGCGCAGCCCCAGTCCACGATCGAGGGCAATCCCGATATCCCCGTTAAACAACCCCAGCGCGCTATCGTTGCGGGCGATCATCACCGGGCGTCCCTCATACCAGCGCGAGTGCGGGGTGCGGTGGATTTTGCGTTTCTGGCCCAGCAGCTGTTCGAACCTGTCGTTCAGACCGCTTACGCCAAATGGCCCTTCCCTCAGTGCGCACAGTAGCTGATACTCCCCAAAGGCGGCGAGCGCCTGTGCCGGCGTGCATTGCTGTTGTACACCCGTCAGAAAATGCTGATACCCCTGCAGGGCGTCATCAAGCATCGCCTGATACTCTTCCCCGGTTTGCAGCGATTTTTTCTCGATATCGGTGAATTGACCGTCAAATACCGCACAGGTCGTGTGCCGGTCGCCTCTGTTCACAGCCGAAGCCAGCTGACCGATGCCCGAGTCGCTGCCGAAACGGTAGCTTTTTTGCAGCAGGCACAGGCTGTCGCGCAGCGCCCCCGCAAGGGAATGGTTTTCACTGGCGAGCGAACAGCCGGTCAGACGGGACAGCTCCTCAGCGCGTTCAGCGGTATATCCCAGGCTTGCATAAGTGCAGATATCTCCCAGCACCGCCCCGGCTTCCACCGAGGCAAGCTGGTCGCGATCGCCCAGGAAAATGACGCGGGCGTGCGCTGGCAGAGCATCAATCAACCGCGCCATCATCGTCAGGTCGATCATTGACGCCTCATCCACCACCAGCACATCCAGGTGCAACGGGTTACCGGCGTGATAGCGCAGACGCTGGCTTCCCGGCTGAGCGCCCAGCAGCCGGTGCAGCGTGCTGGCTTCGTTTGGGAAAAGGGCAAGCTGCTCCCCGGTAAGTGGCAACTTCTGCAGCGCACCACCTAACGACTCGGTCAGGCGCGCCGCCGCTTTGCCGGTAGGGGCCGCCAGACGAATACGGCACTTTTGCTCACCTGATAACTGAATCAGGGCGGCAAGCAGTTTGGCCACGGTGGTGGTTTTACCGGTTCCCGGGCCGCCAGAGATGACGGAGATCCGCCGTGTTAAGGCCACGGCCGCCGCCACTTTCTGCCAGTCAGTCGCCTCAACAGAGGTAAACAAGGTATCCAGCGTTTGCCGCAGTTGGGCTTCATCGCAGGGAAGAGGCGCATTGGTCTCGCTGAAAAAACGCGCGACCGCCAGTTCATTACGCCACAGTCGGTTGAGATACAAACGATCGCCCGTCAGGATCATGGGTGTCTGGCTATCGGCTGCGCTGACGGCAGGCGAACGGTGCAACACCGTCGGCCAGTCCACGGATTCTCCCAGCAGTGCAAAACAGGACTGCAGGGCCGCGGGCATTTTCTCATCCATCGCCAGACGCGAAAGCGGCAGGCAAACGTGCCCTTCCCCTGCGTCTTTACTCAGGATGGCAGCGGCGAGCATCACGGCAGGCTCATCACCTGACACCATCATGGCGAACTGTACGTCCAGGTGGCGCAGTAGTCGCTGTTCTACCGCTTCCAGCAACAATTCCTGCATCGTCATGCCACTTCCTCCGTGTTTGCTGCAAATAAGTTATCCATTTTCTCAATCAGTGCCGCATGCGGGCGTGTGCTAAAGATGCCTGAACGCGGGTCAGCCGCATCCACACCGCGCAGGAAAAGGTAAATCACCCCACCAAAGTGCTCTTCGTAACGGTAGTCAGCAATGCGATGGCGCAGATAACGATGCAGCGCCAGAGTATAGAGCTGGTACTGCAGATCGTAGCGATGCATTTGCATGGCGGATGCCATCGCCTGCTGGGTGTAGGCTTCGCTGTTCTCACCCAGCCAGTTTGATTTGTAATCCAGCAGGTAGTAGCGCCCTTCGTGACGGAAAACCAGGTCGATAAAGCCTTTTAACATCCCCTGCACCTGGCGGAAGTTCAGCGGCGGGCAACCGGCAGACAACGGGTCATACTCGCGGATCACCGCATCAAGCGCGTCAGCCCGCAGCGGGCTGGCGATGGGAAGGTAAAACTCCATCTCCACCTGTTTATCTTTGGCGGTCAACTGGCTGAGAGAGAGGCCCTCTGCCGTGAGCGGGGCGTGCAGAATAGCGCGGATCCACTCGGTGAGGACCGGCTGCCATTGTGCATCATAGCCCCCACTCTGTAACATCTTCAGGACCCATTCGTCAGAGACCGGCTGGGTAAAATCCAGCTCTTCAAACAGGCTATGCAAAAAGGTTCCCGGTGACGCGCCGCGTGGAAATTGATGCGGCGTAAGCGCAGGCTCAACCGGTACGCTACCGGCTCCGGCGGCATCAATATCCAGCTTTGGCATCAGGTCCTGCGCAATGCTCTGCCCGTGTTGCTGTAACCCGGAGTAGCTGGTAACGCGCCAGTCGTCGGCAATGGTGCGCAGAATCTGCCGGGCTTCCAGTTCAGATTCCCGCCAGTCCGGCATCTGCCAGCGGCTGTTATCGGGTGGCGACGGAATGTGCAGGGCAACATGCTCGCCGCACAGCGACTCGATGCACTGGCGCAGCCCGGCAGCATCTTTGGGCTCGCCGAGCTGAATGAGTCGCCCCAGCGCGCTCAGGTGGAAATCGCTCTCCCCCGACTTGTCGCCACGACGGCGAAACAGCGGCGCCACGCCCAGGCTGCAGTGCCAGACCGAACGGGTCAATGCCACGTAGAGCAGGCGTAAATCTTCTGCCAGACGTTCGGCCTCGGCCAGCTCAACGCTGGACTCCGCTTTACTGAGATCGAGCACCGCGTCGAACGATTCGCGATCGTGGTAAAAGGCCTGATCCTGCACGCGGTAATTGGCGATAAACGGCAGCCAGACCAGCGGATACTCCAGGCCTTTCGATTTGTGAATCGTGACGATCTGTACCAGATGTTTATCACTCTCAAGACGCATCTGCTGGCTGGAGGCGTTGCTGTTTGGGTCGGCAATCTGTTGCGCCAGCCAGCGCACCAGAGCATGTTCGCTTTCAAGCTGCGTGCCCGCCTCCTGCAACAGCTCACTGATATGTAAAATGTCGGTCAGACGGCGTTCACCGCCTGCTGTCGCGAGCATATTCTCCGCAAGGTGTCGCTTCGCCATGAGCTCGCGCACCATCGCCATCACACCGCGCTTCTGCCATCGCTCACGGTAGTGAACGAACTCTTCGACGACCGCATCCCATGCGGCTTCGTCATTATTGAGTGCATCAATGTCACGGGCGTTCAGACCGAGCATGGCGCTGGCTAGTGCGCTGCGAAGCGTACTTTCGCGCTCCGGGGACAGCACGGCCTGAAGCAGCCACAGCATTTCCTGTGCTTCCAGAGTTTCAAAAACGCTGTCACGGTTTGAGAGGTACACGGACGGGATGTTCAGCAGGGTAAGCGCATCGCGGATCAGCGACGCCTCCTGACGACTGCGCACCAGCACCGTGATATCAGACGCCTTCACGGGGGCTGACTCATTTTCCTTCCACAACAGCGCCTCGCCACGCGCACCAGCGCTGAGCCAGTCACGGATCTGCGCGGCACAATGCTGGGCCATGGCATTTTGATAGTCCGCGACGCCACAGCCTTCACCGTCAAGCAGCCAGAAGTTCATGGCTGGCTGCGTCACCCCGTTGAATTCGAAACGCAGCGAGCTGTTTTTTGCGGCAAACTTTACCGGCTGAAAGGGGATCTCACGGAACATAAACGCCGTATCCATGCGGCTAAACAGCGCATTGACGCTTTGCACCATGCCCGGGGAAGAGCGCCAGTTGGTATCCAGCGTATAGTGCGCCTCTACCTCACTGCGGGCCTTCATGTAGGTGAAAATATCCGCACCGCGGAAAGCGTAAATGGCCTGTTTCGGATCGCCGATTAACAACAGCGCGGTGTCGGGCTGTTGTCGCCAGATGCGGCGGAAAATACGGTACTGCTGAGGGTCCGTATCCTGAAATTCGTCAATCATCGCTACCGGGAAGCGGGTGCGGATCGCGCAGGCAAGGGCTTCGCCGTTTTCACTGCACAGCGCCGCATCAAGGCGGCTTAGCATATCGTCAAAACCCAGTTCGCCACGGCGACGTTTCTCACGTGATACGGCTTCGCGAATTTCCGTCATGGCGCGGGTGATCATCAGGTCATTGAGCGTGAGTGGCTCAGCGAGCAGCGATTCAATCGCAACAAACAGAGGATGCTCAGGCACAATGCCGTCGGCTTTAGTCCGCTCAATCAAAAAACGCTGCGAGAATTTCTCCAGTGCATCCGGAAGCTGATAACCGCGCGTCTCTTCCTGCGCCCAGGCGCTGACCTTCTCGATCCATTTACTCTGGTTGCCGCGGTTAAATTTACGTCTGTCGATCCCGGAGTTTTCGATGATCGCCTCAATCTCACCGACAGACTCATTCCATTTTTGCTTGAGCGCAGCAATTTTTCCGACGATCTTTTCATGACGTGAAGCCAGCGTTTCGTCTGCAGGTGGCGGAGATTTGATAACCGGCGCTTCGCCCTGAAGATAACGGTCGATAGCGCGAAGAAGCTCTTCGGGACCTTTCCACAACGCATGGACCGCTTCAGCGATATCGCGCGATAAAGGGTAACAGTGGCGACGCCAGAAATCCGCACAGGCCTGATAGCGAAGCACAGATTCATCTTCAATGAGCTGCTGTTCAAACAGCATTCCGGATTCAAACGCATTCAGGCTCAGCATGCGCTGACAAAAACCATGAATGGTGAAAACGGACGCTTCGTCCATCTGCCGTTCCGCCAACAGCAGCCACTGGGCGGCCTGTTGCTTATCTGCAATCTCTTCAAGAAGGCTGGCGTAGAGAGGGTTATCCGTGGTCTGGCGCAGACAGGCGATGCGCAGCTCATGAATATTGGCACGAATACGACCGCGCAGCTCAGCGGTAGCAGCCTCGGTGAAGGTGACCACCAGCAGCTCTTCCACGCTTAACGGACGTGGAAAAGCGGCGTTACCACCAAGCCCTAACAGAAGACGCAGATAGAGCGCGGCAATGGTGAAGGTTTTTCCCGTTCCCGCTGAGGCTTCAATCAATCGTTCACCCTGTAGAGGTAAACGTAAGGGATTAAGGGGCTCAGCGGTATCGGTCATTCTTTCTTACTCCAGGGCATAGATTGCTGCAGCGCGCTGACGCTCTTCCAGATCGTCCAGCCTTTCGGGTTAACGTAGTCCGTTTTCCCGTTCTGACTACCGGAAACCTGCGACAGAATCGCCATTCCCTGCGGTTTAACCACCGCCTGGTGGAAGAAATCAGCAACCTTCTGCGGCGTCAGCTGTTTTATCTCGGCCACTACTTTATCACGCGAATCAAATTTCAGATTACCGCGATCAAAATCTTTGCTCAGTTGTGATGCTTCTTCACCCAGCGTCTGCGGCGGCTGCATCACCTGCGCGATGACGGCCTGCTGAATCTGAGCAAACTCCTCCGGCTTCATCGCCCGCAGCTTCGTTTCCGCCTGTGGGAAGAATGCCTGATAACGCTGCCAGAGATAAGCAGGCTGTTTATCACTGCTTTGCAGCAGGAAGCCCAGCCCCCACTGGCGACCTACGTTCATGGAGAAGGCAAAGACCGCGTAACCAAGCTGCTCTTCTGTACGCAGTTGGTTGTAGAACCACGGCTGAATAATCTGCCCCAGCACCGCACTCTGCGCGGTACTGGTGAATTCATCATAACCCGTGGGTACAAACACAGCGGCCAGGGCAGAATCCGTGCTGTTACCCGCCTTTTCAAAAATCACATTCTGTTTTGTCTCAATCAGTACGTCCTGGTTGCGGCACCACTCGTCGCCTTTCGAACCAAGCTGCGTACGGACATTTTCTGCCAGTGTTTTGGCCTGTACGTCACTCATATTCCCGACGATAAGGAACTCCGGACGCGTGTTCGTTTTCAGCGCATCACGATACGCCAGCACATCTTTTAAGGTGATAGAGGGCAGTAGCGCCCGGCGATCTTCGCGCTGGAAATAGGGAATTTGCGAAAGCATTTGCGTCGGCATGAGCGCCAGGTCATACGCTTTACCTTTCTCGGCAGAATCCATCATCTGCGCATACCAGGATTTGGCCTGCTCAAGTTGCTCTTCCGTCGGGGTATAGCTGAAATAACCTTCCAGTAACGCCTGGAACAGCTGCGGAAGACGCTGGGTGTAGCCGTTGGCATTGACCATCAGACCGTTATTGGCGTTGGTCGAGAAGCTTATCCCGCCGACGGCCGCCTGATTGCTAAGCTGATCGAGTGCGATACCGGCAAGGTAGTCATTGAGCGCAAACATCACCTGATTTTTAGCGCTGTTCATTGCTTTTGGGTTACGCAGAACCACGCTCACATCGGCTTTCGGTTCACTCGCGAAATAGCGGCTTGGCGTATACACCACGCGCAGCGTCGGCTCATCAACGATAAGTTCCGGGTGCGGATAGGCTTTCGTGGTTTTAATCAGCGAGAAATCATCCGGAATGTAGGGGTTCAGCTCCGGCAATTTAAGCGCGATCTCACCGGCCTTTTTCTGCCAGTCGGCGAAGGTCTGGTCACTGATTTTATCCACCTGGTAAGGGGCATCGACAAAATAGGCCATTTTGTTATGCGGTTCGTTCGGGCTGATATACCAGACGCGGGCATTCTGCGGCGTCATCATCGCCAGGCGGGCTTTTACCGCGTCGGCGTCATACTGGTCGGCAATATTGACCGCGTCGAGGGTATGTTCCACCGGCACACGGATCATGGTATCCGCCAGCCACTCAACGTAATCCATGTCGCGGGTAATGGACGGATAACGGAAATCGAGATCCAGCACGTGCGCCAGTTCATCAAAGTAACGTTTATCGACGCCTTTATCGCGCAGCAAAGAGAGGTAGCTGAAGATAGCCGCCACGACGTCATCACGGTGAGCCAGACCTTTGTCAGTCAGGGTGGCGGAGATCGCCAGCACGCCGCTGTTGCCGTTCACAACCGGATCGGAGTCGGCACGAATACCTTCCACCAGCCCTTGTTTTTGCAGCCAGTCAGAAAGTGTACCCGGGCTACGGTTGCCAATCAGGTAGGTGACCAGTTCATCGGTTTTGCTGCGAAACTGCGCCGTATTGTTATCAATGCGGAACTCAACGCGTAATACTTTACGCGGCAGTGCAGGAACGTAGTGGATAACGATCCCTTTTTGCGCGTCCGTGACCACAGGAACGTTTATCTGCGGCAGGTCGATATTTTTATTCGGTACCCGGCCAAACGTCTGTGCCGCCATGCTTGCCAGCTCAGGCAACGGTTTGTTGCTGTAGATGACCGCTTTCATCAGATTGGCGGAGTAGTATTTATCGCGAAAGGCATGCAGGGCATCCAGCACCGGGCTGTTCGGTTTATCGCTCAGCGTCTCCAGGTTACCGCCGGAAAAACGCGATCCCGGGTGCGCCGGGTTAATGGTTTCTGCACTCACCTGCGCCATGCGCATCCCGTCTCGCGTACGGGCAAGGGTCAGTTCAGCATTAACGGCATTGCGTTCGCGGTCAGCGTATTTTTTATCCAGCAGGGGAGCCGCGATAGAATCCGCCAGACGATCCACTGCACCTCCCAGCGCATCATTCTCTACTTCGAGATAGAAGGCTGTACGGTACGGCGCCGTGCTGGCGTTGTGGCTGCCGCCATGCATTTTGAGAAATTCGGACAGGCTATCTGGCTGTGGGTATTTTTTGGAACCCATAAGCGTCATATGTTCCAGATAGTGTGCAAGCCCAGGGTGGGCTTCCGGATCTTCCAGCGACCCAACCGGCACCACCAGTGCCGACAGGGATTTTACCGCCTGCGGATCGGAAACCAGCAGCACAGTCATCCCGTTATCAAGGCGAATAGCCTGATACTGACGGGTATCTTTTTCGCTCTTACGGATAGTTTCCTGAATGGGTTGCCAACCGGAGCCTGCCTGAGTGAAAGGTGCCCAAAGGGCGACAAACAAAACAAACGCTTTGAACAAGGTGCTGCCTGGCATTACGACCTCTTTATCACGGCTACATCATTAACAAACTGCGTGCTGGACTCACCAACATCTCTTTCTTTGGGTACATCAGTCCGTGATAAGAAGTGCATCATAAATGAACACCCCATACTGCGCAATTTCTATACAGCGCTCAGGACTGATTAAATTTGAACAACGGTAACAGGTAGCGTTGTGCTTCTTCCGTGATAGCCTCGAAGTATTCAGGCTCAAGCGTTCGCCATAAACGTTGATACCAGACATCCTCACCTTCGCCGCGCACCATCATGTTACCTTCATACGCCTGCATGAATTTACTCCGTGCTTTCTGCAGTGAAGCGTCATCCGTTAACATGGCATCATTCTGTGCGTCATAACAAGCTTTTATCCAGGCGCCACCGCTCTCGGGCAGTAGCAGGAGCGGTTTATTCATTCCCCGCAGATAGCCTTCAACGTACAAGGATAAATAACGTAACGCCTGCTCTGCGTCCATCGGCGGAAAGCGCCATTCGCCCTCTTTGCGGACAAAAATACGGCTTTCGCCTTTATGGCCGCCAGCACTGTAGACAAGATGTTCGAGCCAGAGTTGCAAACCTTGTGAAACGCTAAGCATGGAAGGACGCCAGCGCAGGAGCCCATCCGGCTGTACCTGAGTTAGCCAGCCCGTGAGCTGCACACCCTGGCAGTTGAGATCGATTTCAAGACTGGTTCCGGGTTGCCGGCATTCCCTCACGCGTTCTGCCAGAGATTCCATCTCCTGGCGCTGCGCCTCCCAGACAATTTCTCCGAACGCCCCGTAGGGTAACTGCCCCGCAGCACGGTAGCGGCGGTAAAGCTTGTCGGCATCTTCCTCTTCAACCAGCGCGTTCAGCAACTGCAGGTTTAACTGATACCGCTCTAGCCCTTCCAGCGTAAACGGCTCTGCATCAGGAATTTCACTCTCTTCAGAACGGAAATTGACCTGCAACCGTTGCTGGAAGAAAGCGCGTACCGGATGCCCCCAAAACCGCTGAAGCTGTTCAAAGGTCAGGGTGTCTATCGGGCGAGGATCAAGCTCCTGAATGAAATCGGTATGCGCTCTCCCCTCTTTTTTCGCCGCAGGCAGCCATTCGTGGGCATAGCTCTGATGATCGCTGACCACGTAGTTCACCGGGTCAAACGGCATGCGGCTATGTAAGCGGGTGATATGCGCCTTCACTCGCTGCGCACTTTCATCACAGTTACGGGCTTCATCCCCCGCCAGATAGTGGCTCTGCCCGATATAATCCACCAGTTCCTGCACCAGAACAGAAGGAAAGCGCTCGCTGTTGTCCTGGATAGAGCGGCCGATATAGCTGATATACAACTGACGTTGAGCCGAAATGAGCGCCTCAAGGAAGAGATAGCGGTCATCGTCACGACGGCTACGATCGCCCCGCTTTGGATTCGCACTCATCAGATCAAAACCTAGCGGCGCCAGGGCGCGTGGGTATATACCGTCATTCATTCCGAGCAGGCACACCACTTTGAACGGGATAGAACGCATTGGCATCAGGGTGCAAATATTGATTGGGCCTGCCAGGAAACGCTGGCTAATTCGCTCCTGATCGAGCCGTTGCGTCAGCTCATCGCGCAGCAATGACAACGGGATAGCCTCGTTATAGTGGGAACTCACGCCCTCTTCGACGATTGCCTGCCACTGCGTTTCAATGAGCGCCATAGCGGCTTCGGTATCACTGTCCGGCAGGAAGAAATCATTGAGCAATGTCCTGCAAACCGGGAGCCACGCATCCAGCGGACGCGGCTGCATCAACTCAAGCCGCCAGCGGTTAAGTTGCATCAGCAGGGAAGCTAAATGACCGACCAGCTCAGCGATCAACCCGCTGGACTCATCGTAGGGCAGGACTTCATTCCACTCGCCCTGGCTGCTTTCCATCGCATAGCCCAGCAGCATACGCGTCAGGCCAAACCGCCAGGTGTGCTGGCCGGTAGGAGGAAGCTCGAACGCCTGAACGTTGTCATCATCAATGCCCCAGCGTACGCCGGACTCGTTAACCCACTGACGAAGGTAGCGCAGCCCCTCTTCATTGATATTGAAACGTGCGGCCAGGACTGGGACATCCAGTAATGCCAGGACATCTTCGGAGATAAACCGGCTATCCGGTAATGAGAGCAAAGTAATAAAGGCCTGCAAGGCCGGATGAGACTGGCGGGCCCGTCGGTCAGAAATGGCGTACGGCAGGTAGCGTTCACCTGTCGCACTCCCAAAAACAGCCTGAATAAAGGGACTGTAACTGTCGATATCCGCCACCATCACCACAATGTCACGTGGCGTCAGCTCAGGATCGTCCTGCAGCATCGCCAGCAGTTGATCGTGAAGGACTTCAACCTCGCGCTGCGGGCTGTGGCAAACGTGGATCGTGACGCTGCGATCGTCGCCGTCCAGCTTGCGCTTACTGTCGCTGCGTTCAAATTCTTTCGCCGTAACACCCATGACGGCGCGGTTTTCGAGATCCAGAATGTCGAGCTGGATATTATGCAGCAGGCTATCCGGAGCGATCTCGACGAAGGCATCCACATCCCCTTCGCCTGACGACGTGATGTCTGAGAGCATGTGAATGTAGTCACGGCCCAGCTTTCCCCAAGAGGCAAGCAGCGGGTTCGGCAGATTTTGAATGCCGTGCTCATCAAATAGCTGTGCGGCAGACGCGCTGTCTTTAAACAGTGGTACGGTACGCTCTTCAAACAGGCGTCGTCTCTGGCGAGACACCAGCCGCGAAAGCCAGCGTTCATCCTGAATGTCGCCCCAGTACTGGCGACACGGATTGGTAAATAGGATATGTATGTCGATGTGTTTACCCAGCGCACTCAGCGCCTGCAAATACACCGGTGGCAGCGCCGAGATGCCGCAGATAAACACGCGAGAGGGCAGCCGGGCTGGCCGCTCAGCGCTGTTTTCCAGTATGGAGATAAACCGCTGGTAGAGGTTTGCACGGTGCCACTTCGGCTGGCCGAGTTTCTCAGTGTGTTCCACCAGCGCTTTCCATAGCGGTGCCTGCCAGACTTGCGCCTCCGGTAGCCCGTCGACCCGCTCGCCCGCTTCCCAGCGAGTCAGCCATTCCGGGCGATACACCAGATACTGGTCATAGAGATCGGCGGTGCGCGATGCCAGCTGGAACAGCTTGCGTTTATCGGTGTCGTCATTGAGGTAGTGGCGTAGCATGACGAATTCATCATGCTGCAGCATGTCCGGCAACAATGCCATCAGCTTCCAGCTCATGCTTTGCTTGTTGAAGGCACTCTGTTCCGGGATGTCCGGCAACACGCGGACAAACATCTCCCAGATAAAACTCGCGGGCAGCGGGAAATCGATATTTGCGGCAATGCCGAATTTACGCGAAAGCGACATCTGCAGCCACTGTGCCATACCGGTGCTCTGCACCAGCACCATTTCTGGCTCAAAAGGATCGTCAAGCCGCTCGCGCTCAACGATAAATTCCATCAGCGCTTCCAGCACATCCAGACGATTTGAGTGGTAGACCCTTAACATAGACGCTCCCGACTACTGGCTAACCGGGCAATGCAGACGCGTCATCTCGCCGCGCCGCCCCAGAGGAGAAATAAGTGTAACCGTGATGCTGACACATCCAGAGAGTGTTGTCTGCCCCCGACTGACCTGCCAGCCTGCCGGGAGAGCAATTGTTGAAAGCTGAGACTGATTCCAGGCATGGTGCCAGAGCTGACGATACTGATTAAACATAGAGAACCGCGTCGCCAGTGCTCGCTGATAACCCGACAGTGCCGTGACAATCATCACCAGCAGCATCATCGCCAGTAACACCTCAACCATGCTAAAGCCTTTTTCTCTGCTCACGGCAACTGGCATAACGTACTCTCCTTAAGCGGACAAAAATCACTCCAGCCGTGTGGCGAGAAATGGATCTTGCCGTCGATGATTTCGCCTCTGCGCCATAGCAGCAGGTCATCACTCCCGGCAATAAGCAGCACACGCGCTTCATTCAGTAGCCGCAGGCAAACTCGCCACGCCGATACCTTTTTGCACTGGATCTCAGGCTCAGATAACCAGCTCTGAACGCGTCCCCATTCAAGCGCTGACTGCACGGATGCCTGCTGTTGAACCGAGCGGCTCTCACCGCCCACCAGTGCGCTAAACGTGGTCAGCTGCTGATTGAGGCCGGTGAGGATCAGCGTGCCCAACACCAGTAAAAGTAACACCAGCGCCAGCGAGGACATCCCGCGCTGCCGGTTCACAGGTTGTACCCCGTGACGCCATAAAAAGCCTGACAGGGGGCCCCCTGCTCGCCCTGACGAAGGGCGGTCATTTCAATATTCAGCTGGGGGGCAAACCCCGCATGCTCAACTTGACTCACCACAAAGTGCTGGATGAGAAGCCTGTTGGGGTCAGTGAGTTTCTCCCATCCTTTACCCTCACACGAGGTCGCCCCATGCAGGGTCTCCAGTGCACCTGATTCCAGACGAAAACCTGTGCTGTCGTTTTCCGAAGACGAGCTATCCCAGTTACCGTTACTGTTTGCATCCCATCGTACAATGACACAGCGACCTTGCCTGCCGATCGTCAGTCCCTGCCCCGCACAGTTTCCGGCGCAATACCCCGCACGCTGAAGCTGTTTGCCGAGGGAAAAAAGGCGTTGCCACACCTCCTCCTCAAGCTCCCGCTGACCGGATTGCTGTAAAACAGCCCGCTGCAAGCCCGGTAAAAAGCGCGAGGCGCTTATCAGTAACAGACTGCTGATCGCCGTGGCAATCAGAACTTCCATCAGTGAGAAACCCTGCTGGTTTAGGGACATGAACCTTCTCCTGTGACATTGCACATCCTGATTCGCCCTCCATTCGAGACAATGACGAGCCATTCTCCTGCACGACTTTGCAGGCGTATTCGCCCTGCCCATGCCGTATCCCTGAGTCCATAGAAGCCAAATAACGGCGTTATTTCACTTACCGTGACCTCCGGCCACAGGGGAATAAATACAAACGGACTGCCTTTATCACAGCCCTGCACGAATGCGCTCATCAGACAGGTGACGCCTCTGTCGCGCCGCAATGTGACCTGGTGGTCACGGTTGTGCCGGTTTGCGTCATTGCGCAGAAATACCAGGTAATCACGCACCTGCCCGGCAGTTTGCCAGAGCCGTTGCTGCCGTTGCCAGTTGTCCCAGCCGTATAGCCCGGAGGCGCTGAGAATGACCACCAGCGAGATAGCCACCAGGGTTTCGATAAGCGTAAAACCGTTCTCTTTTTTCATGCCGGGAGTGTGGCGAAATGGCCTGGAATTGACGAGCAACGGATGACCGTTTTACGAGCCCTTATCAAGGAAAGTTAAGCGGTTGCAGTGCGTTGCATACATTCTGGATAACGCGTCGGAAAGCGGGAAGAAGGCGAAAAAAAACCGGCGCTAAACAGCACCGGTTATGTCAGGATTGACAGCCTCAGATAGCGACGGGCGCTTTGATGCCTGGATGAGGGTCATAACCCTCAATCTCAAAATCGTCAAAGCGGTAATCAAAAATGGATTCCGGTTTGCGTTTGATAATCAGCTTAGGCAAGGCGCGCGGTTCGCGGGTCAGCTGGAGATGCGTCTGTTCCATATGGTTGCTGTAGAGATGGGTATCCCCACCGGTCCAGACGAAATCGCCCACGTCCAGATCGCACTGCTGCGCCATCATATGCACTAACAGCGCATAGCTGGCAATGTTGAACGGCAGGCCGAGGAACACGTCGCAGGAGCGCTGATAGAGCTGGCAGGAGAGCTTGCCGTCTGCCACATAGAACTGGAAGAACGCATGGCACGGTGCCAGTGCCATTTTATCCAGCTCGCCGACGTTCCAGGCAGAAACGATAATACGGCGCGAGTCCGGATCGTTTTTCAGCTGGTTCATCACGGTGGTGATCTGGTCAATATGGCGGCCATCCGGCGTAGGCCATGCGCGCCACTGCTTACCGTACACCGGGCCCAGGTTGCCGTTTTCATCTGCCCATTCGTCCCAGATAGAGACGTTGTTTTCATGCAGATACGCAACGTTGGTATCGCCTTGCAGGAACCAGAGCAGTTCATGAATGATCGAGCGCAGGTGGCAGCGCTTTGTCGTCACCAGCGGAAAACCTTCCTGCAGATTGAAGCGCATCTGGTGGCCAAAAATGGAGAGCGTGCCGGTACCGGTACGGTCATTTTTCGGCGTGCCCTCATCGAGCACTTTTTTCATCAGTTCAAGATACTGTTTCATGGTTCCTCAGGAAAGTTGTTGCTGTGGACGACGACGATACGCCCAAATCATCATAATGACACCCGCGACAATCATCGGAATGGAGAGGATCTGCCCCATGCTGATGTACTGTACCCATTCGCCGGTGAACTGTGCATCCGGCTGGCGGAAGAACTCGACGATGATACGGAATGCACCGTAGCCAATCAGGAACAGACCGGAGACAGACCCCATCGGACGCGGTTTACGGATAAACAGATTCAGGATGATAAACAGCACCACGCCTTCCAGCGCCAGCTCGTAAAGCTGAGACATGTGGCGCGGCAGAACACCGTAAGTATCGAACAGGGATTGCCACTCAGGATGAGACGGCAGCAGCGCCATGTCCTCTGCACGCGAGCCCGGGAACAGCATGGTAAAGGAGACACTCGGGTCGACACGCCCCCAGAGCTCACCATTGATAAAGTTGCCCAGACGTCCTGCTCCCAGACCAAACGGGATCAGTGGCGCGATAAAATCTGACACCTGGAAGAAGTTGCGCTTGGTGCGTTTGGCAAAAATCACCATCACCAGGATCACACCAATCAGCCCGCCGTGGAAGGACATGCCGCCATCCCAGACGCGGAACAGGTAGAGTGGATCGTTCAGGAATACCGGGAGGTTATAGAACAGAACATACCCAATACGGCCGCCCAGGAACACGCCAAGGAAGCCTGCATACAGCAGGTTCTCGACTTCGTTTTTGGTCCAGCCACTGCCTGGACGACTGGCGCGACGGCCAGCAAGCCACATGGCAAAAATGAAGCCGACCAGGTACATCAGACCGTACCAGTGAAGCGAAACAGGTCCTATTGAGAAAATGACCGGATCAAATTCCGGAAAATGCAGATAACCACCGTTCATCTGTCACCACAAGATGTTGTTATTCCGCTGAAAGTGGACAGCGGTAGAAATGCGATTCTGCTGTTAGCAGAGGCTCCAAAGTTGCGAATCATAGCATAAGGCGGACGCGGAGGATGCGCCAGAGATGTAAAAGATATGTATAGAGGAGTGTGTTATATCCTCACCTCCGCCCTGTCACAAAGGACGAGGACGGAGTGAGGGGAAAAGTACGTATTAGCGACCGCCGCGAATCAGGCCGCCCATACCGCGTCGTTCCATGAAAGCAGCCACCTGATGACGCACTTCGGCGGCCAGCTGCGCTTCAAGACTGCGTTCAGCCAGCTCGCGGGCATCCTCAATATCGATATGCCGCAGCAGGTACTTCACGCGGGCAACCGCACGGCCGTTCATGGAGAGGTGGCGGTACCCCAGCCCAATCAGGATTGCAACGCACATCGAATCTCCGGCCATTTCACCACACAGGCGCAAATCAATATCGTGCTGTTCGGCTTCTCGCGCGATCATCGCTAACGCCCGGATCATCGCAGGGTGCAGGCTGTCATAAATGCTGGCAACACGCGTGTTGTTACGGTCGACGGCCAGAATATACTGCGTCAGGTCATTGGTACCGACCGAGATAAAGTCGACACGGTTAGCCAGCTGCGGCAGCATAAAGACCATTGACGGCACTTCAAGCATCACCCCAATTCGTGGTTTGGGGATCGCATAGCCAATCATCTCTTCGACTTCACGGCCGGCACGCTCAATCAGACGCCGCGCCTCGTCAATCTCATCAATGCTGGTGACCATCGGCAGTAAAATGCTGAGGTTACCCGTCGCCGCATTCGCGCGCAGCATGGCACGCACCTGGATCAGGAAGATCTCAGGCTGATCGAGCGTAATGCGTATCCCACGCCAGCCCAGGCACGGGTTTTCTTCACTGATCGGCATGTACGGCAGCTGTTTATCTGCCCCGACATCAAGGGTGCGCAGGGTGACCGGTTTGTCGTTAAACATCTGCAGCATGCCCTGATACTGCGCAACCTGCTCCTCTTCAGAGGGAAAGCCACTTTGCAGCATGAACGGGATTTCGGTGCGGTATAAGCCGATACCGTCGATGCGGCTGCCGAGCTTCTCTTCATGCTCGGGGCTTAAACCTGCGTTGAGCATGACTTTGATTCGCTCGCCGCTTTTGAGCTGCGCGGGCAGATTAACGTCATCCTCTGCCAGCTTGCTTAATTCATTCTCTTCGCTGATAAGGCGCTGGTATTCCTGAAGCAGAACCGGCTCAGGATCAACCAACAGCTCACCGCGATAACCGTCGACCACCAGGGTGCGTCGGTGCAGCACCGATGGCTGGATATCCGCCCCCATAACGGTGGGAATTCCCAGCGCGCGCACCATAATGGCCGCGTGCGAGTTCGCCGCGCCATCGCGTACCACCACGCCCGCCAGGCGGTCATGAGGCAGTTCAGCCAGTGTTGTCGCGGAGAGTTCATCGGCAACCAGCACAAAACGTTTTGGCCAGGCATTCGCGCCCTGAATAGTGTCATCAAGATGGAACAGTAAACGCTGCCCCAGGGCGCGTAAATCACCGGCCCGCTCTTTCAGGTAACCGTCGGTCAGTGCCGCAAACTGCTCAGCAAATTTTTCGATGACCTTTTTAACCGCCCACTCCGCAACCGCACCTTTGTCGACTTCGTCAAAAAGCTCGCGGCGCAGACGTGCATCGGAGAGAAGGTGCGAGTAAAGGTCAAAAATGGCCGCCGTCTCTTTTTGCGCCCCAGCGGCAAAGCGCTTGCTGTAGCGACGAAACTCATTCGACGCCTCTTCCAGCGCGGCGGTGAGACGCTCACGCTCAAGCGCTTCATCAAGCGTTGAGGCTTCGTACACCTGCTCCATCAACGGCAGGGTGGCGTCCATCCAGCCTTCGGCGATAGCGACGCCCGGCGACGCCGGAAGCGCGCGAATACGCGTATGGCGATACTGACCAAACAGTGCCGTCAACTGGGACTGGGAGAGGATCGCGGCCATCTGCGTGGCCAGCGTGACGAGGAAAGACTCTTCGCTTTCATCGTACTGACGCAACTCACGCTGCTGTACCACCAGCACACCAAGCAGCTGACGGCGCTGAATAATCGGCACGCCCAGGAAGGCGCGGAAACGATCTTCTTTTACGGAGGGGATATATTTAAAGCTGGGGTGTTTTTGTGCGTCGGCAAGGTTGATAGGTTCGGCGAGTCGCCCAACCAGACCAACAATACCTTCATCAAACGCGAGCGTTACGGTGCGTCCACGTGGCTTTTTCAAACCACGGGTCGCCATCAGGTAATAGCAACGCCGATCGTGGTCGGCCAGATACACCGAACAGACTTCGGTCTCCATCGCAAGACAGATGTCGGTAACCAGAATGTTCAGCGCCTCATTCAGACGCGGCGCACTGGCCACCTTCTCGACTATTTCTCGCAAGCGGGTGAGCATGATTTGCGTAGCTTAACCTCTTTTACGTCGCCAGGCAGGTGCGCTCTGCGGCTTAGGCGGGATCTCCTGAAGCTGCATGACAACACTTGCGAACTCTTTCATCACCCTACGGTAAACATCGCGTTTAAATGACACGACCTGACGAACAGGATACCAATAGCTCACCCAACGCCAGCCATCAAACTCCGGCGTACTGCTGGTTTGCATATTGATATCTGAATCGTTGCCCACCAACTGCAGTAGAAACCATTTTTGTTTCTGGCCGATACAAACCGGCTTTGTGTCCCAACGCACCAAACGTTTCGGTAACTTGTAACGCAACCAGTTGCGGGTCGAAGCCAGGATGCGAACATCTTTTCGGCTTAAACCAACCTCTTCAAACAGCTCCCGGTACATCGCTTGTTCTGGGGACTCTCCCGGGTTGATCCCGCCTTGCGGGAACTGCCAGGAGTGCTGACCATATCGACGGGCCCACATCACCTGGCCCTGACGATTACAAATTACTATTCCTACGTTCGGGCGGTAGCCATCGTCATCAATCACCGGACTACCCCAAACTAAACCTTATATATGAATGATTGTTTCACACTACAGGGAGGCGGTAAACCACTCTCTTACAGGGCTGCAACCTAATAACATTTGAATAACTCACAAATACAGGCAGAGTTATAAACAGATGAGCGGCTCTGAGGGGAATTTTATTCACCTTTTCTGTGGATATAGTTGTGAAGAAGTGTCTGATTACCGATGAACAACCTCAGCCGCCGTCAATCTCCCTCCATTACCGATAAAAAATAAAATCATTATTTTCATAAAGTTAATCACCATAAAACCAACCCACACCGCTTAAGCGTGACGATCGTCACATCAGGGATCGTTGTGCTGATGAAAGATCGAACAGCGTCGGTTTTATCCACAGATTGTGCCAATAAGTTAGGCACAATTTGTTTGAAAATTGGATTTTCGTCGCACGTCAAGGCTGTAAATTGAAACAGTAGTCAGGGTTATGCCCAGTTATCCCACTTTTCTGTGGATAACATGGTGTAAGATCCTGTTCATTGTCAGTGACCAGAATTGAACAACCGAATTTTTGTCCCTCGCCATCCATTTTTAGTGTACTAAAAAAACCTATAAATCATGCACATGGCATATTCGTACAGAAAAAGTTAAACTCTATCCACAGGGGACAATTTCTTAGTGTATTTTTTAATCAAAAGGTTACCTTCATGCATTCGCTTTTACCCTTGCTTTCACCGCCGTCCAGCGAAACCCAGTTGCTACAGCAGGCGCAGCGTCTGGCTGGCTTTTCGCTTGGCGAGCTGGCGGCAATGGCTGGCCTGCCGATCCCTCAGGATCTGAAGCGGGATAAAGGCTGGATCGGCATGCTGCTGGAGCTGTGGCTGGGTGCAAGCGCAGGGAGTAAACCGGAGCAGGATTTCGCCGCCCTGGGCGTAGAGTTAAAAACCATTCCCATCGATAGCCTTGGTAAGCCCCTGGAAACGACATTTGTCTGCGTTGCACCGTTAACCGGGAATACCGGTGTGACGTGGGAAACCAGTCACGTTCGCCATAAACTGAAGCGCGTGCTTTGGGTCCCCGTAGAAGGAGAACGTCAGATCCCGCTGGCTGAACGCCGGGTTGGCGCACCGCTGCTGTGGAGTCCGGATGAAGATGAAGAGCATCAGCTGCGTCTGGACTGGGAAGAGCTGATGGATATGATTGTCCTCGGTCAGGTTGAGCGCATCACCGCCCGACACGGAGAGGTGTTACAGCTGCGGCCAAAGGCGGCGAACAGTAAAGCGCTCACGGAAGCAATCGGTGCCCGGGGCGAGCCGATACTGACATTGCCACGCGGTTTTTATCTCAAAAAGAACTTTACCGGGGCGCTCCTTGCTCGCCATTTCTTACTCAAAACGTAGTTTTTTACTTATTTTGAGAGCTCTCAAACATAATCACCTGGTTTTTAAGATTTTACCGCTTCCTCCTGTCGAAATATCGGGTTATTACTACACTATGATTTGATACGAGCCAGGTGAGGACGATAACGATGAAAAAATGGGCAGTGTTAATTTCAGCAGTCGGATTAGCGTTTGCAGTATCGGGCTGTAGCAGCGATTACGTGATGGCGACAAAAGATGGCCGGATGATCCTGACAGACGGCAAGCCGGAAGTCGATGATGACACCGGTCTGGTCAGCTACCGCGATCAGTCCGGGAATAAAATGCAGATCAATCGCGACGAAGTCTCGCAAATTATCGAGCGATAAACAGAGAGAGGTCAGTACCTTGCTGGCCTTTTTGATTTTTTTCTTCCCCTTTTGCTTCCCCTCTGCCATGTTTATATTCCTTTGTCGGGAGGTTCCTGACGCGGTCTACATGTCTATTGAAGGAAGCCGGCTATGCATTATCACCGTATCCCCCACAGCTCTCTGGAGATAAGCCAACTGGGGTTGGGCACGATGACATTTGGTGAACAAAACAGCGAAGCCGATGCCCATGCACAACTCGATTATGCCGTCAGCCAGGGCATTAACCTGATTGATGTCGCAGAGATGTACCCTGTTCCTCCACGCCCGGAAACGCAGGGGCTTACCGAAACCTACGTCGGCAACTGGCTGGCAAAACGCGGCAACCGCGAAAAACTGGTTATCGCCTCGAAAGTCAGCGGCCCTGCGCGTAACAGCGATGCCGGGATCCGCCCCAACCAGATCCTCGATCGCAAGAATATCCGTGCCGCGCTGGATGCCAGCCTGAAGCGCCTGCAAACCGATTATCTTGATCTCTACCAGGTACACTGGCCGCAGCGTCCAACCAACTGCTTTGGTAAGCTCGGCTACAGCTGGAACGAAAGCGCTCCCGCCGTTACGCTGCTTGAAACGCTGGAAGCGCTGACCGAATGCCAGCGAGCGGGCAAAATCCGCTACATCGGCGTGTCTAACGAAACGGCTTTTGGCGTTATGCGCTACCTGCACCTGGCTGATAAACACGATCTGCCGCGCATTGTCACCATCCAGAACCCCTACAGCCTGCTCAACCGCAGTTACGAAGTGGGTCTGGCCGAAGTGACGCAATATGAAGAGGTTGAGCTGCTCGCCTATTCCTGCCTGGGCTTTGGTACGCTGACGGGTAAATACCTGAACGGTGCGAAGCCAGCCGGCGCGCGTAATACGCTCTTCAGCCGCTTTACCCGCTATAGCGGCGAGCAGACGCAGAAAGCCGTCGCGGCCTACGTTGATATTGCGAAGCGTCACGGGCTCGATCCTGCCCAGATGGCACTGGCCTTCGTACGCCGTCAGCCGTTTGTGGCCAGCACCCTGCTGGGCGCAACGACGATGGAACAGTTGAAAACCAACATTGAGAGTTTCCATCTGGACCTGAGCGAGGACGTGCTGGCGGAGATTGACGCGGTGCATCAGGTTTATACCTATCCGGCACCGTAAAAAAACAAAACGGCAACCTCTGTTGCCGTTTTTAATGTTTGCACCCGCTTGTGAAAAGGCGCTGAAGACGACCCGAATCAGCGGCGGCGCTGCCAGACCCACAAGCCGGCAATCGCCAGCGCGAACAGTCCACCGAACCCGACGCCAATTCCCACCACAGGCGCGCTGGCTTTAACCGCCAGCGAATACAGGCCCAGCATCAGCAGCATCGCCAGGTTTTCACCGAGGTTTTGCACCGCAATAGCATTGCCCGCCCCGACCGTCTGCTTGCCACGCTCCTGCAAAAGCGCATTCAGCGGCACCACGAAGAAGCCCCCCAGAATACCAATCAGGATCAGCAGTACGTAGGCTGGCAATAACGCGTGTTGCAGCGCGAAAAAAAGCACCGCAACGCCAATCAGGATCCCTGCCGGCATGCAGCGAGCAACGGTGTCGAGCGTCACGAGTTTTGCCGCTGCCCCCGCGCCCACCACAATCCCGATCGCCACCATCGCATTAAGGTAGGTTGGCGTCGCGTTGTCCGTGATCCCCAGCGCCACCGGCACCCACAGCACCAGCAGGAAGCGCAGCGTAACGCCAGCGCCCCAGAACATGCTGGTGCCCATCAGAGAGAATCGCGTTTCACCGTTACGCCACAGCACGCGGCAGGCATTGAAGAAGCTGCCGGTCATCGGCTTAAAGCGCCAGGATTGCCCCGGACGCGCCACCGGCAGTTTCGGAATAAACAGGTTAGCGACTACCGCGCCACCGTACACCACGGCACACACGCCGAGGGCCGCCAGCACGTGCCAGTCAGCGAGGACACCGCCTGCGACGGAGCCAAGCAGGATTGCCGCAATGGTGGAGGACTCCATCAGCCCATTGGCTTTCACCAGCTTATCACCGGTGGTCAGCTCCCCGAGGATGCCATACTTCGCCGGGGAGTAGGCTGCGGCACCAATGCCGACCAGCGTATAGCCAATAAACGGATTGAAACCAAAACAAATGCTGGCGGCTCCCAGCAGTTTCAGGCCGTTGGCAAACATCATTACCCGGCCTTTCGGGAAGCTGTCCGCAACCTGTCCGACAAACGGTGCAAAGATAATGTAAGCGCCCACAAACACCATCTGCAGAACCGGCTGACTCCAGTCAGGGTAAAACTCAGCCTTGAGCAGTGCCAGCGTGGCAAACAGCAGCGCGTTATCGCCAAAGGCGGAAAGGAACTGGGCGGCAATCACCGCCATCATGCCTTTTGAGCGCAGAGAGGTGTTAGTGTGTACTGACTCACGCATTATGTTGTTCCGCCTGTTCAACCATGCCCTTGAGGGTCACGAAGTCGGGCTTACCGCTGCCGAGCACCGGAAGCTGTTTCAGGTAGCGAATATCACGAGGTATCGCCAGCTCCGGAATGCCGTGCTCGCGGGCATAGCTCAGTAACTGGTCGCGCTTAAGCTCGCTGTCGGTGGTGAACAGCACCAGCGCCTCGCCTTTACTTGCATCACTCTTCACAACAGTGGCATGCATCTTGTCGGCGGAGACGCCCGATGCCAGCTGTTCAACCATCTCAAGCGAGACCATTTCACCCGCAATCTTGGCAAAGCGTTTTGCACGCCCCTGGATCTGCACAAAGCCTTGCTCATCGAAACGTACAATATCGCCGGTGTCGTACCAGCCCGTTTCAATCTCGCCATTAACGTTTTCTGCGGTCGGTGCTTCCAGCACGCCGGGGTTTTCCACGCGCAGATAGCCGTTCATCACGTTTGGCCCTTTCAGCTGCAGACGGCCGCCGTCTTCAATACCAGGCACCGCCAGCAGACGAGCATCCAGCCCAGGCAGAATTCGGCCTACTGTCCCCGGTTTCGCCGCCATTGGCACGTTGATAGAGACCACCGGCGCACACTCTGTCACGCCATACCCCTCGAGGATACGCAGACCAAATTTGTCCTGCCAGATCTGTCGCGTGCTCTCCTGCAGTTTTTCCGCGCCCGCAACCACGTAGCGCACGCGGAAGAAGTCATACGGGTTGGCGAAACGCGCGTAGTTTCCGAGGAAGGTTGAGGTTCCAAACAACACGGTACAGTTACGGTCATACACCAGCTCAGGCACAATGCGGTAATGCAACGGGCTTGGATAAAGGAAGACTTCGGCACCGGTCAGCAGCGGCGTGAAAAGCCCCACCGTCAGGCCAAAAGAGTGGAACAGCGGCAGCGCTGACATAAACCGGTCTTTCGCGGTAAAGTCGGCAATGCTTTTGATCTGCTCAACGTTCGCCAGAATACTCTTGTGACTGTGGACGACACCTTTCGGGTTGCCTTCAGAGCCAGAGGTGAAGAGGATAATCGCGTCGTCTTCCGGCTGCTGTTTCACCTGGGCCAGACGCGGCATCAGCAGATGAGCAAAAATCCACAGTTTGTCGCCTGTCGTCACATCCGCTTTAAGATCTTCCAGGAAGACCCAGCGTACCTGGGTAAGCTGTTCAGGAAGATGCCACAGTTTGCCTTTGTCGAGGAACTGGCGGGAGGTAAAGACGGTTTTGATTTGCGCTGCCGTGATGGCGCTGGTTAGCCCTTTCACGCCCGCCGTGTAGTTCATCATCGCCGGAATACGGCCACGGGAAACGGCACCAAAAATCACCGCCGCACTGATGCCTGCGTTGGGCAGCATCAGGCCAATCTTTTCGCCCTGCTGACTGTACTTCTCAAGAATACGGCCCACGAACAATGTTTTGGTCAGCAGCTTGCGATAGGTATCCGGGGTAAAATTGATGTCTTCGATGCAGTTTTTCTTCGCGCCGTAGCGGTGCTGTGCCGACAGCAGGGATTCATACAGCGTCTCGCGCGGGCGGACCGCCATACGCGCTTCCATCATAATCTGGTGCAGCATCTCTCCGGCAATTTTACGGCGATCGCGTGCACGGGGCGCGTCAGGCATCGGTAACGACGTTGGCGGCAGGATATGCAACGTAATTTTTGGGAACACGCGCTGCTTTACCAGCCCTTTCAGACGGCTGAAATAGGAGCGCTCCGCTCCTTCAATACGCAGTGGCACCACGGTTGCTTTTGACTTCGCCGCGACAAACCCGGCGCCGTCGTAGATTTTCATCAGTGAACCGGTCACCGAGATGCGACCTTCCGGGAAAATAACCACCGGACGCCCCTGCTCCACCAGACGCACCAGATGTTTAATCATCATCGGTTTGGTCGGGTCGAGCGGCACAAAATCAATCAGCGGCGTGAGCCAGCGCATGTACCACTGCTGGCTGATGGAGGTATAAACCGCAAACACCGGACGCACGGGCAGAAATAGCGCCAGCAGAATGCCATCGATAAAGGAAACATGGTTTGGTGTGATAAGAACGCGTTCGCCGCGAAGCGCCTGAGCATCGCCAGTGACGCGAATGCGAAAGAGAATACGGAAGAGTGTACGGAAGAACCCAAAAAGCATCTCAACTCCCTTTGCCAGCCAGTGTGAAGGGTTGATAGTAAATGGTGGCAGATTACACGAGAAGTGATACGGGAGCGACTGCAAAGTTGAGGCGAAAAAAAACCTGCGCATCCGCGCAGGTTGGTGCAAGAGAAGAGTACGAAACCGTACTAAGAATTCTCACCAATCAATACCTCTGGGATCTCGACTCTATCAATCTCCCCCTCATCCTCGCCATCGGACAATCGCAACAGCCTGAGGCAAAGTGTAACTAAAGGTTCAGATTGACATTATTCAGACATGACTGGCCGTGTAACGATTACACGGCCAGGGTTGTGCTGCGTCACGTTTGTGGAGGGCGAAACCCCGCGCCCCTTGAATGCACGGCGCTTTTCCGCAACACTATTTCGTGTGTAAACGCTTACCCCCACTAAGAAGGTATATAATGGCGACAATAAAGGATGTGGCCCGTCTGGCTGGTGTTTCCGTGGCGACCGTCTCGCGCGTGATTAACGACTCCCCTAAAGCCAGTGACGCATCACGCCAGGCGGTGCAAAACGCCATGGAATCATTGAATTACCATCCGAATGCCAACGCCCGCGCCCTTGCCCAACAGTCTACTGAAACCATCGGACTGGTGGTGGGCGATGTGTCTGACCCGTTTTTTGGCGCCATGGTAAAAGCGGTTGAACAGGTTTCTTATCAGACCGGCAATTTTCTGCTGATCGGCAATGGCTATCACAACGAACAAAAAGAACGCCAGGCTATCGAACAGCTGATGCGCCACCGCTGCGCTGCGCTGGTTGTTCACGCCAAAATGATCCCCGATGCTGAACTCATTCATCTGATGAAGCAGATCCCCGGCATGGTAATCATCAATCGAATTATTCCCGGTTTTGAGAAACGCTGCGTGGCACTCGACGACCGCTACGGCGCCTGGCTTGCTACCCGCCATTTGATTCAGCAGGGCCATACCCGCATTGGTTACCTCTGCTCCAATCACCCGATTTCCGATGCCGAAGATCGCCTGCAGGGCTACTACGATGCCCTGCGCGAAAACGGTTTGCCGTGTAATGACCGGCTGGTGGCCTACGGCGAGCCGGATGAGAGTGGCGGCGAACAGGCAATGACAGAACTGCTAGGGCGTGGACGGAATTTCACGGCGGTTGCCAGCTATAACGACTCGATGGCCGCCGGGGCAATGGGGGTGTTAAATGACAACGGAATCGAGGTGCCGGGAGAAATTTCACTCATTGGCTTCGATGATGTGCTGGTGTCCCGCTACGTGCGTCCCCGCCTGACCACCGTACGTTACCCGATTATCACAATGGCAACGCAGGCTGCGGAGCTGGCACTGGCGCTGGCCGAACAACGCCAGCCACCGGATATCACCCACCTGTTCAGCCCCACCTTAGTCCGCCGTCACTCTGTAGGTTCGCCAGCAGAAGCGGGAGAGGAATAGCGATACAGATGTACCGTTTTGTTCGGGTATTCAAGCGCATCGCCAATGTACTGCCAGCCGTAACGTTCGTAGAAGTCGCGGCAGGCAGACCACAGATGCAGTTCGTGATAGCCGGCCTGCGCGGCATAGGCGATAACATGCTGCTGCAGTTTTCCCGCCAGTCCCTTACCACGCGCCGCTTCATCAACGTACAGCGCAGCCAGCCACGGACAAAGATCCTGTCGGGTGATTAAATCGCAGCGCCAGAGCCCGACCGTACCCAGAAGCTGTTCGCCCTCCAGAGCAATAAAGGTCAACGGTAACGCGCCCGGCGTCTGGCTGTGTTCAACGATGCTCTGGAAAAACGCCCGCGTAAGCCCGTCACCGAACGCCTGCCAGATCCAGTCAGTTACCTGTTCCGCATACTGAGGCGCGGCATAGAGAGGCAGAATAGTCACACCAGCTTCCCCTGAAAAACGGGCACAGATTCAAAAAGATAACCGTCAAAATCCGGCGCATCTTCATCGGAGAGTTCAAGTAAACTCTTTTTCACATTTTCCAGATGCTGGAACATCGCCTGCCAGGCGCCCATCACGTCACGACGACGAAGCGCCGCGAGGATAGTTTGCCTGTCGCCCAGCCATTTCAGGCGGTATGCACGGCTGGCGATATGCCCATTAAATTGCTGCCACAGCGGGCTGCTGTCCATGTGGTGCCAGATACTCTCTACCGTTGCCAGCAGCATCTGGTTTTGCGTTGCCCCCGCCAGCACCAGGTGAAACATTTTATTGTTGTCCTGGCTGTTATCGTTGGCGGCAATGGCGCGTTGCTCCTGCTCAATAATACGGCGCAGATTGTCGATGTCTGCGCGTGTCGCCATTTTGGCAGCAAACGCGGCGATGTTGCTTTCGAGGAGCTGGCGCGCCTGCAGGATCTCAAAGGGGCCGACGTCGCTGTTCAGAAAACGCTCTTCTTCGTTTTCGTGTTCTTCAGGAATGCGCATCACATAAACGCCAGAACCCTGGCGGATATCCACCGTGCCCTGCAGCTCCAGCATCAGCAATGCCTCACGCACGATGGTACGACTTACGCCGTACTTCTCAGCAATATTACGCTCGGGCGGCAGACGGGAACCTACGGGATAGTGCCCCTGGATAATTTGCGCCCGTAAATCCTCGCCAATTTCCTGGTACTGTTTTTTTTCCGGCAGGATGACAGCCTTATCCACGTTTTCACCTGTTTTTTCAGTTAATGCGCAGGCCGGGCGTCCTCCCGGCCAGTTTGTGCGCTATTTTACCAGAACCAGCATGGTTTTCGCTTACTTCCATTCATCATCGACCGGGAGCGTGAGCACGCGCGCATCGCGCAGCTGCCGGAACCAGCTCGCCGACCTTTTCGCCCGCCTGGCGCGATTGTTATCGAGATCGATCTCAATGAGCCCGTAGCGGTTTTTGAAGGCGTTCATCGGTGATACGTTGTCCGTAAAGGCCCACAGCATATAGCCATGACAGTTTGCCCCCTCCTCCCGCGCCAGCAGCGTGTAATAGAGGTGCTCGCGAATGAACGCAATGCGGTACTCGTCGTCAATGACCCCGTCACTGTTGCGAAATTGCGTTTCGTTCTCCACGCCCATCCCGCTCTCCGCCACGAACCAGTCGATATTGCGGTAGTCATTTTTTATCCGCATCGCCATATCGTAGATAATGCGGGGGTAGATTTCCCAGCCGCGGGATTTATTCATTCGCCGTCCTGGCAGTTCGAACGGTTCGTAGTAGTACGCCGGGTGGAACGGTGTCTCCGGATGCCAGGCACGAGACGGCGCTTTCACCCGATGCGGGTAATAGAGGTTTATCCCCAGCTCATCGACGGTGTTCTGCGCAATCAGTTCCAGCTCTTCTGCGGTGTAGTCCCACGCCACCTGATGCTGTTCCAGCAGCGTAAAGAGTTCTGGGGGGTAGCGCCCGTGCACCAGCGGATCGAGAAATACGCGGTTATAGAACAGATCGTACTTCTCTGCGGCGTTAACATCGTGCGGTGCGCACGATCGAGGATAGGTGACTTCGGGGTTGAGAATACAGCCAACCGAGCCAGGGTAGCCTTTGGCACGAAACAGCTGTACAACCTTTGCCGTCGCCAGAACCTTATGGTGGTTCCACTGCATCCATTTACCGGTATTCTGCTCGTAGGGCCAGCGCAGCGCATCGAGATAAACGCGGGTCTGTACCACGATCGGTTCATTGAAGGTAAACCAGCGGGTGACTTTACCGTGGTAGCGTTCAAAGACTTTTTCCGCATAGCGGACAAACAGTTCAACAACCTGCTTTGAAGCCCAGCCGCCGTAAGTGTCAAGCAGCACGCCCGGCAGCTCGTAATGCTCAAGGCAGATCATCGGCTCAATACCCTGACGGTGCATCTCATCGAATAACGCGTCGTAATAGGCGGCGTACTCCTCGTCCACCGTCACTTTTTCATAGTCGGTTAAAAAACGTGACCAGTTAATCGAGGTTCGGTAGTGCGTCAACCCCGCCTGCTTCATCAGCGCCACATCCTCGCGAAAGCGGTTGATAAAGTCGGTCGCCACCGCCGGGCCATAGCCGTTGTGCCAGACGTGGCGATCGTTTTTGTACCAGAGATCGATCCACGAATCCTGCCCCGCCTTTTTGCCGCTCCAGCCTTCGGTTTGCCAGGCTGACGCGGCCGCGCCCAGAATGAAATCCTGCGGAATGGTTATCTGTTTCGTCGTCATCACATCCTCATGCATTGTCGGTCGCCTGTTGCAGTGCGGCCTGTTCGGCACGTCGTGAAGCAATCTTCACAAACGGCAGGTAGATAATGACGGCAGTCACAATGCAGATAAGCTGAGTGATGACCGCCCCCATCGATCCGGCGGTGGAGAGCCAGGCGTTGATCAGCGGCGGCGTGGTCCACGGCACCATCACCACGGCTTTACCGGCAAAGCCGGTCACAGTGGCAAAGTAACCGATAGAGCCGGTCACCAGCGGCGTGATAATGAAAGGAATGGCGAGGATCGGGTTAAGCATGATTGGCATGCCGAAGATCACCGGCTCGTTGATGTTAAAGAGCCCCGGACCAATGGAAAGCTTGGCGATCTCTTTCATCTCTTTGCGTTTGGTGGCAATCATGACCGCGATCAGCAGGCCGATGGTCAGCCCCGACCCGCCGATGCTCATGTACACATCCCAGAACGGCATGGTGATGATATTCGGCACCTCTTTGCCCTGCTCAAAGGCGCTCATATTAACGGTGATGGCGCCTAACAGCAGCGGCTCGCGGATCGGCTTGATCATCTGGTTGCCGTGAATACCAATCACCCAGAAAAGCTGTGCGACAAACATCAGCAGCAGAATGCCCGGCAGGCTTTGCACCACGCGCTCCAGCGGCTGTTGCACCACCTGATAGACCGCGTCATAGAGATACATGCCGGTGAGTTGATGGAAGACGAAACCCAATGTGGCAATCGCGGTAGTGGTGATGATCGCCGGGATCAGCGCGGAGAACGATGCCGCCACGTTTGGCGGTACGGTGTCCGGCATCCTGATCTTCAGCCCCTTGCGGTTTTCCAGCCAGCAGTAAATTTCTACCGACAGAATCGCGATAAACATGCCGAGGAACAGGCTGCGGGTATCAGAGAACTGACGCAGCAGCACGTCTTTCACCACGTGCATTTCACCATCCACCAGCATCTCGACGGTTGTCGGCGTCACGCAGATAAAGCAGATCACCGCCAGCAGGCCAGGGAATAAGGATTTGATCCCGTTGATGCGGCCCAGTTCGATACCGATTAAGAACACCGCGCCAATGTTAAGGAAATTCAGGGTGGCGTAATTGAGCGCGCTGGTGATGGGTTTTAGCGTGGCGAGAAAAGAGAGGGACTGGAAGCTCGCCAGGCCATTTTTCGGATCCAGTACCATATTGGAGATCAAGACAGAGAATGCCCCAACGATGATGACCGGCATTAAGGTAATAAAGGCAGACTTGATCGCCATGATATAGCGATAACTGTTGAATTTTGTGGCAAAACTGCCCAGAGCGTCGATCAGTTTTTCCTGTAATGCCATAGGGTAATACCTCAGTAAAAGGGCTTTTATTGGATAAGGTGTACAGCCGGATACTATTGGCATACCAAAAATAGCTACATGTCGGGTTTTGTTCTGTGATTAAGCTCTCAACGACGTAACAGGTATTCCAAAATGCGGTTTATATCGATTTTGGCATACCACTTAAAACCCTGTATTTCGAACTGACCGATCGTTACCTAAAAGCGTGATCGTGCTGGAAGTTTTGCCCTTCCCGCATCGCTTATGCACCGGATGGTCTGTGTTAAACTGCAGATCGTTACGTGGAATCAGGAATGTCTAATGGCAACAATGCTGGATGTCTCATTGCGCGCGGGCGTGTCGAAAGCCACGGTATCGCGCGTGCTGAACGGCACAGGTCAGGTTAAAGAGAGTACGCGTCAGCAGGTGTTTAATGCGATGGAAGAGCTGGGCTACCGCCCGAATTTTCTCGCGCGTTCGCTGGCGAACCAGACCAGCAACAGCATTGGTCTGGTGGTCTCTACCTTTGATGGTTTTTACTTTGGTCGTCTTCTTCAGCAGGCCTCCCGACAGACGGAAACCCACGGCAAGCAGCTGATCGTCACGGATGGTCACGACGCCCCGGAGCAGGAAGAGCAGGCGGTACAAATGCTGGCCGATCGCAAATGCGATGCCATCGTGCTTTACACCCGCTACATGAGCGAAAAAGCGATCATGAAGCTGATCCATTCGGTGCAAACCCCGCTGGTGGTCATCAACCGTGAAGTCAGCCAGGCGCCCGATCGCTGCGTGTTCTTCGAACAGCAGGATGCCGCCTTTAAGGCCGTGGATTACCTGATCAACCAGGGCCACCGGGAGATCGCCTGTATCACCGTCCCGATCCACACGCCAACCGGGAAAGCGAGGCTGATGGGCTACCGTAAGGCGCTGGAAAAGCACGGCATTCGTCTGGACGAGCGGCGGATAAAGTATGGCGATGCGGGAATGACGCGAGGATATGAGCTCTGCAAAGAGCTGATTGCCGACGGTATAGCGTTTAGCGCTCTGTTTGCCTGTAACGATGATATGGCGCTGGGTGCGTCCAAGGCGCTACACCAGGCGGGGCTGCGGATCCCACAGGATATTTCCCTGTTTGGCTTTGACGATGCCCCATGCGCGAAATGGCTGGAGCCAGCGCTCTCGTCGGTTTACCTGCCTATCGACAATATGATCGTTACGGCTATCGATCAGGCGATCCGGCTGGCAAAAAACCAACCGGTCGACGCGATCCCGCCGTTCACCGGTACGCTGGTATTACGCGACTCGGTCACGACGGGGCCGTACTTCACTCAGACGAGTTCCAGCGCCAGCAGCTCCTGAATGGTCTGGCGGCGGCGGATCAGCCGCGCCTTGCCGTTATCAAACAACACTTCTGGCAGCAGCGGGCGGCTGTTGTAGTTTGAGGACATTGACGCCCCGTAGGCACCGGTATCGTGCAGCACCAGATAGTCGCCTGGTTTAACTTCCGGCAGCGCGCGGGTTTCCACTTTCCCCCCTTCCTGCTGGGTAAAGACATCACCAGACTCACACAGCGGGCCCGCGACAACCGTCTCAATACGCGGCGCGTGAGTTAAATCGCGGCCATCGGCAGCCAGAGCCGAAATGTGGTGATAGCTGCCGTACATTGACGGGCGCATCAGATCGTTAAAGCCGGCGTCAATCAGCACAAAGTGCCGCGAGCCCATCTCTTTCACGCTGCGAACCTGCGCCACCAGCACCCCGGATTCAGCCACCAGGAAACGACCCGGCTCAATTTCCAGCTTCACGGCATGACCAAGATGTGCGGCGACCTGGTCACGCGCGGCGCTCCACAGGCCGTAATAGTGATCGGTGTCGATCGCCTCTTCCCCTTCACGGTAGGGAATGGAAAGACCGCCCCCGGCAGAGATCGCCTCCAGATCCTGACCAAACTCGATCACCTGGCGCACCATTGCGCCACAAACCTGCTCAAGGTGCGCGTAATCCACGCCGGAGCCGATGTGCATATGAATGCCCACCAGCTTCAGATTGTAACGCTGCAGTACGTCCAGGGCAGCGGGCATATCGGCATACCAGATACCGTGCTTGCTGTTTTCGCCGCCGGTATTGGTTTTTTGGCTATGACCGTGACCAAAGCCCGGGTTCACGCGCAGCCAGACGCGGTGGCCCGGAGAAACTTGCCCAAGCTGTTCCAGCATATCCACGGACCCGGCGTTTACCGGCACCTGCAGCTCATGGACGCGAGCAAGCGTGGCGTCGTCGATCACATCGGCGGTAAACACAATCGCGTCAGGATCGGTTTTCGGATCAAACCCGGCCGCCAGCGCGCGCTCAATCTCCCCCAGGGAGACGGAGTCGACCTTCACACCCTGCTCACGCATCAGACGCAGAATGTGGATATTGGAGCACGCCTTCTGGGCAAAACGCACCACGTCAAACTGATGCAGGGCAGCAATCTTCTCGCGAACAATCTGCGCGTCGTAGACCCACACCGGACAGCCAAACTCGGCAGGCAGGCGTAGCAGGTTTTCGGCATTCAAATCGGTATCAGTCTGGTTAAGCGGGCGTGGCATGGTCTTTCTCCGGGGTGACATTTTTTTATGATTACGCCACAGCAGGAAGAGAATAAAAAATATCGTTTTATCGCGAGTCTATGCAAAAATGATATGGACAGTTCTCTGTATTCAGGTGACCTATGCCCGCCGTCAATTTACGCCATATCGAGATTTTTCACGCCGTGATGACCACGGGCAACCTCACCGAGGCTGCGCAGATGCTCCATACCTCTCAGCCAACGGTCAGCCGCGAGCTGGCGCGATTCGAGAAAGTGCTGGGACTGAAGCTGTTCGAACGCACACGGGGCAGGCTTCACCCAACGGTACAGGGGCTGCGCCTGTTCGAGGAAGTGCAGCGCTCATGGTACGGCCTGGATCGCATTGTCAGTGCGGCGGAAAGCCTGCGCGAGTTTCGGCAGGGCGAGCTATCGATTGTCTGCCTGCCCGTCTTTTCGCAGTCTTTTTTGCCGACGCTGCTCCAGCCTTTTCTGGCCCGATATCCGGAGGTGAATCTCACGATTGTCCCGCAGGAGTCACCGCTGCTCGAGGAGTGGCTCTCCGCACAGCGCCATGATTTAGGCCTGACCGAAACCCTCTCTACGCCCGCGGGAACGGAACGCACGGAACTGCTCTCTTTAGATGAGGTGTGCGTGCTGCCAGCCGGGCACCCGCTTGCCCGCAAGCAGATTCTGACGCCAGCGGATTTTCACGGTGAAAACTACATTAGCCTGTCACAAACCGACAGCTACCGGCAGCTGCTGGATTCACTGTTTGCCGAGCATCAGGTGAAGCGCAGGATGGTGGTCGAGACCCACAGTGCGGCCTCCATTTGCGCCATGGTGCGCGCCGGGGTGGGCGTTTCGGTGGTGAATCCACTGACGGCGCTGGATTACGCCGGGCGCGATATTGTCATCCGCCCGTTTAGCCTGTCAGTCCCGTTCACCGTGAGCCTGATCCGCCCCCTCCATCGCCCGGTCTCAGCGCTGGTGGAGGCGTTTACGGAGCACCTGATAGCCCATGCCCGTCAGGTGGCGCTTCGTTTATCCGATCGGCAAAGTTTATGACAGCATAAACTCCACGGCATCGGCGGCATGAATCGCGGCGGTATCGAAGACCGGAATCGGGCTTTGCTCAACCGGCACCAGTAAACCGATTTCCGTACAGCCGAAGATCACCCCTTCCGCCCCCTGCTGCGCGAGTTTTTCAATCACGTTAACGTAATATGCCCGGGATGATTCGCTAAAGGTGCCGAGGCAGAGTTCATCAAAGATAATCTGGTTGATGCGGGCCCGGTCTGCCTCATCCGGGATCAGGCTTTCAATGCCAAACTGGCTGCTCAACCGACCGCGGTAAAAATCCTGCTCCATGGTGTAGCGCGTTCCCAGCAGCGCCACACGACGTAATCCGGTTGCGGTGATAGCCCGCCCGGTTGCATCAGCAATGTGCAGGAAGGGCAGCGAACAGCGCGCTTCGATATGGGGCGCGACTTTATGCATGGTGTTGGTACAGAGCAAAATCCCCGCTGCTCCCGCACGCTCCAGCCCCAGCGCGGCCTCGGCCAGTATTTCCCCGGCTTTATCCCATTCACCGCTCGACTGGCAGGCTTCGATTTCATGGAAATCTACGCTGTGCAGCAGCAGGCTGGCAGAATGCAGGCCCCCCAGACGTTGCTTCACCCCTTCATTAATCAGGCGGTAATAGGGGATTGTCGATTCCCAGCTCATCCCCCCTAACAGGCCGATCGTTTTCATCATCCCTCCTTATGTGTTTATCCCAGTGAAGCAAACTTGTGATCGTGTTTCCAGTTCTTTGTCACGTCGTTTCTTTTTAACCTCTGGTGATATAAATTAAATGAAACATTGTTTTAATACATTCTGGGGTGACGATATGTTTATTTTCCACAACGAGACCATGCTTGACGATCTGGGGAACGGCGTGACGCGCCGTATTCTTGCCCATGGCGGTAAAATGATGGCGGTGGAGGTGAATTTTGAACAGGGCGCGACAGGCCCACTGCATAACCATCCTCATGAACAGTTAACCTATGTGCTGTCCGGCGAGTTTGAGTTCACGATTGGAGACGAAAAACATGTGGTGACAGCCGGGGATACCCTCTACAAAAAGCCACATGTGATGCACGGCTGCGTGTGTCTTAAACCCGGCACGCTACTGGATACCTTCACGCCGGTACGTGAGGATTTTTTGAAATAAAAAAAGGGCGCTGATAACAGCGCCCTTCTCGTCTGCGTTTTTTATTCCGTTACAGGCTCGACCAGAGGATTGCGACTGAGCATGGCCTCACGCAGTAATACGCTGCCACAGGCAAACAGCCCGCCCAGCAGTCCCGCCAGGATCACAATCAGGGCTTTGCCCGGACCGTCTTTTTTCACCGGCATGGATGGAGAGAGCTGATACTTGAACGGTTCAAGTTTGACGTCTTCGACAGACAGCTTTTTCAGCTGCGCCAGGTAGTATTCCCGGTTCTGGAAGTCTGCGTTCAGCTCAGCGATGTCCTTGAGATTTTTTTCAATCTGCAGTTTTTGCGCGATACCGTCGGCACCGAGCGCGACGGAGTAATCCGGATCGTCTTTAACCGCCTGACCGTTGCTGTAGACCGGCTTTTTGATACCCGCCGCGTTGGCCACTTCCAGAGAATAGTTAAGACGCTGCAGATTGGTGTTGTGAACATTCGTCAGACGTACCCGATCCAGCTCCAGCTGTTGCTCCACCACTTTGGTTTTCAGGGTGATCTGGTTACGGATATTCTCCATGGTTTCCTGCTCAACAATCTGCGAGATGTAATCCACGTAACCTTTAAGAACCGTTTGCGCATCCCCCGCCGTCGGCGCGGTGAAGCTCAATGTCCACGAGACGTACGGCGCTTTATCCGCGTCTTTTGCCAGGGTGTTATCTACCGCTTTCATCTTTTCGGAGATATTGACCACCGCACGATGCAGCTCAAGCGGATCCACATCAGTGCCTTCCAGCTGTGCCATCACGTAAGGTGAGGATTTCATGTACTCCTCAAGCAACGACTGCGACTGGAACTTTTTAATAAACTGGTTAAACACGTCCGGACGGGTAATTTTCACGTCCACGTCGAGCACCTGCAGGGCGACCATCATCTGGCGCAGCGGGTTCCACTGCGTCTGTTCCGCCGGTGTGATCACCGCTTTACTGGTCCATTTTTGTGGCAGTAAGAACGCGATGGCCAGTCCAACCAGTGCGAATGCGAAGGCAATCACGACGATACGTTTTTTTGCCGCCAGAAGAACTTCTAACAGTCCCAGAAGGTCAATTTCTTTGGAACTGACTGCCGGGGCCGCGTAATGGGGGAAGTCGAGATCCGTATTTTTTTTGAAATCCATTGCTGACATAGCCATTCTTCTTTTGAGGGTGCAGACCATTTCTGCCTGATTGGTTACAGTGGTCCGATGATACAAGAAAGTAAGAATTATCTGAACGAAAGAATGATCCAGCTGTAGACCTGCTATCAGAATTAGTAGTTAGTTTCTCGACGGTATTGTCTTTATTAATCATCCGGTTCTTTCCGCCCGCCCTCCTCTCTCTTCTTTGAACGCCTGAAATAGCGCAAAAATGCCATCCTCATCACCTTATTGAAACACCGTTTCGACTTTGATCACATTTCCGCTATTAAGCGAATGACGCAGAAACAAATAGCAATAATATAAAATAAAACGGCGTTTTATTATCCAGGAACACGAGTTCTACCGTATTGAAACCCAGGCGTTTCGCTCAACGATGAAATCGGAAAAAGTCTTATAAAACAAAGTGACATGAAGTAACCGTGACACGTATTACCCAGAATATCGCCGTTCAGGCTCGGTTTCGACAGCCTGAAAGGTTGTTACAGACGCAGATTCCGTTTTAAACCATTGATTACCAGGTAGGTAAGTATGAATGAAAACAAGCTGCTGGGGCTCGCGTGGATATCACCCTACATCATTGGGTTGATACTCTTTACGGCTTTCCCCTTCGTCTCATCGTTTTTCCTGAGTTTTACGGATTACGACCTGATGAGCCCGCCGGTATTTAACGGCATAGAAAATTATCGCTACATGTTTACGGAAGACACGCTCTTCTGGACATCAATGGGAGTGACGTTTGCGTATGTATTTCTGACCATTCCCCTGAAGCTCGCCTTTGCATTAGGGATTGCGTTTGTTCTGAACTTTAAATTACGCGGTATTGGATTCTTCCGTACCGCCTACTATATTCCGTCGATCCTCGGCAGCTCCGTGGCCATTGCTGTTTTGTGGCGCGCGCTCTTTGCCATTGATGGCCTGCTGAACAGCTTTATTGGCGTATTTGGTTTTGACCCGGTGAACTGGCTGGGTGAACCCTCGCTGGCCCTGATGTCGGTCACCCTGCTGCGCGTCTGGCAGTTCGGTTCCGCGATGGTCATCTTCCTGGCCGCGCTGCAAAACGTTCCGCAGTCGCAGTATGAAGCTGCGATGATCGATGGGGCATCCAAATGGCAGATGTTCACGAAAGTGACCGTGCCGCTGATCACGCCGGTGATTTTCTTCAACTTCATTATGCAGACCACCCAGGCGTTCCAGGAATTTACCGGACCGTATGTCATTACCGGCGGCGGGCCAACGTATTCCACTTACCTGTTCTCACTCTACATCTACGACACCGCGTTCAAATACTTTGACATGGGTTACGGCGCAGCACTGGCGTGGATCCTGTTCCTGGTGGTAGCCATTTTTGCCGGTATCGCCTTTAAGTCATCGAAATATTGGGTGTTCTACTCCGCCGATAAAGGAGGCAAAAATGGCTGATATCCAACAACTTTCCACGGCGAGGACGATTGCCGAGCGTGAAGTCGCCCGCACGCTGCGCAGAGAGAAAATTAACGCCGCTGTGCGCTACGTGATCCTGCTGTTTGTCGGCCTGCTGATGCTTTATCCGCTGGTGTGGATGTTCTCGGCGTCGTTCAAACCGAACCACGAGATTTTCACCACTCTCAGCCTGTGGCCTGCCCATGCGACCTGGGACGGTTTTGTGAATGGCTGGAAAACCGGTACCGAATACAACTTCGGCCATTACATGCTGAACACCTTTAAGTATGTGATCCCGAAAGTGATCCTGACCATTATCTCCTCCACCATCGTGGCGTACGGCTTTGCGCGCTTTGAAATCCCGTGGAAGAAATTCTGGTTCGCTACCCTCATCACCACCATGCTGCTCCCCAGCACCGTGCTGCTGATCCCGCAGTACCTGATGTTCCGTGAAATGGGCATGCTCAACAGCTATATGCCGCTGTACCTGCCGCTGGCCTTCGCCACCCAGGGGTTCTTCGTCTTCATGCTTATCCAGTTCCTGCGCGGCGTGCCGCGTGACATGGAGGAGGCGGCGCAAATTGACGGCTGTAACTCGCTTCAGGTGCTGTGGTACGTGGTGGTGCCGATCCTGAAACCGGCCATTATCTCCGTCGCCCTGTTCCAGTTCATGTGGTCAATGAACGACTTTATCGGGCCGCTGATTTATGTCTACAGCGTGGATAAATACCCGATTGCACTGGCGCTGAAAATGTCCATCGACGTCACCGAAGGGGCGCCGTGGAACGAAATTCTGGCAATGGCGAGCATCTCCATTCTGCCATCCATCATTGTCTTCTTCCTGGCACAGCGCTACTTCGTCCAGGGCGTCACCAGCAGCGGAATTAAAGGTTAAGAGGGAAATATTATGGCTGAAGTTATCTTCAACAAACTGGAAAAGGTCTACTCCAACGGCTTTAAAGCGGTACATGCCATTGACCTGAAAATCGCTGAAGGAGAGTTCATGGTGATCGTTGGCCCCTCCGGCTGCGCCAAATCCACCACCCTGCGCATGCTGGCTGGCCTGGAAACCATCAGCGGGGGTGAAGTCCGCATCGGCGATAAGATTGTGAACAACCTCGCGCCAAAAGAGCGCGGGATTGCGATGGTGTTCCAGAACTACGCGCTCTATCCCCACATGACGGTGCGCGAAAACCTGGCCTTTGGTCTGAAGCTGAGCAAACTGCCAAAAGATCAGATTGAATCTCAGGTCAACGAAGCGGCCAAAATCCTTGAGCTGGAAGAGTTACTCGACCGCCTGCCACGCCAGCTTTCCGGCGGCCAGGCACAGCGCGTGGCGGTAGGCCGTGCGATTGTGAAAAAGCCGGATGTATTCCTGTTCGACGAACCGCTGTCAAACCTCGACGCCAAACTACGCGCCTCAATGCGCATTCGTATTTCCGACCTGCACAAGCAGTTGAAGAAATCCGGTAAACCGGCGACCACCGTCTACGTCACCCACGACCAGACCGAAGCGATGACCATGGGCGACCGCATCTGCGTGATGAAACTCGGCCACATCATGCAGGTTGATACCCCGGACAACCTCTACCACAAGCCGAAAAACATGTTCGTGGCAGGCTTTATCGGCGCGCCGGAGATGAACATTCGTCAAAGCCAGTTGGTGGAAAACGCCGGGAAACTGCACATCGCCATCGGCAATGAAACCATGCCGCTGAACGCCGGGATGCAGGAGAAAGTCTCCGCTTATGCCGGGCAGGCCATTTACTACGGCGTACGTCCGGAATTCGTTTCCCTCTCCGACGCACCATTCGTTGACGGGGGCTGCAGTGGCGAAATGGTTCGCGTGGAAAACATGGGCCACGAATTCTTCGTCTATCTGAAGGTTGCGGACTACGAACTGACCGCCAGAATTCCTTCCGATGAAGCTAAGCCCATGATTGATAAAGGCCTTCATCGCAAGGTGTATTTCAAATTTGATATGAATAAATGTCATATTTTTGACGCAAAAACTGAACAGAACCTCTCTCTCTGATGGAGTTTATAAAAATGAAAAAAGTGCTTTTAAGCGCAGCAATCTCCGCGACGCTGGGCCTTACCGCTTTGCCATCGATGGCGCAAGATGTCGAATTACGCATGTCCTGGTGGGGCGGTAATGGCCGCCATCAGGTGACGTTGAAAGCGCTGGAGGAATTCCATAAGCAGAACCCGGATATCAACGTTAAAGCAGAGTACACCGGCTGGGATGGGCACCTCTCCCGCCTGACCACTCAAATTGCGGGCGGCACCGAGCCGGATGTGATGCAGACCAACTGGAACTGGCTGCCAATCTTCTCGAAAACCGGCGACGGGTTCTACGACCTGAACAAAATGAAAGACGTGATCGACCTGACCCAGTTCGATCCCAAAGAACTTCAGTCCACCACCATCAACGGCAAGCTGAACGGCATTCCGATCTCCGTCACCGCACGCGTGTTCTACTTCAACGACGAGACCTGGAAAAAAGCCGGTATTGCATACCCGAAAACCTGGGACGAGCTGATGGCGGCGGGTAAAACCTTCGAGAGTAAACTCGGCAAGCAGTACTACCCGGTCGTGCTGGAGCATCAGGACACGCTGGCGTTGCTGAACTCGTACATGATTCAGAAGTACAACATCCCTGCCGTGGACGAGAAAACCAAGAAGTTCGCCTACAGCAAAGCGCAGTGGGTGGAATTCTTCCAGACCTACAAAACGCTGGTGGATAGCCACGTCATGCCGGACACCAAATACTATGCGTCGTTTGGTAAGAGCAACATGTATGAGATGAAGCCGTGGATCCAGGGAGAATGGGCGGGAACCTACATGTGGAACTCCACCATCAACAAGTATTCCGATAACCTGAAGCCACCGGCAAAACTGGTGCTGGGCAGTTACCCGATGCTGCCGGGCGCAACCGATGCGGGCCTTTTCTTCAAACCGGCGCAGATGCTCTCGATTGGTAAATCCACCAAAAACCCGGAAGCGGCGGCGAAACTGATTAACTTCCTGCTGAACAGCAAAGAGGGAGTAGATACGCTGGGTCTGGAGCGTGGCTTGCCGCTGAGTAAAGCCGCGGTGCAGTTCCTGACCGAAGACGGCACCATCAAAGAGAGCGATCCGTCGGTCGCGGGGCTGCGTCTGGCGCAGTCTCTGCCGGCCAAACTTTCCGTGTCACCTTACTTTGACGATCCGCAGATTGTGGCCCAGTTCGGCACCTCTCTGCAGTACATCGATTATGGACAGAAATCCGTGGAAGAGACTGCCGCTGACTTCCAGCGTCAGGCTGAACGTATTCTGAAACGCGCGATGCGCTAACGAAAAGCCGGGTGGCCTCTTCGCCACCCGGCAACAGACTACACGCCAATATTACGCAGCTTCTCGCCGGACATCAGCCTGCGCTCGATATGCTCCAGCGTGACGCCTTTGGTTTCAGGGATCAGCCAGAACGTGACCCCGATAAACGCGACGTTGAGAACCGTATAGAGCCAGAAGGTTCCTGCCGCGCCGATTGAATCCAGCAGCGTCAGGAAGGTCGCGCCGATGATCATGTTCGACACCCAGTTGGTGGTCGTGGAACAGGTGATACCAAAGTCGCGGCATTTGAGCGGCTGAATTTCGGAACACAGGATCCACACGACGGGCGCAGCGCTCATCGCATATCCGGCAATACACATCATGGTCATGCCAACAGAGAGCCAGGAAAGACCGCTTGAGGCCGTGCCGTTATCAAACTGCATCAGGCAGTAGCCAAGGATCAGCGTACCGAGCGCCATGACGCTAAAGCCAATCTTGAGTGCCGGTTTACGTCCGGCTTTATCCACGGTGAACACCGCGATAAAGGTGGCGAACATAAAGGTCAGCCCCACCACCAGCGTGGCAACCATTTGCTGTTCCGTGGTGGTGAACCCCGCCATTTTGAAGATACGTGGCGCGTAGTACATGATGATGTTCATCCCGGTGAACTGCTGCATCGCCTGCAGCAGCATGCCGAGGAACACCGCGCGGCGAACGTTACGGTTGATCTTAAACAGCGCCCAGCCCCCCTGCTTCAGCTTCAGGCTTTCGCGGATCTCGTTCAGCTCTTCACGTGCTTTTTCTGAGGTATCACGCAGCATCCGCAGCACCTCTTCCGCTTCCACATGACGGCCCTTTTGCGCCAGCCAGCGCGGACTGTTTGGCAGGAAAATCACCAGAACAATCAGCACCAGCGCCGGGAGCGCCAGCACGCCCAGCATCGCGCGCCAGTTGCCGCTGTAGCTGAAATAAGTGTCTGACAGAAACGCCAGCACGATACCCAGCGTCACCATCAGCTGGTACATACTGATCATCTTGCCGCGCACGTTCTCGCTCGCCATTTCGGAGAGGTACAATGGCGCAGTGTAAGAGGCAATCCCCACCGCCACGCCGAGCAGCACGCGGGAGAGCAGCAGCATTTCCACGTTCGTGGCAAATGCTGACCCAATAGAGCCGGCGACAAACAGAATCGCCCCCACCATCAGGCTGTATTTGCGCCCGAGGCGGAACGAAAGCCAGCCGTTAAACAGCGCGCCGATGGCCGCACCCAGCATCATGCTGCTGACCACCCACTCCTGCAGGCGGTTACTCAACGTAAAGTGATCGGTGATAAAGGGCAGCGCCCCGGCGATCACGCCAATATCCAGACCAAACAGTAAACCGGCCACTGCAGCCGCGATGGAGACAAACTGATTCATGCGTCGGGTATCACGCAACACGGCGGGCATAAGGGTAGAGTCATTTATAGATGTCATATTTTCCTGCCTGAACAGCGAAATTCGTTAACTGAAATTACGAGATAGCGCGGAAAAGTGTCAGGCCGTAATTCGCGAAGATATGGATTATTTCGCTGTGGCATAGCGATCTGTGATGGACATTACAATTTCAACTAACGATGAAATACCGCCAGTTTTTATTAATCATTTAATTTTTAAGCAATAAAACTGTGATGCATATCATTTATGATTTTTTTAGTATGGATTTTTCGTCTTGAGCCATATGGATAATGGCAATTTTTGGGCAAAAAAAACCTCCACCCACCGGCAGAGGTTTAAGACGGAATACGCAATTAACGCGCCAGCCAGCCGCCATCGACCGCCACGGTATAGCCGTTGATGTAATCGGATGCCGGAGAGGCCAGGAATACAATCGGCCCCTTGAGATCGTCTGGAAGACCCCAGCGGCCCGCCGGGATACGGTCGAGGATTTCCGCGCTACGCTGTTCGTCAGCACGCAACTGCTGAGTGTTATTCGTCGCCATGTACCCCGGCGCAATCGCGTTGACGTTGATGTTGTGCTTCGCCCACTCGTTTGCCAGCAGACGGGTAACGCCCATCACCGCGCTCTTGGATGCGGTATAAGACGGCACGCGGATACCGCCCTGGAAGGAGAGCATAGAGGCGATATTAATGATCTTGCCGCCTTTCCCCTGGGCAATGAAATGTTTCGCCGCCGCCTGGGACATAAAGAACACGCTCTTAATGTTCAGGTTCATCACGTCGTCCCAGTCGCGCTCGCTGAAATTAATCGCGTCTTCACGGCGAATCAGTCCGGCATTGTTCACCAGAATGTCGATATGGCCGAATTCCGCCACCGCGCGATCCAGCAGTTCAGGGATGGCGTCAATTTTACGCAGATCGGCGGTCAGGCTCAGAAAACGACGCCCCAGCGCGGTGACGCGCTCGATGGTTTCAGTAGGCTCAACAATGTTAATCCCGACGATATCGCAGCCCGCTTCCGCCAGCCCTAACGCCATACCCTGGCCCAGTCCGGTGTCACAACCGGACACCACAGCCACTTTACCCTGCAGAGAAAATGCATCCAGAATCATGTTTGTTCCTTAATCTTTCAGCGCCTGTCACCAACAGGCAGGTTTATGCTTAACTGCCTGCGGCTAGCGCAGCTCGTTAACCGCGACGTGGTCCATGTCATCAAAGACCTGGTTTTCACCGACCATACCCCAGATGAAGGTGTACGCTTTCGTGCCTACGCCCGAATGAATAGACCAGCTCGGCGAAATCACCGCCTGCTCGTTATGCATCACGATATGGCGCGTTTCCTGCGGTTGCCCCATCATGTGGAACACGCAGGCGTCCTCGTCCATGTTGAAGTAGAAATACACTTCCATACGGCGCTCGTGGGTATGGCACGGCATGGTGTTCCACAGGTTGCCCGGAGCAAGCTCGGTCAGCCCCATGCTGAGCTGGCAGGTTTCCAGCACATCCGGAACAAAGTATTTATTGATGGTGCGACGGTTGCTGGTGAGGTTGTCACCCAGCGTCACCGGGGCGACATCCGCCGGGGTCACTTTTTTGGTGGGATACGGGGTATGTGCGGGCGCACAGTTGTAGTAAAACTTCGCCGGTTTACCGCTGTCGATGCTGGCGAACACGACCTCTTTCGCCCCTTTACCGACATACAACGCGTCGCGATGACCTATCTCATAGCACTGTCCGTCTACGGTGATGGTGCCGGGGCCACCGATGTTAATCACGCCCAGCTCGCGACGCTCAAGGAAATAGCTCACACCAAGCTGTTTACCCACTTCTCCGCCCACGGAGACGGTCTGCGTCACTGGCATAATCCCGCCAACGATAATACGGTCGATATGGCTGTAGACCATGGTGTACTTATCGGCCTCGAACACCTGCTCGACTAAAAACTCATTGCGCAGCCCCTGAGTATCCAGCGTTTTGGCGTGCGCACTGTGGATGCTTTGTCTGACGTCCACCGTAACCTCCAGAAATGATCGTGCCCGCAGGCAGAAAATTAACGAAACGACGTTCCGTTTTCATGATAAGCACAGTCTAGCCCCAGAGAAGGGGGTTTTCAATTACATTTAAAATAACGTTTCATTTTTTCTGTTTGTTTATACCAGAAATGGCGTTCGGATCACGATAAAGAGAGCCAGACAGTAATCTCGCCAATGAAACAGACAAAGTGCGCCATCAGTCACACATAATGAAACATTGTTTTGATAATTTAATACTCACTTTTTAATCTACTTTTATCGTTCAAAGGAGTGCATTATGGCTAAAGGTATGCGGGTCAAGCTGAACTACGCGGTCAGCCACGATCCGGATACAGGCGTGGAAGTCACCCGCCTGACCCCACCCGACGTGACCTGTCACCGCAACTACTTCTATCAGAAGTGCTTCTTTAATGATGGCAGCCACCTGCTGTTCGCAGGGGCGTTTGACGGTCACTGGAACTACTACCTGCTGGATCTGCAGAAGGCCGAAGCGGTACAGCTGACGGAAGGCGCGGGGGATAATACCTTTGGCGGGTTCCTCTCTCCGGATGATAAATCCTTCTACTATGTGAAGAACGACCGCACGCTGCTGGAGGTGGATCTCCATACCCTGGTAGAACGCGAGGTGTACCGTGTCCCCGATGACTGGGTCGGTTACGGTACCTGGGTCGCCAACAGCGACTGCACCAAACTGGTTGGGATAGAAATCGCCCGACGTGACTGGACGCCGCTCAACGACTGGAAAATTTTCCACGACTTCTTCCATAAGGGGCCGCACTGTCGACTGCTACGGGTGGATCTGAAAACCGGTTTAAGCACCACAATCCACGAAGAGAAAAACTGGCTTGGCCACCCTATCTATCGTCCGTTTGATGACAACACGGTGGCGTTTTGCCATGAAGGGCCGCACGACCTGGTCGACGCCCGCATGTGGCTGGTCAACGAAGATGGTACGCACGTGCGCAAAGTGAAAACGCATGCGGAAGGCGAAAGCTGTACCCATGAATTCTGGGTGCCGAACGGTTCTGCCCTTGTGTATGTCTCTTATCTGAAGGGCCAAAAGGGCCGCACCATCTGCAGCTTCAATCCGGATACGGGCGTCAATGAGGCAGTCATGCAAATGCCCGCCTGTTCCCATCTGATGAGCAACGTTGACGGCTCCCTGCTGGTGGGCGATGGTTCAGGCACGCCGGTTGATGTGAAGGATACGCACGGTTACACCATCGATAACGATCCTTATCTGTACGCCTTTGACGTGGCGAAAAAAAGCTACTTCCGCATTGCCCGTCACGACACCTCCTGGGCAACGGTGGCAAATAGCCGCCAGGTCACCCACCCGCATCCCTCCTTTACTCCGGATGAGAAAGCGGTGCTGTTCAGTTCCGATAAAGACGGTCAACCCGCCCTCTATATCGCGAAACTTCCTGAGCAACCTGAAATGTTGCACGCATGATTTGAGTTTGTGTTTCTGTAACTGGCCTTGCCCTCCGTTTCGGAGGGCTTTTTTTTGTGGGCTTTTGCCCATTGGGCGGCGCTTATCAGACATGGGTAAGCCGGGTAGGCACTGGCGCTACCCGGCAATGTTCAGCGGAATAACGTGATATCAGAAAGAATAGGCCACGCCTAAACGAAGGCGGGTCTGGCGTTCATCGGTGTCTTTCACGCCGATGTTACCCACTTCAACATACGGTGCCCAGTTTTTATCCCATTTATACGCCAGCTTGGCGTTATATTCGTTGGAATAATCTTTGTTATTATTACGAACCATACCTTCAGAACTCTTCGCATAAACATAATTGAGTTCGGTACGCCAGTCACCCATTACCCAGCCAACCCAGGCATCACCACGGTTAACTTTGTCGTCATCTTTATTCGAGCTTGACGGGTAGCGGGTATATTCATAGCGATAACGCGCGGCAACATAAAAGCCATTGTCGAAACTATATTGCAGATGCAGATTCGGTTTATATATTGTGCGGCTGTCGTTACTTTCAAGGGTAAACGCCGGCGTCAGTGCAATATTCTCAGTCGCTTTCCAGCGCCAGCTAATTTGATCTTCATGCCCGTTACCCACCACATCCGCAAACGGCTGGTCGGCTTTATCACCGCCGGATTTCCATTTAGCTTCTACAGAAAAACCGACCCCGTTAGCAAAGCGATGTGAGACCGAGACACGGTCAGCATTGGCACCACTGTCGATATATTCATGGCGCAGATCGACGGTAACGGCCTGAGCCATGAAGGACGTACCGATAAGGGAAGTAAGGACCAGAGATTTCTTAAACATGAAAAAACCCTCAACTGAAATAATGTTTCTTATTTATGAAACTTCAGTTTATTTTTTATAGAACACTATTTTAGTGACAAAGATCGTAATTATTTGTTTCATTTTTTTTGGCAAAGATGGACGTGACACCCATCAACAAATAGGGTGTATTAGCGTGAAATTATCGGAGGGGGATCACACTAAGACATTAACAACGATAATAATTAAGGCCGTAATTATTCAATAACAGAGTGAGAATGTGCTAATAACGGTTAATTCGTCATACGTTATGTAAAAAAAACCTCCTGAAGGGAGGCTCTTTTATGCGGGCGGGATTTTAGCGTTCAATGGCGAGGGCGACACCTTGTCCACCACCGATACAGAGCGTCGCAATGCCTTTGCGGGCATTGCGCTTTTTCATCTCATGCACCAGCGATACCAGAATTCGACAACCGGACGCGCCGATAGGATGACCCAGTGCGATTGCCCCACCGTTCACGTTTACCCGCAGGGGATCCCATTCCAGCATTTTGCCAACCGAGATTGCCTGTGCGGCAAAGGCCTCGTTGACTTCAATCAGATCCACATCAGAGAGTTGCCACCCTGCGCGTTCCAGGCAGCGACGGGTAGCATAAACCGGGGCGATACCCATTAACGCAGGATCAACACCCACGCTGGCAAATGCCTTAATGCGGGCCAGGACGGGCAGATCCAGCTCGAGGGCTTTGCTTTCACTCATCATCATCACGGCCGCAGCGCCATCATTAATGGAGGAGGCGTTTCCCGCCGTCACTGAGCCCTGAGTTTCAAACGCAGGATTGAGCCTCGCCAGCCCTTCAGCGCTGGCGTCGGTGCGCGGCTGCTCATCGGTAACCACCACGGCAACCTCACCGTTCTGACGCTGCGTGCTGACCGGGACGATTTCATCCCGAAAGCGCCCGGCATCAATCGCCGCGCGCGCTTTTTGCTGCGAGCTTAACGCGTAAGCGTCCTGCAACTCACGGCTGATACCATACTCACGTGCCAGATTTTCCGCCGTCACGCCCATATGATAGTCATTGAACGCATCCCACAGACCGTCATGCACCAGACTGTCGAGCAACTGGCTGTTGCCCAGCTGCGCGCCGGTACGGCTGTCGGTCAGCACGTGTGGTGCCCGGCTCATATTTTCTTGTCCGCCGGCAATCACGACATCCGCTTCACCACACTGAATGGCCTGCGTCGCCAGATGCAGCGCTTTTAACCCTGAGCCACAGACGTCGTTGATGGTGATAGCGGAGACGGTATTGGGCAGGCCGCCCTTGAGTGCCGCCTGACGGGCAGGGTTTTGCCCGGCACCGGCGGTCAGCACCTGTCCCAGGATCACCTCATCAATTTCATGTGCTGCAATCCCGCTACGTTCCACCAGCGCTTTCACCACTACGCTGCCCAAATCAACAGCCGAGTGGCGTGCAAGCGCCCCCTGAAAACAGCCGATAGCCGTACGCAACGCACCCACTATAACGACATCTTTCATCACAACCTCTGTGTTAAATGACATGACGATAGTAGTGGATTGTTATTAGCAATTATCTTAATTGTTTAAAAATAGTGAGTTTAATCACAAGGATTAGCGCGCATCCTGCAGATACTGCCGCAGCCAGCTTCCGGCAACGCCGGGCGGGGATCGTTTATTCCAGAGCAGATCGATACCGATCGCCCGTGGCCAGCCGGGGACATTCAGCTGCACCAGCGATTTCGCGGCGGCAAATTCATCCACCAGCGCGCACGGCAGCACGCACCAGCCAAACCCCTGAACCGCCATACTCAGCAGTAACAGGTAGTTGGGTGCCGACCAGACGGGTCCGCGTGCGAGCGTTGCCTCCCGCTCCAGATAGGTGCTGAGCCGCAATTCCCGCCAGCCGTGCAGCTCATCGGCCTGGATTTCTTGCTGCCCGGCCAGAGGATGGTTGGTCGCGACATAGATTGCCATCCGGGTCTGTATCGGCAACCGGGTAAACCCAATATCGGTCGGATAACTGTCACGCGCTTCCGTGAGACCAACCTGCGCACGCGACTTCTGCAGCAGATCGATAACGTCCTCTTCCTCGCCAATCAGGCATTCAAATTCGGTATGGGGAAAGCGCTGGTCGAACTGGTTCATCAGGTCTTCCAGCACGTCCGGGTTGAGGGTATCGGAAAGAACAAACGTCAGGCGCGCCTCCGTTTGTGCCGTTAACGACACCGCCAGCTCGTCAAGCCGCGTGCTGGCCGCGAGGATCGCCTGCACATAACCCAGCACCTGTTCGCCCTGGGCGGTTAACACCGGCTGACGGGCCGAACGGTCAAACAGATCGAAGCCCAGATCGGCTTCAAGATTGGCGATGGATGTGCTCACGGTCGACTGGCTTTTACGTAACCGACGCGCGGCGGCAGAAAAAGAGCCAGCCGCGACGGTCTCAACGAATGCGGTAAGGGCTTCAGGTGAATAACGCATGCACTATCTACTTTATCGATGGATACCATCTTTAATATATCACCTTTAGCGATAACAATAAGCCGCATCAACGCCAAAATGCGTATTCACGAGGTCTAAAACTATGCAACATCAGGATGCACTCCAACGTAAACTGCCGGAGCGGATCTTTCATGCCGTCTGTTTCGAAGGGATTGCCACGGCGATCCTCGCCCCGACGGCGGCGTGGCTTATGCAACGTTCCGTGGTGGAGATGGGTGGATTGACCATTATCCTGGCAACCACGGCCATGCTCTGGAACATTATCTATAACGTCGGCTTCGACCGTTTCTGGCCGGTTCACCGCATCACACGCACGGCAAAAATCCGCGCACTGCATGCGCTGGGATTCGAATGCGGGTTTATTGTGATCGGCGTGTCGATAGTCGCCGCGGTGCTGGGCGTCACGCTGCTGCAGGCATTCACACTGGAAATTGGTTTCTTCCTGTTCTTCCTGCCGTACACCATGTTCTATAACTGGGCTTACGATACGCTGCGCGAGAAATTCCTTAAACGTCGCCAGCAGCGACGCGCCCTCGCAGGCTAATTCCCTCTGGCCGGACGCCCGTTCCGGCCAAACTCCTTCGAAGCAACTGCGCTCTCAACCCATAATTATGGTAAATTGCGCTCCATTCTGTTGGTTTGATAGTTGATACGTTGCTCTAATGTCGAAAATTTGGTCAAAAGATGAGACTCTCTGGAGTTTCGCTCTCTATGGCACGGCCGTGGGCGCAGGAACGCTGTTCTTGCCCATTCAGCTGGGCTCCGCAGGCGCTATCGTCCTGTTTATCACTGCCCTTGTGGCCTACCCATTAACCTACTGGCCGCACCGCGCGCTGGCACAATTCATCCTGTCGTCGAAAACAAAAGGCAATGAAGGGATCACCGGCGCCGTCTCCCATTATTACGGCAGGAAGATAGGCAACCTGATCACCACGCTCTATTTCATCGCCTTCTTCGTGGTGGTGCAGATTTATGCAGTGGCCATCACCAACTCGTTAACTGAGCAGCTGGCAAAACACATGACAGTGGATACCGCCGTTTGCGTGCTGGTCAGTTTTGGCGTGGTGCTGGTGTTAAATCTGATTTTCCTGATGGGACGGCATATCACCATAAAAGTGATGGGCTTCCTGGTGTTTCCGCTGATCGCCTACTTTCTGTTTGTCTCGCTCTATCTGACCGGAAGCTGGCAACCCGCGCTGCTCACAAGCCAGATGGCATTTGACCGCCATACGCTGCATCAGGTCTGGATTTCGATCCCGGTGATGGTATTCGCTTTCAGCCATACGCCGATTATCTCGACGTTTGCCGTTGACCGCCGTGAGAAGTTTGGCGACGCCGCCATGGACAAGTGCAAGAAAATCATGAAGGTGGCGTACCTGATTATCTGCCTGAGCGTGCTGTTCTTCGTGTTCAGCTGCCTGCTCTCTATTCCACCGTCCTATATCGTTTCGGCAAAACAGGAAGGGGTAACCATTCTGTCGGCGCTGTCGATGATGCCCTCTTCTCCGGCATGGCTGGGGATTTCCGGGATTATTGTGGCGATTATCGCCATGTCGAAATCGTTCCTCGGCACCTATTTTGGGGTGATCGAAGGGGCGACGGAGATTGTGAAGTCATCGCTGAACCAGGTGGGCGTGAAAAAGAGCCGCGCCTTTAACCGCGCGATCTCCATCATGGGGGTGTCGTTAATCACCTTTGCGGTGTGCTGCATTAATCCGAATGCCATTTCGATGATTTATGCCATCAGCGGTCCGCTTATCGCCATGATCCTGTTTATCATGCCGACGCTGTCGACGTACCTGATCCCGTCCCTGAAACCGTACCGATCTGTCGGCAACCTGCTGACGCTGATCGTTGGCGTACTGTGCGTGTCAGTGATGTTTGTAGGCTAAACGCCCCTGCGCCCGGCGTTCTGCCGGGCGCGTTATTCGTCACGCCCTGAGAGGTCGAGCGGAAACGGCCTGTCCTGCACGACCGTTTTCATGACCAGCGTTGAGCGAAGATGCTGAACGCCGGGCATCGCAGAGAGCTTCTCATCATAGAGTTTCTGAAAAGCCGGCAGATCGCGGGTCACGACGTGCATCAGATAATCAGGATCGCCAAATAAACGCTGCGCCAGCACAATTTGCGGGATCTCTTCCACCGCCTCCTCAAAGGCGCTCACCGCTTTTCTGTCGCCCTCTTTTAGCGTCGCAAACACGATCGCCAGAAAGTTAAACCCCATTTTGGCGGGATCGAGACTGGCCCGGTATCCCGTAATGGCCCCGCTCTGCTCCAGTGCCCGCACGCGCCGGTGACACGGCGAGAGGCTCAGGTTCACCCGTTCAGCCAGCTCCGTAAGAGATAAACGGCCATCAGCCTGCAACTGCGCAAGAATTTTTCGATCAATGCTGTCCATGTGGAAGATTTTGTCAATTTCACCGTCTTTTGAGCATAACATTGAAAACTCATTTCGTCCGGATACCGATATGCTTTCTCTCTGTTGACGGGTGAAATTCTGGAGTTTTACAGACGATGGAAATGAGTATTGTGGCTGGGTTTTGGGTGGTGTCTTTCCTGCTCATCATGACGCCGGGCGCCGACTGGGCTTACGCCATTAGCGCCGGCATCCACGGGCGGCGCGTGGTACCCGCAGTGATGGGCCTCATGTCCGGGCATCTGCTGGCGACACTGATTGTGGTCGCGGGCGTGGGCGTCATGATGGCGCAACATCCGCTGGCATTATCCGGGCTGACGATAGCGGGCGCACTTTACTTGCTGTGGCTTGGTATCTCACTGTTACGCGCTCCTGGCGCACCGGAAAGCGCCACAACCTCGGCGGCAAACTGGAAACAGTGGGCGGTGAAGGGATTATGTATCAGCGGCCTTAACCCGAAAGTTTTTTTGCTGTTCCTGGCCCTGCTTCCACAATTTACTGACCCGAAGGGAAGCTGGTCGGTTGCGATGCAGATGTCCGCGCTGGGCTTGCTACACCTCATCACCTGTACGCTGGTCTATCTGCTGGTGGGATACGGTTCAAAAGCCATCCTGGCCACCCGCCCGCAGGCCGCGCGTCTGGTGAGCAGAGCATCAGGGGGAATGATGGTAGTGATTGCAGTGGTGCTGCTGTTTGAACAGATCAGATAAAAAAACACCGGCCATTGCCGGTGTGTTTCTACGCCCGAATATCGTCATATTCCCGCGTATTATCAAACTCATGTTTGGCAAACGGGCATAGCGGGATAATTTTTCGATTTTCACCGCGCATCTTCGCGACCACTTTTGCCACCAGCTGTTTACCCACACCTTGCCCTTTCAGGCTCGGATCCACATCGGTGTGCTCGATAATGCTCAGATGTTCACCGGTCGGTACGAAGACAATCTCTGCAACCTGGTTACCGTCAGCATCGTTGACGTAAAACTTGTTATGGCCTTCCAGAATATCCATGGTTCCTCGCTTATTTTTGGCGATACTTCAGCGCACCGCTCGGGCAGGTATCAATCACATGTACAACCGTTTCGACGTCCACTTCATCCGGTATAATCCACGGTTTACGTTTCAGGTTGAAGAGCTTAGCGCTCCCGCGCACGCAATTTCCTGAGTGTTTGCAGATCGCGGTGTTGAAGTAAACGTCAATTTTCTCTCCGGTATAGGCCCGGTAGCCTGCATCCAGTAGCGCTTTATCCACGACATTGCCTCTGTAATTATTCGGGTGCTGAATGAAGCATAGCCTTACGCGATCCTGATAGCTATAACCCCCAAAACGAAAAGCCAGGTCACAACTCTGTTTTCGCCAGATTGCATCCCCCATTTCCTCATGTCAGTCTGCGCAGACCGCTCTAATCAGACTCCCCGCGTCAGGTCGTATGAAACGCAGACTCTCTTTTCAGGTAAAACTTTTTTTAGCGCTGGTGTGCTTCTCCTGCCTGCTGTTAGTTCTGCTGGGAACCATCCTGTTTCATTTTATTGACCGGCAATTGCATCACGATCTCGGCCAGCGCGCCCGGGTTCAGGCCAGCGAAATCGCGTTGATGCCGGGTCTGGCGGAAAACGTCGCGTCCAGAAATATCCCCGCCATCGCCCGTTTAATTCAGCCTATACGGGCCGAAAGTGATGCCAGTTATATTGTCATTGGCGATACCCGGGAACAGCATCTCTATCATTCAGAATCACCGGAACGCATCAATTTACCGATGATCGGCGGGGATAATGCGGAGGTATTACAAGGCAAAACAATTATTTCGGTGCGTAAGGGTGGGATTGGGGTTTCACTGCGCAGCAAAGCGCCCATCTTTAATGCGCAGCATCAGGTGATTGGGATTGTCTCGGTCGGTTATTTGACGTCGTACATTGCGAATATCAATGCGCGTATTCTCTGGCAGTCCGGGTTATACGGTATGGGTCTGTTGCTGTTACTGTTTATTTTTTCCTGGTTGTTTACCCGCAATCTTAAAAAGCAGATGTTCCGCCTTGAGCCAAAAGATATTGCGCAACTGGTCTTACAACAACGCGCGCTGCTGGAAGCAATGTATGAAGGGGTATTTGCCGTCAATGAAGAAAAGCAGCTGATTTTAATTAACCGTGCCGCCAGAGAGATGCTGGATATTCATCAAAGTGAGAAAGCGCTTATCGGCAAACCGCTGGAAGACGTTCTGCAAACGTCCCCCGGTTTTTTATCTCAGCGCTACGCCTCGGTTAGCCGCGGCAGCCACGACCAGATTGCGGTGCTTAACCAGCGCGAGGTGATTGTGAACCGCGTGGCGATTGAGGTTGAACCTGGTGTTGAAAGCGGTTGGGTTTACAGCTTTCGCGACAAGAATGACATCAACACTCTCAGCAGCCAGCTAAGCCAGATTAAACGCTATGCGGATAACCTGCGCATTATGCGTCATGAACAACTGAACTGGACCGCCACGCTGGTGGGGTTGCTGCAGATGAAACACTATGACGAGGCGATCCGTTACATCCAGGCACAGTCAGAAGGGGCGCAGCGCGTGCTGGACTTCGTCTCAGCCCATTTTGTCTCGCCGGCCCTGTGCGGATTGCTGTTAGGGAAATATGTCAGCGCCCGGGAAAAGGGCGTTGAACTGCAGTTTGATCCCGCCTGCCAGCTCACCCGCATGCCTGCCAGCATCACGGAAACGGAGCTGGTGTCGGTGATTGGCAACCTGCTGGATAACGCCGTTGACGCCACCCTGAAAGCCCCGGTTCCCGCACCTGTAGAGCTCTACATTTCCGATCGCAACCAGGAGTTGCTGATAGAGGTGGCCGATCGGGGTTGCGGGGTGGATGAGGCGATGAAACCGCATCTCTTTCGCCAGGGATTCAGCAGTAAGCCGGAAAGCGAGAACGACATTGTGGGCACAGAGCACGGTATTGGCCTGTTTCTGGTGGCAGGCTATATCAACAAGGCGGGCGGCAGCATTGAGATAACGGATAATGCTCCTCAAGGCACGATATTCTCTGTGTTTATTCCCAATCCACTCCCCGTTCGACAGGGCTAACGCATGACCACGACCCGAGCACTTGATGTTGTGATTGTTGAGGATGAGCCGCACCTGGCGGAACTGCATCGCGAGTATATCGAGCAAAATTTCCATTTGCGCGTGGTGGGCATTGCCGCGTCGATTGAGCAGGCGTGTAACCTGATACGCCAGCATCAGCCGAGGCTGATACTGCTGGACAATTATCTCCCGGACGGTAAAGGCGTGGCGTTAATCGATAACCCGCTCCTGAAAAGCTATGAATGCTCGGTGATCTTTATCACCGCAGCCAGCGATATGCAGACCTGTAGCCATGCCATGCGCAGCGGCGCGTTTGACTACCTGATTAAGCCCGTTTTTTTCCAGCGTCTGCACGCCTCGCTGGAGCGTTTTATGCGTTTCATCCACACCGTGCAGCAGGTGAAGGTTGTCGACCAGCATGCGCTGGATCGCCTGTTTAACCTCCCCGCCGCGGAGACCTCGCAGACCCCGTCCACAAAGGGTATTGAGCCTCACACCCTGGACCGTATTAAGCGTTTATTTGCGGAACACCCCGAAAAAACAATGTCGGTGGAAGAGGTGGTGGAATACGTCGGGATCAGCAAAACCACGGGCCGCCGTTATCTGGAATACTGCGTGGACAGTGGGTTAATCAGCATCGAAATGCTGTATGGCAATATCGGTCATCCCAGAAGGCTTTACCGCAAAGCGGCAGAGAAAACGTAATCCGCAACCGTTCGTTTGCTAAGCGTCGCGGATTTTATGGTGTTAATTGCTGAAACGACGCCGACAATCACACTTCGGAACCGCAACCCGCGCCCCCCTATTGTCGGCGCGGAGCCATGCGCTATGTTGACAATTAGTTCCTCAAATGTAACTAAAAGGTTAACTATAATGTCGAACATTTTCCGAATTTCTCTGATTACCGCTACCGTACTGTGTTCTGCTTCCGCACTGTCTGCTTTGCCGCAGGGCTACCCTGCTGACTATCAAAAAATGGTCGATGCCGCGACCAAAGAGGGCAAAGTGGTGATCTACTCCACCACCGACACCAAAGCTGCCGGGCCGCTGATTGAGGGCTTCGAAAAAACCTATCCGGGCATCAAAGTTGAATATAACGACATGAACAGCACCGAGCTGTACAACCGTTTTATCAGCGAACAGGCCTCGGGTGGCGGTAGCGGCGATGTGGTCTGGAGCTCCTCCATGGACACCGGGCTAAAGCTCGCTACCGACTACGCCATGGAGTACAAATCACCGGAGCAAAGCCAGCTGCCGAAATGGGCGGTCTGGAAAGATAAAGCCTACGGCACCACCTATGAGCCCGTCGTGTTTATCTACAACAAACGGCTGATCCCGGCGGGCGACGTGCCTGATTCCCATGCGGCGCTGGCTAAGCTTATTGCCAGCCAGACGGATAAATTCAAGAGCAAAGTCACCACCTACGACATCGAAAAATCGGGTCTGGGCTTTATGCTCTCGGTGCAGGATCACAAGGCCGATCCTAACTACTTCAAAACCCTGGCCGATATCGCCAAAGGGGGCTTAGCCGTTCAGTCTTCAACCGGCACCATGATGGAGAGGGTGTCATCAGGGGAAAACCTGATCGGTTTTAATATCCTCGGATCCTACGCGGAAGCGCGTGCGAAGAACGATCCGTCGCTGGGGATCGCCTATCCAAAAGATTACACCCTGGTGTTATCACGCGTGTCGTTCATCAGCCAGCAGGCGCAAAACAGCAATGCCGCGAAACTGTGGCTGGACTACGTCCTGTCTGAAAAAGGACAAAGTATTCTGGCAAGCCAGGCGGATATCCCGTCCATTCGTAACGATATCGACGGCAAAAATGATATCGACGGCCTGACGAAAGTGCTCGGCAATGCGCTGAAACCTATTCCGGTTGATGAAAGCCTGCTGGAGTATCTGCAGCCGAAAAAACGCCTGGAGTACATCAAACAGTGGCGTACCGCCGCCGCCAAATAAGCGTCTGAGCGCGACGCGGGCCGTCGCGCTCCTGTTACCTGAGTTCGTTTTGCTGGGCTGCAACACCAGGGATACCCCATGAATACATTACGCAGAAAGTGGCAAAGCCTGCCGCGCGGTATTGTCGTGTTGATAACCGCCTTGGTTATCTACACGCCGCTGTCGTTTATCGTGATACAGAGCTTCTTGTCCGCACCGTTCTTTTCACCGGCAAAAGAGTGGAGCCTTGAATCATTTGGTTTTATCTTCACCGACCCTGATTTCTATAAGGCGCTGAAAAGCGGTTTTATTCTCGCTTTCGGGCTGGTCATCATCGCCATTCCGTTAGGGGGCGTGCTGGCCTTTCTGATGGTGCGTACCGACCTGCCCGGCCGCCGTCTGATTGAACCGCTGATCCTCGTGCCGGTTTTCGTGTCGCCAATGGTGCTGGGATTCGGCTACGTGGTGGCCGCCGGTCCGGTGGGCTTTTTATCCCTCTGGGCGCAGGCGATGATTGGTTTCGTACCGTGGAATATCTACGACATGTCGAGCATCGTGGTCATTGCTGGCCTGACGCATGTTCCGCATGCCTATCTCTATATTTCGTCCGCGCTGCGAAGCGTCGGTTCCGATGTGGAAGAGGCCGCACGTACCGCGGGTGCGTCGCCGTTACAGGTGATGACCTCGGTCAGCCTGCCGATGGTGCGACCGTCCATTTTGTACGCCATCGTTCTGCTGTTCTTCCTCGGTCTTGAAGTGTTTGGTCTGATGCTGGTCCTCGGCGATCCGGAAGGCAACATGGTGCTGGCAACCTACCTGTACCAGCTGACCAACAAGCTTGGTACCCCTTCCTACCACCTGATGGCGGCGGTTGCGGTGGTGCTTATCTGTATCACCATTCCGCTGGTCATGCTGCAGCGTCGCCTGATGCGCACCGCCAACCGTTTCGTGACCATGAAAGGCAAAGCGTCTCAGGCCCGGGCCTTACCTCTGGGTAAATGGCGCTGGGTGGCGGGCGCGGTGGTCGCCTTCTGGCTTACCGTCACGATCGGCGTTCCCCTGCTCGGCGTGGTATTGCGCGCGTTTATCTCAAACTGGGGCGTGGGCGTTTCGCTGTGGGACGAGCTTTCCCTCAGTACTTTTCGCACGATATGGGCGCAGCCGAACCTGCTGCGCGCCATCGTCAACTCCATGTCCATTGGGGTCATTGGCGGCGCGCTGGCCGTGGCGTGCTACCTGTTTGTCGGTATCGCCATGCACCGCAAACCGGACAATACCACGCGTTTCCTGGATTACAGCGTCCTGGTGCCGCGCGCCGTGCCTGGCCTGCTCGCGGGTCTGGCCTTTCTCTGGGTGTTCCTGTTCCTGCCAATGTGGCTGGATAACTCGCTGAAATCGGGCTGGCTTTCCGGGTTCGCCTGGAGCGACTGGATGCGCGAAAACCTGATTGTCTGGCTACGTTCACTGCGCAGCACCATTTTCAGCGTCTGGCTGGCCTATACGGTGGTCTGGATGGCGTACGGGCTGAGACTCATCTCGTCCACCCTGCTGCAGGTCGCGCCGGAGCTTGAAGAGGCCGCCCGCAGTACGGGGGCTACGCGTGGCCAGATCACCCGCCATGTCACGATCCCGCTCTCCCGCTACGGCCTTATCGGTTCGTGGCTGCTGATGTTTCTGATTTTTGAACGCGAATATTCAACGGGTGTGTACCTGCTTTCACCCGGCACGGAAACCATCGGCTCGATGCTGGTATCCCTCTGGGCCGCGGGAGCCATTGATATTGTGGCGGCGCTCTCTTTTATTAACATCCTGCTGGTGGTGGTAGGTCTGGGCATTGCCCTTCGTTTCGGAGTCAAAATACATGATTGAATTAGCGGTTAACGATCTGCACCTGACCTACGGTGACAATCCTGTTTTAAAAGGGGTCTCCATGAACCTCAACCGCGGCGAAGTGGTCTCCCTGCTGGGGCCATCCGGCAGCGGGAAAACCACCCTGCTGCGTGCGGTGGCGGGCCTGGAAAAACCGACTCAGGGCTCGATTATCATTGGCAAAAACAAAGTCTATGACGGCACGCCGCGCAGTGAGATCCCGGCGGAAGAGCGTAACCTGGGCCTGGTGTTTCAGTCGTATGCGCTGTGGCCACACAAAACCGTTTTTGAAAACGTGGCCTATCCGCTCAAGCTGCGCAAGGTTCCTGCCAAAGAGATCCAGCAGCGCGTACAGGACGTGCTGGACCAGCTCGGGCTGGGCCATCTGGGCAAACGCCACCCGCACCAGCTCTCCGGTGGACAACAGCAGCGCGTGGCAATTGGCCGGGCGCTGGTCTACAACCCGCCGGTCATTTTACTGGATGAACCGCTCTCTAACCTCGACGCTAAGCTGCGTGAAGAGGCTCGCGTATTCCTGCGTGAACTGATTATCAAGCTGGGCTTATCCGCGCTGATGGTAACACACGACCAGAATGAGGCGATGTCGATTTCCGACCGTATCCTGCTGCTTAACAACGGTAAAATCGAGCAACAGGGCACACCGCAGGAGATGTACGGCTCGCCGAAAACGCTGTTTACCGCTGAGTTTATGGGTAGCAATAATCGCCTGCACGGCAAAGTAACGGAAGTACGTGACGGTAAAGCGCGTATCGAAGGCAAAGGCTGGGTGCTGTGGGGTCAGGCCGGTGAAGGGGTACGAAGCGGTGAAGACGCCACCGCGGTGATCCGCGTCGAGCGCGTGGCGGTGGTCGAGGGGCCGGGTGAAAACCAGCTGGCGCTCCCGTTACTGACCAGCATGTATCTCGGTGACCGCTGGGAATACCTGTTCCGCACGCCGGGGGATGATTTTGTCATTCGCGCCTATGGTCACGAGGCCCGGGACCCGCTGCACTGCCACCTTTCGCTGCCTGAAAAGCACGTGTGGATCTTCCCGAAAAACTAAATGTAAAAAGGCTGCGATAAGCAGCCTTTTTTATGCCCGACATACTGCCTGCACTCGGCAGTGAAAGCCTTACGTCATCAGCTTACCAGGCAAGACTGCCCGCGCTGAGTCAACGTCCATAAGGTTGTGACCGCCGGGATGAACGCGGACTGACCGGCGTTCAGCGTCATGTTGGCACCCTCGGCGTGGCTGAGCGTGGCACTCCCCTTCAGCACCAGCAGAATTTGCGCACGGTCTGTCCGGATGTTTTGCTGCTCGCAATGTTCAATGACGCTAAAGCGAAAATCCGTTACCGGGATCGGGTATTGCTGCATCCCCTCTTCCCGCTGCGGATGCATCCTGAGGCGGTCGGCTGGGGTTTCGTCAAACACCGTACAGCGCACCAATTCTGCCACATTGATGTTCTTGGGGGTTAAGCCCGCACGCAGCACGTTGTCAGAACTGGCCATGACCTCTACCGCCGTACCGTTCACATAGGCATGTAGCGTACCGGCGCGCAGGAACATCGCCTCACCCGGCGCAAGCGTAATGCAGTGCAGATACAGCGGGGCCAGAGCCCCGATGTCCCCCGGGTAATCTCGCAGTAGCCGTTCGATAAAGGGCGCTACCGGAGCAAACACCCCGCATGCAAGTCGCGCTTCCAGACACGTCAGCACGCCCTCTTTTTCCGCCGGCTCAAGCGCCATCAGACGCGTAAAAAAGGCCTTAAGCCCTTCAGCATGCAGGTTGTTGCGAAACAGCGACAGCGCGGACGTCAGGGCCGGGGCATCCAGGCGCAAAAAGTGATTAGCAATCTCCTGATACGGCCGGAAGCCGTTCATGGCCATAAAAGGCGTCAGGGCAAAAACCAGCTCAGGCTTATGGTTCGCATCGGTGTAATCCTCTCCGGGCAGGTTGCCCTGACGGGCGAACCCGTCTTCTGCCTGGCGCTTATTGGGATGTACCTGCAGCGACAGTGCGCACTCCGCTGACAGCAACTTCAGCAGGTAAGGCAACTGCCCCGCAGTTTCTCCCGCGCACGCGCCTAACATCTCTGCCGGCCTCTGTGAAATAAGGTCCTGTAAAGAGCGTAACCCTGTATCGGTTTCAATCTCCGAGCAGCCTGCGGGGTGGCTTCCCATCCAGACCTCGGCCTGGGGTTGATCGTCAGGGTTGAGCAGGCCAAAAAGATGATTAAGCGCTACGCGACTGCCCCAGGCGTAATTTTTGATGCCGTTACGCATCCGGTAAAAAGGCTGACTCATTGCGTATCCTTTTCACATTCGCCAGGGGTGAAGCCATTTTCAGCCGCCAGCTGCGCAAACCACAATGCGTTACGTTTGATTTGTCGCTCCCCGGTGGCTAAATCCAGACGCCAGAAGCCATATCGCCGCTTGAAGCTGTTGATCCAGGACCAGTTATCAATGAAGGTCCACTGATGAACACCAAAACAGTTGGCGCCGTCAGCGATACCACGATGCAGCTGAGCCAGATGTTCCTCCATCAGAGCGATACGGAAGGTGTCATCTATCACGCCATCGGCCTGCACCGGCCCTTCGGACTGCAGATCCATCGCGATGCCAATTTCCGCCAGATACCATTTGATGTTGCCGTAGTTATCGCGAATATTGCAGGCAATGTCATAGATAGCTTCCGGGTGGATCTCGTTATTGTCGCGATAAGGGTTAAACCGTCCCTGAGGATCGACGTAATTTTCGAAATAGACTTCCGGCGTGAAGTAATCGAGCGCGTAAACGCTTTCCCGCGCTTTCACCCTTCTCGGCACATAATAATTCACCCCCAGAAAATCAATTCTCGACTGCAGGATCGTCTCCACATCCTGCCGTGAAACCTCTGGTAAGCAGCCGTTTGCGGTTAAGATTTCGCACAGTTCTTTGGGGAATTCATGTTTAACCAGCGGGTCGAGGAAGCTGCGGTTAAACAGCAGGTCGGCATACCAGGCCGCTTTTTTATCGGCCTCGCTGTCGCTGCGGGTATAAGAAGGCGTGAGGTTGAGCACGACACCAATCTCACCCGGCAAGCCCATTTCACGGTAGACATTCACCGCCCTGGCGTGCGCCAGCATAATATTAAAGGCGACCTGAGCCGCCAGTTTGCCATCTTTTTTACACGGATAATGGAAGTCATATAAATAACCGCCTTCCACCGGCACGATCGGCTCATTAAAGGTTATCCAGTATTTCACCTTATGGCCAAACAGCTCGAACGCGGTGCGGGCGAAGCGGGCAAAAAGCTCGGTTACGTAGGATGACTCAAATCCGCCATATGCTTTTTGCAGCGCCTCGGGCATATCAAAATGGTAAAGATTGATGATGGGCTCGATGCCGTTGGCAATCATTTCATCGAAGTAATCGTTATAGAAGCGGACGGCGTCGCGGTTTGGCTGTCCGGTTTTGAAATCATCGATCAGACGCGACCACTGAATAGAGGTTCGAAACGAGTTAAACCCCGTTTGCTTCATCAGGGCTACGTCTTCTTTATATTTACTGTAGGTTTCACAAACGTGCTGCGGACCAATCTGCTGAAAAAAACGCTCCGGTTGTTCGGCAAACCAGCTGTCCCAGACAGAACGGTGCGGCTTATTGGCTATGCCTTCCGTCTGCGGACCTGATGCCGCTGCGCCCCAAAAAAAACCTTCCGGGAATTGATACCGGTTCATAACGCCTCCTGAATGAAAAAAAGGGCTGCCCCGAACAGGGCAGCCAAATAACTACTCTGCAGTGACTTCAATTGATTTGATGAACATATATCCCCAGTCGCCAGAGAACTTGCCAAAGCTAATGGTGTTGTCCCCTGCCCTGAGCGCGACCGGTACGATCATCGTCTGGCCTTTCTCATCCGTTTGCGGGAATTCAATGCTCACCGGCGTTCCGCCGTTCACAATGAACGAGTTTTTCTTACTCCCCCATTTGCCGTTAAATTTCACGTGCAGGGCAAACTTACCGTCCCAGGGGGCGTTAACCTGCCAGGTCACGCTGTCTCCGTCATTGGCAAAAGGACCAAGGAAACCGTCTTCACCAATCGCTAACGTATCTTTATCGCTCTTGGTGATGTTCAGTTTCCCCTTGCTGACGTCCAGCGTTCCGCCGCCAAAATGACAGTAGTCCGCCGGCACGGGTCCCGCCGCGGCCTTCACGCTAACGTTTACCGTCTTGCTGCTTTTCAGCAGTCCATCGTCAGCGGTAAAGGTCAACGCATAGTCACCGGGAGCCGAGAACCAGGCACGGGTTTCCGCTTTGGTGCTGTCACAAAAGTGGACGTTATCCTTGCCTTCGTGATGCCATGCCACGCTGACCTTCGGCTCCGGCAGATTGTCATCCTGCCAGGCCGCGGTGAGCTGAACGCCTTTATCCACGGTGGTAGAGAGCGCATCCTGCAGAGTGATGACCGGCGGCAGGTTTTTCTGCGTATGCTCAAGGCGAATCACGTTTGAAGGCGCAGACTGACCGCTTTCGTTCTTTGCGATCACCCGGTAGTAGTATGTCTGGCCCAGCGTCAGGCTGCGATAGTCATCACGGAAGAGATCCATTTTTGCCGGATCCCACTCATTTTTGCCGTCAGAGATATCCTGACCAACGCGGGTCCACGGGCCGTGTGGCTGAGTCGCTCTCTCCACATCGTAATAACGCCCGACGGGAGACCCCATCCAGTTAATGGCAAACGGTGAGTTGCTCTCGCGCAGCTTAGGCGCTTCCGGGACCGGCAGAGCCGGCGCCTTGCTCAGCCCCGCCATTTGCGCCGAGGCGGTTCGCACCAGATTGACGACCTCCATCTCCTGGTTTGCTTTGCCCTCGACCGGGAAGCCAGGCAGATGGTAGCTGTAGTGCCCGGTAAACTCTTTGTGCCAGTAAAAACCACCATCGTGGCGATGACCACGGAAGCCCCAGATAAAGCCCCCCGCCGCCTGCGCGCCATTGACCTCGGTATGCACAATGGCCTGCATGATAGTGTTAAGGTCTTTTTGATCGAGCAGACCAAATTCGCCAACCAGATAGACCTTTTTGCCGCCAATCGCCTCCAGATCGTTGCGAACCTGCTCGGGGTGGTTGTTCTCGGCATTGGTGTAATAGTGGTTACTGATGATGTCGACGTTCGGATCGTTGAGCGCGAAATCATTCACCTTTTTATAGGTACCATCGACGACAAGCTGATGGGGCGCCCACTTGCGGATCCAGGCCGACGTTTTCTGCAGGAAATCAGCGTTGGTGTTTTCCAGCTCATTACCCGTTTCCCAGGCCATGATCGCCTTTTCATCGTAGTAATGGCGTCCCGTAATGGTGTTGGTACGGGTAATCACCTGACGGATCACATCCTGATAAGCACGGTAGGTTTTACTGTCGGTTCGATAAAAATCTTCCGGCTTTTCATGATAAAACGCGGCCAGCTGTTCGCGTCCCCCCCACCACCACCAGTGGTCAATAAACGGCAGAATCAGGCGCAGCCCCTGCTTATCCGCCTCGGCAATCATGTTGTCATACACTTTCATGGCCGTTTCATTCAGCCGCGGCATGCCGTCCGGCGTTGCCGGTGCCAGAATATGTGTCTCACGTCCGCAGGCAGCATCATTTTCCTGCTGCACGGAAAGCACATATACGCGCTGTGCTTTAGCACCGGTTTGCACCAGCGCTTTGATCCAGTTCTCCTGCTCTTCAGCAGTCGGCCATCTAAAGTATTGCCCCCAGCCGCGCGGATCGGCCTTACAGGTTCCGCGCGCGTCATCTTCTATACGATGCAGCTCCGGGGCGTGGATCCCGGCGAAGCGAAAGACGCGATCGCCATCTTTTAACGCTGCGCCATCGCGAGTAATAAAGTGTTCAAAATGGGATTGCTCGGCCGCCAGAGCCCCCGCGCTTCCCAGCGCGGAGAGTAAGGAGACGAGAAGCAGTTTTCGAATCGGGAAAGCCATCTCTTTTCTCCTCAGAACCAGACTTCAGCCTGCACACCAAAATTCAGCGTATCGGTATCGCCGCTACGTGAATATCCCCCCGGACTCAGGGTGCCAGTGCTCCAGTCGTAATTTCTGTCCATCGCATCCGAGACGCCTTTATCCCATTTTGCGTAGGTGGCAAAGAAGCGCAGCTGCGGACGGCTCCAGAAACCTGAATCAAAGGTCAGGGTCGGCGCAATGGTCACCTTGGTCAGGCCACCTTTCCCTTTACCGTTTACGCCCATGTAGTTTTTATCATCCAGATATTCGTAGCCCACCTCATATTGCATGGCGAAGTTTTTGGTTATCTGATGATACGGACGGATACCCGCGACCCACATGGAACGTCCCCAGCCGTCATCGTCGTTGGTCCACCAGCGGTAGTTTTTGTCTTTCTGATAAAACGCAAAGGTCGATACTTCCACGTCACCCAGGTTGGCCATGCTGTCCAGCACGACGCGCCAGGATTGCGTATCCTCAAGGTTTGCCCAGCCCCAGCCGTTTTTACCCAGCGAATCCGCGGCGGCCAGGCCTTTGCCATACTGGAAAGCGATGCGGGAGTATCCGTTGGTCAGGCCGTAGAAGCTGTCAAAGTTGTACAGCGCCGTCACGCCGTACCCCTTCTCAGCCGAGGTAGGATGGTTTTCATTGCGGTTCATGTGGTGGCCGATAAGTTCGACGTCGAGCCCGGTGCCGCCGATCTTTTTAAACCACAGGTTAAGCGAATAGTCGTCCGGATAGCCCTGATCCCCCAGATCTACCGGATAAGCTTTGGCTTCGTCGGTGGTCGAGAAGGCATACACACCCGCATCAAAGCGCGCAAAGCCTAAGTCCAGGTTATCGAACCCGCCCCCGGTTCCGTTGTACTGAATGTACTCCCAGTCGAACTGGTGGCTGGAAAGGTTGGAGCTGCTGTAGCGTTTACCGGCCCAGAAGGTCATGTCCGGGGCAAAATCGAGATTCGTTAATTCAGCAAACCCTTCACGGAACTGGGTCTCTTTGCCGTCATCGTCAGTACAGTTCCAGTCGGCAGTACATTTGGTCTGGTGCGTCAGGTTGGCCTGAATACGTGCGACTGCACCTGAATCCGACTTCAGCGTCACCGTCGGGATCAGCTCAATTTTGGTATCTTCTTCGTTACCCAGACGCCATTTCCCGTCAGGCATCAGCCCCACCGAATCGACCCGGTTGCCATCGCTATTGGCAAGAATACCCGAGCGTAAATAGCCGTGGAGGGCGAAATCATATTTCTCATCGGCGCTGGCATAACCGCTGATGACAGTAAGAGCAATCAAGGACAGAGGTATTGATTTCATTAACGTTTGCATAGGTTCCCTTTGAATTTTTATTTTCACGGTTAAACGTGCAGGGGAAATGTAAGGATCAAATCTGGAAATGTACATCCACAAACGGAAAGCGCTTTCCATGTTTGCCGGATTGAATCACAAATTTAAGATCAAAGAGAAAATTTTTGTGAAGAATGTCACGAAATAATCTTCTGCCCATCAGGAACGGGCAGAAGCAGGGAGGCGGGGATTATTTTTCCAGCTGCATCAACTGGCGTTCATGAACCTTGAAGAAGGGGCGATAGAGCATCCATGCATTAAAAAAGGCGAACAGGCACATGCACATATTTTTCCAGCTGCCGTTCGCCGACCAGGCTGCGCCCAGCGGTGAAGGCATAGACCAGGGCAGCATGGCGACGGCTCTGTCGAGCACGCCAAGCTGGGTTAAATACCAAGCTATACAGGCATTTATCAGTGGTACAAACACAAAGGGCAGTAAAAAAACCGGGTTCATGATGACGGGGAAACCAAACAATATCGGCTCGTTAATGTTGAACAGCGACGGCAGAAGGCCAATTTTCCCGACGCTCTTCAACTGCCGGGATCGGCTTCGCATCGCCATAAAGACCAGCGGCAGCGTAGAGCCGATACCGCCAATCAGCAGATAAAAATCCCAGAATCCCTGCAGATAAATATGGGGCAGCACGGCTTCCCCGGCGGCCAGGGCCCGCTGGTTTTCAAACAGATAGGTGAGCCAGAACGGGTTCATGATGCCCGTAATGATCAGGGCGCCATGAATACCGACGAACCATAAAAGATTACATAGAAACAAGGAGATAAGCACAGCCGTAAGGGTATCGGATGCCACGATAAGCGGGCGTAACGCCTCGCCAATCAGCTGCGGCAAAATTTGTCCGGTCGTCTGCAGCATCACGGCATTCATTACGCTAATGGAGAGCATGATCACCAGCAGCGGCATCAGCAGCTGGAAACCATTTCGCGTCATCACCGGTACCTCCTCCGGTAGACGAATGCACCACCCTCTTTTGTAGAAAAACCTTATTATTTCAATAGAGTAAGCGCTTGAAATGAGCGCAGTAAAAAGCCCCATCCCGCCCAGAAAAATATTCGTTGCACCGTTATCCCGAAAGCCAATGAACAGCAAAAAGGAGAGGCAGCCGGTGAGTCCACACAGCCGTTCCGGGAGTTGATACTGCTTGGCCAGACTGGCGCTGGCACCAAACGCGACAATCAGCGCCACCAGTCCGAGCGTCAGCTCAAAGGTTGGCAACAGCATCGGACGCAGCAGCAGATAGACGTGCCCGAGGCGCGATGCACTTGAAATGGCGAACGGTGGAAACAGCAGCGGCACCATCAGGCTTCCCACAATCACAAAAGGCATGGCGAGGGAAAAGCCGTCCCGCATCGCGGTAATATGTTGATTTCTGGTGATTATATTGGCTGCTGGCGTGAGACGTTGCTCAATCAAATCCACAGCAACATTCATCAAATGAATGTTCATAACTCGACCTTAATAGTTCGTGAATAGCCGCGATGATCTCGCACATCCGGACAAAGTGAAAGATTCCCTCAGGTGATCGCGGTCACAATTACCTTATCCACCAATGGAAAGCGCTTTCCGTTTTGTTCCATGATGACTATATTCCAGCCATAAGTTCAAAGGAGACGTTATGAAAAAAATCATGTTGTGTTGTTCTGCCGGGATGTCCACCAGCCTGCTGGTGAAAAAAATGGTCGACGAAGCGCAAAAGCGTGGCCTGGAAGCGGAGATCAAAGCGTTTGGCGTGGCCGAATTCGCCGAGCAGGTCGGTCACTATCAGGTGGTGCTGCTTGGACCGCAGGTGAAGTACATGCAAAGCGATCTTCAGAAACAAGCTGATAAATACGGGATCCGTGTTGAGCCTATCAACATGATGGATTACGGCATGCAAAAAGGGGGCGCCGTTCTCGATTTCGCCCTCTCCCTGATAGATAACAAATAACGAAGGGAAAACCCATGAGCTCTCTGTACGCGAAACTTATCCAGGTCATTGAACAGAAAATTACCCCGATGGCAGGCGCCGTCGGGCAGCAGAAGTATGTGACCTCGATTCGTGACGGCTTTATCACCGCCCTGCCGTTCATGATCGTCGGTTCCTTTATGCTGGTGTTTATTTTCCCGCCCTTCTCACCCGACACGTCCTGGGGTTTCGCCCGGGCATGGCTGCAATTCTCCTTGGATCACCGTGAAGCCCTGATGCTGCCGTTCAACTTCAGCATGGGGATCATGACGATCTTCATTTCAGTCGGGATCGCCGCGAGCCTGGCCAAACATCACGATCTGGATGCCCTTACCGCCGGCATGCTGTCGCTGATGGCATTTCTGCTGGTGGCTGCGCCGTTAAAAGACGGACAGATTTCTACCGCCTATTTCTCCGGGCAAGGGATCTTCACGGCCATTCTGGTGGCTATCTACTCTACCGAGCTGTATGCCTTCCTGAAGCGTCACAATATTACCATCCGCCTGCCGCCAGAAGTGCCTACGGGCGTTGCGCGTTCGTTCGAAATTCTGATCCCGGTGCTGGCAATTGTTGTCACTCTGCACCCGCTCAACCTCTTCATTGAGGCCCAGCTCGGCATGATTATTCCGGAAGCGATTATGTCGCTGGTGAAACCGCTGGTTGCCGCCTCCGATACGCTGCCTGCCATTCTGCTCTCGGTGCTGGTGTGTCAGGTTCTGTGGTTTGCGGGCATCCACGGCGCGCTGATTGTCACCGGAATTATGAACCCGTTCTGGATGGCGAACTTGTCGGTTAACCAGGCAGCAATGGCTGCCGGTCAGGCGATCCCGCACATTTACGTTCAGGGATTCTGGGATCACTACCTGCTGATTGGCGGGGTCGGCTCCACGCTGCCGCTGGCGTTACTGCTGCTGCGCAGCAAAGCAGTGCATCTGCGTACCATTGGGCGTATGGGCGTGGTGCCGGGGATGTTTAATATCAACGAACCGATTTTATTCGGTGCCCCTATCATCATGAATCCGCTTTTTTTCCTGCCGTTCGTGCTGGTTCCGATGGTCAATGCCACCCTCGCCTACTTTGCCCTTGATTTCGACCTGGTCAGTCGCGTGGTCTCGATGACACCGTGGACAACGCCTGCCCCTATCGGCGCATCCTGGGCGGCCAACTGGAGCTTTAGCCCGGTGATCCTCTGCCTGCTGTGCATGGTGACCTCAGCGGCCATGTACTTCCCGTTCCTCAAAGCGTACGAGAAGCAACTGCTGGAACAAGAGCATGAAAATGCGGTTGAACAATCTGAAGAAGCGGCACAGTCCGCCTGATAGTGAAAACACAGAGGTTACTGATGGAATTAGAAGAACAGGTCATGGGCATTATTATCAATGCCGGTCAGTCACGCAGTCTCTGCTACGAAGCGCTTGGCTTCGCAAAAAAAGGTGACTTTGCCTCAGCCGACGCGCGAATGAAAGAGGCGGCGCACTTCGCCCGTGAAGCGCATCTGGTGCAAACCCAACTGATCGAAGCTGACGAAGGGGCAGGCAAAACCAAAATGACGCTGGTGATGGTGCACGCTCAGGATCATTTGATGACCTCGATTCTGGCGAAAGAACTGGTGACGGAGCTGATCGAGCTGTACCGCACTCGTCAGGCATAACCATTCAGGAGAGGCGCTGGCCTCTCCTTTTCGAGGAACGTATGCACTATCTTGGACTCGATATTGGCGGCACAAAAATGGAAGCCGTCCTGCTTTCGCCTCAGGGCGAATGCCTTTGGCGTGAGCGTCGTCCGACGCAAAAAGAGAGTTATGACGCCTTTATGCACCATCTGCTGGCGTTTATCGGCGAAGCGCGCGCGGTAAGTGAAGTGCCATTCAGTATCGGTATTGGCCTGCCGGGGGCCATCGACCCACAAAGCGGGCTGATTAAAAACTGCAACTGCCTGGTACTCAACGGTCACGACCTGAAGCATGATTTAGCACAGCAGCTCAATCAGCCCGTGTGGATAGCCAATGACGCAGATTGCTTCACGCTGTCTGAAGCGGTTGATGGCGCAGGCGCAGAAGCAGATACCGTCTTTGGCGTAATTGTCGGTACCGGATGCGGCGGTGGCGTGGCGGTACATAAGCGTCTGCTTCAGGGGCCAAACGCCATCGCTGGCGAATGGGGACATAACCCGTTGCCTGGCTATGCCCCCGAGACGGATGGTCCGGCGCAGCCCTGCTATTGCGGGAAACATAACTGTATCGAAACCTTTATCTCTGGCACCGGCTTTGCCCGCCGTTATCCCAGCGAACTGAGCGCGCAGGCCATCATTGAAGCGGCGGCCCAGGGAGACCTGACCGCGCGGGCCCACTGGCGACACTTTATCGACGCCTTTGCCCGCAGTCTGGCCTCGGTGATCAATATTCTTGATCCGCAGGTTATTGTCTTGGGCGGTGGGTTATCAAATGTCAGCCAGCTGTACGACGAACTTCCGGCCGCCATCAGGCCCTACATCTTCTCGGAAAGCTGCCGTACCCGTATCGTCCCGGCCCGTTACGGCGACGCCAGTGGCGTGCGTGGCGCGGCGTGGCTACCGGGTTTGCACGCCGCGCAAACGTGAAACCGCCTGTGGGGGGCGCTAAGATTCTTAAGGTGGGTTATGTTAAGATAACCAAAACCCACCACGCAGAAAATGCTATGCCAACGATTGACGATGTATCACGATTAGCCAATGTCTCACGAGCAACCGTCTCACGCGTGTTGACGGGGACGCGCGGCGTGCGCGAAGAGAGCCGTGAAGCCGTGCTGCGCGCCGTAGAAGAGCTTAATTATCGCCCAAGCTTTGCCGCGCAAAACCTGGCAAGTCAGTCATCAAGCTACGTTGGTCTGGTTCTCTCTGCGAAGGATGAAAGCAGCGGAGCACGTTTGCTGCCTGCGCTCTCCCGCGCCATGAAAGCGTTGAATAAAACGCTCATCGTGGAGTACGTAAACGATCCTGTTGAGCAGGCTGTCACCGTTGATGATCTTCAGCGCCAGTGCGTTGCTGTCGTAGTTTTTGGGCCGGTTGCGGCCGGTAGCGCAGAGAATGTTATCTCCTTCGATCGTCCCGTGGTGGATGCGAAACCTCAGGGATATGACTTTGCCTTTGCGACGGAAAGCGCCTGTCGTTACATGACGGGCAAGGGCCATCGCAATATCGCACTGGTGATTGACAGCGAACACGATGACAACAGTAAAAAGATGGTGGAAGGCTATCGCAACGTCCTGCAAAACTACTCTTTGCCGTTTAATCGCCAACTGGTGTTAACGGCGAATGAAGATGTTGAACAGGCGCTGCTGACGCTCATCAACAGCCTGAGCAAGTTTTCCGCCATTGTGGTTAAACGCGATGCCTATGCCGCTGAAGCGATGCGTCTGTTCCGGGAATTTGGCATTTCCGTTCCGCAGGAAGTATCGCTGCTGAGTCTGGAAGATTCGCCTCTGGCAACCCAGCTCTATCCACAGCTGACCTGTATCTCGTGGCCAATGGATCAGTTGCTCACTCAGTGCGTTGAGCGCATTAAAAGCCTGGTGGATGGCCGACCTGTTCGCACGTCAGAGCTCTCCCCCGTGATTGGTAAACTCACACCTCGCCAGTCGGTGATGGAAAAAAGCTAGCGGGTACGCAGCGATTGCCGGCTTAAGGGTGTGATAACACAGTAAACGTTATCCCTGTTCTGGAGCGAGATGATGAAAACCTTTCTGTTCATAAGTGCCCTCACCCTTTTCCCGGCGCTCTCCTGCTATGCCATCGCCCAGGAAACGTCCCTGCCGCTGAAAGAGCAAATTCATACCGATGAAGGTACGTTATGCATGTATGGCGATGCTTCGCGCAGTGAAAAAGTTGTGATGCAGGGCGGCAACGATTGCCCACAGAGTAAAGCGGCAAAACAGTCCTGATTGTTTTGAGGGGGTGGAGTTATTACCAGGCGGTAAGAATGTACACCCCTTATTTTTGATTAAAAGTCAGTCCTGCGACCAATTAAGATGAAGTCTGGTCATTAAGCGATAAATGAGGTCTGTACTCGTTATAGCCCTGCCGCAAGCCATTTATGATTTTCCGGGCATGAAAATATCGCTGAATCCGTGCTCACTCAGACATAACGCCCACGGCTTCCCGCTTCACTTCGGGTACTTCCATACCGCCAGACTTCTTACATCAGTTCCAGAAGATGGCGTCTTAAATAGCATCCTTAAGACAGCGTTTCAATGCAAAACCCCGGTTCGGCCTGGCGGAGGATACAGATGATGTATTTGTTAAAAAACACTTTTTTAAGGGGATGTCCTCATGTGGTTTATACAGATATAACTTACATTGTGATGTGTTAATGAATGGGGGGCAGGTCATAGGCTCTACGTTCCTTGTTGGACTATCGCGGAAACCACCGCCGACGATTGGCTACACTCTCAATTCACCGAGTAACCATTCGTGACAAGTCTCAAAGTAGTGAACTATGGTAGAACGCCTAAGCATGTTAGTAAGCACTATTGCGTAACATGCTGAAAGAACCGGAGTTTTTTCGAACGGTTCCACAAGGGGAGATTCTGGAGCGGGCGAAGGGAATCGAACCCTCGTATAGAGCTTGGGAAGCTCTCGTTCTACCATTGAACTACGCCCGCTTTGAGGTGCGTAAGGCATTATAGACCTTACGCCTCTTCATACAAGCCTCTTTGCAACTAAATGGCGATTATATAATCACTTAGCACTTTGGCTTACTGCCTGGCGCCGGAAGATAACGCTGCGGATCGATGGCTGTGGCGCGATAGCGGATCTGGAAGTGTAACTTCACCGAGTCCGTGCCGGTACTGCCCATGGTGGCTATCTTCTGCCCAGCCTTCACATTCTGCCCGTTGTTCACCAGCATCGTATCGTTGTGGGCATAGGCAGTGATGTAATCTTCCCCATGCTTAATCATGATCAGGTTACCGTAACCGCGCAGCTGGTTGCCGACGTAGACCACCTTCCCTGCCCCTGATGCATAGACTGGCGTGCCGCGCGCAGCAGCGATATCAATGCCTTTATTGCCCCCCTCAGACAAGGAGTAAGGCAACACGACCTTGCCGCTGGCAGGCCAGACCCAACAACGCTGGCCGACCGGAGGCCATGAGGACTGCGGCACCGCGTAAGACGGCGTCACTTTGGCTGTTTTGCCTTTTGAGGATTTCTTCGTTGAAGACGCGCCACCGTTAACCTTCAGTTTCTGCCCCACCTCAATGGTGTAGGGTGGAGAGATGTTATTCAGACGCGCCAGATCCTTCACGCTGGTCCCCGTTGCGCGCGAAATCCGATACAGCGTATCCCCGCGCTTAACGGTATAGACCGCACCGGAATAGCTGCCCATATCCGACGACTTGCTTCCTGAACAGCCTGCCAGTAATAGCGTCAGCGTCAGACAAAAAACGGCGGTAATGGGATTTCTCGTCAGGCTTCCTGCAAACAAAACAGATCCTCGGTCAGCGTGAATGGCGCACTATGATACCAGCCCAGACTGATATGGGTCAGCCCTTTTCCGCTCTTGAGAGCAAACGGCGCATGGAGGAATGCAGTATAATGCAGCTGCTGATGGTGCAGAGCCATCCGCATCGTTGGCACTGGAGCATCAATGAGTATTCAAGAACACGTTATTTTGGTAAATGACCAGGGAATGGTGATTGGCACTCAGGAAAAGTACGCCGCGCACACCGCCCACACCCCGCTGCACCTGGCTTTCTCATCGTGGCTTTTTAACGCCAGAGGTGAGTGTCTGGTTACCCGACGCGCCTTAAGCAAAAAAGCCTGGCCAGGGGTCTGGACCAACTCCGTTTGCGGACATCCTCAGTCAGGTGAAAAGACGGAACAGGCTATCATCCGCCGTTGCCGCTTTGAGGTTGGCGCGGAGATCGCCAATATTACCCCCATCGCCGCTGAATTCCGTTACCGTGAAGCCGATCCTTCGGGGATCGTGGAGAACGAGATTTGCCCGGTATTCGCAGCACGTGTCACCAGCGAACTGCATATTAATCACGATGAAGTGATGGAGTATGAATGGGTCGAGCTGGAAGCGTTGTTTCGCGCACTGGACGCTGCCCCCTGGAGCTTTAGCCCGTGGATGGTGCAAGAAGCGACGGTCGCCCGCGACGCGCTCAGGGCCTTCGCGGCGCAATAAAAAAGCCCCTTTAGGGGCTTTTTTTACTGTCTTAACGGCTTACTTCACCGGGCGCATCGCCGGGAACAGGATCACATCACGGATGGTGTGGCTGTTAGTGAACAGCATAACCATACGGTCGATACCAATCCCCAGACCTGCGGTTGGTGGCAGACCGTGCTCCAGCGCAGTCACATAGTCTTCGTCGAAGAACATCGCTTCGTCATCGCCCGCCGCTTTCGCGTTAACCTGATCCTGGAAGCGCTGAGCCTGATCTTCTGCATCGTTCAGCTCGCTAAAGCCGTTGCCGATTTCGCGGCCACCGATGAAGAACTCAAAGCGGTCAGTGATTTCCGGGTTCACATCATTACGACGTGCCAGCGGAGAAACTTCTGCCGGGTATTCGGTGATGAAGGTCGGCTGAATCAGGTGCGCTTCGGCCACTTCTTCGAAGATCTCGGTCACGATACGGCCCAGACCCCAGCTCTTCTCAACGTTGATACCGATGCTTTCCGCGATCGCTTTCGCAGAGTCGAAGTTATCCAGATCGGCCATGTTGGTTTCTGGACGGTATTTCATGATCGCTTCGCGCATGGTCAGTTTTTCGAACGGCTTGCCGAAGTCGAAGACTTCTTCACCGTAAGGCACTTTAGTGGTGCCCAGAATGTCCTGCGCCAGGGTACGGAACAGTGATTCGGTCAGCTCGATCAGATCTTTATAATCCGCATACGCCATATAGAGTTCCATCATGGTGAACTCTGGGTTATGACGCACGGAGATGCCTTCGTTACGGAAGTTACGGTTGATTTCGAACACGCGGTCAAAACCACCGACGACCAGACGTTTCAGGTACAGTTCCGGCGCGATACGCAGGTACATGTCCAGATCGAGGGCGTTGTGATGGGTGATGAACGGACGTGCAGACGCACCGCCTGGGATCACCTGCATCATTGGGGTTTCCACTTCCATAAAGTCGCGGTTAACCATGAACTGGCGGATACCGGCCATGATCTGAGAGCGAATCTTGAAGGTCTTACGGGATTCATCGTTGGAGATGAGATCCAGGTAACGCTGACGGTAGCGCGCTTCCTGATCCTGCAGGCCATGGAATTTGTCCGGCAGCGGGCGCAGGGCTTTGGTCAGCAGACGCAGTTCGGTGCAGTGGATAGACAGCTCACCGGTCTTGGTTTTGAACAGCTTACCTTTCGCCCCCAGGATATCGCCCAGGTCCCACTTCTTGAACTGCTCGTTGTAGATGCCTTCCGGCAGGTCGTCACGGGAGACGTACAGCTGAATACGGCCGCCAACGTCCTGCAGCGTCACGAAGGAGGCTTTACCCATGATACGACGGGTCATCATGCGGCCAGCAACGGCCACTTCGATGTTCAGCGCTTCCAGCTCTTCGTTCTCTTTACCGTCGAAGTCAGCGTGCAGTTGGTCTGAGGTATGGTCACGACGAAAATCGTTCGGGAACGGCACGCCCTGCTCGCGCAGTGCTGCCAGCTTCTCGCGGCGGGTTTTCAGTTCGTTATTAAGATCGACTACCGCGTCAGCGCCCTGTGCTTGTTGTTCAGACATGTTGGTTCCTCATAACCCTGCTTTCAAACTTGCTTCGATAAATTGGTCCAGGCTGCCGTCCAGCACCGCCTGCGTGTTACGGGTTTCAACCCCGGTACGCAGGTCTTTGATGCGGGAGTCATCAAGGACGTAAGAACGGATCTGGCTGCCCCAACCGATGTCAGATTTGTTATCTTCCATCGCCTGTTTCTCAGCATTTTTCTTCTGCATCTCCAGCTCATAAAGCTTCGCTTTCATCTGCTTCATGGCCTGGTCTTTGTTCTTATGCTGGGAACGGTCGTTCTGGCATTGCGTCACCAGCCCGGTTGGAATGTGGGTGATACGCACCGCAGATTCCGTACGGTTAACGTGCTGACCACCCGCGCCGGATGCGCGGTAAACGTCGATACGCAGATCCGCCGGGTTAATTTCGATATCGATATCTTCGTCAACTTCCGGATAGACAAACGCGGAGCTGAAGGAGGTGTGACGACGGCCGCCGGAGTCGAACGGGCTCTTACGCACCAGGCGGTGAACCCCCGTCTCGGTACGCAGCCAGCCGTAGGCGTAATCGCCAATAATCTTGATGGTGACAGATTTAATACCGGCCACTTCACCTTCAGACTCTTCGATGATTTCGGTTTTGAAGCCGCGGGCTTCCGCCCAGCGCAGATACATGCGCATCAGCATGCTGGCCCAGTCCTGGGCTTCGGTACCGCCAGAACCTGCCTGAATATCGAGATAGCAGTCAGCGTTATCGTATTCACCGGAGAACATGCGACGGAATTCAAGCTGTGCCAGCTTCTCTTCGAGCACGTCGAGTTCAGCCACGGCTTCGTTAAAGGTTTCTTCGTCGTCAGCTTCGACGGCCAGCTCCAGTAAACCGGAAACATCTTCCAGCCCCTGAGCCATTTGATCCAGCGTATCTACGATAGCTTCGAGAGAGGAACGCTCTTTACCCAGCGCCTGCGCGCGTTCAGGTTCGTTCCAGACGTCCGGCTGTTCCAGCTCGGCGTTTACTTCTTCAAGACGCTCTTTCTTGGCATCGTAGTCAAAGATACCCCCTAAGAACGTCAGAGCGCTCCGTGAGGTCCTGAATACGGTTTTTTACCGGATTAATTTCAAACATGGTCTGTTTTCTTTTATGGACTTGTCAAAATGCGGTGATAAGAGCGGGATTGTACCGAATCCACGCCCTTTTTTATAGAGATTACTGCCGCTAAATTGGCCAGATATTGTCGATGATGATCTGAAGGGTGCGGTTACCGCGGAACTCGTTTATATCCAGTTTGTATGCCAGCTCAACTTCGCGCACGCCGTTGTCCGGCCAGACAGCGGTATCGACGTTAAAGGCAATACCGTCCAACAGCGGGCCACCGCCTACAGGCTCGACCATCACTTTCAGATGGCGCTCACCAACAATGCGCTGTTGCAGCAGACGGAAGCGGCCATCGAACAGGGGTTCCGGGAACATCTGCCCCCACGGCCCTGCATCCCGGAGCATCTGTGCCACTTCCATCGTCATCTCAACCGGCGTGAGTTCACCGTCGGAAACCACTTCGCCCTGCAGCAGGGCCGGGTCAATCCAGTCGGTGACCAGCTCGCCGAACAGACGCTGGAACTCGTCGAACTTCGCCTCTTCCAGCGACAAACCTGCCGCCATGGCATGGCCGCCGAACTTGAGCATCAAACCCGGGTAGAGGGTATCCAGACGCTCCAGCGCATCGCGCATGTGCAGCCCCTGAATCGAACGCCCGGAGCCTTTGAGGGTGCCATCGCCAGCCGGTGCAAACGCAATGACCGGGCGGTGGAAACGCTCTTTAATACGCGAAGCCAGAATGCCCACCACGCCCTGATGCCACTCAGGGTGATACATCGCCAGGCCGCCCGGCAGCGTATCGCCGCTGCGTTCCAGTTTTTCGCACAGGGTCAGCGCTTCAACCTGCATTCCCTGTTCAATTTCTTTACGGGTCTGGTTCAGGGCGTCCAGCTCATTAGCCAGCACGCGCGCTTCACCAATGTTGTCGCACAGCAGCAACGCGACGCCAACGGACATGTCGTCCAGTCTGCCGGCCGCGTTCAGGCGAGGCCCCAGGGCGAAGCCCAGATCGCTTGCCGCCAGCTTGAGCGGATCGCGGTTAGCAATCTCAAGCAGCGCTTTGATACCGGGACGGCATTTGCCCGCCCGGATGCGGCTTAAGCCCTGCCAGGTCAGAATACGGTTATTGGTATCGAGCGGCACCACGTCTGCGACGGTCCCCAGTGCGACCAGGTCGAGATACTCGGCCAGGTTCGGCACGGCAATACCGCGGGCGTCGAACCAGCCCTTATCACGCAGCAGCGTGCGTAACGCCAGCATCAGATAAAATGCCACGCCGACGCCTGCGAGTGATTTCGACGGGAAATCGCAGTCGCGCAGGTTCGGGTTGATGATCGCTTCCGCGGCAGGCAGCGTTTCACCCGGCAGGTGGTGATCGGTAACCAGCACCGGGATCCCCAGCTGATGCGCATGATCGACGCCCGCATGGGAAGAGATCCCGTTGTCTACGGTCAGGATAAGCTGTGCGCCGCGGGCATGGGCCTGATCGACCACTTCCGGGCTGAGGCCGTAACCATCTTCAAACCGGTTCGGCACCAGATATGTCACGTTGTCGCAGCCCAGCGCGCGCAGGCTCAGCACGCTCAGCGCGGTACTGGTTGCGCCATCAGCATCAAAATCCCCCACCACCACAATGCGCGTACCTTCACACAGCGCGTTGTAGAGAATTTCTGTGGCTTTTTCGATGCCGTTTAACTGCTGCCATGGCAACATCCCTTTAACGCTGCGCTCAAGGTCGGCAGCGGTACGCACGCCACGGCTGGCGTAAAGCCGCTTTAACAGCGGCGGGAGGTCGTCAGGCAAATCAGCATGTTCAACCGCCTCGCGGCGGCGCAGTTTTATTGGGGCTTTCACGCGAATTATTTACCACCAAACTGTTTCTGGTGCGCGTCGAGGAACTCTTTCATCTCTTTAGGCCCCTGATAACCCGGAACAACATAGCCGTTGCTCAGGACAATCGCTGGCGTACCGTTCACGCCAAACTGCACACCCAGCGCGTAGTGGTTAGCGATATCAATGTCGCAGGATGCAGGCTGCACGCCTTTGCCATTCATCGCGTCATCAAAGGCTTTGTTGCGGTCTTTCGCACACCAGATAGCTTTCATATCCTGCTCTGGCTTGCTCTCAACGCCCGCGCGCGGGAAGGCCAGATAACGCACGGTGATCCCCAGCGCGTTGTAATCTTTCATTTCTTCATGCAGCTTATGGCAGTAGCCACAGGTGATGTCGGTGAAGACGGTAATGACGTGTTTTTCCTGCGCCGCTTTATAAACGATCATCTCTTTTTCGAGCGCGTTCAGGTTTTTCATCAGCAGCTGGTTGGTTACGTTGACCGGCTGTGCACCGCTCACGTCGTACATTGGCCCCTGAATAATGTGTTTTCCGTCTTCGGTCACGTACAGCACGCCGCTGTTCGTCAGAACCGTTTTCATGCCGGCAACCGGTGCAGACTGGATATCACTGCTGGTGACGCCAAGCTTCGCCAGAGACTGTTTGATAGCGGCGTCATCCGCATGGGCAAAACCGGTAAATGAGGCTGCCAGCAGGGTGAACAGCGCGAAAGACTTTTTCATATAAGATCCTAATTCGTCGGCACTCACGCTCGTGGGTGGTGCTGTTGGTGTAGCTGCCGCAGCCGTTCCGTCGCGACATGGGTATAAATTTGGGTCGTGGAAAGATCGCTGTGTCCCAGCAGCATCTGCACCACGCGCAGGTCGGCGCCGTGGTTCAGCAGATGCGTCGCAAAGGCATGACGCAAAACGTGTGGCGAAAGCTTTTCACTGTCGATACCCGCCAGTGTGGCGTAATGTTTGATGCGATGCCAGAACGTTTGCCGCGTCATCTGTTGTGCGCGCTGGCTGGGAAACAAGACGTCGATTGAAGCGCCATTAAGCAACCATGGACGACCGTGCTCCAGATACGTTTCCAGCCAGTACACCGCCTCTTCACCCAGCGGCACCAGCCTTTCCTTGTTTCCTTTACCGATTACGCGAACCACGCCCTGACGAAGGCTAATGTCGCTCATCGTCAGGCCGACCAGTTCAGAAACACGCAAACCGGTAGCATACAATAGCTCAAGCATGGCTTTATCGCGTAACTCCAGCGGCAGGTCAACTGCGGGTGACTGTAATAATCTCTCAACTTGTTCTTCGCTGAGATCTTTCGGCAGCCGCTGCGGGAGTTTCGGGGAGGCCAGGAGCGCGCTGGGATCGTCTTCGCGAATTTTTTCACGGTTGAGGTGCTGGAACAGCCGACGCATTGCGCTGAGCAAACGTGCGGAACTGGTGGCCTTGTAGCCCCCTTCCATCCGCTCGCCCAGCAGCGCCTGCAGGTCGTCGCTTTGTGCGTTCGCCAGCGACAGCCCGCGGTGCGCCAGCCACTCCACCAGCATGGTGAGATCGCGCCGGTAGGCACTGAGCGTATTCTCGGCCAGGTTCTTCTCCAGCCACAGTGCATCGAGAAACTGTTCGATGAGTGCGAGATCCTTTTCCACATCAGCCCCTTTGATTCTGCAGTCAGGCCATTATGCCTGATTGCGATCGGTTTCTGGTACACTACGCGCAAAGTCAAAGCAAGAATTGAGATAGTCACGCGATGAATATTGGTCTGTTCTATGGTTCCAGCACCTGCTACACCGAAATGGCGGCAGAGAAAATTCGGGACATCATTGGCCCGGAACTGGTGACGTTGCATAACCTGAAAGATGACGCGCTTACGCTGATGGAGCAGTACGACGTGCTGATCCTCGGCATCCCGACCTGGGATTTCGGCGAAATACAGGAAGACTGGGAAGCCATCTGGGACCAGCTTGATACGCTTAACCTCGACGGCAAAATCATTGCCATGTACGGCATGGGAGATCAGCTGGGTTACGGTGAGTGGTTCCTGGACGCACTCGGCATGCTGCACGACAAACTGGCACCGAAGGACGTCACGTTTATCGGTTACTGGCCAACCGAAGGGTACGAGTTCACCAGTAAGAAACCGATTATTGCCGATGGGCAGCTGTTTGTCGGGCTGGCACTGGATGAAACCAACCAGTACGATCTCAGCGATGAGCGCCTGCAAAGCTGGTGTGAGCAGATTCTGGGCGAAATGGCAGAACAGTTCAGCTAACGCGAATTACTCCTGCGTCAGCTGCTGTAATAACATCCGACGCAGGTCCCGCCACTCAGCGCTATCCATACTGTCCGCGGCCAGCCACAGATGCTGGCGACGCCCGCTGTCCACGCTACGTAGCCGCAGCATCATGCCGGAAGCGATCATCCAGGGCATACCGAGAATTTCCCACTCTTTTCCCTGCCAGCGCAGGCGGGAATCCATCAGTAATTTGATCTCCCCCTGACGGGCATGAATGCGGCGCTGGCTGCGCACGCTGTCAAACACCACAAACGACAGCAACAGCAGCCACAGAGGCGTATAGCTAAGCGGCCACGGCATCAGTAACACAAAGGCCGCGACCAGGCCGTGGAGCAACAACGACATCCACTGCGAGCGCCACGAGACGCGAAGGTCAGATTGCCACAGGACCACGTTCCTGATTCCGTGTTTGAATTAATTGCACCATCCGTTGCAACTCGGTGTCGGCGGGTTTGCCGTGATTCATCAGCCAGTTAAATAAATCAGGATCGTCAGACTCAAGCAGGCGAACAAACAGACGCTTATCATCATCGCTTAAGCTGTCATACTCATATTCGAAGAAAGGCATGATGGAAATATCAAGTTCACGCATGCCGCGACGGCACGCCCAGTGAATACGGGCCTTGTTGTTAATATCCATGTTCTGTTTCCTGCATTACGTTTGGCACAGTCGGCACCCCGTCCAGTGTTCTTAATTTCTCTGCGGGGACACCAGCTAGTGTAACGTGTTTTTGACCGTTTCTTTACTGGAATATTGCGAACCACGAGCGCGCTTCCACAATAAACCCTATAAAGACAGCGGATTACACTATTTTGCGTGGCGCTACGCATAACCGGGTTATGGCACAAATGGCCTGTTGAAAGCGCTTGCAATGCCAGCAGGCTCTTTTACCATTAGGCATTATCAAAGCGTTAAGCAATTCAGGATATCGTTATGGCCTTTACACCATTTTCTCCTCGCCAGCCCGCCGCCTCTGCGCGTCTGCCGCTGACGCTTATTACTCTTGATGACTGGGCGCTGGCGACACTCACCGGTGCAGACAGCGAAAAATACCTGCAGGGCCAGGTAACCGCCGACGTCAGCCAGATGGACGAACACCAGCATCTGCTGGTCGCACACTGCGATCCAAAAGGGAAGATGTGGAGCAACCTGCGCCTCTTCCGTCGTCAGGAGGGTTTTGCCTTTATTGAGCGCCGCAGCCTGCGGGACGCGCAGCTCACCGAGCTGAAAAAATACGCGGTCTTCTCAAAAGTCACTATCGCCGCGGATGATGAACACGTTCTGCTGGGCGTGGCAGGCTTCCAGGCCCGTGCGGCGCTGAAAAATCTGTTCAGTGAACTCCCGGATGCCCAGAAACAGGTCGTCAGCGAAGGCGCAACGTCTATTCTGTGGTTTGAACACCCGGCGGAACGCTTTCTGTTAGTCACGGATACCGCGACCGCCGAACGCGTCACCGAGGCGCTGCGTGGTGAAGCCCAGTTTAATAACAGCCAACAGTGGCTGGCGCTGAACATTGAAGCCGGTCTGCCGGTGATTGACGCCGCAAACAGCGGGCAGTTCATTCCTCAGGCCACCAACCTGCAGGCGCTGGGTGGCATTAGCTTTAAGAAAGGGTGCTATACCGGCCAGGAGATGGTGGCACGCGCCAAATTCCGCGGAGCCAACAAACGCGCACTGTGGACCCTGGCGGGCCACGCCAGCCGCGTGCCTGACGCTGGTGAAGATTTAGAGCTGAAGATGGGCGAGAACTGGCGCCGTACCGGCACGGTGTTAGCCGCAGTTCAACTGGATGATGGCCGCCTTCTGGTGCAGGCCGTCATGAACAACGATATGGAAGCCGACAGCGTGTTCCGCGTGCGTGACGATGCTAATACACTGAGCATTGAGCCACTGCCGTATTCGCTGGAAGAGTAAGGCGTCATTGCCCGGCGACGAGATAAAAAAACGGTAACCTGACGGTTACCGTTTTTTTTTGCTTACTCTCACGAAGAGAGGGCGAAGGCAAGAAGATCAACGTTCTGAAATTAAACCTGCCCCACATAGAGATAAATCGCTAAAAAGTGGCACACGCTACCGCCCAGCACAAACCCATGCCAGATAGCATGATTGTACGGGATACGCTTGCAAACATAGAAAATGACGCCCAGCGAGTAGACGATGCCCCCAACGGCCAGAAGCGTCACGCCCCCTACCGCCAGCTTGATCGCCAGTTGATAAACCACAATCAGCGAAAGCCAGCCCATCGTGAGATAGGTCACCAGCGACAGCACCTTAAACCGGTGGGCAATGGTCAGCTTAAACAGGATCCCCAGCAGCGCCAGGCTCCAGATAACAATCATCAGGCCACGCGACAGCGGCGAGTTAAGACCCACCAGCAGGAAAGGCGTGTAGGTACCTGCAATAAGAAGATAGATAGCGCAGTGGTCGAATTTCTTGAGCCAGATCTTGGCCCGTTGATGCGGGATAGCGTGGTACAGCGTCGACGCCAGGAACAGCAGGATCATACTCCCGCCATACAGACTGTAGCTGGTAATGGCCATTGCGCTGGCATTCGTATCCACCGCCTGCACCAGCAATAACACTAAACCGACAATCCCAAAAACCAGGCCAATACCGTGGCTAATACTGTTGGCTATTTCCTCAGCCAGCGAATATCCCTGTGCAATTAATGGTCTGCTCACCATACAAAACTCCGGGAAAACTTACGATGAATATTCATCACCTGTCTATGCTAACTGAGAATGATTCCAGTGAACACCTGTTAGCCAAAATAATTTCACAAACATAATTTTTATCTATAAATCATGAACATAAACAAATTATTCACCTAACATTTGTTCACATTAAAATTTAATCATTAAGAATCAAGGGCATAAAATTGGATCCTGCCGACTTGCTGCATGTTATGATGGATAAAGGATGTCTGAATGAGAGTTTCGCCATTGTGAGTATGTTCACCCACGCCGCCATTGCCAGTCTCAATAATCTGGAAATGATGGTCTACAACTATGTCATTAAAAATCGTGACAAAGTCATGTACATGACCATCCGCGAGCTGGCGGATGCGGCTGGCGTCTCAACGACCACTATCCTGCGCTTTTGCCGCAAACTCAACTGCGAAGGCTACTCTGAATTCCGCGTGCGCTTTAAGCTCTATTTAGAGCAGAACGAACCTCAGCAGGCAAATTTTGGTGCCAGTGAAATTATCAGCTTCTTTAAAGGCGTTAATAACGAAGAGTTCGATGCTTTATTAGATGAGGCGGTCGATATTATTTTATCTTCCGAACGTATTATATTTGTCGGCGCGGGCACGTCTGGCTCGCTGGCAAAATATGGCGCACGCTTCTTTTCGAATATCGGTAAATTCAGCAACCACATCGACGATCCTTATTTCCCGGTCACCAATGATATGGCTAAAAACGCGCTGGCGATTGTGCTGTCGGTATCCGGTGAAACCGAAGAAATCCTGCGCTTTGCCAGCCAGTTTAGCCTGCATCGCTGCAAAGTGCTCTCCATTACCAGCCACGAGCACTCGCGCCTGGCAAAGCTCGCGGACTTTAACCTCTCCTGGCATGTCCCTCAGACGCGGATAGGCGGCGTGTACGATATCACCACACAAATACCCGTCATCTATATTCTCGAATCGCTTGGCCGGAAACTGGCGAAGAAACTGACAGAATAAAACACCCTGTTTTTTCGATGTGACAAATTACATTTTCAGCGAATTGTTATATTGTGACATTTAATTCCGCTTTGCTAGACTCGAACGCAATATGTCATTTACTGAGAATAGCAGCGATGAAAAAACTTACCCTACCAAAAGACTTTTTATGGGGCGGCGCAGTGGCCGCTCACCAGGTTGAAGGCGGCTGGAACAAAGGCGGTAAAGGGCCGAGCATCTGCGATGTCTTAACGGGCGGTGCGCACGGCGTGCCGCGCGAAATCACGCAGGAAGTCGTGCCGGGGAAGTACTATCCGAACCACGAAGCTATCGACTTCCATGGCCATTACAAAGAAGACATCAAACTGTTTGCTGAGATGGGCTTCAAATGTTTCCGCACCTCTATCGCCTGGACGCGTATCTTCCCAAAAGGGGATGAAACACAGCCGAATGAAGAAGGCCTGAAGTTCTACGACGACATGTTCGATGAGCTGCTGAAATACAATATTGAACCGGTCATTACCCTCTCCCACTTCGAAATGCCGCTCCACCTGGTGCAGGAGTACGGCGGCTGGACCAACCGTAAAGTGGTGGATTTCTTTGTGCGTTTCGCGGAAGTGGTGTTTGAGCGCTACAAAAATAAGGTCAAATACTGGATGACCTTTAACGAGATCAACAACCAGCGTAACTGGCGTGCGCCGCTGTTTGGCTACTGCTGCTCAGGCGTGGTTTATACCGAGCATGACAATCCGGAAGAGACCATGTACCAGGTGCTGCACCACCAGTTCGTTGCCAGCGCGCTGGCGGTGAAAGCGGCACGTCGCATTAACCCGGAAATGAAAGTCGGTTGTATGCTGGCAATGGTGGCGCTCTATCCGTTCTCCTGTAAACCAGAGGACGTGATGTTTGCACAGGAATCCATGCGAGAACGCTATGTCTTTACCGATGTCCAGCTGCGCGGTTACTACCCATCCTATGTGCTTAATGAATGGGAACGCCGTGGCTTCACCATCCATATGGAAGCGGGTGACGAGGAGATCCTGCGTGAAGGCACCTGTGACTATCTGGGCTTCAGCTATTACATGACCAACGCCGTGAAAGCGGAAGGCGGTACTGGCGATGCTATCTCAGGCTTTGAAGGCAGCGTACCGAACCCGCATGTGAAAGCCTCTGACTGGGGCTGGCAGATTGACCCGGTGGGTCTGCGCTATTCCCTGTGCGAATTGTACGAGCGTTATCAGAAACCGCTGTTTATCGTGGAAAACGGCTTTGGCGCCTACGACAAAGTAGAAGAAGACGGCAGCATCAATGATGACTACCGCATCGACTACCTGCGTGCGCACGTGGAAGAGATGATGAAAGCCGTCACGTATGATGGTGTGGATCTGATGGGTTATACCCCGTGGGGCTGCATCGACTGCGTGTCGTTCACTACCGGTCAGTACAGCAAGCGCTACGGCTTTATCTATGTGAACAAGCACGACGACGGTACCGGCGATATGTCACGCTCGCGGAAAAAGAGCTTTAACTGGTACAAAGACGTGATTGCCAGCAACGGCGAGACGCTTTAGCGCTTTTCTCCTCTCCCCGGCGGGGAGAGGAGATATTTATTTCCCACCCGCCAGTTCAATAAAACTTCCCGTCACATACGAGGCTTTCTCGCTCAGCAGCCAGACAATCGCCTGCGCCACCTCTTCCGGCTGACCGCCACGCTGCATAGGCAGCATGGATTTGACCCTATCCACCCGGCCCGGCTCCCCGCCAGATGCATGAATCTCGGTGTAAATCAGCCCGGGACGCACGCAGTTTACGCGGATCCCTTGCGCTGCCACTTCCAGCGATAATCCCGTCGTCAACGAATCAACAGCACCTTTGGACGCGGCGTAATCCACATATTCACCCGGAGCACCGAGGCGCGATGCCGCGGATGACACGTTCACGATCGCGCCGCCTTTGCCACCATGTCTGAACGACATGCGTTTTACCGCTTCGCGGCAGCAGAGGAAATAACCGGTCACGTTCGTGGCTAACACGCGGTTGATCCGTTCAGCGGAGAGGTGTTCAATCGTGGATTGTTCAAACAGGATCCCGGCGTTGTTCACCAGTGCGGTAAGCGGTCCGGCTTCACGATCGATACTGTCGAACATCGCCAGCACCTGAGCTTCATCACTGATATCTGCGCGCACGGCAAACGCGGTGCCCCCCGCGTCGGTAATCATCGTGATCACATCCGTCGCGGCTTTAATGTTGTGGTGATAGTTCACCGCCACGGTGTAGCCTTCGCGCGCCAGCTGCAGCGCGGTGGCTTTACCAATACCGCGGCTGGCGCCGGTGACCAGTGCAATTGCCATCTATGTCTCCTTATAAAAAAAGCCGGGTAGCGTTAACGCTGACCCGGCCTGTACACATTATAACCGCGGAACGATTACTGGTATTCGCTCATTGGCACACAAGAGCAGAACAGATTACGGTCACCGTAGACGTCATCGAGACGTTTCACGGTCGGCCAGTATTTGTTTGCTATGCCAGCCGGGAACACCGCCTGCTCACGGGTATAACCGTGCTCCCACCCGGAGACCAGCTCATTCTGGGTGTGCGGTGCGTTAACCAGCGGGTTATCAGCCAGCGTCCACTCACCGGCTTTCACGCGGTCGATTTCAGCGCGGATAGCCAGCATCGCGTCAATAAAGCGGTCCAGCTCAACTTTGCTTTCAGACTCGGTGGGTTCAACCATCAGCGTACCCGCCACCGGGAACGACATGGTAGGCGCATGGAATCCGTAGTCAATCAGACGCTTAGCAATATCCAGCTCGCTGATACCTGTCTCTTCTTTCAAAGGACGGATATCGAGGATGCACTCGTGCGCCACGCGACCATCACGGCCCGTGTAGAGCACCGGATACGCTTCTTTCAGACGCGTTGCGATGTAGTTAGCATTGAGGATAGCCACCTGGCTTGCCTGCTTCAGCCCTTCCGCGCCCATCATGCGGATATACATCCAGCTGATGGGCAGGATTGAGGCGCTACCGAACGGTGCCGCAGAGACCGCGCCCTGACGGGTCAACATGCCTTCAATCTGCACTACGCTGTGGCCTGGGACAAACGGCGCCAGGTGTGCTTTCACACCGATTGGGCCCATACCCGGACCACCACCGCCGTGTGGAATACAGAAAGTTTTATGCAGGTTCAGGTGCGACACATCCGCGCCGATAAAGCCCGGAGAGGTAATGCCAACCTGTGCGTTCATGTTCGCACCGTCGAGATAAACCTGACCGCCGAACTGATGGACCACTTCACACACTTCACGGATGGTCTCTTCGTACACACCGTGGGTGGACGGGTAGGTCACCATGATGCAGGAGAGTTTTTCGCCCGCCTGCTCGGCTTTCGCACGCAGATCGGCCAGGTCAATGTTGCCGTTCTTGTCGCAGGCCACCACCACCACTTCCATACCCGCCATCTGGGCAGACGCCGGGTTGGTGCCGTGCGCAGAACTTGGGATCAGGCAGATATCGCGATGCCCTTCATTGCGGCTTTCGTGATAGTGACGAATTGCCAGCAGGCCCGCGTATTCCCCCTGCGCCCCGGAGTTTGGCTGCATGCAGAGTGCATCGTAACCGGTCAGCTTCACCAGCCAGTCGGAGAGCTGGTTGATCATCAGATGGTAACCTTCGGCCTGCTCTGGTGGGCAGAACGGGTGCAGCTCGGAAAATTCAGGCCAGGTGATTGGGATCATCTCTGCCGCAGCGTTCAGCTTCATGGTGCAGGAGCCCAGCGGGATCATCGCCTGATTCAGCGCCAGGTCTTTGCGCTCCAGAGAGTGCATATAGCGCATCATCTCGGTTTCGCTGTGGTAGCGATTGAACACCGGGTGAGTCAGGATCGCATCATCACGCAGCATGCTTTCCTGGATAGAGCGGCTGTCGAGCGCGACATCTTTATCGAGCGTATCAATATCCAGGCCGTGCGCATCGCCCAGCAAGACGTTAAACAGGTTAACGATATCTTCGCGGGTAGTGCTTTCATCCAGGGTAATGCCTACCGCGTTATGGATATCGCTACGCAGGTTGATCTCTGCCGCGTCAGCACGAGCCAGCACCGCGGCTTTGTCAGCCACTTCAACGCACAGCGTGTCAAAGTAATGGGCGTGGCGCAGTTTCAGGCCTTTCTGCTGCAGACCACAGGCCAGAATATCCGCCAGACGGTGAATACGGCTGGCAATGCGTTTCAGGCCAACCGGACCGTGGAAGACAGCGTACAGGCTGGCGATATTGGCCAGCAGGACCTGCGAGGTACAGATGTTGGAGTTCGCTTTCTCACGACGAATATGCTGCTCGCGAGTCTGCATTGCCATGCGCAGCGCGGTATTACCGGCAGCATCTTTTGAAACGCCGATGATACGGCCAGGCATGGAGCGTTTGAATTCATCTTTTGCGGCAAAGAACGCCGCATGTGGGCCACCGTAGCCCATCGGGACACCAAAGCGTTGTGCAGAACCGAAAACAATATCCGCGCCCTGTTTACCTGGAGCCGTCAGCAGGACCAGCGCCATAAAATCAGCCGCGACGCTGACAACCACTTTGCGGGCTTTCAGCTCAGCAATCAGTGCGCTGTAGTCGTGAACGTCACCGGTGGTGCCGACCTGTTGCAGCAGCACGCCAAACACATCCTGATGATCGAGGACTTTGTCGGCGTCGTCGACAATCACGTCAAAACCAAAGGTTTCGGCACGGGTACGAACCACATCAAGCGTTTGCGGATGCACGTCCGCTGCCACGAAGAAGCGGTTGGCATTTTTCAGTTTGCTCACGCGCTTCGCCATTGCCATTGCTTCGGCGGCGGCGGTGGCTTCATCCAGCAGTGAAGCGGACGCGATATCCAGGCCGGTCAAATCCAGCGTAACCTGCTGGAAGTTCAGCAGCGCTTCCAGACGGCCCTGAGAAACTTCTGGCTGATACGGGGTGTAGGCGGTGTACCAGCCCGGATTTTCCAGCATATTACGCAGAATAACCGGGGGTAACTGCACGTTGGTGTAGCCCATGCCAATGTAAGACTTATAGCGCTTGTTCAGGCCGGCAATCGCCTTCAGCTCCGCCAGAGCGGCGAATTCAGTGGTGGCTTCACCCACCTGAGGCGGCGTGGCAAGCTGGATGTCTTTTGGCACAATCTGGCCGATCAGTGCATTTAATGAATCCGCGCCAACTGTCTTCAGCATCTCCTGCTGTTGCTGAGCATCCGGCCCAATGTGACGTTCAATGAAGGCGCCACGGTTTTCAAGCTGGCTTAAAGTCTGTGTCATGAGCGATGGTTCCTGAAACGTGCAGTGAATGTGTTTTCTCCCTCTCCCGGAGGGAAAGGGCTGGGGTAAGGGTGTCGTCTGTTCCCCCCACCCTACCCTCCCCCCAAAGGGGAGAGGGTTAAGGCTTACTCGTTTTCTAACAGCGCTTCGTACGCGGTGGCATCCAGCAGCGCGGCGACCTGCGATTCGTCGCTGGCTTTGATCTTGAAGATCCAGCCGCCTTCATAAGGCTCGCTGTTCACCAGCTCCGGGGAGTCGCTCAGGGCGTCGTTCACGGCAACAATTTCACCGCTTACCGGGGCGTAGATATCAGAAGCCGCTTTAACGGACTCGGCCACGGCGCAGTCATCGCCTGCTTCCACGGATGCGCCGACTTCAGGCAGGTCAACAAACACCATGTCGCCCAGCAGCTCCTGCGCATGCTCGGTGATCCCTACGGTGTAAGTGCCGTCCGCCTCTTTGCGCAGCCACTCGTGTTCTTTGCTGTATTTCAGTTCTGCTGGCACATTGCTCATTGAAGTTCTCCTGATAAAAATGATTAGGCGACCGGCTTACCGGCGCGAACAAAAATCGGTTTGGTCACGTTGACCGGCATTTCACGGTTGCGGATTTGCACCACTGCCGTTTCGCCAATGCCCGCCGGAACACGCGCCAGTGCAATACTGTAGCCCAGCGTCGGGGAGAAGGTACCGCTGGTGATCACGCCTTCACGCGGGTTGCCGTCAGCATCTGTAAAACGCACCGGCAGCTCGCCGCGCAGCACGCCTTTCTCGGTCATCACCAGGCCTACCAGTTGTTCAGTGCCCTTTTCACGCTGCATTTCCAGCGCTTCACGGCCAATAAACTCACGGTCAGCCGGTTCCCAGGCGATGGTCCAGCCCATGTTGGCCGCCAGCGGTGACACGCCTTCATCCATCTCTTGCCCATAGAGGTTCATACCGGCTTCCAGACGCAGCGTATCGCGCGCGCCCAGACCTGCCGGCTTAACGCCGGCTTCCACCAGCGCACGCCAGAAATCGGCGGCTTTCTCATTCGGCATGGCAATTTCATAGCCCGCTTCACCGGTGTAGCCGGTGGTCGCGATAAACAGATCGCCCGCCTGTACGCCGAAGAACGGCTTCATGCCGTCGGTGGCTTTACGCTGCTCATCGCTGAACAGAGAGGCGGCTTTAGACTGCGCGTTCGGCCCCTGTACGGCGATCAGCGACAGATCATCGCGGACGGTGATGTCGATGGCGTAAGGTTCAGCGTGTTGGGTAATCCAGGAGAGGTCTTTTTCGCGGGTGGCGGAGTTTACAACGAGGCGGAAGAAATCTTCAGAGAAGTAATAGACGATGAGGTCATCAATTACGCCGCCGGAGGCATTCAGCATGCCGGTGTAGAGCGCTTTGCCTGGCGTCTTCAGTTTGGCGACGTCGTTTGCCAGCAGATAACGTAAAAACTCCCGGGTGCGGCTGCCATGCAGGTCGACAATCGTCATGTGTGACACGTCGAACATACCGGCATCGGTGCGCACCGCGTGGTGCTCATCAATCTGCGAGCCGTAGTGCAGCGGCATCATCCAGCCATGGAAGTCCACCATGCGTGCGCCGCATAACACGTGTTGTTCGTACAAAGGAGTCTGTTGAGCCATCTTTTCCTCGTTGAATAAGCAGGGCTGTCTTGCGTTTCGCACACCTGAACAGTGCCACGAAACCCGGCGCCGCGATCGCTTTCTGGACCCCGACGCAAACGTTCTCTTTTACCTGAACTTACCACCGAAACCGGCGATTAACCATAAGGTAAAACGGGTCATCACATTAGCTTATGACCTAAAAACACGAAAAAGCTTACAGAGTTATTCACTGGAAAACTGCGATTAAACCCGCATAAAATTAACATTGCTCTAACAGGATTTAGCAGATGGTGATATTTCATGCGGAAAAACGGGCGGAATTTCCGTAACATAAAAATAGTAAGATTAGATTTTCTAATGCGAAAAATGCGGTGAAATTAGATTATTTCAAACGAGTGAATTTCCCCGGCGCAGAGGCCGGGAAAACAAAGTGTGACGGGGGTCTATATTAGCGCAGCCAGTCCGGCAGGTCGTTAAGACCCATCGCCTGGCGAAGGAGTTGAGGTTTTACGCCCGGAAGGGTATCGGCAAGTTTAAGGCCGAGGTCGCGCAGCAGTTTTTTCGCTGGATTCGCGCCGGCAAACAGCTCACGGAAACCCTGCATGCCTGCCAGCATCACCGCTGCACTGTGCTTACGGCTGCGTTCGTAGCGACGCAGATAGAGATGCTGGCCGATATCTTTGCCTTCGCGATGCAGGCGACGCAACTCTTCTACCAGCTCTGCCGCGTCCATAAAGCCAAGGTTCACGCCCTGCCCGGCCAGCGGATGGATCGTATGCGCCGCGTCACCCACCAGCGCCAGACGGTGCGCCGCAAACTGACGCGCATAGCGTCCGGTTAACGGGAACACCAGCCGCTCGCTCTCAAGGGTGCATAGCCCAAGACGGTTATCAAACGCGACGCACAGCGCCTGGTTGAATGCCTCGGGAGTCGCCTCCTGCATCTGTTGCGCTTTATCAGGAACCAGAGACCAGACAATCGAACACAGATGTGGATCGCTCAACGGCAGGAATGCCAGAATGCCGTCATTGTGGAAGATTTGGCGCGCCACCCCACCGTGCGGCTCTTCAGTGCGAATCGTTGCCACCAGAGCATGATGTCGATAGTCCCAGAACGTCAGCGGAATATCCGCCTTGTTACGCAGCCAGGAGTTGGCACCGTCAGCGCCCACAACCAGTCGCGCGGTCAGCATGTCACCACTTTGCAGGGTGATAAAGGCGTCGTTTTCTCCCCAGGCAACCTGCTGGATTTGCGCCGGTGCCAGCAGCGTGACATCGCTGCAGGACTGCGCTTTTTGCCACAGAGCATGGTGAATAACGGCATTTTCGATGATGTGTCCCAGATGGCTGTAGCCCATGCTTTCATCATCAAACGCGATATGACCAAAGCTGTCTTTGTCCCACACTTCCATGCCGTGATAACAGCTGGCACGCTGCGCCACGATCTCTGACCAGACGCCAAGGTGCGTCAGCAACTTTTCACTGGCCGCATTGATTGCCGAGACGCGCAGTTCCGGCGGCGCGTTCTGCGCGACAGGCTGAGGCACGTTTTGCTCCAGTACCGCAACGCGCAGGCCGCTGCCCTGTAAACCACAGGCCAGCGCCAGTCCTACCATTCCGCCGCCAACGATGGCGACATCAACATTTTGCACGGTGATAACTCCTTAACGCGCGACCCAACCAAGAGTCCGCTGCGCCAGCACGTCACGTGCCGGAATGAATAATTCCATCGCCATCAGCCCAAGATTGCGGCCTGCAACCAGGGGTGCCCAGCGATTGGCAAACAGGTGCACCAGACCATCCGTCACACCAATCGTCGCCTCTTTATCTGCCCGGCGTCGCTTCTGGTAATGGCTGAGCACCGACCAGGCACCACAGTCTTTTTGCTCGCTCCACGCCTGCGAAAGCGTTTCTGCCAGGCTCATCACGTCGCGAAGCCCGAGGTTAAACCCCTGCCCGGCGATGGGATGCAATGTCTGCGCGGCATTGCCGACCAGCGCCATGCGATGGGAGATAGACTGCGAGGCGGTGGTCAGCGACAACGGGTATACGCTCCGCTTTCCCGCGTGGGTAATACGTCCCAGCCGCCAGCCAAAGGCTTTTTGCAGCTCGGTACAAAAACGTTCGTCAGACCAGGTCTGTATCTCAGCCGCGTTGTCCTGCGGATGGCACCACACCAACGAACTGCGATCGTGGGACATAGGCAGCATCGCCAGCGGGCCATGCTGGGTGAAACGCTCAAAAGCGCGGCCGTTGTGAGCGCCCGCTGTCGAAACGTTAGCAATGACGGCCACCTGCCCGTAGGGCTGTTGTCGCCACTCCACACCGCACTGCGTGCCGAGCGAAGAGCGCGAACCGTTTGCCGCTACCAGAAGCTGGCCTTCAAGGACGGTACCGTTATCCAGCACCACGTTGACCGACGCGTCACTGCGGCTAAAACTGGCCACACGCGCCGGGCAATGCAGAGTCACGCCTGGCGCATCCTTAAGCAGGCGGAACAGGCGTAACCCGACGTCGTGCAGCTCCACAACCCGGCCCAGCGCATCTATACGGTAATCATGCGCATCCAGGGTAACGAAACCGGCATGACCGCGATCGCTGACGTGAACGGTGTTAATCGCCGTCGCACAGTCGGCTATCGCCTGCCAGATGCCAATGCGTGAGAGTTGCTGACAGGTACCCTGCGCCAGTGCAATGGCGCGGGCATCAAAACCGGGGTGATCAGAGGCCTCTGGCGCAACGGCCTCCACCAGATGCACCGGCAGTTTTCCCTGCGTAAAATGCGAGATGGCCAGTGCCAGCGTGGCTCCGGTCATCCCGCCGCCAACGATAATCACGCTCATACGCGTGCCGCTGCCATCAGCGCCTCGATATCGTCAGCATTTTTCACGACGCTGGCGGTCAGGTTTTCGTTGCCGGTTTCGGTAATGACGATGTCGTCTTCGATACGAATGCCAATCCCACGGTATGCTTCCGGCACGTCGGCATCCGGCGCGATATACAGCCCCGGCTCAACGGTTAATACCATGCCTGGCTCAAGCACGCGGGAACGATCGGCACCGTATGCTCCCACGTCATGCACATCCAGCCCCAGCCAGTGGCTCAGGCCGTGCATAAAATACGGACGATGCGCGTTCTCGGTAATCAGGGTATCCACGTCGCCTTTCAGGATACCGAGCTTCACCAGGCCGGTGATCATGATGCGCACCACTTCGCCAGTCACTTCCTGAATAGACGTGCCTGGACGGTACAGCCTGAGCGCCGTCTCGAGCGATTCGAGGACGATGTCATACACCGCGCGCTGTGCGGGGGTGAATTTACCGTTCACCGGGAACGTACGGGTAATATCGCCCGCATACCCCTGGAATTCGCATCCGGCGTCAATCAACACCAGATCGCCGTCGCGCAGCGCACTTTCGTTTTCGGTGTAGTGCAGAATGCAGCCGTTTTCACCGCCGCCGACAATGGTGTTGTAAGAAGGATAACGCGCGCCGTGGCGGTTAAATTCGTGATGAATCTCCCCTTCCAGCTGGTATTCAAACATTCCCGGGCGGCATTTCTCCATGGCACGGGTGTGCGCCAGCGCGCTGATTTCACCCGCGCGGCGCATCACGTCCAGCTCTTCCGGCGATTTGAACAGACGCATCTCATGCACCACCGGACGCCAGTCCGTCAGGGTGGCCGGCGCGGACAGATTCTGCCTCGAACCTTTGCGCAGCTTATCCAGAGCGGTAAAGACAATCTCATCGGCATACGCATACTCGCCCTGCGCGTGGTAAAGCACATCCAGGCCATTGAGCAGTTGATAGAGCTGCTGGTTGATCTCACTGAATGCCAGCGCCCGATCCACCCCCAGCTTCTCTGGCGCAGCCTCTTGCCCTAAGCGGCGGCCGAACCAGATTTCGGCAGTGAGATCGCGTACGCGGTTAAAAATCACGCTGTGGTTGTGGGTGTCATTACTCTTAATCAGCACCAGTACCGCTTCCGGCTCGTTGAAGCCGGTGAAGTACCAGAAATCGCTGCTCTGGCGATAGGGGTATTCGCTGTCGGCGCTGCGCGTCACTTCTGGCGCAGCAAAAATCAGCGCGGCGCTGCCCGGCTGCATATTGGCCAGCAGCGCCTGACGACGGCGCGAATACTCTTGATTTGAGATAACCATGACACCCTCCTGTGCGTTATTTTTCTTAATGTAAGGTTGGCTTGCGGACTTCCGGCGCGGTCGGCTGCGAACGCGTAAAGTGGTCGTGGCACAGCAAAGCAGCAACGCGAACGTATTCGATGATCTCTTCGAGAGACATTTCCAGCTCTTCCTGGTCTTCGTCTTCATCGTAGCCCAACTGCGCAATGTTACGCAGATCGTCGATAGCCTCACCCGCTTCGCCGGTCACTTTATCGAGTTTCGGCTGCGTGACGCCCAGCCCCAACAGGTAGTGGTTGACCCAACCTGCGAGCGCATCGGCACGATCGAAGACGCTGACGTCATCGCCTTCAGGCAGATAAAGCTGAAAAAGGAAGCCATCGTCTTCCAGCGAATCGCTGATCGCGGAGTGCATTTTACGCACGGCTTCCGCCAGCTCGTGACCAAACGCCAGCCCTTCGTTCGTCAGGTCGTGGATCAGCGGCTGCCATGAGCTGTCGCTGTTTCCGCCGCACAGCATGCCACTGATCAGACCGTGCATTTCCGCAGAGGTTAAACCGACTCCCTGCTGGTTCAGTAACTGGTTTAAATCCTTGTAACCAGGCATTTCGTTCTGTATAGACATGCGCATTCGTCATCGTTGGGAGGAATATTCATGATATGCTACCACTTTGGACCCTGGTGATACCAGAAAAGGGCTTGTATCTTCACATCAGGGTAGCTATAGTGTCGCCCCTTCGCACCCCCCGGGGCAGTAAGCGAAGGCAGCGCAGTCAATCAGCAGGAAGGTGGCATGTCTGCACAACCCGTCGATCTCCAGATTTTTGGCCGTTCACTGCGAGTGAATTGTCCGCCTGAACAAAGGGATGCCTTGAATCAGGCTGCGGACGATTTGAATCAGCGGTTGCAAGATCTCAAAGAACGCACTAGAGTCACAAATACTGAGCAGCTGGTTTTCATCGCCGCGTTGAACATCAGTTATGAACTGACTCAGGAAAAAGCGAAGACCCGCGATTACGCGGCAAGCATGGAGCAGCGCATTAAAATGCTCCAGCAGACCATAGAACAGGCATTGCTTGATCAAGGTCGCAATCCCGAAAGACCGGGACCAAAGTTTGAATAACACTTCTCAGTTGACTATGGTAGAGTAACTGTGAAGACAAAATTTCTCTGAGATGTTCGCAAGCGGGCCAGTCCCCTGAGCCGATATTTCATACCACAAGAATGTGGCGCTCCATGGTTGGTGAGCATGCTCGGTTCGTCCGAGAAGCCTTAAAACTATGACGACACATTCACCTTGAACCAAGGGTTCAAGGGTTACAGCCTGCGGCGGCATCTCGGAGATTCCCTCTCTTTTTCTTCTACCGATTACCATGACCCAACTCCCTGAAGTCTCTTCCTCACGCCAGGACATCCGTCAGCTCATGCGTCAACGCCGTCGTGCGTTAACTCCCGAACAGCAAGCACAGTTTGCCCAGCAAGGCGCAGCCCGTATGATGGCCTATCCCCCTGTTGTGATGGCGCGTACCGTCGCCCTGTTCCTCTCGTTTGATGGCGAGCTGGATACTCAACCGCTGATCGAACAGCTGTGGCGCGCCGGGAAGAGAGTGTACCTGCCGGTGCTGCATCCGTTTAGCCAGGGAAATCTGCTGTTTTTACACTACCATCCGCACAGCGAACTGGTGGTGAATCGTCTGAAAATCACCGAACCAAAACTCGACGTCCGCGACGTCCTCCCCCTCTCAGAACTGGATGTGCTGATCACGCCGCTGGTTGCATTTGATGAGCAGGGTCAGCGCTTAGGGATGGGTGGCGGTTTTTATGACAGGACGCTGCAAAACTGGCAGCAGTATCATTTACAGCCTGTGGGATACGCACATGACTGTCAGGGCGTGGAAGCCTTGCCGGTAGAGAAGTGGGATATTCCGCTGCCTGCGGTAGTGACGCCGGGCAAAACCTGGCGCTGGTAAAATAAAGCCGGGTAGCGACCCGGCTTTATGCTCACAGAAACAGAATCAGTACAGCAGACGGGCGCGAATGGTACCCGGAATAGCCTTCATGCTCTGCAGCGCTTTTTCCGCTACATCTTCGTCCGCTTCAATATCAATTACCACGTAACCCATCTGAGAGTTCGTTTGCAGATACTGCGCGGCAATGTTGACGCTCTGCTCGGCAAAGATCTGGTTGATCGCAGTCAGCACGCCCGGACGGTTTTCATGGATGTGCAGCAGACGACGGCCACCGTGCAACGGCAGAGACACTTCCGGGAAGTTAACGGCAGAGAGCGTAGAACCGTTGTCGGAGTATTTGCTCAGCTTGCCCGCGACTTCCAGACCGATATTTTCCTGCGCTTCCTGCGTCGAGCCGCCGATGTGCGGCGTCAGGATCACGTTGTCGAATTCGCACAGCGGAGAGGTGAACGGATCGCTGTTGGTAGCAGGCTCAGTTGGGAAGACGTCAATTGCCGCCCCCGCCAGATGCTTACGCTTCAGCGCATCGCACAGCGCCGGGATGTCGACAACCGTACCGCGCGCGGCGTTGATCAGCAGTGAACCTGGCTTCATCAGCGCCAGTTCCTCAGCACCCATCATGTTCTTCGTCGACGCATTTTCCGGCACGTGCAGGCTGACCACGTCGCTCATGTTCAGCAGGTCAGAGAGGTGTTGAACCTGAGTGGCGTTGCCCAGCGGCAGTTTGCTTTCGATATCATAAAAATAGACATGCATCCCCAGGGATTCAGCCAGGATCCCCAGCTGAGTACCGATGTGGCCATAGCCGATGATACCGAGTTTTTTACCACGGGCTTCGTATGAACCCGCAGCCAGTTTGTTCCACACGCCGCGGTGCGCTTTGGCGTTAGCTTCCGGAATACCACGCAGCAACAGCAGCAGCTCGCCAATCACTAACTCCGCCACGGAACGGGTGTTGGAGAACGGGGCGTTAAAGACAGGCACACCGCGTTTTGCGGCGGCATTCAGGTCAACCTGGTTGGTACCGATGCAGAAACAGCCGATGGCAACCAACTTTTCCGCCGCGGCAATCACGTCTTCAGTCAGTTGGGTACGGGATCGCAGGCCAATGAAATGGGCATCACGGATGGACGCTTTCAGCTCTTCGGTGTCCAGCGCGCCTTTGTGAAATTCGATGTTGGTGTAACCTGCTGCACGAAGGCTATCAAGCGCTTTCTGATGCACGCCCTCAACCAGCAGGAATTTAATCTTGTCTTTCTCCAGTGATACCTTTGCCATTTACCTTACCCGACCCTGTTTTTGTCTGAACTGATGTTGTGCTGGATTTAAATCCGCCGTAGCCAACATATCAAAAAAAACTATTGCAGCAATATGAACGTTTGCGTCGGCACTCTGAAGAAAAGTCATACAGAGCAAAATGACAGAGGAAAATGCTGTAGAAATTTGCGAATGCGGCAGGATCGGCAAACGAGAGGTAAAAAGCGTGACACAAGTCACCGAATTTAGCTTTTCAAAATTTTTTTAGCGGGGGGAGGGCTCCCCCCATCAGATCATTTTACGATGGTTTGCACGCCATCTGCCGTGCCGATCAGCGCGACATCCGCGCCACGGTTGGCGAATAACCCTACAGTCACTACGCCTGGAATACCGTTAATGGCATTTTCCAGCGCAATGGCGTCGAGAATTTCCAGACCGTGAACGTCGAGGATCACGTTGCCGTTATCAGTGATGACGCCCTGACGATATTCCGGGCGTCCACCCAGTCTCACCAGTTCACGCGCCACAGCGCTACGCGCCATTGGGATCACTTCTACCGGCAGCGGGAATTTACCCAGGATATCAACCTGCTTTGACGCATCGGCGATACAGATGAATTTATCCGCCACGGAGGCGATGATTTTTTCACGCGTCAGCGCCGCACCGCCGCCTTTGATCATCTGCATATGGCCGTTGATTTCATCCGCGCCATCAACGTAGATGCCAAGACGGTCAACTTCATTCAGATCGAAAACGGTGATGCCAAGGCTTTTCAGCTTTTCCGTGGAAGCGTCGGAGCTGGAAACTGCACCCTCGATCTGCCCTTTCATCGTGCCCAGCGCATCGATAAAGTGTGCCGCCGTCGAGCCCGTACCAACACCGACAATGGTACCCGGTTGCACATACTGGAGAGCGGCCCATCCTACTGCTTTTTTCAGTTCATCCTGCGTCATGATCGTTTAGCCTGTGGTGTGAAAACGTAGGCCGCATTATAGAACACGTCGGATGGATTTCGTCTGCCACGAAGGGAAAATTGTGTCATAGTGCAGATTAAGCAAAATTAAGGAGTCAGCCAGAGCAATGAAACGTCCGGACTACAGAACACTACAGGCACTTGATGCAGTTATTCGTGAACGCGGTTTTGAGCGCGCAGCGCAAAAGCTTTGTATCACTCAGTCCGCCGTATCACAACGCATCAAGCAGCTGGAAAACATGTTCGGGCAGCCTCTGCTGGTACGTACTGTTCCACCGCGTCCAACGGAGCAAGGGCAAAAGCTCCTCGCCCTGCTGCGCCAGGTTGAACTGCTCGAAGATGAGTGGCTGGGTGACGAACAGACCGGCTCAACGCCGCTGCTGCTCTCGCTGGCGGTGAACGCCGACAGTCTGGCAACCTGGCTGTTGCCGGCCCTTGCGCCGGTGTTAGCGGACTCCCCGATTCGCCTGAATCTGCAGGTTGAAGATGAAACCCGTACGCAGGAGCGCCTGCGTCGCGGTGAAGTGGTTGGGGCGGTCAGTATCCAGCCTCAGGCGCTGCCGAGCTGTCTTGTCGATCAGCTGGGCGCACTGGACTATCTGTTTGTCGGCTCAAAAGCGTTTGCCGAGCGCTACTTCCCGAACGGCGTCACCCGCGCCGCGCTGCTGAAAGCCCCTGCGGTAGCGTTCGACCATCTGGACGATATGCATCAGGCCTTCCTGCAGCAAAACTTCGATCTGCCGCCGGGCAGCGTGCCATGTCATATCGTGAACTCGTCTGAAGCGTTTGTGCAGCTCGCACGTCAGGGCACGACCTGCTGTATGATCCCGCACCTGCAGATAGAGAAAGAGTTGAAAAGCGGTGAGCTGATTGACTTAACGCCGGGGCTGTATCAGCGCCGGATGCTCTACTGGCACCGTTTTGCGCCAGAAAGCCGCATGATGCGCAACGTCACCGACGCGCTGCTGGCGTATGGGCATAAGGTGTTGAGACAGGATTAAGGAACAATTCCCCTCTCCTGACGGGAGAGGGGAATTGTGAAGACAGATTACTGCGCTTTTGCCGGCTCAGTCTGCTGACTTTGGGTCGGCTGCAGCTGGAATACCACATCAACCTGATCGTCGAACTGAATCGTCGGCTGCTCATAAGTTTCCTGAGCAGACACCGGTGCCGCGTCGGCCTTCATCATCCGCACCATCGGGCTTGGCTGATAATTTGAGACGTGGTAACGCACGCTGTATACCGGACCGAGCTTACTGTTGAACCCGGACGCCAGCTGTTGCGCCTGATGGATTGCATCATCAATGGCGGCTTTACGCGCCTGGTCTTTGTATTTTTCCGGTTGCGCAACGCCCAGTGAGACGGAACGAATTTCGTTCAGACCCGCTTTCAGCGCGCCATCCAGCAGCGAGTTCAGTTTATCGAGCTGACGCACGGTCACTTCAACGGTGCGCACGGCACGGTAGCCTTTCAGGATGCTTTTACCGTTCTGGTAGTCGTAATCAGGCTGGGTACGCAGGTTGGCAGAGCTGATGTCTTTTTTAGCGACACCGTTCTGCTCCAGGAAAGAGAGATATTGCGCAACACGATCGTCAGCCTGCTTCTTGGCAGAAGCGGCATCTTTCGCGGCCACGTTCACTTCAATTGCCAGCGTTGCAACATCGGGTACCGCATCCACGCTTGCGGTGCCTGAAGTGACGATGTGCGGGCCATCAGGCAATTCACTTGCCTGCACCGACACCGCACCTAAACTCACTAATGCCGCCAGGGCCATCACTTTAAACTTCACTGTCATTCCTCCATGTTGCGAAGAGTGCCCAACAACAGGGCGCATGCCAGCAAGCTTAGCGGCTCTCGCTCAGTTGTCCATAAGACAACGCTTAGTTGAGCAATTCCTGAACATGATGAATCCCCTCTTTTGCCAGCTGAAAGGCGATAAACCACATCACCACGCCCACCAGCGTGTTGATGATCCGCTGGGCTTTAGCGGTACGCAGACGCGGGGCCAGCCATGCCGCCAGAATCGCGAGACCGAAGAACCACAGGAATGAGGCGCTGACGGTACCCAGGGCAAACCAGCGTTTTGGCTCAACGTCGAGCTGCCCACCCAGGCTGCCCAGCACCACAAAGGTATCCAGATAAACGTGCGGGTTGAGCCAGGTGACCGCCAGCATGGTGACGATAATCTTCCAGCGGCCCTGCTTCATGACCTCGGCGCTCGCCAGTTCGAGATTGCTGCTCATTGCCGTTTTCAGCGCGCCAAACCCATACCACAGCAGGAACGCTACCCCACCCCAGGTCACCAGCGCCAGAAGCCAGGGAGACTGCATCAGCAGCGCACTGCCGCCAAAGATTCCGGCGCAGATCAGCAGCAAATCGCTCACCGCGCACAGCAGGGCAATCATGAGATGATACTGACGGCGAATGCCCTGGTTCATCACGAACGCGTTCTGCGGGCCAAGGGGAAGGATCATGGCCGCACCTAATGCAAGACCTTGAAAATAATAAGATAACATGAATAAATTCTCAGCAAGTTGTCCTGGGAGCTGACTATACTGCGAGAATCTTATTAGAGGAAATTGATAATATTAATTGGTGATTAGTATTGCTAATAAAAAGGCCCGGTGGCGTTGCCGCTCACCGGGCCTGCTGAGGAAGAGGATTACTCGGCTTCTTTCTCGCGTTTAAGGTTCACGTCCATCTGTGGATACGGGAAGCTGATCCCGTTGGCATCAAAATCACGTTTGATACGTTCCAGAACATCCCAGTAAACGTTTTGCAGATCGCTGCTTTTGCTCCAGATGCGCACGACAAAGTTGATGGAGGATGCCCCCAACTCGTTCAGGCGAACGGTCTGCTCTTTATCTTTCAAAATACGATCGTCGGAGGCAATGATATTGGCGATCAGCGATTTCACCTGATCGATATCAGAATCATACGCCACGCTGATAATCAGCTCGTTACGACGCACCGGCTCGCGGGAAAAGTTAATGATGTTGCCCGCGATGATTTTCCCGTTCGGTACCACCACGATACGGCCATCAACAGTTCGCAGGGTGGTTGAGAAAATCTGCACCTGCAGTACGGTGCCGGCAATACCGCCCAGGTCAACGTACTCGCCAGAGCGGAACGGACGGAAGGTTACCAGCAACACACCCGCAGCCAGGTTCGAGAGCGACCCCTGCAGCGCCAGACCAATGGCCAGACCGGCGGCACCGAGAACAGCAATCACCGAGGCAGTCTGTACGCCAACACGCCCCAGTGCAGCAATCAGCGTAAAGGCAATAATACCGTAGCGCACCAGTGCAGAGAGGAAGTCAGCCACAGTGGCGTCAATGTGACGCGCCAGCATCACGCGGTTTACGGCGTTTGATACGATACGCGCCACGATCATCCCGACGATGATGATGGCAATCGCCGCGACGATGTTAACGGCATAGCTCAGCAGCAGCGCCTGGTTGCGCACCAGCCAGTTACCGGCATTATTGATGCTGTCTACAACATCGAGTTGTTCCATTTAGTCTTCCTTTTGTTATCCCAAAACACAAAATCCATCCCCCATGGAGACAGGCAGGTCAGTAAAGGGTAAACAAAAAGGACCGGTTTTGCCAAACAGATCACATAAACGGGCCGGGCAGACCATTGAAAAAACATAAAAAAAGGCCCGCATTCGCGGGCCTTCTGATGCTATGAGGAGCTTAAATTACAGAACGTCAACCGCGTTCAGTTCTTTGAAAGCCTGCTCCAGACGCGCCACCATGGAAGTCTGCGCAGCACGCAGCCATACACGTGGATCGTAGTATTTCTTGTTCGGCTGGTCTTCGCCTTTCGGGTTACCCAGCTGGCCCTGCAGGTAAGCTTCGTTCGTTTTGTAGTACTGCAGGATACCGTCCCATGTTGCCCACTGGGTGTCGGTATCGATGTTCATTTTCACTACGCCGTAGCTTACGGAGTCTTTGATTTCCTGAGCAGAAGAACCAGAACCGCCATGGAAGACGAAGTTCAGGCTGTTGTGCGGCAGGTTGTGTTTCTTAGAAACGTATTCCTGAGAATCACGCAGGATAGTTGGGGTCAGAACCACGTTACCTGGTTTGTAAACGCCGTGTACGTTACCGAAGGACGCTGCGATGGTGAAGCGTGGGCTGATTTTGCTCAGCTCGGTGTAAGCGTAATCAACGTCTTCTGGCTGGGTGTACAGTGCAGAAGCGTCCATGTGGCTGTTGTCCACGCCGTCTTCTTCACCACCGGTGCAACCCAGTTCGATTTCCAGGGTCATGTCCATTTTGGCCATGCGCGCCAGGTACTTAGAGCAGATTTCGATGTTTTCGTGCAGGGACTCTTCAGACAGGTCGATCATGTGAGAAGAGAACAGTGGCTTACCGGTCGCTGCGAAGTGTTTTTCACCCGCGTCCAGCAGACCGTCGATCCACGGCAGCAGTTTCTTCGCGCAGTGGTCAGTGTGCAGGATAACCGGAACACCGTAGTGTTCAGCCATCTGGTGTACATGGTGCGCACCAGAGATTGCGCCCAGGATTGCCGCGCCCTGAGGAACGTCAGTTTTCACGCCTTTACCAGCGATGAATGCTGCGCCACCGTTAGAGAACTGAACGATAACCGGTGCTTTAACTTTTGCAGCAGCTTCCAGTACGGCGTTAATGGAGTCGGTACCAACGCAGTTAACTGCTGGCAGAGCGAAGTTGTTTTCTTTAGCTACCTGGAACACTTTCTGAACGTCATCACCAGTGATCACGCCAGGTTTTACGAAATCAAAAATTTTAGACATGTTGCTTAGTCCTGTATCTTCGGCCGTTAGAAAAGGTGCGAGCTCTTAAAGCGCGCTGAAAATTGGGCAGGTTTCCCTGCCCTTGAATGGCTTACTTCTTAGCGCGCTCTTCGAGCATTGCTACTGCTGGCAGTACTTTGCCTTCCACGAACTCGAGGAATGCGCCGCCACCAGTGGAGATGTAGGAGATCTTGTCAGAAATACCGAACATGTCGATTGCTGCCAGCGTATCACCGCCGCCTGCGATAGAGAACGCTTCGCTGTCTGCGATAGCGTTAGCAACGATTTCAGTACCTTTGCGGAAGTTCGGGAATTCGAACACGCCAACAGGACCATTCCACAGGATAGTTTTTGCGTTTTTCAGGATTTCAGCCAGTTTCTGTGCAGAAACGTCGCCCAGGTCCAGAATCTGCTCATCATCTTTGATGTCGTTAACAGATTTCAGGGTCGCAGCCGCTGTTTCAGAGAACTCAGTCGCGACGCGAACATCCGTTGGAACCGGGATATCGCAGGTGGTCAGCAGACGTTTTGCTTCGTCAACCAGATCCGCTTCGTACAGGGATTTACCGACGTTATGGCCTTGTGCCGCCACGAAGGTGTTCGCGATACCACCGCCAACGATCAGCTGGTCAGCGATTTTAGACAGGGAATCCAGTACTGTCAGTTTGGTAGAAACTTTAGAACCACCAACGATTGCAACCATTGGACGAGCAGGTTCTTTCAGCGCTTTACCCAGTGCGTCCAGCTCAGCAGCCAGCAGAGGACCGGCACACGCGACGTCTGCGAATTTACCGATACCGTGGGTTGAAGCCTGCGCACGGTGAGCAGTACCGAAGGCATCCATCACGAATACGTCACACAGTGCAGCGTATTTTTTGGACAGCGCTTCGTCGTCTTTCTTTTCGCCTTTGTTGAAGCGAACGTTTTCCAGAACAACCAGTTCACCGGCAGCGATGTCTACGCCGTCCAGGTAATCTTTTACCAGGCGAACCGGGTTGGACAGTTTGTCTTTCAGGTAATTAACAACTGGCAGCAGAGAGAACTCTTCATTGTACTCGCCTTCAGTTGGACGACCCAGGTGGGAGGTCACCATCACTTTAGCGCCCTGCTTCAGAGCCAGTTCGATGGTTGGCAGAGATGCACGGATACGCGCGTCGCTGGTCACTTTGCCATCTTTAACCGGTACGTTCAGATCAGCACGGATGAAAACGCGTTTACCAGCCAGATCCAGATCGGTCATCTTAATTACAGACATGGTGAATCCTCTCGTTGATTCTTAAAGTTTTGCAGACGCACGATGCGTCTTACCTGAAACCTTGAGCGGCCATTGCTAACGTGGTGTCGAGCATTCGGTTAGCAAAGCCCCATTCGTTATCACACCAGACCAGCGTCTTGATAAGGTGTGCGCCACTGACGCGCGTTTGAGTGCCATCGACAATGGCGCTGTGCGGGTCGTGGTTAAAATCTACTGAGACCAACGGTAATTCCGTATAGTCAACTATACCATGAAATGCCCCCTGTGCCGCTTTTTGCAGCAACAGGTTGACTTCACAGGCTTTTACCGGTTTTTTCACCGTCACGCTCAGGTCAATTGCGGTGACGTTAATCGTCGGTACACGTACGGCAATTGCTTCAAAACGATCGTTAAACTGCGGGAAAAAACGGGTGATACCTGCCGCCAGTTTTGTGTCCACCGGAATGATTGACTGGCTCGCGGCTCGCGTGCGTCGTAAGTCCGGATGATAGGCGTCAATCACCTGCTGATCGTGCATCGCTGAATGAATCGTGGTTACGGTGCCGGATTCAATGCCATACGCATCGTCTAACAGTTTGATGACCGGAATAATGCAGTTGGTGGTGCAGGAGGCGTTGGAAACAATGCGGTGTTCGGCTTGCAGCTCATGCTGATTCACGCCAAATACGACGGTCGCGTCGAGGTCGTTGCTGCCAGGATGGGAAAACAGGACTTTTTTCGCACCTGCTGTCAGATGCGCTTCGCCATGCTCGCGGTTACCGTATACGCCAGTACAGTCAAGTACGATATCCACACCCAGTTCACGCCACGGTAGCCCGGCAATACTGCTCTCATGCAGCACGCGGATGGCATCGTCGCCGACAAACAGCTGATCTCTTTCCTGGCGAACATCCCAGGCAAAGCGTCCGTGGCTGGTGTCATATTTCAACAAATGCGCCATGCCCGCAGCATCCGCCAGTTCGTTGATAGCCACCACGGTTATTTCCGCCCGACGCCCGGATTCATATAAAGCACGAACCACGTTACGCCCGATGCGACCGAAGCCATTAATCGCTACGCGTACGGTCATAGATCTCCTGCAAAGCTATCCCTGAGTTTGAGGTGGCTGAAAGAGTAATCCAGCTACGCCCGAAGGGGAATCCTTGCTGTCACAAACTGCGATTGATTGGTCAATTGTCGAACATTTAATCGACTGAAACGCTTCAGCTAGAATAAGCGAATCAGGGAATAAAAGGAATGTCTGTCCAGAGCAATAAGCGCGCTATATGACTTGCGTCACATTTTGGATGGAATAATTCACAGAAACGTTACATGTTTGAGGAATAGTGGACATATAAAGCGGATAGCGTGAAAGAAACAAAACGGTAACCCAAAGGTTACCGTTTAGGGTGTTTGTGCCCTCTTCTCAGTGAGAGCACGGACAGGGGCTCGCGCCCCTACCCTACAAACGATTACAGCAGTTCTTTTGCTTTCGCGACAACGTTTTCAACGGTGAAGCCGAACTCTTCGAACAGCAGCTCTGCCGGAGCAGATTCACCAAAGGTGGTCATGCCGACGATGGCGCCGTTCAGGCCCACATATTTGAACCAGTAGTCAGCGATACCTGCTTCTACTGCCACGCGCGCGGTAACGGCTTTAGGCAGTACGGATTCGCGGTAGGCGGCATCCTGCTTGTCGAACGCATCGGTAGACGGCATGGAAACCACGCGCGCTTTAACGCCTTCGGCAGACAGTTTTTCCCATGCGGCAACAGCCAGCTCAACTTCAGAACCGGTCGCGATGAAGATCAGCTCTGGCTGACCCGCGCAATCTTTCAGCACGTAACCACCACGGGCGATGTTCGCCAGCTGCTCTGGAGTACGCTCCTGCTGTGCCAGGTTCTGACGGGAGAGGATCAGTGCGGTTGGGCCGTCCTGACGCTCAACACCGTATTTCCACGCCACGGCGGACTCAACCTGGTCACATGGACGCCATGTGCTCATGTTTGGCGTCACGCGCAGGGAAGCCACCTGCTCTACCGGCTGGTGAGTTGGACCATCTTCGCCCAGACCGATGGAGTCGTGGGTGTAGACCATCACCTGACGCTGTTTCATCAGCGCAGCCATACGCACGGCGTTACGCGCGTACTCGACAAACATCAGGAAGGTAGAGGTGTACGGCAGGAAACCACCGTGCAGGGAGATACCGTTCGCAATCGCAGTCATACCGAATTCACGCACACCGTAGTGGATGTAGTTACCGGCAGTGTCTTCGTTGATTGCTTTAGAACCAGACCAGATTGTCAGGTTAGATGGCGCCAGGTCAGCGGAGCCGCCCAGGAATTCTGGCAGCAGCGGACCGAACGCTTCAATCGCATTCTGAGAGGCTTTACGGCTGGCGATTTTGGATGGGTTCGCCTGCAGTTTAGCAATGAACTCGTTCGCTTTGGCGTCGAAGTCAGACGGCATGTCACCCTTCATACGACGGGTAAATTCAGCCGCTTCCTGTGGGAAGGCTTTCGCATAGGCAGCGAACTTCTCGTTCCATGCGGATTCTTTCGCCTGACCCACTTCTTTAGCATCCCACTGCGCGTAAATTTCAGATGGGATTTCGAAAGCAGGATATTTCCAGCCCAGCGCTTCGCGCGTCAGAGCGATTTCCGCGTCGCCCAGTGGCGCACCGTGGGAATCGTGGGTACCCGCTTTGTTCGGGGAACCGAAACCAATGATGGTTTTGCACATCAGCAGTGACGGCTTGTCCGTCACAGCGCGCGCTTCTTCTACTGCACGTTTAATCGAGTCAGCATCGTGACCGTCAACGCCACGCACAACGTGCCAGCCGTAAGCTTCGAAACGCTTCGCGGTGTCGTCAGTGAACCAGCCTTCAACGTGACCGTCGATGGAGATGCCGTTGTCGTCATAGAACGCAACCAGTTTGCCCAGCTTCAGGGTACCTGCCAGGGAGCACACTTCGTGAGAAATGCCTTCCATCATGCAGCCGTCGCCCATGAATGCGTAGGTGAAGTGGTCAACAATGTCATGGCCTGGACGGTTGAACTGCGCGGCCAGGGTTTTCTCGGCAATCGCCATACCCACCGCGTTAGCAATACCCTGACCCAGCGGGCCGGTGGTGGTTTCTACACCTGCGGTGTAACCCACTTCCGGGTGACCTGGCGTTTTGGAGTGCAGCTGGCGGAAGTTTTTCAGCTCTTCAATTGGCAGATCGTAGCCAGTGAGGTGCAGCAGGCTATAGATCAGCATTGAGCCGTGGCCATTAGACAGCACGAAACGGTCGCGGTCAGCCCAGGAAGGGTTCTGCGGGTTATGGTTCAGGAAATCGCGCCACAGGACTTCGGCGATATCAGCCATCCCCATAGGGGCGCCCGGGTGGCCGGATTTGGCTTTCTGTACTGCGTCCATGCTCAGCGCACGAATAGCATTAGCAAGCTCTTTACGTGAGGACATTTTAACTCCAGATCGGACTGTTAAAGGCCATGCCCTTGACGACAGCGCGTTTTGGGCTACGCCGGAAAAAAGTGCCAACAATGTAACCCAAGCGGCATGTCATGTACATGGAGCATTCTTTTGCAGCTTAAGAAATCTCTGGATCATGCTCGCATGTTGCGCAATCTGCTCGCCCGGCCCCGTAGATATTCCTTATACTTAGCCCGACCCCGGCTTCGTCGCCGGTGCACTTTTCAGATTTTATTCAGATTAACGAGTACGGAAGCGACATCATGAAAATGCGTGCAATAGTGCTGGCCCTGGGTACAACGCTCCTGCTGAGCGGCTGTCAGAATATGGATTCTAACGGCCTGATGTCCTCAGGCGCAGAAGCCTTTCAGGCCTACTCCCTGAGCGACGCACAGGTTAAAGCGCTGAGCGACCAGGCCTGTAAAGATATGGACGGAAAAGCCACGCTTGCCCCGGCCAATAGTACCTACACGCAGCGTCTGAATAAGATAGCCTCCGCGCTGGGTGATAACATTAACGGCCAGCCGGTGAACTATAAGGTGTACATGGCCAAAGATGTAAACGCCTTCGCGATGGCGAACGGCTGCATCCGCGTTTACAGCGGGCTGATGGATATGATGACCGACAACGAAGTTGAAGCGGTTATCGGCCATGAAATGGGCCACGTTGCACTTGGCCACGTGAAGAAAGGCATGCAGGTTGCGTTAGGCACTAACGCCATCCGCGCCGCGGCGGCGTCTACGGGCGGTATCGTCGGCAGCCTGTCACAGTCGCAGCTTGGCGATGTGGGTGAAAAACTGGTTAACTCTCAGTTCTCGCAGCGTCAGGAATCCGAAGCGGATGACTACTCCTACGATCTGTTGCGCAAACGCGGCATTAATCCATCAGGTTTAGCCACCAGCTTCGAAAAACTGGCCAAACTGGAAGCCGGTCGCCAGAGCTCCATGTTTGATGACCACCCGGCGTCAGAAGAGCGCGCACAGCATATTCGCGACCGTATGGCCGCAGACGGAATTAAATAATTCAGAAGGAGGCATATTTGCCTCCTTTTTATTTCGCATGAATTGTTAATTTAACCGCACATATCGGTAATAGCACTTGAGTACCTTTCTAAGCCGCGCAAACACTGGCTTATTGCCCTGAAACGTCTCGTCACATAATTATTGCAATCATTTACCATTCGGGTAATTATCGAGCTCGCAGTAATTCAATTTACAATATTAAGACAGAGACGTTCCCTCCGTGAAAAAAGAATTATCATTAATTGCGTTAAGTTTATTCGCCGCATTACCCGCCGTTGCAAGCCAGCAATCCGACAGCAAAGGGTTTGTTGATGACAGCCATTTAAACCTGTTTTTACGCAATGCGTATATCAGCCGTGATTATCATCAGGGCCAGCAGGACAAAGCCGAATGGGGTCAGGGTATCGTTGCCACGTTTGAATCCGGCTATACCGAAGGGCTGGTTGGCTTTGGTGTGGACGGCATTGCCCAGTATGGCGTGCGTCTGGACGGCGGTCGTGGAAAGAGCGGCGCGGGCGGCATTGACTTCTTTAAACAGGAAGACGATGGCCGGGCTAAATCCGATCTGGCGAAATTTGGCGCCACAGCAAAAATGCGTATTTCCAATACCGTGCTGAGCTACGGTAACCAGCGTCCGGAATTACCGATTGTTAATGCCGACAATTCCCGTCTGCTGTTTGAAAGCTTTACCGGCACCATGCTGACCTCAAAAGAGATCGCGGGTCTGGAAGTGAACGCCGGTTACTTCACCGATGAGCAGCGCAAAAGTGACGACCGCCACGACAGCGGCCTGAAGAGCCTCTCCTTCGGCGGTGCGAGCTACCAGTTCAACGACCAGTTCAGCGGTGCGCTGTATGCCTCTCATGTGGAAGAGGTGATGAACAAGCAGTACCTGGGAATGAACTTCAAACAGCCGTTCAGCACCGGGCAACAGCTGGTGCTCGATTTCAACGGCTATAACTCACGCCTGGATCAGCGCTACGCAGACAGCCTTGATACCGGACGCAGCAATAGCATCTGGAGCCTGGCGGCAAGCTACATCTGGGATATTCATACCTTCAAGGTGGCGTATCAGCAGAGCAGCGGCAGCACCGGCTATCACTATGGCAGCTATCGCGATCAGGGTGGCGTAGGTGACGGCGGCAATACCATCTGGCTGGCGAACTCTTACTGGTCTGATTTCAACGGCGAAGATGAGCGCTCATGGCAGGCTTCTTACGCACTGGACTTCGGCGGTCTAGGTTTACCGGGCCTGAGCTGGACCACAGCTTACGTGCGTGGCGACAACATCAAGACCTCTGAAACCAGCAACGGTAAAGAGCATGAGTGGTTTAACCAGATCCAGTATCAGGTGCAGGACGGCCCGGCTAAAGATCTGAAACTGAAACTCCGTTACTCCGTCCTGCGCGTGTCCAGCAACGCCAGCGACTATAACGTGGGCGGGGATGAGATCCGCGCGTACGTGGAATACCCATTTAACGTGTTCTGATTAAGCCCCTCACCCGCCCTTTTCCCTAAGGGAGAGGGCGCGAGTGAGGGTAAACACGTTTAGTACAACGTCTTCTGCGGCGGCCCGGCAAACTTAAGCGCGCCAATCTGTCCCATCCGCACTTCCACTACCGACGGTCCTGGCATGGCAAGCGCTTCGGTCATCACCGCGTCAAAATCCTCCGCCCGTTCGACGCTCCACGCCTGTAACCCCATCGCATGCGCCAGCTGCGTAAAGTCCGGGGTATGCAGCTCGTTATAATACTGACGCCCGCCGAAATACTTGTCCTGAATGCCGCGCATGACGCCGTAACCGCCGTCGTTCATCACCAGCAGCGTCACGTTGGCCTTCTCCTGCGCCAGCGTTGCCATCTCGCCCAGATTCAGGCTTACGCCACCATCACCCACCAGCCCCACCACTTTGCGTTGCGGGTTGGCAATCGCCGTGCCAATCGCCATCGGTAGCCCCATGCCGATGGCGCCTGCCAGCGAGTGAATGTTCATCAGCGGTCCGTTGGCGCGGAACAAACGGCTGCCCCACAGGCTTCCGGAAACGGTGATATCACGAACCAGCAGGCCATCTTGCGGCAGCGCGTTCTCGATGGCGTCGTTGAGCTTCGCATAAGCACCGCACTGCTCACGCAGTCCCGCAACGGCTTTCGCCAGCGCCTGCTGCACCTGCGTATCCCACTGCGCATCGCCCCATTCACGCCCCTGCGCTTTAGCCGCCAGCGCGGTTAACAGCGCCGCGCAGTCGGCCACAAGGGTTGTGTCCATCAGATAGTTGCGGCTCGCCGCCGCGGGGTCGATATCAATCTGGACGCGGGGATGCGGTAATTCAAGCGTCCACGAGCGGGTTTCGTTGCTGCGCAGGCGTGAGCCAGCGACCAGCGTAAAGTCGCACTGGGCGATCAACGCCTCAACTGACGGCGAGTTATGAAACGCCCGCAGGCTGGCGCGATGGCTGTCCGGCAGCACGCCGCGCGCGTGGGTGCTGGAGATAACCGTCACTCCTGCATCCGCCAGTTTTTTTACCGCATCAGCGCTACCAAGTGCTCCGCCCCCCAGCCACAGCAGCGGCTGTCTGGCCTGTTTAAGCTGCGCCCACAGCGTGTCGACCACTGTCGTATCAACTGCGGAAACCGACGTCGGTTTCACCGGAGCGGTGATCAGCGACACGGGGATTTTCGCCCCCTGAATATCAATCGGGATCTCCACGGAAACCGGCCCGCACGGCGGAGTTTGCGCCTCCTGAATGGCCTTGTGAAGGATCGCGATCGCCTGGTTTGCGTTGCTGATGCGGTATGCCCGTTTTGAGCTGGCCTTCAGGAAGGTCAGCTGGTCGCGGGTTTCGTGGATAAAGCCGGTGTCGGCATCCAGCCAGGCTTTTTCCACCTGACCGGTGATGTGCAGCAGCGGCGTGCAGGCATTCATGGCTTCCACCAGCGCGCCGACGGCGTTACCCGCCCCGGCGCCGGTACTGGTCAGCGCCACACCGAGCCCGGAAAAACGGCCGTGGGCATCGGCCATGGTGACCGACCCCGCTTCGCCACGTGCGGGCACAAAGCGAATATTCCCGCGCTGCCCTACCGCATCGGCGATGGGTAAATTGTGGATGGAGATGACGCCGTAGATGGCCTCAACCTGATACTGCTCCAGCGTTCTGGCGATGGCGTCGCCGACGGTTATCATTTCGCTCATTACTCACCCTTTCTCAGTCGCACCAGTGGTTGACGCTGTTACCCGTCGCCAGATAAATGCTCTTTTGTTGCATCCAGGCTTTCAGCCCCTGAATGCCCTTTTCGCGGCCCAGACCGCTCTCTTTAAAGCCCCCGAACGGGGTCGAAATCGCAAACACTTTGTAGGTGTTTATCCACACCGTGCCCGCTTCAAGCTGCTTTCTCAGGCGCAGGGCGCGCCCGGTATCCCGCGTCCAGATCCCGGCGGCAAGGCCATAAACGGAGTCATTCGCCTCACGGATCAACGCGGCTTCATCGCTAAAGGGCATCGCCACCAGCACCGGGCCGAAGATCTCCTCCTGACAGGCGCGCGCGCTGTTGGTCAGGCCTTCAATGATGGTGGGCTGGAAGTAACTGCCGTTTGCCAGCAGTGGATCGGCAGGACTCTCCCCGCCACACAGCACGCGGCCCCCTTCACGCTTTGCCAGTTCAACGTAAGCCTGCACGCTCTGGCGGTGCGCGTCGTTAATCAGCGGTCCCACATGGGTGCCGTCGGTAAAGGGATGCCCGACCCGCAGGCCGCGCGTTAATTCGAGCAGCCTCGCCATCAGTGGGGCGTAAAGGCGCTCATGGATAAAAAGTCGCGAACCGGCAATACAGGCCTGACCCGCCGAGCTGAAAATGCCGTAGCAGATCCCGCGCGCAGCCAGCTCAACGTCGGCATCTTCCAGCACAATGGTCGGGGATTTACCGCCCAGTTCCAGCGAGGCCGGGATCAATTTTTCCGCCGCCACGTGCGCCAGATGACGGCCTGTGGTGGTGCCACCGGTAAAGGAGATTTTTCGCACTTTCGGGTGACGCGCCAGCGCATCGCCAATCACCGAGCCTTTACCCGGCAGCACGCTCAGCAGCCCGGCGGGTAAGCCTGCCTGCTCAAAAATACGCGCCAGCTCCAGCGCCATCAGCGGGGTGGCTTCGGCTGGTTTGAGAACCACCGCGTTACCGGCAGCAATGGCCGGCGCCACTTTCTGCATTTCGCTGGCAATGGGGGAATTCCAGGGCGTGATAGCCGCCACCACGCCGAGCGGTTCATATCGGCTGAGGGTAAGCATATCAGGCTGGCGTGGGGTCGGCAGTTCACCTTCCAGCAGCTCGCAGGCGGCGGCAAAATAACGCGCCGTGCCTGCCGCGCTCATCACCAGCCCCCGCGCTTCCGCCAGCGGTTTACCGTTGTCGCGACTCTGCATGCGGGCCAGTTCATCGACGCGGGATTCGATCAGATCCGCCACCTTATGCAGGATCTTCGCACGCGCATGCGGCAGGCTGTTACGCCAGGCAGGATCGCGCCACGCGCGCTCTCCGGCGTCGATAGCCTCCTGCAGATCCTCCAGGCTTGCCGCGTGGAGCGTGGCGTTCACCGCACCGTCTGCCGGGAAATGGCTCTGCATCAGGTTACCGCCGCCACGCCGCCAGTTGCCGCCAATGAAAATGTTAAGATCGTCCATCGTCGCTCCTCAGCGCTGCGTCAGTTCACGGCAGGCGCGAACCGCGCTGAGTGCCGCCAGGGTGGAGGTTTTGGGGTTGCTGGCAAGCGGTAGCCCGCTCAGCTCCAGATGGAACTCGCCAAACATCCCTTCGACGTGCAGCGTGTGGGTATTGCGTTGAGTGGCCGGGTCCACCATCAGTTGCACGCGGGTGTCATCCATCCCCACGCCGCCAAGTGCCACGGTCGCCGCCACGTTGGCGTTGGCCGGAAACAGTCGTGCCGCTTCGCGTGCGCTGCCTTCAAAGAAGATCTGCGCCTCGGACACGGCGTTAAGATCGATAAGCTGCTCGGCATAGCTGCCGCGCCAGCTGGCCGGGCTTTTACGCGACTGGTAGGTCACCTTCTCAAGCCCGCCCTCTTTTGCCGCCGCCAGGCCATCAATGCCCGCCACCGCCCCGGAGAGCAGCGTCAGCTTTCCGCCTGCGTTAAGCAGACGCTGTTCCAGCGCGCTGTCTGCCAGCGCGCCGGTGGAGATCACCGCCAGATGCCATCCACGGCGTAAAATCGCTTCCCCGTACTGCGCTACCGCCTGCTGGCTGGCACATTCCAGCACCAGATCGGGAGTATCCGTACATAATGCGGGCGAGGTCAGTGCCACCACCGCATCGCCAAACTGCTGGCGGATAGCAGCATGATGCGTCTCGCGCGCCACGATCCAGCCGATGGCAACCTGCTCGGGCAGGCGCTCAATGACCGCCTGCGCCATGGCACCGTAGCCGATTAACATGATTTTTTTCATGATGTGTCCTTACAGATGACGGCAGAAGCCGCCGGAAACGTCCAGCGCCGCACCGGTGGTAAACGAAGCCAGCGGCGACGCGAGGAACAGCAGAGCCTGCGCAGGCTCCTGCGGCTTACCGAGACGCGCCATCGGAATGCCGCGTTTGCGGGCAATATCCGCCGTCCACTGCGGCCAGCTCTGACTTTTATCCGCCCGGTTCTCAAAGCGACGCCGCCACTGGCCGGATTCCACCATGCCAAGCAAAATGGAATTCACGCGGATGCCCTTACTCACCAGCTCTTTCGAGAGCGTGAGCGTCATATTGAGCAGCGCGGCACGTGCTGCAGAGGTGGCAATCATATGCTCCTCTGGCTGCAGCGCCAGCAGCGAGTTCACGCAGGTAATGGAGGCAATATCCGATTGCTCCAGCTGCGCCTGAAAAGCCTGCACGGGGTTAATCACCCCAAACAGTTTCAGTTCGGCTTCATGCAGCCAGGCCTTGCGCGGGGTGTCATTGAAGTGCGCCACATACCCCTGTCCGGCGTTATTAATCAGCAAGTCTGTCCCGCCAAAGCGGGACTTAACGGCCTGGGCAAAGGTCTGAACCTGGTCTGCGTCCAGCACGTCGCAGCGGTGAGAGAAAATCTCGCCATCAGGGAATTCGTTTTGCAGCGACGCATGCGCGCTGGCAAGCCGGTCCGGGTCGCGGCCACAGAACGCCACTTTTGCCCCCTCGCCCAGCAGCAAACGCAGTGTTTCAAAACCAATGCCAGAAGAACCGCCGGTGACTACCGCTACGCGCCCGTCAATTTGTGCATTCATCGCGCACCTCTTCGTTGATACGTAAAAGCTGTTGATTAAAAAACGCGTCGTTATCGAGATAGCTGGCGTGCCCGGCCAGGGGAATCGCGGTAAACGGCATGCCGTAACGTAGCGCCAGCCCCTGAACCAGCTCAGGCTGGGTAATGGCGTCCTGCTCGCCACACCAGACTTCAAAGTCACCGGCGTAACGCTTCAGCCAGCCGTGAATATCGTCATGTGCCAGCATCCATGCGGCAGCGAGGTAGCCTTCCGGGCGCAGTTTGCGCATGCCCGCCGCAACGGTGGCAATATCGTCCTCACGCGCGCCCGGGCGTAATAATTTAGCGGCCCGGGTTTGCGCCAGGATCTCGCCCCCAAGCGCCATCTGCTGCTCCCGGTTACGCCAGACCTGCTCGCGCTGCGCCGGCTCGGCCTGGCCGTAACCCTGCGCGGCATCGGCCAGCACCAGATGCAGTACGCGTTCGGAATACTTCGCCGCAAAGGCGCTTGCCACCAGCGCTCCAAGCGAATGCCCGACCAGAACAACCTGCCAGACGCCCGCGCGGTCCAGCATGGCCGCCAGCGCGTCGGCGTAATCCCCCGCGTTGGCGCGCTCAACCGCCAGCATCGGGCTTTCGCCATAACCGGGCATGTCCCACGCCAGCACGCGAAAACCGTTCAGCGCCATCTGTTTATGCCAGGAGGCAGCACCGGAGCTGATGCCGTGGAGCAGCATCAGCGGGATGCCGCTTCCCTGTTCACGAAAGCCCGTCATCGCGCCCCCTTAGTTCCGCTTCACTTTCGACAGCGGGTGATCGGCCGGATAGGTCGGGATTTCCGGCTTGTTGGTGCCGAGCATCACGCACATCAGCGCCTCTTCTTCACCATGATTGAACAGACCGCGATAGATGCCCGGCGGAACGGAGATCAGATCGCGTTCGCGCAGTACGGTTTCGGTGTAGTTATCACCGTCCTGGATCATCAGCGTGATCTGCCCTTTAAGCATGAAGAACACCTCTTCCACGTCGTCATGCAGATGCAATGGTCCCTCGCACTTCGACGGCAGCACCATGGTGGAGAAGGTAAAGTGCTCAGCCGGCACGGTATTGGTATCGCTTGCCACGCCCGTTGCCCCGGTACCGATGTAGCGCATCTGCGCACGGCGGTATTTAGGATCGAAATCGGCCTGGAACTTCAGCGCGTTCCAGTCATATTTACGCCCTTCAAAGCGCGCAATGCGCGACTCGACCCACTCTTCCATGGTCAGATGGTCAGGTTTAATGCCTGGTTTTGCAGTTACGGTTGAATCAGTCATGACACTCTCCTCAGTAACGTCTCAGCAGCGGCAGTAACAGGACGCAGCCCACCGCCGCCATCACCGCCAGAAAAATCAGCCCGGAATCCATGCTGTGGGTGAAGGCGATCAATGCGCCCATCACCGCCGGCGACAGCGCGCCCGCAAAGTTTCCCAGCCCGTTGAAAATACCGCCCGCCGTCGCGCTCACCCGGGGATGGGTAGCCTTCGCCAGCAGTGCGAAAATGTTCGGCGCACCGGTGCCCCACATAAAGGTGCTAAAGCTCATCGCCGCGATAACGGCCAGCGGGGTATCAAGATGCATGACCGCCGTCAGGCCTAAACCCGCGCCAGCCATCGAGATAAAGCAGGCCACCGCGCGTTTATCGACCCGGTCAGAAAGCCATGCGCCAATCACCTCACCCGCCAGCATGGCGATAAACGGCATCGACGACAGCCAGCCCGCGTGTTCAAGATGAATGCCTTTCCCTTTAATCAGGTAACCCGGCAGCCAGCCATTGATCCCCCACAGGTAGGTGAGAAACGCGATGTTAAAGATGCAGATAATCCAGAAGTGCGGGCTGACAAACAGCTCGCGCCGCGCGGCACGTCGTTCATCCTGTGATTCGCGATCCGCAGCCGGTTTGGCACCCAGACGGATCCCGCGCAGGCCAATGCGCACGAACACCAGCACCGGCACGGTGAGCATCGCCATCACAAAGAAGGTGCTCTGCCAGCCGAAGGCATTCAGCAGCCAGATAGAGAGAGGGAAGCCAATCGCCGCGCCTACCGGGGTACCCAGCAGCCACAACATGGTGGCTCGCGCCTGCAGATGCTGCGGGAAGTTATGCCGCACAATGGCAAACGCCAGTGGAAACAGCGGCCCTTCTGCCACGCCCAGCAAAATGCGCAGGACGATCATGACCGTGTAGTTATGGGTAAACCCCATGGCCACCATCAGCACGCACCACACCACCATCATGCCGGTGAGCAGGCGAAGCGGTGCAATCTTGTCCCCCAGTCCGCTTAAAAAGACCGATGAGAAGCCGTAGCTCAGCAGGAAGGCGCTCATCAGAATGCCGAGGCGCGTGGTGTCAAAATCAATGCCCATCGCCTGCTGGAAATGGCTGTCGGAAAAGAGCGCCGCAATGCTGATTTTGTCGAAAAATGCCAGCAGCACGCAGGCCAGCAATGACAGCGGGATGGCCCAGCGCACCGCTTTTTCGGGCGTGCGGGTGCCCTCACCGCTTGCCTCAACCGGCGCGGTGTTAGTCTCAAATGTGGTCATGTCTCCCCCTACGGGTGCGGGTTAGCTATCGCAATGACATCAGTGAAAAAGTCGGGTCAGCCAGCGGCACCGCGGACAGATCCCTTCCGGCAGCCATCCAGCGCTTCGCCAGCTTGACGGTACGCGCATCGTTGAACGCCACCAGCTGGGTCAGCCGTCCGTTTTCATCCAGTGAGAAAAACAGCGCATTATCCCGGGCAAGGGTTGTGCAGCCGGCCTGCGGAATACCGAGGATCTGAATGTTGTGCTGGTATTGATCCGACCACAGCCACGGCGCGTCGTCATAGCCGGGGGCATCGGGATTGAGCATCGCCTTAGCCGTGGCAACCGCCTGATTCTGGGCAAAGGCCCACGACTGAATGCACAGCCCATAGTGATGGTGCTGGGCCACATCACCGGCAGCAAAAATAAACGGATCCGACGTTCGCCCCTGAGCGTCCACCACGATCCCGCGCTCAGTCTGCAGACCCGCATCGCGCGCCAGCTCCAGATTGAGATCAACACCGATCCCGACGACCACGACATCAAAGGTTTCACGCTTGCCGTCACAGTGAATGACCGGCAGACCATTGTTATCTTCCAGCTCCAGCGTTCCGCAGCCGGTGCGGATATCCACGCCCTGTTCGCGGTGAAGTGTTTCCAGCTGCTGCGATACCTCGGCGCTCACCGAACGCATGCACAGCGCGGGCTGCTGCTCAAACAGCGTCACGTCGACGCCACATTTACGCGCGGAGGCCGCAATCTCCAGGCCAATCCAGCCTCCGCCGATAATCGCCAGGTTTTGACTCTCTGCCAGGCGCGCCTTCAGCCGCTGTGCGTCCTGCCAGTGGCGCAGGGTATAGACCTGCGGGTGGGCCGCCCATGCGTCGCCCGGCAGACGCGCCCGACCACCGGTAGCGATTAAAAGAATGTTGTAACTAAGATATTCACCGTTGCTTAAGCGCACCGTTTTCGCGTGACGATCGAGAGATTCCGCGCGCACCGGCCGGCACCATGTCAGGTTCAATGCCTGTTGCGCCGCTTCAGGAAAGAGACGCGGTAGCGGCGCGTCCGGCTCCAGTAACGCAGCCTTGGACAGCGGCGGGCGTTCGTAGAAATCCCACGCCTCTTCCGCCACGACGCAAATCTCGCCGTCGAAGCCTTCGTCACGCAGGGTTTTCGCCGCCCAGCCACCTGCCTGACCGCCGCCAATAATGACAATGCGCGAGGTCATACCGCCTCCGGCTTTTTCTGCTGACGGCGAGTGTCGTGGTCAATCCCACCCTCAACCGCCCACTCGGTGAACGACACCAGCGAATGTTCCAGCTCGCGCGGCTGCCAGTTTTCGGTGAGGTAATCATCGTTGGTGTAGTATTCAAACGCCCCGCCAGTTGGGCTGTTGACGTACCAGAAATAGGCCGAGGAGACCGGATGACGCCCCGGGCCAATAAAGGTGCTCCAGGCGTTTTTGTTCATCGCTATCCCACCACCGATCACCTCGTGAATGTCGCGTACGGTAAAGGCCACGTGGTTCAAACCCCGCTTACGGTTAGGCAGCTGAAGAAGGAACAAGTTGTGATGCCCGCCGCGCACGCCACAGCGCAGGAACACCGCACGGTTGATGTAGCGGTCAGACACCTGGAACCCAAGCACCTCACGGTAGAACGTCTCCACCGCCGCCAGTTCCTCCACGAAGAACACCACGTGGCCCACGTTAATAGGCTGGGCGCGATCGTAGACCGGGCTTGGCGTGTCGATACGGCGGGCATCGCCCCACTGGTTAATCGGCTCGACGTTCAGCTCCACCGGCACCTGATGGCTGACCTGTACGCGCAGGGTCATGCCGTTCGGATCGCGGCACTCCAGCGCGTCGCCCACCTCACGAAAACCGGGCTGCTTCTCAAGCTTCGGGCGCAGCGCCTCCAGATCGTCCCGGGTGGCGACGGCCCAGGTCATCCGGCGCAACGTATTTCCTTCTTCAAACGCTGGCGGCAGGTCAGGGCTGTCGACAGGATTAAGCTCCACGCGCGCGCCGCTCAGGGTAGTAAAACGCTGGCCGCTGGCATCGCCCGTCAGGCCAAAATCACGCATAAATTTGGCGCAGTGCGTCAGGTTCTCGACGCCAAATTCCAGCTTTTCAATTCCGGTTATACACATCGTTCGTTGCCTCGTCTGGCCCAGATTGGGCGTAAAACATGCCCGACGCAATGAAGCGCCTGGCGTTAACCTGATGATTTAACTGGCCTGTGACAAATACCCTAAGAAGCCAGAAATTTTATCCGCCGCCATGCGGACATCGTTTTGCAGGCGCTCGCGATCGGTCTGCGGGATCTCCTCCGAAGGCACCAGAATGCTCACCACGGCTGCCACCCTTCCGCTGCGGTCATATACCGGATAAACGATGGAGGAGATGCCATGACGGAAGAAGGATTCGCCGATCACATAGCCGCGTGCTTTGTCCTGCTGCACCATCTGCCACAACGCTTCACGGTCGTGGATCTGGCCCGGCGTGTTGCCCGGCAGACGCTCGTGCGGGAACAGCTGTTCGAAATCGGCTCGCGAAATATCAGTCAGCAGCATGCGCCCCAGCGACGTGCAGTGCACCGGCAAACGGGTACCAATGCTCACCTGATTGATGCGAGAACCGGCGGCGCTGACGCGGGCGATATAGATGATGTCGCGCCCGTCGCGGATCGCCAGATGACTGCTGCACTGGCTGACGTCACGCAGCTGCTCGATGACCGGCTGACCGACCTGCGCCACATCCAGTGAGGCGATGTATTCAAAGCCCAGACGCAGGACGTTCATGCCAAGCGAGAAGGTATTGGTTCGCGTGTTGCGCTCCAGAAAACCCATGTATTCCAGCGTTTGTACCACGCGGTAGGCGGTGGCTTTCGGCATATCGACCAGCCTGTGCAGCTCGGCAAAGGTCAGTTCACGGTGCTGCTCGCCAAAGGCCAGCAGCAGCTGTAAGCCTCGCTCCAGCCCCGGCACCAGGTACTTCACTTCGTGATCGCTTGCCATAGTTGCTTTACCTCAGTTAAAGACAAAACCGCCGTTGACCGGAATCAGCTGTCCGGTGATAAACCGCGACAGATCGCTTAACAGCCAGACCACGCTGCCGGTGACGTCTTCCGGCTGCTGCGCCCCGGTGAGCGCCCGGCCGTTTTCGTAAAGCTGATGCCGCTCTGCAGGAACATATTCCGTCGCTTCGACGCGGGTTAAGCCCGGGGCGATGGCGTTAATACGAATGCGTTTTTCACCCAGCTCACGTGCCATTGAACGGGTCATGGCAATCACGGCGCCCTTGCTGGCCACGTAGGCCATCAGACGCGGCGCGCCCCACAGCGCGGTATCGGAAGCCACATTGACAATGGCTGCCCCTTCGCGCAGCAGCGGTACCGCATCCCGGGTAACCAGCCAGGTGCCTTTAACGTTAACGCTCATCACCCGGTCCCACAGATCCGGATCGTAATCAAGCATGTCCTTGCCGCCGACCCCGGTCGCCATCGCTGCGTTATTGACCAGACCGTCGATCGGTCCCTGTTTGCCAATGATGCTGAACACCCGCGAAATGGAGAGCGGATCGGCCAGATCGATAACGTGTGATTCAATCGCATAGCCCTTCTCACTTAAGCCATGCGCGCTTTCAGCCAGTTCGCCCTGAAGGATGTCGCACATCACCACCGCCGCGCCCTGCTCTGCGCAGGCTTTCGCGAAATGAAAGCCTAGCCCACGTGCGGCACCGGTCACCACGATGCGTTTCCCGTTCAGCAGCCCATTCATCAGGCGGCTCCCTGTTGAGCTTCACGCGCCGCCAGCTGCTCTTTCGCCGCTTTTTGCATCATGCGGCGCAGGCGCGAAAGGCCCACATCATGCTGGTAAAGGTATTCATGTTCCCGTGCATCTGGCGCCATGCTCTCCAGCACCACGCGGTCCTGCTCAAGGACTTCCCAGTGCAGTTTTTCCAGACGGTTACGGTACATGAAACGCCACATATCGCGCTGCCAGCCCTGCACGCGGCGGATACGCCAGAAGAAGACGCGGCAGTTATCGTTATCTTCCGGCACCACCATGCCAACAATGAAGAAGTGACCGCCCGGCCCGAAACGCTTCTTATAAGGAATGGACAAACGCATCCAGTAGGTGCCGCTGTTGCCCAGCTCAACCCAGTCGAAGTTGACGCCGCTCTGGCCTTTTTTCTCGAAGATAAACCCGGTTTTCGTTGGCTGCAGAACCATATCCGCTTTGCGATCCCCTTCCGCCATAGAGTGCGACGAAGAGTGCAGATAGGTGCCGTGCATCGGGTCCATCACGTTTTCCAGTGCGTACTGGTAATTGCATTTCCACGCGGCGGTGCAGAGAAAATTGCTGTAGGCGTCGGTGTCAGCCAGTTCGTCCGGGAAGCTCAGTTCGTCGGGTTGCTGATCGGCGGTAACGCCAAACCAAAGGAAGATGGCCCCGTGCACTTCCTGCACGTTGTAGCTGCGCACACACTGCTGGCCGACCAGCGGACATTTGTCCACCGCAGGCACATCCTTCACTTCGCCGTTACCCGCCACTTCCACGCCGTGATACCAGCAGGCGATACGATCGCCCAGATTCCAGCCCATCGACAGACGCGCGCCACGGTGCGGACAGCGATCTTCCAGCGCCTGCACCTGGCCATCTTTATTGCGCCAGACCACAATCTGTTCGCCCAGACGGGTGATCCCCACGGGCGCAGACTGAACTTCCCAGCTGGCCAGCACCGGGTACCAGAGGCCGCGCAGACCTTTATCAAGATAGTTTTGTACGGTAGTCGTCATCGCATTGCCCTCAGTAGCCGTTAACCTGTAAGAAAGCCTGGAAGCTGGCATCGCTCCATGGCTCGCCCTGCTGATCGTGCATACGTACCGCGTTCAGTCCGTTGACCAGTTCCGGCACGGTTTCCGCGCCCTGTTCGAAAAGGTCTTCCAGCGTGGAGATAAGCGTGATTTCCCAGTTTTCCGGTACGCGGCTGCGGGTCTGCCAGATCAGGTTCTGGTAATCACCGGGCTTATGGATGGCGCCGTTACCGCCCTCAGCCGGAGGGGTAAACTGACGGCTTTCCGGCAGCGCCGGGTTGAAGTTCAGACTTTCGCTCATGCCACTGTCTCCTCGACGAAGGTAATCTGGATCTGGTTTTCAAATACCCGAACCGGGTAACGATTGAGGTTACGTCCGCCGGGGCCGTGCAGGCACTGGCCGGTTTTGACATCGAAAACCGCCTCATGCAGCGGACATTCCACTTTACCGTCCTCGACGAAACCCTGACTCAGCAGCGCGTAAGCGTGCGGGCATACGTCTTCCAGCGCGTAATATTCGCCATCAATCAAATAAACGCCGATCTCTTTGCCCTCGACGTTACCGCTAAAAGGGAAATCTTCCTGTACTTGTTCTGCGTCACATACGCCTATCCAGCTCATCACGATCCCCCAGGCTTTTGTTTCATATATGAAACTCTGTTTCTTATTTAATACGGTCAATATAAAAGCGAAGAATGTTTCGTCAAGCGCGAATGTGACGAATTTGTTAATCAGTAGAGGTTTAATTAGCTAAGTGTGCAAGCGATCACGAAAAAATGCAGCGATATGAAATTTTCATTATTCAGGCGTGAATGAATACATTTTTTTGATGATCTTTTATTTTTTAAAATAGAGATTGACTTCTTTTATTTTTATTCCTTAAAAATTATATGCGCGCATACCTCTGGTGTTTCACCTGTGAAACTTTAATTTAATTTATCTCATTAAAACAATGAGTTTCACAGGTGAATCATTTTAGTTACGTGACAATAACGTTCATAAAAAATATAAACAGACAGCACGATTAAGGCGGATTAAATGACGGCAAGATGGCAAGGCACGTTGGCACTTCTGGTGCTCATTATTATTTCCTACGTTGACCGCGTAAATATCTCGGTGATGATTTTAAACCCTGAATTTGCCGAACATTTTCAGCTAAATGAAAACAGAATGTTACAAGGAATGCTCATGACCTGCTTTTTGCTGGGTTATGGTTTTTCCGCTTTACTATTGACCCCAGTTATCGAAAGCAAATTACATTACCGACAGGGATTGTTAACCAGCATTGCGATATGGGCCGTGGTCTGCGCCATCTCGCCACTGCTGGGGTCGCTGATGGGCATGCTTATCGCCCGCCTGATTTTAGGCATTGCCGAAGGCCCACTCTTTTCACTGAAAACACGCTTTATCAGCGATAACTTTAGCGCCGGGGAGATTGGTAAGCCCAACGCCGTTACCGCGCTGGGCGTTTCACTGGGGCTGGCGGTAGGCTTTCCGCTGATCACCTGGCTGATGGCACACCTTGGCTGGGCGGGCTCATTTTATGCCCTCGCGGCGATCAATCTGGCGCTGGGTGGGGGGTTAATCTGGCGTTTCCTGCCGGCCCCTCAACATTCGGAAAAGCGCCGAACGTCCGGGTTTGTACAGACCTTTACGGTTGCCTGGCAGACACCGCTTCTGGGCTTGATCCTGCTGGTTGAAATCGCCACGCTGAGTTATCTCTGGGGCAGCAGCGCCTGGCTTCCGGCCTGGCTGCGCGATGAACACCACTTCTCCCTGCACGCGACCGGCTTTCTCGCGGCTATCCCCTTCCTGCTGAGTCTTGGCTCAAAGTTTCTGGGCGGTGTGCTGCTCGACAAAATGCGCCCGGACCAGGCACCGCTGCTGTTTGTGGTGGGCGGGATCTTAACGGCGAGTTCCGTCGTCATGCTGATGCTGAGCCACCAGCCCGGTTGGCTGGCGCTGTTTATGCTCTTGGCCAATATTTTCTGGGGACTTCAGGGGGCGGCCATTCCGGCGGTTATCCAGCATCATGCGGTGCGGGAAGCCGTTGGCAGTGCCTACGGGATCATCAACGGGATTGGGAATATTTGCGCGGCGTTTATTCCGCTGCTGATGGGGATGGTGATGAAATCGGTGGGTTCAGTCAGCTCAGGGTTTTCGGTGCTGGTCGTCTCGCAGGTTATCACCCTGCTGGCAGGAGGCATGTTGCTGCTGCGCATGCGTCGCGCAGCAGCAATCCGGGCGTAAGGCTTATTCGCCTTTTTTCGCGGCCTGGATGTAGAGCATTTCCAGCGCGAGGGTGGCCGCTGCCAGAGCAGTGATCTCTGACTGGTCGTAAGCCGGAGCCACTTCCACCACGTCCATACCCACGATGTTCAGATCCTTCAGGCCGCGCACCAGTTTGATGGCGCGGTCAGAGGTCAGGCCGCCGATCACCGGCGTGCCGGTGCCCGGGGCAAACGCCGGATCCAGGCAGTCGATATCGAAGGTCAGGTAAACCGGCATATCGCCGACAATCTGTTTTACCTGAGCGATGATGTCATCCACGCCGCGATCGTTCACCTGGCCGGCATCCAGCACGGTGAAGCCGTTGTCTTTATCAAACTCGGTACGGATACCGATCTGCACAGAGTGGTTTGGATCGATCAGACCTTCGTTTGGCGCGGTGAAGAACATGGTGCCATGGTCGAATTCACAGCCGTTCGCGTAGGTGTCGGTATGGGCATCAAAATGCACCAGCGCCATCTTACCGAAATGCTTCGCGTGAGCACGCAGCAGCGGCAGCGTGACGAAGTGGTCCCCCCCGAAAGAGAGCATGCGTTTACCGGCAGCCAGCAGTTTTTCGGCATGGGCCTGCAGTTTTTCACTCATCTCGCGCGCGTCGCCAAAGGCGTACACCAGGTCACCGCAGTCAACCACGTTCAGGCGCTCGCGCATGTCGAAGTTCCACGGGAAGCGGTTGTGCTCCCAGGCCAGGTTAGTGGAGACCTGACGAATAGCTGCCGGACCATGACGGCCACCAGCACGGCCTGACGTGGCCATATCAAACGGCACGCCGGTGATCACCCAGTCAGCGTCACTGTCGTACGGCTGGAAGTTCATCGGGAGACGTAAAAAACCAAACGCGTTAGATACCAGAGAGTTATCGTACTGATGGCCTAAAGTGCTCATGTCCTGACCTCTTTAAAGTCGATACATTAAAAACAGATGAAAAAAATCCCCTCCGCGTCGTTAAACCCGACGAGGAAGGGATTGATTTGTAAATCGCTTATTGGGGCGAATTATCGCCGCTAATTCATACGGGTTCAAGTGAGTATAGGCGAGGGTATTGCCCCTTGCCCTCACGCCGCCCCTCTCCAACAGAGAGAGGCAGGTTTACTTACTCGTCTTCCAGATAGGTGTATCCGTAAAGACCCGCTTCAAACTCTTCCAGGAACTGCTGCTGCAGCGCATCGTCCAGACCGGTATTTTTCACCTGGTCACGGAACTGGGTCAGCAGCTTTTTCGGATCCAGCTGAACGTATTCGAGCATATCCGCCACGGTGTCCCCTTCGTCGGACAGCTCAACTTCCACGCTGCCGTCAGGGAAGACAAACACGTCAACCGCTTCGGTATCACCGAACAGGTTATGCATGTTGCCGAGGATCTCCTGATAGGCACCGACCATGAAGAAGCCCAGCATCGGCGGGTTCTCCGGATCGTACTCTGGCATAGGCATCGTGGTCGCGATACCGTCGCCGTCGACGTAGTGATCGATTGCACCGTCGGAGTCGCAGGTGATGTCCAGCAGCACCGCACGACGTTCCGGGGCGTGGTTCAGCCCTTCCAGCGGCAGAACCGGGAACAGCTGATCAATACCCCAGGCATCCGGCATCGACTGGAACAGCGAGAAGTTGACGTACATTTTGTCCGCCATGCGCTCCTGCAGTTCGTCAATAATCGGACGGTGAGCACGGTTGCTCGGGTCCAGCTGCTGCTGTACGTCGTGACACATGTTCAGATAAAGCTGCTCTGCCCATGCGCGTTCCTGCAGGCTGAACGTGCCCGATGAATACCCCACATGAATATCATGCAGATCCATCTGGCTGTCGTGCAGCCACTCGCGCAACGAGCGGCGGGTACCCGGCTCGTGCATCTCCTGCCAGGTCTCCCACATGCTTTGCAGCGCACGAGGCGCGTCCTCAGCCGGCGGGGTTACCTCGGAAATTTCACTGCGTTCAACGCCGATAATGTTCGATACCAGCACGGTGTGGTGTGCGGTAACCGCGCGACCAGACTCGGTGATCACCGTTGGGTGCGGCAGGCCGTGCTCTTCACAGGCATCGCCAATCGCCCAGATGATGTTATTGGCATATTCGTTCAGGCCGTAGTTCACGGAACAGTCGGACTGCGAGCGGGTACCTTCATAATCCACGCCCAGACCACCGCCCACGTCGAAGCACTGAATGTTTACGCCAAGCTTGTGCAGCTCAACGTAAAAACGTGCTGATTCGCGTACGCCGGTGGCGATGTCGCGAATGTTGGCCATCTGCGAGCCGAGGTGGAAGTGCAACAGCTGAATGCTGTCCAGACGACCACGCTCACGCAGAATCTCAACCAGCTGCAGAACCTGGGTCGCCGCGAGACCAAATTTGGATTTTTCGCCGCCTGAGGACTGCCATTTACCGGAACCCTGCGACGCCAGACGCGCACGCACGCCCAGACGCGGGATAACGTTCAGACGCTCCGCCTCTTCCAGCACGATAGCGATCTCTGTCATCTTCTCGATTACCAGATAGACTTTGTGGCCCATCTTTTCGCCAATCAGCGCCAGACGAATGTATTCACGGTCTTTATAACCGTTGCAGACGATCACCGAACGGGTCATGCCAGCATGTGCCAGCACGGCCATCAGCTCCGCTTTGGAACCCGCTTCCAGGCCCAGCGGTTCACCGGAGTGGATCAGGGATTCAATCACGCGGCGGTGCTGGTTCACCTTGATAGGGTAAACCAGGAAGTAATCGCCTTTATAGCCGTAAGATTCACGCGCGCGTTTAAACGCGGCGTTAATGGAACGCAGACGATGTTGCAGGATCTGCGGGAAGCAGAACAGTGCAGGCAAACGCTGGCCCTGCGCCTCGCGTGCTTTCACCAGTTTGGCGAGATCCACGCGCGCTTCAGGAACGTCAGGATCCGGGCAAACGCTGATATGGCCCAGTTCGTTGACGTCGTAGTAGTTATTGCCCCACCAGGCAATATTGTAAGTGCGCAGCATCTTGCTGGCTTCCTGGGAGCTCATCGCAACCTCCTGCATGGAACGTAGCACACCCTGTTCGCCCGCTGACGAAGGCGAAAGCGAAGACATGTCGTCAGACATAGCGAACCTCAACTCTTTGTATTAAGTGTAAAACAGTTGACTACTATCGCAGCGTTATACGGCGATAACAACCCATAAACGGATCCATTTCCCAGCAGACTATGCTGAAAACCAGACCGTGCGACCGGTTTCATATTCATATCATTGTAAACACGTGTCCGAACTTAATTATGACAACGTTCGGCGAAACCACGAGAAAACTCTTGTCTTAACAAGAGCGCCCTTGTTCAGTTTTCACAAAGCGTGACCGGCCATGGAATCCTGAGAAGCCCCGAGATGGGTATAACATCGGCAGGTTTGCAGATTAGAAATGCGGGTTGCGGGAATCAAATACGCGCCAGAACGGCTGCGCTGAATTAGCGGAAAACACTGGTTCATTATCTCGTATCACCTCCACGGCCGCTCCTGCTGAAACGGACCACAAGCCAAAGCTAAAAGTTCACTGCTTAACCCGGCTGGAAGTGGCGACACGATGAGTTCATCGAGCGCTTATTGGTATGAGCCGCGCGCCGCGTTTTATACCGAGAACAGGGGTAAATTGCAAAAGATAAATGCGCGGGTTGCCAGCGCCGTCAGGAAAAATTTCCAGCAGCGAATTCAACTCAGTGAGAGGTTAGTCAAAAAAAACTGGAAATCGGGCGAAGAACTGACCTAAAATAGCCATCCAGATGTTAATCCATCCATACTGATTAACACTCAGACTGCCAGTGTCATTAACCTGCAGGCCTTGGTAGAATTATCTCCTTTGGCTATTCCACACAGCAGCTTGAGCTAAACAAATTCCTTTTAGGTGAAATAAAACATGGCAAAACACCTGTTTACGTCCGAGTCCGTATCAGAAGGACATCCAGATAAAATTGCTGACCAAATCTCCGATGCGGTGCTTGATGCGATCCTGACGCAGGATCCAAAAGCGCGCGTCGCGTGTGAAACCTACGTCAAAACCGGCATGGTTCTGGTTGGCGGTGAGATCACCACCAGCGCATGGGTGGATATCGAAGAGATCACCCGTAACACGGTTCGTGAGATCGGTTATGTCCATTCTGATATGGGCTTTGATGCCAACTCTTGTGCGGTACTGAGCGCAATTGGCAAACAGTCTCCGGACATCAACCAGGGCGTTGACCGTGCCGATCCGCTGGAACAGGGCGCGGGCGACCAGGGCCTGATGTTTGGTTATGCAACCAACGAAACTGACGTGCTGATGCCAGCGCCAGTGACCTACGCACACCGTCTGGTGCAGCGTCAGGCTGAAGTGCGCAAGAATGGCACCCTGCCGTGGCTGCGTCCTGATGCGAAAAGCCAGGTGACCTTCCAGTACGACGACGGCAAAATCGTCGGTATTGACGCGGTCGTTCTGTCTACTCAGCATTCCGAAGAGATCGACCAGAAATCCCTGCAGGAAGCAGTGATGGAAGAGATCATCAAGCCGGTTCTGCCAACTGAATGGCTGAGCTCCGCAACCAAATACTTCATCAACCCAACCGGACGCTTTGTTATCGGCGGCCCAATGGGTGACTGCGGTCTGACCGGCCGTAAAATCATCGTTGATACCTACGGCGGCATGGCGCGTCACGGTGGCGGTGCCTTCTCCGGTAAAGACCCGTCTAAAGTTGACCGTTCTGCTGCGTACGCTGCGCGTTATGTTGCGAAAAACATCGTTGCTGCTGGCCTGGCTGACCGCTGTGAGATTCAGGTTTCCTACGCTATCGGCGTGGCTGAACCGACCTCCATCATGGTTGAAACCTTTGGTACCGAGAAAGTGCCATCCGAGCAACTGACGCTGCTGGTGCGCGAGTTCTTTGACCTGCGCCCATACGGTCTGATTCAGATGCTGGATCTGCTGCACCCAATCTACAAAGAAACCGCTGCATACGGTCACTTTGGTCGTGAACATTTCCCATGGGAAAAAACCGACAAAGCCGCTCTGCTGCGTGAAGCTGCTGGTCAGAAATAATCGACTGACAGCGAATGTTAAAAAAGGCCAGCCCCGTGCTGGCCTTTTGCTTTTGTCAGCCAGAGAGCCTGACATTGCGCTTTGCGTGAAACCGATTACACCCCACCCGATATACCTCGCTTTCAGAATAATCTCTTTGCATGATCGCATGTCTTATGCTGTTACATTTCCTTTCAGTTAAGTCTGAAATTCATTCAAACGCGATGCGCATCAACTAATTTACCTCTATATTTTCAAAGCTTTAATTTTATTTACGGTTGCACACCAGTGTAACCGATTACACCAATGTGATTTATCTCACATATTTATACATGTTGCTCACTTACCCTTAACATCGATAAAACTGATAACCCAACTGGAGGGCATAATGCCTGACAATAAAAAACAGGGGCGTACGTCCAATAAGGCGATGACATTTTTCGTCTGCTTCCTCGCCGCCCTGGCAGGATTACTTTTTGGCCTGGACATTGGCGTGATTGCCGGTGCGTTACCCTTTATCACTGAAGAGTTCCAGATAAGCGCTCACACCCAGGAGTGGGTAGTAAGTTCCATGATGTTTGGTGCGGCCGTGGGTGCCGTGGGCAGCGGCTGGCTCTCTTTCAGGCTGGGCCGCAAAAAGAGCCTGATGATCGGTGCAATCCTGTTTGTTGCCGGTTCGCTCTTCTCAGCAGCGGCTCCAAACGTTGAGGTATTGCTGCTTTCTCGCGTGCTGCTTGGCCTGGCCGTGGGTGTGGCATCGTATACCGCCCCACTCTATCTCTCTGAAATCGCACCCGAGAAAATCCGTGGCAGTATGATTTCGATGTACCAGTTGATGATCACCATCGGCATCCTCGGAGCTTACCTTTCCGATACCGCGTTCAGCTACAGCGGCGCATGGCGCTGGATGCTTGGCGTGATCATTATCCCTGCCATTCTGCTGCTGATTGGCGTTTTCTTCCTGCCGGACAGCCCACGCTGGTTTGCAGCGAAGCGTCGTTTCGTCGATGCCGAGCGCGTGCTGCTGCGACTGCGCGATACCAGCGCGGAAGCGAAAAACGAACTGGAAGAGATCCGCGAGAGCCTGAAGGTAAAACAGTCAGGCTGGGCGCTGTTTAAAGAGAACAGCAACTTCCGTCGTGCGGTATTCCTGGGCGTGCTCCTGCAGGTGATGCAGCAGTTCACCGGGATGAACGTCATCATGTACTACGCGCCAAAAATCTTTGAACTGGCGGGGTATACCAATACCACCGAGCAGATGTGGGGGACCGTCATCGTTGGGTTGACCAACGTTCTGGCGACCTTTATTGCTATCGGTCTGGTGGACCGCTGGGGCCGTAAGCCAACCCTGACGCTGGGCTTCCTGGTGATGGCCGCCGGTATGGGTGTTCTCGGCACGATGATGCACGTGGGGATTCACTCTCCAACCGCCCAGTATTTCGCTGTGGGCATGCTGCTGATGTTTATCGTCGGGTTTGCGATGAGCGCCGGTCCGCTGATTTGGGTGCTGTGCTCTGAAATCCAGCCGTTGAAAGGGCGTGATTTCGGTATCACCTGCTCCACCGCGACCAACTGGATTGCCAACATGATTGTGGGTGCGACGTTCCTGACCATGCTCAATACGCTGGGCAACGCGAACACCTTCTGGGTATACTCCGGCCTGAACATCTTCTTTATTGTTCTGACGCTGTGGCTGGTTCCTGAAACCAAACACGTGTCACTGGAACATATTGAACGTAACCTGATGAAAGGTCGTCCACTGCGCGAGATTGGTGCACACGACTAATTCTCTGGCGGGAGGTGCCTCTTGCACCTCCCCGCTTCGCGCTTTATGCTCTGCCCCTATGAAAGCACCCCGTCTCCCCATCGCCCTTCAGCAAGCCGTTATGCGCAGCCTGCGGGAAAAACTCGCCCAGGCCAACCTGAAACTCGGCCGGAATTACCCTGAGCCGAAACTCGTCTACCAACAACGTGGCACGGCGGCGGGCACGGCGTGGCTCGAATCCTATGAGATCCGCCTGAACCCGGTGCTGATGCTGGAAAATCAGCAGGCGTTTATTGAGGAAGTGGTGCCACACGAGCTGGCGCACCTGCTGGTATGGAAACACTTTGGCCGCGTGGCACCCCACGGCAAAGAGTGGAAGTGGATGATGGAAGCCGTGCTGGGCGTTCCGGCACGCAGAACCCATCAGTTTGAACTTGAGTCGGTACGCCGCAATACCTTCCCCTACCGCTGCCAGTGTCAGCAGCATCAACTTACCGTTCGCCGTCATAATCGCGTGGTGCGCGGCGAGGCCACCTACCGTTGCGTCAAATGTGGTGAACCGCTGGTCGCGGAATAACCAACTGAACTTTCAGGAACTTTCCTGATCTGACTGATTGCATACAGGAACAACATTCGTTACGTTGCGGGCTCGTTTTGACACGGAGTGTAAGATGTCCCGTAATTTTTCTCTCGCGGTCGCTTTTCTGGCGACAGCACTCTCCGGCCAGGCTCTGGCCGACGGTATTAACAGTTTCTCCCAGGCAAAAGCGGCAGGCGTAAAGGTCAACGCGGATGTTCCCGGTGATTTTTATTGCGGCTGTAAAATTAACTGGCAGGGTAAAAAAGGGATCGTTGATCTCGAATCCTGCGGCTATAAAGTGCGTAAGAATGAAAACCGCGCCAGCCGCATCGAGTGGGAACATGTGGTGCCGGCATGGCAGTTTGGCCACCAGCGTCAGTGCTGGCAGGATGGCGGTCGTAAAAATTGCGCCAAAGATCCGGTCTATCGCCAGATGGAAAGCGATATGCACAACCTGCAACCCGCGGTTGGCGAGGTGAATGGCGATCGCGGCAACTTTATGTACAGCCAGTGGAACGGCGGAGAGGGTCAGTACGGCCAGTGCGGCATGAAGGTTGATTTTAAAGAGAAAGTCGCTGAGCCCCCAGCCCGCGCGCGCGGCAGTATCGCCCGCACCTATTTCTATATGCGTGACCGTTACGACCTCAACCTTTCCCGCCAGCAGACGCAGCTGTTCAACGCATGGGACAAGCAATATCCGGTGACGGAATGGGAATGCCAGCGTGACGCGCGCATCGCGAAAGTTCAGGGTAATCACAACCCTTACGTCCAGCGGGCTTGCCAGGCGCAAAAGAGCTAACCTACACTAGCGGCAATTCGCTTACACCGCATGACATATGGAATTTCTGACTATGCGCATTCCTCGCATCTACCACCCTGAGCTGATTACCGTCGGCCGCGAAATTGCCCTCTCTGACGATGCCGCCAACCATGTTGGTCGCGTACTGCGCATGGGAGCAGGACAAGCTATTCAGCTGTTTGATGGTTCGAATCAGGTTTTCGACGCGGAAATTACGCGTGCTGATAAAAAAAGCGTGCATGTAACGATATTGCGCGGCGAAGTGGATGACCGTGAATCTCCGCTGCACATACACCTGGGACAGGTGATGTCGCGCGGAGAAAAGATGGAATTCACCATCCAGAAATCCATTGAACTGGGTGTAAGCCTCATTACGCCACTTTTTTCTGAGCGCTGTGGCGTTAAACTGGATGCGGAACGTCTGAATAAAAAGATCCAGCAGTGGCAGAAAATTGCCATTGCTGCCTGTGAACAGAGTGGCCGCAACCGTATTCCGGAGATCCGCCCGGCGATGGATCTGGAGGACTGGTGTGCTGAAGAGGAAAGCGGGCTGAAGCTCAATCTCCATCCACGCGCCAGCGCCAGCATCAATACGCTGCCGCTACCCGTTGAACGTGTTCGCCTGCTGATTGGTCCGGAAGGCGGCTTGTCCGCTGACGAAATTGCCATGACGGCGCGTTACCAGTTTACTGATATTCTGTTGGGACCTCGCGTTCTGCGTACTGAGACAACGGCACTCACAGCCATTACCGCGCTACAGGTGCGTTTTGGCGATCTGGGTTAACGCTAAGCCTGAGCCCTCAGGCTTTTAACGGAGATGAAAATGATCAAGCTCGGCATCGTGATGGATCCCATCGCAAACATTAACATCAAGAAAGATTCCAGCTTCGCGATGCTGCTGGAAGCGCAGCGTCGCGGCTATGAACTCCACTACATGGAGATGAACGATCTTTACCTGATCAACGGTGAAGCCCGCGCACGCACCCGCATCGTTAACGTCGAGCAGAATTACGACAAATGGTATGAATTCGGCACCGAGCAGGATATTGCCCTTGCCGACCTCAATGTCATTCTGATGCGTAAAGATCCTCCGTTCGACACCGAATACATTTACTGCACCTATATCCTTGAGCGCGCGGAAGAGAAAGGAACGCTGATCGTCAACAAACCGCAGAGCCTGCGCGACTGTAACGAGAAACTCTACACCGCATGGTTCTCTGACCTGACGCCTGAAACGCTGGTGACCCGCAACAAGGCACAGCTGAAAGCGTTCTGGCAGAAACACGGCGACATCATCATGAAACCGCTGGACGGCATGGGTGGCGCATCTATTTTCCGCGTGAAAGAGAGCGACCCGAATATTGGGGTGATTGCCGAAACGCTGACCGAGCTGGGCACGCGTTACTGCATGGCACAAAACTACCTCCCGGCCATTAAAGATGGCGATAAACGCGTTCTGGTGGTGGATGGTGAACCGGTGCCGTATTGCCTCGCGCGTATCCCGCAGGGCGGCGAAACCCGCGGTAACCTCGCGGCAGGTGGTCGCGGTGAGCCGCGCCCGTTAAGTGAAAGCGACTGGGAAATTGCCCGCCGCGTTGGCCCGACACTGAAAGCCAAGGGCCTGATTTTTGTCGGCCTGGATATCATCGGCGATCGTCTGACCGAAGTGAACGTGACCAGCCCAACCTGTATTCGTGAAATCGAAGCGGAATTCCCGATTTCGATCACCGGAATGCTGATGGACGCCATCGAGAAACGTTTACAGAAATAACCTTTCAATACTATTAGTGACAGCACCCCGGTTTGTCCGCATACTGGGGCTGTCGCTTTTTAAACCAGGAAACAGTACCTCTGACAATGAATTTACAGCATCACTTTCTTATTGCCATGCCTGCTCTCCAGGATCCGATTTTTCGCCGCGCTGTGGTTTATATTTGTGAATACAATGAAGACGGCGCGATGGGCATTATCATCAACAAACCGCTGGAAAACCTGCAGGTTGAAGGGATTCTGGACAAGCTGAAAATTTCGGCTGAAGAGCGTCTGCCGGAAATCAGGCTTGATAAACCGGTGATGCTGGGCGGGCCACTCGCAGAGGATCGCGGTTTTATCCTGCATACGCCGCCGGTCTTCTCTTCCAGTATTCGCATCTCTGACAACACCGTCATTACGACCTCTCGCGACGTGCTCGAAACGCTGGGTACCGCTGAGCAGCCGTCGGAAGTGCTGGTGGCCCTGGGCTACTCCTCCTGGGAGAAAGGCCAGCTTGAGCAAGAGATCCTCGATAACGCCTGGCTGACCGCGCCTGCGGACATGAACATTCTGTTTAAAACCCCTATTGCCGATCGCTGGCGTGACGCCGCGAAACTGATCGGCATTGATATCCTGACTATGCCTGGCGTAGCGGGGCATGCCTGATGAGCGGAACACTTCTGGCCTTCGATTTTGGCACCAAAAGCATAGGCGTCGCCGTGGGTCAGCGAATCACGGGTACCGCACGCCCGCTCACGGCCCTGAAGGCCAGTGACGGCACACCGGACTGGAACCTCATCGAGCGCCTGCTAAAAGAGTGGCAGCCGGATGACGTCATCGTTGGGTTACCGCTGAACATGGATGGCACTGAACAACCGCTTACCGCCCGAGCGCGTAAGTTCGCCAATAAAATCCATGGCCGCTTTGGCGTCTCCGTGAAGCTCCACGACGAGCGTCTGAGCACCGTTGAAGCACGAGCAGGTCTTTTTGAACACGGCGGGTTCAGGGCTCTCAACAAAGGCAGCGTTGACTCCGCGTCTGCTGTCATCATTCTCGAAAGCTATTTCGAACAGGGTTATTGAGCGCCGGGGCCTGGAGTTGCCCCTGCGCCCGTCTTTCAGCCAGGCTCTGGTCAAAGTTCTGCATCCCCGCCTGGTGGCCGGTTTGAATAATACCGGGCAATTGCCACGTTTTTCCTTCGCGAATGAGATTCGCCGCCGCCGGAGTATTCACCAGCAGCTCATAAAGCGCCACGCGCCCGCCCTGCGCATCGGGGAGGAGCTTTTGCGCCAGCACCGCCCGCAGGCTGCCGGCCAGCTGATTGCGCACCGGATCTTTCTCCTGCGCCGGAAACGTATCGACCAGCCGCTCAATCGCCTGCGCTGCCCCGCGGGTATGCAGTGTCGCGAGCACCAGATGTCCGGTTTCCGCCGCCGTCAGCGCGAGGCGGATTGTTTCACTGTCGCGCAGCTCACCCAGCAGTATGACATCAGGATCCTGGCGTAACGCCCCGCGCAGCGCGTCGGCAAATGACGGGCTGTGTTGGCCAATCTCGCGCTGCTGGATCAGGCACCGTTCGCTCTGGTATAGAAACTCCACCGGGTCTTCGAGCGTCAGAATATGCCCGTCAGTATGGTGATTAAGAAAATCTACCATCGCTGCCAGCGTAGTGGACTTACCGCTGCCGGTTGCCCCGGTGACCAGGATCAACCCGTTGTCACTGGATAACAGCTCAGGAACAACCCGGGGCACCCCCAACGCGGAGAGTTGCGGGCAGACCCCGGGCAACAGCCGCAGCGTCATTGAGACGCCGCTTGTCTGTTTAAACGCGCTTCCGCGCAGGCGCTGGTTGCCCGCCAGGGTGACGGCAAAATCCACCTGCCCGTTCGCCCACCACGTTCCCTGCTGTTCATCGTTGAGCCACGCTTTTAATAGCGTATCGACTTCGGGCGGCGGAAACGGTGCGGGTTCAAGGCGACCTGATCTGCGCCAGCGCGGTGGTGAATCACTGCACAGGTGTAGATCGGAGACATTATGCTTTACACTAAGGGCCACAATTTCTTCCACATCCATACAATACTCCTCGGAAAATGAACGACATTGCGCACAACCTGGCACAGGTCCGGGACAAAATCTCAGCTGCAGCAACACGTTGCGGCCGTGCTTCAGAAGAAATTACGTTACTTGCAGTGAGTAAAACCAAGCCTGCGAGCGCCATCGCAAATGCGATTGAGGCGGGTCAGCATGCGTTTGGTGAAAACTACGTGCAGGAGGGCGTGGATAAAATTCGCTTCTTCCAGGAACAGGGGAAGACGGATCTGCAATGGCACTTTATTGGCCCCTTGCAGTCGAACAAAAGCCGTCTGGTCGCTGAACATTTCGACTGGTGCCATACCATTGACCGTTTGCGTATTGCTTCGCGCCTGAACGACCAGCGCCCTGAAGCGTTACCGCCGCTGAATGTGCTGATTCAGGTCAACATCAGTGACGAAAACAGCAAGTCCGGTATAGCGCTGGAAGAACTGGATGCGCTGGCAGCAGACGTCGCGGCACTGCCGCGCTTAACCCTGCGCGGGTTAATGGCCATCCCGGCACCGGAGTCAAGTTATGAAAGGCAGTTTGCCGTGGCACAGCAAATGGCTGTAGCATTTGAGGCGCTTAAAGCGCGCTATGAAACGGTAGACACGCTTTCTCTGGGCATGTCGGATGATATGGAAGCCGCCATCGCGGCAGGCAGCACTATGGTGCGCATCGGCACGGCAATTTTCGGTGCGCGCGATTACACCCAATAATAAGGAAACCTGAGGAACGCCATGAAGACGTTGACTTTCCTGCTTTCAACGGTCATTGAGCTGTATACGATGGCGCTGTTACTGCGCGTCTGGATGCAGTGGGCCCGCTGTGATTTTTACAATCCGTTCTCGCAGTTTGTCGTGAAAATCACGCAACCTATCGTAGGACCGCTGCGTCGCGTCATTCCGGCGATGGGCCCCATTGACAGTGCTTCTCTGCTGGTCGCGTTTATTCTGAGCGTTATCAAAGCGATTGTGCTGTTTATGGTTATCACCTTCCAGCCGATAATCTGGATTGCCGCTGTTCTGATCCTGATAAAAACCGTCGGTCTGCTGATCTTCTGGGTGCTGCTGGTCATGGCGATCATGAGCTGGGTGAGCCAGGGCCGTAGCCCGGTGGAGTACGCGTTAATTCAGCTGGCTGAACCGCTGCTGCGTCCAATCCGTAACCTGCTTCCATCTATGGGCGGCATCGATTTCTCTCCGATGATCCTGGTTCTGCTGCTGTACGTCGTGAATATGGGGATCGCTGAGCTGTTACAGTCCACGGGCGATATGCTGCTGCCGGGGCTGTGGATGGCGCTATGAGTGCAGTGAGCACCTGCGCTGACGGGCTGGTTTTACGGCTGTATATTCAGCCGAAAGCCAGCCGTGACAGTATTGTTGGACTGCATGGCGACGAGCTAAAAGTCGCCATCACTGCCCCACCGGTTGATGGCCAGGCGAATGCGCATCTGACCAAATATCTGGCAAAACAGTTTCGTGTCGCCAAAAGCCAGGTGATCATCGAGAAAGGTGAACTTGGGCGGCATAAACAGGTAAAAATTCTCAACCCGCAATCTATCCCGACGGAAGTCGCGGCGCTGACAGAGCAGGATTAAACCATGCAGAAAGTTGTTCTCGCTACCGGTAACGCCGGTAAAGTGCGCGAGCTGGCCTCGCTATTAAATGATTTTGGACTGGATGTCGTTGCACAGACCGAACTGGGTGTGGATTCCGCCGAAGAGACAGGGCTGACGTTTATCGAAAACGCGATCCTGAAAGCGCGCCATGCCGCACAGATTACCGGTTTGCCCGCGATTGCCGACGACTCCGGTCTGGCGGTAGATGCCCTTGGCGGTGCGCCGGGTATCTACTCCGCACGCTATTCAGGCGTCGATGCCACCGACCAGCAGAATCTGGAAAAGCTGCTTGTCGCGCTGAAAGACGTGCCAGATGATAAACGCCAGGCTCAGTTCCACTGCGTACTGGTCTATCTGCGTCATGCCGAAGACCCTACACCAGTCGTCTGCCACGGCAGCTGGCCGGGTGTGATTACCCGTGAAGCGGCAGGCAGTGGTGGTTTTGGCTACGACCCGATTTTCTTTGTCCCGTCTGAGGGCAAAACTGCTGCGGAACTGTCCCGCGAAGAGAAAAGCGCGATTTCCCACCGTGGACGCGCCCTGAAACTGTTACTGGAAGCACTGCGTAATGGCTAATTTGCCGCCTCTGAGTCTTTATATTCACATCCCGTGGTGCGTGCAGAAATGCCCGTACTGCGATTTCAACTCGCACGCGCTGAAAGGTGAAGTGCCGCATGATGACTATGTTGCGCATCTGCTGGCCGACCTGGATGCCGATGTACCTTACGCACAGGGACGTGAAGTTAAGACCATTTTCATTGGTGGCGGTACGCCGAGCCTGCTTTCTGGCCCGGCGATGCAAACGCTGCTGGACGGCGTGCGTGCGCGCCTGAACCTGGCCGCGGATGCTGAAATAACAATGGAAGCCAACCCCGGCACCGTTGAAGCCGACCGTTTTGTCGATTATCAACGTGCAGGCGTAAACCGCATCTCGATCGGTGTCCAGAGCTTTAGCGAGCCGAAGCTGAAACGTCTGGGACGCATTCACGGCCCGGAAGAGGCAAAGCGCGCGGCAAACCTGGCCACTGGCTTAGGCCTGCGCAGCTTTAACCTGGATTTGATGCACGGCCTGCCGGACCAGTCGCTGGAGGAAGCGCTGGACGATCTGCGTCAGGCGATCGCGCTTAACCCACCGCATCTCTCCTGGTATCAGCTGACTATTGAGCCAAACACGCTGTTTGGTTCCCGTCCGCCGGTGCTGCCGGATGATGACGCCCTGTGGGATATCTTTGAGCAAGGTCATCAGCTTTTGACCGCAGCAGGTTATCAGCAGTACGAAACCTCCGCATACGCGAAGCCGGGTTACCAGTGTCAGCACAACCTGAACTACTGGCGCTTTGGTGATTATCTGGGGATTGGCTGTGGCGCGCACGGTAAAGTGACCTTCCCTGACGGGCGCATCCTGCGTACCGCCAAAACGCGTCATCCGCGTGGTTACATGGAAGGCCGCTACCTTGAACGTCAGCATGATGTTGAGGCGGCGGATAAACCGTTTGAGTTCTTTATGAACCGCTTCCGCTTGCTGGAACCCGCACCACGTGCGGAGTTTGCGCGTTATACCGGATTGCCGGACGCCACGATTCGTCCGCAGATTGACGAGGCGCTGGCGCAGGGATATCTCACCGAGTGTGAGGATTACTGGCAAATCACCGAGCACGGCAAACTGTTTTTAAACTCCCTGCTTGAGTTGTTCCTCGCAGATGATTCCTGAAGGCTGATTCAGGATTTTGCACCCCATTCTGCCGGCTGAGGAAAAGGCTGGCAGAGTGTGGGGATGGATATTACTCGTACTTATGCAAAACAGCTCAAACGGGAGCTGACAAAAGAAGAAAGACGGCTTTGGTATCTACTGCGCAGCCGCCGCTTCGAAAATTATAAATTTCGTCGACAACATCCTGTAGATCACTACATTCTGGATTTCGCCTGCTGTGCGGCTCATCTGGCTATTGAACTGGATGGCGGGCAACATGATGAAAAGCAGGAATACGATCGTCAAAGAACGTGCTGGCTTAACGAGAAAGGCTGGTATGTCATTCGATTTTGGAACAACGAACTCTGGAATAACGAAGAAGCGGTGTTAGAAAAGATCCTTGAAACACTGCAAATGCTGCAACCCTCACCCCGGCCCTCTCCCTGAAAGGGAGAGGGCGCAAACCATCCCCTCGCCCCTTTGGGGAGAGGGTTAGGGTGAGGGGAAATTACTTCAGCGTTCCCACCAGCGCCTTGCGGCTATCTTCCAGCGACACCACGCGTTTACAGACGTCTTTGCCGAACTGCTGGAAATCGTCTTCCTGGTTCTTCCACTCGTTCTGAATCGAGGTCTGCAGCCCACCCAAACTACCGAGCACGCCCTGCAGTGGGTTACCGCCGCCTTTCAGCACCGCTTTAGCCCCCATCTCGTTAATACTGTCCTGCAGGATGCCACCCATTGCCTGGTTCACCAGCTGCTGACCGTCGGCACGAACCTGATCGATTGCCTTGTAATGGAACGTCAGGCCGTCGGAGCGATGCTCAATAATGCGGTTCATCTGCTCTTTCAGCTGTTTGTCGAGCTTCGTCAGGCGGGTGCGCATGTTACTGCTCTCACCGACCTCTTTGGTGATGATCTTATCCAGCGCGACGCGGCTCTTCTCTACGCGCGTCAGGGCACCTTCATCAATCCACGGCAGCGCGGTACGCAAATCGGCCTGGTAGTCTTTCGCCTGCTCACGCTGAGCGGGGGTCAGGTTGTACTGTTTACCGTTAAATGTGACATTCCCGTCCGGCGTAATCACCAGATGACCGTTCTCGCCTTTGACCTGCACGGTTTGCGGGCTTAACACCACGTCATCACGCGGGGTGACGCTACATTTATACTCCGCATGAGCGGTGAATCCGGTTGCCATTAAGGCAACAGCCAGCAACGTTTTGCGCATCTTAAACACTCCCTCAGACAAAATGGGCCAGCTAATGCTGGCCCCTTACTGCTTAATTAGTCCCACCAAACGTCAAAAAGTTCGCTGACGCGGACATCTTCCAGTTTGTGGTCTTCAAGCCATTTGCGCACAAGCGCCTGATGTTCTTCGGTGCATTTACCGACTTGCTGGGTGCAGATCAGACCTTCCCATGCCAGGTAACCGCTACCATCAAAGGCCAGCTTGTTTGGCTCGATCACTTCATTAATGAACGCATCTACGTCCTGATCGATCTGGTCTACGCTGGTGCCTTCCGGGAAACGCCACGCAACGGAGAAGCCCACTTCCTGGAATTCTTCGATGTGCATTTTTTTACGCAGACGACGGCTACGATTCTTTGCCATTATTTCACCCTCTCGAACATTAAGTCCCATACGCCGTGACCAAGACGATGGCCACGCTGTTCAAATTTTGTCACCGGACGTGAATCCGGACGCGGTACATAGTCGTTGCTTGCAGACTGGTTTTTATACCCGTCCAGAGACGACATGACTTCCAGCATATGTTCCGCATAAGGTTCCCAGTCGGTCGCCATATGGAAGACACCGCCCAGTTTCAGCTTACTTTTTACCAGCTCAGCAAACGGCGCCTGAACGATACGGCGTTTATTATGCCGTGCTTTGTGCCACGGGTCAGGGAAAAAGAGCTGAACCATCGTCAAAGAATTGTCAGGAATCATTTTGTGCAGCACTTCAACCGCGTCGTGACACATAACGCGCAGGTTCTCAACGCCCTCTTCATGAGCCGTTGCCAGACATGCGCCTACGCCTGGTGAGTGCACCTCAATGCCGAGGAAATTTTGCTCCGGGCGCGCGTGGGCCATGGTAACCAGTGAAGACCCCATACCGAAGCCAATCTCCAGTGTTACCGGCGCGTCGCGACCAAACAGCTCGGTAAAGTCCAGAGGCTGCTCGCTGAACTCAACGCCCATCACCGGCCAGTAGTTGTCCAGCGCATGTTGCTGCCCTTTGGTCAGGCGACCCTGACGGCGGACAAAGCTGCGAATACGGCGCAGCGGGCGACCGTTTTCATCAAATTCCGGTGAAATGACGTCGTTTTTCATAAAAGAGTTGTCTGCTTGTGAGAATGTTCGGGAAACGGGCATTATCCAAAGTTAAGGCTTCTATGCAAGCATGGGAAAGATCCGGTTTACAGCAGATTGACGCTGTGCTGCAATCGGCGTCCCTGATTATGCGAATCGATGACCATGCAAGCCTCTCAATTTTCAGCCCAGGTGCTGGACTGGTACGACAAATACGGGCGTAAAACCCTGCCCTGGCAAATTGAAAAAACGCCTTACAAAGTATGGCTCTCCGAAGTGATGTTGCAACAAACGCAGGTCGCCACGGTGATTCCTTACTTCGAGCGCTTTATGGCACGTTTCCCAACGGTGACCGACCTGGCCAATGCGCCATTAGACGAGGTGCTGCACCTGTGGACCGGTCTCGGTTACTACGCCCGTGCGCGCAATTTGCATAAAGCCGCGCAGCAGGTGGCGACCCGACACCACGGCACATTTCCGGAAACCTTCGATGAAGTGGCCGATTTGCCCGGCGTCGGACGTTCAACCGCTGGCGCAATCCTCTCCCTGTCTTTAGGCAAGCATTTCCCGATCCTCGACGGCAACGTGAAGCGCGTCCTCGCACGATGCTATGCCGTTGACGGCTGGCCGGGAAAAAAAGAGGTCGAAAAACGGCTGTGGGAGATCAGCGAAGCGGTTACCCCGGCAAAAGGCGTGGAGCGCTTTAACCAGGCGATGATGGACCTGGGGGCCATGGTCTGCACGCGATCAAAACCGAAATGCGAACTTTGCCCAGTTAATAATCTCTGCGTGGCTTATGCGAACCACGCATGGGCGCAGTATCCGGGCAAAAAGCCAAAGCAGACGCTGCCAGAGCGCACCGGCTACATGCTGTTGATGCAGCATGGCGAAGGCGTCTTTCTGGCGCAGCGGCCGCCGAGCGGCCTGTGGGGTGGTCTATACTGCTTCCCACAGTTTGAAGATGAAGAATTGTTACGGGAATGGCTTAAACAGCGCGGCATCGCTGCCGATAACCTGACGCAGCTGACCGCGTTTCGTCATACCTTTAGCCATTTCCATCTCGATATTGTACCGATGTGGCTTCCCGTGTCTTCAATCACTGCCTGCATGGATGAAGAAACGGCTCTCTGGTATAACTTAGCGCAACCGCCATCAGTCGGGCTGGCGGCTCCCGTGGAGCGCCTGTTACAGCAATTACGTGCCGGTGCAATGGTTTAGCATCAGCCACCAACAGAGGAATGAGTATGGCCAGAACTATTTTTTGTACTTTCCTGCAGCGTGACGCTGAAGGCCAGGATTTCCAGCTTTATCCGGGCGAACTGGGTAAGCGCATCTATAACGAAATTTCCAAAGAAGCCTGGGGACAGTGGCAGAAAAAACAGACCATGCTGATCAACGAGAAGAAACTCAGCATGATGAACCCGGAGCACCGCAAACTGCTTGAACAGGAGATGGTGAACTTCCTGTTCGAAGGCAAAGACGTCCACATCGAAGGCTATACGCCGCCGGAACAATAACAGCGTGCGGGGGCAACTCCGCCGTACAAGCAAACACAACACGCACTCCCGGAATGATGAAAAAATTTTTAGCGCTAGCCCTTGTTGCGCCGTTGCTTGTCTCTTGTTCTTCCAAAAAAGGCGATGATTACAACGAAGCCTGGATAAAGGACACCAACGGTTTTGACATTTTGATGGGGCAGTTTGCCCATAACATCGAAAATATATGGGGATTTAACGAAGTTCTTATTGCCGGACCTAAGGACTACGTTAAGTACACCGACGCCTATCAGACCCGTAGCCACATCAATTTTGATGAGGGGACTATCACGGTTGAAACCATCGCAGGCACCGAACCTGCCGCACGGTTACGTCAGGCGATCGTGAAAACCTTGCTGATGGGTGACGATCCAGGCTCAATCGATCTCTACTCCGACGCCGATGACATCACCATCTCCAAAGAACCGTTCCTGTACGGCCAGGTTGTCGATCAGACCGGACAGGCCATCCGCTGGGAAGGGCGTGCGACAAAATTTGCCGATTATCTGCTGCAGACGCGCCTGAAAAGCCGCTCTAACGGCCTGAAGATCATCTACAGCGTCACCATTAACCTCGTGCCGAACCACCTCGACAAACGTGCGCATAAGTACATTGGCATGGTGCGTCAGGCCTCGCGTAAGTACGGCGTGGATGAGTCGCTTATCCTGGCGATCATGCAGACCGAATCGTCGTTTAACCCGTACGCGGTAAGCCGTTCCGACGCGCTGGGACTGATGCAGGTCGTGCAGCACAGCGCAGGTAAAGACGTCTTCCGCGCTCAGGGTAAATCCGGTACGCCGAGCCGCAGTTATCTGTTCGATCCGCAAAGCAACATTGATACCGGTACCGCCTACCTGGCGATGCTCAACAATGTCTACCTGGGCGGGATTGATAACCCGACATCACGTCGCTATGCGGTGATCACCGCGTATAACGGCGGAGCGGGCAGCGTCCTGCGCGTCTTCTCGAGTGACAAAGTGCAGGCGGCGAATATCATCAACAGTATGGCGCCGGGGGATGTCTATTCCACGCTTACCACCCGACACCCGTCTGCGGAATCGCGTCGTTATCTGTATAAAGTGAACACGGCGCAAAAAAACTACCGTCGACGCTAAACCCTTTACCCTGCCCTCTTCCTGTGGGAGAGGGCCAGGGTGAGGGCATCAGACCGCGCCCTCCCCGCCCCACTCATACGAAAATGTTATTTGCATCACAATCCAAACTGCAAATTAATGTGGATTGCATTTTTTTGCGGGAGGTAACAAAACATAACCTCGCCTGCTGATAGAATTGCATCAAATAACAACCCTGAATGTTCCTATAACAACATATCTCCCGCTCACTTGTGAGGAAAGTAACATGAACCTTAAGCTGCAGCTTAAAATATTGTCGTTTCTGCAGTTCTGCCTGTGGGGTAGCTGGCTGACTACACTCGGCTCCTATATGTTTGTGACGCTCAAGTTCGATGGTGCGTCTATCGGTGCCGTCTACAGCTCGCTCGGCATTGCGGCTGTCTTTATGCCAACGCTGCTGGGTATCGTGGCGGATAAATGGTTAAGTGCGAAATGGCTGTACATGCTTTGCCATTTGGTGGGTGCGGGGACGCTGTTTATGGCAGCCCAGGTCACCACGCCGGGGGCGATGTTCATGGTGATCCTGTTTAACTCGCTGGCCTACATGCCAACGCTTGGCCTGATCAACACCATCTCCTACTACCGCCTGAAATCTGCCGGTATGGAAATCGTCACCGATTTCCCGCCAATCCGTATCTGGGGCACCATCGGTTTTATCATGGCAATGTGGGGCGTGAGCTTCGCAGGCTTCGAACTGAGCCATATGCAGCTCTACATCGGGGCGGCACTCTCCGTGGTGCTGGCGCTGTTCACCCTGACCCTGCCGCATATTCCGGTGTCTAACCAGCAGAAAAACCAGAGCTGGAGCACCATGCTCGGTCTGGACGCCTTTGCGCTGTTTAAAAACAAACGCATGGCGATCTTCTTTATCTTCTCCATGCTGCTGGGTGCGGAACTGCAGATCACCAACATGTTCGGCAACACCTTCCTGCACAGCTTCGACAATAACCCGCTGTTCTCTGGCAGCTTTATCGTTGAACATGCGTCAGTGATGATGTCCATCTCTCAGATCTCTGAGACGCTGTTCATCCTGACCATCCCGTTCTTCCTGAGCCGCTATGGCATCAAGAACGTCATGCTGATCAGTATCGCTGCATGGATGTTGCGCTTCGGTCTGTTTGCCTACGGCGACCCAAGCCCGTTCGGTACCGTGCTGCTGGTTCTGTCGATGATTGTTTACGGCTGCGCCTTCGACTTCTTCAACATCTCTGGTTCGGTGTTTGTGGAAAAAGAGGTGAAACCTGAAATTCGCGCCAGTGCTCAGGGTATGTTCCTGATGATGACCAACGGCTTCGGCTGTATTCTGGGCGGTGTGGTGAGCGGTAAAGTGGTTGAGATGTACACCACTAACGGCATCACCAACTGGCAGCCCGTGTGGCTTATCTTCGCCGCGTACTCGTTGGTACTGTTCTTCGCGTTTATCGCACTGTTCAAGTACAAGCACGTACGCGAACCGCACGCTGCGCAGCCTATCGCGCATTAATGATTATCCCCTCTCCTTTCAGGAGAGGGGTAATTTCGCCAGCACCCATCCTACCGACAATAAATCCGCACTGCCCCCCGGGCTTAAATTCCGTTCAATGAGCGCATTGTCCATCTGTATTAATGCATCACGATCCCAGCCACGCGTCAGTAATGACCGCGCATAACCCTGCACATAACGCAGCCCTTCCATACCGCCGCGCGACACCAGGTTACTGTCCTGATTCATCGCCATCAGGCGCAGCAGCAGGTCATGCAGCGCGTGCCCGTTCCATTGCGCCAGCGCTGCACGCACCGTGGCAAAACCGCTTTCCGCTTCGCCCCGCGCGCCGGTTAAACCATACTGCTGAAACTGCCGCTCCCCTGCCGTCGCCTGTCCACTGCGCGCTGCCAGCTCACGCGCCACCAGCCCGCGACAGAGGTGACTCACCTCACTACAGAGGCTCTCAGCCGTGGCGTGTTTCACACGTCCGGCGGCAAAGCACAGCAAACCGAGGGCAAAAATGCCGCCTTTATGCGTGTTCACCCCGCACGTTGCAGCGTACATTGCCTGTTCACAGGCAATGCCCATCGGGCGAATGATCCGTATTTGTTCCGCCGCGGGTTTATCCGCATGGGTATGACCCAGCTCTGCAAAGCGCGCAAACCACGGGGTGATAGCCGCAATACTGCGGGCAAACAGCGCGTGATCCATATCGCGGTGTGCACCGTTGTTGAGCTTATCCACCAGACCCGGCTTTGGCGTCAACGCCAGCTCCTGCCATAACGCCTCTTCGGCGAGCCCTGGCACATCGCATGGCTGCGGGTTAGTCGCGAGCAAACCAGTCATCGATCATCTTCTCCACGCGAGCCACCACCTGCTCTACAGGATGCTTACGCGAACGGGAACAGGCGTGGGCAGGCTCATCACACACCAGACAGCGCCGGAGGTGTGCCCCTAAAGACTGGCGCCCCACATGCCCCTGTGCCGGGCAGATCACATCCAAATCCCACAGCCTGCCGAGCGGGTGAGTCTGCTCCAGATCCGTACAGTGCGCTTTGATTTCCGCCGCCGGATGCGCCACGCACCAGATTGCTTCTGGCCCGGTGGGCAGCCACAGCACCTGGCGGTCCAGCACCTGCCAGCGGTTTTCCCACAGCAGCTGGTCGCACATCTGCAATGCCACGCCCATCGTATTGCGATAGCGCAGGCTGTCTTTGATCTCCCCGGGGGTGACGAGCGTGAGAGAAATCACCGGTTGTTGATAGTGCGTGAGCCAGTCAGTCTGGCGTGCTGCACGGCGCTCTTTCGCCGCCAGCAGCTCCTCCAGGCTGACACCCGCCCGCGCGGGTGTCGCTACAGTCATCATTACTCCTTCACCTGTCGAACGGTGTCGATGACGCTGCCGTCGCGGTAGCGGATCACACCGACGATTTTGTCGGTAAACTCAATGGGTTTTGGTACGCCGGTCAGTGATATCGCCCGCTCGAAAAGCGCGTTGATATCGACAACGTTGAGGCCTGCGGCAAGCAGTCGTTCGCGGATTTCCGGGCGTGCCGGGTTAACCGCGATGCCGTGATCGGTAACCAGCACGTCGATGCTCTCCCCGGGCGTCAGCCGGGTGGTCACCCGCTTCACGACGGTTGGAATACGGCTACGCAGCAGGGGGGCGACTACGATGGTCAGGTTCGCCGCCGCGGCCACATCACAATGTCCGCCGGATGCCCCACGCATTACGCCGTCAGAGCCGGTAATAACATTGACGTTAAAATCGACGTCAATTTCCAGGGCGCTGAGGATCACCACATCAAGCTGGTCGCAGCTTGCTGCCTTGCTGCCGGGGTTGGCATAAACGTTGGTGGAGATCTCCACATGATTCGGATTTCGTGCCAGCGAGGCCGCGGCCTGGCCGTCGAAACACTGGGTATCAAGCAGCTTTTCGATCAGGCCTTTCTCGTGCAGATCCACCAGGCTGCCGGTAATGCCCCCGAGCGCGAAGCGCGCCTTCACGCCGCTGCGCTCCATTTTCTCCTCCATAAAGCGGGTACAGGCGGTAGCCGCCGCACCGGAGCCGGTCTGCATAGAAAAACCGGGTTTGAAATAGCCTGAATGTTCAATCACATCCGCCGCGTAGCGGGCAATCATCAGCTCACGCGGATTACTGGTCACGCGAGCCGCACCGACGCTGATTTTCGCCGGGTCACCCACGCTCTCCACCTGCACAATGTAATCCACCTGATCCTGCACCAGGCTGGCGGGCATATTCGGGAACGGCACCAGTTCTTCGGTCAGCAGCACCACCTTGCGGGCAAAATGCGCGTCCACCATTGCATAGCCAAGCGAGCCGCAGCACGATTTCCCGTGCGTGCCGTTGGCGTTGCCAAATTCATCGCTGCACGGCACGCCAAGAAACGCCACGTCGATATTCAGCTCGCCGTCCTGCAACAGCTTCACGCGCCCGCCGTGGGAGTGAATTTGTACCGGCTCGGCCATCAACCCGTGTGAGATAGCGTCCGCCAGCTTGCCCCGCATACCGGAGGTGTAAATCCGGGTGATGACGCCGCTTTCGATGTGTTCGATCAGCGCGTCGTTACAGGTCATCAGCGAGCTGGAAGCCAGCGTCAGGTTTTTAAAGCCCATACGCGCAAGCAGCGCCACGACGGTATTGATCACCCGGTCGCCTTCGCGAAACGCGTGGTGGAAGGAGACGGTCATCCCGTCCTGTAACCCGCTGCGTAACACCGCCTCTTCGACCGAAGCACAGAGCTTACGGGTGTGTTTTTCGTCAGGGCTGTTCAGCCATGGCGTTGCGCTGTGGGCGGTATCAAACGGTTTTAAGTCCCGCAGATGGGGGAAATTCACATGGAGAAGTTCAGTCTGGTTCATTGTGTAATCCTTAACGACGCACGCCGGAGGCCGCCGCGCGTTCCAGCACCATCTGCGCGTGGTTAATAATAGGGGCATCGACCATTTTGCCGTTGAGCGACACGACGCCCAGGCCGTTACGCTCCCCCTCTTCTGCCGCTTCAATGACCCGTTTCGCGTGATCCACTTCCTGCTGGGTTGGGGCATAGGCGTTATGTAACAGGTCAATCTGACGTGGGTTAATCAGCGATTTACCGTTAAAGCCCATCTTGCGGATCAAATCGACCTCGCGCAGGAAGCCGGCTTCATCGTTAACGTCCGACCACACCACGTCGAAAGCGTCGATACCCGCGGCGCGGGCGGCGTGCAGCACGGCACAGCGGGCATAAAACAGCTCAGTGCCATCCCCGCGTTCCGTCTGCATGTCCATCACATAATCAAAGGCGGCCAGCGCGATCCCGATTAAGCGCGGAGAACTGCGGGCAATGGCCACGGCGTTAATCACCCCAATCGCCGATTCAATAGCCGCCATGACGCGGGTCGAGCCCGGCTCGCGCCCGCATTCACGCTCGATACGCGCCAGATGCCCTTCCAGCTCATCGATATCCTCTGGGGTGTCGGTTTTCGGCAATCGAATCACGTCCACCCCTGCCCGCACGGCGGCTTCCAGATCCAGCAAGCCAAACGGCGTGCTCAGCGGGTTAATGCGCACCACGGTTTCGATATCCTGATACATCGGGTGCTGCAGGGCATGAAACACCAGCATGCGCGCGGTATCCTTCTCGCGCAGGGCGACGGCGTCTTCAAGGTCAAACATGATGGAGTCCGGGCGGTAGATAAATGCCGTAGAGAGCATGGCGGCGTTTGCGCCCGGCAGGAACAGCATACTGCGGCGGAGTTTGCTCATTTCAGCGCCCTCCAGTTGAGTGTCGGCTCATCGGCTGCGCGCAGGAGCGCGCTTTGCAGGCGGGCGCGGATCACACAGTCCAGCGCCCCTTTGTCTTCAACAATAATTAATCCCTGGTGCACGTTCATGGCGCGCAATGTGTCGTTAACGACCTGGCGAATATGTTCGCCAAACTGCTTAATCACTTCACTGTGGATGATAATTTCCAGCTCACCCTGAGCGGGGGCAATTTTTACCATCAGGTCGCTGGACTCCTGTGTACCGGCCAGCGCCTCCCTTACAATTTTCATGATAAATTCCTGATAGTTATGCGACTTCCGCACTCGCACGGTAATGCGTTTCGAGGTGCGCGAAGGTGGAGTCCGGGACAATCTCCCGGATCCGGGAAAACTGCTGTGTCTTCAGCAAGCGGCGGACTTCCGACGCGGAAATAGCGTTGCCGGTGACCTTGATGCGCGGCATTTCCACCACGTCAATCTGCGAGGCCAGCAGGTCGTGCAGCGTCTGGTTGTATTGACGGGTGATATCGCAAAACGGCTCCGAACCGATAAAGCGATGCGTAATACCCAGCGCCGGGGCGATGAAGTCCCGGAAGATCAGCACATCGATTTCGCTCCACGCCTGCTGTACTTTGCCGGTCTCTTTCAGGAAGTAGGCCGGGAACGTGGCGCGGGAGATGATGTACTGCGATCCTTCATGCACAATCACGTTCGGCAGATGCGCCACGCCCGCCCGTACCATCTCTAGCCGGGCGCTGAACGGGAAGAACGAGGCATCCTCGCGCACCACAAACAGATGCAGCGCATCGCACTGCCCCGCGGCCTGCTCGACCAGATGCCGGTGGCCGAGGGTAAACGGATTCGCATTCATCACGATCGCGCCAATCTTCTTCCCGGCCTTGCGCTGGCACTTGAGCGCGCGGCAGTAGCGCTGGATCCCCTGCGGGGTGTTCTCCATCAGCACCGCGTCGTTCCCGCTCTGGGCAATCGGCCAGAAGCCGCTGCGGCCAAAGCGCTCCTTGTTGCACGGACGGGTGCAGAGGAAGAGGTGAAAATGGCCGCGCTCCAGCGCCGCATTTTCCACCTCTGCCAGCAACCGTGCGCTGAGGTTCTCCCCACGAAGCTGCTCGTTTACCGCCACGCACTTGATGACGTTAGCGGCAAGCCCGGCACAACCCACCAGCTGCGTGCCGGACCAGGCTTCGACAAACAGCGTGATGTCGTTGTCCAGGCCAAGGCCGCTGTCTGCCAGCAGGTAACGGATCTGGCTTAAGCGTTCCGGGTGTTTCGCCACAAGGGTGTGGCGAAAATCGATAGTGGGTTGACTGTTCATGCCGTTTTACTCAGTGTGCTGCCGCAAGCCCGGTGGCGGGCGCTTCCATGATCACATTGCTCAGATGACCGATATGCTCGATCTCCACCTCAATGCGATCGCCCTCTTTCATGAACAGCGGCGGGTTGCGCTTTTTGCCCACGCCGCCAGGGGAGCCGGTGATGATCACATCGCCCGGGCTGAGGCGGGTAAAGGTACTGATGTATTCGATAAGCTCCGCGACCTTGTGGATCATGCTGCTGGTGTTGTCTTCCTGCACCATACGGCCGTTAAGCCAGGTGCGGATCGCCAGCTGGTGCGGGTCCGGGATCTCATCCGCCGTCGCCATCCACGGGCCAAACGCTCCGGTCTGACGCCAGTTCTTGCCCGCCGTAAACCAGGTGTGCTGCCAGTCGCGGGCGGAGCCGTCCATATAGCAGCTGTAACCCGCCACATGGCGCAGCGCCTCATCACGGCTGATGTTCTCTCCGGCTTTGCCGATGATGACCGCCAGCTCTCCTTCGTAGTCGAATTCACTGGAGTGACGCGGCTTCAGCACCGGTTCGTTATGGCCGGTCTGCGAATCCGGGAAGCGGACGAACAGCGTCGGCGCCGGGTTGTGCTGGTCAAACTCTTTGCGTTTGTCGGCGTAGTTCATGCCCACGCAGAGGATTTTTTCCGGCTGCTCAATCACCGGTAAGAAGGTGATGGCATTCAGAGGGACATCCACGGCGTCGTTGAGATAACGGGTGGCCTCGGCCAGCCCGTTGCCCTGCAGCAGCGCTTTGAGGTCGCTGTAGCGGTCGCCGAGACGGCGACCTAAATCAATCACACCTTCGGCCTGAACGATGCCGTAGCTGCGTGTTCCCTGGTATAAAAAGCTTGCGAGTTTCATTGTTCTTTCCTGAAGACTTAAACGAGGAAGTTGCCCAGTATCAGCAGAGAGATGGAGACGTTAATCGCACCGCCGATACGGGTAGCAATCTGGGCGAAGGGCATCAGGCTCATACGGTTGCCTGCGGTCAGAATCGCCACGTCACCGGTACCGCCCTGACCGCTCTGGCAGCAGGAGACGATGGCGACATCAATCGGGTGCATGCCAATCTTTTTGCCCACGAAGAAACCGGTCGCCACCAGCGCGGAGACGGTGCTGACAATCACCAGCAGGTTGGTCAACGTGAATGCGGCGACCAGCTCATGCCAGGGGGTAATGGCCACGCCCACGGCGAAGAGAATGGGGTAGGTTACTGACGTCTGGAAGAATTTATACACCACCTGAGAACCTTCCAGCAGACGTGGAGAAGCACCATTGCAAAGCTTGACCAGCACCGCCATAAACAGCATGCCAACCGGCGCAGGCAGGCCAATCAGCTTGTGGCCGAGCATCCCCAGCATGTAGAGCAGAACGGCCAGCAGTGCGCCAGAAGCGATCGTGGTGACGTCTGCTTTACCGGAGAACGCAGGCTGTGCGGTGGTTTCATCGGTATTCGCACGGTTAGGCATCAGCTGGCCTTCGCCGGTCAGGTGCGGGTAACGTTTACCGAGTTGATTGAGGCAGCCGGAGATGATGATTGCCGTCAGACCGCCGAGCATAACCATAGGCAGAACGCGACCGAGCGCCACGCCCTGGTCCATATGCAGCAGGGTGGCATAGCCGATGGAGAGCGGGATCGCCCCTTCCCCAACACCGCCCGCCATGATCGGCAGAATGATAAAGAAGAAGATCTGGAATGGCTCAAGGCCCAGCGCTATCCCTACGCCCATGCCAACAATCATGCCGACAATTTCGCCGCACAGCATCGGGAAGAAGATGCGCAGGAAGCCCTGAATCAGCACGGTGCGGTTCATGCTCATGATGCTGCCGACAATGATGCAGCAGATGTAGAGATACAGAATGTTGGTGGATTTGTAGAACTTCGTGGTGGACTCCACCACCACATCCGGCAGCAGACCGTAATAGACCAGTGCCGAAGGAATAAAGGTGGCGCAAATCGCCGCCGCACCGAGTTTACCGACAATCGGCAGGCGCTTGCCAAACTCACCGCAGGCAAAACCGAAGAACGCGAGCGTGGCGACCATCACCACGATATCGCTGGGCAGTTTGCCGCCGAGGCAATCAATGGCAATCAGCGCGCCGGCCAGGACAAACAGTGGCAGAGGGATAATTCCGATTTTCCACGTATCCATAATATGCCACCAGCGCTCTTTGAGTGATGGTCGCTGAATATCAATCGGGTCGTGGGTAACAGAGAAAGAATCGTCAGTTGTGCTCATAATAAGCCCCTTAGTTATTTTGTGCGTTCAGCTTAGAGTCACAAAGGCTTACTTTATGTGAGGAATGGCATATTAAAAGCGAAGTTTTTATGGCAGCTATGGTTTTAATGGTTTCTTTTATTTAATGTGATTTACGCCTTATTTATTGCCGTGGTTTTTATGGTTTCTTTTCTAAAACGAACAATCAAATAACATTTCTCCAGACGGCTTCAGGCGCATAGGCTATTCGGAAAATTCTTTTACAGGGCCTGCTGTGCAAGGGATCACAAGTTTTCGGCAAACCGGGTATCCGCGCGAAAAAAGATGATATATTGGCAATCTTTGCTGCTACCTCGCGTGATAGTTATGAAAGTATCGTTTCAGATTAAGCTGTTTATTTCGCTGGTCGCCTTTTTCTCAGTACTTTTTGCGTTACTGGGCGGATATTATTACGTCGATGTCGGCAAGCAGCTTTATCAGGAAATGAGCGCACGTGCCAAAATACAGGCGGAAGAGATCGCACTTATTCCCTCATTACGTGATGAGGTTGAACAAAAAGATATCAAAGCCATCCATGATTTTATGCAGAAAATTGCCGCTCACAGTGACGCCAGCTTTATTGTGATTGGAGATAATAAAGGTCTGCATCTTTTTCATTCGGTCTTTGCCGACAGAGTGGGCAAGACGCTTATCGGTGGAGACAATGAGGAGGTCCTGCAGGGAAAAAGCACCACCACCATCCGCAAAGGGGGGTTGGGTATTTCGCTGCGCAGCAAAGCGCCCATCTTCAACGATGCGGGGCAAGTGGTGGGGATTGTCTCGGTGGGTTATCTCACCAGCTACCTTGATACCATTACCGTCAGCAAAGTGGTCAATATCCTGCTGGCCGCCGTGCTGCTGTTGATTGCGCTCTTTATCTTCTCCTGGTTCTTTACCCGCAGTATCAAGAAGCAGATCTTCTCCCTGGAGCCACGGGAAATCGGCCTGCTGGTGCGCCAGCAAAAGGCGATGATGGAGTCTATCTATGAAGGGGTGATCGCCATTGATGATGAGTTGCGCATCGAGGTGATCAACCAGGCGGCGCGCAAGCTGCTTGGCCTGAGCCAGCCAGCCCGTGAACTGCGCGGGCAGCTGATTAGCCAGGTTATCGACCCTGTCCCGTTCTTCTCGACGCAGACGATGCTGGCGAAAGATACCCATGATGAAATTTGCCGTTTTAACACCCTCACGGTGATTGCCAGCCGGGTGCGCATCATGCTTGAGGATTCGCTGCAGGGCTGGGTGATCACCTTTCGCGATCGGAATGAAATTGACTCGCTTAGCGCCCAGCTCAGCCAGGTTAAACGCTATGTCGATAACCTGCGCATCATGCGTCATGAGCAGTTGAACCGTATGACCACTCTGTCCGGCCTGCTGCACATGGGCCGCTATGAAGAGGCGATTGGCTATATTCAGGCGCAGTCGGAACATGCTCAGGAGCTGCTGGACTTTATCTCTTCCCGCTTCAACTCCCCGACCCTGTGTGGCCTGCTGCTGGGTAAAGCCGCCCGCGCGCGGGAGAAAGGGGTCGAGCTCAGTTTTGACCCGGCCTGCCGGCTGGACAGGCCGTTCCCGTCGCTGGCTGAAGAAGAGCTGATCTCAATCATCGGCAACCTGCTGGATAACGCCATCGAAGCGACGCAGCGCTCACCGCTTCCCCATGCACCGGTCGAAGTGCTGATCAAACTGAGCGAGCAGGAGCTGATTATCGAAGTGGCCGACCAGGGCGTTGGCATCAAACCGGAGATCCGTGACAGGATATTTGAACGCGGCATCACCACCAAAACACGCGGCGATCACGGGATTGGCCTGTATCTGATCGAAAGCTATGTTACGCAGGCTGGCGGCGCGATAGAAATTGCCGATAACACCCCGCGCGGCGCCATTTTCTCACTGTTTATTCCCGCCCGGCGTCCCGCCCAGCAACTGGAAGATACCGACTATGCAACATGAACTTATCGACGTATTGATTGTTGAAGACGAGAACGAACTGGCGCAACTGCACGCGGAACTTATCGGTAAACATCCGCGCCTGAGGCTGGTAGGGATCGCCTCGTCTCTCGCTGCCGCCCAGGTCCAGCTTGAAAGCAAGCAGCCGCAGCTTATGCTGCTGGATAACTATTTGCCGGACGGTAAAGGGATCACACTGATCAATGACCCCATGCTCACCCGCGCCAACTGTTCGGTAATTTTCATTACTGCTGCCAGCGACATGGACACCTGCAGCCAGGCCATCCGAAATGGCGCCTTTGATTACATCCTGAAGCCGGTCTCCTGGAAACGCCTCAGCCAGTCGCTTGAACGCTTTGTGCAGTTTGCCGAACAACAGCGGGTCTGGAAGATTGTCGACCAGCAGAACGTCGACTCGCTCTACCAGCTGCAGGCGAAAAACTACCGTCTGGATAACGGCAGCAAAGGCATTGAGGAGAATACGCTGGCACGGGTGCAGGCGTTGTTTAACGACAAGGCGACACACTGTTTTTCCGTCGACGAGGTCGTGCAGGAGACAGGATTAAGTAAAACCACCACCCGACGCTATCTTGAGCACTGCGTGGAGGCGGGGTTTCTGAGCGTAGAGATGTTGTACGGGAAGATTGGGCATCCGCGGAGGATGTATAAGAGAAGTGCGGTGTGAGCCCTGACCCTCTCTTTTGGGAGAGGGCCGGGATTACTGATGACGGCGGCTATGACAAAACATACCCGTACAGTCGCTTAATCCCATCGGGATCCTTTTCGCTGTAAACGCCCTGCAGCTCCGGCGAGAAGCCTGGCAGCAGGTTGATGCCCTCCTCCAGCGCCAGGAAGTAACGCTGTACCGACCCACCCCAGATTTCACCCGGCACCACGCACAGTACGCCAGGGGGATACGGCAGCGCGCCCTCGGCGGCAATGCGTCCGCCGGCATCACGAATGCGCACCAACTCCACCTTCCCGCGAATATACGCCTGATTCGCATCCTGCGGATTCATCGCCCGTTCTGGCAAACTCTCTTTACGGAACATTGCCTTCTGCAGATCTTTCACGTCAAAGCTCACGTAGAGATCGTGCATCTCCTGGCAGAGCTGGCGAAGGGTGTAATCGCGATACCGTACCGGGTATTTCTGGTAGATGGTCGGCAGGACGTCAGCGAGCGGCGTATCGTCTTCAATATGCTGTTCAAACTGACCCAGCATCGCCACCAGCTGCGCCAGCTTCTCACTGCTTTCGGCAGGCGTCAGCAGGAAGAGGATCGAGTTGAGATCGCACTTCTCCGGCACAATGCCGTTTTCACGCAGGTAGTGCGCAAGAATGGTCGCCGGAATGCCAAACTCGGTATATTCCCCGGTTTCCGCATCAATACCCGGCGTGGTCAGCAGCAGCTTGCACGGATCGACGAAATACTGCTCGCTGGCATAGCCTTCAAACCCGTGCCATTTAGCCCCCGGCTCAAAGCTGAAGAAGCGGCGCTCGCTGGCGATGGCGTGAGTGGGATGATCCTGCCACGGACGCCCGGCCACCATCGGCGGAATAAACGGTTTGATCATATGGCAGTTGGCAATGATCGCCTTGCGGGCCTCAATGCCCAGCTCAACACACTCCGCCCAAAGCCGGCGCCCGCTCTCCCCTTCATGGATTTTCGCGTTCACATCAAGAGCTGCAAACAGCGGATAGAACGGACTGGTCGAGGCATGGAGCATGAACGCATTGTTGAGGCGCTTGTGCGGACAGAAACGCGCCTGGCCGCGAATGTGATTATCCTTTTTATGGATCTGCGAAGTCTGCGAGAACCCGGCCTGCTGTTTATGCACCGACTGCGTCACGAAAATGCCCGGATCGTTCTCGTTCAGATCCAGTAACAGCGGAGAGGTTTCCGCCATCATCGGAATAAACTGCTCGTAGCCCACCCAGGCCGAATCAAACAGGATGTAGTCACAAAGATGGCCGATCTTGTCGATCACCTGACGGGCGTTGTAGATCGTGCCATCGTAGGTACCAAGCTGAATGATCGCCAGACGAAACGGGCGTTTCTCCATGGCCTTTTCCGGCGCAACTTCACGGATCTGATTTCGCAGGTACGCGTCGTCAAAGCACTGCGCGTCAATCCCGCCAATAAAACCAAACGGGTTACGCGCCGCTTCAAGATAAACCGGCGTGGCACCCGCCTGGATCAGCGCACCGTGGTGGTTGGACTTATGGTTGTTGCGATCGAACAGCACCAGGTCACCGCGGGTCAGCAGCGCATTGGTGACCACCTTATTTGCAGCGGAGGTGCCGTTCAGCACAAAGTAGGTTTTATCAGCATTAAAGACTTTTGCCGCGAACTTCTGGGCATGCTTGGCGGAGCCTTCGTGGATCAGCAGATCGCCCAGTTTCACATCGGCATTGCACATATCGGCGCGAAATACGTTCTCACCGAAGAATTCATAGAACTGCCGCCCCGCAGGGTGTTTTTTAAAAAATGCACCGTGCTGGTGTCCCGGACAGGCAAAAGTACTGTTGCCCATCGCCACGTACTGGCTCAGGGTGTCAAAAAATGGCGGCAACAGATTCTCTTCATACCGGCTGGCCGCCGTCTCCAGTTCCAGAAACTCCTGAGCTTTACCTGATATCACTGCCGTTGCGCCATCAGGAACGTCTGACGGCTCTTGCGAGTAAATAAACACCGGAAGCTGAAAGCCCGTGCGTTTAAGCAATGCCAGAACGCCGCTGCAACTTTCCGCGGGGGTAATGACGACTGCCGCCACATCCGTAAAATCAGTGTTATCCAGCGTCACCTTTTCGCGGTGCGTAGACACAGTAGAGACCAGCTCGCGGCTGACGGCGATTTTCATGGTTTTCATAAGTGCAGTTACCCTCACCGAACGGTGAGACAGGAGTAGATAATATCGATACGGGTGAGCGTTCGCGCAGCGACAGACAACATCATCATTGGCGGCTCCGTACACAGGAAGGAGAAATTTCGCGCAATCATGTCACCTTTTATTTTGAGGTGCAAGAAGCAATCAGTATGCGTTAACCCGCCTAAACCTAAGCTTAACAGGCCCCTGGCGTGTCATAATCCTGCAATACCCATGATTAACTAACAGGAGTTCACGGTGGTTATCGGACCCTTTATCAATGCCGGTGCCGTATTGCTGGGCGGCGTACTTGGCGCCGTATTAAGTCAACGGTTGCCGGAGCGTATTCGCTCTTCCATGCCCTCAATATTCGGCCTGGCCTCGTTAGGTATCGGCATTTTACTGGTGATCAAGTGCGCCAACCTGCCGGTGATGGTGCTTGCTACCCTGCTCGGCGCGCTCATTGGCGAGTTCTGCTATCTGGAAAAGGGTATTAACAGTGCGGTCAGCAAAGCCAAAAACCTGATTGCCCACCCGGGCAAGGCGAAAAACGGCACTCACGAGTCGTTTATTCAGAACTACGTCGCGATAATTATTCTTTTTTGCGCCAGCGGCACAGGCATTTTCGGTTCAATGCAGGAAGGCATGACTGGCGACCCCAGCATATTGATTGCGAAGGCGTTTCTTGATTTCTTCACGGCCACCATTTTCGCCACGACCCTCGGCATCGCCGTCGCCGCGATTTGCGTGCCCATGCTGCTTATCCAGCTGGCCCTCGCTACCTGCGCCACACTGATCCTTCCTCTCACCACGCCGGCGATGATGGCCGACTTCACCGCCGTCGGTGGCCTGCTGCTGCTGGCGACAGGGCTGCGGATATGCGGAATAAAGATGTTTGCGGTGGTGAATATGCTGCCCGCGTTGTTGATTGCAATGCCGCTATCCGCGCTCTGGACGCACTTTTTTGCTTAAGTTTACGGCGAACTGGTGAGAGAGTGTGCAGTCCGTTACGAAAACAACAAATTTCGTTGACGGCAGAGGGCATATCAGGTTTAATGCGCCCCGTTGCCCGGATAGCTCAGTCGGTAGAGCAGGGGATTGAAAATCCCCGTGTCCTTGGTTCGATTCCGAGTCCGGGCACCACTCTTCAGAAAACCCGCCCTCGTGGCGGGTTTTTGCTTTTGGGGTAAAGCAAAGCTAGGGATCGTTCCCATCCGAATCCAGCAGTTTATTTTTAAAGATAAACAAACAAGCCTCGTTGAAGTTCTCTGCCCCCAGCCGTTCTGAAAGCGCGGTCCGTTTACGGTAGAGGCTTTTAATCGACGTATTCAGTTCCTGTGCCACCTCTTCCATCGCCATGCCAGCCCTGAGCAACCGCAGCATAATGGCTTCATGCGTGCTCAGCCGTAAGTTCAGCAGCCACTTTGTTGTCAGACGTTTGCCCTTCATGTTGAGCACCAGGTTGAATAACGACGCCATATCGGGTGCCGTGAGCGACGTGTTCATAAACAACTTCATGCTGAGCAGATTCTCCTCGCGATGCCGCATATCGAGCATAACGCAGCAGATTGTTTTTTTCGTTCTGGCCGGATGGCGTATCAGGTAATCATATAAACGCAGCGGTGCACGGCTATCAATCAATACAGAATATTCATCTGCGCCGTTATCAAATATCTTTCTGTCAATGGAGTCCAGCAGGATTATATCCGGAAAAAATATCCTCATCCCCCTGACAAGGTAGCGATCCTGTGTCACTAACACTATTGAAGTTGCCACTAACCATCCCTTTTAGATTAAAGCAAGAACGACCCTTCGGAAAGAAGTCCGCCTTCGTTTTATAGCGCTTTTATATTAACGATAAATGTATTCTGGCTTTGATTGACCCTCAATTCGCACATTCATTGATACGCCTTCCCATAGACTATCATTCAATGGCTGCCATTAATTATAAGTAAAAAACAATCTCAGAAAAGTCACTTTTATGGATATTAAGAATTTTTGTCATGAAACTTCCCAAACATGCACCGGAAAGTACTTTAATTCACGCCAATAAGGCACATTAAAAATATAAACAAATTTGTCACAAAATAAATAAAAACCAATAAAATCATAATTTTACAAATATAAACTCATTTCAAAATAATCGCTCAGGACAGCTCATTACAGAATTATCTCAAAACAACCACCCTGCTTTTCAACATATTTATCTGCCAACATATCGGGTGTACATTACCAGCCACTTAGCCCTGACCATAAGGACCCATAATTACCTTTAAGTAAGTACCCCATAACGTAACTGCATTCAGATTAAACGTTCTCATTTATGGCCTTTAACCCCGTGCTTAAAGGCGGCCGTGTTATGCAATGGATTTATGATAAACAAATGGCAAATAGATATGGAAAGATCACTTCGCTTCAATACGTTATTCTTTTACCGCACTCCCGCTTTATTGTTTCTGTTATTACTTTTCCCCTTTCTGGTTCAGGCAGCAGAATCAGTATATGAACAACAGATTCAGCAGGCGCGTAACGGTAATTACGCTCCTTTTCTGCAATATCTTCAGCGTTATCAGCAGCAACATGCCCTGACGCCTGAGCAGGTTGCGGACTGGTTGCAGGTGGCGTCCTGGGCGGGTCGTGATGACGACGTTATTCAGGTCTGGCTGCGTTACAAGGTCTATATGGCTCTTCCTGCCCGTGGCGTGGCTGCTGCTGCTCAGGCAAGGCGAAACCAAAAGGCGTGGCAACCTGCGTTAATGCTCTGGAAGGAGGCGTGTAACCTTGCACCGGATAACGACGATTATCGCATCGGCTACATCAAAACCCTCGCCGACGCCCGCATGGATACACTGGCTCTGCAGGAAGCCCGGCAACGGGTGGCGGAAAAGCCCTCTCTGGCTCACCTCCAGACGCTCTCTTATGTCTATTCACGTCAGGGGAAAAACCAGGAGCGGCTTTTGGCAGACATCCGTGCGTTGAATAGTGCGCCAGCGGATGACGCCCTTCGTACTGAGTTGATTGATGCGTTAACAGACAACCGGGCCGACACGCCTGCCCTGCGGCTTTCACAAACGGTGACGCTGCCCCCCGCGCAACGCCGCCGTCTGGCACTCAACGCCGCCGCTGAAATGGTACGCCTTGCCGATGTGCCTGCCCGTACTGAAACAGAGCGTTTGCGGCTCGCGCAAGCGGCGCTGAACCGCTATGACGAACTGCTGTCCCGCTGGCAAAACGAACCTCAGGCAGCGGAGGACGTTATCCGGGCCCGTGTCGATCGGCTTGGCGCGCTTCACGCCCACGGTGATTATCCACAGGTCATCAGGGAATATCAGGCGTTAACGTCGGCTCAGCATCCCGTGCCGACCTGGGCAATTGGCTGGGTTATCTCCGCGTATCTGGAGGAGAAAAATGCCGATGCCGCCCTCTCGCTTCTCAAACGTTATCCAGACTATGCGCCGGATCCGCAGGACGACGATCATGCGCTTTTCTACACCTGGCTGGATACCGGGCAGTATCAGGCCGCTCGCCAGTATGTTGAGAAGATAACCCGTAACACGCCCTGGACCCGCTACGATTTCGGTTCGCCAACCCCGCAACCCAACGATCAATGGCTCATCGGGCAGTCGCTCACCTTTAACTATTTGCTGATGACCAATGCCCTTCCGCAAGCCGAAAAGCTGGCGCAACGTCTGGCTGCGTCAGCGCCGGGAAATCAGGGATTACAGATTGATTACGCCACCTTACTTCAGGCGCGGGGTCTGCCGCGGGCGGCGGAGCAAAAGCTCAAAATGGCCGAGACGCTGGAGCCATCCAATATCGAGCTCGAACGGCAGCAGGCCTACGTCGCAATGGATCTGCAGGAGTGGCGACAGATGGATTTACTGGCCGATGACGTTATCGCCCGCGCGCCTGTCGACGGGAGCGCCCGACGTCTGGACAGGCTCAGAAACGTCCATCACCTGTCCGAACTGCGTCTGAACGCGGGCAAAGGACTGCACTCTGATAACCCCGTCAGCGGCACACACGATCTGAGCTGGGATGCCACGCTCTACGGTCCGCCCGTCGCGGATAACTGGCGGCTGTTTGGTGGAACCCGATTTGCGCAGGGCAATTTTGACGAAGGCAAAGGCAGCAGCCGCCACCTGTTTGCCGGCATCGAATGGCGGCCTCGCGACCTTCTGGTCGAAGCAGAACTCTCCGGTAACCATTATCACGGTGCAAACAAGCCCGGTGCTCGCCTCTCGGCGGCGTACAGCCTGAACGATAGCTGGCAGGTGGGTGGAAACCTCGAACGTCTTTCACGCACGACGCCTTTACGGGCACTGCGTAATGGCGTCAGCGCAAACCGGGGAGAAGGCTGGGTCCGCTGGTATCAAAACGAACGCCGTGAGTACCAGTTTAACGCCTCTGCCAGCCACTTTTCCGACCATAACCGCCGCCAGGAGTTCGCCCTTACGGGTAAAGAGCGGCTGTGGCAGACACCCACCCTGACGCTGGATCTCGAACCGGGTATATCAGCGAGTACCAACACCCTGCGGGACACGCTCTATTACAACCCGGAGCGGGATCTGTCCGTAACGGCGGCCCTGTCCGTCGATCATCAGATGTACCGCCATTACGACACGCTCTGGAGCCAGCAGGTCGTTCTCGGAGGTGGGGAATACTGGCAGAAAAATCAGCCCGCTGGCGCCATCGCCCTGCTGGGTTACGGGCAGCGCATTCAATGGAACAACGTCATTGATAGCGGCGTGATGCTGAACTGGGACAAGCGCCCTTTCGACGGTAAACGAGAAAGCAATCTCTCCGTCACGTTTGATGCGAATTTACGCTTTTAAGGATGAATATGCTGAACAAACGTTTTTCTGTGAGCCTGATAATTATCGGCTGGTTATGCCTCAGCGCGAGCGTCTGCGCTCAGGCCCTCCCGTTTATGTCCCCCCAGGAACGGCCACAGCCTGAGGCGAGTAAACCCTGGCCAAAGAACCATTTTTTGGTTCTGGCCTACCATGACGTTGAAGATGATGCAGCCGATCAGCGCTACCTGTCCGTTCGTACCAGCGCCCTAAACGAGCAGATCGGCTGGCTTGTGCATCACGGTTATCACGCCATTAGCGTGCAGGATATTCTGGATGCGCATGAGGGCAAAAAAACGCTGCCGCCCAGAGCCTATTTACTCAGTTTTGATGATGGCTACAGCAGTTTCTACACCCGCGTCTGGCCACTCCTTCAGGCCTGGAACGTCCCTGCGCTGTGGGCACCGGTGGGCAGTTGGGTAGATACGCCAGCGAATCAGCAGGTCAATTTCGGCGGACTGATGACGCCCCGCGAGCGCTTTGCAACCTGGGATATGGTGCGGGAGCTAAGCCAGTCTCCGCTGGTTGAGATTGGCTCGCATACCTGGGCTTCGCATTACGGCATACCGGCTAACCCACAGGGAAGCCGTGAACCCGCCATCGCCAACCGCTTTTACGATAAAGCGACGGGGCGTTATGAAACCGATCGGCAGTTCAACCAGCGGATCGCTGATGACGTGCGCAAAGTTACCGATAAAATTACCCGGGTGACGGGAAAAGCGCCCCGCGCCTGGGTCTGGCCCTATGGCGCCGCGAACGGCACATCGCTCGCCATCGCCAGAAAGCAGGGTTATCAACTGGCCTTTACCCTTGAAGACGGGCTGGCAGATGTGCGCGATCTCGGCAATATTCCGCGTCTTTTGATTTCCGGAAATCCCTCGCTCAAATCCTTTGCCAGCACGGTCAGCCAGATTCAGGAGGCCGATCCCGTGCGCGTCATGCATGTCGATCTCGATTATGTCTACGATCCCGATCCGGCCCAGCAAACCAACAACATCAACAAACTTGTCCAGCGGGTTTACGACATGAAAATCAGTCATGTTTTCCTGCAGGCGTTTTCCGATCCGCTGGGCGATGGCACGATCAAAGCGCTCTACTTCCCTAACAGCCGGCTTCCGGTGCGCGCCGATCTGTTTAATTTTGTCGCCTGGCAGCTGCAAACCCGCGCAGGCGTAAAAGTCTATGCGTGGATGCCGGTGCTCTCTTTCGATCTCTCACCCGCACTCCCGCGGGTACAGCGCTGGGATCGTCAAACGGGCCAATTGCACGAGGCTACCGACCCCTACATCCGCCTCTCCCCGTGGAACCCCGAGGTTCGTCAGCAGGTCACGGAAATCTATGAAGATCTTGCCCGCTACGCCAGCTTCAATGGGATCTTATTTCACGACGATGCGGTGCTGACAGACTTTGAAGATGCCGGCCCGGATGCCCTGCGCGCCTGGAATAACCGCAGCATCGCCGCGATGCAACACGATCCGGCCGCCCTTCACGCCTGGAGTCGCTTTAAAAGTCAGACGCTCATCGGCTTTACCCGCAGCCTTAGCCAGGCGGTGAAAAACATACGCGGCCCGCAGATTAAAACCGCACGGAATATGTTCGCCCTGCCCATCCTGCAGCCCGAGAGCGAAGCGTGGTTTGCACAAAATCTGGATGATTTTCTGATGACCTACGACTGGACGGTTCCGATGGCTATGCCGCTGATGGAATCCGTTCCGGCCGAGGAAAGCGATGCCTGGCTCACGCGGTTGATCGCCGCCGTTGCCGCACGGCCCGGTGCGCTCAATAAAACCATTTTCGAGCTACAGGCCCGGGACTGGGAGCAGAAACCTCAACGTGCCGTGCCCGACACGCGTCTGGCGCAGTGGATGCGCGTACTCCAGCTGAACGGCATCAAAAATTATGGTTACTACCCCGACGATTTCATCAACAACCAACCTGATATTTCACGCATCAGGCCTGAATTCTCTTCGTACTGGTACCCTGACAATGACTGATCGCATTATCGCATTCTCTATTTTATGCCTGGTATTCGGGTTGCCTCTGGGCGTGGCTGCCCTCTTTACCGGAGAACTGATTCTGGATTTTGTCTTCTTCTGGCCACTGTTCATGTCCGTGCTCTGGATAACCGGGGGACTCTATTTCTGGTTTCAGCTTGAACGGCACTGGTCATGGGATAAGCAGACGCCTGCTCCGACGTTAGACGGCGATCCGTTAATTTCAATCCTGATCCCGTGTTTCAACGAGGAAAGAAATGCCCGGGAGACCATTAGTGCCGCGCTGGATCAGCGCTACCCCCATATCGAAGTTATCGCGATCAACGATGGTTCTTCTGACAACACCGCAGAGGTGCTGCAGCAGCTGGCGCAGGAACAGCCGCGCCTGCGCGTCATTCACCTCGCAGAAAACCAGGGGAAGGCGGTGGCGCTTAAGGCCGGCGCGGCGGCAGCGCGCGGCGATCTGCTGGTCTGTATTGATGGCGACGCCCTGCTCGATCGTGATACCGCAGCCTATCTGGTGGAGCCGCTGATTAAGTATCCCCACGTCGGGGCCGTCACCGGAAACCCGCGTATTCGCACACGATCAACGCTGATTGGCCGTATTCAGGTAGGCGAGTTCTCGTCGATTATTGGTCTCATCAAACGGACGCAGCGGATCTACGGCAGGGTCTTTACCGTCTCCGGGGTTATTGCGGCCTTTCGCCGACAGGCGCTGGCAGATGTGGGGTACTGGAGCCCGGATATGATCACCGAAGATATCGACATCAGCTGGAAGCTTCAGCTTCGACACTGGGATATCTTTTTTGAGCCGCGGGCGCTGTGCTGGATCCTGATGCCAGAGACGTTAAAAGGTCTGTGGAAACAGCGTTTACGCTGGGCTCAGGGCGGTGCAGAGGTCTTTCTGGTTAACCTTCGCAAGATCGTGCGCTGGGAACATCATCGCATGTGGCCGCTGTTTTTAGAGTACGCGTTGTCAACGCTGTGGGCATTCGCCTATGCGGTGACCGTGTTGCTTTTCATTGTCAGCCATATCATTACGTTACCCACAAACCTGACCGTCGAGAGCCTGTTTCCTCCTGAATTTACCGGGTTGCTTCTGGGGGTCATGTGTCTGATGCAATTCCTCGTCAGTTTGTATATCGAGCGGCGCTATGAAAGAAACGTGGCGAGTTCACTTTTCTGGGTGATCTGGTTCCCGATGGTGTACTGGATGATTGGTCTGTTCACCACCCTCGTCGCCTTTCCAAAAGTCATGCTTAAACGCCAGCGTGCACGTGCGCGCTGGATCAGTCCGGACCGGGGAAAAGGAAGCATTCAATGAACGAAAATACGCTAATTCTGACTGAACATCGGCTATTGCCCCGTCTTTTTGATGCGGTGCTGACGCTGCTGGCATGGGGAGGTTTTCTGTTTTTCCTCTATGCCAATCTGTGGATGCAGGTAACCGAGGAGAGCAACTACCGCTGGGGCATTATTATTGCCTCGTTTAATACGGTGCTGATCTATTTGCTGATCGCCGCGCTTAACGGCTGGTTGCTCATTCTGTGGTATCAGTACAATCGTCGTCGCGCCCAGGTAAGGCGGCGGCGTCCCGATGCCTGGCGTCACGATGAGCTGGCGAGAAGCTTTAACGTTCCCCCACAAATCATTTCAGAGATGAGTCAGTACAATTTGCTGACGGTCTATCATGACCAGATCGGCCGCATCATTGACCTGAAGATAAGTCAGCAGCACGACGAGCATCCCTGAGCCGCCGGAAAACGAAAAACACCCGCAAGGAACACTTGCGGGTGTGTGTTGACAGCCGGAACGGCTTACTTGTCTTTCACCACAATCAACGGTTCGATGTCGCTCTCTTTCTTCACCACCAGCGAATCATCCCCACGCAGACAGGTGCCGCCGTAGTTACCGCCCACGGTAAACGTACAGACCTGGATATGCTTGCCATCCACCTTCGGCAGGCACCACAGCTGCTGGTAGATATTTTTGCGATCGACAAACTTGCCGCTCGATTTATCCAGCACTTCATCCCCGGCGCTAATCAGATCGATATTGCTGCCGCAGCGTCCGGCAATCGGTTTGATGGCGTAACCGGTTTGTTTCAGCAGGTCGTTAACCTCGAAATCGGTATCGAGCAGATAACGGTGATTCGGGAACAGCTGCCAGAGCACCGGGAGGATCGCCTTGTTGCCGGGAATAACCGTCCACAGCGGTTCGAACACCAGCACTTCCGGACGCAGCAGGACGTCAATCAGCCGTACGTCACCCGCCGGATGCCCTGTGCGGATCGGCACGGCGGCGTATTCGGTTTCGCTCACCTCGCGGATCTGCTCTATCGCCGTCTCCCACGCCCAGGTTTTCCACACGCAGTTAACGTGACGGCCTTCGTCGTCAATCAGTTGCCCGGCCGCATCCCAGCTGAGAGCGTTAAGCCCATGCAGAATTTTGGTTTCAAACCCGGCCTGCAGCAGAGAGCGCTGAATAAAGAGCGCGTGATAATCCTCTTCGACGTCATTGTCCTGCATGATGTGCACGAACGGACGCGCATGGCTGTGCTTCCACGCGCCGGTAAGTTCTTCCAGCAAACCTTCCGCCGGATTGTGGCCGTTACCGCGATAACCGTTCTTCACCCACTCTTCGAGGATTAATCCCCCTTCCGTGTGGCAGGAGGCAGAATCGGCGTTGTACTCGTAAACCTTGATGCCACGCTCATCCATACAGAAATCCATACGACCGGTGATCATATGGTGACGACGCCACTGCCATGAGAGGCGCAGACGCGGCCAGAGGATTTTAGGGATGTCAAAAAGCGCCAGTAAGTTATCGTCCTTCAGCACTTTGTCGGTCGCGTGCAGGTACATCAGGTGCAGTTCATTGGTCGCTTTGATCAGCTCCTGCTCGGCACTTTCGGTAATGGTAAAATACTGGCAGGGATCTTTATTGATAAAGTGGCCGTTTGCGCGGACATACGCCTGCTGCAGGGCGTCGTTTTCGTTGAGCCATTTCCCGTCAAACTGACGTTTATTCTTCAGCCGCGCACCGCTGATTTTCAGCAGTTCACCGTCGAGTTCCGGCTGCGGGATGCTGTGCTCCGTGTCGTCCGTCTGGATCATCCAGCCGAGAATTTCGGTATCGTCAAAGGTGTCATGCAGCGTGTAAGTACCGTTCTCAACGGTCATTCGCAGCTCGCGCGTCCACTGCTGCCCGAGCGGGAGCGGAGAGTGAACAACGTTCTGCTCGGCAATGCGCACCTTATCGTCTAACAGTTGCGCGATCACGGCAACGTGGCCGGTCTCATGAAACTCCCCGCCCTTTTGCCAGATAAGCAACGCCCCGGCCTGCGGCGCACGTTTCGACCCATTAGCAAAGGCCTGAAGCGGCAGGATGTTATCGTTCACGACCTGGCGCAAAAAGCGCAGAGAGAAGATCTCCCACGCCATACCGACGTCGGTGAAAACACATCCATAATTGAGGAACAGAAAACGGCGGGCGAACTCAACACACTGCCACTTGTGGCCCATGTATTCATTGCCAATATAGCTGCGAAAATCCGCGTCTTCCGGATAACGACGCGGATCGAGACTGCCGTAGTTTGAAGAGTAAATCGCCACGCCACCCGGCGCATAACCTAATAACGTCCCGAATGGCGCGTCACTGCTTAACTTTCCTTTACGCATGTATCCAACCTAAGACGGGCAGGCGGCAATGTTGAAAGGGTTGTCGTCGTCTGCACGTTGTAATTAACCTGACAGAGGTGGGATTTATCATACACCCGTTCCGCTGTCTGTGTAGTGTGGCGCGAAGGGGAAATGTATTGCGCTCAGTTCGCTAAACCCTCCTATGAACTCCTGCTACACTCCCTCAACACATCACAAAAAAGGCAGGCCAACATGTCAGACGAAAATACCTATCAGCCACCCAAAGTGTGGGAATGGAAAAAGAACGGCGGCGGCGCGTTCGCCAATATTAACCGTCCGATATCCGGTGCGACGCATGAGAAAGAGTTACCCGTGGGTTCGCATCCGCTGCAGCTCTATTCTCTGGGCACACCAAACGGGCAGAAAGTGACCATCATGCTGGAAGAGCTTCTGGCGCTTGGCGTGACGGGTGCCGAGTACGATGCATGGTTGATTCGCATTGGTGAAGGCGACCAGTTCTCCAGCGGCTTTGTTGAAGTGAACCCGAACTCGAAAATTCCGGCGCTGCGTGACCACTCCACGACACCGCCCACGCGCGTATTTGAATCCGGCAGCATCCTGCTCTATCTGGCAGAGAAGTTCGGCCATTTCCTGCCAAAAGATCCGGCGGGACGTACGGAAACCCTGAACTGGCTGTTCTGGCTGCAGGGCGCGGCCCCGTTCCTCGGCGGCGGTTTCGGCCACTTCTATAACTACGCACCGGTGAAGATTGAGTACGCGATTGACCGCTTCACGATGGAAGCCAAACGCCTGTTCGACGTGCTGGATAAACAGCTGGCGCGTAGCCGCTACGTGGCCGGTGAAGAGTACACCATCGCCGATATGGCGGTCTGGCCGTGGTTCGGCTGCGTGGCGCTGGGTAGCGTGTATAACGCCGCCGAGTTCCTCGACGCTGAGAAGTACACCAACGTTCAGCGCTGGGCGAAAGATGTGGCACACCGCCCTGCCGTGAAGCGCGGGCGTATCGTTAACCGCACCAGCGGCGAGCTCAACGAGCAGCTCCACGAACGCCACGCGGCGAGCGACTTCGAGACCCATACGGAAGACAAGCGTCAGGCGTAATGCTCTGCCGGGCGGACCACCGCCCGGCAACAGGGATCCCTGCCAGGGGCATGATTTGCTTAAGGGTTGAGCCGGTATTACTGGCACTATGCGGACGTTTTTCTCAGATCAGATGACGAGAAAAACGGACTCAACCGACAGCAGTCACAAAGGATTTGTTATGAAATTGATGAAAACAGCGCTGATTATCAGCACCCTGATCTTTTCCACTTCTGGTATGGCGATAGATAAAACCGCCGCCGGTGCAGTGGCCGGTGCGGCAATTGGCGCAGCCACGGGCAAAGATTTGAAATCCACGGTAGGCGGTGCGGTCGTTGGCGCGGGTACCGGTGCGATGTTCAAAAACGGCGACAAAGGTAAAGCTGCGCGTAAAGGCGGTGCGGTGGGTGCCGTGGTGGGTGCAGGTGCTGCGGCGGTAACAGGCAACAGCGTACTGAAAGGGGCCGCCGTCGGTGCCGGCTCTGGCGCACTGATTGGTGAAGCCACCCACTGATAAGCGGCGGGCGGCGCTCCGTTTGGCTCGCCTGCATTTAACCGAAAAAAAGGCCGCACACGGCGGCCTTTTAGCAGTGTTTATGCCGAGAGGCGGAATTTCTGCACCGACCGCTGGAGCTCTTCGGTCTGACGTTCAAGCGCGGAGGCCGCTGCCGAGACCTCTTCCACAAGCGAGGCGTTTTGCTGTGTCACGCCATCCATTTGCGTGATAGCAATACCCACCTGCGAAATCCCCTTACTTTGCTCCTCAGAGGCAGACGCGATTTGCTTCATGATGGTCGTCACTTCCGTCACATCACGCAAAATGGCATCCATGGTGGTGCCCGTGTCGCCCACCAGCTTTGCGCCCTGCTCTACGCGGGAAACGGAATCGGTAATCAATCCCTCAATTTCTTTTGCCGCGTTGGCGCTGCGGCTTGCCAGGTTACGCACCTCGCCGGCCACGACGGCAAACCCACGTCCCTGCTCGCCCGCGCGCGCCGCTTCCACGGCAGCGTTGAGCGCCAGGATATTGGTCTGGAAGGCAATGCTGTTGATCACATTGGTGATTTCAGCAATCTTCTTCGAGCTCTCAGAAATACCGCTCATGGTGGTCACCACCTCTTCCACCAGCGAGCCGCCGCGGCTGGCCGTTGTTGACGCCACATCCGCCAGCTGGCTGGCCTGACGCGCACTTTCCGCGTTCAGCTTCACGGTGGCGGTCAGCTGTTCCATGCTGGCCGCCGTCTCTTCCAGTGCGGCAGCCTGCTCTTCGGTACGGGACGAGAGATCGTTATTACCGCTGGAGATTTCCGTCGCGCCGCGCCAGATATTCTCGCTGCCGGAGCGAATAGAGCTCACCGCTTCTCGCAGGCTATCCTGCATCGCGCTCAGCAGGGGAACCAGTTGCCCCACGCAGTTGCGACCGAACGGTTCAATCGGTTGACTGAGATCGCCCTGGGCAATCTGGCGTAACTGCTGGCGAATGCGAGCCAGCGGTTTTACCAGCATCGCCACCAGGTAACGGTCGGTGAAGAGCAGGATTAACAGGCCAATAATCGTGGCGGTGATAATCACCGTGCGGGTCATGCTGGTCAGGCTGTCCACGACCACTCGGGTGCTGTCGAGTGCCCGGGCGGCCGCGTTGTTAAAGTTCTCCGCAGCAGCACCAAACGCACGACTCAGCGGAGGGGTGATGTTATTCGCCTGCTGACGGTAGCCCTCCAGAGAGGACTGCTTCGCCTGCTGCATTTGCGGCGTTACGCCCTGCTCAAGCAAAGCCTGCCAGCTACCGATCACCTGAGCTGAAACTTGCTCATCCATCGGTCCTGGTGAGATTGCCTTCATCTCAGCCAGTTTCTTCCCCATATTGTCCAGCGCCTGCTGGGCAGGGGCCAGGTCCGGTGTGCCGCCCGCGGCTTTCACTTCCATCGCGCGACTCAACCGGGTTACAAAGCGAAAATACTGATCGTTACCCTGACTGAGTATGGTCATCTGTTTGACCAGCTGGCGATCCACCTCATTGCCCTCTGATACCCGTGACAGAGACCAGGTGCTGTAAAGCCCTACGCCCGCCCACATTAAACAAAAGATCCCGAGAATCGTCAGCATGACGAAACGGATCGTGAAATTACGCAACATATTCATAAGTCTTCCTTGCCGTGAGGGTGAATTCGCCCAGAGGCGAGTACTACTTTCGTTATCGGCAGAGAAAGCGGAAATTATAACCTTTTGTGATTATTTTTGATTAGCACGACTTCACAGGTAGCACAGCAGAAGTTAATCATTCCCGGCTGTCAGGCATGTCATCGCTTATCAACAGGATTTGTGATTTGATAAGCACAGAATGAAAACGTTGTTTCGAAAATTCATCGACAAGAAAGGAGACATCATGTCCTGGCACCCTTACCCCGCCCGCTACGAAAATATGCAGTACCGCTACTGCGGAAAAAGCGGCCTGCGCCTGCCGGCGCTGTCGCTTGGTCTGTGGCATAGTTTCGGCCACGTACAGCCTCTCGACTCTCAGCGGGCGCTGTTGCATAAAGCCTTCGACCTCGGCATTACCCATTTCGATCTTGCCAACAACTACGGCCCGCCGGCGGGAAGCGCGGAAGAAAACATGGGTCGTCTGCTGCGGGAAGATTTTGCCGCGTATCGCGATGAACTAATCATCTCAACCAAAGCAGGCTATGACATGTGGCCGGGGCCGTATGGGTCGGGCGGGTCGCGCAAATACCTGCTCGCCAGCCTCGATCAGAGCCTCAAGCGCATGGGGCTGGAGTATGTGGATATTTTCTATTCTCACCGCGTGGATGAAAATACGCCGATGGAAGAGACCGCCGCTGCGCTGGCCCAGGCCGTGCAGAGCGGTAAAGCGCTGTATGTCGGTATCTCCTCCTACTCCACGGAGCGCACCCAGAAAATGGCGGACCTGTTGCGTGAGTGGAAGATCCCGCTGCTTATCCACCAGCCGTCCTACAATCTGCTCAACCGCTGGGTCGATCACACCGGCCTGCTGGATACGCTTGAGAAAAACGGGGCGGGTTGCATTGCGTTTACGCCGCTGGCGCAGGGTCTGCTGACCGGAAAATACCTGAACGGTATTCCTGAAGATTCTCGTATGCAGCGTGAAGGCAAGAAGGTGCGCGGTCTGACGGAAAACATGCTGACTGAAGCCAACCTGAACAGCCTGCGTTTACTGAATGAGATGGCACAGGCCCGTGGTCAGACGATGGCGCAAATGGCACTGAGCTGGCTGCTGAAGGATGAACGCGTGACGTCCGTACTGATTGGTGCGAGCCGTCCGGAGCAGATCGAAGAGAACGTGCAGGCCCTGAATAACCTGCGCTTTAGCGACGATGAGCTGAAAAGGATTGACCAGCATGTTGCGGATGGGGAATTGAATTTGTGGCAGGCGTCGTCGGATAAATAGCGCGGTCTGTCGCGCTCACGTCACCCCTCTCCCTTGGGAAGAGGGGTGGAAAATTACTTCTTACTGATCTTATCCAGATACCCCATCACGAACGCAGACAGCACAAACGTCAGATGGATAATCACATACCACATCAGTTTGTTGTCCGGGACATTCTTGGCGTCCATGAATACGCGTAACAGGTGGATAGATGAGATCGCCACAATCGACGCGGCCACTTTATTCTTCAGCGACGAGGCATCCATTTTGCCCAGCCAGTTGAGCTTCTCTTTGCGCTCGTCGATATCGAGCTGAGAGACAAAGTTCTCATAGCCGGAGAACATCACCATCACCAGTAATCCGCCCACCAGCGTCATATCCACCAGCGAAAGCAGAACCAGAATCAAATCTGCTTCGGCAATGGAAAAGATGTTCGGCAGAACATGCAAGATTTCCTGGAAAAACTTAATCGTCAGCGCAATCAGCGCCAGCGAAAGGCCAAAATAGACGGGTGCCAGTATCCAGCGAGAGGCGTACATCGCGTTTTCAAAGAAGCGTTCCATAAAGTCCTGTCTGCAAACGAAACCAGCGCCCAGTATATCTCAACGGCGCTGACTGTTTGCAACAACTCACTCGTTGTACGTTCAGACATTGTCAGGATTAACGTCCGGGCGCGCGTACTCCGGCCAGACCAGCACCACCAGTTCCGGATACGCCTCCAGGCTGAACTCACGAAAACACTGGCGCAGGTTTAATACGTCCAGATCGGAACAGGAGACCTTCTCACCGTTAAGGCAACGCTTTTTGATATTGTCATAATATTTATACACCGCGGAATTCAGGTCGCTGCAGCGGCGCTGCGCTTCAAACAACCCAGGCGTGTCATTAATTTCCGACATTTTCATTCGCTTAATTGTCGCGTGCAAAAAGTCGATATATTCATGGTTCACCCGCCAGTACCAAACCGGTGTAACCGAGTTCATCAATACGGAGAAATGGTCTTCACCTTCCTCTTTTGTCATCAGTTCAGGTAGCGGAGGTTCACTGGCGTCTTTCGACACTTGCGTTTTATTGAACTCCTGCATCAATAAAAGAACACCAGCGGTCAGTAATAGTAATGTGATGACCGTAAAAAAAATGCTGTTCATGGGTAGGCTCCATTTTTTTTGATTTTAAAATTGCCTCATGATATTGTCAACGAATCTCACGCCTTTACCAACCCCACCCTGTTGTAATTAAAGGAAATTAAAATGCTGCCCGACTACCTCGTCCCGGCTAAGTACCACATTGCGCCTGTGGAACAGCAAACGACGGAAGCAGAAAAAGAGGCTAATTTCACTCAGGGGAAAAGAAAGCTCTCTGATTACGAGTCTGACATATTAATAGGCGTTTCTCGCACCGGTAAATCCCGTAATATGTTACTGGAAGAGCACGACCGTCATATAAAGGACCGGTTATTTCGCGCCGTTAAAATAGAAGCCTTTGTCCACCTGCTGAATGACCTGCAGGCCGAAGGTGAAATAGATGCCCAGAAACTAAGTCAAATAATCGCGGAAAAAACCAAAGAAATAAACGAAGCCGGCAATGAAATTTGGCTTAATCTAATTACGCGTGAAACCAACAACCCTATTTTTTATAACCTGGGGGAAGAGTAACGTGAAAGAAATTAAAGATAACGACGTTTATTTGGCTTTAGATAACAAAAAAAGTGATGAATTTATCTTAAAGCAAAATCTCGATGCACTGCGAAACACAAAAAATGCCGAGATGACGCGAATAACTCAGGACCTGGTATCGATCCCGGCGACGCTGGTACGCCTGAAATGGCATAATCGCCGCGAGATTTATCCTCTGCAGGTGAAGGAAGAGATATACGGCGCGGTGATGAATACCCTCATCGAACAGCGGCCTGAGCTGAAAGAGAAGCTTCTCGGGCGTCTGGAGGCCAATTATCAGTATCTGCTCGCCAGAGAAGTGGCCACCCTGCGTCTGACGCGCAAACTGTCTGACGGCGAGTACCGCACGTCAAACGTCACCTGCGTTGCGCTTGATGAAGACGCGCTGGCGTCCCACGCGCCTGCACCTGCGTCCACTGAGACAAAAAACTGATCGCCCGACACGCATAAAAAAAGCCGGCTTTCGCCAGCTTCTTTGTTATTTCGCGGCCGCTTTCTCTTCGCCGACCAGCCCAATCTTGAGATAACCCGCCTGATGCAGCGTGTCCATTACCTTCATCATGGTTTCGTAATCGACGGTTTTATCCGCGCGGAAGAAGACCGTGGTGTCTTTCTTGCCGCCGGTGAGCTGATCCAGCGCCGGGATAACAGACTGATCCGTCACCGGGTCGTTGCCGAGGAACATCGATTTATCCGCTTTCACCGACAAATAGACAGGTTTCTCAGGACGCGGCTGCGGCTGGCTGGAAGAGGCAGGAAGATTCACCTTCACGTCGACCGTCGCCAGCGGCGCAGCCACCATGAAGATAATCAGCAGAACCAGCATGACGTCGATAAACGGCGTCACGTTGATTTCATGCATTTCGCCGTTATCGTCCAGATTTTCGTTAAGACGCATCGCCATACAATCAACCTACGCGCAGTTTAGACGCCGCATGCACCGGTTTAACGGAGCTGGCATTGAGGTCAAGATCGCGGCTTTGCAGCAGCAGCACCTGCGCGGCGACGTCACCGAGCGTGGCTTTATAGTTGCCAATCATACGCGCGAAGATGTTATAGATGACGACCGCCGGAATGGCCGCGACCAGACCGATTGCAGTCGCCAGCAGCGCTTCGGCAATCCCTGGCGCAACCACCGCCAGGTTGGTGGTCTGCGTCTGCGCAATGCCGATAAAGCTGTTCATGATGCCCCAGACCGTACCGAACAGACCGATAAACGGTGAGATCGCCCCGATAGTGGCCAGATAACCGTTACCGCGGCCCATATGGCGGCCAACGGCAGCAACGCGACGCTCCAGGCGGAAGCCGGTACGTTCTTTAATGCCTTCGTTATCTTCACTGCCTGCGGAGAGTTCCAGCTCGTTCTGTGCTTCGTTGACTAACAGGGTGGTCAGGCTTTTTCCATGGAAGGATGAGGTCATGTCTAAGGCCTGATCCAGGGAGCGGGCTTCAGCCAGTTGCTGTTGCTCCCGCTTGAGGCGACGCTTCTGCGACAGCAGTTCGACGCTCTTACTGAAGAAGATAGCCCAGGTGATCACGGACGCCAGAACCAGGCCGATCATCACAATCTTAACCACGATGTCAGCATGATGATACATGCCCCAGACGGAGAGATCCGTCTGCATCAAATTATTACCCACTCTGTATCTCCAGGACGCAAATCACAAAATCTGACCGTAATAATATCAAAACGTCGTCGAATTGATAGTAGTTCTCATTAGTATTTACATACTGCCGTAATTTTCGTTCACTTTCCTTGCGCTTACGCAGTAAAAATTTCTTATGCGTATTTTTGCTAATATTTTCTGCTTATTCGATAAGCCCCCGGGTGCAGATTTTTACAATCGTGGTAGTCTGGACGTCCAGACGTATAAAAACAGGGTTAGCGAACATGACAAAGAAGCATCTTGATACCACGCTGGTACAGGCAGGACGCAGCAAAAAATACACTCAGGGATCGGTCAACAGCGTGATTCAACGCGCCTCCTCACTGGTATTTGATACCGTCGAGGATAAAAAAATCGCCACGCGCAACCGCGCCAAAGGCGGGCTGTTCTATGGCCGTCGTGGCACGCTAACCCATTTTTCACTTCAGGAAGCCATGTGCGAACTGGAAGGCGGCGTGGGCTGCGCCCTGTTCCCCTGCGGTGCGGCGGCAGTCGCCAATACCATTCTGGCGTTTGTGGAACAGGGCGACCATATCCTGATGACCAATACCGCTTATGAACCAAGCCAGGATTTTTGCACCAAAATCCTCAGCAAGCTCGGCGTGACCACCGGCTGGTTCGATCCGCTGATTGGCGAAGGTATCGCTGAACTTATCCAGCCGAACACGCGCATTGTGTTTCTGGAATCCCCAGGCTCTATCACCATGGAAGTGCACGACGTCCCGGCTATTGTGAAAGCAGTGCGCAGCAAAGCCCCCGAGGCAATCATCATGATCGACAACACCTGGGCGGCGGGCGTTCTGTTCAGGGCGCTGGAATTCGACATTGATATCTCTATTCAGGCAGCGACCAAATATCTGATTGGCCACTCTGATGGCATGATCGGTACTGCGGTATCCAACGCGCGCTGCTGGGATCAACTTCGGGAGAATGCCTACCTGATGGGCCAGATGGTGGATGCGGATACGGCCTACATGACCAGCCGCGGTATCCGTACGCTGGGGGTGCGCCTGCGTCAGCACCATGAAAGCAGTCTGAAGGTGGCCGAATGGCTGGCCCGGCACCCGCAGGTCGAGCGCGTTAACCATCCGGCGCTTCCGGGCAGCAAAGGCCATGAATTCTGGCAACGTGACTTTACGGGCAGTAGCGGGTTGTTCTCATTTGTTCTTAAAAAACGGCTCAGTAACGACGAACTGGCGAACTACCTGGATCATTTTACCCTCTTCAGCATGGCTTACTCCTGGGGCGGGTTTGAATCTCTGATCCTGCCTAACCAGCCGGAGCAAATTGCGGCTCTGCGCCCCGGTGGAGAAGTGGATTTCAGCGGCACGCTGATCCGACTGCATATTGGTTTAGAAGATGTTGACGATTTAATTGCGGATTTAGCGGCAGGGTTTGAACGTATCGTGTAGAGTGCATGCTGAAAATGTACTCCCTGGACGCTTTTGTGAACACTGCCACCAGAAAAGTCTGCATTAGTTGCGCCCGCGATCAAACCCCACGGGCGAATTAGGGAGTACAATAGCGCTATATCTGCATCTGCTGTTCCACAGGAAAGTCCATGGCTGTTATTCAAGATATTATTGCGGCGCTCTGGCAACACGATTTTGCCGCGCTGGCGGACCCTCACGTTGTAGGTATCGTCTATTTCGTGATGTTCGCAACCCTGTTTCTGGAAAATGGATTACTGCCAGCCTCATTTTTACCCGGTGACAGCCTGCTTTTACTGGCCGGGGCGTTAATCGGTAAAGGCGTCATGGACTTCACGCCGACGATGGTCATACTTACCTCCGCTGCCAGCCTCGGTTGCTGGCTGAGCTATCTGCAGGGCCGCTGGCTCGGCAATACGCGCGTCGTGAAAGGCTGGCTGGCTCAGTTACCGCATAAATATCATCAACGTGCGACCTGCATGTTTGACCGCCACGGTCTGCTGGCGCTGCTGGCCGGGCGTTTTCTGGCGTTTGTTCGCACGCTGCTGCCCACCATGGCAGGCATTTCCGGGCTGTCAAACCGCCGCTTCCAGTTCTTCAACTGGTTGAGTGCCCTGCTGTGGGTAGGCGTAGTGACCACGCTTGGCTACGCGCTGAATATGATCCCCTTTGTGAAACACCACGAAGACCAGGTAATGACTTTCCTGATGATCCTCCCGCTTTTCCTGCTGGTCGCGGGACTGCTCGGGACGATTGCGGTCGTGATTAAGAAGAAATACTGCAGCGCGTGATATAAAAAAGCCGGGTGACGTTACGCTTACCCGGCTGGACTCTCCCCTCAGGTCCCCTGCATCATTCTGATGCGCGACGCATCTTCCCCCGGCGTGACGCCGAAGTAACGCTTAAACTCCCGACTAAACTGCGACGCACTTTCATAGCCCACCCGCATCGCCGCCGCGCTGGCCTTCATGCCGTCGTGGATCATCAGCATACGAGCCTTATGCAGCCGATAGGTTTTGAGATACTGCAGCGGCGAGGTGCTGGTCACCGACTTAAAATTATGATGAAACGCCGAGACGCTCATGTTTGCTTCCGCCGCCAGCTGGTCAACGCTCAGGTTTTCCGTGTACTGGCTTTCGATTCGCTTGAGCACGCGGCTGATCAGGCTGAAGTGCGTCTGGCGGCTGACCAGCGCGAGTAATGCCCCACCGCCCGGCCCCAGCAGCACATGGTAAAGAATTTCGCGGATAATCTGTTTGCCCAGGATGCGAGCATCCAGCGGCCGTTCCATAACGTCGAGCAGACGCTCAATGGCGCAGAGGATCTCCTCGGATAACGTCGCGGAGTTAATCCCGCTCGCGGGCATCGACGGGCGGAACAATGCGTCCTCGCCAATCTCCATCAGCAGCTCCTGCAGCTGAAGGATATCGACATTTAAACGAATGCCCGCCAGCGGTACCGCTTCTGTCGCGAAAGTTTCACATTCAAAGGGTAAAGGTACTGTGAGCAGAAGATATTCATTGGTGTCATACCGGAATACGCGCTCATTGATATAGCCAATTTTATGGCCTGAAAAGAGAAAAACGATGCCCGGCTGGTACATGACCGGTGTGCGTGTCCCTGGCTGCGTCCCATACAGAAGACGAATGTCAGGCAACATGTCACCGACGCCATTTTCTTTATCAATCAGTCTTTTAATCTGCGCAGTAAGCTGAAGGCAGATCGCTTCACGGTTCATTTTACGTTACTCCGGCTACGGTTTCCGACGTTAACAGTGTGCGCAGTTTACCGTGTTTTCTCCAGCGCTCTGTAGAAATGGGCAAGACATCGGCAGGAATGTGCATTGAGAGGATAGCCCCGGACGGCCACAATGTGCAGCATCAGGTCGCCTTCAGCGCCACCACGGTTTTTCACCCACATAAGGGAACGAGCAATGAATAATTTTAATCTCCACACCCCAACCCGCATTCTGTTTGGTAAAGGCGCTATCGCCGACCTGCGCGCACAGATCCCCGCTGACGCCCGCGTACTGATCACCTACGGTGGCGGCAGCGTGAAAAAAACCGGCGTACTGGATCAGGTTTACAGCGCGCTGGAAGGTCTGGACGTGCGTGAGTTCGGCGGTATCGAGCCTAACCCGTCTTATGAAACACTGATGAACGCGGTCAAGATCGCCCGTGATGAAAAAGTCACCTTCCTGCTGGCAGTCGGCGGCGGCTCCGTCCTGGACGGCACCAAATTCATCGCCGCTGCGGCGCACTACGCGGACGGTATTGATCCGTGGCACATTCTGGAAACCCGCGGCAGCGATATCAAAAGCGCGATCCCAATGGGTTCCGTGCTGACCCTGCCCGCGACCGGTTCTGAATCCAACAAAGGTGCCGTTATCTCCCGTAAAACCACGGGTGATAAGCAGGCCTTTATGAACGATCACGTTCAGCCTGTATTCGCCATCCTCGATCCGGTTTACACCTACACCCTGCCTGCACGTCAGGTCGCGAACGGTGTGGTTGATGCGTTTGTGCACACCGTTGAGCAGTACGTTACCTACCCGGTAGATGCCAAAATTCAGGATCGCTTCGCGGAAGGCATTCTGCTGACGCTGATTGAAGACGGCCCGACAGCGCTGAAAGAGCCGGAAAACTACGATGTGCGCGCCAACGTGATGTGGGCGGCAACCCAGGCGCTGAACGGTCTGATCGGTGCCGGCGTGCCGCAGGACTGGGCAACCCATATGCTGGGCCACGAACTGACGGCCATGCACGGTCTGGATCACGCACAAACGCTGGCCGTCGTCCTGCCTGCACTGTGGAACGAAAAACGTGATACCAAACGCGCCAAACTGCTGCAGTACGCTGAGCGCGTGTGGAACATCACCGAAGGTTCTGACGATGCGCGTATCGACGCGGCTATCGAAGCAACCCGCAGCTTCTTTGAAGGTCTGGGCGTGCCAACGCGTCTGTCCGGCTATGGTCTGGATGGCAGCTCCATCCCTGCCCTGCTGGCGAAACTTGAAGAACACGGTATGACCCAGTTGGGCGAGCACGGCGACATTACGCTGGAAGTGAGCCGTCGTATCTACGAAGCGGCACGCTAAGCGTTTTTGACATCCCGCCTTTCGTTTTTTGACATTTCGTCCAGACTTAATGCACATCACATCGTCGGGGGTTCCCTCCGACGATGAGCACCTGAAGGAGGAAAAATGGCAAACCAAACCGTAATCAAGCTGCAGGATGGCAACGTGATGCCCCAACTGGGGCTAGGTGTATGGAAAGCCGGTAACGACGAGGTCGTCTCCGCCATTCATAAAGCACTGGAAGTCGGCTATCGGTCGATTGATACCGCCGCCGCGTACAAAAATGAGGACGGCGTGGGTAAGGCACTGGCCAGCGCTGGCATGCCCCGCGAAGACCTTTTCATTACCACCAAACTGTGGAACGACGATCAAAAACGCCCCCGCGAAGCCTTGCAGGAGAGTCTGGACAAACTCCAGCTCGATTTCGTCGATCTCTATCTGATGCACTGGCCAGTCCCGGCTATCGATCACTATGTTGACGCCTGGAAAGGGATGATTGAGCTACAGCAGGCAGGGCTGGTGAAAAGCATCGGCGTGTGTAATTTCCAGGTTCACCACCTGCAGCGCCTGATTGACGAGACGGGTGTCGCGCCGGTTATCAACCAGATTGAGCTGCACCCGCTGATGCAGCAGCGTCAGCTTCACGCCTGGAACGCCACGCACAAGATCCAGACCGAGTCCTGGAGCCCGCTGGCACAGGGCGGTGAAGGGGTGTTCGACCAGAAAATTATTCGCGATCTCGCGGATAAATACGGCAAGACGCCGGCGCAAATCGTTATTCGCTGGCATCTGGACAACGGCCTGGTGGTGATCCCGAAATCGGTCACGCCATCGCGTATCGCTGAGAACTTCGACGTCTGGGATTTCCGCCTGGATAAAGATGAACTGAGTGAAATTGCGAAGCTGGACAAGGGCAAGCGTTTAGGCCCGGATCCCGATCAGTTTGGCGGGTGAATAAAAAAACCCCGGCTCGCCGGGGTTTTTATTTTTTACGCTTTACGTTTCACGGGTTTCTTCGCACTGGCGTTACCGTTTGAACGCTGATGCACAATCGGCGTGTGCTTGGTCAATGCCGGGCGCGTATGGCGGTTCTGGCGGCGCGCTTCACGCATCTCGTCAAGCGTAGGCGCAGGCACCAGGCAGTCGCGGCGCGAGCCGATCAGATGCTTTTTACCCATATCTTCCAGCGCCTGACGGATCAGCGGCCAGTTAGCCGGATCGTGGTAGCGCAGCAGTGCTTTATGCAGACGGCGCTGTTTATCCCCTTTCGGCACCACCACATCTTCACTCTTATAGCCAATTTTACCCAGCGGGTTCTTGCCGGTGTAATACATGGTCGTTGAGTTCGCGAGCGGTGATGGATAGAAGTTCTGCACCTGATCCAGACGGAAGCGACGCTGTTTCAGCCACAGCGCCAGGTTCACCATGTCCTCATCGCGCGTGCCAGGGTGCGCGGAGATGAAGTATGGGATCAAATACTGCTCTTTACCCGCCTGCTTCGAGTAGGTGTCAAACAGCTCTTTAAAGCGATCGTAGCTGCCCATACCCGGCTTCATCATCTTGGACAGCGGGCCTTCTTCGGTATGCTCAGGGGCAATCTTCAGGTAGCCACCCACGTGATGCGTCGCCAGCTCTTTGATGTAGCGCGGATCTTCCACGGCAATATCGTAACGCACCCCGGAAGCGATCAGGATCTTCTTGATCCCTTTCAGGTCACGCGCACGACGATAAAGGTTGATCGTCGGTTCATGGTTGGTATCCATGTGCTGACAGATATCCGGATACACGCACGACAGACGACGGCAGGTCTGTTCCGCGCGCGGTGACTTACAGCGCAGCATGTACATGTTGGCAGTCGGACCGCCCAGATCGGAGATCACCCCGGTGAAGCCAGGCACGGTATCGCGAATGGCTTCGATCTCATTGATGATCGAATCTTCGGAGCGACTCTGAATAATGCGCCCTTCGTGCTCGGTAATGGAGCAGAGCGAGCACCCTATAATTCTGATCATTTAGAAATTTTTTTGCGTTTAAAATCAATGAATTGAAAGATTTCATTTTTCTAAGTCTGATAAAACAGATGAAAACCCAACTGACTATACTCATAAAACTCAATCTTTGCGCTGCTGTACGATACCAGTAATTACAGGCGCCGAGTTTAACATCATGAAAAGTAGCCCAATAATGAATGACGCAACGCCAGCTGCGGTGCCTAACTTCTGACTGAACACCATTGAAACAAAGTACATATTTGGGATAAAAACGGACATAGCAATCACGAAAAGTAACTTATTCAGATAATTATTTATTCGGGTCTTAACCTCAACTCTATCATAAAAAGCCATCGAAACGTAAGCAGTTATCAGTGAATAAAAAGACCATGTCATATAGTTAACCGATTCATTAAATGCCTCTCGCAAAAGCAAAGCACTTTCTGTCATTCCCTACCTCATTAAATCAATAGAAAATAAATCTGAATAATTTATTTTTAAAAGAAAAGAACACAACATAACTTCAGTAGTTATGATTAATCCCTGAATGATTATTTCTTAGCAAGATATAACATGCTTAATGTATATCAGGCAATAAAAAAACTCCCAAAGACCACCGCTGTGGTCTTCAGGTATAGGATTTAAAGAACGAACTCAGTCCGGAAACGTATCACTATCTTCTGTAACGTCCGCTTTCTCTGGTAACATTCTGTTTTTAATATACTGTGAATTCCTGCAGATGAGAGGAAAAATCTCCGAGTTATTCATTATACAACTCGTTGCCGTACGGGCGTCCTCCGGAGACCATGATGAAAATGAAAACGTCTGACGGTCAAGCCATTGAGACAATAATACATTATCAACAGAAGCGCTAAACAGCGCCGCAATAGCCCTGCGTTCAACGGCCTTCTCAGGTTCAATAAACGACAACTCATTATGAAAACGGGTAATAATCGCAATACGGCTGTCAATACGAATATGTCTTTCAAGTAAGACATCGTGCAACTCATCAAGTACAGTCTCTCTCTGGGTATCGTCGAGGCAAGACCACAGGAAATGAATGTTCTCGGCATTTGTGACAACGTCTGGCTCTGCATCACGGAACCATGATGCAAAGATACCCACACTACCTTCCATCCGGATATGCTGCCCCTGAAGTTGCATTTGTTCAAGGATAAAGCGCATGTTCACAGGAAGAACCGTAAAACACTCAATAAGCCTTTCAGAAGAACTAAATACTCCACATGCCAGGGCGTTCAGCTTTTTCTTCAAAATATCAAACTGCTCACCTGACTGATATACGTCATGGAGAAATACTGGACCCATAGCATTCACATCAGACTCAATTATTTTCTCTGACAGTGCTTTTTGACGCTCTCGCACAAATATTAAAAGAGAGGTTGCATTTGTAGCTTCTTTGATGACGTCATACTGACCTTTAACAAAGCTCAGGACAGGTATATTCACCAGAAGACCTAAATCAACAATCCTGCCAACAGCATTTTTGATGTACGGCAGAACATTTTTATCCTTAAGTGCTATAAAGATACTCTCGGCAGTACGTAGATAACGAAGATATGCAGCCAAAGCCAGGTCAAACCGTTCCTCACCAATATGTTCACTGTACGACTCGATACCGGCATAGTTACCATGGAGCACCATGTGAGCAACAGCCTGTGCAGCAAATTCCGCAGGGAAGAGATTCCTCGTCGCCGTATTATTAAGATAATATTGATTTAAAACATTATTATTCCAGTCCGGGCTCAGAACAATTTTTCTGAAATGGATAACGTCCTCAACAACCTGACGATTTTTAAGCGTCATTATTGCAGAGCTAACCTGAGTGACCTGCTCCCCGTTGATTAGTACACCCCGATGTTAGTAATGTCTTCATAAGCCACATGAGGACATCCCCATGAAGAAGCGTTTTTCCGACGAACAGATCATCAGTATTCTCCGCGAAGCCGAAGCTGGGGTACCCGCCCGTGAACTCTGCCGCAAGCATGCCATTTCCGATGCCACGTTTTACACCTGGCGTAAGAAGTATGGCGGTATGGAGGTGCCTGAAGTTAAGCGCCTGAAGTCGCTTGAGGAAGAGAACACCAGACTCAAGAAGCTGCTTGCCGAAGCCATGCTGGATAAAGAGGCGCTTCAGGTGGCTCTTGGGCGAAAGTACTGACGACAGACCAGAAGCGGGAAGCCGTGATGTTGATGTGTGATGCGACCGGTCTGTCGCAACGTCGTGCCTGCAGGCTTACAGGTTTATCCCTGTCGACCTGCCGCTATGAGGCTCACCGTCCGGCTGCTGATGCGCATTTATCAGGGCGCATCACTGAGCTGGCACTAGAGCGCAGGCGTTTTGGCTACCGTCGTATTTGGCAGTTGCTGCGCCGTGAAGGGCTTCATGTTAATCATAAGCGCGTGTACCGGCTTTATCACCTCAGTGGCCTGGGCGTAAAACGCAGAAGACGTCGTAAAGGGCTGGCAACAGAACGTCTGCCGCTGCTCCGTCCGGCGGCGCCCAATCTGACCTGGTCGATGGATTTCGTCATGGACGCACTTTCCACCGGTCGCAGGATCAAGTGTCTTACCTGCGTCGATGATTTCACAAAGGAATGCCTGACGGTCACTGTTGCCTTTGGGATTTCAGGCGTTCAGGTCACGCGTATTCTGGACAGCATTGCACTGTTTCGAGGCTATCCGGCGACGATAAGAACTGACCAGGGGCCGGAGTTCACTTGCCGTGCACTGGATCAATGGGCCTTTGAGCATGGTGTTGAGTTGCGCTTAATCCAGCCGGGCAAGCCAACGCAGAACGGATTTATTGAGAGCTTTAACGGACGATTTCGCGATGAATGTTTGAATGAGCACTGGTTCAGCGATATCGTTCATGCCAGGAAAATTATTAATGACTGGCGGCAGGATTATAACGAATGCCGCCCGCACTCCACGCTGAATTATCAGACACCGTCTGAATTTGCAGCGGGCTGGAGAAAGGGTCATTCTGAGAATGAAGATTCCGACGTTACTAACTGAGTGTTGTATCTAATCGTGGGGGCAGGTCATGAGCCCCACCTGTACCATCATTCTTTCCAATTACGTTCTGTACCGCCTTCGATGCAATATTGATATGCCGGATAATTCCCGGATTAAAAAGGTCTATCTGAGGTTGCTCAGCTCCATAGCGTAACATCTCCTCCCGACCGTGATTTCCGATATCTAGTGTGCCAATTTTCAGGTTTGACAAGGTCTCTTCATTATTGACAAGGTATTCCACATAAAATACGCCATCTACAAAATTCTCCATTTTATTCAGTAGTGATTCACCGGCCAGAACAGAGTATGAATCAGCTTCCTGCAGCAACGTCTGCGTGGATTCAGCCTCCAATTTTTCTGAATCCTGAATTTCATCAAGTTTACTCACAATAAACGATATTTGCCTTTCGACGAAAGGCTCTAGGCTTATCCGCCCGTCAGCCATCAGTTTCTGCAGACTCAATACGAAACCTTCATCATTCTTTTCTCTGAGTGAAACAGCATAACTCTGATTCAGCATTTGCACTGCGACTTTGAGTTGCGGTTCGGCGAGAGCCTGACACTTCTCATCCATCCGGCTATAAGAAACCAGCCAGTCTCGCATCTGAATATGTGGTGCCACTCGCTGCCATGCTTCAGCGAAACCCCACAAGGCCGTCAGTTCTTCAAGCCGTGGGATATTTATAGCACCAATCGCGTCTTTAAGAGGCGTATCAAGCAACTCGCTCCTGGCAAGCTCCACCGTGGACTGATAGTGGATGCTCATCAGAAATTCGCTCCATCTTTCTGTATCGTTATTAAAAATTCGGGATATTTGTTGATAAGTTAGCGAGAGCATCTCGTCAAAATCATCCGGAGCAATACCGGGTTCGGTCTGACTAGCTTTGGGATCGCGAAGTAATACTTTAATATCTCGCTCCCCGTATCTGACCACCAGTAAGTAGAGAGCAATAAGAATATGGCGATGATCTTCTGTTGCAGGAACGGTAAGGTTCAGAATATGAATATCATTAACAAACTTCTTCATTAATCGCGGTGTGATACGAGGATACTCAGAGGGTTTCCAGCGCTCAAGCAACACCGTTGCTTCCCGGCACGCTATCCCTGCATCCTCATTTACTGTTTCTTTCCAGTACTGCCTTAACGCTTCCTGCCATCCTGCCGAAATAAGAGGAGGAACCTGAAAACTTACAGGAATCCGCTTTGCAATAAACTCACGCCCGCTGAAACCCGCCACAGAAAGTGAGGCTGAAACCTGTCTTGCCGAATAGGGCACCACTATCCTGAAGTGTTCATGAGTGGCTCCGGCAATAAGCTCCATATCACTCCAGAGCTCTTTCACTTTGTCTGCACTGATTCGGTCCAGATTATCAATGATAAGGATGAAGCGATCTCCATGGGAAATGACCTCTTTGGAGGTAAATCCCTGCAGAGCTTCAGCCAGCTCAATAGCTCCGACCTCCTTATTAACTAGCCAAGTCTCTTCAATCCTGTCAGTACTGTTGCGTTTGAACAAATCACCAATACTCGAATACCCTTTCTTTCTGTACCATTCCATGTTCTGCAGGCATGCCAGTCCTGCGACCATAATGGCAGGAGAAAGAAACGCGGCCACCTCAACATAAAAAAGCCACCCTAATAATGACTCCTTGTTAGTAAAATATTGATTAAGGTCTGTTAGCACATAACGAAGCATCTGCACGGAAAGCAATGACAGTAAAATAAAAACGACGGTCAACCAGCTTAGCCTGCTGCTGACCCTCTTGTCGTATTCAACGATGTTACCCAGAGCCAGATTTTTATACTTATCCAACACATCCCGGGAGCCCGGACATTGTAGGCTGACCCCGTGGTGGATGACATCGATAAGCGCTTTTTTAGTTGAGCCATGATGGTAACGTTCTGCATCAAAGTTAATGAACGTAAAATCATCTTTAAGCTTTTTCTGCAGGAACTTCAATATTGTTGACTTACCTGAACCCAGCTCACCTTCCAGACCAATAATATTGACATCAGGTGTCCTGATGATCTGAGCCACATTCTCTGCAACTTTTTCATGACTGCTGCCTCTAAACATATCCTGGTCAGCGGGTGATTCCGTCTGCAATCGTAGAGTCATTCAGCAATTTCCTTCGTTATAACGTAAGATTCTTTCACTATTAGACACAGTACAGAGCCCACAGCAACCAAATGACTGCAGCCGGGGCAGTTTAGTTTTAAGCATGCATAAGCCGATTTCGATGGAATCCCTTTCACACAATAATATTGAATTGAAGCAATGAAAACATTAATGTGTTTGTTGTGACTAGCTGCAGGGGCCTGGAAGAAATTCCAAAGCCTGACAAACCGGAACAGGGCTTGCTCTGCTCCGGTTTTATCCAGTTCATCTTGAAGCCCTTGTTTTTGTTACATATCCCTGCTCACTCTTTCAGCCATTGTTAAGCTTCTTGTGTGTAATCTGCGAATAATACGGATGCAAAATTGATGCAATGGATTATACATACCTACAGCGCACGTTACGCTGAGCTGAATCGAATTTCAGAGAACGTTCTTCGCTATTACCCTGCCCAGCCAGTTGAACACATTTTATCATCCGGCCCCGAGAGTGACATGTTCTCTGCCTGGTACAGCCTTCATCAGAGTCAAACTAGACGTTATTTACAGGCAAAAGAAGACAGCTACAGAGTTTAAGTCTGACATTATTCGTGGCTGTGTCTGCCTTCGGAGTTTTCAGCTTATCCCGATAACAGCGGTTTTGAAAAATTGACGTTTTTTACACCGGTACATTGCCCGAACGCAATCTCCCCCGTAGCGAAATACCGCCCCGCAGAAAATCGTCCATGCTCGGCATGCCCCTGGAACATCAGCATCTTTTCAATAAAGGTTTTACAGCCTATAGTCTGTATAACACAAAATACACCTTACCTGCTGTATTACAGGGCGGTACTCCCTACTCAGTCTGCGAGGCAGGTCACTTATGAATAATCAGTTCCCGATAAAAACGCTGAACCAGCTCAGACCTGTGCTAATCGGGTTTCGCAAAATCAAGGGCTTCACGCAAAAAGATGTGTCTGAGAGGCTTGCCGTAACGCAGCAAACCTATGCCCGCCTGGAAGCAAACCCTGCTAGCGCCAGTATTGATCGTCTGTACAAGGTATTCAGTATTCTGGGCGTAGAAATAACGCTGTCATCTATTTCCCCTTCACCCTTCATTTCCCACACAGAGATGAGGGGGGCATTTGACAGCACTCCCGCCAGACGGGAGAAATGGTGACTATTAGAAGTTTGCTAGTTTTGTCGAATGACGCCAACTACATGTCCGCATCCATCGAGTAGTGGCTTCAAGCCACGATTGTCACTGCCTCCGCTGCCTTTTTCCAGTAACTCTCTCCTTTTAATTCTAATATTTAGGGGTGTCAACGCAAAGCAGAAACGGCACCTTCTTTGCGAGACAGAAATGACCTGTGATTGCCTGGCCGATTTATGGCAGCTAAGTGCGAGAAGCGGATATAGCGAATTCGCCATTGTACGGGATTAGCAGGTTTACTGAAGCAACCTGCGATGGCGTTATGGCAATAGTCAGTCCCCTGTCCAGTCGGCATAGGTGGCCACCTCGTCACCGCCGGGGATAAACTGATTGAAGCCTCCGCGCAAAATCACTTATTCTTTTCCGTTAATAAAATGCAGGAGCAAAGTCATGACTGGCGAAATTCGTGGGCGAGGCAGGCCACGAAAAACAGAGAGTACCTATACAGATACCCGTAATGACCTGATCCGAAGCGGGCTTGAACTGCTCACGCAGAATGGTTTTCTTTCAACGGGAGTCGATGCCATTGTCAAAAATGCCAGTGTTCCTAAAGGCTCATTTTATTACTATTTCAAGAGCAAAGAAGAGTATGCCCAGACTGTTCTGAGCGCCTATGACAGTTTCTTTGTGCATAAACTCCAAAAACATCTGTATGAATCATCCTTCACACCAATGATGCGTCTGGAAAATTTCATCGACGATGCCTGCGACGGCATTAAAAAGTACAATTTCACCCGGGGCTGTCTGGTTGGCAATATGATGCAGGAGAGTCCGGGTCTTCCACTGTCCTTTATCAAACAGCTCCACGAAATACTTGAGCGCTGGCAGGCGCTTGTGGCGTGCTGTCTGTCCGACGCGTTATCTTCGGGCGAAATCCGTTCCGATATGAATAATACGCAACTGGCGGCCATTTTCTGGAGCAGTTGGGAGGGTGCCGTAATGCGTGCCAAACTTTATTGCTCAACCCAGCCTGTGTACGACTTCTGGAGCTATTTCAAAAAGTCAGTACGCTATCAGCCCTCTAAGGACACGGCTGTTGAAAAGTAAAAAAGGGGCCGCAGCCCCTGATAATAATTATCAAACCCAGGCTGAGCCTGGCTTCCACTTCATTAGCTACACTGAATTACTGCCCGGCCACGAATTCCGCCACTCAGAAGTTTTTCGGCCACATTGATGGCATCACTCAGCGGATAAACGGTGGTCAGGCTATCCAGTCTGGACTCCGGTAAATACTGTACCGCCTGCTGCCAGATCGCCGCTCTTTTTTCCTTCGCGAACATGACACTGTCAATCCCTTTCAGCGTGACGCCACGCAGGATAAACGGAGCCACATTCCCCATTAGTTCCATCCCCTGTGCCATGCCGCAGGCTGCAACAATACTGCCATAACGCACCCCGGCGCATACATTGCAGAGCGTATGGCTACCGACTGTATCAATGGCGGCAGCCCAGCGTTCTTTCTGTAACGGTTTTCCGGGACAGGAGAGCTCGGAACGGTTAATAATCTCGTCCACACCGACCGTTTTATAGAGCCAGGCAGCCTCTTCCGGGCGTCCAGTAGACGCCGTAACGCGGTACCCCATTGATGCAAGGATCATGGCCGCAATGCTCCCGACGCCGCCGCTGGCACCGGTAACAAGTACCGGACCATCTTCAGGCTTAATACCATGATTCAGAAGTGCGTCTACGCACAGCATCGCGGTAAACCCAGCTGTTCCGATTGCCATTACGTGTTTGCCGTTAGCGCCAGCCGGGAGCGGCGTCAGCCAGTCTCCATTTACCCGTGCTTTTTCGGATAGTCCGCCCCAGTGTTTTTCCCCAACACCCCAGCCGGTCAGGAGAACCTTATCTCCGGCCTGATATTCGGGATGTGAACTGGCGGACACTGTACCGGTAAAATCAATGCCGGGCACCATGGGAAAGCGTCGGACGATTGGGCCCCGGCCCGTAATGGCCAGTGCGTCTTTGTAGTTGATGGATGAATAGTCAACATTGACCTCCACATCCCCCTGCGGTAGTTCACTTTCAGCGATTTCAGCAAGTTGCGCACTATAGCGTCCATCTGTTTTGTTGATTAATAAAGATTTAAACACGTTCACCTCGTTTGTCCGGGCGTTTACCGTTCAGTCATTAAGTCGTCAATAAATAATATTGACCGATCGTCTAATAATCAACACTACGATCCCAGTGCTTTGCCAGCATTCAAGAAACATTATTCATTTCATGCACTTAAAGCTGTCTTTTTTGACCGACATCAAACTGTATTCTGGTTTATCTGGTGCAGAGGGAAAATCAGCATCCCTGAAGATACATAGCTAATGCTTCAGAACACGGCTGATGATGCGATAAAACAACCAGGCTTTAATGAGTTAGTCTGAGCGGACCTTCGGCTCAGTAAATAGGTCCGCTCCGTGCCAAGAGCAGACGCTGGTAATTCGGGTAATGGTGCCAACTTACTGATTTAGTGTATGATGGTGTTTTTGAGGTGCTCCAGTGGCTTCTGTTTCTATCAGCTGTCCCTCCTGTTCAGCTACTGAAGGCGTGGTGCGTAACGGTAAAAGTACTGCCGGACATCAGCGCTATCTCTGCTCTCACTGCCGTAAAACATGGCAGCTACAGTTCACTTACACCGTCTCTCAGCCCGGTACACACCAGAAAATTATTGATATGGCCATGAATGGCGTCGGATGTCGCGCCAGTGCACGCATTATGGGCGTTGGCCTCAACACGATTTTACGACACTTAAAAAACTCAGGCCGCAGTCGGTAAACTCACGCATACAACCGGGCAGTGACGTCATTGTTTGCGCGGAAATGGACGAACAGTGGGGTTACGTCGGCGCTAAATCACGCCAGCGCTGGTTGTTTTACGCGTATGACAGGATACGGAGGACGGTTGTGGCGCACGTATTCGGTGAACGCACGTTGGTCACGCTGGAGCGTCTTCTGGGCCTGCTGTCGGCCTTTGAGGTCGTGGTATGGATGACGGATGGCTGGCCGCTTTATGAATCACGCCTGAAGGGAGAACTGCACGTTATCAGCAAGCGATATACGCAGCGCATTGAGCGGCATAACCTGAATCTGAGGCAGCATCTGGCAAGGCTGGGCAGGAAGTCACTGTCGTTCTCAAAATCGGTGGAGCTGCATGACAAAGTCATCGGGCATTATCTGAACATAAAACACTATCAGTAAGTTGGAGTCATTACCGGTGCTCTGATATATTTATTATACTATAGTGGGGTATGTGTTGATCTTAATGTAATACTCCCCTATAGTATAAGAAATACAGAGCAGTGAGGTAAGCAATGCCCAGTACTCCTGAAGAGAAAAAAAAGGTCCTAACCCGGGTTCGCCGTATCCGGGGTCAGATTGATGCTCTGGAAAGAGCACTTGAAAGTGGCGCTGAATGCCGTTCCGTTCTCCAGCAAATCGCCGCCGTCCGGGGCGCCGCTAACGGACTGATGGCAGAGGTGCTGGAGAGCCACATACGGGAAACCTTTGACCAGAATGACAGCTACAGTCATGAAGTCAGTAAATCAGTTGACGATACGATTGAGCTGGTTCGTGCCTATCTTAAATAGGTGAGGCCATTATTACATTGAGGATATATTACGTATGAAATCACGTGCCGCTGTTGCATTTGCACCAGGGAAGCCCCTGGAGATTGTTGAAATTGATGTTGCTCCGCCTAAAAAAGGCGAGGTGCTGATTAAAAACACCCACACAGGTGTCTGCCATACCGATGCCTTTACCCTCTCAGGGAATGACCCTGAGGGCGTTTTCCCGGTGGTTCTCGGCCACGAGGGAGCCGGTATCGTCGTTGAAGTTGGTGAAGGCGTCACCAGTGTGAAGCCGGGTGACCATGTTATTCCGCTCTACACCGCTGAATGCGGGGAGTGTGAATTCTGCCAGTCCGGTAAAACGAACCTCTGTGTATCGGTTCGCGAGACTCAGGGCAAAGGACTGATGCCTGACGGGACCACTCGCTTTTCATACAACGGTCAGCCTCTTTACCACTACATGGGATGTTCCACATTCAGTGAATACACCGTTGTGGCCGAGGTTTCTCTGGCAAAAATTAACCCGGAGGCGAACCATGAACACGTCTGCCTGTTGGGTTGTGGCGTGACTACCGGTATTGGCGCCGTCCATAACACGGCTAAAGTGCAGCCGGGCGATTCAGTTGCCATTTTTGGTCTGGGGGCAATTGGTCTGGCTGCGGTACAGGGGGCCCGTCAGGCAAAAGCGGGACGTATTATCGCTATCGATACTAATCCGACAAAATTTGACCTGGCCCGTCAGTTCGGGGCCACTGACTGCATTAACCCGAATGATTATGACAAACCGATTAAAGATGTTCTGCTGGATATCAACAAGTGGGGTATTGACCATACCTTTGAATGTATCGGTAACGTTAACGTCATGCGTGCAGCGCTGGAAAGTGCTCACCGTGGGTGGGGGCAGTCCGTTGTCATTGGTGTCGCAGGGGCCGGACAGGAGATTTCCACCCGTCCTTTCCAGCTGGTCACCGGGCGCGTATGGAAAGGTTCCGCGTTTGGCGGAGTAAAAGGCCGCACTCAGCTCCCCGGTATGGTCGAGGATGCCATGAAGGGGGATATTGACCTTGAGCCATTTGTAACCCATACGATGACACTGGATGAAATCAATGACGCCTTCGAGCTTATGCATGAAGGCAAATCTATCCGGACAGTGATTCATTACTGATCCCATCAGAATTTTAATCAACTCAAACTGAAGGAAGTGGAAAATGACAACTCCGGTAATTTCTGGTGACGGCATCTTTTCTCATGTGTTCATTGGCGCAGCCGATGTCGAGAAATCCTCCGCATTTTACGATGTCGTCCTGGGCACGCTTGGTATCAATAACCTCGGCCCGTTTGGCAACGGCTGGGTACTCTATGGCCGCGAAAAGCCGGCATTTATCATTGCCCGTCCGGGCAACGGTGAAGCACCTTCCGCTAACGGGGTGACTGTCGGCTTCGCTGCTGCCACCCCGGAAGAGGTTGATGCTTTCCATGCTGCCGGCCTTGCCGCCGGTGGAGCTGATGAAGGTCAACCTGGCCCGCGTGGTCACCTTCCCGGGGCCTATGCTGCCTACCTGCGGGATCCGGCGGGTAACAAAATCACGGCGTATACGTTTATCTGACGTCCGGATTTAAAGATACTTCCCCTGGCTTCGGTCAGGGGAAATAACCATGAGATAACGGCTGATGGAACTCATTGAGCAGCATGCCAGCTCTGGCGGCTGGCAAAACGTGTACCGGCATTATTCACAATCCCTTAATTGTGAAATGAATTTCGGTGTGTATCTTCCTCCCAAAGCAGTAACAGAAAAACTGCCGGTACTATACTGGTTGTCGGGCCTGACCTGTACTGAGCAGAATTTCATCACCAAATCAGGTATGCAGCATTATGCAGCCCGGCATAACGTCATCGTTGTTGTCCCGGATACCAGTCCCCGGGGTAATAATGTCCCGGATGCCGACAGTTACGATCTTGGCCAGGGGGCCGGTTTTTATCTGAACGCGACGGAACAGCCGTGGAATGTTCATTACAGGATGTATGACTATATTCTCAGAGAGCTTCCGGATGTCGTCATGAATCATTTTCCTGCAACGGCAAGAAAATCTATATCCGGTCATTCTATGGGAGGGCTGGGTGCTCTGGTGCTGGCTCTGCGAAATCCTGGTGAATATGTGAGCGTATCAGCATTTTCCCCGATAGTATCGCCTTCTCAGGTGCCATGGGGGCAACAGGCATTTAGCGCTTACCTGGGTGAAAACAGAAAAACGTGGGAAGCCTACGATCCAGTCAGCCTCATTTTACAGGGTGAAAAATTACCAGAAATCTTCATTGATCAGGGGCTGAGTGACGCCTTTTATGAAGAGCAACTGCGCACCAAAATCCTTGAGAGAGTATGCAATGAGATGAACCTCAATGCGTCGTTCCGATATCATACTGGATACGACCACAGCTATTATTTCATTTCCAGCTTTATTGGTGAGCACATTGCTTACCATGCCAACAGGCTCAGGCTGTCAGCATGAGTTGATTTCCAGCCTCAGAAAATGTGCTTAATTTTCAGGCCTGAACAGGGCCTGAACCCTGCAGACCTGAGATGTACTGTAACTGAATCGCCACGGATAATCTAGACACTTCCGAGCCGTTGATGGACTGACCCCGCCCCGGTAGACGATCCTGCCCTATAGTTTGGACTGACCCCACGCCTGTAGACAAATCCTGTCCTCACGACGAGGCCTGTTCGAAGGCCTCCGGACTGACGTCGCCGAGGTGGCTGTGGCGCCGGGACCGGTTATAGAAGACTTCAATGTAATCGAAGATCCGCCCGGGCCAGATCCCTGGTTTTATATATGCGTTTTCTGATCCGTTCTTTTTTCAGCGAACTGAAGAACGATTCGGCCACCGCATTATCCCAGCAGTTGCCACGCCGGCTCATGCTCGGCGCCAGGTTATTGGCCCGGTAGAAGCGCTGCCAGTCGTCACTGCCGTACTGGCTGCCCTGATCGCTATGTACGATAACCTCGCTGTCTGGTTTTCGGCGCCAGACCGCCATCATCAGCGCGTCGAGCGCCAGTTCGCGTGAGAGAGTGGGTTTCATCGACCAGCCGACCACATTACGGGCGAAGAGATCGATAACCACCGCCAGATACAGCCAGCCCTGCCAGGTGCGGATATAAGTAATATCGGTGACCCAGACCTGGGTGGCCCGGACAACGGTGAACTGCCGCTGCACGAGATTAGGAGCAACGACTGAAGGCCTGCCAGCGATACGACGTGGCGCTTTATAGCCGCGCACAGCTTTAATCCGGTCCAGTTGCATGATCCGACCCACCCGGTTTCTACCACAGGTTTCCCCGATTTCGTTCAGATCGCCATGAACCCGCCGGTAACCGTATACGCCTCCGCTCAGGGAATATGAGTCGCGGATAAGCATCAGCAGGCGCTGGTTATCTTTATCACGCGCCGAGACAGGGTTATGCAGCCACGCATAGAACCCGGCCCGGGCGACATTCAGTACCCGACACATCGTCATCACACCCCATACAGTTCGGTGCTCATTGATAAAGCGGTACTTCAGTCGGGCTCCTTTGCAAAGTACCGCGCGGCCTTTTTCAGGATATCCCGTTCTTCTTCGGTGCGTTTTAGCTGCGCCCGGAGTTTCAGGATCTCGCTTTTAGCTTCCAGTAAATCCCGGGCATGCTGCTCGCTGTTATCAGGTTTGATAGCCCGTAGCCACTTGTAGAGGCGGTGTGCAGAGACGCCCAGACGCTCAGATACTTAGGCGACGGAATAACCGCGTTCCGTTATCTGACGGACGGCTTCTTCCTTAAATTCAGGTGTAAATCGTGGTGTGCCCATACGCTCCTCCTATACTCAAACTATAGGGCAGGATCGTCTACCGGGGCGGGGTCAGTCCAGGGAGCCGTTAACGACCTGATGGCGGTTGTTCTGGAAAGCTATCTTCGGGAGGAATTCCCCGATACGGGCAAACGAAATGAGTCGCAGAAGAGGTCAATCGACGACACCATTTCGATAGTCCGCTCCTATCTCCGTTAACTCTGCCAGGCAGATGTCTGATGGGGTCTAAAACTGTAATGAAAGGAAATGACATATGAAATCACGTGCATTATTCATCTGTATTTTTTAATTGGTACCCGAAACCGCCTGAGTGTCGCCATCAGCTGGGTCTGGAACCACAGCGTCGCGTACCGGGGAGCCCGCATTATCACGGGAGCCAAATCTCCGGTCCCGGGTACGCCGCCAGCCAGTTCTCATACAGAAGGCGGATCCGCAGGGTACCGCTGAAACTTCAGCGGTGTCCCACATGGTACCACCGGGCCCAGCTTCAGCAATCTGTTTCCAGTCACACAAACGCTTTTTTCGACGGGCTTTCTGATCGAGCGGTCCGGCACACCAGATACCGTCACAAGAGGTGGCCTTATTAAGAGCGGACACACCTAGCACAGGAAATTCTATGGCAAAGAAACTTTTCGGTTATCATCCCATCCTGACTGACGACAACAATTCAGTTGTGATTCGCGGTGCTCGCGAGAACAACCTTAAAGAGGTGGATGTTTCCATTCCGCGCAACGCATTGGTTGTTTTTTCGGGTGTGTCAGGCTCGGGTAAGTCTTCACTGGCCTTTGGCACCATTTATGCTGAGGCGCAACGGCGCTACTTTGAATCGGTTGCCCCCTACGCTCGTCGCCTCATTGATCAGGTCGGGGTTCCGGATGTGGATGCCATTGACGGACTGCCGCCAGCCGTTGCGCTTCAGCAACAACGCGGTGCCAGTAACGCGCGCTCCTCTGTCGGCAGCGTGACCACCTTATCCAGTCTGGTGCGAATGATGTACTCACGGGCGGGCGCTTATCCTGCCGGACAACCGATGCTGTATGCCGAGGATTTTTCTCCCAACACGCCGCAGGGGGCATGCCCTTCTTGCCATGGTCTGGGCCATATCTATGAGGTAACTGAAACACTGATGGTGCCCGATCCCTCACTTAGTATCCGTGAAAAGGCTATTGCTTCCTGGCCCCCGGCCTGGCACGGACAGAATCTGCGGGATATTCTGGTGACGCTGGGGTATGACATCGACACTCCCTGGAAAAATCTGCCAGCGGAAGACCGTCAGTGGATCCTTTTTACCGAAGACACCCCCACTGTACCGGTTTTCCCGGGACTGAGTCCGGAAGATACGCGCGAAGCCGTCAGGAAAAAAATGACGCCGGGTTATATGGGGACCTTCACCGGGGCACGTCGTTATGTGCTACATACCTTCGCCAGCACGCAAAGCGCGTTGATGAGAAAACGAGTCTCCCGTTTTATGGAAGGCAAGCTGTGTCCGGTCTGTCACGGGAAAAGACTGAAGTCAGAATCATTGTCCGTCACCTTTGCCGGTGTGGACATTGGTGAATTTATGCAGATGCCCTTAGACCAGCTGGCGGAATTGCTCCTTCCAATCTCCCGGGGGGATTTCAGTGCCCACCACGCCGGCGCAGATGCCGACAGGGATATCACCCGTCGGGATCTGACAGAGCGTGCTGCATCCGGAAAAGCGGTCCATTCCGATAACGCCGATGTCTGCCGGACATCGGCGTTATCGGAAGAGAAACGACTGGCGGCACAACGGCTGACCGGTGGTGTCATGGCCCGGTTGTATCAGTTGCAGAAGCTGGGGCTGGGTTATCTTACGCTGGACAGAGCAACCCCAACTCTATCTGCAGGAGAGCTTCAGCGACTGCGTCTTGCCACGCAACTCAGTTCGATGCTGTTTGGTGTGGTCTATGTTCTTGATGAACCGTCTGCGGGTCTGCACCCCTCAGACAGTAAAGCGCTTTACGATGCGCTTGAGAACCTTCGTGATGCCGGCAACTCGGTGTTTGTCGTTGAACATGATCTTAACCTGATGCGACGGGCGCAATGGCTTGTTGATGTGGGACCGTCGGCTGGTGAACAGGGAGGACATGTTCTCTACAGTGGTATTCCTGAAGATCTGAAAGCCGTCACCCAATCTCGTACCGCGCGTTATTTATTTGATGAAGTCCGGCCACCACAATCTTTTGCCCGTATCCCATCCGGGTGGCTGAAACTGCAGGGGATCCATCGCCACAATCTTAAGTGGATCGATGTTGATATTCCTCTGGGTGTGCTGACAGCCGTGACGGGAGTCTCTGGCTCCGGTAAATCCAGTCTGATTGCCCAGGCCTTACCGGAACTGGTGCTTTCTTCACTTGGCGGTGAGCCAGAAGACGTGCTTTCCGAAGCCAGCGACGCTGAGGGGCCATCCGTAACGGAGAAAACGTACGGTACCCTGACCGGTGATACCGGACTGGTAAAGCGTCTGGTTCAGGTTGACCAGAAACCGATAGGCAGGACCCCCCGTTCAAACCTGGCGACATATACCGGGTTGTTTGATCCTGTTCGTAAGCTCTTTGCCGGAACGACTGACGCCAAACTCCATCATTACGATGCGGGTCAATTCTCTTTCAATGTGGCAAAAGGCCGCTGTGCAACCTGTGAAGGTGAAGGATTCGTCAGCGTGGAGCTGTTGTTTATGCCGAGCGTGTATGCACCGTGCCCGACCTGCCATGGCGCGCGGTATAACCGGGATACTCTCAGGATCTGCTGGCAGGACAAAAATATCGCGGAGGTCCTGCATATGACGGTGGATGAAGCCAGTCAGTTCTTTGCGACTGAAGAACCAGTGGCTCGTCCCCTCCGTCTGCTGAGTGAAATTGGTCTGGGCTACCTGCGTCTGGGACAACCAGCAACCGAGTTATCCGGAGGGGAGGCGCAAAGGATCAAGCTGGCAACCGAACTACAACGTAGCCAACGTGGCCACACGTTGTATATCCTAGATGAACCGACAACCGGCCTGCATGCTTCAGACGCCGACCGCCTCCTTGTGCAGCTGCAGCGGCTTGTTGATGCAGAAAATACGGTGATAATGATTGAACACGATATGCGGGCGGTTACTCAGGCAGACCAGGTTATCGACATCGGTCCTGGAGCGGGACATGAGGGAGGACGCCTGGTTGCCGCAGGAACTCCCGAACAGGTATCGCAGGTCAAAGAAAGCCGTACCGCACAGTATATTGCCAGGGAACTCTCACGGAACGGTTAAAAAGGGCTGTGTCGTCATTGCGTCAATGGCGGCACATTCCCGGCGTGTTCTGTATCAGTAATCTCCCGCAGGTATAATTTCAGCGCATCCCACTGGTTCAGCGCGTACGCGAACGCCTTCGACAGCTCCGAGTGCCGTGACAGCGTTTTCTGCTTTTCACGCAGCCAGCCCTCCAGCGCGGTCAGCAGCGGTACCGCTTTTTCCTGCCGAATGGCCAGCCGTTCCGCCGCGCTTTTGCCCCGGATGCCCGCCTCGATGCCATACAGCTCGCCGATACGGCACAGCGCTTCGGTCGTGGTGTCAGAGGGCGTCCGCACGTGCACGTCCGCCTGCAACACCCCGCTGAACCCCGCAAGATGCGACTGCGGATGTGTAACGCTGGCGTGATAGAAATTTTAAGTCAGTCATCAGGTGTCCACCTAATTAGGGGTCAGTTTGGATATCGAAAATTATTGTACGTCAAGGTTATTTTTTGACCTCTCTACTTTAGCGGGCCTCAGCCGACGAAACTTATCGGAAGCCGGTACCGGCCAGTCTGACTGAAGATGGAAGCAAAATTAATGCTGTGGGCTACCATACCTTCTTTAACAGGTGATTTGTGAACTGCAACTTCTCGGAACGGGAGTTTGCGCAAGGACCGGAAGTCCGCTTTTCGCTCATAGCGGACCGTTCCTGCGCACATGTCTGCTATGTGGTAGAGGCAGACAATACTTACAGCACAGGGCGTTAATAAATACGGAACAGATCAACCGCAGATGCCTCCTCCTGAATGTATTAATTTTGCTATCTCGTCGGCAAAATCAGGGAACAAGTCTGGATATGGAAGCGCCTGGCAGCTGAAAGTATGAATAATAACGCCCTGACAGGATATTTTATTGCACCCTGTCAAAAGTCATACATTCTTTCCCGGTTTTTGCTTTCTCATACCGGATAACTCTATTTAAGGCTTAAGGATAACCTTCGTCCATCCTTCATCCCGCTCATCGAAGTGCTTATATCCGGCAGGAGCCTCTTCAAGCGAAAGACGATGAGAAATTATTTTGCCCGGACTGGCTTTATCGTGATGGATGAGGCGAGACAGCTGACGGTTATAGGCCTTAACGTTCGCCTGGCCGGTACGGATTGCCTGTCCTTTAAACCAGAAACTCCCAAAATCAAATGGCATCTTACCCTCTCTGGCAAGCTCCGATTCAGCCCCCGGATCCTGAGGAATAAAGACGCCAACCACACCAATTCCCCCGGTTGCTTTCGTCGACGCAACAAGACTGTTCATGGTAACAGAGTTATCTTCATGGCCATGTTTGTTACAGCACTGATAGCCAACACATTCGCAGCCACAATCCGTACCGCGTCCATCCGTCAGGTCGAGAATTTTTTGTACAGCTTCATCGCCAGTAGCATTGATGCCCGTCGCCCCCATTTTTTCAGCCAGAGCCAACCGGTCTGTGTGCGTATCAACCACAAACACCTGTGAAGCACCTTTAATGATCGCCGAATGAGCTGCCATCAAACCGACCGGCCCCGCGCCATAAATGGCCACGCTTTCACCAGGCTTCAATCCGGCAAGTTCTGTTGCATGCCAGCCGGTAGGAAAAATGTCAGAGAGCATCACATAATCATCTTCTTTTTCTGCCGCATCAGGGGGAAGAACAAGGCAGTTAAAGTCGGCAAATGGCACCCGAAGCAGTTCCGCCTGACCTCCCTCCCAGGGACCCATTTCAGCAAAACCATAAGCTGCGCCTGCCGTACCCGGATTGGTAGTGAGACAAAAGCCGGTCAGACCTTTTTCACAGTTTTCGCAAAAACCACATCCCACGTTAAACGGCAGACAAACATAGTCGCCCACCTTAATACGTTCAACGCCTGAGCCAATTTCGACCACTTCACCCAGGTTTTCGTGACCCAGAATCCGTCCCTGTTCAAAGCTGGTCCGGCCCTCATACATGTGCAAGTCCGACCCACAAATGTTGGTGGTGGTGATGCGGACGAGTACATCCGTGGGGCGGACAATTTTCGCATCCGGTACGTCTTTTACTTTTACATCATAAGGACCGTTGTAAATTACTGCTTTCATGATCTTCTCCTTCTTGCGTGCGGAAAGGAAATGCTGCCCCGCGGATTGGGGTATCAATCGAGTTTAGCTGCCATAACAGATCTCGCGATCGGCGAAAGGACGATTAGGATGTTTCTTAACTAAGTGCATTGAAGTCTGTAAGACAGGTACTTACCGATGAAGGCTGCCTGGAAAACGTAAAAACATCACACGTTAATCCGGTTTTTTTAAGCAGGCAAGGGATTACGGACAGCTTTGAGCGAGAAGCGGATAAAGTAAATCTATCTCATTTCTGCATTGTGCCAGAAGTAGACATAGGTGAATTAGGTAACCCTAGAGATGCACTTTGAATCAATGATATGAAATGCTGAAAAGGTAATTAACTAATTCAAAATTTGAATAATCAGTTATCTCTTCCATGCTTAATACGTAACCTTAGCTAAGGAGAAATTATGTTAGACGAATACAAAAAATGCATCGAAGCCTGTTATCTATGTGCAACGGCATGTGATAACTGTGCGGCTTCGTGTCTCGACGAAGAGAATCTGGAGATGATGCGCGAGTGCATAAAACTGGATATGCAGTGTGCAAATATCTGCCGTCTTGCAGCTCAATTCATGACACTAAATAGCGGGTCTGCCCAGGATCTTTGCCGTCTTTGCGCTGATGTTTGTCAGAAGTGCGGTGACGAGTGTGGAAAGCATGAACATGACCATTGTCAGGATTGCTCAAGCGCTTGTCATCACTGCGCCGAACAATGCAGAAAGATGGCCGCCTGAGAAAAACTCAAATTACCAAACCCGCTTCGGCGGGGTTTTATATTCCCGGTAATAAGTCGTAGAAGGATGAGATAGATGAGTTTAAGAGTACGGGCGGGAAATAGATCTACTCGAAAGTACTAGCCTCAATGACAAATTCTGGCACAGATTATTTGATTGGCTCAATGTCCGTTTTCGCTGACAGCGGACTGCACCCCGCCGGGGTGACCGCTTCGTGCCAGAATTGGACGTTTCCAAAATCTGCATGCACTAATCGGTGGAGAGCAGATCTCACTGCATAGCCATGCAGACGCGCAGAAATCATCAGGGGCGTTTGAAAGGTGCCGGAAACAGGCGGGAGGCCGCAGAAACGTGCTGAGGGCGCCTGCGGCGGTGCGCCCAAGGGTTGTTATGTTTAATATGGCAGAACTTTCCTGTCGCTATCATTTTGACGCCCGCTATTCGCTCATAGATATGCCTGTCGCGTTTGCGGCTTTACTTGTTATACCCAACCTGCCTGATTTTTATCGCCAGCATCCCGGAATTGAAATTATCCTGAGCAGCTCAGACCGCCGACGGAATATGCTGCATGATGGCCTGGACTGCATACTGAGGGTGGGGGAGCTGGACGATGGCGACTATATCGCAAAGGAGGTGGGAACCGTTAAAATGACGACCTGCGCCAGTCCTGCGTATCTTGATCAACACGGCACCCCGGAAACAATGGACGAGTTGCAGCAGCATCAGGCCGTCAACTGGATTAACAGCAGCAACAGACAAGTTATGCCCTGGACATTCGGGACGTCAGAGGGCTCCACCGAAATTGAACTTCCAGGCAGGCTTGTCGTGGATAACTCAGAAGCCTACATTGCAGCAGGCCTGGCGGGGCTGGGAATACTACAGGGCATGAATATTTTTTTGCAGCCTTATCTCGATCGCGGGCTGTTGGTAGAGGTTCTGCCAGATAATACGTCCCCGAATCGCAAACTGTAACTTCTGTATCCGCACCGCCATCTCTCCCGAAAAGTACGGGCGTTTACCGACTGGCTGGAAAGTTTATTGTAAACGCCTGGGGGCCTGCAGCCTGCTGGTACGTGCGCTGCCTTTTATCGGCCCGCCAGCTTCTGTATGGCTTCACGGACAGGAGCATCGCCAGACGTCAGCTCAATGATGACGCGGCTGACGGCAGGTTGCTCAATGAGTTCAGCCAGCGTAGCCGCCACGTCATCACGGGGCACGTTACCATACGGGATGGCCAGGCCGGCACGTACATAACCCGTACCAGTCTTATCCTGCAGCGCGCCGGGGCGCAGGATCACCCAGTCAAGCTCGCTTTGTGCTAGTTCCACATCGGCCATTTTTTTAACACGCATATAATTTTCGAATGATTCAGAAGTGGTTTCTCCCCGTGCGGACTCCGGGAATGCAGAAACGAGCAGAAAGCGAGACACACCGGCACTGAGGGCGGCAGCTACCGACTTTTTCAGCCCTTCGCCGTCGACCGCATTGGTCATCTCCTGTCCCCCCTTACCGCCGGCACCGGCAGTAAACACCACTGTATCACTACCTGCAAAGTGCATCGCCAGCGCAGCTGCATCCAGCTCTGTCAGGCTCCCACTGACGGGCTCAGCACCCAGCTCGCCTAGCAATGCCTGCTGCTCTGGCTTACGGTAGAGGGCACGAACAGCATGCCCCCTACCTGAAAGGATCCTGCACAGACGCTGGCCGATTTTGCCTGCACCACCGATAATGAAAACATGAACCACAGTTGTCTCCTTCTGGGGTTATGATGTGTCCGAAATTATAACCTGACATCAGGTCAGTTCCTTTGAGCCTGACCGATTGCACTGCATGCTGCTGCCAGCACCAGACAGCTGGTCAGATACTCAGTTGTTCTTATAGCTGAGAACAACAGCCGTACCGATTTAGCTCTCCCGTCACGATGAGAACTCCTGAACCGGTTACACGCAATGCCGGCCAATATCTTCCGTTATATTCGAAAGATCCACGCAAGTTACTGAAGTGCGAGGGACGCAATGTGTACCTTGAACGAACTGAAGTCAGCGGAACCCTGAAGGTTCGATTCCATAGCGTTCAGAAAACTGCTTGCTGAAGCTCGATAGTGAATTGTAACCCACCCGCCCCGCGACCGTTTTTACCGGCAGCGTCGATGTCATCAGCAGGCGGAGAGCCTCCGCGATACGTGCATCGGCGATAACTGAGCGTAAGCTGGTTGACTCACTGGCCAGGTGGCGCCGAAGCGTGGGGCCACTGAGTCCCGTCAGATCTTCAATTTCAGCAGCACTCCAGGGATGAGCCGGTTTGTCCGCTACCATCTGACGGATTTTCATGGCCAGACTTGGCTGCCGGGCTCGCAGCAAAGCATGGTATCCCATGCCATAAAGCCAGAGCACCACTTCAACCATGGCGTGCAGGGAAAGCGGACGCTTCCCTTCCCGCATTGCGGCTGTCCAGCGGTTAAGGGGTGAAAGAAGAGCTGATACGGAAATGGCTGCGATGCTGCCGGTGTCCTGTGGTGGTGGTGCGGCAAGTAACAGCCTGGCTGCTTCAAGCTGTTCCTCCGCGAGCACCACGCTCAGGGCAACAAACTCACCACTTTGTTCTGAAGGGGCATATTCTATATCGATGCTACGGGCATTCGGGACGACCATAATCTCGCCCGGGATCACCCGGTGCCATTTCTCATTTTCACGATACCGGAATTCTCCTTCCAGCGGGAAGGAAAGGGTCGCACCTTCCACCTCGAACTTCTTTACCTGATGCGTCTGTTCTGCGCGAAGGCAATCGCAGGGAAGTGGAAAACGGGAGCGTGCCAGGGTAAGAAGCTCAGCGAGGAGATCATCAACGGGAGAATCGGAAAAGCTGACTGTTTGCATATTCATCCGGAATTTGACTTTGACCGCTATTATACGTCGCCATATACAAAAGCATACAGCGACGCGTGCGGTTGTCTATTCCCGGATGACAAAAATCAGGCCGATTATAGTTATTGCCATACCCACAAGCATGGGCAATGTAATGGCCTCTCCAAACAGCAACCACGCTTCAGCTGCCGTGAGAATGGGAACCAGGTAAAAGTAAGTAGCGACTTTGGTTGCTTCACCGCTTCGTATCATAAAAATCAGCAACATAATCGCCAGAACCGATACGCCAATAACCAGCCAGCCCAGACCCAGCGCAAATGATAAGCTCCACTGCGTCGGAGCAGATTCGAACATCAGGCTAATTGCACCCATCGATATTGTCAAAGTGACGTACTGTAAAAACGTGTTCGCAAAGATATGTCCATCTCCCTGAGCACGGCGCTGATAAAGCGCTCCGATCGTTACGCCAAATAACCCCAGCATGACCGACCCAAAAGCCACAGGATCCAGTGCAAAACTATGCTGGCCTGGCGAGAGCACCAGGAAAACGCCCGCAAAGCCAATCGCAATACCCAGCCATTTCCGGGGATGCAGGGACTGACGGTGCATGAGTGAAACCAGTATTGCAGTCAGTACCGGCTGCAGGCCGGTGATGAGCGCCACAATGCCTGACGGCATGCCACGATGGATGGCATAAAAGCATCCGCCCAGAAAGAAGCTCTGCAGGAAAAGTCCGACAATCAGGTTGCGAACCATTCCTCTGCCGGACGGAAAACGGGCCCTGAACCCCAGTGTAAGCAGCAGAAGGACCAGACAGGAAAATGCGCCACGCAGGAATAAAAGATGAAACGGCGCGCTGTACTGCACGGTAAATTTGGCTGCGACAAACCCTGACTCCAGAGGAATACAAAAAGCCAGGGCGCAAGAGTAATGAGCCATTTTTTTGTGAGGCAGTGATATTCATAGTATTGCAGGTGGGTTCTTGTCGGGCGATATGAAAGGGGATCTTCCCGGTCACTATTGTGTGCACCGGGAAGGAAGGTGATCAGACTGCGGGTGACCACAGGTCGTAATTCAGTGCGAAGCTGTTACCTTCACGGATAACCTTACCGGTAGTAGGCAGGTTGAAGTGCATACCACTGACAGCCAGGTTATCGCTCGCTGCGCGGTCAAGCACTTTGCTACGGATGGCCGCCGCCGCCGCAGGATCGCTGTCGAACGCGATAGTAACGTCAGGCTGAGCAACCTGAATGTGCGGGAAGTGAACAATATCACCCCAGATGAGCAGCGACTCTTTTTCATCACCCAGCAGATAACCGGTATGTCCTGGTGTATGGCCGAACAGCGGTACAGTCTGAATACCTGGTAAAATCGCTTCCTCGCGGAATGGCACCAGTTTGTCGTCATAAGCGCTGAAGGCGTTCCTTGCTACTTCAAAGAACGGCTTGAATGCGTCAGGCGCGCCAGCGGAAATGGTTTCATCACGCCAGAAAGCGAGTTCTTTCTCATGCACAAACAACTGCTGAACATTGCGGAAAACGGGAGTCTGCAGGGGGCCTGCAAGCCCGCCGATATGGTCAGGATGCGCGTGAGTCAGGAGAAGGGTATCAATCTGAAGCGGGTCAATGCCTGCCGCGGCCAGGGCTACCTGAAGCCGACCGCCCCAGCCATTGATACCTCCGGCACCACTGTCAATCAGGATGGTTCGCTCAGGCGTCTGGATAACGTAGACGTTGATATTAATACGGGGTACTGCTGGCACACCGCGCTTCTGCAGTAAATCCTCGGCACGTGAGCCGTCAATACCAGACAGCAGCTCAAAAGATACGTCCAGATAGCCATCACTCAGCATGGTCACAGTCATGTCACCTACTTTTTTGCGATTGATAGCCGGGGCCTGCCAGTTCAGTTGTGAAGTCATATTGGTCTCCGTTACGATTAGAGGTCATCAGGTTTTACTTTAGCAATAGTAACGAAATTTCTGGTTCGAACTGCTCATCCTGCTACGTAAACCGCTCATTCTTAAAATCCGGAGCACAGCAGGTTATATTGCTTTTGCCTTTCTCATGTAAGGTGTCGGTATTATCTTTACCGGAGCCTGTAATGGACATTATTGGAATTATCATGTCGGCGGGAAAAGCCTCTGACCAGTCCTCAAGCACCCGACAATAGTGTCCCGCCTCAATCCCCGCCAGGGCAGAAGACTCCGGCAGGTAGGCCAGGCCGTAGCCATCTTTTACTGCCTGAAGCATTGGATAAATGCTTGAAAAAGTAAGCTGCCCGTCCACTTTTTTCACAATCTCCCCCTGCCTGACAAATTCCCAGCCATACAGCGGGCCTGTGGGTGACAGACGTATATTGATGCAGTCATGTTTTTCCAGCTGAGAGGGATGTAGCGGCAGACCTCTTTCTGCAAGATAGGTGGACGATCCAATGACGACAAACCGTATGTCCGGTGCGATTCGGACGGCCACCATATCCTTTAATATGTCATCACCAATTCGGACTCCGGCATCAAAATTGCCCTCAACAATGTCGACAAAACCGTTCTGCTGCGACATTTCCACCTTGATATCCGAATATTTTTTTAGTAACGGTGACAATCGTGGCCAGAGACATTCATGAATCATGTGATCTGATACCGTAAGTCTGACCAGCCCAGCCGGTGTATGGCGCAGTCTCTGAAGAGCTGTCACGCCCGCTTCAATGCGCGCAAGACCGGGTTCAAGCGTCAGTAATAATTGTTTACCGGCTTCGGTGACAGCCACCCGCCTGGTTGTACGCATAAGTAACGGCATGCCAACGCGCTCCTCGAGACGACGTATCGTGTGTGAAAGCGTGGATGCCGAGATCCCGAGGCGGACAGCAGCCCGTGAAAAACTGCACTCCTGTGCTACTGCCATGAATGCAACATAGTCATTAAAATCGTGACGCATACCGTTCCCGTTCAGGATCTCCGATAACATTATCAGAACCATTTAGGTTCATGATGCCGATTCTGTGAGCCATCAGGCAACCCCCCCGTTCCGCTCATCCGATCATAATTTTTATAAATCTAGATATTGGTAAATCTCAATATGTGGAATAAAGTGTCGTGGTTCTGCGGCTACATCGGCCGAACGACGACATGCCAGGTCGTAAATGCTGAGACATGGCGTTTCAGTGATATTGAAAATTCGCTATATCAGGATATGTAATGAAGACGAAAAACCTGTTCTCTCCCACCAGACTAGGTCCCTACACCCTGAAGAATCGTGTTGTACTTCCGCCTTTAACCCGCTCACGGAGCTCACAACCGGGTGATATTCCGAACGAACTGATGGCTGAATATTACGCACAGCGCAGCAGTGCCGGGTTTATGGTGACCGAAGGAACACAAATCGAACCTCGTGGGCAGGGTTATGCGTGGACCCCGGGGATCTACAGCTCACGGCAAGTGGAAGGCTGGAAGAAAGTGACGCGGGCAGTGCATGAAAAAGAAGGCATCATTTTTGCCCAGCTCTGGCATGTCGGAAGAGTATCCCATAACTCCCTGCAGCCATGTAACGCCTCGCCTGTCGCTCCGTCGGCGATACCGGCAGGGGAAAACGTTAAGGTATTCATCGAAACCGGGCCGGGAGAGGGTGCGCTGGCTACCGCTTCCTGCCCCCGCGCACTGGAAAAAGAGGAAATTAGTGAGATTGTCAGGATGTACGCCGGGGCAGCTCAGAACGCCCTTGATGCCGGTTTTGACGGTGTGGAAATTCACTGTGCAAATGGATACCTGGTTAACCAGTTCATGTCATCCCATAGCAACAAAAGAGAGGATGAATATGGTGGCTCATTACATAACCGGCTGCGGTTTCTGCGCGAAGTGACGCAGGCTGTCGCTGATGTGGTCGGTAAAGACCGTGTGGGAGTCCGTTTTGCTCCGCTCTTTCAGACCACGGATGAAGTAAGGGTCTATCTTGGCCTGGTGGAAGATGATCCCCATGAAACCTATACCGAAGCCGTTAAAATTCTTGAAGAAATCGGAATAGCCTATATTTCTCTTGCTGAAGCCGACTGGGATGATGCTCCCGAATTGCCTGAAGCATTCAGAGCTGAAGTCCGTAAGTTATTCAGCGGTGTAATTATGTATGCCGGGCGATATACGCAAGAAAAAGCCGAACGGATTATCGGTGCTGGCTGGGGAGACATTATCGGATTTGGCCGCCCGTTCATAGCTAATCCGGATTTACCGCAGCGCCTTTATCATGAATGGCCACTGAATCCGGTCGATCCAACAACCATGTATGGTGGAACGGCAAAAGGCTACACAGATTATCCCGCCTTTGGCTAACCATTCTTATGAGCATCAGCTTTTCAAAAGCTGATGCTTAACGTAGAGAAGTATCGTAACATTGCAATTCCTCAATGCGACAAGTGACAGAGTTTATGCCTGATATTGATTTGAATGACGTGATTAAGGCGCTGGGAAACCCTGTTAGAAGAAAAATTCTGCATATGCTCAAGGAACCGAAAATACACTTCCATCAGCCTTATGCTGATGCGGACGAGTTCGGTGTGTGTGTCAGTATCATTCAGGAAAAGGTCGGGCTCTCACAGTCTACCGTTTCTCTTTACCTCTCAGCTCTTCAACGGGCACAACTTGTTACTTCTCAGCGCATCGGTCCCTGGACGTACTACAAACGTGACAATGATAAAATAAGGGTTGTTCTTGAGTTGCTGAAAAATACAATCTGATACAGGACTGAGCACATTCAGTGTAACAGTACCGGGGGTTCGTACTTGCGATCCCGGCAGGCATTCCATGAAAGCGCACTAATTCCTCAATATCAGGCTGCAGACCGGTCATAAGAGGCTAATAGTTTTGCAAAATATCCACCAGTTTGGGTCAAATCACTCTGTCGGTTGGTGTGCATACTCGGTGCAAGGACCTGCAGATATTTAAGATGGCGGATAGCTTGTTACAGTGCCGCTGATGACATTCCGACCCTGTTGCCGTCCGGGTAAGATAATACCTCTGACAGCGGTCATAAAAGCCCAACATAATTGTCTTTCGAGCCATATATTAATCGCTCATCGCGCTCTCTTTTTCGAAGAGGTGTCACTTAATCATGATCGGTCAGTACAAAAAGACAGTGCTTTTCCAAATTCCGGACGGTTGTATGCGAAAACGGTGAAGCTCAACAAATGGTGTCATCGCTGTGCAATGCTCTGCGGGCTCATTCTTTCAGTTAACTGTTTGGTTACAGCTTCAATGAAGTATTTCAGTTAATTCACAGCGAGGGTTTGAGGAAACCACGCTGTGATTACCCAACGCTCATCCGGAGCATCCGGATTGAACTGTCGCTGGAGCTTGTTGGGCGACACGATACTGGCCTCGCCTTTACATGCCCTCGGGCTCCGGTATCCGACCTGAGCCTTTATCCCGACACGTTTCATCAGTCGCCAGACTCTGTTCACTCCGCACTGTTGCCCGCTGTCCCGCAGATCCAGATGGATTTTGCGATAACCATAGACGCATCCCGATTCCAGCCAGAACTGTTTAATCTGTCCTGTCAGTCTCAGGTCTGCCTGATGGCGTTGTGAATGCGGCTGCTGAAGCCAGGCGTAAAAACCACTGGGATGTTCATCCAGCACCCGACAGAGCAGGCGAACAGGCCAGCAATAGGTGTTGTCACGAATAAAGGCGTACCTCAGTCGGACAGCTTTGCGAAGTACGCCGCGGCTTTTTTTAATATGTCCCGTTCGTCGGTAACCCGCTTCAGCTCTTTCTGAAGACGGCGGATCTCGGCCTGAGCATCTGACTGTTCTTTATTAGTGGAAGAATCCGGACCGTAGTTCTTTATCCAGGCGTAAAGGCTGTGGGTGGTGATATCGAGACGCGTTGCAACGCTGGCAACAGAATAACCGCGATCAACAACCTGTTTGACTGCTTCAATTTTAAACTCTTCAGGATAACGCTTACCGCTCATGGGCACCTCTCTTTAAGTCATCTTAAATGACTCTGAGGTGTCTGTTAAACCTGTGGCGATTCACCTCGCGTCCTTCCGTTCAGTATAGCCTCAGTCCCTGACACCACCCGAGAACGGAATGACGTCCCCTTTCTCCCTCCCGGTGTTGCGTTCAAGCTCCCTGACATACTGCTGTAAAAGTATAAGGTTATGTAACAGCTCTACATTTTCAGCCATCATCTTTTTGATTTCTTCCCTCAGCTCATTTCTCTGACGGCGATACTTTTCTTTCAGCTTGATCTGCTGCTCAATGCCCTGCTCATCAACCGGCGCGGTGCCCTGGCACGTTTTTTTCAGACTGCGGATAGCCTCCCTGACCTGCCTGTACTCAGGACAGTTATAATTCAGGGTGCCGTTTGCCAGCCCCGCTCGTTTTTCCACAGCATACTGGCTGATACGCTCCCCTGATAACATCAGTTCCCTCAGGGCCTGCTCTGCTCTTGCCTGTGTTTTTTTAACCCCCGACTGTTCGTTCGTCATGCTCTATTCATCCTTTTCAAAAAAACGGACAGCATCTGCATAAAAATCTCTCTCAAGCATCAGAAAATCCCTGTCAGCCTGAGGAGCATTATTTCGCACGGCAATCTCCAGAAGGTTGTCATAATGAGCCATCCTGCGTTTCCACACGGGAACAGAATCAGCTCCGGCCAGCATGTTCTCACATCCCGGATTGCAGGACGCTGACTGAACAACCGCCTTAAACTCGCAGTCATGGCCATTCATGCAATAAAAACCGTTTCCAAGAGATACCAGTTTTTGCCCGCCTCGTTTAGCCATGCTCATCGCTTTTTTCAGTGTAGGAAACGTCATCTGATGTAAGTGCCCACCTCTCTGGGACATCAGTAACTTCCCGCCTTCGCCATAAAGCAGGCCTTCATGCTGATAAGAAACAGCCCTGGAAGCTGAGAGTTCGGTATCAACCCTCTCAATCTCGGCAGCGAATGCCTGAGGGATCGCCCGGCTAAAATGCGAAGCGTTGAGTGCACCGGACATATACCACTCCGTCATGCCTCTGATTAAGTGCTTAAACTGCCGGATAAGATCATTAGTAGAAATCAGATCAAGACGCCTGAGGTGTACAGCAAGTGAACGGCGAAACTGATGGGTTCGCAATGGCCAGAAAGCCCCCTCCCGAATCTCCATCGCAACGCGTTCATCATCACGTATGTTTGGATTTAAAAGCCTGAACTCATCAATATGGTCACGTCGGATGAACAGATGGTGTCTTTTCACAAATTTCTTTGCCCACTCAGTCTGGCGCTGCGTCCCCATAAAAGAGAGTTTTTGCTCCGAGAACCACGACCTGATATTTAAAGACAATGGAACATTGTCCAGCGTCTTCCCGTCCAGGCCTGTCATGATTTGATTAATTCTGCGTAAATGCTGAAAAGGCTTTTCCACATAGCGACAAACAACCCAGTCTTCGTGACTTCCACCTTCCGGGGCGAACTTATGCAACACCGAACGAAGTCCCAGGATATCACCATCATAAATCAGTGAACCGTGCATCACGCCAAGCACTTCGCTGTGTCTCATCCCCGACATGGCCTGTATCACATTCATGACTTTTAACGTCAGCTCAAAATGCCAGGTGTTCAGCTTTATGTGATCAACGCCAATAAAATCAGATCTCCAGCGCTTATTTTTATGTACCGAGAACCAGCCCTGCATCCCGGGGCCAAGTGTCGCGAAAAGCGCCCGAATTTCCCCGGCAACAATATTGTAGTAATACGCGGCCCGGTAATCCGGTATGCTTTTTGCTGTCCCTCTTTTACGGGCTTCCAGCATCGACGTATAGTAAGGCGAATCATAAAAACCGTTTATGATAGCGCACAGCCGGGAAAACCCGTCAAAATCGAAATCACTGATTTCAGCATCCAGTTCAGTAATCAGCCCTTCCCAGACAGACATCATAAGACTGAAAGGCATACAATATGTCTGGTTTGAATCATCCACACTGTTGTAACTGTCGAAGCTAATATCAGGAAAGTAACCGTATTTTCGAAGACGGGTATGACCTGTCAGCGAGATATCCGCCAGGTCCATAAAGTAATTACGTAATGTTCTTTCAGAACGCTTCCTGCCGTGCTCATCCTCCTCCTTCATCTTTACAATGAAAGCATTCCGGACAAGCGGAAAACGAAGCTGAAACAGACTGCGATACCCCATAGACTCAATAATACGGGCTCCCGCCACAATGTTTGCACATTTCCGGATCAGGGACTGCGTCTTCGCGGTCCTGCCGACAATCCAGAGCAGGCTGGCTGAGATGATTTTGGCTTCAAGACGCAGTTCAGGATCCCGTATGCCTGAAAAATTAACGGTTCTTAACGTTTCACCAATATGGGTTCTGACATAGCGATTGGTCCAGACATCATCCCTGAAATAAATATTCAGCGTCTCCTCATTGATAAAACGCATATCATGTTCATCTGAGCTGGCGATAACCAGGCAGTTATTCAGACGTTCAAAGCTTTTGTTTTCTAGTGCCTCACAGATGATATCCTCAGTCGGAAACTCATCCCCTGAACGAAGCGGCGTTCCGGCAGGAAACTCCGCCATTCGACTACGGCTTACCTCTTTTTTCTTCAAATCTGCCATACCGGAGCCACACCTTCTCGCTGAAGTTTAACGCGCGCTTTTTTCAGGGTCGCCTCATCTACCAGCCCAAGCCGTAAATCAATCTTCAGGAGTAACGTTTCATAACGCTCCACAGCATTGACCGAACCGATGTACAACGGTTTTCCATACTCGATAGCATGCCTGAATGACAGCAGGAGCCATACAGACTCCAGCGTTTCCACAACGCAACTTTTTGAACATTCGACACAATGAGAAAAATCCGCACAAGCCTTTGGTGTCCGGCCAAATCGTTTTTGCTTTTTTATAAAGCGCAATTCAATATCTGTAGGCGGCTCCTGCGATCGACATCCCAGGCCATTCAATAAAAGATCCACACCCTCATCGCTTCCACGCAGATCGATCCCCAGCTCATCAGCAACTTTTACCCGCTCGGATAACGCACGTGTCGCAATCCCCTGATTCATAAGCGTATCAAGTGCAGCACTGAAGTTTTCCTTCGCCCCCTGTGGGTTACCTGCAGCATAATTCCGCCTGTAAGTGCCCCAGTTATGCTGTGCTTTTTCCGCCGTAATCAGACCATTCTTTAATGTTCTGTCCGTATACTGCTCAGACGTTTTGCGCAAGCCAGAAACGGTAATTGATGGAAGCGAGGGATTAAGCTGCCGCATCGTGGCCCACGCCCCCTCAGAGTTAGAAAATTTAGTCAGATGACTGGGATTAAGAGAATAAAGCTTACGGAATTTCACCTGCGGCTCACTCAGAAACAGCGCCTGTACCGGAGGGAAGTTATCTGCGGAAACCAGATAGTTAACGATGTCGTCCCTGAGCCTGATAAAAGACAGAAACCAGTAATAGCCCGCACGTTTGGTCACATACTCCGATTTACCTATCGTCAGACGTATATACTTATTCGCTCTCCCCTTATAAACATAATCAGTGCTGATACCCTTTTCATCCAGATGTATATCATCCCGCGTCAGACCCAGAACCTGAGAGGTGTTTCCCCATGTGTGGTAACAGAACAGAAAAAAAGAAGTAAGAAAGTAATTTTCCAGAACGTCCCTGATGATGATCTCTGCCCTGCTGACCCCGTTCTCTCCCGGATACCGGAAATACGCTTCATAAACAGGTGCCAGCAAAGACGGTGAGAAATGCCGCACCCCTTTTTCCGATTTAGCGATATGCTCCCGGATACATCCCGCAAGGAACTCATTCATGGATGACAACTGCCTCAGGATCTCGGAAAGTTCATTCCTGGTATAGCTATCCCTTCCCTGCTGCTGATACGTTCCTTTCGGTAAGAATTCATATTCATACCGCCTCTGAATCTGCCCGCCCGTAAGCAAAAACCGGTTGACCACGGACAAGTAGTGTCTTGCCATCCTGACTGAAATTTTTCGCCGACGAATATCGTTCATGAGATGTTTAATATACATTTCAACGCCTTCAGCCGTGCCATAGTCATACTGATTGACTGACTGCCATATAAAAAACATATTGAGATAACGGAAAATGGTTAACCTTCCGGCGGGACGGTAAGACAGAAGAAATCGTTTCAGAGAGGCAATAAAATCGCGTTTTTCAGGGCGGGCAAGATGCGAATGTTCACTAAACCATCCGGGGAGCAACACATAATCTGAAAAATGAGCCTGAAGATAAACGTCAAGTAAATAATATCGGTTCAGATCCCGCTGAGTGATGTGTCCGCTGACCGTCTCCCATGACAGCACATTTTCGGCCATCCACGTTATCTGCGTTTCACTCCGGCTCATATATGGCTCCATCGCGACCTGCAGCACCGTCAATCAATGCGTCCATGACCCCGGCGACTGCATCAGAAATCTGGTTTTGCTGAAGAAAGACGATGTATTTCATCGTCGTATTTTCGCTTTTATGGCCCATCCAGTATTTTACTGTACCCAGCGCATTTGCGGCCTGATCGGGATAGCAACTCAGTGCCGAGCGTAAAAAATGGGTCGCAAACGTTGCCCGCAAATCATGGGGTTTATGTCTGAACACATTTCCCGGAGCAGACCGGGCCAGGCGATGGCGAAAACTGTACCAGCGGGAGTAAAAGGCTTTTTCAGACATCCGTTTCCCGTTTGCCATTAAAAATAAAGGCTCGTGCCGCCCTTCCCCACCCTGTCGTGCACGCCATTTTTGGATCTTCTTTTCATACTCCTCATCCGCCAGATAATCCAGAACCTGCTCGTACAATCGTCTGGTGATGAAGAGTTCTCGCGTCATCCCAAACTTCGTATGAACTCCGCATCTCGGACCAATATGAAGCCCCCTGATGGTCAACTCAGATACAGGGACACTGGCAAGGTACTCTTCAGTAAAGAGTGACGACGGCAGGGTCAGCATTTCATCCAGCCGTAACCCACAATTTTTCATCAGCACAATCATTAAACTGAACAACCCGGACTCAGATTTCAGTGCCTCATCCAGGATATGAACCTCTGCATCATTCAGTGGGTTGATTGTCCTTTTTGTTGTGCTGGTTATCCTGATGGCAAGATCCGAACTTATCACCTTGCGTCGCCCGTCAACGACTTTTTCGACCAACGTAAAAAATGAGCTGGCAGCCAGCTCACCACACTTGCCCAGAAATACGTAAAACCGTCGGATAACGCTGATGTACACCGCCGCGGTGGATGAGGCGATGCGCCCCTGCCTTACGGCCCCCAGAAGATACTCCCTGAAGCCATATGTAGGGCTTTGGTATTTCAACGTTCCCGGGGTGAAAGGGTCAAGTCCGTTATCCTCCAGCCACCTTATCCAGCGTAAAAATGCCCGGGCTAAAGGCTTTAAATCCCTGGCCTGCAGGATAGCTTTATCCATAAGATAAAAGTGTACATATCGGCTCAGTTTTCGATTCTGGATGCCGCTAATATAAGGTATTTCAGCATACAGAAATCCGGGTTCAAATTTCAGTTTCGGCTCTGTTGCATCCAGTTTGCTGACACGCCCATAACGCGCATGAATGTTAGTGATTATCCTCACAGTCTGTCGCCCTGAAACGCCACCTCATGCCTACACTATAAATCCGGAAGAAGAAAAAACAAACAACCAGGTTGCCGGGAGTGAATATGCAAATCAGGAGGAAAGTAAAAGATGTAACGACACCATCACGATGCAATACATTGACCTCAACACGTTACCCGGACCATACGTGATAAACATCACAAATCCTTTGAGTGAAGAACTTAAGATGTGATTTTCATTTCCCGGCACAAACCGTGCCCTTAAAAAACAGGCAACGGATACATCTTAATGCCAGAAGTAAACCTTAATTGATTGAATACAGCCTGAGTCCATTGCAAAAATAACACACAGGGTAAATTCGCATATACAGAACCCAACGAAAAGCAAAAGAAACCTGTAACACATTTCGTTTACCTGTCACTTTCAATTGTAAAAGCCAGCAGAAAAAGCGCATATAACTATATTTATCCCTGCGGGGACTTTTGTTTGTGCTATATATTTTTTACAGAGAACCGCAACGCGTCCAAACACAAGAATATATTTACCTCTGGAAAATGGTCTGACTCCCTTTCACGTGGTTGTAGTGACCTGTTCTGTGATTCATGTAATGTCTTTTCTGGATGAGGAAAATATGTCATCACTGATATTTTATACAGACGAAGCACAAGCACTGATTGTAACAGATACCCTTGCCGTCACCGATAATGGGGAGCCGTTATCTTTTGTTTCCAAAGCAGGTTACATCCCCCAGCTAAGAACCATCATAGCAGGTACGGGGGCAGGTGGATTTTCTAACACCTGGTTGCTTGAAGCATCAACCAGAATGGTCGTATCAGGTATACAAAATCTCAATTATCATACATCGGCCTGTCTAAGGAGGCTGTGGAAACAATACAAGCATGACCATGCAATTCCCTCTTCTTCAACGGTGACAACCAGTGTTTATCAGTTCGCAATTTGCGAGGAAACAGGAAATATCGTTTCGTTCGCCTATCGCTCAGTCCATGATTTCGAATCAGAGCAATTACAATACGGAACAGGAGTAAAACCTGAGTGCCAAATCCTGGATGGGGATTTGTTGCAGACAATTCCTGTAATGATGAATGAACAAAGGGCTATACAGGCGACATACTCACACCCGGAACGGATCCATATTGGCGGTGAGATGATTGCGCATTATCTGACATCATCTATGTATCAATGCTTTAAGATTGGGGAATTTGAGGATTTCAGAACTCAGGGAGAGTATATATTGAGCAGGATTTAGGCAAAACGCGGTTCAGATAAAGTGCTTTTAACAGGCTTGCTGAACATTAAAAGGATATCTCTCAATTACGATGAATAGCTTGAATTCTAAAAATAGAAAAGTAGAGTTTAACTCTAAATACATAAAAACAAGAGTAAAGGAGCAGCCGCCGAAGCAGCCGCGCATGATGTTTATTGAGAAACGGATCATCTCATACGCCGGGATTCGGCGCTCGCCGTATGCCGGATGCGGCACGCGTTTGTACGGCAGCGCGAAGACGCTGTCCATCTCTTCGGTGGAAAGCGGGATGGCCGGCGGGTTGATCCAGATAAAGCGCTCGCCGTGCTTTTGCATCAGCGCACGCGCGCAGCCCGGGTTGGTTTCGTGGTGCAGAATACGGGACGCATGCGCGTAGAGCACTTTATCGGCTTTGACCTTCTCAAAGGAAGGCAGCAGCACGTAGGTTTTTTCCCACGGTTTCGGGCGCGGCGGCTGAACAACGATAGCTTTCGTTTCGGCTTTCTTTGGCTCTACCGGTTTGTTATCCGCACACGGCAGATCGTCGCCGTACGGGTGCGGGATCGGGTCGATTTTACCCGGCATATCAATGATACGGGAATCCACCCCGCTCCAGCCCGGCAGCGCCTCTTTCACCATGATCGCGGTGTTGCGCACGTCGCGGATGCTGCTCACCGGCTCACCCTGTGAGAGACGGTGCGCCACTTCCACCAGCGGACGTTCACCGTTACCGTAAATCAGCATATCGGCTTTGGAATCCACCAGCACCGAACGGCGCACGGTGTCTGACCAGTAGTCGTAGTGCGCGGTACGGCGCAGACTCGCCTCGATGCCGCCCAGGATAACCGGCACGTCTTTCCAGGCTTCTTTGCAGCGTTGGGTGTAGACCAGCGTCGCACGGTCAGGACGTTTACCCGCGACGTTATCCGGCGTGTAGGCATCGTCATGACGCAGCTTACGGTCGGCGGTATAGCGGTTGATCATCGAGTCCATGTTGCCTGCGGTCACGCCGAAGAACAGGTTGGGTTTCCCCAGACGCATAAAGTCGTCTTTGCTGTTCCAGTCAGGCTGGGCGATGATCCCCACACGGAAGCCCTGCGCTTCAAGCATACGGCCACAGATAGCCATGCCAAAGCTCGGGTGGTCGACGTAGGCATCGCCCGTCACCAGAATGATATCGCAGCTGTCCCAGCCCAGTTGGTCCATCTCTTCCCGGGACATCGGCAGGAACGGTGCCGGTCCAAAGCAGGCCGCCCAGTACTGGGGCCAGGAGAAGAGGTCACGATCCGGCTGGATCAGGGAAATTGCGCTCATAGTGCTTCCGAAGAAAAAATAGACAAAAGGAGCGGGATTATACGCTGTTAGTCCGCCGGATTTGAAGAAAAGGATGCAAGAAGTAAACAGAAAATCCTGGAAGCCGTTAAAATACAGCGCACTGTTAATTTTGGATCATAATATCCACTATATCTTGCGGTAATCAGTTACCGGGATGCATTCTGGCACGGAGTTTCTTTGTGAAGTTCAACGATTCGTTACATGTGTCCCAGCTGCGGGTTGTGCTTCACCTCTGCGGTTTTCTGGTTCTTCTGTACAGCCTGTCCATGCTGCCGCCGATGGTTATCGCCCTGCTGAATAAAGAGCGAACCTACTTTGCTTTTTTAACCAACTTTTTGACCTTTTTTACCCTTGGCGGACTTACCTGGCGGGCAACACGTCATTCCGGTATACAGCTGCGCACCCGTGACGGTTTCGTGATTATCGTTCTGTTCTGGCTGCTGTTTTCATTGATTAGCGCCATGCCGTTATGGATGGATGACGGTCTGCAACTCTCCTTTTCCGATGCGCTCTTTGAAGGGGTATCAGGGATCACCACCACCGGGGCGACGGTGATTGGAGACGTCAGTGCCCTGCCGAAGTCGTACCTTTATTACCGCGCTCAGCTCAATTTCATTGGCGGATTAGGGGTCATCGTACTGGCCGTCGCGGTCCTGCCGCTGCTCGGTATCGGTGGCATGAAGCTGTATCAGTCGGAAATGCCTGGGCCGTTTAAGGAGGAGCGCCTGACGCCCCGACTCGCCGATACCGCGCGTACGCTGTGGGTAACCTATCTGGCGCTGGGACTGGTCTGCACGCTGGCGTACTGGCTGGCGGGCATGCCCTTTTTTGACGCCGTCTGTCACGGGCTTTCCACCGTCTCATTGGGTGGGTTTTCAACCCGAAGTGAGAGCATCGGGTTTTACGACAGCCACGCGATTGAGCTTGTCGCCGGGGCTTTTTCACTGCTTTCCGCGTTTAACTTTACCCTCTGGTATGTCGTCATCGCGCGCCGCACGCTGAAACCGATTCGGCGCAGCCCGGAGGTGAAATTCTTTCTCGGTGCCGCCACCGTCATTATCGCCATCACCGCCTGGCAGGTGTGGCACGCGGGGATGTACAACGGTACCGACAGCCTGGTACATGCCTTCTTTCTGGCCAGCTCCATGATGACCGACAACGGTCTTTCGACGGCCGATTACGCTCACTGGCCTCCCCACACCATTTTCCTGCTGCTGAGCGCCAGCTTTTTTGGCGGCTGCGTCGGCTCTACCTGCGGCGGGATCAAAGCGCTGCGTTTTCTCATCATGTTTAAGCAGTGTATTCAGGAGATGAATCAACTCGCGCATCCGCGCGCGCTGCTGAGTATTAAGGTCGGCAAAAGCGTCGTGAATGAACGCGTTCTGCGCTCGGTGTGGAGTTTCTTTTTTCTCTACGTGATGATAACGGGCTTTTTCGTCTGGGCGCTGAACCTGCTGGGATACGATCTGTTCACGTCATTTGCCACCGTTGCGGCCTGCATTAACAATATGGGGCTGGGGTTCGGCGAAACGGCATCAACCTTCGGGACGTTAAAAGACGAGGCCAAGCTGTTGATGTGTGCGGCGATGATTATGGGGCGTCTGGAAATTTATCCGGTACTGATCCTGTGCTCACGCTTTTTCTGGCGGGCATAAACATTCCCGGCGAACCGGGAATCGTATCGTGGTTTAGGGTGCCGGGTTGACCAGCATCTGGCCGACGGATCCCCTGTCCATCATCTCCAGCGTCTGGCTGTGGAACAGGAACGGGAAGTGCGGCCACGAAGGCTGTCCATAGTAGACCAGCAGTTCGACCTGCCCATCCACCCAGACGGTATCCTTCCAGCCCCTGTCTTCGGGGAACGGCATCGCGCCATTGACGTTGCGGATCAGGAAACTCACCCCTTCGATATGGAACGACTGCGGCATGTCCGAGCGAACCGTCCAGCGCTCCCAGGTACCCTGCTGCGCGGTAATATCGATACGGTTAACGTCCCACAGCGTGCCGTTGATCCCCGGATCGTCGCCCAGGCTGATATCGCGGCTGCGCACCGGCGAACCGCTCATGATCTCCTGCGGTAGCAGGCGCATCGGCAGGCTGTCGGTCACCAGCGGCAGCAGGCCGGTAGGACGCAGGGTCAGCACCAGGGTGGAGACCAGGATACTCGACGGCTCAAAGAAACCGCGAATGCGGTCCACAATGCTGGCCGCTTCGCCACAGGTGATCGACACCTCATCACCGTTGGTCATATCAATAAGGATTTCGCGGCGTTCGCCTGGCGACAGCGCCAGCTGCTTCACGGAAACCGGGGCCGGTAAAAAGCCCTGGTCGCCGGAGATGACGTGTAGCGCGCGGCCATCGCTCATTTGCAGCTGGTAGCGGCGCGAGTTAGAAGCATTCAGCAGACGCAGACGTACCCATCCGCGCGACACTTCGACATACGGACTTTGCGCGCCGTTAACCAGCAGCGTATCGCCAACGAAGCCACCGCTGCCCGGCTCACTGTATTCCGGCGTGCCGAAATTATCCAGCCGTTTGTCCTGAATAATGACCGGAAAATCATCCACGCCATAGTGGTTCGGGATTGGCAGGGATTTACTGATTTCATCTTCCACCAGCCACATGCCGGCCAGGCCGTTATACACCTGCTGGGCCGTGCGGTTAGGGGTATTGGCATGATACCAGAGCGTCGCCGCGCTCTGACGAATCGGCAGAACGGGCGCCCAGTCAGCGTTAGGCGACATCATGCGTGCCGCGCCGCCAAGCAGCGGGCCAGGCACCTGTAAACCACTGATGGTCATGGCGACATTTTCTGTCGTACGGTTACTGTAGATCAGCTTAACGTCATCGCCATTCCACACGCGTATGGTCGGCCCAAGGTAACGCCCGTTAATGCCCCACACCGGCGCACGCGTCCCCTGGGTAAAGGACCAGTGGCTGCGCTGTAGCGTCAGGAAAAGCGGCTGCCCGCGACGGGATTCTATTAACGGCGGAATGGGCAGCGGCTGTTGCTGCCCGGCGGCGTTGGCTGTCAGCGGCAGCGCACCCGCACAAAGGGCGATCCCGGAAGCCTGAATAAACTGACGCCGACTGAATGACATATAAGCTCCATCTGAAACGACTAACAACGCGGGAATTCGTTTTCCCTTTTAACGCCGGCTTACTTCTTACCGGCGGCTTCTCTCTCTGCGACTTCTTTGTCGAGCAGCGCAATATGCTGAGCCATCAGTTCACGGCAGTGTGCTGCCAGCTCGCGAACCTGATCTTTACCGTATTTGCTGGTATCCACCGGCGGCAGCATTTCGACAATCACCAGCCCGTTATTCAGGCGGTTAAGATTAATCTTATTAGAAGTATTGGAAACACACACAGGAATAATTGGAACACCTGCCGCAATTGCAGCATGAAACGCACCGGTTTTGAACGGCAGCAGGCCACGGCCACGGCTGCGCGTCCCTTCCGGGAACATCCATATTGAGATCCTGCGCTTTTTGAAGTGATTAACCACTTCAGCAATAGTGCTGTGCGCTTTCGCGCGGTTGTTACGGTCAATCAGCAGGTTACCGGTCAGCCAGTACAGCTGGCCGAAAAAAGGGATCCACAGCAGGCTCTTTTTGCCCACGGTCACGGTCGGTGGCAGAACAATGTTGGAGGCCGTCACCATATCGTAGTTGTTCTGATGGTTAGCGATAAAGATGGCGTTACCGAAGTTCTCAGCCCCTTCCGGCAGGCGTTTTTCAACCTTCAGGCCAAACAGCGGCGCAAGGCGGCCGAACATATGGCCGAAGGTGGCGACATGTTTCGGATTGCGCGGACTGAACAGGCAATAAATAGAGCCGAAAATACAGACCAGAATGCAGTAAATAATGGTAAGAATTAAACGAACAATGAATAGCATAGCGACCTCTGAAGCCCTGACAGCTGACAATTATACTTCACCTGTGGCCAGGTAAGGACTTTATTACGAGCGCGTATTGTTAATCGCAACGCACGAATTAACAACGATTTTACGGGAAATTTTATTGAAATTCCCCCTCCGGAACAGAGGGGGAGATAACGGCGTTACTCTTCGCTGTCGCCCGCGGTACTGCGCGCAGGAGAGTCAATCTCCACGCGGTCAATACGCTGCAGGCCGCGCATCAGCGAGCCACGTCGACCGCGCTCGCCCACCACTTTCTGCAACTCTTCCGGACGAAGCTTGATTTTACGTTTGCCGACATGAATGGTCAGCGTGCTCTGCGGCGGCAGAATAAAGAGGTGCGCCAGACCATCTACCCCTTTCGCCGCTTCCGCTGACGGGATGCTGATGATCTTGTTGCCCTTGCCTTTTGACAATTCCGGCAGGTCGCTGACCGGGAACATCAGCATACGTCCGGCGGCAGTGATCGCCAGCAGCATATCGCTGTCGTTTTCCACCACCAGCGGCGGCATCACATGCGCGTTGTCAGGCAGGCTGATCAGCGCCTTACCGGCACGGTTGCGGGAAACAAGATCGTTAAAGGTACAGATAAAGCCGTACCCCGCGTCAGACGCCAGCAGCAGTTTCTGGTCATCGGCTTCCATCAGCATATGGTCAACCGTCGCACCCGGCGGCAGCGTCAGCTTACCGGTAAGCGGTTCGCCCTGTCCGCGGGCAGATGGCAGCGTGATCGGGTCGATGGCGTAGCTGCGCCCCGTCGAGTCGATAAAGGCGACCGGCTGGTTGCTCTTACCTTTCACGGCCGCTTTAAAGCTATCGCCCGCCTTGTAGCTCAACCCTGGCGCGTCGATATCGTGACCTTTAGCACTGCGCACCCAGCCGCTCTGAGACAGCACAATGGTGACCGGTTCTGATGGCTGCATGTCGTGCTCATTCATCGCCTTCGCTTCTTCGCGCTCATGCAGCGGAGAACGACGGTCGTCACCGAATGCATTGGCGTCAGCCTGCAGCTCTTTCTTGAGCAGGTTGTTCATCTTGCGTTCGGACGCGAGGATCGCCTGCAGCTGATCGCGCTCTTTTTCCAGTTCGTTCTGCTCACCGCGGATCTTCATCTCTTCGAGTTTGGCGAGATGACGCAGTTTCAGCTCAAGGATTGCTTCGGCCTGGGTTTCACTGATGCCAAAGCGCGACATCAGCGCCGGCTTCGGCTCGTCCTCGGAACGGATTATCTCAATAACTTCGTCGATATTGAGGAACGCCACCAGCAAACCTTCAAGGATGTGCAGGCGTTTAAGCACTTTTTCCAGTCGATAGTTCAGACGGCGGCGAACGGTATCGCGGCGGAACGTCAGCCATTCGCTCAGGATCTCCAGCAGGTTTTTCACTGCCGGACGACCGTCAAGGCCGATCATGTTCAGGTTGATGCGGTAGCTTTTTTCCAGATCGGTGGTGGCAAACAGGTGGTTCATCACCTGCTCCATGTCCACGCGGTTGGAACGCGGCACGATCACCAGACGCGTCGGGTTCTCGTGGTCGGATTCGTCGCGCAGGTCATCCACCATCGGCAGCTTTTTATTGCGCATCTGGGAGGCAATCTGTTCCAGCACTTTCGCGCCGGAGACCTGGTGCGGCAGCGCGGTGATGACCACTGCGCCGTCCTCTTTGGTCCACACCGCACGCATGCGCACGGAGCCGCGGCCGTTCTGGTAGATTTTGCGGATTTCCGCGCGCGAGGTGATGATTTCGGCCTCGGTCGGGTAGTCCGGCCCCTGCACGATATCCAGCAGATCGTCCAGCGTGGTCTTCGGCTGTTCAATCAGGGTGATGGCGGCTTTCGCCACTTCACGCAGGTTGTGCGGCGGAATGTCCGTCGCCATACCCACCGCGATACCGGTAGTGCCGTTCAGCAGGATGTTCGGCAGACGCGCAGGCAGCATTTTCGGCTCCTGCATCGTACCGTCGAAGTTTGGCACCCAGTCCACGGTTCCCTGACCCAGCTCGCCCAGCAGCACTTCAGCGTAGCGGGAGAGACGGGATTCGGTATAACGCATCGCTGCGAAGGATTTCGGATCGTCCGGCGCCCCCCAGTTCCCCTGACCATCCACCAGCGGATAACGGTAAGAGAACGGCTGTGCCATCAGCACCATCGCTTCATAACAGGCGCTGTCGCCGTGCGGATGGTATTTACCCAGTACGTCACCGACGGTACGGGCGGATTTTTTGAACTTGGCGGTCGCATTCAGCCCCAGCTCGGACATCGCATAGACGATGCGGCGCTGAACGGGCTTCAGGCCATCCCCGATAAACGGCAACGCCCTGTCCATGATGACGTACATGGAGTAGTTCAGGTAGGCGTTTTCCGTGAATTCATGTAGCGCGAGGCGCTCTGCCATATCGCTCATTATGTGTGATTCCTCAACTCAGAAACCGAAAGGTTTCAGGCAATATTGCCGCAGATACTACCTTATCTGGCGTGTTGAGTCACAAAGAAAAAGGGCCGCATCCGCGGCCCTTTCGGGGTTATTTGTTCAGTTTGATAACCTGCTTCACGTCGATTTCAAAATCGTTCCACTCTTTATCGACTTTACCCTGAATTTCCACCTTATCCTGCGGGGTTACGGTCACGCCGTTCCAGCGCTTGTGGTCAATCTCCACGTTAACCGTACCGGTCTCATCGCGGAAGGTGTAGCGGTCATCAGACAGGCGCTGAGTGATGTTCCCGCGCAGCTTCACCCAGCTGTCGTCCTTCATGTCCTTCACTTTCACCGCGGTGGTGAGGTTCGCGTCATTATCGACAAAACCGCCCGCCTGCGTCTGGGCCTGGGTTTGTGCGGCAGAGGGGCCGTTAAATCCGCCCTGTGCAGCAAAAACAGGGGCAGTGGTCATCATCATGATGGCGGCAATCGCAGCGAATTTTTTCATATTAACTCTCCCTTTAATGTGGTTTCGCAGTCCATTTAACAGGGTAAACCTTAACAACTTCTTAAGGGAAAAATTTATTTATTATTACTGTACAGCAGGCTGATGCAGAGGGTTTACTGACGTTATCAAGGAGGGAACATGCGCATTTTACTGGTTGAAGACGACAAGCTAATCGGCGATGGCATCAAGGCGGGTTTAAGCAAAATGGGCTTTAGCGTGGACTGGTTCACCGACGGAAAAACCGGCCAGACCGCGCTTCATTCCGCTCCGTATGATGCCGTAGTGCTGGATCTGACGCTGCCGGAAATCGACGGACTGGAGATTCTGCGCGCCTGGCGCGAAAGCGGACGCCGCGAGCCGGTATTGATTCTGACGGCGCGGGATGCGTTGAACCAGCGTGTCGAAGGGCTGCGTCTGGGGGCGGATGATTACCTGTGCAAGCCCTTTGCACTGATCGAAGTGGCCGCCCGCCTTGAGGCGCTGGTGCGCCGAAGCCACGGCCAGACCCGCAGCGAGTTGCACCACGGAAAGGTCACGCTCGATCCCACCAGTCTCGTGGCCACGCTGGACGGCGAAACGCTGACGCTCAAGCCGAAAGAGTTCGCCCTGCTGGAGCTGCTGATGCGTAACGCGGGCCGCGTGCTGCCGCGCAAGCTGATCGAGGAAAAGCTCTACACCTGGGACGACGACGTCTCCAGCAACGCCGTTGAAGTCCACGTCCACCATCTTCGTCGTAAACTGGGCAGCGAATTTATCCGCACCGTGCACGGCATCGGCTATACCCTGGGTGACGCATGAAACTGACCCAACGCCTGAGCCTGAAGCTGCGCCTGACGCTCCTCTTTTTAGTGCTGTCGCTGACGGCGTGGTTTGCCGCAAGCCTGGTCGCCTGGCAGCAGACCACCCACACGCTGGATAAGCTGTTCGATACGCAGCAGATGCTGTTTGCCAAACGGCTGTTGACCATGGATCTGGATGAGATCCGGGCCCCCGAACGGATGCGTGAGATCCCCAAAAAAGCGAAGCATGGTCGTCTGGATGACGACGCGCTGGCCTTCGCCATCTACGCCACCGACGGCAAGATGATGTTAAATGACGGCGAAAACGGGCGGGACATTCCGTACCATTATCGCCGCGACGGGTTTGATAATGGCCGGTTACAGGGCGACAACGACGAGTGGCGTTTTTTATGGCTCACCTCACCCGACGGGAAGTACCGCGTGGTGGTCGGCCAGGAGTGGGAGTATCGCCAGGAGATGGCGGTAGATGTGGTCAGCTCCCAGTTGACCCCGTGGCTGGTGGCGCTGCCCCTGATGCTGTTGTTGCTGATCGTTTTGCTGAGCCGGGAACTGAAACCGTTAAAAAAACTGGCGCAGACCCTGCGCTCCCGCTCACCGGATGCCACCGACGCGCTCCCGACTCAGGGGGTTCCCACTGAGGTGCGCCCGCTGCTCGACTCGCTGAACCATCTGTTCACGCGAACCCAGGAGATGATGACCCGCGAGCGTCGTTTTACCTCAGATGCCGCGCACGAGCTACGCAGCCCTCTCGCGGCCCTGAAGGTGCAAACCGACGTGGCGCAACTGTATCAGGACGATCCGCAGGCGCAGCAAAAAGCGCTGGCGCAGCTGCATGCGGGTATCGATCGCGCATCCCGGCTGGTGGATCAGCTCCTTACGCTGTCGCGTCTGGACTCGCTGGATAACCTCGACGATATCGAACCGATCGTGATGGCCGATCTCCTGCAGTCGGCGGTGCTGGATATCTGGCATCCGGCACAGCAGGCCGGGATTGATATTCGTCTGAACATTCATGCCCCACAGGTCACACGTCAGGGCCAGCCGCTGCTGCTGAGCCTGCTGGTGCGTAACCTGCTGGACAACGCCGTGCGTTATAGTCCGCATGGCAGCGTGGTGGACGTCACGCTGGATAGCCGGCGTTTTACCGTGCGTGATACCGGCCCCGGCGTTTCCACCGATGCGCTGGCGCGTATTGGCGAGCGTTTTTATCGCCCACCGGGACAGGATGCAACGGGTAGCGGCCTGGGGTTATCTATCGTCAGGCGCATTGCCGCCCTGCATGGTATGCGCGTCGCGCTGGGCAATGCGGCAGAAGGCGGCTTCGAAGTGAAGGTCAGCTGGTAAGGGATTATTGCGTTTAATGCAAAAGACTTTGCACATTTTGCTCATTTAACCGCATCGCTCGCGCGCGTAGAATCCTCGCCATACTTTCATCTTCGAGGACACCTCATGAGCAACATTCTGATTATCAACGGTGCAAAAGAATTTGCGCACTCTAAAGGCCAACTGAATGACACCCTGACCGAGGTCGCGGACGGTTTTCTGCGCGACGCCGGGCATGATGTTAAGGTCGTGCGCGCGGACAGCGATTACGATGTCAACGCGGAAGTGCAGAACTTCCTGTGGGCTGACGTGATTATCTGGCAGATGCCTGGCTGGTGGATGGGCGCCCCCTGGACCGTGAAAAAATACATGGATGATGTCTTCACCGAAGGCCATGGCGCACTGTACGCCAGCGACGGTCGCACCCGCTCCGACGCATCCAAAAAATACGGTTCTGGCGGCCTGATTCAGGGCAAAAAATATATGCTGTCCCTGACCTGGAACGCACCGCTGGAAGCGTTCACCGAAAAAGATCAGTTCTTTGAAGGGGTGGGCGTTGACGGTGCGTATCTGCCGTTCCACAAAGCTAACCAGTTCCTCGGAATGACGCCGCTGCCAACCTTTATCGTGAACGACGTCATCAAAATGCCTGACGTCCCGCGCTATATCGCAGAATATCGCAAGCATCTCGCGGAAATTTTTGCTTAACTGGTAACCTGGAATTAGAAGGAGTTAACCATGCTTACTGTTATTGCTGAAATCCGTACTCGTCCAGGCCAACATCACCGCCAGGCGGTGCTGGATGAGTTCGTGAAAATTATCCCCACTGTACTGAAGGAAGAAGGCTGCCACGGCTACGCGCCGATGGTCGACGCCACCACCACCGCCAGCTTCCAGGCTACGGCCCCAGACTCGATCATTATGATTGAGCAGTGGGAAACCGTGGCCCATCTTGAAGCCCACCTGCAGACCGCGCACATGAAAGCGTGGAGCGACGCGGTGAAGGGCGATGTGCTGGAAACGCATATCCGCATTCTGGAGCAAGGGGTGTAAGTTTACCCAGTTCCTGATTCCTGCCCTCCCCCTTTCGGGAGAGGGTCAGGGAGGCATATTACCAGTACAACTTCCAGCTTTGGGTAAACCTGACCAGCGCCTCCACGTAGAAGTAGTCCCCCCAGCTCGCGCACTCGTCCACGCCTTTATTGCTTGCCAGATGATAAACGGAGTGCTTCAGCAGCCCAGTTCCCTTCTCATCTTTGCCCATCAGGTAGTGTTTCGTCAGTGACGACATCATTCCTTTTGCCCATTCAGAATACTGCTCGCGATCCGGGTCGGTCACCGGCAGATGCTTCACCAGCTCCAGCAGGCCACATACCGCAATCGCCGCCGAGGATGCGTCGCGTAGCGCATCCGTGCCGACCAGCGCCAGGTCCCAGTGGCAGACGTAATCTTCCGGCAGACGGTTGAGGAAGTAGTTCGCCAGCCGTTTCGACAGGGCAATCATCGTCGCATCACCGGTATAGATGTAGCTCAACAGGAAGCCGTAAATTCCCCACGCCTGCCCGCGTGACCAGCAGGAGTCATCGGCATAGCCTTGCTGAGTATTGCCGTAGCGCGGCGCGCCGGTGTGCACATCCATATAGTAGGTGTGGAACGTTGAGGCATCTTCACGGATAAGGTACCTCGCTGCCTGCATCACGTGTGCTTTAGCAGCATCGGCAAAGCGCGGATCGCCCGTCTGTTCGCTCGCCCAGTAGAGCAGCGGCAGGTTCATATTGCAGTCGATAATCATCCGCCCGGCCTGTTCCGGGTCAGCCAGATCGCCCCACGCCTGAATAATTTTTGCCTTCTCGTGGAAGCGCTCCAGCAGCGCCTCTGCCGCCAGCAGCGAGAAGCCACGCGCCTCACGGTTACCGGTCAGTCGCCAGGCCGCCACGCAGGAGAGCGTATACAAAAAGCCCAGATCATGGGTATTTGTGTCGTGGCGCCCGGCGATACGCAGTCCAAACGAGCGCACATGTTTTTCCGCCATCGCGCGGAATTTCGCTTCGCCGCTCATCTCCCACGCCAGCCACAGCTGCCCGGTCCAGAAGCTGGTGGTCCACTCCACGTTGTCGGTCAGCGGATAAAAACCCTGCTGGCAGGTTTCCGCCGGGAACTGCTCACCAAACGCCGTTAAATGGCGGCTAATCAGCGCGAGGACATGGTCGCGCGCTGAACTCAGTTCATCGCGGAATACGCGCGAATCAACGGGCACGGGGATAGCGGGCAGGCGTTCCTCTGCGATACGACTTAACATATTTCGGTTCCTTCTTTGACGGCTTAATTATCGTGATGAGGGTTCTGCTACGTTCAGCGCGCGGGGGCCGCGCCATTTACTCTGGCAGGCAGATAACGTAAAGGCAGAAATAAACGTGAAGATCAGCGCCGTGGCGCCCATGATGATATAGGTGTTCTCGAAACCAATGCGGTCATACATATAGCCGGCAGGCGACGAGACCACGACATTGCCGACGTACAGCATCGCCTGATATCCCAGCAAATACATGGTGGCGTTAACGCGCTTATCGAAATGTTCGGCAATATATTTAAAGACGGAGACCAGCAGCAGACAAATTTCCAGACCGTACAGCGGCTTAAGAATGGAAATTAACAGATGTGAATCACACAGACCGGAAATAATCAGACGCGCACCGACCACCAGCCCGACAATTAACAGCCCACGTTTGGCACCAATAGCGTTCACCAGCAGCGGGATCACCATATACATGACAAACTCCATTCCCGACTGCACGGTCCCCAGATAACCAAACACCGCATTGCCCTGGTGAATATCATCAAAGAAGGTCACGAAATAGCGCGAAAACTGCTGCTCGGCGATAAACATCATCCACGCCACACCGGCCACGTACAGACAGAAGGCCCAGAATTTACGGTTACGCAGGAGCGCGTAAACGTCTGACGGGGCAATTTTCTCTTTCGTCAGCACTTCGCCGGCATGTGCGGAGTTAGTATTCACTTTCAGGCTCAACAGGACAATCAGCATCACCACCGATGCCACGCTGCCCATAATAAAGTTATACGCTGGCGAGAGATTAAACAGCAGGCCGGAGAAGGAGGACGCCACTGCCCAGCCAAGGGAGCCCCACATCCGGATCTGACCAAACTCCATGCCGTTTAAACGGCTAAACCGGTCAGAATAGGATTCGCACGCCGCCACGCCCGCATACCAGGCAAAGCTTAAATAGAGTGCGCCAATAATAATCCCCAGCAGCGTGTTGGACATTAACAGCGGCTGATAAACATAAATAAAGAACGGCGCCATCAGGGCAGACATTGCCACCACAAAATAGAGCAGGTATTTGCTCATGCCGATCTTATCGAGAATATAGCCATAAATGGGCTTCAGAATGACGGAGAAAATACCGTTCACCGCAAATACGGTACCAATCACCGAACCACTGAGGTTCGCTTTCTGGCCTAACCAGATAGCCAGCAGGCCAATACTGGCAGACCAGGTAAAGAAATAGAGAAATATAAAACTGCTGATTTTGTAATATTCAGTTCTGTTTGTTGTAGCGGTCTTTTTCATATCATCCTCGCCGACGTGTAGGGTCAGAGTTTTTATAATGAGAACGACAGCTGTCGCTCACCGCCGGGCTCGCGGATAACAACCCGGTTCTCGCTAATATTCAGTTGTGGGACTGCCATAACCGGCTGGCTTTCGCCGGCGACGGCGGCACAACAGAGCCAGCTCTCCCCCTGCGCAAGCGTGGTTTTCAACAGCGGAATGGCAGCGCATTCCGGGAACATGATGCTGCTGTTCGGCGGTGTGATGATGCTGTCCGGTTCACGGTTAATCACCGGAGAGAGATCGACCAGCACGCTGGTGCCATTACCGGCGACAAGCCAGCATCCGTTCTCACGGATCTGCGGTTCGGTGTTCATCACCGCAAAACCGCCCTCCGCCGTATTCAGTCGACGGGCGCTGTTGATACGGTGCAGGCGCAGGTGCCACTCACCAAACGGCACTTGCCAGGTTTCGATATGAACGTCATGCCACGGAGACCAGCGTGAGTAGAGATAATCTTCAGTGATCCGCACCGCTTCACATTCGCGGCGCCCGCGGAAATAGTTATCCCCGTCAGCCAGTAGCAGCATGGAGTCGCAGGCGGCATGTTTCAGGCCAAACCGTCCGCGCTCAATCGTGAAACCAAAGCGGCTGGAGTAGGCAAATTTGGTGTATTTGGCTTCCGTATTCACGTAGTTATTCAGCTCAAGCTGCCCGGCGGTAAGCAGGGTGACGTGCTGCGACTGACCGGCATGCATCAGGATCTGCTGTGCATGCGGGATGACGCGTTTTTCCGCAAGCGCGGGCAGCGGCTGCTCTTCAGCCTGCCAGAACGGATGGTCCTCCGGCATCGCCAGAATCAGGTAAGTTTTCAGCGCCCAGTATGGCGAGCCGGGGGCGTTATAGTCCTCACACATCGCCAGGTTCGGATAAGCAAAACCGAGGGTCAGAATGCCGTCCCGATCGGTGATGGGCTGTTGCTGCCACCAGCGCAGATGGCGCAGCACGATGCCCTTCACAATCCCCGGCGTGAACACCTCCAGACCGGAAAAGGCGACGGCACTCCAGAAGGCGACCATTGCAAAGCGATAGGTCAGGCTGCGACCAAACGGTACCGAGGCACCGTCGGCGGCTGACCAATAGATAAAGTCTTCGGCGAACAGGCGCGAACGCGCTCGCAGCACCTGCGTCCTCTCCTCGTCACCACTCAGGGTGGCGTAAATCAGGCCGTAGAAATGGAATGCCATCGAGATGTAATAGTCTTTCGGCCGCCCCGGCCCGTCGGAATACCAGCCATCGCCCAGGTAATAGGCCTCCATCATCGCAAACCGTCGGTCAATCGCCGTCTGGTCATACGGCAGGCCAGCGCGCTTAAAACCGAGCTGCACCATAATGGCAAAGTAGTTCCAGTTGCTGTCCGGCATTTGCGCATGGGCGATCTGGTTGAGCCATGCGTGCAGGTTTATGACCTCGCGCCCGGTAAAGTGCGCGGTGAGTTTATCCCCCAGCAGGGCAAGCCCCAGACCGTAGGCCGCCATTTCGACCAGACGCTGATCGTAGGGGCCGGTTTCGCCCCAGTAACCGTCACTGTGCGGATCGGTGCCGAGTTTGATCGCGGTAAGGTATTTTTCGCAAAAGGGGCTGGCATCACCGGATGCCAGCAGCGGAAACAGCCCCCATAGCGCACGTGAGAGTCCCTCCATCTGCGCGATATCCGTGCTGTAATGCGCACAGGTTTCGCCCAGCGAAAATCGTGAACTGCCCGGCGCAAACGCCTTATCCAGCGCACTCAACAGAGTATTCAGTGACGCCACGATATCCTGGCGTGAAGACAACGGATTTGATTTTTCTTTATTTGCTGCCCACATACGCTCACCCTCGTAATCAACTGCGGCAAAGCATAGTGAATCCACACGGGGCAGAAATGTTAGCCATGTCACAGGTAAGAGCGATGAATAAACCCGCAGTTAAGAAAATTTAAAAAGGTGGTTTATAAAGAGATTCTGACGGGAAAAAGTTGAGTTTTATTGCACTATGCGCGACACGCCAACATCCGATCATCTGGAGCTGATTACCTTAAATGACACCGTGGTGTCGTTTAGCCGCCTGTTCGCCAATACGGTGCGCTATCACCACTGGCATCAGTGTCTGGAAATTCTCTATGTGGAAGAGGGCTTTGGCGTGGCGATTGTCGATAACCGTCATTACACCATGCGCCCCGGGCGGCTGTTTTTCTTCCCACCGTTTACCCTGCATAAGGTGATGGTGGACGAGAAGGCAGAAGCCCTTTACAGGCGCACCATTATTCATCTCGACCAGCATGCCGTACTGAAAACCCTGCGTGATTTTCCGCAGGCTCAGCAGCGTCTACAGAAGCTGTCTCGTCGTGGCGGCGAGGCCTGGGTCGCTGACCTGGCGCATTGCCAGAAGCATATCGATTATCTTCTTGGCTGTTATCAGCCGCCGCTGAACAGCGAAAACATTGCCGGGCTGTTGATTAGCCTGTTTGCCATGCTGCCGGATGATAACGACGGTGCGCCGGGGAGCAGTCAGGGGGTGGCAAGCCAGGTGATGTTCTGGCTGGATGAGCACTATCGGGAGAAATTTCGCCTGGATGCGCTGGCGGCTGAGCTGGGAAAATCACGCAGCTATGTATCGCGAAAATTCCATGCGGAAACAGGCGAGAAGATCCACGACTATCTGAATACGCTACGGCTGCGAAAAGCCTGCGAGTACTTGCTGCACAGTGATGCCAGCGTGCGTGAGATTGCCGCGCGGGTGGGATTTTCCGACGTGACGTGGTTTATCAGCGCCTTTAAAAAAGGGATTGGTGAGACGCCGCTGCAGTACCGGAAAAATCATGGCGCGGCGTGAACCCCTCACCCGCTCTTCTTGCCCGGTTTTAACCCGCGATGAAATTCGTTAATGCGCTTCATCGACCTGATGGTGCGCTGGGGCTCCGTTGACGCTACAGATAAAATAATCATCTCCAGACACAGCAGCACCGTGCCGTGGAGCGGAATTTTTCCCTTTTCACCGCCGCGCGGAACGTGGATCACCACGCTGGCCTCTTTGCTGAAGCGCGAGTCCGTAGCATTGGTCAGCAATATCGTGGGAATACCCAGCCGTTTCGCTTCACGCAGCGTGGTTTGTCCTTCCCGGTGGGCCGATTTTTGCGCCATCATCACCAGCACGTCGCCGCGCTGTAAGGCAATCAATTGCTCTGCCAGACCAATGCCGGTGCGGTTGAGTGCAATAGCGGGCAGGCCGATACGGCTGAACAGCCGGGAAGTGTACTCGGCCAGAATGCCGGAAGCCCCAATCCCAAAGATCGCGACCTGACGTGCCTGCGCCAGCAACGACACCGCCTGCGCCATTGCGTAGCGGTTGTGCGGCTCGGATAGCACGTCACAGGTATGCTGATGCCCTTCCAGCACAAAATCGATGCTCGCGTTCACGTCGCTGGTGAGCGTATTCACCGTGGTGGACATTTTTTCGCTGGAGGAGACCACCGGCCCAAACCACTGCTCCAGAGTCTGCTTCAGGTCACGCAGCCCGGCAAAGCCAAGAGCCTGAATGGCGCGTACCACCGTAGCGTCCGAGGTTTTCAGCAACGCGGCAATCTCCATCGCCGTCTGCTCCATCACCGCTTCGCGGTTTTCATTGATGTAACGCGCAACCTGCAGCAGGCGCGGCGTGAGCTGGTGCCCCCGCGAGCGAAAGCGGTCGCCATAGACATCAACCCGGGCTTTGTCTTTTCTGATCACTGTGACGCCTCCGGCAGCGGTCGGCCGGCAATCTGCGACTGCACCTGGGCGGCCATCAGGCCTAAGGAGGCAAAGGAGTTCGAGATGGCCTCTTCACGGGAGATCAGTATGTAGTGGCCGGTGCGACAGGCATTGAGGAACTGACACCAGCCAGGCATCACGGCATCCATCGCTGCCAGCTCATCCTGCGGTTTGCCGCCGGTATCCCCGCGCCAGGTGGCAAAGACAAAATCTGCATCCAGCTCGGGCAGACGCTCGGCGCTGACGTCAATTCGACCGCCGTCAGGGATGGACTCAATCAGCGGCGGGAATGTGAATCCTGCGTCACGCAGCACGCGCCCCAGCGAGTGGTAGCTGTGCATGGCGTTGATTTTGCCCTGGTTGGCCTGTATCACCGACACGGTGATGTTGCGGGTGTCGATGGTCGCTTTCAGGGCGTTAATCTGCTCCTGATAGCGATGTTCAAGGATCTTCAACCGGGCTTCGGTGCCCGTGAGCTGTGCCAGCTTGCGGTAGATCTCCGGCGCGCCGCCATCGAGATGATCGATACTCACCGTCGGGGCAATTTTCTCCAGCTGTTCAACCGGCGTGTTACGGGTCGGTTCGGTGATGATCAAATCCGGCTTTGCAGCGGCGATGGCCTCGATGTCGATATCCGCGGAGCCGATAAATTTGATGTCGGCGTTATCAAAATCAACGCCCGTCAGCATGCCGCTGGCGCGCAGAAAATGGCTACCGTCCGGCCGCGTGCGCCCGTGGCTTGCCACTGGCGGCACGCCGAGCTCAATCAGCGGAATGGTGATATCCAGATCGTGCAGCGAGACAATCCGCTTCGGGTGAAGGGGCACAGTCACCTTGCGGTTCAGATCGTCGGTAAACGTCTGCGTCGGCTCCGCCGCACTCACGGTAAACCCCACCAGCAACAACATCGAAAAAAGTATACGCATCATCATCCCCTAAAATCTGTCCCGTCGCTGCCAGAGCAGCAACAGGAAAAACGGTCCGCCAATCAATGAAATGACTACGCCTGCCGGCAGCTGCAGCGGCAGGAAAGCCAGACGTCCGACGTTATCTGCCAGCAGAACCAGCAACGCACCCAGCACGGCACTTCCCGCCAGCAGCGCGGTTTGTCCGCCGCACAGCAGCAGGCGTGCCATATGTGGCGCAATCAGTCCCACAAAACCGATACTGCCCACGCAGGAGACGCAGGCCGCGGTCAGCACCACCGGGGCAAGCACGCGCAGCAGCGCCAGCCGTGAGGTGTGTACGCCAAGCCCCGTTGCGGTGGGGTTGCCCATCAGGGCCACGTCTGCGGCGCGCGCGGTCAACAGCAATAGCGCAAATGCCGGCAGCGTCCAGGCTGCCGCAATGCCTACCAGCGTCCAGTTTGCTGCATGCAGGCTTCCCGCCAGCCACAGCATCGCCGTCTGCACGTCACGCACGTCGGCGGTGGTCATAAAGACCCCCATTGCCGCGGCAAACGCCCAGGAAACACCGATCCCCGTCAGGATAAATCGCGGCCGCGAAATATCGCGCGCCAGCGCCACCACCAGCAGCGCGGTGAGTATGCCCCCCGCCATTCCCGCCAGCGGTCGCCAGGCCAGGCTGAGCGCCGGGAACTGAAAAATCAGGACCAGCACCGCCGCGCTACATCCCTCTTTCACGCCGATAAGCCCCGGGTCGGCAAGGCCATTACGAGTGACAGACTGCATCGCTGCCCCCGCCATGCCGAGCATGGCACCGCATAACACCGCCATCAGCAGACGCGGCAGGCGGATATCCATCACGATGTAGCGCGTATCCGCCTCCAGACTTTGCGGATACAGCAGCGCCCGTCCGATGGCCGACGTCGGGATCGGCAGCGAGCCGTGCATCAGGCCAAACCCGAGCAGGATAAAGGCCGCGAGCGAAATCAACGCAAGGCAGGCCAGCGCCCTCGGGCGTACCAGCGTTGAAAAGGTGCCAATACGCAACGCGCGCAGTCCGGCCCGGCTCATTTGAACGCCCTCGAGGCCATAAAGATAAAGACGGGAGCACCGACCAGCGCGGTCATAATGCCGGTCGCCAGTTCATAAGGGGTAAACAGCGTGCGGGCGGCGAGATCCGCCAGCAGCAAAACCAACCCTCCACACAGGGCTGAAAGCGGCACCATCACGCGCAGATCCACCGTCACCAGACGCCGTATCAGCTGCGGCACCACGAGGCCAATAAAACCAATCGGCCCGGCAACGGAGACTGCCGCGCCACACAGCAGCGCAATTGAAAGCAGCGCGAACAGGCGCGTTCGGAGAAGCGATACGCCAAGCCCCTGGGCCATCCGGTCACCCAGTGCCAGCATATTGAGTGACCGCGACAGCCAGAGCGCAAGGGCGAAACCCGCGCCAGCGGCCCACGAAGCGCTGCGAAGCGTTCCTTCTGTTATCCCGGCCAAATCCCCCGCCAGCCAGGTGCGTAAGGCGAGAAGCGTCTGCTCATCAAGGATCAGGACCGTGGCGGTAATCGAGGAGGCGAACGCCGACATCGCCACCCCGCACAAGGTGACTTTCATCGGCGTCAACCCGGTGCGTCCCGAAGAGGAGAGCATCAGTACCAGCAGAAAGAGTGCGGCGGCGCCGGCGGCGGCAATCAACGGGCGACCAAACGGCAGGGTGAACCCGAGTGCACTTGTCAGCACGACGGCTAGCGCGGCGCCGGCATTCAGCCCCAGAATATGTGGCTCACCCAGCGGGTTACGGATAACGGACTGCAGCAAGACGCCTGCCACGCCAAGTGCAGCGCCGGTCAGCATGGCCGCAAGGAGGCGTAACAGGCGCAGCCTGATAATGATGTTATGGTCGAAATTGCGCGGGTCGAAATCGACAAAAGCCTGCACGACCGTCAGGGGAGAAATAACGCGTGCGCCCGTGCCCAGATGTGCAATTGCGCCCATCACCAGCAGCAGCGCAAAAAGCAGAAAAGCCAGTGACGTTCGTATCATGATTTTTCTGCGACCTGGCGAAACGGCATGAAGAACGGTTTGCCGGTGAGCGGATTAACTGACATATGTACGTCAACCTCAAACACCGCTTTGATCAGTTCCGGCGTACAGGTATCGCCCTCGTGAAGCACACCCTCTACTTTCCCCTGGCGTAAAAAGACCAGGGAATCACCGTAGTTCACCGCGAAGTTAAGATCGTGCAGCACCACCACGACGGTGCGCCCGTGCTGGCGGGTCAGCGTATGCAGCAGTTCAAGGATTTCCACCTGATAGCGGAGGTCAAGAAACGTTGTCGGCTCGTCGAGCAGGATATAGGGCGTTTGCTGCGCCAGCGCCATCGCAATCCAGCAGCGCTGACGCTGGCCGCCGGAAAGGCTTTCCACCGGCAAATGGGCAAACTCCGCCGTACCGGTCAGGCGCAGTGCCTCTTCCACGGCCTGCTCGTCTTCGTCACTCCACTGGCGCATAAAATTTTGCCAGGGGAAACGCCCGCGCGAAACCAGCTCAAACACGGTTAACCCTTCCGGCAACAGCGGTGACTGCGGCAGAATGCCCAGCTGACGGGCGACCGCTTTGGTTGGCTGTTGATGAATGGCTTTGCCATCCAGCAGCGCAGCTCCCCCGAGCGGTTGCAGCAAACGTGCGATCGTGCTCAGTAGCGTGGATTTTCCACAGCCGTTCGCGCCCACCAGAACGGTTATTTTCTGTGGGGGGATCGCAAGCGAGATCTCATCGACGATGATTTTTTTCTGATAGCCAGCAGAGAGGTTCTCAAGAACCAGCCCTGACTTATTCGTGTTGTGAGCCACGTGAACGCCAACTTAATAAAAAACTAACAAATAAAAATAAAACTCATTCTCTTTTGAGAGTTTGCCGCTGCGCCATGTAGTAGTCAAGAGAAGAAACACCCTTAAAACCCCAGGGTTATCGTGCAGGAACGGGAAAACCGCTAAACGAATTAATTAATTTATTTTCAACAAGTTAATTGCTTACCACGCTAAGTATCAGAGGGGGCGTACTGCTGTAGTCGATTTTTGCTTTTTTCCATTTACTACTACATCAGCGCATGATTGAATGATTCTCAATTACATGTTCGATGCCAGCGATGGCTAACGAGCAGACCGTAAAGGGCAATGACTCACACATTCTTCCGTGAAGCTTCATTCGCGGGATATTTCGGGAAAACAGATGTAATGGCTACGTTCACTCCTTCACTCTCTGGGGTAAAAGGGCGCGCGCTCTTTTCACTGCTGTTTATGGCGCCGCTGGTGCAGGCAGCAGACAACACCGCGGCTCAGGACGGCGAAACGCTTACCGTCACCGCCGATCCTAATGCCGTGGCCGATGCCACCAACGGCTATCAGCCGCTGAACACCTCCACCGCCACACTGACCAATATGCCGATGCTGGATATCCCGCAGGTGGTAAATACTGTCAGCGATAAAGTGCTGGAAGATCAGCACGCTACCACGCTGGATGAAGCCCTCTATAACGTCAGTAACGTGGTGCAGACCAACACGCTGGGCGGCACGCAGGATGCGTTTGTACGCCGTGGATTTGGCGCGAACCGCGACGGCTCAATCATGACCAACGGCCTGCGCACCGTGCTGCCGCGCAGCTTTAACGCAGCCACCGAGCGTGTGGAAGTCCTCAAGGGACCGGCCTCAACGCTGTACGGCATCCTCGATCCGGGAGGGCTTATCAATGTGGTCACCCGACGTCCGGAAAAACAGTTTGGCGGTTCGATCTCGGGCACCTCCTCAAGTTTTGGCGGCGGTACCGGCCAGCTCGATGTCACAGGTCCCATTGAAGGAACGCGCCTGGCTTACCGCCTGACGGGCGAGTACCAGGACGAAGATTACTGGCGAAGTTTCGGCAAGGCGCGCAGCACCTTTATCGCGCCCTCGCTGACCTGGTTTGGTGATGACGCCACCGTGACCGTGCTCTATTCACATCGTGATTATAAGACGCCGTTCGATCGCGGTACGATCTTCGATCTCACGACCAAACAGCCGGTGAATGTTGACCGTAAAACCCGGTTTGACGAGCCGTTCAACATTACCGATGGCCAGTCCGATCTGGCGCAACTCAACGCGGAATACCGCCTTAACAGCCAGTGGACGGCGAAGTTCGATTACAGCTACAGCCAGGATAAATACAGCGATAACCAGGCGCGGGTGATGGCCTATGACGCGAAAACCGGCAACCTGACCCGTCGTGTCGATGCGACGCAAGGATCAACGCAGCGCATGCATTCCACCCGTGCAGACCTGCAGGGGAACGTGGATATCGCGGGATTTTACAATGAGATCCTGACCGGCGTGTCGTATGAGAATTACGACCTGCTGCGCACGGATATGATTCGCTGTAAGAATGTAAAAGATTTCAATATTTACCATCCGTCTTACGGCAATCTGAGCAAGTGTACGACCGTTTCCGCCGCGGACAGCGATCAGACGCTCAAACAGGAGAGTTACTCCGCTTATGCTCAGGACGCCCTGTACCTGACGGATAAATGGATTGCCGTCGCGGGGCTGCGTTATCAGTATTACACCCAGTACGCGGGCAAGGGCCGGCCGTTCAACGTCAATACCGACAGCCGCGACGAGCAGTGGACGCCAAAGCTGGGGCTGGTCTACAAGCTCACGCCATCCGTCTCGCTGTTTGCTAACTACGCCCAGACGTTTATGCCGCAATCGTCCATCGCGAGCTACATTGGCGACCTGCCGCCAGAAACGTCCAATGCCTACGAAGTCGGCGCTAAATTTGACCTGTTCAACGGCATTACCGCCAACATCGCGTTGTTTGATATCCACAAGCGCAACGTGCTGTACACCGAAAGCGTGGCGGGTGAAAACATTGCTAAAACCGCTGGCCGCGTGCGCTCGCAGGGCGTGGAAGTGGATCTGGCAGGCTCTCTGACCGAGAACACCAATATTATTGCCAGCTATGGCTACACCGACGCGAAAGTGCTGGAAGACCCGGATTATGCCGGCAAACCGCTGCCAAACGTGCCGCGCCATACCGGTTCGCTGTTCCTGACGTACGATATTCACAACGTCATCGGCGGGAATACCCTGACAATCGGCGGCGGTGGACACGGCGTGAGCCGTCGCTCCGCGACCAACGGTGCGGATTATTATTTGCCAGGGTACGTTGTTGCTGATGCCTTTGCGGCCTATAAAATGAAGCTACAGTATCCGGTGACGCTGCAGGTCAACGTGAAGAACCTGTTTGATAAGACCTACTACACCTCGTCGATTGCGACCAATAACCTCGGCAACCAGCCAGGCGATCCACGTGAAGTGCAGTTTACGGTGAAGATGGAATTTTGATGTAAAAAAGCCCGGTGGCGCTAGCGCCTACCGGGCCTTCGTTCCATCCCCTCTCCCGGTGGGAGAGGAGTAAAGAGAGGGCATCAGGCCTCAATATCCGCCATATCGCCTTTTTCCTGCAGCCAGTTGCGTCGGTCTTCCGAACGCTTCTTAGCAAGCAGCATATCCATCATGGCGTTGGTTTGCTGTTCGTCTTCGTCGCTGATGGTCAATTGCACCAGGCGGCGGGTGTTTGGATCCAGCGTGGTTTCGCGCAACTGCATCGGGTTCATCTCGCCCAGCCCTTTAAAGCGCTGCACGTTCGGTTTGCCCTTCTTACGCTTGAGCTGTTCCAGTACGCCCGCTTTTTCCTCTTCCGTCAGCGCGTAGTAGACCTCTTTGCCGAGGTCGATACGGTAGAGCGGCGGCAGCGCCACGTGGACGTGACCGTTTTTCACCAGCGTCCTGAAGTGCTTCACAAACAGCGCGCACAGCAGCGTAGCGATGTGCAGACCATCGGAGTCCGCATCCGCGAGGATACAGATCTTACCGTAGCGCAGCTGGCTCAGATCGTCGCTGTCCGGATCGATGCCGATCGCAACGGAGATATCATGCACTTCCTGCGAGGCCAGCACTTCATCCGACGACACTTCCCAGGTGTTCAGGATCTTACCCTTGAGCGGCATGATCGCCTGATATTCACGATCGCGCGCCTGCTTGGCAGAGCCCCCTGCCGAGTCCCCTTCCACGAGGAACAGCTCGGTGCGGTTCAGATCCTGCGCGGTACAGTCCGCCAGCTTGCCCGGAAGCGCCGGGCCACTGGTCAGTTTTTTACGCACCACCTTCTTGGCGGCACGCAGACGACGCTGGGCGCTGGAAATGGCCATTTCTGCCAGCATCTCGGCGGCCTGCACGTTCTGGTTCAGCCACAGGGTGAAAGCATCTTTGACCACGCCGGAGACGAACGCCGCACACTGACGTGAGGACAAACGTTCTTTGGTCTGACCGGCGAACTGTGGATCCTGCATCTTCACCGACAGAACGTAGGCGCAGCGATCCCAGATATCTTCCGCCGACAGCTTCACGCCGCGGGGCAGAATGTTGCGGTATTCGCAGAACTCGCGCATTGCATCCAGCAGCCCCTGACGCAGACCGTTGACGTGCGTACCGCCAAGCATGGTCGGGATCAGGTTGACGTAGCTTTCGGTCAGCAGCTCGCCGCCTTCCGGCAGCCACAACAGCGCCCAGTCCACCGCTTCCGTATCACCGGTGAAATTACCGACAAACGGTTTTTCCGGCAGGGTTGGCAGGCCGTTAACGGCTTCGCACAGATAGTCGTTTAGACCGTCTTCATAGCGCCAGGTCTGTTCGGTGTTGTTGACGTTATCTTTAAAGGTAATTTCTACGCCAGGGCACAGTACCGCTTTGGCTTTCAGCAGGTGCGTCAGGCGTGAAACAGAGAAACGAGGGCTGTCGAAGAAGCTTTCGTCAGGCCAGAAGTGGACGCTGGTCCCGGTATTGCGCTTGCCGCACGTGCCGACGACCTGCAGATCCTGCACCTTCTCGCCGTTTTCAAAGGCGATGTTATACACCTGACCGTCGCGGCGGACGTTGACTTCCACGCGTCTCGACAGGGCGTTAACCACGGAGATCCCCACGCCGTGCAAACCACCCGAGAACTGGTAGTTTTTGTTGGAGAACTTACCGCCCGCATGAAGACGACAGAGGATCAGCTCAACGGCTGGCACACCCTCTTCCGGGTGGATATCCACCGGCATGCCGCGTCCGTCGTCGATGACCTCCAGCGACTGATCGGCATGGAGGATGACGTCAACGCGTTTGGCATGGCCAGCCAGCGCTTCATCCACACTGTTATCAATAACTTCCTGGCCCAGATGGTTTGGGCGTGTCGTATCGGTGTACATCCCAGGGCGGCGGCGAACCGGCTCAAGCCCGGTGAGTACCTCAATGGCATCAGCGTTATAGGTTTGCGTCATGATTTAAACTAGCAGTTCGCATTGATTGTCAGTGGCTGTGCAGTCCAAGAAAATCGACAATCTGGGTGAAATGATTCTCAAAGCCCGTGAAAGCATGGTTTCCGCCTTCTTCTATAGTCTGGCGGCAGGATGCGTAATACGCCACTGCCTGGCGGTAATCCAGCACTTCATCACCCGTCTGTTGCAGCAACCAGATAAGATCGGGCGCTTCAAGCGGGTCTACCTGCATAACTTTGAGATCGTAAATATGGCGTGACTCTAGCACATATTGTTGGCCGGTGTAGGGGTTCTCGTTTTGCCCGAGAAAGTCCCGCAGCAGCTCAAATGGCCGAACCGCCGGGTTAACCACCACCGCGGGCAGCATAAAACATTGCGAGAGCCAGGTGGCGTAATATCCGCCCAGCGAAGAACCGACCACGCCGAACGATTCGCCGCCGTGTTCCATCACAACCGATTCCAGCATTTCTGCGGCTTCCGCCGGGTAAGGCGGCAGTTGAGGGATAATCATCTCAACGTGCGGGTGATGTTCGCTCAGCCACTGGCGAAACTGCGTCGCTTTCGCGGAGCGCGGCGAACTGTTGAATCCGTGCAGATAGAGGAGCGTAGACATCAATAGCCTTCTGAAGCGGTGTCCGGGCGGAATTTTGCGCCGGTTAAACGGCAGACTTCCGTGGTGAGCAGGCCATCGGGATGCAGTTCGAGCCAGCGCCAGCCCGGTGCGATGGTGTCCAGGGTAAAGTTTGCGCAATGCGGCTTGAACTGAACGCAGGTCGAGGGCGTGGCCAGCAGCCGGCGGCCATTCCAGTCGAGATCCTGTTCCTGATGAATGTGTCCGCACAGGAGATTCTGCACCCGCGGGAATTTCGCCAGCACTCTGTCCAGCGCGGCAGAGTTGCGCAGGCTGTGTTGATCAAGCCAGCTACAGCCCGCCGGCAAAGGATGATGATGCAGCAACAGCAGCGTATGACGTTCAGGTTCGGCAGACAGTTTGGTTTCAAGCCAGTCGAGTTGAAAGTCGCTTAACTCACCGTGTGGGACGCCAAAGACCTGGCTGTCCAACAGCAGGATCTGCCAGTGGTCACCCACAAAAACACATTTTGCCGGAGAGATCCCCGCATCCTGCAGCGAGCTGTACATGGCAGGCTGGAAATCGTGATTTCCCGGTAGCCAGACGCAAGGCACGCTAAAACTCGCGATGCCTTCAGCGAAATGCTGGTAGGCCGCGGAGGATTGGTCCTGCGCCAGATCGCCCGTCGCGACAATCAGATCGCATGGGCGATTTTCAGCGTGAATGGCGCTAAGTACCGCCTGATAGCTCTCCCAGGTATTCACCCCAAGCAGAGTTTCATGCTTTTCGGCAAAAAGGTGGGTATCGGTGATTTGTAATATCCTGACTGGTGCCCCACCAGCAACAGTCAGGTTCAACAGGCTTTCCAAATGGTGTCCTTAGGTAGGTTTATGACGCTAACAAACCGGAATCGCCATTGCTCCATGTGCTAAACAATATCTTAGCCAGTCGGCTAAAAACTGGTTAATTTGATGCTTTTCGTCGCGTTGATGCAACTTTTTATTCGGATAATCATACCGCGCTTTGAAGCGAAAGATCTGCTGGCTTGAACACACTTCAGCGACCATCGCGTCATGGTAAAGGCGCACCGTCATCGACGGCAGGCTCCAGTAGCTAATGCTGGGCGCCGTTTGTTCAATTTCGACAAGCGTAGTGTAGCGCGTTGATTCTGTTATCGTTAATCGATACTGCGCGTTGCTCACCTGATAGCTCACCGTTTCGCCGGGTGCGTCGTTTTTCGGCAGCAGGCGGCGCAATTGTGCGAAATTGGTTTCGCACAGGCGCATCATTTCTGGGAAGTCAGGTGTATAACGCTTCATTTTTTCCACTCGTTTCGTAAAGTCTGATAATGCAGTTGCAGCCATTGCAGAGCGATGACAGACGCTGCGTTGTCGATTTTCCCCTCTTCTACCCACTGATAAGCCTGCTCCCGACTCACCACATGAACCCGAATATCTTCGTTTTCATCTGCCAGACCGTGGATCCCTTCCGCCGTCGTGGCGTCCACTTCGCCCACCATAATGGACAAGCGCTCGCTGGTGCCGCCTGGGCTTGCCAGATAACTCAGCACCGGTTTTGTCCGGCCAACCACCAGCCCCGCCTCTTCCAGCGCCTCGCGGCGGGCAACGTCTTCGACCGATTCACCCTCTTCAATCATGCCGGCCACCATCTCCAGCAGCCAGGGGCTGGCGCTGACGTCATACGCGGCAATGCGGATCTGCTCCACCAGCACGACTTCATCACGCACTGGGTCAAAGGGTAGCAAGACTGCCGCATGCCCGCGCTCAAAAATTTCGCGTCTGATTTCACCGCTCATTTCGCCGTTAAACAGGCGATGCCTGAAACGGTAAAGTTCCATTGAAAAAAAACCGCTATAAAGCGTTTCTCGTGCAATAATTTCTACATCGTTTTTCGCGAATGTCACGGGCAAGTTTTCTGGTTTTTGCATGAGTCGAGTCCTGGTAGCAATGGTGATGAAATTATGAATTTCAAGGCTGTTTGGCTGCCGTTTGTAAGGCTATATGGTAGATTGGTGCAAATTACCGCCAGATGGCACGTAACGCCAACCTTTTGGTATGGAAGATTCTGTTAGAATCGGCAATTATTTTTTAATTAGATCAGCGCTAATACTGCTTCACAACAAGGAATGCAAATGAAGAAATTGCTCCCCATCCTTATCGGCCTGAGCCTGACGGGCTTCAGTGCAATGAGCCAGGCGGAAAACCTGTTACAGGTCTACCAGCAGGCACGTCTGGGCAACCCTGATTTACGTAAATCAGCGGCCGATCGTGATGCTGCGTTTGAAAAGATTAACGAAGCGCGTAGCCCATTGCTGCCACAGTTAGGTTTAGGTGCAGATTATACCTACAGCAATGGTTTCCGCGACGCCAATGGCGTTAACTCCAATGCTACCAGCGCCTCACTGCAATTAACACAGACGCTGTTTGATATGTCCAAATGGCGCGCCCTGACCCTGCAGGAAAAGAGCGCGGGCATCCAGGATGTGACGTATCAGACCGATCAGCAAACGCTGATCCTGAACACCGCCACCGCATACTTCAACGTGCTGAGCGCAATTGACTCGCTCTCCTACACCGAAGCGCAGAAACAGGCGATTTACCGCCAGTTAGATCAAACCACCCAGCGTTTCAACGTGGGTCTGGTGGCAATCACTGACGTTCAGAACGCCCGTTCACAATACGATAGCGTCCTGGCCAACGAAGTGACCGCACGTAACAACCTCGATAACGCGCTGGAATCCCTGCGTCAGGTTACCGGGAATTACTACCCTGAGCTGGCGTCTCTGAACGTCGACAGCTTCAAAACGGATAAACCGCAGGCCGTTAACGCCCTGCTGAAAGAAGCGGAAAACCGCAACCTGACGTTACTGCAGGCGCGTCTGAGCCAGGATTTGGCCCGCGAGCAAATCCGTCAGGCACAGGACGGCCACCTGCCGACCCTGAGCCTGAGCGCGTCTACCGGCGTGTCTGATACCACTTACAGCGGTTCTAAAACGAACACCTCCCAGTACGACGACAGCAACATGGGTCAGAACAAAGTGGGTCTGAACTTCTCGCTGCCACTGTACCAGGGCGGCCAGGTGACCTCTCAGGTGAAACAGGCGCAGTACAACTTTGTTGGCGCGAGCGAACAGCTGGAAAGTGCCCACCGCAACGTGGTACAGACCGTTCGTTCGTCCTTCAACAACGTGAATGCCTCTATCAGCAGCATCAACGCCTATAAACAGGCCGTTGTGTCTGCGCAGAGCTCTCTTGATGCCATGGAAGCGGGTTACTCCGTGGGTACGCGTACCATCGTTGACGTCCTGGACGCAACGACCACGCTGTACAACGCGAAACAGCAGCTCTCCAGCGCACGTTATCAGTACCTGATTAACCAGCTGAACATCAAACAGGCGCTGGGTACGTTGAACGAGCAGGATCTGCAGATGCTGAACAGCACCCTGGGTAAACCTGTCTCTACTTCTCCGGAAAATGTTGCGCCAGAGAACCCTGAGCAGGTTGCCGCCGTTGATAACTTCAACGGTAACGGCGCTGCACCTGCCGCACAGCCAGCTGCCGCACGTACGACTGCCCCCGCCAGCAGCGGTAACAATCCGTTCCGCAATTAAGCATGTCATCGGGCCCATTGCGGCCTGATGCCTTCGCTATACCCCTCTCCTTTCGGGAGAGGGCGTACGTAAATCACACCTGAACGTAAGCCAACGTAAAGATCCCCCTCATTCCGGCCATCATCGCTTCATTTTCAACCACTCATCCTCTATCCTGAGCGTTATTACCACTGGGTCCAGGAAGACAACGATGAAACGGACAAAATCTATCAATCACGCTTCGTTCCGCAAAAGCTGGAACGCGCGTCATCTCACCCCTGTTGCGCTGGCCGTCACGGCTGTCTTTATGCTGGCAGGCTGTGAGAAAAGCGATGAAACAGTTTCGCTTTATCAAAACGCGGACGACTGCTCTGCTGCAACCGGCAACGCCGCAGAGTGTAAAACGGCGTATACCAACGCCCTGAAAGAGGCGGAACGTACTGCGCCGAAATATGCTTCACGTGAAGACTGCGTGGCAGAGTTCGGTGAAGGTCAGTGTCAGCAGGCACCGGCTCAGGCAGGCACGGCCCCTGAAAACCAGGCACAGGCCCAGTCCAGCGGCAGTTTCTGGATGCCGCTGATGGCAGGTTACATGATGGGCCGCCTGATGAGTGGTGGTGCGGGTTACCAGCAGCAGCCGCTGTTTAGCTCGAAAAACCCGGCCAGCCCGGCTTATGGTCAATATACCGATGCCAGCGGCAAAGGCTATGGCGCAGCCACCCCTGGCCGCTCCGTAACCGTACCGAAAACGGCGATGGCTCCGAAACCCGCGACCACCAGCACCATTACCCGTGGCGGGTTCGGTGAGTCTGTGGCGAAACAGACCAGCATGCAGCGTAGCGCGTCAGGCACGTCCACTCGCTCAATGGGCGGCTGATCATGGAACGAGTCAGTATCACCGAGCGCCCGGACTGGCGCGAAAAAGCGACCGAATACGGTTTTAACTTCCACACGATGTACGGCGAGCCATACTGGTGTGAAGACGCTTACTACAAGCTCACGCTTGCCCAGGTTGAGAAACTGGAAGAGGTGACCGCCGAGTTGCACCAGATGTGCCTGAAAGTGGTGGATAAAGTCATCGACAGCGACGCGCTGATGGCGAAGTTCCGCATTCCGAAGCACACCTGGAGTTTCGTCCGCCAGTCGTGGAAAACCCACCAGCCTTCGCTTTACTCACGTCTGGATCTGGCGTGGGACGGCGTGGGCGATCCTAAGCTTCTGGAAAACAATGCTGATACGCCAACCTCGCTGTACGAAGCGGCGTTCTTCCAGTGGATCTGGCTGGAAGACCAGGCCAATGCCGGCAACCTGCCGCAAGGCAGCGACCAGTTCAACAGCCTGCAGGAAAAGCTGATTGAGCGTTTCGCCGAACTGCGCGAACAGCATGGTTTTAATCTGCTGCACCTTGCCTGCTGCCGTGACACGGAAGAAGACCGTGGCACGGTGCAATATCTGCAGGACTGCGCGGCTGAAGCTGAAGTGGCGACCGAGTTTCTCTATATCGAAGATATCGGCCTGGGTGAGAAAGGTCAGTTTACTGACTTGCAGGATCAGGTGATAAGCAACCTGTTCAAGCTCTACCCGTGGGAATACATGCTGCGTGAAATGTTCTCCACCAAGCTGGAAGACGCTGGCGTGCGCTGGCTGGAGCCGGCGTGGAAGAGCATTATCTCCAACAAAGCCCTGCTGCCGATGCTCTGGGAGATGTTCCCGAACCATCCGAACCTGCTGCCGGCTTACTTTGCGGAAGACGATCACCCGCCGATGGAGAAATACGTCGTTAAACCGATCTTCTCCCGCGAAGGGGCGAACGTGTCGATTATTGAAAATGGCAAAACGCTGGAAGCCGTTGAAGGGCCTTACGGCGAGGAAGGAATGATCGTCCAGGCGTTTTATCAACTGCCGAAGTTTGGTGACAGCTATACCCTGATTGGCAGCTGGCTCATCAACGATCAGCCAGCCGGGATTGGCATCCGCGAAGATCGCGCGCTGATCACGCAGGATCTGTCACGGTTCTATCCGCACATTTTCGTCGAGTGATCGGGTGTGCCGGGGTGCGAGCGGAAGCCCTCACCCCGGCCCTTTCTCTTTGGGAAAGGCATGCATACGTTATCCAATCTGCACCGACAACATACTTAAGCTTCCCATCTCAATGCCATCGACCGGTATGCTGATCGGCTCCTGACCATCCCACGCGCCCAGTACATACAGCAACGGCAGAAAGTGTTCCGGCGTCGGGTTAGAGAGTGAACCGCCTTCGTGATCCAGATAGTTCACCAGCGGATGCTCCTCAACCGGCCCTTGCCAGGTCAGATTCGCTTTCACGTAATCGTTAAAAGATGTCGCCCACGGGTATGGCGTGTTCTCACCGTGCCAGCGCGCTGTCCGCAGGTTATGTACCACGTTGCCGCTTGCGATCAGCATGATGCCCTCGTCGCGTAAGGTCGCCAGTTTTCGCCCCATCTCCAGGTGCCAGGCCGCCGGTTTAGTGCTGTCGATACTCAACTGCACCATTGGGATGTCCGCCTCGGGATACATCTTTATCAGTACGCCCCACGAGCCATGGTCAAAGCCCCAGGCTTCGTTATCCAGCGCCACAGGCACAGGCGCGAGTAATTCCACCAGCTGTCGGGCCAGCGCTGGCGAGCCGGGTGCCGGATAGTGCGTGTCGTACAACGCCTGCGGGAAGCCGCCGAAATCATGAATGGTTTTTGGCGTTTCCATTGCGGTGACGCCCGTGCCCCGGGTAAACCAGTGCGCAGACACCACCACAATCGCTTTCGGACGCGGTAGCGTCTCGCCCAGATGACGCCATACTCGGGTATAGACGTTGTCTTCCAGAACGTTCATTGGGCTACCGTGGCCTAAAAACAGTGCTGGCATACGGGAAGAAGTCATGATGATATCCTTACAGAAGGTGTCAATTTAATGGTTCTACATTACGCGCAATCTCGCCCGGATGAACGCTGATAAGCGTGAAGATCATCATCAGGAAATTTGAATGTAAGGAATGTGTAAAGCAGGGTTTCGCCTCTCGCTTTGACCGAAATGAACCATTAATATTAATGATAATCATTATCATAAGGAGCAATGCATGTCAGTCCCCTTGATCCTGACTATACTGGCGGGCGCCGCAACGTTCATCGGTGCCATTCTCGGTGTGCTTGGTCAAAAGCCGTCTAACCGCGTGCTGGCCTTCTCATTGGGCTTTGCTGCCGGGATCATGCTGCTCATCTCTTTGATGGAGATGCTCCCTGCCGCACTGGGCACCGAAGGCATGTCTCCGGTGCTGGGGTATGGCATGTTTGTATTCGGCCTGCTTGGCTACTTTGCCCTCGACCGCATGCTGCCGCACGCGCATCCGCAGGATTTAATGCAAAAAAGCGTGACCCCGATGCCGCGCAATATTAAGCGCACGGCCATTCTGTTAACGCTCGGCATAAGCCTGCACAACTTCCCGGAAGGCGTGGCAACCTATGTCACCGCCAGCAGCAATCTGGAGATGGGCTTTGGTATCGCCCTGGCGGTCGCTTTGCACAATATTCCTGAAGGACTGGCGGTGGCCGGGCCGGTTTATGCCGCCACGGGCTCGAAACGGACCGCGGTCTTCTGGGCGGGGATCTCGGGGATGGCCGAAATTCTCGGCGGCGTGCTGGCGTGGTTGATTCTGGGCAGCCTGGTCTCGCCTGTGGTGATGGCCGCTATCATGGCCGCCGTGGCCGGGATAATGGTGGCGCTCTCCGTGGATGAGCTGATGCCGCTGGCGAAAGAGATCGATCCGAATAATAACCCGAGCTATGGCGTGCTGTGCGGCATGTCGGTGATGGGCTTGAGCCTGGTGCTGCTGCAAACGGCAGGGATCGGCTAAGACAATCGCGCATTAACGTCTCACAACAAAAAAGCCGGGTTTCCCCGGCTTTTTCACATCAGCCCTTTCAGCTGGCTTTGCGCGCGTGCGCCTGGCGATACTCTACCAGATCTTCAATCGTCACCACGGGCATATTATGCAGACGGGCAAAGGTGATGCACTCCGGCGCACGCGCCATGGTGCCATCGTCGTTGGTGAGTTCACACAGTACGCCCGCAGGTTTAAAGCCTGCCAGGGTCACGAGGTCAATGGTCGCTTCGGTGTGACCGCCACGGGTCAATACACCGCCGGCCTGCGCACGCAACGGGAAGACGTGGCCTGGACGATGCAGGTCTGATGGCTTCGCATCATCGGCAATCGCGGCACGTACGGTGGTCAGACGGTCAGCCGCCGACACGCCGGTGGTCACGCCATGTGCCGCTTCGATGGTCACGGTAAAACCGGTTCCAAAGGCGCTGGTGTTGTTTTCAACCATCATGGGCAGGTCGAGCTGCTTACGACGGTCTTCGTTGATACACAGGCACACGATGCCGCTACCGTGACGGATGGTCAGCGCCATCTGCTCAACGGTCATGTTTTCGGCGGCGAAAATCATGTCGCCTTCATTTTCACGGTTTTCATCGTCAAGCACCATTACGCCGCGGCCTTCGCGCAGTGCATCCAGTGCATGTTCAACACGTTCAATAGAAGTGCCAAAAGAGGAAAGTAGCGTCTGATTCATGGTAAAAAAACCTCATTAACATTATGGTTACCAGAATCAGGGCAGTCTTAGGAGCGCCGTATAAGCGGCAAAAAGATAACGTGAGCGGGCCAGGCCCGACTTGATCGTTACTCTCTCCCATCCGGACTCTAACCGTCGGCCCCGGAATTACACCGGATCTGCTGTCCTTTGAGTGGTGACCCAAAGCGCTCGCGGGCTTTCAGCGTTACGCTGATTTACCGCCGGTGGGGAATTTCGCCCCGCCCTGAGAATAAGCGAGATAACTATAACGCGATTGATTACCCTGGGCAATGCGCAGACATAAAATCTCCTTTATCCTGGGGCATGACGCGCTACAATGTTCATTAACACCGTCTTATCAAGGGAAGCCACAATGATTGACCCGAAGAAAATTGAGCAAATTGCGCGTCAGGTTCATGAGTCTATGCCAAAAGGTATTCGTGAGTTTGGGGATGACGTAGAGAAGAAAATCCGCCAGACGCTGCAGGCGCAGTTGGTTCGCCTTGATTTAGTCAGCCGCGAAGAGTTTGACGTGCAGACGCAGGTTCTGCTGCGTACCCGCGAGAAGCTGGCCCTGCTGGAGCAGCGTCTGAACGAGCTGGAAAACCGCAATACGCCAGCGGAAGTAAAACCGGCACCGGCCATTCCACCGGTTGATGAAGCAGAATAACAGCCGCGTATAACGGGTTGTTTGCGAAGATCCCCCCTCCTGCAAAGAGAGGGTGAAAAAAACGGGCCAGATGGCCCGTTTTTTATTGGCTGACTTTATTTGCTGTCTTTCTGGATCTTCTTGATGATGTTGGTGGTTGAGCACCCGTCCTCAAAGTTGAGCACCATCACTTCACCGCCATTGGCCCAGACCTCTTCGCTGCCCGCGATTTGATCCGGTTTGTAATCGCCGCCTTTCACCAGCAGATCCGGCAAAATACCGGCAATCAGGCGCTGCGGGGTATCTTCTTCAAACGACACCACCCAGTCCACCGCTTCCAGCGCACCCAGTACGATCATGCGCTGCTCCAGCGGGTTCACCGGACGCGTTTCACCTTTAAGACGTTTCGTCGACGCATCGCTGTTCACCGCCACAATCAGACGGTCGCCCAGCTTACGCGCATTGGCCAGATAAGAGACATGACCGGCATGCAGGATGTCGAACACGCCGTTGGTCATTACCACTTTTTCACCGCGTTTACGGGCGGCGGCAACGGCCACTTTCAGCTCATCTTCGCTCATCACGCCAAAACCGGTATCGGCACGACCACGCACCGCGTTTTCCAGTTCGATCGGCGAAACGGTGGAAGTCCCCAGCTTGCCGACGACCACGCCTGCCGCAGCATTAGCGAAGTAGCACGCTTCTTCCAGAGAGTTCCCTGCCGCCAGCGTCGCCGCCAGAACGCCAATGACCGTGTCGCCGGCACCGGTCACGTCATACACTTCCTGCGCCTGGGTCGGCATATGCAGCGGCGCTTTGCCAGGCTGTAGCAGCGTCATCCCCTGCTCGGAGCGGGTCACCAGCAGCGCGGAGAGTTCGAAGTCAGCAATGATCTTCATGCCGCGCTCAACGAGCTCTTCTTCCGTCTTACATTTGCCCGCCACCGCTTCAAACTCAGAGAGGTTTGGCGTCAGCAGCGTTGCGCCGCGATAGCGCTCAAAGTCAGTACCTTTCGGGTCGATCAGCACGGGCACATTGGCTTTACGCGCGAGCTGAATCATCTGCTGTACGCTTGCCAGCGCACCTTTGGCGTAGTCGGACAGCACCAGCGCGCCGATAGTGCTCAGCGCCTGGTTAATGCGCTCGTGCAGCGGCTCAGGATCAACGCCCTCAAAGCCTTCCTCGAAGTCGAGGCGGATCAGCTGCTGGTTACGCGACAGAACGCGCAGTTTGGTGATCGTCGGGTGTGTCGGAACCGAAACGAAGTCGCACTTCACATTCACGTCCGCCAGCGACTTGCTCAGCGCACGCGCCGCATCGTCAATGCCGGTTAAGCCAACCAGACGCGACTGCGCGCCCAGAGAGGCAATGTTCATCGCCACGTTTGCCGCGCCGCCAGGACGCTCTTCAATGGTGTCGACCTTAACTACCGGTACCGGTGCTTCCGGAGAGATGCGGCTGGTCGGCCCGTACCAGTAGCGATCCAGCATGACATCCCCGACAACCATAACTCCAGCACGTTCAAACTCTGGCAGTGTTACTTTCATTCCTGACTCCAGAAAGATTCACAATTTGCGCGCGATAATATCACACTTGTTTTGTTACGCACGGTTCCACCAGCCACTTCTGCCAGCTGGCGGTGACCTGCGCGCGTTCAGTGGCGAAACAGTCCAGCGCAACGTGGCCAGGCTGCTCCTGTAAGGCCAGGTGGTGCAGCTCGTCGCGCAGCGTGGTATAGGCGCGCGTTAAGGCCTGCGCCTCCTGCTCATCCATAATGTCGTTTTGCGCCAGCAGTTCCAGAATACGCACATTATCAGACCAGCGGGTCAGCTTCGGTTTAGCGTGCGCATGGCGTAGCACCAGATATTGCGTAATAAATTCAATATCGGTAATGCCGCCCTCATCCGCTTTAATATCAAAGCGATCGCGATGCTTATTGCCCAGGTGTGCGCGCATTTTCTCGCGCATCTCACGCACCTCGGTCTGCAGCGTGCTGCCGTCACGTGGGGTTGTCATAATCTCCCGACGAATGGCATCAAACTGCGTTTTCAGTGACGGATCGCCGTACACCACGCGGGCACGCACCAGCGCCTGATGTTCCCACGTCCAGGCTTCATTCTTCTGGTACTCAGCGAAGGACTCCGTTGAGGTCACCAGCATTCCGGCCGCGCCGGAAGGACGCAGACGCGCATCCACTTCATATAAAATGCCGGATGACGTGCGGGTGCTGAACAGATGCATAATGCGCTGGGCCAGACGCAGGTAGAACTGACGCCCGTCGATTTCACGTTCGCCGTCGGTCATGACGTCTGCCGGGCAGTCATGCAGGAAGATTAAATCGAGATCCGAGCTGTACCCCAGTTCCCATCCGCCGAGCTTACCGTAACCCACAACGGCAAAACCGCGGCCTTCGCGGTCAGCAAGGTGTTTCGGCTGGCCGTAGCGCGCCACCATCTGAATCCATGCCTGATGCACCACCGCATCAATGATCGCTTCTGCAAGCCAGGTTAAGTGATCGCTCACTTTCATCACTGGCAGCGTTCCGGCGATATCTGCCGCCGCCACGCGCAGCATTTGCGCCTGCTTAAACTGACGCAGCGCCTCCAGCTGTTGCTCTTCGTCCTCTTCCGGTACGCGCAGCAGATACTGACGCAGCTCGTCGCGGTAGGCGTCCGTTGCCGTCGGCTGGTAGAGCGTATTGGGATCGAGCAGCTCATCCAGCAGCAGCGGATACCGCGCCAGCTTGTTGGCCACCATCGGTGAGGCGGCGCAAAGCGTAATCAGATGCTTGAGCGCGCCCGGGAACTCGCTCAGCAACTCAAGATAGGTCGTACGGGTGATGATGCCACTCAGCAGCGGCATCATGCGCGACAGCGGGACCGGCGCATCCGCACGCGAGCAGACGTTGCTCAGCAGGTGCGGCATCAGATGATCCAGCACCTGACGACCGCGCGGACCAATGGCCCGTTTATTCAGTTCGAGACGGAAATCAGCAATTAACGCCACCACACGATGGCGATCGTCGTCGCTCAGGTGCGCCAGCACCGGCGTGGTGTCATCCTCCTGCAGCGCGTCCTGCCACAATTCGCGCCAGTGTTCAGAGAGCGTATCGTCCTGCGATTCACTTTCATCGTCACCAATCAGCGCGTTAAAGACACGGCGCACGCCGGCCATATGCGCGTCCAGTTGCCCGGTCAACGTTGACCAGTCGTCGACGTGCATCCCCCAGGCCAGCCGCGCCCGGTTCAGGTCATCGCCTGGCAAAGTCTGGGTCTGCTCGTCATTGATGCTTTGCAGCAGGTTTTCCAGGCGGCGCAGGAACAGATAGGCCTCGCGCAGGATCTGCGCGTCGCCTTCCGGCAGCAGATGCAGTTGCTCTACGGCTGACAGCGTCGGCAGCAGCGAACGGGATTGCAGTGAAGGCTCACGTCCGCCGCGGATCAGCTGGAAGACCTGAACGATAAATTCGATTTCGCGAATGCCGCCCGCGCCGAGCTTGATGTTGTCCTTCAGACCCCGGCGACGCACTTCACGGGCGATCATTCCTTTCATGTTGCGCAGCGACTGAATAACGCTGAAGTCGATATAGCGACGGAACACGAACGGGCGCAGCATGGCGCGCAGCTCGTTGGCGTAGGCATCGTCGCTGTCTCCCATGATCCGCGCTTTGACCATCGCGTAACGCTCCCAGTCGCGCCCCTGCTCCTGGTAATAATCTTCCAGTGCCGCAAAGCTCAGCACCAGCGGACCGCTGTCGCCAAACGGGCGCAGGCGCATATCCACGCGATAGACAAAACCATCCTGGGTAGGTTGATCCAGCGCTTTAATCAGACGTTGCCCGAGACGGGTAAAGAACTGCGCATTGTCCAGTTCACGGCGGCCCCCACGTGTGGAGCCGTTCTCCGGCCAGGCAAAAATCAGGTCGATATCCGAGGAGAAATTCAGTTCGCAGCCCCCGAGCTTGCCCATGCCCAGAATCAAGAGTGGCTGAGGAACCCCATCCTCATTGCACGGCGTGCCCCACTCTTTACAGCAGGCGGCATAGAGCCAGTCCCGTGCGGCAACAATCAGCGTCTGTGCCAGCTCGCTCAGCTGCTGCAGGGTACTTTCTTCGCTGACCAGTTCCAGCGCCTGAGCCCAGGCAATACGCACCATCACCCGGCGGCGGAACTGGCGCAGGACGCGCATCAGTGTCGCTTCATCCGCGACCTCTTCAAGTGCGGTTTGCAACCAGCCCGCATAATGCCGCCACTCGTCTGCCTGTGGCGGGGTGCTCTCAAGCGCCCCCAGCCAGTCCGGGTAAGCGGTGATACTTTCTTGCACAAAATCACTGAAGGTGAGCACGCTCCTGGCCTGCTCGCTTAACGATGACGCCGGTAATGACTCAGGCAGACGTTCGCAAACGGTCTGCCACTGCTGCTGTAACTGCGAAGAAAGCGGCATTATAGGGTTCCTTGCCAGAGTTAACGTTTTCCGCTGTGCAGCCAGAACGGCTCCTGCGAAATGGCTTCATTGCGGAAATGCTCAATCTCAATGTGCTGACGGGTTTCGATAGCATGTTTCAGCCCCTGCCAGTTCTCCAGCCAGGCCTGCGCTTTAGGGCCGTCATAGGCACCCGACAGCAGCAGCATGCTGTCGATATTGCGCGACAGGCGGATCAGCTGATCGCCATACTGGTCTCCCAGCGGATACGCAAAGGTGGTTTTAAGCTCCGCCGCGTGGCGTGAAAGATGGATATCCGCGAAACGTTTGAAGTTATCTTCAATTTTGGCCTGCGCTTTTGCATCCAGGAAGGCACGCCAGCTGCGCGTCACCAGAAACTCGGTCAGCGCCAGCCTGGCGGCGGCGTTTTGCGGGCTGTAGAGTGCCGTTTGTGCGGATACGTCAGAGAGCAGCAGCGCTTCGGTCTGGGTCAGCAGGTCACGTAAGTGAGCGCTCGCTTTGCGAGGTACGATGCCGCCGAACAGCGCCAGGGTATGACGCACAAGGCTCATCGCCGCTAACACGTGCGCTTTTGCGTTTTTCACATTACGCACCCACAGCTCTTCATGATAAAGCCACTGTGAGAGCGCCAGCTCCAGCGCCGCCTCCATGCCCTGCTCAACGCTGGCTTTCGGTGGCACGTGCAAAATAGTCGTCTCTTTCAGCAGGCGCGGCGCATTCCCGGCGGCCAGATGATACCCCCGCGCCGCTTTGCTCAGGCTGCCCTGACGCAGGCCCGGCTGGCTTACCAGCTTACGCGCCAGCTTCAGTACGTCCTGGACTTCACCCTCCAGCAGTTCAAGCTCCAGCTCGCAAATCGGCTCCTGAAGCTCACCCGCTTTTACCTCACCCTGATCGAGGGCGATTTCAATGCGGCTTTTCCCTTCCGTTACCAGCCATTTTTCACGCCAGAAATCGGTGCTAAACAGCGGTTTCACCTCGGCGGATAAGGTTTCTGGCAGCACGCCGTCCGGCCAGACTTCTGCCGGGAAACGATCCAGCTCAAGTTCTGGCTGATTGATGTCGATATTGTATTCCGGGCGCTGATGCAAACCGCCGACCACGCGGCCAGCGATTTTCATCGTCATCTCGTAGCGCCCGTTCGCGCCACGGATGCGCAGTCCCATATCATGGCGGCGCAGCCAGTTGTCTGGCGTTTCGTAATAGATATTAAGCAGTTGTACCGGTTCATGGTGTTCGCCGGAAAGGGTCTGCAGATGCTGACGGAGTGCGTCAACGCTGTCTTTTTCGACGATAAATTTTAATTCGATTTCTTGAGCCATAGCCTTGTACTTTTGCAGGCGTCACAGACGCGTCAATGAGGGCGAACTTCCTCGCCATTTGTTTGTCAGTACATAGTATTTTGCGCCAAATTGCCACGCAATGAGCAATTTGACGGGCGTAAATGTTTAGGGTCGTGACACAGATGATTCTGATTGCTGACGAATGCTTTGCGTAGAGACACTGTTGCCACTACTATCGTTCCACTATTTATGAAAATAACGACTAATGATGCTTAAATTACGCCTGATTGGACTTACTTTCCTCGCTTTTAGCGCCGCAACCGCCGTGCACGCTGAAGAGAAGCGTTACGTTTCTGATGAACTGAACACCTGGGTACGCAGTGGCCCTGGAGATAATTATCGCCTCGTGGGTACGGTCAATGCCGGCGAGGAAGTGACGCTGTTACAGACCAACGCGGAGACCAATTATGGTCAGGTTCGCGACAGTACCGGCCGCACGTCCTGGATCCCACTGAAAGAGCTGAGCGCGGTGCCAAGCCTGCGCACCCGCGTGCCGGATCTGGAAAATCAGGTGAAAACGCTGACCGACAAGCTGAACAATATCGACGGTACCTGGAACCAGCGCACCGCGGAAATGCAGCAGAAAGTGGCCCAGAGCGACAGCGTGATTAACGGTCTGAAAGACGAGAATCAGAAACTGAAAAACGAGCTGATTGTCGCGCAGAAGAAGGTGAACGCCGCCAATCTGCAACTTGATGACAAACAACGTACCATCATCATGCAGTGGTTTATGTACGGTGGCGGTGTGCTGGGCGTTGGCCTGGTGCTGGGTCTGGTGCTTCCTCACCTGATCCCTAGCCGTAAGCGTAAAGACCGCTGGATGAACTAATTCGTCTTCTCTGCCAGACTTACGTATTATCTTGCGAAAAGAGAAAACGGGAGTACAGGGCGTGAAGAGTTATCTGGTCGGTGGTGCGGTACGTGATGCGTTGTTAGGTCTGCCGGTCAAAGATAAAGACTGGGTGGTGGTGGGAGCCACACCTGAAGAGATGCTTAACGCGGGCTACCAGCAGGTAGGCCGCGATTTTCCCGTGTTTCTGCACCCGCAAAGCCGTGAGGAATACGCCCTGGCGCGTACCGAACGGAAATCCGGTTCGGGTTATACCGGCTTCACCTGCTATGCCGCACCGGACGTCACGCTGGAGCAAGATCTCCTGCGTCGCGATCTCACCATCAACGCGCTGGCGCAGGACGAAGACGGCCAGATCATTGACGCGTATGGCGGTCAGGACGATCTGCGTAATCGACTGCTGCGTCACGTCTCCCCGGCGTTTTCTGAAGATCCGCTCCGCGTGCTGCGCGTGGCGCGCTTTGCGGCGCGTTACTCGCATCTGAGCTTCCGCATTGCCGATGAGACCCTGGCACTGATGACCGCCATGACCGAGGCGGGCGAACTGGCCCACCTCACGCCAGAGCGCGTCTGGAAAGAGACGGAAAACGCCCTTACTACCCGCAACCCGCAGGTCTTTTTCCAGGTGCTGCGTGACTGTGGCGCACTGAAAGTGCTGTTCCCGGAAATTGACGCGCTGTTCGGCGTGCCCGCCCCGGCGAAATGGCACCCGGAAATCGATACCGGCGTGCATACCCTGATGACCCTGAGTATGGCTGCCATGCTCAGCCCCGAGGTGGATGTGCGTTTTTCAACGCTGTGCCACGATCTCGGCAAAGGATTAACGCCAAAAGCCATGTGGCCGCGCCACCATGGCCACGGTCCTGCCGGGGTGAAGCTGGTCGAAGGGCTTTGCCAGCGCCTGCGGGTACCCAACGAGATCCGCGATCTCGCCAGACTGGTGGCGGAATTTCACGACCTGATCCACACCTTCCCGATCCTCAAACCGGCCACCATCGTTAAGCTGTTTGATAACATCGACGCATGGCGCAAACCCCAGCGCGTCGAGCAGATCGCGTTGACCAGCGAAGCCGACGTACGTGGCCGCACCGGTTTTGAAGCCTGCGATTATCCGCAGGGGCGGCTGTTACGCGCAGCGTGGGACGTGGCAAAAGCGGTACCGACTAAAGCGGTTGTCGAGGCGGGCTTCAAGGGACCGGAAATCCGGGAAGAGCTGACGAAACGTCGAATTCAGGCGGTGTCGGACTGGAAGGAAAAGCATTGCCCTCAGCCTAAAGACTGAGGGCCGTCGGTCAGAAGAAGACCACGTAAACCGCAGCCGCCACGATAAAGCGATAGATCGCGAACGGAATAAACGAGATACGTTTAATCAACTGCAGGAAGGTTTTGATGGCGATCAGCGCCACAATAAAGGCGGTGACAAAGCCCACGGCGAACATCGGAATGTCACCCGTGGTGAGGAAGCCAATGCTTTTATAGACGTCGAGTGCGGTCGCGCCCATCATCATCGGCACTGCCAGCAGGAACGAGAACTCCGACGCAGCATAGCGGCTAACGCCCATCAGCATCCCGCCAGAGATGGTCGCGCCTGAGCGTGAAAAGCCCGGCCACAGCGCCAGACACTGGAAACAACCAATGATAAACGCCTGACGGTAGGTCATGTCATCCAGACCTTCCGCACGTGGCGTTTTCGGCTTCAGCAGTTCTGCCGCGATCAGCAGGAAACCGCCGACGACCAGCGCATACATGACGTTAATCGGGTTAAACAGCGATTTAATGGTGTCGTGGAAAACCAGGCCCAGAACCACTGCCGGAACCATGCCAAGCAGAATATGGATAAGCGTCAGGCGACCTTTGCTTTCACCCTCGCGCTGAGGAAGACGGCCAAAGTGGATACCGATAAGCCCGAACAGACGACGCCAGAACATCACAACGACCGCCAGAATAGACCCCAACTGAATGACAACTTCAAACGTCTTTGCGGTATCGCCTTCAAAGCCCAGCAGATGGCCAACGATAATCATATGGCCCGTACTGGAAACCGGCAAAAACTCCGTCAATCCTTCGACCACACCCAGTATTGCCGCCACCAGCAGCGAGTGCATATCGCTCATCTATAAACCCCTAAAAAGATATAAAAAAAACGGTGTCCCACGCGGACAACCGTGAAAGATACAGCTTTAAGACCGGTATAACCTAAAATGGTTTAGCTATTATGACGTTAAATCTTCCCTTTCAGATTTGTGCCACGCTCAATGATCACGCCGACGTTAGCAGCACGCGCCACGGCCCCCGGTTTGCTCAACTTGATGCGTACCCACGGTGCGTTGAACTTGCTCAGCAGCAGCTCGGCCACCTCTTCTGCCACACGCTCCACCAGCGCAAAACGTTGCCCTTCGACGTGGCCCACGACCGTTTCACTGATATCGGCGTAGCTCAGACAGTCATTCACGTTGTCGCTTTTTGCTGACTTGCGGTTATCCCAGCCCATTTCGATATCGAACACGAGTTTCTGCTCAATGGTCTGTTCCCAGTCGTAAACACCAATAGTGGTGATTACCGAAAGTTGCTCTATAAATACAATATCCATCACGACCTGCCTGCTTTTTGGCTAAACCGGATACCACTTCCGGCGAATTATGCGTATTATCCACAGATGCTGAGAATACAGATACATTTTCAAAACGGAACAGCGTTATGAGTGCAATCGCGCCTGGAATGATCCTCCTCGCCTACCTTTGCGGCTCAATCTCCAGCGCCATTCTGGTCTGCCGCATTGCCGGGTTACCTGACCCGCGCGAAAGTGGTTCCGGGAATCCGGGGGCGACCAATGTACTACGAATTGGCGGCAAGGGAGCAGCCGTAGCGGTATTGATTTTTGATGTTCTGAAAGGAATGTTACCCGTCTGGGGAGCGTATGCGCTGGGCGTAACGCCGTTCTGGCTGGGGCTCATTGCTATCGCCGCCTGTGTCGGCCATATCTGGCCTGTATTCTTTGGTTTTAAAGGCGGTAAAGGCGTCGCCACCGCCTTTGGTGCTATTGCCCCAATCGGCTGGGACTTAACCGGCGTAATGGCCGGCACCTGGCTACTGACCATTCTTCTGAGCGGTTACTCGTCACTGGGCGCCATCGTCAGCGCGCTGATCGCGCCATTCTATGTCTGGTGGTTCAAACCGCAGTTCACCTTCCCGGTGTCGATGCTCTCCTGCCTCATCCTGCTGCGTCATCACGATAATATTCAGCGCCTGTGGCGTCGCCAGGAGACCAAAATCTGGTCGAAGCTCAAGAGAAAGAAAAAAGACGCCCCGTAAGGGGTTAGTTATGCCTTATAACCAAATGTGATTTTGGTCACCCTCTGCCTGTGGTAACTGTTAATGACACAACACAACCACACAAAAAGAAAATGGCAGACATTACAGACACAACTCCCCTTTCAACGGCAGGACATTCGCCTGATGGCGACATCAAGTGGGTACGTAACGCCTCTGACGTTTCACGTCTGGTCAACGACGGTTCTCAGGGTCGGGCCAACGCCCGCATCGTAGTCGGTATCGCGCTGGGCGGTATTTTCCTCGATGCGTACGACCTTGGCGCGCTGGCGTTCGGCATCAAAGACATCACCCGCGAATTTAATCTCACCCCCGCCGGTACCGGCATGGTGGCCTCGGCCATTACCTTTGGTGCGATTGTCGGGGCGCTACTGGGTGGCTATCTCACGGACAAGATCGGACGCTACCGCGTCTTTATGGCCGATATGCTGTTCTTCGTGGTAGCGGCCATCGCCTGTGCACTGGCACCCAACGAATATGCGCTGGCGGGCGCACGCTTTGTGATGGGCCTCGGCGTGGGGATCGATCTGCCGGTGGCGATGGCGTTTCTTAGCGAGTTCGCCAGGCTCAAAGGCCCCGGAAACAAGGCCTCCAGCGTGGCAATGTGGTGCCCAACCTGGTATGCCGCAATCAGCATCTCTTACCTGTTGGTGTTATTCTTCTACGCCGTACTGCCAGAAAGTCACAGCGACTGGCTGTGGCGCTTAATCCTGGGGTTTGGCGCGGTGCCAGCGCTGGTGATTATCGCCATTCGTAGCCGCTACATGAGCGAGTCCCCGGTCTGGGCGGCGAATCAGGGCAACCTGAAAGAGGCGGCCGCTATCTTGCGGCAATCGTATAACATCAACGCCCACGTGCCGCAGGATGCGCTTAACCAACCGGCACCGGTGGTCAACAAGGCGAAGTGGGCAAACTATCTGAACCTGTTCCGTGGCGTCTATTTGCGACGTACCACGCTCGCTACCCTGCTCTCGGTGGTGTCGTCTTTCGCCTATAACGCCGTCGCATTTGGTCTGCCGGTCATTATCTCCAGCTTCTTTGTGCAGTCGATGCTGACCACTATTCTGATCTCGCTGGTGCTAAACCTGCTGTTTGCCTTCGTCGGCGGATTGCTGGCAGTGCGCTATGTTCCGCGCTTCGGCGCGTGGCGGATGTCACTGGCGGGCTACGCCTGTCAGCTTGTTGCTCTGCTGGGGCTGGCGCTGATTGGTCGTCCGGAAGGCGTATCGGAAGGCATTATCGCCGTCGCGATGCTGGCGCTGTTCCTGTTCGGTCAGGGATTTGGGCCCGGCGCCCATACCATGACGTTTGCGTCCCTGAGCTATCCCACCTCTCTGCGCGGCGTGGGCGTGGGCCTTAACCAGACGCTGATGCGCAGCAGTTCTACGCTCTCGCTGTTTCTGTTCCCGCTGCTGGTGGCCTCTCTTGATACCGCCGTGTTCTGGGTGATCGCCCTGGCACCGTTTATCGGGCTGGCTTCGCTACTGGCGATCCGCTGGGAACCGTCCGGCTATGATGTGGATGCAGAGGATTATCGATAACCTTCTCAACCGGCTCCTTGAGCCGGTTTTTTTATCCATAAGCGACTCATATGACAGCCTTCATTTCTGCCAGGGCATACTGAAACGTCTCCCGATGATGAGCAGATGGATGCAGCATGTTAGCAGCTCAGGTCACTGATAATTCTTACAAAGGCTGGCAGGCATCGCTTGCCCTGCAGTTTTGTTACACCCCTGAGAAAACCCTCCTGCACGCTGCTCATCACATCGGGCCCCTCACCGTACAGCGACCTTTTTATCCCGAAGGCGACACCTGCCACCTGTATTTACTGCACCCGCCAGGCGGGATAGTCGGCGGCGATACGCTGGATATTTCGGTGCATCTGGACGCGAAAAGCCATGCGCTGATCACCATGCCCGGCGCGAGCAAGTTCTATCGCAGCAGCGGCCCGCAGGCCTGTCTCAATCAGCACTTCTGGCTCGGTGATGAGGCTACGCTGGAGTGGTTGCCACAGGACACCATTATCTTTCCCGGTGCGAATGCCGCCCTGCGTTCCGTTTTTCATCTGAAGGCCTCCAGTACGCTGCTGGCGTGGGAGCTGTACTGTCTGGGTCGCCCGGTGATCGGCGAAACCTTCAGCCACGGCACGCTGGAAAGCCGCCTTGAGATCTGGGTCGACGATGAGCCACGGCTGATTGAACGTCAGCACCTCAACAATGGCGATCTCACGCCCGTTGCAGGTCTCCCGTGGGTCGGCACGCTGCTGTTCTTTCCGGCCAGGGAAGCGCACCTCGAAACGGTGCGCGAGCTGCTGACGCCGCTGAGCCACTTTGCCGGGGCAACGCTCACAGACGATCTGCTGTCGGTACGTTTTCTCTCCCACGACAACCTGATTTGCCAGCGGGTGATGCGCGATATCTGGCAGTCGCTTCGCCCGCTTTTAACCCCCAAAACCGCCTGTTCGCCGCGTATCTGGCAGACATAAGAGAAACGTTATGGAACTGACCCCCAGAGAAAAAGACAAGCTGTTGCTGTTTACCGCTGCGCTGGTTGCCGAACGCCGCCTTGCGCGCGGGGTAAAACTGAATTACCCGGAATCAGTCGCGCTGATCAGCGCGTTTATTATGGAAGGCGCCCGCGATGGCGAAACCGTCGCCTCACTGATGGAAGCGGGCCGTCACGTCCTGACGCGCGACCAGGTGATGGAAGGCGTACCGGAGATGATCCCCGACATTCAGGTGGAAGCGACGTTCCCGGACGGATCAAAGCTCGTCACCGTCCATAACCCGATCGTATAAGGAGCGCGTGATGATCCCAGGCGAATACCAGATCCAATCCGGAAACATTGCGATCAACGTTGGGCGAGACACGCAAAACGTGATCGTCGAAAACCATGGCGACAGGCCGATCCAGGTGGGATCGCACTACCACTTTTATGAGATTAACCCGGCGCTGAAATTCGACCGGGAAGCCACCAGAGGCTATCGGCTGAATATTCCGGCAGGCACCGCCGTGCGTTTCGAACCCGGACAGAAGCGCGAGGTGACGCTGGTTCAGGTCAGCGGCGCGCAGCGTATTTTCGGCTTTCGCGGCGAGGTGATGGGAGAGGTGAAAAATGGCTGAAATTTCACGCCAGGCCTACGCCGATATGTTCGGCCCCACCACTGGCGATAAAGTGCGTCTGGCCGACAGCGAGCTGTGGGTTGAAGTGGAAAACGATCTCACGGTCTACGGCGAAGAGGTCAAATTCGGCGGCGGGAAGGTGATCCGCGACGGTATGGGCCAGGGGCAGATGACATCCGACGGCTGCGTGGATCTGGTGCTGACCAACGCGCTGATTATCGATCACTGGGGGATCGTTAAAGCCGATATTGGCGTAAAAAACGGACGGATCTTTGCCGTGGGTAAAGCCGGTAACCCGGATATACAGCCCGGGGTCACGATCCCGATTGGCGCAGCGACAGAAGTGATCGCCGCCGAGGGGAAAATTGTCACCGCCGGCGGGATCGACACGCACATCCACTGGATCTGCCCGCAGCAGGCGGAAGAGGCGCTGGTCTCTGGCGTCACCACCATGATTGGCGGGGGCACGGGCCCTGCGGCAGGCACCAACGCCACGACCTGTACGCCGGGGCCCTGGTATATCGCGCGAATGTTGCAGGCGGCCGATACACTACCGGTGAATATCGGCCTGCTTGGCAAAGGTAACGGTTCCAACCCTGATGCCCTGCGCGAGCAGATCGCAGCGGGTGCCATCGGGCTGAAGATCCACGAAGACTGGGGCGCGACGCCGGCCGCCATCAACTGCTCACTGGCGGTGGCGGAGGAGATGGATATTCAGGTGGCGCTGCACAGCGACACGCTGAACGAATCCGGGTTTGTTGAGGACACGCTGGCGGCTATCGGCGGACGGACCATTCACACCTTCCATACGGAAGGGGCGGGCGGCGGACATGCACCGGATATTATTACCGCCTGCGCGCACCCGAATATTCTGCCCTCCTCCACTAACCCGACGCTGCCCTACACGGTGAATACCATCGACGAGCATCTCGACATGCTGATGGTGTGTCACCACCTCGACCCGGATATCGCCGAGGATGTGGCCTTTGCTGAATCACGCATTCGCCGGGAGACCATCGCCGCGGAAGATGTCCTTCACGATATCGGTGCCTTCTCGCTGACCTCGTCCGACTCCCAGGCAATGGGTCGCGTCGGCGAAGTGATTATTCGTACCTGGCAGGTGGCGCACCGTATGAAGGTTCAGCGTGGCGCACTGCCGGAAGAGACCGGGAACAACGATAATTTCCGCGTGAAACGCTATATCGCCAAATACACCATTAACCCGGCGCTGACCCACGGGATTGCTCATGAAGTGGGCTCGATTGAGGCCGGGAAACTGGCGGATTTAGTGGTCTGGTCCCCCGCGTTCTTTGGCGTCAAACCCGCCACCATTGTGAAAGGCGGGATGATCGCCTGCGCGCCGATGGGGGATATCAACGCCTCTATCCCAACGCCGCAACCGGTCCATTACCGTCCGATGTTTGGCACGCTGGGTGCCGCACGCCATGCGACACGGCTGACGTTTGTTTCCCAGGCTGCCGATGCGAAGGGCATTTCGCACCAGCTCAGCCTGCAGAGCGGCATAGCCGTCGTAAAAGGCTGCCGCACGGTGAAAAAGGCCGACATGATCCACAACAGCCTGCAGCCCAACATCACCGTTGACGCACAAACTTACGAGGTTCGCGTTGATGGCGAGCTCATTACCAGCGAGCCGGCAGACGTTCTGCCGATGGCCCAACGCTATTTCCTGTTTTAAGGAGTGACGATGATCTACCTGACCCAACGCCTTGACCATGCCCATCCGATAACCGCCAGCGTCACGCTGCCGATTGATGTCCGGGTAAAAAGCCGTGCCCGCGTGGCGCTGAATGACGGTCGCGAAGCCGGGCTGATGCTGCCGCGCGGCCTGCTGCTGCGCGGGGGGGATCTGCTGACCACTGACGACGGCAGCGAGGTGATCGAGGTGATCGCCGCGCCGGAATCGGTCTCCGTGGTGCGCTGCGACGATCCGTTCCTGCTCGCCCGCGCCTGCTACCACCTCGGCAACCGCCACGTGCCGCTGCAGATCATGCCCGGCGAGCTGCGCTACCACCACGATCATGTGCTCGATGACATGCTGCGCCAGTTCGGGCTCGAGGTGACATTTGCCACCCTCCCGTTTGAACCGGAAGCAGGGGCGTATACCAGCGATGCCCACAGCCATAGTCATAGTCATAGTCATAGTCACTCTCACGCTCATTCACATTAAGGATTCATCATGCGTACGTTTTTACCTCTGCTACTGCTGGCCTTTTCTCTTCCTGCCCTGGCGCATCCCGGACACGGCACAGACAGCTTTCAGGCCGGTTTTTTCCATCCGCTGACGGGTCTTGATCATCTGCTGATGCTAACCGGTGCGGGCGTACTTTCGGCCCTGAGCGGGCGCAAGCTGCTGCTGCCTCTTGCCACTCTCGGCATGATGCTGGCCGGGGCCGTTGCAGGCAGCCTGCTTGGCGGCTTTAGCGGCATGGAAATGCTGATTATCGCCTCGCTGGCGGTCTGCGGCGCGATGATGTTTAAAACCGAAAATCGCCTGCTGTTGGCCGTGCCGGCGCTGGCTATGTTCCACGGCTGGGCGCACGGGGTAGAGATGTCTGGCCACAACTTCTGGCTCTTCACCAGCGGCTTTATGTTTGCCAGTGCCACGGTGCTGTGCGCCAGCTTCGCCGCCGGGTTGCTGCTGCGCCGTCACGACGGGTTACGTAAAACCTTTGGTGGCGGGCTGATTGTCTCTGCGCTGCTGGCGCTGATGGGCTGATGGAGCACGTCCGCCAGCGGCTGCGCCTGATGCAGCTCTCCAGCAGCAGCCTTCCGGTCGGGTCATTCACCTGGTCGCAGGGGCTGGAGTGGGCCGTAGAAGCAGGCTGGGTCCCCGATGCTGAGGCGTTCAAAAACTGGCAGATCCTGCAGATGGAGCAGAGCTTTTTCTGTGTCGACCTGCCGCTGTTTTCCCGACTTTATCAGGCGTGCGAGCAAAACGATTTGGCGACGGCAACACGCTGGACGGCCTACCTTCTCGCCTGCCGGGAAACGCGTGAACTGCGTGAAGAGGAACGCAACCGCGGGGCGGCCTTTACGCGCCTGCTCAAAAGCTGGGAGCCGGACTGTCCGGCAGAGTGGCGGACGCTGTTTATGCAAAGCCAGCTCAGCGGCATGGCGTGGCTCGGAGTACGCTGGGGCATTAGCGCCCAAGAGCTGGCCCTGAGCCTGGGCTACAGCTGGATTGAGAGCGCGGTCATGGCGGGCGTCAAGCTGGTGCCGTTCGGGCAACAGACGGCGCAGCAGCTGATTATCGACCTGAGCGACCACTTTGCCGCCGGGCTTGAACCGGCTTTTTTGCGTGGCGACGACGCGCTGGGTGCGGCAACGCCGCTGTCGGCCATCGCCTCTGCGCGCCACGAAACACAATATTCACGATTATTCCGTTCCTGAGGAGACAACATGGCTGATTACAAACATCCCCTGCGCGTGGGCGTGGGCGGCCCGGTGGGGTCGGGTAAAACCGCGTTACTGGAAGCACTCTGCAAAGCAATGCGCGACACCTATCACCTGGCAGTGGTGACTAACGATATCTACACCAAAGAGGATCAGCGCATTCTCACCGAAGCGGGCGCCCTTGAGCCAGAGCGCATCGTGGGCGTGGAGACGGGCGGCTGCCCGCATACCGCAATCCGGGAAGATGCCTCAATGAACCTGGCGGCAGTGGAAGCGTTAAGCGAAAAGTTCGGCAATCTGGACCTGATCTTCGTTGAAAGCGGCGGTGACAACCTGAGCGCCACCTTCAGCCCGGAGCTGGCTGACCTGACGATCTATGTGATTGACGTCGCTGAAGGGGAGAAGATCCCGCGTAAGGGCGGCCCAGGGATTACCAAATCCGATTTTCTGGTGATCAACAAAACCGACCTGGCACCCTATGTGGGGGCCTCACTGGAGGTGATGGAGCGTGACACCCACCGCATGCGCGGCGAGCGCCCGTGGACCTTCACCAATCTGAAGGCGGGCGACGGACTGGCAACGATCGTGACATTTCTGGAAGAGAAAGGGATGTTGCGGGTGTAACCGTTTAAATCCCCTCTCCCTGGCGGGAGAGGGTCAGGCATTACGCCTCCGGCAACTCCGCCAGCGGCCAGCGTGGACGTACAGAGACACTCAGATCGGCGGTCGCGCCAGCGTTCAGACGTACCATACCCGCGTAGGCGATCATCGCCCCGTTATCGGTACAGAATTCCGGACGGGCATAAAATACTTCCCCACCACGCTTTTGCATCATCTGCGCGAGTTTTGCACGCAGCGTGCGGTTGGCGCTGACGCCCCCGGCCATCACCAGACGCTTAAAGCCGGTCTTTTCCAGGGCGCGTTTGCATTTGATCATTAGGGTATCGACCACCGCGTCTTCGAACGCACGGGCGATATCAGCACGGGTCTGCTCGCTATCGTCATTATTGCGAATGGTATTGGCCGCGAAGGTTTTCAGACCGGAAAAGCTGAAATCCAGCCCTGGACGGTCAGTCATCGGACGCGGGAAGACGAAACGCCCTTCCGTGCCCTGCGATGCCATTTTCGAGAGCATCGGACCGCCAGGATAATCCAGACCCAGCAGTTTGGCCGTTTTGTCGAAGGCCTCACCGGCTGCGTCGTCAATGGACTCGCCGAGCAGCTCATACTTGCCAATCCCCGTTACGCTAATCAGCTGGGTATGGCCACCTGAAACCAGCAGCGCCACAAAAGGAAACGCAGGCGGATTATCTTCCAGCATCGGTGCCAGAAGATGCCCTTCCATATGGTGAACCGGAATGGCCGGCACATCCCACGCGAACGCCAGCGAACGGCCCACCGTTGCGCCGACCAGCAGCGCACCCACCAGGCCTGGGCCTGCGGTATACGCTACAGCATCAATATCAGTAGAGCTCAACCCGGCTTCTTTCAGCGCCGCCTGAATCAGGGGAACCGTTTTACGCACGTGGTCACGAGAAGCCAGTTCAGGCACGACGCCGCCGTAGTCAGCGTGTAATTTCACCTGACTATACAGTTGGTTGGCAAGAAGCCCTTTTTCGTCGTCGTAAATGGCGATGCCGGTCTCATCGCAGGATGTTTCAATACCCAGTACACGCATGACTTGTTTTACCTCGTTTCAATACCGCGCAGTGTAGGGCCAATGCGGATTGATGTAAAACTTTGTTCGCCCCAGGAAGAAGCCTCGTGTATACTCCTCACCCTTATTAAAGTCCCTTTCAAAAACGCGTCGGTGCTTTACAAAGCAGCAGCATTTGCAGTAAAATTCCGCACCATTTTGAAATAAGCTGGCGTTGATGCCAGCGGCAAACCGAATTTATCAAAGGTGAGAGTTACATGCCGGTAATTAAAGTACGTGAAAACGAGCCGTTCGACGTTGCACTGCGTCGCTTCAAACGTTCATGCGAGAAAGCAGGTGTTCTGGCTGAAGTTCGTCGTCGTGAGTTCTATGAAAAACCAACGACCGAACGTAAGCGCGCTAAAGCTTCTGCTGTGAAACGTCACGCGAAGAAACTGGCTCGCGAAAACGCACGCCGTACTCGTCTGTACTAATCAGTTGAGGGCTTCAGCCCTCAATGACAGACAGAGTTGTAGTCGTAAGGCCGTGCTTCCGGAAGGAATGCGCGGCTTGTTTTCGTTTATGAGTTACTAAAATTTTTGGGGCATATGGCCGGACGAATCCCACGCGTATTCATCAATGACCTGCTAGCCAGAACCGACATCGTCGATCTCATCGACGCGCGGGTAAAGCTGAAAAAGCAGGGCAAGAACTACCATGCGTGCTGTCCTTTCCATAACGAAAAAACCCCCTCCTTCACCGTAAACGGTGAAAAGCAGTTTTACCATTGCTTCGGCTGTGGTGCTCACGGTAATGCTGTCGATTTTTTAATGAACTACGACAAGCTCGAGTTCGTTGAAACCGTCGAAGAGCTGGCGGCGATGCACAACCTTGAAGTGCCGTATGAAGCAGGCAGTGGACCAAGCCAGATCGAGCGCCATCAACGGCAGACGCTGTACCAACTGATGGATGGTCTGAACTCGTTTTATCAACAGTCTCTTAAGCACGCTGCTGCTGAGCCTGCGCGTCAGTACCTGACAGCGCGCGGACTGAGTGACGATGTGATTGCGCGTTTCGCTATTGGTTACGCCCCGCCCGGCTGGGACAACGTGTTAAAGCGTTTTGGCGGCAATAGCGAAGATCGTAAGTCTCTTATCGATGCCGGCATGCTGGTCACCAATGACCTGGGACGAAGCTACGACCGCTTCCGCGAACGGGTAATGTTCCCGATCCGCGACAAGCGTGGCCGGGTGATTGGTTTTGGTGGTCGCGTGCTGGGTGATGCCCTGCCGAAGTACCTCAACTCCCCGGAGACCGATATTTTTCATAAAGGCCGCCAGCTTTACGGTCTTTATGAGGCGCTGAAGGATAACGCGGAACCTCCGCGCCTTCTGGTCGTCGAAGGCTATATGGATGTCGTCGCGCTGGCGCAGTACGACATCAACTATGCGGTTGCATCTCTGGGCACCTCGACCACAGCCGATCACATTCAGCTGCTGTACAGGGTGACTAACAATGTCATCTGCTGTTACGACGGTGACCGTGCAGGGCGCGATGCCGCCTGGCGTGCGCTGGAAACCGCACTGCCTTATATGACCGACGGGCGTCAGTTACGCTTTATGTTCCTGCCCGACGGTGAAGACCCGGATACGCTGGTGCGTAAAGAGGGCAAAGCGGCGTTTGAAGCGCGGATGGAGCAGGCTCAGCCGCTCTCCACGTTTTTGTTTAACAGCCTGATGCCGCAGGTCGATTTGAGTACCCCTGACGGGCGCGCGCAGCTCAGCACGCTGGCGCTGCCGTTAATCAGTCAGGTGCCCGGCGAAACGCTGCGCATCTATCTGCGTCAGGAGCTAGGCAACAAGCTCGGCATTCTGGATGACAGCCAGCTTGAACGTTTAATGCCTAAACAGTCTGAAAACGGTGCGGTTCGTCCCGCGCCTCAGCTAAAACGCACAACCATGCGTATACTGATAGGGTTACTGGTTCAAAACCCCGAACTTGCTCCGCAAGTGCCATCGCTGGCGGGTTTGAACCACGAAAAATTGCCCGGGCTTGGCTTATTTTCAGAATTGGTCAACACTTGTTTGTCTCAGCCAGGTCTGACCACCGGACAACTTTTAGAACATTATCGCGGCACAAAAGAGGCTGCTACCCTTGAAAAACTGTCGATGTGGGACGATATAGCAGATAAGGACATTGCAGAAAAAACGTTCACCGACTCACTCAACCATATGTTTGATTCGATGCTTGAGCTGCGCCAGGAAGAGTTGATAGCTCGCGAGCGCACACACGGCTTAAGCAGCGAAGAACGCCGGGAACTCTGGATGCTGAACCAGGAGCTGGCAAAAAAATGAATTCAACGGCTTAAGTGCCGAATATCGATCGGGAAGCCCCCGGCAGCCGCACTGAGAGGCAGCGGCACAAATATAAGTACGCCCTCGCTTTAAAGGTTGGCAGCCCCATCGCCGACACCAATCAAACGAATTAAGTGTGGATACCGTCTTATGGAGCAAAACCCGCAGTCACAGCTGAAACTTCTTGTCCAACGCGGTAAGGAGCAAGGCTATCTGACCTATGCCGAGGTCAATGACCATCTGCCGGAAGATATCGTCGATTCAGATCAAATCGAAGACATCATCCAAATGATCAATGACATGGGTATTCAGGTGATGGAAGAAGCACCTGATGCCGATGATCTGTTGCTGGCTGAAACCTCCAACAACACTGACGAAGATGCGGAAGAAGCTGCTGCACAGGTCCTGTCCAGCGTGGAATCTGAAATCGGGCGTACCACTGACCCGGTCCGCATGTACATGCGCGAAATGGGTACCGTTGAACTGTTGACCCGCGAAGGCGAAATTGACATCGCGAAACGCATCGAAGACGGGATCAACCAGGTTCAGTGCTCTGTTGCCGAATACCCTGAAGCGATCACCTATCTGCTGGAGCAGTACGATCGTGTTGAAGCGGAAGAAGCGCGCCTGTCTGACCTGATCACCGGTTTTGTCGACCCGAACGCTGAAGAAGATATGGCACCGACCGCCACTCACGTGGGTTCTGAACTGTCTCAGGAAGAGATGGATGATGACGAAGACGAAGATGAGGAAGATGCCGACGACGACACCGCCGATGATGACAACAGCATCGACCCGGAACTGGCGCGCGAGAAGTTTGCCGAGCTGCGTACCCAGTACGAAGTCACGCGTGACACCATCAAAGCAAAAGGTCGCAGCCACGCAGCCGCACAGGAAGAGATCCTGAAACTGTCTGAAGTCTTCAAACAGTTCCGTCTGGTGCCTAAACAGTTCGACTACCTGGTTAACAGCATGCGCGTGATGATGGATCGCGTACGTACCCAGGAACGCATCATCATGAAACTGTGCGTTGAGCAGTGCAAAATGCCGAAGAAGAACTTCATCACCCTCTTCACCGGCAACGAAACCAGCGAAACCTGGTTCAACGCGGCTATCGCGATGAACAAGCCGTGGTCTGAAAAACTGCATGACGTGAAAGAAGACGTGTTCCGCGGCCTGCAGAAACTGCATCAGATTGAAGAAGAGACCGGCCTGACCATTGAGCAGGTTAAAGACATCAACCGTCGTATGTCCATCGGTGAAGCGAAAGCCCGCCGTGCGAAGAAAGAGATGGTTGAAGCGAACCTGCGTCTGGTTATCTCTATCGCCAAGAAGTACACCAACCGTGGCCTGCAGTTCCTGGATCTGATTCAGGAAGGCAACATCGGTCTGATGAAAGCGGTTGATAAGTTTGAATACCGTCGTGGTTATAAGTTCTCCACCTATGCTACCTGGTGGATCCGTCAGGCTATCACCCGCTCTATCGCGGATCAGGCGCGCACCATCCGTATTCCGGTGCATATGATTGAGACCATCAACAAGCTCAACCGTATCTCCCGCCAGATGCTGCAGGAGATGGGCCGCGAGCCAACGCCAGAAGAGCTGGCTGAGCGCATGCTGATGCCGGAAGACAAGATCCGTAAAGTGCTGAAGATCGCCAAAGAGCCAATCTCCATGGAAACACCAATCGGTGATGATGAAGATTCGCATCTGGGTGATTTCATCGAGGATACCACCCTCGAGCTGCCGCTGGACTCTGCGACGACCGAGAGCCTGCGTGCTGCAACGCACGACGTTCTGGCTGGCCTGACCGCCCGTGAAGCAAAAGTGCTGCGTATGCGTTTCGGTATCGATATGAACACCGACCACACGCTGGAAGAAGTGGGTAAACAGTTCGACGTTACCCGCGAACGTATCCGTCAGATCGAAGCGAAGGCGCTGCGTAAACTGCGCCATCCAAGCCGCTCTGAAGTACTGCGTAGCTTCCTGGACGATTAATCGATCCTGTCAGTGAAAAAGCTCCCTTTGGGGAGCTTTTTTTTTGCATTTTCTCCGCCCCTCAGGGACAAGGAAACACCGCCCTACAGCCCACGCACAACCAGGGCCTCATCCAGTTCCCGATACGCCTCCACCAGCTTATCCAGCGTTGCCCTGTTAAGCCCGCTCGGGTTCGGCAGCACCCACACCTGCGTGACGCCAATGGTGATGGCCTGTTTGCCCCACTGCGCACCGCGCTGACTGAACGCCTGTTCGTAAGCCTGCTTGCCCAGGATGGCCAGCGCTGCCGGCTGATAATCTTCAATCTTCTTAATCAGCTCCCGCCCACCGCTGCGCAGTTCATGCAGGTTCACCTCACTCGCCTGTACCGTGGGCCGCTCGACCAGCATGGTAATCCCGCAGCGCGTATCCAGCAGGTGCTGCTCCTCTTCAGGCTTCAGTAGCCTGTCGGTAAACCCGGCCTGGTAGATAACCTTCCAGAAGCGATTCCCCGGATGGGCAAAGTGAAAACCGGTGTGCGCCGAGGACTTCCCCGGGTTAATCCCGCAAAACACCACCCGCAAGCCCGGGGCCAGAATATCGTTGATCATCTCTACTCCCATTGATACATCCTTATGGAAGTATAAAGGATTGATTATGCATTGTTTATAAAAACAGCAGGCAGGTGTGAATGGCTGGATTGCTGAAGGGAGTTCCTCTATAATTCACCGCCACGGCCCCTTAGCTCAGTGGTTAGAGCAGGCGACTCATAATCGCTTGGTCGCTGGTTCAAGTCCAGCAGGGGCCACCAAATTTTAGCTTTAGAATCATATGATTAAGCCACTCACATGAGTGGCTTTTTTGTTTATAGTTTCATCATTGGCAGCAAAATGGCAGCAGGAAATAAGCTGCCACCAATAAAAAACCCGCCGAAGCGGGTTAGTTTGTCAAAAATTCATGTGTCCCTGACCACTGTTTAGAGGGTGCGGAGGCACATGATCGACCTGTCCGGGAGTTACGATAAAGCGCACTACGGTTTCATGAGTAACAAAAGTGGTTCCACAGTTTATGTTTTGGCACTGGCAATAACGCTCTTTCGTATTATCTGATACACGAAAGCTACTGCGAGTATGTGCCGCGTGTCCGCATTTCGGACAATTCATCATATCCGTTTCTCCCCAAGTCATTACCCGCAATCCCATAATGATACACGAACATCCATTTTGTGAACATTATCATTCCATTTCTAAATCATCTATCTTTACCTCAAGCTCCAGAGTCGTAGTGAAACCATTATCTGCATTGACACTATGCGTCAGCGTGGTAATGGTCCATTCGGCATCATCAATGGGCTGTTTAAAGCCGCTCACCTTCACCGGCATTTCGGTATACAGATCAGCCCTTCCCTCTGCGAGCTGCAGGGAGAATGTTGCAACCCCGCGCTGCAGGCGCTCCCACTGCATCTTTGCCGCTCGCTCTGCATTACTGCGGTTTGCATAAGTTCTGTTGAGTACCAGCACGTTTTCATCCGTCCCAACCAGGTAATCTCCCTGTTTTGCTTCCGGCTCCTTTGCCGCAGTGGTTTTCTTTCGACGGCGCTTAACCTTTGCTGTCTCTTTTTTCTTTGGCTCACGGGTATGGAGCCAGCTGGCAATTACCCCCGTATAGGCATCGCGATCAGCCAGGGTAAAACGATGACCGTCACCAGCCTGGCGGGTGATGGTGATAACCGGCAGCGGCTTACCGCTTGCCGTTCTGCCCTGCCCCTGGCGGATAAACAACAGATTGCCGTCCTTAACTGAGGCTATCGCCCCATACTGCCGCGCCAGCTTCATCAAAAAGCTGGCGTCGCTTTCATTAGTCTGGTCAAGATGATCGACAGGCTTGTCCAACAGGTCCTTTCCCAGCGCCATCTTTAATTTATGCCTGCCCGCGATTTCCTTCACAACTTCGCCCACCGTTGTCTGGTGCCAGGACTTTTCACGCCGCGTATTCAGGGTTTCACGGAAATCTGCACTACGCGCGCGGATTGTGAGACGATCAGGCGCGCCGCTGTGCTCAATCTCATCGACAGTAAACGCCCCTTTCGGAAAAAGCGGCTGACCTTTCCACCCCAGCGCAAACTGAATAATGGCCCCCCGACGCGGCAGAACGATTAGCCCGTCCGAGTCGTCCAGTTCCAGATCAAGCTGGTCCGCTTCAAAGCCCCGGTTATCCGTCAGCGTCAGACTCATCAGGCGCGCATCCAGCACGGTAGTCACATCTTTACCTTCAATGATGATACTGAAACCGGGAGTTTTGCTGTTCAGGTTCAGGAGATCAGAGCTGAAATTCACTGCAGTAACCCTCCAACCGTATTTTTCATATTGCCTATCGCAGAGGTGGCAGATTCCTGCAAATTACTGAGCTGGTCGCTGAGGCTGCCGAACATATCAGACAGCGACTCATCCACCCGTTTCAGGCTCAGCGAAAATTCGATGCGCCGGGGCATACCGCTCTCAAAAAATTCTGTTTTTGTCTGGCTCAGACTCTCGATCACAAACATGCCGTAAATCGTCCCGCTCCCCTCAATCAGAGGCCAGGCTTTTCCCAGCTCCGCCATCTGCTCCAGCGCCAGCAAAGACAACCTGCCGCCGGTAATCTCCGGCAGCAGGACACCGGACAGAGTAAGCGTATCGTTATCCGGTCCAAGAAACTGCGTTGACGGGCGCCGGTTAACCCGGCTGTTGGCTGCGTGCCGCCAGCTGCGCTGATACTGCAGCTCCTGATAGGGCACTGTTCGCAGCATGAATACGTACAACCCCAGCACCATCATCATTATTCGTAACCCCCTCGATCACTGAAATTACTGCGTGTTTTTGCCCTGGCCCTGCGCTCACGCTCATCAAGCTGCCGGGCCACCTCGCGGGCGATATCCTGCGCGCTTTGCCCTGGCTGCGCGACAATATGAATTGGCGCGCTTATCTCGTACTTAATTACCTGCGGCTGTCTCTCTTCCTTCGGCGACGGCGCCGGTTGCGTCCTGACAGGCACACTGTACGGATGAAGTGGTGCGGCTTCTGCCGGGGCAGCCGCCAGGCCCATTACGCCAGCGACCACGGAAGCGAACACCTTCTGGCGCATAGCCATCGGGTCAGCCCTGTTATCCGTGATTTCCATAATGGCCGGTGCTGGCATGACGGCAGCAGCGATATCAGCCAGCTCCGCAGCACGATCCCGACCAGGAAGTTTTACCGGGGCGTTAACAATCTCAGGAGGCAGTATTAACCTGCTTTCAGGCCGTTGCTCCGGGCTGGCTGTTACATCACGAACGGGGCTTACTGTTGCCGCCAGTTTCACCAGTTCAGTAGTGCGATTGATTACCGGAATATTTGCCGGACCGTTCACACTATCAGGCGGCAGAACTATCCCGCGTTCAGGACGTTGTTTAGCGCTGACCGGTTCCGTCCGGGAAGGATTGAGCGTTGCCGCTACCCTCGCCAGATCAGCAGTCCGTTTCCTGCCGGTGACATTGGCGGGCCCGTTTACGATCTCTGGGCCATTCTCACCCACGATGCCGAACTGGCCGCGCGGAATGGTACCGCCGCTGTCGTACATGCCAGCAAAACCCATCGGCGGGAATCCGCCAGGCGGCAGCACCACTTTACCGTCTGTGTTTACCGTGGCTGGTTGCTGCCGCGTGACCTGCTCAGGAAGCTTCGCTTTGGCCGCTTCCTTGCTGACAATGCCAAGTTTTTCAAGCAGCCAGGACACGCCCGATTTAAGCGAATCCAGCGGGTGCATGACCATGTTCAGCCCTGCCGCCAGCGCCTCCCCAAACTGCCGCCCCATCGACGCCGCGCTTTGCAGCTCTGCAGAGGTGGATTTAACCGGCGTCAGCAGATCAGTAAACCAGCCCCACAATGCCTGGACCTTGTCACCTATCCACTGGAAAACAGGCTGCAGTGGCTCAAACGCCGCACTGATAGGCGCAGCTGCAGCTTTGAATCCTTCAACCACTCCGCCTAAAAATGCGCTTATCGGCTGCCAGTATTTCCAGACAACCAGCGCCACGCCAGCCAGCGCCGCCACAACGAGCCCTATCGGACTAAGCAGGGCGCCCAGCAATCCAGAAATCCCGTACAGCGCAACGCGAAGGAGGGCCAGCGGGCCGGACGCCAGAAAACGCAGCACGCCACCCGCTGCGGATAATCCCCCGCGCAACGCGGCCAGCGGATTCATTACCATGCCGATAATGTTGCGAATACCAGACATTCCGCCGCGAAGGACAGCAAGCGGCGCACCGGCCAGCGCTTTCAGCGCATTGCCAGCCAGCCCGGCAGAACGGCGCAGGGAGTTAAGGGGAGACGCCAGCAATCCGGCGCTGCTGCCGGATGCAGCCAGGCCACGGCGCAACAGGGAAAGCGGCGCATTTGCCAGCCAGGACAGCGCGCCGCCGGTGCGGGTCACTGCAGACATAACGGAGGGGAGTGTTTTTACACCCAGCACGGACAGGCCAAAACGGATCACCGCCAGCGGCCCCAGCACGGCAGCCACGGCCACCGCCAGCGTGCCGAGCACAACGGTGATCGCAGCTGTGGCTGCAGCCACTTTCATCAGCGTGCCCGCCAGCTGCGGGTTAGCCTCAACCCATCGACGCAGTGCCCCGGTAACGCTTTTGACGTACCCCATGATATCCATCAGCGGCTGGCGCAGGGTTTCACCCAGGCTACTGAAAGCGTTCTGCGCGCCCGTTTTAACAAGCAACCACTGCGCGGAAAGTGAATCCTTATTGATATCGGATTCTTTCTGCATGGAGCCGTTAGCCTCAGTGCCTGAGGTGAGTTTCAGCTGTCGCTGCAGCTCCGGCAGGTTGTTTGCAAGCTTCGCCGCATCGTCGCCAAACTCCTTACCAAATATCATCGTCATGGCGGACAGGCGTTTATCCTGCGGCAGCTTGTTGACCTTCTCCAGCACGCGCTGAATGGTCCCCATTGCGTCCTTTGTCATCTGCTTTTCAATCTCTTCTGGATTGAGTTTCAGCAGATCCATACCTTCCATGAACCGCTTGCTCTGCATGGTCGCAATCGACAGTTCGCGCACCATCGCATTTGATGCGCTGGCGGCAATTTCAGGCGCGGCACCCAGAGACAGGAAGGTGGAACCCAGCGCGGCCGCCTTGCGGAAATCAAGCCGGTCGGCCCCCCCCCCCATGCGCTGCAGCACATTGATGATATCGCCGCCCTTAGACATGGCGTTATCGTCCAGGTAGTTCAGGGCATCGCCCAGCTGTTCAATATTACGGGTCGGCACTTTATACAGCTGCGCGATTTTCCCCAGCCCCTCCGCCAGCTCATCAGCGGGCAGCTCGAATGCCGTTGCGGCCTTTGCTGCAGTGGATGCAAAGGCCAGCAGGTCACGCTTCTGGTCTTCGTAAGAATCGTTCTGGTTTGTCACGCCCATGCGGGCGCCACCTTCAACCAGCGCGGCATAGTCGATGGCGCCATTCTCCATCGGCAGCTGTTCACTGGCGGCCTTGATGGCATCCTGCATGTCGTAAAACTGTTTTGTTCGGTTGCCGTTGTCGTCCCGCAGCCCGTTAACCTGCTTTGCCACGCCTTTCATCGCATCTTCCATGCTGGCATAGCTTTTAACGGCAGCCATAACCGGCGCGCCCAGCGCCAGCCCGGCGGCAGTAGTCGTTGCTCCGGCGCCCGCGATACGATCCCGCACCTCAAGGCGCCGCGAATACTGATCGCGGATGGCGTTCATTCGAGCCTGCTGCTCGCCCAGGCGTTTAAGGGATTTCTGCTGTCGGTCCAGCGCCTGCCGGGTTTCATCGGCATTCTGCCGAAGCTCACGCTGCGCACTGCTCAGCTTTTTTGTGTCCAGCCCGGCCTCATTGAGCGCAAGACGCTGACGCTGCACCGACTGACGCAGGCCGTTGTATTTGCTCTGCAGCTCGTTAACGCGGTTTTTTGCCTGCTCAAGCAGACGAGCCTGCGCCGCCGTCGGGCGGTTAGTAGCAGAGAACTGCGTGGCAAACTTCGCCGCTTCTTCGCGTGCGGCTTTAAGACTGTTGCCGGTGATGGCCAACTGCTTGCTTGCCTTGCGGAAACCGTCAATACGGCCCGCCTGGGCGTCCAGTTCTTTTAATCTTGCGCGGCTTTGCTGAATGGCGGTAGCCAGCTCTTTAGAGCTGGCCTGCGCTGATCGGAATGGGCGGGTGAGCTTATCAACCGCATTTAGAATTACCTGCAAACGCAGGTTAGTGTCACTCATCGCTGGCCCCGCTTCTCTGAATCGCTTTATGCCGCCACTCCAGCACTTCGGTCAGCGGCATAACGTCAGTGACGGACGGCGGCCAGTGAAAAATGGTGGCGATATCAGCCACCAGGTCTTCTACCGTCAGGCTGTCGGCAAACCGGCAAGCACCGATTTCTTCAACAAAAAAGTGACCACCTCAACCGACAGCGCGGTGAGATCGGCTGGGTCCATTTCAGCCATTTCCTGAGCGGTCAGCGCGGGCGTGGAGATGCGGGGAATAATCGTCATCATCGCGCCGACGTCCATATCCATGATCGCTTGCAGACGGGTGCCACGCAGCGCGCCGGACTGCGGCTTACGCAGCACAATTTCGGCAATTTCGGTTTTACCGCGTTTGATTGGGGTGTCCAGCTGTACGGTTTTTTCAGTCTGTTGTTCGCTCATTGTCATTTCCTGTTAATAAGGTACTGGCGCGGCTGCCCGCGCCTTTAAAGTAGATCAGAGGCCCAGGGCGTTGCGGTGTTCTTCCATCAGGTCCACGCCATCAACGATTTCAATCATGTTGATCACATCAACCTCATAGAGCACCTCGCCGTTAATAGTCAGCTTCGCGTAGCTGTTGGTGCTGCTGACTTTTGTGGTGTTGCTCTCGCCGGTTTTCCATTCGCCGGAATCGACTTCTTTATGTCGCCCGCGCACAACCAGCTCAACGGCCTGCACTTCGCCGGTATCGTCACGCTGAATGGAGCCGGTGAAACGCAGCTGGATACCGTCAACAGTGGCTTTACCCATCTGTTTGAATAACAGCAGTTCAGTGCCACCAATTGAAAATTCCGTGTCCAGCGCGCCATCATCCAGCCCCAGATCAACATCAGCCGAACCGGGCATACCGCCGCCGCGATACTTTTCAAACTTGCGGCCGAATTTAGGCAGGGTCAGGGACTCAACGATCCCCTGATAGTTATTCCCGTCGTTAAACAGGTTCAGGTGTTTTAACTTGCGTGGTAAAGCCATATTGTCCCCTTACGCGCTGACCTGGCTGGAGAAATCCAGCAGATACTGATCGGTGATGCGCTGGCGCAGCATCAGGTTTTCCAGAGGCGGTACCGGCGTATAGTCGTAATCGATAGTGAGCTTCCCGGCTTTCAGGGAATCTTTATCGTTTACGGACTCATCCAGCCAGCAGTCGGCGCCGATGATGTAGCCCTGCGTTTTCAGGTTGCGCAGTTTGGCGCGAATACCTTCGATAATGTCGCGGGCCAGCGACGGGTTAAGCACGCCATCCACCGCCCACATGTGCGCTTCTGCGATGGTGTCAGCCAGTACCTGAGCGGTGCGGGTGTAGTTTTCAAAGGCAAACAGAGGATCGTCACCGAGGCAGCGGGAACCCCAGAAGCGGAAACCGTCTTTGCGGATCAGCGTGGTGACATCATTCTGGTTCAGCAGCCCCGCATCGGTTGCCGGGTCCTGCAAATCCCAGAACACATCAGCAGAAATGCCGGTGACGCCGTTCACGCCTACGTTGGACAGGGATTTGTGCCAGCCGGTCTGTTCGTCAATTTTGGCACGCAGGCCAAGCGCACGGGCTGAGGCGTAAGCCGTTGCGTCAGCGTTCAGCACGGTGTCAAAACTGATGAAATCAGGCCAGATCAGCATCCCCTCGCGCTGGCTGAAATTAGCGCGGTAGGCAATGGCCTCCTCTACCGTTTTGCAGCCGTAGGCTGACAGATAGGCGAAGCCGCGCAGACTCTGCGCCACGCTCAGCAGCTCAGTGGCAACCGCCTGCGTGTCATGCCCCGGCACGCCAAGAATGCGCGGCTTAACGCCGAGCTGGGACTGCGCAGATAACAGCGCTTTCATGCCCGTTTTTTTACCGTCAGTTGTCACGCCGCCGATAATGTTGGAAGTTGTTTCCGCTTCGGTTTCACCCTGTGCAACGCGCACAACAACGGTCACGGGTTTAGCCTGGTCGGCAATTGCATCCAGCGAGCGAGCCAGCGTGCCGGACTCGCCTGCTTTACCGCTGGCGGTCAGCACGTCGGTGAGCAGGACCGGCTTATTGAGGGGGAACACGGACGCATCTGCATCATCGCCAGTACAGACCATACCGACAATTGCCGTGCTTACTGTTGAAATGGGGCGGGTGCCATCGTTGACCTCAACGACGCGCACACCGTGGTGATAATCCTGAGCCATACGGCGAACCCTCCGGTGTTTAGGTTTCGCCCTATGGTGAAGTGAATCAACTTTGTAGACAGCTTTGCTGCATTGTCCTGTTATCCATACAATGCCGCAGGAAATTTTCGGTACAGTGTAGATATACCAACATCAAAAATTAGTGCAACGCGCTTCCTGCTTTCCCCTGCCTCAAGCAGTCGCCCGACCTGCGCCCATTGCTGCTCTGTCAGTTTTGGCCGCCTGCCACCGATACGTCCTTGCTGTCTGGCCGCTGCCAGTCCGGCACGGGTTCGCTCTACGATCAGCTCTCGCTCCATTTCTGCCAAGGCACCCATAACATGGAAAAAGAAACGCCCCATCGGAGTTGATGTATCAATGCTATCTGTCAGGCTGCGGAAATTTACTCCCCTCCCTCGCAGGTCTTCGATCAGAGTAACAAGATGCCGCATACTCCTGCCCAACCTGTCCAGCTTCCAGACTACCAGCGTGTCCCCTTCGGAGAGCGTGCGCAGGACCTTCTTAAGCCCCGGACGATCAGAGGTTTTACCGCTTATTTTATCCTCAAATATCAGCTCACATCCTGCGCACTCCAGCGCATTTCGTTGTAACGCTGTGTTTTGGTCATTTGTTGACACCCTTACGTAACCTATTTGCATGATTTTTCGCCCATAAAAAAGTGGTGATTGATGCCACCATTTTATCGAGCATGGTCATTTCTGACTGTACTGCAGAGAATGGCCACCACGGACAATCATGACCGTGGTGGATAAAAAACCTTGGTTTAGGAGGAGCTAAATTCGTAACGAGTCGAGGCCGGAACGCAAACGGTGTGTGGGTGATATGGTCTGATGGTGCCATTGAGATGATGGGATATGGCGTAACCATAGATAATGGCTTAGCCACAGTTAATTACCCGATAGAGTTACCTGACTTGACACGTTATATCAGCATCGCTGAACGCCTCTCCGGGGATTCTGGGTCTGCGGTCAATTCTACCCATACATCTATGATCATTGACTCATTAACAACAAAAGCTGGCTTCAAAGCCCGTTGCACAATGTCCGCAACGGGTAATCCATCAAGTAATGGTTTCTCCTGGAGAGTTTATTATGCGCCTGTTTAATCCGAGAACGCTGACCGAAGTTATTCCAGGCTTTCATGACATCACAGATGCAATTGAATTGCCGGATGATAACTGGTTTTTCAAAACAACTGAGATACCGGAAGGAAAAATGCTCGCCGCCAATGAGAAAGGCGAGCCTGTTTTGATTGATGTTACAGTGATGGAGGAATAGCCCAGTTAATATCAGGTGCAGTGCTGGTATCGACTACCTCCAGCGCATCGAGATAATCAAGCCATACATTGTATTGAGCCAGTTCATCATCTCTCAGGCGTCCAATCGCCGCTTTTCCGGGCCATTGCTTACTGTTTATGTAGTCATTGGCCTGTTCAATACGTGATTGTTTTTCCGCCTCAGCTGCGGACACAAGCTCATCATGCGTTGGTGGCGGAATATCTCCCCAGGCTGGCTGGTTATCTTCACCGCAGATCCTGACTTTACCTTCCGGGGCTGCACCTGTGAAAATTGAAAAAATCTCGTCTGTTACATTTAGACCATCGTCAGGCCAGCTGTGAGTCTCTTTATATGTCTCCTCAAGATCTGCATCATAAAAAAGATTCAGGGAAGGACTGTAGATATAATTGCTCATAATTAATACCCAAAAACTAAATAAGTAGACGACTGTAGGCGTGTTGGTACATGTGGATATGGTGCGTTGGACACGTCACGAAAAATAGCAGTAAACCCTGACACAGACCTCGTGCTGAAAGAAACACTAAATCCTCCATTTTCAGTATCTAAAGGCCCAAAAGCCCCACCTATAATCGCGGAAGGAAAAACAATGGGAAAAGTCGCGCTACCTGTAGTGCCAGATCCACTATTCGATACCGACCCCCATTGGAGGATGAATGTTCTTTCTGTCGCGCCATTAAGAAAAGGGATTTTCAGATACCCGCTACCGGACAAAAGCCCCGTGATACCGTTCCGACTGGCGGCATTTCCTAAACCAAGGTATTCGATAATCCCATCAGCTGTTTTTCCAGACAACGTTGTCAGCGTGCTATCAAGAGGCTGTTTGCCTGCCAGCGCATTTGTCATGGTAGTTGCAAAGTTAGGATCGTTTCCTAACGCCGCCGCCAGCTCGTTCAGGGTATCAAGCGCCGCAGGTGATGAGCCAACAAGCGCAGCCACAGCTGATTTTACGAAAGCAGTAGTGGCTATTTGCGTATTGTTGACAGTCTGCGCAGCCGTGGGGGCTGTCGGCGTTCCGGTCAGGGCCGGGCTTGCCAGTGGGGCTTTGAGTGCAAGCGCGTTATTAATGGTGGTGCTGAAATTAGGATCGTTGTTGATAGCCGCAGCAATTTCTTTCAGCGTGTCCAGCGTAGCCGGGGCACCATTCACCAGGGCGATCAGAGCCGCCTGCACAAACGCAGTTGTGGCAAGCTGAGTGGTATTGTTACCTGCAGCTGCAGTCGGTGCTTTTGGGGTGCCGGTAAACGTAGGGCTGGCTTTTGGAGCATATTGCGTATGTGGATCAGCTGCTGCAAGATGCGCCGCCATCAGCTCATCTACATACACCTTTAGTTCCAGCACCTTGTCATCCACATATTTTCGGGTAGCCAGCACTACGGACGGATCAATTTTCAGCGTAATGTTATCGGTGCTGCTGGTAATCAGTACCATGCGCACTGTCTGCGTGCGGCCGCTTCCCTCTGCCAGCTGCGGCTTATAGCTCTCCGGGCAGTTCCCCACGGCGATCAGCGCGCCCGTTTCATCAAACAGCCCAACCTCACGAATCCACCAACCGCCCTCCGTTTCAGGAATCACCTGCTCAGCAATAATCTGGCTACTGTTCTGCGGATCGATGTAAAGCATGTTCAGGTCAGCGCGCCGCTTTTCGGAAACCAGCTTCGTCTGTTGTGCGCTGGGAGTTGGAAGCACGCCGCCGCCATCCCCCACCGCCATCTGGGTAATTTTCAGCGGCACACCGAGCGCGGCAGCGCTTGCCAGTTTCGCCGCGCCAATATCCGTCAGCAGGGTATAAAATTTTGCGCTCATGGGTTCACTCTCATTGTGTCGATAACATGGACGGCGCCGCCCTCGTAAGCAGTGCCACCGGAAATGATGGTTTCGTTGATATACGGGTAAATCGTGATTTCTTCGCCAGTGTAAGTGGCAGCTCCCACAAAATATGGCCCGCTCGTCTGCAGGTTTATGGACATGCCGATCAGATGCCGACTGCAGGGTTTGGCGTCACCAATCAGGCGCTCCAGCTCCAGATAGGTTTCCTCTGTTATGCCCTGGTCCTGCACTCCGATATCCAGGCGAAACGTGCCCGGCGCCTCGCCGGTCTGCCACCATTCAATGATGCGGATCAGAAAGCCGAACGGCTCCACCACACGCCGCACCGCGCTGGTTGTGCCTTTGTGCTGATGGATATAGAACGCATCCTGCACCACGCGGCGCTTCACGCCCTCCGCCCATCCTTCGTCCCAGCGATCAACCGAAAAGGCCCACGCCAGATACGGCAGAAACTTGACCGGGCATGTTGCCGGGTTCCATAAATCCCGCAGCGGCACCTGCAGATCGGAAATTCCGCTGCAGGTCTGCGCCAGGCGGCGCTCAAGCGGCGATGAACCAGGAGGAAGCAGACTATTCATCCGTTCCCCCGTTGGTTACGCTCCATTCCGTACATGAAGCGGCTTGTGTCTTATCCAGCACCACATCAGCGAGCGGCGAGGCCAGTTCAACACGCTGCACACCTTCAACATGCAGCGCGGCATAAATAGCACTGCGGCGAATATCGCGCCCCAGCCTCGTCTGGCTGGCGATATATTTCTGCAGGCTGGCTTTTGCCGCCTCCATCACCGGCTCAGCTTCTGGCCCCGGGTAAAGAAAGATCGTCGCATCCACGCTGTACGGAATGATTTCAGCGCTGCGCACCGTCAGACGGTCAGCAACCGGCCGCACGTTCTCACTGTTAAGCGCCTGTTCAACCACAGCCAGCAGATCCGCCGCAGCCGTTCCGTCGCCCTCACGGCTCAGCACGGTAAGCACCACCTCCGCCGGGGCCGGGCTAGTTGCGCTGGCGTCAGCCACTCGCCCGTCAGCGCTTTTAGCGTGAAACTCATAAGCTCCCGTTGGGCCTGCAACTGACAGCCCTTCAAAAGCTGCAGGAACACGCTGTCGCAGAGCCTCATCACTTTCCATCACGGCAGCAACCGGCGGTACCGCGTCGTTATCTGCAGGTATAACCGTCAGACGTTTTACGTTGCAGTTACCGGCCAACTGATCGAGATCACTCCCCATGGAATAAGCCACCATGACCGCCTGCGCCGCCTCGTTAATGCGCTGACGCAGGAGGATTTCACGATACGCATTTTCCTGCAGGAGCTTGGTCACGGGTTCAGACTCCAGCTCAAGCGTGCGCCTTACCGCGTCCTGCTCGTCTGCCGGATAAAGGGCTACAAACGCGGCTTTCCGTTCGTTTAGCAGCGTTTCAAACTCCGGCACATCCACTATCTGCGGGGCGGGCAGCTGGGAAAGGTCAATGACTGCCATTGTCTGCTCCTGTTGATACCGAAAGTGAAACCGGCGCGCCGTTATCACGCTGCCCGGTAAGCTCAACCACCATCGAACCATCAAAACTGCTGTTTATGGTGATGGAATCCAGGGTAAGCCGTGGCTCCCAGCGACTCAGAGCCACATAGACCGCAGACATAACCTGCAGGCGCAGCGCCGGGTTCTGCGGCTGGTCTATCAGTTCAGACAGAAGCGAGCCGTATTCCCGCCGGGCAATGCGGCTCCCCTGCGGGGTCAGCAGAATATCCCGGACCGACTGGCGCAGGTGGTCCGTGTCGGTAATGGCCCTGCCGTTGCCCTGACTCATGCCGATATACAGCGTCATACCGGACCTCCCGATGTATCACCGCCGGACTTAACGCCGGTATGACCGTGTTTATCGACTACGATCCCGTTAGAACTCATGGCGCCGCCGCCCTGGGTGACGCCGCCATTGATCACCACTTCGCTGTTTATGCGCGTGTTGCTTGCTTCCACCACAAATTCCCCCGTTTTCAGGGTTATGTTATCTGCAGCCTCGATCACCATGGATTTGATGCCCCGCACATGCCAGCGGCCGGTCGCGGGTTCATATTCAAACCAGCCACCGTCCGGGTATTCCGTTACGCAGCCGTCCACTGAGTCCGACGGCGGCGCGAACTGGTTGGAATAGATCGCAGGTAAGGCAAAAGCGGTTTCCAGATTGCCGCCCATACTCAGCACCACCACCTGCTCATCCGGCGACGGGCACCACCATGTACGGGCACCACCTGCGCGCAATGTCAGCCAGTTAATCCAGTTGGTTTCAAGCTCGCCCACTTTCACCCGGCACAGCCAGTTTTCCCGGTCCACTTCGGTTACGGTGCCGGTGCGGATCAGGTTGGTGATAAGGCGCATGATTTCGGTTAGTTGTGCGTTCATAACGAAAGGTTGCCATCAGAGGGAAAAGGGAGGCAGCGTTGGGTTTTGTGCCGTCCGTGGCACAAATTTCACTCCGACAGCCAGCGCAACAGCGTGTCACGGGTGATGGTTTCCACCTCATCATTCACGCCCAAAAGACGGCGTGCCGGGTACCGGGCCTCCGGGCCGTTGCGTCTGACTCGATCACGCAGACCATAATGGTGAACACGGGCGATGCGCTGGACTTTCCCTTCAAACTGCACGCTGGCAGAGTCCGCAGTGGCTGCGGTTTTCAGGTATTTAGTGGTGCGCAATTTGGCGAACATCTGGCGCTTGATGCGCCCCTTTTTACTTCTGGCCGTCACCCGGCGAGGCTCAAAGGTGGTGCCGTCTGGATTGCGCTGCAGCCTGATATTTTGCTGTTGCGACCGGCGCAGCTCCTGCGCCAGCTGTCGCATCATACGGTTGCGGGCTGCCGGTTCCAGATTCGCCAGCAGGGCCGCCAGCCAGTCATCTACCATCTGCAGGTCATCCACGTTTCACCGTCCACATTTCGTCGGGTACGTCGGGTTCCGGCACCGCTTCAACGCTCGATACGATGCCGTCTGTGCTGACAATCACGCGCTCCGTGAGCTGCAGATTGAGGCTGATATCACACAGATCATTGCTCAGGATATCGACGTCAAAGGTAAAAAGTTTTTCGCGCAGCTCCGGGTTGTTGATAGCGTCCGGTTGATTGGTCATTAACCAGAGCAATACGGGCGCCATCACTAAATTCTGGTTGCCGCTAAAATCTTCAATCACCACGTTCAGGGTGTAGCGGTATTCCCATGACATTGAACGGGCGCCGGTTGCAACCAGCGAACCGTTATCAACAAAAAGGTGCAGTTTGTCCGGGTTGTCACGGACATACGCCACCGATTTATTCAGGGCGTTGCGTAAGGACTGCGGCTTGTTCACTGTCTTGCTCCTGACACGCTATGATCGTGTCCACTTTGTCGGCACATACCGCCCAGGCGGCCTCAGTCTCATCCAGCACCTGGTTCAAATCCCCATTACTGCGCGGCGCTGACCTGTCCAGGCGGCACTGCGTCACTTTTGGACAACCACTCACGGTAAGCTGCACCTCCGGCGAGGGCCGGGCGGTCCCGCAGCCGGATAATGTCAGCAGGCAAAGGAGTGTCAGCCCAGCGGCGTAAATCCTCGTTTTCACGTTTTAGCTCCTCGATCCGGCGCTGGCGGCTCCGCAACAGCGCGGAAGTCTCCTCCGCTGCAGCATAAAGTTGCATCTGCGCCCGGCTGTTGGTTTCAGTAAGAATGGACAGGCTGATGAGCTGGCTGTTTTTCTTCGCCAGCTCCTGCTTGTTATTTTTAAGCGCCTCAGCCTGCGTCCCGATGGTGTGACCGGCATTGTTAAGCCGCCATGACTGCCAGCCCAGCAATGCCAGCACCAGAGCCAGGATCACCGCCAGCGCGCGCGTCATGCCCCTGCCCCTTTAAGACACCAAGCAAGCTCACGGGCGCGCCTGTTTTCCAGCCCTTTACTCCTTTGACCATTTACATAAATCCAGCGGGGGAGCTGGTTGCACGCCTGCCACCATTGCTGGCGATTGATGTAAGAAACCATTGTTGACCGGCAGATTGCTCCCGTTCCGACATTAAAGCCGATACTGATCAGGGCATCGTAAACATGCTGAGGTGGCTTAACCTGCAGGCAGGCTTCAATCCTTTTTTCCGTCAGCAACACGTTATTAATCAGCCCCTGCGCGGCCTGTCGCTCCGTTATGGTTTTGCCCGGCACTACCCCGGACGTATTGCCGATCCCGTCAGTCCAGACCCCGGCGCTGCACTGGTACGGCTGCAGGCGGCACCCTTCGAAATCAGCAATCAGTTTCAGCCCCTCGACGGAAGTATGAAGCGACTGAAAGCCCGGCAGCGTGGCGGCAATCGCCAGCACCGCGCCAACTAGGCAACGCTTAACGATTGAAGGACTCATATTCCCCCCTGGATATTCTGCCGTCCCGCAGCAGCTGGTAGGCTTTCCAGCGTAAATAACAGGTCACCGCTGCAGTAATAATCCCCAGCGCAAGACCGGTAATGGTCGATACATCTTTAAGAGACAAATCGCCGAGCCATGCCAGAAGCAGGGCAACGCAGTAAGTGATAAAGGCGCTGATTCGTTCAAGCGTCATAGTTCAGTCCCATAACTGGACAGTCTGCGCAGTGGTTGACGCCGTGATATCCGGCAGCTCCACCTGCAGCCCGTGCGGTAAAAAGGGGCCATATTCAGCCAGCCCCGGATTCGCCTGCAGCACCTGCTCAGTGACTCCCTGCGTGCGCCCGTAATGGCGCCAGCAGAGTGCGTCCACCGTGTCATACTGATGCGCACGCACTTTCATCAAATCAGCTCCACCGTCATATGCGGCATATCGCGCAGGCGGGACTCCGCCCAGCGCACATCGCGCCACAGCTCGCCTAAGGTTGTTTCGATATCTTCGGCTTTCTTGCTTCCGTCGCCGGTTGCGTCAAAATCGCGATAGCGCTCAACCAGGTTTGCTTTTGCCCAGCAAAACACCGCACGGCGATACAGCATGAGCCGCTGGCTTTCGCCGTCGATCACATCAGCAGGGACGTCGGCCAGGCTCGCATACCCCTGCGCCCGTTGTTTCTCGCGGAACTCATAAAGATCGGCGTTAACTTCAGCAATCGCTGTCAGCAATGCCAGACGCAGGCGCGGATCAGTGACACTTCCATCCATGCGCATATCACGGCGGAACTCTGAAACCCTGACATCAGGCCAGAAACTGGTGTTTTTAATAACGTCTTGGGTACTTTCCCCGGCCTGTTCCGGCGAAACGAATTGCATATTTCTGGCACTCCCAAATAGTTGGGCGGTGGACGGGGTTTTGACGCGGCATAAAGCCTGTCGCCACCCCGTGCCGCCCCGCGCGTTGGCACGATTCGTTAAGCCGACATTGCCTGTCGCAATCGGCTTTCAAGCTTGTTGATTTCGGTTTTGACGCCAGAACTGTTATCCAGCTGCAGGGCACGCTTCAGATGGTTAAGTGCCGCCACTGCCTGATCGTTATCCCGCAGCGCGTAGCCCATCGCCTTATGAAGTCTGGCGCGGGACTGATCCGGCATATCCTGACCTTCAACGATATCGAGCACCTGGGTAAGAATGGCGGCACTGAATGATTCACCGGCAGAAAAAGCGCGCATTGCCGCGTCGGCAAACTCTTCCGCAACAGCGGTCCCGCAGGTACGGTTGAATCGCTGCGGCAGGACCCAGCCGTGTTTAATGGCATGGCGGGCAATGTCCAGCGCGCCGGTATAGTCTCCGGCATCAATCCGCCAGATCATGACGTACATCGCCACGTCGTCCTGGCCTGACGCGTCAGCATCCAGTAAACCGGCAATCCATGAGGCATAAGCGGGAAGAAACTCACGTTTGAGCTGAGCCTTGCGCTCATTTGACTGGACGGTTTTAAGGCGCCTGCGGTGTTCTGTCAGCTGTAACAGCATCTGGTTGTAGCCCGTCAGGCTGGCATTACTGCCGCCCTGCCGGGCGGCATCCTGTGCCTGTACATACTGAGTGTGAGCACGGAACGGATTCATTTATCACGCCCCGTCGCCAGTGCCGCCCGCATTCTGAGCATCAAGCGCGCCCTGCACTGCTGCAGCAACGATGGTCTGAATATTTTCAGCAGTAAGCGCCGCGCCCGGATTGCCGTCTGCCTGCTCTGGTAACAACTCGATGTTCTCAACCAAGCAAGCGCCGTCGTAATCTTCAACAACATACGCCTCGTTAACGGATTCGTAGTTCTCCACGCGGTCACGCTTCGGATTGTCGATAACTGAACGACGACGAGTACCGGCCTGCCAGTAAATAGACAGGTTATCCAGACGGGTGATCAGCATGGCATTCGCCGGGAAGAAAGGCGCGCGAACGGCCGGGAGGTTGCCGATACGCTTCTGGCTGATGATGAGATCTGCCGCCAGCGCTTCGCTGTTTGGCTGGTCACGGTTGACGATCGGGAAATATTTATCCGCAAGTAACTGGCGCCCGACGATAACAACCAGCTCTGTGTCTTCCTGATACCACGGCGCAATTTTCTCATTCACGGCGCCCATAACCAGCGCGTCCAGATTCAGGAAATCGCCGCCTTTGCCGACACGGATAGTCTGAGAAATCACCTCGCCTTCGGACACGATTTTGTCCATAACCTGAACGGGCTTCTCCTGGCGGATTTTTTCCAGCCAGCCGATATTCACATCCTGCAGCAGCGGATAGGTCTTGCGGTCTGACGTTTTCTCACGCTTCACACCGTTGAAGCCGATCATGATGCGGTCAAGTGCCTGGCGGGTAATGATGGCGTCACGGATGCGCGTCTGAAAGTCCTGGAATTTAGCCCATAAATCCAGCTTCGCATAAGGCAACGCCGTATCAGAGTTGGTCTGGGTACACTTGTACCCTTCACCGTCGATGTAAGTCGGATCAACGGGTTCACGGTCTTTCTGGGTGGTATCAGTATTTCCGGCAATACTGGAACCAATACCCAGCCCCAGGCGCTCGCCGGACTGCTCATCAACCGGGACAATGCTGATTTTCTGCAGGAACGAGGAAGACTCCTGGATTTTGGTTTCCAGCGTCTGCGCCACTGACGGCTCAGCCGTATATTTCGAGGCGATATCGCTCACAGATACGCCGTTGAGTTTGGCGAGCTGCGTCAGATAGCCGTTAAATTTAAAGCGAGTCTCTTTTTTCATTGTACTTTTGCTCCGTCAGCAATCGGTGGTTTGTTCTGCGCCGTTATTACCGGTCGCATTAGGGCGGCGCTCGCTGCGGCTGTCCTGGGTGGAAAGCTGCTCACGCAGGGTGGAGAGTGCGCTGGTTGTCTCATCAACAACCTTTTGCAAATCGCTCAGCTTGTTGCTGAAATCGGTTTGATGGGTGCTGACCTGCTCCGCCAGCGTCTGATGCTCACGCGCGATGGTTTCAACAGCCTGATTCACATCAGCAAAGCGGGCGTTATCATCGGCGCTTTTGCGGGACAGCAGCTCTTTTACGCGGGTAAACAGGCTGGTTTTTTCCGGCACGTCCTCAAACTCGATCAGTGTTTCAACAGCAGCGGTAAACAGGTTGTCTTTATCCAGCTTGCGGCGCGCCAGGGGGTTATGTTCTGCGCTGGCGCTGAACTGCAGCATTTCAGTGCCGAGGCTTGCCGGATCGTCAGTAATCGCCAGGCCAACCAGATAAGCGGAGCCGGTATCGGCAAAACTGGTGTTAACTTCCATTGAGGTGAAAAGCTTCTGCCAGTTGCTTGTCATCGTGACCAGATCGTCAGTCGGGGCAATCCAGCCATACAGCGCCATTTTCCCGGACAATGCCCCTTCGGTGATTTCTTCCGCTTCCAGCTTTTCCACCATGCCAAAACGACGGAAAGGCCCATCAGGGGTGAAGCCCTTGATGTGTTCCATATTGATCAACGCGGTGTATACCTGCGGGTTATAGCTCGCTGCCATCTGGGTGAGCCATTCACGCTCAATAACGCGCCCGTCAGTGGTGGCCCCTTCGACCCCAATGCGAAAACGCTTAGATTTTTTTGCCATCGGTCCGGCTCCGGTTAGTTAGTTCGTAACACGTTCAGAGCCTTATGTTTGCGGTGATGGGCGCGTGTAAACAACGCGTTGGGCTTGTGCGAACTCCCACACAATGCGAAGCCGGGGAAAGTGCTGATTTGAGGCCGTATGTTTGTGCCATGACAACACTGACCCCCGCAGACCTCGATCCCCGTCGTCAGGCAATGCTGATGTACTTTCAGGGATACCGCGTAGCCCGCATTGCTGAAATGCTGGGCGAAAAAGTTGCAACCGTTCACAGCTGGAAAAAACGCGATAAGTGGGGCGAATATGGCCCACTGGATCAGATGCAGCTCACCACCGCCGCACGTTACTGCCAGCTCGTCATGAAGGAGCAGAAGGAAGGAAAGGACTTTAAAGAAATTGACCTGCTGGCGCGTCAGTCCGAACGACAGGCCAGAATCGGCAAATTTAACAATGGCGGGAATGAAGCAGACCTGAATCCGAACGTGGCGAACCGCAATAAAGGTCCGCGCAAGCCGCCGGAAAAAAACCTGTTTACCGACGAGCAGATCGAAAAGCTGGAAGAGATTTTCCGCGCCGGTATGTTCGAGTACCAGCGCCACTGGTGGGACGCTGGCATCAAGCACCGTATTCGCAACCTCTTAAAGTCACGCCAGATCGGTGCAACCTACTATTTCGCCCGTGAAGCGTTGATAGACGCGCTCACCACGGGGCGAAATCAAATCTTTCTGTCAGCGAGTAAAGCGCAGGCGCACGTATTTAAACAGTACATCATCGACTTCGCAAAAGAGGTGGACGTTGAACTGAAAGGCGATCCGATGGTGCTGCCTAACGGTGCCTGTCTTTACTTCCTCGGTACAAATGCCCGTACCGCGCAGAGCTATCACGGCAATCTGTATCTTGATGAGTATTTCTGGATACCGAAATTCCAGGAGCTACGCAAGGTGGCCTCCGGTATGGCGCTGCACAAAAAATGGCGCCAGACCTATTTCTCAACACCTTCCAGCCTGACGCACAGCGCCTACCCGTTCTGGTCTGGTGCCCTGTTCAATAAAGGGCGCCCGAAAGCCGACAGGGTAGAATTTGACCTTTCTCACAGTAGCCTGGCGCACGGCGTTTTATGTCCTGACGGCCAGTACCGCCAGATAGTCACCATCGAAGATGCAGTAAACGGCGGGTGTAACCTTTTCGACCTGGACCAGCTGCGCCTGGAGTACAGCCCGGACGAATACAACAACCTGCTGATGTGTCAGTTTGTTGACGACCTGGCGTCCGTGTTCCCGCTGGCGTTGCTGCAGTCCTGCATGGTTGACAGCTGGGATGTGTGGGACGATTTCGAACCGCTTTTACCGCGTCCGTTTGCATACCACCCGGTCTGGATCGGCTATGACCCGGCAAAAGGAACGCAGAACGGTGACAGCGCCGGTTGCGTTGTCATTGCGCCTCCCGTCGTCCCCGGCGGTAAATTCCGCATCCTTGAGCGTCACCAGTGGCGCGGGATGGACTTTCGCGCCCAGGCATCAGCGATTGAGGAAATCACCAGACGCTACAACGTGACCTACATCGGCATTGACTCGACTGGCGTTGGCGATGGCGTTTACAAAACGGTTAAGCAGTTCTTCCCTGCCGCGCGTGAGTTTGTCTACAACCCGACCGTTAAAAATGCCCTGGTGCTTAAAGCCTACGACATCATCAGCGGGCGCCGTCTGGAGTTTGACGCGGGGATGCTGGATATCGCGCAGTCCTTTATGTCCATTCGCCGCTCAACCACCGCCAGCGGCAACCGGCCAACCTACGAAGCAGCCCGCACAGAGGAAGCCAGCCACGCGGATTTAGCCTGGGCAACCATGCACGCACTTTATAACGAACCACTGGCAGGAGCTTCCGCCAGTACCAGCAACATCGTGGAGATTTTTTAATGGCTAACCGCAAAAACCGCAGCAAGGCACCGCGCGGCAAGACCGCCGCCGATACGGCCAACATGGTCAGTAATGCACATGCGGAGGCGTTTACGTTTGGCGATCCGATCCCCGTCATGGACCGCCGGGAGTTGTTTGATTACCTGGAATGCGTGCAGGTGGACCGCTGGTACGAACCACCGATCAGCATGGATGGCCTGGCGCGAACTTATCGCGCCGCCGTGCATCACTCCAGCGCCATTCAGGTAAAACGCAATATTCTTACCAGTACCTTCATCCCTCACCGCTGGCTGTCTAAACAAGCCTTTTCCCGGTTCGCCCAGGACTTTCTGGTATTCGGTAATGCCTACCTTGAAAAACGCATGAACCGGTTAGGCCAGATCATGGAGCTGCGCGCCTCGCTTGCCAAATATACCCGTCGTGGCATTGACCCGGACACCTACTGGTTTGCACAGTATGGCTACAACGCGCAGCCCTATCAGTTCGATGAGGGAAGCGTGTTTCACCTGATGGAACCCGACGTTAACCAGGAGCTTTACGGGATGCCGGAATACCTCTCCGCCATTCCCTCCGCCCTGCTGAATGAATCGGCCACGCTGTTTCGCCGTAAGTATTACCTCAACGGTAGCCATGCTGGTTTCATTATGTACATGAGCGACCCCGCCGCCGATCAGAAAGACGTGGACAACATACGCGAAGCACTTAAAAAATCGAAAGGGCCGGGCAACTTCCGCAACCTGTTTATGTACAGCCCGAACGGCAAGAAAGACGGCATTCAGATCATCCCACTGTCAGAAGTCGCCGCGAAAGATGAGTTTCTTAACATCAAAAACGTGAGCCGTGATGACATGCTGGCCGCTCACCGCGTGCCGCCGCAGCTGATGGGGATTATTCCAACGAATACGGGCGGTTTTGGTGATGTAGAAAAGGCAAGTAATGTTTTCGTTCGTAACGAATTGATACCACTTCAAGAGCGCATGAAAGAGATAAACGAATGGATTGGTGAAGAAACAATTAAATTCCAACGGTATGATTTAGACGGGAATTAACAGTTATATAATGGGCGTTTTAACTCAACGCCCAGCTATCTTATCTCTTTCAAATTGAAGGGTTAAGATAATCCCCAATCTCATCGCCCATTAAGCTTATATATTCTACGCGCCACTGATCCATTCTTCGTAAAGCATACAGGGTGAATTCGGTATCGGGCACAGGATTGCATGACATTAAAGCGATTAGTTCGCTTTCAGATGGGTCACCATGATAAGTAGTAAACAGAGTGTTTACATGCTCTACAGCCTGCTCAGCCTCTAGCCTTGCGTCAGGGCCACCGTCAATCGCGTCATAAACCAAGTGGATATTTAATTCGTAAGGAATGCCCTCTTCCAGATCGACAAATCGATCTTCACCCAAATCGAAGAAGACACCTATCAAAAAATTAGAATGCTGACTGATTATCTTCGCCAGCTCTTTCTCAAATCTAAATTTTTTGGTATCAAAAGCTCGTAGCCTACTTTCAAAGACATCTGGGAATGCAGGTCGCCCATATCGAGCTGCAAGCCATTGTTTTAAACCCTGTTTTTCTTCTGGCGATATGGAATAAGAAGGATCACATTCTGAACATGTGAATCTTTCTTTATCTATACGAAGCTTATGATCATGCTTCAATTCGATAGCATTTAAGTTAGCATCCGAAGCATTTTCAAAATGTAAATGCAAAATTCTTGGATGTTTGGCTCGGGTAAAGTTGCTGGCCCCTTTTAATAAAGGGCCAGCTATAAGCTCGATTTTGGGTTCAGAAGCACTCTGTAGATCACAGTCATGACTGATTACGACAACTTTAACGCCTACATCCCCTTCGGCAATTAATCCGAGGGAAACCGCATCTTCATGTCTAAGAATTTGGCCTTGGCGCCAAGTTGTACCAGAGTCAATCATAAACTACTTTTTACTCCCTTACTCCTGAGCCTGGGATAGAAACTGATGACATCCAACCATCTGTAGGTGAAGCTTTACTACCTGTCAGATTTGCTTTAACACCAGCGCCTTTAAGATTACGAGCTTCTTCAATCAAAGTATTTACTGATTGTTGCCAATTATCGCCTCTCTTAATCAAATCAATGATAGAGAAACCGTCAAAAGCTTTCATCTTAGCCATCAGTTTCGCATTTAAGATGCCTGCTTCATTAAAACGATCTGACAATCGGCTCAACTCAATGATATAGCTAGCCTTTTCCATATCATCAGGCTGACTTTCACCTGATAACCATTTGTAGAGTGCCTGCCTAGTAATACCTAAATCTTTTGCAAGTTCCGACATAGAGGGAGCAAGCGTGTTTCTGACGTTGTTCAAATGGTCAGATATCGTTCTGACGTCAACAATATCATTTTCAACATCACCGTCAGTTTCAGATCTTGACAACCCGAACTGAACCTTAGGTTGTACATAGCCACGCCACTGGTTAACATCTTTAACAGAAAAATTCGATCCTGTACTACTTAAGAATAAAGATGATGCAACTATAAACGCCGCACCAGCAAAAGGTGCAAAGCCGGGTGTCTCATAGTTACTACCAGTCATGGATTGACGCATATCACACCTCCTCGGCGTTATGCCCACTTGTCAATAGCATACTGAGATATCATTTTATTAAACGTACCTTTTACCACACTATGAAGAGAAGTGAATTGTTTCTCAATCAAATCAATAGCAGGTGGCAGGTTACCTTCCACATAATGATCAGTATCGATAATACCATGCCAAAGAACATGTTCAGTTCTAAAGCGCTGAATCATATCTACACCAATTGGAACCATGTCGGGTGGGAATCCTAGTTGACCATGCATTTTGTGCAAACGTGTAACTAGGAAACCATTTTCAATTACTGGTCCAACTTTGGTTTGGAAGACTAATTCGTTGACAGACTGAATTTGATTTAACTCTAAATCGATACCATGCAAGCCTTCGCAGAGGTATTGTTCAATAGTTTCACCATCTTCCGGCAATACAGCATCCAAGTATCTAAGGCCCAAACGAGTAACCAAAGCTGGCTTAGGATGTTCCAACACAACCGCCAAACCCTTCATTAACTCTTTGATAAACGGTTGGTGTGTATCGTATTCTGTTGTATGAAATGTGATGAAATCGTTTCCTAAAACAAACCCTGAGGTACGTTTCAAGTCCGACATATACCATTGCTGAACCATTTCAAATGCGGGTTGAGCCGGTTCAGTAGGAGTATTAAATTCAAACTTCAGCTGCGTAGACTCTCGGCTCTCGAAGAGAGGATAGCCTTGCAAACGTAACGCATCCTGTATGTCATCCACATACTTTTTCATCGCCTTTACAGGCGTAAACTTTATCTGCGCTAACACATAATATACGGGTGCATTGGACATACGAACATTGTCACTCATGTCGCCCTCCTAATCATATCTATTAATAACTATCAACTGTAGATAGTTTACATGTTGGTTGACACTTTAACCACTACTAAGTTCACTCGTAGCAATTTATGCCTAGCCATTTTTGTAAATCAGGGCATAAGCGCGCGCTCGTAGCCCCGCCACGCCTGCCCGCTTTACGTAATGGTTTTCATGCACCTGCCTGATATAAGCGAAAGCCCGCCAGAACTGGCGGGCCTAGGTATAAACGATCCTCAAACGATCATTCATTTTCATGCAGCATAGTCATGCACGACGGTGTAATCAGTCAAACAGCGAAAGATTAGCGTCAAATTCGTGACTTGTTGCCTCAACTTTCGAACATACAATAAGGTAATTGAGTCCGTCAGATAACGATACAGGGCGCTCCAGCTCAAACCAGAAACTATCTTCATAAGTCTTCCCTAACCAGTATCCACCGCCACACTCTTTTGGGCGCTGAAAGAAAACCCACTGACCGGGGATCATTATCTGCAGTGCTTCACCGCGATAAACAATCTGATAATTGCTGTCTTTAGAACCCATAGCTAACGCCTCGCATTGCTCGTTGTTCAACCTTGCGAGCGTCAGAACAACGTTCCGCCCCTCGCAACGTTACCTAATGCAGCCAACTGTCGTCCTCCCAGACCTGCTGCAAAATCTCCATTACACGCTTTTTATCTTCGTCCAGTTTTAAGCCGCTCAGCTCAAGGCCGTTAGCGCTTCCCTTGCGTATGCGGATTGCCGTTTTTGGATAGAGAGGGCGCAAATTACGGTAAAGCTCGGATTCAAGGGCTTCCAGTGTTGCCTGGCTTATTTTCTGCTCTTTATCGATCATTATTTCAATGCGCATAAAGCCCCCTTTAGTTGATAACGTCCATCGCCTGGCCGTAATCATGGTTACGAATTTTCGCCATCAGCTCGTCCGTCAATTCCGACACCCACTGGATCGCAAGGCGTTTCTCTTCTTCGCTGCACTCACTAGCCGCTACAAGCTTGATAAAGAAATCAATACGCTGGAGTTTCAACGACTCCAAAAGATAGTCCTGCATTTTCCCTCCTATCCTCACTACGGGATAAACCAGCCAGCATCCCCAGGAAGAGATGCTGACAACTGTATGCATATCCACTGTTTATATATACAGTATAGGAGGATTTTGAGGTTGTAAAATATTTTTTATCAATCAATCAGATGAGTCTGTTTGCTGAGGTTAATCATTAACTTCACTGAGCGCCGTCATTATTGCCAGTCGCTCAGCATGGGGCAGAGCTGCGAACTTTTCGCGCCAGCGCTTCGCCTTGCGTTTGATGCGCTCCCTGTCGTTGTAATCCTTACCCGCAAAAGTGTGCGAGTAGGCTCTCCCCTCCGGGTAATTCATCCAGATTTTCTCTGTGCGCACACCGCCGCGAGTCATGGCCTGAAATTCTTTCTGGCGCCAGCCCGTTAACAGTTCGTCATAAAGCGCGGACGGGTAGCCAGACAAAATCACACTGGCATTTTTTGGCAGGCTTTTAAGGCAGGCCAGCAGCCGCTCATGATCGGCAACGGTATATTCATTGCGATAACGCGCGGCACTGGTGCGCGTTTCATGCAGATAGGGAGGGTCAGCATAGACCAGCACGCGACCAGCAGAGGAAAAATCGAAGCCCCTTAAAAATCGCACAGCATCGGCAACTTCGATAAAAAGGTTATCGCCAACGGCATCAAGAAAATCAGCATTGCCCTGGCAGAACGCCTCAACCGTCAGGGGATCAATATCAATGCCCCAATTACGGCGGGCCGGTGGCTTACGCAACATGACAGCGCCACCGCCCAGGTGAGTCTCAATGTAGGTGTCATGCGGCGGCATTTCCGCAATAATCTTTTGAAAAACACCGCTTGCGGCCTTGCTTCCCAGATAGGTCATTTCTGTTTTCCTCAACTCCTGATTTCATTTTAATTCACCTGCAGCACAGTCAAAAATGACGTTACTCGATGAATGGCCAGCACTGTCATTTCTGACGGTGAAGCGCTCAATTCGGTACCACACAGTCAGACCTGACCATGTTGATCACGGGCTATTTCCGCCCTGAAAACGCACGTTTCATTCGGCTCAGAAGGTCACCCGCCTGATGTTTAATCTCCACAATCTGGGACGGCAGACGTTGAACACCTGCCGCAGTACGGTTTCGGACAGTAAGGCGCCCTTCTTCAACTGTTAACACCTGATCGCCAAAGGCAACCACCGCGCCAGAAATCAACGAACGGACCATTCCGGCACTGGCATCAACACCACGCAGAGCCAGCAGCTCACTAATTTGCTTTTCCTGCTCCGTCATAGCGCTGACTTTTGGCCTCACTTTTACGCGCTTGTTAGTTACCCTTGCCGCGTCGCTCAGCCGCTGCGCTATCACCCGTTTTTCTTTCCGGGATAAAGAGCCAATATCCGCCCAGCTGGCACAGTCATTCATGACCGTGCCGCCAGGATCGGCGCATTTTTCAACCTCCCGCGGCTCCCGCGTACAGTTATTGACAGAACTCCGAGGGGCGGCGGGGCCGCCTGAAAAATCAAGGTCAAAACCTGAAACGCCGTCGGCCTGACGTTTCGGCACAATTTTGTATTTGGTAGTGCGCGTATGAATCAGCGATTCCGGCCCACGGATCGGGGAGTAAACGCCGGAAATTTTGGAGACGTCATCCCCGTAAAGGTTGCCGTTTTCGGTGACTTCATAGCTGAGGCGCACGCGCAGGAGATCACGGGGAACCAGCGGGCCACCCTGTGCACTCACGTACAAATCCCAAGCACTGCTGTCGGCGGCCTGACGCACTGGCTCAATTTCGGGGTGCAGGACCAGCTCACGATCACCGAGGCGACGTAATTCACGCCACACAGTTACCGGTGCGCCGCCTATTTGCTGGAACTGACGGATCGCCCAGCGAGACGCCCAGGCACTTACGCGGCGGGCCATTTCTTTCAGAGGCTTGCCGGTTTCATCATCCAGATCGTCATCAAGCTGATAGCCATCAATATTTTTTGAAATGTATTTGGCGATATAGCCCGTTGCGCTGCCCTTCTCTTTCTCGATGGGTTTCATTTCGAAACGGTTTTCAGCGGCGCCAGGCTCATTCCCATCCTCACGCATGGCGTGCTTGCGAAAGATTGCTGTTGCCGGTTCGATATGCTCCGGGCGCATGAAAAGCAGGAGGTGCCAGTGCGGGGTTTCGTCGTGGTGAGGCTCAACAACGCGAAAGCCAAACACGCGAATACCATTGCGCAGCCAGGCCGCACGCGTGCGCGCCCATACTTTGCAAAGATATTTCTGCGTTTCACGCGGTGACGCGCCGCTGTATTTGTTGTTCCGGCGCCCGTCGTACTGCATTGAGTGATATTTGGATGGAGCGGTAAGCGTGAAGAACGCCCCGGCCAGCCCGGCCTCATTCGCTAAATCTTCAAACCCACGCATGCGCGCCATCAGCTCACGACGACGGTTAGCTGGGTTGGCAACGCTGCCGGCCACTTTATCAATCAGCGATACACGTTCTCCGGTGTCCTCATCTTCCAGCTCCATCGCTTTCAGAAATTCGCGGTTGGCTTTCTTTTGAGCCGTCCACTCATGCAGGCATGGATCACTGCAGTACGGTGCAGATTTCTTGTGTACGTATCCAGCCGCAACCATCAGATGTTCACGCCAGCGAGCGTGCATACGACGCAGACGATTAAGCCACCACTGCGGAGATTGCAGGCGGGCCACTGCTTTCAGTGCGTCTTCCGCCTCCAGCTCTTCTTTGCAGTAGGCCGTCCAGCACGGGACCGGTGTTTTGAGGTGATTGGCAAGAAACCCCATGCGGCCATAACCTGACAGGGTGGCGAAATGGGGATCGGACGTGCGGGCCATCTGGAAATCAAACTCGCGGTTAAACTCGCTACCCAACAGATCAGCAAGGTTATGCGCCAGCCGTTTCAGCTCTTTTTTTCCAGCCCAAAGCAGGCGCCAGAATTGTTCACGCAGAGGCAACAAAGCCGCAGGCATCACCCCCTGCGGCAGATATTGCTCATTGACCTGATCTATGCGACTCAGAACGAATCGTTCAAAGGTATTGATAAGCCAGGCATCAGCCGCTTGTTTGCCTTTACGGTCTACCTGTTCAAGTTTTTGAGCATACATACGACGGACAAAATGAGGCAGCGAAGCCAGGCGACGACGAACCGCCCGGCCCCGGTCTGGTGCTTCATCCGTTTCTGCCAGTTCGGCAATCGACAAACGCTTGCGATTGCCGTCCGGCGTCAGATACATGATCCCCGGCGCCACATCGGCTTGCTTAAAACCACCGATTGCAGGGCGCGGGGCATTCCATGCGTAGGGGAAAACGGTGTCAGACATTCTGACACCCTATAATGTAAGCACGAATAAACGCCGTTGCCCTCACGCCTGCACCTCATACTTCACGCTGCAGTCAGGTCCGGTTGCAGGATCAAATCCAAGCCAGTGACACGATTTTGAGGTAGCAATGATTTCCACGGCAGACTTACCGTCACCAGCCGCAACGCCCATACTGCGGTTTGCGGTAAGGCGGTGATGGGTGAAATTCCGATAAAGGGAGCGAGTAAGTGAGGTGTCACTGTTTGAAACTATGACCGGATGGCCTTCTGACGCGCGGCGCTCAAGAATAGACGCCAGGCGATACTGATCGTCCACTGTAAAACCGGCAGTGTGGTAATTACTAAAAGTCCCGTCATAAGGAGGGTCGCAATAAATCACATCGCCCGTCTGCAACAAAGACAACGTTTCTTCGTAGTTAGCGCAAACAAATGTGGCTCGCTTCGCTTTCTCAGCAAATGCGCGGATTTCACTCTCAGGAAAATACGGCTTTTTATAATTACCGAAAGGGACGTTGAATACACCGCTTAGGTTGTAGCGGCATAACCCACGATAACAATGGCGGTTTAGATAAAGAAAATATACAGCACGGTGCAGTCGGTCTAATTGCGGATCGTGGTTAAACGCTTCACGCACACGATAATAATTTTCAGCGACAATAAAACTTTCAAAAACCGCCTTAGCAAGATTAATAAAGTTTTCTGTATCTTCTGCAATAGAACGATACAGATTAATTAAATCTGGATTGATATCTGCGACAAGATAATGAGGATAGTCTGTTGCCATCATCACTGCGCAGGAACCCGCGAAAGGTTCAACCAGACGCGGGCCAGCGGGAAGGTGTTTTTTCAGTTCTGCCATAATGGCGGTTTTGTTTCCCGCCCATTTCAGAATAGTGCTCATACAACGCCTCCGTTGTAGTGCTTGCATTTAAGCTCAATGATTTCCTGACAGGTAACGCAACACTGCACACCGGGAATAGCGCGGCGGCGAGCTGGCGGGATCGGAGCATCACACTCCGCACAGAGAACACGGGAAACGCCCGGCACTCTGGCACGGGCATTGTTGATATGGCGCTCACGGTCTTCCTGTTCGCGCAGCTGGGCGAGGTCCATCGAATCAGCCATTAGTGCAGCTCCTGCGCTTCGTTCTGGATGCGTACCGCTTCAACGCGAAGCAATTCGGCCGCCTCGACATAGCTCAACTGACGGGAAACGATAAGCGCGGCCAGACTATCCAGACGTGCCGCCATTGCATCAGCGCGGCAACGGCGCTCATCCAGGCGCGTTTCATTTAACAAAACGAAAAGGCCAGCATCGTCTGGACCAATTTTTGTTGAGCGGGTTTTCAAATTTTTCATATTCATTTCCTCAGAATTCAGGCAAAAAAATGCCCGGCGGGTTTACGCCAAAAAAACGGGTTATTTGCTCGGATATAGCCCGCGCAACGCGGGCTGTAAGAATCAGGCTTTCTTAAACATTGGGAGCGCTACTGCAATAATCCCCGCTACCAAAACACCATCAGCCAACATCGACATAAGACGGCCCGTGAAATCTACTGCAACAACCAGAAACAGCAGCACACAGATAATGAGACAACGCAGCTTTCCCATTACAGGTACTGGTCCAGTGGCAACTGGAGAGCCTGCGCAATTTTCTTAAGCTGCGCTTCTTCCTCGCTGCCGATACCGTCCTGGTCAGCAATATCAAGACACAGGCACAACACGTTCACCGCGTCGTCAGTTCCCGCAACATCCGCCAGTTCACGCAGAGCCTGAGCATTAGCGCTACGCGGTGATGCTTCATAACGGGCGCGGATATTACTGCTCATCTGCGCAATTTCACCGGCAAAAGGCGCAAAGGCTGGCAGAGCTGAAATTGTTTTTTCCAGCACGCCGATTTCTTTCGCATCACAGGTTCCGTCAGCGTACGCAATGGAATAGGCGCCCCAAACTGTGGCCTCTACCGCGTCGCGGTTTTCCATTTTTTTAACTTCTACAACGGCTTTACGAGCTTTCTTTTTAAAGATTCCAAACATTGTTATTTCCTCATTTTTAGTTGACTGTCTTCACAATGCCCACGTTATGAGCATTAGGCAGGCGTCAAATTAGATATAACCGGCAACCGGAACGGGCTTACTTTTAATTTGGTTGATAATTTCAGCCTGCAAACCTTCTTTAAATTCTTTGCAGCATTCCCATTCAGGATCGACACGCAAAACAGCACCGTCACGCGTTTTAATTTCAAAACCTTCCGCCATATTTGGGATGATCACGCCCAGAATAATTCTCAGCTCATTACGAGACATGTTTCACTCCTTTAATAATCAAACGAGCAATGCGAATAATTAAAAAAGCTGACGGCTTAGCCGCTTTTGTTTTCAGCCCGTTTAATAATTCGGACTGATCGCGGCATGGGTGCCAGCGCTTACCGTTATCTCCTGCAATCCAGCCGTGGCCGTAGTGCATTGCCGGACTTTGCTTTTTCAGGAGCGAGGCAAAAGAAGGTTCATTTTTCAGCATGACCACCTCACATAAACCCGAAAGTCGCACTGATACCTGTAACCGTATCAATAGTGCTAGCCATCGCTGGGTTAGCCTGCAGACGTGCCTGCATGGATATCGCAGCCAACGCCATAAGGCGGGTAACAGAATTGATGCTGCTGATCACATCGCGGCGCCCAGCTGTTGTCCCGACTTCACCCGACACAGCACCGGCAGCCACACGACCAATTTCAGCTGTCGCGCTCATGACGTAATGCGGGAGTTTTTCTTTTGCCACTTCGTTCGTAGGTACGCACGGCAGGCAATGAATTTGAGCTAGGAAACCATCAACCAGCGTGGAGTCCTCAGTGATATCCGTCAGCAGCCAGATTTCCGGCGGCGTGAGCTGATGGGGCTGCTCAGGGTTAAGCTTGTTGCGCAGCGTCTGGACCTTCATTCCTGTCTGGTCTGCAAGCTTCGCCATGTTGTGGCGCAGTGCGAAAACGCGGCAGGCTTCATCAAAGTGAGGATGTTTGGAAACGCGATAATCAAACATGTTGTAAGTCCTTTTTTATCCCAAAATGGAACTATCAGGCTTGCATTGTGACTTCGCAGCCCTGAGCCGCTTCCATCGTTAAAGCAAACATGTTTATTTCGATAAGGCTGTTAACTCCGGCCTTCTTCCTGATAGGAAGTCGGTTTTCACGGATCATTTGGCGGGCATAGCTTGGCTTGTAACCTGTACGGCGGCAGAACTCATCGAGCGTGATGAATGGCTCAGATATCACAAGGTTGATGCTTGGCCGCATTGAAAGTTGTCGACTCATGATGCACTATTCCTCAGTTTGAGCGCTGAACTCACTATTCAGCACTGTTTAACGCTATTCAATACTTCTTGAATCGAGATGTTAGGATCACAAAACCATTATGTCAACAAACAACTTCGCAAAACAGGATGATTTAAACCTGATTCGAGATTGCATCGCACAGAATCGCGGTGGGAAAGAGGTCATCGCCCGCATACTTGAGGCGTATGGATTTACCACTCGAATCACCCTCTGCAGGCAGCTCGGCGTGTCTCAAAGCACAATGGCTAACAGGTATGCGCGTGATACCTTCCCTGCGGATTGGGTAATCGTCTGTCATCTTGAAACGGGAGCTTCGTTAATCTGGCTTAGCACCGGTTCTGGAAGCAAATTTGTAGATAACAGAGATGACCGCTCCATCCATCTGAAACGCATCGACATCACAAATGGGAACTTAACAACCCAGAATGACGTGATAGTTGACGTTTCAACCATTCCTGAGGGATTGAAATCACCTTTCATTTTGACGTCTGACAAAATTAGCTATATGGCTGATAGCTATGACGGCGAGTTAGTAGATGGTTTCTGGTTTATCGAGATCGATGGCATTGCCAGTGTCCGTGAGGTGTACCGCTTTCCAGCTGGACGTGTACGTATAGAGAATGGAAAGGCATCTTTTGAATGTGCCGTAGCAGACGTTAAAGTATTGGGGAAAATCATCAGTAAAACAGAATTCATGGATTAATAGATGCTTTTAGCAATGGAAGTAATCCTAATGATTATCTGCGGCGTTATCGTAGGAATGAATTTGGGAAATAAAAAAAAGACAAACAGCACTTTAATTAATTGCATGATTGTTGCTGTATTTTTTATCGGCCTTTATTTTATATTCAGGTCTTTACATATCATTGCCGCTCATATTTTTACCGGGTTTGCTTTATTCGGAACTATGGGAATACTTTTTGATAACAAGACCAAACCTTCCAATGCAGCGCCTGAGCAGTCAGCGATAGACCAACCAATACAAATTCCTGCATCGTTGAATTCGTCTAACTATCAACTTATTTCTTTTAGTTACCTCAATGCCTGTAACGAAAAAAGCTTCAGAGAAGTCGATGTGAAAGAAGTAGATGAAGTGCATATTACTGGTTATTGCCATTTACGCAGACAGTTGCGCACATTTCGTATTGATAGGATTGAGGGTCAAGAAATTGTTCTCCGCGACTCTGGCGAAGTCATCAACGTATACGACTGGATTACGCTGCTTTATCCACTTCCAGAGGTGTAACGATGGCAGTAAGCAAATTAAGTAACGGTAAGTGGCAAGCGCAAGTCTTCCCAAACGGCCGCGAAGGGAAACGCATCCGGCGCCAGTTCGCCACAAAGGGGGAAGCCCTGGCGTTCGAGCGCCATGTTAAGGAACAAGCCCAGGACAAGCCGTGGCTGGGTGAAAAAACTGACAAACGCCGTGTTAGGGATTTGGTTACAGCCTGGTATAACGCCCATGGTGTGACGCTTGCTGATGGTGAAAAGCGCAAAGGTGCAATGGAGTTTGCCTGTCTCGCTATGGGTGATCCCCTTGCAACTGAGTTCAACGCTAAACTGTTCTCAACGTATAGAGAACAGCGGTTAAGCGGAAAAATAACCCGCTCTGATCGCGTTAAGGCCGTGACTCCTCGTACGGTAAACCTCGAACTGGCTTACTTTCGGGCTATGTTCAATGAACTGAAAAGACTTGATGACTGGACAGCGCCAAACCCTCTCGAAAACGTCAGAGAGTTTAAGATCGCAGAAGTCGAACTGGCCTGGCTGACGGTTGAGGAAGCGACGCGCTTGCTTGAAGAATGCGAGAAAAGCAAAGCTGGGGATTTAACCACAATTGTTAAAATCTGCCTTGCGACCGGCGCAAGATGGGGAGAGGCGGAAGGATTAACGGGTAAACAGATAAGCCCCGGCAAAATCACTTTTATCAAAACGAAAGGTAAAAAAAACCGCGCAGTTCCAATCAGTGATGAACTGTACGAGTTGCTACCCAAAAACCGAACCTCCAAACCACTCTTTACCGGATGTTATTCAGCATTCAGGAGCGCAATTAAGCGCGCGGGGATAGAGCTGCCAGACGGTCAGCTTTCACATGTTCTACGACATACTTTTGCAAGCCATTTCATGATGGGCGGCGGCAATATTCTGGTCTTACAACGCATCCTTGGACATACAGATATTAAAGTCACAATGCGTTATGCTCACTTTGCACCTGACCACCTTACAGAAGCGGTTCAACTCAACCCTTTAAACCTGATAGGTGGCAGCAAAATGGCAGCACAGCGCACCACTATGCAATACTTTTCGACAATATACGAAATTCTATGCGCTTGATTTCACAGTAAATAATTGTTTTTATTGAAATATAGTTCGGACTCATAATCGCTTGGTCGCTGGTTCAAGTCCAGCAGGGGCCACCAAATTTAGCTGTAGAATCAAATGATTAAGCCACTCGATTGAGTGGCTTTTTTATTGGTTTTTTTGAGCCGGTGGCGCAGTCGCTAACCGTGGGTCTGCGAAGCCGTTCGGACACGCTCAGCGGCGCCAGGTGTCGCAATCAGACGCTCCACGGACTCCATCGTCACGAACGTACAGCTGCAGTCCACATTGGTGCACTGGTGATAGCGCTCTTTGGTATTTTCACTTAAATAGCGACTGGTACGCGCATGCGCGGAATGCTTGCACTTAGGACAATGAAACATGTACCCCTCCACATAATTCACAATTTGTGAATTTATAATACCCAAAAAGAACTCAATAGCAAATACATTACTCATTTTCGATAGAAAATTTTTCATCGGCGACGTTCAGCTCAAGCTTAAGTTGCGTGGTAAATCCACTCTCGCTGAGAGTATGAACCACCTCGTTGATAATCCACGCCTGCTCGTCAATGACCCGTTTAAAGCCGTTGACCAGCACCGGCGTTTCGGGATACAGATCGGCGCGTCCCAGCGCCAGCTGGATAGAAAAATTCACGGTACCCCGCTGAAGCGCGCGCCACTTCGCCTCCGCAGCCCTGAGCGCCTGCTCTTCAGAGGCATAAACCGTGGTGAGCTCAAAAACGTTTTCCGCCGACCCCACCAGCCTCTCTTGCGGCTTCTCTGCCTTGCCTCCTGCTCCCGCTACCGGTGCAGCGGCATCCGGGTGCTGTAGTCCTTCTGTCGGCTGCCCCCCGGGTTGACGAGAAATACTCAATTGAGTATTTTGTTGTTTTGGGTCACGCGTTTGCAGCCATTTGGCCGTCACGCCGGAATAATTTTCACGGTCAGCGACGGAAAAAAGGTGCCGATCGCCATCCCCACGCTCAATCATCATTAAGGGAAGCGGTGTGCCACTGGCCGTCACGGCATGGCCCGCTTTCATAAAAATAACCTTCCCGGCTTTGATTGAAACAAATGCACCATTACGTTCGGCCAGGCGGGAGAGAAACGCCGCATCAGTCTCCTGTGACTGATCGATATGAGAAATGGCGATGGATGCAAGTCCCGCCCCGACGCTGGCGGTAAACTGGTTACGCTGAGCAATGGTGTTGACTATCGCGCCGATCGTCGTGTCATGCCACGACTGTTCGCGCCGCACGTTGAGCTTCCCACGAAAATCTGCGCTGCATCCCCGGATGGTCAGCGTGTCCGGCGTGCCCCGGAATTCAATCGCATCTATCGTAAACTCCCCTTTCGGCTGGAGCGGTGTTCCCTCCCATCCCAGCCATAAGGACAGTCTTGCCCCCCGGGCAGGCAGGTCTAACAACCCGTCGGAATCATCCAGTAGAATATCCAGCTGATCGGCTTCCAGCCCACGTTTGTCGGTCATGGTCAAACTGATAAGACGATGGCTGAAATTTTGCGTGATATCGCGCTCGTCAAGCTTAAGCATGAAATCAGGGGCGATTTTCCCACCCGCCCGGATATTCATTTCGGTGATCATCCCACCAGCCCTCCAATGCTATTACGTGCGCTTTCCACCAGCTCTGAGGCCTGCGTTCTCAGGTCGCCAAACGTCGTCATCAGCGATTCGTCCACGCGTTTCAGTACCAGGGTAAAATCAATTTTCCGGGCAGTGCCATCGCTGTAAAAATCCGAATGCGTATGCGTGACTTTCTCAATGATAAACATGCCGTGAATGATGCCGGTACCGTCTATCAACGGCCATGCCCGCCCTTCATTCGCCATCAGCTCAACCGCCTTGAGAGAAAGCCGCCCTCCCGTGAGCTCCGGGTAAAGTAATCCGGAAAGGTTAAAGGATGTCTCACCTTCGCCAAGGTACTGCCAGGCTTTGGGTTTCCCGATGCGTTCGTTGGATGCCCAGCGGTAGTCTTTTGTAAATACCATTGACTGATACGGTAAGGTTCGTCGTTCAAAGACAAACAGACCCAGCACCATTAACATTTTCTCTCTCCTTAACCATACATAAAGCTGGATTGCTGCCGTCTCGCTTTTTCCTGCTCACTGCTCTCTATAGCCTCCCGGATTTGACGAGTCAGATCCGTTCCGGAGGCTGCGCTTCCCTGCAGCGTGAAGTTGTATTCACTTTTACTCTGATCGATGTAAGAACGCCCTCCCGCTGCTGCCATCGGCTGGTATCCCATGAAGCCGCTGTAAACAGGTGACGCCGGGTCCCAGGCACTGCCGGCGTCAGCAGAGGAGGTGCCTTCTTTCGGTACAGCCGAGTCGATATTGCCCGACTCTTTTTTTATGACGCCGAGTTTCTCCAGCAGCCAGCTGGCCTTGCCGCGCAGGCTGTTAAAGAGATTTAGCGGCGCCATTAGCGCATCTCCCAGCGCCTGACCGAACGCCACGCCGACATTTTTGCAGCTGTCGAGCGTTTCCTGCGTCGCCTTAATCGGCGCAATCAGATCGATGAACCACTGCCAGATCCCGCCCAGTTTTTCTGAAATGAAACCAAAGGCCTGTAACAGCGGAGAGAACAGCTCGCCCAGCGGCGCGAAGGCCGCAGAAAGCCCCTCAATCACCCCGCCAAAGAAGGCGCTAATGGGCTCCCAGTATTTAAGAATCAGTAAAGCGCCGGCGGCAATTGCCGCTCCGAGAGCAATAACGGGCCAGCTCAGGGCGCCCAGCACCGTCATGATGCTCCCCCCCACTACGCTGAATACCGTGCCCAGCATCCCGGCAGCGGTTATCACCAGATTCAGGCCTGACACAATGGGGGCGACCACCATACCTAGCGTGCCCAGGACACCGGCAAAGGCTTGTGCGCCCATAACCACGCTGACCAGGGCTTGCGTCAGTGCCGGGTTAGCGTTGATCCAGAGAGAGAGCGTACTAAGCCATCCGGTCGCGGTTGAGATCAGCGTGCGCAGGGCACCATCGGCCTTATCAAAGACATCAATCTTCAGGCCGTTTAATGCAGCCTGGAACTTGCTGATATCACCCTCGAGGTTATCGCCCTGAACCGAGGCTGTCAGCGCGGTGCTCCCCCTCGCGCCCTGGAGTGTCTGGCGCTTGTTATCCAGCGTTCCATTCCCAGCCGCTGAAACCAGTACGCCTGCGCCTTGCATCGCATCCGCACCGAAAATGGCCTTCAGGTATTCCGTTTGTTGAGCCGCACCGATTTTGCTGTTTTCGAATGAGGCAGAGATCGCCTTGAGGATATTCTCTGTCGGCAGTGGATTACCCTCGCCATCCCGGGTTTGCACCTTCAGTTCATTCAGCGCTGCAGAACGCTGCCCATCCGGCGTCTGCAGGCGGCTCAACATGGCGCTAACCTCTGCGCCGGCATCGGCACCTTTCATCCCCTTTTCCATCAGAATACCAAGCAGCGCGGTGGTCTCCTCAAGGCTGGCGCCGGCTTCTCCGGCGGCAGGTGCGGCGGATGCAACGGCGGTACTCAGTTCGGTGAGACTGGTATTGGACGCAGTGAAACCGCGGGTAAGGACATCTGCAACGCGTTCAACATCCGTATTCGCCAGGTTAAACGAGGCCTGCGTGCTGCGAATGATGTCGACCGCTTTTGCGGCATCAATATTCCCTGCGAGGCTGAGGTTAACCGTCGGCACAGTGGCGGCCACCACCCCGTCGGCGTCATAGCCTGATCGGGCCAGCTCGCCCTGCGCCCGGGTGACCACATCTGTAGAGGTTCCTGTACTGACGCTGACATCCCGTGCCTGCTGACGAATGGCCTCCAGCCTGGTATCCCCCTTCTGCAGACCCAGGCTTGCCTGTATGGCAGACATCTGCTTTTCAAAACGGATGCCTGGGGCAATAAAGCGGGACGTCTGATTAAAGCCCGCCTTTGCCATTCCTGCGCTCGCATTAGCAAACTGCTGCACACCCGCGGCAACACGTTTGCCAGACTCGTAGCGGTTCTGGACGGTATTAAGCCGCTCCTGTTGCAGATTGACCCTGGCAAGCGCCTCTTTATGTCGATTTAGTTGTAGCGTTTTTTCGCTGATACCCTGTCTTAAACGACGCTCATCTGACGACAGCGTGCGCGTATTAATCCCTGCCTGCGCCAGCTCACCGCGCTGGCGCTGCACCGACTGGCGTAAATTGTTGTACTCAAGCTTAAGCGCGGCGGCAGATTGGCGGGCTGCCGCCAGCGCATCCGCCTGGTCACGGGTTGGGTTCTGGGTGTTTTTGAGCTGGAGCGCCAGCTCCGCGGTCTGCTGTTTCGCCCGGGCAAGAGACTGCCCCGTCACGGCGAGTTGTTCGTTGGCTTTTCTGAAGCCGTTAATGCGGCCCGCCTGTTCATCAAGCGCGCGCAACGCCGCCTCAGAATCGCGGATACTGGCCGCGAGAGAGAGACTGGCGTTCTGGATAGCGTTAAGCGGTCGGCTTGCCCGGTCGACTGCCTTAAGCAACTCCTGAAGTCTGACATTATTACTCATGGTAGTTTCCGCTTCGCTGCAGCGCCTTTTCGCGCCATATAAGGAGTTCGGTCATGCTCAGCGAGTACAGCTCTGACGGCGGCCAGTGAAAGATCACCGCGATATCCGCCATCAGATCATCGACCGACAGGTTTTCGGGAAATTTTAGCGAGCCGAAGCCGGTGACAAAAAACCGATCACCTTGCCCGCAAAAGAGAGCAGATCGGAAGCATCCAGACGCGCAATCTCATGCTCAGTCAGGGCCGGCGAGGTCATTCGCGGCAGCACTTTAATCAGCGCATCGACGTCAGATTGTGCCAGCGACGCCAGCGATACCCCACGCAGGGTCCCCGCGTTAGGTTTTGCGACGGTCACCTTTTCGATTTTTTGCTCGCCGCGCAGAACGGGGGTGTCGAGCGTAATGGTGTTCGGGTTTTCGCTTTCGTTAATGACGGTCTCGTTGATATTTTCCATTTCGTTACTCTTCAGAAAGTTAACTTACCGGCCGGCAGTCCCGGCCGGTTAAAGGTTTACAGGCCAATCGCCTTACGGTGTTCCGCCAGACGATCGACGCCGTCGACTTTCAGCACCATGTTGATGATGTCAATTTCGATGATCTCTTTGCCATCGATGGTCAGCTGGTAGTAAGCGCACTCGGTGGACATCTTGGTGGTGCCGCTCTCGCCCTGCTTGTTTTCACCACCATCAAACTCTTTATGACGGCCTCGCATGACGATTTCGACGGCGGAGATTTCGCCCGTGTCGTCACGCTGGAAGGAGCCGGTAAAACGCAGGGGCACGCTGTCCGCGCCTGGAGAGGCATACTGTGCCCACAGCGCGACGTCCGGCAGACCGCCAATGGTCCACTCAAGCGCCAGGGCATCATCGTCCAGGCCGAGGTCGACAGAGACCGAGCCCGGCATACCGCCGCCGCGATACTTCTCCAGTTTGCGGGTGAGCTTCGGTAAGGTGACAGACTCAACAACGCCCATATAGCTCAGGCCATCGTTGAACATGTTCAGATATTTAAGTTTGCGTGGTAACGCCATGCTTCAGCTCCTTAGCTGTTAACCGAATCGGACAGGTCTGCCAGATAGGTATCGGTGATGCGCTGGCGCAGGGTCAGGTTCTCCAGCGGCGGGACAGGGGTGTAGTCGTAATCGATGTACAATTTCCCTGCTTTCAGGGTCGATGCATCATTTGATTCCGGGTCATACCAGCAAGTGCCATCAACGATATAGCCGTTGGTTTTCAGCTCACGGAATTTGGCATTGATACCGGAAACGATGTCGCGGATGAGCGTTGGCGTAATGGGTTTATCCATTGCCCATGCGTGTGCTTCGGCCATGGTATCGGCCAACACCTGCGCGGTACGGGTGTAGTTTTCAAAGACGAAGAGCGGATCGTCTGAACAGGTACGGTTGCCCCAGAATTTGAAGCCGTCGTTACGAATAAGCGTGGTGACGCCGGCCTGGTTAAGCAGGTTCGCATCGGTCGCTTGTTCCTGCAGATCCCAGGACACGGAGGCGCTTACACCTGTGACACCGTTAACGCCGATGTTGGACAGGGTTTTGTGCCAGCCAATCGTCTGGTCGATTTTGGCGCGCAGGCCGAGAGCACGTGCAGTGGCCCAGGCGTGGGTCGTCGTGTTGGTGGTGGTATCCCACGCCAGAAAATCAGGGTGAATCACCATCAACTCGCGCTGACTGAAGTTTTTGCGGTAATCGATAGCGGCTGAAATGGTTTTACAACCCCATGCACTGACATAGCCAAACGCGCGCAGGCTCTGGCACATGGCGGCCAGCGCGGTCGCCACTTCCTGAGAATCCAGCCCCGGAACACCGAGAATACGTGGCTTAACGCCAGTGACCGTTTTCGCGGTAAGGAGCGCTTTCAGACCGGTATATTTACCGTTTTCATCGGTTGTACCGATGATATTAGAGATAGTCTCTTTCTGTGCTTCCTCAGCGGTATCAGCGGTGCCTTCAGCGACACGTACGACAACAACAACCGGTTTACACTGATCGGCAATCGCCTGCAGGGAAGCGGACAACGTCCCCATTTTCCCGGCTTTCGCAATCGCGGTTTGCACGTTGGTAATGAGCACAGGCTCGTTTAAAGGAAATGTCTTGTCGTCCGCATCGCTGGCCGTACAGACCATGCCGATGATTGCCGTCGAGACGGTGGAAATGGTGCGGGTGCCATCGTTGATTTCGATGACTTCCACGCCGTGATGATAGTCGCCCATCCGTTTAACTCCGTGGTGTAGTGGAGTAATCATTTTGTGGTGAGTTCGAAATATTAGAAATGAAATGCCGTTGGTGAAGTTACAGCACAACGTATAATGGCAGGACGTAGGTTTGCCAGAAAAAAAATATTGACGGTAGCGTTTAAAAAAAGGCGAAATGCTTACTCAAAGCAATCATGAAGGTTTTTTATCTTATCTCGCGAAAAATGTAGATATGACAATGCCGGTTGCTGTCGGGGAAGGATAGAGTGTAATGATGGGTTAGTGTTTAGAAGAAAGAAAAAATGAAGCCCGCGACATACGCGGGCTTTGTGTTAATTGTTAGACGGAGCGTCAGGCCAGATAATATCCGGTGCGTTGTTGGTATCAACACGATTAAGCAATACCCGGTATTTCTTCCACTGCTGTAAAGAGAGAATTTCCGCTTCAGTCGCCATAGATAAATCAACGGCATCCTGAAGAGGTGAGATAGCTTGTGTCGCCAGAGACAATAACCTCGACTTCATTGACTGGGCATTATAAATATACTCTTCATGTGATGGCGGGGCAATTTCAACCCATTCCATGCAACTTTTATTAACATTGTAATGAGGAGTCATCCTGTCAGGTGATACCATGAAAGATTCGTATTCCTGTTCTGAGATCTCCTTCAAATCTGGAGGAACAGCAATACCTTGAGCTTCGTAAACCTGAATAGTGTCTTCAAGATAAAAGCTGCTATCTGAGTTACTAAAATATTTTTTCATCTCAATAGCCTGCCACAATTAATGAAAATGTACCGTTACAGTTATGCGTTTCTATTTTGACCTGATTTTTCCCAACAGGTGTGCAAAGATAAAATGAATCGGAATTATTACCACCGCTTCCAAAATAACTGACACCAGTACCTAAAATACCATTAGGGAATGACGTTGGCAGGGTGACAGTCACAGCTGTGTTATTGCCGACTGCAATACTTCTAACTGCCTGCATAAAAACAGTGCCATTGCCGTGGGTGTAATAAGCGCTATTGTTACCCGTCGTGGTTCTTCCCGTTCCATAACGAGCATCCGATTCAGCTTTGGTATAAGCCTGGCCAGCAGGTGTGTAGCTGCCTTTCGCCTGAAAACGTCCATCACTTTCGGTTTTAGTATACGCACTGGTTTTAGGCATATAACCGGCATCTGACTGCGCTTTCGTGTAATAGCGGGCGTCAAAATTCGTCCAGTTAGACGGGATTATTTGCCCATTGACCTGCATTGCAATAGAACCATCTTTATTACGTTGGGAGTAAAAATGGTAACCAGTACTATCCTTAAACTCTAAAACAGTTGGCCGGTCAACATTTCCCCAAAGCAAAATTCCCCCAGCTAAACTCGAGCTATTTGAAGAGCTAACGTCCAGTGTCCTTTCATTACCGACTCTTACGGCCCCTTTTATAAGAGTACTACCGGTAATAGTCCCTCCCGTCAGTGAGAGTGCGCCAACATCAGCCGCCGTGGGTTTATTTGCGGTGTCATATTGCTTGGTCCAGGCTGACCATACTCCGCCGTAGAGCGTACGAATATATGTGCGAGAACTATTATAAACTCTGTATATCTGCGTCTGTCCCGCATGCTTATAGACCTCAAGCGAACCAGCAGCAGCCTCAGGATAGTTTTTACCGGTTTGCGCCTGAGCATTCGCAGGCTGGTAATAAAGCCCTGGTGTGGTATATGCATTGAGGTCAATAGCATTGCCAATCGCTACAGCCTGGCCGTTGAAAATATCTTGCGCAGTAATATTAATATCCTCCGTCAGCGCCCGACCATTTACTCTGCGACCTGACGGCACACGGCCATTAGCATTATCATTTACGGCCTTTACCGCTTTCGGCGAGGCAGCTAGTGTTTCGGATAGACTGTCAATGGCGCTACTAAGCTGAACGATACCCTTTTGTGTCGTAGTAGCATCCAGAGCGGTGTATTTTCCTTTAGCAAGATCATAAGCTGTCTTCACCGCTTTCGGCGTCGCGGCCAGTGTCTCAGATACATTGTCAATGGCGCTGCTGAGCTGGACGATACCTTTTTGTGCCGTGCTGGCATCCTGAGCCGTATATTTCCCTTTGGCCAGGTCATAGGTGGCCTTTACCGCTTTAGGCGTTGCGGCCAGCACCTCAGACACGCTGTCGATCGCACTACTGAGCTGGACGATACCCTTTTGTGCCGTGCTGGCATCCTGAGCAGTATATTTCCCTTTAGCCAGGTCATACGCGACCTTCACCGCTTTTGGCGTCGCGGCAACGACTTCAGAGACACTGTCGATCGCACTACTGAGCTGAGTAAAACCTTTTGCCGTCAGAGAAGCATCAGGATGGCGTCGGGACTGCTCGTGCTCGGCAAGTTTGTCGTCGACGTAATCCTGCGTCGCCATCACCGTTGAGGTGTCAATCGTCAACTCGACGGAGGCGATATCACTCACCATGATGACCATACGCACAGTCTGCGCACGTCCAGATCCTTCAGCGAGTGCAGGTTTGTAACTTTCAGCCATATTGCCGACAGCAATCAGCGTCCCGGTATCATCATAGACCCCCATTTCACGCATCCAGAACCCGCCGATCTCTGGAGGGATCAGCAGCTCCGCCACGACATAATTTTTATTCTTTTTGTCCTGGCTGATTTTGTTCAGCGCATGACGCCAGACCTCATTGATGAGTTTCGTCTGGCTGGCATTTGGCGTCGGGAGTTGCCCGCCGCCATCACCCACCGCCATCGCCGTAAAATTCACTTTCTTCCCGTTCGGGACGGTTGCGGCAGCCAGTTTTTCGGCGCCGGCTTTGGTGATAACCGTTTTATACTTCACTGTCATTGTGCTCTCACTTATCCGGGGTAAACCGTGATGATGTCGCCGTCATAGCTCAGGGCACCGGTATAGAGATAGCCCGGAACGTCCTGAATGATATTGAGGCCGATAAGATGTCGGCTGGCAGGCTTTGCATCAGCAATAAGCCGCTCCATTTCGTAATACATTTCTTCGGTGATGCCGGTTTCCAGCACGCCAATGTCCAGGCGAAACGTGCCTGCCGGGTCGTTGGTTTGCCACCACTCCGTCACGTTGATCAGATAGCCAAGTGGCTCCACCACGCGGCGTACTGCGCCGATCGTTCCTTTGTGTGCATGGATAAACCATGCATTGCGGATAACATCGCGCTTGGTGGCCTCCGGCCAGTTTTCATCCCAGCGATCAACCGAAAACGCCCACGCCAGCCAGGGCAACAGATTTGCCGGGCAGGTGTCGGCATTCCAGAGGTGACGAAGCGGGACGGGGGTATTCTCAATGTCGGCACAGGCGCGCGCCGCCGCGACCTCAAGCGGCGACGACCCCACCGGTAACAATCGGGCATTACTCATCGTTACCCCCAACGGTTACGCTGTACTGGCTGCACCATGAGGCCTGGGTTTCATCAAGCACAATATCGGCCGCAGGCGCGGTCAGTTCGACGCGTTGTACACCCTCAACATGCAGTGCAGCGTAAATGGCGGACTTACGAATATCCCGCCCGAGCCGGTGCTGTGCCGTTATATAGGCCTGCAGCCGGGCCCTTGCCGCGTTGAGCACTGGCTCGCTTTCGGGACCTGGGAAGAGAAAAAGAGAAGCCGCAATGTTGTAGTCGACAATGCTGGCGGACTGGACGGTCACACGATCGGCAACGGGCCTGACGTCCTCATCGTTCAGCGCGTTGCGCACAATGGCCAGCAGCTCTTCAGACGCCACGCCGTTATTCTCCCGAGACAGCACGGAGACGGTAACGTTCGCAGGCTGAGGACTGATGACAGAGATATCCGCCACCCGGCCATCCGCGCTGCGACCATGGAACTGATAAGCCCCCGTCGATCCCGCCACGCTCAGCCCTTCCGGGGCTTGCTGGATGCGCAAACGAAAGTCGGTGTCAGACTCCATCACAGCCGGCGTGGGCTGAAACTTCGTGTCGTCGGCAGGCGTTATCACCAGACGCGCAAGGTTAGCGTTAGCACCAAGCTGGTCGAGATCGCTACCGGTGGCGTAGGCCAGCATGACCGCACGTGCGGCTTCGTTAACACGCTGGCGCCAGATAACTTCCCGATACGCATTTTCCTGCAGCAGTTTCACAATCGGTTCCGACTCAAGCGTCAGCGTTCGTGCAATTGCCTCCTGCTCTTCTTCAGGATAGAGCGAGACAAAAGTGGCCTTTCGTTCTGCCAGCAGCGTTTCGTAACCCACCTCCTCCACGACATCCGGCGCGGCGAGCTGGCTCAGATCAACAATAGCCATAGCGTTTAACTCAATGAAATAGTGATAGAAAAGGAATGTCCGGAGGTCTGGCGGGTGCCGGTGAGATCGACATACAGCGTCCCGTCATTCTCCGAACGTTCGAAAGTGATGGCCGTCAGGCTGATCCGCGGCTCCCATTTCTGGATAGCGGAGTAACATGCGGCCATGATTTGCAGGCGCAGCGCCGGACTCTGCGGCCTGTCGATCATTGCCGCCAGCAGTGAACCGTACTCGCGGCGCATCACCCGCGAGCCAATCGGCGTGACCAGAATGTCCCGCACGCTTTGTCTGATATGTTCAGCCTCTGAAATGCTGAGCCCGGTCTGACTGTTCATTCCCCTGTAGCGCACCGTCATTGCGTCCCCTTAGTCCAGCTTCCGCCGCTTTGCACACTGCCGTGAGCATGGTTGTCCACCTGCACCCCATTGGAGGTGAATTTACCGCCGGAATGCTCAATATTGCCGGCCATTACCCCGCCCTTCTGCACTTCAAGAGAGGCGGTAATTAGCTTGTTGGTACACACCACCTCAGGTGTATCCAGGGTGATGCGCGTCTCAGACTTCACCAGGACCACCGGTACGGTGGCGGTGAGTGATTCAGAGGCTGTGATGTCAGCCGTTTTAATGCCTGCGGCCATGAGTGCTCCGCTCCCGGGCTCGTACTCGATAACTGCCCCATCAGGGAACGAGACGTGGAGTGCGTCAGGGGAACCTGACGGCGCCGGGTGGTCATCGGAAAAGATACCTGGCAGCACGAAGGCGGTATCAAGCTCACCGCCGATGGCCAGCAGCAGCACTTGTTCTCCCTCGGACGGTGCCCACCACACGCGCGAACGGCCGGCGCGACAGGTCAGCCAGTTCAGCCAGGTGGTTTTCATCCCTCCGGACTGGACGCGGCAGAGCCCTCTGTTGAGGTCAACATCGGTGACAACACCGATACGAATCAGGTTACGGATCGCGCGAGCGATACCGTGCATGGAAGTGAGTGTATTCATGAGAAGAGAATGCCCTTCAGGGGGATCGGCAGCAACGAGACGGGGTTTTATGCGGGATGAAACAACAATCGTTCACGCTGATGGCTGGACAGCCATCAGCGTGGTGAACTTACGCTTTCCACTGGCTGACCAGTTCACCGTTGATGTACAGCTCCAGCGGACGTGTGACGGGCTCTGGTAACGGCGGCTCCGGGGAATAGGTGGCATGCAACGTTCCCTGCTCCTGCGAAACAAGAATGCGCTCGGTGAGCTGCAGGCTAAAGCTGATATTCGCCGTACCATCGTCGTTGATGGTGACACCAAAGAGAAACCCGTTTTTTCGCCCGTCATCGAGGGTAAAAATATCTGGCTGGTTATCACGCAGCCAGGCCAGTACCGGGACGAAGACCCCCTCGCTGTCGCCGGCGAAGCTACTGATATTCGCTTTCAGTTCATACTTTTTTTCAAAGGAGAGCGAGGACGCGAGGCGGGCGTCAATATTTCCGCTCCCCACCGACATCTGCAGATAATCAGGGTGATCGTTCAGTTGGGGAACGGCGTCAATTAATGCCTGACGCAGGCTGTTGAGTTTGTGCATCGAGTTTATCCTGACAGTCTTTTATGGTTTCGACCTGCAGCGCGCAGGCGATAAGGGCATGCTCAAGCCGACGAATATCAGCACTGAGATCGCCGTTGGTGATGGGCTCACTTCCCGGCATCGGACAGGCGCTCACCTTCGGGCAGGCGTTGTAAACAATGTGCTGCGGAGGCGCAGGCGGCGCGGGTGTGCAACCTGCGCACAGCATCAGGCAGCTGAGCGTTATACCAGCGGCGTAACTCTTCATTTTCATTTACCCATTTCCCGATAGCCGCTTCGCGTCGTGCCATCTCCTCGCCGACGGCAGCAAGATCCTCGCGGAGCCTGACCTGCGCATCTTCGTTCGACCTGGCAATCCGCTGTGCTTCGGATAACTGCTGAAGCAGCGTGTTGATAGTGTTTTTTTGATCGCGGGCGCTCTGGTTGGCTTTAGCAAGAGAGCGGGACAGGTTCACGTTGTCATGACGAAACCACAGCGTGATGGCCAGCAGAACGGCCAGTACCAGCAGAAGAGGTTTCATGGCTTCCCCTTCAGGCACCAGGCCTTCTCACGAGCTCGACGGTTTTCCAGTCCGGCATTTTTGACCCCATTGACGTACACCCAGCGGGTAAGCTGATTGCACGCCTGCGGCCACTGTTTACGCTTAATGAATGACACCAGCGTGGAACGGCAGGCAGCCCCTGTTCCAACGTTAAAGGCAAAACTCACCAGCGCATCATAGACACGGGGTGGCATCTCCACCGGTGCGCATACCGCCAGCCGTCTTTCAACGTTCATCACGTCGGCAACAAGGTTCGCTGCCGCCTCACGCTCTGTAATTTCCCGTCCCGGCACGACGCCTGACGTATGGCCAATGCCTGATGTCCATACGCCCGCACTGCAACGATAAGGCGACAGGCGACACCCTTCGAGATCAGCAATGAGCGCCAACCCCTCCGGTGAGGTGTTCAGTAACCGGAAGTCAGGCATCAGCACCGCCAGGGCCAGTACGCCCGCGGCGCTGCAACGCTTAATGATTGAGTTCACGAATACTCTTCTTATCGAGTCCAAGAGAGGTCAGATAGCGATAGGTTTTCCGCTTAAACCAGTAATTCGTCAGCGCGGTAAAAATGGCGCAGAGGCTTCCCACGTATAGCGCGACTTTTTCAGGAGACATCGCCCCGAACCAGGCCAGCGCTACGGCCAGCCAGTAGGCGATAAACGTGGTGATTTTCTCAAGACTCAGTCCCATAGGTTCACTGATTCTTTAGTCGGTGCGCTATCAACCTCTGGCATGTCTATCGGCGTGCCATGAGGTAAGATGACCCCCAACTCCGCGAGGCCAGAATTGGCGTTCAGAACGGTTTCAACCACCCCTGCCGTGCGCCCATAATAACGGGCACAGATGGCATCAAGCGTGTCCCCCTGCATTGCATAGATTTTCATCAGACGCTCCCAACATCCGGATTTCCAGGTACCGTTGAGTTTCCAGCGCTGGCGCCCTTTTTGCTATTGCTGCAGGATGGACAATCGCGGACACAACAGACTGCCCGCGAGATGGCAGAGGGCCTAGCGCCAGCTCTCGTCTTCCCAGACTTCCCGGAGGATATTGTCCAGCGCTTCGCGATCGGCCTCTCTTTCAATCCCCTGCAACTCCACGCCGGTCATGGATCCTTTTTTGACGGTAACCAGCGTTGACGGAAACACGGATCTTATCCTGCGGGTTAATTCGTCCTGAAACGCCTCCACGACGGACGGACCAATAAGCTGATCCTTATCCAGGGTAATGTTCACCCGCACGCTGGCCTCTTTTTTGATTCTGTCCGGAACGGGTGATGCCGAGAAAACCACGGTAAACGCGTTGTTCCTGATTAAATTTCCTCTCGCAATCTCAGCGATCAAATTCAGGGCAATTTCACGATCTCTTTCCTGACACGTTCCTTCTGTCGTCAGCCGCGCAATCATCTCGACGCGTTCAATCATGACTTGCTCGTTCAACTCTCTGTCCACACAACCTCCACCACGAGATACTGTATAAACATACAGTAGCATGTATTCATAAAAAGAGTGAAGCAAAAAATCAGAACCATGCGAGGTATGTACATGATATCGATGAAGATTAGCGAATCCCTTTGCTTATCAGATGCGTTAAATACCTTATACGTTCAAGGATTTTCCGGGCCTTTTGCTGATAAGACGGTGCCGCAGGAAATAGCGATCCGTCTGCAGATCCCCGGCACCATTTGTCGTTAAAACGGCTAATGCCCCCCGCCATAAGATGCAGGGCTTCCCCCCGGCTGATCGTTATTCCGGTGGCGAGCCGTATCTCATCAATCACTCTCTCTGCCACTCCGTTCTGCGGATCCTTTTCATAGACAAAGGGAGTCTTTGCAACCGGTCTGGGGAGGGTTATGCGGGCGGCTAACGCGCGTCTCGCACGCCGGCTGAGGGGTTGAGAGACGTCGCTCACCGTACAGTTATTGACAGAACTCCAAGAACGCGCAGCGGTGCCGTTAAGGTCAACGGCCAAATCAACGGCACGCTTCGGCACAATTTTCCACTGCGTGAGCCGGGTCAAAATCGGCGAGCCCGGGCCGAGTGCGGCGTCGTAAACGCCGCGAATACAGACACGTTCTTCGCCGTACTGATTATATTCGGCACGGGGCTCATACAGCGTGCGCACCTGCAACGCATCCCGACGGACAAACGGTCCTCCCTGTGCATTGACGTATCCTGCCCAGTCTCCGGCGTCCGCGGCGTCATGCGCTGCCGCAAATTCTACGCTCAGACCGTGCGCGGCCTGCGTATCAGTCAAACGGCGCAGCTCACGGTAGACAGTCACCGGTGCACCGCCGATAAACTGAAACTGACGGATATGCCAGCGCGCCGCCCAGGCCGAAACAGCAGATGCAGTCACTTTAAGCAACTCGCCGCTTTCGTTATCTGTCTCGCCATCAAGGGCATAGCCGTCGATATTCTTGGAGATGTATTTAGCGATATAACCGGTGGCGCTGCCCTTTTGCGGGTCTATAGCTTCAGCGTGAAAGCGAGCTTTTCTGGCGTTATCGCTTTGCAGTTCAAAAGCGTCTTCCTCCTGTGTGTATTCCTCCATAATGCGGCGAACGCGCTCAACGTTTTCGGGCAGCATGAACATCAGCATGTGCCAGTGAGGCGTACCGTCATGGTGGGGTTCAGCAACGCGGATGCCAAACAGACGAATCGCCTGCCGGTGGAGTTTTGCCCGGATCCGCGCCCACAGTTTTGTCAGGTAGCTTTGTGTATCCGCAGGGCTCGCCCCGTTCCATTTGCCGTTACGATAGCCGGTGTTCAGGGTGGCGTGATATTTCGACGGCGCGGTTAAGGTATAAAACTCGCCCACATAGCCAAGCTCATGGCAGATATTTTCAAACCCGCGGATGCGGGTCATCAGTTCGCAGCGACGTATCGCGGGATTGGCCACCGAGCCATCGTGCCTGGCAATCAGGCTTATACGGTTGCCCTCTTCATCCTCCAGTTCCAGACCTTTAAGAAATTCACGCGTGCGCCGCTTCTGTTCACGCCAGTCAGTGATGCAGCGTTTACTCGCATAGGCAGACTTCTTTTTGCTGACGTTTCCAAGTGCAATCTGCACATGCTCACGCCAGGCGGCCGCCATGCGACGCAGTCGTCCACGCCACCAGTCTTCGGAAAACATGCGGATCACCGCTGGCGCAATGTCCTCTTTGTTAAAGAGTATCTTCGACACGCGCTCCCAGTGAGGAGGCAGTACATTGAACTGGCGGGTGATTAATCCAGCGCGCTGATACCAGACATGAAGGGTTTGAAATTCGCCGAGGCCAGCGTCAATGATATTCGCCAGCTCGGAACGAATAAAGCCAGCGATGTCAGCGGCCAGCAAATCAATATCGGCGCGGGACATATCCGGGAGACGGTTGAAGCGGGCAATCAGCGTAACCATCCGCGATGCAAGATATTGCGAAAGCGGCGTGTCGAAGTGTCCACCAAAAACGGCGGTGGAGACGTTACGGTCAACACCTGAACAGGCATACCGTGCCGAGACCTGCTGCAGACGCGGTAATACCCTGTTGCAGAACCGAATCAAAAAGGCATTGGCTCGCAGGCTGCCCTGATGGAGTTCAAGAGCATCAACCGTGCGCCAGACGTCAAAACGCACGCAGTCAGGCTGCAGAGCGAGCGCTTTTCTGGCTTGCTGCAGCGCCGCGAACAGACGGTCGCGACGCTGTAATTGGGGGTGAGTCAGGTAGGGGCTGGCAATAGCCGATCGGGGTTCATTCCACGGATAAGCAAATGACATCACCAACTTATCCTCCCCGGAAATGTTTGTTTTTCAGCTCCGTTATCTCCTGGCAGGTGACGCATAAGGCCACTCCAGGTAACGCCTTTCGCCGCGCCTCGGGGATGGGGATGTCGCACTCCTCGCAGGTAAAACGCGAGGGCGATGCGCATCGCTGGCGAGCGCTATTAATATGACGTTCGCGATCTTCAAGCTCACGCTCCTGCGCCAGATCGATAAAATCGGCCATCAGTGCAGCTCCTGGGATTCGCGTTCGTAACGGGCAGCCTCGTGACACAGCAGTTCCGCTGCGTCTTCGCCACACATTCCGGTCTTATAGATGTGACTGGCTAATGCCTCCAGACGCAGGGAGACGGCGAGTGCGAGTGCCCTGCGCTCCTCCATCTTCGCCTGCACCAGCAGGTGCTGGAGTTCCTCGCGCCCGTTCAGAAAAGTGCGGTTTTCGCTATTTCGCATCACTCATTCTCCTTAATTCAGGCAATAAAATGCCCGGCGGGTTTACGCCATTACGTTTTGGGGTGGATTAAAGCGGCATGGTCAGCCGTTCAGGAAATAAACTCACGACTGCACGGAAATGATTCATGGCTCCGATAAGCGCTCTTTTCTCCTCAGTCGTCAGCTCATTGATACCGCATTCGTGACGGGCGGCGGGTAATTTAGCCAGGAAAAAGATGGCCGCCAGCGCCCTGTTATTCTCCTCAAAACTGGGATCGCGCTTATCACGCATCTCGGCCAAAAACCGCGCCAGCGCTTTCTCGTTATCGCCCCAGTACCTGGCACGCAGTTCGGCCACGTGATTAAGCCCGGAAAGACGTGCCCCCACCTTGAGTGGGACCGTTGCACGTGTCGCTTCTATTGCCATAACGTCCCTCGCGTTGATTCACACTGTGTGAATTACTCACCCGTAACGGGCTGAAAACGGGATTGGCCTACGCGTTACGCCACTTTCCAGCGCAGCGAACTGCGCCAGCCTAACGACAGGGCTGGCACTTTGATGATTGCGATTTCAGAAGCCATGTTGCATGATTCCCATTTTGATAATGTCTGCAATCATTAGCCTCTGTTTGCCAACGTCTGCCGCTGATTGCCCGAATTCGCATTGATACTAATACCCAATTGAGTATTAGTAAATACCCAAAGGAATATATTTTGATTTTAGATTCTCAAGTGAATAATGAAGAGTTACTCGATAGAATCTGTCAGGTATATGGTTTTACCCAAAAAATCCAGCTGGCCCGGCACTTCAATATTGCCGCCAGTTCCCTTCAGAACCGCTACGCGCGCGGCACCATCTCCTACGACTTCGCGGTACAGTGTGCACTGGACACAGGGGCCAGCCTGCGCTGGCTAATGACCGGACAGGGTGCCCAGTTTGAAGGTAACCCTGCGCCTGGCGATCCCGTTGCTGTTGTTACATTCACTCTCAGTGATGGTCAGCTGGAAGAAAATTCCACTTTGAGTATCGATTCACATCTCTTTAGCAAACCGCTCACTCGCGGTATCGCAGTCCGGTCTGAGGCAAAGCTCCACTTTGTTGAAAAAGGGGCGTCATTAACCGACGGGCTATGGCTGGTTGAGATTGAAGGCACTATCAGTCTTCGTGATTTAACCCTGCTGCCGGGGAAAAAACTCCACGTCGCGGGCGGCAAAGTCCCCTTTGAATGCGGTATCGATGAGATAAAAACACTGGGCCGTGTGGTGGGCATCTACAGCGAGGTGAACTGATGGCGGGTCGTATGGTACGTATGGTTCGTATGGCATCATTCGATTTCGCTATGCAGGGCATTCAGCCTTAGGTATTCCTTCAGGACTGGCAGAACAAGAACCGGGGCCAACGCTCCCCCGCCAGCCTTTCGGCTTCCTGTTCGTGCCACTCTTCTTCACAAACCCTAAAAACTAAAGAAATCCCCCATCGCGCCGATCATCATCCGTGTGTATTATTTCCTGTAGCGTTTACAACAATTAACCTTAACTCAAATACTTAAGCGCCAAAGCGAAAGGCATCATGAGCACACCGATCAAACGGCTAGAAATCATAAAAAATGCGATTGAACTGGAAGACGATGACATCATCCAGAGCCAGCTGACACGGCTGAAAAATGAAGCGTTTGACGATGAGCTACAGGCAATCGTCGCGGCGCTTGAGCAGAAAAACTATACCGTTGCCATGGCGGCGATCGCTGCCTGGCTACAGGGCCAGCGCGCCATGACGCAATGGCGTGACCCGCAGGTGGCGGCCAGCAAGATGGAGCTAAAAGCGCTGGAAGAGCGCCTCAGGGATTTGATTGACCGTCGCAATGCCCGCGTGCAACAGCTCGATGAATTCAACGATCTCTATTTCTCACGCCTCGGACCGCTGATGCAGCAGATCCTCGCCCTGCGTAAAACGCTGGCGGAGCTGAACCTGCGACGTCAGCAGGCGGAGGCGCGTCGACGTGAGGAAGATTACCGTCGCTGCCAGCGCTATATGGCGCAGGCGGTGGAGGTGCTGGCGATGCTGACCCAGCGCTGGCGCGATCTGCCTGCGGATTCCGTACAGGCTGCCGAGGCGCGTAAGCAACTGCAGCAGCAAAGCAATCTGATTGCTAACCTGCTGGCCGAAGCGCTGGAGCTGGAGAGTGGCTTAACGCGCGAAGAAGAGCCTGCACGTCAGGCGCGCGACGAGGCCAATGAAGAGTACGAGAAATACCGCGAGCAGCATCACGATGCCGAAATGCGTCTGCGTAAAGGCAAGAACCTCTCCGAGGAAGATCAGAACGAACTGAAGCGTCTCTGGCGTCAGGCGAGCAAGCTCTGCCATCCGGACCTGGTCGCTGACGATCTGAAAGAAGAAGCCAACGCGATGATGGTGCAACTCAACCAGGCCAAACAGCGTGGTGACGTTAAAGCCATTCGTTCGCTGGTGGCACGTCTGCAGCAGGGCTTTGAGCCGCTGATGGCCAGCGAAAGGCTGAACGATCTGGAACGTATCCGCAAAAAAATGGCGCAGGTTCGCGAGCAGATTGACACGTTAGTGAACGAGCTGGCGGAGCTGGAGAAAGAGGAGTCCTGGCTGCTGGTCTCGTCGCTAAGCAATATGGAAACCTACTTTGCCCAGCAGGAGAAGGCGCTGCACGACGTTCGCGCCTCGCTCGAACATCAGGTGAGCGAAGCGCAGCTGGAGTCCGCAGCCTAATTATTTAGCGTGCCAGTATGCACTGGCACGCACCAGCTGCTGGTCGATTGCGTCGGTTTCAAACTGACGGCTCAGGTTTTTCACCACCTTCCCTTCCCCGGTCAGCCAGATAAAATAATCTTCCGCAGGCACCGTCAACGCCGCCAGACGCTCAGCCACCGCCTGTTCGCTGTGGCCGACAACCCAGGTGATGTTGAACGCGCTCAGATGGGCCAGATAGTCCTGATACGACGCATCACCGACCGTCACCACCGCATGAATGTCCGGGCGAACCGGCAGTGTTGCGATGCTTTCCAGGCGACGGCGCAGCGCGGGCATGCCGGATTCATCACACACGTACAGTTGCCAGGCATAATCTTCCGGCACAACCAGCGAACCGCGCGGGCCGCCAATCGTGAGCGTGTCACCCACTTTTGCCTCTGTCGCCCAGTAGCTGGCAACGCCGCCATCATGTATGAAGAAATCGAGCACCAGCTCATGCCGTTCGGCATCGTACAGAGGTGTATAGTCTCGCGCCTGCGGACGCACACCGTCGCCCCAGTCGATACCTTCATCGGTAACAACCGGTGGTACAAAGGTCGCCCCCGGGGCCGGGAAAAACACTTTTGTATGGTCGTCGAAACCGCGAGAGCTAAAGCCCTCCAGCGCTTCGCCTCCTAAAACAATGCGCTGGAAACCTGCGCTGACACGCTCAACGCGAAGCACGTCCAGCTTGCGAAAACGGAGATCATTACGAACACGTTGTGGGTAACGGGTGGATGTCATGGTGAGACCCTTCTCAGGTGAATACGATATATCTAAATCAATTTTAAATGATAATGATTGCTAATCAGCAAGAATGCAAGATCTTTTAGATTGCATCTGAATATATCTAAGATATAGTTTAGATATATCAATTTGAAGGGATGATTATGCGAAACGAACTCGACGGCGGCGGACGCCGACCACGCTTTTTTGGTCACGGCGATCTGCGTCTGGTGATACTGGATATCCTGACCCACAACGCGAGCCATGGCTACGAGTTGATCAAGGCGATCGAGAACATGACGCAGGGGAATTACACCCCAAGCGCTGGCGTTATCTACCCGACCCTCGATTACCTTCAGGATCAGACCTATATCACCATCACCGAAGAAGAGAATGGCCGCAAGAGAATTGCGATTACCGCGGCAGGTCAGCAGTGGCTGGATGAAAATCAGGAGCAGCTAGCGCAAATTCAGGCGCGTATCAAAGCGCGCTCTGTCGGCTTCCAGCTGAGAAAAAACCCGCAAATGAAGCGGGCTCTGGATAACTTCAAAGCGGTGCTAGACCTGAAGGTGAACCAGGGCGAACTCAGCGATGCGCAGCTTAAGCAGATCATCGGCGTGATCGACCGCGCAGCGCTGGAGATCTCCCAGCTGGATTAAGCCAGTACGCGATCGCTCACGCGGAAGACGCGGACAAGATCTTTCAGGTGCATCGCCTGTTCGTTCAGGGACGCTGCTGCCGCGACAGACTCCTCCACCAGGGCGGAGTTCTGCTGCGTGGTGGCATCAATCAGGCCAATCGCGCTGTTAATCTGCGAGATCCCTTCCGTCTGCTCATGGCTGGCCTGGCGGATCTCACGCAGAATGACGTCCATCTCTTCCACGTTGCCGACCATACCGTTAATCAACTCGCTCGCTTTCTCGACCAGGTTCATCCCGTCCTGCGTCTGGCTGGTAGAACTTTCGATCAGCTGACGAATTTCACTGGCAGATGACGCACTCTTCTGCGCAAGCTGACGCACTTCGCCCGCCACCACCGCAAAACCACGACCGTGCTCGCCCGCACGTGCCGCTTCCACCGCCGCGTTCAGCGCCAGAATGTTGGTCTGGAAAGCGATGGCGTCGATCAGGTCGATGATGTCGGACATCCGGTTAGAAGTCTCGTTAATCAGGCGCATTTTGCTGGTGACCTGCTTCATCATCTCGCCGTTGTTTTTGACCACCATGGCAGCGTCCGCCGAGAGGTGAGTTGCTTCTCCGGTGTGTGAGGCGGTGTTTTTTACCGTCGCCGTGATCTGCTCCATCGAGGCAGCGGTCTGTTCAACAGAGCTGGCCTGCTCTTCGGTGCGCGCGGCAAGATCCTGGTTCCCCGCGACAATCTGCGCGGCGGCACTCGAGATATTCTCCGAACCGGTCTGGACCTGCTGCACAATGTCCAGCAGACGCGTTTTCATCTCCATCAGCGCATGCAGCAGCAGGCCGGTTTCGTCTTTACCGTGCGGCGTGATGCTGCCGGTCAGATCGCCTTCAGCAATGGCTTTTGCAAAATCCACCGCCTCGCCCAGCGGACGCGTGATTGAGCGCACGATAAACCAGCCAATCAGGCTGCCGGTCGCGACGCTAAAGAGCGTGATCAGGATCAGCAGCAGGCGATTCGATTTGAAATCGCCCTCGACCTGCACTCCTGCGCTTTGCATTTCCTGGTTCTGAATCGCGATCAGCGCCTGCACGTTGGCTTTATAGGCCTGCTGTAGCTTCAGGGTGTTGGTCATCATCTCCTGAATAGCGCCCGCCCGATCGTTATTCTGCACCGCCTGCAAAATGCGATAACGCGAGTCCAGATACTGCTGACGCACGCCACGTATCTCAGCAAGAACCCGCTGTGATTCTGGATCCTGCAGCGCAGTATTCAGCTCGCCGAGGATCACCGTAATCTGTTCGCTGATCGCTTTAAGACGCTGCTGTGACTGCGCTGTATACGTTCCCTGTTCATCCAGTAACATCAGCTGCTGAGTGCCAATAAATTCCTGGAAGTTGTCGATTAACTGGTTCGCTTTTACCGTGGTCGGATAATCACGGGTAATGATGGATTGCATTCCGTTGTTCGCCCGGTTCAGGCTTAGCAAGGATAAACTCGCACTGACCACCATCAGGACAATAAAGAATCCAAACGCCAGAAATAATTTCGTGCCGATCTTTACGTCATGTAAGAACATATTTTCTCCATCGATGTGATTATTTCTCAGACGATCACCGTTATCGGTAACGAAACCGCTAACTTTATGACTTTGATCGTTTTTTTATTTCATAACCACGACAATGGATAGGTGTAGGCTATTAATATCCGTAAATCGATCGTTACACCACCCTCTGATGAGGCATTTTCAAAATAGCATCGGGGAAAACGGACTTAGGCTGGGGTAAATATCTGATGTGCTTTCTTTAGTTATTTAATATAAAGTTAACAACAAAAGACATTAATAATTACATTCAGAAAAAATAAAGCCGCTTATTCCTGATGAAATAAACGGCTTTCTGGAACCTTACTGGCTCAATGGAGCACGGTTACCGCATCCTTAAGACGCCCGGCGCGATGCTTCACCATTGCGGATATGTGGGCACTTTCCTCAACCAGATCGGCATTTTTCTGCGTGATGCTGTCCAGCTCGGCCACCGCACGGGTGAGCTCTGACAAGCCGGTAGCCTGTTCAGAGGTCGAGTGGCTGATCTGCGCGATAAGCTGCGTCACGTTTTTCACCTGCTCGACGATATCATCCATTGTACGGCCGGCGGCATGAACCTGATCAGAGCCGGACTGCACCTTGCTGGCGCTGGCATCAATCAGCTTGCGAATATCGTTGGCTGCACTGGCGCTACGGCTGGCGAGATGGCGCACTTCGCCGGCGACAACCGCAAAGCCTTTCCCCTGCTCACCGGCTCTTGCCGCCTCCACCGCCGCATTCAGCGCCAGAATATTGGTCTGAAACGCTATGTCGTTAATAAGGGAGGTAATCGAGCCAATCCGCTGCGTGCTATCCGCGATGTCATCCATGGTTTTCACCACCGTCTGCATCGCGTTTCCGCCTTTGGTCGCCGCGCTGCTGGCGGCCACTGACAGCTTGTCCACTTCGGCGGCGGTTTCTGAATTACTCTGCACGGAGGCGGCCATCTGGTTCATTGTCGCCACGGTCTGCTGCACATTGGCCACGGTCTGACGCGTCCGATCGTTCAGATCTTCATTCCCCTTTGCCAGCCTGTCGCTGCCATCACGCACGCTCACCACCTGGCTTGACACATCGTTAATCAACCAGCGGCACATCAGCCCCAGCTGCCCTACCGCACGCAGGGTCAACCCCAGCTCGTCGCTGCGGTTCAGGTGCTGCACGCTGTTGCGCTCGCCGGTGGCGACTTTCAGCGCCTGACGCGCCACGTTTTCGATCGGACGAACAATCTGCTGCTCAAACAGCAGCGTGCCCAGCAACATGACTACCGCGGCGGCAGCCAGCGAGTACGCACCCGCTGAGGTGGCCACCAGCGTGGCAGCCAGCACCGCAAACAGCCCCGCCATCACGCTGCGCACGCGCCAGCGCAGCGGCATTGCCGGAAGTTTCCCCAGCCAGCCTTTCCTTACCACCAGTCCTTTATGAATACGTTTCTTGCAGCGCCCGTCATTCAGAGCCCGATAGAGCGGCTCCACGCCAGCAATCTCTTCTGCCGTGGCTTTGGTGCGAATCGACATATAGCCCGTCACCTGCCCGTGACGCACCATCGGCACCGCGTTGGCGCGCACCCAGTAGTGGTCGCCATTTTTACGCCGGTTTTTGACAATGCCGCTCCACGGCTCGCCCTTTTGCAGGGTGTACCACATATCGGCAAACGCCGCTTTTGGCATATCGGGGTGGCGCACCAGATTGTGCGGCTGGCCCATCAGCTCATCAAGCTGATAGCCACTCACCTGCACAAAGGTGTCGTTGGCGTGGGTCAGGTAACTGTGGATATCGGTGGTCGACATTAAGGTGGTGTCATCGTCCAGAGGATATTCATTCTGGGTGACAAAGGTTGGAGCGGACATCGTGAGCATCCCTTGCAGGTTATTTGAATGTTAATTTTGTGGATTAATGTTTTTTCGGCGGTAAAGAATTTATCTTTAGTTGTTAAAGTTGATAGAGATCGCAGATTTCACTTAAACCGCACTTTTTGTGAGATTTTATAATTCATTGATTTCAAATACTTTCGTAGAGAAATTACCTGCAGAGTATGACGCGTTAACGCCCACTTAAGTCGCAGCGTCTGCACTCTATAAGTGCAATGGCCTTTTAATCGCACCTCCCCAGGCCTTTTCCGCCGTACCGCTAAATCCCGTATCGGTTATATCGGCATGATTAAATTTTGCGCAACATAATGTTAACCTGGTGTTTATCCTGATTTTCGTTAAGGCATCTGAAGTGGCGTAATCCCTGCAATACTTAATCCAGTATCATGTGATACGCGATCCCCGGGAGCACATTTTGAACAGGTTACCTTCCAGCGCCTCGGCTCTTGCCTGTACCGCGCACGCACTGAATCTCATTGAGAAGCGAACGCTTGATCATGAGGAGATGAAACAACTTAACCGAGAGGTCATCGATTACTTTAAAGAGCATGTCAATCCAGGGTTTTTGGAGTATCGCAAATCTGTTACCGCCGGCGGGGATTACGGAGCCGTAGAGTGGCAAGCGGGAAGTCTTAATACGCTTGTCGACACCCAGGGACAGGAGTTTATAGATTGCCTGGGTGGTTTTGGAATTTTCAACGTGGGGCACCGTAATCCAGTTGTGGTTTCCGCCGTACAGAATCAACTTGCGAAACAACCTCTCCATAGCCAGGAACTGCTCGATCCACTTCGCGCTATGCTCGCGAAAACGCTCGCGGCCTTAACGCCCGGCAAACTGAAGTACAGCTTCTTTAGCAACAGCGGCACGGAATCGGTCGAAGCGGCGATTAAACTCGCCAAAGCGTACCAGTCGCCGCGCGGCAAATTCACGTTTATCGCCACCAGCGGCGCGTTCCACGGAAAATCCCTGGGCGCACTGTCGGCTACCGCCAAATCCACCTTCCGCAAACCGTTTATGCCGCTGCTGCCGGGCTTCCGCCACGTGCCGTTTGGTGACATTAGCGCTATGCGCACCATGCTGAGCGAATGCCGTAAAACCGGCGACGATGTGGCAGCGGTGATCCTGGAGCCTATTCAGGGTGAGGGCGGCGTGATCCTGCCCCCGCAGGGCTATCTGCCTGCCGTGCGTCAGTTGTGCGATGAGTTTGGCGCACTGCTGATCCTCGACGAAGTCCAAACCGGGATGGGGCGTACGGGCAAGATGTTTGCCTGCGAGCATGAGAACGTCCAGCCGGACATTCTCTGTCTGGCAAAAGCGCTGGGCGGCGGCGTGATGCCGATTGGCGCGACGGTGGCGACCGAAGAGGTCTTCTCGGTGCTGTTCGACAACCCGTTCCTGCACACCACTACGTTTGGCGGTAACCCGCTGGCCTGCGCGGCCGCGCTGGCGACCATCAACGTGCTACTGGATCAAAACCTGCCTGCACAGGCGGAACAGAAAGGCGATATGCTGCTGGACGGTTTCCGCCAGCTGGGCCGGGAATATCCGGATCTGGTGCAGGATGCGCGGGGTAAAGGGTTGCTGATGGCCATTGAGTTTGTCGACAACGAAATCGGCTACAGCTTCGCGAGCGAGATGTTCCGCCAGCGGGTCCTGGTCGCCGGAACGCTCAACAACTCGAAGACCATTCGCATTGAACCGCCGCTGACGCTGACGGTTGAACAGTGTGAGCAGGTGCTGAAAGCGGCGCGTAAAGCGCTGGCAGCCCTGCGGGTAAGCGTGGAAGAAGCGTGATATCCCCTCCCCCTCCTGACGGAGGGGGCGTTTTTAGCGGTGAAACTCCGCCACCGTCATGGTAAACCGCAACACATTTTCGCCCTCATTCGCGTAGCCGTGTGCCGCTTCCGTTTTCGCCACCGCCGAAGCGCCTGCCGTCACCTGCGTCACCGTCTCTTCCACCGTCAGGGTTAATCCTCCCTCAGTGACATGCAGCAGCTCAAACGTTCCCGCCGGATGCCCCGGCGAGGTAAAACGCTCCCCCGGATGCATCACCCACTGCCAGAGTTCAATCATATCCGGGCCAGACGTGCCCGCGAGCAGCCGGGCATATCCGCCCTGTGGGCCCTGCCACAGAACCGGGATCGCCGCTGCTTCTATGACGTGCACCCGCGGCTCGCTGGAGACGTTAACGATATCCGCCACCGAAACGCCCAGCGCGGCAGCCAGCTTGCAGAGAATGGCAATGCTGGGATTCGCCGCCCCTTTTTCAATCTCCACCAGCATGCCTTTGCTGACGCTGGCGCGGCGTGAAAGCTCATCCAGCGACAGTTTTTTCTCTTTGCGCCAGTTGCGAATGCGGGTGGCGACGGCCAGGCTTACCTGGGCGATATCGGCACCCGAATCGGTCATTATATTGACTTTATCAGTCATTGGTCACTACCATAGTATAAAACAGTCAATACAGGATTATTTATGTCTCTCGTTACGCCGTCAATAGACCCGCGTCTTACCGGGATTGCCCCCGGCTTTCGGGCGCTGAGCATTCTGGTTGAAGCCGCCCCCATAACCCAGCCGGACGTGGCCTCTGCCGCGCTGGCACAGGCCTGCCAGCAGGTCCTCACTGATGATGTCGCCTGGGCGGAAGCGCACCTCAGCGCCTGGGATGACGTGTTCAGAGCGTTTGGTGCGAAACCGAAACGCACGCCCTGCTCGGCATCGGCCCTGCGTAAGCGAGTGCTGAAAGAGGGCGCACTGCCCCCGCTCGATCCAGTGGTCGATATTTACAATGCCATCAGCATTCGTTACGCCATTCCCGTCGGGGGTGAGAACCTTGCCGCTTATGCAGGCGCACCGCGTCTGACGCTTGCCGAAGGTAATGAACCGTTTGATACCCTGAAAGAAGGTCAGCCGGTTATCGAATACCCGGATGCGGGCGAAGTTATCTGGCGCGATGATATCGGCGTCACCTGCCGTCGCTGGAACTGGCGCCAGGGCGTGCGTACACGTCTCGATAGCCAGGCGCAACACATGTGGTTTATTCTCGAAAGTCTGCCGTCGATGCCGTTATCGGCGTTGCAGGAGGCTGGCGATGAGTTAGTCAGCAACCTGCAGCGGCTGATGCCGGGCTCCACTGCTCACCTTCAACTGATTGAACTCTAAAAGGATAAGCGGATGTTTCACGGGTTAAGCGCATTCCCTCTGACGCCATTGCGAGAGGGGAAATTTGATGAGCAGGCGTTTGTGCAGTTGCTGCGCCCGCTGGTGGATGCTGGTGTCGATTCGCTGGGGATCCTCGGTTCGACGGGCAGTTACGCGTATCTGACGCCTGAGGAGCGCACGCATATCACCCGCTGTGCCGTGGCGCATGCCGACAACATTCCGGTGAGCGTAAGTATTGGCGCGCTTCGCCTCGACGATATTCTCCGTCTGGCGGATGAGGCGCAAAGCGCCGGCGCCCGCGGGGTGTTACTGGCCCCCGTGTCGTACCAGCGCCTGACGGCAGAGGAAGTGTTTACCCTGTATGAGACGGTGACCCACCGGATCTCTGTTCCGCTGTGCATTTACGACAACCCGGCCACCACCGGGTTCGAGTTTAACGACGAATTGCTGTATGCCGTGGCGGCGCTACCGAACGTCAAATCCGTCAAGCTCGGGCGCACACCGGACAATATCGCCCACATGCGCGCCCGTCTTCCTGAAAGCGTCACCCTGGGCATCAGTGGCGACTGGCGGGCGGCGTCAGCCCTGCAGGCCGGGTTTGATGTCTGGTATTCGGTTATCGCAGGGCTCTATCCGCAGACGGCGCTGGCAATTGCCCGAGCCAAAGACACCGCAGCCTCTGACCGGCTGGCGCCGCTGTGGGCGCTGTTCCGCCAGTACGGCAGTTTGCGGGTGATGGCCGCAGCAGCAGAAATGTCAGGGAAAGTGGCCGCGCCTGCACTGCCGTTCCCGCTTGCGTCGCTGAGCGGGAAACCGCGCGAAACGCTGGCGGCGATCCTGGCGGAACTGGCCCTCGCCTGAGCATCGCCGGGCTAGCGTAAGCGCTACCCGGCGGTCTGTTACGCCGGCAACAACCCGACAAAACTGCGTTTTTTGCGCGGCTCTGACATCAGGTCCTCAAGCTTATCCACGCAGGCCAGATAGTGCGGGGTTTTCTTGTGCGCCAGCACCGCCTCTTCATCCTTGTAGGCTTCGTAGATAAAGAACCGGGTTTTCACGCGCGGATCCTGTAAAACATCAAAGCGCAGATTGCCCGGCTCCTGAATCGCCCCTTCGTGGTTAGCGCGAAACACCTCCAGAAACTCATCGACCCGCTCGGGTTTGATGTTGATTTCCACTAATGTCACGTTCATTTTGCTTCTCCCTGTTTCTCTTCCTGCCAGAACTGGAACGCGTCCCGCGCGCTCATGTTCTCATGTACCACTTTTTTCACCGCTTTCAGCATGGCCAGCGGGGCGCTGGACTGGAAGATATTGCGGCCCATGTCCACACCGGACGCCCCCTGGTCAATCGCCCGCCAGCACATCTCCAGCGCGTCGTGCTCCGGCAGCTTTTTGCCTCCGGCAATCACGATCGGCACCGGGCAGCTGGCGGTTACTTTTTCAAACCCTTCGTCGACATAATAGGTTTTGACGAACTGCGCCCCCATCTCGGCCGCGATACGGCTGGCAAGCGAGAAATACCGCGCGTCGCGCGCCATCTCTTTGCCAACGCCCGTTACCGCCAGGGTCGGCATGCCATAGCGCGCACCGGCATCCACCAGTTTGATGATGTTGTTGATCGACTGATGTTCAAACTCACTGCCGATGTACACCTGCGCCGCCACCGCGCAGACGTTCAGGCGCAGTGCATCTTCCATCGCCACCGCCACGCACTCGTTGGAAAGTTCCCCTAAAATCGAATTGCCGCCGGAGGCGCGCAACACGACGGGTTTATTGGTGGCGACAGGCACCTGGCTGCGCAAAATACCTCGGGTGCACATCAGCACGTCGGTTTCCCCAAACAGCGGGGCGATAGAGAGATCGATACGCTCAAGGCCGGTCGTCGGTCCCTGGAAATAGCCGTGATCAAAGGCCAGCATCACCGTGCGGTTGCTTTTTGGGTTGAAGATGCGCGCCAGCCTGGACTGCATTCCCCAGTCCAGCGAGCCGCACCCCTTCAGGGTAAACGGCACGTTCTGCTGCGGTGTGCCGATGCCAAAATCTTTCCCGTCTTTGATGTCGTCTAAATCAGCCATTTGCTCCCCCGTCAGAAATCGTATTTGTTGATGTTCTCTTTGGTAAACACCACCCGCTCCGGCAGCAGCACAATGCCGTTGCCCTTCGCTTCATACTGGTAGCCCTGCACGCTGTTCGGCTCGACCTTCAGCGTACCGATATCTTTCACGTCCACGCTGTCGCCAACGTTAAGATCGCCTTTTTTCAACAACCGATCGGCGACATTGACCGCAATTTTGCCCTGTTGCACCACATCCCACAGGCCGAAGGCTTTCACCGTGCCGCGCTCTACGTACGGACGCATCACGTTAGGCGTGCTGAAGCCGACAATCGCCACCCCTTCTCGCTTCAGGTTTTCCGCCGCCTGCGCCGCCGCCGGCAGGGCGTTGGCATCCGGGGCGAGGATCGCATCCAGATCCGGATACGCTTTTAAGATCCCCTCGGCGGTTTGTAGCGATTTGGTGGCATCGTTATAGCCAAACTGCGTGGTCACGACCTGCCACTGCGGATGATCTTTCTCGATTTTGGCCTTCGCCTCTTTCACCCACTGGTTCTGGTCGGTAACGGTCGGGCTGGAGTAAAAGAACGCCACTTTGGCATTCGGTTTGGTGACCTGTTTACCGGCCATGTCGACCAGCAGGCCGCCAAGCTGCGCCGGGGTGCCCTGGTTGATGTAGATGCTGCGGCATTCCGGTTTGGTGTCGGAGTCCCAGGTCAGTACTTTGACGCCACGCTGCATCGCGCGCTTCAGCGCCGGGCAGAGGCCATCCGGCGACACCGCCGAAACGATAATGGCGTTATAGCCCTGGTTAACGAAGTTGTTGATAAGCTGCACCTGGCCTGAGACGCTGGGCTCGGTCGGGCCGTCGTAGGTGACGTCCACGCCGAGATCTTTACCCGCCTCTTTCGCGCCATTGCCGCCGCTGGTAAAGAAGCCAACGCCCACCAGCTTGGGGATAAAGGCGATGCGGTCCGCGGCCTGTGCCGACGCGAAGCTGAGTGCCATCGCCAGGACTATCAGTTTTGTTTTCATCTTACGCTCCGGGTATGTTTTGTGAGGAGAGAGCGCACCCATTCACGGTGCAAACTCAGTGAACGTCCCATCACCACCACAACCAACAGCGCCCCTGACAGCGCGCTCGACACCTGGTTGGGGATGCCGACCATCTGTAAACCCTGCTGCAGATACCCCACCAGCAACGCCGCCAGGGCCGTACCGATTACCGACCCCGAACCGCCATAGATATTGGCGCCCCCGAGGACCGCTGCGGTCAGTGCAGGCATCAGTAAATCGCGTCCCAAATCCGAACGCGCCGAACCGAAATAGGAGACCATCACCAGCGCAGCAATGGCCGAAGCGACGCCCACCAGGCCATACAGGGCGTAGGGCATCCCGTTGACCGAGAGCGCCGCATAGCGCGCCGCGCGCGGGTTCTGCCCAATCAAAAACAGATGGCGGCCAAAGCGTCCGCGATGGGTAATCAGCCAGAAGAAGACGGTAATCACGGCGAACAGCACCAGCGGGATTGGCAACCCCAGGAACGTGAGGTTAGCGAACGCGGTAAAGCTGTCCGGGAAGCCACCGATGCCTTCGTAACCGGTCGCCCCCGCCATGCCGGAGAGCAGCAGTGCGCCACCGCCGTAGAGATAGAGCGTGCCGAGGGTGATAACCAGTGGGCTGATGCCGGTGTAGTGGATCAGCGCAGCGTTGACCAGACCGCACAGCAGGCCGAGCAGCAGCGTCAACGGTATCGCCAGCGCCATCGGCCAGCCCGCCTGCATCATCACCCCCAGCGCGATGGCACACAGGCCGATGGTCGAACCGAGAGAAATATCAATGCCGCCGCTGATGATCACCAGGGTGAGCGGCAGCGCCACAATGCCAATGCAGATAAAATCACTGGTGCTGAACAGCAGCATGTTGATATCGAGCATGCGCGGATTGATGGCCCCAAAGAGCAGGATTTCCAGCACCAGTAATATCAGCAGCGCGCTTTCCCAGTTAAGCTTCATTTACGCCACCTCTTTTTTGTGTTTCGTAAACGGGGTGACATGCTTCCCCCCTTTGTTACCGGGCTGGAAGCGGCTGTACTTAAGTGCGCGCTGATGCCGGGCCAGCGCCTGGCGTAAGCGCCCGTCGAGCACCAGCACACCGAGCAACACCAGCCCGGCGATAAAGTCATTCCACCACGCGGGCAGCCTGAACAGCACCAGCACGGTATCGATTTGAGTCAGGAAAAAAGCCCCCAGGAAGGCGCCAATAAGCGTCCCGGTACCGCCCAGCAGAGAGATCCCCCCGAGTACGCAGGCGGCAATGGCTTTCATCTCCAGCCCGCTGCCGGTCTGGTTAGGTACAAAGCCAATCTGCGAAGCGAAGACAATCCCCGCACCCGCGGCCAGCATGCCGTTCAGCGTAAAAGCGATCATTCGCGTGCGGTTCACCGCCACGCCCAGCTGGCGTGCGGCGGTAATGTTGTCGCCCACGGCGTAGAAATCGCGTCCGAAGGCGGTGCGCGACAACGTCCATGCGCCAACCGCGGCTAAAAACACCACGCCCATTCCGAGCGGTGAAATACCCATAGCGGCAGGTTCAGAGAGCGATTTCAGGCTCGGCGGTAGCCCTTCAATCCACTTTCCTCCCGTCCACAGCAGCATCGCCCCGCGATAGAGGCCCAGCGTGCCGAGGGTGGCCACAATTGCCGGAATACGCAGCCCCACCACCAGAAAACCGTTAAATGCTCCCGCCAGTGCGCCAATCGACAGCGCAAAGAGGATCGATACCGGCAGGGTGTAGCCGCTGTTCAGGGCCACCCCCACGGCAATGGCAGACAGCCCGACGGTAGAGCCGACGGAAACATCAATATTGCGGGTCAACATCACCAGCGCGGCGCCGAGCGCCAGCAGGATCAGGATTTGCGAACTGGCGAAGATCATCCCCAGCGTTTGCAGGCTGAAATAGGCCGGATTGAGCCCCACCAGCACCGCGAACAACGCCAGAATGGCGATGAACGCGCTCAGTTCGCGATTTTTCAGTAAGGTCTTCATGACTGCCCTCCGAATGCCAGCGCCATCATTCTGTCAAGACTGACCGCGTGCCGGGACAGCTCGCCGCTGAGCACGCCCTGGTGCATAACCAGCACGCGATCGGCAAGCCCGGGGAACTCATCCAGATCGCTTGAGATCATCAGCACCGCCACGTTCTGCGCCGCCACGCTTTTGATGAGCTGATAGATATCGGCCCGCGCCGACACATCCACTCCGCGTGTCGGTTCATCGACGATCAACAGCAGCGGATTCGCCTCCAGACAGCGCGCCAGCAACACCTTCTGCTGGTTGCCGCCGGAAAGCGTGCGCACGGTTTGATCCGCATGGTTAAGCTTGATCCCCAGCGCCCGGTGATAGCGCTCCACCACCGCCGACTCCCGTTTGCGCTGCTGCCAGACCGAGGGCTCATTCAGCGCCACGGTGTTCCAGCGAATCGGCGCATCCAGGAACAAGCCGGAAACCTGTCGGTCTTCTGGCAGGTAGACCAGCCCTTTCTCCAGCCGTGCCGCCACGGGTTCGCCGGTTATTTCCTGATTTTCCAGCCAGACTCGCCCACCGCGCACCGGGCGCAGCCCATACAGCGTTTCCGCAAACTCGGTACGCCCGGAGCCGACCAGCCCGGCGAGGCCAACTATTTCCCCGGCATAGATTTCCATGCTGAGATCGATAAACCCCTCACCGGTAAGCTCTTCCACCCGCAGCACCGGGAAATCCTGCGGCTGCGTGCGGCGATTGCCCGGCAGCGCCAGCCACAGTTTTTGTGCATCACTTAATCCTTTTTCGCGGCTCACCGGCGTCATGGCCGCAATCAGGGCGTTATCGTCGAACTGAGCAGTTTCACCGCTGAGCACGATCGCGCCGTCGCGCATTACCGAGACGTGGCTCGCCAGCTGGCGGATCTCCGGTAATTTGTGCGAGATAAAAACAATGCCGACGCCCAGCGCCTGCAACGCGCGGATCTGGCGAAACAGCCGTTCGGTTTCCCCCGGGGTGAGCGACGCCGTGGGTTCATCAAGGATCAGGATCTTCGCGTTTCGCATCAGGCCGCGCAGGATCTCCACCATCTGTTGATCCGCCACTTCCAGGGTGCTGGCGGTGGCATCAAGATTGAGCTGACACTGCAGCTGCTGGAGTTTCTCCGCCAGCCGTTCCCCCATACCGGTCTCACGCGGCAGGCGGAAAAGGATGTTTTCCCGCACCGTCAGGTTGGGGAAAAGCAGGGGTTCCTGCGGCACCAGATAAATCCCCAGCCTGTGGGCCTGTGCGGGCGAAAGCCGCGCAAACGCGTGGCCGTCAACCGAAAGTTCACCGCTGTCCGGCGTTTCCACCCCGGCGATGATTTTCATCAGCGTTGATTTTCCCGCGCCGTTACCGCCCATCAGCGCATGCACCTGACCCGCAAGCAGCGTGAAATGAATACCTTTCAGGACCGGTACGCCGGAGAACTGCTTGCTGATATCACGTGCTTCGATAAGTGGCGTCATTATCGCTCCGCTATTGAACAAATGATTTTTAGATTTAATAATGTTCAAAAGCGTAGACGGTGAACTATATTTAGAACCGTGCAGGGATCACAAATTTATCGATTAAGATCCACACAGACACAAATCAATCTAAAAGATCTGTTTTGTCGCGTGGTTCACACTTTCTTTCTGCGCGATCACGAACATATGATCTAAATTTTTATAAGAGTTCAATTATGAGCGATAAACGCACTGCGGAAGAAGGTCGTTTTGCCGGGCTGGCGCTGGCGGAAGAAGAGCTGGTTGCCCGCGTCGCCTGGTGCTACTACCACGACGGATTAACCCAGAATGACATCGGCGAGCGGCTCGGACTGCCGCGCCTGAAGATCTCGCGTCTGCTGGAGAAAGGACGCCAGTCCGGGGTGATCCGCGTGCAGATCAACTCCCGCTATGAGGGGTGTCTGGCGCTGGAAACCGAGCTGCAGCAACGCTTCGGGCTCAAGCTGGTTCGCGTGTTGCCGGCCCTGAATACCCCGCCCATGAATGTCCGGCTGGGCATTGGCGCGGCGCAATCGCTGATGGGCGTGCTGGAACCTGGCCAGCTGCTGGCAGTGGGATTTGGTGAAACCACCATGAGCAGCCTGCAGCACTTAAGCGGTTTTATCAGCTCGCAGCAGATCCGCCTGGTGACGCTCTCCGGCGGCGTTGGGCCGTATATGACGGGCATCGGTCAGCTTGATGCCGCCTGCAGCGTCAGCATGATCCCCGCCCCGCTTCGCGTTTCCTCCGCCGAAGTGGCCGGGATCTTAAAACGCGAATCCAGCGTGCGGGACGTGATCCTCGCCGCCGCCGCGGCCGATGTGGCGGTGGTAGGCATTGGTTCAGTAAACCAGCGCCGGGACGCCACCATATTGCGCTCCGGCTATATCAGCGAAGGTGAACAGCTGATGTACGCCCGCAAAGGGGCGGTGGGCGATATCCTCGGCTATTTCCTGAACGCCGAAGGGGAATGCGTGCACGAGCTGGAGATCCACCGGGAATTGCTGGGCGTCACGCTCGATGAACTGGCGCAGTTGCCCACCATCGTTGGCGTGGCCGGAGGTGAAGAGAAAGCCGATGCGATTTATGCCGCACTCAAAGGCCGCCGTATTAATGGCCTGGTGACGGAGGAGACGACAGCCCGCGCGGTGCTGGCTCTGGCGAGCTAAGAGCCTGTCCTGCGCCTGACACGAGGCATGCTCATGAGTTACCTTTTAGCGTTAGATGCAGGGACAGGCAGCGTTCGCGCCGTAATTTTCGATTTGCAGGGAAATCAGGTTGCCGTTGGCCAGGCCGAGTGGAAACACCTGAGCGTGGAGAATGTGCCGGGCTCGATGGAGTTTGATCTCGACATTAACTGGCGGCTCACCTGCCAGTGTATTCATCAGGCGCTGGAGCGCGCCCGCCTGAGCGCAGCGGATATCCAGTCCGTGGCCTGCTGCTCAATGCGCGAGGGGATCGTGCTGTATGACCGCAATGGCGACGCCATCTGGGCGTGCGCCAACGTCGATGCCCGCGCCAGCCGCGAGGTAGCCGAACTCAAAGAGATCCACGACTACCGTTTTGAATCCGAAGTGTATGACGTCTCCGGCCAGACCCTGGCCCTGAGCGCCATGCCGCGCCTGCTGTGGCTGGCGCACCATCGTCCGGACATCTATCGCAAAGCCGCCACGATCACCATGATAAGCGACTGGCTGGCGGCAAAACTGTCCGGCGAGCTGGCCGTTGATCCGTCCAATGCCGGGACTACCGGTATGCTGGATCTCTTCTCCCGTGACTGGCGTCCGGCGCTGCTCGACATGGCCGGGCTGCGTGCCGATATCCTCTCTCCGGTGAAGGAGACCGGCACCGTGCTCGGTGCGATCACCAAAGATGCCGCACAGCAGAGCGGCCTGCGCGAAGGCACGCCGGTGGTGATGGGCGGTGGCGACGTGCAGCTTGGCTGTCTTGGGTTAGGCGTCGTGCGGGCCGGGCAAACGGCCGTGCTGGGCGGTACCTTCTGGCAGCAGGTGGTCAACCTGCCGCAGGTACGCACCGACCCGGAGATGAACATCCGCGTGAATCCGCATGTGATCCCCGGCATGGCGCAGGCGGAGTCGATCAGCTTCTTTACCGGCCTGACCATGCGCTGGTTCCGTGACGCCTTCTGCGCGGAAGAGAAACTCATCGCGGAGCGGATGGGAATGGACACTTACTCCCTGCTTGAGGAGATGGCCAGCCGCGTGCCTGCCGGTTCACACGGTGTGATGCCGATCTTCTCAGATGCTATGCACTTCAAGCAGTGGTATCACGCCGCGCCGTCGTTTATTAACCTCTCCATCGACCCGGAAAAATGCAACAAAGCCACGCTGTTCCGTGCGCTGGAAGAGAACGCGGCGATTGTCTCGGCGTGTAACCTGACGCAGATCTCACGGTTCTCAGGGGTAACGTTCGACGGTCTGGTGTTTGCAGGCGGTGGCTCGAAAGGTGCGTTGTGGAGCCAGATTTTAAGCGACGTGACCGGTCTGCCGGTGCGCGTCCCGCAAGTGAAAGAGGCGACAGCGCTGGGCTGTGCGATTGCTGCCGGAACGGGAGCCGGGCTGTTTTCGGATATGGCGGCGACAGGCGAACGGCTGGTGAAATGGAGCCGCGAGTTCACGCCGAACCCGGCGCACCGGGAGCTGTATGACGGTATGATGCAGAAGTGGCAGGCCGTTTATGCCGACCAGCTTGGGCTGGTGGACAGCGGACTGACGACATCGATGTGGCAGGCACCGGGTTTAGTGCGTGCCCCCTCTCCCTGAGAGCTATAACGCCCCCTCTCCCTCAGGGAGAGGGCATCAGACCACACCAATATTTGAATCCCATCACAATCGCCGCATTCCCCTTTTCCCTTTTACTCATCGCTGGCTAAATTAGTAACTCATCCGACCACATAACAATAATTTTACACTGGAAGAGACTATGAGCCACTACCCGTCGTTATTTGCCCCCCTCGATCTGGGGTTCACCACCCTTAAAAACCGCGTGCTGATGGGCTCAATGCATACCGGGCTTGAAGAACATCCGGACGGGGCCGAACGTCTGGCGGCCTTCTATGCCGAGCGTGCACGTCACGGGGTGGCGCTGATTGTTACCGGCGGGGTGGCCCCTGCGCCTTCTGGCGTGGGGATGGAAGGCGGTGCGGTGCTGAACGACGCCAGCCAGCTGCCGCATCATCGCGTGGTCACTGACGCCGTTCACCGGGAGGGCGGGAAAATTGCCCTGCAGATCCTGCACACCGGGCGTTACAGCTATCAACCGAATCTGGTCGCACCGTCGGCCATTCAGGCCCCGATTAACCGCTTTACGCCCCATGCCCTCAGCCACGATGAGATCCTGACGCTGATTGACGACTTCGCCCGCTGTGCGGCACTGGCGCGTGAAGCGGGCTATGACGGTGTTGAGGTGATGGGCTCGGAAGGCTACCTGATCAACGAATTCCTCGCGGCCCGCACTAACCAGCGCGACGATGAGTGGGGTGGCGACTACGCGCGCCGCATGCGCTTTGCAGTGGAAGTGGTGCGCGCCGTGCGTGAACGTGCCGGGGCGGATTTTATTATTATCTACCGCCTGTCGATGCTCGACCTGGTGGAAGGCGGCGGGACGTTCGACGAAACCGTGCAACTGGCGCAGGCGATTGAAGCCGCCGGCGCGACCATCATCAATACCGGCATCGGCTGGCATGAGGCGCGTATTCCGACCATCGCCACGCCGGTGCCACGCGCGGCGTTCAGCTGGGTCACGCGCAAGCTGAAAGGGAAAGTGTCTGTCCCGCTGGTGACCACTAACCGCATTAACGACCCGCAGGTGGCGGAAAATGTGATCGCCGCCGGGGATGCCGACATGGTCTCCATGGCGCGTCCGTTCCTTGCAGATGCCGAGCTGCTTTCCAAAGCGCAGAGCGGGCGTGCAGATGAGATTAACACCTGCATCGGCTGTAATCAGGCCTGTCTGGATCAGATTTTTGTTGGCAAGGTCACTTCGTGTCTGGTCAACCCCCGCGCCTGCCACGAAACCAAAATGCCGATTTTCCCGGCGGTGCATAAAAAAAGCCTGGCCGTGGTCGGTGCCGGCCCGGCGGGTCTGGCGTTTGCGGTGAATGCCGCCTCGCGCGGCCACAGCGTGACGTTGTTCGATGCCGCCGCTGAGATTGGCGGGCAGTTCAATATCGCCAAACAGATCCCGGGCAAAGAAGAATTTTACGAAACCCTGCGCTATTACCGCCGAATGATCGACCTGACGGGCGTGGATCTGCGCCTCAACCAGTTTGTAAACCCGGCGGATGTAATGGAGTACGATGAGGTGATCCTTGCGAGCGGGATCGCACCACGCAGGCCTGCGATCGAGGGCATCGATCATCCGAAAGTCCTGAGCTATCTGGACGTTTTGCGTGACAAAGCGCCGGTGGGGGCAAAAGTGGCGATCATCGGCTGCGGCGGGATCGGGTTCGATACCGCGATGTACTTAAGTCAGCCCGGCGAACCCACCAGCCAGAACATTGCCGACTTCTGCGTGGAATGGGGTATCGACACCAGCCTTAACCAGTCCGGCGGCTTGCGACCGGAAGGACCCCAGCTGCCGAAAAGCCCGCGTCAGATCGTCATGCTGCAGCGTAAAGCCAGCAAACCCGGTGAAGGACTGGGCAAAACCACGGGCTGGATCCATCGCACAACCCTGCTCTCTCGCGGGGTGAAGATGATACCGTCGGTGAGCTATCAGAAGATCGATGACGCGGGGCTGCACGTGCTGATCGGCGGTGAGCCGCAGCTGCTGCAGGTGGATCATGTGATTTTGTGTGCGGGTCAGGAGCCGAAGCGCGATCTGGTGGATCCGCTACGTGAGGCGGGAAAAACGGTACACATGATCGGCGGATGCGACGTGGCGATGGAGCTGGATGCGCGACGCGCCATTGCGCAGGGCACAACGCTGGCCTTGAGTCTCTGAGTGACGCAACGCTCACCGGGCCTGCACGCAACGCTCACCGGGCCTGCACGCGAGGCTCACCGGGCCTGCACGCGAGGCAGGCCGGTGTAAACTCAGCGCCCCGCGTTAGCGGCGGCGACCCAGCTTGACGGATTTCAGCACCACGAACTTGTTGTTGGTGGCAACCGTGGTGCAGTTACCGAAGATCTTCTTCAGCTTGTGGAAGTAGTCCAGGTGACGGTTCGCCACGATATACAGCTCGCCGTTAATTTTCAGGCAGCGGCGTGCATGGTGGAACATCTCCCAGGCGACGTTATCCGTCAGGGCGTGTTTCTGGTGGAACGGGGGATTACAGAACACGGCATTAAAGCGGAACGGCTCAACGCCCGACAGCGCGTTATTAATCATAAACTCGCAACGATCCAGCGCGTCCGGCATGTTGGTTTCAACGTTCAGACGACTGGAGGCCACCGCCATCGGCGACTCATCACTAAATACAACGCTCGCGTCAGGGTTCTTCGCCAGCAGCGTCAGGCCAATCACACCGTTACCACAGCCCAGATCGACGATTTCGCCTTCCAGGTTATCCGGCAGATTTTCAATAAAGAAACGCGCCCCGATATCAAGGCCGGTGCGGGAGAAGACGTTCGCGTGGTTGTGGATTGTCCAGTCAGTGCCTTCCAGCGTCCAGCTCAGGGTTTCTGGCGCGTCGGCCAGTTCGGGGGCACTGAAAGTACAGTTAATGAGGCGCGCTTTTTTCCAGGCCAGCGTCGTGGTGGTTGGGCCGAGCACTTTCTCGAACAGTTCCAGCGTTGAGGTATGGATATCACGCGCCTTGGCCCCCGCGATAATACGCGTTTGTGGGGTTACGACGTTGCGCAGTGCGCGCAATTGTTGTTCCAGCAGCGCCATTGTTTTCGGCACTTTGATCAGCACCACGCCCGGCGCCTGCGGGTAGTCCGCGGTGCTGTCGAGGAACTTAACGCTGGATTCGTCGATGTCGTTGTGGCGCAGGTTTTCCCGCGTCGCCAGCTCGCTCAAGTAGGAATCACCGATGCTGTAAGGCGTGTGTTCTGCCAGAGCGCAGCCCAGCGCGCCAAACGCGTCATTCAGGATCAAAACCGGGCCGCTGATTTCAGTGTCATCCAACTGTTGCAGCAGATATTCATCCGCCGCTTCCCACGCCTGAAGCGGGTTAACGTCGTCCGTTTCCGGGAAACGTTTAAGGTTGAGTGAACGGAAACCGTTGTCTAAGTGGCTCATCGGCCCTCCTGAATGGTAAAATTTCGGCGTTATCCCTGAAAAGGGTGCGTGAGTATACCCGTTTTATTGTCAAATTGGGGCGTTGATGAACCAACTAACTTATCTCCAGGGCTACCCGGAGAACTTACTTTCTCAGGTTCGCAGCTTAATTGCCGAGCAAAAGCTGGGCGCGGTGCTGGAAAAACGCTATCCGGGTACGCATGACTTCGCGACCGATAAGGCGCTCTGGCAGTATACCCAGGATCTGAAAAACACCTATCTGAAGAGCGCGCCACCCATCAATAAGGTGATGTACGACAACAAGATCCATGTGCTAAAAAACGCGCTCGGCCTGCACACTGCCGTTTCCCGTGTTCAGGGCGGCAAGCTCAAAGCGAAAGCGGAGATCCGCGTTGCCACCGTGTTTCGTCACGCGCCGGAAGCGTTCTTGCGGATGATCGTGGTGCATGAGCTGGCACACCTGAAGGAAAAAGAGCACGACAAGGCCTTCTACTCCCTGTGCTGCCATATGGAGCCGCAGTACCACCAGCTGGAGTTCGATACCCGTTTATGGCTTACGCATTTATCGTTAAAGAGTAATGCGCAGTAGCGCACTGGTTTTGCAATAATCACGTGCTACAGTGGCTAAAGGTTCCCTGCTACGGAGTACGTAAACGTTTATGATACGTTTCGCAGTTATTGGCACGAACTGGATCACCCGCCAGTTCGTCGACGCCGCCCATGAAACCGGCAAATTTAAGCTCACCGCAGTCTATTCCCGCAGCCTGGAGCAGGCGCAGAGTTTCGCGAACGACTATCTGGTTGAACATCTGTTCACGTCACTCGATGAGATGGCGCAAAGTGACGCCATTAACGCGGTCTACATCGCCAGCCCAAACTCCCTGCACTTTCCGCAAACGTCGCTGTTTCTTAGCCATAAAAAACATGTGATTTGCGAGAAGCCGCTGGCCTCGAACATTCAGGAAGTGGAAGCCGCGATTCAGCTTGCCCGCGACAATCAGGTGGTGCTGTTCGAAGCGTTCAAAACCGCCAGCCTGCCAAACTTCCTGCTGTTACAGCAGTCTCTGCCGAAGATTGGCAAAGTGCGTAAAGCGTTTATTAATTACTGTCAGTACTCGTCGCGCTATCAGCGTTATCTGGACGGTGAAAACCCGAACACCTTTAACCCGGCCTTCTCTAACGGCTCGATTATGGACATCGGTTTTTACTGTCTGGCCTCTGCCGTGGCGCTGTGGGGCGAGCCGCACGGCGTCACCGCCACGGCCAGCCTGCTGGAAAGCGGTGTGGATGCGCACGGTATTGTGGTGCTGGATTACGGTGATTTCAGCGTTACGCTGCAGCACTCCAAGGTGAGCGATTCCGTTCTGCCCAGCGAAATTCAGGGCGAAGCGGGCTCACTGGTTATCGAGAAGATTTCCGAGTGTCAGAAGCTGAGCATTGTCCCACGCGGCGGCAAAGCGCAGGAGCTGACGCAGCCTCAGCATATTAACACTATGCTCTATGAGGCAGAGGTCTTCGCCCGTCTGGTGGAAGACAACGAAGTGAATCACCCTGGGCTGGCGGTCAGCCGCACCACGGCGAAACTGCAAACCGAGATCCGCCGTCAAACCGGCGTGGTCTTCCCTGCAGATGGCGTGGGCGCAGAAGCTATCGCGTAAAGCTGTGTAATGAAACGGTGCAGACCATTGACGAAATCACTGGTCTGACATATTTTGTTACCTGCAAAGGGGAGTAACTTCCTTGCCGGTGGATCGTCATTACGATGCGTGCAAAACCGCATCCGGTCGCCGGGCAATCAAAAAGCCCGTCTTTTTGGTTGTAAGTGAGACCTTGCCGGAAGGCGAGGTCTATGCATAAAAAGCTAACGGCTATCGTCTTCTGACCATGGCCGTTTTTGTTTTTTATGTGTAAGGAAAATAGTATGCATTCTGTCGGCACTCCCATGTTGTGGGGCGGATTCGCGGTTGTCGTGCTCATCATGCTGGCGATCGACCTCTTTTTGCAGGGGCGTCGCGGCGCACATGGCATGACCATGAAACAGGCTGCGGCCTGGTCACTGGTGTGGGTCACCCTCTCCCTGCTCTTCTGTGCTGCCTTCTGGTGGTACCTGGCCTCAACGGAAGGCCGCGCGGTTGCCGATCCTCAGGCGCTCGCGTTCCTCACCGGCTATCTGATTGAAAAAGCCCTGGCGGTCGATAACGTCTTCGTCTGGCTGATGCTGTTTAGCTACTTTGCCGTGCCTGCGGCCCTGCAGCGTCGCGTGCTGGTGTACGGCGTGCTGGGTGCGATTATCCTGCGTACGATTATGATCTTCGCCGGAAGCTGGCTGATTACGCAGTTCGAATGGCTGCTGTATGTCTTCGGCGCATTCCTGCTGTTCACCGGGATCAAAATGGCGCTGGCAAAAGAAGATGGCTCCGCCATTGGCGACCGTCCGCTGGTGAAGTGGATCCGTGGTCATCTGCGCATGACCGACAAGATCGAGAGCGAGCACTTCTTCGTGCGTAAGAACGGCCTGCTTTTTGCCACGCCGCTGCTGCTGGTGCTGATTCTGGTTGAGCTGAGCGATGTGATTTTCGCGGTAGACAGCATTCCGGCTATCTTCGCGGTCACCACTGACCCGTTCATTGTGCTGACATCTAACCTGTTCGCCATCCTCGGTCTGCGTGCCATGTACTTCCTGCTGGCAGGCGCGGCTGAGCGCTTCTCAATGCTGAAATATGGTCTGTCGGTGATCCTGGTGTTTATCGGTATCAAGATGCTGATTGTCGATTTCTACCACATCCCTATCGCTATCTCGCTCGGTGTGGTGTTTGGCATTCTGATCGTGACGTTGCTTATCAATACCTGGGTTAATCGTCAGCACGATAAGAAGCAACAGGTGGAGTAATTACGGTCCTTCCTGCTGCCTTTACGCTGGCCCTCTTCCCCCCAGGGAGAGGGCCAGCACACTTTTGTAAATGAATAGTTAAAAACTATGACGCAACACGTAAAATGCAGCATTTTACGCTTCCCTCCGCATCCGGTTTCCCTATACTCAACCAGGCAAACATTTTCTTACATCCGGACATAAATGTGACTTAGAGCACATAAAGGATGGAACGCAATTTCACTTAGGAATTTTTATGAGCACACAATCAACTGGTCTCTTTGCGCGCCTGGCGCAAGGCAGTCTCGTTAAACAAATTCTGGTAGGGCTGGTACTGGGGATTCTGCTGGCAATGGTGTCAAAACCGGCTGCGGAAGCGACGGGGCTGCTTGGCACCATTTTCGTTGGCGCACTGAAAGCCGTCGCACCGGTGCTGGTGCTGATGCTGGTCATGGCGTCAATTGCCAATCATCAACACGGACAAAAAACCAACATTCGCCCTATCTTGTTCCTGTATCTGCTGGGCACCTTCTCTGCAGCCTTAACAGCCGTCGTTTTCAGCTTCCTGTTCCCGTCCTCGCTGCACCTGACCAGCGCTGCGGGTGATATCACCCCGCCATCCGGTATTGTGGAAGTGCTGCGCGGCCTGCTGATGAGCATGGTCTCTAACCCGATTACGGCACTGATGAACGCTAACTACATCGGCATCCTGGTCTGGGCGATCGGTCTTGGTTTTGCCCTGCGTCACGGCAACGAAACAACGAAAAACCTGGTCAACGACGTGTCGAACGCCGTGACCTTTATGGTCAAAATTGTGATTCGCTTTGCGCCAATCGGCATCTTCGGTCTGGTCTCTTCCACACTGGCGACCACCGGCTTTGGCGCACTGCTGGGCTATGCGCAGTTGCTGGTGGTACTGATTGGTTGCATGCTGCTGGTTGCGCTGGTGATTAACCCGCTGCTGGTGTTCTGGCAGATCCGCCGTAACCCGTATCCGCTGGTGTTAACCTGCCTGCGCGAGAGCGGTGTGTATGCATTCTTCACCCGCAGCTCTGCGGCAAACATTCCGGTTAACATGGCGCTGGCGGAGAAGCTGAATCTGGATCGCGACACCTACTCGGTTTCCATCCCGCTGGGTGCGACCGTGAATATGGCGGGTGCGGCAATTACCATTACCGTGCTGACGCTGGCGGCTGTGCATACGCTGGGCATTCCGGTCGATCTGCCCACGGCGCTGTTGTTGAGCGTGGTGGCGTCGCTGTGTGCGTGTGGTGCATCGGGTGTGGCGGGTGGTTCGCTGCTGCTGATCCCACTGGCGTGCAATATGTTCGGTATCCCGAATGAGATTGCCATGCAGGTAGTGGCCGTCGGCTTTATCATCGGTGTATTGCAGGACTCCTGCGAAACCGCACTGAACTCCTCAACGGACGTGCTGTTCACCGCAGCGGCATGCCAGGCGGAAGACGCGCGTTTAGCGAAGAACGCGTTACGCGGGTAAACAAAAGCCCGGTGACAAACGTAAAGCAAAACGGCAACCGAAGGTTGCCGTTTTAGTGTTTGACCCTCTCCACAGGGTTGAGGGCATCACCCGCACCACACTTACAGCGTCACGCCACTCTTGAAGATCGCCAGTTCGCGGAAGTCATTCTTCTCGTTACAGGTCTGTCTACCGTTGGCAAACTCCACAATGGTATCCACGAATTCCGTCAGCAACTGCGGCATCCCTTTACCGTGGATCAACTGGCCTGCATCAAAGTCGATCCAGTGTTTTTTCTTCGCTGCCAGCTCGCTGTTGGTCGCGATTTTGACCGTCGGCACAAAGCCACCGTACGGTGTCCCGCGCCCGGTGCTGAACAGCACCATGTGGCAGCCGGCGCCGGCCAGCGCGCTGGTCGCAACCGCATCGTTACCCGGTGCGCTGAGCAAATTCAGACCGTGCGTTTTCAGACGTTCACCGTAGCGCAGGACATCAACCACCGGGCTGGCACCCGCTTTTTGCGTGCAACCGAGAGACTTCTCTTCAAGCGTGGTGATCCCGCCCGCTTTGTTACCCGGAGACGGGTTTTCATAAATCGGCTGGTTGTGGGCGATAAAGTACTGTTTGAAGTCGTTCACCATGGTGACGGTCTTCTCAAACGTCTCTTCGTCGCGACAGTGGCTCATCAGAATACGTTCAGCGCCGAACATTTCCGGCACTTCTGTCAGCACCGTCGTACCGCCGTTGGCGATCACATAATCTGAGAAGCGGCCCAGCATCGGGTTCGCGGTGATCCCGGACAGGCCATCAGACCCGCCGCACTCCAGGCCGAACTTCAGCTCACTCAGCTTGCCCGGCTCACGCCTGTCGTGACGCATCACCTCATACAGCTGGTGAAGGTGCTCAATGCCCGCTTCCACTTCATCATCCTGGTGCTGACACACCATAAAGTGCACGCGCTCGGGGTCAAACTCACCCAGCGTGTCGCGAAACGCATCCACCTGATTGTTCTCGCAGCCCAGGCCAATCACCAGCACCGCGCCCGCGTTCGGGTGGCGGACCATGTTTTGCAGCATGGTGCGGGTGTTGATGTGGTCGTCGCCAAGCTGAGAACAGCCGTAGGTGTGGCTGAACAGGTGCACACCGTCCGTACCTTCGGCGTCGTGGGTCTCTTTCAGGAAACGCGTCTGGATTTGACGCGCGATCCCATTCACGCAGCCGACGGTGGGAAGGATCCACAGCTCGTTGCGGATCCCCACCTCACCGTTCGCCCGGCGGTAGATCTGTACCTCGCGATCCGCCGCCTGCGCTTCTTCCGCCGCTAAATCAGGTTGATAGCTGTACTCGTCCAGATCGCTCAGATTGGTGCGGGTGTTGTGGGAATGAATATGCTCACCCGGCGCAATATCCGCCAGCGCATGACCAATCGGGAGACCGTATTTAACAACGTTGTCTCCTTGGGCGATCGGCTTCACGGCAAACTTATGCCCGCGAGTCACCGCCTGACGCAGGGTTACCGCCTGGTTATCAACGGTGACAACTTCACCTTCGGCCAGATCCGCCAGCGCGACGGCAACGTTATCCAGCGAATGGATTTTGATGTATTGCATATCAACCTCAAACGGCCTTAGTTCAGTTCAATGGCGAAGTAGTCGCGCGCATTGTTAAAGCAGATGTTTCTCACCATTTCGCCCAGCAGCTGAATATCGGCAGGGGCCTCACCCGCGGTCACCCAGCGGCCAATCATCTGGCACAGAATGCGGCGGAAATATTCGTGGCGCGTGTAAGAAAGGAAGCTACGGCTGTCGGTCAACATGCCCACAAAGCGGCTTAACAGACCCAGCTGTGCCAGCTGCGTCATTTGACGCTCCATCCCGTCTTTCTGGTCATTGAACCACCAGCCGGAACCGAACTGCATCTTGCCTGGCATACCTTCACCCTGGAAGTTACCGATCATGGTACCCAGCACTTCGTTATCGCGCGGGTTCAGGCAGTAGAGGATGGTTTTTGGCAGCAGATTTTGCTCGTTCTGTTTGCTCAGCAGCTTAGAGAGTTCTTCAGCAAGCGGGCGATCGTTGATGGAGTCGAAGCCCACGTCCGCGCCCAGCAGTTTAAACTGACGCTGGTTGTTATTGCGCAGGGCACCAATGTGGTATTGCTGCACCCAACCGCGGCGAGCATATTCCGCACCGAGGAAGACCAGCACCGCCGTTTTGAACTGTGCCACTTCGTGCTCGCTCAGGGATTCACCGGACAGGCGACGTGCCAGAATGCTATCAAGCTCAGCTTCATTTGATTCCGCAAACATCACCACATCCAGCGCGTGGTCAGAGACTTTACAGCCGTGTGCCGCGAAGTGGTCCAGACGTTTGGTCAGCGCGCTCTGCAGGTCTGCAAAACGACGAATGTCGGTGTCAGACACTTCCGCCAGCTTCGCCATGTAATCATTGAACGTCGCCTGTTCGATATTAAAGGCTTTATCCGGACGCCAGCTTGGTAGCACTTTAATATCAAACGAGGTATCGCGGGCGACCACAGCGTGATGTTCCAGGGAGTCAATCGGATCGTCAGTGGTCCCCACCATCTTCACGTTCATCTGCTTCATGATGCCGCGGGCGGAGAAGGTATCCTGCGCCAGTAATTCATTGCACCGATCCCAGATTTCATCGGCGGTAGCCGGGGAGAGCAGCTTTCCGGTGATGCCGAACGGACGGCGCAGCTCAAGGTGCGTCCAGTGATATAACGGGTTGCCGATGGTGTGCGGAACGGTCGCCGCCCAGGCGTCAAACTTCTCGCGGTCGCTTGCATCACCGGTACACAGGCGCTCAGCCACGCCGTTGGTACGCATCGCACGCCATTTGTAGTGGTCACCTTTCAGCCAGATGTCATACAGGTTTTTGAAACGGTAATTTTCGGCAACCTGCTGCGGCGGTAAATGGCAATGGTAGTCGAAAATTGGCTGGTCTTTGGCGTAGTCGTGGTACAGGCGGCGAGCAAATTCGGTATCTAACAGAAAATCTTCGGTCATAAACGGTGTCATTATCGTCTTCCTCGTAACGAGAGCGTCAGAAAGCTTATGCTCAGATGCTGCAAAGTTATCACACCAATTTCCAGAGACAGAACATTTTTTCGTGAGTTAGATCAATAAACGCAGACAAATTAATTACCTCAAATGAGGTAAACCCTTCGCCAGGCCGCGCCAGAACTGGCTTTATCCGTAACACATAATGTCCCTACAAATAATCATGCATTTGTGATGTCACTCACCTTTTAAAGTTGTATGACAAGTTATCTTTTCGCCGTCGCAAACACTAAGCCGACGGAATGCATTCCCGGTGTGAAAACATCGGTTTTAACGGTACGGATACCGACTTATGCACGCTTACTTATGGCAAGGTTCGGGCCGTTCCGGGACATCTCCCGGTTAAGCCCCTCCCGTTACACAACCGCTCCCGGACACGGTCGAGAGGTTGCCGTGCAAGGCACGGAATTAACATAACGATGAGGTTTTAGATGCGTAAAATTAAAGGGTTACGTTGGTATATGATCGCACTGGTGACGTTAGGCACCGTGCTGGGCTACCTGACACGTAACACCGTGGCAGCCGCAGCCCCGACGTTGATGGAAGAGCTGCATATCTCCACTCAGCAATATTCCTACATCATTGCTGCTTATTCCGCGGCTTACACCATCATGCAGCCTGTCGCAGGCTATGTTCTGGATATTCTCGGGACCAAAATCGGCTACGCCTTCTTCGCCATCGCCTGGGCTATTTTCTGCGGCGCCACGGCGCTGGCAGGCAGCTGGGGCGGTCTGGCGCTGGCACGTGGTGCGGTAGGTGCAGCGGAAGCGGCAATGATCCCGGCCGGGCTGAAAGCCAGCTCTGAGTGGTTCCCGGCGAAAGAGCGTTCTATTGCCGTCGGCTATTTCAACGTCGGTTCTTCCATCGGTGCGATGATTGCACCACCGCTGGTGGTGTGGGCTATCGTGATGCACAGCTGGCAGATGGCGTTCATTATCTCTGGTGTACTGAGCTTTGCGTGGGCCATGGCGTGGCTGATTTTCTATAAACACCCGCGCGATCAGAAAAAACTGTCTGAAGACGAACGCGAATACATCATTGGGGGTCAGGAAGCTCAGCATCAGACCAACAACGGCAAAAAAATGACGGTCTGGCAGATTCTGGGTACCCGTCAGTTCTGGGGTATCGCCCTGCCGCGCTTCCTCGCCGAACCCGCCTGGGGGACCTTCAACGCCTGGATCCCGCTGTTCATGTTTAAAGTCTATGGCTTTAACCTGAAAGAGATTGCGATGTTCGCGTGGATGCCAATGCTGTTTGCCGATCTGGGCTGTATCGTTGGCGGTTATCTGCCACCGCTGTTCCAGCGCTGGTTTGGCGTGAACCTGATCGTCTCCCGTAAAATGGTCGTGACGATGGGCGCAGTGCTGATGATTGGCCCGGGCATGATCGGCCTCTTCACCAGCCCGTATGTAGCAATCGCCCTGCTGTGCGTCGGTGGTTTTGCTCACCAGTCACTGTCCGGTGCGCTGATTACGCTCTCTTCTGACGTCTTCGGGCGTAACGAAGTGGCTACCGCTAACGGCCTGACCGGTATGGCTGCCTGGACGGCGAGCACCCTGTTTGCTCTGGTGGTCGGTGCGCTGGCGGACACCATCGGCTTCAGCCCGCTGTTTGCCGTACTGGCTATCTTCGACCTGATGGGTGCAGTGGTTATCTGGACGGTGCTGAAAAGTAAGTCGGCAGAAGAGGTGCTAAAAGAGTCCCTGGGGGGACCGGCAACGCAAAGTTAGCGCCCCTCCTGATGTCACAGCAGCCGCCTCCGGGCGGCTTTTTTCATGGCAAAATCTGGAGACTGGCACGCAAAAGTGGTATAACAAATAATCCGCCGTACCCTGCCTGGAGCGCATATGGAAATCACCGAACCACGTCGTTTATATCAACAACTTGCTGCCGAGCTGAAAGATCGCATCGAGCAAGGTGTCTACCTTGTCGGTGATAAACTCCCCGCTGAGCGCTTTATCGCTGATGAAAAAAGCGTCAGCCGCACCGTGGTGCGTGAAGCGATTATCATGCTGGAAGTGGAAGGCTACGTTGAAGTTCGCAAAGGCTCCGGCATTCACGTGATTTCTAATCAGCCGAAACACTCCCCGGTCGCCGACGAAAGTCTCGAATTCGCCAGCTACGGTCCGTTTGAACTGCTCCAGGCGCGCCAGCTTATCGAAAGCAATATTGCGGAATTTGCAGCGACTCAGGTGACCAAGCAGGACATCATGAAGCTGATGGAAATCCAGGAAAACGCGCGCAAGGAAAAATGTTTCCGTGATTCAGAGTGGGACCTGCAGTTCCACGTTCAGGTCGCGCTGGCAACGCAAAACACGGCGCTGGCGGCAATCGTGGAAAAAATGTGGACTCAGCGCGTTCACAACCCGTACTGGAAAAAACTGCACGATCACATCGATTCCCGCACCGTGGATAACTGGTGCGACGATCACGATCAGATCCTTAAAGCGCTGATTCGCAAAGATCCACATGCAGCAAAACTGGCGATGTGGCAGCACCTGGAAAACACCAAGCAGATGCTGTTCAATGAAACCAGCGATGACTTCGAATTTAACGCTGACCGCTATCTTTTTGCCGATAATCCTGTCGTTCATCTCGATACGGCAGCCAGTGCGGCAAAATAGTTTACCTTTTCGCTGGCAGGCGCTTCGCTGCGCCTTCTGGCAGAGGTGGGTAAGCAAAACATATATAGTGTCAGCCTTTGTAAATCCCCTCGCTCCCCTCCATGGCTTACGCCAAAATCATCTCACCCCTGCAAATTCTGTGACGCAGAACCTTGGGCTTTGTTACAATTGGATTCAATTCGTTATTTTATAAGTTAGTGCTTGCTAACCAGCCAATTAACAGGGAACAGTGTTGGCCACACCTCAATGTGTCCGCGAGCGACCATAATGAAATCACAACAATGTCGCCGTGCTGTTTGTCCCGGATAACAGGCGTGACGTTAACCGATTTCCAGGAACACTGAATGGAACTTTTGACCCAACTACTGCATGCCCTCTGGGCGCAGGATTTTGAAACGCTGGCCAACCCTTCCATGATTGGCATGCTCTACTTCGTCTTATTTATGATTCTGTTCCTTGAGAACGGTTTACTGCCTGCCGCCTTTTTACCTGGCGACAGCTTACTGGTGCTCGTCGGCGTGCTGTGTGCCAAAGGGGCAATGGCCTTTCCGCAAACCATTTTATTACTGACCATCGCCGCCAGCCTTGGCTGCTGGGTGAGCTATATCCAGGGGCGATGGCTGGGCAATACGCGTCTGGTGCAGAACTGGCTCTCCCACCTTCCTGCGCATTATCACCAGCGGGCGCACCATCTTTTCCATAAGCACGGGCTTTCCGCGCTCCTGATCGGCCGCTTTATCGCCTTTGTACGCACCCTGCTGCCTACCATTGCGGGTCTTTCCGGATTAAGCAGCACCCGTTTCCAGTTCTTCAACTGGATGAGCGGCCTGCTGTGGGTTCTGATCCTGACCACGCTGGGCTATGCGCTGGGCAAAACGCCGGTCTTCATGAAATATGAAGATCAGCTCATGTCCTGCCTGATGCTGTTACCGGTGGTTCTGCTGGTCTTTGGTCTGGTCGGTTCGCTGGTGGTGCTGTGGAAGAAGAAATACGGAGCCAGAGGTTAACGATGGTTATCTCACCGCTTGCCGTGCGCCGTTTTGCCGTGGCCATGATTGCCCTGGGGTTGCTCAGCCTCATGTTCCTGGCCTGGACGACGCTTTCGCATCAGGAATCGACGCTGGCCATTCACCCGGTGAGTCAGGGTGTCAGCGTGCCTGACGGTTTTTCGGTGTGGCATCATCTTGATGCCAACGGCATCCGCTTTAAGAGCATCACCCCGCAGGACGATATTTTACTGATTAAGTTTGATTCCCGTGCGCAAAGTGCCGCCGCGAAAGTGGTGCTCGACCGTACGCTGCCGCACGGTTATATCATTGCCCAGCAGGAAGATGACAACCAGCCTGCTGCCTGGCTGTCACTGATTCGCGATTCGTCGCATAGATTTGGATAATTACCAGGATTCCGAATCTTTTCACTCACTTTGGTGAATCCCCCGTTTACTTACTATGCTTAAGTACGCGGAGCACCCCATGAATGTACTCCGCTTGACTCTGGATAGCGGCTCACGCCGCAACACAATGGAAGGTTTCGATAATGAAATTCCGCATTACTCTGGCTCTGGCCCTTTTTTCTTTAAGCACAGCGTCCTTCGCCAACTCTCTCTGTCAGGAGAAAGAACAGGATATTCAGCGTGAGATCAGTTATGCCGAAAAGCATAACAATCAGCATCGTGTTGAGGGTCTCAAAAAAGCGCTGAGCGAAGTGAAAGCGAACTGTTCTAACAGCAAGCTACGTGCCGATCACCAGAAAAAAATCGCTGAACAGAAGGACGAGATAGCCGAGCGCCGTCACGACCTGCAGGAAGCGAAAGAGAAAGGGGATGCGGAAAAAATTGCTAAGCGCGAGAAGAAGTTGAAAGAAGCGCAGGACGACCTGAAAGCGCTGGAAGCTCGCGATTATTGAGTTAACGGAAATCTCAACAGGAGAGAATCATGTCAAAAGATACGACGTCTGAAAATCTGCGCGCTGAACTGAAATCCCTGGCCGATACCCTGGAAGAGGTGCTGAACTCCTCTGCAGATAAGTCAAAAGAAGAGGTCAGCAAACTGCGCAGCAAAGCTGAGCAGGCGCTGAAAGAGAGCCGTTATCGCCTGGGTGAAACCGGTGATGCACTGGCGAAACAGACCCGCGAAGCGGCAGCCCGCGCGGACGAATATGTTCGCGATAATCCGTGGACGGGTGTAGGGATTGGTGCCGCGGTAGGTGTGGTACTGGGTGTCCTCCTGACGCGTCGTTAATATGGAAGATCCTCGTCACGCACAAGGGCCTGCTAATAACGTCCTCGGCATCGGCCAGCGTATTCTGACGACGCTGGTCGGGATTGCCGAAACGCGCGTCCGGCTGGCAGTGGTTGAACTGGAAGAGGAGAAAGCGAACCTTTTCCAGATGCTGCTGATGCTCGGGCTTACCATGCTCTTCGCCGCGTTTGGTCTGATGAGCCTGATGGTGTTAATCATCTGGGCCATTGACCCGCAATATCGACTCAACGCGATGATTGCCACCACCGTTGTTCTGCTGGTTGCGGCATTGATTGGCGGCATATGGACGATGCGTAAAGCACGCAAATCCACTTTCCTGCGCCATACGCGCCAGGAACTGGCCAACGATCGCGCCCTGCTGGAGGATGACAAGCCGTGAGCGATAAAGCCGAACGTCAGAAGCGAAAAGCATTCCTGCTCAGTCAGATCCAGCAGCAACGGCTGGATTTGTCTGCCAGTCGTCGCGACTGGGTTGACGCGACGCGTCGTTTTGACCGGGGCTGGAATACCTTCCTGAGCCTGCGCTCATGGGCGCTGGTCGGAAGCAGCGTGATGGCTATCTGGACGGTTCGTCATCCAAATATGCTGATCCGCTGGGCCCGCCGCGGCTTTGGTGCCTGGAGCGCCTGGCGTCTGGTGAAAGCGACGATTCGTCAACAACAGCTGCGTTAGTTCTTATGCCGGGTAGCGTTTCGCTTACCCGGCATACTTTCCCCCTTCCCCGTTACTCAATATCTTTGAAGAAGATTGACAGTTTTCCTTGCTAACAATTCCCATCTGCCCCGTTTACACTCCTCTCCATCGACAGCAAAGACGCGGTATCTACCCGAATTTGCACACAAATAAAGTTCAGCCGCTGATGTGGTTTCCTGGAGAGTAAAATGAAAAAATTAGAAGATGTTGGTGTTCTGGTAGCGCGTATTCTGATGCCGGTTCTGTTTATCACCGCAGGCTGGGGCAAAATCACCGGTTATGCGGGCACGCAGCAATACATGGAAGCCATGGGTGTTCCCGGGTTCCTGCTGCCACTGACTATTCTCCTTGAGTTCGGCGGCGGCCTGGCGGTTCTGTTCGGCTTCCTGACCCGCACCACGGCACTGTTTACCGCAGGCTTCACCCTGCTGACGGCGTTCATCTTCCACAGCAACTTTGCAGAAGGCGTGAACTCCCTGATGTTCATGAAAAACCTGACCATCGCGGGTGGCTTCCTGCTGCTGGCCATCACTGGCCTAGGCGCATACAGCATCGACCGCGTTCTGAATAAGAAGTGGTAAGCACGCTATACTGAATGAACACAAAGCGAGGAGATATCTCCTCGCTTTTGCTTATTGACGGAGGAGAAAAAAATGGGACAACTCGTAGACGGCGTCTGGCAGGATGTCTGGTATGACACCAAATCCACCGGGGGACGCTTCAAGCGCTCTGTTTCGGCCTTCCGTAACTGGCTAACCGCCGATGGCGCACCGGGCCCAAGCGGCGAAGGCGGCTTTGCGGCTGAGAAAGACCGTTATCATCTCTATGTTTCTCTGGCCTGCCCATGGGCGCACCGCACGCTGATTGTGCGCAAGCTGAAAGGACTCGAATCCTTAATTCCGGTTTCGGTGGTCAACCCCCTGATGCTGGAAAACGGCTGGACGTTTGACAGTGATTTCCCGGCCGCCACCGGTGATGACCTCTACCACCACGATTTTCTCTATCAGCTCTATCTGCGCGCCGATCCGCACTACACCGGACGCGTGACCGTACCCGTGCTGTGGGACAAGAAAAACCAGACCATTGTCAGCAATGAGTCCGCAGAGATCATCCGCATGTTCAACACCGCGTTTGATGCCCACGGGGCCCGCGCCGGGGATTACTATCCGGTTGAGCTGCGCGATAAGATTGATGAGCTGAACAGCTGGATTTACGACAACGTGAATAACGGTGTCTACAAGGCAGGCTTTGCCACCAGCCAGGAAGCGTATGACGACGCGGTGGGAAAAGTATTTGAATCGCTGGAGCGTCTTGAGCAGATCCTCGGCCAGCATCGCTACCTGACGGGCGACCGCCTGACGGAAGCAGACATTCGTCTGTGGACAACGCTGGTTCGCTTTGATCCAGTGTATGTTACCCACTTCAAGTGTGATAAACACCGCATCAGCGATTACCTGAACCTGTACGGTTTCCTGCGCGATATTTATCAGATGCCGGGCATTGCTGAAACGGTCGATTTCAACCATATCCGCACCCACTATTTCCGCAGCCATAAGACCATCAACCCGACGGGTATTATCTCGGTGGGTCCGTGGCAGGACCTGGATGAACCGCACGGTCGCGACGTGCGTTTCGGATAAATATCAAGGGCATCAATTGATGCCCTTTTTTAATTCACATTCTCCATCTATCCTTACCTCGATCGCTTAAAAAACAAGTGATTGACTGACTAATGAGGCAAGGAAAATGGACTGGTATTTAAAAGTACTGCGCAACTACATTGGATTTGGTGGCCGCGCTCGCCGTAAAGAGTACTGGATGTTCGTTCTGGTGAACTTCATCCTCATCATGGTGCTGGGTATTATCGATAAAATTCTCGGCTGGGAACGAGCCGGCGGTGAAGGTGTTCTCACCACGATTTACGGCCTGCTGGTCCTGCTTCCCTCATGGGCCGTACTGTTCCGACGGCTACACGATACCGATCGTTCAGCCTGGTGGTTACTGCTGCTGCTGATCCCGATTGTGGGCTGGCTGGTCATTCTGGTCTTCAACTGCCAGGCCGGCACGCCGGGCGAAAACCGCTTCGGGCCCGATCCAAAACTCAACGCATAAAACAAAGCCCGGTGGCGTTTCGCGTACCGGGCTCGATTTTTTATTTGTTGTGATGGGCAAAGAGCTTGGGTATTTCGCGCAGGCACCACGATTTGGCCTCACCCATGCTGTCGCGCCGCCACGCCATAATGATGTCCACTTCGCTGGTGTACTCCGGGCTGACCACGCGTAGCCGCCCTTCTGCAATATCTTTTTCGACAAACGGATACGGCATCGTTGCCACGCCCAGGCCTGCCAGCAATGCCTGGCGTTTGTCTTCAAGCGACGTGACGGTCAGACGCGGTTGTTTATCCAGCAACTGCACCGTTAACACCGGACGCTCGCGCGCGGTATCTGCGACCGCAACCCCGCGGTATTTCACCCGCGTCACTTCCGAGAGCGGCTCCGGCTCCTGGTGAATCGGGTGATCCGGTGCGGCGACATAGACGTTCATCACGCTGTAGAGTTTGCGGGAGTTGATTTCAGATGAGGAACGGAAGTGCATATCCGGGGCAATGACGATATCCGCCCTGCCCGTCTCCAGTCGCTCCCAGGCCCCGGCCAGCACCTCGGTGATGATCGATAACTGGGTGTTTGCTTTGTCGGCCAGCCGGTTCACCAGCGGGAACAGCGCCTCGGTGGGCACCAGCGCTTCCGTCACCAGCGTCAGATGGGTTTCCCAGCCGCGCGCCAGCGCTTCGGCGTCCGTCGTCAGCTTGTCCGCCGCTTCCAGCAGGACGCGACCACGCTCCAGCAGCATCCGTCCGACGTTAGTGAATTTTGTTCGATGACCGGAGCGGTCAAAGAGCACCACGTCCAGCTCTTCCTCCAGCTTCTGCATGGTATAGCTGAGCGCAGACGGAACGCGCCCCAGTTCATCTGCCGCCGCGGCAAAACTGCCACGCCGATCAATTGCGTCCATGACGCGAAGCGCCTCAAGCGTCAATGCTCTCTCTTTAGCCATCTCGTTCTCATTCAGGAAATTTGAACATACCGGGCAGAATATCTGGCTAACAATGAAGCGTCCATACCTTTACCATTGTTTAGTGTAAAGAGAGGTCAAGTTTATGATTACGACAAGAACAGCTAAACAGTGCGGACAAGCCGATTTCGGTTGGCTGCAGGCCCGCTACACCTTTTCCTTTGGACACTACTTTGACCCTAAACTGCTCGGTTACGCTTCATTGCGCGTATTGAATCAGGAAGTGCTCGCCCCAGGCGCGTCCTTCCAGCCGCGTACGTACCCGAAAGTCGATATCCTGAACCTGATCCTGGAAGGCGAAGCAGAATACCGCGACAGCGAGGGCAATCATGTCCAGGCGAAGGCCGGCGAAGCATTATTAATCTCCACGCAGCCGGGCATCAGTTACAGCGAGCATAACCTCAGCAAAGATAAAACGCTGACCCGTATGCAGCTGTGGCTGGATGCCTGCCCTGAGCGGGAAAACCCGCTGGTACAGAAGTTAGATTTGACGGGCGACAGGCAGCAGCTGATAGCCTCCCCGGACGGCAGTCAAGGCAGCCTGCAGTTGCGCCAGCAGGTGTGGCTGCACCATATCGAACTGAAGAAAGGGGAACAGGCGAGCTTCCAGCTTCATGGTCCGCGCGCCTATCTGCAATCGATTCACGGTACGGTGCATGCGGTGACGCATACGGAAGAGAAAGAAGCGCTCACCTGCGGTGACGGGGCGTTTATTCGCGACGAAGCGAATATCACGCTGGTTGCTGATTCGCCGCTGCGCGCGCTGTTAATTGATTTACCGGTTTAACACCCGATAATCCTCTCTCCCCGGCGGGGAGAGAGGAAACCGTTACACTTTACGTGCCATAATCTCAATAATCTGCCGGTCCGTCGCCTGCATGGCGCGGCACGCCAGCGAACACAGGTTCGCGATCGACTGCTCCACATCGTGCGCCACAATCCCTTCATTGCCCGTTACCGCCGAATCATCCAGCGCCATCATCACCGCTTTCCAGGCACTACCAACGCTGGTTGAGACCTTCATGGCGCAGCTGTTGGACGCGCCATCGCAGATCATCCCGCTGACATCGCCAATCATGCTGCTGATTGCCATTGAGAGCGTCTGATAGCTTCCGCCCATCAGCCAGGCCATGCCTGCCGCCGCCCCCATCGCCGCCGTGGTAGCCGCACACAGCGCCGACAGGCGCGGAAGCTGGGCGTGGATATAAATAGCCGAAAGGTGTGAAAGCATCAGCGCCCGGGCAAGGCGTTCATCATCCGCCTGGACATGTTCCGCCACCACCACAACCGGCATGGTGGCCGTGATCCCCTGGTTGCCCGATCCGGAATTGCTCATTGCTGGCAGCGTCGCCCCGCCCATTCGGGCGTCCGAGGCCGCGCTGGTGCGAATGACAATATCCGAGCCCAGGTCCTGCGCTATCCATCCGCGAGCGCGCTGCTTATTGAGCGTCGCGCCAATGTGCAGCCCCCATTTTCCGCTTAAACCTTCACGGGAGAGCGCATCATTTAATTGTCCGGCAGCCAGGATAAAGCGGATCGCGTCAAACGGCACCTGCTCCACAAACTCAAGGATCTGCGATAGCGTGGCGTTTGAAAGTACCGCCAGCGGGTCGTCATTCCTCTCATCGGGTTGAGAATCAAGCGTAAAGCGGGTTTCGCCCTGACAGAGAATCTCCACCACCCGCGTATGCCCACCGGCGATGGTCACCATCGCCGAGGCCTGTCCGGCGTGAACGCAGGCGCGGGAGTAGAGGATGTCATCGCACGGCTCCTGCAGCTTGACCTGCACCTGTCCGGCGTCCAGCAGCGCTTTGGCACGCACCAGCGCATCGGCAGTGGCATCCTTCAGTACCTCCAGCCCGGCGTGCGCGTTGCCGCCAATGGCCCCCAGTGCCGCCGCAATCGGCAACCCGACCATCCCGGTGCCAGGTACCGTCACGCCAAGGCCATTTTTCATCAGATTCGGTGAAACCCACGCCTCAATCTGTGTGACGTCACCCGGCAGAAGCTCCGCGGCCATCGCACAAGCCAGCGCCAGAGAGATCGGCTCGGTACACCCCAGTGCAGGTTTAACTTCCTCCTGCACCGCCCGAATAAATTGATTCCATAAAGATTGAGTTTGCTCTGACATCGTTACGACCTTGTTTGCCCTTAAGAAAACGCGAGGAAAGGAGAAACACACAGCAGCAGACCGGTGATGATAATGATCACCAGCGACACGCCTTTATATTTGTGCAACGCCGGCACTTTGTAGACCAGCCACGCCGGAATCAAACACCCCACCATGCCGAAGATGGGGCTGCAAATAGAGGTGAAGCTCAGTACCGGCGCGTTTAACACAATCGCGCTCCATGCCAGCAGAATGGCAAACAGCATGATGCCGCGCTGTACGGTGTTTTCGTTGATTTTCTCTGCCGGCATTTTGCGGCGCAGAATGTTCATCACAATGCCCTGCGTCGCTTCACGAAAGCCCAGATACACGCCGAAGAACGCGGTCATGACGGCAAAGATATTCAGGATAACGCTGACAATTTTGACCCAGCCGGCACCGTCGCCACTGATAAACTGCGCGGCAATTGCGAGTGCGGAAATATTCTGTTCGTAGGCTTTGACCGCCTCATCATGCCCCATTGCCAGGGTGAACGAGACCGCGTAGAAAAAGACCGTCACGAAGAGGATCGCGAAGGCGATGTTCATCGCCCGCAGCGCTTTATGGCGCGCCACTTCAACCGATTTTTCGCGTAACGATAGGAGATCACCATCGGGCTTAATGTCTGAATAAACAGAATCGACGTTAAGGTAAACGGCAACGTGATAATCGCGTTTTTAATGAGTAGCCCCACGGGTGGCAGCATGCCCACGTTGGCTAAATGCCAGAGGCCAATCATCGACAACCCGAGCGCCGCCACCACAAATAACTTGGTCAGCACCATCAGGCTGGAGACTTTAAACAGCAGTTTCTCGCCACGGGAGGAGATCGCCACCAGGATGCAGATCAGGAACAGACCGTAGAACGGATTTTCAGAGAGCAGCCCCTCCGTCACGCCGAAGGTGTGTAAATAGGAAGCGCTGTCGTTGGTGATGGCGGTGGAGTAGACGAACATCCAGATAACCAGCATCACGAAATAGAGCGCACCCAATAAAATGCCCCAGTTCTTACCGAGGTAGCCGCTGATGACGCTTGGATAATCTTTGCACTCCGGCGATTCTGCCAGCGTGTTAATAAACAGCCGCTGAAACAGGTACATGGCCGGATAGCCAATCACTGACGAAAGCAGAAACACCCACAGTCCCATCAGCCCCACCTGTACCGGGAGAAAAACAATCCCCGCGCCGATGGCCATTCCGATACTCATAATGACCCAGCCCGTATCGGTGCTGTCGAATTTAATGGCCTCCTGCCACTCGCTTTCACTCATCCCTGCCCGCTTTGCCGCGGGTGAATCGTTCACAATCACACTGCTGTTTGTTGCCGTATCCATAAGGCACTCGCTTATTTTGTAGGGTAACCAATTGTTTTTATGGGATTCTGACCACCAGCGATAATGAGCCAGACTGCTGCAGGTGTGTGTTATTGGAATGGACAAATCATACGTGGAGAGCGGGAGAAAAAAGTCACAATATTTATAAGGCTTTTCGCAAGCGAGAGAAATAAATACTCTGATATGATGAATAATCGATGTGTTTTTCTAAAAGTGATGCCGATCAAGAAATAAAAAACCCGCGACATGCGCGGGTGTGTCATCAGTTAGCCAGCGCGTTCGCCATATCGGTTTTCACCTGTTTACGCTGCTCCGCTGTCAGAACCTGGCTGACATCAAAGTAGTATTTGACGCGGTAATAGCGGGTCTGCTCTTCAATTTTGCTGAATGCGGCAAGCTGGTTTTTCACCGTGCTTTCATCCCATTTCCCGGTCTGGAACATCTCGATCAGCGCACCGTCTTTCACGCCGGTCATCGGGATCTTGCTGACATTTTGTTCCAGCGTCTGATGCAGCGCGTCGATCTTCTTAATCTGATCGTTGCTCAGCTTGAGGTGTTGCACCAGCGGATCCTGCGCCGGAGAGGGGGCAGCTTCAACGTCAGCGGCCTGTGCGGCAAAACTGCACGCCACCAGCGAGGCAGCAACCAGGGTGATACGGGTCATTTTCATCATCTTACTGTCCTTACATACTGTTTCAGGGAAAAAGCAGGCGCATTGTTTTTCAGAAGCGGATGAAGATGTGTGAGTAATTATATAAACATTTTTGTATGTTCCGCGGACAAAAAAGCCCCCTTAACCAAAGGGGGCCTGTTTCAGACGACGATCACAGTGCCTGGGTAAACGTCCTTGAGATCACGTCCTGCTGCTGCTCGCGCGTCAGCGCATTAAAGCGCACCGCATACCCTGAGACGCGAATGGTCAGGTTGGGATAGTTCTCCGGGTGCTCAATCGCCTCCATCAGCATCTCCCGGTTCATGACGTTAACGTTGAGGTGCTGTCCCCCCTCAATGGCCGCTTCGTGGTGGAAATACCCGTCCAGCAACCCGACAAGGTTGGTTTTGCGCACCCTCTCATCCTTGCCCAGCGCCTGAGGCACGATGGAGAAGGTGTAAGAGATCCCGTCTTTCGCATAGGTAAACGGCAGCTTAGCGACGGAGGTTAACGAGGCCACCGCCCCTTTCCTGTCTCGTCCGTGCATCGGGTTCGCGCCCGGTGCGAATGGCGTACCGCCGCGGCGTCCGTCCGGCGTATTGCCGGTTTTCTGGCCGTAGACCACATTCGACGTAATGGTCAGGATCGACTGGGTCGGCACCGCGTTGCGGTAGGTCGGCAGCGCCTGAATTTTCTTCATAAAGCGTTCCACCAGGTCACAGGCAATGCTGTCCACGCGGTCATCATTGTTACCGTACTGCGGGTAGTCCCCTTCAATCACAAAATCGACCGCCAGGCCGGTATGGTCGCGTACGGGTTTTACCGTGGCGTATTTGATGGCGGACAGCGAGTCCGCCGCCACCGACAACCCGGCGATACCGCAGGCCATGGTGCGGTAAACGTCCCGGTCGTGCAGCGCCATCAGTGAGGCTTCGTAGCTGTACTTATCGTGCATGTAATGAATGAGATTCAGCGCGCTAATGTACTGCACCGCCAGCCAGTCCATAAAGTGATCCAGGCTCGCCATCACGGTGTCGTAATCCAGCACCTCATCCAGCAGCGGCGCGGTTTTCGGCCCGACCTGGATCTTCAGCTTCTCATCCACCCCGCCGTTGATCGCGTACAGCAGCGTTTTCGCCAGGTTAGCGCGGGCGCCAAAGAACTGCATTTGCTTGCCGATCACCATCGGACTGACGCAGCAGGCAATGGCGTAGTCGTCGCTGTTGAAATCCACGCGCATCAGGTCGTCGTTCTCATACTGCAGCGACGAGGTGTCGATCGACATTTGTGCAGCGTACTTCTTGAATGCGACGGGCAGTTGTTCGGACCACAGGATCGTCAGGTTTGGCTCCGGTGCAGGTCCCATCGTGTGCAGGGTATGCAGGTAACGGAAGCTGTTTTTGGTGACCAGCGTGCGGCCATCCAGCCCCATTCCGCCAATCACTTCGGTGGCCCAGACAGGATCGCCGGAGAAGAGCGTGTCGAACTCCGGAGTACGCAGGAAGCGCACCATGCGGATCTTCATGATGAAATGATCGATCAGTTCCTGCGCCTGGATCTCACTCAGGCGACCCGCCTGCATATCGCGTTCGAGATAAATATCCAGGAACGAGGCCGTGCGTCCCAGCGACATCGCCCCGCCGTTCTGGGATTTCACCGCGGCCAGATAGGCAAAGTAAACCCACTGTACCGCTTCCTGCGCATTCATCGCCGGGCGAGAAATATCGAAGCCATAGTTCGCTGCCATCTGCTGGATCTGCAGCAGTGCGCGTTTGTGTTCCGCCAGCTCTTCACGCAGGCGGATCGTCGCCTCCAGATCTTCACCCCGTTCGAGTTTGCCCTGCAGATCCGCGAACTGGCGCTCACGCTCGTGCACCAGGTAGCGGATGCCGTAAAGCGCCACGCGGCGGTAATCGCCGATGATGCGCCCGCGTCCGTAGCCGTCCGGTAGCCCGGTCAGCACGCCTGATTTACGACAGCGCATCATCTCGGGGGAGTAAACGTCAAAGACCCCCTGATTATGGGTTTTGCGCAGTTCGGTAAAGAGATATTCGAACTGCGGATCCATCTCGCGGCCATAGGCTTCGAATGAACTGCGGATCATATTGATCCCGCCGTACGGATGCAGCGCGCGTTTGAGCGGCTTATCGGTTTGCAGGCCGACGATCGTCTCCAGCTGCTGGTCAATATAGCCCGGTCCGTGGGCCGTGATGGTGGTGGCAATGTTGGTGTCAAAATCCACCGGCGCATGGGTGGCATTCTCCTGACGAATGCCCACCATTACCTTCTCCCAGAGCGCCGTCGTTGCTGGCGTCGCCTGCGCGAGGAAAGTTTCGTCGCCTTCATAAGGGGTATAGTTATGCTGAATAAAATCGCGCACGTTGACGGTGTCTTTCCATTCTTCACCGCGAAACCCGGCCCATGCGTCGCTGTAAGGGGCAACGCGCGTATCGATTGCTACTTTCATGAATTTCTCGCTCTGTCAGGCATAAGCCGCAGCCGGAGTGACCTTCCCAAGACGGAGGGCATCCAGCGCGATCATTTTTTCTTCGTTGGTTGGGATCACCGCGCAGGCCACGCGGGACGAATCGGTGGTGATCACACGCTCACCTGCGCTGCCCGGCAGGGCATTTTTGGCTTCATCGAGGGTGATGCCAAAGACGGCCAGGTGTTCCGCCACCAGCGTGCGGATCAGTCTGGAGTTCTCACCAATTCCGCCGGTGAACACCACACCGTCCAGGCGGTGTAACGACGCCGCGTGCCCGGCAATATGCCGTGCGATACGGTGAACAAAGGTCTGGATCGCCAGCTGTGCCCGCTGATGTCCCTCATGCCAGGCCTTTTCGAGGGCGCGCAGATCGGAGGATATTCCCGAGATCCCCAGCAGGCCGGACTCTTTATTGACGACGCGTTCCAGATCCTCAAATGACTGTCCGGTCCGTTGGGCTATCCAGGCCATGGCGCCGAAATCAACGTCGCCACAGCGGGTCCCCATGATCAGCCCTTCCAGCGGCGTCATGCCCATGGAGGTATCCACGCTCTCACCATTGCGTACCGCGCAGATGGATGCCCCGTTGCCGAGATGGGCAATCACCAGCCCGCTGTCCTCAGGCGAAATCCCGAGCAAGGCATGCGCCTGCCCGGCAACGTAGCGGTGGGACGTCCCGTGGAAGCCATAGCGCCGCACGCCAAGCTCTTCAAAATAGCGGTACGGCAGCCCGTACAGATAGGCCTGCGGGGCCAGCGTCTGGTGGAAGCTGGTGTCAAACACCGCCACCTGCTGTATGCCCGGAAACAGGCGTTCGGCTGCCTCGACGCCGCTTAAGTTGGCGTAATTATGCAGCGGCGCCAGCGAGGAAACCTGACGGATCTGCTCAATAACCTGTTCCGTGATAAGGGTCGACTCGCTGAAGAGGTCGCCGCCGTGCGCAATACGATGGCCAATCAGGGCCACGCTGCTCATCAGGTCACGCTTCTCCAGCTCCAGGGCGATGGCTGCCAGCGCCCCTTCGTAGTCATGGTGAGCCAGTCTGGCTGGCTCACCCCCGTTCACGGAAATAAAGGTTTTTTCAGTGTTAATCCCGTCTGCAATGCCCGTCATCAGGGCATCACAGCTGCTGGCATCGAGTACTGAAAACTTAACAGAGGACGATCCGCAGTTAATAACCAATACAACCGGAAACTCAATCATGGTGTTACTCCGCTCTTCCTGAGCCAGGGTTTAGAACAGTTTGTAGACGATGTTCAGGATGGTCAGCAGGCCCACAACCGTGACGAAGATGTTCTCGGGTCTGCCCTTATATTTCGCCATTGCCGGCGCTTTACGAATGGCATACATCGGCAACAGGCACAGCAGAGAGGCGATGATTGGCGCCCCCATGGCTTCGATAAGGTCGAGAATGTTCGGGTTGGCATAGGCAACGACCCAGGTCGACCCCATGATGAATACCATGCTGATGGTGTTCAGTTTGCCTACGGAGACTTTCTTCTTATCGCCCTTATAACCGAACTTCAGGATCAGGCCGTTCAGCCCTTCCAGCGTGCCCAGATAGTGGCCGAAGAAGGATTTGAAGATAGCGACCAGCGCAATGATGGAGGCACCGTATTCCAGCACCGTGGCAAACGTTGATTTAGTGCCTGACATGGTCGCAAAGTGGTTCGCCAGGTAAGAGAGCACGGGAATATTCTGCGCTTTGGCATCGGCCATGTTCTGCGGCGAGAGCGTGAACAGGCAGCTAAAGGCGAAGAACATCACCACCGCGACCATCAGCAAGCTGGCGCGACCGATGATTTTGGAACATTTCTGCTCGGTAAACGCTTTACCGAACTCGGGTTCGTACTCTTCACGTTTCGAGACCACAAACGAGGAGACGATGGGCGAGAAGTTGAAGGAGAAGACCATGATGGAGATCCCCAGCCAGACCGTCACCAGAATGCCGTCATGCCCGGTAAACGCGATATCGCTCAGATTGACCTGGTCAATCACCGACGAGTTCCAGTAAGGGATCAGCGACAGGGAAATCAGCACCAGGCTGGCGATAAACGGGAACACCAGGAAGCTCATCACCTTCACCATCAGGTCTTTACCAAACCAGATAACAAAGGCCATCAGCAGCAGCAGGAACAGCGCCACCACGCCGCGGTTAAGTTCGGGCAGCTGGAGCTGGTTTTCCCAGAAGGTCATAAAGGTGTTCGTAATGGTGACGCCGTAAATCCACAGCAGCGGGCAAATGGCGAAGAAGTAGAGGAACGTGATCACCACCCCACCGGTCTTACCAAAATGCTCTTCCACCGTTTCGGTGATGTTGCCAGACACGTTACTGCCGGACAGACACAGGCGCGCCAGCGCCCGGTGGCAATAAAACGCAATCGGGAAAGCGAGAACCAGCATCAGCAGGATAGGAATCAAGCCGCCGAAGCCTGCGCGAATCGGGAAGAACAGCACACCTGCGCCAATGGCGGTTCCAAACAGGCCAAGCGTCCAGGTGGTATCAGACTTACGCCAGGAGGACGTTTTTGTCTGGCCAACGATAATGCTTTCTGTGTTGCTCATAGGTCATCCTTTATGCGTCAACGAAGCCGGTAATTTGGGATACGCGGGAGAGATCGATATTGCCGCCGGAAATAATGCAGACGGTTTTACGCCCCTGAATATAGTGATCAAGCTTGCCGCTTAATAACGCCGCACAGGCCAGTGCGCCAGCACCTTCTGTAACCACTTTATTTCGCTGAATGAGGGCAATCATGCTGTTACGAATATCGTCTTCGCTGACCAGCACAATGTCATCGACTAATTCACGAACAATCTCGAAGGTTAATTTACCCGGGCGAGACACATCACATCCGTCGGCTAATGTACCGGTAACGCGGTGGTTAATGATTTCTCCTGCCTGATACGATGCGGCCATTCCATGTACGTTTTCAGACTGCACGCCGATAATATTAATGGTCGGGTTGATGGATTTAATGGCCGTTGCAATTCCGGCAATTAAACCGCCACCGCCGATGGGTACAATCACGTTATCCACATCATACAAATCTTCGAGAATTTCCAGACCAATGGTGCCCTGGCCGGCAATCACTTTCGGATCGTCATACGGCGGGATAAAAATGCGCCCTTCCAGCTCCACGATTTCGCTGACTTTGGCGATGGTGTCGTTGAAGTTTTCGCCGTGCAGCACCACTTCAGCCGAGTAGTCACGGGTGGCGGCGACTTTAGATTTCGGCGCGCCCATCGGCATGACCACTTTGCCGTCGATACCGAGCATTGCACAGGAGAGCGACACGCCCTGCGCGTGGTTGCCTGCAGAACAGGCGACCACGCCTTTACGTTTTTCAGCTTCGGTCAGCGAACTTAATTTATTAAACGCACCGCGGATCTTGAAGGAGCCAGTACGCTGCATATTTTCAAACTTCAGGAATATCTCACCTTTACAGCGTTCGCTGAGATAATTTGAGCGCGGCATGCCGGTTTTATATATTTTGCCTGCCAGTCGTTTTCTGGCGTCCTGAATATCTTCAATGGTCACCGGGAGATCGTAGGTAATATGCATAATATCCTCGTTATAATAATTCATTTTCTTCAGGCAAAGTCAGGGTATCAGAGCACGGATAAAATAAGCTCTGGGTGTTTTTAAACAGGTTAACGCGTTATCAGAGGGTTATTTAATCATCGTCGTCTTTCACTGGTCAGTGACGCGTATTGTTTTGCCAGTTCGACTAATACTGACGCCGATTTCTTAATTCTGTAATTTTTTGACCACACCGCAGCATAACGCGCTATGGGTAATTCATCTTCCACCGGCAGTACAATAAACTGGTCGGAACCGAATGGCGCAATCATGTCGCGGGGAATAACCGTCAGGTAATCGGCATTCAGGACAAGGTTATAAATGGTCACGACGGAATCGGTCTGGACGATGTTTTCAATGCTGATGTGATTGTCTTGCAGGGTGGTCAGAAGTTCTTTGTAGTAGCCCATATCGGTTTGCGGCATCACCCACTGTTCATCCGTGAGTGATGCCAGTGTAGTCGAGCCGGTGCACGTTCGTGATTTGTTGGCTACCAGGACAAACTCAGACTCAAACAGCGGCTCGACGTGAAGATCCTGCAGCAGCATTTCATCACTTAATGTGCCGATGGCAAAATCCAGCCGGCCGTCGCGAATGGCCGGCAGGAAAGAGGACAGCTGAGCTTCGTACATCGAGACGCGCGCTTTCGGGAACACTTCCTTGAATTTTTTGATCATTTCGGACAGGAAGGTGAAGCCAATGAGCGACGGGTAACCAAAGGAGACATCCATGACGGTGCTGAAACTGAGGCTGTTAATCTCGCTCACCATGTTTTTCATCTCACGGGTGATCGACTCAGAATACGAGAGTAATACCTGGCCTGCCGCAGTCAGTTTAACGCCGGTGTTTTTGCGCACCATGACTTCAACGCCAAAGTAAGATTCGATATCGCTGATAATTTTGCTGACGGCAGGTTGCGTCAGGCCCAGTTGTCTTGCAGCAGAACCAATGGAGCCACTTTTAATGACTTCCTGAAATACCACGAGGTGCTGTGTTTTCGGTAGAATAATAGTGTTCATAATATTCTGCGCTTATTTCCCTATGACGGGGTGGATTCTACTCAATATGGCTGACGGGGGTATGTGCTGTTACTCACAATTTGCTTTTTCACACCCTTAACCAGCATAACGATAACCCTTTAAAACACCTTACTATCAATGAGTTACATTAAAATAAATACGCTATAACGCTGATATTGATCAACAAAAAGAGCAGTAATAAATTTATTTTATGGCGATAACACAGGTAAATTTTTCGGCGCTAAAAAAAACGATAAAGACTATCTTTCAGGCAATTAAAGATTAATAAATAACCGTTATTCGTTTAAAACATTCTTTCAATTTATCAAATTTGTCTGGGGTGATTTTGCTGACTTTCGGGAAACAGTGGAATGCATCACACATTCATGGGCTAAATGTTTTTGAATTCAATATACATATATCAAATAAGAAAACATTCACGATCATAAAAGCAACATTCATAACAAATTAACAATACTGCAGAATCAGGGTTATTTAGCGCGAAATTTTGTGATTGCGATCGTCAGCAGATGCTAAAAAGACACAGAAGGGGTGGAAGCAGTGAAATGTGCTTAATGTCGCAAATATGATAATTGATGGGCTTTGTTGAATAAATCAGATTTCGGGTAAGTCTCCCCCGTAGCGGGTTGTGTTTTCAGGCAATACGCACGCTTTCAGGCATACCTGCTTTCGTCATTTTGTTCAGCGCTCGTACCAGGGCCATAGCCTCCGCAACCTGACCATCGTAGTCACGCAGCGTCAGTGAACCCCCGAACAGCTGTTTTACCCGGTACATCGCCGTTTCCGCTATCGAGCGACGATTGTAATCTGTTGTCCATTTCCACCGCGCATTACTCCCGGTCATTCGCTGATTAGCCACTGCACGGTTACGGTCTGCATATTCACCGGGCCAGTAACCCGCACCTTTTCGGGGAGGGATAAGCGCGCTGATTTTCTTACGCCGCAGTTCATCGTGACATAGCCGGGTATCGTAAGCGCCATCGGCGGCGGCTGACCTGATTTTCCGGTGGGTTTGCCGGATTAACCCGGGGAAGGCCTCTGAGTCCGTAACGTTGTTCAGCGACAGGTCAGCGCAGATGATTTCATGTGTTTTACTGTCAACGGCGAGATGCAGCTTACGCCAGATACGGCGGCGTTCCTGGCCATGCTTTTTGACTTTCCACTCGCCTTCACCGAAGACCTTCAGCCCGGTGGAATCAATTACCAGGTGTGCGATTTCACCCCGGGTGGGCGTTTTGAAACTGACATTAACCGACTTTGCCCGCCTGCTGACACAGCTGTAATCCGGGCAGCGTAGCGGAACGTTCATCAGAGAAAAAATGGAATCAATAAAGCCCTGCGCAGCGCGCAGGGTCAGCCTGAATACGCGTTTAATGACCAGCACAGTCGTGATGGCAAGGTCAGAATAGCGCTGAGGTCTGCCTCGTGAAGAAGGTGTTGCTGACTCATACCAGGCCTGAATAGCTTCATCATCCAGCCAGAAAGTTATGGAGCCACGGTTGATGAGGGCTTTATTGTAGGTGGGCCAGTTGGTGATTTTGAACTTTTGCTTTGCCACGGAACGGTCTGCGTTGTCGGGAAGATGCGTGATCTGATCCTTCAACTCAGCAAAAGTTCGATTTATTCAACAAAGCCTAATTGATGTCGTGTGAGCGATGCATCAGGTGGCACTTGCTTGCAATTTCTAAGGCCGATAAAAGAAAAAACCCGCCGAAGCGGGGTTTTGTAAAAAGTTGAAGCTGACCGATAAGCCGCGTTCTTTCATAGAAAGCGGAGTGGACAGTCATTCATCTCATTTAGCGCAGATAGCAAAAACCCCGCCGAAGCGGGGTTGTGTAAAAAGTTGAAGCTGGCCGATAAGCCGCGTTCTTTCATAGAAAGCGGAGTGGACAGTCATTCATCTCGTTTTGCGCAGATAGCAAAAACCCCGCCGAAGCGGGGTTGTGTAAAAAGCTGGAGCTGACCGATAAGCCGCGTTCTTTCATAGAAAGCGGAGTGGACAGTCATTCATCTCGTTTAGCGCAGATAGCAAAAACCCCGCCGAAGCGGGGTTTTGTAAGAAGTTGAAGCTGACCGATAAGCCGGGTTCTGTCGTGGACAGTCATTCATCTAGGCCAGCAATCGCTCACTGGCTCAAGCAGCCTACCCGGGTTCAGTACGGGCCGTACCATGTGAACCCCTATTTGGCCTTGCTCCGGGTGGAGTTTACCGTGCCACGGACTGTTGCCAGCCGCGCGGTGCGCTCTTACCGCACCCTTTCACCCTTACCTGATCCCGCTTGCGCGGGCCATCGGCGGTTTGCTCTCTGTTGCACTGGTCGTGGGTTTCCCCCCCAGGCGTTACCTGGCACCCTGCCCTATGGAGCCCGGACTTTCCTCCCCTCCGCCCGTCTCCCCCCGAAAGGGGACGACGACGAAGCGGCGACTGTCTGGTCAGCTTCGGCGCGCAGTATAGAGGGTTTGTGCCCCGCTGTCACCCTTGGGCGTGCATCCCTATCTGCAAAGTGGCGGCGATATTGCGCGAGGCGCGGTAAATATTGTCAAACGCCCCACGGTAAGCCTCTTCCAGCGACTCGACGCGGCTCAGCACGCTGAATACCGCGTCGATGCCATACTGATGCACGACCCCCACATCCCGGGTCAGACTGCCGGCAATGCCGATCACCGGCTTATGGTATTTTTTGGCGATACGGGCGATACCGACGGGCACTTTGCCCTGAATGCTCTGGCTGTCAATGCGCCCTTCGCCCGTCAGTACTAGCGTGCAGTCGTGAATATGTTCTTCGAGGTTAAGTGCCTGGGTGACAATCTCAATACCGCTCTTCAGTTCCGCGCCGAGAAAGGCCATCAGGGCCGCCCCCATGCCCCCCGCGGCACCCGCACCGGGAACCTGTTTCACGTCAATTCGCAGAGATTTTTTTATCACATCGGCATAGTGGCTGAGGTTAGCGTCGAGAGTGAGGATCATCTCCTCTGTCGCCCCTTTTTGCGGGCCAAAGATACGGGAAGCGCCTCTCTCGCCAACCAGCGGATTCGTGACGTCGCACGCGACGTGGATTGTGCAATCTTTTAGCCTGGCGTCGAGGCCGGAGAGATCGACGCTGTTGAGCGCCATCAGGCTGCCGCCGCCATAACCCATTTCAGTACCGTTGGCATCGCGGAGCGTGGCCCCCAGCGCCTGCATCATTCCGGCGCCGCCGTCGTTGGTGGCACTGCCGCCAATGCCGATAATGATATGTCGGGCACCTTTATCCAGCGCGCTGAGAATAAGCTCCCCGGTACCCCGGGACGTGGTGACGAGCGGGTTACGTTGGGTGGCCGGGACCAATGCCAGACCGCTGGCGGCGGCCATCTCAATAAATGCCGTGCTGCCATCGCCGGACATGCCCCAGCGGGCGTTAACCTGTTCACCCAACGGGCCCGTGACCCGAGCATGCTGTTCTGTGCCCTGGGTGGCGGCGATCATCGCGTCAACCGTACCTTCCCCGCCGTCAGCAACCGGCACCGAAACATAAAGTGCGTCGGGGAAAATTTCCCGAAATCCTTTTTCAATCGCCTGAGCAACCCCGGAGGCAGAAAGGCTTTCTTTCCAGGAATCTGGCGCGATTACGATTTTCATAGTTGTCGCCTGTTACCGCACTCGGCAAAAATAGCGGACGCGTTCCCGCGTCCGTTTTTATTAGCGAGAGACTTCCACCTTCGCCAGTTTTTCGTAGTAGCACGCAATCGCGCTGTGGTCGGCAGTGCCCAGACCATCCGCTCGCAGGGCCTGCATCATCTCCATGACGGCGGCGGTCAGCGGCAGCTGCGCGCCCACGCCGTGGGAGGTATCCAGGGCATTCGCCAGATCTTTAATGTGCAGGTCGATTCTAAAACCGGGCTTGAAGTTACGATCCATCACCATGGGCGCTTTGGCATCCAGCACGGTGCTGCCCGCCAGGCCGCCACGGATCGCCTGATACACCAGATCAGGGTTAACGCCCGCTTTGGTGGCCAGCGTCAGCGCTTCCGACATTGCGGCAATGTTCAGCGCCACAATCACCTGGTTTGCCAGCTTGGTGACGTTACCCGCCCCGATATCGCCGGTATGCACCACGGAGCCCGCCATGGCTTTCATCAGGTCGTAGTATTTATCAAAAACAGCTTTGTCGCCGCCAACCATCACCGACAGGGTGCCGTCGATGGCTTTGGGCTCTCCGCCGCTGACCGGGGCATCCAACATATCGACACCCTTCGCGTTTAGCGCCTCACTGATTTCACGGCTTGCCAGCGGCGCGATAGAACTCATGTCAATCACCACCAGGCCGGGTTTGGCACCGTCAATGATGCCGTTCTCCCCCAGGGCCACCTCTTTCACATGCGGGGAGTTTGGCAGCATGGTGATAATGACATCACACTGCTCAGCAATCGCTTTGGCGCTTGCTGCGGTTTCTGCACCTGCGGCAATCACCTCGGCCACGGCTTGCGGATTATGGTCTGCAACCACCAGGGAGTAACCTGCTTTGATGAGGTTTTTACTCATGGGTTTACCCATGATCCCAAGGCCAATAAAACCCACTTTCAGCGTCATAATTCGTTTCCTCAATGATGGTTATTTTTTAAAGGCGTCCGCTAACTTCTGCGTGGCCGAGCGGAATACGCCGAGGTCGCTACCGACGGCAACGAAGGTCGCGCCCCACTCCAGATAGCGGCGGGCATCAGCCTCAACCGGCGCCAGAATGCCGCACGGTTTGCCGTGCGCGTTGGCACGGGCAAAGATGTGCTGAATAGCGCGCTGCACCTCCGGATGACCCGCATTGCCCAGATGGCCGAATGCCGCAGCAAGATCGCTTGGGCCAACGAAGATGCCATCCACACCGTCGGTGGCAGCGATAGCGTCGACGTTATCGACCCCCTGCTGGCTCTCAATCTGTACCAGGATGGTGATGTTGCTGTTGGACTGTGTGAAGTAGTCCGGGACGGTGCCAAACATATTGGCACGATGTGAAACGGAGACCCCGCGGATCCCTTCCGGCGGATAACGCGTTGACGCCACGGCCTGCACCGCCTGCTCTTCCGTTTCCACAAACGGGATCAGGAAGTTGTAAAACCCAATATCCAGCAGACGTTTGATGATTACCGGCTCGTTGGTCGGGACGCGAACCACCGGCGCGCTATGGCTCCCTTTGAGCGCCATTAACTGCGGAATAAAGGTGCTGATATCGTTCGGCGCATGTTCGCCGTCCAGCACCAGCCAGTCGAAACCGGCCAGGCCCAGTACTTCGGTGCTGATGGGGCTTGCCAGCGCGGACCAGCAACCAATCTGGATCTGGTGCGCCGCGAGGGCCGCTTTAAACTTATTCGGGAAGATATCATTATTCATCGCGTTTACCTTTTTAATTCCGCAGTCTTATTCAGGTTCATATTTATATTTTCAGACGCAGCGTCAGCGTTATATTTATTTCCTGACATAATTTAGGCGTTATAAAATCGTCATTCAGTATAATCTTCACGTCACGGCATCACATTGTTTTAATGCTCAAGCATTGCGACGTATTTTGATAATATTTTGAGCATATGCACAACGCGATGGGCGCTGATGCACAGAATCAGGCATTGCTGGCCGGGTGGCATCTTCGCCGGGTTTAAGGAGCGATCGGGATCACATTTTGATATCTCGTCTCCTGACATTCTTTATTGACTCAAGCCGCGTCTTTATTTCTGCGATAAGAAAATAAACATCCCCTGGCTGCATTTACTATCAGACATTTTGCTGGAGAATATTGAACAATGGCCGACATTGAAATTCGACAAGCGTCGCCGACGGCGTTCTATATCAAAGTTCACGACACGGATAATGTGGCGATAATTGTTAACGACAACGGTCTAAAAGCGGGCACTCGTTTCCCGGATGGGCTGGAGCTGACTGAACATATTCCGCAGGGGCATAAAGTCGCTCTGGTGGATATCCCGGCCCACGGTGAAATCGTGCGGTATGGCGAAGTTATCGGGTATGCGGTTCGCGCTATTCCTCAGGGGAGCTGGATTGAGGAGTCGCTGGTTGAGCTACCCGAAGCGCCGCCGCTGAACACGCTCCCCCTGGCCACCCGGGTTCCTGAGCCACTGCCCCCACTGGAAGGGTACACATTCGAAGGGTACAGGAATGCGGACGGCAGCGTAGGCACCAAGAATCTACTCGGTATCACCACCAGCGTGCACTGTGTGGCAGGCGTGGTGGATTACGTGGTGAAAATCATTGAGCGCGACCTGCTGCCAAAATACCCGAATGTCGACGGCGTGGTAGGTCTGAACCATCTGTACGGCTGCGGCGTGGCCATCAATGCTCCGGCGGCCGTGGTACCGATTCGTACCATCCATAACATCGCCCTGAACCCGAATTTCGGTGGTGAAGTGATGGTCATTGGTCTCGGTTGCGAAAAGCTGCAGCCAGAGCGTCTGTTGCAGGGCACCGAAGATGTGAATGCCATTCCGGTCGACGAGGCCAGCATTGTTCGTTTACAGGATGCGCATCACGTCGGATTCCGTTCAATGGTTGACGATATCCTTCAGGTGGCGGAGCGCCATCTGGAAAAACTGAACCAGCGCCAGCGCGAGACCTGCCCGGCGTCAGAGCTGGTGATAGGCACTCAGTGCGGCGGCAGCGATGCGTTTTCAGGCGTCACGGCGAACCCGGCGGTGGGCTATGCCTCGGATCTGTTTGTCCGTTGTGGCGCCACGGTGATGTTCTCCGAAGTGACCGAAGTGCGTGATGCCATCCATCTGCTCACCCCACGCGCCATCAATGAAGAGGTGGGCAAACGCCTGCTTGAGGAGATGGCCTGGTACGATAACTATCTCGACATGGGACAAACCGATCGCAGCGCCAACCCCTCTCCGGGCAATAAAAAAGGCGGTCTGGCGAACGTGGTGGAAAAAGCCCTCGGCTCGATTGCCAAATCCGGCCAGAGCGCCATTGTTGAAGTGCTCTCCCCGGGCCAGCGCCCCACCAGACGCGGCCTGATTTACGCCGCGACCCCTGCCAGCGACTTCGTCTGTGGCACACAGCAGGTGGCATCCGGCATTACGGTACAGGTCTTTACCACCGGGCGCGGCACGCCGTACGGGCTGATGGCGGTACCGGTGATTAAAATGGCCACCCGTACCGAGCTGGCAAACCGCTGGTATGACCTAATGGACATCAACGCGGGCACCATTGCCACTGGCGAAGAGAGTATCGAGGATGTCGGCTGGAAGCTGTTCCACTTCATTCTGGACGTGGCAAGCGGCCGTAAGAAGACGTTCTCCGATCAATGGGGATTACATAACCAGCTGGCGGTGTTTAACCCGGCACCGGTGACGTGACCGTTCTCCCCCTCTCCCGAAGAGAGGGGGCAACTTATCCCTTCACCAACACCACATCTATCCCGCTCTTACGCAGCCCTTCCAGGCTCTCAGGCGGAATCCCTTCATCGACGATAATCATATCAATTCTCTGGGTATCGATGATTTTATGCAGGCTCGAACGGTTAAATTTGCTGGAGTCAGTGACCACGATAATACGCTCTGCCACCTCGCACATCCGCCGGTTCAGTCGGGCTTCATCTTCATTGTGGGTACTGACGCCGCGATCGAGGTCGATGGCATCGACCCCCAGAAAAAGCAGATCAAAGTGGTAATTCTGTAAGGACTGCTCTGCCTGGTCGCCGTAAAAGGATTGCGACTGGCGGCGCAAGTGCCCACCGGTCATCAGCAGCTCCACCCCTTCCGCTTCCAGTAATGCATTCGCCACGTTCATTCCGTTGGTCATGGCAATCACATCCGTGTGCTGACGCAGCATACGGGCGATTTCAAACGTCGTGGTTCCGGAATCCAGAATAATGCGATGACCCGGCTTCACCAGCGCGGCGGCCGCCTGCGCGATACTGCGCTTAACTGCAGTATTGAGCGAACTTTTGTCCTCCACGGAGGGTTCAGTGCCAGGCGCATTGCCTTCACAAATCAGCGCTCCGCCATAAGCACGAACGGCAATGCCCTGCTTCTCAAGAAACGCCAGGTCGTTACGGATCGTCACCGTGGAAACGCCATATAAATGAGAAAGATCGTTAACCTGCACGCTTCCCTGTGCCCGCAACCGCTGAATGATCTGCTCTCGCCTTTCACTGGTGCCGGTGACGCGCTTCTCCGCGGATGAATCGGTGCTGCTCATGCGAGCTCCTTAATAAATGGTCTTTCGTTTCATTTCGTTTTGTCTATTAACGCCTTTCTTTTATGGGAATGCAAGCCCTGCCTGCTTCCAGTCAGCGCACTCCCTCGTCGCTGAAACCTTTCATTATGTTTCTTTTGTGAAACAGATCGGAAAACTATTATCTTTCGTTTTATTTTTATACCACCATGATGCAGGATTAAATGAAACAAAACGAAAGATGAAAACCATCACCATCCGAAATGGAGAGGAAAGTGAAACATCTGACAGAAATGGTGGAACAACATAAACGGGGGAATGCGAACGGGATTTATGCCGTTTGTTCCGCACATCCACTGGTACTTGAAGCCGCAATTCGTTACGCCCAACTGCATCACACGCCGCTGCTGATTGAAGCCACCTCTAATCAGGTGGATCAATTTGGCGGTTACACCGGTATGACGCCCGCCGATTTTCACGGGTTCGTCTGTAAGCTGGCGGAATCCCTTGGTTTCCCGACATCGCAACTGATCCTCGGTGGCGATCATTTAGGGCCAAACCGCTGGCAAAACCTGCCTGCCCGGCAGGCGATGGCGAATGCCGAAGATCTGATCAGAAGCTATGTCGCCGCCGGGTTTAAAAAGATCCACCTCGACTGCAGCATGTCCTGCGAAGACGATCCAGTACCGTTAACCGACGCCATCGTTGCCGAGCGCGCGGCACGCCTGGCGAAAATTGCGGAGAAAACCAGCCTGGCGCACGCTGATGTCGCTGACCTGGTCTATGTCATCGGTACGGAAGTGCCGGTTCCGGGCGGCGCGCATGAAACGCTCACCGAGCTTGCCGTCACGACCCCAGAAGCCGCGCGTGCCACCCTTGAAGCTCACCGCCACGCGTTCGAGAAAGAAGGGTTAAGCGACATCTGGCCACGCATTATTGGCCTGGTGGTTCAGCCTGGCGTTGAGTTTGACCACGCACATGTGTGTGACTATCAACCCCAAAACGCCGTCGCCCTGAGCCATATGGTTGAAGCTTACGACACGCTGATATTTGAAGCGCACTCTACCGACTACCAGACACCGCAGGCGCTGCGCCAACTGGTGAAAGATCACTTCGCCATCCTCAAAGTTGGCCCGGCACTGACCTTTGCCCTGCGTGAAGCGTTGTTCTCGCTGGCCGCCATTGAAGAAGAGTTGCTGCCTGCAAAAGCCTGTTCGGGCCTGCGTCATGTCCTGGAAAACGTGATGCTCGATCGCCCCGAATACTGGCAAAGCCATTATCACGGTGATGGCAATGCGCGACGCCTGGCACGCGGGTATAGCTACTCCGATCGGGTGCGCTATTACTGGCCGGACAGCCAGATTGACGAAGCCTTTGCGCGACTGGTACGCAACCTGGCAGATGAACCGATCCCGCTGCCGCTGATCAGCCAGTACCTGCCGTTGCAGTACAGCAAAGTTCGCGAGGGTGCTCTCAAGTCGACACCACGGGACCTCATCCTCGACCACATTCAGGACATACTCCAGCAGTATCATGCCGCCTGCGAAGGCGTAACGACTCAAAACGCATAATTAAAAAGAGGAAAGCGCTATGCCAAACATTGTCTTATGCCGCATCGATGAACGCCTGATCCACGGTCAGGTAGGTGTGCAATGGGTTGGGTTTGCGGGGGCCAACCTGGTGCTGGTCGCTAATGATGAAGTCGCTGAGGATCCGGTTCAACAAAACCTGATGGAGATGGTGCTCGCAGAAGGGATTGCCGTGCGTTTCTGGTCGCTGCAAAAAGTGATCGACAACATTCATCGCGCTGCCGAGCGCCAGAAAATTCTGCTGGTCTGCAAATCACCCGCGGATTTTCTGACGCTGGTCGAAGGCGGCGTGCCCATCACCCGTATCAACGTAGGAAACCTGCATTACGCCAGTGGCAAAAAACAAATTGCCAAAACGGTCTCTGTCGATGCGAACGATATCGCCGCATTTAACGGCCTGAAAGCCGCCGGAGTGGAATGCTTCGTTCAGGGTGTTCCGACTGAGACTGCTTTGGATCTCTTTAAACTGCTCTGAGGGATTCACAATGGAAATTAGTCTCTTGCAGGCATTCGCGCTGGGCATTCTCGCCTTTATCGCGGGCCTGGATATGTTTAACGGGTTAACACACATGCACCGCCCGGTGGTGCTCGGGCCGCTGGTTGGCCTCATTCTGGGCGATCTGCACACCGGTATTTTAACGGGCGGTACGCTGGAGCTGGTCTGGATGGGGCTGGCTCCGCTGGCCGGCGCGCAACCGCCAAACGTCATTATTGGCACGATTGTCGGCACTACTTTCGCGATCAGCACCGGTGTGAAGCCGGATGTCGCCGTTGGGGTCGCAGTCCCGTTTGCGGTTGCGGTACAGATGGGGATCACTTTCCTGTTCTCCGTCATGTCCGGGGTGATGTCACGCTGTGACCGCATGGCAGCCAATGCGGACACGAACGGCATCGAAAGGGTCAACTATCTGGCACTGCTGGCGCTCGGTATCTTCTATTTTCTGTGTGCCTTCCTGCCGATCTACTTTGGCGCCGAACACGCAAAAACCGCCATTGATGTGCTGCCGGAACGTCTGATTGACGGCCTCGGCGTCGCCGGCGGCATCATGCCCGCGATTGGCTTCGCCGTATTGCTGAAAATCATGATGAAAAACGTCTATATCCCTTACTTTATCATCGGCTTTGTTGCCGCAGCCTGGTTGAAACTGCCGGTGCTGGCGATTGCCGCGGCTGCGCTGGCAATGGCGCTGATTGACCTGATGCGTAAATCGCCTGAACCGGCGACACCTGCAGCCCAGAAAGAGGAATTCGAAGATGGCATCTAATCAAACTACGCTGCCTGGCGTTTCTGACCACGAAGAGACGCTGCTCACGGGCATGAATGAAAACGTCTATGAAGATCAACATATTGGTGCCGAGCTGACGAAAAAGGATATTAACCGTGTCGCCTGGCGTTCGATGCTGCTGCAGGCCTCGTTTAACTATGAACGTATGCAGGCTTCCGGCTGGCTGTATGGCCTGCTGCCCGCGCTGAAAAAGATCCATACCAACAAGCGGGATCTGGCCCGCGCCATGAAAGGCCATATGGGCTTCTTCAATACGCATCCGTTTCTGGTGACATTTGTCATTGGCATCATCCTGGCGATGGAGCGCTCCAAGCAGGATGTCAACAGTATCCAGAGCACCAAGATCGCTGTGGGGGCACCGCTTGGCGGCATTGGCGATGCCATGTTCTGGCTTACGCTATTGCCAATTTGCGGCGGGATCGGCGCAAGCCTTGCCCTGCAAGGCTCCATATTGGGTGCGGTGGTCTTTATTGTGCTGTTTAACGTAGTGCATCTTGGCCTGCGTTTTGGCCTGGCACATTACGCCTACCGGATGGGTGTGGCAGCCATCCCGCTGATTAAAGCCAATACCAAAAAGGTCGGCCATGCGGCTTCCATCGTGGGGATGACGGTCATTGGCGCGCTGGTGGCAACCTACGTACGTCTCAACACCACGCTTGAAATCAAGGCCGGGGATGCGGTGGTCAAGCTGCAAGCCGACGTTATCGATAAACTGATGCCCGCTTTCCTGCCGCTGGTCTATACCCTGACCATGTTCTGGCTGGTTCGTCGCGGCTGGACCCCACTGCGCCTGATCGGTATCACCGTGGTGCTGGGGGTTGTCGGTAAGTTCTGTCACTTCCTGTAAAGCAAAGAGGTCGCAATGTTAGGCATTATTTTGACGGGTCACGGCGGGTTTGCCAGCGGGCTTGAACAGGCGATGAAACAAATCCTCGGCGAGCAGCCGCAGTTTATCGCCATCGATTTTCCTGAAAGCTCCACCACCGCGCGGCTGACCGCGCAGCTTGAACAGGCAGTCAGTGAACTGGACGGGCAGCACGATATTGTGTTTCTCACCGATCTGCTCGGGGGGACGCCGTTCCGGGTGGCATCAACACTCGCCATGAAAAGACCCGGCAGCGAAGTGATTACCGGTACAAACCTGCAGCTGTTACTTGAGATGGTACTGGAGCGCGACGGGTTAAGCAGCGAAGCTTTTCGTCTGCAGGCACTGGAATGCGGGCATCGCGGCCTGACCAGCCTGGTGGATGAGCTGGGGCGCTGTCGTGAGGAAGCCCCCGCTGAGGAAGGGATATGAGCCAGGTACTGCGCGCGCGTCGTCTGCTGACCGAGCAGGGCTGGCTGGACGATCATCAGCTACGCATTGAGAGCGGAATTATCACCGCCATCGAGCCGATCCCAGCTGGCGTGCATGCCCGGGATGCCGACCAGCTTTGCCCGGCGTATATCGATACCCACGTTCACGGTGGCGCGGGTGTGGACGTGATGGATGATGCCCCAGAGGTGCTGGACACGCTGGCGATGCATAAAGCGCGTGAAGGCACAGGGGCTTTTTTACCGACGACCGTCACCGCACCGCTGGAGACTGTCCACCGGGCGCTCGCACGCATCGCCCGGCGCTGTATGTCCGGGGGGCCCGGCGCGCAGATACTGGGCAGCTATCTTGAAGGTCCCTATTTTACGCCACAGAACAAAGGGGCACATCCGCCGGCGTTGTTTCGTGAGCTGGATGTCAGCGAACTGGACTCGCTGATAGAAGTATCGCAACACACCCTCAGGGTTGTCGCTCTGGCACCGGAGAAACCCGGTGCGTTGCAGGCCATTCGCCACCTTAAGCAGCGTGGGATACGGGTCATGCTGGGCCACAGCGCGGCGACGTACGATCAAACGCTTGCCGCTTTTGAGGCGGGCGCTGATGGGTTAGTGCACTGTTATAACGGCATGACGGGGCTCCATCATCGTGAACCCGGTATGGTCGGTGCAGGCTTGACGGACCCGCGGGCATGGCTGGAACTGATTGCCGACGGGCATCACGTTCACCCGGGTGCTTTGCGGTTGTGCGCCTGCTGTGCCAAAGAGCGGATCGTTCTGATTACCGATGCCATGCAGGCCGCAGGGATGCCCGACGGACGTTACAGGCTGTGTGGCGACGAGGTCAACATGCACGGTGGGGTGGTACGCACCGCTTCCGGTGGGCTTGCAGGCAGTACGCTGTCTCTCGATGCCGCTGTGCGCAATATGGTGGCGCAGGCGGGAATAACGCCAGCGGATGCGATCCATATGGCCTCGCTGCACCCTGCCCGCTTGCTGGGTATTGATCGCCAGCTCGGTTCATTAAAACCGGGCAAGCGTGCCAATATGATTGCGCTGGATGAAGGTTTCCACCTTCAGCAGATCTGGATCCAGGGTTTGGCTCTCCCCCTTTAGACCTTTCATTATCTCGTTATTGGGCCTTGCGGCAAGCGATCGCAAGGTCTTTCTTTTCCTTTCCTTAATCATTGCCTTTTCTTTGCCGATCACACTTTTCTTTTTATTTCTTTTCTTTCATTGAACTTTCGATTTCTTTTCTATAGATTTTATTTAACTGCTTAAGTGAACAAGTGAAACGAAACGAAAGATAGCGACACGTTTGCCAGCGTCTGATGTGGAATTCACACGACTAAGGACTGAGTTATGTCAGAAACCAACACTACCGCCACCACCGGCACATGGACCGAAGAAGAGATCCGCCAGCAACCTGCGAGCTGGATCCGCTCACTCAACAATATCGATAACCTGCGCGCGTCGATCGATAACTTCCTGACGCCGCTGCTGCGCAAGCACGAGCTACGGATCGTGTTGACGGGGGCAGGCACCTCGGCCTTTATCGGCGACATCATTGCGCCCTGGCTCGCCAGCCACACCGGGAAAAACATTACCGCCGTACCGACGACCGATCTGGTCACGAATCCGATGGACTACCTGAGCGCCGCACACCCGCTGCTGCTGGTGTCGTTTGCCCGTTCCGGCAATAGTCCGGAAAGCGTAGCCGCCGTTGAACTGGCAAACCAGTGTGTGCCGGAGTGCTACCACCTGTCGATCACCTGTAATGAGGCGGGAAGCCTTTATCAGACCGCGGTAAACAGCGATAACGCGTATGCGCTGCTGATGCCTGCCGAAACACACGATCGCGGGTTCGCGATGACCAGCAGCATTACCACCATGATGGCAAGCTGCCTGGCAGTCTTCGCCCCGGAGACAATCAACAGCCATACCTTCCGCGATGTGGCCGATCGCTGCCAGACGATCCTCACGTCACTGGGCGATTTCAGCCAGAGCGTCTTTGGCAACGATCCGTGGAAAAGGATCGTCTATCTGGGAAGCGGGGGTCTGCAGGGGGCCGCTCGTGAATCGGCGCTGAAGGTGCTGGAGCTGACGGCAGGCAAGCTGGCGGCGTTCTACGATTCCCCAACCGGTTTCCGTCATGGCCCTAAATCGCTGGTGGATCGCGAAACGCTGGTGGTGGTGTTTGTCTCCAGCCACCCCTATACGCGGCAGTACGATCTGGATCTGCTTGCTGAGCTGCGCCGCGATCGTCAGGCCATGCGCGTGGTGGCCATTGCCGCCGAAACCGATCCGGTCATTGAGGCAGGCCCGCATATCCTGCTGCCCCCTGCCCGCACGTTTATCGATATGGAGCAGGCCTTCTGCTTCCTGATGTACGCCCAGGTCTTTGCCCTGTCCCAGTCACTTCGTGTGGGCAATACCCCGGATACACCGTCCGCCAGCGGCACGGTTAACCGTGTCGTGCAGGGCGTCGTTATTCATCCGTGGCAGGCTTGAGAGGATCCGATCATGAGTATTATTTCGACAAAATATCTTCTTCTGGACGCCCAGGCGAAAGGCTACGCCGTACCGGCGTTCAACATCCATAACGCGGAGACGATCCAGGCGATCCTCGAAGTGTGTAGTGAAATGCGATCGCCGGTGATCCTCGCGGGCACGCCGGGCACCTTTAAGCACATTGCACTGGAAGAGATCTACGCCCTGTGCAGCGCGTACTCCACCACTTACGAGATGCCGCTGGCGCTGCACCTCGATCATCACGAATCGCTCGACGACATTCGTCGCAAAGTTAACGCGGGTGTACGCAGCGCGATGATCGACGGCAGCCACTATCCGTTTGAGCAAAACGTAAAGCTGGTGAAATCAGTGGTCGACTTCTGCCACCTCAACGATTGCAGCGTTGAAGCCGAACTGGGCCGCCTGGGCGGCGTGGAAGATGACATGAGCGTGGACGCTGAAAGCGCGTTCCTGACCGACCCGCAGGAAGCAAAACGCTTCGTTGCGCTGACCGGCGTCGACAGCCTGGCCGTGGCCATCGGAACCGCCCACGGTCTTTATACCAAACGGCCAAAAATCGACTTCCGGCGGCTGGCTGAAATCCGCGACGTGGTGAGCGTACCGCTGGTGCTGCACGGGGCGAGTGATGTGCCGGATGACGATGTTCGCCGCACCATAGAGCTGGGCGTTTGCAAAGTGAACGTGGCAACCGAGCTAAAAATTGCGTTCTCTGGTGCCGTTAAGGCCTGGTTTGCCGAGAACCCGCAGGGCAACGATCCGCGTTTCTACATGCGGGTTGGCATGGATGCCATGAAAGACGTGGTCAGAAGCAAAATCACCGTGTGCGGCTCGGCGAACCGATTGCTGCTCCCGGCGGAAGCCTGATCTCATCGCATAGAACATCAATAACTCAAAAATAACTATAAGCCTCGCAAATATGAAGGCGCGTCCTTAAGCCAGACAGCGCCTTCCATTACGATAAATAATTCCGAGGAGTCCCTACATGACACAGGAAAAGTCGTTTAAATCGAAAGCGTGGGAGTTTTTTCAGAGCCTGGGAAAGACCTTTATGTTCCCGGTCTCCCTTCTGGCCTTTATGGGGTTATTGCTGGGTATCGGTAGTTCTGTTACCAGCCCCTCCACCCTCAAAAGTTTCCCCTTTCTGGGCGGCGAATTAACTCAGCTCACCTTTGGCTTTATTGCCATGGTCGGCGGCTTCGCCTTTACCTATCTTCCCCTCATGTTTGCCATGGCGATCCCAATGGGGCTGGCCAGACGCAACAAAGCAGTGGGCGCTTTTGCCGGGTTTGTTGGCTATATGCTGATGAACATGAGCATCAATTATTACCTGATTGCGACCCACCAGCTTGCCGATGCCGCCTCCATGAGACAAGTCGGGCAATCGATGGTACTGGGCATTCAAACCCTGGAGATGGGTGTGCTGGGCGGTATCGTGGTTGGGGTCATTACCTTTTTCCTGCACGAACGTTTTCAGGACACCGTTTTACACGACGCGTTCGCCTTCTTTAGCGGCATTCGTTTTGTGCCGATTATCACCGCCCTCACCCTCTCACTGGTGGGGCTGTTTATTCCCCTGCTGTGGGAGTACGTTGCGCTGGGCATTACCGGGATTGGCCATATTATCCAGAGCACCAACGTGTTCGGCCCGTTCCTCTACGGCGTAGGGGTACTACTGCTCAAACCCTTTGGCCTGCACCATATTTTGCTGGCGATGGTGCGCTTCACGCCCGCGGGCGGTGTTGAGATGGTCAATGGTCATGAAGTCGCCGGGGCGCTGAACATTTTCTACGCCGAACTGAAAGCGGGTGTGCCGTTCAGCCCGCACGTTACCGCGTTTCTGTCGCAGGGCTTTATGCCGACCTTTATCTTTGGCTTACCGGCGGTGGCATACGCCATCTATCGCACGGCCCGCCCGGAAAACCGCCCGGTGATTAAAGGCCTGCTGCTCTCCGGCGTGCTGGTCTCCGTCGTCACCGGGATCTCCGAGCCAATTGAATTCCTGTTCCTGTTTATCGCTCCTGCCCTTTACGCCTTCCATATTGTGATGTCGGGCCTGGCCCTGATGGTCATGGCTCTGCTGGGGGTGACCATCGGCAACACCGACGGCGGCATTCTGGACCTGCTTATCTTCGGGGTCATGCAAGGGATGTCGACCAAATGGTATCTGGTATTCCCGGTAGGCATTGCCTGGTTTGCCCTCTACTTCTTCGTCTTCCGCTGGTACATCCTCAAACACGATATTAAAACGCCGGGCCGTGAAGTGGACACCCAGGGTGCACAGCAGGCCGTTGAGGCCAATACCCGGGCACGCGGAAAATCGAAATACGATCATGGGCTTATCCTGCGTGCGCTCGGCGGTAAAGAGAACATCGAGTCGCTTGATAATTGCATTACCCGGCTGCGTCTGGTGGTGAAAGATATGAGTCTCATCGACCAGCAGGCGTTAAAAGAGGCCGGTGCATTGTCGGTTGTGGTGCTGGATGCGCACAGCGTCCAGGTGATCATCGGCCCGCAGGTGCAAAGCGTAAAAACCGGCATTGAAGCCTTAATTTAACAGGGGGTTGTGGTGTTTAATTTTGACGAAATCATTGAGCGTAAAAGCGACCGGTGTCGAAAATGGGATCACGCCTTTGTCCGCTCGCGCTTTGGTGATGTGCCTGAAGGTTTTATCCCGCTGTGGATTGCCGATATGGATTTCACCTCCCCACCTGCCGTGACAGAAGGTTTCCAGCGCATCGTGGAGCATGGCACCTTCGGCTACACCTGGTGCTTTGACGAATTTTACGATGCGGTTATCGCCTTCCAGCGCGAACGACATCATGTTGACGTCGATGAATCGTGGATCACGCTGACGTACGGTACTGTCTCCACGCTGCATTATACGGTTCAGGCGTTTTGTAAACCTGGCGACGCGGTGATGATGAACACACCGGTGTACGATCCGTTTGCCATGGCCGCCCAGCGTCAGGGGGTAGCGATACTGGCAAACCCGCTGTGCGTGAGGGAAAATCGCTACCAGCTTGATTTTAATCTGGTGGAAGAACAGCTCAGAACGTACCGTCCAAAACTGTGGTTCTTCTGCTCGCCGCATAACCCTTCCGGCAGGATCTGGCACGCCGATGAGATACGCCAGGTTTCAGACCTCTGTCAACGCTACGGCACCCTTCTGGTGGTTGATGAGGTCCACGCCGAACATATTCTGGACGGTCATTTCGTCAGCTGTCTGGCATCCGGCTGCGCGGCGCAGGACAATCTGATCCTGCTGACCTCCCCGAATAAAGCGTTCAACCTTGGCGGGCTGAAAACCTCCTACGCCATCATTCCGGATGCCACCCTGCGCCAGCGCTTTCGCCACCAGCTTGAGAAGAATGCCATCACCTCACCCAATATATTCGGGATATGGGGAATTATTCTTGCCTACCAGCATGGTTTGCCGTGGCTCGACACGCTGAACGGCTATCTGCGCCGTAACGCTGACTATCTGGCAGAGGCCATCCAGACCCACTTCCCGGCCTGGAAAATGATGAACCCGGAATCATCGTATCTGGCCTGGGTTGACGTCAGCGCAGATGAACGTAGCGCCACTGAATTGACCCGACATTTCGCCCATCAGGCTGGCGTCGTCCTCGAAGATGGCAGCCACTACGTCCAAAACGGCGAACACTACCTGCGCATTAATTTCGGCACCCAGCGCTACTGGCTGGAGCAGTCCATCACCCGAATGCTGAAGCATTACTAATAAGGATCTTACCCTGATGAAAAAAGTGCTCACACTCTCGATGCTTGCCTTGTGTGTTTCTCATGGCGCGGCGGCAGCGCAATACGCGCTCGATAACGACTCCATTGCCCTCTCGTTTGATGACGCCAGTTCAACGGTGGTAGTGAAAGGCAAAACGGCTAACCATCCGCTTACGCCGCAGGAGCTGTTCTTTCTGACCCTGCCGGATGAGACCAAAATTCATACTGCAGACTTTACAATTAAGCATGTAGAAAAACAGGACAACGCGATTGTCATTGATTTCACCCGTCCGGATTTTAACGTGGCGGTGAAGCTGAATCTGGTGAAGGGAAAATATGCCAGTATTGATTACACCATTGCGGCCGTCGGCCAGCCGCGAGAGGTGGCGAAAATCACCTTCTTCCCGACGAAAAAGCAGTCTCAGGCGCCGTACGTTGATGGCGCCATCAACAGCTCGCCCATTATTGCTGATTCGTTCTTTATCCTGCCGGATAAGCCAATCGTTAATACGTATGCCTATGAAGCGACGACCAATCTGAACGTGGAGCTGAAAACGCCGGTTCAGCCTGACGCGCCGGTCAGCTTTACCACCTACTTTGGTACGTTCCCGGAAACCAATCAGCTGCGCCGTAGCGTAAACCAGTTTATCGACGCCGTGCGCCCACGGGCGTACAAACCCTATCTGCACTATAACAGCTGGATGGATATCGGCTTCTTTAACCCCTACACCGAACAGGATGTGCTGGGGCGGATGGATGAGTGGAATAAAGAATTTATCACCGGACGCGGCGTGGCGCTGGATGCATTCCTGCTGGACGATGGCTGGGACGATCGTACCGGACGCTGGCTGTTTGGCCCGGCCTTCAGCCACGGCTTTGGTAAGGTCAGGGAAAAAGCGGACAGTCTGCACAGCTCCGTCGGGCTGTGGCTCTCACCGTGGGGAGGTTATAATAAGCCGCGCGATATTCGCGTCTCCCACGCCAAAGAGTACGGCTTCGAAACGGTAGACGGGAAGCTGGCTCTCTCGGGCCCGCGCTACTTCAAAAACTTCAATGAGCAGATCATCAAGCTGATTAAAAACGAACATATCACCTCGTTTAAGCTCGACGGGATGGGCAACGCCAACTCGCATATTACTGGTAGCCAGTTCGCGTCCGATTTTGATGCGTCTATCGCCCTGCTGCATAACATGCGCAGCGCAAACCCCAATCTGTTTATCAATCTGACGACCGGTACCGACGCCAGCCCGTCCTGGCTGTTCTATGCCGACTCCATCTGGCGTCAGGGGGATGACATCAACCTTTACGGCCCCGGCACGCCGGTACAGCAGTGGATGACCTACCGCGATGCTGAAACATATCGCTCTATTGTGCGTAAAGGCCCACTGTTCCCGCTGAACTCGCTGATGTACCACGGGATAGTTAGCGCGGAAAATGCCTATTACGGACTGGAGAAGGTGCAAACGGACAGCGATTTTGCCGATCAGGTCTGGAGCTACTTCGCCACAGGAACGCAACTGCAGGAGTTATATATCACGCCATCAATGCTGAATAAGGCGAAATGGGACACCCTGGCGCAGGCAGCAAAATGGGCGCGAAATAACGCCAGCGTGCTGGTGGATACGCATTGGATCGGTGGCGACCCGACGGCGCTTGAGGTTTACGGCTGGGCCTCCTGGAGCAAAGACAAAGCCATTCTGGGCTTGCGAAACCCGTCAGATAAGCCGCAAAGCTATTATCTGGATTTGGCAAAAGACTTTGAAATCCCGACAGGGGACATGGCGCAGTTCAGTCTGAACGCCGTGTACGGCAGTAACACAAGCGTACCAGGGGAGTATCGAAAGGCCGTGGTGATTACGCTGCAGCCGCTGGAAACGCTGGTGTACGAGGCCATTCCCGCGAAGTAAAATAAACTGGCCCGGCGTGATTGCCGGGCCGATATATTACCCTTGCTGCTCCAGCGCATACTTATACAGTGCGTTTTTCTTCACGCCGTGGATCTCTGCCGCCAGCGCAGCCGCTTTCTTGAGCGGCAGTTCAGCCTGCAGCAGCGCAAGTGTACGAAGCGCATCGGCAGGCAATGCGTCCTCCTGCGCCTTATGTCCTTCGACAATCAGCACCATCTCGCCCTTACGGCGGTTTTCGTCTTCCTTCACCCACGCCAGCAGTTCTCCTACCGGTGCGCCGTGAATGGTTTCCCAGGTTTTGGTCAGCTCGCGTGCCAGCACCACGTAGCGGGCTTCCCCCCAGACGGTCACCATATCTTCCAGGCTTTCCAGCAGGCGATGCGTAGATTCGTAGAAAATCAGGGTGCGTGGTTCAGCTTCCAGCGCTTTTAACACGTCGCGTCGGCCTTTGGATTTGGCAGGCAGGAAACCTTCATAGCAGAAGCGGTCGGAAGGCAGACCCGCAGCGCTCAGCGCCGCGATAGCCGCACATGGGCCAGGCAGCGGCACCACGCGGATCCCGGCTTCACGGCAGGTACGCACCAGATGGTAGCCGGGGTCGTTAATCAGCGGCGTACCCGCATCGGAGACCAGGGCAATGTTCTGCCCCTCTTTCAGCTTCGCCACCAGCGTTTCGGCTTTTTGTTGCTCATTGTGATCGTGTAACGCGAACAAACGCGCGCTAATAGCGAAGTGCTGGAGCAGTAAGCCTGTGTGTCGGGTATCTTCAGCGGCAATTAAATCAACAGCCTGCAATACGGTAAGCGCACGTTGGGTAATATCAGATAAATTCCCGATAGGAGTAGGTACAATATAGAGCTGGCCTTGAGAATTATCTGCCGTTTCGTGTTGTTTCATTGTTTCGTCCGTATTGCCGATTTAATATTGAGCATTGCGTAAAAAAAATCACTGGATACAGTATGGTACCGTTAACGTTTCTTCGAAAAAAAGCCACGCGCAGCGTGCCGCTCCTGCTGGCAGCCCTGATCTTTGCAGGCTGTGGCACCCAGGCACCCGACCAGAGCACCGCCCATTTGCAGGGTTCTGCTCAGGCTGACTCTGGCTTTTATCTGCAACAAATGTCGCAGAGCTCAAATGATACCAAGACCAACTGGCAATTACTCGCCATTCGTGCACTGCTGAAAGAGGGTAAAACCCAGCAGGCTGCCGAATTGTTCAACCAGTTGCCAAAAGATCTGAATGATGTTCAGCGTCGTGAGCAGAGCCTGCTCTCTGCCGAGCTGAAAGTCGCGCTGAAAGATTACGATGCCGCGAAAAAGATCCTCGGGGATATCGACGTGAGCGCGCTGGACAAAAATCAGCAGGCTCGCTTCTGGCAGGCGGGCATTACCGCTGAACAGGGCCGCCCTTCCCTGACGCTGCTCCGTGCGCTGATCGCCCAGGAGCCTCTGCTCGGCGGGGCTGATAAGCAGAAAAATATCGATGCCACGTGGCAGGCGCTGGCCTCTATGACGCAGGAACAGGCGCGTGCACTGGTGATCAATGCAGATGAAAACGTCCTGCAGGGCTGGCTGGATCTGCAGCAGATGTGGTTTAACAACCGCAACGATCCGAAGATGCTGAAAGCCGGTATCACTGACTGGCAGACCCGCTACCCGCAGAATCCGGGCGCGAAAATGCTGCCGACGCAGCTGGTAAACGTGCAGAACTTTAAGCCGGCCTCGACCAGCAAGATTGCACTCCTTCTGCCTTTAAACGGTCAGGCGGCGGTATTCGGTCGCACTATTCAACAGGGTTTTGAAGCCGCGAAAAACGGCACGACGCCAGTGACGGGCAGCGCAGTGCCGACCCAGGCGGCACAGGCGGCAAACGTGAACGACGTGGTCAGCCCGTCCGCCGCTGAAACCAGTGACCTGACCACCGCCCAGACGCCGGCACAGGGGACGATGCAGAACCCGGTAACGGCCCCTACGACGGCAACGCCAGCGCCGGCTGAAACTCAAGCAGCTCCGGCGACTGACACCGCGTCTGAACAACCTCAACCGCAGAACGTTCAGCCTGCACCGCCCGCCACGCCGGCTGAGACTCAAGCAGCCCCGGCGACTGACACCGCGTCTGAACAACCTCAACCGCAGAACGTTCAGCCTGCACCGCCCGCAGAACAAACGGCACAACCTGCCGCGCAAACACCGCCGGTGGCCACCACCAGCGCAAACCCGGGTGCTGAGCTGAAAATCTACGACACCAGTTCGAAACCGCTTGACCAGGTACTGGCGCAGGTTCAACAGGATGGTGCGAGCATCGTTGTCGGCCCGCTGCTGAAAAACAATGTCGAAGAGTTGATGAAGAGCAATACCACGCTGAACGTGCTGGCACTCAACCAGCCAGAGCAGGTTCAGAACCGTGCCAATATTTGCTACTTCGCGCTGTCGCCGGAAGATGAAGCCCGCGATGCGGCGCGTCATATTCACGAGCAGGGTAAACAGGCTCCGCTGTTGCTCATCCCACGCAGTACGCTGGGGGATCGGGTTGCTAATGCTTTTGCCGATGAGTGGCAGAAGTTGGGCGGCGGTATTGTGCTGCAGCAGAAATTCGGCTCCGCGTCTGAACTGCGCGCGGGCGTCAATGGTGGAGCGGGCATTGCCCTCAACGGCAGCCCGGTCAGCGCAAGCCTGCCGCAGCAGCAGAGTGTGACCATTGGCGGTCTGTCGATCCCTGCGCCACCCACTGACGCGCAGATCAGCGGTGGCGGTAAAGTGGATGCAGCGTATATCGTTGCCACCCCGCAGGAAATCGCCTTCATCAAACCGATGATTGCAATGCGTAACGGTAGCCAGAGCGGCGCAACGCTGTACGCCAGTTCACGCAGCGCGCAAGGTACCGCCGGTCCGGATTTCCGTCTGGAGATGGACGGCCTGCAGTACAGCGAAATTCCCATGCTCGCAGGCAGTAACCCGGCACTGATGCAGCAGGCGCTGAGCACCGTCCGCAACGACTACTCTCTGGCACGTCTGTATGCCATGGGTGTCGATGCCTGGGCGCTGGCGAACCACTTTACCCAGATGCGTCAGGTGCCGGGCTTTGAGCTTAACGGCAATACCGGCGATCTGACGGCCACTCAGGATTGTGTGATTAACAGGAAGTTATCATGGCTCAAATACCAGCAGGGGCAAATCGTCCCGGCCAGTTAAGCCGTAAAGAGACCGGTGACGCGTGGGAATTAAAAGCGCGTCGCTGGCTTGAAGGCAAAGGACTGCACTTTATCGCCGCTAACGTTCGCGGACGTGGCGGCGAAATCGACCTCATCATGAAAGACGGTGAGGTCATCGTATTTGTAGAGGTTCGCTACCGACAGTCTTCCCGTTTTGGCGGCGCTGCCGCCAGCGTGACGCTCGCCAAACAACATAAATTATTACAGACTGCCCACTTGTGGCTTGCCCGCCATAATGGGAGTTTTGATACTGTGGATTGCCGGTTCGATGTGGTAGCCTTCACCGGCAATGCGATCGAATGGCTGAAAAACGCTTTTGGCGAAGACGCATAATTAAGATTTAAAAGGGATAACGTGCTCGAAAGAATTAAAGTGTGCTTCACTGAAAGCATCCAGACTCAGATTGCAGCGGCGGAAGCCCTTCCGGACGCTATCTCTCGTGCCGCTATGACGCTGGTGCAATCCCTGCTCAACGGCAACAAAATCCTCTGTTGTGGCAATGGCACTTCAGCCGCCAACGCACAGCATTTTGCTGCCAGCATGATCAATCGTTTTGAAACAGAACGACCGAGTTTACCCGCCATTGCACTTAATACCGATAATGTGGTCTTAACAGCGATTGCTAACGATCGTCTGCATGATGAGATTTACGCAAAGCAGGTGCGAGCCCTGGGTCATGCCGGAGATGTTCTGCTGGCAATCTCCACGCGCGGCAACAGCCGGGACATTGTCAAAGCCGTTGAAGCCGCCGTCACCCGCGACATGACTATCGTTGCCTTAACAGGCTATGACGGTGGTGAGCTGGCGGGTTTGCTTGGGCCGCAGGATGTGGAAATCCGCATTCCCTCTCACCGTAGCGCGCGCATTCAGGAGATGCATATGCTCACGGTGAACTGCTTATGCGATTTGATCGATAACACGCTTTTCCCTCACCAGGATGATTAAGGAGTTCTTATGAAGGCTTTATCGACCCTCGCAGTCCTTATGTCTGCATTACTGCTTCAGGGATGTATCGCTGCGGCTGTCGTGGGTACCGCCGCGGTTGGTACTAAAGCGGCAACCGACCCGCGTTCCGTAGGGACACAGGTCGATGACGGTACGCTGGAGCTGCGCGTCAACAGTGCGCTGTCGAAAGACGAACAAATCAAGAAAGAAGCGCGTATCAACGTCACGGCCTATCAGGGCAAAGTGTTGCTGACGGGCCAGTCGCCGAATACCGAACTCTCCAGCCGCGCAAAACAGATCGCAATGGGCGTTGAGGGCACCACGGAAGTCTTCAATGAAATCCGTCAGGGGCAGCCAATCAGCCTGGGTACCGCGTCGTCTGATACCTGGATAACCACCAAAGTACGCTCCCAGCTGCTGGGCTCGGACCAGGTGAAATCCTCAAACGTGAAAGTGACAACGGAAAACGGCGAAGTGTTCTTGCTGGGTCTGGTCACCGACCGTGAAGGGAAAGCGGCGGCCGATATCGCCAGCCGGGTGAGCGGCGTGAAACACGTCACCACCGCCTTCACCTACATCAAGTAACCAGAACGTCTGACAGAAAGCCCGGTAAGCGGTAACGCTACCGGGCTTTTTTTATACCAGTGCAATATTTCCTACTATCACCCCGCTCAGCGCCACCAGCCCCGCGGTCAGCCACAGCGCTTTCGCCGGGAATGACTTACGCAACATGACAAGCGACGGCAGGCTGATTGCAGGCAAGGTAATCAGCAGCGCCAGTGCAGGCGCGGTGCCCATCCCGGCCAGCATCATGGTCTGAACAATGGGAATTTCAGCGGCCGTTGGGATCACGAACAGGCAACCGGCAACGGCCATTGCAACGACCCACAGCAGCGTGTTGTCGATAGCCCCGTCCGCATGCGGGAACAGCCAGACGCGCGCCGCGCCCAGCACCAGAACCGCCAGGATATAGACCGGAATGGTGCTCCAGAAAAGTTGCCACAGCGCCCTGCCCCAGCGCGCGAAGAAGCCGCCCTGCGGTTCACTGATATCCACGTCAACTGACGCAGGCGCTACGGTTTTGTCTTTCACCAGATGTTGCACCAGTGTCGCCACGACCAGCACCGTCAGCAGCCCGGCCACCAGACGAATAAAGGCGAAATGCCAGCCCAGCACAAAGCCCATAAACACCAGCGTCGCCGGGTTTAACAACGGGTTCCCCATCCAGAAAGCAAGCGCACCGCCCATCGAAACGCGCTGACGACGCATCCCGGCGGCCACAGGCGCTGCACAGCACGAGCACATCATGCCCGGCAGGGAGAAAATCGTCCCCAGCAGCGTACCCTGAAAGCGGGGCTGACCGAGGGTTTTCACCAGCCAGTGACGCGGGATAAGCACCTGAATCAGCGAGCCCAGCAGGACGCCCAGTACCGCGGCTTTCCAGACGGCAAGGAAATAGATCATGGCGTAATCCCACGCCGCCTGAAGCGGGCTGGAATCAGCCTGAGCGAGAATAGATTTTCCGATACTGTGCGTTTCGGCGGCCGTGAAGGCTTTATCGTAATACGGCTGCCATTTCACATACCAGAGGCCGATGATGACCACGAGAAAGAAGAGCGCGGGCTTCCACCATTGAACAGGTGAAGCCGCCTGAGATGAAGACTGACCAGTCATAGCATTCCCCGGAGAGTAGTAGGTTATTAGCCGGGGGAGTTTACGCCTCGCCCTGTGCGATTTCACGCAGTTTTGCCGACGGGATGATATTCACTCCCTCCTGCGATGGCGAGAGCCCTTCTTTTAGCATCGCACGCGCCACGTCCGCTGCCTCAATGGATTTCCAGTTACCCGGCAGGATGCGGAACAGAGGCGCGAAAAACGATTCGTTAAAACGGCGTTCATCCCGGTGCCCGAGCAGCATGGAGGGGCGAACAATGGTCAGTTGCTCCCACTTCTGGGCAATCAGCGCCTCTTCCATTTTGCCCTTCACCTTGTTGTAGAAAAAAGGTGACCCGGCATTGGCACCGAGCGAACTGATCACCACAAAATGTGTGGCCCCCAGCTTTTTAGCCGTCAGCGCCGTATCGACCACCAGCGTGTAGTCCGCATGCACAAAGGCCTCTTTACTGCCCGCTTCACGCAGCGTTGTACCGAGGCAGCAAAAGACGATATCAACAGGATCCTGTACCTGCGCCAGTGCATCGGTAAGCTGCGGGTCGTGGGGGTTAAAGACGCCGGAGATATCCGCGAGAGGCCGACGCGTCGGGGCGGCAATATAGTTAACCCGGTGCTCCTGAAGCAGCAGCCGCAGCAGATGTCCGCCCACCAGCCCGGTCGCGCCGGTAATCAGTACCTGACTCATCTCATCTCCCCTTTACAGAATTGTCCGTTTGCGAACTCAGCGTCGTCGACCACACTTAGAAGTCTGTTACAGGTAAGTATTTACCACAAGCGGAGAAAAATCTGTCTGAAGCCAAAACAACGGAGGAAGCATGGGCAAGAAAATCGCAGTCTTGATCACCGACGAGTTTGAAGATTCAGAATTCACCTCGCCAGCCGAGGCATTTCGCAAGGCAGGACATGAGGTCATCACCATTGAGAAAGAGGCGGGTAAAACGGTGAAAGGCCATAAGGGCGAAGCCAGCGTGACCATCGATGAAACCATCGATAACGTCAGCCCGTCAGATTTCGATGCCCTGCTGTTACCCGGCGGTCATTCACCGGATTCCCTGCGTGGGGATGAACGGTTCGTGACCTTCACGCGAGACTTTGTCTCGACGGGCAAACCGGTCTTTGCCATCTGCCACGGTCCGCAGCTGCTCATCAGCGCAGATGTCGTGCGCGGGCGTAAACTCACGGCCGTAAAACCGATCGTTATCGATCTGAAAAATGCGGGGGCTGAGTTTTACGATCAGGAGGTTGTGAACGACAAAGACCAGCTGATCACCAGCAGGACCCCGGACGATCTGCCCGCGTTTAACCGTGAAGCGCTACGCCTGCTCGGCGCGTAGCCAGTGAAGCTTTGTGCCAAAGCCCAGGGTGTTGTCGGTAAATTTCAGCTCATCAAGGCGGATTTCCCACACCGGAGCTTTTAGCGCAATGGCAACCGGAAAGCGGCGCGTGTAGCGTTTTCGCTGCGCGTCGCTCTCTTCTCCGTCCAGGCGGCGGATCTCCCCTTTAAACTGCAGGCCACGAATCAGCGCAACCGTTTTAGGCTGGCCGTTCACCGTGCCCGCTACCTTCGCCTGCGGACCCGACATTTGCGCATGACGGGTTTTATCCTCGCTCAGGACATAAAAGGCGACACGCTCGGGATCGTAGTAATAAAACGCGTTTGCACACCACATTTCACCTTCGTCATACACGCACCAGGTGACGACATGCTGTTTTGCCAGCCAGCGGTTAATGGTGGTCAGTGTTTCCATTTTCGCTCTCTCTCATGCTAAGGTGCGTTCACCTTAACATACTGAATCTGTTTACCGTGTGCTGGTTTCTCTATCTTGTTCGTACCGCCGATAACGCCCTGTACACCGGGATCACTACCGATGTGGCGCGGCGTTTTCTACAACATCAAACGGGGAAAGGTGCCAAAGCGCTGCGGGGGAAAGGGGAATTACAGCTCGCCTTTTCAGCGCCCGTTGGCGACAGATCGCTGGCGCTCAGAATGGAATACCGCATTAAGCAACTGACGAAGCGTCAGAAAGAGCGCCTCGTCACCGGAGACGGCTCCTTTGAGGCGCTTCGCGAGAGCCTGATTAAAAGCGATTGAAATGGTCGTGATACTCAACCAGACCGTTCACGCCGTTAAGCGCGTCATCCGCCAGACGGTGCACCTGGAAGGCGGATTCCGTTCCCGGCCAGCGGCAGCGGAGATCGTAATGCGCTGCCGGCTCGAAGCCTAAACGGCCATAGAACGTAGCATCTCCCAGCGTCACCACGGCGGCATAGCCAAATTCGTTGAGCGAGTCCAGCCCTTCGTAAACCAGCTGGCGCGCCAGCCCTTGGCCGCGGTAGTGTTCATCAACCGCTAGCGGTGCCATTCCTACCCACTGTAGCTCTTCGCCCTGAACGGTAACCGGGCTGAAGGCAACGTAGCCCACCACCTGACCTTCGTCATCGGTGGCAACCAGCCCCAGCGTAATCAGGCCGTCTTCGCGGAGATCGTGGACCAGTTGCGCTTCGTCATCCCGCGCAAAAGAGCGGCGTAACAACGCATCGATTCCCGGTGCATCAATCCCAATTTCGACTCGAATCAGCATGGCTCACCTACTGAAGTGTGTTTACTTTCCGGCGGGGTTTTCAGCCCCGCCTCAACGAAATCTGCCATTTGCATCAACATCACACGCAGCGCTTTTGGCATCTGCTCCAGCTCAATGGCATCCATTAAATTCTTTACGTACAGACCAAGTTCCGTATCGCCTTCGATAACCAGTCGGCGCTGGAAGAAGAGTGTGTCCGGATCCTGCTTACGCGCGGCGATCATCAGCAGATCGCTGGCGCTGGCGCTAAAGCTCACATCCGCCTCGGCGGACTCACGGACGATCAGTTGGTCATTCTCAACAGAGGTAAACCAGCGCAGCCCGATATCGTGGACGTCAATGCTTAACCAGCGCCCTTCCAGGAACGCCAGCTCACCGTCCTGCAGTGCCTGGCGGAATTGCCAGCTCAGCACCTGCTCCAGCACCTGGCGTTTAAGCGCGAACGGGGCCAGTTTTACCGGCACGCTCAGCATTGATGGACCAAATTGTACGAGACGTGAACGCAGTTTATCCAGCACGAGCTTTACTCCCTGATAGCTATAGTCCTGCTATTTTGCCATATCCGAAGCACAACATAGCGGCGTAAATCAACAAACTGTCGTCAGGTGTACCTCATTATTGGTGCCATCAATACGCCATTAGCTGCCTTAAATCAAAAATTGTCGCGTATGGGTTAATTAAAATCCCAGCTCGTTAACAAATTTGCGATCGACTACATCAGGATAAATTATGGAGCTGCTCTGCCCAGCCGGAAATCTTCCGGCGCTTAAGGCGGCCATCGAAAATGGGGCCGATGCGGTCTATATCGGGCTGAAAGATGATACCAACGCCCGCCATTTTGCTGGCCTCAACTTTACGGAGAAAAAGCTTCAGGAAGCCGTTACCTTCGTCCACCAGCACCGCCGCAAACTGCATATCGCCATCAATACCTTCGCCCATCCTGATGGCTACGCCCGTTGGCAACGCGCGGTGGATATGGCAGCACAGCTGGGCGCCGATGCGCTGATCCTCGCCGACCTCGCTATGCTTGAGTATGCGGCAGAACGCTATCCCCATATTGAGCGTCACGTCTCCGTTCAGGCATCTGCCACTAACGAAGAGGCGGTGCGTTTTTATCATCGTCACTTTGATGTTGCCCGCGTGGTGCTGCCACGCGTGCTCTCTATTCATCAGGTTAAGCAACTCGCGCGCGTCACGCCAGTACCACTGGAAGTTTTTGCCTTTGGCAGCCTGTGTATCATGGCCGAAGGCCGTTGCTATCTCTCCTCCTATTTAACCGGCGAATCCCCCAATACCGTTGGGGCCTGCTCACCCGCCCGCTTTGTTCGCTGGCAACAGACGCCGCAGGGGCTGGAATCGCGCCTGAACGACGTGCTGATTGACCGCTATCAGGACGGTGAAAATGCCGGTTACCCGACGCTGTGCAAAGGCCGCTATCTGGTAGACGGCGAGCGTTACCACGCGCTGGAAGAGCCAACCAGCCTTAATACGCTGGAACTGCTGCCAGAACTGCTGGCCGCCAATATCGCCTCGGTGAAAATTGAGGGCCGCCAGCGCAGCCCGGCGTACGTAAGCCAGGTGGCGAAAGTCTGGCGCCAGGCTATCGATCGCTGCATGGCAGACCCGCAGAACTACGCACCGCAACCGGCGTGGATGGAGACACTCGGTGCGATGTCCGAGGGTACACAAACCACGCTTGGCGCGTATCACCGTAAATGGCAGTGAGATAATCATGAAATATTCATTAGGGCCGGTGCTCTACTACTGGCCAAAAGAGACGCTGGAAGATTTTTACCACCAGGCCGCAACCAGCAGCGCAGATGTGATTTACCTCGGTGAAGCGGTATGCAGCAAACGCCGCGCCACCAAAGTGGGCGACTGGCTGGATATGGCGAAAAGCCTCGCCGGAAGCGGTAAACAGGTGGTGCTCTCAACGCTCGCCCTCGTCCAGGCCTCCTCCGAACTGGGTGAACTCAAACGCTACGTAGAGAACGGTGAATTCCAGCTGGAAGCCAGCGATCTGGGCGTAGTGAACATGTGCGCCGAACGCAGGCTGCCGTTTGTCGCAGGCCATGCGCTGAACTGCTATAACGCCGTGACGCTGCGCCTGCTGCTTAAACAGGGGATGACGCGCTGGTGCATGCCGGTCGAACTCTCGCGCGACTGGCTGGCTAACCTGCTCAACCAGTGCGAAACGCTGGGCATTCGCAATCAGTTTGAGGTGGAAGTGCTGAGCTATGGTCATCTGCCGCTGGCCTATTCTGCCCGCTGCTTCACCGCCCGCTCTGAAGACCGTCCGAAAGACGAGTGTGAAACCTGCTGCATCAAGTACCCGAACGGGCGCAGCATGCTGTCGCAGGAAAATCAGCAGGTGTTCGTCCTGAACGGTATCCAGACCATGAGCGGCTATGTGTATAACCTCGGCAATGAACTGGCGTCGATGAACGGTCTGGTCGACATGGTGCGCCTGTCACCGGTGGATACGGGCGTATTCGCCATGCTGGATGCCTTCCGCGCCAATGAAAACGGTGATGCTCCGCTGCCGTTAACCGCTAACAGCGACTGTAACGGCTACTGGAAACGCCTCCCCGGGTTGGTGTTACAGGGCTGAAGAAGAAATGTAAAAGCTCACTTTGTTAACAACGGTTATTAAATTTTAATGCACTATTAAAAGATTCACCGTCGACAAAGTGAGCTGTTATGACTGATCAAACCATTCCGTTTTCGGTGCTGGATCTGGCGCCGATCCCTCAAGGCTCCTCAGCACGAGAAGCCTTTACCCACTCTCTCGATCTCGCTCGCCTGGCAGAAAAACGCGGTTATCACCGTTACTGGCTGGCTGAGCACCACAATATGGTTGGTATCGCCAGTGCGGCGACCTCCGTGCTGATTGGTTACCTGGCGGCGAATACCACCACGCTGCACCTTGGCTCCGGTGGCGTGATGCTGCCGAACCACGCCCCGCTGGTGATTGCCGAGCAGTTTGGTACGCTGAATACCCTCTATCCTGGTCGTATCGACCTGGGTCTTGGCCGTGCGCCGGGCAGCGACCAGCCGACCATGCGCGCCCTGCGTCGCCATATGAGCGGCGACATCGATAACTTCCCGCGCGATGTGGCTGAACTGGTGGACTGGTTTGACGCGCGTGACCCTAACCCGCACGTGCGCCCGGTGCCAGGCTACGGTGAGAAGATCCCGGTGTGGCTGTTGGGCTCAAGCCTGTACAGCGCGCAGCTTGCCGCGCAGCTGGGGCTGCCGTTCGCCTTTGCCTCACACTTCGCGCCAGATATGCTCCATCAGGCGCTTCACCTCTATCGCACAAACTTCAAACCTTCAGAGCGTCTGGAAAAACCGTATGCGATGGTGTGCATTAACATCGTTGCCGCCGACAGCAATCGCGATGCGGAATTCCTGTTCACCTCCATGCAACAGGCTTTTGTGAAGCTGCGTCGCGGTGAGACCGGCCAGCTGCCGCCGCCGGTGGAGAATATGCATCAGCTGTGGTCGGCATCCGAACAGTATGGCGTTCAGCAGGCGCTGAGTATGTCGCTGGTGGGGGATAAGGCAAAAGTGCGTCACGGGCTGGAGGCGGTGCTGCGTGAGACACAGGCGGATGAAATTATGGTTAACGGCCAGATTTTCGATCATCAGGCACGCTTGCATTCGTTTGACCTGGCGATGCAGGTGAAAGAGGAAGTGTCAGGTTAGCGTGGCTTGTTCCCCTCTCCCGTCGGGAGAGGGTGACAGGTGGTGTTACTGATACACTGGCAGCAGGTTAAAACTCGACAGGACATGCACCAGCGCGTTGCCAATACCGAACACCAGAATCAGCGCAATCATCGGCTTTCCGCCCCAGACGCGGAATTTCGGGCTGCCGAAGCGTTTACGTGATTTGCGTGCCAGCAGCGCAGGCACAATCGCCGCCCAGATGGTCGCCGCCAGCCCGGCATAGCCGATGGCATAGAGGAAACCATTCGGCCAAAGTAGACCGCCAACAATCGGTGGCAGGAAAGTCAGCAGCGCGGTTTTAAAGCGCCCCATAGCGGAATCATCAAAACCAAACAGATCGGCCAGGTAGTCAAACAGGCCCAGCGTCACGCCGAGGAAAGAGCTCGCGACGGCAAAGTTAGAGAATACCACCAGCAACAGATCCAGACTGCGGCTGTTCAGTACGCCGCTCAGCGCCTGTACCAGTACATCAATGTTACCGCCCTTCTGCGCAATGCCGATAAATTCAGGACGCGGGATATTGCCCATCGTCCCCAGCAGCCAAATCACGTACAGCGCCAGCGCCAGCAGCGTGCCGTAGATCAGGCACTTCACAATCGTGCAGGGATCTTTACCGTAATACTTCATCAGGCTCGGCACATTGCCGTGGTAACCAAATGATGCCAGACAGAACGGCAGGGTCATCAGCAGGTACGGCGTGTAAGCGGTATTCGTCTCCGCCACGTTGAACAGCGTGGCCGGCGTAACGTGTCCAAGCAGGCTGCCGAAGGTCAGGAAGAAGGTGATCACCTTCGCGCCCAGCACAATCGCCGTCATGCGACTCACCGCTTTGGTGCTCATCCAGACGATAAACGCGACGCCCAGCGCGAAGCACAAGCCCGCCACTCTTGCCGGCACGTTCAGCGACAACTCCGAGAATGTGTGATGCAGAATGGAGCCGCTCGCTGAGATGTACGCGTAAGTCAGGATGTAGAGCACAAAGGCAATGGAGAGGCCGTTTATCAGGTTCCAGCCTTTGCCTAACAGGTCTTTAGTGATGGTGTCGAAGCTGGAGCCAATGCGGTAGTTCAGGTTGGCTTCGAGGATCATCAGCCCGGAATGAAGCATACAGAACCAGGTAAACACCAGTGCCGCCAGCGACCAGAAGAACCACGCACCGGACATAACCACAGGCAGGGAGAACATCCCGGCACCAATGATGGTTCCGCCGATGATCACCACGCCGCCAAGCAGCGAAGGTGACGTTTGGGTGGTGGTAAGTGTCGCCATACAGCCTTTTCTCCAGTCAATAATGCGGTTATGCATGTTAATGTGCAGCACTGTACCAGTACAAGAGTACAAAAGGAATAAAAAAAGCCCCGACAGTGTTTATCGGGGCTGTATAGATTACTTTACGTCAGAAACGAAAGTCTTACGCGTCACCGAAACGACGACGAGCGGTACCTTCTTCACGACGTGGGCCACGGCTTTCGCGACGCTCGCCAGAGAAACGACGACCTTCGCCTGCGCCAGCGCGGTTGCCTTCGCTACGACCGCCTTCACGACGTTCGCCACCGAAACCACGACCACCGCCACGACGTTCGCCACCACGGTCAGTACGTGGCTGGGCATCGCCCATCAGCTGCATGTTCATCGGCTTGTTCAGGATGCGGGTGCGAGTAAAGTGCTGCAGTACTTCGCCCGGCATGCCTTTTGGCAGCTCGATGGTAGAGTGAGATGCGAACAGCTTGATGTTACCAATGTAACGGCTGCTGATGTCGCCTTCGTTAGCGATCGCGCCAACGATATGACGAACTTCAACACCATCATCACGGCCCACTTCAATGCGGTACAGTTCCATTTCGCCAGCGTCACGACGCTCACGACGTGGACGCTCTTCGCCACTGCGCTCTGGACGGTCAGCACGTGGACCACGATCGTTACGGTCGCCACGACGTTCGAAACGCTCGTCACGGTCACGGAACTCACGCTTAGGACGCATCGGTGCATCTGGTGGCACGATCAGGGTACGTTCGCCCTGTGCCATTTTCAGCAGTGCTGCGGCCAGCGTTTCCATATCCAGCTCTTCGCCTTCAGCGGTAGGCTGAATCTGTGCCAGCAGCGCACGATACTGGTCCAGGTCGCTGCTTTCCAGCTGCTGCTGGACTTTCGCGGCGAATTTTTCCAGACGGCGTTTGCCCAGCAGTTCTGCATTTGGCAGTTCCGCTTCTGGAATGGTCAGCTTCATGGTGCGTTCAATGTTACGCAGCAGACGACGCTCGCGGTTCTCAACGAACAGCAGCGCACGACCTGCACGACCCGCACGACCGGTACGACCGATACGGTGAACGTAGGACTCGGAGTCCATTGGAATATCGTAGTTAACAACCAGGCTGATACGCTCAACGTCCAGACCACGTGCTGCCACGTCGGTTGCAATCAGGATATCCAGACGACCGTCTTTCAGGCGCTCCAGCGTCTGCTCACGCAGAGCCTGGTTCATGTCACCGTTCAGCGCTGCGCTGTTGTAGCCGCTACGCTCCAGCGCTTCAGCCACTTCCAGGGTCGCGTTTTTGGTACGAACGAAGATAATCGCCGCATCAAAATCTTCCGCTTCCAGGAAACGAACCAGCGCTTCGTTTTTACGCATACCGTATACAGACCAGTAGCTCTGGCTGATGTCCGGGCGAGTAGTCACGCTGGACTGAATGCGCACTTCCTGCGGCTCTTTCATGAAGCGGCGGGTAATGCGACGAATCGCTTCTGGCATGGTTGCAGAGAACAGAGCGGTCTGATGACCTTCCGGGATCTGCGCCATAATCGTTTCTACGTCTTCGATGAAGCCCATACGCAGCATTTCATCTGCTTCATCCAGTACCAGACCGCTCAGTTTAGAGAGGTCAAGAGTACCGCGCTTCAGGTGATCCAGCAGACGGCCCGGCGTACCGACAACAATCTGTGGACCCTGGCGCAGGGCACGTAACTGCACGTCATAACGCTGGCCACCGTACAGGGCCACCACGTTTACGCCGCGCATATGTTTAGAGAAATCAGTCATAGCTTCTGCAACCTGAACAGCCAGTTCACGGGTTGGAGCCAGGACGAGGATCTGCGGTGCACGCAGTTCCGGATCGATGTTGTGCAGCAGCGGCAGCGAGAACGCTGCGGTTTTGCCGCTACCAGTCTGGGCCATGCCCAGCACGTCACGACCAGACAACAGATGTGGGATACATTCTGCCTGGATCGGAGATGGTTTTTCGTAACCCAGATCGGTAAGGGCTTCAAGGATAGGAGCCTTCAGGCCCAGATCTGCAAAAGTGGTTTCGAATTCAGCCATGTAGTACGAGTGCCTCAATGTCAATGGCGGCCAGTCTACTTAGCTCATCGTGAAAATGATTAGCAATTTTCATTGAAAAGTGTGAACCGGCTCAAAGTAGATGTATTGACGAACAACAACGCCCTCACCAGTTAAGGTGATGGCAATCAAAAGATTACGGGCTGATGTTTATGTCGTCAGCTATTGCTGGTCCGATTCTGCCAGGTCGTCTTGCTCCTGGCCCAAGAGCGATAATTCCAACAATGCATAACGGTGCTCAACGAAGTTGTGTACGTTGTTAGCAACCGCTAATTTGAACAGTGCCGTAGCGCTGTCCTTATCCCCCAGACTTAGGTAGTACTTACCTAAATAGAAGTTGGTTTCACTGAGATGCTCAGCGAGCGAGGTGTTATCCGTTGCGTCCGCCTTGAGGCGTTCCATCAGCGTTGCTTCGCTAATGTTGCCCAGGTAGAACTCGACAATGTTCCATCCCCACTGTTCCTTGTCCGATTTATCGAAGCGCTGTTTCAGTGCTTCTTTTGCCTGCTTCTCATCGAGCTTCTGCTCAACGATGTATAACCACAGACTGCGGAAAGGATCATTAGGATCGTCTTGATAAAACGCCAGCAGATCATCTTGCGCTAACTTATCACGACCGCCGTAATACAGGGCGATACCGCGATTCAAGTGCGCGTAGTTGTAAGTTGGATCAAGCTCAAGTACAGAATCAAACGCTTCATAGGCGGCATCAAAATTGCCTGCCTGCGTTAAATAAATGCCTAAGTAATTGAATACTTCAGGCATATCAGGTCGGATTGCCAGCGCTTGTGAGAAATCATTCCGCGCTAATGCCCTCAGACCGAGACTATCATACAACACTCCGCGCTCATATAAAAGCTGTGCGCGTTCGTCATCGGTTAAAGCCCGACTGGCAAGAATTTGTTCCATGCGTGCCAGAATCACTTCCTGCTGCAAAGTCGGTTGCAATGGCACTGCGAGGACTTCGCTATTACGCCAGGCAGAGTTGCTGCATCCTGCCAGCGTTAAAGCTGTCGCAACGAAACACCAGCGCAAAAAAGGCTTCATTTCCCACTCCCGAAGACAACTATTGGATGAACGTCCTGTCCCCCGGCGGCTTAACAAGGCGTCCTGCCTGATAATAGGCCCTCCGCCGAAGCGGAGGGCAAATGCAACTTACTCGCCTTGCTGTTCTGCTGCCGATGCTTCTGGCGCAGCAGCCGGCTGAGATTGCTCGGTTGCTTCTTTAATGCTCAGACGGATACGGCCCTGGCGGTCAACTTCCAGAACTTTAACCGGGACTTCCTGACCCATCTGCAGGTAATCGGTCACTTTCTCAACGCGCTTGTCAGCGATTTGAGAGATGTGAACCAGACCTTCTTTACCGCCACCGATGGCAACGAACGCGCCAAAGTCAACGATACGGGTCACTTTACCATTGTAGATACGGCCCACTTCGATTTCTGCAGTAATTTCTTCGATGCGACGAATAGCGAATTTCGCTTTCTCGCCGTCGGTCGCTGCAATTTTCACCGTACCGTCATCTTCGATTTCGATAGTGGTGCCAGTCTCTTCGGTCAGAGCACGGATAACGGAACCGCCCTTACCGATAACATCTTTGATCTTGTCTGGATTGATCTTGATGGTGTGGATACGCGGAGCGAACTGAGAAATGTCGCCACGTGGCGCGTTGATCGCCTGTTCCATCACGCCCAGGATGTGCAGACGAGCACCTTTAGCCTGGTTCAGCGCAACCTGCATGATCTCTTTGGTGATACCTTCAATTTTGATATCCATCTGCAGCGCAGAGATACCGTCGCGGGAACCCGCAACTTTGAAGTCCATATCGCCCAGGTGGTCTTCGTCGCCCAGAATGTCAGACAGAACAACAAAGTTCTCGCCTTCTTTCACCAGGCCCATTGCGATACCCGCAACGGCGGCTTTGATTGGCACGCCTGCATCCATCAGCGCCAGAGATGCACCACACACGGAAGCCATGGAAGAAGAACCGTTAGATTCGGTGATTTCAGAAACCACACGAACGGTGTACGGGAATTTGTCAGCATCCGGCATCACTGCCAGCACACCACGCTTCGCCAGACGACCGTGACCAATTTCACGACGCTTAGGCGAACCCACCATACCGGTTTCACCTACGGAGTATGGAGGGAAGTTGTAGTGGAACAGGAAGCTGTCAGTACGCTCGCCCATCAGTTCGTCGATGTTCTGCGCGTCACGTGCTGTCCCCAGGGTCGCGGTAACCAGCGCCTGCGTTTCGCCACGGGTGAACAGTGCAGAACCGTGAGTACGTGGCAGAACGCCAGTACGCACGTCCAGACCACGGATCATGTCTTTTTCGCGGCCATCGATACGCGGCTCACCCGCCAGGACGCGGCTACGAACCACGTTTTTCTCGATAGCGTGCAGAATTTCGCTCAGCTCGTTAGCATCCAGCGTTTCGTCTTCAGCAATCAGCGTTGCGATAGTTTCGTCTTTGATCACGTCAACCTGAGCATAACGCTCCTGTTTGTCGGTGATGCGATAAGCATCGCTCAGACGAGATTCAGCCAGCGCAGCAACGCGTGCATTCAGCGCGTCGTTGACGGCTTCAGGCTGCCAGTCCCAACGTGGTTTGCCCGCTTCTTTAACCAGATCGTTGATGTTCTGAATAACGATCTGCTGCTGATCGTGGCCAAAGACCACCGCGCCCAGCATCTGGTCTTCGCTCAGCAGTTCCGCTTCGGATTCAACCATCAGCACAGCCGCTTCAGTACCAGCAACAACCAGGTCCAGCTTACTTTCTTTCAGCTCTTCCTGCGTTGGGTTCAGCACGTACTGGTCGTTGATGTAACCAACGCGTGCAGCACCGATTGGGCCATTGAATGGAATACCAGACAGTGACAGGGCCGCGGAAGCACCGATCATCGCAACGATATCCGGGTTAACCTGTGGGTTAACGGAAACAACGGTCGCGATAACCTGCACTTCGTTCACGAAGCCTTCCGGGAACAGCGGACGAACCGGGCGGTCAATCAGACGCGCAATCAGGGTTTCGCCTTCGCTTGGACGGCCTTCACGACGGAAGAAGCCACCCGGAATTTTACCGGCAGCGTAGGTACGCTCCTGGTAGTTAACGGTCAGTGGGAAGAAGTCCTGACCTGGTTTTGCTTTTTTCTGGCCAACTACGGTTACGAATACCGCAGTGTCATCCATGCTTACCATAACGGCAGCAGTAGCCTGACGTGCCATCATGCCGGTTTCCAGCGTGACGGTGTGTTGACCATACTGGAATTTACGAACGATCGGATTCAGCAAAGTTCTGTCCTTTCTTAAATGTATGACAGCACACCACCGGTGTGCTGACGATTTAACCCGACCTTCTTCGCATCCTCGCGACTAATGACAACCAACACCCCCATGGGTGAAGCCTCTCATTAGCCGCGCGAACCTCTGCAATGAAGATCATTTATAGCAACAATACAATAGTTTCCAGTGAATTGCTGCCGTCTGGTTGAAAAAAGGGGCCATCAGGCCCCCTTTTCTGAAACTCGCAAGACTTAGCGACGCAGACCCAGACGCTCGATCAGCGCGGAGTAACGTGCAACATCTTTACGTTTCAGGTAGTCGAGCAGTTTACGACGCTGAGAAACCATACGCAGCAGACCACGACGGCTGTGGTGATCTTTTTTGTGCTCTGCAAAGTGACCCTGCAGGTGGTTAATCTGTGCAGTCAGCAGTGCAACCTGAACTTCGGTAGAACCGCTGTCGTTAGTACCACGACCAAACTCAGAAACGATTTTAGCTTTAGCTTCAACGCTTAGAGACATTTTCAAACTCCAGAATATAAAGAATGTAAGGATGCCGATCTCTAATTCAGCAATCCCAGTATACGTCCCGCAATATGTTAAACAATTTGCCGAACGTTAAGCCGCGATATTCTACTCGTCTCCCCTGCTTATCGCAAGGCGAGCCGTTATCGCTATCAGGCTTCAACCGGATACTCAACGACCAGGCGACGCGGCGCGACGCGCCCTTCGCCATCCATTTCACCCATGCCGATGAACTTACCTTCATCCCCCTCGGTCACGCGTACCAGACCTTCAGAAGGAGCACTGGTGGTACGAACCGGGTTTCCGTTCTTAAAGTAAACGGAGGATGTTAAAGGAAGATTAACAACCGGGAAATCGGCTGCCGGGCTGTCCATTGGCATCAGCAGCGGATCGAGCAAATCGGCCGGCGCAATCTCCTGCGCTTCCGCCTGCTCAACCAACTCGCGCAGATGTTCAAGGGTCACCATTCGCTCAACCGGGTACGTGCTGACAGCCAGGCGACGCAGGTAAATCACGTGCGCACCGCAACCCAGCTTTTCACCCAGGTCGTCAATGATGGTACGAATATAGGTGCCTTTCGAACAGTGAACTTCCAACTCCAGCTCATCGCCTTCGTGACGAATAAAGAGCAGTTCGTACACGGTAATCGGACGGGGTTCACGAGGAACGTCAATGCCCTGGCGTGCATATTCGTACAGTTTTTTACCCTGGTACTTCAGCGCCGAATACATTGACGGTACCTGCAGCGTGTCGCCACGGAAACTTTCCAGCGCAGCATCAAGTTGCTCCGCGCTGAAGGTCACCGGACGCTCTTCTACCACCTGACCATCGGCATCGGAGGTGTCCGTGCGCTGGCCTAATCGGGCGATGACCCGATAGCGCTTATCGGAGTCCAGCAGGTACTGGGAAAACTTTGTCGCTTCCCCCAGGCAGATCGGCAGCATGCCGGTCGCCAGCGGATCGAGCGCGCCCGTGTGGCCCGCACGGTTGGCGTTAAAAATACGCTTAACTTTTTGCAGCACGTCGTTGCTGGAAGCGCCCTGGGGTTTATCCAGCAGCAGCACACCATGCACGTCGCGACCGCGACGACGAGGACGACTCATTAGTCCTCCTTGCTGTCGTCCGTTGGGTTAACACGACGTTCGTCGTCATGTTTCACCACGCTGGTCACCAGGTTGGACATGCGCATACCTTCGACCAGAGAGTTGTCGTAGAAGAAGGTCAGCTCAGGCACGATACGCAGACGCATCGCTTTGCCGAGCAGAGAGCGGATGTAACCAGAGGCTTCCTGCAGCGCTTTAATGCCGTTTTTAACCGCGGCTTCGTCCTGATCGTTCAGGAAAGTCACGAACACTTTGGCATACGCCAGGTCGCGGGACATTTCCACGCCGGACACGGTGGTCATCACACCCACGCGTGGATCTTTAATTTCACGTTGCAGGATGAGGGCGATCTCTTTCTGCATTTCTTGCGCTACGCGCTGCGGGCGACCAAATTCTTTCGCCATAATAAATTCTCCAGACAAAAAAGGGGCAAAAAGCCCCTTTTAAAATTATTACCGGGTGGCGCTTTGCTTACCCGGCCTGCATCGATGATTAAGCAATCGTACGCTGAATTTCGATGATCTCGAACACTTCGATCATGTCGCCAACGCGAACGTCGTTGTAGTTCTTCACGCCGATACCACATTCCATGCCGTTACGGACTTCGTTAACGTCATCTTTGAAGCGGCGCAGGGATTCCAGCTCGCCTTCGTAGATAACCACGTTGTCACGCAGTACGCGGATTGGGTTGTGACGTTTGATGATACCTTCGGTAACCATACAGCCCGCGATCGCACCAAATTTCGGTGATTTGAACACGTCACGCACTTCAGCCAGACCGATGATCTGCTGTTTCAGCTCTGGAGACAGCATGCCGCTCATCGCAGCTTTCACTTCGTCGATCAGGTTATAGATGACGGAGTAGTAACGCAGATCCAGACTTTCAGCATCAATCACTTTACGTGCAGACGCGTCAGCACGTACGTTGAAGCCGACCAGGATTGCATTGGATGCAGCAGCCAGGGTGGCGTCGGTTTCGGTGATACCCCCTACGCCAGAACCGATGATCTTCACTTTAACTTCGTCAGTAGACAGTTTCAGCAAGGAGTCGGAGATCGCTTCCACAGAACCCTGAACGTCGGCTTTCAGAACGATGTTCACTTCGTGAACTTCGCCTTCGGTCATGTTCGCAAACATGTTCTCGAGTTTAGATTTCTGCTGACGAGCCAGTTTAACTTCACGGAATTTGCCCTGACGATACAGTGCAACTTCACGCGCTTTCTTCTCGTCACGTACGACGGTCACTTCATCGCCCGCAGCCGGCACACCGGACAGGCCCAGGATTTCCACTGGAATGGACGGACCTGCTTCCAGAACTTCCTGACCCAGTTCGTTACGCATCGCACGAACACGACCGTATTCGAAACCACACAGAACGATATCGCCTTTATGCAGCGTACCTTCACGAACCAGAACGGTTGCAACCGGACCACGACCTTTATCCAGGAAGGATTCGATAACCGCGCCGCTCGCCATACCTTTACGAACCGCTTTCAGCTCCAGAACTTCAGCCTGCAGCAGGATAGCGTTCAGCAGGTCGTCGATACCAGTACCGGCTTTCGCAGATACTGGAATGAACTGCGCTTCACCGCCCCACTCTTCCGGCATAACACCGTACTGGGAGAGTTCGTTTTTAACGCGATCCATGTCAGCTTCTGGCTTATCGATCTTGTTCACTGCAACCACCAGAGGCACCTGCGCCGCTTTCGCGTGCTGGATAGCTTCAATGGTCTGTGGCATCACGCCGTCGTCTGCAGCAACAACCAGTACAACGATATCCGTTGCCTGAGCACCACGAGCACGCATAGAGGTAAACGCTGCGTGGCCCGGGGTATCCAGGAAGGTGATCATGCCGTTGTCGGTTTCTACGTGGTACGCACCGATGTGCTGGGTAATACCACCCGCTTCACCGGAGGCCACTTTCGTCGAACGAATGTAGTCGAGCAGAGAGGTTTTACCGTGGTCAACGTGACCCATGATGGTCACTACAGGCGCGCGCGGTTCTGCCGCTGCACCGGTGTCACGGTCGCTCATTACTGCTTCTTCCAGCTCGTTTTCACGACGCAGGATAACTTTGTGGCCCATCTCTTCGGCTACCAGTTGCGCAGTTTCCTGGTCGATAACCTGGTTGATGGTGGCCATTGCGCCCAGTTTCATCATCGCTTTGATGACCTGAGAGCCTTTAACCGCCATTTTGTTGGCCAGATCGCCAACGGTGATGGTTTCACCAATCACTACGTCACGGTTAACAGCCTGAGCTGGCTTCTGGAAGCCCTGCTGCAGTGCGGAACCTTTACGCTTGCCGCCTTTACCACCGCGGATCGCTGCACGTGCTTCTTCACGGTCAGCTTTAGATTCAGCGTGCTTGTTGCCTTTTTTGGCTGGGCGAGCAGCTTTGGTGCTGCGAGTACGGCCACGACCACCTTCAACTTCACGGTCGTTATCGTCTTCTGCCTGGCGCGCATGCTGAGAAGTGGTGACGTGATAATCGCTGGTGTCTTCAGACGCTTCAGCAGGGTTCACACCGTTCTTCTCGTTTTCTTCAGCCATACGGCGCGCTTCTTCAGCTACACGGCGAGCTTCTTCTTCAAGCTTGCGGCGGGCTTCTTCTTCCGCTTTACGCTTCAGCTCGGCAGCTTCATTTTCACGGCGGGCTTTTTCAGCCTGGGCGGTTTTTGTCATTTCGTCGGTCTGTTGATTGCTCACTTTGTCTTTTTCCGCAGCTTCACGCTTCACTTTATCACTTGCGTCGCGTTTCGCTTTTTCTGCGGCCTCACGTTCAGCTTTTAATTCTGCTTCACGCTTGGCAGTCGCTTCTGCCTCACGCTGAGCTTGTTCTTCCGCTTCACGCTGTGCCTGCTCTTCCGCAGCAAGGCGTTCTGCCTCTTGCGGATCACGTTTTACAAAGGTGCGTGTCTTGCGGACTTCAATTTGTACCGATTTGCTTTTACCACCGGTACCAGGGATATTCAACGTGCTACGCGTTTTGCGCTGCAGCGTCAGCTTGTCAGGCGTCGAACCGTGTTCACGGTTCAGGTGCGCTAACAAGGTTTGTTTTTCTTGCGCGTTCACCGAGTCATCAGCGGACTTCGGGATCCCTGCATCAGCAAATTGCTGTACCAGGCGGTCCACGGAGGTCTGAATCTCGGCAGCCAGCGATTTTACAGTTACATCAGTCATGCTGTTCCTTCCTGCTACAGTTTATTACGCTTCGTCGCCGAACCAGCAAATATTACGTGCGGCCATGATGAGTTCGCCGGCTTTCTCGTCGGTTAAACCTTCGATATCAGCCAGGTCATCAACGCCTTGCTCAGCGAGATCTTCCAGCGTACAAACACCACGGGCAGCCAGCTTGAACGCAATCGCACGATCAAGACCTTCCAGATTCAGCAGGTCATCAGCCGGCTTCTTATCGCCAAGGCTTTCTTCCTGAGCCAGTGCCAGGGTGGTCAGTGCGTTTTTAGCGCGTTCACGCAGGGCTTCAACGGTGGCTTCATCAAGACCGTCGATTTCCAGCAGCTCTTTCATTGGCACATAGGCCAGTTCTTCAAGGGTAGAGAAACCTTCTTCAACCAGAACAGTGGCGAAATCTTCGTCAATATCCAGGTATTTCGTGAAGGTATCGATCGCCGCATGGGCTTCAGCCTGATGCTTAGCCTGCAGGTCATCAACGGTCATTACGTTGAGTTCCCAGCCGCTCAGCTGTGACGCCAGGCGTACGTTCTGACCGTTACGGCCGATTGCCTGCGCCAGGTTGCCCGCTTCAACAGCGATATCCATGGTGTGTTTGTCTTCGTCAACAACGATAGACGCCACATCCGCCGGAGCCATTGCGTTAATCACGAATTGCGCCGGGTTGTCGTCCCACAGGACGATATCGATACGCTCGCCGCCCAGTTCGGTAGAAACCGCCTGAACACGCGCACCGCGCATACCTACGCAAGCACCGACCGGGTCGATACGCTTGTCGTTGGTTTTCACCGCGATTTTCGCGCGTGAACCCGGATCGCGGGCAGCCGCTTTAATTTCGATAACTTCTTCGCCGATTTCCGGTACTTCGATACGGAACAGTTCAATCAGCATCTCTGGCTTGGAACGGGTCACAAACAGCTGTGCACCACGCGCTTCAGGGCGTACGGCATACAGAACGCCACGAATACGGTCACCCGGGCGGAAGTTTTCACGCGGCAGCATGTCTTCACGCAGGATAACGGCTTCAGCGTTACCTGGCAGCCCTTCAGATTTGATTTCCAGAGAGATGTTGTCGCGGTTTACTTTCTTCACCACGCCGGTAATGATCTCACCTTCCTGATCGCGGAACTGATCGACAACCAGCGCGCGCTCAGCTTCACGGACTTTCTGGACGATAACCTGTTTTGCGGTTTGCGTGGTGATACGGTCGAAGGTGACAGATTCAATCTGATCTTCAACATAGTCACCCACGTTCAGGCTTTCGTCTTCAAAACGCGCCGCTTCCAGGGTGATCTCTTTCGTCGGCTGGGTCACCTCTTCAACGATTACCCAACGACGGAATGTATCGAAGTCACCGCTTTTACGATCGATTTCTACGCGAACATCGATCTCTTGTTCGTATTTTTTCTTGGTTGCTGTAGCCAGTGCACTTTCCAGCGCTTCGAAAATCTTCTCACGCGGCAGTGATTTCTCGTTGGAGACGGCTTCAACAACAGCCAAAATTTCTTTGTTCATCGCGGGCTTTTCACCTCAATCCAGACTGTTAAAAGTGGGGAACCAGGTTCGCCTTCTGGATATTACTCAGCGCGAACACTTCATCTTTGCCTTCGACTGTAACCGTGATCATTTCACCATCAACGGCTTTGATAATTCCCTGCCATTTACGGCGGTTCTGTACGGCCATACGCAGAACGAGAGCCACTTCTTCACCGGTAAAGCGCACATAGTGCTCGGCCGTGAACATCGGGCGATCGAGGCCGGGTGAGGAAACTTCCAGGTTGTACGCAACGGTAATCGGGTCTTCAACATCAAGAACCGCACTCACCTGGTGGCTAACATCAGCACAATCATCAACATTGATGCCATCTTCACTATCAATATAGATGCGCAGCGTCGATGTACGGCCGCGAACGAATTCGATGCCGACCAGTTCGTAGCCCAGTGCTTCGACCGGTGCAGTAATCATCTCTGTTAATTTTTGCTCTAATGTGGACAAGCCCACCCCCAAGACATAAAAAAAGGGCGTAAAGCCCAGTTATTCTGTAGTCAGATAACAAAAAACCCCGATAAATCGGGGCTTTAGATAACTGAACCCTATAGCCGCAACTGCGGCCTGGAGCACTCTCCGAAAGAATTTTTTCAAATCCAGCTACGAAGGCTCTAAGTCTTCACAGTATATTTGAAAAAGAACTTTATGGGAAAGTGGTTGCGGGGGCCGGATTTGAACCGACGACCTTCGGGTTATGAGCCCGACGAGCTACCAGGCTGCTCCACCCCGCGCCTGAAACGTGGCAAATTCTACGCGTTTTGGAGAGAATTTGCAAATAATGCTGGGATTTGGTACCGAAGACGGGACGTAAAATCGGCGTTTAGTATATTGATAGTGAACCCCACCTGTCAAGCCAGTTTCCGCCAGGTCAAACAAAGGGAAAATTTTACAAAAAACGCACGAGTCTCTTCCGGTCATCGACAAAAGATGATTAAATGAATACTCACTTATTTTGCATAAACATGCATCGAGAGCGAAAGCGGTCTCTTAATCAGTCAATCAAGCAGGGTTTTATTTTATGACGACGATTCTCAAGCATCTTCCGGTAGGACAACGTATTGGCATCGCTTTTTCAGGCGGCCTGGATACCAGCGCTGCACTGCTGTGGATGCGCCAGAAGGGAGCGGTTCCGTATGCATATACTGCGAACCTGGGTCAGCCGGATGAGGACGATTATGATGCAATCCCTCGTCGCGCTAAAGAGTATGGCGCAGAGAACGCGCGCCTGATTGACTGCCGTAAGCAACTGGTCGCTGAAGGTATTGCTGCTATTCAGTGTGGTGCTTTCCATAATACCACCGGCGGCCTGACCTATTTCAATACCACCCCGCTGGGCCGTGCAGTGACCGGTACCATGCTGGTTGCCGCCATGAAAGAAGATGGCGTAAACATCTGGGGTGATGGCAGTACGTATAAAGGAAACGATATCGAACGTTTCTATCGTTATGGCCTGCTGACCAACGCCGAGCTGCAGATTTATAAACCGTGGCTCGATACCGACTTTATCGACGAGCTGGGCGGCCGTCATGAAATGTCCGAGTTTATGATCGCCTGTGGCTTCGACTATAAGATGTCCGTTGAGAAAGCCTACTCTACCGATTCCAATATGCTGGGTGCGACGCACGAAGCGAAGGACCTGGAATTCCTGAACTCCAGCGTGAAGATCGTTAACCCGATCATGGGTGTGAAGTTCTGGGACGAAAACGTCAAAATCCAGGCGGAAGAAGTTACCGTGCGTTTCGAGCGCGGCCATCCGGTTGCCCTGAACGGCAAGACCTTCTCTGACGATGTGGAACTGATGCTGGAAGCTAACCGTATCGGTGGCCGTCATGGTCTGGGCATGAGCGATCAAATTGAAAACCGTATTATCGAAGCAAAAAGCCGTGGCATCTATGAAGCCCCTGGGATGGCGCTGCTGCACATCGCTTATGAGCGTCTGCTGACCGGTATTCACAACGAAGACACCATCGAGCAGTATCACTCTCATGGTCGTCAGCTGGGTAAACTACTGTACCAGGGCCGTTGGTTCGACCCACAGGCCCTGATGCTGCGTGATGCACTGCAACGTTGGGTGGCAAGCGCGATCACCGGTGAAGTGACGCTGGAGCTGCGTCGCGGGAATGACTACTCTATTCTGAACACCATGTCCGACAACCTGACTTATAAAGCAGAACGTCTGACCATGGAGAAAGGTGAATCCGTGTTCTCTCCGGACGATCGTATTGGCCAGCTGACCATGCGTAACCTGGACATCACCGATACCCGTGAGAAGCTGTTCAACTACGTTGAGAATGGCCTGCTCTCCGCAAGCGCCGGTAATGGCCTGCCGCAGGTTGAAAACCTGGAGCACAGCGTTAAGAAGTAAGGCTTACGCAGAAATGCAAAAGGCGCCCAGTGGGCGCCTTTTTTACGATCGCTGCAGAACCTGTCCCGCTGGCACGAACGTACCTGCCGACGAAAACGCTCCTTCTACAGACGAAATCTACAGACGAAAAAAAAGACGTCTTTCGACGTCTTTCTTCTGGAATATTGGTACCGAGGATGGGACTCGAACCCACAAGCCCGTTAGGGCACTACCACCTCAAGGTAGCGTGTCTACCAATTCCACCACCTCGGTACTGAATACTTAGTGCGGGATATCGCTGGTCGGCTTAGCCGGTGCAGCTGGCTGAGTCTGCTCAGTTTTCGCTGGCGCGCTCAGATTTTCCCACTCGCTTCCTTTGCTGGTCTTGTTGCTGTTGATATTGCCAAGCGCCAGACTGATGATGAAGAACAGCGTAGCCAGAATCGCCGTTGTGCGGGTCATGAAGTTCGCAGAACCACTTGAACCGAACAGCGTACCGGAAGCGCCTGCTCCGAAGGAGGCTCCCATATCAGCGCCTTTACCTTGCTGCAGCATGATCAGCGCTACGAGAGCGATGGCTACAATAAGGAAAATAACTAAAAGAGCTTCGTACATAATCAACCTGTTCCTTGCGGATTTGCCGCATACCAATGCTTCGACCAATTAGCAGGATTTTTGTTTCCCACTGAAGCGGGTGTGAATACTAACCAAAGCGAATGTGCTTCGCAAGGGCAATTTTGACGCATTGTATCAACTGCGGAAAAAAACAGCAAAATGCCATCAATTGCTCAAAACAAAGGCGGCAAGCGCCGCCTTTTTAATCACTTAACGTGAAAAACTATGCAGCTTTTACGGCATCCGCAATACGGTGTGCAAATTCATTCACCTGCGCCTCGTCTTCGCCTTCCACCATTACGCGGATCAGCGGTTCGGTTCCAGACTTACGCAGCAGAACACGCCCACGGTTGCCCAGTGCTGCTTCAACGTCAGCCATCACCGCTTTCACATTTTCATTTTCCAGCGGATCGCCTTTACCGGCGGTGAAACGCACATTCACCAGGATCTGAGGGAACATTTTCATGCCGCTGCAGAGATCGTGCAGGCTCATATGGTTGCGCGCCATGGCGGCAACAACCTGCAGCGCAGCGACGATACCGTCTCCGGTGGTGGTTTTATCCAGCAGGATCACGTGGCCTGAGTTTTCAGCCCCGATACGCCAGCCTTTTTCCTGCAGTTTTTCCAGCACATAGCGGTCGCCCACTTTTGCACGGACAAATGGAATACCCAGCTGTTTCAGCGCCAGCTCCAGACCCATGTTGCTCATCAGCGTGCCTACTGCACCGCCGCGCAGCTGGCCCTGACGCAGACCTTCACGCGCAATGATATAGAGGATCTGGTCGCCGTCGACCTTATTACCTTCGTGATCGACCATGATCACGCGATCGCCGTCACCATCCAGTGCGATGCCCAGATCGGCTTTTTCCGCCAGAACGCGCGCCTGTAGAGCACGAACGTCAGTCGCCCCCACCTGTTCGTTAATATTCAGGCCATCAGGCTCACAGCCGATGGTAATCACGTTCGCACCCAGTTCGCGGAAAACATTCGGCGCAATGTGATAGGTCGCACCGTTGGCGCAGTCCACCACAATTTTAAGATGGGCCAGGCTCAGTTCGTTCGGGAAAGTACCTTTACAGAATTCGATGTAACGACCCGCGGCATCGACAATGCGGTTCGCTTTACCCAGCTCGGCGGAGTCGACACAGGTGATCTCTTTTTCCATCTCCGCTTCGATCGCCTCTTCCACTTCATCCGGCAGCTTAGTGCCGTCGATGGAGAAGAATTTAATGCCGTTGTCATAAAACGGGTTATGCGAGGCCGAAATCACAATCCCTGCTTCAGCACGGAAAGTACGCGTCAGATATGCCACAGCAGGCGTTGGCATTGGGCCAGTGAAGGAAGCGGAAAGCCCCGCGGCAGCCAGACCGGCCTCCAGCGCTGACTCCAGCATATACCCGGAGATACGGGTATCTTTACCAATGATGATTTTACGGGAGCCATGACGTGCAAGCACTTTACCCGCCGCCCAACCCAGTTTCAGTACAAAATCAGGGGTGATTGGCGCATCACCCACGCGCCCACGAATACCATCGGTACCAAAATATTTACGATTACTCATAGCGTTTGTTTTCCTTCGCTGCCAGTGTAGCTTCCACTACACGCATGGCTTCTACTGTTTCTTTAACGTCATGGACACGAATAATGTGCGCGCCCTGCATCGCCGCAATTACAGCGCAGGCCAGACTTCCGCTCAGACGTTCGCTCGGCCCTACATTCAGTAACTGACCAATCATCGACTTTCTCGACATACCAACCAGCAATGGCAGGTCGAAATGATGGAATTCCGATAAGCGCGCAAGCAGCTCATAATTGTGAGAGAGATTTTTACCGAAACCGAACCCCGGGTCGAGCAGCAATTTCTCTTTTGCGATACCCGCACGTTCACAACGTGCAATATGCTCAATAAAGAAGCGATTTACATCGGCATAAACATCGTCATACTTTGGCGCTTCCTGCATGGTTTTCGGCTGTCCTTGCATGTGCATCAGGCAAACCGGTAGCCCGGTATCCGCGGCTGCCTCCAGTGCGCCAGGCTCCGTCAGCGAGCGAATATCATTGATGATGTGAGCACCCACTCTCGCGACTTCACGGATCACTTCAGGTTTAGACGTATCGACGGAGATCCACACTTCGAACCGCTGTGCGATAGCTTCAACCACAGGCACCACGCGCGCCAGTTCTTCTTCCACCGAAACGTCTGCCGCCCCAGGGCGCGTCGATTCCCCGCCTACGTCAATGATGGTGGCGCCCGCGTTAATCATCAAATTTGCGTGCTTCACAGCCTCGATAAGCGTGTTATGCGTGCCGCCGTCAGAGAAGGAGTCAGGCGTGACATTCAGGATACCCATCACATGCGGATGTGAGAGATCGAGATGCGAGTCCTGGGCGAATAGTTTCATGGTCAAATCCCTGGTATCAATATGGTTTTACAGAAAAGAAAAACCCCGGAGCAAGCTCCAGGGTTTGAGGTGCAAACATAGACTTCAACAGCAGTGACTTACTTGTCGCCCAACTGTTCTGACATGGTGTTGCCCGGGTTCGGCGTACGCGGTTCATCGACCGGACGCGGCGCACGCGGTGTGCCATTGTTGTCAGAATTGTTGGAAGCGCCTGGGTCTTCCCAACCCGCTGGCGGACGCACTTCGCGGCGAGCCATCAAGTCGTCAATCTGCGGAGCATCGATGGTCTCATATTTCATGAGCGCATCTTTCATCGAATGCAGAATGTCCAGGTTATCGTTCAGGATCTGACGGGCGCGATTGTAGTTACGCTCGATCAGCAGCTTCACTTCCTGGTCAATGATACGTGCGGTTTCATCGGACATGTGTTTCGCTTTCGCCACGGAGCGGCCCAGGAACACTTCGCCTTCTTCTTCCGCATACAGCAGGGGACCCAGCTTCTCGGAGAAGCCCCATTGGGTCACCATGTTACGTGCCAGGTTGGTCGCGACTTTAATGTCGTTGGACGCACCGGTCGAAACATGTTCCGCGCCGTAAATAATCTCTTCAGCCAGACGACCGCCGTAAAGGGTTGAAATCTGACTTTCCAGCTTCTGACGACTGGCGCTGATGGCATCGCCTTCCGGCAGGAAGAACGTCACACCCAGCGCACGACCGCGCGGAATAATCGTCACTTTATGCACCGGATCGTGTTCCGGCACCAGGCGACCGATAATCGCGTGACCGGCTTCGTGGTAAGCCGTGGACTCTTTCTGCGCTTCCGTCATCACCATGGAGCGACGTTCCGCACCCATCATGATTTTGTCTTTCGCTTTCTCGAACTCCACCATCGACACAACGCGTTTGTTACCGCGAGCAGCAAACAGTGCAGCTTCGTTGACCAGGTTTGCCAGGTCAGCACCGGAGAAGCCCGGCGTACCACGCGCGATGATCGCCGCGTCGACATCAGGTGCCAGCGGTACGCGACGCATGTGAACTTTCAGAATCTGTTCACGACCACGTACATCCGGCAGACCAACCACAACCTGACGGTCGAAACGGCCTGGACGCAGCAGCGCAGGGTCAAGAACGTCCGGACGGTTAGTCGCCGCGATAACGATAATACCTTCGTTACCTTCGAAGCCATCCATCTCAACCAGCATCTGGTTCAGCGTCTGTTCACGTTCATCGTGACCACCGCCCAGGCCTGCGCCACGCTGACGGCCGACGGCGTCGATTTCATCGATGAAGATAATGCACGGTGCTGCCTTCTTGGCCTGCTCGAACATGTCACGCACACGAGATGCACCAACACCCACGAACATTTCAACGAAGTCAGAACCTGAAATAGTAAAGAACGGTACCTTCGCTTCACCCGCGATGGCTTTCGCCAGCAGGGTTTTACCGGTACCCGGAGGCCCTACCATCAGAACGCCTTTCGGGATCTTACCGCCCAGTTTCTGGAAACGGCTCGGCTCGCGCAGGTATTCAACCAGTTCGCCCACTTCTTCTTTTGCTTCGTCGCAACCTGCAACGTCGGCAAACGTGGTCTTGATCTGATCTTCCGTTAGCATACGCGCCTTGCTCTTACCGAACGACATGGCACCTTTGCCACCGCCGCCCTGCATCTGGCGCATAAAGAAGATCCAGACGCCAATAAGAAGCAGCATCGGGAACCAGGAGATGAAGATAGAAGCCAGCAGGCTTGGTTCTTCTGGCGGCTCGCCTACCACCTTGACGTTTTTGGTCAGAAGGTTATCAAGCAGCTTAGGATCGTTCACCGGGATGTAAGTCGTGTAACGGTTACTATCTTTCTTGGTAACGTTGATCTCACGTCCGTTGATACGCGCTTCGCGAACCTGGTCCTGATTGACCTCCTGCAGGAAGGTAGAATAATCCACCTTGCGGCCATTCGACTCGCTGGGCCCAAAGCTCTGGAATACTGACATCAGCACAACGGCAATGACCAGCCAGAGTATTAGGTTTTTCGCCATGTCACTCAAGGGATTAACCTCATATTACAACTGTGTTAAAAACAGCGTCAGGATACTCTATATCCCGTGTCATTCAAACTTTCGTCTGAAAGACGCGGGTTATCATTTTCGCCCGGTCGCTACAATATACACTTCTCGGGAACGGGCCCGGGAAGAGTCCGGCTTACGAACTTTAACCTTCGCAAACAGGGAGCGAATTTCCTTAAGATACTCCTCGAAACCTTCGCCCTGAAACACCTTCACAACAAAACTACCACCAGGCGCTAGTACATCACGACACATTTCTAACGCTAGCTCCACCAAATACATGGCGCGGGGGATATCCACCGCCGGTGTTCCACACATATTTGGTGCCATATCTGACATGACAACCTGGACCTTACTATCACCTACACGCTCAAGTAGCGCTTTCAGCACTAATTCATCACGAAAGTCGCCCTGAAGGAAGTCGACACCGACGATGGGATCCATTGGTAAAAGGTCGCATGCGATGATTCGGCCCGTTCCGCCGATCTGCGTAACCGCATACTGGGACCATCCGCCAGGTGCTGCACCGAGATCGACAACCGTCATTCCCGGCTTAAAAAGTTTGTCACTTTGCTGTATTTCATCAAGTTTAAACCAGGCACGGGAACGCAACCCCTTTTTCTGTGCCTGTTGAACATATTTATCGCTAAAGTGTTCCTGAAGCCAGCGGCTGGAGCTGGCAGAACGCTTTTTACCTGTCATTTAACATTTCCGTCCTGGTTCATCGTTACTTGCCTGTGACGTAAATTTCTACGCAGCTATTTGGCGATATAAGGGAGATGGCGGTAGAATGAACCGTTTTCAATCCCAACGTAAGCAAAAATATACGATGAATCTGAGTACTAAACAAAAACAGCACCTTAAAGGTCTGGCACATCCGCTCAAGCCTGTAGTCATGCTTGGCAACAATGGTTTGACCGAAGGGGTGCTTGCCGAGATTGAACAAGCGCTGGAACACCACGAGCTGATCAAGGTGAAAATCGCCTCTGAAGACCGAGACACTAAAAACCTGATCGTGGAAGCCATCGTGCGTGAAACGGGTGCCTGTAATGTACAGGTCATCGGTAAAACGCTGGTGCTCTATCGCCCATCTAAAGAGCGTAAAATCTCGCTGCCACGCTAAGGATATCCTGAATCGAACACATTTTCTGTGTAAAACGAGGGATTTCTGTCAGCAGGTGAGCAAAATGCCACGCTCCTTGAGTTGATAAAAGGCCGCTATGCGGCCTTTTTCTTTTCTTTACAATGTATCAACATCTTAGTCGAGATGCGAATTACAGGTATTCAACCTTAATAATTTCGTATTCCACTTCGCCACCCGGGGTGCGGATAGTGACAACATCATCCTGCTCTTTGCCAATCAGGCCGCGAGCAATCGGGGAGTTCACCGAAATCAGATTCTGTTTAAAGTCCGCTTCATCATCACCCACGATGCGATAAGTCTGCTCTTCGTCATTGTCCAGGTTCAGCACGGTAACGGTTGAACCAAAAATGACTCGGCCATTGTTAGGCATTTTGGTGATATCGATAACCTGCGCATTGGACAGTTTTGCTTCGATATCTTTAATACGCCCTTCACAGAAGCCCTGCTGCTCACGCGCCGCGTGGTATTCAGCATTCTCTTTCAGGTCGCCATGCTCACGCGCATCCGCGATAGCGGCGATGATTTCAGGGCGACGAACGGATTTCAGAAAATCCAGCTCTTCGCGCAGTTTTTCGGCACCACGTAAGGTCATCGGAATAGCTTGCATTTGTTATACCTCTTAAACATTCCTGTTGGGAGCAGTGTTCCCTGCCCCGGCCCCCATGAGCGGGCCAGAAGCAAAAAGAAAACCGACCCGGGAGCGAAGCCCCAGGTCAGCAACAATTTTCAATTTGATACGCATTTTACCGCGAAGTTCACTATGGGTCATCGTTTACTTTGCAGTGCTATGCACCGTAGTATGACGGTTTGTTTTCGGGTTGTTAGCGCGAGATTATGCGATTTTCCAGATTTATCATCGGATTGACTACCAGTATAGCGTTCAGCGTTCAGGCCGCGAATGTTGATGAGTACATTAATCAGCTACCCGCAGGTGCCAACCTTGCCTTGATGGTGCAGAAGGTCGGGGCGCAGTCGCCAGAGATTGACTATCACAGTCAACAGATGGCGCTGCCTGCCAGTACCCAGAAGGTGATCACCGCACTCGCCGCCCTGCTTCAGCTTGGACCTGACTTCCGTTTTACCACCACGCTCGAGACCAAAGGCAACATCGAGGGTGGCGAACTGAAAGGCGATCTTATCGCTCGTTTCGGGGGAGATCCTACGTTTAAACGCCAGGATATCCGCAACATGGTCGCGTCGCTGAAAAAATCTGGCGTGCAGAAGATTGATGGCAATGTGTTAATCGACACCTCTATTTTTGCCAGCCACGATAAAGCACCAGGATGGCCGTGGAACGACATGACGCAGTGCTTTAGCGCTCCGCCAGCCGCCGCGATTGTGGATCGTAACTGCTTCTCCATTTCACTTTACAGCGCGCCAAAACCGGATGACTTAGCGTTTATTCGCGTGGCGTCTTACTACCCGGTGACGATGTTCAGCCAGGTTCGTACCCTCGCAAAAGGCTCCCCGGATGCGCAGTATTGCGAGCTGGACGTGGTGCCAGGCGATCTCAACCGCTTCACGCTGACCGGGTGCCTGACACAGCGCGCCGACCCGCTGCCGCTGGCCTTTGCGATACAGGATGGCGCAAGCTATGCGGGTGCCATTCTCAAGGATGAACTGAAGCAGGCGGGAATAACCTATTCCGGTACCCTGCTGCGCCAGACGCAGGTTAATCAACCCGGTACGGTCATCGCCAGCAAACAATCTGCGCCGCTGCACGATTTGCTACGGATTATGCTGAAAAAGTCTGACAACATGATTGCTGACACGGTGTTCCGCATGATTGGTCACGCGCGTTTCGGCGTGCCAGGAACCTGGCGTGCGGGTTCCGACGCCGTGCGTCAGATCCTGCGCCAACAGGCGGGGATCGATCTTGGCAACACCATTGCCGTCGATGGCTCCGGGTTATCGCGACATAATTTGATCTCCCCGGCAACGATGATGCAAGTACTTCAGTACATTGCACAACATGACACTGAGCTAAACTTTATTTCGATGCTGCCACTCGCCGGGCATGACGGTTCACTCCAGTACCGTGCCGGCCTTCATGCGGCCGGGGTGGATGGAAAAGTTTCAGCCAAGACAGGTTCACTGCAGGGGGTTTATAACCTTGCAGGCTTCATCACTACCGCCAGCGGGCAACGCATGGCATTCGTGCAGTATCTTTCCGGCTATGCCGTCGAACCGACCGACCAGCGTAATCGTCGTATTCCACTGGTTCGCTTCGAAAGCAGGCTTTATAAGGACATTTACCAGAATAACTAGCGATGAAACTACTCATAGTTGAAGACGATCTGTTATTGCAGGAAGGGCTGGCTCTGGCGCTGGCCAATGAAGGATATGCCCTCGACTGCGCCGCCACGGCGGCTGAGGCGGATGCCCTGATCCAGAGCGGCGAATACAGTCTGGTGATCCTCGATTTAGGCTTACCGGATAAAGACGGCGCTACGCAGCTAAGCCAGTGGCGCCGCCGGGGTATCGCCAATCCGGTATTGATCCTGACGGCACGGGATGCCATCGAAGATCGTATCAACGGCCTCGATTCTGGCGCTGATGATTACCTGGTGAAACCGTTTGCCCTTGCGGAGCTTCAGGCGCGGGTACGGGCGTTGATTCGTCGTTATCAGGGACACAGCGATAACTTACTGACCGACGGCGATATTACGCTGAATCTGCAAACCCAGCAGGTGCTGTGCCAGTCCCTACCGGTTGAAGTAACCCCTAAAGAGTTCGCGCTGCTGACGCGCCTGATTATGCGCAGCGGACAAACGGTACACCGCGAAACCCTGCAGCAGGATATTTACTCCTGGCAGGACGATCCGGGCTCAAATACCCTCGAAGTGCATATTCACAATCTGCGTCGCAAACTGGGTAAAGACCGGATTAAAACTGTCCGTGGCGTAGGCTATCGTCTGGAGAGCCAGAAATGAACAGCATGCGTCGGCGATTAATGGTTCTGCTGGCGGTCATTCTGTTATTTTTCCAGCTGATAAGCGTGATCTGGCTCTGGCATGAAAGCCGTGAACAGATTGGTTTTCTGGTCAACGAAACGCTCTCGGCGAAATCGCGCAATAATCATGTCGAGAAAGAGATCCGTGAAGCGATTGCCTCGCTGCTGGTCCCCTCTCTGGTGATGGTCGGTTTTACGCTGTGCTTCTCATTCTGGGCGGTCACCTGGATAACCCGGCCGCTGAATCAACTGCGCGTCAGCCTGGCGAACCGCTCGGCGGATAACTTAACCCCGCTCCCTGTCTATTCCGACATGGAAGAAATTGGTGCCGTCACAACCTCGCTCAACCAGCTCCTCGCCCGTTTGGATCACACCATTCAACAGGAACGTCTCTTCACCGCGGACGCCGCTCACGAGCTGCGAACGCCGCTTGCGGGGATCAGACTGCATCTGGAACTGATGGCACAGTCTGGCTCTCCACAGGCCACGACGTTAATTACCCGTATCGATCAGCTGATGCACACGGTTGAGCAACTGCTGATGTTGTCCCGTGCCGGACAGGCGATGGCGAGCGGTCACTATGAAACCGTCAACTGGACAGACGATATCATCATGCCGCTCGGTCTTGGACATGAAGCCAAAGAGCATACGGTGATATGGCCGGACAAAAGCCCGCTCACGGTGCAGGGTGATGCGGTACTTCTGCGTTTGATGCTGCGCAATCTGCTTGAGAACGCCGGGCGCTACAGTCCGTCAGGCACAACGATTCGCGTGACTCTGGCCGACGTTGACGGGGGGACACAGGTCAGCGTTATCGATCAGGGGCCGGGAATAGATGAAGCGCACCGCCAGTCGATTACTGAACCGTTCCGTCGTCTTGACCAGCGCTACGGTGGCAGCGGCCTGGGGCTGAGCATTGTGCAACGTATCGTGCAGCTCCACCACGGCAAGCTGACGCTGGAGAATGGTGCTGAGGGCGGCTTAATCGCCAGCTGCTGGTTGCCGTCCAGCCTGCAATAAAAAAGCCCCCTTCCGGGGGCTTTAAACTGCGATTAGTGCTTGTAGATGAACTCGACACCTTCTTCGTCGTCTTCATCCCAGTCGTCGTCCCAGTCTTCTTCCTCTTCCACTTCCAGCTCTTCGAGCTGTTGGCGGTGGTAGTCATCCCACATGAATTCGACTTTTTCTGGCTGTTTCGCTTCTTCAGCCTGAACAACCGGGTTCTCGATGATAAAGGTCATCACATCCCAGCACAGATCTTTCACGCCAACCTGGCTTGCCGCGGAGATCAGGTAGTATTTATCTTCCCAGCCCATCGCTTCAGCAATGGCTTTCGCTTTCGCTTCCGCTTCGGCTTTATCCATCAAATCGATCTTGTTAAAGACCAGCCAGCGCGGCTTGTTCGCCAGTTTTTCGCTGTATTTTTCCAGCTCGCCGATAATGATGCGGGCATTTTCTACCGGATCGGAACCGTCGATTGGATCGATATCGATGAGATGCAGCAGTACGCGGCAGCGCTCAAGGTGTTTCAGGAAGCGGATCCCCAGACCGGCACCTTCTGCAGCACCTTCAATCAGACCCGGGATATCAGCAACCACAAAGCTCTTCTCGTTATCCATACGGACAACGCCCAGGCTTGGTACCAGCGTGGTAAACGGATAATCCGCCACTTTTGGCTTGGCTGCAGAGACCGCACGAATAAACGTCGATTTACCGGCGTTTGGCATACCCAGCATCCCGACATCGGCCAGAAGCATCAGCTCCAGCTGCAGATCGCGCTTGTCGCCCGGCGTACCCATCGTTTTCTGACGCGGGGTACGGTTAACGGACGATTTGAAACGGCTGTTACCCAGACCGTGCCAGCCGCCTTTCGCCACCATCAGACGCTGACCGTGTTTGGTCATATCGCCCATGGTTTCGCCCGTCCCCTGGTCAATCACACGCGTACCAACCGGAACCTTAATGGTCACGTCTTTACCGCGTTTGCCCGTACAGTCACGGCTTTGACCGTTCTGACCACGCTCAGCGCGGAAGGATTTTTCGAAACGGTAGTCGATCAGCGTGTTGAGGTTCTCATCCGCCTCCAGCCACACGTCACCGCCGTCCCCGCCATCACCGCCGTCAGGACCGCCACGTGGAATATATTTCTCACGGCGGAAGCTCACGCAACCATTGCCGCCATCACCTGCCACGACCAGGATTGTCGCTTCATCAACAAACTTCATTTTACTCTCCGTAACTCATTCGCCTGAGCGGGGGACTACTACGACCGCTTCATTTTTGCGCCAACGCCCCCAAAGACGATGACCAATGGCGGAATACATCGCGCCCGCAACCACGACAAACGCACCGAGATAGCCCAACATGTTGAGCATCGGTCTGACGAAGACATCGGGCCAGGCCATTGATAACAAATCTGAAAATAACAGCGTAAACAGCGGGGTAAGCGTAATGAGTGCGCTCACCTGTGCTGCCTGCCAGCGCGCCATCGCTTCGGCCAGCGCGCCATAACCGACCAGCGTGTTCAGCCCACAAAAAATGAGGCACGCCAGTTGCCAGTCGCTAAGCTGGGTAATCACACCCGGTTTTGCTAACGGCAATAATGCTATTGTACACAAAGTGTACAGCAAAAAGAGGATCTGCTGTGAGGCCAAACGACGCAATAACACCTTTTGCGCGACGCCATAACTCACCCAAACCGTTGCTGCTCCCACACCGAAGATCACACCCCAGGTGTAATCCGTCAGTCGGGTAAAAATCTCTATCAGACTGGTGTTGAAGAACATCACCAGACCACAGAGCAACATGCTCGCCCCGATAATTTGCGTGCCACGCATCTTCTCCTTGAGGATAAAGACGCTGGCGACCATCATGCCGACCGGTGAAAGCTGACCAATCACCTGCGACGCCGTGGGGCTAAGATACTGCAGGGAAGAACTGAACAGTATGAAGTTACCGAACAGGCCGCCCGTCGCGATAGCCAGCAACACCAGCCAGCGCGGTTTACGGAAGATACGCAACGGCGGAAGCTTACCTTTGATCGCGAGGATGGCCCCAAGGCCGATACTTGCCATCAGAAAGCGATAAAACACCACCGTTGGCGGCTCCATCACTTCCAGTACCTGCTTCATTGCAATTGGCAGCGCACCCCAGCACATTGCGGTCGTGAGCGCCAAAAGAATACCAATGCCGGCCTGCTGCTTCATGCCCGTTTTCCCTACAGAAAAAATTACCGGGTTTCCAATGTAAAAAGCCCCGCAACAGGTTGCGGGGCTTTAATCCGTTACCGGACCGAGAAAACCTTACTCAGCAACGATGCTGATGTATTTACGGTTGTTCGGGCCTTTAACTTCAAATTTCACTTTACCGTCTGCTTTAGCAAACAGAGTGTGGTCACGACCGCAACCTACGTTGTTGCCAGCGTGGAATTTGGTGCCACGTTGACGAACAATGATGCTACCCGCCAGAACGGATTCGCCACCGAAACGCTTAACGCCCAGGCGTTTAGCTTCTGAATCGCGACCGTTACGTGTGGAGCCGCCAGCCTTTTTATGTGCCATTTAAATCTCTCCTCAGGTCTTAGGCGCTGATGCCAGTAATTTTCACATCAGTGAACCACTGACGGTGGCCCTGCTGCTTACGGTAGTGTTTACGACGACGAAACTTAACGATTTTAACTTTCTCGCCACGACCGTGAGCAACAACTTCAGCTTTGATAACGCCGCCATCAACGAAAGGAACGCCGATTTTGACTTCTTCACCGTTTGCGATCATCAGAACTTCTGCGAACTCAACAGATTCGCCAGTTGCGATGTCCAGCTTTTCCAGGCGAACGGTCTGACCTTCGCTTACTCGGTGTTGTTTACCACCACTTTGGAAAACCGCGTACATATAAACTCCGCTTCCGCGCACATCCTCGTATGAATCAGAGTGCGCTATAAATATTCACAATAGGGCGCGAATATTACGCAAAACGCGAGCCTTTGACAAGTGCTACCATCAATACATGAAGAAAAAAAACACAACGCGTAAGGTAACGTTTATCTGAGCCATTTTTTCAGTACAATCAGCACTACTATTGATAAACCTAACCCTTCGTTACCCCATTGAAGATGGGATAAACAGGATAAAAAGCCCGGCTTTTGCGATGAATTTAGAAAAAATCAACGAGTTAACCGCGCAAGATATGGCGGGTGTGAATGCAGCAATCCTGGAGCAACTCAATTCTGACGTTCAGCTGATCAATCAGTTGGGCTATTACATCGTCAGCGGCGGCGGTAAACGCATTCGCCCGATGATTGCCATCCTGGCTGCCCGAGCCGTCGGCTATCAGGGAAATGCTCACGTCACGATCGCGGCACTGATCGAATTTATTCATACTGCGACGCTTCTTCATGATGATGTTGTGGATGAATCAGACATGCGCCGGGGTAAAGCCACCGCCAACGCCGCCTTTGGCAATGCTGCCAGCGTCCTGGTGGGGGATTTTATCTATACCCGTGCCTTCCAGATGATGACCAGCCTGGGTTCGCTGAAAGTGCTGGAGGTCATGTCTGAAGCCGTTAACGTGATTGCTGAGGGCGAAGTGCTTCAGCTGATGAACGTCAACGACCCTGACATCACCGAAGAAAACTACATGCGCGTGATTTACAGCAAAACCGCGCGCCTGTTTGAAGCGGCTGCACAGTGTTCCGGCATTCTGGCTGGCTGTAGCGAAGCCCAGGAAAAAGGGCTGCAGGACTATGGCCGTTATCTGGGTACCGCATTCCAGCTGATTGATGATTTGCTGGATTACAGTGCAGACGGGGAAACGCTCGGCAAAAACGTGGGCGATGACCTGAACGAAGGCAAACCGACGCTGCCGCTACTCCATGCGATGCGCAACGGGTCAGCCGACCAGGCGAAAATGATCCGTGAAGCGATCGAGCAGGGAAATGGTCGTCATCTTCTGGAACCCGTGCTGGAAACAATGGCCATTTGCGGATCGCTGGACTGGACACGTCAGCGTGCCGAAGAAGAGGCGGATAAAGCCATCGCCGCACTTCAGGTCATCCCGGACAGTCCATGGCGCGATGCGCTCATTGGTCTTGCCCATATCGCCGTTCAGCGCGACCGTTAATCCTGCTCTCCCCTCCCCGCGGCCCTCGCGGGGAGATTCCAGTACACACCTGTATATTCCACTTTCACGTAAACGCACCGGTTTACAGACCGCATGAATAAAGCCATGCCTTATTCCGAATATCCCTACCAGTAACGCGAACTTTTTAGAACAAGAAATTGAAATGGGTATAGTAAGGCCAGTCGTTTCAGACGAAATGGCGTAAGTGAATCCGAACTTAAGGACAGCGTTATGGACACGAAATTTATCGACTGGCACACAGCAGATATCATTGCGGCACTGCGCAAAAAAGGCACATCACTGGCTGCGGAATCTCGCCGCCATGGCCTGAGTTCTTCAACCCTGGCAAATGCCCTGACGCGCCCCTGGCCGAAGGGAGAGTTGATCATTGCGACGGCGCTGGATACGCATCCGTGGGTGATCTGGCCTTCGCGTTACCACGATCCCATTACCCATGAATTTATCGACAGATCGCGCATGATCCGCCAGAGGAAAGTGAAGAAAGACCCGCAGGAATAGCGGTTTTTTTGACAGGAACAGCAACCCCCCGGTCATTTCTGGCAGGGGGCTGCCGGAACGATTACTCGCCCTTCACACGCTCGATATTCGCACCCAGCGCGCGCAGTTTATCTTCAATACGTTCATAGCCACGATCGATGTGATAAATACGATCAACGACCGTCGTCCCTTCCGCAATACAACCCGCCAGCACCAGGCTTGCAGATGCACGCAGATCGGTTGCCATCACCTGAGCACCAGACAGTTTCTCAACGCCGTGGCAAATCACGGTATTACTCTCGATCTCAGCATGTGCGCCCATACGGATCAGTTCCGGTACGTGCATAAAGCGGTTTTCAAAGATGGTCTCGGTAATGAACCCCGTCCCTTCCGCCACCAGGTTTAACAGGGTGAACTGCGCCTGCATATCGGTCGGGAAAGCAGGATGCGGAGCTGTACGCACGTTTACCGCTTTTGGACGGTTGCCGTGCATGTCCAGGCTGATCCAGTCTTCACCGATTTCGATATCAGCGCCTGCGTCACGCAGTTTCGCCAGCACCGCATCCAGGGTATCTGGCTGCGCGTTGCGGCAGGTAATTTTCCCGCCTGAAATCGCGGCAGCAACCAGGAACGTCCCGGTTTCGATACGGTCTGGCAGGACGCGATACACACCGCCGCCCAGACGCTCAACGCCTTCGATGGTGATACGGTCGGTGCCCTGGCCGGTGATCTTCGCACCCAGCGCTACGAGGAAGTTCGCGGTATCCACAATCTCCGGTTCACGCGCGGCGTTTTCGATGATGGTAGTACCTTCTGCCAGCGTTGCCGCAGACATGATGGTGACGGTGGCACCAACGCTCACTTTGTCCATGACAATGTGCGCGCCTTTCAGGCGGCCATTCACGGACGCTTTAACATAACCTTCTTCGAGTTTGATCTCGGCGCCCAGTTTCTCCAGGCCAAAGATGTGCAGGTCAACCGGACGTGCACCGATTGCGCAGCCACCCGGCAGGGAAACCTGACCCTGACCAAAACGTGCCACCAGCGGGCCAAGCGCCCAGATGGATGCACGCATGGTTTTCACCAGATCGTAAGGTGCAGAAAAGTTGTTAACGTTGCTGGCGTCGATCCAGACGGAACCGTTACGCTCAACTTTGGTGCCCAGCTGGCTGAGCAACTTCATGGTGGTGTCGATATCTTTCAGCTTCGGTACGTTCTGAATTTCTACCGGCTCTTCCGCGAGCAGCGCAGCAAAGAGGATGGGCAGCGCGGCATTTTTTGCGCCAGAAATTGTGACTTCGCCCTGGAGACGCGTTGGCCCCTGTACACGAAATTTATCCATTGTGTGCTCTCTTATAAATTCAACCGTGCTGCGGGCGTGTCGCCCACAACTCAAAAACCGTTTAGTTTGCGATCGCGTGCCCACTCTTGAGGGGTGAACGCTTTAATCGACAGGGCGTGGATGCGGTTATCCGCAATGTATTCCATCAGCGGCGCGTATACAGCCTGCTGTTTCTTCACACGGCTCATACCGTCGAACATCTCACCCACAGCAATAACCTGGAAGTGATTGCCATCGCCAGTGACGTGGGCTTCCTGAAGGGAGAGTGCATTCATCAGCACTGTCTGGATTTCATGATTTTCCATGGGTTCTTAATCATCTGATAGTGAAAACAAGCCCAACATCTTAGAGCAAAGTGGCGTCGTCTTAAACAAGCAAAAAGCCCCGACGATGAATCTGTCAGGGCTTTCAGAAGTAACGCACTGAAAATATTAACGAGGCAGTACGTCCTGAGGGAGATTATAGAGCTGGGCCAGGGTGACCACATTATCGCTCGCCGCGTGCAGCGTAACGCTTGTCCCCTGCTTTTTCCCCACGGCAACAAGATGGGCCAGCAGCGCGACGCCTGCCGTGTCCACCCGTGAAATGCCGCTCAGATCGATAACCGTCACGCCCTGCATCGCTTCAAAACGTTTGTCCCAGAGCGGGTTCAGCAGATCCTGGTCGAGTTCACCCGTCAGCTTCAACGTCTCACCCTCACGCGACCAGCTCAGTTGATCCGACATTACTTCTTCTCGTCCAGAGAGATTTTCTGACGCGAGATAGACTGCAGCTGTGCGGTCAGGCCATCAATGCCTTTGGTGCGCAGCAGGTCACTCCACTCGTTCTGTTTAGTGGTGATCATGCTCACCCCTTCCGCAATCATGTCATAGGCCTGCCAGTGACCGGTCTGGCTGTTTTTACGCCACTGGAAGTCCAGGCGTACTGGCGGACGGCCATTAGGATCGATAATCGTGACGCGGATAGGAATGATAGTCGCGTCGCCCAGCGGCTGCTCTGGCGCAATCTGATAGGTCTGACCGTGATACATCGCCAGTGCCTGACCGTAAGCCTGTTTCAGGTATTCACGGAACGCGGCAAAATAGGCGTCGCGCTGCGCCGGGGTCGCGTCTTTGTAATAACGGCCCAGAACCAGCGCACCCGCATATTTGATCTGCACGTACGGCAGCAGCTCTTGATCAACCACGTCGCGCAGATAATCAGGATTGGAACGAATTTTCGGCTGTTCGTTTTTAAGCCGGTCGAAGGTCTTCTTCGCAGCCTCATCCATCAGTTTGTACGGGTTACTCTGATCCGCAGCATGCGCCGCGGTGAGAGGGGCAATGACCAGCATGGCAACCATTAACAGTCGTTTAAACATGAATGACTTCTCCTGAAATTAATTCGTCGTGCCTGGTGTCGGTGCGACACTGGCAGGATCTTCGCTCTGCGCAGGGGCAGCGTCGGACTTCTTATCATCTCCTTTACTGTTATAAAGGAACTGACCAATCATATCCTCCAGTACCATCGCGGACTTCGTATCCTGGATTACGCTACCGTCTTTAAGGATAGTCGTTCCCAGCTCCGGGTCTTCAAAACCGACGTTAAGCGCCAGATATTGCTCACCCAGGAGGCCGGAAGTGCGGATAGAAAGCGAGCTGGTGTCCGGGATATGGTTGTAACGCTCTTCAATATCCATCGACACGCGCGGCAGATAGGTTTTCTCATCAAGCGTAATGTCAGAGACGCGCCCGATGACCACCCCGCCTATACGTACCGGCGAGCGCGCCTTCAGCCCGCCGATGTTATCAAAGGTCGCATAAATGCGATAAGTCGGCTCGGTGCGCACAGACGTGATATCCGCCGCTCTCAGGCAGATAAACAGCGCGGCCAGCAACGCCAGTAACAGGAACACGCCGACCCAAATTTCATTTTTTCTCGTTTGCATGAACTCAATTCCCAAACATCAGTGCGGTGAGCACAAAATCCAGACCCAGTACGGCCAGCGACGAATGTACGACAGTACGTGTAGTTGCACGGCTGATGCCCGCCGAGGTCGGGATCGCATCATAGCCATTGAACAAGGCGATCCAGGTGACCGTAATGGCAAATACCACGCTTTTAATCAGACAGTTAACCAGATCCATTCGCAGATCGATGGCGTCCTGCATGGCCGACCAGAAGAAGCCCGCATCGATGCCCTTCCAGTGAACGCCAACCAGCGAGCCGCCCCAGATACCCACGGCGACAAAGAGGATCGTCAGGAGCGGTAAGGAAATCACCCCCGCCCAGAAGCGTGGCGAGATCACACGACGCAGCGGGTCGACCGCCATCATCTCCATGCTGGAAAGCTGCTCGGTCGCACGCATCAGGCCAATTTCAGCGGTCAATGCCGACCCTGCACGCCCGGCGAACAACAGCGCCGCCACCACCGGCCCCAGTTCACGCAGCAGCGACAGCGCCACCAGCATGCCGAGGCTGGTTTCGGCGCTGTAGGTCGTCAGAACGAGGTAGCCCTGCAGCCCCAGCACCATACCGATAAACAGACCGGAGACAATGATGATGAGCATCGACAGCACGCCGACATTATAGAGCTGCCGCACCAGTAGCGGTGCATGCTTACGAAATTCCGGCTTGCCGACCAGCGCGTTGAACAACATCAATCCGGCACGCCCGAACGTCCTGATGGTTTTTATGCCACGGTGTCCAAGAGCGGCCAATGCATTTAACAGCATCAGTGGCTTAACTCCCTATTCCCAGTAAATCGTCACGATAGTCGCCCGCCGGGTAGCGGAACGGCACAGGCCCATCCGCAATGCCGTCGAGGAACTGCCGTACACGCGGATCGCAGTTTTCCTGCAACGCCTGAGCGCTGCCATGCGCGACGATCCTTTTGTCTGCCACAATGTAGGCATAGTCGGCGATGCTCAACACTTCCGGTACATCGTGAGAAACCACAATGCAGGTTACGCCGAGCGCGCTGTTCAGTTCAGAGATGAGCTTCACCAGCACGCCCATCGTGATAGGGTCCTGCCCGACGAACGGTTCGTCGAACATGATTAAATCGGGTTCTAAGGCGATGGCGCGTGCCAGCGCGGCGCGGCGTGCCATACCGCCGGACAACTCTGAGGGCATCAGTTTTGCAGCCCCTCGCAGCCCAACGGCCTCAAGCTTCATCATCACCGTACTTTTCAGCAGCTCTGGCGGCAGACTGGTGTGTTCGCGCAGCGGATAGGCCACGTTATCAAAGACGTTCATGTCAGTGAACAACGCTCCCGACTGGAAAAGCATACTCATGCGTTTACGAACAGTATACAGGCGCGATCGTGACATCTCGGGGATGTTTTCGCCGTCAAAGAGGATTTCACCGCTATCGGGTGGGATCTGGCCACCAATAAGGCGCAGCAAGGTCGTTTTACCGATCCCGGACGGCCCCATGATGGCAGTGATCTTGCCACGCGGTACGGTCAACGAAATATCATCGAATATCAATCTGTTGGCGCGAGAAAAACTCACACCCCGGACATCAACTAAATTCGCCATAGTTTGGCTCATTTATGGTTCCTTTCTTACCCTGCTCACGTTAAGCATGCAGACTGAATCAGCCCTAAACTCAGCATTTTTACAGAATATTAGCCGTTGAGGTTAGCGAAAGCTGGCATTTGTTTTACTTTTCCGGCGCATAAAGTCAAAATTAGGAATTCGTTACGCCTCAGACTGTATGCAGTCCTGCCATTCCATTCCTGCGCGATGGACCGACGAGTATACCTGAAGAAAGGACTTTTGATGCTTTTAGCAACAGCACTGTTAATAATTGGTTTACTTTTGGTGGTCTACAGTGCTGACCGTTTGGTATTTGCTGCATCTATCCTGTGCCGCCTGACTGGCGTACCGCCTGTCGTCATCGGGATGACCGTGGTCAGTGTCGGCACCTCGCTTCCTGAAATCATCGTCTCTGTCACGGCATCACTGCATGGTCAGTTAGACCTTGCCGTCGGCACCGCGATTGGTTCCAACATCGTCAATATCTTACTGATCCTTGGCCTGGCGGCCCTGCTCCATCCATTTCGCGTGCATTCTGATGTTCTGCGTCGTGAATTGCCGCTAATGTTAATCGTAAGCCTGCTGGCAGGGTGCGTATTTTATGATGGCGTACTGAGCTACGGTGACGGCATTTTCTTGCTGGCGCTGGCCGTTATCTGGCTGCTGTATAGTGTTAAAATCGCCCGTCTGGCAGAAAAACAGGGCCAGGACAGCCTGACGCGAGAGCAGGTCGCCGAACTCCCGCGTGAAGGCACGCTGCCTGTGGCGCTGCTGTGGCTCGGCGTCGCGCTGATCATCATGCCTATGGCCACGCGCATGGTCGTCGATAACGCCACGGTGCTGGCGAACTATTTCGCCATGAGTGAGCTCACCATTGGCCTGACGGTCATTGCCATTGGCACCAGTCTGCCAGAACTGGCCACCGCTATCGCAGGGGCACGTAAAGGTGAAGATGACATTGCCATAGGCAATATTATCGGTTCAAACATTTTTAATATCGCCATCGTGATGGGTCTGCCGGCCCTGATAACGCCCGGGCCTTTTAACCCCCTGGCATTCTCACGCGATTACGGGGTGATGTTGCTGGTCAGCGTCATTTTTGCCCTGCTCTGCTGGCGGCGGCAACGACAGATCGGCAAAGGCGCAGGGGCGCTGCTGACGGGTGGATTTATCGTATGGATGGCGATGCTGTACTGGCTTTCGCCTCTTCTCTCTGGGTAAACGGAAACGCATTATGTCGCAAATAGAATTGCAGCCGGGTTTTGACTTTCAGAAAGCAGGCAAAGAGGTTCTGGAGATTGAACGTGAAGGTCTGGCGCAGTTAGATCAGTACATTAATCAGGATTTTAGTCTGGCATGTGAGAAGATGTTCTACTGTGCCGGTAAAGTCGTGGTGATGGGCATGGGCAAGTCCGGTCACATTGGGCGCAAAATGGCGGCAACGTTTGCCAGCACCGGAACCTCTTCCTTCTTTGTACACCCGGGGGAAGCCGCGCACGGCGATCTGGGCATGGTAACGCCGCAGGATATCGTCATCGCGCTATCGAACTCCGGTGAGTCTAATGAGATCCTGGCGCTGATCCCCGTGCTGAAGCGGCTGCGGGTTCCGCTTATTTGCATGACCAGCCGCCCGGAAAGTAGCATGGCGCGCGCGGCGGATATTCACCTGTGCGTGAAAGTGCCTAAAGAAGCCTGCCCGCTGGGTCTTGCTCCAACGTCCAGCACGACCGCTGCGCTGGTCATGGGCGATGCGCTTGCCGTTGCGTTGCTGGAAGCCCGCGGTTTTACCCCGGAAGATTTCGCGCTTTCCCACCCAGGTGGCGCGCTCGGGCGTAAGCTTCTGCTTCGGGTTAACGATATTATGCACACTGGCGATGAGATCCCTCACGTCAGTAAAGAGGCCTCCCTGCGCGATGCGCTGCTGGAGATCACCCGCAAGAATCTGGGTATGACGGTTGTGTGTGACGACCTGATGAAGATCCAGGGGATCTTCACCGATGGCGACCTGCGCCGCGTGTTCGACATGGGTGTTGATGTTCGCACGCTGGGCATCGCTGATGTGATGACGTCCGGCGGTATCCGTGTTCGTCCGGGTACGCTGGCGGTGGATGTGCTGAACCTGATGCAGTCCCGTCATATCACCTCAGTGATGGTTGCCGATGGCGACCAGTTGCTGGGTGTGGTACATATGCATGATCTGCTGCGCGCAGGCGTAGTGTAATGAAGGATAAGACAATGAGTAATGCGGGTGCATCCCTTGCAACCTGTTATGGTCCGGTCAGTACCCATATGATGGCAAAGGCGGAAAACATTCGCCTGCTCATCCTGGATGTGGATGGGGTACTCTCTGATGGCCTGATTTACATGGGCAATAATGGTGAAGAGCTGAAAGCGTTTAACGTTCGCGATGGCTACGGTATTCGTTGTGCGCTCACATCAGGCATCGACGTTGCCATCATCACCGGTCGGAAAGCTAAACTGGTAGAAGACCGTTGTGAAACGTTAGGCATTACCCATCTGTATCAGGGTCAGTCCGATAAGATGGCGGCGTTCAACGATTTACTGGGTAAACTGGCTGTCGCGCCGGAAAACGTGGCCTATGTCGGGGACGATCTGATTGACTGGCCGGTGATGGCTGAAGTCGGTCTGAGTATCGCCGTGGCCGATGCGCATCCGCTGCTGATCCCGCGCGCTGACTATGTCACCCATATCAACGGTGGCCGTGGTGCCGTACGTGAAGTCTGCGATCTGCTTTTGCTGGCGCAGGGCAAGCTTGATGAGGCCAAAGGGCAATCGATATGAGTAAAACCAGACGTTGGGTTATCATTCTGCTTTCGCTTGTCGCACTGGTATTGATTGGCGTGAACCTTGCCGATCGCGACGATACGCAGACGGAAGTGGTCAATACGAGCGAGCCAACCTATAAAAGCGATCACAGTGACACCGTGGTCTACAGCCCGGAAGGTGCGCTGAACTATCGCCTGATTGCCCAGCATGTTGAATATTTTTCAGATGACGGTATTTCGTGGTTTACCCAGCCAGTCATGACCACGTTTGATAAAGACAAAGTGCCGACGTGGTCGATTAAATCTGACCGGGCAAAACTGACGAATGACCGTATGCTTTATCTGTATGGCCACGTTGAAGTCAACGCCCTGACCGCTGACTCACAACTGCGCAAAATCACGACGGATAATGCACAGATCAACCTCGTGACCCAGGACGTGACGTCGCAGGATCTGGTCACACTGTATGGCACAACATTTAATTCCAGCGGTTTAAGAATGCGCGGGAACTTACGCAGCAAAAACGCCGAGCTGATTGAAAAGGTTAGAACCTCCTATGAAATTCAAAACAAACAAACTCAGCCTTAAAGTAATTATCGCCAGTGCGATGCTGGCGACCAGTCTTCCCGCGCTTGCTGTAACGGGCGATACTGACCAGCCTATCCATATCGAGTCCGACACGCAGTCGCTTGATATGCAAGGCAATGTCGTTACCTTTACCGGTAACGTCGTCATGACCCAGGGCACCATTAAAATCAACGCCGACAAAGTGGTCGTTACCCGTCCCGGTGGCGAGCAAGGCAAAGAGATCATTGATGGCTATGGCAACCCGGCAACCTTCTACCAGATGCAGGATAACGGCAAACCCGTGAAAGGCCGCGCCACACATATGCACTATGAGCTGGCGAAGGACCTGGTCATCCTGACCGGTAACGCTTATCTGGAACAGCTGGACAGCAACATCACCGGCGACCAGATCACCTATCTGGTGAAAGAGCAAAAAATGCAGGCCTCCAGCGAGAAAGGCAAACGCGTAACCACCGTGCTGGTTCCGTCGCAGCTGCAGGACAAAGGTAAGGGTCAGGCCCCGGCACAGAAGAAGAGTAACTAATTCGTTATGGCAACATTAACTGCAAAAAATCTCGCGAAGGCCTATAAGGGCCGCCGTGTCGTAGAAGATGTCAGTCTGACCGTCAACTCCGGCGAAATTGTAGGCCTGCTTGGCCCTAACGGTGCGGGCAAGACCACAACCTTCTACATGGTCGTTGGCATTGTGTCGCGCGATGCGGGCAACATCGTCATTGATGATGAAGATATCAGTCTTCTGCCGCTGCATGCGCGTGCGCGTCGCGGTATCGGCTATCTGCCGCAGGAAGCGTCCATTTTCCGCCGCCTGAGCGTCTTTGATAACCTGATGGCCGTCCTGCAAATTCGTGACGATCTGACCAGCGAACAGCGTCAGGACCGGGCTAACGAGCTGATGGAAGAGTTCCATATCGAACATCTGCGCGACAGCCTCGGTCAGGCGCTGTCCGGTGGTGAACGCCGTCGCGTTGAGATTGCACGTGCGCTGGCTGCAAACCCGAAATTTATCCTTCTGGATGAACCGTTTGCAGGCGTTGACCCGATCTCCGTTATCGACATTAAACGTATCATTGAGCATCTGCGCGACAGCGGGCTTGGCGTACTGATCACTGACCATAACGTCCGTGAAACGCTGGCCGTGTGCGAACGCGCATACATCGTGAGCCAGGGCAATCTGATCGCCCACGGTACGCCGCAGCAGATCCTCGAAGATGATCATGTTAAGCGTGTCTACCTTGGGGAAGACTTCAGACTCTGATAGGGTAGAGGTAATGTAACGCCGAACCGGAGAAAAATGCTCTGAACATGAAGCAAGGTTTGCAATTACGGCTCAGCCAACAACTGGCGATGACGCCGCAGCTACAGCAGGCGATTCGCCTGTTGCAACTGTCCACCTTAGAACTCCAGCAGGAGCTCCAGCAAGCGCTGGATAGCAATCCGTTGCTGGAGCAAGCCGATCTTCATGAAGAGGTAGATACCCAGCAGTCGCAGGATACTGAAGCACTCGACACCGCCGATGCGCTCGAACAAAAAGAGATGCCGGACGAGCTTCCGCTGGATGCCAGCTGGGATGAAATCTACACCGCCGGAACCCCTTCCGGTACGCGTGCAGACTACCAGGACGATGAGCTACCGGTTTATCAGGGTGAAACTACCCAGTCACTGCAGGATTACCTGATGTGGCAGGTGGAACTTACCCCTTTCTCCGATACCGACCGCGCGATTGCGACATCCATTGTCGATGCCGTGGATGACACCGGTTATCTGACCGTCACGCTGGACGAAATTCTGGAAAGCATGGGTGACGAAGAGATTGAACTCGAGGAGATAGAAGCCGTTCTGAAGCGCATTCAGCGTTTCGATCCGGTTGGGGTGGCCGCAAAAGATCTGCGCGACTGCCTGCTTATTCAGCTTTCTCAGTTCAGCAAAGAGACGCCATGGCTTGATGAAGCCCGCTTGATCATCAGCGACCATCTGGATCTTCTGGCCAATCACGATTTCCGCAGCCTGATGCGCGTCACGCGCCTGAAAGAAGAGGTGCTGAAAGAGGCGGTCAATCTGATTCAGTCCCTCGATCCGCGCCCCGGCCAGTCCATTCAGACCAGCGAACCCGAGTACGTCATCCCGGATGTGCTGGTCAGAAAACACAATGACCGCTGGGTCGTTGAACTGAACTCAGACAGCATCCCTCGCCTGCAAATCAACCAGCAGTATGCCTCCATGTGCACCAGCGTGCGTAACGACTCCGATAATCAATACATTCGTAGCAATTTGCAGGAAGCGCGATGGTTGATCAAAAGTCTGGAGAGCCGAAATGATACGCTGCTCCGCGTAAGCCGCTGTATTGTCGAACAGCAGCAGGCGTTCTTTGAGCAGGGCGAAGAGTATATGAAACCGATGGTGCTGGCGGATATCGCCCAGGCCGTCGAGATGCATGAATCAACCATTTCCCGCGTGACCACGCAGAAGTATTTGCACAGCCCACGCGGTATTTTTGAGCTTAAGTATTTCTTCTCCAGCCATGTGAATACCGAGGGCGGCGGCGAAGCGTCGTCAACGGCCATTCGCGCCCTGGTGAAGAAGTTGATCGCCGCGGAGAACCCCGCGAAGCCACTGAGCGACAGTAAGTTAACCACCATACTGTCCGACCAGGGTATTATGGTGGCACGCCGAACTGTTGCGAAGTATCGAGAGTCTTTATCCATTCCGCCGTCTAACCAGCGTAAACAGCTGGTCTGACACAACCGATAAGGAAGACACTATGCAGCTCAATATCACAGGACATAACGTCGAGATTACTGAGGCTTTACGTGATTTTGTGAATGCTAAATTCGCGAAACTCGAGCAGTATTTCGAAAGGATCAACCAGGTCTATGTTGTATTGAAAGTGGAGAAAGTGACTCATATCTCGGATGCGACCCTGCATGTCAACGGGGGTGAGCTCCATGCCAGTGCGGAAGGGCAAGACATGTACGCTGCTATCGACGGCTTGATTGATAAGCTTGCACGACAGCTCAATAAACATAAAGACAAACTGAAACAACACTAATTGTCCGGGCAGTTAACGGGTGCAGGAAGGCCTGTTGTGAAACACAACAGGCCGTTTGTACAGTTAGCGCTTAGGTGAAATTATGATGAACAACGATTCCGCTCTTCAACTGAGCAATGTCCTTAACCAGGAATGTACGCGCAGTGCTGTTCACTGCCAGAGCAAAAAACGTGCGCTGGAGATCATCAGTGAACTGGCCGCAAAACAGCTGGGCCTGCCGCCGCAGGTCGTGTTCGAAGCGATCCTGACCCGTGAAAAAATGGGCAGTACCGGCATCGGCAACGGCATCGCGATCCCGCACGGCAAACTGGAAGAGGACACCCTGCGTGCCGTCGGTGTGTTTGTGCAGCTGGAGACGCCTATCGCCTTCGATGCCATCGATAATCAGCCCGTCGATCTCCTCTTCGCGCTGCTGGTGCCTGCCGACCAGACGAAAACCCATTTGCATACGCTTTCGCTGGTCGCAAAACGCCTGGCCGATAAAACCATTTGCCGTCGACTGCGCGCAGCCCAAAGTGATGAAGAGCTATATCAAATTATCACTGAAGTAGAAGGCAATCAGGATGATGCATAACCAGGAGATGGCCTTCACATCTGTTGTCCTGAGGAGAAACGGAACATGGTGCTGATGATTGTCAGTGGCCGTTCAGGGTCCGGGAAATCCGTGGCCCTGCGCGCGCTGGAAGACATGGGGTTTTACTGCGTAGATAACCTGCCGGTCGTGCTGTTGCCCGACCTGGCACGCACGCTTGCGGAGAGGCAAATCTCTGCCGCCGTCAGTATCGACGTTCGTAACATGCCTGAATCGCCAGAAATCTTTGAACAGGCAATGAGCAACTTGCCTGATTCATTCTCGCCTCAGTTGCTGTTCCTCGATGCAGACCGCAATACTCTGATCCGTCGCTACAGCGATACCCGTCGTTTGCACCCGCTTTCCAGCAAGAACCTCTCGCTGGAAAGTGCTATCGACGAAGAGAGCGATCTGCTGGAACCGCTGCGTTCCCGTGCTGACCTGATTGTCGATACGTCCGAAATGTCCGTGCATGAGCTGGCGGAAATGCTGCGTACCCGTTTACTGGGCAAACGCGAGCGTGAACTGACGATGGTGTTCGAGTCATTCGGCTTTAAGCACGGTATTCCTATCGATGCGGATTATGTTTTCGACGTGCGCTTCCTGCCGAACCCGCACTGGGATCCGAAGCTGCGTCCAATGACCGGTCTCGATAAGCCCGTCGCGGCCTTCCTCGACAGACACACAGAAGTTCACAATTTTATCTACCAGACGCGAAGCTACCTTGAGCTATGGTTACCTATGCTGGAGACAAACAATCGTAGCTACCTGACCGTGGCGATTGGCTGTACCGGCGGTAAACATCGTTCGGTCTATATCGCCGAACAGCTGGCCGACTATTTCCGCTCACGCGGAAAGAACGTTCAGTCCCGTCATCGCACGCTGGAAAAACGTAAAACATGACCGTAAAACAAACCGTTGAGATCACCAATAAGCTGGGCATGCATGCACGTCCGGCGATGAAACTGTTTGAGCTGATGCAGGGTTTCGATGCAGAAGTTCTGCTGCGTAACGATGAAGGTACCGAGGCGGAAGCGAACAGCGTGATTGCGCTGCTGATGCTGGACTCCGCCAAAGGCCGCCAGATTGAAGTAGAAGCTACCGGTCCACAGGAAGAGGAAGCGCTGGCGGCGGTGATTGCGCTGTTTAACGCCGGGTTTGACGAAGACTAACGCCTCTTTCATGGCGGGTAGCGCTACGCTTACCCGCCTTACATCAATTTATTTCTCGCCATAAACCCTTCTCCTCCCAGCTGCCGCATCTGGCGCATGATCCACGCCTGTCGGTTTCGCACATAGCCTGAGGGGGCATCAGCTTTAAAGCGAATTGGGTTAGGCAAGACCGCGGCCAACAGCGCAGCTTCAGAGAGGCTCAGCCGGCTGGCAGGTTTATTGAAATATCGCTGCGACGCGGCTTCGACACCAAACACGCCATCACCAAACTCGGCAATGTTCAGATACACCGTCAGAATACGTTTCTTGCTCCAGACCGTTTCCATCCCCAGGGTCAATCCGGCTTCCAGCCCTTTTCGCACCCAGCTGCGGCCATCCCACAAAAACAGGTTTTTGGCCGTCTGTTGTGACAGCGTCGATGCGCCGCGCACGCGGTTTTCATGGCGTTCATTATGGGCGAGCGCTTTCTCGATTGCCGCCACGTCAAACCCCCAGTGCTCCGGGAATTTCTGATCCTCCGCCGCTATCACCGCCAGCCCCATCCACGGGGAGATTTCATCTGTGCTCACCCAGTCAGAGTGGGCAACATAGCTGAAGTCACCGGTGAACCACGCGCTCAGCTGACGCTCAACCATCACGGCAGAAAACGGAACCGGCAGAATGCTGAATAATGCCAGTCCGCCGCCCCAGAACACCGCCAGCACCAGCACGGCACGCCAAAGAATACGTTTTACCCAGGCGCCTGCGGCGAATTGACGCCTCATTCAGTCAGCACCAGCACTCTGGCCACCAGCTTTTCAATGCCTGAAGCGGCTTCCGCGATAGTCTGCGCCAGCATATACGCGGGTGTGGTGACGATTTTATTGTCTTCATCCACCACAATGTCATCCACCGGACAAGGGATATGCTCGCCCCCCATCTCCTCGATGATTTCCGCTGTATCAATATCGGTCCCGATGGTCAGGCGCAGCGGGAAATCAAAAATTGTCGGAAGCATGGCCGGAGCGATGCAGATAAAGCCCTGCGGTTTACCCGCCGCATGCATGGCCTGTGATAACGCTTTTAAATGCGGATCAACCTGACACCCGGCGCCTTGCGTGGCAAACGTGCTGAGGTTTTTAGCCGCCCCAAACCCGCCCGGCACAATTAACGCATCAAGCTCTGCGGCGTCTGCCTGAATCAGAGGATGAATTTCGCCACGCGCAATACGCGCGGCTTCAATCAGGACGTTACGGGTTTCCGCCATCGGCTCCCCGGTCAGATGATTAATGACATCAGCCTGATTTTTGTCTGGCGCGAAGCAAATGACTTCAGCCCCCTCTCTTGCCAGGGCCAGCAATGTGATGACGGCTTCGTGTATCTCAGAACCATCGTAAACGCCACATCCGCTCAGTACGACACCAATCTTTTTCATCATGACGATCCTTCTCTGCAACTCGCTGAAGCACATAATTAATTTTGATTAAAACGCTATGCTTCACACATTTCACTGATTCCTGTAACAAACCATTTAAGATTTGCTATCTTATTTGCGTGCGGCCTAAATTTTCAGGCGGCGTCCATACGAAAACAACACAAAAAAACAGGCGCAGCCACAATTTCCCTGGTGTTGGCGCAGTATTCGCGCACCCCGGTTAAGCCGGGGTCATTTTTTTCTGGCGTCCACCCAGGCTTTAAGCACCGCCACATCGTTCTGCCACTCTTGTTTCATCTCTTCAACCCAATCACCTACGTTATCTTCCCAGGCAGGTAAATCAGGTGACTGAATCTGTTGTCCCAGCTGCTGCAGGTGACGTAAGCCGACCGAGCCGGCCGCACCTTTGATTTTATGCCCTTCTTCCACAATGCCTTTCTGATCCCGCGCTGTCAGATTTGACTCCAGCACGCTCAGATAGCCTGGCATCATTTTTTCAAATACCGCCAGACCGTCGGTAATCAGTTTTGGACCAACCAGATCGATGTACTGCTCCAGCATCGCGGTATCGAGTATCGTTTGGGCTTTCGCGCTATCCACAGACGTCATGGTGTTCTCCTCTTCATCATGGGTATCCCAGAACTTCTTGATCATGGCGGTCAGGGCAGGCACCGCCAGCGGCTTGCTAAGTACATCATCCATACCGGCATCGAGGTACTCTTTTTTATCTTTCAGCACGTTCGCCGTCAACGCCACCAGCGGCGGCAGTTCGTCGGCAGCGTACTGGCTCGTCAGTTCACGGGAAATATCCAGCCCGGTCATGTCCGGCAACTGAATATCCAGCAGAACGAGATCATATTCACCCGGCTTAAACATCTCCAGCGCGGCTTTACCGGTCATCGCCACATCCACGCTGTTGCCCAGTTTTTCCAGGACAGAGCGTGCGACAATTACGTTAAGCTCAATATCTTCCACCAGCAGGACATGCAGCGCAGGCAGCGGCATATCGTCGTTTTCGAAGGTATCTTCCACCTCTTCCGCCACCGCCGGCGCGTGCACCGTCAGCGTGAAGGTTGAGCCTTTGCCCGGATGGCTGGCGACGGTAATATCACCGCCCATGCTCTTCGCAAGGCGTTTAGACACCGCCAGACCAATTCCTGTGCCGGTAGCGGGCTTGCCGCCGTTGCTGTCCTTCACCTGATAGTACATCGCAAAGATTTTGTCCTGCTCTTCCTGCGGAATCCCAATGCCGGAGTCTTCCACCTCAAAGTGCAGCATGTCGCCCTGGTCATAGCGAATACGTACCGAGACCTGCCCCTTCTGGGTAAATTTGACCGCATTGCTGATAAGGTTCCACAGGATCTGGCGCAGACGCGTGCCGTCGGTAACCACCTTGTGCGGCAGCGGCAGCGTGGGATCCATGACAAAGCTCAGACCCTTCTGCTGCGCCTGCAAACCCGACAGGTTTTCCAGATCGGCAAGGAAACCGGTGAAATCAACCGGCTGGTTATCAAGCTGCACTTTGCGGCGTTCCATCTTATCCATATCGATAATATCGTTGAAGATATTCCCCAGCGTGACCGCTGAGACATGGATGGTTTTAAGGTATTTTTCCTGTTCTGCGGTGAGCTCGGTGTCCAGCAGAATGCGGCTCAGGCCGACAATTCCGTTAAGTGGCGTACGCAGTTCATGGCTGATGGTGGAGATGAAGGTGGTTTTATCGCGGCTGGCACGTTCAAGGGCATCCTGATAGCGCTTACGCTCGGTGATATCGCGGCCAAACCCCATCAGACCGTGGCGTTTCCCCACGCGGTCGTAGTACGGCACCTTACGGATCTCAAAGCAGGCTTTGCGCCCGTCGGGGTAATCCAGCCACTGTTCATAGGTCAGTGAGACGTTATGACGGAACACTTTTTCGTCCGTCTCCATCACTTTGGCGGCCGCCTCTTCGGAGTATACGTCCTGCGGCTTCAGGTGAATCAGCTGCTTCTCGCTCTTCCCGGTCAGCAATTCCATCGCCCGGTTACAGCCGGAAAACTCTTTATCTTCATTACGGTAGAAAACCAGATCCGGTGATGCATCAAGGAACGAGCGCAGGAAAGAGGATTGCTGCTCAAGCTGGATCTGCGTCACCTCGCGCTCTTTCATTTCGATTTTCAGCTGCTCCAGCGTCGCCTGGCGCTCAGCCTCCGCCTTCTCACGATCCGAAATCTCCTGGTTCAGTTGGGCGATATTATCCTTTAGCTGAACGTTGAGCTTCAGATCGCGGTCGCGCATCTCTTCCAGTTTATCGACCAGTTTTGACAGGCGCTGACGGGACTCCTCCAGTTGTTCAACCACCACGGAGAGGAAATAGACCGCCCAGGGTGTAATCAGCAAGCCAAAGAAGATGGAGCGGATCACGTCGATACTCTCGACCTGACCGTGCAGAACCATGGTTACGGCCATCTGCACGACAATGGCCAGAACGACCAGCGCCAGTGCCAGCAGCATGGAGAAACGCACCAGCCCAAGCTTCATCATCAGATCGACGTAGTACTGGGCCAGCATTCGAATTTGCTTCATAGAGGATCCCTTCACGACTTTATCGCTCAATAATACTCAAATTCGCGGCGGGGCGTTGAAGGTTGTGAGAAAAAGTGCGGGGTGAAACAGGAGATTAGCCTCGCTTCCGGTTCTCCGGAAGCGAGGAGAGGTCTGTCAGGAGCGTTTCAGCATCAGCCAGAGGCTGATCAGGAAGAAGCTGGCGCTCGGCAGCAGCGCGCCGATAACAGGCGGAATACCATAAACCAGCGTCAGCGGGCCGAAGATCTGATCGAGAACGTAGAATACAAAGCCGAAGCTGATCCCGGTCACCACGCGCACGCCCATCGGCACGCTACGCAACGGGCCAAAGATAAACGACAGTGCCATCAGCATCATCACCGCCACGGACAACGGCTGGAAGATTTTGCTCCACATGTTGAGCTGATAACGTCCGGCGTCCTGTCCGCTCGACTTCAGGTATTTCACGTAGTTGTGCAAACCACTGATGGAGAGAGCGTCAGGATCCAGCGCCACCACGCCGAGTTTGTCCGGCGTGAGTTTGGTTTTCCACATGCCCGACACCGTCTGAGAGCCGGAGATCTGTTTTGGATCGGTCAGGTCTGACTCATCCACCTGCGACAACCGCCACTGCTTATGCTCGGCGTCAAACTTGGCCGAAGAGGCGTGACGCACGGAGAGCAAACGACGATCGTTATTGAAGGTGTAAATACTCACGCCCCCCAGTTCGTCATCGCCCTTCACACGTTCGATATAGACGAAGCTGTCACCATCTTTTGCCCACAACCCTTGCTGCGTTGAGAGCAATGAGCCACCGTACATCGCCTGCGCACGATAGTTACGCGCCATCTGCTCACCCTGCGGTGCCACCCACTCGCCAATTGCCATGGTCAACAGCACCAGCGGGATCGCGGTTTTCATCACCGACAGCGCAACCTGCATACGGGTGAAGCCCGAAGCCTGCATAACAACCAGTTCACTGCGCTGTGCCAGCATCCCTAAGCCCAACAGCGCACCCAGCAGGGCTGCCATCGGGAAGAAGATCTGCACATCTTTTGGCACGCTGAGCAGGGTATACATGCCCGCACCCAGCGCGTCATAGCTCCCCTGCCCGGCTTTTTTCAACTGATCGACAAATTTGATAATGCCGGAGAGCGACACCAGCATGAACAACGTCATCATGATGGTGGAAAAAATAGTTTTACCGATATAGCGGTCAAGAACGCCAAACGCCTGCATTAGAGGGCTCCTTTACGCGAGAAGCGGGCACGAATGCGACGCACAGGCACCGTATCCCACAGGTTGAGTCCCACCGCCAGCAGCAGATACAGACCATTGACCACCCAGGTCCAGACGAACGGGTCAATTTTACCCTTACCACCGTTAGACTTAATTGAGGTCTGCAACAGGAAGAACACCAGGTACAGCAGCATGGCTGGCAACATTGACAGCACGCGTCCCTGACGTGGGTTAACCACGCTCAGCGGAACGACCATCAGAGCCATCATAAATACGGCGAATACTAGCGTGATACGCCAGTGCAGTTCGGCACGCGCACGGTTGTTGTCCGTATTGAACAGGGTGCGCATATCCATTTGCTCGGTATCACTTGGATCGAGCGCCACGGTCTGGTGACCAATAATGGCCTGGTAGTTCTGGAAATCGGTGATGCGGAAATCGCGCAGCATCGCAGTGCCTTCGAAGCGCGTGCCTTTATTCAGCGTCACCACCTGAGAGCCATCTTTACGCTGTGACAGTTGACCCGAATCGGCCACCACGACGGAAGGACGGGCATTCCCTTTGGTGCGGAGCTGAGCAAGGAACACATCGTTAAAGCGGCTACCATCCACGCTTTCGATAAAGAGAACAGAATTCCCGTCCGTCGCCTGCTGGAACTGGCCCTGCGCCAGTGCGGCCATACCCGGGTTTGCTTTGGCTTCTGCCAGCACTTCATCCTGGTGACGGGAAGACGTTGGGCCCGCCCACATCACATTCACCGCCGCAACGATACCTGTGAAAAGCGCCAGAACCATAGCGGCTTTCACCAGTACGGCTTTACTCAAGCCGCAGGCGTGCATCACGGTGATTTCACTCTCGGTATAAAGCTTGCCGAGCGTCATGAGCAGACCGAGGAAAAGACTTAGCGGCAGGATAAGCTGCGCCATTTCCGGGATCCCTAAACCAAGCAGGGAAAGCACCAGATTCGTAGGAATTTCGCCGTCAACGGCCGCACCGAGGATCCTGACCAGCTTCTGACAGAAAAAAATCAGCAGCAGGATGAAGAGGATCGCCAGCTGGCTTTTGAGCGTCTCCCGCACCAGATATCTTATGATTATCACTTTAAATACGCCCGTAAAAACCCGTCTCTTTGCTGGAAAATCGCTTGTTTCATGGCTTAAACGTCATTTATTCTCTTGAGTCGTCGAAATCATCGCTAAGATTAAAACATCCGGCGGATTCACGCTTCAGGACTTTTTCTGACGTGTCGAAACCGTAGTAACGTAAGATTAACACGAAGTCACCACAACAGCGGACATGAGTTACGAAAGGTTTCAATTCTATCTGTAGCAGCCGCTGTTGTCTTTAAGATTCAGGAGCGTAGTGCATGGAGTTCAGTGTAAAAAGCGGTAGCCCGGAGAAACAGCGGAGTGCCTGCATCGTTGTGGGCGTCTTTGAACCACGCCGACTCTCCCCGATCGCCGAGCAACTCGATAAGATCAGTGATGGCTACATCAGCGCCCTGCTGCGCCGTGGCGAACTGGAAGGCAAACCTGGGCAGACGCTGTTACTGCACCATGTTCCAAACGTACTGTCTGAACGTATTCTGCTGATTGGCTGCGGTAAAGAGCGCGAGCTGGATGAACGTCAGTATAAGCAGGTTATTCAGAAAACGATTAATACGCTGAATGATACCGGCTCAATGGAAGCCGTTTGCTTCCTGACCGAGCTGCACGTCAAAGGCCGTAACACCTACTGGAAAGTGCGTCAGGCGGTCGAAACGGCAAAAGAGAGCCTGTACAGCTTCGACCAGCTGAAAACCAACAAAAGCGAGCCACGTCGTCCGCTGCGTAAGATGGTCTTTAACGTACCGACCCGTCGCGAGCTGACCAGTGGTGAACGCGCTATCCAGCACGGTCTGGCGATTGCTGCCGGGATTAAAGCCGCAAAAGATCTGGGCAATATGCCGCCTAACATCTGCAACGCAGCGTATCTGGCCTCTCAGGCACGTCAGCTGGCTGACGCCTACAGTAAGAATGTCATCACCCGCGTCATCGGCGAACAGCAGATGAAAGAGCTGGGAATGCACTCCTATCTGGCAGTCGGCAACGGCTCCCAGAATGAGTCGCTGATGTCGGTTATCGAGTACAAAGGTAACCCGTCTGAAGATGCGCGTCCGATTGTGCTGGTTGGTAAGGGTCTGACCTTCGATTCCGGCGGTATCTCCATCAAGCCTGCCGAAGGCATGGACGAGATGAAGTACGACATGTGTGGTGCAGCAGCAGTGTATGGCGTGATGCGTATGGTGGCAGAACTTCAGTTGCCGATTAACGTCATTGGCGTGCTGGCGGGCTGTGAAAACATGCCTGGCGGTCGTGCGTACCGTCCGGGTGATGTTCTGACGACCATGTCCGGCCAGACCGTTGAAGTGCTGAACACCGACGCCGAGGGCCGTCTGGTGCTGTGCGACGTGCTGACCTACGTTGAGCGCTTCGAGCCTGAAGCGGTCATTGACGTGGCCACGCTGACCGGTGCCTGTGTGATTGCGCTGGGCCATCACATCACAGGGCTGATGTCGAACCACAATCCTCTGGCGCACGAGCTGATTGGCGCGTCCGAACAGGCCGGCGACCGCGCATGGCGTCTGCCGCTGGGTGACGAGTACCAGGAACAGCTGGAGTCTAATTTCGCCGATATGGCGAACATCGGCGGTCGTCCTGGCGGGGCAATTACTGCGGGCTGCTTCCTGGCGCGCTTTACCCGTAAGTACAACTGGGCGCATCTGGATATCGCAGGTACCGCCTGGCGTTCCGGTAAGGCCAAAGGCGCAACCGGTCGTCCGGTCGCGTTACTGTCGCAGTTCCTGCTCAATCGTGCGGGTTTTAACGGCGAAGAGTAATTGCCGTCAGATGCCCGGTAGCGCTACGCTTACCGGGCCTACGGAAAGATGCCGTTTGTAGGCCGGGTCAGCCCGGCCTTGCATTTAAATCCACAACAAGAAGCCCCATATATGAAGAATGCAACGTTCTACCTTCTGGACAACGACACCCATCAGGACGGCCTCAGCGCAGTTGAACAGCTGGTGTGTGAAATTGCCGCAGAACGTTGGCGCGCAGGTAAACGCGTTCTGATTGCCTGCGAAGATGAGCAGCAGGCCATCCGCCTTGACGAAGCACTCTGGGCACGCCCGCCGGAGAGTTTTGTTCCGCATAATCTGTCTGGCGAAGGCCCTCGTGGCGGCGCACCGGTAGAGATTGCCTGGCCGCAAAAGCGCAACAGCAGCGCGCGCGATATTCTGATTAGCCTGCGGATAGATTTTGCAGATTTTGCCACCGCTTTCACAGAAGTGGTAGACTTTGTCCCTTACGAAGAATCTTTGAAACAACTGGCGCGCGAACGCTATAAAGCGTACCGCCTGGCTGGTTTTAACCTGAATACGGCAACCTGGAAATAATGGAAAAGACATATAACCCACGCGATATCGAACAGCCGCTTTACGAGCACTGGGAACAGCAGGGCTATTTCAAGCCTAACGGCGATGAAAGCAAAGAGTCCTTCTGCATCATGATCCCACCGCCGAACGTCACCGGCAGTTTGCATATGGGTCATGCCTTCCAGCAGACCATCATGGATACCATGATCCGCTACCAGCGCATGCAGGGCAAAAACACCCTGTGGCAGGCGGGGACTGACCACGCGGGTATCGCGACCCAGATGGTGGTTGAGCGTAAAATTGCCGCTGAAGAAGGTAAAACCCGCCACGACTACGGTCGCGACGCGTTCATCGATAAAATCTGGCAGTGGAAAGCAGAATCCGGCGGTACCATCACCCGTCAGATGCGCCGTCTTGGCAACTCCGTGGACTGGGAGCGCGAGCGCTTCACCATGGACGAAGGCCTTTCCAACGCCGTTAAAGAAGTGTTTGTCCGTCTGTACAAAGAAGACCTGATTTACCGTGGCAAGCGCCTGGTAAACTGGGACCCTAAACTGCGCACCGCTATCTCCGACCTGGAAGTGGAAAACCGTGAGTCTAAAGGCTCCATGTGGCATATCCGCTATCCGCTGGCCGACGGCGCTAAAACGGCAGACGGTAAAGATTATCTGGTGGTAGCGACCACCCGTCCGGAAACCCTGCTGGGCGATACCGGCGTGGCCGTTAACCCGGAAGATCCGCGTTATAAAGATCTGATTGGTAAATTCGTGGTGCTGCCGCTGGTTAACCGCCGCATTCCCGTTGTGGGCGATGAACACGCCGACATGGAAAAAGGCACCGGCTGTGTGAAAATCACCCCGGCACACGACTTCAACGACTACGAAGTGGGTCGTCGTCACGCCCTGCCAATGATCAACATTCTGACGTTCGACGGTGATATCCGTGAAAGCGCGGAAGTGTATGACACCAAAGGTAACGAATCCGACGTTTACTCCAGCGACATTCCGGCTGAATTCCAGAAAATGGAACGTTTTGCCGCGCGTAAAGCGATTGTCGCTGCAGTGGATGCACTCGGCCTGCTGGAAGAGATCAAACCTCACGATCTGACCGTGCCGTACGGTGACCGTGGGGGTGTTGTTATCGAGCCAATGCTGACCGACCAGTGGTACGTGCGCGCCGACGTGCTGGCGAAACCGGCTGTTGAAGCGGTTGAGAACGGCGACATCCAGTTCGTGCCGAAGCAGTATGAAAACATGTACTTCTCCTGGATGCGTGATATTCAGGACTGGTGTATCTCCCGTCAGCTGTGGTGGGGCCACCGTATCCCGGCCTGGTACGACAGCGAAGGCAACGTCTATGTTGGCCGCAGCGAAGATGAAGTTCGTCAGGAGAACAACCTGAGTGCCGATGTTGCCCTGCGTCAGGACGAAGACGTACTGGACACCTGGTTCTCCTCCGCACTGTGGACCTTCTCCACGCTGGGCTGGCCGGAGAACACCAACGCGCTGCGTCAGTTCCACCCAACCAGCGTGATGGTGTCCGGCTTCGACATCATCTTCTTCTGGATCGCCCGCATGATCATGATGACCATGCACTTCATCAAAGATGAAAACGGCAAGCCACAGGTTCCGTTCCATACCGTCTACATGACCGGTCTGATTCGTGACGACGAAGGCCAGAAGATGTCCAAGTCCAAGGGTAACGTTATCGACCCGCTGGACATGGTTGACGGTATCTCCCTCGAAGAGCTGCTGGAAAAACGTACCGGCAACATGATGCAACCGCAGCTGGCAGAGAAGATCCGCAAGCGTACTGAGAAACAGTTCCCGAATGGGATCGAACCACACGGTACTGATGCCCTGCGTTTCACTCTGGCGGCACTGGCTTCAACCGGTCGTGACATCAACTGGGACATGAAGCGCCTGGAAGGTTACCGTAACTTCTGTAACAAGCTGTGGAACGCCAGCCGCTTCGTGCTGATGAACACCGAAGATCAGGATTGCGGCTTCAACGGCGGCGAGATGACCCTGTCTCTGGCCGATCGCTGGATCCTGGCAGAGTTCAACCAGACGGTAAAAGCCTTCCGCGAAGCGCTGGACAGCTACCGCTTCGATATCGCGGCGGGCATTCTGTATGAATTCACCTGGAACCAGTTCTGTGACTGGTACCTGGAGCTGGCAAAACCGGTAATGAACGGCGGTTCTGAAGCGGAACTGCGCGGTACGCGCAACACGCTGATTACCGTTCTCGAAGGTCTGCTGCGTCTGGCGCACCCGATTATTCCATTCATCACCGAAACCATCTGGCAGCGTGTGAAAGTGATTGCCGGCATCAACGCCGACACCATCATGCTGCAGCCGTTCCCGGAATTCGATGCAGCGAAGGTCGATGAAGCGGCGTCAGCCGATACCGAATGGCTGAAACAGGCGATCGTGGCGGTACGTAATATCCGTGCCGAAATGAACATCGCCCCGGGCAAACCTCTGGAGCTGCTGCTGCGCGGTTGCAGTGAGGCTGCTGTTCGCCGTGTCACCGAGAACAACACCTTCCTGAAAACCATGGCGCGTCTGGAAAGCATCACCGTGCTGCCTGCGGATGACAAAGGTCCGGTATCCGTGACCAAAATCATCGACGGCGCCGAACTGCTGATCCCGATGGCAGGTCTTATCGACAAAGACGCTGAGTTGGCTCGTCTGGCAAAAGAAGTGGCTAAGGTCGATGTGGAAATTGGCAAAATCGAAAGCAAACTGGCGAACGAAGGCTTTGTTGCCCGTGCGCCGGAAGCGGTTATCGCGAAAGAGCGTGAGCGTCTGGTTGCCTTCGCCGATGCTAAGACCAAACTGATCGAGCAGCAGGCGGTTATTGCAGCTCTGTAATGCTTTTACCCCTTACGCTTCAGGGCGTAAGGGGTATCCTTCCTGAAAACTCCTCGCTTGCGCTCCCTTTACTGCGGTGCTATTAACAGCAGTTGTATGTCAATTTTTGTAATGAGTAAGACTATGAGCGTGATTACCCCCGTCGCGACGACGATGCGTCGGATCACTGAGCAGGACAACCCGGCTATTGCCGCCGTTATCCGAACGGTTTCCGCTGAGTATGGCCTGACCGCCGACAAAGGCTATACCGTTGCCGACCCGAATCTGGATGAGCTGTTTCAGCTGTACAGCCAGCCGGGCTACGCCTATTGGGTTATTGAGCAGAACGGTCAGGTGGTGGGCGGCGGTGGCGTGGCGCCTTTAAGCTGCAGCGAGCCGGATATCTGCGAACTGCAAAAAATGTATTTCCTGCCGTCGGTACGCGGGCAAGGGCTGGCGAAAAAGCTGGCGCTTATCGCCCTTGAACATGCGCGTACTCAGGGTTTTAAACGCTGTTACCTGGAAACAACCGCCTTCCTCAAAGAGGCCATTGGCCTGTATGAACATCTGGGCTTTACGCATATTGATGCGCCGCTGGGCTGTACCGGCCACGTCGATTGCGAAGTCAGGATGCTGAAAACTCTGTAAAGGGCATTCCTGCCCTCTTCTGTTAAGCGACTGTAAACTGAATGCTCTACACTCTCAGTTCACACCATAACGGGGGAAACACGATGTCGAAGATAAAAAGCTACGCCGCACCGCAGGCGGGTGCAGAACTTGAGCTGTACGAATACGATGCGGGCGACCTAAAAGCAGAAGACGTCGAAGTGCAGGTTGATTACTGCGGGATCTGCCACTCCGATCTCTCCATGATCGACAATGAATGGGGCTTCTCACAGTATCCACTGATTGCTGGCCACGAAGTCATTGGCCGCGTTGTGGCGCTCGGTAGCGCCGCACAGGACAAAGGGCTGAAGGTCGGCCAGCGCGTGGGTATTGGCTGGACGGCGCGCAGCTGTGGTCACTGCGATGCCTGTATCAGCGGTAACCAAATCAACTGCCTCGAAGGCGCAGTCCCTACCATTCTGAACAAAGGCGGTTTCGCCGATAAACTGCGTGCCGACTGGCAATGGGTTATTCCCCTGCCGGACAGCATTGATATCGAATCTGCCGGTCCGCTGCTGTGCGGCGGTATCACCGTATTCAAACCGCTGCTGATGCATCATGTCACCGCCACCAGCCGTGTGGGTGTCATCGGGATTGGTGGTCTGGGCCATATCGCAATCAAACTGCTGCACGCGATGGGCTGTGAAGTCACGGCGTTTAGCTCGAACCCGGCCAAAGAGAAAGAAGTGCTGGCGATGGGGGCGGATAAGGTAGTCAACAGCCGCGATCCGCAAGCGCTTAAATCGCTGGCAGGTCAGTTTGATCTGATCATCAATACTGTTAACGTCGATCTCGACTGGCAACCGTACTTTGAAGCGCTGGCCCACGGCGGTAACTTCCACACCGTCGGTGCAGTGATGAAACCGCTGCCGGTGCCTGCGTTTACGCTGATCGGGGGGGATCGCAGCGTCTCCGGTTCCGCAACCGGTACGCCGTTCGAATTGCGCAAACTGATGAAGTTTGCCGGACGCACTAAAGTGGCGCCCACCACCGAACTGTATCCGATGTCTAAAATCAACGAAGCTATCCAGCATGTGCGTGACGGTAAAGCCCGTTATCGCGTGGTGTTGAAAGCGGATTTTTGATGTGAACGCGCGGGGTGCGTGCGGCCTGATTGCACGCATCTCCACCCTCTCCCGTCGGGAGAGGGTGGAATACTCAAAACGCTACCGTTTTGCTGCGGTCATTGCCTTGAACACCTCTGCCACCGCCACGGCCCCCGGGTCGGTCACACCCTCCAGGTTCTCTTTGTTGACATACGACGAACGTCCGGCACCCGCTTTCACCATATTCGCTGTCGCCTCAGCGCCCGCGTTCGCAGCCTGCGCAGCAGCCTGAAGGTCGCCTTTCTGCAATGCCTCCAGCGCCGGTTGCAGGGCATCGATCAAGGTGCGATCGCCAAGATCTGCCCCACCATACTGCTTCATCTGCGCCAGCCCGCTTAAGAGCGCTTCCGGCAACGGCTGACCGTCGTGCAACGTCTGCCCGGCAGCGGTAAAGAAGATCGACATCAGCACACCGCTTGAGCCCCCCATAACCGTTGCCAGCCGCTCGCCAACCAGCAGCAACAGCGTCGACACATCATTTAGCGGAAGCTGTTTCTTCTCCAGACGCTGCGCAATATCCCGCGCCCCTTGCGCAAAGGTAGAGCCCGTATCGCCATCACCCACTTTGGCATCCAGCGCATTGAGGCGGTTTTCCAGCTGGATCAGCGTCTGCGTGACCGTGGAGACGATCTCTGCGACCCGTGGATTGTCCGAGGCGGTATATTCCACGCGGTCATGGATCGCGCTATGTTCCTGCACGCGCAGCGGCGCAAACGCCACCGGCTTCTGCCAGCCCAACGTCTCCACCTCTTCATGGAGAGCTTTTTCGAACAGATCGTTAAGCTTCAGCAACGTCAGCGAAAAGCCTTTCATATCCAGGGCACTCACCAGCGGTGCCGGACCAATCAGATAAGCGATATTCTCTTTCAGCGCCGAGTGGGCCAGCTCTTTGGTGAGCAACGCCATCTCCAGCGCCGACACGCCGCCGAGGTTATTGATAAGCACCGCAAAACGCCCGTTACCGGCCTGCGCTTTGAGCGGCTCGACCAGCGTGTCGATAATGGCTTTGCTGTTTTGCGTATCGACAACCGAGGCACCAGGCTCGCCGTGGATCCCGAGCCCCAGCTCCACGTGCCCCTGCCTGATCCGCCCCTCTTCATCATCACTGCCCGGCAGGTTACAGGTTTGCATTGCCACGCCCAGGCTCCAGAGATTATCGCAAGCCTGTTGCGCGATATCGCGCACCTCGGTCAGTGATTTGCCGTGCTCTGCCGCATAGCCCGCGATTTTATGAACCAGTGCCGTACCGGCGATACCGCGCGGCTGCTTGTTATCCGGCAGGGCAATATCATCGGCGACAATGACCATCTCGACCTTCAGGCCATAACGCTTGGCTTTTTCTGCCGCCAGGCCGAAATTAAGCCGGTCGCCGGTGTAATTTTTCACGATCAGCAGACAACCCCGATCGCCCGTTACCGCCACAATAGCGTTCAGCACCGCATCAACGCTCGGCGAAGCAAAAAGATCCCCGCACACCGCTGCCGTGAGCATCCCTTTGCCGACAAACCCGGCGTGTGCAGGTTCGTGACCAGAGCCACCGCCTGAAATAACCGCCACCCGGCTTTTATCCCAGTCGCTGCGCGCCACCACCCGAATGGCCGGGTCGATATCAAGTTTGACGAGATTAGCGTGTGGTGCCGAAATCAGTATGCCTTCGATGGCGTCATTGACCAGCTGTTTGCGATCGTTAAAGAAGAATCTGGACATAGTTTTCCAAAATTTTGTGAACCGTATGCAAAAGCATAGTCCGCGCTGGATAATGCGCCGCAAAGTCAGCAATTTACTCAGCCATTTTGCCGTCAGGTTGCCTATACTCGACCGAGGACTAAGAGAGGAAGCGCATTATGAGTACACCATTGTTAATTGCCCGCACGCTGGACAAAGAGCTGTTTTTACTGCCCGCGATGGCCAACCGTCACGGTCTCATCACCGGGGCCACCGGGACGGGGAAAACCGTGACCCTGCAGAAACTGGCAGAGTCGCTTTCAGAGATCGGCGTACCGGTCTTTATGGCCGATGTAAAAGGCGATTTAACCGGTGTGGCTCAGGAAGGCACTCCGTCCGAAAAACTGCTCGACCGACTCAAAAATATCGGCATCACGGACTGGACACCGCACAACAATCCGGTCGTGTTATGGGATATCTTTGGTGAGAAAGGTCACCCGGTACGTGCAACCGTCTCCGATCTCGGTCCGCTGCTGCTGGCTCGTCTGCTCAACCTCAACGACGTGCAGTCCGGTGTACTGAACATCATCTTCCGTATTGCCGACGACCAGGGTCTGCTGCTGCTTGATTTCAAAGATCTGCGGGCCATTACCCAGTACATCGGTGATAACGCCAAATCGTTCCAGAACCAGTACGGTAATATCAGCAGCGCCTCAGTCGGTGCCATCCAGCGCGGGTTACTGACCCTGGAGCAACAGGGTGCCGAACATTTCTTTGGCGAGCCGATGCTGGATATCAAGGACTGGATGCGCACCGACAGCAACGGGAAAGGCATCATCAATATTCTGAGCTCAGAGAAGCTTTACCAGATGCCGAAGCTCTACGCCGCCAGCCTGCTGTGGATGCTCTCTGAACTGTACGAGCAGTTACCTGAAGCCGGCGATCTCGACAAACCCAAGCTGGTCTTCTTCTTCGACGAGGCGCACCTGCTGTTTAACGATGCGCCACAGGTTCTGCTGGATAAGATTGAACAGGTGATCCGCCTGATCCGCTCTAAAGGCGTCGGCGTCTGGTTTGTTTCGCAAAACCAGTCCGATATTCCTGACAACGTGCTGGGACAGCTCGGCAACCGCGTACAGCATGCCCTGCGCGCCTTTACACCGAAAGATCAGAAGGCCGTCAAAGCCGCCGCACAAACCATGCGAGCGAACCCGGCATTTGATACCGAAGCGGCCATCCAGGCGTTGGGCACCGGTGAAGCGCTTATCTCTTTCCTGGATGCAAAAGGCAGCCCGTCCGTTGTGGAACGCGCAATGGTGATTGCCCCTTGCTCCCGGATGGGACCCGTGACGGACGATGAACGCAACGGCCTGATTAACCGCTCCCCGCTGTATGGTAAGTATGAGGACGACGTGGATCGCGAGTCGGCATTCGAGATGCTGCAAAAAGGGGTACAGGCCACCACCGAATCCCAGGACGCGCCTACCGCCAAAGGCCAGTCTGTTGCCGTGGACGACGGCATCCTGGGCGGGCTTAAGGATATCCTGTTTGGTACAACCGGACCACGCGGCGGCAAACGCGATGGCGTCGTGCAGACCATGGCGAAAAGTGCAGCGCGTCAGGTCACGAATCAGATTGTACGCGGCATGCTGGGGAGCCTGTTAGGCGGTCGCCGCCGGTAAGCGGGGAACCCAGGGGCGACCAAGCGCCGATCCCTGTACGCCGTGCTCTTGCAGATAACGGTCGATTTCCACCATCCCCGTCCAGCGGTTCTCACACCAGAGCGGTGCAAGAAGCGTTGGACGGCGGGCGCTGGCGGAGATGCGGTGGTAGACAATCTCCGGCGGGGTGTGCCGAATCATCTCCCCCGCCGTCATCGTATACGCATCAAGCTCAATACCGGTTAAGCGCCCGGCTTCCCAGGCTTTGGCCATGATACTGCCCTTTACGATGTGCAGTGGATGCAGCTTAATTCCGTCTACACCGGTTTCGACCACCTTTTCCAGTGTCTCAAGACCGTGCTGCTGCCCTTCGCCTGGCAGGCCGACAATCAGGTGCGAGCACACCTTTAGCCCACGCTCACGCGCGAGACGTGTGGTGCGCTGGTAACAGGCGAAGTCATGTCCACGGTTGATGCGGTGCAGAGTTTTGTCGTGCGCACTTTGCAGGCCCAGCTCCAGCCAGATCTCATACCCCTGCTCCTTGTACTCGCTGAGCAGGTCCAGTACCGCTTCCGGCACGCAGTCCGGGCGGGTGCCCACACACAGCCCTACGATACTGGCCTGGCTTACCGCCTGCTGATACATGGAACGCAAGACCTGTACTTCCGCCCATGTGCTGGTGTAGGCCTGGAAATAGGCCAGATACTGTTTCGCACGGTTGACCAGACTCGCCTGATGGGACAGCTGTTCGACGATGGAACGATGCTGCTGCGCTTCGTCAGCAAAAGACGCCACATTACAGAAAGTACAGCCACCGCGCCCGATCGTCCCGTCACGGTTCGGGCAGCTAAAACCGCCATGCAGCGTCAGCTTGTGAACCTTTTGCCCATAACGCTGCAAAAGATCCCCACCAAACATATTGACTAATTTCTGTAACTGCATAATCTGATAGACCGTCCCAAAGAAAGGGGACAAGCCTGCCATTTTTAGCCTCTGTCGGCGATGACCTGGATCAATCGCCCTGGACGGCCTTTATCTCTATGAATAAATACTCAGGATTACTGCAATTTCATTCACGCCAGTTGTGATTACTTTTCCTTATGTTCTGATTGTTTTTTTCACTTATAGCGTCAGCACTGAAAAACAGTGACTTTATGCGGGTTTGCATTTCATCGTAGAGAATTATTCTGCTAAAAAACGGCTATTCAGCACGCTACATCGATAATACCGCTTTCATATAGTGAGTCAGATCACACTCCGCTGCGTCTCACCACAGCTTACAAACGTTGTAAATAGAGTTGAATTTCTTTTATATACAAATAGTTAACAGCTCTTTAGCACATTTTTGTATAAATAAGATTGCCATTTGACCTGTGTACCAATTCCCGATAAGTTGGAAATCCGCTGGAAGCTTTCTGGATGAGCAGCCTGCTCATCATATTTATGCAGTAATTGAGATTCCCTCTGAAGCAAGTCCTCAAACTTGTTTACCTGCGCGAAAGGATGAAAAAGAGGGCGAATGCGAGGTACGCGTATGAAACGCAAACCCCGTCGCCATGCTCTTTCTGTGCCTGTGCGCCACGGTTCAGTGGGAAGCCCGACGAGCCTGGGGAGGTTCACTGATATGTTGTACGATAAATCCCTTGAGAAGGATAACTGTGGTTTCGGCCTGATCGCCCACATAGAAGGCGAACCTAGCCACAAGGTAGTGCGTACTGCTATTCACGCACTGGCCCGCATGCAGCACCGTGGTGCCATCCTTGCTGATGGTAAAACCGGCGACGGTTGCGGTCTGCTGCTGCAAAAACCGGATCGTTTCTTCCGTATCGTTGCGGAAGAGCGCGGCTGGCGTTTAGCCAAAAACTACGCTGTCGGTATGCTGTTCCTGAATCAGGATCCTGAAAAAGCTGCCGCCTCACGCCGCATCGTCGAAGAAGAACTTCAACGTGAAACCCTGTCTATTGTTGGCTGGCGCGATGTGCCAACCAACGAAGGGGTACTCGGCGAAATCGCCCTCTCCTCGCTGCCTCGAATTGAACAGATTTTTGTTAATGCCCCTGCGGGCTGGCGTCCGCGTGATATGGAACGCCGTCTGTTTATCGCCCGTCGTCGCATTGAAAAACGTCTCCAGGACGACAAGGAGTTCTACGTCTGTAGCCTCTCTAACCTGGTGAACATCTATAAAGGTCTGTGTATGCCGGCTGACCTGCCGCGCTTCTACCTGGACCTGGCGGACCTGCGTCTGGAATCGGCCATCTGCCTCTTCCACCAGCGCTTCTCCACCAACACCGTCCCTCGCTGGCCGCTGGCACAGCCGTTCCGCTACCTGGCGCACAACGGCGAGATCAATACCATTACCGGTAACCGCCAGTGGGCGCGTGCTCGTACCTATAAGTTCCAGACGCCACTGATCCCTGACCTGCACGATGCCGCGCCGTTCGTTAACGAAACTGGCTCTGACTCCAGCTCCATGGATAACATGCTGGAGCTGCTGCTGGCAGGCGGTATGGATATCGTGCGCGCCATGCGTCTGCTCGTGCCACCGGCATGGCAGAACAACCCGGATATGGATCCAGAGCTGCGTGCGTTCTTCGACTTTAACTCCATGCACATGGAGCCGTGGGATGGCCCGGCGGGCATCGTTATGTCCGACGGTCGCTTTGCTGCCTGTAACCTGGACCGTAACGGTCTGCGTCCGGCACGCTACGTCATCACCAAAGATAAGCTCATCACCTGCGCCTCTGAAGTCGGTATCTGGGATTACCAGCCTGACGAAGTGGTTGAGAAAGGCCGCGTTGGCCCGGGCGAGCTGATGGTTATCGACACCCGCGGTGGGCGCATTCTGCACTCTGCTGAAACCGATAACGATCTGAAGAGCCGCCATCCGTACAAAGAGTGGATGGAGAAAAACGTTCGTCGCCTGGTGCCATTCGAAGATCTGCCGGATGAAGAAGTGGGCAGTCGTGAGCTGGACGACGATACGCTCGCCAGCTTCCAGAAACAGTTTAACTACAGCGCCGAAGAGCTGGATTCCGTGATCCGCGTACTCGGTGAAAATGGCCAGGAAGCGGTCGGCTCCATGGGTGACGATACCCCGTTTGCCGTGCTCTCCAGCCAGCCACGCATCATTTATGATTACTTCCGTCAGCAGTTTGCGCAGGTGACCAACCCGCCAATCGATCCGCTGCGTGAAGCACACGTGATGTCACTGGCCACCAGCATCGGTCGCGAGATGAACGTCTTCTGCGAAGCTGAAGGCCAGGCGCACCGCCTGACCTTTAAATCGCCGATCCTGCTGTACTCTGATTTCAAACAGCTCACCACCCTGAAAGAGGATCACTACCGCGCCGACACGCTCGATATCACTTTCGACGTGACCGAAGCGACCCTCGAAGAGACGGTGAACGCGCTGTGTGACAAAGCGGAACAGATGGTGCGTAACGGTACCGTTCTGCTGGTGCTCTCTGACCGCAATATTGCGAAAAACCGTCTGCCGGTACCGGCCCCCATGGCGGTGGGTGCTATCCAGACGCGTCTGGTCGATAAGAGCCTGCGCTGCGACGCCAACATCATTGTTGAAACCGCCAGCGCCCGCGATCCGCACCACTTTGCCGTGCTGTTAGGCTTTGGTGCGACGGCTATTTACCCGTACCTGGCCTACGAAACGCTGGCGCGTCTCGTGGATACCCGTGCTATCGACAAAGATTACCGCACGGTGATGCTGAACTACCGTAACGGCATCAACAAAGGCCTGTACAAAATCATGTCCAAAATGGGCATCTCGACCATCGCCTCCTACCGCTGCTCGAAGCTGTTTGAAGCGGTCGGTCTGCATGACGACGTGGCGACACTTTGCTTCCAGGGCGTTATCAGCCGTATCGGCGGTGCTGGATTCGCTGACTTCCAGCAGGATCTGATGAACCTGTCGAAACGCGCCTGGCTGGCACGTAAGCCGCTGGATCAAGGTGGTCTGCTGAAGTATGTCCACGGCGGTGAATATCACGCTTATAACCCGGACGTGGTGCGTACGCTGCAACAGGCCGTTCAGAGCGGCGAGTACAGCGATTACCAGCAGTATGCTGAACTGGTGAACAGCCGTCCGGCGGCGACGCTGCGTGACCTGCTGGCGCTGAACCCGGGTGATGAAGCCGTCAGCATTGACGACGTTGAGCCTGCCACTGAACTGTTTAAACGCTTTGACACCGCGGCAATGTCCATCGGTGCGCTCAGCCCGGAAGCTCACGAAGCGCTGGCTGAAGCGATGAACAGCATCGGCGGCAATTCAAACTCCGGTGAAGGTGGTGAAGACCCTGCCCGTTATGGCACCAACAAAGTCTCACGTATCAAGCAGGTTGCATCCGGTCGCTTTGGCGTCACGCCAGCGTATCTGGTTAACGCCGACGTGATTCAGATTAAAGTCGCTCAGGGTGCAAAACCGGGCGAAGGCGGCCAGTTACCGGGTGATAAAGTCACGCCGTATATCGCCAAATTACGCTACTCCGTACCGGGTGTGACGCTGATTTCTCCGCCACCGCATCACGATATTTACTCTATCGAGGATCTGGCGCAGCTGATTTTCGACCTGAAACAGGTCAACCCGAAAGCGATGATCTCCGTGAAGCTGGTTTCCGAACCGGGCGTTGGCACCATCGCGACCGGTGTGGCAAAAGCCTATGCGGACCTGATCACCATCGCCGGTTATGACGGTGGTACCGGGGCAAGCCCACTCTCCTCCGTGAAATACGCGGGCTGTCCGTGGGAGCTTGGCCTGGTGGAAACCCAGCAGGCGCTGGTGGCTAACGGTCTGCGTCATAAGATCCGTCTGCAGGTGGATGGCGGCCTGAAAACCGGCCTCGACATCATCAAGGCGGCGATTCTGGGTGCGGAAAGCTTTGGTTTCGGCACGGGCCCTATGGTCGCGCTCGGCTGTAAATACCTGCGTATTTGCCACCTGAACAACTGTGCTACCGGTGTTGCAACCCAGGACGAGAAGCTGCGTAAGAACCATTACCACGGCCTGCCGTTCAAAGTGACGAACTACTTTGATTTCATCGCCCGCGAAACCCGTGAGCTGATGGCACAGCTGGGCGTGAAACGCCTGGTGGATCTGATTGGCCGTACCGACCTGCTCAAAGAGCTGGAAGGTTTCACAGCCAAACAGCAGAAGCTGGAGCTGTCTAAGTTGCTGGAAACTGCCGAGCCACATCCTGGCAAAGCGGTCTACTGCACCGAGAATAACCCGCCGTTCGACAATGGCGTGCTGAACGCGCAGCTGCTGCAGCAAGCGAAGCCGTACGTGGATGACAAGCAAAGCAAAACGTTCTGGTTTGATATTCGCAACACTGATCGTTCTGTCGGTGCATCGCTTTCCGGTTACATCGCGCAAACGCACGGTGACCAGGGCCTGGCGGCCGACCCGATTACCGCGCACTTCAGCGGTACCGCGGGTCAGAGCTTCGGCGTGTGGAACGCCGGCGGCGTTGAACTGTATCTGACCGGTGATGCCAACGACTATGTCGGTAAAGGCATGGCGGGTGGTCTGCTGGCGGTGCGTCCGCCGGTCGGTTCAGCCTTCCGTAGCTGCGATGCCAGCATCATCGGTAACACCTGTCTGTACGGCGCGACCGGTGGTCGTCTGTTTGCAGCGGGTCGTGCAGGTGAACGTTTTGCCGTACGTAACTCCGGTGCCATCACCGTGGTTGAAGGTATCGGTGATAACGGTTGTGAATACATGACGGGCGGGATTGTGTGCGTCCTGGGTAAAACCGGCGTGAACTTTGGCGCAGGCATGACGGGCGGTTTTGCTTATGTCCTGGATGAAGACGGTGAGTTCCGCAAACGCGTGAACCCTGAACTGGTGGAAGTGCTGGATGTTGAAACGCTGGCTATCCACGAAGAACACCTGCGCGGTCTGATTACCGAACACGTGCAGCATACCGGTTCTTCGCGCGGCGAAGAGATCCTGGCCAACTGGCCGGCGTTCTCTGCGAAATTCGCGCTGGTTAAACCGAAGTCCAGCGATGTTAAAGCCCTGTTGGGTCACCGTAGTCGTAGCGCAGCAGAGCTGCGTGTGCAGGCGCAGTAAGGAATTCAGATGAGCCAGAACGTATACCAGTTTATCGACCTGCAGCGTGTTGATCCGCCAAAGAAACCGCTGAAGATCCGTAAAATTGAATTTGTAGAAATCTATGAGCCGTTTTCAGAAGGCCAGGCCAAAGCGCAGGCAGACCGCTGCCTGTCCTGCGGTAACCCTTACTGCGAATGGAAATGTCCGGTCCATAACTACATCCCGAACTGGCTGAAACTGGCCAACGAAGGACGTATTTTTGAAGCTGCCGAGCTGTCTCACCAGACAAACACCCTGCCGGAAGTGTGCGGCCGCGTGTGTCCTCAGGATCGTCTGTGTGAAGGTTCCTGTACGCTGAACGACGAATTTGGCGCGGTGACCATCGGTAATATCGAACGCTATATCAACGATAAAGCCTTCGAAATGGGCTGGCGTCCGGATATGACCGGCGTGAAGCAAACCGACAAGCGTGTGGCGATCATCGGTGCGGGCCCGGCGGGCCTGGCCTGTGCGGACGTACTGACCCGTAACGGCGTGAAGGCGGTGGTCTTTGACCGCCATCCGGAAATCGGCGGTCTGCTGACCTTCGGTATTCCGGCCTTTAAGCTGGAAAAAGAGGTCATGACCCGCCGCCGTGAAATCTTCACCGGTATGGGCATTGAGTTCAAACTGAACGTGGAAGTCGGTCGCGACGTGCAGCTCGACGACCTGCTGAAGGATTACGACGCCGTCTTCCTGGGCGTGGGAACCTATCAGTCCATGCGCGGTGGTCTGGAGAACGAAGATGCGCCGGGCGTATTCGACGCACTGCCGTTCCTGATTGCCAATACCAAACAGATCATGGGCTATGGCGAAACCGCCGATGAGCCGTATGTCAGCATGGAAGGCAAACGCGTGGTGGTGCTGGGCGGGGGTGATACCGCGATGGACTGCGTGCGTACCTCCATTCGCCAGAATGCGGCACACGTGATCTGCGCCTATCGTCGTGACGAAGAGAACATGCCGGGCTCTAAACGCGAAGTGAAAAACGCGCGTGAAGAGGGCGTGGAATTCCAGTTCAACATCCAGCCTCTGGGTATTGAAGTGAATGCCAACGGCAAAGTGAGCGGCGTGAAAATGGCGCGCACTGAGATGGGTGCGCCGGATGCGAAAGGTCGTCGTCGCGCAGAGATCGTGGCAGGCTCCGAGCATGTTATCCCGGCCGATGCCGTAGTAATGGCGTTCGGTTTCCGTCCTCACAGCATGGAGTGGCTGGCGAAGCACAGCGTAGAGCTGGACTCTCAGGGTCGTGTTATTGCGCCGGAAGGCAACGAAAACGCGTTCCAGACCAGCAACCCGAAAATCTTTGCTGGCGGTGATATCGTTCGCGGTTCCGACCTGGTCGTTACCGCGATTGCCGAAGGCCGTAAAGCCGCTGACGGTATTCTGAACTACCTGGAAGTGTAAAAAATAAGCCGGATGGCAAATACCATCCGGCTTTTTTTATGCGGTTAACCGCCGTTGATTTTCCCCCTGCAGCTCCGCTTTTCTGTGGTGCCGCGAAAAGAAGGGTTACTTCGTCAATAAGCTCCAGGTCAAATCACTTTCCAGCGTAGTTTGATCTGTCAGATGGCTGAACGCGCTTTCGTTGAGAACCGGTGAGAGCGTTACGTTGAAACTCATCTGCTGGCCGGAAGGGACCTGGTTATTCTCAAGCGCAATCACCGCCTCGTTATTACGTAGATAGAACGGCGTCGGTGTACCGTTTTCCGGCGTAAAATTCAGCTGATCGACCGTTTTACCCACGGTGTAACTTTTGCCATCGACGGTCATGTTGTCAATTTTGACTGCGACACCGCCGGACTGCCCAAAAAGAAACCGCCCCTTATCTCCCGCTGTACCGCGCAGTATCACCGCCATCTGCTGAGACTGAGGGCAAAAAACATTTACCGTGATGTCGCGATCGGCCATTTTATGCCAGTCCTGCTGCGTCGTTTCGATCGTATCCCGGCGCATCTCATGATAATCCACCACCGGCTGTGAGAGACTGAGCTGGCACTCTTCAGCATGGGTTATTCCTGTCACACCGAGCATCAGCAAGGCCACTAAGCCCGATAAGTGTCGACTGTTCATCGGCAGACTCCGTTCACTTCTTCATAGAAGGCATTTTCGTCACGCTTATCAGCCAGGGTGTAATCAATCTTACACAGTCGGTTATTGTCACCGTCTAGCGCGTAGAGCGCACTCAGCTGATCGGCATCGTTAATAAAGACGTGGCCATCATCAACCGTGGTCACGATATAGTTACCTTTCTCATCAACAATCGAGATCCCTTTACTCAGGGGCTGACCGTCAGCCTGCTTAACGCTTAGCATGACGCGGCGGCTGTTGAGTACTTTGAAATCAATCTCGCTGACCGAGGCATGGCCTGCGGCAATATATTTCGTGCCGTTAGCCAGCGTCATACTCTGCGGCAGCTTATTAGCATCAATTTCTATGCGGGAGTTATGCCATTCGTTGAGTGAAGGTACCACGGCCTGGCCCCATGGATCGGTCCAGACGGTACCTTGCGGAGTGGAGATTTCAACGCCGCTCTTCTTCTCGCTCAGTCTGGCAATCGCGAAGGTGTCCTGAATCGTATACGGCGAGAAAGTCACACCCTCTTTATGCATGGCCACGCCACCCGACAATGTCGCATTGTAGTTCCGCTGATTATCCCCACTGGTTCCGCCCCCCACGCTCAGTTGCGTATAGCGCAGGTTAGTGTTGATGTTGCCGTTGAAGCTGTTGTCTTTCGAATCCTGATCGCGATCGGCTGAGATGTAATAGTTCGTATTGTCTCCCAGCGAGCCGCTGTTAGACGCGCCATAGGAGGTGCTATCACCCTGTTTACGCATATAGGTACTGATGGACTGACTGCCGCCGAGCGGGATGCTCACGTTGACGTAGAACATCTCATTGTCCTGATCGTCATCGACATTACCGACCGCACTTTGCCAGTTCATGGATACTGACGCGTACGTAAAGGTCTTGCCCCATGACAGCAAGAGGTAACGTGAATCTTCACCGTCACCGCTGGTCTGGTTGTAGTTGAACCCTGCGCTAAACACCCCCGCCAGAGGGGAGGAGAAGCGAACGTTGCCGGAATAGGTGTTGTCATATCCCTGATAATCATCGTCCATCGCATCAGCCAGTTCGCGATACTCTCCGCTGTAATGCGTCGCACTGCCTGAAAAACCGACGTACTCGTTCAGGATGTAATCACTTTGCAGCTCGGTTTTTACCCCGCTGCTGCTGTCACCAAAGCTCGCATTGCTGACTGCCGCACCCGTTGAAAGGGTCCAGACATCGCTTATCAGGAACTCTGTCCTGCCGCCTGCCGCCTGATAGTTTTCCGCAGCGGCACCTGAAGCCAGGAGATTCATCCACGGAGAGACACGCCAGCCGTCAGAGATGTTCATCACCAGCGGATCGTTATAGTCGCTGTCGATGCTGCGCACCTGACCTACAGAAAGGGTTAGACCCTGCGGGCGTGAAAGGTTGCGCGCCCTTACCTGAGACGCCGGGACGATGAAACGGTTAGTCGCGCCGTCGGATTCCACCACCGAGACGTCCAGATCTACATTGTTGCGAACCACGGGCACGTCATCCAGCGTGAAGGGGCCGGCTGGCACAAGGGTACTGAAGACCAGTTGACCGTTCTGGCGGATTTCGACACGTGCCTGGGAAGACTGGGCAATACCGGAAACGCTCACGCCAGAGCTTGCTCTCGCCAGACCGCTGGTCGGCATAAACTGAACGCCGGTAATCGGCACCCCGCTCAATACGTTGGACATGGCGTTGATTTCACCCACCTGCATCGTCATTTTTTGCGCGGTAAAGACATGCTCTGCATAGGTGTAAATGCTTTCGGCATTTCGGCTACCGTCGTCATCCGTCAGGATATAACGGCTGCGCAGCGCCCAGTCCATCGTGTTGAATCCGGCTTCCAGGCTGGCCTGAGAGTAGCGGCTGCTGTCATCGTCACCATAGTCGTTATGGGTGCTGAACAATGAATAGTTCAGCAGCGCCGCCGTTCCGCCATGCTGGAAGTTTTTGATATCCGACGACAGACTGTTCAGCGCTTCAGCTGGCAGATAGAGTTCAACGGCCTCCTGGTTAGGCAAGGCGTTGATGACGGCTTTAGGATAGTTATCCCGAATATCATGACACTCCTCACCGGACTTTATTGACACAGGCATCAGCCCAGCAAACTCCATGAGATCGTTATCAAAGCAAAGCATGCCGTCTTTGTTGAAACGAACTGCAGCCATTCCTCGCTCTTTCCCGTTTACCTTCACCGAAACGGAGTGGGTTCCGGGTAAAAAGCGTGGTGCTTCTGCGAAGTAATGGTTGAGATCTTTATTCAACCCCAGCGTTTGCATTATCCCCGTGTCGAAGGTGACCTCCCTCGCCAGTACGGATGTTGAATCAAGTAACACCAGAGGTAATGTGCCGCAAAGAATGGCGCGGACACAAAGTGCAAGGCGGCTTTGTTTACTCACCGTCATATCCCTATTTTATTTATTTAATTCCGACGTAAAGCTCGGTACCTCAACGCCATAGCGACTGGCCGGGAAAAACTTAACGCTGCTGTCACCGCTGACTTTCTTACTCATATCAGCCGTTAGCGTTTCGCCAGGAAGAATGTAGGTTTTGGACAGAGAGGCACTCACACCTGAAGGCAGCAGCATTACGTTCTGCCCAAGACGGACCACATATTTGCTGGGATTGTTCACGGTGACGGATGTGCCGTTTGAGGACCACTTCAGGAACTTCCAGGCATCAGTGACCACTCCCAGGGATGTCGGACGAATAAGCACGGGGATATCCTGGCGAATGTTAATGCCAATCTTTATTTTTTTATCATCGTTTTTAGGCGGAATACCGTCGAATGTGACGCGTTTATAATGCTCTACATCCAATGGCTGTTTGTTCTGAAGAATAAAGCGCAGCTGCTGCGTCTGACCTGGCTCAAGACGTACCACCGGCTGCGTTGCAATAAGCTTAAGACCGGTATCGTCCGGCAGGTCAACGACATTTGTATATAAAAGTGAAGGATGCGAATCGGTATTCTTGACGTTAATGGTTCCACTGTGCGTTGCTTCATCAATGATTAACAGACTGGTTTCAGGCACCATGCCTTCTGCATGTACAGCAACACTGGCAGATAATAACGCGGCAGTAATAAGCGTGTTAAATAAAGTGGATTTTAAACAATGCATAATAATATCTCCTTGAAAGCAACAACAGAACAGTCCATGTTTATCGCGCCGTTAAAAAGAGAGTAAATGCAGCGCATTTACTCTCCGGTTAATTAAATTACGTTTACTCGATTAAAAGTCTTACAGATAACGCAGGCTGATAGTCACCTGACCATCAAGCTGGGTGTCATCAGTGATCGCCAGCGTGGTGGTATCCTGGATCGCCAGAGAGGTCACCAGTGGGAAGGTTGCGGTCTGGAACGCCAGTGGAGCCAGGGTGCCAACAGTCGCAACGGTGAAATCACGATAGTTATCGCCCTGAGTTGTACCGTTGGTGCTCTTCGACCAGTTACCCGTAGCATTCTGCTGGTAAATTGGGTCAACTTTAGCGCCGTCAGCCATTACGCTGTCAGTTTTAACGAACAGCGAGTATGTTCCGATGTTCACTGGTGTTGTACCTGTTGTTTTACCTACACCGTAAGTCTGGCTTTCAGACGAATTAGAACCACCACCAAACATGCCATTCTCAACGGTGAGTTTCGCGTTAGAATCAGCGCGATCGTCAATCATATTCCAGGACACTTTTGTTGCTGCGGTGCAGGTAATAGTCAGATCGATGTCTTTCTGGCCCAGCTGGTTAACTGCCGTTGAGCTTAAACCACCCAAACTAACTGTGCCGTAGTCAACCGTTCCGCCGTTGCTTAACTGAGGCGTACAGGCTGAATTAGTCAGCGTACCTTTGACTTTCAGAACGGCAGTCGGGTTAGCCGCAAAAGCGGATGTCACACACAGAGAGAGCGCAGTAGCGAGTAAAACCTTTTTCACTTGTTATTCCTTAACATATGAGTAATTGCAATATTAAATACAGCAGGGATAAATAAATTTACCCCATACTGTTTATCGTCATGCTTGAGAGCATGCGTAGATAATATAATCTTTATAAATACAAGCAATTTAGAAAAATTAATTTATGGATTTAGAATAACGTTATCAATAAGTGATATTTATTTATAAGAGTGTATATAGCTTTAAAACGACATATTATATTCAGCGGAGATATAGCTTGAAATTATCCGAACGGTGGGGGCAAGCAAAAAAGAAGGGATGTATATAATTTACTTTATTAAACGTTTTGACATAAAAAGACATAAAAAAATCCAGCTAGTCTGAATAACTAACTGGATAGTCGATAAAAATGCTTTTACTACTTCACAACGCGCAGTGCCGGACGGCCTCCGCGCGGCGGCGGATCGTCATCAGGATCGTCATTGTGATCGGGCTTGTCACCCTCAATGACCGACATCAGCGTTTCGCTTTCGTTTTCCGAAGCGCCGTTTTCGTCATTCAGGCCGACAACATCCTCGTCATAAGCCGCTTCCGGCTCAAACATAGTGCCTGCACCGTTTTCACGCGCATAAATCGCCAGCACCGCAGCCAGCGGTACAGAAACCTGACGCGGCACACCGCCGAAACGCGCGTTAAAGCGCACTTCGTCGTTGGCCAGTTCAAGGTTACCCACCGCGCGCGGCGCGATGTTCAGTACGATCTGCCCGTCACGTGCATATTCCATAGGAACCTGCACGCCCGGCAACGTCACATCCACAACCAGGTGCGGCGTGAGCTGGTTATCCAGCAGCCATTCATAGAAGGCGCGCAGCAGATACGGACGGCGTGGGGTAAGTTGTGACATTTCCACAGTCATTAGCCTCGGCCGAGACGCATTTCACGTTCCGGTTCAGTTAAAGATGCCAGGAAAGAATCGCGTTCAAATACGCGAGTCATGTAGCCCTTCAGCTCTTTCGCGCCCGGACCGCTGAACTCTACGCCCAGGGTTGGCAGACGCCACAGCAACGGCGCCAGGTAGCAATCTACCAGGCTGAACTCATCGCTCAGGAAGAATGGTTTCTGACCAAACACAGGGGCAATCGCCAGCAGCTCTTCACGCAGTTGCTTGCGTGCAGCGTCTGCTTCAGAAGAGGAACCGTTGACGATAACGTTCATCAGCGTGTACCAGTCTTTTTCGATACGCTGCATGTACAGGCGGCTTTCACCACGTGCAACAGGGTAAACAGGCATCAGTGGTGGATGCGGGAAACGCTCATCCAGATATTCCATAATGATACGGGATTCCCACAGGGTCAGCTCGCGATCCACCAGCGTCGGTACGCTTTGGCTCGGGTTGAGATCGATCAGATCCTGAGGCGGGTTATCCTTTTCCACATGCTCGATCTCAAAACTGACACCCTTCTCGGCCAGCACGATACGAACCTGATGGCTATAAATGTCAGTAGGACCAGAAAACAGCGTCATTACCGAACGTTTGTTGGCAGCGACAGCCATGAAAACCTCCAGGTATATTCAGAATTTTTACTGCTACCAGCCCAAACAGGGCCAGCCAGATGTTGTATCGCCCATCCCAGAGAAAACACATTGTTCAAGAATCGAACAAAAAACGAGTATTCACCGATATTTGGGCAGAAAATTGGATGATAGTTTACCAGATTTTGATGGCTTTGTGGTGAGGGGATTCTGGAAATGTGGAAAAAGAGAAGATATATGCAGTGATGCTGTGGATAACCTGCACATTATCCATAAAAAAAACCCGCCGAAGCGGGTTTTTCGCCAATCGTTTCTGCGTAAGCAGAAAAGGATTAACGTTTGGAGAACTGTGGACGACGACGTGCTTTACGCAGACCCACTTTCTTACGTTCAACCTGACGAGCGTCACGAGTAACGAAGCCAGCTTTACGCAGTTCAGAACGCAGGGATTCGTCGTACTCCATCAGAGCGCGGGTGATACCGTGACGGATCGCACCTGCCTGACCGGAGATACCACCACCTTTAACGGTGATGTACAGATCCAGTTTTTCTACCATATCAACCAGTTCCAGCGGCTGGCGAACTACCATGCGGGCAGTTTCACGACCGAAGTACTGTTCCAGAGAACGTTGGTTGATTACGATTTTACCACTGCCCGGTTTGATGAACACGCGAGCTGCGGAACTTTTGCGGCGACCAGTGCCGTAGTATTGATTTTCAGCCATTGCCTATAATCCCGATTAGATGTCAAGAACTTGCGGTTGCTGTGCCGCGTGGTTGTGCTCGTTACCTGCGTAAACTTTCAGTTTACGGAACATAGCACGACCCAGCGGGCCTTTTGGCAGCATGCCTTTAACCGCGATTTCAATCACACGCTCAGGACGGCGAGCAATCATCTCTTCAAAGGTCGCTTCTTTGATACCACCGATGTGGCCAGTGTGATGGTAGTACATTTTGTCTGTACGCTTGTTGCCGGTTACAGCAACTTTATCTGCGTTCAGAACGATGATGTAATCACCCGTATCAACGTGCGGAGTGTATTCCGCTTTATGCTTACCGCGCAGGCGACGAGCCAGTTCAGTAGCCAGACGGCCCAGAGTTTTACCGGTCGCGTCAACAACATACCAGTCGCGCTGTACGGTTTCTGGTTTAGCTGTAAAAGTTTTCATTAAAAGCTTACCCAAATAATAAGTTACACGTTGGTGAACACCCAAACGTTTAGTCAGTTGAGGTTCACACGACAAAGTCCGGCAAACCTACCCCTTCGAATAGCTAATGCCGACACATAGAAAGTTTCGGGAAAAAAACCTTCTCGTAACGTGGGGTCGCAAGATTATAGAGAAGTTGAGGTCAAAGATCGACCCTTAAATGTGATTCGAGGCGGGTTTTTCGGGGGTAAGGTTTTTGCGGTCTGCCGCCCTCACCCCCAGCCCCTCTCCCACAGGGAGAAGGTCGCATTTATGGCATATGCTGAAGCTTAAGATACTCCTCGCTTTGCATCTCCTGCAGGCGCGACAGACAGCGCTGGAACTCAAACTTCAGCCGCTCGCCTTTATACACCTCATATAAAGGTACCTCGGCGCTGACCACAAGCTTCACGTGACGTTCATAGAACTCATCGACCAGCGCAATGAAGCGGCGCGCTTCGCTTTCCATCAGCGGCGTCATGACCGGCACGTTGAGCAGCATCACGGTATGGAACAGGCGCGAGAGCGCGATGTAGTCATGCTGGCTGCGGGCATCCACACAGAGCGTTGCAAAGGAGACGGCCAGGGTTTGATTTTCGACACCCAGGGTTTGCAGCGGGCGATGGTTAATCTCGAGCTCAGGGGCATGAGCCCGTTTTGCCCCCGCCAGCGCCAGCCACAGTTTATCCATCTGCTGCGTGGTCTCATCGTTTAAGGGAGAGAGCCACAGATGCGCCTGAGTTAAGGTACGCAGGCGGTAATCCACCCCGGCATCAACATTCATGATGTCGCAGTGCTGTTTGATGGCATCAATAGCGGGCAGGAAACGCGCGCGCTGCAGGCCATTGCGGTAAAGCTCATCCGGCGGGATATTCGAGGTCGCCACCAGCGTTATCCCGCGCGCGAACAGCGCTTTCATCAGGCCACCCAGCAGCATGGCGTCGGTAATATCGGAGACAAAAAACTCGTCAAAACAGAGTACGTCCGTTTCCGCCTTGAACCTGTCGGCCACAATCTCCAGCGGATCGCTTTTGCCCTGCAGTGCCGTCAGCTCTTCGTGAACCCGCAGCATAAAGCGGTGGAAATGCAGACGCTGCTTACGGGTACCCGGCAGGCTCAGATAAAAGAGGTCCATCAGCCAGGTTTTCCCGCGCCCGACGCCGCCCCACATATACAAACCGCGCACCGGCGCATGAGTCTGTGGCTCTTTTTTTCCGAGCAACCGCCCCAGAGCCGCCTTCAGCCCACCGCTCTGTTCACCCTCTGCAGGTTTTGCCGTGAGCTCCTGATAAATCGTATCCAGACGATTCACCGCTTCACGCTGAACGTCATCCGGCTGATGTGTACCCTCATTTAGGGCAAGTTGGTATCGCGATGCAGGGGACAGGTTTTGCATAAACGTATTGTTATTCCTTCAAATAATACTCACCAGCAGACGTGACTGATGAAAAAAAGGCCGTTCTACACTACGCGATGATACGTCAGGATTCCACTTCTGCGGAAATAGCGGTTATAGTGGCAATATCAGGCACAGGCAGGAGCCGAGCCAACACCCTACGGAACAACAAGACAACGGGAGAAGTTCATGACCTGGGAATATGCGCTAATCGGTTTAGTCGTCGGCATCGTCATTGGTGCTGTGGCCATGCGTTTCGGTAATCGCAAATTGCGTCAGCAGCAGTCACTGCAGTACGAACTGGAAAAGAACAAAGCCGAACTGGAAGAGTATCGTGAAGAGCTGGTCAGCCACTTTGCCCGTAGCGCCGAGCTGCTGGACAACATGGCGACCGACTATCGTCAGCTCTATCAACATATGGCAAAAAGCTCCAGCAGCCTGCTGCCAGAAATGACCGCGGAATCCAATCCATTCCGTAACCGTCTGGCCGACTCTGAAGCCGGTAACGATCAGGCCCCTGTTCAGATGCCACGCGACTATTCAGATGGCGCGTCTGGCCTGCTGCGCGGCGGTGCAAAACGCGATTAATCGCACAACCTGAATTTATTTTACGGGCGCTGCTATTGCGCCCGTCCTTTCTTCATGACCCCAGCTATTATTGAGTAAGCACTTCATTGTTCAGCGGTTTAAAATTCAATAACATCAACGTGTTTTAGGGCCGTTTTTCCTTTATTCCAGGTTACGAGAGTCAGCATCGATGAAGAAAAAAAACCAGCTGTTGAGCGCTATAGCGTTAAGTGTCGGGTTATCTCTCTCGGCGTCCTTCCCTGCATCTGCCGCCCTGCCTTCCCAGGTACCCGGCCAGGCGGCAATTCCAAGCCTTGCGCCAATGCTGGAAAAAGTTCTGCCTGCGGTAGTGAGCGTGCAGGTAGAAGGCACGGCATTACAAAATCAACGCGTACCTGAAGAACTGAAAAAATATTTTGGCGATGAGTCGCCCGACCAGCAGGCGCAGCCTTTTGAAGGTCTGGGTTCTGGCGTCATTATTGATGCGGCCAAAGGTTATATTCTGACCAACAATCATGTTATCAGTCAGGCCGATAAAATCAGCGTACAGCTGAACGATGGGCGTGAGTTTGAGGCCAAACTGATTGGCGGCGATGACCAGAGCGACATCGCGCTGCTGCAGGTGCAAAACCCGAGCAATTTGACTCAGATTGCCATTGCGGACTCCGATAAACTGCGTGTTGGTGATTTTGCTGTCGCCGTGGGGAATCCGTTTGGTTTAGGGCAAACCGCCACCTCCGGGATAATCTCGGCGCTGGGTCGCAGCGGTCTGAATCTGGAAGGCCTGGAAAACTTTATCCAGACCGACGCCTCAATTAACCGCGGGAACTCCGGCGGGGCATTGCTCAATCTCAACGGCGAGCTGATTGGGATTAACACCGCTATCCTGGCGCCGGGCGGCGGCAGTATCGGCATCGGTTTTGCTATCCCCAGCAATATGGCCAAAACGCTGGCGCAGCAGCTCATTCAGTTCGGTGAGGTCAAACGCGGGCTGTTGGGCATCAAAGGGATGGAGATGAGCGCTGACATCGCGAAAGCGTTCAACATCAATGTGCAGCGCGGTGCGTTTGTCAGTGAAGTGCTGCCAAACTCCGGCTCGGCAAAAGCTGGCGTGAAGTCGGGCGATGTGATTGTCAGCCTGAACGATAAACCGCTGAGCAGCTTTGCGGAACTGCGCTCGCGTATTGCCACCACCGAACCGGGTGCCAAAGTGAAGTTAGGCCTGATTCGTGATGGTAAGCCGCTGGATGTCGAAGTGACGCTTGATAAGAGCACCTCATCCTCTGCCAGCGCGGAGCTTATCGCCCCGGCGCTGCAAGGGGCAACGCTGAGCGATGGGCAGCTGAAAGACGGGACGAAAGGGATTAGCGTCGATACCGTCGAGAAGAGCAGCCCTGCCGCGCAGGCCGGATTGCATCAGGATGATGTGATCATCGGCGTGAACCGCAATCGCGTGCAATCCATCGCAGAACTGCGCAAGGTGCTGGAAAGCAAACCGGCGGTCATTGCCCTGCAGGTTATGCGCGGCAACGAGTCTATCTATATTCTGTTGCGCTAAGCATTTGCGATTCCGGACATCACCGCTGCGTGTGATGTCCGGATAACTCATGTTATGCTGCAAATCGTTCCTTTATTAACGACACGCGCATCATGCTTTTAAAGCTCTTTCGTTCAATTGTCATCGGTTTGATTGTTGCCGGCCTGCTGCTGGTCGTCATGCCGTCTTTACGCCAGTTCAATAAGCTGTCGGCGCCTCAGTTCGACAGTGCGGATGAAACGCCTGCGACCTACAACCAGGCCGTTCGCCGTGCCGCGCCTGCCGTGGTTAACGTTTATAACCGTGGCCTCAATAGCTCAGCCCATAACCAGCTGGAGATCCGCACTCTCGGTTCCGGGGTAATTATGGACGAGCGCGGCTACATCATTACCAACAAACACGTGATTAACGATGCCGACCAGATCATCGTTGCCCTGCAGGATGGCCGCGTGTTTGAGGCCCTGCTGGTGGGCTCGGATAGCCTGACTGACCTGGCTGTTTTGAAGATCAACGCCACGGGCGGTTTACCGGTTATTCCTATCAACCGTAAACGAACCCCTCATATTGGCGACGTCGTGCTGGCTATCGGTAACCCTTATAACCTGGGCCAGACGATCACGCAGGGGATTATCAGCGCCACCGGTCGCATTGGCCTCAACCCGTCGGGACGGCAGAACTTCCTGCAAACCGATGCGTCCATCAACCACGGTAACTCCGGCGGTGCGCTGGTCAACTCGCTGGGCGAACTGATGGGTATCAATACCCTCTCGTTCGATAAGAGCAATGACGGTGAGACGCCGGAAGGGATTGGGTTCGCCATTCCCTTCCAGCTGGCGACCAAGATCATGGATAAGCTGATCCGCGATGGCCGTGTGATCCGCGGTTATATTGGTATTGGCGGTCGTGAAATTGCGCCTATGCATTCGCAGGGCGGCGGTATCGATCAGATTCAGGGCATCGTGGTCAACGAAGTGTCGCCTGGCGGCCCGGCGGCTAACGCGGGAATTCAGGTTAATGATGTCATCGTGTCGGTCAACGGCATACCAGCGGTATCGGCGCTGGAGACCATGGATCAGGTTGCGGAGATCCGTCCTGGCTCTATCATCCCGGTTGAAGTCATGCGTAACGATAAGAAGCTGACGCTGCAGGTGACGATTCAGGAATACCCGGCCACCAACTGACAGGCATAAAAAAACGGAGCGCATTGCTCCGTTTTTTTTGCCGGGCGGCATGACGGCCCGGCCTATGGGGACATCCGTTTTACTTGTTAACGAACTCTTCGCCCAGAGTGATATCTTTCTTCAGCGTATCCAGCATGCCTTCCATCGCGTTCTGTTCAAACGCGCTCAGCTTGCCAATCGGCTGATGTTCTTCGATACCGTTTTTACCCAGCAGCAGCGGCTGAGAGAAGAAACGAGCGTGTTCTCCGTCGCCTTCAACATACGCGCATTCAACAACGCCTTTCTCGCCCTGCAGTGCACGAACCAGTGACAGACCAAAACGTGCCGCCGCCTGACCCATAGACAGGGTTGCAGAACCGCCACCCGCCTTCGCTTCCACCACTTCGGTGCCCGCGTTCTGGATGCGTTTGGTCAGGTCAGCCACTTCCTGCTCGGTGAAGCTAACACCAGGGATCTGCGACAGCAGAGGCAGAATGGTGACACCAGAGTGACCGCCGATAACCGGCACTTCAACTTCTGAAGGCTGTTTGCCTTTCAGTTCAGCCACAAAGGTGTTGGAACGGATGATGTCCAGCGTGGTTACGCCGAACAGTTTGTTCTTATCGTAAACACCGGCTTTTTTCAGCACTTCTGCCGCGATAGCGACCGTGGTGTTCACCGGGTTAGTGATGATACCAATGCACGCTTTCGGGCAGGTTTCAGCAATCTGCTGCACCAGGTTTTTCACAATACCCGCGTTGACGTTGAACAGGTCTGAACGATCCATGCCTGGCTTACGCGCCACGCCAGCGGAGATCAGCACCACGTCCGCGCCCTGCAGGGCAGGACGAGCATCTTCACCGGAGAAGCCTTTGATTTTCACAGCTGTCGGGATGTGGCTCAGGTCAACCGCCACACCTGGGGTTACCGGAGCAATATCGTACAGGGAGAGTTCTGAGCCTGAAGGCAGTTGGGTTTTCAGTAGTAGGGCAAGCGCCTGGCCGATACCACCAGCAGCGCCGAGGACTGCGACTTTCATCCTAAACTCCTTATTATGGTTAACTTAAGTATCTGTAACTCCGTTGCGGCGACCATAATTCAGCAGGTAATTAATTACAATTTTCGTCACTAAATAATTTGAGGTCGCGCGACTTTATCTCTCACCAGAAGGCTATCTGACGACAGACGACAACGAATTAAGAGGGGGTTACAATACACCCTGCCACGCCACCAAAACAACATCATTTTGATAACATTTAATTTACTTTTAAGCTTATTTGCTTGCCGTGACCCAGGCATGTTTTCTGATAACGAAATCTGATAAAATCACTCCCTTTCATAACATTATTTCAGCCTAACCGCTGGCAGATAATTTGCATAAAAATTCATCCACATGCATAATAATGTTGTTTCTTTCGTCATATTCCGGGTGACTTATGCGAAGCTCGTCTAAGCAAGAAGATTTAGTGAAGGCGTTTAAAGCGCTACTCAAAGAAGAGATATTCAGTTCTCAGGGAGAAATTGTTCAGGCTTTACAGGAACAAGGCTTCGATAACATCAACCAGTCGAAAGTCTCCCGCATGTTAACCAAATTTGGTGCGGTACGTACGCGTAACGCCAAAATGGAGATGGTCTACTGCCTGCCTGCAGAACTTGGCGTGCCAACCACCTCCAGCCCGTTGAAGAATCTGGTTCTCGATATCGATTACAACGATGCCGTTGTCGTGATCCATACCAGCCCGGGTGCTGCACAGTTGATTGCACGTATGCTGGACTCGCTGGGTAAGCCCAAAGGCATCCTTGGGACGATTGCGGGTGACGATACCATCTTCACTACCCCCGCCAATGGCTTCTCAGTGAAAGATCTCTACGAAGCGATTCTGGACCTGTTCGAGCAGGAACTCTGATTACCCTCCCCGTGGCGTCCTGCTGCGGGGATCATTCTGCTTCTGCCGCGTTTCCCCCTGTTTTATCCCGCCCTTTACTTTAACAAATAGTGCTTTTTACCGCCCATTAACATTCACTTGGTGAATGATAAATCAAAAAATCGCACAAAAAATCAAAAGCTAATATCCATATGATTTTCTTAGATATACAGCCACAGATTGAACAATGAACGCACAATTTTATGCCATTAGGTTATAAAAAACAGGTTAGTTAATACGTAATAACAACAGAAACAATTAGCCTGGTATTAATTTTTACCGTTATTAGTGTATACTTGATTTTGTGATGAGGGTCACGAAACAAAGACCCCACTAAAAATTCGACGAGGTAAAGAATCATGAAAATCAAAACTACTGTAGCGGCGCTCAGCGTCCTGTCTGTCCTGTCATTCGGTGCTTTCGCCGCTGACGCTATCAATGCCGAGCAGGCACAATCCCGCCAGGCAATCGGTACGGTTTCCGTCGGCGCAATCGGCACGTCTCCAATGGACATGCATGAGATGCTGAACAAAAAAGCGGAAGAACAAGGTGCGTCATCTTATCGCATCATTGAAGCGCGTTCAGGTGACCACTGGCACGCCACCGCTGAGCTGTACAAATAAGTTTTAGTAATAACTGAAGACCAAAATCTCTACTCAACGGCACCAGGCATAAAAATAGCAGTTCAACCCTTCTCGCCGTTGAGCAAAAACCCTATTCAGGAGCAAAAACTATGAAAACCAAATTCATCATCGCAACCCTCGGTCTGGCATCCGTTCTCTCTTTCGGCGCAAGTGCAGCCGTACAGCAAGTGAACGCTGATCAGGCGCAGAATCTGCAGTCTATGGGGAGTGTGTCTGTGACGTCCGTTACCGGCTCTCCAATGGATATCCGTCAGGCACTGGCCGCTAAAGCTGAAAAAGCAGGCGCCAGCAGCTATCGCGTCACCGAGCTGAACCAGGGTGACCACTGGCATGCAACGGCTCAACTGTATAAATAAACCCTCGTCGTATCTCATCATACGACTTGCCCCTGGCCTTCTGGTCAGGGGCTTTTTTATGGCTTGATCAATGGCGCGCGTTGAAGCGTAGCTGCCCTTCCAGCTCTTCTTCCGCTTCATCAAACAGCAAAATGAGTGCGCCAAACCGTCTGCGCAACTTTTCAGGCAGATGGATAAACTCAATTTCCAGCGGTAACGGCAGCAGGCTGCCGGTCACCACGTCCCACAGCGTGTCCAGATTGGTGACGCTTTCCCGTTCAAGATCAAACACCCGGATAAATTCACGATAGAAGTCATCCTGACTGTCGATCTCGTCAAAATCAAAGGTATAGGTTTTCATTGCCAGTCACCCAGTCCAGGCGAGCGGCCTGCGCCGCCCTGATTATTATAATCCCCCAATATGCAGGGTTTTGACTTCCAGATACTCTTCCAGCCCGAGCACGGACCCTTCACGCCCAAGGCCAGACTCTTTTACCCCACCAAACGGCCCCAGCTCTGTGGAGACGGCACATTCGTTAATTCCTATCATCCCGCTTTCGATGGCCTGCGACACGCGGAAGACACGTGCCAGATTTTGGGTATAGAAGTAAGCCGCCAGGCCATATGGCGTGTTGTTGGCACGCTGGATAACTTCATCTTCCGAGGTAAAACGGAAGCAGGCCGCAACCGGGCCAAACGTCTCTTCTTCAGCCAGTTTCATGCCTTCATGGCAATCGCCCAGGACAGTTGGCATCCAGAAATTGCCGCCAAGCGAATGGGGTTTACCGCCCGCCAGAACGGTCGCACCCCGGGCCACGGCATCTTCAACGTGTTCACGTACCTTATCGACGGCGGAGGATTCGATCAGCGGCCCCACGATGACGCCCTCTTCCAGACCATTCCCAACCTTCAGGGCCTTCACCGCATCGGCAAGCTTATTCACAAATTTGTCGTAGACGGTTTCCTGGATATAGAAACGGTTAACGCTGACGCAGACCTGGCCGGCATTGCGGAATTTATTGGCGATAGCCCCTTTAACGGCAGCCTCGATATCCGCATCTTCAAAGACGATATACGGCGCATTGCCCCCCAGCTCCATCGACACTTTCTTCATGGTTTCTGCGGCGTTACGCACCAGCGTTTTGCCGACGGAAGTCGAGCCGGTAAAGGAGATTTTCCGCACCTCATGGCTCGCCATAATCGCGTCACTGATCTCATGCGTATTCCCGGCTACGGCGTTGAGTACCCCATCCGGTACACCGGCCTGTTTTGCCAGCGTAAGCAGCGCGAAGGCGCTGAGAGGTGTGTTATTTGCCGGTTTGATTACCCCGGTACACCCTGCCGCCAGCGCCGGACCTAATTTACGGGTGAGCATGGCCATCGGGAAGTTCCACGGCGTAATCGCCGCGACCACGCCGATGGGCTCGCGGGTCGCCAGGATGCGGGAGCCCGGTTTGATCGGTGGAATAATTTCGCCGTTCGCGCGCTTGGCCTCTTCGGCGAACCACTGGATAAAACTCGCGGCGTATTCCACCTCGCCTTCCGCTTCTTTCAGGGGCTTGCCCTGTTCGGTGGTCATTAAACGCCCGAGCCAGCTTTTGTTCTCAATGATCAGTTCGTACCAGCGGTAGAGAATTGCCGAACGCGCTTTCGCGGTTTTGGCGCGCCATGCCGGGAAAGCTTTGGCCGCCGCGGCAATGGCGTCTTCGGTTTCTGCTTTGCCGGCTTTGGCTACTCTGGCGATGACCTCACCGGTAGCCGGGTTCAGCACATCAAACGTCGTGTCCAGCGTTTTCCATATGCCGTTGACCAGATAACCGGTCTGAAAAAGGTGATTATCCTGAAGCGCCTGGGTTGTCATGTGTCCTCCCTTCCTGAATGTAAGAGCATGCTGGAATAAGTATAGCCACAAAAAAACCGACGCTTTTGGCGTCGGCTTTTTTACTTCAGTCAGTTATCCGTAAGGGCGTTCTGATAGCGATGCAGCATAAACACCAGCCGTCCTACCGGCTCTGTCACCTGAGGTGGCGCTTCCCAGACTTTCAGCTTCTCCTGGTAGATATCCAGCTCTTCAAGCAGTTGCTTAAAGTAACGACGTCGTTTGTCATCGCTGGAGGCGGAAAGCACGTGGTCGGCCGTCCGACGCAGCTGGCGGTGGAAAGCCGACAGATCGTCATTGATGGGCACGGGGGCATTACGCAAACGCTGGTGCGCGATAATCATGGTCAAGGCCAGACGGAACTTGGCGATGTCACCCGGGAACTTGTTCAGCAGTAAAAACAGCTGCTGATAGAGCGCCGGCAGGTGGTTCTCTTTGCGACGCGCGGTATTGGTGGTCATGGACGACACAGCAGCCGAGACAAACTGATTCAACAGCACGCGGCCCGTCCGTGCCTGAGAGTTATCCCGCACCAGCAGAATGACCATCATCGCCAGGAAACAACCCACCAGCTGACCTAAGGCGCTGTCTAAGAACTGGCTGAAATGGAAGGTCATCGGGTTATCCAGCACAATGATGTTAATCGTACTGGCCAGGGCACCCAATGAACCCAGCCGACGTTTTTGCACTTCGATTCCGATAAAGAACGCCATCACCGCGAGGCTAATACAGAGCAGTAACATGCTCTGCTGGGTCGAGGGAATGATCACCAGAAAATAGAACGCGCCAATCGGCAGTGCAGCAATTGTGCCGAACAGGAAATCAATGGCCACCATGCGCGGATTCGGAAGACGCATCGCCAACGCGGTAACGACGGCGATCATCACCATCGCGCCGCTGCCGGAGGTCCAGCCGGTCCACAGCCAGAACAGCGTGCCGAGCATACAGGCAAGCGTTGTTCGCCAGAAGTTAACCATCGCGTGATGGCGTTCGGCGGATTCTGCCTTGATCACCACTTCACCCTGCAGCACCTCTTCCTCCACCGCGCTGATTTTGGTGTTACTGATCACACCGCGTTTCAGCAACAGGTAGCGCGTCGCGGCCCCGACCCAGGTATAGATCGTCACTGGCGTATCACGATCCCCGGTCCAGGCAATGACCCGGCGCATGCGTTTAAGCTGTTTGTGTACGTCCTGCACGGTTTCCACCGGCTCAGCAAACAGCTCGCGGAAGGTATCGGTTACCGCGTCCGGGCGGGTGTTTTGGATCAGATAGGTTTCACACGCCTGGGTAATCAGCGTTAAGGAGACGGTGTTGATGGCTTTAAGGCGGCGGTTGGCACGGGCCCAGCGCGAAGACTCCATGTTCAGATTGCTGCGCATTCCTTCCAGCGCCGTGGTGCGGCGCACCAGAGCGCTCCAGGCTTTATCCACCTCTTCGCTGTCACCATGCTTAATACAGAGCTGCATCAACTGATACTGGGCAACAATCAGCGCATCCAGTTCACGATCCACTTCCTGCTTAATGGAGCGAGGAGAGAAAAGCAGGTCAGCGACAATGGCACTGACAATACCGATGACAATCTCACTGCAGCGCTCTACGGCAAACTGCGGGGCAAGCAGCGGTTCGCTTTGAATGGTGATGATAATAATCAGCGCGGTATAACCGGCCAGACCCCAGGCGTAGGAGTTCTCCACTTTCACCAGCGACGAGAGCCAGGTACAAAAGCCCGCCCAGATACAGCACACCATCAGCATCAGCAGCGGCGTGCGGATCATCAATATGATGATGGTCAGTGCGGCGAAACAGCCAATAAATGTCCCAATGATGCGCAGCATCCCACGGTAGCGGATCGCCCCGGAGTAAGGTTCCCCGCCCGCAGCAAAGGCAGGCCCTGCCGCCACAATCGCCGCCGTCAGTACGGCCCAGCGGGGGGTTTCCAGCTGAAAGTGGAAGCCGACAAACAGCGCCAGCACAATGGCACACGCCAGCTTAACGGCGAAGCGAATGTGCTGGCTGGCGATGGAAAAGATCCCCATAACGATTAACCAAACTCGCGCAGGCGATGGGCAATTTTACGGAAGATGGAGTCCTGGCTGGCGTCACGGTCTTTTTCACCGGTGATCACCACCGTCGCCGTGGTCCCGGCAGGCCACAGATTGCCCTGCTGTTCATCCAGATGGATACGCACCGGCACACGCTGGGCCAGACGTACCCATTCCAGGTTGGAATCCACCGTCGCCATCCCTTTAGTATCGTTAGAGCTGCTGGAGTTAGTGACCCCCGCGGCTACGCTGTCGACGGTGCCTTTCAGCACACGGTTGCTGCCAAGCGGCGTAATTTCAGCCCGGAACCCCGGACGCACGCCTTCCAGTTTGGTTTCTTCCATATAGGCGAGCACGTAGAAGGAGTTCTGTTTAACCAGCGCCACGGCGGTTGAGCCGCGGGTGATAAACTCCCCGGTATAAACATTCAGGTTGGTGATCCAGCCATCGGCAGGTGCGCGGATCACGGTGCGCTCAAGATCGAGCCGGGCAAGATCGCGCGTCGCTTGCGCTTTGGCCAGCTGATGCAGCACGGTTTGCAGGACGTTATTGGACTGGTCAATCTCTTCGCGGGACATCGCCTGAACACCCAGTTGGTTACGGCGACCTGCCTCACGGCGTTTCTCGGAAGCCAGCGCCTGATAATAGGCCACATCCGCTTCAGCTTCTTCTAACGCTTTCTGATAACGCGGCTGGTCGATGGTGAAGAGTACCTGATCTTTTTTCACCAGCTGGTTATCGTGGACATTGACCGCAGTGATGAGACCCGCCACGTCGGGGGCGATTGCCACGACATCAGCGCTAAAGCGTGCATCACGCGTCCACGGTGATTCAGTGTAATAGACCCAGGCGCGGAAAATAGCGATGAACGCGAGGATAACGAGCGCCATGGTGATGGCAGTGCGGGAGATTTTTCTTGTTAGCGTTTTCACATCAACCTCAGACAAACATGCGCGATATCAGGTAAAACAGGCAGCAATACAGCGCGGTATTGAACAATGCAGGATGCCAGACAAAATCGTAGATCCCGGTGGGGACCAGCACCTTGCGCACCAGCCAGAAAATTGCCAGTGATAAAAGAAGCTCGAAAAATATCGGTGGGAACGACAAACCGAACACCACGATAACGGGAAACAGACTCATGTTGACCTTGATTAGAGAGAGTGCAGGCTTCAGACTTTTTTAGCGCACGCCACCGCAGGAGAGCAAGAAACGCCGGGCGAGAATGGCGCAGCCGTTATGTAATTAATAATATATTAACGTAACTGTTATGCTGTTATCTATAATATGTGATCTAAATCACTTTTAAGTCAGAGTTAACAATGGAACGTCTAAAACGGATGTCGGTCTTTGCCAAAGTGGTTGAACTTGGCTCTTTTACCGCCGCTGCACGTCAGCTTCAGATGAGCGTCTCTTCCATCAGCCAGACCGTGTCCAAACTGGAAGATGAGCTGCAGGTCAAGCTACTCAACCGCAGCACCCGCAGCATTGGGCTGACGGAAGCGGGTAAGATTTACTATCAGGGTTGTCGCCGCATGCTGCTTGAAGTGCAGGATGTGCACGAACAACTTTACGCCTTCAACAACACGCCTATCGGTACGCTGCGCATCGGTTGTTCTTCAACTATGGCACAAAATGTTCTCGCCGCCATGACCGCTGACATGCTGAAAGAGTACCCGGGATTAACCGTCAATCTGGTCACGGGCATTCCCGCCCCGGACCTGATTGCCGACGGGTTGGACGTGGTGATCCGCGTGGGGGCATTGCAGGACTCCAGCCTCTTCTCCCGGCGGCTGGGCAGTATGCCAATGGTGGTCTGCGCCTCGAAAAGCTATCTGGCTCAGTACGGGGTGCCGGAGAAACCCGCCGATCTCACCAACCACTCCTGGCTGGAGTACAGCGTTCGCCCCGACAATGAATTTGAGCTGATTGCCCCCGAAGGGATTTCCACCAGACTGCTGCCGGAAGGACGGTTCGTCACCAACGATCCGATGACCATCTCGCGCTGGCTGGTGGCCGGTGCCGGGATCGCGTATGTGCCGTTAATGTGGGTGATCAACGAGATCAACAGCGGTGTACTGGAGATCCTCTTCCCGCGCTATCAGTCCGATCCGCGTCCGGTGTACGCGTTGTATACCGAGAAAGACAAACTGCCACTCAAGGTTCAGGTGTGCATAAACTATCTGACCGAGTATTTTGTGGACGTGGCGGAGTTGTTTCAGGGAATGCGCGAAAGACGAAAGGAATAACCTTTAATTTCCCAAAAGTATATTTGTGATGAATATTCCAGGATGATACAGACCGTCATTCAGGAATATTCCTTCGCCCCTGCCAGGAATAGCGAATTGACACTGCCGCCATCTGCGCCTTACCTTATAAACAGTCTGACAGTCAGGCTGTTATTAATTTGTTACTGATATGAATAATAAAATGTATTTCTCAGGATGACGTTAAACAAGGAAAAGAAATGAATATATTTGAACAAACACCGCCTTCACGCAGGCGCTATGGACTCGCCGCGTTCATTGGTTTGATTGCAGGGATTGTCTCCGCCTTCGTAAAATGGGGAGCAGAGGTGCCGCTTCCGCCGCGAAGCCCTACCGATTTATTCACCAGCGCATGCGGACCGGAGCAATTAATAAGAGCCGCAGGTCAGATTGATTGTTCCCGCAATTTTTTAAATCCTCCTTATGTATTTTTACGCGACTGGCTGGGCATTGCTGACCCTAACGCCGCGGTTTATACCTTTGCCGGACATATATTTAACGCGGTCGGCGTAACACATATTATTTTCTCTATCGTCTTTGCTGTAGGGTATTGTGTAGTTGCTGAAGTCTTCCCAAAAATTAAACTCTGGCAAGGTTTACTGGCGGGTGCGTTAGCACAGCTTTTTGTTCACATGATCTCCTTCCCGCTGATGGGGCTGACACCCCCGCTGTTCGAACTGCCCTGGTACGAACACGTCTCAGAGATCGTGGGGCATTTGATCTGGTTCTGGTCGATTGAAATCATTCGTCGTGACCTACGCAACCGCATCACGCACGAGCCAGACCCGGAGATCCCGCTGGGTAACGCACGTTAAAAAAAATGGCGCGACTTTTACAGTCGCGCCATTTTTTCAGATTGGTTCAGATCAGGCGGTGCCGCCCACCGTCAGGTTATCCACTTTCAGCGTTGGCTGACCGACGCCAACCGGCAGGCTCTGGCCCTCTTTACCGCAAACACCAACGCCGTTATCCAGTTTCAGATCGTTACCGACCATGGAGATTTGCTGCATGGCTTCAATACCGGAGCCAATCAGGGTCGCCCCTTTCACCGCTTTGGTCACTTTGCCTTTCTCAATCAGATACGCTTCTGAAGTGGAGAAGACGAACTTACCAGAGGTGATATCTACCTGACCGCCACCAAAGTTTGGCGCGAAGATGCCGTAATCAACGGACTCGATGATCTCCTGCGGTGTGGATTTACCCGGCAACATGTAGGTGTTCGTCATACGCGGCATCGGCAGGTGCGCGTAGGATTCACGACGGCCGTTGCCCGTTGGCGCAACGCCCATCAGACGCGCGTTGAGTTTGTCCTGCATGTAGCCTTTCAGTACGCCATTTTCGATCAGCACGTTGTACTGCCCGGGCGTACCTTCATCGTCGATTGAAATCGAGCCACGGCGATCCTGCATCGTGCCGTCATCAACCACGGTACAGAGTTCAGAAGAGACGCGTTGTCCCATCTGGCCGCTGAATACGGAGGTGCCGCGACGGTTAAAATCGCCTTCCAGGCCGTGGCCCACCGCTTCGTGCAGCAGCACGCCAGGCCAGCCTGCGCCGAGTACCACCGGTAATGTACCGGCGGGTGCCGCCACGGCAGACAGGTTCACCAGCGCCATGCGCACGGCTTCTTTTGCCCACGCGTCAGCGCGTGCTTCACCGTCAACATCGCCCAGGAACCAGTCATAACCAAAACGACCGCCGCCACCGCTTGAACCGCGCTCACGCTTACCATCGTCTTCAACCTGCACGCTGACAGAAAGACGTACCAGCGGACGCACATCCGCTGCCAGCGTGCCGTCTGTCGCCGCGACCAGGATCAGTTCATAGACACCGCTCAGGCTGGCAGAGACTTCCTGCACGCGTTTATCCGCAGCGCGTGCGACTTTATCCACGCGGCGCAGGATATCCAGTTTCTCTTCACGGCTCATGCTCTGCAGGGGATCGATACTGGTATAGAGTGCAGAGTGCTGCACTTCACCCAGCGTCTTCACGCGACCGTCACCGGTTTCGCGCACGATAGTCCGCGCGGCCAGCGCGCTCTGCTCCAGTGCGGCCAGGCTAATCTGGTCGGCATAAGCAAAACCGGTTTTCTCGCCGCTGACGGCACGTACACCGACACCCTGGTCAATGTTATAAGAGCCATCTTTAATGATGCTGTCTTCTAAAACCCAGGATTCGTGATAGCTCGACTGGAAATAGAGATCGCCGTAGTCGAGACGGCGTTCGGTCAGTTGACCAAGAATGGAGAACAGGTCCTGATGGCTCAGGCCGTTCGCTGCGAGCAAATGTTCACTTACCAGGTTCAGACTCATCGTATTGCTACTCGTTCGTTGCCGCCCGTGGCGGTATATAAATCGTATTTATTGAGAGTGAGGCAATTACCTGCCCACGTCAAATCATTGCTGTGCATCTTTGCGCGGCTGGCGCAGCACTTCATTAATCTGCGGTTTATCCACCGGCCCGGTGATGCGATAGCGCAGAATAGAGACTTTGCTCCACAGCGGCCCCAGCACTTTACTGGCGGCAAACACCGCCGCACCGACAATAGGGTTCACCACAAAAGCCGCCGCGACGCCGACGGTGGCAGAAATTTCAGGTGCTACCACCGCTTCCATATCCAGTTCGCGGCGCACGAGGTTGACCGAGCCTTTCATCGCAATATCCGCTTCCAGGCCGTCCACCAGCGTATCGTCGGTATGCAGCACCCCGTCTTTGATCCATGCCGTACTGCGGATGGAGTCGTAATAGAAACCTTCGCTGAAGGTATCGCTAAAGTCGAAACGCAGCTTACGCAGCAGGGCATCAAAGCTCAACAGACGCAGTATCTGGCCCGCATGCCCGGTACTCACATCGGCAATCTCACCCTTGCCAAAGCGGGTTTTCAGAATGCCGTTCAGCGAGGCTTCATCCGGCGTCCACGGTGCCGCACGCCAGTGGAGATCGTAATTCACGTCAAATGATGAACCCCGCAGCGGCGTGCTGATGCCAAAGAAGTTAGCCACGGAATCCAGTTTATTGCCCTTGATGTCGCCCTTCAAAGAGGTTCGCTGCTCGCCCGGGTTATTAACCCACTCCCCGGCGGCCCTCAGACGGCCAAAGCCGGTGTCGATAAGTCCGCCCGCAAGGCTCAGCGTATTCCCCTTAATGGCGAAATCGCCGTCAATACGGCCATACTTTTGACCCCAAAGCCAGCACTCAGCACAGCGTAGCTGGAGATCGGGCCAGCCGCTGAAGTCGATACGGGTTGGGTTATTCAACGGCGCCGTATTTGACGGACGATCTTTTCCGCTCGCGGTGGCCGGGTTGTAGTAAAGATAGCGAATCGCCGCCTGCCACGGCGCGTTGTCGCGCATGGTCAACGTGCCATTGATCTCCCGGCCCTGGGCTTCGACTTTTGACCCGTTCGCCGTTGGCTGCGAAACAATGCTCAGGTTATTCCACTGCTGTCCACCCAGCATCAGCGACGGCGTACGAACAGTAATGCTCTGCGGGAACTGGGCAGCCTCATCAACGTTTTGGCCTACGCCCTTCTGGAACAGAGCCAGCCACTCGGCCCCGTCCATTGGTGGCAGATTAAGCTCAATGCCGGTGTGATCGGGCAGCGGCGGCGTGGTACGGCTGTCCGTCGTCCAGATGGCTCTGTCGAGCGTGAGCTTACGGTTAAGCAGCCAGCGGCTGTTGAAATGGTTTTTCTCACCCGCACTGCCGGTCAGCGCGAAGCTGTTAAGATTGCCATCGACGTTAACCTTTATTGGCAGGGGTTGACCGGACGATTTATCCAGCGGTGCAGGCAACTGGCTCTGAATGTTTTTCAGATCGCCGGTGATATCAACTTTATAGCGCGCACCGGCGTGATAAGGCAGTTCAATTGCCACCTTGCCATTCCAGGAGACTGTACCGTTAACGGACTCCTCAATCGGCTTCGGCAGAACATCCATGCGCGATGGCTGCCAGTTGCCGTCCAGGTTGACGGCTACCTGATAAGCTTTCTCGCCCTCGGTGGTCGAGAAATCAATATTCACAGGCTGATTAAACCAGCTGGCCGTGAGCGGCTCGCTCTTCAGATTACCGTTCTCAAAGCTAAATTGCCCGCTGAGATTCTTCAGGGTGCTTTCAAGCGGCTTAATATACAGGCTGTTGTTATTGAGACGGACGTCGCCTTTGGCGGTGGTCATTTCACCGTCGAGCGGGATATCAAGATGTAAGCGAGCACTCACATCGCCATCCAGCTGCAGCTGCTGAAGGGTGGCTGCCAGTGACTCTTTCAGCGGCGTGTCTTCAAAATAGGGGCCGACCGCTTTCCCGGGGCCGTTAATGTCGGCATCAATCAAAAGCTTCTCTTTTGAGTAATCCGGAATGTTTGCCGTCAGGTTACTGGCCGTTACGCCGCCCAGCGCCACGTTGTCTGCCTTCATCCATAATCCGTCATTGATAAAATTAAGTTCAATGTCGAGATTTTTCAGCGCAGGCCAGCCCGGCTGGAAGGCAAAGGTGGCATTGTGCAGCGGCACCAGCACCTGGAATTGACCTTCATTGTGCTTGTACGGGAAAAGATGCGGATTACCGCCGTAGACCAGGGTGGCATTATCCGCCTGACCGCCCTGGATCGCGCCGCTCAGATAGTCTACCAGCGCTTTGCCCATCAGGTTCTCGGGGAAGTAGCGCCAGGCCTGAGAACCGTCGTTAGTGCTGATCCCGGCCAGAATACCCAGCCACGGCTCTTCACCTTCAGGCTGCAGATAGCGGAAATCGCCACGCGCATGCACCGCTTTGGCTTTCACATCGATATGGCGCCCATCCAGCTGGAAGCCTTTATCGTTACGCAGCCAGTTGAGCACCGCATTGCCTTGTTCAATTTCCAGCGGCGCACGGAAGACCGTTTCGTAAGGCATTCTGGCGTCATGCATATCGACCGTTAGCCTGCCGTTCTCAACGCTCCCTTCCAGCTTACCGCTGAAGTTTTCCGCGCCCGGTAACATCTTCCACTGCTTCCAGGCCAGACCTTTCCATGCGGCCTGAAAACGGGTCTTTTCCGTGGCCTGAAGCGGGATATCCAGCGCCAGCGAATCTATCTTTCCGCTTGGCTGCGTTGCCAGCCAGATCTCCCCCAGGTCCGGAGAGAGCTTGGCGGCCATCGAGCGCAGACCTTCTATTGCGGCCAGATCAAGGTTGCTGGCGCGAATACGCAGCTCGTCACTGCGTTTGCTGGTCGCCCCACCGACATCCTGCTCCGGCATCCAGGCCAGCGTCAGAGCACCGCGCGGCCAGGGTTTGTTATCCATGGTGATGCGTGTGTCCGGAATGGCAAACTGCCAGCCCTCTTTCTCTTTCGTCACGTGCGCGGTGAGGTTATCGACCGAAAGTTGATGCTGCTGTTTTTCGCCCTTCCAGCTTGCGCCCCCCTGCTTAAGCCAGATATCGCCGCTGGCAAATACCCCTTTCGTCAGGGTCATCCAGCCTTCAAGGCTAAAACGGGCGGTTTCCAGCTGCATATTTTGCTGTAACCAGTCGCCGAGCCACGGCTTAACATCCACGTCGTCGGCCTGCAGCCATACCTTGCCGTTATTTAACAAACCGTCGTCGTCGCGCAGATCCATACGAACCTGCATCACGCCGTGCTGGCCGTTCAGGCTGGAGAGATTCACCTGTCCTTCCGCGCGATGGCGTTCTTTGCCGTTGAGCCAGGTCAGCTGTGGGATCGCCAGTTCAGCGCGCTGCCCGGAGAGGGTAATAAAGCTCACTTCGCTGTCGCGCAGATCGAAATGATCGAACTGACGCAGGAAGAGATCGCTGAAGCGGTTGGTTGCAAGGCTCTGATTGCTATCGCCACCGGACAGCGGGGTATTGGTCAGAAACTGAAGCTGATAAAAGGTGAGATCGCGGAACTGCCAGCGAAAATGGAGCAGGCTTTGCCAGACATCCAGCGCCAGGGTAACGCGTTTGATTTTCAGATAGCCGCCATCTTTCAGGCTGGCATTGATATCCCGGACATCAAGCGTCGGGCCAAAATTCTGCCAGCTGGCGCTTATCTGGCTCACGTCCACCGGGACACCGGTGGTGGATTCGATTTTTGCCAGCAGCTGCGGACGCCAGCTGTCCAGATGCGGTAAAACGAGGCGCAGCCCGCTCACGAGCAACGCGACAATCACGACCAGCGTTGCCCCTGTAAGCAATAAAATCCCCGGCAATCGCCTCACTCATCTCTCCTTGTCAGCTTTGGTCACGCGGCGTACCGCGTCTTACATCATCACGACGTCAAACTGCTCCTGGTTATAGAGCGGTTCGATTTGAACTTTTACCTGTTTGCCGACAAAGATTTCCACTTCCGCCAGCGCGTGCGACTCTTCGCCTTTCAGCGCTTCAGCCACCGCAGGGGAAGCATAGACCAGAAAACGATCGGAGTCGTAGGCATGATGAACGCGAACGATTTCACGCATGATCTCGTAGCAGACGGTCTCAACCGTCTTTACTGTGCCACGTCCGTGGCAGGTTGGGCATTCATTGCACAGCACGTGCTCCACGCTTTCGCGGGTACGCTTACGCGTCATTTCCACCAGCCCCAGCTGTGAGAAGCCGTTGATGCTGGTTTTCACGCGATCTTTACTCAGTGCCTGCTCCAGCGAGTGCAGCACACGACGGCGATGGTCTTCATTACTCATATCGATAAAGTCGATGATGATAATGCCACCCAGATTGCGCAGGCGAAGCTGGCGGGCGATGGCCTGCGTGGCTTCGATGTTGGTATTAAAGATGGTGTCATCCAGGTTGCGATGGCCGACAAACGCGCCGGTGTTGATATCCACCGTCGTCATCGCTTCGGTCTGATCGATGATCAGATAGCCGCCGGACTTCAGTTCAACCTTGCGTTCCAGCGCTCGCTGGATCTCATTTTCGACGTCATAGAGATCGAAGATAGGCTGACGCCCCGTGTAATGCTCCAGCAGGCCAGGCATTTCGGGAATGTATTCGGCGGTAAATTCCAGCAGTGCTTCATAGGTCAGGCGGGAATCCACGCGAATTCTGTCGAGCTGTGCATCGGCAAAATCACGCAGGACGCGCTGAGCAAGCGCCAGTTCGCCGTAAAGCTGGTAGCGGGTCTGGTTGCGTTTTTTACGCTCCATGACTTTGGTCCAGACGCGCTTGAGATAAGCCGCATCAGACGCCAGATCGTCTTCACTGATCCCTTCTGCGGCGGTACGGATGATAAACCCGCCCTGTTCATCGCAGTAAGCGCTGACCACTTTTTTAAGACGCTCGCGCTCGCTTTCGCTCTCAATGCGCTGCGAAACGCCCACGTGCGACGCGCCAGGCATAAAGACCAGATAACGGGAAGGCAAGGTAATGTCGGTCGTCAGACGGGCGCCTTTCGTGCCCAGCGGATCTTTGACGACCTGCACCATCAGATCCTGGCCCTGACGCACCAGTTCGGAGATATCGCGCACGGCAAACTGCTTTTGCTCTTCGCCCGCGACGCACTCGGTATGCGGCATAATGTCGGAGGCATGTAAAAATGCCGCCTTATCCAGTCCAATATCTACAAAAGCCGCCTGCATACCCGGTAGTACACGACTGACACGACCTTTGTAGATATTGCCTACTATTCCGCGCCGCGCTTCACGCTCAATATGAATTTCCTGAAGAATGCCACCATCAATATAGGCCACACGGGTTTCCGATGGCGTTACGTTTACCAACAATTCAGCCGTCATAATTATCCCTTCCCTCACGCAGTGAGTTAAAATTGCTCAGCAACTCATACGTTTCCACCAGCGGTAAGCCGACTACGGCGTGATAGCTGCCATTAATCTTCCTGACAAAACAGCCACCCAGCCCCTGAATACCGTATGCACCTGCCTTATCCATCGGTTCACCGCTGGTGATATAAGCGGCGATCTCGTCGTCGGTAAGCACTCTGAATGTCACGTCCGTCACCACCAGGCAATCCAGCACGTGCTGGCTGTCCGCCAGCGCGACGGCGGTCATTACCTGATGTGTTTGTCCGGACATTTTGCGCAGCATGCGCGCCGCATGTTCAGCGTCGTGCGGTTTCTCAAGCACTTCACCGTTAAGAATAACGATGGTATCTGCCCCCAGCACCGGCAAGTCACGCGGCGTTTGCGCCACGCCTGCCTGCGCTTTCTCACGCGCCAGTCGAGAAACGTACTGCTGGGCACTTTCGCCTTCAGCGCGTTTCTCTTCGATGCCCGTAACAATGCGTTCAAAGGAGACGCCCAGCTGAGTGAGCAACTCCTGACGACGCGGAGAACCAGAAGCAAGATATAGAGACGTCATAGAAACCTTTTATTGCACAGCAAACTGCTGGCGAACCTTACGCATCAGCAGGAACAGCCACGGCCAGAGCACACCGTTTACTACACTACTCCAGAACACTTCCGGTCGGAAAGAGACGTTGATCACTAAAAACTCTGCCCAGAAAACAACGATATCCGCAGCAAGCGACAACAACATCACCACCAGCGCCTGTTGCCAGAGCGCGAGGTTACGAAAGAGCTGGAATTTAAGTGCGACGAGGTACGCAATAATACTCATGGACAAGGCGCGCACGCCAAGCGTAGAGCCACTAATGAGATCCAGTATGGCACCCATCACAAAACCTGTGCCGACATTTACGCGGTGCGGCAGGGCAAGGATCCAGTAGAGCAAAATGAGCAATACCCAGTTTGGCCGGAAAACGAGAATGTCGTCCGGCCAGGGCATGATTTGCAGTAACAGCGCAATGAGAAATGAGAGCCAGATAACCCAGCGTCCCTGGCTACGGTAACTTGCCACTACTGCCCTCCCGAGGAGAGTTTAGGCGGTGGCGGTGCATCCGGCAGCGGCTGCGTTAGCCCCGTAGCAGGGGCCGGTACTGGCGCAGGGGGTCCCATGGCATCCGGTGCCGGCAGAACCTGCGGCATCATTTGCATCAGGCGTTCATTCGCGACGCGATGAACATCTTCAGGCGTCATGGGGTTAGCACCATTGCGGTCGGCGCCCCACAGCAGCAGCAGGTAGCGAAGACGCTGTAACCCCGCGGTTGGACGCGCCTGAATCACGGTATAGGCACGCTGCGTATCAAGCTTCACCGAAGAGACAACCGCAACCGGATACCCTTCAGGGAAACGTCCACCCAGACCCGACGTCACCAGAACGTCGCCCACACGAATGTCCGTGTTAGCCGGCAGATGTTCCAGCTGGAGATCGTCGGTACACCCGTTACCGGCCGCGATGACGCGAATGTCATTACGCAGTACCTGAATCGGCAGCGCATGCGTGGCATCGCAGATCAGCAGAACGCGGCTGGTCAGTTTGGCCACAGCAACAACCTGGCCTACAACGCCTTTATCACTGATAACAGGCTGACCTTCATACACACCGTTCACGCTTCCTTTGTCGATCACTACCTGATCGCTGTAAGGATCGTTGACGGTGGAGATCACCTGCGTCACCATCTTCTGCTCATCCTGACGCAGCGGCGAGCCAAGCAGCTCGCGCAGACGCGCGTTTTCCTGCTTATATTGTCCCAGCATCAGCAGCTCGCTGTTTTTCAACAGCAGTTCCTGACGTAATGCCCGGTTTTCGAGTTCGAGTTGGTCACGTGAAGACAACGTTTGAGAAACGGAGTCGAGCAACTCACGGGGACCATTTGAAATAAAGTAGAAAGGACTGACGGCGGTATCCATGTACGTTCTGATCTGACTGAACGTACCGAGGCGGCTATCGGCAATAATGACCCCAAGCGCAACCAGGACCGCCAGAATGAGGCGAAACTGTAGCGATGGGCCACGGCTAAAAATTGGCTTCATAGGCTATGCGTATTCTCGTGTCAGAGAGAAAGGGTAGCGATACGCTACCCTTTCACAATGACTACTCTTCGCTGAACAAGTCGCCGCCGTGCATGTCGATCATTTCCAGCGCCTTGCCACCACCACGGGCGACGCAAGTCAGTGGATCTTCTGCAACTACGACAGGAATACCTGTCTCTTCCATTAACAGGCGGTCGAGGTTACGCAGCAGCGCACCACCACCGGTCAGAACCATACCGCGCTCGGAGATGTCAGACGCCAGTTCTGGTGGGCACTGTTCCAGAGCAACCATCACTGCGCTCACGATACCGGTCAGAGGTTCCTGCAGCGCTTCCAGAATTTCGTTGGAGTTCAGGGTAAAGCCGCGTGGAACACCTTCAGCCAGGTTACGGCCGCGAACTTCGATTTCACGCACTTCATCGCCCGGGTAAGCGGAACCGATTTCATGCTTGATACGCTCTGCGGTCGCTTCGCCGATCAGGGAACCGTAGTTACGACGCACATAATTAATGATGGCTTCGTCGAAACGATCGCCACCGATACGTACGGAAGAGGAGTACACCACGCCGTTCAGGGAGATAACGGCCACTTCAGTGGTACCACCACCGATATCCACCACCATAGAACCGGTCGCTTCAGAAACAGGCAGACCCGCACCGATTGCCGCCGCCATTGGCTCTTCAATCAGAAACACTTCACGCGCGCCTGCACCCTGGGCTGATTCACGGATTGCGCGACGTTCAACCTGGGTGGCGCCAACCGGCACACACACCAGTACACGCGGGCTTGGGCGCATGAAGCTGTTGCTGTGAACCTGCTTGATGAAGTGCTGAAGCATTTTTTCAGTCACGAAGAAGTCAGCGATAACGCCGTCTTTCATTGGGCGGATTGCGGCAATGTTGCCAGGGGTACGTCCCAGCATCTGCTTCGCGTCATGACCCACAGCGGCTACGCTTTTCGGCGAGCCGGCACGATCCTGACGAATGGCCACAACGGAAGGCTCATTCAATACGATGCCTTGTCCTTTAACGTAAATAAGGGTATTCGCGGTACCCAGGTCAATGGACAGGTCATTGGAAAACATGCCACGAAATTTTTTCAACATACTAAGGGATAATCCTGAAAGCTGGGGCGGAAAACAAAATCCGCTTACTTTACCAACCACACGCAGCAGCGACAAGGCGCAAAAATCATCTGCAGCGGTGAAAATTTGTGCAGTACGTATCCTGATGTTACAAATCTTTCCCTGATTCCCTCAGGGCTGAGTACACAGTAGCGTCCCTCACTGACATTTGTAACCCGCTAAAGGTCGTTCACTGGCTTTTTGCTCGTCATACTCAAAGCTACAGGCGCGATATTCTACGTGAAAACGGATTAAACGGCAGGTCAAACAGAGTATCTTTGCAAATATTTTTTCACATTGGTGTCAAGCGGCTGAGAGGAGGCAAAAAAATCCCCCTGACCGCCCGTCACACCGCGCTCTGTCAACATCTGCCATTCGCTTCTGGAGCGCACGCCCGTGGCAAAGACTTGTGTTCGCGTTCCCTTGCACGCTTCCACCAGACTCTGTACCAGCAGCTGGTTTTCCGTGCGCTTTTCAATGTTCCTTACCAGCCCTGGATGCAACTTTAATAACTCCACATCCAGTTCCTTAATCCAGTTAGTACTGACCAGCGTTAAACCCGCCTGCGTGACCGCGACACGGGCACCTAGCGCATTAATCAACCGTACTACCGGACGTAACCGGCTGATGTGTTGACCCACATCCGCCTCAGCAAGTTCAAAAATAATGTGTTTGCGTTGCGATTTTTCGCATTGCATTAATGTATCACGCAACCAGCGCTGAAAACGCGGGCGAATTAACGACTCCACGGTAACCTGTAGCGCCAGGTTTTCTTCGGGCCAGAAGGACAAAAACGGCATGAGTCGTGTGATCTGCTGGCGGTCATACTCTTCAGAAAGCCCAAACTGCAGCACCATCGGTAAATATTCCGCGGAGATGACCTCTTCCGTACCGTCAAAAATACGGCACATCAGCTCACGGTGATGAACGTTCCCGTTTTTCATCACCGCCGGTTTTTGATAAATGCGCGGCCCGCCGCGGCTGAGCATTTGCTCTATCAACGTTCGCCAACGCACATTGCCGCGCCCTTTTTCCGGTAACGAATCGTCGTACACTGCCCAGCCGTTAGCGCCCTGCAACACGGCGTTGCGGGTTGCCGCTTCAGCATGTTCCATCACCTGTTCCGTCGACTGGCCGCCGCGCCAGGCACAGATGCCCATATGAACCATATCGTCCCTGTCGAGCATTTTGCTCTGCGGCAGCGCATCCACCGCTTTCAGCAGCTGGCTGGCGATGCTTTCTGACTCTTTCAGCGTACGGTGAGGCAGCAGCACGGCAAAATCGCTGCGGTGATAACGGGCCAGCAGCGCACCCGGATAACGCATAATAAAGGTGGAGAGCAGGTTGATCAGCGTAAAGAGATTCTCTTCCGCCACGCGCTGTCCCCAGGTGTCGCGCAGCAGATCGAAATCGGGCAGGCGAATCATCATGACAACACCGTGCGTCCCGACTTTTTCCGGATCGTCCAGCAACGTGGCCAGTTGATTATCAAAGAAAAGACGGTTGTTCAGCCCGGTTTTATTATCCTGCGCAGCGTAAGAGCGGATCAGCGTGTCCATACGGCTGCGCTGGTCGCTGGCGAACTGAATTTCTGAGAGCAGCGTATCCAGCGCACTGCTGGCACGTGCAGGCCATTCATGGATCGAGCCACGCACCTGCGGGCCGCGTTCACCGTTCAGTATTCGCACGGAACGCATCTCCAGCAGTTCCTGACCAGAGAGCTGACGGCGCAGCCAGCGAACCGCGAGAAAAATCAGCAGGACAATAAACGCGACGGCGACGGTGAGCGGCGCGGTGGTCATCATTGAGCGGAAGTAGCTGGCCATTGGATCGAGGTAGACCATGTTTATGGTCATGCCGGGGTTTTTAAGGGAGTGCACCGTCACTTCCCGGTACTGGCTTACCACGCCCGCAGGCCGATAGCTGTCCTGCCGGGCATGGCTTAAAACGTTATGCTTTCCCTGCAGAATGTCGATTTGGACAATATCGACAGGCACCATCAACTCATCCAGCTCGCGGGACAGCGCCGGCAGCGGGGTGGTGAGGAGACGATTATCAATCACCGACGCGACAGACTGCACCCGATTAACCAGCTTGTCCTGAATGGCGTTATAAAAGCTCAGAGAACAGCCAAGGAGCGTGACAAAAATGGTCAGCCCCGTCAGTAAGGTGATAAAAGCCGAGAACTTCGTCGTTAATCGCATCCTTGAGATAACTCCGTGGGTTGTGGGGGTAGCGAGTAAGCGCTAACTTGCATTTCAAATGCGGCATACTATCAAACCTGGCGTATCTGGCAATTTATTGCGTTAAATCGGCATTGCTTTTCCCTGAGGGAGTATAGTCTTCAGGAGCTATTTTCCAATCATCTGAGTCGTGAGGACCCTGTATGCAGGCTTTGATTTTAGAACAGCAGGACGGCAAAACGCTTGCCTCGGTGCAGGCCGTTGAAGAGAGCCGACTGCCGGCAGGCGAAGTGACCGTCGACATCGACTGGTCCAGTTTAAATTATAAAGATGCGCTGGCTATTACCGGGAAGGGTAAAATCATCCGAAATTTCCCTATGGTGCCAGGTATCGATTTTGCGGGCCGGGTTCATGCGAGCGAAGATCCGCGCTTCCATGCCGGCCAGCAGGTGCTGCTCACGGGCTGGGGCGTGGGCGAAAATCACTGGGGCGGGCTGGCGACACAGGCGCGCGTGAAAGGCGACTGGCTGGTGCCGATGCCACAAGGCCTGGATGGTCGTAAAGCGATGATCATCGGTACCGCAGGCTTTACCGCCATGCTGTGCGTGATGGCGCTGGAAGATGCCGGTATTCGCCCTGAATCGGGTGAGATCGTCGTGACCGGTGCCAGCGGTGGTGTGGGCAGCACGGCGGTAACATTGCTGCACAAACTGGGTTACCAGGTTGCGGCAGTTTCCGGGCGCGAGAGCACCCACGCGTACCTGCGTCAGCTCGGCGCTAATCGCATCCTGAGCCGCGACGAGTTTGCCGAAACCCGTCCACTGGAAAAACAGCTCTGGGCAGGTGCGGTAGATACCGTCGGTGACAAAGTGCTGGCAAAAGTGCTGGCGCAGATGAACTACGGCGGCTGCGTGGCAGCCTGTGGTCTGGCGGGCGGTTTTGCCCTGCCCACCACCGTGATGCCCTTTATTCTGCGTAACGTTCGCCTGCAGGGTGTTGATTCCGTGATGACCCCGGCGGCGCGCCGCATTGCGGCCTGGGAACGTCTGCAGCGCGATTTGCCGGACACGTTCTTTACTCAGAGCGCAACCGAAATCACGCTTAGCCAGGCGCCTGAATATGCCAGCAAGATCATGGACAACCAGTTCCACGGCCGCGCGCTGGTGAAAATTGCCTAATCTTCAAATTTTCGTGACATATTCGCGCTAATCCCTCTCCTCCGTCATGCTTAGAAAAACGCATGACGGAGGATGCCATGAAAACCCGAAAACTGACGGAAGCCGACGTAACGTCGGAATCTGTCTTTATGTTACAGCGCCGCCAGATCCTGAAAATGCTTGGCATCAGCGCCACCGCACTGACGCTTTCCCCTGCGGCTCATGCCGACCTGCTCGACTGGTTTAAAGGTAACGATCGCCCGAAAGCCCCTTCTGGCGCCCCGCTCACCTTTACGAAACCCGCTCAGTGGCAAAACACACTGACGCTCACGCCGGAAGACAAAGTGACCGGCTATAACAATTTCTACGAATTTGGTCTCGATAAGGCCGATCCTGCGGCCAACGCGGGAAGTATGAAAACCGATCCGTGGACGCTGAAAATCGACGGTGAAGTGGCAAAACCGCTGACGCTGGACCATCACGATCTCACCACCCGTTTCCCACTGGAAGAGCGTATCTACCGCATGCGCTGCGTGGAAGCCTGGTCGATGGTCGTGCCCTGGGTAGGCTTCCCGCTGCATAAACTGCTGGCGATGGTTGAACCCACCAGCAACGCAAAATATGTCTCTTTCCAAACGCGCTACGCCCCGGACGAGATGCCGGGCCAGAAAGATCGGTTTATCGGCGGTGGGCTTGCGTATCCGTATGTCGAAGGGTTACGGCTCGACGAAGCGATGCATCCTCTTACGCTGCTGACCGTCGGTGTTTACGGCAAAGCACTCCCGCCGCAGAACGGCGCGCCTGTTCGCTTAACGGTGCCGTGGAAGTACGGTTTTAAAGGGATTAAATCTATCGTCAGCATTAAGCTCACCCGCGAACGTCCCCCCACGACCTGGAACCTGGCGGCGCCTGACGAATATGGCTTTTTTGCCAATGTGAACCCGCACGTCGATCATCCCCGCTGGTCACAGGCCACCGAGCGATTTATCGGTTCCGGCGGCGCGCTGGATGTGAAGCGTCAGCCAACACTGCTGTTTAACGGCTACGCTGATGAAGTGGCGTCGCTTTACCGTGGCCTTAATTTACGGGAGAACTTCTGAGTGCGTTTAACGGCAAAACAGATAACCTGGCTGAAAGTGCTGTTGCACTTAGCCGGGTTGCTTCCTTTTATCTGGTTATTCTGGGCCGCCAGCCAGGGGCTTTTTAGCGCTGATCCGGCAAAGGATATCCAGCACTTTACCGGTCGGATGGCTCTGAAATTTTTACTGGCGACCTTGCTGGTGTCACCGTTAGCGCGCTACGCTAAACAGCCATTATTGATACGCACCCGCCGGCTTTTGGGGCTATGGTGTTTTGCCTGGGCGACGCTCCATTTGACCAGCTACGCCTTGCTGGAACTGGGCATTAACAACCTGGCACTGTTGGGCCGCGAACTGGTTACCCGTCCGTACCTGACGTTAGGTATCGTGAGCTGGCTGGTGTTACTGGCATTAGCACTGACATCAACGCAATATGCACAACGTACATTGGGCAGGCGCTGGCAACTGCTGCACAACTTCGTCTATCTTGTCGCGATCCTCGCACCCATCCATTATCTGTGGTCGGTGAAGATCCTCTCCCCGCAGCCCATACTCTACGCGCTGCTGGCTGTGGCGCTTTTAGCATGGCGTTACAAGAAGTTCCGTCAGTGGTTGCGATAATTCGCGAAACTGTGCGTTTTCCCGCAGAATCCCTGTCAACCGCGAATCTTTTTCGGATAGCGGTTGATAATCTTCCCTGATAAGACCAGTATTTAGCTGCCAAATGCTACGAAATCGTTATAATGTGCGACTTTGGTTTACCCGACAGCGGTTTTAGGCCTCTGAAAAGGTGACAATCGTGCTTCGAAGGTATATTTTGTTTTTTACCGGAGAATCGCAGGAGATAGCGGCACAATGGCTGATAAGTTCCATATCTTAGTTTTAAACGGACCGAACCTGAACATGCTCGGCACCCGCGAGCCAGAGAAGTACGGCTCGCTAACATTGAGTGAAATTGTTAACCGTCTGAGCACGGAAGCAACGTCGCTGAATGTGGATTTGGATCATTTTCAGTCGAACGCGGAGTACGCAATCATCGACCGTATTCATCAGGCTAAAGACACTGTGGACTATATCCTGATCAATCCGGCCGCGTTTACGCACACCAGTGTTGCTATTCGCGACGCACTGCTCGCAGTGAGTATCCCGTTTATCGAGATCCACCTGAGCAACGTGCACGCCCGAGAGCCGTTCCGCCACCATTCCTATCTATCAGATATCGCCGCTGGCGTTATTTGCGGACTGGGCGCTGACGGCTATTCATACGCTTTACAGACAGCGGTAAAACGCTTGTCACAATCACACTAAACAAGAGTACGGAACCCACTCATGGATATTCGTAAGATTAAAAAACTGATCGAGCTGGTTGAAGAATCAGGCATCTCCGAACTGGAAATTTCTGAAGGCGAAGAGTCTGTACGCATCAGCCGTGCAGCCCCAGCCGCTAGCTTCCCGGTAATGCAGCAGGCTTATGCTGCGCCAGTGCAGCAGCCTGCGCTTTCCGCAGCCGTTGCACCAGCAGCTGAAGCCGCACCTGCCGCTGCAGCAGAAATCAGTGGTCACATCGTACGTTCCCCAATGGTTGGTACTTTCTACCGCACCCCGAGCCCGGACGCGAAAGCGTTCATCGAAGTGGGTCAGAAAGTCAACGCAGGCGATACCCTGTGCATCGTTGAAGCGATGAAAATGATGAACCAGATCGAAGCAGACAAATCAGGCACTGTGAAAGCGATTCTGGTCGAAAGTGGTCAGCCGGTTGAATTTGACGAGCCGCTGGTCGTCATCGAGTAACGAGGCGAACATGCTGGATAAAATTGTTATCGCCAACCGCGGCGAGATTGCACTGCGTATTCTTCGTGCCTGTAAAGAACTGGGCATCAAGACCGTCGCTGTGCACTCAAGCGCGGATCGCGATTTAAAACACGTATTGCTGGCGGATGAGACGGTCTGTATTGGCCCGGCTCCGTCCGTAAAAAGCTATCTGAACATCCCGGCTATCATCAGCGCCGCTGAAATCACCGGCGCGGTGGCAATTCATCCGGGTTATGGCTTCCTCTCTGAGAACGCCAACTTTGCTGAGCAGGTTGAGCGCTCTGGCTTTATCTTCATCGGCCCGAAAGCTGACACTATCCGCCTGATGGGCGACAAAGTGTCCGCAATCACCGCGATGAAAAAAGCCGGTGTTCCAACCGTACCGGGCTCTGACGGTCCTCTGACCGACGACATGGATGCTAACCGTGCTCATGCGAAACGCATTGGCTATCCGGTTATCATCAAGGCGTCCGGCGGCGGCGGCGGTCGCGGTATGCGCGTTGTGCGTAGCGATGCTGAACTGGCTCAGTCCATCTCCATGACCAAAGCGGAAGCGAAAGCAGCTTTCAGCAATGACATGGTGTACATGGAAAAATACCTGGAAAACCCACGCCACATCGAAATTCAGGTGCTGGCTGACGGTCAGGGTAACGCTATCTATCTGGCAGAACGTGACTGCTCCATGCAGCGTCGTCACCAGAAAGTGGTTGAAGAAGCGCCAGCACCGGGCATTACGCCGGAACTGCGTCGCTACATCGGCGAGCGTTGTGCTAAAGCCTGTGTCGATATCGGCTATCGCGGTGCGGGTACTTTCGAGTTCCTGTTCGAAAACGGCGAGTTCTACTTCATTGAGATGAACACCCGTATTCAGGTAGAACACCCGGTTACCGAAATGATTACCGGCGTTGACCTGATCAAAGAACAGCTGCGTATCGCTGCGGGTCAGCCTCTGTCCATCAAACAGGAAGAAGTTGTGGTCAAAGGCCATGCGGTGGAATGCCGTATCAACGCCGAAGACCCGAATACCTTCCTGCCAAGCCCGGGTAAAATCACGCGTTTCCACGCGCCGGGTGGCTTTGGTGTGCGTTGGGAGTCTCATATCTACGCGGGTTACACCGTACCCCCGTACTATGACTCCATGATCGGTAAGCTTATCTGCTACGGCGAAAACCGTGACGTGGCAATTGCCCGCATGAAGAACGCCCTGCAGGAGCTGATCATCGACGGTATCAAAACCAACGTTGAACTGCAGATGCGTATCATGAGCGACGAGCACTTCCAGAATGGTGGGACTAACATCCACTATCTGGAGAAAAAACTCGGTCTGCAAGAGAAGTAAGCGCGCAGTCACGCCAAAAAGGCCGGATAATCCGGCCTTTTTTTATTTCTGGGGATCGGAAAGCCCCATCATGTACAATCCCCGCTTTATTCATCCACAAGGGACAAAAAATGGACAAGCGTTTTGTTCAGGCCCATAAAGAAGCGCGATGGGCGCTGTGGCTGACCCTTCTCTATCTTGCCGCATGGTTGGTGACCGCTTACTTACCTGACTCGGCTATTGGCATTACCGGCCTGCCTCACTGGTTCGAAATGGCCTGCCTGCTGGTGCCGCTGGTCTTTATCCTGCTGTGCTGGGCAATGGTGAAATTTATCTACCGGGATATCCCGCTGGAGGATGATGATGCAGCTTGAAGTCATTCTGCCGCTGGTCGCGTATCTGGTGGTCGTGTTTGGTTTGTCCGTTTATGCAATGCGTAAGAGAACCACCGGCACTTTCCTGAATGAGTATTTCCTCGGCAGTCGCTCGATGGGCGGTGTCGTGCTGGCCATGACGCTTACCGCCACCTATATCAGCGCCAGCTCGTTTATAGGTGGCCCCGGTGCAGCCTATAAATACGGGTTAGGCTGGGTGCTGCTGGCAATGATTCAGCTGCCTGCCGTCTGGCTCTCACTGGGTATACTGGGTAAAAAGTTTGCCATTCTGGCACGCCGTTATAACGCCGTGACGCTCAACGATATGCTGTTTGCGCGCTACCAGAGCCGTCTGCTGGTGTGGCTGGCAAGCTTAAGCCTGCTGGTCGCGTTTATTGGTGCAATGACGGTGCAGTTCATCGGCGGGGCACGTCTGCTGGAAACCGCTGCAGGGATCCCCTATGAGACGGGCCTTATCATCTTTGGGGTGAGCATTGCGCTGTATACCGCGTTTGGCGGATTTCGCGCCAGCGTGCTGAACGATACGCTGCAGGGGATGGTGATGCTCGTTGGCACAATCGTTCTGCTGGTGGGAATTGTTCACGCCGCAGGTGGTCTGAGCCATGCCGTTGAAACTCTGGAAGCGATTGACCCGAAACTGATTTCCCCGCAGGGTGCGGATGATATCCTTTCGCCAACATTTATGACGTCGTTCTGGGTGCTGGTGTGCTTTGGTGTTATTGGCCTGCCGCATACCGCCGTGCGTTGTATCTCGTATAAAGACAGCAAAGCCGTTCACCGGGGTATTATTATCGGGACGGTCGTTGTTGCAATCCTGATGTTCGGCATGCATCTGGCGGGTGCGTTAGGACGTGCGGTGATCCCCGACCTTACGGTTCCCGATTTGGTGATCCCGACCCTGATGGTCAAAGTGCTTCCGCCTTTTGCCGCGGGGATATTCCTCGCCGCGCCAATGGCCGCCATAATGTCGACCATTAACGCCCAGCTACTGCAGAGTTCCGCTACGATCATTAAAGATCTCTATCTGAACCTGCGTCCTGAGCAGGTTCAAAATGAACGACGCCTGAAGCGTATGTCGGCGGTGATTACGCTCGTTTTAGGCGCGCTGCTGCTGTTAGCCGCATGGCGTCCGCCGGAGATGATCATCTGGCTGAACCTGCTGGCGTTTGGCGGCCTTGAAGCCGTCTTCCTGTGGCCGCTGGTATTGGGCCTCTACTGGGAGCGCGCCAACGCTGCCGGCGCCCTGAGCGGCATGATTGTCGGCGGTGTGCTGTATGCCGTGCTAGCTACATTTAAAATTCAGTACCTGGGCTTCCATCCTATTGTGCCTTCGTTACTGTTAAGTTTACTGGCGTTTGTGGTCGGGAACCGTTTCGGTCAGCCTGTCCCACAGCCCGCTACGATTTCTACTGATAAATAAAGAGTTTTGCCATGCCGTGGATCCAACTAAAACTGAATACAACCGGCGCTAACGCCGAAGAGCTAAGCGATGCGCTGATGGAAGCCGGTTCGGTCTCCATCACCTTCCAGGACACGCATGACACGCCGGTGTTTGAGCCACTGCCGGGCGAAACCCGCCTGTGGGGTGATACCGACGTTATTGGCCTGTTTGATGCAGAAACTGACATGAAAGAGGTTGTCGCGATCCTGGAAAATCATCCGCTGCTGGGTGCGGGTTTTGCACACAAAATTGAACAGCTGGAAGACAAAGACTGGGAACGCGAGTGGATGGATAACTTCCACCCAATGCAGTTCGGTAAACGTCTGTGGATCTGCCCGAGCTGGCGTGACGTTCCGGATGAAAACGCGGTAAACGTGATGCTGGATCCGGGCCTGGCATTTGGGACCGGTACTCACCCGACGACTTCTCTGTGCCTGCAGTGGCTGGACAGTCTGGATCTGGACGGCAAGACGGTGATCGACTTCGGATGCGGATCCGGGATCCTCGCTATCGCGGCGCTGAAACTGGGCGCGGCCAAAGCCATTGGGATCGATATCGATCCACAGGCTATTCAGGCCAGCCGTGATAACGCTGAACGCAACGGCGTTTCTGACCGTCTTGAACTGTATCTGCCGGATGCGCAGCCAGAAGCCATGAAAGCCGATGTGGTGGTGGCGAACATTCTGGCCGGCCCATTACGCGAACTGGCCCCGTTAATCAGCGTACTGCCCGTTGACGGCGGTCTGCTGGGACTTTCCGGGATCCTGGCAAGCCAGGCTGACAGCGTTTGCGAAGCCTACGCCGATCTTTTCGCCCTCGATCCGGTGGTCGAAAAAGAAGAGTGGTGTCGTATTACGGGCCGTAAAAAGTAAGCCATTGGCGTGGTCATCTGACCACGCCTCTCTTCCTCCGATAATCCTCTCCTCCTATGCCCTTCTCCGGTAAAATACCCACACAAATCATATTGATAAAAATGGTTTGAACCACAATAATTCACCGGAAGAATACTATGACCCACTTTACTGGCAAGGCAGCGCTCTTTGCGCTGAGCATTATCTCGGCTTCAGCCTGCGCATCACACTGGAGCTACGAAGGCGAAGGCGCACCGGAACACTGGGGCGAACTGGACGAGGCTTACAAAACCTGTCAACGCGGGATGAATCAGTCCCCCATCAACATTGAATCCACTGCTAACGCGCACCTCTCCCCGCTGCAAACGCATTACATTGATGGCCCTGTGACGCTGACGAACAACGGCCATACCATTCAGGCAAGTGAAAAGCCGGAAACCCGCGATACCCTTACCCTCGATAAGCAAACCTGGACCCTGCAACAGTTCCATTTCCACGCGCCGAGCGAAAACACCGTGCATGGCAAGAAATTTGCGATGGAAATGCATCTGGTGCACAAAAACGCGGCCGGTGAGCTGGCGGTGGTGGCGGTCATGTTCGATAAAGGGGCCGCGAACCCGGAACTGAATAAGCTGTGGAGCGTCATGCCTGAGCAGGCCGAACAGAACGTCTCCATTAAGCAGGATCTCAATCTGAACAAGCTGATTCCAAAAGATAAAACATACTGGCGCTTTAGCGGCTCGCTGACCACGCCGCCGTGCTCAGAGGGGGTAACCTGGATTGTACTGAAGCACCCGCTGACCGTCTCTGCAGAGCAGCTTGAGAAATTCTCCCACACGATGCACCACGAAAATAACCGCCCGGTACAACCCCTTCATGGTCGCGTAGTCGTCGAATAATGCGCATTTTTCGCATGCAGATCATGTTCTAAAATGCGACTCAGATCGCAAACAAGCGGGATAATCTGCTGCTAAAAACAGCAGATTATCCCGCTCAAGTGATGCATTTATTCAGAAATGATGAGAAGTTACGGGAAATTGTAAGCGGCTATAAAATAATCATTCCCTCATAACTTTATGATTTAACAGGTTTATAATTTTCACCTGAAGGACAGAGCGGCGATTCCTTGATCTACAACAGTGGATTGTTCAAAGTTTGGCCTTTCATCTCGTGCAAAAAATGCGTAATATACGCCGCCTTGCAGTCACAGTATGGTCATTTCTTAACTCATGCGCATCGGACACTACCAGCTCAGAAATCGCCTGATCGCAGCCCCAATGGCAGGTATTACCGACCGGCCGTTCAGGACGCTGTGTTATGAGATGGGGGCAGGTTTAACCGTTTCCGAGATGATGTCGTCTAACCCACAAGTGTGGGAAAGCGATAAGTCCCGCCTTCGGATGGTGCACGTTGATGAACCAGGTATTCGCACCGTGCAAATTGCCGGAAGCGTGCCTGAAGAGATGGCAGATGCCGCGCGGATTAACGTGGAAAGTGGCGCCCAGATTATTGATATCAATATGGGTTGCCCGGCCAAGAAAGTGAATCGCAAGCTTGCAGGTTCAGCCCTTCTGCAATACCCCGACCAGGTGAAGTCTATCCTGACCGCGGTTGTCAGCGCAGTGGACGTTCCTGTTACGTTGAAGATTCGCACGGGTTGGTCGCCGGAACACCGTAACTGTGTAGAGATTGCCCAACTGGCCGAAGACTGTGGCATTCAGGCCCTGACCATCCATGGACGCACTCGCGCCTGTTTGTTCAATGGTGAAGCTGAATACGACAGCATTCGGGCAGTTAAGCAGAAAGTTTCCATTCCGGTTATCGCGAATGGTGACATTACTGACCCGCTTAAAGCCAGAGCTGTGCTCGACTATACGGGAGCTGATGCTCTGATGATAGGACGTGCCGCTCAGGGAAGACCCTGGATCTTTCGGGAAATCCAGCATTATCTGGACACTGGGGAGTTGCTTGCCCCACTGCCACTGGCAGAGGTAAAGCGCTTGCTTTGTTCGCATGTTCGGGAATTGCATGACTTTTATGGTCAGGCAAAAGGGTACCGAATTGCGCGTAAACACGTATCCTGGTATCTCCAGGAGCACGCTCCAAATGACCAGTTTCGGCGCACATTCAACGCCATAGAGGATGCCAGCGTACAGCTGGAGGCGTTGGAGGCATACTTCGAAAATCTTGCGTAATGAAATAAAGAGCTGACAGAACTATGTTCGAACAACGCGTAAATTCTGACGTACTGACCGTTTCTACCGTTAACTCTCAGGATCAGGTAACTCAAAAGCCCCTGCGTGACTCGGTTAAACAGGCACTGAAGAACTATTTTGCTCAACTGAACGGTCAGGATGTTAATGACCTGTATGAGCTGGTACTGGCTGAAGTTGAACAGCCACTGTTGGACATGGTGATGCAATACACCCGCGGTAACCAAACCCGCGCTGCCCTGATGATGGGTATCAACCGTGGTACACTGCGTAAGAAACTGAAAAAATACGGCATGAACTAATTTCGGTTAGCGAAATGCTTGTTTAAAAAGGCGCTACCTGGCATGGGGATGCGCCTTTTTTATTGCCCGCGCCTGTCACCGTCAAGGCTGTGTAAACCTTCGTTTATCCCCCTTTTAAACCGCAACTTTTCGTGTATATTTCCACCACCTCACTGAACCTCTTTACCCGGAATGACACGCATGATTCGTAAATACTGGTGGCTGGTTGTATTTGCTGTCTCGGTTTTCCTCTTCGACGCGCTCCTGATGCAGTGGATTGAACTGATGAGCACTGAAGCCGATAAGTGTCGCAATATGAATTCCGTAAATCCGCTAAAATTAGTGAACTGCTCAGAACTCGACTAACCGCCTGACGTCGCTAAACTCACTGTTAAGACCCACTAAAAACGGGGATTTAAATCCCTTTGAGCCGTTACCTTACGATGATAATGTCTCGCCCTTCTCAACCGCGCCTGCGTAACTTCACACTCGAGTAGAACCGATCATGCTGGTTAGCCAATACAACCATATCCTCGTCGTCCTCTCCTTTGTTGTTGCTATCCTTGCTGCCTATACCGCGCTGAATATGGCTGCTCGTGTTGCCGGGAGTCAGGGCGTGGCTGCGCGCGTCTGGCTGGCCGGTGGCGGTATTGCCATGGGGATTGGCGTGTGGGCCATGCATTTTATCGGCATGCTGGCGATGGACCTCTCCATGAGCATGCGCTACAACGCGACCCTGACGGTGCTATCCATGGTTATCGCCGTGGGCTCGTCACTGTTTGCGCTGTGGCTCGTTAGCTGTGAGCAGTTACGTTTGCGCCGTCTGCTGCCCGGTGCGTTAGTGATGGGCTGCGGCATTGTGGCGATGCATTACACCGGCATGGCGGCGCTGGAAGTCTCTCCCGGTATTATCTGGGACAAAACATGGGTGGTCATTTCGGTTGTCATTGCGCTTGCGGCTTCGCTCGCCGCATTATGGGTGACGTTCAGCTTGCGGCATGAAGCGTCTCAGGTGTCGCTGATGCGTTTTGCCGCCGCCGTTACGATGGGGATCGCCATTGCCGGTATGCACTATGCCGGGATGAAAGCCGCTCAGTTCCCCATGTCGACCATGACACATCATGAAGGTATTAACGGCAGCTGGCTGGCAGTACTGGTCAGCGTCGTCGCACTCGCCATACTGGGGATCACGCTGCTGGTCTCGATGCTGGATGCCCGCCTTCAGGCACGAACCTCCCTTCTGGCCTCATCACTTGCAGAAGCGAACCGCGAACTCGCTCAACTGGCTTTGCAGGATACGCTGACGCGTCTGCCGAACCGTGTTTTGCTGGAGGACCGACTCGATCAGGCCATCAGCAAAGCTGACCGTGAAGGCACCCATTTTGCACTGATGTTCATGGATCTCGACGGGTTTAAAACCATCAACGATGCGTACGGCCATGATGTCGGTGACAGACTGCTTGTCGCCGTGACGCAGCGCCTGCTCACGCCCCTGAAGGGTCAGTTCACCCTTGCCCGTATCGGTGGTGATGAGTTTGTTCTGCTGGCAGAAGGAGAAGGTCCGGATGATGCGGCCTCGCTGGCCAACTCGCTGGTTCGCGCTATCGATAGCCCATTCAATCTGGATCCCTATGAACTGGTGGTAACCCTTAGCATTGGTATCGCGCTCTATCCCCACGACGGTAAAACCGAGCGCGAGCTGATGTTTAACGCCGATGCGGCGATGTACCACACGAAGCACATGGGCCGAAACGGTTATCACTTTTTCCAGCCCTCCATGAACACCCTGGCGCAGACCCATCTCCAGTTGATGAACGATCTGTGGCTGGCTATCGATCGTAATGAACTGCGCCTGCTTTATCAGCCAAAATTCCACGCACCGGCGGGTCCTGTCCTTGGGTTCGAGGCGCTATTGCGCTGGCAACATCCGAAACAGGGATTGCTGACGCCAGACCTGTTCCTGCCGCTGGCGGAAAAAACGGGGCTGATCATCCCGATTGGCAACTGGGTACTTAATGAGGCCTGCCGTCAGTTGCGGGAGTGGCACCTTCAGGGTCATCAAAACTGGTCGATGGCGGTGAACCTGTCGACACTGCAGTTTGAGCAACCTTCACTGGTTAAAACGGTGCTCGACTGCCTGACGCGTCACAACGTACCACCGGAGATGCTGATCCTTGAAGTGACGGAAACCACGGCGATGAGCAACCCGGATGAGAGTGTGCGCGTGCTGACAGAGCTGACGGACGCGGGCGTGAAAGCGTCCATTGATGATTTTGGTACCGGCTACTCCAGCCTGCTTTATCTCAAGCGCCTGCCGGCCTGTGAATTGAAAATCGACAGAGCGTTCGTGAAAGAGTTAAGCGGTGAAAGCGAAGACGCCACCATTGTCTCAGCGATCGTGGCCCTGGCAAAAACGCTAAATCTGAAAGTCGTGGCGGAAGGGGTGGAAACCGAAGCACAGCAAACCTTTTTGACGGCGCTGGGCTGCAACACGCTTCAGGGCTATCTGTTGGGCAAACCGGTCAGTGCACAGACCATCGAAACGCTCTGCGCGCAAGGGGAAATGTTACCTGGCGCTGAGCTAAAATCATCCTCATGAGGCGACACCCGCACGACAGGGAGTGTCGCCAGAATGCTATCGACCAGCGCAGGAGCCTGCTGATAAAGATTAAAGCTGCTGTTATTCATTAACCAGTTTTTAATGATTCCGCTGAAAAAACCGTGGAAAACAATCAGGGTTAGATCAACATTTACCTGTGACGAAATGAGGTTCCGCGAAATACAGTCCTGCAACGTGGTACGTAAAGAATCATAATTAAAACCAATACGTTTTCTGATTTCACACTCTGAAATCATATCGCTATTAAATTCACACTTATGATACAAAATTTGCAAAAGAGCGCATTGCCGAGGCTCATGTGCAATATATTGCAACGCAGCAATAAATTGCTCACGAAGCATTAACAAGGGATCGCTGCCCGCAGAAAGAGAAAGTCTGTCACGAATGATGTCACGAAACGGTAATTGCTGTTCCCAGATGGCATTAAATATTTCTGATTTACTGGTAAAATGCCAGTAGATGGCACCCCGTGTAACATTTGCTGCATCCGCGATATCCGTCAGCGTCGTGTTCGCCACGCCCCGCGTCGCAAACTGCCCGATAGCCGCTTCAATCAGCTGCTGACGGGTTTGTTGAGCCTCTTCTTTCTTTTTACGCGCCATAGACGACTACTCGTTACTCACAAGGTTTATATTTACACGGGTCAGATACACGAAAGTATTCACTACTTTGCGTTTTAATTTTGCACAAAAAAAGTCAAATCGCTTAATTAATAATTTAGACAAATGCATAGATATAATTAAATTCATGAGATGAATAATTCAACCACGTTAAATGCCATTTATCTGATTAACCAGCCAGAAGTATATCCCCGCTAACACCAGGTTTGATTCTGATTTTTGCCTTAAGGCCTGTTCATTCGCACTTATAAATTAAAAAACATTAATTACCCTCATTATTATACGCCCTACATTTTATTTTTATCCCTCTGCCCTGCTACCGATTCACGGCAAATATCGGTTCATGGGTATTTAAAGGAACAGTAATGACGAATTATTTCAGACGTTTGCCCTTATCCGGTTTTATTGTCTGCGCGGTACTGCTCGCTGGATGCGATGGTCAGGAAAACCAACCACCACATCCGCAGGCGCCTCAGGTCAGCGTGCATATAGTGAAAAGCGCCCCTCTGGCTGTCACCACCGAACTCCCGGGCAGAACAGATGCCTTTCGCGTTGCGGAGGTTCGTCCTCAGGTGAGCGGCATCATCTTGCGTCGTAACTTCACAGAGGGAAGTGATGTAAAAGCCGGCGAGTCACTTTATCAGATCGATCCTGCCACCTATCAGGCCGCGTATGACAACGCGAAAGGTGAACTCGCGAAGGCCCAGGCGGCGGCTAACATTGCGCACCTGACGGTAAAACGTTATCTCACGCTGGTTGGCACGCAGTATGTCAGCAAGCAGGAATACGACCAGGCCGTGGCGACAGCGCAGCAAGCAGATGCCAGCGTCGTTGCCGCACAGGCAGGCGTTGAAAGCGCGCGCATTAATCTTGCCTATACCAAAGTGACGTCTCCCGTCGAGGGTCGCATCGGTAAATCCAGCGTCACCGAAGGCGCGCTGGTGACCAACGGGCAAGCCGCAGCCCTGGCAACGGTTCAGCAGCTTGATCCGATGTATGTCGACGTTACCCAGTCCAGCAGTGATTTTATGCGTCTGAAGCAGACGAGCCTGCAAAAAGGAGAGGCCACCAGCACCGTTGAGCTGGTGATGGAGAATGGTCAGCCCTACCCGTTGAAAGGTACGCTACAGTTCTCGGATGTCACGGTCGACGAAAGTACCGGCTCTATCACCTTGCGCGCGATTTTCCCAAACCCACAGCACCTGCTGTTGCCTGGCATGTTTGTCCGGGCCCGCATTGATGAAGGCACACAGCCTGATGCGATTCTGGTCCCACAACAAGGCGTGACCCGCACGCCGCGCGGTGATGCATCCGTTCTGGTGGTTAACGATAAAAACCAGGTTGAGTCACGTACCGTCGTTGCCCCTCAGGCGATTGGCGATCGCTGGCTGGTGACGGAAGGGCTGAAAAATGGCGACCGCGTCATTGTCAGCGGCTTACAAAAAGTCAGACCGGGCGCTACCGTCGTCGCGACGCCTGATACCACCACGACTCCAGCCGGTTAAGGGACGACGACATGGCTAATTTCTTTATCCAACGGCCGGTTTTCGCCTGGGTGCTTGCCATCATTTTGATGATTGCAGGCGGGCTGGCCATTCTCAAACTGCCCATCGCGCAGTATCCGACCATTGCCCCTCCCGCCGTGGCTATCACCGCAACGTATCCGGGTGCTGATGCGCAAACGGTGCAGGATACCGTAACGCAGGTTATCGAACAGAACATGAACGGTATCGATAACCTGATGTATATGTCATCCACCAGCGATTCCGCAGGTAATGTCACCATCACGCTGACCTTCCAGTCCGGAACAGACCCGGACATTGCGCAGGTACAGGTGCAGAACAAACTGCAGCTCGCCATGCCGCTGCTCCCCCAAGAGGTCCAGCAGCAAGGGATCGGTGTTGAGAAGTCCAGCAGCAGCTTCCTGCTGGTCGCAGGCTTTGTCTCCGATAACAAAGACCTCACGCAGGATGACATCTCTGACTATGTCGCGTCTAACGTGAAAGATGCCATTAGCCGCACCACGGGAGTGGGTGATGTGCAGCTGTTTGGTGCCCAGTATGCGATGCGCATCTGGCTCGACAGCAACGCGATGAACAAATACCAGCTGACGCCGCTGGATGTGATTAATCAGCTGAAAACGCAGAACGACCAGATAGCGGCCGGCCAGTTAGGCGGAACGCCGTCAGTACCGGGGCAGCAGTTGAACGCCTCGATCATTGCACAAACGCGTCTGAAATCTCCGGAAGAGTTTGGCCGCGTGACGCTCAAGGTGAACCAGGACGGCTCCATGGTTCATCTGAAAGATGTGGCCCGCATTGAGCTGGGTGGCGAAAACTACAATATGGTCACCAAAATCAACGGGCAAGCGGCAACCGGCCTGGGGATTAAGCTGGCTACCGGTGCAAACGCACTGGACACGGCCGCCGCCATCAAGAGCAAACTGGCCCAGCTCCAGCAGTTCTTCCCGCAGGGGCTGAAGGTAGTCTACCCCTACGACACCACGCCTTTTGTGAAGATCTCTATCCACGAAGTGGTGAAAACGCTGTTCGAAGCGATCATTCTCGTCTTCCTGGTGATGTATCTTTTCCTGCAAAACCTGCGGGCGACGCTTATCCCGACAATTGCGGTGCCGGTCGTGCTGTTGGGTACGTTTGCGATCCTGGCGGCGTTCGGTTTCTCCATCAACACCCTGACCATGTTCGGTATGGTGCTGGCGATTGGCCTGCTGGTTGATGACGCCATCGTGGTGGTTGAGAACGTCGAACGCGTCATGGTTGAGGACAAGCTGCCGCCAAAAGAGGCGACGCAGAAGTCGATGGGGCAGATACAGGGCGCACTGGTGGGTATCGCCATGGTGCTTTCAGCGGTCTTTATCCCCATGGCCTTTTTTGGCGGTTCAACGGGAGCCATCTATCGTCAGTTCTCGCTGACCATTGTCTCGGCTATGGCGCTGTCGGTGCTGGTCGCTCTGATTCTGACACCGGCACTGTGCGCCACCTTGCTTAAGCCCGTTTCCAGCGATCACCACGAAAAGAAAGGTGGCTTCTTCGGCTGGTTTAATGCGCTCTTTGACCGGAGCGTGGAGCATTACAGCAACAGCGTAAGCGGCATTTTGCGTAAGACCGGGCGCTATCTGGTGGTATACGTCATCATCGTCGGTGGCATGGCCGTACTGTTCCTGCGCTTACCCACCTCCTTCCTGCCCGAAGAGGATCAGGGGGTATTTATGACCATGGTCCAGCTCCCCGCCGGAGCCACCCAGATGCGTACCCAGCAGGTGCTTGACCAGGTTCAAAACTATTATCTCAACAACGAGAAGGCTAACGTTCAATCGGTGTTTACCGTGAACGGCTTTAGCTTTAGTGGTCAGGGTCAGAACTCCGGTATTGCGTTCGTTAGCCTGAAGCCCTGGGAAGCGCGTCCCGGAGCAGAAAATAGCGTTGAGGCGATCGTAAGGCGTGCGACGAAGGCCTTCAGTCAGATTAAAGATGGCCTCGTGTTCCCGTTTAACCTGCCAGCGATTATCGAGCTGGGTACCGCAACGGGCTTTGACTTTGAGTTGATTGATCAAGCTAACCTGGGGCATACCCAACTGACTCAGGCGCGTAATCAGCTGCTCGGTATGGTGAAAGCGCACCCCGATCTGCTGGTTCGCGTTCGTCCTAACGGTCTGGAAGATACCCCACAGTTCAAACTGGATGTCGACCAGGAGAAGGCACAGGCGCTGGGCGTCAGCCTCTCTGACGTCAACCAGACGATCTCGACGGCATTGGGGGGAACCTATGTGAACGACTTTATCGATCATGGACGCGTGAAAAAAGTGTACGTCCAGGCCGACGCGCACTTCCGTATGTTGCCAGGGGACATCAACAACCTCTACGTGCGCAGCGCGAATGGTGAAATGGTGCCGTTCTCCTCCTTTAGCAGCTCGCACTGGGTGTATGGCTCGCCTCGCCTGGAGCGCTACAACGGGATGCCTTCGATGGAGATCCTCGGTGAGTCCGCGCCGGGTAAAAGTACCGGTGAGGCGATGGCCTTGATGGAGAACCTCGCCGCAAAACTGCCTTCCGGTATCGGCCATGACTGGACGGGAATGTCTTATCAGGAACGACTGTCTGGTAACCAGGCACCTGCCCTGTACGCCATTTCACTGATTGTGGTGTTCCTGTGACTGGCTGCGCTTTATGAAAGCTGGTCTATTCCCTTCTCGGTCATGCTGGTTGTGCCGCTGGGTGTCACGGGCGCGCTTCTCGCCGCATCGATTCGCGGGTTAAATAATGATGTCTATTTCCAGGTCGGCCTGCTGACAACGATTGGTCTGTCAGCGAAAAACGCCATTCTGATCGTCGAGTTTGCTAAGGATCTGATGGATAAAGAAGGTAAAGGGATCATTGAAGCCACACTGGAAGCATCCAGAATGCGCCTTCGACCGATCCTGATGACGTCGCTGGCCTTTATCCTTGGCGTGATGCCACTGGTCATCAGCAGAGGAGCCGGGAGCGGCGCGCAAAATGCTGTCGGGACAGGTGTTATGGGAGGGATGCTTTCCGCAACGCTTCTGGCCATTTTCTTCGTGCCCGTCTTCTTTGTGGTTGTCCGGCGCCGGTTTACGAAACATAAAGAGTAATGTTTCTCAAAAAAGGCACCTCAGGTGCCTTTTTTATTTTTAGCATAAACAATGAATTAGATATGTCATACTCACAGCATTAATAGTTAACCATTTGCATTAAGTAAAAACGCCGCGTTACGTCTTCATATTTTCTCCATTAATTCATCCTGACAGCGACTTTTCTCCACGATTTTTACAAACAACATAATTTGAGATTATTCCCCGTGCAACGTTGCCTTATCCCGGTGGTAAAATAGTCTCCAGTTCGTTAATAGCCCTCCTAGCTGTATAGCGAATGAGAATTAATACTGAGGTAACATCATGAAAAGATTCATTTCCGTTGCACTACTCGCTGCGCTGCTTGCTGGATGCGCGCACGACTCTCCATGTGTACCGGTATACGACGATCAAGGCCGACTGGTTCATACCAATACCTGTATGAAAGGCACCACTCAGGACAACTGGGAAACAGCAGGTGCTATCGCCGGTGGTGCTGCCGCAGTGGCAGGTTTGACGCTGGGTATCGTTGCTCTGACGAAGTAACATCAGAACGTATCATGTGTGTAGAAAGCGCGGCTCTGTCCGCGCTTTTGCTTTTAAAGAGTGCAGCGTTTTCAGATAAGTAAAAAAATAGCCCTGTCTTTACCCACCTTGTTTATTTCATCCTGCGGACAGTCACATATTTTTAATGCACAGCGTTAAATTACATATTCTATCGTGATGATTTTCACATATTAATTATATTTAATACCCTGCCAATATTCACCCCAGAAACTATCTCTTCTTTTTAAGGTATAGCCGCTGAAAGTTTTGCTCCGATTTGTGGCACAGGTTGTAATTTCGCACCGTTTCGGGGCGCTCTCTTTATTTAACCCTGTCTACACTCAGCATTATGCGTTCATTGGTCACCTATTTTGTTGAGCGCAAAACCTGGCATTACGTTTGCTTTATAAACGTTGGCCAAAGCCACAGACAGGTAAAGCGTTTAAAACGCCTCTATAACGATAAATTTCGCCACACAGGATGCATTATGAAAAAGACGATGATAGCCAGCCTGGCCGCCGCGGGCATGTTGTTTGCTGTAGCCGGTCAGGCCCATGCGGGTACGACACTGGATGCCGTTAAAAAGAAAGGGTTTGTTCAATGTGGGATCAGTGACGGTTTACCTGGCTTCTCTTATGCCGATGCAAACGGCAAATTTACCGGTATTGATGTTGATGTCTGCCGCGGTGTCGCCGCCGCCGTTTTCGGTGACGACAGTAAAGTAAAATATACCCCGCTGACGGCGAAAGAACGTTTTACTGCATTACAGTCTGGCGAAGTTGACATGCTTTCCCGTAATACCACCTGGACCTCCTCACGTGATGCAGGCATGGGAATGGCATTTACTGGCGTGACCTATTATGACGGTATCGGTTTCCTGACCCACAATAAAGCGGGGCTGAAAAGCGCCAAAGAGCTGGATGGCGCGACCGTTTGTATCCAGGCCGGTACCGATACCGAGCTGAACGTCGCGGATTATTTCAAAGCAAATAACATGAAATATACCCCTGTGACATTCGATCGCTCCGATGAATCGGCCAAAGCGCTGGAATCCGGTCGTTGCGACACGCTGGCTTCTGACCAGTCACAGCTGTACGCCTTGCGTATTAAGCTGAGCAACCCGGCGGAGTGGATTGTCCTGCCCGAAGTGATCTCCAAGGAGCCTCTTGGACCGGTTGTGCGTCGTGGCGATGAAGACTGGTTCTCCATTGTTCGCTGGACGCTGTTTGCCATGCTGAATGCCGAAGAGATGGGCATCAACTCGAAAAACGTCGACGAGAAAGCCGCTAAACCGTCCACGCCGGATATGGCTCATCTGCTGGGAACAGAGGGCGATTTCGGGAAGGATCTGAAGCTGGATAACAAGTGGGCTTACAACATCATCAAACAGGTGGGTAACTACGCTGAGATCTTTGAGCGCAACGTGGGATCGGAAAGCCCTCTGAAGATTAAACGCGGCCAGAACAATCTCTGGAACAACGGCGGTATTCAGTACGCGCCACCAGTACGTTAAGTCATTGCTGTAACGGGCACTGTTAAGGCAGTGCCCGCCCCAGAGTCATGGTTACCGAGGTTTCTTTATGTCCCATCGCCGCTCAGCCGTAAAAGGATCGCTATCCTTTTCTCATCCCGCGGTCCGCGCCTGGCTATTCCAGGTTATTGCGATTATTGCGGTTGTTCTTATCGCCGTGTATCTCATCCATAACACTATAACCAACCTGAATAATCGCGGTATTACCTCCGGCTTTGCTTTTCTGGATCGCAGCGCGGGGTTTGGCATTGTTCAACACCTTATTGATTATCAGGAAGGCGACACGTATGGACGCGTGTTCGTGGTCGGTTTACTGAATACGCTGCTGGTCTCTGCACTTTGTATTGTTTTTGCCTCCATACTGGGCTTCTTTATTGGTCTGGCACGTTTGTCCGAAAACTGGCTGCTGCGCAAACTGTCTACTTTTTATATTGAGACGTTCCGTAATATCCCGCCGCTGCTGCAGATCTTTTTCTGGTATTTTGCCGTGCTGCGCAACCTGCCGGGGCCACGTCAGGCTATTGATGCTCTTGATCTGTTTTTCCTGAGTAATCGCGGGTTGTATATTCCTTCTCCGCAGCCGGGTGAAGGGTTGTATGCCTTCATTGCCGCCCTTGTAATAGCGCTTGCTCTCTCAGCCGCCATGTTCCGCTATAACCGCAAGCATCAGTTCAAAACCGGGCAGCTTCGTAAAACCTGGCCAACCGCCGCCATCCTTATCATTGGTCTTCCACTCCTGACACACTGGCTGTTTGGGGCCGCCCTTCACTGGGATATTCCGCAGCTGCGTGGCTTTAACTTCCAGGGCGGAATGGTTTTAATTCCTGAGCTGGCAGCCCTGACGCTGGCGCTTTCGATTTATACCTCTGCATTTATCGCCGAGATTATTCGTGCGGGGATCCAGGCCGTTCCTTACGGGCAACACGAGGCGGCGCGCTCGCTGGGATTACCCCATACGGTGACGCTTCGTCAGGTCATTATTCCGCAAGCGTTACGGGTCATCATTCCGCCGCTGACCAGTCAATACCTCAATATTGTCAAAAACTCATCGCTGGCGGCCGCCATTGGTTACCCCGATATGGTGTCGCTGTTTGCCGGAACCGTGCTTAACCAGACCGGACAAGCCATTGAAACTATCGCCATCACAATGTCTGTCTATCTGATCATCAGCCTGGTGATTTCGTTGCTGATGAACCTCTATAACCGTCGTATAGCACTGGTCGAGCGCTAAGGATCTATGATGACAAAAGCGATACTGTCGCACTCCTCGCGCCCTGCCAGTTCGACAGGCGGACGTTTTATTCTCTGGGCGCGTAAGAATCTGTTCTCCAGCTGGAGTAACAGCTTGCTGACAATTGTATGTTTGTGGCTTATGTGGGAATTAATTCCACCGCTGCTGAACTGGGCTTTTTTACAGGCTAACTGGTCGGGATCCACTCGCGCAGACTGCACAAAAGCAGGGGCCTGCTGGGTGTTTATTCATGAGCGTTTTGGCCAGTTCATGTATGGATTGTATCCGCATGAACAGCGCTGGCGGATTAATCTGGCACTGGCCATCGGGCTGCTCTCTATCGCCGTAATGTTCTGGAAAAAACTGCCTCATCGGGGCCGTTATATTGCCTGTTGGGCAGTGGTGTATCCCATTATTGTTTGGGTGCTGTTGTATGGCGGCTTCCTGGGGCTGGAACGTGTTGAAACACGTCAGTGGGGTGGGTTAACGCTGACGCTGATTATCGCGTCCGTTGGGATAGCCGGCGCACTGCCATGGGGTATTTTGCTCGCGCTTGGGCGGCGCTCAAAAATGCCTGTCGTACGTGTGCTTTCCGTTATTTTCATTGAATTCTGGCGTGGCGTACCGCTTATCACCGTTCTGTTTATGTCTTCGGTCATGTTGCCGCTGTTTATGGCAGAAGGGACAACGATAGACAAACTGATCCGTGCCCTGGTCGGGGTCATCCTTTTCCAGTCCGCTTACGTTGCGGAAGTGGTGCGTGGGGGCCTGCAGGCTCTGCCTAAAGGTCAGTACGAAGCGGCGGAATCACTGGCACTTGGCTACTGGAAAACGCAGGGACTGGTGATATTGCCACAAGCACTCAAGCTGGTTATCCCGGGCCTGGTCAATACCATCATTGCCCTCTTCAAAGATACCAGTCTGGTGATCATCATCGGGCTGTTCGATCTCTTTAGCAGCGTGCAACAGGCGACCGTTGACCCTGCCTGGCTGGGTATGTCCACCGAGGGATATGTCTTCGCTGCACTGATCTACTGGATCTTTTGTTTTAGCATGTCGCGCTATAGCCAGCATCTGGAAAAGCGCTTTAACACCGGGCGTACACCGCACTGAGGAAATTATGAGCCAGATTACTATGACACCTGCCGACGCGATGATTACGCTGGAAAACGTGAATAAATGGTACGGGCAGTTTCATGTTTTGAAAGACATTAACCTCAAGGTTAAGCAGGGAGAACGGATCGTTCTTTGTGGCCCTTCCGGGTCCGGAAAATCCACGACCATTCGCTGTATTAACCACCTTGAAGAACATCAGCAAGGGCGCATTGTTGTTGATGGCATCGAGCTGAATGAAGATATTCGTAACATCGAACGGGTGCGCCAGGAAGTGGGAATGGTGTTCCAGCACTTTAACCTGTTTCCCCATCTAACCGTTCTGCAGAACTGTACGCTTGCGCCAATTTGGGTACGAAAGATGCCTAAAAAGGAGGCTGAAGCACTGGCGATGCACTACCTGGAACGGGTACGAATCGCAGAGCACGCCAATAAATTTCCCGGCCAGATATCAGGCGGTCAGCAGCAGCGCGTGGCTATCGCCCGTTCGCTCTGTATGAAACCGAAAATTATGCTGTTTGATGAACCGACATCCGCCCTGGATCCGGAAATGGTGAAAGAGGTACTGGATACCATGATTGGACTGGCGCAGTCCGGGATGACCATGCTGTGTGTGACGCACGAAATGGGGTTTGCCAGAACCGTGGCCGATCGGGTGATCTTTATGGATCGTGGGGAAATCGTTGAGCAGGCACCGCCGGATGAGTTCTTCGCACATCCTAAATCTGAACGTACGCGGGCTTTCCTGTCACAAGTGATCCATTAAGCGTGTCTTAGCCCGGTGGCGCTTCGCTTACCGGGTCTGACTTTTTCCGGGAAACATAACGCAAAAAGGCCATCCTTTCGGATGGCCTCTTCACTTGTTTGATGTCTGGCAGTTCCCTACTCTCACATGGGGAGACCCCACACTACCATCGGCGCTACGGCGTTTCACTTCTGAGTTCGGCATGGGGTCAGGTGGGACCACCGCGCTAAAGCCGCCAGACAAATTCTTTTACTTCTTGCCGAACTTTAACCTAAGTATAAAGTGGTGCTGATACCCAGAGTCGAACTGGGGACCTCACCCTTACCAAGGGTGCGCTCTACCAACTGAGCCATATCAGCACGCTAAATTTGATGCCTGGCAGTTCCCTACTCTCACATGGGGAGACCCCACACTACCATCGGCGCTACGGCGTTTCACTTCTGAGTTCGGCATGGGGTCAGGTGGGACCACCGCGCTAAAGCCGCCAGGCAAATTCTGTTATCTGTATCAGCTGAAAATCTCTCTCATCGCCAAAACATCTTCGGCGTTGTAAGGTTAAGCCTCACGGTTCATTAGTATCGGTTAGCTCAACGCATCGCTGCGCTTACACACCCGACCTATCAACGTCGTAGTCTTCAACGTTCCTTCAGGAGACTTAAAGTCTCAGGGAGAACTCATCTCGGGGCAAGTTTCGTGCTTAGATGCTTTCAGCACTTATCTCTTCCGCATTTAGCTACCGGGCAGTGCCATTGGCATGACAACCCGAACACCAGTGATGCGTCCACTCCGGTCCTCTCGTACTAGGAGCAGCCCCCCTCAATTCTCCAGCGCCCACGGCAGATAGGGACCGAACTGTCTCACGACGTTCTAAACCCAGCTCGCGTACCACTTTAAATGGCGAACAGCCATACCCTTGGGACCTACTTCAGCCCCAGGATGTGATGAGCCGACATCGAGGTGCCAAACACCGCCGTCGATATGAACTCTTGGGCGGTATCAGCCTGTTATCCCCGGAGTACCTTTTATCCGTTGAGCGATGGCCCTTCCATTCAGAACCACCGGATCACTATGACCTGCTTTCGCACCTGCTCGAGCCGTCACTCTCGCAGTCAAGCTAGCTTATGCCATTGCACTAACCTCCTGATGTCCGACCAGGATTAGCTAACCTTCGTGCTCCTCCGTTACTCTTTGGGAGGAGACCGCCCCAGTCAAACTACCCACCAGACACTGTCCGCAACCCGGATTACGGGTCTACGTTAGAACACCAGCCATTAAAGGGTGGTATTTCAAGGTTGGCTCCACGCAGACTGGCGTCCACGCTTCAAAGCCTCCCACCTATCCTACACATCAAGGACCAGTGTTCAGTGTCAAGCTATAGTAAAGGTTCACGGGGTCTTTCCGTCTTGCCGCGGGTACACTGCATCTTCACAGCGAGTTCAATTTCACTGAGTCTCGGGTGGAGACAGCCTGGCCATCATTACGCCATTCGTGCAGGTCGGAACTTACCCGACAAGGAATTTCGCTACCTTAGGACCGTTATAGTTACGGCCGCCGTTTACCGGGGCTTCGATCAAGAGCTTCGCGTTACCGCTAACCCCATCAATTAACCTTCCGGCACCGGGCAGGCGTCACACCGTATACGTCCACTTTCGTGTTTGCACAGTGCTGTGTTTTTAATAAACAGTTGCAGCCAGCTGGTATCTTCGACTGATTTCAGCTCCACCCGCAGGGGCTTCACCTACATATCAGCGTGCCTTCTCCCGAAGTTACGGCACCATTTTGCCTAGTTCCTTCACCCGAGTTCTCTCAAGCGCCTTGGTATTCTCTACCTGACCACCTGTGTCGGTTTGGGGTACGATTTCGTGTTACCTGATGCTTAGAGGCTTTTCCTGGAAGCAGGGCATTTGTTACTTCAGCACCGTAGTGCCTCGTCATCACACCTCAGCGTTAATAAACGACCGGATTTACCTAATCGTTCCGCCTACATGCTTAAACCGGGACAACCGTCGCCCGGCTAACATAGCCTTCTCCGTCCCCCCTTCGCAGTAACACCAAGTACAGGAATATTAACCTGTTTCCCATCGACTACGCCTTTCGGCCTCGCCTTAGGGGTCGACTCACCCTGCCCCGATTAACGTTGGACAGGAACCCTTGGTCTTCCGGCGAGCGGGCTTTTCACCCGCTTTATCGTTACTTATGTCAGCATTCGCACTTCTGATACCTCCAGCACCCCTCACAGGACACCTTCAACGGCTTACAGAACGCTCCCCTACCCAACAACGCATAAGCGTCGCTGCCGCAGCTTCGGTGCATGGTTTAGCCCCGTTACATCTTCCGCGCAGGCCGACTCGACCAGTGAGCTATTACGCTTTCTTTAAATGATGGCTGCTTCTAAGCCAACATCCTGGCTGTCTGTGCCTTCCCACATCGTTTCCCACTTAACCATGACTTTGGGACCTTAGCTGGCGGTCTGGGTTGTTTCCCTCTTCACGACGGACGTTAGCACCCGCCGTGTGTCTCCCGTGATAACATTCTTCGGTATTCGTAGTTTGCATCGGGTTGGTAAGCCGGGATGGCCCCCTAGCCGAAACAGTGCTCTACCCCCGAAGATGAGTTCACGAGGCGCTACCTAAATAGCTTTCGGGGAGAACCAGCTATCTCCCGGTTTGATTGGCCTTTCACCCCCAGCCACAAGTCATCCGCTAATTTTTCAACATTAGTCGGTTCGGTCCTCCAGTTAGTGTTACCCAACCTTCAACCTGCCCATGGCTAGATCACCGGGTTTCGGGTCTATACCCTGCAACTTAACGCCCAGTTAAGACTCGGTTTCCCTTCGGCTCCCCTATACGGTTAACCTTGCTACAGAATATAAGTCGCTGACCCATTATACAAAAGGTACGCAGTCACCCCATAAAAGAGGCTCCCACTGCTTGTACGTACACGGTTTCAGGTTCTTTTTCACTCCCCTCGCCGGGGTTCTTTTCGCCTTTCCCTCACGGTACTGGTTCACTATCGGTCAGTCAGGAGTATTTAGCCTTGGAGGATGGTCCCCCCATATTCAGACAGGATACCACGTGTCCCGCCCTACTCTTCGAGTTCACAACCTGTGTGCTTTCGTGTACGGGACTGTCACCCTGTACCGTGCGACTTTCCAGACGCTTCCACTAACACACAAGCTGATTCAGACTCTGGGCTGCTCCCCGTTCGCTCGCCGCTACTGGGGGAATCTCGGTTGATTTCTTTTCCTCGGGGTACTTAGATGTTTCAGTTCCCCCGGTTCGCCTCGTTAACCTATGTATTCAGTTAACGATAGTGTGTCGGAACACACTGGGTTTCCCCATTCGGACATCGCCGGGTCAAAGGTTCATATCACCTCGCCGGCGCTTTTCGCAGATTAGCACGTCCTTCATCGCCTCTGACTGCCAGGGCATCCACCGTGTACGCTTAGTCGCTTAACCTCACAACCCGAAGATGTTTCTTTCGATTCATCACCGGCTTGCGAAAATTTGAGAGACTCGAACACACATTAACTGTGTGTCGTTTCAATTTTCAGCTTGATCCAGATTTTTAAAGAGCAAATATCTCAAACGTCACCCGAAGATGAGTTTTGAGATATGTCGGCAGGTGACTTTCACTCACGAACCAGCAAGTGGCGTCCCCTAGGGGATTCGAACCCCTGTTACCGCCGTGAAAGGGCGGTGTCCTGGGCCTCTAGACGAAGGGGACACTGAAGTCTCAATCGCAAGACGCCTTGCTATTTACTTTTCATCAGACAATCTGTGTGAGCACTACAAAGGCAGGTTCTTTAAGGTAAGGAGGTGATCCAACCGCAGGTTCCCCTACGGTTACCTTGTTACGACTTCACCCCAGTCATGAATCACAAAGTGGTAAGCGCCCTCCCGAAGGTTAAGCTACCTACTTCTTTTGCAACCCACTCCCATGGTGTGACGGGCGGTGTGTACAAGGCCCGGGAACGTATTCACCGTAGCATTCTGATCTACGATTACTAGCGATTCCGACTTCATGGAGTCGAGTTGCAGACTCCAATCCGGACTACGACGCACTTTATGAGGTCCGCTTGCTCTCGCGAGTTCGCTTCTCTTTGTATGCGCCATTGTAGCACGTGTGTAGCCCTACTCGTAAGGGCCATGATGACTTGACGTCATCCCCACCTTCCTCCAGTTTATCACTGGCAGTCTCCTTTGAGTTCCCGGCCGGACCGCTGGCAACAAAGGATAAGGGTTGCGCTCGTTGCGGGACTTAACCCAACATTTCACAACACGAGCTGACGACAGCCATGCAGCACCTGTCTCAGAGTTCCCGAAGGCACCAATCCATCTCTGGAAAGTTCTCTGGATGTCAAGAGTAGGTAAGGTTCTTCGCGTTGCATCGAATTAAACCACATGCTCCACCGCTTGTGCGGGCCCCCGTCAATTCATTTGAGTTTTAACCTTGCGGCCGTACTCCCCAGGCGGTCGACTTAACGCGTTAGCTCCGGAAGCCACGCCTCAAGGGCACAACCTCCAAGTCGACATCGTTTACGGCGTGGACTACCAGGGTATCTAATCCTGTTTGCTCCCCACGCTTTCGCACCTGAGCGTCAGTCTTTGTCCAGGGGGCCGCCTTCGCCACCGGTATTCCTCCAGATCTCTACGCATTTCACCGCTACACCTGGAATTCTACCCCCCTCTACAAGACTCTAGCCTGCCAGTTTCGAATGCAGTTCCCAGGTTGAGCCCGGGGATTTCACATCCGACTTGACAGACCGCCTGCGTGCGCTTTACGCCCAGTAATTCCGATTAACGCTTGCACCCTCCGTATTACCGCGGCTGCTGGCACGGAGTTAGCCGGTGCTTCTTCTGCGGGTAACGTCAATTGCTGCGGTTATTAACCGCAACACCTTCCTCCCCGCTGAAAGTACTTTACAACCCGAAGGCCTTCTTCATACACGCGGCATGGCTGCATCAGGCTTGCGCCCATTGTGCAATATTCCCCACTGCTGCCTCCCGTAGGAGTCTGGACCGTGTCTCAGTTCCAGTGTGGCTGGTCATCCTCTCAGACCAGCTAGGGATCGTCGCCTAGGTGAGCCGTTACCCCACCTACTAGCTAATCCCATCTGGGCACATCTGATGGCAAGAGGCCCGAAGGTCCCCCTCTTTGGTCTTGCGACGTTATGCGGTATTAGCTACCGTTTCCAGTAGTTATCCCCCTCCATCAGGCAGTTTCCCAGACATTACTCACCCGTCCGCCACTCGTCACCCGAGAGCAAGCTCTCTGTGCTACCGTTCGACTTGCATGTGTTAGGCCTGCCGCCAGCGTTCAATCTGAGCCATGATCAAACTCTTCAATTTAAGTTTGATGCTCGTGAATTAAACTTCGTAATGAATTACGTATGTTCACTCAGAGACTTGGTATTCATTTTTCGTCCGAGGACGTTAAGAATCCATGTCACTTTGAGTGCCCACACAGATTGTCTGATAAATTGTTAAAGAGCAGTTGCGACGCGGCTTACAGCTCACCGTCGCGAGGTGGCGTATATTACGCTTTCCTCTTTCAGAGTCAACCCTGATGTTCAGGATTTTTTCTCTTCAACCGACCGGGTTATCTGTGAAGTGATTCACATCCGCCGTGTCGATGGAGGCGCATTATAGGGATCCCAATTTTTAGCACAAGTACTTTTTGGATCTTTTTTTTCAACTGTCGATTTTCCGCGCTTTTCGCTGAAATCCCACCCAATATGCTTAAATATTGACGCTTTTTGCCTTGCCTCGATCCCTTAATATGATCAAGTCTTCTATATAGTGCTCATCGTTCGAGGTAGATATGTCCGCAGTATTACGTCCTTATAAAGATCTTCTCCCCCAAAAAGGCGATCGCGTGATGATCGATGCCAGCAGCGTGGTCATCGGCGATGTTCGAATGGCCGATGACGTCAGTATCTGGCCGCTCGTCGCTATTCGGGGGGATGTAAACCATGTAGCCATTGGCGCACGCACCAATATTCAGGACGGTAGCGTTCTGCACGTAACCCACAAATCCTCCTATAACCCCCAGGGCAATCCACTCATCATTGGAGAAGATGTCACCGTCGGCCATAAAGTGATGCTTCACGGCTGCACTATTGGTAATCGGGTTCTTGTTGGCATGGGGTCGATTTTGCTGGATGGCGTCATTGTAGAAGATGACGTGATGATTGGCGCAGGCAGCCTTGTTCCCCAGAACAAAAGACTGGAGAGCGGCTATCTCTATTTGGGAAGCCCGGTAAAACAGATCCGCCCCCTGAAGGAGGCAGAGATCGAAGGATTAAAATACTCGGCGAATAACTACGTTAAATGGAAGAATGACTATCTGAGTCAGGATACCCAGACCCAGCCCTGATCGTCTTCCTGCTGATCGCGGATTAAATCGCTGGCTTCCTCTTCAAGATCCCAGCGATTTTCACAAAACACCTCTAACGGGTCTGAACCACCAAAGCGACGCAACAGCGTTTCCCCACGAATGGCGCAGGTAAGTTGCATTCCATGCACCAGCACCGGGAAACAGACCGCCTGTTTACTCTCGTCCCAGCTTTCCCTGTCCGGAAAATGAATTGCCTGATTCACACCATGAGCTCCCTTTTCAGCTTTTCAATGACCGGTTCGACCGAAGGCAATACACCGTGCCAGAGCAGCACCGCGTGTGCCGCCTGCCCCACCAGCATTCCCAGCCCATCGGCTACGTGTTTTCCGCCGTGCTGTTCACACCAGTTCAAAAAAGGTGTCTTCCCTTTCTGATAGAACATGTCGTAGAAGTAAATATGGGCACTTACCAGCGAAGCAGGGATCGCCGGCACGTCACCACCGATACCGCTGGAGGTGGCGTTGATGATCAGATCAAACTCACGATCGGCAAGTTCATCCAGGGCGACCGCGCTCACGCTGCCGGTATGTGCGAACAACGCAGCCAGCGCTTCTGCCCGCGAGAAGGTCCTGTTTGTAATGGTCACCGCGCAATCCAGTGACAGCAGAGGCAGCAATACTCCCCGCGACGCTCCGCCCGCACCAATCAGCAGAACCCTGAAACCAGGTTTAATAAACGAGAGCCTTTCCAGATCGCTCAGTAACCCAATTCCGTCAGTGTTATCTCCCAGCAGGCGTCCATCCTCAAGCCGTTTTAAGGTATTCACTGCACCCGCAAGGGAAGCACGCTCGGTGAGTTCATCCGCACGTTCGAAGGCTTCCTCTTTAAACGGTACCGTTACATTCGCACCTTTGCCACCCGCGTTGAAGAAACCCTCCAGCGCAGGAATAAATGCATCAACAGGTGCCAGCACGCGGCCATAGGGATGATTTATTTGCAGTTGCTCGGCAAACAGTTGATGGATTAACGGTGACTTGCTGTGCGCTATCGGATTACCAAAAACAGCATAGGTTTCCATTGGATTACCCCTGGCGAAAACGTTCGCCGGTCAAGGCGTCGCGGATTTCAGACGGATTGAGGCGCCCTCCCGTCTCACCGACGGCAACCGGGAAATCATTCCCAAACTGCGCCCTTACTTCGTCGGTTGTGCGGCAAGGTGGCTGCCCGGTCAGATTCGCGCTGGTTGAGACCAGTGGTTTTCCAAAGGCCAGGCAAAGTTCGACCACCAGCGGATGGTCCGTCACGCGCACGGCGAGGGAATCAAAGCGCCCGGTCAACCAGCGCGGCGTTGTCGGCTTCGCCGGGAAAACAAAGGTCACGGGGCCGGGCCATGCTGAGAAAATAGTCTCCCGCTGCTCCGGCGTTAGCATGGAATCATCGATATAAGGCTTAAGCTGCTCATAGTTAGCAGCGATTAAAATAAGCCCTTTTTCGACTGGCCTCTGTTTAAGTGTGAGCAGTCGGGCAACGGCCGTTTCGCTGTCAGGATCGCAACCGACCCCAAAAACAGCTTCAGTTGGATAGGCGATGACTTCTTCATTTTTCAGGACATCCACCGCATGAGCAATGGAGCCTGATGGCAGGTTATTCTTCACTGTTTTGATCCGCCGGAACCGGCTTTCCACATTGTTTACTGGCGCAGAAGCGTTTCAAACCTTGCGCCGTTTTTTTCTCTATAAGTAGCGGATAATTGCAATGAGAGCAGACACCCGCTACCGGTTTGAAATTGATAACAAACTGACATTCAGGATAGCGATCGCAGGAATGAAAGGTCTTACCAAAACGAGAACGGCGCTGCACCAGTTGTCCACGCTGGCATTGAGGACAGGCAATAGCCGTTTCATCGGGTTTATCAATTTGTTCTGTATGTTCACATTCAGGATAGTGGCTACAGCCAATAAACATGCCGAAACGCCCCTGACGTAGCGCTAACTCGCTGCCGCAAAGAGGGCAAAGCTGTCCCTCCAGAATTTTAACGATATGTCCATCCGCCTGGCTTTTCAGGGGACGGACATAATCACATTCCGGATAGTGGGAACAACCGAGAAACGGGCCGTGTTTCCCGGACCGAATAACAAGTTCAGCCCCGCACTGCGGGCAGGGCTCATTTTTATGCACCGTGAATAGTGCTGATTTGGCCATAACAACTCTTGGTGCTGCACATTGAATTAATGCAGCATACCTTCATTCACTTCAAAGAGTAATTCTTCCATTTGCTGATAGGCATTTTCACAGCCTGGAATATTAAACAGAACCATCAGGATGACCCACTTGAGGTCTTCCAGTTCGAAGTCTGCCGTATCCAGCGCCATAACGCGCTCTATCACCATCTCTCTCGTTTCGAGGTTTAGCACCTGAATCTGCTCAAGGAATAAAATGAATCCCCGGCAGCTCGCGTCCAGCCTTTCACACTCTTCAGCTGTGTAGATGCGCACAGACAATGGGTCAGAAGCTAACTGCATCGGTTCGGCGAGGCCTTCCTGATAATCAGCCAGTTTTTCCAGCCACATCAACGCATTATAGATATCTTCCCGCTCAAACCCCGCATCGGTAAGATCCTGTGTCAATTTGTCCTGATCCACTCGCATTTCTGCTTCGTTATGGATGTAAGTCTCAAACAAATACATCAGTACGTCGAACATGGCTTGCCCTCCTTAATCGGACATAGCCGCCGGGTACAGCTGCGATCCATCCTGCTAACTCCAGTTCGAGTAGCTGTGCTACCGTAACTGGCACAGGTTGGCCGGCACGTTCAGCGACAACGTCAACAGGTGTTACCTCATCTCCTACGTTAGCCAGGAGCTTGGGAAATGGCAATGCCACCTTTCCCTGATCTGATGAATAATGTCGCTTTTCGGGATCTTCCTGCAGCCATTGCAATCCATATTGCAAATTTTCAAGAATGTCCCTGACTTCCGTTACCGGTGTTGCACCCTGCTTTATCAGCCAGTGCGGCCCTTCGCATCCCGGGTTTCCAATTGGGCCGGGTAAGGCAAACACGTCTCGCCCCTGCTCAAGCGCACACCGTGCGGTCACAAGCGAACCGCTGCGTACCGCTGCTTCAACCACGAACACCCCCTGACTTAGCCCGCTGATAATTCGATTACGCCGGGGGAAGTGTCCCGGCCGGGGCTGTGCTGACAGCGGAAACTCAGACACTATCGCGCCACCAGAATCGATAAGCCGCGCAGCCAGCGCCTGATGCCGACGAGGATAAATACTAAAGAGACCGTTACCCAGCACCGCGACGCTACGCCCTTTTGCCGATAGCGCTGCGTTGTGGGCGACACCGTCAATTCCGCAGGCCAGCCCGCTGGTGATCGTTAAACCACTTTGAGAAAGCTGTTCACAAAGAATTTTTCCCCATCGCTCGCCGTACCATGACGGTGCACGGCTTCCAACAACCGCCAGCTGAACTGCATTCAGTACATCAGGGTTGCCTTTAACAAAGACTGCGCCTGGATAATCCGGGATCGTCCGGAGTAAGGGGGGATAAAGGGGGTGATCCGCCGTGATCAGATAGTTACCCGGCTGCTCAAGCCAGAGCAGGCTACTTTCCAGCTCACTTTCCCTGAGCGCAAAGAACCGTGCAGCCTGTTTGACAGACAGACCGGCGTCTCTGACAACGGGACCGTCAATGGTTGTCTGGTTGTGCAATCGTGCTGCCGCTTCCAGCATCACATCGCCATAAAGAGAACCGGTGTGTATTAACCGTAGCCATAACTCAGTCGACGTCATCCTTTCCCCTGCCATAAGCGGCCTCCGCAATCATTGCGATTGGTCACTGATGCTGTCAATCGATGGGGGTTTTGTCTAGAATAGGAGATAATATTCTTATCAACTCCTGAACACGACTCTGGAAATTTATGGCAGTTTTGCAAGTGTTACATATTCCGGACGAGCGCCTTCGCATCGTCGCTGAACCGGTAAAAGAAGTGAATGCAGAAATTCAGCGTATCGTTGATGATATGTTCGATACCATGTACGCCGAAGAAGGTATTGGTCTTGCGGCCACTCAGGTCGACATTCATAAGCGTATTATCGTGATCGACGTATCTGAAAATCGCGATGGCCGCCTGGTGTTAATCAATCCTGAGCTGCTCGAGAAGAGTGGCGAAACAGGTATTGAGGAAGGTTGTCTGTCTATTCCGGAACAGCGTGCTTTAGTGCCGCGTGCCGAAAAAGTGAAAATTCGCGCCCTGGATCGTGACGGCAATCCGTTCGAACTGGAAGCTGACGACCTGCTGGCGATCTGTATTCAGCATGAGATGGATCATCTGGTCGGTAAACTGTTTATCGATTACCTCTCGCCGCTGAAGCAGCAACGAATTCGTCAGAAAGTAGAGAAACTGGATCGTTTGCGTTCTCGCGCATAACGTCCCCCCGGATACAAGGATCATCGTGTCTAAATCACTACGTATTATCTTCGCGGGAACCCCTGATTTTGCAGCGCGTCATCTTGACGCGCTGTTATCTTCTGGCCACCAGGTTGTTGGCGTGTTTACCCAACCGGATCGCCCGGCTGGCCGTGGTAAAAAACTGATGCCAGGTCCTGTTAAGGTGCTGGCAGAAGAGCATGGGTTACCTGTTTTCCAGCCAGCATCCTTGCGCCCTCAGGAAAACCAGCAGCTTGTCGCTGACCTGAATGCCGATGTAATGGTGGTGGTGGCTTACGGTTTAATTCTGCCAAAAGCTGTGCTTGATATGCCTCGCCTGGGTTGCATTAACGTGCATGGTTCTCTGCTTCCACGCTGGCGTGGGGCAGCACCTATTCAGCGCTCTTTATGGGCGGGTGATGCTGAAACGGGCGTCACAATCATGAAGATGGATGTAGGTTTAGACACCGGTGACATGCTTTATAAACTGGCCTGCCCCATTACGGCCGAGGATACCAGTGCCACCCTGTATGACAAGCTGGCACAGCTTGGCCCGCAAGGGCTGATTGAAACCCTCCAGCAGATTGCGAATAATACGGCGAAACCTGAAGTTCAGGATGAAGCGCTGGTCACTTACGCTGAAAAACTGAGTAAAGAAGAAGCCCGGATTGACTGGTCTCTGTCAGCGGCTCAACTTGAACGCTGCATTCGCGCCTTTAACCCATGGCCGATGAGCTGGATGGTTATCGACGAGCAGCCGGTGAAAGTCTGGAAAGCCTCCCTTATTGACGGTCACACAACGGCTGAGCCCGGTACGATTATCGACGCCAGCAAGAACGGTATTCAGGTAGCTACCGCACAAGGGATCCTGAATCTGGAATCGCTACAACCTGCGGGTAAGAAGGCGATGAGCGCACAGGATTTGTTAAATTCTCGTCGCGAATGGTTTATCCCGGGCAATCGCCTTGCCTGACCTCATTTAATTTTAGCGCCCGGTGTTTCCGGGCATTTTTATTTTTACGGTTATGAAAAAACAAAATTTACGCAGTATGGCGGCTCAGGCCGTTGAGCAGGTTGTCGAGCAGGGCCAGTCATTGAGCAATATCCTGCCAGCTTTGCAGCAAAAAGTGTCCGACAAAGACAAAGCCCTGCTTCAGGAGCTCTGTTTTGGCGTCCTGCGCACGCTTTCTCAGCTTGAGTGGCTGGTTAATAAGCTGATGTCACGTCCAATGACCGGCAAGCAGCGCACCGTGCATTATTTGATTATGGTTGGCTTCTATCAGCTTCTTCACACGCGTATCCCGCCTCATGCCGCACTGGCTGAGACAGTGGAAGGTGCCGTTGTGATTAAACGTCCTATGCTGAAAGGGTTGATTAATGGCGTTCTGCGCCAGTTCCAGCGACAGCAGGAAGAACTTCTGGCTGAGTTCAGGCAAAGTGAAGCACGTTATCTGCATCCTGACTGGCTCCTGAATCGCCTTAAAAAAGCCTGGCCAGAGCAGTGGCAGGCAATTGCCGACGCGAATAATCAGCGTCCGCCGATGTGGTTACGCGTCAACCGTAATCACCATACGCGCGACGCCTGGCTGGCTTTACTGGAAGAGGCTGGAATGAGCGGCTTCACACATGAAGCATATCCTGACGCTGTACGTTTAGCCTCTCCAGCTCCGGTACATGCTTTACCCGGTTTTGATGAAGGCTGGGTGACCGTACAAGATGCTTCCGCGCAGGGCTGCATGGCCTGGCTGGAACCTAAAAACGGCGAGCACATCCTCGATCTCTGCGCCGCACCAGGCGGCAAGACGACGCATATTCTGGAAGTGGCCCCTCAGGCAAACGTCATGGCCGTGGATATCGATGAGCAGCGTCTTTCACGCGTCTATGACAACCTTAAGCGCCTGGGAATGAAAGCGCAGGTTAAGCAAGGCGATGGCCGCAAACCCGCAGAATGGTGTGGTGAAACGCAATTCGATCGCATCTTGCTGGATGCGCCATGCTCGGCAACCGGCGTTATTCGTCGCCACCCGGATATTAAGTGGTTACGTCGCGATCGCGATATCAAGGAACTGACTCAACTGCAATCCGACATTCTTGATGCCATTTGGCCACACCTGAAGCCAGGAGGCACACTGGTCTATGCGACCTGTTCGGTCCTTCCGGAAGAAAACAGCCAGCAGATTGCAGCCTTCCTTAAACGTACCCCGGATGCAGTGCTACACGACACGGGCACGCCTGAACGCCCAGGCCTGCAGAATCTGCCGGCCGCTGAAGAAGGTGATGGCTTCTTTTACGCTAAGCTAATCAAAGAGTGATGTTGAGAACAGGTCACGAGATATGAAGATAATCATTCTGGGTGCCGGACAGGTTGGTGGGACGCTGGCTGAAAACCTTGTTGGCGAAAATAATGACATCACGATTGTCGATACCAATGGCGATCGGCTGCGTGTTTTACAGGACAAATTTGACCTTCGCGTCGTGCAAGGTCATGGCTCGCATCCGCGTGTCCTGCGTGAAGCGGGCGCCGACGATGCTGACATGCTGGTTGCGGTGACCAGTTCTGACGAAACCAACATGGTGGCATGTCAGGTGGCCTATTCGCTGTTCAACACGCCGAACCGGATCGCGCGCATCCGTTCCCCGGACTATGTCCGGGATGCAGAGAAGCTGTTTAATTCCGAAGCGGTCCCTATCGACCATCTTATCGCCCCAGAACAGCTGGTTATCGACAATATCTACCGCCTGATCGAATATCCTGGTGCGCTGCAGGTGGTGAACTTCGCCGAAGGTAAAGTGAGCCTGGCGGTCGTTAAGGCATATTACGGCGGCCCATTGATCGGTAATGCGCTCTCCACCATGCGTGAGCATATGCCGCATATTGATACCCGCGTTGCAGCCATTTTCCGCCATGACAGGCCAATTCGCCCACAGGGTTCAACCATAGTCGAGGCAGGTGATGAAGTCTTCTTCATCGCGGCATCTCAGCATATTCGCGCGGTAATGAGTGAACTGCAGCGTCTCGAAAAACCGTATAAACGCATTATGCTCGTTGGCGGTGGTAATATCGGCGCGGGACTGGCGCACCGGCTGGAAAAAGACTACAGCGTGAAGCTGATCGAGCGCGATCAACAGCGCGCGGCTGAGCTGGCTGAAAAGCTGCAAAACACCATCGTATTTTATGGCGATGCCTCAGATCAAGAGCTGCTGGCAGAAGAGCATATTGATCAAGTTGATCTGTTTATTGCCGTCACTAACGACGACGAGGCGAACATTATGTCCGCCATGCTCGCCAAACGTATGGGGGCAAAAAAGGTCATGGTGCTTATTCAACGCCGCGCCTACGTTGACCTCGTGCAGGGAAGCGTTATTGATATCGCGATATCACCGCAGCAAGCAACCATTTCTGCCCTGCTGAGCCATGTCCGTAAAGCGGATATTGTTGGCGTATCCTCCCTTCGCCGCGGTGTGGCTGAAGCCATTGAGGCCGTTGCTCATGGTGATGAAACCACATCACGCGTTGTGGGCCGCGCTATCGATGAAATTAAACTGCCACCGGGAACAATTATTGGTGCCGTGGTGCGTGGAAACGACGTGATGATTGCGAATGATAATTTACGTATCGAGCAAGGCGACCACGTCATTATGTTCCTTACCGATAAAAAATTTATTACCGACGTCGAACGTTTATTCCAGCCAAGTCCATTCTTCCTGTAATCAATCAGGTGCTTATAAAAGGGCACCTGATTATTAACCCTCTTATTCCCATGCCTTTTATTTTTCATAACGATTAATTATCCCCAATGGAAATTAACTAATCATTTGTTAAACTTATAATCGTCAGTTGGCTCAAGGAGAAGAAAATGAGTTTAGTTAAAGAATTTCGCGAATTTGCGATGCGCGGGAATGTGGTGGATCTGGCAGTGGGTGTCATTATCGGTGCAGCGTTCGGTAAGATCGTTTCATCACTGGTAGCCGACATTATTATGCCTCCCCTCGGACTGTTAATCGGGGGCATTGATTTTAAACAGTTTGCCGTGACGCTTCGGGATGCACAGGGTGATGTCCCTGCCGTTGTTATGCATTATGGCGTTTTCATTCAGAACATATTTGATTTCGTGATCGTGGCGTTCGCCATTTTTATGGCTATCAAGCTTATCAATAAGCTTAACCGTAAAAAGGCTGAAGAGCCGGCTGCGCCGCCTGCCCCGACAAAAGAAGAAGTGTTATTGACTGAAATTCGCGATCTTTTGAAAGAGCAAAATAACCGCTCTTAATCAGACGTTGAAAAAAGGAAGGCCAGTGGTAAAAAAGCGATTCCGCTTGCTTGCCACTGGCCTCCCAGTTACCCCGCTTTGCATGTTTCCCTTTTCGTAAATAACTCCCTTTTCCTTTTTTATTCTTCTCAATACGCTGCCTGAAAAGCGGGTCGTGGAGCAGGGCCTCAATGGCATTGTCCTGAATTTGCCCTTTCGTATGCTGATAGCGGCTCATAATTTCTCCTGAGCATGGTTTATGTCGACGGGAGTCTAGTCCCGGATGAAGTAAAAATCAACAGCCCTGAGTTCCACTGGCCCCCTGTTCAAGGGCTTCAAGAATTGAACAATAAATACTGCTATGAGCTGTACCGCAGCAGGCGTCATTCAACCGTTGCAGAGAACGCTGCATGGTCTGCAGTTCCTGTATACGCGCTTCAACTTCATCAAGCCTTGCCTGTACGATGCTCTTCGACTCCTGGCAAGTATGGTGTTCAGGATCGATGCGGATCGAAAGTAACTCGCGGATCGAGTCCAGCGTGAAACCAAGCTGGCGAGCGTAGCGGATAAACCGTAAGCGCTGCAGGTCATGATCGGTATAGAGTCGAAATCCACCTTCAGTACGAACCTCGTGATCAATCATCTGCTGCTTTTCGTAATAGCGGATAGTGTCCGGCGTTACGTTAGCAAGCCTGGCAAGTTCACCGATACGGTACATGGTTATTCCTCATTGATTTTCTGCATTAGCCTGTCACTGTACTCACCGTGCAAAAAGTCTGTGCTCATTCCGGCCTGACGCATTTTGAGTTCGATGAGAGCCAGTCGACGGCTAATTTCACGGTGGCTGGGATCATCCTTGCGAATCCCTTTCAGCAGGTCAGCCAGTTGCATGGCCTCTTTACGCTGCTCCAGTTCCGGTGGTAAACAACCGGCATTTTTGAGTAAGCGATATCCGGCCCGTAATTCAGTGGCAACATGCGAATCATCATCAAGCACTAACGGCTCGCCGCGTCCCGCAAGGTTATCAAATTCGCCTTTTCGCTGAGCATCGCTGATATGGCGTTCTGCCCACTGGTCGAGCAACCACATGAATAACTCCAGAAGATGAACAGAAAAGATACAGATATTGTAGAGAAGTGGGCATTCAGCGGATATAAAAAAACCCGCCGAAGCGGGTTTTTTTACGTTACTACAGATTACTCTGCAGCAGCTTCTGCTTTAGATTCTGAACGATCAACCAGCTCGATGTAAGCCATCGGAGCGTTGTCGCCTGCACGGAAGCCACACTTCAGAATACGAGTGTAACCACCGGCACGGCTCGCGAAACGCGGACCCAGTTCGTTAAACAGTTTTGCCACGATCTCGTTATCACGAGTACGGGCGAATGCCAGACGACGATTTGCAACGCTGTCAGTCTTGGCAAGAGTAATCAGCGGCTCAACTACGCGACGCAGCTCTTTCGCTTTAGGCAGGGTCGTCTTGATGATTTCATGACGAACCAGTGAACCTGCCATGTTGCGGAACATAGCCTGGCGATGGCTGCTGTTGCGGTTCAGTTGACGACCACTCTTACGATGGCGCATGACCTTATCCTTCTCAGTAAAACCTTAACCTGTGATCCGGTTACTCGTCAGCAATGCTTGCTGGTGGCCAGTTTTCCAGGCGCATGCCCAGAGACAGACCACGTGAAGCCAGCACGTCTTTAATCTCGGTAAGAGATTTTTTACCCAGGTTCGGCGTTTTCAGCAACTCAACCTCGGTACGCTGTACCAGATCACCGATATAGTGGATAGCTTCTGCCTTGAGGCAGTTAGCAGAGCGGACAGTCAATTCGAGATCGTCAACAGGGCGCAGCAGGATCGGATCGAATTCTGGTTTCTCTTCTTTCACTTCCGGCTGACGAACATCACGTAAGTCAACGAAAGCTTCCAGTTGTTCTGCCAGGATGGTTGCCGCACGACGAATCGCCTCTTCAGGATCGATTGTGCCGTTGGTTTCCATTTCGATGACCAGCTTGTCCAGGTCGGTACGCTGTTCTACACGCGCTGCTTCAACATTGTAGGCAATACGCTCTACAGGGCTGTAGCATGCGTCGACCAGCAGACGGCCGATTGGGCGCTCATCTTCTTCCGAATGAATTCGGGCAGAAGCCGGCACATAACCACGACCGCGCTGAACTTTGATACGCATGCTAATCGCTGCGTTCTCATCGGTCAGGTGGCAGATCACGTGCTGCGGCTTGACGATTTCAACATCACCGTCGTGGGTGATGTCGGCTGCAGTCACAGGGCCAATGCCAGATTTATTCAGAGTAAGAATAACTTCATCTTTACCCTGAACTCTCACCGCCAGCCCTTTCAGGTTGAGCAGGATTTCAAGGATATCTTCCTGAACGCCTTCTTTGGTGCTGTACTCATGAAGTACACCATCAATCTCAACCTCGGTCACCGCGCAACCCGGCATCGATGAGAGCAGAATACGGCGCAGTGCGTTACCCAGAGTATGGCCAAAGCCACGCTCTAAAGGCTCAAGGGTCACCTTGGCGTGCGTCGAACTCACTTGCTCGATATCTACCAGGCGCGGTTTTAGAAACTCTGTCACAGAACCCTGCATTGTGTCCTCTCTTTGGTACTAAGCTTTACTTGGAGTAAAGCTCGACGATCAGGTGTTCGTTAATGTCCGCAGACAGATCAGAACGTTCTGGCTGACGCTTGAACGTACCTTCCATCTTGCCAGCATCAACTTCCAGCCAGGTTGGCTTTTCACGCTGCTCAGCCAGCTCCAGAGCGGCTTTCACGCGAGATTGCTTTTTCGCTTTCTCACGAATGCTAACAACGTCATTCGCTTTAACCTGATAAGAAGCGATGTTAACAACACGACCGTTTACCATGATTGCTTTATGGCTAACCAACTGGCGTGATTCAGCACGAGTCGCGCCGAAGCCCATACGGTAAACAACGTTGTCCAGACGACCTTCCAGCAGAGCCAGCAGGTTTTCACCTGTGTTGCCTTTCAGACGTGCTGCTTCTTTATAGTAGTTACGGAACTGACGCTCCAGCACACCGTACATACGGCGAACTTTTTGCTTTTCACGCAACTGCACACCATAGTCAGACAGACGCGGTTTACGCGCACCGTGCTGGCCAGGAGCTTGTTCAATTTTACACTTGGTATCGATCGCGCGAACGCCAGACTTAAGGAATAAGTCGGTGCCCTCACGACGGCTCAGCTTGAGCTTAGGACCCAAATATCTTGCCATTTTCTATCTCCAACTAACCTAAAAAACGAGCGTTATACGCGACGTTTTTTCGGCGGACGACAACCGTTATGAGGGATCGGAGTCACATCAGTAATATTCGTGATGCGGAAACCAGCGGCGTTCAGAGCGCGAACAGTAGATTCACGACCCGGACCCGGACCTTTAACCATAACTTCCAGATTCTTGATGCCGTATTCTTTTACGGCTTCTGCGCAACGCTCTGCTGCAACCTGAGCTGCAAACGGAGTGGATTTGCGAGAACCACGGAAACCGGAACCACCGGCTGTTGCCCAACCCAAAGCGTTACCCTGACGATCAGTAATAGTAACGATGGTGTTGTTGAAAGAAGCATGGATATGAGCCACGCCGTCAGAGACTTGTTTTCTTACACGTTTACGTGCACGAACTGGTGCCTTTGCCATTATTCAATCACCCCGATTATTTCTTGATCGGTTTGCGCGGACCCTTACGGGTACGTGCGTTGGTCTTAGTACGCTGACCGCGCACTGGCAGACCACGACGATGACGCAAACCGCGATAGCAACCAAGATCCATCAGGCGCTTGATGCTCATGCTGATTTCACGGCGCAGATCACCTTCAACGACAAATTTGGCAACTTCGTCACGCAGCGTGTCGATTTGTTCTTCAGACAGCTCACTGATCTTAACATCTTCAGCGATACCCGCTGCAGCCAGAATGGCTTTGGAACGGGTCTTGCCGACGCCATAGATCGAAGTTAATGCGATCACAGCATGTTTCTGATCAGGAATGTTAATGCCTGCTATACGGGCCACTATGCACTCCTACTATTTAATATGTACGCACCATGCTGAAAAGCCCGTTTTCAGGATACTCAAATGGAAACGTACAGACATACAAAAGATTGGCTGGCTAATCTAGCCAGCTCAACCCAACTTTGCAAGAAAAATATGCGAAATAATCAGCCTTGGCGCTGTTTATGCTTCGGCTCGGCACTGCAAATCACACGGATGACACCATCACGCTTAACGATTTTGCAGTTACGGCATAATTTCTTGACGGAAGCACGAACTTTCATTTTTACTCTCCGTAACTTCTCAGGCGACCATTTAGCGGCCGTAGCCTTTCAGGTTCGCCTTCTTCAATGCAGACTCATACTGACTGGACATCATCAGAGTTTGCACTTGAGCCATAAAGTCCATAATCACGACAACAACGATAAGCAGTGAGGTCCCACCGAAGTAGAACGGTACCTTCATTGCATCACGCATGAACTCCGGGATCAGGCAGATAAAAGTAATATAAAGCGCACCAACCAAAGTCAGGCGAGTCATTACTTTATCGATATACTTCGCCGTTTGCTCTCCCGGACGAATTCCTGGTACAAATGCACCGGACTTCTTCAGGTTATCTGCTGTTTCACGCGGGTTGAAAACCAACGCCGTGTAGAAGAAACAGAAGAAGATGATCGCAGACGCATAGAGTAACACATAAAGTGGTTGCCCAGGCTGCAAATACAGCGAAATTGTTGTCAGCCAGTTCCAACCAGTACCGCCCCCGAACCATGACGCGATGGTTGCCGGGAACAGAATAATACTGGAAGCGAAGATAGCCGGGATAACCCCCGCCATGTTCACTTTCAGCGGTAAATGTGTGCTCTGTGCAGCATAGACACGACGACCTTGTTGACGCTTAGCGTAGTTCACCACAATGCGGCGTTGACCACGTTCAACGAAGACAACAAAGAACGTCACTGCAAATACTAATACTGCAACCAACAGCAACAGGAGGAAGTGCAGGTCGCCTTGACGCGCTTGCTCGATAGTGTGGGCAATGGCTGGCGGGAGACCCGCAACGATACCAGCGAAGATAATGATTGAGATACCGTTACCGATACCACGTTCAGTAATCTGTTCGCCGAGCCACATCAGGAACATTGTTCCTGTGACCAGACTTACAACAGCGGTGAAATAGAATGCAAAGCCTGGGTTTAATACCAGGCCCTGCATACCAGGCATATTCGGAAGACCGGTAGCAATACCGATCGACTGGAATATTGCCAGCACCAGAGTGCCGTAACGGGTGTACTGGCTTATCTTACGACGTCCAGACTCCCCTTCTTTCTTCAGTTCTGCCAGGGCCGGATGAACGACCGTCAGCAGCTGGATAATAATCGATGCCGAAATATACGGCATGATACCCAGAGCGAAGATAGAAGCACGGCTGAGAGCACCACCAGAGAACATGTTAAACATTTCAATGATGGTGCCTCGCTGTTGCTCAAGCAGTTTGGCAAGTACAGCGGCATCGATACCAGGGATCGGAATAAAAGAGCCAACACGGAACACAATCAGCGCGCCGATAACAAACAGCAGTCTGCGTTTCAGCTCGCCAAATCCACCTTTGGCACTTTGAAAATCTAATCCCGGTTGCTTAGCCATCTGCTACTTATTCCTCAATTTTACCGCCAGCGGCTTCGATAGCAGCACGAGCACCTTTAGTAACACGCAGGCCACGAACAGTTACCGGAGTAGAAACTTCACCAGCCAGGATCACTTTCGCGAACTCGATCTGGATACCGATAATGTTTGCCGCTTTCAGCGTGTTCAGGTCTACAACGCCGCCTTCAACTTTCGCCAGGTCAGACAGACGGATTTCCGCTGTAATCGCTGCTTTGCGAGAAGTGAAGCCGAACTTCGGCAGACGACGGTACAGTGGCATCTGGCCACCCTCGAAACCGCGACGTACGCCACCGCCAGAACGAGAGTTCTGACCTTTGTGACCACGACCACCGGTTTTGCCGAGGCCAGAACCGATACCACGACCCAGGCGTTTACCCGCCTTTTTAGAGCCTTCGGCCGGAGACAGAGTATTTAAACGCATCTCTTACTCCTCAACTTTAACCATGAAGTAAACCGCGTTGACCATACCACGAACAGCGGGAGTATCCTCACGCTCAACGGTATGACCAATACGACGCAGACCCAGGCCAAGCAGCGTTGCCTTGTGTTTCGGCAGACGACCGATTGCACTGCGGGTTTGAGTGATTTTAATAGTCTTTGCCATGGTCAATTACCCCAGAATTTCTTCAACGGATTTACCACGCTTGGCAGCGACCATTTCTGGAGAATTCATATTTTCCAGGCCATCAATAGTTGCACGAACCACGTTAATCGGGTTGGTGGAACCGTATGCTTTAGCCAGAACGTTATGAACCCCAGCAACTTCCAGAACGGCGCGCATTGCACCACCGGCGATGATACCGGTACCTTCTGAAGCTGGCTGCATGAATACACGAGAACCCGTGTGAACACCTTTAACTGGGTGCTGCAGGGTACCGTTGTTCAGCGCGACGTTAATCATATTGCGACGGGCTTTTTCCATCGCTTTCTGGATCGCTGCTGGAACTTCACGCGCTTTACCGTAACCAAAACCAACGCGACCGTTACCATCGCCAACTACAGTCAGAGCTGTGAAGGAGAAAATACGACCACCTTTAACGGTTTTAGATACGCGGTTAACCGCGATCAGCTTTTCCTGCAGTTCGCCAGCCTGTTTTTCGATGTGAGCCATCTTACACCTCTACCTTAGAACTGAAGGCCAGCTTCACGGGCAGCATCTGCCAGTGCCTGGACACGACCATGATATTGGAACCCGGAACGGTCAAAGGAAACATTGCTGATGCCTTTTTCCAGAGCGCGTTCTGCAACAGCTTTACCTACAGCTGCAGCGGCGTCTTTGTTACCGGTGTACTTCAATTGCTCTGCAATAGCTTTTTCTACAGTAGAAGCAGCTACCAGAACTTCAGAACCGTTTGGTGCAATGACCTGTGCGTAAATATGACGCGGGGTACGATGTACCACCAGGCGAGTTGCACCCAGCTCTTTGAGCTTGCGGCGTGCGCGGGTCGCACGACGGATACGAGCAGATTTCTTATCCATAGTGTTACCTTACTTCTTCTTAGCCTCTTTGGTACGCACGACTTCGTCGGCGTAACGAACACCCTTGCCTTTATAAGGCTCAGGACGACGGTAGGCGCGCAGATCTGCTGCAACCTGACCGATCAGCTGTTTATCAGCGCCTTTCAGCACGATTTCAGTCTGGGTCGGACATTCTGCAGTGATACCGGCCGGCAGCGGATGCTCAACAGGGTGTGAGAAGCCCAGAGACAGGCCTACTGCATTCCCTTTGATAGCTGCACGATAACCTACACCAACCAGTTGAAGCTTTTTAGTGAAGCCTTCGGTAACACCAACAACCATTGAGTTCAGCAGGGCACGCGCGGTACCAGCCTGAGCCCATCCATCCACGAAACCATCACGTGGACCGAAGGTCAGAGCGTTATCTGCATGTTTAACTTCAACAGCTTTGTTGAGGGTACGAGTCAGCTCGCCGTTTTTACCTTTGATCGTAATAACCTGACCGTCGATTTTTACATCAACGCCGGCAGGAATAACGACCGGTGCTTTAGCAACACGAGACATTCTTTCCTCCGATTAGGCTACGTAGCAGATAATTTCGCCACCAAGACCAGCCTGGCGCGCTGCACGATCAGTCATAACACCTTTAGAGGTAGAAACAACTGCGATACCAAGACCAGCCATAACTTTAGGCAGCTCATCTTTTTTCTTATAGATGCGCAGACCTGGGCGGCTGACACGCTGAATGCTTTCTACAACAGCTTTACCCTGGAAATACTTGAGAGTAAGTTCCAGTTCCGGCTTGGTGTCGCCTTCAACTTTAAAATCTTCGATAAAACCTTCTTCCTTCAGCACGTTGGCAATTGCCACTTTCAGCTTGGCGGAAGGCATGGTGACCGCAACTTTGTTCGCGGCCTGACCGTTACGGATACGGGTCAGCATATCCGCGATCGGATCTTGCATGCTCATCTGTCTTTACTCCCGTGATTCAATTGGTAATTACCAGCTAGCCTTTTTCAAGCCTGGTACTTCACCGCGCATGGCGGCTTCACGCAGTTTGATACGGCTCAACCCAAACTTGCCCACATAACCATGTGGACGACCTGTTTGACGACAGCGGTTACGCTGACGAGACGGGCTGGAATCACGCGGCAGAGACTGCAGCTTGAGAACCGCATTCCAACGATCTTCGTCGGAAGCGTTCACATCAGAAATGATCGCTTTCAGTTCAGCGCGTTTAGCGAAGAATTTATCAGCTAAAGCTACGCGTTTTACTTCGCGTGCTTTCATTGATTGCTTAGCCATTCAGTAACCCTACCTTACTTGCGGAACGGGAAGTCAAAGGCAGCCAGCAGAGCACGGCCTTCTTCATCAGATTTCGCAGTAGTGGTAATGGTAATATCCAAACCACGCACGCGGTCGACTTTATCGTAGTCGATCTCTGGGAAGATGATCTGCTCACGGACACCCATGCTGTAGTTACCACGACCGTCGAAAGACTTAGCGGACAAGCCACGGAAGTCACGGATACGTGGTACAGCAATAGTGATCAGGCGCTCAAAGAACTCCCACATGCGTTCGCCACGCAGAGTTACTTTACAGCCGATCGGATAGCCCTGACGGATTTTGAAGCCTGCAACAGATTTGCGTGCTTTGGTGATCAGCGGTTTTTGACCGGAGATTGCTGTCAGGTCAGCTGCTGCGTTATCCAGCAGTTTCTTGTCAGCGATCGCTTCACCAACACCCATGTTCAGGGTGATCTTCTCGACCCGAGGGACTTGCATGACAGAATTGTAGTTAAACTCAGTCATGAGTTTGTTAACTACTTCGTCTTTGTAGTAATCATGCAGTTTCGCCATCGTACTACTCCAAATTACTTGATAGTTTCGCTGTTAGACTTGAAGAAACGGACTTTTTTCCCGTCTTCGAATCTAAAGCCTACACGGTCAGCCTTGCCGGTTGCCGCATTGAAGATTGCAACGTTAGAAACCTGAATAGCAGCTTCTTTTTCAACGATGCCGCCTGGTTGGTTCAGGGCCGGAACCGGCTTCTGATGTTTCTTAACCAGGTTGATACCTTCAACAATGACCTTGCCGGAAGACAGGACATTTTTTACTTTACCGCGTTTACCTTTATCTTTACCGGTTAACACGATAACTTCGTCATCACGACGGATTTTCGCTGCCATGATTCGCTCCTTAGAGTACTTCTGGTGCCAGAGAGATAATTTTCATGAACTTTTCAGTACGAAGTTCACGAGTTACCGGCCCAAAGATACGCGTGCCGATTGGCTGCTCACTGTTATTGTTCAAAATAACGCATGCATTACCATCGAAGCGAATGACAGAACCGTCAGGGCGACGAACACCCTTCTTGGTGCGCACCACTACCGCTTTCAGCACATCACCTTTTTTGACCTTACCACGTGGAATTGCTTCTTTGATGGTGATCTTGATGATGTCGCCTACGCCTGCGTAGCGACGGTGCGAGCCACCCAGAACCTTGATACACATTACGCGACGTGCACCGGAGTTGTCGGCGACGTTCAGCATAGTCTGTTCTTGGATCATTTTAGTGCTCCGCTAATGTCAACTACTACCTGAGACTCTAAAATCAGAGCCGTTAAAAAGCCCCATATCGAGGGCGCGGCATTATAACACCGCTTCTACAATATGGGTAGAAAAAATAAACGGCTCATCGCTGAGCCGTTTATTCGTATTGAGAATGCGTACTCTATTACAGAACCGCTTTCTCTACAACGCGAACCAGCGTCCAGGACTTAGTCTTGGACAGTGGACGGCATTCACGGATTTCAACCTTGTCGCCGATACCACATTCGTTGTTCTCGTCATGTACGTGCAGTTTGGTCGTACGTTTGATGAATTTACCGTAGATCGGGTGTTTCACAATACGTTCGATAGCTACAACGATGGATTTCTCCATTTTGTCGCTAACAACACGACCTTGCAGAGTACGGATTTTATCGGTCATTACGCACCCGCCTTCTGAGTCAGTAAAGTCTTAACGCGCGCAACATTGCGACGCACTTGCTTCAGCAGGTGAGTCTGTTGCAGCTGGCCACTTGCAGCCTGCATACGCAGGTTGAACTGCTCACGCAGCAGGTTCAGCAGCTCAGCGTTCAGCTCTTCAACGCTTTTTTCACGCAGCTCTTTTGCTTTCATTACATCACCGTCTTAGTTACAAAGGTGGTTTTGATAGGCAGTTTCGCTGCTGCCAGGCCGAAGGCTTCACGGGCCAGCTCTTCCGGAACACCGTCCATTTCATAAAGGACTTTGCCCGGTTGGATCAAGGCAACCCAGTACTCCACGTTACCTTTACCTTTACCCATACGAACTTCCAGCGGCTTCTCGGTGATCGGTTTGTCCGGGAATACACGGATCCAGATCTTACCTTGACGCTTAACTGCACGGGTCATTGCACGACGTGCTGCTTCGATCTGACGTGCAGTCAGACGACCACGGCCAACAGCTTTCAGACCGAAAGTGCCGAAGCTAACATCCGTACCCTGCGCCAGACCACGGTTGCGGCCTTTGTGCACTTTACGGAATTTTGTACGCTTTGGTTGTAACATCAGCGACGCTCCTTATTTACGGCCTTTACGCTGCTGCTTTTTAGGTTGAGCAGCCGGTTTTTCCGGTTGTTCAACAGCAGCCATACCACCCAGGATCTCACCTTTGAAGATCCATACCTTAACGCCGATTACACCGTAAGTGGTGTGCGCTTCAGAGGTGTTGTAGTCGATGTCAGCACGCAGAGTGTGCAGCGGTACGCGACCTTCGCGGTACCATTCGGTACGTGCGATTTCCGCGCCGCCCAGACGGCCGCTAACTTCAACTTTGATACCCTTAGCGCCCAGACGCATTGCGTTCTGTACAGCACGCTTCATAGCACGACGGAACATAACACGACGTTCCAGCTGTGAAGTGATGCTGTCAGCAACCAATTTAGCGTCCAGTTCAGGCTTACGAACTTCAGCGATATTGATCTGTGCAGGAACGCCAGCGATATCCGCTACGACCTTGCGCAGTTTTTCTACGTCTTCGCCTTTCTTACCGATAACGATGCCAGGACGAGCAGTGTGAATGGTTACACGAATGCTCTTAGCTGGACGCTCGATAACGATACGAGATACAGACGCTTTAGCCAGTTCCTTAGTCAGGTACTGACGTACTTTAAAATCGCTGTCCAGGTTGTCAGCGAATTCTTTGGTGTTCGCAAACCAGGTAGAGTTCCATGGTTTTACAATACCCAGGCGAATACCATTAGGATGTACTTTCTGACCCATTGCTAGTCTCCAGAGTCTCAGCGATCGGACACAACCACAGTAATGTGGCTGGTGCGCTTCAGGATGCGATCTGCACGACCTTTCGCACGCGGCATAATGCGCTTCATGCTTGGGCCTTCATCTACGAAAATTTTCGCGACTTTCAGATCGTCGATGTCAGCGCCATCGTTGTGTTCAGCGTTAGCAATGGCAGATTCCAGTACTTTCTTGACCAATACCGCAGCTTTCTTGTTGGTATAGGTCAGGATGTCCAGGGCCTGCGACACTTTCTTACCGCGAATCAGGTCAGCAACAAGGCGAACCTTCTGAGCAGAAGAACGAGCATGGCGATGTTGAGCTAAAGTTTCCATCTCTTCCTCCTACCTTATTTCTTCTTCGCTTTTTTATCAGCAGCGTGGCCGCGATAAGTACGAGTCGGTGCGAATTCACCCAGTTTGTGACCAACCATTTCGTCGGTAACAAAGACTGGAACGTGCTGACGACCATTATGGACAGCGATGGTCAAACCGATCATGTTAGGAAAGATCGTTGAACGACGGGACCAAGTGCGCAGGGGCTTCTTGTCTCCGCTTTCCACCGCTTTCTCTACCTTCTTCAGCAAGTGCAGGTCAATAAAAGGACCTTTCTTGAGAGAACGTGGCATGGCTTATCCTCTAAAATTATTTGCTACGGCGACGTACGATAAATTTATCAGTACGCTTGTTGCTGCGGGTCTTCTTACCTTTGGTCTGAACGCCCCACGGAGTTACCGGGTGCTTACCAAAGTTACGACCTTCACCACCACCATGTGGGTGGTCTACTGGGTTCATCGCAGTACCGCGAACGGTAGGACGAACACCACGCCAGCGTGCAGCACCAGCTTTACCCAGAACGCGCAGCATATGCTCAGCATTGCCAACTTCGCCCAGAGTAGCGCGGCAATCTGCTTCGACTTTACGCATTTCACCAGAACGCAGACGCAGGGTGACATAAGCACCGTCACGAGCAACGATCTGAACGTAAGTACCCGCGGAACGCGCCAGCTGACCGCCTTTACCTGGTTTCATTTCTACGTTATGAACGGTAGAACCAACCGGGATATTGCGCATCGGCAGGGTGTTGCCTGCTTTGATTGCAGCATCAACGCCAGACTGAATCTGGTCGCCAGCTTTCAGGCCTTTAGGGGCCAGGATGTAACGGCGTTCACCGTCTTTGTACAGAACCAGCGCGATGTTCGCGGAACGGTTCGGATCGTACTCAAGACGTTCAACAACTGCTGGGATACCGTCTTTGTTGCGTTTGAAGTCAACAATACGATAAGCCTGCTTGTGGCCACCACCGATGTGACGAGTGGTGATACGGCCATTGTTGTTACGACCACCGGATTTGCTGTTTTTTTCCAGCAACGGAGCAAAAGGTTTGCCCTTGTGCAGCTCAGGGTTAACCACTTTAACTACGTGGCGACGACCCGGAGATGTCGGTTTACATTTAACAACTGCCATTGTATTACTCCTCCGACTTACTCAGCGCCGCCAACGAAGTCCAGGTTCTGGCCTTCTTTAAGGGTGACGTAAGCTTTTTTCCAGTCGCTACGACGACCGATACGCTGTCCGTGACGTTTAACTTTCCCTTTAACAACCAGGGTGTTAACGACTTCGACTTCGACTTCAAACAGTTTCTGCACAGCAGCTTTGATCTCTGCTTTGGTCGCGTCTTTAGCAACTTTGAGAACGATGGTGTTTGTTTTTTCCATCGCAGTAGACGCTTTTTCAGAAACGTGCGGTGCGCGAAGCACCTTCAGCAGACGTTCTTCACGAATCATGCCAGCATCTCCTCAACTTGCTTAACAGCATCAGCAGTCATTACGACTTTGTCGAAGGCGATCAGGCTAACCGGGTCGATACCAGTCGCATCGCGTACGTCAACCTTGTGCAGGTTACGTGCGGCCAGGAACAGGTTCTCGTCCAGCTCACCGGTGATGATCAGCACATCTTCCAGAGCCATGTCTTTCAGTTTCTGTGCCAGCAGCTTAGTTTTAGGCGCTTCTACAGAGAACTTCTCGACAACGATCAGACGATCCTGACGTACCAGTTCGGACAGAATGCTTTTCAGCGCGCCGCGGTACATCTTTTTGTTAACTTTTTGACTGTGGTCCTGTGGACGCGCAGCGAAGGTCACGCCACCTGAACGCCAGATCGGGCTCTTGATAGAACCTGAACGCGCACGGCCGGTACCTTTCTGGCGCCATGGCTTTTTGCCAGAACCAGTTACTTCAGCACGAGTCTTCTGAGCACGAGTACCCTGACGAGCACCAGCTGCATAAGCAACAACAACCTGGTGAACCAGCGCTTCGTTGAAATCACGACCGAAGGTAGTTTCGGAAACAGTCAGCGCGCTCTGCGCGTCTTTCAATACTAATTCCATTGCTATCCCCTTACGCCTTCACAGCTGGTTTAACGATCAGGTCGCTACCGGTAGCACCCGGAACAGCACCCTTAACCAGCAGCAGGTTGCGCTCAGCGTCAACACGTACTACGTCCAGGCTCTGAACGGTTACACGTTCGTTACCCAGCTGACCTGCCATTTTCTTGCCTTTGAACACTTTGCCCGGAGTCTGGTTCTGACCGATAGAACCCGGAACGCGGTGAGACAAGGAGTTACCGTGAGTAGCGTCCTGGGTACGGAAGTTCCAGCGCTTAACGGTACCAGCAAAACCTTTACCTTTAGAGGTACCGGTTACGTCAACTTTTTTAACGTCAGCAAACAGCTCAACGCTAATGTCTTGACCTACGGTGAACTCTTCGCCTTCAGCAAGACGGAATTCCCACAGACCACGGCCAGCTTCAACGCCAGCTTTAGCGAAGTGACCCGCTTCTGGTTTGGTTACACGGTTAGCTTTTTTAGCACCGGTGGTAACCTGAACAGCGCGGTAGCCATCGTTAGCCAGATCTTTAACCTGAGTAACGCGGTTTGCTTCAACTTCGATTACGGTTACTGGGATAGAAACGCCATCTTCAGTGAAGATGCGGGTCATTCCCACTTTTTTACCGACTAAACCAATCATTGTTTCAACCTCTCAATCGCTCGATGACCTGATTAACCCAGGCTGATCTGCACGTCTACACCGGCAGCCAGATCCAGACGCATCAGAGCATCAACGGTTTTCTCAGTTGGCTCAACGATGTCAACCAGACGCTTGTGAGTGCGGATTTCGTACTGATCACGCGCATCTTTGTTAACGTGCGGAGAGATCAGAACGGTAAAGCGCTCTTTGCGGGTCGGCAGCGGGATCGGACCACGGACTTGCGCACCAGTGCGCTTAGCAGTCTCGACGATTTCCGCGGTTGATTGATCGATCAGACGATGATCAAACGCTTTAAGGCGGATACGGATTCTTTGGTTCTGCATGAGACCAGAGCTCCAATTATTTTATAAACGAAAATGATTACTCCTCAAACCCATTACGATTGATGGGAGAGTGTAACCGTTCTTACGTAGCTCCCCGATTGGGAGCATTGTTGAGTAACAAAATTAGCTACTCCGGTTCAGATTGAACCCGCCGTCAACTACGACAAGCCCGCGCATTATACGTAAATCTGAGCAAGACGCAAGTGCCGTTTAGAAATTAAGCGCCAAAGACATGCGATGCGTAGGGCATTCCATTATTTGCAGCAACCTGTCTGCTTTCATCTCTTCTTATGAACCCCTCACGCAATTCCTGTGTACGGACATTGCTGGCCTTGCATCATGAGAAGAGTATGCACCAAACATCTTTGAGGCTTTGCGTATGCTGACTCCCCTCCCCTTTCTGCTCGTTTACTTCGCACTCTCCGGTTTACTGGTACGTGAAGATATTCGTGCCGGCCTTCTCCCGGATAAATACCTCTGTCCCCTCTTATGGACCGGCCTGCTCTTCCAGCGTTGCCTTCATCCTGACTTTCTTTCGAACGCAGTGACTGGCGCGATGGCAGGGTATGTGAGCTTTGCGATTATCTACTGGGGCTACCGGCTTCTGACTGGACGTGAAGGGATGGGCTATGGCGACGTGAAATATCTTTCGGCACTGGGGGCGTGGCACGGTTGGCACATATTGCCCGCACTGGTGTTAACCGCCGCATTGGTGGCGCTTCTTTACCAGCTCATTCTCTCTTTACCGGCTCCTGATAAACAGGCATTAAAAAACCCACTGCCTTTTGGGCCATTTCTGGCGGCAGCGGGTTTAAGCGTTGGCTGGCAGACACTGTTTAGTCAGCCACTTTAATCTGGGATTGAAGATAATTCTGCAGACCAATTTTACTGATGAGATCCAGCTCAGTTTCAAGCCAGTCAATGTGCCCTTCTTCATCGGCCAGAATCTGGATCATCATATCGCGGCTGACGTAGTCATGAACACTGTCCGCATAGGCAATGGCTTCGCGGAGATCTTTTGCGCCTTCAAGCTCGAGCCTGAGGTCGGATCGTAGCATCTCTTCAACATCTTCACCGATGCCGAGTTTGCCGAGATCCTGCAGGTTAGGAATGCCTTCAAGGAATAAAATACGCTCGATGTATTTATCGGCATGTTTCATCTCATCGATGGATTCGTGGTATTCAACATCGTTGAGGCGCATCAGGCCCCAGTTTTTGAACATTCTCGCATGGAGAAAATACTGATTGATCGCGACAAGCTCATTTCCCAATAATTTATTGAGATAACTTATGATTTTAACATCACCTTTCATTATATAGTCCCTCCGCTTCCACTCATTGAAGCGTAGATCGGGCTACAGGGATGTCAAAAAAAAGATGGGCGCTTACGCAATCTCTTTGTATTCCGGGATCTGCATCAATTCGTCCTGCATGATCTCACGTGCAGCACGTACACATTTACCGCATTGATTTCCCACTGGAACAAATTTGCGAAGCTGCTGGAAGGACTGTGGCTGAAACTGGCGAACGGCCTGACGTATTTTTTTGTCACTTACACCATTACATAAACAAACGTACATAAAGACTCCCGTTCAAAATATGCGCAAAGTGTAAGTGAGAATGGTTATGATTACAATAGCACAAACACCCGTATACGGGGCGGGAGAGGACGAAAAATGCGAAAATTTGTGACAGACACATAACGGCAGAAAACAAAAAAGGACGCCGAAGCGTCCTTTTTTAATTCAGGGATAAGTAATTAGCCCAGAACTTTAGCAACCACGCCCGCGCCAACGGTACGGCCGCCTTCACGGATTGCGAAACGCAGACCGTCGTCCATCGCGATTGGGTGGATCAGAGTCACAACCATCTTGATGTTGTCGCCTGGCATTACCATCTCAACGCCTTCTGGCAGCTCGATGGTACCGGTCACGTCAGTTGTACGGAAGTAGAACTGTGGACGGTAGCCTTTGAAGAACGGAGTATGACGGCCGCCTTCGTCTTTGGACAGGATATACACTTCAGATTCGAACTTGGTGTGTGGCTTGATTGAGCCTGGCTTAGCCAGTACCTGACCACGTTCGATTTCTTCACGTTTGATACCACGCAGCAGAACACCTACGTTCTCACCAGCACGGCCTTCGTCCAGCAGTTTGCGGAACATTTCAACGCCAGTACAGGTAGACTTAGCAGTCTCTTTGATACCAACGATTTCAACTTCTTCGCCAACTTTGATGATACCGCGCTCAACACGACCGGTAACAACGGTACCACGACCGGAGATGGAGAATACGTCTTCGATTGGCAGCAGGAACGGCTTGTCGATCGCACGCTCTGGTTCTGGGATGTAAGAATCCAGGAAGCCAGCCAGTTCGATGATTTTCGCTTCCCACTCAGCGTCGCCTTCCAGCGCTTTCAGCGCGGAACCACGAACGATTGGAGTGTCGTCGCCTGGGAAATCGTACTGAGACAGCAGTTCACGAACTTCCATCTCTACCAGTTCCAGCAGCTCTTCGTCATCAACCATGTCACATTTGTTCAGGAACACGATGATGTAAGGAACGCCTACCTGACGACCCAGCAGGATGTGCTCACGAGTCTGAGGCATTGGGCCGTCAGTCGCAGCAACAACCAGGATCGCGCCGTCCATCTGCGCAGCACCGGTGATCATGTTTTTAACATAGTCGGCGTGGCCTGGGCAGTCTACGTGTGCGTAGTGGCGAGTCGGGGTGTCATATTCAACGTGAGAAGTGTTGATGGTGATACCACGCGCTTTTTCTTCTGGTGCGTTATCGATCTGGTCGAATGCACGAGCAGCACCGCCGTAGGTTTTAGCCAGAACGGTAGTGATTGCAGCGGTCAGGGTAGTTTTACCATGGTCAACGTGGCCGATAGTACCAACGTTGACGTGCGGTTTTGTACGTTCAAATTTTTCTTTAGACACGGCTATATTCCTTACTATAGTGCTCTCCCCTTCGGAGAGAGCACGGGACTTAGGTTTTAATCCTGTGGATTACTTACCACGGGCTTCGATAACGGCCTGAGCAACGTTGTTAGGCGCATCATCATACTTCAGGAATTCCATGGTGTATGATGCACGACCTTTGGTCAGAGAACGCAGCTGAGTTGCATATCCGAACATTTCAGACAGCGGAACTTCAGCATGGATCTTAACGCCAGTTACTTCGGATTCCTGACCGCGCAGCATACCGCGACGACGGCTCAAGTCACCGATAACGTCACCGGTGTTCTCTTCAGGAGTCTCTACTTCAACCTTCATGATTGGCTCAAGCAGAACTGGTTTTGCTTTCTTAAAGCCTTCTTTAAAGGCAATAGACGCAGCCAGTTTAAACGCCAGTTCAGAGGAGTCAACGTCGTGGTAAGAACCGAAGTGCAGACGGACACCCATGTCAACAACCGGATAGCCAGCCAGAGGGCCCGCTTTCAGCTGTTCCTGGATACCTTTATCAACGGCTGGGATGTATTCGCCAGGAATTACACCACCTTTGATGTCGTTGATGAACTCGTAACCTTTAGGGTTAGAGCCCGGCTCCAGTGGGTACATGTCGATCACAACGTGACCGTACTGACCGCGACCACCAGACTGCTTAGCGTGTTTACCTTCAACATCGGTAACTTTCGCACGAATCGCTTCGCGGTAAGCAACCTGAGGTTTACCCACGTTCGCTTCAACGTTGAATTCACGCTTCATACGGTCAACGATGATGTCCAGGTGCAGTTCACCCATACCAGCGATGATGGTCTGGTTAGATTCTTCATCAGTCCATACGCGGAATGATGGGTCTTCTTTCGCCAGACGGCCCAGAGCCAGACCCATTTTTTCCTGGTCAGCTTTGGTTTTTGGTTCAACCGCGATGGAGATTACCGGCTCAGGGAATTCCATACGCTCCAGAATGATCGGGTGATCCGGGTCACACAGGGTGTCACCAGTAGTCACGTCTTTCAGACCGATTGCTGCAGCGATGTCGCCCGCACGAACTTCTTTGATCTCTTCACGTTTGTTAGCGTGCATCTGTACGATACGGCCAAAACGTTCACGCGCCGTTTTCACGGAGTTCAGGATGGTGTCACCGGAGTTAACCACACCAGAGTAAACGCGGAAGAAGGTCAGGTTACCCACGAATGGGTCGGTAGCAATTTTGAACGCCAGTGCAGAGAACGGCTCTTCGTCGCTTGCGTGACGTTCAGCCGGAGTATCTTTACCGTCGTCCAGGATGCCGTTGATCGCAGGAACGTCAACCGGGGATGGCAGGTAATCAATTACCGCATCCAGCATCGCCTGAACACCTTTGTTCTTGAATGCAGAACCACAGGTTACCAGGATGATTTCGTTGTTCAGAACACGCTGACGCAGAGCTTTTTTGATCTCTTCTTCAGTCAGTTCTTCACCACCCAGGTATTTCTCCATCAGCTCTTCAGAAGCTTCAGCAGCGGATTCGATCAGGTTCTGGTGCCATTCGTCAGCCAGGTCCTGCATCTCAGCTGGGATATCTTCGTATTCGAAGGTAACGCCCTGGTCTGCATCGTTCCAGTTGATGGCTTTCATTTTCACCAGGTCGATAACGCCGGTGAAGCCTTCTTCAGCACCAATTGCCAGCTGCAGCGGAACAGGGTTCGCGCCCAGACGGGATTTGATCTGACCAACAACTTTCAGGAAGTTAGCACCCATACGGTCCATTTTGTTAACGAACGCGATGCGTGGAACTTTATATTTGTTCGCCTGACGCCATACGGTCTCAGACTGTGGCTGAACACCACCAACTGCGCAATAAACCATTACCGCGCCGTCAAGAACACGCATGGAACGTTCTACTTCGATGGTGAAGTCAACGTGCCCTGGGGTGTCGATGATGTTAACGCGATGCGGTTCGTACTGCTTAGCCATACCTGACCAGAATGCAGTAGTCGCTGCGGAGGTGATAGTAATACCACGCTCCTGCTCCTGTTCCATCCAGTCCATGGTGGCTGCGCCGTCATGAACTTCACCGATTTTATGGTTTACACCGGTGTAGAACAGAATACGTTCGGTAGTAGTGGTCTTACCGGCGTCGATGTGCGCACTGATACCAATGTTACGGTAACGTGCGATGGGTGTTGTACGAGCCATTTGATTCCTCGTTTGTTTCTTTAGGCGTTCAGTTAAGTAACCCAGGACGGGCAGCTTCGCTGAAGCGCCCGCCTGGTGACTAATACTCCGAAGGGATTACCAACGGTAGTGTGCGAACGCCTTGTTGGCTTCTGCCATACGGTGAACGTCTTCACGTTTCTTAACTGCAGTACCTTTGTTTTCTGCAGCATCAGAAAGTTCGTTCGCCAGACGCAGAGCCATGGATTTATCACCGCGTTTACGAGCAGCTTCAACGATCCAACGCATTGCCAGAGCATTACGACGAACCGGACGAACTTCAACTGGAACCTGATAAGTAGAACCACCAACGCGGCGAGACTTAACTTCTACAGTCGGGCGCACGTTGTCGAGAGCGACTTCGAAAGCTTCCAGTTCATTTTTACCAGAGCGCTGAGCCAGGGTCTCCAGCGCGCTGTATACGATTGCTTCTGCAGTAGATTTTTTACCATCTACCATCAGGATATTTACAAATTTTGCCAGCAGTTCTGATCCGAATTTCGGATCTGGAAGAATTTTACGCTGACCAATGACGCGACGACGTGGCATGGGAATACTCCGTTGTTAATTCAGGATTGTCCAAAACTCTACGAGTTTAGTTTGACATTAAGATAAATCAGTTTGGCCTTACTTAACGGAGAACCATTAAGCCTTAGGACGCTTCACGCCGTACTTGGAGCGAGCCTGCTTACGGTCTTTAACACCTGAGCAGTCCAGCGCACCACGAACGGTGTGGTAACGAACACCCGGAAGGTCTTTAACACGACCGCCACGGATCAGGATCACGGAGTGCTCCTGCAGGTTGTGACCTTCACCACCGATGTAGGAAGTCACTTCGAAACCGTTAGTCAAACGCACACGGCATACTTTACGCAGTGCGGAGTTTGGTTTTTTAGGAGTGGTGGTATATACACGAGTACATACGCCACGTTTCTGCGGGCAGGCTTCCAGTGCAGGCACGTTGCTTTTTGCAACTTTGCGCGCACGTGGTTTGCGTACCAGCTGGTTAACTGTTGCCATTAAATAGCTCCTGGTTTTAGCTTTTGCTTCGTAAACACGTAATAAAACGACCTCATACAATATGAGGACGCGAAATTTTAGGGCTACGTCGAAAAGGTGTCAAGAAATATACAGCGATCTCGGATCACCAGTTCATTTGACTGGCGTGCGTCACAGTAAGATTGACGAAATCAGTATAGCTAACCACGTCAATTTTGGCTGAAATTTGACCAGAAAGACCTCGCGCCTCAAGATCATCTTTCAGCGCAGAGACGGATATGGGGGCATTGCTGAGAATTTCAACGAAACGACTCCCTTCAAGCGCAGCCAGTACGCCATCCTGAATAAGCAGCAGGTCATCACCTTCGCGCAGCATGCTCAGTAATGCGTCGATATCACAATGCCACGGTGAACGGCTCAGGGTATGGAGCATGTCAGCCTCAGAAATTCAGAACTGTGTCGTAATGGGAAAGTTGGTCGCGCAGCGCGTCGGCCGGGAGGAGTGTTACATCCAGCACGAAAGACGTCTTATCGCTCAGACCGCGCGCAGCCAGAGAATCAGCGCAGACAAAAAAGGTTTCAATGTCGTAAAGCGGCAGCACTTTAAAGGTCGCGATGTAATCCCGCGCCAGAATAGCCTGCGGCTGCTGGCCCGCCAGAAGCTGAAACACGCCATCCCCTAAAAAGAAGACACCGATGTCTTCGGTCAGCGCTGATGTTGCGAGCAACGCATCCAGCCCTTCTCTGCCGGACGCACTACCGTGCGGAGCAGATGAAAAAACAAACGCCACGCGTTTCATCAGAATTGCACCACTCTGTCGCAGGTTAACGCAGCCTGTGCCAGTGCGCCCAGACCGCTCAACGAAAACCCCGGCTGCAGGTTGGCCCCTGGCAAGCCAAGACGTTCAGCTTCGGTGGCATCGGTCACGCCGCGACGCAGGGCTGCCGCCACGCAGATATGCAGCGCAACCCCCCTTGTCTCGTTCAGCGTCTGCCAGGCGCGCACCAGATCAAATTCATCGCTGGCCGGTGAGGTAAACTGGTTGGCGTTATACACCCCTTCCCGATAAAAGAAGACGCTCACCAGCTCATGTCCGGCAGCCAGTAACGCATGCGCAAACTGCAGCGCGCTGCTGGCCTGCTGAGTACCATACGCCGGGCCTGTCACCATCAGCGAAAAACGCATTACTTGTCTTGCCCCTGGAAATCACCGCTTTTGAACTGGCGGATGTAGAGGTAGACCGTATGCTTGGAAATGTTCAGGCGATCGGCCACCTGGTTAATGGCGTCTTTGATGTCAAAAATCCCTTTCTCATAGAGATTCAGCACGATCTGACGATTCTTGGCGTTGTTCGATACGTTGCGATCGGCATTCACCTCTTCGATAGTGAACTCAAGCGTCTGCGTCACCAGATCTTCAACCGAGGAGGCAAAGTTAACTGAGGAGCCAACGTCCGGCGTTTCAGGCGGTATGAAAGTGCTCATGATTTGCGAGAACGGCACATCAAGGTTCATGTTGATGCACAACAGACCGATCACGCGATGCTCGCGATTACGAATCGCGATGGTTTCTGATTTCATCAGTACGCCGCTTTTGGCGCGGGTGAAATAACATTTGGAGACGCTGCTGTCCGCGCCGGTCATGTCATGCAGCATACGCAATGCAAGGTCGGTGATTGGCGAACCAATTTTACGGCCAGTATGCTCACCATTAGCAATGCGGATGGCGGAACACTTAAGATCTTGCAGGGAGTGCAATACGATTTCGCAGTGGGACCCAATGAGCATCGCTAACCCGTCCACTACCGCCTCGTAGGATTTCAGAATATCGAAGTCGGTCTGGTCGAAAGGACGTTGATCCAGTAAATCAAGTTCACTGGTTTCGTTGGTTAAAAGCGACCTGGACATGAAAAAAACACTCCTTTTCAGGAGCCTGTCGTTAGGTTTTCAGGGCAGGCTCATTATCTACACGGACAACTAAATTAATACAGCGTGCATAACGCTTTCCAGTGTTAATTATATCTGCCCCACAATAAAAAAAACCGCCGCCTTAAAGGCGGCGGTTTTCATACCATTACTTCTTCGCGTCTGTCGCAGCTTTCTGTTCTGCCTGCGCTTCTGGTTTCGCATCAGCTTTCGGCGCTGGTTTGATGTCCAGCAGCTCTACGTCAAAGACCAGGGTAGAGTTAGCAGGGATACCTGGAACGCCGGTTTTGCCATATGCCAGATCCGGTGGAATAACCAGTTTGATCTTGCCGCCTTTCTTGATGTTTTTCAGACCTTCAGTCCAGCCTGGGATCACACCATCCAGACGGAAGGAGAGAGGCTCACCACGGGTGTAAGAGTTATCGAACTCTTTACCGTCGATCAGCGTACCTTTGTAGTTAACCACGACAGTATCGCTGTCTTTAGGCGCGTCACCGGTACCTTCTTTCTCAACTTTGTACACCAGACCCGTAGAGGAGGTTTTCACGCCCTTCTCTTTAGCAAAGGTATCGCGGTAGGCTTTGCCTTTCGCTTCGTTGTCTTTTGCATCCGCTTCCATCTTAGTCTGAGCGGCACCTTTCACACGTGCTTCGAACGCCTGCAGAGTCTGTTCAATTTCCTGGTCAGACAGTTTGCTCTTATCTGCAAATGCGTCCTGAACGCCCGCGATCAGCTGAGCTTTGTCCAGTTTAATGCCCAGTTTCTCTTGTTCTTTCAGAGAGTTTTCCATGTAACGACCCAGAGATGCGCCAAGTGCGTAGGCGGATTTCTGGTCGTCATTTTTGAACGCCGCTTTGCTGTCTGCAGTTGCAGCAGGCTTCGCAGCAGTATCAGCAGCGAAGGACAGCGGCGCGTTCAGCGCAACAGCCATCGTCGTCGCCAGCAGCGTTACTTTAAACAGTGATTTCATCCATATCTCCAGGGCCTGGGGACTCTCACCCCAGCGTTAAACGTAAATGAGTTACGTACTATAAAACGTTGCGGAAGAAATCTACAGACAGACTCTCCCGATTCTCGCCACTTTTCAGACTATTTTTGTTTAAATAAGTTTCTTGCCAAGGGGATAGATACTGAACTTAAGGATAAACTCAGTTAAACTTCGCCGCCGCTGGCCGATTGTGGTTAATGAGATACAACGAGGTGAATGATGAAGGACACAATGTTAGAAGCGAGAATGGCTGAGCTGGAAAGCCGCCTGGCTTTTCAGGACATCACCATCGAAGAGCTAAACCAGACCGTGACCGCACATGAACTGGAAATGGCGAAACTGCGGGATCTCATGCGCCTGCTGACGGACAAACTGAAGGCCACACAGCCGTCACATATTGCCTCTCAGTCAGAAGAGACGCCACCACCTCATTATTGAGGCGTAAAAAAAGCGGGATTATTATCCCGCTTTTTTATTTTCCGCATAACGGAATTAGTGGCAACCGCAGCCGCCGTTACCGCAACCACCTTTACCGTGGTCGTGACCATGGTCGTGATCGTGGCCGTGACCACCACAGCAGCCGTCGTGGCCGTGATCGTGGTCATGGTCGTGACCGTGCGCACCGTGAACGTGGCCATGAGCCAGCTCTTCTTCGGTCGCTTCACGGATCGCAACAACTTCTACGTTGAATTTCAGGTTCTGGCCAGCCAGCATGTGGTTGCCGTCAACCACAACGTGGTCGTCTTCCACTTCAGTGATTTCAACAGGAACCGGACCCTGGTCAGTTTCCGCCAGGAAGCGCATGCCAACCTGCAGTTCGTCAACGCCCATGAACACGTCTTTAGGAACGCGCTGCACCAGGTTGTCGTCGTACTGACCGTAAGCGTCGTTCGCGCCAACAGCAACGTCGAATTTGTCGCCAACGTCGTGACCTTCCAGCGCGTTTTCCAGGCCGGAAATCAGGGAACCGTGACCATGCAGGTAGTCAAGCGGCGCACTCACCGGAGACTCATCAACCAACACACCGTCTTCTGTACGTACCTGATAGGCCAGGCTGACCACCAGGTCTTTTGCTACTTTCATGATATCTCCTGAGCAAGGGAAAATTGCTGGCGCAGATTGTAGCGGAAATCTGCACCCGTGTACCCTTTAGCTTAAAAAAACTCAGGGCATATCGCTAGTCCGGATGAAAAATCCCGATAACTTGCTCTTCTTTGCGAACATGATCGCGGGCTTCTTTATCCGCCTCGCGCATCTGATGACCGCACTTAACACACTCTACGACATCAATATTATTTTCCCGCCACATCGCCAGCGTATCTTGCGCCTGGCAGCTCGGGCATTTTGCGCCCGCAATAAAGCGTTTACGTACAGCCATCTTTCGTTACCCTTTATTCAAATTCATCCCAGCCATCGAGCTGGCGTCGTTCCTGTTGCATCTCTCGCTGGAAAATCTCTTCCAGCTCCCGACGCGCTTCCCGCACGCGGGAGATCTGCGCCGTATCAGAGTGTACCGGCATTAATTCGCGCAGCATTCGCATGTCCAGCCGGCGAAAATGCATCTGGGCCCGCTGAGCCTGATGAGGATGCATGCCCAGCGAAATCAGCGCTTTACGTCCCAACTCCAGCGCACTGGAAAATGTCTCACGGGAGAAGTGCTTCACACCTGCCTGCAGCAGTTCGTGCGCTTCAACACGTCCACGCGCACGCGCCAGAATATGCAGATGCGGGAAATGCTGCTGGCACAGTTCCACCAGCTTCATCGTATCTTCCGGATCGTTGCAGGTAATCACGATGGATTCTGCTGCTTCTGCCCCCGCTGAACGCAACAGTTCGAGCTGGGTCGCGTCGCCGTAGTAAACCTTGTAGCCGTATTTACGCATCAGGTTCACCGCGCTGATATCGCGCTCCAGTACCGTAATGCGCATTTTGTTCGCCATCAGCAGACGTCCAATCACCTGCCCAAAGCGGCCAAAGCCCACCACAATCACCTGCGGCTTATCATCCTCCACCCACGGCATCTCATCTTCATCCTCTGTCGGATTTAAGCGCCGTGAGAGCAGCTTATCCACCAGCCTGATGAGCAGCGGGGTGGTCATCATCGACAGCGTGACCGTTACCAGCAGCAGCGCCATCTGATCGTCTTTAAACAGCTTCTGGGAGGAGGCGGTGGAGAACAGCACGAACGCGAACTCTCCGCCCTGACTTAAGACGCTGGCAAACTGCATGCGCTCGGAACTGCGCAGCCCGTATATCCGTGCCATGACATACAGCACCAGCGTTTTTACCGCCACCAGCACAACAACGCTCATCACCACCCACAGCAAATGGGTATAGAGCACGCCCAGGTTGAGCGCCATTCCCACTGAAATAAAGAACAGCCCTAACAGCAGCCCTTTAAACGGATCGATAGCCGTTTCCAGTTCGTGACGATATTCGCTTTCGGCAAGGAGCACCCCGGCGATAAACGTACCGAGCGCCATCGACAGCCCCAGCGCGTCCATAAACAATGCCGAGCCCAGCACCAGCAGCAGCGTCGCGGCAGTAAACACCTCGCGCACGCCAGAGGCGGCAATAAAACGAAACACCGGCCGCAGCAGGAAACGTCCGCCAATCAGCATGCCGGCGAAGGCCAGCACCTTCATGGAGATTTTGACCCAGTCAAAATGATCGTCACCAGAGCCTGCCAGTAACGGCACCAGTGCCAGCGCCGGGATCACGGCCAGGTCCTGAAACAGCAGTACCGAAAAGCCCAGCTGTCCTGCCTCGTTGCGGTTCATCCCTTTGTCACGCATTAACTGCAGCGCCATCGCTGTCGACGACATCGCAAGACCTATTCCGCCGATCACCGCCGCCTGCCACGAGAAGTTGGTCAGCATTAACAGCCCGGCCAGAATCGCAGCACTGAACAAGACCTGCGCCGCCCCCACGCCAAATATCGATCGCCGGAGCTGCCACAGTTTTGACGGGTTCAGTTCGAGGCCAATGATGAACATCAGGAACACCACGCCCAGTTCAGAGAAGTGGAGAATTTCATCCACATCGCTGATGAATCCCAGCCCCCAGGGGCCAATGGCGATCCCGGCCAGCAGGTAGCCCAGCACCGCGCCAATGCCCAGCCGGGCGGCCAGCGGAACCGCCACCACTGCGGCAAATAAAAACAGCACGCCGGCCAGGAGTAAATTCGATCCTTCCATTAGCGACCTCCTGCCGAAATCGGTGATGCCAGCCAATCGCCATACGCTCTGGCGTGGCTCGCCAGCGCTTCAGGCTTCTGGCGACGTGCCCAGTAGACAATAATCGGGCTCATCCAGTGCATGCGGCACATCGCGGCCGTCAGCTCAAACGGCCGCAGGATATCGCTCATGGGATAACGGTTAAGACCGTCGTGGCGGTAAGCGCTCTCTGGCTCACCGGTCGTAATGACACTGCGCCAGTACTTTCCCGCCAGCTGGTTGCCCCCCACCCCGCTGGAGAACCCCCGGCTCAGCACACGGTCCAGCCACTCTTTCAGCAGTGCCGGACAGCTATAGGTATAAAGCGGATGCTGGAACACAATCACGTCATGCTGACGCAGCATTTCCTGCTCGTAAGGAATATCAATAAAGAAATCAGGATAGTGCGCGTAGAGATCGTGCACCGTCACATTGCTGAGCTGAGTAGCCGGCTTAAGCAGAACCCGGTTTGCCACCGAGTCCTGAGATTCCGGATGGGCATACAGCAGCAGCACTTTCGCTGTCTGAGACATCACTCCCCTCCCGGTTCTGTTTCTGTTTTTGTGTATCGTCGTTGTTTTGGGCTACCATGGCGGCCCGGTGCGGAAAATGGCCCACACCTTACATTATCATAATGACAAATTAACATAGTCGGAACATACGGCGCTTCTATGATTGTTTTCTCCTCGTTACAAATTCGCCGCGGCGTGCGCGTCCTGCTGGATAACGCCTCCGCCACCATCAATCCCGGTCAAAAAGTGGGTCTGGTCGGCAAAAACGGCTGCGGAAAATCGACCCTGCTTGCGCTGCTGAAAAACGAGATTAGCGCTGACGGCGGTAACTTTACCTATCCGGGTAACTGGCAGCTTGCCTGGGTAAATCAGGAGACGCCTGCCCTGAGCGAACCCGCTCTCGACTATGTTATCGACGGCGATCGTGAATACCGTAAGCTGGAAGCTGAACTGAACGCCGCCAACGAGTGTAATGACGGTCATGCTATCGCCACCGTCCACGGTAAGCTGGACGCCATCGACGCATGGACCATTCGCTCCCGCGCCTCCAGCCTGCTGCACGGTCTGGGTTTCAGCAACGAACAGCTTGAACGCCCCGTCAGCGACTTCTCCGGCGGCTGGCGTATGCGCCTTAACCTGGCGCAGGCACTGATTTGCCGTTCCGACCTGCTGCTGCTTGATGAACCCACCAACCACCTCGATCTCGATGCGGTTATTTGGCTGGAGAAGTGGCTCAAGAGCTATCAGGGCACTCTGATTCTGATCTCCCACGACCGCGACTTCCTCGACCCGGTGGTGGATAAAATCATTCATATCGAACAGCAAAGCCTGTTTGAATACACCGGCAACTACAGCTCATTCGAGCGCCAGCGCGCGACGCGCCTTGCTCAACAGCAGGCGATGTATGAAAGCCAGCAGCAGCGCGTGGCGCATCTGCAAAGCTTTGTTGACCGCTTCAAGGCAAAAGCGTCTAAAGCCAAGCAGGCCCAGAGCCGCATCAAGATGCTGGAACGCATGGAGATGATCGCCCCGGCGCACGTCGATAACCCGTTCCACTTCAGTTTTCGCGAGCCCGAGAGCCTGCCGAACCCACTGCTGAAGATGGAAAAGGTGAGCGCTGGCTACGGCGATCGCATTATTCTCGACTCCATCAAGCTCAACCTGGTGCCGGGTTCACGTATTGGTCTGCTGGGGCGTAACGGCGCCGGTAAATCGACGCTGATTAAACTGCTGGCGGGCGAGCTTAACCCGGTCAGCGGCGAGATCGGCCTGGCAAAAGGCATTAAGCTTGGCTACTTCGCCCAGCATCAGCTGGAATTCTTACGCGCGGATGAATCGCCCATCCAGCACCTCGCGCGACTGGCGCCGCAGGAGATGGAGCAGAAGCTGCGCGATTACCTTGGCGGCTTTGGCTTCCAGGGCGATAAAGTCACCGAAAACACCGAACGTTTCTCCGGCGGCGAGAAAGCGCGTCTGGTGCTGGCGCTTATCGTCTGGCAGCGTCCGAACCTGCTGCTGCTCGATGAACCTACAAACCACCTCGATCTCGACATGCGTCAGGCGCTGACCGAAGCGTTAATTGAGTTTGAAGGCGCGCTGGTTGTCGTCTCGCACGATCGTCACCTGATCCGCTCCACAACGGACGATCTCTATTTAGTGCACGATGGCAAAGTCGAGCCGTTCGATGGCGATCTGGAAGACTACCAGCAGTGGCTGACGGACGTGCAGAAGCAGGAAAACCAGCCGGACGACTCGTCGAAAGATAACGCCAACAGCGCCCAGGCGCGTAAAGACCAGAAGCGCCGTGAAGCGGAACTGCGTACTCAAACCCAGCCGCTGCGTAAAGAGATTGCCCGTCTCGAAAAGGAGATGGAGAAACTTAACGCTCTGCTGGCTACCGTTGAAGAGAAGCTGGGTGACAGCGGTCTGTATGACCAGAGCCGTAAGGCAGAACTGACCGACTGCCTGCAGACACAGGCGAAGACGAAATCCAGCCTCGAAGCGTGCGAGATGGCGTGGCTGGACGCCCAGGAACAGCTGGAAGCCATGCTGCAGGCCGACTAAATCCCCGGGAGGGTTATGAGTTTCGATATCACGAGCGACATTACATTTCGTAAACTCAGCATCTTCATGACCTTTATGGAGAAGGGCAATATCGCCCGTACCGCCGAAGCGCTTGGCCTGAGCGGCGTTAGCGTGCACCGCGCGCTGCATACTCTCGAAGAAAATGTGCGCTGCCCGCTCTTTACGCACAAAGGTCGCAATCTCATTGCGCTGCCTTCAGCCTGGACGCTGCTGGAATATTGTCAGGAAGTGATGCAGGTAATGGCGCGCGGGCTGGAAGAAGCGCGCAAAACGGCCGGCGTTGGCCAGGGACGACTGCGCGTCGGCACGCTCTACTCGCTGACGCTGGAAACCGTGCCACGCCTGATTATGGGGATGAAACTGCGCCGTCCGGACCTGGAGATGGACCTGACGATGGGCTCTAACGAGACCCTGTTGCGTATGCTGGACGACGGTTTGCTCGACGCCATCCTCATCTCTATTTCCGAAAGCGATATCGACCGCAACAGTCTGGAAGTGCTCCCCCTGTTCCATGACGACATTTTTCTTGCCGCACCAGCCTCTGCCACGCTGAACACCAGCGGGCCTGCCGACTTACGTGATTACAAAGACCAGAAGTTTGTCGCGCTGTCGGAAGGGTTTGCCACCTACGCCGGGTTTCAGGAGGCGTTTCATATTGCCGGTTTCGAACCGGAAATCGTCACCCGCGTAAATGACATTTTCTCGATGCTGAGTCTGGTGCAGGCGGGCGTGGGCTTTACGCTCATGCCAGGCAGAATGAAGAAAGTGTATGAGAACTCAGTACAGCTACTGAAGCTGGCCCAGCCGTATCAAATGCAGCAGTTGATTGCCATTGTGTTTGCCCGCAACCGCGAGCAAGACCCCAGCCTGCGGGCACTGGCAGCCGAAGGGCGAATGTATGCCCGCAGTATCGCCACCGACCCTGCGCAGACCCTACCGCTGTAGCCGCTTAGCGAGGTGTACCGCCACGTCTACACCACTGCGCTCCAGCGAAACCGACTCCCCTTCCCAGGCCGCCTGACGCGTCAGGCAGGTCAGTACTCCGCCTGGTGGCATTTCAATCGCCAGCCGAGCTTCACGCTCGTTGGCAGAAATCACCGCTTCCTGCCAGCGCACCGTGCGCGCCATATTCATCGCCAGATCGTCCGCGATTTTCTCAGGCGTCCAGAGCACGCGTCCTGTGCTGCCGCTCAGGTAAGCACAGCGCGGGCGTGTGAGCGTGACGGATGTGAATGCCTCCACCAGCTTGTGCGCCGGCTCCGCCAACAGCTCGCAATGGGAAGGCACGCTGACGGTCAGCCGATGCGCCTTATTAGCCCCTTTTGCCAGCGCGCGTTTCGCCACCTGCGCCATCCCCTCATCGGTGCCGGCGATCACAATCTGCGTTTCCGCGTTCAGATTGGCGATATACGTTCCGGTGCCTTCCAGCAACGCTTCAACCTGAGGCAGGGTCAGACCCATTATCGCGGTCAGGCCATAACCGTGCGGATAGGCTTGCTCCATGAGATCGCCACGCAGCGCGACCAGCTTCAGCGCGTCGGCAAATTCCAGCGCACCGGCAATGACCGCGGCCGGATACGCGCCAATAGACAGACCGCTGACGATATCCGGTGCCACGCCGCGTTGTTCAAGCTCACGCGCCCAGGCAACACCGGCAATTAACAACGAAAGCTGAACGGCTCGCGTGTGGGTTAACGCTGCCGCGGTATCCAGCGTATCGACTTCGCCACCCAATACCTCGCGGGCCTGCTCCAGCGTCGTGCCAGGCAGGTTTTGCAGCATACCGGCATGCTGGGTGCCCTGCCCTGGAAAGGTAAACAGTATTTTCATCACTCCTCCCTGTGCCACGGGTCCGCCACCAGGCGCGGCCCACGGCGGGTCTTCAGCAACGTTTTGCCGTCGCGCAGCCACTCCGTCAGCGCAAAGCCGCCTTCAGGGGTGTCGACTTGAGTGTCTGCCCGACATAACGCGCGGCTGAGCTGTGACGCCCAGACACGAAAAGCGTCAGCCGACAGAGGCTGAGGGGCTCGCACCAGCAGATCGAGATCGCTGTCGGCATGAATGACCGGGATACCGGTCGCCAGGGCGTAGCCCGTGCTGCCCGTAATTCCCCACGTCCACGGCCATGACTGCTGAGAAAGTTGCAACGCCACCTGAACCGGTGGCTGAGTCACAAACGGTGAACGCAGAAGATCGGCGGTCACGCTCAACGCCTCGGGTGAGACCACCCGCACGACGTTTTCTGGCTTCACCCAACCGGCCGCCCGCTGGTCGCGGCGTAAACCGCGTACGCCAACGGGAATACGGCCAGCGTTATCAACATCACGCCGCACGACCACCGGTAAACCGGTATGCCATACCGCATCCACCCAGTCGTGAGTGATGCCTTCCAGCGCGTCACGCGCGTTAAGCCAGATGAGGTCGTGAGGGCGTAATGTTGTGGTCATGATTACATTCCTGAAGTCAGCGAGATAAACAGTGGCAGCGACAGGATACACAGTACCGAGCTTAACAGCAGCACCGCTTCCGCATCCGGAGACTGCACGCCAAAGCGGTTACCGAACACCACGCCGAAGAAACCGGCAGAGAGCGCAATCATCAGGATAGCGGTGATCGCCACGGAGCCGTGCAGACCGAAGATCAGAACGATACCCCAGGCAATCGCAGGCTGGATCAGCAGCTTGGCTACGGTTGAGGTAATCACCATGGTGTTGATCTGCAGCTTACGCGCAGAGAGGATCACCCCGGTCAGGAACAGCGCGGCAGCCGTTGCAGAAAGCCCCAGTGGCTTAATGGCGGCCAGAACAAGTTCAGGCATTTTGATGCCGACTGCAGACAAAATCACACCCAGCAGGGGTCCCATCACAATCGGTTTTTTAATCGAGCGCCACATCAGCACCGGCAGCATCGAGAGCGTTGAACCGGAGTTATTGCCTTCGGCACGCGCTTTTTCACGTTCCAGAATCAGCAGGCAGAACGGCGTCATCAGTACCGAACCACAGGCAATAGAGACCGCCACGGACAGTGAGGTTGAAGAGCTTTCACCCAGCACACTGCCCAGAATCGGCAAGCCAAGCGCGGCATAGTTTGGCAGCGCAACCGTCAGCGTAAGCACGGCGGCATCCTGTGGGGATTTTTTAAAGACGCTGGTCGCGAGGAAGTAAATGGCCGCGTAGGTTATCCACATCGCCAGGGTCAGCACCAGAATCAGCGGTGACTGGGCTACGATGCCAGTCCACGGGGTTTGCACCGTGGCGCTGAACAGCGCGGCAGGCAAAGCAAAATCCATGACGAAGATATTGAGCAGGGAGACATTTTTGTTATCGACCATCTTTGCCTTACCGGCCCAGAATCCCAGCAGCATGATGACGAAAATCGGTGCAAGAGCATGAACAATTACGTAAGTCATAATTCACCTGTAGTAAAAAAGTTTAAGCACTGGCGCGATGATTATTATTTTCAGGATGCAGGTTCCCGCGCGGACGTAACGGTTACGTCCGCGGGGAGTGCATCTGGCAGGTCTCTTTTTACTTACCAGCTTGCCCGCATGCGTTCGCGTACGAGGGCAGAGCTGCGGCGATTGTCAGCACCGAGACGGTTTTTCAGGGTGTTGTCCTGACGAGCGTCATGGATGGCCTGTTGCAGCGTGGTTTTCACCTGCGTCAGATCGTTTTCAGAAGGGGCATCCGGGTTGCTGATGTCCAGCAGGTTGGAAAGCAGCCCCAGTGTGGCGTAGTTGCTGATGTCATAGGCCATTGGCGGGATCGTTGCCGCCAGTTTTTCCAGCGCATCCACGGTACGTAGCGTAATACGCGCCGCAGACTCTTTACCCATGGCATGGATCAGCACGCCTTTATCGTTAAAGGCAATCAGGCGGTTTGCCTGGTACCCGTGCGCCAGAAACGCGCCGGACATCGCTTTACCAACGATAAGCCCAATCACCGGATGACCGGCCAGACGCGCGTTAGCATAGGCCGCCGCCGCGCCGGCCAACGCCTGGTGAATACCAAATGCCTCTTCACGACGGCCATAGGCCTGGCTTGGCACGTCAATCACCGCCACGATCGGGCGCTTCACGGCGCTGTTGGCATCGGCGGCAACGGTTTCGCTCACCACTTTTGCCAGCGTCCAGCCTTCCAGCAGACCGACTTCCCCTTTCGCCGCGCGCGGGAAGTGGTTGTTGGCATCCGGTACCACGGCAACAAAACGTACCGTTTCACCGTTAAGTTCACCATCGGCCGCCTGTACGGACGGGCATAACCCCTCTAGGCGTCTGGCGTTCGGCGCGAGCGTTTGCAGCCAGAGTTCGCCACGGCTTACTGAGTTAGTCATCATTTCACCTCCCGGGCAAAGAGCGCTTTAATCTGTTCGGCATCGGCCTGTTTGCGGGTGTCGAAATTCGTCAGACGGTTCAGGTAATCGTCATAGTTATCGGTGCGATGTTTTGCAGGCACGCCTTTGGCAATCGCGTCGTTCATCGCCGCTTTCACCGCGTTCACGCCATCGCCAACCAGCGCATCCACCAGGCCGCTTTCATAGCGGACTTCTCCACCGGTCATGCTCCAGATAAACGGACGGTCGCGGGAGTCATACTCTTCAATTCCCGCTTCCTGCTCGATAACCTGAGGACCATTCAGACCGAGACGCGCTTCGCGGGTGACAATCAGGTAGCTGCACAGTGCAGCAGCGATAGACATCCCACCGAAGCAGCCCACGGTCCCGGCCACAATCCCGACCACCGGGGTGTAACGGCGCAGGTCAACAATTGCTGCATGAATATCGGCAATGGCCGCCAGGCCCAGGTTGGCTTCCTGCAGACGCACGCCGCCGGTTTCGAGACACAGTACCGCCTGCGTCGGGATCCCGTTGCGGTTATCTTCAGCCGCCAGCTCCAGCGCCGCCGCCATTTTGGCGCCGGACACTTCGCCCATACTGCCGCCCTGGAACGCACCTTCGATCGCCACCACTACCGCAGGCTGGCCGTTGAGGGTGCCTTTGGCGACCACCATGCCGTCATCGGCCTGAGGAACGATGCCCTGCGGCCCCAGCCACGGGGAGATAATGCCTTCAAAAGGATCCAGCAGTTCGCGATAGCTCCCGTCGTCCAGCAATGCCTGCGCACGCTGGCGAGCTTTTAATTCAATAAAACTCCGATCATCACGCATGGCTCACCCCTTCAAAAACCTGTTCGATACGAATGCGTGCCACCCCCGGCGTCGCGCCAAAGTCGTGGATCGTCAGTTTTCCTGCAGGCAGGCTGCTGACGGTGTGCAGGCGGTTGAACAACGCCTCCCAGCGACCGCGGCTGTTGTCGACGGACGTGGTGATATCAATGGTTAACGTCTGGCCCGGTTCGGCGGCAAACAGCACCTCCATATCCCCGGAACCAACAACCCCTGCGAGCGCTTTGCCGCTTAACGCGCGGCTCGCTGGCATGGTTAATGTGATTTTTTCCATAACATCCTCTTAATGCTTTGAATAAGGCGTTTCGATGCGATCGAGAAACAGCGTGGCGGCAAGCAGGTCGGCTGCTCCGCCCGGTGAGGCATTGAGTGCCAGCATGTGACGGTCCAATCTCGCCAGCGCCATCTGGCCTGCGGATGTCGCGCATCCTCCGGCGCTCAGCACCGCACGCGCACCGTTCTGCATGGCCTCCAGCCCCGCCATCCCGGCGCGCGACAGCACGCAGGTGTCGGCAAGCGACGTCATGATGGCCATCAGCGCATCGAGCCTTGCGTACGTTTCGCTGCTGCCGTTAAGACGGCTCAGACGAAGCTGCGGCAGAGCACGCTGCATCACGTGTGGAAATGCCTGCTGAGCCTCTTCACGTGCGCCCGGAACCCGGTAGCGGCGCGTGGCGCGTAGCCCTTTGCTGAACACTTTCGGCGCCGCGTCATCGGGCAGTTTCGCCAGCTGTGCCGCGGTATTCGCTACCGCCTGCGCGCTGGCATCGCCACCGAGCATCGCCACGGCACTGACCAGCAGCCCCAGCGCCCAAATCGCGCCGCGGTGGGTATTTACACCGTCGGTAGCCGCCATCATCTGCTGCTCACCTTCACGGCCGAGTCGCCCTATGGTTTGCCTGAGCGCAATATCCGCCGGACGCTGCCAGCTGTGTTGCGCCAGCGCCTGAAACGTGGGGGTCAGGCTGCGCGCGGAACGCTCCATCAACGCGAGCGACAGATCGTGGTGCGCGCCGTTCCCCCGACTGTCCACCAGACCGGGTTTCGGGCTTAACTGTGCTTCGTCAATCAGACACTGCGTGGCGGTTCGCGCCAGCCATTCGGCACCGCCTTCAACCTGAATCTGGGGCAGAAGTTTCATTACCAGCTCCGGAATTTCGCAGGTGGGTTGTAAAGACCGCCAGACCATTCAACCAGGTCTGACACGCTGCCTGCTGCCAGCAGAGAACGGGTGGCATCGGTGCGGCGAATCCCCATATCTTCCGGGTAAACCACTTTGCCGCTCTGGCGCAACTGCGCCACGCGCTTGGCATCGACGCCCAGACCGATATCGGTGATCCCCGCGACGGCCGCAACCATCGCCCGGCGCTCTTCAAGACTTTCTGCGCGATAGAGGTAAGCAATCCCCTCTTCCGTCAGCACATGTGTCACGTCGTCGCCGTAGATCATGACCGGAGCCAGAGGCATCCCGGACGCTTTCGCAACGTCAACAGCATCGAGTTTTTCCACAAAGGTCGGTTTCACGCCTGCCTGAAAGGTTTCCACCATCTGGACGACGAGTTTTTTACCGCGCTGCATCGGATCGGGTTCGGTGATCATGTTCAGCCAGGCCGGGGTGGCATGACGACGACCATGCGGGTCATGGCCCATGTTTGGCGCACCGCCGAAACCAGAGAGACGACCACGGGTCACGGTTGAGGAGTTGGCATACCCGTCAACCTGCAGGGTTGACCCGATGAACATATCAACGGCGTACTGGCCTGCCAGCTGACAGAAGGCGCGGTTGGAACGCATAGAGCCGTCGGCACCGGTAAAGAAGATGTCCGGACGTGCACGAATGTACTCTTCCATCCCCAGTTCGCCGCCGAAGCAGTGCACGCTTTCCACCCAGCCGCTTTCAATCGCCGGGATCAGGGTTGGGTGCGGGTTAAGGGTCCAGTGTTTACAGATTTTGCCTTTCAGGCCGAGCTGTTCACCGTAGGTCGGCAGCAGCAGTTCAATCGCCGCGGTATTAAAACCAATCCCGTGGTTCAGGGATTGCACCTGATGTTCCGCATAAATGCCCTTAATGGCCATCATCGCCATCAGGATATGTTCCTGTTTGATGAGACGCGGGTCGCGGGTAAACAGCGGTTCGATAAAGAACGGTTTGTCGGCCACCACCACGAAGTCAATCCAGGAGCCGGGAATATCAACGCGCGGCAGGTCGCATTCGTCGTCCACCAGCTCATTCACCTGTGCGATGACAATGCCGTCATGGAATGCGGCCGCTTCCACCAGCGCGGGGGTATCTTCAGTGCTTGCGCCGGTATAAAGATTACCTTTTCGGTCCGCTTTAAAGCCGGCAATCAGCGCCACGTTTGGCGAGAGATCCACGTACAGACGTGAATAGAGCTCTATGTAGGTATGGATAGCACCAATTTCGAGCTGACCATCTTCCAGCAGCTGCGAGATGCGCAGGCTCTGGGTACCGGAGAAGGAGAAGTCCAGCTTGCGGGCGATACCTTTCTCAAAGATATCCAGATGCTCGCTACGGCCCACGCTTGGCATAATCATGTGCAGGTCATGCACGATTTGCGGGTTCACTTCAGCCAGCGAGCGTGAAAGGAAATCGGCCTGCTTCTGGTTATTACCTTCCAGAACGACTTTGTCGCCAGGCGCGATCAGTTTTTCCAGCATGGCGACAAGATCGCCGGTTGGCAGTACCTTGCCCTGCACCGGTACGGATGCCAGACGACGCGCTTTCTCGGTGCGTCGTGTGTTCCATTGCCGGGTGGGTGTTTGCCCAGATAACATTATTAACCTCCTGATTCAGCACATCATTCTGATTTGCTTAACGTTGAGTAAAGTGTGCGCTGTGGCGAGGAAGTCATCAATTAAGCGCAGGGCGGAATCATTAGCCTGAGAGTAATAATCAAGGTAAATATTTGTGATCGAGATCAGTTCATGTTTCGGAAAACCAGGCTAAACGGGGTACAATTCGGAAAGAACAGAAAATAACTGACAAGAATTAGCATCGCCGTTATGAGCCAAATCATTCCATCAGACTTCGACATCATCGCCGAAGACAGCACCGAGTTCGTGCCCATGCGCGGCGTGGCCAATTGCCATCTGCAGACCATGCTGCCGCGACTCATCCGCCGTAAGGTTCAGTTCACGCCGCACTGGCAACGGCTGGACTTACCGGACGGTGACTTTCTGGACCTGGCATGGAGCGAAGAGCCAGAACAGGCGCGCCATAAGCCGCGTCTGGTGGTTTTTCACGGTCTGGAAGGCAGTCTGCACAGCCCCTATGCACACGGGCTCATCCAGGCAGCCAAAGCGCGGGGCTGGCTCGGCGTGGTGATGCACTTTCGCGGCTGTAGCGGCGAACCGAATCGCCAGAAGCGCATCTATCACTCGGGTGAAACCGAAGACGGCACCTGGTTTTTACACTGGTTACGGGAAAACTTTGGTACCGTCCCGACAGCGGCCGTGGGCTACTCGCTGGGCGGCAATATGCTGGCCTGCCTGCTGGCAAAAGAGGGCGACACCGTGCCGCTGGATGCGGCCGTCATTGTCTCCGCGCCCTTTATGCTGGAGCAGTGCAGCTACCATATGGAGAAAGGCTTTTCCCGGGTCTATCAGCGTTACCTGCTCAACCTGCTGAAAGCCAACGCGGCGCGCAAGCTGAAAGCCTATCCGGATACGCTGCCGGTGAGCCTGCGTCAGTTGAAAAAGGTCCGTCGCATCCGCGAATTCGACGATCTGATCACCGCCAAAATTCACGGTTTTGCCGATGCGATTGACTACTATCGTCAGTGCAGCGCCATGCCGCTGCTCAGTAAGATCACGCAACCGACGCTTATCATTCATGCCAAAGATGACCCGTTTATGGATCATCACTCTATTCCCGCGCAGGAATTTCTGCCTGCCAACGTTCACTATCAGCTGACAGAGCATGGTGGTCACGTGGGGTTCATCGGTGGAACGTTGCGTCGCCCGAAAATGTGGCTGGAGTCGCGTATTCCTGACTGGCTTACCCCTTATCTGGACGGTGCAAAATGATTATTCCGTGGCAGGACCTCTCCCCCGAAACGCTCGATAATCTGATTGAAAGCTTTGTCTTGCGCGAAGGTACCGATTATGGTGAACATGAACGTTCGCTTGAGCAAAAGGTCAACGATGTGAAGCGCCAGCTCAAAAGCGGCGACGTGGTGCTGGTATGGTCTGAACTGCATGAGACGGTCAATATCATGCCCCGCAACGCGTTTCATGGCTGATCTTTAAACCTTTCCAGTCAGGGAGTTGCTATGTCTGCCAGACATCCGGTTATTGCCGTTACGGGTTCGAGTGGTGCGGGAACCACCACGACCAGCCTCGCTTTTCGTAAGATTTTCGCCCAACTGAATCTCCGTGCGGCGGAGGTCGAAGGCGATAGCTTTCACCGCTACACGCGCCCGGAGATGGATATGGCTATCCGCAAGGCGCGCGATCTGGGTAAACACATCAGTTACTTCGGCCCGGAGGCCAATGACTTCGGCCTGCTGGAGCAAACCTTTCAGGAGTACGGCCAGAGCGGCAAGGGGCAGTCACGCAAATATCTGCACACCTACGATGAAGCCGTTCCCTGGAACCAGGTGCCAGGCACTTTTACCCCCTGGCAACCGCTGCCGGAACCAACCGACGTCCTGTTTTACGAAGGGTTGCACGGTGGCGTGGTGACGCCGCAGCATGACGTGGCGCGTCACGTGGATCTGCTGGTTGGCGTGGTGCCCATCGTGAACCTTGAATGGATCCAGAAGCTGACGCGTGACATCAGCGAGCGCGGCCATTCACGCGAGGCGGTGATGGATTCCGTCGTGCGCTCCATGGAAGACTACATTACTTACCTGACGCCGCAGTTCTCCCGCACGCATATCAACTTCCAGCGCGTACCGACAGTGGACACCTCTAACCCGTTCGCCGCCAAAAGTATCCCGTCGCTGGATGAGAGCTTTGTGGTTATCCATTTCCGCAATCTCGACGGTATTGATTACCCCTGGCTGCTGGCGATGCTGCAGGGCTCGTTTATTTCGCACATGAATACGTTAGTGGTTCCGGGCGGAAAAATGGGGCTGGCAATGGAATTAATTATGATGCCGCTGGTGCAGCGGTTGATAGAAGGGAAGAAAATCGCCTGATGATTTCCCTCTCCGCGTGGGAGAGGGTTTCGGTGAGGGCATCAGAGTGAACGATGCCCCCAATATCAGGCGTCGATCACTTCATACGAATGCGTAATTTTTACCGCTTTCTCGAGCATTAAGGCGACCGAGCAGTATTTCTCCGCTGAAAGATCGACCGCGCGTGAGACCGCCGCGTCTTTCAGTTCTTTCCCGCTGACGATGAAATGCAGGTTAATGTGGGTAAACAGGCGTGGTGCCTCTTCGCGGCGTTCTGAGGTGAGTTTTACTTCGCAGTCGGTCACATCGTGACGGCCTTTTTGCAGGATCGACACCACGTCAATTGCGCTGCATCCACCTGCTGCCATCAGCACCATTTCCATTGGGCTTGGTGCTTTATCGCCGGAGTTACCATCCATCAAAATCTGGTGTCCTGAAGCTGACTCGCCCAGGAACGTTAAACCTTCAACCCATTTCACACGCGCTTGCATATTCACTCACTCCAACGTTGCATTTTTGGTGACAGATTACGCGTGCGTTACATTTCTCGCAATGGAAGGCGACCTGCGTCATGCTGAAGCGAGACACCAGGAGACACGCGGCGAAAGCTATGCTAAAACACTCAGGATGCTACAGTAATACATTGACGTTACACATGTATGCAGAGGACATCAAACTTTACTGGCTGCGAAACGTTACGATAGCCGACTTCCCAGGGTATGGGTAAGAATTCGATTGCAACCCCAGAGTCCGGATGCATCTTATGACTCTGGTGACAGCTTATAACAGAGGATAACAGCGCATGGTGCTTGGCAAACCGCAAACAGACCCGACTCTCGAATGGTTCTTGTCTCATTGCCACATTCATAAGTACCCATCGAAGAGCACGCTGATTCACCAGGGTGAAAAAGCGGAAACGTTGTATTACATCGTCAAAGGCTCGGTGGCAGTGCTGATCAAAGATGAAGAAGGGAAAGAGATGATCCTTTCTTATCTGAACCAGGGCGATTTCATCGGTGAACTGGGCCTGTTTGAAGAAGGCCAGGAACGTAGTGCCTGGGTTCGTGCAAAGACAGCATGTGAAGTGGCTGAAATTTCCTACAAGAAATTCCGTCAGTTGATTCAGGTTAACCCTGACATCCTGATGCGTCTTTCTTCGCAGATGGCGCGCCGTCTGCAGGTGACATCTGAGAAAGTGGGTAACCTCGCCTTCCTGGACGTGACCGGCCGTATCGCTCAGACCCTGCTGAATCTGGCGAAACAACCCGATGCGATGACTCACCCTGATGGCATGCAAATTAAAATTACCCGCCAGGAAATCGGTCAGATTGTCGGTTGCTCCCGTGAAACAGTGGGCCGTATTCTGAAAATGCTGGAAGATCAGAACCTGATCTCCGCACACGGTAAAACCATCGTGGTTTACGGAACGCGTTAATTCCGCTCAAACGGCGTGCCATCGCAAGGTGTCACGCCGTTTTTGTCTCTATTCCCCATGTGGCGCAGGCTGATTTATCACCCGGAAGTTAACTACGCACTGCGACAAACGCTGGTGTTGTGCCTTCCTGTGGCCGTGGGCCTGATTCTGGGCCATCTTCAGCAAGGTCTGCTCTTCTCTCTCGTTCCCGCCTGCTGCAACATTGCCGGTCTGGATACACCGCATAAGCGCTTTTTCAAACGGCTGATCGTGGGCGGCTCGCTGTTTGCGGGCTGTAGCCTCGCCGTGCAGCTTTTGCTGGCCCGCGATATCCCGCTGCCGCTGATCCTCACCGTCCTGGCGATGACCCTGGGCGTAACCGCTGAAATCAGCTCACTGCACGCGCGTTTGCTTCCCGCGTCGCTGATTGCCGCCATCTTCACGCTGAGCCTTGCGGGCAACATGCCGGTGTGGGAGCCGCTACTGATCTACGCCCTCGGTACGCTGTGGTACGGGCTGTTTAACTGGTTTTGGTTCTGGCTGTGGCGGGAACAGCCGCTGCGGGAATCCCTGAGCCTGCTCTACGTGCAGCTGGCGGATTACTGTGAAGCCAAATACACCTTGCTCACCCAGCATACCGATCCAGAAAAATCACTGCCGCCGCTGCTGACGCGTCAGCAAAAGGTGGTGGACCTGATAAGCCAGTGTTATCAGCAGCTGCATATGCTCGCCGCCAATAAGAACCACGAATATAAGCGGCTGCTGCGCGTCTTTCAGGTGGGGCTGGACTTACAGGAGCATATCTCCGTGAGCCTGCACCAGCCGCAGGAGGTGCAAAAACTGGTCGAGCGCAGCCATGCCGAAGCGGTGATCCGCTGGAACGCGCAAACCGTCTCCGCGCGCCTTCGGGTGCTGGCTGACGATATTCTGTATCACCGCTACCCCACGCGCTTTAACATGGACAAACAGCTCGGCGCGCTGGAGAAGATTGCCCGTCAGCATGAAGACAACCCGGTGGGTCAGTTTGCCGCCTGGCACTTCAGCCGTATCGCCCGCGTGTTACGAACCCAGCGTCCGCTTTATCCGCGCGACCTGATGGCCGACAAACAAAAACGCCTGCCGCTGCTGCCGGCGCTCAGAAGCTACCTCTCCCTTAAATCATCTGCCCTGCGCAACGCCGCGCGAATTAGCGTGATGCTGAGCATTGCCAGCCTGATGGGCATGGCGCTGCATCTGCCCAAACCGTACTGGATTTTAATGACCATCCTGTTTGTCACCCAGAACGGCTATGGCGCGACGCGGGTGCGCATTCTGCACCGGGCAGGCGGAACGATGGCGGGGCTGATCATTGCGGGCGTTACGCTGCACTTTCACGTGCCGGAAGGCTATACGCTGGCAGGGATGCTGGTGATCACGATGGTGAGCTACCTGATCATCCGCAAAAACTACGGCTGGGCGATGGTGGGCTTTACGGTAACGGCGGTGTATACCCTGCAGTTGCTCACGCTCAACGGCGAGCAGTTTATTATCGCCAGGCTGGTCGATACCCTGATTGGCTGCCTGATTGCCTTTGGCGGCATGGTCTGGCTGTGGCCTCAGTGGCAAAGCGGGCTGCTCAGACAGAACGCCCACGATGCGCTGGAGGCCGACCAGCAGGCCATTCGCCTGATCCTGAGTGACGACCCGCAGCCCTCCCCGCTGGCGTATCAGCGGATGAAGGTCAACCAGGCGCATAACGCCCTGTTTAACTCGCTGAATCAGGCAATGCAGGAGCCCGGCTTTAACTCGCACTATCTGGCGGACATGAAGCTCTGGGTGACGCACAGCCAGTTTATCGTTGAGCATATCAACGCCATGACCACGCTGGCGCGGGAACATACGATGCTGACGCCCGATCTGGCGCAGCGCTACCTGCAGTCGTGTGAGATTGCCCTGCAGCGGTGTCAGCAGCGACTCGAGTATGACGCGCCTGGCGAGTCAGGGGATTCGAACATTCTGGAGGCGCCAGAGACGCTCACCCACGGGCCAATGAGTACCCTGGAGCAGCATCTGCAGCGCGTTCTCGGGCATCTGAACACCATGCACACCATTTCGTCGGTAGCATGGCGTCAGCGCCCTCACCATGGGATATGGTTAACCCGTCGCTTAACGCGAACGGAGTCTTAAGCGTTTACGATCTTCGCGACCGCCGCGGCAAAACGGTTTAACCCGTCTTCAATGTCCTGATTTTCGACCACCAGCGACGGCGCAAAGCGCATCACGTCCGGCCCGGCATTGAGCACCATCACCCCTTCATGGGCGGCGGCGTGCAGGAAATCGCGCGCACGGCCTTTGTACTGTGGCTTCAGCTCCGCGCCGATCAGTAACCCCATCCCGCGGATCTCGCTGAAGACGTCATACTGGTCATCAATCTGCTGCAAATGCTTCACGAAAAGCTCACGCTTCGCGTTGACGCCGCTCAGAACCTCAGGGGTGTTGATAATGTCGAACGCGGCACCCGCGACGGCACTCGCCAGCGGGTTACCGCCGTATGTGGAGCCGTGGGAACCCACGTGGAACGCGGAGGCAATCTCCTGCGTCGTTAATACCGCACTGACCGGGAAGCCGCCACCGAGCGCTTTGGCGCTGGTCAGAATATCCGGCGTCACGCCGTAATGCATGTAGGCAAACAGGGAGCCGGTACGGCCCATCCCGCACTGCACTTCATCAAATACCAGCAGCGCCTGATGCTCATCGCACAGGTCGCGCAGCCCTTTCAGGAACTCAGGCGTGGCAGCCGTTACGCCGCCCTCTCCCTGGATCGGCTCCACCACCACCGCGCAGGTGTGGTCATCCATTACCGCTTTTACCGCATGCAGATCGTTAAACGGCACATGGATAATATCGGCCGGTTTTGGTCCAAAACCGTCGGAATACTTTGGCTGTCCGCCGACGGAAACGGTAAACAGCGAGCGACCGTGGAAGGCGTTGTGGAAAGCAATGATTTTGGTTTTGTACGGGCTGTGGCGCGTGGAGGCATAGTAGCGCGCCAGTTTGAAGGCGGTTTCGTTCGCTTCGGTACCGGAGTTCATAAACAGCACGCGTTCGGCGAAGGTCGCGCTGATTAACTTGCGGCCCAGACGCAGCGCCGGTTCGTTGGTAAAGACGTTGCTGGTATGCCACAGGGTTTCCCCCTGGGTTTTCAGCGCCTCCACCAGCGCAGGATGGCAATGACCCAGCGCCGTCACCGCAATCCCGCCGGCGAAATCAACATACTCTTTCCCCTGCTGATCCCAGACTCGGCTGCCTTTCCCTTTTACCGGGATAAACTCAGCCGGTGCATAAATCGGCAGAATGACTTCATCGAATGTCGCGCGGGTAATTGCAGATTGTTCAGTTGCCATGTCATGACCATCCATTTTATGTCACAGTGATTGTGAAAATATAATCACAAAATATGCATAAAAAATCACAGTAAGGCAACCACTATTCAACGATTGAGGAAATTTGCCAGCAGCTGGTGTCCCTGCTCGCTGAGGATACTCTCCGGGTGGAATTGCACCCCTTCGAGGTCCCATTCACGATGCCGAATCCCCATGATCTCCCGGGTATCGCTCCAGGCGGTAACCTCAAAGCATTCCGGCAGCGTTGACGGGTCAATGACCAGCGAATGGTAGCGCGTCACGGTAAGCGGATTATTAAGCCCCGTAAACACGCCCGTGCCGGTATGGGTCACCGGCGCGGTTTTGCCATGCATCACTTTGGCGGCGCGCACAATGGTGGCACCAAACACCTGCCCAATGGCCTGGTGGCCCAGGCAGACGCCAAGAATGGGCAGCTTACCGGCGTAGTAACGAATGACATCCAGCGAAATGCCCGATTCCGACGGCGTGCAGGGCCCCGGCGAGATAACGATTTTCTGCGGGGCAAGCGCGTCGATTTCGGCCAGGCTGATGTCGTCGTTGCGGCGGACCACCACCTCTGCACCCAGTTCACAAAAATACTGGTAAAGGTTCCAGGTGAAGGAATCGTAGTTATCAATCAGCAGAATCATGGCGGCTCCAGAAAAACGTGCCGCCCTATTCTACTCAGTTTCCCGCGCTTCGCTCACTACTTTGGCAAAGATGGCGTTCAGGGCCGTTAAATCGCCCATTGCGCCGCTCTGGTTGGCCGCCGCCCATTTGCCCGGGTCGATATCTTTCCAGCTCAGCTGATAGCCTGCATGGATGGCGAGCTGTTCGAAGAAGATCCGCTGAGCGATACCGTTGCCAATCCGGAAGGGATGGAGCACGTTGATCTCACAGTAGTAGTGACTCAGGCGGGCCACAAACTCCTCTTTCTGCAGATCGTTGAGATACCCCTCTTCCTCGAGATCCTGCATCAGGACATTGCCCTCTTTCTCGATGTAGGCGAAGTGGCAGAAGCGGGTGTCGCCCTGATAAATATCGATTTCGCGGATATCGCCCGCCCAGTCAAAAATATCCTGATAAAGGTGGCGGTGGATTGCACAGAGATGCGGCACCCCCGGCGCCGACGGGCCTAAGCCGAGCGTCGCCACCCGCAGCGCGGTGATCTCATAGGATGCCTTTGCAAGACGGTCAGCCTGGCGGATATTCAGACGGTTACGCATCACATTCAGACCCGGGTAGAGATACGGGTCACGATCGTCACCGATTTTATCGCTCATAGTGCCTCCTGAGTTCTTCAAGACGGCTTTGCGCATCCTGGGCGTTTAGCGTAACGAGCGGGCTATCAACCCCCTCAAGGCGGCGGCTGGCCTGGAAATTACTGTTTCGCTGCTGCTCCCAGAGACGGGATTTTTGCATATCGGTGAGTTTTTTCACTTAACGCCTCCCTGAAGATGTCCGTGTGCCACAAGTATAAGCAGCAAAACGCGCTTTCGCAGGGAGGGGAGCGAAACACGGGCGAGAAACGCCCGTGTCAAAGAAGGTTACGGCAGAACTTTTGCAGAGAGGATCACAACCGGTTTTGTCGGCACATTCTGGTACGGGCCAACGTCATGGGACTGCACCTGAGAAATCTTGTCAGCCACATCCATCCCTTTCACCACTTTACCGAAGACCGCGTAACCGAAGTCGCGCTGACCGTGGTCGAGGAAGGCGTTATCCGCCACGTTGATAAAGAACTGGCTGGTGGCGCTGTCTTTATCTGCCGTACGCGCCATAGAGATGGTACCGCGGGTGTTGCGCAGGCCGTTATCCGCTTCGTTTTTAATCGGTGCGTTAGGCTGCTTTTGCTGCATTTGCTCGTTAAAACCACCGCCCTGCACCATAAAGCCCGGGATCACACGATGGAAAGTGGTGCCGTTATAGAAACCGTTATTCACGTAGTCGAGGAAGTTTTTCACAGAAACCGGAGCTTTCTGGCTATTCAGTTCCAGCTCAATATTCCCGGCGGAGGTGGTCAGCAGAACGTGAGGGTCTCCTTTGGCTGCCAGCGCAGCAGGGGAAACGGCAGAAAGAGCAAACACAGCTGCGACAGCCGCCAGCGTTGATTTGAGCATGAGAATTCCTTAACAAAGCGCAGTATAAAAAGCGAATGGCTTGATTCTAAAGAGCAGTATGAACGGAGACCAGCCTTTTACCTAATTTTACGAAATTGAAACAGTTGTAACCACGCAAACGATTGGTTATGACGCCTATTAATGTGATCTGAATCACATAAAAACCTGCAATAGCGATCGAATTTCTCTTAAAAGATATGAATGGATCACTTTAATGTCTAAAATCTGCCCGCTCTCAGCGCCCCTCGGGCGCTTTTCTTTTCCTGAACAGGCCAGACATGACTAACAGCAATCGTATCAAGCTCACATGGATCAGCTTCTTCTCCTACGCCCTGACCGGCGCGTTGGTGATCGTCACCGGGATGGTGATGGGTAATATCGCAGACTACTTCCAGCTGCCCGTTTCCAGCATGAGTAACACCTTTACCTTCCTCAACGCCGGGATCCTGATCTCCATTTTCCTGAATGCCTGGCTGATGGAAATTGTTCCACTGAAAACGCAGCTGCGTTTTGGTTTCGTGCTGATGGTCGCCGCGGTAGCGGGTTTAATGGTGAGCCACAGCATCGCCCTGTTCTCTGCCGCCATGTTTGTGCTGGGTCTGGTGAGCGGTATCACGATGTCCATCGGTACGTTCCTGATTACCCATATGTATGAAGGCCGTCAGCGTGGCGCACGTCTGCTGTTTACCGACTCCTTCTTCAGCATGGCGGGGATGATTTTCCCGATGGTAGCGGCCGTTCTGCTGGCACGCAGCATTGAGTGGTACTGGGTTTATGCCTGTATCGGTCTGGTCTACGTGGCAATCTTTATTCTGACCTTCGGCTGTGAATTCCCGGTTCTGGGCAAAAAAGCACAATCCACGGACGAGCCGGTCGCGAAAGAGAAATGGGGTATCGGCGTACTGTTCCTCTCCGTTGCCGCACTGTGCTACATCCTCGGTCAGCTGGGCTTTATCTCCTGGGTACCGGAATACGCCAAAGGCCTGGGCATGAGCCTGAACGACGCGGGTAAACTGGTGAGCGATTTCTGGATGTCTTACATGTTCGGCATGTGGGCGTTTAGCTTCATCCTGCGCTTCTTCGACCTGCAGCGCATTCTGACCGTGCTGGCGGGCATGGCAACCGTGCTGATGTACCTGTTCATTAACGGTTCACCGGAGCATATGCCGTGGTTCATCCTGACCCTGGGCTTCTTCTCCAGCGCGATTTACACCTCTATCATTACGCTGGGCTCTCTGCAGACCAAAGTGGCGTCACCGAAACTGGTGAACTTCGTGCTGACCTGCGGCACCATCGGCACCATGCTGACCTTCGTGGTCACCGGCCCGATCGTCGCCCACAGCGGCCCGCTGGCCGCGCTGCATACCGCTAACGGTTTGTACGCGGTGGTGTTTGTGATGTGTCTGGTTCTGGGCTTTGTGACCCGCCACCGCCAGCATAATACGGCAGCGGCGTCCCACTGATCCCCTACGCCCCTTTGCGCTCAGCGAAGGGGCTGTTTTTCGTGAAGATGTGCTCTTCCGCAACGTCGTCCATTTTGATCCACGTCTGCGCAAGCTGCGTCGTGGCAATCACTCGCCCCTCCCGAATCGACCAGCGCGCCGGCACCTGGCAGCGCACCGCTTCAAACCCGCTCTCCGCAGGCAGCACGATAAGGTTAGCCAGATTTCCCGTTTCGATACCGTAATCCGTCAGGCCGAAGGTTCGGGCGCTGTTGTGGGTTATCAGGTTCAAACCGTTGTCGATTTGCGAATACCCCATCATCTGACACACATGCAGCCCCATATGCAGTACCTGCAGCATATTGCCGGTGCCAAGCGGGTACCACGGGTCGAAGACATCATCATGCCCGAAACAGACGTTGATCCCCGCCTCCAGCAGCTCCTTCACTCGGGTAATCCCGCGTCGTTTGGGATAATCGTCAAAGCGTCCCTGTAAATGGATATTCACCAGTGGATTGGCGACAAAGTTGATGCCTGACATCTTCAGCAGGCGGAAAAGCCGCGAGGTGTATGCCCCGTTATAGGAGTGCATCGCCGTAGTATGGCTGGCCGTGACCCGCGGGCCCATCCCTGATTCATAAGCCAGGGTGGCCACCGTTTCCAGAAATCGGGACTGCTCATCGTCAATTTCATCGCAGTGGATATCCAGCGGACGGTCATATTTCTTCGCCAGTTCAAAGGCAATGTGCAGCGATTGCACGCCATACTCGCGGGTGAATTCAAAATGCGGGATTGCCCCGACCACATCGGCGCCCAGCTTCAACGCCTCCTCAAGCAGCGCCGCGCCGTCCGGGTAAGAAAGGATGCCTTCCTGCGGGAACGCCACGATTTGCAGCGTGATCCAAGGCGCAACCTCCTGCTTCACCTCCAGCATGGCCTTCAGGGCGGTGAGCGTCGGGTCAGAGACGTCCACGTGCGTGCGCACAAACTGAATACCGTTAGCAATTTGCCCCTTCAGCGTCTTCCAGGCGCGCGCTTTTACATCTTCATGGCTAAGCAGTGCCTTACGCTCCGCCCAGCGCTCAATGCCTTCAAACAGCGTACCGGACTGGTTCCAGCTCGGCTCGCCTGCCGTCTGGGTGGTATCAAGGTGGATATGCGGTTCTATAAACGGGGGGATGGCAAGGCCGCCACGCGCGTTTAAGATTCTTACGTTTTCGTCTTCGGTATCGCCCATCGGCGTTATGCCACCAAAACGGCCCTGCTCAATGGCGATTTGCCACAGCCCTTCGCGACCCGGTAAGCGAACATTCTGGATAAGCCCAAGCGGTGTTGTAGACATGCCTTTCCCCTGAAAAACGCGGCTGAAATTTGGGAGTACGCATTTTTGACAACGCGCCCCTTAATTTGTACACAAAATCGGCTACCTCGAAAAGCCAGCGATTTCCACAACTTATAAAAATCCTGACAAATCAGTCATATACCACCTAAGGAGTAGGCGAAGGCGTATTTGATTTGCATCAATAAGTGCCCCTGCTGAATCGTTAAGGTAGGCAGTAATAGAAAAGAAATCGAGGCAAAAATGAGCAAAGTCAGACTCGCTATCATCGGTAACGGCATGGTCGGCCACCGCTTTATTGAGGATCTTCTCGATAAAGCCGATGCTAACCAGTTCGATATTACCGTGTTCTGTGAAGAACCCCGCAAGGCGTACGACCGTGTGCACTTGTCTTCCTACTTCTCCCATCATACCGCTGAAGAGCTCTCTCTGGTGCGCGATGGTTTCTACGAGAAGCATGGCGTGAAAGTGCTGGTGGGCGAACGCGCTATCACCATCAACCGTCAGGAAAAAGTGATCCACTCCAGCGCCGGACGTACGGTTTTTTACGACAAGCTGATCATGGCGACTGGCTCGTACCCGTGGATCCCGCCGATCAAAGGCTCGGAAACGCAGGATTGCTTCGTTTATCGTACCATCGAAGATCTCAATGCGATCGAATCATGTGCACGCCGCAGTAAACGTGGCGCCGTGGTCGGGGGGGGGCTGCTGGGTCTGGAAGCCGCCGGTGCGCTGAAAAACCTCGGTGTTGAAACCCACGTCATCGAATTTGCCCCGATGCTGATGGCAGAGCAGCTTGACCACATGGGTGGTGACCAGCTGCGCCGTAAAATCGAAAGCATGGGCGTAAAGGTTCACACCAGCAAAAACACCAAAGAGATTGTGCAGGAAGGCACCGAAGCGCGGAAAACCATGCGCTTTGCCGATGGCAGCGAACTGGAAGTGGACTTTATCGTCTTCTCTACCGGTATTCGCCCACGCGACAAGCTGGCCACCCAGTGCGGTCTGGCCGTCGCTCAGCGCGGCGGGATCATGATTAACGATACCTGCCAGACCTCCGACCCGGATATCTACGCCATCGGCGAATGCGCCAGCTGGAACAACCGCGTGTACGGTCTGGTCGCGCCTGGCTACAAAATGGCGCAGGTTGCCGTTGACCATATTCTCGGCAACCAGAACGCCTTCGAAGGGGCTGACCTGAGCGCCAAGCTGAAACTGCTGGGCGTAGACGTAGGTGGTATTGGCGATGCGCATGGCCGCACGCCGGGCGCACGCAGCTATGTTTACCTCGATGAAAGCAAAGAGGTGTACAAACGTCTTATCGTCAGTCAGGACAACAAAACCCTGCTCGGCGCGGTGCTGGTGGGCGATACCAGCGACTACGGTAACCTGCTTCAGCTGGTCTTGAACGCCATCGAACTGCCGGAAAACCCGGACGCGCTGATCCTTCCGGCGCATGCGTCCAGCGGTAAGCCGTCCATCGGCGTGGATAAACTGCCCGACAGCGCGCAGATTTGCTCCTGCTTCGATGTGACCAAAGGCATGCTGATTTCGGCCATCAATAAAGGCTGCCATACCGTCGCGGCCCTGAAGGCAGAAACCAAAGCCGGTACCGGCTGCGGTGGGTGTATCCCGCTGGTCACACAGGTTCTGAACGCAGAACTGGCGAAACAGGGTATCGAAGTCAACAATAACCTGTGCGAGCATTTCGCTTACTCTCGCCAGGAGCTGTACCACCTGATCCGCGTGGAAGGCATCAAATCCTTCGACGAACTGCTGGCGAAACACGGCCAGGGTTATGGCTGTGAAGTGTGTAAACCTACCGTGGGTTCCCTGCTGGCCTCCTGCTGGAACGAGTACGTTCTCAAACCAGAGCATACGCCGCTGCAGGATACCAACGATAACTTCCTGGCGAACATTCAGAAAGACGGGACTTACTCCGTCATCCCACGCTCCGCCGGTGGCGAAATCACCCCGGAAGGGCTGGTCGCCGTTGGCCGTATCGCGCGTGAATTTAACCTGTATACCAAAATCACCGGCTCTCAGCGTATCGGCCTGTTTGGTGCACAAAAAGATGACCTGCCTGAAATCTGGCGTCAGCTGATTGACGCGGGATTCGAAACCGGCCACGCCTACGCGAAAGCGCTGCGTATGGCAAAAACCTGTGTGGGCAGCACTTGGTGCCGCTACGGCGTAGGCGACAGCGTCGGCTTCGGTGTGGAGCTGGAGAACCGCTACAAAGGCATCCGTACACCGCACAAAATGAAGTTTGGCGTCTCCGGCTGTACCCGCGAATGTGCGGAAGCGCAGGGTAAAGATGTGGGTATCATCGCCACCGAGAAAGGCTGGAACCTGTACGTCTGTGGTAACGGCGGCATGAAACCACGCCATGCTGACCTGCTGGCTGCAGACCTCGACCGCGATACGCTGATTCAGTATCTCGACCGTTTTATGATGTTCTACATCCGTACCGCCGATAAGCTGACCCGTACCGCGTCCTGGCTCGATAACCTGGAAGGCGGCATCGAGTACCTGAAATCGGTCATCATTGACGACAAACTGGGCCTGAACGACCATCTGGAAGCGGAAATGACGCGCCTGCGCGAGGCGGTGATCTGCGAGTGGACTGAAACCGTCAACACCCCGGCGGCGCAGACTCGCTTCAGACACTTTATCAACAGCACCCAGCGCGACCCGAATGTGCAGGTTGTGGCAGAACGCGAGCAACATCGTCCGGCGACACCTTATGAACGTATTCCGGTGACTCTGGTGGAGGAAAACGCATGAGCCAGTGGATAAACATCTGCAACATTAACGACATTCTGCCTGCCACCGGGGTCTGTGCCCTGCTGGGTAACGAGCAGGTCGCGATATTTCGCCCTCGCCGTGATGAACAGGTTTTTGCCATCAGCAATATCGACCCGTTCTTTGAGGCCAGCGTCCTGTCCCGGGGATTAATCGCAGAGCATCAGGGTGAACTCTGGGTCGCCAGCCCGTTGAAGAAACAGCGTTTTCGTTTACGCGACGGGTATTGCATGGAAGATGAGCGTTATTCCGTGAAGCCCTACGATGTCCGCGTGAAGGACGGTCAGGTGCAGCTGAAAGGCTAATCTCTCGCCTTTTCAATATGAAAAGCTTATGACCCCTTATGGGTAACGGCAGGAAAAACCGTATGTTCTGTACGATTCCTGCTGTTATCCTGACCTCAATTTCTTACCCCCTCCTTGAATGCTGTGAGGTAATGTCGTGGACCACCTGCCGATTTTCTGTCAATTACGCCATCGCGACTGTCTGCTTGTAGGCGGCGGCGATGTGGCTGAACGCAAAGCGCGCTTGCTGTTAGAAGCAGGAGCCCGACTCACCGTTAACGCCCTGGCTTTTGCCCCGCAGTTTGAGGCCTGGGAAAAAGAAGGGATGCTCACGCTGGTGCAGGGGGGGTTTAATGAATCCTTGCTTGATACCTGCTGGCTGACCATTGCCGCCACGGATGACGATGAAGTGAATCAACGCGTCAGCGACGCCTGTGAAGCGCGCCGCATCTTCTGTAACGTGGTGGATGCCCCGAAGGAGGCCAGCTTTATCATGCCGTCGATCATTGACCGTTCGCCGCTGATGATTGCGGTATCGTCCGGCGGCCGCTCTCCCGTTCTGGCCCGCCTGCTGCGGGAAAAACTGGAAGCCATCCTGCCGCAGCATCTTGGCCAGATTGCCCACTATGCCGGGCAGCTGCGTTCCCGGGTTAAGCAAACCTTCGCGACCGTGGGTGAACGCCGTCGCTTCTGGGAAAAATTCTTTGTGAATGACAGGCTGGCCCAGTCGCTGGCGAATCAGGATCATAAAGCGGTGGAAGAGACGACGGCGCAGTTGCTCTGCGAGCCGCTGGATCATCGTGGTGAAGTGGTGCTGGTGGGTGCCGGCCCGGGCGATGCCGGTTTGCTGACGCTGAAAGGGCTGCAGCAGATCCAGCAGGCGGATATTGTGGTTTATGACCGTCTGGTCTCCGATGAGATAATGAACCTGGTCCGCCGCGATGCTGATCGCGTATTTGTCGGTAAACGTGCCGGGTACCACTGTGTGCCGCAGGAGGAGATTAACCAGATCCTGCTGCGCGAAGCGCAAAAAGGAAAACGCGTGGTACGCCTCAAGGGTGGCGACCCGTTTATCTTTGGTCGCGGCGGTGAAGAGCTGGAAACGTTGTGCAACGCGGGTATTCCGTTTTCCGTGGTGCCGGGCATCACGGCAGCCTCCGGTTGCTCAGCTTACTCGGGCATTCCGCTGACCCACCGTGACTATGCCCAGAGCGTACGCCTGGTGACGGGACACCTGAAAACCGGCAGTGAGCTGGACTGGCATAACCTGGCCGCCGAAAAACAGACGCTGGTGTTCTATATGGGGTTAAACCAGGCCGCGACCATTCAGGCCAAACTGCTTGAGCACGGCATGGAAGAGGATATGTCCGTCGCGCTGGTGGAAAACGGCACGTCCATTAAGCAGCGCGTGGTGAACGGCGTGCTGACGCAGTTAGGTGAGCTGGCACAGCAGGTTGAAAGCCCGGCGCTGATTATTGTCGGACGCGTGGTAGAACTGCGCGATAAACTGAACTGGTTCTCGAATCACTAACGCATATTCCCCCTTCCCGGAGTAGTCCTTATGCGGACTACTCCCCTCTTACCGCTCCCGATAACATACCGCCCGCGAAATGGAATTTTTCCATTTATTCCCTCACGTTAGATCCAATTTTCGTTTTTTTTCAGACAAGGAATGCGTATGTTTAAACTGGCAAAAGCCGCCGTTCTGGTAGGCATGTTATCGACTCTGACCGCCTGCACCGGTCACGTTCAAAATACCAAAAATAATTGCAGCTATGATTACCTGCTGCACCCGGCAATTTCCATTTCGAAGATCATCGGTGGCTGCGGCCCGGCCGCACAGCAGTAAGCGTTTTTCAGGCGTAAAAAAACCGGGAATGTCCCGGTTTTTTGTCTGGCTCAGCGCGTTTTTTTGTCGGGGAGCGCTCATGCTTACCCGACAAAACAGGGTTACGGTTTACCCACAAACCCAATCGCCTGGTACACCGCTTTAAGGGTTTCAGACGCGCGGGCACTGGCTTTTTCCGCGCCCTCTTTCATCACTTTCTGCAGGAAAGCTTCGTCGTTACGGTAGCGGTGATAACGCTCCTGCAGCTCGGTCAGCATGCCGGAAACGGCATCCGCCACTTCCCCTTTCAGGTGACCATACATCTTGCCTTCGAAGTGTTGTTCCAGCTCAGGAATGCTCTGACCCGTCACACCGGAGAGGATATCCAGCAGGTTGGAGACGCCCGCTTTGTTCTGCACGTCGTAACGCACAACAGGTGGCTCATCGGAGTCGGTCACCGCACGCTTGAGCTTTTTAACCACCGATTTCGGGTCTTCCAGCAGGCCGATAACGTTGTTGCGGTTATCGTCAGACTTGGACATCTTCTTGGTTGGCTCCAGCAGCGACATCACGCGTGCGCCGGATTTCGGAATGAACGGCTCAGGCACTTTGAACACGTCGCCGTACAGCGCGTTAAAGCGTTGGGCGATATCGCGGCTCAGCTCCAGATGCTGTTTCTGATCTTCGCCAACCGGCACCTGGTTGGTCTGGTACAGCAGAATGTCTGCTGCCATCAGTACCGGGTAATCAAACAGACCGGCGTTGATGTTTTCTGAGTAGCGCGCGGATTTATCCTTGAACTGCGTCATGCGGCTCAGTTCGCCGAAGTAGGTGTAGCAGTTCAGCGCCCAGCCCAGCTGCGCATGCTCTGGAACGTGAGACTGAACGAAAATGGTGCTCTTCTCAGGATCAATTCCGCAGGCCAGATACAGCGCCAGGGTGTCCAGGGTGGCTTTACGCAGCTTCTCAGGATCCTGACGTGCAGTGATAGCATGCAGATCCACGATGCAGTAAATGCAATGGTAATCGTCCTGCATGCTGACCCACTGACGTAACGCACCCATGTAGTTACCAATGGTCAATTCACCTGACGGCTGTGCGCCACTAAAAACGATGGGCTTAGTCATTATTCAATTCCTGATTATCACTGTGCGAAAGCCCGAGTGCGGGCAACAAATCTTTGAAGTGGTCGAACACGACGTCCGGCTCACTCAGCGTGATGGCCTCACCGTAGTTGTAGCCATAGGTCAATCCCACTGAAGGACAACCCGCTGCTCTGGCAGCCAGAATATCATTGCGGGAATCCCCGACAAAGAGCAGCTCCGCGGGCGTTAAGGATAATTTTCCTGCCACCAGCAGTAACGGTTCCGGATGCGGCTTTTTGTTCTGCACATCATCACCGCCAACAATGACGGAAAAATACTTCGCGATATCCAGCGCTTCCAGCAAAGGGGCGACAAAAGGTGTCGGTTTGTTTGTCACCAGCCCCAGCGGAATGCCGTTGGCATGAAGCGCACTCAGCGTTTCTGCGACATCCGGGAACAGGAAACTGCCCTCTTCGACCGTCTCTTCATAGAAACGATTGAACAATTTACGCAGGATACGCAGCTGTTCTTCCTGCGGGATATCCGCATGATCCACGCTCGGTTTACCCTGTGCGGAACGCTGGGACACACGCTCCTGGCGGGCCCATGTCAACGCGCGCTCCATCAGGACATCGGCGCCATTGCCAATCCACGTGATGACACGCTCTTCGCCCGCAACGGGCAGTTCAAGAGCATACAGCGCCTGGTCTACGGCGCTGGTTAAGCCCGGCGCGCTGTCGACCAGCGTGCCGTCGAGGTCAAATGCGATACCCCGGGTTGCCTGCAATTTATCCATGACTTACCTTCGCCAGTTCACGGCGCATTTCATCAATGACTTTTTTGTAATCCGGTTGGTCGAAAATCGCTGAACCTGCAACGAACATATCCGCGCCCGCTGCCGCAATTTCACCAATGTTATTCACTTTTACGCCACCGTCGACTTCCAGACGAATGTCGTAACCTGACTCATCAATACGACGGCGCACTTCACGCAGTTTATCCAGCGTATGAGGGATAAACGACTGACCGCCAAAGCCCGGGTTAACGGACATCAGCAAAATGACATCCAGCTTATCCATCACATGGTCGAGATAGCTCAGCGGCGTAGCCGGGTTGAAAACCAGACCCGCTTTACAGCCATTCTCTTTGATGAGTTGCAGCGTGCGATCCACATGTTCAGACGCTTCAGGGTGGAAGGTGATGATACTGGCTCCCGCAGCGGCAAAATCAGGCACGATACGGTCAACAGGTTTCACCATCAGATGAACGTCAATCGGCGCGGTAATACCGTAGTTACGCAGCGCTTTAAGCACCATCGGGCCAATGGTCAGATTAGGAACGTAGTGGTTATCCATAACGTCGAAATGGACGACATCCGCGCCCGCCGCGAGTGCTTTTGCAGTGTCTTCACCCAGGCGGGCAAAATCGGCCGACAGAATTGAGGGAGCAATCAAAAACTGTTTCATCCGCATCTCCTTGAAATGTGTTTACCGGCGGGCAAAACGGCTCAGGGGCGATAAAGAGCCAGGAGTTCGTCCACCTTTTTACGTGTGCCGCCGTTGCTGCTTATGCTACGCCGCACTTTGACCTGAAAATGCTTCGCGGCTTTGTACCATTCGCGCGTATCAGGGGTATCGTGATTCGAAATTAACACCGGAATTCTTTTGCTGACCAGCTTTTCCGCCATCTCCGCCAGACGGGCCTGCTCGGCCGGACTGAAGCTGTTGGTGTGATAAGCGGTGAAATTTGCCGTCGCGGACAGCGGTGCGTAAGGCGGGTCGCAATAGACCACCGAGTTTACGCCTGCCAGCTCCATGCACTCTTCATAGGAGAGGCAGTGGAATTCGGCATTCTGCGCTTTTTTAGCAAAGTGATACAACTCATCCTGTGGGAAATACGGACGCTTATAACGGCCAAACGGCACGTTAAATTCACCACGAAGATTATACCGGCACAGACCGTTGTAGCCGTGTCGATTGAGATAGAGGAACAACAGCGCCCGGCGGAACGGATCCTGACTTTGATTAAACTCAGTGCGGAACTGGTAGTAAACGTCCGGATTATTGTGCTCGGGTGTAAACAGCTTCCGAGCCTCTTCCACGTACTCGTCGGTCCGCAGCTTGACGATGTTGTAGAGGCTGATGAGGTCGCTGTTGATATCCGCCAGGATATAACGAGAAAAATCGGTATTCAGGAATACCGATCCAGCGCCCACAAAGGGCTCGATAAGACACTCGCCTTTCGGCAGGTGCTTTTTAATATCATCGAGCAGGGGGTATTTCCCCCCTGCCCATTTCAGAAAAGCGCGATTTTTTTTCATGCTGACTAACTGATTACACCTTCTCCGGCTGTGGAGAAAGCTCCGACAGCATCCTGCGCTTTAAACATTACTTCAGATCAGCCTGAACCTGATGAATTGGCTTAGCCCATGGGTTTTTCGCCTGAACGTCGGCGGGCAGCGTTGCGACAGCACGTTTCGCTTCATCTTTTGAAGCATAAACGCCACTTACCAGCACGTACCACGGCTGACCATTACGGGTCGTCTGATAAACCACATAGTTTTTCAGATTTGTTTTCTTCGCCCAACCGTTGAGGTTGTCATAGTTAGACGAACTGCTCAGCTGCAGCGTGTAATTGCTCGACGGGGCTGACTTCAGCGAACCGACGTTACCTGCAGTCTTGCCTGCTGCGGCGCTGGTTGTTGCCGTCGCTGCAGGTGCAGTTGCAGCAGGTGCAGTTGCAGCTGGTGCCGAAGTGGCAGCCGGTGCCGTGGTGGTCGCCGTTGCTTTCGGTGCTGTCTGCGTAACCGGTGCTTTTGCCGGTTCGCTCACCGTGGCCGTTTCAGTACGTTTTGTCTGAGCTGGCGCTTTCACTTCAGGCGCTTTGACGACTGCCTGAGGTTTGGTTTCACGCTTAGGTTCAATCACAGCCTGCTTACGTTCAGGACGGGTCGCAGGTTGCGTCTGGCGCGGTTTGGTTTCGGTTGCAGCCGTTTGCGGCTGAGCGTTACCACCGCGGATCGGCGCAACGGTCGCAGGTTCAGTTGGCAGCGTAGAGTTAACCACGGCATTGTCCACCTGCGCCTGATTTTGCGGCTGCGTCAGGGCATTGTTCAGGTCGCCCTGAACTTCTACACGCTGCTGGCCTTCCGGCGTGGCAGGTGCCTGACCCTGTGCGGGGGTAGAAGAAACTGGCGGCAGAGAAACATCCTGCGGCTGTGTTGTATTTCCGGCAGTCTGCTCGGCGGAGGTGGTACCCGGCGCTGGCTGCGCACCATTCGCCTGATCGGTCGCATCGTTACCAGAGAGGCTGATGCTCTTCTCAGTGGATGCCGCTTGCTCACCGGAAGGGGTCGAAGGCGCTTTTAGCGCAGAACCAATACCGACAATCAGCAGCACGAGCACCAGAACGCCGAGTCCCATCATGATGTACTGGCGGGAGGCGGGTTTCTGCGCAGCGGCTTTTTTACGTTTACGTGGGCGACGCTCTACAGGCTCTTCGTCCATTGAATCTTCTTCGGACTCATAACCCTCTTCTTCTTCTCGCTCATCACGCGCGTTGCGGCTACGCGAAGGGCGACGATCGTCTGCATCCAGATCAACATCGTCAAAGTTGATCTGCGGCTCGTTATCACGTTCTGAAGATTGACGAGAACGACCAGTACGACGATCGCTGGGATCGGGTTTCAGCTCGTCTTCTGGTTTGAATTCATCCATTTAACACCCCACTCAAAGGCTTATGCCAACGACTTTGCATTTCGCCTGAAGCTAAACGACCACCTGTAACAGTGGCCTGACCTTTCTAGTTGTTACGCCTGCTGACAGTCAGCAATAGCGCCAAGAACCACATCATGCGGCACTCCGCCGCGTACTTCACTCTTCCCTATTGCAAGCGGGAGTACAAGACGCATCTCACCTGCCAATACTTTTTTATCGCGCATCATGTGGGGTAAATACGCTTGTGCCGACATCTCTTTCGGCCCGGTTACCGGCAAGCCCGCACGCTCAAGCAGCGTGATGATGCGTGCCGTCTCTTCCGGTTTAAACTGCCCCAGACGTTCAGAAGTGCGGGCAGCCATTACCATTCCGGCAGCGACTGCTTCACCGTGAAGCCAGTTACCGTAACCCATTTCGGCTTCAATCGCGTGACCAAACGTATGCCCAAGATTCAGTAAAGCACGTAAGCCCGTTTCACGCTCGTCTGCAGCGACAACTTCCGCTTTCAGCTCACAACAACGACGAATGCAGTAAGCCAGTGTCGCCTCATCCAGGCGCAGCAACGCATCCATATTCTCTTCCAGCCAGTCAAAGAACTCGCCATCCAGAATAATGCCGTATTTGATCACTTCAGCCAGGCCAGAAGCCAGCTCGCGTTTCGGTAGGGTTTTCAGACAGTCGAGATCCACCACCACCGATGCCGGCTGGTAGAACGCGCCAATCATATTTTTACCGAGCGGATGGTTAACGGCCGTTTTGCCGCCGACAGAAGAGTCGACCTGAGACAGTAACGTGGTAGGGATTTGAATAAAACGCACACCACGTTGATAACTTGCAGCCGCAAAGCCCGTCAGATCGCCCACAACACCGCCGCCCAGGGCAAGCAGTGTTGTATCGCGACCATGCGGTTTTTGCAGCAATGCGGTAAAGACGGTATCCAGTACCGCCAGGCTTTTATACTGCTCGCCATCGGGCAGAATCACACTGTCGACTTTAACGCCCGCCTGTTCAAGCAGGTGGCGAACGCGGTCGAGATAAAGCGGAGCCAGCGTCTCATTGGTGACCAGCATCGCCTGATCACCCGCTTTCAGTGGTAAAAAGGAAGCTGGGTCGTTAAACAAACCAGCCGCGATGATGATTGGGTAACTACGTTCCCCGAGAGTAACTGTAATCCTCTCCATGACGCGACATCCACCTTTAATGCTTTTACCCGCAGGCGATTGTATATAAAGCCAGAATCAGTTGCTTTCCAGCATATGAATAATCTGGTTTGCAACCACTTTAGCGCTCTGATCGTCAGTACGAATGGTCACATCAGCAATCTCTTCGTACAGCGGATTGCGTTCATCGGCCAACGCTTCCAGAACTTCGCGTGGTGGCGTTTCAACCTGCAGCAACGGGCGCTTTTTATCGCGCTGCGTACGTGCCAGCTGTTTTTCGATGGTCGTCTCGAGATAGACCACTACGCCACGGGCGGAGAGACGGTTGCGGGTTTCGCGAGATTTGACAGAGCCACCGCCTGTTGCCAGAACAATGCCCTGCTTTTCCGTGAGTTCGTTGATCACTTTTTCTTCTCGGTCACGGAAACCTTCTTCGCCTTCTACGTCGAAAACCCAGCCCACATCAGCTCCGGTTCGTTTCTCAATCTCTTGATCAGAATCGTAAAATTCCATATTGAGTTGTTGAGCTAACTGACGCCCAATAGTGCTTTTGCCGGCACCCATAGGCCCAACCAGAAAGATATTGCGTTTCTCTGCCATTTTATCGGTACTACTAAGACTATTCGTTAATGGTAATCCCCGCTTCGCAGACACCCGGCGTAGCAGGACATGAACTGAAACCTCATATGCAATAGAGCGAGAGTCAGACTAAAAATTATCTCAATACTCCGGCTTGTTTGGCAACTGATTAAATCACCGCACCAGACGCATAAGGCAATAAGACGTAAGTCCAACTCAAATCGGTACTCCTTGTATGCTAATTCATGCCCCACGTCAAACATCTGCAACAATCTGAATGCAAAATCATTGGGAGGATCGTGACTCTTCAGCGAATACCGACCAGTCGTGGTGTAATAAACACCACTAACTCCCGTCGTTCATTGTCCTTTCCGTCATGGCGAAAAAGCTGTCCAAGCCACGGGATGTTGCCCAGCCCGGGCACGCGATCGCTTCCGGTTTTATTCTTTTGCGAAAAAATTCCGCCCAGCGCCAGCGTTTCTCCACTTTTTACTTCCACCTGGGTTTCAATTTCTTGTTTATCGATGGCCAGCGTTTCACCATCGGCCTGCTGCAGCACCTGTCCTGGCATATTTTCACTGATGTGCAACTTCAGGCGTACGCGACCGCCGGGCAGCACCACCGGCGTCACCTCCATGCCTAACACCGCCTCTTTAAATTCCACGGAGGTCGCCCCGCTGTCACCACTGGAGACCTGATATGGGATCTCACTGCCCTGCTTAATACTGGCCGGTTGCATATGCGAGGCCAGCAGTCGTGGGCTGGCGATGATATCGACCTGCTGCTTTTGCTCCAGCGCCGACAACTCCAGATCCAGCAGCCTGCCGTTAATCCGCCCGATATTAAAACCCACATGGGTGGTGGCGTTTGCCACGGACAGATCGCTGCCAAGCGTTGTGAGTTGCCCGACCTTGCCCGCCTCCGTTGCGTCGGCGAGATTCCACTTCACCCCCAGCTCACGCAGGCTTTTTTCATTGATGGTCACGATATGCGCCGCCAGTTCCACCTGCTCGACAGGGATATCCATCTGTGTCGCCCAGTGCTGCAGCGTATCAAGCACCGCCTGGTTATCCCGTATCAGCAGACGGTTGGTACGCTTGTCGACAGACAAACTCCCTTTTGGACTGAGCAGTTTTTCCGCCGCTTTTTGCAGTTCCCCGGCGTCAGCGTAAGAAAAAGGTATGCTGTGCGAGACCAGCGGCGCATCAAGCTGTCGGCGTGTCCGCTCCTGCTCTTTGCGTTCCAGCTGTTCACGCTGCCAGGCTGCGGTGTGAACATAAAAAATCCCCCCTTCTTCATGCAGAACAAGCCCGGCGCTGGTGACAACCGTCTGTAGCGCCTGTCGCCAGGGGACGCGTGTCAGATTGAGCGACAGCGTGCCGCTGACATCTGGCGATACCACCAGATTACGGTTCTCCTGTGCGACCAGCGCCTGTAGCACCTGCACCACCGGTACCTCATCCACCACCAGCGTGACCGGCTTTGGCGCGGCGGCCCACAGCGGATGACTGAACGCCAGCAGCCACAGCGTTATCCTTATGTTCATTCTTTTTCGTTCCTTCTCGTTGCCACGTCCATTGTCTGGGTTCACATGCATCCCCCACATCGACGACCAGTTCCCTTTCATTGAGGGCCGTTACCCGCCAGCCCACCGGGAGACGCTGTTGCGGTGTCAGGCGATGCCAGCGCTTTTGCCCGTCCTGTAAAATGCCAGTGTCCTGAGTGCCGCCCACCATGCCGTGGTAATGCCACTGCGCCAGTTGCCCTACCGCACAAGGGTCATCCGGCGGGCGAAAAGGATCCCGCATCCCGGTCACTAACAGGGCAAAACACACCAGCAGGCAACGCGCGCTAGTTCGCATGCTGCTCCTCCAGCTCCACCCGCAGGCGTAATGCCGAACCCTGTGCAGAGAGAGCAAAGGCGGCAACCTGAACATCCCACTGCGCCAGTCGGGTGAAAACAGTCGGGATGGCCTGCCACTCAGCATCCAGCGTCAGTTCCCCTCCGTTTTGTAACGGCTTCCAGTGAACCAGTCTTGTGCCCGCCCCCTGAAACTCGAGTGGCGAAAAAGGCGTCATTACCGTGGCTTCACGGGGTGCGTGACGCCGCGGCACCTGACTGGCGGCGGGCCATCGCGAGACATTAGCCTGTGCGGCCTCGCTGACCTGCCGCTGAAGTTCAGCCACCTGCTTTGTTACCGGTCGAAGCACCATGCCCCACGTCGTACTCCCCAGAAAGAGAACGCTCAGACACCAGCACAGCACCCGCCATCGGGGGCTGCTTTCGCACCAGCGTTCGAACAAGGTTTCCACGCATTAGCCCTCGCTTCGCAGATGAAAGGTGAACATCCAGCGCCCTAGGTCATCCTGCTGTAATTCCCCCGTCGGCCCCGGGGTAAACCCCGCCATCTTTCCGAGCCCATCCCGCAGAGCAGAGAGCGCGGGGAGTGTTGCGGCATATCCGGTTAACATCAGTGAAGGGGGTTGATAGCGCAGTTCGGTCAGCCAGACCTGGGATGGCATCATCCCGGCAAAGGACTCCAGCACCGGCTGCCAGGCGCGTCGTTGAGGCGCTGGCACGGGCATTGGCGTCTCTGTGCCTGACCTTGTACGAGACACCAGCACCTGCTGCACGGACTGCATGCCCGCCAGTTGAATATGCAGCGCACGTGTCAGCACGAGAGGGTTCATCCGCAGGCTGAAAACCCCCATCAGTATCAGCAGCCACGTAGCGACAAACAGTACGCCCCAGAATCGCAGGCAGCGCACGCGCCGCTGCCGCCGCCACGGCAGAAAGTTCGTCATGCTCATTCCGGCACCTCACTCATGGCCAGCGCCAGCGCGACGGTATAATCAGCGCCGCATGCCGGCAGAGGAGCATGGCAACGAACCAGGGCGTCCCATGGGTCTCGCTGGCTATCAAAGAGGGCAATGTCCTGTGGCGTGAGGGCCAGCAGTGCCGCGAGATCGGCCACGTTTTCCGCTTCCGTGGTAAAACGCCGTCCCCACTGATGGCGCATCGCCCACAGCCACTGATGCCCATCACGCCAGGCGACACACTGCGCCGGCGCTACCGCAGGGAGAAGATTCGCCAGCGCACTGGCATCCGGGGTGATCGTCACGAGCCGTAAACGCAACATCTTTGCCAGCGTCAGCAGGGGGTGAATCTCGTTGTTTTGTGCCGCGGTGACATGGAATGTATTGCTGAACGTATCCTGCGCATAATCAAAACAGAGCGTGTCAGCAGCCATCTCCAGTTCACGCGAGAGCGTCGCCCCCAGCCAGGAGAGCTGTTCGCTGTCGCGCAGCGCCACGCCCGGACGGGGGAGCGATCGTTGCAGCGTGCGGGCCGCCGGAAATGAGAGAAACACCCGGTGGGAGTGTGGCAACGTTTTCCGCCAGTCGCGCAGGGCGTCAACCAGTTGTTCAGGCTGGCAAATTTTGCCATCCCGGATAATCCCTTCGGCCAGAGTGATAGCCCACCAGCGGCACAAACGCCAGCCCGACCGCTCCCGGGCCAGCGCCACTATCTGCACCCTATCCTGTTGAATATGAACGCCTGTTTGCCATGTTTTGAAAGCCATGCTTCACGATCTCCTTATCGCCCGTCAGGTGACGGCTATATCAATGAATCAGGCTTGCCTTTATACTACCGCGCGATTGTTTAGAAACTGCCCAAGTGAAACCAAATGGGAAATCTCCGGTGAAGTTCGTAAAGTATTTATTAATCCTTGCAGTCTGTTGCATTCTGCTGGGAGCAGGCTCGATTTATGGTTTGTACAAATATATTGAGCCGCAGCTGCCTGATGTCGCTACGCTTCGCGATGTGCGACTCCAGATCCCGATGCAGGTCTACAGCGCCGATGGCGAGTTAATGGCGCAGTACGGCGAAAAGCGTCGTATCCCGCTGACCTTAAATCAAATTCCGCCCGTGATGGTCAAAGCCTTTATCGCTACCGAGGACAGCCGTTTTTACGAGCACCACGGTGTCGATCCGGTGGGGATTTTCCGTGCTGCAAGTATTGCGCTGTTCTCCGGTCATGCCTCTCAGGGGGCAAGTACCATTACACAGCAGCTGGCGCGTAACTTCTTCCTTAGCCCAGAAAAGACCCTGACCCGTAAGATCAAAGAGGTGTTCCTTGCGATCCGTATTGAGCAGTTGTTGAGCAAAGACGAGATCCTTGAGCTGTACCTCAATAAAATCTACCTCGGCTACCGCGCCTACGGTGTTGGTGCGGCCGCGCAGGTGTACTTTGGTAAACCTGTCGAGCAGCTGACGTTAAGCGAAATGGCGACCATTGCCGGTCTGCCTAAAGCGCCATCGACCTTCAACCCGCTCTACTCGCTTGAACGCGCTACGGCGCGTCGTAACGTCGTCCTGTCACGTATGCTGAGCGAAGGCTATATCAGCCAGAGCGAGTACGAACAGGCGCGCAACGATGTCATCGATGCCAACTACCATGCGCCGGAGATTGCCTTCTCTGCCCCTTATCTCACCGAAATGGTGCGTCAGGAGATGGTGAGCCGCTACGGCGATAAAGCCTACGAAGATGGCTACCGCGTTTACACCACCGTGACCCGCAACGTTCAGCAGGCGGCTCAGGAAGCGGTGCGTAACAACGTGATGGATTACGACATGCGCCACGGTTATCGCGGCCCGTCAAATGTGCTGTGGAAAGTCGGCGAAAGCGCCTGGGACAGTAAAAAAATCACCAGTACGCTGAAAGCGCTGCCCACCTATGGCCCGCTCCTTCCTGCCGTGGTGACTCAGGCCGATCCACAGGAAGCAGTGGCAACGCTGGCGGATGGAACGTCTGTCTCCCTGCGTATGGACGGGATCCGTTGGGCTCGCCCGTACCGCTCAGACACCCTGCAAGGCCCGACGCCGCGTAAAGTGACGGATGTCGTCCAGACCGGACAGCAAATCTGGGTACGCAAGGTGGGCGACAGCTGGTGGCTGGCGCAGGTGCCAGACGTTAACTCGGCCCTGGTGTCTATCAATCCGCAGAACGGTGCCGTGCTGGCCCTGGTCGGTGGGTTCGATTTCAACCAGAGCAAATTTAACCGCGCCACCCAGGCGTTGCGTCAGGTTGGCTCTAACATCAAGCCGTTCCTCTACACCGCAGCCATGGATAAGGGACTGACCCTCGCCAGTATCCTGAACGACGTGCCTATCTCCCGCTGGGATGCCGGTGCCGGTTCTGACTGGCAGCCGAAGAACTCACCGGCGGAATATTCAGGCCCTATTCGTCTTCGTCAGGGTCTTGGGCAGTCGAAAAACGTGGTGATGGTGCGCGCAATGCGTGCGATGGGTGTCGACTATGCCGCGGAATATCTGCAACGCTTCGGTTTCCCGGCTCAGAACATCGTGCGCACCGAATCGCTGGCGTTAGGCTCTGCGTCCTTTACGCCGCTTCAGGTGGCGCGGGGGTACTCGGTGATGGCTAACGGCGGCTTCCTGATTGACCCGTACTTCATCAGTAAAATCGAGAACGACCAGGGTGGCGTGCTGTTTGAAGCGAAGCCGAAAATTGCCTGCCCTGACTGCGATATTCCGGTCATTTACGGCAATACGCCAAAATCTGAAGTGATTGAAAACAAGGACATGGAAGACGTTGCCGTGTCTCAGGAGCAGACGAACCCTGTGTTGCCGCAGCCGCAGCTGGAACAGGCTAACCAGTCGCTGGTGGCGCAGAGCGGGGCGCAAGAGTATGCACCGCATGTCATCAACACGCCGCTGTCGTTCCTGATAAAGAGCGCACTGAACACCAACATCTTCGGCGAACCTGGCTGGCAAGGGACCGGCTGGCGGGCAGGACGTGATTTACAGCGCCATGATATCGGCGGTAAAACGGGAACAACAAACAGCTCGAAAGATGCGTGGTTTTCCGGTTACGGCCCGGGCGTGGTGACGTCAGTCTGGATCGGTTTTGACGATCATCGCCGTGATTTAGGCCGCACCACGGCTTCAGGCGCGATTAAAGATCAGATTTCTGGCTACGAAGGCGGCGCGAAGAGTGCGCAACCGGCCTGGGATGCCTATATGAAATCCGTGCTGGAAGGCGTTCCGGAGCAACCGCTGACGCCACCACCGGGCGTGGTTACCGTCAATATCGACCGCAGCACCGGGCAGCTCGCCAATGGCGGCAATAGCCGTGCAGAGTATTTCATCGAGGGCACGCAGCCGACCACACAGGCGGTGCATGAGGTGGGTACAGAAATCATTGATAACGGCGAAACGCACGAGTTGTTCTAACGGGCAACGTAAAAACGGCAACCTCAGGTTGCCGTTTTTTTTGTTCTCTCACACGTTGTGGACATCAGGCTGTTATAACCGCCCTTGCCCCTTCAGCCATTCGCGTACCAGGAACAGCGCGCTCACGTTGCGGGCCTCGTTAAAGTCAGGGTCTTCGAGCAGGTCCATCATATGGGCCAGCGGCCAGCGAACCTGTGGCAGTGGCTCCGGCTCGTCCCCTTCCAGCGATTCTGGATAGAGATCCTCAGCAACCACAATGTTCATTTTGCTGGAAAAATAGGAGGGTGCCATGCTCAGTTTTTTCAGGAACGTCAGTTCGTTCGCGCCAAAACCGACCTCTTCTTTCAGCTCGCGATTGGCCGCCTCAAAGACCGTTTCACCCGGATCGATGAGCCCTTTCGAGAACCCAAGTTCGTAAGATTCGGTTCCCACGGCATACTCGCGGATTAAGATCAGATGGTCGTCGACGACAGGAACAATCATCACCGCTTCGCGCGAAGAAGGGCGCATACGTTCGTAAACGCGACGCACACCGTTGCTGAACTCCAGATCCACACTTTCGACATTAAACAGGCGCGATTTTGCGACTGTTTCAACATTCAGAATGGTGGGTTTTTGTAGTGGTTTGCTCATCGTGATGGGGTCTTAGCAGTGGGAACTGGCTTTATTGTGCGATACGCCGCACGGTTTCGGCAATGTCAATTGTTCTGTATTTACATTTATGCAACGTAACAGGAATCAATCCTCAATTCAAAACAAATGTCAAGAGGTTGAAATGTTTCCAGGAATTTGCTGATATCGCGCCATAACAGGCTTTGCTATCATCATCGGTCACTGGGATGCGCTTCAGAATGCTCAAGTTCGACTCCATACTTGCCGATAGCCAACCACAGACTCTCATTCAATGTTAAAGGTGCTACTGACTACACCTGTAAGAAGATAAGTAAGATGGGGAAAGCATGAGCACCATTTTGATTGTTCTCGCTGCTATGCTGGCCGGCGCATTGGTTGCAGGGTGGGTATACAGGCGTCGCGTAAGGCGTCGTTACCGGCTGCCCTTTTTAAACGCCTTTGCCGGTGCGACGACGCGTAAACTGACGCAAGAAGAGCGCGATGCAGTAGAAAACTATCTCGAAACACTGAACCGTTCTCAGTTAACACCTGGGCCGACGGGGGCAACTGCTGCGCCGGTGGCGCTCAAGTTAAATGCGCAAAGTGACACAGTGCTCAGTGTGACGCGCTCCATCACCCGCTATGGCATCACCACAGACGATCCCAATAAATGGCGCTATTACCTGGATTCGGTTGAAGTGCATTTGCCCCCGTCCTGGGAGCAGTACATTAATGACGAAAACAGCGTAGAGCTGATCCATACCGATTCGTTGCCGCTGGTTATCTCACTCAACGGCCATACGTTGAATGAATATCTTCAGGAAGCCCCGCGTTTTGCGCTGGAACGCGCAAGCTCAACGCAGGCCTCCATTCGTGGCGAAGAGACAGAGCAGATCGAGCTGCTGAACATTCGCCAGGAGACGCATGAAGAGTACGCCCTGAGCCGCCCTGACGGGATTCGCGAAGCGATTCTGATCGTGGCCGCGTTCCTGCTCTTTTTCATCTGCCTGCTGACGCCGGATGTGTTTGTCCCCTGGCTGGCTGGCGGTGCGGTGCTGTTGCTGGCAGCCGGGCTGTGGGGGCTCTTTGCCCCGCCGGCAAAAACCTCGCTACGTGAGATCCACTGCCTGCGCGGTACTCCTAAGCGCTGGGGTCTGTTCGGTGAGAGTGACCAGGAGCACCTCAATAATATCTCGCTCGGTATTATCGATCTTATCTACCCGCGCCACTGGCAGCCGTGGATTGCCCAGGATTTAGGGCAGAAAACCGATATCGATATCTACCTTGACCGCCATGTGGTGCGCCAGGGGCGCTTTTTATCCCTGCATGATGAAGTAAAAAATTTCCCGCTTCAGCACTGGTTACGCAGTGCGGTCATTGCCGGGGGGGCAGCACTGGTCTTTATCATGCTTCTGCTGTTTGTCCCGCTGGATATGCCCATTAAATTTACCCTGTCATGGATAAAAGGGGCGCAAACCATTGAGGCAACCAGCGTCAACCAACTGGACGAGGCTGGCGTGCGGGTCGGTGATACGCTGCGCCTGAAGGGCACCGGGATGTGTAACATTCATACGCCTGGCGCATGGAATACGCGTCAGAGCTCGCCGTTCATGCCGTTCGATTGCTCGCAAATTATCTGGAATGATGCGCCGCCGCTGCCGCTGCCTGAATCTGAGGTTGTTAATAAAGCCACGTCGCTTACCCAGACGGTCAACCGCCAGCTGCACCCGAAACCCGATGACGACTCACGCGTGAGCCCTGCCCTGCGCTCGGCCATTCAGAAATCGGGGATGGTGCTTCTGGACGACTTTGGTGACATCGTCCTGAAAACACAGGATTTGTGTTCCGCTCAGGACGAATGCGTACGTCTCAAAAACGCCCTTGTAAACCTGGGTAACAGTAAAGACTGGGATTCGCTGGTGAAACGCGCGGAAGCGGGCCGGCTGGATGGCGTTAACGTGCTGCTGCGTCCGGTCAGCGCCGAGTCGCTGGATAATCTGGTCGCCACGTCAACCGCACCCTTCGTGATGCGCGAAACCACCCGCGCGGCGCAGGCGCTGAACAGCCCGGCACCGGGCGGCTTTGTGATCGTCAGTGATGAAGGGAGCGACCTGGTCGATCAGCCATACCCGCAGGTCGCACTTTATGACTACCCGGCTCAGGAACAGTGGGGCCAGTTCCAGCGCCTGGCGCAGATGCTGATGCAGACGCCGTTTAGCGCTGAAGGGATTGTGACGAGTATCTTTACCGATGCCAACGGCACGCGCCACATCGGCCTGCACCGCATGCCGGACAGCGCAGGCCTGTGGCGCTACATCGGCACCTCGCTGCTGATGATTGCGATGCTGGTATGCATTTGCTGGAACGGTTTTATGGCGCTGCGTCGCTATCAGCGCTCACGCACCAGGCTTGCCGACATCCAGCAGTATTACGAAAATTGCCTTAACCCTAAGCTGATCCCCTCCTCTGAGAGCCTGATCTGATAACGTCGATGCGCGACAAGATGTGCTACCCTGTCGCGCACGTTTCTTCAGGCTGGAGTTCCCCCTTATGCATCTTGATATCGCCTGGCAGGAGGTTGATACCGTTCTGCTGGATATGGACGGCACGCTGCTCGATCTCGCCTTTGATAACTATTTCTGGCAAAAGCTGGTTCCGGAAACCTATGGTGAACAGCAGGGGATCTCCCCGGCAGAAGCGCAGGAATTCATTCGTTCGCAATATAGCGCGGTGCAGCATACGCTAAACTGGTACTGTCTTGACTACTGGAGCGAGCGCCTCGGTTTGGATATTTGTGCCATGACCACCGCCCAGGGCCCGCGCGCCGTACTGCGTGAGGATACCGTGCCTTTTCTGGATGCGCTGAAAGCGAGCGGCAAGCGCCGTATCTTGCTGACCAACGCCCATCCTCACAATCTGGCCGTGAAGCTGGAGCATACGGGTCTTGCTTCGCACCTTGATTTATTACTTTCCACCCACACATTTGGTTATCCGAAAGAGGATCAGCGGTTGTGGCATGCGGTGGCGGAAGAGACCGGTTTGCAGCCGGAACGCACGCTGTTTATTGATGACAGCGAGCCTATTCTGGATTCCGCGGCCAGGTTTGGCATTCGCTATTGTCTGGGCGTTACCAACCCTGACTCAGGCCTGGCTGAAAAAAGCTATCTGCGCCATCCGGGGCTGAACGACTATCGCCAGATGATCCCCTCACTGACCGTGAAGGAGAGGCCATGAAAGAAAAACCCTCTGAAGGGGTAAGACTGGATAAATGGCTGTGGGCGGCCCGTTTTTATAAAACGCGCGCCCTTGCCCGCGACATGATCGACGGCGGTAAAGTGCATTACAACGGCCAGCGCAGCAAACCGAGCAAGCTGGTCGAACTGAATGCCACCTTAACGCTGCGTCAGGGCAACGATGAACGTACCGTGGTGATTAAAGCCATTACTGAACAACGACGGCCCGCAACCGAAGCCGTCCTGCTGTATGAAGAGACGGCTGAGAGCATTGAAAAACGCGAGAAGACCGCGCTGGCGCGCAAAATGAATGCGCTGACAATGCCCCACCCGGACCGGCGTCCGGATAAAAAAGAGCGCCGCGATCTGATGAAATTTAAACACGGTGAGACCGAGTAACCCTCACCTGCACGAGAGACTATTATGGCCCAACACGACCAATTACACCGCTATCTGTTTGAACAATTCGCCGTGCGCGGCGAGCTGGTCACCGTATCCGAAACCTGGAAACAGATTCTGGAAAACCACAACTACCCGCTGCCGGTGAAAACCCTGTTGGGCGAACTGCTGGTTGCCACCAGCCTGCTGACTGCCACCCTGAAATTTGCCGGGGATATCACCGTGCAGTTGCAGGGTGATGGCCCTATGACCCTGGCGGTCATCAACGGTAATAACCAGCAGCAGATGCGTGGCGTGGCGCGCGTACAGGGCGATGTTCCTGAAAACGCGGACCTGAAAACGCTGGTGGGTAATGGCTATCTGGTCATCACCATCTCCCCGGAGGAAGGTGAGCGCTATCAGGGCGTGGTTGGCCTCGAAGGCGATACACTGGCGGCCTGCCTGGAAGATTACTTCATGCGTTCTGAACAGCTGCCGACGCGTCTGTTCATCCGAACCGGTGAAGTAGACGGTCAGCCTGCTGCTGGCGGTATGCTGCTGCAGGTTCTGCCTGCGCAGGACGCGCAGACCAACGACTTCGAGCACCTCGCGACTCTGACGGAAACCGTCAAAGCAGAAGAGCTGTTCACCCTGTCGGCGACCGATGTCCTGTGGCGTCTTTATCACGAAGAAGAAGTGACGGTTTACGACCCACAGTCGGTGGAATTTAAGTGCACCTGTTCACGTGAACGCTGCGCTGGCGCGCTGAAGACCCTGCCGGATGAAGAGATCGACAGCATCATGGCGGAAGACGGCGAAATCGATATGCACTGTGACTACTGCGGTACGCACTACGTGTTCAATTCGATGGATATTGCTGAGATCCGCAACAACGCCTCCCCGGCGGATCCTCAGGTCCACTAAGCAAAGCCTGCCCTCACCTTGCCCTCTCCCTTTTGCGAGAGGGCAAAGTGCAAAAAAGCCTTCTCTGGCTGAATCGTTTTTAACACTGTAACTCTTACGTAATTTTCTTACGTGTATGCGATTACATTCACATTCCTTCCGATAAAATCACCAGCCATTAACCTTTTCGGAACATTTTCCCCAACCAAAAAGCGATTCCTGCGATAATCCGCCTGCCCTGTGACTGGAGTCGCAGCGTTTTCCGTTAGTAAGGGTTTTGTCCAGATGCGTAAATCTATGAGCCCCGTCGCGGTTAACAACCTCACAAAAACCCTACAATTTCAGACAGTACATATTGGCTAAGGAGCAGTGATATGCGTGTTACTGGTTTAACCCCGCAAGATCTCAAGGCTTATGGTATTCACGACGTCCAGGAAATCGTCTACAACCCCGATTACGATACGCTGTATCAGGAAGAGCTCAATCCAGCACTGGAAGGATACGAGCGAGGTGTGTTGACTAACCTTGGTGCTATCGCCGTCGATACCGGTATCTTTACCGGTCGTTCGCCGAAAGATAAATACATCGTCCGAGACGAGACCACCCGCGACACGCTGTGGTGGGCTGATAAAGGCAAAGGGAAGAACGATAACAAACCGCTCTCTCCGGAAACCTGGCAGCATCTGAAAGGGCTCGTTACCCATCAACTTTCCGGTAAGCGTCTGTTCATCGTTGATGCTTTCTGCGGCGCTAACGCCGATACCCGCCTTTCCGTGCGGTTTATCACTGAAGTGGCCTGGCAGGCGCATTTCGTGAAAAACATGTTTATTCGTCCTGACGACAAAGAGCTGCAGGATTTCACCCCTGACTTCATCGTGATGAACGGGGCGAAATGCACGAACCCACAGTGGAAAGAGCAGGGTCTTAACTCCGAAAACTTCATCGCCTTTAACCTGACCGAGCGTATTCAGCTGATCGGCGGTACCTGGTACGGCGGCGAAATGAAGAAAGGGATGTTCTCGGTGATGAACTACCTGCTGCCGCTGCGCGGTATCGCCTCCATGCACTGTTCGGCAAACGTCGGTGAAAAAGGGGATGTGGCGGTGTTCTTCGGCCTGTCCGGCACCGGTAAAACCACCCTTTCTACCGATCCGAAACGTCGTCTGATTGGCGATGACGAGCACGGCTGGGATGATGACGGCGTGTTTAACTTCGAGGGGGGCTGCTACGCGAAGACCATTCGCCTGTCTGAAGAAGCGGAGCCAGATATCTTCCATGCCATCCGCCGCGATGCGCTGCTGGAAAACGTCACCGTGCGTGCCGATGGAACGATCGACTTCGACGATGCTTCGAAAACCGAAAACACCCGCGTGTCTTACCCTATCTACCACATCGACAACATCGTGAAGCCGGTGTCAAAAGCGGGCCACGCGACGAAGGTGATTTTCCTGACGGCAGATGCGTTCGGCGTGTTGCCTCCGGTGTCCCGCCTGACCGCCAGCCAGACGCAGTACCACTTCCTGTCTGGTTTTACCGCCAAACTGGCCGGTACCGAGCGCGGCGTGACGGAGCCAACGCCAACCTTCTCCGCCTGCTTCGGCGCAGCGTTCCTGTCGCTGCACCCGACGCAGTACGCGGAAGTGCTGGTCAAACGCATGCAGGCGTCCGGTGCACAGGCGTACCTGGTGAATACCGGCTGGAACGGCACCGGCAAACGTATCTCCATCAAAGATACCCGCGCCATTATCGACGCCATTCTGGATGGTTCACTCGATAACGCCGAAACCTTCACGCTGCCGATGTTTGATCTGGCAATCCCGACGGCGCTGCCGGGCGTAGAGACCCGTATTCTCGACCCACGCAATACCTACGGTTCACCGGAGCAGTGGCGTGAGAAAGCAGAATCGCTGGCGAAACTGTTTATTGAGAACTTCGAGAAGTATACCGATACCCCGGCAGGTGAAGCGCTGGTGAGTGCGGGTCCGAAGCTGTAACAGCTGACACGACCTGCAAAAAAAAGGGTGGCTTTTGCCACCCTTTTTTAACTCTCTCTCACCTGCCCGCGCGTCACCGGTACCGGTAACCATGCGCGAATGCTTAAACCACCCCGCTCACTGGTCCCAATCTCCAGCAAGCCGTTATGGTTATCCACAATACGCTGCACAATCGCCAGGCCTAAGCCGGTTCCGCTGGTACTGCGCGCGCTATCGCCCCGCACAAACGGCTGGAACAGATGCTTACGCTGCTCTGGCTTAATGCCCGGACCGTCATCTTCGACCTGGAACCAGGCGCGGTTGAGCTCAGACCCGCTGCTGACTTTAATCCAGCCATTGCCATAACGGGCCGCGTTAACCACCATATTGGCCACTGCACGTTTAATGGAAAGCGGGTGCATCCGCACCTGAATTTCACCGGCCTGCAGGTCGGTATCGATTTCCCGCTCGTAGCCGCTTTCCGCCGCGACCACTTCACCGAGTACCGCATTCAGATCGGCCATCTCCATCGGCATCTCCTGCCCGGTACGCAGGTAGTCAATGAACTGCTCGATGATGGCGTTACACTCTTCGATGTCCTTGTTAATGGACTCCGCAAGATAACCATCCTCTTCGCCCATCATTTCCGTCGCCAGACGGATACGCGTGAGCGGCGTGCGCAGGTCATGGCTCACGCCCGCCATCAGCAGCGTACGGTCGTCTGCCAGCTGCTTCACGCCGGCCGCCATATGGTTAAAGGCCCGCGTCACGGAACGCACTTCTGAGGCGCCGTACTCACGCAGTGGCGGAGGAATAATCCCTTTACCGACCTGCAGCGCAGCGTGCTCCAGGTCGACCAGCGGTCGGTTCTGTATACGAATAAACAGCCACGCGCCGCCTATCGCCAGCAGCATAATGGCAAGGGTGTAACGGAACAGCGGTGAGAAGTCACCCTGATGAATTTCGGTCAGCGGGACGCGCACCCAGATATTGGGTGACAGCCAGGTTTTCAGCCAGACGACCGGTGAGCTTTTGTTGACCTCAACGCGCACTTCCGTCGGGCCACCTAACTGCTGCGCCATCTGCTGGCTGAGGAACTCATAATGCTGCGCCCAGCGCAGGCCAGCGTCTTCTGCCGCTTCGTTGGAGTAAAGCGAAATACCCAGCTCACGGTAGATTTCACGGCGAAACGCCGGGGGAACAACTAACTGCGTGCCGTCCTCCAGTTGCAGTTTATCGGTCATCAGCATACGCACTTCGTATGCCAGAACCTTATTGAACTGCTGGAGGCTCGGCAGGATCGCAAAGTTCAGCACCACCAGATAGGTTGTCACCAGGCTGACGAACAGCAGGGTGACAATCAGTAACAGCGTACGGGCAAATGAGCTTCGCGGAGAGAAGCGCATTCGCCTCATGCTTTAGCGCCGTCCGGGACAAACACGTAGCCCAGACCCCATACGGTCTGAATATAACGAGGATGCGCCGGATCTTCTTCCACCATGCGGCGCAGACGGGAGATCTGCACGTCAATGGAACGTTCCATTGCGGAGTATTCACGGCCGCGCGCCAGGTTCATCAGCTTGTCACGTGAAAGCGGCTCACGCGGGTGGCTGACCAGCGCTTTCAGCACCGCGAACTCACCGCTGGTGAGCGGCATAGGTTCATCTTCACGGAACATCTCACGGGTACCGAGATTGAGCTTGAACTTACCAAACGCAATCACCGCTTCTTCCTGCGACGGTGCGCCAGGCAGTTCGTTCGCCTGACGGCGCAGCACGGCGCGAATACGGGCCAGCAGTTCACGCGGGTTGAACGGTTTTGGAATGTAGTCGTCAGCGCCGATTTCCAGACCAACGATGCGGTCAACCTCTTCCCCTTTCGCCGTCACCATGATGATCGGCATAGGGTTGCTCTGGCTACGCAGACGGCGGCAAATGGAAAGCCCGTCTTCACCAGGCAGCATCAGGTCGAGTACCATAAGATGGAATGATTCGCGGGTCAGCAGACGGTCCATCTGCTCAGCGTTGGCCACGCTACGAACCTGGAAGCCCTGCTCGGTCAGATAACGCTCAAGCAGCGCACGCAGGCGCATGTCGTCATCCACGACCAGAATTTTGTAGTTCTCTTGCATTGTGTGTACTCCCAAAGGTTCGGATAGTCTAATAACAGCGTATTCTAAAAAAGTGCACGTGTTCGACCAGCTAATTCTGGTATAAATTCTAGTCGAAATTGTTACAAAGCATATTTAACAGCAGCTTATCTGCACATTTCATCACATAAATCATTATTAACGTTGTCTGTTAGACTACGTGATACGTAATGTGCGCAAAGAATGCAATGATGTCGAGTCTTAAGGTCACCCCATGAAAACGCCCCTGATCACCCGCGAAGGGTATGAGAAACTCAAAAAAGAGATGGATTACCTGTGGCGCGAAGAGCGTCCTGAAGTGACCAAGAAAGTGACCTGGGCCGCAAGCCTGGGCGATCGCAGTGAAAATGCTGACTACCAGTACAACAAAAAACGGTTACGTGAAATCGACCGCCGGGTCCGCTATCTGACCAAATGCCTTGAGAACCTCAAAATAGTCGATTACTCCCCACAGCAGGAAGGCAAAGTGTTTTTCGGCGCGTGGGTCGAGATTGAGAACGACGATGGCGACACCCTGCGTTTTCGTATCGTCGGCTATGACGAAATTTTTGGTCGTAAGGATTACATCTCTATCGACTCACCAATGGCCCGTGCGCTGCTGAAAAAGGAAGTGGGCGATTTGGCCGTTGTTCAGACCCCTGGCGGCGAAGCCAGCTGGTACGTCAACGAAATTACGTACGTTAAATAGTCCGAGAGCGCCCTCCGCGGCTGGCATTTTGCCGTGTCAGCCCGTATAACTATCCCCTGATTTTTTCGACTCAACAGATGATAAAGCCATGATGAAAGATTCGCTCTGCCGCATTATTGCGGGTGAACTTCAGGCCAGAGCCGAACAGGTAGAAGCTGCCGTTCGCCTGCTTGATGAAGGGAACACCGTGCCGTTTATTGCACGTTATCGTAAGGAAGTCACCGGCGGTCTGGATGACACGCAGCTGCGTAACCTGGAGACCCGTCTCGGGTACCTGCGCGAACTGGAAGACCGTCGTCAGGCGATCCTCAAATCCATCGGCGAACAGGGAAAACTGACCAGCGAGCTGGAAACCGCAATCAACGGCACCCTGAGCAAAACCGAACTCGAAGACCTTTATCTGCCGTACAAACCGAAGCGCCGTACCCGTGGACAGATTGCCATTGAGGCAGGCCTGGAGCCGCTGGCCGAACTGCTGTGGAACGAACCGTCCCACGACCCGGAAACCGAAGCCGCGAAGTTTATCGATGCCGATAAAGGGGTTGCAGACACCAAAGCCGCACTCGACGGCGCGCGCTACATTCTGATGGAGCGCTTCTCTGAAGATGCCGCCCTGCTCGCGAAAGTGCGTGACTATCTGTGGAAAAACGCCCACATCGTCTCTACCGTGGTCAGCGGGAAAGAGGAAGAAGGCGCCAAGTTCCGCGATTATTTTGATCATCACGAACCCATCTCTACCACCCCTTCACACCGCGCGCTGGCGATGTTCCGCGGCCGCAACGAAGGCGTGCTCCAGCTCTCCCTGAATGCCGACCCACAGTTTGACGAGCCACCAAAAGAGAGCCACTGCGAGCAGATCATTATCGACCACCTCGGCCTTTGCCTGAACAACGCGCCGGCAGACAGCTGGCGCAAAGGCGTGGTGAGCTGGACGTGGCGCATCAAGGTGCTGATGCACCTCGAAACCGAACTGATGGGCACCGTGCGTGAACGCGCCGAAGACGAAGCAATCAACGTCTTCGCCCGTAACCTGCACGACCTGCTGATGGCCGCACCTGCCGGCCTGCGCGCCACCATGGGTCTCGATCCGGGTCTGCGTACCGGCGTAAAAGTGGCCGTGGTTGACGGTACCGGCAAGCTGGTGGCTACCGACACCATTTATCCGCATACCGGCCAGGCGGCGAAGGCTGCCGTCGTGGTTGCGGCGCTGTGCGAGAAATACAACGTGGAGCTGGTAGCCATCGGCAACGGTACGGCCTCCCGTGAAACCGAGCGTTTCTACCTCGACGTGCAGAAACAGTTCCCGAAAGTCACCGCACAGAAAGTGATTGTCAGCGAGGCGGGCGCTTCCGTCTATTCAGCGTCTGAACTGGCCGCCCTGGAGTTCCCGGACCTGGACGTTTCCCTGCGCGGTGCAGTTTCTATCGCCCGTCGTCTGCAGGATCCGCTGGCGGAGCTGGTTAAGATCGACCCGAAATCCATCGGCGTCGGCCAGTATCAGCATGACGTGAGCCAGACTCAGCTGGCCCGTAAGCTGGATGCGGTCGTGGAAGACTGCGTAAACGCCGTCGGCGTTGACCTGAACACGGCCTCTGTTCCCCTGCTGACCCGCGTGGCGGGCTTAACCCGCATGATGGCGCAAAACATCGTTGCCTGGCGTGATGAAAACGGCCAGTTCCAGAACCGCCAGCAGTTGCTGAAGGTGAGCCGTCTGGGGCCAAAAGCGTTTGAGCAGTGCGCGGGCTTCCTGCGCATCAACCACGGCGATAACCCGCTGGATGCCTCAACCGTTCACCCGGAAGCGTACCCGGTAGTGGAACGCATTCTGGCCGCAACCCAGCAGGCGCTGAAAGACCTGATGGGCGACAGCAGCGCGCTGCGCAACCTGAAGGCGGTCGATTTTACCGACGAACAGTTCGGGGTGCCGACGGTCACGGACATCATCAAAGAGCTGGAAAAACCGGGCCGCGATCCGCGTCCTGAGTTTAAAACCGCGACCTTCGCCGACGGCGTTGAAACCATGAATGATCTGCTTCCGGGCATGGTACTCGAAGGGGCGGTCACTAACGTCACCAACTTTGGCGCGTTTGTCGATATCGGCGTGCACCAGGACGGTCTGGTCCACATCTCTTCCCTTGCCGATAAATTCGTTGAAGATCCGCATACCGTGGTCAAAGCGGGCGACATTGTGAAGGTGAAGGTGATGGAAGTGGATCTGCAGCGTAAGCGTATCGCCCTGACGATGCGTCTGGACGAGCAGCCAGGTGAAACCAACGCGCGCCGCGGCAGTAACGGCGGCGGACGCGAGCAGCAGCGCCCGGCCGCAAAAGCGGCGAAGCCACGCGGACGTGACGCCCAGCCTGCGGGCAACAGCGCCATGATGGATGCGCTGGCGGCAGCAATGGGTAAGAAACGCTAACCGCATAAAAAAGGCCCGGTGATGCGTCACTCACCGGGCCGTTATCCCGCCGAAATTAATTGTAAAATATGAAACCGGTTGTATATCTATATTTCAACTACCAGTGATCACACTATTAACAAATAAGTCTTTCCTCTCCCTGCCGCAGAATCAGTAAATATTGAGCAAGGTCAAACAGGCCGTAAATTAATACCGCAAACAACATTCCGTCACAGTTTTATTATTGCTGATAAAAACTATTCTCATTATCATCCCATAGTAGATATTTTAACCTCTCGTGGAATCAGGCATTATGCAATTCACTCCAGACAGTGCATGGAAAATTACCGGTTTTACCCACGAAATTAGCCCGGCCTATCGACAAAAGCTGCTGTCGCTGGGCATGCTGCCCGGCTCGTCATTTCAGGTCGTGCGCGTCGCCCCGTTAGGTGATCCGGTGCATATCGAAACCCGACGCGTAAATCTGGTATTGCGTAAAAAAGATCTCGCATTAATAGAAGTCGAAGCCTTATCCCGATAACAAGCCAGCGGTTTCAGTGAGTCCAGAAAAATGAAAAAATTAACTATTGGCTTAATTGGCAATCCTAATTCCGGCAAGACAACGCTATTTAACCAGCTCACGGGTGCGCGCCAGCGCGTCGGTAACTGGGCTGGCGTAACGGTTGAACGTAAAGAAGGCCTGTTCTCAACAACAGATCACCAGGTCACGCTGGTTGACCTGCCCGGCACGTACTCCTTAACCACGATCTCCTCGCAAACTTCGCTCGATGAGCAGATTGCCTGCCACTATATTCTTAGCGGCGACGCGGATCTGCTCATCAACGTGGTTGATGCCTCAAACCTTGAGCGTAACCTCTACCTGACGCTGCAGCTGCTGGAGCTGGGCATTCCCTGCATCGTGGCGCTCAACATGCTCGACATTGCAGAGAAACAGAAACTGCGTATCGACGTCGATGCCCTCTCCGCACGGCTGGGGTGCCCGGTCGTTCCGCTGGTGTCGACGCGCGCCCGCGGTATTGATGCCCTGAAACTGGCTATCGATCGCCACGCGGGAAATCGTAACGTTGAGCTGGTGCACTACGCCCAGCCACTTCTGCGCGAAGCGGATCTGCTGGCACAAGAGATGGACCAAAGCATGCCCGCGAAACAGCGCCTGTGGCTCGGCCTGCAAATGCTGGAAGGGGATATCTACAGCCGCGCCTATGCTGGTCATGCGGCAGATAAACTGGACGTGGTCCTCGCCCGTCTGAGCGACGAGCTGGATGATCCGGCCCTGCATATCGCTGATGCTCGCTATCAGGCCATCGCCGCGATTTGCGACGTGGTCAGTAACGCCCTGACGGCGGAACCGAGCCGCTTCACCGCGGCCGTAGATAAGGTTGTGCTTAACCGCTTCCTCGGTTTGCCGGTCTTCTTGCTGGTGATGTACCTGATGTTCTTGCTCGCCATTAACATTGGTGGCGCACTCCAGCCGATTTTCGATGCCGGTTCCGTTGCTATCTTTGTTCATGGCATTCAGTGGGTGGGTTACACCCTGCATTTCCCGGAATGGCTGACCATCTTCCTTGCCCAGGGGATTGGCGGTGGTATCAACACCGTACTGCCTCTGGTGCCGCAAATCGGCATGATGTATCTGTTCCTCTCCTTCCTTGAGGATTCCGGTTACATGGCGCGCGCCGCCTTCGTCATGGATCGCCTGATGCAGGCGCTCGGTCTGCCGGGCAAATCCTTCGTGCCGCTGATCGTGGGCTTCGGCTGTAACGTGCCCTCGGTTATGGGTGCCCGTACGCTGGATGCGCCGCGTGAACGTCTGATGACCATCATGATGGCACCGTTTATGTCCTGCGGTGCGCGACTGGCTATCTTCGCGGTCTTTGCCGCGGCCTTCTTTGGGCAGCAGGGGGCGCTGGCGGTCTTCTCGCTGTACGTGCTGGGTATCGTCATGGCCATTCTCACGGGGCTGATGCTGAAACACACCATCATGCGCGGCGAAGCGTCGCCGTTCGTTATGGAACTGCCGGTCTACCACGTCCCCCATCTTAAAAGCCTGGTGATCCAGACCTGGCAGCGCCTGAAAGGCTTCGTCCTGCGTGCCGGTAAAGTGATTGTTATCGTGAGTATTTTCCTGAGCGCGCTGAACAGCTTCACCCTGAGCGGACAGGCTGCGGATAACATCAACGACTCCGCCCTCGCCTCCGTCAGCCGCGTCATAACCCCGGTCTTCAAACCGATCGGCGTCCATGACGATAACTGGCAGGCGACCGTCGGTCTGTTCACCGGTGCGATGGCGAAAGAGGTGGTCGTCGGGACCCTGAATACGCTCTACACCGCGGAGAACATCCAGGAGCAAGCGTTCAATCCGGCAGAGTTTCATCTCGGTAACGAACTGCTGGGCGCCGTCGAAGAGACATGGCAGAGCCTGAAAGACACCTTTAGCCTGAGTGTGCTGGCGAACCCTATTGAGGCCAGTAAAGGTGACGGCGAAATGGCAACGGGTGCCATGGGCGTGATGAGCGAGAAATTTGGCAGCGCCTCTGCGGCCTACAGCTACCTCATCTTTGTTCTGCTCTATATTCCGTGCATCTCCGTCATGGGTGCGATTGCCCGCGAGTCCAGCCGTGGCTGGATGGGCTTCTCCATTCTGTGGGGGCTCAACATCGCGTACTCTCTGGCGACGCTCTTTTATCAGACCGTTAACTTTAGCCAGCATCCGCGGTATAGCCTGGTGTGCATCCTGGCGGTTGTGCTGTTTAACGTGCTCGTTCTCGGCCTGCTACGCCGGGCACGCAGCCGGGTTGATATCAACCTGCTGGCAAACCGCAAAACGGCTGCCACCTGCTGCAACAGCCCGGCGGGCGACTGTCACTAAGGGGTAAGCCATGGCATCGTTGATTCAGGTACGTGACCTGCTGGCGTTACAAGGGCGAATGGAGGCGAAACAGCTAAGCCTCACCCTGCATACGCCGCAGCCGATGATCGATGCCATGCTGGAAAGACTGGAAGCCATGGGAAAAGCGGTGCGTATTCAGGAAGAGGCGGAGGGCTGCCTGTCCGGCAGTTGTAAAAGCTGCCCGGAAGGAAAAGCCTGCCTCAGAGAGTGGTGGGCACTGCGCGCATAAAGCCGGGCATCGCTGCCCGGCATTATCGTATTACTTATAGACGTCCGCCGTTGCGCGCACGTTTTTGGTCTGTTTTTCTGCACTGGTGACGACGTAGTACTTCCCACCCAGCTCATCCGCTTTCTTAGACAGCTCTTTTTTGGCGTCCATCGGCGCGGTCGTGTCAGACGTAGAAATCTCACCAACTTTGGTCAGATTCATCCCGGCAACTTTATCTTTTTCCAGCTCTTGTGCCGCAAAGGCGCCAAATGAAAGTGACCCAATAACCAGAGAAGTGACGATACCTGTAACAAGTTTCATAGCCTGACTCTCCATAGGATTGTTGTTTTGATTATCGTAGGCAGAACAACCGCAACGACATCTGGAGTATGGTTGCGGTGTGAAACTTTTTCCAGGCTGGATAGAAAATAATCAGTCTAAACGTTGACTTAACGCAACGAGCGCTGAACAAAACTCCGCCGGATGAGAGATAAACGGCGCATGCGCGGCTTTATTTATCACCAGAGACTCACTTTGTGGCCAGAGTGAATCCAGCACTGGAACCACTTTGCGCGGCACCAGCCCGTCGAGGTAGCCGTAGATACGCAGGTGCGGCATCGCCAGCGCGGCCAGCGGCTCACGCAAATCGACGGTTTTGAGGATCTCAAGCCCCCCGTTAAGCACCTCAACGTCCGGCATCGGCAGGGAAAGCACGGTCTGCTTCAGCGCTCTGGCATCCTGACGCGCGGTGTCGGTTCCCATTGTCTGCAGGGCCAGGAAACGCTCAACGGTCCGCTGGAAGTCTTCGCTCAACTGTTTCTGGAACCCGGCCAGCACATCCGGTTTTATGCCCGGCCAGTCGTGCTTTGCACTGAAGCACGGTGACGAGGCTACCGTGACCAGCGCACGCACGCGCTCGGGATGGGTCAACGCAATCTGGCTCGCCACCAGCCCGCCCAGGCTCCAGCCCAGCCAGATGGCGTGTTGCGGCGCAGCGTCCAGCACCTGCTGCGCCATCTCCTCAACCGACATTGCCCCAAAGCCGCGGCTGCGGCCAAAGCCCGGTAAATCCACCAGATGCAGGGTAAATTGCGAGGCGAGTTCCCCGGTTATGCAATTCCATACTTCGGCATTCAGGCCCCATCCGTGCAGCAGCACAAGATGGCAATTTCCCGTCCCTACGGTCTGCCACCACAGCGTCTTCATCAGTTACTGTTCTCTTTTTTCACATGGAGGTTGCACATGTTAACAGTGCCTGGCTTGTGCTGGCTATGCCGGATGCCGCTTGCCCTCAGCGCATGGGGCGTCTGCTCCGTTTGCACCCGCTCGCTGAAAAGGCAGGCGATGACGTGTCCGCAGTGTGGGCTAAATGCCACCGGGCGAGACGTTCCCTGCGGCCGCTGCCTGAAAAAAGCGCCGCCGTGGTGTGCCCTGGTGGCTGTGGATGATTATGTTGCGCCGTTAAGCGGCCTTATTCATGCGCTGAAGTTTGCCGGCCAGAGTGTGCTGGCGCGTCCCCTCGCCCGCCTGTTACTGCTGGCCGTTTTACAGGCGCGACGCACCCGCGGCCTGCCGAACATCGACATGGTGGTTAACGTGCCTTTATACCGTCGCCGACACTGGCGACGCGGCTATAACCAAAGTGACCTGCTCTGCCGCCCGCTCGCCCGATGGCTCGGTTGCCGGTACGACGCCCGTGCGCTCAAACGCGTCCATAATACGGCCATCCAGCATCAGCTCACGGCCCGACTTCGCAAAAGGAACCTCAAAAATGCCTTTCGTCTTGAATTCCCGGTCAAAGGCCTCCATATCGCGATTGTGGATGATGTCGTCACCACAGGCAGTACCGTTGCTGAACTTTCCCGACTGCTTTTGCAAAGCGGCGCCGCGTCGGTTCAGGTATGGTGTCTGTGCCGTACCTTGTAGCCCTTCTTCAATGGGCGTATGATTATACCCAGGTAATTTAGTCAACTATTAGGCCAAAGCTATGATCCGTATTTCCGATTCTGCACAAGCGCACTTTGCCAAACTGCTGGCAAATCAGGAAGAAGGGACGCAGATCCGCGTGTTTGTGATCAATCCAGGCACTCCGAATGCAGAATGTGGTGTCTCTTATTGTCCTCCGGACGCAGTGGAAGCGACTGACACTGCCCTTAAATTTGAACAGCTCACGGCTTACGTTGATGAGCTGAGCGCACCGTATCTTGAAGATGCGGAGATCGACTTCGTCACCGATCAGCTGGGTTCTCAGCTGACCCTGAAAGCACCAAACGCCAAAATGCGTAAAGTGTCTGACGATGCCCCACTGATGGAGCGCGTCGAGTACCTGCTGCAGTCTCAGATCAACCCACAGCTGGCGGGCCACGGCGGTCGTGTTTCCCTGATGGAAATCACTGAAGACGGCCTGGCGATCCTGCAATTCGGCGGCGGCTGTAACGGTTGTTCAATGGTTGATGTCACGCTGAAAGAAGGGATCGAGAAGCAGCTGCTGAACGAATTCCCGGAACTGAAAGGTGTGCGCGATCTGACCGAACACCAGCGCGGCGAGCACTCTTACTACTAAGCGCCCGCCTGCTTTTGCCCGGTGGCGCTATGCTTACCGGGCCTGCTTTCCCCTCCCTGCCTTGCCTCCCCATATGTTGACCTGCGTCTCATAATTCAAATTTAGCCCCCCAGGGTGATTCTCAACCACGACATGTTACCCGTATCATTCTCGTGGGCACTAAGCACCTTCATAACAGCCGACTAAACTTAATAGTTTCCAAGGCAACAGTATTAGTGCCGTTAACACTCTGTTCCCAGTTGGGACAATCGGAATTTGTCGTTGAAACAATGACGTTACCCATAACAATTCAAAGGCCAGGTCAATCATGCCATTAGTCATCGTTGCTATCGGTGTTGTGTTATTACTGCTCTTGATGATCCGTTTCAAAATGAACGGGTTTATCGCTCTGGTTCTGGTGGCACTTGCAGTCGGTCTGATGCAAGGGATGCCGCTGGTGAAAGTCATCAGCTCCATTAAAGCCGGTGTCGGCGGGGCACGCTTGGTAGCCTGGCACTGATCATGGGCTTTGGCGCTATGCTCGGCAAAATGCTGGCGGACTGTGGGGGCGCCCAGCGTATTGCCACCACGCTGATTGCCAAATTTGGTAAGAAGAATATTCAGTGGGCGGTTGTGTTAACCGGGTTTACCGTCGGTTTCGCACTGTTCTATGAAGTGGGCTTCGTGCTGATGCTGCCACTGGTGTTCACCATCGCAGCGGCAGCGAACATTCCACTGCTGTATGTCGGTGTACCGATGGCCGCCGCGCTGTCCGTTACGCACGGTTTCCTGCCACCACACCCGGGTCCAACCGCGATCGCCACCATCTTCCATGCCGATATGGGTAAAACCCTGCTGTTCGGTACGATTCTGGCAATCCCGACGGTGATCCTGGCCGGCCCGGTTTATGCCCGCTTCCTGAAAGGGATTGATAAGCCTATCCCGGAAGGTCTGTACAGCGCGAAAACCTTCACGGAAGAAGAGATGCCTGGTTTTGGCGTCAGCGTCTGGACCTCTCTGGTGCCGGTCATCCTGATGGCGATGCGTGCCGTGGCGGAAATGATCCTGCCAAAAGGCCACCCGTTCCTGTCCGTTGCCGAGTTCCTGGGCGACCCGGTGATGGCGACGCTGATTGCGGTGCTGATTGCGATGTTCACCTTCGGCCTGAACCGTGGTCGTTCGATGGATCAGATTAACGACACGCTGACCTCTTCCATCAAAATCATTGCCATGATGCTGCTGATTATCGGTGGTGGCGGTGCGTTCAAGCAGGTGCTGGTCGACAGCGGCGTGGATAAATACATCGCGGCCATGATGCATGAAACCAATGTGTCACCGCTGCTGATGGCGTGGTCTATCGCTGCGGTGCTGCGTATCGCGCTCGGCTCTGCAACCGTTGCGGCAATCACCGCCGGTGGTATCGTTGCGCCGCTGATTGCGACGACGGGCGTGAGCCCTGAGCTGATGGTTATCGCGGTAGGTTCCGGTAGCGTGATTTTCTCTCACGTGAACGATCCGGGCTTCTGGCTGTTCAAGGAATATTTCAACCTGACTATCGGTGAAACCATCAAGTCCTGGTCTGCACTGGAAACCATTATTTCGGTGTGTGGTCTGGTCGGGGTTCTGCTGTTGAACATGGTTATCTGATATCAAAAAGCCGGGTAGCTTGCGCTTACCCGGCTTTCTTCTCTCTGCGAGACTACCGCGTTTTACCCACCGCTTTTCTGCGCTTATCCAAATCCTTAATCAGTCTGTTCACCCCGTCATCGGCAAACATCTTCTCAAGCGTGATGGACAATTTGCGACGCCAGTTCTTGTACTGATAGCTGGTGCCCGGAATGTTTACCGGCTCCGCCATATCAATCCAGTCTTCCGGCTGCAGACCCAGCAGGGCACTGTTGCTGTCGGCAATATAGCGCTGCAATCCGCGGTTGAGCGTAGGCGTCATCGACATCAGTGATGCCTTATGCCCGGCGCGTTTCGGCAGGCAGCCATGCTTGTGTAACGCATCAAGCAACCCTTGCTTCGCCAGCTCGCGATCCTGATACAGCCCGCGTAAGACCTCTTCATCCGGATACAGACCCAGCGTTTTACCGAGCGTCAGATCGCCGCTTTCCCAATAGCCACGAAGCGTAGGAAGGTCATGCGTCGTCGCGACTGCCATTGACTGTTCAGGGTACGCTTTCGGCGCGCGGAAGGTTTTCTCATGGTCGTTTTCAAAATAGAGCACTTTATAGGAGTAAACACCGCTGTCGCGGAGCTTACTGACAATCTCAACCGGCACGGTACCGAGATCTTCGCCGATCACCATGCACTGATGACGTTTACTCTCCAGCGCCAGGATCGAGAGCAGATCGTCAACCGGATACTGTACATACGCGCCGTGGTCAGCCGTTTCACCATAAGGGATCCACCACAGACGCAGGACGGACATCACGTGGTCAATTCGCAGCGCGCCGCAGTTTTGCATGTTGGCGCGCAGCAGGTCGATAAACGGCTCGTAAGCCCGCGCAGCCATGACGTGCGGATCCATCGGCGGCAAGCCCCAGTTCTGGCCGAGCGGGCCAAGAATATCCGGCGGTGCGCCCACGGAGGCCTTCAGGCAATAAAGCTCGCGGTCACACCAGGTTTCCGCCCCGCCTTCTGCCACGCCAACGGCCAGATCGCGGTACAGACCAATCGGCATTTTATAGCCCTGGCTCACCTGCCAGCAGGCGGCAAACTGGCTGTAAGCCAGCCACTGCAGCCAGAGGAAGAAATCCACCTCGTCAGCATATTTTTTGCAGAACGCCTGCACTTCGGGCGTATCGACAGATTGATACGCTTCCGGCCATACCGGCCAGCCCCAGCGCATTTCGTCCTCTTTTACCTGATAAGCATGCAATGCATCGAACGCCGCCTGCCAGTAAAGGCTCTCGCCTTCCTGAGCTACAAACTGGCGGAAAGCCGACATCTGCTCGTCATCACGCTGCGAAAAACCTTTCCACGCCAGACGTAACGCGGCCATTTTCAGTGCGGTGACGGTGGCATAGTCTACCCAGTCCGTCTCGCGCGCCTGCTTCAGCGCCTGCTGAGTGGTCGTGAGGTTCCACCACGCCTGAGCCTCTCTGCTGTTTTTAAAATCGTCTAAGGCATTCACGTCAATGTAAATCACGTTCAGCCAGCGACGGGATGACGGGCTGTACGGACTGGCACTTTCCGGGTTCGCCGGATAGAGCGCATGAATGGGGTTGAGGCCGATAAACGCACCGCCGCGCTCGCCCACATCCGCCAGCATCTTTTTCAGGTCGCCAAAATCGCCGATACCCCAGTTGCTGTCAGAGCGCAGCGTGTAGAGCTGCACGCAGGCCCCCCACAGCTTTTTACCCTCGAGCAACGCCTGCGGCTCATAGCAGCGTTTTGGCGCAACAATCACCCGACAATGAAAACGCTGGTCGTCCTGCGTGAGGGTTAACGTGTGATAGCCCTCCGGCAGTTTTGCCGGAAGGTTAAGCGCTTTGCCACCGGTGGCATGGCCTTTGTGCTGTTGCCCCTCTTCGGTCGTGAGCAGCCAGCTAAATTCGCCGCGCCCGTTTACCGTAAGCGGCATCTTCTTACCGGCGGTAAACACCTTCACGTTCGGCACCGGAGCAACCGACGCTTTCGCGTCGGTCTTGTGCATGGCATCCAGCAAACGTCTTTTGGTGTCGGCGCCAATAGACTGTGGTTTGCCGTGAGCATTAATGTAACTGAGGCTGATCCCCGCCGCCTGCGCGGCACTGTCCAGACGTTTACTCTCCATCGCGCTTCCTTAGCGTTTTGCCTGCCAGATACGAGCCTGATAATCACGGATTGAGCGGTCAGAACTGAACATCCCGCAACGGGCGGTGTTCAGAATGCACGCCCGGGTCCACGCTTCCTGGTCGCGATACAGCACATCGACCTGTTTTTGCGCGTCCACATAGGCCGTAAAGTCCGCCATGACCAGATACGGGTCACCGCCGTGTTTGTCCATGCTGTGCAGCATCTGGTCAAAGGCATGTTTATCGCCATCGCTGTACTTACCGCTTTCCAGCTCTTTCAAAACCGCATCAAGAACTTTGTCTTTCTTACGCCATTTCACCGGGTCGTAACCTTTGGCTTTGAGGGCTTTCACTTCTTCGACGGTATGGCCGAAGATAAAGATGTTCTCTTCCCCCACCTTTTCGGCGATCTCGACGTTCGCGCCGTCGAGCGTACCGACGGTCAGCGCACCGTTCAGCGCCAGCTTCATGTTGCCGGTACCGGAAGCTTCTTTCCCTGCCGTGGAGATCTGCTCGGAGATATCCGCCGCCGGGATCAGCATCTCAGCTGCAGAGACGCAGTAGTCCGGCAGGAACACCACCTTCAGCTTGTCACCCACTTTCGGATCGTTATTGATGGCCGCGGCCACTTTATTAATGGCGAGGATAATGTTTTTCGCCAGGTAGTAGCCCGGTGCGGCTTTCGCCCCAAACAGGAACACGCGCGGTACGCGGTCAGCCTGCGGGTTCTCGCGGATCTCTTTATACAGCGCCAGAATGTGCAGCAGGTTCAGGTGCTGGCGTTTGTACTCATGCAGACGTTTGATCTGAATATCGAAAATGGCGTTCGGGTTGATCTCAATGCCGGTACGCGCTTTGACAAAATGCGCCAGACGCACTTTGTTTTCGAGCTTAATGGCGCGGTACTGCTCGCGGAATGCAGCGTCGTCGGCATACTTTTCCAGATTGATAAGCTGGTCCAGATCGTTGGCCCACTCTTTCTTCAGGGTTTTGTCCAGCAGGCCGGCCAGCAGCGGGTTGCACTGCTTAATCCAGCGACGCGGCGTGATGCCGTTGGTCACGTTATGGAATTTGGTCGGCCACAGCTGGTGATATTCCGGGAACAGGTCTTTCACCACCAGATCCGAGTGCAGCGCCGCCACACCGTTCACCGCAAAACCGCTCACCACGCACATGTTCGCCATGCGCACCTGTTTGTCATGTACCACAGCCAGCTTCGCCCACACCGCTTTGTCGCCCGGCCAGGTTTTATCCACTTGCTTTTTAAACGCGTCGTTAATCTTGTTGATGATCTGCATATGACGTGGCAGCAGGGCTTTCACCAGCTTCTCATCCCAGCACTCCAGCGCTTCAGGCATCAGGGTGTGGTTGGTATAGGCAAACGTACGGCTGGTGATCGCCCACGCGTCATCCCAGCTCAGCTGGTGCTCGTCAATCAGCACGCGCAGCAGTTCAGGAATCGCAATCGTCGGGTGCGTATCGTTAAGCTGGATCACTTCGAAGTCCGGCAGCTGCGCCAGCTTGCGGCCCGCCAGGTGATGACGACGCAGAATATCCGCAATGGAACAGGCACACTGGAAGTACTGCTGCATCAGACGCAGTTTCTTGCCCGCCAGATGGTTGTCGTTCGGGTAAAGGACTTTGGTCAGTTTCTCAGCGTCGATCCCCTGCTGCTCGGCACGCAGGAAATCGCCGTCGTTGAATTTGGTCAGGTTGAAGGGATGAGCGTGCTTTGCCTGCCACAGACGCAGCGGTTGCGCCACGCCGTTACGGTAGCCCAGCACCGGCAGATCCCAGGCTTCGCCGGTCAGGGTAAACGCAGGCTCCCACAGCCCCTGCTTCGTGACTTTACCACCAATGCCTACCTGCACATCAAGCTGTGCATTGTGGCGGAACCAGGGGTAAGTATTGCGGTGCCAGTCATCCGGCGCTTCCATCTGATGACCATCAGCAAACGACTGACGGAACAGGCCGTACTGGTAGTTCAGACCGTAGCCAATGGCCGACTGACCGACGGTGGCCATCGAGTCAAGGAAACAGGCCGCCAGACGTCCCAGACCACCGTTACCCAGCGCCGGGTCAATCTCTTCTTCCAGCAGGTCGGTCAGGTTAATGTCATGCTCTTTCAGCACATCACCCACCTCCTGATACCAGCCGAGGTTCAGCAGGTTGTTACCTGTCAGACGGCCAATCAGGAACTCCATTGAGATGTAGTTAACGTGGCGCTGGTCTTTCGCCGGTTTTGCCAACGGTTGAGCATCCAGCTGCTCCGCGAGCGCACCGCTCACTGCCTGCCACCACTGGTGAGGCGTCATCGCGTTTGCAGCGTGAAGGCCAAAACGCTGCCACTGACGCGTCAGGGCAGCCTGGAATTGAGCTTTGTTAAAGGTAGGCTGTGACATAGGGAATTGGCATCCTGTAGAGAGAAAACACATGTTGGCGCTAGTGTGCCAGGCTCATTTCGCCTCTTCCTCATCCCGCAGGGGATTAGGCAGGGAGGAGTAGCGGGGATGAGCATAAAAGTGTGATCAAGGCCACTCTGAGAGCATAGTGTGAGTGTGCAAGGAAGAAAAAAAGATAACCGGGGAGAATGTCAAAAAAATGAAATACAGTTTCGAATGAAATTAATCCGCGCCGAAATGATTACTTACGCAGAATAATATTTCTGCAATGGGGCATTACCTAAGGGGATTATTAATCTCACTCAACTTTACCCGAACTTTATTAAATTTGACGTCACTATACCTTTCTAAAACCAGTTTCAGCGTAACCGTGTGACACTGGGACAAGCCAGCGCTGACGCGGTGTTAAAGCCATTCTGGAAAAGTTCCGGTACTCGCCTGAATGTTTTGTGACAGAGTGCAAATTCAGAGCCACAAAACCCAGACATAACTTGCAATAGTTCTCTTTCTGGCCGACCTTATAGCTATTAATTACGAAGCGCAAAAAAAATAAATTCTCTCGTTCCCCACAGTGAAGTGAAAACTATGTTGATTCCGTCTAAATTAAGTCGCCCGGTTCGTCTTGACCATACAGTGGTCCGCGAGCGTCTGCTGGCTAAACTTTCCGGCGCGCATAATTTCCGACTGGCGCTGGTTACGAGCCCTGCAGGTTATGGAAAAACAACGCTCATTTCGCAATGGGCCGCAGGTAAGAGCGACCTTGGCTGGTACTCCCTTGATGAGGGCGATAACCAGCAAGAGCGTTTTGCCAGCTATCTGATTGCCGCCATTCAGCAGGCAACCAACGGACACTGCGTTGCCAGTGAGGTCATGGTGCAAAAGCGCCAGTACGCCAGTCTGTCTTCTCTTTTCTCACAGCTGTTTATCGAACTGGCCGAATGGCATCGCCCGCTGTACGTGGTGATTGATGATTATCATCTCATCACTAACCCGGTTATCCATGAATCGATGCGTTTCTTCCTGCGTCATCAGCCGGAAAACCTGACCCTGGTCGTGCTGTCGCGTAACCTGCCGCAACTGGGCATCGCCAACCTGCGCGTGCGCGATCAGCTGCTGGAAGTCGGCAGCCAGCAGCTGGCCTTTACCCATCAGGAAGCCAAACAGTTCTTTGACTGCCGACTGAACTCGCCAATTGAGGCCTCCGAAAGCAGCCGCCTGTGTGATGATGTCGCCGGCTGGGCGACGGCGCTGCAGCTGATTGCTCTCTCTGCCCGGCAAAATAACAGCCCGACGCACCAGTCTGCGCGTCGCCTGGCGGGAATTAACGCGAGCCATCTTTCTGATTATCTCGTCGACGAAGTGCTGAATAGCGTTGATCCGTCGACCCGAAATTTCCTGCTCAAAAGTTCTCTGCTGCGTTCCATGAACGACGCGCTGATCGTGCGCGTGACCGGCTGTGAAAACGGCCAGCTGCAGCTGGAAGAGATTGAACGCCAGGGCCTGTTCCTGACCCGAATGGACGATCCCGGCGAGTGGTTCAGCTATCACCCACTGTTTGGCAGCTTCCTGCGCCAGCGCTGTCAGTGGGAGCTTGCGACGGAACTGCCGGAAATCCATCGCGCCGCCGCCGAAAGCTGGATGGCGCAAGGTTTCCCGAGCGAGGCGATTCACCACGCGCTTGCCGCCGGTGATGCCGGCATGCTGCGCGATATCCTCCTTAACCACGCATGGGGCTTGTTTAACCACAGCGAGCTGACGCTGCTTGAAGAGTCACTGAAAGCCCTGCCGTGGGAGAGCCTGCTGGAGAATCCGCGCCTGGTGCTGCTGCAGGCCTGGCTGATGCAGAGCCAGCATCGCTACAGTGAAGTAAATACCCTGCTGGCACGTGCCGAGCAGGAGATGGAAAGCGATATGGATGCCACCCTGCACGGCGAATTCAACGCCCTGCGGGCGCAGGTGGCGATTAACGACGGTGACCCGGAAGAGGCAGAGCGCCTGGCGATGGTTGCGCTGGATGAACTGCCGCTGGCCAATTTCTACAGCCGTATTGTTGCCACCTCGGTACACGGTGAAGTTCTGCACTGCAAAGGCGAGCTGACGCGCTCCCTTTCGCTCATGCAACAAACTGAACAGATGGCCCGTCGCCACGATGTCTGGCATTACGCGCTGTGGAGCCTGATCCAGCAAAGTGAAATTTTGTTTGCGCAGGGGTTCCTGCAGGCCGCCTGGGAAAATCAGGAAAAGGCCTTCCAGCTGATTCGTGAGCAGCATCTGGAACAGCTGCCGATGCACGAGTTCCTGCTGCGCATTCGTGCACAGCTCCTTTGGGCATGGTCGCGTCTGGATGAAGCGGAAAGCTGCGCCCGTCAGGGTGTGGACGTTCTCTCCAGCTTCCAGCCACAGCAGCAATTGCAGTGTCTGGCGCTGCTGGTTCAGTGCTCGCTGGCGCGTGGCGATCTTGATAACGCCCGCAACCACCTTAACCGTCTGGAAAACCTGCTCGGTAACGGTCAGTACCACAGCGACTGGGTGTCCAACGCCGATAAGGTGCGGGTGATTTACTGGCAGATGACCGGCGACAAAAAATCCGCCGCCAACTGGTTACGTCAGACCCCTAAACCGGAATTTGCCAACAACCACTTCCTGCAGAGCCAGTGGCGCAACATTGCCCGCGTCCAGATCCTGCTCGGTGAATTAGAACCTGCCGAAATCGTGCTGGAAGAGCTTAATGAAAACGCCCGCAGCCTGCGTCTGATGAGCGATCTCAACCGCAACCTGCTTCTGCTGAACCAGCTTTACTGGCAGGCGGGCCGCAAAAACGATGCCCAGCGCGTCCTGCTGGAAGCGCTGCAGCTGGCGAACCGCACCGGGTTTATCAGCCACTTTGTCATTGAAGGTGAAGTGATGGCCCAGCAGCTGCGACAGTTGATTCAACTCAATACGCTGCCAGAGCTGGATCAGCATCGTGCCCAGCGTATTCTGCGCGAGATTAACCAGCACCATCGCCATAAGTTTGCGCACTTTGATGAGAACTTCGTTGAACGTCTGCTGAACCATCCGGAAGTACCGGAACTGATCCGCACCAGCCCGCTCACTCAGCGCGAATGGCAGGTGCTGGGGCTGATCTACTCAGGCTACAGCAACGAGCAGATCGCCGGTGAACTGGCGGTGGCGGCGACCACCATCAAAACCCATATCCGCAATCTCTATCAGAAGCTGGGCGTCGCCCATCGTCAGGATGCGGTGCAGCATGCACAGCAGCTTCTAAAGATGATGGGGTACGGCGTGTAATTCCGGTGCGCGTGGGTGCCTTCACCCGGCCTGTTTTGCACAAACTAAAAACGGCAACCTTCGGTTGCCGTTTTGCTTTTACGTCAGCACAGTTCCAGCTGCAGATTATTATCCTTAATCACCTGCATCACGCCTGCCGGCGGCATCACGTCGGTATAAACCGCATCAACCATGCTGATGCTGCCCATATTCACCATCGCGTTACGGCCAAACTTGGAGTGGTCCACCACGAGCATAACGTGGCGTGAATTCTCAATAATCGCGCGCTTGGTGCGGACTTCATGATAATCAAACTCCAGCAGGGAGCCATCGCTGTCGATACCGCTGATCCCGAGAATGCCGAAATCGAGACGGAACTGAGAGATAAAGTCGAGCGTCGCTTCACCGATGATGCCGCCGTCGCGGCTGCGCAACTCGCCGCCCGCAAGAATGATGCGGAAATCGTCTTTCTGCATCAGGGTATTCGCGACATTCAGGTTATTGGTCACGACGCGCAGGTTTTCATGATCCAGCAGCGCATGGGCGACCGCTTCCGGCGTGGTGCCGATATCAATAAACAGCGTCGCCCCGTTAGGGATCTGGCTGGCGACTTTCCGCGCAATGCGCTCTTTTTCCGCCGTTTGCGTGGCTTTACGGTCATGCCATGAGGTGTTGACCGAGCTGGACGGCAGCGCCGCCCCGCCGTGGTGGCGCAGAATACGGTTTTGATCGGCAAGGTCGTTCAGGTCACGACGAATGGTCTGCGGGCTGACGGCAAACTGCTCGACCAGCTCTTCGGTGCTGACATATCCCTGTTTTTTAACCAGTTCGATAATGGCGTCATGACGTTGTGTTTGTTTCATCAATTATCCCTGAGAATTATGTTCGTTTTCGCGCATGGAGCGTGTCGGCAAACGCCATCGCCAGCCCAACGGCCAGCCCGGTGACGTGTGCACCATTGGCGATAGACATACCAAACAGATCAAACCATCCGGCAATTAGCCATATTAACGCAAAGGTTATTAACCCGCGTTGCAGATAGATGCCACTTTCAGGATCGCGCTCACCTCTGAGCCAGACATAGCCCATCAGGGCATACACAACACCTGATAATCCGCCAAACCACGGGCCGCTGAATTTGTGCTGCACATAGCCACTCAACAGGGCACTGATGACGGTGATCACAATCAGCTTCCCGCTGCCAAGACGCTTCTCGACGGCTCCGCCAAGGTACCACCACCACAGCAGGTTAAAGAGAATATGCATCACCGAGAAGTGCATCAGCGCGTGGGTAAAATAGCGCCAGACGTCAACGTCCAGTGAAGGGTCATAGGGCCATGCCAGGGCGATCATGACGCTCTGGTCGCCGACCACGTTCATCATAATGAACACGATAATGCAGGCCGCCATCAGCAGCAGCGTAAACGGACCCGCGCGTTCGCGCACGGTGGCAAAGAAGGGAAAACGACGATAGTGCAGCCCGCTGCCCGTCTGGCCTGATTGCCAGCTTGCGGCCAGATAGCGCGGGTCGCCAGGGTTCTCAAGGAATCGCGCCAGCTCCTCATTTACCCTCGCGGCCTGGCTCTCGTCGGCCAGCCACACATCGGTCTGATGATGTTGCTGGATGGTCAGAATAACGCCCTGCGTCGCCATATAGTCGACAAACGCCTGGGCGACGCGCGGGTTGGTAAAAGAGGTGATCATCAACATGGGCAGCCGTCGCTTATTTCCACACAAAAGGGGACAGTATAGCGGTATCAGCGCTCAAACGCGTATTCAACTTCTGCCGGGAAATGACGATGCCAGGCATCGAAACCGCCATCAACGCTGTAAACCGCATCGTAGCCCTGCTGAAGCAGGTACTGCGCTGCACCTTTACTGCTGTTGCCGTGGTAGCACATGACCATCACCGGCGTGTCGAAGTCGTTATCGCGCATAAACGCGCCCAGGGAGTCGTTGGTCAGGTGGAACGCGCCTGGCGTGTGGCCCATCGCAAAGCTCTGTGGATCGCGGATGTCCACCAGCACAGCCGTTCCCTGGTGCATTTTCTGATGGGCTTCTTCTACGTTAATACATTCAAACTGATCCATGGTGCTCTCATCTTATATTCAGGTGTGGTGCGCTTCCTCTCACCCCCACTCTCTCCTGAAGTGAGAAGGATGGGCGAGGGCATCAAGCGGCACTATTTTACCCCGTAGTGTACGTCCTGGCGGCGGGTAAACGCCATTATGTTATCCATATCACTCTAAATTGTTTTTTTGATGTTACCAAAAGCGCGTTCCTTTGCTATTATGAGCGATATCGAACATTTCTGAGCTTTAACGAAAGTGCGTGAGGGTGTTATGGAAACCAAAGATCTGATTGTGATAGGCGGTGGCATCAACGGTGCCGGGATTGCGGCCGATGCTGCAGGACGCGGTTTATCCGTGCTGATGCTGGAAGCTAACGATCTCGCCTGCGCGACCTCGTCCGCCAGCTCCAAACTGATCCACGGTGGCCTGCGCTACCTGGAACACTACGAATTCCGCCTGGTCAGCGAAGCCCTGGCCGAACGTGAAGTGCTGCTGAAAATGGCCCCGCATCTGGCGATTCCGATGCGCTTTCGCCTGCCCCACCGCCCGCATCTGCGTCCGGCGTGGATGATTCGAATCGGTCTGTTTATGTACGATCATCTGGGCAAACGTACCAGCCTGCCAGGATCGACCGGTTTGCGTTTTGGCTCAGAATCGGTCCTTAAACCTGAAATCGTGCGCGGATTCGAATATTCCGACTGCTGGGTAGACGATGCGCGTCTGGTCCTTGCCAATGCGCAGATGGTGGTGAAAAAGGGCGGCGAGGTGAAAACCCGCACCCGCGCCACGGCTGCCCGTCGTGAAAACGGCCTGTGGGTTGTTGAAGCGGAAGACGTGGATACCGGCGAGAAGTTCAGCTGGAAAGCGCGCGGCCTGGTGAACGCCACCGGGCCGTGGGTGAAACAGTTCTTTGATGAGGGAATGCACCTGCCTTCACCGTACGGCATCCGCCTGATCAAAGGCAGCCACATTGTCGTGCCACGCGTGCATACCCAGAAGCAGGCCTATATCCTGCAAAACGAAGATAAACGTATCGTGTTTGTGATCCCGTGGATGGACGAGTTCTCCATCATCGGCACCACCGACGTGGAGTACAAAGGCGATCCGAAAAATGTCGAGATCGACGAAAGTGAAGTCAGCTACCTGCTGAAAGTGTATAACGCGCACTTCAAAAAACAGCTGGCACGCGATGACGTGGTCTGGACCTACTCCGGCGTGCGTCCGCTGTGTGATGACGAATCGGACTCACCGCAGGCCATCACCCGCGACTATACGCTGGATATTCATGACGTGGACGGTCAGGCACCGCTGCTGTCGGTCTTTGGCGGCAAGCTCACTACCTATCGTAAGCTGGCCGAACACGCACTGGAAAAACTGGTGCCGTACTACAAAGGCATTGGCCCGGCCTGGACTAAAGGTGCCGTATTGCCTGGCGGCGATATCGGGGATAACCGCGATGATTATGCCGCGAAACTGCGCCGTCGCTACCCGTTCATCACCGAAGGGATGGCGCGTCACTACGCCCGTACCTACGGCAGTAATACGGAATGGATCCTGGGTGAAGCCAAAACGCTTGCCGACCTGGGTGAACATTTCGGTCACGAACTCTACGAAGCCGAACTGCGCTATCTGGTGGAGAACGAGTGGGTGCGCCGCCTGGATGATGCCATCTGGCGTCGTACCAAAGAAGGGATGTGGCTGGATGCCGAGCAGCAGTCGCGCGTGGCGCAGTGGCTGGCGCAGAACGCGGGAAAGCGTGAGCTGTCATTAGCATCGTGATGTAAAAAAGCCCGGTGGCGTTACGCTTCCCGGGCCTGCAGATTGCATAAGCCGGGTCAGGCGAAGCCGCCACCCGGCTCTGTTTTTTTTATAACCGCACGGGATCGATATGCCAGATAGTTTCAGCATATTCTTTGATAGTACGGTCTGATGAGAAATAGCCCATATTGGCGATGTTATGCATCGCGGCGCTGGTCCACTTCTCCTGCTGACGGTACAACTCGTCCACGTTGTCCTGGCAGTCGACATAGCTGCGGTAATCCGCCAGAACCTGATAGTGGTCACCAAAGTTAATCAGTGAATCGACCAGATCACGATAGCGGCTCGGCTCTTCAGGGTTAAACACGCCGGTGGCGATTTGCGTCAACACCTGGCGCAGCTCTTCATCTTCTTCGTAGTACTCGCGCGGCGAGTAGCCCTTCCTGCGAAGCGCCTCCACCTCCTCCGTCGTGTTACCGAAGATAAAGATATTTTCTGCCCCGACATGTTCCAGCATCTCAACGTTCGCGCCATCCAGCGTACCGATGGTCAGTGCGCCATTCAGGGCAAACTTCATATTACTGGTGCCGGAGGCTTCCGTACCGGCCGTGGAAATCTGCTCAGACAGGTCCGCCGCCGGAATGATCAACTGCGCCAGACTCACACTGTAGTTCGGGACAAAGACCACCTTCAGCTTGTCACCGATATCCGGATCGTTGTTGACCACCTTCGCCACATCATTGATGAGATGAATAATGTGCTTCGCCATGTAGTATGCCGACGCCGCCTTACCGGCAAAGATTTTCACCCGTGGCACCCAGTCGGCCGTTGGGTCGGCTTTGATGCGATTGTAGTGCGTGATGACGTGCAGCACGTTCATAAGCTGTCGCTTGTACTCATGGATACGCTTGATTTGCACATCAAACAACGCTTTCGGGTTGGCCACTACGTTCAGGTGCAGCGCAAGATACACCGACAGCCGCTTCTTGTTCAGAAGCTTGGCTTCACGCACGGCTTTGTTCACCGCCGGGAAATCCAGGTGCTGTTCAAGCTCACCCAGCTGACTCAAATCGGTACGCCAGGTGCGGCCAATATGTTCGTCCAGGACGTCGGAGAGCGGCTGGTTAGCCAGCGCCAGCCAGCGACGCGGGGTAACACCGTTCGTCACGTTGCAAAAACGCGTCGGGAAGATCTTCGCGAAATCAGCAAACAGCGACTGCACCATCAGGTTCGAGTGCAGTCCGGAAACCCCGTTCACCTTGTGGCTGATCACCACCGCCAGCCAGGCCATACGCACGCGGCGACCGTTGGATTCATCAATGATTGAGGCCCGGCTCAGCAGGCCAGTATCGTTCGGATACTGCTCCTGCAGCGTCTTCAGGAAGTAGTCGTTAATCTCAAAGATAATCTGCAGATGGCGCGGCAAAATTTTACCGAGCATGTCGACCGGCCAGGTTTCCAGCGCTTCGCTCATCAGGGTGTGGTTGGTGTACGAGAAGACCTGGCAGGTCACTTCAAACGCATCATCCCAGCTGAACTTGTGCTCGTCGATCAGCAAACGCATAAGCTCGGGGATCGAAAGCACCGGGTGGGTATCGTTGAGGTGAATCGCGGTTTTTTCCGCCAGGTTACTGTAGGTTTTGTGCAGCTGATAGTGACGGCTCAGGATGTCCTGAATCGTCGCGGACACAAGGAAATACTCCTGACGCAAACGCAGTTCGCGTCCGGAATAGGTCGAGTCGTCCGGATAAAGTACGCGGGAGACGTTTTCAGAGTGGTTTTTATCTTCCACCGCCGCAAAATAGTCGCCCTGGTTGAATTTACCGAGGTTGATTTCGCTACTGGCCTGGGCGCTCCACAGGCGCAGGGTATTGGTGGCATCGGTGTCGTAGCCGGGGATAATCTGGTCATAGGCCACGGCCAGGATCTCTTCCGTCTCAACCCAGCGGGATTTTTTTCCCTCCTGCTGAATACGGCCACCAAAGCGCACTTTGTAGCGCGTATTGTGTCGTTTGAATTCCCACGGGTTGCCGTACTCAAGCCAGTAGTCCGGAGACTCTTTCTGTCGGCCTTCCACAATGTTCTGTTTGAACATGCCGTAGTCGTAGCGAATCCCGTAGCCGCGGCCCGGCAGGGCCAGCGTCGCCAGCGAGTCCAGGAAACAGGCGGCCAGGCGCCCCAGGCCGCCGTTACCGAGGCCCGGGTCGTTCTCTTCGTCAATGAGCTCTTCTAAATCTAACCCCATCTCTTCCAGTGCGGTTTTGACGTCGTCGTAGATACCGAGCGACAACAACGCATTGGACAGCGTGCGGCCAATCAAAAATTCCATCGACAGGTAATAAACCTGCCGCGTTTCCTGCGAGAGCTGGGCGCGGTTAGAGCGCAGCCAGCGTTCCACTAAGCGGTCACGCACGGCAAACAGCGTGGCGTTCAGCCACTCGTGTTTGTTGGCGATGACCGGGTCTTTCCCGATGGTAAACATCAGCTTATAGGCGATAGAGTGCTTTAACGCCTCAACGCTGAGCGTGGGTGAAGAATAGCTAAAAGGAGCATTCATATCAGTAACTTCGCCTCGTTACATCAAGCGTTGATAAAGGTCGCGGTATGACTGCGCCGCAACGTGCCAGCCAAAGTCCAGAGACATCGCCTGACGCTGAACGTAACGCCACAGAGATGGACGGGACCACAAGACGAAAGCACGCCGAATCGCCCGCAGCAGCGACCAGGCATTACTGTCCTCAAAGACAAACCCACTGGCGATACCGTCCGCAAGGTTTTCCAGAGAACTGTCCGATACGGTATCCGCCAGCCCGCCAGTACGACGTACCAGCGGCAGCGTGCCGTATTTCAGGCCATAGAGCTGCGTCAGGCCACACGGTTCGAAACGACTCGGCACCAGAATGACGTCAGCACCGCCCATAATCCGGTGCGAAAACGCTTCGTGATAGCCAATCTGCACCCCTACCTGCCCGGGGTGTTCCGCCGCTGCCGCAAGGAAACCTTCCTGCAGCACCGGGTCGCCGGCACCGAGCAGCGCCAGTTGCCCACCCTGCTCCAGTAAGCCCGGCAGCGCCTCCAGCACTAAATCCAGCCCTTTCTGGCTGGTCAGACGGCTGACGACGGCGAACAGCGGCACTTTATCGTTCACCTTCAGCCCCATCGCAATCTGCAGCTGGCGTTTGTTTTCCGCTTTGTCTTCCACGGAATCGCGGCCATAGCGTGCCGCCAGCAGAAGATCGGTCTCCGGATTCCAGATCTGCTCATCAACGCCGTTGAGGATCCCCGACAGGCGGCCCTCACGATGGCGCTGTCGCAGCAGCCCTTCCAGACCGTTACCAAACTCCGGCTGGGTAATTTCCCGGGCGTAGGTCGGGCTCACGGCCGTAATGTGATCGGCGTAGTAGATGCCGGCTTTCAGGAACGAAATCTGCCCGTTAAACTCCAGCCCGTGCATGTTATAGAACGACCATGGCAGATCGATGTCATTCATGTGATGGGCATAGTACATGCCCTGATACGCCAGGTTGTGAACGGTAAAAACCGATTTCGCCGGGTGGCCGCGCGCCGCCAGATACGCCGGTGCAAGCCCGGCGTGCCAGTCGTGAGCGTGTACCACATTCGGGCGCCAGAACGGATCCAGCCCGGTTGCCATTTCAGCACCGACCCAGCCGAGCAGTGCGAAACGCAGCACGTTGTCGGTATAGGCGAACAGGTTCGTATCGTGATACGGGCTACCCGGTCGATCGTATAAATGCGGCGCATCAATCAGGTAAATGCCTACGCCATTGTAATGTCCAAACAGCAGGGTGATGCGTCCGGCGAAGGTTTCACGACGAGTGACCACCTTTGCATCTGGAATACCACGCCGGATATCCGGAAAAGCGGGCAACAGAACTCGGGTATCTACACCCCCGGCGATTTGCGCCGCAGGCAATGCGCCAAGAACATCCGCCAGACCGCCCGTTTTTAACAACGGGAACATCTCAGAACATACATGTAAAACCTGCATTATCGCTCCTGTTTGACCTGCAGCTTCCGCAACATTTCCCGTGTTACTAACACGATCCCCTCTTCCGAACGGTAGAAACGACGCGCGTCTTCTTCCGCATTTTCACCAATCACCATGCCTTCAGGTATGACGCAGGCACGGTCGATAACGCAACGGCGCAGACGGCATGAGCGTCCGACCCAGACATCCGGCAGCAGCACCGCCGAATCGATATTACAGAATGAGTTCACGCGCACGCGGGGGAACAGCACCGACTGCACCACCACCGACCCCGAGATAATGCATCCGCCGGACACCAGCGAGTTCAGCGTCATGCCGTGACTGCCGGAGCGGTCCTGAACGAATTTCGCCGGCGGCAGCGATTCCATGTGGGTACGGATTGGCCAGTTCTGGTCGTACATATCCAGTTCAGGCGTCACCGACGCGAGATCGAGGTTTGCCTTCCAGTAGGCCTCCAGCGTTCCGACGTCGCGCCAGTAAGGTTCAGCATTCGGATCAGACTGCACGCAGGACAACGGGAAGGGATGTGCATACGCCATGCCAGCTTTGGTAATTTTCGGAATGATATCTTTGCCGAAGTCGTGGCTGGAGTTTTCGTCTTTGTCGTCTTCTTCCAGCAGCGCGTAAAGATAATCGGCATCAAAGACATAGATCCCCATGCTGGCGAGCGATTTGGTATCGTCCCCTGGCATTGTCGGTGGGTTCGCCGGTTTTTCGACAAAATCGATAATCTTGTCGTCGGCGTCGACGTGCATCACCCCAAATGCCGTCGCCTCAGCAACAGGCACGGGCAGGCATGCCACGGTGCAACGCGCCCCTTTTTCGACGTGGTCGATCAGCATATGGGAGTAGTCTTGCTTGTAGATATGATCGCCCGCGAGGATCACGATGTATTCCGCGTTATAACGACGAATAATGTCGAGGTTTTGCGTCACCGCATCCGCCGTCCCGCGATACCAGTTCTCACCGTGAACGCGCTGCTGGGCAGGCAGAAGATCGACAAACTCATTCATCTCTTCACTGAAGAATGACCAGCCGCGCTGGATGTGCTGCACCAGAGTATGCGACTGATACTGCGTAATGACGCCAATGCGGCGAATGCCTGAGTTCAGGCAGTTGGAGAGCGCAAAGTCGATAATACGGAACTTACCACCAAAGTGGACGGCAGGTTTGGCGCGTTTGATGGTCAAATCTTTCAGACGAGTACCACGCCCGCCTGCGAGTATCAGGGCAACAGTTTTTAATGGTAGCTGGCGTGCCAACATTAAGGGATCGTTCTTCTCTAATCTAACCATGACTAACTCCTTTTTTATCATCTTTGGAATACGCACACTCCGTGCGCAGGCCCGTGCCAGACAGCCATTACTACCGGATTATCCGCTCCGGCAAATGGGGGAACAGCGCGCCATTCCCCGTCAGGTAAAACAATCTCAGCGACGTCATCCGTCGCGTTCAGCGTGACCAGCCACCTCTCCGAAAGCAGGATTTGCAGGCGTGGTACGCCGTGTTGCCACTCTTGCGCGCTTAAGGGTTGCGCGTCTTGATTCAGCCAGCGGACATTACCGTCGCCCTCTTCCCACCAGCGATCGGCGGTGAGCGCGGGAATTTGCTGGCGAAGATGGCTCAGCGCAGCGGTAAAGTGAATCAACCCGCTGTTCGCTTCACCCCAGTCGAGCCAGGTCAACGTGTTGTCCTGGCAATACGCATTGTTGTTACCATGCTGACTGTGACCATGTTCATCGCCTGCCAGCAGCATCGGCGTGCCCTGCGACAATAACAGCGTTGTCAGCAGCGCATGCACGCTGGCGCGTCGCCGCTCGATAACATCAAGGCTTCCGCCTAACCCTTCTATACCATGATTGAAGCTATGGTTATTGTTAGTGCCATCGCGATTCTCCTCGCCGTTCGCTTCATTGTGTTTCTGATTGAAACAAACGCAGTCCCGGAGCGTAAAACCGTCGTGCGCCGTCAGCAGGTTGATCGTCGCAGACGGTCGTTTGCCATCGCGCTTAAAAAGATCGCTGGACCCGGCAAAGCGTCCGGCGAACTCCCCCAGCGACAGATTCCGTTCCAGCCAGAAGCGGCGCGCGGCATCGCGATAGTGATCGTTCCACTCGGCAAACAGGGGCGGGAAATTCCCGACCTGATAACCCCCTTCACCGATGTCCCACGGCTCGGCAATGAGCTTCACCTGTGACAGCACCGGACAGTTTTTGATCGCTTCAAACAGCGGCGCCTGCTGGCTGAAGGCCGGCGTACGCCCCATAACGGGTGCCAGATCAAAACGAAAACCGTCGACGTGGAACATGTCCACCCAGTACTTCAGGCATTCATACGCGAAATGCATGACCGCCGGGTGGCTGAGATTGAGCGTGTTACCGCAACCGGTCCAGTTGAAGTAATCGCCATCGTCCCTGATCCAATAATAGCTACGGTTATCAATTCCGCGCATGGAGAGCGTCGGTCCATCGAGATCGCTTTCCGCACTGTGGTTCAGTACCACGTCCAGAATGACCTCAATACCTGCCGCATGAAGCGCCTTTACCGCATCACGAAACTCGTCCCGCGCCTTGTCCGGATGAGTGGCATAGCGGGGTTCGAGCGCAAACATCGCCAGCGGGTTGTAGCCCCAGTAGTTACTGAGCCCCAGCCGCTGCAGACGAGGTTCACTGGCAAAATGCGCGACGGGCAACAGCTCCAGGGCCGTGATCCCGAGGTGCTTGAGGTAGGCAATCATGGTCGGATGACCGAGCGCCTTGTAGGTGCCGCGCATCTCTTTCGGGATTGACGGATGCAGATACGTCAGCCCTTTAACATGCGCCTCGTAGATAACGGTGTTGCCCCACGGCGTGCGCGGCGGGGCATCGTCTTCCCAGTCGTAGAGATCGTTCACCACCACGCTTTTAGGCGCCACGGGGGCGCTGTCGCGGTGGTCGGGTTCACCGTAGCCGACATGGAAAATAGGGTCGTCTTTAAACTCGCCATCCACGCGGTGCGCACACGGATCGATCAGCAGCTTCGCCGGGTTAAACCAGTGCCCCTGCGCAGGTGCCCACGGGCCGTGTACGCGATAGCCGTAGTGCATTCCTGGCCGTCCCCCGGCCAGGTAGCCGTGCCAGGTATCTCCTGTGCGAGACGGCAGGTCGTAACGATGTTCATTACCCTCGCCGTCAAATACGCACAGTTCAACCCGCTCCGCATGGGCAGAAAAGAGCGTGAAATTCACCCCCTTTCCATCAAAATGTGCCCCGAGCGGTTCGGGTTTACCTGCCGTAAGCTGGGTCATTCCCCCTCCCGGATCAGCCAGATGGTACTGAGCGGCGGTAGCGTAAGGCTCAGGGAATTCGGTCGCCCGTGGCTTTCAATGGCATCGCTTTGCACCAGACCACCGTTACCGGCATTGCTGCCGTGGTAGTGCGTGGAATCGGTATTCAGGATTTCACGCCACTTGCCGGCCTGGTTAATCCCGAAGCGATAATGATGGCGCGGTACAGGGGTAAAGTTGCTGGCGACGATAATTTCGTTGCCGGCTTTATCCCGCCGCACAAAGACAAACACCGAGCGCTCATGGTCATCCACCACCAGCCACTCGAAACCGTACGGGTCAAAATCAAGCTCATGCAGGGCTTTGTGGTGACGGTAGGTCAGGTTCAGGTCCCGCACCAGACGCTGCACGCCGTGGTGCCAGTTGTCGCCCCCTTCCAGCAGATGCCAGTCGAGGCTGGTGTCGTGGTTCCACTCGCGCCCCTGGGCGAACTCATTGCCCATAAACAGCAGTTTTTTACCCGGGAAGGCGAACATCCAGCCGTAGTAGGCACGCAGGTTGGCGAACTTCTGCCATGCATCGCCCGGCATGCGGTCGAGAATGGATTTTTTGCCATGCACCACTTCGTCATGCGACAGCGGCAGCATGAAGTTCTCGGTGTAGTTGTAGAGCAGCCCGAAGGTGAGTTTGTCATGGTGATACTGACGGTAGACGGGATCCAGCTTCATGTAGTCGAGCGTGTCGTGCATCCACCCCAGGTTCCATTTGTACCAGAACCCCAGTCCGCCGGTTGACGGTGGACGGGAGACGCCAGGGAAGTCGGTGGACTCTTCCGCCATCGTCACCGCACCTTCTACCTGCTCGCCGATAATACGGTTGGTGTTGCGCAGAAACTCAATCGCTTCCAGGTTTTCACGGCCGCCATACTCGTTTGGGATCCACTCGCCTTCTTTGCGGCTGTAGTCGCGGTAGATCATCGACGCCACGGCATCAACGCGCAGGGCATCAATGCCAAAGCGCTCAATCCAGTACAGCGCATTGCCCACGAGGTAGTTTGCCACTTCACGACGACCGTAGTTGTAGATCAGCGTGTTCCAGTCCTGGTGATAGCCTTCGCGCGGGTCGCTGTGCTCGTACAGCTTAGTGCCGTCAAATTCTGAAAGACTAAAATCATCGGACGGGAAATGGCCCGGCACCCAGTCGAGGATCACGTTTAACCCGGCGGCGTGCGCGGCATTGATAAAATAGCGGAAGTCATCGCGCGTGCCGAAGCGACGCGTCGGGGCATACATCCCGGTCGGCTGATAACCCCAGCTTCCGTCGAACGGGTGTTCATTAATTGGCAGCAGCTCAAGGTGGGTAAAGCCCATCCATTTCGCGTACGGAACCAGCTGGTCAGCAAGCTCCCGGTAGCTGAGCCAGAAGTTGTTATCGGTATGGCGACGCCAGGAACCGAGATGCACTTCGTAGACGGAGATTGGCGCATCAAAGCGGTTGGCCTGCTTGCGTTCTTCACTCTGGACAACTTTCTCCGGCAGGCCGCAAATCATTGACGCGGTTTCCGGACGCATTTGCGCTTCGAAGGCGTACGGGTCGGACTTAATACGCAGCTTGCCGTGCGCATCGATCATCTCGAATTTATACAGCTGGCCGTTGTGCGCGCCGGGGATAAACAGCTCCCAGATACCGCTTTCACGGCGCAGACGCATCGGGTGACGACGGCCATCCCAGTAGTTGAACTGGCCAACAACGGAGACTCGCTGGGCGTTAGGCGCCCACACGGCAAACCGCGTGCCGGTGATGCCATCCATCGTATCGGCATGGGCACCCAGCGTTTCATAAGGTCGCAGGTGAGTACCTTCAGACAGCAGCCACGCGTCCATCTCCTGTAAAAGAGGCCCAAAACTGTAGGGATCATCGATGAGATTTTGCTGACCATGCCAGATAACGGCAAGCTGATAACGAAAAGGGTTTTTACGACGGGGCATTACGCCCGAAAAGAAGCCACGAGAATCGAGGCATTCCAGATTGCCGACCTTGCGGCCGGTTTTGGGTTCGATAACCCACACTTCTGTGGCATCCGGTAACAGTGCCCGGACTTCCAGCCCGGCCTCGGTACGGTGCATCCCCAGTACGGAAAAGGGGTCGGCAAAATGACCCGCAATAAGCGCATTAATCACGTCTCTATCCACACGATCGGACATGGTATTCATCCTGTTTTTTATGTCGTCCTTTTTTAGCGCCTGGGACGACTTTAATGTGACCTGAACGGGCATCCTCTCAGCCCCGTCCTAACCTCAGGTAAGAAATAACTCTTCCTTAAAGCATAGCCAACGCTCTAAATGACTCCTGATAAAAAATAAGACATATGCGTTTTACTCCATGTAGTACGCGGAAAAGGGGGTGAAAATCACCCCCCGGGGTTTAACAAATTATTACGCCAGCTGGCGCAGCATGCGACGCAGCGGCTCGGCTGCGCCCCACAGAAGCTGGTCGCCGACGGTGAATGCAGAAAGGAACTCCGGCCCCATGTTCAGCTTACGCAGACGACCAACCGGGGTGGTCAGCGTGCCGGTGACGGCAGCCGGGGTCAATTCACGCATGGTGATGTCGCGATCGTTTGGAACCACTTTCGCCCACGGGTTGTGTGCAGCCAGCAGCTCTTCCACGGTCGGAATCGACACATCTTTTTTCAGTTTAATCGTGAAGGCCTGGCTGTGGCAGCGCAGCGCGCCGATACGTACGCACAGACCGTCAACTGGAATGGTGTTCGCGGTATTGAGTATTTTGTTGGTCTCAGCCTGACCTTTCCACTCTTCGCGGGTCTGGCCGTTATCCAGCTGTTTGTCGATCCACGGGATCAGACCACCGGCCAGCGGTACACCAAAGTTATCCACCGGCAGCTCGCCGCTGCGGGTCAGCTCGGTGACTTTACGCTCGATATCGAGAATAGCGGAGGCCGGATTTGCCAGCTCGGTCGCAACGCTGTGGTGCAACTGGCCCATCTGCGTCAGCAGTTCGCGCATATGACGCGCACCGCCGCCGGATGCGGCCTGGTAAGTCGCCACGGAGACCCACTCCACCAGGTCCTGTGCGAACAGGCCGCCGAGGGACATCAGCATCAGGCTGACGGTGCAGTTACCGCCGACAAAGGTTTTTACGCCGTTGTTCAGGCCGTCGGTGATGACGTCCTGGTTGACCGGGTCGAGAATGATGATGGCATCGTCTTTCATGCGCAGTGAAGACGCCGCATCAATCCAGTAGCCCTGCCAGCCGCTTTCACGCAGCTTTGGATAAATTTCGTTGGTATAATCGCCGCCCTGGCAAGTGACAATAATGTCGAGTGCCTTCAGCGCTTCCAGATCGAAAGCATCCTGCAACGTACCGGTGCTGCCGCCAAAAGAAGGTGCAGCCTGGCCGAGCTGGGAAGTGGAGAAGAAGACCGGGCGGATGGCGTCAAAATCGCGCTCTTCAACCATGCGTTGCATGAGAACAGAGCCGACCATACCGCGCCAGCCGATAAAACCAACGTTTTTCATAGCATTTTTTTCCTGCAGAGGGTGTGTGCTGATTGTGCAAACCAGTATTCAACTGGGATATGCTTCACATTACAAAATGCTGCCAAAGTCGCAAGCGAAATTAATCGATGATGGCCCGCCAATCAGAAATAGCGCTAATCATCATAATAACCATAGAGAGTTTCAGGGATAATTTTAATGAGTGAAATCATATCCGCGGCGGTTTTATTGATCCTGATAATGGATCCTCTGGGCAACCTGCCTATCTTCATGTCGGTGCTGAAGCACACCGAACCCAAACGCCGTCGGGCGATCATGATCCGCGAGCTGCTTATCGCGCTGCTGGTGATGTTCATCTTCCTGTTTGCCGGTGAGAAAATCCTCGCCTTCCTGAATCTGCGTGCCGAAACGGTTTCGATTTCCGGTGGGATTATCCTGTTCCTGATAGCGATTAAGATGATTTTCCCGAGCGCTGAAGGCAGCAGCAGCGGCCTGCCCGCGGGGGAAGAGCCGTTTATTGTGCCGCTGGCGATTCCCCTCGTCGCCGGACCGACGATTCTGGCAACGCTGATGCTGTTGTCGCATCAGTACCCCAATCAGATGAGCCATCTGGTGATTGCCTTGCTGATTGCCTGGGGCGGGACGTTTATCATTTTGCTGCAGTCGTCGTTGTTCCTGCGCCTGCTGGGTGAGAAAGGCGTAAACGCGCTGGAGCGCCTGATGGGGTTGATTCTAGTGATGATGGCGACGCAGATGTTCCTGGACGGGATCCGCGCGTGGATGAAGGGCTAGGTAAAAACAAAAAAGGACAACTCACGTTGTCCTTTTGCTTTTAGCCGGGTTTAACTCAGCAGCGTAAACGCAATCATCCCGACAATGGCACCCGTCGTGCCGAGGATGGTTTCCATCAGCGTCCAGGTTTTCAGGGTTTGCGCTTCGGTCGCACCGGTAAATTTACCGAACAGCCAGAAGCCGGCGTCGTTGACGTGTGACACCACAATCGAACCGCCCGCAATACAGATTGAGAGCGCGGCCATCTGGGCACCGGAGTAGTTAAGCTGTTCAATCACCGGCATCACCAGACCCACGGCGGTTAAACATGCCACCGTCGCAGAGCCCTGGATGATACGCACCGCCGCAGCCAGTACGAAACAGGTCACCGCAATGGGCAGCCCCATGCCGGTCAGGGCTTCGCCCAGCGCCGGACCCACGCCGGAATCCACCAGCACCTGTTTGAACACGCCACCGGCACCGATCACCAGCAGAATGATACCCGCCGGCTGCAGCGCATGGCCGCAGATTTCCATCACTTTGTCTTTCGGCATGCCCTGACGCATCGCCAGGCCGTACATCGCCACCAGACACGCCACCAGGATCGCGGTGAACGGGTGGCCGATAAACTCAAACCATTCGTACGCGGTAGACCCCACCGGCACGAAACGCGCGGCGATGGTTTTCAGCCCCACCAGCACCAGCGGCAGCAGGATCAGCGCCAGGCTGAAGCCGAAGGACGGCATTTTGCCTTCGCCAAGGTGCGGCTCGGTGACGTCATCCGGAATGTGAAGCTCAACGTAACGGCTGATGAAGTTGCCCCACAGCGGGCCGGCAATAATCATTCCCGGGATCGCTGCACACAGGCCAATCAGGATCATCCAGCCAAAATCGGCGTGCATCTGAGAAGCCAGCAGCATCGGCGCAGGCCCAGGCAGCAGGAACGCCGCCGCAGCCGCCACGCCCGCAAACAGCGGAATCACCAGCTTCACGAGGTTAGTGCCGGTATGGCGCGCCATCGAGAACGCCACGCTAATCAGCAGCACCACGGCCACTTCGAAGAACAGCGGCAGCGCACAAATCAGACCGGCGAGGCCAATCGCGTAGTGCGCACGGCTGTGTCCGAAGGATTTGAGCATTTTGACGGCAATCTGGTCGACTGCGCCCGTCTCATGCAGGATCTTGCCAAACATCGCGCCCAGCGCGACCACAATGGCCAGGAAACCCAGCGTGCCTCCCATCCCTTTTTCCATCGTCGCTGCGATCTTATCGAGCGGCATACCGGAAAAGAGACCTGCACCAATAGACACCACCATTAAGGCAACGAAAGCATGCATACGCGCTTTCATCACTAAAAACAGCAGCAGCAATACGGAACCAACTGCTGTTAAAACTAGCGTTAATGTACTCAAAACTTACTGCCTTTTATTAATGACCTCGATGGTGCTGGCAACAACACCCTCCAGTGACTGATCGATATCAACCACTAAGACGTCTTTCTCATCGTCACCCGGCTCCTGCAGCGCTTCGAACTGCGTCACCAGCATCTGGGTTTTGAAGAAGTGGCCTTTACGCGCCTTCAGACGGCTCTCAATCACCTCGAAATCGCCTTTCAGGTAGATGAAAGAGAGGTTCGGGTTGCCGTCACGCAGCAGGTCGCGGTAGGTTTTTTTCAGCGCGGAGCAGACGATAAGAGAGACCTTGTTGGTACGCTGCATCGCGAACGCGGCGTCATTCAGCGCCTGCAACCACGGTTTGCGGTCGTCATCGTTCAGCGGCTCGCCGGAGGCCATTTTCATGATATTGCTGCGTGGATGGAGGAAGTCGCCATCAAGAAACGCCGCATGAAGTTGATGCGCCACTTCGCTGGCCACGGCAGATTTACCGCTACCGGAAACGCCCATCAGGACGTAAACGTGGTGATCATGATTAGTCGTGCTCAAAGGGTGTCCCTCAGTCAATTGTTACGGGTAACAGTTATCGGTAACATTGTCCTGCCGGGGCAAAAGAGAAGCAATATCCAAACGTGCGCGAAGTGAATAAGTGTGACCCACTTCAAATTTGTCAGCTTAAATAGATCCACCCGGTGACAAGGTGAAACCTAAATCTAACATTTTCGGCGTCACCGTCTCGCCACGTATGCGCGCCAGCAGGCGTTCTGCGCCAATACGGCCCATACGTTCACGCGGTGTCAGGACGCTCGCCAGACGGGGTTCCATCACCTGGCCGATGTCGTGGCCGTGGAAACCGGCAATCGCCATATCTTCGGGGATCTTCAGCCCCAGACGCTGGCATTCGAACGCTGCACCGACCGCAAGGTCATCGTTGGTACAGAAAATACCGTCCAGTTGCGGATACTCGCGTCGTGCCTGACGCATCAGCTCAATACCCGACGTATAGGATGACGACTGCTCAACCATCACGCTGTACGGTGTTAAACCGGCGTCGAGCATTGCCTGCTCGTATCCCTTCTGTTTGATGATAGTACGTTCATCCAGACGTGCACCCAGGTAGGCAATATGGCGATGGCCGCGGGCAATGATGGCCGCCGTCATCTGGCGCGCCGCTTCGAAGTTATCAAAGCCCACCGCAATATCGAGACACGGCGACTGGCTGTCCATCAGCTCCACCACCGGAATGCCTGCCACTTCAATCATTTTTAGCGTACGGGGGGTGTGAGTACGTTCGGTTAAAATCAGACCGTCGATGTTCCAGGAGAGCATGGACTCAAGACGTTCTTCTTCCAGTTCCGGCTTGTACCCATAGTGGGCGAGCATGGTCTGATAGCCAAAGGCATCGGTCACGCTTTCAATGCCGCGCAACACTTCGGCAAAAACCTGGTTGGTTAAGGAAGGCAGGAGGACGCCAACCGCGCGGCTGGTCGCATTCGAAAGAATATCGGGGGCGCGGTTAGGGATATACCCCAGTTCATCGAGGGCAGCGGCAATCTTGCCACGCAACGCCACGGAAACCTGTTCCGGGTTACGTAAAAACCGGCTGACCGTCATTTTGGTCACACCGACGCGATCGGCTACATCCTGAAGTACGGGGCGTTTCTTTTTCATCGTCCTGAGAAATCGTAAGTGATAGATTTGCTCAGTTTATCACGGACAAAGCCCATCCTTCCCCTGTCAAAGGGAAGGATGGGCATTTATTTATGATTTATTACACCGGTGGCAGATCAAACAGCAGAATTTCGCTTTCACTGTCGGCATGCACGGACAGTGCCTGCTCATCCCAGATTGCCAGACCATCCGCCGTGGTAGCTTTCGTGCCGTTGATAGACACCTCGCCTTTCACCACCTGGATCCAGACGCGGCGGTTAGCGGCAATCTGATGGACAGACTGTTCGTCTTTTGCCAGCGCCCAGCGGTACAGTTCCATATCCTGGTGCACTTTCAGCGAACCGTCACGCGCATCCGGAGAGAGCACCAGCTGTTTGCCCTGTTTAGCATCAAAGCGGCGCTGTTCGTAGCGCGGGGTGATGCCGGTTTCTTCCGGAATGATCCAGATTTGATACAGGTGCAGTTTTTCCGTTTTGCTTGGGTTGTATTCAGAGTGACGCACCCCGGTACCCGCACTCATAATCTGGAACTCGCCCGCCGGAACCTGCTCTTTGTTGCCCATGCTGTCCTGGTGCTCAACCGCCCCTTCCAGCACATACGTCAGGATTTCCATGTCTTTGTGCGGGTGGGTACCGAAGCCCTGGCCTGCATCAATCACGTCATCGTTAATGACGCGCAGTGCGGAGAAGCCCATAAAGTTCGGGTCGTAGTAGTCAGCAAACGAGAATGAATGCCATGAGTCCAGCCAGCCATGATTCGCGTGACCACGTTCGTTTGCTTTGCGTAAGTAGATCATTGTTTCACCCTCAGTTCGTTTCGATGGAGTAAGTGTGGACGCAAACGGCCTGGGATCATAGAGGGTGAAAATTGACTCCTCTGTTCAAAAATTTAGAACAAGCAAAGAGGAGTCATAATTTCTTATCTGGCGAGGGTTATCGTGGCAGGAGAGGCCTGTTCGAAGGCCCGTCCAAGGAGTTCGAGATTGGTCATAACTTCAGATTCCTTGACGTAATTGGGCGCACCGTTAGTCAGGGTCTCATACAGCGCATCGTAAACGCGGCCATAGTCACCCGCTTCGGGTTTCACGTCCTCTTTAACGGTGATGCCCTCTTCGTTGACGTACTCCAGCACGCCCACGGAGTCATCCGCCGCAAACCCCGGGTCGCCGGGCATAATGTTCGCCTTCAGGCTGGTCTCCTGCTGGTCGATACCGTACTTAATAAACGAGCCTCTGGTGCCATGCACAATAAATTTCGGATAGTCAATTTTCACCAGATGGCTGGTTTTGACGATGGCTTTCAGGTCGCCGTAAAACAGCTGGGCTTCGAAGGTATCGTCCGGGTTGGCTTTATTCCGCAGGCTGCGAATGTCATACGCCACGTGGTCCGGTCGGCCAAACAGGGAGATTACCTGGTCCATGGTGTGCACGCCGAGACCATAGAACGAGCCATCCTGCGGCAGGCCGGGATGCGTTTCGGCCACCGGACGGTAGTAATCAAAGTGGCTTTCAATCTCGACGATGTCACCCAGTTTACCGCTCTCAATCACTTTTTTTGCCGTCAGGAAGCAGCTGTCAAAGCGGCGGTTTTGGTACGGCGTGACGGTCAGCCCTTTGCGCTTCGCCAGGTCAAACAACGTTTTCGCCTCTGCCATTGTCGGGGTAAACGGCTTTTCCACCAGCACGTTTTTGCCCGCCTCCAGCGCGCGTTTTGCGTACTCGAAATGGCTGTCAGCATGGGTACAGACAATCACCAGTTTGACCTGCGGATCGTTGAGGACCTCATCAAGATCGCTGGTGAAATGAATATGGGAGTACTGGGGAGACTGCTCTTCCGGCTTTGCGCGACGCCGGTAGATATGGGCAACGTGCCAGCTGTCTTTGCGGTTGAGAACATACGGAAGGTGGTAACGCGTGGTGCTTTTGCCAAATCCAATAAATGCGCAATGTAATGTCATGGCTCAGTCCTTTTTAAGGTTACTGAGTGCAACCATAGCGCAAGTTTTGCCCTCACCCCAGCCCTCTTCCACGGGGAGCGGGCGAAAAAAGACAAAAAAAAGCCAGCGTAAAGCTGGCTAAAGTAATACTGGAAGCAATGTGAGCAATGTCGTGCTTTCAGGTTCCCGTCGTGGTCTTCCTGAACGCAGAGCAATAATAATCATTCTCATTCGCACTTGTCCAATCTTTTTTGCAAAAATTAGCAGTTGACTCAAATTTTAATCTCACTGATGTTGGAATGGACGTTTAACTGACTGAGGATGAAGGAATGAGTGAGATTGTGATACGCCATATCGAAGCCCGCGATGCAGAAGCGTTACGTGACATTATGTCGCATCCTGGGGTGTATCACGACACGCTACAACTTCCCCATCCCTCAATGGATATGTGGCATGACCGGGTCGCGACGAAACCGGGAAGACGGCATCTCGTCGCCTGTCTTGACCAGCGAGTGGTTGGCCATATGGCACTCGATGTGATGGAAAATCCCCGCCGCAGCCACGTTGCAACGTTCGGCATTAGCGTGGCCGCTGATGTACAGGGACGCGGTGTGGGTCGTGCGCTCATGCGCGAAATGGTCAATCTCTGCGACAACTGGTTGCGCATTGAACGCATTGAGCTCACGGTTTTTGCGGATAACCCTGCGGCACTGGCGCTGTATAAGAAGTTTGGGTTTGAAATCGAAGGGACCGGCAGGAACTTCGCCCTGCGTAACGGCGACTATGTGGACGCGTATTACATGGCGCGGCTGAAGTGATAAATTGCCCGGTAGCGCGACGCTTACCGGGCAATAAAATCAGAACCCCGCCGTCAAATCATCCACCGAACGCGGATCCGAGGCCCCAAACAGCGTGCCGTCCGGGCCGACCATAATGCTCTGGGTGCTGCCCATTGCCTCTTTCAGCGCCACCTTCTGTCCGCGCTGCTCCAGCAGTTTTAAGGTGTCCGGGCTAAAGCCCTTCTCAACACGCAGCTCGTCCGGCAGCCACTGATGGTGGAAACGCGGTGCGTTCGTCGCTTCGGCGACATTCATTCCAAAGTCAATGCTGTTCACCACCATCTGCAGCACCGTGGTGATAATACGGCTGCCGCCAGGGCTGCCTGTCACCAGCCAGGTTTTACCGTCTTTGACCACGATGGTAGGCGACATGGACGACAGCGGACGCTTCTTCGGCCCGACCGCATTCGCATCCCCGCCTACCAGTCCGTAGACGTTCGGCACGCCCGGTTTGGCCGAGAAGTCATCCATCTCGTTATTGAGCAGAATCCCGCTGTTGCCTGCCACGATGCCTGTACCAAAGGTGGTGTTGAGGGTATAGGTCACCGCCACCGCGTTACCGTCTTTATCCACCACCGAGAAGTGGGTGGTCTGGTTGCTCTCATACGGTGCCAGCTTGCCCGGGCGGATCTCGCTCGACGGTTTGGCCTTGTTGATGTCAATCTCATCAGCAATCGATTTGGCATAGGCTTTATTGGTCAGCGCCTGCCACGGCACCTTCACGAAGTCCGGGTCGCCCAGGTATTCTGAACGGTCGGCGTAGGCGCGTTTTTCCGCCTCTGCCATCACCTGCATGGCATCCGCACTGCCGAAGCCGAACTTGTGCATATCGAAGTTTTCAAGAATGTTGAGGATCTGCACGATGTGAATGCCGCCGGAAGACGGAGGTGGCATCGAGAAAACGTCATAGCCGCGATAGCTTCCGTGAATCGGCTCACGCTCGACGGCCTTGTACTCCGCGAGATCCGCTTTGGTGATAAGCCCACCGTTCTTTTGCATCTCTTCGGCAATCTGGTCGGCAATCGCCCCTTTGTAGAACGCATCCGGGCCGTGCTCCGCAATCAGCTCCAGACTTTTTGCCAGGTTCTTCTGCACCAGCTTATCGCCCTTCTTCAGCGGTTCACCGTCTTTCCAGAAGATAGCCTTGCTGTTTTCGTGAGTCGGAATCACTTCGCTGCCATAGGTTTTAAGATCGTCAGCCAGGGCGTCATTCACCACAAAACCTTCGCGGGCGAGCTTAATCGCAGGCTGTACCACTTTGTTGAGCGGCAGGGTGCCATATTTTTCCAGCGCCAGGGAGAAGCCTGCGACGGTGCCCGGCGTACCGGAGGCGAGATGCGAGGTCAGGGATTTTTTGCTGTCCGGGTTGCCTTGATCGTCAAGGAACATATCGCGGGAAGCCTGTCCGGGGGCCATCTCACGGAAGTCGATGGCGGTGGTTTTGCCGTCTTTGGTCCGCAGCATCATAAAGCCGCCGCCGCCCAGGTTCCCCGCCTGCGGATGCGTCACCGCCAGCGCATAACCCACCGCGACTGCCGCATCCACCGCATTACCGCCCTGCCGGAGAATATCGACGCCCACTTTCGTTGCCAGCGCATCCACCGACGCCACCATACCCTGCGTTGCCCGCACGGGATGAAAAACATCTTCCTCCACGCCGTACGAGACTGGCGGAGCCGCTGGCGGGTTGGCCGCCACGCTAAATGTGCCGCCTGCCATCAGCGCGGCGATCGCTATCCAGCGCAAAAACGTTGGTTTCATCATTATTGTTCTCCAGGTGAAGAGGGCCATATTCCCCGCTTAAGCCTGGTTCACAACTCCTAAAAAATCATCGTCATGGTGAAATCAGGGTAAACTTAAGAGAAGCCTCAAAAGAAGGGAGATGACAATGAAACGCTTACTGATTCTTACAGCGCTGCTTCCGTTTGCCGCGCTCGCACAGCCACTCAATACGATGAACAACCCGAACCAGCAGGGCTACGTCATTCCAAGCCAGCAGCGTATGCAAACGGAGATGATGAGCCAGCAGCAACAGCAGAAAGGGATGCTGAACCAGCAGTTGAAAACGCAGACCCAGATGCAGCAGCAAAGCCTGCAAAACCAGATGAACACCAACACCCAGCGCATACAGCAGGGTCAAGTGCGTGAGCAGCCGCTGCCTAACCCGAACGGCGGGATGCTGGGCGGGATGACCTCGTCGGGCAGCGGACAGCAGCATATGCTGCCGTCCCAGTCACCGTCGAATGGCGGGATGCTTAATTCTTCGCAGAACTAAAGTTCGGGCCGATTACGTCAATCGCATCGGTACAGATACTGTCCACCCCCCAGCGCAGCAGCTCTGCCGCGCGCTGGGGTTTGTTGACGGTATAGACCAGGATATGCAGCCCCGCCTCTTTCAACATTTTTACCCGCGCCTCATCCAGCAGCGCGTGGTTCAGGTGAATCGACACACACCCTAAACGGCTGGTCAGCTCACGCCAGTCATCACGCCACGTGTCGAGCAGCAGTCCGCGCGGCAACGCCGGAACGGACGCCTGCGCCGCCTCCAGGGCATCAATGTCAAACGACGACAGCAGGGGTGGCGTCATGCCCTCCCACAGCTCACGCGCGGCCAGCGCAATGACTTTACCTGTGAGCGGCCCGGTGCCGGTGGTTGGTTTGATTTCGATATTGGCCATCATGCCGTGCAGGCGACAGCGGTCGGCCACTTCCGCCAGCAGCGGCAGCGGCTCGCCTTTGAACTCGCTGCTGTACCAGCTTCCGGCGTCGACGTTCAGCAGATCGCGCCACGGCAGGTCTCCCGCCACGCCCCAGCCATTGCTGGTGCGTTCGAGGTTGTCATCATGCAGAAGGAAAATCTCGCCGTCTTTCGATAGCTTGGCATCGAACTCGATCATCGTGTGACCGTAATGCGCGCCCATATCGATAGCCGCCAACGTGTTTTCCGGAGCCAGTTTACCGCCGCCCCGGTGGGCGACGATGTGGGGATAAGGCCAGTTACTCATATACGTTGTCCTGTTTCACCGTCGAATACGTGCAGGTGATTTTCCGGCAGATGCAGCCACAGCGTGCTGCCTGCTTTAGGGCGCTCCTGATGGGCCAGACGCACCACCATTTTTTGTTCACCCCAACGTCCGTGCGCCAGGTTGTCAGCCCCCAGCATCTCCAGCGTGTCCATGACCAGCGGCACGCCGCCTTCCGCCTGTGAGGTTAACCCAATATGTTCCGGGCGGATACCGAGCGTCATCTTACGCCCGGCATAGCCACGATAGTACCCGTTTACGGGCAGCGCCATCCCACTTTCCAGCTCAAAGTGCGTACCGGCGCTGCTGATCCGCCCTTCCAGCAGGTTCATCGCCGGACTGCCAATAAAGCTCGCCACAAAGCGGGAGGCCGGTTTCTCGTATACCTCCACCGGGGTGCCAATCTGTTCGGCGACGCCTTTGTTCATCACCATCACGCGCTGGGCGAGGGTCATCGCTTCCACCTGATCGTGCGTCACATACAGGGAGGTGGTTTTCAGACGACGGTGCAGTTGCTGCAGCTCAAGGCGCATCTGCACGCGCAGCTTGGCATCAAGGTTGGAGAGCGGCTCGTCGAACAGGAACACCGCAGGGTCACGCACAATGGCGCGCCCCATCGCCACACGCTGGCGCTGTCCGCCGGACAGTTCACGCGGACGTCGCTTGAGCAGGCCATCCAGTTCCAGAATACGCGCCGCCTCTTTCACGCGCTCATCGATATGGCTTTTGCCCATCCCGCGGATTTTCAGCCCCCATGCCATGTTCTCTTCCACGCTCATGTGCGGGTAAAGGGCGTAGTTCTGAAACACCATCGCGATGCCCCGGTCTTTCGGCTCCATCTCGGTCACGCGCTGGCGATCGATCCAGATATCGCCGCTGGTCACACGTTCAAGCCCGGCAACCATGCGCAGCAGCGTCGATTTTCCGCAGCCTGACGGGCCAACCATCACGATAAATTCCCCGTCCGCCACGTCGAGCGTTAACGGCTGAATGACCTGGGTTTTGTTGTCCCAGCTTTTGGTCACTGCCTGTAATTTTAAACCTGCCATCTTATTTCTCACTGTCCACTAAACCACGCACGAACGCACGTTGCATGGCTAAAACGATAACGACCGGGGGGATAAGGGTGAGCAGCATCGCCGCCATCACCTGATTCCAGAGCGTGGTGCCTTCACCGGTGGCGATCATGCCTTTGATGCCCGCCACGGCGGTGCCAAGATTGACGTCCTGAATAATCAGCAGCGGCCACAGATACTGGTTCCAGCCGTAGATAAAGGTGATGACAAACAGCGCCGCAAGGTTGGTTTTCGACAGCGGCAGCACGATGTCACGGAAGAAGCGCATCGGCGAGGCTCCGTCAATACGCGCGGCCTCAATCAGCTCGTCCGGCAGGGTCATAAAGAACTGGCGGAACAGGAAGGTGGCGGTGGCCGAGGCCATCAGCGGCAGGGTTAAACCTGCGTAGCTGTCCAGCATCTTCAGGTTGGCGATCACTTCCACCGTCGGGAAGATACGCACTTCGACCGGCAGCATCAGGGTGATGAAGATCATCCAGAAGAACAGGTTACGCAGGGGAAAGCGGAACCAGACGATGGCGAAAGCCGAGAGCATCGACACCGTGATTTTGCCCACCGTAATACCGAACGCCATGATGAAGCTGTTCAGCATCATCAGCCAGAATGGCGCGCTGTTAGCGCCCACGCCCTGGGTCCAGATGGTTTTCATGTTTTCGAAAAGATGCCCTCCTGGGATCAGCGTCATCGGCGTATCAAACACCGCTTTGGTGTCCAGCGTGGCGGCAACGAAGGCCACATACAGCGGGAACAGAATGACGATGATGCCCAAAATCAGCATGGTGTGGCTGAACATCGTCAGCCCGCGACGGTTCTCGATCATTGGTAGCGCACCTTACTTTCGACATAACGGAACTGCACTACCGTGAGAAGGATGACGAGGAACATCAGCACGACCGACTGGGCGGCGGATGCCGAGAGATCCAGACCGGCAAAGCCTTCGCGATAGATCTTATAGATAAGCGTCGTCGTGGCCTGCACCGGGCCACCGGCCGTGGCGGCGTCGATCACCGGGAAGGTGTCGAAGAAGGCGTAAACCAGGTTGACCACCAGCAGGAAGAAACTCACCGGGGCAATCAGCGGCAGCGACAGCCTAAAGAAACGACGGACCGGCCCTGCACCATCAATCGCCGCGGCTTCAACCAGCGAGCGCGGAATAGACTGCAGCGCAGCAAAGAAGAACAGGAAGTTGTAGCTGATCTGTTTCCACACCGACGCGAAGACCACCAGGAACATCGCCTGACCGCTGTTCTGGGCGTGGTTCCAGTCGTAGCCGAACTCCGCCAGGAAATGGGTAATCAGCCCGCGCCCTGGGTTAAACAGGAAGATCCACAGCACGGCGGCGACGGCAGGCGCCACGGCGTATGGTAGCAGCATCAGCGTCTGATACAGACGGCTGCCGCGCACCACGTAATCCACCAGCGCCGCGAAAAAGAGCGATGCGACAAGGCCGCTGACAGTGACCAGCGCGCTGAACTTCATGGTCGTCCAGAAGGCGTCGAGGTAATAGCTGTCATGGAACAGTGCGGTAAAGTTGTCCAGCCCGACAAACTGGCTGGAAAGCCCAAACGGATCGACGCTTTGTACCGAGTACCAGAGCGCCTCGCCCGCAGGCCAAATAAAGAAGATAACGGTGATGACCAGCTGCGGCGCGACCAGCAAATACGGCAGCCAGCGCGAACGGAACACCGGACGGGATGAGGACATAGTTTAGCTCAGCGTAGGTAGCCCTCACCCCAGCCCTTCCCACAGGGAGAGGGACAGGATGAGGGTAAAATGATTAAGACTTTGTTGATTGCTCAAAGCGGCGCAGCAGCTGATTACCGCGCTCTACCGCAGAATCCAGCGCCTGCTGTGGGGTTTTCTTCCCGGTCCACACGCTTTCCAGCTCTTCATCTACGATGGTACGGATCTGCGGCATGTTCCCCAGACGCAGGCCTTTGGTGAACGGCAATGGCGGCTTGTTGAGCATCTGACGCGTCGCGATATCCGCGCCCGGGTTTTTGCTGTAGAAGCCCTGCTCGCGGGTCAGGTCATACGCAGCCGTGGTGATAGGCAGGTAGCCGGTTTTCTGATGCCATTCGGCGGCATTCTCTGGCTTCGCCAGGAAGTCGAGGAACTCGGCCACGCCCTTGTAGGTGCCCTTGTCTTTGCCCTGCATGACCCACAGGCTCGCCCCACCGATGATGGCGTTCTGCGGTGCGCCTTTCACGTCAGCATCGTAAGGCATCATGCCTACGCCGTAGTTGAATTTTGCGTAATGACGGATATCCGCCAGAGAGCCGGAAGAGGCGGTCGTAATCGCGCAGTCACCGTTGTAGAACTTCTCGGTGGATTCGTCTTTACGCCCGAAGTAGCTGAAATCGCCCTTCTTGTTGAGATCGGCAAGCAGAGCGATGTGCTTCACCTGCTCTGGCTTGTTGAACTCCAGTACCGCGTCGGTGCCGTCGAAGCCGTTGTTTTTGGTGGCCACCGGCAAGCCGTGCCAGGCGCTGAAGTTTTCAATCTGGATCCAGCCCTGCCAGCCGCTGGCGTAGCCGCACTTCATCCCCGCCGCTTTCAGCTTAGCGGTGTACGCCGCCAGATCCTGCCAGGTTTTTGGCGGTTGTTCCGGATCTAAACCGGCTTTCTTGAAGGCGTCTTTGTTGTAGTACAGCACCGGCGTGGAGCTGTTAAACGGCTGAGACAGCAGATGACCGGTTTTGGAATCGGTGTAGTAACCCGCCACGGTCGGCACGAATTGCGATTCGTCGAAGTTGATACCTGCGTCTTTAAACACTTCGTAGACCGGTTTAATGGCTTTAGAGGCCATCATGGTCGCAGTACCGACTTCGTAAACCTGAAGCAGCGCAGGTGCATTACCGGTACGGAAAGCGGCAATGCCCGCGCTCAGGCTCTGCTCGTAGTTACCTTTGTACACCGGCACAATTTTGTAATCCGGATGGGTGTCGTTGAAACGCTGCGCCAGGGAGTCAACTTCTTTACCCAACTCCCCTTCCATGGAATGCCAGAACGGAATGGTGGTGACAGCCATTGCGTTCGCCGCAAAAGTCAGCCCCATTGCCAGACCCAAAGCTGTGTGTCGTAACGATGTCATTGTCGTCTCTCTTATTGTGCCGGATGCGCGATATCACGCGTTTTTATGCTCGCGAGGTAACATGACATGCTCGAATGACAGAAAAATAACTGTTTCTTTACAGTGAGATGACAACAAGACTTCAGTCGGATGATGGTTGTGTGAAGGCGGTTGGGGTAAGTTCGGTGCGGTCTGGTGCCCTGCATGAAAAAAGGCAACGTCAGTTGCCTTTTTTCTTTTGCTTTTATCTAGCCGCCGAGATAGGCGCTTCGCACCGCTTCGTTTGCCAGCAGCGCGTCGCCGGTATCGGAGAGCACCACGTGGCCGTTTTCCAGCACGTAGCCGCGGTCGGCGAGCTTCAGCGCCTGGTTGGCGTTCTGCTCGACGAGGAAAATGGTCATCCCCTCTTTACGCAGCTGTTCGATGGTGTCGAAGATCTGCTGAATGATGATCGGCGCAAGACCGAGCGACGGTTCATCCAGCAGCAGCAAACGCGGCTGGCTCATCAGCGCGCGGCCAATCGCCAGCATCTGCTGTTCACCACCGGACATCGTGCCGGCCCGCTGAATACGGCGCTCCCACAAACGCGGAAACAGCTCATAGACCCATTTGATGCGGGACTGGTACTGGTCGCGGTCAGCAAAGAAGCCGCCCATCGCAAGGTTCTCTTCCACCGTCATTCGTGAGAAGACGCGACGCCCTTCCGGGACAATCGCCACCGCTTCACGCATGATTCTGGCGGTTTGCCAGTCGGTAATATCTTTGCCATCAAAGACAATCCGCCCGCTGGTGGCGCGCGGGTCGCCGCACAGGGTGCCGAGCAGCGTGGTTTTACCCGCACCGTTCGCGCCAATCAGGGTGACGATTTCGCCCTGATTGATATGCAGGCTGACATCGTGCAGCGCCTGTATCTTGCCGTAGTGAGCATTAACCTTGTCGAACGTTAACATCGCTTTTTCCATCTTATGCCTCACCCAGGTATGCACGGATCACGTCCGGGTTGTTGCGGATCTCTTCCGGCGTCCCGTTTGCCAGCGGCGTGCCCTGGTTTACCACGTAGATACGGTCAGAAATGCCCATCACCAGCTTCATATCATGCTCAATCAGCAGGATGGTGGTGTCGTGATGATCGCGCAGTTCGGCAATCAACTCGTCCAGCTCTTTGGTCTCTTTCGGGTTAAGCCCTGCCGCCGGTTCATCGAGCATCAGGATTTCTGGCTGCGTCACCATGCAGCGCACGATCTCCAGACGACGCTGGTCACCGTAGGCCAGGTTGCTGGCCTGACGGTTCGCATGCTGCAGCAGGCCGATACGGTCAAGCCAGGTGGCGGCGCGGTCGAGCGCTTCATCCTGAGCACGGCGGAAGGCCGGGGTTTTCAGCAGGCCAGAGAAAAGGCCGGTTTTGAGCTGCAGGTGTTGCGCCACCAGCAGGTTCTCTATCACCGTCATCTCGCGGAACAGACGCACGTGCTGGAAGGTACGCACCACCCCCATGCGGGCAATCTGCTGGCCCGGAAGCCCTTCCAGATGCTGATCGCGCAGCTTGATGGTGCCACCCGTCGGCTTGTAGAAACCGGTCAGGCAGTTAAAGACCGTGGTTTTCCCCGCGCCGTTAGGGCCAATCAGGGAGACAATCTCTTTCTTGTGCAGATCCAGATTCACGTTGTTGACGGCCAGCAGGCCGCCAAAACGCATCATCAGGCCGTTAACGGATAATAATGGCTGGCTCATGCCTGCTCTCCTTTCGCTTGCCCGTTTTTCAGCTTCAGCTGTGGACGGGTCATCGGCAGCAAGCCCTGGGGACGCCAGATCATCATCAGCACCATCAAACCACCCAGCATCAGCATGCTGTATTCGTTAAAGTCGCGCATCAGCTCACGGGAGACCACCAGCAGAATGGCCGCCAGGATAACGGCAAACTGCGAGCCCATACCGCCGAGCACCACAATCGCCAGCACAAAGGCAGATTCAGCAAAGGTGAACGATTCGGGGCTGACAAAGCCCTGACGCGCGGCAAACAGCGTACCGGCAAAACCGGCAAACGCGGCGCTGATGGTAAACGCGGTCAACTTGATGCGGGTCGGGTTGAGGCCCAGTGAACGGCAGGCGATTTCATCTTCACGCAGCGCTTCCCACGCACGGCCCAGCGGCATACGCAGCAGACGGTTAATCACGAACAGGGTAAGCACCACCAGCAGCAGCGCCACCAGGTAGAGCCAAATCACCCGGTCGGACGGATCGTACTTCACGCCAAAGAAGTTGCTGAAGGTATCCCAGCCCCCTTCGCGAGCCGTACGGCTGAACTCCAGACCAAAGAAGGTCGGTTTCGGGATCTGGCTGATCCCGTTCGGGCCGCCGGTCACTTCGGTGTTGTTGAGCAGCAGGATACGCACGATTTCGCCGAAGCCTAAAGTCACAATCGCCAGATAGTCACCGCGCAGGCGTAAGACCGGGAAGCCCAGCAGGAAGCCCGCCGCGGCGGAGACCAGGCCCGCCAGCGGCAGACAGGTCCAGAAGCCGAGACCGTAATAGTGGTTCAGCAGCGCGAAGGTATAGGCCCCGATGGCGTAGAAACCACCGTAGCCCAGCACCAGCAGGCCAGACAGCCCCACCACCACGTTCAGGCCCAGACCGAGGATCACGTAGATCATGGTCAGGGTCGCGATATCGACCGTACCGCGAGAGACCACAAACGGCCACGCCACCGCAGCCGCCAGCAACGCCACGAAGAACAGCTTCTGCTTAACGGTTGAGCCGTCGAGAGCCGGCAGAACGAATTTCGGACCGGAGACACTTTTCAGCGTCTTCTGGAACACAGGACGCAGCATCTGGAACAGAAACACAACCGCGGTGCCAATGAATATCCACTGCCAGCGAATGTCGGCGGCGGTATCCACCACCAGTTTTGTGCCGTCCAGCTCTAACTGGACGCCCATAAAGACGCCTGCCAGCACGAAGAACATGGCGGCTGAGAGGAGCGCCATTGCGAAATGCATCGGTTTCATACTTTCTCTACCTCCGGACGACCCAGAATACCGGTAGGCATTACCAGCAGAACCAGAATCAGCAGGGCAAACGACACCACATCTTTATATTCCGTACTCAGATACGCGGAGGAGAGCGCTTCGGCCACGCCCAGGATCAGGCCGCCAATCATCGCACCAGGAATACTGCCGATACCGCCCAGGACCGCCGCGGTGAAGGCTTTCATCCCGGCCATAAAGCCGATGTACGGGTTGATAACGCCGTAGAACTGCCCCAGCAGGACACCCGCGACCGCCGCCATCGCTGCCCCAATCACAAAGGTCAGGGCGATAACGCGGTCGGTGTTGATGCCAAGCAGGCTCGCCATCTTCAGATCTTCTGCGCAGGCACGGCAGGCGCGTCCCATACGCGAGTAGCGGATAAAGACCGTCAGGGCGAGCATCGCAACGAAGGTCACCACCCAAATCACCAGCTGCATGGTGGTGATAGAGGCAGAGAAGTTCTCGCTGGCACCGACCACCCACTGACCGTTGAACAGGCTTGGCAGCGCCACGTCGCGCGAGCCTTCCGTCAGGCTGACGTAGTTTTGCAGGAAGATCGACATCCCGATGGCGGAGATCAGCGCAATCAGGCGTTTGGAGCTACGCACCGGCCGGTACGCCACGCGTTCAATGCTCCAGCCATAGGCGCTGGCAATCACAATCGCGCCGACAAATCCGGCGGCGACCAGCAGCCAGCTGCTGTCGATACCCATCATCATCAGGGCGGCGATAATCATAAAGGAGACATAGCTACCGATCATGTAGACCTCGCCGTGGGCGAAGTTAATCATGCCGATAATGCCGTAAACCATCGTGTAGCCGATGGCGATCAGCGCGTAGGTGCTTCCCAGCGTGACGCCGTTAAACATCTGCTGCAGGAAATAGAGAAACTGCTCGGACATATGCAAACCTTTTTATACCCGCCCGGCGGTCCGGGCGGTGGGATAATTATTTGGCGACCGAGGACGAACCGTCGGCGTGCCACTTAAAGACACCAAACTCAAATCCCTTCAGATCGCCTTTCTCATCCCAGTTCAGCGGCCCAATCACGGTGTTCGCCCCGTGTGCTTTTAAATCTTTCACCAGATCCAGCGGTTCTTTGCTGCCGGTGCGATCCAGCGCGGTTGCCAGAGACTGCACCGCCGCGTAGGTGATCCAGACGTACGGACCACTTGGATCTTTCTTCTGCGCCTTGAGCGCGTCTACGATAGCCTTGTTCGCAGGATCCTGGTCATAGCGTTTTGGCATCGTCACCAGCATGCCTTCGCCTGCGTCCCCGGCGATGTTCGACAGGGAGGCGTTACCGACGCCTTCTGGCCCCATAAACTGGGTTTTCAGCCCGACCGAACGCGCCTGACGCAGCATCTGACCCATTTCCGGGTAGTAGCCACCGTAATAAACAAAATCGATATTCTCTTTTTGCAGACGGGCGATCAGCGCGGAGAAATCTTTCTCGCCAGCGGTGATGCCATCAAAGAAGACGATATTCGCGCCGCCTTTTTTCAGCCCGTCCTGAACGGAGCGCGCCAGGCCTTCGCCGTACTGCTGTTTGTCATGAATAATGGCGATGCGCGTCGGCTTGACGGTGTCGAGGATGTATCGGGCGGCGGTTGGTCCCTGAGACGAGTCCAGACCGGCAGTACGCATGATGTGCTGATAACCGCGCTGAGTCAGTTCAGGGTTGGTTGCGCCCGGGGTAATCATCAGAATGCCTTCGTCTTCGTAGATATCAGACGCAGGCTGGGTGGACGACGAGCACAGGTGGCCAATCACGTACTGGATGCCATCGTTCACGATTTTGTTAGCGACCGCGACGGCCTGTTTGGGATCGCAGGCGTCGTCATATTCCACGCCAACCAGCTTGTCGCCTTTGATGCCGCCTTTGGCGTTGATGTCTTTGATTGCCTGGCGAGCACCGTTGAACTCCATATCCCCCCACTGGGCAACAGGACCGGACATCGCACCCACTACAGCAACCTTAATATCTTCCGCCATGGCTGCATGCGAAATCGCCAATGCAACCATCCCCGCGATTAACGTCTTCGCGTTCCTTTTCATCTCTGAATCCCCATTCGTGATGTCGTGTATATATTTTGTTTTATTATGGTTAAAAAGCATTCTGTACTTTTAATGCACAACGCTATTTTTACCAGCGCCTTTAATGGTTTAGCGCAGTTTTTTCATAAAAACCAGACTAAAATCTCTATTTTTCAGGCGATTAAGCAAAGATAATATTCTGAAATAGGGCAGAGATAAACAAATAAAATTGCAGTTTGCAGCATAAAATAACGGTACAAAGCGCCGAATAATTCACTGCCATTCAGGTTAAAATTCTGCTTATTTTTCGATCCATGTGTTTTCAAACTGCCCTTCGCGCTGCCAAAAAACTAATCACCTGGTGAGCCGGGATAAAAAGAGGAAGCCGCTGAGGGAATAAATTGAGTACACTGCCCCTACTCAATTTGATTTGGACAAGCAGCTAATGAAACTGACTATCGTGCGTCTGGTGACCTTTAGCGACCAGGATCATATCGACCTGGGCAAGATCTGGCCGGAATATTCCCCTTCTTCACTCCGCGTCGATGAGACACACCGCATCTACGCCGCCCGCTTTAACGAGCGTCTGCTCGCCGCGGTTCGCGTGACCCTGAGCGGCACCGAAGGGGCGCTGGACTCACTGCGCGTACGTGACGTGACCCGTCGTCGCGGTGTGGGGCAGTATTTAATTGAAGAGATAATCCGTGAAAACCCGAACGTTACCTCCTGGTGGATGGCCGACGTGGGCGTGGAAGACCGCGGCGTGATGGCGGCGTTTATGCAGGCGTTAGGGTTTACGGCGCAGGAAAACGGGTGGGAGAAACGTCAGGTTTGCTGAATGCCGCCTGATGCCCTCACCCCGCCCCTCTCCCACGGGAGAGGGTGCAAATACTAAAACGGCAACCGAAAGGTTGCCGTTTGCTTTTATTTGGCGTCGGTCGCCGTTCCGTTAGCATGCCAGTCAAACACGCCGAACTCGAAGCCTTTCAGATCGCCCTTCGCATCCCAGGAAAGCGGACCCATCACGGTATCGACAGAGTTGGCTTTCAGCCAGGTGGCAATCTCAGCCGGATCGGCTGACTGGTTCAGACCCGCCTGCAGAGACTGCAGCGCAGCGTAGGTGGTCCAGACGAACGCGCCGCTTGGATCCTGTTTCTTCGCCTTGATGGCATCTACGATCGGTTTGTTCGCAGGCACCTGGTCGTAGTTCTTTGGTTTGGTCACCAGCAGGCCTTCAGCAGACTCACCGGCGATGTTAGACAGGGAAACGTTCGCCACCCCTTCCGGACCCATAAACTGGGTTTTCAGGCCGGCCGCACGTGCCTGACGCAGGATCTGGCCCATTTCAGGGTGATAGCCACCGTAGTAAACGAAATCAATATTCTCTTTCTTCAGACGTGCCACCAGAGTGGAGAAGTCTTTCTCACCGGCGGTGATACCGTCGAAGAAGACCACATTGGCATTGCCTTTCTTCAGACCATCCTGCACGGCACGCGCCAGACCTTCACCATACTGCTGTTTGTCGTGAACAATCGCGATACGCTTCGGCTTCACGTTGTCCAGAATGTATTTTGCCGCGGTTGGGCCCTGGTCTGAATCCAGACCGGTGGTACGCAGGGTCAGCTTATAGCCACGTGCGGTCAGCTCCGGCGCCGTTGCAGCCGGGGTGATCATCAGAATGCCTTCGTCTTCGTAGATATCAGACGCGGGCTGCGTGGAAGAGGAGCACAGGTGACCGATAACGTATTTGATTCCGTCGTTCACCACTTTGTTCGCCACGGCAACCGCTTGTTTCGGGTCACAGGCATCATCATATTTTACGATCTGCAGTTTTTCGCCCTTGATGCCGCCCTTAGCATTAATGTCTGCAACCGCCTGTTCTGCGCCGGTAAATTCCTGGTCGCCGTACTGTGCTACCGGACCGGACATCGCGCCCACGACAGCCACTTTAATATCGGCCTGTGCCATCGTGCTGAATGCCAACGCAATACATCCTGCCAGTAACGCTTTACCCTTCATATTCATCCTGAGATTCCCCATTATTATGGTTATTAAGATTGTCGTGATGTTGTTGTGTAGCGCTTTATTTCAGTTATAGGTATGACAGTCGCGCTTTTTCAGCATACTCTGCTAAAACATACCCCATTTTTATGATTTTGGAATAGCTAATTTGAAATGAATATATGATAAGCCCGGCAGGGATCACCGCCGGGCCAGGGCTTTAACGTGTCAGCGACGCGGAGATAATATCCAGCGCTTTACGGAACTGAACTTCGGGGATGGTAAGCGGATAGAGGAAACGGATAACGTTGCCGTACACGCCGCAGCTCAGCAGCAATAGACCTTCCTGCAACGCACGCTCCTGGACCTGACGCGTGAATTCCGGCGACGGCAGTCCGGTTTGCGGGTCGTTAAACTCCACCGCCACCATTGAGCCCTGAGCACGAATATCGGCAATAAACGGACAGTCCGCCTTCGCTTTGTTCAGTACTTCCACCAGATGATGGCCAAGATGCGCCGCGCGCGTGCAGAGATCCTCTTCATCAATCACATCCAGCACGGCATGGGCTGCGGCAATCGCCAACGGGTTGCCGGCGTAAGTCCCGCCCAGCCCGCCAGGTGCGGGGGCATCCATCACTTCCGCCCGGCCAGAGACCGCCGAGAGCGGCATCCCGCCGGCCAGGCTTTTCGCCATGGTGATCAGATCCGGCTTCACGCAATGGTGTTCCATCGAGAACAGCTTGCCGGTTCGCGCAAAGCCACTTTGCACTTCATCGGCAATCAGCAAAATTCCGTGCGTATCGCACAGTTCGCGCAGGGCCTGCATAAAATCGGCGGGGGCAATGTTGAATCCCCCCTCCCCCTGAACCGGTTCCAGGATAATGGCCGCCACCTGGTCCGGCGCAATGTCGGCTTTGAAGATGCGTTCGAGGCTTTTTAACGCTTCTGCCGTGCTGACGCCGTACAGATCATTTGGATAGTGTGCGTGATAAACCGATCCTGGAAACGGACCGAAACCGAGTTTGTACGGCGCCACTTTCCCCGTCAACGCCATCGTCATAAAGGTACGGCCGTGGAAGGCACCGCCAAAGGCGATCAGGCCAGGACGACGGGTATACGCGCGGGCAATTTTTACCGCGTTTTCGACCGCCTCTGCTCCCGTAGAGAAGAAAGCCGTTTTGGCAGCCCCATCAACGGGTACACGTTGGTTGATACGCTCGGCAAGCGCCACATAGCCTTCGTACGGGACAATCTGATATGCCGTATGGGTAAATGCGTGGAGTTGTTTTTCGATGGCGGCAATAACTTTTGGATGCCGATGGCCGGTATTCAGCACCGCAATCCCGGCGGCGAAGTCGATATACTCGTTACCCTCGACGTCCCACACCGTGGCATTTTCGGCTTTATCGGCGTAGAAGTTACACATCACGCCGATACCGCGCGGCGTCGCCTGCAAACGCCGGTCATTCAGTTCACTGTTTTTCACCCTGTCCCCCTGAGAAAGTCACCTGCTTAGCGCATCTGTAAGTGTTTGCCAGGGGGAGGGAATTCGCCAGAGCGGGAGATAAAAAAACAAAACCCCCGAATTTGCATTCGAGGGTTATCGGGGACATCGCGGAAATTACGCTTCGATAGCGGCGCGAAGTTTTTTCATGGCGTTCTTTTCAAGCTGACGCACACGTTCAGCGGAGACGCCGTAGCGATCGGCCAGCTCCTGCAGCGTGGACTTGTTGTCTTCGTCCAGCCAGCGGGCGCGGATAATATCCTGGCTACGTTCGTCGAGGCCTTCCATTGCTGAAGTCAGCTTGTTCGCGGCCTGATCTTCCCAGTTATCCTCTTCAATGCCGTCAGCAAAGTTAGAGGTTTTATCCTGCAGATACAGAACCGGTGCCATTGGCTGGCTGTCAGAGCCGTCGTCGTCGGAGGACATATCGAAGGTCATGTCCTGCGCGGCCATACGGGATTCCATCTCACGCACGTCTTTGCTGGATACGCCCAGCTCGCGCGCCACCATTTCAACTTCATCCTGATTGAACCAGCCCAGACGCTGCTTGGTTTTACGCAGGTTGAAGAACAGTTTACGTTGCGCTTTTGTCGTGGCGACTTTCACGATACGCCAGTTGCGCAGCACGTATTCATGAATTTCTGCTTTGATCCAGTGCACGGCGAAGGAGACCAGTCGCACACCCACTTCCGGGTTGAAGCGACGTACAGCCTTCATCAGACCGATGTTACCTTCCTGAATCAAGTCCGCCTGCGGCAGGCCATAGCCCGCATAATTACGAGCAATGTGAACAACAAAGCGCAGGTGAGACAGGATCAGCTTTTTCGCTGCTTCCAGATCGCCCTGGTAATGCAGCTTTTCAGCAAGCTCCTTTTCTTCCTCGGCCGTTAACATCGGCCAGGTGTTCGCAGCCCGGATATAAGATTCCAGGTTACCAACAGGGGCTAAAGCTAAAGTTTGCATTTCTTTGGTCATTCATTCCTCTCAATGTTTCTTCTGGTCCAGGCTGTCCCCATCAGGCAACAACCATGCCAAAGCGTTTGAGCCACGAGATTAGCATTCACTCTTTTATCAGACAGTGATTTTATCCACAAGTTCCAGGTGCAACGGTGAATAAATTACGCACAAATTGTGACATGGAGATGATAACAGGGGAAGAGACAACAGGGACGCTTTCCCTGCAGAGCGAACATCTCGGTGCAGGGAAAGATTATATCACGCTTTTATTAGTCGGGAGTAAAGTGACGTAAATGTTGCACGGTTGCCAGCCATGCTGCCACCCAGCCGATCATCGAGCACACCAGCAGCAGTAACAGGCACTCATCGAACCCTAAGCCGCTGATATCAAACTTCGTTCCGAAAACCTGCGCCACCTCGGTTACGGCAGAGGACAGCCGCATCACCAAAATTTCTGACAATATCAGTGAAAGAAATGCGCCGGAAAAACCGAGCAATGCGCCGCCGTACAGGAACGGACGCAGGATGAAGCCATCCGTCGCACCAATCAGTTTCTGCACGTTGATGGTGTCGCGACGCGCGAAAATGCTCAGGCGCACGCTGTTACCGATGACGAGGAAGACCGCCGCCACCATCAGCACACCAATCATCGCCGCCACGCGCCCTACCAGCCCGGTCAGCGCAGCAAGACGCGCAAACCAGCTGTCATCCATGCGCACTTCATCAATCCCGTTGATACGGGTGATGCGGTCACGCAGGGTGTTGAGCGAATCGGTCCCCTGGAAATCGAGTTTCGGGATCACCACCGCCACGGCCGGGAGGGGGTTCTCTTCAAGCATGTCCAGCGCACCGCCAAAGCCTGACCAGTTACGGAACTCACCCAGGGCTTCTTCACGAGAGAGATAATTCACTTTCTCTACGCCCTGTTCGGCCTGGATTTGTCCCACAACCTGCGCCGCCGCGTTATCGTCGAGCGCCTTATCCAGATAGACCGTGATCTGCGGAGAAGGATAGTACTGCGACGCCGCCTGGTTAACGTTTTTATAGACCATGTAGCAGACGCTTGGCAGCGTCAGGGAGATGGCAATCACCATCACCGTCAGGAACGTCGCCAGCGGTTTGCTTTTCAGGTCCTGCAACGCACCGTGGAACGCATAACGCACCTGCTCGTTGAACACGTTGGTTTTGCGGGAGTTCGGCTTAGGCGCCGCTTTCGCACGCTTTGGCGCATTACGATTGCCGTCACCGCCGCCCTGCGGCTTACGGAAGCGGTCAAACCGGTTTCCGAACTGCCGAATCTGGTTTATTGCATCACGCTTATTCACCGAGGCCTCCGTGCAAATGACCGTCGCTCAGGGTCAGCATGCGGTACGAACGACGGGAAATCAGCCCGATGTCGTGCGTTGCCATCAATACCGTCACCCCAACGCGGTTAAATTCCTCAAACAGACGCAAAATCCCTTCTGACAGGGCGTCGTCCAGGTTACCGGTCGGTTCATCCGCCAGCAGTACCGCAGGTTTATTCACCACCGCACGGGCAATCCCCACACGCTGCTGTTCACCGCCAGACAGCTGGATCGGGAAGTTCTTCGCTTTGTCCAGCAGCCCGACTTTATCCAGCGCCGCAGAGACGCGACGGCGGATATCATCATAGCTGGCACCGGCAATAATCAGCGGAATGGCCACGTTATCGAAAACGGTGCGATCCATCAGCAGGTGGTGGTCCTGGAAAATCATGCCAATCTGACGACGCAGGAACGGCACCTCACGGTTTTTCAGACGGCTAATATCATGGCCGCTGAACCAGATTTTCCCGGCGCTCGGCCGCTCGATCCCACAGATAAGCTTGAGCAGGGTACTTTTCCCCGCGCCGGAATGGCCGGTCAGGAATGCCATCTCGCCTGGCTGCAGGTGGAATGTCACCCCCTGCAGCGCTTGTCTCCCACCGAGATAGGCCTTGCTGACGTGTTCAAAGCGAATCATTGTTAGTCCTCTCGGGCAAATAGTGCCTCAATAAAGTCGTCCGCTTTAAACGGACGTAAATCCTCAATACGTTCGCCTACACCGATGTAACGGATAGGAATATTGAACTGATCGGCCACGGAGAAGATCACCCCGCCTTTCGCGGTGCCGTCCAGTTTGGTCAGCGTGATCCCGGTCAGCCCTACCGCTTCATGGAACAGCTTCGCCTGGCTAATGGCGTTCTGTCCGGTGCTGGCATCAATGGTCAGCATAATTTCATGCGGTGCCTCTTCGTCCAGCTTCTTCATGACGCGGACGATTTTCTTCAACTCTTCCATCAGGTGCGCTTTGTTCTGCAAACGCCCTGCGGTGTCGGCAATCAGCACATCCACGTTACGCGACTTCGCCGCCTGGATAGCGTCAAAGATAACGGAGGCGGAATCCGCACCGGTATGCTGCGCAATCACCGGGATGTTGTTACGCTGGCCCCAGACCTGCAGCTGCTCAACCGCCGCCGCACGGAAGGTATCACCTGCCGCCAGCATTACCGATTTGCCCTGCTGCTCAAACTGTCGCGCCAGCTTGCCGATAGTGGTGGTTTTCCCCACACCGTTCACGCCAACCATCAGAATAACAAATGGCGTTTTGCCTTCAATATTAAGCGGTTCGTCAACTTTTGCGAGGATTTCGCCCATCTCGTCTTTCAGCAGACCGTACAGCGCTTCGGCGTCACGCAACTCCTTGCGGCTCGCCCCTTCGGTCAGACTGGCGATGATCTTACGGGTTGTTTCCACCCCAACGTCGGCGATCAGCAGTTGCTCTTCCAGCTCTTCAAAGAGATCGTCGTCGATCTTCTTGCCGCGGAACAGACTGATAAATCCGGAACCTAAGTTTTCTTTGGTTTTGAGCAGGCTACGCTTCAGGCGGGCGAAGAAACCTTCTTTGGTGGGTTTTTCCTGCTCCTGAGCAACCTCTTCACCCTGCTCTGGTTGCGCTTCCACCGGCACAACGATAACCGCTTCTTCCGCCGCGTCTGCCGCCAGCGCCTGGGCTTCCAGCTCTTCGTCGGTAAGCGCTGGCTCGTCTTGTGCTTCTTCTTCCACCGCCTCAACAATTTCGACGGTTTCTGCCTCGGCCTGCCACTCCTGCGCTGAAACCTCTTCGGCTTTCACCTCTTCCGGCAGCGGCAACGTTTCATGCTCGATAATCGCCTGCGGCGTATCGATAACGTCTTCTACCACAACGGGTTCTGGCTTCTCGCTTTCCTGAACCTGTTCGGTAACTTCCACCACCTCTTCAGCAAAGGCTTCGGTCTCTTCTTTGCTGTGCGCGTGCTCTTCCGCGTCGACAACGGCGGCAGTTTCTACCGGCGTTTCAGGCTGAGACTGCTCTTCAACGGCTTGTTGTTCTTCGGTTTTCTGCTCTGTTTCTTGCTCTTTTTCACCGAAGCCCAGCCAGGAAAAGAAGCCACGTTTTTTTTGTTTTGCCATCTGCGACTACACTCCTCGCGGCGCTATATACATGGAAGCTAAAAAAATGATGAAATAGTCTAACACTTTACTTAATTGACATCACCGCCCGCAATCGCAGGCCAATTGTTAACAGAGCTTTCCAGAGATGAAGAAACCCAACCGCGCCCCAGCCGGTCAAATTCGTATTATCGGCGGCCAGTGGCGAGGCCGGAAATTACCGGTGCCGGATAGCCCCGGACTACGCCCAACCACGGACCGCGTACGCGAAACGCTGTTTAACTGGCTGGCTCCCTCAATGGTGGATGCCCACTGCCTTGACTGCTTCGCGGGCAGCGGCGCGCTGGGTCTGGAGGCGCTGTCGCGCTATGCCGCCAGCGCCACGCTGCTGGAGATGGAGCGCGGCGTTGCGCAGACGTTGCAGCAAAATCTGGCAACGCTGAAAGCGACCAACGCCAAAGTAGTGAATACCAACACACTGAGCTTCCTCGCGCAAAAGGGCACGCCGCACAACGTGGTGTTTGTCGACCCGCCGTTCCGCAAGGGGCTGCTGGAAGAGACGTTATCCCTGCTGGAAAACAACGGCTGGCTGGCGGATGACGCGTTAATCTACGTCGAAAGCGAAGTCGAAAATGGTTTACCGCCGGTCCCGGTACACTGGGATCTGCACCGAGAAAAAGTGGCAGGTCAGGTCGCTTATCGTCTGTATCACCGTCAGGCACAAGGAGAATCCAATGCCAGTACTGATTAATGTGGGACGTTTGTTGATGCTGGGCGTCTGGGCATTTCTGCTCCTCAATCTGGTGCACCCGTTCCCGCGCCCGATGAACATCTTTGTGAACGTGGCTTTTATCTTTACCACCTTCATGCACGCCCTGCAGATGGTGATGCTGAAAAACGGCCTGCCAAAAGACGGTCCGCAGATGACCGGCTGGCAGCAGCTGCGCGTGTTTATTTTTGGCGTATTTGAACTGCTGGTGTGGATGAAGAAATTTAAGGCCCAGGCGAAGAAGTAAGGCGCCTCAAGCCTCAGCCTACCCCTCTCCCTGCGGGAGAGGGAACATTACCGATCTGGCGTAAACCCTTCAAACCGCGACCCTTTGTAACTCAGAATCCCTTTTTCTCCCACCGTCAGTTGATGGTACTGCTGCGCCTCCAGACGGTAGGTCATCTCCAGCCCGCCGGTTTCCGGCTTAAAGCTCGCTTCATAGCGCATGGTGGCTCCCGCCGGCGTAACCTGCTGCTGGCGCGAGCGTCGGTCATTGAGGGCTTTCTCGCGTTTATTGCTTACCACCACGCGTTTTTGCATCAACGGCGCGGCATCGTTGTCCGCCTTCTCACGGCGCTGCTGCACGAAACGAAAGGAGGCGGCAATGACGATAATCGCCACCACGATAACGAAAAAAAGCGGCATCTTGCTCATTCAAAAATCCCATCAGATTATACGGAATTCAGGATACCTTGCCTTCCCCGGCATTGCCAAACGCCTGCCCCCATCACTACACTGAATAAGAAACTGATTATTCAGACTCAACAGTTACAGGGAGTTAATATGCTTTGGTCATTTATCGCTGTCTGTTTTTCCGCATGGCTTTACGTCGATGCATCCTATCGCGGCCCTGCCTGGCAGCGATGGTTGTTTAAACCCGTCACGCTGTTGTTACTCCTGCTGCTTGCCTGGCAAGCGCCCATGTTTAACGCCGTCAGCTATCTGGTTCTTGCCGGTCTGTGTGCGTCCCTGACTGGTGATGCCTTAACCCTGCTGCCGCGACAGCGCCTGCTGTATGCCGTTGGGGCATTTTTCCTGTCGCATCTGCTTTATACCATTTACTTCGCCAGCCAGATGACGCTCTCCTTCTTCTGGCCGCTGCCGCTGGTGCTGCTGGTCATTGGCGCGCTGCTGATCGCGGTGATCTGGACACGTCTGGAAGAGATGCGTTTGCCTGTCTGCACCTTTATCGCCATGACGCTGGTGATGGTATGGCTGGCGGGTGAACTGTGGTTCTTCCGTCCGACGGCACCGGCAATGTCCGCGTTCTTTGGTGCCACGCTGCTGTTACTCGGGAATATCGTCTGGCTGGGCAGCCACTATCGTCGCCGCTTCCGTGCGGATAACGCGATTGCCGCCGCCTGCTACTTTGCCGGTCACTTCCTGATTGTGCGTTCACTGTATATCTAAATAAGCCTTGACTCTGGAGTCGACTCCAGAGTGTATGCTGCGGTTAATGAGAAAATTATCATTACCGGAGACTGCCATGTCGACTCCAGAAACACCTAAAAAAGTTCCACAATTCTCGGCACTTAAGCTCAGCCCCGTTCCCGCGAAGGACGACTGCTGCTGCGACGGCGCATGCGAAACGCAAAACACGCTGCCGCTCCCGGAAAGCGCAAACTGCTACAGCTGGGTGGTCAACGGTATGGACTGCGCGGCCTGCGCCCGTAAAGTCGAAAACGCGGTAAAACAGGTCCCGGGCGTCAGCCACGTCCAGGTGCTCTTCGCCACCGAGAAACTTCTGGTCAGTGCCGATAATGACATCAGCACGCTGGTTGAAGCCGCTGTCAGTAAGGCCGGTTACAGCCTGCGCAGCGAAACCGCATCTGTCGAAAAGACGTCAGCCCTGCGAGAAAACCTGCCCATTATCACCCTTGTCATCATGATGGCCCTGAGCTGGGGTCTGGAGCAGTTTAACCACCCGTTCGGTAACCTGGCGTTCATCGCCACGACGCTTGTCGGACTGTTCCCGATTGCCCGTCAGGCCGTGCGACTGATGAAAAGCGGAAGCTGGTTCGCCATCGAAACGCTGATGAGCGTGGCGGCGATCGGCGCGTTGTTTATTGGCGCGACGGCGGAAGCGGCCATGGTGCTGCTGCTGTTCTTAATTGGCGAGCGCCTTGAGGGCTGGGCGGCGAGTCGGGCACGGAAAGGGGTCAGCGCGCTGATGGCGCTGAAACCGGAAACCGCAACGCGGGTGACGGGCAGCGAACGCCAGACGGTGGCAATTAACACGCTGCGCCCGGGTGATGTGATTGAGGTCGCCGCCGGCGGGCGTCTGCCTGCGGACGGTGAACTGCTTACCGCCACGGCGAGTTTCGATGAAAGTGCCCTCACCGGCGAGTCGATTCCGGTTGAACGCTCAGCGGGCGAGAAAGTGCCTGCAGGCGCCACCAGCGTCGATCGTCTGGTGCAACTCACAGTCCTCTCCGGACCGGGTGAGAGCGCCATCGACCGCATCCTGAAGCTGATTGAAGAGGCCGAGGAGCGTCGCGCCCCCGTTGAGCGCTTTATCGATCGCTTCAGCCGGATCTACACCCCCGCCATCATGCTGGTCGCCCTGCTGGTGACAATTATTCCACCGTTATTCCTGGGCGCAGCCTGGGAAGGCTGGGTTTATAAAGGTCTGACGTTGCTGCTGATTGGTTGCCCGTGCGCGCTGGTGATCTCCACGCCGGCGGCCATTACCTCCGGTCTGGCGGCCGCGGCGCGTCGTGGAGCGCTGATTAAAGGCGGAGCGGCGCTGGAGCAGCTGAGCCAGGTGCAACATATCGCCTTCGATAAAACCGGTACGCTGACGGTGGGTAAACCGCAGGTCACGGGCATTTATCCTCAGGAGGTCAGTGAAAATACGCTGCTCGCCCTGGCCGCTGCCGTCGAACAAGGCTCCACCCACCCGCTGGCACAAGCAATAGTCCGCGAGGCGCAGTCGCGTGGGCTGGACATCCCTGCCGCCACCGCACAGCGGGCGCGGGTCGGGTCCGGGATTGAAGCCGACGTTGAAGGGAATAACGTCCTGATCGCTGCCGCGAATACGTTTCCGGCGGCCGGGCTGAGCCAGCAAGTCCAGGCGCTGGAACAGGCCGGGCAAACCGTGGTGATGGTGGTGCAAAACGGCGTGGCGATAGGGATGCTGGCACTGCGTGATACCCTGCGTGACGATGCAAAAGACGCCGTCGCCGCGCTGCATCAACTGGGCGTGCAGGGGGTGATCCTCACCGGGGATAACCCGCGAGCCGCGGCAGCGATTGCCGGTGAACTGGGGCTGGCGTTTAAAGCCGGGTTATTGCCTGCGGATAAAGTGAGCGCCGTAACGGAACTGAACAATCATGCACCACTGGCAATGGTGGGTGACGGAATCAACGATGCCCCGGCGATGAAAGCCGCCACCATTGGCATTGCAATGGGCAGCGGCACCGACGTGGCGCTCGAAACCGCCGACGCGGCGCTCACCCACAACCGCCTGACCGGGCTGGCGCAGATGATTGCTCTGGCGCGCGCCACGCGGGCCAATATCCGTCAGAACATCGGGATTGCGCTGGGCCTGAAGGGGATTTTCCTGGTCACCACGCTGCTCGGTATAACCGGCCTGTGGCTGGCGGTACTGGCGGATACCGGCGCGACGGTACTGGTGACGGCGAACGCGCTCCGCTTATTACGTCGACAATAACACGAGATGCCCTCTCCCACCGGGAGAGGGCGGAAAACGGCGTCACTGCATCCCTAACACGCGCGGCAGCCACAGCGAGATGGCCGGGATGTACGTCACCATCGCCAGCACCACCAGCAGCATGCCGTAAAACGGCAGCATGGCGCGAACCACATGCTCGATTTTCTGTTTACTTACCGCGCTCGCCACAAACAGCACCGAACCGACCGGCGGCGTAATCAGCCCGATCCCCAGGTTCACCATCATGATCATCCCAAAATGCACCGGATCGATGCCCAGCGAATTGGTTACCGGCAACAGCACTGGCGTCAGGATCAGGATGATCGGCGCCATGTCCATTAACGTGCCGATCAGCAGCAGCATGATGTTGAGATACATCAGGATCACGTACTTGTTATCGGAGAGCGAGGTGAAGAACTCGGTGATACGGCTCGGGAGCTGCATGTAGGTCATCACCGCGCCAAACGCCGCCGCAAAGCCAATCAGTATCATCACGATGGTGACGGTTTTCACCGTCCTGCACATCAGCTTCGGCAGTTCGTTCCATTTGTAGTCCCGGTAGATAAACATGGTGACAAAGAACGCCCACAGACAGGCCACGGCAGCGGATTCCGTTGCGGTAAATATCCCGGACAGTATCCCGCCGAGAATAATCACTACAGTCATCAGCCCCCACAGCGCGTCCAGCGTGATTTTCAGCGCCTGCTTAAAGGGAATTTTTTCCCCTTTCGGGTAGCCACGTTTGCGGGCAAAGCCCAGACACATTGCCATCAGGCTTACGCCGAGCAGCAGCCCTGGCAGCACCCCCGCGATAAACAGCGTCGCGATAGAGACCGTCCCGCCTGCCGCGAGGGAATAAATTACCGAGTTGTGGCTGGGCGGGATCAAAATCGCCTGTACCGACCCGCTGGCGGTCACCGCCGCCGCATACTCGCGCGGATAGCCCTTCTTCTCCATCTCCGGGATCATTACGCTGCCAATGGAGGCCGTATCCGCCACCGACGAGCCGGAAATCGCGCCGAAGAACGTGGAGGCCACAATATTCACCAGCGACAGCCCACCGCGAATAAAGCCAACAAACACGTAGGCGAAATTGACCAGCCGTCGGGCAATCCCCCCTTCCGCCATAATCGCACCCGCGAGAATAAAGAAGGGGATCGCCAGCAGCGTGAATTTATTCACCCCGCTGGTTATCTGAATCATCAGCGCCTCGAGGGGTAAATCTATCCACAACGCGCCCGCGACGGCGCTTAGCCCGACGGCAAAAGCCACCGGCATCCCCAGCGCCAGCAAAATGGCGAGGGTGAATAACAAAACGAATGCATCCATTGTTCACCCCTTAACTGTGGTTGCCGATCAGCACGACGGGACGGTTTTCCTGCGAGCCAAACAGCAGGCGCTCAATCACAAACAGGATCAGAACGGCAGAGCCCACCGGCAGCGGCAGATAGCTCTCGCCGGAGGTCAGGACCGGAAATTCGGCGACCGGTTGCTCCCAGAGTTCGACGCACAGCCAGTAGCTGTACCAGAACATCAGGCCAGCGATCAGCAGCATCAGCAGATCAACGGCCCGTGCGCAGACGGTTTTTAACGACCCGGGCAGCCGGTCGGTGAGCATATTCACCGCAATGTGCGAACCGGCACGGTAGCTGACCGCCGCGCCGATAAAGGTGAAGGTCACCATGCAGATGATGGCAACCGGCTCCGGCCAGGATTCACCGCGGTTAAGCACATAGCGCGAAAAGATGCCGATGGGGATCACAATCGTCATCACCAGCAGCGAGATGCCCGCCACGGCCATCGCCAGCAGGTAGAGACGGTCCATCCACTTCAGATAGAGTTCGGACATACGTACTCCGGTTACTTGACGTCAGCGATGGCTTTCATCAGATCCTGATGCTTTTCGCCATACTGGGCGCGCACCGGCTCTGTGGCTTTGATAAATACCGTTTTGTCGATCTCGTGGAACTGCACCCCGCCAGCCTTCATTTTTTCCAGCGCCTGGGCGTTATAGGCTTCCCACAACTTACGTTGTTCAAACTGGGCTTCACGGGCCAGGGTCAGGATCTTTTTCTGCTCGTCGGCGCTGAGTTTGTCCCACTTCACTTTTGAATAGAGCAGCATTTCCGGGGTGATAAAGTGGCCGCTGAGGGTGTAGTTTTTGGCGACCGGCATATAGTTATGCGCGACATAGGTCGGTGGATTATTCTCCGCGCCGTCAATCACGCCGGTTTGCATCCCGCTGTAAACTTCGCTCACCCCCATTGCCACCGCGTTAGCGCCCATATCTTTCAGCGTCGCCAGCGCCACCGGACTGCCCTGTACGCGGATTTTCTTCCCTTTCAGATCGTCGGGTTTAACAATCGGATCTTTGGTGATCAGGTTGCGGGTGCCGGAGTCCATCCAGCCGAGGAACACCAGTCGTGATTTCGGGTTGGCGGTCAGCTTATCGCCAATTTGCTTGCCGATATCCCCGTCGATCACTTTGTGCATGTGGTCTTCATCGCGGAAAACGTAGGGCAGTGTGAAGACTTCGATATCGGGCAGGATGGCCGCCACCGGCGCCATCGAGACGCGGATCATATCGATCGCCCCCATCTGCGCCTGCTCAATCATCTGTTTTTCATCCCCCAGCACGCCGCCGGGGAAGACCTTAATCTCCAGCTTGCCGTCGGTTTGTTGTTTGAGTTTTTCACCCATTTGCTGAACCGCCACCACGTTCGGGTAGCCTTCAGGGTGCACATCGGCGGCTTTGATGGTTTGCGCAGCGACAGAGCAGGCAAAAGCGGAGAGGCACAGGGCGGCCAGTAACGGCTTGAGGGTCGTTTTCATCGGGTCAACTCCAGGGTAGTGAGATAAGCGTTAAAACAGTGTTTTATTTTTGTACGCTTAAAAACTAGACTACGGCCGGAAAAGCGGAGGTGAAGCGCCTCACAAAAGCGTGAAATTTTGAAACGATGGTTTAGAAAAGTTTTCTCCCTCTCCCGGTGGGAGAGGGTCGGGGTGAGGCCATCAGGCCGCATTTACCCCTTGCGGATCACATACCGGTACGGCAGCATTTCGGTCTGCTGTGCCACCAGCTCATGTTCCATAAAGGTACAAAAACCGGGAATGTCGCGGGTGGTGGCGGGGTCGTCGGCGATGATCAGCAGCGTCTCACCGGTCTGCATGTTGCGCACGGTTTTACGTACCATCATTACCGGCTCCGGGCAGCGAAGGCCCTGAGCATCAAGGGTGTGGTCTGGGCTGGAAAACAGATCGGTCATGTTCTTCTCGGTCAGGTAAAAACGGCTGTAGTTTACGCCCCATCGTCGGCAATGCAACCAGGTTAACGATTGCGTAAAAACTAACCATTGCAATGTCCGGCCAAAGCAGTATCATGCTGCGGTTTTTATTGGGTTCCCTCACCCCAACGTATAAAAAGGTTACAACATGATGCAGTTTTCTGATTCGCAGCGCGTTAAAGCGTTGTTCTGGCTTTCGCTTTTTCATTTGCTGGTGATTACCTCCAGCAACTATCTGGTGCAACTCCCGATCTCCATCTTTGGTTTTCATACCACGTGGGGCGCGTTCAGTTTCCCGTTTATTTTTCTCGCCACTGATTTGACCGTGCGTATTTTCGGCGCACCGCTGGCTCGCCGCATTATTTTTGCGGTCATGCTGCCGGCGCTGTTCATTTCGTACGTGATCTCTTCCCTGTTTTATATGGGAAGCTGGCAGGGGTTCGAGGCATTAACGCACTTCAACCTGTTTGTCGCCCGTATCGCCTCCGCCAGCTTTATGGCCTACGCGCTGGGGCAGATCCTCGACGTTCACGTGTTTAACCGCCTGCGTCAAAATCATCGCTGGTGGATGGCACCCACGGCGTCCACGCTGTTCGGCAACGTCAGCGACACGCTGGCCTTCTTCTTTATCGCATTCTGGCGTAGCCCGGACGCATTTATGGCCCAGCACTGGATGGAAATCGCCCTTGTGGACTACTGCTTCAAGGTGCTTATCAGCATTGTGTTCTTCCTGCCGATGTACGGCGTCCTGCTGAATATGCTGCTGAAAAGACTCGCAGATAAATCTGAAATCACAGCATTGCAGGCTGGTTAAGGGTTCGCTTTATCAGTTGTGATAAGATGAGCCAATCAGCCGTTATGGCCGTTTATCGAAAGGAAGAAGTTAATGCGCAATCTGGTTAAATATGTCGGGATTGGCCTGCTGGTTGTGGGCCTTGCAGCCTGTGATAACAGCGACACGAAAACGCCTGCTCAGGGCGCGTCTGCAGAGAGCAACGCCACCGGTCAGCCGGTGAGTCTGCTGGACGGTAAACTCAGTTTCTCTCTGCCGGCAGATATGACTGACCAGAGCGGCAAGCTGGGTACCCAGGCGAACAATATGCACGTTTACTCCGATGCAACCGGGCAGAAAGCCGTTATTGTGATTGTGGGCGACGACACCAGCGAAGACCTGGCCGTCATGACCAAACGTCTGGAAGATCAGCAGCGCAGCCGCGATCCGCAGCTGCAGGTCGTGACCAATAAATCTATCGAACTGAAAGGCCACACGCTGCAACAGCTGGACAGCATCATTTCAGCAAAAGGCCAGACCGCTTACTCTTCCGTGGTGCTTGGCAAGGTCGATAACAAACTGCTGACCCTGCAGATCACTCTGCCGGCGGAAAATCAGCAGAAAGCGCAGACAGCTGCTGAAAACATCATTAACACCATCGTGATCCAGTAATTCTTCACGATGATGACGTGGCCTCCGGTGCCTGCACCGGGGGCCATTTTTTTAGCCGCCATGTCAGCATCAATGCGATAACCACCAGACCCGCCGCGGCAAGATAGATTACCGGAACCCCTGCCCACGCCATCACCAGCCCCGCCAGCGGCCCGGTAATGCCCAGCGACATGTCCATAAACACCGTATAGGTCGCCAGCGCCGACCCCTGGTTCTGCTGCGGCACGGCTTTTACCGCGACCACGCCGAGTGCCGGGAAGACCAGCGAAAAGCCAGCGCCGGCGAGGAAAACGCCCATTTTCGCCATCCACGGTGCGGTGGCAATCCCGGTCAGCACCAGCCCGACAATCTCTACCGCAAAGCAGATCAACGCCACATTCAGTCCCCCCAGACGGTTGATACCGTTCGGGAAGAGCAAACGCGCGCCGACAAACGCACAGCTAAACAGCGTCAGGGCAAAGGCTGCGCCGTCCCAGCCTTTGGCGTCATAGAAGAGAGTGATGAACGTGGCGATCACGCCGAAGCCGGTGGTTGCCAGCGCCAGCGCCATACCATAAGGCCAGACGCGCCCTAACACCGCCCTGAACGGCAGTGGCTTGCCTTTGCTGGCCTTCACCTTCGGGCGCGGCAGGGCAAACAGAATCGCGAGCAGCGCGACGACCATAATGGTGATAGCCAGCCCGGATAGCCCGCCATAGGCATAACAAATCACCCCCAGCGGTGCGCCCAGCGCCATTGCGCCGTAAGTGACGATACCGTTCCAGGAGATCACCCGGCCAATATGGGACGCACCCACCACACCCACGCCCCACAGCGTCGAACCGGTACCCGCCAGACTTTGTCCGATACCCAGAATCACTCGCCCCAGACAGAGCAGCGCCAGGCTGACCAGCGGCCAGTGGCTGGTGGTGGCGGCCAGCAGGTAGCCCAGACCACTCAGAAAACAGCCGCAGAGCCCCACAATGACGATGCGCTTTGGCCCAAACAGATCCGCATAGCGCCCGGCATGCGGGCGGCTCAGGAGCGTGGCGAAATACTGCAGGCTGATGACCAGCCCCGCCCAGAATGCGCTAAAACCCATGACGTCATGGACATAGCCCGGCAACACCGCCAGCGGCAGGCCAATCGTCAGATAACTGGCGAAGTTAAAAATCACAACGGAAACAATGCGCAGATTGAGGCGCAATCCGCTCAGCGCCGGTTCGGCGGCATGCTCTGGCATGGGGTTTAACCTGAGTTTTTACAACAGTGTTTCACTATTACCACGGCAGGATAAGAAAATCAGCACTGACTTTCAGATTATCGGCTCCAGACGAAGCGGCCACCGGGCACTACACTTAACGGGCTATCACATTAAGGAACCCGCATGATACCGAACCAGTCCGACAAAGCAGGACTTCACATCTTATTAAAACTCGCCTGCCTGGTGGTTATCCTCGCAGGTATCCATGCTGCCGCTGACATCATTGTCCAGCTCCTGCTGGCGCTCTTTTTTGCCATTGTGCTTAATCCGCTGGTGACCTGGTTTTTGCGCCGGGGCATCAGCCGTCCGGTGGCCATTACTATCGTGGTCATCGTGATGATGATTGCCCTGACGGCGCTTTTCGGCGTGCTGGCGGCGTCGCTCAGTGAATTCTCCACCATGCTTCCGCAGTACAACAAAGAGCTGACGCGTAAGATCGTTTCGCTTCAGGAGATGATGCCTTTTCTTAACCTGCATATCTCACCCGAGCGGATGTTACGCCGCATGGATTCAGAGAAGGTCATGACCTACGCCACCACCCTGATGACCGGCCTTTCCGGCGCGATGGCCAGCATCCTGCTGCTGGTGATGACGGTGGTGTTTATGCTGTTCGAGGTCCGCCATGTTCCTTATAAGCTGCGCTTTGCGCTGAATAACCCGCAAATTCATATTGCGGGTTTACACCGGGCCCTGAAGGGCGTGTCCAAATATCTGGCCCTGAAAACGCTGTTAAGCGTCTGGACCGGGGTGATTGTCTGGCTGGGACTGATGCTGATGGGCGTGCAGTTCGCGCTGATGTGGGGCGTACTGGCGTTTCTGCTGAACTACGTACCCAACATCGGCGCGGTGCTTTCCGCCGTGCCGCCGATGATTCAGGCGTTTCTGTTCAATGGCTTTTACGAATGCATGCTGGTGGGGGCGCTGTTCCTGGTCGTGCATATGGTACTGGGCAATATCCTTGAGCCGCGCATGATGGGCCACCGTCTCGGAATGTCGACGCTGGTGGTGTTCTTGTCGTTGCTGATCTGGGGATGGCTGCTGGGACCGGTCGGGATGTTACTGTCAGTCCCGCTGACCAGCGTGTGTAAGATCTGGATGGAAACCACCAAAGGTGGCAGCAAACTGGCGATCCTGTTGGGTCCCGGGCGACCGAAAAGCCGTCTGCCGGGATAACGGGTCCCACAACGCGTAACAGTGCAACACACCGAAAATTACCGCGACGCTCACCGCGCGGTAATTTTCATTTTCGCTAAGGAGGATTTCGCGTTATTTATCCCGCCCTAATAAATGAATCGTCATGCAAATATTTATTTAACGCAAATTACATGACATATAATTCTCACCCTTTCGTTTCAATGCATTACACCTCCCCTCGCGTAAAATAAATACCCACTTTTATATCGACAAAAATTATCCTCATTAGCGATAATACTCCGCCAAAATATAATTTTTTAAAATTACTGATTTAAATTGTTATTATTGATACGGAGTTGTTGATGAAAAAGATCATTAAATGGTTTGCTGCTGTTGCTGTCGTCGGCGCACTGGCCGGTTGCGCGCGTACCGCCCCAATCGATCAGGTTCACGCTACTGTCAGTACAGGCCACACCGCTGAGCAGGTGAAAACCGCCATTCTGAAAGCAGGCCAGAAGCGCGACTGGATCATGAGCGAAGCGGGCCCGGGCGTAATTAAAGGCCGTCTGCAGGCACGCGACCACTCGGTCGAAATCCGTATTCCTTATTCTGCGACAAGCTATTCAATTAATTACGAAAGCAGTATGAACCTGAAAGCCGCCGACGGTAAAATTCACAAAAACTATAACCGCTGGGTTCATAACCTCGACCACGATATTCAGATGAACCTCTCTGCAGGCGCCGCGCTGTAATATTTTCCTCATGTCGGGCCGACATGGCCCGATAACGTTTTTCTCGGCCTCATAAGGTTACGCACGCATGTACGAAAAGGACACCCTCAACGCGCTGGACGCCATTACCGAAGCGCAACGCATCGCTTTTGCGCCGATGCTGTTTCAGACCGCGCGTTGTCTGCGTAATTCGGGCGTGCTTTCGTGGCTGGATAAAAAAGGGAAAACAGGGGCAAGTCTCGAGGAAATAACCGAAAACAGTACCCTGAGCAGTTATAGCGTAAGCGTATTGCTGGATATGGGATTAAGCGGACGGATCGTTACCTGTAAAGAAGGACGCTATTTCCTGGCAAAGGTGGGCCATTTCTTATTGCATGACACCATGACCCGCGTGAATATGGATTTCACGCAGGATGTTTGTTACCAGGGATTATTCCATCTGGCCGATGCCCTGCAGGAAGAAAAACCGGCGGGATTATCCGTGTTTGGTAACTGGCCAACCATCTATCCGGCATTATCACAATTACCCGCGCAGGCAAAAGAGAGCTGGTTCGCTTTTGATCATTACTATTCTGATGCCGCTTTCGACGCGGCGCTGCCATATATATTCGCAAGCTCGCCGACAAAATTGTACGATGTGGGCGGAAATACGGGTAAATGGGCGTTACGCTGCTGCCGCTATGACGACAATGTTGCCGTGACGATCCTTGACCTGCCACAGCAGATAACGCTGGCGCAGGAAAACATCGAAAAAGCAGGTTTATCTCATCGCATTGACTTCCATGCTGTCGATATGCTTAGTCATGCGACATTGCCGGGTGAAGCCGATATCTGGTGGATGAGCCAGTTCCTGGATTGTTTCTCTCCGGACCAGATTGTCGCCATGTTGACTCGCGTTGCACAGGTTATGAAGCCCGGCGCGCGACTGTGCATCATGGAACTGTTCTGGGATGCCCAAAAATTTGAAGCCGCCTCATTCAGCCTGAATGCTACCTCGCTTTATTTCACCTGTATGGCGAACGGCAACAGCCGGTTTTACAGTGTAGAGAAATTTTATCACTACCTGGAGCGGGCCGGTTTCCACGTAGAACAGCGGCTGGACAACCTTGGGGTAGGTCATACCCTTTTGATTTGTCAAAAAATTGAACAATAGAGCAGTTGAACTGCCCGGCAGGCTTGCCTGTCTTTTAATGATGGTTTTCCGCGGACGCGCGTAGATGAAATTTTCACTGAACATAATTGACTGGCAGGCAAGAGCGCCAGGCCTGAGCGATGCCGCAGAGTGGCAGGCGTGGTCACGCCAGCACCTTACCCTCGACCCGGCTGCGCCGCTGCCTAAGCTTACCGAACTGCCAATGATGACCGCGCGCCGCCTCAACTCGGGCAGTAAGCTGGCGGTAGACCTCGGACTCACCCTGCTTCGCCGCCACGCGATTGATGCCGTTGTCTATTCCAGCCGTCATGGCGAACTGGAGCGTAATTTCCGCATCCTGCACTCCCTGGCGACCGGTCAGGCCGTCTCGCCGACAGACTTTGCCATGTCCGTGCACAATTCGGCGGTGGGCAACCTGACGATCACTGCGCGACACCCCATCGTCTCGTCTTCTGTTTCTGCCGGGCTGGACACCTTCCAGCAGGCATTATATGAAGTGTTGAGCCTGCTTCAGGCGGGCTATTCCCGCGTCTTGCTGGTCGATTTTGACGGCGCCCTGCCCGATTTTTATCATCCGGGTTTACCGCCGCAGATGCCCACCTGGCCCTACGCGCTGGCCCTGGTGATTGAAGCCGGGAGCACACTGCAGTGTGAAACCCACAGCGGCAGCACGGGTGAAGAACCTCCCCTGCCGCAGAGCCTGATGTTCCTGCAACGTTACCTCCGCGATGAACGGCAGTTTGTGGTTTCAGGCGAACGTCTGCTGTGGCAATGGACACGCGAATGAGCCGCCTGACTGCCCGTATCAACTGGTTATGGCGTCTGATGATGACCGGCTTCTGCTTCGTGCTGTTTGGCACGGGCGGGTTGCTGCTGTCGCTGGTGTGGTTCAATCTGCTGTTGCTGGTTCAGCGCGACCGCGCCAGACGCCGTCGCCTGGCGCGTCGCAGTATCGCGGCCAGCTTCCGCTTTTTCTTACATGTCGCCCGTGGCACCGGGGTACTGGACTATCGCATTCACAATCTTGACGCCCTTCGCGGGGATCGCGGTTGTCTGGTGGTGGCCAATCACCCGACGCTGATTGATTACGTGATCCTGGCGTCCGTCATGCCCGAAACCGACTGTCTGGTGAAAAGTGCGTTGCTTCGCAATCCCTTTGTCAGCGGCGTCATTCGCGCAGCGGATTACCTGATTAACAGCGAAGCGGAAACGCTCCTCAGTGCAAGCCAGCAGCGTCTGGCCCAGGGCGACACGCTGTTAATCTTTCCGGAGGGCACACGAACCCGGTCGGGAGAGGCAATTTCCCTCCAGCGCGGCGCGGCAAATATTGCCGTGCGCTGCCACAGCGACCTGCGCATCGTGGTGATCCACTGCAGCGAACCTCTGCTGGATAAAAAAAGTCACTGGTACGACGTACCGCCCGTAAAACCTGTTTTCACCGTAGATGTTCGCGATCGCGTGAATATCGACGCTTTTTACGATGCAAAGACACAAGAACCGGCACTGGCGGCAAGGCAGTTAAACCGGCATCTGCAGCATCGATTAACATCAGGCCTTCAATCTTTGTCAGGAATTAATGATGCAAGCGCTTCATCTTGAAATTAAAAATCTCATCATCACTACGCTGAATCTGGACGAGCTCACCGCCGAGGATATCGATACCGATGCTGCGCTGTTTGGTGATGGACTGGGTCTCGACTCTATCGACGCCCTGGAACTTGGCCTGGCCGTGAAAAACCAGTATGGCGTGGTGCTGTCTGCCGAAAGCGAAGAGATGCGTCAGCACTTCTTTTCCGTCGCCACGCTGGCTTCTTTTATCAACGCTCAACGCGCCTGAGATGTGATCCGTTATGACTGAACAAGAAACCATTTATCAGGAAGTCTGCGAACTCCTGGCTACGCTGTTTGAACTCGACCCACAGGAAATCACGCCTGAGGCTCGCCTGTACGAAGATCTGGATCTGGACAGTATCGATGCAGTGGACATGATTGTTCACCTGCAGAAGAAAACGGGGACGAAAATCAAACCGGAAACCTTCAAATCTGTCCGTACCGTGCAGGATGTGGTTGACGCTGTCGCTCAGCTTTTGCGCGACGAGTAAACCACCGTGCCTGGAGGACGAGCGTTTCCGGCAATCCCACTCCTGACGGGAGTCGTGTTGCTGGCGTGGCCATTCCTGATTGGATTGGGGCTGACGCACAACGGTCTGCACTGGCTGTTGCCGCTGATGGCCCTGGTGCTGGTGCTGCGTCTGCATCAGGCGCGGCGAAACGCAGGCCCGATGCGGTATGTGGTGCAGTGCATTGCGCTGGCAGGCCTGGCGCTCTGCGCGGCAAGCTATCTGCTGAAAGCGCATCAGTGGCTTCTGCTCTATCCGGTGGTGGTTAATCTCGTGATGCTGGCCGTGTTTGGCGGCTCACTGTGGACAACCATGCCGCTGGTTGAACGGCTGGCACGTCTGCGTGAACCGAACTTGCCTCCGGCGGGTGTGCGATATACCCGTAAGGTGACGCTGGTGTGGTGCGGGTTTTTCCTCGGTAACGGTGCGATAGCCTTGTTTACCGTGCTACACGGCGATATGCATGTCTGGACAGTGTGGAACGGTATGGTGGCTTATTTTCTGATGGGCACGCTGATGGCGACAGAGTGGCTGGTGCGTCAACGGGTGATGAAAAAAGAGAAGCTCGATGAATAAACTCCTCCCGCTGAGCCAGTGGTTAAATGCTCCACGCCCTGACGACACGCCGATCGCCTGGCTTGACGATCGTACCTGGACGCTGGGTGAGTTGCGCCACGATGTCACCTTGCTGGTAGAAGCATTGCGACAACTGGAGGGTGAACGCTGGGCGCTGTGCTTTGAAAACAGCTACCTGTTTATTGTTGCGCTGCTGGCCTCACTGCATGCCGGTAAAACCCCGGTCATTCCAGGCCATAGCCGGGTCTCTCTGCTCGACGAACAGCAGTCGCTGTTTAGCGGTGTCCTGAGCGATCAGACGCTGGATATTCAGGGAAAGGTCATTGTGGTGACCTCCTCCCCTCAGCGCGCGCGCCAATGGACACCGTTGCCCGTCATTGACGACGCGCGCTTTGTTGAACTCTTTACCTCGGGCTCCACGGGCACCCCGCGCCGGGTCATTAAGCACATCGCCAGCCTGGACCGTGAAGCACGCCTGCTGGCGAACCGTTTTGGCGAACGCCTGGCGGGCTGCAGCATTGTCGCCTCGGTCGTACCACAACATCTCTATGGCCTGACGTTCCGCATCATGTTGCCAATGGCGATGGGGCTTCCGCTGCACGCCGCCATGCTCTATTACGCTGAGCAGCTGGCGGCACTCCCTCACGACAGGCAGTACCTTTTTATCAGCAGTCCGGCGTTCCTGAAACGGCTGGATACCGAGCTGACTGCCCCTCCCGTCGTGATGCTGATCTCCGCCGGGGGAATGCTGCCCTGGTGCGATGTCATGGAGACCCATGGCTGGCTTAACGTCTGGCCGGATGAAATCTACGGCAGCACCGAAACCGGGATCCTCGCCTGGCGGCATCGTCAGGCGGACAGCGTTCCCTGGCTCGCCTTCCCCAGCGTGGTGTTCCAGAGTGAAGGGGAAATCTGCCGCGTGACCTCCCCGCTCATTCACGAAGCCGCAGGGTTAGAGCTGGACGATATCCTGCACTTCGACAGTAACGGTTTTTTTAGCATTGCCGGACGTCGTGGTCGGGTGGTCAAAATCGAAGAAAAGCGTATCTCACTGAACGAGATTGAACGTCGCCTGCTGGAGCTTGAGGGCATATGTGAAGCCGCAGCATTACCGGTTACCCGCGGAGGTCGTCAGGGTATAGGTGTCCTGCTGGTTCTGGATGAGAAGACCCGTCAGCGCTGGCATCAGCAGGGCAAAAAAACGCAGGAACTGGCCTGGCGCCGCGCCCTGCGGCCCTGGCTTGAGCCGGTCGCCGTCCCCCGCTACTGGCGCATTATCGATGAGATGCCGGTAAACAGTATGAATAAGCGTGTCTATGCGCAGTTACAGGAGTTGTTTCATGAAAATTCATGAAATCGAACGCCACCAGGCACAGCCGCAGCACCTGGAAATCGTTTTGCATCTTGACCCCTCCCTGTTCTGGTTCCAGGGGCATTTTGCCGTACAGCCGTTGCTGCCAGGCGTGGCACAGATTGACTGGGTCATGCACTACGCCACCACGCTGCTGGCACCGGGTTACCGTTTTCACAGCATCCAAAATGTGAAATTCCAGGCCCCTCTGCTGCCGGATACCACGGTCACGCTGGTCCTTAACTGGCATGCCGAACGTCAGATACTGACCTTCAGCTACCAGCGCCATGCCGGTGACGATCGCCATACTGCCAGCAGCGGGAAGATTCGCCTGTGTCAGTAACCTTCCGCCCCTGCGTGCTGATCCCGTGCTACAACCATGGCGCGATGATGGCAAAAGTACTGTCGCGGCTGGCACCGTTCGGCTTGCCCTGTCTGGTGGTCGATGACGGAAGTGACGAGCAGACGCGCCGTATTCTGGAGCGTCTGGCCGCCGGGCAGCCCCAGGTTACGCTGGTACGTCTGGCGCAAAACGCAGGTAAAGGTGCCGCGGTCATTAAGGGGCTGGAAGAGTCTGCCCGCGCGGGCTATACCCACGCCGTACAGGTGGATGCCGACGGCCAGCATGCTATTGAGGATATCCCCAAAATGCTGGCTCTGGCTGAGTGTCACCCGGAGGCGCTGATATCTGGCCAGCCCATTTACGATGATTCCATTCCGCGCTCCCGCCTCTACGGTCGCTGGATAACGCACGTGTGGGTATGGATTGAAACCCTGTCCCTGCAACTTAAAGACAGCATGTGCGGTTTTCGGGTCTACCCGGTCTCGCCCACGCTGCAGCTGGCCGCACGCGTGCCGCTTGGCAAACGTATGGACTTTGACACCGAAGTGATGGTCCGTCTCTACTGGCAGGGCAATACCAGCTATTTTCTGCCGACCCGCGTTACCTATCCGCCGGACGGGTTATCCCATTTCGACGCGCTCAAAGACAACGTGCGAATCTCGCTGATGCACACCCGGCTGTTCTTCGGCATGCTGCCCCGCATTCCCGCCCTGCTGTTTCGTCGTCGCCGCCAGCACTGGGCGCAGCAGGACGAGGTGAAAGGCCTGTGGGGAATGCGCCTGATGCTGCGCGTCTGGCAGCTGTTTGGCCGCCGGGCCTTTACCGTGCTGCTGTGGCCGGTTATCGGGGTGTACTGGCTTGCGGCCCGACCGGCGCGACAGGCTTCACAGCAGTGGACAGCACGAGTGAAGCAGGTGCTGGCGCAGCGGAACATGCCTGTTCCGCCACGCCTTAACAGCTTTTTCCATTTTATGCGCTTCGGTAATGCCATGCTGGATAAAGTCGCCAGCTGGCGCGGCGAACTGAAGTTTCAGCGTGACGTGGTCTTTGCTCCCGGTGCGTATGACGTGCTGGATGCTGACGCATCGCAAGGTAAACTGCTGCTCGCATCGCATCTTGGCGATGTGGAAGCCTGCCGGGCACTGGCTCAGCTGGAAGGCAGCAAAGTCATCAACGCGCTGGTCTTTAGCGATAACGCGCAGCGCTTTAAACAGATCATGACCGAGATGGCCCCCCAGGCGGGGGTTAACCTGATGCCCGTGACGGACATTGGCCCGGATACTGCTATCGCCATCAAAGAGAAGCTTGAGCGCGGTGAATGGGTCGCCATTGTGGGCGATCGCATAGCGGTCACGCCACAGCGCGGCGGCGACTGGCGGGTGATCTGGAGTTCGTTTATGGGACAGCCCGCCCCGTTCCCGCAAGGGCCGTTTATTCTCGCCTCCATTCTGCGCTGCCCGGTAGTGCTGATTTACGCCCTGCGTCAGCAGGGTGCGCTCACGATACACTGCGAACCGTTTGCCGACCCGCTGCTTCTGCCACGCGGGGAGCGCCAGCAGGCGCTGCAACAGGCCGTCGATCGCTATGCACAGCGGCTTGAGCATTACGCCTTAATGTCACCGCTCGACTGGTTTAATTTTTTCGATTTCTGGCACCTGCCGGATGCCAAAGAAAAGGAGTAAAGGGTGCTGACCGATCCCCGCTTTACGACCGAAGTAGAAATCACCGTTCCGTTCCACGATGTCGATATGATGGGCGTGGTCTGGCACGGCAACTATTTCCGCTACTTTGAGATTGCCCGCGAGGCGCTGCTCAACCAGTTTAACTACGGTTATCGCCAGATGAAGGCGTCAGGCTATGTCTGGCCGGTAGTCGATACCCGGGTGAAATACCGCGATGCGGTGACCTTTGAGCAGCGCATCCGTGTGCGCGCGCACATCGAAGAGTATGAAAACCGTCTGCGCATCGCCTATCAAATTTTCGACGCGCAAACCGGTAAACGCACCACCACCGGCTATACCATCCAGGTGGCCGTCGAAGAAGCCAGCCGTGAAATGTGCTTTGTCAGCCCGGCTATATTGTTTGAACGAATGGGAGTTACGCCATGAAATGGTTGCCTGTGCTGGCACTGATGATCAGCCCGCTGGTGAGCGCCGTAACGCTGGATGAGCTGCAGCAGCGGTTTACCGGGCAACCTGTCGTGCGCGCGCATTTCGAACAGGTCCGGACGATTAAGGATCTGCCGCAGCCGCTGCGTTCGCAGGGCGAAATGTTGATCGCACGCGACAGCGGCCTGCTGTGGGATCAAAAAGCGCCTTTCCACATGACGTTGTTGCTGGATGATAAACGGATGATCCAGACGATCAACGGCCAGCCTCCGCAGACCATCACCGCCGACAATAATCCGCAGATGTTCCAGTTCAACCACCTGCTGCGGGCGCTGTTCCAGGCTGACCGCAAGGTGCTGGAAGAGAACTTCCGCATCGATTTTCGCGATCTCGGCGAAGGCCGCTGGTCGCTGGTGCTGACCCCCACAACGACACCGCTGGACAAAATTTTCGCTACCCTCGATCTGGGCGGCGCGACCTACCTTGAGACGATTCGCCTCAACGATAAGCAGGGCGATCGTACCGATATCGTCCTTTCCCGCCACACACTGACGCCCGCCAGCCTGACCGATGACGAACGCCAACGCTTTGCCGCACCGTAAATCCCTGCGCCCGGCGCTGCTGTAGGCGACGGTATGCCTGATTCTGTTGGGCGTGTTGCTGTCGCTGCTGCCCGGCGCGCGCCTGAACAGCAGCGTACTGGCTATGCTGCCGAAGCAGACGCTCGGGGCAATCCCGCCGGCACTCAACGACGCGTTTATACAGCGTCTTGACCGCCAGCTTGTCTGGCTGGTCAGTCCCGGTAAAGAACCCGATCCGCGGGTGGCGCAGCAGTGGCTGGATCTGTTGAAAAACAGCCATTCGCTCAGGGAGGTTAAAGGCCCGATGGACGCCGCCGGGCAAAAGGCCTGGGGCGAGTTCTTCTGGCAGCATCGCAACGGCCTGATTGATTCAGCCACCCGGGCCCGCCTGCAAAACGGCGGTGAGGCGCAGGCGCAGTGGATTTTATCCCAGCTCTACTCGGCCTTTTCCGGCGTGAGTGGCAAAGAGTTGCAAAACGATCCCCTGATGCTGATGCGCGGCTCGCAGCTGGCGCTGGCGCAAAACAGCCAGAAGCTACGGCTGATGGACGGCTGGCTGGTCACCCAGGATGCCAGTGGAAATTACTGGTATATGCTGCACGGTGAGCTGGCGGGATCATCGTTTGATATGCAGCAAACCCATCAGATGGTAACCACCCTTACCGCCCTGCAGGAGACGCTGAAAACGCGCTTTCCGCAGGCGCAGCTGCTCTCACGCGGTACCGTGTTTTACAGTGATTACGCCAGCCAGCAGGCAAAACGGGACATCTCCACGCTGGGCATCGTCACGATCCTTGGAGTTATCCTGCTCATCCTGGCAGTGTTTCGTTCCCTGAACCCCCTGCTGCTGTGTCTGATTTCCATTGCCACAGGTGCGCTGGCGGGCACGGTGGTGACGCTGCTGCTGTTTGGCGAACTGCATCTGATGACGCTGGTGATGAGCATGAGCATCATCGGAATTTCAGCGGATTACACGCTCTATTACCTCACCGAACGCATGGTGCACGGCGCAGAACATTCCCCGTGGCAAAGCCTGGCCAAAGTGCGTAATGCGCTGCTGCTGGCGCTGCTGACGACCGTTGCCGCCTACCTGATTATGATGCTGGCCCCCTTCCCCGGGATCCGCCAGATGGCGGTGTTTGCCGCGGTGGGGCTGAGCGCCTCCTGCCTGACGGTGATTTTCTGGCATCCCTGGCTGTGCCGTGGTTTGCCGGTGCGCCCGGTTCCGTTTATGGTCCTGATGTTGCGCTGGTTGGCCGCCTGGCGACGCAATAAAAAACTCTCTGTGGGCCTGCCTGTGGTACTGGCGCTGGTCTCGGCTGCCGGGCTTGCCACCCTGAAGGTCAACGACGATATCGCCCAGCTACAGGCGCTCCCCAAAGACATTCTGGCGCAGGAGAAAACCATTACCGCCCTGACCGGGCAAGGTGTCGATCAGAAATGGTTTGTGGTGTATGGCGCATCGCCGCAGCAAACGCTGGAACGGCTGGAAGCCTTTACCCCGGCGTTAGCCCAGGCCCAAAAAGCGGGGGATATTACCCGCTGGCGGACCCTGCCCTTAAATTCGCTGGCGCGCCAGAAAAGCGATCTGCTGCTGTTGCAGCAGGCCGCGCCGGCCATAACGAACGCGCTGCGAAACGCGGGGCTGAGCACCGTCACACCGAATCTGAATGCCATGCCCGTGAGCGTGGAGGCGTGGCTCGCCAGCCCGGCCAGCGAAGGCTGGCGTCTGCTGTGGCTGACCCTGCCTGACGGCGAAAGCGGTGTGTTAGTGCCGGTGGACAACGCCCGCAACAGCGCCGCACTCAGCGAAGTAGCCGCCCGTCATGCGGGCGTCGTCTGGGTCGATCGCAAGGCCAGTTTTGACAGCCTGTTTGCGCTCTACCGCACGCTGTTAACGGGACTCTTGTTTGTCGCGCTGGCGGTGATTGCCTGCGGGGCGATGGTACGCCTCGGCTGGCGAAAAGGGCTTATCAGTCTGGTCCCGTCCGTGCTGTCGCTCAGCTGCGGGCTGGCCGCGCTGGCCGTCACGGGGCATCCGGTAAATCTGTTTTCACTGCTGGCGCTGGTCCTGGTGCTCGGCATTGGCATTAACTACACGCTGTTTTTCGGCAACCCGCGCGGTACGCCGCTGACGTCGATGCTGGCCATCACGCTGGCGATGATGACCACGCTGCTGACGTTAGGCATGCTCGTGTTCAGCGCCACGCAGGCCATCAGCAGCTTCGGTATTGTGCTGGTGAGCGGCATTTTTACCGCCTTCCTGCTGGCGCCGCTGGCGATGCCTGTTAAGAAAGAGAGAAAACGAAAATGAATGCTTTTTACCGCGCAGCCGCGCTGGTCGCGACGCTGCTGCTGGCAGGCTGTAGCCATTCGACCGATACTGAAGGGACGCGCCCGCAGGCCTGGCTTCAGCCGGGAACCCGAGTGACGCTGCCGCCGCCCGGTATTACCCCGGCGGTCAGTTCGCAGCAGCTGCTGACCGGAACCTTCAACGGACAAACGCAGTCCCTGCTGGTCATGCTCAACGCGGATGATCACAAAGTGACGCTTGCCGGGCTCTCTTCCGTCGGTATCCGTCTGTTCCTGGCGACTTACGACGACACCGGGATCCACACCGAACAGTCGATCGTTGTGCCGCAGCTGCCTCCCGCCAGCCAGGTACTGGCCGATGTGATGCTCAGCCATTGGCCACTCAGTGCCTGGCAGCCACAACTGCCAAAGGGCTGGACGCTTAAAGACAAGGGCGATCGGCGCGAGCTACGCAATGCCAGCGGCAAGCTGGTGACTGACATTGTCTACCTGCAACGCAAAGGCAAGCGCGTGCCAATCAGCATCGAGCAACACGTCTTTAACTACCACATCACCATTCAATATCTGGGTGACTGAGATGATTTACATTTCTGCTGTTGGCATGGTCAACGCGCTGGGTAACTCGCTGGATGAGATTGCCGCTAACCTGACGGTGGGCGTAGCCCCTGGCATGCATTGTCGGTCCGGCTGGTTGCAGGATGCGCCCGACGCCGTGCTGGGTGGCGTGGAAGGCGAGTTGCCGTCCATTCCGGATACCCTGTCCGCGCACCGCACCCGCAATAACCAGCTGCTGCTGGCCGCGCTGGCACAGATTCAATCCGCCGTTGACGACGCGATTGCCCGGGTTGGCCGCGACCGCGTGGCCGTGGTTTTGGGTACCAGCACCTCCGGCCTCGATGAAGGGGATGAGCACGTACGATTAACGCTCAACGGCGAAGCCAGCACTCGGTGGCAGTATCCGCAACAGGAGCTGGGCGATCCGTCCCGCTTTCTGGCAAACTGGTTACAGCTGGAGGGCCCGGCATATACCCTCTCGACCGCCTGCTCCTCCAGCGCGCGGGCAATTATCAGCGGCCGGCGTCTGATTGACGCCGGGCTGGTGGATATTGCCATTGTGGGCGGCGCAGATACCCTGAGCCGGATGCCCGTCAATGGCTTTCACAGTCTGGAATCGCTTTCTCCAACGCTCTGCGAGCCGTTTGGCCGCGACCGTCGGGGTATCACCATTGGTGAAGCCGCTGCGCTGATGGTGTTGACCCGTGAGCCCGCCGGGGTCGCGCTGCTGGGAACAGGCGAGTCCAGCGATGCTTACCATATTTCGGCGCCGCATCCGCAGGGTGAAGGCGCCATTCGCGCCATTACCCAGGCGCTCAATGACGCAGGTCTGCAGCCGGAGGATATTGGCTATATCAACCTGCACGGCACCGCCACACCGCTCAATGACCAGATTGAATCACACGTGGTACACGACCTCTTTGGAGAAAACGTGCCCTGCAGTTCTACCAAACATCTTACCGGCCATACGCTGGGCGCTGCCGGTATCACCGAAGCGGCGTTGAGCTGGCTTATTCTGACGCGTGACCTGCCGTTACCCCCACAGGATTTCGCCCGCTACGCGCCGGACGAGACGCTGTCGCCGTGCGGCGTGCTGCACCAGAGCACGGCGCTGAAAAAACCGGTCATTTTATCTAACTCGTTCGCGTTTGGTGGCAACAACGCCAGCATCCTGCTGGGGAGAGTGTCATGAGCTACTTATCACCCGTCGACTATCTGCCGCACGATGCGCCAATGATGCTGCTGGGATCCGTTGAACGCGTCACCGACGATTCCGCCGTATGCCGTGTCGCGGTCAACGGCCAAAGCGTACTGGCGCCCTTTTTGAATGCCGAGGGCGATTTGCCTGGCTGGTACGCGCTCGAACTGATGGCGCAGACCGTTGGCGTCTGGTCAGGCTGGCATCGCCAGCAGAAAGGGCAAGATCATATTGCGCTGGGCATGGTGCTGGGTGCGCGCGAGTTGGTCTGCGCCAGTGGACATTTCGCAAAAGACGCGACGCTGGACATCACCGTCAGACTGCTGATGCAGGATGAACGCTTCGGCAGTTTTGAATGTACGATCTCCTCAGGTGAGGAGACGCTGGCCACGGGCCGGGTCAATACCTTCCAGCCGAGCGCAGAAGAATTAACATCGCTTTTTAATCAGGGATCTCACGCATGAGTCGTTCCGTACTGGTCACCGGGGCCAGCAAAGGCATTGGTCGTGCCATCGCCTGCCAGCTTGCCGCTGACGGGTTTACCGTAGGCGTACATTACCACCGTGACGCCGCAGGCGCGCAGGCGACGCTGGATACCATCACACAGGCGGGCGGTCAGGGTCGCCTGCTCTCTTTCGATGCAGGTAACCGCGAACAGTGCCGTGACGTGCTGGAGCAGAATATCGAGGCCCACGGCGCATGGTATGGCGTGGTCAGTAATGCCGGTATCACCCGCGACGGTGCGTTTCCGGCCCTCAGCGAAGACGACTGGGACAGCGTCATCCATACCAATCTCGACAGTTTTTATAACGTTATTCAACCCTGCATTATGCCGATGATCGCCACCCGAAAAGGGGGGCGCATTATCACCTTATCCTCCGTGTCCGGCATGATGGGCAACCGCGGTCAGGTGAACTACAGCGCGGCAAAAGCGGGCATTATTGGCGCGACCAAAGCACTGGCAATTGAGCTGGCAAAACGCAAAATCACCGTGAACTGCATTGCGCCGGGGCTGATTGATACCGGCATGATTGAAATGGAAGAGGCTGCGCTGAAAGAGGCAATGTCCATCATTCCCATGAAACGGATGGGCCAGGCCGAAGAGGTTGCAGGACTTGCCAGCTATCTGATGTCAGATATTGCAGGCTACGTTACCCGCCAGGTCATTTCCATTAACGGAGGAATGCTATGACGCGTCGCGTGGTGATTACCGGTATGGGCGGCGTTACCGCCTTCGGTGAGGACTGGCAATCCGTTTCCCGCAGGCTGCTGGCGTATGACAACGCGGTACGCAAAATGCCGGAGTGGCAGGTTTACGATGGCCTCCACACCCTGCTGGGCGCGCCGATTGATGATTTCACCCTGCCGGAACACTATACCCGCAAGCGTATTCGCGCCATGGGCCGCGTGTCGTTAATGTCAACCCGTGCCACCGAGCTGGCGCTGGAGCAGGCGGGGCTGATTGGCGAGGCGGTGCTCACGAATGGCCAAACCGGTATCGCCTATGGCTCCTCCACAGGCAGTACCGGGCCAGTCAGCGAATTCGCCACCATGCTCACCGAAAAACACACCCACAACATCACCGGTACGACCTATGTGCAGATGATGCCGCACACGACCGCGGTGAATACCGGCCTGTTCTTTGGCCTTCGGGGTCGCGTTATTCCGACGTCGAGTGCCTGTACGTCGGGCAGTCAGGCCATTGGCTACGCCTGGGAAGCCATTCGTCACGGTTATCAGACCGTGATGGTCGCAGGCGGAGCAGAGGAGCTTTGTCCGTCAGAGGCGGCGGTATTTGACACCTTATTCGCGACCAGCCAGCGCAACGATGCGCCGAAAACCACCCCTTCGCCATTTGATACGCAGCGTGATGGTCTGGTCATTGGGGAAGGCGCAGGCACCCTGATTCTGGAAGAGCTTGAGCATGCCAGAGCACGCGGTGCAACTATCTATGGCGAGATCGTTGGCTTCGCCACCAACTGTGATGCAGCCCATATCACCCAGCCACAACGTGACACCATGCAAATTTGTATGGAGCAGTCGCTGGCGTTAGCAGGGTTAAGCGCGCGGGACATGGGGTACATCTCCGCGCACGGTACCGCCACCGATCGCGGTGATATCGCCGAAAGCCAGGCCACCGCCGCCATCTTTGGCGACAACGTGCCAATTTCGTCGCTGAAGAGCTATTTTGGCCACACGTTAGGCGCCTGTGGGGCATTGGAAGCCTGGATGAGTCTGCAGATGATGCGTGAGGGCTGGTTTGCCCCGACGCTCAATTTAAGACAACCGGATGAGCAATGTGGTGCTTTAGATTATATTATGGGTGAAGCCCGTCAGATTGACTGCGAGTATCTACAAAGCAATAACTTCGCATTTGGCGGCATCAACACGTCGATAATCATCAAACGCTGGGCGTAACTATGTACCAGTTTATACTGGGAAAGATCTCCACCCTGAGCGCAGACCCGCTGGCGTCGACGCTTGCACATATGGCACCTGCGGGTGCACGAAATGCATCCTGGCTGGCGGGGAGAACCCTGCTCGCCAAAACGCTTTCTCCTTCTCCGTTACCCGAGATCGTCTATGGTGAGCAAGGGAAGCCGGCCTTCGTGGATGCGCAGCCCTTCTGGTTTAACCTGAGTCACAGCGGCGATAATATCGCGCTGCTGCTGAGCGACGAAGGCGAAGTGGGATGTGATATCGAAGTTATCCGCCCACGTGAAAACTGGCAGGCGCTGGCTAACGCCGTCTTCAGCGTGGCGGAACATGCGGAGCTGGAGCGCGAAGACCCGGAGACAAAGCTTTCTGCTTTCTGGGGGATCTGGACGCGTAAAGAGGCCATCGTGAAGCAGCGAGGCGGCAGCGCCTGGCAGATTGTCAGCATCGACAGCACGTCGCAGACGCATTCGGTAAGCCAGCTCCAGTTCGGCTCGCTCAGTCTTGCCGTCTGCACCTCAACGCCTTATACCCTTACCGCCGGGACAATTGCTCACCACGGGATGTCCGTGGCATAAAAATCACCAGCACGCCGAAAATAATCATCCCGACCCCCGCCAGCCCGTGCCAGGAAAAGTGTTCGTTCCAGCCGGGCAACAAAATGGCCGCGGCCCACACCAGAATGTAACTGAGGCTCAGCAAGGCATACGCTTTGCTGAGCGCCATGCGATGCAACGCCAGATACCAGCAGCCCATCGAGGCCACATACCCCATGAGTCCCAGCAGCAGCGCGCCAGTACCGGATGAGAAGTGCCAGAGCGCGGAGACAAACGCATAAAGCTCGCTGACTGGCGGCAGAGCCTGCATGGCATAGCGCAGCAGCAGTTGCGCCGCGCTGACCAGCATTACGCTGCATAACGCCCAGAACGTTCCTCTCACAGGCTTCCTCCGAGGATAACAATGCCGATGATGATGAACCCGACGCCCAGCCAGTGATGCAACGCGACTTTTTCATGCCAGAATGCTTTCGCCGCCAGGGTCACCCAGACAAAATTGAGGCTCAGCATAGGGTAGGCAACGCCGACAGGCAGGCGCTGCAGGACCACCAGCCAGACCAGCATGCCGCTGCCCAGCGCCAGCAATGCCAGGCCCAGCCACAGCATAATATGCGCGCCACGCCGCCCGGCTTTCGCCGGACGGGTGGCCTGCTTCTGACACAGCTGCCCTGCGCAGGTCAGCAGGCTTGCCAGTATCAACCAGAGCCAGGTCGTCATTGCGGTAAATACTGCAGCCAGGCCAGACGGCCCTGAATATACAGGCTGTCCGGTTCTGGCAGATGAGCCCGCTTAATATCGTCGTGTTTTGACAACAGGATCACCAGTGACACGCCCCCCTGCTGGCGATGCGTTGCCAGCCACTGCGCAAAATTATCTTTCTCGACAAACCGGTCTGTCACATCCGGGTACGCTAGCCCGTAGCTCAGCTCGCCGCTCTGACCAAACAGAATGATGTCATTACGCTTAAGCTCCCACGCCAGCCCGGAGGCCACGCCAACATTGTTCGCCAGCACAAACCGGCTGCTCTGAAGCGGGTCACGGATGGTATCCACCAGCGACTGCGGCTGTTTGGAATCTACCACCAGGTTAGGAATGGCAAACCCAATCAGCAGCGCCACGCCAGCAGGACACAACGCCGCCAGCCACCAGCGCTGCGCGCTTTGCCGCACGGTAAACCAGCCGACAGCCGCCCAGACGAGAAACGCCAGCACCGCGCAGAAGACTTTATACAGCTCAACGGATGTCCAGACCGGATGCTTAGCAACCCCCCACGGCGAGACCACCAGCGCCGCCACCACGCCAATCACACCAAACGCCAGGTTAATCCCGCCGTTAATGCGTAACGCTCTGGCCCCTTTGTCCGCCGCGATGCAGGCATAGCGCGCCATCAGGATAGCCAGCGGAGCAAAACACGGCAGGATGTAGGTTGGCAGTTTGCCTTTGGCAATGCTGAAGAACAGCAGCGGCATCACGACCCATCCAAGCAGATAAAAGCCACCGCCCGTGTTGTCTCTTTCGCGCCAGCCCAGCCGAAACGCGCCGGGCAACAGCGCCAGCCACGGCAGACTGCCGGCCAGCAGGAACGGCAGGTAGTACCAGAACGGCGCCTTGTGCTGAGCATCGCTCTGGGCAAAGCGCTGAATATGCTCAACCCAGAAGAAGTAGCGCCAGAAATCAGGCTCTCGGTGCGCAATGGCCAGCGCCCAGGGCAGGACGATCAGCACACAGCTCACGATGGCCAGCCAGCCAAAGATCAGCACCTCTTTCCAGCGCTTCTGCGCAATCACCCACGGCAGCACGCCTATCACCGGCACCGCCAGCGCCAGGAATCCTTTGGTCATCACCCCCATGCCGCAGGCAAGCCCGAGCAGCACGTAGCCACCCGCTTTTCCGGCCACGGTTTCAGCCTGTGAGGCCAGCCAGAAGCTGCACATAGCGGCCACCAGCCACAGGGTAATGATGGGATCCAGCACGGCGTACGTGCCAATGCCATACACCAGGAACAGGGTCAGGAAGATAAGGCCGGAGAAAATGGCAACGCGCTTATCCCGCCACAGGCGCCACGCCATCCAGATCACCAGCAGAGCCGTCAACCCGGTTGAGAATATGGCGCCGGCGCGCACGGCAAAGTTAGTATGCCCAAACAGCAGTTGCCCGATACTGTTGATCCAGTAGCCCGCAATCGGCTTTTCAAAGTAACGCAGCCCCAGAAAATGCGGGACAATCCAGTCTCCAGACGCCAGCATTTCGCGGCTGATTTCCGCATAGCGCGTTTCATCAGGCTGCCACAGCAGGCGGATATCGATCGGAATGAGGTAGTAAACGATAAACAGTGCGAGAAGCGCTAAGCCATAACGGGCTGCTTTCATGATACCGGACTCACGGTTTGTTGATAGCCAAGCCAGCCTTCCCGGCCAGCCAGTTCATTACGCACAATTTTGCCCACGGGCAGGACGCTAAGATCCTCTGGCAGCAATTCGCTCAATGGACAAAACTGAATCTCCTCCTGAGTGGCCATCGTCAACAGTGCATCGAAATCATGCTGATACGCAATCCCTTCCACTTCCGCGTGGATGGTATAGACGGGCGTACCAGCGTCGCGATGAATGCAGTCCAGAATATAGCGATTGAACCCTCCGGCACTGACCTCGCGCCCAACCACTTCATCCCAGGTGGGAAGCGTGACCGGGATTTGCACCGTCCCCAGGCGATTCTCCCCGATGAGCGGCAAAAAAGGCCCGGTGCCGCGGCAATCGCTGTTGTAGCGAAACGCGAAGGGTTCTTTAGCTTTCACCACGCGTTGGTCGGCACGCCATCCCGCCACGGCGGAGCAGCGAATCGTCTGACCGGTAATGGCCTCCAGCTCCAGCATGCCGCGCTCAACTTCACGCGACAGGCGTGGAATATCCCAGACGCCAGCCCAGGCCTGCCAGGCATGGTGATCCCAGGCATGCAGTCCAACCTCATGGTGCTGTGCCGCGTCGCGGATAACGGCTTCATTACCCGCGCCAATGCGCCTGCCGGGCCATGCGGTTCCGGCCAGCAAAATATCCCAGCCGTAGAGAGAGGCTGCGCGTGAGCGCAGCATTTTGAACAGAAATGCCGGTTTAACCAGACGCCATAAATGACGTCCCATATTGTCAGGCCCCACGCTGAAGAAAATGGATGAGCGCACGTTGTGCTTGCTCAGCAGTTCCAGCAGTTTGGGTACGCCGTCACGCGTCCCCCTGAAGGTGTCGACATCAATGCGTAAACCGACTTTTCTCATGAGACCTGTTCCGACAGCTCCACGGTGCGCAGGAAGAAATCGAGCGTTTCATCAATGGTCTGATCCATCTTCACCGTCGGTGTCCAGTTCAGGCAGCGTTTCGCATTACGAATGCTCGGTTTCCGGTGCTCAACGTCCTGATAACCTTTACCGTAGTAGCTGCTGCTTTCCACTTCACGGAAACCGGCAAACGGCGGGAAGCGATCGCGCAGCGGATGACGTTCAAAGCTTGCCAGCAGCATCTCAGCCAGCTCGCGAATGCTCGCTTCGTTATCCGGGTTACCGATGTTGATGATCTCTCCGTTGCAGCGACCCTCTTTGTTTTCGATGATGCGGAACAGCGCCTCGATACCGTCGCTGATATCCGTAAAGCAGCGTTTTTGTTTACCGCCTTCGATAAGCTTGATGGGCGAGCCTTCCACCAGGTTCAGGATCAGTTGGGTGATGGCACGTGAGCTGCCGATACGCGCCGCGTTAAGGTTATCCAGACGTGGGCCCATCCAGTTAAACGGACGGAACAGCGTAAAGCGCAGACCCGCTTTCTCGCCGTAGGCCCAGATCACGCGGTCGAGCAGCTGCTTGGAGACGGAATAAATCCAGCGCTGCTTGTTGATCGGCCCGACGACCAGGTTAGAGGTATCTTCGTCGAAGTTTTTGTCAGTACACATGCCGTACACTTCAGAAGTGGATGGGAAGATGATGCGCTTATCGTATTTCATACAGTCGCGGATGATCTTCAGGTTCTCTTCGAAGTCCAGCTCGAACACGCGCAGCGGGTTACGGGTGTACTCAATCGGCGTGGCAATCGCCACCAGCGGCAGCACCACGTCACATTTTTTAATGTGATATTCAATCCACTCGGAGTGAATGCTGATATCCCCTTCCACAAAGTGGAAACGCGGGTTGTCGAGGAAACGACTGATGGCATCAGCACCGATATCCAGACCATAAATTTCGTAGTTATCGTCTTTCAGCAGACGCTCGGTCAGGTGGTTGCCGATAAAGCCGTTGACGCCGAGGATCAGCACGCGGGTGCGGCGTTTGATGGCCACAACCGGTGCGCTGGTGATCAGTGCGCCAGTGACCAGCCCCAGAGACTGAGCCAGCTGCGCGCCCTGAACATAAACGCCGTTATCGGTTTGCCCGGTAACGATCTCCAGCGCCTGCTCGCCGCAGCTGACAATCAGCGGGGAAGCTGAGACAACGGTGCCCGGTTTGGCGGCAGGAATGTCGTCGCGTACGCGGGATTTCCAGACGATAAATTTACTCACGCCGGCAAAGCTGTACGCCCCCGGCCAGGGGTCGGTAACGGCACGCACCAGGTTGTGCAACTGACGAGCCGGCTTGTTCCAGTCCAGACGGCCATCTTCTGGCCGGCGACGGCCAAAACAGCTCGCCTTGCTCTCATCCTGCGCGGTCTCGCTGAAGGTGCCGTTAAGGATCGCTGGCAACACATCACGTAACAGGCTTTGCGCTACGGTGCAGAGCTTCTGATGAAGCTGCAGCGCAGTTTCATCCGCGTCGATAGCCACGCGCTGCTGCGCGATGATGGCACCGGCATCTGCGCGGTGCACCATACGGTGCAGAGTGACGCCGGTTTCCGTTTCACCGTTCACCAGCACCCAGTTCAGCGGTGCGCGGCCACGGTAGGCGGGCAGCAAAGAGCCGTGAAGATTAAATGCCCCTTTTGCGGCCAGACTTAAAATCTCATCGCAAATCAGGTTGCGATAATAGAACGAGAAGATGGCATCAGGCGCGAGCGCCCGGATGCGATCCACCCACAGCGGATGGTTGACATCGTCCGGGGCGTAAACCGGAATACCGCGCTCTGCGGCGATACGCGCCACCGAGCCAAAGAAGTTATTCTCTCCGGCCGTGTCCGGATGCGTGAAGATTGCAGCGATTTCATAGCCCGCTTCCAGCAGGGCCAGCGTGCCCGCACACCCCATATCGTGATAGGCAAAGACAACAGCTTTCATGGGTGAATTTCCTCTTGAGATGCTTTGTGTTCCTGGCGGACAACACGTTGAATAAAGTAGCGCGGACGTGCGCGAACATCGTTATAAATACGGCCAATGTATTCCCCGAGCAGACCCATCCCGACAAACTGGGCGCCGATGAACATAAACAGCACGGCAAAGAGCATGAAGACCCCTTCCGCCGCCCACTGGGGACCGTAGATCAGGCGGAGTAACACCAGCAGCACGGAGAGCGCGAAGCCGAACACGGCAATGATGCTGCCGAAAACGCTCAACAGGCGCAGCGGCGTGGTGGTCAGGCAGGTGATAAGGTCGTACATCAGGTTGATGAGACGCATAAAGCTGTACTTCGACTCCCCGTGCTCGCGCTCGGCGTGCAGTACCGGGATTTCCGTCGCCTTACGGGCAAAGGTGTTCGCGAGAATGGGAATAAACGTGCTGCGTTCATGGCAGTGCAGCATGGCGTCGACAATATGGCGGCGGTAGGCGCGCAGCATGCAGCCATAATCGCCCATCGCTTTGCCGGTGGTCCGCTGGATCAGACGGTTGATGGTGCGGGAAGCCAGCTTACGGAACAGGCTGTCCTGACGGTTTTGCCGCACCGTGCCGACCACGTCGTACCCTTCATCGGCCTTTGCAACCAGACGCGGGATCTCTTCCGGCGGGTTTTGCAGATCGGCATCAAGCGTAATAATCAGATCGCCCGTCACGTGGCTGAACCCGGCCATAATGGCGGAGTGCTGGCCGTAGTTACGGTTAAGCAGCACGGCAACAATATGGCTGCCCTCGGCCTGCGCGGCTTCGGTCAGCATCAGCGCGGAATTATCGCTACTGCCATCATCCACCAGCAGTATTTCATAGGCTTTGCCGAGCGTGTCGCAGGCGGCCGTCGTGCGGCTGATCAGTTCGGGCAGGCTCTCCTGTTCGTTGTAAACGGGGATAACCACAGAAACTTTTTGTACAGGCGGTGCGCTGAACATATCAATTTCCTGCAAGCTGATGGAGCGCGGTAATGACGCGGGTTGTGTCGTCATGAGTCATGTCCGGGAAAAGGGGGAGAGAACAAATACGCGCGCTATTCCATTCAGAATTTGGGAGCGATACATCAGGAAAACGCTCGCGGTAGTATTTTTGCGTGTGCGCCGCGCGGAAATGCAGGCCGGTGCCAATGCCTTTTTCCTTCAGGGCTGCCATCAGGTTGTCGCGAGAAATCCCGCAGCGGGCTTCATCCACGCGAATGATGAACAGGTGCCAGGCGTGGACGTGCGGCCATGAAGGAATACGCAGCGGCTGGAACGGCGTATCGGCAAGCTCGCGCAGATAGCGTTCAGCAATGTCATGACGTCGTGCGTTGGCCTCTTTCAGTTTGCCCAACTGCACCAGCGCCAGCGCGGCGTTGATATCCGCCAGGTTGTATTTGAAGCCGGGCGTGATAACTTCTGCCTGCGGCGCACGACCGTGCGTCTGGCGGTCGTAAGCGTCCACACCCAGGCCGTGGAATTTCAGGCTACGGATCCGCTGCGCCAGTTGCGCATCGTCCGTGATCACTAACCCGCCTTCGGCGCAGGTCATGTTTTTAATGGCGTGGAATGAGAAAATCGCGGTGCCCTGCCAGCCCACGTGACGCGAGTGGTAGTACGTGCCGGCTGCATGCGCCGCATCTTCAATGACCGGGATACCGTGACGCTCCCCGATGGCGCGAATGGCGTCGATGTCACACGGCGCGCCGGCATAATGAACCGGAACAATCGCTTTTGTGCGTGGCGTAATGGCGGCGTCGACCGCGTCCGGCGTGATCATCAACGTATCCCGGTCCACATCAATCATCACCGGGGTTGCGCCCAGCAGCACAATCATATTCAGTGTGGATACCCAGGTCAGGGAGGGGGTAATCACTTCATCGCCTGGACCAATACCCAGCGCCATCAGCGTGACATGCATTCCCGCGGTCGCTGAGCTGACGGCAATCGCATGTTGATTCCCGGTTAGCTGACAGAATGCCTCTTCAAGCGCCTGATTTTTCGGTCCTGTGGTGATCCAGCCGGAGGTTAATACCTCCTGCAACGCCGCTAATTCCTCGCTACCCATGGACGGCCGGGAAAAAGGCAAAAAATCACTCATCATTAATTTCCTTGCTGTATTAAAGGCGTCATCTTTTTTACTGCGCTGTCGTTATGGGCAGCTCAATGGAATCATGCAAGATGGTTTATAAATAAAGTCCAAATAAAATTTAGACTGCACTCCATTTATGTCAACAAACCATCAACTAAAGTAAAAGTATCGTCGTTTTCTTAGGAAAAAATTAAGAGATGAGGAAAGCGGAATGGGTAAAGAGCAACAGAGTGCAAGAGAAATCCTTTTACAACAGTAAGATGGGATTTAATTCTCTTTTTTTTATTTTTTGTGAGTAGACTCACGACGGGCATTTAAATATTTCATTTCTTTTACATTAAAACGATAAGAAAAGTAAATGAACGCTCAACCAAAATAAAAACCCCGGCGGTTTCGTCAACCGCCGGGAACTTTCTTTTAATGTGAATTGTCGCGTTTACTTAAGATTAGCAGGAAAATCATTCGGCAATTCACTGGCCGCGCAGGCAATAACGCTTTCATTATTCGCCCCACAGTCGCGAACAAAGGTGATCGTCGCAAATTCATCAATGACTTCAGTGGGGTATGCCGGACCCGCATCACGATACGCATTCATCAATGGAATATGATCGTTCTGGAAGCAGACGGTTTTTTCTGGATTGTTTATCACCCAACGTGGGAAGAAGATGGTGCCGTGGAACAGTTTGTCACCCAGGTTTGCAATCAGGCTCACGTCGGTACCGGTTGGTTCTGTCCAGGAAATTTTATAGATGCTCTCCCCTACGCGAACAATATAAGCCTGCTGATCTTTCACCCAACGGTTCGCCACAATCCCGCTGTGAATACGGTAATCAAGGGTGGTTTCATTTTTGACATAAATCTCGTAGTTCCAGCCATTATCATAGGTATATACAAGGTGTTTGCCGACGAAGCCGCTTAAGTCATGTTTGTCGAAGGTGTTCATAATGTGTCTCCTTTGTTTTGATGAGACGATCGTACCCCTTCAAAAAATGAATGAATAACGCTATGTTTGAATCAAATTCATCCAAATTTTAGATTAATCATGCATAAGACGACGCTTGAACAATGGTCATTACTGGAAAGAGTGGTCGAGGCAGGCAGCTTTGCCAAAGCAGCGGAAGAGACCAACCGCAGCCAGTCCTCGGTCAGCTATAACCTGTCGCTGCTGCAGGAGCGGCTGGGCGTGGCGCTGCTGGTGCCCGAGGGGCGGCGGGCTGTCTTAACCCCGGCCGGCGAACTCCTGCTCAACCAGGTTAAACCGTTGCTGAAAGCCTTCGCCTATGTTGAGACCCGTGCGGCAAGCCTGCGTAATGGAATGCGCACGCGGTTAGATCTGGTGGTGGACAGCATTTTCCCGCGCCGACGCCTGTTCGCTATTTTGCGTCAGTTCCAGCAGCTGTATCCGCAAACGCAGGTCCGTCTCACCGAAGTGCTGGAAAATAGCCGCACCGATGTCATTAATGATGAAGCCGACGTGATGGTGTTAACCCGCCGCCAGGACATAACCGGTCTTGGCGAATGGCTGATGAATATCGACTTTGTTGCCGTGGCGCATCATCAACATCCCCTCTTTAGCCTCGACGCGCCGCTTAACGACGATATGCTGCGCCCGTGGCCGCTCATTCAGATAGCCGACAGCCAGACCGCCGCGCGTGCGGCCGGCGAGTCGTGGACCTTTTCCACCATTGACGCAGCCATAGAGGCGGTGATGTCCCAGGTCGGCTATGGCTGGCTGCCAGAGGAGCGTATTCAGACCCAGCTTGATCTGGGGGTGCTTAAACGCCTGCCGCTTAGCCATGGCGCACGCCGGGCTACGCCGCTGCACCTGATTGTGAAACGCTCCCTCGGCCCGCTGGATGAACAAGTTGAGACCCTGCTGCGCCTTTTTAGCCAGGAGCCGCCATCCTCACCTGCTACGCTTTAAGGTCCGAACGTTAAACACGATAAGGAGCAGATGATGAAGATCGATTTTACGGGGAAAGTCGCGCTGGTGACCGCCTCTACCGGCGGGATCGGCTTCGCCATAGCCCGAGGGCTGGCTGAAAGCGGTGCGGAAGTGATCATCAATGGCCGTAGCACGGAGTCTGTGAATAAAGGTATCCAGCAGCTACAACAGGTTGTGCCTGGGGTGCAGGTACGCGCCGCGATTGCCGACCTCAGCACGGCTGAAGGGGTGGAATCGCTGCTGAACGTAGCGACCCACGTCGACATCCTGGTCAACAACGCCGGCATTTACGGCCAGCAGGATTTTTATGGCACCGACGATGACACCTGGGAGCGTTACTGGCAGACAAACGTGATGTCCGGCGTGCGTATCTCCCGTGCGCTGCTGCCGGGTATGGTGCAGAAAGGCTGGGGACGCGTGGTGTTTATTTCGTCCGAGTCGGCCTGCAATATTCCGGCAGACATGATCCACTATGGCGTGACCAAAACGGCGCAGCTGTCGCTCGCTCGCGGGCTGGCGAAGTTCGTGGCGGGAAGCGGTGTCACGGTGAACAGCGTATTGCCCGGTCCCACCCTTTCAGACGGTTTTGCCGGCATGATGAAAGACGAGATCGAGAGAACCGGCAAATCGCTGGAGGAACTGGCGAAAGAGTTTGTGATGACTCACCGCCCGAGCTCGGTTATCCAGCGTGCCGCGACGGTGGAAGAAGTCGCCAATATGGTGGTGTATGTCTGCTCGCCCCAGGCCTCCGCCACCTCGGGCGCGGCACTGCGCGTCGATGGCGGCGTGGTGGATGACATCATCTGATCCCTCAGACAGAACGGTCTGTGACCCGTCGGGCAGTAATATAGTGCGCCTGCCAGTAGTCATCAGTCAGGGTTGAGACGGTTACGCCCTGGCTGCGTGAGGCATGAATAAACTGGCTATTGCCGATGTACACGCCCACGTGCCTTCGGTCTGGACCGGTCTGAAAGAAGACCAAATCCCCCGCCTTCAGACGGTATTGCGCCACCTTCACGCCGCGATGGATCTGTTCGCCCGTCGTGCGCGGCAGATTAAGGTTCGCCGCATCGCTGAACAGATGCTGCATCAGCGCGGAGCAGTCCACGCCCCGATGTGTGGTCCCGCCCCACTGATAGTGGGTGCCTTTCCACTTCTGGTATTGATCAAGGATCCGGGTACGCAGTGGTCCTGTTTCCTGGTGCAGCAGCGCGGATTTTGCCGGAGAAAGGGCAAGCTCGCGGTTCATTGACAGCATCGACGCCGGCAGTTAAAAACTCAATGCCGAAAACGAAGCCAGACTTAACGAGAGGATTGAAATAAGCGATCTAAACGTCATATCAAAATAGATTCAGTGAGTGGATATTTTCCTTACCGGTGGGGGCCAACGTTCCCCCGAAATAGCGCTCAATGTGGCGATAATATAGACAGCTCGCTTTTCAACCAATTATTATTGAGACCAAAAATGGACTCACTTTCCGATCGCAAGATCGCGAAAAAAATGCTCAAGACAGAAGGACAGACAGGGTAAAGCAGGTAAACTAATCAACAGAATGTGTATTTTAGCTAAGACGTATTTATGACCAATATGATTGCCGACGAGGCCGTGGCCAAATCCAACGTGCTCTCCGTCTTCGACTTTGATGGAACACTGACGCACCACGACAGCTTTATCCCTTTCCTGCGTTTTGCCTTTGGTAAACGTTACTTCGCGGGCCGCCTGGTGCGTATGGCCTTACCCACGCTGCACTGCGTGCGTCGTAAGCTGACGCGCGATGAGCTGAAGGAAGTGCTGATTAAAACGTTCCTGACGGGCGTGGATGAACACTGGCTACGCCAGCAGGCGGAAGCGTTTTGCGAAAAATACTGGGACAAGCTGATGCGCCCTGCCGGCGTACTGGCCGTCGCCGCAGAGGTGAATTCCGGTGCGGAAGTGACCATCTGCTCCGCCTCTCCGGCGCTGGTGCTCCAGCCGTGGGCTGACAAGCTGGGGATTAAGCTGATTGGCACGCAGCTGGAAGTGAAAGACGGCAAGCTGACCGGGCGTATCACCGGCAACAACTGCCGCTGTGCCCAGAAGGTGGCGAGGCTGGAAAAAGTGTATGGCGATCTGAATAGCTACCACCTGCGCGCGTGGGGCGATACCCGCGGCGACCATGAACTGCTGGCGGCAGCGCAGGATGCACACTGGCGGCACTTCCATCCACCGCGCAAGCGTCGACATTCACCGATTAAGTGTTAGACACTGTCTACCCGAAAACGGCAACCAAAGGTTGCCGTTTTGCTTTTAATGGGCTTCTTTCTTACCCGGGAACATCACGCTGGTGATAATCCCCAGCGCCAGCACGCCAAGCACCACAAACAGGCTTGCCGTGGCACCAATGCTGTAACCATGGTGCCAGAAGTGATCGGTGGCATTTAATCCGAGCTTGAACGCCACGAAGAACAGCAGCAGCACCACCGCTTTCTCCAGATGCACCAGATACTGCTTCAGCGCTTCCAGCACGAAGTAGAGCGTACGCAAGCCGAGGATGGCGAACATCATTGCGCTGTAAATAATAAGCGGCTCACGGCTGACGGCAATAATGGCCGGCACGGAGTCAAACGCGAACATCACATCAGAGAGTTCCACGACCGCCACGCAAAGCAACAGCGGCGTTGCGTAGCGTTTCGCCTTCTTCACGCGTCCAACCGTTACGTCCTGGTTTTCAGGTTTCTCCAGCTCCGCGTCCACCTCTTTCTGGGTCAGAATAAAGGCATTGCTGCTGATTTTAGGCCAGACAGGATAGAAGCGTTTCACCAGACGGTAAGCCAGATGGCCGGAGTAATCTTCAACCTCGTCACTCTCTTCATTGCGTCTGAGCATCATCACCGCCGTCCAGCCGACGACCAGCGCGAAGATAACCTCGACGTAAGGCCCCAGACTTAACAGGCTGGTCCCAATGGCTACAAAGATACCGCGGAAAACAATCGCCCCGAGCACGCCCCAGTAGAGGACACGGTGACGATATTTATCCGGCACGCCGAACCAGGCAAAAATCGCCATCATCACAAACAGGTTATCGACGGAGAGCACCTCTTCCAGCGCGTAACCGGTGAGGAACAGGCTTGCCATCTCTGCGCCGTGGTGAACATACAGGAACCCGGCGAAAGCCATGGCCATCATGACCCAGAAGAGGGACCACATGGCAGCGCTTTTCAGCGAGATCGGTTTATCGTGACGGTGCATAAAGAGGTCGATAAACATCGCCCCGACGGCCATCACTACAAAGACAACAACGGTTTCAGTCGGGAAACCGAGATGAGCAGCAGACATACACAACCCTTTTGGCAGACAAAACACAGCACCATGCAAACTGGCGTAAACCAGGAACGGAAAGGGGCAGGCTGTTTACCAGCCTTTAACCCTTAAAGCCGCGGCTTTTCAGGCCCGGCAAAGAGAGGTACTTTACCGCACTCCATGGGGTCGCGCATCTGCCGTTTAGGCGCTCATGCCGCGCAAACGCTGCAGTACGGCCACCAGAACCGCCACTGACCAGCCCACCATCAAGGCGCCGACCAGGCCTTCCACACCCCCAATCAGCCGCCAGTGCTGAGGCAACGTGACATCGCCGTATCCCACCGTGGCGTAACTGACCAGCGAAAAGTAGAAGCTGGTGTTCCAGTCGTTAAATGCATCAATAACAAAATAAAACCCGGCGAACAGACCGGCTTCAAGAAGATGGGCGAAGATCATGGAGATAACGATCCCGACGTTACGCAACACCACGCGCACCGCAGAGTCGACCTCTAAGTTAATGAATTTTAAAACGCAAAACATCCACAGCGAATGGATGACCACCGTAAGGGTAAGCAAAATAATGATGCTGAGTAGCTGCATGAAAGGTGCTCTGACCGGGAAGAAAAATGACCCCGCGAACGCAGCGGGGCACCTGGAGCTGTCTGGCCTGGTCGAAGCTTAGTGGATCGGAGAAAAAAAGTTGGTGCAATAATTGCGCTGCGTGATTATCACTCTTATAGAGTCTCCTCTTTACGGCTGGTTCGACTGCTGTGAGCGATATATCTGGAGCGCACTATCTGTGAGTCACCTCTTATTTACATCATTTAAACCTTCCATTAACTGGATAAAAAGAACGCGCCGTCGCTATAGTGGTTTTGTTTAATAAAACTCAGTTGTACCTAATAAAACAAAGAACATACCCTGCGAGGACACAATGACAGAACATTTACGTAACGGTGCTACCGCCACCGAGGACATAGAAAGAGAGACGATGCGGAAGGTGATCTGGCGTATTCTCCCGTTTCTGATTGTCAGTTACCTGGTCTCCATTATCGATCGCGGGAATATCGGCATGGCTTCGCTGCAGATGAATGAGGACCTTGGCCTCAGCAAAGCTGCATTTGGCTTCGCCAGCAGTCTTTATTTCGTGGCCTATTTTCTGTTTGAAGTACCCAGCAACCTGGCCATGCAGAAAGTCGGCGCCCGGCTGTGGATCCCGCGCATTATGATCAGTTGGGGCATCGTCTCCATGTGTATGTCCCTGGTGCAGAACACCACGTCGCTCTATATCGTCCGTTTTCTTCTCGGTGCTGCAGAGGCGGGCTTCTTCCCGGGCGTCGTGCTGTATCTGACCTGGTGGATCCCGTCCCGCTACCGCGCACGCATTATTGCGTCCTTTATGGTCGCCATCCCGCTCGCTAACTTCATTGGCTCCCCGCTTTCCGGGTTGATACTGTCACTGGATGGCTGGCTGGGTCTTCGCGGCTGGCATCTGCTGTTCATTATTGAAGGCTTGCCGGCGGTGCTGCTGGGTATTGCCGCCTGGTTTATTCTCCGGGATCGCCCTCATCAGGCGAGCTGGCTTAGCAGTGAACAGAAACAATGGCTGGAAACCACGCTGGAAACCGAGCGCAATCAGCAAAAGAATATCGGACACCAGACCACCTGGCAGTTGCTAAAGCATCGCCAAATCTGGCTGATGGCGCTGATTTACGCGGGTGCATCGTCCGCGGGTACCACCATCAGCGTCTGGTCTCCTCAACTGCTGAAATCCTTCCATCTCGATAATCTTGAGACAGGTCTGCTTAACGCCATTCCTTACGGTCTGGCATCTGTTCTCATGATTGTATGGGGACGGAATTCCGATCGTACCAACGAACGCCGCTGGCATACCGCACTCACGCTATTCATAATTGCCGCCGGCGTGTTCGCCGCCTTTGTGAGCGTTTCGCTGTCTGCCACGATCGTTATCCTCAGCATTATGCTGATAGGCGCCTATTCAATGAAAGGGCCTTTCTGGGCGCTGGCGTCCGGTTGGATGAGCAGTACCTCAGCGGCGGCGGGACTGGCCGCGATTGGTGCCATCGCAAACCTGATAGGCGGGGCGGTGATGGTAAACGCGTACGGCATTATCAATGAGCGTACGGGCAGCTACACGCTGGCGATGCTTCCTCTGGCCGCGCTGTGCGTGGCCGGGGGGATAGCGGTGCTCATTATGGGCCGACAGGCCCGCAACGCTCAGCTACACGAAAAACAGGTCACGCATTAGCGTTGACAGAAGCGGGACAACTGTCCCGCTTCTGCATTTAAAGATGTTCTTCCGCCGTATCGCTCGTTTCCCCAAAAAACTGCTGACAGAAGAGCTTACTGGCTCCCATTTTCTGCGACAGACGGCTTGCTGCCGCCTTCATCAACTGACCTATCTCCTTCTCACGACGATCTTCCGTCAGCCGTGAGATGGGGCCGGTCAGGGCTAACGCCGCAACCAGCTTGTCGTGAACGCCGAAGACAGGCATCGCAAACGCAGCGGTGTGGGGATCGCGTGCGCCTGACGTGTAGAATGGGAGTTCAGCGTCTCCCTCCGGCAGACTCTCATTGAGCCCCCAATGGCGTAATACCTTACTGATGGCCGAATTATCGAGCGGAAACTGGCTACCGGGAAGATTGCTGTGTCGCAGGCCATGCGACGCTTCAGCGCGAAACAGGCAAAGCCGCTGCCCTCCCTCCAGCACATACCAGCTGGCACTCTCCTGAGACGCCAGGGATAAGGCCTGAAGCTCTGGCTGAACCACTCGGGAAAGATGGAAAGATTGTTCATACAGCTTGCCGAGGTAAAGCAGACGTGGGCCCAGCGCATAATTGCCGTCTTCATGCCTGACGACGTAATTCATCCGTTCAAGAGAATTCATCAAGCGGTAAACCGTGGTTTTGTGATAACCCGATAGCTGTGCCAGCGCGGTCAGCGTCAGGCTCTCATCTCCAGGACGGAAGCAATCCAGTAAAGCCAGCGCTTTTTCAACCGCTACAACGCCTTCATTCCCCATCATTATCTCCTTGTTAGCCCGGCAGTGAGTGTACCTCAAATTTTGTGAGTCACTTCGTGTTTACATCACAAACGCCATCTTGGGTCTGGCTAAAAGGAAAGCAACACCGCTATAGTTGTTTTGCACTGTACACCTGCATTGTACTTAGTAAAACAATATGGAGGCATTCATGTCCGTTACTGAAAAAAAACCGATTAATCGCCAGTTTGATCGCGTTTCTGCCGAGGACGTTCGTCGGGCTGCCGAGTATCAGGCCGCTATTCTGGCCGACGTGGCCGGTCGCCGCGGTACGCTTCATGGCCGCATCAAACCGCTGGCCCCACACATGTCCGTTGCGGGTCCGGCCATCACCGTTGAAGTCCGTCCGGGTGATAATCTGGCGATTCATGCCGCGATGGCGGTGGCGCAGCCCGGCGATGTCCTGATCGTCGATGGCAAAGGCGACCTGAGCTGCGCGCTGCTTGGGGAAATCATGGCCACTCAGGCTCAGGCGAGCGGCATTGCGGGCATTATTATTGACGGCGCTGTACGAGACGCCGATACCTTGAGCAAAGGTCACTACCCTGTCTTTTCTGCCGGTCTGAACCCCTGCGGCCCGACAAAGCTAATTTCTGGTCGGGTTAATCATCCCATTTCAGTCGCCGGGGCGACGGTTCAGGCCGGGGATCTGGTTGTCGCGGATATCGACGGCGTGGTAGTCATCCCGCGCGATGAGGTTCAGGAAGTTATCGCGCTGGCAAAAGGAAAGCTGGAGATGGAGACCCGACGCCTTGCCGCCATCCGTGAAGGCGATTTACGTCCACACTGGCTTGATGACGCGCTTCGTAAGGCAGGTATGTTAGATGACGGGGAGACGCTGTGATGGGGGGCAAAGACGTAGTTCTGGTTACCGGAAGCGACCTGGCGGAGCAGGCCATGGTGATGTTGCAGGGCTTTGAGGTGGTGTTTGCGGGCCGCCAGCCCACAGAAGATGAACTGATCGCGCTGTGTGAACGACACAATCCTGTGGCGATTCTGGTACGTTACGGCAAGATTACCGCGAAAGTCATGGATGCCTCCCCCGCTCTGCAGGTTATTTCCAAGCACGGAAGCGGGATCGATGTGATAGACCAGACGGCAGCGTCCGAGCGCAACATCGCCGTCCGCGCTGCGCCAGGTGCAAACGCGGCGGCAGTGGCTGAACATACCTGGGCGCAGATCCTCGCCTGCGCAAAGTCGGTGGTACCTCTGGACAAGCGCCTGCGAGACGGGCACTGGGATAAGGCAACGCATAAATCCATTGAACTGGAGGGCTTAACGTTAGGGCTCATCGGATTGGGTGCTATCGGCTCGCGTGTGGCACATATTGGCCACGCATTCGGCATGAAGGTGCTGGCTTACGATCCCTATGCTAAGTCCATGCCTGCCCTGTGTGAACGCGCAGAAACGCTGAATGGACTTCTTTCCCGTTCCGATGTCATCTCTTTGCACTGTCCGCTGACCGATGAGAATCGGGGGATGATCAATAGCCAGACGCTCGCACACTGCAAGCGGAACGCAATTCTGGTAAATACGGCACGCGGCGGACTGATCGACGATGAATCGTTACTGGCGGCGCTCAGGGATGGCACGCTGCACAGCGCAGCGCTGGACAGCTTTACCCACGAGCCGCTGACGGCGCCGCACCTCTGGCAGTCCGTAGAAAACGTGGTTATTTCACCGCATATTGGCGGCGTTACCGCAGCGTCATATATCAAGATGGGGACAGTGGCCGCGAGCAATATTCTTGCTGTAACAGACGTAACCACCGTCAGCCCGTAAAGCCAACTGTGACGAGTGGCAGTGCTCTTATGTCACTTGTCTTCTGCCAGCGCCTGAGCACACGCCCAGGCACTTGCCCATGCCCACTGGAAATTGTACCCGCCGAGCCAGCCGGTCACATCCATCACCTCACCAATAAAATAGAGCCCCGGCACGTTGCGCGCTTCCATGGTGCGTGAGGAGAGTTCATGGGTGTCGACCCCACCAAGCGTCACTTCCGCCGTGCGGTAGCCTTCGGTACCGTTGGGCTGCACCCGCCAGGCTGTCAGCGTCTCAACCAGCACCTCCTGTTCGCGGCTGTTAAGCTGCTTGAGCGACACATCCGGGATCTGCCCCAGCACCTGCAAACATTCCACCAGACGTTTTGGCAACTGCATGGCCAGGGTGTTTTTCAAGCTTTGATTCGGGTGCGCCGCGCGTTGCTCGTTGAGGAAAGCCTCCAGGTCGCAATCGGGTAGCAGGTTAACCGTGACAAACTCCCCCGGCTGCCAGTAGCTGGAGATTTGCAGTACCGCCGGGCCGGAAAGACCACGGTGGGTAAACAGCAGGTTTTCACGGAACACCGTACCGTCTTCAGCCGTAATGACCGACGGCACCGAGACGCCAGAAAGCGTCTGGAGCTGTTCCAGCAGGGGCTTATGCAGGGTGAACGGTACCAGCCCCGCACGGGTGGGCAGCACGTTCAGGCCAAACTGTTCGGCAATCTTGTAGCCGAATGGTGAAGCACCCAGCCCCGGCATGGAGAGGCCACCGCTGGCAATCACCAGGTTATCGGCGCTGACGCTTTCCCCGTTTAACTGCAGCGTGTAGCCCTGCTCATCGCGGGACACCTCCAGCACTTCCGTGCGCAGGCGCATCACCACGCCGCCCTTCTCGCACTCGGCCACCAGCATATCGACAATCTGCTGGGCGGAGTCATCACAGAACAGCTGGCCCAGCGTCTTCTCATGCCATGCGATACCGTGCTTACCCACCAGGTCGATAAAGTCCCACTGGGTGTAACGCGCCAGGGCCGATTTGCAAAAATGACGGTTCTGGCTCAGATAAGCTGCGGGTTCGACATAGAGATTTGTAAAGTTGCAGCGCCCGCCACCGGACATCAGAATTTTACGTCCTGGCTTTTTACCGTTATCCAGCAACAGCACGCGACGACCCGCCTGTCCGGCCATCGCCGCACAAAACATACCCGCCGCACCGGCGCCAATTACCACGGCATCAAACCTTTCCACGTCAAAATCCTCTTCGTTAACTGCCGCGGATTGTAAAGTTTCCTCTGTGGTCACACCAGCGTAATTAACCGAGATATCAGTCATATACTTGAAATATAAAATATATTTCTTTACCTAACGCCAACAAAGCCGAAGTTATATCAAAAAAAAGCTATATTTCACTTTGCCCGTCGCGCATTTGTCCTGGATAATGCGCCGCGTTCATGTCCTCAAAATGGCGTAACGTCCTATGCTACATTTGTTTGCTGGCCTGGATTTACATACCGGGCTTTTATTATTGCTTGCTCTGGTTTTTGTACTGTTTTACGAAGCGATCAACGGCTTCCACGACACTGCAAACGCAGTAGCAACGGTTATCTACACTCGCGCAATGCGATCGCAGCTCGCGGTTGTTATGGCGGCGGTATTTAACTTTTTTGGTGTTCTTCTGGGTGGACTGAGCGTTGCATATGCGATCGTGCATATGTTGCCAACGGATCTGCTTCTCAACGTTAGTTCTGGCCATGGCCTCGCTATGGTGTTCTCAATGCTGCTTGCTGCAATTATCTGGAACCTCGGTACCTGGTATTTCGGCCTGCCTGCATCCAGTTCTCACACCCTCATCGGCGCGATTATCGGTATTGGGTTAACGAATGCCCTCATGACCGGTACCTCGGTTGTTGATGCGTTAAACATCCCGAAAGTGCTGGGAATTTTCGCCTCACTGATTGTCTCCCCTATCGTGGGTCTGGTGGTCGCAGGCGGATTGATTTTCATCCTGCGTCGTTACTGGAGCAATACGAAAAAACGCTCCCGTATTCACCTGACGCCGGCAGAGCGTGAGAAGAAAGACGGCAAGAAAAAGCCGCCATTCTGGACGCGGATTGCCCTGATCCTTTCCGCTATCGGCGTTGCCTTCTCTCACGGCGCGAACGACGGTCAGAAAGGCATTGGTCTGGTAATGCTGGTACTGATTGGCGTCGCACCGGCGGGATTCGTGGTCAACATGAACGCCTCCGGTTACGAAATCACCCGTACCCGTGATGCGGTGAACAACGTTGAAATCTATTTCCAGCAACACCCTGAGCTGCTGAAGAAGGCAACCGGCGTTGACCAGTTGATCCCTTCTCCTGAAGCAGGCGCTACCACTGCGCCGGGCGAATTCCACTGCCATCCGGCAAACGCGATTAACGCGCTGGAACGTGCCAAAGGCATGCTGGGTAATATCGAAAGCTACGACAAACTGTCCGTTGAGCAACGTGGTCAACTGCGTCGCATTATGCTGTGCATCTCTGATGTCACGGATAAAGTGGCGAAGCTGCCAGAAGTGAATGCTGACGACCAGCGTCTGCTGAAGAAACTGAAAGGCGATATGCTCAATACTATTGAGTACGCGCCAATCTGGATCATCATGGCTGTCGCACTGGCTCTCGGTATCGGTACGATGATTGGCTGGCGTCGTGTGGCGACCACCATCGGCGAGAAGATCGGTAAGAAAGGCATGACGTATGCGCAGGGTATGTCCGCGCAGATGACGGCGGCGGTTTCAATCGGTCTGGCGAGCTATACCGGTATGCCAGTTTCGACCACCCACGTACTCTCCTCTTCCGTGGCAGGGACCATGATTGTTGACGGCGGCGGTCTGCAACGCAAAACCGTGACCAACATTCTGATGGCCTGGGTATTTACCCTTCCGGCCTCTATCCTGCTGTCGGGTGGGTTGTACTGGATTTCGCTGAAGCTTATCTAATCGGCAGAACGCGATAAAAAAGCGGGTCAGGAAACTGACCCGCTTTTTTTATGCTCAGTGCCAAATCATCAAGGCAATCATGCTGACCACAACCAGACCACACAGGGCGCTGGTTAAAATGAACTGACGGCGAAGACGCTCGCAACGGCGAATAAACTCTTCATCGTGGTGATCGCGATAGCGCTGGTAATAGATATACCCTACCAAACGCATCTGCTTGCTGGGCTGTCCGTGCGAGGTGAAGAACCCTCCACCGTCCACATACTGATAAAGCAACGGATCGCAACCACGAAGTACCACTAACAGCGCACGTAACGATGAGAAGTAGCGCGCCATATTCACTATGCAAACCACGCATAACGCCCAAAACAATGCGACGGTGCTAATCATACATCCTCCCCGGCGTACGCCCACGAAGCAAGGCCTCTGAGCTACCGCACTCCAGTGCCCTGACAGACAGTTCAGTGAAAGAATGAACAAAAGTCGATCCGGTTCGCGTTTTAATATCCGAACGGCTCATTAAATAGTGTAGGAGATCCGTTAATTTTTTTGCCACAAGGTTAATCGTTATCAACACCAAAGCTTGAAAAATATGTTTTACTGGGCCGTAATGAAAGCATCAGACGACGGCTTTTCCATTTAGTCATCGATAACTTAAGGAAGGAGTAACACTATGGCTTACAAACACATTCTCATCGCGGTAGACCTCTCTCCGGAGAGTAAAGTGCTGGTTGATAAAGCGGTATCCATGGCACGCCCTTACAACGCGAAAGTTTCTCTTATCCACGTTGATGTGAATTACTCCGACCTCTATACCGGTCTGATTGACGTCAATCTCGGTGATATGCAGAAACGCATCTCTGAAGAGACACACCACGCCCTGAGCGAACTGTCCACCAACGCGGGCTACCCTATCACCGAAACCTTAAGCGGCAGCGGCGATCTGGGTCAGGTGCTGGTTGATGCGATTAAGAAATACGATATGGACCTGGTCGTTTGTGGTCACCACCAGGACTTCTGGAGCAAGCTGATGTCTTCAGCGCGTCAGCTGATTAACACCGTTCATGTGGATATGCTGATTGTTCCACTGCGTGACGAAGAAGACGAGTAAGTCTGCTTTCCCTCTCCCAAAGGGAGAGGGAACCGTTCGAGCCTCTTTCCAGCACGGGTTGGGGTGACGGCATTAAACCGCACACCCTAACCTTCCTGTTCCGGCGTCCCCGAATAAATATCAAACCGGTGCCCTTTGGTAACCACCGCATTGGCCGTCGCCACGTCCGCCAGCGGCGGCGCATAGTCCGGGCGTTTCACCACCACGCGCTTCGTGGCGAGCTGACGAGCAGGCGCCAGCAAACCATCCGCGTCTAAATCCGGCCCGACCAGCGACTGGAACACCCGCATCTCTTTCTTCACCAGCGCGCTTTTCTGCTTATGCGGGAACATCGGGTCGAGATAGACCACCTGCGGACGCGGAGTGATATCGGTCAGCGCCGTCAGGCTGGAGGCGTGAATCAACTGCAAGCGCGCCTGCAGCCACGGTCCAATCTCCGGGTCGGCATAGCCGCGCGTCAGCCCGTCGTCGAGCAGCGCGGCCACGACCGGATTGCGCTCCAGCATCCGCACGTGACACCCTACCGAGGCCAGCACAAACGCATCACGCCCTAAACCCGCCGTGGCATCCACCACGTCAGGAAGATAGCTTCCTTTGACGCCAACCGCTTTGGCAACCGCTTCACCGCGACCGCCGCCGAACTTGCGCCGGTGCGCCATGGCGCCCCCCACAAAATCGACAAATATCCCGCCGAGCCTGGGTTCGTCACGCTTACGTAATTCCAGATGCGCCGGCGTCATCACCAGCGCCATCAGGTTTTCATCATCATGCTCCAGCCCCCAGCGGGCGGCCAGAACAGATAAGGCGCCGTCTCCGGCGCCTGTTTCATCGACTAAACAGATCTTCACGTAACGGTTAGCCTTTAATTCCGTAGTGCTCAAGCATCGCATCCAGCTGCGGCTCGCGGCCACGGAAGCGTTTGAACAGCACCATTGGCTCTTCAGAACCGCCGCGCGTCAGGATGTTATCAAGGAACGACTGGCCGGTTTCACGGTTGAAAATGCCCTCTTCTTCAAAGCGAGAGAACGCATCCGCCGCCAGCACGTCGGCCCACAGGTAGCTGTAATAGCCTGCCGCATAGCCGCCCGCGAAGATATGGCTGAACGCGTGCGGGAAGCGGCCCCAGGTTGGGCCAGGAATAACGGCGACCTGCTTTTTGATCTCGGCCAGCGTCTCGAGGATTTTCGCCCCCTGCTCCGGACTAAACTCGGCGTGCAGACGGAAGTCGAACAGGCCGAACTCCAGCTGGCGCAGGATAAACATCGCCGCCTGGTAGTTTTTCGCCGCCAGCATTTTATCCAGCAGTTCTTTCGGCAGCGGTTCGCCGGTTTCGTAATGGCCGGAGATGAACGCCAGCGCGTCCGGCTCCCAGCACCAGTTTTCCATAAACTGGCTTGGCAGTTCGACCGCATCCCATGGCACACCGCTGATACCGGCAACGCCTGCGGTTTCGATACGGGTCAGCATATGGTGCAGGCCGTGGCCGAACTCGTGGAACAGGGTAATCACTTCGTCATGGGTAAACAGCGCAGGTTTGCCATTCACCGGACGGTTGAAGTTACAGGTCAGGTACGCCACCGGCTTCTGCAGGGAGCCGTCCGCTTTACGCATCTGCCCGACGCAATCATCCATCCATGCACCGCCGCGTTTGTTCTCGCGAGCGTACAGATCCAGGTAGAAGCTCCCGCGCAGCTCGTTCTTCTCGTCATACAGTTCGAAGAAGCGCACGTCCGGATGCCAGACGTCGATGTCGGTACGTTCTTTGGCGGTGATCCCGTAAATGCGTTTAACCACTTCAAACAGGCCGTTAACGGCTTTGTTTTCCGGGAAGTAAGGGCGCAGCTGCTCATCGCTGATGCTGTAAAGGTGCTGTTTCTGTTTTTCGCTGTACCAGGCGATATCCCACGGCTGCAGCTCGTCGACACCGTATTCCGCTTTCGCGAAGGCGCGCAGCTGTGCCAGCTCTTTCTCGCCCTGCGGACGCGCACGTTTCGCCAGGTCAGTCAGGAAATCGAGGACCTGCTGTGGATTTTCCGCCATTTTGGTGGCGAGGGATTTGGAGGCGTAGCTCTCAAAGCCCAGCAGCTGTGCCAGCTCGTGACGCAGCGCGAGGATTTCAGCCATCACCGGGCTGTTATCCCACTTACCGGCATTCGGACCCTGATCGGAAGCGCGGGTGCTGTACGCACGGTACATCTCTTCGCGCAGCGCCTGATTGTCGCAGTAGGTCATGACCGGCAGGTAGCTCGGGATGTCCAGGGTTAAGAGGAAGCCTTCCTGCTCTTTCGCTTCGGCCTGCGCTTTCGCCGCCGCCAGCGCGCTTTCCGGCATACCGGCCAGCTCGGCTTCGTCGGTAATCAGCTTCGTCCAGCCCATGGTCGCGTCCAGCACGTTGTTGCTGTACTGGTTGCCCAGCTCAGACAGACGGGCCGCAATTTCACCGTAACGGGTCTGTTTCTCTTTCGGCAAACCAATGCCGGAGAGTTCGAAATCACGCAGAGCGTTATCGACCGATTTTTTCTGCGCGGTGTTAAGTTCGGCATAGTGGTCGCCATCGCGCAGGTCGCGATAGGCTTTGTACAGCCCTTCGTGTTGGCCAACCCAGGTGCTGTACTCAGAGAGCAACGGCAGGGTTTGTTCATACGCTTCACGGAGTTCCGGGCTGTTTTTCACTGAATTCAGATGGCTTACCGGGGAGAAGAGGCGTCCCAGCACGTCATCCACTTCGGCCAGCGGCTGACACAGATTTTCCCAGGTGTACGGCGCGCCCTGCGCCACCACGCTTTCTACCGCCGCACGGCAGTTGTCCAGCGCCTGTGTTACGGCTGGAACCACATGCTCAGGGCGGATTTTAGAAAACGGTGGCAACGAAAAAGGCGTCAGTAATGGATTGGTCATAAACGCTGTCCTGTTGAATAAGATGAATGAAGCGCGCATCCGGCGCTGTGCATATGCGATCTAGAATGGGGATAAGTGTAGAGGATTTCAATGCCAGACGTTGCGCTTTCGCGGCAGGATAAACTTTTCTGTATACTGTGGCGATACGCTCTATTTTTGCCCGATGGCGCTACGCTTATCAGGCCTACGTTTACTACCTGGAACACATTCATTCATGCTCAGTTATCGCCACAGCTTTCACGCAGGCAACCACGCCGACGTCCTTAAACACACCGTTCAGAGCCTGATCATTGAATCACTCAAAGAGAAAGATAAACCGTTTCTCTATCTGGACACCCACGCGGGCGCGGGACGTTATCAGCTGAGCGGCGAACATGCCGAACGCACCGGGGAATACCTGGAAGGGATCGCCCGCATCTGGCAGCAGGACGACCTGCCGGCAGAGCTGGAGCCCTACATTGGTGTGGTGAATCATTTTAACCGCAACGGCCAGCTGCGCTACTACCCTGGCTCGCCGTTGATTGCCCGCCAGCTGCTGCGCGAGCAGGACAGCCTTCAGCTGACCGAGCTGCACCCGAGCGACTTCCCGCTGCTGCGTTCTGAATTCCAGAAAGACAGCCGCGCCCGTGTGGAAAAGGCGGATGGCTACCAGCAGCTGAAGGCCAAACTGCCGCCGGTATCCCGTCGCGGTCTGGTGCTGATCGACCCGCCTTATGAGATCAAAACCGACTATCAGGCGGTAGTGAGCGGTATTAACGACGGCTACAAACGCTTTGCGACGGGCACCTATGCCCTGTGGTATCCGGTGGTGCTGCGCGCGCAAATTAAACGTATGATCAAAGACCTGGAAGCGACCGGTATCCGCAAAATTCTGCAAATTGAACTGGCCGTGCGCCCGGACAGCGACCAGCGCGGCATGACCGCTTCCGGCATGATTGTGATCAACCCGCCATGGAAGCTCGAAGCGCAGATGAACAACGTGCTGCCGTGGCTGCACAAGACGCTGGTGCCGGCCGGAACGGGCCATGCCACCGTCAGTTGGATCGTGCCGGAGTAATCGCAGTCATCGGTGGAAACTATTGATTTCAGGTATACAATCGCGGCAATTCACGATTAAGGATAAAAGCTATGACTAAGCATTATGACTACATCGCAATCGGCGGCGGCAGCGGCGGCATCGCCTCCATCAACCGCGCGGCCATGTATGGCCAGAAATGTGCGCTGATCGAAGCCAAAGCGCTGGGCGGCACCTGCGTCAACGTGGGTTGTGTACCGAAGAAAGTGATGTGGCATGCGGCCCAAATCCGTGAAGCAATCCATATGTATGGCCCGGATTACGGCTTTGACACCACCATCAATAACTTTGACTGGAACAAGCTGATCGCCAGCCGTACTGCCTATATCGACCGTATTCATACCTCATACGACAATGTGCTGGGCAAGAACAACGTCGATGTTATTCATGGTTTTGCGCGCTTTGTTGATGCGAAGACGATCGAAGTTAACGGTGAGACGATCACTGCCGATCACATCCTGATCGCGACCGGCGGGCGTCCGAGCCACCCGGATATTCCCGGTGTGGAATACGGTATCGACTCCGACGGTTTCTTCGAGCTGCCTGCTCTGCCAGAACGTGTTGCCGTGGTGGGCGCGGGATACATCGCCGTAGAACTGGCCGGTGTGATTAATGGTCTGGGCGCAGAAACGCACCTGTTCGTGCGTAAACACGCGCCGCTGCGCAACTTTGACCCGCTGATCGTCGATACGCTGGTCGAAGTGATGAATACCGAAGGCCCAACGCTGCACACCCACGCCGTGCCAAAAGCGGTCGTTAAAAATGCAGACGGTAGCCTGACGCTTGAGCTGGAAGATGGCCGTAGCCAGACCGTGGATTGCCTGATCTGGGCGATTGGTCGTGAACCGGCTAACGACAACTTCAACCTGGCGGCGACGGGCGTTAAAACCGATGAGAAAGGGTATATCGTTGTCGATAAATTCCAGAACACCAGCGTTCCGGGCATTTACGCGGTGGGCGATAACACCGGTGCGGTCGAACTGACGCCGGTTGCGGTTGCCGCGGGCCGTCGCCTCTCTGAGCGTCTGTTTAACAACAAACCGGAAGAGCATCTGGACTACAGTAACATTCCGACCGTGGTCTTCAGCCACCCGCCAATCGGCACAGTGGGCTTAACAGAACCTCAGGCGCGCGAGCAGTATGGCGACGACCAGGTGAAAGTGTATAAATCCGCGTTCACCGCGATGTATACCGCCGTCACCTCTCACCGTCAGCCATGCCGCATGAAGCTGGTCTGCGTGGGTCCGGAAGAGAAGATTGTCGGTATCCACGGCATTGGCTTTGGCATGGACGAGATCCTGCAGGGCTTCGCCGTGGCGCTCAAAATGGGTGCCACCAAGAAAGACTTCGATAACACCGTTGCGATCCACCCGACAGCGGCCGAAGAATTTGTCACCATGCGTTAAGCAAAATGCCCCTCTGCGGAGGGGCGTTTGTTTCAGACATAAATCGTTGCACAACGAATGCTCTGAATTATTTTCCCCATAAATCTGTCTAAAAATCCCTTTTAGCCTTTATTTTTCAGGCAATTACTGTTTTAACTCCGCAAATACCTCGCGTTTAAAAACGTGATCAACCGCACATTTCCCTCAGCCAACACCGAAGCGAATGTCTACGCTTATAAGACGCCCGGAAAAAACTGTTATTTTGAACACACAACCGGAGGTCCTTATCGCCATGTTCAACCAGAAACTACAGGCTGCCGAGAACATCGAGTTCGAGATTGCAGAAGAGCTGCGCTACGAGAGCGATCCCTGCGAGTTAAAACTGGATGAAATGATTGAGGCGGAGCCGGAACCCGAAATGATTGAGGGGCTACCCGCCTCTGATGCTCTGACGCCCGCCGATCGCTATCTGGAACTGTTCGAGCACGTGCAGTCGACACGGCTGTTTGCGGACAGCAAAACCTTCCCCGACTGTGCCCCGAAGATGGATCCTCTGGATATTCTGATCCGCTATCGCAAGGTCAGGCGCCACCGGGATTTCGACCTGCGTCGGTTCGTGGAGAACCACTTCTGGCTGCCAGAGACCTATACCACGGAATATGTCTCCGACCCCGGCCTGTCGCTAAAAGAGCACATTGACAGCCTGTGGCCCGTGCTGACGCGCGAGCCGCAGGACCACATCCCCTGGTCTTCTCTGCTGGCGCTGCCGCAGGCCTATATCGTGCCCGGCGGGCGTTTTAGCGAGACCTATTACTGGGATTCCTACTTCTCCATGCTGGGTCTGGCAGAGAGCGGACGTAACGATCTGCTGAAATGTATGGCGGATAACTTCGCGTGGTTGATTGAACGCTACGGCCATATCCCGAACGGTAACCGTACCTATTATCTCAGCCGCTCCCAGCCGCCGGTATTTGCCCTGATGGTGGAGCTGTTTGAAGAGGATGGTGTGCGCGGTGCAAAGCGCTACCTTGAACACCTCAAAATGGAGCATGCCTTCTGGATGGACGGGGCGGAATCGCTGCTGCTTAATCAGGCCTATCGCAGCGCGGTGCGTATGCCGGATGGCTCGCTGTTAAACCGCTACTGGGACGACCGTGACACGCCGCGTGATGAATCATGGATTGAGGATGTGGAAACCGCCCGTCACTCTGGCCGTCCGCCGAATGAGGTTTATCGCGATTTGCGCGCAGGCGCGGCCTCCGGCTGGGATTACTCCTCGCGCTGGCTGCGGGAGCCTGGCCGACTTGCCAGCATCCGCACCACGCAGTTTATTCCTATCGATTTGAACGCGTTCCTGTTCAAACTGGAAAGCGCGATCGCCAATATTTCGGCATCGAAAGGGGATAAAGAGACCGCGGAACTGTTCCGCCAGAAAGCCAGCGATCGCCGCGCCGCGGTGAACCGGTATCTGTGGGATGACGAGAATGGCTGTTACCGTGACTACGACTGGCGCCGCGAGGTCATGGCGCTGTTCTCAGCGGCGAGCATTGTGCCGCTGTACGTTGGCATGGCGACCCACGAGCAGGCTGAACGCTTGTCGGATGCGGTAAAAGCACGTCTGCTGACGCCGGGCGGGATTCTGGCCACCGAGTACGAGACCGGCGAGCAGTGGGATAAACCCAACGGCTGGGCGCCGCTGCAGTGGATGGCGATTCAGGGCTTCAAACAGTACGGCAATGACTCGCTGGGCGATGAGATTGCCTGGAGCTGGCTGCAGACGGTGAATCATTTCTATAAAGCTCACCATAAGCTGATTGAGAAATATCACATCGCCAGCAGTACGCCGCGCGAAGGGGGCGGGGGTGAGTACCCGCTGCAGGATGGCTTCGGCTGGACTAACGGCGTGGTACGGCGGTTGATTGGGTTGTATGGGGAGCCGTGACCTTCTGCGGTCTGATGCCCGTATTCCATCCCTCTCCTGCCGGGAGAGGGAGAAGACAGGATTAACGAATCACTTCATAAATGGCGGTCTGGATGGACTGCCATTTTTTTGTGGTGGCATCCGGCTGTGATTGTGCCCGACGCGTCGCCAAATCCAGATCATGCTGCTGGCGCTTCACCACGGCAGGCACGGTGCAAAACGCCTTCAGATACTGTTTACGCATTGACGTCAGGGACTCGCCATTCGACATGGCATGGCTGAGCGTGTTGATAAAGCGCCGGCACGGCTTCTGTTCCACCATGTTCTGTCGGTAGCGCAACATCAGCTCCAGAACGTCGTCATAGTCAGCCGACATCGCCTCTTCCGTCCAGGAGAGCTTCCAGTCCATCCCTCCCTGCAAAAACAACAGTGCCACCCGGGTATCATTGCGGTTAATCGCCGAGCGGAAATTATTCTCGTCCCAGGTCACGCCCATGCGCGACAGCGTCTCGCGCGAGGAGGGGGTTTCGCGCATCTCCTGAGGCTGGGCCGTTTCTGCAACGTTCCCGGCTGCAGGCTGGGGTTTACTGCTGGTTACCAGCCAGAAGCCGCCCGCCACAATGGCAATCACCATCACGCCAACCGCCCCCCATAACGCGCCGGAAATAAGCTGCTCACGCTGTTCTGGCGTGCGCGGTGCGCGCTGGGTCGGTTTTTCAATCGTGTCACGAACCTCAAAGAGATCCCCGCCGGTCACACGATCCATTTTCTGCGCCTTTTCCCAGAAAGCATGCAGCTCGCTGGCATCCACCGCCATCAGTCCGGCCGGGTTGACGCGGGTTCTCCCCTCTTCAAAAGCACGTTGAACCGGTCGGGTGATCTGCGTGTAGTAGTTATCCAGCAGCTGGATTTGCGCCGAACTTAACGCTTTCTGCACGGTAATATTGTTGCGGATTTGCCGAATATCATCGAGGAAGGTTTGCAGGGTTTTCCGCGGTTCCACCATCAGCGTGAGCATTGACGGATCGTTAAACAGCGAGGCGTAGTAGCGGCTGAACTCTTTTTTATCCACCAGCATCTGTGCCAGCTCACTGAACATCATGCCACTCAGCACATCATTGATGTCACCAAGCTTCAGCCAGCGCCGCACGCGGTCCGCGTTAAACAGGGTTTTAAGATGGTTATTCAGCCGCACCTGATCGGGCCAGGCCTGCTGGATGAGCCCTTTTATCATCAACTCAATCGTACGCACCTGCTTGTGCGCCTGTTGCTGCTGGAGTTCACTGCCAGGCGCCACTTCGGTGCTGTAGGTCAGAAGAGGCTGTTGCAAACGAAGGTGCTCCAGCGTAGTCACAAACCGCATCGCGGCAATCAGCTGGTTTTCACTGACATCCTGACCGCTTTCGTACTGAGGAACACGCTGCTGAAGCAGACGCAATTGCAGCGTGAATTCGGACATCTCCGCGTCATTCAAATTGAGCGTCTTCGCAACCGCATTCCAGCCCCCCAGGCCTAAACGCGCGCTGTCCAGTTGTTCCAGAAACCAGCGTGGATCTTTTCCCTCAGAAACATGTACATTCAGGAGAAGTAAAATTTCAACCGAGGCCTGGCGAATAACCGCCAGACAGTGTTCGAACTGTTCGCGGATAGGGTGTGCTGTGCTGAGAGTCATTGTTTTCCTTAAGCGATAACGAAGACAACCAGAATGGGCCCGTAATGGCCGTTTTTCTTTTTATTTATACGAGGTTAACCATACCTGACTTTCTGTTGAAATAAAGTGACACCACGAAAATCATTTTAAATGTTTCAGGAGAATCTGAATGCCTGTCTTAACGACATCGCGTCTTATCTGTTCACCGCTGCAAGACCATGACTGGCCCTTTTTCCTGGCGTTGCAGCACGACCCCGAGGTGATGCGTTTTGTCGCGGAAGATCGCCCCGTGGAGGCGATCCGCGAGGCGTTCGAATCTCGTCTGACGCCCTGGACGCCGGGCAGCGCGCACTGGCTTTGCCTCGTTGTGCGTGACGCCACCTCCGGCGTACCGCTCGGCGTCACCGGTTATATTCATCGCGATGACGATTGCGCGGAAGTGGGTTTTCTTTTTGCACCTGCGGCCCAGGGGAAAGGCTACGGCTTCGAATCACTGCAGGCGCTGTGCGGTTACGCCTTTCATCAGGGCGGCATACGCCGCCTCACCGCCACCGTCACGGCGGGGAATATCGCCTCCAGACGCCTGCTGGAAAAAACGGGCTTTCGTCTGGAGGGCGAGCTACGCGAGAGTTATTACCTTGGCGGACAATGGCATAATGACTGGCTGTTCGGTTTATTGAAGCAGGAATATCTCAGCAATTATTCCTGACCTATAGCCATTTGGCGGATATTTCGCGTGCGTCGTTTCCTCTACAATATTGCCATTAAGAGGAAACGAATATGAAAGGTCATGCGCTGAAGATATCTTCTGCCGCCATTGCGTTAATAAAAAAACACCAGGGGCTTTCTCTGGAGAAATATCGTGATGAAAACGGTTTATGGGTTATAGGCTATGGCCATGTTATTCGCCAGGGCGAATGTTTTCAGCGTCTTATCACGCCGCTACAGGCTGAATATTTACTTCACGATGATATTCAGCTGTGCGAAACGCTGTTGCGGGAAAAATTTAAACGCCCGTTAACCCAACAGCAGCACGACGCGCTGGTGTTGATGATGCTCAGTTTCGGTGAGACGACCTCACTCCCGACCGCAATTCTTCAGGCCGTCGCCCGGGTATAGTACATCGCGGCCTGGGTTCTGTTTTTCACCTCCAGACGGCGGAAAAGCGCTTCCAGGTGCGCTTTCACCGTGGCGGCGCTGATGTTGAGATTGCGCCCGATCTCTTTGTTGGACTCCCCCGCCGCCAGTAATTTCAGGACTTCGCGCTGGCGTTCGCTTAAGGATAATAACGCCTGCGGCGCCGACGGTTGCCTCACCCACTCACCGGGGAAGCACACCATTCCTCGGGAGACCGAATCCAGCACCGCGGAAAAGCGCTCCGGGTGCGCATTGCGGGGAACAATGGCCATCACGTTTCGCTGCAGCAATTGTTCAACCCAGCGGGCCTCTTTTTTAGCCAGAACCATTACCACGCGTATCGTCGGGAAACGCTGCATGATCGCTTCCAGCCAGGCGATCCCCTCATCCTCAATTAAATTCCCGTCAATCATGACGATAGCCGAAGGTGACGCTGAAATTTGCGCCCATAAATCTTCTGCCTGACAGCTTCCCGTAATATTTATTTCCGGAATTAATTTCTGAAGACTGTGTATCGCTCCGTGAATAAACAGGGACTGCCTGTCAAACATAATTACCCGCATCGTTTTTCTCCCTCTGAGAGTCGCGAAGGGAGATTCTACAGAGGCATTATTTAAGAAAAAACTCAATGAACGGAGACGTTACAAATCCACCAGTGTTATTTATATCTCCCAGTATCTGGACACATTCAATTTGAGGATTTCCTTAAGAGGTTCCTTCCCCTTAAGCGAAGGCATCACAGGAACATACCGCCTGACACTTCAATACGTTGCGCATTCATCCAGCCCAGTTTATCGCTGAGCAGCGCCGCAATGGCATCACCGATATCATCCGGCAACCCTACGCGCCCGAGCGCCGTCTGCGTTGCCAGCATCTGGTTAAGCTGCGCGTTGTCACGCACGCGTCCGCCGCCAAAGTCGGTTTCTATCGCACCGGGAGCAATGATATTGACGGAGATACCGCGCGCGCCCAGCTCTTTCGCCTGGTAGCGGGTCAGCACTTCCATCGCCCCTTTCATTGCCGCATAGGTGCCGGAACCGGGTTGCGTAAAACGGGCCAGCCCGCTGGAGACGTTCAGGATCCGCCCACCGTCGTTCAGCAAGGGAAGCAAACGCTGCGTCAGGAAAAAAGGCCCTTTGAAATGGATATTCAGCGCCTCATCAAACTGGGCTTCCGTTGTCTCGGCATAGGGCGCGTACAAGCCCGTCCCGGCGTTGTTTAATAAATAATCAAAGGTTTCACGCTGCCATACGGTATTAAGGGTTTCCTGAAGCTGATCGGCAAAAAGGTCGAAACTGGCAACATCTCCGACGTTGAGCTGCAATGCGGCCGCGTTAACGCCTTTTTGCTGAATTTCGCGCACAACATCCAGCGCTTCCTGTTGGCTTCGGTTATAGGTCAGGATAATTCCCGTTCCGTCTGCTGCGAGCTTCAACGCCGCGTTTTTACCCAGACCACGGCTACCACCTGTGACTAATGCAATACGTTCAGACATAAGAAACCTCGTTTTGACTGTTGTGGAGATTGAGAAAGAGCTTATTAGGTGATAGAAGATCAATAAAGATGTCGCAGAGCGCTTCACTGTTTCAATTGCAACAACAATGAGCTTCGTCTATGGATAAAATTCACGCAATGCAGCTGTTTGTTCGTGTCGCGGAACTGGAGAGTTTTTCCCGGGCGGCGGAGTCACTGACGCTGCCGAAAGGCAGTGTTTCGCGGCAAATTCAGGCGCTGGAAAACCGACTGGGAACCCAGCTATTGCACCGAACCACGCGTCGCGTAAGCCTGACGCAGGACGGCATGGTGTATTACGAGCGGGCAAAAGATCTTCTGACAAACCTGGATGAACTGGACGGTATGTTCCAGCATGACCCCTCCACCATCAGCGGTCGGTTACGCGTGGATATGCCCGTCAGCGTTGCTCGAAATTTAGTCATCCCCAAACTGCCTGCTTTTCTGCAGCAATATCCGGGCATCGAGCTGGAACTTAGCAGCAGCGATCGCCTGGTGGATGTTATTCGTGAAGGGTTTGATTGTGTGGTACGCGTCGGCGCGCTCAAAGACTCGGGACTTATCGCCCGCCCGCTGGGCAAGCTGTCGGTGATTAACTGCGCCAGCCCGGATTATGTCACGCGTTTTGGCTATCCGGAAACACTGGAAGATTTGGGTTCACACGCCGTCATTCACTACGCCGCCACGCTGGGAACACGTCCCCAGGGCTTTGAGTTTTATAACGGCACGTCGACGCAGTGGGTGAAGACGGGCGGGGTTTTGACCGTCAACAGCACAGAAACGTATCAGGCGGCCTGCATCGCCGGACTGGGTATTATCCAGGTGCCGCGCGTTGGCGTGCGTGACGCTCTGCGCACCAGGAAGTTGATTGAAGTTCTCCCGCAGTACCGGGCGGAACCGATGCCGGTATCGCTGATTTATCCCCACCGGCGCAACCTCTCCCGTCGGGTACATCTGTTTATGGAGTGGCTTACTGCACTCACAAAAGCTTACGTGGATTAGTCGCAAGCTATAATTCAATAACATCCAGCCAAACGAAAAGGAAAAGTCGCGTGACGCCGGAAAACAACCCGCAACGACCTACCCAACATTTAGATTACGAACCCATCCAGAAGATGGAAACCGGGCCTGAAGAAGCAAAAATGCCAGGCACTGCCAGCAAAGCGCTGGGGACTGTCACCAGCCTGGCAGAGCGGATACAGCAGTTCCCCATGATTGCGCACCTGATACGCGCAACAGAGCGGTTTAATGACCGCATGGGTAACCAGTTTGGTGCTGCCATCACCTATTTCTCTTTTTTATCGATGATCCCGATCCTGATGGTGTCCTTTGCCGCAGCCGGTTTTGTACTCGCGTCACACCCAACGCTGTTGCAGGATATCTTCAATAAAATCCTGAATAACGTCAGTGATCCGACCCTCGCCACCACGCTCAAAAACACCATTAATACCGCCGTACAGCAACGTACGACGGTCGGTATTGTCGGTCTGTTGATTGCCCTTTACTCCGGGATTAACTGGATGGGCAACCTCCGCGAGGCCATTCGTGCCCAGTCGCGCGAGGTGTGGGAGCGTAAGCCTCAGGACCAGGAGAAAATCTGGGTTAAGTATCTTCGCGACTTTGTTTCGCTGATTGGCCTGCTCGTCGCGCTGATTGTGACGCTCTCCATCACCTCTGTCGCCGGTTCGGCGCAGCAGATGATTATCTCTGCGCTCTATCTGGATTACATCGAGTGGCTGAAGCCCGCGTGGCGCGGCATTGGACTGGCTATTTCCATCTTCGCCAACTATCTGCTGTTCTTCTGGATCTTCTGGCGCTTGCCCCGCCATCGTCCGCGTAAGAAGGCGCTGATCCGCGGCACATTAATTGCGGCGATAGGCTTTGAAGTGATCAAAATTGTGATGACTTACACTCTGCCATCGCTGGTGAAATCCCCTTCTGGCGCGGCGTTTGGCTCGGTGCTGGGGCTGATGGCGTTCTTCTACTTCTTCGCCCGCCTGACCTTATTCTGCGCGGCGTGGATTGCCACCGCCGAGTACAAAGACGACCCGCGCATGCCGGGTAAAACACACCGATAACGTCTCTCCCGGGCTGAAACTTCAGCCCGATTCATCATTTCAGCATATAAATCCAGTCCGTAACTTTTATTTAACCAAAAACCAGTTTTATCAGCTGATATTTGAAAACTGTGAAGCATTTCATGGAAGTGTTTTGTCTGGCCTGAACATTATCCGCTTTTTGTTGCTTTTATCACCAGCGCGCGGCTTTGTTACAGATTGAAATGTCGCTTTTGCTGTGCGTAATATGGCCTTTCGTCCGACTAAAAATAAGAAAATATTATGCAAGCAACAGCCACAACACTCGACTCCGGTGCGGAAACCGCGCCGGTTAACTCGCGAAACAAAGTTGTCGTCGCCTCGCTGATTGGCACCGCCATTGAGTTCTTCGACTTTTACATTTATGCCACCGCAGCGGTCATTGTCTTCCCGCATATTTTCTTCCCGCAGGGTGACCCGACGGCAGCCACGCTGCAGTCTCTGGCTACCTTTGCGATCGCGTTTGTTGCGCGCCCGATTGGCTCTGCCCTGTTTGGACACTTCGGCGATCGCATCGGCCGTAAGGTCACGCTGGTAGCCTCGCTGCTGACGATGGGGATCTCCACCGTCGCTATCGGCTTGCTGCCTACCTACGAAACCATTGGTATTCTGGCCCCGATGCTGCTGGCGCTGGCGCGTTTTGGTCAGGGTCTGGGGCTGGGCGGTGAATGGGGGGGGGCGGCGCTGCTGGCCACGGAGAACGCACCGGCACGCAAACGCGCGCTGTACGGTTCATTCCCGCAGCTTGGCGCACCGATTGGCTTCTTCTTTGCGAACGGGACTTTCCTGCTGCTCTCCTGGCTGCTGACGGACGAACAGTTCATGAGCTGGGGCTGGCGTATTCCGTTCGTCTTCTCCGCCGTGCTGGTGCTGATTGGCCTGTATGTCCGCGTGTCACTTCACGAAACGCCGGTTTTCGCTAAAGTTGCCGCCGCGAAAAAACAGGTAAAAGTGCCGCTGGGTACGCTGCTGACTAAACACGTCCGCGTGACGGTACTGGGCACGTTTATCATGCTCGCGACCTACACGCTGTTCTATATCATGACGGTCTACTCAATGACGTTCAGCACCGCCGCAGCGCCGGTTGGGCTCGGCCTGCCGCGTAACGAAGTGCTGTGGATGTTGATGATGGCGGTCATTGGGTTTGGCGTCATGGTGCCGATTGCCGGCCTGCTGGCGGATAAGTTTGGTCGTCGCTCAAGCATGATTGTTATCACCACGCTGATCATTCTGTTTGCCCTGTTCGTCTTCCCGCCACTGCTGGGTTCAGGTAGCCCTGCGCTGGTCATGGCGTACCTGCTCATTGGTCTGAGCCTGATGGGCCTGACCTTCGGCCCGATGGGTGCGCTGCTGCCAGAGCTGTTCCCGACGGAAGTGCGTTATACCGGTGCGTCGTTCTCCTATAACGTTGCCTCTATTCTGGGTGCGTCCGTTGCGCCTTATATCGCCACCTGGCTGCAGGCAAATTATGGCCTGTTCTACGTGGGCGTTTACCTGGCCGCCATGGCAGCGTTGACGCTGATTGCCCTGCTGCTGACCCACGAGACGAAGCACCAGTCTCTGTAATTCACCGCGGCCTGATACCCTCTCCCCCAGGGAGAGGGTAAAGGTCCCGAAAGCCGCACGTTATTTTTTCATCTGCGACAAAATGTTCCGGCACTGATTCGCATCCCCTTCTGACGGCGAAATTAACGCCAACAGCGCCGCCGCTGGCGTAACCAGCGTCGCGAGTGCTGCCGCCACTGCGCCACGCGCAATCAGCGGACCGGGTTTCACACCCGCCTGCGGATTTTTAAAGGTCCCACGCACGTAGAGCGGCGAACGCAGGGTGATGATACGAATCCCCTTACTTTCCGGATCGATGGTTAAATCAAGCTGCTCGGAGGCCATACTGGCGGTGCCGGTCACGTTGATGACCGCGTTCTCCGTATCGAAGGCAAAAATCTGCGGGCGCGCCACGCCGTTGACCAGATCCAGGTTGGCCGCCGCACAGTTCACCCGCACCTCATCATCACCGAAGATTTGCCCGATGACGTAGTTTCCGACGTTCAGCCCCAGGATCTCCATCAGGTTACGGCTCACCAGCCCGTCATTCATTAGAAGCTTCAGATTACCGTTACTGCTCCCGAGCAGTGCAGCCACGGAATTCCCCACGCCGCGGATATCGGCATCGCCGTTCATTTCACCCAGGGTTTTCTGCATCAATTCCACGTTCGGCATCAGCTCTTTCAGTTTGAGCCGGCGGGCCTTAATATCGGCACGCCCCTGCATCGGCTTTTTATCGCCTTCGAGGTGAATGTTCGATGAGAGGGTCCCACCCGCCATGCCAAACTTCAGCGGCTGCAGGCGTAAATCGGCATTTTTAAGCAGGATATGGGTCGAAAGATTGCTGATCGGCAGCGTACTGCCATGTTCGATTTTGCCCCCTTTAAAGCGAACATCCGCATCCATTACGTCCCACTTATCGGTCTCAAAGCGATCGTAAGGCAGGACTTTCCCCGCCGGCTGGCGATCTTTTTTCACCTCTTTTGATTTCGTGCCTTTACCGGAATCAATCCCGATCAGCGGCCCCAAATCGGCCAGCCGCAGCTGGCGAGACTCCACATCGCCTTCCAGTTTCGGGCGCGGTTTTCCGGTGGTATAGGTCAACGAGCCATGGATATCGCTGTCGCCAATACGGCCATTGAAATCGCGATAATCAAATACCGACGATTTTTCCGTATCGATTTTTGCCACCAGATGACCGTCCGTCTCAAACGGTGGCGTATCTGGCAGCAGGACGCCAGTGAGTTCATACAGTTCACCCAGCGAATCACCGGCAAATTTCAGCCGCAGATCAACGCCCCCCATGTTCATAGGGTCGTTGACGGTCCCGGTGAAGGCCACCCGCGTGTTCCCGGAGCGGAAATCCGCCTGCACAGGAAACGGCGTCGAGTCGCTTCGAAGCGCCAGCATGCCGCCAATTTTGCCAGTGCCGGTCAGGGGCTGCCCTTTGTAGCGCCCTTTGGCCTTCAGGCCGAAAACATAATCCCCGGCTTTGGCATTATCGCCCTTCGCTTTTGCGCCGGTCACTTCGCTAAACGGCAGCGGTTTGCCCAACGGATCGACCAGGATCTCGATATCAGCTTTGCTGACCTTGTCGTCGATGGCGATCCGCCCGCGATCGAAAAGAATATTGTCGAGACGGAATGACCATGATGAGGGTTGCGCATTGGGATCTTTTTCGTCGCTGCTGGCGAGATCAAACGTCCAGTTGTTGTTCTTTTCGGAAAGGCGGATCAGACGCGCATCGGGCTGCTGAAGCTTGATCCACGGCAGGTAAACCGTTTTGGTCAGTAGCGCTAACGGGGCCAGCGTGGCTTCTACGCGGGGCAGATGCACCATTGTCACGTCAGGAATATCCGGCGGGTTGCCGAGAATGATGTCGTCGGCGTGGACATGTGGCCAGGGGATCCAGCTTCGCCAGCCGGTCTCCTCTTTCTGGCGTTCCCACACTACCCCGAGATCGCCGCGTATGGCGAAGGGGCGATTGAGTTCGGTGGAGACTTTCTGGTTGATGGTCGGCTTAAGGCGGTTCCAGTCAAACGTCGCGATAATGACGACGGCGACCACGATCAACAACAATAAAATCCCTGCTGTCCAGGAGATTACCCTGGTTGTTTTTGTCATTGTTATCCCCTTTCCTGATGACCTTACCTGTAAAACTATAGTTCAGACAAAGGGAAGCGGGCAGATCAGAGGATCGTTATCACGGAATCGAGGGTATCCATTGGGACCGGACGAGAGAGGAAATAGCCTTGTGCCGCCGCCGCGGGAGAATTTTGCACATCACGCCACTCTTCCAGCGTTTCCACACCTTCCACTATCACGCCCTGGCAGTAGCGGTTCATCAGCTGTAATAACAGCGTAAACAGATTCCGCCCTTCCGGGGTCTGGCGCAGCATAATGAACAGGTCGCGGGCCACTTTAATGTAGTCGTAACGCACTTCGCTGAGGGCAGAGAAGTTCGCCATCCCGGTGCCAAAGTCATCCAGCCACAGCGGGCCGAATTCGCACATCGAGGCAAATGATGAGTCCTGTGGCAGACGAACATGCTCCACCAGCTCAAAGCGCATCCACGGTAAGGAGGCGATCAGCTCCTGTAATTTCGCGTTCTGGCGCAGCGCCAGCAGGGTGGGTCCATCGACGTTGACCGAGGCGAGGATAGCGTGCTGTTCGAAAAAGGCCTGTTTGGTTGCCAGCATACGGAGCTGTTCTTCCAGCACATCCAGGCGCTGGCGCACGGCAACTTCGGCAAAATAGCGGTCCGGTGCGATACGCTGTGAGGGGTTTGACGGGTGCGTCACGACGGTCAAAATTTCAATAGCCATCAGTCGACCGTCCGTTCGGTAGATCGGCTGATAGGTGTACGCACGCTCACATTGCAGCCAGTAGCGATGCTCCTGCAAGTTCTCAATACTTGCCTCAGGCGTAGTGCTCAGCCGCTGGATAACCTGCTCTGACTTCATTTCAGATGTCCTGTTGTTGGATGGCCTTTCTGGACTCGTCAAAGGGTTATCGGCCCGGCAATTGAGAACTTTATGTTCAATTCACCGGGAAAATGAAATTAAGCGGGCAGAAATTAACAGGAACACGCGCTGGCTCAAATAAAATAATGGAACGTCGTTTTAATATAGTTGACCGCATAATTCACTCAGCGCACACTACCGAAAATTACTCTGTTCAGGTTCACGACTATGACCAAGAAAATTGCCGTGATTGGCGAATGCATGATTGAGCTGTCACAAAAAGGCGCGGAAGTCAGCCGCGGTTTTGGTGGCGATACGTTAAACACCTCCGTTTATATTGCCCGTCAGGTTGCCCCAGAGGCCCTTACCGTGAACTACGTCACCGCCCTGGGGACGGACAGTTTCAGCCAGCAAATGCTGGAAGCCTGGCAGAGTGAGCAGGTGGACACCTCGCTGATACAGCGTATGGAAAACCGCCTGCCGGGGCTTTACTACATTGAAACCGACGATACCGGCGAGCGGACCTTCTACTACTGGCGTAACGAAGCCGCGGCCAAATTCTGGCTGGAGAGCGACGCTGCGGCAGCCATCTGCGAAGCGTTAGCCACCTTTGATTATCTTTATCTGAGCGGGATTAGCCTGGCTATTTTAAGCTCAGCCAGCCGTGAAAAGCTGCTGTCGTTACTGCGTGAATGCCGCGCCAATGGCGGCAAGGTTATTTTCGATAATAACTACCGCCCGCGCCTGTGGGCCAGCCGTGAAGAGACGCAGCAGGTTTATCAGCAGATACTGCAATGCACCGATATCGCCTTTCTGACGCTCGATGATGAAGATGCGCTGTGGGGTGAGAAACCCGTTGATGAGGTGATTGCGCGTACGCAGGCCGCCGGCGTAAGTGAAGTGGTGATTAAGCGCGGGGCTGATTCATGTCTGGTCGCCATCCCAGGTGAAGCCGTCATCGACGTTCCTGCGGTGACGTTGCCGAAAGAGAAAGTGATTGATACGACGGCGGCGGGTGATTCATTCAGTGCGGGCTATCTGGCGGTGCGTCTGACGGGCGGGACGCCTGAAGCGGCAGCCCAGCGTGGACACCTGACGGCGAGCACCGTGATCCAGTATCGCGGGGCAATTATTCCGCGTGAGGCAATGCCACAGTAAAAAAAACCCTCTCCGACAGGGAGAGGGTTCTGGATGAGGGGCATTACTGCCCCTGCGGGATATCCGTTGCGTCCTGGTGCAAATCATCTGCCGTAGCAGCCTGCGATGGCTGCGGCGCGGAGGCCATAATGGTATTCCAGGTCGACTGAAGTTCCTTCATGTCATATTCCGGCTCGCCTTTCGGCTGCAGAAGAATCAACGCCATTTCCTGCGACAGCTGCTGACGTAAGTCCTGATTCAACATATCGACGGTCAACCCCTCCAGGAAGTCCTGACGAAGCTTCTGGTACTGCTCCGGCGCGATATCCACCACCTGATTCTGCAGTGAGCGAATACGCTGGCTGATCAGAATGTCGGTATCGGCGCGGGCATACGTTGCAAACAGCTTCTGCAGCTCAAGTTTTTTCTGCGCGACCAGTGCATTGAACTCTTCTTCCGACAGGCCCTCTTTGCGCACTTTTGCCAGCTCTTTTGCCACCACGCCCAGATTCGCATTCAGCTTATCGCCCGGCGATTCAACGTTAATGGCACACTGTGCACGCTGGAACAGCACGCGGCAGTCAAAGCCGAGACCGATATTCTTCACGTTATTCTTGCTGAGCGTCTGCTGAACGTGCCAGAACAGCGCTTCACGTGCCAGATCGGCACGCCAGTAGCGCAGCAGCGCCGCTGACTCACGAATTGGCTGCCAGGCGTTATCCCACATGACGGAGAGGCGGTCCTGACGAACGGTATCCGTCATAATGCTGACAGGCTCTGCACGCAGTGGAGAGAGCGTTGGGACAGGGGCCGGTGTTTCGCGTTTGCCTTTCAGTTCGCCAAACGCTTTGTTGATCTGCTCCACCACCGCACGGCTGTCCACATTCCCCACCACGATAAGCGTCATCGCGTCCGGGGTGTACCATTTCTGGTAGAACGATTTTACCTGCTCAGCGTCCACCGGCTGTTTCAGCGGCTCGGCCGGGTCATGCCCAAGCAGCGTTGAACCCTTCAGGCGGTAACGCCACCAGCCCTCTTTGGTGTCCACAGGCCAGGTGGCAACCATGTCACTGTTGCTCAGCGCATAGTTAACGGTTTCCGGCGTAATCGCCAGATTGCCCGACGCATCGGCGAGATACGTAAGGGCTTCTTTGAGCAGGTCGTTACGGTTATTTGGCAGGCTCAGGTTGAACATGGTGTAGTCATACGAGACCACTGCCGGCGGAAGCGGGCGTTTCGGATCAATGGCCTGTTGCCAGAGCGAACGCACCTGAACTGCTTGCAAACTGCCGCTCTGCGTGAGCGCCAGTCGGGGAATAAAATGGCTAAAACCGGTTTGCTGAGTGCTTTCCGTGAGGGAGCCGGTATTAACAGACAGACGGATTTCAACACGATCACTTGGACGTTGTGGGGTGGCTAAAACCTGCCACTGAAAACCGTTCGCTAGTGTCCCTTGTTGCCAGGCCGGGTCTGGCTGGAGCGCATCTGCCTGCACATAACTGGCTGCTGCCATCATCAGCAAACCGCCGGTTAAGAGTCGAATTTTTGTGCCCTGCATGTGAACCCCTGATCAACATTCCTGGTTAAAGAGAGTGTCTCGCGACGCGTTTCACTCTAAAAGATGACGATGAAAACACGTCGATTAGACCGCGTGTTCTACAAAACGTCACGGTCAGAAGTGAAATATACCCAAAAAAAATCTTGTCGAATTATGACAGGTACGAACAGTTATTATGCGCAGGAGCCCGCATCCCGACAAGGGAATGCGGGCATTTGTGACAATATTAAGAGGATAAACCAGGAGTTTTGCTGTCTGACTGGCGATTATTTAACGTATCGTCGAGCTTTTTGTGATCCAGCTCTTTCACCCATTTTGCCACGACTACCGTTGCCACACCGTTACCTACGAGGTTGGTCAAGGCACGGGCTTCAGACATAAAGCGGTCAATACCGAGAATCAGCGCCAGCCCCGCCACCGGCAGGTGTCCGACCGCGGAAATGGTGGCCGCCAGCACGATAAAGCCACTGCCAGTGACACCTGCGGCCCCTTTAGACGAGAGCAGGAGCACCACCAGCAGGGTGACCTGATGGAAAATGTCCATATGGCTATTGGTCGCCTGAGCGATAAACACGGCCGCCATTGTCAGGTATATCGAGGTGCCATCAAGGTTGAAGGAGTAGCCCGTCGGGATGACCAGCCCCACCACCGATTTACGGCAGCCCAGCTTTTCCATCTTATCGAGCATGCGCGGCAGGGCCGATTCTGATGAAGAGGTCCCCAGAACAATCAGCAGCTCTTCGCGGATATAACGGATAAATTTGAAAATGCTGAACCCTGCCGCGCGGGCGATTGAGCCCAGCACCACCACCACGAACAGAATACAGGTGATATAGAAGCAGATGATGAGCTGGCCCAGCTGCACCAGGGTACCCACGCCGTACTTACCGATGGTGAATGCCATCGCACCGAAGGCCCCAATAGGCGCCAGGCGCATGATCATATTGATGATGCCGAAGATGACCTGCGAGAAGCTTTCGATGACGTTAAAGATCAGCTGGCCTTTGTTGCCCAGACGGTGCAGGGCAAAGCCAAACATGACGGCAAACAGCAGCACCTGCAGAATGTTGCCGCTGGCAAATGCACCAATGACGCTGCCTGGGATAACGTCCAGCAGGAAGGCCACTACCCCCTGGTCTTTCGCCTGATCGGCATACACCGCGACCGCTTTGGCATCCAGCGTCGACGGGTCAACGTTCATCCCCGCGCCGGGCTGCACCACGTTCACGATGATAAGACCAATAATCAGCGCAAGGGTACTGACCACTTCGAAATAGAGAAGCGCCACTGCACCGGTACGGCCTACCGCCTTCATGCTTTCCATGCCAGCGATGCCCGTCACGACGGTACAGAAGATCACCGGGGCGATGACCATTTTGATGAGCTTAACGAATGCGTCGCCAAGCGGTTTCATTTGTGCGCCAAGTTCAGGGTAATAGTGACCAAGCAAAATACCGATTGCGATGGCTGTCAGGACCTGAAAATAGAGACTTTTGAAGAGTGAGGTTTTCATAGGGTGTCCTTGGGAAGAAAAACCACAGGTCTTGTAAGGTTATGGTTAACCTGCGGCTCTAAAATAACACCCGTATAACAGGACAGAAATAAACCCAGTTCAAATTTGAAACACAAATGTTAAGAACTTTGAGCTGGCTCGCACAAGCCAGCAACAAAATTACACGTTTGCGCTATTGTCCCCACCGGAAAGGTAGCGTTGTTCAAAGACATCCGACGGAACAGCCGGTGCAAACAGGAAGCCCTGTCCGCCCTCCACGCCCGCTTCAGCCAGCCAGGTGCGCTGCGCGTCTGTCTCAATCCCTTCGGCAATCAGCTGCAGTTTCAGGCTGCGGGCCAGCTGGATAATGGCCTGGACCATGCTGCTGTCTTCCGGCAACCCTTCAACAAAGGCTTTGTCGATTTTCAGCACATCCACCGGCAGGGTTTTCATATGCTGGAGCTGACGCAGCCCGGCATAGCCCATACCGAAATCGTCCAGCGCGATGCGTATACCGGCATTACGCAGCGGTTTCAGAATCGCGACCGCCTCATTAGGATCGTCAATACGCCGGCTTTCCGTGACTTCCAGCGTCAGCGTATCAGGCTTGATCCGGTAACGATGGATCAGCTCCAGCATCTCAGACACCATGGTCGGATGCATCAGCTGCAGGGCGGACAAGTTGACCGACAGCGGGAGCGTCACGCCTCGTTCCTGCCAGGCAGCAAGCTGACGGCACGACTCCTCCAGCACCCAGTAACCGACGGTGACCATCAGGCCACAGGATTCGATGCGCTCAATGAGCCCTTCCGGCAATTCCCATGAACCATCCGGCTGCTGCACGCGCAGCAGCGCTTCCGCGCTGATCACCTCGCCCGTCAGCAAATTCACCTGCGGCTGGAGCCAGAGGGCAAACTGACGGTTATCCAGCGCGGTCAAAATGTCGCTCTCTTCCGTCAGGCGCTGCTGCGCCCTTTCCATCTGTTCCGGGTCGAAGAACTCGATCTGATTTTTCCCTTTGCGCCGGGCGGTAAACGCCGCCGAGAAAGCACGACGGTAAAGCTGTTCCGCCGTTAAGTCACCGTAGTACATCGCAATACCGATGCTGGCGCTTGGACGAAGCTGGATGCCCTGAATGGGCAGCCGCTCATTAATGACAGTGAGTACTTGCTGACCTAACGTGATCGCATGCCACGGCTCTTTCACGCCGTTGGCAATCACCACCAGGTCATACCCGCTGACCTGGGTCAGCACCATGCGCGGGGCCAGCACGGACTTCACTTTCTCCACCAGCGTCAGGAGGAGCATTTCACGCTGGTTCTCTTTGAGCACGCCGGCGGTGTCCTGCAGGGTTTCACAGGCGATCACCATCAGCGCGGTGGTTTGCTGGCGGGCGACAGTCTGTTCCAGCATCGCCATCAGGAAGGCTTTATTGGGCAGTTCCGAGACCGGGAAGCGCGTGGCGCTGCTGTTCAGCTCATCCTGCTGGCGCTGCATCCGCTGCTGGTTGAGGTTATAGCTGCGTACCAGCATGCCAATCTCGTCATCATGATGAAGACGTGGCAGCGGAAGCTGATGCCCCACCTGGTCCTGCGGTGAAAGCGTGTTCAACTCCCGGGCAATCCGGCGTAGCGGATGCACAATCAGACGGTTAATACACCAGGTCAGCGCCACGCTCAGAATAAGCGTCATAAGTAAGCAAGTGGTCACTAACGTGACAACCCAGCTCATGACGAACTTATACATGCGGTACGAGTCTGCCTGCAGAACAAGGTAGGCCAACGGCTGTGGATTCGCGGGACGCTCAAGCGAATAGACCGGCAGCGAAATCTGCACCGGCAGTTCAAACAGCCGCATCACCATCATGGGGACCGGGCGCTCGGGGATAAAACTCATCCGCAGCGCCTGAAACTGATTGGGTAACACCACGTCTGCGCGGCTCACGACACCGGCAGGCTGAATGCGTTTTAAAATGGTTTCCGCTTCGGGAATATCCCCTTTCAAAATAGAGGCAGAGAGCGGGCCACGCACCGAGCGGGCAATACTTTCTAATTGCGAAGCCGTGTTATAGCGATTCTGCTGTACGGAATGAAACAGCAAAATTACGCAAAAAAGGAGTACAAACAGCATTGTGACGGCAGAAACCATCGCCATCTGTTTGATAGTTAAGGAACGGCTGACACGCAAAATGACTCTCCACAAAACTCGAAGCGCAGGGCGCACCAGGGTGTAAACCTGGTGCGCCTGAGTATACCCGATTGCTGTACTTTTAAGAGAGACTTACAAATGGATTAAGTTAAATCCGATTACCAGTCCGCGTAAGGGATAAGCGGCTGCGGCGGTAAGTCCATATCGCCCTGCCAGCCTGCAGCAGAGTAGCGTACATAAAGCAGTGCGTGGCTTGGGGTATAATCTTTTGCTTCCTGAATATCCACACCGAGGCCCACAAACCAGTTGGACGTGACCCGGCGCTCGATAATGGCCCGTGCGGTATAACCCGTGCCTGAGGAGCTGCTGCCGGTTTCCATTTCGCCTCTGTCGGTGTAGCGACCGGGCTCATCGGTCGGAATCAGTCCCTGAATGGGATAGCGCATCACGTCGTTAGTTTTAGAATGAGACCATGACACCGATCCGCCCAGCTCCCAGGACCAGTTCTCGGTACGTTTACGCCAGGTGACAGGCAACGCGAAGGAGACATACTCCTGCGGGCTGTAATAACCGCCCTGACCCAGGGTATAACCGCTCAGATCTTTATCGTAGTGCCAGAGCATGTTGCTCACGCCGACGGTCAGACGCTCATTGTTTTTATTGATGAGCTTGTAGTAGTAACCGGTCATCCAGCGGACGCGCCAGTTATCTTCCACATTTTTACCCGTCAGCGTTTCCGCATTCAGGCTCGACCAGACGCCGTGCGCCTCACCTTTGTCATAACTGATGCTCGCGCCACCGCCGGTTGCGCGCACGCCGCCCCAGGTGGTGGCGGTGTTGGTATCTTTTTGCCCGGCAAAGGCGAGCAGAGAGCTGGAGATCGGGCGACGATGGGCGTTAACGGTGTAACCGATTGGCCCCAGGTCGCTGCTGTAGCTTACACCGCCGACCACGTCGACAACGTCAAAGCCCATCGGCGTGGTCCCAATATCCCACGCCCAGGTTTTATTCTGCCAGCCCACGGCAATACTCGCGCCATTTGCTGACTGATGCGTGTTGCCACTACACGGCGTTTCGGCACAAGTGCCCCATTTCGGATCGTAGGTACCGTTATCGGTGGAAAAGGACCCGGCATCCATATTGACCAAATCGCTACGCAGGAACATACGGCCATCCGCCAGTGGTGCATCCGCCTGTAACATGGTGGTATGCGCTTTAAGATCGGAATAGCCGCCGGTGCCGCTGGAGCCCCAGTAATCATGCTGCAGCGTGACGTTAACATCCTGCTGACGGTACAAATCACCGGCGTCGCTACGCACGCCGCGTTTCAGCCAGTCGTCTTTTTCGTCGTTACGCGTCAGGCGGGTAAAGCTGTCATTGTCAGCCGGACGTGTCGTCGTGACGCCTGACGACACCATCGCATCTTTATACGTTTCCAGTGCCTGCTGAGGCTGACCATTTTGCGTCTGGAAACGGGCGGCATCACGTAATACCAGCGCGTTTTCCATAGATGCAGGCTGTGATTTCGCCTGAGGAATAATCTTGCTGAACGTCTGCTCTGCGGCGGCGGAATCCCCAAGGCCTGCCTGCGCCATCGCGATCCGGCGCTGCATATTGAGCGACAGCGGCTCTCCGTTTTGCGCGGCAGGCAGTTTTGCCAGCGCGGCACGGGCTGCCTCTTTGTTGCCCTGGGCGCTATACACTTCGGTCAGACCGAGGATCGCATCTTCGTTCTGCGGTTCACGCTCCAGCACGGTGTTGTAAGCCGTTTTCGCGGCCTCCAGATCGCCACGCTGCTGCGCCCAGTCCGCAAGGGTTAAGTCGATACGGGTAGAGGACGGCTGCTGGCGAAGGAGGTTTTCCGCCTCCTGCTCTTTGCCGCTGTCGCGCAGTCGGTTTGCCGTTTCCAGCGTCTGGTTACTCTGCAGGCGGTCGGCAAGCTCCTTAATATTGGCGTTCCACTGGCTGCGCGGAAGCGTCTCCAGATGCGTGAGCGCGGCCCGGTCCTGATCGTTTCCGGAGAGATACAGCCCACTGGCATACACCTGTTCCGGATCGGACGGTTTCTGGCTGGCAAGCTGGCGCATCAGGTTATCCGCCTGGCTGCGCTGGCCCGCGCTATAGAGATCGCGCGACAGACGGTAGGTTATCCAGACGTCGCCCGGAGAGAGTGCCAGACGACGACGCTGAATTTCCGCCGCCTGAGCGTATTGGCCCTGGTTTTCCAGCTGTTCCGCCTGGGCTGACAGCTGCTCGTTGGTCAGGCTGCGTTCAATGTCATCAATGCTTCGGCGCTGGCTGGCAGAGAGCGACTGGATAAACTGCGAGGCCTTTTCCGGTGACTGCGCACGATAAACATTGGCAAGGCCACGAACGGCATTGCTGTTACCGCTGTCCATACGCAGCGCCTGACGGTAATAACGTTCTGCCGCAGCCGTGTCTTTACGCGCCGCCGCGGCATCTCCCAGCCCCAGCACCGCATAACTGTCGGTATTGTCGAGGGCACGCGCCTGCTGGTAATAACGTTCCGCCTGCGCCGTATTGTTCGCTTTCAGGGCGGTATCACCCTGCTGGATCAGCAGCCAGTAGCGGTTAACTTTCAGCAAACTGTCCCATTTACCGCGGTTATCGCTCTGCGGATCGAGGGCGATCGCTTTTTCAAACTGCGCCACCGCACGGGCGCGATCGCCTTTCTGAGAGTACGCCTGTCCAAGCGCGCCCACGGCTTCGCTGTCGGCATGATTTGCGCTGACCGCTTTTTGCAGATCCGCCACCGCCTTATCGCCCTGCCCGGCATCCACCGCCGCCAGCCCTTGTGCTTTAGCACGGAAGGTTGGATCGGCGAGCTGTTTTTGCTGCGTATCAAGTTGGGTACGTGCCGCCGCTACGCTGTCGCCGTCGCTGAAGACGCTCAGGTATTTTTGCAGCGCGCTGACGCTGGCGTTGCTGACAGGCTGATCTTTGATCTGCTCATACCACATATCAGATGCCTGGCTGCGGCCATTGCTGGATTTGGCCATCTCCTGCAACACCGCAAAGCCTTCATCGCGACGTCCGGTCTGGAATAGCAACTGGGCCAGCGTACCCTGCAGCTGCGTATTGCCCGGACTGCTGGCGTTAATTTTCTTCAGCTGGTTAATGGCGACACCACGGCGGGCAGGATCTTTCGCCACAACATTCCAGTATTCCGTCGCCACGTCACCGCCCGGCGGATTACCGTCAAAAAGCTTGTCATAGGCCGCAATGGCCTCCTGAGTATGACCCGTTGTAGCCAGTAACCGGGCCTGCTGTAACTGCTGACGGCCTTCAGGCGTAGAAAGCAGCATCGTATTGCGCGAGGACTGATACGCACTGGAGCCCGGCGCGATCCCTTTCAGACGATCCAGCTCTTTTTGCGCACCGGCGTTATCACCCTGACGAAGCAGGTAACGAAAGCGCGCCGCAATGACGTCGGGGTTGTTCGGGTCAATCAGCTCAAGGCGGTAGAGCGACTGACGAACCAAATCCTCACGCTGCGTCGATTCACCCAGCCGCACCTGTTGCAGCAGCTGTTGCTGCTGCGGGGAGTTAGCGGCCTGAGCCAGCGGCATCAGTGCCAGGCTAAGCGATAAACTGAGAAGATTTACTGTGAAGTTGCGCATTCCTGGCCCCAGTCCGGTATTAATTCACCTTGAGCGGTGAAGCGAAAACGATGCTGATCCCATCCTTGCCCGAAGAGAGTCAGTACGTAGCTGTAATAGGCATTATTATCGGGAAAATTATCTGCAACGCGCTGGCGCTGTACCGCCTGCGCATCACGCTGCTGTAAAAAAGGCAGCATCGCAGCGGAAAAGCCGACCGGCCCCTTGCCCGCAGGCTTCCCTCTCGCCACATCCACTTTTTCCGGCGGTACACCGTGTTTCGTTGTCATTGTCGCCATCGGCCGGAAGCGCGTAAGCAACCGGGCTTTCTGGGCGTCTTTGTCACTCATCATTCCGACCCAGAGGTAGACGCGGATGGCGTCGTAGCCGCCCACCAGCGATTTATCCTGCTGCAAATGCCAGCCTCTGTTTTTCTGATACTGCACCCAGTCCGGCGAAAACCCCTTTGGCGCCGTTTCCAGCAACAAGCGCAGATTGGTTTCACGAAGGGTCGTCCACGGGGCACCAAAGCGCGTGAAATAGCTCGCTATCTGCGGAGGAAGATAGCTGGGGTTAAAGCGCCAGGCTTTCTCCTCGGCAAAACCGACCTTCCCGGGCTGCAGCATGGAGCCGAGTCCCGGTACTTTCACCACTTCCTCATGGGCAATGCGTTTAAGGAGCGCCTTACCCGTGCGGGTATAGTCCGGATGTTTCCACAGCCGGCCCGCCTCAAGCAGTGACCAGGCAATCCAGACATCGGCATCCGAGGCGGAGTTGGTATCGATTATCGCCCAGTTGTCGTGGTCTTTCTGACCCCATAGCCAGGCGGGCAAATTATCGTTCAGATTGCCCCCGGCCAGGTTGTCGCGCGTCCACGTCAGCAATTGATCAAAGGCTTTGCGATCGTTCGCGGCCAGGGCAAAGAACAACGCATAGCTTTGCCCTTCCGACGTGGTGATTTTGCGCGTGTCGCTGGGATCAATGACACGCCCGCTCTCACTGATGTAATCCTTTTTAAACTGCTCCCAGGCAGGCCAGGTGCAGGCGGCGCGAAGAGGGATCGCCGCCAGCATCAACGCTGCTAACACACACCAGCGAAACGCTTTCATCACCTGTTACTCATCCGGGTTAAGGCGACGACGGCTGATGATACGCAGCAGACGCCACAGCACCCACGCCAGCAACACCACGCTGACGGCGGCCAGGATAGCCAGCAGAACCGGATGGTTAGCCAGCGCATACCATAGACGCTCGAACCACGGCAGATGGCCCACGTAGTACACATCGCCCACGCGCAGGCTATTGACCCCAGACTCGCGGATCACCGCCACCGAACCATACATCGCGGCACGTTTGCCGCTGTCGTTCATCGCGCTGTTGAGTAACGCATACCCACGCGGGCTGTCCGCCAGGAGCGCCACTACGCTACGCTGCTCGTTGTAAGGTGACTGGAAGCCAACCACCGCGGCCATTGGCCCCTGAGACGTAACGGTTGTCTGCACGCTGGCCTGACGATCGTTGATATCCGGCATAATGCTCGGGAACTCGGTCTGACGCAGTGGCGTGTTAACCCAGGACTGCGCTGCTTTGACCAGCAGATCGATACGCTTGTCATCCTTCAGCTTATCCGGGATGTTACCGATCACCATGATGTCCGCGTCTTTGTTCTGGATCTGGCTACCATCGTCAGTCAACGTGACATTAATTGCCGGTAATCCGGTCTGCGCACCCACGGACGCCATAGTGTCCAGCAGGGTCGTCACCTGGCCCTCATTTGGCGCTTTTGGCATGACGACAATGGATTCAGAGAGGTCGGCCATACGGCTGAACGGGAAGCTGGCATTGGCAAATGCACGCAGGTCCGGCATGGCAAGGAAGTGATAATACTTCGAGAAGTCGATGGTTGACTCATCACCAATCACAACGTGGTTCTGTACTTGCTGGAAGGTGATGCAGTTATCCACTGAGCCGCCGGGCATCGGGTTCATGTACTGGAAATCAAAGCGCAGCTGGTTGATCGCCCCAAGCTTCAGCGCCGGAATAGAGACGTCCGTTTTCCCGTCCAGCAGCCCCTGCAACACCGGCAGACGGAGCATCAGTCGGTTAGTATCCTGCGTGCTTGTCAGACTGAAAGATTGCAGGAACTGGTTGTTCAGGCTGATATCCATGCGTGAACTGTCTTTGGTTGCCGGCGCGGTGTAACGGTAGCTCAGATTGATATCAATACCGTTGGTGCGCAGCAGGTACAGGTCTGGCGGCAGATTCAGTGACAGACTAATCGGGGCTGGCTCAAGCCCCGTCGCCTGCAGCTGTTCTTCATACGTTTTCAGTTCGCCAAACGTGACGGCTCGGTCAGTACGCACCCAGTTTGGTGCATCATAAGGTTTACGCGGCAGCAGCGGTTTAACCTCATCCACCACCACGCTGTTTCCACGGAACAGAACGTTACCCTGGGCAATGCCCTTGGCCGCCTGCACCAGGTCTTTATCATCACGCCCGAAGACCACCAGCAGCTTCACGTACGGGTTATCCGGGTGGCTCATCATCTCAATGGTCGGCGCGTTTACGTCCGGGTGATCGCGCAGGAAGGCAGGACGTTTCGCGTTGGTCGCAAACACGATCGCGTTTCTGTCCGGCATTTTGTCGTACATCACCGGGAAGTTCTGCCCGCGCCAGCCAGAACGTGAACCAAACCACGATGCCACAATGGTGGCCGCCAGCTGCTCGGTGACGTCCGGAGACGCCGCAAATACCATTGGCAGCACTAACTGACGATTATCACGCGGATCAAAGAACGGAACCGGGAACGACGAGAGGTCGTTTTTCAGCGCCAGCGACTGGTAGGTCATCTGCAGCGAAGAGTTGCGTCCTACGTCTACCCACAGGGTATTGCTGGCAGGGTTCTCACAGACGTCACGGTAGTGACCGACAAACTCCAGACGTATGCGGTTAAAGTCGGTGATGAAAAGAGGGTTAATCGGCACCTGGGCCTGTGTTTTCTTACCCAGTTGCTCTTTTGTGACGGGCAGGACGTCCATCAGCTCATCATTCAGGTAAACCTTCAGCTGAGACTGTACCGGCAACAGCGACGGTGATGGCGTGTATTCAAGGTTCAGCATGGCGTGAGAGACAACCTCATCGCTGCGCATACCGAACTCAATGCCGCCGTTAGGGTTAATACCGCGCAGCACCATGCTGCCCGGCGGCGGCGCAATCTGCGCAAAGCTCAGCTTCACGTCCCGTGACGGGGCATCTTCCGCGACAATAGGCGCGTTTGCTCCCTGTACGCCCGGCATCACCTGGCCGACGACATTGCTGTCTGCCGGCAGGGTGTTGCCGTCCGTAGGCTGGTTCGGAATGACGTTTTCCGTTTGACCGGGTGCCGCGGTGATAACCGGATCGGTCGCCTGGGCGACCACAGGTACCGTCGGAGCAGGCGTTGCCGCTGCGTTATCGGGTGCTGCGTTAGCCATCGTTGTGGGGAGCGCACTTACCCCCATTGCCACTGCACATAACCAGGAAAGTTTAGTTTTCATCGCGTTATCATCATTGTTGAGCCATAACCGGGTCCGCCTGCTTCGCCTCATCCCGCTCGGGACGACGAGGAACGAACGATACGATCCAGGAAACCAGCGAAGTAAGGGACCGGAAAATTAATTTCACCGACGACGGGGCAAATTCTGCAAGGTGACGATAGCCACGGAACCCCAGCTTCAGAATATCCAGCAGGCTTTCCAGAGGTTTATCTTCCGGGAAGCTGTCCTGCCAGAGAGCCCACGTGTCCGCGCGGGCAAACGTACACTGCACAAAATCAATATGTTGCTTTTTCGTCAGCGGCATCAGCTGCAGACCGACTTCATTACCGGCTACACGCACCACCTGCGTCGGGAAGACGTACTCCTGCTGGCCGCGCTTCAGCAGCAGGTTAACCTTCTGCCCTTCCAGCACCTTCGCCTGACCGTTGATTTTTATCCCCAGACCACCGTCTGAGAAGTCGTGCACGGTACAGGAGAAGAGGTGACCATCTTCACGGGCGATTGCCGCAGGCATGCAGATTTCCACGCGATGCGCACGGCGGACCTGTTTGCTCTCCACCGACACCGCAACCGCGCCGCCGAGGATAATCAGGTTGTAGAACACCCATGCCATACTCACGAACACGGTCAGGATCTCGTTTTCCGGGCCGTAGAAGTAGCGCCAGATACCAGCAATCACGCCCACGATATTCAGCAACACCAGGAAGATGTACGGCCGGGAGATGACCCAGTCGACATACTCTTCTTCCACCAGACCGCCTTTCGCGGTGACGTTGAATTTACCTTTATGCGGGTTGATCAGCGCCACCATCGTCGGCGGCGCGATGTACCAGGCCAGCACCGTTTCGTAGATTTCACTCCAGAACGAATGGCGGTATTTACCCTGAATCTTCGAGTTCGTCAGGCTCGCGTGGATCATGTGCGGCAGAACAAACAGCGCAATCATCAGCGCAGGCGCGTAGATGATATAGGCGTGAAGAAGCAGGAACGCCAGCGGCGCGGTCAGGAAGATGAGGCGAGGGATACCGGACAGGAAGTGGAACATGGCGTTGACGTAGCACAGACGCTGCGCGAGTTTCAGCCCCTTTCCAATCAGGGGGTTATCGAGACGGAAAATCTGCACCATGCCGCGCGCCCAGCGAATACGCTGGCCGATGTGCGCCGAGAGAGATTCCGTTGCCAGACCCGCGGCCTGCGGAATACGCATATACGCGGAGGTGTAGCCCCGACGGTGCAGGCGCAGCGAGGTATGCGCATCTTCGGTGACCGTTTCGACGGCAATTCCACCGATCTCATCCAGCGGTTTACGACGGATAACCGCACAGGAACCGCAGAAGAAGGTCGCATCCCACATGTCGTTCCCGTCCTGCACCAGGCCATAGAACAGCGTGCCTTCGTTAGGGGTCTTACGGAAACGGCCAAGGTTACGTTCAAACGGATCTGGCGAGAAGAAGTGGTGCGGCGTCTGCATCATCGCCAGCTCTTTCTCCTTCAGGAACCAGCCCATCGTCATCTGCAGGAACGAGCGCGTCGGCACGTGGTCGCAGTCAAAGATTGAGACAAACTCACCTTTGGCATACTTGAGGGCGTTGTTGATGTTCCCGGCCTTGGCGTGTTCATGCGTGGTACGGGCGATGTACTCGACACCCACCTCTTCCGCGAACTGGCGGAACGCCGGGCGGCCGCCGTCATCCAGGACCCAGATTTTGAGTTTATCTTTCGGCCAGTCGATACCCAGCGCGGCGTAAATCGTGTTTTTTACCACGCTCAGGTCTTCGTTGTAGGTCGGCACGAAGAGATCGACAGACGGCCATTGTGACGTGTCTTTTGGCAGCGGAACCGGCTGACGGTTGAGCGGCCAGATGACCTGGAAATACCCCAGCACCAGTACAACCCAGGCGTACGTTTCCGCAAACAGCAGAACCAGACCGCACACCAGGCTGACAGGGTCATCCCAGTTGAGCGTTGAGGTGTAACGCCACCAGATGTAGCGACAGGAGACGGTCAGTGACAGCACAATCAGCATCAGGGCGGAGAAGCGTCCCGGGATACGACGCACCAGCAATGCCACGCCCCACAGCAGGATCAGGAAGGTGAACTGCGCCAGAGGGTTAAAGGGCTGCGTAATACAGACCAGGGCCAGAATGAGCGAGAAAACGACGATTACGCCGAGTATAAAACGCCGCAAGCCCGGGTGCAGATGCCCGAGCTCTTTATGGTTATCCAGATGGCTGGTCTTGTCACCCACGCGGTCAGGCAAACTGTCCAGCCACTGATGATAGCGCTCACGTAAATGTTGCACGCGGGAAAAGCTGCGCCAGCGCGGCGCTTTGTTTTCTGAGCGGGACGACGTGGCCACCAGCCAGATAGCCTGAATGATATAACGCGCCGGGTCCAACGGTCGCGGGCGGTCGGGATGAATATGCGGATATAACTCACTGTGCTGCGCACGAATGCGCTGCCAGCGCGGGTGTTCAAGGGGAATGAACGTCCAGGCCAGAATCATCCAGAAGCAGCCGAGCGCGGCGCTGAATGCCGAAGCTCCGTGCCGGCGAAAATGCCGGTAATGTTCGCTCAGACGCGAACTGACCGGCGGGATGAGTAACCAGCTGGCGAGACGGCTCATACAGAACTCCCTGCAGGCTCTGCCCCTTTGGCAAAGTGCAGCAGACACCAGTTCGCCAGCGTCAGGATCTCTTCTGCCGCCAGGGAATCGCTGCGGTATTCACCGAGTGGCTGTTTGGAGGCCAGGCATTCCGCCATGCCCTCATCACGATGGATAACAATCGGCAGCAGACGGCGCTGGCTTTGCAGCCAAACCTGATACAGATCGTCCTGGATCTGGCTGCCAATACGTAAATCGTTAATCAGGATATGACCATTTTCAGGCAACCCTTGCTGATGCAGACGGATATGGCAATTCGCGTCGACGTTCACAATCGACAGCACGCGATCGCACTGCGCCATAAGCTGTCGGGTCAGCGTGCCGGCGCCGTGCGGTAGATCCAGAAGGATCCACTTATAATGGCCTTTTTCTTTCAGCTCCTGCAGCGCGACGGTGAACTGGGAAAACAGACGCTGATAGGCAGCTTCATTTTCACGCTCGGTAGTGGTCAATTGGCCAAAGGGCAGTACATCAAGCTGCGAGGTATAACGCATACCCGCATCGCGCCAGTCTTTATCATCAAGCAGCGCGCGAGCCCAACCCTCTGTACGCGTAAAGTCGACATTAAACGACATGCGCAGCAAATTATCGGCACAGGCGTCAATCACCAATACCGATTCACCTAAAAGCTGTAATGACCACGCCAGCGCCGCGGTAACGGATGTTGTACCTACTCCACCACGGACGCCCTGTAATCCTAGTATGGCCATCAATGGCTCCCTTATTGTTGTTGGGCAAATTCAGCTAATAGCGGCCAACGTTTAATAGCCGCGGCCAACTGTTCCCGCTGGGAAATGTCGGTGTAATCTATTTCAGGTAATGAAAACGCCTGCGTCAGCGCCAGAAAGTCGTTCTGGAATGTGTAACCCAGGGTTGAGTCGACTGGGGTGCCGGGTTCGTTATTATCCATTCTATTCCATCCCTTTGAGTAAAATCGCACAATCAGAAGTAGCGAGGCTTCCTGCCCTATCAAATTTCATTTACATGCTAAATCTGATGTTCTTTAATTTCAATGTTAGGTTTATTTCTACGCTTTCGCTAGTAAACTGAGATACAGAGAAATTAAACGAAAAGAGGGACACCGTGGACTCCATATTTTCTATTGGCATCCAGTCATTATGGGACGAATTGAGCCACATGCCAGTCGGAGGAGTCTGGTGGATTAATACGGATCGTAATGAAGATGCTATCAGTCTGGTAAACAAGACAATTGCCGCTCAGGGCAAGGATTCCCGCGTGGCCGTCGTGAGCATGGGCGAAGAGCCAAAGAAAATTATCACCCTTGAAAACGATCGCGGTCCGCAGACGGTGCGATTATTTTCCATGCCTGCGGAGGCCGATAGTCTATACTTTTTGTCCCGCGACATTCAGTGCTCTATTGATCCGGATCACTATCTGGTGATTCTGAAATGCTCAAATAACGCCCTGCAAAATATCCCTGCTGAAAAACTACTGCCCTGGCTGGAAAAAATCAATAAATGGGCAAAATTTCAAAATTGCACGCTATTGATAGTCAATCCTGGCAGTAATAATGACAAACTGTTTTCCCTTTTAATGGGCGAATATCGCTCCCTGTTTGGTCTGGCGAGTCTTCGGAACCAGGCAGACAGCTATCTCTACGATATTGCGTTCTGGTGTAATGAAAAAGGCGTAAGCGCCAGACAACAGCTCACCCTTAAACATATTGAGGGCGAATGGCACCTGGCGCAGCAGGAAGAAACCGTGGTGCAACCGCGCAGCGATGAAAAACGAATCCTGAGCCATATTGCCGTTTTAGAAGGGGCACCTGCGCTCTCGGAAAATTGGTCGTTGTTTGATTCTAACGAAGCGCTTTTTAATGAAGCTCGCACAACTCAGGCGGCAACCATTGTTTTTTCGCTCATGCAAAATAACCAGATTGAAACGCTGGCGCGACAGATCCACACCTTACGTCGCCAGCGCGGAAGCGCCTTAAAAATAGTGGTGCGCGAAAATAACACCAGCCTTCGCGCCACGGATGAGCGCCTGCTTCTGGGCTGCGGTGCCAATATGGTGATTCCGTGGAATGCGCCGTTATCACGCTGCCTGACGCTTCTCGAAAGCGTTCAGGGTCAGCAGTTCAACCGTCACGTACCGGAAGATATCTCCACCCTGCTCTCCATGACGCAGCCGATGAAGCTGCGTGGATACCAGAAATGGGATACCTTCTGCGACGCCGTCGGCAACATGATGAGCAACACGCTGCTTCCTGCAGACGGGAAAGGGGTGATGGTTGCCCTGCGCCCGGTACCGGGTATCCGCGTTGAACAGGCGCTCACCTTGTGCCGCCCGAACCGCACAGGAGACATCATGACCATCGGCGACAACCGCCTGGTGCTGTTCTTGTCTTTCTGCCGGATAAACGATCTTGATACCGCCCTTAACCATATCTTCCCCCTGCCAACCGGGGATATTTTCTCGAACCGTATGATCTGGTTCGAAGATAATTCTATCAGTGCAGAGCTGGTGCAGATGCGCGCCCTCGAGCCTGAACAATGGGCGAAACCGCTCACCGTGAAGAGCGATGCCAAACCGATTCTCAACGCCCGACATGACGGACACGTCTGGCGGCGAATACCGGAACCCCTTCGCCTGTTAACTGAGAATGGGGAGAACGCACCATCATGAATATCAGCGATATCATTCAACTGGTCGTATTCTGTGCGCTGATCTTTTTCCCGCTTGGCTACTATGCACGCCATTCCATACGCCGTATCCGCGATACGGCCAGAGTGCTGTTTGTAAAACCTCGCTATGTAAAACCAGCCGGAACACTGACACGGGCATCACACGTCAAGGCAGACCGAAAACATGACTAATTCTACCTATACCGCTTCGTCACCATCGCCGCTCTGGCAATACTGGCGCGGCCTTTCCGGCTGGAACTTCTACTTTCTGGTGAAGTTTGGTCTGCTGTGGGCAGGCTATCTGAATTTCCATCCCCTGCTCAACCTGGTGTTTATGGCTTTCCTGCTGATGCCTTTGCCCAATATCAGGCTGCATCGCTTGCGTCACTGGATTGCTATCCCTGTCGGCTTTGCTCTGTTCTGGCATGACACCTGGCTGCCGGGACCGGACAGCATTATGAGTCAGGGTTCGCAGGTGGCAGGGTTTAGCGCCAGCTATGTCCTTGACCTGACCGAGCGCTTTATTAACTGGCAAATGATAGGTGCCGTCTTTGTGCTGCTGGTGGCCTGGCTGTTCCTGTCACAATGGATCCGCGTCACGGTATTTGTCGTCGCCATTATGATCTGGCTGAACGTGCTGACGCTTGCAGGTCCAGACTTCTCCCTGTGGCCCGCGGGTCAACCCACGACCACGGTGACCACTACCGGGGGAAGTGCAGCGGCAACCGTCACGACGGCAGGTGATACGCCTGTGGTCGGCGATATCCCGACGCAGACCGCACCGCCGACGTCCACTAACCTGAACGCCTGGCTCTCCAGCTTCTATACCGCGGAAGATAAACGTCAGACCAAATTCCCGGAAGCCCTGCCGGCGGATGCTCAGCCGTTTGAGCTGCTGGTGATCAACATCTGTTCACTCTCCTGGGCTGACGTCGATGCCGCGGGTTTGATGTCTCACCCGCTGTGGTCCCATTTCGATATCCAGTTTAAAGACTTTAACTCTGCCACCTCGTACAGCGGCCCGGCGGCAATTCGCCTGCTTCGTGCAAGCTGCGGTCAGACATCGCATAAGAACCTGTATCAACCCGCCGGCAACCAGTGTTATCTGTTCGATAACCTCTCAAAACTGGGCTTCACGCAGCATCTGATGCTGGGACATAACGGCCAGTTCGGTAACTTCCTGAAAGAGGTACGCGAACAGGGTGGTATGCAGGCACAGCTGATGGATCAAACCGGACTGCCGGTCACTCTGCTGGGCTTTGACGGTTCACCTGTTTATGACGATACCGCCGTGCTGCAACGCTGGCTGAAGACCATCGAAAAAGACAGTAATCCGCGCAGTGCAACGTTCTACAACACGCTGCCGCTTCACGATGGTAACCACTTCCCTGGCGTGAGCAAAACGGCAGATTATAAAGTTCGTGCGCAGAAATTCTTCGATGAACTGGACGCGTTCTTTACGGAGCTGGATAAATCGGGCCGTAAAGTGATGGTGGTTGTGGTACCTGAACACGGCGCCGCGCTGAAAGGCGACAGAATGCAGGTGTCAGGTCTGCGTGATATCCCTAGCCCGTCTATTACCAACGTACCGGCAGGCATTAAATTCTTTGGTATGAAGGCACCTCATCAGGGCGCACCGATTGAGATCGCTCAGCCAACCAGCTATCTGGCCATTTCAGAACTGGTTGCCCGCGCGGTTGACGGCAAACTGTTTGTGGAAGACAGCGTGAACTGGGATCAACTCACCAGTAACCTGCCGCAAACTGCCGAAGTCTCTGAGAACGCGAACGCGGTTGTGATTCAGTATCAGAATAAACCGTACGTTCGCCTGAACGGTGGAGACTGGGTACCTTATCCGCAGTAAACCGCATTTCCCTCTCCCCCCAAGGGAGAGGGCTCACCCGTTCCGTTATGGCTGCTCAGCAAGCCATACAAGCATTTTCAGGCTTGCGGAGTAGTAATCATCCTTTGCAGTGATCTCGGGTTCTCCGGATGGCTGTCCCATCGTTAAATCACGTACCGCCAGCAGCCCCCCTTCCATCATGTAAGGCGCATATTCATTGGTCGTCACGTTTACCCATGCGGGAGTTTGTTCGCGGGGGAACTGACCGAACCAGGCTCGCCACGGCGTTAACAGCGGGCTCTTCTTATCAGACCAGGCCAGGTAAAGTGGAATGCGGATCGCGTCGTAGCTCATCCGTGGCGGCCAGGCTTTGGCCGGGGACAGCGTGCCCGTAGAGCCCAGTGAGACCCAGTCCGTGGGAAGTCTGGCTTTACCCGATCCCATTTTTGCCAGCAAGCGATGGCCATCCTGAATCAACTTGCCCCAGACCGGCGAATGGCTGCGGCTGGCAAAGGCCTGCCAGGCCGGGAAGACGAAATAAGAGGGGTTTAGCACGATCTCACCGTCGAGGGTAAACCCCTGAACGCCGGGCAGCATCACGCGGTAACCCGCATAACGGGTCACGGTGTGGCTAATGAGTGCTTTCGTTATCGCATCCGATGCGGCGCTGTACTGTTTGTCATGCCAGCGCGTATCCGCTTTCAACAGCGCCCAGGCAATCAGGACATCGCCATCGGCGGCGTTATTTTTGTCAGCAATCGGGTTGGACTCGGCAGGGTTATAACGCCAGTAAAACAGACCATTTTCTTTGTTCTTCAGCGTACTGTCAGTCCATTTCCAGAGCTTATCAAACGTGGTTTTATCGTCGTTAGCCACCGCCATCAGCATAGCGAAGCCCTGGCCTTCAGTATGCGAAACATTGCCGTTGCCGGTATCGACAATCCGCCCTTCCGGCGTAAAGAAGCGTGCTTTGTAACTCTCCCAGGCCTGGCCCGCCTGAGAGAGGGGGGAGAACAGTAAACTCATCATGACGGCCAGAGCGGCGCATGCGGGTTTTCGCATAATGGGTTATTCCGCGCTGCGCAGTGAAATCTCACCGCCCACCCAGGGTTTGATCACGCCATTCTGCTCCAGGAGCAACGCGCCCTGTGCGTCGATGCCGCGGGAAATACCGTAGATCTCTTTATCACCAATCAGCAATTTCACCGGACGGTTAATAAAGTTATCCAGCTTTTCCCAACGGGACAGGAAGGATGCCAGCCCCTCTTGTTCAAAGAGCGAAAGCGAACTGCGTAATTCTTTAATCATACGCACGGCAAGGGTGTTGCGATCGATGGTGATCCCCGCTTCCTGCAGGTTGGTCCACGCCTGATTCACCACGTCATTTTGTACATTGCGCATCACCATATTGAGGCCGGCACCAATGACAATTTGCGCCGCGTCGCCTGTTTTACCCGTTAATTCAACGAGAATACCGGCAAGTTTACGATCGTTCAGATAAAGATCGTTTGGCCATTTCACCCGCACCTTATCAGCGCCCAGATCGTGCAGCACTTCTGCCATCACAATCCCGATGACCAGACTCAGGCCAACAGCAGCAGCGGGCCCCTGCTCCAGACGCCAGTACATGGAGAGATAGAGGTTGGCACCAAATGGCGAAAACCACTTGCGGCCTCGACGGCCACGCCCGGCCTGCTGGTACTCGGCTACACAGGCATCCCCGGAGGATAATTCGCTGAGTCGATCCATAAGGTACTGGTTGGTCGAATCGATCACCGGCAAGACCGCAACATTGCCCTGCTCTACCTGGCTGCGGATCAGCTCTTCATTCAGCAGCTGAATCGGCTCCGGCAGGCTGTAGCCTTTTCCGGGTACCGTAAAGACATCGACACCCCAGTCGCGGAGGGTCTGGATATGCTTATTAATGGCGGCACGGCTCATGCCCAGGTGTTCACCCAGCTGCTCGCCGGAATGGAATTCACCGTCGGCAAGAATGCTTATCAGGGTTAAAGGGATAGTATTGTCCTTCACGCGATAACCTCCACGGCATTCACTTCACCCGTACGGCCAATGAAGCGGACCTCTGGCTCCAGCCAGACGTTAAATTTTTCGCCCACTTGCTGACGGACGTGATGGGCCAACCGGACAACATCCTCGCTGGTCGCATCGTTTTGATTAATCAGCACCAGAGCCTGCTGACGATGAACGGCCGCACCGCCCACGGAGGCGCCTTTTAACTGGCATTGATCGATAAGCCAGCCCGCGGCCAGCTTCACGCTACCATCCGCCTGTGGGTAATGGGGTGCGGCAGGCCAACCTGCAAGAAACGCTTGGGCGTTTTCGCTGCTGATAACCGGGTTTTTGAAGAAGCTTCCCGCATTTCCATTCACTTTAGGATCAGGAAGTTTGGTCGTGCGCATATGGCACACCGAGTCAAAAACGTCACGGGCAGTCGCCGTTTCGGGATCGAGACGCGTTAAATCACCGTAGGTCAGCACCGGCTGCCAGTTTTTTGACAGACGCAGGCCTACGGCGACAATCACGTAGCGATCCTGATATTCATGCTTGAAAATACTGTCACGGTAGCCAAAACGGCACTGTTCAGCGGTTAAACGCTGAGCCGCGCCGGTCGCCAGCTCAATACAATCGACGTATTCACAAACGTGTTTCAGTTCGATGCCATAGGCACCGATATTTTGAATGGGGGATGATCCGGCGCAGCCAGGGATAAGGGCAAGGTTTTCCAGTCCTGGCATCCCTTTGTCCAGGGTGTATTGCACCAGATGATGCCAGTTTTCACCGGCGCCAACGTGCAGATGCCAACTATCGGCGCGCTCTTCCACATCAATTCCCATGATGCGGTTAACGATCACCGTTCCCGCAAAATCATCGAGAAACAGGACATTACTTCCTTCGCCCAGAATCAGTACAGGTTCGTCTTGTTCTGTTGCGCTTTGCCAGGCATCCAGCAGCTGCTGTGCAGTATCGGCACGTACAATTTTATTAGCATTACGTTGAATGCCAAAGGTATTCCAGGGCTTAAGGGAGTGATTCATAGACGCTATCCTGAGACAAAAACCGGGATAGTTTACCGTATATACGGGGGGATAGGTGATTAGTTTAGAGCAACGAGGAAGGGATAAAAACGCAAAAAGGCCATCCTTTCGGATGGCCTCTTCACTTATTTGATGCCTGGCAGTTCCCTACTCTCACATGGGGAGACCCCACACTACCATCGGCGCTACGGCGTTTCACTTCTGAGTTCGGCATGGGGTCAGGTGGGACCACCGCGCTAAAGCCGCCAGGCAAATTCTGTAATCTGTATCAGCTGAAAATCGTCTCTCTCACGCCAAAACATCTTCGGCGTTGTAAGGTTAAGCCTCACGGTTCATTAGTATCGGTTAGCTCAACGCATCGCTGCGCTTACACACCCGACCTATCAACGTCGTAGTCTTCAACGTTCCTTCAGGAGACTTAAAGTCTCAGGGAGAACTCATCTCGGGGCAAGTTTCGTGCTTAGATGCTTTCAGCACTTATCTCTTCCGCATTTAGCTACCGGGCAGTGCCATTGGCATGACAACCCGAACACCAGTGATGCGTCCACTCCGGTCCTCTCGTACTAGGAGCAGCCCCCCTCAATTCTCCAGCGCCCACGGCAGATAGGGACCGAACTGTCTCACGACGTTCTAAACCCAGCTCGCGTACCACTTTAAATGGCGAACAGCCATACCCTTGGGACCTACTTCAGCCCCAGGATGTGATGAGCCGACATCGAGGTGCCAAACACCGCCGTCGATATGAACTCTTGGGCGGTATCAGCCTGTTATCCCCGGAGTACCTTTTATCCGTTGAGCGATGGCCCTTCCATTCAGAACCACCGGATCACTATGACCTGCTTTCGCACCTGCTCGAGCCGTCACTCTCGCAGTCAAGCTAGCTTATGCCATTGCACTAACCTCCTGATGTCCGACCAGGATTAGCTAACCTTCGTGCTCCTCCGTTACTCTTTGGGAGGAGACCGCCCCAGTCAAACTACCCACCAGACACTGTCCGCAACCCGGATTACGGGTCTACGTTAGAACACCAGCCATTAAAGGGTGGTATTTCAAGGTTGGCTCCACGCAGACTGGCGTCCACGCTTCAAAGCCTCCCACCTATCCTACACATCAAGGACCAGTGTTCAGTGTCAAGCTATAGTAAAGGTTCACGGGGTCTTTCCGTCTTGCCGCGGGTACACTGCATCTTCACAGCGAGTTCAATTTCACTGAGTCTCGGGTGGAGACAGCCTGGCCATCATTACGCCATTCGTGCAGGTCGGAACTTACCCGACAAGGAATTTCGCTACCTTAGGACCGTTATAGTTACGGCCGCCGTTTACCGGGGCTTCGATCAAGAGCTTCGCGTTACCGCTAACCCCATCAATTAACCTTCCGGCACCGGGCAGGCGTCACACCGTATACGTCCACTTTCGTGTTTGCACAGTGCTGTGTTTTTAATAAACAGTTGCAGCCAGCTGGTATCTTCGACTGATTTCAGCTCCACCCGCAGGGGCTTCACCTACATATCAGCGTGCCTTCTCCCGAAGTTACGGCACCATTTTGCCTAGTTCCTTCACCCGAGTTCTCTCAAGCGCCTTGGTATTCTCTACCTGACCACCTGTGTCGGTTTGGGGTACGATTTCGTGTTACCTGATGCTTAGAGGCTTTTCCTGGAAGCAGGGCATTTGTTACTTCAGCACCGTAGTGCCTCGTCATCACACCTCAGCGTTAATAAACGACCGGATTTACCTAATCGTTCCGCCTACATGCTTAAACCGGGACAACCGTCGCCCGGCTAACATAGCCTTCTCCGTCCCCCCTTCGCAGTAACACCAAGTACAGGAATATTAACCTGTTTCCCATCGACTACGCCTTTCGGCCTCGCCTTAGGGGTCGACTCACCCTGCCCCGATTAACGTTGGACAGGAACCCTTGGTCTTCCGGCGAGCGGGCTTTTCACCCGCTTTATCGTTACTTATGTCAGCATTCGCACTTCTGATACCTCCAGCACCCCTCACAGGACACCTTCAACGGCTTACAGAACGCTCCCCTACCCAACAACGCATAAGCGTCGCTGCCGCAGCTTCGGTGCATGGTTTAGCCCCGTTACATCTTCCGCGCAGGCCGACTCGACCAGTGAGCTATTACGCTTTCTTTAAATGATGGCTGCTTCTAAGCCAACATCCTGGCTGTCTGTGCCTTCCCACATCGTTTCCCACTTAACCATGACTTTGGGACCTTAGCTGGCGGTCTGGGTTGTTTCCCTCTTCACGACGGACGTTAGCACCCGCCGTGTGTCTCCCGTGATAACATTCTTCGGTATTCGTAGTTTGCATCGGGTTGGTAAGCCGGGATGGCCCCCTAGCCGAAACAGTGCTCTACCCCCGAAGATGAGTTCACGAGGCGCTACCTAAATAGCTTTCGGGGAGAACCAGCTATCTCCCGGTTTGATTGGCCTTTCACCCCCAGCCACAAGTCATCCGCTAATTTTTCAACATTAGTCGGTTCGGTCCTCCAGTTAGTGTTACCCAACCTTCAACCTGCCCATGGCTAGATCACCGGGTTTCGGGTCTATACCCTGCAACTTAACGCCCAGTTAAGACTCGGTTTCCCTTCGGCTCCCCTATACGGTTAACCTTGCTACAGAATATAAGTCGCTGACCCATTATACAAAAGGTACGCAGTCACCCCATAAAAGAGGCTCCCACTGCTTGTACGTACACGGTTTCAGGTTCTTTTTCACTCCCCTCGCCGGGGTTCTTTTCGCCTTTCCCTCACGGTACTGGTTCACTATCGGTCAGTCAGGAGTATTTAGCCTTGGAGGATGGTCCCCCCATATTCAGACAGGATACCACGTGTCCCGCCCTACTCTTCGAGTTCACAACCTGTGTGCTTTCGTGTACGGGACTGTCACCCTGTACCGTGCGACTTTCCAGACGCTTCCACTAACACACAAGCTGATTCAGACTCTGGGCTGCTCCCCGTTCGCTCGCCGCTACTGGGGGAATCTCGGTTGATTTCTTTTCCTCGGGGTACTTAGATGTTTCAGTTCCCCCGGTTCGCCTCGTTAACCTATGTATTCAGTTAACGATAGTGTGTCGGAACACACTGGGTTTCCCCATTCGGACATCGCCGGGTCAAAGGTTCATATCACCTCGCCGGCGCTTTTCGCAGATTAGCACGTCCTTCATCGCCTCTGACTGCCAGGGCATCCACCGTGTACGCTTAGTCGCTTAACCTCACAACCCGAAGATGTTTCTTTCGATTCATCACCGGTTTGCGAAAATTTGAGAGACTCGAACACACATTAACTGTGTGTCGTTTCAATTTTCAGCTTGATCCAGATTTTTAAAGAGCAAAACTTCGCAGTGCACCTTTTCAGGTTCACTCTGAAGTTTTCTTGTTTTCGCAGTAAAAGATGGTGGAGCTATGCGGGATCGAACCGCAGACCTCCTGCGTGCAAAGCAGGCGCTCTCCCAGCTGAGCTATAGCCCCATCGTATGACCAACCTCTTCAAATCTGCATGACAGATTTGGTAGGCCTGAGTGGACTTGAACCACCGACCTCACCCTTATCAGGGGTGCGCTCTAACCACCTGAGCTACAAGCCTGTAGAGGTTTTTTACTGCTGTTTTTCATCAGACAATCTGTGTGAGCACTACAAAGGCAGGTTCTTTAAGGTAAGGAGGTGATCCAACCGCAGGTTCCCCTACGGTTACCTTGTTACGACTTCACCCCAGTCATGAATCACAAAGTGGTAAGCGCCCTCCCGAAGGTTAAGCTACCTACTTCTTTTGCAACCCACTCCCATGGTGTGACGGGCGGTGTGTACAAGGCCCGGGAACGTATTCACCGTAGCATTCTGATCTACGATTACTAGCGATTCCGACTTCATGGAGTCGAGTTGCAGACTCCAATCCGGACTACGACGCACTTTATGAGGTCCGCTTGCTCTCGCGAGTTCGCTTCTCTTTGTATGCGCCATTGTAGCACGTGTGTAGCCCTACTCGTAAGGGCCATGATGACTTGACGTCATCCCCACCTTCCTCCAGTTTATCACTGGCAGTCTCCTTTGAGTTCCCGGCCGGACCGCTGGCAACAAAGGATAAGGGTTGCGCTCGTTGCGGGACTTAACCCAACATTTCACAACACGAGCTGACGACAGCCATGCAGCACCTGTCTCAGAGTTCCCGAAGGCACCAATCCATCTCTGGAAAGTTCTCTGGATGTCAAGAGTAGGTAAGGTTCTTCGCGTTGCATCGAATTAAACCACATGCTCCACCGCTTGTGCGGGCCCCCGTCAATTCATTTGAGTTTTAACCTTGCGGCCGTACTCCCCAGGCGGTCGACTTAACGCGTTAGCTCCGGAAGCCACGCCTCAAGGGCACAACCTCCAAGTCGACATCGTTTACGGCGTGGACTACCAGGGTATCTAATCCTGTTTGCTCCCCACGCTTTCGCACCTGAGCGTCAGTCTTTGTCCAGGGGGCCGCCTTCGCCACCGGTATTCCTCCAGATCTCTACGCATTTCACCGCTACACCTGGAATTCTACCCCCCTCTACAAGACTCTAGCCTGCCAGTTTCGAATGCAGTTCCCAGGTTGAGCCCGGGGATTTCACATCCGACTTGACAGACCGCCTGCGTGCGCTTTACGCCCAGTAATTCCGATTAACGCTTGCACCCTCCGTATTACCGCGGCTGCTGGCACGGAGTTAGCCGGTGCTTCTTCTGCGGGTAACGTCAATTGCTGCGGTTATTAACCGCAACACCTTCCTCCCCGCTGAAAGTACTTTACAACCCGAAGGCCTTCTTCATACACGCGGCATGGCTGCATCAGGCTTGCGCCCATTGTGCAATATTCCCCACTGCTGCCTCCCGTAGGAGTCTGGACCGTGTCTCAGTTCCAGTGTGGCTGGTCATCCTCTCAGACCAGCTAGGGATCGTCGCCTAGGTGAGCCGTTACCCCACCTACTAGCTAATCCCATCTGGGCACATCTGATGGCAAGAGGCCCGAAGGTCCCCCTCTTTGGTCTTGCGACGTTATGCGGTATTAGCTACCGTTTCCAGTAGTTATCCCCCTCCATCAGGCAGTTTCCCAGACATTACTCACCCGTCCGCCACTCGTCACCCGAGAGCAAGCTCTCTGTGCTACCGTTCGACTTGCATGTGTTAGGCCTGCCGCCAGCGTTCAATCTGAGCCATGATCAAACTCTTCAATTTAAGTTTGATGCTCGTGAATTAAACTTCGTAATGAATTACGTATGTTCACTCAGAGACTTGGTATTCATTTAGTGTCCGAAGACATTAAGAATCCATGTCACTTTGAGTGCCCACACAGATTGTCTGATAAATTGTTAAAGAGCAGTGCCGCTTCGTTTTCGCTGCGGCGCGGGGTGTGCATATTACGCTTTCCCGCTTCAGAGTCAAGCATTTATTTTCGCTTATCTCTGCTGACCCGGTGGCGTGTGTGCCGTTGTTCCGTGTCAGTGGAGGCGCATTATAGGGAGTTATTCTGAAGTGACAAGCACAAAATACAAAAAACTTTTCGTTCGCTCACTTTTCAAACTTCACGCCTATTTAAGCCGCGAATCGCCTGATAAATGTGCGATCTCCCGCGCAAAACTGGCGACCTGCGACCAGTCGGTATAAACCACCTCTTTGCGCGTATCGGTTTCGCCGCCGGTCATCTTCATAATGAGGCGAATCATAAAGCGGTCATACCAGCGATAACGCGGATAACGCAGCGCGCCGGCAAAGACGGCGCTGATGTCCGGCTGCCACGGAGAGCTCAACAGAAACTTGCGCGTATAGCTGTTGGTCTGCGGCGTACGTTTCTCAGGTTTACGCGCCACCAGATTGACCGAGTAAAAAGCCCCGGGCAGTTTATTGAGCACTGCCGTATGCTTTTTCACAAAACGATCCAGCGCCGGATGGAAATGCCCGTAACGAATAGACGCGCCAATAACCACACGGTCGTAATCCTGCCAGGCTATCTGCTCCGTGCGGTTCAGGTTCACCACATCAGAGTAAATCCCCAGCTCTTTTAATTCTGAAGCCAGATATGAGGCAATCTCACGCGTTTGCCCATCCCGCGTAGAGAAAAGAATAAGTGTTTTCACCGACGACTCCTTACTCGCGCCAGAATGTTGGGGTGAACAGCACCAGCAGCGTAAAGACCTCCAGACGACCAAACAGCATGTTGGCGATGAGGATCCATTTCGCGACCGGGTTCATACTGGCAAAGTTATCCGCCACTACTCCCAGGCCAGGCCCGAGGTTATTCAACGTTGCAACGACGGAAGCAAAGGCAGAGAAATCATCCACCCCCGTCGCGATAATCGCCAGCATACTGACGATGAAGACCAGCGCATAGGCCGAGAAGAACCCCCACACCGCTTCAAGAATACGTTCCGGCAGGGCACGGTTACCCAGTTTGATGCTGTAAACCGCGTTCGGGTGGACCAGACGTTTAAGTTCACGGTTCCCCTGCTTAAACAACAGCAGAATACGGATCACCTTCAGGCCACCGCCCGTCGACCCCGCACAACCCCCGATGAACGCAGAACACAGCAGCAGTACCGGCAGGAACAGCGGCCAGCGCGCAATACTGTCCGTTGTAAAACCGGCGGTGGTTGCCATCGACACCACCTGGAAGAACGCCTGATTTAACGTAGTCAACGCGGAGTTATAGACATCGTGGAACCACAACACCACGGTACAGATGATGACCAGCGTAAGCTGGACACCAATGAACATGCGAAACTCCGGGTCACGCCAGTACACCTTCAGGCTACGCCCGCTGAGTAAGGAGAAGTGCAGACCGTAGTTACAGCCGGAAATCAGCAGGAAGATGGCAATGATCGTGTTAATGGTGGGGCTGTCGAAGTAACCCACGCTGGCATCGTGGGTCGAGAACCCGCCGATGGCGATCGTCGCAAAGCTGTGCCCGATAGCGTCGAATGCAGGCATCCCGGCAAACCATAATGCTAACGCACAGGCGACCGTCAGTAAGACATAGATAAGCCACAGGGTTTTCGCCGTCTCGGCTATGCGCGGGCGCATCTTGTTATCTTTCAGTGGACCCGGCATTTCCGCACGGTAAAGCTGCATCCCCCCGACGCCAAGAATAGGCAGAATGGCCACTGCCAGGACGATGATCCCCATCCCCCCGAACCATTGCAGCATCTGGCGATAAAAGAGAATGGCATGCGGTAAGGAATCCAGCCCGACCAGCGTGGTCGCCCCGGTCGTCGTTAAACCCGAGAACGATTCAAAAAACGCATCCGTGACGGTCAGATTAGGCTGTTCAGAGAAGATAAAGGGTAGCGCACCCACGCTTCCCAGCACTGTCCAGAACAGAACAACAATCAAAAACCCTTCGCGAGATTTCAGCTCACCCTTTTGACGACGGTTTGGCCACCACAGCAGAGAGCCAATCGCCAGTGCGACAAAGAAGGTCTGGGTAAATGCCCGCCCCGCGCCGTCCCGGTAGATAAGCGCTACCAGTCCTGGGAGAATCATCGTCCCGGAAAAAAGTATGACCAGCAGTCCAACGATTCGGGTAATGGCACGAAAATGCATCTCTGCCGCTTCCTTTGGTATTCAAAAAAGTGAGGTGGGGATTATTCTTCAATCGGCAGCAATTGCAACGAACCGCGACTAAAATCCGCCAGCTTTGCTGAAAAAGCAGCCAGTTCCGCCTGCGGAAGCGCCACGCGTAGTTGCACCATTGCCTGATAGTCACTGTGCGCGATGACGCCGTTAAACTGCTTTAGCAATGCCTCAATGCCGGATAACTGACCGTAATCGCACAGTAAAGTATATTCGGTGAGCGGCGTTTTGCGGGTGGTAATCAGCATATTCAGTGCCTGCTGAACCCCACCGCCATACGCTTTAACCAGTCCACCCGTGCCTAATAAGATACCGCCATAGTAGCGAACGACCACGGCGGTGATTTCACCCACGCCGCTGCCCATCAACGGGGAGAGCATGGGTTTACCGGCTGTGCCTGCCGGTTCACCGTCATCGGAAAACCCCAGCTGTTGTGAATCGTTCGGCGGCCCTGCCACCCACGCCACGCAGTGGTGACGTGCGTCAGGGTGCTGCGCGCGAACGGACTCAACAAACGCTTTTGCCGCCTCAACGCCGTCGGTATGTGCCAGCAGCGTAATGAATCGGCTCTTCTTAATTTCCTCAACAAAGGTGACCGGTTCAGCCGGTATCAGCCAGCTATCCATCAGGCCAGCTTCAGGTCTCGCGTCATATTCTCAATACCGTTTTCGTGGATCACCACGTTATCTTCGATACGAATACCGCCAAACGGTTTCAGCGCTTCAATTTTGTCCCAGTTGAAGTGCTTGCTGAACGGGCCTTCACGCCATGGCGCTAACAGCGATTCGATAAAGTAGATACCCGGCTCGATGGTCAGCACCATACGCGGCTCAAGAATACGCGTGCAGCGCAGGTAAGGATATTTAGACGGCGCGGCCAGGTGCGTACCGGTATCGTCCTGCATAAAACCGGCAACATCATGAACCTGCAGACCCAGCGGGTGACCAATACCGTGCGGCATGAACGGCCCGGTCAGATCGTTTTCCACCATCGCCTCTTCGCTCATGTCTTTCACAATCTGGTGCTTACGCAGCAGTTTAGCGATGCGCTGATGGAACTGGATGTGGTAATCCACATAGCTGGTTCCCGCTTTCATGGTGCCAATAAGCGCCAGTTGCTCATCGTTAACGTCTTTAATCAACTGTGCAAAATCGGTATCCGCATTTGCCGCCCAGGTGCGGGTCAGGTCGGCCGCATAGCCGTTGTACTCTGCCCCAGCGTCCAACAGGAAGCTGCGCAACTCGGATGGCACCTGGTGATCGAGCCTGGTGTAGTGCAGAACGGACGCATGCTCATTCAGCGCGACGATGTTGCTGTAAGGGACATCAGTGTCACGGTGGCCGGTGGCGGTCAGATACGCCTGGTTAATATCGAACTCGCTCATGCCAGACTGGAACGCTTCATGCGCAGCACGGTGACCGTTTACCGCCGTTTTTTGCGCTTCACGCATGCAGTAAAGTTCGTAGTCGGTCTTATAAGCGCGATAGTAGTGCAGATAATCCAGAACCCCTTTCGGATTGAGTTTATCCGCCGGAATATCCAGACCGAGCGCACGCTCAGGAACCGGGCCAATATAAGCAATATTGCCGCGCCCGGCTGGCAGGAGGCTGCCAATGCCATCGGCTTTTGGTAAAGCGATAACGTCCACTTCTTCCGTCCAGAAGCTGGTCGGCAGCGGCTCAACGTTGTGCCAGTAATCGACAGGCAGATAGAACCACAGTTTCGGCTTGTTCACCCCGTCCACCAGCAACCAGCAATTTGGGACCTGCGTGACCGGCACCCAGGCTTTGAACTGCGGGTTGACCTTAAACGGATACGCATGGTCATCCAGGAAGGTGTTAATCAGCTCTCCGGAGTGGATTAACAGCGCATCCAGCTTAAAGCGCGCCAGTACATCACGGGTACGTTCCTGTAGGGTAACGATATGATTTTTATAAAGCGAAGCCAGTGAGTCCATCTTTCTTCCTTTCATTTTTCTGAGCTCAAGTCATCGCATCTTAGCACACCTGACTCCGACTGCGTGATTTCCACCGACCGTGATCAATGCAGCAATTTCTTAATGAGAAATTTGCATTTTATTAACATAAATCCCACACTCCGTCTCATCTGGTATGACCAGATCCACTTGCTGGATTCAGGAGACTGACATGCTCTACAAAGGCGACACCCTGTACCTCAACTGGCTGGAAGATGGCATTGCCGAACTGGTGTTCGATGCCCCCGGCTCAGTCAACAAGCTTGATACCGCGACGGTGGCCAGTCTTGGCCAGGCGTTGGATGTGCTTGAAAAACAATCTGAATTAAAAGGGCTGCTGCTGCGCTCAAACAAAGCGGCTTTTATTGTCGGTGCAGATATCACCGAATTCCTTTCACTGTTCCAGGTCCCGGAAGAACAGCTGAGCCAGTGGCTGCACTTTGCCAACAGCGTCTTTAATCGTCTGGAAGATCTGCCTGTTCCGACAGTCTCCGCCGTTAACGGCTACGCGCTGGGCGGCGGCTGCGAGTGCGTGCTGGCAACCGACTATCGTCTGGCCACGCCAGACCTGCGCATCGGCCTGCCGGAAACAAAACTGGGCATCATGCCAGGCTTTGGCGGTTCCGTACGTATGCCACGCATGCTGGGTGCCGATAGCGCCCTGGAGATCATCGCCGCCGGTAAAGATGTCGGGGCGGAACAGGCGCAGAAAATAGGCCTGGTGGACGGTGTGGTTAAACCAGAAAAACTGATTGAAGGCTCCCTCGCCATTCTCCATCAGGCCATTAATGGCGACCTCGACTGGAAAGCCAAACGTCAGCCGAAGCTGGAACCGTTGAAACTCAGCAAAATTGAAGCCGCCATGAGCTTCACCATCGCCAAAGGGATGGTGATGCAGACGGCAGGCAAACACTACCCCGCGCCCATTACCGCCGTTAAAACGATTGAAGCCGCGGCCCGCTTTGGCCGTGATGAAGCGCTGAAACTGGAAAACCAAAGCTTTGTTCCGCTGGCGCACACTAATGAAGCTCGCGCACTGGTGGGCATCTTCCTGAACGATCAATTCGTGAAAGGTAAGGCGAAACAGCTGACCAAAAATGTTGAGACGCCAAAACAGGCGGCGGTACTCGGTGCAGGCATTATGGGCGGCGGCATCGCTTATCAGTCGGCCTGGAAAGGCGTGCCTGTGGTGATGAAAGACATCAGCGAGAAATCCCTGACGCTGGGCATGACCGAAGCGGCCAAGCTGCTGAATAAACAGCTGGAACGCGGCAAAATTGACGGTCTGAAACTCTCAGGGGTGATCTCGACAATCCACCCGACCCTGGACTATAGCGGTTTCGACCGTGTGGATGTGGTCGTTGAAGCGGTCGTTGAGAACCCGAAAGTCAAAAAAGCGGTGCTGGCGGAAACCGAAGAGAAGGTTCGTCCTGATACCGTACTGGCCTCAAACACCTCCACCATCCCGATTAGCGAACTGGCAGGCGTTCTGAAGCGCCCGGAAAACTTCTGCGGTATGCACTTCTTTAACCCGGTGCACCGTATGCCGCTTGTCGAAGTGATCCGTGGGGAAAAAACCTCTGACGAAACGATCGCCAAAGTCGTGGCATGGGCCAGCAAAATGGGCAAAACCCCAATCGTGGTCAACGACTGTCCGGGCTTCTTCGTCAACCGCGTGCTGTTCCCGTACTTCGCCGGTTTCAGCCAGCTCCTGCGCGACGGTGCGGATTTCCGCAAAGTCGACAAAGTGATGGAAAAACAGTTCGGCTGGCCGATGGGTCCGGCGTATCTGCTGGATGTGGTCGGCATTGACACCGCACACCACGCCCAGGCGGTGATGGCGGCAGGCTTCCCGCAGCGCATGCAGAAAGATTACCGCGACGCGATTGACGCCCTGTTTGACGCCAGCCGCTTTGGTCAGAAAAACGGCCTGGGCTTCTGGCGCTATAAAGAAGACAGCAAAGGCAAGCCGAAGAAAGAAGAAGACGCGGCGGTGGATGGCCTGCTGGCCGACGTCAGCCAGCCGAAACGTGACTTCACCGACGATGAAATCATCGCCCGAATGATGATTCCAATGATCAACGAAGTGGTGCGTTGCCTGGAAGAAGGCATTATCGCCAGCCCGGCAGAAGCGGATATGGCACTGGTGTACGGCCTCGGCTTCCCTCCGTTCCACGGCGGCGCGTTCCGCTGGCTGGATACGCTCGGCAGCGCCCGTTATCTCGATATGGCTCAGCAGTACCAGCACCTCGGCCCGCTGTATGACGTGCCGGAAGGTCTGCGTAACAAAGCGCGCCATAACGAACCCTATTACCCAGCAGTTGAGCCAGCCCGTCCGGTTGGCGAGCTGAAAACGGCTTAAGGAGTCACAATGGAAAAGGTTGTCATTGTTGATGCGATTCGCACCCCGATGGGCCGTTCAAAAGGCGGCGCATTCCGTAATGTGCGCGCGGAAGACCTCTCCGCGCACCTGATGCGTAGCCTGCTGGCGCGTAACCCGGCACTGGACCCCGCTGCGCTCGACGATATTTACTGGGGCTGTGTACAACAAACCCTCGAACAGGGCTTTAACATCGCCCGTAACGCTTCGCTGCTGGCGGAGATCCCGCATTCAGTTCCGGCGGTGACCGTTAACCGTCTGTGTGGTTCGTCAATGCAGGCGCTGCACGATGCGGCACGCATGATCATGACCGGTGATGCGCAGGCCTGTCTGGTCGGCGGCGTGGAGCACATGGGCCACGTGCCGATGAGCCACGGGGTTGATTTCCACCCGGGTATGAGCCGTAACGTGGCGAAAGCGGCGGGAATGATGGGCCTGACCGCTGAGATGCTTTCCCGCCTCCACGGCATCAGCCGCGAAATGCAGGATACCTTTGCCGCGCGCTCCCACGCACGCGCCTGGGCCGCAACGCAATCCGGCGCATTTAAGCATGAGATCATCCCAACCGGTGGTCACGATGCTGACGGCGTTTTGAAGCAGTTCAACTACGATGAAGTGATTCGCCCGGAAACCACTGTAGAAACCCTTTCTACGCTGCGCCCGGCGTTTGACCCGGTCACCGGTACGGTAACGGCAGGCACCTCGTCTGCCCTATCTGACGGGGCCGCCGCGATGCTGGTGATGAGTGAAAGCCGTGCCCGCGAATTAGGCCTGACGCCTCGTGCCCGGGTGCGTTCGATGGCGGTGGTGGGTTGCGATCCGTCTATTATGGGTTACGGTCCGGTGCCGGCCTCGAAGCTGGCGCTGAAAAAAGCAGGCTTAACCACCAGTGATATCGATCTGTTTGAGATGAACGAAGCCTTTGCCGCGCAGATCCTGCCGTGCATCAAAGATCTGGGTCTGATGGATCAGATAGACGACAAGATTAACCTCAATGGCGGCGCGATCGCCCTCGGTCACCCGCTGGGTTGTTCCGGGGCACGCATCAGCACCACGCTGATTAACCTGATGGAACGCAAAGACGCTCAGTTTGGTCTGGCGACGATGTGTATCGGGCTGGGTCAGGGTATCGCGACGGTATTTGAGCGAGTGTAACTCTTCGAGGGGTTCTTACAGCCAGTGTCGCCAGAACACGGCGGCACGCGAGCGGCGCCCGATGCGCTTACGGAAGTAAGGGATTCGGGTGAGCACGCGCAGCCATCGCAGTTATGGCGCCAGTGGCGAAGAGATAAAGTTTAGTTGCCGTTCTTCCCGCCTGTCAGGGGCGGGTTTTTTATTTAAATGAACGCGAACGCATCGCCGAAGAGACGGTCTTCACGCGCGTCACGTTCGTTGCAGAACAGGTCACGGGCAATTTTCGCCATCTCAAAACGGCCAGCAATATAGATATCATGTCCCGCCAGCGTGCCGTGATCCTGCAGCACCGCCGTCAGTACCGTACCGCTGCGCCCACGCCAGCCCTCTTCAGGCTGCTCCACCACCGGCTCAATGCGCAGGTGTGGATGATTGACGCTTAATGCTTCCAGTTCAGACAGGTCGTAGAGATGTTTCTCTTCGCGGCCGCCCCAGTAGATGGTGATATCGCGATCCGGGTTACGCGCCAGGGCCGTCAGCAGGATAGAGCGCACGTAAGAGAAACCTGTTCCCCCCGCAATCAGGATCAGCGGACGGTCTTCATCTTCACGCAGCCAGGCATCACCGTGAGGAATATCTACCACGATTTCACGTTCTTTCAGAATGCGATCCATGACGGCCATCGCATACAGGTTAAGCTCAGACGCACCAATATGAAGCTCAATAAATTCCTGCTCTGCTGGCGTAGAAGCCATAGAGAAGGGACGCTTATCACGCTCATCCATCACGACCATCAAGTACTGACCGGCGCGGAAAGAGAATGCCGCTTCAGGTACTAAACGGACGCGATATACGGTGTCGGTGATAGCATCTACCGAGGTCACTTTACAGCTTAAGGTTGTCATTCGCTCTCTCTGTCGTGAAGTCTATAGGGCTTAACGGCCTGTTTCAGGTTTACCGTTATTCATTATGGCCAGTTCATCCCAGATCGCGTCAATGCGCGCGGTCACGGCAGGATCTTTTTTGATCGGTCGACCCCATTCACGCTCGGTTTCGCCGGGCCATTTGTTTGTGGCATCCAGTCCCATTTTTGAGCCAAGGCCGGAGACCGGCGAGGCAAAATCCAGATAATCTATCGGCGTGTTTTCGACTAACACCGTATCGCGCGCCGGATCCATTCGCGTAGTAATGGCCCAGATAACGTCATTCCAGTCGCGGGCGTTAACATCATCATCGCAGACAATAACAAATTTGGTATACATAAACTGGCGCAGGAAAGACCATACGCCCATCATCACGCGTTTAGCGTGACCAGGATATTGCTTCTTCATCGTCACCACCGCCAGGCGATACGAACACCCTTCCGGCGGCAGGTAAAAATCAACAATTTCCGGGAACTGCTTTTGCAGGATCGGCACAAACACTTCGTTCAGCGCCACTCCCAGTACCGCCGGTTCATCCGGAGGACGTCCGGTATAGGTGGAGTGGTAAATCGCATCTTCACGCTGGGTGATGTGCGTGACGGTAAACACCGGGAAGTTATCAACTTCGTTGTAATAGCCGGTGTGGTCACCGTATGGCCCTTCCGGTGCCATTTCGCCCTGCTCAAGGTAACCTTCCAGAACGATCTCCGCGCTGGCAGGAACTTCAAGGTCATTAGAAATACACTTCACGACTTCGGTTTTGGTTCCGCGCAGCAGGCCTGCAAAGGCATATTCGGACAGCGTATCCGGCACTGGCGTTACCGCCCCCAGAATCGTGGCCGGATCGGCGCCTAACGCAACGGAAACCGGGAAACGCTCGCCCGGGTGTTCAGCACACCACTCCTGGAAATCCAGGGCACCGCCACGATGTGACAACCAGCGCATGATGAGCTTATTCTTGCCAATCAGCTGCTGGCGGTAAATACCCAGATTTTGTCGCTCTTTGTGCGGACCACGCGTGACGGTGAGCCCCCAGGTGATAAGCGGCGCAGCATCTTCAGGCCAGCATTGCATGACAGGAATTTTTGTCAGATCCACCGCATCGCCTTCCAGCACTTTCTGCTGACACGGTGCGCCGCGCAGACGTTTGGTTGGCATGTTTAGCACCTGCTTAAACTGCGGCAGTTTATCGAACAGATCGCGGAAACCTTTCGGTGGCTCTGGCTCTTTCAGAAACGCCAGCAGTTTACCCACTTCACGCAGCGCCGTGACGTCCTCCTGTCCCATCCCCAACGCCACACGGCGCGGTGTGCCAAACAGGTTGCACAGCACCGGCATCGAATACCCTTTGGGGTTTTCAAACAGTAAAGCGGGGCCACCGGCACGCAGGGTGCGGTCAGCAATTTCTGTCATTTCCAGATAAGGATCAACAGGAAGTGTAATGCGTTTGAGTTCGCCCTGCTTTTCCAGCAGCGTCAGGAAGTCGCGGAGATCGTGGTATTTCATGCAGTTAGTCATGGCCTCTCTGTAAGCGCTTCATTATACGGCGTAAGCCTGCTTGATGCTGTAATTTTGTTAAATTAGCGTGAACTTATGCATTCTGTTCCCTTTTCCCCCATTATAATCAACTTAGCGATCCCGCCAGGGTTTTGATATGCTTGCGCCCCGAACTAAGGGAAAGAGTGATTATGCAGGCCTGGTATTTACTGTATTGCAAACGCGGGCAACTTCAGCGCGCGCAGGAACATCTTGAACGTCAGTCTGTAAATTGCCTGACACCCGTGATCACGCTTGAAAAAATGCAGCGCGGGAAGCGCACGACCGTCAGTGAGCCATTATTCCCGAACTATCTGTTCGTTGAGTTCGACCCGGAAGTGATTCACACCACGACCATCAGCGCCACACGCGGTGTCAGCCACTTTGTGCGTTTTGGCGCTCACCCGGCCACGGTCCCGTCAACGGTGATTCATCAGCTTTCGGTGTACCAGCAACCTGAAGGCATCACCGATCCGGAAACCCCCTACGCAGGCGACAGCGTCGTCATCACTGAAGGGGCTTTCGAGGGCTTACAGGCGATTTTCGCCGAGCCTGACGGTGAAGCACGCTCCATGCTGTTGCTCAACCTGCTGAATAAGCAGGTATTGCAGAGCGTGAAAAACACCGACTTCCGCAAAGTTTAAACGTCTATCCCGAACAGGCGACGCACGTTGTCATCCGTCTGTGCGCACAGCCAGTGCGGGTCTTCTCCGCGCCAGCGCGCTACGCTCTCAAGAATATGCCCCAGATAGGCCGGTTCGTTACGTCGAGAAGCCGGTTTGGGTTGCATATCTCGCGGCAGCAGATAGGGTGCGTCGGTTTCAACAAGCAAGCGGTCCGCCGGGATCACCGGCAACAGCTCGCGAAGCTCAAGCCCGCGACGTTCATCGCAAACCCAGCCGGTAATGCCCAGATATAACCCGCGTTCCAGACACTCCAGCGCTTCCTGCCGTGAACCGGTAAAGCAGTGCAGTACCGCACCGGGCAGTTTATCGAGCCAGGGTTCCAGTAAGGCGAGGAAGCGCTCATGCGCGTCACGGCAGTGCATAAACACAGGCATTCCAAGCTCCGCCGCCAGGGCGAGCTGGGCGGTGAAGGCCTTTTCCTGTTCGGCTGGTGTGGAAAAGTTACGGTTGAAATCGAGACCGCATTCGCCAATGGCCACGACTTCAGGGGTTTTCGCCAGCCTGTGTATGATTTCAGCGCTCTGCAGCGTCCACTGGCTGCTGTCATGAGGGTGCACGCCAGCGGTTGACCAGCAGCGATCATAGCGTTGAGCAAGCTGTTGCGCCTGCTCGCTTTCATGCAGGTTGGTTCCCGTCAGGAGCAGTCCTTTCACCCCGGCGGCAAAAGCACGCGCGACGACTTCATCGCAGTCTTTCGCAAACTGCGAGCTGGTCAGGTTGAGTCCGATATCAAACATGCGATTCCCCATAGCACAACCGCCCTGACGGGCGGCTGGTTTTACTCTTCAGTGGTCTTTTCCGACGTATCGTCTTCGTCATCCGACCGACGCCCTTTTCCCACGTAGAAACGCGAGAAGAATACGCCAACTTCAAACAGACAATACATCGGTATTGCCAGCAGCGTTTGTGAGAAGACGTCAGGTGGTGTGAGCAGCATGCCAACCACAAACGCGCCGACCAGGATATACGGGCGCTTCTTACGCAGGTCATCAGGGGTCGTCACTCCTACCCAGCAAAGCAGCACAATGGCTACCGGCACTTCGAATGCCACGCCGAACGCCATAAACAGCGCCATCACAAAGCTGAGGTAGCTGGCGATATCCGTCGACACCTGAACCCCTTCCGGCGCGGTATGCGTCAGGAAGCCAAAGGCCAGCGGGAAGACAACAAAGTAGGCGAACGCCATGCCGATATAGAACAGCAGCGAGCTGGATACCAGCAGCGGGATCACCAGCTTGCGTTCATGCTTGTACAGCGCTGGCGCCACAAACGCCCACACCTGATAAAGAATGACCGGCGCAGAGGCAATCAGCGATACCCAGAAGGTGAGCTTAATAGGGGTAAAGAACGGTGATGCAACGTCGGTTGCGATCATCGTTGCCCCCAGCGGCATCTGCTTGATCAGCGGCGCAGAGACAACCTGGTAGATATCATTGGCGAAATAGACCAGGCATAAGAAAATGAGGAAAACCGCGATAATGCAGTTTAACAGGCGCTTACGCAGCTCTATGAGGTGCGTAATCAGCGGTTGGGTATCATCTACTGCCATGTTTACGCTTTATCACTCGACGAGGGGGATGATTCGGAAACAGGCGCGGCAGGCTTAACGTCAGCCGCTTTTACCATCGGTGCTTCCGGCTGCGCCTGTTTTTTCGGTTCAGATTCCTGCGGCGTTTGTTCAGGCGCGGTAGCCTGATGCTCCGCGCTGGCAGGCGTAACGCCCTCGCGCTGCGCTTCGCTGTCCTTCACCACCGGGTTGTGGATGGTGTTGGCTTCATCGCTCGCCTTTTCAGGATCGTTGACGCTGTAGGAGCGCTTCATGGATTCTGCCGCTTCACGCAGTTCATCCATTGAGGCTTTCAGTTCAGGCGTCAGGTTATCCATGCTCGCCTTTTCCACCTTTTTCAGGCTTTCCTGAAACTCCTGCAGCTTAAGTTCCTGCGCCAGCTCATTTTGTACGGTCGAAGCCAGCGATCTCAGCGCGCGTACCCAGCCCACAACGGTTTTCACCGCCACCGGCAGACGCTGGGGTCCTAACACTATCAGGCCAATCACAAAGACCAGCAGCAGCTCACTAAAACCAATGTCGAACACGAATTACACCTGCTCTTTATCGTGGCGTTTAGCGTCTTCTTTTTTCGCCTCTTCCTGCTTTTCGGAGATGGATTTAGCAGTAAAGTCAGCATCCTGGCTGGTTTTATCCTGCTTGCTCTCATCATCGCTCATCGCTTTCTTGAAGCCTTTGATAGACGCGCCCAGATCGGAGCCGATAGAACCGAGCTTTTTCGTGCCAAACAGCAGCACGACGATGACGGCAATGATCAACAATTGCCAGATACTGATACCACCCATACATGTACCTCAGGGATAGATGATTAATGAGTCAGGTCGCATTATACGTAGGCGACCCGTCGATAGCGACGCAAAATCAGCGCGTTTTTCTCCAGCCGGCGAGCCAGACCACAACACCGCCAGCCATCAGCCAGGCGGGCATCATCTGCCAGTCAGGGCGAGTAATCAGTAACAGCGTACCACTCAGCAGCAGCGTTGCTCCAATGCCAAAGAGATAGCGCGACTGCCCCTGTCGAACACGGCTGGACTGAAGCTCGCGGGCGATTTTATCCATGCTGTGCTGAAGGTTTTTGCTCTGACGCAAACTGTCGTAAATCAGTTCAGGAATATCAGGCATTTTTTCTATCCAGAACGGGCCTTTCTCTTTAATAGAGCGCACCAGCGCCGGAATGCCCACCTGATCCTTAATCCAGGATTCAAGGAAAGGTTTCGCAGTCTTCCATAAGTCTAACTGAGGATAGAGCTGTCGACCTACACCTTCAACGTAAAGTAATGTTTTCTGAAGTAAAACTAACTGTGGCTGCACTTCCATGTTGAAGCGGCGTGCCGTGTTAAACAGGTTCAGCAATACGTGTCCGAAGGAAATTTCTGCCAGCGGCTTTTCAAAAATCGGCTCGCAGACGGTACGGATAGCAAACTCAAATTCTTCGACGTTGGTGTCCGGCGGAACCCAGCCAGAATCAACGTGAAGCTCGGCCACCTTGCGGTAATCACGGTTAAAGAAGGCGATGAAGTTCTCAGCGAGATAGCGCTTATCTTCTTTGTTCAGCGAGCCCACAATACCGCAGTCAATACCGATATATTTCGGGTCTTCCGGGTGCTCATAACTGACGAAGATATTCCCCGGGTGCATGTCCGCGTGGAAAAAGCTGTCGCGGAATACCTGGGTAAAGAAGACCTGTACGCCACGCTCGGCCAGCAGCTTCAGGTTGGTTCCCTGCTTTTCCAGGGCTGCCACATCCGAGACCGGAATACCGTAAATCCGCTCCATTACCATCATGTTCTGGCTGCAGTAGTCCGAATACACTTCCGGCACATAGAGCATCGGGCTGTTTTCAAAGTTCCGGCGCAGCTGGATAGCATTTGCCGATTCGCGCAGCAGGTTTAATTCATCAATCAGCGTTTTTTCATACTCCCGCACAACTTCCATTGGGCGCAGACGGCGTCCGTCGGGGAGCAGGCGCGGAACCCAGCGTGCAAGCCGATAGATAAGCTTCATGTCCGCTCGGATTACAGGCAGGATGTCCGGGCGGATCACTTTGATAACCACCTCTTTGCCGTTCTCTTTCAGACGGGCTGTATGCACCTGGGCGATAGAGGCTGAAGCAAGAGGTTCTATTTCGAAATCGTCAAACCAGGTCTCGACAGGAATATTGCCCATCGCCTCTTCGATCTGTTTTTTCGCTCTCACACCGTCAAACGGTGCAACGCGGTCCTGCAGCAGTGCCAGTTCATCGGCAATCTGCGGCGGGAAAAGATCGCGGCGAGTCGAGAGCATTTGCCCGAACTTAATCCATACCGGGCCCAGCTCCTGGAGCGCCAGGCGAAGACGTTCACCCAGCGGCTGATCTTTATGACGATTAGGCATCCAGAACAACATCCGCCGCCAGATGCGAAGCAGCAGCGTGATACGCATTTTGGGGATAAGCTCGTCGAGCCCGTAACTCAAAAAGGTGTGGACGATAAAATAGAGGCGCCGAATTTCACCAGGCGTCATTTGCCCTCCAGTTTTTCCAGCCGTTTGGTTAAGGCATCCACCGCGCGTTCAACCGCTGCGGTCTCTTCCGCAAACCATGCAACTTCAAGCGCGCCAGGGGCCATACGCCACTCTTCAGTCAGTACTTCCGCCGCATAGCGTTGCTGCCGTTGCAGACTCTTGCGAAGGAAAGCCGTACCGCCATGAATGGCTTTACCGATCCCTTCGGCAGCAATGTCGCCAATGAAAGGCGCAAGCAGCTCTGCCGGGTCAAACTCGGCCAGATCGCTGAGCGCAACGAAATTCTGTACGACCTGAATGTCGCCTTCCACTTCCAGCTCACCGCTGCGGATAAGCGCCGTAAGCTGCTGACGGTCACGTAATTTTGGCAGCACGCTCATGTGCGTAATCACGGAGCAGTCGGCTTCACCTTCCCACTCACCCAGAACGTCAAGCTGGCGTTCACTGAAAACCAGCACAAGCGGCGTCGAGAACTCTTTCAGAACAACACGCAGCACCTTGCCGTTAAGCCTCTGACGTGCGGCTTTTAGCGCCGGTGCGCGGTAAAGAAAGGCATTCAGGACATTCTCGATGCCTGCGGTGACTAAGGGTTTAAAGGGCACGGGAAACCTCCACTCAGAACTTATAACCGCGATGCAGCGCGACGACACCTGCCGTCATGTTGAAATACTCAACGTTCTCGAATTCCGCATCCTGCATCATGGCCTTTAAAGTGTCCTGATCCGGGTGCATACGGATAGATTCCGCCAGGTACCGATAGCTTTCCGCGTCGTTTGCCACCAGCTCACCAATGCGCGGCAGCACATGGAATGAGTATGCGTCGTAAGCTTTGCTTAACGGCTCAAGAATCGGTTTGGAGAATTCGAGCACCAGCAGGCGTCCACCCGGCTTTAGCACGCGGTACATGGAGCGCAGCGCTTTTTCTTTATCGGTGACGTTACGCAGGCCGAAGGAGATAGTGATGCAGTCAAAGGTATTATCCGGGAAAGGCAGCGCTTCGGCGTTCGCCTGCACATACTCGACATTACCTACCACGCCGATGTTACGCAGCTTCTCACGTCCCATTTTGAGCATTGAGTCGTTAATATCTGCCAGAACAACGCGACCGGTTTCGCCCACCAGACGGGAGAATTTTGCTGTCAAATCGCCTGTACCGCCGGCTAAATCCAGTACCGTTTGTCCACGACGCACACCGCTACAGTCGATGGTGAAGCGCTTCCACAAGCGATGAATGCCGAACGACATCAAGTCATTCATCACATCGTACTTCGCCGCCACGGAATGAAATACGTGGGCCACCATATCAGCTTTCTGCGCTTTGGCGACAGTCTGAAAGCCAAAGTGCGTCGTGTCTTGTGAATCGTCAACCATCTCAGAGCCTGCTTATCAGTAAAATGTTCGTGAAGTGTAACAGATTGGGCGCGTTTGCCCTACGTTTCAACCTTCGCGAAAGAAACGTGCCGGACGCTCGTCTGACGTTAAATCTGTCGCTAACGTATTGTCTTCACTGTTTGTCTTTTGTTCGCCAGCGCCTTCGCGCAGGCGAAACTCTTCATCCTGGGCGGTGGCCTGCTCAACTAATTCCGGATTAATCTCGCGCTTCACCTCCACACCCAGGGAACGAAACGCTTCGGCCTGCGCCAGTAAGTTGCCACGCCCGGAAGAGAGTTTTTTCATCGCCTGGCGATAGTTATCCTGGGCGCGGTCAAGGCTTTGCCCAACCGAGGACATATCATCCACAAAAAGGCGCATTTTGTCGTAAAGCTTGCTGGCACGATCGGCAATCTGCTGCGCATTGCGGCTCTGATGTTCATAGCGCCACAGGTTGGCAATGGTGCGCAATGCCACCAGCAGCGTGGTGGGGCTCACCAGCATAATGTTATTTTTTAGGGCTTCGGTAATCAGTTCAGGCTGTCTGTCGAGCGCCAGCAAGAACGCGGGTTCAACCGGAATAAACATCAGGACGTAATCCAGCGAGCGCAGGCCGGGTAACTGCTGGTAGTCTTTTCTGCCCAGCAGACGAATGTGGTTACGCACGGAGGCGATGTGCTCCTGCAACGCCGACTCGCGGGTGTAGTCATCTTCCGCATTGAAATAGCGCTCATAAGCCACCAGCGTCATTTTGGCGTCTATCACCACATCTTTGCCCTGCGGCAGCCGCACAATCACATCAGGCTGCATACGCGAGCGGGCATCGTTCTCGATACTCACCTGCGTTTCGTATTCATACCCTTCCCGCAGGCCAGAGGCCTCCAGCACGCGGGTCAGCACCACTTCTCCCCAGTTGCCCTGGGTTTTGTTATCGCCCTTCAGCGCACGGGTCAGGTTGACCGCTTCCTGCGCCATTTGCGCATTCAGCTGCTGAAGATTGCGAATTTCATGCGCCAGCGTGTGCCGCTCGCGAGCCTCCTGCCCAAAGCTGTCCTGTACCTGACGACGAAAGCCGTCCAGCTGTTCACGCAGGGGCGTTAGCAGGCTATTCAGGCTTTGGCGGTTTTGTTCGTCTACGCGGCGGTTGCTGTGTGCAAAAATGCGGTTCGCGAGGTTCTCGAACTGCTCGCTGAGGCGTTGCTCGCTGTTCATCATCTGGCGGATTTTATCTTCCGCATGCAGCTGGGTGGATTCGAGGCGGGTAGTCACTTCGCGGAGATCGGCCTCCAGCGAGGTGTTGATATCGCGAAAATTGCGCAGCTCGTTGTTGAGCAGTTCGCATTCGTCACGCCAGTGTTCGCTCAGCGCAACCTGCTGTTTTGCCGCGCTTAAATCGGCGACTATCTCTTCGCGCTCGGCCAGCTGATCGGCCTTTTGTTGCGCGTGCTGGTAGCTGGAAATCAGCCAGCCTGCCCCCACGCCCACCAGCGCAATCACTGCATAAATCAGGATTGAGATATCCACAATGCCCCCTGCATCAACGTATTACCTGCACAAAATAGAATTGTGCTGTATAAACGTCCAGTTTGAAAGGGTTTTCCTGCGAGGCGCTACGCAAAAAAAAGGCCGAACGGGTCGGCCTTTTTTCGTATAAGAAGGGATTAGATCAGGTGACGCGCTGCTTCAACCACGATTTTCACCGCATGACTTTCGGTCTGCTTCATGGTTTCCGCGTTCGGGATCTCCTGCTGGGTACGGTTGACGATAACGCCCGCCACCATACCGGCACGCAGACCCTGGCTTGCGCACATGGTCAGCAAGGTTGCAGATTCCATTTCGTAGTTCATTACGCCCATAGACTGCCACTCTTCCATAGAACCTTTGAAACGGCTTACCACGCGGCCGGAGAAGGTGTCATAACGCTCCTGGCCTGGGTAGAAGGTATCAGAAGAGGCAGTCACGCCTACGTGGGTGGTTGCGCCAACGGATTTCGCGGCTTCAACCAGTGCGGTGGTGCATTCGAAATCCGCCACCGCCGGGAATTCCATAGGGGCAAAGTGCAGACTCGCGCCGTCCAGACGCACGGAAGCGGTTGTCACCAGCACGTCGCCAACGTTGATATGCGGCTGAATGGCACCGGTAGTCCCGATACGCAGGAAAGTACGAATACCCAGCTGCGCCAGCTCTTCAACAGCAATTGAGGTGGACGGGCCTCCGATACCGGTAGAACAGACGATCACCGCTTTGCCATCCAGCTCAGCGCGCCAGGTGGTGAATTCACGATGGGCAGCAAGCTTAACCGGCTTATCCATCAGCGCGGCGATCTTTTCCACACGCTCAGGATCGCCCGGGACGATAGCCAGCGTAGCCCCTTGTAAATCGTTTTTAGTGAGGCCGAGATGAAAAACATCAGACTTAGACATAGGTGACTCCTCTGTGGGTCGGTTAGTCAGAAGAAGTAAAAAGGTACTTTACAGAAGCAGTAAGCAGAATTACGTGACACATCTCACCATGAATGAAAATGATTGCAGTAAATTTCCATGAAATAGTGATTCACATCACATTAACAAGTTATATCGTCAGGTGCTGCACAAAAGATAGACCGTTTCAGGCACTGTGAATTGTTAACCTGGTGACTATATTTACCTTTGCGCTAACTCATTGGTACGGAGAATGCCATGACTGAAAAAACCGGTTTTGCACCTGCAGCGGCCCCCCATGCATCAACCATCGTCTCAACACCTGAAGAGGCCATTACGGCAGGTGAGACCTCCATCCCCTCGCAGGGGGAGAATATGCCTGCTTACCACGCGCGGCCAAAATCGGCCGACGGCCCGCTGCCCATCGTGATTGTGGTTCAGGAAATTTTCGGCGTTCACGAACATATTCGCGACCTTTGCCGCCGTCTGGCGCTGGAAGGTTATCTGGCCGTTGCGCCAGAGCTCTATTTCCGTCAGGGCGATCCGAACGACTACAGTGATATACCGACGCTGTTCAGCAACCTGGTCAGCAAAGTGCCGGATGCACAGGTACTGGCCGATCTGGACCACGTGGCCAGTTGGGCTGCGCGCAATGGCGGCGACGCACATCGTCTGATGGTGACGGGTTTCTGCTGGGGAGGACGTATCAGCTGGCTGTATGCCGCACATAATCCGCAGCTTAAAGCCGCCGTTGCCTGGTACGGCAAACTGGTGGGGGAGAAAACGCTGAACTCGCCGAAGCATCCCGTTGATATCGCCACCGAGTTAAATGCCCCAGTTTTAGGGCTGTATGGCGGCCAGGACACCGGGATCCCGCTTGATACGGTAGAGACCATGCGCCATGCGCTCCGTGCAGCCAATGCAAAAGCTGAAATCATTGTTTATCCGGATGCCGGCCACGCCTTTAATGCCGACTATCGTCCGAGCTATCACGCGGAATCGGCTAAAGATGGCTGGCAGCGGATGCTGGCATGGTTCAGCCAGTACGGCGGGAAAAAAGCGTAAAACAAAAGCCCGGTCGCGGCTACGCCTTGCCGGGCTTCGGATTTATCAGGCCTGACGCAAATTCTGCGCCGCCCTGACCATGTTCGCGAGTGCCGCGCGGGTCTCCGGCCAGCCGCGGGTTTTCAGTCCGCAGTCCGGGTTGACCCACAGGCGCTCAGCCGGGATCCGCTGGGCGGCTTTTTTCAGCAGGCTTTCAATCCACTCCACGCTCGGTACGTTCGGGGAGTGGATGTCGTAGACACCCGGCCCAATTTCGTTTGGATACTCGAACGCTTCGAAGGACTCCAGCAGTTCCATGTCTGAACGCGACGTTTCGATGGTGATCACGTCGGCATCCAGCGCGGCAATCGAATCCATAATGTCGTTAAATTCGCAGTAACACATGTGGGTGTGGATCTGCGTGTCGTCTTTCGCGACCGCGGCGTTGAGGCGGAAAGCCTCCACACCCCACTTCAGATAAGCATCCCAGTCACTGCGACGCAGCGGCAAACCTTCGCGTAGCGCCGGTTCATCAATCTGGATGATGCCGATACCCGCCGCTTCCAGATCGGCCACTTCATCACGCAGCGCGAGCGCAATCTGTTTGGCGATGGTTTCACGGGTCACATCTTCACGCGGGAAGGACCAGCAGAGGATCGTCACCGGGCCGGTCAGCATCCCTTTCACCGGTTTGTCGGTCAGGGACTGGGCGAATTTTGCCCACTCTACGGTGATCGCTTGCGGGCGGCTGACGTCACCAATCACCACCGGTGGCTTCACACAGCGGGAACCATAGCTCTGCACCCAACCGTTCTGCGTAAAGACGAAACCGTCCAGATGTTCGCCGAAGTATTCCACCATGTCGTTACGCTCGGCTTCACCGTGTACCAGCACGTCCAGACCTAAACGTTCCTGCTCAACAATCGCCTGTCTGATGTGCTCAGCGATACCGGTGCGGTAGTGATTCGCATCGAGGTTGCCTTTTTTGAAATCCAGACGCAGGCCGCGGATCTCCGTCGTCTGCGGGAAGGAGCCGATGGTGGTGGTTGGCCACGCTGGCAGGTTGAAGCGGGCACGCTGGGCTTCGGCACGCACCTCATAGGGGCTCTGACGCTGGCTGTCCTGCGCGGTAATGGCCGCCAGACGTTTTTCGACCGCCGGGTTGTGGACGCGTGCCGAATGACGACGCGCCTGAATGGGGGCGCTCCAGTCGGTAATGGCCGTGGTGTCACCGCTATTTAACGCATCACGCAGCAGCGCCAGCTCTTCACATTTTTGCAGCGCAAAGGCAAACCAGCTCTTCACCTCGGGATCAAGGCGGGTTTCCACACTCAGATCGATTGGGCTGTGCAGCAGAGAGCAGGAGGAGGCCACCCACAGCTCACGTTTGCCGACGATATCTTTAATCTGTGCATATTTCTCGGTCAGATCGGCGCGCCAGACGTTACGGCCATTCACCAGTCCGGCCGAAAGCAACCACTCTTCAGGCAGACGTTTGTGCAGTTCGGCCACGTCATCTTTGCCGTGGACCAGGTCAACATGAAGACCCTGCACCGGCAGCGCAGTAATGGTACTCAGGTTCGGCGTCACGCCTTCAAAATAGGTGGTCAGCAATAGCTTCACCTGACCAGTAAGGGCATCGTAAGCGGGTTTAAACGCTTTCAGCCACGCCTGCGGCAGCTCCAACACCAGCGCAGGCTCATCGATTTGCACCCACTGAATTCCGCGTTTACCCAGTTCAATCAGCACCTGTTTGTAGACCGGCAGAATATCGTTCAGCAGGCTGAGACGGTCAAACTGCTCGCCTTTCACTTTACCCAGCCACAAATACGTTACCGGCCCCAGCAGTACCGGTTTCACCTGGTGGCCCAGCGCCAGCGCTTCATCGACTTCGTCGAGCAACTGGGTCCAGCTCAGTTTGAACTGCTGGCCTTTCACAAATTCCGGCACCATATAGTGATAGTTGGTGTTGAACCACTTGGTCATTTCCGCCGCTGCCGCAGGCTCTCCCGTTGGCGCACGACCACGGCCAATGCGGAACAGGGTGTCGATATCTACCGATCCATCTTTGTTCTGATGACGAGCCGGCACGTTGCCAAGCAGCAGGCTGGTGGTCAGAACATGGTCGTACCAGGCGAAATCGCCCACGGGCAGCAGGTCAATGCCCGCCTGCTTTTGCTGTTCCCAGTGGCGCGCACGCAGTTCGCGGCCCACTGCCAGCAATTCTTCACGGCCAGAGGTACCTGCCCAGTAACTTTCCTGCGCTTTTTTCAGCTCGCGGCGAAGGCCAACGCGAGGGAAACCGAGAGTGTGATTGCGAATTGTCATGGTGTGTCCCCTGTGAATTTTTCGTATTTAGCCATCCAGATGTTTACACATCCATAATTGGCAGTTACTGTATATTCCTCAAGCGCAAAATGTTCATGGCGAAGTGAAGGACTTTCATGATCGAGATTAAACACCTGAAAACGCTACAAGCGTTGCGAAATTGCGGTTCTCTCGCGGCGGCGGCAGCCACGCTGCACCAGACCCAGTCCGCCCTTTCTCACCAGTTCAGCGATCTGGAACAACGCCTCGGCTTTCGTCTTTTTGTGCGTAAGAGCCAGCCGCTACGCTTTACGCCTCAGGGCGAGATCCTGCTGCAGCTGGCTAATCAGGTGCTGCCGCAAATAGCCAGCGCGCTGCAGTCCTGTAACGAGCCGCAGCAAACCAGACTGCGTATCGCCATTGAGTGTCACAGCTGTATTCAATGGCTGACACCCGCGCTTGAGAACTTCCGCCAGAGGTGGCCGCAGGTGGAGATGGATTTCAAATCCGGCGTGACGTTCGACCCGCAGCCGTCGCTCCAGCAGGGCGAACTGGATCTGGTGATGACCTCAGACATTCTGCCCCGCAGCGGCCTGCACTATTCGCCAATGTTTGATTATGAGGTACGTCTGGTGCTGGCTCCGGATCATCCGCTGGCCAGTAAAACGCGTATCACCCCGGAAGATTTAGCCAGTGAAACGCTGCTGATTTACCCGGTACAGCGCAGTCGGCTGGATATCTGGCGTCACTTCCTGCAGCCGGCCGGCATTAGCCCGCAGCTCAAAAGCGTGGATAACACCCTGCTGTTAATTCAGATGGTTGCTGCCAGAATGGGCATCGCGGCGCTACCACACTGGGTTGTGGAGAGTTTTGAACGCCAGGGTCTGGTTGTCACTAAAACCCTGGGTGAGGGACTATGGAGCCGGCTGTACGCCGCCGTGCGCGATGGCGAGCAGCGTCAGCCGATTACGGAAGCGTTTATTCGCTCTGCGCGGAACCACGCGTGCGACCATCTTCCGTTTGTGCGGAGCGCGGAGCGACCCAACGGCGATGGACCCACAGCGAAGCCAGAATCACTGCTCCCCCAATAAGGAAGCTCGGCCAGTGAGGCTGCTGCTGCCAGATGGCAAGGTTCACCAGCAGCCCTGCAGGTACATGCACGTTGTTCATGATCCCCAGCGTACCGGCGTCTACCTGCGTAGCGCCGTAGTTCCACATGAAGTAACCCAGCCCCGATGCCACCACGCCCAGCCAGACCAGAACGCCCCACTGCAGGGTTGTCGTCGGGAGCTTTTGCGGGTTGCCGAGCATAAACCATGCCGCCACCGCGACGATAGCCGCCCCCATATAGAACCAGGCGAACGCGTTATGCTGTGGCATCGGGCGGGTTTCCATCAGGCGCTTGTACCCGACCATACCGATGGCAAAACTGAGGTTCGCCAACTGCACGAACATCAGCCCGGTCCAGAAGTGGTCGCTCACTTTGTCGTAGCGAATAATCGCCGCCCCGATCACCGCCAGCGCCGCGCTCAACAGATATCCCCAGCGCAAACGACGTTTGCTGAGCAAATCGTAAATCAGCGTGATATAGAGCGGCGTAAGCACGGTGAAAAGCAGAAATTCAGAGACAGACAGGTAGACGTAAGCCCGGAAGCTGAACAGGTACATGATGCCGAGCTGCATCGCCCCCACCAGCATGTACAGCAAAATAGTCTTCAGCGATTGCCCGCGTGTACGCAGGAAGGGAAGGAATACCAGCGCCGCCAGCCCCACGCGCATCAGCACCGAGAAGTAGCTGTCGACGTGCCCGGCGAGGTACTCGCCAATCAGGCTAAAAGAGAAGGCCCACAGGATAGTGGTAATAATGAGTAGCGCCACAATGCTTGTCTCTCAGAAAGAAGGACAGGCATTGTAGCGAACTCTTTAGTTGACAACTGAGCAATAAACAATCAAATGAAGATTATTCAAGGAACAGTTTGCGCAGGTATTTTGGTACCGCGTTGTCAGCGTTAGACCCAATCACTTCCAGTTCCGGGTGCAGGTCTTTCAGACGCTGGTGTGCATTCTGCATAATGCAGCCTTTGCCCGCCATAGAGAGCATCTCGGCGTCGTTCATGCCATCACCGAAGGCGATACAGTCTTTCAGTTCGAAGCCCAGACGTTTTGCTACGGCTTCCAGCGCGTGCCCTTTGGAAACACCCCCCGCCATAACTTCCAGACAGGTCAGGGTCGAGAAACTCACGTTGACGCGGTCACCCCAACGCGCATTAATCGCCTGTTCCAGCGGCAGCAACGCTTCGTGGCTTTCGCAGGTAAAGAACACCTTGCTGATCCCTTCCGGCTCCAGCAGGCCTGGCTCGTACAGGGAATAGTTAAATACCGCTTCCTTGAAGAAACGCATTTCATCCGGGCGATGGCGATTCATGAACCAGTCGTCATCGCGATAAACGTTAGTGATAATGTCCGGGTTGTTATGCACTACGCCGAACAGATCGGCGGCAATGTCGCGATCCAGGTTATGCGTAAAGATCAGGTTGCCATCGGTATCGTGCACGCGCGCACCGTTGGAGGTGATCATGTACGATTTGATCTCAAGATTATCGCGGATCTGCCCCACGTCCACGTGGTGGCGGCCGGTGGCAAACACGAAGTTCACCCCGCGGGCGGTCAGAAGCTTTAAGGTCTCTTTCGCGTAAGGCGACAGGGTATGGTCGGGCGAAAGCAGCGTGCCATCTAAATCAGATGCAACAACCTGGTACATAGGGATTTCAACCTCTGGTGGTAAAACAACAATCAATTATGCCTGTCGAAAAATTCAACAATGGCGTTGAGCGCGACTGAGCGCATAGCGTCCTTTTCAAAAAGGATCTCATGGTACGCGCCGTTGATGACCAGCGGTTTACCCCCTTCGCAAGGGTGACCGGCGGCAGCGCGGAGTTCACAAAAGCGGTCATGCATGCGGTTATCCACCACACGCTCTTCTTCAGCCTGAATCAGAAGTGTCGGCGTATCATCTTTACCAACACCAGCAAGCACCTGTTCACCGGCAAGGATCCCTTCCCGCACCCAGTGATATGTCGGGCCACCGACGCGCAGGCGCGGTTCATCGGCATAAAAACGCAGGTTACGGCGATAACGCTGCCGGCTATGGGTCAATACGTTGAGGGCAAACGGCAGCGCGCGCCAGCGCCCTGTCCCGATGGCATATCCTTCACGAATGCGCTGATGGCCCTCAGCCCAGTCGAGAATATGGCGCACCATCCAGTCCGGAAAACGCATGACGATGCCATACATCGGCGCGGTAAGCGCAATGGCATCACACTGGTGGTCATAGCGCTGTAAAAACAGCGTCGAAATCGCCCCACCCATGGAGTGCGCCAGAATATAGCGCTTACGCCACGGGCCCGGCTGAACTTCCTGCTGCCAGAAGGCGGCAAGATCGTCGACGTAATCGCTGAAGTTATCCACATGACCGCGATGCGTGTCCGACAATAAGCGGCCAGAAAGCCCCTGCCCGCGATGGTCGATAATCAACACATCGAAGCCCAGATGGAACAGGTCATAGGCCAGTTCAGCGTATTTGATGTAGCTCTCGATACGTCCCGGACAGACCACGATCACCCGATCGTTTTTCTCATCATGGAAACGCACAAAGCGTACCGGAACATCGCCAACACCCGTAAACTCATCTTCCTCACGCTGACGCCAGAAATCGGTCAGCGGCCCCATAGAGAAAGCAGCAAATGCGTTTTCTCGTGTTTCCCAGTCCTTTTTCTGCTGAAACATCGGGTTTCCACCCCCGTAAGCCAAGGAATATCGTTTTTTCGTCACCGGTCACAAAATGACGTAACAATAGCGTATTGTGGCATAAAAACAGACAATTCGGGAGTTTCAAATGACCTTCGAGTGGTGGTTCGCTTATCTGCTGACATCCATCATCCTTAGCCTTTCCCCAGGTTCAGGCGCCATTAACACCATGACCACCTCCATCAACCACGGCTATCGCGGTGCCGCGGCATCCATTGCCGGTTTGCAGACCGGTCTGGGCATTCATATCGTGCTGGTGGGCATTGGTCTGGGTACGCTGTTCTCCCGCTCGGTACTGGCCTTTGATGTGCTGAAATGGGCCGGTGCCGCGTACCTGATTTGGCTCGGTATTCAGCAGTGGCGTGCAGCAGGCTCAATTGATCTTAATACGCTCGCCCAGACGCAAACACGCGGACGCCTGTTTAAACGCGCGGTGTTTGTGAACCTGACCAACCCGAAAAGTATTGTTTTCCTCGCCGCGCTGTTCCCGCAGTTTATCGTCCCGCATCAGCCACAGGTCATGCAGTACGTGGTGCTGGGTGCGACCACCATTGTTGTCGATATCATCGTGATGATTGGTTACGCGACGCTGGCGCAGCGGATTGCGGTGTGGATTAAAGGGCCTAAGCAGATGAAGGCCCTGAACAAAGTCTTTGGTTCGCTGTTTATGCTGGTAGGCGCGCTGCTTGCGTCAGCGCGTCATGCTTAGCGAGAAATGATGAGATGAATGCCAAAGCCGGCGAACAACGCGCCGGCGAAGCCGTCAATCCACTTCGCAATACGCTGGTAACCGCGGCGCATCGCCGGTAAGGCAAACAGGCTGGCAACCACGGTAAACCACGCAAAAGTTTCCACCACGATCAGCAGGAAAATGCCCCAACGCGCACCCGCCCCCACGTTGTCACCCACAAACAGGGAGAACACGGAGCCGAAATAGATAATCGCTTTTGGGTTCGCCAGGTTGGTGAGCAGCCCTTTAATAAAACTCCGGCCGCCCGTTGCCAGCTCAACTTTCGGTTCTTCCGGCTTTTTCTCTTCTTTCTTCAACGCCCCGCGCAGCATCTGGTAGCCCATCCAGCAAAGGTAAAGCCCCCCGCCAACCATGATGATGTTGTGCAACCAGGCCATCTTCGCCAGAATCAGGTTCAGACCAAGCAGCGCCACGGCCGCCCAGACCATAACGCCCATGGTGATACCCAGCACCCCCATCATCGCTTCTTTGCGGGAGCGGCTGACGGCGGTTTGTGACACGAAGAAAAAGTCAGGGCCCGGGCTCATGAGCGCAACGATGTGCACTAACGCCACGGTAAGAAATAGCATTAACATAATTAACTCGCAGGGAAATAATTAAGTGAGTCACCATCCTGACATTTTTTAGGCTGGCTGACTACTCCTCATCGTCACCGTCGACATGAGCACGGATAAGCGCCATAAACTCTTTGCCAAAGCGTTCCAGCTTGCGCGTACCAACACCGTTGACGCTGAGCATTTCGCTGGCGCTGAGCGGCGTCTGCTCTGCCATCTCGATAAGCGTCGCATCGTTGAAGACCACGTAGGGCGGAATGTTCTCTTCATCAGCAATGGCTTTACGCAGCTTGCGCAGTTTGGCAAACAGCTTGCGGTCGTAATTGCCGCCGTACGATTTTTGCATCACCCGCGGCTTCAGGGCGACAACGCGCGGAACCGCGAGCTTCAGTTCGATATCCCCGCGCAGCACCGGACGTGCCGCTTCGGTAAGCTGAAGCGCGGAATGTTGGGCAATGTTTTGCGTGGCAAAGCCCAGGTGAATCAGCTGACGGATGATGCTCACCCAGTGCTCGTGGCTCTGGTCTTTGCCGATACCGTAGACGGGCAGCTTATCGTGTCCCATGTCGCGGATACGCTGGTTATTCGCCCCACGTAACACTTCCACCACGTAGCCCATGCCGAAGCGCTGGTTCACACGATAGATGGTCGAGAGCGCTTTGCGCGCATCCATCAGGCCATCGTATTGCTTTGGTGGGTCAAGACAGATATCGCAGTTGCCGCACGGCTCCTGACGCCCCTCACCAAAGTAGTTGAGCAACACCAGACGGCGGCAGGTTTGCGCTTCGGCAAACGCGCCCATCGCGTTGAGCTTGTGGCGTTCGATATCCTGCAGTTGGCCCTGCGGTTTCTCTTCCAGACAACGGCGCAGCCACGCCATGTCGGCCGGATCGTAAAACAGCATGGCTTCTGCAGGCAGCCCATCACGCCCGGCGCGGCCGGTCTCCTGGTAGTACGATTCGATATTGCGCGGAATGTCGAAGTGTACGACGAAGCGCACGTTCGGCTTGTTGATCCCCATTCCGAACGCCACCGTCGCCACCACAATCTGCAGGTCATCGCGCTGGAATTTCTCCTGCACATCGGCGCGAACCGCGTTTTCCAGCCCGGCATGGTAGGCGGCGGCGCTAAAACCACGGTTCTGCAGGCGCGCGGCCGTGTCTTCCACCTTCGCGCGGCTGTTGCAGTAGATGATGCCGGACTTCCCGCGCTGCTCCTGCACGTAGCGCAGAAGCTGATCCAGCGGCTTGAATTTTTCCATCAGCATGTAGCGGATGTTCGGGCGGTCGAAGCTGCTGACCTGAATCAGCGGATCGTTCAGCCCCAGCAGCCGGACGATATCCTGACGCGTGGTGTCATCTGCCGTCGCGGTGAGCGCCATAAACGGCAGTTCGGGAAAACGCTGACGGAGCTGGCCGAGCGCCGCATATTCCGGGCGGAAATCATGTCCCCACTGGGAGATACAGTGGGCTTCATCCACCGCCAGCAGGACCGGATTCCAGTGCGACAGATGATCGAGGAAGTTATCCAGCATCAGACGTTCCGGCGCGATATACAGCAGGCGAACCTGCCCGGTACGGCAACCGGCCATGACCTCTTGCTGCTGCTCGCGGGTCTGGCTGGAGTTAAGACAGGCCGCCGCCACGCCGTTGGCAAGGAGCTGATCGACCTGATCTTTCATCAGGGAAATAAGAGGCGATACCACGACCGTCAGGCCGTTGAGCACCAGCGCGGGCACCTGATAGCAGAGGGATTTACCGCCGCCGGTAGGCATGACCACCAGACAATCGCGGCCTTCCAGCACGGTTTCAATGATGGTTTCCTGGCCAGGGCGGAACTGCTGGTAGCCAAAGGTTTCATGCAAAACCTGTTTAGCCAGCGATTCCTGATTCAATACTTCCGCCTGCGCCACGTTAACCCCATTTGCCAGAAATAAAACAGGCGCTATTTTCAGCGCCTGAGAGAGAAACTTCAACGTTTAACGAAAAAACATTCGAGCTGCCTAGAAAATATCGTTCAGCATCACGCCCACACCTACACGGGTCTGGTTGAAGTTGTAATCGATAAGCGACTCGCCGTAACCGCTGTAAACCTGAGTATAGAGGCGAACGTGCTTGCTCACCGGATAACTGAGGCCCAGTTCCGCACCACCGTAACCGGTGTTCCAGTTGTACTGACCTTTGGCGCTCAGCACCGCGTCACCCAACTGATAGCCGATTTTGAGCTGATAGTAACCCATATATTTGGTGATATCCGGGTTGTCGTCGGTATCGCCCACCACGAACCACGGCTTCACTTCCGCCATCCAGTTGCCGTTTTGCGCCATCAGTCGCGTATAGGCACGGTTCCAGCTGCGCGAGGTAGGGTCGGAGCGTCCGTTTGAATCGTGGTTAAAGCCCACCTCAATGTCACGCAGCGTCCAGCCCGCGAATTCATAATCGGTCGCAAAACCGAGGAACAGCTGCGGCTCATAGTTGGTTTCACGGAACGGTGAAGATTCGCCACTGTTGGAAAGCTGCCACCAGGATTTCTGCGTGTAAGAGGCGCCGAGCACCGAATTCGGTCCCAGAATGCCGCGCCAGAACGGGAACGCGAGACTTAACTGGAACTTCACTTCGTCTTTACGCGCATTATCGGACCAGTTATAGGAGCTTATCGCCTCTTTGTTGAGATCGCTGGTCTGCGTGTATATCACGTAGTTGGTGTCATACGGATACAGCGTGAACGGATTATCATGTTCCTGAAGAAGGTTCGCGATAATGCTGCCCTGCACGGCAGGTTGATCGTGAACTTCTTTAATCGTCGCTTCCTGGGCATATGCTGTGAGGGGCAGCGCAACCGCCGCCAGTAACCAGGCCAGATACGTCCGCATCGGTGGTGTTCTCCTGCAAAGAGTTAATTAGTTGAATTGTTATGTGGCGGATATTCTACATACTTCTGCGACAACTGCTGCATCCTCGTTTCTGAAAGTGGAATTCCTTATTGCTGAAGCATAAAATCAACATTTTATTAACAATAAGGATGTGATGCCTCATGTCAGCCATGCTTACCGCCGAAGAAGCGTTAAAACTCGTGGGCGAGATTTTTGTTTACCATATGCCGTTTAACCGTGCACTGGGTCTGGAACTCGAGCGCTACGAGAAAGCGTTTGCCCAGCTCAGCTTCAACAACCAGCCGATGATGGTAGGCAACTGGGCGCAGAGTATTTTGCACGGCGGGGTGATTGCCTCAGCGCTGGATGTGGCGGCGGGCCTGGTCTGTGTGGGCAGTACGCTGACGCGCCATGACACCATCAATGAAGACGAGTTGCGCCAGCGTTTGTCGCGTATGGGCACCATCGATTTACGCGTCGATTACCTGCGTCCCGGGCGCGGAAACCGTTTTACCGCCACCAGCAGCCTGCTGCGCGCCGGGAATAAGGTTGCCGTCGCCCGCGTTGAATTGCATAACGAAGAGCAGGTCTATATCGCCAGCGCAACTGCCACTTATATGGTGGGTTGAAACCCTAAAATCGGGTAAAATTAATTCACTTTTTTGTAACGGATTATCCCGATGGATGCTAAACAAACGCGGCAGGGCGTACTACTCGCCCTTGCCGCTTATTTTATTTGGGGTATCGCACCGGCGTACTTCAAGTTTATCGCTTACGTACCCGCTGACGAGATCCTCACACACCGTGTGATTTGGTCGTTTTTCTTTATGATCGCGCTGATGAGCGTTAGCCGTCAGTGGTCTGGCGTCAAAACGCTGCTGAAAACGCCGAAAAAGGTGTTCCTGCTGGCCCTCTCAGCCGTGCTGATAGGCGGCAACTGGCTGCTCTTTATCTGGGCAGTCAATAACCATCACATGCTCGAAGCGAGCCTGGGCTATTTTATTAATCCCCTGGTCAACATTGTTCTGGGCATGATTTTCCTGGGCGAGCGCTTCCGTCGCATGCAGTGGCTGGCGGTCATCCTCGCTTTTTGCGGCGTGCTGGTTCAACTGTGGACCTTCGGTTCGCTGCCCGTGATCGCTCTGGGTTTGGCGTTCAGCTTTGCGTTTTACGGGCTGGTCCGGAAGAAAATAGCCGTGGAAGCGCAGACCGGGATGCTGTTTGAAACCCTGTGGCTATTGCCGGTCGCGGCGATTTACCTGTTTGGTATTGCCGACAGCGCAACCAGCCATATGGGCAGTAACCCGTTGTCGTTGAATCTGATGCTGATGGCGGCCGGTGTGGTAACCACCATTCCTCTGCTGTGCTTCACCGGTGCCGCGACGCGCCTGCGTCTCTCCACGCTGGGCTTCTTTCAGTACATCGGTCCGACGCTGATGTTCCTGCTGGCAGTAGTGTTTTACGGCGAAGTACCGGGCGCAGATAAGATGGTGACGTTTGCCTTTATCTGGGTGGCGCTGGCGATTTTTGTTGCAGACGCCCTTTATACCCAGCGCAGAACGCGCAAAGGATTGTAAGCGGTGATGAGGCGGGCAGGCACAACGCCACCCGCCTGAAGTTTACAGCCAGTTACGGCGCTTGAAGTAGAGGTACGGCGCCAGCCCGGCGAGGATCATAAAGATAATCGCGCCAGGGTAGCCAAAGCTCCACTTAAGCTCCGGCATAAACTCAAAGTTCATCCCGTAGCTCGAGGCCACCAGCGTCGGTGGCAGGAAGACCACCGAGACCACCGAGAAGATCTTGATGATGCGGTTCTGCTCGATATTGATAAAGCCCATCGCTGCCTGCATCAGGAAGTTGACCTTCTGGAACAACGATTCATTGTGCGGCAGCAGGGATTCGATATCGCGCAGGATCTCACGCGCCTGCTCCAGCTGACCGCCCGGCAGACGCGCCTTACGCACCAGGAAGTTCAGCGCGCGCTGGGTATCCATTAGACACAAACGAACCTTCCAGCCGATATCTTCCAGCTCTGCCAGCGTCGAGAGCGCTTCGTCGTATTCATCGCCCTGATGACCTTCCATAATGACGCGGCTCAGCTTTTCCAGGTCGCTGTAGATGTTTTCAATTTCATCCGCCAGCTGTTCGATTTTGGTTTCAAACAGGTCCAGCAGCAGTTCGTAGGCATTACCGTCGACCATCGCCTGGCTACGGGCGCGCATGCGGTAGAGACGAAACGCGGGCAGCTCACGCTCGCGCAGGGTAAACAGGCGACCGTCACGAATGGTAAACGCCACGGTGGAGTTACCCGCGTGATCGTCGGCGTCTTCAAAGAAGAAGAAGGAGTGAATATGCAGACCGTCTTCATCTTCAAAAAAACGAGCAGATGCTTCGATGTCTTCCAGTTCCGGGCGGGTTGCCAGGCTTTGCCCCAGCTCAGATTGTACGCGAAGGCGCTCATCGTCGTCCGGCTCGACCAGATCCACCCATACGGCATCAATGAGGGGCTGTGACTCTTCGGCTTCAAGCCGAGTCAGTCGGTTATTTTCGAGTTGAAATGCGCTCAACATGACCGGGACTCCCAATGCAAAAAATATCGGACAGTTCGGTGGGCACACAGAAACAAATTGGGTTTCAGACCATTAAACAGCCTGACTCAGCGCGACGGGAATAATGCAGGTCGCTGACAACCACTAAGGCCATCAGCAAGAGGAGATAGCCTTAGGAGTTGTTCCTGGATGACAGGGAATTGAGCCAGTATCTACTGGGTGTGTCCAAGGCGAATGTCCTCTTAGCGTAATCGTGCGCGCATGTTACGCCAGCAGTAATAGTGGCGTCAACACGCAACGGAACGCTGAAGGGCATTAATTGACCTTCAACGTATAAGGCTAGCAGATTATTACAAAATAATGATATTTTTCTGAAAGTTACACAGTTTCCAGCCTGGCGTAGGCTGCCACCAGCCATTTGATACCTTGCCCCTGGAACGCCACCTGCAGGCGGCTGTGCTCGCCGCTACCTTCCAGATTGACGATGGTGCCTTCACCAAACTTAGCATGACGCACGCGCTGACCCAGCTTGTAGCCGGTGTCCGTTTCAGCAATCGGCGAGCCCATACGCTGATGGCTGACCGGGCGGCTGATACTGGCGCGCAGGCGCACCTCTTCCACGCACTCTTCCGGCAGTTCGCCGATAAAGCGCGACGGACGGTGATACACCTCTTTACCGTACAGGCGTCGGGTTTCGGCATAGGTCAGCGTCAGCTTTTGCATCGCGCGCGTCACGCCAACATAGGCCAGACGACGCTCCTCCTCCAGACGCCCACCTTCATCCAGCGACATCTGGCTCGGGAACATCCCCTCTTCCATCCCGACGATAAACACCTGCGGGAACTCCAGACCTTTGGCGGAGTGCAGGGTCATAAGTTGAACCGCATCCTGCCAGGTGTCTGCCTGCCCTTCACCCGCTTCCAGCGCCGCGTGGGAGAGGAACGCCTGCAGCGGCATCAAATCTTCGTCTTCTTCGTTGTAGCTGAACTGGCGCGTTGCCGTCACCAGTTCCTCTAAGTTCTCAATACGGGTCTGGCCCTTTTCGCCTTTCTCCTGCTCATACATGGTGCGCAGACCGGAGTCTTTAATCACCCGGTCGGTCTGTACGTGCAGAGGCATATCGGCCGTTTCCTGTGCCAGGGCATCAATCAGCTCCAGGAAGCGTTGTAAGGCGCTGGCTGCACGTCCGGCGAGCGCTTTCTCCTGCAACAGCTCGCGGCACGCCTGCCAGAGTGTCAGCTGGCGATCGCGGGAGGCCTGACGCACCACGTCCAGGGTACGGTCACCGATGCCGCGGGTTGGGGTGTTCACCACGCGCTCAAACGCCGCATCGTCATTACGGTTTGCGATCAGACGCAGATACGAGAGCGCGTCTTTGATCTCCTGACGTTCGAAGAAGCGCATGCCGCCGTAAATGCGGTACGGCATACTCACCTGCAGCAACGCCTCCTCCAGCACGCGCGACTGGGCGTTGCTGCGATAGAGAATGGCACACTGCTCCAGCGCGCCACCGTTGTCCTGCCAGGTTTTAATACGGTTCACCACAAAGCGCGCTTCATCAAGTTCGTTGAATGCGCAGTAGATAGAGATCGGTTCACCGTCAACGCCATCGGTCCACAGCTTTTTACCCAGACGCCCGTTGTTGTTCTCAATCAGGGCGTTGGCGGCGCTCAGAATGTTGCTGGTCGAACGGTAGTTCTGCTCCAGACGGATGGTCTGAGCACCGGGGAAATCATTGAGGAAGCGCTGAATGTTTTCCACCTGCGCCCCACGCCAGCCATAGATGGACTGATCGTCATCACCGACGATCATCACCTTGCCGGTATCACCGGCCAGCAGGCGGATCCATGCATACTGGATGTTGTTGGTATCCTGGAATTCGTCCACCAGAATATTGGTGAAGCGTTCACGATAGTGCTGCAGGATATGCGGTTTGTTGAGCCACAGCTCGTGCGCACGCAGCAGCAGCTCAGCAAAGTCCACCAGACCTGCGCGATCGCACGCCTCCTGATAGGCTTTATAAACGTTCTGCCAGGTTTGCTCGACCGGGTTGCCGAAGCTCTGAATATGGTGCGGACGCAGCCCTTCGTCTTTCTGGCCGTTGATGTACCACATTGCCTGACGCGGCGGCCACTGCTTCTCGTCGAGATTCATCGCCTTGATAAGACGCTTCAGCAGACGCAGCTGATCTTCGCTGTCGAGGATCTGGAAATCCTGCGGCAGGTTAGCGTCCATATGGTGCGCCCGCAGCAGGCGATGCGCCAGACCGTGGAAAGTCCCCACCCACATGCCGCCCTGGCTGGTGCCCATCAGCTGTGCGATTCGGTGGCGCATTTCTGCCGCCGCCTTGTTGGTAAACGTCACCGCCATAATGGAGTACGGCGAGCAGTTTTCCACGCTCTGCAGCCACGCAATACGGTGTACCAGCACGCGTGTCTTACCACTGCCCGCCCCAGCCAGCACCAGCATGTTGGTGCGCGAAGCGGCAACCGCGTCACGCTGTTTGTCATTAAGGCTGTCGAGCAGGTAAGAAACGTCCATTGGCACCGTCACGTAATGTCAGGCAGGCGAATGTGATTCCTTCGCCAAAACCCTGTTAATTTATACAGAACAATTGATGATTATATCAGCGTCGTGAGGGATGCCAACCGTGAAATTTCCACGTGCGGCAGAAGACGGCTGTCCGGCGTTGTCATCAGGTCAGCGTTTTCCGGCTTGATCCAGCAGGCCTGCATGCCGCAGCGGATCGCCCCGGCCACGTCCGTGGTCAGGTCATCACCCACATGCAACATTTCGCCGAGCGGCAGGTTCAGTTTTTCCGCCGCCAGGTGATACATATCGTTAAACGGTTTCGAGCGCCCGTGCGGGCCCGCGCGCAGCACAAACTCAAAATAATCGCCAAGACCAAACAGCTCAGGCTGGGCATTGCCATTGGTAATCGCCACCAGCGGCCACTTCTCTGCCAGCGCGGCCAGCGTATCGTGGGTCTCCTGTGGCACATCAATACGGCTGCGCCATTTGGCGAAGTTTTCCATGGACGCTTCAGCCCCTATCGCCGCATCACGCGCGCTCATACCAACATTCAGCATCGCCTGCTCAACCGCACGTCGACGCCATTCGGTCACGTCATGGTAAATGTCCGGCTCGGTCTCCCGCAGGGACTGACGCAGCTGCTGGAAGTCCTTGTTCTGCATCGTCTTCAGCGCCGGGTGATAGTTCTGCACAAACGCCAGCGACTCCTGCTCGGTACGCAGGATCACCTGGCGGTTATCATAAAGGGTGTCATCAAGGTCAAAGGTAAGGGCTGAAATCTGACCCAGTGGGCGGTAAAAACGCATTATTTCCCCCGTTTGGCGCGTGGATGCGCCGCGTCATACACCGAGGCAAGGTGCTGGAAGTCTAAGTGGGTATAAATTTGGGTGGTGGACAAATTCGCGTGGCCGAGCAGTTCCTGCACACCGCGCAGATCGCCGCTTGATTCAAGCATGTGGGTCGCAAAAGAGTGGCGCAGCTTGTGCGGGTGAACATGGCTGTTCAGCCCCTGCTTAATGCCCCACTCCGCAAAACGCTTCTGCACGTTACGCGCCGAGATCCGCTTGCCGAGTTTCGACAGGAACAGCGCATCTTCTTCCGCGCCAAACAGCCCGCGCAGGTCAAGCCAGTGCTCAATCCAGGCGACAGCGTTGCGACCAATCGGCAAGCGGCGCTCTTTGCTGCCCTTGCCCATCACCCACACTTCGCCGGTGTCCAGATCGAGATGTTTTATATCGAGGTTGACCAGTTCTGACAGACGCAGTCCGGCACCATACATCACCTCCAGCATCGCGCGGTCACGCACCGCCAGCGGATCGTTAAGATCGATATCCAGCAGGCGATTGACATCATCGACGTCGATATTTTTAGGCAGATGACGCGGTGCTTTTGGCGTGGCAATGCCTTTCGCCGGGTTGGCTTTAAGGCTGCCCTGGCTCACCAGCCAGTCGAAGAAACTGCGCAGGGCAGAGAGCCTGAGCGCCAGACTCGCCGGACCTAACCCTTTCCTGCGGCTACGCACGACGACGCCACGAACCGTCGCAGCGTCACATTGTTGCCAGCTTTTCAGGCCGATTTCATCGGCAATCTGCATGATGGCATCAAGCTGACGCTGATAGTTCAGCAGCGTTATGGGGCTAAGCTGACGTTCAACCCCCAGGTAGCGCAGAAATCGCGCGACGTCAGTGGCAAGAAGTCCGTCCGTCATACGCGCTCAATCCAGCGCTCCAGCAGCTCAGGCAGCATCAGGGCGATCTCCTGCAACAGGTGCGTACCTTGCCCCTGCTCATAGTGATGCGCGTCGCGACTGGTAAATAACATCACGCCTAAGTCACCATCGCGCCCCATCAGTGACATGGCCACCGAACCAATCGCTTTGGCTTCTGGCAATACCACCAGCAGTTCTGGTCCGTTCAGCGGCCCCAGATAGTGATGTTGATGACCCAGGCGCTGAATACGTAGCGGCTCAAACGCCTGACGGCTCAGTGCCAGATGGGTGAAACCAGACGGTGCACCAATGCGCCAGCGGTCGGGGAAGAGACGAAGGGTTGCGCCTGCAAGCCCCAGTTCTCGCGCCCAGCGGTGGAAACGGCTGAGAAACTCGTCAAGGCTGTGGGCCGAGGCCAGACGCGCCTGCAGATGCAGCAGTCGATAGAACAGGCTTTCGTTATTGTTCGCCTGTTCCATGAGCAGCGTCATGTTCTCTTCAAGCTGATTGATGTGGTTGCGCGCGCGGGCCATGTGCCATTCGACCAGCGACACGGTCCCGCGCACCGGATGCGGCACGCGCATCTGTTCGACAAGACGTGCATTGCGAATAAAAAACGCGGGATTGTTCAGCAGATAATCAACAACAGCACTGTCGTCCAGTTCCGTCACCGTTTCCTGCAGTTCTTCCCCTGGTTGCTTCATAGATGGATAAACCCGTCATAGACATGTACCGCCGGGCCAGTCATAAACAGCGGATGACCCGGTCCTTTCCAGGCGATATCAAGACGACCGCCTGGTAACTCCACGCGAACCTCTTCTGCCAGTAACCCCTGAGCGATGCCGACGGCCACTGCCGCGCAGGCACCGCTTCCGCAGGCCTGGGTTTCGCCCGCGCCGCGTTCATACACCCGCAGACAGATGTGTTCACGCTTCACCACCTGCATAAAACCAATGTTCGCGCGTTCCGGGAAGCGTTCATGGCTTTCCAGCACCGGGCCGAGGGTTTCAACGGCGGCGGTCTCTACATCATCAACCTGAATCACGCAGTGCGGGTTTCCCATCGAGACGACGCCACACAATACTGTCTGCTCGGCCGCACGCATAATATAGGTCTTTTCCGCTTTGTTTGCGCGAAACGGCACAGCGGAAGGTTCAAAGTTCGGCTCGCCCATATTCACGCGAACCAGATCGTCATCGGTGACGCTGAGCACCATGCGACCATTCGCGGTACTGACGCGGATATCGCGCTTGTTCGTCAGCCCTTTCAGGCGGACAAAGCGGGCAAAACAGCGCGCACCGTTGCCGCACTGGGAGACTTCACTGCCGTCAGCGTTAAAAATACGGTAGTGGAAATCGAGGTCAGGATCGTACGGCGGCTCAACCACCAGCAGCTGATCGAACCCCACGCCCAGATGCCGATCCGCCAGGCGGCGGATCAGTTCCGGGGAGAAAAAGACATTCTGCGTTACCGCGTCGACGACCATAAAATCGTTGCCAAGGCCATGCATCTTAGAGAACTGCATCATTCGCTCCATTGCGCGGGTACAGAACGTAATCGTCAGAGATTAACCTGAGTCGGACCACCATTATTGCCACGATCGTTCGTGTCTGGCGTGGAAGACTCAATACCGCTTTGCACAGGTTTCGTCGGCGGCGGCGCCGTTTTATCCGCTGGCGGGAAGTAAAGCGGTCCCTTCAGTCCACAGCCCGTCAGACTAAACAGCGTGATGAGAACGGCAAGCGTTCGGAAAACGTTTTTCATTATAAAGTTGCCCGTAAGTTCAAATCTGTTTCTATCATCGCAGGAGAAGACACAAAAGCAAGAGTTTGCCGCTTTCCTGCAACGGGAATTATTTAGCGTTATACTGCCGGCATCACGAAAAACAGGAACAAAACCATGAACGACAGTGAATTCCATCGCCTTGCAGACACCTTATGGATGACCATCGAAGAGCGGCTTGACGACTGGGACGGCGACAGCGATATCGATTGTGAGATCAACGGCGGCATTCTGACCCTGAGCTTCGAAAACGGCAGCAAAATTATTATTAACCGCCAGGAGCCGCTTCACCAGGTCTGGCTGGCCGCCAAACAGGGTGGCTACCATTTTGATCTGAAAGAGGGTGAATGGGTGTGTGACCGTAGCGGCGAAACGTTCTGGGATCTGCTGGAACAGGCGGCGACCGCGCAGGCAGGCGAAGACGTGCGTTTTCGTTGAGTCTGTTTTGCCCGGTGGTGCGCTGCATACCGGGCAAAAATTGTCAGGAGAAATACTGCTGCAACAGCGGGGTAGTGTCCTGGCTGGCCGGAACCGCTGGCGTAACGGCCTGCGTACGGAACGGAATCACCTGCGAACGTCCGTCTACATTCACAATCTGGTAGAACTGCGGCAGGTTAAAGTTGATGAAGCTGGAGCCGTAGGTAAAGCGGTCATGTGAGGACGAATAGAAGCGGCTGACGTCGCGCACCAGCTCCTCTTTACTGCCTTCACAGTGGTGATAAACCTCAGCGCGGTTCGTCTCATCCAGGATGTAGATGTTGAAACCGGCGTCGTCACCCGACTCTTCAAAGAAGAACTGAATAATCCCTTCGCTCGCAAAGCCATCCACGACCTGTGGCAGTTTCACGTGGTTGGTTTCCACCTGCACTGACAGGCCATGCAGCTTGTTGTGCGAAATGGCGCCGTAGAACTCGATGGCGTTTTCCAGCTTCTGTACTGAAACATTCAGGCGCTCGAAGAACAGGCCCCAGGTCTGTCCGGAGACGCGCAGCGCTTTAAAGCGACCGGTTTCCTGACGGGTACTGGAGAGGCGCAGTTCGATGCACTCCGAAACCAGCTGCTGCACACGGGTACGGATCAGACCGCGCAGATGCTGGCTATAGCAGAACACCTCAACGCTGTCCGGCGGCGCAGCATCCTGATGCATCTTGCCAAGAATCGTTTTCAGCGCTTCGATCATCGCCTGCTCGCCGTTGAAGTGCAGAGTACGCACTTCGTTCCACGAGTTGCGGTACAGCAGGTCTACGCTGCCCACCAGGCAGTTTTGCTGCTCGCCAAAGCTAAAGACATCCAGCTTGCGGAAATCAAAATGGACCACCTGATTGCGGAAGGCCGCCGTCGGGTCATATTCCAGGTTGACGATGATCGCCAGATGGCGAATTTCACACGGACTGTAGAGCGCTTTTGGCGTCGGTGCCGGCAGACGCAGCGGGAAGTGGTGGGAGACATCCGCCACCATCTCCTGCAGTTTGGCTAAATCGACAACCTCGTTGCCTTTGATAAACAGTCGGGTACGCGAGGTCAGCAGGCCGTTGAACCAGGCCCAGGCCACCAGCTTGTTCAGGTAGCGGTTATATTCCAGCGGCTGATGGCTGATGATCGAGTCCATGCTTGGCGCACGGTTGTACAGGTACCACCCGGTGCGGTTTGCGCGGCCCGGCGGCACATAGATAAAGGTCAGGTTCGGTTCTGACAGGTCCGGTGAAATCTGCGGGTTAACCAGCGTGACTTTACCCGGCAATGCTTCAAACGCCGCGTACAGTTTACGCGTCAACACCCCGATATCCTGCGGGCTGGCGGAAACGCTGAGATTGTTACGACGCGCAAAGCGGATAAGGTTGCGGTAGCTTTGCATCATGGCGTCGAGCAGTTCGTTGTGCGCTTCACGCACCTGATCGATTTTCCAGTTGGCGCGGTTATCAAGCATCGACAGACGTTCTTCGTCCCATCCCCACTCTTTAACCAACTGACTGACCACTTCACGACGCCAGCCCACGCATGCGCGTTCGCGGCTGAGTTTTTCACAGACTTTGAGATAGAAACATCGACGCACCAGATCGAGACGCGTGGTGTCATCAATGGCTTTCAGGTATTCGGTGACGCGTTCAAGCATCATGCAGTAAGCATCCAGCCCGTAGGAGACAATTTCTCCGTCGTGCAGACGCTGCTTGATATCTTTCGCCAGCAAACGCGGCGTGGGGTATTCCCAGGAATAGGCTTCCAGCAGCAGGGTTTTCAGCACGGCCTTATACGGCGAATCAATGCTTTTATAGAGCTGCCAGAGGCTCGCGCCAAAGTACTCTTCGGCGGAAAGCGAACTGAGGCCACCCAGATCCAGCCATTCATTTGGTGTCAGCACACCCTGGGAGTACAACGACATTACGTAATCGTCGTAATGCTCTTCTTCGTCGCAGGGCACCATATTCCACAGAATACGCTTACCGGCCAGGCGAACGGCAGTACGGTAAAACTCATCCAGCAGTAAGATGTGCTGGGTTGAGCCGCAATCTTCACCACCCAGACTGCCACTTTCGTTATGACGGAAACGATTTTCATCAATCAGGAAGAAACTGACTTCTACGCCAAGCGACGCGGCCCAGCTTTCCAGCAGGCTGCACTTTCGCTGCAGCAGCTGACGCTCGTCGTTATCGAGCCAGGACTGATGACAGACCCAGATGTCCAGGTCCGAAGAACAGCTTTGCCCAACCGAGGAGGTACTGCCCATGGTGTAAACGCCTGTAATCGGCAGTTCACCTTTCGGTGATTCCTGCGGCGGCATGCCACGGTAGAGTTCAAGTTCGGTCAGGTAGTGTTGTTGGGTTTCATCAGGCGTGAAAAGACAGATGCCTCTGGGAACGTTACCGTCAAGGTAGCCAGGCATCAGCGGATGGTGATAGTGCAATAATGTCGGCAGAAGACTGTATACCTGCTGGAAAGCAGGGCCCATAGCAGCAAGCGCGCGATCGACACGCAGTTGGTTTATGGCATCCAGTCTCTGTTTCAGAGTCTCAATATAGAGGTACAAGACGTATCGCCTGATGTTTCCGGGTGTCGCACGCTATTCAAAACAGAAATAACAGCGGACCCGCAGTATTACAAAAAGAGAACCGTTACCTTTTTTCGCCCTTATCATTATGGTGGTACCGACGAAAAAATGGTCTAAAACGTGATCAATTTAACACCTTGCCGGTTGACCGTAAAGAAAGATGCGCTACATACAGTGTAGCACCGTTCTGTACGTGTAAATTCCTTAATACGACTGTGGCTGACGAGAACCCCGCCCTGTCCCTCTCTTCTTCATCACCGTAAAACTGCCATCCCAGAGTCAACAATGTTAGGATGGTTAGCGATTGATAATGACGGTAACAAGCATGTTAGACAATGTTTTGAGAATTGCCACACGCCAAAGCCCTCTTGCGCTCTGGCAGGCACATTATGTTAAGCAGCGCCTTGAAGCCTGCCACAGTGGATTGTGCGTCGAGCTGGTGCCGATGGTCACGCGCGGTGACGTGATCCTTGATACGCCACTGGCTAAAGTGGGCGGCAAGGGCCTGTTTGTCAAAGAACTGGAACTGGCATTGCTTGAGAACCGCGCCGATATCGCCGTACATTCGATGAAAGATGTGCCCGTCGAGTTCCCGGAAGGGCTGGGGCTGGTGACCATTTGCGAGCGTGAAGATCCGCGCGATGCGTTTGTCTCCAATCACTATGATTCGCTCGATGCGTTGCCAGAAGGCAGCGTGGTTGGCACGTCCAGTTTACGTCGTCAGTGTCAGCTGGCAGAACGTCGTCCGGACCTGATCATTCGTTCGCTGCGCGGTAACGTTGGTACGCGTCTGAGCAAGCTGGATAACGGCGATTACGATGCCATTATCCTCGCGGTTGCGGGTCTGAAGCGCCTGGGGCTGACGTCGCGCATTCGCGTCGCGTTGCCGCCTGAGCTGTCGTTGCCGGCCGTGGGTCAGGGTGCCGTCGGCATTGAATGCCGTCTGGATGATGAGCGTACCCGCGCGCTGCTTGCCCCGCTGAACCATGACGAGACAGCCATCCGCGTTAACGCCGAGCGCGCCATGAACACCCGCCTCGAAGGAGGGTGTCAGGTGCCGATTGGCAGCTATGCTGAATTAATTAACGGTGAACTGTGGCTGCGAGCGCTGGTTGGCGCACCGGACGGTTCACAGATGGTCCGCGGCGAACGTCGTGGTAAAGCGCAAGATGCCGAACAGCTTGGCGTGTCGCTGGCAGAAGAGCTGCTGGATAACGGCGCCCGTGAGATCCTGGCTGAGGTTTATAATGGAGAACCCCCTGCATGAGTATTCTTGTCACCCGCCCTTCTCCCGCAGGAGAGCAATTAGTGAGCCGTCTGCGCGCACTGGGGCAGGTGGCCTGGAGTTTTCCGCTCATTGAATTCTCCCCCGGTCGGGAGCTGTCCGCGCTTGCCGACCATATGAATACCCTCCAGCAGGGCGACTTGCTGTTTGCGCTGTCGCAACATGCGGTGGAATTTGCCCAGGCACAGCTGCAACAGCACGGGCTTAACTGGCCAACCGCTCCTCACTATTTTGCGATTGGTCGTACAACGGCACTGGCGCTACATACCGTAAGCGGAACAGACGTTCGTTACCCGTTAGATCGGGAAATCAGCGAAGTCTTGCTACAATTACCTGAATTACAAACTATTGCCGGAAAGCGTGCACTCATTTTACGCGGTAACGGCGGGCGCGAACTGTTGGGCGAAACGCTGCGGGAACGCGGGGCTGAGGTCACGTTCTGCGAATGCTATCAGCGTTGTGCAAAACATTACGATGGTGCGGAAGAGGCGATGCGCTGGCATATGCGCGGTATTACGACCCTGGTGGTGACCAGCGGCGAAATGCTGCAGCAGCTCTGGTCGCTGGTGCCCCTTTGGTATCGTGAAAACTGGTTACTCCACTGCCGGCTTCTGGTCGTCAGTGAGCGTCTGGCGAACCAGGCCCGGGAACTGGGCTGGCAAGATATTCGGATCGCTGATAACGCTGACAACGATGCGCTGCTGCGCGCATTACAATAACTCTCATAATGGGAAGCCATAATGACGGAACACGATAAATCCTCCGCCGTGGTTGAAGAGACCAGGGAGACTGTGGACATCACGCCGCAGTCAGAAACGACTGAGAAAACCGTTGAGAAGAAGAACGGCAGCAATAAAACCAGCCTCGCGCTGAGCGCGATAGCCATCGCCATTGCGCTGGCCGCCGGCGTTGGTCTCTATGGCCTGGTGAAACAGCAAGGTTCCAGCCAGACGGCGACCAACGACACGCTGGTCAATCAGCTTACCGCCCTGCAAAAAGCGCAGGAGACGCAGAAAACTGAACTGGAAACGGTGATTAAACAGCAGTCCGCGGCGCTCGCTGAGGCGAACAGCAAACAGGAAGAGCTGACCAAACAGCTGGACGACGTGCAGCAGAAAGTCGCCACGATTTCCGGTACCGATGCCAAAACCTGGCTGCTCTCGCAGGCCGATTTCCTGGTGAAGCTGGCCGGACGTAAGCTCTGGAGCGATCAGGACGTCACCACCGCCGCCGCGCTGCTGAAAAGCGCTGATGCGAGCCTGGCAGACATGAACGATCCGAGCCTCATTACCGCGCGTCGTGCCATTACCGAAGATATCGCCAGCCTCTCTGCCGTTTCGCAGGTGGACTACGATGGCATCATCCTGAAGGTCAATCAGCTTTCAAACCAGATTGATAACCTGCAGCTGGCGGATAACAACGACGATGACTCCCCGATGGATTCTGACGGCACCGAGCTTTCCAGCTCCCTGAGCGAATGGCGCGTGAATCTGCAAAAAAGCTGGCAGAACTTTATGGATAGCTTCATTACTATCCGCCGCCGCGACGAAACCGCCGTTCCGCTGTTAGCGCCGAATCAGGACATTTATCTGCGCGAAAACATTCGCTCCCGCCTGCTGGTGGCGGCCCAGGCCGTGCCGCGTCATCAGGAAGAAACCTACAAACAGGCGCTTGATAACGTCTCGACATGGGTACGTGCTTACTACAATACCGATGATGCCACGACCACGGCTTTCCTCGATGACATTGATAAACTGAGCCAGCAGAACATCACCATGAACGTGCCGGATAAGCTGGAAAGCCAGCCGATTCTGGAGAAACTGATGCAGACGCGCGTGCGCAACCTGCTGGCGCAGCCGGGCGTTCCGGCAGAACCTCACGCCCAGGCCCCTGCCGCCGCGCCAGCGCCTGAAAGCGCGCCACAAGGAGAGTAATGATGCTTAAAGTACTCTTACTCTTCATCCTGCTGATCGCCGGGATCGTGCTGGGGCCGATGCTTGCCGGTCATCAGGGTTACGTCCTGATCCAGACCGATAACTACAACATCGAAACCAGCGTAACGGGTCTGGTGATCATTCTGATCCTCGGGGTGGTGGTGCTCCTTGCGGTGGAGTGGATCCTGCGCCGAATTTTCCGTACCGGTGCGCATACGCGTGGCTGGTTCGTTGGCCGTAAACGCCGCCGCGCCCGTAAGCAGACTGAGCAGGCACTGCTTAAGCTGGCCGAGGGTGACTATCAGCAAGTTGAAAAGCTGATGTCGAAAAATGCTGACCACGCCGAACAGCCGGTGGTGAACTATCTGCTGGCCGCCGAGGCAGCGCAACAGCGGGGTGACGAAGCCCGCGCCAACCAGCACCTGGAACGCGCGTCAGAACTTTCGCCGAAAGACCCGATTCCCGTTGAGATCACCCGCGTTCGCCTGCAGCTGGCCCGCAACGAAAACCACGCCGCGCGTCACGGTATCGACCGTCTGCTGGAAGTCTCGCCACGCCACCCGGAAGTGCTGCGTCTTGCCGAGCAGGCCTATATTCGCACCGGTGCCTGGGGTTCACTGCTGGATATCATTCCGTCGATGGCCAAAGCCGACGTCGGTGATGATGAGCATCGTGATGAACTCCAGCGTCTGGCATGGATTGGCCTGATGGATCAGGCGCGTGCCGATCTCGGCAGCGATGGCCTGAAAACCTGGTGGAAGAATCAGAGCCGGAAAACGCGTCAGCAGGTTCCGTTGCAGGTTGCGATGGCAGAACATCTGATTGAATGTGACGATCATGACACGGCGCAGGAGATCCTCCTCGACGGACTGAAGCGACAGTATGACGATCGCCTGGTTATGGTGATCCCACGTCTGAGAACCAATAACCCTGAGCAAATTGAAAAAATGCTGCGTCAGCAGATTAAAGCCGTCGGCGACCGTCCACTGCTGTGGAGTACGCTGGGCCAGTCGCTGATGAAGCACGGTGAATGGCAGGAAGCGAGTCTCGCCTTCCGTGCAGCGCTGAAACAGCGCCCGGACGCGTTTGACTACGCGTGGCTTGCCGATTCGCTGGACAAGCAGCACAAGCCGGAAGAGGCCGCCGCCATGCGCCGCGATGGACTGTTATTAACGCTGCAAAATAATGGCAGCCAGCAATAAATAACAAGGAGGCCAGACGGCCTCCTTTTTTTATTCCCCTTCGCCTGCTACATTCTTTACCACATCATCTAAAACGAACCCGCCAATGTAACGACGTCTTTTCATTAACTTTTTTCCATACACGCGACGAGTGCCGCGTGGACTGAATCGTTTTTGAAAGGAAATCGTCATGAACTCCCTTTTGTACGCGCTTATTGAAGCGCTGCGCTGCCACCGCTGGCTGCGCCTGCTGGCCTGTGCCTTTATCTTTACATCACTGGGAAATGGCGTCACCCAGGTGGTGGTCTTCGGCTTACTATTAGCATGGTCCGCCCCGCCCGCGCTGCTTACCCTCGCCTTTCTTTTCGCCACGCTACCTGGCTTTATCGGCAGCCTCATCAGTGAAAAGCTGTGCACGCGCTATTCTCCGATACCCCTGTTGATACTCACCGAGGGGCTTGGCTTACTGGCCCTGCTCTTTCCCCTGCTCGGCGTGCACTATCACAGTATCCCTGCGTTACTGGCCGTGCAGTCCACCGAAGCACTGCTCAACGGGATGAGCTGGCCTGCGCTGACGCTGCTCTTTAAACGCGGACTCAGAGAAGCAGAACTGCCTGCCGCAACCTGCCTCGAGAATGTGTTTTTTGCCGCTCAGGTTTTGTTAGGCACCGGACTGGGGATGGTACTTTTCCAGAAGATCGCCATCCTCGCCTTGCTGGCCATTGATGCCATCAGCTTTCTCGGATCGCTGTTCATGCTCTGGCTGGCGGGTCGTGTATTTTTAGCGCCCACACTGGCAGTCCCCACTGAAGAGAAAGCGCCTGCGGCTTTACGCTGGCAGATGTTGACCATCCGGCAGAAACGCAGTTTGCTGATTTTGCCTGCGCTGGCCGCCGTCGGTTCACCGGCCATGGCGCTTCTTCCGGCAATGGCACAGCAGATCCATCCTCAGGATGCGGCCAGCCTTGCTTTGCCACTGCTTTTTGCAAGGAGCATGGGACAACTTTGCGGTCCCCTACTGCTAAAAAGAGACAGCCTGACGCGTTTTGCAGCACACACGCCACGGATTTTACTGTGTCTCGGCATCTTCCTTGCTGCGTATGGGATGCTCCCGCTGTTGTCCGGGTGGATGGCATGCGCGCTGGGGATGATATTTGTCGCACACCTGGCCTCAAATGTTCTCTTTGCGGCCGGCACGTTTGCCGTACTCAGCAGTTTTCAAACCACACACATGGCTTCGGCCAGCAGTAAAGCCTGGCGCTGGCAAACGCTCAGTGCCTCGCTTTTCACCGGTATTGCCGCGATGGCGGCGGCAGGGTTTGGATCCGTACAGGCGCTTTACAGCGTTTCGTCAGCCGCTCTGATACTGGTCGCCCTGATCATGTACGTTTACCGGGAATAAGGCATAAAAAAACGCCTGCTATAAAAGCAGGCGTTAAAACAGGTCTGTAAGACAACATATTTGGTGCTTCACTCAACGTTATGCCCATGGTGTCTGATGAGGCCGAAGCGACATCTGTCAGTGGACGATAAGCACCGTAAATGGCTCTGCGTCATTCCTGAGTTTATGAGGCACTAAGGCGAACATAAGAGATGGAATGAGCATCTACACGTATATTATTGCACGTAACGTGCCAACTTGACACGCAGAACTTTTACATCGCGCAACATTTTAAGATAAAAGGAAATTATGTTGTTGAGCGGTATCTTAGACCCTACAACCTGCTGATAAACACGACGAAATGTCGTCTGGAGGAGACACGAAAGCTGCCAAATTATTATATCTTTTACTTTCAGTGTGTTATGTGTCGCTGAATCGCGACAAGAAAGCCGGCTGTTGTCGCGGAATCACTACAGAGGAAAGAAAGGCGCAGAAAACAAAAACCCCGCCGAAGCGGGGTTCAAAATTGGTCGGCGAGAGAGGATTCGAACCTCCGACCCACTGGTCCCAAACCAGTTGCGCTACCAAGCTGCGCTACTCGCCGATGTACTGCTTTTTGAATTTTTAGTTCAATTCATTAAAAAGTCGTGGTGCGAGGGGGGGGACTTGAACCCCCACGTCCGTAAGAACACTAACACCTGAAGCTAGCGCGTCTACCAATTCCGCCACCTTCGCAATTCACAACTCTTTCAATAATGGGGTGGCTAATGGGATTCGAACCCACGACAACTGGAATCACAATCCAGGGCTCTACCAACTGAGCTATAGCCACCACTGTATTCTTTCACGCGGTACTGACTACTTCTCAGACCACCGCAGCTCTAGCGCCGGGACTAAAATGGCGCGCCCGACAGGATTCGAACCTGAGACCTCTGCCTCCGGAGGGCAGCGCTCTATCCAGCTGAGCTACGGGCGCTTAGCGCCGTTGCGGGGCTGGATATTACGTACCTCCGACCCCGCTGTCTAGTGCTTTTTTGAAAAAAATGCGCGTTTGGTTATGGTTTGCACATTTTGCCGCTTATTCCTCCACTTTCTGCGAGGTAGCGCGGCGGCCCAGACCAAAAAGCTTATACGCCGCGGTCACCGCCGCCAGGAAGATCATCCCGACAAACAGCGACATGCGCGTATCTTCATTAAAGTACATTCCGATTAATACGCAAACCAGGAACGCCATCGTCAAATAGTTGGCATACGGGAACAGAATAGAACGGAACGGATGGCTGGCGATGGCCTTTTTATGTGCCTGGCGGAAACGCAGCTGGCTAATCAGGATAACAAACCAGGGCACCATGCCTGGCAGCACGCTGGCGCTGTAGACATAAACGAACACGCGCTGCGGATTCGGGATGATGTAGTTCAGGCAGGAGCCGATCAGCAGGATCACAATCGACACCGCCACCCCCGCAACCGGTACGCCCGCACGCGAAACTTTCGCCATTGCCGCTGGCAGCTGGTTGTTTCTGGACAGCGCGTAGAGCATACGTCCGCAGCTGTACATCCCGCTGTTGCAACCTGACAACGCCGCCGTCAGAACCACAAAGTTAATGATGCCTGCTGCTGCTGTGATGCCAATCTTCGCGAAGGTCAAGACAAACGGGCTACCGGTCGTGCCAATTTCATTCCACGGGAAGATGGTTACGATAACGAAGATCGCCCCCACATAGAAAATCAGGATACGCCACAGCACCTTGCCTACGGCGCTTCGCAGCGTAACCTGCGGGTTTTTCGCTTCACCCGCGGTAATACCGATAAGCTCGACCCCCTGATAAGAGGCCACAACGATACACAGTGCCGTCAGGAAGCCCTTCCAGCCGCCCGCAAAGAAGCCGCCGTTTTCGGTCAGGTTACCAAAGCCAATGGCGTGCCCGCCGTTGCCAAAGCCGAAGAAGATAACGCCCAGCCCGACCACAATCATCACGATGATGGTGGTGACTTTGATCATCGCAAACCAGAATTCGATTTCACCATAAAGACGAACCGCGGCAAGGTTTGCCAGTGCCACCAGCCCCACGGCAATCAGCGCCGGTATCCACTGGACCATGTCCGGGAACCAGAACTGCACATAGACCCCTATCGCCGTGATTTCAGAGATGCCAACCGCCATCCACATAAACCAGTATGACCATGCCGTCAGGTAGCCAAAGAACGGGCTCATATATCGGTGCGCGTAAACCGCGAAGGAACCCGTGACAGGCTCCATGAAGAGCATTTCGCCCATCGAACGCATGATGAAGAAAACGAACAATCCCGCAATGATATAAGCCAGCAAGACCGAAGGTCCTGCCCATTTGAGCGTGCTTGCGGAGCCCATAAACAGGCCCACGCCGATAGTGCCGCCCAGCGCTATCAGTTCAATATGACGAGCCTCCAGCCCACGCTGTAGCTCCGGTTTTTTCTCTGCCATAGATCCTCGATTGTGTTTGCTGTTTCCCGACTTAAGGCCGGGTATTGTTTTTTAGGGGTACTAAAATACGGGGCGAATGGTTTCTTAAAATGCGGCAAATGGCAAACGATGCATAAAAAAAATGAATGCATTGCACAGATTCGCAGCAGTTTTGCAGGGGAGTTGCAGCGCGAACAGCATATCGCGCTACATTTTGATTACATTTTCCCGGTGTAGTGCCAGGTAAGGTAGCGAAGCAGACGGATCTGTCGTGTAATCCGCGTCGGCTGAGATAGCAGGCGATACAGCCACTCCAGCCCCAGGTTTTGCCAGACTTTGGGCGCACGCTTAACATGGCCGGTAAAGACGTCATACGTTCCGCCAACGCCCATATAAAGGGCATCCGGACACACCTGACGGCAGTCACGCATCAGGATCTCCTGGCGTGGGGAGCCCATCGCCACGGTGATGATTTTCGCTCCACTGTCGCGAACGCGTTCAAACAGCGCCTGCCGGGCCTCTGGTTTGAAGTAGCCATCCTGGCTGCCCACGATGTTAACATTCCATTGACTGCGCAATTTCGCTTCGGTCTGCGCCAGCACCTCCGGCTTACCGCCAATCAGGAATACCGGCGTGCCTTCCGCCCCTGCGCGTGCCATCAGTTGCTCCCAGAGATCGGCCCCTGCCACGCGAGATACATTAGCGCCAGGATACTTTTTGCGGATTGAACGCACCACGCTGATACCGTCGGCATATTTAAATTCAGCCGCTTCTATCAGGCCTCTCACTTCGGCGTTGTCTTCCACCGCCAGCATCTTTTCCGCATTGATGGCGACCAGCGTACCGGATTTCATCTGACCACCAGCGAACAGAAAATCCAGCGCGTGTTGCATATCGCGCCAGCCAATAAGCTGCAGACCGCGCAGCGTATAGCGCGGTGCAGAAGTTTTATCCGTCATGACTTTCCCTACTCACACTTGCGACAGCGTTGTGCTGCCCTGCGGCTCGCGCTTATGCACAAGCCCTGCACTGTCAAACAGCCAGTACAACAGTTTGGCCAGTAACAGGCAGATGCCAAAAACGACCATGAAGAAAACCACGCGCGACACGAATGAATCCAGCCCTTCACGCGCCAGGACGATCATATTGAAAATGGCACCAAAGCAGAAACTGTGCAAAATAGCAGAAGTTTTATCCGTCATGACTTTCCCTACTCACACTTGCGACAGCGTTGTGCTGCCCTGCGGCTCGCGCTTATGCACAAGCCCTGCACTGTCAAACAGCCAGTACAACAGTTTGGCCAGTAACAGGCAGATGCCAAAAACGACCATGAAGAAAACCACGCGCGACACGAATGAATCCAGCCCTTCACGCGCCAGGACGATCATATTGAAAATGGCACCAAAGCAGAAACTGTGCAAAATAGCCGCCTTATAGCGGTTTGTTTCTTCGTTGCCACGCACGTAGAGCCAGTCAAACCACTTGATGATCAGCCCCACCACCACCGCCCCCGGCAGGATAAACCAGCTTCCCCCCATCACCACCAGCGAGCCAATCAACGTAGGTGAGATCGCAAGGCCTGAGTGGTTGTTCAGCACTTCCCAGGTAAAATAGTTTGCCGTGTTGAGTACGACACCGGGACGGTCTGGCCACAGCCAGGTTGGGATAAAGACATAAAAGTCGCGCACAATAGGCGCAAGGCCCTGGAAATCGATTTTGTCGTAGTTTTGCAGCAACAACGCCAGGTTTTCCCACGGCGAGAAGGTGTCGCGCGTGAGATAGAGGAACGTGTAAAACGCCTCGTCACCGGCTACGTTGAGCCCGTAGCGCTTCAGGGCAAGCCAGAACATACCAACAATGCCAAACACCCCAGCAGCCACCAGCATCCATAAAGAGATCCACCCGCGGATGATGCCGATAAACAGGAAGATTGCGAAAGCGATGATGATGTTTGCACGCGTCCCTCCCACAATCATGTAGGTCAGGAAACCGAAGGCGACGGTACTCACCAGGAAAAACAGCCAGGCTTTGCTGTCCTGACGCAGGAAAAAGATCACCAGCATCGCCGGAATGAAGAAGTAGAAGAAGCGCTTAAGCGCCACGCCCGACACTTCGGCAGAAAAAATCTGGCTGTAGGACTGGAGCTTGAACAGCAGAAAACCATTATGCATGAAGAAGATACCCACGCTTACCAGCGCGATCGTCATCAGCATCACCCACGTCAGGTGCGTCTCCACCCGGTTCATGGTGAAGAGCGCCCGGCGCGGAGCGGTGGATTGCGCTGAACGCAGGCGCGTTTTATAGGTGGCGTAGTAGACAGCGTAGAAGCAGGTCGCTGCCAGGATCGCCTGAAGCAGGATCTCGGGCGGGGCAACGCTCACGTCAAACCGGAAGACCAGAATGCTGGTCAGCGGGAATCCGAAAAAGAAGGTCAGAAGAAACAGTAACGAGAAGAAGACGTTAAAGTTAAAACGCACCCGGCGAAACTCGAACCAGGTGAGCGTGGCGATGAATAAAGTGCTCAGAAGCCAAACGATCAGTAAGCCGCTGAATTGCAACTGGCTCATGCTTTGTCTCCTGCAGCGATACGCAGCGCGCGGTGCCACGGCGTGAGGTAGTTCGGGCTAAAGAAGTCGATGGCACTTTTGTCCACCAGCGCCAGTTGTCTCTGCGCTTCCCGGACCACCTCTTCGTTAAGCACGTCGGAAGTAAACAGCACCGGCAGATGCTGCTCCGCCATGTCCTGCCAGAACGGGTTTTCGCGATTGAGTACGCAGGGCACACCCGCCTGAATCAGCAGACACAGCGTGCCAATTCCTTGCTGACGGGCAAAGATGAAATAGCCCAGATCGCACCGACGCAGCAGCGCAAGATACTCATCAAATTCCAGCTTATCGTGGAGAATGTGCACATTCCCGGCGCTAAATAACGCGAGTGCCTGCTGGCGGACCTCATCGATATAGGCATCGTTATTGGCCGGATACCCCATCGGCACAATCACGTTGACGGTGTCGCCAAACTGCTGATGTACCGCCCTGAGCGCGGCAAGATGTTCATTGCTGCGATCGCCTGAATTACCCACCAGAATCGTCAGTTTACCCTCGCGCGGCGTATCATTCGCCATGTTGTTCAGCGCCGGGTTCATTCGGGTCGGGAAATAGAGTAGCTCACCGCGTACGTCAGGGTGGCGTTTAGCAAAATAATTGAGATCGCCACGGGTCGCGAAAACGCATCCCACACGCCCCTGCGCCATGCGCCGCAATGGGTAGAAAAGACGGAATTTCCAGCCGCTGGAGACTTCGTAAAGATCGGCTCCCCAGATATGCCAGCTGCATTGCGAAGGTTTGATCCCCCCGCTCAGGAGCGCCAGCCACAGGCCGGTATTAAACTGCCCATGGAAAAAGAAACGTTGCTCACGATCCGCTTTGGCTTTGGCAACAACCGCCTTCGCCAGCGCAGCCTTGTCCGGCCAGAAAGAGAGAGTCAGCGCCGGACACGCCACGCTCAGGCCATTATCCTGACCGGCAACCATAAACTCACGAGCGTCGGGATCCCCCGATGCCAGTTCATCATTGAAGAACCGTAACACGGTCTGGTTATGGTGTGGGATATCCGATCCCAGTATGTGAATCAGTGCAGTCATGCGCGTTTACGCCAAAGTAAAAATACGCCGCAACAGGCAGCGAAATAAACGATATAGGTTGCCATATAGGCCTGAGCCGCCCCCAGCGCACCGTGTGCCGGGATCAACCAGTGTGAGAATGCGGTCAGTAATACAAACTGGCTGATTTCCGCCAAGATATACAACCGTAGCGAGGCTTTCGCAATCACCAGATAACCAAAAACGTAAGCCCCCACTTTCAGTACGTCGCCCACCAGTTGCCAGGCAAACAGATCGCGCATGGCGGTAAACTTCGCGGAGAAGAGCAGCCAGATGGCGACATCGCGCAATAGCCATACGGTTAAACTGGCTGCCGCAACGGCGGGAAGGACAAACCGCAGTGAGCGGGAAATTTCGCGCGTGATATCCTGCCTGGAGGTCAGGCGCGATAAGGTTGGCAGCAAATAGACGCTAAAGGAAGCCGTTATAAATTGGAGGTAGGCATCGGAAATACTGCTCACCCCTTGCCAAATCCCAACTTCGTCCCAGCTGTAATGCGCCGCCAGCAGGTTTCGCATCATCACGTAGGCGACAGGGAGCGTGACGGAGGTGATGAGCGCCATCAGGGTAAATTTTCCCAGCTGGCTTGCCAGCACCTTGTCCCATTGAGGTTTCAGGTAACTCAACGGAATGGTGCCCCGACGCATTAGCATGAACGCTGCCGGAACGACCACTAATGCCGGTACCAGCGCCAGCCCCAGCAACGCGCCTTCATAGCCGCCCAGCCGATAGCAAAAATAGTAGGCAATCACGCCGATGACGCTGCCCAGGATTAACGCCAGTGCGTTCCCGGCCGCATCACGAAAGCCTTTCATCAGCGCCAGCAGCAGGTTAGCCCAGGCAATGCCCAGCTGAACCAGCGCGACCAGACGAACCAGCCCCTGATAATGGGTGTGACCAAATAACCCCTGGCTTATGGGTGCCGCTGCAAGCAGGAAAATAACCGCCATCAGGGTCGAAAAGCCGGTGACCATCGCCGAGGATGTACCGACAACACGGCGAAGCTGGGCCGCATCATCATGGTACTGCGCAACGTATTTCGTGACGCCGTTGAAAATCCCTGCGCCGGCCAGTACCCCAAGGACGGTCACAAGCTGACGGAAATTCCCTGCCAGCCCGACGCCTGAAGGGCCGAATGAGACGGCCAGCAGCTTGACGACCAGTAGCCCGGCGCCAATTTTGACAAGTGTGGACGCGGCGGTCCACACCGATGCTTTTGCCAAAGACATATCAGCCGAAATAACTCAGAAGGGTGTTAATCACCGTACGCTGGTTAACAGGCGCGAGGTTGTAGAACAGTGGCAAACGAAGCAAACGCTCACTTTCTTTCGTGGTGTAGCGATCTTCACCCGCGAAGACCCCAAATGCCTCTCCTGCCGGGCTGGAGTGCAGCGGGATATAGTGGAACACCGCCAGAATTTCGGCTTCTTTTAGCCAGGCAATCAACTTGCTGCGATCGTCGTTATCGCGCAGTTTGATATAGAACATATGGGCATTATGGACGCAATCAGCCGGAAGGGTCGGCAGCTCAATTCGCCCGGCTTGTGCCAGCGGTTGCAGCGCGTCGTAATAAGTTTGCCACAGGGACAAGCGCTGAAGATTAATGCGGTCCGCTGCCTCCAGCTGCGCCCACAGGTATGCCGCCTGCAGATCGGCCATCAGATAGCTTGAGCCAATATCGCGCCAGGTATATTTGTCTACCTGCCCCCGGAAGAACTGGCTGCGGTTGGTGCCTTTTTCACGGATCACTTCCGCGCGCTCGACCAGCGCACGGTCGTTAATCAGCGTCGCACCACCTTCGCCACCGGCGGTATAGTTTTTGGTTTCGTGGAAGCTAAAGCAGCCGATATGGCCGATCGTTCCCAGCGCTCGACCTTTATAGGTCGACATCACGCCCTGAGCGGCATCTTCAACCACGAACAGGTCATGTTTTTTGGCGATCGCCATGATGGTGTCCATCTCACACGCCACTCCCGCGTAGTGAACCGGCACAATCGCGCGCGTTTTATCCGTGATTGCCGCTTCAATCAGCGTCTCATCGATGTTCATGGTATCCGGGCGAATATCCACAAAGACGATTTTCGCACCACGCAGGACAAAGGCATTCGCTGTAGAGACGAAGGTGTAGCTCGGCATGATCACTTCATCGCCCGGCTGGATATCCAGCAGCAACGCCGCCATTTCCAGCGATGCGGTACAGGACGGGGTCAGCAGGACTTTAGCGCTGTGAAACCGCTGCTCCATCCACTGCTGGCAGCGACGGGTAAAACCACCGTCACCACAGAGTTTGCCGCTGCCCATAGCAGACTGCATATAGTCGAGTTCAGTGCCCACGACGGGTGGTGCGTTAAATGGAATCATCTTGTCACCTGTATAACCAGTAAGCGGTGGCGTCGATGTTGGCACCACTCGCGATATAACGTTTAAGCGCGGCGGTGTTGCCCATCTGGGTTGCCACCCGCAGAGTCAAAAGCTGTTGCTGCTGCGCCCAGTGAAGCGCCGCCTGCATGAGTTTTTCGCCCATGCCGCGCCCGGCTAATAAACCAATACGCCCCTCGTTCGCGTTGAGCTTACGAAGCGAGACAAATCCCTCAATCTGGCCGTCTGCAGTGCGAAACACCAGGCACACATGGTCAAAGGTGCCTTTTACCGCGTTCTCTACCCACTGGGCGTAGAAACGTCCACTGTCGTCCGGTGCATACCACGGTGCGCGAAAACGGCTCCGGGCAAACGCCTGCGCCGCCATCTGACGCAGCGCGGGGATATCCTGCTCCGTTGCCACTTCCGCACCGGGCGAATCATGACGGACGAGCGTAATGGACAGATCAACCTCGCCTTCAACCAGCTGAAAACCTTGTTGCTGGAGCGCATCGAGCAGGTCGGCACGGTCTGCGGGGATCCTGGCCTGCACCCGCGGCCAGGCGGTGAAGTCGGCGTCAGTCAGAACCGGCGCATCGTCGCGCAGGCGCACGATGGCTGATGGCAGACCAAAAAAGGCACTCTCCCACTCAAGGGACTCGAGAACCCCCTTCAGGTGGCTCAACGCCAGACACCTTTCGTATCAACCACGTACTGTTGGCGTACGGCATCACCGGACGTCGCTTTAAATTCTTTATGATCCACCAGCAGCACCAGCACATCCGCCGTCGCCAGCGCCTCATCCAGCGCGGTCAACGTACAGTGGCCCGCCAGTTTTGCCGGCAGTTCATGAATATTGGGTTCAACCACCAGCGTTTCGCCGGTGTGCCAGCCAGCGATCATCTCTGCAATCTCCATCGCCGGGCTTTCGCGTAAGTCGTCAATATTCGGTTTGAATGCCAGACCAAAGCAGGCAATTTTCAGCTCACTGGCGCGTTTGCCGCTCTCAGCCAGACAGTCCGCTACGGTGGCTTTCACCTGACTGAGCACCCAGTGTGGCTTGCTGTCATTCACTTCACGCGCGGTGCGGATCAGGCGGGCCTGCGCCGGGTTTTGCGCCACAATAAACCACGGGTCGACAGCGATACAGTGACCGCCCACGCCCGGGCCAGGCTGGAGGATATTCACGCGCGGATGGCGATTCGCCAGGCTAATCAACTCCCAGACGTTAATCCCCTGATCGGCGCAAATCAGCGACAGTTCATTCGCGAAGGCGATATTCACGTCCCGGAAACTGTTTTCAGTGAGCTTGCACATTTCGGCGGTGCGGGAGTTGGTCACCACACATTCGCCTTCAAGGAAAATCTTGTAAAGCGCGCTGGCGCGTGCAGAACAGACTGGCGTCATGCCGCCGATCACGCGATCGTTTTTAATCAGCTCTACCATCACCTGACCTGGCAGCACGCGCTCAGGGCAGTAAGCAATATTGATATCAGCCTCCTCGCCCGCCTGCTGCGGGAAGCGTAAGTCAGGTCGGGCTTGCGCCAGCCACTGCACCATCTGTTCGGTAGCACCGACGGGCGAAGTGGACTCCAGGATCACCAGAGCCCCTTTTTTCAGGACCGGTGCAATCGATTTTGCCGCCGCTTCGACGTAAGCCATGTCGGGCTCATGGTCGCCTTTAAAGGGGGTTGGCACCGCAATCAGATATGCATCCGCCTCGACCGGCGTCGTGCTGGCACGCAGGAATCCGCCATCAACCGCCTCTTTCACCACGCGGTCGAGATCGGGCTCCACGATATGAATTTCGCCACGGTTAATGGTTTCCACCGCACGCGCGTTGATATCCACGCCCACAACCTGTTTTTGACGGGAGGCAAACGCTGCCGCTGTGGGCAAGCCAATGTAGCCAAGACCAATGACAGAGATGGTAGTAAAACTCATAGCGATACCCGATTGTGTTTAAGTGCATGCAAAATACGGCCACAAGCCTGCCCATCACCATACGGGTTATGGGCCCGGCTCATCGCCTGATACTCTTCGTCGTCGTGCAGCAGGCGCGTCACCTCTTCGACGATCAGCTGTGTATTGGTGCCGACCAGACGTACCGTGCCCGCTTTCACCGCTTCCGGGCGTTCAGTCGTTTCACGCATGACCAGCACAGGCTTACCGAGAGACGGCGCCTCTTCCTGAATACCACCGGAATCGGTCAGGATCAGCCAGGCGTGGTTCATCAGCCAGACAAACGGCAAGTAGTCCTGCGGTTCAATCAGCAGGACGTTTTCTATATGCCCAAGGATACGGTTGACCGGCTCGCTGACGTTAGGATTAAGGTGCACCGGGTAGACAATCTGCACATCCTGATTCTGCGCGGCGATTTCCGCCAGGGCATGACAGATTTGCTCAAAGCCGCGTCCAAAGCTCTCGCGACGGTGGCCGGTGACCAGAATGGTTTTTTTGCCATTGTTCAGGAAGGGGTAGCGTGCGGCGAGTTCTTTCTGAAGATCGTTGTTTGACAGCACGCGGTCACGAACCCAAATCAGGGCATCAATCACCGTATTCCCGGTGACAAAGATTTTGTTGTCGGCAATATTTTCACGCAGCAGGTTCTGTCGTGAATTTTCGGTGGGCGCAAAATGGTACATCGCCAGATGGCCGGTGAGTGTGCGGTTGGCCTCTTCGGGCCACGGCGAATAAAGGTTGCCGGTACGCAGACCCGCCTCAACGTGGCCGACAGGAATTCGCTGGTAAAACGCAGCCAGGCTGGTTGCCACCGTGGTGGTGGTATCGCCATGCACCAGAACCACGTCAGGTTTGAAGGACTCCAGAATCGGCTTGAGCTCTTGCAGAATACGGCAGGTTATCTCCGTTAACCCCTGCCCCGGTTTCATAATATTGAGATCGTAATCCGGGACGATAGAAAAGAGAGTTAAGACCTGATCGAGCATCTCACGGTGCTGGGCAGTGACGCACACTTTCGCTTCAATATCAGGATCACTGGCCAGCGCATGAACCAGAGGTGCCATCTTAATGGCCTCCGGCCTGGTGCCAAATACGGTAAGTACTTTCACATCGATTCTCTTCGATTAAACGATGAAGGCCGCAGCCTTCATCGTAGACGGCGTTATTAGTTAGTGCGACGACGCGTTAACGCCACGCCTGCGCCAGTCAGTGCACCCACAATCCCCCACATGATCATCAGGAATGCGCGGCGCGGACTATCGCGTTTTACAGGTTCTTCAGGCGTTCGCAAATAACGATAGGTCTGAAAACGCGGGTCCATTGTTGGACCGACATTCAGGGTGTTCAGCATCGCGCGGTTTTGATCGTAGTCGAGGTCAAAATCAGGGCCAACGGCCTGGAGGTTTTCCAGTCGAGCCTGCAGCATTGGGCGCCCGAGAAGGAACATTTCTGAATCAGGCAGTTCATCTGCCGGCACGTCCGTCTCGGTGCGGGAAATATTGTGCTGTTCGGCAATTTTTAGCGCCTGCTCAATATTGTGTACACGGCGGGCGAAGATGGCTTTAGCCACCTCTTCCTGACGTTTAACCTGCGCTTTCATCTGGATAGTACGGGCAGCCCAGGCACCTTTCAGCTCTTCATTCAGGTGGCTTGCCGCACGCTGGCTGGCAAAGGCAACGTACTGGCGCAACAGGTTATTGGCATCCGGCGCGGTTTCGGCAATCAGCTTGACGCTGTCGTTGACGTTACGCAGCGCATCTCCCGGCATAAACTGAATGTTGTTAATCATGTCATCCAGCAGCGCGGCATCGGCTTTACTGTTGCCCACCATCCGTTGCTTGTAATAATCCGTCTGGCTCCAGAAATCACGGCGCGTATCCCAGGAAGCCAGCTGCATCACAAACTCTTTATAGGCCTCATCCATGACGGAAGCCTGATCTGGGGTGGCCAGATTGGCTTTGATATCCAGGTTACGCAGGAACTGCTGCTGGGAATAGAACCCCCCGAGCATATTAACCGTTGGTTTATCAGTGATTGCCGTAGCGCTCCACTCTTGTTTTGCAAAGAAGGTGTATGCGAGCGCGAGGAGCGCGAATCCTAATGCGATGCCTATTATCCAAAGCTTGCCTGCCCATAGAATGCGAAACAAGCCACGGATATCCAGCTCATTCTCGGTCATCTCTGATTTTGCTCCCGCCAACGGTTGAGTCATCACAGTCCCATTTTATTTAGTTAAAGTTGGATTGTTGTCACTATCTCGACGCATCCTGCGTTTTATACGCTTAATGAAACGCGCTACTTTCCAGGCGCGTTTAATACAATAGCCGTAAAGGGAAAATGCTAGCAAGAACAGTACCAACATTACCCATTCGGGGATAAATTGGGCATATTCCGCCGCAACCCCAATTCCCGCCAGAATAGCAGCCGCCAGCGTAATCAGAACAAAAGCCTGACGGGAAGTGAAACCCGCTCGCATAATCAAATGGTGGATATGCTGACGGTCGGCCGAAAAAGGACTCATCCCTTTGCGCAGGCGACGATACATAATCGCCACCATGTCCATAAGGGGAATAGCGATGATCCATAATGCCGTCACTGGGCTAATGGGGTGTGTTTTACCTTGGGTGGTTTCGAGCAAGATCCAAATGATGGTAAAGCCTATAAACGTGCTACCCGCATCGCCCATAAAGACTTTATAGCGACGGCCCAAAACGCCTAGATTCAAAAGGATGTATGGGAGAATGGCGGCGATCATGGCAAAACACCACATCGCGAGGCTGTATTGACCATCAAACCATAAAATGATCCCAATCGCTGCAAACGAAACACACGATAAGCCACCTAGCAGACCATCAATTCCATCTACCATATTAAACGCGTTTATCGCGACCCATACGGCAAAGAGGGTCAGGAAGTAGCCAAATGGCCCGAGAAGCATTTCCCACGAACCAAAAATGTACCCCAGGCTACTTAGATGAAGTTTTGCCACGGCCATCATAGCAATGCCGACTGCAGCCTGAACGAAAGCGCGAATTTTTACGCTTATATCATAGCGATCATCAAGTGCCCCTACGAAAACCAGTACGGTGGCGCAGATTAGATACAATCTGGCATGGGGAATGTAGTAATCGGCGATAGCGAAAGTGAAACAGATACCTGCAAAGACGGAGATGCCACCCACCAGTGGGATCATACCCTGATGGCGCTTACGGAAGTTGGGTTTATCCACTAAGCCCAGATATTTTGCTACCTTGCGTGCAAGAAACAAAAAGCAAGTGGTAAACAAAAAAATACTGGTTAGTTCAGTAAACGTATCGAGTAGGTTCACAATGGATGTTCTCAACAAATGTCAGGCAACGAAGTATAACCATGTTGGCGCCAAGCCAGAAGGCATAAAGCATACCTCTTGCAACCCCATTTGTTTATTATTCAGGCTATTAATATTTTTAACTGTGCGAATTATCTTATTGTCGCACTGACTGGTCTGAAATGGGAGTCTGCATTAATAGCGTATAAGCCATAAAAGAAAAACGCCACGTAAAAACGTGGCGCTTGCTGGCTTTATTTGCGTTACGAGCGTTTCATCATATCGAAGAAATCGTCGTTAGTTTTGGTCATCGCCAGTTTGTTAATGAGGAACTCCATTGCGTCGATTTCACCCATTGGATGGATGATTTTGCGCAGGATCCACATTTTCTGCAGCTCTTCCTGGGTGGTGAGCAACTCTTCTTTACGGGTACCGGAACGGTTGTAGTCGATAGCCGGGAAGACGCGTTTCTCAGCAATTTTACGAGAGAGGTGCAGTTCCATGTTACCTGTACCTTTAAACTCTTCGTAAATAACTTCGTCCATTTTGGAACCCGTATCGATCAGCGCCGTAGCGATGATGGTCAGGCTGCCGCCCTCTTCCACGTTACGTGCCGCACCGAAGAAGCGTTTTGGACGATGCAGGGCGTTAGCGTCCACACCCCCCGTCAGCACTTTACCGGAAGCCGGAACGACGGTGTTGTAGGCACGCGCCAGACGGGTGATGGAGTCGAGCAGGATGATCACGTCTTTCTTGTGTTCAACCAGGCGTTTCGCCTTCTCGATAACCATTTCCGCAACCTGAACGTGGCGAGATGCGGGTTCGTCAAAGGTAGAAGCAACCACTTCACCTTTAACCAGACGCTGCATCTCGGTCACTTCTTCCGGACGTTCGTCAATCAGCAGTACCATCAGCACGCAGTCTGGATGGTTATAAGCGATGCTCTGCGCGATATTCTGCAGCAGCATGGTTTTACCCGCTTTTGGCGGTGCGACGATCAGACCACGCTGGCCACGACCGATTGGCGATGCCAGATCCAGGACGCGAGCGGTTAAATCTTCAGTTGAGCCGTTACCACGCTCCATGCGCAGGCGAGAGTTCGCGTGCAGCGGCGTTAAGTTCTCAAACAGGATCTTATTACGGGAGTTTTCCGGTTTGTCGAAGTTAACTTCATTCACTTTCAACAGCGCAAAGTAGCGTTCACCCTCTTTTGGAGGACGAATCTTACCTGAAATGGTGTCACCAGTGCGGAGGTTGAAACGGCGGATTTGGCTAGGGGATACGTAGATGTCGTCAGGGCCGGCGAGGTAGGAGCTGTCTGCAGAGCGGAGGAAACCAAATCCGTCTTGCAATATCTCCAGCACACCGTCGCCAAAGATATCTTCGCCACTCTTAGCGTGCTGCTTCAGGATGGCGAAAATGATGTCCTGCTTGCGCATACGAGCCTGGTTTTCCAGCCCCATATTTTCGCCGAGAGTGATCAGCTCAGAAACCGGCGTATTCTTTAATTCGGTAAGATTCATAATGGTGTGGGTTCTTAAACTCGGGGTGATACTCGAACTTAATGTTGTGAATGGTATGGCAGGGTCATCCATGCCTGTTTAGCGGCCATCAACTCATGTCTGTTCGCTGTCTGGTCACAGGGAAAAAACGCAGAACTGAAACGACAAGACGGATTGAGTGACAAGCCCGGAATTTAGCAACTTCACGCACTGTTTGTGTCAACAACGGGAAGTATCGGGTAAAACAAGATTCAAACAACAAGATATGTTTAAAACGAAGTCATAGCTAACTTAGCACGACTTCAGCCGGGCGTCCAGAGTTCCACATAATTTAGGCGCTCTGGACGCGCAGCGGAGAAACCTTACGCCAGGTTAGCGTCGAGGAACTCTTTCAGTTGACCTTTGGACAGTGCGCCCACTTTGGTCGCTGCCACTTCGCCGTTTTTGAACAGCAGCAGGGTCGGAATGCCACGGATACCGTATTTTGGTGCGGTGCCCGGGTTCTGGTCGATGTTCAGCTTGGCAACGGTCAGTTTGCCCTGATATTCGTCAGCGATCTCATCCAGAATCGGGGCGATCATTTTGCAAGGACCACACCATTCAGCCCAGAAATCGACGAGTGTCAGCCCGTCAGCCTTAAGTACGTCCGTGTCAAAACTGTCGTCAGTCAGGTGAATAATTTTATCGCTCATATATAACTCCACAGGAATAAGCCTGGTGCGTTGGTTTCGCCCTCATCAACGACGTGTTGATGTCGCATTAACCAACTAAAGGTTGACTTTATTTCACCGGATACGCTTTCGTAAAGCAATAGTAAGCTGATATTCTACCACACTATGAGCAAAACACATTTAACAGAACAGAAGTTTTCCGACTTCGCCCTGCACCCAAAAGTGATCGAAGCCCTTGAAAATAAAGGGTTTCATAACTGTACGCCCATTCAGGCTCTCGCCCTGCCGCTGACGCTGGCGGGACGTGACGTAGCAGGGCAGGCGCAAACCGGTACTGGCAAAACGATGGCGTTTTTAACGTCAACGTTTCATTATTTACTTTCTCATCCAGCGATTGCAGACCGCAAAGTTAACCAGCCGCGCGCGCTAATTATGGCCCCGACGCGAGAACTGGCGGTACAGATCCACGCAGACGCTGAACCCCTGATGCAGGCTACGGGCCTGAAAATCGGCCTGGCTTATGGCGGCGATGGTTACGATAAGCAGCTGAAAGTGCTTGAAAGCGGTGTGGATATCCTGATCGGTACCACCGGCCGTCTTATCGACTACGCAAAACAGAACCACATTAACCTTGGTGCCATCCAGGTTGTGGTGCTGGATGAAGCTGATCGTATGTACGATCTGGGCTTCATTAAAGATATCCGCTGGCTGTTCCGCCGCATGCCACCCGCGAATCAGCGCCTCAACATGCTGTTCTCTGCGACCCTGTCGTATCGCGTACGCGAACTGGCATTCGAGCAGATGAACAACGCCGAATATGTGGAAGTGGAACCCGAGCAGAAAACCGGCCACCGTATCAAAGAAGAACTCTTCTATCCTTCCAATGAAGAGAAAATGCGTCTGCTGCAAACGCTGATCGAAGAAGAGTGGCCAGACCGCGCCATTATCTTCGCGAACACCAAGCACCGCTGTGAAGATATCTGGGGCCATCTGGCTGCAGACGGTCACCGCGTTGGCCTGCTGACGGGCGATGTTGCGCAGAAAAAACGCCTGCGTATTCTTGAAGAATTCACCCGTGGCGATCTCGATATTCTGGTCGCCACCGACGTCGCAGCGCGCGGCCTGCACATTCCAGCCGTTACGCACGTCTTTAACTATGACCTGCCGGATGACTGCGAAGACTATGTACACCGTATCGGTCGTACCGGTCGTGCGGGTGCAAGCGGCCACTCTATCAGCCTCGCGTGTGAAGAGTATGCGCTGAACCTGCCGGCGATTGAGACGTACATCGGCCATTCTATTCCGGTGAGTAAGTACAACCCGGATGCGCTATTAAGCGAACTGCCGCCGGCTAAGCGGCTTACCCGCGCCCGCTCCGGCAATGGCCCGCGTCGATCTGGCGCGCCGCGTAATCGTCGTCGCTCAGGTTAAAAAATTATGCTCAGCTCCACCTCGCTTTATGCGGCAATTGATCTCGGTTCGAATAGTTTTCATATGCTGGTTGTGCGCGAGGTGGCGGGAAGCATACAAACGCTGACGCGCATTAAGCGCAAGGTCCGCCTCGCGGCGGGCCTGAGCAGCGATAATCACCTCTCTCCTGAAGCCATGGAACGTGGCTGGCAGTGCCTGCGACTCTTTGCAGAGCGTCTGCAGGATATCCCGCATTCCCAAATCACCGTCGTCGCCACAGCGACACTCCGCCTGGCGGTTAACGCCGTGGATTTTATTGCCAAAGCGCAGGAAATTCTCGGTTGTCCGGTGCAGGTTATCAGCGGTGAAGAAGAAGCGCGCCTGATTTATCAGGGCGTTGCGCACACCACGGGAGGCGACGATCGTCGTCTGGTTGTGGATATCGGGGGCGCCAGTACCGAACTCGTGACCGGCACCGGTGCGCAGGCAACGTCGCTATTCAGCCTGTCGATGGGTTGCGTAACCTGGCTTGAGCGCTACTTTACTGACCGCAATCTGGGTCAGGAGAACTTCGACGAGGCGGAAACTGCCGCACGCGAGGTGTTACGCCCGGTGATGGACGAACTGCGCTACCACGGCTGGAAAGTCTGCGTGGGGGCCTCCGGTACCGTGCAGGCATTGCAGGAAATTATGATGGCGCAGGGCATGGATGAGCGGATCACGCTTGCCAAGCTTCAGCAGCTTAAACAGCGGGCCATTCAGTGCGGGCGTCTGGAAGAGCTGGAAATTGAAGGCCTGACGCTTGAACGCGCGCTGGTATTCCCGAGCGGGCTCGCGATCCTGATCGCCATTTTCACCGAGCTGAACATCAAATGTATGACGCTGGCGGGTGGCGCGCTGCGTGAAGGTCTGGTCTACGGGATGTTGCACCTGTCGGTCGATCAGGACATTCGCAGCCGTACCCTGCGAAACGTGCAGCGTCGTTTCCTGGTTGATATCGATCAGGCAGGCCGCGTGGCACAGCTGGCGTCACACTTCGCCGATCATGTGGCTAACGCCTGGGATCTGGACCCTTTGAGTCGCGATCTGCTGCTAAGTGCCTGTGCACTGCATGAAATCGGGCTGAGCATTGATTTTAAACAGGCCCCGGCTCATGCCGCTTATCTGGTGCGTAACCTCGATTTACCCGGCTATACCCCTGCGCAGAAAAAGTTGCTGGCAACGCTGCTGCTGAACCAGACCAATACCGTTGACCTCTCCTCTTTGCATCAGCAAAACGCCGTACCGCCGCGCGTGGCCGAGCATATGTGCCGCCTGCTGCGTCTGGCTATTCTGTTTGCAAGCCGCCGCCGCGATGATTTGCTGCCGGCACTCAATCTGGTGGCGGATGACGAGAAACTTTCGCTGACGTTGCCGGAAAACTGGCTGGATAATCATCCGCTTGGGGCGGAGATGGTCGAGCAGGAGTGTCAGTGGCAAAGCTACGTACACTGGGTGCTTGAGGTGAAATAACAGGGCGGACATGCCCGGTAACGCTACGCTTGCCGGGCGTGTAACAACCTACCCCTTCTCTTTGGCTTTCGCCAGCATGGCGCGGATGTTAGCGACGTTCGCCTGCCCCTTATGCATCCGCTCTTCAGCCGTAATCACTTTACGCTCCTGCTCCCAGATGAGGTCGTCCTGCGGAAGTTCCAGCAGGAAACGGCTCGGCTCCGGGCGCACCAGTTCACCATATTGTCTACGCTCTTTGCACAGCGTGAAGGTCAGCTCTTTCTGAGCGCGCGTGATGCCTACATAGGCCAGACGGCGCTCCTCATCGACGTTATCTTCATCAATGCTGCTCTGGTGCGGCAGTAACCCCTCTTCCATGCCAACCAGATAGACATACGGGAATTCCAGACCTTTTGATGCATGCAGCGTCATCAGCTGAACCTGATCGGCCTCTTCTTCGCTCTCGCCGCGCTCCATCATATCGCGCAGGGTAAAGCGGGTAACCACCTGCGTCAGGGTCATCGGTTCATCAATCTCCGAGCCTTCCAGCATTTCAGTCATCCAGCTGAACAGCTGGTTAACGTTTTTCATGCGCATCTCGGCCGCTTTCGGACTGGCGGAGGTTTCATACAGCCAGGACTCGTAGTCGATACCGTGGATAAGGTCGCGCACGGCGGCGATAGGTTCGCGCTCTGCCAGCCGCTGCACTTCACCAAGCCAGTGGGTAAAGCGGGTTAATGAATCGTAGCCGCGTCCGGTGAGCGTCTGACTCAGCCCCATATCGAAGCTGGCGGTAAACAGACTCTTATTACGCGTCATCGCCCACTCGCCAAGCTTTTGTAGCGTCGCCGGGCCAATTTCCCGTTTCGGGGTATTCACGATACGCAGAAACGCGCTGTCATCATCCGGGTTAGTGAGCACACGCAGGTAGGCCAGAAGATCTTTGATTTCGGGCCGCGAGAAAAAGGAGGTCCCGCCCGAAATTTTGTACGGGATGCGGTTTTGCATCAGCATCTTTTCAAAGACGCGTGACTGGTGGTTGCCGCGATAGAGGATCGCGTAGTCTTTGTATTCGGTTTTATTGACGAAGTGGTGGGCGATAAGTTCGCCTGTGACCCGCTCCGCTTCGTGCTCTTCATTGTTGGCGCTGAGCACTTTTAGCTCTGTACCGTAACCCAGTTCGGAGAACAGGCGTTTTTCGAACACGTGCGGGTTGTTGGCGATCAGGATGTTCGCGGCTTTAAGGATACGCCCGGAGGAACGGTAGTTCTGCTCCAGTTTGATCACCTGCAGCGCCGGGAAATCTTTACTCAGCAGGACCAGGTTTTGCGGACGCGCACCGCGCCAGGAGTAAATGGACTGATCGTCATCTCCGACCACCGTGAAACGCGCGCGCTGTCCCACCAGCAGCTTCACCAGTTCATACTGGCTGGTATTGGTGTCCTGATACTCATCCACCAGCAGGTAGCGGATTTTATTCTGCCAGCGCTCACGCACCTCTTCATTACGCTGCAGCAGTAGCGTGGGAAGCAGGATCAGGTCGTCGAAATCCAGCACGTTACAGGCTTTCATATGCGCATCGTACAGACCGTAGCAGTGGGCGAAGATCCGATCCCGCTCGCCTTTGGCGATCGCCGCGGCCTGGGCCGGGGTCATCAGATCGTTTTTCCAGTTGGAGATCGTTGAGATCAGCTGTTGCAGCAGAACCTTATCATCTTCGATCAGCCCCTCGGTGAGCTCCTTGAGCAGGGCCACCTGGTCGGTATCGTCAAACAGTGAGAAGTTGGATTTCATCCCCAGCGCGGCGTATTCACGTTTGATGATATCCAGCCCCAGCGTATGGAAGGTGGAAATCATCAGACCGCGCGCCTCTTTACGCCCCAGCGTCTGGCCGACACGCTCTTTCATCTCGCGCGCTGCTTTGTTGGTGAACGTCACCGCCGCGATGTGGCGAGCCTGATACCCGCAGCCGCGGATCAGGTGGGCAATCTTATTGGTGATGACGCGCGTTTTGCCGGATCCCGCGCCCGCCAGCACCAGACAGGGTCCAGTGACAAATTCGACGGCTTGTTGTTGTCCGGGGTTTAAACGCATAAATGATCACTCAATGAAAGTCAGGAGGGGAGAATAACAGCGTGGTAGTATAGCGAGCCTAATCCATACCACTCAAGGCACGATCATGGCAAAAACCGCGGCAGCACTGCATATCCTTGTAAAAGAAGAAAAACTGGCTCTGGATCTTCTCGAGCAGATCAAAAACGGCGCCGACTTCGGCAAGCTGGCGAAGAAACACTCTATTTGTCCGTCAGGTAAACGCGGCGGTGATTTAGGTGAATTCCGTCAGGGTCAAATGGTTCCGGCGTTCGATAAAGTGGTCTTTTCCTGCCCGGTGCTGGAACCCACAGGCCCACTGCACACGCACTTTGGCTACCATGTTATTAAGGTTCTGTACCGCAAATAACAGCAAGGCCTTCTCTGAGAGAAGGCCTTGTACGTTTAGTCAGGTCAGGGCATCAGCCCGCCCGGGTATTAACCTGCTACCGCGATACGTTTCATATCGGTCATGTAGCCACGCAGTTTCTGACCCACTTTCTCGATTTCATGGCCGCGAATGGCTTCGTTTACATCGCGCAGCTGCGCGTTATCCACAGCACCTTCCGCAATCGCTTTGCCCAGATCGCCCAGCTGCAGGGTTGTCATGAACTCTTTCAGCAGCGGTACGCAAGCGTAAGAGAACAGGTAGTTACCGTACTCGGCGGTATCAGAGATAACCACGTTCATTTCGTACAGACGCTTACGGGCGATGGTGTTCGCAATCAGCGGCAGCTCGTGCAGTGATTCATAGTAGGCAGACTCTTCGATGATGCCGGAATCCACCATGGTTTCGAACGCCAGCTCAACGCCAGCTTTCACCATCGCAATCATCAGAACGCCTTTATCGAAGTACTCCTGCTCGCCGATTTTACCTTCAAACTGTGGGGCGGTTTCAAAAGCGGTTTTACCGGTCTCTTCACGCCAGGTCAGCAGTTTCTTATCGTCGTTAGCCCAGTCCGCCATCATGCCGGAAGAGAACTCGCCGGAGATAATGTCGTCCATATGTTTCTGGAACAGCGGTGCCATGATCGTTTTCAGCTGTTCAGACAGCGCGTAAGCACGCAGTTTCGCCGGGTTGGACAGACGGTCCATCATCAGCGTAATACCGCCCTGCTTCAGCGCTTCGGTGATCGTTTCCCAGCCGAACTGAATCAGTTTTTCTGCGTATGCCGGGTCTGTACCCTCTTCCACCAGCTTGTCGAAGCACAGCAGAGAGCCCGCCTGCAGCATACCGCACAGGATGGTTTGCTCACCCATCAGGTCAGATTTAACTTCCGCGACGAAAGACGATTCCAGAACGCCCGCACGGTGGCCACCCGTTGCTGCAGCCCATGCTTTGGCGATCGCCATACCTTCACCTTTCGGATCGTTTTCCGGGTGAACGGCGATAAGCGTTGGCACGCCGAAGCCACGTTTGTACTCTTCACGTACTTCTGTACCCGGGCACTTCGGTGCCACCATCACAACGGTGATGTCTTTACGGATCTGCTCGCCCACTTCAACGATATTAAAGCCGTGGGAGTAACCCAACGCCGCACCGTCTTTCATCAGCGGCTGCACGGAACGCACAACGTCAGAGTGCTGTTTGTCTGGCGTCAGGTTAACCACCAGGTCTGCCTGGGGGATCAGTTCTTCGTAGGTACCGACTTTAAAACCGTTTTCGGTCGCTTTGCGCCAGGACGCACGCTTCTCAGCAATCGCTTCTTTACGCAGAGCGTAGGAAATATCCAGACCGGAGTCACGCATGTTCAGGCCCTGGTTCAGACCCTGGGCGCCGCAGCCAACGATGACCACTTTTTTACCCTGAAGGTAGCTCGCGCCATCGGCAAATTCGTCGCGCGCCATAAAGCGGCATTTGCCCAGCTGCGCCAGCTGCTGGCGCAAATTCAGTGTATTAAAGTAGTTAGCCATAATGGACTCCGTGATGTTGTGTTGTTGTGCTTATTGTTCGGTTCGCTTTTGCGAGAATGAACTTACTATATGACAGGAAATTTATTGCGGAAATTGATATATTCACAACGTCACGTTGCAATATTTGCAATGTAAAAAGGGGGAGTGAAATCAGTGGATTTACGCGATCTGAAAATGTTCCTGCATCTGGCGGAAAGCCGTCACTTTGGGCGCAGCGCCCGGGCGATGCACGTCAGTCCCTCCACGCTTTCGCGCCAGATCCAGCGCCTTGAGGAAGACCTCGGTCAGCCCCTGTTTGTACGCGACAACCGCACCGTCACCCTGACGGAAGCCGGTGAGGAGTTACGGGTCTTTGCCCAACAAACGCTGCTGCAGTATCAACAGCTGCGACACACCATTGACCAGAAAGGACCATCGCTGTCCGGCGAGCTGCATATTTTCTGCTCCGTGACCGCGGCCTATAGCCATCTGCCGCCGATTCTTGACCGCTTTCGCGCAGAACAACCGTCGGTGGAAATTAAACTCACCACCGGTGATGCCGCCGACGCAATGGAAAAAGTGGTGACAGGCGAGGCGGATCTCGCCATTGCCGGGAAACCCGAAACCCTGCCGGGCGCTGTCGCGTTCTCAATGCTGGAAAACCTGGCGGTCGTGTTGATTGCCCCCGCGTTACCCTGCCCGGTGCGTAATCAGGTGTCGGTGGAAAAACCGGACTGGTCCACGGTGCCTTTTATCATGGCCGATCAGGGGCCGGTGCGCCGTCGTATTGAGCTCTGGTTTCGTCGCCAGAAGATCAGCAACCCGTCGATTTACGCGACGGTTGGCGGGCATGAGGCGATGGTGTCAATGGTGGCGCTGGGCTGCGGCGTGGCACTGCTGCCGGAGGTGGTCCTGGAGAACAGCCCGGAACCGGTGCGTAATCGCGTGATGATTCTGGAGCGCAGCGACGAAAAAACGCCGTTTGAGCTTGGCGTGTGCGCACAAAAAAAGCGGCTGCAGGAGCCGCTTATTGATGCCTTCTGGCAGATACTGCCTAACCACTAGCCCGCCAGGAAGAACCTGAACGCCGGGTTATGGGTTTCATCGTGACACTCATAGCCCAGCTCGTTCAGCCGCGTTTCGAAATCAGGCTCGTGCTCGCCCAGTTCGAAGGCGGCCAGCACGCGTCCATAATCGGTACCGTGGCTGCGGTAGTGGAACAGAGAGATGTTCCAGTGCGTGCCCAGCGTATGCAGGAACTTGAGCAACGCGCCCGGTGACTCCGGGAACTCGAAGCTGTAGAGACGTTCCTGCAGCGGCTTCGACGGACGCCCACCCACCATGTAACGCACGTGCAGCTTCGCCATCTCATCGTCGGAGAGATCCACGACGCTGTAGCCACCTTCGTGGAGCAGGTGGAGGATCTCTTTACGCTCTTCCAGACCACGGCTTAACCGTACGCCGACAAAAATGCAGGCATCTCGGGCGTCGGCAAAACGGTAGTTAAACTCCGTGACTGAACGGCCGCCCAGCAGCTGACAAAACTTCAGGAAGCTGCCCTTCTCTTCCGGGATGGTAACCGCCAGCAGCGCTTCGCGTTGCTCACCCAGCTCGCAGCGTTCGGAAACATAGCGCAGACCGTGGAAGTTCACGTTGGCACCAGAAAGGACATGCGCCAGACGCTCGCCGCGGATGTTGTGCTGCGCGATGTATTTCTTCATCCCCGCCAGCGCCAGCGCGCCGGAAGGTTCCGCTACCGCACGCACATCTTCGAACAGATCTTTCATTGCGGCGCAGATGGCGTCGCTGTCGACGGTGATAATATCGTCGAGATACTCCTGACAAAGACGGAAGGTTTCATCGCCAATGCGTTTAACCGCCACGCCTTCAGCAAACAGCCCGACGCGTGGTAAGTCCACCGGATGACCGGCATCCAGCGCCGCTTTCAGACAGGCCGAGTCTTCCGCCTCAACGGCAATCACTTTGATTTGCGGCATCAGCTGTTTGATCAGCACCGCTACGCCCGCCGCGAGGCCGCCACCGCCCACCGGCACGAAGACGCGGTCGAGATGCGCATCCTGCTGCAGCAGCTCAAGCGCCAGCGTCCCCTGTCCGGCAATGACCATCGGATGATCGAACGGCGGCACCCAGGTAAACCCCTGTTGCTGCGCCAGCTCTATCGCTTTGGCTTTGGCTTCGTCAAAGTTTGCGCCGTGGAGCAACACTTCACCGCCGAAACCGCGTACGGCATCCACTTTGATATCAGCAGTAGCAACCGGCATAACAATCAGCGCTTTCAGCCCCAGGCGCGCTGAGGAGAACGCGACGCCCTGCGCGTGGTTGCCCGCAGAGGCGGTAATCACCCCCCGCGCTTTTTGCTCGTCGGTCAACCCGGCCATCATCGCGTAGGCGCCACGCAGCTTGAAGCTGTGTACCGGCTGGCGGTCTTCGCGTTTCACCAGAATCACGTTGTCGAGGCGCGAGGAGAGTTTTTCCATCTTCTGCAGCGGCGTGACCTGTACGGCTTCATAGACCGGTGCACGTAGCACCGCCCTGAGGTATTCCGCCCCCTCAGGGGCGGCGGATAACGGTTGCGACTCGGCCATCATTAGCCCCCAAGTTTCGATTTGTCGCGCACCGCGCCTTTATCTGCACTGGTGGCAAGGCTCGCATAGGCACGCAGGGCGAAGGAGACGTCGCGCTGGCGATCTTTTGGCGTCCAGGCTTTGTCACCGCGAGCCTCCTGGGCTTCACGACGCGCCGCAATGTCCTGGTCGCTCAGTTTCAACTGAATACCGCGATTCGGGATATCAATTTCGATCAGATCGCCATCTTCAATAATCGCGATGTTGCCGCCGCTTGCCGCTTCCGGTGACACGTGGCCAATGGAGAGACCAGACGTACCGCCAGAGAAACGTCCGTCGGTGATCAGCGCACAGGCTTTACCGAGGCCCATGGATTTCAGGAAGGTGGTGGGATAGAGCATCTCCTGCATGCCCGGCCCGCCTTTCGGCCCTTCGTAGCGAATGACAACCACGTCGCCTTCCACCACTTTGCCACCGAGAATAGCCTCTACCGCGTCGTCCTGGCTTTCGTACACTTTTGCCGGACCGGTGAATTTGAGAATACTGTCATCCACGCCTGCGGTTTTTACAATACAGCCGTTTTCTGCAAAGTTACCGTAGAGCACGGCCAGACCGCCGTCCTTACTGTAGGCATGTTCCAGTGAGCGAATGCAGCCTTCTGCGCGATCGTCATCCAGCGTGTCCCAGCGGCAATCCTGTGAGAAGGCCTGGGTGGTACGAATACCTGCCGGGCCGGCGCGGAACATCTTTTTCACCGCATCGTCTTTCGTGAGCATGACGTCGTATTTGTCCAGCGACTCCGGCAGCGTCAGGCCGAGCACGTTTTTGACGTTGCGGTTCAGCAGCCCGGCGCGATCCAGTTCACCGAGAATACCCAGTACGCCACCCGCACGGTGGACATCTTCCATGTGGTATTTCTGGGTACTCGGCGCAACTTTACAGAGCTGCGGTACTTTGCGGGACAGCTTGTCGATATCGCTCATGGTGAAGTCGATTTCAGCTTCCTGCGCAGCGGCCAGCAGGTGGAGAACGGTGTTGGTGGAACCGCCCATGGCGATATCCAGCGTCATGGCATTTTCAAACGCGGCTTTGCTGGCGATATTACGCGGCAGCGCGCTTTCATCATCTTGCTCGTAGTAGCGTTTGGTCAGCTCAACGATGCGTTTACCGGCATTGAGGAACAGCTGTTTACGGTCGGCGTGGGTCGCCAGCAGCGAGCCGTTGCCCGGCTGAGACAGACCCAGCGCTTCGGTCAGACAGTTCATGGAGTTCGCGGTGAACATACCTGAGCAGGAGCCACAGGTTGGGCACGCAGAACGTTCAACCTGATCGCTTTGCTCATCAGAAACTTTTGGATCCGCGCCCTGAATCATCGCATCGACCAGGTCGAGCTTGATGATTTTATCGGAAAGCTTGGTTTTACCCGCTTCCATTGGACCGCCGGAGACGAAGATCACCGGAATGTTCAGACGCAGGGAAGCCATCAGCATCCCCGGGGTAATTTTGTCGCAGTTGGAGATACAAACCATGGCATCCGCGCAATGGGCGTTCACCATATACTCCACCGAGTCGGCGATCAGCTCACGCGACGGCAGTGAATAGAGCATACCCCCGTGACCCATCGCGATACCGTCATCCACCGCAATGGTGTTGAACTCTTTCGCCACACCGCCGGAGGCTTCGATTTGCTCGGCAACGAGTTTGCCGAGATCGCGCAGGTGCACGTGGCCCGGCACAAACTGGGTGAAGGAGTTCACCACGGCGATAATAGGCTTACCGAAATCGGCGTCGGTCATCCCGGTGGCGCGCCACAGTGCGCGGGCACCCGCCATGTTACGGCCATGAGTGGTGGTGGCGGAACGATACTTAGGCATGCTTTATTTACTCCCGTCTGACTATTGAATGGGACGGTGCGTGCCGTCCCATATTTATGCTTATTGATTAACCTGATCCAGCCAGCCGTATTTATCTTCCGTTTCACCGGTGAAGAGGCCAAAGAAGGCTTGCTGAATACGTTTGGTGACCGGACCACAGCGGCCAGCACCAACCTGAATACCGTCTACGCTACGAACCGGCGTAATTTCCGCCGCGGTACCGGACATGAACACTTCATCGGCCAGGTACAGGGATTCGCGGGACAGGACCTGCTCACGGACTTCGATACCCAAATCTTTTGCCAGCTTGATGATGGCGTCACGGGTAATGCCCGGCAGAGCGGAAGAGGTAAATGGCGGCGTAAACAGAATGCCGTCTTTCACTTCGAACAGGTTTTCACCTGCACCTTCAGAGATATAGCCATTCACGTCCAGCGCGATACCTTCCTGATAACCGTGACGGCGCGCTTCACTACCGACCAGCAGTGAGGAGAGGTAGTTACCGCCCGCTTTTGCCGCCGTCGGGATCGTGTTTGGTGCCACGCGGTTCCAGGAAGAAACCATTGCGTCGATCCCCTGCTCCAGGGCTTCAGCCCCCAGATAAGCACCCCACGGGAACGCAGCAATGATCACATCGGTGGTATAACCGGCTGGCGGGTTCACGCCCATGCCCACATCACCTACAAACACCAGCGGACGAATATAGGCACTGGTGAGGTTGTTCTTACGAATCACGTCGCGGCAGGCTTCCATCAGCTCATCCACGCTCTGAGAAACCGGGAAACGATAAATTTTGGCTGAGTCATGCAGACGCTGCATGTGTTCGCGATGACGGAACACCACTGGCCCTTTGTGTGAGTCGTAGCAACGGATGCCTTCGAAGACAGAGGTACCGTAATGCAGCGCGTGGGACATAACGTGGACTTTCGCGTCCTCCCAGCGAACCATCTCACCATTGAACCAAATGTAATCAGCTTTTTTTGTCGTCATTTTCTCTTCCTGTCGCGCTTAAGCACGGATCTGTTGTGATGTGGTTGTGCTCTGGCAGATGGCAACATGTGCAACGTCTACCAGTTTTGTTAACTGACTAAACAGTAAGTCGACCGACCGCGGGCTGGCAACGGTTAATTCGATACTGATATTTTGAGCATCAGTGGCCGTCTCCATATTCATAGAGCAAATCTGAAAGCCACGGTGACGTACCACACGCAAAACGCGTTCTAATGTCTCTGGATTGAAGCGAGCCTGCACGGCGACCTGATGTTGCATCATGATAATTTCTCCAGCATTTGTGAGTTACTGGCACCTGGCGGTACCAACGGCCAGACATTCTCAAGCTCGTCGATTGAGACATGAAGCAGGTACGGCCCTTCGCTTGACAGCATGGTGTCGAGTGCCGCTTCAACCTGGTCTTTACGGGTGATGTGCTGGCCAGGGATACCAAAGGCGCTGGCCAGAATGAGGAAATCGGGGTTATCCGTCAGGGTAGTCTCACTATAGCGTTCCTGGAAAAACAGCTGTTGCCACTGACGAACCATTCCTAAACGCTGGTTATCGAGCAAGACGATTTTCAACGGTAACTGCTTGCGCTTAACGGTGCCCAGCTCCTGAACGTTCATCATGAAAGAGCCGTCACCGGAGATACAGATAACCGTATCGTTCGGGCGGGCAACCTGCGCCCCTACCGCGGCAGGGAGACCGAAGCCCATCGTCCCTAAGCCGCTGGAGGTAATGAAGTTTTCCGGGCGCGTGTAAGTCATGTGCTGCGCTGACCACATCTGGTGTTGGCCTACATCCGTCGTGACCACACAGTCTGCCGGTTTACGGTCGGACAATTGCTTTAACAGCAGTGGCGCATAGATGGCGTCACCAGGATGGTCGTAACGCCAGGTATGTTCAACGCGCATATCGGCGGTGTGCTGACGCCATGCGTCGATTTTCAGAGGCTGCTGTAAAGCCGGTAATAACGTGTTGAGATTGCCCTGCAGGGCCACATGCGCCTGACGCAGTTTGTTCATCTCCGCCGGGTCGATATCCATGTGGATCACGTTGGCATTCGGCGCGAAGGTATTCAGCTTGCCGGTGACACGATCATCAAAACGGGCACCTACGGCGATCAGCAAGTCACACGCCTGCACGGCCAGGTTCGCCGCTTTGGTACCGTGCATCCCCAGCATGCCCAGATAGTACGGATAGTCAGCATCTACCGCGCCAAGACCTTTCAACGTACAGGTGGCGGGCATTTGCGTAACCGCGATGAATTCGCGCAGGGCGGGAACGGCCTGTGCCATACCAACCCCACCCCCTACGTACAACATCGGTTGTTTAGCGTGGGCAATCATCTGCCGCGCCTCTTCCACCGCGGCGTGCGGGAATGCATCGTCGCTTTCAACGGTGGAGAAGTGCGGTTCCAGATCGCCCAGAGCAACCTGGATATCTTTCGGGATATCAACCAGAACCGGTCCAGGGCGACCAGAGTTTGCCACCTCAAACGCCTCTGCCATCACACGCGGCAGCTCTTCCAGAGACTGAACGAGGAAGCTGTGTTTGGTGCAGGCCAGTGACAAGCCGAGCACGTCCACTTCCTGAAAGGCATCAGTGCCAATGAGGGGAGAAGCCACCTGACCGGTGATGGCGACAACGGGAACGGAATCAAGCAGTGCATCCGCCAGGCCGGTGATCAGGTTTGTGGCGCCCGGCCCTGAGGTTGCCATGCAGACACCGGTTTTACCGGTGGCACGTGCATAGCCAATGGCGGCCATCGCAGCGCCCTGCTCGTGTCGGCACAAGAGGTGTTCCACGCCGCCGTCATACAATGCATCGTAAATCGGCATTATTGCGCCCCCCGGATAACCGAAGACAGTGTCGACTCCCTGTGCGCGCAACGCATGTACTACCCACTGTGCACCATTCATAGTTAGTTCCCCGTCATAAATCGGGAGAAACAGAATTTTGTGCTATTAGTCATTCTCTGCTCCTCGTGTAAGTTTTTTAGTCATAAAAAAACCCCCGGACCTTTCGGTGCGGGGGTCTTAGTTCGTTAAGGCTTGATTTCTAAGCCTTTCCTCGTCCAAGTGCAGCCCCGCACGGTGGGATAATAATCACCACCACGCTAATCACGACCAGGCTAATCACTCGTAGAAGGGCTGTCATTTTCAGTTCTTTTTGCATCTTGTTCGAAGGAATACCTAAAGAGGTATCACAGTTTTTAAATCAAACACAAGATTTATTTATGGCTGGTTTCGTTAGTCTGCGAATCATATTTTCTGAACGTATTGTTTTATATGAAGAAATTAGATAGTGAATATTTTTCATTTTTTCAGCACGGACAGAGCGGCATGTCGCCTGTTCATTTTTTTGCGAGCAGGGTTCCACAGAAAAGAAAAGGTTACATCTTGACGTTAAAACCTCGGAAGAGGATGCGTAAATCCGCTAAATGTTGCTAAACATGCATATCGGTCACGGGCATAGTCATCTCCTGAGGAGGTGCTTATGTCACTGTCAGTTGTTTATACCCGAGCGGCCATTGGCGTAAAAGCACCGCTTATTTCGGTAGAAGTTCATCTCAGCAACGGGCTGCCCGGGCTGACGCTGGTTGGATTGCCGGAGACCACGGTAAAGGAAGCCAGAGATCGGGTGCGCAGTGCGATTATTAATAGCGGTTATACCTTTCCGGCAAAGAAAATCACCATCAACCTTGCGCCTGCAGACTTGCCTAAAGAGGGAGGGCGATATGATTTACCTATCGCTATAGCGCTCCTCGCCGCCTCTGAGCAGCTTAACAGCAGCAGACTAGGCGCATATGAGTTCATCGGTGAACTGGCGCTCACAGGCGCGCTGAGGGGCGTTCCTGGTGCCATCTCGGGTGCGCTGGAGGCCATTCGCGCAGGTCGACAAATCATTGTTGCCAATGAAAATGGTGCAGAAGTGAGCCTGATAGCCGAGAGAGGATGTCTGCTAGCCGGGCATTTACAGGAAGTGTGCGCGTATCTTGAGGGGCAACATGTGCTGTCAGAGCCGGAAGAATCAGGCGATCCCCTGGCAGAAAGCCCGGACGATCTGAGCGATATTTACGGCCAGGAGCAGGGGAAGCGGGCGCTGGAAATCACCGCTGCCGGCGGACATAACCTGTTGTTGATTGGCCCACCGGGTACAGGAAAAACGATGCTGGCGAGCAGGTTGAATGGTTTACTGCCTCCACTTAATAACCATGAAGCGCTGGAAAGCGCGGCGATATTTAGTCTGGTGAGTTCAGTGTCATTGCAAAAACAGTGGCGACGTCGCCCGTTTCGCTCTCCGCACCACAGTGCCTCACTGGCGGCCATGGTCGGCGGTGGCACCATACCAGGGCCGGGAGAGATCTCTCTGGCGCACAACGGCATCCTGTTTCTGGATGAACTGCCTGAATTTGAACGCCGTGTTCTGGATGCGCTGAGGGAGCCCATCGAATCGGGTGAGATCCATATCTCCCGTGCACGCGCCAAAATAAGCTATCCCGCGCGGTTCCAGCTGGTAGCGGCAATGAACCCCAGCCCATCGGGCCATTATCAGGGAAACCACAATCGCTCCACGCCTGAACAGACGCTGCGCTACCTGGGGAAGTTATCTGGTCCTTTCCTGGATCGTTTCGATTTGTCGCTGGAAATCCCCTTGCCTCCTCCCGGCCTGCTCAGCCAGAGCAGCGCCAGAGGAGAGAGTACGGTGGAGGTTCGCGAGCGGGTTATCGCCGCGCAGGCCCGGCAGTATATGCGTCAACATAAGCTGAATGCCCGTCTGGATAACGCTGAGATTCGGCAGTTTTGTCCTCTTAAGACTGAAGATTCATGCTGGCTGGAGGATACGTTGACGCGCTTTGGACTTTCCATTCGCGCATGGCAGCGTCTTATAAAAGTCGCCCGCACCATCGCCGATGTGGAAAAGTGCCCTGACATTGAGAGGCGGCATCTGCAGGAAGCGTTAAGCTATCGTGCGATCGATCGCTTACTCCTGCACCTGCAAAAGTTACTGGCATAAAAAAAGGGGCCACAGCCCCTTTTCTTGTTAGTCGTCAGACTCAGTGTAGTCTTCAGCACCTTCCATCTGCGGCTTACCGCCAGACAGCGTATGGAAACGCTTTGGACGCTTAATGCGTGCCATATACTTGATCCATACACGTTCTGCTTCAGACTGTGGCTCACGCTCGCCACGGCAGACTGCGACAAACTGTTTTTCGTCTTCAGTTGCAGGCTCACGTTTACCCAGATCCAGCTCGTTAAAGGCATAACCATGACGCTCAAGCATCTGCGCCTCTTTGATGGTGAAATCGCCGTGACGAGAGAACCCGCGTGGATAATTTTTATTGTCGAAAAAACGATTAGTCGTCGTAAAGCTTTCCGCCATCCTACACGCTCCTAATTCTTTGGCCGAGCTATTTATGGCGCGGAGTATTAGTTACGCTTGACAGAGTGTAAAACAAAACATTTAAATCATAACGACAAATTATTTTGCGGAGAAAGATGTGGATACGGAATTGCTAAAAACTTTCCTGGAAGTGAGCAGAACGCGCCACTTTGGGCGAGCAGCGGAAGCCCTTTACCTGACGCAGTCAGCGGTCAGTTTTCGTATTCGACAGCTGGAAAATCAACTGGGTGTGAACCTTTTTACCCGCCACCGCAACAACATACGCCTCACGCCAGCCGGTGAAAAACTGCTGCCGTATGCAGAGACCCTGATGAACACCTGGCAGGCGGCACGAAAAGAGGTTGCGCACACCTCGAGGCATAACGAGTTCTCCATTGGGGCCAGCGCATCGTTGTGGGAATGTATGCTCAGTCAGTGGCTTACCCGGCTCTACCCTTCCCACAACCATTTGCAATTTGAAGCGCGGATTGCGCAACGTCAGTCGCTCGTTAAGCAACTGCACGAGCGCCAGCTGGATCTTCTGATCACGACCGAAGCCCCCAAAATGGACGAATTTAGCAGCCAGATTGTTGGCCAGTTTGGCCTTGCGCTTTATGCCTCCGAGCCTTCAATGATGAAAGCCGACCTGACCTATCTGCGTCTGGAGTGGGGGCCAGATTTCCAGCAACACGAGGCGGGATTGATTGCTCCGGATGATGTGCCACAGTTAACAACCAGCTCTGCGGAGATCGCCTGTCAGCAGCTCTCCTTGCTGAAGGGGTGCACCTGGTTACCTGTTCGCTGGGCAGACACGAAACCCGGGTTGCATACCGTTGTGGACTCCACCACGCTTTCCAGACCGCTGTATGCCATCTGGCTCCAGAACAGCGATAAGCAATCGCAGATAAAAGATCTTCTAAAAATCAACATTATGGATTGATGCATGCGCCAGCAGAAATGCTGGCTGCAACGTCTGAAGAGGGGACTGGCGTCTTTCAGGCAAAAAAAAATCCTTTGCCGAAGCAAAGGATTATATATGGCAGGGGCGGAGAGACTCGAACTCGCGACACCCGGTTTTGGAGACCGGTGCTCTACCAACTGAGCTACGCCCCTAAAGTCTTTTGCCATTAAGCCTGCCGGGTAGGCAGGCTTAATGTCTTAATAAGTGGCGGAACGGACGGGACTCGAACCCGCGACCCCCTGCGTGACAGGCAGGTATTCTAACCGACTGAACTACCGCTCCACCGAAGACTGCTGTAACCACCGGATTTATGCACCGGCTTACTACGTAATTTGATGCCTGGCAGTTCCCTACTCTCACATGGGGAGACCCCACACTACCATCGGCGCTACGGCGTTTCACTTCTGAGTTCGGCATGGGGTCAGGTGGGACCACCGCGCTAAAGCCGCCAGGCAAATTCTGTAATCTGTATCAGCTGAAAATCGTCTCTCTCACGCCAAAACATCTTCGGCGTTGTAAGGTTAAGCCTCACGGTTCATTAGTATCGGTTAGCTCAACGCATCGCTGCGCTTACACACCCGACCTATCAACGTCGTAGTCTTCAACGTTCCTTCAGGAGACTTAAAGTCTCAGGGAGAACTCATCTCGGGGCAAGTTTCGTGCTTAGATGCTTTCAGCACTTATCTCTTCCGCATTTAGCTACCGGGCAGTGCCATTGGCATGACAACCCGAACACCAGTGATGCGTCCACTCCGGTCCTCTCGTACTAGGAGCAGCCCCCCTCAATTCTCCAGCGCCCACGGCAGATAGGGACCGAACTGTCTCACGACGTTCTAAACCCAGCTCGCGTACCACTTTAAATGGCGAACAGCCATACCCTTGGGACCTACTTCAGCCCCAGGATGTGATGAGCCGACATCGAGGTGCCAAACACCGCCGTCGATATGAACTCTTGGGCGGTATCAGCCTGTTATCCCCGGAGTACCTTTTATCCGTTGAGCGATGGCCCTTCCATTCAGAACCACCGGATCACTATGACCTGCTTTCGCACCTGCTCGAGCCGTCACTCTCGCAGTCAAGCTAGCTTATGCCATTGCACTAACCTCCTGATGTCCGACCAGGATTAGCTAACCTTCGTGCTCCTCCGTTACTCTTTGGGAGGAGACCGCCCCAGTCAAACTACCCACCAGACACTGTCCGCAACCCGGATTACGGGTCTACGTTAGAACACCAGCCATTAAAGGGTGGTATTTCAAGGTTGGCTCCACGCAGACTGGCGTCCACGCTTCAAAGCCTCCCACCTATCCTACACATCAAGGACCAGTGTTCAGTGTCAAGCTATAGTAAAGGTTCACGGGGTCTTTCCGTCTTGCCGCGGGTACACTGCATCTTCACAGCGAGTTCAATTTCACTGAGTCTCGGGTGGAGACAGCCTGGCCATCATTACGCCATTCGTGCAGGTCGGAACTTACCCGACAAGGAATTTCGCTACCTTAGGACCGTTATAGTTACGGCCGCCGTTTACCGGGGCTTCGATCAAGAGCTTCGCGTTACCGCTAACCCCATCAATTAACCTTCCGGCACCGGGCAGGCGTCACACCGTATACGTCCACTTTCGTGTTTGCACAGTGCTGTGTTTTTAATAAACAGTTGCAGCCAGCTGGTATCTTCGACTGATTTCAGCTCCACCCGCAGGGGCTTCACCTACATATCAGCGTGCCTTCTCCCGAAGTTACGGCACCATTTTGCCTAGTTCCTTCACCCGAGTTCTCTCAAGCGCCTTGGTATTCTCTACCTGACCACCTGTGTCGGTTTGGGGTACGATTTCGTGTTACCTGATGCTTAGAGGCTTTTCCTGGAAGCAGGGCATTTGTTACTTCAGCACCGTAGTGCCTCGTCATCACACCTCAGCGTTAATAAACGACCGGATTTACCTAATCGTTCCGCCTACATGCTTAAACCGGGACAACCGTCGCCCGGCTAACATAGCCTTCTCCGTCCCCCCTTCGCAGTAACACCAAGTACAGGAATATTAACCTGTTTCCCATCGACTACGCCTTTCGGCCTCGCCTTAGGGGTCGACTCACCCTGCCCCGATTAACGTTGGACAGGAACCCTTGGTCTTCCGGCGAGCGGGCTTTTCACCCGCTTTATCGTTACTTATGTCAGCATTCGCACTTCTGATACCTCCAGCACCCCTCACAGGACACCTTCAACGGCTTACAGAACGCTCCCCTACCCAACAACGCATAAGCGTCGCTGCCGCAGCTTCGGTGCATGGTTTAGCCCCGTTACATCTTCCGCGCAGGCCGACTCGACCAGTGAGCTATTACGCTTTCTTTAAATGATGGCTGCTTCTAAGCCAACATCCTGGCTGTCTGTGCCTTCCCACATCGTTTCCCACTTAACCATGACTTTGGGACCTTAGCTGGCGGTCTGGGTTGTTTCCCTCTTCACGACGGACGTTAGCACCCGCCGTGTGTCTCCCGTGATAACATTCTTCGGTATTCGTAGTTTGCATCGGGTTGGTAAGCCGGGATGGCCCCCTAGCCGAAACAGTGCTCTACCCCCGAAGATGAGTTCACGAGGCGCTACCTAAATAGCTTTCGGGGAGAACCAGCTATCTCCCGGTTTGATTGGCCTTTCACCCCCAGCCACAAGTCATCCGCTAATTTTTCAACATTAGTCGGTTCGGTCCTCCAGTTAGTGTTACCCAACCTTCAACCTGCCCATGGCTAGATCACCGGGTTTCGGGTCTATACCCTGCAACTTAACGCCCAGTTAAGACTCGGTTTCCCTTCGGCTCCCCTATACGGTTAACCTTGCTACAGAATATAAGTCGCTGACCCATTATACAAAAGGTACGCAGTCACCCCATAAAAGAGGCTCCCACTGCTTGTACGTACACGGTTTCAGGTTCTTTTTCACTCCCCTCGCCGGGGTTCTTTTCGCCTTTCCCTCACGGTACTGGTTCACTATCGGTCAGTCAGGAGTATTTAGCCTTGGAGGATGGTCCCCCCATATTCAGACAGGATACCACGTGTCCCGCCCTACTCTTCGAGTTCACAACCTGTGTGCTTTCGTGTACGGGACTGTCACCCTGTACCGTGCGACTTTCCAGACGCTTCCACTAACACACAAGCTGATTCAGACTCTGGGCTGCTCCCCGTTCGCTCGCCGCTACTGGGGGAATCTCGGTTGATTTCTTTTCCTCGGGGTACTTAGATGTTTCAGTTCCCCCGGTTCGCCTCGTTAACCTATGTATTCAGTTAACGATAGTGTGTCGGAACACACTGGGTTTCCCCATTCGGACATCGCCGGGTCAAAGGTTCATATCACCTCGCCGGCGCTTTTCGCAGATTAGCACGTCCTTCATCGCCTCTGACTGCCAGGGCATCCACCGTGTACGCTTAGTCGCTTAACCTCACAACCCGAAGATGTTTCTTTCGATTCATCACCGGTTTGCGAAAATTTGAGAGACTCGAACACACATTAACTGTGTGTCGTTTCAATTTTCAGCTTGATCCAGATTTTTAAAGAGCAAAACTTCGCAGTGCACCTTTTCAGGTTCACTCTGAAGTTTTCTTGTTTTCGCAGTAAAAGATGGTGGAGCTATGCGGGATCGAACCGCAGACCTCCTGCGTGCAAAGCAGGCGCTCTCCCAGCTGAGCTATAGCCCCATCGTATGACCAACCTCTTCAAATCTGCATGACAGATTTGGTAGGCCTGAGTGGACTTGAACCACCGACCTCACCCTTATCAGGGGTGCGCTCTAACCACCTGAGCTACAAGCCTGTAGAGGTTTTTTACTGCTGTTTTTCATCAGACAATCTGTGTGAGCACTACAAAGGCAGGTTCTTTAAGGTAAGGAGGTGATCCAACCGCAGGTTCCCCTACGGTTACCTTGTTACGACTTCACCCCAGTCATGAATCACAAAGTGGTAAGCGCCCTCCCGAAGGTTAAGCTACCTACTTCTTTTGCAACCCACTCCCATGGTGTGACGGGCGGTGTGTACAAGGCCCGGGAACGTATTCACCGTAGCATTCTGATCTACGATTACTAGCGATTCCGACTTCATGGAGTCGAGTTGCAGACTCCAATCCGGACTACGACGCACTTTATGAGGTCCGCTTGCTCTCGCGAGTTCGCTTCTCTTTGTATGCGCCATTGTAGCACGTGTGTAGCCCTACTCGTAAGGGCCATGATGACTTGACGTCATCCCCACCTTCCTCCAGTTTATCACTGGCAGTCTCCTTTGAGTTCCCGGCCGGACCGCTGGCAACAAAGGATAAGGGTTGCGCTCGTTGCGGGACTTAACCCAACATTTCACAACACGAGCTGACGACAGCCATGCAGCACCTGTCTCAGAGTTCCCGAAGGCACCAATCCATCTCTGGAAAGTTCTCTGGATGTCAAGAGTAGGTAAGGTTCTTCGCGTTGCATCGAATTAAACCACATGCTCCACCGCTTGTGCGGGCCCCCGTCAATTCATTTGAGTTTTAACCTTGCGGCCGTACTCCCCAGGCGGTCGACTTAACGCGTTAGCTCCGGAAGCCACGCCTCAAGGGCACAACCTCCAAGTCGACATCGTTTACGGCGTGGACTACCAGGGTATCTAATCCTGTTTGCTCCCCACGCTTTCGCACCTGAGCGTCAGTCTTTGTCCAGGGGGCCGCCTTCGCCACCGGTATTCCTCCAGATCTCTACGCATTTCACCGCTACACCTGGAATTCTACCCCCCTCTACAAGACTCTAGCCTGCCAGTTTCGAATGCAGTTCCCAGGTTGAGCCCGGGGATTTCACATCCGACTTGACAGACCGCCTGCGTGCGCTTTACGCCCAGTAATTCCGATTAACGCTTGCACCCTCCGTATTACCGCGGCTGCTGGCACGGAGTTAGCCGGTGCTTCTTCTGCGGGTAACGTCAATTGCTGCGGTTATTAACCGCAACACCTTCCTCCCCGCTGAAAGTACTTTACAACCCGAAGGCCTTCTTCATACACGCGGCATGGCTGCATCAGGCTTGCGCCCATTGTGCAATATTCCCCACTGCTGCCTCCCGTAGGAGTCTGGACCGTGTCTCAGTTCCAGTGTGGCTGGTCATCCTCTCAGACCAGCTAGGGATCGTCGCCTAGGTGAGCCGTTACCCCACCTACTAGCTAATCCCATCTGGGCACATCTGATGGCAAGAGGCCCGAAGGTCCCCCTCTTTGGTCTTGCGACGTTATGCGGTATTAGCTACCGTTTCCAGTAGTTATCCCCCTCCATCAGGCAGTTTCCCAGACATTACTCACCCGTCCGCCACTCGTCACCCGAGAGCAAGCTCTCTGTGCTACCGTTCGACTTGCATGTGTTAGGCCTGCCGCCAGCGTTCAATCTGAGCCATGATCAAACTCTTCAATTTAAGTTTGATGCTCGTGAATTAAACTTCGTAATGAATTACGTATGTTCACTCAGAGACTTGGTATTCATTTTTCGTCCGAGGACGTTAAGAATCCATGTCACTTTGAGTGCCCACACAGATTGTCTGATAAATTGTTAAAGAGCAGTTGCGACGCGGCTTACAGCTCACCGTCGCGAGGTCACGTATATTACGTTTTCCTCATTCAGAGTCAAGCATTTATTTTTGCTTTTCTCTGTTGGTGTTCATCTCTGAACCCCGCTAACCCGGCGGCTTGTAAGCCGTTGTTCCGTGTCAGTGGAGGCGCATTATAGGGAGTTCTCAGACGTTGACAACCCCTCTTTTAAAAAAAACGTTCAACCGTCTCTTTTTTGCTCAAAATCGTGCTACAGCGCCAGTTTTTCGAGCGTTTCAAAGCCATAACGGCGTAAAACGGGCAAAAGTTGCTCGGTCTCGTTAGTGATGGCCATACAAAAAGCGATGTTTGCATCGGCAGATTTTGCATCCGGGGCTTCATGTTCCAGCAACCAGGCCGTACGTCGGGCTATAGCCGCCCCCGAATCCACCAGCCGCGTGCCCTCAGGCAGAACTTCTAATAACTCTTCCTGTAATAGAGGGAAATGGGTACACCCCAGCACAACGGTGTCCGGTGGCTCCGGCATCCGCAGCCACGGGCGGAGAATACGGCGCAACTCTTCGAGCGGCACTGCCTTTCCGTGTAGCTTCGCTTCGGCGATCTCGACCAGTTCCGCCGAACCGAGCATCGCAATCTGGCATTCGTTGGCAAAGCGGTCGATTAACTCGCGCGTATAAGGTCGCTTCACCGTGCCTCGCGTTGCCAGTAAACCAACAATGCCGTTTGCCGTCAGACGCGCGGCAGGCTTTATTGCAGGAACAACGCCCACAACCGCGAACTGGAATTTTTCGCGCAATGCAGGAAGCGATACTGTACTGGCCGTGTTACAGGCGATGACCGCCAGCGAGAGGGGATAACGCTTTTGTACCGCGCTGACGATTTCAACCACACGCTCAACAATAAAGTCTTCACTCTTTTCCCCATACGGGAACGCGACGTTATCAAAGGCGTAAATGTAATGGAGATCCGGCAGGAGATGTCGGATCTCATCATAGACCGAAAGCCCACCGACACCGGAATCAAATACCAGCACGGTGGGACGCGGATTAGAAGGTGTAGCTGCCAGACAAGGTGTATTCCCGTCCTGCAGTTTGGTAGCCATAAACTGTCTCGTAATCTTTATCGAACAGGTTGGCTATTTTACCACGAACTGTAAGGTGAGAGGTGACAGGATATGAAACTGCGACATCCCACAGGCTTACGCCGCCCATTTTCACACGTTCTGTAGAATAGGTATTGGGATCGACCGCAACGTCATAGCGTGTACCCAAATAACGATAGGAAACGTTCCAGTCAAGATCCCATACCTGCCAATCAAGCTGATACTTAACCTGTTGCTTAGAACGGCGAGCCAGAACTTCATTGGTTTTGGTGTTACGTGGGTCAACATAGTCATAGGAAATCTGGTGCCCTATCGGACCTGTTTCAAACTGCGCCGTGGCTTCAATGCCTTTGATACGGGCTTCGTCCACATTGTAGTAACGGTAGTTTGCGTCGTAGCCAATGAGGTTATCAATGTCGTTACGATAACCTGTTACGCGCCAGTTAACCGGCCCCGTCAAACCTTCAAAGCCCCCTTCCCACTGTTTACTCTCTTCAGGCTTAAGGTCAGGATTGCCATATTTCTCACTGTGAATCTGGCTCATTGTCGGTGCTTTATAAGCCGTGCCATATGAACCAATAATCCGGTAACCATCGATAAACTCCCACGCAGCACTGGTTTGCCACGTAGCATGATTGCCAAAATTCGAGTTATCATCGTTACGTGCCGCAGCTTCTAGCGTGAGGCTATCAAATTGCTGCATCGCCGAGAGGAAGACGCCCGTATTGCGCTGCTCATAGCCGTTATCCATAGTACTAGAACCAGCCTGAGTTTTTTGTTTCTGCCAGTCCAGGCCCGCACCTATATTACCATGACCTACTTCAAGGGAATTTAACCACTGTGTGGTGTACTGCTTCACATCGTCCGTCGTTGCGGAATCTGAATAACGCCCTTTCTTCGGGTCATAGTTCTGATCTTTGCTGCGACCATAACCTATGGCCAACTGCGATTTAAATATCCCCTGACTGTAGCGCAGGCCCGTATCCCAGTTTTGACTGTAGAGTTGGCGCGTATCCGGTCGTCCATCAACGTTAAAGTTAGCATCGTAATGGTCATAGCCGTCATACGCAGTGCGATTGTCGTAACCAAAGCCGCGGAAAAAACCACTTACGCTATCGGTAATTTGCTGTTCCACAGAACCGTAAAGTGACTTACTCATAAAACCGTCACGATCCGGTTGACGCGGAGCATCTTTCGCACCGATATCGAAACCACGGGTATAAGTGTAATTACCCGCCATGGTGATTTTGGTTTTTTCCAGTACTTGCTGGAAAGAACCATCATAGGTCTGATACCCCTTAGAACCTACGCCTGCAGAAATTTCTGCACCCGGTTTATCTCGCCCTGTGATGATATTAATCACGCCACCAATCGCGTCAGAGCCATACAGCGCAGAACGCGGACCGCGAATATATTCGATGCGTTGAATCAGCGATGTTGGAATTTGGCTAAGGTCAGGAACATTGCTGATCCCTGCATTGTTTAGAGGAATACCATCAATCAACACCAGAACATGGCGGGATTCCGTACCGCGAATAAATGTTGAAGAGGTTGCGCCCAGGCCGCCACTTTGCGCGATATCTACCCCGGGTAAACGCGACATCACTTCAACAACACTCTTTGCCTGCCAGCGATCAATATCCTCGCGCGTCACCACAGACGTTGGTGCAAGAACGGTATTAACAGGTTGCTCAAAACGGTTTGCTGTCACCACCAACGAGTCGGCGCTATCCTGCGCCCAGCCCGAAAATGCCGTGACGGACAACGCCGTCAACAGCGATACTTTTTTAATCATTGTTAAAGCATCCACAATATAAGAAGGATGCCGCAGGCTTCATCTATAGCACGCGATGACGAAACCAAATGCGACGTGATCCCGGCAGGTCTTCGGGCTAGGTGGCGTTTTGCGGATGAAGACTTCCCATTTTCACAGTGTCTACAATTCTCATCCCGCCAGTCTTTACCGCTGCGCGTCAGCTCCAGATTTTCACTGGATTCCCTTTTCACTCTCAGGAGACCGGAAACAGAATGCTACAATTAGACACGTATAGATGTCCAGATAGCTATTGGCCATTAAATCTGGACATCCACTGCACAATCCCTACAATCCCCGCGTAATTCTTTATCACTCAGGACGCATCATGACCCCCGAACACCTCCCAACAGAACAGTACGACGCACAGCTGGCAGAGAAAGTTGTCCGCCTGCAAAGTATGATGACGCCTTTCAACGCGCCCGTTCCTGAGGTGTTCCGCTCGCCCGTTAGCCACTACCGCATGCGTGCGGAGTTCCGCATCTGGCACGACGGTGACGACCTGTACCACATCATTTTTGATCAGCAGACGAAGTCCCGCATTCGGGTCGACAGCTTCCTGGCGGCGAGTGAACTCATCAACCAGCTCATGACGCTGATGATCGACGGCGTACGCAACAATCCTGTGCTGCGCCACAAGCTGTTCCAGATTGATTATCTGACCACACAAAGCAACCAGGCGATTGTCTCTCTGCTGTATCACAAAGCGCTGAATGACGAATGGCGCGAGCAGGCAGAAGCGCTGCGCGATGCCCTGCGCGCGCAGAACATCAACGTTCACCTGATTGGTCGTGCGACAAAAACCAAAATCATGCTGGATCAGGATTTCATCGACGAACGTCTGTCGGTGGCGGGAAAAGAGATGGTGTACCGCCAGGTTGAGAACAGCTTTACCCAGCCAAACGCAGCAATGAACGTACAGATGCTGGACTGGGCGCTGAAGGCGACCGAAGGGTCAAAGGGCGATCTGCTAGAGCTGTACTGCGGGAACGGCAACTTCTCCCTGGCGCTGGCACGTAACTTTGAGCGCGTCCTGGCGACGGAGATTGCCAAGCCGTCCGTTGCCGCTGCACAGTACAACATTGCCGCCAATCACATCGACAATGTGCAGATCATTCGTATGTCTGCAGAAGAGTTCACGCAGGCCATGAATGGCGTACGCCAGTTTAATCGCCTGGAGGGGATCGATCTGAAGAGCTACCAGTGCGAGACGATTTTTGTCGATCCGCCGCGCAGTGGCCTGGACAGCGAAACCGAGAAGATGGTGCAGGCGTACCCGCGTATTTTGTACATATCCTGTAACCCGGAAACGCTGTGCAAGAATCTCGAAACATTAAGCCAGACGCACAATGTTGAACGTCTGGCTCTCTTCGATCAGTTCCCGTATACGCACCATATGGAGTGCGGCGTACTTCTTACCGCGAAGTAACGTGATGGCAGGCAGGTCAACCTGCCTGCAACCCCACTCTCTTACTCCGGCAGCTCGTGCTTGCGGCTACGCATGCGCGAGCCAATCCAGAACACCAGTGCCACAGAAAGTACCGCCGGCAGGAAGTTAGAACCGATATCCGGATACTCTGCACGCACCACGGTGCTATACAGCAACACGCCAAGAATAAAGCAGGCCGCGGCCAGCCCAGGCAACCCGACCGGCATGGTGCGGTTCAGGTAACGCTGATGCAGACAGTACACCGTCAGCACCAGCGCAATGAGCGGGAAAATAGAAAATGGAACGATCGAGCTGAACACAGCCGCAAACGTGCCATTAATTGATAAGCCAGCGATCAATGCCAGCAACAGCGTACCCTTATCCTGACCTGACTGTTTCATTACTCACCTTCACTCTTCGGTTTGATGTGCCAGTTTCTCTTGTTCACGGCGATACCAGTAGTACGCGCCTTTGGAGATCATCCTGAGCTGTAATACCAGTCGCTCTTCGAGCTGCTTGCGTTGTTCGATGCTGACATCCAGCGCTTCGGCACCCGCGCTGAAAACAATCGTCACCATCGCCTCAGCCTGTGCTTCAGTGAACGCACGCGGCATATGGTTTTCGAGTTCAAGATAGTCGGCAAGTTCCGCGATAAAATGCTGAATTTCACGCGCCACAGCGGCACGGAACGCGGCTGATGTTCCGGAACGTTCCCGCAACAGCAGGCGAAACGCGTTGGGGTTATTGCCAATAAATTCCATAAAGGTCGACACAGAGGTGCGGATCACGCTCCCCCCTTTAGCGATACGCTGCCGCGCCTGGCGCATAAGCTGACGCAGCATCAGACCGCTCTCGTCGACCATGGTCAGACCCAGTTCATCCACATCACGGAAATGACGATAGAAGGACGTTGGCGCAATCCCGGCCTCGCGCGCAACTTCACGCAGGCTTAAACTGGCAAAACTACGCTCGGCACTCAGTTGACTGAATGCGGCTTCCACCAGCGAACGCCGGGTTTTCTCTTTTTGTTGTGCTCTTACGCCCATCACGATAGTTGAATCCTTCCAAAGGCCTGATAGCACTATACCAGAGAATAAAATTAATCTGTTTGCCTGGCTTTGTGAATGATTGTTTACGTACGGTTTGTGCTCCACTGCCGGAAAAAAGCACAACGATAATTGGGTTACTCGGGCAATGATGTTATGATTCTGTTGCTTTTATGTATAAGAACAGGTAAGCCTTACCATGCCACATTCCTACGATTACGACGCAATTGTGATAGGTTCCGGCCCCGGCGGCGAAGGCGCTGCTATGGGGCTGGTGAAACAGGGAGCCAGAGTAGCGGTGATAGAGCGCTACCATAACGTTGGCGGCGGTTGCACCCATTGGGGCACCATCCCTTCCAAAGCCCTCCGCCATGCCGTTAGCCGCATTATTGAATTTAACCAGAACCCTCTTTACAGCGACCACTCCCGACTTCTTCGTTCCTCCTTTGCTGACATCCTGAATCATGCGGATACCGTTATTAACCAGCAGACACGGATGCGCCAGGGGTTTTATGAGCGTAACCACTGTGAAATTTTGCAGGGCAATGCGCACTTTGTTGATGAACACACTCTGGCACTCGAATGCCACGACGGGTCGGTCGAAACCATCACGGCGGAAAAATTTGTCATCGCCTGTGGTTCACGCCCGTACCATCCGGCAGACGTGGACTTCTCCCACCCGCGCATTTACGACAGCGACTCCATCCTGAGCCTGCACCACGAACCCCGTCATGTGATTATCTATGGCGCAGGGGTGATTGGCTGCGAATATGCGTCGATCTTCCGGGGTATGGACGTGAAAGTTGATCTGATCAACACCCGCGACCGCCTGCTGGCCTTCCTCGATCAGGAAATGTCAGACTCGCTCTCTTACCACTTCTGGAACAGCGGCGTGGTGATTCGCCACAACGAAGAGTACGAGAAAATTGAAGGCTGCGACGACGGTGTGATCATGCATCTGAAATCGGGCAAGAAGCTGAAAGCAGACTGCCTGCTGTACGCCAACGGCCGTACCGGTAACACCGATTCTCTGGCTCTGGAAAATATCGGGCTCGAAACCGACAGCCGCGGTCAGCTGAAAGTGAACAGCATGTACCAGACAGCCCTGCCGCATGTGTATGCTGTCGGTGATGTTATCGGTTATCCAAGCCTGGCTTCTGCAGCATACGATCAGGGACGCATCGCGGCGCAGGCGCTGGTGAAAGGCGAAGCGACGGCACATCTGATCGAAGATATTCCGACAGGTATTTATACCATCCCGGAAATCAGCTCCGTCGGGAAAACCGAGCAGCAGCTGACGTCAATGAAGGTGCCTTACGAGGTGGGTCGCGCACAGTTTAAACATCTGGCGAGGGCGCAAATCGTGGGAATGAGCGTGGGTACGCTGAAGATCCTGTTCCATCGCGAGACGAAAGAGATCCTCGGTATTCACTGCTTCGGTGAACGCGCGGCGGAGATTATTCATATCGGCCAGGCGATCATGGAGCAAAAAGGTGGTGGTAACACCATCGAGTACTTCGTTAACACCACCTTCAACTACCCGACCATGGCGGAAGCCTATCGGGTCGCGGCACTGAACGGCTTAAACCGCCTGTTTTAACGCATTGTCAAAATGGCCATCCATCGAACCACGGATGGCCTCTGCCAGCTGCTCATAGCGGCTGCGCAGCGGTGAACCCGGACGATAAACCAGACCAATGGTACGACGTGGCTCTGGTTTAATGCATGGCAGATAAACCACGCCGTCACGTTTACGTTCGCGCGGCACGGCCAGTGCCGGCAGCAATGTGATCCCACTGCCCGCCGCCACCATATTCCGCAGCGTTTCAAGGCTGGTTGCGCGGAAATGGGTATCCTCGTCAGCACCCGCTTCGAAGCAGAAGCCCATCGCCTGATCGCGCAGGCAGTGACCATCTTCCAGCATCAGCAGTTTTTCACCGGCCAGATCGGCCATCGGCACACGATCGCGGTTCGCCCACGGGTGATCTTCATAGATCGCCAGCATCATGGGCTCATCAAACAGCGGCACTTCAATAAAAGCTTCGCTCTCTTTGACCAGCGCCAGAATGGCACAGTCGAGCTTGCCGCTGTCTAACTGCGCCAGCAGCTGATGGGTTTGCGCTTCATGCAGATACATTTCGAGTTTCGGGAACGTCTGATGCAGCATTGGAATGATGTGCGGCAACAGGTACGGGCCAACGGTTGGGATCAGGCCAATATGCAACGGGCCGGACATCGCCTCCCCCTGCTGGCTTGCCATTTCCTTGAGCACTTTGACCTCGCGCAGCACGGTGCGCGCCTGATCCACCAGCAGCAGACCTGCCTGGGTGAACAGTACCTTACGACTGGTGCGCTCCAGCAGCATCACGCCCAGCTCGTCTTCCAGCTTGCGGATCTGGCCGCTCAGGGTAGGCTGGCTGACGTGGCAGGAATCTGCCGCGCGGCGAAAATGGCGGTGCTCGGCTAGCGCTACCAGGTATTCAAGATCACGAATATTCATTATTCATCCTCCGTCGCCACGATAGTTCATGGCGATAGATAGCATAGCAACGAACGATTATCCCTATCAAGCATTCTGTTGAATAATACACCACATAGACGAGGCGGCACGTGTTTGACCCTTGACGTCCCCGCACCGTCAGCGAGTTTCTCTCAAAACTCGAACAACTAAAGCCAACGTGAACTTTTGCGGACCCCGTGGTCCGCTTTTTTTTGCGTAAAAAAGCCCAGGGATAAAAGTAAAATGGCAACCGAAGTTGCCATTTTTAGTGTTTACGTCCTCTCCCCGTGGGAGAGGGCGGGTGAGGGCACCAGCCCGCACTCATCAAACCAGCCGGTTTTTCGCATCCGCAATCGCCTGCGCGACCTGCTTCGGTGACACGCCGCCTTTCGCTGCACGCTTATCCAGACAAGACTGCAACGCCAGAATCGGATACACATCATCACCGATAACCGCACTGAATTTCTGCAGGTCGGTCAGCGGCAACGCTTCCAGTGCCTTACCCTGACGAATAGCTTCAACCACCGCTTCACCGACAATATGGTGCGCTTCACGGAACGGTACACCTTTCGCCACCAGGTAATCGGCAAGCTCGGTCGAGTTTGCATAGCCCTGCTGCGCCGCTTCCTGACAACGCGGGCGTTTCACCTGAATGCCATCCAGCACCAGCGCGCCCATATGCAGGCAGTCCAGCCAGGTATCGAGCGCGTCGAACAGCCCTTCTTTGTCTTCCTGCATATCTTTGTTATACGCCAGCGGCAGCCCTTTCAGGGTCATCATCATGCCGGTCAGCGCGCCCTGCACACGGCCACACTTACCGCGGATAAGCTCCAGCGCATCCGGGTTTTTCTTCTGTGGCATCAGGGAGGAGCCTGACGTCACGCGGTCAGACAGCTCAACAAACCCGGCTTCACCGGAGTTGAAGAAAATCAGGTCTTCGGCAAAGCGCGACAGATGCACCATGCCGATAGACGCATTGGAAAGCAGCTCCAGCACGTGATCACGGTCAGAGACGCTGTCCAGGCTGTTACGGGTGGCTGAAGCAAAGCCCAGCCAGCCTGCCAGCTGATCACGGTCGATTTCATAGGCCGTCCCTGCCAGCGCACCGCTGCCCAGCGGGCTCACGTCCAGACGCTTCAGGGTATCCTGCAGACGGCTTTCATCACGCGCCAGCATCTCAACGTAGGCCAGACACCAGTGGGCAAAGGTTACCGGCTGCGCGCGCTGCAGGTGGGTATAACCCGGCATCACCGCGTCCTGGTTGTTCTGCGCGGTTTCCACCAGCGCGCCTTGCAGCAGACGGTTGGCTGCCAGCAGTTCACCAACGGTATCTTTACACCACAATTTCAGATCAGTCGCGACCTGGTCGTTACGGCTACGCCCGGTATGCAGTTTTTTACCCAGCTGGCCGACTTTATCGATGAGTTTCCCTTCCACCCAGCTGTGAATATCTTCCGCATCGCTGGCGAGGATCTGCTGCGGGTCCAGACGCACCTCTTCCAGCAGGTTATTCAGCGCCTCTTCCAGCTGCAGCTGTTCGTCTGCGGTCAGAACGCCCACGGTGACCAGCGCTTTGGACCAGGCCACAGAGCCGACGATATCCTGCTCGGCCAGGCGGTAGTCGAAGCGCAAAGAGTCGTTGAACTGTTTGAACCGTTGATCCGCTGCCTGTGTAAAACGCCCACCCCAAAGTGCCATAACATGCTTCCTTAATATCTTTGAATTTCATTGCCCGGCTGCGCTGCGCTGACCGGGCCTGCAGAATCGGTAAATTGCTTACGCCAGAATACGCGTGCCAATCGGCGTGCCGTTAAACAACGCCGGGAGTTGCTCCGCGTGGCGCCAGGAGGCGATGTCCACCGGACGTCCAAGCGTACGCGCGGCATCCAGCGCCGCATTGACTTTGACAATCATGCCGTCGGTAATAATGCCCTGCTCGATAAGCTGTTCGGCTTTCGCTGCGGTCATTTCCGCAATACGCTGGCCTTTGCCGTCGAGAATACCGCTTACGTCAGAGAGCAGAATCAGGTCCGCGCCCAGCGTAGCCGCCAGAGCCGTTGCCGCCTGGTCTGCATTGACGTTCATCAGCTCGCCCTCTTCGGTCACCCCGATAGAGCTCACCACCGGCAGGAATCCTCCTTCCAGCAGCATGTTAATCAGCTTAGGCGAACCAGGCTGTGCCAGTCCAACGTGTCCGAGCTCTTCGTCGAGCTGGGTCACTTTTACGCTGTCACCATCGCCCAGACACAGGCCGACAGAGGCGATATGGTGTTTCTTCGCCCACGCCAGCAGCGTTTTGTTCGCCGTCCCCGCCAGGGCACCGGTTATAATGTCAATCTGGTCAGCAGGCGTGACGCGCAGGCCATTTTTCTTTTTCACCGGCAGGTTGAGCCCTTTCATCAGCTCATCAACCACGCAGCCGCCGCCGTGCACAATCACCAGCGGACGTTGGTGTGATTCGCGATAGTTCACCAGCGCGGTAAAAAGACGCTGCAGCGCTTCTTCGCTGTCCAGCAGTACACCACCGAGTTTGATAATTAATGGGTTCATCATCACACCTTAAATAAGAGCCTGGGTTTCCGGGAAACCGAAACGAATATTTGCACACTGCATTGCCTGTGCGGCAGCGCCTTTAAGTAAGTTATCTTCCGCAGCCACCACAATCAGGTGCTCACCCTGCACGGCAAAACCGATGTCGCAGAATGGCAGGCCGACCACGTTTTTCAGCGCCGGCACGCCTTTGTCGTACAGACGCACCAGCGGTTTGTCCGCATAGGCCTGCGTAAAGGCTTCGCTCACCTGTTCGTGGGTCACGCCGGGTTTCAGGCGGCAGGTGATGGTTTCGAGGATCCCACGCGGGAAGCTGCCCAGATGCGGCGTGAAGATGACATCCGCACCCAGATGCGTCGTGATTTCAGGGTGATGGCGATGATTGAACACGCCATACGGCTGAAGGCTCACTTCGCAGAAGCTGTTAGCGATAGCGGCTTTACGCCCCGCGCCGCTGACACCACTGGTGGCGTTGATCACCGGCCACTGGTTCAGATCCAGCAGGTCTGCGTCGATCAGCGGCTTCAGAGAAAGCTGTGCTGCCGTCGGATAACAGCCCGGCACGGCAACCAGATCCGCTTCCTTCAGTTTATCTGTGCTCCACTCCGCCAGGCCGTATACCGCTTTTTCCAGCAGTTCAGGGTGTTGATGGGTGAAACCGTAATATTTTTCGTAGAACGCGCCGTCATTCACACGGAAGGCGCCGGAGAGGTCGAACACCACACAGCCGGCCGCCAGACAGTGCGGAACCAGGTCGTGGCTGACTTCGTGCGCGGTAGCTAAAAACACCACGTCAACGCCGCCGGTGAACGCGCGGATGTCAGACATTGGCTGCAGCGGCAGATCAACAATGCCTTTAAGTTGCGGATGCAAATCGGAAATTAACTTTCCTGCATCATTGCTTTGCGCTGACACGGTCAAAGCGGTTATGGTCATATGAGGATGGCGATTCACGTAGCTTACAAGCTCTGCGCCCGCATAACCGCTAGCGCCTACAATCAGCGTATTCAACATCGGGTTCCTTTATGCTCAACGTTAATGTATTTTTATTCACATTTATTGCATGAATATTGATACTATCACGACCTAAGGTGTGTCAACAATGAAAATGAACTTACCGCCATTTATCGAGATTTACCGCGCCCTGATTGCCACACCCTCCATCAGTGCGACCGAAGAAGCGCTGGATCAGAGCAATGAGTCTTTAATCAATCTGCTGGCAGGTTGGTTTTGCGATATTGGGTTTAACGTTGAGGTTCAGCCCGTCCCCGGAACACGCCATAAATTTAACCTGCTCGCCAGTACCGGACAGGGTGCCGGCGGCCTGCTGCTGGCCGGTCATACCGATACCGTTCCCTTTGACGATGGTCGCTGGACGCGCGATCCGTTCACCCTGACCGAGCATGACAACAAGCTTTACGGTCTGGGCACCGCCGACATGAAAGGCTTTTTTGCTTTTATCCTCGATGCGCTGCGTGACGTGGACGTGACAACGCTGAAGAAACCGCTCTACATTCTGGCCACTGCCGATGAAGAGACCAGCATGGCCGGCGCGCGCTACTTCTCTGAAAACACCTCAATTCGCCCGGATTGCGCCATTATTGGTGAACCAACGTCACTGCAGCCAATCCGCGCCCACAAAGGCCATATCTCCACGGCGGTGCGCGTGCTGGGCCAGTCAGGCCACTCCAGCGATCCGGCGCGCGGCGTCAACGCCATCGAACTGATGCACGACGCCATTGGCCGCATCATGCAGTTGCGCGACTCGCTGAAAGAGCGTTATCACTACGACGCATTCACCGTGCCTTACCCGACGCTGAACCTCGGCAGCCTGCACGGTGGCGATGCATCCAACCGTATCTGCGCCTGCTGCGAACTGCATATGGATATCCGTCCGCTGCCGGGCATGACGCTGAGCGATCTCGACGGCCTGTTGACCGAAGCGCTGGCGCCGGTCAGCGAGCGCTGGCCGGGCCGCCTGACGGTCTCCGAGCTTCATCCGCCGATCCCTGGTTACGAATGTCCGCCGGATCATCAACTGGTTGAAGTCGTGGAAAAGCTGCTCGGCGAGAAAACCGACGTGGTGAACTATTGCACCGAAGCACCGTTTATTCAGACCCTGTGTCCTACGCTGGTGCTTGGCCCGGGTTCCATCAACCAGGCTCACCAGCCGGATGAATATCTGGAAACGCGCTTTATCAAACCGACCCGTGAACTGATTACCCAGGTCGTGCATCACTTCTGCTGGCATTAAAATGCCCCTGAGGGTTCCCTCTCCCGGTGGGAGAGGGTCAGGGTAAGGGCAACAAATCCCGCGATCTTCGTCACATTCCCATAAGCATCTCTTATCTGACGCAAAGCGAATTAAATTTCGTAAATTACCCACATTTATTCGTTTGCTGAACCGTTTTCGCAGCAATTGACGACGGGGGTTTTACGTGGCTTTATAAAGGGAGATGACAAAATATTGTCCAAAAGATTTTCGATTGGGCATAAACAAAAATGATGGGGTGACTGGGTTTTTATGAACGAACAATATTCCGCGTTGCGTAGTAATGTCAGTATGCTCGGCAAAGTGCTTGGAGATACCATCAAAGATGCGTTGGGGGAAAACATCCTCGACCGCGTTGAAACCATCCGCAAGCTGTCAAAATCTTCCCGTGCAGGTAACGAGGCCAGTCGTCAGGAGCTGCTCACCACCTTGCAGAACCTTTCTAACGATGAGCTGCTGCCCGTTGCCCGCGCCTTCAGCCAGTTTCTGAACCTGGCAAACACCGCTGAGCAATACCACAGCATTTCGCCGAATGGCGAAGCTGCCAGCAACCCGGAAGTCATTGCCCGTACGCTTCGTAAACTGAAAGACCAGCCAGACCTCAACGAAGACATCATCAAAAAAGCGGTGGAGTCCCTTTCGCTGGAGCTGGTTCTGACCGCTCACCCAACCGAAATCACTCGCCGCACCCTGATCCACAAAATGGTGGAAGTGAACAACTGCCTCAAGCAGCTGGATAACAAAGACATTGCTGACTACGAGCGCAACCAGCTGATGCGCCGTCTGCGCCAGCTGATTGCCCAGTCCTGGCACACCGATGAAATTCGTAAGCATCGTCCAAGCCCGGTCGACGAAGCCAAATGGGGCTTTGCGGTGGTGGAAAATAGCCTGTGGGAAGGGGTGCCGAACTACCTGCGTGAGCTGAACGAGCAGCTGGAAGCGAATCTGGATTACCGCCTGCCGGTCGATTTTGTGCCGGTACGCTTCACCTCCTGGATGGGCGGCGACCGTGACGGCAACCCGAACGTCACCGCGGAAATTACCCGCCACGTGCTCCTGTTGAGCCGCTGGAAAGCAACCGACCTGTTCCTGAAAGATATTCAGGTATTGATCTCCGAGCTGTCGATGGTAGAGGCCACGCCTGAACTGCGCGCGCTGGCCGGCGAAGAAGGTGCCAGCGAGCCGTATCGTTTCCTGATGAAAAAACTGCGTGGCCAACTGATGGCGACGCAGGCCTGGCTGGAAGCGCGTCTGAAAGGCCAGCGCCTGCCGAAGCCGGAAGGCCTGCTGAGCCAGAACGAGCAGCTCTGGGAGCCGTTGTATGCCTGCTATAAATCACTGCAGGCCTGCGGAATGGGCATCATCGCGAATGGCGAACTGCTCGACACCCTGCGTCGCGTGAAGTGTTTCGGCGTGCCGCTGGTGCGTATTGACGTCCGTCAGGAAAGCACCCGTCATACCGAAGCGCTGGGCGAACTGACCCGCTATCTCGGCATCGGCGACTATGAAAGCTGGTCCGAAGCGGACAAACAAGCCTTCCTGATCCGCGAACTGAACTCCAAGCGTCCCCTGCTGCCACGTAACTGGGAGCCAAGCAACGAAACCCGCGAGGTGCTCAACACCTGTAAAGCGATCGTTGATGCGCCGAAAGGATCGGTGGCTGCCTATGTGATCTCCATGGCGAAAACGCCGTCTGACGTGCTGGGCGTTCACCTTCTGCTCAAAGAAGCCGGTATCGACTATGCCCTTCCGGTTGCACCGCTGTTTGAAACCCTTGATGACCTGAACAACGCCAACGACGTCATGACGCAGCTGCTGAATATCGACTGGTACCGCGGCTTTATTCAGGGCAAACAGATGGTGATGATTGGCTATTCCGACTCCGCAAAAGACGCGGGCGTCATGGCGGCATCCTGGGCGCAGTATCAGGCACAGGATGCGTTGATCAAAACCTGTGAAAAAGCGGGCATCGAACTGACGCTGTTCCACGGACGCGGCGGCTCGATTGGCCGTGGTGGCGCGCCAGCGCATGCGGCACTGCTGTCACAACCGCCGGGAAGCCTGAAAGGCGGCCTGCGTGTGACCGAACAGGGCGAAATGATCCGCTTCAAGTACGGCCTGCCGGAAGTGACCATCAGCAGCCTGTCGCTCTATACCAGTGCAATTCTGGAAGCGAACCTGCTGCCACCACCAGAGCCGAAAGAGTCCTGGTGCCATATCATGGACGAGCTGTCAGATATCTCCTGCGATCTGTACCGCGGCTACGTGCGTGAAAACAAAGATTTTGTGCCTTACTTCCGTTCAGCTACCCCTGAGCAGGAGCTGGGTAAACTGCCGCTGGGTTCACGCCCGGCTAAACGCCGCCCGACCGGTGGTGTAGAGTCTCTGCGTGCCATCCCGTGGATCTTCGCCTGGACCCAGAACCGTCTGATGCTGCCCGCCTGGCTGGGCGCAGGCGCGGCGCTGCAGAAAGTGGTGGAAGATGGCAAACAGAACGAACTGGAAACCATGTGCCGCGACTGGCCATTCTTCTCCACCCGTCTGGGTATGCTGGAGATGGTCTTCTCGAAAGCAGACCTGTGGCTGGCGGAATACTACGATCAGCGTCTGGTGAAGCCTGAGCTGTGGACGCTGGGTAAAGAGCTGCGCGAACTGCTGGAAGACGACATCAAAGTGGTGCTGGACATTGCTAACGACTCGCACCTGATGGCGGATCTGCCGTGGATTGCCGAGTCCATCCAGCTGCGTAACATCTACACCGACCCCCTGAACGTCCTGCAGGCGGAGCTGCTGCACCGTTCACGTCTGGCGGAAGAAGAAGGTAAAGAGCCGGATCCACGCGTCGAACAGGCGTTGATGGTGACGATTGCAGGCGTTGCGGCAGGTATGCGTAACACAGGCTAATCCATTGGCTTCATACAGGCCCGGCAGCGCTAACGCTGCCGGGCGATATCCGGTATTCACGCCATGCACCACGACATCAGCACCCTTCTGACCGACCTCATTAATGGCACCGTCGCGCTACGTGACGTACGGTTTTTCACCCCGCCCGACCCACACTCCCGCACAACGCCTTGCCTGGTCATTAACCTCGATAATGCCTGCGAAGCGTGGTTTTCTTCCTCTGCGGAGGGGTTACTTCATACCGGTCACGCGCTCAGCATCAGCTTCGGTAAACAGCAGCTGTCGCTTCGTCTTTATCGGGATAACGTGCTTATACAGCACCAGCAGGTTGCCCGGCGCGGCCCCCGAACCGGAGCGTTTCTCCTGCAAACGCTGGCCGAACTGCAGATGCAGCCTGATGAACAGGAAACGGCCAGACTGGTGGTACTGAGTATGCTCAGCCACTGTCGCGATCTTCTTGGCAGCGACATTCACACTGACAGCCGCAGTCGCGCTTTGTTTGAAGCCATCCGGCGCTATCTCGATGAACATCACTCCTCACCGCTGACCCGCGATTCCGTGGCGCAGGCGTTTTATATTTCACCCAACTACCTTTCACATCTGTTTCAGAAGACCGGGAACGTGGGGTTCAATGAATACCTGACCCAAACGCGTCTGGAACACGCGCGCCAGTTGCTCAAGGGTTATGACCTAAAAATCAAAGACATTGCCGCCCGCTGCGGCTTTACAGACAGCAACTACTTCTGCCGCCTCTTTCGTAAACATACCGAACGCTCCCCTTCCGAGTACCGCCGCCAGTATCACAGCCAGCTGACTGCCAAAAACTAGCATTGTGATCGCCCTCTCACTTCACTAAGCACATTACATTTGTCCAGTATTTGGCAAAATTGACCTGTATCCCCGGCCAGCAGCCCCACCTTATCCTTGAGTTAACCTTTCTGACTTAAGGAAAAATAATGGAACTGTATCTGGATACTGCCAACGTGGCAGAGGTTGAGCACCTGGCGCGCATTTTTCCGATTGCCGGCGTCACCACCAACCCGAGCATTGTAGCCGCCAGCGGCGAAACCCTCTGGAACGTACTGCCGCGTCTGCAAAACGCCATCGGGCCACAGGGTACGCTATTTGCCCAGACCATGAGCCGTGAAGCCGAAGGGATGGTGGCAGAAGCCAAACGCCTGAGTAACGCCATTCCTGGCATCGTGGTGAAAATCCCGGTGACCGCACAGGGCCTTATGGCGATAAAAATGCTGAAAAAAGAGGGCATTACCACGTTAGGCACGGCCGTTTACAGCGCCGCCCAGGGTTTACTGGCCGCGCTGGCGGGAGCGAAATATGTCGCACCGTATGTTAACCGCGTCGACGCTCAGGGCGGGGACGGCATTCGTATGGTACAGGAGCTGCAATCCCTGCTCGAACGCCACGCCCCAGAAAGCAGCGTGCTGGCCGCCAGCTTCAAAACACCACGTCAGGCGCTGGACTGCCTGCTCGCCGGATGTGAAGCAATCACGCTTCCTTTAGATGTAGCGCAACAAATGCTCGGCACCCCGGCGGTAGAGTCAGCCATAGAGAAGTTTGAGCACGACTGGAAAAACGCGTTTGGTAACCTCAACCTCTAAGGGAGATCTGTTATGGACCGTATCATTCAATCGCCGGGGAAATATATCCAGGGCGCTGATGTTCTCACCCGTCTCGGCGACTATCTGAAACCACTGGCAACACGCTGGCTGGTTGTGGGCGATAAGTTTGTGCTGGGTTTTGCACAAGAGACCTTGCTTGAGAGTTTTAAAAAAGCGGAAATTCATGCTGAAATCGCGCCCTTCGGGGGCGAATGTTCGCAAAACGAAATCGATCGCCTGAAAAAACGGGCCGACGGCGCCGACTGTATGGCGGTGCTCGGTATCGGCGGCGGGAAAACGCTGGATACCGCCAAAGCGCTGGCGCATTTTATGGACGTGCCTGTTGCCATCGCCCCGACTATCGCTTCCACCGACGCCCCGTGCAGCGCCCTTTCTGTCATTTATACCGACAGCGGTGAATTCGATCGCTACCTGATGCTGCCGCATAACCCGAACATGGTGATTGTCGACACCCGGGTGGTGGCTGGCGCTCCGCCGCGTCTGCTGGCCGCCGGGATAGGCGATGCCCTTGCCACCTGGTTTGAAGCGCGCGCCTGTTCCCGTAGTGGCGCGATCACCATGGCGGGCGGAAAATGTACCCAGGCTGCGCTAGCCCTTGCCGAGCTGTGCTACAACACGTTAATTGAAGAGGGTGAGAAAGCGATGCTCGCAGCCGGGCAGCACGTGGTCACACCGGCGCTGGAGCGCATCATTGAAGCCAATACCTATCTGAGCGGCGTTGGATTTGAAAGCGGTGGACTGGCGGCCGCACACGCCATTCACAACGGAATGACCGCCGTGCCGGAGGCACATTCGTTCTATCACGGTGAAAAAGTGGCGTTTGGGACGCTGACGCAACTGGTGCTGGAAAATGCCCCGGTAGAGGAAATTGAAACCGTCGCGGCGCTGTGTCACAGCGTAGGTTTGCCCATCACGCTGGCACAACTGAATATTAAAGAGGATATTCCGCTTAAAATGCGGCTGATTGCCGAGGCTGCCTGCGCAGAGGGGGAAACCATTCACAACATGCCAGGCGGGGTGTCACCTGATCAGGTTTACGCGGCGCTGCTGGTGGCCGATCAGTACGGGCAACGGTTCCTGCGGGAGTGGGCGTAACCGGTATGGCCGGATAATAAAAAAATCCCCGCCGAAGCGGGGATTGTATTTACTGCAGATCAAACCGATCCAAATCCATCACCTTCGCCCAAGCGGCAACAAAGTCGCGGACGAATTTCTCATGGGCGTCGCTGCTGGCGTAAACCTCGGCCAGCGCGCGCAGCACGGCGTTCGAACCGAATACCAGATCGGCACGCGTGGCGGTGTATTTCACTTCACCGCTGGCGCGATCGCTGCCGGCAAACAGCTCGTTTGATTCATCGGTCGCTTTCCACTGGGTATTCATGTCCAGCAGGTTCACGAAGAAATCGTTACTCAGCACGCCTTCACGATGGGTGAACACGCCGTTCTGACTGCCATCGAAGTTCGCCCCCAGTACGCGCAGACCGCCAGTCAGCACCGTCAGTTCTGGTGCAGTGAGCGTCAGCTGCTGGGCCTTATCAATCAACAGAGACTCGGTAGTGGAGGCATCAACCTGTGCACGGTAGTTACGGAAGCCATCGGCAATCGGTTCGAGCAGGTTAAACATCTCGATATCCGTCTGATCCTGGCGCGCATCAACGCGGCCCGGCGTGAACGGTACATTGACGTAAACGCCGGCCTCTTTCGCCGCCTGTTCAACACCCACCACACCTGCCAGCACGATGATATCGGCCAGTGACGCTTTGTTGGTGGTACGCTGAATAGCTTCCAGGGCGGGTAACGCGCGAACCGCTGCGGCGTTAACTTCCCAGTCGCGCTGGGGTGCCAGTGCCAGACGCGCACCGTTGGCGCCGCCACGCTTATCGCCACCGCGGAAGGTCGATGCAGACGCCCAGGCAACGGAAACCAGGTCGCTCACGGACAGACCCGAGGCAATGATTTCCGCTTTCAGACTCTCGATGTCCTCTTTGGTCGGGTTGAACACCGCCTGCGGCAGTGGATCCTGCCAGATGAGATCTTCTTTCGGCACTTCCGGACCAATGTAACGCGCTTTTGGCCCCATATCACGGTGGGTCAGCTTGAACCACGCGCGGGCAAAGGCTTCGTTAAAGGCCTGCGGATCGTTCAGGAAGCGGCGGGAGATTTTCTCGAACTCGGGGTCAAAACGCAGCGTCAGATCGGTGACCAGCATCGTCGGTTTGCGCTTTTTCGACGGGTCGAACGGATCAGGCATAATGTCTGGTGCATCCACGGCTTCGAACTGAATCGCACCCGCCGGGCTGCGGGTCTGCACCCACTCGTATTTGAACAGGTTCTCGAAGAAGTAGTTACTCCACTGGGTCGGCGTTTGTGACCAGATGACTTCCAGCCCGGAGGTGATCGCATCTGCGCCAACGCCGGTACCGTGCGTACTGGTCCAGCCCAGACCCTGCGCTTCAATTGGCGCGGCTTCCGGGTCGGCGCCGACATGGGTCGCCTCACCTGCACCGTGGGTTTTACCGAGGGTATGACCGCCTGCAATCAACGCAACGGTCTCTTCGTCGTTCATCCCCATGTTGCCAAAGGTGGCACGGATCGCCGCGGCCGCTGACAGCGGTTCACCGCTGGCGTTTGGCCCTTCCGGGTTAACGTAAATCAGCCCCATTTCGGTGGCTGCCAGTGGGCGCTTCGCCAGTGCTTCCGGGTCACGGTGGGTGAGCCAGGCTTTTTCATCACCCCAGTTCACGTCCATATCCGGTTCCCAGACATCTTCACGCCCGGCCCCAAAACCAAAGGTACGGAAGCCAGAGTTCTCCAGCGCCACGTTACCGGCAAGGATGAAGAGGTCAGCCCAGGAAATTTTTTGACCGTATTTTTGCTTGATAGGCCACAGGAGACGGCGCGCTTTATCCAGACTTACGTTATCTGGCCAGGAGTTCAGGGGGGCAAAGCGCTGTTGACCGCGCCCTGCGCCACCGCGACCGTCAACGGAGCGATAGGTACCTGCGCCGTGCCAGGCCATACGGATAAACAGGCCCGCATAGCTGCCCCAGTCGGCTGGCCACCACGGCTGAGAGTCGGTCAGAAGTGCTTTGAGATCGCCCTTGAGCGCTGAGTAATCAAGTTTGCTGAATTCTTTGCGGTAGTCAAAGTCTTCACCCAGAGGGTTAGAACGGTTGGAATGTTGATTAAGAAGATCGACGCGGAGTTGTTTTGGCCACCAGTCGCGGCTGCCTGTGCCTGCCCCCGCGCTGTGATCGACGCTGCCCTGATGGAACGGGCACTTGCCGATTGATGCCGCATTATTGCTGTCGTCTGACGTGCTCATCGCTATGCTCCCTTTTACAGTGTTACGGTTACGATATACGCCCTTGTTGATAAGGTATAGTTGAGATAACCCACAGATTCGATAGTTAATTCCGTTTAATTTCCCATTGAAAGTATGTGCGTTCTGTACGTCAAAGGCAGCATTGCTGATATGGCGGGGAAATAAAACCCTTATAAATCAAAAAACCCTCCGAAGAGGGCTTCTATTTGTTATGCGCCAGGCCGAACACCCAGCGTATGGCAAATGGCGTAACTCATTTCCGCGCGGTTGAGCGTATAGAAGTGGAAATCCTTCACCCCTTCACGACTCAAGATCTTCACCATGTCCATCGCGATGTTTGCGCCCACCAGCTTGCGTGTTTCCGGGTCATCGTCCAGCCCTTCGTACATTTTAGACATCCAGTGCGGAATGCGCACATTGGTCATATCGGCAAATTTCTTCGCCTGTTTGAAGTTAGAGACCGGCAAAATTCCCGGGATAATTTCGACGTCGATGCCCGCGGACACACAGCGGTCACGAAAGCGCAGGTAGCTTTCCACATCAAAGAAGAACTGGGTAATGGCGCGGTTCGCACCGGCGTCCACTTTACGCTTCAGGTTAAGCAGATCCGCCTGGGCACTTTTCGCTTCCGGGTGAACTTCAGGGTAAGCGGCAACGGAAATGTCGAAGTCTGCGACCTCTTTCAGCAGCGCGACCAGATCGGTGGCGTACATGTCCGGTTTACCGCTCCCCGGCGGCAGGTCACCGCGCAGGGCGACGATATGGCGAATACCGTTGTTCCAGTAGTCCTGGGCAATGGCACGCAACTCGTCGCGCGTCGCGTCGATACAGGTCAGGTGCGGAGCCGCTTCCAGCCCCGTACGGTCCTTAATGCCTTTAATGATGCTGTGCGTACGGTCACGCTCACCGGAGTTGGCACCGTAGGTGACGGAGACAAACTTCGGTTTCAGGCTGCTCAGGCGATCGATAGAGCTCCAGAGGGTTTGCTCCATTTCACTGGTGCGCGGCGGGAAAAATTCAAAAGAGACGTTAATCTGACCATTTACTTCGGCCAGGCTCTGATTCAGGGCTTCCCGCTGGTTGGCGTGAAAAAAGCTCATACCTTACCTCATCAATCGCGTGTCATTGTGTGTTGTGTTTCGAACTTCTATACGTTTAGACGTCCAGATGTAAAAATGACGGAAAAGCGGAGGGACGTCAACAGAAATAATCGCCAGGAATGGTGAGGAATGCTCAGGGAAGATGAAGGGAGTTCATGATAGCGGGTGAGTGCGGTCTGATGCCCTCACCCTGTCCCTCTCCCACCGGGAGAGGGAACAAGAAGGATTACAGCAGTTTAGCCAGACGGTTGATGTCGGACTGGATAGCCCCGGCGGTCACATCGCGCCCCGCACCCGGGCCACGGATCACCAGTGGGTTATCGCGGTACCAGCGGCTTTCAATGGCGAAAACATTATCGCACGGCAGCAGCGCCGCCAGCGGATGTTCAGGACGAACCGCCTCGACACCCACACGTGCTTTTCCGTTCGCTTCGAAACGCGCCACGTAGCGCAGCACCAGGCCCATCTCGTTTGCCGCTTCCAGACGTTGCACCATCTGCTCGTTCAGCTCTTCGCCGTTCTCGAAGAAATGGTCGACAGAATCGTCCTCACAGCCAGCAGGCACCAGCGACTCAACGCGGACGGCATCAGGTTCGATGTCATACCCGGCTTCGCGCGCCAGGATCACCAGCTTACGCATAACGTCTTTACCGGAGAGGTCAACGCGTGGGTCAGGCTCCGTTAAGCCCTGCTGCCATGCCTGATCCACCAGGTCAGTGAACGGCACGGTGCCATCAAACTGCAGGAACAGCCAGGAGAGCGTGCCGGAGAAGATGCCACTCAGCGCCAGAATGCTGTCGCCGCTTTCAATCAAATCACGCACGGTATGGTTAACCGGCAAGCCAGCGCCCACCGTGGCGTTATACAGCCAGTGACGGCCTGTCTTTTCAAACGCGTCGTGGATTTGACGGTACTTGTCCGTGCTGCTCGCCCCCGCCAGCTTATTGGCGCTAATAACATGGAAACCGTGGCTGGCGAAATCAAGATACTGATCGGCAAGCTGTTCACTGGCGGTCACGTCCAGTACCACCAGATCGTCATACGGGTGCGCGCGCATCCAGAGGAACAGCGACTCTTCGTCCTGTTCAACCGCTTCATCGTTAAAGAAGGCCAGCGCCCGGCTGGCGTCCAGCCCTTCGTAGTTCAACAGGCTGCGGCGGCTGTCCACCACGCCCGCGAGAATAAATTCAAACCCGGTACGCGCTGAGAGAGTCACCTGCTCGCGCGCGAACAGCTCCAGCCAGCGTGAGCCGATGTTACCTTTACCAAACAGCACCAGTCCGATGCGTTTCTCCGCACGGAACAGAGAGGTATGCAGCCCCTGAATCAGACTCTCGGTGGGTCCTTTACGCAGTACGGCCACAAGGCTAATGCCCTCTTCCGACTGCCAGGTGAATTCAACCGGCTGGCCTTTCAGCTGCTGCCAGAAACGGTGGCAGTGCAGCGGGTTGCGGGTAACGCCCGCCCCCACCATCGCCACCAGCGCCAGACCCTGACGCAGGCGAAGCTCGCCCGGCAGGCCCGCTTCATCAAGAATTTTCAGGGCGCTGTCCGCCACTTCGGCGGTGTAGCAGAACTGCAGCAGCTGGCGGTCGTTATGCACGCCAACGGCGAGCGGACGCACCTGGGCGCGTTTGAGGATCAGGTCGATGTCTTTGTGTGCCAGTTTGAAATCCTGGCCCGCCGGGACCTGGAACTCAATCAGGCAGATGTCGTCATGGCTGGTCACAATTCGCGCCCCCGTACCGGACGCCAGGACGCGTTCGATGCGGGTAGAGCCTTGATCCGGGGTGTAACTACAGCGCAGCTGCAGGTCGATGTCGCTCCCGGAAACCGGCTGTAGCGTACGCGCATGCAGAACCGGTGCCGCCAGGCGTGCCAGCTCGCTGGCCTCGTCCAGACGCAGCAGCGGCAGCAGGCAGGCATCTTTCACTTTACGCGGGTCAGCACTGTAAACACCGGCCACGTCGCTCCAGATGGTGACGCGGGAAACGCCTGCCAGCGCACCAATTTGCGTCGCTGAGTAGTCAGAGCCGTTACGTCCCAGCAGCACGGTTTCACCGGCACTGCTGCGGCTGATAAAGCCGGTCACCACAATACGTTTGCCCGGATGCTGAACCAGCAGCTGTTGCAGCAGCGGATATGACAAGCCTTCATCCACCTGTGGCTGAGCGGCGCGTTCGGCACGCAGGAAGTCGCGCGCGTCAAGCCAGGCCGCATCCACGCCCAGGTGTTGCAGCACGGCCGCCATCAGGCGCGCAGACCACACTTCACCGTGGCCGACCACCTCGGCATACACCGCGTCGGTAATACCGCTGTCCAGCAGGGCAGCCAGACGCTCAAGGTCATGCGTAAAGGCGCTAATCAATCCGTCCGCGATGTCCGCTGGCAGTAAGCCGGCAATCAGCTCACTCTGGTAACGACGTAAGGACTGTTGCACCTGATGCGCAGAGAGGCGATCGGTCTGACTCAGTTTGAGCCAGCTAATCAACTGGTTGGTGGTGCTGCCAGCCGCGGAGACAACCATCATGTCCCCCGGCTGCGAATACTCTGTCATGATCCCTGCGACACGCAGGTAACACTTCACATCAGCAAGACTACTACCACCAAACTTGTGCAGTTGACGACCCTTCGCCCCTGCCTGCGCTATCACACTCATGATTACCCCTTGGCTGCGACCCGGAAGCCATTTTCCAGATCGGCAATTAAATCTTCAGAATCTTCAATACCGGTCGAGATACGCAGCAGCGTCTCAGAAATACCGGCGGCGGCACGTGCTTCTGGTGCCATACCTGCGTGCGTCATGGTCGCGGCGTGGGAGATCAAGCTTTCAACCCCACCTAATGATTCCGCCAGCGTAAACAATGACAGCCCGCTCAGGAAGCGACGCAGCGTTTGCTCGTCACCGTCCAGTTCAAAACTTAACATCGCGCCGAATCCCTTTTGTTGACGCGCGGCAATCTCGTGCCCCTGGTTTTCCGGCAGCGACGGGTGATAGAGCTTTTTCACCAGCGGCTGGGTCTTCAGAAAATCGACAATCGCCTGAGCATTGCGCTGCGCCACTTCCATGCGCGGCGACAGCGTGCGAATACCGCGTAACAACAGGTAGCTGTCGAAAGCGCTCGCAGTGACGCCAATGTTATTGGCCCACCATGCCAGTTCGGTGACAACGTCGGGATCTTTTGCAATCACCACGCCCGCTACCACATCAGAATGACCGTTCAGATATTTAGTGCATGAATGCAATACCAGATCGGCACCCAGCGCAAGCGGGTTCTGAAGGGCCGGACTGAGGAAGGTATTATCCACTACACTTATCGCTCCCGCATCCCTTGCGCGCTGACAAATTTTCGCAATATCGACGACGCGCAACAATGGATTGCTTGGACTTTCCACCAGCACCAGCTTCGGTTTCTCTGCCAGCGCCTGTTTCAGCGCCTGTTCGTCGTTTTGATCGACAAACAGCACGCGGTAGCACCCGCGTTTTGCGAGGCTGTCAAACAGACGATAGCTACCACCGTAACAGTCGTGCGGTGCCACCAGCAGGTCGCCCGGCTTCAGAAATACCGTCGTCACCAGGTGAATCGCAGACATCCCGGTGTTGGTTAACACGGCGCCTGCACCGCCTTCCAGCTCCGCCAGCGTGCGCTGGGTTACGTCACGCGTCGGGTTGCCGCGACGGGAGTAGTCATGCGCACGGGGTTCATTAAAACCGGTAAAATTGTAAGTACTGGAAAGATGAATTGGCGGGACAACACAGCCGTACTGCTCGTCATCATTTAATCCGCTACGCACTGCGATGGTGGCCTGTTTACGCGTCATGGTGAAGGCTTCCTGGCTAAAAGAGGTGAAAAGTCAGGCACCAGAGTAAACACTGAAAGCATGGACGTCAATACATCTGGACATCTAAACTTCTTTGCGTATAGATTGAGCAATGCGCAAATAGCCGTTAAAATTATATGCTTTAGTGCACGCTGCAGCGGCAATATCCGTGCCACGGTATCGTCTCTACGGTAAACTACGCTGGATTACGGTCAAAACTGGCGATGACGGGTTTTGCACCTTTAGATTAATGACTGAGAGGATTAAAGGTATCTCATGGCTGAATGGAGCGGCGAATATATCAGCCCATACGCTGAGCACGGTAAGAAGAGTGAGCAAGTAAAGAAAATTACGGTTTCCATTCCTCTGAAGGTGTTGAAGATCCTCACCGATGAACGTACGCGTCGTCAGGTGAACAACCTGCGCCACGCGACCAACAGCGAACTGCTGTGCGAAGCGTTTCTGCATGCGTTTACCGGTCAACCGTTGCCAAACGATGAAGATCTGCGCAAAGAGCGTAGTGATGAAATTCCGGAAGAGGCGAAGGTGATCATGCGTGAACTGGGTATCGACCCGGATACGTGGGAATACTGAGAAGCGGATACAAAAAAGGCACCTTGCGGTGCCTTTTTTTCGGGAAACTTACTTAGCGCCCGGGATGCTGAAACGCTTGTTGAAGCGGTCAACACGGCCACCGGTTGCAACATCACGCTGCTTACCAGTGTAGAACGGGTGGCATTTGCCGCACACGTCCAGGTTCAGATCGTGACCCACGGTAGAGCGGATCTGGATAGAGTTACCGCAAGAACAGTTTGCAGTAATCATTTCGTATTTCGGGTGAATATCTTTTTTCATGGGAGAACCTCAGTTAAGGCCGCGTCGCTCTTCCAGCCCTAACGCCAGACACCACGCGATGTTGAATGTAAGTTCTTTGGCGTAAAGTACACCAAAGGCGGCGAATCATACAGAATTTGACCAACGTATGCAAACTGATCCGCACGCCGCTTTCACTAATGTGTATACTAACGCGCCACTTTTCAAGTCAGGAAGATTCGATGCCCGTCGCTCACGTTGCCCTGCCCGTTCCGCTTCCCCGCACCTTTGACTATCTGCTGCCTGACAGCATGAGCGCCAAAGCGGGCTGTCGCGTGACCGTGCCATTTGGCAAACAGCAGCGTATTGGGATTGTGGTGTCGGTGAGCGATAAGAGCGAATTGCCGCTCAATGAGCTGAAAGCCGTCGCGGAGGTACTGGACAGCGAGCCCGTGTTCTCCACCAGCATCTGGCGGCTCCTGCTGTGGGCGGCAGATTACTACCATCATCCCATCGGCGATGTCCTGTTCCACGCCCTGCCTATTATGCTTCGTCAGGGTAAAAGTGCCAGCCACGCTCCCCTCTGGTATTGGTTTGCCACTGAGGAGGGTCAGGCGGTCGATATCAATAGCCTGAAACGCTCGCAGAAACAGCAGCAGGCGCTGGCGGCCCTGCGTCAGGGGAAAATCTGGCGACATCAGGTTGACGAGCTTGAGGTGAGTGAAACGGCGCTGCAGGCCCTGCGCAAAAAAGGGCTGAGCGAACTGGCAAGCGAGGCGCCTGCCCTTTATGACTGGCGGGACAGTTTCTCCGTTTCAGGGGATCGTCTGCGACTCAACACCGAGCAGGCCACCGCCGTAGGAGCCATTCACAGCGCCTCCGATCATTTCTCCGCCTGGCTACTGGCAGGGGTCACCGGCTCCGGCAAAACAGAAGTGTATCTCAGCGTACTGGAAAACGTGCTTGCGCAGGGTAAACAGGCGCTGGTGATGGTTCCGGAAATCGGCCTCACGCCACAAACCATCGCCCGTTTTCGCGAGCGGTTTAATGCGCCGGTTGAAGTGTTACATTCGGGCCTGAACGACAGCGAGCGCCTCAGCGCCTGGCTGAAAGCCAAAAACGGCGAAGCGGCGATTGTGATTGGCACCCGTTCCTCGCTGTTTACGCCGTTTAAAAACCTCGGCGTTATCGTCATCGATGAAGAGCATGACAGCTCCTATAAGCAACAGGAAGGCTGGCGCTATCACGCCCGCGATCTGGCCGTTTATCGCGCCCACAGCGAGCAAATCCCGATTATTCTTGGCTCCGCGACGCCCGCCCTCGAAACGCTGCATAACGTTCGCCAGCGTAAATACCACATGCTGCGCCTGACGCGGCGCGCAGGGAACGCACGCCCTGCCATTCAGCATGTGCTGGATCTAAAAGGCCAGCAGGTGCAGGCGGGGTTAGCGCCTGCGCTTATCACCCGGATGCGCCAGCATTTGCAGGCCGGTAATCAGGTCATTTTGTTCCTTAACCGCCGCGGGTTTGCCCCGGCGCTGCTGTGTCACGACTGCGGCTGGATTGCCGAATGCCCGCGCTGCGACCACTACTACACGTTCCATCAGGCCCAGCGCCATTTGCGCTGCCACCACTGCGACAGCCAGCGGCCGGTACCACGCCAGTGTCCGTCATGTGGCTCAACGCATATCGTGCCGGTCGGCCTGGGGACGGAGCAACTGGAAGAGGCCCTTAAGCCTTTCTTCCCTGACGTTCCTCTTTCCCGCATCGACCGTGACACCACCAGCCGCAAAGGGGCGCTGGAACAGCAGCTGGCGGAAGTGCATCGCGGTGGCGCACGCATTCTGATTGGCACGCAGATGCTGGCCAAAGGGCATCACTTCCCGGACGTAACGCTGGTCGCCCTGCTGGACGTAGACGGCGCGCTGTTTTCGGCCGATTTTCGCTCAGCAGAACGTTTTGCCCAGCTTTATACCCAGGTTGCCGGACGTGCCGGTCGCGCAGGCAAACAGGGTGAGGTGGTTTTACAGACCCACCATCCTGAACATCCGCTACTGCAAACCCTGCTGCATAAAGGCTATGACGCGTTTGCGGAGCAGGCGCTGGCAGAACGCCAGACGATGCAGCTTCCGCCGTGGACCAGCCACGTCATCATTCGCGCAGAAGATCACAACAACCAGCAGGCACCGCTTTTCCTGCAGCAGCTGAGAAACCTCCTGCAGGCCAGTCCGCTGGTGGATAACCCGCTGTGGATACTGGGGCCGGTGCCGGCGCTGGCACCAAAGCGTGGTGGACGTTTCCGCTGGCAGATTTTGCTCCAGCACCCTTCGCGCATCCGCCTGCAACATATCGTCAGCGGCGCGCTGGTGCTGATCAATACCCTACCGGAAGCGCGCAAAGTGAAGTGGGTGCTGGACGTTGATCCTATCGAAGGCTGAAGACGGATCGAAAAATTTAACGCTCCTCACACTTTTTATGAAAATTCTGTAACCGATTCCATTAACTATCTGTAAAAATGGTGGCGTCAGAAGTTCGGTGTTCAGGCGAGGAGAAGACGTTGAAGTCCAGGAAAGAGGTTGCCACGGCGACCATGAAAGACGTTGCCCAGAAAGCACAAGTCTCTACGGCAACCGTGTCCCGCGCATTAATGAACCCGGATAAAGTCTCCCAGGCGACCCGTAACCGGGTAGAGCAGGCTGCGCTGGAAGTGGGCTATTTCCCGCAGGCGATGGGACGAAACGTTAAACGCAATGAGTCGCGCACCATCCTGGTGATTGTGCCGGACATCTGCGATCCCTTCTTCAGCGAGATTATTCGCGGTATCGAAGTGACGGCGGCAGAGCAAGGTTATCTGGTGCTGATTGGCGACTGTGCTCACCAGAACCAGCAGGAAAAAACCTTTATCGACCTCATTATCACCAAGCAGATCGACGGCATGTTGCTGCTTGGGTCTCGCCTGCCGTTTGATGCCAGCATTGAAGAGCAGCGCAATTTACCGCCGATGGTGATGGCCAACGAGTTTGCACCCGAGCTGGAGCTGCCGACGGTACATATTGATAACCTGACCGCCGCGTTCAACGCCGTCAACTATCTTCAGGAGCTGGGGCACAAGCGTATTGGCTGCATTGCCGGGCCGGAAGAGATGCCATTGTGCCACTACCGCCTGCAGGGCTACGTTCAGGCGCTGCGCCGTACCGGCGTCACCGTCGACCCGCACTACATTGCTCGCGGGGATTTCACCTTTGAAGCTGGTGGACAGGCGCTGGAGAAGCTGCTGGATCTGCCCGAGCCGCCGACCGCTGTATTCTGTCACAGCGATGTGATGGCACTGGGGGCATTATCGTATGCGAAGCGCCGCGGCCTGCGCATACCGAAAGATTTGTCGATCATCGGATTCGATAATATTTCGCTGTCAGAATTTTGCGATCCTCCACTCTCGACCGTGGCGCAGCCGCGCTATGATATTGGGCGTGAAGCGATGCTTCTTCTGCTGGATCAGCTGCATGGTCAAACAGTTAACAGCGGCTCGCGGTTGCTGGACTGTGAATTGATTGTGCGCGGTTCTACCCAGGCATTGACTTAAAGTAAATGTCTTTCAGACACCCTTATCTGGTCAAAGCCCCGCCGCTTAAGTAACATGGCGGGCTGACGAACGAATAAATACAGCGAAACGATAGTGGCACAACGAGATTATGTACGTCGCGGCCAGCCGGCACCTTCGCGACGCAAAAAGAGTAGCTCAAGGAAAAAGCAACGTAACCTGCCTGCTGTCTCGCCAGCGATGGTCGCTATTGCTGCGGCTGTAGTCGTGGCCTTTATTGGTGGTCTGTACTTCATCACGCACCATAAAAAAGAAGAGTCCGAGGCGCTTCAGGCCAGCAAGGTTGCCGGAAACGGCCTCCCGCCGAAGCCTGAAGAGCGCTGGCGCTATATCAAAGAGCTGGAAAGCCGTCAGCCTGGCGTACGTGCGCCGACCGAACCTTCAGCGGGTGGCGAAGTGCAAAATGCCAGCCAGTTGACGGATGAACAGCGTCAGTTGCTGGCACAAATGCAGGCCGATATGCGCCAGCAGCCTACGCAGCTGAACGAAGTGCCGTGGAACGAGCAGACGCCGGAACAGCGTCAGCAAACGCTGCAGCGTCGTCAGGCGCAGCAGCAGCTCCAACAGCAACAGCAGCAACAACAGCAGTGGGCGCAAACCCAGCCAGTGCAGCAGCCTAAAACGCAGCCGCGGGTGACGGAACAGCCGTATCAGCAGCAAACGCGAACGGCGCAGTCCCAGCCAGTGCAGCAACCGCCGAAGGCCCAGCCGCAGAAACAGGCGGCTCAGCCGTATCAGGATCTGCTGCAGACGCCGGCGCATACCACTGCGCAGCAGCCGAAAACGCAGCAGGCCGCACCGGTAACCAAAGAGACCGATGCGCCGAAGCAGACTGCTGAGAAAAAAGACGAACGCCGCTGGATGGTGCAATGTGGTTCATTCAAAGGTGCTGAGCAGGCGGAAACGGTGCGCGCACAGCTGGCTTTTGAAGGGTTTGATTCACGCATTACCACCAATAACGGCTGGAATCGCGTGGTGATTGGCCCGGTCAAAGGCAAAGAAAATGCCGACGGAACCATTTCCCGTTTGAAAGTGGCGGGACACACAAACTGCATTCGACTCGCTACCGGGGGTTGAAACCCCCAAATTCCCCCCCATCTATCATTCTATTCAGCCCTGAGCACAGGCTCAGGGCTTCTGTTTCCCGATTCTGTAACCAGGGGGTCTGCTCGTGACAACAATAGTAAGTGTACGCCGTAACGGCCACGTGGTAATCGCCGGTGATGGCCAGGCCACGCTGGGTAATACCGTAATGAAAGGCAACGTGAAAAAAGTTCGTCGTTTATACAACGACAAAGTGATCGCCGGTTTTGCAGGCGGCACAGCTGACGCCTTCACGCTGTTCGAACTGTTTGAACGCAAACTGGAAATGCACCAGGGTCACCTGGTGAAAGCCGCCGTTGAGCTGGCGAAAGACTGGCGTACCGATCGCATGCTGCGCAAACTTGAAGCGCTACTGGCGGTGGCCGATGAAACCGCTTCGCTTATCATCACCGGTAACGGTGACGTCATTCAGCCTGAAAACGACCTGATTGCTATTGGCTCTGGTGGCCCGTACGCCCAGGCTGCAGCCCGTGCGCTGTTGGAAAACACCGACATGAACGCGCGCGATATCGCGGTGAAGGCGTTGGATATTGCAGGTGATATCTGCATCTATACCAACCACAACCACACCATCGAAGAATTACCGTCTAAAGCGTAAGGATCTCCCATGTCTGAAATGACCCCACGCGAAATTGTCAGCGAACTGGACAAACATATTATCGGCCAGGACAACGCCAAACGTTCCGTGGCTATTGCCCTGCGTAACCGCTGGCGCCGCATGCAGCTCGAAGAAGAGCTGCGCCATGAAGTGACGCCAAAAAACATTCTGATGATCGGCCCGACCGGTGTCGGTAAAACCGAAATCGCCCGTCGTCTGGCGAAACTGGCTAACGCCCCGTTCATCAAAGTCGAAGCCACCAAGTTCACCGAAGTGGGCTATGTGGGTAAAGAAGTGGACTCCATCATTCGCGATCTGACCGACTCGGCGATCAAAATGGTGCGCGTCCAGGCGATTGAGAAAAACCGCTACCGTGCCGAAGAGATGGCAGAAGAGCGCATTCTTGACGTCCTGATCCCACCGGCGAAGAACAACTGGGGCCAGGCTGAACAGCAGGCTGAGCCGTCAGCGGCGCGTCAGGCGTTCCGCAAAAAACTGCGTGAAGGCGAGCTGGACGACAAAGAGATTGAGATCGATCTTGCTGCTGCCCCTATGGGTGTGGAAATCATGGCACCGCCTGGCATGGAAGAGATGACCAGCCAGCTGCAGTCTATGTTCCAGAACCTGGGCGGCCAGAAGCAGAAAGCGCGTAAGCTGAAAATCAAAGACGCCATGAAGCTGCTGATCGAAGAAGAAGCGGCGAAACTGGTGAACCCGGAAGAGCTGAAGCAGGATGCTATCGACGCGGTTGAGCAGCACGGTATCGTGTTTATCGACGAAATCGACAAAATCTGTAAGCGTGGCGAATCCTCAGGCCCGGATGTCTCCCGTGAAGGCGTTCAGCGCGACCTGCTGCCGCTGGTTGAAGGCTGCACCGTCTCCACCAAACACGGTATGGTCAAAACGGACCACATCCTGTTTATCGCCTCTGGCGCATTCCAGGTGGCGAAACCGTCTGACCTGATCCCGGAACTGCAGGGTCGTCTGCCGATTCGCGTGGAGCTGCAGGCGCTGACCACTGAAGATTTCGAACGCATCCTGACCGAGCCAAATGCCTCTGTGACCGTACAGTACAAAGCGCTGATGGCAACCGAAGGTGTGAACATCGAGTTCACTGAAGACGGTATCAAACGCATCGCCCAGGCCGCCTGGCAGGTCAACGAAACCACCGAGAACATCGGTGCCCGTCGTCTGCACACCGTGCTGGAGCGCCTGATGGAAGATATCTCTTATGATGCGAGCGACCTGAACGGTCAAAGCATTACCATTGACGCAGAATATGTGGGTAAACACCTGGATGCGTTAGTGGCAGATGAAGATCTGAGCCGTTTTATCCTATAATCGCGGTTACTGCATTCTCATCACGTTTAATGGGGGCTAATGCCCCCATTTTTATTGGCTAAATTACTATGACTGACATCAGCCGTACTCAGGCGTGGCTCGAAAGTCTGCGCCCTAAAACTCTTCCTCTGGCCTTTGCCGCCATTATCGTCGGTACGGCGCTTGCCTGGTGGCAAGGCTATTTCGATCCGCTGGTTGCCGGGCTGGCACTGATTACCGCCGGTCTGCTGCAAATTCTCTCCAATCTCGCCAACGACTATGGCGATGCGGTTAAAGGCAGCGACAAACCCGACCGTATCGGGCCACTGCGCGGTATGCAGAAAGGGGTCATTACCCAGGCGCAGATGAAGCGCGCGCTGATCATCACCGTGGCGCTGATTTGTCTTTCCGGCCTGGCGCTGGTAACGGTCGCGTCTAAAACCCCCAGCGATTTCATTGGTTTCCTGGTACTGGGTCTGCTCGCCATTATTGCCGCCATTACCTATACCGTCGGTACCCGCCCTTACGGGTATATTGGGCTGGGTGATATCTCCGTGCTGGTGTTCTTCGGCTGGCTGAGCGTGATGGGGAGCGGGTACTTACAGGCACATACCCTGATCCCGGCCCTGTTCCTGCCGGCAACCGCCTGCGGCATGCTGGCGACGGCGGTGCTTAACATCAACAACCTGCGCGATATCGACAGCGACCGTGAGAACGGCAAAAACACGCTGGCCGTGCGTCTGGGGCCCGTTAATGCACGCCGTTATCATGCGTGTCTGCTGCTGGGCGCTCTGCTGTGCCTGGCGCTGTTTAACGTTATCTCGCTGCACAGCATATGGGGCTGGCTGTTTGTACTCGCCGCACCGCTGCTGATTAAGCAGGCGCGATTCGTCATGCGTGAACTCAGCCCTGCGGCCATGCCGCCAATGCTGGAGCGTACGGTAAAAGGGGCACTGCTGACTAACCTGTTGTTCGTCATCGGGATTGTCTTAAGTCAGACGCTGGGTTAACTGACAAATATCAATTAACAATTGATGATTTTGCCAACAACGCATTTAGCACGATATACTGAACACATTCGCAGCAACTGAGCGTTAAACCTATGAAATACGATACCTCCGAGCTTTGTGACATCTACCAGGAAGATGTCAACGTCGTTGAACCGCTGTTCTCCAACTTTGGTGGGCGGTCGTCGTTTGGCGGACAAATCGTCACGGTGAAATGTTTCGAGGATAACGGGTTGCTCTATGATCTGCTCGAACAGAACGGCCGTGGCCGCGTTCTGCTGGTTGATGGCGGGGGCTCCGTACGTCGTGCCCTCATTGATGCTGAGCTCGCCCGTCTTGCCGTACAGAACGAGTGGGAAGGCATTGTGGTGTATGGCTCAGTGCGCCAGGTGGACGATCTCGAAGACCTGGACATTGGCATTCAGGCTATCGCGGCCATTCCGGTGGGTGCTGCAGGTGAAGGTATCGGCGAAAGCGACGTGCGCGTCAATTTCGGCGGCGTGACCTTCTTCTCCGGTGACCATCTCTATGCCGATAACACCGGGATTATCCTTTCCGAAGATCCGCTGGATATCGAGTAATAAAAAAGCCGGGTGGCGGCGACGCCTTACCCGGCCTGTTCTGCATTTCCCGAAAGAAATTACACTTCTTCCATACGCCCCAGCAGCGCCTGCAGACGATCCTGCCAGCCATTCTGCTGTTCACGCAGCTGGTTGTTTTCGCGCTCCAGTTCTTCACGGCTGTGCTGGGCGTTCTGAACTTCCTGCGCCAGGCTGTTGTTCTTCTCTTTCAGCTCTTCAATTTCCATCTGCAGCAGCGTGATGGTGTCAATCGCCTGCTGTACTTTCGATTCCAGTTTCTCAAACACTTCTAAAGACATGATCCTACCTCTCCTGAATTGCAAGGCGACGCTTTAACGTAAACGCGCACAACAGATATGCCGATTGTATGAAGCCCCGTCGCCCCTGTCCAGCGGCAGACCGCGCAGATCGTGGTTTGCAACACTTTTCGGCCTCGTCCTGGTGCGTTCGCGGCATATACCCCTAAATTGTTAACTCATTCGTTAATGAAATGATTCAGCTCACATTTTGCTATTGGTGTAAAAATGCGCTTTATGGCGCGAAAACGCTCATTTTATTGACGCAGACCACACATTTTGATTTCGATATTTCTCGTTTTTGCTCGTTAACGATAAATTAACACTATGTCTACAGGGCATCGTGGCTGTCACGGGCGGTCATGCTAACAATAAACATCAATTTCTTCAGGATTCCGATTATGAGTCAGACATCAACCTTAAAAGGCCAGTGCATTGCCGAGTTCCTTGGTACCGGGTTGTTGATATTCTTCGGAGTGGGCTGTGTTGCTGCACTGAAAGTGGCGGGTGCCAGTTTCGGTCAGTGGGAAATCAGTATTATCTGGGGTCTGGGCGTGGCGATGGCCATCTACCTGACCGCAGGGGTTTCCGGCGCACATCTTAACCCGGCGGTGACCATCGCGCTGTGGCTGTTCGCGTGCTTCGACGGACGCAAAGTTGTTCCCTTCATCCTTTCTCAGTTTGCCGGCGCGTTTTGCGCAGCGGCGTTAGTTTACGGGCTTTATTACAATCTTTTCATCGACTTCGAACAGACTCATCATATGGTGCGTGGCAGTGTCGAAAGTCTGGATCTGGCAGGCATTTTCTCAACCTATCCCAACCCGCATATCAATTTTGTGCAGGCGTTCGCAGTTGAAATGGTGATTACCGCTATTCTGATGGGCGTTATCCTGGCGCTGACCGACGACGGAAACGGCATTCCGCGCGGCCCGCTGGCACCGCTGCTGATTGGCCTGCTGATTGCGGTGATCGGCGCATCCATGGGCCCGCTGACTGGGTTTGCGATGAACCCGGCGCGTGATATCGGACCTAAAGCTTTTGCCTTTATCGCAGGATGGGGCGACGTGGCCTTCACCGGCGGTAAAGATATCCCTTACTTCCTGGTACCGCTGTTTGCACCGGTTGTCGGGGCTGCGCTGGGTGCATTTAGCTACCGCAAATTAATTGGTCGCCATTTACCGTGCGACACCTGTGTGGAAGAGGAGAAGGAAACGACTTCTACCGCACAACAAAAAGCTTCGCTGTAATCTGACTACGGGACACATACCATGACCGAAAAAAAATATATCGTTGCGCTCGACCAGGGCACTACCAGCTCCCGCGCTGTCGTAATGGATCATGACGCGAATATCGTCAGCGTGTCACAGCGCGAATTTGAGCAAATCTATCCTCGTCCAGGCTGGGTTGAACACGATCCTATGGAGATCTGGGCTTCACAAAGCTCCACGCTGGTAGAAGTGCTGGCGAAAGCCGATATCAGTTCCGACGAGATTGCCGCTATCGGTATTACCAACCAGCGTGAAACCACTATCGTCTGGGAGCGCGAAACCGGTAAGCCCATTTACAATGCCATCGTCTGGCAGTGCCGCCGTACGTCAGAAATCTGCGAACAGCTGAAGCGCGACGGTATGGAAGACTATGTGCGTAGCGCAACCGGTCTGGTCGTTGACCCGTATTTCTCCGGTACCAAAGTGAAATGGATCCTCGACCACGTTGAGGGTTCACGTGAACGTGCAAAACGCGGTGAGCTGCTGTTCGGTACCGTCGACACCTGGCTTATCTGGAAGATGACCCAGGGGCGTGTCCACGTCACTGATTACACCAACGCCTCGCGCACCATGCTGTTCAACATCAATACCCTGGAGTGGGATGACAAGATGCTGGACGCGCTGGATATCCCGCGCGCGATGTTGCCAGAAGTCCGCAAATCTTCTGAAGTTTACGGTCAGACCAATATCGGCGGCAAAGGCGGCACGCGTATTCCAATCGCCGGTATTGCCGGTGACCAGCAGGCGGCGCTGTTTGGCCAGCTGTGCGTTAAGGAAGGGATGGCGAAAAACACCTACGGTACCGGCTGCTTTATGCTGATGAACACCGGTGAGAAAGCGGTGAAATCAGAAAACGGCTTGCTGACCACCATCGCCTGCGGCCCACGCGGTGAAGTGAACTATGCGCTGGAAGGTGCGGTGTTCATGGCAGGTGCGTCTATTCAGTGGCTGCGTGACGAGATGAAACTCATCAGCGATGCGTTTGACTCCGAGTATTTCGCAACCAAAGTGAAGGACACCAACGGTGTGTATGTGGTTCCGGCCTTTACCGGTCTGGGCGCACCCTACTGGGACCCGTATGCACGCGGCGCGATTTTCGGCCTGACCCGTGGGGTAAACTCGAACCACATTATCCGCGCTACGCTGGAATCCATCGCTTATCAGACGCGCGACGTACTGGAAGCAATGCAGGCTGACTCCGGCATTCGTCTGCACGCCCTGCGCGTGGACGGCGGCGCCGTTGCCAACAACTTCCTGATGCAGTTCCAGTCCGACATTCTGGGCACCCGCGTAGAGCGCCCGGAAGTACGTGAAGTCACCGCGCTGGGTGCGGCGTACCTTGCAGGTCTGGCTGTCGGCTTCTGGCAGAATCTGGATGAACTGCAGGAAAAAGCGGTTATCGAACGCGAATTCCGCCCTGGCATCGAAACCACTGAGCGTAACTATCGCTACAGCGGCTGGAAGAAAGCGGTGAAACGCGCCCTGGCGTGGGAAGAGCACGAGCAGTAATTTCTCCCGTCCCCTCTCCCCGCCGGGGAGAGGGGACCGACCGCACCCACCCCCACTCTGTGATAAACTTCGTGCAATTCCTTTTGATTGCACGAGTACCTCATGAAACGTGAACTGGCTATCGAGTTTTCCCGCGTCACTGAAGCTGCCGCACTGGCGGGCTATAAATGGCTCGGCCGTGGCGACAAAAATACCGCAGACGGTGCGGCTGTCCATGCCATGCGCATTGTGCTTAACCAGGTCAACATCGATGGCACCATCGTCATTGGCGAAGGCGAGATCGACGAAGCGCCAATGCTCTATATCGGTGAGAAAGTGGGCACCGGCAAAGGTGATGCCGTGGATATCGCGGTTGACCCGATTGAGGGTACCCGCATGACGGCAATGGGCCAGGCCAACGCGCTGGCCGTGCTGGCGGTAGGGGACAAAGGCTGTTTCCTCAACGCGCCGGATATGTACATGGAAAAGCTGATTGTCGGCCCCGGCGCCAAAGGGGCTATCGACCTGAGCCTGCCGCTGGAAGAGAATCTGCGTAACGTTGCCAGGGCGCTGGAAAAACCGCTTAGCGCGCTCACCGTGACCATTCTGGCGAAACCGCGCCACGATGCCACCATTGCCCAGTTGCAACAGCTCGGCGTTCGCGTCTTTGCCATCCCGGATGGCGACGTGGCAGCATCTATCCTGACCTGCATGCCAGACAGCGAAGTGGATGTGCTTTACGGCATCGGCGGCGCGCCGGAAGGTGTGGTCTCCGCCGCGGTGATCCGCGCTCTGGATGGCGACATGCAGGCCCGTCTGTTGCCCCGTCATGAAGTCAAAGGCGACAGCGAAGAGAATCGCCGTATTGGGGAAAAAGAGCTGGCACGCTGCGAAGCGATGGGTATTGAAGCCAACAAGGTGCTTGCGCTGGATGACATGGCGCGCAGCGACAACGTTGTCTTCTCCGCAACCGGCATCACCAAAGGTGACCTGCTGGATGGCATCACCCGTAAGGGCAATATGGCCACCACCGAAACCCTGCTGATCCGCGGTAAATCGCGCACCATTCGCCGCATTCAGTCTGTTCACTATCTGGATCGTAAAGACCCTGACGTGCAGGCGCACATTCTGTAAAACCGTTTGATCGATAGAGCTTTCCGGCCCAAATGGGCTGGAAATCTTCGCCACAAGTCCGGAAGATAGAACAGAGAAAAAGCACAGGAGAAGATCATGGCGGACTGGGTAACAGGTAAAGTCACAAAAATACAGTTCTGGACCGATGCGCTATTTAGTCTCACCCTGCATGCTCCCGTCCACCCGTTTACGGCCGGGCAATTTGCGAAGCTGGGGCTGGATGTTGACGGCGAGCGCGTGCAGCGCGCCTATTCCTACGTTAATGCCCCCGATAACCCGGATCTCGAGTTCTATCTGGTCACCGTCCCGGACGGCAAACTCAGCCCACGCCTTGCCGCGCTTAAGCCCGGTGACGATGTGCAAATTGTGAGTGAAGCGGCCGGTTTCTTCGTACTGGACGAAATCCCGGACTGCGACACCCTCTGGATGCTGGCAACCGGCACGGCCATTGGCCCCTATCTCTCTATTTTGCAGTACGGCAAAGACCTTGAGCGCTTTAAAAACATCGTGCTGGTTCACGCCGCGCGCTATGCCGCAGACTTGAGCTATCTTCCGCAGATGCAGGCGCTGGAAAAGCAGTACGGCGGGAAACTGAAAATTCAGACCGTGGTCAGCCGCGAAACCGCAGCAGGTTCACTGACGGGCCGCGTACCGGCATTGATTGAGAGTGGTGCACTGGAAGACGCAATTGGCCTGCCGATGAGCGCTGAAACCAGCCACGTCATGCTGTGTGGCAACCCGCAGATGGTTCGCGACACGCAGCAGCTTCTGAAGGATACCCGGCAGATGACGAAACATCTTCGCCGCCGGCCGGGCCATATGACCGCCGAACACTACTGGTGATCAGCGGTATTTCACCTCAAGGGTGTCTTTGCCGTATTTGTTTTCGCTCTGGGTGCCGATAAACGCGCCCAGATCGACCACCATCATGACAAAAATAATGGTTGGTAGCAGTCTGCCCACCACCCAGGGAAGGATGGACGGAAGTATCGACCAGTTCCCGGCCACCAGCATCCACGCCAGAATAATCAGAAAAGCCCACGCGCCGGAACGGCCGCGATCGTGCAGACGTTTCACCACCACGGCCGCGGTTGGCCACAGCAAACAGACCAGCGCAAACGCCGCCGTTTGTGTGCTGAGCCATGCGTTGAAGGCCACGAAAAACAGAAGCAGCATGGCAACGATCCACGTCGCCATCCAGATCCAGAAGTCACGGCGTCCAATACGCCCTTTGAATGAGAACAACCACTGCTGTATGGTCATGTAAGGTTCCTTATTATCATATAGCGCGCATTTTACCCTGGAGTTGTGACCTTTTGACAAGCCGACCAGATATCGATTTAATCATGAGCACTTACGGCCAGGGGCAATGTTGATGAAAAGTTCGGCACGTTCTCTTTTCCTGTGTTTAGCGATGCTCATCGCGGGTGTCCCCCTGCACGCCGCCGAAACCACTGCCCCGACGACAGCCCCCTATCTGCTGGCAGGTGCGCCCTCGTTCGATCAGTCAATCAGCCAGTTTCGTGAAACCTTCAATAAAACCAACCCCACGCTACCGCTGGATGAATTCCGCGCCATTGACAGCTCCCGGGATACGCCAACCCTGACCCGGGCTGCGAGCAAGATCAACGAGAATTTATATGCCTCCACTGCGCTGGAGCGCGGCACGCTAAAAATCAAAAGCATGCAAATAACCTGGCTGCCGATTCAGGGGCCAGAGCAGAAAGCCGCTAAGGCAAAAGCGCTCGAGTACATGAGCGCGATACTGCAGGCTTTTACGCCCGCGCTGACCAAAAAGCAAAGCCAGCAAAAGCTGCAAAAACTCCTCACCGCCGGTAAAAATAAGCGTTACTACGCCGATACCGAAGGGGCCATACGCTATGTGGTGGCAGATAACGGCGAAAAAGGACTGACCTTCGCTGTTGAACCGATTAAGCTGGCACTATCAGACACACTCGGAGGGGCGAATTAATGACAAAAAGCAAAGCCTTTCGAGGGAAAATCTCTATACTGATTCACAGACCATGCTGCCCGACAGGGCGGCCATATTCCTTAATTCGCTAATTTAGCGTGGAGAATTGAAATGCGACATCCTTTAGTGATGGGTAACTGGAAACTGAACGGCAGCCGCCACATGGTAAACGAACTGGTTGCGAACCTGCGTAAAGAGCTGGCGGGCGTGACGGGCTGCGCGGTTGCTATCGCTCCGCCGGATATGTACCTGGATCTGGCTAAACATGCCGCTGACGGCAGCCACATCATTCTGGGCGCACAGAACGTTGACGTTAACCTGTCAGGCGCATTCACCGGTGAAACCTCTGCTGAAATGCTGAAAGATATCGGCGCGAAATACATCATCATCGGCCACTCTGAGCGTCGCACTTACCACAAAGAATCCGACGAATTTATCGCGAAGAAATTCGCGGTGCTGAAAGAGCAGGGTCTGATCCCGGTTCTGTGCATCGGTGAAACCGAAGCCGAAAACGAAGCAGGCAAAACGGAAGAAGTGTGTGCTCGTCAGATCGACGCCGTGCTGAAAACGCAGGGTGCTGCAGCATTCGAAGGCGCGGTTATCGCGTACGAACCCGTCTGGGCGATCGGTACCGGCAAATCAGCGACCCCTGCGCAGGCACAGGCGGTTCACAAATTTATCCGTGACCACATTGCTAAAGCGGACGCGAAAGTGGCTGAGCAGGTAATTATTCAGTACGGCGGTTCCGTTAACGCATCCAACGCTGCTGAGCTGTTCACCCAGCCAGACATCGATGGCGCGCTGGTTGGCGGTGCATCCCTGAAAGCTGACGCTTTCGCGGTGATCGTTAAAGCAGCAGAAGCGGCTAAACAGGCGTAAAAACCGACTTCCCTCCCCCACCGGGGAGGGAAATTACACTTTCCCCAGCACGCTAAACCACAGATAATCCAGCGGCAGCAGCACCAGATACGTTGCAATCGCCAGCGCCAGACAGAGCAACATCCCCGCTTTTGCAGGCACCTTCCCTAAACCCATTGCCACCACAATCGGCGACGCCTGATACGGCAGCAGCGGCGTGGAATACCCCAGTACCTGAATCATGATCACCGACAACAGCGGGAAACCGGTGGCGTCCGAAAAACTCTGTGCCAGCGTGATGTACAACGCCGGTACACCGTTCGCGGTCATAATGAAGTTGAGCGCCGTGGTAATACCGGTAAGCGCCAGGAAGCTGGTGAACGGTCTGTTGGCATCAAGCGGCATAATCCGCAATAACGCCTCCCCCACCGCGGAACCGATACCCGTTTGGGTCACCACAATCGCCAGCCCGAGAATCCCCGCCACGTAAATGCAGGTGCGCATGTTCACTCCCGCAGAAAACTCTTCACCGGTGATAAACCCGACGCGTGGCAGCATGACGATGACCGCCGCCGCAAGGCCCGTCCACGCCGGTCCAATGCCATGCCAGCTCTCTGTCACCCACATCCCCAGCACCACCGCCAGCAGCCAGGCGAGACGTTTTTCATCCCGCCCCATCGGTTCAGACGGCGTAAGATCGGTGGCCGGTTTCGGGCTGCCGGGGAACAACCAGCAGATCAGGCCGATCAGAATGCCCCCTTTCAGGATCCCGAGGACGGGTGTATGCAGCAGCAGATACGGGACATAGTTCAGATGGATCCCGTACGAGCCCTCCGCGGCGCCACTCATCACCAGATTCGGCACGTTGGCAGGCAGGATGGTCGCCGAGAGCTGGAAGGTTCCGAACCCGACGGCTAGCGCCAGGCCATACCACGCGCGGGAACCGTCGGGGATGGCGGCCCTTTTGGCCATGGCGGCGACAATCGGCATCAGCAGCGCGATACGGCCCATATTCGACGGCATCACAAACGCCAGCGCGTAGCTCAGCCCCACCACGCTTGCCACCATCAATACCCACGAATCCGTGAGTTTTGCCGACAGCGCCCGTGCGGCCCTGTCCGCCAGACCGGTTTTACGGATTGCCACCCCCAGCACGAAGCCGCTAAACACTAACCAGAATGCAGACGAGGCAAAACCACCAAAAATCACCTCCGCCGGGGCGATTCTGGCGGCCATCGCCGCCGTGAAAAACAGCAGCGCGGTGATAAATTCCGGCAATAGCGACGTCGCCCACAGCACGATGGTGACGCCGACTATCAATGAGGGCACAAACAGAGGATGCGTTAACCAGAGCGACATTCCTGTCTCCTGTCGTTTTTTTCAGCAAGTCTACGGCGACAGGCAGGACGAGTAAACGCTATTTATGGTGATGTCACTTCAGGATATCGCATTGATGATCCTGCAATTCCTCAGCCGACGCGCGATTCAGGGTCAGCAAGTTACGTTCGGTCGCCAGTAAGACAAACGATCCATCCGACTGCTGAGCCATGGCCAGCGCGAAGCGCCCCATATGGTCACGCGCTTCCGGCAGCTCTTCAGCCAGCATCATAAACGGACTGCGCTGTACCAGCTCATTTTCCGTCACGCGACGGGCGAGGTACTCATGCCCTTCCAGCCCGCCCGGGAACGGTAACCACTGGGTACTGATTTGCCCCTGCGCAGCATTAAGCTTCTCGCGCACGTCCGGGCGCAGGCAGGAGATATGGATATGAAAATGGTTCTGCGTACGGCCTGTCGGGGAGTTAATGGTGAGCGAAATTGCGCTGTCCGGCACCTCGGCCCCGCGCTTCATGCTCATAAAGTTGCGTGACTGCCAGGCCAGCCAGAAGAAGTTGGGCGTATTCGGCTCGGTCAACAGCGGGCTTTCGGTTCCTTTGATACGGTAAGTCGGCATCAGGAGATACTGCAGCGGCCCGTTGCGGTCTTTAAACACCACATAACCCACATCAGGCTTCACCTGCGCGCACGGGGCCGGGTTACGGTGCTGGAGTTGATTCGGCAGACACTGGTCGAGAACGATATGACGCAACGCATTCGGATTACCCGCTTTCATCCAGTACCAGCCACCCGCGGCAAGAATGATGACAACCAGAATCAGTAATAGTATTTTTTTCACAATGCGTTCCCTGTTTTCGATAGTGGCGAAAGAGTAACGCAAAATGATGACCAAATAAAAAACCCGGCGGATTTCTCGCGCCGGGTCACCGTGTCTGTCCTGCTAACGTTTAGCGCTTGCTGATCTGGTCGAAAGTTCCGCCGTTAGAGAAGTGCTCTTTCTGCGCTTTCGCCCAGCCGCCGAACTCTTCATCAATGGTGAAAAGCTTCAGTTTCGGGAAGACGCTTTCATATTTCTTCGCCACTGCCGGATCGCGTGGACGATAGTAGTTTTTCGCCGCAATTTCCTGGCCTTCTGGCGAGTATAGATACTTCAGGTACGCTTCCGCCACCGCTTTGGTCTCTTTCTTCTCAACCACTTTATCAACCACAGAAACGGTAGGTTCGGCGAGGATAGATTCGCCTGGCGTAACGATCTCGAACTTGTCTTTACCCAGTTCGTGGGTGGCGAGCAGGGCTTCGTTTTCCCATGCGATCAGCACGTCGCCAATCCCACGCTCAACGAAGGTGTTCGTGGCACCACGTGCGCCAGAGTCCAGCACCTCAACGTTTTTATACAGCGCTTTCACGAACGCCTGGGCTTTCGCCTGGTCACCGTTGTTGTGATGCAGCGCGTAGCCCCAGGCCGCCAGGTAGTTCCAGCGTGCGCCACCCGAGCTTTTCGGGTTCGGGGTGATAATGGAAACGCCCGGCTTAACCAGATCGTTCCAGTCATGAATTTGTTTTGGGTTGCCCTTACGCACCAGGAAAACAATGGTCGAGGTGTAAGGCGCTGAGTTGTCTGGCAGGCGTTTGATCCAGTTTTTATCGATACGCCCACGCTCGGCGATGGCGTCGACGTCATAGGCCAGCGCCAGGGTAACCACGTCGGCTTCAATCCCGTTGATGACTGAGGTCGCCTGCTTACCGGAGCCACCATGAGACTGACGCACCACCACGTTGTCGCCGGTTTCCTGTTTCCAGTGTGCCGCGAAGGCTTTGTTGTACTGCTCGTACAGCTCACGCGTCGGGTCGTATGACACGTTCAGTAACTGGATGTCCTTAGCCAAAACGCTGGTCGATGCCAGCAATAATGTTAACCCCACGCCCCATTTATTCATCGCCCGGATCTCTTGTGTAGTGTTTTGATGCTTGCAGCGTGCCAGAAAGCTAACCAATGATTAAAGAATAAAAAAAGATTGGCTATAACGTAGAGGAATAAAAAACGAGCAGGCATAAAAAAACCGGGCGGCGATATCGCCTTACCCGGTCTTTATGAGCGTGGACTGCGGACCCGGTTAACTCAGCGCGACCGGGGGAAAGTCACCGCTCAGTACAGTTTTTTTGCGCAGTCCAGCCAGTCACCCTTGAACGGACGCTTCATGTTTTCAATGGCGTCGATGATGTCATGGTGAACCAGTTTTTCGTTCTGAATACCCACGCAACGACCGCCATGACCCTGCAGCAGCAGTTCAATGGCGTATGCACCCATACGTGATGCCAGGATGCGGTCGTATGGACCCGGGGAACCCCCACGCTGGATGTGGCCCAGAACGGTAGCACGCGTTTCACGTTTGGTTTCGGTTTCGATGTACTTCGCCAGCTCGTCAACGTCACAGATATGCTCGGTGATGGCTACGATGGCGTGTTTCTTGCCTTTTGCGATACCCGCTTTGATTTCAGCCACCAGATCTTCACGGCTGAATTCCACTTCCGGAACCACCACGAACTCACAACCGCCGGCGATGGCCGCAGCCAGCGTCAGGTCACCACAGTAACGGCCCATCACTTCCACGATGGAGATACGCTGGTGGGAAGAAGAGGTGTCGCGCAGGCGGTCAATCGCTTCAACAACGGTGCCCAGTGCGGTGAAATAACCGATGGTGTAGTCAGTGCCTTTGATGTCGTTGTCGATCGTACCCGGCAGCCCGATGCACGGGAAGCCCATTTCAGTCAGACGTTTTGCACCCATGTACGAGCCGTCACCACCAATAACAACCAGTGCGTCGAGGCCACGTTTTTTCATGTTCTCAATAGCCACTTCACGGACGTGTTCATCACGGAATTCCGGGAAGCGCGCAGAACCGAGGAAGGTACCGCCACGGTTGATCATGTCGGACACGCTGTAACGGTCGAGCTGAACCATGCGATCTTCATACAGGCCCAGATAACCATCATAGATACCAAAAACTTCCAGGCCTTCCGTCAGCGCTGAACGGACAACCCCACGAATTGCCGCGTTCATGCCCGGCGCATCACCGCCGCTTGTCAACACACCGATTTTCTTAATCATGACTACCTCTGAACTTAGGAATGCAAAATTGAAATCTGTTGCCGGAAGAATTTATCGACCAACGAATACTGCAAATAGTATATCAATCACTTCCAGCTGAATTGATTCAGGTCAGACCAAATGGCGGTAATTTATACACAAAATGCTGGCCTGGCTCACTTTTTTACAACCAATTACGAAAGCTCAACATGTCCGGGTACAACCGAGCAGGGATCCTGGTGAATAATGACGTCTGAACCAGGAAAACGCTGCAAAATCGCCTGCTCGACCTGCTCAGCAATAACGTGAGCCTGAACCAGTGGCAGGTTGTCTTCCATTTCAATATGAATCTGAATAAAGCGGGTCGGCCCTGACTGCCGCGTTCGAAGATCGTGTGCACCTCTGACACCAGGCCAGGAGGTCACGATAGAAAAAATTTCATTACGTTCTGAGTCCGGGAGGGCGCGGTCCAGAAGCGATTGCACCGCTTCATACCCCATCCGTAAGGCGCTATATAAAATATAGATGCCAATCCCTAACGCAAACAACGCATCGGCCCGATGCCAGCCATACCAGGCCAGACCGAGCGCAATAAGAATAGCGCCATTCATCATAACATCAGATTGATAATGAAGCATATCCGCCCGTACAGCCTGGCTTTGCGTTTTGCGAACAACCCAGCGCTGGAACGTTACCAGAACAAGTGTGCATATAAGTGCCACAATCGTCACGACCACGCCCACGCCGGGATCGTTCATCGGTGACGGCGAGACGAGATGCTGAATACCGGTTAAAAACAGAAACAGCGCGGAGCCGGAAATAAACATGCTTTGCGCCAGCGCGGCCAGCGATTCGGCTTTCCCGTGCCCAAACGTATGTTCTTCATCCGCCGGTTGCAGCGAGTAACGCACAACCAGCAGGTTCGTCAGCGAGGCGGCAATATCCATCAACGAGTCCACCAGCGCCGCGAGAATACTGACTGAGCCGGTATACCACCACGCAAAAATTTTAATCACTAACAGGCTTAAAGCCACGATGGTTGCTGCAATCGCTGCCCGACTTACCAGTCTTCCATAGGATTGATTCATAAACGCTCCTGTCATGTCATGCCGCTAGTATAACGGAAGCATGGGGAGTCAAAGGATGAATAAACGGTTAACAAAGCAGAATGAAGGGCAAAAAAAACCCCCACATCATGTGGGGGAAGACAGGGATGGTGTCTATGGCAAGGAAAACAGGGTTTACTGGTTACTACGGGTACTGCTATTGCTACTGAAAAACGTTGTTTCTGAGCTTCGCTGCATCCGTGCAACCTCACGCAACTGGTCCATTCGCTGCTGATGTCTTGTGTTCAAAACCGCTTGCTGCTCGGGCGTTAGCAGGTGGAACATCTGGTTGCGGACCTTCGCCATCTCTACTTGGCGGGCAACCTGCTCCTGTGCCATTTTTTCGGCCTGAGCGCGTACAGCGCTTTCGTCAAATTTTTCTGCGGTGACAAGGCGGTGCATTGTCTCCATTTCGCTAACATTAACAGGGGGCTGGTCGTGTCGTGCCCTCTGCATCAGATCTCGCATCTGTTGACGCTGATGTTCGGTTAAACTTATGCCATCAAACATATGGCTTTGGCTGCTGTGCTGCGTTGCCCCCTCCGTTGAGGGCCCGTTATCGCCGGGGATAGCTACAGCGGCCTGGCTTAATGTACTGAACGCCAGCGTTGAGGCCATGACGGCAGCGGTAACTTTGCGCATCACTTGCTCCCAAAATCTTTCGTGTCGCGATTCAACGAGAGACAGTCTACGATTCAGGCTGCAAACATGCGTCAGGGGGTGTAAAACAACGTAAAGTCATGGATTAGATAGCCTTGATGTCGTAATTTCTGCCTCGGAGGTATTTAAACAATGAATAAAATCCTGTTAGTTGATGATGACCGAGAGCTCACATCCCTTTTAAAGGAGTTGCTCGACATGGAAGGTTTCAACGTTCTGGTTGCCCATGATGGCGAGCAGGCGCTGAGTCTCCTTGACGACAGCATCGATTTACTTTTGCTCGACGTAATGATGCCGAAGAAAAACGGCATTGATACGTTGAAAGAGCTTCGCCAGACACACCAGACGCCCGTAATTATGCTGACCGCTCGCGGTAGCGAACTTGACCGTGTACTTGGCCTTGAGCTGGGCGCGGATGACTATTTACCAAAGCCGTTTAACGACCGTGAACTGGTTGCCCGTATTCGCGCTATCCTGCGTCGCTCTCACTGGAGCGAACAGCAGCAGAACAGCGACAACAGTTCACCGACGCTGGAAGTCGACTCCCTGAGCCTGAATCCGGGCCGTCAGGAAGCGAGTTTTGACGGTGAAACGCTGGAACTGACTGGCACCGAGTTCACCCTGCTGTATCTGCTGGCCCAGCACCTCGGCCAGGTGGTATCGCGTGAACATTTGAGCCAGGAAGTGCTTGGCAAACGCCTCACCCCGTTTGATCGCGCCATCGATATGCATATATCGAACCTGCGCCGCAAGCTGCCGGAACGCAAGGACGGGCACCCGTGGTTTAAAACCCTGCGTGGTCGCGGTTATCTGATGGTTTCCGCTTCATGATAGGAAGCTTAACAGCCCGCATCTTCGCCATTTTCTGGCTGACGCTGGCACTGGTTTTAATGCTCGTTTTGATGTTGCCAAAACTCGACTCACGCCAGATGACGGAGCTTCTCGACAGCGAGCAACGTCAGGGCGTGATGATCGAGCAGCACGTGGAAGCCGAGCTGGCAAACGACCCGCCGAACGATTTAATGTGGTGGCGCAGGCTGTTTCGCGCTATCGACAAATGGGCACCGCCAGGACAGCGCCTGTTGCTGGTGACCAGCGAAGGGCGCGTGATTGGCGCCGATCGCAATGAAATGCAGATCATCCGTAACTTCATTGGTCAGGCGGATAACGCCGACCATCCTCAGAAGAAAAAATACGGTCGGGTTGAGATGGTAGGCCCCTTCTCCGTCAGAGATGGCGAGGATAATTACCAGCTTTACCTGATCCGCCCGGCGAGCAACTCCCAGTCCGATTTCATCAACCTGCTGTTTGACCGTCCGCTTCTGCTGCTGATTGTCACCATGCTGGTCAGCTCACCGCTGCTGCTGTGGCTGGCGTGGAGTCTGGCGAAACCGGCGCGTAAGCTGAAAAACGCGGCGGACGAAGTGGCGCAGGGTAACCTGCGACAACACCCTGAACTGGAAGCCGGTCCACAGGAGTTCCTTGCCGCCGGGACCAGTTTTAACCAGATGGTGAGCGCCCTCGACCGCATGATGACGGCACAGCAACGCCTGCTGTCGGATATCTCGCACGAGCTGCGCACGCCACTCACGCGCTTACAGCTCGGCACCGCGCTGCTGCGTCGCCGCAGCGGTGAGAGCAAAGAGCTGGAACGTATTGAAACGGAAGCGCATCGTCTGGACAGCATGATTAACGACCTGCTGGTCATGTCGCGCAATCAGCAGAAAAATGCGCTGGTGAGCGAAACGGTGAAAGCCAACCACCTGTGGCATGAAGTGCTTGATAACGCGGCGTTCGAAGCGGAGCAGATGGGGAAATCCTTTACCGTCAACTTCCCGCCGGGGCCATGGCCGCTGTACGGTAACCCCAACACGCTGGAAAGCGCGCTGGAGAACATCGTACGTAACGCCCTGCGCTATTCGCACACGAAGATTGAGGTAGCCTTCTCGGTGGATAAAGACGGGATCACCATCATCGTTGATGACGATGGTCCTGGGGTAAGCCCGGAAGACCGCGAACAGATTTTCCGTCCGTTCTACCGTACCGACGAGGCGCGTGACCGTGAATCTGGCGGCACGGGGCTGGGTCTGGCGATTGTGGAAACCGCCATGCAGCAGCATCGCGGCTGGGTGAAGGCCGACGACAGCCCGCTGGGTGGGTTGCGGTTAACGCTGTGGCTGCCGTTGTATAAACGTTCGTAGCCGTTTAGCCGGGCGGCGGTATCGCTGACCCGGCTTGCCTCTCCTGCGGGGAAACTATTTCCCCCACAATCTCCGCGAATTATCTTCGATCTTGCTACTTAAACGGCGTTTCTGCATCGTTCGAGTCCAGCTCGTGGACAGCCCCGCAGCGGACAAAAGCCGATGGTACTGGTCGTCATCAAACGGCATATGCCAGGCGATCGCGCAGGCGTCATATACCGAGACATCACTCAGGCGCGATGCCAGCACCAGCGGCGCATCTGCCGATACCTGACCTGCCAGCACCACCCGATATAACCAGCCCGTTTTACCCGCGTTCTGCAGTCGGGCAGACATGTCGCTGATGCCGAAATGATAGTTTAGTTTGAAGCACGGCGAGCGCGGCTGCGTCACCTGAATCAGGGCATCGCCCCAGCGGTAGATATCGCCGATAAAGACGTTTTTCTCGGTCAGCCCTTCCGTTGAGAGATTCTCACCAAACGCGGGCGCGACAAACATATCCGCCTGTTCGGGAAACTCGGTTATCCAGTGCTGATAATGTTCCCGCGGATAGTGGCACAGCGCGCGGTCAGGCCCGCCATGGATTTTCTTTTCGGCCTGCTCATCGCCCACCAGCCCGAGGTCGGTTAACGTCAACTCGCCGTCGACCTGAACTTTCGCGATGGCGCTCGGGCGGCTGCCGTCGTACTCCCTTACCTTGCCTGTAAAGACATTCACCGGAAAATGCATCGCTGCTCCTTTCTGCAGATACAAAAAAAGCGAGTCATCAGACTCGCTTCTCACAGGCGTCAATGCAACCTTATTTTTTCGCGGCGAAACGCGCTGCTGCTTCGTCCCAGTTCACCACGTCCCAGAAGGCTTTGATGTAGTCCGGGCGACGGTTCTGGAATTTCAGGTAGTAAGCGTGTTCCCACACGTCCAGACCCAGGATAGGGAAACCGGATGCGCCAGAGATTGCTTCACCCATCAGCGGGGAGTCCTGGTTAGCCGTTGAAACAACCGCCAGTTTGTCACCTTTCAGAACCAGCCACGCCCAGCCAGAGCCGAAACGGGTCGCAGCGGCTTTTTCGAATTCCGCTTTGAAGTTGTCTACAGAACCGAAATCGCGCTCGATAGCCGCTTTCAGGTCGCCCTGCAGGGTGGTACCGGTTTTCAGGCCTTTCCAGAACAGGCTGTGGTTAGCGTGACCACCTGCGTTGTTACGCAGAACGGTTTTCTTGTCAGCTGGCAGCTGGTCCAGTTTGGTGATCAGCTCTTCAACAGGCAGGCTAGCGAACTCTGGCAGGCTTTCCAGCGCGGCGTTCGCGTTGTTCACATAGGTCTGGTGGTGTTTAGTGTGATGGATTTCCATCGTCTGCTTGTCGAAATGCGGTTCCAGTGCGTCGTAGGCATACGGCAGGGATGGCAGTGTATAACTCATAATCCTCTCCATTATTGTCGGGCGGCACAGCTGTTAATGCCGCGTAAGCAGTTGGTTCATTATAGTTAATTAAATGATATTGAAAATGATTATCAATGCCGTAGTTTTTATAAGGTTATTCGGTTTTCGGTTATTGCTGAAATTGTGAGTCTGCTCACCCGGTTAACGCGTTGATTGCCATTCAAAACCAAAGTGCGGCAACCTTCCGAAGGTTACCCGACTGCTTAATTTTTACACTCATCGAGTCGGTGGGAAGCCACCGGCATATAAAAACGATGAGGATGTAAACATGAATCATGCGATTACGATGGGTATTTTCTGGCATCTGATAGGCGCGGCCAGTGCAGCCTGTTTCTATGCCCCGTTTAAACAGGTCAAACAGTGGTCATGGGAAACCATGTGGTCCGTCGGCGGTGTGGTCTCGTGGATAATTCTTCCCTGGACCATCAGCGCCATGCTGCTCCCGGATTTCTGGGGCTACTTCTCCTCCTTTAACGCCTCCACCCTGCTGCCGGTCTTTCTCTTTGGCGCCATGTGGGGCGTCGGTAACATTAACTATGGCCTCACCATGCGCTACCTCGGCATGTCGATGGGCATTGGCATCGCGATTGGTATTACGCTGATTGTCGGCACTCTGATGACGCCAATCCTCAACGGCAACGTTGACGTGCTGATCAACACCAAAGGCGGCCAGATGACGCTGCTGGGCGTGCTGGTGGCCGTTATTGGCGTGGGCATTGTCACCCGCGCAGGGCAGCTGAAAGAGCGCAAAATGGGCATCAGAGCCGAAGAGTTCAACCTGAAGAAAGGCCTGCTGCTGGCGGTGATGTGCGGGATCTTCTCCGCAGGCATGTCATTCGCGATGAACGCCGCCAAACCGATGCATGAAGCTGCTGCCGCACTGGGCGTCGACCCGCTGTACGTGGCACTGCCAAGCTACGTGGTGATCATGGGTGGCGGAGCGGTGGTTAACCTCGGTTTCTGTTTTTTCCGTCTGGCAAACGTGAAGACCTTGTCACTGAAAGCCGACTTCTCGCTGGCTAAAAAGATGATTATCGGGAACGTGCTGCTCTCGGCGCTCGGTGGGCTGATGTGGTATCTCCAGTTCTTCTTCTACGCGTGGGGTCACGCCAGTATTCCGGCGCAGTATGACTATATGAGCTGGATGCTGCACATGAGCTTCTACGTGCTGTGCGGTGGGCTGGTGGGTCTGCTTCTGAAAGAGTGGAACAACGCCGGGCGTCGCCCGGTGGGCGTGCTGAGTCTGGGGTGCGTGGTGATCATTATTGCGGCCAACATTGTGGGTCTCGGCATGGCGAACTGATTACGCCGCGTTACGACTGCGATGACGCCACTGAACCGGCGTCATCCCCACCTCGCGGTTAAAGACCACCGAAAAATAGTTACTGTCCTCAAAGCCGCAGCGCATCGCCACATCGCTGACCATCAGTTCCGTATGCTGAAGCAGGTACTGGGCATGGCAGATGCGCAGCTGGCGCAGATAGTGGTTCACCGTCATCCCGGTCTGGGTGCGGAATTGCTGGCGCAACGCGCGCTCGCTGCACTGCGCCTGCTCGCAGAATTTCTCCAGCACAAAGCTTTTGTTAAGGCTGCCCGCCAGGGTGGTAATGAGCTTATCGAGCAGGGCTTCCTGCGCGGTAGCCGACGGGTTATCAATGGCGTAGCGATGGCGCGTCAACGTCATGACCAGCTGGGCGAAAAGCAGTTCTGCCATCTGGTGAGCCTCAGGATCGCTTTTCTGGCTCTCCTGCTCCAGCTGAGAAATCACCTGTCGCACCTGCGTCATGCCGTTACTGCTCAGTCGCCAGTGCGCCGCGCACTTCGTATCATTAAAACCCGGAATGTAAGCCGCCCAGTCGACGTTGAGTTTCAGCCTGTCGGGGCAGTAAATCACGTTCTGCAGGACCAGGTCGTTGACCGAAGCGTAGGCGTGTTTGTCTTCAGCACGGATGTAAAACAGATCCCCACGCGTAATGCGGTAGGGCCGATCGTTGAGGATATGCAAGCCATTGCCCCGCCACACCAGCACCAGCTCGCAGAACTCATGAGTGTGCTCGGCAAAGACGTTTTGCGGATAGCGATCCGCCACCGCGACGGCCTGGCCGGCGGAGGCAAAAAAATCCACTTTGCGAAGCATTAGCTGAGCAACCACGACACCACCTCGACAGCAAATAACCTGACATTATTAGCGTTTTTGCCCACGGGAAACGGTGACAACCCTCGCGTTACTGCAGTGACGCGTCCTTTCCCTGGCGAATATCGCGCGGTGACCAGCTAAATTCCCGGCGAAACAGGGTCGAAAAGTGGTTACTGTCGCCGAAACCGCAACGATAGGCGATATCCGTGACGCTCTCATCGGTATGACGCAGCAGATGGCGCGCTTTAATCAGGCGCAGACGGTTCAGATAGCGCTGGGGCGTCAGCCCGGTTTGCTGCTTCAGCTGACGATGCAAGGTCCGAAGCGACAGCGAAAAATCATCCGCCAGCGTTTCCCAGCAGACATCCTCGGCGAAATGGTCCTCCAGCCAGGCCATCAGTTGAGTCAAACGCGCATCGTTATTCTCCAGCCCGGCCACCATGCTACTGCGGCGCAGCAGCACCAGCAGCTGCATAAACAACAGCTCACGCGTGGCGATGACGTGGGTCTCCTGTCCCTCGTCGCGCTGTTCCATCTGGCTCACCAGCTGGCGCACCTGCTGCAGCGTGGACTGATTCACCCGCCAGTGCGAAGGATAGATGCCGTCCTTCTCCTGCGGCAGGAGATGGTTCAGCCCGGACAGGAACTGGAACGCATCGGGCGAACGGTAGAGCACGTTAGTCAGGCACAGGTTGTCGGTATGTTCATATAAGTGCCGGTCATGATCGCGCACAAAGCAGACCGTCCCACCACTGATGGTATACGGCTGGCCGTTAAACACATGGATCCCCGTTCCGTGTTCAACAATCACAATTTCGTGAAAATCATGATGATGCTCAGGGAACGCCACCTGAGGGAGTCGCGGTTCAATCGCGACAGACGACCCACCCGAAGGAAAAAAATCCACGCTGTGCAGTACGGTCATAACGGCCCCCACCAATGAGAAATGTTCTCAAAATAGTAATTAAGGCCCCGCCCCCTCACCTTAAATTTTTGACCGTAAACCTCGCAAAAACTGTCCGTTTTTCAAGAAACAGGCTGAAAGATCAGGAAATGCGGTAAGCGTCACACTGCCTGCAAACCCCGTCACGCCTGGAAACTGTGAACTCCCTCACGTTCACCTTTGCTTTCTTGCCAGCCCCGGAAAACCGCTGTCACTGGCGAGAAGGTGGTGATGGGTTCCTTTTTTTACACTCACCGCTAATGACTTTAAGAAGGACACAACCATGACTTTTCGCCATTGCGTGGCTGTCGATCTAGGCGCATCCAGCGGCCGTGTAATGCTGGCCACTTATGACGGCAAGCGGCAGACGCTTTCGCTTCGCGAGATGCACCGCTTTGTTAACTGCCTGCAAAAGCAGGACGGCTGTGAGGTATGGGATATCGACAGCCTTGAGGCAGCGATCCGCACCGGACTGCAGAAGGTCTGCGATGCGGGGATCCGTATCGACAGTATCGGCATCGATACCTGGGGCGTCGATTACGTACTGCTGGACAGCAACGGTGAACGCGTTGGTTTGCCGATAGCCTATCGCGACAGCCGCACCGACGGCCTGATGGCGCGTGCGATTGCCGGGCTTGGCAAAGAGAATATTTATGGCCGCAGCGGCATTCAGTTCCTGCCATTCAATACCCTCTATCAACTGCGCGCGCTGGTCGAACAGCAGCCGGCGCTGGTTCCCCGCGTGGCGCATGCACTGCTGATCCCGGACTACTTCAGCTACCGCCTGACCGGCAACATGAACTGGGAATACACCAATGCCACCACCACGCAACTGGTGAACATCAACTCCGATAACTGGGATGAACACCTGCTGGCCTGGACCGGGGCTTCACCCTCCTGGTTCGGTACGCCGACGCATCCTGGCAATGTGATCGGGCAATGGATGTGCCCGCAGGGTAATGCGATCCCGGTGGTGGCGGTTGCGAGTCACGATACCGCCAGCGCCGTCATTGCGTCACCGCTTGCCGGTAACGACGCGGCCTACCTCTCTTCCGGGACCTGGTCGCTGATGGGCTTTGAGAGCAAAACCCCCTACACCAGCGATGCCGCGCTGGCCGCGAACATCACCAACGAAGGCGGTGCCGAAGGGCGCTACCGCGTGCTGAAGAACATCATGGGTCTGTGGCTGCTCCAGCGCGTGCTTAAAGAGCAGAACATTACCGACCTGCCCGCGCTTATTGCCGACACGGAAAGACTGAAAGCCTGCAGTTTCCTGATCAATCCCAATGATGACCGCTTTATCAACCCGGCGGACATGAGCGCCGAAATCCAGGCCGCCTGCGTCGACGCCGGGCAGCCCGTGCCATCGAAACCGGCAGAACTGGCACGCTGTATTTTCGACAGCCTCGCCCTGCTGTATGCCGAGATCCTGAGCGAGCTGGCCGACCTTCGTGGCCGGCCGTTCACTCAGCTGCATATTGTCGGCGGCGGCTGCCAGAACCAGCTTCTGAACCAGCTCTGCGCCGATGCCTGCGGGATCACCGTGGTGGCGGGCCCGATTGAAGCGTCGACGCTCGGCAATATTGGCATTCAGCTCATGACCCTGGACGAACTCGCCAGCGTGGACGATTTCCGCACGGTGGTGTCGGCGAACGCCACGCTGACCACGTTCATCCCCAATCCCTGCCATGAAATTGCCCGCTATCGGGCGCAGTTTCAGCAAAACCGACTGACTAAGGAGCTTTGCGCATGACCACTCAACTTGAACAAGCCTGGGACCTGGCTAAACAGCGTTACGCCGCCGTCGGCGTGGATGTCGATGAGGCGCTGCGTCAGCTCGATCGTCTGCCGGTCTCCATGCACTGCTGGCAGGGCGACGACGTTGCCGGTTTTGAAAACCCGGGCGGCTCGCTGACGGGGGGCATTCAGGCCACCGGCAACTATCCGGGCAAAGCGCGTAACGCCACCGAGCTGCGCGCCGACCTGGAGCTGGCGCTGAGCCTGATCCCGGGGCCTAAGCGGCTGAACCTGCATGCTATCTATCTGGAATCTGACACGCCGGTCGCGCGTAACGAGATCAAACCTGCGCATTTTAAAAACTGGGTAGCGTGGGCGAAAGCCAACCAGCTGGGCCTGGATTTCAACCCATCCTGCTTCTCGCACCCGCTTAGCGCCGACGGTTTTACCCTTGCCCACGCGAACGACGATATCCGCCAGTTCTGGATTGACCACGTAAAAGCCAGCCGCCGCGTCTCCGCGTACTTTGGCGAGCAGCTCGGCACGCCGTCGGTGATGAACATCTGGATCCCGGACGGCATGAAAGACATCACCGTTGACCGTCTGGCCCCGCGTCAGCGCCTGCTGGCGGCGCTGGATGAAGCCATCAGCGAAAAACTGAACCCGGCGCACCACATCGACGCCGTAGAGAGCAAGCTGTTCGGTATTGGTGCGGAAAGTTACACCGTTGGCTCGAACGAGTTTTACATGGGGTACGCCACCAGCCGCCAGACCGCGCTGTGCCTGGATGCCGGCCACTTCCACCCGACGGAGGTGATCTCCGACAAAATCTCCGCCGCCATGCTCTACGTACCCCGCCTGCTGCTGCACGTGAGCCGTCCCGTACGCTGGGACAGCGATCACGTGGTGCTGCTGGATGACGAAACCCAGGCCATCGCCAGCGAAATCATTCGCCACGATCTGTTTGACCGCGTGCACATTGGCCTCGACTTCTTTGACGCCTCCATCAACCGCATCGCAGCCTGGGTGATTGGCACCCGCAACATGAAAAAAGCCCTGCTGCGTGCGCTGCTGGAGCCCACCAGCGCCCTGAAGCAGCTGGAAGAGAACGGCGATTACACCGCGCGCCTGGTGCTGCTGGAAGAGCAGAAAACCCTGCCGTGGCAGGCGGTGTGGGAGATGTACTGCCAGCGTAACGACACCCCAGCGGGCAGTCAGTGGCTGGATAACGTGCGGATGTATGAGAAAGACGTGCTGAGTCAGCGCGGATAAATATGCCCTCACCCTCTTCCTGTGGAAGAGGCCACTTTTACCCCCTCTCCCACAGGGAGAGGGCCGGGGTGAGGGAAACGCTCACCGCGATCACGGGAAATGAAACACTATGCAGACCATCACTAACGCCTGGTTCGTCCAGGGCATGATTAAAGCCACCTCCGACGCCTGGCTGAAAGGCTGGGACGAGCGCAATGGCGGTAACCTGACGCTGCGCCTGGATGATGCCGACATTGAACCGTTCGCCGCCGAGTTCCATCAGAGGCCGCGCTATATCGCCCTGAGCCAGCCAATGCCGCAGCTCGCCAGTACGCCGTTTATCGTCACCGGTTCCGGTAAATTCTTCCGTAACGTGCAGCTCGACCCGCAGGCCAACCTCGGGGTGGTGAGAGTGGACAGCGACGGCGCAGGCTATCACATCCTCTGGGGGCTGACGGACGATGCAGTGCCCACGTCTGAACTCCCGGCGCACTTCCTCTCTCACTGTGAGCGTATCAAGGCAACCCACGGCAAAGACCGGGTGATCATGCACTGTCACGCCACCAACCTGATCGCCCTGACCTACGTGCTGGAAAACAATAGCGATTACCTCACGCGAAAGCTGTGGGAAGGCAGCACCGAATGTCTGGTGGTTTTCCCCGACGGGGTCGGCATTCTGCCGTGGATGGTGCCGGGTACCGACGAAATCGGCCAGGCCACCGCCATCGAAATGCAGTCACACTCCCTGGTGCTGTGGCCGTTCCACGGGGTATTCGGCAGCGGGCCGACGCTCGACGAAACGTTTGGTCTGATTGATACCGCCGAGAAGTCCGCCGAGGTGCTGGTGAAGGTTCTGTCGATGGGCGGCATGAAGCAGACCATCACCCGGGAAGAGCTGATTGCACTCGGTAAACGCTTTGGCGTCACGCCGATGCAGTCGGCACTGGATTTGTACCCATAGCGGCCCGCGAAAGCGGCTGGAGGCATGATGATCCACAAAGCATTTGTGATGCAGGTAAACCCTGACGCGCACGACGAGTACGCGCGTCGCCATAACCCCATCTGGCCAGAGCTGGAGGCGGTATTAAAAGACCACGGTGCGCACCACTACGCTATCTATCTCGATGAGGCGCGTAACCTGCTGTTTGCGAGCGTTGAGATTGAATCGGAAGCGCGCTGGAACGCGGTGGCAAAGACCGACGTTTGTCAGCGCTGGTGGAAATACATGGGTGAGGTAATGCCCTCAAACCCCGACAACAGCCCGGTGAGTGCCGAACTGAAAGCGGTGTTTTACCTGCTCTAAAGCGTTAACGCTGCCGCATCCGCGGCAGCGTCCTGCGTTAGTTTGCCTCCACCGCAGCGCGGCGCGCCGCAATCTCCTGCTTACTGCTCAGCGTAAAGGCCGAGACCACCGTAATCGCCAGTACAAAACAGCCCAGCATCAGGTAGGTCTCCTGGAAACCGATCCGGTCATACATATTCCCGGCAAAAGCAGAGAGGAAAATCGCCGCCGACTGTTTGGCAAACTGGAAGCCAATCAGATAGATAGTGGCCGACAGACGGGTATCGAACACGCCGGTGATGTATTTGAACGCCCCCACCAGCAGGAACGGAACCTCCAGCGCGTGCAGCATCTTCAGGGCAATGACCTCCACCGCGGTGGTGGCGAACGACGAGCCGATAATGCGCGTCGCCATAATCAGCCCGGCAATCAGCAGCGTATTCTTCGCGCCGATACGGTTGATGATCCACGGCGAGCAGAACATGATGATCGCGTTGCAAATTTCCCCCGCCGTGGTGGCAAAACCAAAGGCTCGCGTTCCCTCCTGCGGCGTTGCGAAGAAGGTTTTAAAGAAGGTGGCAAACTGCTGGTCAAAAACGTCATACACGCAGGCCACACCGATGACGTACAGAATGAACATCCACATTCTGCGCTGACGGAACAGGTTAAAGACCGTCCTGGCGGTGATCTGCGGCTGGTTGGCCCCCAGCGCATTCATCACCTGCGCAGTCTGGTTTGGCTTCGGTTTCGCAACCACCAGCAACAACATCAGCAGCAGCGCAGCCGCTGACCCCATCCAGAAGACATACGACGGGTCGATGCCAAACAGAATACCGCCCGTTGAAGCGCACAGCCCCCAACCGAGACAGCCGAACATGCGCGCCTTGCCGTATTCAAACACGCTGTTACGGCTCACGCGTTCGATGTAGGCCTCAATCGCGCCTGAACCTGCGGAGAAGACAAAACCGATGTACAGACCGCCGCTCAGCGCCCCCAGCCAGATACTGGTTTTCAGCAGTGGCGCAAAGACATACAGGAAGAACGGCGCGAACAGAAACAGCAGCACCGTGATAATCCACAGCAGGTGTTTTTTCAGCCCCAGCTTATCCGAAATGACCCCAAGCACGGGCTGAAAGGCGATGGCCGAAAGCGAGATACAGGAGAACACGATCCCGGTATGGGTTTTGTTCAGGCCGATGACATCCGACAGCCAGATCGGCAGAAACGGAAAGCAGGTGGCCATAATGAAGAAGTAGAGAAAGAAGAACAGCCCGAAGATCCAGAAGTTAGGGTTGTCTTTGTGGGTACAGGTTGTTGTGTTCATTATTTTTATCCTCAACGGAGGGCCAGTCTCCTGGCCCATCACCCTTACACGCGTTCAACGCCAATCAGAATGGCGGTTTCCGGGTCCAGAATCGGCAGTGCGATCCCCGCCTGCATCAGCCACTCACCGCTGGCCGTCTGGGACGTTTCCATCCACGCCGGCAGCTTGCGCATGGTGTGCCCGCCCTCACCGGTGAGTCGAATGTTGGGGTGGTCGAGCAGCGTGATGCGGTACTGCGCCTGCGCGTCGAGCCCCGGCATGCGCAGCGGCATCATGAGCGTGTAATCCGGCATGGCCAGTTGGCTGACCATAAACAACCCCTGCGTTTTGTCTTCGCTCACTATACCCTGCGCCAGCGTGCTGGCATCCGGCATATCCACGCGCCACTGGGTACCGTGATGGATGACTTCCCGCCACTGCTTGTGCAGCGCGGTGTAATGGCGATAGCCTTCACGCTCCTGAGCATCGACGGTGAGCGGATCAAGCTCCAGTCCCATGTGGCCAAACAGTGCCGTCAGGCCGCGGAAAGCAATGCTGTGCTGGCGGAAGGTGGCGTGACATTTATGATGACCGATATGCGCGCCCATCACTTCCGGCGGGAAGAAGTAGCTCATGCCACGCTGGATGGTATTGCGCTCCAGCGCGTCGTTATTATCAGAGGCCCAGAAGCGGTGGCTGCGGGTCAGGACTTCATAGTCGATTCGCCCGCCGCCCGAGGAGCAGGACTCAAATTCAATGTGCGGGAAACGCTCGCCCAGCACGTCTAACAGACGATAAAACTGCCGCGTCTGCGCATCCGCAGCGGCTTTGCCGTGGTGCCCGGGCTGTACCAGTTCGCGGTTCATATCCCACTTAACGTAGTCGATGGGATGTTCGCCCAGCAGCCAGCTCATGCGCTCGACCAGATAATCAAAAGCCTGCGGAATATTCAGGTTGAGCACCAGTTGATGACGGCCCGTTGCCTGGGTGTAGCCCGGCAGCGCCAGCACCCAGTCGGGATGGGCACGATACAGATCCGAGTCCGGGTTAATCATCTCCGGCTCAATCCAGATACCAAATTCCATGCCGCGCTTTTTCACATGGTTAATCACCGGCGTCAGCCCGTCCGGGTATTTTTTCTCGTCCAGGTACCAGTCACCCAGCGCCGCGTGGTCATCGTTACGGCCTTTGAACCAGCCGTCGTCGATGATAAAACGCTCCACGCCCAGCGCCGCAGCCTCATCGGCCATGCGCATGATGTACGCCGGGTCATGGCTGAAGTAGATCCCCTCCCAGGTATTGAGATGTACCGGGCGCGGTTTGTTTTCAGGGAAGCGGATAACGTTGTCGCGCAGATACCGGTGGAACGACTGGCTCATGCCGTTCAGACCCCGTGCGGAGTAGCTCGCATACAGGCGTGGTGTCCAGAGCGTTTCCCCCTCTTCAATCGCCATTTCTCCCGGCAGGTAGAGGGCTTCGGCCTGCAGATAGCGGCGTCCGTCGGTTTTGACTTCCGCACGCAGGCGGTGGTTGCCGCTCCAGCCCAGATGCACGCCCCAGACGTCGCCGTGCATTTCGTTAAATGAGGACGTACCGGCGATCAGCGCCGGGAAGTGTTCGTGAGAGGTCCTGCCGCGGCGGTTTTCAATCACAACGCTGTCGTGTTCAAGCTTCACGCGATGCGGCTGGAACTCACGGATCCAGCGTCCGTGGAACGCCATCACGTCCTGCGCGCGTTCAGCGACCGGTAGCGTCACGGCGAAACGATCAACCTGCCACGCCTGCGCCCGCAGGTTAGTTAAACCGTGACGCACCACCAGAACCCCGCTTGCATCCAGTGCCAGCTCGCTGGTCAGACGCAACCCGGCATGTTCATCTTCCGCCGTTAACGTCAGGGTTTGCCCCTGGTGCTGCACATGGGTGGTTTTAAAGACAGGCGACCCGTCCAGCCCCTGGCGGTGCCCTTCAATACCGGGCGAACCAAACAGGCCGTGTCCAAGCTCCGCCATCAGCGTCACCGGGGCGTCAACGTCGAGCCTGCCGTTCGCCACCGGACGAGCCAGACTTACCACATCTTGCGGTGAAAAGTGGTGAAGGTGCGGCCCCCAGTAGAGAATTTCGGCGAACGGGTGCGTGGTGATCACCAGGTCAACCGCCTTACTTTCGAGTCGAAAAATGGAATCGTGCATCAGACCTCTCCTGTCATCGGGATGATCTGAGTGTTGATCCGAAACGTTTCGGATACAAACCAAAACGTTTCGGATCTGTGATCGGCTTTGGAATTTTGCTGTGTTTAGGCCGTCTGACCCGGGAAGAACTCTGGCTGCCAGAGCACCTGTAGCTGAGCGATATCGTCGCCGTTAATCAACTGACGCACCATGTCAGCGATCTGTTTCCCGACGCCCTGGCGGGTGGACTGAATAACCGCCGCCACATCAACATCGACAATGCTGTCCTGCGGTAAGCCGTCGTAAACCACCAGCGAAACGGCGTTTTCACCGCAGAGAAGACCCCGCTGCGCCAGCGCCATGGCCGCACCGTCGCCGTGAGTGTTGCAGTCGGTAATGATGGCCGTGGGGGGCTGCGGCAAGGAGAGAAGTTCATTCGTCGTGGCGTAACCCACGCGGCGCGAAGGCGGCATGGCGCGCAGCCATTCGCTGGATAACCCGGCTTCGCGTAGCGCATCCAGATAACCCTGGCGGCGCTGGGTGATGAAGGCCTGATTGTTGCTTTCACCCAGCAAGGCGATGCGGCGATGCCCCTTTTCAATCAGCCAGCGGGTGGCATTGTACGTGCCGGCATAGTTGTCGAAATCAAACCACGCATAGGGCTGCGGTAGCTGGCTGCGTCCGAGCGCGAGAAAGGGAAAACCGGCGGCCTGAAGCTGTTCCAGCCGCGGGTCATGATCCAGCGTGTGCGCCACAATCAGCGCATCCACGCGACGACTTTGCACCATACGCATATAGCTGTGCTTATCCGCCAGATCGTCATCGGCAATCAGCAGGAGATCGATTTCATGTCGCGCCAGTTCGTGGCTAATTTCGCCGACCATGTCCATAAAGACGCTGTTATTGAGCGGAACAGGATGCACCGGAAAAACCAGACCCACGGCGTCGATTTTGCCCATCTTCAGGCGACGCGCGAAGGTGTTTGGCCGGTAGCCACGGCGCTGAGCCTCCGCTTCGACGCGGGCGCGCGTCTCGCGGGAGACATCGTCATACCCGTTAAGGGCGCGGCTGACGGTGGTAACAGACAGCCCCAGTTCTTTGGCAATGGCTTTAAGCGACATGATTTTCCGTATCTGCGTTAATTTTGTTCAGCCACCAGAAGCGCGTGCGTATCCGGCTCCAGGGCCTTAAAGATATGCGGCTGGTCAGCGGGATAGCAAATGTAATCCCCCGGGCCAAGCTCTTCCGCCGCATCGATCAGACCAACCAGCGCTCTACCCTGCGTCACAATAATATGCTCCACTGAGCCTGCCGGATGTGGCTGAGAAATGCGGTCGGCACCCGGCTGGGTGAGTAACAGGTAGATGTCACGACGCGCGCCCGGCGGGCACGCCGCCAGCAAAATGGCTTCATAGTTGGCCTGTCCGGCAACCACCTTCGTTCCTTCTCCACGGCGGATCACCTGAGTGGTCGGCTGCTGCGGTTCGAGCAAACGGGCAAAAGGAATGTCCAGCGCCACACAGAGTGACCAGAGCGTCTCCAGGCTGGGATTCCCGTTGCCGGACTCCAGCTGCGACAGCGTGGATTTAGCGATCCCGGCACGGCGCGCGATTTCCGCCAGTGAAAGTCCGGTTCGCAGGCGTTCTCGCACCAGACTTTTAGCGATCACGCTGATTGGCTGCGTCATAAAAACGGCCCCTTTGTTCTATAAATCGAACGAATCGTTCGCCTTGAAAAACGGTTCTGATGCGTTCATTATAATGGAAATACGTTCGATATGGCTAAAATTGTATGAAGCATCATCTCTCCACCCTGAAAGGCGACACGATAAAAGCAATCATCCTGGTGTGTCTCGCGGTAGGCGTCGTCGGGATGTCCTATGGCTCGCTGGCAATGGCCTACGGTTTCCCGGTCTGGGTCCCGTTTTTACTCTCCATTACCGTGCTGGCGGGTGCCTCTGAATTTATGTTTATCGGCATTGTGGCAAGCGGCGGTAACCCTCTGGCGGCGGCGGCTGCCGGATTACTGGTTAATGCACGTCATGTACCGTTTGGGGTGACGGTGCGTGAACTGGTGGGTAAACGTGGCCTGAGTTTTCTGGGTTGCCACATTATGAACGACGAAAGCGTGGTGTTCGGGTTGTCGCAAAAAACGCCCGAACAGCGTAAGGCGGCTTACTGGTTATGCGGTTTAGGCGTGGCGATCGTCTGGCCGCTGGGTACATTGCTGGGCACCATGGTTGGCAAACTGTTGCCGGACCTTGAAACCATCGGGCTGGATGCGGTATTCCCGGCGATTTTACTGGCGTTAGTGGTGCCGGCTTTTAAAAATCGCACCACCCTGATCCGCGCCTGCAGCGGTGCTGCATTGTCACTGGCCGCCGTGCCGTTTGCCCCGGTGGGTTTACCGGTTCTGCTCTCTTTACTCGGTCTTGCTGCGAGGAAAAAATAATGGGGAATATGACGGTCTTTATTCTCGGTATCGCCGTGCTTTCCGTGGGAACCTATTTAATGCGTCTCGGCGGGGCAAAACTCGGCAACCGACTGGCGCTGTCAGACCGCTCTCAGGCTCTGCTTTCAGATGCGGCAACGGTTTTGCTGTTTTCCGTCGCACTGGCGACCACCTTCTATGAAGGTGAGCATTTTGCCGGTATGGCGCGCGTACTGGGCGTGGCGTTTGCAGTGTTTCTGGCATGGCGAAAAATGCCGTTAATTGTGGTGATCGTGGCGGCAGCGGTCGTGACTGCATTGCTGCGCCTGGCGGGTATCCAATAAAAAAAGCGCCCCGGGGGCGCTCTTTCGACGGTGTGGCAGCTTATTTGTTCAGTTCAGCGGTCATGTGTACGCGGTTACCCGTAAACGCCTGGGTAATTTTGTAAGATGACGCGCCCGCTTCCTGAGCCTGTGCAGCGATTTTCGCTTCTGCGCCATCAATGGTAGAGGCGGTTGCGGTCACAGTCTGTGCAGCGAAAGAACCGAAAGATGTAGCCAGAGCGATTACTGCGACAAAAGTTTTGATGCTTTTCATGATATAAACCCTTTCAATTAGTTGTTTGTTTAAGGCACCGTGCCTTGATGAGATAAATAGTAGACCTCATCATGAACAACTAAAAGCGGAAGGATTTGCTATTCTTTTTCAAATTTACTGATTAACTATTAATCGCTGCGGATGGGTATAAATCGTCGCCCTTCCCGGCTTACAGAACCCCACCAGCGTCAGGTTACAGCGCTCCGCCACTTCTACCGCCAGCGTGGTCGCGGCCGATACGGCAAAAAGGATTTCAACGCCGCACATCGCCGATTTTTGCACCATCTCGTAGCTGGCGCGGCTGGAGACCAGTGCCGCCCCCTGCTGCCAGAGTTCGCTTTCGCGCGCCCGGCGGCCCATCAGTTTATCCAGCGCCACATGGCGGCCGACATCCTCATGCCCCCCGGCAATATCGCCCGATGGCAGAACCCATGCCGCCGCATGCGTGCATCCGCTCAGCTGGCCGGCAGGTTGCACGTCATTCAGATGTTCAAGGGCATGATCGAGATGGGCCAGATTGAAGGTCTGGGTAAACGGCAGAGGTGCGACAGGCTTACCGATATCATTGAGCTGCTCTACCCCGCAAACCCCGCATCCGGTACGCCCGGCCAGCGCGCGTCGCCGCTCTTTGAGCCCCATAAACCGGCGGCTTGAGAGTTCGATTTGCACTTCAAGGCCGTTGCAGACCTTCACCACATCCATGCCGTAAATTTCTTGCGGGTGCTCAATGATGCCTTCCGAGAGGGAAAAACCAATCGCGAACAGCTCCAGATCTTTCGGCGAGGCCATCATCACCACATGGGAAATACCGTTGTAAACCAGAGCAACGGGCACTTCCTCCGCCAGAAAATCAGGCGTGGTGTGGGTAATGTGGGGCGGTCTGTGTACCGACAGTTCCACGATACCGGCAGGCAGTGGCGACGAGTGGGTAACACGGTTTTGTTTAGACACAGCGGTATTCCTGAACAACCACGGAGGTGAGCCTGCTATTGCATCACAAACCGCAGGCCATACGCATAGTATGGATCAACTTTTCAGCACCCATCCTCATCAAGTTTACCTACTCATTTGGGAGAGGCGCAACCGAGGCGGTGATACAGCCCTTTAACATGCCGGGGCAATAATGTGACTCGCGTCACACTTTATAATCAACACAGTGATAATACGTTCACTTTGTATTAACGCCATTGGAACAGGCGTACCGACATTGTGGTATTCTGATGATATCCCTCGTAGAACTGAGGGATTAACGCAAATTTTTCTCCTTTGCGGTCACCGTTCAACCGCGAAGTCAAAACTACATATGTAAGCAATGTCGAAACAAGGAGTGACCCATGCAGGTCAGCAGAAGGCAGTTCTTTAAGATCTGCGCTGGCGGTATGGCAGGCACCACGGCGGCGGCACTGGGTTTTGCACCCGGTGTAGCGCTGGCGGAGACGCGGCAATATAAACTGCTGCGCACCCGTGAAACCCGTAATACCTGTACGTACTGCTCTGTCGGTTGCGGGCTGTTGATGTATAGCCTCGGCGACGGTGCTAAAAACGCCAAAGCGTCTATCTTCCATATCGAAGGTGACCCGGACCATCCGGTCAACCGCGGTGCGCTGTGCCCGAAAGGTGCCGGCCTGGTTGACTTTATCCACTCCGAAAGCCGCCTGAAATTCCCTGAATATCGTGCGCCAGGTTCCGATAAATGGCAGCAAATCAGCTGGGAAGACGCATTTGACCGCATCGCTAAACTGATTAAAGAAGACCGCGATGCCAACTTTATTGCGAAGAACGCTGAAGGCGTCACCGTCAACCGCTGGCTCTCCACCGGGATGCTGTGTGCGTCTGCTTCCAGTAACGAAACCGGCTATTTAACCCAGAAATTTACGCGTGCACTCGGTATGCTCGCGGTCGACAACCAGGCGCGTGTCTGACACGGACCAACGGTAGCAAGTCTTGCTCCAACATTTGGTCGCGGTGCGATGACCAACCACTGGGTCGACATCAAGAACGCCAACCTTATTGTGGTGATGGGCGGTAACGCCGCTGAAGCGCACCCTGTCGGGTTCCGCTGGGCGATGGAAGCCAAAATCCACAACGGTGCGAAACTGATTGTGATCGATCCCCGCTTTACGCGTACTGCGTCAGTGGCGGATTTCTACACCCCTATTCGTTCAGGTACTGACATCACTTTCCTGTCAGGCGTATTGCTGTACCTGATGACCAACGAAAAATATAACCGCGAATACACCGAAGCCTATACCAACGCCAGCCTGATCGTGCGTGAGGATTACCACTTCGAAGATGGACTGTTCAGCGGTTATGACGCCGAAAAACGCAAATACGACAAGACCAGCTGGAACTATGAGCTGGACGAGAAAGGCTTTGCGAAGCGTGATACGACGCTGCAGCATCCGCGCTGCGTGTGGAACCTGCTGAAAGAGCACGTTTCCCGCTACACGCCGGACGTTGTCGAAAACATCTGTGGTACGCCGAAGGAAGACTTCCTGAAGGTGTGCGAGCTTATCGCCGAAACCAGCGCGAAAGACAAAACGGCGTCGTTCCTCTACGCGCTCGGCTGGACCCAACACTCTGTCGGCGCACAGAACATCCGTACCATGGCGATGGTTCAGCTGCTGCTCGGCAACATGGGGATGGCAGGCGGCGGCGTGAACGCCCTGCGTGGTCACTCCAACATTCAGGGTCTGACCGACCTTGGTCTGCTGTCTCAAAGCCTGCCAGGTTACATGAACCTGCCAAGCGAAAAACAGACCGACCTGCAAACCTACCTCACAGCCAGCACGCCTAAACCGCTGCTCGAAGGTCAGGTGAACTACTGGGGCAACTATCCGAAGTTCTTCGTCTCGATGATGAAAGCCTTCTTCGGTGACAAAGCGACAGCGGAAAACAGCTGGGGCTTTGACTGGCTGCCGAAGTGGGACAAAGGTTACGACGTTCTGCAGTACTTCGAGATGATGCATCAGGGCAAGGTGAATGGCTATCTGTGCCAGGGCTTTAACCCGGTCGCCTCATTCCCGAACAAGAACAAGGTGGTTGAATCGCTGTCGAAACTGAAGTTCCTGGTGACGATTGACCCACTCAACACCGAGACGTCGACCTTCTGGCAGAACCACGGTGAGTCGAATGATGTTGACCCATCGAAGATTCAGACTGAAGTGTTCCGTCTGCCTTCTACCTGCTTCGCGGAAGAGAACGGTTCCATCGTGAACTCTGGCCGCTGGCTGCAGTGGCACTGGAAAGGTGCGGACGCCCCTGGCATCGCCATGAACGACGGCGAGATCCTGGCCGGTATCTTCTTACGCCTGCGTAAGATGTATGCGGCAGAAGGCGGTGCGAACCCGGAACCGGTGCTGAACATGACCTGGAACTACTCGACGCCGGAAAACCCAGCGCCGGAAGAAGTGGCGATGGAGAGCAACGGTAAAGCGCTGGCAGATGTTATCGACCCGGCCACCGGGACGGTGCTGGCGAAGAAAGGCGATCAGCTCAGTACCTTCGCGCACCTGCGTGATGACGGCACGACCGCCAGTGGCTGCTGGATCTTTGCCGGTAGCTGGACGCCGAAAGGTAACCAGATGGCCAACCGCGATAATGCTGACCCGTCAGGCCTCGGCAATACGCTGGGCTGGGCCTGGGCATGGCCGCTGAACCGCCGCATTCTCTACAACCGTGCTTCCGCTGACCCGCAGGGTAATCCGTGGGATCCGAAGCGTCAGTTGCTGAAATGGGACGGCGCGAAATGGGGCGGTGTGGATATTCCGGACTACAGTACTGCCCCTCCAGGCAGCGATGTCGGACCGTTTATCATGCAGCCTGAAGGGATGGGACGCCTGTTTGCTATCGATAAGATGGCGGAAGGGCCATTCCCGGAACACTACGAGCCGTTTGAGACGCCGCTGGGCACCAACCCGCTGCACCCGAACGTGGTCTCTAACCCGGCAGCCCGCATCTTTAAAGGCGATTTCGACGCGCTGGGTAAAAAAGACAAGTTCCCGTATGTGGGCACCACTTACCGTCTGACCGAACACTTCCACTACTGGACCAAGCACGCGCTGCTTAACGCTATCGCGCAGCCGGAACAGTTTGTGGAGATCGGCGAGAAGCTGGCGAACAAGCTCGGCATTGCCCATGGCGATACCGTGAAGGTCTCTTCTAACCGTGGCTACATCAAGGCCAAGGCGGTGGTGACCAAGCGTATTCGCACGCTGAACGTTCACGGTCAGCAGGTGGATACCATCGGTATTCCGATTCACTGGGGTTATGAGGGCGTGGCGAAGAAAGGGTTCATTGCGAACACCCTGACGCCGTTCGTCGGTGATGCGAACACGCAGACGCCGGAGTTTAAGGCCTTCCTCGTGAACGTGGAAAAGGTGTAACGGAGACGACTTATGGCTTATCAATCTCAAGACATTATCCGTCGTTCCGCGACTAACGGTTTCACGCCCGCGCCTCAGGCGCGGGACCACCAGCAGGAAGTGGCGAAGCTTATCGACGTGACCACCTGTATCGGCTGTAAAGCCTGCCAGGTGGCCTGTTCTGAGTGGAACGACCTCCGTGATGAAGTGGGTCACAACGTCGGGGTGTACGACAACCCGGCTGACCTGACCGCCAAGTCCTGGACGGTGATGCGTTTCTCGGAAGTGGAACAGAACGACAAACTGGAATGGCTTATCCGCAAAGATGGCTGTATGCACTGTGCGGATCCGGGCTGCCTGAAGGCATGTCCGTCAGAAGGGGCTATCATTCAGTATGCTAACGGTATCGTCGACTTCCAGTCCGAGCAGTGCATTGGCTGCGGCTACTGCATAGCGGGCTGCCCGTTCGATGTCCCTCGCATGAACCCGGAAGACAACCGCGTCTACAAATGCACGCTGTGCGTAGACCGCGTAAACGTCGGCCAGGAGCCTGCGTGCGTGAAAACCTGTCCGACGGGCGCTATCCACTTTGGTTCCAAAGAGGATATGAAAACGCTGGCGGCTGAACGCGTGGGCGAACTGAAAACCCGTGGCTACGACAACGCAGGCCTGTACGATCCGGCCGGCGTGGGCGGCACGCACGTGATGTATGTGCTGCACCACGCAGACAAGCCGAATCTGTATCACGGCCTGCCGGAGAACCCGGAAATCAGCGCGACCGTGAAGTTCTGGAAAGGCATCTGGAAACCGCTGGCAGCGGTGGGTTTTGCTGCCACCTTCGCAGCGAGCATCTTCCACTATGTCGGTGTTGGTCCGAACCGCGCGGAAGAGGAAGACGACAACCTGCATGAAGAGAAAGACGAGGTGCGCAAATGAAAAAACGTGACACCATCGTGCGCTATACCGCGCCGGAACGCATTAACCACTGGGTCACCGCCTTCTGCTTCATGCTGGCGGCGATAAGCGGGCTGGGGTTCTTCTTCCCCTCCTTCAACTGGCTGATGCAGATCATGGGGACACCACAGCTGGCGCGTATACTGCACCCGTTTGTTGGCGTCATCATGTTCGCGTCGTTCATCATCATGTTTTTCCGATACTGGCACCATAACCTAATCAATCGGGATGATATCTTTTGGGCGAAGAATATTCGTAAGATCGTCGTCAACGAGGAAGTGGGTGATACCGGGCGTTATAACTTCGGCCAGAAGTGCGTATTCTGGGCGGCGATTATCTTCCTGGTCCTGTTGCTGGTGAGCGGCGTGATCATCTGGCGTCCGTATTTTGCGCCTGCTTTCTCAATCCCGGTGATCCGATTCGCGCTGATGCTGCATTCATTTGCCGCAGTGGCGTTAATTGTGGTTATCATGGTGCATATTTACGCCGCCCTTTGGGTGAAAGGCACCATTACCGCGATGGTGGAAGGCTGGGTAACCAGTACGTGGGCGAAGAAACATCACCCGCGCTGGTACCGAGAGGTCCGCCAGAAACAGGAAAAGTCATCTGAATGAGTATTCGCATAATCCCGCAAGATGAGCTGGGTTCGAGCGAGAAACGCACGGCGGATTATATTCCGCCGTTGTTATTCCCCAGACTCAAGAACCTCTATAACCGCCGCGCAGAGCGTCTGCGCGAGCTGGCTGAGAACAACCCACTGGGCGATTTTCTGCGTTTTGCCGCGCTGGTTGCCCATGCGCAGGAAGTGGTGCTGTACGACCACCCGCTGCAAATTGACCTGACCGCGCGCATCAAAGAGGCCAGCGAGCAGGGTAAGCCTCCGCTGGATATCCACGTTCTGCCGCGCGATAAGCACTGGCATACGCTGCTGCACTCCCTGATTGCCGAGCTGAAACCCGAGATGAGCGGTACCGCGCTGGCGGTCATTGAGAATCTGGAAAAAGCCTCCGATCAGGAGCTGGAAGAGATGGCGAGCGCGCTGTTTGCGTCCGATTTCTCCCTGGTCAGCAGCGACAAAGCGCCGTTCATCTGGGCGGCGTTGTCGCTTTACTGGGCGCAAATGGCCAGCCTGATCCCGGGTAAAGCCCGCGCCGAATACGGTGAAGCGCGTCAATTCTGCCCGGTATGCGGCTCAATGCCGGTGTCCAGCATGGTGCAGATCGGTACCACTCAGGGGCTGCGTTATCTGCACTGCAACCTGTGTGAAACCGAGTGGCACGTGGTGCGCATTAAATGCAGCAACTGCGAGCAGACGCGCGATCTCAACTACTGGTCGCTGGAAAATGAAGACGCGGCGGTCAAAGCTGAAAGCTGCGGCGACTGCGGTACCTACCTGAAGATCCTTTATCAGGAAAAAGACCCGAAAGTCGAAGCCGTCGCCGACGATCTCGCCTCGCTGATTCTGGACGCCAAAATGGAGCAAGAGGGCTTTGCCCGCAGCTCTATTAACCCGTTCCTGTTCCCGGGTGAAGGGGAGTAATCCCCACTCACAGTGCCGGGCAACGTTGGTTTGCCCGGCCTGTATCTGGTTGACTGAAACATCCTCGCCTTCCTCTCGCATATCTTCCAGCATCACTGTGCAGGCAAACTACACGTGCGTTATTCAGGACTAAAGCCAAATTTAACATTCATGTTTACTTTTGCGAGCCGCTTTCCAGAATCGTTTTCAGCCTCGTTTTCCCTGTTTCACTCGACAACAAACTGAGTTATAACACTGTATATTCATACAGATTAAAGGGACCCACATGGCACTCGAAAAAGGGATTGATACGCTGGTTCAGGCGTTCATCGCAGCAGGACGTCCTTCTGCGCGTAGCCAAAGTATTGATGACCGGAGAGCAGGCTATATTGCCAGCACGGCGCTTGCCGGTGAGACAGAAACGCGCGTTGACGTAGAGACGCAGAACCTCGAAGGCATCACATATCGCGTCTTCTCTCCGCCAGATACTGCTGAAAAGCTGCCGACCGTTATCTACTACCACGGGGGATGCTTTATCAGCGGCGGCTTCGATACTCACGATAATCAACTGCGCCAGTTAGCGTTTTATGGCAACTGCCGCGTCATTGCGATCCAGTACAGACTTGCTCCTGAACATACCTACCCTGCCGCCCATGATGATGCAGAAAGAGGCGCACATCTGGTCTGGCAATACGCGGATATGTTTGGCGTGGATAAAAACCGTATCACCCTGTGCGGGGACAGCGCGGGAGGCCATCTGGCACTGGTGACTGCCCTGCGGATCACGTCTTCCGGACTCTGGCAGCCGGCGCAGCTCATTCTTATCTACCCAATGCTGGATGCCACGGCCTATTTTGAAAGTTATACCCGTAACGGCGCGGATTACGTCATCACCCGCGATACGCTGCTGAGCGGATATGAGCTCTATCTGGCCAACACGGAACGCCAGCATCCTGAAGCGAGCCCGCTCTGGCGAAAGGATTTTAGCGGCCTGCCTCCCGTGCACATCATTACTGCCGAGTTTGATCCGCTTTGCGACGAAGGTGAAGCGCTATATCAGCGCCTGACTGAGCAAGGCGTCACGTGTACGGCTCAGCGGTGGCTGGGGGTTATCCATGGATTTTTCCAGCTTGGCGGGGTCAGCCCGTCTGCGCGCGATCTTCTGAGGGATATTGCCAGACGGATCGGCGCGGGGAATTAGCCCGGCAATCATGCCGGGACGCCGGAGCCTACTCTTCTTCGTTTCCACCCTCTTCAAACGCGCCAAACGGCTTCGCAGGAAGAACGATGTAGGTACCTTCAAAGACGGCACCCGGCGTTTCATCGCCGAACAGCTCAACGCGCATCTGTACGCGCGCTTTACGCCCGCGCGCCAGGCGGTCGAGATCGCCCCCAAGTGCGCCAAGATCGGCAACGGCGCTCGGCTTACCACTGATCGGCGCGCTGTAACGAATATGGGCATCGGCCAGAATAATGGTGCCGCCAAGATGGCGTTCGCGGAGCATCAGCCAGATTAGCCCCCAGCCGGTCAGCGTGGCGAGTGAAAACAGGCTGCCGGCAAACAGGGTGTGATGGGGGTTCTGATTGCCGATTTCCGGCATGGTGGTAATGAATTTTTGCCCGGTGTACTGCTGAATACGCACGCCCATTTTTTCACTCAGGGGAATGTGCTGATACCAGGCCTGCTGGAGCTGCCCACACCAGTCGGCGCGATGGAGAATATCATCCAGCGTAGCGATGGGTTTGATCATCAAAAAGTGACGAATCGGCGTGGTTTGCGGGGCGGTGATTTCCCCCTGGTTAACAAAACCGAGTTTGGCGAAGAATTCGACGGCGTCTTCGCGGGCGCTACAGGTGACGCGCTTAACCCCTTCCTGACGGGCGACGGACTCAAGGGTCATCGCCATCAAGGTGCCGAGGCCTTTATCCTGCACGGAAGGATGAACCGCCATAAAGCGGATTGAAGCTTCGTTATCGGCATTGATGTACAAACGCCCAACGGCGACGAGGTTACCCTCTTCGTCCATCACCATCTGGTGATGAGCCATCGCATCCCAGGCGTCGCGCTCAGACCCTTTTGGCTGATGTAATGGCTTGCGTAACATTTCCCAGCGGAACTGGTAATAGGCTTCTAACTCTTCTTCCGTTTGCGGTACTCGAAGGTGATACATAGCTGTACTCTCTCTTGTTACCCGCGGCCACGCCGCCAGTTGGCTCATACCTGGAGCCAGAATGTGACGGGGCCATCGTTCACCAGCGATACCTGCATATCTGCAGCGAATCGTCCGGTTTGCGTATTCATGTCCTGTTGACGACAACGCGCCACAAAGTACTCGTAAAGGGCTTCTGCACGATCCGGTGCGGCACCTTTAGAGAAACCCGGGCGCATGCCGCGCTCGGTATCGGCCGCCAGCGTAAACTGGGAGACCACCAGCACGCTGCCACCCGCCTGCTGAACGTTCAGGTTCATCTTACCTTCCGCATCGCTGAAAATGCGGTAGCCCAGCACGCGCTCGCACAAGCGGTTGGCTTTCTGTTCGTCATCATCCTTTTCGACACCTAACAACACTAAAAGTCCTGGGCCAATTTCACCCGTCACCTCTCCCTCCACGGTGACGCTGGCACGGGTTACGCGCTGTATCAATGCAATCATGGTTGGTCTGCTTCTTGTTGTTTTTCAGCTTCTGCTGCTTTTTTAAGTTCGCGGTATACGCCGAGAGTGACAGTTATTTCGGCACCAAGCAAGACGATACACCAGGTCCAGTAGACCCAGACAAATAAAATGGGGATCACCGCCAGCACGCCGTAAATCAGCTGATAAGACGGGAACATGGTGATGTAAAGGGCAAACCCTTTTTTGCCCAGTTCAAAGAGCAATGCCGCGACCAGCGCGCCCACGACCGCATCGCGGTTAGGCACGCGCGTGGTCGGTACCACGCTGTAAAGCAGCCAGAAAGAGAGCCACGATAAAATCAGCGGGAAGATACGCAACAGGTTATCGATAACGCCGTTGAGATCGCTGGCCCAGCGCAGCGAAAGCAGATACGAACTGATAGCCAGACTCGCACCGGCCAGCAAGGGCCCCAGCGTTAAGATCATCCAGTACACCGCAAAGGAATAAACCTTGGGCCGCGCCTTTTTACTCCGCCAGATGGCATTCAGCGCGTTATCTATGGCGTACATCAATAACAGCGCCGTGACGATCAGGCCACACGCCCCAACCGCCGTCATTTTGCTGGAGTTAGCGACAAACTGTTCAATGTAGTTCTGTATGACGTCCCCGGTGGCGGGAATAAAATTCGCAAAGACAAAGTGGCGAAGCTGCAGGCTGACATCTGCAAACATTGGAAAAGCGGAAAATAGCGCAAAAATGACGGCCACCAGCGGCACAAGCGAGAGCAGTGACACGTAGGCGAGGTTACCCGCCAGCGTGGTCATGTTGTCCTCATCAATGCGATGCCAGAGCAGTTTCAGCCACGCCCTGAGCGGACGAGTATGATGCGTGGCTTTTTGATGAACGGTTTTTAGCATAACTGCTTCGCAAAATAGTTTGGTATCGTCTCCTTTCCGGTCACCAGAATTGACGTGATACCCAACTGGTTAGCTCCCTCTATATTATCGGCATTGTCGTCGAAAAAGACCGCATCGGCCGCGGTGAATCCTTCCGCCTGCAGAACCGCCTGATAGATACGCGCTTCGGGTTTACGCATCCCCATCTCCTGGGAGAGGTAGATTTTATCGGCCGCCGCCTGCACCTCAGGATACTCGTCAGGCCAGAACGTGGTATGCAGACGGTTAGTATTCGACAGCACCACAACCCGATGCCCCTGCTCGCGGAGTTTATGCATAATGGCGATCACGTCCGGGCGGATCGCGACGAACACTGCCTGCCAGCCATGGGAAAACTGCTCGTAACTTAACGGCACATCCATTTCATGACACAGACGTTCAGCAAATTCTTCATCGCTAATTTCGCCGCGCTCGTGCTGATGGAAGGTCTCGCCCATGGCGAAACTCTGCTTTAACGTCGCCAGCGGGACACGGCTAAAGTCGCTCCATGCGCCCAGCACCCGATTAAAATCGATATCGACGATTACATTTCCTAAGTCAAAGATATAAAGCATTTTTTATCTCCTGCTCGCCGTGGAAAAGTAACTGTAGCGGGAAAGATAAGGTTTGGCTATGCGCCAGATTCAGCTTACAGAAAGGAAAGGCCCGAGCCTGAATATCGGGCCATTAAGAAGGGTTAGCCTGCCTGCTGTTCGTCGCCTGAATTCACCTCAACGACTTCTACCTTGCTGGATTTGAGATGATTGTGCAGCGCAGATCCCGGTAGCTCATCGGTGAAGAGCGCGGTTGCCTGCGACACGTTACCAATTTCAACGGCAGCAGAGGCGTGGTATTTCGTATGATCGGCCGCCAGTAAAATATGTCGCGCGTGGGCCATCATGGTTTTCACCACGCTGGCTTCATTAACGTCAAACTCCATCATCGCGCCGTCGTGTTCAATTGCTCCGACGCTGGTCACCAGGTAATCGGCACGGAAGCCTGACACGAACGCCGTCGCCGCAGGCCCGATAATGCCTCCGTTATGCGGACGCAGCGTACCGCCGGGCACCATCACTTCAAAGCGCGGGTTCTTATACAGAATATGCGCCACCCGCAGGCTGTTGGTGATGATGCGCAGATGATTATGGTTGAGCAGCGCCCGAGCAACGTGCTCCACCGTCGTCCCGATAGTAATGAAGATGGTTGAACCATCGGGAATGTAGTCGGCAATCGCTTCGGCAATGGCCCGCTTCTCTTCGGTCAAGGAGACTTCACGTTGCTCAAATGCGGTGTTCACCACGCTGGATGCCCTGCCCGCGCCGCCATGATGACGCGTGATCAGCCCCTGCTCACTCAGCTTGCGGATATCCCGGCGCACGGTTTGCGTTGAGACGTCCAGCAGTTGCGCCAGTTCATCAATGTTCATATAGCCGCGGTCAGCAATCAACGTAAGCAGTTGATCGTGCCGCGGGTTGCCGGTCAGTTCGGTAAGGCTCATGGGCTGTCCTCTGAAAACCATCACGCCCCGCATTTTATACAAAAAGTGACAAAAAAGAGCGGGTTTGATCACAGTCAGGTATACCCGCCCGTCCGCCGGGCCGGGTACATTTCAGTGCCGCAACCGCGCTCGCGAAACGTACCGCGTCTGGTGACGCCCCCTGCTGCGCCAGACTCACCGCCAGCGCGCCGTGAAAGACATCTCCTGCACCTGTGGTATCCACCACGTCGACCGCAAATCCCGGCTGATGACGAAGCGCGCCCTGCTCCAGCCAGTAACACCCTTCACGCCCTTGCGTGACGTAGACATGTCCATTTGTGAGCGTTTGTGCTTTTCTCAGCGCGTTTTCCGTATCGTCCAGCTGGCTTAAACGCCGCAAACCCGGCGCGGAGAAGGCCGCGTGATCGCTTAAGGCGACCAGTTCAGCAATGTCCTGCGGGGTGACATCGGCATCAAGCAGCGTGCTGACGCCCTGCTGGCGGGCAAGGGTGAACGCCTGTTTAGCCCCTTCGTGCCAGCGCACGTCGGCTAATACGATATCCCATTGCGAAAAATCGATATCCTGCAACCATGCCGCTGTAGTCGGGAGATCGGGGCTGGGGTAGTTAGCAATAACACGCTCCCCGTGGCCATCCACCAGCACGGCCGATTGCGATGAACGGGCTCCTTTCACCATCCGCGTATAGCGCGTGTTTACCCCCAGGGACTCCAGCTCCGCGAGCAGTCTTCTGCCGGTATCGTCATCACCCACCCGGCCAATAAAGTCCACCTCAGCCCCCAGTTTCGCTGCCGCCACCGCCGCAGTCGCCGCAGGACCGCCGCCCACCTCCGTATAGTCTTTTGCGACATATTTGCCACCTTCTTTCGGTAAATCATCGAGATACCAGATGCGATCCAGCACGGTAATGCCGACACAAACGATGCGAGTCATGGTGATTCCTTCTGCGTTTTCTGATGCTCTCATTTTAATTTCACGAAATGTTTAAAAAGTGACCCCTGTCAATTTTTTGACTATAAATTACAAATACGATCAAAAACAGACAACACAAACGCTCAATAATTGACACGATGTGACAGGAGAGAAGCATGTCAGCAATTGCCTTTATCGGGTTAGGACAGATGGGTGCGCCTATGGCAACGAATCTGCTTAAACAGGGCCACCAGCTTCACGTTTTTGATGTAAACCCACAGGCGATACAGGCCCTGGTGGCGCGTGGAGCCCTGGCTGCAGCCACGCCTGCACAGGCAGTAAAGGAGGCCGAATTTGTCATCACCATGCTGCCAAACGGAGACCTGGTTCGCACAGTCTTGTTTGGTGAGCAGGGCGTCTGCGAAGGGTTATCCCGCGAAGCGCTGGTCATTGATATGTCCACCATTCACCCGCTACAGACCGATGCCCTGATCCACGACATGGCTGAACGTGGTTTCAGCATGATGGATGTGCCTGTCGGACGCACATCGGACCATGCCGTCGCCGGAACATTACTCCTTCTGGCTGGCGGCACCGCGCAGCAGGTTGAACGAGCCACGCCGGTGTTGATGGCGATGGGCAATGAACTGATAAACGCAGGTGGGCCAGGCATGGGTATCCGCGTGAAGCTTATTAACAACTACATGAGCATTGCCCTGAACGCGCTGTCCGCTGAAGCCGCCGTGCTGTGTGAAGCCCTCGGCCTCTCTTTCGATGTGGCGCTCAGCGTCATGAGCGGTACGCCAGCAGGCAAAGGCCACTTCACCACCTCATGGCCTAACAAGGTGCTCAAAGGCGATCTTACACCGGCCTTTATGATCGACCTCGCGCATAAAGATCTGGGGATCGCGCTGGACGTGGCAAACCAGCTCCACGTCCCGATGCCGCTGGGCGCCGCCTCCCGTGAAGTCTACAACCAGGCGCGGGCCGCCGGACGCGGGCGCGAAGACTGGACAGCCATTCTTGAACAGGTTCGCGCATCCGCCGGGCTGAAAAAAACACACTGATACGAAAGGACTGAGGAATGACGATGTACACCCTGAAAGATATCACCCGACCTTCCGGCGGTTTTGCAATGCTGGCCGTTGACCAGCGCGAAGCGATGCGCCTGATGTTTGCTGCGGCGGGCGCTCCGGTGCCGGTCACCGATCGGCATCTCACCGACTTTAAGGTCAACGCGGCCAAAATTCTGTCGCCGTATGCCTCCGCCATTCTTGTCGATCAGCAGTTTTGCTACCAGCAGATCGTTGAGCAACAGGCCGTTGCCAAAAGCTGCGCGATGATTGTGGCAGCAGACGAATTTATTCCGGGTAACGGGATCCCCGTTGACAGCGTCGTCATCGATAAAAACGTTGATGCTCAGGCGGTCAGGCGCGATGGCGGCAAAGCACTGAAGCTACTGGTGCTGTGGCGTAGCGACGAAGATCCACAGCAGCGTCTGGAGATGGTGAAGGCGTTCAATCAGCTGTGCCATAACAATGGACTACTTAGCATTATTGAGCCGGTAGTCCGCCCGCCGCGTCGCGGCGCGACGTTTAATCGTGAACAGGCCATTATCGACGCGGCAAAAGAGCTGGGAGACAGCGGAGCTGACCTCTACAAAGTGGAGATGCCCCTGTTCGGCAAAGGCAGTCAGCAGGAATTGCTGACTGCCTCGCAAAAACTGAACGAGAACATCGCCATGCCGTGGGTGATCCTCTCATCCGGCGTGGACGATAAGTTGTTCCCAAGGGCGGTGAGCGTTGCCATGCAGGCGGGCGCATCCGGCTTTTTAGCCGGCCGCGCCGTCTGGTCATCAGTGATTGGCCTGCCGGACACGGAACTGATGCTCCGTGATATTTCTGTGCCGAAACTGCAGCGTTTGGGTGAGATCGTCGACGAAATGATGGCTCGCCGTTAAGAAAGGACCCGAACATGAAATGGTTTAACACCCTAAGCCATAACCGCTGGCTTGAACAAGAGACTGACCGCATTCTCGATTTCGGTAAAAACGCCGCCGTGCCGACCGGTTTTGGCTGGCTGGGCAATAACGGTCAGGTGCGCAGCGATATGGGCACGCATCTGTGGATCACCGCCCGTATGCTGCACGTTTATGCCGTGGCGGCAAACATGGGACGTCCCGGCGCATATGCCCTGGTGGAGCATGGCATCAACGCCCTGAATGGTCCGCTGCGTGACCCGCAATATGGCGGCTGGTACGCCTGTATTAACGATGAAGGCGTTATGGATGCCTCCAAGCAGGGCTATCAGCACTTCTTTGTTTTGCTGGGCGCAGCCAGCGCCGTCACCACCGGCCATCCACAGGCTCGCAAGTTACTGGACGATGCCATTGAGGTGATTGAGCGTTATTTCTGGAGCGAACAGGAACAGATGTGCCTGGAATCCTGGGATGAGGCCTTCAGCAAAACCGAAGAGTACCGTGGCGGCAACGCCAATATGCACGCTGTCGAAGCCTTCCTGATTGTGTATGACGTGACGCATGACCGTAAATGGCTCGACCGCGCCCTGCGCATTGCCTCGGTGATCATTCACGACGTGGCACGCAAGGGCGAGTACCGGGTTAATGAGCATTTCGATACACAGTGGAACCCCATCCGCGATTACAACATTGATAACCCCGCTCACCGTTTTCGCGCCTACGGCGGTACGCCAGGCCACTGGATCGAGTGGGGCCGCCTGATGCTGCACCTGCGCGCTGCGCTGGAAGCGCGTTTTGAAACACCCCCCGCATGGCTGCTGGAAGATGCAAAAGGCTTGTTCCACGCCACAATCCGCGACGCCTGGGCACCCGATGGTGCCGACGGTTTTGTCTATTCCGTTGGCTGGGACGGTAAACCCATCGTTCGCGAGCGCGTGCGCTGGCCGATTGTCGAAGCGATGGGAACGGCCTATGCGCTCTATACCGTCACCGGCGAGGCGCAGTACGAAGCCTGGTATCAGAAATGGTGGGATTACTGCATCAAATACCTGATCGACTACGAGAACGGTTCATGGTGGCAGGAGCTGGATATCCATAACGAAGTGACCACCAAAGTCTGGGACGGCAAGCAGGATATTTATCATCTGCTGCATTGCCTGGTGATCCCTCGCTTACCGCTGGCGCCAGGGTTAGCCCCGGCCGTTGCCGCCGGATTACTGGATAGCCAGGCCAAATAATAAAAACGGAGATCTTATGCGTACCCTACACAATATTATTCTTAAAAGCAGTGAACATGGTTTCACCCTGAGCTGGCAGGATCGTCTGATTCTGTCCCACACCGCCGACACCCCATGCCTGTGGATCGGCGCAGGTGAAGCCGATATCGAGATGTTTCGCGGCAACTTCAGCATCAAAGACAAACTCAACGAAAAAATTGCCCTGACCGAGGCCACCGTCGCGCCGCAAAATGCGGGCTGGGCGATTCGCTTTACCCGGGGTGACGCCGTCAGCGCCACGCTACTGGTGGGTGTGGATGCCGAAGGACGCCTGGAGCTGAAACTCAAAAATGATGCCACCTGCCATAACCGCATCTGGCTGCGGCTGGCGGCCCAGCCCGAGGATCATATCTATGGTTGCGGAGAGCAGTTCTCCTACTTCGACCTGCGCGGCAAGCCGTTCCCGTTGTGGACCAGCGAGCAGGGCGTGGGCCGTAATAAGCACACCTACGTCACCTGGCAGGCAGACTGCAAAGAGAACGCGGGCGGCGATTACTACTGGACCTTCTTCCCGCAACCCACCTTTGTGAGTACCCAGAAGTACTACTGCCACGTGGATAACAGCTGTTATATGAATTTCGACTTCAGCGCGCCGGCGTTCCATGAGCTGGCCTTCTGGGAAGATAACGCCACGCTGCGCTTCGAATGTGCGCAAACGTATGTCGATCTGCTGGAAAAACTGACCGGGTTACTGGGCCGCCAGCCCGAACTGCCGGACTGGGTTTACGACGGGGTAACGCTGGGCGTTCAGGGCGGCACCGACGTGTGCCAGCAAAAGCTCGACACCATGCGCAACGGCGGTGTGAAGGTGAACGGTATCTGGGCGCAGGACTGGTCCGGCATCCGGATGACCTCCTTTGGCAAACGCGTGATGTGGAACTGGAAGTGGAACAGCGATCTGTATCCGCAGCTGGATACACGTATCCCGCAGTGGAAGCAGGAAGGCGTGCAGTTCCTCTCCTATATCAACCCTTACGTGGCGAGCGACAGAGACCTCTGTGAAGAGGCGGCGAAACGCGGTTATCTGACCAAAAACGCCGACGGTCAGGACTATCACGTCGAGTTCGGCGAGTTCTATGCGGGCGTTATCGACCTGACGAATCCGGAAGCCTACGACTGGTACAAAGAGATCATCAAAAAGAACCTGATAGAACTGGGCTGTGGCGGCTGGATGGCTGATTTTGGTGAATATTTGCCGACTGATACCTTCCTGCACAACGGCGTGAGCGCGGAAATCATGCACAACGCCTGGCCTGCGCTATGGGCGAAATGTAACTACGAGGCGCTGGAAGAGACCGGCAAGCTCGGCGAGATCCTGTTCTTTATGCGCGCGGGTTATACCGGCAGCCAGAAACACTCGGTGATGATGTGGGCCGGCGATCAGAACGTCGACTGGAGCCTGGACGACGGTCTGGCGTCAGTGGTTCCTGCGGCACTCTCACTGGCAATGACCGGGCACGGGCTGCATCACAGCGACATCGGCGGTTATACCACGCTGTTTGAGATGAAACGCAGCAAAGAGCTGCTGCTGCGCTGGTGCGACTTCAGCGCCTTCACACCGATGATGCGTACCCACGAGGGCAACCGCCCTGGCGATAACTGGCAGTTTGATGGCGACGGCGAAACCATCGCCCACTTTGCGCGTATGACGACCGTCTTCACTACCCTGAAGCCCTACATCAAAGCCGCCGTTGCGCAGAACGCGAAAAGCGGCCTGCCGGTGATGCGCCCGCTGTTCCTGCATTACGAAAACGATGCGCGCAGCTACACGCTGAAATACCAGTATCTGTTTGGCCGCGATCTGCTGGTGGCACCGGTCCATGAAGAAGGCCGTCGTGACTGGACGCTCTATTTGCCTGAGGACACCTGAGTGAATGCCTGGACGGGTGAAACGCATGAGGGCGGTGACATCACCGTTGACGCTCCGCTCGGCAAACCGCCGGTGTTTTATCGTCAGCAAAGCGAATGGGCAGACCTGTTTAGCACCTTACGTCATATCTGATAAGGCTCGCCCGCAGGGAAACCTGCGGGCAGATGGAGAACAATAATGCGTCAACACGCTTCCGATCCGGCAACGCTACGCCTGCCGTTTAAAGAGAAACTCGCCTACGGGATGGGCGATCTCGGCTCTAACATCCTTCTGGATATCGGCACGTTGTATCTGCTGAAGTTCTACACCGACGTTCTTGGCCTGCCTGGTACCTACGGCGGGATCATCTTCCTGATTGCCAAGTTCTTCACCGCCTTCACCGATATGGGCACGGGTATCATGCTCGATTCCCGACGCAAGATCGGTCCTAAGGGCAAATTCCGCCCGTTCGTGCTGTATGCGGCGTTCCCGGTGACGTTACTGGCCATCGCAAACTTTGTCGGCACGCCGTTTGAAATCACCGGCAAAACGGTGATGGCGACCGTGCTGTTCATGCTTTACGGCCTGTTCTTCAGCATGATGAACTGCTCCTACGGTGCGATGGTGCCGGCCATTACCAAAAACCCGGACGAGCGCGCTTCGCTGGCCGCCTGGCGTCAGGGCGGCGCCACGCTTGGCCTGCTGCTCTGTACCGTCGGGTTTGTGCCGGTAATGAACCTGATTGAAGGCAATGACCAGCTTGGGTATATCTTTGCCGCGACCCTCTTCTCGCTGTTCGGGCTGTTCTTTATGTGGTGGTGCTATAAAGGCGTGACCGAGCGTTACGTTGAGATGCAGCCCGCCAATCCAGCCCAGAAGCCCGGCCTGCTGCAGTCGTTTCGCGCCATCGCCGGTAACCGACCGTTGTTTATTCTCTGCATCGCCAACCTGTGCACGCTGGGGGCCTTTAACGTCAAGCTCGCCATTCAGGTTTATTACACGCAGTACGTGCTGAACGACTCTATTCTGTTGTCCTACATGGGCTTTTTCAGCATGGGCTGCATTTTTATCGGCGTCTTTATGATGCCCGGCGCGGTGCGTCGCTTCGGCAAGAAAAAGGTCTATATCAGCGGGCTGCTGATTTGGGTGGCAGGCGACCTGCTCAACTACTTCTTTGGCGGTGGTTCGGTGAGCTTTGTGGCGTTCTCCTGTCTGGCCTTCTTCGGCTCAGCCTTCGTGAACAGCCTCAACTGGGCGCTGGTGTCCGATACCGTGGAGTACGGCGAGTGGCGTACCGGCGTGCGATCCGAAGGGACGGTCTATACCGGCTTTACCTTCTTCCGGAAGGTCTCACAGGCGCTGGCCGGCTTCTTCCCCGGCATCATGCTCACGCAAATCGGCTATGTGCCAAACGTGGTGCAATCCGCCGGAACGGTTGAAGGGCTGCGGCAGCTGATATTTATCTACCCCAGTCTGCTGGCCATCATCACCATCGTGGCGATGGGCTGTTTCTACAACCTCAACGAGAAGATGTATGTGCGCATCGTGGAAGAAATTGAACTGCGCAAACGTACAGCATAACTGACTTGAGAGAGCGCCCTGCGGGGCGCTGTGAGGATCGACCATGACACACAAGAGTGATCCGTTAACCCTGAAGCTGAGCCTGCGCGAAAAGTGCGCCTACGGGATGGGCGATTTTGGCTCTAACCTGATGCTCTGTATTGGCACGCTGTATCTGCTGAAGTTTTATACTGATGAACTGGGCATGCCCGCTTTTTATGGCGGCATTATTTTCCTGGTGGCGAAGTTCTTTACCGCATTCACCGACATGCTGACCGGTGTGTTGCTGGATTCGCGGCGTAACATCGGTGCCAGAGGCAAATTCAGGCCGTTTATTCTTTATGCCTCGGTGCCGGTTGCCCTGGTGGCCACGGCGCAGTTTGTGGCCACCGATTTTAGCCTGACGGTGAAAACCGCTATCGCCACCCTGCTCTTCATGATGTTTGGCCTCTGTTATAGCCTGATGAACTGCTCTTACGGCGCGATGGTTCCCGCCATCACTAAAAATCCGAACGAGCGGGCGCAGCTTGCGGCCTGGCGCCAGGGCGGCGCAACGGTTGGGTTATTGCTCTGCACCGTAGGGTTTATGCCAATCCAGGCGCTGTTTGTCAGCCAGCCCTCCCTCGGCTATCTGGTGGCCGCACTGGTGTTCGTCACCGGCGGTCTGTTCTGCATGTGGTGGTGCTACAGCGGTGTGAAAGAGCGCTATGTGGAGGTCACGCCCGATCATCATAAGCCTGGCATCCTGAAATCCTTCTGTGCCATTTTCCGCAACCCGCCGTTGCTGGTGTTGTGTATCGCCAACCTCTGCACCCTCGCCGCGTTTAATATCAAACTGGCGATTCAGGTCTACTACACCCAGTACGTGCTAAACGATCTGCATCTGCTGTCGTGGATGGGTTTTTTCAGTATGGGCTGCATTCTGGTTGGAGTGTTTCTGGTGCCTGGCGCGGTTAAGCGCTTCGGCAAGAAGCCGGTCTACCTTGGCGGGCTGACGCTGTGGGCCGTGGGCGACGTGATGAACTTCCTCTGGGGAACCAGCTCCCTGCTCTTTGTGCTCTTTTCCTGCATGGCCTTTTTCGGTACGGCATTCGTAAACAGCCTCAACTGGGCGCTGGTGCCCGATACCGTGGATTATGGCGAGTGGAAAACAGGCATTCGCGCCGAAGGATCGGTTTATACCGGTTATACCTTCTCGCGCAAAATCTCCGCCGCCCTCGCCGGTTTCCTGCCGGGCATTATGTTGACGCAGATTGGCTACATTCCACACGCCGTGCAGAGTGCGGGCACGCTACTGGGGCTCCGTCAGCTAATTTTTCTCTGGCCGTGCGGCCTGGCGATCGTTGCCGCGATAACCATGGGACTCTTTTATAAACTCAACGAAGCACGCTTCGCCTTTATTATTGAGGAGATTGGAAAACGGAAAAAACAACCCGCAAAACCCCCTGAGTTAACCACCAACAATAAAGCGTCAGCAGTCACTTTATAACAATAAATCCGGCCCTGATTCCCTTCCTGTGTAACAGGAGGGGGGCCTTTCTGTACCTCATACATGGACTGATTATGAAAAGAATCGTTACTGCACTGGTTGTGTCGTCTGTGTCCTGCTCGGCAGTTGCCGGCGCCTATGTCGAAACGCGCGAAGCCTATAATACGGCCTCTGAACTGCACGAAGTGATCCTGCGTGCTGGCTATAACTTCGATAAGGGCGCGGGGCTGATGTTCACTAACGCCTATAACGTGGGCAAATGGGACGAGCTTAAGCACAGCTATAACGAAATTGAAGGGTGGTATCCGCTTTTTAAACCGACCGATAAACTCACCTTTCAGCCTGGCGGTTTACTGAATGACAGCAGCGCCGGGTCCGGAGGTGCTATCTATCTGGATACCAATTATAAATTTCTCGACTGGTTTAACCTGACCTTCCGCTATCGCTATAACCACAACAATTACGATACGTCGGACTACAATGGCCAGATGGATAAAAACGACACCCACGAATTCGCTAACTACTGGAATTTCAAGGTCACGGATGCGTTTTTCTATACCTTTGAACCGCATTTTTTCCAGCGCGTGAACGATTACCACAGCAAAAATGGCAAAGACCATCACTGGGAAATCACCCACAAATTTAGCTATAAAATCGATAAAAACTGGCTGCCCTATCTTGAGCTTCAGTGGCTGGACAGATGGAATGATTACAACCGCGAGCAGTACCGTATCCGCCTGGGGTTAAGGTATTCGTTCTGATAATAAAAAAAGCCGCTGATCGCTCAGCGGCTTTTTACGTGCCGGGTGGCGCATGCGCTTACCCGGCCTACGGATTGACCGTATTACTCTTCTTTCGCACCGCGCATTGCACGTTTACGATCGTTCTCGGTCAGGTGACGTTTACGGATACGGATAGACAGTGGGGTCACTTCTACCAGTTCGTCGTCATCGATGAACTCCAGAGCTTGCTCCAGGGTCATCTTGATCGGTGGAACCAGAACCGTTGCTTCGTCAGTACCGGACGCACGCATGTTGGTCAGTTTCTTACCGGTCAGGCAGTTTACAGTCAGGTCGTTAGAACGACTGTGAATACCGATGATCTGGCCTTCATAAACTTCAGCACCGTGACCCAGGAACAGCTTACCGCGATCCTGCAGACCGAACAGCGCAAACGCAACTGCTTTACCCTGACCGTTGGAGATCAGAACGCCGTTGTTACGCTGGCCAACTTCACCCGGACGAACGTCGTCGTAGTGGCTGAAGGTGGAGTACAGCAGACCGGTACCGGACGTCATGGTCATGAACTCTGAACGGAAACCGATCAGACCACGGCTTGGGATCACGTAGTCGAGACGTACGCGGCCTTTGCCATCTGGATTCATGTTTTTCAGGTCGCCTTTACGCTCACCCAGAGCCTGCATAACAGAACCCTGATGCTGCTCTTCAACGTCCAGCGTTACGTTCTCGAACGGCTCTTGTTTACGGCCGTCGATTTCGCGGAAGATAACTTTCGGACGGGAAACCGCCATTTCGAAACCTTCACGACGCATGTTTTCGATCAGAACAGACAGGTGCAGCTCACCACGACCAGAAACGCGGAATGCGTCAGCATCCTGAGTTTCTTCAACGCGCAGCGCAACGTTGTGCACCAGCTCTTTGTTCAGGCGGTCAAGGATCTGACGAGAGGTAACGAATTTACCTTCTTTGCCACAGAACGGAGAGGTGTTGACGTTGAAGAACATGGTTACCGTTGGTTCATCAACGGACAGGGCTGGCAGCGCTTCCACATTCTGCGGGTCGCAGATGGTGTCAGAGATGTTCAGCTCGCCCAGACCGGTAATCGCGATGATGTCGCCCGCTTCAGCCAGTTCGCTGTCGATACGCTCCAGACCCAGGTGAGTCAGCACTTTGCCCACTTTACCGTTACGGGTTTTGCCTTCGCTATCGATGATAGTAACCTGCTGGTTCGGCTTCACTTTACCGCGTTTGATGCGGCCGATACCGATAACGCCAACGTAGTTGTTGTAGTCCAGCTGGGAGATCTGCATCTGCAGCGGACCATCAAGATCAACATCCGGAGCCGGTACGTGATCGACAATCGCCTGATACAGCGGAGTCATGTCTTCCGCCATATTTTCGTGATCCAGACCCGCGATACCATTCAGCGCCGAAGCGTAAATGATAGGGAAGTCCAGCTGCTCGTCGGTCGCGTCGAGGTTAACGAACAGGTCGAACACCTGATCAACAACCCAGTCAGGACGCGCGCCCGGACGGTCAACCTTGTTGATAACAACAATAGGTTTCAGGCCATGGGCAAATGCTTTTTTGGTCACGAAGCGCGTTTGCGGCATTGGGCCGTCAAATGCGTCAACCACCAGCAGCACGGAATCCACCATGGACATCACGCGCTCAACTTCACCACCGAAGTCGGCGTGCCCTGGGGTATCAACGATGTTGATACGGTAGTCATTCCATTTGATAGCGGTGTTTTTCGCGAGGATAGTAATCCCACGCTCTTTCTCCAAATCGTTGGAGTCCATCACACGCTCTTGAGTTTCGGCACGAGCATCAAACGTACCGGACTGCTGCAGCAGCTTATCAACCAGGGTGGTTTTACCATGGTCGACGTGCGCGATGATGGCGATGTTACGCAAATTTTCGATCACAACTTTGCCTCAGGCATTAGAAATAGCGCGTTATTGTACACGGATTAATCGCACTACAAAACAGGATCACAAACATCCCCCGCAAACAAGTATTGCAGAGATGCTTTGTGATCGCTTTCACGGAGCGTAAAAAGGGCACTTTAACGAAAATTGCACCAATATGGTGCTCAGTGTTCACACTGAAGCACTATACTGGTGCAACATAACCATTGTGGTGCAGCACTTTTGCACTATGGTGCGCATGATAACGCCTTTTTGGTGTGTTTTAAAAGTTGGCACAGATTTCGCTTTATAAAAATACGGCAAAAAAATGGCACACAGCCAGCCCAAGACAGAAATTGAAGACCTCGTTACCACGACGACAATGACCAATCTGGAGAGTTAAGTATGTCCGCTGAACACGTTTTGACGATGCTGAACGAACATGAAGTGAAGTTTGTTGATCTGCGCTTCACCGATACCAAAGGTAAAGAACAGCACGTCACTATTCCTGCTCATCAGGTAAACGCCGAATTCTTTGAAGAAGGCAAAATGTTTGACGGCTCCTCCATTGGCGGCTGGAAAGGTATCAACGAATCTGACATGGTTCTGATGCCTGACGCTTCCACTGCGGTCATTGATCCGTTCTTCGAAGAACCAACCCTGATCATCCGTTGCGACATCCTTGAGCCAGGCACACTGCAGGGCTACGACCGCGACCCACGCTCCATCGCGAAACGCGCTGAAGAGTACCTGCGTTCAACCGGTATCGCAGACACCGTACTGTTCGGGCCAGAGCCAGAATTCTTCCTGTTTGATGACATCCGTTTCGGTGCTTCTATTTCTGGCTCCCACGTTGCCATCGACGATATCGAAGGTGCATGGAACTCCTCCACCAAATACGAAGGTGGTAACAAAGGTCACCGTCCTGGCGTTAAAGGCGGTTACTTCCCGGTTCCTCCGGTCGACTCCGCTCAGGACATCCGTTCCACCATGTGTCTGGTGATGGAAGAGATGGGCCTGGTGGTTGAAGCTCACCACCACGAAGTGGCGACTGCGGGTCAGAACGAAGTGGCAACCCGCTTCAACACCATGACCAAAAAAGCAGACGAAATTCAGATCTACAAATACGTTGTGCACAACGTTGCGCACCGTTTCGGTAAAACCGCGACCTTCATGCCAAAACCAATGTTTGGCGATAACGGTTCCGGTATGCACTGCCACATGTCTCTGTCCAAGAACGGAACCAACCTGTTCTCTGGTGACAAATATGCCGGTCTGTCTGAGCAGGCTCTGTATTACATTGGCGGCGTAATCAAACACGCTAAAGCGATCAACGCCCTGGCGAACCCAACCACTAACTCCTACAAGCGTCTGGTCCCAGGCTACGAAGCACCGGTAATGCTGGCGTACTCTGCCCGTAACCGTTCTGCTTCTATCCGTATCCCGGTGGTGGCGTCTCCTAAAGCGCGTCGTATCGAAGTTCGCTTCCCGGATCCAGCTGCTAACCCATACCTGTGCTTCGCAGCACTGCTGATGGCGGGTCTGGACGGTATCAAGAACAAGATCCACCCAGGCGAAGCTATGGACAAAAACCTGTACGACCTGCCGCCAGAAGAAGCGAAAGAGATCCCACAGGTTGCAGGCTCTCTGGAAGAAGCCCTGCAGGCGCTGGACGCAGACCGCGAGTTCCTGACTGCGGGTGGCGTGTTCACTGACGACGCTATCGATGCTTACATCGCCCTGCGTACTGAAGAGAACGACCGTGTGCGTATGACGCCACACCCGGTTGAGTTCGAACTGTACTACAGCGTTTAAGTTTCAATGAGTTTCGCGCGCCCTTTTACGCGCGATCTCACAAGCTTTTATTTGTTGCCGTGGAAACTTTCAGCCCATCTCCGGATGGGCTTTTTTCTCCACCAACAAACTGATCTCACGCGCTTTTTACGACGAAAAAGCTATACTGCACTAAATTAGTGCAACCAACTCCAGGAGACTGCTGAATGGCAACTGGCACGCTGCCCGATGCTGGGCAGATCCTCAATTCTTTGATTAACAGTATTTTGCTGGTCGACGACGAGCTGGCCGTACATTACGCCAACCCGGCGGCGCAGCAGCTGCTCGCCCAGAGTTCACGCAAACTGTTTGGCACCCCGCTTCCGGAATTATTAAGCTATTTCTCGCTGAATATTGGCCTGATGCAGGAAAGTCTGCAGGCCGGTCAGGGCTTTACCGATAACGAAGTCACGCTGGTGATCGACGGGCGCTCACATATTTTATCGCTTACCGCACAACGGCTTCCTGAAGGGCTGATCCTGCTTGAAATGGCGCCGATGGATAATCAGCGCCGCCTGAGCCAGGAACAACTTCAGCATGCCCAGCAAATTGCCGCCCGTGACCTGGTGCGAGGCCTGGCGCATGAAATCAAGAACCCGCTGGGTGGCTTACGCGGTGCGGCACAACTCCTGACCAAAGCGCTGCCCGACCCTGCGCTGGCGGAGTACACCAACGTCATCATTGAGCAGGCAGACCGCCTGCGTAACCTGGTTGACCGTCTGCTCGGGCCACAACAGCCCGGCATGCATGTCTCAGAAAGTATTCATAAAGTGGCTGAGCGGGTTGTGAAACTCGTCTCGATGGAGCTGCCGGAGAACGTCACGCTGGTCCGTGACTACGACCCAAGCCTGCCGGAACTGGCGCACGACCCGGATCAGATTGAGCAGGTCTTGCTGAATATTGTGCGTAATGCCCTGCAGGCGCTGGGGCCGGAAGGGGGCGAAATTATTTTGCGCACCCGCACCGCGTTCCAGCTCACACTGCACGGCGTGCGCTATCGTCTGGCTGCCCGCATCGACGTTGAGGACAACGGGCCGGGTATTCCGTCGCATCTTCAGGACACCCTGTTCTACCCGATGGTCAGCGGTCGCGAAGGCGGTACCGGCCTGGGGTTATCCATTGCCCGTAGTTTGATCGATCAACACTCTGGAAAAATTGAATTTACCAGTTGGCCGGGACATACCGAGTTTTCGGTTTTCCTGCCGATTAAAAAATAAAGGTGACGTTTATGCAACGAGGGATAGTCTGGGTAGTCGATGACGATAGCTCCATCCGTTGGGTGCTTGAACGCGCGCTCACAGGGGCAGGATTAAGCTGCACGACGTTTGAGAGCGGCAGCGAAGTGCTCGACGCACTCACCACCAAAACGCCGGATGTGCTGCTTTCGGATATTCGCATGCCGGGAATGGACGGGCTGGCGCTTTTAAAGCAGATCAAACAACGCCATCCTATGCTTCCGGTCATCATAATGACGGCGCATTCCGACCTGGACGCCGCGGTGAGCGCCTATCAGCAAGGGGCGTTCGATTACCTGCCCAAACCGTTTGATATTGACGAAGCGGTCGCCCTGGTTGAGCGCGCGATCAGCCACTATCAGGAGCAGCAGCAGCCTCGTCACACGCCTGACTTCGGGCCCACGACGGACATCATTGGCGAAGCGCCGGCCATGCAGGATGTGTTTCGTATCATTGGCCGTCTGTCACGCTCGTCCATCAGCGTACTGATTAACGGTGAATCGGGAACCGGTAAAGAGCTGGTAGCGCATGCCTTACATCGCCACAGCCCGCGGGCAAAAGCACCGTTTATCGCCCTGAATATGGCCGCCATCCCAAAGGATTTAATTGAATCCGAACTGTTTGGCCATGAGAAAGGGGCTTTTACCGGCGCGAATACCATTCGCCAGGGTCGCTTCGAGCAGGCTGACGGTGGAACACTCTTCCTGGATGAAATCGGCGATATGCCGCTGGATGTCCAGACCCGTCTGCTGCGCGTGTTGGCCGACGGACAGTTTTATCGCGTAGGTGGCTATGCGCCGGTGAAGGTCGATGTACGCATTATTGCCGCGACGCACCAGAATCTGGAGCAGCGCGTCCAGGAAGGTAAATTCCGTGAGGATTTATTCCATCGCCTGAACGTGATCCGCGTTCATTTGCCACCGCTACGTGAACGCCGTGAAGATATTCCCCGCCTGGCGCGTCATTTTCTGCAGGTCGCTGCCCGTGAGCTGGGCGTGGAAGCCAAGCAGCTGCACCCGGAAACCGATGCCGCCCTCACCCGCCTGGCGTGGCCGGGCAACGTGCGTCAGCTGGAAAACACCTGTCGCTGGTTGACCGTAATGGCCGCCGGACAGGAAGTCCTGATTCAGGATTTACCGGCTGAACTGTTTGAAGCGACTGCGCCAGAAAGCAGCACCGGACATGGATTGCCGGACAGCTGGGCGACGCTGCTGGCACAGTGGGCCGATCGCGCGCTGCGTTCCGGTCATCAAAACTTGCTGTCTGAAGCCCAGCCCGAGATGGAGCGCACGCTGTTGACCACCGCACTCCGCCATACACAGGGCCATAAGCAGGAAGCGGCACGCCTGCTGGGATGGGGACGTAATACCCTGACGCGTAAGCTGAAAGAGCTGGGCATGGAGTGATCTTTACCCTTGTGTAAAGGTTATTAATTGAGCGCAAATTGCTGCTATTTTGCGCTTTACTGTATCAATGATTTTTGTATGATCGTGCCCGGAAAGTGAGGGTGACCATCATGCTGGAAACATTAGTGAATATGCTCTCAAGTGGAGCAGCCGAAAGCCACACGCCACAAACAGCCGTTGCTGCTGTGCTGTGCGCGGCGCTGGTTGGGCTGTTTAGCTAGAGAGTCGCTAACAAAAAAGCCGGGTAGCGGCTTCGCCTTACCCGGCCAAATATTTTGGCACGTCTTAAATGACGCGTGAGAACTGCTGCAGACGCGCTTTCTGACGCAGATAGGCGTCGAAGCACATGCAGATATTACGAATCAACAGGCGCCCTTTGGGTGTCACGTCAATTGCACGTTCTGAAACATCCACCAGCCCATCTTTTGCCAGAGGCGCTAACAGCTTCAGGTCATCAGCAAAGTAATCGCTGAAATGCAGATCCCACTGCGCTTCCACCTCGCTGAAATCAAGTCGGAAGTTACAGATGAGCGCCTTAATCACGTCACGACGGATGCAGTCATCGCGCGTTAACGCGATACCGCGCCACAGCGCGTTGCCCGCGTCATCTACCTGCTGATAGTAAAGTTTCAGCTCTTTCTGGTTCTGCGCGTAGCAGTCACCGATCATGCTGATGGCGGAGACGCCCATCCCCAGCAAATCGGTGTCGCCCTGGGTGGTGTATCCCTGGAAATTTCGGTGCAGTACGCCTTCGCGCTGGGCAATAGCCAGCTCGTCATCCGGACGAGCAAAGTGATCCATGCCGATGAACTGATAACCGGCTTCGGTCAGCGAGGCGATGGTTTCCTGCAAAATATCCAGCTTCTGTTGGGCAGAAGGCAGGTCGGCATCTTTGATTTTGCGCTGAGCGGCAAACAGCGTCGGCAGATGCGCATAGTTAAAGACGCTCAGGCGGTCCGGGTTGAGTTCGGCCACGCGTTTCAGCGTGAAGGCGAAGCTCTCCGGCGTTTGCTTAGGCAGGCCGTAAATCAGGTCGATATTGGTCGACGTAAAGCCGATATCGCGGGCGTGGTTGAGTAAGGCAAAGATAAACTCTTCATCCTGCTCACGGTTCACCAGCCGCTGCACCTCTTTGTTGAAGTCCTGCACGCCCATGCTCAGGCGATTGAAACCTTCAGCGCGTAAGTGATCCAGTACATCCAGCTCAATTTCGCGCGGATCGACCTCGATCGAGATTTCAGCATCGTCGTTAAAACGGAAGTTGTTGCGCAGGAGCGTCATTAAACGGCTGATCTGCGCTTTATTCAGATACGTTGGCGTCCCCCCACCCCAGTGAAGCTGGCTGACGTGACGGCCGGCAAACAGCGGGGCACGGTGCAGAATTTCCTGCTCCAGCGCATCCAGATACTGATCGGCTTTATGCTGCTGACGGGTAACGATTTTATTGCAGCCGCAGAAGTAGCAGAGCTTGTGGCAGAACGGAATATGGACATAGAGCGACAGCGGTCGCTCGGGGTAGCGCGCGACAGCCTGCTGAAACGCCGCCTCGCCGAAACTATCGGAGAACTCCAGCGCGGTGGGGTATGACGTATAACGCGGCCCGGAATAGTTATATTTCTGGATTAGGGCCAAATCCCAGTCGATAGTTGGTACAGACATGCTCACTCCTTCCGTTGGTGTCGCGTTCGCATACGGCGGCCCGTTCTGGCCCCATCGCGGGCCATCACTCGGGTGCGCAGCCACTTCTGTCGCCGCGACAACCGCCGTAGTTTAACGAATAACCACACCAGATAACATATAACCGGAAGGGTTATTAGCAGGACTATCGTCCCTGCCGGATGCAAATGTTAGTTTCCACCCTTCAGAAGACGCATCATATCTTCCTGCTTTTCGTCTTCTTCTTCGTCTTCGTCATCGTCGTAAGACAGACCCAGCTTCTGCATCAGCTCATCAATGCGGTCCAGTTTGGCATCAACCCATGACTGCTCTTCGGCGGTCAGGGTTTCACCCTCTTCAAGACGTTCCAGCAGCGCGTCCAGGCGCTCATCGTTCTCCAGCAAATCCAGCTCAGCCTGCGGTGAAAGCATAGGTTTCTCGCTCTTTGGTTTGTGCTGCTTAGTGACCGGGGTGTCTGTCACGCCCAGTGGAACAGGTGTTTTACTGCCAATACGTGGGTCTTTCTGCTGCTTGTTTTTCGCAGAAGCGCCAGAAGCATCACCACCGTTTGCACGGCTACCCGCAGCATGACCGCGATGTTTTTTATCGCGTTTGCGATCGCGCGATTCCTGGTTCAGTTCTTCGCGCGTTTTGCGGTGTGCTTTTGCAGGGCGTTTAGCGCCCGCAGCGGAGGTCGGTTTTTTCATGATGTTTTATCTTTAAGTCGTTTTCTTCAGTATAGAATTGCGGCGAAATCTAGCAGAAAGCAAGCAAAGAAAAAAGGCGACAGAGCAATCTGTCGCCTTTTTTCCTGACTCACAACCCTTAACGGGTCAGACATTCCGTGTTTGCCAACAACAAACCCTGTTTATCCCTTGGCTAATACCATCCGTGATACGGTTCCGTTTCCTGTTAAAACGCCTCCAGGCGTTGGTCATCCTGACAATCCTGCGTCTTCGCCTCCTGGCGCTCCTGACCCTAATCCTTAAGTCTGTTTCCTGTTGGCTTCCTCGCCCTGACGCACACTTTACCCTGTTCAGTTAAACTGACAAGCAACGAAACGGCACAAAAACGGATTTTCAGATAATTACCCGAGAATAAGCTTATGATTTAAAACAATTTGGCTTTTTTAACGCCTGCGAATTCTCTGAAATCTCCCATAGTATTCATAGCCGATCTCTCACAACCGCCAGGGTTTTAACCTACAGGCACTGTGCAATCAAAAAAGTCTTTTGCCGGCATTCAGGTATAATCCCCCTCAGATTACGATTTTGGAGACGACCACGTGACTACCTGGAACTACCAACAGACGCATTTTGTCACCAGTGCGCCCGATATCCGCCACCTTCCTTCTGATACTGGCATTGAAGTGGCTTTTGCTGGCCGCTCTAACGCGGGGAAATCCAGCGCCCTGAATACGCTGACCAATCAGAAGAGCCTGGCGCGTACCTCAAAAACACCTGGCCGTACTCAGCTGATTAACCTGTTTGAAGTGGCAGAAGGCAAACGCCTTGTCGACTTACCGGGATATGGTTACGCGCAAGTACCGGAAGAGATGAAGATCAAATGGCAGCGTGCGCTGGGTGAATACCTGGAAAAACGCCAGTGCCTGAAAGGTCTGGTGGTGCTGATGGATATCCGCCATCCCCTGAAAGATCTCGATCAGCAGATGATCGACTGGGCTGTCTCAAGTGAGATAGCCGTGCTGGTACTGCTGACTAAAGCGGATAAGCTGGCGAGCGGCGCGCGTAAAGCGCAGGTGAATATGGTTCGCGAAGCGGTGCTGGCTTTTAACGGCGACGTACAGGTGGAGCCGTTCTCCTCGCTGAAAAAGCAGGGTGTCGACAAGCTGCGTCAGAAGCTTGATAGCTGGTTCAACGAGCTGGAACCCGCGACGGAAGCGGAAGAAGAGTAATACCGAGCGCGGCGATGTCCGCGCTTTTTTTTGCCTGGATTATTCTTTGCCGCAATAAAAAACGCCCCAGTCATTACTGACTGGGGCGGCTAAAATATTCAGCCAAATCCGATTACGTGAAGTAAAAGGTCTGAAAGATAGAACATCTTACCTCTGTACCCTACGCGAATAACTCTACCCCTTTTTTTGCTGTAGAAAAAGCACTTTTTGTAGTTTTTTTTCATTCTTTACATAGGGAATTCTAATGATCGTCACAAAACGCACTTTGTTATGTTGCTAACTTACATAAAAAGCGCGTTATTGGCAGAACCCTTAGTGAGCTTGATCCCAGTTTTCACCGCTGCCCACTTCCACCAGCAACGGCACGTCAAGCGTCATGCTGCTTTCCATCAGTTCGTGGATCTTCTTCGACACGGCGTCCAGATCATCTTTGTGGACTTCGAATACCAGTTCATCGTGTACCTGCATGATCATCTTCACGCGTGGCTTCTCTTTTTCCAGCCAGGCATCAACCGCGATCATCGCGCGCTTAATAATGTCTGCCGCCGTCCCCTGCATCGGGGCGTTGATGGCAGCACGTTCTGCACCGGCACGACGCGCGGCGTTGCTTGATTTGATGTCCGGCAGATAAAGGCGACGGCCATCCAGGGTTTCGACGTAGCCTTTCTCCTTCGCCTGTGCGCGGGTGCGTTCCATATATTCCAGCACGCCCGGATAACGCTCGAAGTAGAGATCCATATACTTCTGCGACTCTTTACGCGGAATGTTGAGCTGGCGCGAAAGGCCAAAGGCGCTCATGCCGTAGATCAGACCGAAGTTGATCGCCTTCGCACTGCGACGTTGCTCGTGAGTCACGCTGTCCAGCGGCAGCCCAAAGACTTCAGCCGCCGTTGCACGGTGGATATCCTTTCCTTCCGCAAAGGCCGTCAGCAGCCCCTTGTCGCGTGACAGGTGCGCCATAATACGCAGCTCAATTTGCGAGTAGTCGGCCGAGACGATCAGGTAGTCGTCTGGCGCGATAAACGCCTGACGGATACGACGGCCTTCTTCATTACGTACCGGAATGTTCTGCAGATTTGGATCGGTCGAGGAGAGACGACCGGTCGCCGCCACAGCCTGATGATACGAGGTATGCACGCGGCCCGTTTTAGGGTTGATCATCAGCGGAAGTTTATCGGTATAGGTAGACTTCAGCTTCGCCAGACTACGGTACTGGAGAATCACTTTTGGCAGCGGGTAATCCAGCGCCAGTTCCTCAAGCACTTCTTCAGACGTTGATGGCGCGCCGCCAGGGGTTTTCTTCAGCGGCTTAATTCCCTGCTTTTCAAACAGGATGGTCTGAAGCTGTTTCGGAGAAGAAAGGTTAAACGGTTCGCCGGCAAGCTCATGCGCCTTCTGCTCAAGCTCGGTCAACCGCTGCGCCAGTTCTCCAGAGTGGTTATGCAGCACCGTCGGATCAATTTTTACGCCGTTGCGCTCAATGCGCGAGAGCACAGGTACCAGCGGCATCTCAATGTGCTGGAACACGTTCAGCGGACCTTCGTGCTTCTGCAGTTTTGGCCACATCTTCAGGTGCAGTTGCAGCGTGACATCGGCGTCTTCGGCCGCGTAGCGACCCGCTTCTTCCAGGGCAATCTGATTGAAGGTGAGCTGGTTTTTACCTTTTCCGGCAATCTCTTCAAAGGTAATGGTCTTATGCTTAAGCCAACGGTCGGATAAAGAGTCCATATCATGACGACCCGCCACGCTGTCGAGAATGTAAGATTCCAGCATGGTATCGAACGCAATGCCGCGCAGCTCAATGCCATAGTTTTGCAGAATGCCGCGATCATATTTGAGGTTTTGCCCGACCTTAAGCGCCTTGTCATCTTCCAGAATCGGTTTCAGCAGCTCCAGCACACGCTCACGCGGGATCTGATCAGGCGCATCGAGGTAATCATGTGCAACGGGCACATAGGCCGCCATTCCCGGCTCCGTCGCAAATGACAGGCCGACCATATTGGCGGAGATGTTATCGAGGCTGTCGGTTTCCGTGTCGAAGGCAAAGAACGGCGCTTTTTTGAGTTTCTCAATCCACGCCACCAGCTGTGACTCTTCAAGGAGGGTTTCGTAATTGTCGAAAGAGAGCGCGATGGCCTCTTCTTCTGCCAGCTCTTCGGCATCAACGACAATCGTCTCCTTTGGCTTAGCGGCCGGTTTGGCCCCTTTTGCCTGCAGCCATTTACCGGCTTCCACGTCCGTGGTCCAGCGCTTGAATTCGTATTTCTTAAACAGGCTCAGCAGTTCGTCTGCGGAAGGCTGCTGCACTTCAAGCTGCTCACAACCCAGTTCCAGTTCAACATCGGTTTTAATGGTTGCCAGCTTATAGGAGAGATAAGCCACCTCTTTGTTCTCTTCCAGCTTTCCGGCCATGGTTTTTGCACCACGGAAGGAGAGCCCGGCGATTTTGTCCGGTTCCGCGTACAGCGTATCCAGCCCGCCCAATCCCTGAAGCAGCGCCTGTGCGGTCTTTTCACCCACGCCAGGTACACCTGGGATGTTATCCGAGGAGTCGCCCATCAGCGCGAGGAAGTCGATAATCAGCTCTGGCGGCACGCCATATTTTGTGACCACCTCTTCAGGCCCCAGGATGGTGTTGGTCATGGTGTTAATCAGGGTGATACCTGGCGTTACCAGCTGCGCCATATCTTTATCCCCTGTACTGATCAGTACCGGACGACCCATTTTTTCTGCTTCACGTGCCAGCGTACCTATTACGTCATCGGCTTCGACCCCAGAGACGGCCAGCAGCGGCAAGCCCATCGCTTTTACCATCGCGTGCAGCGGTTCAATCTGCGCACGCAGATCGTCAGGCATTGGCGGACGGTGAGATTTGTAATGCTCAAAAAGCTCGTCGCGGAAGGTTTTACCTTTCGCATCAAACACCACTGCCGCATGGGTTGGCTGGTACTGAAGGATCAGGCTGCGCAGCATGTTTAGCACGCCGTACATTGCGCCGGTAGGTTCCCCTGCGCTATTGGTCAGAGGAGGAAACGCATGGTACGCCCGATACAGGTAAGAAGAGCCGTCGACGAGAATAAGAGGGTTTTCTGGGATCTGAACCATAATGTCCGTGCCTTTAATCAATTTATGCGTAAAGGATGCCACAGAAGGATGAAAACATCAGTTATTAGCGCCAGATACAGGAAAAGATTTTGCGATCGTGAGGATCGCTCGCAAAAATAAATCTGTGGATAAGTTTGTGCATACTTTTACGTCATAGGAATAACAGACGCTAAAAGTACATACCTCATAATAAATAGATTCTATATATCATAGAGTTATTATGTTTCATTTGATCTTTATGGCCAATTGATGACAATTTAGTCTATGTGGATATAAGCCCAGGGCCGCATGCCGTTATAGCGAAATCTTCTGCTCCCGGGCGTTATCCCGCAACGCCTGGCATGAAAGCACCCTTATTTTGTCTGATTTCTGATAAAATCAGCGCCCTGCACCGGATAGCCGGCCGCTCACTTACAGCTAACCATCTGAAAAAGCTCATCATGTCGAGATTGCTCGCAGCAATAACATTACCTTTAAGCATCATTTTAACTATTCTGGTGACTGTCGCCTGTTCTGTGCCGATCATTGTTGCCGGCATCATTAAGTTGCTGCTGCCCGTGCCCGTGGTATGGCGAGCCGTATCCGCATTTTGTAATTTCATGATGTACTGCTGGTGTGAAGGACTGGCGTTCCTGTTGTACCTGAACCCACACCTGAAGTGGGATGTGGAAGGGCTTGAAGGCCTCAACAAAAAGAACTGGTACCTGCTTATCTGCAACCACCACAGCTGGGCAGACATCGTGGTGTTATGCGTGCTTTTCCGCAAACATATCCCGATGAACAAATACTTCCTGAAACAGCAGCTCGCCTGGGTGCCTTTTATCGGTCTGGCCTGCTGGGCGCTCGATATGCCGTTTATGAAACGCTATTCGCGCAGCTATTTGCTTCGTCATCCGGAGCGTCGTGGTAAAGATGTAGAAACCACCCGCCGCTCCTGCGAAAAATTTCGCGCGCATCCGACAACCATTGTGAACTTCGTGGAAGGCTCGCGCTTTACGGAAGAGAAGCGTCAACAAACTCGCTCTCCTTATCAGCACCTGCTGCCGCCCAAGGCTGCGGGCATTGCGATGGCGCTTAACGTGTTGGGCGCGCAGTTCGATAAATTACTCAACGTCACGCTCTGCTATCCGGAAAACGACAGGACACCGTTCTTCGATATGCTCAGCGGCAAGCTGACGCGGATCGTTGTACGTATCGAGCTGGTGCCGGTTGATGACGGGTTGCACGGGGATTACGTTAACGATAAGAATTTCAAACGTCTTTTCCAGCGTTGGCTGAATACGCTCTGGAATGAGAAAGATGAACAGATAGAAAAGATTAAATCTTCATACAAAAACGCCGGTCAGTGACCGGCGTTTTTTTCTTTATTGATCTTACTTCTTCTCGACCAGATATTTCACGGTATCCGCGTACTGCTGTACGAAGATATCCATGCTGCTGGTGTCCATGCCCTGCGTGTTCAGCTGATATTTGCCGTTAACATACATCGCCGGAACGCCCTGCAGCTGAAGGTCTGCGGCGGCTTTTTCCTGCTGGGCTACCAGAGATTTCACCACAAAGCTGTTCCATGCCGCGTCGTATTCTTCACCTTTCACACCGGCATCCACGAAGACTTTACGGATATCTGCAGTCGTCTGAACTGTCTGGGTTTTCTGGACTGCTTCAAACATTGGTGCAGTGATCTTATCTTCCACGCCCAGCGCGATAGCTACCGCCCACGCCTGAGTCAGGTCTTTACCCAATGGGCCCAGGAACTCAACGTGATACTTGGTCATTTTGGTGCCTTCTGGCAGCTTTTTCTTCACGTTATCGGAAACATGCAGCACCTGCTCGAACTGATAGCAATGTGGGCAATAGAACGAGAAGAACTCCAGAACCTGTGGCTCGCCAGCGACTGGCTTTTCCAGCGTCGTATACTGTTTGCCGTCGGTAAACTGCGCAGCAGAAGCGCTAAATGCCAGAATCATACCTGCCAGCGCCAGCCAAATTTTTTTCATGATTAACTCTCTCCTGGGTGTGTCCAATTAATACATCGGCGTTAATTGCAGAGGGGGCTCCTTAAGAACCTTAACCTGCTCAGTAAATGTGGATATCTGGCTGCGCCAGTAATCCTCTCCGGTAAGCCACGGGAAATTACGGGGAAATGCAGGATCGTCCCAACGCCTGATTAACCATGCGAGATAATAAACAAAACGCATCGCGCGTAAAGGTTCAATCAGGACAATTTCGTCTGAATTAAAAGGGCTAAACTCTTCGTAGGCCTCAATAATCGTTTCAAGCTGCATCCGTTGCTCAGCTTTATCGCCATTGAGCAGCATCCACAGGTCCTGAACCGCTGGCCCCATACGTGCATCATCGAGATCGACGAACAGCGGGCCATCACGCCAGAGAATATTACCAGCGTGACAATCGCCGTGCAGACGCAGAACGGAAATATCATCGCACCAGCAGGTTTTCACCGCATCAATAAGTTTATCGGTCGCGTTGAGGAAATTATCCTTAAGCGCTTTGGGGATTAGCGCCGAGGTTTCAAATACCTGACGAGGTTCAAGCAGGTATTCCTGAATACCGATTGTCGGACGGGCAATAAAGTCTTCTTTACGTCCCGTCTGGTGAATGCGTCCCAGATATCGGGCAACCCACTCCATCTGATCGATATTATCCGCTTCAAACTGGCGACCCCCCAGGCTTGGGAATACGGCGTAGTAAAACCCTTCGTGGGTGAGCAGCGTTTGGTTATTAAATTTAAGCGGCGCGGCAACGGGAACATCATCATCCAGCAGATCGTGAGCAAACTGGTGCTCTTCCTGAATTTGTTCTGCGGACCAACGTTGAGGGCGATAGAACTTTACGACAAAGCGCTGACGATCCTCGTCCTGAAACTGATAGACGCGGTTTTCGTAGCTATTTAAGGGGGTTAGCCCGGAATCCACCCGAATACCCTGTTCAAACAGCGCATCCATAATGGTATCCGGGTGTAATGTCTTGAAAGTAAAAGCCTGGTCGTTCATCCGATCATCCGGAAATTATACGAATGATTCAGGATATCATCTTGTGGCGATTTCGGTGCCGCCGCTTACAAGCTTTTACTCTTTAATTACGCCACGTGCGCGCAGCAACGCGGTTTTAAAATCTTCCTCATAATCTTTCTGAATACCAGGAATAACAGCGTCTTTGGCAGAGTCGCGCATTTTGAGATGGTAGATCAGGATATCGTCAGAAAGGTCTGTCAGTTCGCCGTCAAAACCTGACTCTTTCGCCAGTTTCTGTAAAAATTGCATCAGATTAAGCTCTGGCTCTTTTTGCCAGGCCGGCTGGAGGAGTTCAATGACTTCATTCAGACGTTTACATTTCATGGTGGTGCTCCTTTCATTGAGAGTGACACGTTAGCAGGGTCAATCCCACAATAAAAGAGGCGATATTCATGAATCATGGCCAGCAAATAATCGGCGTTGTTCTGGCGGGTGGCAAGGCAACCCGAATGGGGGGGAAAGATAAAGGTCTTCAGCTCCTTAACGGTAAGCCACTCTGGCAGCATGTCGCTGATACGCTTGCGGGCCAGGTCATGACAATGGCCATCAGCGCTAACAGGCATAGAGATGTTTATCAGCGTAGCGGGTATCCCGTTTACGAGGATACCCATGAGAATTACCCCGGGCCGCTGGCCGGTATGCTTTCGGTTATGCAGCAGTCGCACGGAGAGTGGTTTATCTTCTGTCCGTGTGATACCCCGTTTATTCCGTCTTGTCTTGTCGAACGCATGGTACGGCTTCGTGGTAGCGCACCCGTTGTCTGGGCCCATGACGGTGAGCGCGACCACCCTGCTGTTGCGTTGATCCACCGTTCGTTAGTTCCGGCGTTACAGGAGTACCTGACGGCAGGAGAGCGCAGGGTGATGGCTTTTATGCGCCAGTCAGGCGGCCATCCCGTCGATTTTAGCGATCTGAAATCGGCGTTTATGAACGTCAATACCACAGAAGATTTGCAGATGATGCAGGAGAAAAAATGATACCTGTTTTGGCCATTTCAGCCTGGAGTGGTACCGGGAAAACGACGCTGCTGAAAAAACTGATCCCTGCGCTTTGCGCTAAAGGTGTTCGCCCCGGATTAATTAAGCATACGCATCACAATATGGATGTCGATAAGCCGGGAAAAGACAGCTATGAGCTGCGTAAGGCAGGTGCAGCCCAAACGATGGTGGCGAGTGATCAGCGCTGGGCATTGATGACTGAAACACCGAATGAAGCGCCGCTGGATCTCATGTATCTGGTTAGTCGGATGGATCACTCTACTCTGGATCTGGTGCTGGTTGAGGGGTTTAAGCATGACGCGGTGGCGAAGATCCTGCTGTTCAGAAGCCATGCCGGGCATGATGTTCACGAGCTGACGCTCGATGAGCATGTGATTGCAGTCGCCAGTGACGTAGCCCTGGATCTGGAGATACCGGTACTGGATTTGAATAACGTTGAGGAGATCGCCGCGTTTATTTTGAATTGGTGTGCTGTCTGATGCTCTCTCCGGCAGCGGGAAAAACCCAAAGCAAAAAACCCCGCACCATACGGTACGGGGTTCTTTTAATTGATGCCTGGCAGTTCCCTACTCTCGCATGGGGAGACCCCACACTACCATCGGCGCTACGGCGTTTCACTTCTGAGTTCGGCATGGGGTCAGGTGGGACCACCGCGCTAAAGCCGCCAGGCAAATTCTGTTATCTGTATCAGCTGAAAATCGTCTCTCACCGCCAAAACACCTTCGGCGTTGTAAGGTTAAGCCTCACGGTTCATTAGTATCGGTTAGCTCAACGCATCGCTGCGCTTACACACCCGACCTATCAACGTCGTAGTCTTCAACGTTCCTTCAGGAGACTTAAAGTCTCAGGGAGAACTCATCTCGGGGCAAGTTTCGTGCTTAGATGCTTTCAGCACTTATCTCTTCCGCATTTAGCTACCGGGCAGTGCCATTGGCATGACAACCCGAACACCAGTGATGCGTCCACTCCGGTCCTCTCGTACTAGGAGCAGCCCCCCTCAATTCTCCAGCGCCCACGGCAGATAGGGACCGAACTGTCTCACGACGTTCTAAACCCAGCTCGCGTACCACTTTAAATGGCGAACAGCCATACCCTTGGGACCTACTTCAGCCCCAGGATGTGATGAGCCGACATCGAGGTGCCAAACACCGCCGTCGATATGAACTCTTGGGCGGTATCAGCCTGTTATCCCCGGAGTACCTTTTATCCGTTGAGCGATGGCCCTTCCATTCAGAACCACCGGATCACTATGACCTGCTTTCGCACCTGCTCGAGCCGTCACTCTCGCAGTCAAGCTAGCTTATGCCATTGCACTAACCTCCTGATGTCCGACCAGGATTAGCTAACCTTCGTGCTCCTCCGTTACTCTTTGGGAGGAGACCGCCCCAGTCAAACTACCCACCAGACACTGTCCGCAACCCGGATTACGGGTCTACGTTAGAACACCAGCCATTAAAGGGTGGTATTTCAAGGTTGGCTCCACGCAGACTGGCGTCCACGCTTCAAAGCCTCCCACCTATCCTACACATCAAGGACCAGTGTTCAGTGTCAAGCTATAGTAAAGGTTCACGGGGTCTTTCCGTCTTGCCGCGGGTACACTGCATCTTCACAGCGAGTTCAATTTCACTGAGTCTCGGGTGGAGACAGCCTGGCCATCATTACGCCATTCGTGCAGGTCGGAACTTACCCGACAAGGAATTTCGCTACCTTAGGACCGTTATAGTTACGGCCGCCGTTTACCGGGGCTTCGATCAAGAGCTTCGCGTTACCGCTAACCCCATCAATTAACCTTCCGGCACCGGGCAGGCGTCACACCGTATACGTCCACTTTCGTGTTTGCACAGTGCTGTGTTTTTAATAAACAGTTGCAGCCAGCTGGTATCTTCGACTGATTTCAGCTCCACCCGCAGGGGCTTCACCTACATATCAGCGTGCCTTCTCCCGAAGTTACGGCACCATTTTGCCTAGTTCCTTCACCCGAGTTCTCTCAAGCGCCTTGGTATTCTCTACCTGACCACCTGTGTCGGTTTGGGGTACGATTTCGTGTTACCTGATGCTTAGAGGCTTTTCCTGGAAGCAGGGCATTTGTTACTTCAGCACCGTAGTGCCTCGTCATCACACCTCAGCGTTAATAAACGACCGGATTTACCTAATCGTTCCGCCTACATGCTTAAACCGGGACAACCGTCGCCCGGCTAACATAGCCTTCTCCGTCCCCCCTTCGCAGTAACACCAAGTACAGGAATATTAACCTGTTTCCCATCGACTACGCCTTTCGGCCTCGCCTTAGGGGTCGACTCACCCTGCCCCGATTAACGTTGGACAGGAACCCTTGGTCTTCCGGCGAGCGGGCTTTTCACCCGCTTTATCGTTACTTATGTCAGCATTCGCACTTCTGATACCTCCAGCACCCCTCACAGGACACCTTCAACGGCTTACAGAACGCTCCCCTACCCAACAACGCATAAGCGTCGCTGCCGCAGCTTCGGTGCATGGTTTAGCCCCGTTACATCTTCCGCGCAGGCCGACTCGACCAGTGAGCTATTACGCTTTCTTTAAATGATGGCTGCTTCTAAGCCAACATCCTGGCTGTCTGTGCCTTCCCACATCGTTTCCCACTTAACCATGACTTTGGGACCTTAGCTGGCGGTCTGGGTTGTTTCCCTCTTCACGACGGACGTTAGCACCCGCCGTGTGTCTCCCGTGATAACATTCTTCGGTATTCGTAGTTTGCATCGGGTTGGTAAGCCGGGATGGCCCCCTAGCCGAAACAGTGCTCTACCCCCGAAGATGAGTTCACGAGGCGCTACCTAAATAGCTTTCGGGGAGAACCAGCTATCTCCCGGTTTGATTGGCCTTTCACCCCCAGCCACAAGTCATCCGCTAATTTTTCAACATTAGTCGGTTCGGTCCTCCAGTTAGTGTTACCCAACCTTCAACCTGCCCATGGCTAGATCACCGGGTTTCGGGTCTATACCCTGCAACTTAACGCCCAGTTAAGACTCGGTTTCCCTTCGGCTCCCCTATACGGTTAACCTTGCTACAGAATATAAGTCGCTGACCCATTATACAAAAGGTACGCAGTCACCCCATAAAAGAGGCTCCCACTGCTTGTACGTACACGGTTTCAGGTTCTTTTTCACTCCCCTCGCCGGGGTTCTTTTCGCCTTTCCCTCACGGTACTGGTTCACTATCGGTCAGTCAGGAGTATTTAGCCTTGGAGGATGGTCCCCCCATATTCAGACAGGATACCACGTGTCCCGCCCTACTCTTCGAGTTCACAACCTGTGTGCTTTCGTGTACGGGACTGTCACCCTGTACCGTGCGACTTTCCAGACGCTTCCACTAACACACAAGCTGATTCAGACTCTGGGCTGCTCCCCGTTCGCTCGCCGCTACTGGGGGAATCTCGGTTGATTTCTTTTCCTCGGGGTACTTAGATGTTTCAGTTCCCCCGGTTCGCCTCGTTAACCTATGTATTCAGTTAACGATAGTGTGTCGGAACACACTGGGTTTCCCCATTCGGACATCGCCGGGTCAAAGGTTCATATCACCTCGCCGGCGCTTTTCGCAGATTAGCACGTCCTTCATCGCCTCTGACTGCCAGGGCATCCACCGTGTACGCTTAGTCGCTTAACCTCACAACCCGAAGATGTTTCTTTCGATTCATCACCGGCTTGCGAAAATTTGAGAGACTCGAACACACATTAACTGTGTGTCGTTTCAATTTTCAGCTTGATCCAGATTTTTAAAGAGCAAATATCTCAAACGTCACCCGAAGATGAGTTTTGAGATATGTCGGCAGGTGACTTTCACTCACGAACCAGCAAGTGGCGTCCCCTAGGGGATTCGAACCCCTGTTACCGCCGTGAAAGGGCGGTGTCCTGGGCCTCTAGACGAAGGGGACACTGAAGTCTCAATCGCAAGACGCCTTGCTATTTACTTTTCATCAGACAATCTGTGTGAGCACTACAAAGGCAGGTTCTTTAAGGTAAGGAGGTGATCCAACCGCAGGTTCCCCTACGGTTACCTTGTTACGACTTCACCCCAGTCATGAATCACAAAGTGGTAAGCGCCCTCCCGAAGGTTAAGCTACCTACTTCTTTTGCAACCCACTCCCATGGTGTGACGGGCGGTGTGTACAAGGCCCGGGAACGTATTCACCGTAGCATTCTGATCTACGATTACTAGCGATTCCGACTTCATGGAGTCGAGTTGCAGACTCCAATCCGGACTACGACGCACTTTATGAGGTCCGCTTGCTCTCGCGAGTTCGCTTCTCTTTGTATGCGCCATTGTAGCACGTGTGTAGCCCTACTCGTAAGGGCCATGATGACTTGACGTCATCCCCACCTTCCTCCAGTTTATCACTGGCAGTCTCCTTTGAGTTCCCGGCCGGACCGCTGGCAACAAAGGATAAGGGTTGCGCTCGTTGCGGGACTTAACCCAACATTTCACAACACGAGCTGACGACAGCCATGCAGCACCTGTCTCAGAGTTCCCGAAGGCACCAATCCATCTCTGGAAAGTTCTCTGGATGTCAAGAGTAGGTAAGGTTCTTCGCGTTGCATCGAATTAAACCACATGCTCCACCGCTTGTGCGGGCCCCCGTCAATTCATTTGAGTTTTAACCTTGCGGCCGTACTCCCCAGGCGGTCGACTTAACGCGTTAGCTCCGGAAGCCACGCCTCAAGGGCACAACCTCCAAGTCGACATCGTTTACGGCGTGGACTACCAGGGTATCTAATCCTGTTTGCTCCCCACGCTTTCGCACCTGAGCGTCAGTCTTTGTCCAGGGGGCCGCCTTCGCCACCGGTATTCCTCCAGATCTCTACGCATTTCACCGCTACACCTGGAATTCTACCCCCCTCTACAAGACTCTAGCCTGCCAGTTTCGAATGCAGTTCCCAGGTTGAGCCCGGGGATTTCACATCCGACTTGACAGACCGCCTGCGTGCGCTTTACGCCCAGTAATTCCGATTAACGCTTGCACCCTCCGTATTACCGCGGCTGCTGGCACGGAGTTAGCCGGTGCTTCTTCTGCGGGTAACGTCAATTGCTGCGGTTATTAACCGCAACACCTTCCTCCCCGCTGAAAGTACTTTACAACCCGAAGGCCTTCTTCATACACGCGGCATGGCTGCATCAGGCTTGCGCCCATTGTGCAATATTCCCCACTGCTGCCTCCCGTAGGAGTCTGGACCGTGTCTCAGTTCCAGTGTGGCTGGTCATCCTCTCAGACCAGCTAGGGATCGTCGCCTAGGTGAGCCGTTACCCCACCTACTAGCTAATCCCATCTGGGCACATCTGATGGCAAGAGGCCCGAAGGTCCCCCTCTTTGGTCTTGCGACGTTATGCGGTATTAGCTACCGTTTCCAGTAGTTATCCCCCTCCATCAGGCAGTTTCCCAGACATTACTCACCCGTCCGCCACTCGTCACCCGAGAGCAAGCTCTCTGTGCTACCGTTCGACTTGCATGTGTTAGGCCTGCCGCCAGCGTTCAATCTGAGCCATGATCAAACTCTTCAATTTAAGTTTGATGCTCGTGAATTAAACTTCGTAATGAATTACGTATGTTCACTCAGAGACTTTGGTATTCATTTAGTGTCCGAAGACATTAAGAATCCATGTCACTTTGAGTGCCCACACAGATTGTCTGATAAATTGTTAAAGAGCAGTGCCGCTTCGTTTTCGCTGCGGCGCGGGGTGTGCATATTACGCTTTCCCGCTTCAGAGTCAAGCATTTATTTTCGCTTATCTCTGCTGACCCGGCGGCGTGTGTGCCGTTGTTCCGTGTCAGTGGAGGCGCATTATAGGGAGTTATTCTGAAGTGACAAGAGGAAATTCAAAAAAAGTTTCTGTCCGTGTTTTTTTTCACCAACAGGGGTGAAATCAAGCTACAAATTGTTCTATTTGATGTATCTGCAACCACAATAACACCCGAGGTGGCATAATTATCAGCATGAATCTTTAAGGAATAAACGCGATGCCATTAAGCGCACAACAACTGGCTGCCCAAAAAAACCTGTCGTATGTGCTGGCAGAAAAACTGGCTCAGCTGATTTTAGCGGGTAAATATGCCCCGGGGAGCATCCTGCCGGGTGAAATGGAGTTGGGTGAGCAGTTTGGGGTGAGCCGTACCGCCGTTCGCGAAGCGGTGAAAACCTTAACGGCAAAAGGCATGGTGCTTCCGCGTCCTCGCATTGGTACGCGTGTGATGCCACAGAGCAACTGGAACTTCCTCGATCAGGAACTGCTCTCATGGTGGATGACGGAAGATAACTTTCATCAGGTTGTCGATCACTTCCTGGTGATGCGCAGCAGTCTTGAACCTCAGGCCTGCCTCCTTGCCGCCACGCTCGGGACGGCAGAACAGAAAGCGCAGCTCAATGCCCTGATGGAAGAGATGGTGTTCCTGAAAAAACACTTCAACCGCGAACGCTGGATTGAGGTCGATATGGCCTGGCATGAACACATCTATATGATGAGCGCCAATCCGTTCCTGACATCCTTTGCCTCTTTATTCCATTCGGTATACCACACCTACTTTACCTCTATTACGCAAGACGAAGTGGTAAAGCTGGATTTGCACCAGGCGATTGTTGATGCCATTCAGGAGAGCGACGGGCAGCGAGCCCAGGATGCATGCCAGGCATTGCTGGCCGCGCCAACCCACCAGCAGGTACATAAATGAGAGAGAAAAAAGCGCGCAGCATGGCCGGATTGCCGTGGATTGCAGCCATGGCGTTCTTTATGCAGGCACTGGATGCCACCATCCTCAACACAGCGCTACCCGCGATTGCACAAAGCCTTAACCGATCCCCGCTGGCGATGCAGTCCGCCATCATCAGTTATACCCTGACTGTCGCGATGCTCATTCCGGTGAGCGGCTGGCTGGCTGACCGCTTCGGCACCCGCAAAATATTCATGCTGGCTGTGACGCTCTTTACGCTCGGCTCTTTGGCCTGTGCGCTGTCAACGTCTCTTACAGAGCTGGTCATCTTCCGTGTTCTTCAGGGCGTTGGCGGGGCGATGATGATGCCCGTGGCGCGTCTGGCGTTACTGCGCGCCTATCCGCGCAGTGAACTGCTTCCTGTGCTCAACTTTGTCACAATGCCCGGCCTGGTCGGCCCCATACTGGGTCCGGTTCTCGGCGGGGTATTCGTCACCTGGGCAAGCTGGCACTGGATCTTCCTGATTAATATTCCCATTGGCGTCGCGGGGCTGCTTTATGCCCGCAAATATATGCCGAACTTCACCACCCCAAGACGCCGTTTCGATATGCGTGGTTTTTTCCTGTTTGGCCTGAGCCTGGTGCTCTTCTCCAGTGGGATGGAGCTGTTTGGTGAGAAGATCGTGGCGACATGGATTGCACTCTCCGTCATCCTCGGCGGTATTTTGCTGTTCCTTCTTTATATACGTCATGCACGCCGTCACCCGACGCCGTTAATTTCTCTGTCGCTGTTTAACACCCGAACGTTTTCCGTGGGGATTGCGGGCAACATTGCCTCACGCCTGGGGACGGGCTGCGTGCCGTTCCTGATGCCACTGATGCTGCAGGTGGGTTTCGGCTACCCGGCTCTGATTGCCGGTTGCATGATGGCACCCACGGCGATGGGCTCTATTCTGGCCAAATCAACCGTCACGCAGGTGTTGCGCTGGTTTGGCTATCGTAAGACGCTGGTAGGTGTAACGGTCTTTATCGGGCTGATGATCGCGCAGTTCTCCCTGCAATCCGCCTCTTTACCGGTCTGGATGCTGATCCTGCCCCTGTTTGTGCTGGGAATGGCCATGTCGACACAGTTCACGTCGATGAACACCATCACCCTCGCCGACCTGACCGACGATAACGCCAGTAGCGGCAACAGCGTGCTGGCAGTGACTCAGCAGTTATCGATCAGTCTGGGGGTGGCCGTCAGTGCGGCGGTGCTGCGGTTTTATGAAGGTTTTGACAGCGCGAACACCGTCGAACAGTTCCACTATACCTTTATTACCATGGGCGCACTCACCGTCGTGTCGGCGCTGGTCTTTATGCTGTTAAAACCCAAAGATGGCCGCAACCTGATCAAAGAGCGCCACAAAGCAAAGGCTAAACCGAACCCCGTTCCATCAGAACAGGAGTAAGCTGCAGACGTTGCTGCTGCAGGCCGGGCTCGGCCATTCGGTGGATAAGCACATCGATGGCCAGCTCGCCCAGTTCATCTTTTGGCTGATGAATCGTGGTGAGCGGCGGCGTCATGTAGCGGGCCAGTTCAATGTCATCGTAACCAATCACCGCCATATCGTGTGGAACACGCAGTCCCGCCTGATATAACGCCTGATACGCGCCAAACGCCATCGCATCGTTGCCGATAAACACAGCCTGCGGACGCTGCGCTTGCGACAGCAATTTCTGCATAGCTTCAAAGCCGCCGTTAAATTCGAAATCACCGGTAATACGGTAGCCATCCGGAACAGTAAGCCCCGCCCGCGCCATCGCAGAAAGATACCCCTCAAGACGCAAACGCGCCGGGGTTTTATCCAGGGGGCCGGTAATGCAGGCGATGCGGGTATAGCCTTTATCGATCAGATACTGGGTGGCCATGTCACCCCCCAGCAGCGAGTTATCCTGAATGAGATCGCTGGTACCGTCGAACGGCGCCCAGTCCATCATCACCGTGGGAATAGAAGGGTAGCGCTGAATAATCTCTTTCGAGGGCTGATGTGTTTCGGTACACAGCAGCAGTAACCCGTCGACGCGTTTTTGCATCAGCGTCTCCAGGTTGCGGTTCATTCGCTGCTCATCCCCTTCGGTATTGCACAGCACCAGGCTGTAACCACGCTCGAAGCAGCTGCGTTCGACACCGCGAACAAGTTCAGAATAAAAGGGGTTGGTACTGGCGGTGATCAGCATGCCGATGGTGCGCGTCTGGTTGAGCTTGAGGCTGCGCGCCAGCGCGGACGGCGCATAATTGAGATCTTTAACCGCGGCTTCGACTTTCTCCCGAATCGCCTCGCTAACGAAGCGATCGTTATTAATGACGTGGGAGACTGTCGACGTAGAAACGCCCGCCTGGCGGGCGACATCTTTCATTGTGGCCAAGCGTTACCCCTGCTGACTTAAGAATTCATCAATCTCTTTACGCCACGGAACGGAAGGCTGGGCACCTTTGCGCGTTACGGCAATCGCCGCGGCGGCATGGGCAAAGCGGATAGCATCATCCATTCTCTTGCCTTCCAGCAGCGCAGTCATCAATGCACCGTTAAAGGTATCTCCCGCCGCGATGGTATCAATAGCCTTAACCTTAAAGCCCGGCACGCGACGGCCTTCCCCGTTTACGCTGGCCCACACTCCTCGGCTGCCAAGGGTAATGATAACGGTGCCGATGCCTTTATCGTGCAGCACTTTCGCCGCCCGCGCGGCGTCGTCATCATTTTCAACGCGAACGCCTGTCAGTTTCTCCGCTTCAGTTTCGTTCGGGGTAATGATATCCACCAGCGCCAGCAGCTCGTCTGATAATACCCGCGCAGGCGCAGGATTGAGTACGACAGTGGTATGATTTTGATGCGCTATCTCTGCGGCCGTCAGGACGCTTTCAACAGGTGATTCCAGCTGCATCAGAAGCGCTTCGGCATTCGCGATGATCTCGCGCTGCGCGTTCACCCGCTCAGTGGTCAGCGCGGCGTTAGCCCCCGCATGAATACCGATGACATTCTCACCTTCCGCGTTGACGAAAATCAGCGCCACGCCGGTTGATTCCCCTTCGACAACGCTGACAGGCGCAATATCAATGTTATCGCTGGCCAGCTGTTTGCGTACGCGCTCACCGGTATCGTCATCACCCGTGCAGGCAATAAAGGCGATCTTCGCCCCACTGCGTCCTGCGGCGACGGCCTGGTTGGCGCCCTTACCGCCGAATGCCACCTGATACTGATTACCGGTGACGGTTTCGCCCGGTGTCGGGAACGATTCAAGGTTAAGAATGTGATCGGCATTGATACTGCCAAGGACGACAAGATTGCCTGCGGTTTTCATGGTTGAGGTGTCCATCTGAGAGCGCCACCGGTGTGACCCGGTGGCGTATGCCACACTTTTCTTTATAGGGTGTCCCTCAGGCAGCCAGCGACTGCCTGATTCGCCTTTTACTGCTTGATGACCAGTTTCAGGTCAACAGGATATTTGGCCTGAACTTTTTCGCCCTTCAGCACTTTATCAGCAGTCTGCACGCCCGTTGCGCCGATCTGCTCAGGCAGCTGAGCGATGGTCGCCGCCAGTTTGCCATCTTTTACTGCTTTTTCACCATCCGGCGTGCCGTCAAATCCGACAACCATCACATCAGATTTACCTGCGGTCTGCAGAGCACGCAGCGCGCCCAGCGCCATTTCATCGTTCTGTGCAAACACAGCCTGCACGTCAGGGTGCGCGGTCAGCAGGTTCTGCATCACGTTCAGACCTTTCGTGCGGTCGAAGTCAGCAGGCTGGCTGGCCAGTACGTTAAATTTGTGCGCTGCAACAGCCTGCTGGAAGCCTTCACCACGCTCACGCGCCGCTGACGTACCGGCAATACCCTGCAGTTCGATAACTTTCGCGCCTTCACCCGCTTTCTTCGCGATGTAGTCACCCGCGATTTTGCCACCCAGTACGTTATCAGAAGCGATGTGGCTGACTACGTCGCCTTTCGTCGCCTGACGGTCAAGGGTGATGACCGGGATCTTCGCCTGGTTTGCCATCTTCACGGCGTTACCCACGGCGTCAGAATCCGTTGGGTTGATCAGCAGGATTTTGGTGCCACGTACGGTTAAGTCCTGAACGTTTGCCAGCTCTTTCGCCGGGTTGTTCTGAGAGTCCAGCACCACCAGGTTGTAGCCCAGTTTGTCAGCTTCTTTCTGTGCTCCGTCCTTCAGAGAGACGAAGAACGGGTTGTTCAGCGTGGAGATAACCAGCGCGATGGTGTCTTTCGCCATTGCGTTAGCACTTACGGTTGCGCTCAGCGCGACAGCAGAAACCAGGGTAGCCAGTTTTTTCATGTTCATATCTAAGATGTCCTGTAGTGTCGTCAGTTACTGTTTTTTGTTGTCTACCAGAACCGCCAGCAAAATCACCACTGCTTTAACGATCATCTGGTAATAGGAGGAAACACCCAATAAATTCAAACCATTATTCAGGAAACCAAGGATCAGTGCGCCGATCAATGTCCCAACAATGCGACCTTTACCGCCCGCAAGACTCGTACCGCCCAGAACGACTGCCGCAATGGCATCCAGCTCATACCCCGTCCCCGCCGTTGGCTGCGCAGAAGAGAGGCGCGCCACTTCGATGATGCCTGCCAGAGAGGCCAGCAGACCACACAGCGAATAGACGATGATTTTGACTTTATTGACGCTGATCCCGGACAGACGCGTTGCCGCTTCGTTACCGCCCAGCGCATAGATATAACGACCCAGACGGGTGTGATGCAGCATGTACCACGCCGCGAGGAAAACGATAGCCATGATCCAGACCGGCGTCGGGATACCCAGCGGACGACCAATACCGAACCAGCCAAACAGATCGGCGTTATCCGTAAAGCCGGTATTTACCGGACTGCCGTTGGTGTAAACCATGGTGACACCGCGCAGCAGGAGCATCATGACCAGCGTCGCAATGAACGCCTGAACGCGACCTTTCGCCACAATCACACCGGTCACGGCACCAATTGCCGCCCCAAGTGCCAGCGCAGCTGCAACGGCCACCAGCGCGTTGACTTCAATCCCTACAATTGAAGCCGCAACCGCACCGGTGAGCGCCAGCAGGGAACCGACGGACAGATCGATACCCGATGTCAAAATCACCAGCGTCATCCCTACCGCCATAATGGCGTTAACCGACGTCTGCTGAAGAATATTGAACAGGTTATTAACGGTAAAAAAGTTTGGGCTCATGGTCGAAACAATCGCGATCAACACCAGCAGGGCAATCAGCGATTTTTGTTCCAGCAGCCATGCCTTTGTGAAATAACGGCGACCAGAAACAGCCTGGGTAGTCATCTTCTTACTCCTGATTCACGCGATTAAGCTTGCCCACAGCGGCAGCCATCAGAACTTCCTGGGTGGCCTGCTCGCGAGTGAATTCACCACCGAGATGCCCTTCATGCATGACGATAATGCGATCGCTCATGCCTAATACTTCTGGCATCTCGGAAGAGACCAGAATGATGCTCAGGCCGTCGGCCTTGAACTGGTTAATCAGCTGATAGATCTCTTTCTTGGCCCCCACGTCCACGCCGCGGGTTGGCTCATCAAGGATCAGCACTTTCGGGCGCGTCATCAGACCGCGTGCAATGGCCACTTTTTGCTGATTACCACCGGACAACAGACCAATCGCCTGCTCCATCGACGGCGTTTTAACGTTGAAGAGACGGATAAAATCGCTGACCGCCTGCTGTTCATCTTTGTGCTTCAGGCTGCCACCGCTGCGGCTGAAATAGCGCAGGGCAGTAAGCGACATGTTCTCTTTTACCGACATCCCCAGCACTAAGCCGTCACGCTTGCGGTCTTCAGAGATATAGACGATGCCGTTTGCCAGGCCATCCTGTGGAGAGCGAGTCACCACCTCATGACCGTCGAGCGTGACATAACCGCTGGTACGCGGCAGTGCGCCATAGAGCACTTTCATCAGCTCGGTACGGCCTGCCCCCATTAACCCCGCCACGCCAAGGATCTCCCCCTGGCGCAGGGTAAAGGTGACATCGTTCACGCCCGGGCCACAGAGGTTGTCCACCTTCAGGCGGATCTCACCCGGTGCTTTGTCCAGATGCGGATACTGGTCTTCGAGCTTACGTCCCACCATCATTTCGATAAGGGTATCTTCGGTCAGCGTGGCGACTTCGCGCTCGGCAATGAATTGCCCGTCGCGGAAGACCGTTACGTCGTCGCAGATCTCGAAAATCTCTTTCATACGGTGAGAGATATAGACAATCCCGCGTCCCTGCGATTTCAGCTCGCGGATAACGCGGAATAAAGATTCGGTTTCGGTATCGGTCAGCGCGTCCGTCGGTTCATCCATAATGATGACCTTCGACTCAAAGCTCAGCACCTTCGCGATTTCAACCATTTGCTGATCGCCAATGGAAAGGTCGCCCACCAGACGGTCGCTCTTGAAGCGCAGGTTTAGCTTCGCCAGCAGTTTATCCGCTTCGGCATACATCGTTTTCCAGTCGATTTTGCCAAACCGGTTAACGAACTCACGTCCGAGGAAGATGTTTTCCGCAATGCTGAGCTGCGGGATCAGGTTCAGCTCCTGGTGGATAATACCGATCCCCGCATCCTGGGAGGATTTCGGGCCGTTGAACGTGGTCTCTTTACCCAGCCACAGCAGCGAGCCGGCATCGCGTTGATAGATACCGGTCAGCACTTTCATCATGGTGGATTTGCCGGCCCCGTTTTCGCCTACCAGCGCCATTACGCGTCCGGGATAAACGTTCAGTGCCGCGCCAGAGAGGGCTTTTACGCCCGGGAACGCTTTATCGATCCCTTTCAGTTGCAGTAATGCGTCCATGATGGCCTCAGAAGGTGACGCCAGCACAGAGAATGATATTCGCATACGGGGAACACTCCCCGCTGCGAATCACCGCCTGACTGTCTGCGGTTTGTTGTTTGAATTGCTCGTGCGTTGTGTAACGAATTTCTATGGTGTTTCCCTGGTGTTGTTGCAGTTGCTCAATGTGGCTGAGCAACGTTTCGTGGAGTTGCGGATTATGGTGTTTAATTTCCGTCGCGAGAATGGCCGCCTCAACCTGCATCTCCGCCGTCACCACGTCCAGTACCTGCATAAACGAGGGCACGCCCTGCGTTAACGCCATATCAATACGGGTGGTGCTGCGCGGAACCGGTAAGCCTGCATCGCAAACCACCAGCGTATCGGTATGCCCAAGACGGGAAATAACCGATGAGATTTCTGCGTTAAGAACGGTGCCTTTCTTCATTTTCTTGCTCCACTAGCGAAACGTTTCGCTGAAATCAGTTTAGTCTTAACGGTGTTCAGAAAACCACCATGACATAACAGATTTGTGATCGGCGTCGAAACGTTTCGCTACGTGAAATGAGAAGGCGATAAATGCAAAAACGGTAACCCTTTGGTTACCGCTTTTTTAGGGTTGCACCCTCTCCATCCAGGAGAGGGCTTCAGGCCACTCGAGGACCTAGATTTCGACCTGCGTTCCCAGCTCAATCACACGGTTAGGCGGGATCTCAAACTGGTCAGGCGCGCGAAGGGCGTTACGCTGCAGGATAAGGTACAACTTGCCGCGCAGACGCAAATACCAGGGGCGCTTGCCGATAATCAGCGACTCGTGGGACATAAAGAACGAGGTCTCCATCATGCGACAGCTCAGACCTTCCAGACCGCAGCGATGGAACACCTCTTCGACGTTTGGTGTCTCACGCCAGCCGTAGCTTGCCACGACGCGCCAGAAGGTCGGCGACAGTTGCTCGATTTGCACGCGGCGGACATTGTGGACGTACGGGGCATCTTCGGTGCGCAGGGTCAGCAGGATCACGCGCTCGTGCAGCACTTTGTTGTGCTTGAGGTTATGCATCAGCGCAAACGGGATAACGTTCAGCGCACGCGACATATACACCGCGGTGCCCGGCACGCGTACCGGCGGCGATTTCTCCAGCGAGGCAATCATAGCCTCCAGGGAGTTACCGTGCTCATGCATACGGCGCAGAAGGCGGAAACGTTCGCTTTTCCACGTGGTCATGACAATGAACATCACCAGACCGAGCGTCAGCGGCAGCCAGCCACCGGAGACAATCTTGTCGAGGTTGGCGGAGAACAGCGGCACGTCAATGCACAGGAAGCCGACCAGAATCATCATCACGAGGAATTTGTTCCAGTGCCAGTTTCGGTACGCTACCGTGGTGGAGAGCAGCGAGGTCAGTACCATCGTACCGGTTACCGCAATACCGTACGCCGCCGCCAGGTTGCTGGAGTGCTCGAAGCTGACGATGACAATCACCACGGCGAAATAGAGCAGCCAGTTGATGAACGGAATGTAAATCTGGCCCGACTCCATCTCGGAGGTATGGATAATGCGCATAGGCGAGAGATACCCCAGACGCACAGCCTGACGCGTCAGAGAGAACACGCCTGAAATTACCGCCTGCGAGGCAATAACGGTCGCCAGCGTCGCCAGAATCAGCATGGGCACCAGCGCCCAGTCCGGAGCCAGCAGGAAGAATGGGTTCTTAATCGCCTCCGGGTTTTGCAGCAGCAGCGCACCCTGACCGAAATAGTTCAGCACCAGCGACGGCAGGACCACTAAAAACCACGCCACGCGGATAGGCAGTTTCCCGAAGTGCCCCATATCGGCATACAGCGCCTCAACACCGGTGATGGAGAGCACGACGGCACCGAGCGCGACGAAGGAAACCACTTTGTATTCGAGGAAGAAATGCACGGCCCAGTAAGGGTTCAGCGCATGCAGCACATCCGGGTTAGCAATAATGCTGCGTAAACCGAGTGCCGCCAGGACCAGGAACCAGGCCAGCATAATCGGAGCGAACAGCTTGCCCACCAGCCCGGTGCCGTGCTTCTGGATGATGAACAGCAGCGTCAGGACAAGGATCGCCAGCGGAACAACCCACGAATCAAGCTGTGGCGCGATAATCTCCAGCCCCTCTATCGCCGAGAGAACCGAAATCGCGGGCGTAATGACGACTTCCCCATAGAAGAAGCTGCCGCCAATCAGGCCGATAATGACCAGCACCGACGTCATTCTGGCGGAGGTATTCCGCCCGGCAAGGGACATCAGAGTCAGGATCCCCCCTTCACCGGCGTTATCTGCACGCATAACGAAGGAGAGGTATTTCACTGAAACCACCAGGATCAGCAGCCAGAAGATGAGGGACAGGAAGCCAAAGACGGCATCGCGCTCAACACCAAAACCAAACTGACCGGACAGACATTCACGAAGCGTATAAAGCGGGCTGGTGCCGATATCACCGTAGACAACCCCGATCGCCGCAAGCGTTATTGCGGGTAATGATTGCTTATTATCAGTGCTCATAGACTAGTCTTTTCGTTTAAATAACAAATGTGTGCTTAGTCCCTTGGCCCACAAAAAGCGCACAGTATGCACGATTCAATGCAAAATCGTACCCCTAAATGCAACCGCATTAATGTAGCGCAAAGAAAATAGCGCCGCACTTCAGTCTATTACCAGCCCTGACTGAAACGTCTATACTCGCTTCAATTGGCCGCCACGACGGCGAAAGGATGCAAAACTATTATGGCTCACTCACATTTAATAGCAGAAAGAATTTCCCGCCTCAGCGGCGCGCTGGAAAAAGGCCTTTTCGAGCGTAGCCACGCCATTCGCCTCTGTTTACTGGCAGCGTTGAGCGGCGAAAGTGTCTTTCTGCTTGGACCTCCGGGCATCGCCAAAAGCCTGATTGCCCGCCGGCTGAAATTTGCCTTTCAGAACGCCCGCGCTTTCGAATACCTGATGACCCGCTTTTCCACCCCAGAAGAAGTTTTCGGCCCGCTTTCCATTCAGGCGCTGAAAGATGAGGGGCGCTATCAGCGCCTGACTGAGGGGTATCTTCCGGAAGCGGAAATTGTTTTTCTTGATGAGATCTGGAAAGCGGGGCCGGCTATTCTGAACACCCTGCTCACGGCGATAAACGAACGCCGATTCCGCAACGGTGCCAGCGAAGAGAAAATCCCGATGCGCCTTCTGGTGGCGGCCTCTAACGAACTACCGGAAGCCGACAGCAGCCTTGAAGCGCTGTATGACCGCATGCTGATCCGCCTGTGGCTCGACAAAGTGCAGGATAAATCCAACTTCCGCTCGATGCTGGTCAGCCAGCAGGATGAGAATGAAAACCCGGTCCCCGCTTCGCTGCAGGTCACGGATGAGGAGTATTACCAGTGGCAGGAGGATATCGGCAAAATCACACTGCCGGATTCGGTGTTTGAGCTGATCTATCTGCTGCGCCAGCAGCTCGATTTACTGCCTTCTGCGCCGTATGTCTCCGACCGTCGCTGGAAAAAAGCGATCCGCCTGCTGCAGGCCAGCGCCCTGTTCAGCGGCCGCGATGCCGTTGCGCCAATCGATCTGATCCTTTTAAAAGATTGTCTCTGGCACGACGCGGAAGGCATGAACCTGATGCAGCAGCAGCTTGACGTATTGATGACCGGACACGCCTGGGGCCAGCAGTCGATGCTCAACCAGCTCGGGGCGATTGCCCAACGGCGTATTCAGCTGCAGCAACAACAAAGCGACAAAACAGCGCTGAAAGTAAACCGCCTTGGCGGTATGTTCGCCCGCAAAGCGCATTATGAGCTGCCGTCCGAACTGACCAGTACAACGCTGACGCTCCTGCTTCAGCAGCCCCTTAAGCTGCATGACATGCAGGTGGTCCATATCACCGTGGAGCGAGAGCCACTGGCTCAGTGGCTTGATAAGGGCGGGGAGATCCGCGGCAAACTCAACGGCATCGGTTTTGCCCAGCCGCTGACGCTGGAAGTGGACAGCAGCCAGCATCTGGTGATCCGCGACGTCAGCCTGCAGGGATCGCGTCTTGCGCTTCCGGGAACCGCCTCTGACAGCGTGCCGGAAGAGATTAAACGCCAGCTTGAAGCGCTGGATACGGAATGGCACCAGCAACATACGCGCTTCAGCGAGCAGCAAAAATGCCTCTTTATTCATAGCTACTGGTTAGGTCGCATCGAAGCCAGCCTGCAGGATGTCAGCGCGCAGATCAAACAGGCTCGTCAATGCTAACGCTGGATACGCTTAACGTCATGCTGGCCGTCAGCGAAGAGGGGTTGATCGAAGAGGTGGTCATCACCCTTCTGGCCTCCCCGCAGCTGGCGGCTTTTTTTGAAAAATTCCCGCGGCTCAAAAAGGCGATGACCGACGATCTCCCGCGCTGGCGCGAAAACCTGCGTCAGCGGTTCAAAGAGACCGAAGTCCCCCCTGAATTAACTGACGAGGTGGCCTGTTATCAGCAGTGCCAGCGGCTCTCTACGTCACAGTTTATCGCCCAGCTCCCGCAAACCCTGACGTTACTCGACACGGTACACTCTCCGTTTGCCAGCCAGGCGCGAGCGCTGGTCACGGATAACGCCACGTTTACCCCCGCGCTACACACCCTCTTTTTACAACGCTGGCGCCTCAGCCTGGTGGTGCAGGCCACAACGTTGAACCAGCAGTTGCTGGATGAGGAGCGTGAACAGCTGCTTAGCGAAGTGCAGGAACGCATGACCTTAAGCGGTCAGCTGGAGCAGGTGCTGGTGGAAAATGAAAACGCCGCCGGGCGTCTTTGGGATATGAGCGCCGGTCAGCTGCGGCGCGGAGATTACCAGCTCATCGTCAAGTACGGCGATTTTCTGGCACAGCAGCCAGAGCTGATGAAGCTTGCCGAACAGCTGGGTCGCTCACGGGAGGCCAAATCGGTCCCAAAGAAAGATGCCCCAATGGAGACCTTCCGCACCCTGGTCCGTGAACCAGCCACCGTGCCTGAGCAGGTGGATGGGCTCCAGCAAAGCGACGATATTTTGCGCCTGCTGCCCACGGAGTTGAGTACGCTGGGGATGACCGAGCTTGAGTACGAGTTTTATCGCCGGCTGGTGGAAAAACAGCTTCTGACCTACCGGTTGCATGGCGAAGCCTGGCGTGAAAAGCTCAGCCAGCGCCCGGTCATCCATCAGGATTTTGACGAACAGCCGCGCGGGCCTTTTATTGTGTGCGTGGATACGTCCGGCTCGATGGGAGGGTTTAACGAACAGTGCGCGAAAGCGTTCTGCCTGGCTCTGATGCGCGTGGCGCTCGCCGATCGACGTCGCTGCTTCATCATGCTCTTTTCCAGCGAAGTTGTGGGGTATGAACTGACCCATCAGCAGGGTATTGAGCAGGCGATCCGCTTTTTAAGCCAGCGCTTTCGTGGCGGTACCGATCTGGCCAGCTGTTTTCGAAGCATCGTTGAGCGGATGCAGGGCGGAGACTGGTATGACGCTGACGCCGTGGTCATCTCCGATTTTATTGCCCAGCGGCTACCGGATGACGTGGTGAATAAAGTGAAGGAGCTACAGCGAGTGCACCAACACCGTTTCCATGCTGTGGCGATGTCTGCCCATGGAAAGCCCGGCATCATGCGCATCTTCGATCATATCTGGCGTTTTGATACCGGGTTACGTAGCCGCCTGCTAAGACGCTGGCAGCGCTAATTACAGAAGAGATTCAACGCGATCGCGTACCTGTTGTGGCCAGACACCGCACTGCACCTGACCAATATGAGGCAGCTGCAACAGCAGCATGGTCAGACGGGACTGGCCAATACCGCCGCCAATGGTCTGCGGCATCTCTCCGCGCAGCAGCGCCTGGTGCCACTCCAGCGTAAGACGATCTTCATCCCCGGTCAGTGCCAGCTGACGTTTCAGGGCGTCAGCATCCACGCGGATCCCCATTGAAGAGAGCTCGAACGCATCTTCCAGCACCGGGTTCCAGACCAGAATATCGCCGTTCAGACCGGCGCGTTCGCCCTCACCCGTCGTGCTCCAGTCATCATAATCCGGCGCACGCACATCATGGCGTTTACCGTCAGACAATTTGCCGCCAATCCCGATCAGGAACACAGCACCCAATTCTTTGGCGATCGCACGCTCACGGCCTTTGGCATCCAGATCGGGATAACGGCTCAGCAGTTCCTGGCTGTGGACAAAGTGGATCGATTCCGGCAGGAACGGTGCCAGACCAAACTCTTTGCTCACTGCCGCTTCGGTCGCTTTGATCCCGGCGTAGATCGCCTCAACGGTGGATTTCAGCGTACCGACGTGACGCTCGCCATCGCCCATGACGCGCTCCCAGTCCCATTGATCGACGTAGACAGAGTGCATTGGCGTAAGACGGTCTTCATCGGGGCGAAGGGCTTTCATGTGCGTGTAAAGCCCTTCGCCCGCGCTGAAGTCGTGTTGTCCCAGGGTTTGACGTTTCCACTTCGCAAGGGAATGCACCACTTCGAACTGGGCGTCTGGCAGTGTTTTCACTTTCACCTGTACCGCTTTTTCGCATCCAGAAAGGTTGTCCTGCGTCCCGTCACCCACGCGGCTGAGAATGGGCGCCTGGACTTCGATCAGACCAAGCTTATCTTCCAGCTGACGTGAAAAATGGGATTTAACGAAGCTGATCTGGCGTTGTTTTGCGATGTAAGCGGTTTTCATTATTTATACTCCTGCGTCCTGTTGATAGAGATTAAGCAACAGAAATGGCCTGTTATTCAATAACCCATCAACAAAAAGCCACCTTAACTTTTGATTCATCAAAATAAGACGCTAGAATAGAGAGATTCATTAATGTTCATAAGAAAAAGCTATGGAAAATTATCAGATCGATAATCTGGACCGCGGCATCCTGGAGGCCTTAATGGCCAATGCACGTACTGCCTATGCGGAACTGGCGAAACAGTTTGGCGTCAGTCCGGGCACAATCCACGTCCGCGTGGAAAAGATGAAACAGGCGGGGATCATTACCGGCGCACGTATCGACGTCAGCCCTAAGCAGCTGGGTTATGACGTCTGCTGCTTTATTGGCATTATTCTCAAAAGCGCCAAAGATTATCCGTCAGCCCTGGCGAAGCTCAACGCGCTTGAAGAAGTCACGGAGGCCTACTACACCACCGGGCACTACAGTATCTTTATAAAGGTGATGTGCCGCTCCATTGATGCCCTCCAGCAGGTACTTATCAACAAGATCCAAACAATTGATGAAATTCAGTCCACTGAAACATTGATCTCCCTGCAGAACCCGATCATGCGTACCATCCGCCCCTGATCGGGCAAATTCATTCCCACATTTTCCACAGGTAGATCCCAGCTCGTTCACAGCGTACAATGAGCCCCTCTTTATTTGAGCGAGCGATCAATGGCGGACATTACCCTTATCAGTGGCAGCACCCTGGGCGGCGCGGAATACGTTGCGGAACATCTGGCTGAGAAGCTGGAAGACGCGGGCTTTTCCACCGAAACACTGCACGGCCCGTTGCTTGACGATCTCCCGACTGATGGAGTCTGGCTACTGATCACCTCGACGCACGGCGCAGGCGATCTGCCGGATAATCTGCAACCTTTATATGACGAACTGCTGGAACAGCAGCCTGACCTGTCAAACGTCCGTTTTGGCGCGGTGGGTATCGGCAGTCGTGAATATGACACCTTTTGCGGTGCAATAGAGAAAGTCGAAGCCGCTGTGACTGCCTGTGGGGCAAAACAGCTGGGTGAAACACTGAAGATCAACATCCTCGATCATGACATTCCGGAAGATCCAGCGGAGATCTGGCTGGGTGAATGGAAAAATTTACTCAAAAACGATTAAAGATCGCGCGAACAGATGTGGATAACTCTGGTTAAAAGCTCGTATTAAGCGGTAGTTATCCAAGTTATAACTCTGAGGCCGTTTTGGCTCTGTGTATAAAGTCGCGATCTGATCCCAGCTTATACTGGCCAGGATCACCGATCATTCACAGCAAACGATCCTTTCTAACTGCATGATCTTCATCGTGAGATCGGGCTTATCCACAGAGGTACTCGATCCTAATAAGAGATCACAATAGAACAGATCTCTAAATAAAAAGATCTTCTTTTTAATAGCCCAGGATCCCAATGCTTTCTCGAAAGACTAAAGTTGAGTAGAATCCACGGCCCGGGCTTCAATCCATTTTCATACCGCTTTACGCGAGGCAGACCACCATGTTTTATCAGGATCCTTTTGACGTCATCATCATTGGCGGGGGTCATGCAGGCACTGAGGCCGCAATGGCCGCAGCGCGAATGGGTCAGCAGACCCTGCTTTTGACACACAATATCGACACGCTGGGACAAATGTCCTGTAATCCGGCGATTGGCGGCATTGGGAAAGGACACCTGGTAAAAGAAGTGGATGCACTTGGCGGCCTGATGGCGAAAGCGATCGATCATGCCGGCATCCAGTTTAGGATACTAAACGCGAGCAAAGGTCCCGCTGTGCGCGCCACCCGTGCTCAGGCAGACCGCGTGCTTTACCGTCAGGCGGTACGTACTGCCCTGGAGAATCAGCCAAACCTGATGATCTTCCAGCAGGCGGTAGAAGATCTTATCGTTGAAAACGATCGCGTTGTGGGTGCCGTAACCCAGATGGGCCTCAAGTTCCGCGCGAAAGCCGTCGTACTGACTGTCGGGACCTTCCTGGATGGCAAAATCCATATCGGTCTGGATAACTACAGCGGTGGCCGTGCTGGCGATCCGCCGTCCATTCCGCTGTCTCGTCGTCTGCGTGAACTTCCGCTGCGCGTCAGTCGCCTGAAAACAGGCACGCCACCGCGTATTGATGCGCGCACCATTGATTTCAGCGTGCTGGCACAACAGCACGGCGATAACCCCATGCCGGTGTTCTCGTTCATGGGCAATGCGGCTCAACATCCGCAGCAGGTACCGTGCTACATCACGCATACCAACGAAAAAACCCATGACGTGATCCGCAATAACCTCGACCGCAGCCCAATGTACGCTGGCGTGATCGAAGGGATCGGCCCGCGTTACTGTCCATCGATCGAAGACAAGGTGATGCGCTTTGCCGATCGTAACCAGCACCAGATCTTCCTGGAGCCGGAAGGACTGATGTCAAATGAAATTTACCCGAACGGCATCTCCACCAGCCTGCCGTTCGATGTGCAGATGCAAATTGTTCGCTCAATGCAGGGTATGGAGAACGCGAAAATCGTTCGTCCTGGCTACGCTATTGAGTACGATTTCTTCGATCCGCGTGACCTGAAGCCAACCCTGGAGAGCAAATTCATCCACGGTCTGTTCTTCGCCGGCCAGATTAACGGCACGACCGGTTACGAAGAAGCTGCCGCTCAGGGTCTGCTTGCCGGTCTGAACGCAGCACGCTTCTCTGCGGAGAAAGAGGGCTGGGCACCTGCGCGTTCTCAGGCTTATCTGGGCGTGCTGGTCGACGATCTTTGCACCCTTGGTACCAAAGAACCGTACCGTATGTTTACCTCTCGCGCGGAATATCGCCTGATGCTGCGCGAAGATAATGCCGATCTGCGTCTGACCGAAGTGGGTCGTGAACTGGGTCTGGTGGATGACGAACGTTGGGCGCGCTATAACGAAAAACTGGAACGCATTGAGCAGGAACGTCAGCGCCTGAAAACCACCTGGGTGAATCCACAGGCGGAAACCGCTGCAGAAGTGAATGCTCACTTAACTGCGCCGCTTTCGCGCGAAGCCAGCGGCGAAGACTTGCTACGTCGCCCTGAAGTGACCTACGAGAACCTGGTGAAACTGACCGCGTTCGCGCCTGGCCTTGAAGACGCTGAAGCGGCTGAACAGGTTGAGATCCAGGTCAAATACGAAGGTTACATCGCGCGTCAGCAGGATGAGATTGAAAAACAGCAGCGCAACGAAAATACGCTGCTGCCGGAAATGCTGGACTACCGTCAGGTGACGGGGCTTTCCAATGAAGTGATCGCCAAGCTGAACGATCACAAGCCTGTGTCGATCGGTCAGGCATCCCGTATCTCCGGTGTCACACCTGCCGCGATTTCGATTCTGCTGGTGTGGCTGAAAAAGCAAGGTATGCTGCGCCGTAGCGCATAATATCCAGTGCTTTTGGCGGGTGGCGCTTCGCTACCCGCCCTGCTAATTCGTAGGCCCGGTAAGCGCCACCGGGCAATTTATGTCTAAACAGGTACCCACTGTGCTCAATAAACTCTCTCGTCTGCTGGAACAGGCAGGTATTTCGCTCACCGATCACCAGAAAACTCAGCTGGTGGCCTATGTCGATATGCTGAACAAATGGAATAAAGCGTACAACCTGACGTCTGTTCGCGACCCCAACGAGATGCTGGTTCGTCATATCCTCGATAGCATCGTGGTTGCGCCGTATCTCAAAGGGGAGCGCTTTATCGATGTGGGCACAGGTCCTGGCCTGCCGGGGATCCCGCTGTCGATTGTCCGCCCTGAGAGCCATTTCACGCTGCTGGACAGCCTTGGCAAACGCGTCCGTTTTTTACGTCAGGTCCAGCATGAGCTGAAGCTGGAGAACATCGCCCCTGTACAGAGCAGGGTAGAGGCGTTCCCCGCGGAGCCGCCGTTTGACGGTGTTATCAGCCGCGCGTTTGCGTCGCTCAATGATATGGTGAGCTGGTGTAAGCACTTGCCTGCACAAGATGGCCGCTTTTATGCCCTGAAAGGGCAGTTGCCGGGCGATGAAATTGAACAGCTTCCGGAGGGTTTTGCTGTCGAATCCGTTGAGAAATTAAACATTCCTCAGCTTGAGGGTGAACGCCATCTGGTGATAATTAAGCCAAACAATTTTTAAATATTTAATAAAAATTGTGGAATTCGTGCTGTTCTGACCATGTTAAATAACAGCACAAATTCTCGGGTTTTACCGAACAGAGTTTAACCTCTGTGTTACTAAGGTTTTTCTAACGGTTAACGTAACAGCCATTGTTCAGCATGAAGATAGTCAACATCGAAAATATCAGCCTGCTAAAAGTGGAATACGGCAACCAGAATTGAATGTTAAATATTTATTAAGAATGTCAATAAAAGGTTTTTATTGTATACCGGGCTGTTTTGAAAATAGTTACGATAATTTGTCTTTAATTTCATAAAGATGAAATAAACCGATTTGCGTCTTTGATAAATACACCCTTATCGCAAATGTGTGTTTTGTGATCTCGTGCACGCTTTGTAGCCAACGTTTTCGCGCTGTTTGCAGTTTTGGTCGAAGGTCGTGGCTTTCAGGAAAAGTTAAAAAATAGCGGCGGGGAAAAATATTTAAACATTTATTCACCTTTTCGCTACTTAATGTTTGAAATCACGGGTGCGCACCGTATAATTTGACCGCTTTTTGATGCTTGACTCTGAGCCTTAAAGGACGTTTTATACGACACGCGGCATACCTCGAAGGGAGCAGGAGTAAAAACGTGATGTCTGTGTCGCTCTTGAGTAGAAACGTTGCTCGTAAGCTTCTGTTCATTCAGTTTCTGGCTGTGATAGCAAGTGGACTGCTGTTTAGCCTCAAAGACCCCTTCTGGGGCATCTCCGCCGTGTGCGGGGGTTTGGCGGTTGTTCTGCCAAACGTATTGTTTATGATTTTTGCCTGGCGTCATCAGGCGCATACACCCGCCAAAGGCCGTGTGGCCTGGTCCTTCGCTCTCGGTGAAGTGTGTAAGGTGTTGCTGACCTTTGCTCTACTGGTGATGGCGCTGGCGGTTTTGAAAGTGGTATTCATGCCGCTGATAGCAACGTGGGTTTTGGTGCTGGTGGTACAAGTTCTGGCTCCAGCTGTAATCAACAACAAAGGGTAAAAGGCATCATGGCTTCAGAAAATATGACGCCGCAGGATTACATAGGTCACCATCTGAATAACCTTCAGCTGGACCTGCGTACATTCTCGCTGGTGGATCCGCATAACCCCCCGGCCACCTTCTGGACGATCAACATCGACTCCATGTTCTTCTCGGTCGTTTTGGGTCTTCTGTTCCTGGCCATGTTCCGCGGTGTTGCGAAAAGAGCGACCAGCGGTGTTCCAGGGAAATTCCAGACGTTCATCGAAATGATCATCGGCTTCGTCCATGGCAGCGTCAAAGACATGTACCATGGTAAGAGCAAGCTGATTGCTCCGCTGGCCCTGACCGTGTTCGTTTGGGTGTTCCTGATGAACCTGATGGACCTGCTGCCAATCGATTTCCTGCCGTGGATTGGCGAACATGTCCTCGGTCTGCCAGCACTGCGCGTGGTGCCGTCCGCTGACGTGAACATCACCCTGTCGATGGCGCTGGGTGTGTTTATCCTGATTCTTTTCTACAGCATCAAAATGAAAGGCGTAAGCGGCTTCGTGAAAGAGCTTACCTTGCAGCCGTTCAACCACTGGGCGTTTATTCCGGTCAACCTGATCCTGGAAGGCGTTAGCCTGCTGTCCAAACCTGTTTCACTGGGTCTGCGACTGTTCGGCAACATGTATGCGGGTGAGCTGATTTTCATTCTGATCGCGGGTCTTCTGCCGTGGTGGTCACAGTGGATTCTGAATGTGCCTTGGGCCATTTTCCACATCCTGATCATTACGCTGCAAGCCTTTATCTTCATGGTTCTGACGATCGTCTATCTGTCGATGGCGTCTGAAGAGCACTGATTTTTTACCAACACTACTACGTTTTAATTGAAACAAACTGGAGACTGTCATGGAAAACCTGAATATGGATCTGCTGTACATGGCTGCCGCTGTGATGATGGGTCTGGCGGCTATCGGTGCTGCGATCGGTATCGGCATCCTCGGGGGCAAATTCCTGGAAGGCGCAGCGCGTCAACCTGATCTGATTCCTCTGCTGCGTACTCAGTTCTTTATCGTTATGGGTCTGGTGGATGCTATCCCAATGATCGCTGTAGGTCTGGGTCTGTACGTGATGTTTGCTGTCGCGTAGTAGTAGTTTTAAAACCCTAAGCCACAGATATTAAAGAGGTATTGTGCTGTGAACATGAACGCAACAATCCTCGGCCAGGCCATCGCGTTTATTCTCTTTGTCTGGTTCTGCATGAAGTATGTATGGCCGCCTTTAATGGCTGCCATCGAAAAACGTCAGAAAGAAATTGCTGACGGTCTGGCTTCTGCAGAACGCGCTAAGAAAGATTTGGACCTTGCACAGGCCAACGCGACAGACCAGCTGAAAAAAGCGAAAGCGGAAGCTCAGGTTATCATCGAACAGGCTAACAAACGCCGTTCGCAGATCCTGGACGAAGCCAAAGCTGAAGCAGAACAGGAACGTACTAAGATCGTGACACAAGCTCAGGCTGAAATTGAAGCTGAGCGTAAACGTGCTCGCGAAGAACTGCGTAAGCAGGTTGCGATTCTGGCTGTTGCTGGCGCCGAGAAGATCATCGAACGTTCCGTGGATGAAGCTGCTAACAGCGACATCGTGGACAAACTTGTCGCTGAACTGTAAGGAGGGAGGGGCTGATGTCTGAATTTGTTACGGTAGCTCGCCCCTACGCCAAAGCAGCTTTTGACTTTGCTGTCGAACACCAAAATGTCGATCGCTGGCAGGATATGCTGGCGTTTGCCGCTGAGGTGACGAAAAACGAACAAATGGCCGAGTTGCTTTCTGGTGCGTTAGCGCCTGAAACTCTCGCCGCGTCGTTTATCGCCGTGTGCGGAGAGCAACTGGATGCCAATGGTCAGAACCTGATTAAGGTAATGGCAGAAAATGGTCGTCTCCGTGTGCTCCCGGATGTTCTCGAGCAGTTTGAGCACTTACGTGCCCTTAGTGAAGCTACCGCTGAAGTCGAAGTGACTTCTGCGACTGAACTGAGTGATGAACAGCTTGCGAAAATTACCGCCGCGATGGAAAAACGTCTGTCACGCAAAGTTAAGCTGAATTGCAAAATCGATAAGTCTGTAATGGCAGGCGTAATCATCCGTTCGGGTGATATGGTCATTGATGGCAGCGTACGCGGCCGTCTTGAACGCCTTGCAGACGTCTTGCAGTCTTAAGGGGACTGGAGCATGCAACTGAATTCCACCGAAATCAGCGAACTGATCAAGCAGCGCATTGCTCAGTTCAGTGTTGTGAGCGAAGCTCACAACGAAGGTACTATTGTTTCTGTAAGTGACGGTGTTATCCGCATCCACGGCCTGGCCGATTGTATGCAGGGTGAGATGATTTCCCTGCCGGGTAACCGTTACGCTATCGCACTGAACCTGGAGCGCGACTCCGTAGGTGCAGTTGTGATGGGTCCATACGCTGACCTCGCCGAAGGCATGAAGGTTAAGTGTACTGGCCGTATTCTGGAAGTGCCGGTTGGCCGTGGCCTGCTGGGTCGCGTTGTTAACACCCTGGGTGCGCCAATCGACGGTAAAGGTCCGGTTGAGCACGATGGCTTCTCCCCAATCGAAGTTATCGCACCAGGCGTTATCGACCGTCAGTCCGTTGATCAGCCAGTGCAGACTGGTTATAAGTCCGTTGATGCCATGATTCCAATCGGTCGTGGCCAGCGTGAACTGATCATCGGTGACCGTCAGACCGGTAAAACCGCGATGGCTATCGACGCCATCATCAACCAGCGTGACTCCGGCATCAAATGTGTGTACGTGGCTATCGGCCAGAAAGCGTCCACCATTTCTAACGTGGTTCGTAAACTGGAAGAGCACGGCGCGCTGTCTAACACCATCGTCGTTGTGGCGACCGCTTCTGAATCTGCTGCACTGCAATACCTGGCACCATACGCCGGTTGCGCAATGGGCGAATACTTCCGTGACCGCGGTGAAGATGCGCTGATCGTATACGATGACCTGTCTAAACAGGCCGTTGCATATCGTCAGGTTTCCCTGCTGCTCCGTCGTCCACCTGGACGTGAAGCGTTTCCTGGCGACGTATTCTACCTCCACTCTCGTCTGCTGGAGCGTGCTTCCCGCGTTAACGCGGAATATGTCGAGAACTTCACCAAAGGTGAAGTGAAGGGTAAAACCGGCTCTCTGACCGCGCTGCCAATCATTGAAACCCAGGCGGGTGACGTTTCTGCGTTCGTTCCGACCAACGTAATCTCCATTACCGATGGTCAGATCTTCCTGGAAACCAACCTGTTTAACTCCGGTATTCGTCCGGCAGTTAACCCGGGTATCTCCGTATCCCGTGTGGGTGGTGCTGCTCAGACCAAGATCATCAAGAAACTGTCCGGTGGTATTCGTACCGCGCTGGCACAGTATCGTGAACTGGCTGCGTTCTCTCAGTTCGCATCCGATCTGGACGAAGCAACCCGTAAACAGCTGAGCCACGGTCAGAAAGTGACCGAGCTGCTGAAGCAGAAACAGTACGCACCAATGTCTGTTGCTCAGCAGGGCCTGGTTCTGTTCGCGGCTGAACGCGGTTACCTCGAAGATGTGGAACTGGCGAAAATCGGTAGCTTCGAAGCCGCTCTGCTGGCTTACGTCGACCGTGATCACGCTCCGCTGATGCAAGAGATCAACCAGACCGGTGGCTATAACGACGAAATCGAAGGCAAGCTGAAAGCTATCCTCGATTCCTTCAAAGCAACCCAATCCTGGTAATCGTCCGGCGGCTTGTCTCAGGACAAGCCGCCTGGCATTGAGGAGAAGCTCATGGCCGGCGCAAAAGAGATACGTAGTAAGATCGCAAGCGTCCAGAACACGCAAAAGATCACTAAAGCGATGGAGATGGTCGCCGCTTCCAAAATGCGTAAATCGCAGGATCGCATGGCGGCCAGCCGTCCTTATGCAGAAACCATGCGCAAAGTGATTGGTCACCTTGCAAACGGTAATCTGGAATATAAGCACCCTTACCTGGAAGAACGCGACGTTAAGCGCGTGGGCTACCTGGTGGTGTCGACCGACCGTGGTCTGTGTGGCGGCTTGAACATTAACCTGTTCAAAAAACTGCTGGCGGATATGAAAGCATGGTCTGAAAAAGGCGTTCAGTGCGATATCGCAATGATCGGCTCTAAAGGCGTCTCTTTCTTTAACTCCGTTGGTGGCAACATTGTCGCTCAGGTGACGGGTATGGGTGATAACCCTTCCCTGTCCGAGTTGATCGGCCCGGTTAAAGTGATGTTGCAGGCTTATGATGAAGGCCGTCTGGACAGACTGTACGTTGTCAGCAACAAATTTATTAACACCATGTCTCAGGTTCCAACGCTCACTCAGATGCTGCCTTTACCGGCATCAGAAGATGACGAGCTGAAGCAAAAATCCTGGGATTACCTGTATGAACCCGATCCGAAACCGCTGTTGGATACCCTGCTGCGTCGTTACGTTGAATCTCAGGTTTATCAGGGCGTTGTAGAAAACCTGGCCAGCGAGCAGGCCGCACGAATGGTGGCGATGAAAGCCGCGACCGATAATGGCGGCAGCCTGATTAAAGAGCTGCAGTTGGTTTACAACAAAGCTCGTCAGGCCAGCATTACTCAGGAACTCACCGAGATCGTCTCGGGGGCCGCCGCGGTTTAACCAGGTTTACGAATTACGTAGAGGATTCAAGATGGCTACTGGAAAGATTGTCCAGGTAATCGGCGCCGTGGTGGACGTCGAGTTCCCTCAGGACGCCGTACCACGCGTGTACGACGCGCTTGAGGTACAGAATGGTAACGAGAGCCTGGTGCTGGAAGTTCAGCAGCAGCTCGGCGGCGGTATCGTGCGTACCATCGCGATGGGTTCTTCCGACGGTCTGCGTCGTGGTCTGGAAGTTAAAGACCTTGAGCACCCGATCGAAGTCCCGGTAGGTAAAGCAACACTGGGTCGTATCATGAACGTATTGGGTCAACCAATCGACATGAAAGGCGACATCGGTGAAGAAGAGCGTTGGGCTATCCACCGCGCAGCACCTTCCTACGAAGAGCTGTCCAGCTCTCAGGAACTGCTGGAAACCGGCATCAAAGTTATCGACCTGATGTGTCCGTTTGCGAAGGGCGGTAAAGTTGGTCTGTTCGGTGGTGCGGGTGTAGGTAAAACCGTAAACATGATGGAGCTGATCCGTAACATCGCGATCGAGCACTCCGGTTACTCCGTATTTGCGGGCGTAGGTGAACGTACTCGTGAGGGTAACGACTTCTACCACGAAATGACCGACTCCAACGTTCTGGACAAAGTATCCCTGGTTTACGGCCAGATGAACGAGCCACCAGGAAACCGTCTGCGCGTTGCGCTGACTGGCCTGACTATGGCTGAGAAGTTCCGTGACGAAGGCCGTGACGTTCTGCTGTTCGTTGATAACATCTATCGTTACACCCTGGCCGGTACGGAAGTATCTGCACTGCTGGGTCGTATGCCTTCAGCGGTAGGTTATCAGCCGACGCTGGCGGAAGAGATGGGTGTTCTTCAGGAACGTATCACCTCTACCAAAACCGGTTCTATTACCTCCGTTCAGGCGGTATACGTACCTGCGGATGACTTGACTGACCCATCCCCAGCCACCACCTTTGCGCACCTTGACGCAACCGTGGTACTGAGCCGTCAGATCGCGTCTCTGGGTATCTACCCGGCCGTTGACCCGCTTGACTCCACCAGCCGTCAGCTGGATCCACTGGTTGTGGGTCAGGAACACTACGACACCGCGCGTGGCGTACAGTCCCTGCTGCAGCGTTACCAGGAACTGAAAGACATCATCGCCATCCTGGGTATGGATGAGCTGTCTGAAGAAGACAAACTGGTGGTAGCACGTGCGCGTAAGATCCAGCGCTTCCTGTCCCAGCCGTTCTTCGTTGCGGAAGTATTCACCGGTTCTCCGGGTAAATACGTTTCCCTGAAAGACACCATCCGTGGCTTTAAAGGCATAATGGAAGGCGAATACGATCACCTGCCGGAGCAGGCGTTCTACATGGTTGGTTCCATCGACGAAGCCGTGGAAAAAGCCAAAAAACTTTAACGCCTTAATCGGAGGGTGATATGGCAATGACTTACCACCTGGACGTCGTCAGCGCAGAGCAACAAATGTTCTCTGGTCTGGTCGAGAAAATCCAGGTAACGGGTAGTGAAGGTGAACTGGGTATTTTCCCGGGTCACGCACCGCTGCTCACCGCCATTAAGCCTGGTATGATCCGCATCGTTAAACAGTTCGGTCATGAAGAGTTTATCTATCTGTCCGGCGGCATTCTTGAAGTGCAGCCTGGCAGCGTGACCGTTCTGGCCGATACCGCTATTCGTGGCCAGGATCTCGACGAAGCACGAGCCCTGGAATCGAAGCGTAAGGCTGAAGAGCACATTAGCAGCTCTCATGGTGACGTGGATTACGCTCAGGCGTCTGCGGAGCTGGCCAAAGCGATCGCGAAACTGCGCGTTATCGAGTTGACCAAAAAAGCGATGTAACACCGGCTTGAAAAGCACAAAGCCAGTCTGGTTTCCAGGCTGGCTTTTTTTATGGTTTCGTATCACACCGATCTTTATTCATGATCCAAAAGAATAGCTAAGCTATTGTGTGTGCTAGCGACTTACCGCGAGAAGGCTATTTTCCAGAGAAAAAGGGGTTTACTCTGCCCCTAAAAATCGCCTCAAATAGCCATTATTGGCTGATGTTGAACGTTTTACCGCCATTCCATTTTATGACGCAAAATATGTAGAATTTTCAACGTCAACGGGTTTAACTTCTTACTCAAATTACAGTCAGGACGCGTATGTTGAACAATACAATGAGCGTGGTCATCCTTGCCGCCGGTAAAGGTACCCGCATGTATTCCGATCTTCCAAAGGTACTGCACACGCTGGCAGGAAAGCCGATGGTGCAGCATGTCATTGATGCCGCTAATGAACTGGGTGCCCGTCAGGTCCATCTGGTCTATGGTCACGGCGGCGATCTGCTTAAAAAGACGCTGAACGATGACAAACTCAACTGGGTGCTTCAGGCAGAACAGTTGGGGACCGGACACGCCATGCAGCAGGCCGCCCCGTTCTTTGCGGATGACGAAGATATTCTGATGCTTTACGGCGACGTCCCGCTGATCTCTGTCGACACCCTTGCCCGCCTGCGTGAAGCTAAACCGCAGGGTGGCATCGGGTTGTTAACCGTCGTGCTTGACGATCCGACCGGCTATGGCCGCATTACCCGCGAAAACGGTAACGTAACGGGTATCGTTGAGCATAAAGATGCCAGCGACGCACAGCGTCAGATTCAGGAGATCAACACCGGTATCCTGATTGCCAATGGCGCGGACCTGAAGCGCTGGCTGTCGAAGCTCAACAACAATAATGCGCAGGGTGAGTACTACATCACCGACATCATCGCGATGGCCTATCAGGAAGGGCGTGAGATTGCGGCGGTTCATCCGGCACGCATTAGCGAAACCGAAGGGGTGAATAACCGCCTTCAGCTTTCCCGCCTGGAACGCGTTTATCAGTCCGAACAGGCTGAAAAACTGCTCCTGGCAGGCGTTATGCTGCGTGACCCGGCGCGTTTCGATCTGCGCGGGACCTTATCTCACGGGCGCGACGTTGAAATCGATACTAACGTTATCTTTGAAGGCAACGTCACGCTTGGCCACCGCGTCAAAATTGGTGCCGGTTGTGTTATCAAAAACAGCGTCATCGGTGACGACTGCGACATTAGCCCGTACAGCGTGGTTGAAGATGCACATCTGGACGCGGCATGCACCATTGGGCCGTTCGCACGCCTGCGCCCTGGCGCTGAATTGCTCGAAGGCGCCCATGTTGGCAACTTCGTTGAGATGAAAAAAGCGCGTCTGGGCAAAGGTTCCAAAGCCGGCCATTTAACCTACCTGGGCGATGCAGAAATTGGCGATAACGTGAACATTGGTGCAGGAACAATCACCTGCAACTATGACGGTGCAAACAAGTTTAAAACCATCATCGGTGATGATGTGTTTGTCGGTTCTGATACACAGCTGGTGGCACCGGTGACGGTCGGGAACGGGGTAACCATTGCCGCCGGGACGACCGTGACGCGCGATGTTGCCGACAATGAGCTGGTGCTGAGCCGCGTGCCGCAGGTTCACAAGCAGGGCTGGAAACGCCCGGTGAAGAAAAAGTAACGACCTGCACCCTGCTCTCTCCCGTGAGGAGAGCGCTCGTTCGGTGCGGTGTTTTTCGCCCTCGCCCCTCTGGGGAGAGGGATGGGGTGAGGGGATAACATAATCCTCCCCCCAAAGGCAGTACTTATAACAATAACCCCACTCTCTACAAGGCTCGGGGTGCCCGGAAAGGGCAAATACAGGTCAGCGACAACGCATGGCATAACGCCATAATCAGGAAATTAAACTATGTGTGGAATTGTTGGCGCAGTTGCGCAGCGTGATATTGCTGAAATCCTTCTCGAAGGTTTACGTCGTCTGGAATACCGTGGTTACGACTCTGCCGGTCTGGCAGTTGTGGATGCAGAAGGGCATATGACCCGTCTGCGTCGTCTCGGTAAAGTGCAGATGCTGGCCCAGGCTGCGGAAGATCATCCGCTGCACGGTGGCACGGGTATTGCGCACACCCGCTGGGCGACCCACGGCGAACCGTCAGAAGGCAATGCGCACCCGCATGTGTCCGAACACATCGTGGTCGTGCATAACGGCATTATCGAAAACCACGAACCGCTGCGCGAAGAACTTAAAGCGCGCGGCTATACCTTCGTCTCTGAAACCGACACCGAAGTTATTGCTCACCTGGTTCACTGGGAGCTGGAGCAGGGCGGTACACTGCGTGAAGCGGTGCTGCGCGCGATCCCTCAGCTGCGCGGTGCGTACGGTACGGTAATCATGGATTCACGCGATCCATCCACGCTGCTGGCCGCACGTTCCGGTAGCCCAATGGTTATCGGTCTGGGCATGGGCGAGAACTTTATCGCCTCTGACCAGCTGGCACTTCTGCCGGTTACCCGTCGCTTTATCTTCCTGGAAGAGGGTGATATCGCGGAAGTGACGCGTCGCAGCGTGACGGTATTCGATACCAAAGGCGAGCAGGTGAAACGCCCGGAGATCGAATCCAATCTGCAGTACGACGCAGGCGACAAAGGCGCTTACCGTCACTACATGCAGAAAGAAATTTACGAGCAGCCGAACGCCATCAAAAACACCCTGACCGGGCGCATCAGCCACGGCGAGGTGGACCTGAGCGAACTGGGCGCCAACGCCAATGAGCTGCTCGGTAAGGTTGAGCATATTCAGATCGTGGCCTGCGGTACCTCCTACAACTCCGGTATGGTCTCACGCTACTGGTTTGAATCCCTGGCCGGTGTTCCGTGTGATGTGGAAATTGCTTCAGAATTCCGCTACCGCAAATCCGCGGTGCGTCGTAATAGCCTGATGATCACCCTTTCCCAGTCTGGCGAAACGGCGGACACCCTGGCGGCGCTGCGTCTCTCTAAAGAGCTGGGTTATCTGGGCTCTCTGGCCATCTGTAACGTGCCGGGTTCTTCGCTGGTTCGTGAATCCGATCTGGCGCTGATGACCAACGCAGGTACGGAAATCGGCGTGGCCTCCACCAAAGCGTTTACCACTCAGCTGACCGTTCTGCTGATGCTGGTGGCGAAACTGGCGCGTCTGAAAGGGCAGGATGCGGCTGTTGAGCATGACATCGTTCATGGCCTGCAGGCGCTGCCAAGCCGTATTGAGCAGATGCTGTCTCAGGACAAACGCATTGAAGCGCTGGCGGAAGATTTCTCTGACAAACATCACGCCCTGTTCCTCGGCCGTGGCGATCAGTATCCAATTGCGCTGGAAGGCGCGTTGAAGCTGAAAGAGATCTCCTACATCCACGCGGAAGCTTACGCAGCAGGCGAGCTGAAACACGGCCCGCTGGCGCTGATTGACGCAGACATGCCGGTCATCGTTGTGGCACCTAACAACGAACTGCTGGAAAAACTGAAGTCCAATATCGAAGAAGTCCGCGCCCGCGGTGGTGTACTGTACGTCTTCGCCGATAAAGACGCCGGCTTTGCGAGCAGCGACAATATGCACATCATCGAGATGCCGCATGTGGAAGAGGTGATTGCCCCTATCTTCTACACCGTTCCGCTGCAGTTGCTGGCCTATCACGTCGCGCTGATCAAAGGCACTGACGTTGACCAGCCACGTAACCTGGCGAAATCGGTCACCGTAGAATAATCCCCTCAGGCTCCACCTTCGGGTGGAGCTTTTTTACCCTTCCTGGTTTGTTTTTAATCAACCCATCCGCATTTTTATTTATGACAATCTGTCATCTTCAGCTACTTTTTTCAGTGTCACATAAAGAAAATATTTCTGAAAACTTGCTGTCATGTAAGTGGTTAACTAGATGATAATTAAATGAATTTTTACTGATATTTAAGCTAAATTTTCATTGTCATAAAACTGTCATAATTCGTACATTTATCTGTCACCTGTTTGTCCTATTTTGCTCATCGTAGCCACTAAACAACGATTTACGAAAATCTTGCAGGAGACATTATGAAAGTTATGCGTACCACTGTCGCAACTGTTGTCGCCGCGACCTTATCTCTGAGCGCGTTCTCTGTATTTGCAGAAGCAAGCCTGACTGGCGCTGGTGCAACCTTCCCTGCGCCGGTGTATGCCAAATGGGCGGATACCTACCAGAAAGAAACCGGTAACAAGGTTAACTATCAGGGTATCGGCTCCTCCGGTGGCGTAAAACAAATTACCGCGAATACCGTTGATTTCGGCGCATCAGACGCTCCACTGTCTGATGACAAACTGGCGCAGGAAGGCCTGTTTCAGTTCCCGACCGTTATCGGTGGTGTTGTGCTGGCCGTTAACATTCCAGGCCTGAAATCAGGCGAGCTGGTCCTGGACGGCAAAACCCTGGGTGACATCTACCTCGGTAAAATCAAAAAATGGGATGACGAAGCCATCACCAAACTGAACCCGGGTGTCAAACTGCCTTCGCAGAACATCGCAGTGGTTCGTCGTGCAGATGGTTCCGGTACCTCTTTCGTTTTCACCAGCTACCTGGCGAAAGTGAACGAAGAGTGGAAATCTAAAGTCGGTTCCGGCTCTACCGTTAACTGGCCAACCGGTCTGGGTGGTAAAGGCAACGACGGTATCGCCGCGTTCGTACAGCGTCTGCCTGGTTCTATCGGCTATGTAGAGTATGCGTATGCTAAGCAGAACAACCTGTCCTACACCAAACTGGTTTCTGCCGATGGCAAGCCAGTCAGCCCGACTGAAGAGAACTTTGCTAACGCTGCAAAAGGCGCTGACTGGAGCAAATCCTTCGCTCAGGATCTGACTAACCAGAAAGGCGAAGGTGCGTGGCCAATCACCTCTACCACCTTCATTCTGGTTCACAAAGAGCAGAAGAAACCTGAGCAGGGCGCTGAAGTGTTGAAGTTCTTTGACTGGGCGTACAAAAACGGCGGCAAACAGGCTAACGCGCTGGATTACGCCACCCTGCCGGACAACGTGGTTGAGCAGATTCGCGCTGCATGGAAAACCAACGTGAAAGACAGCAGCGGTAAAGCATTGTATTAATTTAGTATTCTGACGAAAATGGCGGGTGGCGCTCGCGCTACCCGCCGATTTCGTAAACGCGTTTAACAGAAGAGTGATTTATGGCTGCAACAAAGCCTGCATTTAACCCTCCGGGTAAAAAAGGTGACATGATTTTCAGCGCGCTGGTCAAACTGGCTGCGCTGATTGTGCTATTGCTGCTGGGCGGCATTATCGTGTCCCTGATTTTCTCCTCCTGGCCGAGCATCCAGAAATTCGGTTTCTCCTTCCTGTGGACCAAAGAGTGGGATGCGCCGAACGATATCTACGGTGCGCTGGTGCCGATTTACGGCACGCTGGTGACGTCGTTTATCGCCCTGCTGATTGCGGTGCCGGTGAGCTTTGGTATTGCCCTGTTCCTGACGGAACTGGCGCCGGGCTGGCTGCGTCGTCCACTGGGTATCGCCATTGAACTGCTGGCCGCTATTCCAAGTATCGTGTACGGCATGTGGGGCCTGTTTATCTTTGCTCCCCTGTTCGCAACGTACTTCCAGGAACCGGTGGGGAATGTTCTCTCCGCCATTCCGTTTGTCGGTACCCTGTTCTCTGGCCCGGCTTTCGGTATCGGTATTCTGGCTGCGGGGGTGATCCTCGCCATTATGATTATTCCGTACATTGCGGCGGTAATGCGCGATGTCTTCGAACAAACGCCGGTGATGATGAAAGAGTCGGCCTACGGCATCGGCTGCACCACCTGGGAAGTTATCTGGCGCATCGTCCTTCCGTTCACCAAAAATGGGGTGATTGGCGGCGTCATGCTGGGGTTAGGCCGTGCTTTGGGTGAAACCATGGCGGTGACCTTTATTATCGGTAACACCTACCAGCTCGATAGCGCCTCCCTCTACATGCCGGGTAACAGTATTACTTCCGCACTGGCGAATGAATTTGCCGAAGCGGAATCCGGACTGCACGTCGCGGCGCTGATGGAACTGGGCCTGATCCTGTTTGTGATTACCTTCATTGTGCTGGCGATCTCCAAGCTGATGATCCTGCGTCTCGCAAAAAATGAGGGGGCACGCTAATGGCAACTCTCGAAATGCAAAGCACCACTGCGCTGGCGGAATCCCGTCGCAAAATGCAGGCGAAGCGTCGTTTCAAAAACCGCGTTGCGTTGACGCTCTCAATGGCAACGATGGCGTTCGGTCTGTTCTGGCTGGTCTGGATCCTGTTCTCGACCGTTGTGCGCGGCATCGACGGGATGTCGCTGTCACTGTTCACCGAGATGACGCCGCCGCCAAATACGGCGGGCGGCGGCCTGGCGAATGCCCTGGCGGGAAGCGGTTTGCTGATCCTCTGGGCGACGGTAGTTGGTACGCCGCTTGGCATTATGGCGGGGATTTATCTGGCGGAGTACGGGCGTAAATCCTGGCTGGCAGAGGTGATTCGTTTCATTAACGACATCCTGCTGTCTGCGCCGTCTATCGTGGTCGGTCTGTTTGTTTACACCATTGTGGTGGCGCAAATGGAACACTTCTCCGGCTGGGCAGGTGTGATTGCGCTGGCGTTGCTGCAGGTACCTATCGTCATTCGTACCACCGAGAACATGCTGAAACTGGTGCCGGATAGCCTGCGTGAAGCGGCTTACGCGCTGGGCACGCCGAAGTGGAAAATGATCTCCGCGATTACGCTGAAAGCCTCCGTATCGGGGATCATGACCGGTATCCTGCTGGCCATTGCCCGTATTGCAGGCGAAACGGCACCGCTGCTGTTTACTGCCCTCTCCAACCAGTTCTGGAGTACGGACATGATGCAGCCGATCGCCAACCTGCCGGTGACGATTTTTAAATTTGCGATGAGCCCATTCGCGGAATGGCAGCAGCTGGCCTGGGCCGGGGTGCTGATCATTACCCTTTGCGTACTGTTGCTGAACATTCTGGCGCGCGTCATTTTCGCGAAGCAGAAACACGGTTAAATTTTTACGGCGCGGCAGATCGCGGCGCCGAATGAGGAAATGAGTCAATGAGTATGGTTGATACTGCCCCGGGTAAGATTCAGGTTCGTGATTTGAACTTCTACTACGGCAAATTCCATGCCCTGAAGAACATCAACCTGGATATCGCCAGGAACCAGGTCACGGCATTTATCGGTCCGTCTGGCTGTGGTAAATCCACGCTACTGCGTACCTTTAACAAAATGTATTCGCTCTATCCGGAGCAGCGTGCCGAAGGTGAAATCATCCTGGACGGCGATAACATTCTGACCAACAGCCAGGATATCGCCCTGCTGCGTGCGAAAGTTGGGATGGTGTTCCAGAAACCGACGCCGTTCCCGATGTCCATCTATGACAACATCGCCTTTGGCGTACGTCTGTTTGAAAAGCTCTCCCGTACGGATATGGATGAGCGCGTTCAGTGGGCTTTGACCAAGGCCGCATTATGGAACGAAACCAAAGATAAGTTGCACCAGAGCGGTTACTCTCTCTCCGGTGGTCAGCAGCAGCGTCTGTGCATTGCGCGTGGTATCGCCATTCGCCCGGAAGTGTTGTTGCTGGATGAGCCGTGTTCAGCTCTGGACCCGATCTCAACCGGCCGTATTGAAGAGTTGATCACCGAGCTGAAGCAGGATTACACCGTGGTTATCGTGACCCACAACATGCAGCAGGCTGCGCGTTGTTCCGATTACACGGCGTTTATGTACCTGGGCGAGTTGATTGAGTTCAGTAATACGGACGATCTGTTCACCAAGCCCGCTAAAAAGCAAACAGAAGACTATATCACCGGTCGTTACGGTTGATTCAGGAGCGCGCTATGGACAATCTCAATCTTAACAAACACATTTCAGGCCAGTTCAACGCAGAGCTGGAAAGTATTCGCACTCAGGTGATGACCATGGGTGGCATGGTTGAGCAGCAGCTTTCCGATGCCATTACCGCGATGCACAACCAGGACAGCGAGCTGGCGAAGCGCGTTATCGAAGGTGATAAAAACGTCAATATGATGGAAGTCGCCATTGATGAAGCCTGCGTGCGTATTATCGCCAAGCGTCAGCCAACGGCGAGCGACCTGCGTCTGGTTATGGCGATCATCAAAACCATCGCCGAGCTGGAGCGTATTGGTGACGTTGCGGATAAAATCTGCCGCACCGCGCTGGAGAAATTCTCTCAGCAGCACCAGCCACTGCTGGTGAGCCTCGAGTCGCTGGGTCGTCATACCGTGCAGATGCTGCATGACGTACTGGATGCCTTTGCGCGAATGGATCTGGACGAAGCGGTACGTATCTACCGTGAAGACAAAAAGGTCGACCAGGAGTATGAAGGCATCGTGCGTCAGCTGATGACCTACATGATGGAAGACTCCCGTACGATCCCAAGCGTCCTGACCGCGCTGTTCTGCGCGCGCTCAATCGAGCGTATCGGTGACCGTTGCCAGAACATTTGCGAATACATCTTCTACTTCGTGAAAGGACAGGATTTCCGTCACGTTGGCGGCGATGAGCTGGACAAGCTGCTGGCGGGTAAAGATCCGAAAGAGTGATGCGCTAACATGCCCGGTGCTGCTGCGCTTACCGGGCCTGCGAACCTTATAGGCCGGATAAGCGTCAGCGCTATCCGGCTTTTTTTAGCGAGTAATATTCCACCCGCGAGCCTTCCACAATTCTGGCAGCTGCGCCAGATCGGTGAAGGTCGTCACTTTTGGATGATCGATCGGTTTGTTGTGCGGATCGGCGCAGAAGTAAAACACCTCCATACCCGCATCAATCCCCGACTGCGCTCCCGCAGAAGAGTCATCCACCAGAATGCAGTTCGCCACGTTAACGTTCATCGCTTTTGCTGCATGGAACATCAACGCCGGGTCTGGCTTCCAGCGCTGGATATCGTAGCCGCTGAACAGTTTTTCCGGGAAGTGGTGCAACATTTCAAGCTTACCCAGCGAGTGCTGCATTTTGCTGACCGGACCGTTCGAGACCACGCAGATGGGCACCGTCATCGCATCCAGAAGCGCATTCGCCCCGGCAATGACCTCCAGCTCGGAGTCGAAGAGGCGTGCGACCTCGGCGCGGTAGACCGGCTCCAGATCTGCTTTCGCCAGATCCACACCGTGCTCTTCGTTAATGATGTCGATGATCTCGTAGAGCTTCACGCCCTTAAAGCGTTTAAACACCTCTTCGAGATCCAGCGTAATGCCAAATTCCCTGAACATGGTCACATACGCGCGGGAACAAATGACCTCACTGTCGACCAGCGTACCGTCGCAGTCGAAAAATACCGCTTCAATTCCGGACATGCCTTTCCCTTTTTACAAGTTTAACGTTTACGTACGGCAGTTTAATGAGACGCAATCGTTGCCGTATAAGCAAAATCAATGAAAAAATGTCTCTCGTAACCGCCACTATTGTCGCATTTTGGTATAGGATAGCGACGAATTTTCCCTCCTTGTTCGGAAATTGATGATGAGTCAACAACACACTACCCAGACATCTGGTCAGGGTCTGCTTGAGCGCGTGTTTAAACTGCGTGAGCACGGCACAACGGCACGCACCGAAGTGATCGCCGGTTTCACCACCTTCCTGACGATGGTCTATATCGTTTTTGTTAACCCACAAATTCTGGGCGTTGCTGGCATGGACACCAGCGCCGTCTTCGTGACCACCTGTCTGATCGCTGCGCTGGGCAGTATCCTGATGGGTGTGTTCGCTAACCTGCCCGTGGCGCTGGCCCCGGCAATGGGTCTGAACGCTTTCTTCGCGTTCGTGGTCGTCCAGGCGATGGGTCTGCCATGGCAGGTCGGCATGGGTGCTATCTTCTGGGGCGCGGTTGGCCTGCTGTTGCTGACCATTTTCCGCGTACGTTACTGGATGATAGCCAATATTCCGGTGAGCCTGCGCGTGGGCATTACCAGCGGTATTGGTCTGTTTATCGGCATGATGGGTCTGAAAAACGCAGGCGTTATCGTGGCTAACCCGGACACGCTGGTGAGCATCGGTCACCTGACCTCGCACAACGTGCTGCTGGGCGTGCTGGGCTTCTTTATCATCGCTATCCTGGCTTCGCGCAATATTCATGCGGCCGTGCTGGTTTCTATCGTGGTCACCACGCTGCTGGGCTGGATGCTGGGCGATGTGCAGTACAAAGGGATTGTCTCCGCGCCACCGAGCGTATCTACCGTCATTGGGCACGTCGATCTGGCAGGCTCCCTGAACCTGGGTCTGGCGGGCGTGATTTTCTCCTTCATGCTGGTTAACCTGTTTGACTCCTCCGGTACGCTGATTGGCGTGACCGACAAAGCCGGCCTGGCGGATGAGAATGGGAAATTCCCTCGCATGAAGCAGGCGCTGTTCGTTGACAGTGTCTCCTCTGTCACCGGCGCGTTTATCGGTACATCGTCTGTTACCGCTTACATTGAATCCTCTTCAGGTGTCTCTGTGGGTGGCCGTACCGGTCTGACGGCTGTTGTGGTGGGTATCCTGTTCCTGCTGGTGATCTTCCTGTCGCCGCTGGCGGGCATGGTGCCTCCGTATGCGGCAGCCGGCGCGCTGATCTACGTGGGGGTGTTAATGACCTCCAGCCTGTCGCGCGTGAAGTGGGATGATTTAACCGAAGCGGTGCCTGCGTTTATTACCGCGGTGATGATGCCGTTTAGCTTCTCGATCACTGAAGGTATCGCGCTGGGCTTTATCTCCTACTGCGTCATGAAGATTGGTACCGGTCGCTTCCGCGACCTCAGCCCGTGCGTCATCATTGTGGCGCTGCTGTTTGTGCTGAAGATTGTTTTTATTGATGCCAAATAAACAGAAAGCCCTTTTCGACGAAAAGGGCTTTTGTGTTTGCGCCCTCTCCCTGTGGGAGAGGGCCAGAGTGAGGGTGTCAGGCTACGTTTAAGCTTTCACTCGCTTAATATAATCACCAAACGCGGTGAGCTGGCCAGAAAGATGGTCACGCGTACTTTGATCCACCACTTCACCCGTCTGCGGGTCGACCTTGTTCTGAATCACGCCCCCCATAAATTCCGGTTTGTTCATTACCATCGCATCCAGGAAGACCAGGATCTGACGCAGATGGTACTGGCAGCGTGCCCCGCCAATCGCGCCCATAGAGCTGGTCTGGATCAGCACCGGTTTACCCGACAGCGGTTGCTCCGGGAGACGGGATAACCAGTCAATGGCGTTCTTCAGGCCACCCGGGACGGAGTAGTTATATTCAGGCGTAACAATCACCACGCCGTCGGCCTGGCGGATCTGCTCTGCAAGCGCTTCTACGCTCTGTGGAAACCCTTCTTCCTGCTGCACATCCGCGTCGTAAAGCGGAATGTCGCCAATCGATGGCAGGGCGCTAATGTCCATACCTGCCGGTGCCAGCTGAGGCAGCGTGCGGGCAACCATCCCGTTAAATGAACCTTTGCGCAGGCTTCCCAGTAACGTAACAACTTTCAACGTATCAGACATGATTACTCCTGTTTCATCATGATGACCCTGAATGGATCAGCTAAGGGTATATGCTTTTTCTGCCGGTAAACTGGTTAATCTCATCAGGCGTGCGGCGGGTTCGTTGGCTCGCTCGGGCACATCCGGAAGGCTACTCCATCCGTGTTGACTGTCAAATTCCCAGATTTTCAATCGTTCGATGGCGGGGGTCACCGCGATGGACCAAATCAGTACGTCTTCGGCATCGCTGAGCGCCTCTACCAGCGTGGCTTTAGCGGAACGCAGACGTCCGGAGCCGGGAAGCAATTGCAGCAGGCTGGCGTCGTCTGATGCACAGCCACAGAGCTTTCGAATGCTCTGGCGTAAGGTAATGAGCTGAGCTCTGGCCTCGATGGGATCGTTCTGGTTACGCACCCACAGCTTTTCATTGCTGGAAAGCGGGTAGTCATCGTGCGGGTTCGCGCCGTGGAAGCCGCGGGTTGCGTGCTGAAGCTCCATGTCCAGGCCGCAATCCCCTTCAGTGGTGAGCGCGACGCCAATGATATTGCCCGTATAGGCAATGGAGAAACGCGGCAGCTCCGGGTCGGCAAAGACCGGGCGGCCTTCAGGTTGGGTGAGGATATCCGGCAGTTCACTGGTGCCGTACAGCATGAACATCAGCTCAGCGAGAAGCGCGCGGGATGCCAAAAACCGCGTCCGGCGATGCTCCGGCAGTTTACGTGCTTCCTGGTGACACGCGGATGAAATTCTGGCCGATACGAGATGTCCCTCTGTCAGTATCCCTCTTGCAAAGTGCGTTGCCATTTTTCGCTCCTTGATAATGGTCGTATTCGGTTAAACGGTTACATGATTATCGCTTAACTTGCCTTCTGTTTTAATCAGTAAATGGGAGTAAGAGAAGCCTGAGCACCCAACTTTACATTTTCTTAGGCAAAAATAAGCGCTGGAGCGGCATATAGCGCTTTGATTGTCTCACGGAGCCAGAGGATTTTCGGATTATGGCTGTTTCGTTTATGCCAGATCAGCGTGAAAGGAACGGTCAGTTTTTCAGCCTGGGCTTCATCAATGGGAATGGGCAGGGCGATCAGCTTACGCTGGTGGAGTTGATTATAGTGATGGCAGTAGTGTGGCGCCGTGGCGATGTAGTTATGGCCTGGCTGCGCCGCCATAAACATCGACTGTTCGAAACCGGGCAGGCTCATGGCGATATTACGCTCACGTCCCATCTCTCTGAGCACCTCATCAAGCGCCCAGGTGTCGCTGCGCTCCCAGAAGATGCTGATATGCGGATAGCGCAGGAAAGTCTCCAGGTTCCACTCTTCCTGAAGAGCCGGATGATCTTCGCGCAAATAGACGCAGGGGCGGTCGCTGAACAGAATTTCGTAGTCGATAAACCACGGCATCAGCTTCAACAGCTCGCGGGAGCGCGGATGTGTTTCACGGCCCGTGAAGCCAAGATCGACTTCTCCGCGCGTAATGGCATCCACCGAGTCGTAATCCCAGTGGCGCATCTTTACCGTGGCCTGTGGATAGCGCTGATTGACCTGCTCGAGCAGGGCATTAAAGCGGATCAGCATCAGAGGCGTTTCCGCGGCCAGCACGAACGTCAGCCCGCCCGGGGAGTCATGATGGAATTTATCGAGGATCTGATTGCCAATCTGCATCCAGTCGGCCAGATCCTGCTCCAGACTCATCGTCAGCGGTGTCGGCAGCAGGCCTAACGGTGTTTTCACAAACAGCGGATCGTCAAACCAGTCGCGCAGTTTCGCCAGCGATTTACTTACCGCGGACGGGGTCACGTTCATCCGTTTCGCGGCTTTGGTTACGCTGCGCTCCTGCAGCAAAAGCTGCAGGCACAACAACAGGTTAAGATCGAGACTGCTGATTGGCTTCTTCATAATGGGCCGCGGGCTGGATGACCATAAGTAAGGTGATGCAGAGCATGCTACAACCAATCAGAATCCCGATCAGCATATTGAGCGCATTAAGGCCGATGACCGCCGCCAGCCATATCCACAGCGACGAACCGCAGACCTGTGCAATACCCAGCACCGAGCTTGCCACACCCGCGCGCAGCGAGAACGGGCCAAGTGCCTGACTCATCGCCACGCCAAAGCCGACGGAGAAGCCGGCGCAAATCAGCGTAATCCCTACCAGCATCAGCGCATGTGTGCTGGTGGTCGCCAGAATCCCCCCCGCAGCGAGGAACAGCACCTGCGAGGTTAGCATGAGCGTGCGCTGACGGAAGATATTCAGTGCGAACGGCGTCGAGAACGAGACGGCCATACTGACCATCGCGGTAAGTGCCATCACGGTGGAATACTCACCGCGATCAAACCCCATGGTCTCCATCAGCAACACCGGGGAAACGTTTACATACGTCAGGATCACTGCCACGCTCAGTGTGGTAATGGCCAGGCGACTCAGGAAAAAGCGGTTTAGCAGCGTCTCGGCCGGATGAAGGGTTGCCGTATGGCCTGCGTTTTGCGAGCCTGGATGGGTCTCTTTCAGCACCGTGATCGAGAGGATAAAGACCAGCGCACCCATGGCCGCCATCGTCCAGAACAGGCTCTGCCACGGGAATTTCAGCATGATCAGATAGCCCACCACCGGCGCCATCACCGGAATGATGCAGGTAATACCGTTGAGCATGGAAAGCACTTTGGCACGGCGCTGGGCGCTTAAGGTATCGCGCAGGATGGCGAAGGCCACCACATAACAGCCACCGGCACCTATCCCCTGGATAAAGCGTCCTGTCAGGAACAGGGTACTGTCCTGGGCCAGGGAGCAGAGCATTGACGCCAGCGCGAAGATGATGGCACAGGTAATGGCCACGGGCTGACGACCCGCTTTGTCCGCGATTTTCCCGGCAAATACCATCGATGATGCCATCCCGGCGAGATAGGCCGAAAACGCAATATGCAGCTGCGCCTCGCTGGCACCCAGATCGCGGGCAATGTGCGGCAGTCCCACCAGATACATATCAATACCCGATGGATAAAGCAGAACCAGCGCAAAACTACAAAACAGAAAACGAGCCATAAACCCCCCATAGATGCAGGCAAGCAGAATAGGGGGATAAAAGGGATTAGGCGAGTTGCCATTTGGACAAAGGTGATTTCCGGGGAGGAAATCACCTTTAATCAGCGGTAATTATTTGCCAATACAGAAGCTCGAGAAAATCCGTCCCAGCAGATCGTCCGAGGTAAATTCGCCGGTTATCTCACTCAGATTTTGCTGCGCCAGACGCAGCTCTTCAGCCAGCAGTTCACCCGCCCATGCGCCAAGCAGCTGCGCTTTCCCCTGATCGAGGTGGCGTGCCGCGTCTTCCAGCGCCTGAAGGTGACGACGGCGCGCAAGGAAGCCGCCTTCCATACTGGTATCAAAGCCCATGCTCTGTTTGAGATGGTTGCGCAGGTCGTCAACGCCTTCACCGGTACGGGCCGACAGGCGAATAAGTGAGTGGCCATTCACTTCACTAATACCCAGCGTTTCGCCGGTCACATCCGCTTTGTTACGCACCACGGTGATCGGCAGTTTTGCCGGCAGGCGGGCAATAAAGTCTGGCCAGATGTCCGCCGGATCAACGGCATCGGTCGTGGTACCGTCCACCATAAACAGCACGCGGTCAGCCTGCTCAATCTCTTGCCAGGCACGTTCGATACCGATGCGCTCTACTTCGTCACTGGCGTCGCGAAGACCTGCCGTGTCGATGATGTGCAGCGGCATACCGTCGATATGAATATGCTCACGCAGCACGTCACGGGTGGTACCGGCGATGTCGGTGACGATCGCCGCTTCACGGCCCGCCAGGGCGTTGAGCAGGCTCGATTTACCGGCGTTAGGGCGGCCCGCAATCACGACCTTCATCCCCTCGCGCAGCAGGCTACCCTGACGTGCTTCGGCACGCACCGCGTCGAGATCGGCCATCACGCTATTGAGCTGAGCTTCAATTTTACCGTCTGAGAGGAAGTCGATCTCCTCATCCGGGAAATCGATAGCCGCTTCGACATAGATACGCAGGTGAGTAAGTGCTTCCACAAGATGATTCACGCGCGCCGAGAATGCGCCCTGAAGCGAGTTCAGTGCGGAGCGGGCTGCCTGCTCGGAGCTGGCGTCGATCAGGTCAGCAATTGCTTCTGCCTGTGCGAGGTCGAGCTTGTCGTTCAGGAAGGCACGCTCGGAGAACTCACCTGGCTTTGCAATGCGCAGGCCCGGCAGCGTCAGAATGCGTTTTAACAGCAGGTCGAGGATGACCGGGCCACCGTGGCCCTGCAGCTCCAGCACGTCTTCTCCGGTAAAGGAGTTCGGGCCCGGGAACCACAGCGCAATGCCCTGGTCCAGCGGCGTGCCGTCAGTGTCTTTAAACGGCAGATAATCAGCGTAGCGCGGCTTTGGCAGTTTACCCAGCACCGCTTCGGCGACCTCGCGGGCCTTCAGGCCGGAGATACGCAGAATGCCTACACCACCGCGTCCCGGTGGGGTTGCCTGGGCGACGATAGTGTCGTTATGGCTCATGGTTGGTCTCGTTCAATACAAATAAAAAAGGCGGTCAATCGACCGCCCTTATTTTAGCGTTAACTTACCGAATCAGGACTTTTTCTTTTCGCGGCTATGCAGGCCACGTTTTTCCAGACCACGGTAAATCAGCTGCTGCTGGATAATGGTCACCAGGTTGCTGACGATATAGTACAGCACCAGACCTGACGGGAACCACAGGAAGAACACGGTGAAGATGACCGGCATAAAGGTCATGATCTTCTGCTGCATCGGGTCGGTCACGGTGGTCGGCGACATCTTCTGGATGAAGAACATCGTTACGCCCATCAGGATCGGCAGGATGTAGTACGGGTCCTGTGCAGACAGGTCATGGATCCACAGGGCGAACGGCGCGTGGCGCAGCTCAACGGAACCCATCAGCATGTAGTACAGAGCAAGGAAGATTGGCATCTGAATCAGCAGCGGGAAGCAACCACCCAGTGGGTTCACTTTCTCTGCTTTATACAGGGCCATCATCTCCTGGCTCTGACGCTGTTTGTCATCGCCCAGACGCTCACGCATTGCCTGAATCTTAGGCTGCAGCATACGCATCTTCGCCATGGAGGTGTACTGCGCTTTAGTCAGCGGGTACATGATGCCACGTACGATGAAGGTGATAACGATGATGGAGAAGCCCCAGTTACCCAGGAAGCTGTGGATGAACTTCAGCAGCTTAAACAGCGGCTGAGAGATGAACCACAACCAGCCGTAGTCCACGGTCAGATCCAGGTGCGGCGCAACGGCAGCCATTTTGTCCTGGATTTCCGGACCGACCCACAGGGTGCTTGCCAGCTTACCGGTTTGACCCGGCTGTACCAGAACCGGCTGAGATTTGTAGCCAATGGCTGCAAGACCGTTACCCAGGTTCGCGGTATAGAAGTTGTTAGTACCGTCGTTCGTTGGCACCCACGCAGTGGCGAAATACTGCTGCAGCATTGCCACCCAACCGCCTTTAGCGCTGACGTTCAGGTTTTCGTTATCGGCAATGGTGTCGAATTTGTATTTCTCGTACTTCGCATCAGGCGTGGAGTACGCCGCGCCACGGAAGGTATGCAGCGCAAAGTTGCTGCTTCCGGTGTCACGGTGAGACGGCAGATTGATGGACTGCTTCAGCTGACCAAAGGTCGACAGTTCCAGCGGTTTCGCACCGGTGTTCTGAACGCTGTAGCCCACGTTCACCGCATATTCACCGCGTTTCAGGGTGAAGGTTTTGGTGAAGGTGTTGCCCGCGGCGTCGGTGTAGGTCATCGGGATAGCGATTTCGTTCTGACCATCAGCCAGTACGAAGGTCTCTTTCTCGACGTTGTACAGTGGACGCGCACCGTTAGCCGGGTTATCCGGGCCATCACGACCGGTCAGGCCGCTCTGGGCCTGGTAGATAAACTCAGGCGTGGTTTCCAGTAACTGGAACGGTTCGTTAGACTTCAGCTCTTTTGGGTAGGTCAACAGCAGCGCCTGCTCAACATCACCACCACGGGTGTTGATAGTCAGCTCAAGCACATCGGTCTTAACCGTAATCTGTTTCCCCTGGCCACTGGCCGGTACGCCCTGGTCGGCGGCGCTACCCGCTGCGGTGGTCGTAGTCTGCGTGGTCTGCTGCTGGGGTTGAGGATTTTTATCCTGCTCCCATGCCTGCCAGATCATGAAAGACACGAACAACAAAGCGATGATAAGAAGATTGCGTTGCGAATCCATCGTTAGTGTTCTCTGGTATCAAAGGGTCCTGGCGGGACGGGATCGTCTCCACCTGGGTGTAAAGGGTGGCATTTTAATACGCGTTTCACCGTCAACCAACTGCCTTTTATCACTCCAAACCTGCGCAATGCCTCAATTCCGTAGCTTGAGCATGTTGGCGTGAAACGGCAGTGCGGCCCGAGTAGCGGACTAATCAGGCGTTGATAGACCCGAATGAGGGCTATCAGGACCCGCGAGCCAGGCGACAATGGCGGCGCCATAATTTTTCCAACGCTTCCGAGAGAGCACGGTTATCGAGGTCGGCAACCCCTTTTTTAGCCACCACCACGAAATCCATTGAAGGCAGTTCGTGTTGACGTAAACGGAAGCTTTCACGCGTCAGACGTTTAATCCGATTGCGTTCATGCGCACGCTTAACGTTTTTCTTGGCGACAGTAAGACCGATGCGGGGATGCCCCAGCGAATTCAGGCGGCCGAGGATGGTGATTTGCGGCGTGCCAGCCCGTTGTGGCTGCTGGAAGACGAAAGTGAAATGAGTGGGAGTTAACAAACGTAACTCCCTGGGAAATGCTAGCTTAACCACTCAGGGGTTAGCTTTATTACTTGGAAACGGTCAGACGAGCGCGGCCTTTAGCACGACGACGTGCCAGAACCTGACGACCATTTTTAGTAGCCATACGAGCACGGAAGCCGTGAGAACGGTTGCGCTTCAGTACAGACGGTTGAAAAGTGCGTTTCATGGCGATTTCTACCTAAACTTGAATAAATTCACTGACTTTTGCGTATACCCGAACGAGTTTCGAACGACTAACGCCTCAGCGTGGGTGATTAAAGAGGCCGGATTGTAATAATTGTACACTCCGGAGTCAATTCTCTTTCCTTATTTCCCGCGTATTTCCGCACGTTTTCGCGTGGAAAATGAGCAACGGACGACGCAGGAAGATGAGCACCACGCGCCGGGTCGAGGATTATACGGCCTCCCAAACAAAGCGCAAGGATCGTCCCGGATCTTCGTTAGATCATTTAAGCAAGAAATTGTCTGTGCTCATTAATTTTTCCAATATGCGGGCTAAATCGTAGGGTACTCGCCCCAGGATCGTTTACACTTACCCGGTTTCCGATCTTCCTGTGGATAAATCGGGAAGAATCTGTGAGAAACAGAAGATCTCTGGCTCAGTTTAGGCTATGATCCGCGGTCCCGATCGGGATCCAGCGATCCTGGCCGGGTATAACCGCAGATAGCGGTTCGCACATCACCCTTTTGCACAGGGTCATGTCGATGTGCGCCAACAATCATGAATATTCAATAGTTTTCTTTTATTGTTCGAGTGGAGTCAGCC